>OZ241924.1:0-4800000 GCA_965203925.1 Bryobacterales bacterium
GCGCTCCCGCCGCCGAGCAGTGACGTTGGGCATGTCCAGAAGACTGGCGATGACGCTGTTCTCTCCGTCGAAGCGGGAGCGACAGATTGGGCACAAGTCCAATGAAATCTCGCAGTACCCGCCACAGTTGGTGCAGAGTCGCCTCTGGGCACAGCGGTTCTCGAATCCTCCTGCGGGGAATTGAAACCTAGTGGCTTCCCACTTTGAGCCCTCGTGGTAGACGATGTTCTGGGGTCCAAACTCGCGCAACGCCACGAACCGGGGGCGCTGAATGTACTCCCCCTGGCGACGGGGGACCCAGAGCAGGATGGGCAGCGCTGGAAAGTTATAGCCTGGTAGGAAGCCTTCACTCGCGAGATAGCGATATGGATAGAAGTCCCCTTCGTCACGCCCTGCGTTTTCCCTTAGTAGAATGTCTCGCTGCCGAAGCGCTTCCCTCTGTAGTCGTTCCGCTTCGCCCCGCAGCCTGCGGCTCCGGACGCTCTCGAGAGATCTGGCCGCGCTCCTGAGCTGTTCTTGAGCCACCCTATAAAGTTCACGCCAGCGGTCGAAGGCTCGGTCAAAGGCGCGCGGGACCTCTTGCAGTACTCGATCGATCCAGTCATCCAAGTCCAGACCGTCGGACTCGAGTGCAGCCGCGTCGCCGGCCAGCACTGTTCTTATGCGGCGCGCCATGTCTTGGCGAGCGGCAGATCGAAGAGCGATTTGGGAAGCGACGCGCTGGCGAAGAGGCAACCTTTCAGAGTCACAGTCGATGACGGCATCAATCCGATCTCCGAGCGACAGTCGGATATACGCCAACCACACGGCGTGGGCATGCGCGCGAAGGAGCGCTTCGTTCGAAATATCTACGCGGGGTGGCCGGACGATTCCGGCCACCATTTGCTCGCGAGTTCGGAAGAAGTACTGGTCGTGGCTTGACGTCGCCCCGCAGTAGGTGAAGATCAGGCCCGGCTGCCCTTGCCGACCAGCCCTGCCACTCCGCTGAGCGTAGTTGGCAGGGGTGGGCGGGACATTGCGCATATGGACCAAATCAAGGTCCGCGATGTCGATGCCCAGTTCCATGGTCGGCGAGCAAACAAGGTAGGGCAGGCGCCGTCCCAGTTGGCGCTCCTTCTCGGAATCCGCGCGTTCCCACCGGAAGCGGCGCTCCCGAATCTCACGGGCGCCCGGTTCGACCACTTGAGCGGTGTGCTCCCTCGCTTCCAAGGTGGCCAGACGATCGCCCGGTTGACTATAGAAGGCCCGAAAATACTTGTTAGGCGCTCTTTCTGTGGACGCTGAGGAGCCTTGGTGGTGAGTGTCGATGGGACTTGGGGACGGGACTCCGCCGTTGCCCAACCTCCAGACAAGGCAGGCCGCATCGAGCTGAAACGCCGGCACACCTTGACGGTTCCGAGGCATGGCCCTGTACTCGGAGCGACTCAGGAGCCCGTAGGCGACCAACAGTTCCAGAAAACCATCCAAGAAGCCAGGGTACTCATCTGGTGAGAGCTCGAACTGCCGAATTAGGAACTTTCCGATCGCCGAGCGCAAGGTTAACGGGAATACCCCCCGTCGCCCCGGAGCGACGCTCGTCACGAACCAGCTGGCTGGGATGAGTTCATCGACTTCTGGGTCCAGTCCCCAAAACGCGTTCAGTTGCTGCTCGGCCCGGCGCCGAATCTGCTGCTGCGCTGTTTCCTCCAAGCACTTTCTGGAAATCGCGAATTTACGTCGAAAGCGATCAAGAACGGCACGAACCACTTCAGCACGTTCAGATGCGGACACTTTGGCAGCGGCCTTGTGAAAGGACCATGCACTTGTGTCTTCTGCAAGTTCTTCGAGCCCTGCGTAGTCGATGCGGAGGAGGCCAACCTGTTCGAGGTTGGGTTGAACGATGCGCCAGCCACCACGAAGATCGTTGTAGACCCGGTACTCGGTGATGTCGCTGAAGGCCTTCCACACTCTTCGAGCTCTGTAGGTGCGAGGAAGCAACGTCGGTTCCCTGGCGATGTCGCGCAAAGTCAATCCACAGCTGTTGATGGTCTCATCGACAACTGTGTCGAAGGCGAGTTCCTTGGTCGACCTGAGAGCGGCGTACATGGCCGAACGAAGGAGGCCGACGTGCACGAAGTCATTAAAGTGTCCGGCCTGAAGAGATGCGTCTTGGCGGTTGTCTGTGAAGGTGAGAAGCTTGCCCATTCCTCCGGACATCTCCGCACTATGCCTGAGCAGGGACATTGCGAGAACGGTTGTGGCGCTGCTCCGGCCCTCGTTCGAGAGTGAGCCCAGCTTTACGAAGTCTCGTTGGCGCTTGGTGTATGACTCGTTACACCTCAGGCAAAGGAAGAGACTGTCGGCCTGCCACCACCCCTTGACGGAGCCTGCTCGCTCTGGACCGTGCTGTCCGTCAGATCCAACCCACGTTGCTTTTGGGATGCGGGGGCGCCAAGTCCTTGTTGGTCGACCGTTCTTGTCAAGCCACGCCTCGGGAATTCTGTCGGAGCTCCAGTCGGCGTCTTCAGATACGACCATGAGCCAGCCAGGTTGCAATTGGTCATTAAGTGGAACATCGACACCAGGGTGCGGCTCAAACCGCTCGCCTCCGCGGATCAAGTGGTAGTAGTCTTGGCCACAATGTCGGCAGAACCTGAGCGGCGCTAGAATCTTCCCCTCAGCTGCCCAGATCTGGCCATCGAAACTCAGTTGACGCTCCGATACTGCCTCGAGAGTCGCGTGCACGTGACGTCCCTGCCCGACGAACTGGTGCAGTTTGAAGGCAAATGCGGGTGTGCCATCCTCGTGGCGCAGCAAACTCCCTAGACTCAAGACCTCCTTTAACCGGCTACGGCAGGCTTCAAACGGCCGCTTAGTGACGGTGGCCAAGTCGCGAGCCGCCTCCTGGAGCGTGCTTGGCTGCTTTCTCTTCCAGCCCGCTGCTTCGGGCTCGACACCAAACCTCGACTCGACCCAGCTTGCGAGAGGATTGCTCCGCAAACCCTTCAGCGACCCAGGTATCCGCTCGTCGACCGCTTCTTGCAGGGCACGCGCCGATTGGTCCGTCACAAGCGTGAAGGGCTCAATCGTCTCCTCTACAACCTGCGTTGGTTCGAACGGGCAGCCGAATAGTCGCTGAGCAAACTCAGCCACCGCCTGCTTTCGGTCGGCCGGGGAAGCTCGGGGGCTCGCCACCATCGTCGCGCTCGTCCCTACCTGAACTAACCCACGCCCGGCCGCCCGTTCCTTCAAGCGACGGATCAGCATCGCCACATCCGCTCCTTGGCGCCCCCGGTAGGTGTGCAACTCATCGAACACCAAGAACCTGAGGTTCCGCCGAGCACTGTCCAAGACCGCGTAGTCCTCAGCTCGCACCAGCATCAGTTCAGCCATCATGTAGTTCGTCAGGATGATTTGGGGACACTTCCGTCGGATCTTGAACCGCACATCCCTCGGGGTTACGCCGGTGTATCGTTCGAATGTCACTGGGAACTGCTGGCCCGTCCTGTCTTCAAACCTCTTCTTGAGATTCCGTAGCGCCTGAAGCTGTGAGTTAACCAGAGCATTCATCGGATAGACGATGAGAGCGGACAATGAACCCGATGCTGAAGGATTGTTGACTAGCGAGTTGATGATCGGAAGAAAGTACGTGAGGCTCTTGCCCGAACCTGTGCCACTGGTGACGACATAGCTCTTACCGGCATTCGCAAGATCAAGTGCTTCTTGCTGGTGCCGATAGAGGTGGAACGGCTTACCAGCCTCAGTTCGGAACATGTGAGCGACCAGCCTATCTAATGCGTTGTTGTGGGCAAGAACATCCACCGTTTCGGATCGAACATAAGAAGGACTGACCTGTAACAAGGGATCTGGCCAAAGAACCCGATCGTCTTTGAGAGCTATCTCGACCCTCTCGCGCGTTCTGTCGTCGGCGATCTTGATGAACGATAGTACAAAGTCCCGGTAGTCAGAGACTACTCCCTTGTGCAGGTCGAAAACGTTCATCGTAATCGCTCCTGTCTCGAAACACCCGCCGCCGTTCCGGCCATCAACAATCCGCAACAATGACGATCGGCAACTATCGGGCCATCCCATACCAAGAGAAAAGCAACAAGAATAACGGTCCAGTCCTTTTCTACCACCATCATCTGGAGCTTCCTCCGTGGCAACACCGAGGATCTGCCGGTGGCGGACTAAGTTGACTATGGTACTCTTTGCCAGCCGATTTGCATTCTTGCATCTGATCGTATATTGCAATTATGAGTTCTCTTGTACGGAAGTACCCGTATGTTGATTCCTCTCTCCTCCGTACGATAGGAAATGTCCCAAGTACGTACTCTACTGCTTGCCTTGGAGTACTGAAGTGAGCTTTCAGGCGCCTGATCTCATTAGTGCCACCCTGCCGGGACGAATGACCGGCTAATGGCAGCCAGCTTCCATCGTTCGCTGAGGCTAGGTACTTGTGGAAGAAGAACGCATCCAATTCTGCTCGGAGGACATCACGTCGCTCCTGATTCCATTTGAAAGGCGGTCCGTGCCAACCGATGTCTCGAGCGAATTCCTTGAGATCCCATGCGGTGTATGTCAATTCAAGCACACGAGTCCAGATGAATTCTAGTTCATTGCCTCGAAAGGAACTAGGAGGTAGAACAGCGATTTGATTCATTGTGAAATACGTGAAACTAGTTCCGCCAAGCTTTTGTCGTGATACATAGTCACAAGCTAGTGATGATAGAATCGCAGCCAGTGTCAGGCCATTACCTATGTCACGACGCTGAAGCCTGATCAGCAAGAACTTATGACCGACTCCTACACGTGGAATTATCCCGTTGATCAACGTTCGTTCATTCGTCGAGTTCGTGATGTCTCGCCAACCTATGAACCACTGAGGTGTTGTTCGCTGAATGAGCTCTTCTCCATACTGAAGAACGTCATCTGTAGTGCGAAGTGGATTGGGAACTAGTTGCTGGGACCATCCACATCGGAGAAGATCAATGCTCTTCTGTAGACTCTTATCTCTTAGTGACGGTCGCTTGACCTCCGATCCAAATGGATGCTTGTCACAGAATTCATACCACGAAGAGGCGAGTCCCTTGCCTTTAGTATCAGTGCGCGGATCAGGATTCGATTGAAGCAAGTGATTCGCGAATAGGTGCAACGCAAGTCCATGGAAAATTCCATTCTTGTCTTTCTTACGGAATGCTGTCTGCAGTTTCTTGGGTAGCTCAGAAGCCTTGCAGTATACGTCCCTCTCGTAGACCCAATACCGTGGCATTGGTACGCAGTTGGGGTCTTCCTTCTCTGAAATCGTTAGTGTGCGTATCTTCCCATTCTCGTATGTCGCCCATCGGTGGTCGAAGTGATGAACCATCTTGGCTTCGTACAAGGGAAGATACTTCCGAAGTCTCCCCGCTGAGTCGTCTCTGTAGAAGACATTCCCCCTCAACTCCCAACCCTCGTTCGCGAGCTGTAACCGGCTTTGAAACGAGGCGGAGTCGTTCGCCATATCCATCATTCTGTTGAATCGGACAGTCCATGGTGCGTAAGCGTTGCCTTGTCCTCTGGGCTCTGGCAGAGCCTCCAGCCCGCATGTTCGAGTTCCTCCCGACTGCGAAACAGCTGCGAGTCGTTCGCCATGTGGAACATTGTTGCGAACTGAACGCCCCAAGGATTCCCAGGCGTGTGGGCTTGGCTTGAAGATTCGAGAAATCTCTGGAGAGAGAGAGAGAGAGCAATTTCAGACGAATGAATTGCGAAAACCGGCACACGTCGGTAGATTTCCTTGGTCAATTCTGCATCCTTACTTGATCGAAAAATCGGACAGGTTCGTGTGTTGGGATTCAAGAGAGCAATGTCGTTTGGTGACAGATCAATCAATCGGTGTGACTCCGTGATATCCTTAACATGGTGTGCAAAGAACACGAAGCGGATGGTCTTGGAGGAACCGGCACTACTGCAAGTAAATAGACAGAATTTTTGCCGGCTGTCAACAGCTGGAAAAAGCCCTTTATTCTCAAAGTCATACAGACTCACGAGAGAGTTGGTCTCTACGATGTCTTGGAAGAACACTTTTGTGGTGTCGGCCGTCGCAATACCGCTGTCCAACAAGCAGCCAAGCCGTCCGCGGTCATTGAGAAGCGAGCGCATAGTCTCTGCGAACACTGAGTAGAGGTTGATGTCTCCTCTGCCGCATAGTGGGAAACGTCCACTCTTTCTGAGGAATCGTCCATAGCGCACTGATGCCCAGACAGCTTCGTTGTATTCTTGATGAAGTTTGGGATTGGTGGTGGCGAGCATTTCGATAGCTCGTTTCCGGGAAGCCGCGTTGCGAGCACTAACAATCGACTCGTCACGACCGGAAAAAAACTCCGTGTCTTTGAGGGTAATCTTCTCCCAAGGAGGATTCCCCAGAACTGCGTCAAAGCCGCAACCGTGAATTGATTGTTGCTCATCGAATACTTCGGGGAATTCCAACTTCCAATGAAAGAACTGGTACTGCTTGGCAACCTCCCGTGTGGTTTCGATTTCCGCGATGGACAACTCATCACCGTCCAAGTGTCGAAATAGTGTCTCGGACGTGACCGCGTGGAGCTGTGTCTGTGGCTCAAAGCGTTGGAAGAAGGCCGAGCTAAAGAGGTGACATGCGTATGCTTTCTGACCGTACGCATCGTTCTCCTTCCATTCTTCGTAGAGGCTCTGTTTGAATCGGATCGCTGCCAAGGAGTCGTCCTCAATTGAGTCAAGCTTCCGCGCCCAGTCCGTCAGGTCGGTCAACTCGTCGGTCTCAAATCGGAGATGGGCCTGTCCAGTCTCTCGATCGCGACGCTCCTTCTTGTTCTGACGCTTTAGGAATCGGGCGGTCGCCTTGCAATCACCCTTGACGGGATCAAACGCTTGGTCAGGTACTCCCTCGGAGAGAACCGCAAGGTCGAAGACGCCTAGCAGTGAATTCCCACAACGGATGCGATGGTCAAGGAACGTTAGCGGCTTCTTGGGAACATGGCTCTCGATCCACAGCGCGACACGACAAAGGTCCACCGCCAAAGGGTTGCTGTCCACTCCATAGATCGAGTGGGCCACTACGTCTCGGATTGCGCTCCTGACGGACTCAGGAGCCGGTTCGCCCTCACCCGTCCGAATGCTGGCAAGGCGCTTTCCAAGATGACGGGCCGCTGCCAGCAGGAAGTGACCCGAGCCGCAGGCGGGATCGCAGACGCGGAGCGACTTGATCGCCCGTACTTGGTCTTTGACGGTTTTACATCCCTCGAGCCTCATTTGGACGACTGGCTCTAGGGCGGACTTGATCAACTCGGCCACCAGCGAGGGCGGCGTGTAGTATGAGCCAGTAGACTTGCGCTTGGAGCCGGGATGTAAGGTGAATCGCAGCCGTCCTCCGGCAGTGCTCTCGATGCTAGGTCGGAAGTCCAGGAGGCTCTCATACACCGACCCAAGCTCTTCGACATCCAGCGCGGCGTAGTTGACCCGCCTGCGTGGGCCCCTGTCTTCGTCGTATCGGGCAATGCTGTCAAACGCCTCCATCAAGGCGGCGTTAGAAATCGTGCATTTGTCGAACAGTCCCGGCTTGAACAGGTCTCCGTTCAGTACGGGTAGGCCAAGTAGATCGGCGAGTGGCCTTCGGCCGAGGTCACGTCGATGCGCCTCGCCTCCTAGCAGTCGCCACAGCACTTGGAGCGACCGCCAAACATCGTCGTGGTGGTCCTTGTCTGTATTCCGGTCGAGGCGGTCCCGCAGTCTGCCGACTCCGTAATGCCGGTAGTAGAGCGGCGAGCCTCGAAGAACGCCACGGTCTTCCGCTACAAGCAGGAACAGGAGGCGGTACACCAAGATCAGCAGGTGTCTGTACATGTCCCACGCCGAGACCGGCCGCAAAGCTGAGTCGTCTGCCCCTACGCGTCGGATCAACAACCTATTCTGCTGTTGGCTCAGGAACCCATTCCCGAGCGTGAGTATCGCCTGTTCGACCCCGTCACGGAGGCGGTCGCGAACTCGCCCGCCCTGCTCCACGCCATGCTGGTAGTACTTCTCGATGTAGCTCCCTGCTGCATCCGCAGCACCCTCCGGGAGGCGAGAGCGGTGGAGGATGCGGTACAGGGCATCGAAGTCCTCAAACCGCTGCTCGTCGAAGAGTGCCGGAAGGTCAAACTCGACATACGCCTGCCGCCGAATGTACGTGCTGTCGCGAAGAAGGCGCAGTGTGGTCCCGTTAGTGACGATTCCCCATAGTGCCTCAGTCCGATTGAGGAACTCCTGCACTTGGGTGTGGGGGGACAAGCGCTGAGAAGGGGCACTCTGGCCGAGATCTTGCGCCACGCTCACGATGTGTACGGGCGGTGCATCGTTGGCATCTCCGGCACGGTGAGAGATTGAGAGCCTTAAGCCACCTACACTCTGGGCCCGCCGGTTGTAGCTCAGGTTGTAGTCCAAGAGCCTCATGAACGGTAGGGCCCATGAGGCCCGCGTCACACTCGTGTCGGCGTCGGCGTGATCCGACTTCAGCCTCTCGCGTCGGTGCTGAAAGCCAGTCCAGAGCCCGCGGGCTTCCGCGAACGTCCGTGCGATTTGGTCGGTCAGGTTTCCCTTTGGGCGAGAGATTCGTCTTGTACTCTGACGTTGTTGCCTACGTGTTCCGGAGCCCCCCCGGAATGAGACAAAGAAGTCGGATGGGCGCTGGCCGGTCAGTTCACCCAAACGAACCTGGTCTAAGATGTCCGGCCCGAGGAGTCCCCCTTCGATTCGTATGGATGGATGTGCAGCCATGTGATCAGAGCCTTGGCTGGAGCACCAGAAGTCCGATCAAGTCTGGTGGGTCTTGAGGTTTGACTGAGAGCCCCCTAATCCTCTGCCTCCCCGCCAAACGCACCCGACGGTGGCTCTCGCGCAGTGTCGCAGCCCGCTCCCTGATCGGGGCCTTGACGAGGTCAAGAAGCCCGTTCCAATAAGTCAAGCCACGCCTCACTAGGTCCTGCTTTTCAGCATCTGGGACATTCTCGTCAGGACTACTCTCCAACAGTCGCAGAGCCTCGTCGTCCCCCAGCCACTCCGGGGGTTGGCGCGGATGCCAGAGGATACCCTTGACCAATACCTCCTCAGCCAAGAGCGTTGGCCGTTCCGGCTGCCGAATCAAGTATCGTACGCGGAGCAAGAAGATCATCGCCATCCGCTTCACTGCTCGCGTGCGGATCACTCCACAGCGCGCCGCCGTGGCGCTGCCGGGTATGTCCATAGACTCTTCCAGCAGGTAGCGTGACAGTTCCACCACGAACGGGTGATTTCGGCCGACATACTCGGCGGCCTCCGGTGTGGGGGACTGGAAGCTGATGCGCCACGACAATCCCCCTGTATCGGGTATAGCCCTACCCACGACCAGAGGCATCTCGCCTCGGGCGACATCGTCCGCCGGTACGAGAAACACACCTCTCCTTGAATCTCGGCGAATGCCCAAGCCGAGGCGTTGTCCAGCATCCAAGACAAATCGCCGTACTGCCTCTGGATCTCCGAGCACCTTGTCGGCCGTCTCCACCTCCCGCTGCACTGCCTCGGGCTTGATGCTCCGCTGTGCAAACCGCGTCCGATTGGTCTTCTCGCGCTGGAGGTCCCGCTCCCAGCGGCGATGGAGACTTTGAATGGCCACTGCAGATCTCCCGAAGTCGAAGGTTGTCTGCATTCCCGAGAGTCGGCCGCTCTTTCGTAGGAAGAGGGCATTCACCAGCGCCTCGACGACGGTCTCGCCGCCGTCCGGAACGGGGACATACGTTCCAAGGACCCTATGGATCTCTCGTGCCTTATTCAACAGGACGTCCAACACCACGCCGTCAACAGGACTCTCGGGGGAGTAGTACCGGACAGCCTTGACTTTCTCGGCCAGCTGTCCAAAGCGGTCGACGCGGCCTTCCCGCTGCTCCAAGCGATTCGGATTCCACGGTAGGTCGTAGTGCACGGCCGCACTGAACCCACGCTGTAGATTGATTCCTTCGCTCAAGCAGTCGGTCGCAACCAAGACCCGGAGCGGCTTACGTTCCAGTTCCCGAATCTTGACGCGCCTTTCCTCTTGCCCCACCCGACCAGTGATCGAGACCACTCGCAAGCCCTTGTAAGCACTGGACAGCGCCTTCATTAGACCTGCGGCTACGTAGTCGGCGGTCGCGACGTACTTGCACCACACGATCGGACGGTATCCGTCGTCTAGCAACTGGGAGACCAAGTGGCCACAATTGGTGAGCTTCCAATCCGCAGCCTGATGCTCAAGCCGCTTCGCCCGCCTCTTCAGGTCCATGAGCTGTCGCTCGCCGCTCCGGTCGACTCCCGAGGTCACAGAAGCCAGCGGGCCCGCCGGAACGTCGTCATCGCCTTGTTCGTCAGAGGATTCAACCAAGGCCCCTGGGTGAACGTCCTCCGGATCCTGACCTTCTCCGCTCAGCCGAGTCGCCAGTGCGGCCCTCGCTGCCGCAGGGCTGGACATAACGCAGCCGAGCAGCGCAAGTGCCCCCCAGTACTGCACACGTTTGCGTCGCGTGTCCTGGCCCGTTCCGGTTGTGACGACGCCTTCGCAAAAACGGAGAGTTCGATCGTACAAATCCCGATATGGCGCGGAGAGCGAATACGTGACGTCAACCGAATCACGCATCGGGAAGCAATCGCTGCCTTCCCAGCTTCTGATGTCGCCGCGAGTCCGCTGCACAAAGTGCTTGGCGACCTCTACGCGCTCCTTCTCGCAAAGCTGTGAAGTGTCCCAGTCTCCGAACTCGGGACGCAGCAAGGACAGCAACGACCGAAAGGCCTGCTCAATGCCGCTGTGTGGCGTAGCAGACAACAGGAGCAAGTGCTGCCCTTCCCGATTGGCAATCTCCTGAACGAGCTGGTGGCGCAGGTGGCGACCAGCCTCAACAGCCCGGGCAGCCCCGTGTGCCTCATCAACGATGACAAGGTCCGGGCAGTCGTGCAAGAACCTGTGACGGTTGCGATCCGTCTTCAGCAAGTCGATGCTTGCGACCTGATAGGGGTAGTACCTGTAGATGCTCTGGGAAATCGGCTTGCGGCGCTCCAGCCCCCCAATCGTCCCCGAACGAATCACGACCGCGTCAAGATTGAACTTCTCGCTCAGCTCTCGCTGCCACTGTTCGCACAGGCTCGGCGGGCACAGTACGCAGAGACTGCGGATTTCCCGGCGGTCGATCAACTCGCGTGCGATCAGCAGCGCCTCGATGGTCTTGCCAACGCCAACGTCATCTGCGATCAGCAGCCGAACCGGGTCCTGCCGCATGGCCATCATCAACGGTACGAACTGGTAAGACCTAGGCCGAATCGAGATCTTCCCCAACGACCTGAATGGAGCCGCCCCCTCTCGGAGCGTCAATCGGGCCGCTTGCCAGAGAAGGTGCGTGCTTGCCGCATCAGACAGGTCCTGAGTGGTTGGCAGCGGGAATGTCGAGGACTGTAATTCCTCTTCCGGCAGCTCGTCCTTTATCAGCTCGGACAGCCGCTTGTGGATTTCTACAATGTCCTCCGTCGTGCCAACGAGCGGTCGCAACCGATAAGTCTCTTGGCCATCGCTGGGCAGAAGCACCCAGTCCCGCTTGCGGCACCTAACAATCACGCCAGGCGAGAACGGCACCTTGGGCTGTTGAGCTGTGGCGGTCATTGGTCCGTTCGTACCACCAGCGCCTTGGCTAGCGCAGTGTTCCCTGCCCTGTCGCGGACCCGCAGCACAACCAAGTGCTCACCACTGTCCAAGCTGTCCAAGCGCACTGTGAACTCCTCGGCGGGTGCATCGAGCACTCCGTCGTCCGAGAGAACGGGATGCCACTCGCCAGCGTCGATGGAATACTCGGCGCTGCGGACCTCCGACGCCGCATCGTCCGCCCGAAAGCGCACGGCGTCCTCCGTCACCGAGTCGAGCCTGATGATGGTGGGAGGCGTCTGGTCGACCAAGACGGGTCTGCTGACTCTCTCGGCGCTCAGCGCCCGCTCGCTAGTGTTTGCGAGGCCGTCGTCCACCTTTACCCTGAATTCGTACCGCCCGTCGGCAAGGGCATCGCTATCGATCGAGAACTTCGGCCCGGGGAGGTCCTTGCGAATCGTTTTCCATTCGCTCTCGCCCTCACCCCGAAACGCCACCTCGGCGCGCAGCTTGTCGCCGTCAGGATCCTCGGCTCCCCACACGACCGTGAGTTTCCTCACAGTCGTTGGCGTGGCCGGGGACGAGGTCGGCTTTGGCGGCGACGACTCTCCTGATGCGGACACCGTGATGCTGTAGCTGCTGGTGTTCGAACTGCCGCTGTCGCTGGAGTCCTTAGCGGATGCGCTCTCGGGCACAACATTCACCGATCGGACCACCGGCGGGGAGTTCTGAGGCAGGTAGTGGACCGTCACGCGGTCCAGCGTGGCGTCGCCCCGCAGCGTTGCCTGCCACTGGAGAAACCGCGCTGGCGGCGATTGCACGACTGAGCCCTCGGCGTCGGCCAAGGGCTCGGACCATCCGCTCCAGCCGCTGCCCGGCCTGTGCGTGTTGCCACTTCGAGTCCGGATCTCGACCGAGGAGCCTTCGGGGACCGCAGCCCGCCAAGTCAGACGACCCCATTCGGAAACACCCCCAGTGTCCCGCGGTGCGGTCTCGTAAGTCCCGGAAGGAGCCCGTTCCAACCCCAAGCGGTAGAGGGCGCCGCCATTCCCGGCGGCTGCGAGGATCCCGTCGTCCAAGGAGACCAAGGTCGTCAACTGCGACTGCCCGGTCTGGGTGACCAAGCTGTGGCGCCGGTCGGTATCTGTCTGGTAAATCCGGCCGGCCTGATCCGTGGCGAACAGAACGCTGCCACTGTCGGGATGCAGCGCCAATGCGAGAATCTGCTGCTCGTTGGATGCCCAGAGCTTTTCGACCGCCTTGCCCTCAGAGATGCGCATCAGCGCCGATCGCTCGCCGGCGTAGACCACTTGCGGCTGTCCGTAGGTGACGCTTGCGGTGGTCTGCGGCGTTGCCACCTGCACGGCCTGGGGGGCAATGGCAACCGCGCCAGCCACAGACGTCGCCCGGGCCACCGCTTGTACGGCCTGAACGATACGGTCCATGCCCCCTCCCATCGCGGCCACATAGACATCCCCATCGGAGCTCACGGAAACAGAGCGGATCTCCGGCAGGTCCGCGTCGAACAACGCGAAGACCGTCCCATCCGATGCAATGCGGTAAAGGATCCCGTCTGGGTCGGTGCCCGCCAAGATTGCCCCACCGGGAACTGCGGCTAGGCTCATGACGTGCCTCTGGCCCGTCTCGACCCAAAGCTCGCCGTTGCCTTCAGCCGTCACGCGGTAGAGCTTGCCGGCTCCACCGGTGCCGACCACTAGCCGTCCGTCGCTGTCGAACGCCAGCGACCAGATGTACTGCTCGCCCGGGTCGAAGTACTCGACCGCGTCCCCACCCGGCGAGATCTTGTAGACCTTCCCACTGGGGGACGTGCCCGCGTACAGAGAACCGTCGGGCCCGATTGCCAAGGCGAAGACCTCTATTTCCGGGGCCTTCCACAATAAGTCTCCTTCGCCCCCGGGGGGCACCCGAAACACCGACCCTTGGTGGCCGGTTCCGTAGTAAGCCGTGCCGTCCTCCGCGGCAGCGACTGACCAGACCACTGCTTGGCCGGACTCGTCGACGGCGCTGAACGGCGGAGCGACCCGCAAGGCGCCGGACCGGTCAAGCGCCAGACCCTTGAACGAGCCCGGCAAAAAGTCCGCGTAGCTGGCCAGCTCCCAGTGCTGGGTCGTGGCCGACATAGCCGGTTCTCCCGCAACCAGTACTAGGGCCAGCAGAATCGAATGGCGCGCCATTGTAGCGATCAACTTCCCGTGACCACGAATCGGAGGCTCAATCGCCCTTGGACGACACCGGTGAAGCCACCGACCCGAATCTCTTCGATGGTGTCCGACAAATCGTCAAGGACTCCTGCAGCTCGACCAGCGGACGTGGACAGCACAGCGCGCACCGACGCGGGAGGAGCCTGGAGCCTGTCTGAGTGGAGCCAGAGCGACCTCCGCCGCTGCCAGACCCTCAAGTACGCCTGATCACTGCCTCGCAGGTCGTTCAGGAATCGAATCGTCGCGGAAGCATCCCGCGCCTTGCGCCCAGCGAACAGCCCGCGCCAGCGCTGCAGGTTCGCAGAGAACGCATCGCCCAGCGTGACCTCGACGGCACCCGCGGGCATCGACGGCGAGACCGTGAACGAGGCAGATCGCAGCACCTCCGTGCCGTCCGGTTCCTTGGAAGCGAAACGGACCTCGACGGCCTCGCCGGGCCGTACCTGCTGCTTCGAGATCCACGCCCTCAGCAGGTCGGTCTGCTGGATGGTCGGAACGGACTCTACTTCGACGTCGATTGAGTCCATCCCCACTCCGGGATGCCCAATCTGCAGAAGGTACGAGAGCGGGGCGGCCGTCGAAAGCGCCGCGGCTTGCGCCACGCCGCCGGTGCCCGTGTAAATGTCGTCCAGAACGAGAGGAGGCAGCCCATCCTCGAATTCCACGCTGCCTCGCACCCGAACGGTAAGAGGACCGACTGCGCGGTGGATCCCGTCCATCGCGGAGAACAGCGCAATCTGCAGCAGGAACGGGGTTAGCTGGGCGTCGCGCACCAGCTCGATCGAGTACTCGTCCGAAGGACCGTCCCCGAGACGGACCCGGATGTTGCACGGGACCATGGACGGGCCGGGCCCCAATTCACCCACCACCCCAGAGTCGCGGTCGAGGGAGACAGTTCCGATCACTGGCCCGCTGCTGCTGAGCTTGAACGATGCCGTCAGATTCGGGACCAAGGTCATCACCGAGGCCCGCATCATGGGCATCTGAGTTGCGCCGGCGGAGAGGAACCTGTGGCCGAAGGCGAAGAGCGTGTCACCGTCCATGTGCGTGACTGTGCCGGACGCGGAGAACGTCATGTCGCCGCGGATGAGGCCGACGCTGATCATCGATCCCGGGACCAAGGGGCCTTCAAGGTCGTCGGCCGATGCGCCTCCCGCACCTTGAACTGGTCGCAACCCGAGACGCTCGAACTCGTCGCGAAACTCGTCGAAGACCCGCTCGCTGAACCCCGCGAGCGCCACTGGCGTGGCGATCGGCACGAAGCGGCCCGGCGCTTCGGCTCTTGGGCGCAACGTCGCGCGTGGCAAGCCAGCCACCTGCCTCCAAGCGTCCAGCGGGTCCGCAGCGAGCGTTTCGGCGACAGGCGTGCCTTCTTCGTACCCAGCGACCATGTCCTCAATCGGGCGGATTCCCGCAAGCGGGGCGGTCGTGAATGGAAACATGAACGCCACCGCCCCGGCCAGGCGCCCGTCAATGTAGACGGGGCTCCCGCTCATGCCCGCCATCACACCTGTCCTGTCGAGAGGCCCGCCAGAGAGCCGCCCGAAGATAGCCGACCTCTTGGCACCCGAGAAGTTCTTCAGAACGCCAAGAATCTCGACGTCAAACTCTTCGACATGGGTGCCGGCGAAGACCGTGCGAGCCTTCCCGGATTGACCTGCCTTGACCTCTTCGAGCGGGTAGAAGTCCTGCGCGTTGAGCGCACCCCCAAGCGCTATGAGCGTCGCCAGTAGACGTAGCAAGTGCCCATTCTATGGCACATCGGGAGTACGACACGCCGATTCGGAACTCCCCGCAGCCAGCATCCATCAAGCTCGGGCCCCTGTCTGCGTCCAGACTCCGTGCGCCAGACCGACAAGGCTGGGGCTGGCTGGACCGGGGTGGCGGCGCGCTGCCGAGCCCCAGCGCCGCGACCGCGTTGCTGTGTGTTCGACGGCAACGCTCGGTTGCGGTATGCGCCTCGCTCCTGCTCTTGGGCAAGGGACCGGCGAGCCGGCCCCGAGTGCCTACACTGCTCCTGCGGATTTGAGCCGTGACAGTCTACATGAATCTTCCCGTTCACAACATCGACCGAGCGCGGACATTCTTCGCCGTCGGCTTCTCGTTCGAAGAGGCGTTCTGCACCGACGACACCCTTGCGATGACGATCAATGACTCGTGCCATGCCATGCTTCTCGAGCGTGCGCGGTTCGCGTCCTTCTCACCTGGGCCGGTTGCGGATCCTCACAAGAGTGCGCAGGCCCTGATCGCGGTGCAGCTGGACAGCCGCGGAGCGGTGGACGCTCTGATGGACCTGGCGGTGGCCAACGGCGGCACTGATGTCCGAGGGCCCGTTGACCGCGGCTTCATGTATGGCCGGGCGCGCCGACCCGGACGGACACGTATGGGAGCCATTTTGGATTTCTCCCGAAGGGGTCGGCTGAGTGACGGTTCCAGAATCACCAACTGTGAGAACTTTCCTCTGGTTCGACAACGAGGCGGAGGATGCGGCCCGCTTCTATGTGTCGCTCTTGCCGGACAGCAGGATCGAAGGCATTACGCACTTCGACCCCGACCAGCCTCCGGTTGTGGTGACTTTCACGCTCGTGGGAGTACCATACATGGCGCTCAACGGAGGCCCAACCTACAAGCTGACTGAAGCCGTCTCGATGCGGTTCGGACGGCGGACCGGGAAGAGACAGATTCCCTCTGGGAAGCGCTCCTCGAGGAAGGTGGCAAGGAGAGTATGTGCGGATGGCTGGTGGACCGGTTCGGGCTGTCATGGCAGATCACGCCTGAGCCAGTCCTGCGGCTGATCAGCGCCGACGACGCGGCGGCCGCAAACCGCGCGCGCCAAGCCATGTTCCGCATGCGAAAGCTGAACATCTCCGCCGTAGAAGCAGCCTACCGGGGGGATTGAGCAAGTCCTCGCTACGGACCGGCTGAATTCTGAGCGAGCAATTCCCCTCAGAGGGCCCGCTTGGCGTTGAGTCAGGCTTGCTCCCCTCCGGTGTCGAAGCACCGACGGACTCGGCGGGTTCTACGACAGCGCAGGAATGGAAGCTGACCGTTGGTCCTGGTTGTGATCCTCGACGTACCCGAGCACGGCGCCGTCGCTGAGGGACGCGGCGACACGGCCCAACGCGTCTTCGAGCGGCTCACAGGCCACGGCGCCATAACCGCTCCCAACCGCGACGGTTGGCGGTGCGCCATCCCGGCGGTGCGCATCACCAAGGTCGTCGGCCTAGCTGTAGGCCACACCGACCCCGTTCCGATTCACCAACTGCAAGCACTCCCCTCGATGCGCGCATCTGCGGACAACGACGGGAGTTGTCTGGAACACCCCCATTACAGGACCGACCCCTAGTACAGAGGAGTTGGCGGAGTCATGGACTGTGGACTGGTGGCCAACAGGTTCGACAGTTGGTTCGATGTCCAGCCGCTGCCATTGCAATCCGCCCTGTTGCGGCTGGCGCTGACCACTTGTCGATCAGATTTGTGTGAGTGATGCCCCGATGGCTCCTGGGATGCCGACCAGCGCGGCAACTACAGGCGCCACCCGGGTCGCTCGAGGCACTCCAGCGGTAGGGAAATGCCGGGATTTCAGTGTCCACAACCGCTCCCGGCGGGCGCGTTCTCAGCCTAGCACTCTCCCCGCTGGCCCGGATCCCGAGAATGCGCGAGGATCAGGCCTTCGCTCTGGCTAACATCCAGGCGAGATGGCCAAGGACGCCGGGCGGATGGTGAAGGCTCAAGCATCTCGACTACTCGGGGCCCTCGGCGTTCGCCTCCTGACCGTCCTCGCCAGAAGAAGCAACGTCGCCGGAAAGGGACCCGGCGACCGGCACATCTGCAGCAGGCTCCTCTATCGCAACTGGTTGTCTACGGATCAAGATCTCCGCACGGCCCAGCACGAACAATTGGACCATGACCATTGCGCCAATGCCTAACGCAGTGGCTAACAAGGCGATTCCCCAACGGGTCACCATCGTGAGTGTGCCCAATCGGTCGTCGATCGATTGGTAGCGCCCCGCCAGTTCGCGGACATCACCCCGCAGACCGAATACGGCATCGCGTTGCGCCGTGATGTGACGGTCCAGACGATCAATCCTGCCCTCCAGACCCCCAATCCTGCCCTCCAGACCCCCAATCCTGCCGTCCAAACCCCCAACTCGGCTCTCCAGACCCCGAATCCGGGCTCCATGCCTGTCAAGCCGGACGTTCTGCTGCTCTAGGCGCTCCTCGATCACTTTGAAGCCCGCACGCATCTCTCGGGCCAGAGCATCGACAGCTGCCTGAGTCCTCTCGACAAGCCTTTGAGACAACTCGCTAGCGCCCGCCGTTACCATCTCGTGGATGCTCCGAGTTGCAGTATAGGCCAAGCCGGCATCCACTCCCGTGGCCAGAAAGGCGTCGAATATCGGCCTGGCGCCCGACGGGACCAGCTTCCGCGACTCGCCAGCCGCGACCTCGACTGAAGTGTCCATCGATAGTATCCTCCTTTGGAATCTAGAGTGTACCTTATATCGTAAGTCAGTTCAATTGGAATCAAATGATCTATTTATATTAAAGTCAAACAATAACATGGAACCCTCGTCCGCTAGTCCGGTGCTCGCGAGCACATCATCAGCCACCAACCTCGACAGGCATTCTTTGGTCTTCGGCTGTGCTGGCCCCCATGACCGTCCGCCGCGAGCGCGGCCTCGTGAGTTCATCCTTAGGGGCAGCGGTGCGGCGACCTGTGCCGGCTAGGCACGCCAGCAAACGCTTCTTTCGCCACGGTCACCGCCAGACCGAGTTTGCGCCTTCGGTGGCTTGAGTCGGTCGGTTCACAAGTCAGGCCGGCAGACCTGAGGGTCTTCCATTACCGGAGATTGAGGGGAGGTCGACCGGGAAGCTTGGCACTGCGCAGAGCAGTTTCCCGACAGGTCGTACCCACCCGGCTTCCGGTCGTGCCAGCACAGCTGCGGATACGTCGCCGCTGGCGGGCCGTGGCTTCGAGTCAGAGCGATCTCGCAAAGCAGCAGCTTCGACCGGCTTGGGCACGGCTAGCTGACCGCAGTGCGGGCTGCTGCATTGCTCGGTCAGTCCCAAACGGGGTCTGCCGACCGATGCCAACCAATGCTACGTTGGTCCTTGGCAGGGGTGCCAAGAGCCACACGCTTTCTCAGGTGCATCAAGACTGGACCGACGGCAGGTAGTCTCTCGGTGCGGCGGAAGTGCGCCCCGCCGTAGCGCACACCCAACGCCGTGTTGACATTATGCCGGCCCCAAGCGAAGAACCCTAGCGCTCCGAACGGCCCGCCCTGAAACGTGGCCCATGGACAGGTCCTATAGCCAGATCGGGCCTCAAACGACGAAGCCCGTGCCGTGGAAGCCGCTTGTGGCAGGTGGCCGCGCCCCACGGTCGCTCGGTTCTCGCCGCGGCTGCTGCTAACCGGAGCCGCAGTTTACCCGCCATGACTTTCATACGATGTCAATTGTGAGAGTTTCCCTAGTTGCCGCGTCAGCGCTATTCCTGATCTCGGCTCCGATGTCCCTGCTGAGCCAGCAAGTTGATGGCCGCATCCACGGCGTCATTCTGGACCCGTCCGGCGGCGCTGTCGCCCAAGCCTCGATATCCGCTCAGAACGCCGACACTGGGGCAGTGCGACGGGCCCTGAGCGGCTCGGGCGGCCGCTACGCGATAGCGGCGCTAGCCCCAGGCTCGTATGTCGTCCGTGTCTCCGCGGACGGATTCCAGCCAGTCGCTGGCGAGCCTGTCGAACTGGATCTTGGCGGCGAGGCGGAAGCAAGCTTTGTCCTGCAAGTGGGGTCGGCAAGCGAGACCATCACGGTGACCGCGACCTCGACCGCCCTGCAGACAAGCCACGTGGCGGTCGGCAGCGTTATCCCCAACCGCTTCATCGTCAGCCTGCCCCTCAATGGCCGTAATTTTCTGCAGCTCGCCTTGCTGACTCCTGGCACGACTCCGGCCGCGGTCGGATCGCCGGGCAGCGAACGCGGACGCTTCGCGCTGCAGACGAACGGAGCGCGAGAGTCGGCCAACTCGTTTCTGTATGACGGGGTGTACGCGATCAATCCGATCCTTAACAGCTTCAGCTTCGCCCCGCCGGTCGATGCCGTACGGGAGTTTCGGGTCCAGACCTCGAACTCCGATGCGGGCCTCGGGCGGAATAGCGGTGGCCAGATCGCGGTTGCCATTAAGCAAGGCACGAATGAGATCCACGGCACGGCCTACGAGTTCCTGCGCAACGACCGCTTCGATGCGCGGAACTTCTTCAGCGGCCCAAGCGACCCGGTGCCCACGCTCCGCAGAAACCAGTTTGGCGCCTCCGTGGGCGGTCCCGTGGTCCGCGACAACCTGTTCTTCTTCGGAAACTACGAGGGGTTGAGGGAAGACCGGGCGGAGACGCGCACGACGAACGTGCCGACCGAGGCTGAGCGCCGCGGCGACTTCTCTGCCAGCGCCGGACCGCCGCCGATCAATTTCCTGACACGCCAGCCATTCGCGAACGGGCAGCTGGCTTTCACACACCCGATCGGCCAAGCCGTGGCCACCCTGTATCCGCTACCCAACCGGGCCGTGGCCGGGCAGAACTTTGTGGCGGCGCCCGTCGGGGAAGACACTACAGACAAGGCCGACTTCCGCATCGACCGCACGCGGGACGGAGGCGGCGTAGCCGGGCGCTACAGCTTGGCCCGGCGCGACCAGCACACGCCGTACGCGGCCCAGCAGTTCTCGTCCGTCCCTGGCTACGGAAACCTGCTCGAGCAGAACGCCCACAACGCGATGGTCTCGTTGACGGAGATCTTCCGAACGCGCTGGGTGAACGAATTCAGGGTCGGCATCAACTTGATCGACAACGAGACCCTCCACGAGAACTCGGGAAACAGTCTCAACGGGGGCATCGGACTGCCCGACTTCGCCACGCGTGACTTGGACTTGGGCCTGAGCTTCTTCCAGGTCACGGGCTACTCGTCGCTAGGCGGCGAGTTCAACAATCCCCAAGTAAGCGAGGTCACCACTTGGCAGGTGTCCGACACGTTGAGCTACTCGCGGGGTGGCCACCTCTTGCAGCTGGGATTCGAGCGGCGCGGTATCCGCCAAGACGGCTTCCGCAATGTGCTGTCACGCGGGAGCCTTTACTTCACCAATCAGGCCTACACGCAGAACGCGCTGGCAGACCTGCTTCTAGGCCTTCCGACCTACACGCTGGGTGCGCGCAGCGACAACGTTCAGGCGGCTCGGACGGGAGCGACGAGTGCGTTCGCGAGCGCTACCGTGAGGGCCTCGCAGGCCCTCACACTCTCGCTCGGCCTGCGTTACGAGTACCACCAGCCGGCCTTCGACGAGAACGATTCCGCGTCGATATACGACACGCACAGCATGCAGATCGCGCGGCTCGGCCAGGGCGGTGTCCCCCGCAGCGGATTCCTAGCCGACCGCAACAACCTGGCCCCGCGCATTGGGCTTGCCTTCCGGCCGCCTGGAACAGACTCGCTGGTTCTGCGCGCGGGCTGGGGAGTGTATTACAACTTCTCGGACCTCGCCGCCGGCCAAGGCATCTACTTCAATCCTCCGTTCTTCAACGCCCTGCTGTTCTTCCCGTCGGCGCTGGCCCCCCTCTCCATCACCGATCCCTGGCCTGAGGGCGGCGCGGCACCGGTGCCCCCGAGCTTGACGACCTACGACCGCAACCTCCGCACCAGCTATGCCCAGCAGTGGAACTTCACCGTCGAGTCTGAACTCTTCACGGACACCGTGCTGACCGTCGGTTACAGCGGAACGCGCGGCACGAAGCTGATCGGCGCCCGAGACATCAACCAGCCGAGCCCTTCGCCCGTGCAGCCCAATTACCGGCCACTGCCTACCTTCTCGGACATCAACCTCATTGCGAGCGGCTTCGACTCGGTCTACCACAGCCTGCAGGCGCAGTTCCAGTGCCGCCTCCAGAGCGGACTGACGGGCCTGTTCTCGTACACATGGTCAAAGTCGATCGACAACGCCTCTAACTTCTTCGCTTCCTCCGGCGACGCGAACTTCCCGCAGGACAGCAACAACTTGGCGGCTGAACGGGCACGGTCAAGCTTCGACGTGCCGCACCGGTTCACGGGCAGCTTTGTCTATCAGCTTCCGTTCGGGCCGGGCCGCTCCGTCGGGGATAGCTGGACGGGAGCAAAGGCCGCTGCCCTGAGCGGCTGGCAGCTCAACGGAATCGTGACCCTGCAGTCGGGCCAGCCCTACACTGTGGCCCTGCCCGGCGAGTTGGACAACTCGAACACAGGGCGCACGAGCTACGGATTCGGGGCCGGCGACAGGCCAAACCTCATAGGGGACCCGAACCTCCCGAACCCAGACCCGCAGCAGTGGTTCGACCCATCCGCGTTCTCCATGCCCCCGTACGGAACGTTCGGCAACGCCGGCCGCAACATAGTCACCGGACCTAGCCTCGCAAACGTGGACTTTTCCGTGACGAAGGACTTCGGGCTAGCCGAATCGGCCACCCTCCAGTTCAGGGCGGAGGTCTTCAATCTGCTCAACACGCCAAACTTCCTCAACCCGAACATCTTCTACGGAACGCCGGGGTTCGGGCGCACCTTGGCAGCGCGCGACGGGCGGGAGATTCAGTTGGGTGTGAAACTGATCTTCTAGCTGGCGGCGGGACCGGAGGCCCAGCTGCCACCGATTGCAGAGACCGGTATGGGCCTCCCGTATGAGCACTGCCACAGCGCACTTCCGGCTGATACGTGGTCATGACGAATGGCGGAGCGCCCCGAAGTTGCTAGTTCCTCTCGTACAGGCCGAAGGCGGATACACCGCTCTTCGTCACAATCGCGACATACCAGCGACCGTTCGCCTCGTCGGTCACGGGAAACGCGCCTGGTGTCGTCGGTGTTGAAGTTCCGCAGCATTTCACTGGTCCCGGCATCAACAGCCCGGTCGTGTCTGTGCAGGTCGGCCAATGGCGATCTGCAGTCCGAACTTCGATCTGACTTGACTTGCGGGGCCGACATCTCGCAACGGCGCGTGCCGGCAACCCGTGCAGGTAACCCTAAATTCCTCAGTTGAGAGAGGGCTTCGGGATGGCTGGCACGGGTGATCAGCAGATCAGAACCTCGAATCCAGCCTCGTGGTGGAAACTGCGGGGCTGGACAGCTAGGCATGCTGCGGTCGGACGAACAGAATTGCGGTTCATTCCCCCTAAGAGCCTTCATGTTCGTCGCAGGTTCTTTTCACCTTCCATGCTCCCGCTCGCCCGAACAGGCCGCGACCCCATGTTGTAGCATGGCAATCCCTATGGTCGTCGTACGCAATCCATCCCCGCCTCACCCTGAGGGTGAATCGCCTCAGGCCCCTGCCGGGGCTTGCGAGGGGACCGCTTCCGTGGACACCTACGCGGGCCGTGTGCAGATCCGCTGGGCGCCGGACGAGGAGGTCACGCCGCTGGGACAGCTGGCCTTCCTGATCGACTTCCTGAAACAGGCCGGCCTCTTTGATGCATTCGTGCAGGACGCGCCCCTGTCGTATGCCAGCAACAACGGGCCCCGCGTTCGCGATGTGCTGGGCACCCTGCTGCTGGCGATCCTGAGCGGAGCCAGGCGCTACATGCACGTCAACGTGCTGCGCCATGACCCGGTCAACCCGCGCCTGTTGGGTATGCGCAAGGTGTGCAGTGACGATTCGGTGCGCCGGGCGATCGCGCGCATGGACGAGAAAGAGGCCTCCGCTTGGCTGCAGAAGCATCTCGAGAAGTCGGTGCGGCCGTTGTGGCAAGAGCCGTGGGTGCTCGACATCGACACGAGCGTGAAGCCGGTCTACGGGCGCCAGGAGGGGGCGGAGGTCGGCTACAACCCCCACAAGCCGGGGCGTCCGTCGCTGGTGCTGCACTCGTACCTGATGGGCGAGTTGCGGCTGGTGCTCGACACGGAAGTCGAGGCGGGCAAGCAAGTGCATTCGATGTACAGCCTGCCGGGGCTGGAGCGACTGCTGGACGACATGCAGCCGGAGGAGCGGCCCGCACTGGTGCGCGGGGACAGGCACTACGGCACGGAGCGTGTGATGGCGTCCATGGAGGCCCGCGGTCAGGACTACCTCTTCAAACTGATCCTGCACCCGAGGGTGAAGGCCTTGGTGGCGAGGCTGGCCTGTGAGCAGGGCTGGCAGGAAGTGGGCCGGGGCTGGCAGGCGGCCGAGTCGAAGCTGCAGCTGCAGGGCTGGACGCGGGCGCGCCGGGTGGTTGTGCTGCGGCGGCAGGTGCGGGAGCGCAAGCAGCCGGCGCGGCACAAGCCCGGGCAACTGCTGCTGCCGTTCACGGAGGTGGTGGAAGCGGGCCCGAAATACGAGTACGGAGTGCTGGTGACGTCCTTGGAGGGCGAGCGTCTGACGGTGGCGCAGCTGTACCGGGGCCGAGCCGACGTGGAGAATGCGTTCGACGAGTTGAAGAACCAGTGGGGCTGGGGAGGGTTCATGACGCAGGACCTGAAGCGCACGCGGATCATGGTGCGGATGAACGCGCTGTTCTACAACTGGTGGTCGGTGTATGCGCGGATGATCGATCCGGACACCCGTCGGGAAGCGAAGACCAGTCGCCCGATGATGATGGACGGCGTGGCGCGGGTTACGCGGCACGGCCGGCAAACGACTCTGGTGCTGACGATTGCGCACAGCGCGGCGGCCGGACTGCAGGAATCGTTCGAGGAGATGGCCCGGTTTCTGCGGGAACTGCCGACTGCTCCGCAGTTGGCGCAGGTTGAGCGTTGGTGCCGGATCTTGGAGCGTGCGTTCCAGAAATACTACCCAGATCGAGGGCCGCGACTGACTGCTCGGCCACTTCTGGCCTGATCACACGCCACTGATCACCGCTCCGGAGGCGCCGCCTGCGCGAATGTGACGGCCCCAGAGTCCCTGTTGACTGCGGAATTTAGGGTAACCAGCCGCACCGGGACTATCTCAACCATGTGACCTACCGTAAGGAGTAGGACTCGACTGCCCGCAACGCGACCCGTGCTAAGGCGGGTACAGGTGCATGGCGGCAGATCGGACCGTGACCGGCAACCCCATCCCAACACGCATAGCGCCACTGGGTGCCGATCGGTATGATTGTGAGCGGCTGGGCGCGAAGTCGCCGGTCAAGAATTCTCGGCTATGAACTTTGACGCAGCGTATATGCGAGTCTTCTCCTTCCCCGAAGTGGTCCGGGACCTGATGCTGGGCTTTCATCCGGATTCTTGGGTTCGGAAGGTCGACTTCGACACATTGACACGCGAGCAGCCACCCCTGGAGGCACCATGGCAACGACGCGACAGGGAGCGCGACCCCAACCGGGTGGGAGAAGGCCCGCCGTCGAGCGAGAATTCCAGTTGGGGGGAGAGGGACAATGCAGTCGTCTGGCGAGCTGCGAGAACCGGCTACAGACCGGGCAGCATACGCCTGATGCTACAGTTCGAAGCCGAGCAAGACTGGAGAATGGCGCTCTTCATCATGCGGCGAGTGCTCCTTCTCATCGACGTTGATCCATTGGTCACCGAAGTCAAGGACGCGTCAAACCCACCGCTCGCACCGGTCGCCCCGTTTGTCCTCTACAACGGTGGACGGCGATGGACGGCGAAGAAGAATGTCAAGGACCTGATAGCCCGTGGTCCGGCCGAAGCTGACGACTACCGGCCATCGGCCGCACACGAAGTGATCGAAGAGATGTTCTGCCCGGTCAGCGAGTCCGGCGTCGACAATATCGCCGGAATGATGTTTCGCGCCCAAAGGACGAGGACTGCGACTGGGCTGCTCAGGGCCATCCGGGACTCAGAGGTGAGGATCCGGAAGAATCCCGATCTTGAGCTCGCAATTGTTGCCTGGTTGTTGGACGTGGTCTTGTCGGCGAGAGCGCCCGATATCAACCCTTCAGAGATTTCGGACTTGGATGATCTGAAGCGGGCCATCGTCACCGACGTAGGCCAGCAAGTCAAGGCCGCCGAGAAGGAGGCATTCGAACGTGCGAAGCGACTCGCGATTCTCGACGGACTGCGAAATGCGTTGCGCCGCTTAGCAAGGGGTCGATTCGGGGAAAAGGGTGAAGCGGAGCTTGCCGCGCTGACCACCTCTGTGAGTTCCGTCAAGACTCTGCACGAGATTGGAAGGTGGATCCGGACAAGCAGGAACGTTGACGAGCTCCGAAAGAAGATGGAAAACACTTGGCTTTCGACAGTCACGCTGGGAGGCATTGACGGATCGGATGTCCAGTAGGCACACGGGGCGCACGCACCGTTCGAGTGCTCCACCCACCACTGCAACAGGGCATGTTCCCAATGCCTAGATCAGATGAAGCGTTTAGGGAAACTCCGGCACGCAGTCCTCGCGTGGGGCCGTTGGGAAATCGCAAAAAGGAGATGCACTGACGGAGACTTTCTGTCCAAGCGCACAGCGCAAGACTCCTAACATGCTGGAATGGAGGTAAGTTACGAGATGGCAAGACCTAGAAAAACATGGGCGGACATTGTCCGCGCAAAGGGGTACGAAACAGGGAAGCGTGAGGGTTATTCCATTGGCTTAGCAGAAGGGCTCATCGAGTCCATGGCCGAGGGTCTGGCCAAGAGCTTAACATTAGTTCTCCAAGAACTGATTGCCGAAAGCCTCTTACACTGCTTAGAAAAGGGTAGAAGTGAGGGGTTTCGGCAGGCTTTGGCCGAATTTGTCCGGTTTAGGTTTGGAAGTGAAATTGAAGAGAAGTTTAGAGATTTGACAAGAGGGGTTGAGTCTGTAGATGACTTAGAGAAGACTGTGCGGCAGATTGCGTGGGCATCTGATGACGAGAACTTGCTTGAGAGTGTCTCTAAAATCCTAGAAGAACTCCGGTCAATCGCAGAGCAACAGAAGTCCAATTCACCAAGCAACTAGCACCATCTTAAGGTTTCGATGTCGACGCTCTTGTCGGTGAATATCCACATTCCGATAATGACACTCCGTGTCGACTAACCTACACAGTTCGTCGAACTATCCTAGAAGGGATTTCAATGTGCGTCATCTAAGCGTAGGGACTGTTCTAGTGATAGTAAGCACTCAGTCTGGGACGGATATCGGGGGCGAAGAGATTGGCGCTTGCGAGGATCCAGGGGGACGGGTGGATGTCAGGTCCACAATTCCAGGGTGGCCTCCCAGTCCGCGTTCAAGCTCCAGCGCAGAAATGTGATCGAGTGGCGGAGGGACCCGGGCGAGTTGGCCTGAGCAGAGAATCAAGCTCCGCGTGGGTCAGGGCGACGCGTCGGGTGAGCCGGGGCTGCTGGCGGCCCGCAGGCCTGGGTCTTCCCGTGTTGGGGGCCGCGAACGTCCTCCATGCGCACTAGGTCGAGCTGCGATGTGCCGCACCGATTCACGGGCCGCTCAGTCTACCAACTTCCGTTCGGGCCGGGCCGCTCCGTCGGAGATTGCTGGACTGGTGCAAAGGCCGCTGCCCTGAGCGGCTGGCAGCTCAAACGAATCGTTGCCTTGCAGTCGGGCCAGCCCTACACCGTTGCGCTGCCGGAGGAACGGGACAATTCGAACACCGGTCGCACCAGCTACGGATTCGGGGCCGGCGACAGGCCAAACCTAGTCGGGGCTCCGAACCTTCCGAACCCAGATCCGCAGCAATGGTTCGACCCGTCCGCGTTCTCCATGCCCCCTTACGGAACGTTCGGCAACGCCGGCCGCAACACAATCACCGGACCTGGCCTAGCAACCGTGGACTTCTCCGTGACGAGAGACTTCGGTCTGGCCGAATCGGCCACCCTCCAGTTCAGGGCGGAGGTCTTCAACCTGCTGAACACGCCGAACTTCCTCAAACCCAACATCTTCTACGGGACGCCGGGATTCGGTCGCACCCTGGCCGCGCGGGACGGGCGTGAGATCCAGCTGGGCGTCAAGCTGATCGTCTAGTTGACGGTGGGGCCGGACGCCCGGCTGCCACCGATTACCGACACCGCTATGGGCATCCCGTTAGACCGCTGCCCAGCGCACTTCCGGCTGACCCGCAATTATGCCGGAGAGCGGCGGGCCTCTAGGTTGCTAATTCTCCTGGTACAGGCCAAAGGCGAAGACACCGCTCTTGGTCGTGATGGCGACATACTGCCGACCGTTCGCCTCGTAGGTCACAGGAGATGCTCGAATCGTGCCGCCTGTATTGAAGTGCCAGAGCATCTCCCCAGTCTCGGCATCGGCCGCCATGAAGTTACCGTCCCGGCTTCCGAAGAACACGAGACCACCGGCGGTGGACATGGCACCAGCGAACATGACCTCGCGGTTCTCAATGCCCCGCAGCGGAATCTCCCAGCGGATTCGCCCCGTAGCGAGATCGATCGCTCGCAAGAAGTTCTGAGCTCCAGTCTCAAGGTGGTCGATGCTGGCCCCAGTGCGGAAGTACACGCCGCAGGCGTCCCGCGCCATGACATAAAGCAGTCCCGTACCCGGATTGAACGATGGCGACTGCCAGTTCGTGCCGCCGTGAATGTCGGGGCAGGTCAGCGAGCCGCTCGCGCTTGGTGCCGCCCCAGGCCTTCGGATGGGTCGTCCTTCAGGTGTGAAGCGGTCAAGCCAAGTCTGCTTGGCGAACTCGGTCGCGCGCAGAAACGTGCCTGTCTCGCGGTCCAATACATACAGGAACGAGTTTCGGTTCGGGTGCGCCAGTAGCTTTCTGCGCCTACCCTCCCACACCGCGTCGATGAGAACGGGCGTCTGATTGGCGTCCCAGTCGTGTTCGTCGTGTGGAGTGTACTGGAAGTGCCAGACAAGTTCGCCGTCGTCCGGTCGCAGGGCCAGCAGCGTGGCCGTGTACAGGTTGTCTCCTTCCCGGTTCCGGCCGTCAAAGTCCTTCGGGCCGGGGTTGCCGGTGGGCCAGTAGAGAAGGTCGAGTTCCGGATCGTACGTTCCGCTCGTCCACGGCGTTCCCCCTCCCGCCTTCCACGAGTCGTTGTCGGGCCACGTCTCTGACCCGGGCTCACCCGGTGCCGGGACCGTATAGAACCGCCACTCCCGTTCGCCGGTCTCCGCGTTGAAGGCGTCCAGAAAGCCCCGGACTCGCCCGGTGTCGCCACCCCTGATCCCGACCAGCACCCGGTTCTTGACCACGACGGGTGCGCCGGTCGAGCCGAAGCAAGGCTGGTCAGCCGTAACCGCCGACCGCCACAGCAACGCGCCGTTGCGGCTGTCAAGCGCAACCAAGTGGCAATCGGGCGTGGCGAGATACAGGCGATTGCCCGACAGGCCGAAGCCCCGGCTCGAGTTTGGTGTCTGCCCCTCCTCTCCGTGGGCGTACGGATAGTCGAAGCGCCAGATAGACCGGCCGGTGACTGGATCCAGTGCGAATGCCCGCATCCCTCCTGCGGTCAGGTACATCACCCCGTCGCGCACCAGCGGAGTCGCTTCGCTCCTCCTCTGCTGAGGGCTGTACTGGAACATCCACTTGGGAATCAGGCGAGCAACGTTGTCTTGATGGATCTGGTCGAGCTCCGAATAGCGGCGCCCTGTGTTGTCTCGGTCGTAGCTGAGCCAATTCGCCGGATTCCGGTAGCGCTCCTCAACCGGCTGAGCACCGCCTGAGGCTGCAAGCGCCGCCAGAGTCAGGGCACACGCGATGGCCAACACTGATGTCCGAAACATCGGGGCTGCGGATTGCGGATCAGGCATCAGTAGACGGAGAATCCACGCACAACTGGAGTGAACGGGTCTCTCTGCCGATCTAGGAAGGCCAGCAGGTCCGTGAGCTGGCGCTGGGACAGCCTCGTTGCGTAGTCTTCTGGCATCCGCGATTCGGGGCTCACTTCGACTGAGTGGACTTCGCTTCGCCTGAGCGTCCGGACCTCCCCATCTGGCGTCTGAACAAGCAAGAGGAACGTGTCCTCGTTCTTGAGGATTCCCTCGATCCTTCGGCCATCGACCGTCTCCACACCTATCGTCTCGAACCCGTGCGCTAGGCTGGCGCTGGGCTCCAAGACATCCTTTCGAATCTCTTCGCTCGACTTCTGGATTGCGATCGAGTCCAAAGAAGGTCCGAGGAAGCCGCCCGCCCCATTCACAATGTGGCACGACGCGCAGCCCGCCGACCGGAACAGGGCTTCCCCTGCCACCACATCGCCGGGAAGAGGCGGCTGCTGGCCTGGCAGGGCCATGCTCCTGAGATAGGAGACGATCTGCCAGATCCGCTCGTCGGGAAGATCGTCCTGCGGAGGCATTTCAGTCCCCGGAATGCCTGTTCGGATCAGCTGGAAAAGGGCGTCTTCAGAACCGCGCCGGACAGTGCGAGTCTGCACTAGGTTGGACGCCATTCCGCCCTGTGCCCGCTGCCCATGACACACCGCGCAGCGCTCGTGGAATAGTTCGTCGCCAGCCTGAACTGCGCTCTCGTCCCGTGCTAACGGGTTGCCTTGCGCTGCCGCATCGGCGGCGCAGATCGAACCGCCAGCCCCCAAGAACGCTCCCCAAGCGGCCAGCACTGCTGTTGTTCTGATGGAGTATAGGGAAAAGGAAAGCATCCGCTGCCCGAGCGAGGTCATGCGAGACCGCTAGCATAGCCGCGTATCGGGACGCGCCGCAACGAGACGCGAGGCTCAGAGACATATGTTCGACACAACCGGGAGCAGGAATGCCGGCCACAAGGTTTCGGGGTGGTCACCGAGCTGCCTTGTCGAAAGCCAGCGAGGAAGATGCCCGCGGGCCCGTCAGGACCAATCCAGCTCGCTGCGCACTCTCGTTCAGCGGTAGAACCGGACGTCTCGAAGACCGAACACCTAGGCCTCGGCAGACAGGCCGCCGACGCGGCCAACGTCCCACGGGCTTCTCACTTCCGGAGTACTGACCTGCGACGCCGGCTACACCCTCCCACCTGCCTGTAGGCATGCGGGACTCATAGGAGCGCCAGCAACGACCTCACAGCCAGCCTCGGCCTAGTTGCCATGCGCACGGTTGCTGACATGGACCAACAAGCGGTGTCCCGGATTCTCAACCGGCAGCCCAGCTGAGCGGGTGGCAGGACCAATGGGCAGGAGCGGCCAGGCGGTACTCTGGTTTCCCGTCACAGCAACTCGCGCGATCAGCGACACCCAAGCCGAGCGCTGCTTTCTTGGCTGGCTACTGCGCACAATCCATGAAGTTCGACCTCAACAAGCCACACGACAGCATCTTCCAGGCCACCCTGTCAGACGGGCTTCGCTCGCAGGCCGTGCTGCGCGCGCACCTGGAACCTTGGCAGGCGGAGCTGCTGGCCGACGAGCTCCCGGTGCCGCTGGACCGCAGCTTCGTGGACGAGGATCTGCGCAGCAGCCAGAGCGACAAGCTGTTCGAGGTGAAGTTGAAGGACGGCCAGCCGGGCTTCGTGTACGCGCTGCTGGAGCACAAGTCGTACCCGGACCCGGGCACTGCGCTGCAAGTGTTGGATTACAAGGTACGCATCCTGAAGATGTACGCGCGGGGTCGGGCGGGCCGGCTGCGGGCGCTGCCGACGGTCATCCCGCTGGTGTTCTATCACGGGGCGCAGCGCTGGAGGGCGCCGCGTTCGCTCGCGGAAATGGTGGCGACCGAGGACAAGCGGCTGCGGGCCTTGGAGCCGTCGTTCGGCTACTACCTGCGGGACTTGCGGGAGATCCCGGTGGAAGGGCTGGCGACGGACCCGGGTGCGCGGGCGGGCCTGCTCGCGCTGCGCCATGCGCACGTAGGAAACGAAGCGGACAAGATGCGGCTGTTGCCGGAGCTGGTGGCGGGACCGCCGGACAATTCGGATTTCGAGAAGCAGGTCTTGTTGTATCTTATGGGCGTATGGAAGATTCCCGCTAGAACGCTAGGGAAGGTGGCGGAGCAAGCTAAGCCGGGGAGGGGCGAAGCCGTGGTTGGACAGGTTGTGCAGGAACTCATCGATCGTGGCGAGGCCAAGGGGCTGGCCAAGGGGCTGGCTCGAGCATTGACGCGGCTGTTGGAGCGTCGGTTTGGTCCGCTGCCGATTGCGGTTCGCACTAGGATCGCAGGGGCCTCTGCGAGTGACTTGGACAACGGGTTTGCGGCTGCGCTGGATGCAGAGTCCCTGTCCGTGGTATTCCCGGACCTCGGACTGGACTGAGCGACAAGTCCGGTCGCGAGCGGGCCAGCCGACCATCCGGATGCGGCTGGGGAGATTTGCAGGGCTTGCCGGACGGAAATGGGTGCATCCTGCCAAAGGGCCACCACACCGCAGTTCCTGACATGGACCAACAAGCGGTGTCCCGGATTCTCGACCGGCAGCCCAGCTGAGCGGGTGCCAGGACCAATGGGCAGGAGCGGGTAGGCGGTACTCTGGATTCCCGTCGCAGCACTCGCGCGATCTGCGACACCCAAGGTCAGCGATGCTTGGGTGGCTGGCTGCTGTAACCGTTTGGTTGAGGCGTGGGAATCGTGGTGGGCAATCCAGAATGGGACCTTGGCAGCAACAACCCTTCGGGGAGCGAACAGCTCGACTGCTCGATTCCCTGGGTGCCCGTTCGAGCCGGTCGTGAAGCAGGTTGGTGGCCAGCCCCTGGCGTCGGTCGCTGCGCCCGCCACAGTGCGACAGTGGCAGCGTCTGCACAATGGTGGCGAGCATGCTGGACGATCGCGCCTTCAAAGCTCTGCGCGAATTCGTAGCTGAACAGTTGGAGGGCGGTCGCGGGAATGCCACACGAGTGCATCGGTATGGAGGTGCGTCTTGACCGTTGCCATGGCGAGGTACGCGCGCAAGGCTGCTTCACTACTGGCGAACGTCGGCGCCTGTTGGGCCTCCACGCTCCGAGCGTGTGCAGCCTAGGCCGACAGGCCCAGACTTTACGCGAGGAGATCAACACAGGCAGGAGGCTCACGGCTATGTACAAGCTAACGCGCGGCTACGACCGTGGGACGCTAGGCGTTGCCAATGCGTCGCTGGCCAGCCGCCGATGCGCGACTGTTTGGAAGGGACGCATCATGACGGCATTGGCTCGACTCGAACCGCGGATTGTTCTTCGAGGGCGCATCACGTTCCATCGCTCGTAGGATGAGAGGAGTGAGAGAGGGACTACTGGACCGACCCGGGTGGATCGCAATTGTTGAAGAAGCGATGGAGTCTCTCCAACGAGACTGTTCTACGGATCAGCATCGTTGCCGGCTCAAGGCCGCGAGCGTTCGGGAAGGGCGGCTCCATCTTGAGATCGTCAATCCGAATGAAGCCAGTAGGGGACTTGCCGAAGCCGCCAAGGCAGTCAGCTCCGAGGTGTGCGAGCTTTGTGGCGGACGCGGCAATCCCTTCGGCGACGGTAACGGCAGATTGCTCGGGTGTCGTTGCGAGGTCTGTCGCGTTACGGGCATGGTGAACTTGGAGCGGAAATGGCAAGGATCGCCTGGCAAGCGCGACGACTTGGACACAGCCGCGGAGAGTGCAGGGGAAGTGGGTTCTGTCGCGGCGAAGGGAGCGGACACGGGCTGTACAAGATTCTCCCAGTGGGCGGGAATAGAGGATCGGGATGGCTTGGCTCTGTTGATGACTGGGAAGGATGACGAGCGTGCGATGAAATCTTGGACATCAAACCCAGGCTGGGCAGGACTGGTCCGGGCCTTGTTCGCAACCCTGCAAGCGGAACAGTCTGACCGAGTAGCGGACGCTGATCCGGTCCTGCCGCGCCTGCCGTTCATGAAGGAGAAGTACGGCCAGTTGCGGATCGACGTTGATCATTCCACGGAGTACCTGTGGGGCGTTGAATCGTTCTTCGAGGAATTGAGCGGGAGGATCTGTATGCACTGCGGCATGCCCGGTGAATACCGTGACCGAGATTGGGTCCGTACTGAATGCGATGCCTGCTCGGCGATAACCGACAAGATCGGTCGCCACCGATTCTAGAACGCGCTACTTCGGAAGGCTTACAAGAGGCTCTCTGCCTAGTCTCCGTAGCGGCAACGCCTAAGCGCTCGGATCCGCCGGTTTTCCCGATCTGTGATCCAGAGGTCGCCCGACGGGCCGACCGCGATCCCAGAAACCGACAGCCCCGTGGCTGCCGCAGCACCCCGATCGCCAGAAAAGCGATCCGAGCCTGTGCCTGCGATTGTCGTAATCGTTCCCGACAAGTCGATTCTTCGCACGCGGTTGCCGCCGGCCACGAAGACATTGCCCATCGAATCCACTGCAACGTGCTCTGCGTACACACGAGCCTCGACAGCGGGCGACCCATCTCCGGAGTGCCCCGGCTGCCCATTGCCGGCCAAGGTTGAGACAGTCCCGCCCGGATCAATCGTGAGGACTCGATGGTTCCGCCTATCAGCCACGTATACATTTCCGTCCGCATCAACTGCGATGCTCGATGGCTTAATTGGAGACCTATTGCAGGGCAGGTGATGAGTTGGATCAACAGCGACCGCCGCCGGACGAGACTCCAGATACCGTGCATTCCCGTTGTCGTAGAACTCTTCCATCGAGAGTAATGTGCGCTCGCGCACTGTTGCCGTCCCTTCGTCGACTAGCGTCGTGATGAATCCCGCGCGGTCAATCTTGCGCACGCGACAGTCCTCAGCGTCGGCCAAGAACACATTTCCGTTTGGGGCAACCGCAACATCGGTTGGACACTGAAGTTCGGCCTCGGAAGCTTGCCCATCCCCCCGAATCCCCGTCCTTACCGGATATCCGGCGACCGTAGTTACGGTGCCGACACGGTCGATCATGCGTACCCGATGATTCCCGTTGTCGGCGATGTACATATTGCCATGGGCGTCGAATGCGACTCCGCTCGGCTGGTTAAACAAAGCGTCGGCAACAGGACCGCCATCTCCGCTATAGTCGAAATCGAGCGTCCCGGCAATCACAGTGATCTCGCCGTTTGAGTTGATTTTGCGGATCCAGTTGGGGTAGCCGTACCACATGTCCATGGCTTCGGTCACATACACGCTACCCTTGTTGTCCACTGCCACCGTAGACGGGTACCGGAATCTAGCTTGGAGCGCCGGTCCGTCACTGGCATCCATGCTCGTCTCGCCTGTGCCCGCAACGGTGTTGATGATTCCATGGCGGTCGATCACGCGAATGCGGCGATTGCCGGCGTCGGCAACGTAGAGGCTCCCATTCGCATCGAGCGCAAGACCTACGGGACCAAAGAGTTTCGCGTCAATCGCGGGGCCGCCGTCACCTGCAAATCCCCTCTCCCCGGTCCCCGCGAATGTCATGATGATGCCCTCTGCATCGACTTTCCGTATGACATTGCTGAATTCGTCAGCCACATACAGGTTTCTTGCCTCGTCAACGGCGATGCCCCTTGGCTCGTCGAGCTTAGCTTCGGTCGCCAACTTCCCGTCCCCGCTGTAGCCTGCGTCACCCGTACCGGCGACCGTTGAGACGGAGCCGTCTGGGGCAACCTTGCGGACCCGATGGTGCGCAGGGTCCGCGACATAAACGTTTCCCGTCTCATCGACAGCAATGCCCGAGGGTTCGCCTTCCCCGGCATCAATATCGGGATCCTCTCCGGTGCCGGGAACCTTGGTGACTGCTCCTGATGGATCGATCGTCCAGATGCTGTCACAGACGTCATCCGTGACGAACACGTTTCCGGCCTTATCGACTGCCACCCCTGCCGGAGCTGCCATGTGGTGTCTCCAGGGCTTCAAGTTGTGCCGCTCTTCCCTTGCTCGGGCGCTCATTGTTGTGCCTGCAACTGTGGTTATGATTCCCGAACGATCAATTCTGCGCAGGCGACGATTGCCCGTCTCGGTCACGTACACGTTGCCCTCCGAGTCCGCCGCTAGTCCGGCTGGGCCATCTAGTCCGGCGCTTGTAGCCGGCTTGCCGTCCCCTCCATATGCCTCCTTCCCGGTGCCTGCAAATGGCTCTACCACTCCTTTGGGATGCATCTTCCAGACCCGACCTGATGCCACAAAGTACGCGTTTCCGTCTGGAGCGACGGTGATTCCGGCCAGATTCTCTAGCTCAATTTGAATGTCACATCCGACCGGCGAAGCGCCGCGCTTGCGTTGGCGCTCTGCGAGTCGAGTCACAGAGCCCTGACCATCCATCCGCACCACTCTCGCATTGTCGCGATCGGCCAGATAGACGCCGCCGACACCGTCAATCGCAATGTCGCAGGGGGCGAGTGGGGGCTCGCTGGAAGGCCGGTCGTATTCCCGATGCTTCGGGCGGGGGCCGATTGCTTCTGTCTTTAGCAATCCGTCAACATCGATCTGTGCCACTAGGGCGTGGTACCGATTCGGGCAACATTGGCCTGCGGCCAGTTCGGCGGAGATTCGTTCGGGATCCAAGCTGCTGTCGCGGACTCGGTCGCGTTCCGTCCAGAAGCGAGCATCCCCCGAGCGGGCGGCGGTAAACACTTGGCCGTCGCCGACACTGTAGACCGTAGAATGAACCGTGCCGCCCGCGCTGATATTGCAAGCGACATAGATCTCGCTGTTAAGCCCCGCCATCACGCGCTCAGGGTTGTCGAGCAGGGCGTCGGTCGCCAGAACGCCTTCCCGGCCCTCTCGGCCCCATTGTCCGGACCCGGCAACAGTAGCGATCTGGCCTGCAGGATCGACCCTGCGAACCCGATTGTTGCGACTGTCGGCGATGTATAGGTTGCCTGAGAGATCCACCGCCACGTCACACGGTCGGCGGAGGAGGGCCTCGGAGCCTGGCCCTCCGTCACCCGCATATCCGGGAGCACCCATCCCCGCGATGGTTGAAACGGAACCGTCTGGCGCAAGCCTGCGAACTTTGTGGGCGGAACGCTCGGCTACGTAAAGGTTCCCTTCTAGGTCTATCGCGAGTCCTTCGGGCACGCAGAGCATGGCTTTGCCGACGATAACGTTCGATGGCCTGAGAATCCCCTCCGGAGTCCCAGCGACCGTTCGAATGATGCCTGCCGCGTCGACCATGCGCACACAGAAGTTGCTTCGGTCGACAGCGTAGATGTTGCCGTCACCGTCCACCGCCAGTCCGCCTAGCCACCCTAGCCTCGCTTCAGTAGCAGGCATCCCGTCTCGGCTGTATCCCGGCTCGCCAGTGCCCGCGATTGTGCGAATGATTCCCTTGGAATCAATCTTGCGAATCCGGAAGTGGCGGATGTCGGCGACATAGACGTTGCCTGCAGCGTCCGCGACGACGCTGCGCGGCCACATCAGGGCCGCTTCGGTCGCGAGGCCCCCATCGCCGCTGAAGCCCATGGCACCCGAGCCGGCCAGCGTTGTGATTGTGCCCTGCGAATCAATCCTACGGATCCGGTTGTTGCCGGTGTCCGCCACCAGCAGGTCACCCCCAGCGCCAAGTGCTACTCCGCTGGGCCGTCGCAACAAAGCCTCCGTGGCCGGTCCACCGTCACCGCCGTACCCGGCATTCCCGTTTCCCGCAATTGTTGAAATACGACCCGACCGGTTGACTCTGCGAATCCGGTTGTTGAGAGAGTCGGCTATGAAAATGTTGCCGTAAGCGTCGGCCGCAAGACCGTTGGGAGCGTCTAGGAGAGCTTCGTTCGCCGGCCCGCCATCACCCCCATAGCCATGATCACCCGTGCCCGCGAAGGGCACGATCACGTCGTGGCGGTCAAGCTTCCAGACGATATTTCGCTCCGGCTCGGCGATGTAGAGGATCCCGGACCGGTCAGCCGCCAAGCGCGATGGGCAGCGAAGGTCCGCGTCGGACGCACTCCCGTGTTTGAGAGGCTTCCTCGCTAGGACGGTTTCGATGCTGTACTCGGCCAGACGCCAGCGGCCTCCCACGAATTCGAGGAGGAGGTCCAGTCCCTTGTGGGAAACACGGCTGCCGTTCCGGATTGCTGTGTCTCCAAGACACCAGAGACCGGCTTCGTTTTGCACGACCTCCAAGGCTTCGCAGCCTGGGATCTGGACGAATTGTCGCTCGGGCCTTTCCGCCACGTTCTTGGAACCTCCTGATTACAATCTTCGATTGTCACACCCTGCTCACTGACAGTGGGACCGTGCCTAGAGGTGAGGCTCACGCAAAGGCAACTAGGCCGAAGTTGGGATGGGTCAACGGCGCACCTCCGTGCCGGCCGGCTTCAGCAATTCGGTGGAGACCTACTGCGTTTGGGCGCGGACGCCCCGCACCGCATCCCAGCCCGCCAGAATGGCGTGTTCCCAAGCAGCCAGTCCAGCCCCCTGTTCTGCATCGAGAAGGTGCGGCGTATTGTCGGGATGTGGGTGAATCCGCCCGAGTGGGCGGCTGTACTGCGCCGACGAGAAGGTGCAGTCACCGGACCGCACGCAGCGCTCACTGCCGCCTTGCCTAGACTTCGTCAAAGCGTTCACTCACATTCGCAATGACACGACCACGGCCTTCGCAGCGCTGGACGTGGCCACCGGCAAGGTGCCGGCGAGCTGTGCGAAGTGCCACCGCCACCGGCAGTACCTGACCCTCCTGTGCCTGATCGACAGGAGGGTGCTGGCCGATTCGTCGTCCACTTGATCGCCGACAACTACGCGACGCACAAGCAAGCCAAGGTCAAGGCGATGACTGGCGGCCCTACCGAGATGTAGCTCGGTCCTCCGGTCTTCAAGTGTTCGGCATCGTCCGTGTGCTGGACGGGGAAAGGGAATACGAACTGAGTCGCTGGTCTTCGAGCATTCTCCTGCGTGAATCTAGTGTCTCTTCACTGCTCAACTCAAGACTCACGACTTCGACTTCAGCTTTATTCTGACGCAGTCCGAATAACATCGTCACGAGAAATCCTATGGTATTGATCATCAATAGTACAGGGGTCGTGGAACTAGTGCACATTACCCAGATCCAGAATATGATCGATAAACAATAGAGTAATCTATGTAGAGGGCTTGCTCGCCTCCAACTGGCTATCACGGAGAATCGACCGGAGTTGCTCACTTCACTGACTCCTAGTCCGCGTCAAGGGCTTGAATCCAATCAAATCGTACGGCAATCGCACCCTGTTAGGCCGAACTTGTAAGACAGTTTCCGGTGTCTGCCGCACATTGCAGGCATGCGCCGACTGCTTCCAGAGCCAATCTCACAGTTGGGGACTGCCAAGCGGCTTACGTGACCCGGTCCCAGATCTTGGCGAAATCGTAGACGCCCCGCTGGCCGACGATCCAACGGGCGGCCTTCAACGCGCCAAGCGCGAAGCCCATCCGGCTGCGCGCCGTGTGCCGTAGGGAGATGGTGTCCGCCTCAGAATCGAACCCAATCTCGTGCACGCCTGGACTGTAACCGGCGCGCTGGGCACAGACATCCACGTGCCGCTCATAGCCCGCCCCTCGGACAGCATCGAGCAGGCGAAGCGCCGTCCCGGACGGGGCGTCCTTCTTGAACTTGTGATGCGCCTCGTACAGGAAGCCGTCATAACCTTGCTGCGCGGCAAACGTCCTGGCTGCCTCTCTCACGATCCGATAGAACGCGTTGACGCCGATGGAGTAGTTTGCGCCGTACACCAATGCACTCTTGTTGGCTTCGACCGCTTCTCGAACTTCCGAGAGATGCTCCAGCCAGCCGGTGGTTCCGACTGCCTGCGGCACCCCGAGGCCAGAGATTCGCACTGCGTTGTTCGGCACGACCTCCGGTATCGAGAAGTCAACCGCAACATCCACCCCAGCCAGGCTCTCCTCCGTGATCCCTTCGCCGTCCTGATTGTTGAACTCGTCTAGCCGCAGGACCACCTCAAAGCCGTGCTCGGGAGCGATATTGTCGATCAGGCGGCCCATGCGGCCGTAGCCCACCAGAGCTAGCTTCAAGGGCAGCTCGCTCATGTCTGTCCCCCAGACTGGTCCGGGAAGAATTCCCCGTGAATGCGCCGCACGGCAGGCGCGAGATCCTCCTCGTCCACCACGAAACCGACATTCACCCGTGACGCACCGAGTGAAATCATCCGGATCCGGATCCCATCCAACGCCCGGAAGACCCGGGCGGCGATGCCGAGAGTATAACGGATCCCATCCCCTACCACACACACGATTGCCTTGCCCGGCTTAGCCTCCACGCTGGCGATGTTCGACAGGTCGTCCACGATTGCAGGCAGGCGGTCGGCGGAATCCACAGTCAGCGAAACGCTGACCTCGGAGGTCGAGACCATGTCGACCGGCGTCCTGTGGTGATCGAAGATCGAGAAGATCCGCGCCAGAAACCCATGTGCCATCAGCATGCGCGTCGAGTGGATGTCGATGAGCGTGATGTTCTCCTTGTACACGACCGACTTCACGACCCCCTGGTCGGGCGGGACATCGCGGACGATCAGCGTGCCGCGCGAGCCGGGCCTCATCGAATTGAGCACCCGTATCGGGACTCCGTGCTCGATCGCCGGCAGCATCGTCGAGGGATGCAGCACCCGACCCCCAAAATAGGCCAGCTCGGCGGCCTCTTGGAGCGACAGCAACGGGAGGCTTTGCGCAGATTCGACCAAAGACGGATCGGCCGTCATCACGCCGTCTACATCAGTCCAGATCTGCACCTCCTCCGCCCCCACGGCAGCGCCGGCCACCGAGGCCGTGAGGTCGGAACCGCCTCGGCCAAGAGTTGTCGGGCTGCCGTCCTCGGCCCTTGCGATGAAGCCGCCCAGCACGGGCACCATACCTCGGCCAATCTGGCGAAGCACTGCCGGGCGAAGCCGGTCCCGCGTGGGCCCAAACAGCGGCGGGGCACCGCCGTGTCGGCGCTCCGTAACGAACAGGTCGCGGGAATCGAGGTGAATTGCCGGAACGGAGTGGGATCGAAGCGCCTCGGCGATGAACCGGCTCGAGATGCGCTCGCCGCAACCAAGCAGATCGTCCAGCAGGGCGGACTGCTTGTTCCGGTCCGACTCGTCGGCGTGCCGCGACTGCATGTCAGCCGCCTCTGCAAGCACACCGCGGGCATGTTGGACGGCAGGTCCGGCCACCGCGCCGAGGACTCCCCGAAGTGTGTCCGCGGTCGATGCCTCTAGGGATGCCAGTAGGCTGGCCGCCCGAGCCCGGTCCATTCGAGCGGTGCGCTCCAGCAGGTCCGTGGTCTTTCCGAGCGCAGAAACGACTACAACAGGATCGCGACGCAGACGATCCTTGACCAAAGAACAGACCCTTCGAACCGCTGCGGGCGTCCCCACCGACGTCCCACCGAACTTCATGACCAGCATCGTTGCTTCAGGGCCGGCCGCGACCTGCCACGGTGCCCAAGGGCCGTCCCGTCCAACTACCCTTGCGGACACGGCCTAAGACTCATTATCCTGTGTGGATAGAAGGCACAAGAGCGAGGCATCAAGGCGCTAGCAGCCAAGGCGGGAAAGGCCCGCTACGGACTGCCGCAGGGGGAGGTTGTACCGCGCAATGAGCACCTCGTGGACGCCGACCTAAGAATGAACAGTGAGCAGGGCAACGCACGGAACGATGGCCGCTTAGCAGCATTCCTGCAAGACTTTGGAGACGAGCGCAAGTGCGAGGATGCGCTATACGCGGCCCGTTGGCCGGACGGCTTCGAGTGCCGCTGCTGCGGTGGCGTCACGTGTTGTCGGTTGCGCACGCGCCAGCTGTTCCAGTGCAACAGCTGCAAGAATCAGGTGTCTCTGACTGCCGGCACTCTGTTCTCTTGGACGAAGCTGCCCCTCACCAGTTGGTTCCTGGCGATCCACCTCATCATGCGGCCGGGCCGCCGTATCTCCGGTGCTGAGCTGTCGCGCCGGCTGGGTGTTAACCAGAACACGGCATTAAACATGAAGCGCAAAATTCTGGGCGCCCTGCACGATCGAGAAGAACGCTCAGCCCTTCAAGTGCTCGTTAGCAGCGGAGGCTCCACAGCCCCGTAAGGCCCCAATTCGTGTGCGGCAGGCCGTACGCCGCCAGATCGCCCCATGGGGCCGAGTCGGCCCTGCGTTGAGCAGCCGCCTTTGAAGACGAAGACGGATTTGGATGAATTTGATGGTTGACAGGGCCGCATTTGGATGATTATTCTAGTGAATCTTGGAGGAATCGGACATGTATCTGACGAAGAGACTGGCCATTTGCGCCCTTGTTTTGGCACCGCTTATGGCTGCCGTCCCGGGATTCGCGGACGAGCACGGACGGATCACCGGCTCAGTGGCGATGCTGGAGACGGGCGACCCGATCCGGGGGGCGAGCGTACTGGTCGTTGAGCTTGGAGACCACAGGTACAGCGACAGCGACGGCAAGTTTGAGTTCGAGAACGTCCGGCCAGGGCGCTACCACGTCGTGTCCCGACTCGGAGAGGTTCTCACGGGCGAAGCGCAGGTAGTCGATGTCGCAGCGGGCGGTGTGGCAGATCTGACGTTCCACTTGGAGGTGGCGGCGGACCACTACGAGATCACGGTCACAGCGACCGAGCACGTGGAAACCGCCTTCTCGTCGTTGCAGTCGGTGGAGTCGATGGACTCCCACGAACTGGCGACCCTGACAGCGAGTTCGCTCGGCGAGGTGCTGGACCACAGGGTGGGCACGGGAATCGCCAAGCGCAGCTTCGGACCCGGCAGCGCACGACCGATCATTCGCGGCTTCGACGGTGACCGGGTCCTGATCATGCAGGACGGAATCCGCACCGGCACGCTCTCGTCCGCTTCGGGTGACCACGGAGAACTGATCAACCCATCGCTGGCGGACCGGATCGAAGTCGTGAAGGGTCCGGCGACCCTTCTCTACAGCGGCAACGCCACCGGCGGAACGGTAAACGTCGTCAGCAGGCATGAGGACCACCACCGCTTCCCACGAGAAGGGGTCCGGGGACATGTGTCCGCTTCAGGCGGGACGACCAATGCCCTCGCTGGCACGGCGGCCTCATTCGAGGCGGGAGCGGGCCGCTGGGTCCTATGGGGATCCGGCTCAGGCCTGCGAGCCGGCGATTACACCGCACCAGGCGTCGGCGAGGTCTTCAACTCGCGCAACAGCCTGCAGAGCGGAGCGGGAGGGGTCGGGTGGTACGGCGACAAGACATACCTGACGTTCCAGACCGAGGCCAACCGGGGCTGGAACGGAATCCCCTTTGCGTCCGAGTTCCACGGGGCCCACGGCCATGGGCACGAAGACGAACATGAGGGCGAAGAAGAAGAGGACCACGCAGAGGGCGAAGAAGAAGAGGACCACGAAGAGGAAGGCCACGAGGAAGAAGAAGAGCTCGAGCGCGTGGCGCTGCGTAACAGGCGGGATGCCTACCGCGTAACCTGGGGCCTGCGCAATCTTGCCGGACCGATCGAGGGTTTCACGCTCAAACTCAGCCAGACCAACTGGCACCATGACGAGTTTGAGTACTTCCATGACGGAGATTCCGCAATCGGGACCACGTTCGACAACGAACAACTCGTCTATCGCGGTGTGTTCGAGCAGTCGGGGCGCGGGGCGCTCAGCGGCCGGTTCGGCTTCTGGGGAATCGACCGCGACTATTCGGCAGTGGGCGAGGAAGCCCTGTCTCCCCCAGTGCACCAGCGCGGCTTGGCGCTATTCGCGTTCGAACAGGTGGATCTGGAGCGGTTCAAACTGCAGTTCGGAGCGCGTATCGAGACCCAGCGCTACCGGCCTGCCTATGCAGAACGTGGAGAGCACGAAGAGGAGCACGAAGAGGAAGGGCACCACGAAGAGGGTGAAGAGGAGGAGGGCGAGGAGCACCATGAGGACGAGCATCAAGCGCCCGACGCGATCGATCGGACCTTCACCGGTGCTTCTGCCGCCATCGGCATCCGGGCTGATACGTGGCGCGGCGGCGCCTTCGTCGCCAACCTCACGCGCAGCTTTCGTGCCCCTTCCCTGGAAGAGCTCTACAACTTTGGGCCCCATGTGGGTTCCCTAGCATTCGAGGTCGGAAACCCCAACCTCAAGTCGGAAGTCTCGACCGGAGCTGACTTCTCGCTGCGCCACCAGTCCGAGCGCGGCTACGGCGAGTTCAACGTGTTCTACTACGGCTTCGAGAACTTCGTGTTCCCGTTCGCCACCGGTGAAGAGGTGGATGGCCTGGGCGAACTGGAGTTCGTACAGAGGGACGCCCGCTTCGTGGGCACTGAGGCCAATCTGGGGATTCACGTTGTTCCGGGCTTCACCCTAACGGCCGGAATGGACTACGTGGACGCCCGTGAAACGATGGCGGATACGCCGCTCCCGCGCATCCCGCCGCTGCGAGGAAGGTTCGGATTCGACTGCCACATCGGGGGCCTCCACCTTGAGCCGGAGCTGGTCTTGGCCGCCGAGCAGAACCGCACGTTCGACCTGGAGACGCCCACGGCCGCCTACGCAGTGGTGAACCTGCGCGCGTCGTACACAGTCGTGCGCAATCGGGTAGCCCACCAGTTCGCGGTAAACGTCTTCAACATTGGGGACCAGCTGTACCGAAACCACTCGTCATTCATCAAGGACTTGGCCCCCGAAATCGGACGGGGCATCCGGGCCACCTACGTGCTGCGCTTCTTCTGACCAGGCGCGAAGCGCGTCCGGCAGCCCCACGACCGCTTGAGCGGGGCACCGCCGGACGCGCCGGGTCGACGGCGAAACTGGCGGACCGGAAGCGGGGCCGCCCCACAGCTAGGCGTTCGAGCGGAACGCGACATCGGAACGCGTAAGAGCCTAAGCTGAGAACACTATGCGTCCGGCCCGCATGCCGACTCTGCACTGTTCGATACCTGTCTCGGCTCTCATCGGAATTGCGGCTGCCTCACTGACGGTCCGTGCCACCCACGCCCAGCAGCCGGCGGGCCCGGTCTTCGAGGCCGAGGCGGCGCTGATGGAGATTGAGGTCCGCGTTACCGGCCGGGGTGGCAGGCCAGTGCCGGACCTGCGGCGCGAGGACTTTGAGCTGTCCGAGAACGGCCGACTCCAAGAGATCGCGACATTCGAGTTCGTGCCGCCGCCTTCCCCGCTGGCGGTACGGGATCAACCGGCGGCCCCGGACGAGCCGACCCCTACGGACGCTGCTGCGGGACAGGCCGAACTCCGGCGCAGCACATTCATCTACATTGCGGCCCGCGGCCGACGGCAAGACCGGATCCGCATCCACCGGGCCGTGAAGGACTTCATCGACGAGAGTGTAAGGCCAGGCTTGCTGGTGTCGATCGAGGGCTCACCCTTCACTTCGGACAGGGGCGAACTGCACTCCCTAGCCGACACGATGCTGCGGGCGCGTACCGGCCCGAACTTCGTGGACACTCTGGCGGTCGATCTGGCGCGAGAGGTGCAGCCCAGCGTCTGGACCGAGGCCGCGGCGGCCGATTTGGAGGACCTCAACGACGACTTCCAAGACGGCCTGGAAGAGATTGCCGACCGCGCTGCGCTCTACAGGCGCCTGCGGATGTACGAGTACATCGACCTGATCCGGGCACTAAGCGTCTTCCCGGGCCGCAAGATGGTGGTCCTCTTCATGACCGGGCTCCCTGTCGACGAGGACAACGTCGACGTGATGAAGGCCCTGGAAGACGAGGCCACTCGAGCGCGGGTGCGCTTCTTTGTGTCGGATGTCTCCGGTCTCTCGGCCACCGCCCCTGGCGGCGATGCGGAGGCCGTGCTGCCACCGAGTGCCATTGGCCAAGGCCTTGCCGGCGTGCTGTTCGACGCTCCAGCCGCAGGGCGCCAGAACGATCAGGACGGCGTGTGGGAACTAGCGCAGGTGACCGGGGGCAGAGCCGTCCTGAACAGCAATGACTTCGGCGAGGTCTTTGACGTGGTCGAGCGCGAGAGCTGGGGATACTACCTGCTCGGGTACTATCCCGAAGACCGCGAGCAGCGGGGCCGGCTACGAAGAATCAAGGTACACGTGAGCGACGGCAGGCTGAGGGTCAGCCACCAGCGCGGGTATTTCGAGGAACGCCAATTCACCGCAATGACGCGGTCGGAGAAGAATCTGCACCTGCACAAGGCCCTGACCTCTGAAGCGCCACACACCGATCTGCCGATCGTGATCGACCACGAGATGTTCCGGGACTCGACGGGGAATCCCACGCTAGTGTACTGCGTGGGCCTGCGCTCCAGCGACCTGCCCTCGGCACGACGGGCCAAGTCGGAACAGATCAAGCTCACGGTAGTGGCCCAAGCGGCGGCAAGGCGCGACCCATCCGACCGACCACGCAGCCCAGTGATAGACGAGCGCCAGTTCGAAATGAAGGTGGGCACGGATGACATGTCCCGACTCAGGGCCAACTCTGCGTCGTGGCTTCACTACGGTTCCCAGATTTCCCTTGCTCCTGGCGTCTATGACTGGAGAGTGGTGGTTCGGGACGATCTCTCCGGCTCGCTGGGCAGCTACAGTGCCGCTATCAGGATTCCAGCCAACGCCGGCGACATCGCCGCTAGCACGCTGATGCTCACTGGGCGGATCGAGGACACCGGCCAGTCCGGCGGACAACGCCCGGGAAAGGCGGGCGAGAGCGTGCTGGTCGTAAAGGGAAGCCAGTTCTTCCCCACAGCCGTGAAGGCGTTCGCCAAGGGGGCCTCGATCTTCCTCCTGTATGACGTGTACAACCTGGACGCAGAGACACTTGCCAGCCCTCCCGGTCCGGCTCTCGCTCTCTACCGAGGGAATCAAAGGGTGGAGCGGATACCTGTCAAGGCCTTCCAGACCGTGTCCGAGCCTGAGGCGGGGCGGGTGCGCTATCTCGCGGCCCTGCAGTCGGCCGACCTTGATCCGGGTGACTACACCCTGGCTGCCCTGCTGCCGCAGTACCGGGGAGACCGCCGGGCCATTGTCAGAGGATTCCAGATCGTCGCCCCCGCCGGGGACGAATAGCGCGACTTCGGTGTGACCGGTTCAGCCCTCGAGGCAGGCGAACACCTCCCGATAGAACTCCGGGTGCGACTCCCAAGTCTGTGCGCTGACGAGCTTCCCGTCGCGCACGGCTTGCCGCTCGGAGTATCGAGCCCCCGCGCGCTCCGCCTCAGACCGGACGTGCACGTAGCACGTCACGGTCCTGCCCTTGACCAGGTCGGCCGCCACGAGAATCTGGATCCCGTGGCAGATCGAGAAGATCGGCTTGCCTTGGTCGGCGAACTCCCGGACAATCTCCACTACCCTCGGTATGTGGCGCAGGAACTCCGGCGCACGGCCCCCGAGCATGAGGACGGCGGCGTAGTCAGCGACGTTCACGTCGTCGAAGGCGATGTCCGACGAGAGCCCGTAACCCTGGCGCTCGATGTAGGTGTCCCAACCAGGCTCGAAGTCATGCATCACCAGATGCAGGCGGCGAACGGAAGTGGCAGCCACGACGGGCTCGTAGCCTGCCTCCTGGAAGCGATGCACGGCGAAGAGCGCTTCGTAACTCTCGCCGGAGTCACCCGTGATCAGCAGGATCTTCCCAGCCATAAGCCCCAATTCTAGCCCGGCACTTTGGGCAGCGCTTCACAAGTTGCGCAGGAAGTAGTTCTGCTCCCGCTCGCGGCCGAGCGTCGTGGGAAGCCCGTGCCCGCATGTCACGGCGATGTCGTCGTCAAGGCACAGCAGCTTGGTCTTGATGGAACCCAGAATCTTACGGTAGTCGCCTCCTGGCAGGTCGGTCCGTCCGATCGAGCCGCGGAACAGGGTGTCGCCAGCCAGCAGCTTGCGCTCCTCGGAGCACAGCAGGCTGACACTCCCAAGCGTGTGGCCCGGGGTGTGCAGGACTGTAAGGCTGGCACGTGCCGGTCCGAGCGTGTCACCCTCGGCCAGAGCCGTGTCGATGTCCACGGCTCCCGGATCGCGCATGCCGAGCCACGCAGCCTGCAAGGCCAAGTGCGGGAGCAGGTCGTGGTCGGCCGGGTGCATGTAGACCGGCGCCCCCGTCAGCGCCCGAAGCCGATTCGCGCCGCCGATGTGATCGGCGTGCGCATGGGTTATCACGATCCACTTCACAGCCAAGCCGTGCCGACTGAGGATCGCCCGGATCTGGCGGATGTCGTCGCCGGGGTCCACCACAACAGCCTCGCGGGTCTCCTCGTCGCCCCAGATCGAGCAGTTGCACTGCAGCGGCCCGACGGGAAGGACTTCGTGGATCATCGCTGGTATGCTACCAATCTCGTTCGTGGGGGCATTCGAGGCATTCCAACTGGGCGCAGCGTGGGCCGACCTGTCCGACCAGGGCCGGCTGCGGGCCACGGGAGCAGACCGCGTCCGCCTGCTCCACGCAATCTGCAGCAACGACGTGGAGGGGCTTGCTCCCGGCCAGGGCACCTACGCCTTTTTCCTCAACCCCCAAGGAAAGATCCAAGCCGACAGCCGCCTGTTCGTGGCTCCTGACCATGTCTTGGTCGTGTGCGAGTCGGCCGTGCGCCAGAGCCTACGGGATCACATCGAGAGCTACATCATCATGGACGACGTCAATCTGGAGGACGTCTCAGGGCAGCTGGCGGTGACGGGTTTGGCCGGCCCCAATGCGGCAGGGCTGCTTTCCTCGGTGGGCGCAGAGCCACCAAGCTCCAAACTGCAGTCGTCCTCGTTCCCAGCAGGCCTTGTAAGGCGCGCGCCGGTGGGCGGCCACGATGGGTTCTGGCTCGAGACCGCGCCCGGCGATGCGCCGGATCTGCGGGAGCGCTTGGAGCGGCTCGGGGCAAAACGGGCCAGCGCAGAAGCGCGCGACATCGCCAGAGTGCGGAGACGGGTGCCGCGGTTCGGTTTGGACTTCGGCCCGGACTGTATTCCGCACGAGACGCAGGTCTTTTCGGCGGTCTCGTTCACCAAGGGCTGCTATACCGGCCAAGAAATCGTTGAACGGGTGCGCTCGCGCGGTCGTGTGAGGAGGCTGCTGGTGGCTGTCGACCTGGAGTCTCCAGAAGCACCGACAGACCGGAGAGTCGTTCACGACGGCAAGGCCGTCGGATCGCTCACATCGCTCTTCCCGATCTCAACAGATAGCCGCAAGTGGGCGGGCTTTGCGATGGTTCGCAGGGCTGCCGCGGCCCCGGGCACCCGTGTGACCATTGGAACCGGCGCAGCGACGATCGCCGCGATTTCGGCACCCTGACGTTGTGGGCGCGCTGTGGCGCGCGATCGCGGCCGTGCGGGAATCGAGGCCGCTGTTCCCCGGCGCTATCATGACGGCAGACCTGTCCCATGTACGAGTGCAGTTCAGCTACACATGTCGGTCTGGTCCGCGCCAACAACGAGGACTGCTGCGACACGCTGCCGGAGTTGGGCCTATTCGTGGTCGCGGACGGGCTGGGCGGAGCCGCTGGCGGCGAGCGCGCCTCCCGGCTCACGGTCTCGACGGTCGTGGACGCCGCGCGCGAGGCCGGCGAGGACCTGTGTGCACAAACCATCTATGACGCAGTCGAGCTCGCAAACAGACGCATCTGGTACGAGTCGGAGAACGACATCGCTCTTGACGGGATGGGTACTACCGTCACGGCGGCACTTCTGCACGGCCATGCCGTGGACATCGTCAACGCGGGAGACAGCCGGGCGTACCGCTTCCGCGAGGGACGCCTGGAGCGTCTCACCAGCGATCACACCTGGGTGCGCGATCTGGCCGAGGGTACAGGGCGCAGTGAGGAAGAGTTCCGGAACCACCCGATGCGGCACATGCTCACCAAGGCTGTCGGGGCCGAGAGCAAGGTCAATGCGGACAGGATTCGGTGGGATTTCGAGCCCGGCGACATATTGCTGCTGAGCAGCGACGGCCTGCACGGATTCGTACCCGCCGAGAGAATCTCAAGAGTGCTCGGCGCGGAGGGGACGCTAGAAGAAAAGGCCCTCAAGCTGATTGACGAGGCACTGGGGGAGGGGGCACCCGACAACGTCACGGTCGTGCTTGTCGGTCATGGCAGCTCGGAATGACGCACCTGTAATTAGGTCAACTCCTGGAATCGGTCGGTCAGGCTGTCGATTCGTTCCATATCAAGCCCATAACCCAGCCCGGGCCCGCCGGGAGGGACGATCGTCCCGCGAGAGTCGACCTCCACCGCCGGGCTGATGACATCCCTGGACCAGTAGCGCTTCGACGCCGATACGTCTCCCGGCAGGACAAAGCCCTCCAGCGTCGAGAGCGCGATGTTGTGGGCTCGGCCGATACCCGACTCCAGCATCCCCCCGCACCAGACAGGGATGCCGGCCTCACGGCACACGCCGTGCACTTCCAACGCCCCTCCAAACCCTCCCACACGGCCCAGCTTGATGTTGATCACTTGGCAGGCTTGGATGCGGATGGCCTGCTCCGCGTGCCGGGCGCTGCGGATGCACTCGTCGAGACAGATCGGCGTACTCAGGCGCCGCTGCAGCTCCGCGTGGTCGATCAGGTCATCGTGCGGCAGCGGCTGCTCCAGCATCATCAGCCCAAATTCGTCCAACGCCGCCAAGTGCTGGGCATCGGCGAGCGTGTAAGCCGAGTTCGCGTCCGCCATCAGTGGGATCTTCGGAAAGCACCGGCGCACCTCCCTAACGACTTCGACGTCCCAGCCGGGCTTGATCTTGATCTTGATCCGTCGGTAGCCAGCGCGGACCTCCCGGTCGACGAGCTCCAGGAGCTCGTCGAGCGAGGCTTGTATTCCGATTGACACGCCGCATTCGATCCGGCGGCGCGTTCCGCCGATGTGGCGCCAGAGCGGACGCCCCAGCTTGCGCGCTTCCAACTCCCAGCACGCAGCCTCCAGGCCGCCCAGCGCCATCCTATGGCCCCGAATGGCGGTAGTCAGTCCCGCCACCGCTCGCGCCGTCGAGATCTTAGTTCCCAGCACCTGGGGAGCGGCGAACCCGGTCAGCACCAGCCATGCCGAGTCCACCCACTCCTCGTTGTAGAACGGCCGCTCTCCGCATGTGACCTCACCCCAGCCGATGGCCCCGTCGGAATCTTCCACCTCCACAAGCAGGATTCTCCGATGAGTGGTCTTCCCGAAGCTGGTCTCGAAGGGCAGCACCAGCGGCATCCGGATCTGGCGGAGCGAAATCCGGGAGAGCCTCATCGTGTCCTCCGCCGACGCTGGCAGCGGGGGCAATAGTGTGTTCCGCGCTGCGCCAAGACAATGCGCCGCAGCGCGGCCCCGCAGCGTACACAGGGACTGCCGTGCTTGCCATAGACCTGAGTCTGCAGCTGGAAGTAGCCCCGTGAGCCCCGTCCGTCTACATAGTTCGAGATGCTGGAACCGCCGGCTTCGATGGCCTCACTCAGGACCCTCTGGATCGCGCTGTGCAGCACTCTGGCCTTGCGGGGGCCGACACTAGATGCGGGCACCTCGGGATGCAGGCGCGCACGGAAGAGCGCCTCATCGGCGTAGATGTTCCCGAGTCCGCGCAGGAATCCCTGATCCAGCAGCAGGGGCTTCAGCCGCATCGTCCGCTTCCCGAGCCGCGTCGCGAATTCGGATGGCGAGATCTCGAGCGGTTCCGGCCCAAGCCGCTCGAGGCGCTCCGGCAGGCTGGGTGACCATTCCCACTTCCCAAACTTGCGGACATCATTGAATTCAACGGTGGAGCCGCCCGAGAGCAGCATCTCCGCTCTCGTGTAGGGGCCCGGCTCTCCATTCAGCAGCAAGTTGCCCGTCATGCGCAGGTGGATGGTCAGGTAGGACTTCTTCCCGCCTTTCCGCAGCCGGAACAGCAGATACTTGCCCCGACGGTCCAAGGATTCGATCCGCTGGCCCGCCAACCGCTCCGCAGTAACAGCGGGGTCTCCCACGCAGGTGCGCGCCCAGTGGAAAACAACCGTCTCGATCCGGCGTCCCTCAATGTGGGGGGCCAGTGTGCGACGGACCGTCTCGACTTCTGGGAGCTCTGGCATTTCCTGGCTGGCGGGCCGAGTGGCCTCAGGACTCCTGGCCGACGATGGCGGGCAGAACGTCGCCAATCTCACCCCTGACGACCGCATCGGCGATCTCGTCCACGGGCGTAGGCTCCCGGTTGACGATCACCAGGCGCGCACCGTTGTACTTCGCGACCCGCGGGATCGACGCGGCCGGCTCGACCACCAATGACGAGCCGACCGCCAACAGCAGGTCGCAGCTCTCCGCTTCACTCTGTGCCCGGCGGAGGACGTCAGATGACAGCGGCTGCCCGAATGAGATCGTGGCCGGCTTGAGAAAGCCGCCGCACTTGAGGCAGCGGGGAGCGCGCTCGCCCGCTTCCACCCGCTCGCAGGCCTCGTCAGACGTGATGCGGTCCCCGCACGAGAGGCACGCGGCCTCGGTTGTCGTGCCGTGGAGTTCCAGAACGGCTTGCCGTGGCAGGCCAGATGTCTGGTGCAATCCATCGATGTTCTGAGTGATCAGCACTGAGAGCTTGCCCTGGCTGTGCAAGCGCACGAATGCGGCGTGGCCCGCATTGGGGCGCGCGGCACGCATGGCCGGCCAAGCCTCGACCTTCTGCCGCCAGTACTCGACCCTGCCCTCCTCGGAGGTGAGGAACTCCTCGAAGTCGACCATTCGATTGCGCGCCCACACCCCACCGGGGCTCCGAAAGTCCGGGATTCCGGATTCCGTGGAGATCCCTGCCCCGGTGAAGCCCACGATGCGTTGAGCTCCGGTGACCCAAGCTTGAACGGTCTGCAGGTCCACGGCGGAATACTAGCATGCGTCCAATCGCCGAAGCGCGACGGGCTAGGATGGTTGCATTCGGAGGAACAGGTGTTTCCATTTCGCAGCGTGGACTTCATGCGATTCGACTCGCTTCTCAGCGAGGAAGAGCTCTTGGTGCGCCGGACTGCGCGCCAGTTCGTCGAGGACCGCTTCATCCCCGTGATCACTCGGCACTTCCGAGAGGGCACGTTCCCAACCGAGCTCACGCGCCCGATCGCCGACCTCGGCTTCTTTGGCGCCAACTTGGGCGGGTACGGCTGCGCGGGCCTCAGCGAGGTGGAGTACGGGCTGGTCATGCAGGAGCTGGAGCGCGGCGACACCGCTCTGCGGAGCTTCGTCTCAGTCCAGAGCAGCCTCACCATGTTCGCGATCCACTCGTACGGGTCTGACGAGCAGAAGGACCGCTGGCTGCCTGCAATGCAGCGCGGCGAGGCGATGGGATGTTTCGCGCTGACAGAGCCGAACTTCGGCTCGAACCCTTCCGGGATGCTGACACGGGCCGTGCGTGACGGTGACAGCTACGTGCTCAACGGGGAGAAGACTTGGATCACCAACGGCAGCCTCGCCGACGTAGCGGTCGTGTGGGCGAAGCTCGATGCGAGCGACAAGATCCAAGGCTTCTTGGTGGAGACCGACCGGCCCGGGTTCACGGCTGTGGACCTGCACAACAAGCTCTCTATGCGGGCCTCAACTACTTCCAGCATCGGGCTGTCGAACGTGAGGATCCCTGCCTCGAACACGCTGCCCTCCGCGCGTGGGCTGAAAGCCGCCTTGGGTTGCCTGACCAACGCGCGCCTGGGAATTGCGTGGGGCACCATCGGGGCAGCGATGGCGTGTTACGACTGCGCACGCCAGTACACCATCCTGCGCAAGCAGTTCGGCGACCGGCCGATCGCATCTCACCAGTTGGTGCAGGCCGAACTGGCGTGGATGATCACAGAGATCACCAAGGCTCAGTTCGTCACGCTCCACGCCTCACGTCTCAAGGACGCAGGGGAACTCAGCCACGTGCACGTCTCGATGATCAAGCGCAGCAATGCCGAGATGGCACTCGAGGTCGCTAGGCGGGCCCGCGACCTGCTAGGCGCCAACGGGATCACGGACGAGTATCCGATCTTCCGGCACATGTGCAATCTCGAGACCGTCAAGACCTATGAGGGAACGCACAACATCCACACCTTGGTCCTCGGTGCACACGTGACGGGGATTCCCGCGTTCACGTAAAGGGCGGCGGTCGCCGAGGGCACCGTCTCGCGCTCGCCGCAATGTGACGTCGCTCACAGTGGCCTCAGGTGCAGACCTCATTCGCCGCAGGGGAGCGCGTAACTAACATTAAGGGATGCCAGACTCCGAAGTCCCACGGTCGGGATCAATCGCCGAGCATTCCATCAAGAGGCGCAACTTCCTGCGGACCGCTGGCGCCGCAACTCTGACTGCGGTGTCTGCCTCCCGGGTGGTGGGCGCCAACTCTAGGCTTCGCGTTGCCTTGGTGGGATGCGGAGGTCGGGGCCGCAGCGTCGCAAGCAAGATCGCGGCGGTGGACGGCGTCGAGTACACCTACTTCTGCGACGTCTACGACCCTCAATCGGAATCGGCCCGCGAGGCGCTGGCGGGCGGAAGGGGCAAGACCGGCCGGGACTATCGGCAAGTCGTCGACGACGCGGACATCGACGCCGTGCACATCGCAACGCCCGACCACTGGCACGCCCTTCCCGCAGTGGATGCGATCAGTGCGGGCAAGCACGTCTATGTCGAGAAGCCATTGGGCCACAACGTGGTTGAAGGCAAGGCGATGGTCAAGGCTGCAACGGAGTCCAAGGCGGTCTTCTTGACCGGCACGCAGCACCGCTCCGCGCCGCACTTTGCGGAGGCCGCGGAACTCGTGCGAGGGGGAGCGCTAAGCGACGTGCACTTCGTGCGGGTCTGGAACTACGCCAACCTGATGCCCGTCGGTCCGGGGCGGACTCCCGATTCCGACCCTCCGGAAGGCTTGGACTGGGACTTCTACCTTGGCCCAGCGCCGTGGGTGCCCTTCAACAAGATGCGGTTTCTGAGGACGTACCGATTCTTCTACGACTACGCCGGCGGTTGGATCACGGACTTCGGCACGCACAGGTTCGACACGGTCCACCAGATCATGGGCAAGGAGGCCCCGACGTCCGTGGTGGCCACCGGAGGCAGGTTCGCGGTGGGCGGGATGGGCGACCAGCCCGACCTGCTGCAAGTGACGTTCGAGTACCCGGGGTTCATCCTCAGCTACGAGACCTGCAACACGAACTCGTTCGGCAGCATCGGCCGACTCACGCCGGGCATGCCCCTGCACGGCGCGCGCGGGCCCGAGAACAGGCCCAATGGAATGGCCTTCTACGGAAGCAATGGCACGCTCATCGCAGATCGGCTAGGTTACGAGATCATCCCCGAGAGCGGTGCATACGGCGGTTCGCTCGCGGGCGGGGCGCCCTTCTCCCCGAGCAAGCTCGAGCGTGCCAGAAAGTCGGGCCCGGAACCTTCTGCACTGCATGCGGAGCACTTTGTGCGCTGCGTTCGCGACGGGGAGGCGCCGCGCTGCGACGCCGCCACTGGCCATCGGTCCTCACTGGTGGCCCACCTTGGGAACATTGCCTACCAAGCCGGCCGCAAGCTTGCTTGGGATGCCGACCGGGAGGACTTCGTCAACGATGCGGCAGCCTCGCGAATGCTCGGCCGCAAGGCTCGCAAGCCTTGGGACGCAATCAGCCTGTAGTCTGGCCGCCGGAAACAGTTGCGGCCCCCGGAACTCAAGGTCCGGGGGCCGCGGGCTGGCTGCCGTTGACCGGCGTCAGAAGATGAACTTCAGGCCGAACTGCAGGTTGCGCGGCCTACCTGCGCTGGTGATGCGGCCGAAGTTGTTGTTGCCGACCTCCGAGTTGGGGAAGTTGAAGATCGGCGTGTTCGTGAAGTTGAAGCTCTCGAAGCGGAACTGAAGCATGTCGCCCTCCGTCATCTTGAAGGTCTTGTACACGGCGAAGTCCCAGTTCGCGACCCCGGGTCCGATCAGAATGTTGCGCCCGGCGTTCCCGTACTCGTAGTCGTTGTTGCGCACGAATGCGTCGGTGTTGAACCACCGCTCGGGATCACGCTGGCCTCCCGGGAGGTGCGGGCTGGTCCCCGCCACCACGTTCGGGCGGCTGAAGTTCCCGTTGTTCGCCGGGTTTCCGCGCACCCTCAATCCGAACGGGCGACCCGCAGCGATCGAGACAATTCCGGCTACGGTCCAACCTCCCAGCACGGCATCCTGGGCACGGCCCCACGAAGTTCCCCAGCGGCGGCCCTGACCCCACGGCAGGTCGTAGATGTAGCTGCTGACGAAGCTGTGCGAGCGGTGCTGATTGTCAAGGCTGCGCTCGGCCGCACGGTTCAGGGGGTTCTGGATACCGCTGTTAGGGGCATTCCCCGAACCCGAGAAGCCGGGCACGTCCCCAATGTTCTTGGACCACACGTGCGCCGCGAGCAGCGTGAAACCGTTGGAGTACCGGCGCTCGATGCGCGTCTGGAAGGAGTGGAACAGGGAGTTGCCGTTGAACTCGTGGCGGTTCATTGCAGCCAGCGGGCCAACAACGATGTCGGTGCCCGGGAAGACCGCGCTCGTGTACCGGCGCCTCGGATTGATGTTGCCGGGGCCGGGCAGGGCGTAGTTGCCGTCGATGCGGTTCACCAAGTGCTGTGCCTTTGTTCCGTAGTAGCCGATCTCCCAAACGGTGTTGGCCCCTAGGGACTGCTGGATGTTGAAGTTCCACTGCTGCGAGATGGGCCACGGCGGGTCGCGCTCGAACGAGGAGAAACGGAGGGCAACGGCCCGCTCGGGGGTTACCACGCCATCGGGCACGCCCGTCCGCAGCAGGACGCTTGGATTGATGCTGTCGGTCGAGATCTGCGACTTGATGTGGAAGGGCGGATTCGTCTCCAAGAACTGGCCGCCACCGGTACCCTCGTAGTTCGCGTAGAAGATGCCGTACCCGCCACGGAGGACCGTGCCATCGAGAACCCTGTAGGCGAACCCGAACCGGGGTGCGAAGTTGTTCAGGTCCGGATCGAGCGTGGCCCGCGACCCGATGCTCTCGTTGGAGGGCAGGAAGAATGTCGGGTTGGCCGGATCCGTGTCAATGTCGAAGTTCGAAATGCCGTTGTCCTTGTCGTACCAAGGCATGTTGTGCTCGTAGCGCAGGCCGAGATTCAGCGTGAGCCTGTCGTTGACGCGCCACTCGTCCTGCAGGTAGAAATGCTGCCACGGCGAGCGAAGGTTCATGTAGACGGAGTTGGAGATGTCCGTGCGGAACGGTATCCCGAGCAGGAAGTCGGCCACAGGCCGGCCTCCCCTGCCCCCCTCGACGTTCTGCGTCTGTCTCGAGAAGTTCCCGTTGAAAACGAACTGGCCGAGCTCCTGCTGCGGGTTGGTCAGATAGCTCTGCAGCAGCTGCAGCGAGTAGCCGAACTTCACGCTGTGGCGGCCCTTGGTCCAATTGGTGTCGATGTTGATCTGCCGATTCTGGGAGTCGATCAGATTGGGCGTGAAGTTCGAAGTCCCGACCGGGCGCATGCCGCTGATCGCGAACCTGGCCGACCCATTGAGGGATTGGTTGACGCCGGTCAGCCCGAGCTCTTGGTTGAGGTTGCTGGCCGCAAGGGCTTGACGATTCGTGTAGATTCGGTTCCAGCCGAGCTTCACGGTCGTGATCAGCGTCGGAGTGAAGATGTGGTTCCAGCCCACGGCGAAGTTCTGACCGCGGTGGTTGAACTCCGTGCCGTCACCGTCCTGCAGCGACGGGAAACGGATCGGTGAGGGCACGTAGCTGTCCTGCTGGCTGTAGCGCCCGAAGATGTTGTCGCTGGCGCTGATGACCTGGTCCACTCTCACGTCCCACTTGTCGTCGTCTTCCTTGTCCGGGGCCGCCGTGCGCCAGTTGCGCGTCAGCCCTGGGGTGTTTGGAGCGGGGTAGAATGCGCTCGCGCCTCGGGCGACTGGGTCGATGCGATCGGTTGGAATCGTGTTGTTCGGGAATGGATCCCTGAGATTGGCCGCGCTGTCATACGTCGCGGGGTCGTAGATCGTCTGCGGGACTCCGCTGAAGTTGCCGGCGAGCTGATCCTGTGTGGGGATAGTCTCCACGAAAGTCGCCGACTCGCGGATGCGGGTGCCCTCGAAGTCCGTGAAGAAGAACGTCGAGTTGCGCCGTATCGGGCCCCCGACCGAGTACCCAAACTGATTTCGCTTGAACGGCGGCTTGGGAGAGTCCGGATCGTCGAAGAAGTTCTTGGCGTCCAGCACGTCGTTGCGCAGGAACTCGAAAACGGTCCCATGGAACTCGTTCGTGCCTGACTTGATCGAGACGTTGACAGTGCCTCCCAGCGCCCTGCCCGACTCCGCGCTGTAGGCGTTGGTCGAGATCTTGAATTCCTCGATGGCGTCGACGGAAGGCTTGACGACCTCGGCCCTGCGGCCCTGTGCGGCGATCTGCAGGCCGTTGTTGTCCACGCCGTCGAGCGTGTAGTTGTTCTGGGTGGTTCTCTGACCGCCGGCACTGTAGCCGCCAAAGCGTCCGCCGATCGGACGAATGGCGCCGGCCGAGAGAAGTGCGAGCTGGATGTAGTCGCGGCCGTTCAGCGGCATGTCGACGATGCGCTGGTTGTTGATCACCTGGCCTTGCGTCGCCTCGGTCGTCTCTAGCAGCACTGCGTCGGCGGTCACGTCGACAACCTCGGTCAGATCCCCGATCTCAAGGACGACGTCGATCACGGCCGTCTCCTGAAGCTCAAGGTTGACGCCCGAGCGCACCGACCGCTTGAATCCGTCCGCCTCGTATTCGACGCGGTACTCGCCAATGCGCAGCGGTATTGAGCGATACAGTCCGTCTGCGCTGGTCGAGACCTCGAACTGTTGCCCGGTGGCGACGTGCACGAACCGGACAGTGGCCCCGGGAATCACAGCCCCGGTGGCGTCGCCCACCACTCCTTGGATGCGCGCCGACTCGATCTGCCCGAACGACGCTGTCGCGGAGAGCGCCATCGCAGCTACGAGCGCGAGAGCCACCCTCATCCTCTTATTAGTCATGGTTTTACCTCCTGTTTGAACCTGCGGGCACTGGAGACAATACCGATGCCCTTAACCAAGACCCCTTTCAGATTACCGGAACAGCTCACGTCTGCACAATTACCGACCGGGCGTCAGGCTTGCCCATTCTTGCTGAAGTACATGGCAGTTTGCGGACCAGACGGCGGAGATGGAGCGCCCCAATTCGGGAAGGTGCCCGTGCGCGGCCTTGGCCCCGGGGCATTGGGGGCGCGTGATCCCGGGCGGCTCTCAGCTCGCGAGATCAACAGGTCCAGCCCCATCGCCCGACCCGCTGCGGCCATTCTCTGGTCGTAGGTCGCCAGGGTAATCCGCTGTCCACGGGCGCGCAAGAAATCGCAGGTCGCCAGATGCAGCGCGTCAAGAGTGCGAACGGGAGCAGGAAAGGGTGCCAGAGCGCAGTCAAGCACTGCCGGTGCGAGCTCTACCAACGCAATTCTGCCGAGGACTTCGCCTGCCGCCTCACCGTGAGTCTCGTTCAAATGGCGAGCATGAATCCTGGTCCACGTCTCCTACTCAAGCAGCCTGCTTGCGACGAGCGATTCTTGCCAGATCGCGCTGGTGGGTCTGCGCTCCTCGGCCAAAAGGTGAGCGAGGACTACGGATGTGTCGACGTAGATCACCGGTCGCTCCGGTCTCCCGCCAGTTCGCTGAGGATCTCCCTCAGCGGCGCCACCGGGGCGGGTGGGGATGGCACCTCCCCAGGTGGGAGTGCAGGTGGCGAGATCCATCCCTGTCTTACGGCGTCGGCCAGCTTCGCGTCTGCCGAGACTCGGCGACTAGACGCCCTCGGAGGCCCGAACCCGGCAATGACTCTGGTGCGGTCGGTGATCAGAACTGTCTCCCCCGACGCCGCCAGCCGCACATACTCGCTCAGGCGACGTCTTAGGGCTTCGATTCCGATAGCCCGCACGCAATGATGGCAGCTACCAGTAGCAACTTCGACGACAGCCGACGCGCCAAGGTGACGGACTGGTGGGACTTGGGGACATGCCGGCGGCGGTTGCCGGCCCAATAGTGCGGCTAGGGACACTGGCACCTGCTGAGGGGACGGGGGATGAGCGGTAGAGGTGAAGGGACGGGGCAGCAGTCCGATGTTGCCGGCAGGTGAGGTTCACGCATCGGCGCCGACCATCAGCGTCTCCGACCGTCTGGCGGCGGGCACGGGCAACGCAGCCTCGGCCACACGATCGTTCCCTGGTCCCTGTTGCGACCCGTTGCTGGGAATGCTCAGGCCAGCGCGCTCAGCGCACGGGCGACAGACTCGCCGGCACAACGGCGCCGCATAGGTCGCGCATGTCCCCCACCATGATGTCCGCCTGGTGGCGTTCGAAGTCCCCTGGCCTGAGCCCGTAGAGCACACCCGCGCACTGAGTCCCAGCGTTGCGGGCCGTCAGCACGTCCACCGAGCTGTCTCCGACCATCAGAGTCTCCGAAGGCCCGGAGCCAAGCTCGCGCATGAGCCGCAGCAACCCGTACGGGTCGGGCTTCTTGGTGGAGAAGCTGTTCCCCCCGTAGATCCGCGCGAACCACCCTGCCAATCCAAGCCCGGCGAGCAGGTCTCGGCTGAAGCGCTCCGGCTTGTTGGTCAGAACTGCCATCGTCACACCAATTCGCCGCCACACCGAGAGCGCCTCCTCTACGCCGTCGTAGAGACAGGTGTTGTCCAGCATGTGCACGTAGTAGTACCGAAGGAAGAAGGCCAGTCCCGAGCGCACGTCCGGCTCGCTCGCGGTTGGACCCAAGGCGCGGCGCACGAGCATCTCCGCTCCGTTACCGACGTACGAGGAGATGGTCTCCACGTCCAAAGGGCCAAGCCCTGCGTTCGCGCGCGTGGCGTTGACCGACAGCGCCAGGTCGAGGGTCGAATCGATCAGAGTCCCGTCCAGGTCAAAGACCAGCAGCTTGACGCGGAGCGGCACGTGCAAGTCGCCCTAGAGCCCGACGACGACCGAGATGTGTTGCCGCAGCTCGGCGAAGATGTCGTCCGGGGAGCGGGTTGCGTCCACGGTCGTGAAGCCGTACTTTTCGGCGAATCCGTCCAGCACTTCGATCAGCTTGCCCTGATACCGAACGAAGCTCCGGAAGCGGTTGGAGCCGTAGGGGACGTCCATTCCGCTCTCCCAGTATTCGAAGTACCGGCGTCCCCGGACCGTGCGAGCCACGATCTCGTCGACGCTGGGGCGCATGTACAGGACCGTGTGGGGAACGAGCGAACAGCCCCCGACTCTCTCGAGCCACTCGGAGTCCAGATTGCGCGCCACAGACCGGGCCACCACAGAGTAGAAGTAGCGGTCCGTGATGACAACGAAACCGGCACGGAGCGCCGGGATGATCACATGCTCCAGCCTGTCGGCGAAGTCCGACATGTAGAACAGGCTCATCGTGAGCGGTCCCAAGGTGTGGCCTGTCTTGGCCCGCTGGATGCCGTCCTTCGTCAGGGCAGACCTCGCCAGCCCGGTGTCGACAACCGCGTGCCCGCTGGCTTCAAGCCAGTTCCGGATGCGCTCTACCTGGGTCGTCCGCCCCACAGAGTCCGGGCCCTCGATCGCGATCAGCTTGCCCTGTAGATCGCTGGGGTCGATGCCTGGCAGCGGATCGCTGTAGAACGTGAGGGGCTTCAGGTCTTTCATGGCTCGATGGCTAGCGGGAAACGCGCAATATGTCGTTCTCCAGAGCGTCCCCTATCGTGTTCATCACGACCTGACGCACTTCTTTCTGCTGTTCCTGGATCGACCGCGTTGCGTCGATCACATTGAAGCCCATCTCCTTCGACATGGACTCGTACTGCTTGCGGATCCGCTTCTGGAACAGCCCGAAGCTCTTGCGGATGTTCGAGCTGAGGTTCAGGTCCATTCCGGCCTCGTAGTACTTCAGGGAAGCCCGCCCCCGCAGAATCCGGTCCAGCGCAACACTGAGGGGCACGCGGAAATAGAAGGCTATGTCGGGCTTGACCGCAAAGCGGTACAGGTTGCGGACCCATTCCGGGCCCACGCCGCGGGCCACGTCTCGCGCAAACGCGGTGTAGGCGTAGCGGTCCGCGCAGACGACGGCGCCGGCCTCAAGCATCGGCAGAATATGGCGCTCGAGACGGTCCGCAAAATCCGTCGCGTGGACCAAGCTGAAGGTCGTCGGCGTGAACATCTGCTTCTTCTTGCCGCGCTTTGTCGTGCCGCGGACGATCGGTGAAGAATTCCACTCGCTGAAGGAGACGACCAGACCCAACGACCGGAGCCACTGGTTCAGCAGCGCCAGCTGGGTGGACTTGCCCGAACCGTCGATCCCCTCGACGATGATCAGCTTGCCGCGGTACGTGTTTGGCAAGAATTGGGCCATGGAAATCGCACGCCAAGTGTAGCACCGAGACAGAGTCCACAAAGTGCGGCCCGGCGCTCGCGAGCGCATCGGGAAGGGGTGTGAGCGGGCAGCCCAGCCTGTACGATTGGATCAATGCTCCGAGCGCGAATGAACGCACTGTACCGCCAGAACCGCGAGTCCTACAGCCATCAAGACCTGGAGACGTTTGCCGAGTTCAAGGCGGGACTCAACAGTGGCACGATCCGCGCCGCCGAGCCCGACGGCGAGGCTCAGCCGCAAGGCTGGCGGGTCAACGCATGGGTGAAGCGCGGAATCCTGGTCGGATTCCGGCTCGGCCGCAGCGTGGACATGTCCGACGCGGGCAGCCGATTCCGCTTCATCGACAAGTCCACCTACCCGCCACGGGGCCTTTCCCTTGACGACAGCGTCAGGGTCGTCCCGGGGGGCTCGAGCCTGCGCGACGGCTGCTATCTGGGCCGGAGCGTGACTTGCATGCCGCCGATGTACGTCAATGTCGGCGCCTACGTGGACGACGGAACCATGGTGGACTCGCACGCGCTCGTGGGCAGCTGCGCCCAGATCGGCAAGAACTGCCACATCAGCGCCGCCGCACAGATCGGGGGAGTGCTGGAACCGGTCGGAGCTCTGCCCGTGATCATCGAGGACGACGTGCTGGTCGGCGGCAACTGCGGGGTGTACGAGGGCACTATTGTCAAACGGTCGGCTGTCCTCGGCGCCGGGACTGTGCTCACGCGATCGACGCCGGTCTACGACATCGTCCGAGGAGCCGTCCTCCGAGCGGCGGGCGACGACCCGCTCGTTATCCCCGAGCGGGCAGTCGTCGTGCCGGGCTCCCGCCCCATCAAGCGCGGTCGCGGCGCGGAGATGGGCCTCTCGCTACACGCCCCGGTCATCGTCAAGTATCGCGATGCCCGGACCGACGCCCGCGTGGAGCTGGAATCGCTGCTTCGATAGGGCCACGGCGAGCGCCGCAGGCTCTTCCCTGTCACTCCCCAGAATCCGCGGGCGCTTGCGGCCAAGCCCGGCCAGGCTTCCGGGCTTGGCACGCGAACGGCGGAGGTCCGAACCTGCCGCGCCAACTAGCGGGGGCCCGCGGCCTAGAAAGTGATGCGAATGGCCATCTGCATCTGGCGCATGGCTCCTGCATTGTCCAAGGTCCCGAAGTCCGAATTCTCCACGTTGCCGTTCAGGGATCCGAGGTTCACCCGATTGAGGGCGTTGAACATGTCTGCCCTGAGCTGCAAGCGGGATGCCTCGCCGAGGCGGAAGCTCTTCGCGAGCGAGAAGTCTACCGTCCACCGGCCCGGGCCGCGCACCAGCCCGTTGCCAGCGTTGCCTGGCCGCTGAGCGATTCCGCGCACTTCGTCCACCCTCTGGTACGCGTCCGGATTCAGGTACCGCACGTCTTGGTGCGAACCGACCCTCGCCCTACCGAAGGTTATGCCCTCACCGACGTACAGGTTGCCGCCGACATAGTCCGACCGACAGGCCCAGCCCTGTGAACAGCCCTGCCTGATTGTGACCGGTTCGCCGGTCGTGCCGGAGTAGATTCCGGCAATCTGCCATCCGCCAAGAACGCCCCGAATAACAGGGTTGGAGCTGCTCAACGAGGGCAGCTCGTAGATCAGGTCGGCGACCGCGCGGTGCGTAGTGTCATAGCCGGGGTTGCCGCGCTCGATGCCGATGTTGAAGAAGTCTTGAATACCCGAGGTCGCGTCCGTCCCGTAATAGACGCCCACGTCGCCGCCGGTGTAGGCGATGGTCTTGCCCCACGTGTAGTGGATGTCAAAGGAGACGTTGCGCGAGAAGCGCTTGCGCGCGGATGTCTGCAGAGAGTGGTTCATCACGCTCTCGCCCATGTCAACGAAGTACGGCCCGCCCGGGATGATCTTCGGGTTGGGCCTAATCCCAGTCTGTCGGTTCGGGAGGTTGAAGCGACGGTGCATCGGAAACTTCACCCCTCGCGTGCCCACGTAGCCGACTTCCCACATCAGGTCCGAGGTCAGCTGGCGCTGGATGTTGAACTGGTAGTTGATCGTGTAGGGATTCTGCAGATCCGGCGTGATGAGGGAAAAGACAAGCTCGTTGCCGCTGGCCTGGATGTCTTGCAGCGCGATCGGGATGACCTCTTCGTTGCTGAAGGGGTATCGCACGCCTAGCCGCGCAGCTTCCTGCGAACTGTACCGAACGCGGAACGGAATGTCCGGGCCGGCCACGCTCTGGCGCAACAGAGCCGGGACTTGGGCAGCGAACATGACTCCCACGCCCCCTCGCAGTACCGTCTGGCCCTCATCGTCCAAGCGATAGGCGAACCCCACGCGCGGGCCCAGATTGGCCCATCCGTCATGCTCGGTCGGCTTGTCCCTCGGGCGGCGGGAGCCGAAGGCGAAGTTGGTGAAGTCGGCGCCCGGCGGCAGCTCGAGGTTCTTGTTGGTGACATCGATCGCCCCGGTCGGCTTGACGGTGTTGTTGGAGTAGAAGTCGTAGCGAAGCCCGAGGTTCAGCGTGAGCCTCTGGCTGGCCCGCCAATCGTCCTGCAAGAAGCCGCCGAACTCGTACATGCGCGACGAGTGCGGGCCGTTCGACCCGAACGAGACCACAGCGCCGTTGATGCGATTGGCCTGCATTTCCTCAATGTTGAGGAACTCGTACATCGGATTCTCGGGATTCGTGCGGGATCCCCCGTAATGGACGAACCGGGCACCGAACTTGAGGGTGTGCTTGCCCCTGTTGGTCGTGAGCTTCTGGTCGACAGTGGTGGTTGCGCCCTCCATCAGCCAGACCTCGCCGCTCCCTAGCGTCACGGTCCCCCCGACGTTCCGCAACCTCAGCCTTGGGATCCTGTTCTGCCAATCGATCGACTCGGCCCTGTCCGGGTCTTGGAGCGTGAAGATGTTGTCGAGCCGCTCCATGTCGGCGTAGTTGTAGCCGAATCGGGTCTCGGACACCCACGTCGCGCTGCTGAGTGTGTATTGCGCGTTGTAGCGGTCTTGAATGTAGGTATACGTGCGGTCGTTCGCACCGTTGAGGTTGTACCTAGGGTCAAGCCCGAAGGGCCGATTGCGGGTATAGGTGAACGACAGGTTGCTCGTGGATGTCGGGCGGTAGTCCGCACGCGCCACAACATGGTTCTCCGTCCTGCGACGCGTGCCGACAGACTCGACCCGCCCGCGGTACTGGTCCAGCTGGAGGGTGGGCTCGGGGATCGTGTCCATCAGCAGCCTGGTCTCCTGGAATGGCAGGGCGTTCAGGATTGTCGTCCGCAGTTCGGGGGTGGGCACGGTGCCAGCGACCCTTTGCGAGGCGGTCTCGCGGTATCCCTCGTAGGTGGCGAAGAAGAACATCCGGTTGCGCTGAACGGGACCGCCAATCGACCCGCCGAACTGGTTGAACACCTCTCGGTTCTTCGGAAGCATCGCGCCGGACGAATCCACGTTCGTCTGGAAGGGATTTCGCGCATTGAAGACGTGCGAGCGATAGTTCTCGAACACGCTGCCGTGGTACTCGTTCGTTCCCTGCTTGCTGATGATGTTGATCGTGCCGCTGACCACTCCCCCGTTCTCGGCCTTCATGATCCCGCGCATGACCTGCACCTCGTCTACGGCCTCAATGCTCATCACGTCCATGTAGTTGCGGCCGCCGTACTGCTGCAGCGCCCGCCCTTCGGAGGGATTGGAGTTGGCGTCAGTGCCGTTCACCGTGATTCCCGTGCCGCTCTTCCCTAGGCCATTGATACGAAGGCTTCCCCCGCCAACGTCAACTCCGGTGGACAGTTTCAGCACCTGGGTGATGTTTCGCCGCGCCAAGGGGAGTTCGCGGACCTTCATCGAGTCCAAGCTCTCCCGCTGCTCGGACGCCTCGGTGTTGACCAGTGGCGGCCGCCCCTCAACCGTGATCGTCTCGGTCAGGCTGCCCAATTCGAGCATGTGGTTTTGGCGGACCACTTGGGAAGCGATCAGCGTGATTCCCGTGCTCTGGTAAGACTTGAATCCGTCAGACTCGATCTTGAGAGTGTACGTCCCGACCGGTAGCACGTTGAAGACAAAATCCCCCTGAGCATTCACGGGCGCGATGTACACCAGGCCGGTGTCGTCGTTCGTAACCTGGGCCTCGCCGCCCGGGATCACGGCCCCCGTTGAATCCTGGACGGTCCCGTATAGGGTCGCCGTCGTAACCTGCCCGAGCCCTGGTGCCGCCAGCACAATCAGCGCGCAAACGGCGCCCACCGTCAACATCTTCGGTCGCATGTGTATTCCTCCCTTGCCTCCTGTTCGGGACAACTGAGCCCCAAGGCTCCTCCACGGGCAGCGCGTGCGACGCCTCTCCTTCGAGGCGCTGATCGGTGTCCTGAACGGCCGGAAAGCCCCCCAAGTTCGCCCGCGTGTTGGTGAGGCGGCGTCTCTGACCGCTCCCAAGCGCACAGTCCAAGTGCGCGGTGCCACCCGATCCGTAATGGCACCAAAGCCGCGGCGTACTCGCCCACTTTGTGCCATTCCTCAACCGGTGCTCATGGTATAGGAGCGCACGGCTTCCCGCAACCGGCCTATTGGACGGACTGGAGAGCACGACAGGCCCGCGCCCGGCCAAGTCCCCGCGCCTCAGTCGCCGGTCCTGCAGGCCCGGGTGCTCAAAGCGACCAATTCGCGCACCCTGGCCAAGCAGCCCAATCCCGACCCCAAGCAGCCGCAAACAGGGCGCCAGCCCCCGCCGCGCCCGGGCCAGGTGTTTGGTCGAGCGCGGGCAGGACGCCCTCTTGTTGGAACGGCAGGAGCGGGGACACCATCCGGCGCGGCATTCTCTGGTACGATGCAGTCAATAGTGAACGACTTCAGCTCCTGCCTATGAAATCCCGGAACTAGGAACGCACGTGAGGCGGCCGTCCACGGAAGCGCCCCTGCGGTGCTCGTTTTGTCGCAAGAGTCACGATGTCGTCTCCAAGCTGATCGCCACCCCCGGCAAGTACCCCAAATCGTACATTTGCGACGAGTGCGTCGTCATCTGCAATGCGATTCTTGAGGAGGACCAGTCTCCAAAGGGCGGCAACCAGCGGTTGCCAGCGCTGCTCAAGCCTCGCGAGATCAAGGCCAAGCTCGACGAGTACGTAATCGGCCAAGAGGCCGCCAAGAAGCGCCTCTCGGTAGCTGTCTACAACCACTACAAGCGGGTCTACATGGACCAGCGCCGGCAGAGAGGGCCCAAGGCCGGGCAGGATGTCGAGGTCCAGAAGTCCAACATCTTGCTGATCGGCCCCACCGGAACGGGCAAGACCCTCCTCGCCCGGACCCTGGCCACGATCTTGGACGTGCCCCTAGCCTTAACCGACGCTACGACCCTTACGGAGGCGGGGTACGTCGGAGAGGACGTCGAGAACATCATCCTCAAGCTGCTCCAAGCCGCCAACGGGGACGTCGGCCGCGCCGAAAAGGGCATCGTTTACATCGACGAGATCGACAAGATCAGCAGGCGCGACGAGAACCCTTCGATCACGCGGGACGTGTCCGGAGAGGGCGTCCAGCAAGCCCTGCTCAAGATTCTGGAGGGCACGGTCGCCAACGTCCCGCCGCAAGGCGGCCGCAAGCACCCCCATCAAGAGTTCACCCAAGTGGACACGACCAACATCCTCTTCATCTGCGGCGGAGCCTTTGTGGGACTGGACAAGATCGTGGCACGGAGGATCGACACACGGGTGGTGGGATTCCGCGGCGAACCGGTCGTCGAGCAGGACGCCCCGCCCAAGGCGGGCCTCCACGCCAGCAGACAGGGCGACCTCGGGCTGCTGGGTCAGGTGGAACCCCACGACCTCATCAAGTTCGGCTTCATCCCGGAGTTCATCGGTCGCCTGCCGGTCAGTGCCACGCTGGCAGCCCTTGACGAGGAGGCACTGGTCAAGGTCCTCACAGTTCCGCGCAACTCCCTGGTCAAGCAGTACCAGAAGCTCTTCGAGTACGAGAACATCGCCCTAGAATTCGAGACTCCAGCGCTGCACTCGATAGCGCGGCTCGCCATGAAGCGGGAAGTCGGCGCGCGCGGCCTCCGGATGATCCTGGAAGAGCTGATGCTTGAGCTGATGTATTACCTGCCGTCCCAGAAGCGGCGCGTGAAGAAATTCGTTGTCACCGAGCAGATGGTGCTGGAAGACCACGAGAAGTTCCTGGCCAGACTGCTAAACAAGGCCGGCTGAGCCCGCAAGGCCCGGGCGCCTCGCCCAAGAAGCGGCGTTTCAGCAGGGCCATCGTAGAATGAAGGCATGGCGACCAGCAGTCCCGGCAGGATGAGCGTTCGAGTCCCCATGATGCCCATCCGGGACGTGGTGATCTTTCCGAACATGATGTCCCCATTCGTCGTTGGCCGCCCCGCGAGCGTGGCAGCGCTGGAAGCCGCGCTCGAGCACGACAAGAAGATCTTCCTGGCCACCCAGCACGACGCCTCGAAGGACGCCCCGACCCCCGACGACGTGTACCAAGTCGGCACGATCGTCTCGATCGTGCAGAGCCTGAAGCTCCCCAACGGGAACATCAAAGTGCTGGTGGAGGGCCTGGAGCGGGCACGGCTCCGCAGTGTTCGCGTCGAAGGCGGATACATGCGAGCACTGGTGGAGATAGTGCGGTTCGCGGACACCGACGACCCAGAGCTCGACTCCCTCGTCAGCCGGGTGAGCTCGGTCTTCGAGCAGTACGTCAAGCAGAGCCAGAGCGTGAACTACGAGACCATCATCGCGGCCGTGCGCGGCGATGATCCGGCCAAGCTCTCCGACACTATCGGCGCGAACCTGCCGCTGACCATTCCGGAGAAGCAGGATCTCCTCGAGATCTTCCACCCCGTCCAGCGGCTCGCGCGCATTGCGGACCTTCTCGACATCGAACTGGAGAAGCTGGCAGTCGACCGCACAATTCAGTCGCGGGTCAAGAAGCAGATGGAGAAGGCCCAGAAGGAGTACTACCTCAACGAGAAGATCAAGGCGATCCAGAAGGAACTCGGCCGCGGCGAGAAGAGCGAGTTCGACGAGTACCGCCGTCGGATCGAAAAGGCGGGAATGAGCAAGGACGCCAAGAAGAAGGCCTTGGCAGAAGTGCGAAAGCTCGAGAACATGCCCGCAATGTCCGCGGAGAGCACGGTTTCCCACAATTACCTGGACTGGCTGCTGTCGGTCCCATGGAAGGCCAAGAGCCGCGAGATCCGCGATCTCGCGAATGCCGAAAAAGTCCTCAACGCGGACCACTACGGCCTTGAGAAGGTCAAGGAGCGCATCCTCGAGTTCTTGGCGGTGCGGCGGCTTGTGACCAAGCCGCAGGGCTCCATCCTGTGCTTCGTCGGGCCTCCAGGCGTGGGCAAGACCTCCTTGGGGCAGTCCATCGCAAGGGCGACCGGCCGCAAGTTCGTGAGGCTCTCCTTGGGCGGCGTGCGCGACGAAGCGGAGATCCGGGGCCACCGGAGAACGTACATCGGCGCGCTGCCGGGCCAGATCATCCAGATGATGAAGAAGGCCGGCAAGCGCAATCCGGTCTTCGTGCTGGACGAGGTCGACAAGATGTCGACCGACTTCCGCGGCGACCCCTCGGCCGCGCTGATGGAAGTGCTCGACCCGGAACAGAACTCTGCATTCCAGGACCACTACCTCGACGTGGAGTTCGACCTCAGCCAAGTCTTCTTCATCGCAACGGCGAACGTGCTGCACACGCTGCCCGCCCCCCTGCTGGACCGCATGGAGGTCATCCGCATCAGCGGCTACACGGAGGGCGAGAAGACCGAGATCGCCAAGCGGCACTTGGTCGCCAAGCAGGTCGCCAACGTGGGGCTCAAGCCCGGCAAGCACATCGAGTTCACGGACGAAGGCATCCACACCATCATCGAGGAGTACACGCGAGAAGCCGGCGTGCGCAATCTGGAACGCGAGATCTCCAACATCTGCCGCAAGGTCGCGCTGGAGGTTGTCCGCGGCACGCGCTCGAAGAGGCAAGCGGCCGCTGTGATCGACCAGGAGGCGGTGAAGAAGTACCTTAAGGTTCCGAGATATCGCCAGCCAGGCGCGGAGCTACGGAGCGAGATCGGCACGGCGGTCGGTCTGGCTTGGACGGAGCTGGGCGGCACCCTGCTGCACATCGAGACAACATTGATGGACGGCTCCGGCAAGCTGACCCTGACCGGCAAGCTCGGCGACGTCATGCAGGAGTCAGCCCGGGCGGCAATGAGCTACGTGCGGTCGCGCTCGAGCGCTTTCGGCCTGCCCAAGGGCTTCTACCAGAACCTGGACATCCACGTCCACGTGCCAGAGGGCGCTATCCCGAAGGACGGCCCTTCCGCTGGCATCACTTTGACGACCGCGCTGGCGAGCGCGCTGACCAAGGTGAAGGTGCGGGGCGACGTGGCCATGACCGGCGAGGTCACGCTGCGCGGCAAGGTGCTCCCAATCGGGGGGCTGAAGGAGAAGCTGCTGGCCGCCAACCGCTACGGCATCCGCGAAGTTGTCCTCCCAAAGGAAAACAAGAAGGACCTGCCGGATGTCCCGGAGAATGTCCGCGAGGGTTTGAAGCTGCACTTCGTGGAGACGATGGACAGTGTGCTGGACTTTGCGCTGGCGGAGCCCTTGTCCGGTCTGTCCGCGCACCCGTTCACAGCGGGCGGAGTGTCGGTGGTGCATCAGGAAGACCTGCCTACGGCCTGAGCCGCCGGGCCATGCCTGTCGAGTTCGTGGTGGCCGCTCACCACGCGGACCAGTTTCCGCGCGACAGGCTGCCGGAAATCGCATTCGTCGGGCGCAGCAACGTCGGCAAGTCCAGCCTGCTGAACGCTCTCCTACTGCGGCACCGCAAGCGCGTCCGCGGCGGGGTCGAGCGAAAGAAGCTCGCCAAGACCAGCCAGACTCCCGGCCGGACCCGGTCCATCAACTTCTTCCGGATCAACCGAAAGCTCTACTTCGTGGACCTGCCCGGGTACGGCTACGCCAAGGTCTCGCGGGTGGAGCAGAACCGTTGGAGGTCCCTAGCGGAGGGCTACCTGGAGGCCCGAGACCCGCTGCGGCTGGTCGTGCTGCTTGTCGACATCCGGCACGGCCCCACCGCGCTGGACCGGCAGATGCAGCAGTGGCTCGAGTATCACGACCAGCGCTACTGCGTGGCGGCCACCAAATCGGATAAGCTAAAGCAGGGCGCGCGGAAACGCTCGGCCCGCTCCATCGAGGAGACGTTCGCCCCTCCTGTCCCGTTCTCAGCTGTTACGGGGGAGGGAGTCAAGCAACTCTGGCGAGTCATCGACTCGGCCCTTTTGACGTAGCAGCGCCCTGAACAGGGCCCGGGTGCGACCCTCGGGAACTTGGTGAGGAATGGCTTCGAACTCTAGCGAGAGCCCTGACACAGCCCCGGCGGCCGAGGCCGCCGGCAAGGCCGGGACCGAGGCATCGGGCGGAAGTCCGACGCCAAAGCAGCAAAAGGGCCGCCCGCCACCCCAAGAGGCGTCGCGCTCTGCCCGCAAGGGCCCGGCGGATGCTTCGCCGCAGACCGACGGGGGTAAGCGCCGGGGGCGCGCGGGTGGCGAACGACCGAAGCCGCCGAAGCCTAAGCGAAGGCGCCGAAGCCGCTTCCGGTCGACGTCCGCGGAAGGTGAACGCGGTGAGGGTGGCAGCGGAGCGAAGGGCACGCGCCCGCCAAGACGAGGACCTCGAAAGGCACGCCACCGCCGGGACCCGGGAAGCCGCAGAAGGCGCCGAGGCGGCCCGGTAGCCAGCCGCAAGGGGCCTGACGAGGAGACCGAGTTCGAGCAGATCAAGGCCGAGATGGTCAAGGACGGCAGGAAGCCTCTCGAGGTTGCCGCGCTGAAAGCGCTGAGCATCACGGAACTCCACATGAAGGCCCGCCAGATGGGCCTGGAGACCCGTGCCGGCCTGCGCAAGCAGGAGCTCATCTTTGGCATGCTGCGAGCCCAGTCCAAGGGCGTGGGCCTGATCCTCACCGAGGGCGTGCTCCAGGTCATGAAGGAGGGATTCGGGTTCCTCCGGTCGCCGGAGTACCACTACCAGCCCGGTCAGGACGACACCTACGTCTCCGCTGCCCTGATCCGCAAGTTGAAGCTGCGCAAGGGCGACACCGTCAGCGGCTACGCTCGTCCGCCCAACGATGGCGAGCGCTACTTTGCCCTGCTCAAGGTCCAAGCTGTCAACTACCAGCTCCCTGAGACGGCGAAGACCAAGGTGATGTTCGACAACCTGACGCCGCTATACCCGGAGAGCCGCTTCAGGCTCGAGACCGACCGGCGCAACCTGAGCGGTCGGGTGCTCGATCTACTCGTGCCCATCGGCAAGGGCCAGCGCGGGCTGATCGTCGCGCCGCCGCGAACCGGCAAGACCATGCTGCTGCAGGCCATCGCGAATTCGATCACGGCGAACCAGCCGAACGTATTCCTGATCGTGCTGCTGATCGATGAGCGCCCTGAGGAGGTTACCGACATGAAGCGGTCGGTGCGGGGGGAGGTGGTGAGCTCAACGTTCGACGAACCCGCGTTGCGCCACGTGAACCTTGCCGAGACCGTCATCGAGAAGGCTAAGCGCCTTGTCGAGCACAAGCGCGACGTCGTGATCCTGCTGGACTCCATCACCCGGCTGGCACGGGCCTACAACACCATCGCACCCCCGTCGGGGAAGGTGCTCTCCGGAGGTGTGGATTCCAACGCGCTGCAGCGCCCCAAGCGCTTCTTCGGCGCGGCGCGGAATATCGAGAAGGGCGGGTCCCTGACGATCGTCGCGACGGCTCTCGTGGAGACCGGCAGCCGCATGGACGAGGTGATCTTCGAAGAGTTCAAGGGGACGGGAAACATGGAGGCGCACCTAGACCGCAAGCTGGTCGACAGGCGCATCTTCCCGGCGATCGACACGAATCGCAGCGGGACGCGCAAGGAGGAGCTGCTGCTCACGCCGGAAACGCTGGGCAAGGTCTGGGTGCTGCGGCGGGTGCTCGGCGGGCTTCAGACCGTGGAGGCCGCCGAGCTGCTGCTGGACCGGCTGGCCAAGACCGAGACGAACGCACAATTCCTAGCGTCCATGGCGAACTGACCGGCCGGCATTGGCGGTTCGACGAGCCAGAGTGGCGGGAGACGCCCCAAGGGCGACCCGTCAGCCGGTGATGGCCGCCTGCGCGGCCGCCAGCCGCGCAATCGGCACTCGGTACGGCGAGCAGCTGACATAATCCAGCCCGGAGCGCACACAGAAGGTGACCGACTTGGGCTCGCCGCCGTGCTCTCCGCAGATGCCGATCTCAAGATTCGGGCGGACCGCCCGGCCCTTTTCCACGGCAATCTCGATCAACTGGCCTACCCCGCCGCTGTCCAGCACCTGGAAGGGATCTTCCTCGAAGATGCCCTGATCGCGATAGGCGCTGATGAACGGGCCGGAATCGTCGCGGCTGAAACCGTAGGTGGTCTGGGTCAGATCATTCGTGCCGAAGCTGAAGAACTCGGCGTGATGCGCGATCTGGTCAGCGGTCAGCGCGCCGCGCGGAACCTCGATCATGGTGCCGACCTTGTAGTGCACGGACTTTCCAGTTTCCTGGAAGACCCTTTCGGCGGTCTCCACGACGATCCTCTTCTGGTGCACGAGTTCCTTGAAGGTGCCCACTAGCGGGATCATGACCTCGGGAATCGCATCGACACCCCTCGCGGCGCACTCGACGGCTGCCTCGAAGATCGCCCGGGCCTGCATCTCGGTGATCTCGGGGAACGTGATGCCCAAGCGGCACCCCCGGTGGCCCAGCATCGGGTTGAACTCGTGCAGCTCCTCCACGCGTTCGAGAATCTGGGAAACCTCAGCCAGCTTCGCCGCTGTACCCGGACTGGAACCGCTGTCCGCCCGCCGGTCCGCGGCACGCAACTGCGCAAGCTCCACCATGAGGTCTTCGCGCTTAGGCAAGAACTCGTGAAGCGGGGGGTCCAGAGTGCGCACGATCACCGGATAGCCGTCCATCACCTCGAACAGGTCGACAAAGTCCTGCCGCTGCATCGGCAGCAGCTCGGAGAGCGCCCCGGCACGGGTTTCGTCGTCTTTGGCAAGGATCATCTGGCGCACGTGGCCGATGCGGTCCGGCTCGAAGAACATGTGCTCGGTCCGGCACAGGCCAATCCCCTCAGCACCGAACGAGCGCGCCGCGCGAGCGTCGCGCGGCGTCTCCGCGTTCGCGCGGACCCTTGCAACGCGGTGATTGTCGACGAACTCCATGAATCGTGCGAAGGTACCGGACTTGGGATCCGGATCGATGGTGGCGGCCTGCCCGACGAACACCTCCCCGGTGGAGCCGTCGATCGAGATCCAGTCGCCGGCTTTGAGTTCGTGCCCGTTGCAGGAGATGCGCGCGCTGTCTGCGTCCACGGTCACCTCGCCGGCACCGGCAACGCAGGGCGAGCCCATGCCACGCGCAACGACCGCAGCGTGCGATGTCATGCCGCCACGCGAGGTCAGGATGCCTTTGGCGGCCTCCATCCCATGGATGTCCTCAGGTGTCGTCTCTCCACGCACAAGCAAGACGTCGTTGCCGAGGGCGGCCTCCTCCACGGCAGAGTCCGCCGTGAACACGATCTGCCCGACGGCTGCGCCCGGCGATGCCGGAAGGCCCTTCGTGAGAACCGTGAGACTGCCCTTGGAGGACGGCTCGATGACCGGATGGAGCAACTGGTCCAGATGCTGGGGCTCCACTCGCATAACCGCCTCGCGGTCCGTTATCAGGCCCTCATCGACCATGTCCACGGCGAACTTGACCGCTGCGGCGCCCGTGCGCTTGCCGCTCCGGGTCTGCAGCATATAGAGCTTGCTCTGCTGGACGGTGAACTCGAAGTCCTGCACGTCCCGGTAGTGCCGCTCGAGGCGCGCGGTGATGCTGCGCAACTCTTCGTACGCCTCGGGCAGGATGCCCTTGAGCTCGCTGATCGGGCGCGGAGTGCGGATTCCCGCCACCACGTCCTCGCCTTGGGCATTGAGCAGGAACTCGCCGTAGAAGGTGTTGTCCCCGGTCGCCGGATCCCGTGTGAAGCCGACTCCCGTCGCGGAGGTCTCACCTAGGTTTCCGTAGACCATGACCTGGACGTTGACCGCAGTGCCAAGGTCGTTGGCAATGTCGTTCATGCGTCGGTAGTGCCGGGCCCTGGGGTTGTCCCACGAGCGAAACACGGCATCCCGGGAGAGCTTCAGCTGCTCGATCGGATCCTCCGGGAATGCCTCGCCGAGGCTCCGCTGGTAATGTTCCTTGAAGGCGTCAACGCACCGCTGCATCTGCTCCACGTTCAGCTCGGTGTCGCTCTCGACGCCCGCCTCTTCCAAGATGCCCTCGAGGATCCGCTCGAACTGGCTCTTCGAGACGCCCATCACGACGTCTCCGAACATCATGATGAACCGCCGATAGCAGTCCAAGGCAAAGCGCCAGTTGCCGGAGACCTTGGCGAGGCCAGCCACGGAGACATCGTTGAGACCAAGGTTCAGGACCGTGTCCATCATTCCGGGCATCGAGAACTTGGCGCCGGAGCGCACGGATACCAGCAACGGATCGTTCGGGTCGCCGAGCTTCTTTCCCATGTCGGATTCCAGGCGCGCCAAAGCCTGCGCCATCTCGACCTCGACGGATTCCGGGATCTTGTTGCCGCCGGCTAGGTACAAGTTGCAAGCCTGCGTCGAGACTGTGAATCCCGGCGGCACGGGAATGCCGGCACCGGCCATTTCGGCAAGATTGGCACCCTTGCCGCCGAGGGTGTCGCGCATGGTCATGTCACCCTCCGTCTTGCTGCCGCCGAATGAGAAGACGTGCTTTTCCATTACTTTGCTCACTTTCTGCCGCGGGACGCGATGCTGGCGATCGAGCGCGGATTCTGGACACCCGTCGCGCCTGTTTGATGCAGGGCTGAGGCGGATGATTCCGAGATCACCCTATGAGTGCCGGTGGAGAGGGTGGGAGCCCGCGGGCGAAGGCCAGAAATCCGATTCTAGCAAAGGGTGGACAGCGCCCGGACGGGCGAGCGTAGGTCCCGTCGCTGGTCGGGAAGCACCAGAGTCCCGGCGCTTCCTCAACCCTCATCGCAGCCTTCAGGGCAAGGGCCTTTGAGGATCAGCGCCGCTCTCGTTCGGAGGCCGACGCCGGGCACCGAGCGCCGCTGGATCCACTGGGGAGAGCTGGACGTAGTCCTCGTAGGTCACCCTCGATCGGGCCGGCTGTTCCGGGGGCTGCGTCCGGTTGCTACCCACCCAGCGCTCAAAGTGCTCTACGAGCTCGGAGTGCCGCGTTGCCAAGTCTCTGGTCTCGCGCTCATCAGTGTCTAGGTCATAGACTTCGACAGCGGCGTCCCGGGAAGCGCGGACGAACTTCCAGCGTCCGTGTCGGGCAGCTTGGCGTAGCAGTTTGTTGCCGTCCCCGACCAGCTCCCAGTAGAGCCACTCGTGCTCGGCCTGAGACCCCTCCCCGATGATTGTGGGGACGAAAGAGATCCCGTCGGTTCGCGGGGGTTGCACACCCGCAAGTTCGGCGAACGTTGGCATCATGTCCGGAAAGTAGGTGGCATGGTCCGTCACCGTGCCCGGCCTGACCTTCCCCGGCCAGGTGACGATCTGGGGAACACGGATCCCTCCCTCGTACATCGAGCCCTTGTAGCCGCGCAGGCCTCCCGACGCGTTGAAGAACTCCTCGTTGACGTCGAATCGCGACTGGGCTCCGTTGTCGGAATTGAAGATCACGACCGTCTCCCGCTCGATCCCCAGATCTTCAAGCAACGCCACGATCCGGCCTACGTCCCGGTCCAACCGCGAGACCATCGCCGCATACGTGGCGCGAGGGTTCGGCGAGACAATGTAGCCGATGCGCGGCTCTTGGCCCCCGCCAATCTCCGGGAACTTGCCTAGGTATTCCGCCAACGAATCTGCAGGAACGGCGAGCTCGACGTGCGGGATGATCACGGGAAGGTAGCAGAAGAAGGGCCCCTCCCGGTTGGTCCTGATGAAGTCTAGGGCGCGCTCGACGATCAAGTCGTGCGCGTACTGTCCGCGGCCCCCGTCTTGATTCCGGGTGAGGTTCATGCGGCCGTGGTTGAAGGTCAGCCAGAACGGGTAGTAGAAGTGCGCGTGGACCTGATGCAGGTAACCCAAGAAGTCGTCGAAGCCTTGGCGGAGCGGATGGCCAGGGCTGTCCTCCAGTCCGAGACCCCACTTTCCATAGGCGCCGGTAGCGTAGCCGGCCTGCCTTAGAACTTCCGCGAGCGTCACGTCCGCGTCGGCGATGTGGGCGTCGCCCAGATTGCCCCGCACGGAAGTGTGGCCACCGTGCAGCCCTGTGAGCAGAACGCTACGGGACGGCGCGCAGACAGTCGAGCCGGCGTAAGCGTGCGTGAAGCGCATGCCCTGTGCCGCCAGCCTGTCGATGTTGGGCGTGCTGATCTTTGTCTGACCGTAGGATCCGAGATGCCCGTATCCCAAATCGTCGGCCATGATCAGGACAATGTTCGGCTGGGAGGCAAAGAGCGCCGGAACGAGCAGGCCCGAGACAACAATCAGCGCCTTCATACCGTGCAGTTTATGGGAGCTATCCATTTCTTGGCATCAGCGGTGCCCAGAATGTCGTTCTGGTCCAACGCTTTACCCAGTGGAACATGATCGCTGCTCCATGGCAAGATTTCCGGACCCGGTTGCCGGTTGATACTGATCCCAGTTCCAAGAGGCGATCAATCCCCATGTCACTCGATACCCATCGCAGGAACTCACGAGCAGAGGTGTCATTGGGACATCCGCACAGGCGGTCGTGAGCCAATGAGTGTGCTGCGTCAACCCACGCCAACGCCCAGGGGGCCACAAATCCGGAGGAGGGCGCACTAGGTGACTCGCGACTCACTTGTTCGAGCGAGGCCAACCAACCTCCGGACCACGGGCCCCCGTGCTGCTGGTACGCCTGCTGTGGCGGTCGCTGCATTCGCTTGACGACGCGCTGGAGCCCCGGCTAGCGGGGCTGAGTGAAATGAAGACGGCCTGCCCGGGCACGAAACTGCGCGTGGCGCGGGAATTCGCGGTCACCCGAAGCCGGCGGCAGACCGTCAGGATCAGCGGGTCTGTTGCGACCGTTCTCCTGCAGCCCCTAGCGAGATGGACCCGGCCGGCCGGGTCCTTCCTAGGCCGGAGCGGTCCCATGAGCCCGTGGGCCGGTCCAGAGTGGATTGACCGCGCCTGCCTTGCTGTCCAAGCCCCTGCTCGCGCCATGGATTGACACGGGCAGACACCACCTTCGCTTCCGACTCGGTTGATCCTGCCCCCTACCCAACCTGCCTCTTACCGCAGGAGGAGCTGACTCCACCTGTCAGCCCACATCAGGAACTTTGGGACTGGATCGTCGCGGAGACCTAGAGACTGCGATCGGCAGACACCTGCAGACTTGGACTGACGTCAGAGACGGGACATGGCCCCAGATGCGCTATCAGCCGGGATGCCTCGGGAGCTTTTCGCCTCTTGCTGGGACCGCCAGCGGCTCATGCCCGACTGGCGTAGGGCTGTCCAGACGCGAGCGGCATGGGCGCCAAGATTCTTGCGAATGTGGGCGTGCGCCATTGCCTCGAGGTCCCGTGTCGGTCGTCCGAGCTCTTCTTGATCGAGACACTCACGCTTTCGGTTTGCGCGACATGGTCGGCCGGCTGGGTGAGCACAAGGTGGCTGCGGCGACGATGGAAGGCACCGGCATCTATTGAGAGCAGCCGTTCCGCGCACTGCAAGAGCCCGGCATCCGCGCCCGCTTGGTCCACGCCCAGCACGTCCTGCAGTTCATGGGCAGAATGACCGACGTGTCCGGCGCTGCCGCCGGAACTCCTCGCCAGAGGCGCAACAGGCCCCGCTGCGTCCGTTCTGGCGGTAGCTCTGCGCGCGCGTGCTCACCGCGCATTCCCGAGACTCCCGGCAATTCCGTGCACGGCGGCTTCCGATTCGCTATGCCCGTTTCCGCGCAATCGCTCCCATCTGAGGCCCGAGGAATCGGCTACGCGGCGCAGGCGAATCCATCCATTCCTTGCGGGCGCTGTCCAGCTCAACGGCCACCAGCACTAGGCACTTGCAAAGCAACTGCTGCCCACGGATAACCTCCTCGATTCTCCCTACGAAGTGCTCACCCACTTCGACCATACCCCCGAGGCACTCGCGATCCAGCCTCACCATTGGCTTGCGGAACTTCTGCACCAACAGCTAGGCCGTGCAACAGCTGCCCAGTTCCAAGACGCGCTGCAGGTGTCCCGCAAGATTACGCACAGGTGGATACGCCATTGAGTAAAACTAGCCAATGGCGTACCATAAGTTCGTGCCTGAGTTTCAGAGGCCCCATATCCGGGAACTCTCAAATCTCTTGGAGGAATGGCCGAGATTCATGATCACGGTCTTTGGTCCGCGACAAACCGGCAAGACCACGATCGTCAGGCAGGCACTTGCACAGACGACCATCCCGGGCCGTTTGCTGCCAATCGACACCCTTGATCGGTCAGCAGGCGTGCCCCCGGGGCGCCTTGGCGGCATACCGCCTGTGTCGCCACCTGTACGAAGCAGAGACTGGTTGGTTGAGGACCAATACCGTGCGTGTCTCGTCCTGCCATGCGTCTGAGTCGCTGCTTGGTTCCTCTTGGACTCCGGTCAAGCCGATCTCGCCAAATCCGGCATTCGATCATGCACTCTGTCCATGGTGGAACTGGACACCCGGAATTCTCACGCTTCTCAACAGTCGGTCGAGGACGCTGGACTATGCGAGGTTTTCCCTCAGCTCCCTCCGCTCATTGCTAGTGCCCGACCCCACCTGCGTAGATGTCACCCCACTCGTCGATGCATTTGCCGACACTCGCGGAAGCGTGCTCGCTCCGTGGCCGCAGATGCGCAACTGCCCCACCCGCGGGGTTATCGACGAGGCCGCTGCTCGAGTGCTGCGGATCGATGCACGTACTATCGCGGAGTGGCGGAGCCGCATTGCCTGCGAACCGACGGTTTCGCGAGTTCGGTACGGAACGACGGCGTAGACTAACCCGGTAAGCAGCATGGCCAGCACACGGCTTCATACTGTCGGCAGCGCTCGCTCTAGCCGCCGCCGGGCCACATCCCACGGGATGCCCGCAACGCTGCGCACTGGGAGGACTTCTGCGATTGCTACGTGGACTGTTATGCGGACCCGTACGTAGGGGACTCCTCGCTGCTTCTCGACGGGAGGCTGGTGGCGACCGCCGCCAGCGACCTGGACGGGGACGGGAGCGCGGATCTCGCCGTTGAGTTGGTCACCCGCCCAGGCGGTAGAGGAGCGTTCTACACGGTTCACTGGCTGGTAGGAACGGCCGGCAGCGGCCGGCACATCGCTAGCACGTTCGTCGGCGATCGCATCCGGGTACAGTCGGTGGAGATCAAGGGCACGGTCGTCACGGTGCGCCTGCTCGACCGGCACATTCGAGAAACCTTCGATGCCGAGCCCTCGCTGGCGGTAGTCCGGCGATTCGCGCTACGCAGCGGGGAGTTCTCGGAGGCGGGGGCGCTAGGCATGGCCCCAATATGATGGTGAGACACGCTGGCAGCGCTCAGTCACAAAGCGGCGGAGCGCACCAATTGAAATCAGGGCCCGCTTTGCAGTCCGAGGTGCAACGGTGCATTCGTAGATGCAACCTATCGTCATTAGTAGAATCATAGCAAGGAGATGTATCAGCATCATCTTTTCTCTGCTCAGCCCCGGCACGTAGGATTGCCCACGACGTGGTCGTGCCAAATCTGGCCAGGCAGCAACCGGCCGACTTCTCTCGCCGCGGACTAGGGACGCTCCTGTCCCATTGCCACAGTCGTCGGTGACTGCTGTTGTGGATGGTTGTTGGTCTTCAGATTGTCTTGACCGGATCTGGGGTGGTTTTCCCGGATTCCGGCAGGCGGCAATGGGTCCCGCTGGGGAATAATCCGGGAATTGCAGCCGGGATGAGCGAGCCCTCTTCTTTTGGCAGTAGCTGTGTCTTGCAGTAGCCGGGCCTGCCGCGGAATCCGCCTTCAGAATGATCCGAGCGCCTACAAGTGTCTGCGTTCTGTTCCGGTCGGGGTGTGCTGCGCTGTTGCTTGCGCTGGCTCAGCCTGGCGTTTCGTTCGTGCCTAATCCCACCAGCCCTTCGAGGAACACTTCATTGGGTGTCTGGTACGCCAGCACTTTGCGCGGTCGTCCGTTCAGCAACTCCACGACTCTCCGCACCCTCTCCGGATCGACCCCCAGCAAGCTCTCGCCCTTCGCGAAATACTGCCGGACTAACCCGTTCGTGTGTTCGTTCAGGCCTCGCTCCCAGCTGTGGTACGGTCGCGCGAAGTACAGCTGTGCGTCGAGCGCCGCGGCCACCTCCCGGTGGCCTGCGAACTCCTTGCCGTTGTCCATCGTCAGCGTCAGCGCCAATTCCTTGAAGGGTGTCAGCAGATCCACGACTGCATCTCCGACCTGGCGCGCCGTCTTGCGGGTGATTTCCCGCATCAGCAGGAACTTCGACTTGCGATCCACCAAGGTCACCAGCGCTCCCTGGTGCTTGGCGCCCACGATCGTGTCCGCCTCCCAGTCCCCCAGACGGCTCTTGGTCTCCACCACAGCAGGCCGCTCACTGATGTCCACGCGTCCAGGTATCAGACCGCGCCCTGCCTCGCCCGGCTTGGCTCGCTTGCGCCGCTTCCGGCCCGCTCTCCGCAGGCACACGTACAGGTAGCCGCCCTCCTGGCGGTCCTTCCAGATCAGATCGTAGATGCGCCGCCAGCCCAGCTTCGGCAGAGCCGGCTGCCGGCCCAACCAGCCGGCGATCTGTTCCGGACTCCACTGCAGCAGCAGCTTCTCCCGGACAACCGCCCACAGCGCGGTTGTCAACTTCCGCGGAATCTGCGAGGCCTTCTGCCGACGGCCCTGCGCCTTCTTCTGGGCCTTGGCCGCCCGATAGCTCTTCCTGTCCTTAGCGTTGCGCCCCAGCTCGCGACTGATCGTCCCGGGACTCCGCTGCAACTCTTTGGCGATCCTGCGAATCGACCAGCCGCTCCTCAGCAGCCCCTCGATCGTGCACCGATCCTCCAATGTCAAGTGATGGTAGCCAACCGGCATCCAAACCTCCCGTTCTTGGCCCGACTGAAACCGCCATGCTACATCATGTGGCGGCAACCTGCAACACTACTGCATCTTGTGTGTTGCACCTCGGACCGCAACGGGCCGGGGGAATACATGGCAAGATCTACCAATTGTCCCATCTGGCGCACTTCAGCACAGCCGATAGGCACTCTCTTGGTTCCAGAATGGCGCGGAGATTCACCGAGGGCCGGTGGCAAGTACCACATCACCGGTGAGGCAGTGGTGAGGTTGCACGATCTTGACGATCACCAACGAGCGCGGCTGACATCATAGCTGATCGAACAGCGCCGACTCGGCGACCCTTGCCCGCGGATTGGTCCCGAGCAAGTGGACTTGATCAAGCAGGAACGGAACTTGTCCGTCCAGAAGCGCGCAGACAACCTACTTCGATACGTTCTCACCAAGACGCCCCGCATAGGGACGAAGTTCGAGTTCGAAACTCGCTCCTTCTCGACCGAAGACCCCAACGCTGGCCCTAGGGCTCACCGCTTCTGGGAGATGCTGGCGTGGTCGGAATCGATGGTGATGGAGGAGTTGCAGTACCTGATGGATTACTTGGTCAGTAAGCGTTGGCTTAAGAGAATAGCAGGAATTGCTGGGGTCTTCCGCTACCGTCTGACAATGCGAGGCTACGGCTATCTCGATGAGACCGACCGTACCATCCCGAGTTCCGCGCAGGCCTTTGTGGCCATGTGGTTTGACGAGTCCATGGATCCGGTATGGAGCAAGGGTATCGAACCTGCTATCAAGGACGCAGGCTACAAGCCAATTCGAATCGATCAGAAACACCATCTGAATAAGATCGACGACCAGATCATCACCGAAATCCGCAGATCCCAGTTTCTCGTTGCAGACTTCACTCACGGAGATGACGGCCCGCGTGGTGGAGTCTACTACGAAGCAGGCTTTGCCCGTGGACTCGGTCTTCGTGTGATCTTTACCTGCCATGCTGATGCGCTGGACGCGGTCCACTTCGACACTCGCCAGTACCCGCACATCCTCTGGCGGTCACCGGATGAGCTGCGAACACTCCTGTCCACACGAATCTCTGCCGTATTGGGCGATGGCCCACACCGAACGACAGCTTCAACGGGACCTTGAGTCCGGCCCTGAGGCTCGGGGGCTTCGCCACTCTCATATCTACCCGCCGCGAATCGAGTAAGTGCATGGCGGACGAGCTTACTCCTACTGCTGTTAGATTGCACTTTATTTCGGCCGCTGAGGGTCGATTCGTTTCACATTGATTGGCTGTCGAAACGGGCGAGAGATCCGATTAGTGCGAGGAACTCCCCGACAGTTGGGCACTAGGTAACTCGATGTTCGAGTGCTGCCACTTTAGGAGTCCCTAGTTCTTTCTTCCAGCAGCTATAGGTCCTATGTGTAGCAGCCTGTCGGATTACTCGGGTTTCTTTACCATTTCGGCGTCCAACCAGTCCGGGAAATCCTGCCATCCCGTCCGGACCTGGCGATGACTCGGCGTCGTGGATGGACGGATTTGCATCGTTTGGTCCCTCGCGAGGAAGGGCTTCGCGGTAGATGATTCGTCTGAGTGTGAAAAACTGCTCAGTCGATCAGGCTCGAATAATCCGACAATCTCACGTCCGAATATTCCAAAATCTAACACTGCCTTGAGGATTCTAAGTCGAGGCCTCTTGCAGTCAGTCGCAGTTCGCCTCCTATTCGGGATGAACTTGTGCGCTTGGATGAATGTCGGGTGAATACCCAGCCCTCAAGGCCTCAACGGTCGACGCAGGCGTGAGGACAACCGCACAGCCGGGCGGCCTCGGCATCCACTCATCATAGCCCGACGGGGTATAGCGGGCCAATAAGGAACCTCGAACAAGCCATGCCTCACCATGTACGGCCACAAACGTGCCCTTGGGTAGACCATTGAATTCAGCAGCGTGTGTGATCTGCTTCTTGTTGGCTGGGGCGACTCGCTCCTTGTGAAGTTTCTGGTTGATCTCATCGGCCAATGCAGCGGCGTTCCCCGGCCAAGCCTTCTTGAACTGGATATAAGCCTGTCTGCGGCAGAGGGCGCAAGGGCGGTGTCCGGCGGCCATCGCGACTGCCTCGTCCAAGAAGAACAGCGGTGTGTAGTGCTTAGGCTTCCAGAGAGGAATGCAGCGGTCGCGCCATTTCGTGGCGCAGATAATCCAGCCGTCGTGCTCAAACGCCTTGCAGAGATTGCCGTGATTGTCGATCAGGCAGCCGCGGTTCCCCATCCACCGACCTCGCGCCGAAGTCTCGATAATCTCACCGAAAGGAGTGACCCTGTTCTGCAGTGGCCTTCGCTCGTTCACGTCAGACTAGCAATCGAGGATATCAAATGGCCCATCAGGCTAGCGCTCGATTAGAGTCGACTCGGAGAGCATGCCTGTGTAGTACATCAGTTGGAGCCACTCGTAGACGTCGGCTCTCGACCCGGGCGAGGCTGGCTGGGCCTCAGATCTGCTTCCGGTGCAGTTGCGGCTCCACCCCCACGGCTTTCGCGATCTCGACTGCTTCGCGGCCCGGCGTCGTGTCTTGGCAATTCTCGATCAGCCGTCCATCGACGGTCCGCACGCGGGTCGTGACGCGATCCCAGTGCGCCAGCTTGTTGCGGATCGTGAACCAGCTGTCGCAAATCCCCGCCATGGCCAGCTTGCGCCGCAGCAGGTGCACAGCGTGGCAGGCCAGCACGGCCACGAACAGGTGCGCGCGGATCCGCTCCCGCTTGCGATGCCAGACGGGTCTTAGGCTCATCTCCGATCTCAATGCCCGGAACGTCGCTTCGATTTCCGCCAGCCGCCAGTACGTGCGCACGATCTCCTCGAGGTCCCAGTCCGTGCAGCTGGTGCGCAACTCGTAGGTGCCCACGCGGTCGTCCCGCTCGGCTCCCTTCCCGTTGAGCTCCCACGTCACCGCCACAGCGTGCCCCTTCTTGGCCGCCTCGCTGCCCTTGGGTCCGGCCTGCACCTGCACCTCGTACTGCGATGCCACCCGCTTGTGCTTCTCCTTCAGGCGACCCATCTTCTCGAGGACCCGTGCGTACTTCTTCAGGCAGCCCTTCCGCTGCAGGCCCGCGTGCAGGCCTTGCAGGTCCTTCTCGAAGCGTTCCCGGTGGCGCTCCTGGAGCGCCTCTTGCTGGGCTTGGCGTGCCTCGGTCCACACCCACACCAGCTTCTCCCGCGCGCCGGGCTTGGAGACCTCCCAAGCCTTGGCCTGCACTCCCCCGCGCGTCTCGAAGCACACCGGCTCGCCCGCTTCGGGCAGCTCGGCGCGCTTGCCGCGTTGCACGCTGATCCAGTCGTAGCCGCGCTTGCGCAGCCAGTCGAGATTGGCCTCGGAGCAGATGCCGGCGTCCATGATCACCAGCGGCAGGGGCCCGCCGCCGGCCGGGGAGCGGGCTTCGAGGCGTTCGATGGCCGCCTTGAGGGTGGTCGGCTCGGAGACGTTGCCGGGCAACACCTCGGAGCAGCGCGGGAAGCCGGCCTCGTCGATCGACAGCGCCAGGGTGACCATCGGGCAGTCGTTGCGCCTCTGCTTCGAGCGGCCGAACTGGCGGTCCCCGCGGGCCTTGCCGAAGGTGTGCACATTGGTCAGGTCATAGAAGGCCAGGGCCCGGCGCGGGCTTTCGAAGAGCGTGCGCTGGCGGTTGGCAAGGCCGCTCTCGAGGCCGGCGCGGCACTGCCAGAGGCGGTCCCCGATGCGGTAGAGGGCATTCAGGGAGGGCGGCTTGCAGGAGTCGAGGCCGAGCAGTTCCCAAGCCGAGCTGGACTCGTTCAGCCAGCGGCTGGCCTCGCGTTCGGAGGAGGGGTGCAGCATGCGGGCCAGCACGAGGGCGCAGGCGAGGGAGACTTCGCGCGGGGAGAAGCCCTGTCGGTTCAGGATGTCGGGGAACTGCAGGGCATCGAGGACGGCAAGGGCAAGGCGCTCACCGCCGACCGAGCGGGTGGGGGGATGATCGAAGGAGCGCAGCAGGACCGTGGCGACAGGCTCCCCGCCGGGAGAGACGTCGGCGGAAGCAGTCTCGCGGCGGCGCTGGAGCCGGCGGGCGGCGTCTTTGGCCAGGGCGAGCAGTTCCCGGTCCGGTTCGAAGAGAGGCGGCGCCCCATCGTCGATGCACTGGACAAGGAAGGCGAACTCTTGCCAGCGGTGCTTGGGGAGCGGGAAGTCGGCACCGAGATTGAGGAGGTTGATCTGGCGGACGCTGGAGCCGGAGCGGACGGACTTGCAGAGTCGGTGGGAGAAGCGGGGGCCGCGCTTGGAGGAGGCGGTCTGGGTGCGGCGGACAAACATGCTGCTAGGGACCAGTGTGGCACGGCGGGCAGCGAACATGGTACGAACACAAGGCGTCCTAAGAAGAAGATGGTCCTACATTCGGGAATGTTCAATCATCATCTGACACACAAGAGCAACAAATTCAATGCATAGATCCAGATTACACGTGATTCATAGAATTCATGATCACAGGTAGCGGATCGTGATTGCCGCTAGTGAAATCAGTGCTCACCTAGGGCTCCCCTACCCTGTCTCCGACCAAGCGCTTGGCGAACTCCAGTGATGTACTACACAGGCATGCTCTCCGAGTCAATTCTAATCGAGCGCTAGCAAATGTGGGCACAACGTATACACTTATGAATGGCTCGGAAGAACGTCGCATTCAATCTCCGGCTCTCAGAAGGGTTGCGACGGGAGTTTGCCGATGCTTGCCAAATGGGACACCGACCTGCCGCCCAGGTCGTTCGCGAGTTGATGCGCGAGTACATCTCCAGTGGCCGGGCGAACTCCGATCGGCCACTGACGCGAGCGACGTCGGAGAGGAGACCGCCGGGGAGGGGATGGTCCGGTGAGTGACGTGCGAGGGGCCAATGCCCGTCGAGTGGCGTTGCGTGCTCACGCATCCCCGCATCAAAGCGGAACGGACTCCCTTGTCAGCGCAGTCGATCTCTATTGCGGAGCGGGTGGGCTCACGCGAGGACTGGAAGAATCGGGAATCGACGTGACGCTGGGCGTCGATAGCGATCCGGCCTGCCGATATCCCTACGCGTACAACAATGAGGCGACCTTTCTCCAAAAGCCTATCGAGAGAGTCACTGCGGACGACTTTCCAAGTGCGTTCCACGACGCTTCCTACCGACTGATCGCCGGCTGCGCACCGTGTCAGCCATTCTCGACCTATAGCCGATCACGGTCACACACCTCAGCCCTTCGGTGGAATCTCTTGGACCATTTCGGGCGATTGGTAGGGGAGGTGAAGCCTCATCTGGTCACCATGGAGAACGTCCCCATGCTCCAGCGGGAGCGGGTGTTTGCCAATTTCGTGAATACCTTGCGGCACGAAGGATTCGCCGTCGCAACAGCGATCGTTAATTGTGCCGACTACCAAGTGCCTCAGAGTAGACGGCGTCTTGTCCTTCTCGCTTCGACCTTAGGTCCAATCAACATGATTCCCCCGACCACGCCCGAAGCCCGGCGTCCCACGGTCAGGGATGCCATCGCCGAGATGCCACCCATTGAGGCCGGCGGAGCGTCCACCACCGACACGCTGCACCGGTCATCCCAACTGTCACCCCTGAATCTCCAGCGGATCCGCGCCTCTAAGCCGGGCGGGACGTGGCGCGATTGGGACGAAGCGTTGATGGCTGACTGTCATCGGCAACTTGGAGGGCGCACCTATCGAAGTGTCTACGGCCGCATGGAATGGGACCACCCGTCTCCCACGATGACGACTCAGTACTACGGATTCGGTAATGGTCGATTCGGCCATCCGGAACAGGACCGTGCCATTTCCCTACGTGAGGGGGCGATCCTTCAGAGCTTTTCCGAGGAATACCGGTTCGTCCAGCCAGGCGAGCGGGTTTTTTTTAAGACGATTGGTCGCTTGGTCGGTAATGCCGTTCCGGTTAACCTCGGACACGCGATCGGGAGCAGTCTGCTACGCCACGTTAGAGACCAGCTCCTATCCCAAGCGAGCCCTGCATGACTGACATAAAAACTGGCGAGAGCAACGATTCCGCCGTCTCACCGGCTCCATCGCCATACGAGATGACGGTCGACCTTAACGTCATCGAACATCTCGGAATCAATCTGTACAGCAACATTGCAGCCGTCTTGACTGAGGCCGTTGCCAACGCGTGGGACGCGGACGCAGAGCAAGTGACAATCGACGTTGATCCAGACCAAAAATGGATCGCGATCTCAGATGACGGCGTGGGGATGTCGATCCAAGACATCAACGACAAGTATCTCCGCGTTGGGTACCGTCGCCGACAGGACACCAACGCAGGTACCCTTACGCCCGAGAAGAAGAGGCCCGTGATGGGACGCAAGGGTCTCGGGAAGTTGTCTTTGTTTTCAATTGCAGAGGTGATCGACGTTCAATCCGCAAAGAATGGCGAGGCACATGGTCTTCGTATGACGGTCGAGGGAATCCGCCAGTCTCTTGATCGTGGCGACCGAGCATATCGCCCTGACCCGCTACCTCCGGAACAAGTCGAAGTCTCCAAAGGCACTCGGATAGTCCTTAAGAAGATCAAGCGAAGTCGGCTCACACAGGGTGTGTCTGCACTTCGGAAGAGGTTGGCCCGACGATTCTCAATCATCGGAGAAGTGCATTGCTTCCGGGTAGCTATCGACGGTGATCCGATCACTGCTGCGGACCGTGGTGACCTGCTACTCGCCCAATTTCTGTGGACCATCGGCGATTACCAAACTCCGCCATCGGCCATTCCGAACATGGTTGAAAAGGAAAGCCTTCCCGAGCGGTCAGGAGATTGGGACAAGGATTGGACGGTTCGTGGATGGCTTGGAACGGCCAGCAAACCAAAGCAACTGGATGACAGGGAAGCTGGTAATCTCAATGGAATCGTCGTCTTCGCGAGGGGACGCCTCTTTCACGAGAACATCCTCGACAAAGTGAACGATGGCCGCCTATACACTAAGTACCTCACTGGGCAGATCGAAGCCGAATTTCTCGACCGAGACGACGATCCTGATATCGCCACGAGCGACCGACAGCGGATCCAAGAGGACGATCCTCGTTACGTAGCGCTACTGTCGTTCCTCAAGGCCAGCCTCTCACAAATCGAGAAACGCTGGACGAAATGGCGCCGTAAACATGAAGTGAAGCGCGCAAAAGAGGTGTCTCCCGCCCTCGGAGAATGGCTCACTACACTACCTGAGGGCCACCGGACGACCGCTGAGATGCTGATCGCCAGACTTAGTGCCCTGCCTGTAGACGAGGTCGATGATCGGAAGCTCTTGTATCGACACGGCATCCTCGCGTTCGAGCGAATGAAGTTGCGAGGATCGACCCACGAGTTCGTTGAAAATCTGGACAACGTCGACAAACTACTTGCGGTTCTTGCCGACCGCGATGCCTTGGAAGCTGCGCTGTATCGAGACATTGTCAAGTCACGCCTAGAGGCCGTCCGCAAATTCCAAGGCCTCGTCGATAAGGACGTTATCGAAAAGGTGCTACAAAAGTATCTCTTTGATCACCTTTGGTTGCTCGATGCAGCATGGGAGCGCGCAACAGGAAGCGAACTGATCGAGTCCCGACTGCGAGATGTCGGAGTCATCACTGACGATCTGACTGAGAAGGAGAAACTGGCGCGTGTGGACATCGCTTACCGGACGAACGCCGGCAAGCACATCATCGTAGAATTGAAGCGTGCCGGTCGCCGACTCAAGCTCTTGGACTTGCAGGCGCAAGGCCAAACGTACGTTGACAAACTGGGAAAAATCGTGCGCAAAGCACAACCCGGTTCTCCTGACATCGAAGTTGTGTTTGTGCTTGGAAGGGAAATACGGGAACAGACCGAGAATCCCGAGCGTCTAAAGGCATCAATGGTGGCAGTGTCTCCGGGTAGTCGGATAACGTACTACGACACCCTGATCCATGGTGCGCGGGAGGCATACTCGAAGTACTTGGAGGCAAGCGAGAAACTTGATCGCCTGCAGGGCATCGTGGACAGGATCTGACCGAGCTTACGGTCTGGGCCTAGGCCACTGTTAGCCGATTCGCGGTCATGAAACGGGTGCGGGGCAGCGCTCGCGGTCCTGAAGCGAAACCTCCAACCCACCGTGCTCCACACCTTGTGTTAGGTGAACAGCGCACTAGTGTGTCTGGAACGACTCGTAACTCGGCCCTTGTTCAATTCTGTCCCGCCGCCCGCCGCCAAGGGTCTGGTAGCGGCCTAGCCAACCAGCAGGTGGGCCGGGAAGCGGAATCCCCCGCGCCTCGACCGGCTCCGGGCCCCTTGCAGGCTCGCAGCGCCAGGCCGGCGGCGGCCACCCGATTGAGCGTCACCTTCCTGCCGGCGGCGAACAGTGCGGTCCCGTCCGTCCGCCGGCGCGCGTCGAGTTCCCCTTCGTCGTCACGCTCCTGAATGGCAGTGATCCGCTGCAGGATCTCGCGGGCGTTGCCCCCGTCCAGATCCCGCACGTGGCGCAGAATCACGGCCGCGGGCGGGTCGGACTGCCATACGGCCGCCGATAGGGCATTCCGCAGGGCTCCCGTCGGGTTCACGAGGTAGCCATCGTTCTCAAGGTAGTCCATGGACGTGCGCATCAGCAGGGCCAGCAGTGGGGCGGCGAACCGCTCCAAGCGAGCCTTGAACTGCCCGTCGGGGCGTCCGATGCGGTTGGGAAAGTCGAACGCCAACCAGCGCCGCAGGATGCCGCTCTCAACCTTCAAGCGGGGGCGCCTGGCCGATCAATAGCAGCAAGGCCCTCATGCGACCGCGCACCGTGTCCGCCTACCGGTCGTAGGGTGCGCGAGCCTCAAGGCGTTCCGCGTCGGAGCCGGTCGAATTCTTGATGGCCGCCGAGAGCATCCGGCTACCGCCCACTTCCTCGATCCACGCCAGCCGCGGGTTGCGCTGCAGGAGCCGCTTGAGGGGGATGTAGCGCCCGCTGCGCGACGGCTGGAAGACCTGCCGGTTCAGCTTCAGCTTGGACGGCCCCAACAGGGCCTTCAGCAGGGCGGCAAACGTGCCCTTGCCCGACCCGCCCACACCCGTGAGCGTAACGAACCGCTCCCCTTCCCCGCCGAGCAGGCCACGGACTTCCACGAGCTGGACCAGGCGCATCCACGTCGCACGGTCCAAGTAACCGTAGAGCACGCCGGCGACGGGCTTGCAGAAGTCCGTCCGGGCCATGTCGGCTGTGCATCCCGCCGAGGCGAACAGCCCGGGCCACTCGTCCGGATCAATGCGCACAGGTAGGACCTCCTCCGCGCGGCGCGGCGTCCGCATCAAGCACCGCGGTTGTGCAGTCGAGCGCAAGGCCTCCGGCTTGGGCACGACATGGCGTTCCCGGGCAGGGAACGGCACGGTCAGCCAGATCTCCAGCCACTCGCGGATCCCGGCACGGTAGCTCGGTAAGCGTACCAGCCGGTCGGCCTTGCGGCCCCAGTCCGCAAAGCCCCTCTCGGGCAGGGTCGCCTGCAGCCGTTTGAGTGCGTCGCGCCACTCGCAGGGTTCCCAGGTGCCACTGCGTCGTCGTCTCCACCGGCGCTGGTTCCGGATCTCGTCGAAGCCGAAGCTACCCTTCAGCTGCTGGAGCAGCGCCGCGTGGAACCAGTACGGGTCCGCAGCCTCGAGCTGTCGGCGGCATTCGCGCGGCTTCCGTCTGCCGCGGTTGTCCCTTCGGGCCGCCCGGATCGTCGCCCCGGTTTCCCGCGCCATGTGCACGAGAGTCCCCAAGCCGGCGGGGGGGCCCTCGTAGGCGCCGAGCGAATCCCAGACCCGGCGGTTGTCAGCGGGCTCGCGACCGTCGCCGATCAGCCGCTCCACCTCGTCGAACCGGCAGTCCGCCCCCTTGGCAGCGGCCATCGCCCTCAGCCATGCGTCCCGATCTGCGAGCGGGCCCAGTGCCCGCACGCACTTCAGGGCCATCTGCCGGTCTCGTGGGTCTAGCGGACGCCGCAGATCCGGTGGGGTGGCCTAGCCATTGGTGCCCGCTCGCGGGTCAGACCCCAGATACTGGAAGCGGGCCGGATCCTTGCAGGACCTGTCCACGGAACACCTCAGCGTGCACTCCATCCAGTCTTGGGCCAGCGGTGCCAGCCTTGCGAAATCCTCCATGCCCCCGTCCCTCGAACGGGGCAGCCGCAGCGGCACGAGAATGTGCAGGCCGTTGCCCGAGGCGCTCCGGCCGGCGAAGGAGACGTGCCCCGTGCTCAGCGCCTCGTCGCGGAGCTCGCCGGCACGCTCGGCATCAAAGTCGTCGATGTCTCCGCACATGAACCCCGTGAGACTCGTCACCGTGGCGTTCGCCCGACGGCCGTCGCAACGACCGTGAGGCAGCCAGCCAGGTCTGTCGTCCTTGGGGCGGTCGGCCGGAGTGCGGTGGTATGCGGCCTCGATGCCCGACAGGTCCATACTGCCCTGAATGGCGGGGTTTCGCTTCCCGGAAACCCAGTCGCAGATGGCCGGGGCATCCCCGTGTTCCCGCGTCATTCCCGGCCCCAAACGGCTGCCGGCAGGGCGAGGAATACCCTGAAGTCGTAAGCGTTCGGGCAGGGCGCGAGAACTGGGGAAGGCTGGTCCGTGACCGGCGTCGACCGGCCGTTGCTCGCACACCCCGACGGCGGATGCCGGTGCGCTCTCCCCGGCTCGATGACACTCTATCGCCCGTGGTACTCTGAGCCCCGTGCCGGGCCGCCGCCCGCGCGTTGCTCGCATGGCGGACAAGTGCATCATCAAGCAGCGCGCCGCGCCGGTCGTGGTGGCCGAGCCTTCACCGGCGTGCGTAGTTCCCGGACCTCTGGAGTATCCCGATTCGGACGGCAAATTCTTGCCCGAGAACCCATTGCAAGCCAACGCCATTGTGGAGTTGCGCTCCAACGTGAAGCAGCATTTCCGGGACCGGCCGGAGGTGGTGGTGGAAGGCGACATGTTCCTGTACTACGCGAAGGGGCAGGCCGACGAGCGGCGGGTGCGGGGAAGGCGCGTGGGCAAGTTCGTGACCCCGGACGTGACCGTCGTACTGGACCACGACTTGCGGGGAGGTGGGACGTACAAGCTGTGGGCGCAATGCAAACCGCCGGATTTCGCGCTGGAGGTGATTTCGCCGTCGAGCGAGGTGCGCAACCGGGAGACGAAGCGCGAACTAAACGCCCGGATTGGGATCCAGGAGTACTTTGTGTTCCAGCCGGACACGAGGCGCGCTGGGCCGCGGCTTGTGGGCTACGAATTTAAGAAATGGGAATACGAGCGCCTGGGACCGCAGGTTGGTTTGCCGCGATTGATGCGTAGCGCCGTGCTGGGAGTGTTGTTGCGTCCGTAAGGGGCGTAGCTGCGCGTGCGGGAGCTGCGGAGCGGGACGGACTACCTGTGGAACGTGGAATTGATTCGGGACAAGGAATCGGAGGCAGCGGCCCGACGAAGGGCCGAGGACAGGGCTGAGCGGGAAGCCGCCGCGCGCAAGGCTGTTGAGGTACGCTTCGCCACATTGGAGGCGAGGCTGGGCCATGGCGGGCAGCACGCGACGGACGCTGGCTGAAGCACTCGCGGTCAGCCCGTTGCAACATCGCACGAGAGAAACCGGCATCCTACTCCACGCCTCTCCCGAACGGTTACCTGAGATCAGCTCGTATTACACAACGAATGTTTCATCGGAATCTAGTCGGATCGTGTCCATAAGATCGTCCCGACCACGTGATTGCGCATCCTATTCGTTTCGTGTTCCGATCACTCGTTGGGTACGGAACTGGCGTGCTGCCCGTGCCGAGGCTGAGCTCTCTGATCGAGGATTTGTCCTCGCACCGGACGAGACCCAAAAGCTGCCCGACTGGTCGGAAGTCGTAAAGGGGCTGTGGGATGCCGATCGGGCCCGAGACTGCCCTCTGCGAGTCGTGCTGCTCGGATCGGCTCCTCTGGTACTGCAATCCGGCTTGAACGAGAGCCTGATGGGTCGATTCTTGCCCCTGCCCGTCACTCACTGGACGTACGAGGAAATGTCCCAAGCGTTCGGATTCACTCTAGACGAGTACGTGATCTTCGGTGGCTTCCCTGGACCTGCGCCTCTACGGAGGAATCTGGAGTTGTGGAAGAGGTACATTGCTGGGTCTATCGTTGCACCGGCCGTTGAACGCGACCTCCTCGCAATGACCCGTGTCGACAAGCCGGCGCTTCTTTGGCAGCTCGTCGACGCGGCATCCACCTACTCCGGCCAGATCGTCTCCTACAACAAGTTGCTGGGGCAACTACTGGATGCCGGCAACACCACCACGCTTGCGCGGTACCTTGATCTGCTGTCTCGGGTGAGCCTGATCGCAGGCCTTTCGAAATACAGTGGGGCTCCCATCAGAAGCAGAGCTTCGAGCCCGAAGCTAAGTGTCCTGAACACGTCGCTGATGACCGCGGCGTCAACCTACACGTTTGACGAGGCTCGCAACGACCGCACTTTTTGGGGGCACATCGTCGAAAGCGCCGTCGGCGCCCATCTGGTGAACACTGCGACTACCGCCATCAAAGTGCAGTATTGGCGCAAGGGTAACGACGAGGTGGACTTTGTACTACGCGGCGGGCCGCGCACTGTCGCGGTCGAGGTAAAGAGCGGAGGACGGATAAGGCAGAAAAGGGGGATGCGGGCGTTCCGGAGCAAGTATGAGGTCAATCAGTGCATCGTTGTCGGGAGCGCGGGAGTTCCTCTTGATGAATTCTTGAGCGAGCCAGCGGAACACTGGCTGAGGAGGGGATGAGCGTACCAGTAGCTAGGACCTGCACTGAGCTCTCCCTCCTCGGCGCGGCCACCGATGACGCCTTACCGCGGCCGCTCGCCGACTTTAGGACCACACATGCGTATGTGCTGCTCGGGGATCCGGGGTTGGGCAAGACAACTGCCCTTGAGGTCGAAAGCAGCGCGCATGCGAATGATGCGCTATTCCTCACGGCCAGGAACTTCCTACTGCGCAGTCAGGATCCAGATGAACTGCGCGGGAAGATGCTCTTCATTGACGGGCTCGACGAGGTCCGGGCCGGAACGGCGGACTACCGAACTCCCTTGGATGAGATCCTCGCCATGCTGAACCAGTTAGGTCGGCCCAAGTTCCGCATAAATTGCCGGGAGGCGGACTGGCTCGGGGAGAGCGACAGGAGAGCACTGGCCTATGTCGTTCCGAACCTCTCTGTCCTGCGCCTCAACCCGCTCAGTGCGCAAGACATCCTCGCCATCCTACGTAACAGTCTCGACGTGAGCCGGCCTGAGGACTTTGTCGAGCAAACCCGTGAGGCCGGACTGGAGAGCCTGCTCAAGAATCCCCAGACCCTTGAATTGCTAGTTCGCGCCGTACGACGAGGCAACGGTTGGCCTGAGGGGCGACGGCAGGTGTTCGAACTGGCGTGCAGGGACTTGGCTGGCGAGTCGAATCTGGAACACGAGATTGCGACTCTGAATGGCCCGGCGGCGGATTCAGTCATCGATTGCGCCGGGCGCTTGTGCGTCCTCCTGCTGCTGTCCGATAAGACCGGCTACTCGCTTGACCGCCATCCAATCGATAAAGAATTCGTTCCTCGGGACCTCTGTGGCATCGAGGATCGAGAGACGCTGCGAGCGGCAGTGTCCTCGAAGCTGTTCCGGGGGAGACCGGTCAGGTGCTTTCGTCCAATCCATCGCCAGATTGCGGAATTCCTTGGCAGCAAGCACTTGGCGCGCCTCATTGCGGCCGGGATGTCACCGCGGCGAGCCCTTGCACTGATGAAGGGCGGAGACGGCGAGGTGGTGACCGCACTTCGGGGACTGTCAGCCTGGCTGGCGACCCATAGCGTATGCGTGCGGGACGAACTAATCCGCATGTGTCCAGTTGACCTTGGCACCTACGGCGATCTCTCCGCGCTATCAGAACAAGAGAAGCAGCGGACAGTTGAAGCGCTGCTGACTCAACCAAAGAGTCTTTGGAGGGCCGTCCGCGTGCTACGAAGGTTCGCGCCGTTGGTTACCGCTGACACAGAGCCTCAGGTCCTCGCTGCACTTCGAAGCCAGAACCGAGACTCGGACCAACAGGCACGGGTCGGGTTCCTGTTGCTGCTCCTCTCGGAGAGTCAGCGGCTTCCGGCTATGGCCAACGCGATCGCTGAGACGGTGCGAGACAGAACGTGGCCCCCGCTGGTTCGCCAAGCCGCGCTCGATGCATTCGTGCGATACCAGCGGGATTCACCGGTCGCAGACAAGGAACTGAAGAGCCTCCTCGACGAATTCACAGATGAAGGCATTTCGATTGCGAATCGCGACCTCTGCGGGACACTGCTACGTGAACTGTACCCGAAGACCGTCGAACCAAGCCAAGTGTGGGAGTACTTCACGCATCTTGGCAATGATGGTTCTTGGGGCAGATACTTCCGTTTCTGGCGGCGGCACCTTGTGGACCGATCCACCGACGATGACGTCGCGGAACTGCTGGACACACTGGCCGCGGCGCTGCGCCGACTGAGACCAACGATCAGTGCCCTCGGGCTCCGGGACCTTCCCCTCGAATTGCTCCGCCGCGGCCTTCACGCCACTGGAGAGCGCTTGGACATCGACCGCGGCTCCGCGTGGCTCGGAGCTTGCGTCAGCGCGGCTGAACGACGCGAGGCGCGTCCTTCTGGAGCCCTCCGGGACGTCCGCACGTGGCTGGAACACCATCCGAGTTTCCAGAAGCAGGTGATCTTGGAAAGGCTCGTCGCCTGCAAAGAAACTGACCGTATCGGTCCGGTCGATTTCAACAATCGGAGAAAGCTCCTCGGATCGAGGTTGCCAGCGGACTTCGAACAGTGGTGCTTGGAACAGGCCGTCAGGCTGGCGGACAGCAAGCCGGAGGTGGCCAAGCACTTGTTCCAGGAAGCATGGGGGGAGTCCATGACTCCTGGCGAGGACGAGGCACTGTCGGCAGCCACTATTCGGGAGCAGGTGCGAGGGCACGCACCTCTCGAGGATCTCCTAGAGCAACTTCAGACCCCGACGCCTGCGCGACAGGAAAGAGCATCCTGGGACCAGCAACAGGAAGCCCCGGTTGCCGGCCAAGAACCAATGCCCAAGAAGTTACTCGAGTCGGTGCGCTTGCACCGGCGCGAATTACTCCACAATCGCGCCCCTCCGTATCTGCTGAATCAGCTCGCGCTTGTGTATTTTGGAGAGCATCCAGATGCTCCCGCCGGGTCACGTGGGGCCGCTGCGGTTGCTCGAGTCCTTCGCGACGCCGCTGCCGTCCATGCCGCGATGCACGGCCTTCTTCGGAGTGTCAACCATGCCGACCTGCCGAGTAGCCAAGAAGTAATCCGACTGGCCAAGAACCAGACGGAGCACTACATCAGCTTGCCGTTGCTTGCAGCCCTCAAGGGGGCACCCGACGGCGTAGTGCTGGCACTTCCCGAGAGCACCTCGCGCACTTGCGTGGCCTGTCTACATTGCTGGGAACCAGAATTCCTAGCATCCGACAGTTCGAACCTCGCTTGGTATGAGCAGCTACTTGACCAGCGACCCAAGATCGTATGGGACGTTGCTGCGAAGTGCGCGGCAGGTCTGCTCCGCGAGCGCTCTGCCGTTCCGGAGAGATTCTGGGAATTGGTGACAAGCGCGGGGGAGCGATCTAACGCCCGAGACGCTGTGCTGCGTCTGATGCGTGCGCTTCCGACTCGGTGCACAGCAAGACAGGTCGAGTTCCTCGACGAGCTGATCTGGACAGGGCTCAAGTCCGCTTGGCGGTCGAATATGTCGGCCCTGGTCAAAGGCAGACTGTCACGAAGCGGGATGGATGCTGGCCAGAGAGTGCGCTGGCTGGGACTGGGGCTGTTGCTCGATCCGGAGACCTACAGGGACGATCTTGCCGCAGCAATCACCGGCAAGGAACCCCTGACAAGGCACTTGGCCCGGTTCCTAGTCCACGGCGGCGACCGCTGGTACGGCGAGCCCAATCTGTGGCACTTCGCTCTCGAAGGCCTCAACGCATCAGATCTCGCTCTAATCATTCGTCTCGTAGGCGGGTTCTTTCCTCCCCGTGAGCCATCAGTCTTCATAACTCCGTCTGCCTTCGTCGATCACCTCATACACCACCTAGAGTCGATGCCCTTGGACGTCGCGACCACATCGCTTGAGTCGCTGTCGCACGACCCGCAGTTGTCCGGTTGGAAGGATCGGTTGTCGAGGGCCCGCACGCGTCAGCGCAGGATTCGGCGAGATGCCGAGTTTCGCCATCCCGAGCTCCATCAGGTGTGCAACACACTTGGGAGCGGCCTTCCGGCTAACGTCGGCGACTTCGCAGCGCTGTTGGTTGACAACTTTCGGGCACTCTCCGACCGGATAGGGACGAGCAATTCCAACGAGTGGCGACAGTACTGGAACGAAGGCAAGCATGGCAAGCCCGTCAAGCCAAAGGTGGAGGCAGCATGCCGGGACGCACTGCTAACGGCACTCCGACCGCTGTTGCCCGAATCAGTGACGGCTGAGCCGGAATGCCAAATGGTCAACCAAACCCGGTCAGACCTCGTGATTCAGGCAGGTGAGTTCAAGATTCCTGTCGACACAAAGAAAAACAGTCACCGCCATCTATGGAGTGCGGCGGAACGCCAGTTGATTGCGAAGTACACGCGTGAGCCGACGACCGGAGGGTATGGGATCTACTTGGTGTTTTGGTTCGGCAAGGACTACCAGAGGGCTCGGGGCGACGGTACAAAGCCCGCAGATCCGGCGGAACTCGAGAGTCTGTTGAGGCAAGGCCTGCCGGAAGAAGCAGCCAACAAGATCGAGATAGTCGTGATCGACGCTAGTGGTCCGGCTTCGTCTCCGGATGTCGAGTCTCGGGATTCCAAGTCCTAGGGCCATCGACAGGGCAGAGAGAGGTGGGACGTCTGACGCAGCAGCACGTTTCCAATCCCTATTGGAGTCGTGGGCTGGTGGGGACGCACCTCGCCTCTGGCCGTTCGGGACGGCCTCCTGACGATCCGTTCCGTTGTTGGCCTTACGCCCGCAGAGCATCCTCAGGTCCCGGTGAGGCCCCGTCTGTGTCAGCGGCGACTGGCGAATGTGCGTGCGGGTTGTGGCGTCGCAGTCCTGCAGCGGGCCGGACAGGCGCCAGATGGAGTGTGCGTCGAGCTCGACTTCCATAGCGAGCGCCAGCAGTCCCGCATTGCAGCGCACATGGTAGGTCAACTCGGCCAAGATCTCTCTCGCTGCGATGCACTGGACGAGTCTGTCGAGCATCTTGCGTTCATTGCGCCCGAAGATGTCCGTGAGCATTCCCCCGAGGCGCAGGCCTACGCGGTCGATGGTCTTGTGGACGCCCTGCCGTAGGCGCACCCGGTCGGGGACCAGTTGGCGCAGTTCGGAGAAGTGTCGGTCCGGCACGAAGGTGGCCCTAGCGAAGCTTCCAGCGGGAGCGGGGTGGCCAGCCCGGCATTGGACAACCGTCCCAAGGACGGCGTCGATTTGCAATCCGTCCTCGCTGTACAACGGGCAACGGGTACAATCCGGGGCTCGACTCGGGCTGGCCGGGTCAGCATCCTCTCGGAGACCCGGCTGCCAATAGGATCTTCGATCTCGTCCCGTTGCCGTTAGCCGCTATGGCAGCACAGCTCGCCGCTCTGTGGCAGGGTCGGCATCGCTTTACGGCGGCGCCGGCCGCCACGCTGTGGTCACCCGCGACTTCATGCAGTCGGGGAGAACAAGCACGGCTCATGACGTTTGCTCTGGTCAGCTTGAGTGGCCCAAGCTCGAGAGAGGCAGGATGACGTGCCAAGATGACAAGATCGAGCGATTCCCTCAGTGTCTATTCGGCGATGGGGATGGACGCCTGAGCGAGTGGTTCATCACATGAGACTCGACTACTCCGCCCTCGAACGCGCGACGGCGCAGCTTGAGAAGAGCTTTCGCTATCTGCATTCGGATCTAGCCCGGCAGGAGCCGGACCTACGCGAGCAATTCCGCTCTGCCACGATCCAAGCCTTCGAGTCCGCGTACCGTTTGGCGGTCAAGATGATCCAGCGTCAACTGTCGCAATTGGTTTCCGACCCCGCTGAATTGCGCAGGATCGACTTCGCGGACGTGATGCGAGTAGCGGCTGATGCAGGGATAATCAGTGATCCCAGAGCATTTCTTCGGTATCGCGAGATCCATGACACGGCCTCCCACACCTACAGCTCCGACCATGCAGAAAGAACCGTGGACGTTGTTGACGGCTTCCTTCGCGACGTGCACTTCCTCCTGAGACAACTTGCGACCAGAAGCCGCGAATCGAATTGACATCCGAGCTACCGATCTGCGAACGGTTCGGAAGATCCTGCGGGAGCACGTTCCCGACTTGGACGTGCGGGCGATCGGATCGAGAGTGTCTGGATTCGCCCGGGAGACCTCGGATCTCGATCTTGTGCTGATGACCCCAGAGCCGCTCGACTTCCTGCGCATGGCAGAACTCCGAGAAGCCTTTACGCAGTCAAACCTGCCGTATCTCGTCGACCTTGTGGATTGGGCATCAACATCGCCGAGATTCCGAGCACTGATCGATCGCCAGTACTCGGTCATCCAAATCGGTAGACGATCGGAGCGGTCACCGACCTCGGTCTGATTCAGTTCGTTGTCCAGTGATGTAAGCCTCAAGTAGGCCCTAACAGCCTGGCAGCCCCGCAGCGAGCTCGGGACGTGGAAATTTGGAGGGAGGAAACTGTGAGACCAGACAGAGCGGCTGGTCTAGGCCCACAGTTGGCCTAGCTGCCGACCGATCGAGTGCGCCGTCTTGCGGAGGTCCATGCTGTCGACACCTATGCAGCGAGTAGCGCGTCCGCGTCGGAGTCCGATGCTCTGGTCAGCTGCACTCGCATCAGCGCATCGATGCGTCGAGCGCCGGGGATCGGATTGCCACTGTGGATGGCACCAGTTCTCGTCCGGTGTTGATGTTGGTATCCAGGGATGTCGCTGATTGGAGCCGCCGTGGTCCCGCCATATTATCCAAAGTCTTCTACATAACGTTCTCGGCCGGCTCCATGGTTAGTACATCCAACATAAGGATCCGTTGGCAAAATCGCGCGGCACATCAGCTCCATAGCCGTCCCGAGCGCAGCTGATTCATCCTCGTTCCAGTTGCCCGCCCGGCCCAAGAACGGGGCACCTGTCGCGAGAAGGCACCAAGTCCGCCACAGTGTGGTCGCCACCGCAGGGGTAGCCGGTGGATGTGTAGCAGAGGCCAGTGATGAGTGTAACCGGAAACGTGCATTGGGCCCGGACATCACGAGGCTCCGTTAGGCTGAGGTTTCTGTCGGCAGGCCCTAACGCGATGGCTCTCCGGCAGTAAGAGGAAGGGCAGCGTTCTCAGGGCCAAGCGATCACTGACGGTGGCCCGCTGGTCAGCGGCACTCTTCGGTAGGCCCGAATCGAGAGGCCCGCTGTGACACCAATCGCCGTGGTATCTTCCTTGAATTGTCAGATCATCGTTCGTAACGCATTGGCGTGTGCGGACTAGTACATAGACAAGATGGCCAGATCGAGCAACAAGCTGATCTCTGCAGTGGAGACGTACTTCGCCTATCTCGGTCGTGTGCGCGCATCGGGTGGAGCGACCGGTGAGCGTTCCTACTACTCTGCCCTCGAGCGCCTTCTCAGCGCGGTCGGCGGAACGCTAAGGCCAAAGGTGTTCTGTGTCCCTGAACCGGCGGACCAAGGGGTTGGACACCCGGACTTTGCCCTGTTCACTGCGACGCAGGTACAGAGAGGCCGCCCAAGGCCTGGGCAGATTCCGGAGCGCGGCGTCGTCGAGGTCAAGGGTGTTGATGAGGATGCCTGGCTGACTGCAGAGTCAGATCAGGTGAATCGCTACTTTGGCCATTACCGACTGGTGTTGGTGTCAAACCTGCGCGACTTCGTGCTGGTGGGTCCGGACGGGCGAGGCGGGGCGGCCAAGCTCGAATCCTTACGACTGGCTGACGATGCGTCCGACTTCTGGAGCAAGATCGAAAAGCCCAGAGCCTTCGCCGGCAAAGTTGGCGCGAGCCTCGGCGAATACCTTGCCCGGTGTGCCTCGCACCGGGCTATCCTTGCCGAGCCGAGGGACTTGGCCAAGCTGCTCGCTTCCCACGCCCGCGACGGGTTGGCCCGTGTTGAGGCTGCCGGAAATGTGCCATCGCTGCGGGTGGTGCGGGAGGCGCTGGAGCAAGCGCTCGGGATTCGATTCAAGGGAGCGCGTGGGGAGCGATTCTTCCGATCGACCCTCATTCAGACTCTCTTCTACAGCGTCTTTTCTGCGTGGGTGCTCTGGTCGCGGCACGGAAACCGGAACGCCCGACCGCTGTTCGAGACCACCTCAGACTCGCAACCCTTCAGATGGCGCGAAGCGGTCTGGCACCTACGGGCCCCTGTGTTGCGAGCCATGTTCCAGCAGCTGTCCAATCCGAGCCAACTGGAGCCTCTCGGTTTGGTCGAGGTCTTGGACTGGACATCGGCGGCGCTTGGCCGAGTGGACCGGGCATCGTTCTTCTCTCGTTTCAACGAAGGCGAGGCCGTGCCGTACTTCTACGAGCCGTTCCTTGAATCCTTCGACCCAGACCTCCGAAAGCAGTTGGGCGTCTGGTATACACCGACCGAAGTCGTCCGCTACATGGTGGCTAGGGTTGACAAAGCGCTTAAGGATGATCTCGGTATCCCGGAGGGGCTCGCAGGAGAGAACGTCTATGTACTGGATCCCTGCTGTGGTACCGGGGCGTACTTAGTCGAGGTACTCCGCCGGATCGCTTGCAATCTCGAAGAGCAGGGCCTCGGGGCGCTCGCTGGGGCCGAGGTCAGGAGAGCGGCAACGGAGCGCGTGTTCGGGTTCGAGATCATGCCCGCGCCGTTCGTCGTCGCGAACTTGCAGGTTGGGCTGACCATGCAGAATCTCGATGCGGCGCTGGCAGACGACGGATCGCAGCGTGCAGGCGTGTTCCTCACCAACGCTCTGACCGGCTGGGAGCCACATGAGAACAAGCCGCTGCCCTTCCCGGAGCTTGAAGAGGAACGAGACCGGGCCGAGCGTGTGAAGCGGGAGACCCCGATCTTGGTGATTCTCGGCAACCCTCCCTATAACGGTTTCGCGGGTGTTGCAGTTGACGACGAGCGCGAACTCTCGAAGGCCTATCGGACGACCAAACGCGTGCGGAAGGCCAAAGGCCAAGGCCTAAACGATCTTTACGTCCGGTTCTTCCGTATGGCGGAGAGGCGTATTGCGGAAGAGACCGGCCAAGGCGTGGTCTGCTTCATCTCGAACTATTCGTGGCTCGACGGTTTGTCGTTCACCGGGATGCGGGAACGCTACCTCGAAGCGTTCGATGCGATCCGAATCGACAACCTTCATGGCGACCGAAGAATATCGGAATATGCTCCAGATGGACGTACCAGTGAAACGGTCTTTGCGGTTCGAGGTCAATCGCCGGGTATCAAGGTCGGAACCAGCATCGTCCTCCTTTCCAAATCGGGAATCAATGTCGATACGCGACCGAAAGCTCGCGTTCGCTATCGTGACTTCGATCAGGCCACGGCTCAAGAGAGGCGGAGAGCGCTGTTGGACAGTCTCGAGTCGGGTTCAATTGATGCTGGCTACTCGATTCTGGCGCCTAATCTGCGGTTGGGATTGCCGTTCAAACCAACGGCGGTGAGTCCCGACTGGTTCGCCTGGCCCGCGTTGCCCGACCTGTTCCCCGTTTATTATCCCGGCGTCAAGACGAGCCGTGACGGGTTTCTGGTGGACATCGACATCGACCGCCTCCGGGCGCGTGTAGGCGAGTACTTCAACCCAGTCCTGAGCCACGAGGAAATCGCGAAGCGCTATCCGAAGGTCATGAAGTCCACGGCGCGCTTCGATGCCCGCGCCGTGCGTAATGCGCTCCTGAAGCGTGGCGGGCCGGACGAGTCCGGTTTCGTCCGCTTCGCCTATCGGCCGTTCGACAACCGTTGGCTGTACTGGGAGAAGGATGGCCTGCTACTTGACCGCCCACGTCCCGACTACAAGCCCCACGTGTTCGAGGGGAATGTATGGCTGTCGGCGGCACAGCACCTGCGGAAGGGAGCAGATGAACCTCAGGCGTGGCGGACGGAGCACATCGGTTCGCTGCACCTGATCGAGCGCGGAGCCTTGATGTTCCCAGCTTGGCTGCGTAGCGAAGGCTTTGCGATGGGCGGCGGCTCCGAAGTATCGGCCAACCTGTCGGCGAGTGCGACGAGGTGTCTCTCTCGGCTTGGGCTTGGCGTCAAGGACTTGTTTCACCACGTCCTAGCCACGCTGCACGATCCGCGGTATCGCAAGTCCAACGCCGGGGCGCTGCGCATGGAGTGGCCGCGCATCCCGCTGCCGGGCTGGCCGGACGGCGAAGTTGACGGAGTCCCTGAAGAACTAGCCCGCTCGGTTGCCCGCGGGCGCGAACTCGCCGCACTGCTCGCGCCGGGGACTCCGGTCCATGGTGTCGCTCAAGGGCCTCTGCGACCCGAAATCGCCGCCATCGCCGTCCCGTCCACTCTCAGGGGAAAGAACATGGAAGCGGACGATTTCGCCGTGACCGCCGGCTGGGGACATTTCGGAGCGGGTGACGCCATCATGCCGGGTCAGGGTCGCCTCGTCAAGCGGACCTACTCACGCACAGAAAGCGCGGTGCTATCGGACGCGCTACCCACTCTCGGGGATTCTACGTTCGATGTCTACCTCAACGAGGAGGCTTTCTGGCGCAACGTCCCTGCCTGTGTCTGGGAATATCGACTCGGCGGCTATCAAGTACTCAAGAAGTGGCTGTCGTACCGGTCCAAGAAAGTCCTCGGGCGGGGCCTCAGACTCAGAGAGGTCCTACATTTCACCCAAACAGCACGGCGAATCGCCGCTCTGCTCCTGACGTTGTCCGACGGGACCGCCAAAAAGTCGCAATGACCGCAGGGGCTCGTCGATAGGAGCCTCGAACACTGGGGGCCAGCCGACCTCCCCCACAGGATCTCAGGGATCGCTATTCTGCGCCTAAGGCCCCCAGGCTAGGGAGAGCTGTCCTTCACTCTCAAGTCCACGCCCAGGCCCGCAAAGAAGGAGTAGACGACGCTTGCACAGTGGCCGTCGTACTTGGCAGTCGTGTTGCGCCTGTCCCAGTCGGTGGGTATGCCGGCGAACAAACCACGGAGCGATCGCTCAATCCCGCCAAGGTCGGCGGTCCGGAGCTGCCGTCGCATGACAACCTGGGCAATCATCTCCGGAGCCCCGTCCGGGAGCAGAGCGCTGAGCAGCGCACGGTTCAGCCTCAGGCGCACTTCCCGGATAGGGTGCCGCAGCCGGTAGATCCACTCGCCAGCGTCGTCACCACAGTCCAGAAGCGTGAGATAGCCGGCCTGGAACAGCAGCGCCTCCGTCGACATGTTGTCCACGTCAAATCGGGGCGCATCCGGATGCGCGTGCCTGAGGACGCCTCGGCGCACAACCTACTGGCGTCCGTGCGCCAAGAGATGGAAGCCGGCAGCACGGTGCACACAGACGAATGGCCCAGCCGCGGGGGCGAGACAGGCTGGTTACCAACCCGACGCAACTATTGTGGGCGACCCCACGCAGCTTGGAACAGAGCTGCCGCACGCTCACCGGGTGGCTGGACTGTTCAAGCGGGGGTGGCTCGGCACTCATCAGGGAGCCGTCCGGGCCCATCACCTAGACTCGTGGATGGACGGATTCAGCCTTCAATTCGACCGGCGATCGGGCAATCGCGGCATACACTTCTATGGTCTTGCCGAGTACGCCGTCGCGACCGAACTGGCACCCTGCACATCCCCAAGGTGGCACGCTGCCGCACCAGCCAGCCAGACCTAACCACAACACTTAGTATGTATTTCAGTCAAGTGTATACATCCCTGCAGGAAAGTGGGCGGAGCGCGGTGTCTCGTAAGATCGGTGTGCTCGCCGTCATCGTTTTCATGGCCTCCGTCTGGCCCGCCCAGGCGGAGCAGGTCGTCGTACGGCTACGGTGGGACGAAGCGCGGACGATGCTTTCGCATGGCCAGTTTCGCGCCAAGGTGCGGGTCTGGCATAGAACCGACCCCTCGCGACCGCTCAGGGGCAAGCTTCTGGGGATGACGGAGACCGGGATCAGGCTTGCTCGTAATGGTGCCGAGACGCTGATCGAAAGGGCCGAAGTCGATTCCATTCGAGTCGTACCGACGAAGGGACGTCCGCGGCGGCACCGTACCGCTGCCATTATCGCTGGCGTGCCACTAGGAATCGGCACGTCACTCGCGACGTTGGTCCTAGGCTGCATTGCGGTCGGTGGCTGCGGCGAGGGCGGACTCTTCGATCGCGACGGAGCCGTCGGGATCATCGGGGCAGGGATCGCTCTCCCGGTTTGGATCTATATGAGAGCGCGAGGAGCCGATCGGGGGTCGATTCTGCTGGTTGTGCAGTAGAGGCATTTGGGTTACGTGTCGGCTGCGGCCTTGTGTTGCGTGCCAGTGGACAGGGCTGGGGGGCCCGGCGTCCCATCAGGAGGCTGGCGATCTCGCCCAACCAGAGATTCCAGTCCCGCGTAGCGCCCGGTTAGGGATTACGCGAGGAAGGACCCGTGGGAATGGGCACTTGCGGAATCCAAGGTCGTTCCCGAACCGCGAGGGTCGTTCGGCTCCGGAATCTCCGAACGATCAGGCAACAGGCGTGACGATTCCGGCCGGGAATCCCACCGGGTCCTGAATGCGACTGCTCTGCCGTGCTGCCCCATAGAGCGCTGGTCTGGGCCCGGAACCACACGATCCGACGCATTCACGCAGGATTCGACGTGTCGTGCCTGTCGCATGCGAGGCTCCTCCCGTACCGGCAATTCACTTGCGAGAGCGGGCACGCACAGGTCCCGAGTCGGTATCTCCCGTTCTCTTGGCTTTCCCCCTTCATCGGAGCGTCACGTTCCTAGGCTCCAAACGAGAGCCCTGATCGCGTTCCCGCCGACTTCATGTCGGACGCCGACCGGGCAGCATGCTGACAGCCGCCTTCCTTGGCCGCCTCCACAACGCTCCTGCCAGGGTTTCACGTCATCCGAACGTCTCGAATCAACCGCTGCCACCGTTCGACAAGGGCCGACGATCAGCCACCCCGAGTGCCATACTCACGGTGCGTGCGGTACTTCAACACCGAAGGCCCGGTCGACCCTACCGACCACTACTGCATCCCTGCTCTGGAACGCGTCGACTATGACGAGATCCTGCAGCTGATCCACTGGAAGAAGTACTTCATCCTGCACGCTCCCCGCCAGACAGGCAAGACGTCGACGCTGAAGGCCCTCGCCGACCGGCTCAACGCGGCGGGCAAATACCGCTGCGTGTACGTGAACGTCGAGCCAGGTCAGTCTGCGCGCCAAGATGTCGCTGCTGGCATGCAAACAATTCTGGCAGCGCTCGCGGACGAAGCCGACTGGACGATCGGTGAGGGTCTAGTTGAGCAGATCTGGCCGGTGGCCTTGTCCGAGGCCGGCCCGCACCTCGCGCTGAAACGTGTCTTGGCCCGTTGGTCAGCGGCCGATTCCAAGCCTCTGGTGCTCTTCATCGACGAGATCGACTCACTCATAGGCGACACCCTTCTGTCCGTGCTCCGCCAGCTGCGCAGCGGCTATCCGGACAGACCCCGGCGTTTCCCGCAGAGCATCATCCTCTGCGGCGTGCGTGACGTGCGCAACTACCGCATATTCTCCAGCTCGGAAGGGACCCACATCTCCGGCGGCAGAGCCTTCAACATCAAGGCCGAGTCATTGCGGCTGGGAGACTTCACCCAAGCCGAGGTATGGTCATTGCTCGGCCAGCACACCGCCGAGACCGGCCAACAGTTTGAGACCGGTGTGCGGAAGAGAATATGGCACCTCTCCCGGGGCCAGCCTTGGCTGGTCAACGCACTAGCCCTGCAAGCCTGCTTCAAGGACAAGACTGGCCGGGTCCGTAGCCAGCCCATATGTCTTGACGCTATCGACCGAGCCAAGGAGACCCTCATCCTCAACCGTGTCACGCACCTTGACCAGCTCGCCAGCCAGCTCGGCGAGCAGCGCGTCCGTCGTGTGATCCTACCCATGATCGCGGGGTCGGTGGATGCCCGCTTCTCGCCGCGCGATCTGGAGTACGTTCGCGATCTCGGACTGGTGGCCGCCTCCGGTTCTGTCCGGATGGCCAATCCGATTTATGCCGAGGTAATCCCCCGCGAGCTTACACTCACGCAGGGATCTGTACTCGAGAGCCTTGTCTTCCCGAGCTGGTATGTCAACGACGACGGCAGCCTCGATCTCCCGAAGCTGATGGCGGCCTTCCAAGACCACTTCCGCCAGCATTCCGAGTTTTGGGTGCAGCGTTACGGACACCGGGAAGCGGGACCCCATCTGGTGCTGCACACCTACCTCCACCACGTGGTCAGTAGCGGCGGCCGCATCAATTGCGAATATGCCGTCGGACGAAGACGAACCGACCTGCTCATCGAATGGCCGCGGCCCGGCGGCACGCTGCAGTCCAATCCGAGCAAGTACGTCATCGAGTGCAAGGTTCTTGGCGAGTCCTCTGGCCTCAAGAGCGTTATCCGCGAAGGCTCGCAGCAGACTGAGGCGTATATGGATCTCTGCGGTGCGGAGTCGGGACACTTGGTGATCTTCGACATGCGCCCGGGAAAGACGTGGAAGGACCGGATCTACAGGAGGGATCCAGAGCCGGGCCAGCCAGCCATCACCGTCTGGGGGTGTGACGCCAAGAGTCGTCACAACCGACAGCGGCGAACGCGCCGAACCGGAAGCACGCGGCTCTTGCTAGCTGAAGGACGCCAATCGGCTACAACATTTGGACACTTGTTCTCCCCCGTCCCGCGGGCCTACTGCAGGTATCCCAAGGAGTTGTCGAAGTCTTAGAGGAACGGAGGGCCAAGGCTGCGATCCAATTCGGCACCCTGCTCTCCGAGAGTGCCGGTGGCGCAACCAGCCCGCTCAGGGAATTCCGCTACAGCCAAGTCCTCGTTGGCGAGGTGGGCGTCGCCCGGATTAACCGGGACGGAAGCGTGGCCAATATTCAGCCCAGCGATCAGAACGCTGCGGGACTGCGCGCGGACAGTCGACCCGGCATGTTCCTGCGGCAAGCGCATGCCATTCGCTGCCATCGTGCCGATGTCTGCCGTGCGGATCTTTGTCTGGCCGTTCGGTCCGAGATGCACGCAGCCCAAATCGTCGGCTACGGTCGGCACAATGTTCGGCTGGGAGACGCAGAGCGCTGGCACATAACGGGCAGGCCCGAGACGGCGATCAGCGTTATCAGACTCTGCGCGGTATCACGCAGGTAGCTTCTCGCCGGATCTGAGCACGGCATAGCCGCGACTCGCAGCCCACTTGGCAGCACGGACGGAGCCGGCGAGTCACCGCTGCGCGAACCGGTACGAGTAGAGATCGCAGTCCTGAAGGAAGAAGTGGAGCCTAATCCGACGGCCAGCCAACTTTGAAACATCGGCACCCTTCTTCCATGTGTAGGCCTCAGCCATGGCATCCCCGTAAAGCGAGGGCGCTTCCGCCAGTGAGAAGCCTGGCAAGGCGCGGCCCTTGGCGTCCTGCAGTTCGACCCGGAGCGAGCCCGCGGCTGAGGTGGCGTAGTTCAGCACAAGCCGACTACCTCGGTATCGCAACGGAGTGGTTACCAGGCTGCCGCTGGCCGCCCCGGCACTCGCCGACGCGAATCCGTCCAAGCGCATCGTCACGCGCCGAAGGCACGCGGTGGGCAATCGGTAGTGCTCGCCAACGTAGGCCGACAACTCGCCGTCGCCAGTACGGAGGAGGCCCCAAGCAGGCATTGTGCTCCGGTCGCCCCAGTTGCGTGAATCGGGGCCTGGCTTGAGCCAGGCCTCCATGAACGTCCGGTCAAAGTGCAATCCGTCGCGGCTGCTGAGCAGGACGGCGTCTGAGATCCCTCCTGTGGCCCGCTGCGGCAGCTTCTGCCTATCCGGAAGATAGCGCTTCGGGAATGCCAATCGGTATTCCGGATTCCGGAAGTACGGGATCGTCGCGTTTGTGTAGAAGTGCTCCGCATCGGGCGGGTGCAGCGAGATCAGCCGGGGTTCTTCCCAGTGCAGGAAGTCGGCGGACTCGACCACGCCGATTCCCCGCACGCCTCGGTACGGAGTCCGGAAGTAGCAGCGGTACCTACCCCGCACGGAATCCCAGAAAGCGACGTTCTGCGAATCAAACCTTCCCTGCGTGAAGACCGGGTCGGGTGATGCGGGCCGCCAGCGGATTCCGTCCTCGGAGACGAACGCATGCAGGACGTCTTTCGGGTCTGTCCCGCGGCCCAACGCCTTGTAGCGCTCGAAGTCGGGCACTCCCGGCCGGGAGTCCTTGAACGGCGCGAAGTTGTGTGCACCTACGCCGCGAATCACGATGTTGTTCCTGCGGGAGCCCCGCCAATCGAGATTGCCCAGCTCGGGGCGGACCCAATTGATGCCGTCCCGGCTCTCCGCGTAGCATGTCTGCTCGATTTGGCCACCACCAGGAGATCCCCGGTAGTACATGCGGTAGCGCCTTTCGTCCTCGAACACCGTGACGTACGCGGACGTGGGACCTTCCCAAGGGCGGTCGAACGCTACCGCGACTTGCGCACGGCGTGGGTGGTGCAAGCGCAGGACCACGCCATCGGTACCCGCGATCCTATGCCGGTCGACGAAGAGTTCAACGCCCGACCCGAGGAGCTCCGGCAAAAGGGAGCCGGCGCCCTCGCCCCGACTCATTCGCGTTTTCCGCCCGGCCTCGTCCACCGATGCCTGGCCGGAGGCGGTGGCAGGGGACAAGCCAGCCATGCCGACAAGCAGCGCTCGTCGGTCGAGTCGTGGCGGCGTCACCCGCATATCGCCTTGCACGGTCCGGAGGTTCGAACTCCAAAGAGGAGACCTCCAGAGCATATCGCAGCGGACGGGGGCCGCGTCCCTCGCCGAACACATCTAGCAGGACACCCACACCCTGTCCGGACGGGCGAATTGCGTCCAGACGCTCAACTGGGTCCGGCACGTCAACCGGCTGCCACCACTCCTTCGAGACGGTCGTCGGGCTGCTGACCCTCAAGCGCGCCTACTACCATTGCCAACCGTACGGTGAGGGCTTCTGCCCGCGGGACCCAGCCTTGGGCCTGCACGGCACCAGCCTTTTCCCGGCCGTGACGCGCATGACGGGCTTGGCAGCGGCGCTGGCCGGTTCCGAAGTTCCTCCGAGCTACTGGCCCAGCCGTGACAGTACGCGCCAAGCGCGTGGAGCGGGCCGCAGAGGCTCTCGGCCGGGAGATCGCAGTGCCGAGAGCGCGACCGTGTCGTCTACGAACCCCTTGCCACACCCAACTCGTTCGGCTACCTGTAGACGGACTGGTCGGTCAGCGGCGGGACCTCGCTGAGCCGGGGCGGCGGCGTCTGGCTGCCGCCCTACACCGCCGACGTTATCGGCGACAGTGGCGGCCCGGAAACGGAGCTGATCGGCGGACCACCCGTCCACGGCGGCTCGCAGTTCGGGCTGATCCACTTTGTGAGTCCCGACAGTGCCGCCGTCGGGGAGACGGCCGGATGAATGTCCCCCTGCGTCCTCAGCTACTACGGCTCGAGCGGCCTGCCGGACGACCCCGAGTGCCACTCCGGCGCCACAGCGGTGCAGTCGAATCGCCGCAGCCAGCACGACGAGGACCGCGTCAGCTTGACGCTCAATCAGGAGTGGTTCGCCACGGTCGCGGGCAGCGCCTTGCGGGCTGGCATATGGAACGAGAATGCGGGGCGGGACATAGGCCGAGACTGGCACCAGATCCTGGACGCGACTCTCAGCTTCAACTGGAACGAGCAGCCCTACCGGCAGCAGTACGACTTGCAGTTTCGGCAGCACGTCCTACAGTGGTACGTGGAGGAGATGACCTTAGCCGCTCGCCCTGAGTGGCGGCGACAAACAGTACCTGATCGGCCTGTCGCGGGAGGATCCGTCCAACAGCGATCCGAACCCGAGAGTCGATTCGGATTCCGACGTGCTCCTGTCGGGCGGCGTGACGCACGAGACGGCGGTCGAGGGTCTGGACCAGTTCCCTGGCCACCCCTAGAACTCCGAGGCGATCACCAGCTTGCTGCTCAACGTGCCGGGCCACACCGGCGACCTGCTCGAGCCCGAGACTGCCTCGAGCATCGATGTCGGGCTGCAGTACGCGGGGGCCGGCTGGCGTTGGGCACTACTTGGTACAACAGCGACTTCCAGAATCGGATCTTATGATGCGGGCTTGGCGCGGCGACCGGTCCCAACCACCTCACACCGGGCAGAGGTGCCCAGTTCAGGGCGGGCGGCATCAACACGAGCGGGGAAGAGTTCTCGGCGACGGTGCAGTTTCCGCGCCAGCCGTCGTTCCATACCGCCTTCACGTGCAACGACTCGCAGTACATCTGGACGCCCGACTCGCTCGTCGACGCGAATCCGGGCATCGTGGCTGGAACCGACGGCTCCGGCGTGCCGGACCGGTTGTGGGTGGTCTCGCTCAATCAGAGCGGTCCGCTTGGCATGGGGCAGAGCGCCAAGTACACCTCGTCGCGGCGCGTCACCCCGCTGTCGGACTGGTACGCGGACGACCACTGGCTGGTGCACGCCTCCGTCAGCTTCTCGGGGGAGGTGTTGAGCGACCGGCTCCGGTCGACGGGGTTCTCGATTGGCGCGAACAACCTGCTGGACAAGGCGTATCTGTCGGCCATCCCCGAGAACAAAGCGTGGCGTGGAGCGCCACGGGCGATCTCCGTGAGCGCGACAGTGTCTTTCTGACGGTGTGGTCGCAGGCGAACCCCCGTCCAAGACCGCGGTCGTTACTGGGCGAAGTAGTATCTGATCTGGTCGAAGCGATCCCGTGCGAAGGCGAACACGAACACCAGCGGCTCCGAGCCGGTTCATCGCAGCGCGTGTCGAGCATTGGCAGGAATGTAGATGGCGCTGCCGGGGCCTACCGCCGTCGCTTAATCTTCGATCTCCGTCTCCCCTTGGCCGTTGACGATGTAGTAGGTCTCCTCGGCCTCGTGGTGATGGGGCAAGAGTTGCGCGCCGGGCGCCACTTGCGCAATGCCCGTGACGAGGCCCCGGCTCGCTGTGCGTTCGCCGGCGATCAGGTCTTCCCCCGGACCGCGCTCTTGGCGGCGAGCGTGGGGTCGTACCAGCCTTCCCAGTCGAGGGTTGCCTCGTCGACAACGGCAGGTTTGGGCGCAGACATGGATCATCCTCTTGCCGGTCTTCCCGGCGTGAACCTAGCGAACTCATGATTGGCGCGTCCGTCACTAGACGTAGGGACAAAGCCGCGGTCGATGCTGGTGGACGCGACATTGCACGCGAAGGATAGCGCAAATGGCAGCAGCTCGGCGACGGTTTGTCGGAAGGCACCAAGCGATGCCATGAAGGCCGACCACGAACCCGGTCAGGACAACATCCGGATCTTCGGCCTCGACATCCACAATCCTGTCTTCGTGGTGTCCAGCCTGACAGTCGTCGGGTTCGTTTTCGGTGTGCTGGTGTTCCAGGAAGATGCGGCGGCCACCTTCGGGATGCTGCGCACCTGGCTCACCTTGACGTTCGACTGGGTGCTCATGGCGGCAGCCAATGTGTTCCTGCTTTTCTGTCTGGTGCTGGTCATGACGCCGCTCGGGCGCGTTCGGTTGGGTGGCCGTCACGCACGGCCGGACTATTCTGCCGGCGCTTGGTTCGCCATGCTGTTCGCCGCCGGAATCGGCATCGGCTTGATGTTCTTCGGGGTGGCCGAGCCGGTCACGCACTTCCTGCGACCCCCGCTTGGCATTGACGGTACGGACCCGGAGGCGGCTCGACGCATCGGAATCGCCGCCACGATCTTCCACTGGGGCGTCCATGGCTGGGCAATCTACGCGGTCGTCGCCCTCGGGCTCGGCTTCGCTTCGTACAACCTCGGATTGCCGCTGACGCTCCGGTCGGCGTTCTATCCGCTCTTAGGCGAAGCCATCTGGGGGCGCTGGGGTCACCTGCTCGACACCCTCGCCGTCTTCGCCACCCTCTTCGGGTTGGCCACCTCGCTCGGATTGGGCGCCGAGCAGACGGCGGCCGGACTGGCCCATCTGTTCGGCGCGCCGGCCTCCACCACCACCAAGGTGCTGCTGATTGTCGCCATCACCGGCATGGCGCTGGCGTCGGTGCTGATGGGCATTGAGAAGGGCGTCAAGCGGCTCAGCCAAGCCAACCTGCTACTCGCCCTGCTTCTGCTCGCGTTCGTGGTGGCGGTCGGGCCGACGCGCGAGATCCTAGGCGGCACGGGCGTCAGCCTCGGCTGGTACGTCGCGACGCTTGGCCCGCTCAGCAACTGGGTCGGCCGCGAGGACCTCGTTTTCATGCGCGACTGGACCCTATTCTACTGGGCCTGGTGGTTCTCGTGGTCCCCCTTCGTCGGGATGTTCATCGCCCGTGTCTCGCGTGGGCGCACCGTGCGCCAGCTGATCGGCTGCATGCTGGTCGTCCCGCTGCTGTGCACTGTGCTTTGGATGAACGCCTTCGGCGGGACGGCCGTGTCTCAGTACGTCGACGACGGCTATCGGGACGTGGTCTCCGCGGTGCAGGCGCAGCAGCCGGAGATCGCCCTATTCGCCATGCTTGACGCGCTGCCTATGGCCACTGTGACCTCGTCCATGGCCCTCGTGTTGGTCGTGATCTTCTTCGTCACATCCTCCGACTCCGGGTCGCTAGTCATCGATACGATCACAGCAGGCGGCAAGCTGGACGCACCGGTCGTTCAGCGGGCGTTCTGGTGCACGCTAGAGGGCGTTGTTGCCATTGCACTGCTGCTCGGCGGCGGCCTCATAGCGTTGCAGGCCGCTGTCATCACGACCGGTTTCCCATTCGCGCTGGCCCTTGTTGCGATGTGCTACAGCACGTGGCGCGGCCTGCGGACTTTCGTAGCCTGAAAGTCATCAAACACCGATTCGGAGCCGGCCGTCTGGGATCGCCCGCTGCCCGTCCACTGACGGCTGGGGTGGTCCAAGACTGTCACAGGAAAAACCAAGAGTTGCGCGAGAAGGGGCTGCTGCAAGTGGCTTGGCAGTTGGAGGACTCGCGGCCGCTGGCCGCGACGGGGCTGGTGGGTGCTGAACTCAAGGAACTGAACCACCAGAGGGGCGCACCGAGCGGCGGGCGGACCAGCTGTGGCGATTGCTGTTGAAAGGCGAGAAGATCTCGCACGAAGAGAAGGCGTTCTCGATCCACGAGGAACACACGCGCCGGGCGTATGTGAGCACGGCGGGCCGACCGGTGGAACGGGAAGTGGCGATGGCGGTCGAGGAGAGCGCGCAGCAGGTCGTGCTCGGCTGGCCGTGCCTGTGGAGCGAGCAGGACGTGGAAGTGACCACGGAGCTGTGGGAAGCGCTGAGGGCGGACTAGCCGAACGTTGGCACGCTCAGTTTCGACGCGGGCATTGGGCCGACAAGCTCGCCAGCAATGGCTCGACGTCCGGGTAGCTCTGTCACAGGACGGAGTTGGCGGAATCCGTGCTCGGAGCAAGACGCATGCAGCCCTGCTCTCGGAACGGCGCCTCCGCCTTTCCCCTTGTAGCGCTCGAAGTCGGGCACTCCGAGCCGCGAGTCCTTGAACGGCCATTGGCTTCGGCCGCGCAGCGGCGTTCGGGTCTCGACCGGCCGCCGCTACTCTCTTGTGATGAACTCGTCAGTGTTCATCAGAATCCGCCCGACGCCCATCCACGCCGCGATCTCGGCCTGATCGACACCCGGCAGCGAAATCCCGGCCAGCCGCCCGGCAGCGGTCGGGGACTGCGTGAGTAGGTCGCGCTGTCGGCGATAGGTCTCGAACAGGTGGGCGGTCTCCCGAAGGACCGGCGGCCGACTGAGTGTCAACTGAAAGGCGTACTCTAGGCGTTCGTCCCAGTCACCCCGCTCCTCGGTAAGGATCCGCACGGCCAGCGCGCGTGCTGCCTCCAGAAACACCTCGTCATTCAGAAGATTCAGTGCCTGAAGGGGGGTGTTTGACCGGCGCCGGCGACTGGCGGTCCGGTTGGAGTCCGGAGCATCGAAGATCATCATCTGCGGGAAGGGCGACGTTCGCCGGAAGAAGGTGTAAAGCCCTCGGCGGTACCGATCCGGACCTTGGCTCTCGGGCCATCGCTCCGTATCCCACTGATACGTGAGATCCGTGACTCCGTCGGGCAGAGGGGGAAACACGCTGGGCCCGCCGACCTCCGGCGCCAGCAGGCCACTCGCCGCCAGGGCGGAATCGCGGACAGCTTCTGATGTGAGGCGGAGCCGATTCTGGCGCGAGAGCAGAACATTGTCGGGATCCTGATCCGAGGAGTCTTCTCGGGTCCGGGACGACTGTCGGTAGGTGGCGGACATCACGATCAGCCTGTGCATGCGCTTGATGCTCCATCCCCCGTCCCGGAACTCCGAGGCCAGCCAGTCGAGCAGCTGGGGGTGGGACGGTTCGGCTCCGCGAGTTCCGAAGTCCTCGGATGTGAGCGTGAGACCGCGGCCGAAAAATGCCTGCCACATGCGATTGACCGCAACCCGCGCCGTCAGTGGGTTGTCCTGCGACAGAATCCACTTCGCAAGGTCCAATCGGGTCTGGCGCGCTTCACCCTGTGACGCCTCCAGGAAGGTCGGTGGCCCAGGCCTGACCTCGGCACCCTTACGGTTCCACTGGCCGCGGAAGCGCAGGAACGTCGTCCCGGGGCCGCCCCGCTCGCGGATGATGCGCGCCCTGCTGAGTTGGGGGTACGCAGCCTTCAGCTGCTCGAGCTTCTTCCGCAGTTCCTTGAACTGCAGCTCCTCCGTACGTTCCTTCGAGACTACGGTGTGGTACCAGTCGATGAAGTAGTCGGTCAGGACCTCCTGCTCGTGGTAGGTGCGAGTGCTTGGCTCCTTGTACAGGGTTTCCCACCCGCCGTCGGTCATTTGGTAGATGACGTCGTAGCAGAGATCCCAGTCTGTTCTCTCTCCGGGGCGAGCGGCGGCGATCTTCATCTCGCGTTCCCACTCGGGCTGGAGTTCCGGGACTCCGTACTCGTCGAGCAGTTCCTGCCGCTCTCGCCTGTACTCCGCACGGGACTGGAGGTAAGGCCCGAACTCACCAGGAATCGGCGCATCGATGTGCTCGTCCGTCACGTTGTCGAAGAATGCGAAGAACGAGTAGTAGTCCCGCTGCGTTATCGGGTCGTACTTGTGGTCATGGCACTGCGCACACTCGAGCGTCAGCCCGAGCCAAGTGGACGCTACAGTGTTGGCCCGGTCCAAGGTCTCCTCGAACCGGGACTGCTCGTAGATCGTGCCGCCCTCCCGGTTTCTGAGGGTGTTGCGGTGGAACCCCAGTGCGGCCATCTGGTCGGGAGTCGGCCTAGGAAGCAGGTCAGCGGCCAACTGCAGGATGGTGAACTCGTCGAAGGGCAGGTCGCTGTTCAGGGCGTCGATCACCCAGTCGCGCCAGCGCCATGCGTACGGTCGATCCAGATCCTGGGTGTAACCGTCCGAGTCGGCGTAGCGCGCAAGATCCAGCCAGTCGCGCGCCCACTTTTCGCCGTAGTGCTTGGAGTCCAGCAGACGGTTCACGGCGCGCTGATACGCCCCGGGGCGCGTGTCCTCGAGGAAGTCTCGCGCCTCCGAAGTTGTCGGCGGCAGCCCGGTCAGGTCCAAGGTCACCCTCCGCAGCAGGGTCAACTTGGCCGCTTCTGGTGACGGCTGCAGGCCCTCAGCCTCGAGCCTGGCGAGAACGAACCGGTCGATCGGATTCCGCGCCCAGCCATCACGCGTAACATCGGGGACCGCCGGGCGCCGGATTGGCTGAAAGGCCCAGTGGTCCACCGATTCAGGCTCTCTCCCGGGCCGCTCCTTCTGTTCCCACGCCGCTCCTTGGTCGATCCAAGCGCGCAGGATGGCGATCTCCTCCCGGCTCAGGCCCGGGCCGTCGGGCGGCATGCGGAAACCGTTCCGCAGGCTTGCCACACGTTGGATCAGTAGGCTCTCCGAGCTGCGGTGCGGCACGATTGCCCTGCCGCTGTTGCCTCCTCGAAGCGCGGCGCGCGGCTCATCCAGTCGCAGCCCATTCGACGGAAGCGAGGCACCGTGACAGCCGACGCAGCGGTTCGTGAGAATCGGTTCAACGTCCGCAACGAACTCCACTTCCCGACTTGCCGTCACGGGCAAGCCCGGCTCTTCCGCGCCGTTCGCGAGCGGTGCCGGACCGGGCACAACAAGCAACAGTCCCAGCGGCAGCCACTGGCCGAGGCACCAATCGCGCCAAGAGCTGGCACTCAGCATCGGCACGGCTCCGACACTGCGCTCGCCGGACAGCTACAGGCTCCTGCCCAGTGCCCTAGACCGACCTGCGGAAGTCCGGACGGGCTCGCTCCAAGAGCGTGCCCCGCCCTTGTCTTCGGACAGCGCCGCGGATTCCTCGAGGGGCGCATGAATCGAGTACCCACAACAGTTCCGCAGTCGAGCGGCCCTAGAAGATCAGCTTAAGCCCCATTTGCGCGATTCGCGCGTCTTGTTGGACGCTGCGATACACACCGAACCGCGATGCCGGGTCGAGGCTGAACTGGTCCCCGGGGAACGGACCGAACTGGGTGTGGTTCAGCAGGTTGAAGAATTCCCCACGAATCTGCGCAGTCACCCTCTCGCTGATCCGGAGGTTCTTGAACAGGGAGAAGTCCACATTGTTCAGCCCCGCACCGCGCAGGATGTTGCGCCCGCTGTTTCCGAACGTCCCCTCGGTCGGTTGGGCGAACGCGAACCGGTTGAAGACGCGGCTCGGATCCTCCGCGTCACGAGTGTGGGGATCGCCGACGAGGTTTGCCCGCGGGAAGAAGCTGCTCCTGGTCCCGGAGACGTCCCTGGCCTTGATGCTGAACGGGAAACCGGACTGCACCTGATAGATCGTGTTGATCTGCCAGCCGCCCAGGATTCCGTCGGCGACGGCACTCAGGGAGGACCCGAAGCGCTTCCCGCGCCCGAACGGGATCTCCCAGATTCCGCTGAGCACAAAGCGATGCGTGACGTCGTACGAGTTGGGACCGTAGTCGGCCCGCAGGTTGTAGACGTCCTGACGCCCCAGGCAGGCATCGGTGCCGACCGAGCAAGCGCTCGAAGCCAGGCTCAGGCCCTTGCTCCAAGTGTGGTGGGCATTCAGGTAGAACCCGTCGCTGAACCGCTTCTCGAGCCGCACGAAGCCGGCGTGATAGTTCGAAATCCCTTCCGTCCTGTCGATGAGGATGAAGGCGAAGTTGTGGTACGGGAAGAAGACTTCCGGATCGGGACCGCCACGGACGAGCTTGCCCTGCGAAATGACGCTGCGTGTCGCGAGCTTGGTCGACTTGGATCCGAGATAGCCCAGTTCCAGAGCCCAATTCCGGCCAAGCTCCCGCTGGAGATTGAAGTTCCACTGCTGAACATACGGAGTGCGGTTGCCGCGGTCCAAGCTGAGTGAAGACATCGAGCCGGCGATCGGAATGGGCGTGTCGGCCGTGGGGAACAGGTTCTCGAAGTCGATGGGCTGCTCCAGCGAGGCGTTGACTGCCGATGTCTTCTGCCAAGGAGCGTTCAACACCGAGAATATGTACTCGTTGAACTCGAACGTCGAATAGAAGACACCATACCCAGCACGCACGACCGTCCGGTTGTCCTTGAACGGCCGGTAGGCGATTCCCACACGCGGGGCGAAGTTGTTGAAGTCTGGATCGATGAGCCCACGCGACGCCCCACCCCCGATCAGGGGGGTGTTGAGCTCGTCGACTATCGCCTGGTTCGGGGTCAGCATCCGCCCACCGGGATACTCCGGGTCGAAGATGGACACCCGGTCCAGCTCTTCCTCCAGAGGTGTGCGGTACTCGTAGCGGAGTCCCCAATTGATGGTGAGGTTGGGGGTCACGGTCCAGTCCTCCTGCAGGTACAGGTTGTAGACTTGGGCGTGAAACCAGCTCGTGAACTCACCCTGGTTGACAGCCGCGGAGAACGGGAGTCCAAGGACGAAGTCCGCCACCGCGTTGCCGGTGGCGTTCTCGGCGTTCTGCGTAAACAGGCCGGTAAAGCTGACACTCCCGCGCGGCCGAAACGAATTGACCTCCTTGAACAGGAAGTCACGGAAATCGATACCCGCCTTGATCTTGTGCTTGCCGGTCGTGTAACTGACGGCGTCGACGATGCTCCAAGAATTCGTGAGGTAGTTCAGCGGACCGTTGCCGGTGCTCCCCACACCTGCATAATCGGCCAGCCCGATGGCGGGGGCGCCGAAGGTGACTGGGGCCGCGTCCGTTCCCCGGAACAGGGCCCCGGCCACATCCTCCTCAAATGCTCCCTCCTGCGCACGGAGGCTGATGGGGCGGCTGAAGCCGATGCGGATCTCGTTCAGCCACTCCGGCGAGAATACGCGAGTCCAGGCCAAGGCAATGTTGCGCCCCTTCTGCTGGTCCAGCGTGCCCCCGAGAGGACGCAGCGCCCTACGGAGGATGTCCTGGTCGCTGATGGACACGCGGAGGAAGAGGTTGTCCTTCTGGGTTGCGAGCCAGTCGGTGCGGCCGTGGTACTGAGTGACGTTCTCGGGGATGCTCAGGGTCTTGACCGTATTGAAGCCGACCCGTGCCTGTACGTTCGGCTCGGGGAAGAGAAAGAGCAGCTCGCGGCTCTTGCCGCTGATTCGACTCTCGGGGATGCGATTGTTGGGGAACTGTTGCCCGGTCAGGTAGTCCGTGACGGGGAGTTCGCCGGAGAAATCGCCGTCCAGCTGTGACTTCGTGGGGTAGCGGCTGGACTGCGGGGCAAACGTGCGGACTCTGGTGCCTTCGTAGTTGAAGAAATAGAACAGCCGGTTCCTAGCAACCGGTCCTCCGACGCTGGCTCCGAACTGGTTGTAACGCAGCTGCGGTTTCGAACGGCCGGTGATCGGATCCTCTTCCGCGAAGAAGTTGCGCGCGTTCAGCACGTCGTTGCGCAGGAAATTGTAGGCCGTGCCGTGTATCTCGTTGGTGCCGGACTTGATGACGATGTTGATCTGCGCGGCACCGCCGCCGAACTCGGCGGCGTAGTTCTTGTTCATCAGGCGGAATTCCTGGATCGCATCGATCGGAGGAGTGATCGAGGGAGTTTGGAAGCCCGGATCGTTGTTCTCGACACCGTCGATCATGTAGGTGTTATCTGCGCCCCGACCGCCTCCGATGAACGAACCTCCGCCGGAAAGGCGCGTCCGGAAGGAATTCTGCTCGTTTCCCAAGGCACCCTGGTTATCGGTGACCGTGGCGGGACTGAGGACAATCAGGTCCGTGAAGTTGCGGCTCACCATCGGGAGATCCACGATCTGCTTGTTCTCGACAACCTTTCCGATGCTGCTGGAGTCGGTCTCGATCAGTGTTCCGGTGGCCGTCACCTCCACCACTGTCTCGACAGTGCCTGGCTCAAGAACCGCGTCGAATCGCAGGTTCTGATTCACCAGCAGGGTCAGGGTGGGCGAAACCGCCGTCTTGAAGCCTTCGTATGAGACCTCGATCCGGTACTGGCCGGGTATTAGCCGGGCAACGCCGTAACCACCGTCGGCGCCGGTCGTGGTCTCGTTCTCGATGTTCGTGCCGACGTTGGTGACCCGCACGGCGGCCCCGGGGATGGCCGCCGCAGTGGGGTCGGTGATGGTTCCGAGAATGGTCCCATACGCGGTCTGGGCGTAGGCGGGAGCCACCATCACGAATGCGCACAGTAGGGCGACGGCAATACGGACGGGCAGACGGATCATTGATGGAGCACCTCGCGTGTCCGGCCCTCTGCGTCAAGCACTGAAGGGCTGGATTGGTCCCGAGAGTAGCAGTCTGGAGCGGGCAATGCAACATGACCCCACCCCCCTCAAGAGCCGCTAGTAGTGGACTAACGGTGGGCGGCGCAGACGAATCCAGTACTCTGGGACGAACATGCAACTGGGCTTCGTGAGCGCCATTCTGCCTGATCTGACCCTCAACGAGGTTTGCCGCGTTGCGGCTAGCGAAGGCTACGACTGTGTCGAGGTGATGTGCTGGCCCCCCGGAAAGGCCGACCGACGCTACGCGGGCGTTACCCACATCGACGCGTCCCGGCTGGACGAGCGTGCAGCAGACGATGTCCGCGCCTGCCTGGAGCGCCACAGTGTGAGAATCAGCGGTCTCGGCTACTATCCGAACCCTCTGTCGCCAGACGAGAACGAGGCGCAAGTTGCCCAAGCGCACATCCGACGGGTGATGGAAGCGGCACGCACGCTCGGGCTCGCGAATGTCAACACATTTGTCGGGCGCGACTGGTCCCTCTCCGTTGAGGAGAACTGGCCGCGGTTTCTAGAGGTCTGGCGGCCGCTGGTGCGCCATGCTGAGGAACTGGAGGTGCGGATCGGCATCGAGAACTGCCCGATGATCTTCACTCGGGACGAGTGGCCTGGCGGGAAGAACCTGGCGTCGTCACCCGCGATCTGGCGAAGGATGTTCGAGGACATCCCGAGCCCGTGCTTCGGGCTGAATTACGATCCGTCTCACCCGACTTGGATGCACATGGACGCGATCGCGCCGCTGAGGGACTTCAAAGACCGCATCCATCACGTCCACGCAAAGGACGTCCGCGTCGACCGCCACTTGCTGAACGACGTCGGCATCCTTGCATACCCGCTGCAGTTCCACACACCCAAGCTGCCAGGACTCGGCGATGTGGACTGGGGGGCGTTCTTTTCGGCGCTGACCTCTATTGGCTACCGAGGGCCCGTCTGTGTGGAGGTGGAGGACCGAGCCTACGAGGGATCGCTGGCGGATCGCATTCGTTCGCTGCGCCAGAGCTGCCGTTTCTTGCGCCAGTACGTCCCGGAGGGTGACGGAACCGCGTGAACAGCCGGCCGGCGTGGGCTCAGCGCCGGGGGTCGGGCGCCAGTCTCGCAAAGTCGGCGATCGTTGAGAGGGCCCGCAGCATCCCGGCCAAGAAGGTTAGGCGGTTGTTGCGGACGGCCTCGTCGTCAGCCATCACCAGCACCTCGTCGAAGTAGCGATCCAAGGATGGGCGTAAAGACGCGATCGCGCGCAACGACCTTCCATACTCGCGTCGGGCGTTGCGCTCGCCAACCGCAGAGGCAACCGGCTGGAGTGCGCCGTGCAACTCGGTCTCGGCCCCAAGCTCCAGCAAGTCCGGACGCACAGAGGGCGGCTCTGCGATCGTGCTGAAGCGCGCGTGCTCGAGGATGTTGCGGATGCGCTTGAAGCTCACCGCCAGCGCTTCGAAGTCCTCAGTGTGCCGGACCGCGGCCAGCGCCTCAGCGCGAGCGGAAACATCGACCGGGACTTGGTCGGAAGCCGCGAGGACAGCCTCTACAACGTCTCCAGCGAACCCGCCCGACTGGCGCAGCCAGTGGCGGAACCGATCCAGCAGGAAGACGCGCAGCCGATCTGCGTTCTCTCCCGCGTTTGCGAGATCCACCAACCGATCCAGCGACACCTCAGCCCCGATCTCCATCACGATCCGGGCCACACCATACGCCGCTCGACGCAGCGCCAACGGATCCTTCGACCCCGTTGGCATCAGCCCCGCCCGGAACATGCCCCCGACGGTTGCAAGCTTGTCGGCGAGGGATACCATGCGACCGGCTGCCGATCGGGGGATCGGCCCGGACGCGCCAAGCGGCAAGTAGTGGTCGTAGATGGCGTCGGCAACCTCGCGGGACTCTCCCTGGACGGCCGCGTATAGCCCGCCCACCCTGCCCTGCAGCTCGGGGAACTCGCCGACCATCTCCGTGGTCAGATCCGTCTTTGCGAGCAGCGTGGCTCGCCTTGCTGCACCGGCTGTGGCATCGTCAATGCGCATGCTCTCAACAAGGCCCTCAACGACCTCCAAGTTCCTGTCCGTCTTCTCGCGGTAGCTTCCCAGAGTTGCCTGGAAGGTGACGTCCTCCAGATCGTCGACCCTGTGGGCCAGAGAGCTCCGCTGGTCGAATTCCCAGAAGAACTGCGCGTCGTTGAACCGCGCCCGCAGCACGCGCTCGTGCCCGCGGCGGATCACGCCCCCCTCGTCGGCGGCTGCGTTCGCGACGGCGATGAAGGAATTCGCCATGGCGCCATCGCCGTGCTGCACAGCGAAGTACTTCTGGTGGACGAGCATGACGGTCTCCAAGACCTCTTCGGGAAGGCCCAGATAGCGCTCGTCGAAACTGCCAAGCACGGCTGTCGGACACTCTGTCTCGTTCACCAATGTCCGCAGCAGCCGAGGGTTGTCCCTAAGGAGCATGCCCGAAGGCAGCAGCGCTCGCGCTCCGGAGAGAATCCTCTCGGACCTGTCCTCGCCTGAAAGGAGCACACCGTTGTCGCGCAAGGCCCTGCGGTAGTCTCCCTCCCCGCGCACGGCCAAGGGTCCGGAACCCAACCTCCGGTGGCCCCAAGTGGTGTTGCCCGACCGCACGCCGGCAATCTCGAACGGAACGACCTCGCCGTCGAGCAAGGCCACGAGCCACCGGATCGGGCGGATGAAGCGCGGCCCCCCCTTGCCGGTCCAGTACATGCTCCTCGGAAATCGGACACCCAGCACGACGCCGGGCAGCGACTCCGCCAGCAGATCGCGGACGCTCCGGCCGGAGATCGTGCGTGTGACGCACAGCCTGCCGTCCTCCCCTACCTCTAGGTCGGGCACGGTAACCCCGGCCTTGCGCGCGAAGCCTAGGGCGGCTCGGGTCGGATTCCCCTCCCCATCGAATGCGATGCGGCGGGCCGGCCCCCTCAAGGTGTGGCTCCGGTCCTGCTGCCTCGCAGGCAGGCCGCGGGCCACAAGGGCCAGCCGGCGGGGAGTGGACTCTACGGCCACTTCGCCCGTGTCGGTGAGTCCCATCCCTGCGACGGCCTTCCCGAACAGCCGTCGGAGATCGGCCGCCGCGCCGTCGAGGAGCCGTGCCGGGACCTCTTCCGTGCCAACTTCGAGCAGGAATTCGCTCACGAGGCGCTCCTGTCGGCGGTCCGCTGGGCGACCCAAGCCTTCGCCACGGCCACGGCCAGATTCCTGACCCGCTGGATGACCTGGGCCCGCTCAGTCACGCTGATCGCGCCACGCGCTTGCAGGGTGTTGAAGAGGTGGGAGCACTTCAGTGTCTGGTCGAACGCGGCCAAGATCGGGAACCGACGGCGCTCGACAGGGTCGCGGACTTCCCGAAACCTCTTCAGGAGACGCTCGCACTCGGCTTCGTGCAGCCGAAACTCGCTCCAGATGAACTCAACGTCGGCCTCTTCGAAGTTGTAGGTCGAGTACTGCTCCTCGTCCGCCAGCCGCACGTCGCCATAGGTCCATCGGTCGTTCCAGCGAATCTCGTAGATGCTCTCGACGTCCTGGATGAAGGCGGTTAGGCGTTCGAGGCCGTAAGTCAGCTCTGCCGGCACAACCTCGAGGTCGAGGCCGCCGCACTGCTGGAAGTAGGTGAACTGCGTCACCTCCAAGCCGTCCAGCATGACCTGCCATCCCACTCCCCACGCGCCGAGAGTCGGGGACTCCCAGTTGTCCTCTTCGAGCTTGCAGTCGTGCTTGGAAAGATCGATCCCGATCTCCTCGAGGCTCCTGAGGTACAGCTCCACCACGTCGACGGGCGCCGGCTTGAGGATGACCTGAAGCTGCATGTGCTTATAGAGACGGTTGGGGTTCTCGCCGTAACGGCCGTCCGTCGGGCGCCGGCTGGGCTGGACGTAGGCGACGTTGTAGGGCTCCGGACCAAGCACCCGAAGGAACGTCTCGGGGCACATCGTCCCCGCGCCGACCTCGCAATCGAAGGGCTCCTGGACGATGCAGCCTTGGCTCGCCCAGTAGGCCTTCAGGCGCATGATGATCTCCTGAAAGGTCAGCATGGACGGGTCACCAGTCCGGGATATCGGGACTGCGCGCGGGCGCTGCGGAGGCCTTGCGGGGCCGAAACCTGAGGATAGCACCGGGCCGGGAGAATCCGGCCGCGCCGTCCGGGCTCCTACCCAATGCGCAGGGAATACCCGAGGCGCCCGACGGGATCTGAATGCCGCCGGAGCGTCGCCGGATCAACTTCCAGAGCAGCCGCCAGCTCCGGCCGCACGGCGCTGTCCATCTCGTTGGTGTTGGGGCACAGGAGGCGATCGTTGGCGAAGATCTCCCAAGCGCCGTCGATCGGCGCCATCTCCCTGGGGAACTCTGGCTCTGCCAGCACCGCCGCATTGAGCTCCGAAGCCCGCCGGAACGCCTCGCGGAAGCGCTCCGTAAGCGCTCCGGACAGGCCGTGCCGGACACTGGTGAGCAGCCCGGGGCCGGGCGGGTTTAGATTGACCGAATAAGTGTCCCGCTTGCCGGCTATCAGTATTCCGGGCCCGGCGGGCATGTGGGCGTAATCGGCCAGATCGACCCAATCGCTCGGATGGTCGGCGACCTTCCGCCAGCGGTCGAAGATCACCAGAAAAGGATCGAGGTCAGGCTCGGTGGGAGCGTTGAGCAGGAGCTTTACGTCAATGCGCTGCAGGTCGATCGCCATGCGAGACCTGCACTAAAATCCTGAGGCTTGGGCGTAGACGCCTTGGGCCGCCTCGATGAACAGCGTGGCTTCCTCGACGCGCAATCTGGCGCGCTCGAGATCGTCGCTCGGCGATTCCTCAGCGGTCCGCAGGAAGTTGTCGGCGAAAGGCTTGTAGAAGACTCCGTTGTCGCCGAAGTGCCGGCGGAATTCGGCGACCGTGTCGTAGCGGTCCGACAGCCAAAGCCCCTTGGTAAAGAGCAGCGCATCGGCGGCCTTCTTGCACGCCTCGAAGGCCTTCTCGGAAGCCTCGACGTAGCGCTCCTGCTCCAGGTCCAGGGTTGACTCAAAGTGGATGCGATCCGCGTCCTCGAGCAGGAACTCGGCCTGATCGACCACTTCCCCGGCACATTCGCCTATCCCGATCGAACGCTGGTACTGCCAAGGTTGGCGAGTGTCGCGGTAGAACTCGGGGCGAGCCTCGAACATCGGCAGCGCCATGAACTCGGCCAACTCCTGCTTGACGCGGGTTTTGCCGAGGCGGGCCACGACTTCGCTGAGCGTCTCGTCACCCTGCTTTTCGCGGTTGTAGAACTCGGTCACCCGGACGATCGCCTTGTCGACATTGCGAGCAGGGATCTTTCCCAACGCCAAGCCGTAGGACTCGGCGTTGTTGCGCATCGAGCCTCCGAGTGTGACCTGGAACATCGGCGCCGTGGCGTTGCGCTTTCGCTGCACGGAACCGAAGAAGCCAATGTCGGCGATGTGGTGCTGACCGCAGGAATTGAAGCAGCCGCTGACCTTGACCTTCAGGTCTGAGCGATCCCCGATCGCGCCCATGCCGTTGTTGAACTGCTTGTGCAGGTGCGCTGCGAGACCCCGCGAGGCGGTGATCCCAAGCTTGCACGAATCGGTGCCGGGGCACGCGACGATGTCCTTGAGCCGGCCCGCTCCCGACTGGGCGAGGCCGATGCCGGCCAAATCCGAGTACAGGTCGACCAAGTCACCATTGGGGACCCACTGCAACAGCAGATTCTGCTCGACCGTGGTCCGCAACGTGTCCTTAACGTACTTGCGCGAGAGCCTGGCCAGTTGCCGGGCCTCGTCCGATGTGATGTCTCCCAACGGAAGGTAGATATCGACCATCGAGTACCCGGACTGGCGTTGCGGATGTACGTTGCGCTCCAACCAGTCACGGAAACCGGCCGGGGCCCCAGCCGGCAATGCCAGCTCAGAGGGGGGACGAAGCGGCTCGTCACGCAGGCTGGCCAGCGCCCGGCTAATTTCCTCCTCCCAGCGCGAGTCGACCGTGAGACGGGTCCGCTCTTCCTCGACCAGCCTCCGAAACTCCTCAATGCCCTGACGGGCGATGAGGAACTTCATACGCGCCTTTGCGCGGTTCTTCTTCTCTCCCAACCGGGCGAAGACCCGTGAGATGGCCTGAGCCAAAGGCAACATCTCTGCTGCCGGCACGAAGTCGCTGTACAGCTTCGCCTGATGCGGCAACGCTCCCAGCCCGCCCCCGACAAACACCCGAAAGCCGTGCTCGCCGTCCCTGACACGCGCGATCGCTCCGATGTCGTGCATGCGCCCGAGCGCGCAGGAAGTGTCCTCGCAGCCCGAATACGAGATCTTGAACTTGCGCCCGAAGTTCTGGGCGTCGGGGTGGCGCAGCATGAAGTACGCCATGGCGTGCGCATGGGGCACAACGTCAAAGGCCTCTTCGCGGCACACACCTGCGCACGGGCAGCAGGTCACATTGCGGATCACGTTTCCGCACGCCTCGCGGGTGGTGATGCCCACCTCGGCCAGCCGCCGCATGAGGTTGGGAGTGTCGTTGATGTCGATGAAGTGGCACTGGAAGTCCTGCCGAGTCGTGACGTGCAGCACTCCCACGGCGTACTCTTCGGCGATGTCAGCCAGCGCGACCAGCTGGTCCGCGGTCATGCGTCCGAGAGGGATCTTGATGCGCTGCATCTGAACACGGTCCTGACGCTGCCCGTATACGCCGTGACGCAACCGGAACTCGGTGAACACCTTTTCGTCAAGCACACCGTGCTGCACACGGCGCAACTCGGTCTCGTAGATGTCGATCTCCTCGCGGACCGCGGGTGGGAGGTGGCCCCACTCTTGGCTGGTGTCGACAGGTCTGAGTTCCGCGGGAGACATGGCTCGCAATCTGCGGCGGGCTTCTGGCAGCCGGGCCATGTTCTGGCAGCTGAACCGTCCGCGCTACTGCGATGGTAGCACCTGACCGCCCAAGGCAGGTGCCGGATCCGGGAACAGCAAGGCTCAAGCCAGCCCCCGGAGTAGTCATGGCATCCAGCGCTGCCCCGAATGGTGTCGACCTACGGCGACGCCGCCGGAAGCAATGAGGTTAGGAGATCTGACGGACCTCCATGGCACACTCGTCGGCGCCCGGTACAATCCGTAGGCACGCGGAAGGCTTGGAAACGCTCGGCTCGCGGTTCGGCAACCGCAGCAGTCGGGTTGGAGGCGCTGGGAGACGGGGACGTCATGGCCAACTTCGAAATCGCGCAGCTGGACGAGACTCCGGCGGTGGACTGCCCATGCGGCCAAGCTAGGCGTGCCTTCGCTGATCTGGGCAGCAGGTCAGTGGCTAGCGTCCACCTCACCGACATCCACTCGGACTCGAGAGTTCACTACCACCGGCAGATGACAGAGGTCTACGTGGTCCTTGAAGGCCACGGCGAAATTGAGCTAGACGGGGAAAGGCACCCGCTGCGACCGATGACCGCCGTGATGATCCATCCTGGCTGCCGGCACAGGGCCACCGGCAACCTGCGGATCCTCAACATTCCGATCCCCGCTTTCGACCCGGCGGACGAGCACTTCGACTGACCCGGCCGCGCGCCGGGGGGATTCTCCCATCCGCTAGGCATGGAAGGGACGGCACGCGCGAATGTTCGGACGGCGGCCTAGTTGTGCGCTAATTGCGAGTAAGCGTGGTCGCATCGGCCACCAGCCCGGGCGGCCTAGTGTTCTGGCCATCGCGCCGTCCGTCGCCCAAGTCAACCCGGGCCGCTTCAGCAAGCGCCTGCAGCCGCTCCACGACCTGCGGATACTGCCCGGCCACGTCCCGAGATTCCCCGATGTCCGCGTGCAGGTCGTACAGCTCCGCGATTGGGTTGGAGTGGTAGTCGGGATAGCGGCCGCCAATGCGCGCGACGTGCAGCTTCCAGCGTCCGCTTCGGACTCCGGTCAGGTGCGACATGAAGTAGTAGTAGAAGGCGACATGCGGCCCCGGCGGAGGATCGGCCTCGAGCAGCAGCGGCCCAATGTCCTTGCCATCGATCACCCTGTCGCCGGGCACGGACGCCCCGGCAAGTGCCGCGAACGTCGGCAGGATGTCCACCGACAGGGCCATCTCATTGGTCGAGCTTCCGGCGGGCACTCGTCCCGGCCACCGGGCCAGGAAACACACCCGGTATCCGCCCTCCCAAGTGGTCCCCTTGCCCCCGCGCAGTGGAGCATTGCTCGCCCCGTGTCGTGTCGCGCCGCCGTTGTCGGAGGTGAAGATCACGAGCGTGCGCTCGTCGATGTCCAGCCTCTGGAGCGCGGACAGGATTTCTCCGGTCGACCAGTCGATCTCCTCCACAGAATCACCCCAAGGGCCGTTGCTTGACTTGCCGGCAAAGCGCTCCGACGCGTACTGCGGCCAATGCGGCATCGTGTGCGCCAGGTACAGGAAGAATGGCTCGTCCTTGCTGGCCTCGATGAACTGCACGGCCTCCTCGGTGTAGCGCTGGGTGATCAGGCGCTGGTCGGGCTCCTCTTCGATCACCCGTTCCATGCGCAGGAGGGGCAAAGGAGGGTAGCGGTAAGGCTCTCTCCGGGAGTCATGGCCCATGTCATTGGAGTAGGGAATGCCGAAGTAAGTCTCGAAGCCGTGGCGGGTGGGAAGGAATGGCGCCTGATCACCCAAGTGCCACTTGCCGATGCACGCTGTCCTGTAGCCGGCCTCCCGCAGTACTTCGGCCAACGTGACCTCGTCCGAGCTCAGACCCTCCTGGTTGCCGGGGAAGAGCACCCACTGGCCCTTCTCGCTCTCGTCCAGTCCGACGCGCCGCGGATAACTGCCGGTCAGCAGGGAGGCGCGCGAAGGCGTGCAGACCGGAGCCGTCACGTAGAAGCTGGTCAGCTTGCGCCCCTCGGAGGCCATGCGGTCGAGGTTTGGCGTGCGGTGGAGGGTTGATCCGAACGGACCGATGTCCGCATAGCCGAGATCGTCGACGAAGATGACGACAAAGTTCGGCACTTGCCCGGCGGCCGTCGCCGCCATCAGGACCGCCGCGATGGCTGTGAGGGCCCGCATTGCAGTCCTTCGTGGCAGTTCAGCACGCTTGCGTAGCACTGTGACAGGCTACCACCGCGGGGCCGAAACCCCAGCGGCACCCTGACGCCGGCGTGCTCACCCGTTCGGAGGCGCGACGAGCATTCTCAGGTCCCGGACGTTGTTGCCTGTGGGACCCGTGGTCACCGAATCGCCAAGGGCCCGGAAAAAGTGGAAAGAGTCCGAACGCCTCTCGAAGTCTGCAGGGTCCAGGCCCAATTCACTGGCCCGCAGTACGGTCCGCTCGTCGCCAACGGCCCCGGCCGCCGCAGAGTTGCCGTCGATGCCGTCTGTGCCGGCGCTCAGCACGGTGGCGCGCATCCCCATGGCCGCGAGCTTGCGCGCTGCCCACAACACGAAGGCCTGGTTGCGACCGCCCTTCCCATTGCCCTTGACCGGGCTGCTGAGCTCGCCTCCGCTACTGACCGCGACTGTCCGGCCCGGATTGGCCCGCGAGAGTCGGGCGAGGCGCTTCAAGAGGATCTCGGCCGCGACCTCGACGGGCTTGTCGTCGACGCTCAAGTCCCGTTCGACCAGCCACCCAAGACCGCGAGCCCTGCCCTCCAAGCTGGCGAGGGCGACAGCGTTGTCTGAGAGGCACGCCCACTCGCTCCGGGAGAAGACGCGGGAGCCCGGCTTGGGGGTCTCCTCAAGAGTCCGGCCCTCGAATCGCTCACGGATGCGCCTCGGAAGCCGGGGAACGATGCCCAGCCGGTGCGCCGTACTGTAGGAATCCTCGCAGGTGGACTCGTCCGGCATCGTCGGGCCGGAAGCCACAGACGACGGTGCTTCTGGGGGCACATCGGAGACATAGAGTGTCAGTTGGCGCGCTGGGTAGGCGGCCTCCGCAAGTCGGCCCCCCTTGATCAGGGAAAGGTGCTTGCGGATTATGTTCACTTCCACGATCCCGCCGCCGCAGGTCACCAGGACTTCGAACAGCTCACGCATCTCCGCGAGAGTGGTCCCGTCGTCGAGCGGCGCCTCACAGATGGCGGACCCGCCCCCCGACAGCAGGCAGATGAAGAGCGCGTCCGGTCCGAGACGACCGGCTGCCCGCAGCATGTGGCGGGCCGACTTCTCGCTGTCCTCGTTCGGGTAGGGATGCCCGCCCGCGAACCAGCGCAGGCCGGGCACTGGCGGGAATCCTTGGGGAGCCACAACCACGGTGCTCGTCCGCTCTTGCGGCAGCAGGGGCAAGAGCGCCTGGCACATAGGGCCGGCGGCCTTGCCGATGCCGGCCACCAGGATGCTGCTCGGCGAGCCGATGTCGGTCTCAGTCCCTCCAGCGAGGAGGCGACCCTCCCGCTGCGACACGGTCGAAGCCATCACCCGGCCAAGCGAACACTCCTCCAGCGCCTCCAGGAACAGGCTCTCCAGCTGCCGCTTCAGGGACGGGCGTGTCAGTCCAGCACCTCCGGGTTGACGATGTTCGGTGGGCGCTGGCCCTGAAGCCCGGCGATCATGTTCTCCGCCGCCATGCAGCACATCCGCGTGCGCGTGGCCACGGACGCGCTGGCGATGTGCGGAACGATCAGCGCGTTCTCCAGCGTCAGCAGCTTCGGATGGACGGCAGGCTCGTGCTCGAACACGTCCAGCCCCGCAGCAGCGATACCGCCGCTTTGCAGGGCGTCGGCCAGGGCTGCCTCGTCCACGACCGGGCCTCGGGAGGTATTGACCAGCACGGCCGTCGGCTTCATGAGGCCAAGTTCTTCCGGGCCGATCAGGTGGTGCGTATCGGGCGTAAGGGCGCAGTGCAGAGTGACGAAATCAGCCTGTCGCAGGACCTCCCGCTTCGACGCGTACTCCACGCCCAGAGCTTGCTCCACCTCCTCGCTCTGGCGGTATGGGTCGTAGTACAGCAGCCGCATGTTGAACCCGCGCCCCCTGCGGGCGACGGCCTGGCCAATCCTCCCGAGGCCGAAGATGCCCAAGGTCGCCCCCCAGATGTCCCAGCCGGTCAGGAGGTTGATGCGCCACTGATTGAAGCGCCCGGCGCGCAGGTACCTTTCGGCTTCGCCCAATCGTCTTCCCGCACCCAAGATCAGCGCAAACGCGAGATCCGCCGTAGTGTCAGTCAACACGCCCGGCGTGTTGGTGACGATGATCCCCCGCTGAGTGGCTGCCGAAACGTCAATGTTGTCAAAGCCGACGGCAACGTTCGAGACGACCCGCAGGCCCTCCGCGGAGTCGAGCAGGCTCGGGCCGATGCGGTCGGTGAGCTGGCAGACGAGTCCGTCCTTGCCCGCCACGCGCGTCCGCAATTCCTCCGCCGGGAGACTCTCGTCGGAGTCATTGTAATCCACGTCCACGCGCGCAATCAGGTGGTCCACCGCCTCTTGGTAGATGTGCTTGCTGATCAGGACGGTTCGCCGCATGGATGGGTATTTTCCCACACTAGCCAACGCCCCTTGGGGGCCGTGTTTGGGTGGGGCCGTCGTTCCGACTACAATCGCAGTCTATGGCGAAACTTGGCTTTCTCGGTCTCGGCCTGATGGGCAAACCCATGGCAGAGCACCTGCTGGCCGCGGGCCACGAGGTTGCGCTCTGGAGCCACACCACGTCGAAGGCGAAGAAGCTGGCAGACAGCAACTCGCAGGGCGTGTACTGCGGGACGCCCGCCGAAGTGGGCGCGTTCGCGGACTGCATCTTCCTGTGCGTTGGCGATTCAGCCATGTCCGAGGCCGTCCTGACTGGAGAGGACGGTGTGATCGAAGGGGTCACTGCCGACACGATCGTGGCGGATTGCTCCACGATCGGCCCCAGCACAGCCCGGCGGATCGCCGCCAAGTTCGAGGCCGAGGGTTGCCACTACTTGGACAGCCCCTGCACGGGCTCCACGCCGGGGGCGCGGGGCGGAACGCTGACCTTCATGATCGGCGGCGCCGAGGAGATCTTCGAGAGTGTGAGGCCCTACTTCGAGTGCATGGGCACAAACCTCTACTACTGCGGTGCCCAAGGGATGGGCCTCCACGCGAAGCTCTCCCAGAACCTGGTTCTGGCGAACACCCTGCAGGGATTCGTGGAGGGCATGGTGCTCGCGACCAAAGCGGGCGTGCCGCCGGATCTGATGTTCGAGATTCTTGACAATTCCGCGGCCAAGTCTGGCCTGATCGCCTTCAAGGCGCCCGCGGTCTTCGCCCGGAACTTTGACGCGGCGTTCCCACTCAAGTGGATGCGCAAGGACGTCGGGCTGATGCTGGAGTCCGGTCGCGAGCTGGGAGTGCCCCTGCCCTCAACCAGTCTGGTTCACGAGCTGTTCGGCGCCGCAGTTGCGCGCGGGCACGGAGACGAGGACATCATCGCCGCCTTCAAGCTGTTCGAGGACTTGGCCGGCGTCGAGGTGAAGGCGTAGCCGGTCGGGACTGGGTCCGCCCACGCAGGCCCCGCTCCTTCGCCCTGGCGGATCAGGTCCGTAGACCCGCGATGGTCGCGATGATACAGTGCTGCGGAGCAAGTAGCTAATCTGTTGATTCACGCAAGAATTCGAGTGTGATCCTGACAGGGCTTCTCTCGCCCTGTCGAGGTCGTGTCTGTCCATCCGCCGCGGCGGAGCCGCTGCGTGCACACCGGACTCCGGTCTTGCAGTGCCTGACCGGATTCGGCTCGGCACAGCCGCCCCGAGCGGCCCGCGGCCCTCGACCAGGCCTAGCGGCTCGTCGAAGCCTCTCCCCGACCTGCACTCTCCGGAGGCCGCGGCGGAGGCGCGATCAGGCGGTCCCACAACTCCGGGGTGGCCGGGCCGGCCTCCACGCCGGTCTCGATACTCCGCAGGGTGTCTTGAGGGCAATCGCCGGAGCGCAGCTGGCGCGTTGCGCGTCGGAGGGCGTCTCTCAGAGCTGCCACTGCTTCCAGCCTGACCCTGCCTTCTTCGGCGAAGGAAACATCACACGCCGCGGCAAGGACTTCCCCGGACGCGTGCAGCACGCCGGCCAGTCGCCGCGCAGACACGCCGACCCCCTCCCGTGGAAAGGACAGATTGGCGTACACGTTCACATTCCGCCAATGCGCGTATGCCGTGGTGCATCTGGCCGTGGGCTTCGTACAGGTTGTCCCATTTGGCCGCGATATTCGCTTCGTTCCTCTCTGGCCGTGGCAGTGGGGCGCCGTGCAGGCAGAGCCCGGCGGCGGCGGCGTGCGGGATGCCGCAGACGTTCAGGTGCCGTATCGCGCGGGAGCGTTCCATCGGGGACCAGTCGACGTCACGGTCATCAATCGAGCGCGGAAGGTCGTCTAGAGACGGGAGCGCACCCTCGTACACTAGAGCGATGTCCCAGTCGGATTCGGGGCCGTGGTCGCCGCGGGCGCGGGAACCGAACAGGAGCACCGAGACCGGGGTTGGCTGATCCTGGGCCCAGCGGCTCACCCGCTTGATGAATTCGCCGGCACCCTCGCCGGCTGCCCTGCGGCCTGCACGGCCCCAGTCTAGAGCCGGTTCGGGGTGGTGTGGGCGAGTGCCAACAGGCACCGACCTCGCTCAAGTAAGGCCGAAGGCCTCCACGGCTTGCCACAAACCGAGCGGCCAGCCTTCAGGCTGGCCCGCTTACCGATTCGAGGGCTTCGCCAAGCCCAACCTCCACGGATAGAACCTCTCCGACCGCCGCGCATGGCGAACTGGCCTGGTCAATTCCCGTGCTCGCCAAAGTGAAGAGCATCGGGCCTACAACCACATGGCGAGCAGGGCCATCGCGGCGAGCCCGGTGACCACAAGGCAAAACTTGGCGAGGGCGTCTTGCTCCCCGACCGGGAACGGCACATCGTCGTTTCCCACCAAGGCGCTGTGGGTGAAGCGTGCGACGCGCTCGTCGACGGTTGGCATCTCTGTGCCTATGACATCCAAGATCGCCACATAAATGAACGTTCCCGCGGCCAGGGCATTGAACGTGCCCTCGGCCAGCTCGGCCGCCGGTCCCGTCACGAACGTCGACGCTCCGGCCCCGAGAATGATCCCCGCCGGCGTCATCGACACGAACACAGCCAGAGCCGTCCGCAGCTGCCGTCGAGTGGCGCCGGAGGCCTGGGCGCTTGCGACCAGAGCGAACGCCGCCGAGCCCTTGTGGAACAAGATCGCCAGCATCACCAGCACTGATGCGGCCGCATCCGCCTCAAGCCCCAATGCGAGCCCTGCGATCAGGGAGTGCACCGAGAGGACGATCAGCACGACCCAAGTACTGACAGGCCCTTGGTTAGAGCTGCCGGTCGTGGCGGCCTGCGGACGGACAGAATCGAACACAACCCGCTCGGTCAGCAGCAGCACGCAGACGCCGACGGAGGCGAGCAAGAGGGCCAAGGGATAGTCAAATCGGCCCTTGAGGGCCTCGTCCGCCTCCGGCAGCAGGTGCAGGAATCCCGCACCAAGAAAGATTCCCCCGGCCAAGGCATTGCACAGAGACAAGTAGCGGCGGCTCGTGGCGTAGCGGGCCGCGAGGATCGGAATCACGCCCCCGGCAATGCCCACAGCAAGGATTGCCACGACCGCTAAGACCTTGATTGCGAATACGCTCAAGGTGCAGGCTCTCGAACGCCCATTCTAGAGCGAGTCCGTGCGCTGCGCCGGGATGCACGGAATGCAATCCAGCTAATGAGGACGTAACTGCCCAGCTAGGCAGTCGGGATGTATCTGAGTCGAGTGAAGGGCGGATTGGCCGTTTTGACGGGGAGTCCCGGTGACTGTCCTGTAAAGGCAGGGATTCTCAGCCGAGAACCGCAGCGTCGCGGGAGATCCTTCCGGTAGCGGGGCGACGGGGCAATCGTTGGCGGGACGCAGGGCGTCCGCTACCGTTCCAGCTGGAACAGCAGGTTGTCCGGCCCTTGCATCAGGACAGGGATGCGGTTCAGGCCCTGCTTCTGCGCCGTCGAGAGCAAGCTGCGCAGCGTTGCGAAGTCCTTCGCCCCCTGCTGGGAGCGGAACCCGCCGGAGATCTTCATCTTCAGCTTCATCATGCGCAGGTCGCGCCCGGCCTGGTTGTTCGTGGACGGGACCTGCAGGTCATGCACGAACCGCAGCACGGACTCCTTGCGCTTGCGCAGACGACGCACGAGATTGCGGCCCGGCCAGCCCCTCAGCTTGGGCAGCTCCCGGTGATACTGCAGCCCTTCCTGCAGCAACCGGTCGGCCCGCAACCGCCGATTCTCGGCTCTCAGGCGCTCCACAAGCTCGCGCAGGCGGGTCTCGACCGCGCTGCGGTGCTGCGAACGGATTGGCATCGTGGCTGCCGGGCGGGGCACCGCCCTCGAACAGCTCCTGCCATGAATGTTTCCCCCCAAGGCAGTCGGCGGTGCCGGCTGAGGCTGCCCCAACAGGTGCACCGAGGTGGCTCTGGCCCGGGCGAAGGACCACCACAGCCGCAACACGGCCCGGACGGCAACGATGCCTCGGCCCACTGGTCACACTCCGGCGACGATATCTGCCCGACATTGGGTCCGAAAGATTGCCGATCCCGGCTGCCACCAGCTAGGAGCCCTAGACGAGCACCTGATCAGTCAGCCTACTTGGGCAGTTACGGTGACGGGCGGTATGCTTTGTTTGATTTGGCAGGGGATCCGAGCGGGTCGCGGAATCCCGCGTCGGAGAACTCCGAACTTCTATCGAACATGATGCAGGGCATGGTCCAGGAACTCAAGTCCATGAAGGCGGGGTGTCCGATTCAAGGCGGACAGCGATTCGAATCGGTCATCCCACCGCAGTAGATGGCAGGACTCATTTGTCGAGAATGACAGTTTCCGTGTTGGCCGTACTGTGGAATCTGCAAGTACGCATTTGTGACTCCAACCCGCTCGGGGCTCGAATGAGGTCCTATACGGTTGCAATACCTGTTCGGAAGGAGCGTTCGGCTACGACCGCTCCTTCCCGGCTCTCGTCCTCAAGCGAATTGGCCGAATGCACCTCAACCGAGCAGTCGCACCCCAAGTCAACGCGGTGTCAGAAGATGATCTTCAGTCCGAACTGCAAGTTGCGAGGCCTCCCTGCACCGGCAATCTGACCGAAGTTTCGATTGCCCACCTGCGTGTTGGGCCGAGCGAAGGCAGGCGTGTTCGATACGTTGAACGCTTCGGCCCGGAACTGCACGGTAAGGCCTTCCTGAATAGAAAAGGCCTTGTAAATGGCTAAGTCTAGGTTGACCAGACCTGGCGCCTCGATCAGATTGCGGGCAGCGTTGCCGTATGTGTACGGCGCGTTTCTTTCGAATGCCTCGGTGTCGAACCATCGGTCAAGCGACCGGGTGCCGGAACCTAGCCGCCACTCGCTCAGCCAGTTGGGCCGATTCGCCGTACCAGTGTTGGCAGGATTGCCTCGTACACTGAGGTTCGCTCGGCCACCGCTAGACAAGGTGACGATGCTCGCTAGGGTCCAACCTCCAAGCAGGGCGTTTACTGCCGAGGGGGAATCTGTCAAGAACCTCTTGCCCCGTCCAATCGGCAACTGGTAGATCGGGCTTGCCACAAACCGATGGGCGAAGTGCTCGTCGCTCAGAGCACGCTCCGCGCTGAGCAAGTGCGGATTCTGGGCAGTCAAGCTTGATGTTCCGCCCACCCCTCCGGCTCCGCGCCCGTCACTGATGTTCTTCGACCAAGTGTAGCTGGAAAGCATGCTCAGTCCGTGGGTCAGCCGCTTCTCTAGCCGCGTCTGAACGGCGTGATAGTTGGCATTCGCAGTCCGTTCGAAGTAGTTCAGACCCGCAATTGGCCCTATCGTGATGTCATCGGGGGGTACCACCAGTGATCGAATCGGGCGCCGTCCGTTGACCGCACCCGGGCCCGGGAGCGGGACGTTAATGTCGTATGCCCTTGAGAGCCGATTCGATACAGACCCGACGTAACCGACTTCAAACAAGGTCTGGGATGGCAGCTCGTGCTGGATGGCGAAGTTCCACTGCTGCGTGTAGGCCATTGGCAGATCCATGTCGATGGGACCGAAACCGATGTTCCGCGCATTCTGCGGGCTAATCAGGTCCGACGCCAAGCCCTTGCTCAACTGCAAGGTGTTCTGCACTCGGTCGGTCTGCACCGTTGCACGGTAAAAGAACGGTGGAAACGTAGCCAGGACGTTCTTCCAATTCGTGTTGCCGTAGAAGATCCCGTAACCCGTTCGCACGACCGTCTTCTCTTTCAGGCGGTAGACGATGCCAAGTCGTGGTGCGAAGTTGTTCCCGTCCGTACTAACGAGAGCTCGGCTGAACCGTGTACCGTCCCGCATTGGGACAATACGGGGGTTAGAGCGGTCAGAAAAATCGAGATTTGCTCCATTATTCATTCGGTCCACCCAAGGCGGGTGCAATTCGTAACGCAGACCGAGATTCAAGGTCAGCCTAGGGGAGACTCGCCATTCGTCCTGAAAATAGGCGTCGTAGTAGGGTCGTCTCATATTTTCCCACACCCAAGTGGAGACCTGTGCCCGTGTCGTCGTACCGAGAAGTAGGTCAGCGGCGGAAGAGCCTTCCTTGAGCGTGTCCGAGTTCCTCGTGTAGCCGCCGTCGAAGGTGAATACACCGTGGGCATTCTGCGAGTTGTTGAGAAAATGCTGAAGCCAGCTGAAGTTGATTCCGAACTTCAGCGTATGATCTCCTCGAATCCACGTGAAATTTGTGATCCATTGTCGATTCTGACTTCCAGACTTGTTCGGAATCCATGAACCGAGGCCGATGATTTGGAGGCCCTGAACGGTGAATTGGGCCATCCCCGGATCGGCAAGTTCGACACCTGTCAGTCCGAGTTGTTCATTGAAATTCACGTCAATTGGCGAGGATCTCAAGGTAAAGAGCCTATTCCATGCCCCCTTCATTTCCATGATGAAGGAAGGCGAGAATACGCGGTTGTAATTCACAACCAAATTCTGGCCATCATGATCAAACGGCGTCGCCCGCTGCCCGCCACCCCACGCTGGTTCTGGCAGATTGGGAGTCGATCCTACGTGGTTGCTGGATAGGCTGTATCGAACGAAAAAACGGTCGCTTGCACTTAGATTGTGGTCAATTTTGGCGTCCCAGCGGTCCAGATCTTCCGGTTGTGGGGGATTGAAGAGAAAGTTGCGTGTCAGGCCCGGTTTATTCGGAGTCGGATAGAGATTCAACACCATCGCTCCGATCGGGTCGAAGTTCGTAGCAGGAATCCGGTTATCTGGGAACGGCTGACGCAGATTTGTCGTTGCATCATACGTGGATGGATCGTAGACTCTCGTCCCCGGAAGCAACTCGCTAAAGTCACCTTGGAGTTGCATTGGAGTCGGAATCGTGTTATTGACGGTTCGGGACTCGCGGATGCGTGTCCCCTCGTAGTCGCCAAAGAAGAACGTTTTGTCCTTGACGATCGGGCCTCCTATGGCGAAGCCATATTGATTGCGTTTGAAAGGCGGTCTGGGGCGGTCAGGAGGATCGAAGAAGTTCTTTGCGTCCAGCTTCTCGTTGCGTAGGAACTCGAAGATGCTCCCGTGCAGTCGATTCGTTCCTGACTTCAGGCTTACATTGACGATTGCTCCACCGCCTCGTCCAAATTCTGCCGAATACGCATTCGTGGAAAGCTTGAATTCCTGAATCGCATCGATTGAGGGTTTGATGACCTCTGCGCGGCGCGCCTGCCCCGCCCGCTGCATGCTGTTGTTGTCAACGCCATCCAGCATGAAATTGTTCTGATTGGCCCGCATGCCGCTGGCACTGAAGGTGTTGAACCGGCCAAACGGAACAGCACCGGCACCAGCAGAGAGCAGCGCCAGCTGGATGTAGTCCCGACCATTGAGTGGAAGATCCACGATCTTCTGGTTGTCGATTACCTGGCCTTGGGCTGGCGTAGCCGTCTCTAGGAGAGGTGCCGCGGCTGTAACTGTGACTTCTTCGGTCACGGCACCGATGTCCATCGTGAAGTTGATCCTGGCCGGCAAGCCGGCGTACAGCGTGATTCCGGTTTGGGTGATTGGCCGAAAACCGTCCTTCGCCAGGTTGATGCGGTAGTCTCCCGGTTGCAGCAGGGGAACCACAAAGTACCCCTGTTCATTGGATGTGGTGGTCCGCTCGACCCCCGTCTCGAGATGAGTGACGGTGATCGCCACATCGGGAATGACGGCAGCCGTCGAATCGGTCACCGTGCCACCGAGTTCGGCGTCCGTTTGCGCCCAACCCGGGGACCCCAGAAGAATCAGCGCTGTTGCGAAGCGGATCGCTTGCCGAAGTGGTGGGTTCATGGTCTGCTCTCCAGTTTCTGCCGGGATTCGGTCGCGGTCCACTCCCAGCGCCGCCAGTATACATCTGGACTGGGCCGAGAGTTCCTGTTCAGGGCGTTCCGCAGGGATGTTTTGGGTTGAATGGCAGGATCTCAGACAGGCTGGAGCCCGATGCAGCCGATGCGAGCCAGCTTGCGGTCGTTCGCCTACCAGTGGCCCTGTCTGGGTCGGCGAATTCGCCGTTGCAGACGACCCGGCTCTTGAGAGATGGTCACCTCGACGGCCTCCAGAAAGGCCTCGAACCCTGCCACGCTGGCGGGCCACTGCCCTCCGGATACGCCCGACAGCCAAGTCCTCTTGGAGCGGAACTCGGTCGGTCGAGGCTCTAGCGTCCGCACTGCTGCAGGCAACCACGACAAGCGTTAGTTGCTGTGCGCGAACCGCGCTGTTTCGCGCCCTCCTGAACTGGTCTAAGGACGAGAGCTGGATTCAGAAACGACTCACTCGATGGGTTCAACCCCAGAAAGCGGACCGGAGGCCGGCAGACCCTGCCTCTCAAACGGAAGGAGAGGTGCCGCCTTCTGCAGGTCATGGCGAGTCCATCCCGCGGAACGGCCCTTGATGTTGCTGATGCACTGATCGAGCCTCTCCGTTCCAATCCAAGATGCCACTGCGCTGGCTTCACGATGTCCTAGGAACCGATGGGCTCATAGTGCTACGTAGCGTGAAGAAAAGCCAAGCTGTCACTGCGCCATTTCCGCCTCTGGTGATCGACGCCCCGAGTGCGGATTCTTATCAAAGTGAACGCCGATTCCGATCCAAAACGAATACTTGTTGGGGTGATCGGAGCGAAGCGGCCCTCCGGCCTTAGGATGGACCTTCGCTGGCACCTCCTCCCTGCCGGTCCCTGATTCCGTCAGAGTGTGTGTTCAACATCATCCTGTTCTCCCTTCCGGCAGGCCCTGGTCCTTGAGCCCCGCCTGCCTGTCCCAAATCTGACCAAGCACGGACTTGCTACCGATAGCAAGCTGTGCAGCAGCCTCGCGACGCTGTCGCCCCTCGGCCAGGGCGGCTGCGCATTGTAGCCAGCTTGCACGGCGGCAGGTGTGCACGCGGTGCTCGGTGACCTCCAGCGGAGCTGGCTCCGGCAGGTCGAACACCTGGCGGCGCTTCGGTTCCCCTTGGCTGTCGGAGACGCTCAGCGGCGCACCGAACCCGGAACACTTGCCGGGCACGTGGTTGCGGACCACGTCCGGGTCGGCCCGCTGGCGCAGCGTTGTGCCTTTGTGCCCGGCCTGACCGCCGGGACGCTTCCCCGAGCGCCTCCGCAGGCTGCGCTGGCGGGGCTTCGCCGGGGGCTTGGCCGGGCCGTCGCTGGAGGGAGGCTTGCTGCTGTTGCGGCTGTTCAGACCCAGCCGCCGCTGCAGTTCCTCAAGGCGCTGTTCGAGCCACTGCGATCGCTTCAGATCGGCCCGCAACTGCCGATTCTCGGCTTTCAGCCGCTCCACAAGCTCGCCCAGGCGGGTCTCGACCGCGCTGCGGTGCTGCGAACGGATTGGCATCGTGGCTGCCGGGCGGGGCACCGTCCTCAAACAGACCCGACCATGAATGTTCCTGCCCGCGGTCGTCGGCGGTGCCGGCTGAGGCTGCCCCAACAGTTGCACCTAGGTGGCGCTGGCCCGGGGCGAAGGACCACAGCCGCAACACGGCCCGGATGGCAACGATGCCTCGACCCACTGGTCACACTCCGGTGACGATACCCGCCCAACATTGGGTCCGACAGATTGCCGATCCCAGCTGCCACCAGCTAGGCGCCCTAGACGAGCACCTGATCAGTCAGACTACTTGGGCAGTTACATGAGAACTTCCCGTGGCCACCTTGGCCAAGGCCCGAACACCCTTGTCAGCACACGGCCGATGCTGCGTAGCGCGCCTATGCAGGCATGAAGCCATCAGCAGAGGGCGCCCCGGACTGGCGAGTCCGGCACAGATCGGCGTTCGAGGCTATGCAGAGTCTTGCCTGCAATTCACGCTTCGGTTGGCCTGACCGAATCGGTGCACCCTCCATGCCCAGATTCAACACATGCCCCGGATGTACGGGCCGGCACCCGCTGACAGAGGCATGCCAAGGCCCCATGCGTGGCCGATTCAACTAAGGTTGGTCGCGACCGGCAGGAGGGCGCGGTACGATCTGACCCGATGCCGCACAGGCGCATAGAGGTGAACGCACTCCTGTGGTTGACCAAGAGGTCCGAGTCGGAGATCGCCCGATTCCTCATGTCCATCGGCGTTCCGGCGGCATCGGTCCGCCGGGGCATGCACCTGACGGTCTACCACGGACGCCGCCTTCTCCCGGGGCTGCGACTGCGCCAGGCACACGTGTCCATTGCGGCGGACGTCGCGGAGACACGATTCATGGTGATGGTGCCGGGAGGTGAAGTCCGACGGCCAGGCGTGGATCCGAAGCAGTGTTCGGTGGGAGTCCGACTGACGAGGCGCAATGTGGCGATCCCGGAGATTCAACGGCTTCGAGAGAGCATCTATCGCTACGAGACGGAAGACGTGGTGAAGGGCAGGCATCCGACTACCGCTTGGAGAAACTGCTTCGGGGCCCGAAGATACCAGCCTCACGTCACGTTCGTGCGCCCAGGTAACAGACTTCCTCCGGACCTGACGGCGACAGGAAGATCGTTCCGGGCATCGCTGTCCACGATTGAGTTCGACAGGTTCGAAGTAAGACTTCGGATAATCGACGAGAACCGCCGACGTCCGCCGCGGCGGTTTGATCGCCACACACAAGTGCCGACTTCCTACGATTCGAAGACGTAGGACCACCACCTCCGGTGTCGGTGAGAGGTAGCAACCTCGCGATCGCCGGACTGAAACCCAGGCCGACCGGTAGCGTGGGCCGCATGCCTCGTCGCGGCCGGCTCTCTGTCAGTTCTCGCCGAAAACCCGTCTGAAGATCGCGTCTACATTGCGCAACTGACGGTCGAGTGAGAAGGCGCGTTCGTAGTCGTCGGGACCAAGGTGGCGCGAGATGTCCGGGTCCGCTTCCACCATCTCACGGAAGCTGCCGTCCTGCTCCCACGCCCGGAGTGCGTTGCGCTGGACCCAGCGGTAGGCCTCCTCGCGCAGCACGCCCTTCGCCGCAATCTCCAGAAGCAGCTGGCCGGAGTAGACCAAACCCCCGTTCGCCTCGAGGTTCTTCGCCATCCGCTCGGGATACACCAGCAGTCGACGGACCAGATTGCAGGCTTTGGCGAGCATGTAGTCGACCAAGGTCGTCGAATCCACGAGGATCACCCGCTCCACGGAGCTGTGGGAAATGTCGCGCTCATGCCACAGGGCGACGTTCTCTAGGGCGGCCACGGTGTTTCCGCGCAGCACGCGGGCCAAGCCGCTGAGATTCTCCGAAACGATCGGGTTCTTCTTGTGGGGCATCGCGGAACTGCCCTTCTGGGACTTGGAGAAGTACTCCTGCGCTTCGCGCACCTCCGTGCGCTGCAGGTGCCGGACTTCCACCGCGATCTTCTCGATCGTCGCCGCGACGTTTGCCAACGTGCCGACAAAGTGGGCGTGCCGGTCCCGCTGGATCACCTGGTTTGACACCGCAACCGCCTGCAGGCCCAGCCTCTCGCAGATCTTGGACTCCGCCTGCGGGCTGATGTGGGCCAGCGTGCCCACGGCCCCGGAAAGCTTGCCGACCCGCATCTGCTCCCGGGCCGCATCGAAGCGCTCGATCTGCCGCCCGACCTCGCTGTACCAGTTGGCCAGCTTTAGACCGAACGTCGTCGGTTCGGCATGCACGCCATGCGTGCGGCCCACCGTCGGAGTGTCCTTGAACTCGAAGGCTCGCTCGGCCAAGATCCGATGGAGCTCCCCGAGCCGCCGGGCGATCGGCTCGGAGGCCTGCTTGAGCAGCAAGGCTTGGGCCGTGTCGACGACATCGTTGGAGGTCAGGCCGTAGTGCAACCAGCGCGAGTGGCGGGCTGCCCCGGCCTCCGCCATCTTCTCCGAGACGGAGGTCAGGAAGGCGATCACGTCGTGGCGCACTTCCGCCTCGATGGCTTCGATGCGCGCCAAGTCGAAGTCGGCGTGCCTCCGCAGGGCCCGCGCAGCGTCAGACGGGACTTCGCCGAGCTCCGCCAAGACCTCCGACGCGACCAGCTCTACCTCCAGCCACTGTCGGAACTTGTTCTGGTCGGACCAGATCTCTCCAAGGCGGGGGCGCGTGTAGCGAGGAATCATGGAACCAGTTTCTCGCAGGCTCCAATGCCCTCCCAGCAGCGATTGGGCGCGTCAGCCCAAGCTGGGATGCGACTGCGCCAGTCTGGCACCACTCCGAGGGGGGCTCAGAACTCAAGCACCATCGCGAGGTTGAACGTCCTGCCGTCGTTGAGCGTGTTCGTGATCTGCCCGAAATTGGCGCCCGAGAAGTCATTGCCGGGATTGGCGAACTGGGGCGTGTTGAACAGGTTGATGGACTCGGCCCTAAAGGTGATCGTCCCCTCGGCCATCACCTTCCAGCTTCGGGATACGGACACGTTGACATTCTGGATGGCATCCTTGCGGAGCACGTTCCGGCCCACGTTACCCATGGCATCCTGTAATCCGACGAATCCGAACGCGGACCGGGGCATCCTCTCGCGCGACGTGTCAGGATGGTCAATCCTGCGCCCAAGGATCGAGGGGTCGAGAATGTTCGGGCGGTCGCCCATCACTCCGTCAATGTTCCCGAACCCCGGTCCGTCGGATCCGGTATAGAGGATGAACGGAGTGCCGGTCTTGACCAGCACGACTGAATTGAACTCCCAGCCTGAGAGGATCCGGTCCAGTGGCCCGCCGGCCGGCATTCTCGGCACTCGGTAGCTGACTCTGCTCAGGAATGCGTGCGGCTGGTCGAAGTCGCTCAGCGCCTTCACGTCGCCGTGGACCTCAGCCTCGGTCTGGCTGCGGCCGTTGAAGGCGTCCCGCGTGCTCGCCGTGCTGGCGTAGTGGGCCCCCAGGTCAATCGCCTTGCTTAGCCAGTACGAGCAATCCATGGTCAGCCCGCGCACGCCCCGCAGCCCGACCGTAGCCTTGGCCGAGTCGTAGTAGGCCCGCGAGCCGTTGAGGATTCGCCGCACGTCGAAGTAGCGCGGATCCGGGCGCCGCAGGTTGACCGTCCGCGTGGATCGTTCTATGCCGGGAGTGTCGACGGCCCTGTTAAGCACCCACCCGGCCAATAGCCGATGGCTCCGGCTGCCGAGATAGCCCAGCTCGGCGAACAGGCCGCGGGCGGACCCCAGAATCCAGCTGAAGTTGTAGTGGTGCGAATAGGGGGCGACCAAATCTGGGGCCAGTTGGATGAGAGACGTTCTCGCGCTCGGGTGGGCAGAGTCCAGGGACAATCCAGCCAAGGGGTCGAGCAGGTCGGGCGCAACGGCGCTGATGCGGATGTTCCCGGGCGGGTTGAAGCGCTCTTGCGTGTACGTCGCGGTGAAGATCTCCCCGAAGTGCGTACCGTAGGCTCCCCTCAGGACGCCCGCTCCGGTCCGATATGCGAAGCCGAACCTAGGCGCTACGTTGTTGCAGTCGCAACCGAATGGAACGTCCGAACGGTCGTACACATCGACGGGCCGGGTGACGGCCCCGTAGCGCACGCCGAAGCTCAGGGTCAGGTCCGGGAGCGCCTGCCAAGCGTCGCCGAAATAGGACTGCACGCGCCAGCGCCGGAAGCCCCGGTACGGCGATCCGATTGCCCAGGACACCCTGCTCGGCGTACCCATGCGCAGGTTGGTGATCAGGTCGCGCCCGAAGTCCGCCGAGAAGAGCACCAGCCCGGCGTGACCGGAGCTCTCGATGCCGTTGAGCTGCTCGCGCGTGACGTCGAAGCCGGCGACGAACCTATGGCCAGCGCGCGCCGAAGAGACGGCTCCCGCATAGCGGAAGAAGTTCTGGGCCCGGTTGAAGGGGATGCTCGAAGTTCCGCCGATCGACTCCAGCTGCCGGCCCAAGAAGAAGAACGGCCCGATGGCGGTCTCGTCCTGGACGATCAGGGACGTCGTGCGACGGAACCGTACACTCAGATCGCTGACCGTAGCGGCGGACCACGGTCGATTCCAGCTCATCCGGCCTTCATGCGAGCCCGTAGTGGTATTCGGGTTCTGGCCCTTGACCAGCTGGAAAGCATCTACGGCCTGCCGGCGGAAGCGATAGTCCGCGGAGACCCGCCCGGCAGTCCCAAGCGGGAGGTCATACCGACCGCCGGCGATGTCGTTGTTGATCAACTGGGTCGCGTTGGTGTTGTGCGCCCGGGGATCAATGTCCGGACGATTCGGCGGTTCGTCGGGATAGGACGACAGCAGGCGCGAAACGATGGCGCGGAGTTCGGGATCCTTGGCGAGCGGGGTGCGCTCCTCGGGCAGCGGAATGAGCACGTTGCCGTTGACGTTGCCGCGGTTGCGCTGCTGGCTCAGCTCAACGCTGAGGCCGGAGTCCAGCGGCAGAGGGACCGAGAGGTTCGCGCCGTAGTCGTTGTAGTTGGCAGGCTTCACGCTTCCGACCTGAAAGAAGGACCGCGCGGAGAAGGCGCTGTTGCCGTGCGTCTCGTGAAGACGGCCGCGGAAGCGCCGGGCGGGGGCAGGCCTAAGGTGGATCTGCCGCGTGGGAGGGTTGCCGAACTCGCTGCCGAAGTACCCCTGTGACGCCTCGAATTCGCGCACGATCGTGGCGGTCGTGCCCATTCGGATGTTGATCTCCTTCAGGACGTTGTTGTCCACGAGCGTCAGTTGGACGTTTTCGTTTCGGCGGCTCTCTCCCGACTCGCTGTCAACCTCGCCCAGCAGGTTGAGCTCGGTCCGCACGGCACTGTCGGACTCCGCCTCTTCGCCGTCAAGGGCGTCGGGCGGCTGTCGGACACCGGGCTCGCCAAGAGCCGTGCCCGTCTCAGCGCCATCCGCCTCGGCCAGCCCACCGCCAGCGTTGGCGGCAGGCCCAGCCCAGGCGGCGGACGCCAGCACGAACGCGACCGCGATTCGCACGGTCACCGAATCGCAGGGCAGGACCAGCATTGCCGGGAGACGCCCGCCACCGCGATGATCGACGAATCTGGACATCGCATCCGGACGCGATGCCCGACTAGGACGTCGGCGGGCCTATTAACAGGATATCCCCAGACCGTGTTGAATAGGCCAATCTGGGGCGGACGGGGACGCGTGGCCTTCCGCAGTGGACCACCCGACCGTGATTCGGTAGTATTCTCTGGGAGTGCCGAGCGCGATGCACGAAGCTGCCCCTGTCCAGACCAAGTGTGCCGAGGCGGTCGCCGCCCGGCTTCTCCTCCTCGCCGCCGCGGTGGCGGCCCCGGCGCTCGCTCAGGACGGTCGAGCCGAGCGCACCCCGGACGGCAATCCCAACCTGAACGGAATCTGGCAGGCGGTCGGGACGGCCCACTGGAACTTGGAGGGCCACGCTGCGGAGGCAGGGCCGGTCGTCAACATGGGAGCCTTGGGCGCCATACCCGCCGGGCTCGGAGTCGTCGAAGGGGGAGAAATCCCGTACCAGCCCTGGGCCCTCGAAAGGCGCTTGCAGAACAAGGCAGACTGGCTCAAGCTCGATCCCGTGGTCAAGTGCTACATGCCTGGCGTTCCGCGGGCGACCTACATGCCCTTTCCCTTCCAGATCGTGCAGACGCCCGACCACATCCTGTTCGCCTACGAGTTCGCCAGCGCCTCTAGGGTGGTCTACATGGATCGGCCGGACTTCGAGCACCCGGGAGACGCTTGGATGGGACACTCGCGCGGGCGATGGGAAGGCGAGACTCTCGTGATCGATGTGACCAACCACGTGCCGGACACGTGGTTCGACAGCGCAGGGAACTTCCACTCCGCGGCGCTGCGGGTCGAGGAACGATACACGCGCAAGGGACCGGACCACCTCTTGTACGAGGCCACAATCGAGGATCCGGAAGTCTACACTCGCCCGTGGAAGATCAGCCTGCCGCTGTACCGGCGCATCGACGCGAACATGCAGCTGCTCGAGTTCAAGTGCGTGGAATTCGTCGAGGAGATGATGTACGGGCACCTTCGCAAGAAGGACGCGGAAGAGGAATGACCCGGGAGGTTTGAAATGCGACGGTCCCTGCTTGCGGCGGTAACGGTGGCGCTCGTGGCGGTCGCGTCGCCCATCCAAGCGGCCGACGGCGATGGCGACAATCGCGAATGGAGCCCGCCGCGTACGGCCTGGGGCGTTCCGGATCTGCGGGGCGTGTGGGACTTCCGCACGATCACTCCCCTGGAAAGGCCCACAAGCTTGGGCGAGAAGCAGGTGTTCGAGGACTCCGAGGCCGCGGAGTTCCGCGTCGCCGAACTGGGACGCCGGGACAAGGACCGGCGACCGTCAGACGGGCTGACGGTCCAACGGGACGTGAGCTATGCCTACAACCAGTTCTGGTGGGACTATGGGGACCAGCTCACGGAAGACAGGCGCACTTCGCTGGTCGTGCGGCCGGACAACGGCAGGATTCCGGCGCTGAAGCCGGAGGCAGCGGCCCGTTACGGCGCAATGCGCGCTGCACGCGCGCGGCCGGCGCACGGGCCCGAGGACCGCGGCGTTGCAGAGCGCTGCATCCTTGGGTTCAACGCGGGCCCCCCGTACACGCCCAGCGCCTACAACAACAATGTCCACATATTCCAGTCGCCCGGCTACGCTGTGCTGCTCATCGAGATGGTCAACGATGCTCGCATCGTGCCGCTGGATGGTAGGGCCCACATCCCGGAGAACATCCGCCAGTGGCGGGGCGACGCACGCGGGCGCTGGGAAGGGGACACGTTGGTCGTCGAGTCGCGCAACTTCACCGACAAGACATCGTTCCGCGGCTCGGGCCCCAACATGGTGCTCACCGAGCGCTTCACGCGGGTAGGGCCGGAAGGCCTCGTCTACGAATACACCGTCACCGATTCGGAGTCATTCGAGGAGCCGTGGACAGCCTTGATCCCGATGAAGAAGACGGGCGAGCCCATGTATGAGTACGCGTGCCACGAGGGCAACTACAGCATGTTCACAATGCTTGAGGGCGCCCGCATGGCGGAACGCGAAGTGCGGCAGAAGGCCGGGAAAGCCTCGCAGTGAGCCCCGAAAGACCGTTGACGGGACGAATCTTGCGGGCAGTGAACTTCATTCCTTGCCGAGGAGGACCATCGAGCATGTCAGTCGGCCAACTCAGAATCTGGTCAGGTCTCGTGATTGGAGCGTTGAGCCTCGCGGCCCCCGCGGCGGCGCACCACGCGTTCGCCGCCGAGTTCGACGCGAACCGCCCCGTCAACCTCAAGGGGACCGTCGTAAAGATGGAATGGATCAACCCGCACGCCTGGATTCACATCGACGTGACGATGGCGGACGGCAATGTCGAGCGCTGGATGGTAGAGGGCGGCACGCCCAACACCCTCTTCCGCCGCGGCTTCACCAAGAACTCGCTGCTTCCGGGGACCGTGATCATGGTGGACGGCTACCAAGCGAAGGACGGCACGATGAAGGCCAACGGTCGGGACCTGACCTTCGAGGACGGCCGAAAGCTGTTCATGGGGTCGTCCGGCACGGGGGCACCGCGGGACGGGCGCGACCCGAGAGAGCGATAGCTGGAGCCCTCCAGAGGGGCTGGGATCAGTAGAAGGCGATCCAGCGGCCCGAAAAGCCGACGGTGAACCAGAGGCCGAGGGACACCAGAGCAATCAGCTTGCCCTGGATGGGAACGCGATCTGCCCGGGCCTTGGCCGTGAACCTCTTTCTCACGGTGAAGGTGAACGCGAGCGCTAGGGCAAAGAAGCCCATCTTGTACCAGAACGGCGGGCTGTAGTAGCACTTGATCGCCTCGGAGAGGAACATCGGGACACCGGTGGCGACCATTGCCGCAAGCCCGCCCACCAGCCATGGATGCATGCTGCGCGCGAGCGCGGCGGCCGTCTGGCCTCGCATGCCGAGCCCCAGCAAGCGGAGATCTACGACGAGGATGTTCCCGCCGATCATGGCCAGGGCGAGCAGGTGGAAGCACTCGATGACCGGGAAGAGCCAGAGCGACTCCCGGATCACGACCCCGACCGACGTGTCTTCGAACCACTCGAACAGGGGCAGCAGGTCCACGGGAAGGATCATCAGTCAAACCAGTTGTACGCCTGCATGCGCCCGCAGATCACGACGACGGCCCACAAGACCAGCGACAGGATGCCGGCCAGGCGTGCGCGCCCGGGGATCTCGTCGCCCTCATCCCATTCCTCGACCCAGCGAAAGACGGTCCGGTGGAAGACGAACGCATTGATCCCTGCCAAGGCGATCATCACCATCTTGACCCTGAAGAACGGGTTGTCTGCGGCCCGGACAGGGCCTGACAGGAAGAGCATCCCTCCGCTGATGACCATCACAACGAACCCGGCGATGGCCCACGGGAACAGACGGTTCACAACCTGCGAAACCGGCACGCTTCGCAGCGCGCAGCCAGCGAGGCGCAAGTCCCACGTCGAGGTCATCCCCAAGAACAGGCAAAGTGTCAGGACATGGGTCGTCTCGACGAGCGGGTAGAAGAGTATGGACTCGCGGATGGCGACGCTGGGCGCCGACGCCTCCAACACCTCAAGCACGGACTGCAGCGACACGGCCAGACACCTGTCGCCGACGCCCGCCGCGAACAAGAGGGCGCTGTGCGCCGACGCCATCAGACTCTACCAAAAGGGCGGCCGGTTGCCGGCCAAGCATCCTACGACACAGCGGGGGACCACAGTGGGTCTGGAAGGGTCTAGGCCGGTGCCGCTCTCGGCACGCCGGATCCGTGGGAGACCTTGGCCGGACGGGTCGATGAGCGGCCAAGATTCTTTAGGCCTCTTGGGTTGCCGCTTGATTTCGCGCTACGGTGAATGCGGAGCAGGAATCGGCCATGAGTGCCGCGGAGCTCGCGTCGCTAGCCCGGTTCTGCCTTGAGGAGGGTGAGCGATGCGGACCATGACGACTTGGCCAGCGGCGGCGGCGCTGAGCGCGCTCGGTACTGTGATTGGCCTATCGGCCGGTTGCCAGATTGATGAGGGGCCACCCTTCCGGGTGATTGGAACAGTCGAGGACGTCATGCACGACGTCGTCTATCCCCACGCGGACGTCGTGTGGGACTCTGTGGGCACTATCATCACCGTGGAGGGCACCGACGAGATCCGGCCTGGCAATGAAGATGAGTGGCTGCGGGTAATGCAGAGCGCCTACACCATTGCCGAAGCCGGCAACCTGCTCATGCTCGAAGGACGGGCCAGGGATACCGGGGACTGGATGGAGTACGCGAGCGGGCTGATCGACGCTGCGACGCTCGTTGTGCAGGCGGCCGAAGACCGGGACGCGGACAGGGTGTTTGACACGGGCGGCACGCTCTACGAAGCATGTACCGCCTGCCATGAGCAGTACTGGGAGGTGCCGCCCTCCGCGATGCGGCCATAGGCCGACGCCGTCAGAACTTGCGGGACCACTGCTGCGGCCAGCGCTCGACGACGACCTTCTTTTCTGTGTAGAACTCCACGGCGTCGCGCCCTTGGCCGTGCAATACGCCGAAGAAGCTGTCCTTCCAGCCACTGAACGGGAAATACGCCATCGGAGCGGCCACCCCGATGTTCACTCCGACGTTGCCGGTCGAGACCTCGGTTCGAAACTTGCGGGCGGCCGCGCCGCTGCCGGTGAAGATCGAGGAGGCGTTTCCGAAGGGGCTGGCGGCGATCGTCGCGATGGCCTCGTCTAGTGTCCGGACCCTCGTGAGTCCCAGCACGGGGCCGAAGACTTCCGTGCGGGCCAGGTGGCCATCCGGTGCCACCCCGTCGAGGATCGTCGGACCAACGAAGTTGCCCTGGGGGCAGCCAATCACACGAATCCCGCGGCCATCGAGCAGCGGGTCCGCGCCGTCGGCCACGCCGCGCCCGATCTCCCCGACGATCCGATCACGGCTCTCCGCGGTGATCACCGGGCCCATCTCGACGCCCTCATCCATCCCCCGCCCGACTCTGAGGGTCCGGGCCGCTTCAACAATCCCTTCTCGGAACGGCGGGTGCGCTGCGTCGACCGTGACAACTTGGGACACCGCCAAGCAGCGCTGTCCAGCGCAGCCAAAAGCGCTGTCGGCGATGATTTCCGTGGCCGTTTCCAAGTCAGCGTCGGGCATCACCACAACGTGGTTCTTCGCTCCTCCTTGGCATTGCACCCGCTTGCCGTGACGGGCGGCGAGGGAGTACACGTGGCGGGCCACGGGACTGGAGCCGACAAAGCTGATCGCGCGCACAATCGGGTGCTCGATCAGGGCGTTTGCGGCCTCACTCCCGCCATGCACGAGATTCGCAACGCCGTCGGGAAGGCCAGACTCCTGGAGGGTTCTCAGAATCTCGGCGATCGCTAGGGGAACCTTCTCAGAGGGCTTGATGACGACGGTGTTCCCGCAGGCGATGGCATATGGCAGGAACCACAGCGGAATCATGGCCGGGAAGTTGAAGGGCGTGATCACGCCGACGACTCCGAGCGGCTGGCGGAGCATGACCTCGTCGATGCCGCGGGCGATGTCCTCAAGGTTGTAGCCCTGCATCATCGTCGGAATTCCGCAGGCAACCTCCACGTTCTCGATCCCGCGGCGCAGCTCACCTCTGGCTTCGGCCAGCGTCTTTCCGTTCTCAGCGGAGACCAGATGCGCGATTTTCTCGAACCTCTCCTCGAGCAAGCCCTTGAAGCGGAACAGCACTTGGATCCGCTCCCCAGGCGGCGTGTCGCGCCAATCTGGAAATGCACGACTAGCGGCCCGAACTGCGTCCGAAACCGCATCCCCCCCGCGCACTGGCACGGCTGCCAGAAGCTCGCCAGTGGCAGGATCGATAACGTGCGAAGCGTCGGCTGTGGAGGTGTCCATCCATGTGCCCCCCACGAAATTGGCGACTGATTGCATACCGCTGATTATTGCCCAGAGTGCTCCAAGAGAAGTCCACGCATACGATGGGGGAAGTCCGATGAGAGGGCAGGGCCGGGCAGCAAGCTGGGAGCGGGCCGTCTTGGCCTTGGCGGGCACCCCGCACCGACGGCCAAGAACGAGTGAGCGGCACGGTCCGCCCCGCTCCAAGCCAAGGCGTGGGTTGCTGCTTGCGCTTCTGCTGGTATCCGGGCTGGGTTGCTCGGGCGAGGCCGACCGCCCCCCGAACTTCATCATCTTGCTATGCGACAACTTGGGGTACGGGGACACCGAGCCATTCGGGTCCCGGCTCCACCGGACGCCAAACCTGAATCGCATGGCCCGAGAGGGCCGGAGGCTGACGCACTTCTATGCCAGCGCGGGCGTGTGCACGCCGTCCAGAGCCAGCCTAATGACCGGCTGCTACGCGCAGCGCGTGGGACTTCACCGGACACCTCGCGACCTTCACGTGCTTCGGCCAGTCTCGCCGTACGGTCTCAGCGCAGAAGAGACCACGCTCGCCGAAGTCCTCCGTGACAGGGGCTACGCGACCGGCATCATCGGCAAGTGGCACCTTGGGGACCAAGCGGAGTTCCTGCCCACTCGCCATGGCTTCGACTCATACTTCGGGATCCCGTACAGCGACGACATGACCCAAGAGCGGGGCAGCAACCAATCGCGCTTCGAGGGGCACCTCTGGCCACCGCTTCCGCTGATGGAGGACGAGAGGGTAATCGAAGCCCCGGTGGACCGCAACCTGCTCACGAAGCGCTACACGGAGAGGGCGCTCAGTTACATACATGCCAATCAGGACCGACCATTCTTCCTGCTTCTGTCGCACGCAATGCCCGGCAGCGAGCGCGTGCCGTTCGCCAGCGCCGCGTTCCGCGGGAGCAGCCAGAACGGGCTGTGGGGCGACGCGGTGGAGGAACTCGACTGGTCCACTGGGCAGATCCTCGACAAGCTGGCGGAGAGCGGGCTAGACGAAAGAACCCTCGTTCTTTGGACGTCTGACAATGGCGCCCCCCTGGCTGCCGACGCCAGCAGCCTGACCCGCGGGAGCAACCTTCCCCTGTATGGGCGCGGCTACACCACGGCCGAAGGCGGATTCCGAGTCCCGGCAATCGCGTGGTGGCCCGGCACGATTGCTGCGGGCTCAGTCTCAGAGGAATTGATGACTCTTTTCGACATCCTGCCGACGCTAGCAGCGCAGTCAGGAGCGGCTCTTCCCGAAGGCCGCCCGATTGACGGACTCGACGTGAGCGACGCGCTGCTCGGGCACGGCTCTGAGAAGTCGCCGCGCCGGGAGCTGTTGTACTACCACCAAGACGAACTGCACGCAGTCCGGGCAGGAGCTTGGAAGCTCTTCGTCCCGCTGCAGGCCCCAAGCTCAAGGCATCCGCACTTCGCTCCTGACGATTCGGGCAGGACGCTGCTCTTCGACCTCTACAGCGATCCCTCAAGCAGTACAAACGTGGCGGACGATCGTCCAGAGATCGTCAGAGAACTGATGGCAATCGCAGAACGGGCCCGTGTGGATCTTGGGGACCGGGACTTGCGCGGGAGCGGCCAGCGGTCTCCCGGCAAAGTGGACGCACCTCAGCCTGCGACCCTCCATCCCTGAGCACCGAAGCAAGAGCAGCCAGACTGGGGACACTTGCCGGACTACCCCCATTAGGGAAAAGGCTACCGGGGGCCGCATCACCCCCCCAGCGCGCGGCGCAGTGAGACAGGTCGCATGCCGAGATACGGCTGACCCGAGGGCAGTAGGGACAGTGAATGGTCTAACCTATTCGTTGGACGAGCGTACGTCAGAGGGAGGATCTCAGATGGCAGAAAGCCGAAGGGAATTCGTTAAGGCCGCGGCAGGGTTGGGACTGGCCGCCGCCGCGTCGGCGGCGGACCCGATACCGCGCCGGAAGTTCGGGAAGACCGGTCTGGAGGTGACGATCCTTGGCCTTGGCGGCGGGCGCGTCGGCACGCACCGGGACGAGGCCGAGGCTTTGCGCACGATCCGGCACAGCTATGAGTCCGGGATCAACTACTTCGACACCGCGGCAGCGGGGGCGTATGGGCTCAGCCAGCGACGGTACGGGATCGCGCTGGAGGGTGTCCCGCGGGACAAGTACATTTTCGGAACGAAGACCCGCAACCGCACCTACAGCCACTCCGAACTGGACCTGAACCAGAGCTTGTCCGGGCTGAAGACCGACTATATCGACCTCTACCAGATCCACAACGTGATGCACATGGAGGACATCGATCACGTGTTCGCCCCGCGCGGCGCCATGGAACTCGTGGAGAAGGCCAAGAAGGATGGCAAGATCCGGTTTGTGGGATTCACGGGCCACATGGATCCGCGCGTGCTGGCAAAGATGATGGGGGCCTACGACTGGGACACGGTGCTCATGCCGCTCAGCGTGACGGACGGGGCGAACCAGCACTTGAGCTTTGAGCGGACGACCCTGCCCATGGCCGTGGAGCGAGGCCTCGGAATCCAAGCGATGAAGGTCACCGGCGTCGGCGCGCTGCTCCGACAGGGAATCTCCACCCTCGAAGAGAACCTGAACTACGTGTGGTCACTCCCGATCTCAACGGCAATTCTGGGCTGCACAACGCCGGAGCAGGTGGACCGTGACGTGGCCGCCGCCCGTGCCTTCCAGCAACTCGACAAGTCCCAGATGAGCGAGCTGCGCGGCAGGTGGGGCGAAGCGGACTTTGCCAAGCTGGAGTCTTGGAAGGTCGATCAGGGCGCTTCGCTTGCGTCCTCGGGCCGCCGCTACTTCGGAGACTGAGGCCTTCACCGGAACTACGCGAGCGACCAGCCGCAACGCTTCACGGCCTGCCCGCCACAAGGGCATAGGCGATCCGAAGCCCTGCTCCTGCAGTGCGTGGGACGGGAGCGAACGCTCAGTTGCCGGCCATGGAGCTGACCCTCACAGGCGCGCGCGGAATCCTGCGGAAGCTGCGCTTGCCGTACTCGAATTCGATGAACTGAACCCCTCGGAGTCTGGTCGCCAACACTACAGGTTGGGCAAGATTGCCGATTCGAGGGAGGAACTGCTCCGCGCTGTGGAATTGGGTCCAGAGCTGACCCAAGTGAGGTCCAGAGACGAACTTCGATGGCTGGAGAGCATGTCGCAGCGGCGTGAGAGCCATCAGGAGTCGGGGGGCGTTCAGGCACGTTCGGATCCGTCATGGCGAGGCCGCTGCTCAAGATAGGAATCCGACGTGCCCCAAGTCAGGCTCCGTCGCGACCGAGGAGTGCGGCGCGAGTGGTCTCGGTACAAGCCGCGTCACGTCCGAGACCACAACCACTCGCTCGCCTCAGTCACGGGCCGATGGCTCTCATTTCCCGGTGAAGAGGCCCGTTCAGGATGTCAGAGCAGCGAGAGCTTGGGGCCATGTCTGCGACACTATCGTGGAACGCCGAATGGAGGTGCAGCAAGTGCACAACTCAAACCGTCGCTTGGTCGGCCTACCCTGCGTGCTCGCCGGGATGAGCCTGTGGGCGTGCCAGCCCGCGAGTGAACACTCCGAAGAGCCGCAACAGAATTCGGAGCCGACCGAATCGGCCAGCTTGGCTCCGGAGTCGGTGACCAAGGAGACAGTCGAGCGGTGGATGACGGATCTCTCAAATTGGGGGAGATGGGGAGATGCCGACGCATTGGGAACCGTCAACCTGATAACGCCCGAGAAGCGGATCCGCGCCGCGGCTCTTGTGCGCACGGGTGTTTCGGTGTCGATGGCGCATGTTGCCCTGACCGAGCCGGCAGCCGACAACCCGTCGCCGTTTGAACTGGAAATGACGACGACGGGACTCGACGCTACTCCCGAGTTTCCGTTCTGCGTGGACCGATACAGCGTCCTGTACCACGGCTTCGGGACCACACATCTGGACGCGATCTGCCACATGTTCTACAACGGGAACATGTTCAACGGCTACTCCAAGGACGAAGTGACCGAAGAGGGAGCGAGAGAGTACTCCATCGAGCACATGAGAGACGGCATCTTCACGCGAGGAGTCCTCATGGACATCCCCCGCTTCAAGGGAGTGCCCTATCTGGAGCCGGGAACGCCCATCTATCCGAGCGATCTGGACGCGTGGGAGAAGGCCGCCGGGGTCACCGTCGGAAGCGGCGATGCCGTGCTAGTCCGTACCGGGCGCTGGAGGCGCAGACTAGCCGAAGGGCCCTGGAAGATCGACGAGCAAGCCGCCGGCCTGCACGCCTCCTGCGCCGAGTGGCTTCGAATGCGGGACGTTGCCATTCTCGGCAGCGATGCCGCGTCAGACGTAATCCCCTCCGGAGTCGAAGGGGCTCAATTCCCCATCCACCAGCTCATCCTAGTTGCAATGGGGATGCCCATCTTCGACAATCTCGATCTGGGAGCAGTCAGCGAGGAGGCCGAGCGGCAAGGCCGTTGGGAGTTCCTGCTGACAGCCGCCCCACTGCGAGTGCTAGGGGGCACGGGGTCTCCGCTTAACCCGATAGCAACATTCTGACCAGCCGCCCTGGGGCCCGGAGGGGATTCTTCTCGGAAGCAGCCTCGCTCGCGCCAGGTCGAGGCTAGCCTCCATCTTGAGACATCGCTCCAGTTCGCGCTGGAGACCCAAGGGCCAGCGCCGCCTTAAGAGCGATCTACCTCTGCGAGAGAGGTCCTCTCGCTCGAGCGTCTGCCGGCTTGCCGCAGCCCGTGGCCAAGACCGGGGCATTGGGTGATTCGCTCGCTGCGTCCGCGCGGGCCGCGGTCTCCAAACGTCGCCAAGCGAGGTGGCCACGAGGATCTTGCTGGCACTGGGGATCCGCCATATGTCCGGGTCCATGAGCAGGAACCTGCCTTGATAGAATTCGTGGCGACTGGAACGGATTGTGCCCCTTCGGGCCTCCGCAGGGAAGTCGGTTAGTCGAGAGATAGGACCGGCTTGCCGCCGGAGTGCTCTCCTGTATGGTGGGCAAGCGATCGAGGTACGACGGGAATTCCCGCTGCAATGCAAGTAGTCACCAAGGACAATGACACGTACGACGCAGTCATCGTAGGCTCGGGTGCAACAGGCGGCTGGGTCGCAAAGGTGCTCGCCGAAGCCGGAATGCAGGTTGCGCTCCTAGAGGCCGGCCACCGCACAACCGAGGCGGAGTTTACGGAGCACCTGCGGCCATTCGACCTGAAGTACCGCGGCTACTCCCCAGAAATCCGCCGGAACAGACCAATTCAGAGCATGAAGTATGCGTGTCGGGAGTCCAACTACCGGTGGTTCGTAGACGACATCCGCAACCCGTACACCTATCCCGACAACAAGCCATTCCAGTGGACCCGGGGACGGCTGCTGGGCGGCCGTACGCTGACGTGGGGCCGGCAGAGCTACCGCCTCTCGAAGATCGACTTCGCCGCCGCCAGCCACGACGGCTACGGTTCAGACTGGCCCGTGACCTACGAGGAAATGGTGCCCTACTACGAAGCGGTCGAGCGCTACGTGGGCATCAGCGGCGAGCCACTTGGACTGATGCAGTTCCCCGACAGCGTCATGCAACCCCCCATGGGGATGACGTGCGGCGAGAAGCACTTCCGCGACCAGATCAACGCAAGGTTCGGCAGAAACGTCACGATTGGCCGGGCCGCGGTCCTGACGCAGCCGCTTAACGGGCGTCAGGCCTGCCATTCCTGCGGTCCGTGCGAGCACGGCTGCGTCACGCATTCGTATTTCGCCAGCCCGTGGACGACCGTCGCAGATGCAGAGAAGTCCGGCAACTGCTCAGTCGTGACCAATGCCGTCGTGTCCCACGTAACCACCGACCGCGACACTGGACTGGCGAGCGGCGTGGCATACATTGACCGCGTCACGCGGGCCGCGAGGGAGGCGCGGGCAAAGATTGTCGTGCTATCGGCCTCGAGCCTGGAGTCTACCCGCATCCTTCTGAATTCCGGCGAGGGCTTCTGCAACTCCTCTGGCGTGCTGGGGCACTACGTGATGGACCACATGTTTGGCGGAGTCTCAGGCGTGCTTCCAGTCAGGGAAGACCCGAAGTGGGTCGGGCCGCCCCAGCGCCCAAACGGCCTCTACCTGCCACGCTACATGAATGTGGACAGGCCCCACACCGAAGGGATGATCCGCGGATTCGGCGCGCAGATGCGAAACGCCTCCTTCTACGGCTCTCCGGCAGCGATCAGCCGCATCCCGGGGTTTGGCGCCGGCTTCAAGCGAGCTGTCGTCGACTCCAAGAACAGCTGGCGGTTCTTCATCGGAACGTCAAGCGAGTGTCTCGCCAGATACGAGAACTACATTCGCCTTGACCCCGAGGTCAAAGACGCGTGGGGCATTCCTGCACTCCGGATGAACGTCACATGGGGCGACAACGAGATGCGCCTGTTCCGGCACTCCGCGGATGAGGGGGAGGAGATGCTGCGGGCCGCCGGTGCGGAAGACATCCAGAAGATCACCCAACCTCGATGGCCGGGAGGCGCAACCCACGAGGTCGGCTCCGCACGGATGGGCAACGACCCGCGGAAGTCCGTCCTGAACCGGTGGAATCAGGCCCACGATCTCAAGAATCTGTTCGTCACGGACGGGGCTGCCTTCGTGTCAATCGGTTGCGTGAATCCTACCCTCACAATGATGGCTTTGGCGAAGCGCGCGGCGGACCACATCGTCGACACTGCCCGCCGAGGCGAGGTGGCCTGACACACGCCACCTTCCAAGATCGCTCCGCGGGGCGGTTGGGACCGTGCCTAGGTCGCTGGGATCCCGTCTTGCCGCCACGCTACACTTGCCGCGGCGCATTTTGGCGTCTCCCCTGACATGGAGGCGGAGTTCCATATCTGTGGCGTTTCGGGGAACGGGACGCGTTTGCTTGGTCAGACACCGGGGCGACGCTGGCCCGACGACGGGCGCTGCAAAGGATAGCGGACCACAGCATCCAGACATGTGGGACACCCTCACAGAAAGTCCCTATTGGACCGCTACGGAAGGCTCAACCGGATTCCAGCCTAGGCGCGACCGGGGACGGGCGCGAGCCTCGGACCGCCTACTCGAAGATGATCTCCGCGATGTACAGGCTCGGGAGGACCTGGTTCCAGCCCTCCGGAATGTCGTCAAAGGGCAATCGAAACTCCTGGTCGGCTCCCGGCGCAAGACCGTCCGCGGATCGCACGATCGTAGACATCACACGGTGCAGTTCGATCCCGTACACATCGAAGAAGACGCAGTTCAGGCGCATGCTGCGCACGTGCCTCTCCCCGAGGTTGCGGATCGTTCCCGTGATTTCGACCAGCGTCTGCCCGAGGGAATTGTCCATTGCCGCCATCTCGACCCCCTCAAGATCGAGGCTGGGAAGGTAGTCGCGGGCGTCGGGCGTGAGCACGACTTGTTCGGTTGGCCGATCGGTCCCGGCGCGCCATTCGAGAAGGGCCACGCCGACGCCGCAGAGCGCGACAACGCCTGCGATGACAAGCAGACCGGCCTTCGAACGCGGCTTGGCACTAGGCGGTCTGGGATCGAACATCGGTCACCAACGTCTGTCGAGGACGGGGAAGCCAGTTTGGCACAGTCCGATGGGCATCGTCACAGGGATCGGTGCCGTGCCGCCGGTCAAGAATTGATCCATCGACGCAAGTCCTCGTCGGACAAGGGCTCAGTCTGGACGGAGAGACTGTCGCGCCGCCCGGCGGCCTCGTACGCGGCCTGAAACCACTCCACCGGGAAGGATGGATGAGCGTTGTGCAACAGCACGTCCGCACGCTCGGCGAGCAGCACGGCGGCTGCGCGGAAATCGCCGGCCCGGCGCAAGCCGGGAATGTACAAGCCCTCCACGTATGACAAGTCGTTCGTCGCGTCGAAACCGTCCAAGTCGGCGACCACTGCATCGATCCCAGGGTCGACCGCAGCCGCCAGCAGCGCCCACAGCCCCGCCCTCCCGACGCCGACCACGCGCACACTTCCGACGGCTGCATTCCGGCGCAAGTACGCCGCCGCAGTAATGATGTCCTGAACGCGATTGGCATCGTCGCTGCGGTTGAAGACGTGGTAGTAGCGCTCGGCTCTGCGACCAGCCTTTGCGACCTCTCGGCCTACACTGGCAGATCCCGTTTGGAAGGGATCAATCAGCAGCAGCGGCGCGGCGGTGCTTGCCAAGGCCGCTCCGACCGGCGAGGCCTCGGCATCGGACATCCCCGCGTCCCCCACCAGGACGGTCGCGCGACCTCTTCGAGATTGGGCATTTCGCAGTCTGGCAGGGATGCGGTCCCCCACTCCGACCCTGCCGATTGCCAGGCCCCCTTCGGAGAGCGAGCGGCCCTCAACCGATTTCCCGGCCGGCACTTCAGCCAGGACGGACAGCGCGAGCCGCTCGCGGAAGGCCTTGCTTGCCGGCTCAAGGGACTCGGACCCGCGGATCGATAGGGCCAACGTGTCCGCCTCGGCGGCGGCAATCCGCTGGCGGACCAGTTCGTCCAGTCCCACAGCCCCCTCGGGCAGGGGCCGTCCCCAGAGGTACAGCAGCGAACTCAATTGGTCGACCCTGATGGGCCGTTCCTCAAACTTGGACGCCTCGCCATCCTCTCCAAGCATGTGCTCACCGAAAAACCTGTAAACCGCCTCCCTGCTCTGCCGATGGTAGTTGTGCGGCGAATCAAACTGGCGGAACTCAACCCTTGAACCCGCATCGAAGAGTTCGTAGATCTCCCGTACGGCTGGGAACTCCCGCGTAGGCACGTTCACGGTCCAGTCCCCAGTCGCTGCGACCAAGATCTGTGGCTTCGGAGCGAAGGCAGCCGAGATCTCGACATTGTTCGTCCCGACGCGCAGGAGGGGAGCATTCTCGCAGGGCGAGCCACCCTGCATGTGAAAGGAGACCATGTTGACGGGGGCCGAGTAGCCGATCCGGTCGTCGACCGCCGCCAACAGGAAGGCCTGCGTCGCGCCTCCGGAAGCGCCTGTGACACCGATGCGCGAGGGATCAACCTCGGGAAGCGCCTCCAAGAAGTCGACAACCCGGATGCTGTTCCACAATTGCAGGCCCAGCGTGCCGATCAGCCACAGGTCCTCCCTCGGCCCAGCGAAGCCATGCGGCACCTGCATGGTGTCGTTCCAGCCGACCATGTCGTAAGCGAAGACGACATAGCCCTGCCTCGCAAGGTTGATTGCGCGACTTGGCACGGAGTTGAGCTCGGAATTCTCGAAGCGCCCGTAGCGCCAGTGCCCGTGCGGGGACACGACGGCCGGAAACTTGCCCTGTCCCGACTGGCGGGGACGGTACAAGTTGCCGCCAAGGTAGAAGCCGGGAAGCGTCTCGAGGAGCACGCTGGCGACCGAGTGGTCGTCGTGGTGGACCCAATCGCCCGATCGTGGATGCAGCGGCCCACGTTGCGGCAGTGGCAGGAGCCCCGCGGAGAACATCACCTTCTTGCGTAAGTAATCAGCACGCTGCTCCCATTCGGCGGCCGAGTACGCCGGCATCGTGTGCACGAAGTCGGTGTGGCGGATTTCAGTGTTTCGAACGTCGGCCTCAGGAACTTCCCCAGCGGCAGTCCAAGCGGTCGCAACCGCCATTCCGGCGAGCAAGACTCTCAGACTGGTCACACCGGCAAGCCTAACACCACGGAGCCCGGGCCTGACCAGGCCCACGCGGCGGTCGGGCGCCGGGGCGGTGAGTGGCGTGGGGAAGCTCATCGAATCCAGTGCTTCTCGTGGCACATCTCGCACGAATCGATGAGGAGGTTACCCGCATCGGAGATGCCATCGGCATCGCGGGCCCTAGCCGCCCTCAGCGCTGCCTCTCCTGCCTCTGCGAGAGCCCTCGACGTGGCCCGCCACACCTCCGAATCCTCTGCCCTGCCCTCTCGCATCAGCAGAGTGCCCGACTCAGCGAGAATGACGGCGCTGTTGCGAACGATGGCCCAGCCGTCGTCGTCTTTCGGCGGATCCCTCGGCAGGTTGAAGATCGTGTTGGAAGCTGGGATGATCATCGCCTGCATGAGCTCGGTGACTGAGACTGCCGGCGCCGAGGACTCCTGCCCCTGCGCCACAACTTCGCCCTCCACGAGCCCAACCGACGCCACCAGTGCAGTGATTCCGGCGAGCATGCAAACCGGACCCTTCCAACAGGTCGATCTTGGCTGAACCATCCTTGGGGCCCTCTCGGTCAGGTGGGTTCAGAGTAACCTAGGGACTTGCTCGGGCGTTCCGCCCCGCCGCGCAATACGGGAGCGCCTCACCGCCCGCGGCACCTGACACCGAAGTCTGGAGAACATTGCGGACTGCGAGTGGCACATCCAGAGCCAGCATGAAGAACCCCCAGCGATCGGCACTCGACTACCACCGCTATCCGCAGCCGGGCAAGATCTCCATTTCGCCCACCAAGCCGTCCGACACGCAGATGGACCTAAGCCTTGCCTACTCGCCAGGGGTGGCAGAGGCCTGCTTGGAGATCGTCAGAGACAAGCGCCTCGCCGGCCTTTACACGTCGCGCTCGAACCTAGTGGCCGTGATATCGAACGGATCCGCAGTACTGGGACTGGGCGACATCGGACCCCTAGCGGGCAAGCCTGTCATGGAGGGAAAGGCGGTCCTCTTCAAGCGCTTCGCCGACATCGATGTCTTCGACCTGGAGGTGGCGACCTCCGACCCCGACGAGATCGTACGCCTAGTTGAACTGCTCGAACCTACGTTTGGCGGGATCAACCTTGAGGACATCAAGGCCCCGGAGTGCTTCTACGTCGAGGAGCAGCTGCGCAAGCGGGTCAGTATCCCGGTCTTCCACGACGACCAGCACGGCACGGCCGTGATCAGCGGCGCCGCCCTGCTCAACGCTGTGGAGATTGCCGGCAAGAGCCTGCAGTCAGTGAAGGTCGTGATCAACGGGGCGGGTGCCAGCGGGATGGCCTGCGCCACTCTGTACCTGCAGCTGGGGTTGCCTCGCGAAAACCTCCTCTTGGTTGACTCTCGTGGCGTCATTCACACCGAGCGCACCGCCGGAATGAACCCATACAAGCGGCGCTTCGCGGCCAAGACAAGCCTTAGGACGCTCGACGAGGTCGTGGCAGGAGCGGACGTCTTCGTGGGCCTCTCGCGAGCCAACGTCCTTAAGCCCAAAATGCTGCTGTCCATGGCCGACCAGCCGATCGTCTTCGCGCTTGCGAATCCCGACCCCGAGATCGGCTACGAGCTTGCCGTGGCAACTCGGCCTGACGCGATCATCGCCACGGGCCGCTCGGATCACCCGAACCAAGTCAACAACGTCCTCTGTTTTCCCTCCCTGTTCCGCGCGGCGCTCGACACCGAGGCCACGGACATCACCACAGAGATGGAACTGGCGGCTGTGCACGCTTTGGCCAGCCTGGCCAGGCATCCCGTGCCAGACTCGGTACGGCGGATCTACACGTCCGAGAACCTTGGATTCGGGCCCCAGTACATCATTCCCAAGCCGTTCGATCCGAGGGTCACACCGGAAGTGGCGGCCCGCGTGGCCGAGGCCGCCATGCAGAGTGGGGCGGCCACGAAGAGGGTCGATCTAAACGACTATCGCGAGCGCCTGGCCGTGCGGCTGGACAGCAGCCAGGAAGTGTTCCAGATGATCCTGGACCGAGCGAGGGAGGATCCGCGCACTATCGTCATGGCCGAGGGGCACCATGAAATGATCCTGCGGGCAGCACTGGTGCTGCGCGAACAGCAAATTGCCAAGCCGATACTGCTTGGCGGAAGAGAGCGGATCGTCGCAGCGGCAGAGGCCCTGCACCTGCCGACGGCTGGCTTGCAGATCGTGGACCCGACTGCGTCCCCGAACCGCAGGAAATACGCCCAAGCGCTCTTCGAGCTACGCCAGCGCAAGGGATGCACACTCCCTGATGCGCGCGAAATGCTGCTCGACCACATAGCGTTTGCCGCCATGATGGTGCGCATGGGTGATGCCGACTGCATGGTAGGCGGCATCACTCGCCACTATCCGGAGACCTTGCGCACGGTCCTCAGGATCATCGACAAGCGCGAAGGCGTGCGCAAGGCGGCTGGCTTGTACATGATGGTCCGACAGCGCAAGATGTACCTGTTCGCAGACCCGACAGTCAACATCGACCCGAGCCCTGAGGACATCGCCGACATTGCCCTGATGACCGCTCGGCGTGCCCGACGCATCGGCGTCGAGCCGCGGGTCGCTCTGCTTTCGTTCTCGAACTTCGGATCAGCGCGCAATCCAGACTCAGCCAAAGTCGAGCGCGCGGCGGCGATCTGTGCTGAGAAAGCACCGGAGTTGATGCTGGACGGGGAGATGCAGGCCGACACAGCGCTGGATCCGGACGTAACCGCAAACTTCTTCCCGTTCTCCCGGCTTCAGGGTGAGGCTAACGTGCTGATTTTTCCGAACCTCGCTGCTGCCAACATTGCCTACAAGCTGCTGCGCCAATTCGCGGGGGCGCGGTCGATCGGGCCGATACTGATGGGCATGGCCAGACCTGTGGCCCTCTTGCAGCAAGGCTTCAATGTGGACGAGGTGATCACACTCTCGGCGGTCGCCGTCCACGACGCGCAGTCCCGTCGGCAACAGGCATGAGAACCGACACCGACCACGCGGCGGGCAACTTTGGTCCCGAAGTCTGGACCGTTCACTCACAGGGCGCCAAGGACAGAGTCGCCGCCGCTGGCTCAGCGGACGCGGGCGGTCCACTGCATTAGCAGGCCGGCCAGATTGCTCGGGGACCGGACTGGCTGAACGGTCATGCCCGCGTCTCGAGCTGCCCGCACACCCGTCTCCGAGTCCTCAAACACCAAACACTCGCGGGGATCGCGAATCCCCCAGCCCACGGCTAGCTTCTCCATGGCCAGCAGGTACGGCATCGGATCCGGCTTGAGGCGGACAACGTGGTCGCCGCAGATGACGAACCGCATATATGCGGAGACTCCTTGGCGCTCTAAGATCGGCACGACATCGGGTACGGCGCTCGAGGAGACTACGCCGAGCGGCGTCGTCCGCCAATGCTCCTGAATCCAGGCCTTCACAAGGGGGTCGATCGAGAGCTCTCTCACAGATCGTCTCCGGTACGCGGCATGCTTGCGAGCACGGCCTTCGAGAACCCTCTCCCGAGTCCCCTCCACGCCAGCGAGCTCCAAGAAGAACTTGGAGGCCCGCGTGTCGCTGATCCCAACGAGCAGGCGCTCGTAGTCATCCCAACTGACCGTGACCCCCAAAGGGGTGACCGCTTCGAGCCACGATTGATGGTGCAGCCACTCGCTGTCGGTAAGCGTTCCGTCGAAGTCGAAGAGGACTGCCCTGATCCGTGGGGCCTCTGCTGTGGACTGGAGCGGCTCCCCCGTGCTCGGCTCACCATCTCCCGCCGGATTCGGTCTCTTCGTCATTGGGGAGTGTTAGGCAGGGCTCCGTCTCAAGTACGCCATCCAGACAATCGGCAGGAGACAGCTGTCCCCGAGACACCGTGGGCCGGCAGACAAGGCAAACGAGGCTGTGATCCGTGCCCGTCAGGTGCTCAGCGCCACGCCTGAGACCAGCCTAGCCCACTCCGGATGCGGCGGGTCCTGCAGGCCGCCATGGGCCCCTCACTTGGGGTGGACGACGGCGAACCCGTCGAAGTCAGTCTTCATGGAATGGGAAGAGAGCGCGGGCCAAGCATGCTGATGCTTGTCAGATGCCACCCATTCCATACGTTGCTCTTCTGTGTCAAAGCTCAACCGAACGGTGAATTCGTCCGTGGACGGCTTCCTCATCAGCAGGGCACTGCGGAACCCGGGCATGCTGCTCACAGCCGGGTAGAAGACTTCTGCGAAAGTCTTCTGGAGCGCATCGGCGTGACCGACCTTCGCGGTCATCCAGATGTGCAATTCGACTGGTCCGTCGATGTCGAAGAGCCGCTCTGCGCATAAGGGTGCAGAAAGGAGGCAGGCTAGAAGGACGAACAGGGGCAGGCGCATGAGTAGCATTCCCTCCGAGATGCGGCTGGAAGAGCGGGCATCTAGTGAGGAACTGGGATTCCTCGACCGCCATCATGGCACACCCACCCGGGATACGCCGGACTCGAGGTGGCCAAGAAACAACGGACCTGAGTTGCGATCCAAGGCCGTCCAGTTACGCAAGTGGACGTACGCAGTCCTTCAAACCCACAGATCCTTATGTCGATGATCCCGAAGGCCTTTGCGTCAATTGTCAGGTCCTGGTGCGCATGGCGACCGTGCTCCATCACCAGAATGTCCTGAGACGGGACGTCGCCACGATTGGTCCTGCCCGTGCCGCCAGTCCGAATTGGTTGGCTCATCGGTAGAGAGGCGCACATGCTCCTTGAGCTGCGCCCACCACGACTCAGCAGGACCCCCTCTGAGACTCGGGGACTGACCTGGCCTGTCGTGCCAATGCGCTGTCCGGCAGTGCGACGGTCAACTCGTGTCGGCGCGCCGTCGACACATCGGCAATCCACGGCGATTCTGCACTTGCGGCCAGCAACACGAGATGGAGAATCACACTTGGTCGCTCCCGCCGGTTGGTTCCGCCACCACCGAAGCTGGCCTAGCGGCCAAGAAACTGGGACAGCGCATGTTAGCCGAAGTCAGGACCGGTGAAACCGCACATCGGGCGACCCGACATCAGAGGTCCCCGATCTGGCTGCTCGCCCGACCTAGCGTCGCAGTTGCGAGTGTGAATTTGCGCTCACGGCCGTCGCTAGGCGCTTCCCGGCGAGAAAAGCACGCCGGCGTAGCGCCTCGATCAACGTGCGGCGACGCATATTGGTATGCTCGACTCACGTTGGCAGATCGCAACCGCCCTGCTGCCAGAGCGATAGGATATGGGTTTGCCGAAGCACGAGAACACGAGATTACCAACATCTCTGTTGGTGCTGCTCGTCGCACTTGCGGTGGGCTCCGCTCCGGCCCTCGGGGGCGAATTGTATGTCGGTGTTTCGGCCGCCGCTGATCGGCTGAATGTCGGCTACCAGAAGGTTGTCGATAACACGAATCCGCAGAACTCTTCCCTCAGCCAAGGTCAGGTTTTCAGAGATGCGGCCTCCGGCGCGGGATTCGGTCAAAGCTACGGATTCCTAGGCGGGTACAGGCTGCCACTGAGCGTCACGGGCATATATGTGGCTCTCGAAGGAGAGATGCTCCGTCACGGTGGCGCTGCTTCTGGGCGTCTCGCAGGCGTAGGCACGTCCGCCGGCCGAAACCAGCTCGGAGAGGCCTGGCCTGAGAACTGGTCCGTCGGGCAGGATCGAACCTACGGAATCACTGCGCGGCTGGGGGCCGGAATCCCCTTCTTTGGTACGTGGTTTGGACCTAGCATATACGCGCTTGTGGGAATCCGAAGGCTGAGCGCGACGTTCAAGTCAGGGTTCACGGGTTGCTTCCAGGAGACCCCGTGCACAAGCCCCGACCAGTTGGTGGCGGGCTCAGAGGACTTCTCGGAGAGCTCAAGGGGATTGACGTTCGGTGGCGGTTTGGAAAAGAGATTCGGAAGCCTCGCGCTTCGCGGTGAGGTGCGGGTGACAGATTTCTCCGAGGCCGAGAGGGTCACTCGATTCGATGACTTGTTCGTCACCGTGCCAATCACCCTCCAGCCGGAATCAATTAGCCTTGGCGCCAGCCTTGTCTGGTACTTCTAGGCTGCAGGCGGCAAGCGACTGGTGCAACCGCACTCGAGCATCTAGCGCGCCGAGCGCCTTCAGCCCTCCCGGCAAAGGTGGATGACCGCACTGTCACAATCGCCTTTGGCGACTCGCTGGTCGGAACTGCGGCTTCACGCCCCCAACCTTGCTTTCGTGACCTAGGCTGGGCAACTCATCCGCGTCAACGGTCTCGCAACCCTGACCTCGCCGGCGCAGGATTGGGGCACTGCCACTGGACGACACTCCGATGGCGAACGCCATAGCAAAGCGGCAGCGTGCAGGGGGCCTCTCGGCTGCCCTAAGCCCCGGTGGCATCGCCGATTGAGGAGTGGCGGGTCGGGGCTGCCGTCCCAACACACCCTGCGACGCTCGCTGAAGTCCTCCTGCGCTGGCGGTCAGGGGGATGTCTTGCTGGCCCCGAACACACCGCGTAGGCCCAGCCAGTCAAAGGAGCCACCCACCCCGGAATGTTCTGCGCCAAGAAAGTGCCCCCGAATCCAGTCTTGACCAGTTGAGGAGTGAAAGAGACCGTCGATTACCGGAATCCCGAGCCATGTCATGTCAGACCGCGGATTGCCGTCGGCCGAATCGGTGATCTGGCTGAATCGGACGTTCGCCACGACGTACGCCGCCTGCTCGAGCGCGATTAGCGCGTCGCCGCGCAAGATCCCGCCCCCGGCCGGACCCTCTCGACCATCCGTCGCAAGCACTGTTCCAACCCATCTCGCGCTGAGGTTCGATGGGGTCGAGTGGCTTGCCAGCCCGCTCAGGAGCGCCACAGATGCGATCGGCGCATCACGCGGTTGCTCCCCGCCGCCCTCCGCGTAAACCGATGCGACCGAGAAGAACCCGCTGTCTAGCCAGCCGGCATAGGCATGGATATCCGTGAGCGCGTTCCCGATCATCACCGGCGAAAAGCTGTGCTCGCTCACCTGTACAACAGCCGATTCCGGGGTAGCCACGGAGGCTATCAACTCTTCGACCGCAGCAACGAGCCTCTGTTCTCCCATGGTGCTGACCGCACTCGTGGAGGCCGCCGCAACAATGTGAACCACCCTCTCGGAACCTTCCAGCCCTGCCTGGTGGCCGGTTGGGACTCTGGTGGCGCTGAAGCCTCCCGAGAGGTCGTCTCGCTCGAATATTCCCGAGACGCCTTCGTAGTGCTCGCCAACAAAGGACCCGCGCAAGAACCCTCCCTCGTCCGTGGCGAAGACTCCGGCGACAAGTGGTATCCCGCTCCATGCCATGTCCCGGCGCGCAAGCCCGGCATCGGTGTCGCGAACTCTGGTGAACTCTACGTCAACCATTGGTGCGGCATCAAGGTCGATCTGCACGAGAGCAGCACCTTGGACCTGATTCCCCCTCGTAGCCGAGTCGCTTGTGTCGGTTGCCACCATGTCGCCCCGCCACGCCGCTAGGCCCCTCGAGGGTTGTGTGACGGTGCTGAAGCCCCAGCTCGCTAAGACGCCAGTTTCGATCAAAGGGTCTGGGGGCAACGCGTCCGCTAAGTCGGGGATGAGCGCCGAAATCGGAAGGGCGATCGATGTCGAATTGGTGCCGAAGTATCCATAGCCGTCCCCGGCCGCAAACCTGCGCGTCTCGCTGAGCCACGCGAGTCCCAGCACATTCTCATCGCCGAAGCCGACCGAAAAGGTAGAGGCGAAGCGCCCCGACTGCCTGCCCATGCCGTCTGTGTAGCCCACAAATTGCAGGGTCATAGCCATGTCAGCAGGAGCAGAATCCCCGTCGTCGGCCGACGAGGGCCTGACCGCGATTTGGGGGCCATCCAGCTCGGGCGGTTCGTCCGCGTCCCCGAGGAGCCCGGTGGCCAGCGGGAGGTTCGCGCCGGACAGCACGAAGTCGAGCAAAGCTGCTATTTCTCCTCCTTCGAGCTCTGGTTCCTCGCCTGGACCTTGTCCGGGAACTCCACCGCGACTGGCGCTGAAGGCCCCCGACAGCCCCTGCCACTGGAACATGCCTCCAGCCTCTCCCTGACCATCGCCAAGGAACAGCCCGCGGATCCCGGACTCAGTCTCTTCATCCCCAAACGTGCCATCCTGCAATGCCAAGTCGCTCCAAGAAAAGGACTCTCGCGTGCTTCCGTCAGCGAGGCTCACGAGGTTGGAGAATGAAACGTTCACCGTCGGATCAGCCCCTCCGACCAACTGAACGGTGACGTCGCCTACGATTGGGAGCTCACCCGAACCATCCGAGTCGCTAGGGACTGCGAACACCCGGCCCGACCACACCAGCGGACCCCCTGCGGGATTCATGGCCGGGGCCCCCGGACGCGGGGCGAACATCGCCTGGCTGAGGACCTCTGGCGGAGCCCCCTCGGGACCCATCTGCCCGGGCGAGCTGGAGGAGACACGAGCACGCACAGTGCCAAGGCTCGCGTTCGCAGAGTTCGCGACGAGGGCATCGAGGACCGACTGAGCGAAGTCGACCGGCAGGCCGCCGTCAACTCTAACTCTCGAGAACACCAGTTCCCAAAACTCGGGTGGTCCTTCGAGCACAGGCACGCCCGCAACCGAATCGGTGACTTCGGAGACCGGAACGGCCTCCACGGTCTGTCCCGGCAAACTGGCCACAAGACCTGCCAAGGTCAGCGCGACGGGCCATGAAGTGGTGCACAGTGCCGTCATGAGCTCAGTATCGGGCATCCCCTCCAGGTTTGCCGTCGGCCAAGACCACGGGCCCTGCCTCGGAGCCGGGACGGGTTCGTTAGAGCCCTCGCCCCAACTCTGGCGCACAAGGGGCAGCGCCCGTGGTCGGGTACAATCTACCGGGCTGATGCGGGTCGGGAGGAGCGTCGGAATCCTATCGGCGGGCATCCTGCTAGCCGCGTGTTCCGCGCCCCAAGGGCCATTCCCGGCCAGAGAGATCAAGCTCATCGTGCAGGCCGCCCCCGGAGGGACATCGGACACGGTGTCCCGGGTGATGGCCTCCCTCGCTGAGAGCCGCCTGGGTGTTCCGATCGTTTGCGAGAACCGCCCCGGAGCCAGCGGAGCACTGGCCTTTTCCTTCGTCGCTCGGCGGTCCCCCGACGGCTACACGATCGGCCACGCTCCCGTCGAGATCGCCATCGTCCGCTCCCTTGGGTACGCGGACATTGGCCCATCGGACGTGTCCCTGATCTGCCTCGTCTCCAAGACCGCGCCCGCGCTGGTAGTCAACGCGGACGCCCCATGGGCAACCTTCGAGGACTTCATCGGCGATGCGAAGGGCGGCTCAGGCGCAGTCGTGATGGCGAATTCGGGCATCGGTTCCATATGGCACTTCAACATCTTGCTGATGGAGCAGGGCACAGGCGCGCGCTTCACGCACCTGCCGTACGGAGGCTCGACACCGGCCCTGGTGTCCGTGATCGGCGGACACTCGGACGGAGCGGTGGCGGGTGTGGGAGAGGTGGTGTCCCACGTGCAGTCGGGCACGCTTCGCGCGCTCGCGGTGTTCGACGCCGAGCGCTCTTCCGTGCTGCCGGATGTGCCGACCACCCACGAGCTCGGGTATCCGATCGGCACGCCAGCATGGAGCGGTTTCTTCGGGCCGGCAGGGATCGATGAAGAGCGCGTCTCTCAGCTGGCGGACGCGTTCGAAGTGGCCTTCGGGAGCCCCGAATGGGCCAAGCTCTGCCGCGAGCGCGGGATGCAGCCGCTCTTCTTGGGGCGGGAGGACTTCGAATCGTTCGCGCTGCAGCAGCAGCAGTTCTTCGAAGAGCAGATCCCTAGGCTAGTTAGGCTGGGAGCACCCTGAATGGTCCGCGGAGACGTGGCGACAGGCGGGGCCTTCTTGGTCTTGGGTGCGGGCCTGCTGGCTTCCGGGGCGCTGCTCCCCGCCGGCGTGGGGGGTCTGCCCGGAGCGGGGTTCTTTCCCCAAGCGATCGGGGTGCTGATGGCGGCCTTGGCCGCAAGTCTGGCAATACGGGGAATCCGCCACTCGCCGACCGGGGGAACGAAAAGCGGAGACCTCCGGTCCGTGGCCGTGATCGCAGCTCTGCTGTTCGCCTACCTTGCTCTTTGGGGGACTGGCTTCTTCCTCGTGAGGACGGCGGTGTTCGTCCTGCTGGCCCTCCGGTTTCTGGGACAGCGGTGGCTGCCCTCGCTGGCATTCTCGGCGGCACTGGTGGCCTTCGTGCACATCGCCTTCGATGCCGGCCTGAATGTGAGCCTGCAATGAAGGGCGGGGACGCACCTGCGGAAGCCATGGCCCCCGTGGAATCGGCAGCGTGACAGCCGAACTCCTAGCTGGCCTTGCCGCGGTCCTGGACTGGCAAGTGCTGGCGTTCTTGGCGGCCGGCGTGTCTCTGGGTGCCGTCTTCGGGGCGCTCCCGGGCCTGACGGCCACCATGGGCGTCGCGGTCCTGACACCGCTGACGTTCTGGGTGTCACCGGAGCAAGGGCTAGCAATGCTGCTGGGGATCTACTGTGGCGCAATTCCAGCCGGCGGCATCCCGGCAATCCTGATCAACGTCCCCGGAACGCCAGCATCGATTGCGACGTCGTGGGACGGTTACGCACTGACGCGAAAGGGCAAGGCAGGACTCGCGCTCGGCATCAATGCCCTCGCCTCTGCGGCCGGCCAGCTGACCAGCATCGCTTTCCTTGCGTTTCTGGCCTTTCCGATCGCCAGCTTCGCACTGCGGTTCGGTCCTGCTGAGTACTTCGGGCTCGCCCTGCTGGGAATCAGCCTAATGGCTGGCGTGTCGGGCGACCGCGTCCTGCAGGGCATGCTGGCCGGCAGCTTGGGCCTGGCGCTCGCTCTGGTGGGGCTCGATCCCATGACGGCCTATCCCCGCTACACGTTCGGGCTCTCGGAATTCCTGGACGGGATCTCGTTCGTGCCTGTGATGATCGGCCTGTTCGGGCTCGGCGAGGTGCTCTCGCAAGTCTCCGACCGGCGGGCCCGCGCAAGAGCGGCAAAGATCGAGATTGGACGGGTCGTGCCCAAGGCGAAGGATGCCCGGTCGCTGGTTGGCTCGGCGCTGAGCGGCGCGGGGGTTGGAACGATGGTCGGCGCGATCCCCGCTGCCGGTGGCGATATCGGATCGGTCATCGCCTGGGAACAGGCGCGCCGCACATCCAAGGACAAGGGGCAGTTCGGGAAGGGGTCCCTGCGAGGGCTGGCCGCGAGCTGCTCGGCGTGCAATGCCGCCATCGGCGGGGCCATGACTACGATGCTGACCTTGGGGATACCTGGAGACGCCGTGTCGGCAATCCTTATCGGGGCGCTGCTGATCCACGGCATCCAGCCCGGCCCGCTGCTGTTCGCGAACAATCAGGCGTTCGTCTTCTCGATCGTGTTCCTGCTGGTGTTCGCGTGCCTGATGATCATGGCGGTCGGCCTTCTGGGAGCCAGGCCCTTGGCCAAGGTCCTCAGCGTCCCGCCGCCACTTCTGTGGGCAGGGATCATCGTCTTCGGAACGGTCGGATCCTACGCGCTCAACAACGCAGTGGCGGATGTCTGGGCCATGTACGCCGCCGGACTCTTGGGCTTCGTGTTCCGCAAGGCCAGGATTCCATTGGGCCCGCTCGTGCTCGGGCTGATCCTCGGACCGATGATGGAATCCAACCTCAGGAGGGCGCTCATCCTGAGCGGTGGGGACTGGCTGGCGCTCGTGGCGAGGCCGATCGTGGCGGTCTTTCTGGCCGCCGCCGTACTCTCGATTGCCTGGCCTTGGATCCGGTCCCGCAGGTCCGCATCCCGGAGCAACCTTGGACCGCCCGCAAGCGCCTAACGATATTGGGGCCTTTCGGCCCCGGACCGACAACCTATGGCCCGGGCGACCCGCCCGGGAATCCCCTGACGAAGGCAGAAAACCCATGAAACAACCCCCTCTACAGTCCAATTGCTCGCATCTCCTGACGGCTCTAGCAATTGGTTCTATCGCGCTCTTGGCGCCGGTCCTGACGTATTCGTCCAATGGTGACGCAGCGCAGGCTTGGCTGCAGTGGCGCGGGCCGCACAACAATGGCGTGGCCGAGAGCGACGCCGCCCTCCGCTTCTCGGATTCCGAGAATGTGACGTGGCGCATACCCATTCCCGGAAAAGGGCACTCGACGCCGGTGATCTCGGGCGGGAGGCTGTTCCTGACCACGGCGGTGGTCTCCGAGAAGGACGACGGGACGGGCGCGTTTCCGCTGTACGACTTCCTGGTTATGGCCTTCGACAAGGACACCGGCGAAGAGGTCTGGCGCAGGACGGCGACGAGCAAGGAGCCGCACGAGGGCTACCACCGCAGGTACGGTAGCTTCGCGTCGAACTCGCCCGTCACAGATGGGGAAATCCTCATCGCCAGTTTCGGGTCCCGCGGCTTCTACGCCTACGACATGGACGGGAACCTGCTCTGGCAGAAGGACCTGGGCCCGCTGTACATGCGCAATGCGTTCGGGGAGGGAGCCGCCCCCGTCCTGCACGAGGACAAGCTGATCCTGCAGAACGACCATGAGGGCGACTCCTACGTTGTTGCGCTGAAAAAGGCGACCGGGGAGGAACTCTGGCGCGCTGCCCGAGACGAGCGCAGCAGCTGGGCCCAGCCGGCGGTGGTCGAGCATGGCGGCCGCAAGCAGCTGGTGACCAGTTCGGAGAGACTGCGCACGTATGACCTTGAGACCGGGGAGCTGATTTGGGAGGCTGGCGGGCTGGGCGCCAACGCTATCCCGGCGGTCATTGACGTCGGGAACGACATGGTGATCGCCATGACGGGATACCGCGACCCAAACCTGCTCGCCGTCCGGCTGGGCGGCACGGGCGACCTGACCGGCAACGAAGAATTCGTAAAGTGGACGAACCAAGTGGCCAACGCATACAGCTCCTCGCCGGTGCTGCATGACGGCATCCTGTACTGGGTCACCGACCGCGCAATGGCCAGCGCCTTCGACGCGGTGTCCGGGGAGAAGCACTATCATCAGCAGCGGCTTCCGGAGTCTTATTCGCTGAAGGCATCGCCCGTTGCGGCGGGCGGGAAGCTCTACATCGCAACGGAGCAGGGGGACGTCGTCGTCCTGAAGCTCGGAAAGGAGTTCGAGGTGCTGGCGGTCAACAAGATGGGGGACGAGATCTTCATCGCATCGCCCGTCGTGTTGGACGGCAAGATGTACCTGCGCAGCGAGGACGAGCTCTTCTGCATCAGCGAGACTTGATGCGAGCGGCAAGGAACTGGATGCTCCGGCACCTGAAGGCCTCGGCAGTAGGTGCGGTCGCCGTGGTGGCGGCCTGCGCCACCGGCTCGGCCAGCGCGGCCAACGCCGTGCTGATCGTCTCGGACGATCAGGGATACGCAGACATCAGCTGTTACCCCGGGGCGGAAGAGGCGCGGACGCCGAACATTGACCGCCTGGCTAACGAGGGAGTGCGCTTCACGAGCGGGTACGCCAGCTGTCCGGTGTGCGCCCCGACCCGGGCGGGCCTCCTGACCGGTCGCTATCAGCAGCGGTTCGGCTTCTACGAGGCCTCCGACTCGCGCGCCGGCCTGCCCACGGGCGAGATGACGCTTGCGGACGTGCTCCGAGACGCCGGATTCGCGACGGGCGTATTCGGCAAGTGGCACCTCGGCTACACGCCCGACTACCGCCCGCTGCAGCGCGGTTTCGACACCTTCTACGGCTTCCTCGGGCACGGGGGCCACGACTACTTCGACCTCTCGATCAGCAATGAGGCGACGTCCATCTACCGCGACGCCGAGCCCGTCGCGGACAGCGGCTACCTGACCCGCAACATCACTCGCGAGGCGGTGCGTTTCATCGAGCGCCACCGCGATCGGCCGTTCTTTGCCTATATCCCCTACAGCGCCGTGCACAACCCGCTGCAGGCACCCCCGGACTATGTGCGCCGCTTCAGCGAGCCGGATCCGAGAAGGAACACCTATCTGGCGATGCTGGCGATCCTCGACGAAGGCGTGGGCCAGATCCTCGACACCCTCGACCGCCTCGAAGTCGCCGACGACACACTCGTCCTGTACTTCTCGGACAACGGCGGGGCACGAGGCACGACAGCGGACAACGGACGGCTGCGCGGCTTCAAGCACAGCGTGTATGAGGGAGGCATCCGCGTGCCGTTCCTAGCCCGCTGGCCGAGGCGCATCCCAGCAGGCTTGGTCTCGCACGAGCCTGTGATTTCGATCGACGCCTTCGCGACCATCTTGGCAGCGACGGGAGTGGACCCGCCCCAAGCAGTAGCGCTCGACAGCCGCAACTTCCTCCCGGCCGCTCAAGGCCGCCCGCTGGAGGCGCCGCTGCACAGCGCCCTGTACTGGAACTGGAAGGACAAGGGCTCGGCGGTCGGCTGGGCAATTCGGCGGGGCCGGTGGAAGCTGTTGGCAGACAAGGGCGAACGGGAGCTCTACGATCTTGAAGCGGACATTTCGGAGGAGCGCAACTTGGCCGAGGCCCACCCCGAAGTGGCCGCCGAGCTGCTCAACTCGTACAAGGCTTGGGAAGCCGATACGGCTCCTCGAATACGAAGGCCGCGCCGGAACCGGTGAACTGGCGGCATCACGGCAGTCCGGCCGCGGGCGAATCCGGAGCGCCTCGGCCGGCCAGCGCTGTCGCCTCGGGGCGTTCCGAGCCTTCAGTCAGCACATAGCGCTGGTTGCCGGCCATCCCAGTCCAGCGCTGCTCCAGGCCGCTGGGCCACACTACGCGCAGCTCGTCGACCGAGTCGCTGTTCGCGAGCCCAAAATGCAACGCCAGGTCGTTCTGGGAGAGGTAGCTGCCGCCGGAAGTCACTGCCTGTAGGGCGGTGCGCCCGCCGACAGTCAACTCTACACGGGCGCCGATGCCGCTGCGGTTCGATTGCCGGCCCCGGAGCCGGACTACGACCGCGTTCCCCGGCTTGGCTCGGTTCTTGAGCACGGCAGGGGAGGCATTGACATTCACCACCACGATCTCGGGGTGCCCGTCGCCGTCCAGGTCTCCGGCCGCGAGGCCCCTGGCCGGGCGCGGTTGCTGCAGGGCGGGCCCGGAAGAGTCGGTAACGTCGGCAAACGCACCGTTGCCGAGGTTCCGGTACAGAAGCGTCAGCTGCCGATAACTCTCTCCGATCGGGGCAGCGTCGACCTCCGGGTAAACGTGCCCATTGGCCAGCATGAGGTCAGGCCAGCCGTCCTCGTCCGCGTCCACAAACAGGGCGCCCCATCCCAGCAGCTGCCGCGTTCCCAGCCCGGCGTCCCGGGACAGGTCCTCGTAGAACACGCCGTCCTCGTTGCTGTACAGGGACGGGAGGTCGCCGGAGAAATTAGTCTTGGCCATGTCGAGGAAGCCGTTACCGTCGTAGTCTGCGACCGCGACGCCCATGCCCGCCTGCAGCTGTCCGTCGGCGCTGTAGGCGACGCCGGCTTCGGCCGCAATATCCGTAAAGGTGCCGTCGCCGTTGTTGCGGAACAGCAGGCTGGGTGTCATGTCGCAGGCCACGTAGACATCGACGGCCCCGTCCAGATCGAAGTCGGCGGCGGCTACGCCGAGTGCGTAGCGTCCTCCTGGGGCAAGGATGCCGGCCTCTTCTGAGACATCCTCGAAGCGCCCCGCCCCGCGGTTGCGGTAGAGCGCGTTCCGGGCCATCGGCAGCCCTCGCGGGCCGCACATCACCGGCACGCCCTTCCACTCGCACGCACCGCTGGACCCGGGCGCGGGCGTGTGCGCTGGATCAAAGTCGACGTAGTTTGCCACGAAAATGTCCAGCAACCCGTCCGAGTCATAGTCCAAGAACGAGCAGCCAGTGCCCCAGCGCGGCACGTCACCGACTTGGCCGAGACCCTTGCTGGCGTCCTCGAAGGCGCCCCGCCTGTTCCGGTAGAGCACATTCTTCCCGTAGCGCGTCAGGAGCAGGTCTTCCCACCCGTCGTTGTCGAAGTCCCCGACGCACACCCCCTGGCCCCAGCCCTTGGCGGTCAGGCCCAGCCGCACAGCGGCTTCCTCGAAGCGGCCGCGCCCGTCATTGACGTAGAGCATCGAGGCGGGGCTGCGCCCTAGGGCCTCAAGCTCGAAGGTCGTTCCGTTCACGACCAAGACATCGTTGTCACCGTCCCGGTCGAAGTCGAAGATGGCAGCCCCCGTGCCGGTCGTCTCCAATATGTAGTCGCTGGCGTTCCGGCCTCCGAACGTGACGGGTGCGGAGATCCCGACGCGCTCGCCGATGTCTTCGTAGGCAGCGGGCGCAGCGGACAGCGACGCAGACGCAGCGATGGCGGAGATCGCGACGCGGAGCGGCACGGGACTGCGGAGCGTGGCGCAGGACATGGGTCGAGTGTCAGGGACGCATCGGGTTTCCAGCCTGCCGACTGCGCTGGGACCCGCGGGCTGGGGAAGTCTGGGACGGCGATCAGGCCAAGATTTCCTTCACGACATGCCCGTGCACGTCCGTGAGGCGGAAGTCCCGCCCGGCGTGGCGGTAGGTGAGGCGCTCGTGGTCCAGCCCGAGACGGTCCAAGATCGTGGCCTGAAAGTCGTGGACGGTGACGGGAGATTCGGCGATGGAATGCCCAATCTCGTCGCTGGCGCCATGCACCATGCCGCCCTTGACGCCGCCTCCAGCCAGCCACGAACTGTAGACCCTTGCGTGGTGGCCGCGCCCTTCCGCGCCCGGAGAGGGGCATGTCGGCGTGCGGCCGAACTCGGTCGTCCACACCACCAGCGTCTCGTCCAGCAGACCCCGGCTCTTGAGGTCCCGAATGAGAGCGCCCGTTGGCTGGTCGACGTTCTTTGCCAGCCGATTGTAAGTGCCCATCTTGGCGTGAGTGTCCCAATTGCGGTCGATACTGGTCCCGCCGTCGATGAGCTCTACGAATCGAACGCCTCGCTCTATCAGCCGGCGCGCGACGATGCACTGCCAAGCGAAGCCCTTAGTGCTGCCCCGCTCCAACCCGTACATCCTGAGCGTGGCGTCCGATTCTCCCGACAGGTCGAAGGCCTCGGGCGCCTCGGCCTGCATGCCGAAGGCGGTCTCGAACGACTTGATTCGCGCCGCAAGGTTCGAGTCTCCCTCGCGGCCTTGCAGGTGCTGCCGGTTGAAGTACTCCAGCAGGTCCAGCTCGGTGCGCTGCTGGTGGGCCGTAGTGCGCCTGCCCATGTGAGCGATCGGCTGGTCTCCAGGGACAATTCGGGTCCCCTGGTGCAGGACGGGGAGAAAGTCCGAACCCCAGACCTGCCCGCCGGCGTAGGGTATCTCCGGCGCGACCACCATGAACGAAGGCAGGTTCCGGTTGAACGTGCCCAATCCGTAGCTGACCCACGATCCGACGCTCGGGCGGTTGAACGTAGCGGACCCTGTGTGGATCCCCAAGGTGGCCCCGAAATGGTCACCATTGATGTTGGTCATCGAGCGGATGAGGGCGATCTCGTCGGCCACCCCTCCGATGTGCGGGAAGAGGTCGCTGATCTCGGTGCCACACTCGCCGTAGCGCTGGAACCTCCAGTCAGACCCTTTGTAGACGCTGCGCTTGCCCTTGGGCTGGTCGTGGTGCTCGCGCAGGTAGGGCTTGGGGTCGAACGTGTCGACATGCGACACCCCGCCGGTCATGAACAGGAAGATGACGTGCTTGGCCTTGGGTGCGAAGTGGGGCTCTTTCGGCGATAACGGGTCGGCGCCGTCGCCCGCCAGCATTTCGGAGAGCAAGCCCGGCAGTATCAGGCCGCCTCCCGCTAGCGAGCGGATCACGTGCCGCCGATTCAGGCCTTCGCTGCTCACCATGGCATCTTAGATAATATCGCCAAAGGCGATCGCATGAAGCGCTACGACTTAATCTTTCTCATTCTCGCGGGATTCTTCGTGGCCAGCCTCGTTCTGGCGAACGCATTCGTGTTCAAGTTCATCGACGTACCCCTGCCGATCGTCGGTGTGGCCACCATCAGCCTGGGGGTGCTGCCCTACCCGGTCACGTTCCTGTGCACGGACCTGATCAGCGAACTGTACGGCAAGAAGCGGGCGGACGCGATGGTCATCACGGGAGCGGCGGTCATGGCTTACATGCTCATTCTGCTGGAGGTCGGCAAGTCTCTGCCGGTCTCGGCGCTTCAGGATGAAGCTACGCAGGAGCACTTCTTGGCCGTATTCGGCCAGAGCACGCGGGCCATCATCGCAAGCGCGATGGCATACCTCATTGCGCAGTTCATCGATGTCCGCCTTTACCATTTCTGGCGCAAGCTGACAGGGGGGCGTCACCTTTGGCTCCGCAACAACGCGTCGACCATGCTCAGCCAGCTCATCGACACCTGCGCCGTAGTGACAATCCTGTTCTACGGTGTCTGGACATGGGCCGAGATCGGCGCCGTGATCGCGGCAAGCTATGTGTTCAAGCTGCTAGTGGCCGCCGCCGACACGCCGCTGATGTACGTAGCCACGTCACTGCTCTCCGACATCCAGGACGAGTCCCGCAGGCGCGGACTGATCCACGAAGCGACCTGATCGACCCGCCTCTGGGCAGCCTTCAAGCCTCCTCGACGACTTGCAGGGCCACCGACTCCACCAAGTGGCCGACAGTCTTGCGGAAGGCAACCATGTGGGGCGCGCGGGAATGCGCCCGCAGCGCGTCCATGCTCTCCCACCGCTCCACAACGGTCAGCCGGTGCGGGTCGAGCACTTGGGCGGGCCAGCCGGTGTCGGCATCGACACAGGGCGTGTACTGAACGCAGCCCTGCTCCGCAAGGACGTTCGGAACGTTCTGCTTAAACAGCGAAACGTACTCTTGCAGACATCCGGGCTTGACGCGGATCGATGCGATCACATGAACCATGGCTGGACCTATTCTCGCAGTCTGGCATGGCGAGATTCCAACCCCCCGGGACGCATATGACAGCGCGCATGCGAGCGGTGGGAACGAGCATGCGCCAGATTGGCGCCACCGAGTCTTGCGGCAGACGCTAGTAACGCCTGCAGATGCTCTCCGCTGTGGGCGAGGATGCAGCCGCCACATCAGGGAGTCCCGGCGACGGCAGTTCGGAGCTCTCAGCAGATCCATGCGGTGGACAATGGCGCCCGCGCGGAACAGGCCGACACCTACCATGGTTACGGGACGACCGTGGGCCTGAAGGTACGCGGCAATCGGGTTTGCAGAGCCAAAGCAAAGCCATTCAGCGCGTCCTCGACGGCGGCCTTGTAGACCGCCTGCCAGTCACGTTCTCCGTGTACACGCTGGACCGGATCAAAGACTGGCAGCGCCTCTTCCCGGCTGAGCAGAACTACTTCGAACGGCTGTTCGGCCTTCTGGACCGATCGGACCCCAAGGCAGTGGAGGAACTGTTCACACCGCTTGTGGCCGTCGAATCCAAGATGGGGATCGAGGGAGGTGTCTGGAAGGGGTCGCAGTTCACGCTCGAGCACGTCGACTTCCTGCAGCGCAACCGCCACCTCCCGGAATGGCGTGCAGCCATTGCAGCGATCTTTGCCAAGATCGATCCGATCCTCGACGGGGAGGTCGTGCGCTCCGGGACGCCGCGGATGGCAATCGTAGTCTCTCCCCCGGAGATCCCGATGGGCCCGGACCGGATGTGGATGCGCATCCGAGAAGAGGGACGCTTGGTCAACCTACAGTTGGACCCTGAGCTGGCTGTGGAGGATTACCTGCCACTCGTGCTGACGGGAGGACCGGCCAGAGCCCGTCGGCCCACACTCTTCGACCTCCATGCTTCGCAGCGGTCCAAGGACCGGTTCGACACCTGGGTGGTAGAGGCCTCTGACCCGATCCTGCGCCTGGCGCGATCGTTCGACGGCTGGACTGGGCTGAGCTTCGAGCGCATGGAGGACCTGCGTGGCGCGCTGATGCGCCAGGTCAACGACCTAGTGACAGAGCAGAGAATCCCTGGACCACGGCAACTGGGGGAGCGGCTGCAGAAGATGAATCCGGGGGCGCTGCGCCGGGCGGCCGGGCGCGACCCCGTCATGAGGGAATTCCTGCAGTCCGTGCTGCTGAACGGGAACGGGACGCTGCTGATCAATAACACGTTCGTCGAATGGACGACACTCCAAGCGATCCGGCGCGCACGGCCGTCGCTCCTGCTGGCATCATTCGGCATCCGGAACAAGGTCAAGCCGTTCAGCAGCCTGCTGATCTACGCCGACCAAGACGAGTCCAACCCGATCCCGACACAGTCCGACATGCTGGGATCCTACGTAGACTTGGAGGTCTACTACCAGTACATCTGGCAGGAATGCGAGAAGTACGCCGAGTACCGACGGAACACTGCCTACCTGTTCGTGGGCATCGGCATGGACGCGCTGCTAGCGATCGCACCGCCGGACTTTCCGCTCATGCCAAATGGGAGGCCGAAGCGTCCCGAGGAGATCTTCCGCGCATGCGCCGCATGGCTTCGCCTGGAACCTTTACCAGACCTGTGAGCCTGCCGCGTGCAGCGCCCTCGGCCGTTGGCCCAAATGAACAGGAAGCGCCATGGGTAAGCTGGGAGCCTGTCCATGACAATCCCCCGCGCAATCTTGGCCGGCTTCCTGCTAGCTGCCGCAGCGTCGGACGCCGGCAGCCAGACGGAAGAGGACCGACTGCTGCAGACCATCCTCTCCGGAGGTCGATTGGAACTTCTCGGTGTGACATCTCAGGAGCGCCTGCGGCCGCTGGGGACGCTTGCACCGGGAGATCCGCCGGTTCTGGCGTTCCGCTACTTGGAGGATCGGCGCCGGCACCGCTTCGGGGAACTTGACCTCATGATGGATGACGCTGGCCACTAGTGCCTTGTAGACCCTTACATTTCGAGCAGGTCATTTCGGAGTCAGTTTGCCGGAAAATCGAGCTGCCACTAGGCACTAGGCAGTGACCGGTACAGCTTGCCTTGCGAAAGGCAGCCCGGCAGCCTGTCCGATGATGCTCGGGATTCTTGACGGTTCCTGCCCAGCCCCACGACGGGCTCTTCCGTGCGCTGACCGAGAGCCAGCAGCGCGCCGACCGGCTGGTCCGCGAGGTGCTGCGGCCGGGCTCCATCGAGGGGGATTAGCATGAAGCATGAAGTGGTGTCCGGCGTGAAACACCGGCGACGGGCGGCCGGACGTAGGTCTTGGGAGTGAACTACGAGCCGGTTCCCGGCGGGCAAGAGGCCCGGCTTGGGGAAGACGAGCCGGTGAGCGGTGCGGAAGCCACGTTCCGGCTGGACACGATGAAGGAGTGTGATGGCCCGGTTCACGTGGATCAAGGCTGGTAAGGGGAGCGGCGTCAAGGCCTGGATGGAAGGGGTCCCGTTCGACTCCAACACCTTGGACCAGCTGAAGCGCACCGCCCGGCTCCCATTCATTTACAAGTACGTCGCGGCCATGCCGGACGCACACTTTGGACTCGGCTCGACCGTCGGATCTGTCATCCCGACGCAGGGTGCGATCGTGCCGGCCAGCGTCGGGGTGGACCTCGGGTGCGGGATGATGGCCTGCCGCACGGGTTACTTCGCGGAGGACCTCGACAGGCTGGCGGTCCTGCGCCGCGAGATAGAGAGGGCCGTTCCGCACGGGCGCACCAACCACGGCGGCCCCGGAGACCGCGGCGCGTGGGGCAGCCCCACGGCCCGCGTCGTCCGCAGGGCGCAGCGCCTGTTGCCCGGCCTCACGGAGGTGCTGGAGAAGCACCCCCGAATCGATCGCAGGGGCAGCCTGCGCGACCGCGCCGCCCGGCAGCTCGGGACGCTCGGTGGGGGCAACCACTTCATCGAGGTGTGCCTCGACCGCGACAGCCGCGTCTGGGCGATGCTACATAGCGGGTCCCGCGGCGTCGGCAACGCGATCGGGCAGTACTTCATCGCCAGGGCGAAGGATGAGATGCGCCGCTGGCACATCCGGATCCCGGACGCGGACCTTGCGTATCTGGCGGAGGGCTCGACATACTTCGACGACTACGTGCGGGCAGTCTCTTGGGCGCAGGGGTACGCCTGGGCCAATCGGGAGGTGATGATGCGGGAGGTGCTGGACGCGCTTGACCGGATCGTCGGCCGCGGCGAGCGCCGACCGCCGGACATGACCGTCGTCCACTGTCACCACAACTACGTTGCAAAGGAGCACCACTTCGGGAAGAACGTGTGGGTGACGCGCAAGGGGGCCGTGCGGGCCCGCGCGGGCGACATGGGCATCATCCCGGGCAGCATGGGCGCCAAGTCCTACATCGTCCGCGGGAAGGGCTGCGCCGATTCGTTCCACTCCTGCTCGCACGGCGCCGGCAGGGCCATGTCCCGCACCGCCGCCAAGCGAGCGTTCACAAAGGAGGACCACGCCCGGGCGACCGCTGGTGTGGAGTGCCGAAAGGACGCGGGCGTGCTGGACGAGACCCCGGGCGCCTATAAGCCCATAGAAGCGGTCATGAGGGCCCAGCAGGACTTGGTCTCGGTCGTCCACACGCTCAAGCAGGTCGTCTGCGTGAAGGGGTGAGAAGTGAAGTTCCTCACTTCTGAAGGGCACTGGCCACGGGGCGAGTCGGACGCTGTGGCCGGAACGAGCGCGATGCCAGATCTGGAGCCGGGGGGCGAACGGTCCGCAGCTGCTAGCCGCAACCTCCCAGCGAAGTCCGCGCAGCTACGCGACGGTCAACACACACCACCCAGCGCGGCCGTCCAACTTGCCTTCCGATACTGTCGGGCCGACTCCATTGGAGGTCACCCGCCAGGCGGACCCCAATTGGGAACCTGATTCCCTTCTAAATGCATCCAATGCCGACCAACACGGGCCTGGTAAGGGCGGTCTAGTCCCTCGGTGGCCAGCGTCGCCGAAGCCTTCAGTTTCGATATTATTTCGTATTAACTGCTTGATATTATTGATATTAGACGAATAATATGCGATACTAATGGCTAGTAAAGGGCCCTCCTCCCCCATGCCCAAGAACCGAGTCCAGTTCCAGAAAGGCCTCAGCCTCGCTCGCTTCCTCCAAGACTACGGCACCTAGCCGCAGTGCGGGCAGGCCCTGTTCCACGCGCGCTGGCGCGACGGCCTCTCCTGCCCCCGCTGCGGCTGCGCCCGCTTCTGCCGGCTCTCCGTGGCCGGTTGCGGTTCGGAGTGCGTCAGGCAGCCAAGCATCTGCCGGTGCTGGGGCCCGGATTCGTGCATCGTCGCGTAACCTGCGGGAGCGAGCCGCCTATGAGTGTTGGCAAGCGCGCCCGCAGGGCGGTCTTGGGAGGCACACGCTACGAGGAATCGATCGGCCAGTTTCAACGCGTCGACGGGCTGACCGCGCTCGATCGCACCCGCGACGCTCTTAAGGGAGGTCGGCTCCTGCGGAGGGGCTCCAACACAGCCCCGGCAAAAACCGGAGTGGAACTTCGATACACTGCGGAGCGATGATCCATGCGATCGCTCTCGCTCTCGCTCTCGCCGCCTCCGGCCAGGCGCAGCCCCGCGCAGATTTCGGAAAGGAAGACCAGCAACGCCTGCAGCTGTTCAATGACTGCCTGCCCATGACGGCTTTCGTCGCGACGATCAATCAGCAGGCGGAGGATCTCGGCTTCGACAGAGCATCCCTCGAGGCCTCGATCCAGCGTCGTTTGGCAAAGGACGGACTCTATTCGAACGATGTGGAGAGGAACCGCAGGGCGTCGCTCGGGCTGAGCGTCTACCTGCTGGGCGACTTCTACCTGATCACGATCAACTATGTGAAGGTCGTCGCGGACCTGTACAACAACTTCGCTCCGAACATCGTCTCGACGGGGATCAAGGCCGACCGGCACAAGCGCGGCGAAGCCGAGGTCCGTGAGAACATCTCCGAAGCACTCGAGGAGTTCATCGCCTCTTACCGGCAGGTCAACGCTACGGCGTGCGCGAGCCCCGGCAGCTATCAGGACACTCCGCGCTAGGCGATCGCACAGCGGCGGAACGGCTTGCGGCCCATGCGGCAACCGCGGGACTTGTCGTGGCGACGCTCCCGCAAGTCGATGCGGGGCTTCGACAGCCACTTACGCTGCCGCGCCATGAAGCGGATGTGCGAGCGCAGTTTGGGCTGCGGCGGCGTGTCGGGCAAGACGTCAGCGTACCAGTCGACGTACCACATCCACTGCTGCTTGACGTGACGACAAGGGCCGCCTGCGGTCAGCAGATCATGTGTCGAAACTCTCTCGTGACGACGAAATCCGCCCATTTCGGGTCGACAATCTCGACCGCTGCCTCGTAAGCGTCGCGGTCGTCCGAGATCTGTGGTATGGGCAGCGCCACGACGGCAACGCCCAGCGCTTGCATCCTCTTCCCTCGGGACAGGTCGCAGAGGAATCTGAACTTCGTCAGGTGCGTCCTAATCGAGAGCGCCTCGCGCGGCACTGCGACTCTCCCGACATACAAGGCGGACTGGTCCGACTCGCCTCTGCCGAGCCCGCCCGCAGGCGACTTCCGGATGCCATTTCATGGACGGTCGCTGGCAACATGAATTCGACGCCGACCAAGCCGATGTCGCGGCGCTTGCGGGTGCATTCTTGCGAGACGAGATTGCGTGCAGCCCGCCGGATCGCGGCGGTCAGTTCGACTCCAGCCCTCGGCATGGTGGGATGGAGTCCGCCTGGCGGGACGGATGGCCTGTTGGGAACGCTGTGTGAATGGCAAGCGAGACGGCCGTGATCGCGAAGCAGCAGCGAAAGAAACATTCAGGATGAACCCCGGCTCGCATCACGGAACAACTCCCCGGCCTTCCTCAACAACATACCGCCGTCCGGGCGCCAAGCCTTCGATTCGCTGCCCAACATCGGGGCCTGGAAGGAACGACTCCGCCCCCTCTGACCACAACCTGACGACCTTTCCCGCATGTGGACTCAGGGGTCGCGCTGTGCAGCTGACCATCCAAGTCCAATGACGCACGCATTGGAGAGACTCTTTGACCGCCGCCGTGGCAAACTGGAGACGCTGGGCGGCGGCGCGTGCCAAGCGGGCGACGCCAGAAGTGAGGGTCTCGAGCACGAAGGCGCATGCCGGGGCTTCCAGCGGATGGCCGGCGCCGAAGACCGTGACTTGGTCCCGAACCGACAGGCGGCTCACTCTCGCGCTGACCGGCGCGTTGTTGTTGCTGGCGGCCCAGCCCGGCCGAGCTGATCAGAACCTGATCGACGGGCTGCGGCTGTTCGATGCGGGTGAGTACACCAGGGCGGCGGAACGGTTCGCAGCATCGGAGGATCCCCGTGCGGCCACGCTTGAAGCGGTCGCGAAGGCCTCGATTGGCCGGTGCCAAGAGGCCCTGCCTGACCTCTCGATCGGGGTAGCCGGGCCGACCGATCCATACGTCTCGAAACTTGCTGCACTGGCGGTCGCCCGCTGCTCAATCGCGGAGAAGCGCTTCGACGCCGCACTCGCAACGCTTGCGGACCTGCTGAAGTCGCAGCCGGAAGACCCAGATGTCCTGTACGAGATTGCCCGCCTGCACCTTAAGGGCTGGAATGAAGCCGTGGCAGCCATGTTTGCGAAGGCGCCGGCTTCCTTCCGCGTCAATCAACTCTCGGCGGAGATCTTCGAGATTCAAGGCCGCTATGACGAGGCGGTTAGGGAATACCAGAAGGCGATAGAAAAGGCACCCGCGACGCTCAACCTGCGATACAGGCTCGGACGGGCCATCCTGATGCGTTCGCACGAACCTAGCGCACTCGAAGAGGCACTGGAGCAGTTCCGCGCCGAGCTACGGCTGAACCCGCAGGACGCGGTCGCGGAGTTCCAAGTCGGCCAGATTCTGCAAGTCCTCGGGAAGGCAGAGGAGGCGATGTCTCACTTTGAGCGTGCGGTCGAACTCGATGGGGAATTCCCGGAGGCTCTCGTCGCCTTGGGCAAGGAAAACGCCCGCCTACAGCGCCACGGCAAAGCCATCGAACTCCTCGAGAAGGCGTTGGAACTGCACCCGGAGAGTGAGCCCGCCCACTACAGTCTGATGCTGGCGTACCGCAACGCAGGCCGCAGGGACGATGCGCGACGCATCCAAGAGGCACTGGACCGCCTGCAAGCACCGCAGGAAGGGGAGTTCAGCGAGTTTCTCCGCCGCATCGGCGAAGCGCCTTGAAGGTGCCAGTCGCCAAACGCGTCGCGGCGCTTGTGGCGCTGGCCGGAGCAAGCCTGTTGCACGGCGAGCCCGTGCACTATGTGGACACGGCCGCACAAGCCGGCCTGACTGCCACAATGCCCAACGGAGGCGACCGGCAGAAGCGCTGGATACTCGAGACCACCGGCAGCGGCGCGGCCTTCTTCGACTATGACGCCGACGGCCTGCCCGACGCGTTCCTTGTCTCGGGGGACGGCGGCTCGAACCGCCTGTACCGCAACCTCGGTGGCGGGCGCTTCCAAGACGTGACCGGACCCGCGGGCCTGAGCAGCGAGGGCTGGGGACAGGGAGTCTGCTCGGGCGATTTCGACAACGACGGCTGGCCGGATCTGCTCGTCACCTACTGGGGGCCCAATCGGCTGTACCGCAATGTCGGCGGGGCGCGCTTCGAACGCGTGCCGATTCCCGACCGCGACCGGTACAGCACGGGCTGTGCGTTCTTGGATGTCGACAAAGACGGCGACTTGGAAGTCTTCATCGCCAACTATCTCGTCTTCGATCCCGCTTCCGTGCCCGAGCCCGGGGCGAACCCTTACTGCTTCTACCGCAGCATGCCGGTTGCATGCGGGCCCCGCGGCCTCGCGTTCGCGCGCAACGAGCTCCTCTGGAACGAGGGCACAGGCCGGTTCAGCGACGCTTCGGACTCGAGCGGCATCGCTTCCCCGAGCCGCAACTACTCTTTGGGCGCCGTCACCGGAGACTTCAACGGAGACGGGTGGACGGACATATATGTCGCCTGCGACAGGACCCCGTCGATTCTGTACATGAATCAGGGGGACGGGACCTTCCGCGACGAGGCCGTCCTGCGGGGAGCTGCCTTTGACGAACACGGCGAAGCTCTCTCCGGAATGGGGGTCGCCATCGGCGACTTCGACCGCGATGGGCATGCCGACCTGTTTCGGACGAACTTCTCCGACGAACGGTCAACGCTCTACCACAACCGCGGGAACGGGGACTTCGACGACGTCACAGTGGCCGTCGGGATGGGCGTGAACACGCGGTTCGTCGGCTGGGGCTGCGCCTTCCTGGACGCGGACAATGACGGCTGGCAGGACGTCCTGCTGGTCAACGGCCATGTGTTCCCGGAAGTGGAGCGACTGGTTGACAGCGACCTGAGCTACCGCGAGCAGTCCGTCCTGTACCGCAACTTGGAGGGTAAGCGCTTCGAGGACATCTCCCAGCAGGCCGGTCCAGGAATCGCGGAACATCGGGCGGCACGAGGCCTAGCGCTGGCCGACATAAACGGAGACGGCCGGCTTGAGGTCCTGATCAACGGCCAGAACGAGGCGCCCGCCTTGCTCGCGCAGGTCGGCGGTTCGGCGGGCGAGTGGCTGGTGCTCCAGCTGGAAGGCCGCGACTCGAATCGCAGTGCCATCGGGGCCATTGCGACCGTGCGGACGGCGGGAGGGACACAGCGCCGCGAGGTGAGGAGCGGCGGGAGCTACCTGTCCCAGCACGAACTTCGCCTGCACTTCGGACTGGGCGGGGACAGCACGGCGGACGTCGAGGTGGTCTGGCCGAGCGGAGTCCGCCAGGTAATCGAGGGGCTCAGCGCTGGGCAGGCACATACGATCCAAGAGGAGCGCTCCGGCGGCTGACCGGGGGCCGCCGGGAGCGACCACTCTCAAGGGGAGCCGTTGGTCGGACGACTTTGGGCTGGCTTGTGCCAGGCGTGCACTTTCTCGATGGCGCGGGCAGCGTCTACGGCATCCTCGTCCGTGCCCATGAACAGTCGCATTGGGAGCCAGAAGGAGTCCAAGCATGCGCCCTCGGCAACGGGGCATTTCAGGACGCGGTGAGGACGGCCCTGAAACACCGGGTTGCTGTACAGCGGATGGGGGTAGAAGCTTCGGACGGGGACGCCCTCGGCCTGCACTGCTTGCACGAACTGGTCGCGCGTGGTTCCGAACTTCCGGGGATCGATCCGGCCAGGCACGATGTAGCGCGTGTGAATGGACGCGCCGCGGGGCGACCGCTGGAGCTCGATCCCCTGAACGCCCTCCAGCCGACGCCGGAAGCGCCGGAACCGCTTGCGGCGGAGCAGGATCTGGTCGTGAAGGCGCTCTAGCTGACCGGCCAGAATCGCCGCCTGCAGTCCCGTCATGCGGAGGTTCGTGCCGAGTTCGAAGTGTTCGAACCATCCGCGACGTGGCAGCCGTCCCGCGTTGGTGATGGAGCGTGCCTTCGCCGCTAGCCTTTCGTCGCTGGTGGTGAGGATCCCACCTTCGCCTGCGGTCATCGCCTTGGAATTCTGGAAACTGAACGCGCCAGCCAAGCCAAGCCCGCCAGCGCGGGTGCCGTGCCACTCGGCGCCATGGGCGTGCGCCGCATCCTCGAGCAGGTCAGCGCCGTGCTGCCCAGCAATGCCCTGCAGGCGGTCAATGTCGGCCACGACACCGCCGAAGTGCACGGCAAGGATTGCCTTCGTTGCAGGGGACATCGCCTCAGCGACCCGCACGGGGTCCAGATTGTAGGTGTCCGGCTCGATATCGACGAATACAGGGGTGGCACCGACCCGGGAAACGGCTGTGGCCGTCGCGATGAAGCTGTGAGCAGGCACGATCACCTCATCCCCGGATCCGAGGTCTAGGGCGTGCATGACCAGCTCCAAAGCCATGGTCCCGCTCGATACGGCGACACCATGGGCGGCATCGTGATACTGCGCGAACAGCTGCTCGAACGAAGTGACAACGGAGGCACTTCCGCCCCAGTTCTGGGAGGTCAGCACGGCCCGAACGCGTTCGAGGTCGTCCGGCCCAAGTTCAGGCCAGTCGGGGTAGGCCCTGCTGCGTAGCGGGGGGCCTCCGTCCACTGCCAAGGCCGTTCGCGCCATGCCACCCCAGTCTAGTTGGACTCCTCTTGAGCGCCTCGTTGGGGCTTCAGACAGCCATTAGGACTGCGCAGACCCTTCGAGAGCCGCCCCGCGACCGACCTGCCTTCCACAGGCGTCGAGCACTTGGGAGTTCGACCGTCCGCCCTCGGACTGATCGGTCCGCTGGCCAAGTTCGGGTTTGGCCAGCGGCGACCGGCCCGCAACAGAACTCGCCACCCGTCCGCCAGCGAGCCAAGACCCGGCGTCAGCCTTCGGTCGCCGTGGAAGAGCCACGGTAGCCAGAGGCACCCGGAGATGCCCCGCGTGGCGTCCAGCTTGTTGCACGACCTAGTACCTTGCGCCGCAGCCGGGGCTGGTATTGGTGCGTTCCTTCAATTTAGGCACAGGCAGAATCACTGTGTGCAATACAGTCTATCATATGAACAGGAATCTGAGTGTTGTGGTAATGACATATGGATAGTGGAGAACTCCCTCATCTCTAGTTCAGCTCTCGCGTTTTCCATGCAGGCCAATTCCCGCCCGCTCCGCACAGGAATCGCAGCGAAGGGCCAAGCCGCCGACAGATCGCCGGGTGTGACGCGTGTGCGGCAACTCCTGTCACGTCTTTCTAGCTGGCGCTCATGGCTCAGCGCCCGTATTCTGATCAGTCGACCGCATAGCCCCGGAATTGTCCGGCAAGCAACCGCTCTGGTACCGTAACGGCTTAGGACTTCGCGATTATGCGGGCATCGGCAACACTCGACAGAATTCTGGAAGTAGGGATCATCCCGATCGTGCGAACCGATGACCCCGGCGATGCGATGCAAGCGATCGAAGCGATCTACAACGCCGGTCTGCCCGTCCTAGAGGTCACCATGACCGTCCCGGGCGCACTCCGGACCCTCGAAGAGGCCAGCGATCGCTTTGGCGACACGATGGTGTTGGGAGCAGGGACCGTGCTGGATCCCATGACGGCTCGGGCTTCGATGCTCGCCGGCGCGCAATTCTGCGTGACGCCCGCCCTCGACACGGCAACGATCGAGATGTGCAATCGCTACTCCACGGTTGTCGTTCCGGGGGGCCTGACCCCGACCGAGATCATGACCGCATGGAATGCGGGCGCGACCATGGTCAAGGTGTTCCCGGCAGGGCTGGTCGGAGGGGCGAGGTACATCAAGGCCGTCAAGGCTCCGCTGCCCCACGTGCACCTAGTGCCGACAGGCGGCGTCACGCTTGACAATGTAGGAGAGTTCTTTAGGGCCGGTGCGAGCGCTGTGGCGGTGGGATCCGACATCGTCAACAAGCGCTGGCTGATGGAGCGGGATTTTAGCCGCATTGAGATGGCTGCCAGAGGATTCCTGCATACCATCGCCCAGTCGCGGGCCGCCTGACCGGCGGTTCGGTGAGAGCGCCGATCATCTCCACACTGGACGCCAAGGCATCGGTGGTCTTGGTGCGCCTGAGGTCGCTCGGCGACACCGTGCTGGCGACGCCGGCGTTCTCGCTGCTGCGGAGGGCAATGCCCAGAGCAAACATCTGGGTGGTTCTTGAGGAACGGTTCGCCGGCGTGCTCGAAGGCCAGCCGGACATAGACGGTGTGCTTAGGCTGCCGACTTCCGCCGGAGCCTATGACAAGTTGCGCGTGGTACGGGCCATCCGATCCAAACAGCCCGCCCTGTGCCTGGACATGCACGGCGGTTCTACCGCCGCGTGGATGACTGCCTTGTCGGGCGCCCGATTCAGGGCCGGTTTCGCCCACTTTCGGCAGCGGTGGGCCTACAATGTGCGGATCCCGCGCGCCCAAGAGGTGCTGGGGCGCCCCGAGAGAGCCTGCGTGCACACAGCCGAGCACCATGCGGCCGCGGTGGCACACCTCAGCGGGTCGGAGTGCGCAGCGCCACGGGCCCGCCTTTGCCCGACGCAGCGCCCCTCAGGGCCGCCGTATGCAGTGCTCCACGCCGGGGCTGCGTATGCCACGAAGCGATGGAAGTTCGACCACTTTCGCGCGATTGCGCAGGAGCTTCGGGATCAGCACGGCCTCGAGCCGGTCTTCGTGGCCGGACCTGCCGAAGACGACCCATCTGGCCACGCGGGAGATTTCGCCGTTCGCCACGGGCTCCGGCTCCCGGCACTGATGGCGCTGCTGTCTGGTGCCCGGCTGTTCGTTGGCAACGATTCGGGACCGGCCCATGTGGCCGCGGCCTACGGAGTGCCATGCGTCGTGGTCTTCGGCTCGTCGGCATCGGCCGCATGGGGTCCCTGGAAGACGGCCCACCGGATCGTAGAGACGGAATGGAGTTGCAAGCCTTGCCCGGGAGACCGCTGCTACGAGTACGATCGGCCTCGCTGCATCTTGAGCGTGGAACACGAGGCCGTCTCCAGAGCCGTGTCGGAACTGCTGGAGGAGACCGGCTCGATCAGGTCAAGAGATAAATCGCCGAATCGGCCCGCAGGTTCGGGCCCACCTTGACTGGCCGCCCGCGGCGCAGGAAACGCACCTCCCTAGCGTCGAGGCCCTCCTTCGCCAGCAGTTCCTCGAAATCGAGTATGGTCAGGACCCGGATATTCGGGGAGTCGAACCAGCGGTATGGCAGGTGCCCGGTGCGCGGGGCTCTGCCGGTTGCGAGCAACGACAATCGCACGGACCAGTGGCCGAAGTTCGGGAAGGCGACAACGATCCGCCGTCCTACGCGGCGCATTTCCCGGATCAGGCGCAGCGGTTCGCGCACGACCTGTAGCGTCTGGCTCAGGATCACGTAATCAAAGCAGGCGTCGGGATAGTCAGCCAACCCTTGGTTGATGTCGCCCTGGTAGACCGACAGGCCGAGCTCCACGCACCGGCGCACCTTGTCGGAAGAGATCTCAACGCCCCGGGCCTGCACGGCCTTGTGCCGGGCCAGCCAAGCCAGCAGGTCCCCTTCCCCGCAGCCGAGGTCGAGGACGCTGGACCCGTCGTCGATCAAGGACGAGATGATGCGGTGGTCCTCCCGTTCGAGAAGTTCCGGCACGGTCGGTACGGACAGCTCCGCAGGCGCCGCCATAACCGGATTATATTGCCGGCGGGTCGAGTGGGCGCACATCGAGGCCGATCGCGTCATGGTCGGAGAGCGGCGGGTCGCGTCCTTCGCGAAACTCGTGAAACACGACCGGGCAGTCCGGGGCGACTCCCCGCACAGCGAACCAATCGATCTTGAGCGGACACTTCCCGTCGAACTCCCGCAGGGCCCAACGAATGAAATCAAAGCACCATGCCGGTACCCACTCGCGCAGGTTCTTGTGGGCTTTGGTGTCGTCTACGTCGTAGGATGTCGTGCGCTCGTCGAGCACGTTTGCGCCACGCCAGTCGAAACCGTTGTCCTCCAAGACCCGAAACAGGCCCCTCTCGAAGTACGTGTAGGGCCGCAGGAAATGGTTCTTGACCGTGTTGTGCGCTCCAAGGAACACCCGCACCCAGTAGCCAGCGATGGCGCGCGCGGCACTCGATGAGTCAAAGGTGGTCGTGTTCCAGTCGCCGCCAATGGCGGCGGGCCCGCCTCTTGGCAGCCCCGCAATCACCCCCTTCATTTGGTTGCGCCGGTGGGACTGCTTGGACTTCGCATCAAGATGGACGGCGCAGGCAGTCAGGGGCAGCCCTGGAAGATCGACTTCGGCAGCCAAGGCGGCCTGCTGGCCAAGCCGCTTTTCCCTGCCGTGCATCTTGTCCCGGCCGTTGCCGAGCGGGATCCGCCGGCAGTTACGGAGTGGAAACCTGCTCAGCAGCGCATTACCGTGCAGCCCAAGATCGTTGGCTCCGGAGACTTCGCTCTCGACGCCAGAACCCTTCGACAGGTTTAGGTAGCAGGGCGCGAAGGCATACTCAAGCCCCAAGGACTTGGCGAGTTCCCTAGCTACGTTGAGATTCCCCGACCGGGCCATGCCGACGTCGGTCTCGGTAAGGAATAGCACGTCTGCAGAGCGCAGGTACTCATGTCGGCGGAAGGCATGCAACAGCCCGTCGAACTCAATTCCGCGCTCGATGTTCCACGCCACCAGCCGGTAGGACTCTCGCGGCGCGACGACTGTCCCAGAGAACCTCTCGTGCTCGATGCAGCGGAGTACGCTCTCGGCGACCGGCCGAATGCTGCGGTAAGCGGGATGCGCCAGCAGTTCGCCCGTGGAGCGACACTTGGCGAGTTCCGGATATCTCGGCCGGAGGCTCGCGCGGACGATCCGGTCTCGCTCGCGCATCGACAGCATCCGTCTGCCTATTCCGGTCTGCGCTCCTGTTGCGTACGCTCGGTCCATTGACCAGTCTATCGCCGGATGCCCGCCCGTGAGGCCGCGTCGGTGTCAAGACCGCCTACCCGGCTTAGGCCTGAGCACTTCCGGAGTTGGCGGCTCCAAGAGGGCCCAGAACGGCCCGTAGACTATGATCGAACTCTCGATCTGGGACAGGCTGCGATGGCAACACAGCGTTCAGAATCGGATTCGGGGGTTCGTTACGAACCCGACGAGAGCCCACCGCTGGCAATCACGGCCGGCCTCGGCTTCCAATTCGCGATCCTGACCATCACCGGGATCGTGCTGACGCCGGCAATCGTGATCCGTGCGGCGGGCGGAACGGAATCCTACCTGTCATGGGCGGTTTTCGCAGCGGTCCTCGTCAGCGGCACGACAACCATCTTGCAGGCCCTGGGGAAGGGCCGGGTCGGAGCAGGATATGTGCTGCTGATGGGCACGTCAGCGGCCTTCATCTCCGTCTCGATCGGAGCGATAGCCCAAGGTGGACCGGCCATGCTGGGAACTCTCGTGGTGGCCTCTGCCCTGGTCCAGTACGCGCTGGGGGCGCACCTTTCGCTGTTCCGCAGGATCCTGACCCCGACTATCGCGGGGACCGTGATCATGCTTATCGCGGTCACCGTGATGCCCATCATCTTTGACATGCTGGATGACGTTCCCGACGGCGCTACGTCGTCGGACGCCGCAATCACCGTGGCCGCCACGCTCGTGGTGATCATTCCCGTGGCGCTCAGGGCGACTGGGGCGCTTCGGCTTTGGGCACCCGTTCTTGGAGTCTTCGCGGGCTCTGCGGCCGCTGTGTGGGTCGGAGTGTACGACTTCGGACTGGTCAGGGAAGCCGCATGGCTCGGGCTTGCCGAGGGCAGCTGGCCCGGGCTGGACCTGAGCTTCAACGCGACCTTCTGGTCGCTCTTGCCGGCATTTGTATTCGTGACTCTGGTCGGCGCGATCGAGACAATCGGAGACGCGATCGCGATCCAAGGGGTCTCGTGGCGCCAGCAGCGGGCCGTGGACTATCGAGCGGTCCAAGGCGCAGTGAACGCGGACGGCACAGGAAACCTGCTCTCAGGCCTGCTTGGCACAGTTCCCAACACAACGTATTCCACGAGCGTCTCCGTGACTGAGCTCACTGGAGTCGCATCACGCGCGGTCGGGGTCGCAATCGGCGTCATCTTCCTAGGGATGGCCTTCGTCCCGAAGCTGGTGGCCCTGATCCTTGCCATTCCGGGGCCGGTGGCGGCTGCCTACGTGACTGTCCTACTTGCCATGCTCTTCGTGCTCGGAATGAAGATCGTCATCCAAGACGGGATCGACTATCGGAAGGGGCTGATCGTGGGCGTTTCGTTCTGGGTCGGCGTAGGATTCCAGAATGGGGTGATCTTTCCCGAGTACTTCTCGGAATTTGCCGGCGGAACTCTGCAGAACGGAATGACCTCAGGCGGCTTAGCCGCCATGATCCTCACCCTGTTCTCCGAGCTGACGCAGTCCCGGAGCAGACGCATCGAGATGCATCTGGAGGTCGGGGCACTTCCGAAGATCATGGAGTTCCTTGAGGAGTTCGCGGCTCGTCACCGATGGGAAGGGGCCATGTTCGACCGGCTCGGGGCGGCGGCGGAAGAGACGCTCCTAACGCTGCTTCGGGAGGATGAAGAAGGCGAAAGCGCAGACCGGCAGTTGCGCCTGACCGCACGCAAGCGCGACGGGCGAGCAATTCTAGAATTCGCGGCTGCTTCGGAGGGCGCCAATCTCCAAGACCGGATTGCGCTCCTAGGTGAGCCAACGAGCGTGGAAGTGGAGCGGGACATGTCCTTGCGGCTGCTTAGGCACTTCACGTCGTCGATTCGCCACCAGCAATACCACGACGGGGACATCGTCACCATCGAAGTGGAAGCGCCCTGAACGATCGGCTCAGAGATCGGAATTCCGACCGCCCACTGGCACCCGTGTGACCGCGGGGTTGGCCTTGCAGAGCGCAAGGCCGGGCCGCGCCATCAGGGCCGACGGGCTGGGGGCCACACCGAGCGGCCCAAGGCCCGCACAGAGGCTTTGGAGCCAGCCGCTGAGAATCCGCGATTAGGCCGCACGAGGGCGAGCTTGCCGTGTGGTGGTTCAGGCCTGAGATCCAGCCACACCCGTCTCCCAGCGCTTCATCTGCATGCTGGCGTAGCATGGCGCATCCCTAGAACCGCCCGTGTTGACGGCTGGATTCACAGAGTGATACGCCACGTCCACGACGCAGGTGCGGTGCGATAATCCCCACAGGACATCACTCCTGGGCGACGCCTCTGCGAGCACAGGGGCGGGAATCACAACTCCCGGGCAGGGTCCGCAGGCATGGGCGGCTCCACGACGATCTCTGGCCCCCCGGCACAAGAGCCGATCCCAGTGTTCTTCAGCTTGGCGTCCTACAGCCGGACAATCGTTGCGGACCTCGATGACATGGATCGCTACGGTGCGCTGATGCACCAGCTCCCCCGGCAGTTCCACGGCCTGTCTGCGGCAGAGCAGGCGGAGGCTCTGTTGGGTCCCCCGCCGCTGACGGGGACTCGCTGGGATGCGCTCTTGGCGGCCGTGGTGGAGCATATCGCCCGCCTGCACGGCCACCGGGTACCGCCATGGGTCAATGAGCCAGCACGCTCTCTCGAAGTCCCTTGGGTGATCTCGACCAATCGCGTGGTGGCGGCGGATTCTGTTCTCTACGCCCCAGGAGCCTTCATCCGGCACAGCGTGTTTCCTGATCCGGCCGACCTCGACGTCAGGGGCGGCGAGCGGCATGCTTGGCTCCCCTGAGTCCGGACGCGCCCTTGACCGCGCCGCGGTTCAGCGGGCCTTCGAGGGCATCGAGGCGCATCTCGCAGAGCGCGGACTGAGGGCGCACATCTACATTGTTGGAGGGGCGGCGCTCATGCTGGCCCATCGGCGTAGCCGGTCCACCATGGATGTGGACGCGCTCTCAATCGACCATCGGGACGCAGTGCTGGCCGCCGCGCGTAGCGTCGCGCAAGAGCAGGGCCTGCACGATAACTGGCTGAATGACGAGGTGCGCTGGATTCAGGTCCTAACGTCGCAGCCGGACGAACGCGCACAGGTGTTCTTCGACTCGCCCCATCTCGTCGTGACCGGTGCCTCAGCCGCCCATGTCGTTGCGATGAAAGTTCGAGCTGCGCGGGGACGCGACTTGGAGGATATCAAGTCCCTCGTGCGCGAACTCGAAATCATCACGATGGATGAGGTGCGGGAGATCCACCATGCGGTCTACCCACACGACAGTATTCCTTGGCGCAGTGAGCTACGTGTTGAGGCCTGCCTCCGGGAGGTGGCTGAGAAGCGCGGGCACGAGGGGGGCTCGCGGCGACACTCCAGACACGCCGGCGGCCATGAGCGGTGACCGAGATCTTTGCGTCATCATCGACGATGGCCAGAGACCTCGACCAAGGGACCGAAAGCGCTGATCTGTTATCTCCCGGAATACGAGCCTATCCCGACGACCTACCGGGCCTTCGTCCACGATGGCTCCAAGGAGTCGGTCTTCCGGATCGCCGAGCTCGTGGCCGAAGCGGGCCAGTCTGGGCGGAAGCTGAGCTTAGGGCCAACGCGGAGTGGGGCGTGCACGACCATGGCAACGACGACCCACACGACTTCCGGACACTAAGACGCGCGGACGTCGGTGGTATTCCGGCAAAGCAGGGACACCCGATACCCGTGGCATGCGGCCATGTTCCCCCGCGAGGCACTCAGCAGGCAGTTCGCGCCAATGGGGGGCCATGCGTAGGCCGCAACAGCGCCGAGTCGGATCGGCCGCTGAAGAAGCCCTTACAGCGCCCAACGCTCCAGCCCGCTCCTTCGTAGAGCCAGTACGCCCTGGCTTGTACCGTGTCTCAACGGCAGGAGAGCTTCATGTGCGGCCAATCCGGTCGCAGAACCTGCGCCCCAACCGGTCGCTGTGAAGGGAACACCAAGCCCCGCCATCTGGCCGCAGCTTGGCGGGGCGCGACGTTGCAGACTGTTCTTCCGGGCTGCTGCCGGCGCTGTCGCCGCGAATGGCAGGCGGATTGAATCCCACAGTGTCGGCTCCGAGGCCAGATGAGTGCACGCGGCCAATCACTCGCGTGGCGGTGCTCAGGGACCGAGGTGAGAAGTGCCATTGAGGAGAGTGGCGGGAACGAGTCCTCTCGTGGGCAGCTGCCGGCCGGAGACGCGGGTCGATCCGCGACCTTGGGCGTGAGGCAAACCGCTACGCTAGGAATCGATGGCCTTGCGGCGGGTCTTCGTTGACAGCATCGATGGCTCTGAGGCTACGGTCACGGGGCGGTCAGCCCACCACCTGTCTAGAGTGGCCCGGCTACGCCCCGGCGAGCATGTCGAGGTCTCTGACCAGCAAACGGCTTACCGCGCCGTAACGATTGCCAGTTCCGCGGCTGAGGTCCGCTTCCGAGTCCGAGAGCCGCTCCCCTCTCCAAGGCCCGCCAGACTGGACGTATCGCTGGCAATCATCAAGTTCTCGCGGTTCGACTGGGCCGTCGAGAAGCTCTCGGAGATCGGCGTCCGCAGCGTGACCCCACTGGAGGCCGACCGTTGCGACCGCCGTCTCGTGACGGCCGCATCAGGACGTGTGCAGCGGTGGGCTAGGATCGCTGTCCAGGCTGCGCAGCAGTCGAGGCAACTTGCAGCGCCGGCGGTGAACCCACCCTCAGCCTTCGAGGCCGTGATCCGCAGCAGCGCCATGCCCGGCAGGATTCTGGCCGAACCGGGAGGGGAAGCCGTGGCTCGCGCATGCGGACGAGGCGGGACTTCCCTACTTGTGGGCCCAGAAGGAGGCTGGACGTCCAGCGAAGTTGACCTAGCGACCAAACACGGCTTCCGCCCTGCCTGCATCGGCACGAGCATCCTTCGGAGCGAGACGGCGGCGGTGTCAATGGCCGCTGTAATCACTAGCCAGCATGACCTGCGGAGCGCCCAATGAGGACACTGGAAGGGCGCGTCGTTGAACGCTGCGTGCGGCGGTTCGACGCGGCAAACTCGGAAGACCCCAACCTTGAGGCCGACGGTACGCCGAAGGAGCTCTCATACGCCCGCCGGATGTCGGCCTGGCTTGACCGGCTCGCCCCGCAGGCCCCCGCGGAAGTGCGGCTGGCTGTGCGGGCACAGCACATTTGCAGGTGGAAGATCCCGCGAACCACTTATCCCAGCGGGCGTACGGGGTACCTGCGGTGGCGGCGTGAGCTAGGGCGATTCCATGCCGACACAGCTGGGAAAATCATGCGCGAGTGCGGAGTGGGCGCAGAGACGGTGCAGCGCGTGCAGGCAACTATCCGCAAGGAGCGCTTCCGGTCGGACGCTTGGGCGCAGACGCTCGAAGACGTAGCGTGCCTAGTGTTCCTCGACCACTACTTTGAGCCGTTCGCCGCCACACAGGAGCGGCGGGACATGGTGCGGATCTTGCGCAAGACCTGGCGGAAAATGTCGTCGGGCGCGCAAGACGCCGCATTGACGATTGACTACTCCGCAGAGTGCGCCAGCCTGTTGAGAGAAGCCCTCGGCGGAAGTGGCTAGGGCCGGAGTGCACGCACCCGCTTATCGGTGAGGCACGCGGGCCCGGCAAGCGCAGAGTCGGTGGCAAGCGGCATCTCTCGGGTATCCTTAGTCATTCGGGTCAGGCCCCGTGCAATGGGGTGCGCGCCCCGCTGATGCTCCTCATTCTACTGGCCGCAGCTGGCGCCCTGATGGCGGCCGACCAGCCCCTGAGCTTTTCGCATGCGGCGCACATCGAGAAGGCGCGCATGCAGTGCACGGACTGCCACTCCGGCGCCAAGACGCGGGACAACGCCGGAATCCCGTCAATCCGCAGATGCATGGCCTGCCACCAGTTCATCGCGACCGACCGTCCGGAAATCGGCCGTTTGGCCGCGTACTGGGAAAAGCAACGCGAGGTCCCATGGCTGCGCGTGTACGGATTTTCGAAAGACGCGGCAGTACAGTTCCGGCACGCGCCCCATGCCCGTGCCGAGATCGAGTGCGCACGATGCCACGGCGATGTCGCGTCCATGACCGTGGCTGTCCCCGCGGTAGTGCATACGATGGGCACATGCGTCCAGTGCCACCGCGACAACTCGGCCAGCGATGACTGCGTGGCCTGCCATTTCTAGTTCCGTGAGCACAGGCCAAGGCTGAGAGACACGGTGGACCGCCGCAACTTCTTCCGGGTCGTTGGCACGGCGTCAGGGGGCGCCATCACTGGAGCCTGCGGGCGGAAGTCAGAGGAGATCATTCCCCTGCTCGTGCCAGAGGAGGGGATTACTCCAGGAGTCGAGTCGTGGCATCCGGGAGTCTGCGGAGAATGCGCCGCCGGATGCGGGATCTTGGCCCGAGTGATGGCGTCCGAACGCGAGATCGAGGTGGACGGCGAACGGGTCCGCCAGCGCATCGCCGCCGTCAAGAAACTGGAGGGAAACCCCAACGATCCAACCAGCGGCGGACGCCTCTGCGCCCGCGGCCACGCAGGGCTGCAAGCCCTATACGGCCCGGACAGGCTGCGAGGGCCGATGCGGCGCGCGGGGCCCCGCGGCGAAGGGCGATTCGAGGCGGTCTCTTGGGAGTCCGCCATGCAGGAGGCGGCCGATGCGCTTGACTCGGCGGTCGCGGAAGACGCCGAGCGGGTCGTGTTCCTGAGCCGTCCGCGGGCTGATCTTCGGGCCGCGAACATTGCCAAGTTCCTGGCAGCGCTCGGCGCACCGCCGGCCTGTGCCGTAGGCGTTCGCGACTTTGCCGCAGAGATGCAGGGTGCAGAGCGGGCATACGGTTGGCGAGGGATCCCGGCCTACGCCATCCGCGATGCCACGCTCGTGCTGTCGATCGGCGCGGACTTTCTGGGGGGATGGGTCTCTCCCGTGCTGTACGCGCGCCAGTTCGGGCACATGCGCCGAGGGCGCCCGGGCGTCCGGGGCCGCCTGATCCACGCCGAGTCCAGATTCTCGCTGACTGCTTGGAACGCAGACCGCTGGCTACCGGTCTGGCCCGGAGGCGAACTGGCGTTGGCCCTAGGCTTGGGCCGGGCCTTGGTCGACCTCGGAGTCAAGGTGTCGCCCTCGCGGGCCGAACAGGCCGCAAGGACCGCATTCGCCGATGTGGATCTGGACAAGGCATCCGCTGCCTGCGGAATTCCGGCAGCGACGATCCGGGAAGTCGGGACCGAATTGGCCGCCGCTTCGGCACCGGTCGTAGTCGCAGGCGCTTCGATCGTGCGCGAGCACTCCTCGGACGCTGTGGCTGCCGCGAGTGCACTAAACGTCCTTCTTGGGAGGGTCGGCGTAGCGGGCGGCGTGCTGCCACCGCCCAGTGTGCTGGCGGACCTATCGGAGGCCCGCCCTTCCTCAGACGGATGGCGGGAGCGGCTCGCAAATGCCAACCTTGTCATGATTGACGGCGCGAACCCTGCCTATACCTCCCCTTCGTCTCGCGAAGCCCTAGAGAATGCGGGAACCGTGATCAGCCTCTCGAGTTTCGTGGACGATACATCGGCGTACGCGGACGTCATCCTTCCGGACCACGACCCGTTGGAACGCGAGGCGGTGGCCCTACCGTCCGCCTCTTTGGTCGAGTCTGTTGCCTGCAGCGCACCATTCGTGGCCGCCCTGCACGACTCACGCCCGGCTGATTCCGTATTGGCGGACTTGGCTGCGGCAGCCGGCAAGCCGTTTGAACCGCTCGATGCCCAAGGAGCGCTCGCTCGGCTGCACGCATCAGTTGACGCCGGGAACGAAGCTGGAGCCTCGGATGGATTCGTCGAGTCGGCCCTAGAGCAGGGCTGTTGGCAGGGCGGGCCGGCGGGTGGCGGTGCGACGGGCGAGACCGGGCTCGGGGAGTTTGAGATAGCCGACTCAATGGTCCCCGCATTGTTCCAAGCCTACGAGTCGCTTCAGTTCGGGGCCGGCGGGGGCGCGAACAGGCCTTGGCTACAAGAACTTCCGGATCCCACTTCCAGCGCTATGTGGGGCCTGCCGCTGGAAATCGATCCGGTCACCGCCTCCGAGCTGGGGGTCGAGAACGGCGACATCGTTCGCGCGCGCTCCGATCACGGCAGCCTGGAAGCGCCCGCATACGTCAATCCGGCCGCCATCCCTGGGGTGGTCTCGATGGCCATTGGCCAGGGCCACTCGCATTTCGGCCGCTACGCCTCCGGCCGAGGAGCGAATCCCATGTCGCTGCTGGGGGACATGCAGGATCGGCGCACGGGGGCTACGGCAATGGGCCCCGTTAGGGTTCACTTGGAGCGGTTAGACAAGGGCAAGGCCCTGATCCAATTCTCGCGGCAGGACAGGGACGTGCCGCCCCACAGGGTATGAGAGGTGCCGTAAATGCCTGAAGGATCGACGGAAGCAGAAAGCGGGACGCAGCGACGGACGCCCCAGTGGGGCATGGCGATCGATCTTGACCGCTGCACGGGCTGCGAGGCCTGCGTGGTCGCCTGCTCTTCGGAGAATAACGTCCCCACCGCCGGAGAGGACCAGGCCGCCAAGGGCCGCGCCATGCACTGGATCCGAATCGACCGGTACTACGAGGGCGATTTCCCGAACATCCGCGTCCGGCATAGGCCAGTGCTTTGCCAGCAGTGCGACGAAGCGCCTTGCGAGCCGGTCTGTCCGGTCAACGCGACGTACCAGAATGCGGAGGGCCTGAACGTCCAGGTATACAACCGGTGCATCGGAACTCGCTATTGCGCCATCAACTGCCCATACACCGTGCGATTCCTCAACTGGTACCCCCCGGAGTGGGCGGAGCCGCTCGGCCTACAACTGAACCCGGACGTTTCTGTCCGTCCCGCCGGCGTGGTCGAGAAGTGCACGTTTTGCGTGCAGCGCATCAAGCGTGCCAAGCTGAACGCGGTTGCCGAGGGGCGAGAGGTCGGGGACGGCGAGGTCCAGCCAGCCTGCGTCCAGTCTTGCCCGGCGGAAGCTATGGTATTCGGCGACCTGAGCGATCCGACCAGCCGCGTCGCGCACTTGGCGAACAGCCGCAGGGCGCAGCGCCTACTCGAAGAGCTGGGAACGAAGCCGCGCGTCTTCTACCTCGAAAGAGCGGACTAGCAGGTGGCCTTCACCGTGGCCACGACTGGAGTGGGGGGCGCGCCGGTTGGCCATGCTCAGGTGTGCGAGGACTTGGTTGCCCGCATGCCCGGCAGCAGTCCCCGATACGTCGGAGCAGTCGCAGTCTGCGGCGGAATCGTGGCATGGGCCCTGTTCGCCTGGGTCTACCAGATTGCGAACGGGTTTGGCAGCACGGGACTTCGTCGGCCTGTGTACTGGGGCCTGTATATCGTCAACTTCGTCTTCTGGATCGGCATCTCGCATGCCGGGACCCTGATCTCGGCGATCCTTCGCCTGACTGGGGCCGAGTGGCGCCGGCCTGTCACCAGAGCGGCCGAAGCCATCACAGTGTTCTGCCTGATGATCGGAGGCCTGTTCCCGATCATCCACATCAGCCGCCCGTGGTTCTTCTACTGGATACTCCCGTATGCCAACGAGAGAATGCTCTGGCCCAACTTTCGGTCGCCCCTGTTCTGGGATCTCACCGCCATCCTGACTTACCTGTCGGGCAGCGTGGTCTACCTGTACCTTCCACTGATTCCGGACTTTGCGGAAATGGCGGAACGCAGCACTGGAGCGCGGCGCAGGGCATACCGCTGGCTCTCGCTCGGGTGGCGGGGCTCCGACCGCCAGTGGCAGGCGTTGGAACGGGCCATGAAGCTGATGGCGATCGTAATCCTCGCGATCGCGGTTTCGGTGCACTCGGTCGTTGCTTACGACTTCTCAATGTCGCTAACGCCGACTTGGCACAACACGATCTTCCCGCCCTATTTCGTGGTCGGGGCAATCTTCAGTGGCATCGCGGCGCTGGTGGTTGTGATGGCCACCCTGCGCAGGCTGATGGGACTGCAGGAATACCTCCGAGAGGTACACTTCGTCAACCTCGGAAAGCTGCTGCTGCTCATGAGCCTGATCTGGGGCTACTTCACGTTCTCGGAACACCTGACGACCTGGTACGGAAACTTGCCCGTGGAAATGGACGTCTTCCGAGCGCGCGAGCACGGCATATACGGCACCCTGTTCTGGATCATGGTCACCTGCAACCTAGCCTTCCCGCTGGTTCTGTTGGGTGTCTCCAAGCTTCGGCGAATCTCGACAACGGTCGTCTGCGGCATAGCCGTGCTCATTGGAATGTGGCTGGAGCGCTTCCTGATCGTCATCCCGGCGCTGTCGACGCCGCACCTGTCCTCCGTATCGGGCAGCTATGTTCCGAGCTGGATCGAACTCTCGATCTCGGCGGGCACATTCGCAGCGATGGCGCTGCTTTACCTGCTGTTCGTCAAGGCTGTTCCGATCATCGCCATGTGGGAGTACGAAGTTGAGCCGGCTGCACGCTGAATTCGAGGATCCGCGCACCGCCACAGCAGCCGTCCGTGCCCTTACCGCTCGGGGTGTGCCGCTGGAAGCAATCGAGTTGTATTCCCGGCAGCCGATCGAGCTCTGCCATCCCCTTCTTCGGCAAAAGAGCCGGATGTCGCTCGTGGCCGTATTGTCTGCGGCGGTGACTGGTGGCACGGCCACGACTTTGCTGTACCGGGCGCAAATGGACTACCCTCTGGTGACCGGAGGGATGCCAATCAACTCGGGCTGGGCAACTGGAGTGGTCACGTTCGAGACGACGATGGCAGGTGCCGTGCTCGGAATACTCGCGACCCTGCTCTGGGAGGGACGCCTCCTCAGGCGCCGGATCCGTCCCGCACCGCCAGTGCCTTCGGGTGGAGCGGTGATTGAAGTTTCGGGCCAAGACGACACCGATGCCCTCAGGGAAGTCTTGCTGCAGGCGGGCGCGAAATCGGCGGTGCGGGCAGACTGACAGCGCCCGACCGCCACATCGACGGCATCTGGCCAAAGACGTTGGCCCCGGAGTCGACGAGGTCTCTGCCTCTAGACGCCTGCGGTCCGCCTCAAGTGCTCCGTTTGGCCAACTCGCCTGCTAGGACAACTCGGACTGCGACAGACGTGAAAGCGACCGGGTGTCCGAACGCCTTGGAGCGCGCGGCTCAGTTCGCCTACAGGTTCGTGATCGTGCCCGTGCTGGTGTTGAAGCGCTCAGCCTCGACGCCCATCTTTCCCGCCAGCGTGAGGTGCAAGTTCGCAAGCGGCGTCTCGTCCGGAAGCACAATCCTGCGTCCCGGGTTCAGCTGCCCTGCACCGCCCCCTGCAAGAAGGATAGGCAGGTTGTGGGTCGTATGGCCGTTGCCGTTCTTCAGCGCCGAACCGTAGAGGATCATCGAATTGTCGAGCAGAGTCCTGCCGTTGCCCTCTTGGACCGTCGCCAACCGCTCAACCAGCTGCACCAACTGGGAGACGTACCACTGGCTGACGATGGTGTACGGCTCGGTCAGCTCCGGATCCTCTTTGTGGTGCGAGATCGAGTGGTGGTCACCCTTCACCCCTTCCAAGAAGGTGAAGTTCTGGCGGCTGAAACCATGGGCCATCATGAACGTGGCCACGCGGGTCGTATCGGTCTGCAGTGCCAGTGTGATCAGCTCCAGCATCTGCCTGATGTGCTCGTCGCGCGTCGGCGGTATGCCTGCCTCGGGCCGGAACAACTCCGGCTCAATAAGCGGCTTCCAGTCCGCCTCCAACGACGACGGGTTCAGGTTCCGCGCAATGCGCGCCTCTACTTCCCGAACGGACGTGAGGAACTCGTCAAGTTTGCGGCGGTCCGCGACGCTGCCCCGCTTGTGGAGTGCGCGCGCGTCCTCCAGCACGTAGTCGAGCACGCTCGCGTCGTCCTCGAGTTGCTGGCGGGACTTCTTGCTGACGCCGAACAGGCGGTCGAACACCGCCTGCGGCTCGATCTCAGGGTCAACCTTGGTGCTGTCCGAGCGCCACGACACTGTGTTGGCGAAGGAGATCGCGAGACCGTTCTCCCCGCCGGACCGGGGAGGCTCCGTGCCGACCTCCAACGACGGGACGTTTGTCGTGCCGGCAATCTTCTCGGCCACAAACTGGTCCAACGAGGTTCCCATGTGCGGCGTGTTGATGCGACCGGCCGCCTTCTTATGCAGGGGCGTCCCCGTGAGGAATGCGGACGTGGCACCCACATGCCCCTTGGCCCCGGTCCCCAGATTGGAGATCACCGAGACATGCTGCTTCACCGGCGCGAGCGGCTGCAGAATGCGAGAAAGCTGGTAGTCACTACCCTCGCCAATCGGGTCCCAGTTCTGGGGGTAGACGCCATTGGGATGAAAGAGCGTGACCAGGCGAACGGGCGCCGTCGCGGTTTGGGAATGGGTCGCTCCGCGAGCCAGATTCGTGACTTCGAGGAACGGCAGGGCGATCGTGGCCCCGGCCCCCCTCAGCACAGCCCTTCTTGAGATCTGCTTGCCGCTCATGTGCACTACCCCCAGTCTGCGACTTTGGCAAGCGGCCTGCCGTTGCAGACCGGTCTTCCAAGGCCAGTATTATCGGAGGCGCTCTCACACCTCCCCTGCGCGCGTTCGCGAGTTCAGGATACCGCATACCGGCGGCCAGCGGGCTAATAGATGGCTGGCCGGGCCTCCATGCCGCCCAAATCCAAGCACGGCCTTCCGTAGGCCGAAGGTAGATCGCTGGCAGCGTCCCGGCACCTCGCGGCGGAGGCTGGTTGATGAATCGGGATTCTCCGAAAGGAGAGCTTGGGGAGATTGCCCGTGATGTCACCTGCCAAGAGAAACCCAGGTCCGCCGACAGGACCCTTGCAGGGATGTTGCCGGAGGCCTCAAGCTCGACAAACGGGCTGCCAGTGCACCAAACAACGTCCGACCGGCCATCCATCGGTGTTCAGCCGACGGCGCGGCTCCGGGCAGACGAAGTGGCTCATGCAATAATGCCCGTCTAATTCCGATAGGCATGCGGGTCAAGTTGGTTCGATGCGGAGAGCTGGTCACAAAGAGCGAACACGACGCGGCCATCAGGATCACGGCCGGGTTGGGAAGAGTCAGATCCCAGAATGGATACTGGCTCCTACTAACGAACCTTAACTTCTCTTCGGACAACAAGCGCCAGTCCGACGAGATCGATATCGTTGCAGTCGGGCCTCAGGGCGTTCGCCTCATTGAGGTCAAGCACTGGAGCACCATTCATCGCCGGAGGCATGAGCGCCGTCTCCAGCAGGCCGCGGAAACGCTGACGGGCAAGGCTAAGCGGGTTGGCGCGACCCTCCGGGAGCACGGCTTTGGCAAGGTCGGCCGAGTCAGCGGCGCGATCCTGCTGACGAAACCACCGTATCCCCGCGCCAGCGAAGGGACCATCGTCGTCCGGGGAGTGCAAGTCCACACGTTGGACGACTGGCGACGGGCCGTCGGAGTCGACGGGACACCCGTTCTCAGTCGATCGACCATCCTCGATGTCGGCAGGTTTCTGGCACCGGAGACCGGCGTCGCAGTGGACGGCAGACTGCGGCTCCCGGGCTACGAGGACCTCCAGCTCCGGCGGGGGGACAAGGATGGATTCCATCGTGTGTACGGCGGCGTGCGAACGCTTGTCAGGGCGCCCGTTGAATTGCACCTCTACGATCTATCAGCTGCCGGCCCCAATGGTGCAAACCGAGCTTCGCGAGCGTGGAAGACACTTCACCTGCTGAGCAAGCGAAATTGGGCACCCAGCATCGTCGACTCCTACCAGAGCGCCAAGAACTACGAGGGTGAACTGCGGTTCTTCTCGACGGTCGATCCTACGGCTCCGTCTATCGAAGACAGGAGATTCGATCACCTTTGGAGCACGCAGGAGAGGATTCTCTGCTCCTTGTCCGCGATTCGTGCGGTGATGGAACTCCACACGCTGCCGATAGCTGGCAACGGGCTGATCCACCGAAACCTCACCAGCGAGACCATTCGAGTTCGCGAAGACAACTCCACGATCCTGACGGACTTCGACTTGGCGCGCCTCCCCGCGCATGCAACCGTCGCGAAGACTGAGACGCGCGACTCGGACTGGGACGAGTCCGTCGCGCCCGAGGTCCGTCGCGGAAGGAGCCTCCGTGTCGCCGGCCCTCGGTCGGACACGTATTCTCTGTGTCACAGCCTCTCAAGGCTGTTCGAGGGCCGGGAGGATGGCGCGAGCCGTGTAGCCAGAGCCCTCCTCGCAAGGGGATTGGCTGACGAACCGGCGCGGCGAATCCGCTTGGAAGACTTGGAGGGGGAGTTCGCTGGGCTCCTCAAGGATCCGATCACGACAGCGCCAGCAGCGGAGCGATGGGGCGAGGGCAGCGAGATCCGCTTCCGAGGGAGCACGTACAGGGTTATCGAGCGCCTCGGGCACGGAGGTGTCGGCATCGCATTTCGGGTTGCCAAGATCCGTCAGGTCGACGGGGCCGTCCTGGGCGAGTACGTCGCAAAGGCGGTTCCGACTGAGGATCGGGGCCGTCGCGCGATTCGCTCCCACGAGCTTGCCCACAGCCACCTCCGGCATCCATTGGCAACCGTCTTCGAAGTGGCGCATGAGTGGCGGGCCGACAGCTTCATCGCTCTGCTCAGGTGGATCCCGGGGCGTCCGCTCGGCGAGTTCGCCTCCTCGTCCGACCTGCGGGCCGAGACCTTCGCGGGACTGGTGGGCGAGGACCGCGTACTTAGCTGGCTAGAAGACGCCTGCCGGGCGCTCGCGATCCTGCACAACGCCGGGTTGACCCATGGGGACGTCAGCCCCGGCAATCTGATCGTCTCGGAAAGGCGTCTGGTGCTCACCGACTACGACTGCGTCACCGAGATCGGTGAGCGGCCAGCCTTCCAAGGGTCTGTGGAGTACTCCGCGCCAAGACGGACGGAGGAACTAGCGGCCTTGCCCTCGGATGACATCTATTCCTTGGCAGCGAGCTTCTTCCACGCCTTGTACGGTCGACCGCCGTTCCGGCGCCAAGGCGACTTGACCAAGGAGCTCGGCCTCAGCTGGAACCCGGCCGACCGCACTACGCGTCCCAGGATCAACAGCTTCTTGGACACAGCGACACACCCTGTGCGCGCCAGACGATTCGGTTCAGCCGGAAAGGCGCTGCGAGTGCTCGACCGGCTGCGGAACCAGACCAACAGATCCGGAGCTTCAGTCGAGACCGAGCGCACCTTCCAAGACAGCCAGCGAGAGCGGAGCGCTCGCGGGTCCGGATCTGGCCTAGGAAAACAACCTGAGCCGCCGTCTCCGAGCGCAGACCGGTCAGCGGCCTCTGTGCAGTCGAGGGTCAGGAGCGGAGAGCCACGAGATCCCGCGGCCCGGCGGACCGCAAGGCCGTCAAATGCCCCCGCTGCGGAACCCCCGCCCCGGCGGGACGAGGGCCCGTTCTACGTCGAGGCTCGGGGCCGATTGGTCTCGTGGCTGAGAAAGCAGCTGATCGGGCCAGCGCGGGAATCGGAGGAGCTGAATGCTTCTCCGCTGGACCGTTATCCCGTCGGCGTACTCCACGCTATCGAGCCCGACTTGGGTGGGGTGGATCCCGCCTCCGGCGTTGGCATGGGCGGCTCGACCAGCAGCGTCTCAGCCGGATTCGAGGATCCAGGAGATCCGTCCGCTGACACAGGTGCCGATGTTGTTGCCGAACCAGCGCGAAAGAGAAGATATGTGCCACCGTCATCCGCGGGATTCTCGGTCTTCATCCTTGGGCCGGTACGGCTCGAGGTGACCGCTCGCGCAACGGTCTATGAGCACTCGGGGAAACGAGGGCCTGCGGGCCGATTCATCCAAGACCGATACACCCGCGTCCGGCTGGCGGAAACAGCCCGCACTTGGGAACCGGGGGACTCGGCGGGACAGACTGAGAACACCGACCGCCTGAAGATCGATGTGCAGGCCCGGCCGGCGCGCGACGGCCACATCGTCACCGTGACCGTGTGCAACCGCCAGAAGATCTCGGAAGACGAGTTCGGGAGAGCGTTGGCAGTGCAGCGTGCCCAACGGGCGCTGTTTGAAGTGGAGCTTGAGTGCGAGGTGACAGCGGGATCGCTAGCCGAGTTCCCGCGCGTGGACAAGATTCTGCTGACGGAGGAGGAGCAAGAACTCGAATTCCAGTACAAGGACAAGCGCATCTACGCCGTGGGGCATGGCGTGGCCGTGGATTGGAGCATCGATGACGCAGGCAAGGGACGCGTGTGGATCGATTTCATGCCAAAGGCGGAAGTTCCGCTCGTGACAACCGTCTTGTCCGGCGGACCAAGCCGAGTCATGAGCATGCACTTTCTGAGCACAGCCACTGGAGAGCAGGTTGCTCGGGAATTGAGGGCATTTGTCGCCGGCTACGAGAAGTGGATTCGGACTCAACCCGTTAAGCAACTTGGGGCGAGCGAGCGCTCGGTGGCAGCACGAGTCCTGAATCGAATGAAGGTCGCCGTCAAGAGAATGTTGGGCGGCATTGACATGCTGGGGAATGACCCATTGGTCGCCAGGGCGTTTCGCTTCGCCAACCAAGCCATGTTGGACCAGATGCGCCAGCTCGATCGCATACGGGGCTCTGCGACTTCTCCCGAGCACTACCAGTGGCGACCATTCCAGCTTGCCTTTCTCTTGACGGCCATGGAGTCTGCCGTTTGCGAGCGAGACGAGTTTCGCGACGTTCTGGATTTGATCTGGTTCCCTACTGGCGGCGGCAAGACTGAGGCCTACCTCGGCTTGGTGGCATTCCTGGTGACATGGCGCCGGATGCGGCATCCGGACTCCGGCGGCGGGACGGCCGTCCTGATGCGTTACACGCTCCGACTTCTGACGAAGCAGCAGTTTGAGCGGGCAATGCGCATGATCTTCGCGCTGGAGATCCTGCGCAGGAGCAATCCCGACTTGCTAGGGACGGAGCAGGTCTCGGTGGGGATCTGGGTCGGGCTGAGCATATGCCCGAACACCTTTCTCGGCGCACGGAGAGTTCTGGAGGAAGCGAGCGAAGCCGGAAACGTTCCCGAGCAGCTCGTCTTGGACTCGTGTCCTTGGTGCAGCAAGCCCTTCACAAACTCAAGCTTCAGCGCGTCAAGGACACAGTTCTCCTTTCATTGCCGCAACGCAGATTGCGACTTCGGCAAGTCGTCGATGCCACTTCCTTGCAATGTCGTCGACGAGGCGCTCTACCGAAACCCACCCACCCTGCTGATCGCGACGATCGACAAGTTTGCCCGCCTTGCTTGGGTAGCGAGAGCGGGTGCATTCTTCGGGCAGCATGCCCAGCGGCCACCCGAACTGATCATCCAGGATGAAGTTCACCTGATCACCGGCCCGCTGGGGTCGGTGGCCGGAGTATACGAGACTGCCGTCGATACGGTTGCGCGCCTTAGAGGCGTAAATCCGAAGTATGTCGCATCGACGGCGACGATCCGGATGGCCTCCGAGCAAATCAGGCGGTTGTACGCTCGAGACGTCGCCGTCTTCCCGCCACCCGGACTGTCATGCGATGACTGCTACTTCGCCCGGTCGGACGAGCGGCGGCCAGCGCGGCTGTATCTCGGGTACTTAGCCCACAAGCTCGACCAGCGCCACTGCCTCGCCCCGCTCGCGGCCGCCCTGCTCATGGGGCCCTTGGATGTCTTCGACCAAGCCCCCGAGGCGGACCGCGAAGACTTGATGGAAGCGTGGTGGACTCAAGTGATCTACCACGGCACATTGTTCGGCGTCGGGATCTCGCACAACGCCTACACCGTCGAAGTCCGCGACTGGGCGCGGAGGCTCTCAAGAGAGATGGAGGGGGCCCGGCGGGCTCTGCGGGAAGGTGGCGGGACGTTCGAGCACGGACTCGCAGAGGGCCGCATCCGGGCGGTCGGGTCGCGGGCACTCCAATTGGAGATTGCCCAGCTCACGAGCATACCCACCGCGGCGCAGAATGCGGAGACGTTCCGCCGGCTGCAGCTCGCCCGGACCCAGGAGGGTCATCTTGACGTGGTGCTGGCGACGAACATGGTGTCCGTAGGGTTGGACGTGTCCCGCCTGGCCGTCATGGTTGTGAACGGCCAGCCACTTACGACGGCGGAGTACATCCAGGCCAGCAGCCGGGTGGGCCGTGCGGCGGTTCCCGGCCTGGTCGTTGCGAATTACTTCCGCCATCAGGCTCGCAGCCTCTCGCACTACGAGCTCTTCAGGCCGTACCACGAGTCCTTCTACCGCTTTGTGGAGCCGTCGAGCGTCACCCCTTTCACGTATCCGGTCCAGGCAAGGGCGCTGCACGCGGCACTGGTCATTGTTCTGCGCCACGCTGTGAGTGGGCTGCGAGAGAACAATCGGGCCGGCGAACTTACCCAAGATGCCCAAGTGTCCCGAGCGGTAGATGCCCTGAAGGAACGCTGCGAGGCGGCCCAGGCCGGAGGTCGAGGTGCCCGCACGTGCCGCCAGATCGACGCGCTCCTCCAGGAATGGCTCGCGGAAGCCAAGCGTTGCCGCGCGAATCGCCGCCGCCTTCACTATGACTCTAAGGACAGGTCTTCGGACTCGCTCCTGTTCGGCCACGACCGCCCCCGAAAGGGTGTCTGGCCGACCATGAACTCGATGCGCGAAGTGGAGCGGACAGGAGTCCTACAGGCGCTATGAGAGGGGAGGTCGTGTCGGTCCGGCTGTCGCACCTGCTCCGCCAATGTGGTGTCGGCGCCATCGTTCGGGGGCGGAACTTCCTCGTCGCAGTTCAGGACACCAGCAAGTGGTATCCGCAAGGCGAGGTACCGGAGTCGAGCCAAATCCGGTATGTGGATCAGGTCCGGAGTTCGCTCGGAATCTCCGAGACCCTCTGCACGCCTCCGACGGCCAGGGTGGAGACGGACGGGACGGTCCGGGGGGATTGGATTCCGGCAGTGCGGTTTCCGACATGGATGCAGTGTCCGCGCTGCAGCCTCTTGCATCGTCTGCCTTGGCAGGAGAGTCCGCAAGCGGAGCGTCTGCACTGCAGTGGCGGGGAGCAGAAGTGTGGCTCGGTCCTCGAACAAGTGCCCTGGGTTGTCGTGCACCCCGACGGATACCTAACCGACGTCCCATGGCAACAGGTCGCCCACCGCCGACGCCACGGGCAGCTGTTGCCGGACGCTTCGGGGCCCGGTGCGGCTAGGTCGTGCCGGAGCGGCCCGCCTAACCTGAAGCTATTGGGTGGGCACCGACGACCCCGCGTCCGCTGCCAGACATGCAGCTCCGAATCCGAACTGCCGCCCCAGATGACATACCCAGCCCACTTCGGCCAGCAGCCGTGGATTCGCACGCCTCCCGCCGAGGAAGAGCTCGGAGATGCCTTCGTTCTGGACGTAAACGACGTCCGAGTTCATCTGCCCGCCACGCGGTCGGCGCTCGTGATCCCGCCGGAGTCCCGCATTCACAAGGGAACCGTGGTCGACCGACTCTACTCCAGTTCCGAAGTGCAGAGGAGAATCGCGAATGCTCGAATGGGCCTGCGCCGAAGGTCGACCCTGAAGCGCATCGCGGAAGACTGGCGCTGCTCGGTGGCAGATATCGAGGCTGCGTTGTGGGAGCTGCAGAATGGGTATCCCCTCTACGGCCAGCCTCTGGCCGAGGGCAACCTGCACCAACTGGAATACAGCGCATTCCTGGACAAGATTCCCGACCTTAGGGAGGACGAGGATTTCGTGACCGTGCACCACACGAGTGCTTGGAAGGCACTTCGCCGCCAGACGGAAGGGCGTCTGCGCCAATCCGCATCCATAGTGGACCGACTCATCGGGGTCCGGCGGCTGCAAGAAATCCTGGTCTTCAAGGGGTTTAGCCGGATCTCAACGGAGCACATCGTCGATCCTGACATCTCTGGCTCGTCCTCTTGGCTCCCGGCTCTCTCCCTGCGCGGCGAGGGCATTTTCTTCACGATCAGCCCACGGGCAGTCGCAAAGTGGGGGCAGCAGGAAGCGCTGAAGGCGCGTTTGTCGGCCCTCAGCGCCCGGCTTGCCGGGCACCCGCTGGGGCGGGCCGCGCTCGGGCTGAAGATCACTCCCCAGTTCGTGATGCTTCACACACTGGCACATGCGGTCATCCGACAGCTTGAGTCCGAAGCTGGCTACCCCGCCGCTTCACTGAGAGAGCGGATCTACGCTGGCACGGACGACTTCACAATGGCCGGCGTATTGATCTACGTATCCGTGCCAGACAAGCTTGGTTCGCTCGGTGGACTGGTGCAGCTGGCTAGGCCAAAGAGGTTCCTGCGAATTCTCCAATCGGCACTGGACCAGGCATCGTGGTGCTCGCTGGATCCTGTCTGTGCGTCGCATCAGGGTCAAGGGCCCGCGCTTCTCAATCTTGCGGCGTGCCACGCGTGCACCCTGATTCCGGACACGGGCTGCGAGTTCGGCAATACTCTGTTGGACAGAATCTGCATCAATGGCGACCCCTCGACCGGAGTGGCGCCACTGAGCAGATTCACGCTGCCGGAGGCATAGTGGCCCGCCGCTCCTTCAGGCTCCCGCGAATCCAAGATCTGACCAAGGATCAGGAGCGCGTCCGATCGCTGCCGCTTGACGGGCAACACTTGGTTATCGGAGGACCGGGCACCGGCAAGTCCGTTCTCGCACTCCTCAGGGCGAGGAGGCTAGCGAGGAGCGGCAGAAAATACGTGGTCCTCATGTACAACCACTTGCTCAAGCAAGCGAGTCATGGTCTGTTTCGAGGAAAACTCTCATGCGAGACATGGATCAGATGGTATTGGCGAGTTTTCAAGGAACTGACGAATCAAGACGCACCGCTTGTCTCAGACACTCAAAAAGGAGGCTTTAGACCCTTCGATTGGAAGCGCATCGAACGCATTATCGAACAGACCGATCACGATGAGAAGCGTCTCAATATTGTCATTGATGAGGGGCAAGACATGCCGCCAGAGTTCTATTCCACCTTGGTAGGGATGGGCTTCGAGAATTTCTTTGTGGTGGCAGATCAGAATCAGCAAATCCACGACGAGAATAGTAGTCGTCGGGACATTGAGAATGCCCTCGCAATCGACACCAACGAAGTGATTGAACTCCGCACTAACTTTCGGAATAGTCGCAGTGTCGCAGAGCTGGCGCACACCTTCTACACGGGTGATCCCGCCAGTCCTCCACTCTCGCTCCCACCACATCCTGACACACAGGCTGCTGAAATGTATTCATACTCTCCCGATGACTTTCCGCGGATCATTAGACGTATTCTCCTTACTGCAGACAAGAATCCTCACAAGTTGGTGGGTATCATTGCACCAACCAATCATGTGCGAGAAAAGTGCTTTTCTGAGCTGAAATCGATGTCAACGTCTGCTAGTGCTGCACTGCAACATGGTCGGCCATTGATCCGTACATTCAGTCATGGTAGCCAAGCCGACGTTAAGTTGGACAAGGGTGGGATCGTCATACTCAACATTCAAGCTTGCAAAGGCCAAGAGTTTGAGATCGTGATTTGTGTGGATATTGACGAGCACTACGTCCCATCCGGCGATTTGGAAATGGTCAAGAAGCACTTCTATGTCATGGTGGCCCGTGCTCGCGAGAAAGTTGTGATGTTGAGGCGGAAAGGCGTCGAATGCAGGATTGACCGTATCCTGCCTGTTGACGAATCCATCCTGCAGCGCAAGGAGATCTGATGGCACAGTCTCGAACGCTGTTCGGTTCGGAAAAGGCAGAGCCACCGACGACGGGACTGCTAGTCACGAACCATCTCAACCTGCTCTACATGCTGTCAGCAGGCCTGATACTTCCGCCTGAAGGCTTCGGAGACAAGTACTACCGGGACAGTCTCCAGTATTGTCCGGGCTGGATCCCGCTGTTCATTGGCAAGCCGGCGGCAGCTGCGCTTGAGGAGTCCGTTGCCGAAGTAGGTCATCTGAAGCCGTGCATCGCCGAGATCGACCTAGGGGGGATCTCCGGTCCCGTCTTTTCAGTCCGCCACGGTCAGTTCGAGGCTGTAGACTTCCCAAGCCAAGCTGACAAGGCCACCGACCGCGCGATCCTGCTTCCGGCCCCCCTGCCGACAAGCCGGATCAAGAGGCTGATCTACCGCACAGTGGCCGAGAAGAAACAAGTCAACGACGACGCGCTGGACTTCGCGAACGTCACTCTCAAGAGCATTGCCCAGCATACGGTCAACACAAAGTTCAACGGTTACGGAGGCGACGCGCTTCCGCAAGACTCCGCTCCCAATCCGCGAAATGCCCCCCTGCAAGTCCCCCTAGCCGTGGGGGGGGTCGTTGCGATGCTCTTGTGGCTAGGAAACCGTGGCGCACTCAGCGCCGAGGCGTGCATTGCGGCGTTCGAGCCCGAAGAATCTACGGGGGACGGGCCCAAGGATTCGATCCTCGCTGGCTTGCGCCCATGGCTTCAGTCCGGACAGTGTGACCTTCGGCCGAAGGGGCCCATCGATCCGGGTCAGCGTGCGAATCTGCCTCGCTGGCTCTTCTGGGGAGCGGTTGACAGAATTGTGGGATGCAGGAGTTCCGAGCGCGGGCGCGATCCGCGGGCCTCCATTCTGGCCTACCTTAATGAAACGGCCAGTGACTTAGAGGGGCGCCTGAAAGAGTCTCTCCAGCAGCTGGCGCACGACCTCCGATCGCTGTCCGGCTTTGGGGAATTGTCCGAATTGGAACTGTTCCAGCGCCATCCGAAGCCATTCTCAAGGGCGCTCGGGTTGTTCTTCGCGTGCGACGAATGCGAGACCCTGCTTGGCTCGGATCGTCCAATACTGAACGAAGTGGACTTGCTGGCGGCGGCCATTCTCCTTGGCGCTTCTGCAGGATGGGAAGGCCTGCCTAACAGCCTGCGGGCCTTTCCGGGCCTAGCCGACGCGGTGTCAGACCGAATGGCCGCCATGTCCCACCGCCTCGCCCAAAGCGGCCTGAACTTGGGCACGCCAGCGGCGCGATGCCAGCCGTTGCGGGAGGCCTTCGCGGCTGCTGGAGTTTGGGATGCCCGTCGAACGAAGGCCGCGGTGGACTTGGCGGAGCGAAACGGCTGGAACTGCGTCGAGACGACGATACGCCTGGGAGAGGGCGACTACGAGGTTCGTGTGAAGAGATCGGGCTTGGAGATCGTGTTCGGCAAGCCGCCGAAAATCTCATCGACCGTCAATAGGGCTTCGTTCTTCGACCTGCTCGCCCGAGAGCGCATCTCGTCGCAAGACGAAGAAAGGACGCGAAAGGCACTCGGTCTGTGGCCCCAACGCGCAGGTAGCTGAGAAAGACCTGACCAGCGGTCTGCCGCTTGAGCCGCACTGTCAGACAAACGCCGAGACCGGCCCCAGCCTGCTAGATGGGATGAGCATTGGCAACGGGACGGCCGCGGGCGTGCGCTAGCCCGATCTTCACTTGGTCATGGGGCCGGGCTCCGAGGACGCGAGCGGGCATAGTGCAAGGCCCACTGACTGAAGAGCTCGGTGCAGTGGAAGGCGCGCCCGATGCGCGCTGCGTTCTGGAACCTCTCAGCCCCCAATCTCCCGGGATCGGCGAATCTGGCGGGGGAGCGTCAGCCTGCTGATCACAGGAGGTCTGGATTGGACCGAAGTTGGGGAGGCGGTGGACGCTCCAACGGCGCTTGTTTCAGTCTCATGCGAACCGAAGGCCCAATCCCAGACCTCCCGGGGCCGGACTACCGAGGCTCAGGTCCCGTACAAACCGAGATTGTCGAAATGCGATCCGGCTCCGATCAGGTGGTCTCGGATTCCCTCTTGCTTGCCGTTGGTGGTCGCGGTCGCGATCACCAAAGTGGGCATTCCCACAGGGACGCCACCCACCCGGAGGTAGGGTGGCAATCAAGAAGAACCGCTCCCGACGCTGGGCTCTGAGACAACTCAGGGCGACTTAGAACTCAAGCTTCACTCGGACTCAGCCCGACACTCCATGGTCCCTGAATGCCCTATTCTGGGCAGGTGCCGATTCTGCTTGCCGCGCTGCTGACGCTGGTTTCCGCTGGAGCAGCTGGGTCCACGCCCAACGTCTTGGTGATTCTGACGGATGACCTCGGATTCGGTGACATCGGGGCCTACAACCCTGAATCGAAGATCGCGACGCCGAACCTCGACGGTCTGGCATCCGAGGGAGTCCGGTTCACCGACGCCCACGCGCCCGACGGCGTCTGCACGCCGACGAGGTACGGCCTCCTCACGGGCCGGTACGCATGGCGGACCCGTCTGAAGCGAGGAGTTCTCAACGACTCCTCGACGCCGCTGATCGCCCAAGAGCGCCTGACTCTCGCCGACATGCTGAGAGAAAAAGGCTACCGCACGGGAGCCGTCGGGAAGTGGCACCTAGGCTACCAATGGAACCTGCTGAATGATTCCAAGGGGCAGACCGTCGAAAACGTCGACTGGTCGCAGCCCCTCGTCGACGGGCCCGCCCAGCACGGATTCTCGTACTCGTTCGGACTTGCGAAGCCCGGCTGGACCTTTATGGAGGACGGGCACGTCCTAGCCCGCCCGATCCAGCCCTTCGATCTGACCCATCTTCCCGCCTATCTGATGGGGCCAAACAACAACACGGGAACGAAGGCTCCGGGGTTCGAGTTCGAGCGGATGCTCCCGCGCTTCACCGAAGAAGCCGTGGGTTTCATCGCAAGGTCTGCAGCTGAAGGGAAGCCGTGGTTCCTTTACTTCGCGCCCCTCGCCCCACACCGGCCGGTCGTTCCGAACAAGGACTTCCGGGGACGCAGTTCCGCCGGCCCGTACGGGGATTTTGTGGCCGAGGTCGACTGGTCCGTCGGAGAGCTGCTGGCAGCGGTTGCTGCGGCTGGCCAGACCGAGGACACCCTGGTCATCTTCACAAGCGACAACGGACCCGAAACCGACGCCTACCGCCGGATGCTTGAGTACAGGCATGCCAGCATGGGGCCTCTGCGAGGCGTCAAGCGCGATCTCTGGGAAGGCGGCCACCGAGTCCCGTTCCTAGTTCGCTGGCCGGGCCGGGTACCGGCCGGCACAGTGCAGGACGAGGTCCTCTGCCTGACTGACATCATGGCGACGGTAGCGGCCATCGTCGACTTCCCGCTTGGGCAAGACGCGGGCGAGGACAGCTACGACATGAGCGCGGCCCTCTTTCTTGCCGACGCAGACTCGGCGATTCGGGAGGCGACGGTCCATCACGGCTCGCGGGGCTGGTTCGCCATTCGGCAAGGGGACTGGGTGCTGATCGACCATCCCACCGGCGACAGCAACAGTGCGGGGCCAAACCGCGAACCCGAATGGTTTCGGACCGAGCGGCAGGTGTCCGCTCACGACCAGCAGATCGAACTGTTCAACCTCCGTAACGATCCGGCCCAGACCACTAATCTGGCAGCGAGCAATCCCGAGCGGGTACGCAGCATGCAACGTCTCTTGCGCCGCTACCAGATTGAGGGGCGAAGCGTAGCGCGCGACTGAACGCACGGCCGGAGGGTCGGCGCCATCGGGCTGTCGAAGCCTCGGACTAGTTCCAGATCCCGCCGCGCGTACATCGTGCTTGTCGCAACCCAAACGTTGCGCCGTCGCCCGCACCACCCCCCGTCAGCTTCAGGATCCGCCGGTGGCTGCTGGCCCAAGCCGTTGCTGAACGCCTTGGCCAGCGTCCATTGACCCAACCAAGCGGCACCGTGATGGCCAGCGGTGGAATCAACCAAGTCTTGTCTGAGTCTTCGCGGGACTCCCCGGGTGTGCGGTGCGCCCGGCGCGTGCAGCCTGAGACGGCGTGCAAGAACTACGGCAAGCAGCGCGAGACCGAGACGGGCCGTCGGCAAGCTATCCTGAGGGCGTGGCTGCCAGCCGCGACATTTCCGAGCTCTCGGACGAGGAGTTCGCGCGGCTCATGCACGAGCCACTGCCCCCCGAGCGCTGGTGGAGAGTCGCCCAGTACGCGGACACCATCGACAACGCCCAGAGCGACAGCGAGCGCTATCGGATGCTCATCTCCGACCTGCCGCGCCGATTTCATCAGGCTAGTCGCGACAGGCAACAGTACGCTCTGGCCGAGCCGCCGCGCCTCACCGGGACCAAGTGGGACGCGTTGCTGGCCGCAGTGGCCGAGCACATCGCAATCACCCACGACTATCCCGTTCCGGATTGGTGCGACGATCCGGAACGGTCGCTGAAGATCTTCTGGATGCCGCTCCCCGTGTACGGGAAGGGCTTTCCAGGCATGGTCTACCGGGACACCCCAGGAGCCTTCCTGCGCCACGGCGTCATGGTCGGCGACTACGAGTTCGGGGAGCGAGAGGGACACCGCGCCTATGGAGCCCTTTTCGGCGGATAGCCTAGAGGCTGCCTTTCGCGAACTGTCCCGCGAATTGCGGTGGCGCCGTGTGCAGGCGCACATATATGTCATTGGCGGCGCGGCCATGGCCCTCGGCTTCGACGGCCGCCGACAGACGATGGACGTGGATGCCCTGATCAAGGAAGGCCACGGCCCCGTGGTGGAGGCGGTGCGCCGAATCGGTCGCCGGCGGGGCTGGCCGGAGACGTGGCTGAATGAGGAAGCCGTTCCATCCATGCCCCGCGGCCGGGACGGACGGGCGCGAACCGTCTACGGGGACCGCCACTTGGTGGTGACCTCTGCCTCGGCCGAGCACCTGCTGGCGATGAAAGTGCGCGCCGCTCGGCCCAAGGATCAAGAGGACATCGCGTTCTTGGTGAGACGCTTGGGGCTCGCCTCTGGCAGGGAGGTCCTCGACCTGCATGACGAGGTATTCCCTCACGATCCGCCACAGCCACGCAGCCTCGAACGGGCTCGCAAGATTCTGCAAGTCCTATGGCCGCACGATCGATCCCTGGAACGCGATGACCGCTACGGTTACGGTCTCGCGCCCGGAACGGGCGGCGGTGCGCGGTCGAAATAGGTCAAGAGTCCGGTCGTCTGGAATGGCGCTTTGAACGCAACACGGAGATGGGCCTTATAGCCCGGAGGGCCCAACATGAAGCCTTCGGTCGAGATTCCTGCCGCCCGCCGCGCCGGTCCCGTCCGTGCGCCTACCGGAACAGCGGCCAGTGGGAGATCCGCTACGTCCCCCCAAGAGTTGAAGCTGCCTGCACTCCCCATATAGGCAAGTGGCTGGATGCCTCCCGGCTACCGGACGCCGACCCAGAGCTCCTTTACCCCTCTCAGCACGGTGTTGCGAACTTGCGGAGGATCGGCGACCAACTGGATGGCGGGATACCGCTCCAATATCGAGGTGAACGCGATCTCCGCTTCGAGCTCCGCAAGGGAAGCGCCAAGGCAGTAGTGGATCCCGCGCCCGAAGGATAGGTGCGGGCGGCGTTCCCGGCAAATGTCCAGAGCGTCGGGGTTCTCGAACACAGCCGGATCTCGGTTGGCTGCACCGATCACGGTTAGGATCTTGGTCCCCGACCGGATGAGCCGGTCCCCCAATTCGACGTCTTCGACCGCAGTTCGGGAATCGATCTGAACGGGTGCGTCGAAGCGTAGGAACTCTTGCACGGCTGCGCGCATTAGGGCTGGCTGCGCACGAAGCCGGCGCATCTGCCCCGAGTGCTTCAGCAGGGCCAACATTCCGTTGCCGATGAGGTTCTTGGTGGTCTCGTTCCCTGCTACGAGCAGCAGGTTGAGAGTTCCCCGCAACTCTTCGGGAGAGAGCTTGTCCCGCTCCTCGCGCGCCGCGAGGAGGGCGCTGATGATGTCGTCCCGAGGATCGTGCCTGCGCGCTTCCAGCATCCGTCCGAAGTACTCGGAAAGCTCCTGCCGCGCCCGGTTGGCCCTGCGCTCCTCGCTACTCGTGAGGAACGGGTCTACCGTAGCGGCCAGATCGTCAGACCAAGCTTCGAACTGCTCGACATCATCGGTCGGAATTCCGAGCATCTCCGCCATCACCATCACGGGCAAGGGGTGCGCGATCGCGGAGATCAGGTCGATGCGGTCTTGGCCAGCGACCTTGTCAAGCAACCGGTCCGCGATCACCTCTATGCGCGGCCTGAGCCGCTCCACCGCCGAGTGGGTGAACGCCACCGACACCAGCGACCGAACCCTAGTGTGAGCCGGAGGATCGAGATTGAGCATGCTGACAGACCGGGCGCTCTCGGGGATCAGCGCCTTCTGGTGCAGAGCGCTGGAGAAGCGACCGTGGTCGCGTAGGACCATATCGACATCCCGGTAGCGGGTGACGACCCACGCGTCGAGCAAGCGCATGCGATGCACGGGATCGGTCTCGCGCATGCGTGCGTACAAGGGATAGGGATCCTTGTTCACCGCCTTCGATCTCGGATAGAACGCGACTCCGGACTCGAGCCGCTCCCAAGCGAGCAAGGCCGGCACAGCTACGGGCGCGAGCAATTGGCGGACGGCAACTGCGAGGTCACTCACTGCCTACAGTCTGCCACCAGCGCGCCCACGGCGACCGCGCGAGTCAAGCGGCGGACCAAGAGCTACTCGGTGGTCGGATCCAGTGTCCCTGATGTCCGCACCGATCATCGCACCCTAAGACTCGCAGAGCGACCGTCTGTCGGGGTCTGTACCGTCACGGCGTTGCGGCGGATGATGCCGCGGAAACCGTCGTCGACCAACGCCCAGTCGACGAGATCCACCTTGAACGGAAGATCGGATTCCCCAAGGTCCTCAGCCAATGCCGCCACAGTATACGGCGACAGAGGATCCTCACCCATAATTGCGAGATCGAGATCCGAGTACTCCGTTGCGGTCCACGTCGCCCGCGATCCGAAGACGAGGACCTCGCGATCCGGGACATGCCTTCGGAGGGCGCACCTGACGATAGCCCAGTGGTCCGATCGGAGATCGATGGCGGGCGTGGGCGTACTCATGCCAGACGGTCCCGCAATCGATCACGAAGGTACTTGACCTCATCGAGGAAGTCCGGAATGTGGCTGACGACGCTAACAGCTATGGCCTCGCCATACGCGTGACTAGTCATGCCTCGCATAGTGCGGTACCCGCGCCATTCGGGCCACTCCCCCAACAGCAGCCCCTGTTCGTTCGCTGTGCGGATCTGGTCTTGAAAGGTCATCTGATCAAACAGCGCTGGGTTGGGCGACGAGTGCTTCAGGTAGCGCCTAAGCGTCTTATGGCCGAGCTCATATGTGAACTCGAAGCGCTGAATCAGGCCGTCACGAATCTGAAGATCGCCGGTGTCGCCCCTATATCGCTCAAGTCCCTCTTCCAGCCGTTGGATTGCCCGTTCGAGCGGCCTGATGTCGGGTCTGGGCTCGTTCATCGCCGTGAAGTCTCACTAGAAGCCTACCGCCCTCAGACTCTTCGGTGATTTTGGTAGCAATCCAGACAATCTCTGCTCGCCTCTCGCGAACCTCTGTCAACTGTGATCCCGTCTCGTGCTCGAAGGGTTCGCCGTCGCCCCCCTGTGCCGATGCGGTGCCGGAGGGGACCGGCACCCGGCCATGTCCCTGCCGGCGCATTCCCGGCTCTGGGCTCTAGAAGCCGAGAACAGCGTAACTAGCGTCCGGCGATTCCGCTCGCCAAGCGCAACATCAGGTGTCTCTGTTCCGGGCACCGTGGTCGTTCCTTCCGTGAGTTCCCCGATTGGGCCGTCCACCATTCAGCCGAGCCTTCTCGCAACGACGAACGGGACTCGTCCGCACCGCTCGGAGCGGAATACCCGGTCGGAATCCCTGCACCTAGAATGGGGTGCGATGTTTGGGTCGATGTCCTAGCGAGGCGGCAGGCCCCGGAAGGGGACGCCAACGAGGGTCGGGAACACGATCGAGTGCCGTCGGCTTCGGGCGGTGTCGCGACCGAATCTCGGTGACGGCGGACGACGGTCCCCCCCCCCCCCCCCGCGGCGCGCACGCTCGTAACGTCGGCCAGTTGCCACTCGCCTACTAGACGCACGGCCATTGCCACCCACGGTTTCGATGAACGACCAAACGCCCAACACGCCCTGCCCAAGTCTCGTCCGCCAAGTGGCGATTCGGGGGTGGCCAGCGATGGCTGCGACAGCGCTGCTGCTAGCTGTGGGATCGATCGGGTTCGCGCAGCAGCCTGCCGGCGGCGACGGCAAGGCCGATGCCGACCAGTCGGATCCGGCACCGGAGGCCACTCCCGAGTCAGACGCGGGCAACGCAGCGGAGGGCGGAGCCAACGCCGAACGCACGAACCTCAACCTTTTGGGCCAAGAGGACACCCGTTCCGGGGAAGCACGGCGCAACGAGAACGTCCAGTTCAACCTCGTAGACACCAACACCCTGCAAGAACTGAACATCCGGCTGGGAGCCACGGCGACGATCGTGACAGACTTCCAGCCCGACCGCGACTACTACGGCGCCGAGTACGGCCGGCGCGCCCGACCCGGCCTGCATCTTCCGCCGGCGCGTGGCCAAGGAACGCACGGCAATGTGTTCTGGACGCATGGCAACAGCGCGTTCTCGGCGCGCTCTTTCTTCCAGTTCGGGGACGTACAGCCAGCCAACGAGAACCGCTACGGGTTCCGGCTCACCGGGCCCGTCACGGGCAAGACCCGCTTTACGGTCAATGCCTCTCAGCAACGCATTCGCGGACAGGTCAACGGCAACGTGCTCGTGCCTCTGCCGAACGAACGCACTCCACTGCTCATTGATCCGGCCAGCGGCGAGCGCACTGACCCTGACACTTGGGCCATTGTCGAACAGCTGCTTTCCGCCTATCCCGCTGAGCTGCCGAACCGGCCCGACATCGACCCTCGAGCCCTCAACACAAACGCCGAGCAGCGAGTCGACACCGACTCAGCAAACCTGCGTCTCGACCGGGATCTCGCCACCCGCGGAAAGCTGGGACTGAGCTATGTCTTCACGTCCCAGAGCGTAGACGCGTTCCAGTTCGTGCGAGGCAGGAATCCGGACACCGAGATCAAGAGCCACCGGCCGCGCATCACCTGGACTCGAGGATCCCCCGGTGGAACAATCACCAACCTCTCGGTCGGATTCGACCGGATCGGCACGCTGCTGATCCCGGAGCCCAATAACTTCGGGCCCACGGTGGGCGTTTCGAATGCGATTGATGGCCAAGGGCCGTCTCCGCTCATACCGGTCGACCGCGCGGTCAACACTTACCGAACGGCAGGACAGGTAGCGCGCACATTCGGTGGCCACAGCGTCAAGGCCGGCTTTCACCTCGCCCGGATCCAGCTCAACGGGGTCGAGCAGCAGGCAATCCGGGGCAACACACAGTTCTCGGACAACTTCGGCAACGACGCGATCACCAACTTCCGCCTGGGAAAACCGACACGGCTCCTCAAGACGGTCGGAAGCTTCCACCGCGGCTTCCGACAGTGGGCAAGCCAGGTTTATCTGGCGGACAACTGGCAAGTGTCCCCCGCCCTCTCGCTCAGCATGGGCCTGCGCTATGAGTTCGTAACCACCCCCCGCGAGGTGAACCAGTTCGAGACCCTGCCGTACGGCTGCGACTGCAATAACTTCGCACCGCGCTTCGGCTTCGCCTACCGCCCGGGAAAGAACTTAGGAACCCTACGCGGTGCGTACGGGGTCTCGTATGGCGAGATCTACCCGGTTACCTATAGTCAGTACCGCATCAACGCCCCGAACGTCGTCCGTCTCGTCGTACTCCGGCCCCGACTTGTGGACATCATTAGTGGGGCAGCGTTCGCGAACGTGACTCCGGGGTCGCGCTCGACCTTGTTCGACATTGCCGACAACCTCGTCGAGCCCTACAGCCATCAATACAGCCTGAGCTGGGAGTTCGGCCTCACACGCACGATGAACCTCCAGCTGGGCTACGTGGGCAGCCGCACGCACAGAGTCTTCCAAGCTTGGTTCCTGAACCGGGGAGAGCGCCCCGAAGGATTGCCGGTTACGGTCAGGACTACCAACCAGCGGCGTGCGGACGCCCGCTACAACGACGTGCTGCGGCTGCACAACGCGTCGCGCGCCTACTTCGACGCCGGTCGGGCCGCGCTCGTGGTCAGGAACTTGAAGGGCTTCACAATCGACGCCGCGTACTGGTTCAGCAAGTCCATCGACCTTGGCAGTGACTACACCAACACGATGAACGGGGGTGACGCCCGACGCGCCGTAAGCCAGACCGCAAACAACATCCATTCAGACGTGAAGTCCCTGAGCTTCTTCGACCAGCCCCACTCGATGCTGTTGCGGGCGGTGTACGAGACACCGTCCGGCTCGGGCTGGGCGGGACGCTTGTTCGGCGGATGGCAGCTGTCGACTGTGACATTGGTCAAGACGGGAACTCCCTTCACGGTGCAGACTGGTTCCGACGGGCCCGGCTTCGGGAACGTAGACGGCGCGATGGGCGACCGACCGCACCTTCTGGACACATCGTTGCTCGGCCAGACGATCGGTGATCCGGACACTTCCCGCCAGATCCTGCGCCGGGACGCTTTCGCGTTTCAGGAAGTCGGCGATCTGATGGGCACACTGGGCCTGAGAACCTTCCGAAGAGGCAAGATCGCGAACGTCAACGCCAGTCTTTCGCGGTCGTGGCCGTTTGCAGGGGAGCAGCGCCTGACTTTCCGCGCCGAGTCGGTGAACTTCTTCAACACGCCGCAGTTCGCGGACCCCAACTTCAGCCTGACGTCTCCGAGCTTTGGCCGCATCACCAACACGCTCAACGACGGACGCACGTTCCGGTTCACGCTGAGCCTCGACTTCTGATCTCGCCCTCAAGCGGTCGGCGCCAAGAGCACACCGCTTTGCAGATCCGGACCGGGCCAAGTTCGATCGTCTACTCCGCGGCGGCGTGGCAAGCTTCAGAGGAATTGCGATGAGGACGGCCCGAATCGTGGTCGCGCGTCTCGTGCCTCGGGCACAGGTGCTGGCGGACAACGCTCGCCAACGCGCAGTGGATCCCACGTTTCGAGCCGAAGGCCGCGCCGTCAATGTCTACGCGACCGTCAAGAGCCACAGGAGGGAGGTCTTGACCGATCTCGGGCCGAGAGAATTGGTCTCTTGGGAGGATGGTTTGGCCAAAGACGTCAGCCATTCCCCTTGAGTCTCACACGCTTCGCTGGAAATCGGGCGACTGGTCAATACCAGCCTCAGCTGAGCTGCCATCGTTGCAAGCGAGTGCCGGACAGTCCTCCAGTTCGTCCGGCCCGTGTTGCGACCCGATCAGGACCGGGCGTCGTGGTCAAGTTCGACCGCGATTTGGAGCTGGTGGCCGAGCCAGCGCCGACCCGAGGGACCTCGCTTGGCACTGCGAGAACAAACAAGCGCGTCCATACGGTGTCCCACAAATGTGGCCGAGCAGACCCGGACACTGCATCGGCTCGGACGTGTTCGAAGCAGTCTACCTACCTTTAACCACGGCGCTCCAACAGCGGCGTCGGCGCTGCGGCGCAACAGTTATCCCGGAAGACCTCGACATAGGATCCATCATCAGCAACCAGCGGGCCGACCGACGCTGCGCTCTGGCGGAATCGCGGACTCGATGCAGCCGCTGATTCTGACGCAGGCCGTGCGGTACAGTATTGGCCTACCCTAGATTCGGAGCACGCCACGCATGTTCGGCAACTTCACTGACGTGGAACTCAAAAAGCTCCGTGGCCTTCCGAAGCGGGTCTGCAACCCTGGCGCCCGCTGGTCCAAGAAGCCAATCGCACATCCGGTGCACAGGCAGTGTACGTTTCGTGCGACGCTGACCAGCAAGGACAAAGGAATACACCAATTCCTCATCTATCAGCGAGAAAACCTCCGCGACAAGCAGAATTTCTCATGTGGGATCGTCTACCAGATACCAAGTGGGCCGAGGCTCACACTGGCTAGGTACAACGGACCGGCCCACCGACACGGGAACATCCGATGCAAGCCTCATATTCACCGAGGCTCGGAGGCCGCCATCGAGGCCGGGAGATGGCCGGCAGCAACGCACCGCTCCACGACCCTCATCGGTGCCCGAGCGTGCCTAGACGAAGACTTCAAGCTGTCTGGGATGCCCACCCGACATCTTCAACTGGGGCTCTTCAATGGCGATCGACGCTGACGATCTGGAACGGCGGCTCTGCGACCAGCTGCGCGCAGCAGTACGCGTGGAGCAACGCCCTGATGGTGAGTTAATGCTTGAAGCGGATTTCGAGTTTCCGGACGGAGACTGCTACCCGATTTACCTGTCGGAATCGCTAGAGGGGATCCGCTTATCCGACAAAGGTGACACGATAATGCGGATTAGCTACGATTCTGATGTCGACGCTTTCCTTGCAGGAAGCCGCGGATTACTTGTCGAGCAAATTCTAGGTGAAGAGCGCGTCACATGGGATCGAGGGGTTCTTTTTGTAGACACTCCCATGGACCGTCTCTCGGAAGGACTCTTTCGGTACGGTCAAGCGTTGACTCGAATCTACGCCCTCACGCTACGAACGCGATCAAAGGCCGCCTCGTACTTTTACGAAGACCTCGCGGACTTGATCTCCCAAACAACCGACCCAGAACGGATTGAGAGCAACTACATCGTGCCTAGCATCCCGAACTCGAAGGCTTATCCAGTCGATTATCGAATGCAGGGGAAAAGTAGCGAACATCTGTTCCTGTATGGTGTCCCGAACCGGGACAAAGCCCGTCTGACCACGGTCTTTCTGTCTCACTTCCATCGATCTGAGTTGGATTTTGATTCTATCATAGTCTTTAAGAATCAGGCAGAAATACCTCGAATGGACCTAGCCAGACTCACAGATGTAGGTGGAGAGATGGTCTCATCGCTCGGATCAGGGGAAGACTTGCGTCGAAAGATGAGGCGTCGCATCGCATATACGTAAGTCCGTAGTGAAGCAGCCCAAACGCTGCGGACGCCGTCCGTTCAGGATTGTGCGATCCGCACCGATCTGAGGTACCGTAAGATAAGCACTGGATTATTGAGCACATCTGGAGCGGTGCTGAATGACAATTCGAAGGGCCCTTTCGGATGAGGCAGACGCTTTGACCACCGAGGTCTAGTGATCGTTCTGGGCACCCTCAGCTATGTGCCTAGGCTAGAGGGCAGACTGAGTCCGATTCACGACACTTGGTGTCGGACCTAAGTGTATGCTTCAAACATCTCGGTCAACCAGAGTGGCCAGCAGCCCCGTGCGACGCTTCCGGGACGAAGAGATCGCCCAACCGATGTAGGTGGAAGGGATGCAGCATTACGAGCAATAGAGATCACTAACAGGGAAGAGATTCTAGAACGTTGGCCTTACCCGTCGGGTTAGAATGGGCGTTCTCGCCCTTCTGCTGTTGTCGGCCACTGGGCGAGCCGTGACGGTGAGAATTCTCGTCACGGTCGCCAAACTCCGTTTCTCTCCCTCCAGAGGCCAGCGCCCTGAGGTAGGTCGGGGGAACAGCGCTGGCACGAGCAACTCGACTGTCTTGCAACGGCTGTCCCGGGACTAGACGAGCGCCTGTGAACGCAGGCAGCGCCATAGTCTTGCGTCGTGCGCCCTCATGTCGCTCAGCCCCCAGTCGTGCTTGCGCAGTTATTAGCGCTCGCAGCCTTGGCCGTTTGCAGGGGAGCGGCGCCTGACCTTCCGCCCCGAGTCGGTGCACTTCTTCAACACGCGCCAGTTCGCGGGTCCCAACCTCAGCCTGACGTCTCCGAGCTTCGACCGGATCACCAATACGCTGAACGACGGTCGCACGTTCCGGTTTACGCTGAGCCTAGACTTCTAGCCGCGGACCCCCGGGAGCCGTGCTACTGGCTTCGCCACACCTCGGATGGGTGACAGCCCGCAACCGGCCCGTCGCGTAGGCGAAACCGCAACGTAACGCGAGGCGTCAAAGGGAGCGTGCTCCCGGAAGCCAGAACAGCCGCGATAGGACTGGCCTTTCTGGCATCAGCAAACCCCCAGGTGTCGAGAGGCGACGGGCAGAGGCTGGGGGGAGAACAGGCATTCGAGGCGGAAGTCCGCGTGGTGAATGTCTACGCGACTGTAAAGGACCGACAAGGACAGGTGCTGACCGACCTGACCGCGAAGGACCTGCTCGTCTGGGAGGATGGCTTCGTGCAGGACATCAGCCACTTCTCGTGGGTTGCTGACTGGCCGCTCGACGTCGGGCTCCTTGTCGACACGAGCTTGAGCCAAGCCGCCTTGCTTCCAGCGCAGCGGCGGGCCGGGCTCCAGTTCTTTCGGTCCGTGCTGCGTCCAAGCCAAGACCGAGCCTTCCTGATCACGTTCGACAGCGAAGTCGAGCTGGCAGTGGAGCCCACCGAGTCCCTGAGTCAACTGACAGACGGTCTGGACAACCTGCACGTCCGCCCGTACGCTTTCCTCGTGACCCCGCCCGACACCGTTGGGCGCAGAGGAACGGCGCTGTTCGACGCGGTCTATCTGGCGTCCAAGGAAGTATTCAGACGGCGTGGACGGCGCCGGTTCATGGTTGTCATCTCAGACGGGTACGATGCCGGCAGCCTTGTCAGCACCCAACGGGCGATTAGGGCAGCACTGCGCTCGGACGTCGTCGTGTACTCCATCCAGTTCCTTGACGAAGAAATCGCCGGCAAGATCTATCGCGACCGATTGGGAGCTGGGTCGGCCACGCTCGAGCGCATCTCGGCGGAGAGCGGCGGAAGCTTCCACCGTGTCACACGTCAAGTCCCACTAAGCGAGGTCTTTCGCATGATTGAGGACGAGATGCGGGGCTCGTACAGCATCGGCTACAAGCCGTCTCGAGGATTCGAAGATCCAAGCTACCGCCGCATCGAGGTCACCAGCCCCCGGATGGACATTGGCACGATTCAAGCCCGTGACGGATACTACCCGGACCAGTTCCTAGGTGAGGCTGAGTGAAGAATCAATAATCAAGTCGCCCCGGTCGGAGGCCGCACGTCCGGGGTACGCCCTCAACGAGCCGGTATCGGGCCTGCGCCTCTCACCCTCGGCACGACATTGCGGTCCCGCACTCGCATCGCCTCTTACAAATCGAGGCGCACCGAGGACGCCGGATTCCGGGCCCGGTTGCTGCCTGCTGTTCCCCTTCGGAAGGACGGCCAGACGGCGTGCAGCTGCTCTCGCGGGCCATTGACCCGATCGTCGGGCCCTGAACCAAGAGTCCAGCGAATCAGCTAGGCTTGAGCAATGCTCCGCGGCTGTTTGATCGCTTGTGCGCTGTCGGTTCTGGCAGCCGCAACCGCGTCGGACTGGACGCGCTTTCGGGGCCCAAACGGCACAGGAGTCGCGGACGAGGGCCCGCTGCCTGTCTCCTTCGGCCCTGAGACCAACTTGGTCTGGGAAACTCCCCTGCCGCGCGGCAAGTCCTCGCCCGTGCTGACCGACACCAAGATCTTCCTCACGGCCCACGAGGACGGCGAACTGCTGACGATCGCGCTCGACCGTGCGACGGGGCGGGAGCTTTGGCGACGCGCCGCTCCCTCGAGACGCGTCGAGCGCATGCACCGACTCAATGACGAAGCCGCGCCTACACCTGTGACCGACGGCAAGAACGTTTTCGCCTTCTTCGGCGGTTTCGGCCTAGTCTCGTACGACGGTGACGGATCGGAGCGTTGGACTCTGCCGCTCGGACCGTTCACCAACTACCATGGCATGGGCAGTTCGCCGATCCTTGCGGACGGAAAGCTGATTCTGGTCTGTGATCAGGACCTCGGGGCCTATGCGCTCGCCATTGACCCATCAAATGGTGAGATTCTCTGGAAGCGGCCGCGGCCCGACTTCGTTCACAGCTTCTCCACGCCCGTAGTGCACCAAGCCGGAGCCGGCGATCCGGTGATTGTCGTACCGGGCTCGTACCGCATGACGGGGTATTCGACCGACGGGCGTGAAGTGTGGAGGCTCGACGGCCTTTCCTATCAGGTGAAGTCCGGACCCGTGGTCGACGGCGACCGGCTGTACTTCAGCGGCTGGGCCGTTGGCGGCGAACCCGGCGCACGACTTGAACTGCCAGGGTGGGACGAGATCCGGGACCGTTTCGACTCCAACGGCGACGGTGAGCTCTCGCAGTCGGAACTGAGGCAAGACTGGCACCCGAACAACTGGGCCATGCACGACCGCAATAAGAACGGAACGATGGACGCCAGGGATTGGGCTCACTACCGTGCCCGTCGCATCTCCGAGAACTCGTGCATGGCGATCCGCCTGGGCGGCACGGGCGACGTTACTGGTTCGCACCTCCTTTGGCGCTACCAGAAGTCAATCCCCGAAGTGGCCTCTCCGGTCCTGTACCGGGGCGTGCTCTACCTCGTCCGAAATGGCGGAATCGTGACCACACTGGATCCCGCCAGCGGCAATGTGCTCAAGCAAGGGCGGCTGCGCGCAGCGATCGATGGCTTCTACGCGTCCCCGGTCGCCGGAGACGGCAAAGTGTACATGGCGAGCGACGCCGGCAGGGTCGTCGTGCTGAAGGCCGACGGCGCCTGGACGGTGCTGAGCACCAATGACCTTGGGGAAGATGTCTACGCCACGCCGGCCATCGCCGACGGCAAACTGTTCATCCGAACCGCAAGCCGGCTGTACTGCTTCGGAGACTTAGGGAAATGAGAGACACCACATCATCTGCGCAGCGCGCGGGCGAGCCTCGCGACGAAGTGCAGGCGACGTTCAGGGACGGCTCAACGCGCCGAGCAGCGCTGAAGGGGCTTCTGGGTGCGGCAGTCGCCCCGCTCGTGACGTGTCGAGGAGGCGGTCGGTCAACGGGCAGCTCCCCCCCGAACGTCATCCTCTGCATGGCGGACGACCAAGGCTGGGGCGACACGGGCTACAACGGGCACCCATTCCTGCAGACGCCCAATCTGGACTCGATGAGCAGAGCCGGCCTGCGGTTCGACCGCTTCTACTCAGGGGCCCCAGTTTGCTCGCCCACGCGCGGCAGCGCCCTGACAGGCCGCCATCCCTTCCGATACGGAATTCCCACTGCCAACGCCGGGCACATACTGACGGAGGAGGTCACGCTCGCGGAGCTGCTTCGCGAGCACGGCTACACGACCGGACACTTCGGCAAGTGGCACCTCGGCACGCTCACGAACGACCAAGAGGACGGTCGCCGGGGCGGGCGGCGCCCGGAACACTACGCCCCTCCTTGGGAGCACGGCTTTGACGAGTGCTTCTCCGCTGAGGTCCAGATGCCGACGTGGAACCCCATGGTCGACCAAGCCTTCCCATCGCAGTACTGGACGGGCCCGGGCGAGTTTGCGACCGACAACCTCGACGGCGACGATTCGCGCGTGATCATGGACCGCGCCTTGCCGTTCCTGCGGCGGGCCGCCGAGAGCGGCACACCATTCTTTGCCGTGATCTGGTTCCATACCCCACACAGCCCAGTCGTCGCCGGCCCGCAACACCGGGCCATGTACGCCGAATTCAGCGAGGGCGAACAGCACTACTACGGCTGCATCACAGCCCTGGACGAACAGGTGGGCCGATTACGCGCGGAACTCCGGCAACTGGGGGTAGCGGACAACACGATGCTGTGGTACTGCAGCGACAACGGACCGGAGGGCCGCACCACTCAGCAGCGCAACAACCGCGGCTCCAGCGGCGGGTTGCGAGGCCGAAAGCGAAGCCTGTTCGAAGGCGGGCTTCGGGTGCCTGGAATCCTTGAATGGCCGCTGCGCTTGGCCCCAGGCCGGGCCACGGCCGTGCCCTGCTCAACCGCCGACTACTTTCCAACAGTCGCCGATGCGCTGGGTCTGTACTCCGAACCGCCAGTTCGCCCCCTAGACGGCATCAGCCTGGTCCCGCTCATTGACGGGACGATGGCCGCGCGGGGGTCGCGAATCGCCTTCCAGTGTCCCGACGGGGCGGAACGCGGCGTCGACAGCAGGCTGGGATCGCCCGACCACGCGCTGATCGGGGATCGCTACAAGTTCCTGTCGTACCTGGACACGGAGCGCGCCAACGAGGACATGCTCTTCGACATCGCGGTCGACCCTGGCGAGCGCCACAACCTCGTGAGCGAACTGCCTGAACTTGCCGCAGCAATGCGAACAGAGCTTGAGCAGTGGGACGCTTCGTGCGCCCGCAGCGCAGACGGCGCAGACTACAGCGAAGTCTGAGTGCCGGGCTCGCCGGACGGCGACGGGGCGGTCGGGGCCAAGCGCGCTTCAGTCGGATCCTCTCCCGGAGTCCGACGGTAGCGGAACGGATAGCTCTCGATGATCGCGCCGATGAGCGCCAAGGGACGGTGTCCGCCGCGGATGAAGGCTTCGGCGATGCCGTCCACCGCCGGCCGGTCGAAGTACTCAAGCTGGCGACCGAGGGCGAAGCCGAGCATGCGCTCGCTGATCATCCGAGCGAATTCCTCACTGCGCTCCAGCAGGATGCCCTTCAGCCCGGACGGGCCCGAGAAGCTCTCGCCACCAGGGAGCGTCCCTGCCGCATCCACCGGCTGCCCGTTGTCGGTGTCCCGCCAGCGGCCGATCGCGTCATAGTTCTCCAAGCCGAATCCGACCGGGTCGATTCGGTCGTGGCACACCGCGCAGCGCGGCTCGTCACGGTGCCTCTCGAATATCTGGCGAAGTGTGAGCCCCTCCGAGCTCTTCCCGCCCTCGGGCAGATCGCCCGCGTCGGGCAGCGGAGGCGGAAGCTCTTGCCCGAGCATGGTCTCCAGGACCCACTTGCCGCGCACGACCGGGCTCGTGCGGGTTGGCAGCGACGTCGCCGTAAGCACGGCGCCCAAGCCCAGAACACCGCCGCGCTGCGGACCGTCGAACTCCACCAAGCGCATCTCCGGGCCGACCACTCCCTTGATCCCATAGTGTCGCGCCAGTTCCTCGTTCAGGTAGCTGTATTCCGAATCGACGATTTCGAGCAGGCTGCGGTCCTCGCGGACTATCCGCCCGAAGAACAGCTCAGCCTCGGCCAGCATCGCTTCGGACAGGGCCGGGGTGAACTCCGGGAACTCCACGTCATCTGGCTTAATCGCGCCGCCGAGCTCCGCATAGCCCAACCACTGCCCGAAGAACTCCCCGACGAAAGCCGAGGCTCGGGGGTCGAGCAGCATCCGCCGCGCTTGGGCCTGCAGAGTGGCAGGATCGCTGAGGCTGCCCTGATGGGCGAGGGCCCATAGCTCTTCGTCCGGCATCGACATCCAGAGGAAATACGAGAGACGGCTGGCCAATTCGTAGTCGTTGAGGGGCCGTTCGGCCTCCTGCTCCGGGGCCTGCTCGGGCCGGAACAGGAAACTCGGCGAGACCAAGGCCGCGCGCAGCGCTAGGCCAACAGCCGTCCCGAAGCCCTCGCCCCGGGCCGTCGCCTGCCTGTAGAAGCCCATCAGCCGCTCCACCTCGTCTGGCCGCACCGGCCGGCGGAAAGCGCGCGACGCAAACCTCCCGATCACATCCCGGGCCGCATCGACGGCAGGCTTCTTCGGACCAGGCTCCGCGATCCACACAAACGAGCCGTCCTGACCCGGCTGCGGATTCTCGCGGACCTCAATCCAGTCCAGGGACAGGATCACTTGGGCCGGAGGCGGCTTCTCCCCCGCTGCCTTGGCCTCGGCGCGCAGGCGTTTGGTCTCGGCCGCCAGACGCCGGTTGTTCTCATTAGTGCGCTCGGTCTGCGGATTAAACCAGTGCAGGGACACGCGCTGGCTCCCGCGCGGGATGTTACCCGAGAACTCGTAGACCTGCGGCGACTGCGGATCGGCCAGCACGTGCGCCTGGCCCACAAGCCGCCCGGCAACGCGCAGCGTGACACCCGGCACACGACCCGCGACAGGCGACTCTCCCCAAGCCCTCACGCGGAACCGGTAGCGGGCAAACCTCGGGAATGTCACATAGCGGTACACCGTCTGCTGGTAGTTGCGGAGGTCGAGCCCGTACTCCGTGAACTCTTGGTTGGTCTCCGTGCGCAGGAAGTCCTCGATCTCGAACCGCACGCTGAGCGGATCGTGCGAGCGGCGAGCGGCGACCAGCTCATCGGCGACGTGTTCGGCCGCTGCCAAGAACTTCTCGGCCAAGACCGGCGCCACGAATAGCCCGTCGCGGTCGTTCCGGAAGCCGCTCTCGCCCTGTCCATCCACAGGAAACCCGTCCGCTGGGCGCAGGTCGAAACCCGTTAGGTCCCGGATCGTGTTGTTGTACTCCGTGCGGTTCAGCCGCGGGATGGTCACGGATCCGGGATCGCGCAGTGCGCTCCAGTCGAGGTTGTTGATGGCGTCGTCGATCCACTCCACCAGTGCCTGTCGCTCTTCGACACTCGGCTGGGCCCCCTGGGGAGGCATCTCGCCCTCGCGCAAGACGCGCAGCGCCCGCTCCCACACGCCGCGGGCTCGAAGCACCGAGGCGTGGTCTTCAAACACGGTAAAGTCGACCCCCGCCGTCTGCGTGCCGGGGCCGTGGCAGTGCACGCAGTACTTTCCCAACAGCGGCCGGATGCGTTCCGAGAGGTCAGCTTCGATCCGGTCGAGCGAAGCCGCCGCGTGCAGGCCAGGAGCGCCTGATGCAAGCAGGAAAACAGCCGTCGCGAGTCTTCCGCCTAACGTTGACCGTTGCACCACTCGGAGGCTAACACACGCGGCCGGGATCCCGGGGACCGCCTTTGCCTCGCGGCGCCAGTCGTGAGCCTCACCGATCAGCATGCTCTCCGCCAGCCTGGCACCGGCCCTCCAACTGAGGGCCAAGATGGTCAGCGCCGGAATCCTCTACGACGCTGCGGGCACGTTGTCGTACGTCGCAGACGCCGGAGTGGCTCACTCAGACGCCGGGACTGGCGTTCTTGGCAGACCGGGCCCTCACTGAATGTTCGGAAGTGCACCAACGAGGGGTTTCGGTGGCGGTGGACATCGAGGACTGTCTCGGGGCCGCTGGGGTCCGCATTGCGGCCCGCGCACCGGTCCCGATCCCGCGTACGTCCGTTGCTGGGCGTGCGGGGTTGTCGATCCAACGTCTTCGCCAGCCCATCCGCGTCAGGTCTGAAGCTACTGCTCCCAAGGTAGCCAGACCGCCATGGGGCCAATACCGCGATTCGACCAAGCGTAATATGGCACGGCGGTGACGGCATCCCACTCGATGACATTGAGCCCGCCCAAGAGGTCGTCCCGGTGATTGACCGCGAACTCCAGGTTCGGCGTGAGTCGCACACGGTCGATTGACCCGCCATTGTCGACGCCCTCGACACAGTAGACAAGAGGTCCGCGCTCGATTGCCGCCTTGCCTAGGTTCTCTGCGACTTCCGGGCGACTCTTCACACGCCGAACGGCCACAGGAAGCTGTATGCGGATCGTATCGTCGGCGTGCCAATTGCGCCGGATTGGCACGAACCCTCTTCGTAGGTCCACAGCAGCGGATTCACCATTGATCTCCAATGAGACGCTTCCAGGCGATTCATCGATGTAGCTGTACAGGCCACCTGGCAATGGTTCGTTGCGAGCCCAGCCCGGGATTCTCACGAATACGGTGAATTGGCCAACACGCTCGGGCCTCACGGTGATGCTCACTTCACCTTCCCAGGGATAGTCGGTCACCTGAGTGATCTCCAAGCGATTGGACGCAGTCTCAATCTCCGCGTGGCTGCCGGCGAACAGATTCACATAAAGGTCATCTCCCTTTGTGGCGTAGAGGTATCCGGGCATCGAGGGCAGGAAGCGCGAGATGTTCGTGGGGCAACAAGAGGTCTCGAACCACGGGGCACGGGTAGCCGACCCTTGGTTGAACTTCGTCTTGCCGTCGGCAGCCAGCGGGTTCGGATAGAAGAACGTATCGCCTTTGAAAGAGACCCCCGACAGAGCACCGTTGTAGAGGGTGCGCTCCAAGACGTCAAGATAGGCAGCGTCCTCGTGGACGATGAACAGACGGTGGTTCCAAAGGATGCTCGCGATCGCTGCACAGGTTTCGTTGTAGGCGGTGGCGTTCTCCAGCCCGAATACCGGGCCGAAAGACTCTCCTTCGCGGCTGCTGCCCAGACCCCCGGTGAGATAGGTCTTCTGGTGGACGAGGTTTCGCCAGAGGCCGTCGAGTGCGGAATGGTAGGAGTCGTCGCCCGTGAGGGCAGCAACGTCTGCCACGCCCGAGTAGAAGTAGAGAGCGCGCACAGCATGGCCTACAGCTTCGGTCTGTTCAACGACCGGGAGGTGGTCTTGCGCATACTCAGGACCCCCGCCATAGTCTTCAGGGCCGAGCACACCGCCTTCCGTGCGGTTCTCGTGACGCCCTCGCTGGTCGACAAAGAACTTCGCCAGGTCCAAGTACTCCTGATTGCCGGTTACCTGGTAGAGTCTCGCCAGACCGATCTCGATTTCCTCGTGGCCGGGAACGTCGTGGTTCTTTCCGGGGCCGAACTTCGAAACGATCAGATCCGCGTTCTTGATCGCCACATCGAGCAACGTTCGCTTGCCTGTCGCGCGGAAGTGTGCGACTGCGGCCTCGTACATGTGACCGACGTTGTAGAGCTCGTGGCTGTGAACCAAGTAGTCCCACCGCTCATCGCCCGCGTAGGGGCGTCCCTTGGCGGCGTTGAGCGTTCGGATCGTGTAGAGATAACCGTCATCTTCCTGTGCGGCGGCGATCTTGGCGATGAGGTCATCGAGATAGGCGGCCAGTTCAGGGTCGTGTGTTTGGCTAAGCGAGTACGATGCACCCTCAATGATCTTGAAGACGTCAGAGTCGTCGTAGCGCTTGCCCCGATGGGGGCCTACCTCCAATCCTCCCGCTCTGGCGAAATTGCTGATTCTGCCGGTTTCCTCGCTCTTGCGGAAGTTCGCGGGGATGGTGACGGTGCGAGTCGTTTCGATTCGAGGCTGCCAGAAAGAGTCGCTCATCTTCACGGCAGTGAACGGAACTGCCGCGAGGCGGGGACCCTCGGATCGGGCCACGTCAGAGCGAATCGTGTCAGGCTGCGGTGCGCAGTTTGAAAGGACGAGCAGAACACAGAGCAGAATCGGGGCATAGCAGCTTGAGTCTTGCACTCGGACTCTCCTATTGAAACCGGAACGATTGTAGCCTCAGCATCTGTGGATCCGCGTTCACGGACGCCTTTCACAAGGCTTGCCCACCAATTGGCTGGTCGTCCTGGGGCCGGCACGCCAGCTTGAGGTGACGTCTGAACCCATGTGAGCCACTCGCGAAGCCCGCGACTCTACCGCCTGTCACTTCTAACATTTCAGGTGGATTGTGTTTTGTTGGGAATGGGCGAGGCCCGGGAGGTAGTGATGCACAAGAAGTACATAGTTGGTCAGACGGAGGAAGAGCGCAAGATTTGCGAGGCCACGATCGGGAAGCTCAAGGGCAGCGGCCAAGAGGCGCGACGCGCCGGAATCCTGCTCCAGGTTGATGTGGACGGGCCGGGCTGGACGGACCAGAAGGTCGCTGATGCCTCCCGATGCCGCACGCGAACCGTGGAGAATGTGCGGCGGCGCTGGGTGCTGGAAGGCTTCGAGCTGGCGCTGAACGGGAAGCAGCGCAGCAGCCCGCCCGTGCCGAAGCTGCTGAACGGCGAGCAGGAGGCGCGGTTGATCGCGCTGCGTCTGGGCCCGCCGCCGGGCTACGGGAACTGGTCGCTGCGGCTGCTGGCGCGCCAAGTCGCGGAGTTGAAGATCGTTGACTCGATCAGCCACGAAACCGCCCGTAGGACGCTAAGCAAATCTCATGAGCGGTCGGCCACACACCCGGAAGGCATGAAACAGGCTATGGTCGGAGCGTCGCCCGAGAGGGCGTCAACGCCTGCAGTCCCAAGCGCTGAGGGGTCCCAGACCCCCAGCCATGGGCTATGAATCGGGGCTGCCTCTGAGCTTGGTGCGATTCTTCACACTGGTGGTAGGCGTCGCTGTGTGATTCCCTGCGATGTGCCCCAGCCCGTGGGGAGGCGTGGGGATGTTCGCTTGCGGCCTGTCCACAGCAAACGGTGTCACGGTGCGCAAACTACAGTATCGGGTTGTGATTCCCCCAGAGGAGGATGCCGAGTTCGCCGCCTGCATGGAGGAGGTCTTGGAGACCTACGAGCGGCCCTATGATGCGGAGCGCCCGGTGGTCTGCATGGACGAGCAGCCGGCGCAGCTGGTGAGGGACAACCGCGCGCCGCTGGCGGCGACGAGGGAGCATCCCGAGCGCGTCGACTACGAGTGCGAGCGGGCTGGCACGGCCGCGGTCTTCCTGTTCTGCGAGCCATTGCGGGGCTGGCGCGAGGCGACCGCCCGCGAGCGCCGCACGAACACGGACTGGGCGCTGGAGGTGGCCGCCTTGCTGGAGGGTCGCTATGCGGGCTGCGAGAAGGTGACCTTGGTGCTGGACAATCCCACCACGCACACCAAGGGTGCTTCTTATATAGTGTTCGAGCCGGCCCGGGCGAGGGACCTCGTGCGGCGCATCGAGTCTGCTACACGCCGAAGCATGGCAGCTGGCTGAACATCGCGGAGAATGAACTCAGTGCGATGACGAGGCAGTGTCTGAGCGGACGGCGGATTGGCGATTTGGAGACGTTGCGCACCGAGATCGCCGCTTGGTCGAAAGAGGTCAACGCGCACCAGCGCGGGGTTGACCCGCGCATGAAGGTCGGCGACGCTCGCCGCAAGCTCAAGAGCGCCTACCCGAAAATCTTGTGCTGACGGAGGACTAGCCGGTCAATTCGCCTCAAGCGCAAGCCGGAACGCCGCCATTCCCCCGCTGTTGCGGACTAGGAGGACGTTCCCTGCCAGCGCCGGGTGATTCCATGTCTTGCCGTCGGTCCCCGGGTGCCGGGCGATCTCCTCGAACCGATCGGGGGTCGCAGCGACGGTCACCAGCTCTCCGCTCTCCGACAGAACCAGTAGCAAGCCTTGGTCAGCCAGCAGCAGCAGTTGGCCATGGCCGTACCGCCCGCCCTTCCACTTCCTGCTGCCATTCTCGACGTTGATGCAGGCGAGAATGCTGCCATCGAACCCGAAAGCATGGCCATCATGCACGACGAAATCGTTGAAATAGGGCTTCAGCCTAGTGGATTCCCAGCGCTCGGCAAGGCTCCATTCACCGGCGTCGCGCGTGACGGCGATTCGGCGCAAGCTGAAGCCATTGCCGTCGGCGACTAGCAGGCCCTCCCGTACCGCAGCCGGCTGGACGATGCGGTCGCCACCCGGCCACGCGTGCTCCCACAGCACCTTGCCGTCTCGCGGAGCGACGCTCGTCAGGCCCGAACTGGACATGAGCAGGACCTGAGCTGCCCCGTCGATGGTCAGCGGGTGTGGCGAGCTGTAACTGCCGACTCCGGGTGAGCCGAGCCAGCGCGGTTCGCCGGTGGCCCGGTCGTAGGCAGCCAGCGTGCCAGAGACAGCGACGACAACGAGATCGCCGACCGCGAGCGGCGAGCCCGCGAATCCCCAGTCCGGAACTGTCGTGCCAGTGTCGGATGCAGCATCGCGCGACCAGAGGATGGTGCCGTCGGCCGCATCGAGAGCGTTCAGCGTGCCAGTAGCCCCCAAGGCGTAGACCTGGTCCTCGCTCAGCTCCGGCGTCGCTCGCGGACCGGGACCGACGTGCGAGTCCCAAAACCTCGTTCGGTCGCGATGGATCCACACCAACTCGCCCGTGTCGAGGGTGTAGCAGGTCACCGCTTCGTCTTCACCCAGTTGCTCCTGCGTATACAGGAGGCCTTTACCGACCGCGAACGACGAAGCGCCCGGACCGACCGGCCGACGCCACACCAAGACAGGGGGCGAGACGTCCCAGTCAGTCTCGATCCGGACGCCCCGAACGGCACCGTCGCGGTGGTGCCCGCGGAACCCGCTCCAGTCGCCTCCGTCCGACCTCGCTGGCTGACTTCCAGGGTGTGGGCTCGGCTCGTCGCCTATTCTCTCCAGAAATCGCTGTTCAGCGGTCTTGGACCACCGCCACCTGAATTCCGCAGCGCCCGCCCCCGTGATTCCGTCGCTCCGTAGCAGCGTCCACACGCCGCAGGAGAGCAGAATCGTCACGGCCATTGCCGTCCGCTGGGCCCTAGCTGCCAGTCGCCGGGTGCCCGCGGCCGATGCAACGATCGCCAAGCTAGCGACAGGGACTGCGTAGAGCGCCAGCAGCATGCCCATCATTCCGCTTGCAATCGACTCGTGGACGAGTAGCGATGTCACGAAGAGCGCGACGGCTGCCAAGGCGACGACGCCCAAGCGGTCCAGACGCGGCGCACGGCTCAGGAACGCCCACCACACCGCGACGGCCAGGCCTCCACCCAGGCCACCGATGACGGCGACGATTCCGGTCACGGGGCCCGGCACGGCGAGCGGGAGTGCGACCCAGCACAGCCATTGCACGGAGACGGCGACCACGCCGGGCCACAATCGTAGGTTCTTAGCCCGCTCTTCGGCCTGAAGTGCAGCGGTGCATTTGTAGATCCAACTGCCCTTCATTAGCGGAATCATAGCAGGGAGACGTTTCAGCATCATCCTCTTTCTACTCACCGCCGGCACATAGGACAGCCCACGACTTGGTCGTGCCAAATCTGGCCGGGCCGCAGCGGGCCGACATCTCCCACCGCAGGCTGGGGCACTCCCGTCCTGTTCGCCGCCATTGTTGGGGACGGCTGCTTTGGTTGCCTGCGTGCTGTTCCGGTCAGGGAGGTCTGCGCTGTTGCTGGCCTAGCTCAGCTTGCGATCGCGAGTGGGGTGGTCCCAGCCGATGAAGCCGTCGCGCGGGGCAGTCTAGCAGGCCGCCGCCCCGATCTCGAACGCCGGACGTTGCAGTCCAAAGTAGGGCCGCTGCCTGAGCGGTGGTGGTCTGCGCAAGACCTAGCAAGCCCTTCAATGCCGAGTCGGGACCCTGTCGCCGACCCCAACGACCGCCAAGCCTATGGCAACGCCGTCCAATCGACGCCGGCCCGGCACGCCGCAGCCTAGCCCTCCGTATACTTACGTCATGTCGTCTTCTCGTCTTCTCAGGCGCCAGTTCCTAGCGCTCCCCTGCGGCATTGCCGGCGCGACTGCCGCAGTCTCACTCGGATGCAGCACCGGCCTCCAAGACTCTGTCGCAAGCGGATCTGAATCCGGCTACGGCCCGCTGCGGCCCGTCAAGGACGAGACGACCGGCCTCTCGCTGCTCCACCTGCCAGCCGGATTCAGATACCTCTCGTTCGGGTGGAAGGGAGACCTTCTCCGCGATGGCCTGAGGACGCCCGGCGCGCACGACGGAATGGCAGCTTTCTCCTCAAGCGGCAGCAGGATCCGGCTTGTCCGGAATCACGAGGTGCGACAGGGCCCGGCTTTCGCACCCGGGCCCGTGTACGACCGCGCCGGAGGAGGCGGCACGACGACGATCGAATTCGACTCTGGATCCGGTTCGGTTGTCGAAGCGTGGGCGAGCTTGGCCGGCACTGCCGTCAATTGCGCGGGCGGCCCCACGCCTTGGGGTTCGTGGCTCTCATGCGAGGAAACGGTGCTCGGTCCCGGCGGAGAGGAAGACTTCGCCATGCCCCACGGATACGTGTTCGAAGTCCCGGCGGACGGCTCCTCCCCTGCCGAGCCCTATCGCGCCATGGGACGGTTCGTGCACGAAGCAGTTGCGGTCGACCCTGCCACGGGCATCGTCTACGAGACCGAGGATCGGGCCGAAGCAGGCTTCTACCGCTTCACGCCCCGCACGCCAGGACACCTGGCGGACGGGGGCCGACTCGAGATGCTCGCGCTTGCGGACCGCCCCGGAGCTGACACTAGGAAGGGCCAGACGGCCGGTGCGTGGAATGCCGTGCGGTGGGTGCCGATCCACGATCCCGATCCCGATCCGATCAAGGACGACAGCGTCCGGTCGCAGGGGCTGCGGGAAGGAGGCGCCAAGTTCGCGCGCCTTGAGGGCACGTGGCACGGCAACGGGCGAATTTATATTGTCTCGACCAACGGCGGCGACGCCGAGGCTGGCCAAGTCTGGGAATACGACCCGTCGCAGGAACGGCTCGCGCTCTTGTACGAGTCGCCCGGCGCGGAGGTGCTCGACATGCCGGACAACATCTGCGTGAGCCCACGCGGCGGCCTCGTTCTCTGCGAGGACGGAGGCGGCGAGGACCATGTGAGGGGACTCACAACGAGCGGGGAGATCTTCCCCTTTGCCAAGAACAATGTCATCCTCGACGGCGAGCGGAACGGCTTGGAGGGGGACTTCCGCGACCGCGAGTTCGCAGGGGCCACGTACAGCCCGGACGGGCGCTGGCTGTTCTTCAACGCGCAGACGCCGGGGATCACGTTCGCCGTGACCGGCCCTTGGGGGGACGGCCTGATCTGAGACGCTCGCCGCCCTCGATCCGCGCACAAGCGGCACCGTGGCTAGCACCCGAAGAAGTGCCGAGGGAGGAGAAACAGCCAAGCTCACTGGTGGTGGACAGGGGTTGGAAGTCCTCCGGAGCGAACGAAGCTGTCGACGTCGACACTGAGGGATTCGAGGCTCGATAGCGTCACGTAACCACCCGCTGTGGGCGCTTCACGACGCGCGTTGCCACACGCCATGCAACAATCGCTTCCGGCTGCCGGGCTGCGCTCTTTCCGGGCAGGAGTCGAGTCTGCGGGCTCGAGCTTCAGGGTCTCAACTCATCACATCCTCCGTGCCGGAACTCTCCTTGGCGCCCTATTCGCCGGAAGAAGAGCACCTGCGAGCCTACTGCGAACGCTGTCCGGCCTACCGCCCGGAGGCCAGCGCACGCGGGGGCTCCCAGGAAATGCCCGTTCCCGGCCTTGCCAGCGCTAGGCCTCGCCGACCCGCATGCTCTCCGCCAGCCTGTCGGTGGCCCTCCAGCTGAGGGCCAGAATGGTCAGGGTCGGGTTCTTCTCTGACGCGGTTGGAAACGCGGAGCCGTCCACTACCAGCACGTTGGGCACTTCGTGCATGCGGTTGAACGAGTCCAGCATGGACCGCGCGGGATCCTCTCCCATGCGGCACGTCCCGTGCTCGTGGATGGCGCTGCCGAAAGCGTCCGTCTCGCCGCGCTTGTACGGCAATACCTCCGCCCGCATGGCGTGCAGGATCTCTTCGACCTTGTCGTACATGGCATCGACCATGCGGCGCTCGTTGTCCCCGATGTCGTAGTCGATGTGTGCGACCGGCACGCCGTAGCGGTCGGTCCGGGACGGGTCCACCGTGATTCGGTTTGACGCCTGCGGCAGTACCTCGCCGAACGGGTGGAGCTCAATTCGCGCCGGGTAGCGCTCCTTCACGGCGCGCTTGAAGCTCGCGCCAAAGCCAGCCATGCGTTTCGCATACGAGGCGTTCGGCTGGCAGCCGATGTCCCACAGCTCTATGCCGAAGCCCCTCATGTAGTCGCGCTCGACTGCCGGATCGTCGTTCCTCGGGAAGTAGAGGTGGCCCCCGCTGATGCCGTCGTCGTTCGAGGCGGGTGCGCCGTAGAGTTGGGGCGCGAAGCCGTGCACGTTGATGCGGACCTGCTCGCACAGATAGCGCCCCAGCGTGCCGGAAGCGTCGCCCAGCCCCGTGGGGAATTGGCGCGACGTCGAGTTGAGCAGGATGCGGGTGGAGTCCACACAGCCGGCTCCCAAGACGACCCTGCGCGCTGGCACGACTCGCTCCTCTCCGGACGTGCGCTCGAAGTACTGTACAGCGCTGGCACGGCCCTCGTCATCCACGAAGATTCTCGAGACCACCGCGTTCTCGACGATCTCGAGGTTTCCGGTGGCGAGGGCCGGGGGGATCAGGTGATCCGCGGAGTTGAAGAAGCTTGCCGTGTCGCAACCCTCGCCGCACGCACCGCAATAGTGGCACTTGGGAACGCCTCCGGAGTGCTCGGTGCGCACGGCCAGCCGCGTGGGGACGGCCGGACGCCCTGCCCCGGCCGCGGCCATGGCGATCAGCCGCTCGCCGCAGCGGGCCGCTGGCGGGGGCTGGTAGTAGCGGCTGCCGGGGAGCCAAGGTAGGTCCTCGCTGCCGCCGCAGACCCCGATAAGGCGTTCAACGCGGTCGTAGTAGGGCGCAAGGTCGGCGTAGGCCAGCGGCCACGGAATCTCCCATCCGTCGCGGGCGGGCTCGGCCAGATTCAGGTCCGAATAGCGCAGCGAGAGGCGCCCCCAAACGTTCGTCTTGCCGCCGATGCCCCAGACCCGGGTCAGCGAGAACGGGCGATCGGAAACGCTGTCGTAGGGCTGCTCGACAGGATCCAGGAAGAAAGGCGGCGGGCGCTCGCCGCGCCGCCTGCGCTCGCGCCGCTCCCAAACCTTCACGTGCGTCCAGAAGTCCGCCCGCGAGAATCGCCCCCCGGCATCGAGCAGCAGGACCTTGATCCCCTTGCGGGCCAAGTTCCATGCGGCCATTCCACCGGAAGCGCCGCTTCCGACGACCACTACGTCGGACTCTTGCCGTTGCGCCATCGCCAGTCCCGCCACATGGCCTGCCGGGCAAGCCGATCGGGCGGCGATGCGGTTCGGCCGGGCCGTGGCACACTCATCCTACAGGAGCGGGCGGCAGGCATGGGCGGATGCCGGCCAAGCACTGCGGTCTGGCAGAATGGGCCCGATGAGCCGGCTTCGCGGAGTGCTGAGGTGGGTGCCACCGGTCACGCTCGCCATTGCGCTGGTCGCGCTCTGGCCGGTCTTCCTCTCAGGCAGCGGGTACAGCGCAGTCATTGCATGGATCGCGCTCGTCTCAATCGGTCAGATCTTGGCTCCCCTCGCGCTACTGGCCTTGCTTGTGTGGGGTGTCTGGAAGCGTCGCTTCAGCCGCCCCATGCAGGCCACTCTGGCCGTGGGCCTGATCGCCCTGTGGCCGGCGTTGTGGATGTTCGGTGTGCTCCCGATCGCATTCCCGTACGATCTCGACACTTCCAGTCCGGCCGCCACTGTCCGGCTCCCGTCGGACCATGTCCTGCGCGTTGCATGGGGCGGGGACCGACTGGCCACCAATTACCACGCACTTACGCCGGACCAGCGGTGGGCCTATGACCTGGTGGTCGAGCCGGCCGGCCACGGCTCTTCCGAACTTGAGGCCTACGGCTGCTACGGAACCCCGGTGCTCGCGCCGGTGGCATCGATCGTGCGCCGCGTACGCGACGGCCTTTCCGACCAAGTCCCCGGCAAGCCGAGCTTTGTATTCGACGAACCGGCGGGGAACTCGGTCGTGCTGGAGTTGGACACGGGAACCTTCCTGCTGCTGGCCCATCTCAAACAGGGCAGCTTGGCGGTTGCAGCCGGAGACAGAGTCGAAGAAGGCCAGTTGCTCGGGGAGTGCGGCAATTCGGGGAACACCAGCGAGCCGCACATCCACATCCACCACCAGCGTCAGGACCCCTCCGAATACCCCATCAACATGGCCGAGGGGCTGCCGCTTTTCTTCCGGGGACACGACGGAGCACCAATGCCAGAAGGGGGAATCACGCAGCGGGACGGAGCCGTCGAATTCATCGGCGCGGTCGTACGGCATGTTCCAGGAATGGCGGACGAGGCGGGCGAGTAGGTCCGCGACCGTCAAGGCGGCGGGTATACTCGAACGGGCCGCAAGCCCAGCCGAATGCGACCCCTATTGCTTCTAGTCGCCGCCATGGTGACGGTCGGCGATGCCCGTGCCGCATCTCCCTCGGATGCGCTGCAAGTGCTGCTGCAGAACTGTGGCACATGCCACGGTCAAGCGCAGTTGTCGGGCCTTGACCTTCGAACCCGGGACGGCCTGCTGCGCGGAGGGTCTAGGGGCCCGGCCATCCAACCGGGCGACGCAGAAGGCAGCCTGCTCTACCGGGCCGTCGTGCGGGACGGGGACTTGTCCATGCCGCCGGAGTCGGACCCGCTGTCCGCGGAGGCGGTGGCGCTGCTGAGGCAGTGGATCGACAGCGGTGCCGAGTGGCCGCAGGGCGATCCAGCAGCGGAAGGGGGCGGCTGGTGGTCCTTCGAGCCGGTGGTGCGGCCGCCGCTGCCCGATGACCCGACTGGATGGTCGCTATCGCCCATCGACCGCTTCATCGCCGCCAAGCACCGGGATAAGGGGCTCGAGCCGGTCAGCGAGGCCAGCCGACGCGCATGGATTCGTCGTGCGACCTACGACCTGCACGGCCTGCCGCCTGATCCGGCCGATGTCGAGGCCTTCCTTCGGGACGATTCGAAGGGGGCGCACGAGGCCGTGATCGACCGCCTGTTGATGTCGGACCGTTATGGGGAGCGCTGGGGTCGGCTCTGGCTGGATGTAGTTCGCTATGCGGACAGCGGCGGCTTCGAGACCGACATCTACTTCCCGGACGCGTGGCGCTACCGCGATTACGTCATCCAGTCCTTCAACGACGACAAGCCATTCGACCGCTTTGTTCAAGAACAGTTGGCGGCGGACGAGATCTGGCCCGATGACATCGAGCTGCGCGGATCGTACGAGATACCCCAAGAGAAGCAGCGCAACCTGGAGGCCCGCATCGGGACGGGAATGTACACGATCGGCACGGTCTACCACGAGGCGGCACTGAACGGCCACCAGCTCCGCTACGAGTGGCTGGTCGATGCCGTCGACGTGACGGGAGAGGCCTTCCTCGGGCTCACTTTGGGCTGCGCAAGGTGCCACGACCACAAGTTCGACCCGATCGGCCAGCGGGAGTATCACCAGCTGATGGCCTACTTTGCCGGCAGCCAGATTCGACGTGTCCCGGCAGTGCACAAGATGTCCGAGTTCGGGTACTACTCCGCGTATCCCAGACAGCTGAAAGTGTTCGACCTCCAGCGGGCCATTAAGGCTCTCGACAGCGCCGTTCGCAAGCGACTTGAGGAATCGATCGTGGAGCGCTTCGACGCCGAGGTCGTCCGGGCCTTCCGCGTTCCGCGGTCGCAGAGGACGGCGGAGCAGCAATCGCTGGCTGTCCCTCTTGAGCGGGCTCTCACCGAGGCCGGCCTTCGCGAGAATCCGGCCGGCTACGAGCCGCAGCTACCGTACACGCCGGACGAACTCGACAGGCGTCGCACACTCGTGGTCCAACTCGGCGAGGCAGCGGCAAAGGCCAGCTTCGAACTGCCGACCGCCACGGTGCTGGGCAAGGCCGAAGTGGCTTACCCGGTGCGCATGACCCAGCGGGGGGACTGGAAGGCCGCCGGCGACACAGTCCTGGCGAGACTGCCACGGGCGCTTGCCGCCGGTGGACACGAGGCGCAGGGCGCAGGGCGCAGGGACTTGGCCAAGTGGCTGACGGATCCGCGCCACCCGCTGCTCGCCAGAGTGATGGTCAATCGAATCTGGCAGGGCCACTTCGGGCGGGGAATCGTGGGCACGCCGAACAACTTTGGCCGCCAAGGCGATCCGCCGTCCCACCCGAAGCTGCTGGACTGGCTGGCGGCCGAGTTCGTCGACAGCGGATGGAGCATCAAGAAGATGCACCGGCTGATCATGCTGTCGAGCACCTATCGCCTCGCCTCCTCGGCAGATTCCCGAAACATGCAGGCCGATCCCGAGAACCGCTTGCTGTGGCGCATGAACCGCCGCCGCCTCGACGCCGAGGGCCTGCGCGACTCTGTGCTCTGGGCGGCCGGCACGTTGAATCTGAAGATGGGTGGCCGCCCTGTGCTGCCACCGCTGTCAGAGGAAGAACGGCTCGGCATGTGGAACCGCGACGCCTGGCCGGAATCCCTGGATCCGGCCGAGCACAACCGGCGCAGCGTATACGTGTTTGCGAAGCGGCAGTTCCCCTATCCGATGTTCAAGTCGTTCGACATGCCGGACCCTGCTGTGAGCTGCGGCCGCAGGGCCGAGACCACCGTGGCTCCACAGGCGCTCACGCTGCTCAACAGCGAGTTCATGCTGAACTCGGCCGAGGCCTTTGCGGAGCGCATCTCCGACGCGGGCGGTCCGCAGGAGCAGGTCGATCGTGCCTGGATGGTGGCCTTCTCGCGTCCGCCGACGGAGCGCGAACGGGAGCAGGCCGCCGAGATGCTCTCGCTGGCCGGCCCGAGGGAGTTCGCCCTGATGCTCTTGAACATGAACGAGTTCGCATATGTCGATTGACGCAAACGCGCCCAGAGGGCATGTTGGGACGCCAGTCCCGCGCCGCTGGTTCCTTGAGCACGCCGGGCTTGGCTTCGGCGGGCTGGCGGCCTCCTGCGTGCTGGCCGCGGACAGCGCGGCGGAGGCGCGTTCCAATCCCCTCGCCGCCCGCCAGCCACCGCTTCCCGCCACGGCCCGAAGCGTGATTTTCCTGTTCATGCACGGAGGCCCAAGCCATCTGGACACCTTTGACCCGAAGCCGCTGCTGCAGGACCTCGACGGCGAGCCCGTCCCGGAGTCGTTCCGCAACCGCGACTTTCAGTTCACCAAAATGGACCGCGTCCCGCTGCTCGGGTCGCCCCGCCGCTTCACGCGGCACGGCCGATCCGGACTGCCTGTGTCCGACCTGTTCGCTAACGTCGCCAACCAGGCGGACGACTTGGCGGTCATTCGCTCTTGCCATCACGACGGCTTCACGCACATCACCGGGCAGAACTGGATGAACACTGGCTGGGCCCAGGTCGGGCGCCCCAGCCTCGGGTCATGGATCGTCTACGGGCTGGGCTCGGAGAGCGAGAACCTGCCGGCCTACGTCGTCATGCTCGACGGCGGGATTAAGTCAGGCTCGCCCGCATACGGATCAGGATTCCTGCCTGCCATGTACCAAGGGACGGTCCTGCGCAGCGAAGGCCCGCCGATTCTCAACATCCGGCGCCGCGAGCCTGCCGATCCGGCCCGCCAGCGCGTGCTCATGGACAAGCTGGCCTGGTTCAACCGCCAGCACATGGAGGCGCGCCCGGGCGACTCGGACCTAGAGGCCCGCATGACGGCCTACGAACTGGCCTTCCGGATGCAGGCCTCAGCCCCGGAGGTGGCCGACATCTCGTCCGAGACTGCCGCCACTAAGGAGCTGTACGGGCTCGGCGACGCCGTCACGCGCCCGTACGGGAAACAGTGCCTGCTGGCGCGCCGCATGGTCGAGCGAGGAGTGCGATTCATCCAGATCTACTCCGGCTGCGGGAACAACGGCGCCAGCGCAGGCTGGGACGGCCACAACCAGATCGACTACAACCACGAAACGATGGCAGCACAGGTCGACAAACCGATCGCAGGGCTGCTGCAGGACCTGAAACAACGCGGCCTGCTCGATCAGACGCTTGTCGTGTGGGGCGGCGACTTCGGGCGGACGCCGTTCACCGACGGCGCGGAGAGCGGGGCCCGCAACAATGCCGGCAGGGACCACAACCCCTACGGCTTCACGGTCTGGATGGCGGGAGGCGGCGTCCGCGGCGGGCAGGTGGTCGGCGCAACGGACGAGATCGGGCTCAACGCCGTCGAGGACCGGGTGCACGTCCACGACCTGCACGCGACAATCCTAACGCTGCTCGGGCTGGATCACGTCCAGCTGACGTATCCGTTCCAAGGCCGCGACTTCCGGCTAACGGACGTCGGCGGTCAGAACAACTTGGCCTCACGCCTCGTCTCGGGCTGAGGCTGAACCGTCGATTGCTCACAGTCGCCCATAGACATGCGCGACGCTTGCTGCGATCCCGATAAGGGCCGCGGCGCAGACCCACAACACAGCGCAGACCGTGTAGTCGCACGGCCACCGGCGATTCACGCAAGCCACGACCCGGCGCTTGGCGAGCACCGCAAACACTTGGGAGCCGAGCATGTACAGGCCGAGAACTTGGTTAGCCGCGTACCAAGCCTCAGGTGAGGCCAGCGACAGCGGCGTTCGGAATCCGTACCAACGGTTCGGCGGCACCCAGCCCAGAACCAACGGAACCGCAGTCGCGGCGATGATGATCGCGATCAGGTCGGGCGAATGCCTTTCCCACAGCTCGCGCGCGGCCCTCGCGTCCAGCGGCATTCCACCAGCGTAGTGCCTATGCACACACGGCCGAGACGGTGGCCCGTGTTTGACGCACGGCCCCGGAATGCCCCGGAAGACCGTATGTCTCGCTCACCGGGGCACTCCGGATCAAGAAATAGGTACGCCCCCCACCCTCATCCGCCAACTACGAGCGGTCCAGCTCCCCCAGACGCATCCGCCAATCCGGGATTACTTGATCAAGGATGCCACGGAACTGGTCGTTGTGGCGTCGCTCGCTCAGGTAGATCATCTCGTGGACGACTACGTACTCGAGGCAGCGCAGCGGTTTCTTGTCCAGTTCGGAGTCGTTCCGCGCCATCGGTGATCACGAGCACTTGGCCCTCTCAGACTCTCTCGCGGATCCACCTCGCAAGCCAGACGATCGTGAGACTTGTGCCGCTGCCTAGCGTGTGCCAGAAGATCCCGCATCCGCGACGCTTGACGTGAGAGACGTGAGATTGGACACTCTCACGCCGAAGTACTGTTTGTGACGGCAGACCTTCTTGGCGCCCGCGTCGAACGCCACGCCGTCGTGGATGAGTTCAAGAAGCCGATTGGACATGCAGAGGCGGCCTACTTCGCGAAGAAGCGGCGAGGCTGCGTCGCAGCCACCGGATTCCTTCCGGCGGAGCCAGAACTCCTCAGGAGTGCCGATCGTGCCGTGGCGAGGCCCATAGCTGTGGTTGCCCGCCATCACGGGTTGCACGGTGGTGAAGAAGGACCGCATGAAGTACCGTTCCGGACTGGCAAGTTCCGCTGATGCCCTCTCCCACCGAGACGGTCGACGATTGAGGTCGATCAGACCGACAGCGATCGCATGGACGCAATGCACGAGGTCGGGCCGATTGGTGTGAGCGCCTCCGACCGTGACATCCTCGGCGATGCCAGAGTGGTTCGCAGGCAGGTTCTTCCAGTCGCCGAGATGCTCCTCCGGGAGACGATCCCTGAATAGAGCGATGACCCGTCGCTGGGTCTTGATCTCGAGGTCCCCTAAGGGCGTCATGCCACGGCCTCCACAGACTTGGCCGACCTCAATGGAGCGCCTCCCAATGCCCTGCTCTGTCCGAACGACCTCTGCGGATGACTCGCGTAGCCTTCAGGCGATCCACTATCCGGTCGCCAGCCGGTTTCTGGGTAGGACCGATCGCCTTTGGGGGGATGGCGCGTCTTTTCTGCGTAGCGTCGGGAGCAGTGCTCTGCGCAGCGCTCCTACGCACCGCGGAGTCGGCGGCCTAGTAGGTCCGTGAGAAGGGGAATCGGACCCATAGGCCAGCCCCGCCCGATTCGACCCGCCAAGTCGGCACCGGGCTCTCCGCCTCGCGGCAGATGTCCACGATACGGCGGATGCCTCGGCCCCATGCTTCGATCATGCCGGCCCGGAAGAACGCATTGGCGACCCGCGGGTTGTGCGGCCGCGACGGGAGGTCCTCGGCAAGCAGTTCAGTCGTCCATTCGGGACTCAGACGAGCCGCGTTCCAGATTGCGATCCGGTCGTCGCAGACGCGAATCTGGGTCGTCGTGGGGCTGGCGTAGTCGCGGTGAATGACCGCGTTAGTCACGGCCTCGCGCATGGCCTCTCGCGGCACCGGAGAGGTCTCCACCCGGCAGATGTTGTCATACGACACGAGGCCGCGCGTGTACTTCGTGTACAGCAGATCCATCGTCCGGTCCACCTGCGTGAACAGGTCTCCCTCGATCAAGTCCTGGAACATCAATTCGGAGCCGCGAAAACAGCCGATCGTCACACAGGCGTCCGGCACGAACCGCCCGGGCGACTGGTGGAAGAGCAGCGCAGCGGCCCTCTTCAGGTGCGCTCCGTCCCGAAGGTTTAGGTTCTCGATCAGGCTCTCGACCGGTCCGCCGAGGATGTAGGCGGGGAGTCGCCCGCTCGCGGCGGCCCTGCGGCGGAACACATCGAGCACGCGCTCGTCAAGTGCCTTCAATCGGACGCCGGGCAGCGGCTCGTTGTCCCACGTCCTTCCTGAGCTCCGGAGGAGGAAGCGACTGAGCGCGGCACCGACCAGCACCTGCTTCGTTCTGCCGCGGCAGTAGTGGAATTCCCCCATATAGCTGACCGGGTGTGGGTGCGGCTCGACCACGACTTCGATGTACTCTCCGGCGGATTCCGACTTCAGATTGATTCCCACAGCGATGCCGAGCAGGGAACGCACATTGCCGGGAATCTCCTTGAGCAGTCGGCGCACACCCGGCACCCCGACCACCTCGCCGCGGTCGTTGTTGCCGATCTCTAGAACGCCGCCCTGGGCGTTGGCGAACCCGCAGATCCACTTCAGGTGCTCGTCCCGCCAGGACCGTTTCCGCTCAACGTTCTTGGATTCAGACATCACGAGTGTCGCCTACCGTCGCTTCATCGGGGATCGGCAGCCGGACGGCACGCGTATGCGATTGGTGCACTATGCTCTGCTCGACCGAACGGGTCAGGTCCAGACGGCGCCCTGCACCCAGGGATCTCCGCGTCCATGTCACAGAGGACTGGGGCGATGGAGCGCTGTTCAGAGAACCCTCGTGGCGGCGGATTCCGGCGAGGTCCTCCGCTTGAACATGAGCCGTGGCGTCACGTAGAGTCATACGCTTCTTGTGTCGGCCCGCGACCGGAACGTCCATCTGATACGCAGGGTAGACCAAGTCGTGTTCTGGCGCTCTCAATAGGACGGTGTCTGCACTCGGATTTCGTTTGATCGCCGACGCATGCAACGCAAGTGCCGGCCTCGTCTGAGGTCTCTCCCGAACCGGCATCGAAAAAGTGCTTCGACTTGATGGTCACCGCGGTTTCCGCCATCGCCTGCGGCCACCCACTCGGGTTCGGTCACACAGTTCTTGCTTTCCTCGACCCCAAATGCTCACCGCACAGTACACGGCGACCGGCCGTGTCAAACATACTGCCGAGTGAGATGCCTATCAACTTGGCGAATCTGCACAGATCCCACAGTCGCCGCGTAGCCACGCCCATCGGACCCCTTGTCGCTCCCTGACAGTCGCGTCTTGGTGGCGCACACGTGCTGCCTCGGCGCTTCGTCCGGTGGGAGTGCTCTCGGAATTAGCTGCAATCGACAGGAGGCTCAAGACGCATTCGCCAGTGGAGCTGCCGGGAGATCGCACACATCGGCCAAGGCCGGAGGAGCGAACGGGTGCGCCGGTCCGGACTGTCCATTCCTTCGAGCGCAGACTACTCGGGCACGAGCTGGCCCGCAAGCTCGTTGAAATCGCTGACCTCCAGATCAGGCAGCAGCGGCGACACTTCATAGGGGAGCCGGTACCGATTCACGTACGCCCCGCGATATCCGCACGCCCGGGCCCCGAGGATGTCGAAGGAGTGCGAGGCGACCATCATCATTTCGCCCGGTTCGCAATCCAGCTCTAGCGCCGCCATCCGGTAGACGGAAGGGTGGGGCTTGAATCGCCCCACACGGTCGGCCGACAGGCAGGCGTGAAAAGCCACATCCGGGATCCGGCCCGCCAAGCGCTCGACCAGCCTAGCGTTCCCGTTGGAGAGCGCCACCAAGCGGTAGTGCTCGCCAAGGCGGGCCAGCCCGTCCCTGGCGTCGTCGAACGCCCGCAGATCCGCGAAGAGGGCCATCATCTCCACCACATCGTCCTTCCCGTGCGGGATCCGGTGGCGGCGCAACGTGTGCACCAATGCGCGGCTCGCGGAATCGAGATACCCGTCATGGCCCAGCATCAGGATCGTGTCTTGGTGCTGCTGGAGCCGCTGGCGCGTCCTCCAGTCGTCCCAGAACCGGCGCGCATCGACCTGAGAGCCGATCCTGGCCAGGAACCGGCGCAATCCGGGCAGGAGCGTGCCGGTCAGGTCCAGCACTGTGCCGAACATGTCGAACGTCAATACGCGGACATCCGCAATCGCCGGGGCCATCGAATTGATCGTATCCGAGCCGACACGCCGGGCCTTAGCCGGACCAAGCGTCAGCGGCCGAAGATCGGACCAGACGGGCCGCCGGCCACACGGCGGCGGGCCATTTTGAGGCCCTCCAGCTTAGACCGGGCGATGGTCGCCCAAGGGCTGCCAGAGTCCAACTGGAGGTAGGCATCCCAGTGCTTCGTGGCGGCGGTGATGCGGCCACGCTCCTGCTCGAGCTGGGCCAGATTGAAGTGCGCATCGGCATAGTCCGGGTCGCAGCGCAATGCATCCCGGTAATGGGCCGCGGCTTCATCGGCCCGGCCCTGGCTCTCCCGCACGGCCCCGAGGTTGTAGTGCGCCATCGGGTGGTCGGGCCCCAGCTGGATCGCTCTCCGGAAGGACTTCGCTGCCGAGTCGGTCTCACCTTGGCGGAGCTGCGCCGCCCCTAGGTTGATCAACGCCCCGCGTGCTTCCGGGTTCTCCTCCAATGCCCGCTCGTACCAGGCGATGACGTCCTCGTCGGGCGCGTTCCCGTGCTCAAGCTGGAGTGCTCGCGTGAAGCAGTCCTCGGCATTCGGCTTGGGCCGCCTGAAGCCGCCGCGCCCGCGGACCGGCTGAAGCTCGGTGACCGACCGCAGGGTCCCGACATCGAACCGGAAGAGCACCTGACCTGTCAGCGCCTCGACCGTCTCTTCTGGAAGTACGACCGTGATCCGCCGACCATCGGATTCGATCTTGAGCTGGTCGAGGGGCTGGTCGACCGAAGCGAGGCGCAGTCGCAGCTGCTCCAGCGACTCCTTGATCCGGCGGGCCGGAATGTTGTTCTGCCGCAGGCCCTGCAGCGTCCGGAAGGCCACAAGGTCCGTAAAGGTGTAGCTCTCCTTGCGTTGGGCCAGTCCGACCCTCTCCCACGACCGCAGGGTAGCGTCGCTTATGCCCAGAATCCGCCGAACGGACGACCGATCGAACTCCTCGGAGGCTACCGCGCCGCCCACGTTGCGAGTATAAACGACTCCCGCCTGCGACCGGGCCACATCGGCCTCAACCGCGGCTCCGGATCCCTGTCCAAGCGGCTAGGGATCCGCCCGCGCCCGCGATTACGACCAACCCGCAGGCTTCCACGAAGAGGCCCAGCGCGATTACGGCGGCGAACACAGCCGGATCGTCCAGGGCAGACATCAGGGCATCCGCCATGGGCGAGCCCTCCAGCTGGCGCCGCAACACCTCGAGCATGGACTGCCGTCCCTGTGCCACATGGGAGGCGACCTGCACGACCAAGCTGGGCACGAAGCACAGAAGACCCGTGAGCGCGCCGACCCCGAATCCCTGCCACACCGAACCGACCGGTGCGACGCTCCGGGACAGGCGCCTCACCGCCACGCTTCCGGCAGGAATCATGACCAGAAATGCCAAGGGTGCCAGTACGGGGGCAAGCAGACCCAGCCCGAATCTCAGCAGGACACCGCACACCGCAGGGGGGATGGCCGCCCGGAAGCAGTCCGGGAGCGTTGCGGACGGTGCGGGAGACGGCTCCTCAACGGGCGGGGGCTCGACCTCCGCTCCGCCCTCAGGGACGAGCCCCTCGACCAAGGGCCGACCGCAATTCGGGCAGAACGACGCCCCGCGAGGGTAACGGCTGCCGCAGGTGCACCTGTCTGCCATTGCGCTTGGAGCGGGCTGGGACTCCGCCACCACCTTCGGCCGTCGCGGCCGCCCGCCCCCAATTGTAAGGTGGCAGGCCGCTCGCGCGGACGTGTTGCGGCAGCGGCCGGCCGGGCGAAAGGTCAGTCGCCGCAGGTGCGGATAACTCTGAGGATGTCGGGACCGTACTTCTTGGCGATGAAAGGTCCGACCCCCTTGACCGTCACGAGTTCCGCCCGGCTGGTCGGCCGCTCCCGGGCGAGCTCCTCCAAGGTCGCATTGAGCAGGATCCTGAACGCCGGCGTACCCGTCCTTCGGGCTTCGTCCTTGCGCCACGCGCGAAGTGCGGCGGCGACGAGTTCGGCATCGTGGCCGCCAGCGGAACCCCCCAGCTCCACTTGCTTCGGACGTCCGCCGCTCCTGCGGACTGCTGCCGAGCCCTTGCGCCGGCCCTTCGGCGGTTTCTTCAGCCCCGCGTTCTCAGTCTTCACCCGGACTTGGCCGGCAGCATTCTCCTCGTAGCGGCCGGAAGGGGTGAGGTACAGCCGGCTGAAGGTCACGAGCCTGCCGTCCGGCGCTTGGAACTCGTCCTGCGCGACGTCGATCAGCCTTGCCCGTGCGAGCCCGCTTACCAGACGCTCGTAGGCCTTCCGTTTCATGCCGCCCGGCTCAACGAGTTCGCGGAAGAGCCTGCCCGAAGACTGGGCGTCGCGTTCCCGCAGCGCCTGAAGAATGGTGGACAGCGCCCTCACTTCGTCGCGATTGGGCTGGCGGAACTGCGCGACCAAACAGACGCTGCTGTCGCAATTGTCGCAGTGGCCGCAAGGCTTGAGGCTGTCCTCGATGTCGTCGAAATGCCGGACCAGATCGAGCATGCGGCAGTCGCGCGACCGCGTCAGGTCGGTCATCAGGTCGATCTGGCGGAGCTTGTAGTCCCGCTGTTCGACGTAGCTCTCCCGCCAGCCCGGATCGCCGCGCCAAGCCTCCTCACCGTTTGGGCCAACCTTCAATCCACCGTGAGTCCACAGCTTCTCGACGGCCTTCTCGGAGCGGTACTCGTCCCCGGGAAACCTCTCCATGATTGCCGAGATCGCGGTCGGCTTGTCCGTCAGGGAGCCGTACATCGCGTCCAGCGCTTCCGGCTCGGGATAGTCCCGATCCAGGAAAAACTCGTGGGTCTTGCGATCCGCCCACGAGTGCATTAGCACCGCTTTGGAGGGATTCCCGTCGCGCCCCGCCCGCCCGATCTCCTGATAGTAGCCCTCTACAGATGCCGGCAGCGCAGTGTGCACTACGGTCCGCACGTCCGGCTTGTCGATGCCCATTCCGAAGGCGATGGTGGCGACAATCACCTGCAGGTCGCCCGCAATGAAGGCGGACTGCACCCTCTCCCTGTCTGCAGGGGCCATGCCAGCGTGGTATGCCGCCGCGGGCATGGCCCCGCCTAGCAGCTCCGCTTGGCTTTCTGCCGCGCTTCGGGTAGGCGCGTAGACGATCGCGGGGCGCCGGTCCTTGGAGAGCAGCAGCCGAGCCAGTGCCTGGGGGCGCACGGACGGAACAAGGTCCACGTGCTCGATCTCAAGATTCTCGCGGCGGAATCCATGAATCGCCCGTTTGCAGTCATCCAAGCCGAGCTGCTCGATGATGTCGCGCTGAACGACGCTCGTGGCAGTGGCGGTCAGGGCGATGACCGGGGCCGGCCTGAGCATCGGGACCCGCTCGCGCAGCCGTCGGTAGTCCGGCCGGAAGTCGTGGCCCCACATTGAGATGCAGTGCGCCTCGTCAATTGCGACGAGGCCGGGCTTGTAGCTGGCGAGCAGCTCCGGAAAGCCCGGGACCGAGAATCGCTCGGGCGCGATGAACAGGAAGTCCAGGTTTCCCCGCTTGTAGTCGATGCAGACCCTTCGCGACTCCATGCGGTCGCGGCCCGAGTGGATCCGCTCGGCCCGGAAGCCCTGGTCGCGGAGCTTGGCGGCTTGGTCCTCCATCAGCGCGATGAGCGGACTAATGACGATCGTCGTGCCTCCTCGCGCGATTCCGGGGAGCTGGTAGCACAGGGACTTGCCCGCCCCGGTGGGCATCACGAGCAACACGTCCCGACCATCGATGACATCCCTACACGTTGCTTCCTGATTCGGGAGGAAGGTGGGATGCCCAAAGCGCTCCTGCAGCAGGGTTCGCATCACGGCCTTGGAAATCCTGACCGGAGCCGGGCGTGGATCGCCGGAGGGCGGTGTGGAGTGCTGGGCAGGGATCGGTCCCGGACGAATCGTCCCTTGCGGCCCCGCGCCGAAACGCGTTCCTCGAGGCTCTCCGTTCCCGGCGGGCGGCACAGCATTCGGAGCGGGCCGCTGAGAGCGGACCGGGCCGGCCGCTTCCTCCCGGTTGCGCGAGTTCGGCACCGGGCTCTCCCGCCGGCCCCCTCCCGCCAGCGCCGGCGTGACATCGCCGCCACCGGCGACCGCGGTGGCCCGTGCCGGCGGGACCTCCACGGGCGCTTTCCCGGGCGCGTCCCCGCCCACCACTTCGCGCACGAACTCTTCGATGCCCCGCATGAACGGATCAAGTCCCCCGCTGCCTCGCTCGATCCCGCGCAGCTTCGCCTCCCACTCCCCGGTGAGCGCCGGGCTGCGCACTTTGGGGTGAACTGTCTCGATCAGGCGAATCCCCAAGGGGGTGGCCAAGAGGACCTTCTTGGACCGCTCGACGTAGCCCCGCTTGAGCAGCGTCTCGATGATCCCGGCGCGCGTAGCAGGGGTCCCAATGCCGCGCTCTTTCATGGCGTCGGAGAGGGCCTTGTCGTCGAGCGCCTCGCCTGCGGACTCCATGGCTGTCAGCAATGAGGCGTCCGTGTAGCGCGGCGGGGGCTTCGTCTTCTTCTTCACGGCCCGCGCGTCGAGCACGCGGACGGCGTCGCCCCGCCGGAGTCCGGCGGGCAGCTTCGGCTTGGGCTTTGCCCCCCGCTTGGCCTTGCGCTTCACGTCGAGCACCTTCCAGCCCGCATCCTCGACGGTGACGCCGGTGGACAGGTACTGGTCGGCCTGCGAGCGCTGGACGACGCGCGTGATGACTGTCGTGGTCGAGTAGCGGTAGTCGCGGTGCCAAGCCTGCAGGAAGCGCCGGCAGACCAGATCCAGCAGCTTGGCCTCCGGAGAACCCGAGCGGACGTGCATGCCCGCTCCCGTTGGAATGATGGCGTGGTGGTCCGAGACCTTCTCGTCGTTCACGAACCGGCGCCCCAGCTGCCGCCTCCCCGTACCCTCGGCGATTAGGCTCGGGTCGTAGCGTGCGCTGACAGTGGGCGCAATGCGTGGCAGCTGCCGTGCCATCTCCGACGAGAGATGCCGGCTGTCGGTGCGCGGGTAGGTGATCGCCTTGTGCTTCTCGTAGAGCGCCTGCGCGAGCGACAGCGTGCGCTCTGCGCTGAATCCGTAGAGCCTGTTGGCGTGCCTCTGGAGCTCGGTCAGGTCGTAGAGCAGCGGCGGCGGCTTGCGGCGGCGGCCCTTCTGCACGGACTGGACATCGGCCCGCCCGGACTTGGCCCGCTCGAGGACCTGCCGCGCCACCTCCCCGTCGGCCGGCAGCCGCTTCTGGCGCTTCCCCCTCTCAAGCCTGAAGTACACCCCGCTGTAGCGCTGGCCATCACCGGCCTCGAAGTCGGCGTGCACCTCCAAGTAGTCTTCGGGCACGAAGTCCCGGATGGCCTTCTCGCGCTCGACCAGCATGGCCAAGGTCGGTGTCTGGACGCGACCCACCGACAGCACGCGGGACTCCTCGGACGGCCGCGCGTCGAGGGTGTAGAGCCGGGTGAGGTTGAGCCCGACCAGCCAATCCGCCCGGTCGCGAGCGCGGGCGGCGTCCGCTAGTCCGTCGAATTCGCTAGAGGGCCGCAGGCGACTGAAGCCATCGCGGATCGCCGCGGGCGTCAGAGACGAGATCCACAAACGGTCCACAGGCTTGGAGGACCCGGACAGGTCGTAGATCTGGCGGAAGATGAGCTCGCCCTCGCGACCCGCATCCGTCGCGCAGACGACCCGCGCGACCTTTCTGCTGTTCAGGATCCCCTTGACGATGCCGAACTGGTCCGCGCGCTCTTCGTCAACGCGAAGCGGCCATTCCCCAGGCAGCATCGGCAGCGAGTCGCGCCGCCAGGAACGCCAGCTGGGATCGATCTCGTGGGGCTCGGCAAGCCGCACTAGGTGCCCGACAGCCCACGTGACAACCCACTCTGCGCTGGAGAAGTAGCCCTTGCCGCGCGTGCGGGCCCCGAGCGCGTTGGCGATGTCGCGGGCAACGGAAGGCTTCTCGGCAACTATCGCGCACTTGCCTCCCGTCCGGTGAGCCATCGGTGCTGGATTCCAGTGTACCCAGCAGGTCCGTGTCTGCTGGGGGACGTGCCCCCCGCGGGCCAGTTCCGGCTGGCCCGCAACGCGGCTGCAATCGAAGGAGGGCCGACAGCATGCACCGCCAATTAGAATCGAATTCCGCCCGGGCCTGCCGGCCCGCATCGGTGTTTCGACATGCAGCGGCTTGCCGAGGGAATCCTGTGCGGGGATCTGCGGGCGTTGGCCCGCGGCCTGAGCATCGTGGAGAATCGCCTGCCTGGAGGTGCGGATCTCCTGGCTGCCGTCCACCCGGCCAGGCGCAAGGCTCTGCGTATCGGAGTCACCGGGCCACCGGGGGTGGGCAAGAGCACGCTGGTCGACCGCCTCGCAGCCGAGCTGCGCAGCGCCGGCGAGACGGTTGGTGTGCTGGCCGTCGACCCGAGCAGCCCGTTCACAGGGGGTGCTGTGCTCGGAGACCGCGTACGGATGCAGCGCCACCACCGGGATGACGGCGTCTTCATCCGCTCAATGGCATCGCGGGGCCAGTTGGGGGGCCTCGCTCCGGCCGTGGACGACGGCCTTGCGCTGCTCGAGGCGGCCGGTCTGCGGTCGGTGGTGATCGAGACGGCCGGAGTTGGGCAGAGCGAAGTGGACATCGTCCAGCTGGCCGGCACGGTCGCCGTCGTGCTGGCCCCATCAATGGGCGACGACATCCAAGCAGCTAAGGCGGGGATCATGGAGATTGCCGACCTGTTTGTCCTCAACAAGGCCGACCAGCCGGGGGCCGACGAGCTTGAGCGCCAGATCCTCGCGATGATCTCGCTGATTCCGGATGGGCAGCCGCGACCTCCGATCCTGCGCACGTGCGCGCTGAGCGGCAAGGGGGTCGCCGAGCTGTTGGCCGCAGTGCGCAGCGCCCCGGCGAGGCAGCCCGAGGCGCTATATTGGAGGCGCTTCCTGCGAGAGCGGCTCGGGCGCGAGGTTGAAGACTGGCTCGCCTCAGATTCCGGCATTGACCTGGAAGGGGCCGCCGAGCAGATCGCGGCAGGCGCGCTGAACCCGTACGTCTTCGTGCGAGAGACCGCGCAGAGTCTGCGGACGCGGTGGTTGCCATGAAGATCGACCATGTCGGCATTGCCGTGCGGTGCATCGACGAGGCATTGGAGGTCTACCGCGACGCCGCCGGGTGCGAGCCGGCCCATCGGGGAGTGGTCGAGCACGAGGGCGTCGAAGTGGCCATGCTTCCCGCGGGCGACAGCCGCATCGAGCTGTTGCAGCCGACAAGCCCGGAGTCGCCCGTGGCGCGTTTCCTGGAGCGTCGCGGCGAGGGGATGCACCACTTGGCGCTGCTGGTGGCAGACCTGGACAGTGCAATCGGTTCCCTCAGGGCGGCCGGACGAGTGCTCGTGGGAAACGGCGCGCAGATCGGCGCCGAGGGGTATCGCTACGTGTTCGTCCATCCCAAGCACGCCGGCGGTGTGCTGCTGGAATTGGTAGAGCGAAGCTGATCTTCTACATCAGGACCAGAAACGATGCCCACATCCAGCCGAACGGTCGAACGACTCCAAGCGGAAAACCGACGCCTCCGCGCAGCGCTGGAGGAACTGTCGATTCTGAATGAGGTCTCGACAGCGGTGTCCTCGGCCTCTTCGCTCGACGCCACGGTTGACCTGATCGTCCGCAAGTGTGTCAAGCACCTCAAGGTTCAGCAAGGGGCCCTGCTGCTGCTCGACAAGCCCGAGGCCGGGGCTGCGCTCAAGACAATGGTCCGCAAGGTCGACCGCGAGTCCGCCATGGCGATGCCGATGCGCCTCGGCGACCAGATCACGGGGTGGATGCTCAAGAACCAGAAACCCCTCGTGGTCAACGATCTCATCTCTGACACGCGGTTCCGCGCCGGAACCGGAGAAGACGGGATCCGCTCACTGCTGTGCGTTCCGATGGTCCTTAAGGGAAGGCTGATCGGCGTGCTGACGGTGTTCAACAAGGACGGCCAAGCAGGCTTCAGCAGCGGGGACCAGCGTCTGCTCAGCATCATTGCCACCCAGTCGGCGCAGGTGGTCGAGAATGCGCGCCTGATCGAAGAGGAGAAGGCCCTTGTGCTGCTGCAGGAGGAACTCCGCCTAGCGAGGGACATCCAGAGAAAGCTCCTCCCTACCAAAGCGCCCACGCGGTCCGGATACAACATCGCAGGACTCTCGGAGCCTGCCAAGCGCGTCGGCGGGGACTACTACGACTTCCTCGATCTCGGAGACGACCGCCTCGGGCTGTGCCTCGCGGACGTCTCCGGAAAGGGAATCACGGCGGCGCTGCTGATGTCGAATGTGCAGGCGACGGTCCGCAGCCAGAGCCGCCTGTCGCCTGATGTCACCACGTGCGTCTCGCGGTCCAACGACATGCTGCACGCCACCACGGACTCCGACAAGTTCGTGACCATGTTCTATGGAGTTCTGGACACCCGGACACACCTGCTCGAGTACTGCAATGCGGGGCACAACCCCCCGATCGTGCTCCCGAACGGGCGACAGCCAGAGCTGCTGGGGAAGGGCGGGCCGGTCTTGGGCGTTGTGCCAGGCTTCCCGTACGAGCGCGGTACGGCTCGACTGGAGCCGGGCCAGACGTTGGTTGTTTACAGTGACGGCTTCAGCGAGGCGATGAACCATCGCCTGGAGGAATTCGGGGAAAAGCGACTCTGGGCGGTCGCAGAAGCCGCTTCCGGTGTGTCTTCAGACCGTCTCGTGAGCGCGATACTCGCGGAGGTGAGACGATTCTCGGGCGATGCGCCTCAAGGGGACGACATGACCATCATTGCTGTCCAGCGCTCGGAGACCTGAGGGTCGCGGCGCGCCGGGCTGCAGCGCTAGCGATGCGCCGACTGCGGCGCACGCAGTCCGGGATCCCGAGGCCGTCGTAGGCGTTTCCAGCCAAGTACAGGCCCGCGTGCTTCGCGGCGGCAGAGGCGATCCGCTCAACAAGGGCGCGGTGGCCGACCGCATAGCAGGGCATTGTGCGGTGCCAGCGGTAGACTCTGCCTCGCGATGGGCCACCGACCAGTCCCATCCACTGCCTTAGCTCGCCGTGTGCCCTCGCCAGCAGTCGGCGTTGCGACTCGCCCAGAACCGGGGCATCGGGCGGACCGGCGAGGTAGGCCCTCAGCAACACCCTTTCGGGGCCGGCCCGGCCGTCGAACTTCGTGTTGACCCAAGTGCAGGCAGCGACCGAGGCTCGCTCGGCTCGCGGCACCAAGAGCCCGAACCCATCTAGCGGGTGCGTGAAGCTCCGCGCCCTATAGACCAGACCGGCCACCACCGAGGACGTGTAGCCGACACGGCCCACTAGCCGCGCCAAGTCCGGGTCGGCGGTTTCCAGGACCGGGACCGCGTCGCAGGCAGGGACCGCCAAGATCACAGTGTGCGATTCGAGGCGCCCGCCGGCCAGGTTCAGCGTCCAGCCATCACCGGACCGGCGGAGCCCGAGAGCTTCGTCCCGGACGAACCGGCACGCCGGCTCCAGTGCTCTCCGCAGCGTTCTGACCAATACACCCATCCCTCCCTTGAGGGTCTGGAAGAGGGGGGTTGTCGGGCGCTGCCCGCGGCTTTTGAACAGGCCCTTGAGAACGCTGCCGTAGCGCCGCTCGTAGGCGACCAGCTTGGGGAGGATGACGTCGGCGGAAAGGTCCTCGGGCGGCGATCCGTATACCCCAGCCAGCAGCGGCTGAGCCAGCCTCTCGACCGCAACCTGGCCGAAGTGGTCGCGCACGAAGTCCGCCACGGAACGTTCGGGACGGACAGCGGGGCGGCGCAGCCACTCCAGCGCCATGCGCAACTTGGTTGCCGGGCTGAATAGCGAAGTCGACAACAGCTCCGAAGGGTCCGCCGGAGCGATCAGGCGCATGCTCGGCGGCAACGGCACCAAGCGTCCTCCGACTACAACATGTGTCTTGCGCCGATGGTCGTTCGACCCGATCACCTCGCTGCCCAGTCCCAGTTCGTCCACCAAGCCGAGCATGGCGCGCTTCTCAGTCAGCCAGCTGTCGGGGCCTCCCTCAAGCACGCAGCCTCCGAACATGTCGGTGCGGATGACGCCTCCAAGTCGGGACCTCCGCTCCACGACAGTGCTGGTGATTCCGCGGCGGTGAAGGTAGTATGCGGCGGCGAGCCCAGAGATGCCGCCGCCGACGATCAGTGCGCGGCGCATGCGGACTGACCGGCTGTGTGCTCGCGGACGATCTGCACCGCCGCCCGGACGTTCTCCACCCGGGTCTGTGGAATGATGCCATGGCCGAGGTTGAAGACGTGGCCCGGCCGGCCGCCAACAGCGTCCAAGATTCTCTTGACGCTCCAGCGCAACTGGTCCAGGGGGGCCAGTAATGCAATCGGGTCCAGGTTTCCCTGCACGGGCGTTGAGTGGCCGACCCGCGCCCATGCCTGGCCGAGATCGACGCGCCAGTCCACTCCCAGGACGTCGCCTCCTGCGCGGTGGAAGTCCTCAAGAAAGCCTGCATTGCCCGTGCCGAAGTGGATCACCGGCACTCCGCACGACCGCAGCCGCCTGATCAGTGCCCGCGAGTGTGGCAGGACCAATCGCCGGTAGTCGGAAGGGGCCAGCGCCCCGACCCAGCTGTCGAAGACTTGCATGGCACTGGCACCGGCGGCCACCTGCGAGGCCCCGTATTCCGCCAGCACCTCGACGATGCGGCCCATGAGGTTCGCCCACGCACCGGCGTCGCCCCACATCAGATGCTTCGTCGCGGCATAGTGCCGGGACGCTCCGCCCTCGATCATGTAGCTTGCCAGGGTGAAAGGGGCCCCGACGAACCCGATCAGGGGCACGCAGTCATCGAGCAGGCGGCGCGCTTGGCGAATCGACTCCGCCACGTATCCGAGCTCGGCCGTCCTCGTCGTCGCCACCCGGCTCACGTCCTCGGCCCTGCGGACCGGTCTCGAGATCTTGGGACCCTCGCCTGCGACGAACTCCAGACCCAAGCCCATCGGCTCGACCGGAAGCAGGAGGTCTGCGAAGATGATCGCCGCATCCACATCAAGCGCATCGATCGGCTGGCGGGTGACCTCGGCTGCGAGGCGCGGCGTCTTACAAATCTCGAGGATTGGGTAACTCTTCCGCAGCTTGCGATACTCCGCCATGTATCGCCCGGCCTGACGCATGAACCACACCGGAGTGCAGTCCGATGGCTGGCCCGCGCAGGCTTGCAGGAAGCGCTGGCGCACGGGATCCAATGTATCAGCAGCCTTTAACATGGCCCTCCGGAAATGCCTGTGCGAAAGGCAGCCTTGAGCCGGGGCACAGCTGCGGTGGCCTTGTGACGCAGTCCAATGGTCAGTCCCGCAGGTGGGCGCGGTGATCCGGCGCCCCAAGCAAGCCGTTACCCAGTCGGCTGCTGGTCTGGCTGTGCGGGCGCGCTTGCCTAGCGAAGCCCCCGCCGACCAAGTCAGCTGACGCTTGGCCAGCACCGCTTCGAGCCACCGCCAGCCGTCGGCGGATCCCCAAGCGCTTGCTGCCTCCAGTTCGGAAACGGCGGCCCGGCAACGCACTGCCCTGTGCTAGCCTGATGGCGCCTTCGAGGCGGGTTGGCTCACTGGGCCCGGAGAGGCCGGCGCGGTCTGCGCCTGCCCACTTGCAGGTCGCTGGGCCTTCGGCATTCGGGAGCGATGGGCGATTGCAACCGCGCCAGCGAGGGTTTCCGTGCTCCCGCGGTCGTGCGGTGATCTCACATGCAGGCGGCTGTTCGGATGCGGAGCCGATGGCGGCGCCCCAGGGTCTTGGCAAATCCGTGACACACAAAGGAGAGGAAATGCAAGTGAATCAGATCACACGACGGGAAGCCTTGGGAGCGGCCATGGCCGGACTTGCCGTACGGGCCCGCGCCGCCTCCCCCAACGAGCAGGTTGGACTGTCCGTCATCGGCGTGGGCGGCATGGGGCACGGCCACGTCGAGCGCGTCCTGACGCGGGATGACGTGCGCATTGTCTCGATCTGTGATGTCGACCAAGCCAACGCCGAGCGTGCTGGGCAGACAGTGTTCAAGGCGACATCCGAAACGCCGAAGTTAGCGGAGGACTTCCGCAGCGTATTGGAGGACAAGGAGGTCGACGCGGTGGTGGTGGCAACGCCGCACCACTGGCACGCTCCGATCGCTGTGCGCGCGATGCAAGCCGGGAAGGACGTCTACATTGAGAAGCCAGCCAGCCACGTCTTCCGGGAGGGCAGGCTCATCGTCGAGGCCGCCAAAAAGTATGGCCGAATCGTGCAGCACGGCACGCAGATGCGTTCCAGCGAGGTCACGCGCAGGGCCGACGAGCTCCTGCGGAACGGCATCATCGGTGAGATCAAGATGTCCAAGGCGTGGAACTGCCAGCGCCACACACACCGCCAGCCCACCACTGACGCGCCCGTGCCGCCAGGAGTGAACTACGACCTGTGGGTCGGGCCGGCCCGCTTCGACGGAACGTTCAATCCCAACCGCTACAACCGCAACTGGAACTGGTACCGAGCCTTCGGCAATGGGGACATCGGCGGAGACGGCCCGCACGACCTGGACTTGGCGCGTTGGGGCCTGGGCGTGACGGTCCACCCGAATCGCATCACGGCCCACGGCAGCAGGATCGACCTAGAGGGAGAGCGGGAATTTCCGGACAACATGATGGTGGCCTATCACTACGACGAGGGGAAAGTCCTGATCTACGAAGACCGCGGCTGGACGCCGTACGGCCTGCACGGCTTCGACAGCGGAAACGCCTTCTACGGAACCGACGGCTACATGATCTTCTCGAGGCGGGGCTACTTCCAGGTCTACCTGGGCAAGGACGAGCGCAAGGGCCCGGGCATGGCTCACGGCCCGACCGGCCACCCCGACCACATGAACAACTTCCTGGACTGCGTGAAGAGCCGCGAGCAGCCAGTCGCCAACGCCGAAGTCGCGCACTTGTCGTGCGGCTTGATTCACCTTGGGGAGATTGCTTACCGAGTGGGGCGTGTGCTGCACTTCGACCCCCAGGCTGAGAAGTTCCTCGACGATCCTGACGCCGACCGGATGCTGAGCAAAGACTACCGCGAACCGTGGACGATGCCCGACCCGGTGTAGGCCTAGCCTGGCATGGCCGTGGATCTTGGAATCTCCCGCAGATCGGGCAGGAGTTTTTCGGCGAGTTCGTCGATCTGGCGGCAGCGCTCGCAGGGTTTCCAGTGCGTCAGGCCGAAGGTATAGGCCGGTTGGGTCCGGCAGTCAGCCCACAGGGTCCAAAGCAACCGGGCCGGGAGATCCAGCCGGCGGCCGTTTGCTGTGAGCTGGCGGGCCTGGGGCCCGCAGCGGTCTCCGGAGGCTGCGCAGTCTGCTGCAGATACGCAGCTGGGACAGGGCACGGTTGATTGCGGAGTCGCTGGCACCGAGAATCTTGTGGGTGATGGCGGCGAGAAAATGGAGGTGGCACACGAGTTCGAGACTATCGCGCTGCAGGCAGCCGACGATAGCCTTGGTTTTGGCGCAGCCCAAGTCACGAATGCAGGCGACCAGATGGCCGAAGGCGACCAGCTTCATCTCGCTGGTCGGCCACATTTCGTCACCATTCTCGGAACGGATGCGAACGCCGTGCAGCACCCAGCGGCGCCATCGCTCCAGACTACAGTAGGAGTCCGCCCCTGCCCTTGTCGCAGCAGGCGGCATCGAGGTGTTCAGGAAACAGCCATGCGGCATGTTGGCGCGCCAAGCGAGAGCATGGCGCTGGTGGAGGGTCTCCAAGAGTTGCAGCAAGCGGTCGCAGATGGCGGGCAGGGAGCCGCTGCAGACTGGGATGCCGCAGCTCGCGAAATCGGCAGCGATTTCCGGGTGCCGGCCCGTTTGCTGGTGGCGCTGCGGCCCGGCCCAGGCGATCAGGTCGTAGCCGAAACGCTAGCCCTCTGGGGCCAGGTCGGCGAACTGCTGCAAGATGAGTGGCGGGCCCGGGCAGCCCGGGCCCTAGAGTCGGACCTTCCGGCCTTCCAGCGTGCCAGTGGCGAGCATGCTGGTCTTCTGGACGCACAGTTCGCCGCTGCAACCGGGGCAGTCGCGGACGGACGGGAAGAAGTCGACCTCGGGCAGGCCCTGCCGTGCTTGCAGGGCCTGTTGCCCTACCAATTCCTGACACACTAGACGGGACGCACGATGGGGTGTTACTGTTGGAAATGTTGCGGACGCACCAATTCCCCGAGGGCTCTTGCCCAGCGTAAGAACCATGATACCGGTCTCCATTTCCTAGTGGAGGTAGTCTAAGAGTGTCGGCGGGTTAGAGAGGCACGGAGCTCCTAGCAGAACGGACATGTCAACAGGAGACTTTATCGCAATTACCGGCATACTTGTTGCAATAATATGCGGTCCGTGTTTTTTTCACTATCACTCCAAGTTCACAACGGATAAGGGGCGATCTGACGTGCTAATGGAACTGCGATCTCGTAGACTCATGACCACGTATATTCACATCTTGATTCAATTAGTTCGAATTATTCATAGTCGTTCTGGACGACCCTTTAGTCTTAGGAGTTTTGGATTCTCGATTACATTATCCCAAGCTTATAGCGCGTTCGCAATAGCACTTAGTGTCGCGCTTGGAGGGAGTGGAAAAATCGGAGAATTCAATGTCATAAGGCACTCTTCTGCAACTAAAGAACTCGTGCGCTTTGAGGCCATAATGAGCGGCTCTTTTTTCATAATCATATTTCTGGCATTTTATATTTGGGACCGATGGTGGTCCGCGAACAGATCCGAGCTCAACAGCGACTCTGCTAAACTTCGATATTTTCAACAATTCTCATTGTTCTCACTTGCATCTGGAATGATCTACGGGATGTTCGCGGGTACGACTATCTTTCTCATACCCTCGGCACTCGCCATATTTATTGGATTCAAAATCTCCCGTATAGAATCAGTAATAATTGTAACGTTTGTTAGCGCTGCGGCTGGATATTCCTTACTTTCGATTGAAGATATCGCCAAGTACGGAACCCCACATCAGCTACCTTCAGAGTCCATGGTCGGCAACTATCTTCCAGATTTATTAGTTTTGATTCCTCTATATTTTATGTCGCGTGTTCTAGGCCCAATGCTGCATGGTTTCCGAGGAAGTTATTGGTCTGGATTTGGGCTATCTCTGATCGCCTTAACCTATCTCATGTTAGGCCTGATTGTCCACGGACATGTAACAGAATCATTGATGATGGTCTTGATCACTTGGATCGTGCTCCCAGCCATCAATGCGTTGAATGACTATCTCTCTTTGGGAGTCAGTCATTTCCTTCTACTCAGAATCATCGCAAGTCGAGGCAAGCGCTTCCTAGAGGTATTGTCGTATGCTATTCTAGACTTACTATTTGCGTTTCTCTTACTTTTTCAATCGGCCGTGACGATTCCATTAGTGTTGGCAATCACCAGTCAGATCACTGGAGTTGGATTGGACCTTCAGTCTTTCATTATGGAGAGTCGAAACGATTTGTTCGGCCATGGTCTTTGGCTAAGTATAATGATCATCTCAACTCTGACATACACAGTGGTCCATCTCTTCTTAGCATTCGTTGCGTTGGTGTTCCAGATGAGTCAGGAATCACCAATCCACAGAACAGCAATTGCGTCAATTCAAGGCGGACATGACTCACTGATGACGAAGTTCTATCTGAGTTCTAGGTGGGTATTTATAATGCTTCTTTCGTGTCTTATGTTGTTTCTAATGCCATTCTTAACTCGTATCGAAATTGGGCAACACAATGTTGGAACATTGCTCGTGGACACGGTGGAGTCAGTTGCCCAGTTTGGTTCGCGACTGTTTCCTCACTAAGGTAGTTTGGACGTTAGTATTAGATCTGGGTCTTGAGAATTTGGGATTCTCGGACATTCGACACGTCCCTCTTAGTGCCGAATTCGGAGACTGGAAATCGCTCATTTCTCACGGACTGAAAAGCTATCGCGAGCGATTATGTGGGGTGGGTACGTAGCACTTCGAAACGCGCACATGGCGAAAGTGGCTCTGGCGGCGCAGCCGCAAGAATACCGTCAATTGGGACCGCATGGAGGAACTGGGTGCGTTAGACTCGCACGCTCGGGACCTGAGGGGTGGGGCTCGGTCTACTCGGCCGCGGTAGATTCAGGCGCCGAAGCGTTGGATAGCGCCTGGCTCGCGCGAATCTGCTCGCGAACACCATTGCCAGATTGGTACGGCCAGCCGTTCTTGCTTCGCGATCGCTGGAAGAGGCTCCGGCACGGATGGGCGCAGAGCGAGGTCCGAGCCTCCGGCGACGTCGTCCACTTGCTGGAGGCCCCCTGCTGAGCCGTCTCACGCGCTGCCGATTTCCGAACGGCCGTTCTGCTGGCAGTCAACTTTGAGTGACGACGCCGATACGATAGGGGCGGTGACGGTCCAGCTTGCCGGCTCGCTTTATGGCCTGTCGGGCATTCATGCCCGTTGGCTTGACCGAATCGCCCGAAAGGATTGACTCCCCGATGCGGCAGACTGGTTGGTTGAGCTGTCCTCGGAACAGCGATGATCGACGCGCGGATCACTGGCGGCACGTGGGAGCGTTCGACGGTTGTCCACGTCAGCTGTCCGAGCGGCCAGTACCGCTGCGCCCTTCGAGAAGACTAGTTAGCACGGGCGGGGAGCCAAGGGACAACTGCATCAAAGTCTTACCGCAATCGTCGGTCGCTTTGCTGGCGAGAATGGTGTTCTAGCGGCAGTCCCGCGTCCCGGTCGGCCGCACTTGCTCCTTGCGGGTTGGGCCCGAATCTACTCACCCCAGCCATCACACTGACGGGGCCTCATGATCGTACAGTACATGGGCAGCTAACTTACTGGTAGATTTGCGGAAGTCGTCGATTGTATTCCCGATGAACCACAAGAATCGCCCGTAGAAGAGTCCCGTATCGGTCGTCGCAACGAGTCGTACGATCAGGAGAGGCGTGCGGGTGAGCAATCGCTGGACCCCCTGCGATACTCGAATGGAGCAGCAAAGCGAGAGGATCACCAAGACGGCACGGCAGACACCTCCGCGCCGCTGTGGCGACTGCTGGGCGCCGCTGGACCATTTGCCCAGCAGACCGACTGTCGAGCCCGCTCTGATGTCCGAGACGTACTGCCCCAAGTGCTGTCGCGCCGTGATTCCAACCATCTGCTGCCCAGCCTGCGGGAGCGAGGTCTGCGAGGCCTGTGGAGCAATCACCGAGAGAGCCTCGGACCTCGGAATCGGCTAGCCTCGATTCCCAACGCAGGTTAATCGACTTCAGCTGACGGCCAGATCGCTGCACCAGTCCGTCAGGATCCGCTGGCGACAGGCACTCACCCATTGGTCCAAGGGTGTCCGATGCTCTCGTGGCGCGGTACTGCTGCTCGCTTCAGCTCTTTCGTCTTAGTGGATATACCGGAAGCAGGAACTATATCCACAGTTTCATTAGGAGTTCTTGTGGCCCCTCTCCCGAGAGCCCCGCGGGGCGCGTCCCTTGGCCATCTCGGCTCAGCCCCGGTTTTGGCCCCCACACCGCAGAAGGCCCGGATATCGCCCGCAATCGCCATGCTTGGCGGTCATGCGCCTGTCGACCGGTCTCTCCCGAGTGCCTTGCGGCTGCTCTCCGAAGTGCCTCCGAGCCCTCCCTCAGGCACCTGCAGGAATCGTCATTATGGTATGGTGGATAAAGTTCCCAATTCCTCCTATTTCAATGAAAGACTTCTCCCACCTGGCCCCCGTCTTCCTCAAACCCCAAAACCCCAACCACCGCCAGTACGAAGCCCTCCGCGCCCTCTGCGTCGACGGCCTCTCCTTGCCTGAAGCCGCTCGGCGCTTCAAGTATTCCCCCGCCTACCTGCTGCAGCTTGCCGGCAAGCTCGACAAGCACCCCGATCGCGACTTCTTCCTGCCCTCCACTCCCGGCCGCAAGCCCGGCCTCCCCACGCCGGTATCCATCGAGCGCGATCGCACCATCCTGAAGCTCCGCCGCGAGAACAACCTCTCCATCCTCGAGATCTCCGCAGAGCTCGCCCGCCTCGGCATCCCCGCCAGCAAGACCGTCGTTCACCGCGTCCTCGCCGACAACGGTGTCCCCAAGCTGCCCCGCCGCAGGCCCGACCAGCTGCCCCGCCTGCTCGAACCCCCCGCTGACCGGCGCTCCCTCGACCTCTCACCGCGGCGCTTCCGAAGCCGCTACGGCGGCCTCTTCCTGTTCGCCCGCCTGCTCGCCCCCTTCCCGCTTGCCTCCATCCTCGAACAGGCGCACATGCCCGGCAGCTCCATGCTGCCCGCCCCCAACGCCGTGCTCTCCCTGCTCGCCCTCAAACTCTACGGCTCCGCCCGCCACTCCCATGTCGACAGCGAGGTCTGCGACCCCGGCCTGGCCCTCTTCGCCGGCCTCAACCGCATCCCCAAGCGCTCCACCCTCACCGAGTATTCCTGCCGCGTCGACCCGCGCCACATCCGCACCCTCGCGCGCCTGTGGAACAAGGCCCTTCACGAGCAAGGCCTGCCTCGCGGCGACTCCTTCGACCTCGACTTCCACACCATCCCCTACCACGGCGACGACGCCCTCGTCGGCAAGCACTACGTCTCGAAACGCTCCCGCAAGCAGAAGGGCATCCTGGCTCTCGTCGCGCGCGACGCCGACACCCGCGCGCTGTGCTACGGCAACACCTGCATCGCCAAGCAAGACCGCCCCCAGGCCGCCCTGCTCTTCGCCGACTGGTGGCGCGAGCGCACCGGCCGCGACCCGCACGAGCTGGTCTTCGACAGCACCTTCACCACCCGCCCCGGTCTCTGCCAACTGCACCGGCGCGGCATCGGCTTTGTGACCCTGCGCTCGCGCACCAAGCGCGTGCTGGCGCAAGTCGCCAGCGCGGCGCAGGCCGATTGGCGCCGGGTGCGGCTGCACAACATCGGCCGACGCTACCGCAACCCGCGCGTGCTGGACCAGCGTCTGGAGCTGCCCGCCTATCCGCACGAGATCCGCCAGATCGCGGTCACCAACATCGGCAAGCGCAGGCCCATCCTGCTGATCACCAACCAGCTCAAGAACCCCGTGCCGGAGATCATCGAGCGCTACGCGCGCCGCATGCTGATCGAGAACGCCATCGCAGAGGCCATCGACTTCTTCCACATGGACGCGCTCTCCTCAAAGGTGCCCCAGAAGATCGACGTCGACCTGCAGATCACCCTGATGGCCTCCGGCCTGTACCGCCTGCTGGGACGCTTGCTCGGGGGCAAGCTGGCCGAGGCCAAGGCCCGCACGCTCTTCCGCAAGTTCGTGCAGGCCTCCGCGCGCATCGAGATCCTTCCCGACCAAATTGAAGTGCGCTTCGGACGCCGCGCCTACAACCCGCTCTTAGTACAGGCCGGCATCGCTGACGAGGCCGTGACGATCCCGTGGCTCAACAACCTCCCTCTCAAGATCGCCTTCCTCTAAACCGGCACCCCAAAAACTGCAGGCAAAAAACCTGCGTTGGGAATCGAGGCTAGTCCGCGGCCCGAACGTAACCATTCTCGGCCTCGGCAAGCCATAGGTATGTGGGGTGTCCCCGCTCTATGAAGCGGTGGCGCGCCGACTGTTCGAAACCTTAGAAAACCAACGACAAACGGAGGACTCAATCATGCATCAACAACTTCGCCGACTGGCACCGCTGTGTGCAGTCGCCCTGATGGCCGCACCAGTGGTGCTCGCCGACAACCACGCCTTTGTCGAAGAGGCCAAGGCGCGCTTGGCGACCTTGGAGGAGAAATTCGTCGCGCTGGCCGAAGCCACGCCGGCCGACAGGCTCGGGTACCGTCCGAGCGAGGAAGTGCGATCAACAGCCGAGCTGTTCCTGCACGTTAGCGGCGGGAACTACTTTGTGGCGCGCGCCTTTGGCACGCCCCCCCCAGAAGGCTTGGACTTGCGCGGCTTGGAAAAGTCGACCACGGACAAGGCTGAGATCGTCTCGAGGATCAAGGCATCGTTCGAGCACATCGGTGGAGCCATCGGCAGCGTCGGTGCTGGTGACGCGGAGAAGCCAATGCGGATGTTCGGCAGAGAGACCACGACTAGAGGGGCGCTGTGGACCGCGCTGGGCCATCTGAGCGAGCATCTGGGCCAGTCGATCGCGTATGCCCGCGGCAACGGCGTGACCCCTCCCTGGAGCCAGTGATGGCAGCGCGGAGCGTGACATCCGCGGCACCCTTGGCGCTGCTGGCTGCGGCCGGGCTATTGGCGCAGGCGTCCGCGGAGCAGCTGGCGCTCGACTCGACCGACGGCCTGAAACTAGTCAACGTGATCGCTGAACCAGCCACGCTTGAGGGCCGCACGGGAATCAGGATCACAGCCGACCCAGCAGTGGTCGAAGCCGCGGCGAAGCGCCGGCGGGAAGCGGTGGAGGCGGCTCGTGCGCGGGGCGAAGAGCCGCCGCGGGGGCCGGGTGCCTTCGAGCGCTTCCGCACGAGCCATCTGGCCATCATCGAAGGCTCTGACTTCGGAAACGGCACGATCGAGCTCGAGCTTGCCGGACAGCCCCAGCCGGGATCGCAGGGCGGTGCCCGCGGCTTCGTCGGACTCGCGTGGCGCCTCAAGGACAGCAAGACCTACGACTGCTTCTACCTCAGGCCGACGAACGGCCGTGCGGAGGACCAAGTGCGTCGCAACCACTCGGTGCAGTACATCTCGCACCCTGATTGGACTTGGTTCCGCTTCCGGAGCGAGACACCGAGCAAGTACGAAACCTACGCCGACATCGTCCCTGCCAAATGGATACCAGTGAAGATCGTCGTGAGCGGCGAGAAGGCCCGCATCCACGTCAACGGCGCGGAGCAGCCCACGCTGATCGTCAACGACGTCAAGTCCGGGGCCGAGGCAACCGGCAAGATCGCACTCTGGATGGAAGGATCCACGGTCGCCCACTACCGCAACCTGCGCATCACGGCGGGCGACTAGAGGGACGACCTCGCGGGCGTTTGGCGGAAGGCCGCCGCCCGCCTTGCCGGGCCCGGACGGGAGCCAATTGCGAGGGTCAGGGGGCAAGCCCCCGTTGCTATGGATTCACGCGGCGGGTGCTTCGTGCACACTTGCATACGGCGTTCTGGCATGGTCGGCCCAGCAGCCAGGCGGGCCGCCCTTGGCTGTCTTCTTTGGGTCTCTGGCAGGTGCGGCACTAGCGACCTTCGCGCTCTTCTGGCGACTGGGTGAACGTAGTGCTGGACTGTCGGTCGCGTGCCTGATCGGCTGGGCCATCGTCTTCCGTGTATGCGGCTTGCTGGGAGGGCCAGTCTACGAGGACGACTACTTCCGCTACCTGTGGGACGGATTCCGATTTGCCACGACCGGATCGCCCTACGGCGCTGCACCGGAAGAATCATTTGCGGATCCGAGCATCCCCGAGGCCTTTCAAGGTGTGCTCGACGGCATCAACAACCCAGACCTGCCGACGATCTACGGACCTACGACCCAAGCGGCCTTCCTGGTGGGCTACTGGCTTCGGCCGGCGAGCATTGGCATCCTGCAGGTGATCCTGATCGTCGCGGATCTGGCAATCGTGGCCCTCCTGCTGCGCCTCGCCCCGCCGCGCAATGTGCTGCTTTACGCGTGGTGCCCTCTGGTGGTCAAGGAGGTGGCGTTCACGGCCCACCCAGACGGGGTCGGCGTGGCGCTGCTGCTGGCAGCGATCGTCTTGGCAAGGGAGCGCAGGTGGTGGGCCGCGGCTGTGAGCCTAGGGCTGGCATGCGGTGCGAAGGTTTTTGCCGTGCTGCTGGCTCCATTCGTGCTCGCTCGTGCTGGGGCCCGATACTGGGCGACCTGCGGGGCGACGCTAGGGGTGCTGTACGCTCCGTTCGTGCTCGCGGGCGGGACGGATCTGGATTCGCTCGTGGTCTTCGCCACGGAATGGGAGTTCAATTCGGCACTGTACGGACCGCTGGCGACAGCAATCGGCCCGCTCGGCGCCAGAGTTGTCCTGGGAGCCGCCTGCTGCGCCGCGGCGTTGCGCTACTATCGGGTCTGTCGCCGAGTTGGAGCGACCGCTCCGCCTAGGGGCGACCTATTCTACGGGGCGCTGCTGGCGGCATCCCCTGTGATTAACGCGTGGTACCTGCTTTGGCTGCTGCCATTCGCGGCAATCGTCCCCAGCCTGTGGGCTTGGACAGCCTCAGTTGCCGTCCTCCTCAGCTACGTGACGGGCCTCAATCTCGGGGACGCCAGCCTCCAACCGTACGAACAGCCTGCCTGGGTCCGGCCCGCAGAGTTCGGCGCCATCCTGGCAGCGGTTTCGTGCGACGTCTGGCGCCGTACTGCGCGAGGTGCCACCGTCCCGTGTTCAAGCGACTGAGAGTCGGGGCCGTGATCCCCGCACACAACGAAGTGCAGAACATCGGGCCAGTCGTCCGGGCGCTGCGCGCCCTGTCGGTCGGCGGAGGTGGCCCCGTCTTTGACGATGTGGTTGTGTGCGACAACCGCTCCTGTGACGGGACGGCCCGTCGGGCGCTGTCGGCGGGCGCGCGCGTCGTCCTGGAGTCGACACCGGGCTACGGCCTGGCATGCCAGACTGCGCTGCTGGCGCTGTGGCCCGTCGATGCCGTAGTGTTCGTGGACGGCGACCAAGCGTTCGAGGTGCGCCAGGCCACCGACCTCTTGGAGGCCCTAGCGGACGGGGCGGACCTAGTCATCGGCTCGCGGGTCCTCGGCCGCTGCGAATCGGGAGCCATGTCGGCCGCACAAGTCATCGGGAACAGGACGGCCAGCCTGCTCATCCAGCTCCTGTGGAGGCGCAGCGTGTCCGACCTCGGACCATTCCGGGCCATCCGCTCCGCAGCACTGCGCCGCCTCGAGATGTGCGACAAGGCATACGGCTGGACCGTAGAGATGCAGGTCAAGGCCATCATCCATGGGCTGCGGGTGGTGGAAGTCCCCGTCGACACCCGCCGCAGGCGGCACGGACAATCCAAGATCGGCGGGACACTGAGAGGCGTTCTGGGCGCCAGCGCCGGAATCCTATCCACCATTGCTCGGCTGCGGGCACGGGCCCTGCCCCCTTCCGCAGCCCCGCGACCCGAAGAACACGCAGCTTGGAGACGTTCATGAGACAACTGACGCAACAATCCCCTTCCCCGCCGAAATGGGGGCAGCGGGCGGGCACGATCGGGCTGGGAATGGCCTTGGCTGTGAGCAGCGCGAGCGCGCAGTTCAACAAGGCAGAGCTGATCGCATTCTGGGACGCGAGCGATGAGGCTAACCAGCAGCAGATCGACCACGGTCCGTGGCAGGAACTGCTGGACGCCTACCTGAGCTCGGACAGCGAGGGTCCCAACCGCTTCGACTACCGGGGCCTGAACTCCAACTCCGCTGACCGCAGGAAGCTCGGCACCTACCTGAACAGCCTCCAGAGGCTGGACCCGCGCAAGTACTCGCGCGCCGAGCAGAAGGCGTACTGGATCAACTTCTACAACGCCCTGACGGTCAAGATCGTCTCGGACAACTACCCCGTCGAGTCCATCCGCGACATCCGCAGCAAGCGGTGGCTGGCCGGTCTCGTGTTTCCTGGACCGTGGGATGACGCGTACGGCAAGGTTGCGGGCCAAGACATTACCCTCAACAACATCGAGCACGGAATCCTCCGCCCGATCTGGAGAGACAACCGTGTGCACTATGGCGTCAACTGTGCGAGCTACAGCTGCCCGAATCTGCCCACCACTGTCTTCTCTGCCGAGAACACCGAGGAACTGCTGGAGGCGGCTGCCCGCGCATACGTCAACGACCCCCGGGGAGTAGACCTAGTGGACGAGGACTTCATGGTGCTCTCCAGCGTCTACGACTGGTTCAAGGAGGACTTTGGAGGCAGTGAAGAAGGCATTCTTGAACACCTCAGGCTGTACGCCGAGGGCGAACTGGCCGAGAGCCTGCGGGAGTTTGAAGGCGCTATCGACTACGAGTACGACTGGAGCCTGAACGCACCCTGAGGCCCACCTGAGCCCTCGTCAGGACCTGCCGCGCGGCCGGGGCTGTGGTAGCCTGTCTTGCGAGAAACCCCGCGATGCTGCGCAGAGACTTCATTCGCTATTCCCTAGCTGCCGGAACATCGTTGGGCGCCGTCCAACGGGGACTGTTCGGAGCACCAAAGGGGTATTCCGCGAGTCCCCAACAGCGCTTTGCTTATGACGTGACCACCCTTGGGCCCGATGGCCTGCTGCCATCAAGGCTGGCGATGGGCACTGGCACGAGCGGATTCCGCGGTGCGTCCAACCAGACGCGCAAGCTGGGCGTAAGCGGCATCACGGAGCTCTACCAATACGGCTTTGACAACGGGATCACCTTCTGGGACACGGCGGACGGCTACGGCAGCCACCCGCACCTGCGGAACGCCCTGCAGCACATTCCCCGCGAAAAGGTCGTGATCATGACCAAATCGACCTCCACAACGGCCAAGGGCATGCGGGACGACATCGAGCGCTTCCGGAGGGAGCTCAACACGGACTACATCGACCTGCTGCTGCTTCATGCGGTGCGGGAAGAGGACTGGCCCCAAAACCGCCGGGGCGCAATGGATGTGATCAACGAGTACAAGCAGAAGGGGATCGTCCGCTCGCGTGGGATCTCGTGCCACTCGCTGCCGGCCCTGCGCCAAGTGCACAAACAGGAGTTCGTCGATGTCGACCTGGCCCGGATCAACGCTGTCGGGGAGCGCATGGACGCCGACCCCGCGACAGTCGTCGAGGAGCTCTGCAAGATCAAGGCGGCGGGCAAGGGCGTCATCGGCATGAAGATCCTAGGAGAAGGGGTCCTGCGGAACCGCGTCAGCGAGGCCCTGCAGCACGCACTGGCTCTGGACTGCATCGACTGTTTCACCATCGGTGCCGAGAGCCGTGTCGAGCTGGCGGACCTGATCCGGCGGATCCCGGAGGCGTCGACCCTAGGCTGGAACGCTTGAGGAGGACTTTAATGATCATTCGGAGAATGGGATGGCTGTTGGTTCCAGCGCTTGCGCTGGGCTTGGGCTGCGAAGGTGGCGAAAGCGAGGGAGCCGAAGAGGCTCCCGAAGAGCAGGCCGAGGCCTCGGCTCCGGCCGAGCCGACCGAGATGGATGCCGCGGGTGTCGCCGCCCGCATGGAGGCGGGCGAGGACATCTTCTTGCTGGACGTCCGCACGCCTGAGGAGCTCCAGGAAGACGGCGTCATCGCAGGCTACACGCACATCCCGATCGATGAGCTGGAGGGCCGGCTGGCCGAGGTGCCCAAGGACAAACCGATCGTCGCCTATTGACGGCGCGGAGGACGGGCCTCCCGTGCGGCGGCCATACTTCGCGACAACGGGTTTGAGAATGAGATCCAGTTCGGTGGGATCGAAGGCTGGGTGGCAGGCGGACAGGAGCTGACGACCGCCAACGAGTAGCTCTGGCACACGGTCGGTCGTGGGCCACGCGGCGTAGTTCGTTCCGAGGACGGCTGGATTCTGGCACTGTCAAGGCCAGGGGAGCTTGCGTGGGGCAGGGCCCTCAATCTTGTGCGGGAGGTTGCGCTCGCTGCATGGAGCTGCGAAGGAGTACCTCAACGACGAGTGCGAGCCTGTCGCCCCGCAGGGAGAGATACAATGCGTGAGGTCAAGGCAGCTGCGGCATCGAAGCGGCGGACCGGCACGCTAGAACGATGGTCGAAGCGCACGGGAAGCAAGAGCCGGAGTTGTCAGGTGGGGGTATGATGCCGGGCCCCAAGGGGCAGTTCGGGCCGTGCTCGACCGCGACTGGGCACTCTTCGGCGAAGGCTGGAAGCCGGTGCTCCGCTCGGTCGAACCAACGTCACTTGCCTAGGTCGTGGCGATCAGAAGCGCCTGCCGCTAGCTGGAGACGTAACACCTGACGGGCTGCGAGATCAATTCAAGCTGCGAGCCGTGCTCGATGTGCGTGGGCGCGACCCACTTGGTCGCGCTTCGCAATGATCTGCCTGTCGGTCAACCGGCACGTCGCCGCAGTTGTAGAGTTCCGAGACAGGGTAACTACGAGGAGATGACGAAACGGTTCGAAGAACGCGAGCTGACAATTGTCGATGTCGCCCGCGACGGGGCGCTTGATGTCTTCGGCGCCTGGACGAGTCTGGCGGGACATGGCACGTACTGAGATGTGGGGCCGGACCCACATCAACCGCGGGCTGACGAAGCCGCGCGGGGCGATGCCTTTGCTCGTCGCCTACTACGGCGTCTTCCAAACCGGGCACCTCATCTTGAACGTGGTGTACCTCTTCGGACTCCGTCCGATCGAGGACTTTCCCCCGCCGCCGGCCGAGGGCTGGCATCCGCAGGCTATTGCGTTGTGGACCAGCATGGGCCTGATCGATACGGGGATTGCCCTGTTGGCGCTCTACTTTGTGGCAGCGTACCTGGGCGGACGTCGCCGGGCGCTGTGGGCCGGTCTGGTCTCGCTGACAACGTATGCGTACAACACCTTCACCTTCAATTACTCGTTGGTCGCAACCGGGGCCTGGGCACTGCATCCGGTCGAGTATGTCGTAATCAACGCCCTGTCGATTCCGCTGGTTCTCCTGCTCGCAATGGTTATTCGCGAGGTGCGGGAGGCTGCCGAGCCAGAGTGGCGCAGAAGGACATCATGGCGATGAGACGGGGAGTTCTGACCGTGGTCTGGAACCCGGACTACATGAAGCTGCGGTAGATTGTCCCGCGGGAAGCTGCAGAGGTCTCGGACCATGAGAGGCAATCTCTTCAAAGCGCTTGTTCCGTTGCTGGTACTGGTATCCACCATCTATGCTGCCGGAGATTTCGCCGAAGAGCGCCAGCTGGTGCTGGGGCTCGGCGACCTCACGGCAGCCCCTGCCCGATTCTCTGCGGAAGGCATCGCCAAGGATGGAGGGCTGGAAGCGATCTTCTTCGAGGGACTCCCCTGGAAGGGCCGGGCCACCCGAGTCTTTGCGTTGCTCGGCCTGCCAGAAGATCGAGGCGCCAGGGTTCCCGGCATCGTCCTGGTTCATGGCGGCGGCGGCACTGCCTTTCGGGAGTGGGTCGAGAAATGGACCAACCGGGGGTACGCCGCAATCTCGATTGCGGTCGAGGGCCAAACGGACGAGGCCGAGAGAGTCCCGCCCAGTGCCAGAAGATCCTGGAAGCGGCACAAATGGGCTGGTCCGAAGCGCGACGGGATCTACGCTGACTCCTCCGAGCCCTTGCGGGACCAGTGGATGTACCACGCAGTGGCTGACACGGTACTGGCGAACTCGCTGCTGCGGTCCTTGCCGGAGGTTGATGCCGACAGGGTCGGGCTCATGGGAATCTCTTGGGGCGGTGTCATAACCAGCACCGTCATCGGCATCGATCGACGCTTTGCGTTTGCGATCCCCACTTATGGCTGCGGGCACATGTTCGACTCGGCCAACCGTTGGGGCGAGGCCCTTGGAGACAACCGACTCTACCGTGAGGTTTGGGATCCCATGGTCCGGATGGACCGCGTCCGAACGCCCGTTCTTTGGCTGTCGTGGCCGGGCGACGGAGCCTTCCCGCTCGACAGCCAAGCCGCTTGCTACCGCACCGCACCCGGCCCGCGCATGGTTTCGCTTATTCCGGGCATGGGGCACAGCCACAGGGCAGGCTGGGCTCCTCCGGACAGTTACGCGTTCGCCGACAGCGTCGTGCGCTCTGGCGAGCCGTGGCTCACTTCGGCGGAATCGAGCCTCTCCAACGGCACAGTGCGCGTCGAGATGCGAGCCGCGAAGCATCTCGACAAGGCCTCGCTGGTGTGGACCGGAGACTCGGGCTTCACGGGTTCCCGAGAATGGGCCCAGTCGCCCGCGACGCTCTCCCGGAACGGTGGCACTTGGCTGGTGACAGCGGCCCTGCCTGATGTCGCGACTGCGTGGTTCGTGAACGTCCGGAGCGGCGAACTGACAGCCAGCTCCGACTATGAGGAGGTCAGGTAGGGCGCCCCAAGCTGGGGCCGGCCCGCTGGCGAATCGAGGTTCGCGTTGCAGCGCTTGCGGCGGCCGTCCCCGGAACGCCTAGCTCAGCCGGCACGAAGCCGCGCATAGGCAGAGTTGCGCCTTTCCCCGCTGCTGGACGCCCGACTGGCAACTGACGGTCGGACCGCGCGGGAGTCACGCGCGCGTCAACGCCAGATCCGCGATTGCCGAAGGCTAGCGCTTGCGGCGCGCAAAGAGCCACTCCCAAACGTCGAGAGTGGGATCGGATGCTTGATTGCCAAGCCGGGTTACGTATCCCTTCGACTCGTCGTCACCTGCGTAGGTGAACGCCTGAATCCATGACGGGTGCTTGACTCCGCGCAGTTCCGTGTACTTGATGTCCCCGCCCGCCTCGTCAAGGACGGCAAATGCGCTGCGCGAGAACTCGACCGAGACAAGAGGGTCGGCATCGCCGTGGAACACCCAGATGGGGACTCGGACCAGCTTGGACGCCTCGGCGGGATTGAATCGTCCGCAGACTGGAATAGCGGCCGCGATCATGTCGGGCCGCGCGGCAACGATATTCCACGTTCCGGCGCCGCCCCCCGAAGAGCCGAGGGCGTAGATGCGATCCGTGTCGATGGGAAACTCCCGTTGCAGCAACTCGACTATCTCGAAGGTTTGCGGCAAGTCGTCGCGGACAAACAGGTCTTCCGTACCGGGCACATCCGGTTTAGGGCCCCATATCCCTCCTGGCCTTCGCTGCGGGACGAGCACGAAGGACGGGTACTTCCGCCGCCACTCCGACCGTGCCATGACGCCATTCCAGAACCGGAGGTTGCTCAGGTTGTCGTCACCTACGCCGCCGGACCCGTGGAGACTGACGATCAGCGGATATCGCTTTCCGGGCTCAACGTGAAGCGGCTTCATCAGCCGGTATGGCATCGAACCGTGCGAGCGCGCTTCGTAGGCATCAATCAGACTCCGGTCTCGGATACCCGGGCCGCGGTTCATGCGGCCGCGCTGTCTTGTATTGAATATGTAGGTGGCGGCCTCTTCCCTGGTGAGCGCCCCGTCCCGGTTGGCATCGGCTTCCGGGTGACTGGAGAGCATCCTCTGGAGTTGGCTCCCGACATCCTCGCTTGCGCCTAGCGCGAGTGGCAAGAATGCAACACAGAGAACCAGCAGTCGTGTCGGAAGGACAGGCACGGCAAGAGTATACCGACGCAAGGCTAGGGGCTGGCTGGTTCATACACCGCTGAGTCGGCTGCGGAATCTCGGCCAAACGCCCCGAGACCCGCTGGTCGGCGCGTCTCACACTGCCAGCAGGAAGGGCCCGTTTCCAGGTCCGCTGCCCCATGGCCAGAGGCGCAGACCAGCGCGAGTAGGCGGCTTGCGAGACACGGCGACGCTACGCCAGTTCGTTGGGAGACGCTCCGGTTGGCAGGCGGCCGAGCCGACCCCGTTCCGGAACTTGGTGGCCGAACTGGACTGCTGGTACTCGCGATGGGACGTTGGGGCCCGGGTGGCCCGGAACCGCCTTATCGTGCCGTGGAACGCTGGGAGACGCGACCGCAGGATGACGGGAAACAGCGGAGCAGCCCGCAAGCAGCTTAAGGCCCTGTTGCTGGCCAGACCTCCGCCACCCGTGCGGGCCGTCTGGCGCCAGCGATCCCGCCTACGCAAACTCGCGGTTGACGATATCCCTCAACGCCCGCATGTAGCCCACCGTGTAGGCGGTGTTGCTGTCGCCCATCGGCTTCATCCCCGGGACATGATCGGGCACGATGACCCCGTTGAAGTTGGCCCGCCTCAGCTCCCTGAGCGCCTCGATCATGTCAGTGTAGCCGTCGTCGACGAAGGTCTCGGTAAACCGCGGCATGGGCTGATCGACATTCCGAAAGTGCACCTTGAAGATCTTCCCTTGGGGTGCGAACTCGCGGATCATCTCAATCACTGACTTGCCCGTGCTCTCGCCCCCTTCCGCCCACGTTCCCATGCAGAAGCAATACCCGAAGTTGGGGCTGTCGGTGATCTCAAGGGCGCGGCTGTACCCTTCGTAGTCGCGAAACACCCTCGCCACGCCCCCGAGCGACGGCAAGGGCGGGTCATCGGGATGGAGCCCGATGCGCACGCCGGCGTCCTCTGCGACCGGCACTACGGCTCTAGCGAACCTTGTGAATGACTTCCAGATCTCATCCTCCGAGTACCCGCGGCCGTGCGAGAGCGGAAAGCCCTCGGCCAACCGCGCATCGAACTGGCGCGCCCGCTGCCCGCGGGAGGGGACTCTTGCGGTCACGCCGTAGCCCAGCCTCAGATTCGCCATGTGCCCGTAGGTCGTGTACGGTATTCCCGCCCGGCCAGCGTCGCGGAGGAACTGTTGGTACAGTTCCAGCTTCTCCTCGACGCCGGGCAGTCCCAGCACGATCACCGGATCACAATGCAGTCCGACGACGTTAACGTTCAGCAGGCGAATGCCACGTTGCGCCATCCGCTCCTTCATGCGAACCAGCCAGTCATAACTGACCTCTCCCAGACGTGCCAGCACACTGCCGTACTCGATGCCTGTCGCGTGGTAGAAGTCGAAAACCTCAGGCTCGGGCCTCGGTGGGAATCGGTGACCGATTCCAATGCCGGCACCAGGGGCGAAGGGATCCGCCGGAGCCAGGTGCATCGGCCTCGTGTCGGACCCGTCCATCCCTTCCCTGGCCTCGGGCGCCTGCCTTCCTGGAACTAGGGGATTCCAGCGGGACGGCTGCTGCGCTGCAGCGGGAACGAGTCGAGTCGCGGTCCCGGCTAGGGCCGCGGTCCCCAATTCTCTCCTTGTAACGGGCACGGTGTTCTCCTCTCTGGCACTAACCCTAAACCATCATCGGGTGGCAGTCGGTCGACTCTGAGCGGGTTGCCAAGACGGAGGAGTTCCGCCAGCTCCCTTGACCAGAGGTCTGGCCACTTGAATCGACGGCCGGCCAATTGGCCGATGCTGAGAACACTGTACGCAGGCGTCTGCGCCCGGACGATCCTGAGCGAGTTCGGGCCCCGACCGGCGCCGGCGTCAGTCACGATCTGGGAAGTGAGTGAATCGCGCGCTTCCACCGAGAGAATCGACTGCAAGTGCCGGTTGTCGAGCTGCTTGCCCGGTGCGTAGCCCCTTCCGTGAATGCGGTGCCAGCCACCGGCACATTCCCCGGAAGGAGGTCCTTGGGCCTGCCGGTCTCGAATCAGGAGGCCCCAATCTCCTGCTCTCTCAAGAGCACGAGGATGTCGATGGGGTTGTCGACCGTCTCGTCGCCGGCCCAGTTGTAGCCGTAGTGCGACTGTCGCACCTTTTCGAGGTCAAGGCCGTCTGTTGAACTTCACAAAAAATGATCGCGGACGCGTCGGATTCTGTGATCGCGGATGACGAACAGCATGCACCGATCTCGTCGGATTACGTGAGCATCGATGGGGTAGCGGTAGCGATGCTACCAAAGAGGCGCTACCAAACTACCCGGCGGGTGGAGTGGTAGTGAGTGTTGGCTGCCCGGATTCGGCTCGGCACGTGCTTCCCAGCGGCCCTTCAACCCTCCCCTTCGGCAGCAGCCTGCCCAGAGACGGGATGATGCTGAGCATCTCGCCAGGATAGGGCGGTAAAGTGGGTGCCCGTCTGGTATTCCCGGATTATTCGACCATCGGCCCAATTCTGCGTCCTGCTAATCCGACGAGAACGGTCCGTTTCACGTCCAAATAATGTGACGCCCAACACCGTCGAGATCGGGGGCGAAGACTGTGTCAAGGTCGCGCTCGATGTAACCACAGATAGTGGAGTAGCGAGCGTCCGGTGTCATAGCGTTGAGGTTGTCTGGTATGGCGTAGCGGCTGAACTTGGTAGCGCCGGTGAGGAGAGAGAACGCAGGTTGGCGCCACAGCTCTTGACGACGGAGAAGAAGTTGCAGAGGTAGCCGCAGTTGGCGCGGACGAGGTCGGACTTGTGCACGGCATCAACGATTGGCTTGTCGTACCCGTCGAGAGAGGAGGGTGACGCGTCGGCCAGAGATCTCGTGCAGAGTGTGGATCAGTTTTGGGAGCCGACCCCGGGCCGAATGACAGAGGCGCTCGATGCCGTTGGTGTACTCCATCCTGTCGAGCTGCTCACCGAGGTCGGATTCGATGGTGCCGGGAAGAGTGGCATCGACTGTGGAGAAGTCAAGCACGCGGACGGGGCGACAGACTCCCCAGTCCCACTACCGGCACGCTGCGTGTCGCTCGAACAAGTCTCGGGCACGCTCGGAGAGCTTCGTGAGCATTCTGACGAAGAGAATCTATCCGAAGCCCTCGGGGAGGGGAAAGGAAGAAGTGATGGCGTTCGCTGAAGAGGAGCAGGGCAAGGGAAGTCTTGTCGACGATGCAGAGGTTCTTCGGCGCGGATCTCGCGAAACCTTTGTACGTCAGTGGGCAGCCGCGTCCTGTTGCCGGGGTGGTTCACATGGGAGACCCTGAGCCTTGATCCTACGGGAAGGGTATGCCGACGGCTTGGGCGGGAAGGGCTTGTGGTCCGTCGGCACCGCGCGTACCTCGCTGCCCGAGGGAACTCTCATCCCGGGGTCGCTCATAGACGCTCAATACTCGCTCCATTACTGCTGCGTGCTCAGCGTTCGCCTTGTGGGGAATCACCCAGTACTCGCCCTTGGCTGCCGCCACCGTCGAGCTCACATACCCCACACCGTGACCGGCGTGTGGTCCGGCTCCGGGTCCCTCCTGAAGATCCGCTCCTTCCATGTTTTCTCCGGCCGCATGTCAAAGACCACTAGGTGTCCCGATTCCGCGCCGCACAAGTCCATGTATGAAGCCGTCTGCTGCAAGCCGGCGCGGACCACGCTCTCTAGGCCGGAGCGCTCGCCAACTACTTTGCACTCAATGACGTACTTGCTGGGATTGGACTGCAGCGTGCCCCCGGGCCGCGGCCACTCGACTAACAGGTCAGTTCGTCTGCGGGCGAGGGCATACTCCCTAGTGATGCGCCCGCCACCGTTGACCACGCGGTGCAGGTAGGAATGCAGTACCAAGTGGGGCCCCGCTTCGCGGTGGCCGTAGCGCTCCAGCCAAGATTCGGAGTTTTCCCGGAAGTACCCCTGAAAGGCTTCCAAGAGCTTCGACAGATCCAAGCTGCCGTCGTCGCGGACATACCAATTCGGGGAGATCAGGCTCTCGAGGACGGAGTGCTGCGTGATCGTCAGCTCGCGGGGGACTACCTCAGCGTAGATTGGGTTGGCCATTCGGACAGGGCCAGATGCCGAAACCAATCCGAGGTCGCGAACGTACTCCAAGTCTCGCGGGGAGTAGCGAGCATCCACCGACCCGGCGATCATGGGGAGGACCACACGCCGGACGCGCTCCTCACTGAGCTGGTTGGCGAGCTGATCAAGGTGTGTGACACGGTTGAGGATGAGGGTCTCCTTGGCTTGGTCGATGGCGGCTAGGTCGATGGGAGCGCTGCGGTCGCGGCCGGTCTTGTCCTCGAAGCAGGCTTGGAGGGCAAGGGCGTTGACCAGCCAAGGCTGGCCTTGGGTGAGTTGCCAAATCCTGCCCACCACGCCGGGTGCGAACTCTTGGCCGGTTTCGGCGGTGTGCTGGCCGAGGAGCGTGCGCACTTCGCCCTCGGTAAAATCTCCCAGTCGCATCGACTTGGCCTTGATGTTGAAGGCACTGCCTCCGCTAACGTTGGATCCTCTGGAACTGGAGAAGATGCGGTAGTCGCGAACATCGCGCACGCCGCACAGGATGATGCTCTGGGGAAAGCCATCCGGCCTCTCGTCATAACCGGCCCTCAGCTGCCGCAGAACAGAGATGAGCGAGTCACCCTGAAGCGTGTCAATCTCATCGATCAGCAGGACTAGGGGTTTCTCGTCCGCTTCGGACCACAGTGTGAGCATCCGGTTGAGGACGCTGTCTGGGGCACGTCGTGCCAATAGCTCTGCACCGACTAAGTCGACGAAGCGATCGCCCAATTTCCGGTGGGCACGTTTGCCCAGCTGGTCGAACAGCGCTCGCATTGCCCGACCGACATCCTCCCGGGCGGTCTGGCCGACCTCGAAGTTGGCGTAGACGCAGCGGTACTCGCCCGTAGAGTTGAGCTTGTCGGCAAGGGCCATGAGGATTGAGGTCTTGCCAGTCTGACGGGGGGCGTGGAGGACGAAGTAGCGCATATCCTCGATAAGTTCGAGGATCGCTTCCAGATCGATGCGACTGAGAGGCGGGATGCAGTAGTGCCGGTTGGGCACCATGGGCCCCTCAGTGTTGAACTTTCTCACGCACCCTGAGTATTGCACTCGGAACTGCCGGTCACTGGCCTCGGGGCAACGCTTCGACGGTTGGCTGGAGATGCTCGGGTCGTCTGAAGCATCGGTGCGAACTTCGCCAAAGTCGGCAAGCAAGGCGGATTCTCGGCAGCGAGCCCTAGGGATGCGGTACGCGGCAGTCCAGCATTCCTTGGGCCCTCGGCGAGCGCTTCGGTGCACTCTGCAGCACCGACCAGATCTTGGAGCACATGCCCCACACAGTGATCGGCGGCTGGTCCAGCTGCGGGGCCTTCCTATGAGATTCGCTTATCCCAGATCCTTTCCAAGTGTGTGCCAAAGACCGCCAACGGTCCCGACATAGCGCCGCTGCGGTCGGCGCATGACGCCGTCTGTTGCAGGCGCGCCAGGATGACGGCCTCCAGTCCGGAGCGCTCGCCAACGACCTTGCACCTAATGACGTGCTTGTCAGGATTGGGCCGCAGCGATCGGTGGGACCGGGGCCATTCAAACGGACGGGGCGGTTCGCCTCCGGGTGACAACACACTCCCCGGAACCGCACCCGGCGGAGTTGACCACGCGCGGGATGTGGGCGTGCAGCACCAGACGGGGCCTAGCTTCTCCGTGTCCGCAGTATCGCAGCCAGCACCCTGAATGCACAATGAGTTGCGGAAGGTCGAGGTGGCGGCCGTCGTGGACATAGGAGCTCAGGGAGACACGGTCCTCGAGTACCGACCCCAGCTTGAATGTCGGCTCGCCGAAGACAACGTCGGCGTAGATCGGGGTTGGTCACGCGAACCATTCCAGATCCGGCCACTAGACCGAGGTCAAGAACCTACTCCAGAGGGCGAGTGGAGTGGCAGGCATACACCGACCCGGCGATTATGGGCAGCACCAGAGACCGGACGGCCACCACCGTCAGTTGGCTGGCAAGCTGGTCCAGGTACGTGACGCGGATGACACTAACGGTTGCCTCGGGCCGGTCGATAGCGTCAAGTCGCATGGGCTGGCTGCGTTTCCACCCTTGCTCGTCTTCGAAACAGGCATGGAGGCCAAGGGCGTTGACCAATTGGGGCTGGCCGGAGATGCAGTGCCAGATTCTGTGCATCACGTCCGTCGCGAATTCTTGGCCGGTCTCGGCAGTATGCTGGGCCAGCAGCGAGCGCACGTCAGGCTAAGGGCTAGCGAAATAATAGATCAATTCCATAAGGCATACATGGGACATCATGGCCCGGCTGCCGCGGATTCACAGCCCCCCCTCCTCGGCATTTGCCGACATCGTCGCCGGGATTGCCGCCCAAGTTATTATGTCTCATGTACGGATTGAACCCGATTCCGCCCCATGCGTCCCACGCTCTACCCCCTCCGCTCCCTCATCGACCTGCTGGAACGCGAAACCGTCGCCTCCATGCCTCAGCTCATGGCCGCCCTCGGCACCTCCACCCGCCGCACCGTCGTGCGCAAGCTCGCCCTCGTCCCCCACCTCACCAGCTATTCCCACGCCCGTCGCTATTACGCCCTGCCCGCGGCCGCGCGCTTCGACCAGCACGGCCTGTGGTCCTTCCAAGGCGTCCGCTTCTCCGCCCATGGCACGCTGCGCGCCACAGCCGAATCGCTGGTGCGCTCCGCCCACGCCGGCCACTTCGTCCCCGAACTGGAAGCCCTCCTGCATGTCCCTTGCGGCGATGCCCTGCGCCACCTCGTGCATGGCGACCGTCTCTCCCGCGAGAAGCTCGACGGCCGCTTCCTCTACTGCGCGCCCCAAGCCAAGCGGCGCCAGCGACAGATCCTGGCCCGCCGCGCCCTGGCCGCCGCCCGAGAACTCTTCGTCGACCTGCTCGACGAGCGCCAGCGTCGCCTCTTCGCCGGCCTGACCTCCCTGGAACGCGGTCACGGCGGCGACCGCCAAGCCGCCGCCCTGACCGGGCTGCATCCCTCGACCGTGGCCCGCGGACGCCGCGAACTGCTCGCCGGCGACGTCCCGCGCGACCGTGTCCGCCGTCCCGGCGGCGGCCGCCACCGCGTCGAAAAAAAACCCTGCACTGAGCGCCGCTCTCGCCCGCCTGCTCCAGCACGACACCGCTGGCGACCCCTGCGGCGGCCTGCGCTGGGTCCGTCGCACCACAAGCCGCCTGGCTGATGCCCTCACGCAGCTCGGCTTCCCGCTCTGCGACCGCACCGTCGCCCGCTTGCTGCGGGCCGACGGCTTCGCCCTGCGCGTGAACCACAAATCCATCCCCAGCGTCTCTCCCACCGACCGCAACGCCCAGTTCGAGTGCATCGCCGACCTCAAACGCCGCTGCGCCGCCGACGGCAGCCCGCTGGTCAGCGTCGACACCAAGAAAAAAGAGCTCGTGGGCAACTTCAAGAATCCCGGTGCCGCCTGGGAACGCCAGCCCGTGCAGGTCAACGACCACGACTTCCGCTCCCAGGCGCAGGGCCTCGCCGTGCCCTACGGCATCTACGACCTGCACGCCAATGCCGGCACAGTCCTCGTCGGTCAGTCCCATGACACGCCCTTCTTTGCTGTCGACTGCCTCGACCATTGGTGGCGCTCCGCCGGCCGCGCGCGCTACCCCCACGCCACCCTGCTGACCGAGCTCGCCGACTGCGGCGGCAGCAATGGCTACCGACTGCGCGCCTGGAAGTACGCCCTGCAGCATCGCTACTGCAATCCCCACCGCCTCAGCGTCCGCGTGGCACACTATCCCCCGGGCCAATCCAAGTACAACCCGATCGAGCACCGCCTCTTCAGCGAAATCAGCAAGAACTGGGCCGGCCGCCCACTGCTCAGCTGGGAACTCATCCTCAACTACATCCGCACTACCACCACCCGCACCGGCCTCTCTGTATCCTCCCACCTGCTCCCGGGGGACTACCCGACCGGCACCAAGATCACTCCACAACAAATGGCAGCACTGAACCTCACCAGAAACCAGCACCTGCCCAGTTGGAACTACACCATATCTCCGAAACTAAACTAAGTAGTTATTTTTTCGCCAACCCTAAGTGAAATCGCGCAGTCGATGAGCCTTCAGTCAGACTGGGGATGGGAGGCCGGGGAGACTGAAAACGCCCCGCGCACGTTCGTGACCACAATCGGCCAACAGTCGTCGCTGAGGATTCTATGTTCAACAGCGTGTCGGTCACTGCAGACCAACACTGAATCCTTATCCGGGCAACACGTGCGATCAGCTATCCGGTCCCAACTGGCTGCTTCACCCACTTGGGCCTGTCCCTCAAGAGTGAACGCTGCCGTCCAGCGAACAATGGCTGAGGCGCAATCCGTCGTCCTTGAATGAACCTATGACCGGAACTGACTGCATCGTGCGCATGGGACGGCGTTCGTCGCACTGCAGATAGCCGAGCGATCGGGCCATGTCGGTCCTCGCCGCCAGTGGGGCCCAAGGAACCTCTAGAGTGTATCCGGAATGCCCGCTCACTCGACATTCTGAGCTGCCCTCTTAAGTCCAATTAGAAGGCAGCGATGTATTCGACTTCTTGATTTCGTACGGGAGATCACTATCAACTCCGAATTGACATACGGTGTGCATTCCGCCTTCATAGCGTGCTAGCGTCAAGGGGTACCGTTGACAGGCTCAAGAACGATGAGGCTAACGTCGTTAAGCTGGGTCGCACGTTGTCTTTGCAGGTAGGCCCTGCGTTGCAGAGTAGGAGCTCTGACGTCTGCACCCAACGAGGTACGGCGGTGAACTGTCGATGTGTGTTCGCTACATCGGCGGTTTTCATGCACCGTCGTTCCTTCAAAGATTCCTGCTAGAAAGGAGTTTCTGCGAGATCGGAGAATCACGCAAGAATTGCTCGGACGTTTCAAGGCGCTCTTCCTGCATGAGTTCTTGAGATACTCCAGTGTTTAGAAACTCTAGACCTGAAAGCACGGAATTTACATCCATCACTAAATCGGGAGTAGCGCCCCTCTCGGATGACTCTTCCACGACTTGGGAGAAACCATATAGGAGAGGCCACTTGTTCGCTAGCGTTTCCATTGAGATGCGGAACGGATCACTGGATCCGAGCAACACCTTGAGAAGCTGAGGGGAAACCGCATTTAGCTTTCTCTGGGATTCATCTCGAGAGCGTACGTCTCTCGTAAACTCCTCCACGACTCTTCGCATGTCCCTCACTGGGATGTCGAAATCATCCGGTAAAATGCCGAATAATAGTATACTCTTGTCCCTTCGGAAAATCTTGTAATCGTGACGGTCCTTATAATCTGGACCCCAGAGTATTTCTACTCTGTCGTTTAGGTCATCCCATTCTTCTGATTTCATCCTCTTTCTATACCAGTTACGATAGGTGTGTACGTAGCGCTGATTGAACATACGGTGGCTGTTCGTGACAACAGATGGGCTGGAATTTCCACGTTCGATTTGCAAAACCATTTGAATACAGGCGTCGGTAATCTCATGCAGGAAATCAATGCTCACCGTGGGCATCGTCTGGCTTTGTGCTTCCTCAATGAGGAAGTACCGCCAATCGAAGGATCCGACCGTGTCGCTCCCATGCTTGTTCGAATCCCCATCCAAATTCGTCAAGAAGTCATCGAGCGACGCGAACCAGAATTGACTCATCCCTTCAGCCGTCTTCTTGTAGTCGGAATAGTGTTCTCGGAGTTGGTCCTTGTCACTAGAGGCAAGCAGTTCGAACAACGCCACTAGAGAATGCTTCATTGGAACTTGAACTCCGCGCATGAACAAGAGCGCCTTCAACGACTGTTCAAGAAGTGAATACCCGGCGACTACGAATCCCCAAGCCCTAGCCATTTGATATTGCGGGACAGCCTCGGGCTGTACTGGGACTTTTTGGTGTTTTTCTCTCTCGTGGTCTAAGGCGGCTTGCAGCCACGCAACGATCTTGATTGGTTCCTTGAAGCTAATCTTTTGGGATTTCGACACCCTAAGATTGTACCGTGGCCGAGCAGGTGGGGTCGTTACCGAGTCGGCACCTCACATAATATAGAGTAGCCAGTACACAGTTCCATTCATGGATGGATCCTAGGACGACGGATCGAGCCGTTGGCATTGTTCGCAGATGGCAGAGTGCGCTCACGAAGGGCACGCGTAAGTGCGGAAAGCAGCCATTTGGGACTGGATAGCACGAGTTGCGTAGCGAATTAGTGTGATTGATAGCTCCCTGCCGTCATGTCCCCGGCTGGATCGACAGCCTTCGGGCAGGGTCTCGGCCGGCCAGTGCTGACCAATCGGACGCGTCCCGGGCGGGTATTTGCGAGCGGTCATTCCACGGCTATCCAAAATCGGACCCGCGCCACCATGCTGGTCTGCTGGGTCTGGCCGACACTTCGACGCGTTCACTTGCCGACCCTTGCCCCTCATGCCCCTTAGGCTCCGGCTCACGTTCCGAGAATCCGGACAGGTGTAGTTGGTCCATGACCGGAACTGTGAGGTTCGCGTCCGGTCTCATGAGTCAGTCGTACAACGCGGCTCCGAGGCCAGAAGACCCCCGCACGGTCCTTCAGTGGTACCAAAGGAACGCCGAGGCCAGCGGCATGAGGCAGCCTTCAGGACCGCTACCGGATCGATTGTTGATGCCAACTGCGACTTCGGATCCCCGAGACCTGGGAGGCGAATAGGATTGAGTAGACTTGTTCGCCACTCCCCGCGTGGATCAGGGCTTCCGAAGGAGCGCCGAGTGACCCCGGGAAGACCGCTAAGGTTTTGCACCACTGCGGATCTGCACGTACCGTCGTTAAGCGGTGAGAGGACTCGCTGAGTTGGAGTAGCGAGAAGACCGCGTTGAGTAACCCGCATGCGGCGGACAGGCTTGGACTACGAAGACGTTGGGCGACTTGCGTGTGGATCCGGCTAGGGGAAGCAACCGCCCAGCGAGCAGTAGGGACCATCCGATATCCGATCATCAGGGCCGTTCCGCCGAATCATGAACGCTGAACCAGCTTCTGTCCTCGGCGAGACGACGCCCGTAGTGGCGTTTGCCGAGATAGGTCGAGAGGCGCAGAAAGTGCCTCGCCATCGCCGTTACGTCATCTAGGTCATTGGCGGGGATCGCTAGGACTTCGTAGCCGTGGTACCGTAGCCAATCGCGGATCTCGGAGTCCTTGGCAGCCCTCTCCGCGTTCCCATGGAGGTGCTGGCTCATGCCGTCCAGGTAGATGCACACGCCTTTGCAGAAGTCGTCGTCAGGATCTCTATAGATCACGTCCGGTGTCGTGGTGCCAAGGGCCGCGCCCAACCGAATCTGTTCCCCACGCACTCCTTCCCCGAATCCAGCTGCCAGCAGCAGATGGCGGAGTCTCCGCTCCGCCAAGTTTACTGGCACGGCCTGCCCGGACGGTTGAGTGGCCGGTTCCTTCGGAGGAATCTCGTGCTGGATAACTAGTCGTCGCCCCCACTCCCTTAGCGCATCACCCGCAACTGTCCGGTCAAGCCGACCGTGGTAGTAGGAGTTGCGGAAGGTCTGGAGGCAATCAATGCACGATGACTCACACACTCCGGGGCAGCCGTCGACCACTTCGATGGCCGCCTCTACGATCTCCCCGAAGCGCTCGCACAGACGGTCCTGGAGACCGGAGCCCCCGGGCATGGGATCCCAAAGGAGTCCTTGCACCGCCTCATTCCCGATCTCCCCGATGACGAGGATCTGCAGGTCCTCCATGTGCATGTCGAGAATCTGGGCCGCACCGATCCTAAGCGCTTCGAGCACGCTGTAGGCTTGGGTTGCGTTCTCGCACTCGGGAAGCGACAGAGCGTCGGCTGCAATGTTGGCGTAGAATCCGACCGGGTTCGGTTTGCTCCCGCAGCGCTTGTAGTGCGATTCTCGGAAGCTGCGGCGCTGGGCTTCGGATGACAACGGGGACACGCTCTGCCCACAGATGGCGCAGACCGGGTATCCGAAGCTCTTGCGGCGCTTGATGACCTCCGAGACTCCGACGTTGACCAGACGGAGTCGGACTCCTCGTCGCAGGAGCAGTAACTGTTCGCCCCACCTGAAGGACTTGCCGCCGCTGTGTTGCCCGAGTTCCATGCCGTAAACCGCAACACCCAGCTGAAACCGCAATTCCTCTTCGTCAGAGATGTGAGCATGGTGGACAAGGTCCACGTCGCAGACTGCCATGGCGGGCAGCGCCGCCCCCGCCAGCGAGGTCGTTACTGCGGCGGATGTCTCTTTGACCGCCTGATGCTCGGCTGACACTTCAAAGACGGGCATCTCGACGTCCTCGTCGCTGAAATCGCGATGGAAGCGCCGAGCGACGAAGCGATGTCCGTTGGCATAGATGAGGTTTCCCGGAACGTACTCGCGGAGTGCCGTCGCTGGCGCTCTCGGAAGGGCGAAGTCCATGGCTCCATCGAGCCAGAAGGGGATTTCCGCCCATGCGATCACGTACCCGCTCTCCAGACCGTAGCCGGGCAGAAACCCCTCGGCTGCAAGCACGCTGAACGTGATCGACGAGTCGTGGCCCTCGGCGTGGCTTCGGCCGGGATCCTGACCCTTCAGTCTGGACACAAGGCGGCCACAGCGCTTGAACAGCGCTTCGTCGTCCCCATTGAGTGTTCCGTGCCTCTCGCGAAGAGCGTTCAGCCGCTTAATCTGGTCCATGGCCCAGCGCAGCCGACGTCGCAGCCGCTTCACCACCGCCTCAAGTTCGTCCACGAAGCGATGTACATGTCCACGGAGGGCCTCTGGAGTCACGACATCCATATCGGCCGCCGGCCACCCTTGACCGAAGACCGATCGCACCGCGTCCACCAGTTCAGAACCCTTCTCGCTCACCAGTTCGCGCAACGCCCCGAAGTCGAAGTGTTCCAGCCGGACCACATCCCCTTCAAACAAGTAGGGCTTGACTCTCCGGGGCAGAGACGTGTCGAGTACGCTGCGAATCCGTCTGCGCTCGGTCTTCGACTCTCGGGGGTCTCCCGCGCAACGGTGGAGACCGGCAATGACAGTTGCGTGGACATGCTTCTCCACCATCACTTCGTTGCGAAGGTTGAAGGCCGGTGGATCGATCCGGCCCTCGAGCAGCTTCGGGGGCTCCTCAAAGTAGGCGCGGTCGTGGGAGACAGGGCGGCAGTAGGTCATGTTGACTGCCATACGGTGTCGACGTCCGGCGCGTCCCGCGCGCTGCCAGTAGTTGGCGGGAAGAGGCGGAACGTTCCGCATCAGGACGGAATCGAGGCGGCCTATGTCGATCCCGAGCTCCAGAGTTGGCGTGCAAACAAGGCAATTGACGGCGTTGGAATCGCCCTTGAACCAATTCTCAAGGCGTTCGCGGTGTTCGTGGGGGACCATGGCCGTGTGCTCCTCCGGACGGAGCATCGCGTACGCTTGGTCAAGGAGCTGGAGGTTGTAGTCGTCAGGGTTCTCGCGAACCCATTCCAGCGTGCCGTCGCAGCGCCAAGCGAGACAACGCCCGAAGGGAACTTCACGGGTGCTTGTGCGGCGGCACTTCGTACAGCGCCCGACACCTGTATTCGGGTGCAGACGGAGAGCATCGCCGTTTACTTGGTACACCCCGTGCAGCTTGGGAAGCGCCCTCTCCCTGGAACCCAGTAGACGCACGGGCCTGAGCAGCTTCTGATCGACAAGAAAGTCGAAGAGGCCCTCCAAGAAGAGCGGGACCGAATCGGTCGGCTCACCCCACTTCTTGGCGATCTGGCGCATGGTGGTGTCGCCGGCGTCGCTTAGCCACTGCATTACCAACTCGCGTTTCTCCTCCGGGTCACGGCGCAGCTTCAATCCAAGCGGTCTAATGAAACTGGGTATGAACCCCTGCTGGACTTCCCGGGACCCCTCGGCCCAGTACTTGGTGAAGAGCTTGTATTCCGGGTCCAAGAGCGCTCCTCGACGGCGAAAGTAGTCGAGAACGCTGGCGACCCCGTCCCGGAGCCGATCAGCGGGAATGCCCAGCCGGAATGCCTGCTGTTGTACCCACGGAAGCGAGGGGGAGAGCCCGTCGTACATTACTCTCATCCGGCCCCAGGGCTCCAGGCCGAGTGCCTGCCGTGTGGACAGTGTGACCTCCCGGAGCACCTGAATGCGGAGATACTTGCGCCGTTCGCGCATGTGGCGGCCACCAGTTCCCTCCAGCCTCGCCGCCTGCCAGACTTCGGGGATCAGCGCCCGGGACAGTGCCTCATCTGCCTCCATACAATCATCCAGGTACCCGGTAAGGTCTCCGACCGATTGCCCTGGGTCCGACCGGATCCCTTCCGCCATTAGCGCCCGGAGCCGAAAGCGACGAGCGTGATCCTTCATCCAACCTGCCTGAAAGGCCGCGTCCTGGCGGTTGTCGCAGAATACGAGCAGTCGTGGTCGGGCGGCGTGGTGCACCATGTCTTGGGTCAGGACATGTACGTCTGCCACCGTTACAGCGCGAACCGGGCGGGCCGGCTCTCGGTAGCGTCCGAGCACGATGCGGCCGGTGGATCCGCATGACAGGCAGCTGGTCAACATGCCCGGATTCTTCCGTTTCTGACGAATCGCCTGAAGCATCACCGCTTCGCCACGGTGACCGCAAGAGCGACAGCGAGCCACCCGCTCCGGATGTGCGGCGGCGCACTGGCGACAGAAGTGTAGTGAAACGGTCCTCGACGGTGCCCTAGATTCGCCGCCGACAGCTGTCTCGCCGATCAGGCGGTCGACCAACACCAGACGCTTGCCACCGTTCGTCTGGTTGAGCGGTTCCCAGTACCTGCCGTGTTGTCGGGCGGCCTCCCCGCCTCCGGGTCGCCTGCCGGTAAACGCGAAATCCTTGAGAAACGCGACGTAGTAGTGCTGGCCACACACAGTGCAGGTGGTGACCGGAAACTGCGCGTAGTGTTTATCGAAGCTAGCCGAGACGGAGTCATCCTTTGCCGTGAGATGCAAGCGAGCGCCGGGCGCATCTTCGGGGAATGAGACGACGGCTCCACCAATCCCTCGCACGAAACCGTGGATCACTGGACGCAGGAGCGGCCGCTCGTTGTGGCGTGCGGCCGCACCCAAAGTCAGCCAAGCCAGAATCTCCGCTTCCGTGATCGGCCGCCCAAGGTGTTCCTTGAGACGGTCGGGCACCGCGTCCAGCGGGCGCGGTCTGGCCAGCTCTTCGTTAAGGCGGAAGACGAGTTCGTTGCTGGACAGCTCGGCGTACAGCGCCCCGGGCCATTCGATACCGTCGTGCTCGGGGAGCGAACGACCCGACAGCGCACGATATGCCCGGACCACGGCCGAGCCTGAACCATCCTCGTCTTCGACGGCCTCTACGCAATCGTCAAGGACTTGGGCAGGGTGTCGTGTCGGAGGAGGCGGGACAACCCTCGACTCTGCCCATGTCTCCGCTTCGTAGTCCTCTCCCACCGTGAGGACTCTGCCCACCGGTACTCCGAAGAACCGAGCAGCAAAGTTGCGGGCTGCGTCTGATTCGTTGGGGTCGACGATCGTTGCGGAAGTGGCGATGCATCGGGTGTGGCCGGCATCAATCTTGCAGAAAGATCTCAGTCGTCGAATCAGGCAAGCCGCCTCGGCGCCCATAGCACCCGTGAAGGTGTGGGCTTCGTCAAACACGAGGTAATCGAGGCGCGCACCCGAAAAAAGTTCGATATCCGATTGCCGCGTGAGTAGCAGCTCCAGTTGTTTAACGTTGGTGAGGAGGATGCGCGGCTGCTTGCCCTGGGTCCGCATCATCTGGCGAGAACAGACCTCTTCGGCCGGAAGAACGGTTTCGCCGGTTCCGGCCTGCTGGGCCATCGCCACTTGCGCGGAGTAGTCCGCGCGCGACGACCCGGGCCGAAGGCGGGCGCCCGCCACGTCGGCCTCCCGCTCTGGAGTCTTCCCGACATACATGCCAAACGGCACTCCAGTTCCCGCTAGAAGGCCACGAATGCGCATCAGCTGGTCCTCGGCCAAGGCATTCATCGGGTACACGATGACGGCGCTGATCCCTGGAGCCGCCGACTCGTCCCTAAGTGTGAGTGCCTGACTGATGACGGGAAAGAGGAAGCACTCCGTCTTCCCCGATCCGGTTCCGGTCGAAACCAGGGTCGTGCGCCTTTCGGCGATCGCGCGAATCGCACGTTCCTGATGGCTGTACAAATGGGTAATACCCGGGTGGATCCGTCTTGCCAAGTGCGGATGGATCAGACCTTCGCCGACCAATTCCTGCACGGACGCTCCGGCCCGAAATAGACGCGAGAGGCTGACGTAGGGACCTCGAAGGAGAGGGGAGGCACGGGTCTGGTCAAGCGACAGGAGATCGCGCATCTGCTCGAGCAGGTGCGGGTCGGAGAAGGGATAGGCTGTGAGCTGGTAGCGGAGGAAGCTCTTTGTAATCTTGTCGATGTACGCGACGGGGTTCAGGGCCATCAGGAATCCGGATTTGCTGGTTCAGGTGAGTTCAGGGCTTTGTGTGAAGGCTGCTTTCGGGGCACGGGACTGGACTCTCGCACCGGCTTCGCCCAATTCAAGGGTGAGCCCGTTAGGGCAACCTTGCTGATGTTGAGGGTGTAGCGTCCCAGTATCCCCCAGAACGTACGGGACCCAATGTCTGAAGTACTCGAGGGGCCAACGCGCGAGACGCATTCGAGTACCAAGTCGAGTCGAGGAACACGGTCCTTCATTCCGGCACAGCAGAACGCCTCAGCACTCGAAGTGCCCCCTATGAGAACGAGGCCGAGTCATCGCGGCCTGTTCGGTGGGCTGTCGGGCTGAGGAGCTGGATGCCAGTCACTGGGGCAGCCTACCAGGGGCGCGGCGTGAGGGTTGAGAGTCATTAGCCTGAACTTCACCGGGCAGCAGGGGTCAGGAAGGCATGGATTCTGGTTCGATTGGGAGCGGGCCGAACCTGCTTATTGGGCAAGTCGGCCGTTGTCTCACCGGCGGGAACGCCCAGCGGGTCAGGCTGGTTCGGGCACAGTGTTGTGTCATTGCCAAGAATGAACAGGGAAACTTCTGGGAAGGTAACCGTCAGCGGCCCTGTGTGTGCGACGGATTGCTCCCGCTTTCCAGTGCGTTGACGGACGGCTTCCGCAGACTCTGCGGAGCACGATCCCCGCTGTGTGCGCACCCGCTTTGGCGCGCACTCAGGTTGGCTTCCCACTGGAAACAATCTTCTGCGGGTCCACGCCCAGCAGTTCCAGAGCCCTCGCCTGCAGGGACGAAGCCTGCGACAGCAGCGGGAACTCGCTGTCTTCGCCGCCCGGCAGCGTGACCTGGTTCAGCGTCAGGGCCTTGAGGTGTTCCAGCAGTGTCTCGAGGCTCTGCACCGGCAGCCCTTCCGGCGTCCGCTTGCCGGCTGCCTTGGACTGCGCATCCAGCGAGGACTGCGCCGGCTCGACCGGCGAGGCCCGGCGCGCCTCGGCCGCCTCCCGGTCGGCGTCCTCGAACAGCAGCGGCGCCAGCTTGCGCCGCAAGTGCCATTCCACGTAGTACGCCAGCATGCACAGGAACACGTGCCCGCGCACGTGCTCCTCGTCATAGACGAAGATCGGCCGCAGCTGCAGGCGGTCGGTCTTCATGTTGCGGAAGGCGCGCTCGATACGCGCCAAGCGCTTGTAGGCCGCCACGGCCTCACCCGCCGCGAGCTTGTCCTGCTCCACGCTCGTGCGCACCACGCAGATCCCGTCCAGCTGGCCCTCGGCCTCGATGCTGTCCCGCTTGCGCGACCAGCGCAGCTCGCTGTCGCTGACCTCGATCGTGAAGTGCTTCTCGACGAGCTTGCGGTTGGCCTCGCGACCGACGCGGCGGTTGATCGCGTCCCTGCCCTTCCTCAAGGCCGGGCTGGAGCGGCGTCGCACCATGCCCGCGATGCGCTCCAGGATCTCCTCGGTGGCGCGCAGCAGACTCTCGCGCTTGCGGGCCCGCTCGGCCTTCAGGCGCGGGTTGAGGCAGACCAGCAGGCGTTCGCCGGGGAAATCCGGGCTGTGGATCTCGGCCACTTGGTCGGGCACCAGCTCGCCGGGGCGCAGCGGCGCCCGGCGCTCTTGGCCGGGGTTGTCCGGGTCCGGCGTGGGTTGCTTGAGGAGGGTGCGCAGGTCGGTGGTCTTCAGCGCCGACACCCAGTCCAGGCCGGCCGGGCCGAGGTCCTCCCGGATGCGCGCAGTGGTGAGCATGCCGCGGTCGCCGGCCAGGGCGACGCTCTCAATGCCGAAGCGCTGGCGGATGAGGCGCACCAGGGCGGCGACCGTGCCGGGATCGGCGGTGTTGCCGGGAAAGACCTCGACGGCGACGGGGCAGCCGTCGGCGGCGCACAGCAGGCCGCACACCAGCTGGCGCTTGCCGCGCTTGCCGTCGCGGTTGTAGCCGAAGGCGGCCAGCGGGCAGCAGTTGCCCTCGAAGTAGGAAGAGGTGACATCGTACAGCAGCAGGGAGCCCTTTTGGAGGTGGCGGCGGGCCAGGGAGCGCTGGATCCAGGGCTGGCGTTGGCGCAGCCAGTCGAGGTTGGCGAGCAGTTCGTTGCCGGAGACGGGGCCGAGGCCGAGCAGGGAGCCGAGGCTGGAGCCGGGCGAGTCGGGGGAGAGGAAGCGTGCGGTGGCAAGTTTGGAGGCGGGAAAGAGGACGCGGGCGACAACGCAGGCGAGGGCCAAATCGCGGGGGCGGGAGCGTTTGCGGTGCAGGAGGCGGGGGAGGCCGAGTTGGCGGCAGAGGCCGAGGACGGCGGCGACATGGCCGTGAGGCAGGGAGCGACGGATGGAGACGGCCTGGTCCAGGCTGTCGAAGACCACGCCGCCCTTGAGGACGGAGCGGATGCCGGCGATGGCGGCGGGCGGCAGCTTGGAGATGTTGGCCAAGGTCCTGCGGCGGATGCGCTTGCCCTCGCGCCAAGCTTGGCGGATGAGGACAGCCGGGGGGCTGCTGCGGTTGGGGATTTTCTCGACGTAGATTGCCATGGCCGCTTACGTGGAAACACGAATGCTCCAGAATGTTCAGTATACGGAGCATGGGCGGGGCCGTCAAGCGGGAAACCGGGGCAGGATTGGAGAATTCGGACAGCGGAGCGGCAGTGTCAATTTGGATTTACATGGAAACACAAATCCGTCACCATATATAACGTGTCAAGAAGTGAAGCTCAGATTAGCAGCCTCCGCGCGGGCGCGAAGCCCTGTCTCGCGCTGGAAGGCTGGAGCGGGCGAGTCGGCTGTACCGGCTTTCTCAGTGCCGGCCGTCTCCCAATGGACTAGGGACAGGTTACGTGCCTCGATGCCAAATTCCACGCCCACAAGGTGGACGGGCTTCCCGCCCCCGAGATGCTTGCGAGCAGAGTCCTTCTCCTCAATCTGCTTGACCGCCCTCCCGGAGTCCTGGTCCTCTTGGACGGTCTTGAACTCGATCAAAGCGATCCTCTCGGGGGCGATCACGGCCAAGTCTAGGTTACCTTGGGAGGACGCCTCCTCAAGGCGGACGTCAAGGCCGAAGCCGGAGAGCATGGCGAAAAAGACGGAGGCGTAGTAGCCCTCATATCTCTGGATTTCGTTGTTGCGGTACCAAGCGTGGGGGATGGTGGCGAAGAAAGCGCGCAGCGATTGCTCCATAGCCTTGAAGTCGGCCGAGCGGATGTGCTCGGCCACGTCGTTGCAGTGCTTAAGGCGGCCCTCGGACAGGCCATCCACCAGGCTGGACAGCAGGGTGCGGTTGAGACTGACACGGACCTCACAATTCGGGTAGTCGAGGCGGTACGACCTGCGGCCGAGCCCGTCCCGCTGCACCTCGGCGACGGTGAGGTAGCCAGTTTGGAACAGCAGGGCCTCGGTGGCGACGTGGTCGATGTCGAAGGTGGACAGCAGGCCCTTGTCGGCCTGCAGCCCTTCTAGCTTGAGGGTCGAGACTCCGCGCCGGACCAGGGTCTCTGGCAGGAACTTCGGCGTGCCGGTCTCGAACCAGTAGCCATCGAAGTCGCGCTTGTCGAACAGCCAGAGGATGTCAAAAGGGTTGTAGAGCCTCTCGTCGCCGCCCCATGTGTAGCCTTTGTACCACTGGCGGATCGTGTCGCGGTCGAGGCCGTCGACCTCTGATGCGAAGACGGTGTCGAGGTCGCGGTCGGTGTAGCCACAGAGGGAGGAGTAGCGGGGGTCGAGGGTGATGTCGTTGAGGTTGTTGAGGCTGGAGAAAAGGCTGACGTTGGAGAAGTTGGAGACTCCCGTAATCAAGGAGAAGCGCAGGCTGGAGTCGCAGCTCTTAACAACAGAGTAGAGACTGCGGAGATAGTCGCGGCTCTGGCCAGGTCAGGCTTGTGGAGGGCGTCTGTTATGGGCTTGTCGTACTCGTCGACGAGCAGGACGGCGCACCGGCCGGAGCGTCGGTGCGGGGTGAGGATCAGGTCTTCTAGGCGGGCGTAGCGTAGCGGCGCTCGCCACCGTGTTCGGTCTCCAAACGTCGGAGCCTGTCACCGATGTAGGCCTCCAGACCTCCGGGGAAGGCGGCGTTGACAGTGGAAAGTTCGAGCAGCAGCACAGGGCGGCGGACGGACCAATCCCACTGGTCGTAGGCCGCTAGGCCCCGGAAGAGCTCTCGATGGCCCTCGAAGAGGTCCTTGAGCGTGCTGAGGAAGAGGCTCTTGCCGAAGCGGCGGGGTCTGGAGAGGAAGTAACGCGACCCCTCCTGCTCGAGCTGGACTGCTGTTGAACTTCACAAAAAATGATCGCGGACGCGTCGGATTCTGTGATCGCGGATGACGAACAGCATGCACCGATCTCGTCGGATTACGTGAGCATCGATGGGGTAGCGGTAGCGATGCTACCAAAGAGGCGCTACCAAACTACCCGGCGGGTGGAGTGGTAGTGAGTGTTGGCTGCCCGGATTCGGCTCGGCACGTGCTTCCCAGCGGCCCTTCAACCCTCCCCTTCGGCAGCAGCCTGCCCAGAGACGGGATGATGCTGAGCATCTCGCTAGGATAGGGCGGTAAAGTGGGTGCCCGTCTGGTATTCCCGGATTATTCGACCATCGGCCCAATTCTGCGTCCTGCTAATCCGACGAGAACGGTCCGTTTCACGTCCAAATAATGTGACGCCCAACACTGCGAAGCGGGTCTTGTCGACGTAGTAGTAGTTGTGCAGGCGGAGGGTCCGGAAGGTCTGGATGCCGATGGGCAAACGGGCTCTGCGGGCAGCCTGATTCACGGCGACTGTGGCTCGTGCCTTGATTCTACGGAAGGAGAGAGGTGCCGACGGGTAAGGAAGGTTTTCGCTCTGCAGTGCCCCTTCCGGCACAGAGCCCGCGCGGAAGGAGAGCAGGACTCAAGAGGATTCCTCTGCGCTGTGTGTCAGGGGCAGAGCACCGCGTGTCCTGCGCGGTCGGCTATGACAATCGGGCGGTGTGCCACGGTGGGAAGGGACATACGCACGTGACGCCATCTTCCATTGCCGTCCCGGCCACCTGTAGCGGGACGGAAGTGGAGTATGGCGAGCAGACCGGCTCTTCCCATATGGAGCCGATAGCTGCGCAACAGACACGCGTATTGCACGCCTACGGGGGCCTCATCTCCAACTTCCACCCGATCTCAGAGTCAGGAGCCATTGCGGTGGGACATCAAGATCTGTCTTGGGTCAAGACAAGTGTCCCCTGAGTCAGAATCTCGCCGACCCGCAAGTGGCCGATCTGCCGATCAAGCGTGATGAGTCTCGCGGCGCGGGGCAGCTCAAGGCTCAGTTCTCCTCGACGCCCTTTCTGGGCGATCCTCAGTACAACCGGGCGGTACAGACATAGCCTAGTCACGTGCCCAAATCGTCAACCGCAATTCGTTCCCGAAGAGTTCGTAGTCGGGTCTGCGACCCGAGTGCTTCTCGCCGTCCTCAAGAATCTTGCGGACGCCCTCCCCGCGCGATTCCAGAAACACCCTGCCGGTCCGCGTACTACGCATCTTCGACAGAAAACTAACAAGCAACTGGTTCCGTGTGAATGTTCGGTATGGCATTTGCTCGATTGTGATCCCATTGGGCAGCGTCCCCGGGCTGTAAAGCTCGACCCGGTCGGCGAAGAGAAAGCAGCGAATCTTCGATCCGGACACGGAATAGTCCCGATGTGCGACCGCGTTGACAATCGCCTCGTCGACAACATCGATGTCGTAGGGGGCGGGCGCCTCCGGGGGCCGTTCGGCTCCCATGAAGTGCATGACGAATGCGATCGCAGCATCGATCTGTTCGCTGACGGGTCCGGCAAGACGCTCTGCGCGAATCAGATCGTCGGATGACAGGCGTCTCCCCCGGTAGCAGGCCGCCTCGACGTACGCAGAAGGGAGATGGTCGGTGGGTTCGTGCGAGAAGGTGAGCAGGCCGGCCACCGTTGGACGGTCGACGCCCCCCTCATCGGTAGCCGCGACACGCGTGTTTCGGAGGAGGTTGGCCCATGGTATGGACGGCGCGATGCCAAAGTATGCTTCAAGCTTCCTGTGACTGAGATCGTTCGCGGTCGCATCCGGTACCAACCTCTCATCGAAGACGTACTCGCGGCCACGTTCCTGAAACAACCTGGCTAGCTCCGTTGGCGTCAGGTCCCGCCGCGAAGATCCGACACGCAGGGGATACCGGCCCCGCGAGGTCTGGTGGACATAGAGCCCTCGATCTACATGGGCCAAGATGAGTGCTTCTTTGCGGTCCCCAAGGTCCACCACCACTCGCTCGACCACGGGGCGAATGGGCGGATTGCACAGGTCCGATGCGATGTTCACGACCCATTGGTCGACGAGGTCCAGCTTCTCGCGCGGAATCCCACGCACTTCACCGTCATCGGCCACACCTAGGTACAGCGTGCCTCCGTGGCTGTTGGCGAAGGCCACCATCGCCGCCGCGAGGTCGTTGGCGCTGGGTGACCTGACGCTGCCCTTCCCGAAGCGCAGCTCCTTGAACTCGGTGCGACTATCCTCACCGGCCTGGAGCCGCATGGCGATCAGGTCGCGGTAGTCGGCCATGTCGTCAGGTTCCTATTCGAAGAAGTTCAGTTGGGGGGAAGTAGAGATGTCGGTTTGGGAAGGCTGTTCGGAAGTGGGAGTTGAGTTGGGCTCCACTGATTGCGCTGCGTGCCACGTGGAAGCGGCCAGACGCTCAATCCGCCCATCCTCCCTCAGCCTGATGAGCGACTCATCCGATCGCAGGAGACCGCGGATGAACTCCCGCGCAACTTGCCCATGATGCTCGCTCCTAGATCGGTCTGGGCGCTGACTCAGTCGCTCGATGAGATCAGCGTACCCAGCACGGCCCAGCAGATTGCGGGCATGTAGGTGACATTCTCGCCACGACTCGTCACCGCTTTGGGCAAGTTCCCAGTCGTAGAAGCGGGGGCCGAGGCGGCTGGCTACTGGCTGGTGGTGGCACGAGCTGTCGTCGTGGCCAAGGCCGTAGTCGGCGAGCCGGAGGGTTTCGGGGAGAAGCCAGCCTTCGCCGTCGTTCTGGGCAAGGAAGGACGCGATGCCAGCACGTCGGTTACTGTCGGCAGCTCGGATACGGGTCTCGAGCTCATGCAAGGCAATGACAGTGAGAACTGTGTGGCGAAGCTCGGGGGCCTTGTCCTTGTCAATGCGCCAGAATCCCTTTGGATTCAGCCTCCGGTGTGGGACTTCACTCGTGGAGAAGTCGCAGTCTTCCAAGATTATCTGGAGATCAGACTCGTCCAGCCCGAATGCGGCGGCTATTGTAGCGTCCAACATCGATCGCAATCGACACCGCTCCGCAACTGTAACGGCCGAGAGTGCGCCCAAACCCGGAGTGTAGGGTCCGCCCAGTTCAATCGCTGCCGGAGCAAGTCCGCGAGCTGCCAAGCAGAGTGCTTGCGTCACTCTCGAAATCCCCATGAGCATGCCGATCCTTGTGATCGCAAGAATGGGGTTCTGCTCGATCACGTGATAGTCGATGTGGAGACCGGAGACCCGGCACCGCGTCACAAAATCGAAAGCAAGAGATCCAAACACAGCGGTCAGATCAAGAGATCGCTTCACGTTCAGGCCAAATAGAGTGGCGGATGTGTCCCCGGCAGGCATTCCGCAGAGAAAAGCTCCGACGGCTGTACGGGAATTTGTAGCAGATCCAATTCGCATGTGAGCTAACTTCGGTCGCCAATGGACTGGAACTTCGGTCACATAATCCTCAAGTCCCATCAAGTACTGCGGTTCGATCTGCTTCCGCTCCCACGGAATCTCCCGCCACACGGCTCCACGTCCCTTCCCACTCACCCATCCCTTCTCGCTGAAGTCGAATTGGCCGATCATGCGGCCTTCGTACAGCGGTAGCGCCACGTCCTCAATGCAACCCTCCCATATCCACTCCGTGCCGTCCCTCGACAGGATGATCCCCGGTGGAATCCTCACTCGCGGCACCGGTAGCCGGTCGTACGGCGGCTGGGCGCACCGTACGGCGCAGTTTGTCCGCGCCACGTCACCCGGCTTGAGCAGGTGGCCGTGTACGAATCGCGCTTCCGCCTCGCGGCGCTCGGGGCCGGCGCTCGCATCGAACAGCCACTCTTCCAGCTCAATCTCTGCGGGCTCCGGCCTATCAGGATCGACGCCCAGTTCCGCCCACATCTCCTCGATGGGACGCCAGTTGCCCTTCAGCCAGCGGCTGTACTCGTCGGGACGGTAGCCCTTCGCCTCCCACTTGGGGCGGGGCGGAAAGAGCTTCGAGTCGTTCGTCATGTGGAACTCGGTGGCGTAGCGAATCCCCCACCCGTCGGGCCCGTCGTCGCCCAGCAGCACGGAGTTGGCGTAGATCTTCTCCAAGATTTCCAGATCGCGCTTAGACTGGATTTCGAGGATGGCGAGGCTCTTCGGGCTAAACCGTTCCACCTGTGCGCGGCTGTACGTCGTGGCGATGTTCTCCGCACGCTCCCAATCCTCCAGCGTGCGCCGCATGAAGGCGGTCCGAATCGCCGTTGTGGATCCGCCCTTCTCGATGATCACAGGGTTGAACTTGTAGCTGCTGTGGATCGGGAAGATCTTGGCGCTATTCTCGATGCCGAACAGCCATTCCCAGCGGCATGCTCTCAGGAACAAGCTCCGGAGAGCCCCAGTGCCGTTGTCGGAATACAGTCCCGACGGGACGAGGAATCCGATTCGGCCTCCTTTGCTGGCCAATGCGTGGGCCGACTCGAGAAAGAGCTTGTAGAGGTTCAGGTCTGCCGAGCCCTGATGGCGGAACGGATGCTGCTTGTCCACGAATCCTTCTGATCGCCCGCGCGCATTTCGCCAGCGTCGGTGAAGCGTGGCGGTGGCCTTCTTGCTGCCGAAGTAGATCCGTCTGGCTGCTTCCTTCTTCGCGGTCAGCGTTGGATCGCCGAACGGATTGCGGGAATGGCCCACGTAGTTCGAACGGGCGCGGAAATCGGCGCAGTAGTCGAGCCAGCTCCGTTCCACAGCCTCTTCCGCGAAGTACTCGGTCTGCTTCCGCAATGCCTCCTGCTTGCCGTAGGAGCGGTAAAGGGGGTCGATGTTTGAGAAGAACTCCATCGACGTGGGCTTTGCAATGTCCCACGGCGGATTCCCTACCATGGCATCGAACCCAGCCCCATCCTCCCGGAATACGTCCGGAAACTCCAGCTCCCAATGGAAGAACCGATGTCGCTCAGCGACTTTCTTCGCTACTTCCCTCGTACCCTCCGGCGGGTCGGCGAAGCTCGTCGGGAGCGGAGCGTGGTCGATCTCTTCCGCAGGCCAGAACCAGCACGCGGACCACAGGTCCATCGCATCTTTGAGCGATCGCCATTCCGGCGAGTCCACCAGTTCCTTGCGGTATACATCCGCCCGCTCCGCCGTGTCGTGAACGGGCAACTCGTGCATGTAGGTCAGCACTTCAATAGCGTCCGCGTGCGCAGTCGCCGCGATCTCCAGCAAATCTTCCTGAAACAGGTTCTTGCCTCCAAGAAACCCCTTCAGATCGGGCATCAGTCGGTCCTTGTAGAAGGCCTTGATCGCATATCCCCGTGAGTTCTTCGAAAAGTGCACCCCGTTTGTGTGGCTCTTGTCTCCCCCTTCCCGGTTTTTCCATGCCATCGCCGGATAGTGTCGGAACTGGTCGAACCAAGCACCGACCAGAGCGTTACCGCACTTGACCTTGTGGTCCAAGAACCCGAACGGAAGACTGCGATCCATCGTCTCGATCCAGAGCGACAGACGGCAGAGCTCGACCGCCAGCGGGTCCAGGTCGACGGCGTAGATGCAGCGCTCGACGACGTGCCGACGGAGGCGGGCCTTCAGAAGGGGTTCGAATTCGTCATGGTCCGGGGCGCAGGGTATCTGCTCGTCACTGAAACGCTCCCCGTCACCCGGCCCTCCGCCCCTGATACCGAGCACCCTAACGAGTGCGCGAGATCTCGTGGCCTTAATCCGTCCATGGTGCTGTAGGGATTCGTACAGCGCATCAGTTAGGAATCGCAGTGCGGCCAGAACAAAGGAACCGGAGCCGCAGGCAGGATCGCAGACCTTTATCGCTAGGATCTCTTCGGGAAGCTTGGGCGTCCAGTCAGACGCTGGTGCCAACCGCGCCTCGGCTCCCGATTTTCCTCTTGGCGGATCGTAGGCGAGCGGGCGCAGGGTCCGCTGCACGGTCGGCACTGCCAGCCCCGGCCGGGTATAGAAACTCCCCGAGCCCTTCCGAGTGCCGCCCCACCGCGCCAGATACCATTCGCCCGGGAGCACCGGTTGACGGACCAGCGTCTTGGCCCTCGCGGCAACCTTGTTGTAGTAAGCCCGTCGACTCTCGGGGGTCATCCGGCCCCGCGGCTTCTTCGTCAGGCCAGCGACCTTCACGGCATGGCGTCCCCACTCCTCGGCCCGCGAGCGCTGCGCGCGTCGTTTGTCGGACGGGTCCTCCGCAGATTTCGATTCCACCTGGGAATGACTGGCTGCTCCGCCCAGTGCCTCGTCCTCCTCCGCCCCAACCTCACTTCCAGAACTGTCCTTCTTCAGCTTCTCGAAGAGCCCCCGAAGCGCCTTCCTGTCCATCGCCTCCAAACGAGACAGCGGCAGAGCGGGACGGTCGCCCACGGTGAGAAAGATCACTGGATCGCCCTTAGGGGCAGTCTTCAATTCGTAGTCCAGCAATCCCTCGTAGACGATGCCGATGTATTCGGAAGAAAGGTCGGAGAAGTCCACGGGAACGGGCACCGACATCCCTCTTCGACCCTGCCTGATCTTCGCCTTCGTGCGCATGAGGCGGCGCAGAATCCTGTACACGTCACGGTCCGAGAGGACTCGGTCGTAACCAAAACACGCCGTCTCGAAGACATGCAGCGCTCGCGACAGGCCGTCATTCGCATCTCCGCGCCCCGCTGCGAACAGCTCGCCGCCATAGGCTGTAACCGGGATGTCCGGATGGTGTGAGCCTTCGTATACCAGTCGGAAGAGCGCAAGCACACGCGGCCACGCCCCGAAGGACTCGCCAAGCGCATCTTCCCGGCTGGCCCGTCGTTCAAGCTGGCTGAAGAGCCCGTTCAAGCCGTAGCTCTCGTCGTAAACCGAGTTGTCGCGGGGAAGCAGATCGCGAGACTCCGCGAACAGAATGACGATCCCGCGCATCGCGATCCGGCACGCCGCCCGGTAGATGTCCGCGTTCGACACAGCTTCCTTGCCTGCGACCAATCCCTTGAGGGCCTCTCCGTGGCCTTGCACCAAAATCTCGACTGCCTCGCGCACCCGCTCGCCGAGCACTTCGGAAAGGTCCGCCTGACCCTTTCGCGTGTCTCGGATGGCTTGGAGCAGATGGGTGGACGCTCCCTCAGCCGGTGGCGTCCACAGTTCGGGACGCAGCAGAGTTCGCAACGCGGTCACTTGGGGCGCTAGGTCCCCTCCTTCGAACCAGAGCTCGACGTCCCAATCGCATGACGCGTCGAAGTCGAGACCAGCAAACACAAGCCGCCAGTGGCGCCCGTTGGTGATCAGCGCAAGATGCTCGCGTCCGGCCCTGAGCCAACCCAGCACTTGGCTGACAACCCGCCTACCCCGACCGATCCCGAGGCGCGGCGTACCGTCGATGAATACTGGAAGTGAGGCGCCGTTTGGACCGCTCCAAACGTGGCGGGGCTTCACGATTTCACCGGTCACTGCGCGCCGACTATTGGATGCCGACACGCGGCTGCCTCGCTTCCAGACGCCTGAGGCCGGACCAAATCCGCACACTTCTTCGAGGACGAACGCGACAAACTTGGACGAGGCCTCCGTTCCATCCGCCCCCGTGGTACCACTCAAAATGGCCGCGGCATACTGCCTCAGCCGTTGCTCGGTCTGTCCGTCCAGATTCTCAGGGAGACGGTCGCTCAACCTATGGAGCCGGGAACCATCGAGCAGCAGGCCGGCGTGCCGCAGCTCATCCCAACCGGGAATAGGCGCTGTGTCATTCGTACTCATCGGTAGCGGCCTCCAAGCGCCGTGCGTTCGGACAGTCGAACCTCAACGGTGATGGGGAAAACCCTGGCCTCGCCCGAAAGCGCGAATCGGGCAGGAAGCAACCGATCGAGGATGCGCCTTCGTTCGCTTCGCAGCTGCCCGCGTATCTCGTCGTAGTGTCTTCGACGGCGTTCGATTTCCCTCTCCTTCTCCTCGATGGAGCGGTCAAGCCTGTCAAGGATGCCCGCCTCGTCAAACAACTGCACCTTGCGCTCAACTTTTAGCGCCTTGATCTCCCGGTTGAGTCGGTCGACGGTGGATTGCTCGATGAGCCGCGAAACCTCGCCTTCCCGGCGACGGTAGCGCGCGTCCTCGCGCTTCCTAGCCTCCAGCGAATCGGCCTCCATCTGTCGCTTCAGCCCCGCGGTGAGTTCATTCTGATGCATGCGGAGCCACTGGCGAAGATGCCTGACCGCTTTGTCAAGTACGTCACGGGCTAGCTCTCGGTCCTCCCGGTCGGATGTGGACTGCCCAGCACCAAGCTGGTGCGATGGCAAGTTTCCGAGCGGGTCTCCCACCTCTTCGTCACACACAGGGAACGCGACGATTCGCACCCAGTGATGGAATGGTTCCCTGAGTTCGTTGACTCCAAGTTCTTCCACGCTGAGAAGTATGAGGGCATCTAATCCTAGAGGGACGCCGCCAATTCGCACGGTCCAGCGCGATACGGCACCTTCCCCCGGAAATCGCCGGCGCGTGAGCATACCCAGTGCTCGCTTCATCAGGGGATGAGCCAGATGCAGGAGCAGCGCGTCCGGACGAGTCTTAAACACCTCCAGATTTCCGACGCTGTCCATGAACGGAGCCGGACCAACGGCAATCTTTCGGACAGGCTCCAGACCGCCCATCGAACTCGCGGCAGATCGACGAACTGATCTATCGATCACGGTCTTCCAGCCGGGAAGGTCGGGCTGGCGGATTCTGTAGAGGTCCGGTTCCCCGGTGGGCTCGAGTTGCGGACGCGAACCGGACATGGCCATCGCGGCCTCCAGCGTCTCTGCCATGACCTGACCCCTCAGGTCGATTGCATCGGCCAGTGCCCTGACCGGACCGGCAGCTTGTCCAGCCCCAACTCTTCGGTTTCCCGTTGCTGCCGAGGAATCGAAGCCGCGCATCTGCTCGCCTTGTGTTCTGATGATTCCGAAGTCCAGTTGGTCCTGCACGCGGTTCCTGTCCTCACCGTCGATGAGGCGGCGCCGTACGGCTCGGTCGAAAATCTCGTTGGCGGAGCCGAGATCTTCACGGATCGCGTCGGCCTTCCGGATCACGTGGTTGAGGAACTGGATGTCGGGATCAGCATCGCTGTCGAAGTGGTGGACGATTACGTCGCGAGCCTGCCCGTAGCGGTCGAGGCGCCCGTTGCGTTGTTCCAGCCGGGACGGGTTCCAAGGGCAGTCGTAATGAAGGAGATAACGCGCAGTCCGATGCAGATTGAGTCCCTCGGAAGCCGCATCGGTGGCGATCAGAATCCGCACACGGGCGTCGGGATCGTTGAAAGCATCCTTGACGCTTTCACGTTCCGAACTGCCCATGCCCCCCGGGCCGCCCACCCCGAAGAGAGTTAGGATCCTGTCCTCCAGATATAGCCCGCGCAGCCGGTTGGCGAGGTAGTCGAGGGTGGTCTTGTACTCGGTGAAGACGATCAGCCGTTCGTCGTCGCGGAATCGGCCGTCGTGGCGGAGCAGCTTCTTGATGAGGTTGGTCAGTTCGTGGAAACGGGCGTCGTGGGTGGGTGATTGCTCGGTGGGTGCAGGCCCTCCCAGATCGAAACCGAGATCTGTGACGGCCCGTTGAATCCGCCAGATTTCCGGGGCCAGGTTGTCGCGGTAGTTCTTTAGCCACCCACCCACCACCGTCGCAGCGGTGGCTTGGCGCTTCTCCGCCTCGCGGTCATCTCCGGTTTCCTGGCCGAGCACGTCTTGGGCCATTCTCACTTCGGCGTCCGAGGCGGAGGTCTCTTTCATTCCCTGCACGGTTCGCTGCCACGAGTCGGCGAAGGCCGCAGGGCACGAAAGGAGTCGCTTGCCCAGCACTTCGACGGCAAAGGTCCCCGCGCGGCGGCGACCCTGCGTTCCGTCGGCGATGAGCCCGGCGACTGCCGTGCGGAATCCGTCGAAGGCATTCGACAGCTCCGTCTCCGGCGCATTGGCTGCCAGCCGCAGAGCCTCGGGCGGCTGTCGTGTGCAGAACTTCGGTCCGGCAGCGCTCGCGTTGACGTCGCGTTTGAGCCTGCGGATGACCAGATCGTCGATCCGGGCGCGCATTGCCCGGCCCATTTCGCTGGTACGCGAGAAGCGTACCGGGTCCAGCATCTCGAGGAGACCCGTGAAGGAACGGGTGTGGCCGTTGTGTGGGGTGGCCGAAAGGAAGAGGCGGTGCTCGAATCGCGGAGCCACGAGCCCAAGCGTTCGGCAGAGCTGGCTGTCTTCGCCGAACGGTGCGGGCATGAGGTTGTGGCACTCGTCCACGATCAGCAAGTCCCAAGGACAATGGGGCGATCCTCCGGCGTATAGCACGCGGACCGGAACTGTTCGTATACGTCCGGCTGACGGAGATAGTGGTAGGAGGCGATGATGCGGCTAAATGAGCGCCACGGGTTCGCGTCAATGCCGAGCTTGCGGCGGAGCTTCTCCGTCGCCTTTCGGTCGATGACCTCAAAGGACAGCGAGAACTTCTCCCGAAGTTCTTCCTTCCACTGATCACGTAAAGCGGCCGGAGTGAGAATTAGCACGCGGCGGATGCGGCGGCGCAAAAGCAGTTCGGCCAGGATTAGGCCGGCTTCAATGGTCTTTCCAAGCCCAACGTCATCCGCGATGAGTAGGCTGACCCGCGGCATCCGCAACGCCTTCAGGAGGGGGACGATCTGGAAGTCCTCCACCCGGACACCCCCGTGGAAAGGGCTCGCGACGGGTTCGTGACCCTGTTGGCGGCCTTGGCCGTCGAGTCCAAGGTAAGGGGAGAGGGCAGTCCAGCGGGCAGCATGCAGCAAAGCATCGAAGTCGGCCGGCGGCATGGGGTCGGTGTCGTAGGGTTCCGGGAGCGCGGTGGGTTCGAGGAGCGTCTTGCTGGGCTCGAGTTCCCACACCAGCCGTTCTTCGGCGGGCGATCCACCGTCTTGATATTCGAGATGGGCAAGGTGAAGACGGCCCGTTTCACCATCGAAGGGATGGACGGACGTTACCGTACCGCGCCGGTTGCGGATGGTGGCCAGCATGCCGGGACGGGGAACTTCTGAACCGCTAGCCACGGGACGTGGGCCTTTGCCTTGGTGGTAGTGCAGTGATCCATCGGATGGTCAAGAAGCTATGCTGCCACAACCAGCCGTAGTCCGAGAGTGAGCGCGCTTGCATCGCCTGGATCAGCCTACCTAAAGCGGGCCCGGATGCATCGAGCTCGGAGTGCGTCCGAGAGCGGTCTCGCTAGAGTCGGGCGCTCAACGTTGGGGCTGGCGACAATAATGTTCACTTAAGATGCTGGGCCAAATCTGGCCTCCACTTGTGCCGTCGGCGAGATAGCGGCCCACGGTGCCTGGCATGGTACTTGCCCATCTCCATCTTGACGCCGAGGGGCTGCACTTGACGGCAGCTCTGGCCGGCACGCTCTTCAAGTATCTCGTCAACAACCGCACGCCGAAGGTGCCGGTGAGGCCTCGCTGGGGGACACGCCGGGTTTCTGGACTCGGCGGCGGATCACTTGGACTGCGTGAGTGAACGAGAGACAGTCAAGGTCCTCGCTTGACGCTAGCCCAGCCTCGGGCAGAGAGCTTTGCACGGCATGGTGGGCCTGCACAGGGCTTCGATCTGCTCCCTAGCCAGCGTGGGCGCTCGGTACGCAGGATGAGGTTGCGACCAAGAATGTGTGTCTTGATCTCGTCGTGGGCACTCTCGATCTCCCAGCACTCGTGATAAAGCGCTGCCAATACGACGGCCGGTGCGTGCTGAGGGTCGTGTAGCGTCGTGACCAGTCGATACAGCCGATCGCCCGACTCCGGGATCGTGTACTCGGTGCCCCGCACTGGCATGCGGGCATACGTGATTTGCGAACGAGCCATTCTCCAGCACCTTCTCCACCGGCAACGCGGTCGTCGATTTCGCCCTACACGCAGCCCAGCCCCCGTCCAAACCGCGGACAGCCACAGGCCCATGCCGACATATAGCCCCGGTCGGCCAAGAGCAGCATGCCGGGCACCAACTGCGGATGCAATCGCTCCGCCTGATCCCGGATCGGACTGCTTATACGGCCCGTGCACCCATGCGAAGGCGACCCGCGTCCCCAACTTCACCACTGCCGTCAGCCGAGCCTGCGGAAACTCCGTCTCTCCCCGGGCCGTCCCTGGCAACCCGTATCTCTTGCGGTTGCGCTCCTCGGCCGGCACGTCCAACGTCGAGCCGTCGCAGGCCACCAGCCGCAGCTCTTTGTACCAAGCTCCTCGGCTCGTTCGCTCGGCCAGCACCTTCACGCTGTGCTGGCGCAGAACCTGCAGAGGCCTCGATGCGGCCGTGCCGGAGATCTCTCTTCATTACTCGCGATCCGCACGCGCGTGTCGGCGCGCAGCCAGCGCAAGCTCTCCGCCAGACAGCGCAGCACTTCGCGCATCCACACAGACCGGAACAGGGCCTCCGCGATCGCGTAGTAGACCACAGCTTGGGCCGGAGAGACCCGCCTCCGCGGACTGCCGCGCCCGCACACCGTCAGCGCCTCCCTGACGGCATCGGCCGCGAACATCCTCGCGATCACTACCACGCTGAGGTATTCCGACAGCCACGCTCCCCACGGAAGGCCAGCTCTCTTTCGGGCGATGACATGACCTCCCCCGCTGAAGTAGAATGTGCCGGTATATCACGTGCCCCGTGTGTATAAAGTGTTGCGCCTAACCCATAGCGCCTCTGCGGTGTCCGAACGCAATCTATGGCGATCTCTCAGACTCTCTTGCTGCGTCCGGAACTCACTTCCTGTAGGAAGAACAGTGTCTTTCTAGTGGGCCCTACTCTCATTTGGTAGCTCGAGGCGAATGAGACTTCGTGTCTGCCCTGTGACCGTTATCGGACGAGATCGGAATAGTGGAAGGTGCAGACCAACATACTCGGTGCATTTGTGGGGGTCGTGGGCTAGTTCGCTCTTCTGCGGCATGTACGCACCGTTGCGACAATGCGGATATGCTGTCAACCACGACTATGGCTAGTGCTACAATGCACTCAATGGACGATTCAGACACGACCAGCTCGATTGACTATCTTAGTGAGTTGCCCCGCTGGTCAGTGGGCTAGCGCGTTCTTAAGGGTAGCCGACACATGCACTCCCGACAATGGTCCAGTAATCCGACAACCAATCTCCTTTGGACTTTGCTAGAGCTTGGTGACGCGACATCGCGAAACCTAGAGTTCGTCCACAGACCCAATGTCTCTATCAGCTACGGAGAAGAGTCGATCACAGAGCAGAACTTGTTGGAGCTCCGTCGCAGACATTGGCCGTTCACTCATGTGCAGACCTTCAACAAACGAGAAGAATCCAAGAACGGAGCGGATTGGGAATGGCATGTCATCGGTCGAGTACGGACCCTAAAAATGCGGGTTCAGGCGAAGCGCAATCGGCAAGACAATCGGCTTCAGATTAGATACCGAGTGAGATCTTCTGGAATCCAGCAACACGAATTGCTCGTTGAGAAGTCACTCGAAGCGGGGATGAAACCCTTATACTGCATTTACTGCACTCAGGCCCAACGCGAGGTCTGGAAATCGGCCATCGCAATCAAGGGTGTAGGCCAGTTTCACACGGGGTGCCTCCTAGTCGATGCACAGTGTGTGCCATGTACGACCACCAAACTTCAAAGCATTGAGTCTAGGTGTGTCCCTTGGCATTACCTCTGCATGCCGAAGGTTGATTCGGGAAGTCCTCGGCAAACTCATAGCGGATCTAAGAACCCGCGTGAATTGCCATCCTTCGAGATCGACAAGACAAAACATTGGAGTCTCCCCTCCGTTGACCAACTCAATGGTCAGGGACGGGAAGACTTTGACTCGACAGGTGTTCATGAAACGAATTCAAGCGACCTGCAATCGATTGAGTCCGGTACGGGCTACAACTTGGAGGCAAGAAATAGGGAATGCAAGAGACTTGCGGAACACGGAATCCACCGTTGGGTAGTGATTGATGTTCGCCGTGAAGAGCATTCCAACTGTGTCAACCACCAATCTCGCCAATGACACGATATCTGGGCCCAATCTTGCGTCCAAACAGCGGTCTTTGCACAACTCCACACGGCTCGTCTGGTAGCGGTAATGCGGCAAGTTGACCCTGCGTGGCTCGGGTGGATTCTTACGCAACGCTCCATTGTTCCCTAATATACTGTCATGCATTTACAAGTCAAGTCTTGCTGGTTCAGTGTTCATAGTCTGGATCCTGCCGGAGTACGAAGCTCAGACGGCACCTTCGTTACTCCGTGCGAAAGAGGCATTGTCAAGCAGAGTTTCCAGCCGCTCCTAACTGTTGCGGTGTTTGTCCAGATATTCGTGCCCCTTCCAAGTCAGATCCTTGATTCGAGGTACCTTGCCCTGCTTAGAGGCTTCAAGAAGGCCGGCCTGCTGGCAGATTTTAATGTGGTGCCCCACTTGGGAGCGAGAGTAGTTGTCGAAACTAGGCTCCGTCAGAAACCTAGTCCCAGTGGCCTCTTCCTCCGCGTACCTTAGCAGCAAAAGGACCAATTCGGGGTCGCGACGCATATTGGTATTATCGCACGGGATCGCGATAGAGTAGGCGCTTGCCGAGCTAATTCAGAGACAGCCGCCACATGTTCTAGGATCTTCTCCACATTTGTTGTTCGGAGAACCCGCGAGTCGGGCCCTTCGCCGAATACAACAGCCAGCACCTGAGTGTAGGACAGCTCCCCACGCTCTTGGTGAGTAAGCGGGACCTCTCTCATCTCCAAGTGACAGATGCAGGGCCCGGCACCCTCGCCGAGCCCTGACCGCAAGTGCTTTCAGCAGGCAACATGACAATTCGCAAGACTTCGGCTTTGGGAACCATCGCCGCTACCGCACTTCTGCTTGGCTGGCTCATCGGTGGGTCGAGCAAGACTGCCAACGCACAGGCAGTGGACCCCTCCGAGGATCAGCCCGCGGCAGGCTACGAGTGGCGCATGCTCGGGGGCAACGTGGCCGACACCGGAGGGAGCGGAGGCTCTGATGTGCTCACCGGAGCCTCCGGGCGAGGTGTCTTTTGGGCAACGTGGCTGTACAACGCGAAGACTAGACGAGGTCTATCGCATCATTGAACGGTACAACGACGACGCTCAGGGATGCCTGTGGGCTGTTGCCGTGTTCACTGCCGCCCACCTGAGCGTCTACTTGCCCAGCCCGCTCATCGACGATGCGCCCGGACTTGAGAAGAGGGTAGGAGCATCATCGCTTCCAGATCTGCCTTCCCATACTCCGAAACATCCGTCGTTCTATCCAACGTCTCACGAATCGAGGCATGTGCTCGTTGGTCTGGAGGCCTGCCAACCGTCGACCCAACCCATCCAAGATTCTGCCCTTGGTGCGCAAATGCCATTCTGGATTGATTGCCAGCAGGAACAGCAGCGCCCCGATCGTTCCTCGAATGGCCCACGGAAGCCACTCACCATTCTCGAGCCAGTAGTCGACTTCCATCCAGTCCAACCACCTCTGCCATTGCCTGAGAGCGTCGGGGATTCCGCCTATCCCAATGAACGTGAAGATTACACCGACGCCTGACAAGATCCGATTGATCCATTTCCGCACCACTTCACGCTAGCAACCCGGTGGAACACTTATGTCCTCGCCTTGCTTGAGAGTCCGTTGTCGCTGATGCGGGCCCTGCAGGTGAGACGCTCACTGACCATGCCGTCGCGTATGGCGGCCAGTTGGTCGGCGGCGTCCTGCTCCCGCGTATTGTGTCGTCCGGGGAACTCCTGCACGTAGCGATCAAAGTGCTTGGGGCTCATCTTCTGGAACGTGCCCTTGTGCGCCCGCTTGAACGTGGACCACAGGGACTCGATGCTGTTGGTGTGCACGTTTCCCCGGGCGTGCTCCCAAGGCGGGGGGCACGGTGCCGTGGTTGAACTGCAGGGCCTCGTATGCGGATGCCGCATCGGTGTAGACGGTCGCATTCCCTGAGGCATAGCCCTTCACGAAGTTCTGCAGCACCTCCTTGTGAGTGGACTTTACCTCATTGGCGCCCACCTAGTTCGTTGACCGGTTCTGGGCCCCCAATACGGCGGTCTTGCCCACGGGACCGCCCCCTCCGAGGCCCTTGCGCTTGGAATCTGACATGTTGTGGCGATTCCCGCCGACCTACGTCTCGTCTACCTTGACCAGCCCCCCGAACAGATCGTCGCCCTGAGAAAGCGCCGCGCGAATCCGCATGGACATGAACGACGATGTCTTCTGGGTGATACGCAATTCGCGGTGCAGCTTCATCGACGAGACGCCTCTAAGCCTGGTGCTCACCAAGAACATGGCCAAGAGCCAGTCCCAATAGCCGATCTTCGTCTCCTCCATGACCGTACCGCGCTTGAAACTGAGATTCTTGCAGCAAACCTCCCCCGGCAGTGGAACGGCACCGTCTTGTGCGTGCAGTCGGACTGGACCGAATCAGCAATGTCCGTCGTGGCTTCGCGTCGGCCCTGCGCCGTGGGGCCACGCGTTTGGGACAGTAACGGCGTGGCCCGTTGCTATAGTCTGGCCATGCGACGCAGGCACTTCTTGGCGGCATCGGCTGCGGCGGCGCTCCACGCTGCGCCAGGGACCCGCTATCGAGTAGGCGTCATCGGCGACAGTAACCGAGGTGGCTACGGCCACGGAATCGGAGACGTGTGGCACGCGTTTCCCCAGACGAAGGTGGTGGCTGTCGCGGATCCGGATGAGGAGGGCCGAGCGAATGCCAAGCTGCGCACTGGGGCCGCGAAGTCGTACTCCGACTACCGGGAGATGCTCGCCGGCGAGAAGCCGGACATCGTCAGCATCTGCCCGCGGCACACCGACCAGCGGCTCGAGATGGTGACCGCCGCCGCGCAGGCCGGCTGCCACATGTACCTGGAGAAGCCATTCGCAGGAACGCTGGACGATGCCGACAAGATGGTCGATGCGATCCGCAAAGCCGGCGTGAAGGTGCAAGTTGCCCACCAGATGCGCCGCTCCCCCTACACGCTGAAGGCCTTGGAGCTGATCGAGGGAGGAGAGATCGGGGAACTGCTCGAGGTGCGCGGCAGAGGCAAGGAGGACCATCGCGCGGGCGGCGAAGATCTGGTCGTGCTTGGCTCGCACATCTTCGATATGACAAGGGCCGTCCTTGGAAACCCACGCTGGGTGTTCGCCCATGTCACGTCAAAGGGCGAAGAGTTGGACTTCGACCACCTCCGAGAGCCGAGCGAGCCGATCGGCCCGGTCGCCGGACGCCAGATGTCGGCCATGTTCTCCTTCGGCGGAGGCCGCCACGGCTACTTCAGCACCAAGGCGTCCAGCCAGACCCACTCTTGGCGCTTCGGAACGCACATTTACGGGGCCAAGGGCAGGATCTTCCTGCCCAACGAGATCTACAGCGAGGACTCGGAAGCCTACATCCTACGGAGCCCGGCATGGATTCCGAGAGGCGAGCGCGGCTGGGAACTGATCGAAGCCGAACACCGCAGCTTCGGCGAGACTCGCCACCTGACGGCCAACGCGCTCATGGTCGAAGACCTGCTGGAGTCGATCGAGGGCGATTCCGAGCCGGCGTGCAGCGAGGATGCCGGGCGCTGGACTGTTGAGATGACGCAAGGCGTCTATGCGTCGCAGCTGGAGCGGTCCGTGGTCGACTTTCCCCTGGCGAACCGCGTGCACCCACTCGAGCGCTTGCGGGCAGCCGGAGCTAAATGACGCCGCGCCGGCCGCCACTCCCGACGAAGCGCGGGTCGCTGACGGTGCGCCGATCGCGCTGGAACATGCGCGCGTTGTCGTAGACTACCTCGCCGACGTAGTACGCGTCCCGATACAGGCTGTGCCGCTTGGGCAGTTCGCGCAGGTCAGCCGGATGGCGCAGTTTCGGAGCCAAGACGAAGTCCATGTACGTGAACGCCTTGAAGTTCCTGCCCCAGAACGCGAGGTCCGACATTGCGTCCGGGAACCGTCGCCGCATGATCGCGGCGGCCTCCTCGGCGTCGGGATCGCGGGGCAGGTCAGCGGTCACTCGGCGGATCGCGGCGAGTTCGCTCGCGACCTTGTCCCTGACGCCACCGGTCCACATCCGCCAGCGGGCAAGGAAGGCGCGAAGCCTGACGTTGCCCAGCAGTGCGAGCAACAGGCCCGCGAGCGCAAGAAGGTATCGGGTCGCGAAGCCCATTTCCGCCCAGCGCGTGGCGCCCAGATACGCCCAGACCGCGAGGACGCCAGCCCCAGCCAAGAACAGGGCCAGACCCGTGGGCAAGCCGGTTGTGGCCACGTAGCGCCGGAAGAACGACTCCAGCCCGCCGACCGCCTCGGAGATCGCCTCGCGCGCCCTAGCGGCCGCAAAGAATGACCTGTCCCACTTCTCGTGGACGGCGGCCGGCGGGTAATAGAGCAAGAAGAGCTTGTCCGCAGGCACGGACTTGCCACTGAAGCTGCAATCCATAACGGACCGGCCGGCGCGGCACGATCGTGACTTCGCGCACGGGCCCCTGCAAGGGCAAACCTGAGAATATCACGCATGCCAGTCCTCAAGGGCAGACCGAGATGCTCCCCCAAACCATTCGACTTCGTGTGGGGAGCAGGTGCCGGACGGCGGGATTGCGAGCTGGTGGGGTGGCCGCTTGTCTGGCCGGGCCTGCCGGGACGGGTCCCGCTCCCCTCGGGCAGGCGAAGTGGGGAAGCCTAGGCGAACACCTGTGAGCATGGGGCGCAGGGCCAAGCGCCGTCAGTCAAGACTATGCATGCGGAAGCAAGGGTAGTGTCTAACGGCTGGCGTTCTTGGCTCAGGTTCGGACGGCGGAGCGCACCCCGACGAGGCACCGCGCTTGCGCTGCAAGCCAAGGGCACCGGCAATGCTCGTCGCTGGCTCCGCAAGCCCGCTACCCCTACGTTCGCCCGCAGAGGTGCTTGCGGACGGGAAACCATACCGGGTGGGGGACGCTCAGTTCGCGGATCCAGCGGGCGCCCAACGGCCGCGACAGTCCAGTGTCGCTAGAATGCTCGGCGATGCACAAGCTGCTACGGGCCTTGGAAGCGGCCCGCATCATCGACCTGGCCCAGCCGTACTACCCGGGCATGCCGCACCATCCTCACCATCCGCCGTTCTTGTACGGGCTGAGCAAGGCGCACGGCGAGAGCTCGTGGCGGGGGGTCAGCGCGGCTGGCGACGCGATCTCGCTGGGCGGCCATGTAGGGACGCACATCGACGCGCTCTGCCACTTCTCCCTGCGCGGAAAGCTGTTCGGCGGGGCAGACGCAGTGGGCTGCCAGTCGCACACTCTCGGCATTTCCGCGCACCACGTCGACACCATCCGGCCGATCTTCCGTCGCTGCGTGCTTCTGGACGTGGCTGCCACTGAGGGTGAAGGGGTACTACAGCCCGACTTCGTGATCGATGCCGACTGCCTCGAGCGCGCGGCCGAGCGGGCGGGGGTGCGGCCCGAGCCCGGTGACATCGCCTTGGTGCGCACGGGCTGGGGCCGCTTCTGGCACGACCCCGGCCGCTACATCAACAGCCTTCGGTGCCCCGGCGTGAACCTTGACGCCGCCTGCTGGCTCAGCTCGCTCGGGGTGTTCGCGGGAGGCTCGGACACGATCGCGTTCGAGTTCCTACCGGCCAAGGGCATGCCCGTGCACGTCCACTTCCTAGTGGAGAGCGGCATACACATCATCGAAGCGCTGGACCTTGAGGGCCTCGCCAAGGCCGGAATCCGCGAGTTCGTGTTCGCCGCCGCGCCCCTGCGGATTCCCGGCGCGACCGGCTCACCGATACGGCCCGTAGCCCTCTGCACCCCCTGAGAACGACCTTGGCGAGCAGCGCCCCAAGCGGCCGCGGAAAGGGCGGCGCCTGCGTCGCCACAACGCTTCGACGGCGGATTGTACAAAAAATGGTAGATCCGCTTGCGCTCCCCTATGAGAATCGGTATACTACGTTCAGCCGGAGGGGCGAAGCCCACCAACGCATAGCAAATCCTCAACCAAAGACCCCTGAATAGTCCCCTCCGGCACCTTTTTCGAAATTGTCCAGACTTTCCCGCCCCGCTTGCGCCGGCAAGGAATTCCCTTTATCGGATCGAGATGTGGTCTCCTCGCTGCCCCAGCGCGCGAGTGCAGCGCGACTCGCGGCGAGACTGGCGCTGGCGGTCGGAGTTGCGGCCGCTGCTAGCCAGGCATGGGCCCAAGACAGCCGCATGTCGGCAGATCAGGCCCGGGCACTGGAGAATCCGGTCGAAGACTCCGTGGCGGTGCTGCGTGAGGGACGCAAGACGTACCTAAGGCTCTGCCAGTACTGCCATGGGGCGGACGGCCGTGCCCAAGCCAACCCGGACTTCGAGGCCCCCAGCTTGCGAGATCCGTCCGAGTGGCGCTACGGGACGTCCGACGGGGAGCTCTTCGTGTCGATCCGCGACGGTGCGGGTCACGACATGCCGCCGTTTCGGGACAAGCTCGAAGAACGCGGGATCTGGGAGCTGGTGCACTACATCCGCAGCATAGGTCCGACGGCCAGGCAGCGCTAAGACCGCCGCCCCGCCTTATCGCTTCGGCACTAGGGCAGCCACCCGGCACGGTGCGCCGGAGCCGCTTGCGATCTTCATTGGGAAGGCCAGCAGGTGGGCCCCGCGCTCGGGCAGAAGGTCGAGATGGGCGAGGTTCTCGAGCGCAGGAATCGAAGCGCCCGCCAGTATCTGGTGGCTGCGAAAGTCACTCGACGTTCCCGGGTCGATGCTGGCAGTGTCGATGCCGACTGCCCTTACGCCCCTCTCGGCGAGGCGCCTTGCGGCCTCCGGCGAGATCCCGGGAAACCGCAGCCTGTCGGCACGGCCGGGGGTGTCGTCGCCGAGATAGCTCAATGTGTCCGGCCACCGTTGGCTCCATCCGGTCCGGAAGACCACGATGGTGTCTTCCGAGAGCTGGCCGTGGCGCTCCTCGTGCGCGTCTAGATCGGACACGGCCGCGGCGTAGTCCGGATCGTCCTCGCTCTGCTGGCGGATGTCCACGACGGCGACCGGGCCGCTGAGATCACCCAAGCTCAAGTCTCCGACCGCGGCACCTCCCTCGGCGAAATGGACCGGAGCGTCGAGGTGCGTCCCCGTGTGCTCGCTCATCGCCAAGTCGTAGGCGCTGTACCAGAAGCCGCCCGGCTGCGGACCCCAAGCTGTGCGCTCGTGGCGGAATGGCCTGCCGGTCGGCCAGTAGACCGTCTGCTCATCAAAGGGGTGGCTAAGGTCCACGAGCTCGTATCCGGCGAAAGGGTCCTCCCGAACGGCCGACATCTCCCCTCCCACGCAGGCCGTGGCAAGTAGTGCCGCGGCGACGGCGAGGTTGTTGGTCCTCAGCAGGGAAACCCGGCTGGTGGCATTTGCAAAGATCTCTTCTGGCATGGCTCGCGATCTATGTTCCGGCATTGGCGGTCACGGGCGCAACAACACCCGCAGAGGCAGCGAGGCGGCAGTTACGCACACCTGCTCTGAAGCGTCCGCCCGTCCGGCCTCACGGTGGCCATCAAGATCGCGTCGAGAGTCCGACGGCACTGCAACCGAGCGTTGCCCGCTGATCGCCGCCCAGAGGATGCCCGTCAGAACTGCCCCGGCCGCCCGCGGACGGGAGGGCTTATTGAGCCATTCGCGATCTCGCGCCCGCCTCCCATCAGCGCTCACAGCGACGCGAACGATGACCTCTTGGCGCTGCCGCCGCGAGCCTTCCTGTCGCAGGCGTCCTTCTTCGCATCGTCGTAACCAGACACGCCGACGCGTGTGTTTCGGACACCTGCAGATGCGGGCTGCAATCGCGGGAGCGTCGCTGCGCTCCGGTCACCTAATCAATGTTCGTCTTCCGTCGGAACCTGCGTTCACTTTCTTGAGAATCCGCAGTTGATGGAGGGCCAGCTGCAGCTAGCCTGCCTGATTGATTAGCCGTGTCAGGGCCTCCAGATGCTGCTTGAGCTTCAATCGGCCGTCGGCGCTGAGACGGTACCAAGTCACCGGGCGCCGCTTCAAGTACGTCCTCTCGGCCTCTAGGTGGCCCGAGTCCTCGAGTTTGCGGAGATGCGCTCCCAAGCTGCCATCGGTCGCTCCCAAGATCTCCCTGAGGCGGCTGAACGACATCGCGTCATGCTTAGAGAGCAGCACGCAGATCGCAAGCCGGACTCGGTGCTCGAGAAGCCCGTTGAGCAAGGCCAACTCGTCCAAGGCAGGAACTTCCGGGTTACTGGGCTGTCTCACGATTCCGTGCTCCGATGAAGGCTACAGCCGTCAGACCGATGGCCAGCACGGCGCCGGCGGTGGTCCAACCCAAGCTCGGCACCCAGATCGTCACTAGGTACGCGCCGCCCGCAAGGAGGCCCAAAGGCAACATTCGGCGCTCCAGATGCAGTCCCCATTGAAAATACGTCAGGGCGAGCAGTAGCACCCAGAGTGACCCGAATCCCTGCCACGTGAGCTGCTGCGCCTGGACGAGCGCTAGGCCAAGAATGCCTGCGGCCATGAAGGCCAGCCAGTGAAGACCGTGGCGGATGCCGTCATCGCGGTTCATCAAGCCAGTGTCGAGAGCAGCGCGTCTGCCGAGCCACGCGGAGACCAAGAATCCGACCGGCCCCGCAAAGAGCCAGTAGATGCCAACCCAACGAAGGTCGTTGACGAAGTCGACTATCGCAAAGCCGCAGAACCCAAGCAGTGCCCAGACAAGATAGATGGCGGGAACGGCCGGCTTCTTCGATCGCTCGGCCGCGGCGCGGACAAATGCTATGTCTTCCCTGAGTTTGGTGTTGTCGAGCATGTAATCCTCCTTTGCTCTGAATGTGCGAGCGACTCTGTAAATTAGAGTAACTCTATAACATAGAGTAACTGGATTCGGAATTCAAATGCAAGCAGAATGCACGGAATGGTGGCTTGAAGCCGGTCGCGGCGAGCGGGCAAGGGGGCTGGCTAGGAGTGGTCAACGGATAGCGATTCGTATTTCGTAGATTGGGTGCAGGAGAGCAACCGGCAAGACCGTGCGCGCATCGGGCAACTGGCGCGTCGTGTTCCGCTTGACGGACGGCGAGGCCGTGGATGTGGACCAATTAGACCGCCCTGACGGAAGAGCGGAGAGATCATGGACGGCCCCGGAGATTAGCGCGCGGGTGCGATGCCGAACCCTCCGCACTCGGGCGAACTGATCCGTGGAAGCACGGAAGAGGCTGGCTGGTCCGTGACTGAGTACTGAGGCAGATGGCCGCCGGCGATGTGCGCGGGAGACTTTGTTGAGGCTGCCGACCTGAACGGCAGGGCGGTCGTGTCAGCGAACATGGCCCTCGCATCGGAGTCCCCAGACTGGGGCACGGCCGATCACTGGATGCGGACCCAGGCGGGCTATGAGCTTGCACAAGATTGAAGGGCAAGCAATGCGTCCCCGCTGTAACGCCGTAGACCTCAAGTGCAATCCACTGGTTGTTGGTGGGCCGGTCTCCCGGCGGTCACCTCCCGCGATCGGTCCTAGGACCAAATGTCCGGACGCCGGGTTTGGCGGAGGCATGGGTATGGGTGCCCAATGGGCGGGCAGCCAGAGGGCGCGAACAGCGGGTGCGGGGCTTGGCCACTCCGCGTATGGGGAGCGCAGTGTCGCCGCCAACACAGCCAAAGCTCGTCAGGGACAGGCCAGGACCCATCGAATCGTCGCCCTGAGCTGCGAAGATGCCGCCACCTTAAGGCCTGCGCCTCGGGCGAGTGCAAACGGACATCTTCGGGCACAACGGGCGCAAGAGCCTCGATAGACTCGTGGATGGCCACGAGGCAAGAGAGAGCCTAGCCGAGCTGACCTGCCATGTTCGCTCCAAGCTGGGACGGTTGGCACCCGATATGGCACCTGCACGGCCTGCTACGGATCTGCGACCCGGTCCAGAAGCGCCTCGTGGAGATCGACAAACGGGTCGAAGACGCCTTCCATCACACCTCGGGCGTCGCTTAGGGCTCATGCTCGATAATTGCGCTTTCAACGGACTCGCACCACGCGACGAGTGCGTCGACTTGTTCGAGGCTGAGGTCTCGGTCTAGTGCCGCCTTCAATTCGCGCGCGGCGGGCGCGAAGAGTCCTGTTTCTTTGGCCGCTTCTAAGAGTCGTCTCACTGCTTCCTGGGGTGCGCCTGTCTTTGGCATGCCGGCACGGTTGTGCAAGGCCGTATAAAGCGACTGGCCATAAACGCTGTCGGGCGGGTAGGCGTAGCAGACGACGACGCGGCCTGCGTCAATGTCGACACCGACGGAGAAACCCTTTGCTCCCCATCTGATGGACAGGGACCGGCTCCGTGCCCACTCGAGGATTCGGGAAAAAACGGCCTTGCCGCAGTCGTCACAGGACTTAAGGAAATCACTCTCCGCAGCGGATACGAAGGTGCCGCCTTCCTGTTCGGCGATTGCCAGCAGCCTGTCGTGCTGGTCCCTCATCCACCGTGCGGCCTCTTCCCATTGAGTCTTGTCGTCCCGAGTCCAATTCCGGACTACGCTGGCTGAGCAGTCCTGCTCTCTACGTTCGGGGTCGTCTACAACTAGCTGGTCACTCAGGTTAGTGAGGATCTTCCGCGAGTAGTCCCGCACGCGCTGCGCTCGCGCACCGCCGTCGGCTGGTTTTCCCACCACGATGTCCAAGCGGAGCAACTCCTTGCCAGCATGGACCCTGATCCTGTCTCCGAATGCGTTCACCGGGGCTGTCCGCTGCGTCGCGGACCGCCAAGCGGTAGTCTGTCCAGAGACCCCTCCGGCATTCGCTTTGAAGAACTCCCAGAAAGCATGCGCGGGATTCCAACTTTCCACTCGCACTATAACCTTGATGCCGCACCGCTCCCCCATTGTTCGGCAGGAGTCGGCACTCTCTTGGTAAGTGCGGCGGTACGGATAGAGCACGTAGTCATCGTGGCCGGGCACCGCTCTCATCGTGAGGGTTCCCGCCTGAGTCCCTGGCGGATAGCGACTGGCGGAATGAAGATTCGAGCTGATCGCATCGCCGGACAACTTCTCGGCGTTGGCCGGATCCATACCCAGAAGAGCCCCCGCCACATGCAGCACCATCTGGCTGGCGGCCGTCTCGCCGCACCATGGGCCATCGCCGATGCGCCACTTCAGGGGTACTGTCCGGCCATCCGGCCGCGTCTCCCCCCGGTCGGTCCATGGCCAGCTCTCCAACGCCAAGTCCGCCAAGGAATGAGCACGGCGCTCAAGCGCCTCTACATTCCATGCTTTCTCCGTTCCAACCTGCCGCGTCATTCCGACGGTACTGTGGGCGTAGACTTCCCGTTTCACTGCAAATGCGGCCGCGCCCATCCCCGAGTTGATGGTGTCGCCGCTAAGCGTCAGATTCGCAAGCCGGTCGCGCCAACGTCCATGCAAGTCCTGGGCATCGTCTCCCAAGTCTCGCTTCCAATCGTCCGTGAGCTTGCGCGGCATTACGTGTTCGATCGTCAGCTTGCCTCGAGCAGGCGATTCCGGACCGTGCTCTCGTTCCATTAGGGCGCATAGCATCGCGAAGGATGACCGGGTGGCACTGCCGCCGTAAGCTTTCCTGTTTCGGACCCCGTCCCTCACCTCATCGTCCGCGGGCACACCGACGCGGGTGTTTCGGAGCCGTCGGATGCGGGCGAGCCAGTAGGCAGAGTAGGCCGCATCAGGTTCTGGTCCGGGTCCGTAGGCAAGCTCCGTTGCCGCTGTGTTGAGCCCGGCCATCGCCCGATTGGCGAGCCACAGGCGGGTGATCCATGTCCCAACTCCCGCCAGAGTGGTTGCCAGCGCGTCGTGAGTGGCACCGGAATGGCTCCCCCGCGTCACGTCATCGAGGAGGCGCAGCGCAAAAGGACGGTGGGTATGGATTCCCATTGCGCGCAGGTGTCGAAGCGCTCGCCTCACTCTGGCGTTGGAATGGTGTCCCGCCGTTCCCGTCAGGAGGCCGTATAGTCCCGCGAGGCGCGCTAGTTCGCGGCAAAGTGCTGGGCGGTCTTGGTCCCGGCCCTCTCGCACGGCCCATCTCCTGAGCTCTTCGTGCACCCGTGTAATTCCCAGGTTCCTGCCGATGCGCCAGCGGAGAAAATCTCGAAGGAACGTGTCGACGGGCTCAGTCGTACGCTCGACTCCCAGCTTTCGCTCGATCTCAATCCAGTGATTGTCGTGAAGATCCTGTTGCTCCTCATCCGGCAAGCCCATCAAGAGCCAGTTCTTGACCTTCTCGCTCTCGGTCAGTGGACGCCCGGTAGCATTGAGGCTCTCGAAGATCTGCTGCGGATCGTCCGTGGCGTCCAAGGTAATGGAAACCACCCTGAACCGCTCGATGCCCTGCAGCAGACTGGCCACCTCCGCCCGGGCCACCAGCCGCCGGGCGATGCGCCAAGCTTGCGCTACGGCACCGGGACCGCCCGGATTGCCTTCGAGGCCGCGACGGTACTCGCCTTCATCTCCCTCCTGAAGCCGGAGCTTAAGACGCTTCCGCAGAGGAACGTCGTCGTTGATCAGGTGCTTCTTGACGCGGCTCGGAGTCCAATCACAGTCTTCGCTCCGTTTCAAGCTCTCGGCAATGCACGCCAGAACGATGCTGATCGTCGTCAGCCTCTGCTGCCCGTCGACAACGCGATAGGTTGGGACGCCCCCCGGCGGCGTAGGCTCCGGAAAGGTCAACAGGGCACCACCGTAGTGCGCCGCCCCGGGGCGGTCGGTCGAGGCGATCGCCAGGAGGTCATGAACGAGACGTCCTATGTCCGATTCATCCCAGCAGTAGCGTCTCTGCCAGCGCGGCACAACGTATTGGATTTCCCCGTTTAGTAGCTGCAAGAACGCGGTGTGGTGGGCCTGCATGACCTGAGACGGCTCCGTTCCGGGCACGTGCCGACACGAAGCGGAGTCGAATGAATAATCGCACAGTCGGCTGAACACTCACCGGGACCCTGCGCAGCAGCGCTGGAATGCTGCTGGCCGACTGGATCGGCACAGGCGATGAGCGGGGGGTGCAATGCCGAACCATCCGCGCTTGGGCGAACTGATCCGCGAGAGCATGGAAGATGCTAGCGGGACCGTGACTGACACGGTGGGCCAACTTGCCTTCGAGCGCGGGACTCTGTCGCGGCTGCTCAATGACAGGGCCGGCGTGGTGGCGAACATTGCATACGCATTGGAGTCTTTGGGCTGGGGCAGGGCCGGTCACGGGATGCGCATGTAGGCGAGCTCTGAGCTTGCACAGGCGCAAAGAGCAATGGACGGCGGAAATACCTGAAGACATGAGGGCAGACGGGCGGCTCTCATTGCCGAGGCGTGGCGGGAAGTGTCGTGAGAGAAAGGGGAGGCGCAGCGATCCAGAAGCGTCACTTCGGAACAGGCGCAAAACACGCGCCGGTTGCCGCCACGTTAACGTGGTCGCCCGCCTCCGCCCGACGTCCCGACTTGATTCGACCAGCTGGGGCGCCCGAACAGTCTTCGGTCATCCAAGCGATTCCCCGTGCAGGGCAAGGAAGTGCTTTGGCGGGCGATTCCTAGCGGCGCTGCACATCGTGGACACCCGGAGCACTATATGTGCCCATCTGTAAAGGCGGTGCGAGAGCTCGCCAGAGGAATGAATGGATGTGTCCGTGCGTCGGGGAGCCAAAGGCGGAGGGTGGGGCGGAGTGTCCGCCACGGTGGCGCACAGTATCACCGAGAGCAGAGTCAGAGGCGGTTGAGAGCAAGGCCAGTGCCCATCGCATTGCCGTCCCAACGTGTGACGATGCCGCCATTTCGTGGCCATGCGCCCCCGGGAAATGCCTCGACGTACAAGAATGACAAGATTGGCATGCGTCAGCAGGAGCTCCGCCCCACTCATCCACACCGATCGGGGGGAGCCACATTTGGAGCAAGGCTGGATCCGGCGCGAACAAGGGCACATTCTCTTGTTGTGGTGTCGGGGCGCTCGCTGGTGTTGATCCTTGCTCACGCCGCTTGTGGGAACGCGGCAAGTCCCATCGGGACGCCGAGATCTACCGCGCCCTGAACCGCTGCACGTGGGGACGCGGACAGCCGTGGTCGAATTCAAGGGACAGCCCCTTCTCCCCGATTGCCGCCATCGGCGCAAGCGTGTGGGCGGCTCCGCAATATGAGGGAAGCGCTAGGAGATGCGGCAATCCGGGGCGCAACCGGCCCAGTAGCAGCTCCAGCCGACGCCCCACTGGGCGCGGCCAGAGAGGCACATCGCGAATCAGCCGGATTGACCGAGTATGCCCCGGCGTGCGACGGCGCGCTGGACAGATCCCGACCGAAAAGCGGTCGCACCGGGGACTCCCTCACTTCCACAAATGTGGGCAGTGCGTTTTCGGTTTCAAGGCAGCATACTAAACAGAGGAGCGCCAGAGGACATCTGCGAGGGTCTGACGACGATCCGGAAATGACAGGCAAGGATCCGGCCAAGTGGAAGCCGCTGGAGGGTATGCCCGACGGGGCGCACCGCTGGGAGCTGCCCGGACTCGCGGAGATGGAGAGCGAGTGGCAGGAGATCCGGGACGCACTGACAGGTCGGGACAGGCCCCGGCGCTTCCTCGACAACTGGCAGCAGGAGCGCGGCCGCGCGTTTGCCATCGAGAACGGTCAAATCGAGAACCTGTACACGCTGCGCCGGGGCGTCACCGATGAGCTCATGGCCGAGGGCCTGCACGGCGTCATTGGCGCTCATACGCTGGAGGGGTTTCCGGACAGGATGATCCAAGACCTGCTGCGGGACCAAGCGGACGCTCTGGATGTGATGTTCCGGGATGTGGCCGGCGGGCGGCCGCTCACCCAGCACACAATCCGTTCTTGGCACGCGATGCTCACCCGCCACCAGGAGACCGTCACGGGTCTCCAGATCACGCCGGACGGCAAGGCGATGAGGCGCGTGCAGATCCCGTTCCGGGAAAAAGGCGTGTGGAAGGCGATCCCCAACAATCCCCGCCGGACGGACGGCAGGATCCACGAGTACTGCCCGCCCGAGCAGGTGCAGTCTGAGATGGACCGGTTCATCCAGCTGCACCGGGAGATCGAAAGGCAGGGCTACCCCGTGCAGGTCGAGGCGGCCTGGATGCACCACAGGTTCGTCCGCACGCATCCGTTCCGGGACGGCAACGGCCGCGTCTCGCGAATGCTGATGGCCTACGCGTACACCAAGCGCTGGCTGCCGCCGCCAATCATCTCCGCCAGGAGGAAGCCTGCGTACATCGACGTGCTGGAAGACGCTGACCGGGGAGACCTCAGGGCCTTCAGCAACCATCTGGGGAATTTGGCCCGAATTGAACTGGAGGATGTCATCCGAATCGGCAGGGGCGCACTGGCCGGACACCTCGAGCGGCCTAACGGGAATGGCGGCCGGACCTACGTGGACCGCTACGTGCCTCCCCTCCGGGACGGGGACCTGTTGCCCCTGCCCCGCAAGAGGGACCGGGGGGGCCGCGCCCACGAGAACTAACAGGGGCCCGATAGCCCGACCGCTGCGCTCTCCCGGTTTCTCACTACGCTCGTCCGCGCAGAGGGTGCCGCCCCTCGCGCTGGATCCCGGCAGTCGCCCGACACTCCAATTCTCGGCGGCACCTGAGGATCCACGTGCGGACGGTGGGGTAGGCACGGCCTCGAACGCGACGTAGCGGAAGGCGGTGGCGCGGGGGAATGCGTGCAAGTTCTACAGCCCCTGGGACCGTTCGCCCGACTGCTTCGGGCAGTTCGGCCCAAAGGTCAGCTTCCGGTCGCCGGCGCATTCACCCGGCAGGATGGCGTCCGCGGGCCCTGGGGGATGAAGCCACGCCGCCCGCCGCCCACCACGGGCGACTCGGTGACGTGACAGGGCCCTTCGACACACGCCCTGCGAGGGATTCCCGCCCAGCAGAGGGGCAACGTCGAACGTGCACAGCCCGCCGTGCATCCTCCCCTGTCCGGACCCCAGCCGACGAGATTCTCGAGGGCCGAGCGAGAGTCGTCGCCCGCATCTGCGAGCGGTAGGCCACACACCTCCGCGCTCCGCAATTGCACCTAGGGAAACCGCGACCGGTGCACCTCGGCACTGCCTTTCTTTCTGCGAAGACGATTCCCTTCAAGTCCCAACGCGGAGGTTGGCTAGTGGAAGGATGCGTCAACTGCCCTGGGCGCTCACGCCGGCCAACCGCAGATCCTCTCCACGATGGCGAACTGACGCTTCGTCAATCCCACCAGAGTCCAAACGCACGATGGTGCAACTCTGATGTAGCCCATCCGCGTGGCCGCTGGGCCACAATGGTGGCCTAAGTGTGGCATGGCACAGGCCGCCGCCTTAAGGAGACACCCCAGAAATGCCAGCAAGCCATCCCCGTAAGGGTCAGTCCGTTTCTCGCCGCAGGTTCGTAGCCAAGGGGGCCGCCGCTGCGGCCGCCGCTGCCGGGGGCACGGCTGCTGCCAATGCCAGCCGGGACGAGCGGCCGATCGCGATCCCTCAGGAAGTCCCGAACAGCCGAAAAGAGGCATCCAGGCCTGCGGACTTCCCGATGACGGGCGCGCAGGTTTTCGCTAAGGCGTGCAAGGACGAGGGCCTGGCGGCGCTCTTCTGCGCGCCCGGAAACTATTCGGTGATCAACGCTATCGCCTCCGAGGGCATCCCATGCTATGGCGGGCGGACTGAGGGGATGATGTGCTCGGCCGCAGACGGTTTCACAAGGGTGACCGGCGAAGTGTCAGCGGCATCCGGGACAGAAGGTCCGGGATTCACCAACATGATCATGTCGGTGGCGGCGGCCAATGCCGCCCGCACGCCCCTCTTGGTGCTGGCCAGCAACATGACGATCGCGCTTGAGGACACGGAGCACGGCATCCAGCGTGTCTACCAGCAGCCCACCACGGAGGGAATGAAGAAGTACGGCAAGCGCCTGATCAATCCTGAGCGCGTCCACGAGTACGCCGGCTACGCATTCCGGCAGCTTAAGACCGGCGTGCCGCGCCCGGTGCACCTGGACTTTCCCGGCGAGGTGGCGCGCCAGCGCTTCGACAGTCCCGAGGACCTGCGCTTCTTCCACGACAAGTCCAAGTACCGCACCGAATCGCGGCCACATCCGTCGCCCAAGGAGATCTCCCGCGCGGCGGACATGCTCGCTAAAGCCGAGCGGCCGATCATCGTCGCCAGCGCAGGCGTGTTCTACAGCAAGGCCTGGGACGCTCTAAAGGCAGTGGCGGAGAAGGCCGACATCGCAGTCGTGGAGTCCGGTCCCAGCCGCGGCCACTTCGGGGACGGCCACCCGCTCTCGGCCAACACAGCGCCAGACGCCCTGCTGAGCGCGGACTTGGTGCTCCTTGTGGGACAGTACTGCATGCCAAACATTGGCGAGTATTCGTTCGATCCGGACGCGACCTACATCAGGATCGACCCGGACGCTTCCGACATCGGTCGCAACCTGCCCATCGATCTGGGTATCGTCAGCTGCGAAAAGGCGGCGCTGGAGGCGCTAGCCGAGGCGCTGCCGCCAAAACGGCGACCGGCCTGGCGCGACGAGCTCGCCGCAGCTCGAGCCGCGTTCGAGGCAGAAAACGACGAGCACTACCGCCTAGGCCTGAAGTACAGCGCCGACGCCGACTGCGTCCATCCGGCTGTGATCGCCAAGGGCATCAGCGACCTGCTGTACCAAGGCGCACTTCCGAAGGAGCAGACTACCGTCGTCTCAGGCGGCTACGGGATCGCCCGCTACACCCGGCGCAGACTTCGGGCGTACCGCCCGGGCCAGATCTGCAACGGCGCGTACCAGTACGGCGCGATTGGCCCTGACATCGGCTACGCGGCCGGGGCTGGCGCGGCTGTCCTCCAAGGCACAGGGCCCCAAGCACCCTACCGCGGAGCCCCAGTCCTCGCCGTGACCGGCGATGCCGGCTTCGCATACTCCGGAATGGAAATCGAGACTCTCAGCAAGTACCGCATACCGGCGATCGTGGTGGTCTACAACAACAATGCGTGGGGAGTGTGGCGGGCCGGTGAGACCGGCGGGCGCAGCAACACCGCCAGGGCCCAGCACATGTACCTATTCCAGGAGAATCTGCGCTACGAGAAGATCGGGGAAGCCCTCGGCGCTCGCGGCGAGTACGTTGCCAAAGCGGAGGACTTTGCGCCCGCGCTGGAGCGCAGTTATGAGGCCGCGGCCCGGGAGCGGCTCTCGACGGTGATCAACTGTCAGTCCATCAAGGAGTTCTGGAGCGCCCGCGACTATCCTCCTGGGCTGCTACAGAAGGTTGAGCCGGGCTGCATGGCCTACTACCATTGATGTGCTAGGCGGCTAGTGCAGAGGAGGCGGTCGGGCAACTTCTGCGGGGCTGGAGTGCGCGAATCGAGAGGCGGCCTTGGCGTATCTGGGCTAGGTTCTGCTCGAAGACCGGCACGTTCTCGTCGCAAACTTGTGTGTGACCACTGCGACGGGGATCGCTAAAGGCGAGGTCAAGACGCCGGACATCGAGGCGAGGTCGCCCTCTCAGACAGCACATACTCTCTGGTCCAACTGCTGAGTGGGGCCGAGGTCTCCTTGGCAGCATTGGGGATCGCTTCGACCGCCGCTGCGCCCAGCACGACTCGTGCCAGCGATCCGCATAATGGAACTCGTGCCCCGATTCTCTTGCGGTCTGGTAAAGCCGATTGATTGGGGCAGGAGGTGACAGGTGCGCGAGTGGGCGGGTAGAGTCGGAATTCTCATCATCGGTTCGCTGTACTGGGACAACGCCAACCACAGGAGGGCCTGGCGTCGCGACCGTCTCGACCTAGGCCGTCGGCGGTACGTCCGGGTACCGATCCGCTACGGGCGATTCTCGACAACACGGCAGTCCTACACTATGGTGTTTTCCACGAGTCTTGCCCCCGAAGAGTGCGGGCGCGCAATCGTCGTTCCGTGTCGCCGACGAGTGAGAAGTGCTGCTGACATCGTGGACGAAGCGGTGCAACTCTGGACGGCGGAGACCCCCACGGGCAAGAATCGGTGGCGTCGAGTGTCGGCCAAGTACGGGTGGGGCTGCATCGGGCTACTACCGAGTCCGCAGCGTCCCCTGCCCGCTGACCTATGCTCCGGGTGGAGCCAGCGGATATCGGGTGATCCTTGCTACGGGAGTCTGAGCGCAGCTGACGGCGAGGACCCCGCGGTGAACGAGTCTGGCCTCCTAACGATTGCTTGGCCGGAATCTGAAGACGGTTCGGGTTTGGAGGTCGACCTGTTGCTCGCGACGGCAACCGATCCGACGATCGTCAGCGGGCGGTATCCGACACCTCGCGAGATTGCCGACAAGTGCAACAGATCCGAGAGAAGAGCGGAGTATTTTCGCGAGAATAGAAAAGTCGGCATCAGGACGTTCCAGGACGCCGAAATCGAAGCCCGCCTCAAGTCTGGCAAGCTCGGCGCATAGACCAGTCCCCGCACGGCCCTGATCATCTTCGTTCAAACCGAGACCTCCGTGTTCCCGGTGCCCCGGACTGTCGCAACCGCACCTGGCCGCACAGTGCCTGCACGAAGCATCCTGCGCTGATCTGGACCGGCCCCCGCTCGGGTCCCGTTGGAATCACACTTGTGCTTCAGGATCATCTCTCCTTTGCCAAGACTGTCCACTGACAATTACGATTTCACTATGGCAATGTGACGAATAGCGTTACGTTGCTGGAGTAATGTCTGCATCTACGCCACTGCGAATCCGTGCCTTCATTGCGGGCCTAGCCGCCCATGGCCGGTATCACTTTGGCTTGTCGGAGCTTCGCTCGGCCCTCGGGGTCTCTGAGCAGGCGGCACGCCAAGCGGTGAGCCGTTGCGCAGCCAAGGGGGAGATCGCAAGTCCGGCGCGAGGGTTCTACGTTATCGTCCCGCCCGAGTACCGACGGCTTGGCTGCCTCCCAGCGGACCAGTTCGTCCCCGCGCTGATGGAGCACAGATGCACCCGCTACTACGTCGGTTTGCTGTCAGCCGCGCAGTATCACGGGGCGGCCCACCATCGCCCGCAGGAATTCCAGGTGATGTTGCGTAGGAACCGTCCGGCGATCGTGTGCGGGTCGATCAAAGTCACCTTCGTCGCGCGAACACAACTTGCCGGCGTGCCCGTGGAGAGTGTCAACAACCCGCGCGGAACGATTCTGGTGTCAACAGTGGAAGCGACTGCGGTCGACTTGGTTGGATACATGCGACGCGCTGGCGGAGTCGACCGCGTCGCGGGCGTGCTTTCCGAACTCGGGGAGGATATGGACCCAGAGCGACTCGTTTTGGCTTCCGGTTCCGCATCGATCCTCTGGGCGCAGCGTCTTGGCTACCTCCTCGAATATGTTGGCGCTGGGGACAAAGCCGTGCTCCTCAAGGAGCATGTCCGGCGGCGCGCGAGGAATTACACGAAGCTCGTGCCGAGCTCGAGTTCCGAAGGTGCGCTGCGCTCAAAGGAATGGCGGCTCTTCGTGAACGCAGACATCGCGATCGAAGCGTGATCGCTTGGGACTACATCACCCAACGGCGGGAGCTAGTGCTGTGGAACGAAGACCTCCAAGTCGAGCAGGGCCTGAAGATCGCCATACGGCTCCACATGGATCGCTGCAGCGATGGACCAGGCTGTTAAACCAAGGCTTCGGAAATCGAGTAGAGATCGTGCGGGGAGCCTGTCGGCTGGGTGTTCCGGTGCAGGTTCTTGTCGCATACTGGCGGTGGACAGTGGTTAGGGCCCTGCGCAACGCAGCCCGCGAACAGCTTCCTACATTGAGCAACTGCCACACCGGCGAGGAACTCTGGAGCGCTCGCTACCGTCCGCCCGGCCACTCTAGCTAGTTTGAGCCGGGCTGCATGGCCTACTACCATTGATCTGCATGGGGTCTCCCTCAGAAGAGGTGGTTGGCCAACTCCTGCGCGCCCGCGCCGACCGCGGGATTTTCCGTTCGTTCGCTGTGCGCAGATCGCACGGCAAACTGAGCTTCTCGTTCGCCTGGCTTCGGGAGCAGCCGTTCCGTCTCGTCTTCGACGCGAGGCGCAACACGCTCGAATTCCGCAACCTCCTGCCCAACCTGCCCGCCCGGGAACCCATGTACAAGGACTTGAGGTCCTTCCTGAAGTCGCGGTGCGACACTGCCCTGCCGGAGCACCGGCGCGCCGATCCGAGCAGAGTGCAGCTCCGCGCTCGCAACCGCAAAGGTTCGGTCAGCGTATTTCTCGAGAGCCTGGACGGCGATTGGGACTACGCCGTCGCGAGGGCACTGAAGCTAGCCAACGAGATCTTCCTGAGCTTCCTGCGAGGCCCTTACCACGAGTACATGGTCGATAATTTCGGAGAGCCTGAAGACTGAGCCGGGGCTAACGCCCGGAGTGAGAGGGAGCCATGAGACAAATCGCGGTGATGGTCGCGCTGCTGGCGGGCGCAGGCTGCCAGACAGCCCCGGAGGGGACGGTCGCGTTCGTTGGTGTCAACGTCGTGCCGATGGACACCGAGCGCATCCTTGAGGACCACACAGTTGTGACGTCGCTTGGGCGCATCACGGCGGTCGCCCCGTCAACCGAGTCCTCCCCTCCTCGCGGAGCGCAGATCGTCGACGCGGACGGCATGTTTCTGCTTCCAGGGCTGACCGAGATGCACGCCCACCTGCCAGCCGCGGACACGCCAGGCGAGGAGGTCGACAGGATCCTGTTCCTGTTCCTGTCGAACGGGGTCACCACCGTTCGCGGGATGCTCGGCAACGCTTCCCACCTCGTGCTCCGCCAAGAGATAGAGGAAGGTACGAGGCTGGGTCCGACCATCTACGCGGCTGGGCCAGCGTTCCGGGCCTCAGAAGACCTCACCGTCGAATCCGCGCCTGAGAGGGTCGCCGAGCAGAAGGCGGCAGGCTACGACCTTCTCAAGATCCTGGAAGGCCTCAGTGTCGAGGTCTATGACGCGATTGCCGATGAAGCCAATCGAGTGGGCATTCCGTTTGGCGGGCACGTGCCGAACGAAGTAGGCGTGCTCCATGCGCTTTCGGCGGGCCAGCGCAGCATCGACCATCTGGACAACTACCTCGACGCCCTCGTGCCAGAGGACTCGCCGCTGAACGATGGGAACGCCGCCACACGGAGCCGCGATCTGGCCCTCCACGCTGACGAGTCGCTGATCCCTGCAGTCGTGGCCGCGACGAAGATCGCCGAGGCGTCCGCCGTGCCGACGATGGCCCTGTGGGAGACCTTCAATGCGGACGTGGGAGTCGACACGTACACCGACCAAGAAGAGCTCAAGTATCTGCCAGTCGAGACGGTCAACGCCTGGATCCGGTCGCAGGAGCAGCGCCGAGCGAGAATCAACCCTGAAGCTGGAGCCCGGGTGATCGAGATCCGCAAGAAGATCCTCAAGTCTCTGCAGGAAGAGGGCGCCCGCATCGTCTTCGGTACGGACGCGCCGCAGGTGTTCAACGTCCCGGGCTTCTCGATCCACCGAGAGATCGCGATCATGGCCTCAGCAGGCCTGACTCCCTACGAAATCCTGGCTTCGGCCACCCGCAACGCCGCCGAGCACTTCCGGACGGAAGACTTCGGGCGCGTCGCCGTGGGAGCGCGCGCGGACCTGTTGCTGGTTGAGGAGAATCCGCTCGATGACGCTGCGAACCTCGCAACCCGCGTCGGGGTCATGGTGCGCGGCCGTTGGCTGCCGGAAGAGCGGATTCAGGCCAGACTGGCGGAGCTGGCCGTGGCTAGTCCCAAATGACCGTGCGCGTGCACGGCGCAAGGCCGATCAATGGGGTGTCGCTGACAGGCGTCGAGGACAATTCGGAACAATGCTGAAGTTTCTTCTCTGGCTGATCCTGTGTGTGCTGTGCTGGCCTCTGGCGATCTTGGCACTGGTGGCATATCCGATCGTTTGGCTGCTGCTGTTGCCATTCCGGGTGTTGGGTGTCGCGGTCGGCGGCTTGCTGGAGACCCTCAGGTGGGCCATCGCCCTGCCCGCTCGCGTCTTCGCGCGGGCCGACGGCCCGCGCGGGCGGTAGCGTCAGCCCGCTGGGCATGGTCGCGCCGTTCCTCACCCAGAACCGACCTTGGCGCGAATCCTGTGAACATGGTGCAGCGCCCGGTTAGCAGTTCGACCGCGGCGTTGGCCGTGCGCTTGCGGCCCATCTAACGCCCGCGACCTAAGCTCGCCGCTCGACCGCTGCTCTGCGCCGACTAACGCAAGCCGCGGAAGAACTTGGCCACGTCCTCGACGAAGAGCTCAGGCTCCTCCATGGCGGCGAAATGGCCGCCCCGCGGCATCTCGGTCCACTGGGCAACGTTGTAGCGGGTCTCGACCCACTTGCGCGGCGAGAAGAAGATCTCGCCCGGAAACACCGCCACGGCGGTCGGCACGTCGACCCGATCGGGCCTGCGGCCGCTGCGCCTGGATTCGTAGTACAGGCGGACGGCCGACGGCATGCTGCCGGTGACCCAGTACAGCATGATGTTGGTGAGCAGCTGGTCCTTGGTGAAGCTTCGCTCGACGTCGCCCCCGCAATCGCTCCAAGCTCGGAACTTCTCCACAATCCAAGCGGCCAGACCGGCAGGGGAATCATTGAGGGCGTACGCGAGCGTCAGCGGCTTTGTGCCCTGAATGTTCCCGTAGGCGTTCTCGCCCCGCCACCACTCCGAGCGCTCCCTGTAGCGGCGCAATTCCCAGTCCGGGATTCCGGCCTCCGGATCGTCCAGCCCCTGAGGCGGACCGCCCCCCACCATGTTGAGGTGGATGCCGACCACCCGGTCAGGATGGTCCCTGGCCAGCCATGCTGCCACCGCAGACCCCCAGTCGCCCCCTTGCGCACCGTATCGCTCGTAGCCGAGGCGGTCCATCAACTTGGCGACCACTCCCGCCACAGAGTCGACACCCATTCCAGGCGAGCGCGGCGCGCTGGAGAAGGCATAGCCAGGCATCGAGGGCAATACCAGATGAAAGGCGTCAGCGGCGTCGCCCCCGTGAGCTGCGGGATCGGTGAGGGGCCCGATCACATCCATGAATTCGTACACCGAACCGGGCCAGCCGTGCGTAATGACAAGCGGCAGGGCGCCGGGCTCCTTGGACCGCACGTGCACAAAGTGCAGGTCGATGCCGTCGATCTCGGCCTTGAAGTGGGGCAGTGCGTTCAGCTGGGCCTCGTGGGCCCGCCAGTCGTACGCAGTCCGCCAGTAGCGGATCAGCTCCCGCATGTACGCGACGTCCGTGCCGTAGCGCCAGCCCGACCCGGGAATCTGGTCTGGCAGCCGGGTGCCCTCCAATCGGCCGCGGAGGTCCTCCAGCACGGCCTCTTCGACATGCACCCGGAACTCCCGCACCTGAGCCTGCCCTCCTAGGCTGGCCGCGAGCAACAATCCGATGACAGCGCTACGCAGCACAGGCCCATTCTAGAGGCACCGGGCATCCGGCACCCAGAATCCGCCAAGAGGGGCAGGACTATTCGACAGCTGGGTTGATCCGGCCAGGGTAGGGGGATGGTTGCGGGGAGACGGACAAGAAGTCGGAGTCTCTACCGCGGAGACCGTGGAGCAGATCCCGATCGCAGTGCGCGAAGTCCGGATGCGCTGCGCGCGGCACAACGAGGAACTACGCTCCGACGCCTCGATCCACACCCGCGGAGAGCGAGAACAGCGAGACCCCGGAATCCGCGACCTGCGAAGTGTGACGCCGGAGAGCCGCAGTCGGGTTATAGTGGGTGCTAGAGGGTCTTCCGGCGATGGCGACGGCCAAGACGAGCAAGTTCTCCGCCGCGGCCGTTGAGCCCCAAGTTCTGGAGGGGGCCCGCCAATACGAGTTCCAGGCGGCCCGGCCAAAGCAGATGCCCTGCCGGGTGTGCGGATCGCCGGGGGCAACTGAGCGCTCCGACCGGCTGTGCTGGGTTTGCCAGCATCTGAAGATCTCCGCTTGGCGCGAGGCGCCCTCCCACGACTCCCCGAGCGATTGACCGTCTGGCCCAGATCGGCCTAGGATTGGGAGCAGGAACTTCCCGGCGGGAGCCAGTGGCGTGCTGAGCGTAGGATTCGTAGGCTGGCGCGGAATGGTCGGCAGTGTCCTGTTAGCCAGGATGCGCGCTGAGTCGGACCTGCCTGGTCTAGAGGTGCGCTTCTTCAGCACATCTAACCCAGGCGGCGCGGCCCCCCCGGGGGGGGTCTCACGAAGGCTCGCCAATGCCCTTGACCTCGCCAGCCTGCGGCGTTGCGACGTGGTCCTGTCCTGCCAAGGCGGCAGCTACACGGCGAGGACCTACGGCCCCTTGCGCGCCAGCGGATGGGAAGGCTACTGGATCGACGCTGCTTCGGCGCTCCGGATGCAGGACGACGCCACCTTGATCCTAGACCCCGTGAACGGCGACATCATCCGTGAGCGACTGGCGGCCGGGTGCAGGAATTTCATCGGCGCCAATTGCACGGTGAGCTTGCTGCTGATGGCGGTGGGAGGGCTATTCAAGGCCGGATGGGTGGAATGGATCACCACCATGACGTATCAAGCGGTCTCGGGGGCCGGGTCGCGCAGGCTGACAGAACTCGCCAGCCAGATCGTCCGGCTCTCTGTCCCGGCCGGGTCACACCGAGAGTCCCCGAGCGTTACGGTCGAGGCGGCGATGACGCGCGCGATTCGGGACGCCGGCTTCCCGACGGCCGAGATCGGAGCCCCTCTCGCCTGCAACGTGCTGCCCTGGATCGACCGAGCCGTGCAAAACGGCCAGACCCGCGAGGAGTGGAAGGCCAGCGTGGAGGCGACAAAAATCCTGGGGGCGCCCAACCCCCTCAGGATCGACGGCGTTTGCGCCCGCGTCGACTCCCTTCGCTGCCACAGCCAAGCCCTGTGCATCAAGCTGGACCGGGACGTTCCGATCGCTGACGTGGAGGCCGTGCTGCGCTCTGGAAACCCTTGGGTCCGCGTCGTGGACAATTCGCAGGAGGCCACCCTGCGGCAGCTCACCCCAGCCTCGGTGACCGGAAGCCTCGAGGTCGCCATCGGGAGACTGCGGAAGCTCGGCACCGGGCCGCGCCACATTGGGGCATTCACGGTCGGGGACCAGCTGCTCTGGGGTGCCGCCGAACCGCTGCGGCGGATGCTCGGGATACTCCGCGAGGCCTGCTGAGCGGCTCGGCTGCGGATCCAGCAAGGCCACACGCGCGACGGCTCGGCGCATCTCGGAAGGTGTTCTGGCCCACACAGTGCGAACACGAAGGCAAAATAAGCAAGGATTAGGGTCCAGATTCTTGACATAAGCGAATAAAGAGCGACAATAAAGGCGTGATGCAAGCCGCTCCCGCCCTCGTCGGTATCGCCGCCCAAGCAGCCAGAGGCCGCCGCCTCGGCAGGAAACGCTCCGTCGAATACCGCAGCCTCCCGTCCAAGAGCATCTTGAACCGCTGCTCCAGCCCAAGGATGCCGTTCCGCTGGACGGTCAATCCCTACCGAGGCTGCGAGATCGGCTGCCACTATTGCTACGCACGGTACACGCACGCCTACCTCGGGATCGACGACCCCGCCGGCTTCGAGTCCCTCGTGTACTCGAAGGAGAACGCTCGGCAGCTGCTCACCGCGGAACTTGCGAAGGGTGTGCGGGGAGGGATCGCGATCGGGACCAGCACCGATCCGTACCAGCCGGGTGAGCGGCGGTTCGAGACGACCCGCGGAATCTTGCAGGCGTTCGCCCTATTCTCAGGGAACGACATCGGGATCACGACCAAGTCAGACCTGATACTGCGGGACATTGACCTGCTGGGCACGATCGCCACCCGGAACACTCTGCACGTCAGCATGACGGTGACCACGATGGACGAAGGCTTGGCAAGAAAGCTGGAGCCGCGATCTGTCATTCCAGAGAGGCGCATAGAGGCCCTCCGCGCCCTGCGCTGGCGTGGGATCAGCGCGGGCGTGTTCAGCGCCCCAGTGCTGCCCTTGCTGACCGACTCCGTCAAGTCGCTGGACGGAGTCGCCGAGGCGGCGAAGCGCGCCGACGCGCTGTGGTGGAACGCCCATCCGCTGTTCCTGCGCCCGGCTGCCCGGGAGCGGATGCTCCCCTTTCTCGAGCGCGAGTATCCGGGAGTGGCGGAGCGCTACAGACGGCATTACGAAAGGGGAGCCTACACCTCCCACAACTACCGGACATGGCTGGCCGACCGGGTTGACGAGATTCGCGCGAACCGCGGCCTCTCCGGACAGTCACCGCTGCGGGAGTGTGAGGCCCGGCCGCCCGCAGTGGTTCAGGGCAGGCTCTTCGAGGACGTGGCAGCGTGAGACTGGTCCTCGTCGTCTGCGAGGCAACCGCTGCGCTGGCGAAGCGTAGGCGTTGAGCACTCCTGGGCGAATGGCTATCATCAAGGCACCCGCGCCTGCAAGGGCGCAGGCGCAGAATCCGGATGGCATTCTTCCGCCGTAGGCAAAAAGCCACCAGGGTTCACACCGAAGGGCTCTGGATCAAGTGCGAAGCGTGCTCGACCCCGATCTGGAAGAAGGACCTCGAAGCGGTCGGCATGGTCTGCGCCGAGTGCGGCTTCCACTTCAAGATTTCCGCCCGCAGGCGATTGGACCTGATGTTCGACGACGGCGAGTGGGAAGAATTCGGCGGCGACCTCAGGTCAACAAACGCCCTCCGGTTCCACGACCGCAAGTCCTACGAGGACCGGCTGGAGCATGCGAAGAGGACGACCGGGCTCAGCGATGCCGTGATCTGCGCCACCGGGACGCTCAAGGGCCACGCCGTCGTGATCTGCGCCATGGAGTACCGCTTCATCGGCGGCAGCATGGGGGCCGTTGTCGGCGAGAAGCTGACCCAAGCCGCGGAACGGGCGCTCCGGGACCGCCGCGCTCTGGTGATCGTGTCGGCGTCTGGCGGGGCACGGATGATGGAGGGCATGGTCAGCCTCGTGCAGATGGCCAAGATCGCGGCTGCCCTGAAGAAGCTCGACCTCTCGGGCGTGCCGTACATCAGCCTGTTGACCGATCCGACCACTGGTGGCGTGACAGCCAGCTTTGCAATGCTCGGAGACCTGAACATCGCAGAACCGGGTGCGCTGATCGGGTTCGCCGGGCCACGTGTCATAGAGCAGACCATCCGGCAGAAGCTTCCAAAGGGGTTTCAGCGGTCGGAATTCCTGTTGCGGCACGGGATGCTGGACGCTGTCGTGCCCCGGGCGCACCTCCGGCGCTACATCGGGAATGCGCTCGCATTCTTCGGCAGCGAGGCCGCCTAACGGGCAGGGAACAGAACAGCTCCCTCCCCCGTTCCACTGCCCGTCGCAACGAGGCTACTGACATACGTGCCTAGCGACCACCTCTCGTTTCGCTGCTACGAGCGGTCCCGGTAGAAATCCCCGTGTTGACCGCAGGAAGACCCGAAGATACTCATCACCGATCTGAACCAACCCCAGTGCCCATTCGAAATCACCCATCGCTGGCCACACCGGGCTCGAACAATACAAACCTTCATCATCTAAGCGCCTTGAGCTCAGTCGTACAATAGTCCGCCTGAAACGACCCAACCTCCAACCTCTACAATATGCCGCCGACCCCTCCAGCCGAGCTCAGCTAGCACATTGAACCTAGGCCAACCCGCCATCTCCGACTTCGGCATTACCTAAGACCCCGAATCCCTGTATGCAGAATAGTTACCTCAATCTGTTCGCTAGTTTGGCACTCTAATGTTATCCAAGAATCTCCCAAAATGACCGTCCGAAGCTCGCATCGCTTCCTGAATGACCGTCATTCTTGCGGCGAGGCAATACCTCCGAGTCCTTGACCTCCCACCGTGACCTTCTTTTTCTAAGACTACGTTTCCCAATAGCTCCGGTAACAGTTCTTTCAGAAATCGACTCGAATCATGACCTAGTCGTATAGAAATTGTATTCTCGTACAGTACTGTTGACCGCAAGAATCCCCGCAAGAATCGCTCAGTGATTCTGAGGTCTCTGTCGAGTTCGTGCGATGCATCATCATCACTTGCCGTGATTTCGTCGCAAAATTCAAAGCCTCTTGATTCAAGATCCCGCTTGATTTGGAAGGGATTAAAACGTTCACGGACGTCCGTAGAATCGCCCAAAGTCAAGAATGCAACCGTATTAATCTGGCAATTCCTAAGTTTTGCACTCACCTCTTCGGTTGAGTCAAGAAACTCTAATCGTTCAAAAGTGCAGCCTTCGAACCTGCACTCCAGTATTTTCGTATCCCTGAGACTCGTTGCGTGGAAGTACGAATCCTTGAACGAGACTCTCCTCAGATTCCTTCCTTTCAGACTCCCGACCGGAAAACTCATCCGTCTCAGTTCGGATGGCCGCTGTCGTCCGTCAATCAATGCTAGCGCGATTATACTACAGTTTTCACGAACAAAGGATGTACGTAACGAACCACACGCTAGTGACTGAAGCAATCCTAATACCTTGTTCCTATCACCATTCTTGGCGGACCTACGAACGTACCCTGCGGCCTCAGTAACAGCCAATGGAGGAAGCGCAGCCTTATCCAAGATGAACTCGACACCGGCGGTGTTAGATGCGACAAGTGTCCGACCCACTGCTTGACCAAGATAGAATACTCGAAAGTCCTCATGGTCGAACTCCAAGAGTTTCCGGCCGAAATCTCTCGCAACCAAAAGCGAGTGTTGGTTGATCCGTTCCCGTATCTGTCGCGAAACTAACGGACTCTTATGTCGATTCTCAGCAAAAATCTCCGCGATCGTTTGAAGGACATCAGTGCCAACCCGATCTGTTGCTCCAATCCACATTTCTTCTGAGATCATTGAGAGGAGTTCGTGATGCTCTTCAGTCGATAGTAGTGCGCTGGAAGCTAAGCCAGATTTGTCGAGCCACTTATAGTGCGCTTCACGGTCAACAATTCCCTCCACGAAGTGGAAAAAATAGTCCGACTTATCATGTGCAACTCTGCCCAATAATCTGGACAAATTCGTCGTTTCATTTGCCACATCCACCAGTTTTTTGACGAGAACTGCCCGGGTCAATATTGGGTGGCCCGAGCCCAGTTGTCCCGTAATTCTCTGGTAAATCGACTCAGGATCCTTGACGCCTCGCTTCTTAGCATAGCTCGTGAATGTATGCCGATCCCATCGCTCTAGCGCCAGTCGAGAAAATCCCACATCTCGATTTTCTCCTATGGTGTCAAGTAACTTTGACTGGGTGCGAAGGTCAGCATAGTCGAAGAAAGCTGTTCGAGTTGCAATGAATATGCTCCCTGCAGAGCGCAATTTCGCAAGTAATCCTCCCAGTGCCGAGATTGCATCACGAGACGAAGATTCAATGATCATCTCCTCAAATCCATCAAATGCTGGCACGATGACACCAAGTCGCACGAGTTCGATGAATGCCTCATAGTAGAGGTATTGGAATCGCAATCGATTCACTAGTGCGGAAATCACTACATCATCAAATCGCAAGAACGTTCGCCCACCAAGAGTGATCGGTACCAGCAGCCAGCTGCTTTCCTTAGTCTGATACTTGTGCGCTTGGTGAACAGCAAGGTGGTCGATCAAAGATGTCTTACCTTCGCCTGCATCTGAAGTCAGGTAGACTACAGAGGTGGCACCACTTAAGTGCCGACCTCCGAGTTCAACGCTCTTTGTAACAACATCAACGTCAGGTTGTTCCTGACCAGATGGATCATTGTCCAAGTGGTCCAAGAACCGACCTCTAGGTTTGACAAATGGCTCAGGGGGCGAAATAGTGGAGGAAATTCTGCCAGCCAACTGGTGCAAATGGGCTAGACGAGTGACAATCCATGTTACAGCGGATAACTTGTAGCCATTTTCGTCGACCACCAGTCCATTTGGCGGCTCATCGCGTAGTTGTGCTTCGATTATCTCGTCACGAATGTCCATCACAAGTTTGCCGGGAGAGAAATCGATTGAGCCGGGATCGGCGAAGCACTTGACAATTCTCTTGAACTCTGGAAACTCCATCGGCCTCTTCCCCCTACATTAGCAGTCTCGAATACTTGTCCGTTGGCAACACCAGATACCGATTTAAATCACCTCTGCCGTTCCTTGGAATAATATGGGTGATTTCTGCTCCTTGGAGCAGTGCGAATCGAATTCCTGGCCAAAGGTCGTCATCTGCGGAAACTATCACCACCTCAGTTGTTCTTGCAAAATGGAGCATATCGACTATCAACATGGAGTCTACGAGTTTCTGTTGGGCTTGGTAGAATACAGAGTGTGGTTCCACCGGACACCCCTGTGTAGGACATTCATGGTCGTGCATGAAGGTGGAGAGCGTCTTGAGTGGACACTCGGCTGGCATCGAGCACATGGGAAATGGTGACGGTCGACAGGCTAACGCCTTTGGGATTGATCGCTCCCGGTAGGTGTGCGTAATTGGGATTACAGGGTCGCAAGCAATCGATCGAGCCAAGTCCGCATGGACCAGTACGTTGAGTGTGCCGGAGGACCCGCCCACGAGTACCGATCGTGGAAAGTCACGGCGCAGAAGTGGCAAGAGCCGTGCCGCTTGGGGTGAGTGGGCACCGCTGCTGTACCAGCCACCATAGAGTCGGCAATTGACGCGAGGGAGCCCAGCGACCCTATCGGGGCCAAGGATGTTGAGTAGCCGACCCACGACGTACGAACATCCTCGACGGAGGTCTTGCCGATCCATATTGTCGTAGTCGATCAGGATCACCATTGCGCACAACGATTCTACTGCAAGGGGTTGCGCGGTCGCACGTTCGACTCATTTGGCACCCGAGCACATGTCAAGGATGACGTGCTGGACTCACTCGACCAGGATGTCGCGAGTAACAATGAGGTCTGTTGGTAATGGTCCCTGACGAGGTCGGCTACTTGTTCACCCTACTGGGAGCGATCCGCAAGGAGAACTTCGGCCTCACGCGGATGGAGGACCTGATGGGCGAACTGGGCCATCCCGAGCGAGCAAGGGGCATCGTGCACATCGCCGGCACGAATGGCAAGGGTTCCACGGCCGCAATGATCGAGAGCGTGCTCCTGGAGCACGGCCAGACCACGGGTCTGTACACATCGCCCCATCTCTCCCGGATCAACGAGCGCTACCGCATCAACGGCCATGAAGCATGCTCCGATGTGCTGGCGACCGCAATTCAGCGAGTGCGCAGCGCCAACGAGCGGATCGTATCGCGACTGGGGCGGTCCAGCCACCCCACGTTCTTCGAGTCGTGCACTGCTGTCGCTCTGGTCCTGTTCGCCCAATGCGGGGTCCGATGGAAGATAGTCGAGACCGGCCTCGGCGGCAGGCTGGACGCCAGCAACGTCGTACGGCCCCAACTCTCAGTGATTACTCGGGTGGGACGCGACCACGAGCGGTTCTTGGGCTTGAGCCTTGCTGCAGTGGCCGCCGAGAAGGCCGGGATTGCCAAGGCAGACCGCCCTGTGGTGATCGGACCCCAAGTGGCGGAAGCCCGTGAATCGCTGCTCTTGGGCTGCGCAAGGGTGGGGGCGCCCGTTATCGACGCTGGCACGGATTGGCAAGCCGCAGAACGGGAACTTGTCGGAGGGCGATGGCGCTTCACGGCTCGTGGGCCGGAGACGCAAGTGCGGGTTCATCTTGGGGTCCGGGGAGAGCACCAGATCGAGAACGCGCTCACCGCAACGGCGGCCATGCGGTGCTTGGGCATCCCAACCTCGTCCATCGCGGCTGGGATAGCCAGGGCAGAGTGGCCTGGGCGGCTGGAGCTTCGGCAGGGCACTCCCCCGGTACTGCTCGACGCGGCCCACAACCCATCCGGCGCAAGGGCTCTGGCGAGATTCCTGGGCCGCGAGGCGAAGGGACGACGGCTGACCCTGATCTACGGTTCCTCGAGGGACAAGGCGATCGACGAGGTGGCAGCTTGGCTATTCCCCTTGGCGGAGCGGGTCATCCTGACGCGGTCGAGGGTGGCTCGGGCGGCAAGCCCGGAAGCGCTCCTCCTTGTGGCCGGGCATCACCACCGCAGCGCTGAGACTGCCCCGAACGTTGCGGAAGCGATGCGGATTGCCCGTCGCGAGACGCCAAGCCAGGGCTGGATCGTAGTCGCGGGGTCTCTCTTTCTGGTGGGAGAAGCCCGGGAACTGCTCGGCTAGAATCGGGGGTTGCGCACCGTCCGAGACACCCTCAGCCTGCTGCGGTCGGTGTGCTGGATGATTCCGATGCTGATGGCGACCACCGCCGCCATGGGGGCACTCTCGCTGCTCTCGTCCCTGATCGACAGCAGCGGCGGGTTGCAACATCGCATCGCCCGGGCATGGGGACGCATGCTGATGGCGATCTTCCTGGTGAGGGTGCGGGTCCGAGGCGCGGCGAGCCTGCAGGTTGGGCGGGCCTGCGTGTTCGCGTCCAACCACTTCAGTCTCATCGACACGCCACTCATGTTTGGCTTCCTGCCCGTTCCGTTCCGCGTGCTGGCGCGGGCCGGCCTGTGGCGGATCCCGTTCATCGGCTGGCACCTCAACCGGGCCGGCCACCTGCCCGTGGACAGGCAGAATCCCCGGAGGGCCGCGCTCAACGTGGCCCAAGCGGCGCGCAAAGTGCAGTCCGGGCGGTCGATTCTGGTCTTCCCGGAGGGAGGAAGGCGCCGCAGCGAGCAGGCTCGGAAGTTCAAGACTGGCGCCGCGCACATCGCGCTTCGATCCGGCGCCCCGCTCGTCCCGGTGGCGATCGCCGGGACGAGGGCAGTCCTGCCGCCGGGCTCTTGGCATCTCCGCCCCGGGGCGGTGGAACTGCGGATCGGCTCGCCAATCGAGACCGCTCCGGGAGAGGCCCCGAGCGCGATCGAATTGACACGCCGGCTCACGTCGGAAGTGGCCAGACTTGCGGCGCTGCCCGCGTATGCAGGACGGAAATAGGGGACACGAAGGCACCATGCGCTACTGGATGGGCATCGACATCGGAACGGGAGGCTCACGGGCGCTCCTGGTGGGAGCCGACGGCAGGGTGGCCGCGGGCGTGACAGCCCCCCACGAGGACATCCAGATGCATCGCCCGCTGTGGGCGGAACAGCGACCGGAGGACTGGTGGGGCGCCGCCCAGAGGGCAGTCCGACGGGTGTTGAGGAAGGCTGGCGCGACTGGCGACGATGTGGCGGGGGTCGGACTCTCAGGCCAGATGCATGGGCTGACACTGCTGGACGCCGCGGACGATGTGATCCGCCCGGCCCTGATCTGGTGCGACCAGCGAAGCCAAGAGCAGGTGGACTGGATCAACTCCAAGGCCGGAAAGGCCATGGTCCTCGACCAGACCGCCAATCCGGTCCTGACAGGCTTCACCGCCCCAAAGCTGCTGTGGGTCCGGGACCATGATCCGCAAAGCTACGAACGAGTCCGAAGGATGCTGCTTCCCAAGGACTACATCCGTTTCTGCCTGACAGGCGAGTACGCCAGCGAGGTCTCGGACGCGTCCGGAACGGCCCTCTTCGACGTGGTCGGGCGATGCTGGGCCAAGCCTCTGATCGAAAAGCTCGGGATCGACGCCTCGATCCTCCCAGATGTGGTGGAATCGCCGCACCAGACTGGCCGAATCACACGGTTGGGGGCGGACGCCACGGGGCTCCGGCCAGGTACTCCCGTGGTTGGCGGCGGCGGGGATCAGGCCGCCAGTGCGGTGGGCAACGGCATCGTGCGGGCCGGCCTCGTCTCGTGCACGCTGGGAACGTCAGGGGTCGTTTTCTCCCACCTTGAGAAGGCGGCCTACGACCCGCTAGGCCGCGTCCACACGTTTTGCCACGCCGTGCCGGGCAAGTGGCACGTGATGGGGGTGACACAGGGCGCCGGGCTGAGCCTGCAGTGGTTCCGGAACCAGCTCTGCGGGGCGATGGCAGCCGAGGCCGAACGGGAACAGGTCGAGATCTACGACCTCCTCACCCGGGAAGCCGCGGAGGTCGAGCCCGGGGCCGAGGGTCTCTTCTGGCTGCCATACCTGATGGGAGAGCGCACGCCGCACCTCGACGCGTCAGCCCGGGGCGGTTGGATCGGGCTGACCGCAAAGCACACGCGGGCGCACTTGGTGCGCGCAATCCTCGAGGGCGTCGCCTTCAGCCTCAATGACTGCCTGCACATCGTCGAGAGCTTGGGGGCGGAAGTAGCGGCCGTGCGGGCTTCGGGCGGCGGCGCGAAGTCTCCGCTGTGGCGCCGGATTTTGGCGGGCGTGTTCGGCAGGTCGGTCGCCAGCCTCGAGACCCAAGAAGGATCCGCCTACGGGGCAGCGCTGCTGGCGATGGTCGGGACTGGGGCGTTCGATTCAGTCGAGGAGGCCTGCTCGGCAACGATCCGGGAGGTGCGCCGGCAGGAGCCGGACCCTGACCTGGCGGCTGTGTACCGGGAGCGCTACAGCGTGTTTGGACGCCTGTACCCGGCCCTCAAACAACTCTATCCCGAAATGTAGTCGCTGGGCGGCTTGCGGGACCGCGCCGGGAACGGCTGGCCGAGCCTACGCCGAGGTCAGAACGAGTACAGGAGGCTGCCCTCCTCGATCGCCTCGGCCACATCCACATCCGATCCTTCCGAAAACCCTTCGGCCTCGGGCAGGTCGAGCCGCCGATAGTACAGGCCGTTCTGGCCCCGGTATATCTCGATTTCGGCAGGACGCGGCAGCTGCTTCTGGATCAGGGCCTCCGAGAGAGGATCCTCGATGAACCTCTGCAGGGCTCGACGCAGCGGCCTGGCCCCGTAGCTGCGGTCCCCGACCGTCTCGTCCAAGATGTGCTGGGCCGCGTCTTCGTTGAGGCGGATTTGCAGGCCCTTGCTCAGCAGGCTGGTGTTGATCTGGCCCACGAGCATCTGGATGATTGCCCGCAGGTCTTCGTCCGTAAGCGAGTGGAAGATGATCGTCTCGTCGAGGCGGTTGAGGAACTCCGGGTTGAAGATGCGCTTGACTTCGGCGCGCACCTCGCGCTCTAGGCTGGCGTCGTTCATCTCCTCGCTGCTGCCCTGGAAGCCCATGGGCTTCTTGGCCTGCAGGTGCCGGGCGCCAATGTTGGATGTCATCACCACGATGGTGTTCTTGAAATCCACCGTGTTCCCTAGGCCATCCGTCAGCTGGCCGTCCTCGAAGACCTGGAGCAGGATGCTGTAAAGGTCGGGGTGGGCCTTCTCGATCTCGTCGAGCAGGATGATCGAGTACGGAGAACGCCGCACGCGCTCGGTCAGCTGGCCCCCTTCCTCGTACCCGACGTAGCCGGGCGGCGAGCCGATCAGCTTCGACACCGAGTGCTTCTCCATGAACTCGGACATGTCGAATCGGATCAGGGACTTTTCGCTCCCGAACAGGCACTCCGCGAGCGCTCGGGCAACTTCCGTCTTGCCGACTCCGGTCGGACCGAGGAACAGGAACGAGCCAGCCGGGCGATTCACCGGCTTCAGCCCGGCCCGAGAACGGCGGATCGCCCGGGCAAGCGCCGAGATGGCGCTGTCCTGGCTGACGATCCGGCGGTGAAGGTCCTCCTCCAGGCGCAGCAGGCGGACCATCTCCTCTTCCTTGATCGAGGTCATCGGCACGCCGGTCCAGCGAGCCACGACCTCCTCGATGTCGTCCTTCTCCACGGTCACCGCTGCGGCCTGCTCCGCGTCCTGCTCCCGCTGAAGCTGCCGCAGGTTCTCGCGTTCCTTGCGCTCCTCGTCCGAGTAGAACCTTGCCTTCTCGAACTCGTGCTTGGCGATCGCGTTCTCCATGCGCTGGACGATGTACTTGATGCGCTTGTGGATCTCGGCGGCCTTGTCGGAGACCCGGGTCTGCTCCAGCTTGACGCGGGCGCCGGCCTCGTCCATCAGATCGATGGCCTTGTCCGGAAGGAAGCGGTCCGGAATGTAGCGGATCGAGCTGTGCACGGCCGCCTCAATGGCATCGTCGGAGTACGTCACCGCGTGGAACTTCTCGTAGCTCTCCTTGATGCCCAGCAGGATGAGCACGGCCTCGTCCTCCGTGGGCGGGTGCACCTTCACGCCCTGGAAGCGGCGCTCCAGCGAGCGGTCGCGTTCGATGAACTTGCGGAACTCGGTGGGCGTGGTCGCCCCAATGCACTGCAACTCGCCGCGTGAAAGGGCGGGCTTGAGGATGTTTGCGGCGTCCAGCGAGCCCTCTGCGGAACCCGCTCCGACCAGCGTGTGGAGTTCGTCGATGAAGATGATGGTGTTCGGGTTCTCCCGCAACTCCTTCATGATCGTCTTGAGGCGCTCCTCGAATTGGCCCCGGTACTTCGTGCCGGCGACGATCAGCGACAGGTCGAGAGCCAGAATGCGCTTCTCGGCCAAGTACGGCAGGGTGACCCCGTTGGCGATGCGCTGGGCCAAGCCTTCCACGATGGCGGTCTTGCCGACGCCGGGCTCCCCGATCAGGACTGGATTGTTCTTCGTCCGCCGGCAGAGGATCTGGACGACGCGCTCGAGCTCGTCCTCCCTTCCGACCAACGGGTCGAGCTTGCCGTCCGCGGCCTCCTGCGTGAGGTCGCGGCTGAACTCCGCCAGCGCCGTGCTTTCCTTTGGCCGGCGTGCGAAGAGCTTTTCCGACCGCACCCTGGCCAGCTCCTCCCGAATGGTCGACAGACGCAGGCCTCGTTCGTGGAGGATCTCGGCGGCGAAGCACTTCTCCTCGCGCAACAGGCCGAGCAGCAGGTGCTCCGTGCCGATGTGCTTGTGCGAGAGCCTCTCCGCTTCCTCGGCGGCGTAGGCCAGCACTCGCTTGCACTCGTGGCTCAGCGGCAGGTCGACGGACGTCGACACCTTTTCCCGGATGGTGGTGTGCGCCTCGATCTGCTTGCGGATCGAGTCGACCGCGGCGTGCGAGCGCAGAAAGCGGTTCGCTAGGGCCTTGTCTTCCCGTATCAGCCCCAGCAGGAGATGTTCGGTCTCGATATATGGGCTTCCGAACTGGCTCGCTTCGTAGCGGGCAAAGAATATGACCCGGCGCGCCTTCTCGGTGTAGCGCTCGAACATGCGACTCGCCGGACCCGATCGACCCTACGGGCGGCGGGCGTTACCGGAAGATCGATCGCCCTTCGTGCAACATGATAGCAACACGCCTGCGAACGGGCATGTCGGCGGCTCAGCCTTGCAGGAGCTCTCTCAGCGTGAACAGCGCCTCCATCTCAAGGCCGGCGGCCGCGATGGTGGCCCTGCCACCCTGCTCGCGATCCACCATGCAGCAAACGCCGAGCACCTGCATGCCGACATCGCGGGTGCGCTCGACCGCCCTCAGCGCCGAACCTCCGGTCGTGCAAACGTCCTCGAGGACGACACACCTCACGCCCTGAGTCTCCGCCAAGCCCTCAACAAACCGCTTCCGACCGTGGCCCTTGCCGGACTTGCGCACCACGAACGCGTCGATCCGGCGATCCGAGCCCAGGGACTCGCGCGCTACGGCGCATGCCAGCGGGTCCGCCCCCATCGTGAGGCCCCCCACGGCGGCGGGTTGCCAGCCTCGGTCCCGCATCCGGCGGAGAAAGAGCCTGCCGATCAACGGCATGGCCTCGGCCCGCAGGGTCGTCAGGCGGCAGTCCACATAGACGCTGCTGCGCTTGCCGGACGCCAACAAGAAGTCGCCCCGGAGCACGGAGTGGCGCAGAAGAACAGCCTTGAGCCTCGCCCGATCGTCCATGGTGCGCTTGCCGACAGCTGTGGTGGGGCCTAAAAGCGCCGCACCTGCTCCATGTACCCCTCGTAGTTCCGGCGTATTTCGCCCAGCGAGTCCCCGCCGAACTTTTCGAGAAACGCACCCGCGACGGTCAGCGCCACCATCGCCTCTCCGATCACGCCAGCGGCCGGCACGACCGCGACGTCGGAGCGCTCATAGGCTGCCTTCGCCGGCTCGCGGGTCCTGAGGTCTACCGACTCCAACGGCCGGCGCAGGGTCGAAATGGGCTTCAGGTGCCCTCGCACTACCAGATCCTGGCCATTGGTGATGCCGCCCTCAAGGCCCCCTGCCCGGTTGGAGCCCCGGGTGAAGCGCCTACCTTCCTTGTCGTAATGGATGGTGTCCTGCACGCGCGAACCCGGAGAGGCAGAGGCCAGCGACGCTGAGCCGATCTCGACCCCCTTGACAGCCTGAATCGAAACGATCGCCTGCGCAAGCCGACCGTCAAGCTTCGAGTCCCAGCCGATGTGCGCACCAAGCCCGACCGGGACCCCGTGCACGACGACCTCGAAGATGCCCCCGCGCGTGTCGCCGGTGCGGTAGGCATGGTCCACAACGTCCTTCATCCGCTGCTCGACCTCTGGGTCGACGCAATTCAGCAGCACGTCATCCTTCTCAGCCAGCGCCTGCAGCTCGTCCCAGGATGCCGGCCGCTCCAGTCGCGCGTCCCCAACGGCGACAACATGGCTGAGCACGCCAATGCCGAATTCGGCGAGGAGCAGCTTCGCGAATCCGCCGACCGCGACGCGCGCTGTCGTCTCCCGGGCACTGGCTCGCTCCAGGACATACCGAGCCTCCGGGTAGTCGTACTTGAGGCAGCCGGCGAGATCGGCATGCCCGGGGCGCGGGCGGTGCATTGGGCGGGCATGCTGCTGCGACCCCTGAAAGTCCTCGACCGGGAGGGCCTGCTCCCAGTTCTTCCAGTCCCGATTGCGAAGCAGGATCGCGATCGGAGAGCCGATGGTCTGCCCGTGCCGCACGCCGGACACCACGTGCGCGCGGTCGCTCTCGATCTTCATGCGACCGCCGCGGCCGTAGCCTTGCTGGCGACGCCAAAGTTCCCGGTTGACTGCCTGCATGTCGACCGGGACGGCGGCCGGCATCCCAATCAGCGTCGCTACAAGCGTCTCACCGTGAGACTCGCCGGCTGTGACGAACCGCAGCATCCGGATCGGAGTAGTGGGGTGGGCCTTACGGCGGGAACCCCCTTTATATTAGGCTGCGTGGGATGCGTCGCCTGATTGGCATCCACGCCGTCACGGCAGCGCTGCGCAAGGCAGCCGAGGACAGCGCTGCAATCGAGCGGATCGTCATCGCCCGCGGCTCCCGCAACCCGCGCCTGCAGGAGATCGTGCAGGAGTGCCGCCGCCTCGGCATACCGGTGCGCTTTGAGCCGACCCGGGCCGTGGGACGACTGGCCGGGACGGCGGCCCACCAAGGAGTGGTCGCGCAGACCTCGGCGAAGCGCTATGCGGCACTGGAGGACGTGCTCGCCGACGCGCCGGAGCAGTGCATTCTTGCAGTGCTCGACGAGGTTCAAGACCCGCGTAACCTGGGAGCGATCATCCGCAGTGCGGAGGCCGCCGGAGCCGTCGCTGTCGTCGTACCGGAGCGGCGCTCGGCAAGCCTCGGCCAAGCGGCGGCCAAGGCGGCCGCTGGAGCTTTGGAGTCCATGCCCGTTGTACGGGTCAAGAACTTGGGCCGGGCGCTGGACGAGCTGAAGGGACACGGCTTCTGGGCGTACGGCCTCGATGCCAAGGGCAAGGTGGACTTCGACCGCGTGGACTATCATGACCGGTGTGCCCTAGTGCTGGGCGGAGAGCGCCGGGGGCTGCGGGCCAAGGTGGCGGAGCGCTGCGACTTTCTGGTTCGGATCCCGATGGAGGGCAGCGTCCCGTCCCTTAACGTGTCGGTGGCGGCGGGCATCGCGCTGTTCGAAGTGGGCCGGCAGCGCCGGCAAGGAGAGAGGGGGACCAAAAAACTATAATGGCCGCATGACGATCGCCCAGCGCTACCTCCCGGAATTCGAGCAAGAAATGGGAATGACGCGCAAGATGCTGGAGAGGGTCACCGACGGCATCATGGACTACACGCCCCACCCGAAGTCGATGACGACCGGGCAGCTGGCAAGCCACATCGCCCAAATGCCCGAGTGGGGGGCCATAACCGCCCGCGTGGACGATCTGGACATCAACCCGCCCGACGGGCCAGCCATGGAGCCAAGCGTTGCGGGAAGCGTTGCCGATCTGATGGCGGCGTTCGAAAAGAACGTGGCGGAGATGACCGCCGCCGTAGGAGGGCTGTCGGACGAGCAGATGCTGGCGCAGTGGACGCTGCTCAGCGGCGGCCACGAGCTGTTCACGATGCCTCGGATCGCGGTGTTCAAGTCCATGATCCTGAGCCACATCATCCACCACCGGGCCCAGCTTGGCGTCTACCTGCGCCTGAACGACATACCCGTTCCGGGGATGTACGGGCCTTCGGCCGACGACGAGCGATCGGGGTAGAGAGGCCGGAGGCAGTTGCTGGCCGGTCGCCGAGCGCTTTGGCAGGCGGTCTACCGCTGGTTCGCTGAGCCGCACATTGGCAAGACTTCGCGACGTCTCTCTGACGTCGTGGATGTTGCTGGCGATGGCGGCCGGCGCTGCCACTGGCGCCCTCTGGCCGGGCTTTGCGGAGCGCCTTGAGTTCCTGAGCTCGATCTTCCTGCGCCTGATCCGGTCGATCATCGCCCCTGTTCTGGTGGGCGTGCTGATCAGAGCGATCGGCGGAGCCGGGGATCTCCGGTCTCTCGGACGCCTGGGCTGGAAATCCGCCGTCTTCTTCGAGGCTGCGACGACCATCGCCCTTCTCGCAGGCTGGTTCTCGGTGCAGGCCGTGGCTCCCGGTCGGGGCGTTCGCATCCAGGCCGGAGCGGAGGACGCGACTGGGGGCGATGCCGGGCTCGCCGAGGCGTTGGAGGCCGCCGTGCCGGCGAGCATCGTGGATGCCCTGGCCCGTGGAGACGTGCTGCAGATCGTCGTCTTCTGCTTCCTGTTCGGCATCGCCTGCCTGTCCGTCGGCCGGAGGGCTCGGCCAATTGTCGACTTCGCGGACTCGCTGGCAACAGTCGCGTTCCGCTACACGGACTACGTAATGCGCATCGCGCCTGCTGCCGTGTTCGCGGCCTCGGCCAGCCTCGTGGCCGGAAAGGGCGAAGGGCTGCTTGAGGGGCTGGCGGCATTCACGGTGACGGCCTGGGTGGTCCACTCGGCATTCCTGGCCGTCGTCCTCGGCGGCAGCTTGGCACTCTCAGGCATCTCGCTGCGAGACTTCGCTCGCTGCGCACGGGCCCCGCTTGTGATCGGCTTCGCGACTACGTCGAGCGCGGCGGCGCTTCCGCAGACGCTGGAGAATCTTGAGCGCTTCGGAGTGCCGCGAAGGATCGTGGGAGTGGTGGCCCCCTTGAGCCTGAGCCTGAACCTGAACGGAAGCACTATCCATCTGGCGATGGCGACACTGTTCATCGCCCAGGCCGCAGGGCGGGACCTGAGCCTGTCGCAACAGGCAGTGATCCTGCTGACACTCAAGCTGACGAGCAAAGGAGTCGCAGGTGTGCCGCGGGCGAACTTCGTGATCCTAGCGGCCGTGTTCCAAAGCCACGGACTTCCGGCGGAGGGCCTCGCCGTGCTTCTGGGGATCGACGCCCTGATCGACCCGGTCCGCACGAGCGTCAACGTGGCGAGCCACTGCGTTGCCCCTGCGGTCATTGCCCGCTGGGAAGGAGCGCCGAAGTCCGGGGAGAGCCGCGCCTAGGGCCTCATCCACTGCTGGCGGCGCGGCCATTTCGGGCCGTCCTCGAAGAAGCGCACGCCCGAGCCGATGCGGTCGTAGTCGCCCAGTTCCTCACGCGCCCGGTTGGCGAGCGCGGAAAGCTCCTCGACGACCTCGGGATGCTGCCCGGCCACATTCGCGGTCTCCCCGATGTCCGCCTCGAGGTTGTACAGGGACAGCTCCGTAACCGGCTCGAGCAGCTCCCCGAGGAATGCCCCGGACTTGGACAGGAGCCACTCAGAGTCGTCGCGTCCGGGCCTCGGGAACACCAGCTTCCACGGTCCGCTTCGGACGGCGTCGAGATGGGTCTCTCGGTAGTAGTAGAACGCTTCGTGCGGGCTCTTGGCTTCGGGCTCGCCGCGCATCAGCGGACCAATATCGCGGCCGTCCAGTACGCGGTCGGCGGGCAACTCCGCGCCCGCCATCCCGATGAACGTGGGCAGCAGATCCATGTTCGTGGCAACCTCCGAGCAGACTGTGCCGGCCGGGATGCTCCCCGGGCCCCACATCACGGTCGGAACGCGGATCCCGCCCTCCCACGTGGTGCCCTTGGCCCCGCGCAGCGGCCCGGACGAGCCGGCGTGCTCCTCAATCGCCGCTGTGTACTGCGGCAGGGAATGGTTGCTCCAAGGGCCATTGTCGGAGGTATAGACGACGATGGTGTCCTGGTCCAGCCCCAGTTCGACGAGCAGATCGACGATCTCACCCGTAGTGGCGTCGAGCTCCTCGATCACGTCCCCGTATAGCCCGCGCTCGGAGCGGCCCTTGAACGGCTCGGTGACGCCCAGAACGACGTGCGCCATCGTGTGGGCGATGTAGAGGAAGAAGGGGTTGTCACGATTCTGGCGGATGAAGGCGAGTGCCTCGTCGGTGTAGCGACGGGTGAGGTCGTCCACGCCCGCAGACTCCTGGATGCGCTCCTCGTTGCGATACACCCAGTGCACTTCACCGCTGTCGTTGGCCCCTACGACCCCGAACCAGTAGTCGAAGCCCCGCCGGACCGGATTCAGCTCGGGCCTGAAGCCCTGGCGCCGTTTGGTGATGTCCACCTTGCCGATCATTCCAGTGGCGTAACCAGCATCCTGAAGTACTCGCGGCAGCAGAATCTCCCGCTCGTGCACATATGGAAAGATGTTCTTCTCGTTCCCGTACTCGGCTACCCGGATCGGGTAGCTTCCCGTGAGTAGGGCCGTGCGGGACGGCCCGCATACAGGCTGCGCATAGAAGTCGGTGAAGCGCATGCCCTCTAGGGCCATCTGGTCGATGCGTGGCGTGCTGAAGTCTGTGGCCCCGAACACACCCAAGTCGCCATAACCCTGATCGTCAGCGAAGACGATGATGAAATTCGGCGGCCTAGCGGGCTCGGGCGTTGGCTCGACACCGCAGGCCGTCAGGGCCAAGGCGGCGAGCGCTATCAGCAAGTGTCCTCGGTGTGTCATCTCAAGCCTCCGTCAGTAGGTCGTCCAATAATGGCCCGCAGACCCGTCGGGCCGTCACCTTCCTAGCACGCCGAGAGTGGGGCCGCCACCGGTGCCCTCGCGGGCAAGCTGCCCAAGCGGTCGAGCCGGTCAAGCGCCCAATCCCCGTCAGTCAGAGGAACGCTTGGCGGGTCTGGCGTCGCCTCCGATGTGGAACACGAATGACTTCGGCCGGCCCGCGTCGTCAAGGTCGAAGATCACGGTCCCGGCGGTCCAGCGCAAGGAAAACTCGGTCAGCGAGTGCGGCATCAGCTCCAGCGGCGGCAGAAATCCGAACTTAATCTTCAGCACGTCGCCTTCGCGCGAGATTACCGTCGGCTGCGGCGAGTCTTGGGCATACTTGCCAACGTACCGATCCAGCATTTCCGGCGTCATGCTCAGGATGGGCTTGGTCTGGTGCCGCTCAGGCCCGCGCCTTGGCTCCTCGGCCAGCTCCCTGAGCCAGATATTCCGGTAAAGGACGGGATTGCCGTGGTCTTGAAGGGAGATTGGCAGACGGTCCGGGTGGGACTGGTAAGGAAGGTGCTGCAACCACGAGGTCGGCCCCCAGATCTCACTGTTGTCCTGGACCAAGACGCCGTTGTGGAGCACCGTCACGCGGGCCGGCTGCGCTACCGAACCATCGGGCCGGAAGCGAGGCCTGCGGAAGACAATGTCGTAAGCCTGCCAGTCCCCTGCAGGGCGGCTGGCATTCACCAAGGGTGGGTACTGACCGTAGACTGCGGCCGCCTGCCCGTCGGTGTATGTGACGTTCTCGTGCGAGTCGAGCACCTGAATCTCGTACTTGCCCATCAGGAACACGCCGCTGTTCCCCCTGCCCTGACCCGAACCTCTGGCGGGCGTCGGCGCCGCCCACTCTATGTGCAGCTGCATGTCTCCGAAGCCTTCGCGCGTGAAAATGGCCCCGCCGCCAGGGACGGCGGCCAGTGCGCCGTCCCGGACCACCCACTTGGCGTCGCTGCCGTCGGCCGCCCGCCACTTGGACACGTCACTCCCGTCGAATAGCACTACGGCGTCCGAAGGGGCCGGCGCGGGCAGCGGAATGCTGGAGGTGACCTTCGCGGGGGCGGGCCGTTTCATGTCGTGAATCTTCCAGCGCAGTGGCTCTTGGCCAGTTGCGGCCGGAAGGAGGAATGAGGAGCTGGCGATCAAGGCAAGAAGTGTTTTGCGGTGCATGGCGTGTTCCCGGTACCGTTCGATTCTACCCGCCGGGACAGGGTCGAGAAGCTGGGGACCGACCGCTCATAGGACTTCTGACGGAGAGTCCGATGTGAGCTGAGTGCCTACAGCTTGGTCAAGAGTTCGGTCTGCGACAGCCGCAACGACACCAAGTGCCGATGGCGATGGGGTCAGAAACCGACGGGGCGTCACGGTTTCAGCGGCCACTGAGGCGGGCGGAGTGGGCGCGGACAGGCACAGGCCTGAGGATCACTGATCACTCGTATCGTACGAAGAAGGGTGAGGTCCAAGCGATCTCCGGATCACCGCCGGGGTTCTCAGGGTCCCGCTGGAAGACGCGTACGTAGTAATAGGAGTCGCCTGCAGCGGTGTCTGTCTCCATGTAGCTTAGGTCGGCCCGCCGGCCTTCTGGCCGGACAGTGTAGACATACTTCCCGTCCCGGACCAAGTCCACACGCAGGATGTCGTCAGGAGCGTTGACTTCCATTCGGAATTCCAGGGGATGACCGGCGCGGGCGCCGAACTCTTCCCCAACCATGTGACCGCCGGCGACCGCCTTCACGATGATCTCGTCGCTGGCCGCAAAGGTCCTTCGGGCGAGCATGGCGTCGAACAATGCCTCGCGGGTGGGTTCGCGGACCCACACCGCAGCCCATGAGTTGTGTGTGGAGCCGTGGTCGCTGAACGAGACGAACCCGTACTTGTGGCCCTTGTCCAGAGCGTCTCGGGCGAAGTGGCCGGGATCATCGACTTGCGTACCTCCACGCTTTTCACCTTCGGGAGTCCGCCAAGCCTCGTAGCTGCCGCGGGCCCCTTGGTAGATCTCCAGCAGGCAGTCCATGGGGTCAGGCGCCCAGTTCCAGTCAGCGATCGGTCCGGCCGCGAATGTGTGCGGCACGATCACAGTCTTTTGCCCGCGTTCCGAGAGCACGTTCTCCTGCATCCACTCCCAGAGCACTGGCGGCAGGTTGTCGGGGGCCTCGCGCCCCTTCCCCCGGTCGATCGGGCGGAGCGGCCCCCCGCGCTTCAGGTACAGGACGTTGCGGTGGCCTCCCGGACTCGCCATCGAGTGTTCGTAGCTGTAGAGGCCCCAGAACTTTGGACCGTGAGTGTGGACGTCCACAAGCTTTTGCGTGTACCACCACTGGTAGTCCCGCAAGGAGTCCGGCCAGCGTCCACCCAGGACTTCGTTGTGGTCACTGGGCCCGACAAAGTCCAACTGGGCGGCATCGATCGCGTATCGGTAGGTGTCCTCGATGGAACCATCGACGTCGCTGTGCCCGCGCACGTCAGTGTGGCGATGGCAGTCCCCCAACAGCAACGTGTAAGCCTGCTCGCCAGCCACCATGGTCTCCCGAACTCTCGGACTGAACGACTCCTCAACAGGGGCAACCTCGACAGCCCGCAGGCTCGGCGCGTCGGAGACTACTGGCTCCAGGGAAGCGGTGTAGACGTTGTAGTGGAGGGCATGCAATTGGTCCGTCGGCAGGTTCTCCGGGGAGCGCAGGTCGCTGGAAAAGGCGAGTTGCAGCCCACCGAGGGCAGTCGTCGCCAGCGCGGTTCTCTGGGTGTTGCGGCCCGAGCTGTTCGCCAGCATCACGGGCGTTGTCCAGCCATCGCCGCCAAGTCGGCTGGCATACACGTGGAACATTTCGTGGGGCTTCCTGATGGTCCAGTGCCGGAAGACGATCCACAGGGATCCGCCCCCGTCGAACGCGAGCGCCGGCAGTTCCGCGAACTGGCTCATGCGGCCGGTCAACACATCGCTCAGCTCGTGGGACGGCTCCAAGACCTGTCCGTTCGCGACGACACGTATCCCGATCCCCCTGCGCGCGTGAAGGCCTTCGCTGCCCTCGACTTGGCTCGACGTCGAGTAGTCCTTCCCCCAGTTCTTCAGGGCAGTGTCGTAAGCCACCCACACCCGGTCGGCCGAATCGACCGTCACGTAGGAGTGGAACTCCGCCCCGGGCCCGGAAGCCACTGCGATGGGCTCGCTGGCGCTGGCCCCGTCGAAGGCAGCGACGAGCACGTCATAATTCCCCGATCGGTAAGTGTCCCAAGAGACCCAAGCCTGCCCTGACGAATCCAATGCCGCAGAGGGCTCCCAGTCGCTGGCAGCGGAACGCGAGATGTTGACGACGGTGCCCCACCCGGCATCCGTGCGACGCCGCCCGTAGATCTCGGCCTGCAAATCGCGGAACGACTGCCACACCACGGTCACGTTTCCGTCGGCATCAGCCACAGCACTCGGGTGGAAGTCGCCGTGCGCGCCAGTCCCCACGGACTCAATGGGACCGACGCTGCCATGCTGATCGATAGTCGCTGCATAGAGGTCAAAGTCTGCGTCGTCGCGCGCCGACCACAGCACCATGGCCCCGTTGGGAAGGGCCACTACAGCGGGAAGGTAGTGGTCCCACTTGCCGTCGGCGACGACGCGCGGTGGCCCCCACTCTCCGTCTGGGGGCCGATGTCGCACGACAACCTCGTCGGCGTCGCTTCCGTTCCATTCGACGTAGGCTGTCCACAGACTCCCGTCCCGGCCAGCAGCCAAGGCAGGCCAGTCAGCTGTGGTGTCAGTTGGCGAGATCCGGTCGGCGACGACTTCTCCGGCGATGGTCGCGGGCGGCAGCTCGTCGTCCGTGCTGGTGATCTGCTCCTGTGTGCAACCGGCGGCGAGAAGGGCACATACCCCGAGGAGTGAGACGCGCATGGCCCGCCGATTATAGGAATCTGCTAGTTGGCGGCCGTTGAGCGGATACTCTCGATTGCCCCTGCAGGCGCAGGTCGGCACCTCGGTATGCAGCAGTGGAGCAGGTCTGGCCTAGGCAGCTGAGCATCTGTCCAAGCCTTGTGCCGGCCCACACACAGGTTGGTGCGGGAGCCTGGGCGAGTTGGAGCAGTCAGACGTAGCCCAGCGTGCTTCGCTGGGCCACTACATCGCGTTGGCCACCAAAATGCAGGCCGCGTGCAAATGCTCTGAGTCCTTTCGAATCGCCAACTGGCGTGGAGTCAGGAGGCGTCTTCCCTAACTTCCGTCGATGCGGAGCCAGATTCCCGATCAGGACGGCGAGTGCCGGGACATGGCATACCCGCCCGACGACGTGACGAACTAGGCGCTACTCCGGCCAGCGGCCTGACAGAATCCGCCGACCAGAAACCCTGCCTGCGGCAACATATGTCCAAGCAGTCAGCGCGCCAGCGCCAACCGCAACCGGGACTAGGACGCGATGGTAAAGACACTGTCCACCCGGCACGAATCCCTCAAGGCTGTCGATCGCGACGAGGCGGGACTTGGCATCATCGAAGTAGAGCAGTTCTCCGTGAACCGGACCCCAGGGTCGATCTGGGATCGAGGACGCGGCGAGGCCTGCCCTCGACGCAGCTAGACGCGCGAACCGCGCCTGCATGGCAACATCTTCACCGGCTGCGGCCGTTCCGCGGGCAAGGATATCCTCGCCCGGAACCTGCAGAAAGGGAAAGCCCGGCCCTTCGCAGAGGCGGCCCCAGACCCGGGCATCGCGCAAGCCGCAATGGCCGCGGCAGAAATACTCGTGATTGGCGTACCCGCGCTTCAGCGTGCCGTAGACGAACAGCCTGAGCAAGTGGCGATCCTCCTGCCTACTCGTCGCTGCCCCGCACTTGAGCACGCGATCGCCCGACTGCATAACTGATCCGCCGTTCCCTCCGTTCCCTTGGATTGTTCCAGAAATCTCAGCGGGGGCCGGAGTTGAAGCCCGGCGACACCCGGCGGTTCCTGGACCGCCTTGGTAATTGAGGATCCTGAGTCTCGTACTGTGCAGTTCATTGCAATAGCGCTGAACGCCGAGGCCGGTAACTCAACGATCAGTACTCCGCCATCGGGGGCTCCGGACGGCGACCGCCAATGCCAAGCCTCGAGAGTCCTGAACATCGAGCCATGCCTCGGCGTGTTCCCCGTGTCCGTGCGTGGAACGACTTGGCCGGCGTAGCGGCCGCCAATCTTGGCCGCACAGCGTTGCCAACAGACCCCCCGGGAATCGAAGAGCGGTTTGAGAGCCACTGCGCGGACGGATCCTAGTGTCAGGTGATGATCTTGCGCAGGACCGTTCCTTCCTCGTCCGTCAAGCTGTCGTCCGGGAGGAGCTGTCCGTCGGCTTCGCGCCCGTATAGCCGGCTCCGGAGTCGCCGTCGTCTGGCTAAAACTGCCGGGACACGGCAGCAGATGGTTGGTCGGGCAAGAAAGTAATGAAGCGGACGTCGGCCACGCGGGCTGCTTGGACGAATTCCTCAACAACCGGGCTCACAGCGATGCCGACGACGAAGAAGGGATCTACTTGACGGCGCGGAGCGCGGAATTGATGGCAGCGAAAGCGCGCTTCGAATCGAAGTCGAAGAGCGTCGCAACGTAAACACGGTCCCAGGCCTGACCACGGACCTTGGGTCCGCGGTCCTTTACGAATTGGATTCATCGCCGCAGCTATTCGGGCGATGGTATGAGGCGATCTTCATGGGACCGAGCACTGGATACTTGTTGCCGTACCCGGATTCGGCTACCAGGAAGTTCCGCTTGGGCATGAATCGGCTCGAGTGTACGTGCCTCAGTTGTTGCTGTCGCGTGTGCCCGGCAGTCCGGGGGCGTTGGCCCTTGTCTCGATCGCGGCACATCGCCCCATGACGGCTTCGAATGGCTCGCTTTCGTCCGGGAGCATCCCAGTGTCGAGCATGCTGGCGTAGTCGTCGGCGAGCACCTTCCGCGCGTCCCCGGCGGGCACGAGCCTCAGGCCGCCAGAGACAGCGGCCTCGTAGTCGATCCGCTTCCCTCCGGAATCGTTCATCCGGAAAAACAACGCTTTGTGACGCGCCACCGAGAGTGCGAGATCCCGGTCGGCCAGAGCCCGTTCCCCGACCCCGGCATCGTCGAGCCGGACGAGATCGTGCCAGTGTCTGGACCAGCGCTCGCCCCTACACCGTCCCTGAAGGCAATAGACGTGGATGGCAGTCGCCTTTTCCCAGAAGGTGCGCTCGGCCACCATAACGGATGGCCGGGCGATGGGGAACGCTAGATTCGGAACCAGCGCCGCGGCATCGCATCCGACCGTGCGGCGGGTGTGGGGCTCACCTGTCGAGCGCGCCCCGAAGTCGACCACGATCTCCGGTCGGATGGACCCGAGCGGCGCGAACAATGGATCGTATTGGACGAATAGCCGCTCGGATTCCGTCCGAACCCGTGCCGGAAAGCTGGCACGGACCAGTTGCTCCTCGACGAGCGGTGCTGCTTGATCGCGAACCCACTTGGCGAGGAGCGGCCGGATCGCCTTGGTCCAGCGCTTCTCCTGGCTGCGCGTGGGCGGAAGCGCCTCGTCGCCAGCACCGGCGACCAGATCCGGGACGAAACCGCGGATTTCGTAGGTGATGTCGAGGTCCTCCGAAAATCGCCGGACAGCGCGCCACACCTTCGACAGCGACGTACCGCCCTTGAAGACCAGATGCCGTCCAAAGGGAGCCTCGAACAATACGTTGAGGGTGGCGACGACCCAGATGTCCTTCTCAAGCAGGAACGCCGGGTGTGGGCCTTCGGCTTGGGCGGTGCGCAGGGCATGGCGGCGGTCACCGGTCGAGAGGCGCTGAAACTGCATGTTAGCCATGCGCCAATCGCGTGCCGAGCGGCTCCTCTATCCAATTCGGCATCGTGGCCCGCGCCACCGCAAGCTCTTCAAGATCTTCCTTCGATAGCGTAGGCAGCACAGTGTCCAGACTCTTCTCGATCTCGTCGGGGCCGAGCCATGCCAGCGCACGTATGACCACGCCCGCCGTCGTGTGCGGAGCCGCCAGTTGCCACCGTGGGGCGTTTCGCAGATCTACAGGGTGCCTTCCGAAGTACAATCGCCGGTCGCGGCCGGATGTCAGATAGACCGAGCGGATCGGATTCTGCGTGGTCAGCCCCAGCCAGTTGGCGGCGGCGCCGCCGTTGGGAACGATGGTCTCCCCCCAGAGCTTCGATAGCTGTTTGAGCGACTCTTGGATGCTCGGCGCACGGATCCCGAAGCGGGTCTGGATTGGGCGCATGTAGACGCCCTGATAGATGCGCATGAGCCGGTCGGAGCGCGCCAAGCGCGACAGTGCCTGGTTCACGGCGCTCCGCTTGCCCAGATGGAGCAGATCGGCCGGGCAGATCGGCGTCGCCTCGGGCATGGCCTCAGCGTGTTCCATGATTCGCTCGGGCAGGCTCTTCATGGCTTCCTTCTCCGTGTCAGGAGTCCCTCAATCAATATAGGGTCGCCCTGCTTGCAGCAATCGCCCGGAAACGCGCAGTAGGGCGACACCTGCCTTGAAACTGGGCGTTTTCCGGCATGGATCGCACCCACCGGGCAATCCGTGCAGTCACCTCGCGACCCAGTCGGCGTGCCCCTCGACATGAACGTCCTCGGCAAGGCGCTCTTGGCTGTCGTACTCGCCGCAGACCAACGTGATCACCGCCCTGGATGGACTGTAGTGGTACACATCCTCTTCGCTGCGTCCGCGCTTGCCGCCAACCCGTCCACGCCGCTCAGGCCGTTTATCCAGATCGCTCGTGACACGCCCTCGGGGCCGTGCCTAGCGACTCCACAAAACGTGAGAGCCGGCATCAACTCTAATCGGGTGTCTCAGGTCAAGAAGAGTGTGCCTGTCGCGTTCCGCCTCCACTACAGCACCGGATTCTGCAATTGGTAGGATCAGCGGACGGTGGCTTCGTGAGGGAGTGCACGACAACGGGTGTCGTCGTCTCGCGGTTGGTAGCATCGCTTCTCGCGGTGGCTGGGTGTGCGGCCCAACATACCATCCGAGCTATCGACTTTTTCGCGTACACAGGCGTGGACCTCGATGGGATACGTAAGAATCTCCCTATTCGACCAGGTGACCCGTGGACGAGCGAAACCAACAAACTCCTGAAGGCGAAATTGAATGGGTTGCTCGGTAGAAGCCCTTCCGACGTTGACGCCGTCTGCTGCGACGAAGACGGCAACCGGATTGTTTACGTTGGCTTAGCAGACGGCTCTCGATCGCGCGTACAACTGAATCCTCAGCCGACCGAGTCGCTCAAACTGGACGCCGACCTCGTAACCCTCTACGACCGATTTGAGGCAGTGCTTCGGCAAGTACTCTCACGCGGAGACGGGTTGGTCTTGGAAGACCACTCCCTTGGCTATCCTCTCTCGCACGACGCTGATGTCCGGGGCCTGCAGCGGCGCATCAGGGATTTCGCCTTGAGCAACTCTTCGCAACTCTTCGCAGTGTCTCGCAAGTCCTCCAATGCGCGCCATCGAGGGATCGCGGTTGATGCGATCGGATACGGTCTCCATTCAGCCGATCAGATAGGCGCGCTGACCCACAGCGCCCTCGATCCAGACCCGACGGTCCGTAACAATGCCATCAGGGCACTGTTGGTACTGGCATCTTCGCAAGTCGAGTTGCTAGCTCCGATTCCGTACGCCGTGTTTGTGGACTTGCTGGCCTCTGGCGTGCGGGAGGACCGAACCAAGTCGATAGCCCTGTTGTCGGAGCTTTCAGAGGATCGCGATCCCGTTGTTCTAGAGGCGATTTTGGAGAGAGCGCTAGTCCCTCTGGTTGAATGCGCGCGCTGGTCTTGGAGCGGACACGCGTACCACGCTCGCGTTCTCCTTGGCAGGATCGGCGGGCTCGACGAAGCTACCGTCTTGGCGGAAGCATGGAATCCGGCATTTGTAGATGTCGCGCTGGATTCGATCCAGCGCTCAAGGGCTCGGTAACCGAGATTTTCTGGCGGTCCTGTTGCTCTGGCGGGAGTTGGTCGGGAATTTAGGCGGATCGGAGATCGCCCGTGTGGGGTAGGTTTCCCATTGTCCCGTTGGCTTCGTTCTTTCCCGGGGCGGGAGGCCATGCTAGCCGGTGCCAAGCAAGCGGTGGGGGGGGTAGGCCCTCGCTCAGCTCCCATACTCGAGACCATGTCGGGCAACGACCGCGCATCGCCTCTCACATGACGATCTCGACAGGTTCGGTTGTTCAATGCGCCTGCCTTAGGTTACGAAGTGTCTTCCGGCAAGTAGGCTACGGATCGGATACTCTGGCTCGGCCCAAACAACTGGTGACTATTTCCGAGCGGAGGTGACGGATGAGACCGATCACCGATTCGAAGTCACCGAAGTCATCGGACGAGTCGTGGTTGCGCGAAGGACTGGGCCGATTACGGCAACATCGCCCGAGTGCCACCGCGCTGATTCCCGAAGGGAAGTCGAACCACCCATGGCCTTAGCTGTCGTCCATCGAGGGCCGGGGGGCCGGGGACGAGTAAGCATTCGACCATTCGGCAAGGCCTCCGCGCTCAATGTTCGGTCACAGTCGCGGGTCTCTGAACTGGCCCTGCCGGCTGGGCAGATTGTCAAGTGCGCGACTCTCGATGAGCGTCCGACCGCAGCGGGGCACAAGTGCTATCGCGGATCGCCCGACTCCCGGACCTCGGCTTCGTACGGGGCGCACAAGCTGGCCGGCACAGCGACCGACAGGCTTGGAAATACGACGTCTTGGACAGCCCCCGGCGGAATCGGAGGCTAACCGAGAGCGAGTGCGGGGACAGACCCCGGCGTCAGGCGATGATCTTGCGCAGCACGGTTCCTGCCACGTCCGTGAGCCGGTAGCTGCGACCGTTGTACGTGTAGGTCAAGCGCTCGTGGTCCATGCCGAGCAAGTGGAGGATCGTGGCGTGGAGGTCATGCACGGAAACAGGGTCAACGCCGGGCTTGAATCCAATCTCGTCTGATTCACCGTAGGAAACGCCCCCCTTGATCCCTCCGCCAGCCATCCAAGCGCTAAAGCAGTGCGGATTATGGTCACGCCCTGGCTTGGCTGTTCCGATCTGCGCCACGGGCAGGCGGCCGAACTCTCCACCCCAGACCACCAGCGTGTCATCTAGCATGCCCCGCTGATCGAGGTCGGTGAGCAGCGCCGCAAACGGCTGGTCCGTTTCGCCGGCGAACTGCGTATGGTTCCCGCGAATGTCTATATGGCCGTCCCAGGCACGCTGGTTTTCCATGCCACCCGAGTAGATCTGCACAAATCGGACACCACGCTCCAGAAGTCGGCGCGCCATGATGCACTGACGGGCCATGTGTCCGCAATGCTGGCTGTGCAGACCGTACAGCTCTTGGATGTGCGCGGGTTCGCTGTTGACGTCGACGGCCTCGGGGGCAGCCGACTGCATCCGATAGGCCAACTCGAAACTCTCGATACGCGCGGCTAGCTCCTCCTCGAATGGGTTGCGCTCTAGGTCGCGGGAGTTGAGCGCCGCGATCAGATCCAGCTGAGACCGCTGTTGGACGTCCGACATCTCGCTCGGGGCCGACAGGTTCTCGATCGGCGGACCCGTCGGCCGCAGCCAAGTGCCCTGGTACGCCCCTGGAAGGAAACCGGCACTCCAGTTCGACGCGCTGCCCTTTGGTAGCCCGCGGCCCTTCGGGTCCGACATGACCACAAAGCCCGGCAAGTCCTTGCTCTCGCTCCCTAGGCCGTACGTGACCCAAGAGCCCAAGCTGGGAAAGCCCATCCGCGTCTGGCCGCTGTTCATCATGAACAGAGCTGGAGAATGGTTGTTAGAGCCAGGCTGGCCGGAATGAATGAAGGCCATCCGATCGGCGTGCTCACCTAGGAACGGAAAGATCTCGGAGACGAGTTTGCCCGACTCACCGCGAGGCGAGAACTCGAAGGGCGACTTGAGCAAAGCCCCAACCTCGTTAGAGAAGAAGCCGGTGCGCTTGTCGAAGCCCTCCAGCTCCTGACCGTGACGCCGTGTGAGTTCAGGCTTGTAGTCCCAAGTGTCCACGTGGCTCGGGCCGCCATTGATGAAGAGCCACAGCACACGCTTCGCCTTGGGCGCGAAGTGGCTTGGACGCGGCGCCATTGCATTGACCGCACGGTCGCCAGCCGATGGGGCTGCGAGCAAGCCCTCATCCGCGAACAGTCCGGCAAGTCCCAACATGCCGAAGCCCATTCCGCACCTTGCCAGCAGCTCGCGACGCGAAGTCGCGGTGGGATGTGTGATATCTGCTCGTCTCATCTCTCTCACCGGATGTACAGGAATTCGTTCAGGCTCATGAGGGACTGGCAGTAATCGACCAGCGCCCGGTGTTCCGGATCACTGCGGCCGTCCTTGTCATAGAGGTCCACCTGGTGCTCCAGGAATGCCAACCCTCGTGACCGCTCTTCTGCGCTTGGCTCGCGAGCGAAAGCAGTGCGGTACGCCGCGTTGATGGCGGTGTGCGAGTCCAGACCAGAGAGCCGCCGCGAGAAGCCCTCGGCATATCGCCGGGCGAAGGGGCTGTTGAGAAACAGCAGCGCTTGGGGGGCGATCGTGGTGGTCGGTCTGCGCCCTATCCCGACGAGATGCTCAGGCCAATCGAAGAGCATCATGGACGGGATCAGCTCACTGCGCTTGATGAAGAAGTAGATGCTGCGCCTCGACATGCTCTCGTCCTGCGCGCCGGGACCGAACATTCTGCGGTCGAGCATTCCCGAGACCTCGAGCATGGAGTCACGGATCGCCTCGGCCTCAAGCCGTCGCGGTGTCCAGCGCCAGCGCAGGCGGTTGCCCGGATCTGCGGCTCTCTTGGCTGTGTCGCTGGAGGCCGAGACCCTGTAGACACTGCTGTTCATGATCATCCGGTGGAGCCGCTTGAGGCGCCATCCATTTCGAACGAGGTCCCGGGCGAGCCATTCCAGCAGATCCGGGTGCGTAGGACGGGCCCCCATCTTTCCGAAATTGCTCGGCGTTGCGACGATACCCGTCCCGAAGTGGTGGTGCCAGATTCGATTGACGATGACCCTCGCGAGCAGGGCGCCCGCTCCGCTCTCGTGATTGGTCAGCCAGCGAGCCAAGGAGGCCCTGTCAAGGCGGCTCCGGTTCCACCCTGGCGGGGGGCTTGCGCGCCAAGGAGCGGGATTGTCCCCGCTCCGGTCGAGCAGCGGCAGGACACGGGGGACGGCGGGCTCCAGCTTGAGGCTCGCGTCCCCTCTGCGAAGCACGTGAGTCTGCTCGTAGAAGTGCGGGTAGCCCATTCCCGTGGCGTTGTGGCGCGGCTTGGAGAAGCCCTCGGCAGTCGCCATGATCTTGGTGAACGCGGAAATCGGGACGCGAGACTCGTGGTCTCGGATCGCCGCCGTCGCTTCGGCCCACTCTTCACTGCGACGGGCGAATTCCCCGAGCAGCGCCTTCCTGTCGACCTCGGTCAAGGCATCCGGTCCGTTTGCGCGGACCAGTTGGAGAGCGTGTGCCACGCCTTCGGACACGCCTCGTCGGACGGCGAAAGGGGCCTCGGGCGAACTGGTTAGGGACAGCCGGATGCGACCGAGACTGAAGTGGGAGTTGTGGCGAAATCCCAACTCGATCTCCCAGCGCGAGCCGCCGTCGAACCCGACTGGCTCCTCGAAGTCGAAGATTGCGACGTGGTCGGAACCAAGTGCGCTCGGCGGCACGGCCCATCCGCTCCGGTCGCTGTCGTCATAGATTGCGGCCGCGGCGGAGTAGTAATCCGAGTCCAGCTGGTCGGTGGCACGGGCATCGCTGAATCTCAGCTTGACTGGCTCGGCGTCCGGGTCCGCGAGCGGCCTCGCCTTCACCGAGACCAGACCCAGCAGAAACTTGCCGTCATGCGCGCGACCGGGGCCGCCAGAGGGCAACGCGGGGTGGGTCAGAGCCTCGACGCGAAGAGATCGGATGGCGCTGGCCTTGACCTCCGCGACAAGGCGATACCTGTCGAAATCAACGTTGTCACCCGTGAACAGGATCGAGCCGTCATCAAGCTTGTCCTTCTTCGCAAGGCTCTTGGACTCGATTCCATTGACGTTCAAGACCCGCCAGTCGTCCTGACCGGCTCCCGGAGCGCCGGCGGCAAGCCATTCCCGGAATCCCTCGTCGTCAAGCCTTCCGATGGTTTCCTCACGCGTGGCCCTCAGCTTGGCTAGGCGAGCATCCCACTCGGCCCTTTCCTTGCGAAACTTCGCCGGATTCAAGTCGTACTCGATCTCGGTTCGCGTTGTTCGGCCGAAGATTGCCGCCATGCGGTAGTAATCGCCGGCCGAGATCGGATCGTGCTTGTGGTCGTGGCAGCGGGCGCAGCCGACGGTGAGCCCGAGCATCGCCGTGCCGAGCGTTCCGATCATGTCGTCGAGCTCGTCGTAGCGTGTCGTCTCGAACTCGGCTTCCGTTATCTCGGTGGGGAACGGCCCGCTCCCCATGAATGCGGTAGCCATCAGGGCAAATGCGTTCTCTGGCTCCAGCTCATCCCCGGCGACCTGCAGCCTGACGAATCGGTCGTACGGCATGTCGCGATTAAACGCCTTGATAAGGAAGTCCCTGTAGTGGAAGGCGTACGGACGGTCATAGTCCTCTTCGAAGCCATAGCTCTCCGCAAATCGTGCGATGTCCATCCAGTGGCGGGCCCAACGCTCGCCGAAGTGCGGCGACTCGATAAGCTGGTCGATCAGGCGTTCGTACGCGCCCGGATCGGTACTCTGGGCGAACTCCTCTACGCGTTCCGGGCTCGGGGGCAGCCCGAGCAGGTCAAGCGACGCACGACGGATCAGGGTGCGGCCGGTGCCTGGCGAATTCGGCTCGATGCCAGCAGCCTCGAGCCGGGCCAAGATGAACCGGTCAATCGGTGTCCTCACCCACGCCTCGTCCCGAACCGTTGGCGGCACCGGGTCCGCGAGAGGTCGGAATGACCAGAACTCTTCCCCGGTCCGGGAATCTGAGGTCTGGTCTTCCCGGCCCCCAAGAGGCTGGTCGTAGGGAGCCCCAAGCTCGATCCAGCGGGCTATCGCCTCAATCTCCGAATCTTCCAGCCTGGCTTGACCCAAAGGCATAAAGGGTTCGCTCTCATGCCGAAGGACTGCGACCAACCGACTGTCCGCCGCCGACGCCCCGACTTTCCCGCTCGCGACCAGTGAGCCCCTTGAAGTGAGGTCCACGCCGCCATTCACCTGCCCGCTCCCGTGGCATGCAAGGCACTTCTGGGCAAATAGTGGGCCGACCCGGCTGCGAAACAACTCGAGCCCTTGGGCCATGCGCTCGGCGTGATCCTCGGTCACTGGTTGCGCCGGCGCACGGTCGGGAATCGCCAGCAGCACGGCCAGAAGCCCCACCAGCGTGCTGGGTAGTGTTGCGGCGGACCTCAGACGCCGACCGTCCGCAAACTCCATGCGTCCGGCCGTGACCGTCCCCCGAGTCGGCGCGTCAACTGCCCGCAGCATGGCGGTATCCAGTATAGGCGCGAGTTCTCCCCTCCGAAGCGGAATCGCTGTCTACCTAGGCCAAATCCCCGCGGGCATTTTAGGGTCCCTGCGTTCGCTGTCACGCAAGCGGCTGCACAGCGTTGGCCTTTTGACCAAGAGTGGCCGGCGCAGCGCCCTCGTTCGCCGAACAGGGTCCAATCCTCGAACTGTACCCACCACGGGCTGGCCCTTGGAGTCGCAAGCTGTAGCGCCGCCGAGCCCCCCAATCGCTGTTCTGAGCACCACGCAAGGACCGCTCGGCCATCTTCAAGAGCCCACCGCCGAAGCCCCCGCCCGTGCGCCTCGGCCACTGCCCTAGGGCCTGGGTCGCTCCTAGCGGTCGATCGACCCTTCCCCGGATAACCCACGTCGCGTCTAGGCAGCATTCATCGCCCACCGGACAGTAGTCGTGATACCTACCCGCTACGCCCCCGGCCCACTTCATGGCGCGACGCCAGTACTGCTTCCATCGGCGTCAGGAGTTGGCGGTCTTTCTCCCTATATCAGGCACGTAGCACTGACAGCGCTCCCACTGCCACACTCGATCCCAGCATTGGGTCGCACCTAGGAGCCCGCCGCCCGCTAGCTGCCTGATATCACCCGTGTCCCTCTCCAGTCCATGGGCCGGATCCCAAGAATAAGAAAAATTCCTTCGGCTCTGGAATCGGGCAAGGGATGGGCTGGCGACCGTTCGGCTAATGCGTGATCTCCTTCTGGCTGCGTTCTTCGAGGCTGATCTCCCCAGGAAGCGGGAGGTGATCAGGAAACGCTATGCCAGCAAGCTGCTGAGAGACGGGCTCGATTCTCTAGAGAATCCATTGGTCCGCTTGCGATTCGCCGAGAAGCCTCTGGCCTCCTTCCACTGGGAGGTCGAGTTTCCCGAGGTGTTCGATCGGAAGGGATCGGGATTCGATGCCATCATTGGGAACCCGCCATTCGCTGGCAAGGACGCGGTCACCAAAGGCAATCGACCCGGCTACTTGGCGTGGCTGAAGACGATTCATCCCCGCAGCCATCGAAATGCGGACTTAGCTGACCATTTCGTTCGGCGAGCATACACCTTGCTGAGAGACGGTGGGAATGTCGGTCTTGTCGCGACAAACACCATCGGTCAGGGTGACACTCGCTCCACCGGGCTACGTTGGATCTGCAAGAGGGGCGGCGTGATCTACGATGCCACTCGTAGGATGAGCTGGCCAGGCCAAGCTGCCGTGGTCGTCAGCGTTGTCCACATCGCTAAGGATGCAGACCTGACCGTTTCAGGCGATGAGATGAGGGCTACCGCGTCAGACAGTGGTTGGATTAGTGGCGAATCGTCAGTTCAGCCACGCTTCTCACCTGAGCAGGCTCATGCATCGGGCATAGCAAGTCGCTCGCCCACGCAAGTGAGTCTTGGCTGCAGGTGCGGATGGATAGCATCAAACGCCTGAAACTGGCACTGGGATGGGAATGTCTTTGCCATCCTGCGTGAATCTGCATCGTCGATGATCACTCGGGCGGGCATCCGCCTGAGCCTGCCTGCAGCGGCCATGGCCCGCCGCTGAGCCGGACCGTCCCTGTCATACTCTCTCATTCTGTCCTGCCAAAAGGCAGGCCTGCCGCCTGATTCTGCCCCTTTCTGCCCACGGCCGACGGCTGCGAGGGGCTGTTTTGATAGAGTATGATGGACATCTGCCATACCATGGGAGCATGCCCAAGCGCACTCCCGAGATGCTCGCCGAGGCCCTCGCCGGTTCTCGCCCACTCACGCTCGACCAGCTCCGCGCGGCCCTTGCCGACGCCTCGCCCGCCACCACCTTCCGCTACCTGCGCCAAGTCGATTACCTGCGCAGCTACAACCACAACGGCAGGTTCTACACCCTGGCGGACCCGCAGCGCTTCGACCACTACGGGCTGCTCTCCCTGGGCCCGGCGCGCTTCTCCCGCGACCGCACTCTCACCGCCACCGTGCCCCGCCTCGTCCGGGAGGCCGACGCCGGCTGGACCTCCAAGGAGCTGCAAGCCCTGCTGCACGTCCAAGTGCGCTCCTTCCTGATCTCCGCACTGCGCCAATCCTTGATCCGGCGAGAGAGAATCCACGGCGTCTTCGTCTACCTCTCCCGCGACCCTTCCGTCTCCGACCGGCAGCGCCAAGCCCGCCAGCACCGCATGGCTCTCGCCTCCGACCCCGACCCGGCGGTCGTGATCGAAGTCCTGCTGGCCGTGATCCGCTCCCCCTCCGCCTCGCCCGTCCAACTCGCCCGCCACCTGCAGGGCCATTCCCCGCCCGTCGGGCTGTCCGACATCACTGCCGTCTTCGCCCGCTACGACCTGCACCGGGTCGTCGAAAAAGGGGGGCCTGCAGGGTGCTGATCCTGCTGCGGGGCCTGCCCGCCGGGCCCGACTGGCCCGCCGCCCGCCTCACCCGCGCCCTGCAAGCCCCGACCGGCCTGCCCGTGGTCAACTTCGAGCCCGAAGCCCGGCGCTGCCCCCTCTGCGCTGGCGACCTGCTCGTGCGCAAGACCCGCACCCGCACGCTGTCCACGCTCGCTGCGGGCACGTTCCTGGCGCGCGAGACCAGCCGCCAATGCCGGCCTTGCGCGGCCCCGCCCGTGGGCTCGCGCCAGCTGTCAAGCCTGGCGCCTCCGCGCCAGCGCTTCGGCTATGACCTGATCGTGTGGGCCGGGCTGCAGCGCTACCACCACTTGCGCCAGCGCGCCGAAGTCCGCGCCGATCTTGCCCAGCGCGGCATCGAACTCTCCGACGGCTCCGTGTCTGCGCTCTGCGACCGGTTCCTGCACCTGCTCGAGCAGCTGCACCTCCAGCGGGCCCCCGCGCTGCGCGCCGCCATGCCGCATGGCTATCCCCTGCACCTTGACGCCACTTGCGAGAAGGGCAAGGGCGGCCTGTTCCTGTGCTTGGACGGCTGGAACGGCTGGGTGCTGTACGCGGTGCGCATCCGCTCCGAGAATGCCGACGAGCTGCGCCCTGCCATTCAGGCCACGCTGGACGCCTTTGGGCATCCGCTGGCGTTCATGCGCGACTTGGGGAAAGCCGGGGCCAAGGCTGTCGCCGCCTGCCGCCTGCCGTCCAGCGCCGACCTGGTGTGCCACTTCCACTTCCTCGCCGCCGTGGGCCGCAAGCTGATGGATGCCGACCACGCCGCTCTCGGCCGCAGCCTGACCCACCTCAAGGTGCGCAGCGGCCTGCGCAGCTTGCTGGGCGCGCTGCGCTCCAAGGCCCGCCCGCCCGCGGCCGACGAGCGCGACAAGGACTTGGCGGCGCTGGTGCTGTGGCTCTTGGAGGGCGATGCCCGCAAGCGGCCCGCCTATCCGTTCGCCCTGGCGCACTTGGATTGCTACCGGCGCTGTCGCGACTTCGAGCGGCACGCCAGCCAGCGCCTGTCCCCAACGCTGCAACCCCGGCAGCGGCGCACTCTTGAGCATGTCCGGGAACTGCTGGAACCCGTCCTCCAGCCCTGCTTTGGCATGCCTGCCATCGCTGTGCGCCTCGAGCGTAGCCAAGCCGCGTTCGACGCGCTGCGCGGTCGCGACTGGTCGCAGGCCTGCCCCGCTCGCAGGGCGGCACGGCTGGCCTCGATCGCGGCCTCTGTCTCGGAGTACCGCGACAACCTGCGCGAAGTGGTCCAGGCACCGCTTGCGGACCCGCGCGAGGTCCGTCCCCAAGCCATCGTGCTGCAGTACCTCGACCGCTACTTCCACCAGCTCTTCGGACATCCGGTGGCGTTCGACGCCAGCGGGCAAGTCGTGGCGGTCGTGGAGCGGACCAACAATCCGGCCGAGCACTGCTTCTCCAACGCCAAGCGCCAGCTGCGCCGCCGCTTGGGACGCGCGAACTTGGGGCGCGACATGCAGGATCAGCCAGCGCAGGCGGCCTTGGCCGCCAACCTGCTCGACGAACGTTACGTGCAGGCCCTCTGCGGCACTCTCGACCAGTTGCCGGCAGCGTTCGCCAGTGTCGGCCAAACCTGCCTTGCCCAAGCCATGCCAGTTCTGGACCGCCACCACCGGGATTCCGAACTGCGCCGACGGATCCGCAGCTGGGGGTCAACCCCGTGACCGGCCCAACGGAGCCTGTGCCGCATCTTGCCAGCCTCTCCGCAACTCCTCAATCGGCACACGCCCAACCCAATTCTGACGCGGTAGGATGAGGGTCACCACCCTTCCTTGCCGCTTGGACGGTTCGAAGGTGGACTCAATCTCCGCATTCTTGGTTCAGCGGACGATGCATGACGATCCGGCTCGGTTAAGGGCGAACGAGGGCAAGAGCTTCCAAGGAAACTTCGTTCTTGGGATGGGCTTCACGTTTGACGACACAGACAAGAAGGGAGGGCCAAGCACTCTGACCGCGATGCGGACCCTTCTGAGAGCGAATCCAGCGAACGAAGAGGTGATCCAACCCTACATCGGAGGGGCGGAACTGAACACGAGCCCGACACACGTCCACCACCGACACGTGATTGACTTCCGAGACTACCCGTTGAAGAGGGATAAGGACCTACAGCTTGGGTAAAAGGATGTGTGCACCAAGGCGCGAACGCTGGGTGTAGATCTTGGCGTTGTTGACTGGGTCGACCCGTGGGAGCTTGCCTCACGCTGCCGGGAATTGCTCGGTACTCTTCGGTTGTGCAGGAAGCGCGCGACCGAGTTAAAGGGGCCAAAGAGCCGGGCTGCCTCCACCTGCGGGGACTTGGCCCGGCACGTCCTAGGATGGCTGCGGATCGGCGGGGTTCCGGAGGACTACCCGCATCCTGTCGCGACGGACTCGCCCGAGTTGCTGGAGGTTATTCAAGCTAGAGTTCGGCCCGCACGTCAGAGGCTCAAGAACAAGGATATTAGACAGAACTGGTAGCAATTCGCGAGAACCCATCCTGCTCTCCACCAAGCCATCCGTGGTCTACGCCGTGTGCTCGCGGTCTCATCTGTTGGGCAAGCCCTTTCTTTCACCTTCCTCCGTCCTAGGATGGTCAATGCCAACAGGCTCGTCCTCTTCCCTCTTGATTCATTTGCTGCCTTCTGCGGTCTAAAATCCAGACCTCACGAGATCTGGGCGCGACGCTTCGCGTCAACTCTCGAGAACGATTCTTGTCGGGTCGGAGGAGGCGCCCCGCAGGGCTGGCCTCCGTCCGCCTCTCAAACGGCTCGTACAGTTTTCCCGTAAGCCGCTTTCACAAGGATGTCTCGCCAAAGACTCAAGGAAGGCACCGGTGCCGTTGATCGCCCGAGCCCGTGCTGGCCACGGCTCTTGGGCGCGGGCGGCTGTTCCCAGCCGTCTTCCCACCAGTGAGTGGACCTTCCCATCATCCGCCGGATTGATCCCTCGAACCAGTCTCCTCAGCCCATGAGGCTCGGGTCTTTCACATAGGGAACTTATCCGCCTCATAGCCTTTACTCGCTTGTTCTCTGTCTCTCTCCAGCCACCCTTGCCAGCCGACTTCCCCGGCCCACCCGGCCGCCGCTCGCGCGGTCACGCGGCTTTCGCCGCGCTTGAAGTACTATTCGGCTGCCCGACTGCTCGCCGCGTATCCGTTCCCACTTCGTCTCTCGACTTATAGGGTCTGTTATCCCGGTGCCACCCGGGAACGCGTCGAGCCCTCCTGGGGTCACGTCCAGATCTTCCGTACCGTGCCGTTCGCACACACCTTGGTACGACGGGTGAGTAAGTATGCCTTCGCCTCCATAGTGCAGGCTCGACCTTGCCCCGTCTTTGGCCGACCGATTCATCACGGATTGCCCCTCGATCACGGCCCGGTACTTCTCCTCACGCCCTTCAGATTCCACCTCGCGGTGGACACCCTGCCCTCCGGTTGCCTTCCAGCAGTGCGTCAACTTAGCTCCTTCCTTGGCTGTCTCCGCCGTTTCCGGCTTCGTGCCCGTTTAGGGTTTCGCCTATCAGCACACCCCGGCCAGTGAGGAATTACCCCCACTCTCGGATACAGCGCTCCTTACCTGAGCGCCGGTGGGACTCCAACCCACCTGATCTGGGCGCTGCCCAGCACACGCTCCGTACCGTCCGACTGCTTCGAGACATTCCCTTTTCCACCGGGATGGCACACACATCCCGAACTTGAGACAGCCGGCAAGGCATACTACGCGTTTCGCGCTAGCCCGATGGTTAGGAACGGTGAAGGCCTGACGAAGACGTACAATCGCTTCCACGACTTCTACGAGCACGACTCCGAGATCACGAGACTTCGAGAGTTGCATGATCGGATGGACCGCGCTGTCCTGACGGCATATAGCTGGACCAGCCTTGCACCAACCTGTGACTTCCGCGTTGACCAAGAGGGCAGCCACGGAAGGAGCCGAGTTCATCACCGATGGTCCGACACCGTGGAAGAAGAAGTGCGCGGACGACTGCTAACCTTAAATGTGCTTAAGTCCAAGAGATCGCAGTCTAGATCAAGACAGTTCCAGTCAAGATTGAGCATCTTTAGTGCCAAGTATTCCCAGGCCCTCGACGATGCGTGCCCTTCTTCTTCAAGCCAGCTAAGGGGTTCTTGTATGCCACGGACAAAGAAGACTGACCGCGTAGAGCAGACGAATGACATGTCCGGACCCATGGTGATATTCCTGCCAGCTTTCTCTGGAAGTTTTCCGTAACGACAAACACTTCCCACCTCGTTCGAAGACCCACCAGTTCATTCTTGGAGAATCGGCTTTATGAGTTCGCGAGTACACAGCGGTCAGATTGTAGCCTTTCGATTAGCCGACCACACAGTCTTGCGAACAGATCGGATGTCTACGTGGCAAGAATGATCTCCGCGGGCATTCCGCAAGCCCGATGGAACGGTCGTGCTGTCGAATGCCCATCGATAATTGCCATTGACATGACTCGTCTCAGGCCAATCTTACCCAGTTTGTCTGACTGCGGATGTAGTAGCTTGTCAAGGGACAGATTGATAATTTTCTTACGAAATGGTCAATTATCGAACGAAACTGCAAACTGTCTCTGTACGGATTCTGCGCCCAAGTTGGCCATTCTTTGTCACCGGTAGGTAGCGCCTGTTATCCGGTAGGGCACGTTCGCACACCCGCGTTGCAGTCAGACCTACCATACTCGCCGCTTCGGCGACACCGGCAGCGTTCCTGATGAACACACCCCGCAAACAGCTGTTTCCGACGACGAATGTTGCCGTTCCGCCGAGGCGCAGTACACGGGCGACCTCTGAGACCATCCGGTACAGATCTTCCGCATATCGCTCAACCATCCAGTAGTAGCGATCCGGGAGTTTCTCTACGTTTCCCATCGCTTTTAAGATCCGTGCAAACATCTTTCGGTTCTGTCGATGTTCTGGAGCACGCTCGGCACCGATGCTACTTGATCGAATTCTCCGCAACTCCCCTAGTCTGTGTCCCAACCATATCAATGCCAGCCGGTGCCCCCGAAGATAGTCGATCGCGTTCAGGTAGGGAGGAGACGTAATTACAGTATCGATCGACTTGTTGCCAACGTTGGAGAGTTCGCGGGCGTCACCTCTTTCGACACGTGCTGTCCCGCTCGGAGGATGCTCGGTCAATCGCTTACGAAGAAAGCGAATTGAGCGTTCAAATGCAGGAAATATTCCAAAGTTCGAATCTCTCAGAACTCTATGCGGTCGGCTGTGCGATGTATCCCGTGCCAGTGACGCGCAGGGCTCCTTCGTGACAATGATCCGACTGAGTGCTAACCGGATAACATCGAGTGAAGTGCTGTCTTGTCTACAACATCCTTGGCCGAACTTACTTAGCACAAACGCTATCCGCCTCAGGTCTGCCCGCTGTGTCTTGCCGAACCAATACTCTGCGAACGATTTTGTCTCGAGGTCAGCGTCCATCCAATTCAGGCCAATGGACGTGGCGCGCGTATCCCGCGCCTCGTCAACGATCCGTGCCGCCCACTTGTCGAAGTTCGTGTCCGTAATCGGCGTCGTCCACACGCGGGCCATCAGAACCGCTAAAGGATCTAGGTCGAATCCGACTGCCTTATGCCCCAGCTCGCTTGCCTGCCTGAGGACAACTCCTGAACCCGCCATTGGGTCAAGTATCTGGCAGCGGTCACCGAGCTCACTTAGCCAATTCAGGACTACATCAGGGGCCATTCTTGCTGGAAACGGATGGATTGGCCTCAACACCTTCGCGTTCGACCTACGTGGCATCGTCGTCGTTCCCCTGTAGTTTATCAAGCTGGACACTGATCGCCTCTGCGACACGGACAGCGCTTGCATTTACGACAATCTTGTCGTCATCAACACCTACCAAGTCGGGCACAATGACTTGGATCCCTTTTGCAAGTGCAATAATATCAGAGTCCTGTACGTCGAAGACACTTAGGTTTTCTCTACAGATTAACGCAACCGTTGAAGCAGACAGTGCATCTGGGACTTTTCCCCGAAGCTCTTCAAGTGCTCTGATAAAGATGTCGATAGTGAGGTTTCGACTGGTCCTTAGAATGTCGGCGAGTCTCGATACCCAGTCTGATACGGCATCGGGTTCGTAGAGTTCGAATACACCCCTAAGTGTGGTGACAGGGATAGCACCGTACTTGACCGTATACTCCAATAGATTCGCGAGATTTCCTGTGGTCATAGGCGTTACTCTGTGCGTACGACATCTAGTCCCCAATGCGCCATCACTAAATCCAGGAGCGACCACCATCGCGTGATGGGCACCGTAGCGATCACGGTGTTCCACGACTGCATCCAACGAAATGTTTCCCGTCTTAGCAACCTTGTGTTTAGAAGATTTGGTATCAAAAGAGAAGGTGTACAAGGGTTGTCGTCGGTTCTTCGATGTCGGTAGTTTGCCAGTCGGAGTAGCAAACGCCTTTGCAATTCCGTCAGGTTCGCCGACCCCTCCCATACTTCGGACTTCGAAGTCTAAATACCGCAATGCGTCGCAGACTGCTGCTTCCAAGAGCCTACTGTTTCCACTGTCGTGTTGTGTCTTCTTCAGTAGCTGGGCTATATAGACACCCGACCGACGACGCTGAACCGCCCGGAAGTGCATTAGTCGATCCCTATAGGTCCGTACGCTGTCAAGCAGACGTGGATCGACGCCAATATCAAGTGCGTAGAGATCGGCCAAGAGATCAATCATTGCTATGGTTCGAATAAGGTCTTTTTCTGCCTTTGTGCGAGAGTGCTCGACCACAAACGGATGCTGTCGATTTACCACCACAGAACTATCTTTGATTCTAAATTTCACAAAGCTATCGTCAGCTAGGCGTTCGTACGCTACTTTGCCAAGAGCGTTCTTGATGTTGTCGCCCGTTTCTTTCCGCCAAGACCGCCTCGCTTCTTGGCGATCAACTATTCCTGTCTCGTCAAACAGTCCAGGAATGGCGGGTTCCGTGCGAAGTGCCTCCGATACCATGCTGCGCAGTGGATTGAGCGAGACCACTCCAAGCGCCTTGACGAGCACATCGCCTCCATGGGGTATCATCGCGTTCTTGTCGCTGTCATAGATATTGCGAGCCTTGTTAAAGGCCTTTCGAAGGAAGGCGCGAAATATTCTCACCGCATGGCGATCTTTAAATTGCTCGCGGTTCGTTGTCAGGAACTTGTTTAGTCCGTCTGCACGAACGGTCATGCGAAAGCGTGCCCAAGCGGCATGATTTAGATTCTTTTCACCACAGCTTGGATCGTGTAAGTTTACCACTCGTCCTAGGATATTGACATGGAAGCCGTTCGAAGACCCGTGTTGATCGCTCTTACCTCCAGTCAGCTTCTCGTCGAACAACTGAACCAAACCGGTAACAGTTCCGATGTGGGGAAGCTCAATGTGTGGAAAGGGGGTCTTGCTCGATTTGACTGTAATGAGTGTTTTGTCCGGTTCGTCCGTGCTATTCGATTGTTCGTGAGATGACGCGTTTGCTTCGTCAACATTCAAACGAGTGCGTTGGTCATCAAGCTCGATACGGTCAATCTTGAGATCGGATCCAATAACCCATTTCCTAAGAACTTCTTTTTTCATCTTTGTCGAAGTCAACTGATCTCCGTTTAGATAGATCGCCATCTCCGACGCAAAAGGAAGCGCAGCCGCCAACATGCGGCGCAAAATGCCGATCTTCAAATTGCGGCCAGTGGGCTTGAGGTTCGACAATATGACCAATGTCCAAGTATCGCAGTTCGGACGAGTTAGCTCGACCATCGCACCGCCGAACTCCTCTTGGTGAAGTGTGTATACGAGGTTGTTGGTGTCTTGGAAGTTCAATGTACCAGAGGATTGATGATGGATCAACCTGAGAAGTTCTGCCCCCTCATAGACCTCGTCGAGAATCGCGGACAAGTCCGACTCATCTACTTCGAAGACGGCGAGTTCAAGATCATTTATCAAACGATCAGATGAAGCCGCCTTGGCGGAGTCGACGTCTCCATAGTTCATAGTGACACTTCGAATTATGCCGTCGGAAGCCTTGCATATGTACGTGAGCCGCTCCGCTAAGACATATGTGGCGAGCTTGCCGATGCCGAACTTTCCAATGAGTGGGCGACCGTATTTTACATGGCAACCCTCCTTCGGAGAAAATGCTATGTGCCAAAGGTCACGGAGGCCGTCCAAGTTCATCGAAGCTCCATTATCGAACACTGCCATCGTGGCTTCTGGTGCCTGTAAATCAGTGTCAACACGGACGTCAACGATGTTGGCACCCGCATCCCAGCCATTCGATACTAGTTCCTCGAACGCCTTTTGGGGCGACGAATATAGTTGCTCACTAAAGTGCTCCAAAAAGCGCGTGCTGAGTTGGACTGGTATGCGACCCACTTCGATACCTACGGCTTCCGGCGTTTTGGGCTTCATTTGTTCTGTCGATTATTGAGCATTGCCGGCGAGCACGATGATGTTGGAGTCGGCGTTCTGGTTTTTGCTTGGCCGGGGTGACTTCGTTGTCTGCCCGGTCTAGCGTGCGGACGTGCTACTTGGGCGGTAGGTTGAAGAGCGGGCCGGACGTCGGACGTAAGGTATGAGGCGCGACGATATCGGGCCCATACAGGTGGTTCGGCGGCCGGTGATTCGGGGGGCGGGGCTTGGCGGCTAGGATTCATGGCTACACACTGCGGCCGTTGTTCCATGAACAGGTGCAATCGGCGGGTCCCCGATGAGGCCATCTCGTGTGACTCGTGACGCTGCTGTCGCACCTCGGTCGGGATCTTCAGCCGCCGAGAACGATCCCTGGGAAGACGGGGCGCCCGCTGTTGCTGGCCAGAAGCAATCATTTGCTGGTTGTTCCTCACTGGTCAGGTCAGTGCCGACCCGGGTTCTGGGTACGCAGCGGAAGGTCGTCGCTCATCAGGCTTATAGGTTCGCTCGTCTTCCCAGGACATGCGGCGCTGCAGCTTTTCGCTTCCAGCCTTGGAGAATCCGATTGGCGGATGGGCTCGCCTGAGTTGCAGTTAGTAAGGAGGGTGACCACACCAACTCCTGACGCCCGCTGTGGAGTGGACCGTTGCCCATGAGTGTGAAATAGTGTCTTTCATTATATCGCCTCAGTCCGGTCGTGCGGCTCGTCGTCTAACGCTGAAGCGTCGTGTCCGCCATGCTAAGGCACTGGCTGCGCGTGGGTGAGAAGCCCGCCCGGCTAACATATGGTACCCTCCCGCGTTGTCTACCCAACTTGATTCGATGAACGTTGGTCTGAGTCAATATAACTCGACCTCTGAGTGGAACCGTGCTGGTTGCGGGCCATGATAGGCTCGGTGCGCCGCGGTCCTCATAACTGTCTCGACCTCGGAGAACCATTGGGGGGCATAGGTTTTTCCGAGACGCGGGTGGGACCTGTTTGTCCATCGATTGGGCGTGGCAGACGAATTCAAATTCTGTTCTCGACCTCTCAGCCTGCTGGCACAGGCCGCGGCTGGGCCGTGAACTTCTGGCCGCTTGTCAGCAGCGTCTAGACGATCCGGGCCAGGCGGGCTGCCAGCGCCACGATCACCAGGGGTCGGTCCTTGCTCTTGAGCATGCGTCGCAGCCAGCTCCCCAGGCCGTCCGAGCGCATGGCCAGGGTCTCTAGGCCCGAGCGCGCGCAATACACCAGCAGTGTCCGCGGGTAGCGGTTGCCGCGCTTGCTGATGCCTCTCAGGCGCTGCCTGCTCCCGGTCGAGTGCTCCGCCGGCATAAGGCCCAGCCAGGCCGCGCAGTCGTGCGCATTCTCGAAGGCCTTCCCGTCCCCCATCGCCGCCGCCAGTGCCGTCGCTGTCTGTGCCCCGATGCCCGGCACGTCCAGCAGCCGCTCGCAGGCGCCGCGCTGGTGAGCTTCCGTCACCAGTTCGCGGTCGATGGCATGGATTCTGCCCCTCAGCTCCTCCCATTCGGCCAGCATGTTCTCCAGCAGGGCCCTCATCTGGCTTCTTAGGCTGTTGTCGGCATCCTTGAGTATCTCCGGGAGCCGTGCGGCGAAGCGGTGCTTGCCTTGCGCGATCGCAAGTCGGCGCTGTAGGAGGAAGCCGCGGGTCTGGTTCACCAGCTGGGTGGAATTGCCCACCAGCCGCGCGCGGTGGCGGTGCAGGGTCCGCATCGCCAGCTGCGGCTCGGTCTTGACGGCCACGAAGCGCGTGGTTCGGCGTTGGCAGGCGTCCGCGCAGGCTTCGGCGTCCTTGGTGTCGTTCTTGTCGCGCTTGACGACCGGTTGGACGTACTTGGGCGGCATCAGCCGCACGCCATGCCCGTGGACTTGCAGCTGGCGCCCCAAGTGATGGGGGCCGTACGAAGCCTCCATGCCGATATGGCACGAAGCCACCATCGCGGTGACCTCTGTGAGCTTGCCTTTCGCGTAGCGGCGGCGCGTGAGCACGTGTCCGCCCGCGTCCAGGCCGACGGAGTGGACGGATGTCTTGTCTAGGTCAATGCCGATCGTGACTACCCCCGCAAGAACGTTGCGGCAGGATAGTTGTCCGTTCGATGCATCTGCAATCCTAGGCCTGGAAACACCGGACCGCAGGAAATGGCTTCGGCTATGGCCTAGTCGGCCCAGAAGACGTTACCCGGACCGTCTCTGCGCGATACTACAACGACGGATCCGAAATCCTCGTCAGGCAGGGCAACGACAACCCACGTCGGCTGACGCCGCGGGAGTGCTCACGTCTGATAGGGTTCGATCGGCTAGGGGAAGAGCCGTTTGCCATCCCGGTGTCCGACACCCAAGCCTACAGGCAGTTCGGAAACGCCGTGGTCGTGCCCTGCGTCGAGGCTGCCGCCCGCCACATGGCACCTTGGCTCGGTTCGGAGGCCGCCTAGCCCGTGCAACACCGATAGCGGAGGATATCTGCCGATGGCTGATTCCCTCGGTCGGGCGTTATGCAGCGCGAACCTAGCGAGCATCTGTGGCAAAGACGCGAAGGCAGAGATGCTCCCCCGCTGCGGGCGGCACACCAGAGGATCCGCGATCGGCGATACGACCGACGACTGCTCGCCAAACGCTATATGGTACGTCCGCCGCGGCGCCCGGTGAATCTGGCGCACGGACGCTTCTGACACGACCATCGCTGCCACCTGTTCAAGCGGCCTCAGTCTAGATCGGAGCCCTCGAGGCGGAAGTTCACCGGGATCAGCGATAGGGATGCAGGAAACCTAGCACGCGTGGGTTGGGCTGGCGCGTGGTTCTGATCTGAGAACGCACACTCTTGGTCTATCGGGCGCAGCGGCCCGATGAAGTATCAAGTGAGCCCTCCTCTTGGTAGGCGTCCAGAGACCACTTCAGAGGTCTGAACGGGGTAGGCTGTGCCTCCGGTTGACGTCCGAGATTGGATCACCGATCATTCGGCCCCGGGCCTAGTTGTGATTCGAGCAGTGGCAATCAGGGAACAGGACAACATTTCCAAACTGGGCCCACAAGGCTGACCGGTGAATTCCCAAGCTGCGAGACGGATGCTCGTGGTGTGATCAACAGGGCCTCGTCAGCGCTGTCTGGGGGAGAGTACAGCGCACTTCAGACCCATCTCGCCGCGCAAGGTCGAGGTACGATCCCCGAGGCCCAAAGAGATACCGCGCTTCGACCGCTCGATGCGCATTCACTATTTCCTCGGCTTTAGTGGGTACTGAAGCAATCACCCGCTACAGCTGGATCGGCTGGACCAGCCGCCAAGGCCTATTCTTGGATTGGAGACACTCCGGTTTCCTGCACCTCACGCAAGCCAGCGGCATTCTCCGCCTTGTCTCGCGCGAGCTGGGCCACAGTGTTCGCCATTTGAGCCGCGCTTGGCTGCGTCGCCATCGGCACGACTTGCTCTTGAATCAGGCTTAGGCACCCAAACGCCGCTCCATACCAGAGGTACGTGACATGAAGGAAAATGCCCAAGAACAGTGGGATTTCCTCGATCTCGTTCGGGTCTTGGCCGAGCAGTGATTACGCGAGGCCGGGCTTCGCAGCGGACAGGCAGTTGCAGAGCCTAGGGACAGTTTCGAATGATCGCTTCCGACGAGCGTGGTCACGCGGGAGTTACGACTCTTTTACGGGCAGGCGCACGACTGAGACTATGCAAGAGAAGGCTGAAACGCGGGGCAGTTCAGTCATTGACTGACTTCCTTGGTCCGAGAACTTCCCGCAGCGAGTGGCGCACCGTGGCGGTCGAGTTGTTCGGCCGACTCTCCTCATCGCGGACGATCGCCTCGAATGCCAACCGCTTGTACCGGGCCCGAAGGTCAGCCAGCGAGGCGAATTGCTGTTCGTCGTTGGCCGCAGCACGGGCAATTAGGTCTACTAGCCGCTCGGCACCGTGTAATCTGCCGACCAAGAGGTCGTTCTCCCTAGATTCGACGTCCAAGAATCCCGCGAAGTGGCCCAGCGCCGCTCCTCGGAGCGGGTGGCGCTCTGGCGGCAGAAGAGACGAGTCGCGAGGGGAGATGCGCATGACCTCGATCTCAGTGAGGTGCGAGATGCCCGCGCTTTCCATCAGGGGAAACGCGACCTGATCCAAGGCTGGGAAGGCCCAGAGCTCCCTCAGCATGCGTCGCGAGAGAGCGCTGTCGGAAATCCCGTGGACGGCAGTCAGCACCCTCATGTTGAACTCGTCCCACCTTGCGCGAACCCGTCGAGATATCCGTGAGAAGGCATCTGTCAGGGCACGGTCGAATCGGTGCGCCAACCCAGTCCGCCGACGAGGCTCGCTTACGGCCCTAAGGGCAAGGTCGATGTCCATCGCGGATATCAAGCGCTCTAGGCGGCTCAGTGCAGTCTGGCCCATCTCGAGCTGGATGTTGTCTACCAGTTCCGACACGGCGGCCAAGCGGCCCTTGAAGCCATCGAGCGCTTCCCGCCGCGCGACCGGGATCCGCCCACGGCGGTTGCCCCTCTGGAACTCCCGGTTAGCAGCTGCAAGAAGGGCTCCCAGCCACCGCCGCCGAATCTCGACATCGAAGTCCCGTAGCAACCTAAACTGGCCCTTCCGAATCTGGAACGAGCGGGCAGCACGCTCGAACTGCGGGGGAGCCAGCCATCCCTTCGATTCCAACCACGAGCGCCCGAGCGCGTGGACGAAGAACCCGTATCGGCTTTGGAGTGGATAGCGCAGCGTCTGGCACACCGCAGAGCAGGCCGCACGGGCCGCGCTGAGCGCGCTCAACGCCACATACCCGGAGAACCCGGCCTGCTGATCGATTCCGACGGTGCTTACGACCCACCACTGCCCCACTCGGGACGAGCCTGGCTCCCCTTCGTCGGGGACTGGATGCTCATCGCCCCGCAAGCCCGTGCGCGAGGCATCAACGATCTGCCTGACCCGGCGGGCCTTCCTGTTTCGCTCCCATAGGCGATCAAGGTCGTCATGGATGGGCTGGCGCCCGAGAAGGTGCCACACACGCGCCGCCACTTCGGCGGGCAGAGGCGCTCGCTGGCGGAGGGTCGCAGCCGCAGCCTCGGGGCTCGGCTCAACATAGACCACGACGCGATACACCTCACATATGGCCGGTTTCCGCTCGATCGCCGATGCGACGTGCGAGAACGGCTTATTGTCCAGGATTCCTCCGTCCAGCATCCACTCGTGGGCGGGTGAGTTGGCACCACTGGCCAGCTCCTGTTCCCTAAGGTGACGCGTCGAGAATTCCTCTGAGTCGGGAATGGCGTCGTTGGGCCGCGCTTCGGAGAACGCCGCCGCCACGCCGCGGTAGTCGCCGGTGGCGAAGGCAAGCGGGAAACCGGCCGTGGCCCTAGTCGCATATGTCAGCGCAAAATCGTCAGCCAAGCGGCCGTCATAGTTGGAGAACGACATCACACAGGCGTGGGTGCGCTCGTAGAGCATCCCGGGGTGGAAGGGCCCGGTGATGGGGAGGCGCCGCCGCCACCCAAAGAGGTCGGTGTGGGGCAGAAAGAGGTCGAAACGCTGGTAGCCGCTGATCAGGGGAGGTCCCTTCGTGTCTGCCATCCGTCGCAGCGTATTGGCGATCACCTGGGTCAGGTATTGGCCATCGAGGGGGGTCTCGGACCCATCCGTCGAAGTGCGCATGGAATGCACTTGGTCCACGGCCCAGTCCCAATCGATTCCCGGCAGCGATTGGATGAGGCGGCGAAGCAGCCGAATCTTGGGGAACACGTAGCTCGCTGCAAGCAAGGCCCAGCGCTCCACCCTCCCAATGTGGCGAGGAGGGGCGACCTTGAGGCGCGCCACGTCGGCTTCTTCGAGCCAGGTCTTGTTCGCGACCCGGGCGTCGCCACCCTCCACGATCGCCTTGGCCAACGTAGCCGCATTGATCCCTCCGGCAGATGTGCCGGCCACAGTATCTACGACGATCTGGAGGTCTCTGGCGCAGCCAGCGGCACCAAGATCCCGCAGCAGCTCCTGATAGACGGTCACCGAGCCCCCTCCCGGCAAAGCGCCGTCGTCCTGGATGGACCGAGAAGCACGCACTGCGTTCCAGGTCTCCGTGACAACGCCGTTCATGTAAACGGCAAGCGAACTGCCCCCGTATAGGACCAAGCCGATGCGCAGCTCCTTGGTGGGAGTGGTGGTCGTGTCCATCGACGACGGGGCCGCGGTGCACACTAGGCCCAATAGAAGAAGAGAGTGCCTTCCGCCGCGGCTGCGGGCTGATTATGCCAGTCCAAGCCAGCGTCGGCTGACGACGCCGCTGAGCTGCGGGAGCGAGCTCAAGAGGTCACGCAGTTCCACATCCCGGGCGAAGCTCAGACGGCTGCCAACCACAAAGAGAAGCACGTCCGACCGCGTCGTCGAACACAACCCCCACAGCTTCAGGGCCGGACTGGCGGGCGGAGCAGGCAGACACAATTCTCGACATGCCTACCCAGATTCCAGCGAATCGGCGTTTCGCACCGGCGAGGAGACGCTAGGTAGGGCTAGGGTCGGGGGCTACACACGGTTGTGTGCCCGATCGGTCCGTTTGCAGATGACGGTTTTCGGTGCTGCGGAGTCAACGATTGCTGTCCGCTCAGGAGCTGGCGTCAGCGTCTGGGGCGAATTGCAAGCCTCTGCCCAAGAGGCGCTCCAGCCATTTCGCGTTACAGATCAAGACGTAGTTGGTGGATGAAGCATCAGTCGGATTGTCTAGGCTCAACTAGGTTCCTCGGGCCGGCGGGACCGCCCAGAACTTGCCCGAATTGTGGAATTCAGCGCCAATTGTTGCTACCCACGCGCCCCGTGTCCGCCCGTTCTCACCGAGGCTCTCCCTGATTGTGCCGGTTTGGCAGCTGACCGCAGCAGCGAACAGCCATGGCTAGTTCTTGTCATCGGCATCGCGAGTGCTTCCATGCGCTCGATCCAGCTTGTCGAGCAACTCAAGTCCACGCTCCGGATCGCCACGGGAAGCCCGCAGTCGAAATCGCATCTCGGCGTCGTGTTCAACCAACGCACGGATCGAGATCTCCTCCATCAGCTTGTTCAAGCTCATTCCGCGGCGAGCAGCCATCGCTTTCAACCTGTCTCGATGGGCATCGGGTACCCGAATGGTTAGTGTGGCCACCTCAGTCTTCCTCCTTCAGCCAGTCGCCGGGGGTCACGACCCGAATACTGGCAAATGTCAATTCACCCGCCATAAAGTCTCTTGTGTTGCCCGTTATGATCGAATCAGCGTTTCCGGCTATCGCTAGCTCGATCAAGTGATTGTCGGATTCGTCGGATAGGTTCGGGCGCCAAAGAAAGGTGATGTTGACCCATTCACAGACACTCAGGATGGCGTCGAGCAGAGCCCCACGATCATGCCGAGTGAATCGGATGCCAGCGAATATTCGGTCCCTCGCTAGTACAGCTTCGTACTCTAGGAACAGAGCGTTGCTCACTAGCGGTCGAAGGCCGCCCGTAAGGCATCTTCGCAGCACCTCTCTCGCACCACCGTCGGGCGAAAGGATCGCGGAGACCAGAACGTTTGTATCCACCACAACCCTCCTCACACCCTATGTGATAGCACATACGCTGTCAGTGTCGGGTTCAGAGGGGCTCACGGTGCGCTAAGGCAAGCCCGTGCAGCGACGATGCGATGGTCTGAATCCTTGCATCCCGCGCCCGACGCTATGGCGTTATGACACAAACGATGGTTGTTTCTCCAGCCTTTACAGAGAATCGAGTAGTTGGACCCCTCGCTGACTTCTGAAGAGTCCTGGGGAGCGGAGACGGGCCGGTAGGCGAAGACCGGCCGAGCGGCCGAAGAGATCGGCTTCCAGGTGGGCGAAGTTGAGTCTCGCCCCCCTGACTCGCCTGCGCCGCCTCCACCACCGCTAGGGCAAGGCCCAAGGTCTCGCGGGCAGCCACAACGCACGGTTGTGTCGACTCACGGGAGTGGCTAACCGTCTTCAGCACGAGATCGTTGCGTAAGTCGCGACGCCGAGCTAGGCAGTCGTGAGCGGCAGCCATGAGCGCGATTCCCCATTCGGTTCATGCCCCACCAGCAATCGGGTGAACGTAGAATCGGGCCGTTGCGTCACCGTCACCGATTAGCCAGAGTCCGCGGCAATCTGTCGCCGTCTGGACAGAGCCGAGTTCGTGCTAACGTGGCGAGCGATCTCTGCCATGTCCCGTGAGCATTGGCCCAGTTCCCTACTGACACTTGCCTTGGCGGCCGGGACGGGTTTGTTTGGGCCAGTTGCGGGCCTGACTCAGGCCGACTCGGCCAAGGACCCCCCACTCGTCCGGGCCGAAGTGCCGCGCGCGGCTCCTCAATGGGCTGTCTTGCAGCGGCACCTAATCCGGACCCTGGACCGTGCCGGGGAGGAATTCGCAAGGGTCTACACGCTTCCCGACGGGACGCTGCGCTGGAAGGAGCGCTACGAGGGCGGCATGAACTCGTCCGACGATGCCTATGAAGGATTTCGGGGCTTCTCCTTGCACCACGTGCTCGGAGGCTCGAAACGCTTGGACACCCTTCACCGCCACATCTGGGAGGGCATCACCCGGCAGTTCACGCGCTACGGCCAAATCTACCGGGAGTTCGACAGCAACTGGGACTGGATGCACCACGGCGAGGGGTATGTGTCCCTCTACCCGCTCGGCATGGCAGATCCGCACGACCAGACATTCAAGGAGCGCTCGGTCCGCTTCGCGGCGATGTACACGGGCGAGGATCCGGAAGCGCCCAACTACGATCCGGCGGCCCGGCTGATGAGGGCGTCGATGAACGGCAGCCGAGGTCCGAAGATGGAATGGACCAAGCGCGACTGGATCCCCACCAACGCGAACCTGGTCTACTACCACCTCCCGTTCGACGACATTCCCGGCGTGACCTCGTCCACGGGATGGATCAACGACCATCCCGACGACGACCAGTTTGGCCGAATCGTCCAGACCATGAGCGACCGCATGGCAAAGGGGGACGTGCCGATCAACCTCACCGCCGCTCCCCTGATCGCCAATGCGTTCCTGTACACGGGTGACGTAAAGTACCGCAACTGGGTCGTCGACTATCTCGGCAAGTGGGCAGAGCTTACCGAGGCCAACGGGGGCATCACACCCGACAACGTCGGTGCGAACGGGAAGATCGGCGAGCACACGGGAGGCCACTGGTGGGGTGGATACTACGGCTGGAAATGGCCCCGGGGAGGAACGGACATCGTGCTGGCCAGCCTGACAGCCGCGAAGGTCGCCTTCCTACTCACTGGGGAGGCCCACTGGCTGGACCTTCCCCGAAGCCAAGCCGGCGTTATGCGCGAAAGAGGCGTGGCGAAGGATGGAGACTGGCTCGTGCCTATCCGCTACGACTCCCGCCGGGGCTGGCACCACTTCACCCGAGAGCTTCGCTCGCCCTATGTCCAACTGTGGGCCTCGTCTCAATCGGCACAGGACTGGGAGCAGGTCGAACGTCTTGCCGAACTTGAGAGCCGACGAGGGAAACTGGCGGATCCCGACCTAGGATGGGCGTACTTTGTCCGCGGGCGCAATCCCGAGTACCCGGTCGAAGCGATGCGGCGCGACCTACAGTTCGTCCAGGAAAAGCTCTCGCGAATCCTCAACGAGCACGGGGATCCCGAAACATGGTACGACGCCCACTGGCTCGCGCTGGAGCCGATGCCGACGGACAATCTCGTGCGCCTGACCATCGCGGGCCTACCCGTGCACAAGCGAGGAGAGATGCTGCACTCCTACCTGCGGTACTTCGACGTGGACAGGCGGCTGCCCGGCCTTCCGGAAGGAGTTGCTGCGCTGGTCACGGGAATTGGGCCAGACGCAGTCACGGTGGAACTCGTTAATACGGACCTCTTCGAGCGGCGTCGGCTCGCCGTCCAGGGCGGAGCCTACGGAGAGCACCGCATCGCGAGTGTGGCCCACGAGGCGACAGACGGTTGGGTCCCGGGATCCAACCCTCCAAGCCGGGCGGCGGCTACGACCGTGACCACACGGGTCGATGGACCCTACTTCGAAGTGGACATGGAACTGGGTGCCGGCACAACTCTCGAGATCACCTTGGAGCGCTTCGCCCTCACACCCAGCTATTCCTTCCCGTGGGACAGCAGAGAAGGCTCCCAATGAGATTGGCCATTGCAGCCCTCGTTGCGGTCATCTATCAGTCTGCGGGATTCGCGCAGATGGGCTCGCCGGGCGGCGGCGAGACCCAAGCGCTCGCGCTCCACCCGTCCGACCCGAACATCCTGTACGCTGGCGCGGCCAAGGGCCTGTGCAAGACCACTTTCGGCGGCAAGGACGGGTGGCCTTCGTCCGGATTGGAGGCCCTGTCTCCGCGCATGATCGTTCTGGACCCGAACGATCCCGAAACCGTCTATGTCGGAACGTACCGGATGGGGGTGTACAAATCGAGCGACGGAGCTCGCTCTTGGGCCAAGGCCAGTTCCGGCCTAACGGACGGGAGAATCCGCGCACTGCTCATTGACCCGACGGACGGACGGACGATCTATGCGGGCACGGACGGGGGCGGGGTCTACAAGACCGTGGACGGTGGGACTACGTGGCATGAAGCTAACCGCGGGCTCCTCGACAAGACCGTTCGCTGTATCGCGGCCCACCCGGAGCGTCCAAACGTTCTCTACGCCGGAACTTGGCACGGCGTCTATGTGTCCAAGGACGGCGCACAGTCGTGGTCAGCAAATCCAGACGGGCTATACGACATTGACGTGTTGGCGATAGCCATAGATCCCGCAGATCCCATGTCCCTGTATGCGGCGACAGATCCCGCAGGCATCTTCCGGTCCCGGGACGGGGGCGAGACTTGGAGTGCATCACCCGCTCCGCTCGCGAAGCGAATCCTGGCCTTGGCGGTCGACCCCGCCAAGCGGGACCACGTCTATGCCGGCACGACGAAGGGCGTCTTCCGCAGCATCGACGGCGGGAGCAGCTTCGAACTTGCGGGCCTGCAGTGGTCCAACAGGACATGGACTCTAGTCTTCAACGCGCGGACCGATCCGCCCACGCTGTATTACGGAGGCGAGGGTGGCGTGCTCCAGACAACCACCGGGGGTCGCTGGTGGGACGTGACCGGGCCGCAAAGGCCGTAGACGCGCTCACCAGATTCGCGCTACCGTGTCAGCGGAGGTGTCCGCAGTGTCTACTCGTCGTTCCTTCCTGCTCGGTGCCGCAGCCGCCGCTCCTGCGTTCCTGACCGGACGAAGCCCCAATGAGCGCTTCACTGTCGCGATGATGGGCTTCCGCGGGCGCGGCCGACAGCTGCTGCACGGCTTTGCCGAGCTGCCCGATGTACGCGTGAAGACGATCTGCGACGTGGACCGTCGGCTGTTCGACGAAGGAGTCTCGTCCGTGGCAGCTAGGCAAGGCGCCGAGCCCGCAGTGGAGACGGACTTCCGGCGATTGCTGGACGATCCCGACATTGACGCGGTGGTGATGGGAACGCCGACGCACTGGCACGCCATCCCCACAATCTTGGCCTGTCAAGCCGGCAAGCATGTGTACGTGGAGAAGCCGGCCGGACACAATCTGGCCGAGGGGCGTGCCATGCTGGCCGCGGCCCGCAAGTACGACCGTGTCGTTCAGGTGGGGATCCAGTCGCGTAGCGGGCGGAACTACGAGGAGGCCTGTGCATACATCCGAAGCGGAGCCCTAGGAAAAGTCGCCTTTGCCAAGGGCTGGGAGAGCGCCCGCCAGCGGGGCATCGGGCACCCGGCGGACGAGCCAGTGCCCGACGGCGTTGACTATGACACTTGGCTGGGACCGGCCCCTAAGCGGCCATTCAACCGCAACCGGTTCCACGGCAGCTGGCGCTGGTTCTTCGATTACGGCACGGGTGACCTGGGCAATGACGGCGTCCATCGTGTGGACTATGCCCGACGCGGTCTAGCGGCGGCCTTCGAGGCCATGGGAAAGCGCTTGCCAGACTGGCCGACAGCGGTCGCTGCGGCCGGGGGGAAGCACTTCTTTGAAGACGCACAGCAATGGCCGGACACGTTGATAGTGACGTGGGACTATCCGGGCGCCACACTGATGTACGAGATGCGCAACTGGCAGCCAACCCCAATCGAGGGAGAGGCCGAAGGTGCCGCCGTCTACGGGGAGAACGGCTATGTCGTGATCGGCAACGGCAGCTGGCGGGCGATTGACGAAGAGGGCAAGGTTGTCGCGGAGGGCGCCAGCGCAAAGCAGGACGATGACCAGCGGCACAAGGCAGACATGCTGGCCGCGATCAGGGACGGGAGCAGACCGGCTTGCGACATTGAGATCGGGCACTGCGCTTCGGGCCTGATCCATCTGGGCAACATCGCTTGGCGCACGGACCGCAAGCTGCACTTCGACCCGGAAACGGAGACGTTCGGCGACGACAGCAAGGCAAACCGGCTGCTTGGAAGAGAGTACCGGAAACCTTGGCTCTTGCCGAAGGTCTGAGACCCTCATCAGCCTAGGACGGCACGTCATGTGGGGGCTTCCGCCCGTCCGAAGCTAGTAGTCGGCGCCCCCAGCTACCGCGCCCAACAGCACGAAAGCCGGTCGGCGGGCCATCGCCCTACTCTTGGAGGAGTGGGCTGCCCCGACAAGGATGCCATCTCGACCGGGCCACGAGAGCCCTGGCGAAGGCGCTGGCCGCCGCGGGAGCAGCCGGCCTTCACTGAGCGGGTGCGGTTCGGTCCTGGCTTCCGCGTGGGAAGCAATTCCTTGAAGGCGTGCCCCATTGGCCGGACACGCTAGTCGGGAGGTGGAACTATCCGAGGACCACGCTCGTGTGCCAGATCCGCAACTGGCAGCCGACCCCGATCGAGGCGGAGGCCGAAGCGGCCGCCGTCTAAAGGGAGAACGGCTACGTGGTAATCGGCGATGGCAACTGGCGGGCGTTTGGCCAAGAGAGCAAGGTAGTAGCAGACGACGACGCTGCGACGAGCGAACGGCTCGGCTACTCGATTTCTTGGAGCCGCGCGAGCAGTTCGCTGGCGGTTGCCCAATCCACGATCCACTCGCCGACATCTTGCAACCGGTCCGAATCGCCAATTCCGGCCAGCAGCCACGCTCGCCCCATCCCCTCCGAACGACTAGAATGACTGGAATGTCATCTGCCGACCGGCCTAGAATCGGTGCGCTGAGTGGGGCGGAATGAATCCCAAGCGCAGAGAACAGTGCCTCGAGCGGTCGGCGGAGCTGATGCGAGAAGAGGGCTTGGAGCCGGGCCACCACTTGACTGATTCCCAACATGGAGTCGGAATCTCGGGGCATCAGGTTCGGGGTGGACGATCAGGAGTATTGAGATTGATGAGAGCGCTCGTGTATTCCCTCTTGGGAGTCCTGTTCCTCGGTGGCTGTGCCGGAATCCGAATGCAGATCCCGAGAATGACCCCGCTGACCCAATCGGCCATGGAGCAACGGTTCCAGCACGGGATTCCACCCTCGCTGAACCTTCCGGTGGGGCAGCGCCGGGACTTCGCTCGACGAACAGCCAACGCCGTACACGGCGCGGCCGTCAATGTCTGCAACCGAGTCTTCGGTCTCGACCACCAATGCTCGGCGCGACTTTCCCGATATCGGCTCGCTGTCATGGAGCAGAGTCCCACAGTCAACGCTCAGATCGACTCAAAGAACAACATCACGCTGTTCGGCGGTCTGATCCGGCGGGTGGGAAGTGCGGACGAGCTTGCAGCGGTCCTTGCGCACGAGTACGCTCACGGGCTCATGGGGCACGTGGGGCGGAAGATTCGCAACGTCGCCCTCGGCAGCCTCGTCGGCGCGGCCATGGGGGCGGCGGTTGGAGCCGCAGTGAGTGACGAACGCGAGCGTGTCTCCGATGGCGCACACACGGGAGAGTACTACGGTCGTCTAGCTGGTTTGCGCGCTTACAGCCAGGCCATGGAGAACGAGGCAGACCATTTGGGCCTGTTCATCCTGAAGGAAGCGGGTTACGACATTGAGGCAGCATCACACTTCCACATGAGGATGTTGAATGCTCGCAGCGTCTTGAAGGATCCAAAAGAATCGGCGACTCTCCTCTACATTCGGACGCATCCGGGATCGCGTGAACGCATCCAGAAACTAATCGGCGCGGAGAACATGATCGAAGCTGGCCATCTGAAACCCATCTGGAAGCAGTGAGGAAGTAGTTCGGGCGATCAGATCATCGCCGCCCTGGGGCCCATCGCCGAGGCCACCCGTCGCAGCTTGAGCGGAGCCGGGTCTGTGCAAACGTGGCGAGCAATCTCCGCCATGCCTCTTGAGCGTCGGCCCGACGCCCTACGAGCATTCAGCTTAGGCTTCGCGACGCTGTCGTTGGGACCATCGCGGACCTGAAACAGGCCGGTTCGCCGGAGAGCTCCCCCTCATCAGGACCGAGGGGCCGCGCGTGGCGAAGGACGGTGCGCAGTCTTGGTCGGCGAACGCGGAAGGACTGTACGACATTGACGTGTTGGCGATAGCCGTAGATCCCGCGGATCCCATGTCGCTGTACGCCGCGACAGATCCCACGGGCATCTTACGGTCCCGGAACGGAGACCAGATCTGGAGCGCGTCCCCCGCTCCGCCCGCGAAGCGAATCCTGGCATTGGCGGTCGCCCCGGCCAAGCGGACGTGTCCGCCGGCACGACGGAGCGCGTCTTCCGCAGTATCGACAGCAGGAGGAGCTTCGACGCTGAGGGCCTGCGGTGGTCCAACAGGACATGGACCCTCGCATTCGACGCGCGGACCGATCCGCCCACGCTGTATTACGGAGGCGAGGGTGGCGTGGTCAAGCCAACCACCGGAAGGCGCTTGCCAGACTGTGATTCGGTCGGCACGTCAAGTTCAGTCTCGAGCCCTGCGAACAGCACTGGCGCACCCAGCCGACCACCCCGCCGAGTCGGGGAGGGTGCCCGGGAGAGCGGCCATGAGTCGGCCCGTAGCGACTGGCGGGTCGCTGGGTGCCACCCGCGGTGGCCGCCAGTAATTGAGTCAGGCACGGTCACCCCCGCAGGGTCCGGACACCTCCAGCCTGCCTCCGAGGCAACGCCAATGAGAGACGAGATGATGATGCTCTTTCACCCCGAAGGCAGCCTACTTGACGGAATTCGACGTTATCAGGCACACTGACCAGCGGTGGCATCGCTTTGCTCCGACGGTGATGCTCTCCCTTCGAACCGGTGATACCTTTCAGCAAGGACGCCGATGCCCTTCAACAGAATTGGCAGCTACGGCGCGCGACAAAGGGAGCGCACCGGGACGGGTGTCTGCAACCGATATGGGAATGTGATGGCTCGGAGCCTCGCAGCACAGGTCGGCGTCGGCCTCCGGTCGCTCTGCTCCCCCTGCCCGACGCCGACAGCCGCCTCGGAACGGTCGGGGCATCTCCGCGAAGGCTCCAGTGGATCCCCTCGTCAAGTGTGCGATCTTCAACTATCAGATGTGCACAATCTTCGTCTGTCATTGATACTCTCGTGCCACCGACGGGTAGTAGGTGGACATCCTGTTGAACGGTCGGAGAACCTCTCGGAAGGCCCGGAACGGGGCGATCTCGCGCTACGCCGTGGTGTTACAATGCCCCGATTGAGATGTCGATCTGGCCCAAAGACATCACCGAATACAAAAGGTGGCTGAGACATGAGCATGGTGTACGACTGTCCATCCACGAGTCTCGTTACAACTCGGTCATTCCTATTATTCGCGACGAAGTGCAGAAATCTGATGTTTGGCTGACCTTGAATGAGAGCCTAAGAGTGATGGATGACGAATACAACGTGAAAACCGACTACCAATTGCTCGTTAACCAGCCCCCGCTAGAACTCCATACCAAGTCGTTCGACTCGTTTCTGAAGAAGACATTCCGCAAGAACATTCTCGAAAACGACGCTCGAAAGGAACCACCGGAGGGCGGCTGGTTGCTTCCGAAAGACTGGTTCGGCAGGGTTAACGACATCATCCGGACGTTGCTTGTAGTCAAGTATCTCGACGGTGTGACGTTTGCTGTGGATGAGATAGATCTGTTGTTCAGATCGTGCGAGTGGCCGAGCAAGGTGAAGTACGAGGCCCGTACCGAAGGCTACTACGCAGCTCATCTCTATACTTCAGTACCTGTGACGATCCCGCGCATGGACTGGGACACCGAGACCGTAGACGTATCTCTCGAACTCCAGATCACAACGCAAGTCCAAGACGTGATTCGCCAGTTGCTGCACACGCACTACGAAGAACGGAGAATGGTCACGCCTGCCGAGCAGCCGTCATGGCAGTGGGATTACAGGAGCACAGAGTTCTCGACAAACTACCTCGGTCACGTACTTCACTATGTCGAAGGCATGATCGTGGAGATCAGGGAGAAACAAGAGGAGGAGAAATCATGACGCCTGACCCGGATGCCCACCTGAGATCTGAGAACGGAAGATACCTGAAATCGCTTGGCTTCACCGGACCCCTCTGGGTTCGTGTTCAACGTGTGATCAAGTTCTATGCCGAAATTGTCGAGACTGAATCATCGTTCCTTTTCGTGAGCGAATATTGGCACGACGACAAGAGAGTTTTTGATTCCGTATGGCTTATAAGCAGTGACACCGTCTGCGAGGCCAAGAAATTCATTGGGCGGGATCACTTTGATTGTGTCCCTCTACGCAATCGAGTTATCTATTGGGAGGCACAGTCCAAAGACTTCGGCTGGGATTCACTATCGGTAAGAGACAGTTCTCGCTTTACCGTACAGGTCAGATTTGATGGAGAAGTATTCGGTAAATTCCAAGCCTCTGGCGAGAATTGTCTTCGACTCGTTGAGCTTCTCAAGACATATATTGTGCCAAATCTTAACAAAAACACACCCGTTCCGGCACAAGCATCCGAGTGATGAAGAATTCATCGTGGTTACGTTCTCACCACAATGGCAGGTTCACCGCGATATGACGATCCGTTGGATGATGTGTACCTACCAGCGGCCTTAGAATATCGGCCAAGTACGCTTCGATCCCGTCTCGAAGGGATGGAGAAACTACTGCCCAACTGACGTAGAGACCAAACGAACTGTGTTGTTGGATGTCGGTATGATGCCGGTGGGATAGTATCCGGGATTTGATGTCGCCCTGTCCAACATAGACAGTCTGCGGATTCTGACTCCCACGCCAAATTATATAGACCCCTTGGGGGCGATTGTGAAAGTAGTCGTCTTCCAGATTCAAAGCGTCGAGACCGCACCAAACATCACCGGCGCACTTTACCCAGCTAACGTACACGGATTTTCCCTTCTCGTCTACGGTCACCGCTTGACGTAGCGGCTAGACGGGCGGAGGTACTAGAGCAAGAGAAGGCCGCTCCGCTGAGTTGACTATAACGTTCCGGGCTTGAAACAGTCAATCGTGTGAGTAAAGAATAAAGGGTGCTCCGGACGATGGGCTAATCTCGAACCCTCGAATCGAATAGCTGTGTTCGCCGCGCTGCGCGGCCCGTTGCGACTGCGCCACGACGAGCTAGACGGGCCGCTGCAGCCGGAGCGGTCCTGTCAGAGTTCGTCGCCGAGCAAGTCGGGCAGCACTGCCGCCAGGTGCGCCGACGGCGGGCACTCCCCGGAAGCGATCGTGCTCGAGCTCCTCGCCCGCTACCGAGACCACATCTCCGGGCACCCCGTGACGCGGGACGTGGAGGGCGGCGTAGTGGCGGTAGTGGAGCGCACGAACAGTCCGGCCACGCACTGTTTACTTCTTCTCGCAGGCCAAGCGCAAACTGCGGATCTGGCTGGGCCGTGCGCACCCCGGCCGTGACATGCGGGACCAGCCGACGCAGGTCACCCCGACTGCCAACCTGCACGATTCGCAAGGCGTCCGGATCGTGTGCGGCACTCTGCACTGCCCCGCACGTTTGCCGAGCTGGTGCGATTCGGACAGACCACGGCGCGTCCGGCTCTCGACCGCTGCGCCCGGAAGGCCATACCGCGCCGCCGCGTCGGCCAGTGAGTGGTCGAAGGCGTCCGACTACGGCACAACACCCTCGCAACCTAACCTCCACCTCAATTCTCCGAAACCGCTTTCTGTCGCGGCTCCCAATCGAATCGAAACGCGATGGTCAGCGACTGGCAGAGCGACTCTCACCCCCGAGCACTCGCCATGGGCCCAGCCACGGCCGATCTTCGGCCCTTGGGGTCATGTTCGCCTGTAAGTCGGGAGAATGGTTTGGCGCAAGCACTAGCTGTCAATGACCGACGAGTAAGGTCACTTCGTCACAAGCGCATGGTCCGGACCGCCAGCAAGTTTCGGGTTTCGCGTCCGAAGACTGCTCCGATCAGATGGACGGGCTCGCCAAGGTCTCCGTACTTGTCCGCATAACCACGCGCGCGCATCTGCCAAATCGCCCGCTCCATTGTGGCTTGCGCGCTCGATCCTTGCCCGGTCATCTTGAGTGCAAACACGAACACCTGCCTACCACGGCGCAGCACCAGGTCCGCCCTCCCGCGGCCTGAGGACTCTCCTGCCCGAACGTCCGCACCGACCGCGCAGAAGGTCATGTACAACATCGCCCCGCAGTGCGAATCGTACTGCCCAAGGTTACCTGATGTGCGCCACTGGTGGGGAAGGCCAGCAAGAAGCGCTTGAAGCCGCACGGCGAAACCATCGAGATCATTCGACTCCAACAGTTCCAGCAAGGCGTGTCCCTGCCTAGAGACTTGTTCATCCTCGTGACCAAGGTGTGCCAACATGTCCTGGTTGAAGCTCTGGCGCACTTCGAGGTTGGGATACTCCAACGCGTAGAAAGTGTCCGGGCCCCTGCGTTCCTCCCCGGCAATGGTCAGATAGCCCGTCTGGAACATCAGCGCACGCAGGTCAATGTCGTCCACATCGAACCTCGATAGGCGCCTTGCGGCAATCAGGCTGTTCTCCAGCTGCAGCGGGTCCAAGTTCTGCTCCACCATCAAGCGGAGCAGCAAATCTGGCGTTCCCGTCTCGTACCAGTGCGAAGCGAACTTGCGGCTCCTGAAGAGCAACAGCACGTCAATCGGGTTGTAGAGCCTCTCGATGCCCGCCCAGCGATAGCCCTTGTACCAAGTGCGGATCGCTTCCCGGTCCAGCCCTTGCAATTCCGGAGTAAACACCGTGTCCAGATCCCTGTCCGTGTACCCGCAGATGGTGGCGAATTGCGGGTTGAGGCTGATGTTCTCCAAGTTGTTGAGACCTGAGAACAGGCTCACTCTCGAGAACATGCTGACGCCGGTGACGAATACGAACCGAACGTGCCGGACGCAGGCCTTGATGATCCCGTAGAACTTGTGCAGGTAGTCGCGGTTCGCTAATGCCAGATCCGGATCGTCGAGCACATCGAGGATCGGCTTGTCGTACTCGTCTACCAGCACAACGACTCGTCGGCCAGTCGTGGTGTGAAGGTGATCCAGCAAGATCCGCAGACGATCCGGGCCAGTCAGGTCATTCGGTGGATTGTCGAATCCGGCTCTTCGCTCGACGAGGTGCAATTGTGCATGCACGTTGCTGGCCAGATTCCCTGGTTCGTTGTACTTGCCGCCGAAGTTCAGGTGGACGACCGGATGCGGCTCCGACCAGTCCCAATGCCCGTGGATGTGCAACCCACGGAAGAGCGGCTCGTTGCCGGCAAACAGTTCGTGCAACGTGTCCAGCAGCAGACTCTTGCCGAAACGGCGAGGACGAGAGAGGAAGTAGTGGTCGCCCTGGTCAACTAGACGCCGGATGAGCGGGGTCTTGTCGACGTAGTAGCACCCCCGGCCTCGGAGTCCCCGGAAGTCCTGAACGCCAATCGGGAGTCGTAGGCGGTTCATGAGCTGGGCGCATCGGTAACGGCGCGGAATCATGTTACTTCGTCGTCGCACAGCGGCTATCTGCCACGGTTAGACGGGGGAGGACAGATCAAGCCGGTTGCCAAACACTTGCGAGCGGGTCCGTACCAATCGGAGAGATCCTCGGAGGCTGGGTCGGAGAATGCGGAAGAACATCCCCGCTCCCCTCGGGTCGAGCCAGTGTCGGCCGCCACCCGAGCCCGATAGTCCGCCCAAAGCACGTGCTGCGAGGCACCCAACCTGTTTGGCATGACGTGCGCTAAACGCAGCTACGGGTCAAGATGCAGGGTGAGTCCTCCGAGATCCGCTATTACCTGGCGCAACACCGACACACCTGAGACGCCCGCGACAGCGCCCGACGTCCCACCGCTCACTGTTAGAATCCGTGCCGGCGCGGCCCACGCCCGCAGGGCGACCACTGCCTCCGCCGGGATCCGTCGAAGCGATCCAACGGGAACCCTCCGGTTCGCTCCTTTCCCGGAACTCCAGCCCGGCGCAGGGGCTCGTGGCTAGGCCCAGTGCCTTCGAACCAGTGCGCTGCGCGAATCAGACGCTGAGCTTCAAGGAGTTCGCGCAATGCGCGCAGGATCAATGCCGTCCCCGCCTTCCAAGGCAAGTCGAATGGCCTTTTCGGCGATACGTGCCATGACGGCGTATCCGGCGGCATTCGGCACGACGCCGTCGTCGGTCAGCTCGTGATTGAAGCTTCGTCCCAGCGCCAGGGACGGGTAGTAGTTGAGATAGACGAGGCCGCGACGCTCAGCGAACTCTTCGAGCCAGTCATTTAGTACGAAGATCTGTCCTCGTGGCAGGTAGGGAGCGAGCGGACTGCCGCACTCGCACACCGGAAGCAAAGACGCGACGATGACCCGGATCCGGTTCATCTCGGCGATGTCCACCATCGACTCGAAGTGCTCGGCAATCATGCCACGAGTTCCGGGCACGGCCCTACCCGATATGTCGTGCATGCCGCCTTGGATAACCACAGCCTTCGGCTTCAGCGCGACGACGTCCTGCCGGAAGCGGACCAGCAGCTGCGGCGTTGACTGCCCTGCGATGCCTCGGTTGATGTAGGGTCTGCCCGGGAAGAACTCCGAGGTGGCCCGGCCCCAGTGCGCGGTTGCATCGTCGCCGAAGAACACGACTCGGTGCTCTCCCGGCTTTGGCGGACCGAGTTCGGCGTTCGCGCTTCCGTAGCGGATGAGCCCGCCCCAGTCGCGGATCAGCTTACGCTGCGCCTCTACCCTTTGCTCCAAGCCAACGATTCGGTCAGTCTGGGCTCCGAGGGTTGCCACAGCCGCAAGGAGCCCCAGAACCAGGGCGGCCATCATCTCTCGATTCCGTAACACCAGACAGTGCCGTCGAAGGTTGCGAGGTAGACCCGCCCATTCGCGAGGGACAGTCCGCTCCAATGGTTCCAGGACGTGATCTCGTCGCCGCTTGACCAGATCTCTTCGCCGTTGCGAGCGTCCAGCACGTAGAGCACGGCGTTCGTCGAACCGGCAATGCGCTCCTCGGCCGTGTTGGTTAGTGCTGCGTCGGGCATCGCCTGGTGAGTGTCCTCGCCGTTGCCGTAGGCAAAGACAAGCCCGTTGGCGATGACTGGGGGCTCGGCCCGGTTCATGTCCCGGGAAATCCATGCCGGACGGAGCCAAGCCTTCCTGTCGGCCTTGGTTTCGACGGTGAAGGCGACAATCGCGCCGTTGGTGACCTCGCCACGCTCGATCGGGGCATGGAACCTTGAGTGTTTCGGGCCCCAGATAGGCGTCAGCACCCAACGAGTCCCGTCCGTGTCCTCCCAAGTCCCCATTGAGCCCCAGATGCCTGCCGACGCGAAATTGACCTCCTCATTGCAGATCAGGGGAGTTCGGTACTCGGGAGTACGGTGGTCGTCACCTCCGATCGATTCGGTGTCCATGAGGTAGACGACGCATTCCTTGCCGGCCGAGATCATCATTTCGCGCCCCATGTAGTCAAAGATCGCGGGAGTCACCTGCATGTCCAGATCGCGCTTGTACAGCCATTCGGCGTTGGAGGGGCCATAGTAGTCGACCAGTTCCAGCGACTTGGTCTCGGGCTCCTGCTGAACGCCGATGAACCCGTTGCCGAAGACACCGTTTTCCGGATCCCACGGTCCATCCCCGGTCCCGGTGTAGAGCACCTTGGACTTGCTGATGGCGGGACCCGTACGGCCCCACATTCCGCCGCCGGCAGGCCCCCAACTGCCGACCCGGTCCGTCTCAAGGTCATAGGCATAGACCATGTTCGGGTTTCCCCCGCAGCCTTGGGCGGTGTGGGTATAGACCACGTTGTCCACCAAGTTGAGGGCGTAGGGCTTGCCGTCAGGGGGCATGAAGGCCGCCGGCGGGGCAACCTCCCTCCCGTCGGCAAGGTTCAGGCGGTGCAAGCGACCGTCCCACGAGGCGGCATAGACAACGAACCTGCCCGCAGCGTCGCCGGGTCCGATCACGGGAGTGGCCATGATTCCGCCGGGGCAGAGGGTGTAGTGGGGTTGCGTCGGCCCTTGCGGCTGGTCGGTGTTCTCGAAGTGCTTCTTCCAGATCAGATCACCGGTCTTGGCATCAATGCCGTATAGGTTGTCCGAGACGCCGGTCACAAGTGCGATTTCCTTGGTACCTTCTGTGGTCTCCACCCCGTCTGCGACCAGAACGGGGAACAACGAGTGCATCTGGCGGGGCTCATTGTCCACCTGAATCTTCCAGAGCAGCTTCATCTGCGAGATCGAATCTCTGCTGAGGATGCTCTCGTCGCGCTGCCACCCCGTGCGCTTTGAGTCGCCACCGTCGGTCAGCCACTCCGCAGCGACGAGCGGCGCAACCGACAATGCGCAGAGCAGTAAGGTCCGGAGCAATGTCATTGTTGAGCCTCGGTGAGCGTGCACGACCGACGAGTCGGCGGGTCAACCCGGCCGTCGGCCGGCTTATGGTAGCGTAGCCGAGGATCGTCGTTGCGACGCGGACCCGTCCCGACATGGACCCGTTTTGACACGGAGACCACAGCACATGAGACTGGCATCCGAGCTGGCGCGCCTGGGAGTTTGCTGCGGGCTGGCCTGCGCGGCTTGGGCGCAAGACTGGACGACGACCGGTTTCGATGCGCAGCGCTCGTTCTGGCTGCGGGCAGACACTAAGATCTCGGTCGCATCCGTTCGAGATGCGGGCCTGCAGCATCTCTGGCGGGTCGGTCTCGGGAGCGAGGCCCCACCAGGCACGGCACTGCAGGGGCCCGTGCTGCTGGACTTCCTGATCAGCCACCGGGGATTCCGATCCCTTGCATTCCTAAGCGGGCCGGACGGGTCGGTCTTCGCTGTCGACACTGACTTGGCGCGCCAAGAGTGGCATCGCCCGTTGGGTCCGCTTGCGCAATCGCCGGAGGGCACGGCCCCTTGCGCTGCAGGGCTGACCGCCGTCACGCGGTCCACGGTCGCCGCATACCCGTCCATGCTTGCGGTAGGAGGGCTGGGCCCGGCACGGCGCAGCCCGGGCGTCGGAGCGGTAGGGGAACCAGGAGAGGGCGCGGTCACCCTGAAGCGCCCCCGCGGACCTCCATTCCAAATGCCGGAGCCTCCGAAGCCGGGCGCCCGCGAGAGACCCCCACCATTCCCCTCGCTTTTTGGCCTCAGTGCCGTCTATGCCCTGCCGCACGATGGGGCGCTCTACACCCTGTTGGCATCAAACGGCATGAACCATGTGGAGATGATCCCTTTCACACCCGCCGGCGCAAATGCCCGCGGGCTGGTCGTTTCGCAAGGTATGGCCTATGTCGCGACCTCGAGCGGCTGCGCCGACGCGCCGGATGCCGTGTGGGCGCTCAAAATCGAATCGGGAAGTGTCACGTCTTGGGAGTCTAGCGATGGTGCCGTGGCCGGGGATGCCGGTCCGTCCATGGCGCCCGACGGCACGCTGTACGCGGCTACCACTAACGGTCAGGTTGTCGCCCTAGACGGCCAGTCGCTAGAACTGAAGGCCGCAGCCCGTGTGGAAGGCCGCACGTTCGGGACGTCGCCGGTCATCTTGGACATCGCTGGTCGGGACTATCTGGCGGTAGCCTCTGACGACGGATCCCTGACCCTCTTCGACGCGGGTGACCTTGCCCGTGGAGTGATCGCCGCCAGTGATACTGTTGGCGGCTCTGGCCGGCTGGCCGGCGGCGCGGTTGCGGTCTGGCGCGACGGTGAGGGCACGACTTGGGTGCTCGTCCCAATCGAGGGTGCGGTGGGCGCGGACGCCGGGTTCGAGACCGAGAGACCGATCACTCAGGGAACGATAGCGGCTTGGCGCATCACGGGAGAGGGCCCCACTCTGGGCTTGGACGGGGGCTGGCTCTCACAAGATCTGGAGAACCCGCGGCCGCCGATAGTCGTGAACGGCGTGGTGTTCGCGATAGCCGGCGGCGAGCGAGCGCCGACCGCGCTCTACGCGCTCGATGGTGCCACCGGAACGGTGATCTGGGACAGCGGCCCGACGCTGGACGCCGGGTCCGCGACAGGATTGACCGCCGGGGGGAACGAGATATTCGTCACCACTGCCGACGGTGGTCTCCACGCTTTCGGATTCCCGATCGAGCACTAGACCGAGACATCTCGTCAGCCGCCTAGATTCATGTCGTCTTAGCTTCGAAACGCGGCCGGGATCCGGCCACGTTCTCACAGTGCCAGTCGCCGGAATCGGGCGTGGGGGATGACGTCGTGACTGCAGAAGACTTGATAGAATTGGCCGCCCACGAGAATGCAGCGTGAGAGCTGAAGCAATGCGTCAGCGTTCTACGACAAACCAGAAAGTTGGACAAGTTCTTGGACTGCGGCTCGAAAACCACCCCTCAGATCATCAATATCACCTCGGTGTGCAGCGAACCGACGACCATGTGCGGAGCTGTCGCCGAGTTCCTTCACATCGTACAATCCCTTCTTCGTCGCCCGGCTTACGTTCCAAGCGGAATCTCCGATCACTTTCCCAATGAGCGATTCAAGGCTTTGGAAGTTGCCGTCCGCTGTCTGGATCTTCGCTGTCATCCGGCGCTGCTCATAAACCTCGATAATGAGGGTTTCGATGAGCTTTCTCATCATTACCGCGCAGGCATCGTACCAACCGTTTTCGTACGAACCGTTGATCTGATGCGTGGTTGCCTCCAAGTAGCTTCGTGTGCCACGGACTACGGAGAACGGTAGAACGTTCTCTGTGTTTGAAGCCGTCGGTATCTCTGGCGGCTGCCGCAGTTCGCGGGTGTCACGTGCAACGTGCTTTAAGAATGCGAGGCCCGCCTTCGCAGCTTCGGCGTTACTGCCTCTCATCGTCGCGACGGTACAAATGTTTCGCCATGCTCGCGAAGATCTGGTCGATCTGCTTTGGCGTGACGCTCGCGTCGATCCGGATCTCAACACTGAGGCGCATATCGGGCATGTTGAGACCATCGACTCGGGCACGTGGCGGATCGTGCCGATTGCTTGCGGGCTGCGGTTGCTGCCGGCCATCCGACGGCGTTGCCGGTCTCTTCGACCTCCGTCCCGTCGCCTTCTTCGATTTGTTGACCTTAGCCTCGTCCCCGGCGACCGGGTTTGCCTCCACAAGCAGTGCGTACGTAGCAGCCATCCTCCCAGCCGTCGGTGCTCCGCATCCCGTGGAAGCCATGAACCAACTCTTCGCCGCTCCCTTGTCGACCGTCGGGCCCGGTGCCGCGTTCACGAGCCCCTGGGGATAGATCTCGTCAACAATCTGCGAGCAAACTTCCGGGTAGGTGGTGTCGTCTCGCCAGCGCCGAGCCTTCTCCGTCGTGACGCCATCCTCGTCAACTAAGCCAACAATCTTGAGACCCAGTAACACGTTTCGTCTAAGAGACTCCTCGCTGCCACCAAGCACGTCAACGAGGTACCGTGGCGCAACTTGGTTGGGAATGGATTGAAGGAACTGTTTTCGGAGAGCCCACCACGCCCTCTTAGTAATGTACGGGTAGGTCTGTCTCTCGGTAGCCACTGTTGCGCCTTGCTCCTTTACTGAACCGAACAGCTATTTCCCTGCATCCTAGTGAACAACTAATCCAAATGTACAACAGTTTGGGGTGTGCCGTCAATGCTCACCGAGGCCCCACAGTCCTAGTCATGGATGGACTCTAGGACGACGGATCGCGTCATCAGAATTGTTCGCTGGATGATAGAGTTCACTCATGAGGCGTACGCTCAACCTCAATAGCTTAAGTGCGTGAAGCGGCCAATCTGCGGGCCGGATGCTCGTGTGACGTAGCGGAGTCCGTGTCACTGATAGTGCCCTGATGTCATGTCCATTGCTGGATCGACAGTCTGCGGGCAGGGTCTCGGCCATCGATTGTCGACCAATTGAGCGTGTCACGGGCGGGTATCTGCGAGGGGAGACTCCACGTTCCAGCAACATCGAATCCGCGCCGCAACACGGGTCGGCTGGCCTTGTCCGACACGCAGACGCGATCACTTGCCGACCCTTGCCCCCAAGGCTCCGACCCACGGTCCAAGAATTCGGACAGAGGAAGTTAGGCCATGACAGGAACGGTGGGGATTTGGCGAGGGTTGGCAAGTACGGCTCTCCGACGTTCGGATGACCGTTCTCCAGAACTGGACTGAAACAAGCCCGGCCCTTCCAAGTACGACGCTGAGTTGCCCACCTAGCGACAAGCCAGAGAGTGCGCTGAGTGAGATGCGCCGGTCGCGCCCAACGCATTCGACGGCATCACCGGAAGGGTGATCTGGGAAAGCGGGGCTGCGCTGGGTGCGAGGCCCGCAACAGGGCTGCCAACCAGCGGGAACGAAGGCTTCGTCACCGCGGCCGACGGGGGTCTCCACGCTTTCGGCCACCCGATCGAGCACTAAACGCGCGCCTTCCCGGACCGAACCGGCGACCTGGAGGCATTCGGGCCAGAGGCAATGAGAGCCTTCTCCAGAGCGCGGTGGCTCTTCGCAGATTGCTTGGACGGCGCTGCACACCGCGCGCGCTGGCGGCAGACCCGAAGCGGGCGCAGAGCTAGCGACCGGGCTCTAGTTGGTATCCTCGGGATGCCCCGAAACGGGACGCTAGGAACAGTTGGCATCTAGGACGCCACTCATGGAATTGGCCGCACCAACGCCCGGCAGATCGGCCTTGAGCAAGGTGCACCGGGCGCGTTCCCACGGTGTCCGATCGTTAGCGGCATCCATCGGCCTACTCATCCTTTTACAGGCCGGGCCGACCGCTGCCCAGTCCGATTCCGGACGAGTCGACTACCGCAACCAAGTCCACCCGATCCTAGCCACTCACTGCTTGGCCTGCCACGATCAGGAGAAACGCTCGGGCGGCCTCGCACTCACGACCTACGGAGACGTGCTGGCCGGAGGGCGGAGCGGACCTGCGGTCAAGCCTGGCCAAAGCGCGGAAAGCCTGCTCATTGCGAGGTTGCGTGGCGAGATCGAGCCCCAGATGCCGCTCGGCGGCGTCCTTGGTGACTCGCAGATCGATATCCTGCAGACTTGGATCGACGAGGGTGCCCGGCCTGCGCCTGCGGCACGACCCGCGCCCGCGCCTTGGGAGCCGAAGCTCTCTCTGGAGCGTCCGGCCGTGCCGGACGCTGTTTGGGACGGTTGGGACCGGCCTGACGACCGCATTGTCGCCCACTATCTCGCGCGCCAAGGGCTCGAGCCACCCGGCCTCGTCCCCGATGCCGTCTTCGCTCGTCGTGCCTTCCTCGACATCTGGGGACTGTTGCCCAGCCCGTCCGAACTCCAGTCCTTTCTGAACGACGGGTCGTCCGGGAATCGCGGAGAGCTGGTCGAGCGGCTGCTGCACCACGACCGCCACTACGCCGAGCACTGGATCTCTTACTGGAACGACCTCCTGCGCAACGACGAGGGAGTGAATTACTACTCCGAGAACGCCAGCCGAAAGAGCATCAGTTCGTGGCTGCTGCATGCGCTCATGACCAACATGGGCTACGACCAGATGGTTCGAAAGCTGCTCGACCCCGTGAGTACCGGGGATCCTGACGGCTTCCTCACGGGCGTGAACTGGCGCGGGGCCGTCAGCGCCGGGCAAACACAGGCGATGCAGGCCGCGCAGAATACAGCGCAGATCTTTCTGGGCGTCAACCTGAAGTGCAACTCCTGTCACGACAGCTTCATCAGCCGCTGGAAGCTTAAGGACGCCTACGGCCTGGCGGCGTACTTTTCCGACGAGGAACGGCTGCGGCTATACCGGTGCGATGCTCCGCAGGACGAGTACGTGACGGCGGCATTCCTCTATGGCGAACTGGATCGCCCGAATCGCGGGACAAGCCCCGGAGCCCGCCGAGCGACGGCGGCAGCAATCTTCACCGATCCGCGGAACGGTCGCCTGCCCCGCACGATCGTGAACCGCGTCTTCGAGAAGCTGCTTGGCCGCGGAATCGTCGAAGACGTCGACGACATGGACGGCCAGCCGTGGAGCCCGGAACTGCTGGACTGGCTGGCGAGCGACTTCGTGTCGAATGGCTACGACTTGCGGCACTTGATCGGCACCATCATTACCTCAAGGGCCTACCAGTTGCCTTCAGTTCTTCGCACCTCCGGAGAAGCGGCCCAATCCTCATTCCGCGGTCCGCAGCTGCGGCGGCTCACCGCGGAGCAGTTCGCCGACGCGGTCGGCACGGTAACAGGCGACTGGCGGGTCGTCCAGACGGCCGTAATGGCCCAAGATCCGTCCGAGCTGCCCTCGGACGAGGGGATCCGCCTTTCTGTCTCGGGCACTCCGGAGGACGGGACGGCCCTCGTCAGAGCCTCGAGATCGAGAAGCAGCAACCCCCGCAAAGAGCCAGACGCATCGATCCCCGCAGGATCGTTCACCCGCGAGTGGCGCATGCCAGCCAACAATCTCACGCGCGCGCTCGGGCGACCGGTGCGCGACCAAGTCTTCTCCACCCGCGATACGACCTCGACAACGATGCAGATGGTGGAGCTCGCGAACGGCGAGATCCTAACAGGCTGGCTGCTGCGCGGGGCCCGCACGATGCTCGGCGTCCTGCCTCCGGAGCCCAAGAGCTTGGCGGGCAAGCAGGTGCGCAGCCGCTTCGGCGCCAAGAGCTTCGCAACGTTCGAGGCCGACATCTCGGGTTCCAACAAGCTCTTTTTCATCGTTGAGGACACGCTCTCGACGGCGCCCGACAAAGCGCGGCCCGTTTGGGCGGACGTGCGGCTGAGCGGGCCGGGCGGTTCCGTCCCGCTGTCGGCGCTGCGGCCCGAGGAGCCGGGAGCCCTCCGGGAAGATGGAGGGCCTGCGGTATTGGGCGAGGCAGCCTACGACGAAGCGGTCCGTGTCCGATTCCCGTCGGTGCTTGCTTACGATGTCTCCGGAAGAGGATTCACCAGAATGGCCGGGGTCGCAGGATTCGAGGGAGTGGACCAGTTCCAAGTCGGAGAGACAGCCAACGCGCGCTTCTACGTGTTCGACGAAGAGCCCAGCCTAGATCGCCTCACCCCGCCCAAGCCGGGGACGCCCCTGCCGCCTCCGGCAAGGCTCACCACGATCCCTGAAACCGTTGATCGGGTCTATTGGCACTTGCTAGGCCGCGCCCCTTCGCACCGAGAGCGCGAGGTCGCCAACACTGTGCTGAGCTCCCGTAACGGTCCGGGCCCTCCCTCACCGGACGGCCTCGCCGACCTGCTGTGGGCGGTGATGATGACGCCGGAGTTCCAATTCATTCATTGACCGGGAGGCCTGACATGGTTGCGCAGATGAACGCCGAAGAGAAGCGAATCGTCAAGCAGATCACCCGCCGCGGCTTCATGGGAGCGGGAGTGAGCGCCTCGGGCATGCTTGCCGCACTGGTCGGCGGCGCACCCCAAGTCGCGCGCTCCGCCGAGCGCAGCGGGACGGCGGACTCCGTGATCGTGCTGTGGATGGCGGGTGGCATGGCCCAGACCGAGACCTTCGACCCGAAGCGCTACACACCATTCGAACCAGGGCTGGCCGCAGAGAAGGTGCTGAGCACGTTTCCGGCAATCAATACTGCTGTAGACGGCATCAAGATATCGAAGGGCCTTGAGCGTGTGGCAGATGTCATGGACCGTGGAACGGTCGTTCGCACGTTCCAGGCCGCCGACCTCGGCTTCATCCTGCATTCGCGCCACCAGTACCACTGGCACACGGGTTACGTTCCGCCTCAAGCGATGGCCGTTCCGCACATTGGCGCGGTGATCGCCAAGCTCTTGGGCCCGAAGGTGGGGACCGTTCCGCCGTTCATCTCGATCGGCCAGAATCTGGAGATCGGCGCCGAGGCGGCGGCCCTAAAGGCATTTCACACGGCCGGGTTTCTCGGCACGCAGCACGGCCCGTTCCTAGTCCCCAATCCCTCCGACGCAGCATCGTCCGTCAGGCCGCCGAAGGGACTGGGACCAGACCGATTCAGGGCCCGCGAGCAGTTGCTCAAGAGGCTGCTGGAGCAGCAGCCGGCCTACCAGTTCTCGGGTGACTTCCAGCGGGAATCCATGCTCGCGTCCATCGACGCTGCACACCGGCTGCTCACATCGCCGTCGGCCCAGGCCTTTGACCTGTCCCTTGAGCCCAAGGGCACCTATGACACGTACAACACGAGTCGTTTTGGGCAAGGCTGCCTACTGGCGCGCCGCCTAGTCGAAGCCGGGGCGCGCTACGTCGAAGTGACGACGGAGTATGTTCCGTTCCGGTACTGGGATTCACACCAGAACGGCCACCAGCGTGCGGCGCAGATGAAGCGAACCATCGACGCGCCGGTGGCACAACTCGTGCTCGACCTGGAAGAGCGGGGCCTGCTGGACCGCACGCTCATCGTCCTGGCCAGCGAGTTCGGTCGCGACGCCATCACGGAAGGCAAGGTGGGCAAGGAGGTCCGGGACCAAGCCATCGCACGGACCGATGTGATGGCCGAGCCCGGGCACTACGGAATGCACCGCCACTTCACCGACGCCGGCTCTGTCCTGCTGTTCGGCGGAGGCGTGAAGAAAGGGTTCGCCTATGGCAAGACCGCGGACGAGAGGCCCTGCAAGACCGTGCAGAACCCGGTCCCGGTTGAGGATCTCCATGCGACGATCTACCACGCCCTCGGCATTGCGCCCGACGACCATTTCATGGTCGAGAAGCGCCCAGTCTACGTCACCGAAGATGGCAAGGGCCGCGCAGTCCAAGAAGTCTTCGCATAAGCGACCCAGCCCGGGGGGCGGTGTCGGCCGCTCAGTCGACGAACAGAAACTCGTTGCTGCCGAGCATGGCGCGCAACAGCCCGCTGCGGGCGCCTTCCTCGCCTCCCTCTGCAGTGACAAAGTAGCCATTGGCCCCGTCGGAATCGGCCGGCGTGGCCGGCCTGCCGAAGATCCTCCTCACCGCTAGGTCTAAGAAACCCTCACGGTCCGGGACGAGCACGCTCCATCGCTCCGCCATCACCTGAGACTGCTCGTGAATGAAATCGGAATTCATCAGGTACAGCGCCTGCAGGGTCGTCGTGGTCGCCTTCCGCTCGCTGAGCGGCAGGTTGCCATCAGGACCGTCGAATAGGTCCAGGTACGGGTGCTTCTGGATGCGGGGCTGCATGATGTAGACCGAGCGGCGATTCGTTGGGAAGAACTCGGAGAACGGCTCATGCTGGCGGTAGAAGTACGTGCGGCGGTGGGGGAATGGGTGTCTGCCGCCGCGGGAAAGGTCCAAATCACCGCTGAAGTAGAGAATCGAGTCGCGGATCTGCTCAGCGTCCAAGCGCCGCCGATTGAACCTCCACAGCAGGAGATTCTGCGGGTCGTTGGCGGAGTTCGCCTGCACGTCGCGGCTCGACTGACGATACGTGCGCGAGTGGACGATCAGTCTGTGGACGGCCTTGACCGACCAGCCGCTGTCGATGAAGAAACGGGCTAGATAGTCGAGCAGCTCCGGGTGTGTCGGCGGCGTCCCTCGCACTCCGAAGTCGCTCGTCGTGGCGACCAACCCCCGCCCAAAGTGGTGGTGCCAGATGCGATTGACCATCACTCGCGCGGTCAGCGGGTTGTCGGGATCGGCAATCCAGTCGGCCAGCAGTTCGCGACCGCTGCCCCCGTGGCCCGGCGGAACTGTAGCGCCTCCCAAGATCTGCAGGAAACCGCGTCGGACTGTGGGCCCAGGCGACTTCGGGTCGCCAGCCGTGTGGATGGAGGCATCAGCCGAAGTGCCTTCGGTGATTGCATAGGCCGTCTCCAGCGGTGGCTCCGTGCGCGCGAACACCGCGCGTTCGGCTCGCAGGGCCTGCAATTCCTCCCACACGACCTCCCGCGACCGCCCCGGAGTGGTGATCAGCCTGTTCTGGAATGACTGGTACTCCCGAAACTTCTCCCGTTCGCGGTCATTCCATTCCGTAATCCGCTTCTCGTAGCCCGCCAAGACCTGTCGAGCCTTCTCCTCTCCGACGCGGTATACGAAATTGCTGCGGTAGGGCAGGTGCTCCGCCCCAGGGAACGGGAACACGGAGCTGTCAAGAATGCCGTAGAGCGCATAGTAGTCGGCCGTCGGAATGGGATCGAACTTGTGGTCGTGGCAGCGGGCGCACTGGACGCTCAGGCCAAGAAAGGTCTTGCCCAAATTGTCAATCGTGTCTTCGAGTGAGATGTGCCGTAGGCGGTGCGGGCTCACGCCGATGCGCCTGGAGATAGCCAGATAGCCGGTCGCTACGGCCCGCTCCCAGCGCTCCGCCTCACTGGCGGAATCCATCAGGTCCCCGGCGAGCTGCTCCCGCACGAATTGGTCGTAGGGCTTGTCCTGCTGAAAAGCGTCGATCACGTAGTTGCGGTACTTGTAGGCCTCAGGCACGGGAAAGTCGCCCGAGTCTCCGGCGGTGTCCGCGTAGCGCACAACGTCCAGCCAGTGCCGTCCCCAGCGCTCGCCATACCGAGGGGACGCCAGCAGGCGCTCGACAAGGTCCGAGTAGGCGCCGGGCGAGTCATCGGCGACGAACTCGTCGACCGCCCCCGGTGTCGGGGGCATGCCGGTGAGGTCGTAGGTCAGCCGGCGGATCAGGGTCCGCTTGGAGGCGGGCCGAGACGGGTCCAGGCCCTCCCGCCCCAGCCGCGCCAGCACGAAACGGTCAATCGCGTTGCCGTTCTCAGGGGCACCGGCAACCTCAGCGACGTGACCCTCCGAGAGCGGCCGGAAGGCCCAGTGCTGCCGATGCTCCGGCGAGATCTCGAATGGAGCCGGGCCCGTTGGGGCCTGCTCCCAAAGTGCCCCGTCGGCGATCCATCTGACGATGTCGTCGGCCTCGTTCGCGGGCAGAGGACCGGCGGGCGGCATCTTCAGTGCGTGCTGGTAGGTCAGAGCCTGCACCAGCAAGCTGCTGGCGGGGTCGCCCGGTACGATGGCCGGCCCGGACTTGCCGCCCTCGAGGAGGGCCTCCATCGAGTCCATCCGCAGCCCGCCTTGCGGCTCGGAGACGTGGCAGCCAAGACACTTGGCGTCAAGCAACGGCTTCACCCGGGTGCGAAAGTGCTCACCCGGGGACATGGGCCATGGCGCGCCCATCGCGATCCAACGCTCTAGATCGGCCACTTGGTGATCTTCAAGTCGGTTTCCGGACGGCGGCATGCCCATGCGGCCCTTGATGCCCCTGATGGCATGCAGCAGGATGCTCTCTGAGGGCTGCTCGGGACTGATCGCCGGCCCCGACTTGCCGCCCGTAAGCAGACCCTGTCGGGAGTCCAAGCGAAGGCCGGCTGTGGCGTTCTCGGCGTGGCACCCGTAGCAGCGGCCCGCGAGCAGCGGGCGTACGCGAGACTCGAAGAACTCAGACTCGGGAGTCGCGGCCACGATTTGGGCGGCGCCCAGAATGGCGGCGGCGAGTAGGCGCGTCACACCCCCATTCTAGGGATGCTCGACGAAAACAGGGTACAGTCGGCCATTGACACTGTCATTGCCGGGCTGCCGCCGCTTGGGTGCTCTCGACGTGGACAGCGAACTCTCCCTCGTGCAACCGAACCAGCAGCGGGTCGCTCGGCGCACCCTTGTCTGCGCAGCGCAGGATCACACCGTTCAACGTGCGCACGATTGCTGAGGACATCAAGTCGGATCTACACGACTTCGAGGCGGTGTCCACGTCGCCCTACCGTCATGAGTCGCTGTGCATCAGACCGAGCAGAGGGTGCAACCCCTACCTTCGGGTTTCGGCACCTCGCGGGGATTCAGACAGCGGCGCCTGCCGCAAGCGTGACGAATCGCACCAAGCTCAAGGGCGGCCCCGGTCTACCGCCCATGGCTGCGGACCTGGGACTCCTCAGCGCTTGGTCCTTGTAGGGGCGACACCCTGTCGGGCGACACTCCGACTCTAGCCTGTCTCATGTCTCGGGGTGCAGCGGAGACCCCGCTCATGAGGGCTTGGAAGCCCGCGAAGGCACCAGTCCGCTCCATTCTTGACGCTGGCAACCGCCCAGAGCGGGCCGTCGCAATGAGGTACTGACAGAGCGCTGTGAGCACCCAATCAGACCGTTTCCGCCTCTACTAGGGCCACGTTTCGAGTTTCGGCGCTGAACTCCACGCCCACAAGGTGCACTGCCCTGCCTGTGCCGCTGTATCTGTCTGCGTAACCCCGGGCCTTGAGCTGTGCCAGCGCCGCTCCGGGGCTCGCCTGCCCCTGAACCTTGAACTCGAATAGCAGGACCCTCTCGCGGGTGTGCACCGCTAGGTCCAGCCGGCCCGCGCCGCTGGCCCCCTCGGGGCGGGCGTCAAGACCGAAGCCGTTGAGAAGGGAGTAGAAGACGCTGCTGTAGTAACCCTCGTAGGATGCGATCTTGCTGCGTCGGTGCCAGTCCTGCGGAATGCTGGCGAAGAATGTGTGCAACACCGTTTCCATCTGCTTGAAGTCCGCTGAGCGAACGTGCTTGGCAACAAGCTTGCCCAGCTTGCGGTGCTTGCCCGTCAGCCCAGACCGAGACCTCCCAACAGGGACCGGTTGAGGCTGACGCGGACCTCGCGGTTCGGATACTCGAGCCGGTAGGAGAAATCTCCGTCCTCGTCCTCAGACGAATCGGCCAGCGTAAGGTAGCCGGTCTGAAACAGCAAAGCCTCGGTCGAGATCGAACCGATGTCGAACGAGGAGAGGAGTTCCTCATCTGCGTGCATTCCGCTTAGCTCAGGCGTCTGCACACCGCGTCTCACGAGAGTCTTGACGAGGAAGTCCGGCGTGCCTGTCTCGTGCCACCAATGCCTGAACTTGCGATCTTCGAACAGCAGCAAGATAGCGAAAGGGTTGTAGACCCTCTCATCACGACCCCATCTGTAGCCGTAGTACCATTCGCGGATCTTGTCCCGGTCGAGTCCGGAAAGCTCCGGGGCGAACACGGTGTCGAGGTCCCGGTCGGTGAAGCCGCAGATCGAGGAGTAGGCCGGATTGAGGGATATGTCCCGCAGGTTGTTGAGACTTGAGAACAGACTGGCCTTCGAGAAGTTGGTCACGCCAGTAAACAGCGTGAAGCGCACGCTGGCATCACAGCTCTTAGCCACTGAGTACAAGCCCCTAAGGTAGTCGCGGTGGGCAAGGGCAAGTTCGGGCTGTTGCAGACCGTCCACTATTGGCTTGTCGTACTCGTCGACAAGGACGACCACACGCCGGCCAGATCGGTCGTGCAGTGTGCGTATCAGGTGCCGGAGTCGACCGGCCGCGGAGGAGTGTCTACGCTCGACCCCTTGGTCCGACTCCAAGTCGAGGAGTTGCTCGGAGACGTCCGTGCCAAGATTTCCCGGGATTGTGGCAATGACCTGAGACATGTCCAGCAGCAGCACGCAGCGAGGTATGGACCAGTCCCAGACTCCGTAGGCCGCGAGTCCATCGAATAGCTCTCGCTTGCCCTCGAAGAGTGCCCTGAGAGTGCTCAAGAACAGGCTCTTGCCAAAGCGCCTCGGGCGGGCGAGCAAGAAGTGCTTGCTTTGGCGCAATAGCTGCAAAGCAAACGCCGTCTTGTCCACGTAATAGAGTCCTTCGTTCCGAATCTCCCCGAACGTCTGGATGCCGGTCGGCAAACGGGCTCTGGGACCGTCTAGATTGAGTTGCGTCTGCTGCATCAGCCGCAGGTGGATTCTAGCCCCACATTGTTCATGAGGCTGGACTTGCGCCCCCAGCAGCTGGCCTTCGGATTAGGCTCAGCTGGAGTCGGCCCAAGTGGACGACCGCTTCGAGAATCTGCCTCCAGAGCGTGACCCAGCACAACCGTTTCGCTCTCACTTACGGGCTGCCCGGTCGCGCGAGGTTCACTCGGACAGCCGCCCGGGGGCTCATCGCACCGTCGGTCGCCGACCTCTCACGCTGGCGCAGCCTCCGCCAAGGCTCTTGACCCCGCCCGCGCAGTCGATCGTCCACGCTTGGCCGGTGGCGTGTCGCTGGCGCGCCCTGCAAGACCGCTGCAGCAGTCCGCAGGCATGAGCATCGCACTTAGGAAGCTCGCCAGGGTCACTTGGTGGTGGCCGGATGGTCACGAGGCGGGAATCTGGAGGTAGACGTTCGATCTCCGCTGGCGGACCACTGTTTCGGAGTCCAAGCCACCCCGTTCCAGATGACCGGTATGCGATTCGACCGCTTCGCCAGCAAGTCTGGAGCACTGCGTCCTCCGGCAGCGTGGGCCGACGTCCTCCAGGTGACCCGATAGCACAAGATGCGTCCGCCGGTGCCGCCCAAGGCGCAGCCTTGGGGAAATCACGACTGGCAAGGCCTGTAATAGCGAGTGTCCGCTAAGGAAACCCGAATGTCAGGACCATCGAGCCGACGCGACGGGGGCTCCACCGTCAGCAGCCATGCCTACCGCTAGGGAAAGAAGTGATCGGCGCCGACTGGAGCATCGTGGACCATTGACGAGGTCATGGCCGATCTGCGGCGGGTCGTGTGCTCTCGACCCGGACGGCGAGCTCTCCCTCATGAAGCCGAACCGCCAGCGGGTCACCCGGCGCCACTTCTTCCGCACGGCGCAGGATTACGCCGTTCGCCGTGCGCACGATCGCGTAGCCCCGCTCGAGAATGGCGACCGGGCTGAGGACGTCGAGCCGACTCCGCAGGATTTCAAGGCGGTGTCCGCTTCTTTCCATCACGCTGCGGACCGCTGGAAACATGCGCTGCAGGAGTTCTGAGAGCCGGGCGCCGTCGCGCGCCAAGCGCACCCGAACGTCCAGCCCCGCCAGCCTCAGTTCGGCCACTTCCAACAACTTCCGGGAACGTCCCAACCGATCGCGCTGGGCGGCCATGAGCCGGTCTCCCAGATCGTCGAGCCGCAGTTCGGCCACTTCCAACAACTTCCGGGAACGTCCCAACCGATCGCGCTGGGCGGCCATGAGCCGGTCTCCCAGATCGTCGAGCCGCTGGCCTTCGGCACCAAGCCTGTGCTCCACAGTTCGGGCGACGCGTTCCAGGCTGCTCTCCAGGACTCGCGTGCGCAATCGGACCAGCCGGGTCCGCATCGCACGGCCGAGCCGTTCTTGGGACTCAACAAGGCCATCCACCAGCGCAGCCGCCTCGGGAACGACCAGTTCGGCAGCGACGGACGGGGTTGGCGCGCGCACATCGGCCACGAAGTCGGCGATGGTGAAGTCCGTCTCATGCCCGACGGCCGAGACGACTGGCACGGCTGAAACAGCGATGGCCCTAGCCACGATCTCTTCGTTGAAAGACCACAGATCCTCGAGCGAACCGCCGCCGCGGCCCGCGATGACGACCTCGGCCCATTCGCCAGAACCAAAGTGGCGAATCCCCTTGGCGATCTCGACCGAGGCACCCTCGCCTTGGACCAAGGACGGATAGATCCGGATGTGCAGCCCTGGATGCCGCCGCTCCAAGACACGCAGCATGTCCGCGATGGCCGCCCCCCTAGGAGACGTTACGATTCCGATGCGCCTCGGAAACGGCGGCAGCTGCCGCTTGCGCTCCTTGTCGAAGAGCCCCTCCGCCTCAAGCCTGGCCTTGAGGCGCTCGAAGCGCTCCTGCAATGCCCCGGTCCCGCGAGGCTCCAGCCAGTCGACGTAGAGCTGGTAGGCCCCGCGCCGCTCGAACACCCCGATCCGCCCGCGGGCGACGACTGCTAGCCCGTGTTTCGGGAGCGTCGTCAATCCCATGGCGCGCTGCCTGAAGCAGACGCAGGAAATCTCCGCCTTCTCGTCCTTGAGCGTGAAGTACCAATGTCCACTCCGCGCGTGGGTGCAGTTGGAGATCTCCCCTTCCACCCTGACGTCCCGGAATTCACCCGACAGCAGCCTCTGGATCGCGGAAGTGATCTCCGCAACCGTGTACATCCGAGGCTTAGCCCGCCGGGAGCGGCGAATCACGACCTGTCCCTCCTAAAGCGCGGCAACCGGGGCATCGCGAGCGAAACACCGGCCGCACCTAGCGCAAGTCCCACGATGGCGAACAGGTTCAAATATGCCTTGAAGCCAGGCCCGAGCTCCAGCATGAAGCCCTCCATCCGCAGACCGTAGAACCCGTGCACGGCGGCGACGGCCAAGCCGAAGACGCTGGTCAGGATTACGGCCAACCGGACCGCAGCTTCCCGATGCCGGCCGACGCGGCTGACTAGGAACAGCGCTGCCGCCACGAACGCCAAGCCTGTCGCGGCAATATTCCGCGCCAAGAACCCGTTCAGGTACTCTTGGCGAACTGATGTGCTGATTGACGTCCCTAGCTGGAACACGAAGAAGAGGGCTGCGTAGGCCGCGGCGAACACCGCGACCGCAAGGGCCAATCCGGCCAGGTCTTGGCGGCGCGCCGCAAGAACAGCGAGAGAGACGAACCAGAGCGACGCCAGAATCGCCCACGGGAGGCGCCGGGAGCGGTTGGCGGCGAGCGCGGCATCGCGGTCGGGAAGATGTGCCGCCAACGCCGTTCGCTGAGTCCGCTCAAGTGCTTCCAGGCGGGACCGCTGCTCACCCTGTACCTCCAAGGATTCCCATATGACGCGCCCCTGACTGTTCGCTGGGATCGGGAGCCCGAGCAGGATGCTGAGGGTGGGTGCTATGTCAACGATCTCCGCGTCCAACGGCCCGGTGACAGCCACTCGGGGACCAGCCATCGCAAACGGAGCCGACATCACTTCTGGCTCGAGCCCACCGTGTCCGCCCTTGCCCCAGCGGTCGATGTGGCCGTGATCGGAGACAGCCACCACTACCGTGTCCGGACCGGCCGCATCCACTATCCGCCCAAGACACCGATCCACTGAGGCGATCACGTCGATGTAGGCGTCGGAGGCGCCGCCGAATTCGTGGCCCGCCTCATCTCCTGCCATAACGTCGATGACGTGCAACTGGGCATCGGCGGACTGCAAGTGGTCGACCGCCTGGTCACAGGACTCGTCCTGCCACCGGGCTAGGGCGCTTGGCGTGAACTCTGGCAGCTGGCTCCCGAATCGGCGGTGATCCATTCCTGGCCCAAATGCCCTCGGCCAGAAGCCGCTGCCGAATACCGCCACGCGCATGCCGATATCGGCCCCGAGGCCGAGCAGGGACTGGACAGGGACCAGCCCGCTGGCAGCATTGGTCGTCACTCCGCTGACCTCTGGCCATGCCCCGCTAGCCAGGGCGGCCCTCGCGGGATACGAGAGCGAGGGCTCGGTCGTGCGCATCACGCCGGACGCGCCGCGCGCTGCAAGGCTCCCAAAGCTGGTTAGTTCGCTGACACGGTCGGCGCGAAGGCCATCGAGCACTACCAGAACGGCGCGTTCGACCAATGCGGGTCCGGCCTCGAACTGGCGGTCGAGGGCATACGGGCTTTGGTAGGCGGTCACGCTCTTCCAAGCGGTGTCCGCAAACCAGGCACTGGCGGCAGCGAGGAGTACGAGATAAGCCAGCATCCACTGCCAAAGGCGCCCGGTCATCGCAGACCATTATGGCGGCATGGAAGGGTGTGAAACGTGTGCGACAGTCTGTTGAGACCTCGGCCCCCCATTCAGGCACCCCGTTCGTCAATCTGCACGAATCGCCTGTGCATGTCCAGTCTTTGCCTCCTGCCGTTTCACGCTCCGCCGCCTAGGGCCGCCGACCACGCCGGACGATGGTCAATCTCGGCGGGTGTCCTCAATACGCGGTCCGATCAATCTTCCCGGTCAGCTGTGACCGAGCTCAGTGTTGGCCGTACCCCAGCAGGTTCGCGGAGCGTCCAACCGAGACTCGCGCGCGAAAGGTGTCCTCGGCGTGATGTAGTTGGGTCTAGACGTTCGCTACCCCACCGGGGCTGCCGAACTGGCCGCTGCGCGGTTGCAACGATGCCCTCCAAGCCGGAGCTGCCGAGACATGTGCTTCAGACCGTGGCTACCGAGGCCTGTGCCGGCGACGCTTCGCCTCAATCCATCGCCTCGTTCCGAATTCGCTTGGCGACGGTTACTCACTTCATGCCTCAAGATTCGCGGTGTTCCGGTGTTACCCGGCTAGTTACGATACACTTGGCGGCAAACCTCGAATTGGCGGCTGGCGAGCGTCCGCAGAGTATGCACTCTCCGTGCTGGTGGGAGTGTCAAGGAGTCAAGGAGTAGCGTCATGAGAGTCGGCAGCCCTAGACGTAGAGGTTGCCTTCTCCGCGAGTGGTGAAGAGAGAGACGACCGATGTTTCGAGTAGATCGCGAAAATAATCGCCTCGTCCGGCTCGAAGAACGACTATTCACCGATCTTGATCTCCGCGAGCGCGATCATCTTCAAGAGTGGTTGGCACGTCTCCCAGACGCGCTGGGTGAAGAACTCCTGATCGTCCAGAAGGAATTCGATGGCTTCGCGGGCACGCGAGAACGCCTTGACCTTCTGGCCCTCGACAAAGAGGGACGGCTAGTAGTTATTGAGAATAAACTCGATGACTCGGGCCGCGATGTTGTGTGGCAGGCGCTAAAATACGTCGCATACTGTTCTAGCTTGAAGAAGGCGGACATCGTTGACATCTATCAGCGGTATCTAAATCGATGGTTCAAAGGTGCGAGTGCGGAGGAGAAACTCTGTAACTTTCTCGATGTCGAAGAACTTGATGACGTCGTGCTGAACGTCGGCAACGAACAGCGAATTGTGTTAGTTGCAGGCAACTTTCGAAAAGAAGTAACCGCGACCGTACTCTGGCTGCTCGGACAGGGCGTACGTGCCCAGTGCTTCCGAATTGTACCCTATACATTCCGTGAGGATCTTTTCATTGACTTGCAGCAGATCATTCCTACTCCGGAGGAAGCAGATTACAGGATCGTGATGGCTGCCAAGGAGTCCGAACTGAAGACTGACCAAGGAACGATGCGGCGTAGACAGATTCTTCGACACGACTTCTGGACTCAGGCATTGGAAAAGCTCCGTGCCAGAAACGTCTCTCGATTTGAGAACATCAGCCCGTCGAAGGATCATTGGCTGTCTTGTGCCACTGGAGTGTCCGGATGCAGCTACTCATTAATCTTCCTGAGGAAAGAAGTGCGCGTGGAATTGTTACTTCAGCGACCCGACACAAACGAGAACAAGTGGATCTTCGATCAACTCAAAGAGCATAGGCAGAGGTTTGAAAAGAGTTTCAAGAACAAATTGCAGTGGCTTCGGCTGAATGCAAAGAAATCGAGCAAGATTTGTTATACGCATCCGTTCGATGGCGACAACCGCGAGAACTGGCCAAATATGATTGAGTGGCTATGCCAACATTTTGTAAGCCTTGATGAGACTTTTTCGAGATCGCTTGCCGATTTGGGTGAGTCCGTCAAATCGAAATGAGACAGAAGCACTCGAATCCAACTCACTGCCAACCAGCCACCATCTCGTCAACCACGTGTACTGACAGAGAGTTCTGGTCGTCGATGGACCGCACGATGGTGAGTGGGGCCGTCACTTGCAAGTCATAGATAGAAGAGTATACTTAAGATCAGCTTGCCATGAGGCCTCAGGGCAGCCACAGTTGCTAGATTGCTCGCTCAGAACAGCAGATTCGTCCCCCCCCCCCCCTACAGTGGATGGTGCATATTGAACGGTCTGGCGCTGCACCCCGTGAAGAGGGGGCTGGACATCAAGTCCCGACGTGCAAAGCACCTCCAGTCACGGAAGTGTGACAGAATAGACAGACTGGTGTGCGGATTGACATTCCAGCGTGTGTGAGATTCGCGGGATGCGTACCGTACCGGGAGGTGTCATGAACGACGAGCAGTTGCTTGCTGAGGTAGAAGAGCTGCTGCGAAACGCGCCTCGACTAGTGGACTTTAGAGGGCAGAACAACGAAGAAGCTCTATATTGGTTGGGGCGTACTGCCGCAGTCCTCAGGGCATGGGACGAAATCAAGGGAATTGAAGGCAGACTCCACATCAGTTCCCTTAATTCATCTCGTAACGATGAACCCGGAAATCTTGCTGATTCGATGCGAGCCATCAATCAGATGCTGGACCGTTCTCTACTCGCGTATCGTGAACTACGAACTCTGTTATACGAAGCCCAACACGATCTTCGGATGAAGACGGTAGGTCCTGTTGCTGCTGTGATTCCGGCACAGAAACCGTTTGATTACTCTGACGAACTTCGCAAGATCATAGAAATGGCCCGGGAGGATCTTCTCTTTGTTGATCCATACCTAGACGCGGAATTCGTTTCACGATACTTGTCGCTGACCACGGGTGGAGTGGAAGTTCGTCTACTTACATCGAAGAAACTCCAACAGCTTCTGCCGGCGGTGAAACTCTTGGCGTCGCAATGCGATGTACGAATCGAAGTGCGCTCTCCTGCAGTTCGCATTCATGACCGCCATTTATTCGTGGATAAGAGAAGATGTTATCAGTCCGGGGCGTCGTTCAAAGATGGAGCTAGGCTGTCCCCAACAACACTGACTCAGATCACGGATGCCTTTAATGACATGTATCGGACCTATCAGCGCTTGTGGGGCGGTGGTAGAGTCGAATATGGTTCCGTCACAGGCTGAGGTAGGCTAAATGGAGCATATGGACAGGAGTATATCGTCACAACAATACCAGCTCTTCCTCAAGCAGAAATGAGACTACAACGCCGAGTTTTCGCTAACGAGCGCCCGCGGATGCACGGTGAGCGAGCAGCTCAAGCAGCTGGATCCACGGACATGCCCGAAGTCCTTACCACAGGACTTGGTCCTATCAGTGTGGATTGTCCCCACCAAGTAGCCATGAATCAGATTTGAACGAACGAGTGTCGGACCAGCGCGCCGGTCCATAGTAGGCATCGTAGCCCACCCGCGTCTGGTGGCCGAATCGTGCTTTGGTGAGCGTGTCATGGATCTCCGCCATCAGTTGGCAGCTGGCTGGAGGTCGCGCTTTCGCGCCTTGAGCATCCCAAGTCCGTCACCCTCGGTCTAGCAGCGCCGAGGTCTTCGGGCGAGGTAGGCCGTTGCTGTCCGCATTCGGGCAGGGGAATTCCCACTCGTGGTTGGTGGACAGGAGCTGCGGTCCGCGCTCCGGCATCTGGCACCGCAACAGCGTCAGCACCAACAGCCATCTCGCGATCGTGCTGCTGATCGCAATCCGCCGCTGCAGCCGGTCGGCTGTCCGAGAGCGCATCGACCAGCTCCACCTCACACGTCCTATACGGCTCCGTCGGCATGGGCGCCTCGGGGCCCGACCGACCACTCGCCCTTGAGCCCCGGGACGCCCAGCCGGTGCATCTCTATGTGCATCGTCAGCGGACGGATGGCACGCCGCGGCCCCCTGCGGGAATGTCGCTCAACTCGGCCCGGGCGACTTCGCGCCCGGTCGCCTCCGCAGTGCGACTTACCTGGGCTCAACGCACTCCCGTGCGATCCTCCATCAGCGCGGCGGGCTCCACTAGACCGACCATCGGGGCGGCGGTGGCTGTCATGCGCTCCACCCTCGCGGACAGGTTTGTGTGCGCCATTCGCAGCGTTTCCTTCCGCGGGAAGCTGGCCTTGCCGCAGTCCGCTTGGTGGAAGAAGTTCGCTATATTCGCATCTCCCCGAGGGCCCAGTAGCAGCCTTTGTCGCCTCGCGGGCATTCCGCGCGGCTTGCCCGCAAGACGGGCACTGCCGGCTCCTACTGCGGGAATCCGAGCGGTCGTGACTCAAGCGGCCAGCCACAAGCTTTGGTGTCACCTGAAGCGCTATCTGGCGCACATGCAGATCCAAGACCTCGAAGCTAACAAGGGCCACACCCCCAATTACTAAGAATGGTGTCGAGCACTCAGGTTCGAACTCCCCGTTGCTCTCGAGGCAAGCGTGCTGGGATAATGGAGCTCAGATGGCAGTTTCGTCCAACCTTCAAGATCTGGTAGGGCTCGCGGTGGACCGGCTCGACCTTGCCACTCGCGAGGCCGTCGTGGGCAAGGTCGTCGCCCACAGGATCTACACGCCCCAGAATCTGGCGCTGCAGCGCATCGCGGCAATCGGTGACACCGTGCAGGAGTGTGCCGGGCAACTCGAGGCAGCCGGCGAAGACCCGCTCGAGTTCGAATTCTCCCGACTGAACCCACCGTTCTTGGCACGCTGAGGACAGACACGGAAACTGGAATCTCGCATGGCCTTTGGCATATTGCTGATCGCTCTGGCAGGCGTGGCTTGGTACCTGTTGTCGAGCAACCGTTTCCGCTCGACCTGCCGTCAGTGCCTGAAGGGCCGCCCCCGAATTGGCGTCAGGACCCTCGCGAGGCTTGCACCAAGACCTCCACACCGCGACACATGACTTCTGGGCAGTCCGCCCGTCGGCTCCGCGTCGGTTTCCTGTAGGTCTTGAGTGAAATAGCCTGAAGTAACGATGGTGGGCAGAGAAGCACGGTCGAACCACGGTGCTTGGAAGAACGGCCTCTCGCACAGGTTCTGGCACTTCAGGACCCTGCCGTTGGCCTGTTTGCTGGGTGTGTCCATTGGTGCAGACCCGTCCCTTGCGCAGGCCCAGAGCGATCTCTTTCCTGAAGACGAGACAGAGGAAGTCCGCCTGCGCAAGGAGCTCGAGGAGGCATGGAAGAGCCGTGTCGCCCTAGCCGAGCGCCGACCCTTGGCACACTCTCGGCTGGTAGCCGACGGGAGCTGGAGGCCTTAGCAAGCCGTATGCCCGATCTCGGGAGCTTTAGGAGCGCCGAAGGGCTCACATCGGGAGCGAATCTCCGCCCTGCCGAGCCCGCGCTACACCGCCAGACCGCATCTCGACCCCTGGAAGGGCGTCGCGCCGGCAGGCGAGTAGCCGGCCGGAATCTTCAATGACTACATTTCCGGGCAGGTGGTGCAGTCGAAGTGCATCTACTGCCATGTCGAGGGTGGGGTTTCGGGCCACACCCGACTAGTGCTGAGGCCGTCCAGCGATGACGTTCACGAGGCCGCGTATGTTGAGTTGTTCCAAGAGTTCCTGGAGTCTGTCGAGGACGGCGCCGACCTGATCCTGAACAAGGTGCAGGGTGCGGAGGGCCACGGTGGGGCGTCCAAGTGGTGCCCGGATCGGCCGACCTCGCAAACCTAGAGCGCTTCCTGCGGGCCTTGGGCGGCTCCACCACGTCGGCCGGCCTGTCGCCGGAAACGCTTTTCGACGGCGTGACCATTGCATCCCCTGCAAGGATCCTGCGTCGGGCGGCCCTGCTGTTTGCAGGCAGGCTCCCCACGTCCGCCGAGCTGGAAGCGGTCCGAGCCGGCAGCGATGCCAGTCTCAGGAAGGCGATACCGGGGGCTGATGGAGGGCCCGGGATTCCACGAATTCCTCATCTGGTCGGCTAGCGACCGGCTGCTCACCGAACGGGAACGCCCGAGCGTGATCGGGGCAGGAGGAATCACGTTCGTCAATATCGCGAATAATCGTTATGAGCTGGCCCAGCACGCGTCGGCGGAGGGGCATGAAAACCCAAGGCGCTCACCCCTGTACAGGCACTACGAGAGAGCGATCCACTACAGCATGGCGCGGGTTCCGTTGGAACTGATTGCGCATGTGGCCGCGAACGACCTGACCTACACGGAAATCCTGACCGCGGATTGCATCATGGCCAACCCGATGGCCGCCGAGGCCTAGGGCGCAGACACTGAGTTCGACGACCCCTCCAGTGCCGTGGAATTCAAGCCCTCGAGAATAGTCGGGTACTACCGCAGGCACGGCACGCATGTCGTGGAAGAGGATCCGCTGCTCGGTCGCCGGGTCGTCGATCCGGGAATACTGTCCACGGAATACCCACATGCTGGCATTCTCAACACGACCGTCTTCCTTAAGCGCTACCCGACCACAGCAACGAACCGAAACCGAGCCAGACCCGCTGGACGTATTGCCACTTGCTTGGCGTGGATATCGAGAAGTCAGCGGCACGAGCGACCGACCCGGACGCACTGGCCGACATGAACAACCCCGCGTGCACGGTCTGCCACATTCCCATGGACCCTGGCACCGGCATCTTTCAGAACTATGGCGACATGGGGTTGTATCAGAACAAGTCCAGAGGCATGGACGCTTTGCCGAGGCTGTACAAAACCCCACCGACGGCAGTGTGTCCCCCTACCGTCGAGGCGACACGTCGTTCCGTGACATGCGCGAACCGGGCTTCAACGGCAAGGTCGCGCCGAGTGCAGACACCAGCCTGCAATGGCTGGCGGAGGAGATTGTCGCGTACGAGAGGTTCGCCACTGCGGCCGTGAGGTTCTGGTGGCCGGCGATCATGGGCGTGGATCTGGATGAGCCGCCTGCGGAGAGCACAGATTCCGGATTCGAGGCGCGGCGGCTGGAGGCGGCCCAGAACCTTGAGGTTGCCGCGCTCGCCGACGCCTTCCGCGCCGGCATCCACGGGAGCGACCCGTGGAACCTCAAGGACCTGCTCATCGAGATTGCGCTCTCGCCATGGTTGCGCGCCGAGTCGCTGGTCGGGGAGGACGGGACTCGCGCGGAAGCCCTCCGGGACGCCGGCGTCGACCGGCTCCTGTCTCCAGAAGAACTGGTCAGGAAAACCGAGGCCATCACCGGCTATGTCTGGGGCAGGAGCTTCAGTCTGCCGTTCGGGACAGGCGAGGCGCGAAGCAGACTACGCGATCCTCAAGGGTTCAGCCGCAAGTGGGGATTCTCCGGGCGGCTCCTCTCGCAAGGCTGCGACCGGCTGGGGATCGTCTACACGTCCATCCGCGCGCTCGGCGTCGACTCATCGCAACGCGCCGGTCGAGACGGCCGGTAATCGCGCGTGGCGTTCTTCATCAGGTACGAAGCCACGACCCTGTGGGAGCGCGGGGACGATGTCGCCAGGATCGCCCGCTGGATCGAGGCCGGCGAGCGCGTGGCGCTCTCCTGTTACGAGCGCGACCACTTCGAGTGCCACCGTTCCCTGCTCGCCGAGGCCGTGGTCGGCGCATGCGAGCTAGCCCTGACGCCGCGGCACTTGTGACAGCCGGTCGGGGGAGGGCGGGTCTTCAGCGGGGCAACCCTTCGCGGCCTGTGTCCCGGCCTGGTCCGTAGCCGTAGCGGTCGTCACCGTCCATGGAGCGGTCTTTGGGCCAGAGCCGAGCCAAGAGGTCCGTCGCATCCTGAAAGCTCGCCCGTTGCGGGGGATCGTCGGGAAACACCTGGTCGTGCAGGGCCCAGACTTCCCTGGCCTCGCGCATCCCCAAGTGCCACGTCAAGAACGCGATGTCCTCCGCGTCCTTGAGCCGTGCGGCGCGCACCTTCATGGCCAGAAGGTGATTGGCAGAAGCGCCGGTCACGACCAGGTTGCCGTCCGCATACACCGTCATAGGCAGGTGATCCTTGCGGCGGGGCGCGGCCATGGCCGCCTGCTCATTCGGCCACGTTGTGGGCCACCCATGCCGATACGCGACTTTCCTCACCGCCTCCATAAGGTCGCCATGCCCCACGCGCACCACGGCATCCACGTCCAGCGTCGCCCGGCGGTTGTCGAAGCCCAGCGCGATGGCTGCGCCGCCGATGATCTAGATGTGGGCCCGGGCGCGGCGAAGCCGCAGCTCTCCGGACAGTTCGCGAAACGCGCCCTCCAGGCTATCTGCGGAAAACGGCTCCATACTCGCGTTCGCCCTCTCGTTCCCCGAACTCTCGCCCTCCGATGATCACGCCGTGGCGGAGGAAGGCCGCAGGCGTCTCGATGTACCTCCGGATCGGCAGGCTGCCGTACCCAAGCACGGGCACCCAGACCATCTCCAAGAACCGCTCGTGCTCGTCGCACCACGGCGGCACCGGGTGCCCGTGCGTGATCGCCATGTGCTCGGCGGTGGCGGCCAAGAGCGCGTCCCAGTTCGTGCGCGTGAGCCGGGGCGGCTCGCGGAGTGCGGATTCCTGCCTCTCGCGGCTCGAGAGGTGGAACCGGCGCGGCAGGTCGGAGATCAGCATGCGGTACCGCTCGAAGTCGTCGCGGCCGTTCTCGATGCAGTCAACGTATTCCCTGACGTGCCAATGCGGTTCGCGAGACCCTTGCCTGTCCGGAAGTCCTGCGCTGGCCTCGCCGGCGCTCCCGGCCCTGCCCTCTCTCGTCATGCCCCGCCGTCCCAGTATTGCAGCGCAGCCTGCGGCCGGAGCCCGCGGCCACCCTGCCTCATCCGCGCTCTCCCGCCAAGACGCGGCTGGTGAGGCGCAGCGCGGCGACGGCCTGCTTGTGAGTGACGTGCGGGTGTGCCTTCAGGAAGTCCGCCAAGGGTTGTCCGGCCGCAAGATAGTCGAAGAGGGTGGCAACCGGCACAGGCGTCCCCTCGAACCGCACGCGCCTCCAGCTCATGTCCTCGGTCTGCACCAGCGGCGGAGCAAATGTGGCCTCCTTGGGCAAGTCCTGCTATTCCTGCGGAAGCTCATATCGCGGGAGAGGGCCGTGGAAGGTGGCCCCAAGCACGCTATCTCGCTGTTTATCCATAACGCGACCGGCCACCTCTTTGGTAAGCCGGAATTGGATTCGATCACTCTCCGAGGCGGCGCGCAACACGACGAGATTGCCGTCGGTGATCGAGCACAACCCCACATGCCGACGCTCGAACATGGCCGAGTACCGTTGCGCAATCCCGGCGGCCTTCCTCGCAAGGAGGACATACGATTGATGGGCGAAGCATGCGTTGAGTTCCGCCTTGTCAGTCGATCCTATGATCCACTCCGCTGGTGGATGACGGACGAATCCCTTGAGGTCCGAGGCAGCTCACCAAGTGACGTGCTGCTCGGAGGAACTATGTCGGTTCGGGCAAAGTCATCCCCTTGATACAGCAGCGGCAGGTTGCGGCTGCGCGCCAGGGCGTAGGCGAAGACATCGCCGAAGTTCAGTCCGGCAGGATGATGTCCTTTCCCGAATCGGCAGTACGCTGCTGCGGCGACCGTCACCTGATCGGAGTCAACGGGCTCGATTCGCACCCATGGCTGACGCAGGAAATCCAGTGCTGCCTCCAATAGCGCTTCGCTCCAGCTTGCCACTGCCGCGAGTTCGATAGCATTGCCCGCCGACACCAGCGCCAGACCGCATTCTTCGATCGTCTGCGCGAACTCCCCGGCCTGCTTCTCGTTGAGCAGGATTGCCATTATCGCGGACGTGTCTACGACGACCATTTCGGCACGGCCCGTTCGTCATAGAGTTCTTCCTGCAATGTCTGGGAAAGGGGCTCCCTGATGTCGGGGCACAGTCGCAACACTTCCTGCCGGAGCCGATCGCCGTTCAGGAGGTAGCTCTTGAGCGAGGCCCCTATTTGGGCCTTGGTGACTTGATTGCCTACGCGCTCTTCCAACGCGCCCAGAGCCTTTTCGATGACGGCGGTCTTCCTCCCGTAGCCTGAGATGCCCAGCCGATTAGCGAGACGCTCTACGCGATCATCAGGGTCCGGCCTGTGTGTGATGTTGATCGCCATCCAGAATCCTATTGTTTAGTCGTCAGTGTAGCGCTCAACCGATCAGCCGAGGTCCCAACTCACATCCAGCCGGATGGCAAGCTCACGATCAGCCGAGGTCCCAACTCACATCCAGCCGGATGGCAAGCTCACGATCAGCCGAGGTCCCAACTCACATCCAGCCGGATGGCAAGCTACCTGTGCACTACATCCTCCCCACGCTTGAAACTCTATCCGCGACACTCCGCCAACCTGCTGGCCGAGGCGCTGCAGTTCTCGCCGATCGTGCTCATCCAAGGTCCCCGCCAGTGCGGAAAGACCACCTTCGCCCGCGGCGAATGCGAACGTCTCGGCTACTCGTACACCAACTTTGACAACCCCGTAGCGCGCGAATCCGCGCAACGGGACCCGCTGGGATTTGTGGACGGCTTGCCAGAGCGCGCCATCCTTGACGAGGTCCAGAAGGCCCCGGCGGTCTTCGACGGCCTCAAGATTGCGGTTGACCGCGACCCCAAGCCCGGTCGCTTCGTCCTGACCGGTTCCAGCAATCTCGCTCTGACGCCCGCCATCAATGAATCGCTCGCCGGCCGCATGCAGACCATCCGCCTGCACCCGCTCTCAAGAGCCGAACTGGCCCGACAGACTGGCGTCTCGTTCCTGCCGGCACTGTTCGGCGGCGGCATTCGTACTTCCCCGGTGGCCCGTCTGGATAAAGATCTCGGCGAGATCGTCACCTCAGGTGGCTATCCCCCTGCCCTCGCGCGATCAGCCAGGCAGCGATGGCTGTGGCACCGCGACTATGTCCAGCAAGTCTCACAATGGGATTTTCGCGATCTCTCCAAGGCCCGGTCGCTGTCGGTTGTCCCGGCGCTCCTCGAGGCTACGTGAGCGTTCTCCAGCGCCTGTTCCTCCTTGAGCACCTCCCAGCCTGGCGCACCAATCGCCTCAAACGCATTGTGAAGGCTCCCAAGCTGCACATGGTGGACTGCGGTCTAGCCTGCTCGCTCCTCGGGATCCAGCCAAGAGGCCTTCTCAAAGATCGCGAGCTGCTGGGCCAAATGCTGGAAACATTCGTCTATCAGGAAATCCGGCGCCAAGCTGATGCCCTCGGGGAGCCGTATTCGCTCTTCCACTACCGCGACCGGGACGGCAGCGAAGTGGACATCGTCATCGGACACGGATCGCTCGCCGTCGCAGGGATCGACATAAAGGCGTCTGCGACCGCGAAGGGGGCACACTTCCGCGGCCTCCGCAAGCTCAGGAAGGCTTGCGGGAAGCGATTCGTCGCCGGCGTCGTGCTCTATGATGGCGAGTATTGCACCAGCTTCGGCAACTTGATGTTCGCCGTTCCGATCCGTCTGCTCTGGGAGCACTCGGATTAGCTAGGCTCCCGGAGCCGCTACGATCATAGGAATGGGGCCATACCTCACCCGACTGGTCGAGCGGGCACGCCAAAACCCCCGCCGCATCGCCTTTCCGGAAGGCGACGATCCGAGGGTGCGAGAGGCCTGTGCGCGCCTGGCCCGCGACCAAGTCGTGCAGCCAGTTCTTGTCAGCACGGACACTCAGTGTGCCCCTGGGGTGGACTGCTCGCACCCTGAGACCTCCGGGAAACGCGACCGCTACGCGCAGATCTACCACGAGCGACGCCGCTCGCGTGGCGTCACGCTTGGCGAGGCCCTGCAGGTCGCGATACGCCCGTTGCACTACGCAGCGCTGATGCTCGAGAACGGCGACGTGGACGGCCTGGTCGGCGGTGCGAAGAACACGACCGCCCAGACCTTGCGCGCGCTGATCGAATGTGTTGGAGTCCGGCCGGAGTACAGGCTCGTGTCCAGCTTCATGGTCCTGCTGCACTCGGACCGCAACTTCGGCTCGGACGGCGTGATGGTCTTCTCGGACCCGGCCGTCATCCCAAACCCCAATCCCAGCCAGCTGGCGGACATTGCAATCGCGACGGCGCGCAACTGCCGTGCCTTGCTCGAGGCCGAACCCTACGTCGCTCTGCTCTCGTTCTCCACGAAGGGAAGCGCACGGCACCCGATGGCGGACAAGGTCATCGAGGCCCTGCGAATCGTCCGCGAGAGGGACCCTGCCCTCAAGGTTGACGGAGAACTGCAGGCGGACGCCGCCCTGCTTCGAGCCGTCGGCGCTTCGAAGGCCCCCGGTTCGCCGGTGGCCGGCCGCGCCAACGTCCTGATCTTCCCGGACCTTAATGCCGCAAACATCGGCTACAAGCTCGGCGAAAGGCTGGGCGGGTCCCAATCCCTCGGTCCGTTCCTGCAGGGTCTGAACAAGCCAGCCAACGACCTCTCGCGCGGATGCTCCGTCGAGGATATCTACTACGTGGCGGCCGTCACCGCCCTCCAGTCCGTCGGCGTCGCCTAGCCCGGGGGCCGGCCGGCGCGCATCCGGCCAGCCCACCGAAGGTAGCGCAGAAGCGCGGCCCGCTCGCCCCAAGCGAACCTCCAGAAGGCCGCCGCGTCAACCTGCTCGGCCGGCACGCCCGCATACGTCTCCACCCGCCATCGCAGGTAGGGGCTGCGCCAAGGCCGCATCCTGTGGCCCCGGGTGGCCTGCCAAATCAGTGCCAGAGCGCCCAGCCACGCGGTCATCGCCGCAGCCTCCGGTCAATCAGCGAAGTATCCCGGGCGGTACCGTGCCTTGTTGCTCCTGGCCTTGCCCTTGAGTTCGATCCGGATTCGCCTGTATCCGGACGGCTTGTTCGGTGGCCGCGTGTACTCGAGGATGTACTGGTTTCGGATGTCCTCGGCGATGCGTTTGGCGAGCGGCACTACCTCATCGAAGGTCAGCGGAAAGTACGCGGGACCGCCCGTCGGCCGCGTAATGCTGCGCAGGTGCCGCTCTGCGCGCCTGGCGGCGCGCCGCTCTTCCTCTGTGAGGATGCCGATGCCGTAGATGATCACATCGGTCGACTGGAGCTTGCGGACCAGCACCTCCAAGTCCATGCGGCTGGACGTGTCCTCGCCGTCTGTGATGATCAGCAGCGCGCGCTTGTTGTACTTCTTGTTGCCTTCCTTCAGCAGATGGTCCACGGAGATGCTAGTCGCGTCGTAGAGCGCCGTTCCGCCGCGGCTGTCGATCTGCTGGAGCGCGTCCTGCATCATGGCCAGATCGCTCGTGAAGTCCTGGTCCAGATAGGCCTCGTCGTTGAAGTTGACGATGAACACCTCGTCCTGCGGATTGGAGGCCTTCACGAATTCCAAGGCCGCCGCGTTGACCTGTTGGCGCCGTTCCCGCATGCTGCCGGAATTGTCGATCACCAGGCCGATCGAGACCGGCACGTCCTCCTGCGCGAAGTAGGTCAGCGATTGTGTCTTGTCGTCCTCCAGCACGGCGAAGGCCTCCCGCCCGAGATCGGTGACGAACCGGTCCTGGCGGTCGACCACGGAGACGTGCAGCACGATCCGCTGCGTCTCTACGCAGAAGGTGACCCCGGGGTCGCAAGCCTCCGACTGGCCAGCAGCGGAATCGAAACCGCCGGTCCCCGCCAGTAACAGGCCCGCGGCGAGGAGCGCCCGCACCGACCGCTTAGCGGGTGGGCGCGTAGTATCCATTCCGGTAGTAGGGGCGCAGCTCGGGCATTCCTCGGATTCTCTTGATCTCCACTTTGACACGGCGCCACTTGCCGTCCTTCTGCGTATTCTCAGGGACGTATCCGAGCACGTATTGGTTGCGCAGCTCGATCCCGATCTTCTCCGCGATGTCGGGCAGCTCGTTCACGTTCTGCACGGCGAACTGCCGTCCGCCGGTCGACTCGGCGATCTCGGTGAGCAGCCCCGGACCTGCGGCCTCCTCAGGCGTCCGGCCGCGCGTCGAGTACGGCTCGTAGATGCCGATCGCGTAGATCTGCACGTCCGACTCGCGCACCGTGCGCTTGATCTCCCTAGGCGTGTACCGGCTCGAATTGTCGCCCCCGTCTGAGATCACCAGCAGCGCCTTCTGGGTGTTCCTAGCCTCCTTCATCTGGCTCAGCGCCAGATAAATCGCATCCAGCAGCGCAGTGCGGCCCTTGGACCGCACGAAGGTCAGTCGGCTCTGGACCTCCTCCAAGCTGCGGGTGAAGCCAGTCACCATCTCCGGCCGGTTGTTGAACTGCACGAGGAAGAACTCGTCCTCGGGGTTGATGGTCTTGAAGAACTCCGCGACTGCCTCCCGGGCCTTGGTCATCTTGTAGCCCATGCTCCCGGAAGCGTCGAAGACCACCGCCAGTGAGAGCGGGGCCTCCTCGGCCCCGAACTGCCGGATCAACTGGGGCTTGTTGTCCTCCTTAACGATGAAGTGATCCTTGTTCAGCCCGGTGACCATGCGGCCGATGGGATCCGTGACCGTGACGTTGATGAGGGCCATCTCGACATCAACCTTGATGATGTCGCGACGGCTGAACGCCGGGGCAACCTCCTCGGTCGTGGGTTCGAGGTCCGACTCGGCGAGCAGCGCCGCCGAGCTTGGCAGGAGTGCGATGGCAACCGAGTGCAGTGCTGCGGCGCATAGGCTGCGGCGCTCTAGATGCATTGGAGTCGCCACTGTGCCGGGTCGCTGGACGCCCCGCCTTCCTCCTCCAGAATAGGCGTCAACAGCATAGCACCGCGTTACCCTGCCCGGATTTCAGGGGGCGGCCAGAGCTCTGCCGGCCGCTCGGCGCCGAAACCGAAGCACGCCGGCCGTGCTAGGCTGGTCAGTGCCGCGGGAAACCCTGCGGATGCAGCGCTAGTGGCCCGTCCGAAGTATGTCTTCATTACGGGCGGGGTGGTCTCTTCGCTCGGCAAGGGCATTGCCGCAGCGTCCATCGCGAACCTGCTCGAGAGCCGCGGGCTGAGGGTCACGCTTCAGAAGCTGGACCCTTACCTCAACATCGATCCGGGCACGATGAGCCCGTTCCAGCACGGCGAGGTGTTCGTCACCGACGACGGCGCCGAGACCGACCTTGACCTAGGCCACTACGAGCGGTTCACGCACGCAGTCCTGACCCGGGCCAACAACGCCACCAGCGGGAGCATCTACGAGAGAATCCTCTCCCGGGAGCGGCGGGGCGACTATCTGGGCCGGACTGTGCAGGTCATTCCGCACGTGACCGGCGCCATCCGCCAACAGATCGAGAAGGTCGGAACTGACGGCATCGATGTCGTGCTCACCGAAATCGGAGGCACGATCGGGGATATCGAGTCGCTGCCGTTCGTGGAGGCAATACGGCAGATGCGCCAAGAGGTCGGCCGCAGTGGGTGCATCTACGTGCACGTGACGCTCGTGCCGTACATCGCTGCTGCCGGAGAGCTCAAGACCAAGCCCACCCAGCACAGCGTCAAGGAGCTTCGTGCGCTGGGGATCCAGCCGGACATCCTCATCTGCCGCACGGAGACAGGGCTCTCGCGGGATCTGCGCGAGAAGATCTCGCTATTCTGCGACGTCGACCGCGCAGCGGTCATTGCGGCCCGCGATGTGGACACGGTCTACCAGGTACCGGTTGAATTCTCCGAGCAGGGGGTCGACCGTATCGTTCTGGACCGCCTCGGCCTTGAGGCCGGCCCGCCCAACCTGGGCCCGTGGAAGCGCATGCTCAGAACCCTGCGCCACCCGACCGACAGCGTGGACATCGCGGTCGTGGGCAAGTACGTGGACTACGAGGACTCCTACAAGAGCCTCAAGGAAGCCCTCCTGCATGGCGGGCTCGCGCATGGGTGGCAAACGCGCATCCACTGGATCGAGGCCGAGAGCGTGTCGGCCACCACGAGCGAGAGGCTGCTCGGGCGGTACGACGGGATCCTAGTCCCCGGCGGGTTCGGTTCTCGCGGAATCGACGGCATGATCGAGACCATCCGCTTTGCTCGGGAGAACGAAGTGCCGTACTTCGGCATCTGCCTCGGCATGCAGACGATGGTGATCGAGTTCCTGCGAAACGTGTGCGGGATCCCGGGCGCCCACTCGACGGAGTTCGACCCCGAGGCACCGGCGCGAGCCTTCCTGAAGCTTCGGGAGCTGAAGGGCGTCGAGGACTTGGGCGGCACCATGCGGCTGGGAGCCTGGCCCTGCCGCATCTCCGAGGGGAGCTTCGCTCGAGAGGCGTACGGGACGGCCGAGATCAGCGAGCGCCACCGCCACCGCTACGAGTTCAACCGGCCGGAGATCGAGGGCACTGTGACCGCGCACGGCATGCGCATCACGGGAGAAACGCCCGAGCAGGGATACGTGGAGATCTGCGAACTGCCCAGCCACCCGTGGTTTCTGGGATGCCAGTTCCACCCAGAGTTCAAGTCGAAGCCGCTCGAGCCGCAACCTCTCTTCAAGGCCTTCGTGAAAGCGAGCCACGAGCGGCGCCGCCGCCGTGACAAGACCTCTGCGGAGCAGGAAGCGGAGCGGTTCCTGCGGCTGCACCAGCCACGGCCGCTCGCGGCGACGGCTAGATGGGCCGACTTCGACTAGCTGGAGGACGCCATGCTTCGTTTCGGATTGCTGGGAGCGGGCCGGATAGGCCGCATGCACGCCAGAAACCTGGCGAGCCACCCGAAGGCCGAGCTAGTGGGCGTCTTTGACATTTACGAGGCGGCGCGGGCTGCAGCGGCCCGCGAGACGGCCAGCCGTGCGTACGGGTCCGCCGGGGAGATGCTGTCCGACGGCTCGATCGACGCCGTCTTGATCGCGACATCCACCGACACCCATTGCCAGCTGATCGAACGGGCGGTGCGTGCCGGCAAGGCAGTGCTGTGCGAGAAGCCGATCCACCTCGACATCGGAGAGGTGGACCGCTGCCGTACGGTAGTCGCAGCCAGGGGCGCGCCCGTGCAGATCGGATTCAACCGGCGCTTCGACCCCGGCCACGCGGCAATGCGGTCAGCCTTGGACGCGGGTGAGATAGGCAAGCCCGAGCTTGCGGTCATATCCAGCAGGGACCCATCCCCTCCGCCGCTGGAGTATGTGCGGGTGTCCGGCGGCCTGTTCCGCGACATGATGATCCACGACTTCGACATGGCGCGGTTCCTTTTTGGCGAGGATCCGGTCGAAGTCACGGCAATGGGATCGGTGCTGGTGGACAAACAGATCGGGAAGGAGGGGGACGTGGACACGGCTATGGTCATGATGCGCATGGCGTCCGGAGCGCTGTGCCACATCAACTGTTCGCGCCGCTGCTCCTATGGATACGACCAGCGGATTGAGGTGTTCGGCGGGAACGGGATGCTGATCTCGGGCAACCCGACGCCAACAGAGCTGGAAAGGTACGGGCCGGCCGGAACGGGAACGCGCCAGCGGCTCCACCACTTCTTCATCGAGCGCTACAGGGAGTCCTACCTCCGGGAGATCGACGCATTCGTCCAAGCGGTGGAGGCGGGATCCGACCCGAGCCCGAGCTTCGACGATGGCAGGTTCGCGCTCGTGCTGGCGAATGCGGCGGTGGAGTCGGCTGTCTTGGGGCGAACTGTCACGGTCTAGAGACAGCAAGCGCTGCCGGGGCGGGCCGGCATGGGTATACTCGGGCCCGATGCGCCCCTTGTTCGCGACTCTATTGCTGATGCCGCTCGCGGCGCTCGCCCAGCCGGCCGATTGGCGGGTCGGGCTGGCAATGGCGGACATTACCCCCGAAGAGCCTCTTCAAATGGGGGGCTACGCGGCGCGCGACCAGCCCTTCGAGTCGATCGCCGACCGGCTCTTCGCAAAGGCGCTCGCACTGCAGGACTCCAGAGGGGCCAAGGCCCTGCTGATCACGGCAGACCTTCTCGGGTTCACCAGCGAACGCTCGGCGGCAATCTGCGAGCGGCTCGCGAGGACTGAAGGGATCAGCCGCGAGCGCATCCTGCTGAACGCGTCGCACACCCATGCCGCTCCTTTGGTGGCCGGCTCGCTATTGGCCCGGCTGTCCGGCGAGGACCGCACCCGGATCGAGCGCTACATCGAGACCATAGACTCCAAGATTGTCGCGGCGGCCCGCAAGGCGCTGGCGGAGATGCGCCCGTCGAACCTGTCGTGGGGGCGCGGCGTCGCCAAGTTCGTCATGAACCGGCGCGAGTTCACGCCCGATGGCGTCATTCTGGGCACGAATGCCAGCGGCTTGGCGGACCGCACCGTCCCGGTGCTGAGAGTTGCTGGCGCCAATGGCGACCTGCGCGCCGTGGTGTTTGGCGCGGCCTCGCACTGCACTACCCTCACCGGGCGAAACCTACAAATCAGCGGGGACTACGCCGGCATCGCTCAGGACGAGGTCCAGAAGCGGCTGCCGGGGGTGCAGGCCATGTTCATGACGGGGTGCGCGGGTGACGCGAACCCGCACCCCCGCGGCACGCTCTCCCTTGCCCGACAGCACGGTCGCGAGCTGGCAAGCGTGGTCGAAGAGGTCCTGGACGGGGACCTTGAACCCGTGAGGGGGCCGCTCGCCACCGAATTCCGCATGGTGGACCTGCCCTTGCAGCGCTTCACTCGGCAGCAGATCGAGCGGATGCGGGAAGGGGCCAGGTCCTACAGGAGATTCTTCACTGACGGCGCATTGGAGCGACTGCGTCAAGGGCGTCAGCTGCTCGATTCCTACCCTGCCCCGTTCGCGCTGTGGCAATTCGGCCAGGATCTGACGCTGCTCGCCTACAGCGGCGAGACGGTTGTCGACTACGTACGGCTCGCGCAAGAGCGGCTCGGCCCGCTCCGGTTGTGGGTCAGCGGTTACAACAACGACGTCTACGGCTACCTTCCCACGGACCGGATCCTGCGCGAGGGCGGCTACGAGACTCGCGGGCTGTATACAGACTACGGGCTCTTCACGCCCGACGTTCAGGACGTAGTGATGGACGCCATCGTGGAGATGGCCCGCGCGGCTGGCAGGCCGGTTCATTGAGGGCAGCGTGGGGCCGTGCAGAGACAATAGCCATGTTTGTTCCGATCTGAACCGCCTGCGTGGGGCCCTTCCCGTCGGCGGCGGGCCTACACTGCGGAGAGCCGGGAAGCGCTCAAGGCTCGTGCACCGGCGCTGGGAGAACCAATGAAGAGCACAAGGCGCACGTTCTTGGTAACCGCTGCCGGGGCAGCGAGTATTCGCAGGGGACGGCCCGCGCAAGCGCGGATCACCGCAATCTCCCTGTCCACGATCCAAGGGAACTTTCACAAGTTCGTCGCGATGAACTCGCAGGACAACGAACCCAAGGGCATGGGTTACACGAACGTTCTGGTGCGGATCGCCACGGACGCGGGCGTGGAGGGTGTTGGTGTGATGGGCTACACGCCTCCCGACTCGGCCTTCCTGAAGGATGTGCGCTCGCTGTTGGGTGCTGATCCCGAGTCGGCCTACGAGTTCCGCGACGGGCGTGTCTGGGGACGCTCAGCCGCCTTCTCAGGGCTGCTGACACGTTACAAGCACCTGGACGGCCCCCTCTTCGACCTCATAGGGAAGCTGCGCGGTGTGCCTTGCTGGCAGCTGCTCGGAGAGTCGGTGCGCGAGACCGTTGAGGTCTACGACGGCACCCTGTACTTCAGCGATTTGTGGTTTCAGGACCGTGGTGTGCAGGCCGTGGTCGACGAGGCCCTCGAGGCCACCGGCAATGGGTACGTCGGGGTCAAGCTGAAGATCGGCCGGGGCCACAAGTGGATGCACAGCGAGGAGGGGCTCGACAGGGACGTCGAGATCATACGGGCCGTGCGCAGCGCGATCGGCTTTGACCGCAAGCTGCTCGTGGACGCAAACAACGCCTACGCCAGCGACCCCGGCCTAGCCTGGCGTGTGCTGGAACGGACCAAAGATCAACGGGTGGACTGGCTGGAGGAGGCCTTCCCGGACGATGTGGCCCTTTACCAGGAGTTGCGCGCCAAGATGGGCCGCCACGGCATCAGAACGCCCATCGCAGACGGGGAGAGCGTCCGTGAGGTCGAAGAGTTCCGACCGTTCCTCGAGCCGCAACCGGTCATCGACGTGATGCAGATGGACATTCGCACCGGCGGACTCCTCGACTGCCGAACAATGGCGGACCTAGGAACGCCAGCCGGGGTTCGCGCCGTGCCGCATAACTGGGGCGCTCAGGTCGGCCTGTTCATGAGCCTGCACCTGGCCAAGACCCACAAGAACATCTCAGGTGCAGAGGACGACCGGTCGACCTGCCCGGCCCTGACGGCAAGCGGATATGAATTCCGGAACGGGGCCTACACCGTCTCCGACGAGCCGGGGCTGGGTATCGCGGTGAACGAGAGCTTCTACGAAGCCCCCGCCTTTCCGGGCGAGACCGTGATCCGCTGAGCCGTCGCGGACCTCAGTCAGTTAGGTGCAGTTCGGCTATGGCGATGCCGCTCTCGCCAGCGACTGCGTAGAGCAGGTAGACGCGCCCGCCTTCTTCGAAGATTGCAGGATCCCGCAACTGGTTGACCGGGCCGTAGGCCACGCTTCGAACGGACGGCTCCACTGGCTGGAGTGCCCCTTCCCACGGACGCTCCGGGCGCAGAATCTCGGCTGCCTCGGACTCGCGCCACTCGGCCCACGGCACGGACAGGTCGATCGTGCTGTGGAGGATGCGCTCAGGGGCCTGTCCGACCTGCGTCCAGAACACGTGCAGAAGGTCGCCCCGCACGAGGAGGGCGCAATGCCGCATGTCGGGGTTGAAGAGCAGCGGGCCGGGCTCAAACCCGGCCATCCCGTCTTGGGAACGGTAGACCTGGCCTGGCATCGCTATCCCATAGGTCGCGCCGTCCCGCCGGAAGGTCCGCAGGTAGGTCCTGCCCAAGATCTGCGGAAGCCCCCGAAAGTCGATCCCATCAGTCGACACGGCCACCCGCGAGACTTGGCGCCCGGGGCCCTCAAGGCCGTGGAAGTACATGACGATTCGTCGCTCGTGCTCGTCCACGTGGACGTCCGGCGAGGCAATGTGCGGCGCGGTCATCTCCAGCCGCAGTGAATGCGGCAGGCCGCCTGCATCGGGATCCGCTGCCCGTCTGGCTGCCTCTTTCCGCAGGTCGGCCTCGGTCACCTCCGGCGGTTCACTGGGAAAGTGCGAGTGCTCGATCTGCAGGCTGCCGGGAGGATGGATCTTCCATGGACCGGTCAGCTTGTCCGCGTAGGCAAGCCGAATGTAGCTGCCCTTGTGGTCGGCGAAGTACAGGTAATAGCGGCCAAGGGGATCGGCGATCCAGTCCGGCACTCGGATGAGCGACGGCCCTTGGATGTTTGTACCGATGCTCGGGTGCAGGTCTGGCGTGATGATCGGAGCGTCAAGTAGGCGCTCGACGCGAATTGAGAGTCCCGCAGGGAAGCTCAAACTCGCCATCATCAGCACTGAGAGGCCGGCCCGGAGGCCCTGAACGGTCGCGCCCCTCATCGTCATCACCCGAGGATATCCCATGACGGTGCGCCGCGGCTGGGGTGAGTCGTGCGACGCAGCCTTGAGGCTCTTGCTCGTCGCTCGGGGTTCGCCTCTTCAGTTGAAGGAAGAGGGAAGCTTCAGGATGCCCCTACGTGCCCGGTCGGGGGGTAGTGTCGTCAGGGGACGCGTTGCTTCCGGCGAAGGCGAACGCTGCCCTGCCTTATCCTTGGCCGGTCCAGAGCGCATCTCGGACCCGTAGAGACGTAATGGTTGCGATGTGGCCGAAATCCTGGTCCCGATGCCAGACTGGCACGGTGTGGCGGATGGCAATCGCGGCAATCAGGCAATCAATCGACGAACGAACCGTTAGTCCTCGCTGCCGGCACGTTGAATAGAGATCAGCCGCTTCCACAAACAAGTCCGCCGAGAGCGGATCGCCTAGCCGAGGCAGTCCCAGCATCTGCCATTGAATCAAGCTTCGCTGCCTCCCGAGCCTCAGCCCCTGGAGGACTTCCTGAATGATTGGCCCACACGTCGCGAATCTCAAGAAGTCATCCTTCGACGGGCGGACCCTACCGGCGAACACCTCGATCCACGCTGAGGTGTCCACCAAGATCATTCGTGATTCCATCTCCGGCTAGCGAGGGGAGTCTCCGCGCATTTCAGACAAATCGCCGATCCATTCCACCCTTCCGACGTGATCTGCCAAGCCCTGAATCCGCCTCATGCGCAGAGTCTCTTTGAGGGCCAGGTTAACCGTGGCGGAATACGTTCTCGTTCCGAGGACACGAGCCGCCTCCTGCAATACTGCCATATCAACCATAAGAGTCGTACGTTTCATATGCCTATCTTAGTGTCGTTGGCCTCCTGGAGGCAACTACCGAACCTATGCGCATTCATTTCCGATGCTCCCAGAGGAGGCCTGAAGCCGAGAACTGAGCCGCATCGGGCCCCCTGCCGTTTCCCGGCTGTCAGACAATTGACCGATCCTGTGCCTGTAATGGCGGCGTGACTCGCAAGGTGCTGGCGGAGCTGACAATGCGGGGCTGCTGCTATGGCCATGTGTGGGCCGAGGGCCGCAGACCGGGTCCGATGCTCAATCGCTGGCGGAGCCGCACAGGAAACGGATTGGTGCACACGCCCTGATCGAATCCCACCAGTCCGTAATCAGTGCCGTAGCCGCCGCGGGTTTCGCGACAGTCGAATGTTAGGTTCCATGGCGCGGGACGATATGAATGAACGTAGCGATGTCGACCTCCCAGTGACCTTGCCGCCCGGAATGGCGGGCTTGGCCCCCTAGGTACGTGCAGGTGGACGTTCGGAACCTTCTTGGGCGACGTGTTGATGCGGTGCCCGAGCATTGCCTGCATCCTGCCTTTCGGGCCGGAACGCAGAGAGTGACGCAGGTGCTGTGAAGGCAGGTCTTCGGACCGACTTGGCCCTCTTGGAGGACATCCTCAGCCGGATCGCGCGCAGCAGAGCGGTGCACGAATCGGGAGGAGCGAATTCCCTTTGGGTCTTCGTTGCCGCAGGACGCCGAAGTGCGCGAATTGTAATCCGCAGCGTGATCTAGCCAGCGGCTCAGTCTTGGACACAGGGCAATCGAGCCCGAAGTGCCATGGCGTGCCGTCGCTGGTTTCTTCAACGGGCTCGTGCATGACGACTTCGAAGTCGACCTCGAAGTGGTCTGGAGTCTCGGGGACCCTAGCCACCGGCTATCCATCCCAGCCCGAGAAGGCTCTCTTACCTGCCAACCACTGGCGGGTGGTGCCCCTGTAGCCAGCCGCCATAGGGTGGTCATTGGTGTGCTTGCGGATCTGGAGGGCCATTCGGTCGGCCTCGGGCTTGATCTCGGTTATTCGCCCGTCGTGCGCTGGATGTGGATTCCCGGGTGACTGCGTGGTCTTGCGCTTGCGTTGGCCCTGTCGCTTGAGCGCCTCGCTGGTCTGGTCATCGCCATGATGGCCAAAGATCGGCAGCGCCCACCCCACCACACAATGCCAGATGACTTCTAGACCTGTTCGGGCCCTCTGCCCGCAAGGAGTACTCGCGACTTGCGGCAGGTCTGGAGCTGCCGTCGCGCCGGGCATTCCCCGACGACCGCTGCCGCACAATCCACAACTCCCGCAAGACTGGCAGGCAGGCATTGGAGAGAACAGGCAATGCGCGAATTCAGAATCGAGGGCTCTAATCGGTGTCTCAGAAGAACAGCTGGATCGTCTGACCGTCCAAGTCGTAGATTGTCGAACGGTTGCTGAGCCAGATCGGTTCGGCCAGTTCCGCGTTCCAAGTCTGAAGCTCTGCCTCGAGCCGCTCGACAACTTCCGGATGCTCGGCGGCTACATTCCGACTCTCGCCGACATCTGCGGACAGGTCGTACAGAACCGTCAGCTGCCCTTGCGGGGAGTCCCCGTCGTACTCCACTTGCGGAAGGCGCCGGACGCCTAGCGTCAGGTCATCCTCGGTGAGGTCTGTCTTGTTCACTCTCCATAGCTTCCAATCGCCCCAGCGCACGGCAATGTTTGGCTTGAAGCGCCAGAACAGGAATTCGTGGGGAGGGTCGCTCGTTTCCCCGCGAAGGTGGGGCAGCAGGTTGACGCTGTCCTGAGCCCTGTCCTGTGACCCGGCGGCTGCTGCAAACGTGGAGTACAAGTCCAAGGCGATGATTGGGTGGTTATACGTCACGCCGCCCGGAAGGCTGGCCGGCCAATGGAATATGAACGGCACGCGTATCCCGCCCTCAAGATGAAATCGCTTCGAGCCGCGCAGCGGGTCGTTCGAGCACACGTCCTGCGAGAGGTACTTCACGCAGCCGTTGTCGGACGTGAACACGATCAGGGTGTTCTCCAGCAGGCCGTTCGACCGCAGCTCGGCCACGACGTCGCCCATGTAGTCGTCCACTGAGGAGACCATGGCAGCGAAGATGCGCCTCCCCTCCGGCTCCACGTCGGCGTAGCGGTCGGCGTACTCCGCCGTCGCTTGCAGAGGAGTGTGCGGAGCATTCGGTGTCAGCATCAGGAAGAACGGCTGGTCCTTGTTGCGCCGGACGAAGTCGACCGCGCGGTCGGCAAACACATCGGTGAGGTAGGCCTCTACTTCGACCTGCTCGAAGCCGTCGAAGATTGCGTTGCCGTCGCCGCGGCCTGTGGGGGCGTTTGCGACCGGCCAGGACTGCACACCCTCCTTTCGGGAGTCAATGTAGGAAGTGCCGCCCGCAAGTACGCCGAAGTACTCGTCGAAGCCGCGGTTCAGCGGGTGGTGCTGTTCCGACTTGCCCAAGTGCCACTTGCCGACTAGCCCGGTAGCGTAGCCAGCGTCGCGAAGCATGTCGGCCAAAGTTCGCTCTTCCAGCGGGAGCCCGACCACCGTGTCGCGCCCTGAGGGGTTGAACTCGTACCCGAACCGGGACTGGTAACGGCCCGTGTAGAGACCTGCCCGCGACGGACTGCACACAGCAGCCGAAACGTATCCGTCCGTGGCCCGCACACCGCCGGAGGCCAGGGCATCGATGTTCGGCGTGCCAACGACTGCCGAGCCGTACGATCCGAGGTCGTTGTACCCGAGATCGTCCGCCACCATCAGCACGATGTTGGGCGGGCGGGCGGCGGGCTCGCCTTCGGGCCCTGAGCACGCTACCGCGAGCAGGAGGACAGGCGTTAAGTAGAGCAAGCGCATGGCAGACAGTATTGCAGTACGATCATCAGATTCCAGAGGTCGGCCGGCGCGCAGCCTAGACCAACCGTCCTCTGCCTGTCTCCCAGCAGTGAGTGCTGACCACGGCCAGTGCTTGTGGAATGCGGCTGTCGCCAGCGGCGATTCATACCTAGCGACTCGAGATCCCGTACCCTGTGAGATTCGGACGCTCCATTTTCGGGCTCAAACGTCAGGTGTCTCGGGAGTCCCTTGAAGAGAATGTCTACCCCCTACAGGCGAGAAGGGATGTAGCTCCCTCGGAATTGCGCCAATACCATCCACATGGCGAGTTTCCATTTGACGACTACTTCGCAGTGTAACCAGCTCTCGCGTTCCTGCCTGATCGGCACTAGACGCTCAGTGCATGGGCGTGGGAACCGGCACCAATCCGCACAGCGTCCTCCACTTTCTTCTTGGCGTGAGTTCGACTGGGAGGTTGCAAGTATATTCCCATACGATTCATACGAATGGATTGACCAACCTCCATCAATCCCCCTAGCTTCAGCATACCCGCCTCATGTACATTCCGACGAGATAGGCCCGAATCTGCCGAGCCCGGTTCTGTTTGGATCTCCGCAAGAGCGTTGCGAGGATTCTATTTTACATCCAGAGTCCCATGTAGTCGCGTCAGAGAATCGGCCCACCTCCGCGCAGACCATTCCGCTCCAGTTTCCTAAACACGACCCAAGAGCCGATGAACGGACGAGCCGATTTGCTGTTGACGGTCGCAGCCAAGATCAATTGTCTACGTTTGTTGAGACTGCTGGACCGCGACTTCCATGTGCATATTCTTGACCCAGAGACGACCGTTGCTGCTGATGACCGATTTCGTTGCTGGTCCCATTTCAAATGCAATGGTCGACAGATGATAAAGAGTAAGCACTTCTTCCTGCAGACGTTGGTCATCTTCGAGATCGATGACTCGTAACCGCTGTTGTTTCGCCTCTTCGCGGTCGATCCGTCTGCCATGGCTGCCATGTTGGCTGCCACCGAAGTGCTTGGCAACAGCGTCCGCACGATCCTCCGGTCTGGCGAGTTTCGCGAACATGTACTTCTGCAACCAGTCTGCTACGAGGGTCTGCCCATACGAGATTGACTTGCGAGCTTCTTGAAGCAGTGCAGGTCCAAAAGATCGCAATACTGGCGCCCAAGCATGTGCTAGGACCGGGTTCTTGGATATTTCACTTTTTGCTTCTTCGAATTGCTCCACGATTGAATGCGCCGAAAATGTCCTATTCTCAACCATGATCTGAGGGTCTGTAGGCCCCAATTGGCTCTGTCTTCCCATAACGATTCGGTTGCACCCCAGCGCAATCATCGTTCCAGCGGACATCGCGTAGGTGGGTACGAGCACATCGATGGCAGAGAACTTGCTTCGGAGATAATCAACGATAGTCTGCGCGGCCTCGGCCATACCACCGGGGGTATGAAGGACTAGAAGAAGATCTTTATTAAAGTCATGACCGTGAAGCCCAGCCATGAAGCCATTAATATCTTCCATGTTGATCGATGTGAAGAAGCTTGGCACGTGAGGCTTCTGCAAGAAGCTGGAGGCGTAGTAGACGACGTTGCGACCATAGTGCTCAGCGATGAGCGAGATTGACTCTCGGGATCTCTTCGCGATGTGGTCGCCGCGCTCTTCCGGATCAATTCGACTCAAGTCATGCTGAAGGTCTGCCCAGCTTGGCATCAGATTATCCTGTCACCACAAGGCCAATTGGGTTGTCCCAAGAATACCTAGGTGTCTTGACTTCGGTTCTCTCCGCAATGTCAGCAAGATCTGCAATACGCATGCACTCTTCGTACTGCTGCTTCGCCTCTCGGAGCATCCGAGAAACTTCGGCTTTACTTGGACGTGTCTGAGCATGTGAAGTGCGAAGATCGCGTAATTCCTCTTTGTTGGTCATCGTGCTTCCTCCCGCTCGGCCTCCATTATCAGGCGCTGTCAGCCGATGGCAGCCCAATTGTAATCGATTCCCGACGATCAGCTGACCTGACGCGGGGAGGGCGCGGCTGATGAGTCAATCGCCCCTGCCCTACCAGTCGGCGGCGGGCTGCACAGTTCTCCAGTCTATTCCATCAGACTCCTCGGCTTCGAAGATTACAATCACCGCGGCCGCCGGCTCGCACCGCCAGGGTCCGTCGCGCCTCCGCAAGGGGTGGCGGGCAGAAAGGGCCTGTACGGCACCCTTCAGTCGGCGGCACGGTGCCGATCCACTCGATCTTTGGCCGAATTCGCCCGTCATCCGCCCTAGGCAATGAGACACCCCTCGGCACGAGCCACAGGGACTTCCTGTCGATAAGATTCGGTCGTAGACTGGCTGTGTCGAGAAGCTCCGTCTCAGAGACGGGATTCGGCGTCTAGAAGCAAGTCACAGCGTCGCCTAGTTCCGGGAATTGGACAGGCAGCGATCGCCTCGATGGCGGCACGTACTCTCGAAGTGCTCGGCAGACCCCAGTGGGGCTTGCGCTGATGGGATCTCGGGGCATCCACTGGTATGCAGCGGGTCCAGCCGGCGCAGTGCTAGCGTGTGCGCTGTGCGCGCGGCTCTTCATGCCGACGGGCCGCCACATGTGCCGGAGACAGTGGTCGCCCGCGGCTTCAGGACTGACCCTGATGATCAGCCATCGTACCTCTGCCAATGATCTGGGTTCATTTCGTACCCGATGCCTGGCCTGTCGGGAACGGTCAGGTAACCAGCGTCGAGACGCTCCCTGGGCACGACCACTTCTTCCCTCCATGCCACTTCGCCATAGGCCAGTTCCAAGATGTCGAAGTTGGGCATCGTAGCGCAGACGTGAGCGGCCGCCATGTTGCCGACCGGGCTCGCGGGACCGTGTGGCGAGCACTTCAGTCCGGCCCCTTCCGCCATCGCCGCGATCTTCTTGAGCTCATACATGCCACCGCAATACTTCACGTCGGGCATAACGGTGTCGACCGCGCCCGACTCGATGTAGCGAAAGAACTGTTCCACGCCCCAAAGCGATTCCCCGCCAGCGGTTTGGACCTCGACGGCGTCGTTGAATTGCCTGAGGTCGTGCGTCTGGCGACACATCTCCTCCATCCAGTACAGATTGAAAGGCTCAAGCTTGCGGGCGACATCGATGGCGCGGGCTGCATCGAAGCGCCCATGACCATCGATCAGCAGGTCCCTGTCCGGTCCGATTGCCTCCCTCACGGCCCTGACGAATCCGAATCCGCGTTGGACACCCTCCGAGTAGCGGACCGGGTCGGCCTCATTCCTGGCCATGTGATCGAACGGTGCGAGCTTGAACGCATCGAAGCCCACCTCCGTGCCACGCCGTGCGAACCCCGCGAACCCCTCAGCAGTCCGGTTTTCCCCGCGAGTCGCACGGTTGATGTTTGCGTAGTTGCGGATCTTCTTTCGGAGAGACCCCCCGAATAGCTCGCTGCAAGGCAGACCCAAGATCTTGCCCTGCAAGTCCCAGAGGCACTGCTCCAGCGCCGAGCACGCGGCAGCAGCCCGCCGCTTCTCGGCCGGTTCGGCCTTGGAGACCTTCACCATGCCTGCCCCTCTCAATCGCTCGACCTGGAAGGGGCTGCGGCCCTTCACGGTCTCGAACAATTCCCTAGCGACTGCGGACAACTTCTTGGGCAGTCTCTCGTTCACGGTCCCATCGCCCAGCCCGGTCAGGCCTTCCGCAGTGGACAACTCGCAGAGCACCCAAGATCGAGGACCCACCTCGGTGAAATAGACAGCGAGGCTTTGGACCGTGTCAGCTGTAGGACGCTGCCCCTGCAGAAGGCTGGGAAGAGTGCCCATCGAGGCCAATGCAAGCCAATCGCGCCGTGTCAAGACAGTCAGAGTATAGGCGAGTCCCCACAACCGGAAGTTCGCCACCCCCCCGCTCTGGAGTGCGGGCAAGCACTGGATCGCTCGAGCAAGTTGGGCGGCTCCCGCCTGCAAGGCGCTGGCCCTGCGGGCCAGAGCGGCCGATTAGGGCGTGAGCAGGACGTAGCGCCTCATTCAAGCTCCCGAACGCTCACATTGCGGTAGTAGACCGGCCAGCCCTCGGACTGCAGGCAGATGTTGCCCTCGGACGGGTCGATTTCGCGACCCTCGTTCATCTTCTTTCCATTCAGCTTTACCGTGACGACGCCATCGAGTGACGCAATCTCAATTCTCTCCCATTCTCCGAACGGCCGGCGATTCTCATGTACAGGTCCTCGGTGGGCACCGGTCACAGATCCTCCCCGGACGCCGAACAGGCTCCCGGCCTCGCCGTAGTGGCCCTGCACCTCGAGCGACTTGGGCCACGTGCTGTCGATGACTCCCGCGTGGATAAAGTAGCCGGCGTTAGGGTACTCGGGCGGCTTGCCTTGCCAGCCCTCCCGCTGGAAACGCCACTCGGCCCGGAAGATGAAATTCCTGTAGATCTTCCTGCTGCGGAGGAAGCCATTGGGCCTGCCAGTGCAGGCGATCATTCCATCCCGGAGAGACCATGTGTCGCTCGCCGAGCCCTCGATGGTCCAGTGCTCGCTCAGGTCGCTGACTGGCATCAGCGAAACAAAACCGTCTGGCTGCGCAAACAGCGGCGATCCGACCCCAACGAAGGCGAAAGCGAGAACGGCTGCGAGACCTGCCAGCCGAGTGCGCCCTTTCTGCTTTCCCGCCGTGCCCCCCGAACAGGCGTAGAATTCATGCGGGCGAGGGCGGCCGGTCTCGTAGGCAGTCAGTGATCGATCGATGGAGCGGATAATTGCCCGAGAGTGAACCGCAGGCACAACAAGGAGGCCCCAGTGACCCACCCGACCATCCAGCGACGCCGATTCCTTCAAGGGGCTGCGGCAGCGGCCACAGCGGCCCTGCAAGCACAGGGTAACAAGTTGCGCCTTGGGATCATCGGGGTTGGCAAGCGGGGCGCCTCCCACTTGACTCGCATCGTCGAGCGCCCGGACATCGCTGTCAGCGCCGTGTGCGACATCGATCCGTCGGCGCGCGACGCGGGGCAAAGCGCCGCGAGGGCTCACAGCCCCCGCTCGCACGATGACTATCGGGAGTTGCTTCGGCAGGATGATGTCGACGCAGTCCTGATTGCAACTCCGTGCCACCTGCACGCGGAAATGACCGTAGCCGCCCTACGGGCCGGAAAGCACGTTTATTGCGAGAAGCCGTTGGCCATCACGGCAGACCAAGTTCGCACAGTGCTGGAGGCGGCCCGCAGTTCGCCCAGAGTCCTTCAGGTTGGCCAGCAACTGCGCAACTCCCCGCACATGCAAGAGATCGCGCGCCAGATCCACGAAGAAGGCCTAATCGGAACGCCGCTGGTGGTCAAGGCCCAGCGGCACAGCACTCCGTCTAGGCCGGAAGACCGCAGCGAGTCCGGCAGCGGACGACAGCGCAGATTCCCAGGCTGGTACAACGACGTCCGCCTCTCCGGCGACCTGATTGTGGAGAACGCTGTGCACAACCTTGACGTGTGCAACTGGCTGGTGGGAAGCCGCCCTTCCCGGGCGTTTGGTCACGGCCGCCGATACCTTCCCGAGCCAATGCCGGCGGGCACAGTGATGATGGACGGATTCAGTGTTGAGTACGTGTACGAGAACGACGCGCACTTGGACTACAGCCAGCTCTACCTGCAGCCTCGGGCCATGCGGAAGCTCCCCAACGGACAGTGGTTCGTGGTCTACGGAGACAAGGGCGCAATCGAAATCGACTACGGGGCTTGGACCTTCTTCGACCTGTACGGCCAGTCGGAGCCGGAGGAACACCCGGCCCAGGAAGGCCTCGATCTGACTGAACTAGCGCACGACGACTTTCTGCGAGCCATCCGCGAGGACCGTCCGCCGGCAGCAGGAGTCGAAATCGCGGCCACTGCGGCGCTTACGGGCATCATGGGCCGAAAAGCGATATACCAGAAACGCATGGTCACGTGGGAGGAGATGGGCGTACCAATCTAGCCATCCTTCCGGGGAGGAGCGTTCCCGCCGACGGAATCGGCGCCAGAGGCGCCGACCCCCGTCGCCGAACCGTGCGGTGGCGAGCTTGACCTCGCCGCCATCGCGACGCTGAACGCGCAGCCTCTCTGGCAGATGCCGCCACATCCTCAATCATCGGGGAGTTCCCCTCGCAAACGAGATCTGGAACCAATTCGGGCGCAAGAGCCACCATGCTTGTAATCAAATTGCAAATCCAAACTTGACATGAAGCATGGGAAATTCGACTGAGACAATCCCGTTGTAGACCGAATTGTTACTGATTCGGCGCAATTCCCTACAGTCCTTCTAGAGATGACCTTGACGGGTGCCCCGTTGAGGCTGTACATTCTGGCTATCGCTGGACCATAGTTGACACAGAGGGGGTCCGTGGTGTAGAACGGCAGTAGTGCGAATTGGTTTGCGCATGCTGAAGCCGGGCACAGCCGATTGGTTGCGCGACGCTCTGCGGGAGGGCAAGCTCTCGCGGGCGGCCGTGGCGCGCCAGCTGTGTGAGCGGGATGGCTGGCGCAACCAGAAGGGGGAGCTGTGTGCGGCCTCGGCTCGCAAGGGGCTGCCGCGAGTGGCGGCGGAGCTGGGCCTGCCCTTGCCGCCGGCGCGGCACGCGGCGGGGGGCTGCCGGCGGCGCTCGCGGCGCCGGGCGCGGCGGGGCTTCCCGCCGCTGCGGCTGCAGTGCTCGCTGCAGGAGCTGGGAGAGGTCAGCCTGCGCTTGGCCGACACGGCCAAGCTGCGGCGGCATTATGGGGACCTGCTGGCGGCGGAACATCCGCTGGGGCGCGGGCTGGCACCGGGTTGCCGGCTGGTGTACGGCATCCGGGCCGGGGGCCAGGACGTGGGGGTTGCCAGCTTCGTGGCCGCGCCGATGCGCCTGCGGCCACGCGACAAGCATCTGGGCTGGGACGAGCGCACCCGCCGCCGGAACCTGCCCAGGCTCGTCTCGCAGGACCGCTTTCTGGTGCGTCCCGGCGTGGTGGTCCAGAATCTGGCGAGCCACATGCTGGGCCTCACGCTGCGGCGGTTGGCCCGCGACTGGCAGCGGCTGCACGGGAGCGCACCGGTGGCGGTGGAGACCTGCGTCGAGCAGGAGCGGTCGGGGACGTGCTACAAGGCGGCGGGCTTTGAGCACCTGGGGCAGACGGGGGGCCTGCCGCGGGGGGCCAAGGAGCCCTCGCGGGCGCAGCGGGCCAAGGCGGACTTCCGCGAGCCGGAGCGCCAGCGCAAGCAGGTCTGGGTCAAGGGGCTGGCGCGGGACTGGGAGCGGGTCCTGCGGGAGCCGGCGCGGCCGGTGCTGGGTGGCTTCCCGAGGCTGGGCTTCGACAGCGAGGATGCGCACTGGTCGCGGCGCGAGTTCGAGCGCTCGGACCTGCCGGACGGGCGCCTGCGGGAACGGCTCAAGGCCATGGGCGCGGCTTGGGAGCAGCGGCCGGGGGAGTGCCTGCCGGAGATCTTCCCGGCGCACGAGGACCAGCGGGCCGCCTACCGCTTCCTGTGCAATAAGAGGGTATCGATGGAGCACGTGCTGGCACCGCACCGCGAGGCCATGGTGGACCGCTGCCAGCTGCTGGCGGGCACGGTGCTGCTGGTGCAGGACACGACCACGCTGAACTACACCGGGCTGCGCAAGTGCACGAGCGGCCTGGGGCCGCTGAAGAAGCGCAGCGAGAGTTCGCGGGGGCTGCACGTGCATGCGTCGCTGGCCTACACGGAGGGCCGCCGGCCGCTGGGGGTGAGCGGGCTGGAGGTCTGGGGCCGGCCGCTTGAGGAGCCCACGGACGAGCGCGAGAAGGAGAGCCGGCGCTGGCTGCGGGGGCTGCGGCAGGGTTTCGAGCTGGGCCGGGCCTGCCCGGACCAGCGCATCGTGGTGGTGGGCGACCGCGAGAGCGACATCTACGAGCTGTTCCGGGAGCGGGAGCGGCGCGAGCAGGCCGGGGAAGAGAACGTGGAGCTGCTGGTGCGCGTGAACCTGGGCCGGCAGCGCAAGGTCAGGGTGTGGGACGCGCGCCTGCGGTCGCTGATGCTGCGCCCGATCCCCATGCAGGCCGACCTGCAGGAAGGAGTGCGCTTCCGGCGCAAGATCCAGCTGGCCTCGCAGGGGGGCAAGCGCGCCCGCAAGCGGCGCACGGTGGAGACCCAGGTGAGCATCGGGCCGGTCGAGGTGCAGCCGCCGGAGGCGTGCCGCAAGCGGGGCGAGGCGGGGGTGGAGGCCTGGCTGGTGCATGTCGAGCAGACCGATGCGCAGCCGGGAGAGGACCCGCTGGAGTGGTTGCTGCTGAGCACGGCGGGCGCGTTGAGCAAGCGCTGGGCGAAGCGCATCGTGGGCTGGTACGAGGCGCGCTGGAGCATCGAGGAGTTCTTCAAGGTGCTCAAGAGCGGCGCGCGCATCGAGGACCGCCGCCTGCGCACGGCGGCAGCGCTGAGCAAGTGCCTGGTGTTCGACGCCGTCACGGCCTGGCAGGTCTCCTCGCTGGCGCGCTACGCGCGCGATGCGCCGCACACGCCGGTGGACGAAGTGTTGACCTGGGACGAGATCACGGTGCTGTGGACCACGGTGCAGGCGCTCGGGCTGTGGCGGCCGAGTGCGCGGGACCGCGCGCCGCCGCGCGACATCCGCACGTGGGTGGTGTGGCTGGCGATGACGTCCGGCTTCCGAAGCTGGAAGCGGAGGCCGCTGCCGGGCGACGCCGTGCTGTGGCGGGCCTGCGCCAATCTGGGGCGCTTGGTGCAGTACGAGCAGGGGCGGGCGGGGCCCATGCCCGAAAGGCCCGTGTTCGCGGAGCCGCCGAGCGCGGCCCGGCGGCAGGGCGCGGAGTGCCGCTAGCGCCGAGCCGCAGAGCTTGGGCCCAGCGCCCGACAGCCCGCGGCCGAGCTGCGGGGCCCCACAGGGCCCAGCCCGGAGAACGTGCGCCAGCCGGCGTGCGTGCGGGCCAGCCGGCTGCGTGTGTCGGCCCGGCCCCTCGCTTGACGAGGTCTGCTCTTCCGGCCCGTCGAACCGGACCTGCGGATTCCCCGCATGCGGCTCTCGTCCGGGATCATGCCCTTCGCCCACGCACGGCCCGTGTCGGGCCGCCGACCGGTTGCGACGCGGTCCACCCGCGCCCGGGCCTTTGCGGCCCCGCGGCTCCCGCCCCTTCGCAGCCCAGCGGGCCGCGACTGCCCTGCCTTCCGCATGCAACGCCATCCAAACCAAAGTCCCTGAACCAGTTCCGGAACTGGCAGTCTCTCGCCAGTCTCCACCCATCCTTTACCCCATCGCGCCGGCGCGATGGGCGCGATCCTCGAATCGCCTCAGCAAGCGGCTGCCCCGCTGTGTCAGTAGAGTCGAGGAGAGGCGCGTTGACCTTAGCCAAGAAGCAGTAGCTGTTTTGGGGTTGTGCCTACGGCTTTCGCCATCTGTAGGTGCCTCACTGACCTTCCCGCCTAGCCACGTCTCCTCTCCCCGCTCATCGAACCGGACGTGCGGATTTCCCGCATCCGGCTCTCGGTCGAGATCATGCCCTCGCCCACGGGTAGTTCGCCGTCCGCGGTGCAAGGCGCGTGAGACCATGGTCGTTCCACAGCCGCTTGCTCGAGAACCGCACGTATTTCCCGGCCTTCACCTTGTGCTTCCGGCAGAACCACTGGCGGAGCCGCTTGGTCGCGTGCGAGTCGATGGCATGGTAGGCCGGGTTCACCCGCCCCAGCTGGAAGTAGTTCGCCCATCCGAGCATGGCCCGGTTCAGCCTCCCCACCACCACTTCGGGGTCCAGCGACCCGTACCGCGCTTCCGTCAATTCGCTGACCTTGCGGACGATGCTGCGGACGCTGTCCCGGCTCGGTCGCGTGCCAATGTAGGCGCGTCCCGTGCGCGGGCTGTAATTGCGTCCGATCCGGTACCCGAGGAACTCCATCGGTTCCTCCGGCACCCGCAGGCAGCGCGTCTTCGTCGCGTTGATCGGTAGCCGCAGCCGCGCCATGATCCGCTCGACAGCAGCCCTCATGGCTTCCGCCGGGGCTTTGCCGCAGACCACGAAGTCATCCGCGAAATTCACGATCTCCGCTCCGAACGACCGGGCATAGCCCAGCCGTTTCCACCCCAGGATGAAGCGCCGCATGTAGACGTTGCTGAGCAACGGTGAGATCGGTGCGCCCTGAGGCGTCCCCTTCCTCTCCCGTCGCGCCCGGTTCGTGCGACGCTTGCCGCCTTTACCGTCGTCCTCTTCCACGGCCATCTCCAGCCACAGCTTGATCCACCCCAGCGTCCGCCCGTCGCTCACGCGTCGCGCGACCGACTGCAAGAGTTCGGAGTGTGGGATTTCTCCGAAGTAGTTGGCTAAGTCGCCATCGACCACTTCCCTGTGTCCGGTGTTCAGCAGCCGGTGCACGTGTCGCACTGCGTCCAGCGCGCTCCGGCCTTCCCGGTAGGCGTACTGCTCCGGCTGCAGGTCCGCTTCGAAGATCGGCGATAGCACCAGCATCGCCGCCGTCTGCGCCACCCTGTCCCGGATGCACGGTATGCCCAAGGGGCGGAATTTCCCCGCCTGCTTCTTCGGGATCAGCACCTGCCGCACCGCTCGCGGGCGGTAAGTGTTCTCCCGCAGTTCCTGCGCCAGTGTCCCCAGCCACCCGTCCACGCCCTGCTCCCGGATGTGCTCGAACGTCTCCCCGTCCACCCCGCTCGCTCCGCCATTTCGGCGGACCGCTCGCCAGGCAGCGGCCAGTACGTCTGCGCGCCACATCTTGTCGCTGAGCGTGTAGAACCGGCAGTCCGGGTCTCCCTTCGCTTTCGCATGCAACGCCGTCTGGAGTCTCCGAACCGAATCGGGAGCTAGTAGGCTTCCGCCAGTCTCCACCTGCCCTTTCCTCCTTGTTGCGTTCCTCTCAACCGAGGCCCCTTCGCTCCACCGGCATTACCCGGCTTCCCCACTACTGCGGGCCTCTCCGCCACCCTGCCGGCCCAAGCTGGCCCTCGCGGGTTCCCGGTTGGCGCGTGCGCGCCACCGACAGGGCTTCCCGTGTTGCTGCTTCCTTCCTCTTCCCTACGTGCCAGCGCCATTACCCCGGCGGAAACGGATCGGTGCCCATGTCGCTCACTTCCCGACCCGCCGTCGGCCTTCCCCGTCATAGCGGCGGGTCGGCTTCCGCATTGCGCGTTTCGAGGCCTGCTCAGCGTTCACTCGCGTTCTGGCCCGCAGGGTCGCTGAGCCGCCCAAGGCGGCCCTTTGTCACCAGAGTGCTTCAGCCCATGTCGTTACCTCCATGACCCGCCCTGGCTGCTACCAACCGGAGCGACAGTTCTTGCGTGGGATTTGCACCCACTAGAAGAAAGCGCCTTTCCACGGCGCACGCTATGGCCCAGCGCTAGACATTCTGGTTGGCTCTATCGCAGCCTAGTTACTGGCCCGACTTGCCTAGATATCCCAAAAGCATTCGATTCGCCGTACATCACCAATCGAATCGACGGTACCAAGGGGTGGCAATTCTCAGACGAACCTTGCGCGAGCGAGTGTCGCGGAGGCTGATGGCAGGAGCGGTAGCGCTGCTATGAGGGCCTGTTCAGCAAGTTCTGCGTCACGGCTGTCGGCGTACTGCTTGGACAGATTCCCAGCGACCCGACCGGAGGGGCCGGTCATCTGCCCGCTTTGACCCTGTCCGCGGCCTATTGAGTAATGAAGGAACTTTGAGAAGGGAGTCATCAATCGTGCAATCGAATTCAAAGGGAGCGCCGCTTTCGGCAGCGGCGCTCACAGCAGCCTGCTTCGTCGTCACGGCACTCGTGCCAGCCGTCTTCGACAACGCCATCTTTGCCCAAGGCGGCGGCACAGCCGCGGTTACAGGCCACATCACCGATCCCACCGGTGCTGTGATCCCGGGTGCCGAGGTCACGGTCTCCAACCTGGCCACCGGAGTTGCCCAGAGCACTGCGAGCAACGCCGTTGGCGCCTACTCGGCACTGAACCTGCCGCCTGGCTTCTACGAAATCACCGTCCAGCTCGAAGGGTTCCAACAGGCGGCGATTCCAACCCTGCAGCTCGAGGTCAACCAGACCCTCGTGCAGGACTTCACGCTCGAGGTCGGATCGGTCACGGAGACAGTCGAAGTCTCGGCGAGTGCCCAGTTGATCCAAGGCTCGACGGCCGAGATGGGTGCCGTGGTCCAAGAGCAGGCCGTCCTCGACTTGCCCCTGAACGGGCGCAACTTCAGCCAGCTGCTCACGCTGACTCCGGGGGTCGCCCCCGTGAGCACGGCCCAGAACGCGGGCGGCTTCGGCGCCCGCACCAATGCGGGCTCATTCTCGTTCCCGGCCATCAACGGCCAGTCGAACCGCAGCAACTTCTTCATGCTCGACGGCCTCACCAACCAAGGCGCCTTCACCAGCACCTACGCCTTGCCCCCCATCATCGAGGCCATCCAAGAGTTCAAGGTCCAGTCCCACAATGACCTGGCGGAGTTTGGCCAAGTCCGAGGCGGCATCATCAACATCGTCAGCAAGTCCGGCACCAACGAGTTCCATGGCACGGGCTTCTGGTTCGTGCGCAACGACGCGCTCGACGCACGGAACCCGTTTGTTCAGGAAGTCACGCCGCTGCGCCAGAACACATGGGGTGGGGCCGGGGGAGGACCCATCGTCAAGAACAGAACGTTCTTCTTCACGTCCGGCCAGTGGTTCCGTCGCAGGCGGCCTGCCGAGAGTCGGGCACTCGTCCCGACGGCGGCCGAACTGGGCGGCGACCTTAGTGGCGAGCCGCAACAGATCTACGATCCCTTCACTACGGTCGAAGATCCAAACAGTCCCGGCATCTTCTCACGCGATCCGTTCGCGAACAACATGATTCCCGCGGCTCGGCTGAATTCGGGAATGGTGAATTACGCCAAAGCAATCTGGCCGGCAGCAAGGGACATCGGTGTCCCCGGACAGAACGCGATTGACACGAGACCTGCCGAGACAGACGTGAACGAGTACTCCTTCAAGATCGATCACCGCATCACGGACAACCAGTTCTTCTGGTTCCGGTACGGAAACGGCGAGCAGCCGACCATCAACAGCGGAGGAGTAGAGGGGAAGGTCAACACCGGAATTCTGGATTCGTGGAATCTTGGCGTGAACTACACCTGGTCGGCCAGCCCGACGTCCGTGTTTCAAGTGTCCTTTGGCAGGGTCAAGCTGCGGCAAGGCGGCGTGGACACCTACGAAGGCAGGTCCGACGCTGACCTCGTGTCGATCGGCGAATTCGCGCAGGGATTCGCATGCCAGTGGCCCGAAGACATCGTTGAAGGCGGCTGCTATGCACCCAGCGTTGGGATCCCGGGCTTCGCAGCCAGCGGGACATGGATCAGTCTGCGTGACATGGCCGATATCTACCAGATCCGTAGCAACTACTCCAAGATCATCGGGAACCACACCCTGAAGGCCGGGGGGAACTGGAACACAAACGGATACTTCGGACCGGGCTTCGGAGGTGGTGTTCAGTTCAGCGCTCTCCAGACGAGCGATCCAACCAACCCCGGCAATACCGGCAGTGCTTTAGGATCGTTCCTGCTTAGCGTTCCGTCTGTTGGGAGGCGCCGAGGAAACATTGAGCAGGTCGTTGGCCATCGAGTGTACGGCTTCTATTTCCAAGACACTTGGAAGGCGACGCCACGCTTGACGATCAATCTAGGAGTCCGGAACGACGGCACGATCTTCGGCCATTATGGTAGTGATGAATACAACAATAACAAAGTAGGAAATCTAAACCTGATCCATGGCCGTTACGAGCTGCAGATCCCTGTGGGCTCGTGCGCGGACCTTGGCCAAGCGCCATGTATCCCGGGAGGAACGCTTCCGGACGGCGTGGTGTTGTCGCCGAACCAGAAGCCCAGCAACGACAGGCCGTGGAACTGGCAGGGGCGATTCGGACTCGCCTACAGACTCACGGACAAGATGGCGTTCCGCGGTGCTTACGGCATTGTCTACGACAATTGGGCGGGCAACATTCAGGCCAACATGGGCGTGGTTGGCACTTGGCCCTCGGTCGGCCTGCTTCAGCAGCCGAACCTGAACCTCCCGACTTCTGCCCTGCCGACGCCCAAAGTAACGGCGCAGGACCCACTGGACTTGGGAGACAACCCCGTCTTCCCCGCTCCCACACCGTTCAACGAAGTCACGTGGTACTACGACCCTGAACTGAAGCTTCCGTATTCGCAGCAATACAATTTGAGCTTCCAGTACCAACTGTCCGAAAGCACGATAGTGGACCTCGCCTACGTGGGTTCGACCGGAATCAATCTCCGCGTCGGTGGCATGTACAACACGTCCTTGCAGCCTGGGCCGGGCGACGCAGCTGCGAGACGGCCGTTCCCGCACATCACGCCGAGCTTCTTTGACAGAAGCTGGGGCCGGTCCCGATACAGCTCCTTCCAGTTCCAGCTCAAGCGCAGGCACTCGTCGGGCTTTTCTTACTTAGTCTCGTACACCTTGGGCGAGTCGAACGACCACTGCTCAGGTTGGTTCAACGAGGACGGCTGCAATCCGCAGGATCCCAACAAGTGGAACGAGAACTGGGGTCTCTCCGCATTCAACATTCCCCATGTGTTCACGACGAGCTGGGTCTACGAACTGCCAGTCGGTGCGGGGGGCAAGTTCAGGACAGGCAGCAAGATTCTTGATCACATTCTGGGGCCATGGCAGTTGAACGGAATCCTGCAGTTCGCGTCCGGGCAGAACTATCACGTTGGAGTTTCCGGGGACCTTGCCAACACGGGCAATGCGGGTTCGAACAACATCAACGGGGGGTACTTGCGAGCGAACCTCGTGGGCGAGCCGCGAGCGGCGAATGCAAGCCCTTCCCAGTGGCTCAACCCGAACGCGTTCGAAGTCCCGGCACCGTTCACATTCGGCAACATGGAGCGGCACGCCCTGCAAGGGGACGGTCTTGGGAATCTGGACCTGTCGATCTTCCGGAAGTTCCGGTTCGACGAAGACAAGATCATCGAATTGCGGATTGAGATGTTCAACGCGACGAATTCCCCCACGTGGAGCCGACCCAATGCTCAATTGGACAGCGTGAACTTCGGTCGAATCTTCGGCACGAGCAGTATCGAACGCCAGATTCAAATGGCACTGAAGATCCACTTCTAGGCTGGGGAGCCTAACCCCGAGGGTGTCCGCACCGCCCCTCGGGGTGCTTCCCGGATGGTGAGTGCGTCAGCCGTCCGTCTCTCAATCTGGGGAGACCCCGCCTGGCTGTCCCCGGCGGTGTCTCCCGACCTGTCCTGGTCCGTAGCCCAGGCCGAGTCTCGGGCGGCGAGAGCCTAGTGCGCGCCGCTCCCGCGCGCGATAGGCAGGAAGCAAGATGGTGCGCAGGAAGGCAGCGGCCTGACCTCGGCTTCTCGTCTGAGGCCAGAATCCCTTCAGACTGGAACGCCCCACCGTTCAGCGGACTGGCCTCGCGGTGATGCACGGCATCTCCGTTGCAGGGCGCATTGCGGCGCGCCGCTGTCGGGCCGTCAGTTATCCGCGAACCAGTTGGCCAAATCGTCAAGCACAGAAACAAGGCCTTCCGGAGCAGGCTGAGAGGGTCGGTTTAGGGAATGCCCCGCCCCGTGCAGCCTAGCGAACACTGCTCTGCGCCCCTTGGCCACCAGCTCAGCCCTCATCATGTCGAAGCCAGCGACGGGGTTCTGCTCATCCGCTGAGCCGTGAGCCAAGTAGAGCTGAGCGCTCGACTTGAGGCACTCTTCGGTAAGTGACGTCGTGTAGAACCCGGACCAATGGCGGAATGGGTGGTCCAAGCAGAACCTCTCTGTGCTGTCGGGGTCCGACTGAACCTGCCGCCAGCAGTCGTACACGAGCTCTTCGGCGTCGAGTCCGTGACGTCGCACGTACTCGGCCAGTACGTACATGTGATTGGGCCCGCCTCCGGAAAGGGAGGCCGCGTGGGTTACCCTAGCGAGCACACTTGAGACCCGAACTGCCACCATTCCACCCTCGGAGATGCCCAGCACCAATGTTGAACTGTCGTCTATCCCGGCCAGTTCGTGGGACGCCCGGATGGCCGCCGCAACTGCTTCCGACCACCTGTCGAGGGTGTGTTCGCGGAAGAAGTCCGGCCTGCAGGCTTGCTGCATCGGTCGGTCGCCTTGATCGTCAAAGGGTTCAACACCGGGCTTCTCAACCATCGTCACTCTGGCCCTTCCTCGAAAGGCCTCGCGAATCAAGCTGCCGACTCCGCTGGCGATGCGCCCGGCTGATCGGGTGAAGTGGGAGGAACAGCCCGTGCCCTGAACATAGACGGCCAAGGGCACGGCCGCACCGGCCGGCTCAGGCTCAGAAATGTAGAAGGTGACGCTGCGCCCAAGCCGGTCGACGGTAACGTGCTCCAAGAATGGATGGCCATCGACCGGTGTTCCCTCGTCGGGTTTGGCGACCGGAGCCAGCCATACGGGCGCAGTTACCAGCCAAGCGAGCAGTAGCCGCCTCATAGAGCCCTGTCCGGCGCAACTGCCGATCTGACCGCGGTCGCAGCCAAGGCTCGTTAACCATAGGCGGTCGTGCCCTCGGAACGCCTCGATCAGCACTCAGCCGTCCTGCGGTGTGGTCATCAGCGGGTGACCGAGTGTGTCCCCGTTCGCCTCGAAGCCGTTGCGGTCGACGTCCACGAAGATCGGGTTCGTATAGGCGACTGGGGGCATCTCCCCATACGGGTTCAGTCCCCAGCCCTGCTCCAGCGAAGAGCCCTCTCCGATCGCCACCACGATCAGGTGCGCGTCTCGCTGCAGCTCGACCCGGATAGTCTCGTCGAAGTTCAACACGCCGCCCCGGAACATATCGGGATGATCCGAGCGGCGGAAGTTGTAGCGGTCCGGCTGGCGCCCGTTGACCAAGACCTGCACCCTGTCAACCTCCATCCAGTTGGGCGTCTGCACCCTGACCCGCAGATCGATTGCGCCCTCGGCGATGACCGTGGAACCGATCGGCAGTCCTTCGCTGGTCTCTACTTCCAAGAACGGGCCATTCGTGATCATCATCCGGCCGGACTTCGAGTTACGGATGATCTCGGCGGGCTCGATGTTCGCCGGCGAATCGGTTGAGCTCGGGACATAAGTTCGCCATCCGCCCACGCCGTTCCCGAAAATGCGGTGGGCGTCGCTCACCGCCACGCACCACACACGCCGGCCCTGGTTCAGCATCTGGAGCCAGCCAAAGGTTCGATTAGGCGACTCGCTTCCGCGGTAGGTGGGGCTGAGGTTGAGGATCTCGGCACTCCATACCTCAGCCGCGTCAATGAGCTGCTCGAATCCCACGAAGCCACCGTCCTCAATCCCGTCGCGGTCCCGGTCAAAGAAGACGTTGCCGACGTTGGGGTGGTTCGCCTGCACCCAGCGGTCCGGCCCGCCACCGAAGTGGGTGATTCGGTTGCGAGCATTGGCTCCAGGGTCGATGCGGGAACCGCCGGCCAGTGTCGGCGTGCTCCAGTGGCGCAGCGTGATCGCATTGATTCTTGGATCGTAGTGCCACAAGGGGGCGCCGCCATTCTGAGCCAAGGGATCCGGCTCGATCGGAAACGAGTTGAAGTGCTGCCCGCTTCCCGTCAGTTCGATCCCGGGGACGGTCTTTAGGTGATCCGCCAAGCCCAGCTCCTCAATCTGCGCGGACCAGTCGAACAGCCGCTGGTGCTCGGTAGTCGGGGCAAACTCAAGATGCTCTGCGGAGAAGTTGATGATGCGATCCCGGGTGTTGCAGTAGTTGTCACCGCTCGGCGTGGAATGCGCGTGGTAGTCCGTGCTGATCCAGCCGCGAGTGTCAACCGTCCGCTCAAGGGCGACTTCGACCGCGACGACCTCTCCAGCCTGAACGCGGACCCTCCGCTCCTTGAGGTCGTACTCGGGGCCACGCGTCACACGCAGCAGATAGTTGCCTGGCGGAACCTGCTGCAACACCCTCCCATCGTGAGTCTGGTACTGGTGGTTGCCTCCGTGAGCCCGGTAGTCGGTCCCGAAGTTGGGCGTCTCCGTGCCATCCACACCGATGAACTGGACCTTGCCTGGAGACAAGTTGCCATCCAGATCACGAATCGAAACGCTCACGGCCGACGCCGCCGGCACTTCGAGGTCAAGGCGAGTCACCTCACCTGACCGGACTCGAATTGTGTGGTCAATATCGGGCCGGCCAATGTCCTCGAAGCTCGCCTCGTACGTGCCCGGCGGTAACCGAAACGAGAAGTGGCCATCGTTGTCCGGATACGCCGGCAGCCACTGCCCGTCCAACGAGACCCGCAGCGCTCCATGCACTGCTGGCTGTCCGGAAGGGTCCTTGACAGTCCCCTCCACGACTCCGCTCGGCCCTTGTGTGGCTGCCAAAACCCCATAAGCGGCAAGCGGCGACCTGCCGACCGACACGCGGATGCCGAAGGTCTGGCTGGCACCCGACGCCAATGTGGCGTCTGCCGGTAGGGACTCTTCGGCAACTGAGGCAACGGCGTACCCGCGCTTGTCAAACGGATCAACGCTGTCGCCAACCATGATGCCGTTCACAACCTGCTCGCTCTCAAGACCCTTCCAGACCGGCGCCGGCGAGATCGGAATCGGGCCCTGCGATTGGTTGGAATAGGTGGAGCTCACTTCCAAATACTCCCAGCCAGGCTCCAGCCTGTACTCGTGCCGAGTGTGCAGGCCGGCTCCGGTCTCCGCAGTCCGCACCGCCTCAAGCACGGCAACCGTGCCATCTTCGACGATCGACACGCTTGACATGAAGCCCGACTCCCCGCCCGGCCTGAGGGCCGTAAGTTGGTCGTTTCCGCCGCCCCGCAGGTCCAAGTCATACAGGCAACCCTGCAGGACCGCTCCGTAGTCCGTAGTCATGTTGGCCCGGCGGAACGGCTGCGAGCCAGAGACGAGAGCGTGGATCTTGGCGTTTCGCAGGACGAAGTCCCCTGGCAGACCGTCCGCTTCCTTCCCTGAGGGCATCTCAGCGATCGTTTCCGGAGCGACCTGGAAGACCTCGGCGCGGTCTCCCTGAGCACTCAGTGCCCACACGAGCAAAGCAATGAACGGTAACGCAAGAATGGTTCGATTAGTCATGGTTGGGGGATGGGGTGCCGATTACCCACGCGTAGATTCTACGACGACTCGTGGGCGGTCGTATGCCGCCCGGACTTTCCCCACGCAGGTCAGGGCGGTCGCTGGCCGGGTGTACAGCCCCTCCTCTAGTCTCGACCCGGACCAGATCGGCTTCGCTCTGGATCGGCTCTAGCCGAAGACGAAGATCGTTCGCTACATCTGCGCGGGCCTCAGACTGGCAATCCGGTCAAGAGCCTCCAAGACGAACCGGCCAGGCAACCTTGCCGCCATGGCCGACGGCAGCCCACTCCAAGGGCCCCATCGTCAACCGGTCGAACGCCGAACCCCGCACCAGTGTGCGAAGTTCCCGCAGGACGAGGTATTGAGGCAAGCTGTGTGTGGCGACCAGCCACCGAACTGACTCAGTCGACCGGGCTCAGAATACGAATCGCAGTCCGACGCGCGCGCTGATCGGGTCCAAGAATCGGTCTCGCATCAAGAAACGGGGGTCGAGGGTTGCACCTTGGGCAGCCGCGATGGCCTCGTAGTCATAGCCGCCGAGCACTTCAGAGACTGGATCCCCAGGCTGCCACAGTGGGAGCGACTGGCGGTACAGGTTCCGAAACGTACGCAAAGCCGTTCGCTGGTTGAAGACGTTGATGATGTTGAAGTTGATCTCCAGCCACCTGCTGTCGCTCGCGAATGGATGGAATCGCTGGATCACGGATAGATCCGTCTGCGTCCACATGGGATTCCGCCCATCGCTGCCACGATTGTCGACCTTCACTTCCGCGTGCTCAAAATCAACCATCCGAGTGATCGGCGTTCCGCTCGCCGCCCGGAAGAAGCCCATGACCTCCATCCGCCACGGCGTTAGGTAGACCCAGTTCGCCTTGAGCTGATGTGGGCGGTCTGTGCCGAGGGGACCGTCAATCAGGTTGCCATTGGAATCATACGACAGGAACCAAAGATCGAAGTCCCGATCAGCATTCGGCGTGATCCGCCCGTCTTCATCGGAGCTGCCGAGACCGGAGTACAAGCCATGTAGTCGAGAATATACATAAGAAATATCTGCTTGCCACCGATGATCCAACGCCTTTCGAAATCTTAGTTCCCACGCATTATATGTGCGCTTTGGCTTGGGTGTGGCAGGTAGGCCCGCATCAAGGAACCGGCTGACTGAGAGGCCTCGACCGGGATTGGTGATGTAGTACGCCTCTCCAGCAGGGGTCTGACGCCCGACGTCTTCGATGGCCTCGTCCAAGTGCTTCCGTGTATAGCGGAACGACACAACGTTGTTCTTGCGCAACTCATACTCCCAACCCGCGACCGTAGAGGTCATGCGCATTGGTCTCAGATCCGGGTCGAGATCCTCAAATGCCGGTAGACGCCAGTTCCTCGTCTCCAGGAACGTTCCGGGATAAGGACCCTGACCCGAGAGCCCTCCTACGCTCGGCCAGTCGAGAGACCCGTCGTCCAATAGGTAGTAGTGGCTCAGCCATTTGAAGCCACCCAGCAGACCCTCTGCCACCGCAAGCTTCATCGCGTCATAGAATCGGCCCCAGCTGGCGAATGCCTTGAGCTTGGAATTGCCGAACACGTCATACGCGAAGCCCAGGCGCGGCGCTACCTTGTCGGCGAAGCCCCATCTGACTGGCGCCTCGGTGTAGCCCGGAAGATCACTGAAGGACGGCACCTCTTCTTGCTCCAGGCGGACGCCAAGGTTTAGGGTCAGCCCGCTGGCAAGCGTCCAAGAGTCCTGCGCAAACAGAGCGTGCCGGACCGTCTTGGCGTTTGCGATGATCCCGAACGGTGAGCGAACCTCGTAGTGGCCGCAGGGATCGTAGAGAACACCGTCTGGCCCGGTACACCCGCTGGTGCGAACGGTCCCGTCGACCATGTAGTACGGCTGGCCATAACGGTAGAGGACGTAGTCGTATCTGTACGAGTCGTTGACGTCGTGTCCCAGCCCACTGCGCATCCACCCAAATCGCAGGTTGTGCTGCTGGCGCCCCACACTGGCCAGATAGCTGCCGGTCAGCGACAGAGTGGACTTCTTCTGAAAGTCCTGCGCAGTGGCATAGCTTGCGGCATGCCCGATTGTCGAGAACCCCCGCGGGCGGTAGAGGGAGTCGCCCGGCTGGAACCCGATCCGCCCGGGAGACTCGATGAAGCGATGTCGGACCCGGTCAGGCTGCAGTGACTGCTCGATCTGGAAGGCGTTCAATCCCCACCGAGCGTCGATCGTAAGGACCGGAGTCGGAGCGAGCGTCACGGCGCCGGAGAATGTGTAACCAGGGTAGGTGAATCCCACGTTAGCCCACTCGAAGTCCGGATTGTCCGTGCCGTCAAGACTTGGCAGGCTGCCTTTCCGGTCCGCCCAGTCCGACGCCAGCGATGCCATGAGTCTCACCTTCGCGGCAGGTTGGATGTCAATCTTCGAGGTGCTGCTGAGAAGGCGCTCATTCCGGCGAAACTCGCCGGACTCGCCCGATGTGAAGGCGACCCTCCGCTTCCGTTCGCGGAACTGAGGGAGCAAAGCCCCATAGAACCATGCGAAGTTGGGCCACAATGGCCCGCCCACCGTTACTCCGAGCTCGTTGGTCAGGTCATCGTCTTCTGGATCGTACACGAATTCAGCGACATCGACTGCCTGTGCTGGGTCGAGGCGCAGGCGCTTGTTCGGGGCTCCACTCAAGACGCTCCCGCTTCCATACCAGAGAGCACTGCCGTGGACTTGATTCGAGCCGCTCTTGGTCTGCACACTCAGCACACCGCCCATCGCGCCACCGAACTCGGCCTCGTAACCTGCAGTCTTCAGCTGAAGTTCCGCCACTGTCTCAACCCTCAGGTTCTGGTTGTTCAACCCGTTGTACATGCTGGTCGTGTCGACACCGTCAACATAGAAGACGTTCTCTGCCCCGGATGCTCCGTCAACCGAGATTCCCAGCACCTGCTGGCCTCTGTGATACACGTTGCCGCTTTGAGCTTCGGTGTTGACACTGGGTGTGAAGTGCGCGTAGTCCGTGAAGTCACGCCCACCCGCAGCATCCATAAGGTCACTTCCCGAGTAGACTGATGCTGATTCGCTCCGGTACGTGTCAATTACAGAAGCAGATGCCGCTACGACGATCTCGGTGTCGATCTGACCTAATTCAAGTTCGAATTCAACCGAGAACGTCCGTCCAATCTCAACTACGACGCCTTCTTGAGTCGCATCTTGAAATTCTGGCGACCGTACGGTCACTTGGTAGATTCCTGGCGCAAGAGTGGCGTTAATCATCGCCCCTTGGGCATTCGTCCTTCCCTTCGCTGTCCGAATCAGAGCCGAGCTATCAAGTTCAACCTCGGCATCTGGAATTCCGGCCCCTGATTGGTCCGTGACGACAACTCTGAGTCCCCCATACTGTTGCTGTCCATAGGTCGGCGTGATGCCCAAAGTGATGCAGAGTGCTGCCAAGAGTGGAGTGCCTGAGCGACGTATTGTGGCACTGAGGAGCGCTGTCGAAGATGTAGGCCTGTAGTCTGCATGGGAAATGTAGGACATTTGTGATTCGAAGAGTCCGGCATCTTTGCTAATGCACATTGTACGCAGCCAAGGCGTAGCTCGAACTAGCCCAGATTGTGTTCGAGGGCCCTCTGCATTGTTGCAAATTCCGTGGCTGAGGCGGAAGTCGACTGGTCAGGTGAAGCCAGACTTGCAGCGCACCAGTCGGCTCCGATTCGCGACTTGCCGTTCTCCTTGAGAAGCCGATGGACCGTGCGGAGGATCGTTGCACTCGTGCCGACCTCGACGATCTATCCGCGCGAGGGATAGCCCGACCCCCTTCCGGCCCGAGGGCCACGAACTGGTGGCTGCACCCAATCAACAGGTCAGGCTGTCTAGATGGGTCATGAGAACACTCCTCCCAATCGGTGGTCATGATCGCCGACGCGACGGGCGGAAAGGGGAAACGACTTGGGCGCCGATCTTGATGCTCAAGGGTACAGAGGCTCCGGGCGACCCGCATCCGGCAACCTGAAGCACCTCCGCCGCCTGGCTGGTTCTGAATTGGATTCTGCGGCAAGAGTACGACCGCGACAGCCGATTCGGGGCTTCGGGCACGTCCGAAGCACCAATGAATCGTCAAGTCCACAGTTCCCGGAAACGCCGGTACGGCTCAGCGCAGCGCGAAAGCGTCCGACTGGACGACAGCAACCACAAGATCCCGGAACCCGGCGCCGCGGTCAACGGCACGACGTGCGATGCGCCGGGCCACCCGGCGATCCGCAAATCCCGGAGCGCGGCCGGTGCCATAGGCCAACAACTTCTCAGCCAAGCACGCCGCGAACTCGTCGACCCGCTCGATCACAAACTGTCTCAGGTCTGCCACACTCTCCAGACGCGTGCCATCGGGCAGAATCGCGACGGTGATCACGGGCGGACCTGGGATGACGCCCTTGCCCTCTGTCGAGTAGAAGTCTTCTTCCAGAGGCGCTGCCCCGTCGGGAGGCTGCGTGTAGACAGGGTAGCGGTCCCGCCAGCGCCCTACCGGGTCAAAGCTCTCCAAGACCGTCCCGAGGGGATCGATGTCTCTGTGGCAGCTCGCGCACACGGGGTCCGAACGGTGGGATGCGAGCTGGTCGAGAATCGACGACGTGCCGCTCGTGTCAGGTGCGATCGCGGGCACGTTGGGCGGCGGTTCCCCGGGTGGCCGCCCGAGGATGTTGTCTAAGACCCACACTCCGCGGGGAACGGGATTCGTGTCGACGCCGTTCGCGGTCGCCATCATCACCGCCGCCATGCCTAGCAGGCCCGCGTGGCGATCCCCCGGCGGCAGTGTCACCCGCCGCATCTGGTTGCCTTCCACGGCCGTGCCATAGATCTTGTTGTGGCGTGCGCTCCGAAAGCTGAATCCGGGCTCGATGAATGTCTCGATCGGCAGGTTGTTGCGCAGGATCTCGGCAAAGAACATCTCTGCCTCCGCGACCAGGGCCTCGCGGTCGGGGTCGTAGAACTTGAGCAGACGGGGATCGGGCATGATCCCATTCAGAGCGCGCGTGGACAGCCACTGACCGGTGAAACTGCGCACAAAGCTGTCGCTGAGCTCGGTCGCGAGCAGACGGTTGACCTCCTCAGCGAGCACAGCCGGGTCTGCCAGAGCGCCGCGATCCGCCTGCTGCAGCAAGGGCACGTCGGGCGGGCGGGATGTCAGGAAGTAGCTCAGGCGGGCCGCAAGGTCGAACTGGTCCAAGCGACCGGGCTGGAGGCCCCGGTACAGGAACCGAGGCGACACCAACGCCTGGCGAACGGCCAAGTGCAAGCCGTCTTCGAGGCGTGCATTGGGCGTGTCCGCAACGTGCAGCAGTGCCAGATTCGTATAGGACAGAATGTCGGCGGGCGTGGCAGGCCTGCGAAAGGCAGCGGTGAGAAAGCGGCGAAGCACGAGCTCGGCTCGCTCACGGGAGGACGCTCCTGGGCTTGGGCCGGCTAAGAAGGCGTCGGCGCGGGCCCGACGGGCCCTTGTCACTGCGTCCTCGACAAGCCGCAGCGGCCCGACGACCTCGATTGCGGAAACGTCCACAGCCGGACCGAAGCGCATCATCTCTTCGTGAACGAACGCTTTGATCCAGTTGTGCGGAGCGTCGGACAAGCCACCGCCCCAGACCTCAGGAAGCGTGTCCAGTCGAGGGTCGGAGAGGTCCAGCGTCCCGCTGTCCATCAGTTCCCGCGTGGCCTCGTAGACCTGATCTTGGGTGGTGCCTCGAGGCCCCCCGCCGAACTCAAGCATCGCCGCGTAGTACAGGCGGTCCCGCGTGAGACGGTCCGCGAGGAAACGATGCGAGTAGTCCCTGCGGGGCGGGTCGGAATACGCCGGGCCATCTTCCCAGCGCACGCCGAATAATTCTCCGGCGTACAGCTCCACTTCCGCGGAGAGCTCCGCTGGCGCGTGGCTACCGGCAGGCAGTCTGAACTGGGCTACCTTCCGCAGGTCCCCAAACGGGGCGTAGTACTGCCCGGTCTTGGGACGCGCGTAGAGCCCCAATCGGACCCCCCTCTCCCTAGGCCCGTAGAACATCCCCTCGCTCTGGAAGACTGACGCGCGGATTGTGACGCGGTACACGCCGCTGTGTGTGGCCTCGAAGCGCGACGGCCAAGCGGCGGCGCTGGCCATGTTTCGAGACGACACGATCCGATAGAAGCGGCCCTCCACCGCGCGCCCTGCGCTGGAATCGAACGCGGTCGGGGAAAGAGAATACGATTTCCGGGGAGCGCTCGCCGGCGGCGCTTCGGGCGGCAGTACCTCATCCGCGACCCGGGACGCCAGTGCGACGTACTCGGCCAGCAATGGGGCAGACAGCGTCAGGCCCGGAGCGAGATTGTCGAAACCGTCAGTGGAGCTGTCGGAAGGGAATGATGCGGGCAGTTCGAAGTCGGGCATGTCGAACAGCGCCCGGATAGTGTTGCGGTACTCGGCGCGATTCAGGCGGCGGGGAACAGACGCGGCCGGACCGGAATGCGACAACAACTGGGCCTCTACCCACGAGATCGTTCTCGCCCGCTCGTTCGAGTCGGGCTGAGCAGCCCCTGCTGGCGGCATCTCCGACTTGGCCAAGGCGAGTTGGACCCTCTCCCAGACCCTCGCCTGCCCCCGGTCGCGCCAATCGATCTCGTCCGGCGGGAGACGCACTCCGTTCGGCGGCTGAGCCACCGAGTGGCAGTCCGCACAGTAGTGGCTGAAGAACTCACTTACCGAGGTGGGTAGTGGTTCTCCTCGGACGAGCCCAACTGTAAGCAAGGCGGCCGCAAACACGCAAGGCCGGAACCGGCCCAGCAAGCCGATCACGCCAGGTCCTCGGCCAGTCCGGAGCGCGCTCCCGCGAAGTGCTCGACCTCCATGCCGAAGCCCTGCATCAGCGTGACGTACAGGTCACCCAGTAGGCGCGAGGCGCCCGCGTCGCGATCGTAGCGCTGATGCCGACCGTGACGGAACGGGCCGCCGGCCAGCAGCGTGGGCAGGTTGCTGTTGTCGTGCGTGTTGGCGTCGCCCATCCCGCTGCCGAAGAGCACGGCAGTCGTTTCGAGCAGCGGCCGACCCTCCTCGTCGGTCGCCTGCTCCAGAGTGCTCAGCAGCCCAGCCATACGCCTTGAGTGCTCGATTCCGACGAGGGTGTAGTCGGCTATGCGCTGCGCATCGTTGCCATGATGCGACAAGCCGTGATACCCCGCGCTGAGGTTTCTGCCCCCGATGCTGAATACTTGGCTCCAGCCGGGAATCGTGAAGCTCACGACCCGCGTCGAGTCCGTCACGAGCGCCAGGCCGATCAAGTCGTACATGATCGACTCGCACTCGAGCGCAAGATTGGGAGCGACCGGATCGAATTCCGGCAAGGGATAGTCGACCTCTGGCACAGGGCGCCCAAGCCACATGGCCTCCTTGCCGAGACGCCGCTCGACCGACCGGACGGCGGCAAAGTACTCCCCCAGTTTCTGGCGGTCAGCCGCCCCGGAGTTCCGCTCGAGGGCGCGCGCCTCAGCGACAGCACCGTCGAGGACGCTGCGGTTGGTGGCAAGCAGGTAGCGGATCCTCTGGGTGTCGGCTCCAGACCGGAACAGCTTGGAGTAGAGAACGCTCGGACGCCCGATCATCGGCAGGGCGACGCCCTCTGGCGTGAAGCTCAGCCGCGCCTCGTCCGGGGGATTGCCGCAAGTGACCTGAAGAGAATCAAAACGCGTTCGGTCTCCGACATGCCCTGCGACCAGCTGGTCGAACGACACGCCGCGGCCGACCGACCCGCTGAGCCATGCCTTCCACCCGTGGTGCCCGTTCCGGCCGCGGTGATCGAGGCCGGACAGGATCGTCAGCCTATCGCGGAACGCTGCCAGCGGTCCAAGAGCGTGCGGGAACTCATACCCTTGGCCCCTCTGGCGGGGGAAGAAATGGGGCTGGTAGAAACCGAGATATGTCCCCGCACACACCAGCCGCGTAAGAGGCGCGGAAGACTGCCCGCCCGCCATAGACGGGCGGATCGCAAAGCTCTCCAGCATCGGCAGGGCTATGCTGGCCCCTAGACCGTGCAGGAACCTGCGCCTGTCGGGCCGGTCCGTCACGATCCAATCCTACCCTCGCAGCGCCTGCCCTGTCACCCGTCCTGAACTCCGAAATGGACCGCAAAGGGGGCAGAACTTCCCAACGAGTCTGGAGTGCCATCCGTGCTGCAAGGGTCCCGATGGTCCAAGAGCTGGCAGCTAGCGCTCCTGCGACATCGCCCATCGAGGTATTCCTGCAAGGTCCCTCTTGGATTTCAGGTACGCCGCCTCGTCGCATTCTAGTCGGCACTCTGGCGCCTGGACAGGGACCAAGCGATTACGTCCGTGATGCACCAGATCAAGAACTCAATCGCAGCCGTTCCGATCGGGAACTCATCGACCATGTCGTAGTCGCCCTGCCGAGTCAGCCAAGACCCGGCGGTATCCAGGCTGCGCCAGCAGCGCGAGTGCTGGAGAGCGGATGGCAGTTGTGCCGATTGGGCATCAATCGCGAGATCACCGGAGGGCAGGCGCCCCCGAGACAACGCAGGTGCGCGTACGTACGGAGAGACCGAACAAGGCAAGCAAGCAAACGTAATGAGCGGGGCATGCTTACCCCGACTGCATGAAATCGCGTGTGACCTCAGCGCGGCAGCCGATGCGCCACCGCGAAGCGATGCCGACCCTGCCGCGGAGCGCCAAGCTGTGCTGCCATGGCAGCTAGCGGAAGTGGGACGATGTCGAGAATTCTATTGGCAGCCGGTTCTCCGGAAGCAGACTGACCCGGCCAGCCCGAGTCGAGCCCCGAATTGTACCCGTTGCCCGTCGGACAGCGAGGACGAATAGCGAATCGCCGCCGTTCTGCGGACGTTTGGCCAATGCCGGGCTGGCCACCCTGCTGCTGCTAGAGGGGAGCATAACGCCATGAACAACTTCAGCGTCGATTAGATGCTCGTCGTCGAGCCGCGCACAGCGGGCATCGACGTGCACAAGATGCAGTCGACCGTCAGCCTGCGGCTATGCGAATCGAGACAGGGACGGCCACTGTCACTGACCGCGACCTTCCCCACCCACTCGCAGGGCTTGCGGGAGATGGTCGGCTGGCTCGCCGATAGCCTTTGGTCAACTAGCCCACTACGTGGCGGAGGACGGTACGGACTACTTTGGAGAGTCGTTGCGGCGGCAGAGTGGCGAGATTCGGGCGCGCGTCCGGACACAGATCGACCAAGTCGGACTTGGGGACTATGGAGATCACAAGGGGCTGGCAGGGGCGTGTAGGAGCTCCGAATCGACTTCGGTCCCGGGTACCGCGTCTACTATCGTGCCGACGGCAAGAGACTCGTGATTCTATTGGCCGCCGGGACCAAGAAGCGCCAGGCTCGCGACATTGCAAGAGCCCAAGCCTATTGGAGGGCATATCAGCAGGAGAAGCGAAGATGCCAGTGAAGGACCATCGGCCAAGCGACTACCTCAGGACGCCGCAAGACATCGCCACGTACCTGAACGCCGCGATCGAGGAATTCGAAGGCGACCCGCGGCTGTTGATGAAGGCGTTTCGAAACGTGGCGGCGGCGCAGGGCGGCGTATCGGAGATCGCACGTCGTGCCGAAATCGATCGCGTGGGCCTTTCCAAGGGCTTATCGGGAAAGAGAGACCCCAGACTCGGGACGGTTACTAAGATCGACTCAGCCTGCGGAGTACGGCTTCGATTCGTGGCCCCGGCGGGATAGCGGTTTCACTGTCACTTGATGTCGGCCGCGACCCTCCACCGTCCGTCCGACATGGCGCGCCGATTGCGCTGGCCTCGTCTGCACCAAATACGCGGCGCATCAGCGATGAGGCCGCGCCAATCCCCTGAGATGGTGACTCGACGGCCGTCGCCGCGGAAACGCAGCCTGTGCGGCAGACCGTGGTAGACCCGTTCGCAGCAGAGCGCGACCAAATCGGCGCAAACTCGTTTCCGCATCCATCCTCTCGCACTGTGATGGTTGAACTGGCTTGCAACCGACCAAGGGGTCCAGAATGTGGACGAAGCGTGGACGCGCGCATCCACCAGCGGGCTGTTCTGCCAACTGCTACCGGCACCTCGCCAGAAGAATTTCAAGTGAATGCAGAATATCCTTACCAACTCTTAGCCGTACGAATCATGAATTCCACGCCCGGAACTGCCACGTTGCGGCCATGGAAGCGGAAGCAATTGCGAGGACTTCCCAAGCCCAGAGTCGTCCTCGGCCTAGCGCCCGAGGAGGCCATATTTGTCTCCCCGCAGCTCAACGACGCTAAGGCGTCACGGGACGCGATCCGGAGGCCCTGCCGCTGTCGCATTTAGTTCGGCTGCCGTCCCAACGTTCCGGCGAATGCCGGGACCGTGTCCAGCGGGATCCGATATGTCGTGGCGAGTAATGCGAGCGGGGCGAAAGCCCTCATCGCGGGTTCGCCTAGAGCGGTTCTGGGAGTGGCCCACGGCGCTATCGGGTGCTCGACTGCAGGCTCGTCCGAACGCGCTCCGCCTTCCACAACACCTCGTTGCCCGGCAGCCGACGGCGCTTCCGCGGCTGCCAGCCCAAGATGCGCGCCAGCATCACCACCCAAACGCGGATGTCCTTCGGCGGCAGCAGACCCGCACCCACCATTTAGCTCCAGATGACTTGCATCTCCAGCGGCGAGAGAACCTCCTTGGCCGGCGTGTCGGGCCCCTCGCGTGCGTAGCGCCGCAGCTCGAACACACGCCACGAGTTGATGGCATCGAAGGCCAGGCAGCGCTACAGCCTGTCCGCCGTGCACATTGGCGGATGGGGTGTCCATGCTGAAGGCCCGGTCTGCGCTGCCACCGTTGAGCGAGCGGCGGAGCTGGAGGCGCAAATGTGGTCGCCGCGTGTAATCTGAGGATCGCAGAGTGAACAGGCTGCGGTCTTGGGGAAGAGGGGAAGCGAAGCGAACCGAGGACTCTGGAGAATGCAGCAAGGGAATGGGCTTGAGACGGGGTCGATTGCGATAGCCCGGAGTCCCATCCGTCCGCGACGCGCAACTGTATGCGAGGTCTGGAGACTGTCCTGCTTACGCCCGCGTCCCGGACTTCCCATGCCGTAGCATCGACGGCGCCGCCAATCTCGAAGGGTGAGCTACGATTCGCGGCTTCGGGAGAATGGGCAGAGGGGATCGGGAATTGCGCAGAGGACCTTGGCAACAAGCCTGCTAATGGCGGCGGAGACATTCTGCTCGTGACGGGATCAGAACACGAAGCGTTATACTCCGCCCACCTGCTGAACGCTCCAGTGACCGCCCGCCTGAACGCCCGTATGGCTCAGGGTGACGTCTTCGTTCACAATCGCCCTGGTCACTTGGCCGTTATCGAAGTCCCCTTCTCGCCCTTTCCCGACCAGCGCCCTATCCACGCAGTCCTCTCAATCATGGACGCTTACATCACCGCTTTCGAGCTCGGCCTCGACACGACCCGCACCATCGGGCAGGGCCTTATTCTGCAGCTGCTTAGCGGTTGGTGCTTCCGCCGTACGATCCCACAGTCATTGGCAGAGGGAGGACCGAGCGCGTGAACCCGATCCGGATCTTCATCAGCAGCGTACAGCGGGAGTTCGCTGGCGAGCGCGGGCTATTGCGCGACTACCTGCGTGGCGATCCGCTCATGCGGCGCTTCTTTGAGGTGTTTCTCTTCGAGGATGTGCCAGCATCTGACCGCCGACCCCGTGACGTGTATCTAAACGAAGTCGTACGCTGCGACATCTTTGTGTGCATCCTTGGAAAGGAGTACGGATTCGAGGACGAACAGGGAGTCTCGCCCACTGAGCATGAGTTCGACCGGGCCACGGAGCTAAATAGGCACCGGCTCATCTTTGTGAAGAGCGCAAGAGAGGGTTATCGACACCCGAAGATGCAGTTGCTCGTCGGCAGGTCGCAGGCTGGCCTAGTGCGAAGGCGCTTTGCGACGTCCGCCGAATTGGTGGCCGGTCTCTACGCTGCGCTCGTGCAGTACCTCGAAGCAAAGGAGCTGTTGCGCTTCGGACCGTTCGACGCGGCCCATTGCTCGGGTGCAACCCTTGACGACTTGGATGTAGAAGGAATGTACCGCTTCATCCGCATTGCTCGAAGGGCTCGGCAGCTTCCGCTGCCTCCGGAGACTCCTCCGGCTGACCTGCTGAGGCACTTGAACCTCTTGAGTAGGGGACGGCTCACCAATGCGGCTGTCCTGCTGTTCGGGAGAGCCCCGCAACGATTCCTGATCTCCTCCGAAGTCAAGTGCGCGCATTTCCACGGGACTGATGTCTCCAAGCCAATTCCGTCTTATCAGGTGTACAAGGGAACGGTCTTCGAGTTGGTGGACCAAGCGGTCGACTTCGTCTTAAGCAAGATTGCGCTGGCCGTGGGTACAAGGGCGGAGAACGTCCGAGCCCCTGTTGCCTACGAGATCCCGAAAGAGGTAGTAGCAGAAGCCGTCGTCAACGCGGTGGCGCACCGAGACTACACCGACAACAGCAGCGTTCAGGTCATGCTATTCGCGGATCGGCTGGAGATCCTGAATTCCGGCCACTTGCCGCCACCGCTGACCGTGGAGAAGCTGCGAGTCGCGCACCAGTCGCTGCCCGGGAATCCGTTGATCGCAGAATCGATGTACCTGCTGCGCTACATCGAGAGAATGGGGACTGGGACGGTGGACATGATCCGGCGCTGCGTCGAGGTGGGCCTACCGGAGCCCGAGTTTGATGTGGGCGCGGGTTTCCTAACGAGGATCTGGCGGCCGCGCAACCTTGAGCGGCCTCACGCTGCGGCAAGGCAACTTCCCGCGACAACCCGCAGCATCGCACAGGCGACTACCCAAGAAACCAGGGGGCCGACCCCAAACACTATCCAAGAACCACCTGGGACTGCCCAGGAAACTGCTGGTCCACCCTCCGGGACTACCCAAGAAACCACTCCCAGAGCAGACACGACGCCTACTAGGGACCGGATCGTCGCTCTCCTGCGAGACAATCCGAACCTGACTCGGAACGATCTGGCTTCACGCGTCCGAGTCACACCGGCGGGCGTGAAGTACCACCTTGACAAGCTCCGGAAGGCAGGCCGCATCCGCCATGTGGGACCCACCAAGAAGGGGCGGTGGGAAGTTCTGGACACATGACCTAGGTCGGCGGTCCGGAGATCCAAGCCCGGAGGCGAGTCACAAGGCTACTCCGAGACGATCTCGGCTACCGCTCTCTTGGCACCGGGCGCGAACGACACGGAATTCGCACCATCGCATGAGACCTCCCGCCGCGTTGCGAACTGGCAACGACCACTTCTATAGCCTCGACGGCAAGGCCCATACAGACTTGAAGTGGGGGCACGATTGGCGGATGTGAACCGCTCTATGACGCTTCGGTTCGAATCGGACGACTAGATTCGCGGCGGCGAAGTTGTGCGATTCCTCAACAAGGGCAAGCGCCTGCTTGTCGCCAAGGCCCAGCTTGCGGCGCGGCAGGAAGACCGCTTAGGCGCACAGGAGACCCAAGCTCGCGTGAGGCGGTGCGACCGCGGGATCATCTCGCCACCCACGATGGCGGAGAGAGTCTCACAGTGGAGCGGCTGGTGAAGTGGGTCCGCAAGTACGGGCGCGACGGCCGCAACCTCGTGATCACTGACCTGACGGACAGGGACGAGCAGATAGACGAGGCCGTCCTGGCGTCTGCCGTGCCATCCTCCTCACCAAGAGAGGCAACGGAGAAGGCAACACCGACCGCCATGTTGGCGACCTTGGCTCACAAGGCGCCGACGGTCTCCATGGAACTTCATTGGCAGGGTCTCCGCTGTTGGGGTCAAGAATTTCCCTGTTTTCGGATGGCTGAGTCTTGCAATGCTGTGTTGAAGGCAACCTTTAACACAGCATCACGAGTCAACCCCTAGGCATTCCATTCATGAATAAGGACGCCTCGTGGCCCGAGCACTCAAGAGCCTGCACTCCAACCGGGACCGGACTTGAGAGAAAACCTCCGAAGCCAGCACCCATGAGAGCATTTCCTCGGTCCCAGCGGCCTCCCGAATCGGCGGCGGCGGCGACCGACAAGTGGTCGCCTCGGCAACTCCCGAACGGTCTTGGGGCCCACTGGGCAAGGAGGCTGCGAGCGACGTTCCAAGCCGGGGATCGACCCGAACCGAGCAGAAAGCAAGCCCGGGTGCGTTCAGGCCCGATCTGCGGCTTGCAGCCTTGCCGGCGCAGAGCGTACTACCCATTGGGTGTGCCAGAGCAAGGCTCCGTCCGGGCATCAAACAGGTGGCTCCATGGCAACGACCGCGCTCCTGCTCTTGACCTGCGGCTTCGCCCTCTACGCGACGACGCCGATGCCACGGTGGACCCACCTCTCTAGCACAACCGGCGATTGGCCAGCGACCACCATATATTCCTGGGAAGGTGACGAGCACGAAGGGTTGCTGCTCGAAGGGAACATGGACATCGGCTCCTGCCGACCGATTGACGTCGTCGTGGGTGGAACGGTAGAGCAGCACAGCCCGCTGGTGGCGGCGGAGCGAGTGGACGACTACTGGGGAGAGCCGGCGATCAGGATCAAGGCGCGGAACGCCACTTACTACTACCACTTAGGCGGATCCGGGTTCGCGAGCTGATCGACAGGGACGGCAAGGATTGGATTAGCTACCGGCCGGAGGGCGGCTTCCGGGGACAGTTCCGCGGGATCCCAAACATCCTCCCGCCGGACTTCCATCCCGGGCGGCCCAAAGGCAAGCAACGTAGCCGGATCGCCGCGGAAGGTCCGTTACGTGTCCAGGTAGACTCCGCCACGGAGAACGGGCAGTGGGAGGTCCGGTGGGAGAGCTTCCCGGACTTTGCTCGGATGACCCCGCTGGCAAAGGGGCCGGAGCCCTACTGGATCCTCTACGAGGGCACGCCCGGCGGCACCTTCGACGCGGAGCGGGACTATTGGCGCAACTGGGCGGGCCACGAAATGCCGATGCCGCCGCAGGCCGAGCAGTGGAACGGCAAGCTGCCCGAACCGCAGTGGGTGTTGCTCGACGACCGCCACATGCGGCGCGCGCTCTATCTTGCGCTTGCCCCCCACGATGACCACCGGGATGAGTTCTGGCACCGGGGCTCTGGGGGGATGACGGTGTTCGGGTTCGGGCAAGGGCCCAAACCGCAGTGGCAGTATCTGTAGGCCGTCCCTGCAATGCTGACGATCGGCCTCGTCGAACACAGCGACCAGAAGGCGGTGCGCCTGCGGGTCGAGTCGGCCTCGCAGCCGCTGGAATACCGAATCGGCGAGTGGACCGGCGCTCCCCGTTGAGCGCAGACGCATGGCTCTCAGACGCGATGGCGCTTTCCGCCCTCGCACTGGAAGAGACCCCGATGCGACGTTCAAGAAGCACCCGATCACGCTTAGCACCGCCCAGTGGGCGGACATTCCGTTGGCACAACTCGCCGCGAGGGCCGCGAAATGGGGGTACGACGGCTTGGAACTGGCGCGCTGAGGAGACCACCTAGACGTCTTTCGGCCGTCCGAGACCATGGCCTATTGCCGGGTCCGGATGGCAATCCTCAGGCAGCAAGGGCTAAGCCTATTCGCCATCTGCAACGCTCTCGCCGGGCAGCTGACGTGCAACCCGAACGACGACGAGCGCTCGGACGGCCTCGCTCCAGCTGAATGCCGCGCCGATCCCGACCTCAAGCGCGAATGGGGCACTGAGTCGATGAAGCGCTCGGCGGTCGCGGCCCGGAACCTTGGCGCCCGGGTAGTAACGGGCCTGACCGGTTCTCCGATCTGCCACCTGCTCTATCGGTTCGCTCCGCCTTTCGAGGCCGAGATCGGAGCGGGTTTCCGCACGTTCGCCGCTACTTGGCGGCCGATCCTTGACGTGTTCGAAGTCAACGGCGTGGGCTTCGCGATGGAATGCCATCCGACCAGCGTCGCGTACGATTGGCTCACCGCAGAGCGGGCCCTCGAGGCTGCCGCCCAGCATCCGGCGCTCGGTTTCAATTTCGATCCGAGCCACCTTCAGTGGCAGGGTGTCCACCCAGCAGCCTTCGCAAGGAGATTCTCCCACCGAATCCCGCGCACCCACATGAAGGATGCTGCGGTGACACCCGACGGTCGCGGGAGCATTCTGGGCTCGCACCTCGATTTCGGCGATGCGGGCCGTGCCTGGGACTTCCGCTCCGTCGGCCGTGGCCAAGTCGACTTCGCCAGCACTCTGCGGGCCCTGACCGACGCTGGGTATTATGGGCCGCTGTCCGTAGAGTGGGAGGACAGCGGCATGGAACGGTAGCAGGGGGCCCGTGACTCGCTGGCCTATCTGAGGGGTGTCACGTCCGCTGGGCGCTAATGTTTCGGGGCCCCGCCCCGCCCACCATGAGCACCTGTCGGGACGGAAGGGCATGCTTGGGGTTCAGCAGCCGTCCAGGCCGTCGAGCAACCGGTTCAGTTCGGCTCGCAACTCGGCCCTCGTGGCAAGAATGCCCGGGGCGTCGTGCAGGTTGCGCAGTTCAAAGGGGTCGTTATTCAGGTCGTATACCTCGTCCATTCCCTCGAGCTCCCTGTAGCGGATGTACTTCCAGCGGGCAGTGCGGACGGCTTGGTAGCCCATGAACGACATTCGTGGCCAAACCGAGTCCGAGTAGTACTCGACCAGCAGGGATCGTCGCCAGTCCGACGGCGTCGGTCCCTCCAGCAAGGGGGCAAGTGAGCGTCCGTGAACCTCCGGCGGCGACTCGGCGCCGGCCAATTCCAGCAGAGTCGGAGCAACGTCGACGCTGACAGCAAGGCCACTCGCCTCACGACCGGCAGCGACGCGCTGTGGCCAACGCACCGCAAGAGGTACGCGAATGCTCTCTTCGTACGCTAGGCGGCGCTCCTCGTTCAACCCGTGCTCGCCATAGAAGTAGCCGTGGTCGCTGGTGAGCAGGACTAGGGTATTCCCCTCCTGACCGGTTTCCTCGAGTGCCCGCAGCACATTCGCGAAAGCCTGGTCGGCGGCTGTGAGAATGCGCAACCGGTCCCGCACGACCTGATCAGGCGTTCCGGTACTCGGGCCCAAGGGCGGAACGCCCGGTATTCTTCGCCGCAATGCGCGCTTTCCCGCTCCGTACGAGCATGTGTTCGGGCGGCGGGGCACAGGTTCGTCCTCGTACAAGCCGCGGAGCCTCCGCGGCGGCCTGAACCCGCCATCTTCCGGGACGTGTCGGATGCTGCCATCGGCTCCCTGGAAGAGTTCGGGGTGGACGGCCTTGTGCGAAAGGTAGGCCAAGAATGGCCGGTCTCGCCTCCGACGTATGAATTCGGCCACGCGATCCGAGAAGAGGTCCGAGGCGTATCCTCTCAGCTCGCGTCGCTGCCCGTTGTCATTGACCGGTGGGTCGAAGTACGTCCCCTGGCCGCGAAAGCTCAGCCACTCGTCGAAACCGGGCCGTGGCGAATCGTCGAGGCCCATGTGCCACTTGCCAAAGAATGCCGTCTCGTATCCGACCCGGCGGAGCAATCTCGGGAAGGTGAGAAGTTGGTGCGAACACGGGCTGCGGTCCGTGTTGTCGATGATGCCGTGCGAGTGAGGGTACTGGCCAGTGAGGATGCTGGCGCGATTCGGCGAGCAGAGCGGGATCGCCGCAAACGCATTCGTGAATTGGACCCCCTCGTTGGCGATGCGATCAAAGCTAGGCGTCTGAACGAAGGGATGGCCAGCAAACCCTAGGTCGTCGAACCGGACGTCGTCCAGGACAACAACCAAGAAGTTCGGGCGGATCACCGAATCCGTGAACATTTTCGTCAATTGCGGCATGGCTGTCGTCAACCGCCGCCGATGTGGGCGACTCGCGATCCGGCACCGCGCCAATCTCCACTCTCGAAGCCCCGCGGGTCGGGATCGACGGAAGACTTCGGCCCGTCCGCACGATGGTAGCCTGTATCCCCCGCACGGTTGCGGGCACGGCAGCTCTCTGGACAGAGGCAGGGGAAGACTAGCGGACGCGGCCCGCTACGGGTTGCTCCGAGGACCGCACGGACTTCTGGGCCGGGCGTCGGAGTTCGGCGAATCTGGGCCCGACGTTCGAGGCATTTCCTCAGCGCAGTCCTGTTGGGCGAATCGCGCGTCGCCTTACTGGCGCACCCCCGCGGACCGGATTCCAACAGAGACAGACTCGTCTGCGTCTGCCGCGAGTCCGCCTCCCGAAGGTCTGTGCGAATACGATGTATGGCGGAGGTTCCATGAGAGCACTGATTGCATTCCTAGCCGCTGCGAGCATCCACGCCCCGCCCATGCTTGGCCAGAAGGTCATTGTCATCGGCCAATCTGCGGAAATGGTCGAGGAGCTGGAGCGAACCAAGCCAGCGGGAGTGACAATCACCCACGTCACGGACCGCGGGGATGGGGACTCCATCCTGCTCAGGGAGGCAGCCGATGCCGACGCCATCATCGGCAATCCGACCCTCCCGCTCGTGCGGACTGCAAAGCAGCTTCGCTGGGTCCAGATCACGAGCGCTGGCGTCAAGCCGCACCTCTTTCCAGAGCTCGTCGAGAGCGATGTCGTGATGACGAATGCGCAGACGCTTTCGTCCGCCGCAATCGCCGACCATGCGTTTGCCATGCTTCTGGCCCTGACACGCAAGCTCAACCATTTCATCCCGGACCGTGTGAACGAGACTTGGCGCGGCGGGAACTACGGTTTGGTGGAGCTGGAAGGCAAGACCGCGCTGGTGATCGGCACGGGAGGAATCGGATCGAACGTAGCGTGGCGGGCAAAGGCATTCGGGATGGATGTGATCGGCGTCGACCCCGAGGAATTCCCGCCAAGGCCCAGCTTCGACCGCATGGTGTACCCGGACCGGCTGGATGAAGTGGTTCCGGAGGCCGACGTCATCTTCGTCTGCGCACCGCACACGGCGGAGAGCGAAGGGATGCTCGGACCTGCACAGTTCGAGATGATGCGTCGCGGGAGCTATTTCATCGCCGTCTCCCGCGGGAAGCTCTACGACATGGGTTCGCTTGTGCGGTCTCTCGACAGCCAGCACTTGGCGGGTGCCGGGGTCGATGTGACGGACCCGGAACCGCTCCCCAACGGCCATCCGCTCTGGAAGTTCGAAAACGCGATCATCACGCCGCACGTCGCGACCCAAGGCCGGCTCGGGGGCGAACTGCGGCTACAGCTCTACCGGGAGAACATTGCGCGATTCAGCGCGGGCGAGAAGCTGCGAAACGTCGTGGACATGAAGAAGGAATACTGATATTCCATCCTGATTCCGGGAGACTCCCATAGGGGTTCCTGCGGGCGTCCCGAGTGGTGCGGACCGATTCCGTCGTGCTCTGCCCCGGCCGCTTGCGAGCACGCCTCTCAGGACGCATGAGAACTGCCAAGCCGGGCCAGCCATCCGGCACGAGGCCTCCTGCGCTCAGAATGCCGCAATGCCCCGGATGGCGTTCAGGGCTGGTGACCTTCCTCGGAAACCTGAACGGTCAGGCCGTTGAGGTCCTTGAAGTACGTGCGATCCTCGCGCTGCGTTGATTCGATCCCGTGCATCGCGAGCTTGTCCCGCACAGACTGCGGATCGTAGTCCTCAACCGAGAAGCAGAAGTGGTCGGCTGTCCCGGCGCGCCGCCCAGCGAAAAGGGCCAGAAAGTTCCCGCCCAAGCCGAGGAAGGCCGAGGACGCACTTCGGCGGACGACGTTTAGCCCCATCAGGGCCTGGTACCACTCGACGGACCGGCCCAAGTCGCTCACGCGTAGCGCCACATGGTTGACATCGACACCGCGCAGGATGGACTCAGGCGCGGGATCCCTCTTGTAGGCCTCGTCGACCTCATCCTGCCGGCGCATGGTCTCGGACAGGTGGTTCTGGATGCCGTCGGGATCGAGCACAGCCCAGATGCCGGGCGCTCGCTCGAAGGGCTCGTATCCGTGCCGCGAGAGCACTGCCCCCGCCTCAGGCTCGTCCAATCCGTCCACTCCCGGCGAAAAGTGGTTGAGGCCAGGGCGCTCTCCCTTGAACAGCGCTAGGTAGTTCCGTCTGAGGCCTCGCATCTGGCCCCGCTCGCCCATGTCGCTGATAACTCGGGTGCCGAGCACACGGGCGTAGAACTCCCCAGCCTTGCTGACGTCCGGCACGGTCAGGGCAAGGTGGTTTATCGAGGACGCAGCGAACAGTCCGGTGGAGCCGGGCAGCCTTGCTCGAACGAACGCACCTCCTGCCGTCGCCAACAAGAACCTGCGCGTTATGTCCATCCAGTGCCTCGCGAGACCAGTCTAGCCGTTGAGCCTTGCGTAGGATCGGATGCATGATGCGAAGCTCGCACCTTCTGACGGCAATTTTGGCGGCGGCGCTGGGTTCGCTTGCTCCCGCCCAGCCCAACTTCGTGGTGATCCTGAGCGACGACCAGAGCTGGGTCGGATCGTCAGTCGAGATGCATGGGAGCAATCCCGGCACGCGAAGCGACTACTTTCGGACGCCGGCACTCGAGAGGCTCGCGGGGCGCGGGATGACGTTCTCGAACGGTTATGCCCCGGCCCCGTTCTGTTGCCCGACCCGCCGCAGCCTCCAGATCGGGCAGACCCCGGCCCGGCACATTTACCAGCGCGACCAAGCGGCGTGGCCGCTGGCGTACCGGGCCCAGCTGAACATTCCGGCGGTGCTGAAAAAGGCGGATCCCCGCTACCGCTTGGCGCACTTCGGCAAGTGGGACCACCGCTTCGACACACCCACGCCGGAGGATGTAGGCTACGACGCGAGCGACGGCAACACCGGGAACGGCACGGGCGGGGGCAAGGGCTCCGGCGGGCCGGCAGCACGCGAAGATCCCAAGCTGATCGACCACATTACCGGGCGAGCGTGCGAGTTCTTGAAGGAGCAAGCGAACTCGGGCGCTCCCTTCTATCTGCAGGTGTCCCACTACGCGGTGCACCTCGACATCTTCTACCGAGAACACACCCTGCGGCAGGTCCTCAGATGGGGGCCGGGGAAGAAGCACTACTTCCCCCCGTTTGCGGCCATGACGCGGGACATGGACACGGCGGTGGGCCGACTCCTGGACTGCATCGACGGCCATGGCCTAGCCGAGAGCACCTACGTCATCTTCCTTTCAGACAATGGCGGGCGGGCCACTCTGCCCGGTGCCGGGGAGCCACCCGTCCCTCGCAACCACCCCTTGCGCGGGGCCAAGGGATCGATGTACGAGGGCGGGATCCGCGTCCCGTTCCTGGTCGCTGGTCCGGCAGTAACGCCCGGAAGCGTCAGCCACACGGCGGTCACCGGGCTCGATCTCCTGCCGACCTTGGCGGATCTTGCGGGCTACCCTGATGACCTGCCCGCGTCAGTCGATGGTGGAAGCCTCCGCGGCGTCTTGCAGGGTGGCGCCTCCGTGGAGAGGCAGCAGGACTTCCTCGTGTTTCACCAGGCCGTCTCACGCAAGCCCCAATCGGCGTTGCGGCTCGGCAAGTGGAAGCTTGTCAAGACTTGGGCGGACGACCGGATCGAGCTGTTCGACCTGGGGCGAGACCTGGGAGAATCGCGGGATCTGGCCGCGAGACAGCGGGAGCTAGCCCAGAAGCTGGACTCTGCCCTGACCGACTTCCTTGCCCAAGTCGGCGCCGAGACCCGGCGGACTGAGGAATAACACCAGGCAAGGTCCGGCACTCGCGTGCTCGAGGTCCGGAGCACAAACACAGGGAGCGGCGTGGTCCGGTTCTGCTCGTGCGGCATGGTCCCATTCGCCTGGGTCAGCGCGTCGAATCCCCGGGCCGCCACGAGTTGCAGTTCGCAGTTCCCGTTACCCCGCCATCTCATCCGCCGGGTGCCGCGGATGTCCCAGTCGTCCCGGGACGAAGGGCTCCGGGCATACGGGAGGAGTTCATCCAGCAGGATCTTCGTCCGCATGCCGGCTGAGCGCCCGTCTTCCAAGAGCAGCGTTGCTTCGTCCCGCGCGCGGGAGGCGGCGAGGAAGTCGTGAAGGGACCCGACAAGGGACACTTCGGTCTTGGGGTGGGGAACAGCGCAGTCGCGGGGACACCGGTCCCGTTGAACACGACCGCGCCGCTCCCGGCCTCGCCCGCCAGGGCCTCCCGCGGTCCCGAGCGGAGGGCCGGGAGCGAATTGAAGTGTCCTGTCGCGCTTGGCGACCACAGCATCCGGCCCTGTCGCGACCTTGCAGCTCTTGCGAGCCATTGTGGCCGTGCCCAAAGCGAAGAACCTCCGATGAAGAAGCTCCCACCCTCTAGGCTTGAGGCACAACACATTCAGCGGCAAAGACGCCTGACGACGCCGGATTGCCTGCGGCGGCGGCGAAGCGCAGACGCGACATCCGAATGCTCGTCCGCGGCACGCTGCTGACCCTCGCCGGGTACGCCCTCACGCTGGCCGACCAGGGCTGGCCAACTGTCTGCGCGCTGATCGCCGTTTAGGGGATTCGCCAGCCCGCCAGCACCGACTGAGGACCGGGTCGGGCTCAGCCGAGGGCGCGAAGCAGGGTGATGTGCAGGGCCAGCAGGGTGAACCCGAGGCCTATCATCCAGCGGAGCGAGGCAATCTCGGACTTCAGCGAGGCCGTCTGCGTGCTCTGGGCATCGATCTTTGTGTTCTGGGCCTCAAGCCTGGAGTTCTGCGCGTCGAGCTTGGACTCGAAGCGGGCGATGAGATTGGCGGCGGCCATGTTCCCGACCTCCTGAGTGAAAGTATAGGGCGCCCTCCGGCTCCATCTTCAAGCCCAAGAGAAGGTCGAACAGGCGCTTGGAGTCCGGCTGCGGCGGCGGGGAATCGGGCATCCTAGACTCCATCGTTGGTTACCGCCCAAGGGACGCCCGGTTCCCAAGGGCTCCCCAGCCCGGGGGCTGGGGCGGAGGAAGATCCCGAGAGCCTCAGTCCTTGGCGTGCCCTTCCACCCGGATTCACGGCACCGCCATGAGGGAGCGGCTGATCTCTGCCGCCCGCGCGCGGGGGCGGGGCGCGCCTGTGTCGAGTTCACGCCTAGCCTAGCGGTATGCTCCGTCCGCCTGCGCTGCATCTCGCGCCCTCAACAGCGCCGGACCGCTCTAGCTTCCGCCGCAATCCGCGTCCGCGCCGATGGCATTCGCCTGTACCTCGGGAAAGAGGCGATATTGGCAATGCGAGTTGGCCGCACGCGCGCGTGAGCACGGTGGACAAAGACGCGGAGGCAGAGCTCCGCGCCCTGCAACGGCACGGCTGCCATCTGGTCTCCCTAACGGAGGCGATCGACACCAGCACCCCTGCCGCCGGGCTGGTCCTCGTCCTGTTCGCCGCGCTGACCGAGCTGGAGGCGGATCTGGCGCGGGAGCGCACCAAGCTCTCCACGCGGCTCGCCCTTGAACGGGGGAGCCGTGGGGGCGCCGATCGCCGTACCACAACGCTGGGCACGTCCGGCGCGTGGAGGCCATGCTGTGCGACAGGCTGCTGACCCGGGTCGAGATCGCCAAGAGCCTCGGCATCGACGTCTCGACGCTCTACACGTAGTTCTCGGGAGGGAACCCCGATGCCTGTCCGGGGCTCCACACAGGAGGCTAGGTTTAGGGCTGGCTGGGTCGCGGAATCGCCTGCCGGTGGCGTCAATCCGCCACGCGCGCGACCACCGTGCCGCTGGAGCCCAACGAATGCTCCTCCTGCTCGACGACGCCCGCGAGGGCTCGCCTGAGGGGGCGCTACTTCTGCTGATGCGCTGGCCCGGCCTCTCCATCTGCGATACGGACAGGCTCCGGCGCGGTGATGCCCACGCTCTCGGCGAGCAAGTCCTGAGGTGTGCCAAGAGCGGCGATCTGGTGACGGTCCAGCTCCCGCATCTGGTCTTGAAGGCCTTGACCGCGCTTCCCGAGCGCGAGGCCCCCTTGTGTTTGGACCGGCAAGTCCCCCCCGCCAGACCTGCACGAAGTTCTGGCGGAACCGCCTGGGGCAGACCGCCGGAAGGGCCGGCGTCAGGGCCGGCCATCTGCAGCGGCTGGGGGGTCAGGTTTGCCGTCGAGGTGCTCCTCCCGGAGGTGGCCATCCACCACGTCAGCACGCTGATGGGTCACAGCAGCGTGTGAACACCGGAACGGTTCTACACCGCTTGGAACACCGCCAGGCGGAACGGCCTCGCGCGGATTGTCGGGGGTGCCCAACGCAAGGACTCCGTCCTTCGCGAGCTGGCGAGAGAAAGCCGAGGGGGGTGTTGCCAGTACCCCCCTCGGCGGAGAGCTTGGTCACCCACACCAAGCCAGCCGCAGACGGGGCTACTTCTTGCGCGAGTCCGGCCTAGGGCCTTCTGAAGATCTCGATCCCCAATGGGCTGCCATCCCGGCGGCCGCTGGGCGGAGCCGACCCCGACACACGAGAGCGGAGTCGGCCGCCGTCCTTGCAGTCGAGTCCTCACCTTTCGGCCAGCCGAGCTGCCGGGACGCCTCGTCAGCCATGCGGCCCTTCGTGACACGGGCCAGAGGTCCCACGACTAGGACATCTCCACGGTCGGCCGGCACCTGCATGCGCATGCTGTCCGGCACAGGTTCGAGCAGTCCTTACCGAATTCTGAACATCTTCCCGGACGACTCCGCCCAGCCTTGGGACGGGACGACGCACAGACTGGAGAGCCGTGCGGATTCGACAACGCTGGTAGGCTCGAACTTGGGCGCTGAGGGCCGCGTCGGCCCGCGCCAAGAGTGGACCTGGAAGAAACCCGCGAGAACAAAGTGGAGCCAACATGAACTGCTATCGACTGATCCTCGTTGCAATGGTCATCAGCTTGCTGTCCGCCAACTGCTCGGGCCCGGCGCCGGAAGTCTCGGGCGAGCTCAAACAATGGCACAAGGTCACTCTGACGGTCAATGGCCCGGAAGCCTCCGAGACAGACTCCGCTGATGGCGTCAATACCTTCACGGACTACGCAATTACCGTGCGCTTCGAGCATGAATCGGGTTCTCCGTCCTACGAGGTCCCCGGCTACTTTGCCGCTGACGGGATGGCTGCCCAGACAAGCGCGACGTCCGGCAACAAGTGGCGGGCGCACGTGTCCCCTGACAAGACGGGAGTGTGGACCTACGAAGTCTCCTTCTTGGGAGGCCCTCAAGCGGCAGTCAACGGCGGCGGCGAGCCGCTCTCTCCGTACCACGGGTCGACGGGCCAGTTCACCGTGGCCGCGAGCGACAAGTCCGCCCCCGACTTCCGCGGGCGGGGTCGGCTTGAGTACGACGGAACGCGCTACCTCAGATTCGCGGGCGACGGCATCCGCTTCCTCAAGGCTGGGCCGGACGCGCCGGAGACGTTCCTAGCCTACGAGGACTTCGACGGGACGTCCACGGAGAAGACCGCCCTGAAGTCTTGGGAGCCGCATGTTGCGGACTGGCGCGAAGGCGACCCCACGTGGCAGGACGGAAGGGGGAAGGGAATCATCGGTGCCCTCAACTACCTAGCCGACGAAGGGCTCAACGCCTTTTCCTTCTTGCCGTACAACGCACAAGGCGACGGGGACAACGTCTGGCCGCACGCCTCTCGGCTTGACAAGCTCCATTTCGACGTCTCGAAGCTGGACCAGTGGCAGATCGTGTTCGACCACGCGCAAAGTCGCGGCCTGTACCTGCATTTCAAGCTTCAGGAGAACGAGATCGACGACAACCGCAGGGGCCAGCAGCGGGAGCCTGCCGAAATCGAGGCGGCGCTGGACGGCGGCGCACTCGGCGTGGAGCGGAAGCTCTACTTGCGCGAACTGGTCGCGCGATTCGGCTACGCCTTGGCCCTGAACTGGAACCTAGGCGAGGAGAACTCGCAGACGAAGGAAGAACAGCTGGCAATGGCCAGCTACATTGGGGCCATCGATCCTTACGACCACCTCGTGGTCGTTCACACGTTCCCTCGTGACCAGGACGATGTTTATACGCCACTGCTGGGCGAAAAAGCTCTGACCGGCGTCTCGCTGCAGAACAGGTGGGACGTCGTCCATCAGCGAACGCTGAAGTGGGTCAGGGAGTCCGAGGCCTCAGGACACGTCTGGGTCGTTGCGAACGACGAACAGGGTCCTGCCTCGCAAGGCGTGCCCCCCGATCCGGGATATGAGGGCTTTGACGGCACGGACAGAGAGGGCAACCCGGTCCACACCCTTCACGACATCCGCAAGTACACGCTATGGGCAAACCTCATGGCCGGCGGCGCTGGTGTTGAGTACTACTTCGGATACCAGCTGCCGCAGAATGACCTGATTCTCGAGGACTTCCGCAGCCGGGACCTGACGTGGGACTACTGTCGGCATGCGCTGTCGTTTTTCCATGGCCAGAACATCCCGTTCTGGGAAATGCAGAACGCCGACACGCTGGTCGGGAACGAAGAGCACGACAACAGTCGGTACGCGTTCGCCGCAGCGGACAGCGTCTACGTGGTGTTCCTGCCAGACGGCGGAAGCGCTTCGCTGGACTTGGGTGAGGCCTCAGGGACATTCCAAGTGCGCTGGTTCGACCCACGAAACGGCGGAGATCTGGCTATGGGCTCGGTCGATGCAGTCGCAGGGGGCGGCAAGCGCGGCCTAGGCAACGCACCTTCAGATCCCGGCGAGGACTGGGTGGTGCTGGTCCGCAAATAGCACCGGCCGCGAACGAGATTCTCCCGAACTGCAATCGGCGGACTTCGAGTGCTGCAGTTCGCAGATCTTCCCGGCAAGAGCGATGCTGGGGGCGTAGCAGTGGCCGGACTTCGGGACAGGGCCTGGGCCGAGGCGTCGCCGTGGCCTTGGCGTCATGGCCGCGTCATGGGCTCTGGTATGGGACCGGAGGCAATTGGGGTACGTTGGCGGCTCCACGTTTCTGCATGGAGGCGTGCATCGGCCACTGCTCAAAGTGGTTGCGCTCCCCCACTTGGAGTGGCGGATGCAACCGCTGGCCCTTCATGCAGTAGTGGTCGCGTCGCCTGGCGGCGGCGCAGAAGACTGGCGGCCCGCGGCCCATTCCATTCTGCAGCGGTCCTCTTGGAGCCCATTGGGGCAGAGCCCCCGTTCGATTCAGTCTTCGCTCGAATCGCTATTGTCGGGATATGTGACACAGGTGTCGCGTACGAGCTTGCCGTCCCGGTAAGTCACTACAAAGCCAGAGATCGCGATCGCCCGCCTCCGTGCCGCGAGGGCCGCTCTCCGAAGTGCCGGCAATGGATCGGCGAAGAGGTTAGGCTCGTGCGATTGATCTACGCAGTCAATGTCGTTCCCATCGTTTGCGGTCATGACCTTGGCCCCGTCTCCACGAGTATAGGTGCATTACCAGAGCAGTCGTACAACGCCCACGCGTCGACGATATTGCGATAGAGGGACCTGAAGTTGGCCAGTCCTGCGAAGAATCGGCGACGGATGACCGGCTCGGGAACCTGGTGTCCGCCCTCAATCACGCGCTGCCGGACTCGGGCGATCGCTGCCTCCGGGCTTGGGAGTCGCAGGAAGATGAGCTTGATCCTGTAGCCACGCTCCTGCCAGCTTGGAATCAGCCGCAGATAGGCCCGTCCGCTCAGCGTCGTCTCGAAGGCGAAGCTTCGGCCCTGCTCTACATACTCGTGCATCAGGCTCAGCATGAGTCTGCCGGCGCGAATCGCAGCCAGATCCGGGCTGAACGGGCTGATCCCCGCGGCGATGAGATCAGCGTTGATTACTGTCAGGCAGTTTGCCTCGTGAGGCAGGAAAGTCTGTGCGAAGGCAGTCTTTCCCGCACCATTAGGGCCAGCGATGATCAGGATTTTGGGGGGGGTCACAAATCGCACCAGAGGCAGGGCGAGCGCACGCCGGGACGCGAGCCTGGCCCGCCCTGCTCAGGGGCGGCTACGAGTCTGCGGGATTGCGGCTTGGTCCCGAAGCGGCCTCTCACCCCCAATTGGTGATCGGGCCTCGGCCAAAGGGTGCATTCGCACTCACGCCGGATCGGAGTCGCAACGAGACGCTGCTGTTCCATCTGTGGTCGTCCGAGTGGCTTTCTCCCGAAAGGGGACCGTACGCATCTACACCTAGCGGCAGACTCGATAACGATAGCAGCCACGACGGCACCCGGGAAACGGGAAGCTCGTCCCATCGAATCCGCTCGACCGAAGGAGTTTGGAGAGCCAAGTCCGTTATGGCCTGACATCTGGGGTCCCTCCTTGCGCCACCCAAAGACCCCACACGCAGGAACGGTCATCCCACAGACCGTGTCATCGTAGGACTACAGCGACCGGCGAGCACGCGGCCTAGTCGGTGGACATACCCAGAGAGTGCCGACCTAGGCAGACCGCCGGGGAAAGCAATGACGCTGTGCCATCCGGACTCGACAGTGGCTACCTCGGCCTCAGCTCACCCAGCTGGCCAGCTGTCCATGCCCGACCGCGCCGAAGCCCTCAGCCTTCAGGTCCGCACGGCGACCGGAGCCGCTTATGACCTGCGTGCTAGTTCCGGACGAACTTCTGCACCCTCATCCCCGCATTCACGTCCACGACGTACACCGAACCGTCGGGGCCGATAGCAATGTCGTGCGCCCAGTAGAACTGTCCGTCGTGGCTGCCGTAGGAGCCCCACCGCTCGATGACCTCGCCCTCGGCTGTCAGGAGAAGGGCCCCGTTGCGATCGAAGGCCGTATTGGTGAGATCGCCGCCGTCGGCGACTAGCACGTTGCCGTCCGAGTCAACGTCCACGCCCCATGGTCGTCCGATCTCGTCACTCTTCCATTCGGCAATGAACCCGCCGTCGGCATCGAACACCTGTACGCGCGAGTTCCCGCGATCCGCAATGTATACTCGCCCGTCGGCACCGACCGCAATTCCGTGCGGCGTGTCGAAGTCTCCAGGACCCTCGCCCTTGGTTCCCCAAGCCTTGACGAACTTCCCGTCGCTGTCCAGTTTGACGACGCGGTTATTGCCATAGCCGTCGGTTACGTAAATCGAACCGTCCGGACCGAAGTCGAGGTCCGTGGGCTTGTTGAAGCGCATCTCGTCCTCGCCCGGCTCCCCCTTGACGCCGAGCGTCTTCAGAAGTTCGCCTTCAGGGCTGTACTGCTCCACCACGTGGGTGTTGGCGTCGGTCACCCAAACATTGCCCGACGCATCAACCTGCAACCCATGCTCGTTGTCGAAGAGACCATCACCGAAGGAGGAGACGACTTCGCCCGTGTCGCCGTCGATGCACAGCACCGGCCGCTCGGCCCGGTGAAACACCCAAACTCGGTTCTGGGAATCGACGTCGACCCCGGTGACCTGACCGAGCGTGTAACCATCCGGCAGTGCCGGCCACCCGTGGACCACCTGATACGCCCCGCCGCTCTCGCTCGCCTCATCCTGCACGGGTGCCTCCATGCAGGCCAAAGCCGCCAAGAAACAGAACGCTGTCGTGATTGCTGCGCGCCGCATAGTCAAGTTCCTCCCATCGGATTGCGAGAACCGAGGACCCTGCTGGTCCGTAACGGTGACGCCACAAGGTTACACCGAATCGACCGGCCATGTGCGAGTCGCGACCGAACCCGCAAGAGAACGGTGCCCAGGGCTGGGCCCGGTCTTGATCGGCGCGGCTCCAAGTCGCCGGTGCGCCACCCGGCCGACGCGACACGGGGACCTGGCCGCGAGCCGAAGAGCGAGCGAAGCGGGCAGTCCAAACCGGCCTTGCGAACGGCCCTAGCCGACGGAGCGCCCGCGGCCCACGAAAAGAACCGCCAACGGCGCCCGTTCGTTACCCGTCCGACCGACAGGCTGCTATAGGATATGGAAGGGAGCTTTATTCCGGCATCAGCTTGCGGGGGCGGCGGCCGCTAGCCGTCCCGAAGTGTACTACGGGAGTTGAGCGGCGATTCGTGTGGCACATTCGACTCGAAGTCCGCTTCTAGCGGCCTTGGCCCTGTCGCTGCCCGTGGTTGGGCTTGGGCTTGACCGCGACGAATTCCTTCAGCAGTTCTGCCTTCCCTGCCATTCTGGGGCGTCCCCGGCGGGCGGAATGCAGCTCGGCGAAGCGGACAGCACCAAGCCGGAGGCCCAACCGGAGGTGTGGGAACGTGTCATCCGAATGCTCTCGGCCGGCGAAATGCCGCCAGCAGGAGCTCTGCACCCCGGAAGCGAGAAGATCGGCGAGTTCTCCACGGGCCTGATCGCTGACCTCGACGCGGCCGCGCAGGCGGTGCCCTTCGCGGGGCGGCCCGTGATCCGCCGTCTGAACCGAACCGAGTACTCGAATGCCATTCGGGACATCCTAGCGCTGGAGGGCCAGATTGCGGACCGGCTCCCTCCGGACGGTCAAGCTTCGGGGTTCGACAATGTCGGCGATGCCCTCTCCATGTCGCCTCTGTTGCTCGAGGGCTATCTCAAGACAGCGCGCCGCGTCAGCCAGCTGGCGACCGGCACAAGCGACCCTTCCCCAGTTGTCGAGACTTACGCCGCCGGCGGCGTCCAGTCTGCTTGGAGGGGACAAGGGTTCCCATACGGTACGCGGGGCGGGGCCTTGGTCCGCCATCACTTCCCCCGCGACGGCGAGTACGAGCTGCGAGCGTTCTTGGAGAAGCAGAGCCTCACTCCGACGGAAGGGGTGCGGTTCTTCAGGATCCGCGTCCGCCTGACGGCCGGGCCGCATCGGGTCCTCGTCGCGTTCCCTGACGAGTACGCAACCAGGGAAGGCCCAGTTTCCGACGTTGGAGGCCGCGGCGGGCCGGCGCTCGGCGGGCCGCTGGACCTGCTCGGCACTGCCATACGGCCCACGATCGAATTCCGCATAGACGGCAAGAGAGTCAAACTCTTCGAGATTGCCGGAATGACTTCGGGTGAGTCGGCATTCGACGGGCTTCCGGGACCTCCCGTGCTAGGCCGTATAGAGATTGCCGGCCCGCACGATCCTGGCGGGGCCGCTGAGTCGCCGAGCCGCAAGCGGGTCTTCATCTGCCAGCCCAGCGGACCCGAGGACGAGCCCGCCTGCGCGGCGGAGATCCTGTCCGCCGTGGCGCGGCGGGCTTATCGGAGGGACATTGCCGGCGAGGACCTAGCGCCACTTCTCGAGACCTACAGGTCCGCCCGAGCGGAGGCCAGCTTCGACGAAGCCATCGCTGCCGCCCTGCGAGACATCCTGCTGGCGCCCGACTTCCTCTTCCGTCTGGAGTTTGACCCTGCAGAGGCGGTGCCGGGTGTGCCGTATCCGGTCTCCGACTTCGAGCTTGCCTCCCGCATGTCGTTCTTCCTGTGGAGCAGTGTCCCGGACGATTCGCTGCTGGACGCGGCTTCATCGAAGCAGCTAAGGGAGCCAGACGTGCTGGAGCGCCAAATCCGGCGCATGTTGGCGGACCGGCGAGCGGAGAGCTTGGTCGCCAATTTCGCCGAACAGTGGCTGGGACTGCGCAAGCTTGCGGGATTCACCCCGGACCGCGAGGCCTACCCTGGCTTCGGTTCTGACCTCAAGGCGGCTGCTGCCCAAGAGACCCAACTTTTCTTGCGGAACCTGATGCGCGAAGACCGCAGCATTCTCGACATTCTGGGGGCAGACTACACATACCTCAACGAGACCCTAGCCAGCCACTACGGGATCGCCGGAGTGGTCGGGCCGGGATTCCGACGAGTCCGCGTGCCGGCCGACTCCGGCCGTGGAGGACTCCTCGGCCAAGGCAGCGTGCTGATGCTGACATCCCACGCCGCGCGGACTTCGCCGGTGCTGCGCGGAACGTGGATCCTCGACAGCCTTTTGAACTCGCCGCCACCGCCACCGCCGGCGAATGTCCCACCATTGGAGGAGAGCGCAGAAGAAGGCCGCAAGATGACGGCCAAGGAACAGCTGGCGCGCCATCGCGCCGACCCGGCCTGCGCGGGCTGCCACTCGCGGATCGACGCGCTGGGCTTCGCGCTTGAGAACTTCGACGTGCTGGGCCGCTGGAGGGACGAAGACGGTGGCGAACCCGTTGACCCGTCGGGCACGCTGGCTTCGGGGCAGGTAGTCCATGGTCCGCAGGGGTTGAGGCGCCTGCTGCTCGAACAGCCCGAGCGCTTTGCCGGCGCTTCGGTTGAGCGCTTGCTGACGTTTGCCCTGGGACGCGAACTCGACGCCAGGGACCAACCAACAGTCCGCCGAATCCTGCGCGGGGCCAAGGCCGAGCGATATCGGTTTTGGGACCTGATCCGTGGGGTGATCGGGAGCGTCCCGTTTCAGATGCGCCAGGCGGGCGCTGGATAAGGGAGGGCCACCATGTTCATTTCCAAGAAGCGCCTTCCGCGCCGGACATTCCTGCGCGGCGCGGGCACGTCTCTGGCCTTGCCGCTGCTGGACGCCATGATTCCCGCCATGACAGCCCAGCACCGGACTGCCGCAGCGCCCGTGAGGCGGCTGGGCTTCATCTACTTTCCCTTGGGCGTGGACCGCGAACGCTGGGACCCCCAAGGTGAAGGTGCCGACTACCAAGCCAACGAGGCATTGGCGCCCCTGGCCCCCCTCCGCAAGAAGTTCCTAGTCCTGACGGGCCTATCGTCGGACCCAGACCGCAGCAAGGCCGGATTCCACGACAGGGCGATGGCGTCGTTCATGACCGGGTGCGAGCCGACCAAGGGCAAGGTCCACGTCGGAATCTCGGTCGACCAAGTTGCGGCGCGCACACTGGGGAAAAAGACGCCGTTCTCCTCGCTTGAGCTGACCACCGAGAACACCGGGAATCTGCCCGGCCCTGTCTTTAAGGACGCGACGAATCCGCTGCCGTTCGAGAAGAATCCGCGGTTCGTGTTCGAGAGGCTCTTCGGCGAAGGTGGCCGCATCGACCCGAAGGCCAATAGGGAACGCGACGCCGCGGACCGCAGTGCGCTTGACGCCGTCTCCGGCAGGATCGACGAGCTGCGGGCTGAGGTCGGGCCGGCGGACCGCCGCAAGCTGGACCAGTACTTTGAGTCGATCCGCGATGTGGAGCGGCGCATTGACGTGGCCCTGAAGAAGCCCCCGCTTGACCTGCCGGCCACACCGCGGCCGCCGGGCATCCCCGATAACTGGCCGGACCACGTGAGGCTGATGTTCGACCTGCAGACCCTCGCCATCCAAGCCGACCTGACGCGGGTCTGGACGTTCATGTACGGTCGCGAGGCCACTTCTATGAACTTCCCGCACCTCGGCATCTCGATGGGGCACCACGAAATCTCGCACCACAACTTCGAGAAGTACAAGCTCGACGCCCTGGCCAAGATCAACGTCAACCAGACCGAACTGCTCGCGTACTTCCTCAACAGGCTGGACGGCCTCAAGGAGGGCGACTCAACGCTGCTGGACCATTCACTCATCTTGTACGCGAGCAGTCTCAGCGTGCCGACGAGCCACAGCCAGCGAAACCTCCCAGTCCTGCTGGCCGGAGGGGCTTCCGGGCGCATCGCGGGCGGACGCCACGTGGCCTTCTCGGGCGACACTACTCCGCTCACGAATCTGTACCTGACGATGCTCGACAAGGTTGGCGTTCCGACGGACAAACTCGGCGACAGCACTGGTCCCCTAAATCGACTGGAAGTCTAGGCCGATGCCGAGAGTCCGTGTCCCGACCGTAGCGCTCACTGCCCTGCTCTGCTTCCCCGCCGGATCTGCGTCGGCGCCACAGGAGCCGCTTGTTGAAGCAGCCCACGGCGATGACTTAGCGCAAGTCTCGGCCCTGCTCGCCGACGGCGCGAACCCTGACGCGATGGCGGAAGATGGCTCGACGGCCTTGGCGTGGTCTTCGGTCCGCGGCAATGAGGCGATTGCCCTCCGCCTGCTGGACGCCGGGGCCAGCCCAGACTTGGCCAATCCACTCGGCATCCCGCCGCTGGCGCTGGCAATAGAGAACGGGGCCGCAGGGGTGGCCGAGCTGCTCTTAGAGCGCGGGGCCGATCCTAATGCCACCCGCGAGAGTGGCGAGACGCCGCTGATGACGGCCGCTAGGCTTGGGCAAGTGAGGCTCATGGAGTTCCTGCTTCGGCGGGGAGCCGACCCCAATGCACGTGAGAAGCACTTCGGCCAGACAGCGCTGATGTGGGCCGTCGGAAATCCGGAAGCCGTCCGCCTGCTGCTCGACCGTGGCGCCAGCATCGAGCCCACTACGCGGGCCTGGGACGTGCAGTACACAATCTACGTCCCTACCAGCTTCACCCTCGGCAAGACGGGAATTCCGTGGAATTCGGACGGGCACTACCAGTCCCGGCAGGGCGGGCATGACGCCCTGTTCTTCGCGGTGCGGAAGCAAGACAAGGAGTCCGTGCGCATGCTGCTCGATGCTGGCGCGGACGCCGGCAGGAGGGCCGCGGACGGCACGTCCGCCCTTCTCGCTGCACTGTACAACTGGGTACCGCCGGAAGGCGCCTTCAAGCCGGGCCAAGGTGCGCCGGCGCGGGCGGGCAGTTCGCAGCACTTCTCGCCGAACATCGAGCTTGCGCAGCTGCTTCTGGACCGCGGCGCTTCGCCGACAGCCGCTGACGCCGCAGGATACACGCCTCTTCACACTGCGGCACTGGCAGTGGCCTGGGTCGCCCGCCCCCGGGACAAACGCTCGGACGGCGTGTACCGGACGTTGCCGGCCCTGCTGACGCTCGGGAGCCCCCCGGATCCGGCCCCCTTCACGCCCGACGAGGCGCTGGAGGTGGTGGGCAATCTGCTGCGGGCCGGCGCAGACCCGAACCAGCAGACCAAGTACCCTACACCGGGACCGGACGGAGACGTGAGAATCAACCCGTCGCCGCCTGGTTCGTCGGCCCTGCACATCGCCGCCGATTCAGGAAACCTAGAACTGGTCCGGCTGCTGTGCGACGCGGGGGCGGACGCTAACCTTGTGCGCAAGGACGGGCACACACCATTCTCGGTAGCCGTGGTTGCAAGCAACATTGCGATCATCGATGAGCTGATCGCTAGGGGAGCGGACCTGCAGGCGCGGTACGACCCGGATGACCGCTATCCTGATCCGATCCGGGCGATCAGCCTTCCCCGCCAAGGCCAGACCGCCGTGCACCTCGCTGCGGGCAACCGTTCAACGGACGTGATCAGGCACCTTTTCTCAAAGGGAGCTCCGATTGACTGGAAGAACGAGCAGGGCGAGACACCGCTTGACCTTGCGGACCATCAGGAGCGGCTCCAAGAGTCGCTGAAGCGGCAGAATACCGACGGCGATCCCGAGAAGCTTGCGAAGGTGGTCCGCCCGACGGAGACCACGAGCGCCATCAAGAGCCTCTTGGCATCTGTCGCCAAAGGCGAACGGGCAGACAGCCGCTGAGAATCACCGGAGGGCTGGTGACCCTCAGGACTCTTGCTCCAGATCCCAACCGACGCGGGGCACATCCGCAGGCCACGTGCAGATTCCCCCTATGCCGCGGGTCAGATTGTTGTGACTCTCGAACCGCTCGCAGACGACATAGTGGCCACCCGTTGCGGGAATCCACAATTGGAGGCGTTCTAGGGTGTTCAGAGTTGCGCCGGTTAAGATTTCTCATGAGCTTCCGAAGGGGCTTGCTCGGGCCCCGGTTAGCCGTCGTGGCGCAGTCTGAACTCGGCCTCCTGAATGTTCCTTGTTCGCACGCCTCAGGAACCGGCACCAGCGCTCGACTCCTGCTCAACTGGTGTGGCGTAGCAGTATTGTCGGGCGTCAGGGGGGCGGTTCTTCTCCCATTGGCTGGCCGCCAGAATGAGCGGCAGATCCGCTACCACCGTCCGCATTCTCGTGGACGGTTCCCGCATCGCGCCGGATGGCGACAGTCCTCGATCGCGGCAACGCACGAGCGTGATCTCCCGCCATCGCCCCGCTGATATACTCGCCGCGATGTTGCGCTGCTGCCTCAGGAGCCTTGCCGCGATGTTGTTTTCCGCATCCTGCTTGCTGGCCCAGGCACCATTCGACGATCCATCGCTTGTGACGCTCCGCATCGAGCTCGGAGTCGGTGACAAGGCACCGGCGAGCGCGTCCCAGCCGCCGGGAGCCAGATGGTTCCCGCCGGCGGAGACTTCCACCGCGGGCGTCTGGCATGGTCGGGTCTCAGCAGTGGGGGGCAGAATCGAGTCGCTGACAAGCCTGCGCCCCCGTCCCTCGGACGCGATCAGACCAGACTCATGGGAACTGGAGTCATGGCAGGGGCCCAGCTTCGGGCATCCTCCAGAGAAGCCCCAGCCCGTCACGGGCACGCCCCTGAATGTCTTCAATCCCGGCTTGTTGCTCCGAGTTCGGACGGGAGGGGGGACACGCTTGGACTTTGAGACCGAGCAGGGCAACTTCAGCCTTCCCATGGCCCGATTAGGACTGGGGGGCACGCTGCGGTTGTTGGACGGCCGTGTGGCCATAGGGACTGCGGTCACTTCCGAGCGGATAACCGACGAGCGCTACGAGGACGACTTTGCGGCCGTGGCAACAGGGCCGGACGGCCAAGTTTGGATTGCTTGGGTCGGCTACCGCGACTCCGCTAACGAGGTGTTCCTCCGACACTACGACGGTGCCCGCTGGGAAGCGACGCAGGTTGTTACGGAGAGGCCGGGTGATGTGTTCTTGGCGAAGGTCGCCCGTGACGGCCTGGGCAGGGTCTGGGTAGTCTGGTCCGATCAGGTCGACGGTAACCGCGACCTGTATGCCCGCAGTCTTGACGCCGTAAGCGGCGACTGGTCTCCCGTCGAGCGCCTGACGGCAGATCCGCAGCCAGACATCTATCACAGCGTTTCGGCGGACGCGCTTGGCCGTGTCTGGGTCGTATGGCAGGGATTCCGGGACGGCCGTTCGCAAATTCTCGCCCGTTCGCGCGGTGGAGACTCATGGTCGGATCCGGAAGTGGTGTCCACCTCAAGCGCGAACGACTGGGAGCCCGCGATCGCCGCCGACAGCACCGGCGCGGTCCATGTCGCTTGGGACACATACGACAAGGGCAATTACGACATCCTGACCCGCCGATTTGCCGGAGGATCCTGGGGGCCGGTCGTTCCAATTGCGGACACGCCGAAGTTCGAAGCCCACGTCAGCCTGGCAGTCGACGCGGAGGACCGCCTATGGGCGACATGGTCGGAGAGCGGCACCCAATGGGGCAAGGACGATGGTTTCGGGCTCGAGTCGGAGGGCACGCGCCTGTACGCGTGGCGGTCGATTGGAGTCGCCGTTCGCGACGGTGGCCGGTGGCTAGAGCCCGACGTCCCGCTCCACGATGCGCTCCCGCCCGGACTAGCTCAGGACCGCAACGACTCGCCCGTGATCCAGATCGACGGCGAGGGAGGGGCATGGATCTTCTTCCGCCACCGCACACCTCGAGTCCTGGACACCATTTCGGACCATTGGAGCTACTACGCGACATGGGAGATGTGGGGCGTTCCCTACTCCAGTGGCGGCTGGGGCAGGCCCGTGTACTTCCCGAACAGCGCCGGGCGACTCGATGTGCGGAGCGGTTTCGCAGTCGCCAGCGACGGCGGCATCGTCGCGGCGTGGCCCACAGACGGGCGTGACTACGACCACATGATTGCCGAGCAGGCGGATATCTACGCCGGCAAGCTGCCGGCGGTTGGCGGCGGGGACCGGTCCAGCCTCCGGCCCCGCCGGCAGCCGGAAATCTCCGTGTACCCGATCCACCCAAACGAACAGCGGGATCTCGAGACGATCAGGAACTACCGCATCCGCTCCGGCGGCAGGACGTATGCCATCTTCCGCGGGGACACTCACCGCCACACGGAGTTCTCGATGGACGGCATCAACGACGGATCCCTGCTGCAGGCCTACCGCTACGCGCTTGACGCGGCCGGACTCGACTTCTACGCAAACTCGGAGCACAACTTTCTCGGGGGCCCTGACGACGAGTACCACGACTTCCTGCTCCAGCAGATGGCGGACAACTTCCACCTGCCGGGGGAGTTCGTCCCGCTGTTCGCATACGAGCGCTCCGTGACCTTTCCCAACGGCCACCGCAACGTCCTGTTTGCCAAGCGGGGCGTGAGACCGTTCCGCGTGTCCCGCCAAGAGTTCGGAGGGGGGTTCCCGTTCTCGAGCGATTCCGTGACGGATCGATACGCAAATCCGGAGCCTGTCGGCACTAAGGATCTCTACGCCTACCTGAAGGCGAACGACGGCATCAGCATTCCCCACACATCATCCTCAGTGAGGATGGGGACCGACTGGCGCGACAATGATCCCGAGGTCGAGCCGCTGGTAGAGATCTATCAGGGGGACCGATACTCGGCGGAGTACGAGGGGGCTCCACGGGGTGCGATCAGCGGCAATCCCAGCTCCGCGCCCGGTGGCTTCCAATCGGAGGGCGTGGTGTGGAACGCTTGGGCCAAGGGCTACAAGCTGGGTGTCCAGGCGGCGTCGGATCACGTCTCGACACACATATCCTTCGCGTGCACGATCTCCGAGGACGGCAGCCGTGCGGGCCTGCTCGAGGCAATGCGGAAACGCCACTCCTACGCGGCCACGGACAACATCGTCCTCGATTACAGGATGCGGTCAGGTGGCAGCGAGTTCCTTCAAGGTGACATTGCGACCGTCAGCGGAACATTCCGACTCTGGATCCACGTGATTGGTACGGAGCCGATCCGTCAGGTCGACATCATCAGGAATCAAGAATTCGTTCTCAACCGCCAGAATCTCGGCCGGGAGGTCGCGCTCGAGTTTTCCGACAGCGATGTAGGCGAAGGTGAGAACTACTATTACGTGCGCATCGAGCAAGCAGACGGACAGCTGGCCTGGTCCTCGCCAATCTGGATCACGAGCGTATCCGGCAATTAGCCGGTTCCCACGCACAGCAGTGTGGTCTTCGTCAACCAGTCGTGTTTGTTAGCCGGACAGCTGTGGGTGCACGGTAGATGCTGGTCTCGCGTCCTACGGGATCGTGGACGTGCAAGCGCACCCGCTTTGTCGCCGCATCTCGGCTTGGCTCGGCTCCGACGAGCTGAGAATGACGCGACGCCCGTTCCAGTCGCCGACTCAGCACTGTCGGCATAGCTGGAGCGCTGAATAGTCCAAGTCCAGCAGCCTCGGTTGACAGCATGCCCTGAGGAGGGCGTGGCGGTGAGGGTGGGATTCGAACCCACGGAGCCCGCGAGGGCTCAACGGTTTTCGAGACCGCCCGATTCAACCACTCTCGCACCTCACCGCGGATCTCCCTGAGAATAGCACCCGACACCTCTCCCGGGCCTTGGCTACCCTGGCATTCTCCGGCCCTCGAACGCTCTGGCGATTGGCCGCTGGAATCAAGTTGGCGTCCCGATTGGTGGCGGCGTCCGACGTGAGTCGAGACACTGTCGCGATGCACTTGGGTGCTCGTGAACCGACTTGCGTTCGTTCGCTGTCTTCTTCTACTGGTCGCGCCCTCTCGGCGCAATGAGTGTTGGGTCTCTCGTCTTGACGCGCGCCCCGTCACGGTCGTCCGATCGGCCATGTGTGCCCCCGCGCTGCGGAGGTGATTGAGCTCCCCTCGGTGTCCCGTGCACAGACTCCGCAACGGAATCGAAGAGCCGAGAGATGGTCGACACTCCAGCTACAGGGCGCTTGAGAGCCGTTCCCCTACCAGAACTCTCTCGCGTGGCGGTGGACGCGCTGGCCATGCGACCGCATGGCGGCCATCCACTCGGGGGAGCGTTCCCAGTTCGCTTCCAACGCCTGAAGCGCCTCCTCAAGCTCGGCCCTGCCGTTCGGGGCTGCCAAGGTCACCGCTACACTCGGATTCTCCATGCAGAAGCGGTAGCAATCTGCCGCACTCGGAGGAGTGAAGCCCGCCGGGTCCTCCGGCGTCCCTCGGAGCAGGTCGCGCCAGCGCAGCGCCGTAAACGTCACTACCGGGATGCCGGCCGCCGCGGCGGCCGGGAACACTTCCCGTTCCGCGCCATCGTGGGCGGCGTTGTAGCGAACCATCAGCATGTCCAGCCGGCGAGTGCCTTCCGGCGCCGTCTCTCCAGCCCATCGCGCAGCCAGTGCCCTCTGGTGCGTGGTCAGGCCCAACATCCCGAGTTGACCGCTCCGCCGACGCCTGTCCAGTGCTTCCCACGCCCCTCCGCGTGCCGTGATTTGCCGCCACTCATCCTCGGATTCCACGTAATAGAGCGTTCCCACTTCCAAGCGGTCACTGGCGGTGTGCTCTAGAATCCACTCAAACTCTCGGTCTGCCTCATCTGCCGTCCGCGCCTTGAGCTGTGTGGCTAGGACAACTTCGGACCGCAGCGCGCCCATCTCCCTCACCGCCGTGGACAGCCCATCCGGCCGACCGCACCAGTTCAGGTAGCGGACACCCCTTTCTAGGGCGTGTGCGACATCGCCCGGGTCCAGCGCGGTGTTCCCTCGGGTCGCAAGCCCGAGTCGCGCCACTGGCGGAAGCGCGTCGTCAAGCCGGACCAAGCCTCCGGCGAGAGACAGCCCCGAGAAGCCCTGCAACACCGAGGCTCAGAAAGTCAGCCGCAGGGTGAATCGGAATGTGCGGCCGTCATTGAGCGTGTTCGTGATCTTGCCGAAGTTGCCTTGGGCCAAGCTGGCTCCCGGCTCCACGAACTGCGGATGGTTCGTGAAGTTGAGAGACTCGACGCGCAGCAGCAGTGTGTTGTCGCGGACCGCCCAAGACTTCGACAGCGCCAGATTGACGTTTGCGATGCCATCCCTTCGGAAAGTATTGCGGCCCAAGTTTCCGCGCTGATCCGTGGGAGCAATGAATGAGAATGCGCTGGGGGGCAGACGCTGGGCCGACGTGTCGGGATCGTCAATTGAGCGCCCCAAGACGGAGACATCCTCAACGATCGGAGTATCGCTCTGCGACCCGTCCACGTTCCCGAATCCGGGAGCATCCGAGCCAGACTGCACGGAGAATGGCGTTCCGGACTTCAGCAGCACCACGGAGCTGAGCTGCCATGAACCGAGGATCCCGCGGAGCCACCGGTGGCTGCCCCCCAAGACGGCGGTCCTGTAGCTGAAGTTGAACAGCGCCGCGTGGGGCTGGTCGAAGTTGCTGACACCGCGCAACTCCCCATGCACGTCGAACTCCGAGGGGCTCTCAGTCTGCCGCCTGTTGGCGTTGGCGGCCGTGTTCAGGTAGCTTCCCCCAAGATCGATGGCCTTGCTCCACCAGTACGAAGCCTCCAAGCTGAGGCCTCGCCATTGCGGGACGCGCAGGGTGGCCCGGCCAGCATCGAAATACCCCCGAGAGCCGTTGTTTACGTGCAGGACATTGAAGAAGCGCTGGTCCGGGCGCCGCCGGTTGACCGTTCGGGTCGTCTGGGGCATCCCTTCGACAGGCCGGGCTCGGTTGAGGAAAAACATTGTCAGGAGCTGGTGCGAGCGGCTCCCCACGTATGCCAGATCGAGCTTCCAGTCCCGGGCCAGTTCAAACTCCCAACTGAAGTTGTAGTTGTGGGTGTAAGGGATCTCTAGGTCCGGCGCCAGATCGAACCGGACAGAGCGGGAGTCCGGATCAAGCTGGATCGGGCGCAGCGGGGCGAGAGGATCCACTAGGTCCGGGGCCTGCACTACGACGGTGACGTTTTGGGGAGGATTGATGCGCGCCTGAATGTACGTGGCGGTGAAGATCTCGCCATAGTGAAGGCCATAGGCACCACGCATCACACCCCGCCGGCCAGGCAGACGGTAGGCGAATCCAAGCCGCGGGCCGAAATTGTCCAGATCACTCTCATACGGGACCCGGGTAAGATCGTTCACCTCGGTCGGGCGGGCTACTGGCTCCCAGCGCATGCCCATGCTGAGAGTCAGCCGCGAGGTCGCCTTCCACTCGTCCCCAACGTAGACCTGGCCCTGCCAGCGCCGGAAGCCCCTATGGACATCGCCGATCGCGACCGAGTAGTTGCTCGCCAGACCCATGCGCAGGTTGGTGATTGCATCTCGACCGAAATCGCGCCGAAAGATGAACCGGCCACGGTGATCCTGCAATTCGCGACCGTTGATCTGCCCGCGGTGCAGGTCACCGCCGAAAACTAGGTTGTGGCTGCCGGCGCGGTAGCGGGCCCGCGCCCCGTATCGGAAATTGTTGCCGGCCCTGTCCACTGGGAAACGTCCCGGGGGCCCGATGCTGGTGATCTCGATGCCGGCCCTGATCCAAGGCCCGATCGATGTCTCGTCAGGGATCAGGAGGGATCCGACTCGGTCGAAACCGACCGTGAAGTCCGACGTAAGGCGAGGCGACCAGCTGCGATTCCATGTCATGCGCGCCTGATGGTTGCGTGTGGTCGTGTTCGGGTTCTGACCACCCACCAGTTGGAAGGCGTCCACCTGCTGCAAGACGAGGTTGTACCGGAGGGTGACGCGCCCGTCGGGGCCGGCCTGCTGGTCCAGGGTGGCGGACGCTCGGTCATTTGAGATGTCTTGCGGCGCGTTTGTGTTTAGGGCGCGGGAATTGATGTCCGGGCGGTTTGGGGTCGCAACTGGATATGCATCCATGATCCGCTGCACGAACGCGCGGGCCTGTGGGTCGCTGGCCAGAGGGACGCGCTCCTCGATAGTTGGTACCAGGACATTCCCGTTCACCTGGCCCTTGTTTCGGGTCTGACTTCCGGTTAGAGTCAGCCCGGCCCCGTCCCATACCGGTAGGCCTACCGTCACTCCATAGTCGTTGCTCCGCGCCGGCTGGACGCTTCCTACTTGAAAGAAGGACCGGGCACTCACCGCGCTGTTGGTGTGGGTCCAGAATGCGTTGCCGTTGATGCGGGACACGGAGGCCGCCGGGACGTGGACTGGCCGACCGGGGGGGCCTCCGAACTCCGTGGCCCAGTAAGAGCGGTCGATTTGAAAGCTCTGCACGGCCGTCGCAGAGATGCCGAGGCGCTCGTTCAACTCCCGAAGCACATTGTTGTCGATCAAGGTCAGGCGCACATTCTCGTTGCGGCGACCTTCTCCCTGTTCCGAGTTCACCTCGCCTAGAAGGTTCAGGCGGGTTCGGTCAGCTGCGCTCGCCGAGCCATCGGCGACCACGGTAGGTTCGGTCTGGCCGGATTCCGCCACGGGCGACTCTTGGGAGGGCTGGTTGTCGATCGGAGGCGGATCCGAAGGCTGCGCTTGGACGCCCGCCACGCCCATCAGGGCCGCCGCAATGAAGACTGTGCTCGCACTGGGTCGGAACATAACTGCTGGCTCGCTCGGCAGCAGCGCTAGCTTGCTGCTGGCCCCATTCTAAGTGGCTGTAGTCGAGTACGGGGCCGCGGCCGTTCAGCGGGTGGACGCCCGCGAGGCGACCAGTCAACTCCGAGGCTGGTTGTCCAAGGGGATGCGAGTGCGCCACAATATGGTCAGCAATCGATGAGCCAGAGGAGGGAGCAGGTTCTCGATCGCGTAGACGGCGGCGACCGTCTCGTCGGCCGAGTCCTACGGCAAGACGTCTTTCGTGAGAAGGCGAACTTCCGAGTTGCCCACCTCCTGCTTTTCAACAAGCGCTCGCAAGTCCTACTGCAACGACTCGCCTTCTCTCGGAAGCGTCATGCCGGGCGCTGGGGATCCTCGGTCGCGGCCTACGTCTCGGCTGGCGAGGAATACTCCGACGCGATCCTCCGCAGAGCGAAGCAGGAACTTGGCCTTGAGATCGATTCCCTGACGCCATTAGGCACGACACGGATGGAAGAGCAGAACGGCTGCAGCAAATTCATCGGGGTGTTCTCGGCCAACTGGGACGGCGAGATTCGCATCGATCAGAGCCATATCTCACAGGTACAGTTCGCCGACCCATGCGAAGTGCTGCGCGAGTGCCAGGCCGAGCCTTCCAAGTTCACTCCAACGTTCCTGCACTTAGCTGACCGGTATCTTGGCTCAACAGCCTGACCTAGCGGCTAACTCCGCTAATCTCCTCGACCTCTATAAGATCGCAGTCGATGAGTATCGATTCAACGTGAGGCTCGGATGGGACCGAACGAGATTCTTCCTCGGACTCCACACCGCACTGGGAGGTGCGGCTGTCGCTCTAGCAAGGGCTGGCGGCAACGACCCAGTAGCCCTCACGCTGCTATCGGTGGTCGGAGTCGCAGCTGCCGTAGTCGGGTTCCGCAACATCACCCAGAGCCACTACTACTACCGGCGAGCGGTGTTCAAGAAGACGCTGATTGAAGACCGACTCGGCCTAACGCGGCCATTGGCCGAGTACGACAATGATGCAGCGACGCTGGCCATCGGTACGACGCAGACACAGGCCGATGTTGAGCCAATCTTGCGTTCCACGGATGCCTGGCTGCATCGAAAGACGCGATTCCAGAGCGTGGTCGGCAATCTCAAGATCTTCTTTGGCTTGATGGGATTCCTGCACGCCGCCAACCTCATCTGGCAGGTCTCATCGGTCCTTGAGTGCCCTTGCATCTGAGCTACCGTCGGAATGAGCCCGCGTCGGGAAGGAGTGACGGCCACGCATTCCCCACCGAATGCCAATCGCTGGGGCCCCAAGTTCGGTAGAATTGGTGCTCTTCGACCCGACGGCCCTCGCAGGTCCAGTGTGTGAAGGGAAGAGCCCAAGTAGATGCGGACCAAGGCAGCAGTTGTCAGGGAAACAGGACGGCTGACGATCGAAGAGGTCGATCTGGCCCCGCCGAAGCAGCGCGAGGTGCAAGTCCGCATGCACTCCGCCGGCGTCTGCCACTCCGACCTACACACCCTCCGGGGAGAACTGCGGGCACAGCCCCCCTTAGTTCTCGGGCATGAGGGCGCCGGCGTCGTGGAGGCCGTCGGAAGCGGGGTGACGAGCTGCAAGCCCGGCGATCGCGTAGTCGTAAACTGGCTACCGGCTTGCGAGAGCTGCCAGACCTGTCTCGGCGGTCGCCACAACCTCTGCGAACGCCTCGCGCGCACCACCTTCCGTGCTCTGTTGGCGGACGGAACGACCCGGCTTGCCACTGCGGACGGCATGCCGCTCAAGCACTTCCTCAGCGCGGCCACCATGGCCGAGCATGCGGTGGTTGCGGAGGCCAGCATTGTGCCAATCCCTGACGGCGTTCCGTTCGACGTGGCAGCCGTGATCGGATGCGCGGTAGCGACCGGTGTCGGCGCAGTGATCAACACTGCCAAGGCGGTCCCCGGCGTCCCAGCCGCGGTGATTGGCTGCGGCGGTGTAGGATTGAGCGCCGTTCTCGGCTGCAAACTGGCCGGCTGCAACCCCGTCATCGCGGTCGACGTGCTCGATTCGAAGCTGGACTTCGCCCGATCCCTCGGCGCGGACCTAGGGTTGAACATCTCCGGAGAGGATAAGCCGGCAAGGGCGCTCCGCGCCTTGACGGACGTGGGTATCGAGTATGCCTTCGACAGCGTGGGATCTGCATCTACGATCCTGCTGAGCCTCAGCGCCGTCCGGCCTGGAGGTACGGCAACCATCGTTGGCCTGCACGCCGCAAAGGAACTGGTGGGCATCCCGGCTGGGGCGCTGGTGCTGCAGAACAAGCGGCTCTTGGGATCGTTTGCGGGTTCAATACGGCCCCGGCTGGACCTGCCAAAGCTGCTGGGCCTCTATTTGGGCGGCCGCCTGCCGCTGGACGGCCTGATTACCAAGCGCTACCCCCTAGAGGCCCTGCCGCAGGCCTTTGAGGACATGGAGGCAGGCCATATCGCACGGGGTGTGCTAGCCCTCACCTAGCGCAAGGCCTAAGCCTGCAACCGTTGCAGCCGCCGAGCACTTCGGGCGGCACGGCTGTGGCGGATCCGCCGTTCGGGAGGATCAGCCAAGCTCGCCAGTGTCCGCTTCTCGAAACGCCTCCACCAAGGGTTCGTTGATGTAGTACACATCCCTGCCGACGCGCAGCTTCGTCAGCAGTCCTTCGGCGGCAAGCAGGCGCAGATACCGCGAAGCCGTCGGGCGGCTTACACGCACGTCGCGCTGGACTGCGTGCACACGGGTGTAGGGATGGCGAAACAGATTGTTGAGCAGTTCGTGGGAATAGATCTTTGGCAAATGGGCCCTCATGGCCCGTTTGTGCTCAGCCATCTGGGACCGTATCCTCTCAACCAAGGTCAATGTGTGGCGCGAGGTGGCTGAGATCGCGTTCAGCATGTACAGCAGCCAAGGCTCCCACTCCCCTTCGTCGCGGACCGCTTGCAGACGCCGGTAGTAGTCGCCCTTGGACGTATTGATTGCCCGGCTCAAGTACAGGATCGGGGTCTCCAACAACCGGCACCGGATCAAGTACAGGACGTTGAGGATTCTCCCCACGCGTCCGTTCCCATCCGTGAATGGATGGATGCTCTCGAATTGATGGTGAATCACCGCCATCTTGACCAAGGGGTCCAGCGAGGACAGGCTGTCGTCATTGATGAATCGCTCGAGCTCGCCCATCTTGTCCCGGACCTCGGCTGGGTCTTGGGGAGGAACGTGAACGATCTCGCCGGTATATCCGTTCTTGATCACGGTTCCCGGTTCTACACGGAATCCGTCCTTGCGTGACTTCACAGTCTGGTAGAGATCGATCAAGAGCTGGCTCGACACCCGACAGCCATTGCGCTGCAGGTAGTCGAAACCCTGTTTCACCGCACTCCGATGGCTGAGGACTTCCTTGGCAACGGGATCGCGAAACGGTCCAGACAGCAAGTCCGACCTGTACAACGCGTCCTGTGTAGTGACGATGTTCTCGATCGCGCAACTCGCCCTCGCCTCTTGGAGGGCGACCGTATCGACGAGAATCGTCGGGTTCGGAACACAGACAGCCCTTCCCTTCAGTTCCGCCAAGCGGCGGTGGGCCTCCACAGTTGCCCTCAGGACTGGGATCGATTCCATCTCGACCACCGGGGGGAGTGATGGGACACGGTAGGTCTGCGTCAGCATTCCAGTCTTCGCAAGCAACGTGGGGGCATTACCTTATCACATTCCGAACATTGAGTAAAGATATGAGGGATCTGTTTCCACAACGGTTCACGACCTGTTAAGCCGCTTGACACGTCAAGGTCCACTTGTCAACCTAAGCCTACTTTCTTGACAGGTCCAGCCCGACGTGTAAACCGCGTTGCCATTTCGCCGACATCGTGTAAAGCTCTTCCCGGTTTCTTTTCTACAATGCCACTCGACCAGCTTGTCCGCTTGACGGGCCACCAAGCCTCCTCGAGTCTCTCGACAGTCGGCCGATGCAACAGGCATTCAATCTGAAAACCGGGGCCTGCCTCCCAGCCTTGAGGTGACTTCGCTCATCCGATCGCGCACATGATGCCCGAGTGCGCTCTCAAGGCCGGGGTGGCACTCCGGACTCGGCGCGCGTGCGTGTATCTCGCTCGGCCCCACACCAGCCTGGCACTTCCGCCGTTGACCGGCGGGCGGCGGACCTAAGCGTCTCGCTATCACGTTTCGGACACCGGGTAAGGATCTCGGCAGTTTCTTTCCACCACGGCTCTCGACGTGTCAAGCCGCTTGACACATCTCGGTTTACGCATCAACCAAAGCCCACTTTCTTGACAGGTCCTGCCCGACGTGTAAACCGCGTTGCCATTTCGCCGACATCGTGTAAAGCTCTTCCCGGTTTCCTTTCCGCAACGCCACTCGACCTGCTAGTGCCTAGTGAATCCTTACGTTTCGGGCGGGTCCTGTTGGAGTCAGTGTGGGGCACAATCAAGCTGTCACCAGGCAGTGACCGGTACTCGCCTTGCGAAAGCCAGCCCGGCAGCCTGTGCGATGATGCTCGGGTCTCTTGGGGGTTCCCGCCCAGCCCCACGACGCGCTCTTCCGTGCCCTGACCGAGAGCCCCTAGCGCGCCGACCGGCTGGTCCGCGACGCCCTGCCGCCCGCTCTGGCGGCGCTGGTCTATGTGCTGGTGGACCTTGGCGAGATCCCGTTCGGGCGGCTGGCGTCGGACCCGGCGCTGCGGGCGGCTTTGGGCCTGTTGAAGTTCGCCACTCCGAGAATCGAGAGCGAGCCGCCGCACCCGGCAAGTCCCGGGCGGCGTGCGTGCCGCAGCCCGACGACGGTCTGCGTTCGCCTAGACCGAATGGCGAACTGACGGATGCGGGGACTTTGAAAGCGCGCTACGCAAGTTTCCGCACCAGCATCCCGGCATATGGGGATACCCTCGAGTCTCGGTTCCAGAATCCATCAATAGTCCCAGAGTCTTGCCGAATGCTCCGGTGAGTCACTGCGTTCGGGCCACAGGCTCCCCAGAAAGCCGCCCCTTCCCGGGAGGGGACACGCGTCGGACAGGCCGATCGCCATGCAGCCCTGGACACGGCATTTGGGCGAGCGCTTGGCCCGCTCTTGCATTGCAGCTTGGATCTGGCGGAGCCATAGAGGTCTATCCTGGCCGCGGACCAGGGTCGGGGCAGAAGCAGTGCATCGTCTGGCTCCCGGACGAAGAGCGCGGCCGGTCGTCGCAGGAGGTCTCGCGAACGCGAACAGCCCTGAGAGCACCGGGCGTCCGTCATTATGAATGGCATCACGGGACGCGAGTTGCCTTCGGGTAAGGATTTCGCCAGTTTCTTTCCACTACGGCTCACGACATGTTAAGCCGCTTGACACGTCAAGGTCCACGTGTCAACCAAAGCCCATTTTCTTGACAGGTCCTGCCCGACGTGTAAACCGCGCTTCCATTTCGCCGACATCGTGTAAAGCTCTTCCCGGTTTCCTTTCCAGAACGCCACCGACCTGCCAAACCGTTTGACGAGTCGACTGGAAAGTCTCGACAAGCCTCCTCTGGCCTCTTGACAGTCCTGGCCCGGTGCAAGGGCCAATCAGTCAGCACACTGGAAACCACCCTGTCGGTCTTGAGGTGCCTTAGCGGTCAGGTCCCGCACACGGTGCCCAGCTTGCCTTGTCAAGGCCCCGGGGCAGCAGCCCCGCTCGGCACGGGTGATTTGCTCGGTCCGTCAATCAGTCCGCAATGGATTGGTATGCCAATCGCTTAAATTGCAAGCCCCCGTCGCTGTAGCGCGGCGGCAGCATCTGCACCATGTAAAGGCCAATCATGTCCTCAGCGGGGTCGACCCAGAACGTAGTGCCCGCCAGCCCGGACCAGTTGTACTCGCCCAACGAGCCGTTGAGGCCACTCTTGGCAAGATCCGTATGCACGGCGAAGTCCAGCCCGAAGCCGTAGCCAGGCGCCAGGACACCCGAAGGCCGAGGCACGCCTGCGACGTGGTCTCGAGTCATCAGCTCGACCGTCTTCCTCCCGAGGATCCGCCGACCGTTGAGTTCGCCGCCGTTGAGCAGCATCTGGCAGAACCGAAGGTAGTCACGCGTCGTCGACACGAGCCCGCCACCACCGGAGTACCAGCGGGTCTCATAGTCGAAGTAGCCCTCAGAGCGATCGTCTGGTGCAGGCTCGATTCCCGTGCCGTCCTCAGTCTTGAGGTACATTTGCGCGAAGCGGTCACGCTTCTCCGCCGGCACGGTGAACGAAGTGTCACCCATGTCGAGAGGCTCGAAGATTCGCTCGCTCAGGAATGTCGCCAGATCTTGTCCCGACAGCACTTCGATCAATCGTCCCTGTACGTCCACAGACACGCTGTATTCCCAAGCCGATCCCGGATGGTGCTTGAGGGGTACCTTCGCAAGCTTCTGGACAAACTCGTCCACGGACCGGTTGCCGCGCAGGACGCCGATCTCCTGGTACAGATCGTCCACGGGCGACTCCCCAAAGCCATATGCGAGCCCGGCAGTGTGCCGCATCAGGTCCTGAACGGTCATTTCGCGCCGTGCCTTGACCGTCCGGTCGCCCTCCATCACCTCCAGCCCGCCGAGTTCGGGAAGGTGCCGCCGTACAGGTGCCCGCAGGGCGAACTTACCCTCCTCGTACAGCGTCATCAGGGCGACGCCTATGATCGGCTTGGTCATCGAATAGATGCGAAAGATGGTGTCATCCGACATCTCCCGGCCCGCCTCGCGATCCGCCATCCCGACCGCTTGCCAATAGGCAATGCTGCCCCGCCGGGCCACCACCCCAATGGCGCCGGCGATGTGGCCCTGTTCGACGCCAGCCTGAAGAGCGGCGGTCACCCGGTCGAGGCGCTGGTGCGACAGCCCCACCGGTTCGGGGGCCGAGCGCGGCAGTTCGCCGGACTGTGCAGGTCCACTACTTCCGCCACAAGCAGATAACAGGAGGCCGAGAGCGAGTGCTGCGAGGATCATGTCGTGCTGGCTCCCTCGAGTCGGCCAATCGCGGAGCGCTGACCGCTCAGATGAGCGCGAATCCCGAAAATAGCACAGCCGCCGACCTTAACCGACCGACTCTCAGTCCACGACCGACTGGTAGACCAGCCGCTTGAACCGCCCGGCCCCATCACCGAATCGCGGCGGGAGCACCTGGATCATGTAGATGCCGATCAGGTCCTCGGCTGGGTCAATCCAGAAGCTCGTGCCGGCAAGTCCGCCCCAGTTGTACTCCCCCACGGAACCGTTCAGGCCGCTGCGGGCGGGGTCGAGGTGCACGGCGAAGTTGAGGCCGAAGCCGTAACCCGGCCTTGAGATCGACGAAGCTCGAGGGACCTCGCTGATGTGGTCGATCCGCATCAGGTCGACCGTCTTGCGGCTGAGCAGGCGGGTCCCGTCAAGCTCCCCTCCGTTGAGGAGCATTTGGCAGAAACGCAGGTAGTCGCGGGTTGTCGAGACGAGCCCGCCTCCCCCCGAATACCAGCGCGTGTCCTCGAAATAGCGGCCGGACCTACCCTCGCCGGCGGGCTCGATGCCTGTCTTGTCCTTAGTCTGGCGGTACACCTGTGCGAAACGGCCGGCCTTGGCGTCTGGCAGGCGAAACGATGTGTCCGGCATGGCTAGAGGCTGGAACACGCGCTCCCTGAGATAGGTCGCGAGGTCCATGCCGGACAGGACTTCTATCAGTCGGCCCTGAACATCCACCGAGACGCTGTACTCCCATGCGCTGCCCGGATGGTGCTTTAGGGGCAGCTTGGACAGCTTGCTGACGAAGTGCTCAACGGACTTGTTGCCGTTGAGGACGTCCGCGTCCACGTACAGCTCGTCCACGTGAGAATCCCCGAAGATCCCGTAGGTCATCCCCGAGGTATGGCGCATCAGATCCTGAACCGTCATCTCTCGACGCGCATCCACCTCTCGGCCATCCGCCCAAACCTTCAGGCCGCCAAGTTCAGGAATGTGCCGTTTGACCTCGTCCTTGAGGGAGAACTTGCCCTCTTCGTAGAGCATCATGAGTCCCACACCGACGATGGGCTTGGTCATGGAGAAGATTCGGAAGATCGCGTCATCGGACATCGGCCGGCCGACCTCGCGGTCCGCCATGCCGGTGGTGTGCCAGTAGCCGATCTTTCCACGGCGCGCCACAACGGCGATGGCACCCGCCACATGACCGTCCTGCACGCTTTGGTCAAGTGCCTGCGTGATGCGGTCGAGTCGGTCCTTCGAGAGCCCTATGGTCGCGGGCTCGGCGGTCGGAATCTGGGCTTGGGCGGCGCTCGCCGCCAAGACGAGCGCAAGGATCAGAAATCTGGTCAGCATGTTAGGCATTCGCAACAATGCACGAGTGTAGCGAAGGAGTCAGCCTGAATCGCGATGGCGCAAGTGCCTACGCCAACCCGAGCAGCTGTCGGGCATAGGCCAAGTCCGCGGCGACTTCGGCCCGCTCCAGTTCGACCGGGTCGCCCTCCGCCGGCGTGTGCGGCTTTCCAGACCGGGCCAAGCGCATGAAAGGTTCGTAGACCCAGGCCGGCACGTCCCGGTAGTGGTCCCAGAACGCCGGGTCGTTCACCGCGAATGTGCGGGCGGACCTCAGGTTGATCATCTCCAGCGAAAAGGCCAGGTCCGGCCGCAATTCCCGAAGACGGGCCGTCCAAGCGTCGATGCCGATGTTGCCCTGCCCCAGCGGCACCCACATCACCTTCACCTCGCCGCCCTCGAGCCAAATTCTGGAGTCGCGGATGCCGGTTGTCAGCGCGAGCGGCGCAAGAACTTCCAGGGTGTGCATCGGATCCTCAAGCGTCCATGTGGCGTTGCCTGCATCCAGGAGCGTCCCGACATAGGATGTTCCGGCCTCCTCAACCAATGCCCGCAGCTGCAGGGCCTGCAGGTCACCCGCATGGTTCTCGACCGCGATCTTGATGCCGTGCCGACCGTCCTCGTCGCGGACCGACTTGCAAGCCGCAACGGTGTTCTCGATGTGGCGCTCAAGCGGCAGGTCGCTGCGCCGCTCGTCAGCGCTGCCGAGATAGCACCGCACGAACGGGGATCCCAGAATCCGCGCAATGCCGAACATCTTTAGCAGCTGTTCGCGGGCGCTGCCGTCTTCCTGCACGAAGCGCGTCGACGTGGGACAGATTGACCCGAATCCGACCTCCAGGGAAATGCCCAGCGACTCGGCGTGCTCGCGCACGCGCTTGAGATGGTCCGGGGCTGTCCCACCTAGGAACCTAGGCTCCGAAAAGTGGGCGACGGTGGCGCCGTGGGCATGGGCAAAGTCGAGCAGCTGGAAAGGCGTCCAGCCCTGTGACCGGAGGCTGAAGAAGTCGAGGCCGAGTCTTGGCGCTGGCATCTGGGCTCCTGTGGATCGGGTTGTCGCTGCAACGCCAGCGAGCAGCAGATCTCGCCGGGTCACGAAGGAAAGGCCGGAGGGGGCAGCCATTAGAGAGGTGAATACCACGATATCCGATCCTGCCGAGAAGCCGACCGAGACCGCAGTTCCGCACTACAGCGGCGGGAGCAGCGCACGAGAAAGGGAAACCCGGCGATTAGGATCAGGAGATCTTGGCGGCATTGGCCAGAAGACGAATTGGTGTTCCTCGGACTTGGAATGCGACTTCGCCATCGCAGGAGAGGCGTGGCCTCATCAGGTGTGGTGCGGGGCCTCGCCAGTCCCGCGTGAAGGACAAGAACTTCGTGCTTCGCGCAACGAGCCCATGTCCAGTGAATGTCCGGGCCGCGCCGGCGGGGACTGCCCCCCGTGCCCGACGCGAGGGACTCCTCCCGGGCACTGGTCCGGGCGGTCCCGGCGAACGCTAGACTAAGCTGTTCGGGCTACGTCAGACCTTTGGATGCCCCCAAATGCGGATTGTCAGCATGCGCGAAGCCAAGACGCACCTCTCCCGCCTCGTGAGGCAGGCCGTTGAAGGCGAGCCGTTCATAATCGCGCGCGCGGGTAAGCCAGCGGTCAAGGTGGTCGCTGTGGACGGGCCCGAGCCATCCTCGCGCCCTCGCATCGGATTCTTGGCTGGCCAGGTCTCCGTTCCCGCGGACTTTGACCGCATGGGATCTGAGCACATTGGGCGGCTGTTCGGCGAAGGCGAGTGAGACTGCTCCTAGACACGAACGTACTGCTGTAGATGGTTAGCGTTGCAGAACGGGCTTGTAGTGGGCTGGGGGCGCTTGTCGAGGTTTTGCGTGCCGACCGGACATTCGATGCGGTATCGATCTGGGGAGTTGCCATCAGGAACGGCCTCGGGCTGCAGGACTTCTTCGTCGATCCTCAGATGTTGAGACAGAACCTCTTGGAGGCCGACAGCAGTGAGTTGTCGATTACGGATGCTCATGCGGCCCGAGTCGACTTCTTGCCCGCCGCTCACAAGGACCCATTCGACCGCATCCTTGTTGCGCAGGCACAGGTAAGAGGGATCAAGCTCCTGACTGCTGACCCCATGGTTGCCCGCTAACTCGGCCCGGTCCGCACAATCTGACCCTTTGCATGTCGGCTGGCCGCGTCCCGCCCCGCGCTCTGGACGGTCGGCCGTCCTGTTGCGCGGCGATCAAAATGGGCGATTCCGGCACTGCGGCTTGCTCGGCGGATCGTGGTTTGGACGGATCCTCCTGCACGGCGGTGAGCTAGTTGGCGCCGGTCGATTGCCTTCGGGTGTTCTTCTCAATGCCGAGCGGGGCGCCCGCTGGGGAGTGCTGGAGATCCGTAGCCGAGGCCCTACTTCGAGTTGAGGGTTGCAGTCCGGCCACTGAGCCTCACCTTCGGGTGCTGGACGACGGCCCGGTACTCCCAATCTCGCTGCTCGTCGATGCCGGCCAGCACTGATGAGAACGGTCCCGGTGCTCCCATGGGCACCATAGCGCCGCCGACTGGCTTCCACGGATCATCCGCTTCGTACATCTCTGCCGTGCCCTTCTTGCGGCGGTACTCGAATCCGACACTCACAACGTCGGCGTCGCCCAATGCGCGGAGCTCGGCGCGCAGCATTGCCCCTTCGGCCCGCCACTCCGCTTCCGAGAGCGTCTCCACCTCCGGCGGAAGCAGCCCCGGCTTGGCTCCCTCGATCTTCAGGACCACAGGGTTGGGCCAGCGGCGGTCGTTGTACAGCCGCTGGGCGCGATACGCGACGATGCGCAAACCGTCCGGGGTCTGCTCCCACTCGGTCTTGGGGGTCACGTCGGTCCTGTATTCCAGAACCTTCTCGTTCTGGCCCAAGACGCGGATCCGTGTCCGTTCGTCGGCGAGCACGGATTTCAGGACCACGGCCTTCTGCGAACCCCAGGGCCAGTCGGCGCCGGGGACAAACGCGTAGACCGTGTCGGCATCTTTAGCCTTGGTGAACCAAACCTCGCCCTCGTTCGTGATGACCCACGGGCGGACCGCACCGACGGCCTCGGCATTGACCATGTTCCACAGCGCCATCTCGCGCATTCTGGCCTCCTGCTCCTCGGGCAGCTCTCCGCTCGGCATCGGCCCGATGTTCAGCAGGAAGTTCCCTCCCTTCGCGCGAGTCTCGATCCACGCCCCTATCAGGCGCGTGCCGGACTTGTAGTGCTCGTTCGTGCCCCGGTACTGCCACTGGGTGCCCATAGTCATGTTGCCTTCCCAAGCACCCTCCAAGGGAACTCCGGGAGTGTATTGCTCCGGGGTCTCGATTTCGCCGCGCGTGACGACTGTGTCGGGCGAGAGCCTCCAGATCAGCTCCTTCATCTCGCCGACGACCTCATCGCGGGGCAAGGCAGCATTGGTCGGAGGGTCGAAGAAGAACACGTCAATCGGACCGTAGTTCGTCATCAGCTCTCGCTGCTGCTCAAGGTTCAGGGTGAGCAGTCCGGGGTTGTTGGGTGGCAGCACCTCGCTCCGCAGACGGCTGATCAGCGTCCCTTGGCGGTAGAGAAAGTGAAAGTCGTCCGGGGAAAAGTACCACCCGATCGCAATCCCCTCTGCCCGGAACGCGTCCGCAAGCTCCTTCGCCGTGTCCCGGCCGAATGGGGTGTTCATGATGTTGAAGTCGGTGGTGGCAGTGTCGAACATGCAGAAGCCGGAGTGGTGCTTGGCCGTGAACACCACGTACCGGAATCCTGCGAGCCGCGCGACGCGCGCCCACTCCCTCGGGTCGAATCTCTTAGGGTTGAAGCTGCGGGGCAGATCTTCGACGTAGCGCTTCAGGTAGGCCTCGTCCGCACCGACCATTGAATGGCTGATGACGGAGGTGAGCTGGCTGTCGAGGCTCCAGTGGATGAACAGGCCGAGCCCGAGATCCCGGAACCACTCCACTCGCTCGGGTTTGTTGGAAGCGGGAGCCGAAAGGGAAGCGAAGAGCAGAAGGCAGGCAAGGACAGCGCGCGGCATGGCGAATCGCAGGTATTGTGTCACACGGCCCAGTGCGATCAGCCGGCCCCGGGTTATTGGGGATCGGGCAAGCGTGAAGGCCCTACTCGGCCAACCAAGTCGGACTGATCCTCGGCCGCCGCGGGGGGTGAGACTCAATGACGCTATGAGGGGCCAGTCCAGCCGTGAGACTGCCTACAGCCCGCAGGCCGACCGGATGGCCGCTTGCTCGGCTGGCTCCATGTCGTCGATCACACCTCGAACGCGCTCCAGCTCGCGACGGGCGTCCGCGATGTCTGCGAGGACCTGCCTCCGCATCTCCAAGATCAGATTCCGCCCGGCCAGGCGGGCCTGCTCATGCTCGTGCATGAGCCTGGCGGCGGGCGATGCATGCAGCTGCCCGGTCGCGTGCTGCAATTCGCGGATCCTGTAGCGCGCCCAAGCGGTCTGGCGGTTAGTCCGTACCCAGACCGCGTCCTGCCCGAAGCCGGATATCGGACCGCTCTGGGCCTCCCAGTGCTCCAGCAGCCACTGCAGGCGGCGCTCGTTGCCGTCGCGGTAGGCCAAGGTCGCTTCGGCCATGATCTCGTGGCGCCGACGGCGCTCCTCTCCGTCCATGACCAAGTCGGGATGAATGCGGCGGGCCAGCTTGAGGAACAGTGCGCGCGCCCCGTCCGCTGGCGGCCGGGTCCCGACACGATCAGCGGCCTCGGACTTGCGAGGCTCGTTCTTCGCACTCTGGCGACCCGAGGCGCTCACGGCAACGGCCTCCCAGGCGCGCTCAATCTTCTCCCGCAGCCGCTCCAGCTCGTCAAAGCGCCGCCCTACTGCCGGGCGAAAGCGCTTTTCGAATTCCCGGAGCCTCTCCACCGAGGCCGCATATTCGCACTCCAATTCGTGCACCTGCGCCTGCAGGGCGAGCAGCAGTCCCCGCATCCGGAAGAGTGCCGTGCCGTGGGCTGGGGTGTACCTGACAATGGCCGTTCTCATCCGAAGGGACCCGAGTACGCGGAGCCGACCTCCTCGCAGATTTCGGACGGCACCATGTGACGCCAGGGCAGCCCGCGGCGGATCGCCTCGCGTACACCAGTGGACGAGGTCGCGCCATGGCGGTCCTGCATCAAGAACGGGCGAACCCTGCCGACCAGTTCGGCCGGAGGCCGGTACTGTCCGCGGCGCGAGCCGACCAACAGCTCGAAGCGGCGCAGCTGCTGCGAGAACGGCTCGCCTTCCCCGTAGTCCCAAGAAACGTAGCGCTCGGCCGCGTCCCGCCCGGCGATCACGAACAGCCTGCAGTCTGGGCCAATCTCCTGGCGAAAGGCGTCGACCACATCGATCACCAGACCGGTCGGGCACGAACAGGCCGCCCAGTTGGCCCGCCGCGCAGCAATCTTCGCCAGCCAGCGCAGGCGCTCGTCCAGGCCCGGGCGCTCGATCCGTTTGTGCGGCATGCTGCGCGGAAGCACCTGCACGACCTGCCGCAGCCTGAACTCTTTCTGGGCCGTCTCGCCGAGTGCGACATGAGCCGACGTCGGGGGGCTGTAGGCTGCGGGCAAGAGTCCCACCCGCCCCTTCCGGACCAGCCGCCCGGCGACCGTCCGGATCACCTACTCGAGGTAGGGCGCAAGCACCCGGTCGAGCTCGCCATCATCCCAACTGCGGATCTCGACGGGCCTGTGCAGGGACCAATGTTCGACGTGGTCCATCGACTCCCCCGGCTTCAGCGTGCGCACGGGCCCCAGGGTCTCAAGCTCGAGAAAGCGCTCGTTCGTGAACGTCTCGTAAGACGAGCCCATGTCCGGATACTCCTCGCCCGGCTGGGCCTCGAACTTCTTGACGAACAGCTCCCCGTTCAGCAGGTAGGCGCCGCGCGTCTTCGGGTTGAAGAGGCCGATCTTCTCCGGATCGGCATTGGCGGGGTCCTGCCGCAGCACGATGTACTTCTCCAGCCACGTCCAGCGCGGGTCCGCCATGTTCGTGAAGGCGAACACCACCAGAGGGTTGGTGGGCGCAAGCACCTCCGGATGCGTCCCGCGCGGCGGCAGGGTTGTTACGGCTACACCGCCCTCCGCCATCATGGTCAGGACCCAAGTGGCGACGCGCAGCGGCCATATGGTCCGGTTGGCCAGGCTGTAGCGGACCGTCGCGGCGCTGCCCTGTGGAGCCAGTTCCACCTCGATGCGCTTCTGAACGCCGGTCGCCTCGACCGGGGCCTGCGCGACGAGGCGGTTGCCGTCGACCTCTATCTCGACTGGTTCGTTGTCCGCGCCGTAGCTGTACACGGGGTCTTCCGGCCCAACCCACAGGCGGCTGCCGCCATACAGCCGCCACCCGTCTCCGCCGGTCTTGCCGAGGTCTTCCTCGAGCTCCACGAACAGATTCTGGCCTCCGGCGAACCCGTACCGGATGATCCGCGGGCCGACATCCGCCGTGACTACCAACTCGACCTCGCCGTTGGAGATGCGGTAGCAGTTGGGCCAGCCACCGTAGGCGACCCTCTCAATGCTCACGTCTGCACTCGCGGTCATCGCACAAAGCAGCAGGGCCGGCGCGGCCACCGCCCACGACCGCCGGCGGGACTCCTTGGGAAGGGCCAATCCGCCCTCAATAGGTCGCTCGTCCGCCGCTGACATCGTAACACTGGCCCGTCACGAACGAGCAGTCTGGGCTCGCGAGAAAATGCGCCACCGCGGCCACCTCTTCGACGGTCCCGGTGCGCCCCCTCGGAATCTTGGAGGTCATGTAATTGACCTGCGCCTCCGTGAGCTGCTCCAGTATCGGTGTGCGGATGACCGTCGGGCTGATCGCGTTAACGCAGATGTCGTACTCCGCAGTCTCCTTGGCCATCGACTTGCTGGCCGCGATCACCCCAGCCTTCGAAGCCGAGTACGCCACCATGTTCGGATTGCCCTCCTTGCCAGCCAAGGACGCGATGTTCACGATCCTGCCGTAGTTGCGCTCGACCATGCCGGGCAACGCGGCCCGGCAACAGTGGAAGACGCCGTCCAGGTTGACCCGCATCACCGTATGCCAGTCCTCGTCGGCCTGCCGCCAGGTCGGAAGGGCCTTTCCGGCGATGCCTGCGCAGCACACCAGCACGTGCAGTTGGCCGTGGCGGACAAGGACCTCGCTCACTGCCCGCTCGGCGGAAGCGGGGTCGGCCACGTCGACCTGCACGGCCATCGCTTCCAATCCGTCGTCGCGCATCGCGCTGGCCTGAGCGCTGGCGCCGTCTGCGTTGAGGTCGGCGACCGCGACCGACGCGCCCGCGCGGGCAAGCCTGACCGCAATGCCGGCACCGATACCCTGCGCCGCCCCGGTGACCAGCGCGGCATGCCCGCTGAGGTCGAAGAACCTATCCCTCACGGTCCCAGCCCTCGGGAAGGCCCCCTTCGCCGGCCACCTCGCCCACGGCCTCGGGCTCGCCCGGCTCGCCGCCGGCATCTTCGGTCCCGTCAGTCGCCTCGGCCTCTTCGCCGGCGGCCTCTGCACCCTCGGCGCCCTCTTCCAGCTCCTCGTCCGGCTCCGGCTCGGGTGCCGGAGCGAACTCGAACTGCGCGGCGAGGCGCTGGCTGCGGCCCAAGGGCTCCTCCTCGCGGCCCTCCGCGCGCACCTCGACCTTGATGGTCGTCATGATGTCCTTGTAGATGTGCACCGGAACGTCGTAGTCCCCCAGCGTCCGGATCGGGGTGGTCAGGTCGATGCGCCGCCGGTTCAGCTCCAAGCCCTGCTCAGCGAGCTTGCGCGCAATGTCCCGGGAAGTCACGGAACCGTAAAGCTGGTTGTTGAGGCTCGCGCGGACGACCATCCGGATCACTACGTCCTGCAAGGCCTCGAACTGCTTCTCGGCGTTGCCGCGCAAGCGCACCGCCTCCTTGGCGGCGGCGGCGCGCATCGCCGCGACCTGCTTCAGGCCCCCCTTGTCCGCGGGAATCGCAAGGCCCTGCGGGATCAGGTAGTTCCGTGCGTACCCGTGCGCGACGCGCACCACATCCCCGCGATCGCCCAGCTTGTAGATGTCCTTCTTGAGGATCACTTCACGCATTGGGCCTGCTCCTGGCCGGCCTCGGGCGTCTCGCGTCCCTCGGGGGGCGCTCGATCAGGCCCGCGAACGGCAGCAAGGCGAGGTTCCGGGCGCGCTTGATCGCCCTGCGCAGCAGCCGCTGATGCTTGGAGCTCAGCCCGGTGTGCCGGCGGGGATTGATCTTGCCCCTGTCGCCCACGAACTGCTTGAGCGTGTCAACGTCCTTGTAGTCGATGTAATCGATGCGGTTGACGCTGAAGTAGTCGACCTTGCGCCGGCGGAAGTAGCGCCTTCCGTGCCTGCGCGGGCCCCGTCCCCCAAACCGCGGGCCGGCCGGCCGGGCCGGCTTCGTCTCTTGGCTCTCAGCCATCGCTATCCTCCAATTCGCCGGCTGCTTCGGCCGGGCCCGCCCGGACCCCGGCCAAACGCCGGTGCCCCTGGCCTGCCCGGGCGGCCGGGCCGGCCGCCCCTGGCCGCCTCTGCGGCGCGGGCGGCCGCCTTGGCGTCCAGAATGGGCTGCCGCTTCGCGCGCCTGGCCTTCGCCTTGGCGAGCTTCCGCAGATCCTCGTCAATTCGGACGTTCAGGAACTTGATCACGTCTTCCGCGACCCGCAGGCGCCGCACCAGTTCCTTGTTCAGGCCGTCGTCCGCCGCTGTCGAGTAGCGGATGAAGACATAGTGCCCGGTCCAGAAGCCGCGCACCCGGTAAGCGAGCGGGCGCTTGCCCCAGTCATCGACCTTGTCGACCGATCCGCCGCCGGACTCGACCACCGTGCGGATGTGATCAAGGGCCTCCTGCGCCGTCTGTTCCGGCAAGTCCGGCTTCAGGATCACGCCCAGTTCGTAGATTCTCATCGCTCCCCGTCCCTGCTACTCCGGCACACGCCGGTTCGCCCGCGCCATCGCCTTCTCAATCCCTTCCGCGAGGGCGTGCCGCACAGCCTCGGCCGCGCGGCCGACAATTCCCTCCACCTGGCCAATCTCGTCCTCTCCCAGCCTGCGCAGCACGTATCTTGCCCTGTCTCGGACCGCCCGACCAGGATGGACGCCGATGCGAAGCCGGGCGAACTCACACGTGCCCAGCGAATCGACGATGGACTGCATACCATTATGCCCCCCCGCGGATCCCCTGTGCCGCAGCCGCAGCCGCCCCCACGGGAGATCAAGCTCGTCATAGACCACCAGCAGTTCGCCGGGCTGCATCCTGTACCGGCGCAGGAGGCGCTTGACGGGCTCCCCGCTGCCGTTCATGTAGGAGAGCGGCTTGGCCAACAGGGCGTCCCGGCCGCCGATCCCGCCGCGCCCGACGAGCGCCCGCTCCTGAAGCGCCGAGATGCGGATGCCCGCGTCCCGGGCGATCCGTTCCACGGCCCTAAAGCCCAAGTTATGGGGCGTGTGCACGTACCGCTCCCCGGGATTGCCGAGTCCGACCACCATCCAGTCGGCCCGCGCCGGGGTCTTCCGCCTCCAGAACATGCCAAGCACCCGGCTCCGGCCAGCCTCCCGGCGGACCGGGAGCCGCGGACCTAACCCTCATCGGCCTCTCCGGCCTCTTCCTCCCCTTCCTCCTCCTCGGCGGCCAGATCACCGGACGCCCGCGAGGCCATGATGTGCACCAGCAGCTTCTGCTCGGCGTCCGCCAGCTTCCAGACGTCGCTGGGCGGGACATCCCGCGCGCGGATGCCCTGTCCTACGTGGAGGTCGGTGATGTCGATGTCGATGTGCTCCGGGATGTCCAAGGGCAGGCACTCGACCTTCAGGTCGCGGCTTACGATCTCCTCGAAGCCTCCCTCGGTCTTGACGCCTACCGCCGTCCCGACGGACTTGATCGGCACCGAGACCGTGACCGGCCGGGCTATGTCGACCCGCTGCAGATCCACGTGCAGCAGGCTGTGGCTGACAGGATGGATCTGGTAGTCGACAGCCATGGCGCGCTGTGAGGCGCCGTTGCAGGTGAGATTGAACACCCGGTTGTGGCCGGCCGGATCCCTGAGGATGTTGGTCATGGTCTTGGTGTCGATGGCAAGGGACCGAGGTTCGCGCCCCAAGCCGTACAGCGTGGCCGGAATGCTCCCCGCCGCGCGCAGCCTGCGCGCGGCGTTCTTGCCCCGCGTCGCGCGTTCTGCCACCTCAATCTCGATCTGTCGCTGCATGGCGTCTGCTCCCCCGCCGCGCCGTTCGCGGCGGCATCCCCCGCGGGCCGTCCCTCCGGCGCCCGTCCTGACCCTACTCGAACAACATGCTGATCGACGACTCGCTGTGGATCGAACGGATGCCTTCCGCCAGCAGTCTCGCTACGCTCAGTTGCCGGATCCGCCCGCTTGCCCGCGCCGCGTCCGAGAGCGGGATGGAATTCGTCACGGCGAGCTCCCGCAGGGCCGATGCCTTTATTCTATCGACCGCAGGACCGGAAAGCACGGCGTGCGTGGCGGCCGCGTACACTCCCTCGGCGCCCGCCCGCAGCAGGGCCGTTGCTGCGTTGACGATCGTCCCCGAAGTGTCGACCAAGTCGTCGATGATTACGCACGAGCGACCCTTTACGCCGCCGATCACGTGCATCACTTCCGACACCCCGGGCCGGTCGCGCCTCTTGTCGATGATCGCGAGCGGAGCCTTGAGTCGCTTCGCCAGGGCCCGAGCCCGCTCCACGCCGCCGGCGTCCGGCGAGACCACCGTCACGTTCGGAAGCCCTAGGTCGCGGATGTAGTCGACGAGCACGGGCCGACCGTAGAGGTGGTCGACCGGTATGTCGAAGAAGCCTTGGATCTGGTTGGCGTGGAGGTCAAGGGTGAGCAGCCGGTCCACGCCGGTGGCCACTAGCAGATTGCCCACGGCCTTGGCCGAAATCGGGACGCGCGGCCGGTCCTTGCGGTCTTGGCGCGAGTACCCGTAGTACGGCAGCACAGCGGTGATCCGTTTGGCCGAGGCGCGCCGCAGAGCGTCCAGCATCAGCACCAGCTCAATGATGTGCTGGTCCACCGGGGTGCAGGTCGGCTGCACGACAAAGACGTCCGTGCCGCGCACGTTCTCGTTGATCTGCAGGTGGATCTCGCCGTCAGAGAAGCGCGTCAGGGACAGCCTGCCGGGCTCGATCTCAAGATGCTCGCAGATCTCCGTGGCCAGCGCCCGGTTGGCCGATCCGGCGAAGACCTTCAGCCGCGACTCAGTCGACACGAACGCCGCCCCTCGTTGAAGGCCGTCCCGCTGTGCCAGTCCCGTCGGCATCCTCCGGGGAGCCCGGAGCCGACAGGGGCCCGGTACTGGCCACCCTGCCAACATAGCAGGCAGGCCAAGCCGAGACTCCCGCCTCGCAAAGTTCGCGGGCTGCCGCTCTTGCCAGCTCGCGGGAATCGAATGCGCCAAACACCGCCGATCCAGTACCGGTCATAAGCGCTCCGCGAGCGCCCGCCGCAAGCAGGCGGCTCTTGACCTCCGCAATGCAGGGAAAGTGACGTAGCACGACCGGTTCGAAGTCGTTGCGCAGGCCCGGAATGAGGGCGCGACCGGCGGCTGGCCCCGGACCCGAGGGGCTAACTTGTATTTTAACATCCGAATCGGCGGCGCGACGGGAACGCTCGGCCGCCAGCGCGCCGTAGGCCCACGCGGTCGAGACTTCCACCGGCGGCCGGGCAATGGCAAGCCAAGCCGGCGGGAGATCCTCCAGTGGGCTGAGCCTGGTCCCGCGCCCCGAGGCGACGGCCGTCCCCCCGAGCAGGAAGAAGGGCACGTCGGAACCGAGCTCTGCGGCTACCTCGGCCAACTGGCCGTCGCGAGGGCGCCGTGGAAGCATCGCCGCCAAGGCCCGCAGAGTGGCGGCGGCATCGCTGGAGCCGCCGCCGAGGCCGGCCCCGACGGGAACGGACTTTCGCAGCTCGATCGACACTCTAGCGGTCGAACGCGTGCGGCGGAGGAGCAGGTCGGCGGCCCGCCATGCGAGATTGGCCTCGCCCTGCAGGCCGGGAGTGTCGCACGAGAGCTCGACGCGGGCAGCGCCCGGGCGGAGGACGACCGTCAGCGAGTCGAACAGGCTGACGGTCTGGAGGAGCGTGCGGATGTCATGGTAGCCGTCGGGCCGCCGCCCGAGGACCCGCAGGCCCAAGTTGACCTTTGCATAGGCGCGCAGGCGGATGGCGCGGGGACGAGCACCCTCCGGGGCCGCCATGTCCGCGCGTTCAGCTAGCGTAGTGCAGCAGCGACTTCACGGGATAGCCCGCGAGCTTCTTCCGGCCATTGAGGAAGTCAAGCTCGATCACGAACAAGAGGCCGGCAACCTCGCCTCCAAGCTTCTCCACAAGCTCCACGGCGGCGGCCGCCGTGCCGCCGGTCGCCAGCAGGTCGTCCACGATGAGGACCCGCTGGCCCGGCTGGATGGCATCCACGTGCACTTCCAGCGAGTCCGTTCCGTACTCCAGGCCGTAGCCGACACTGGCGGTGGCGGCGGGAAGCTTGCCGGGCTTACGCATCAGCACGAACCCGCTGCCGAGGCGGGTGGCGAGCAGCGGGCCGAACAGGAAGCCGCGCGACTCCATGCCTGTGACCAGGTCGGCGCGCGCATCGGCCGCGTCCTCCTCCAGCGCGTCCGCTATCAGCGCCAGCCCCTGCGGATCCTTGACCGCCGTGGTGATGTCGTAGAAGAGAATGCCCGGCTTGGGAAAGTCCGGGACCTCCCGGATGAGCGCTCGCAGATTCTCCATGTTGGCCCCCTCCAACGGACGCGGGACGAGGCGCAGGCGCCCTCCCGCCGTCACTCCCCGGCGTCTTCTTCCTGCTCCGGCTCCGGAGCGTCCGCCTCCTGCTCAACCACGTCGGCCACGGCCCGGTCGATGTCCAGCACGGCGGACTGCTCGACCTCGTACGTTGAGGGCTCGCCCTCCCGGGCCGCGTAGGCGGGCGAGCGGTCCGTCGCCGCAATGAGGACGGTCTCGGGCACGGAGTCCTCTCCGGACGGCTCGACTGTCACCCTTACGGCAGGATCGTCCAGCCCGTAGGAAGCTTGGGCGCCGGCGTCGTCGGACGGGAACGCCGTCGCGCTCAGGTTGCGCAGCCGGTCGAGCAGGGTCTGGACCTTTTCGCCGGACACTTCGCGCTCGTCTTGCGATTCGAGCTTCCAGACGCCCTCAGAACGCGCCACGACGGCGTCAAGGTCCCCGATGCGCACAGAGACCCGCTCGGGGTCCAGGAACCCGAAGTCGAAGAGCTTCTTGTTCCGGAACTCGTCGACCTCCTTGTCGAACCCCTCGGCCAGCGTCTCGCTCACTGCGTACGCTCCCGGCTGGTCGCTGCTGCGCGCGTAGTGCGTGTCCTCGTCCTTGGCCAGCACCAGCTCATGTGTGCCATCGCCGTCGACAACCCGGATGGTCGCCAGGGGATTCGCGAACGAATAGGCGCCGCCGTCATCTTCCGCCAGGACTTCGGTCATCTCGGCGGTCCGGACGACGCGCGCGAGGTCGCCGGCGCTGAAGTCGTCGGTCCGCAGCGGGAGCGGGCGGACGATGGACCACTCCCCGTCGACGCGATCGAACGCCAGGGACCGGCCCGGGGTCTCCACAGCGATGCTCGAGACGGAATCCTCGTCCAAGGACAGCAGTCGCTTGTCCCTGAGATCGAAGACGGACTTGTCGAGCGACGTCTTGTTGTAGCTGTAGACGGTGAACAGCCGGGAATCGCCCTCAAGCCTGGCAAAGACGCCAGACCCGGTCGGCGTGTCGCGGCCGAACAGCAGCTTCCCGCTGCCGGCCTCGTGCTTGAAGGCCACCGAGAGCGAGGGCTCATCAAGCCCGTACGGACCCCATTCCACGACGCTTTCGGAGACGATGCGCTCCGCGTTCAGAGACGCCAAACTGGAGACCAGCAGCCCCACGGAAGAACCGTCAGCGCGAAGCCCCAGCGAGCCGCCGAACTCCCAAGAATCCCCCTCGCCATCTCCTCGGACAAGGGTAATCGGCTCCTCGCCCTCGCGCAGCACGGTGACCTCTGAGATCTGGTCCTCCTCAAGATCCACCACGCTTGGCGCCGAATCATCGTTCTCCGGCGGGTGCTCGCGCGTGTACCAAACCAAGCCGCCCAAGAGGGCCAGCACGATCGTGGCGATCAAGAGGGGATTCAGTCTCATAGCTTCCTGTCGCGTCGCTTGCGAGCCTCCCCTGATGCTGCTATCGACGACCCCACCACGTCCACACGCCCGTGATGATAATCACGAGCGGCAGCAGCATTAGGCTCCCATACCAGATCCTGCTCATCTCGGCTGCGGTCATCTCGATCGGGGTTGACTCGGGATCCTTGGGGCGGACCGAGATGAGGTCCTCGTCAGAGCTCAGCCAGTTGAGCATGTTGAGGAGCAGATCCTCGTTCCCGCCCAGCCCCAACCCGTAGTTGCTGGCAAAGCCGGCCGATCCCACCGCGACCACGCGGCCCTGGGGCTGCTCCTCCGGATCGGCAGGATCCTGCTCGACATCGCCCTCGTCCTCGACGGCGTCGGCCCCTTCGGCATCCTGGCCGGACGCCTCCGGCTCGGGGTCCGGGACGTCGTATGTCGCGGCGACCGCAAGCGGGATCGGACCGTCCGTCTGCGCGGACTCCGGCCCAAGCGTGAACGCGCCTTCCTCGGCCTGCAGGGAACTCGTCGAAAAGCTGGCGTCGGAACTCTCGAAGAGCTCATCGACCTCCCAGGTCTCGGGCGGGTCTTCGGCGGCCGTGACCGAGCGCGCCCGCGGGAAGAGGGTGGCGATGTTCTCCATGGGCTCGACGATGGCGTGGAACCCGTATTCGGAGACGAGCGGCGCAAAAGGCCCGCCGCCGAACAGCTGTCCGATTGCGGACTCGTCGATGACCACATCGTTCCTGAAGTCGATCCCCCACCCGGCGACAAGCTCGACGAGCTCCGGGTTTGTGTCGTCCCGCCGGCCCCTCGCGTCCGGCAAGACGGCGCCTAGCAAGAGCAGTAGCCGCCCGCCACCCTCGACGAAGGAGCGGATCGCGGCCACCTCAGGCTCGAAGTACGCGGTTGCCGGCCCAGCGACCAGAAGAAGGGTGCAGTCCCCCGGAACTGCTCCCGAGGCCAGACTGACATCCCGGTGCTCGTAGTTCGCGCCCTCCATGCGCTCGACGGCGGCGGCGAGGCCGTTGCGCTCCCTGTCGTCGCCAGCCATCTCGCCATGGCCCGTCACGACGCAGGCGACCCTGTCCTGGCCCTTGAGGGCCATGATGATCGCGTTGGTGATGTCCTGCTCCGTCAGCGTCGTGGCCTCATGGCGCACCCCACCGATCATCAGCATTACCGTGCCGTAGGAGCGGACGTTCATGGCCTCGGTCTTGATGGGATCCTCGTCGGGGTCGACGTACTCCACGGCGACCCTGCTGGAGGCGTTCTCGTAGCGGCGCAGCAAGTCCTGCGCGCCTTCGAACTGCGACGTGCGGTCGAAGTACATGACCGTGACATCCCGGTCCAGATTGTCCAGGATCCTGTGGGTCTGGTCCGAGAGGCTGTACAGCTTCTGTCCGGTCGAGTCGTAGGTCTCGTTGTACTGGACTGCCAGCCAGTTGACGGCCACGAGAATCGCCGCGAAGACAAGGACGTAGCCTGCCGCGTAGCCTCCTGATCGGAACTGCCGGGACTGCAGCTTCCGGACCAACCTTGCATGCCACTGCATGTTCTGTTCTGCGCTGTTGTCCTGCATGGGTCCTACGCCTTCCAACGGAGTGACTCGAGCGAGCGCTTGCTCAGGAACAGGCCGAGCGCCGTCCCGCTGAGGTAATAGACAAGGTCCTTGAGTTCGATGACCCCACGCGAGAACTGCTCGAAGTGCGGCGAGATGGCGAGGTACTCGCACAGCCTGCCAATCGTCGAGGTTTCGAACGAGCTCACCCAGTTGAGCACCCACAAGAGCAGCAGGACTCCGAACGTAAGCGCTCCGGCGACGATCTGGTTGCGCGTAAGAGTCGAGAGGAACGTTCCCACGGCAATCATGGTCGCTCCCATCAGCGCCAAGCCGAGCAACGCCACCAGCAGAGGCTTCCACTCGGGGGTCGTGTAGAGGAACAGCACGGAGAGGTTCACCACTGCGACCAGCAGCATGCAGCCGTACAGCATGAGGGCTCCCAACCACTTTCCGAGGATGATCTGGTAGTCGTGCAGGGGGGACGTCAGCAGAAGCTCAATCGTGCCGCTGCGGTTTTCCTCGGCGAACAGGCGCATCGTGATCATCGGCACCAGGAACAGCAGCACGATGCTCATGTTTCCGAGGGAGGGCTCGATGACGAACTGGTTCACATTCATCGGGGGCGCACCCGGGCTTCCCTGGGCCTGCATGCTGTAGTCCATGAAGAACGCCAGCCCGGCCGTGAAGAAGTACCCGAAGATGAGCGCGAACATCGCGAGCACGATGTACGCGATGGGGGATGTGAAATAGACCGAGAACTCGCGCATCGCGATGGTCAGGGTGTCCCTCATCGGTCGTCGTCCTCCTGCCCCTCGGCGGTGTCTGCCGCGGGAGCGCCGCCGTCGGACGCCTCCCCCGCCGCCGGGCCCTCGTAGCCGTTGGCCTGCTCCTCCTGACTGGTCAATTGCAAGAAGATGTCCTCGAGGCTCATGCCGAGCGAGCGCATGCCGTACAGGCCCCACCCAGAGTTCACGACCACGGCCGCCAACCGGCGCGCGACGCGGTCGTCCTTGTCAACCTCGACCCGCAAAGCAGTCCGGTCGCCTAGGCGGGACTCCTCCGCGACGCTGCGCACGGCAAGGTCCAGCTCCAGTGCGCGACGAACCTCGTCCGGCGGCCCCTCTACGTCCAGCAGCAGGGCTGTGGCGCCCTCAAGTCGAGCGGTCAGGTTGTCGAGCGAATCGCTGGCCTCGATGCGGCCCTTGTTGATGATTATGACCCTGCCGCAGGTGCTGGCCACCTCGGGCAGGATGTGCGTGCTGAGCAGGATGGTGTGCTCGCCGGCCAGCGAGCGGATCAGTTCCCGGACCTCGATGATCTGCTTGGGGTCCAACCCGGACGTGGGCTCGTCAAAGATCAGCACCTCCGGCGCGTGGATCAGGGCCTGGGCCAGGCCGATCCTCTGGCGGTAGCCCTTGGAGAGCCTGCCTAGGAGCTTGTCACGCACGTCGGTAGTCGAGGTCCGCTCTAGGACGGCGTCGATCCGCTTGGGGATCTCCTTGCGGGGAATGTGCTTGATTGACGCGACGAACCTGAGATAGTCGATGACGCTCATCTCCGGATACAGCGGCGGGCTCTCGGGCAGGTAGCCGATGCGGCTCTTGGCCTCGATGGGGTGGGTTGCCACATCGAAGCCAGCCACGCTTGCAGCGCCGCGGGTGGGCGGCAGGAATCCCGTCAGGATCCGCATCGTCGTGGTCTTGCCGGCGCCATTGGGGCCCAGAAAGCCGACGATCTCCCCGCGCTCCACCTCGAAGCTGATGTTGTCCACGGCCGTCGTGGGACCGTAGCGCTTGGTGACGCCTTCGACTCGGATCATAGGGCTCTGCGGTTCAAGGCCCGTCAGCGGGGCCGGATCAGTTTGGACGCGCCAAGCGGCGCAGAGGTTAGTTTGGCAGCGCCCTGATCAGGCTTGCCATTCCCTGATATAGCGCGGCAGCCCGATGCCTGTCAACCTCGGCGCGGATTCAAGCACCCCGCAATGCCGTCCTGGCGCTCACTCGGCGCGGGGCCTATCGAGGGATCCAGCGCGAACTGGTGCTACCAGCGGAGCGCGCGAACCGGCGAGAGGGATGTTGAGGGCCGCCCAGTGAGTAGGTGTCGCCTAGATCCGCAGAACACTGCCCTGGACACCATGACTCGCGCGGCGAGGAACGGATGGACGCGGCGCCGACTGTTGGACTTCAGCTTCGCCTGTAGTTTCAAGTGCTGGGCTGAGAGCTCACCCGCCCAGACGCTACCTCCGCCGACCTAGCCATCCGAGCACACCGCCTCCCTTCGTTCCAACGGCCCTCATCACAGCCAACGCCAGCTTGGCATCATCCAACGCACGATGCGATTGGACGCTCCCAACTCCTTCGTAGGCTGCTGCCTCGGTCAGCTTGTGCCACTTCCACTCACCCTTGCGCCACGGGTGAGGAACACCGCGCCACTCGGCATAGTCAAGCATGAGGCAGCGCACTTTCGTGGCGGTTGGCAGGTGGACATCACCGAAACCGTGGCGCTCCGCAGTCTGGCCCAGCAGCCTCAGATCGAAGTCTAGGTTGTAGGCCAGCAGCACGCTCCCGCCAGCCAGACATCGCCCGACGGCAGCATGATGCTCCGCCCAAGGTTTCGCGCCCATGGCGCGAAGGCGTGCGCGAGTCAGTCCGTGAACGGCACTCGCCGACCCCGGGATCCGGCCTTGGGGCAGGACAGGGGCGGAGTAGACCTCTCGCCCGCAGGTGTTGATCAGGGCAATGTCCAGCACCTCGGATCGATTTCCGACGCCGGTGGTCTCAGTGTCCAGGTTCAAGACGTCGCGCCTGTCCAGGAGACCCTTCCATTGGGTCGCGATGCTCATGGTGGGCCATCATACCTGCCAGTCGGCAAGTGAATGGTCCTGCGGGCCCGGTGCCCTTACCCAGCGCACGACCCCCAATGTCCTCCTCGCAGGCCTAGCGGACGCGTCGGGCGGGGTCTGTGACGGGTTCCAAAGCGAACTGGTGTAGCCAGCGAACCGTCCCCGGAGCGCGGGATCCGGAGAGATGGACCGCCCGCACAACTTCGTACACGGACAAGTGCGCCTTGCTGAGCAGCTGGGGGCGCTCAGAGGGCTGGATCGCCTCGAAGATGTTGTAGAGGGCGGCGCGCTTTAGTGGGAACTGGTCTGAGGACCGGAGCCAATCGGTGAGTTCTAGGGGTGTGGGCCGCCCGGCGAAGCCCGCCAGATGCCGGCAGATCAGGCCGGCCAAGAACTCAGCTTCGTCCTCGACGGGCCCGCTCCAAGCCTGTCTAGCTTGCGGATAGTCGAACCATTCCAACGGCATCGGCTCCACGCGGAGGAGTCGGGCGGCGGGCCGACCGACGATCGTGAGGGGCTTGCCCATTCCTCCAATCAAGGAACCATGCTCTCCGACACCCAAGGCGACCGGGTCGAGGCCGAGGTCCAACGCACACCTCATACGAATTCGCTCGCGCTCCGCCAGCAGCTCCTCTGTGGTCGGGACGTGGTCGGGCGGGCTGGCCAGAGGCGGCCCGAAGTAGGCCTCGCGGACGGCATCGAAATCCATGGGCACTTGCCCTACCCTCCCCTGCGGTCCAGTCGTGCAACAAAGCGAGCCAAAGCGTCTGAGAGCAAGCCATCGACGGCCCCGGACAGAAGTTCGGGGTAACGCACTCCCTCAACCCTCTCTTCGTGCCGGTCCATCCAGCCGGGGCTGAAGCTGCCGAGGGCGGCTACCAGGACATCTGGATCAGGAACGCGCATAGCATCCCAAGCCGCCTCCAAGGCTCCTGGCTCGAAGCGCCTGGCGTGGGCTAGGTCGTACAGGTCACGGGGGAGGACCCGGCCGTGACCAAGTATGCGGCGGTGGAGCTACTTCGCTAGGATCTCCGCATTTCTCTCGACCGCAATCCCGGTTCCGGCAACCACATCCCGGGAACGACCAAGACCGGTGACGGGAAAACAGGCGACGACGTCGACTTTGCCGCCGCCGTGCTGCAGCCCGATGCCTTCCTCCCCAAGGGCTGCCAACCGAAAGAAGCCCACCCGCCTCAGCCGCTCCAAGCACTCGGCGCTGCGGGCAAGGATCTTTCGGCGGTACGTGCTGGGATCCACGAACAGGTCGATGTCGAAACTCTTGCGGTGCTGCCAACGGGCCGCCAAAGCGGTGCCGCCGCCTAGGAGGAGGTCTTGCTCGCGAATGAAGTGGGCAAGCGGGCGGCGGGCGCTCTCGAGCATTGGCCCGAGCGGCTCTGGTAGCCGCAGCGGCCTAAGTCCCTCAGTCATCCCATCGCTGGCCAAGTCTGCCGTCCTGCGCCGTTACGGGCCAGGCCGGCAGGTGCCACCGCCACGCACCGGCGTGGGCAACGCAAGTGCCTCAATGTCGCGCGCCGACCTGGCCTCGACCTCCACTTGATGATTCCACATGGCGCGCGCGAACGGCGGGCCGAAACGGTCCACGGCCCGCAGTTCCCCGGCTATAATGTGCGCCGTGCGCCGGCCCGCGCGGGCCCGGCGCAATCCAGAAGTTCGCGAGGAGTCACCCCATGCGCCGTTCCACCTGCATCCGCCTGTCACTGGCCGCCATTTGCCTAGTCTTCGGGGCCGCCGCCTATCAAATGACGACCGAGGACCTAATGGTCTCGACGGCGAAAGCCTGGCTTGCGTCCCTGAACGGAAACCAGGCCACCTCGGCAAAGTACAAACTCGACAACCCTGACTACGAGGTGTGGCACTTCGTGCCGGACAACAACTTCGTGTCGCAGCGCGGGTATCGGCGCAACGGGCTCACCTACAACGACATGACCGCCGAACAGCGATCGCTGGCCGACGCGCTGCTGGCAGCGTCGCTGTCAAGGGCGGGATTCGTCACCGCCAAGACAATCATGAGCCTCGAAGAGGTACTGCGGATTCGGGAGAACGACACGGTGGGAAGGCGTGACGTCAACGTGTACCACTTCAGCGTCTTCGGAGAGCCGTCCATGGAGGGGGACTGGGCTTGGCGGCTCGAGGGCCACCACATATCGCTGCACTTCCTAATGCGGGACGGGAAGCTGGCCTCGACATCCCCCACTTTCTTGGGTGCGAACCCTCATGAAGTGCGAGAAGGGCCGCGCAAGGGCGTCCGGCCATTGGCCGCCCGCGAGGACGCCGCGCGCAAGCTGATGAAGGCGCTCGGCCCGGACCTTCAGAAGCAGGCACTGGTCAGCGACAAGGCCTACAGCGACATCCTGACGTCCGCGGACACGCGTGCCGAGCTTGACGGCAGCCCGAAGGGTGTCAGGGCTTCGCAGCTCAGCGACGAGCAGTATAAGATGCTCCTGGACACGGCCGACCAGTACACTGTCTCGCTTCCCGCAGAGCAGGCGGACGCGCGACGGAAACTGATCAGGGCCACAGCGAAGGACGAACTGTACTTCGCGTGGGCCGGTTCGGTCGAGCCGGGCGGCGGGGACTACTACCGGATCCAGTCGCCGAAGTTCCTGATCGAGTACGACAACACGCAGAACCGCAACAATCACAGCCACTCGGTCTGGCGCGAATTCGCCGGGGACTTCGGACGGGACGTGCTTGCGGCACACTACCGCCTCGACGGACACGGCGTCGACGTTCCTGACGGCCAGCGAACATTCGCTGCAGACTAGCGGTGACCCGCAGAAATCCCCCGCGTGGAGCAGGCGTCAGACTGGGTGCTCGCTTATTCGCCGCTGCGGGCTTCCCGACAGCCGAGATGGATGTCTGGCCACAGCGTGCACCCTCCGCTGCGCCGGGAGGACCGGTCGGACAAGCGGTCGCGCTTCATGGTGTGACGGCAGGGGTGCGCTCCGAGCGGGCGTGCCGGGGCGCTGTCGTACCAGTCGTCCGAAGACATTGTCCGAGAGCGAGGGCCGTGCTGACGTGCTGATGTGTAGCGCTCCCCGCGGCCAACGTGAGGCAGCTCACCAGTTCGGGTTTGGCCTCTCGTATCGTTTCCGCTCCGGTTGATCGGTTCGAAGGCGGAGTTGTGCCCACATGGGCGAGTGATCGCTCAATTCTGCCTTGCGCCACTCGTGGTAGTAGTCGCAATTCACGATGTCGAAATGCCTTGAGACGTACGCATGGTCGAAACATCTCGGGTTGTTGCCGCGGTTCGTGCGGTGCGTGACAGGGGTGGGCGTCTTGAAGCCGTGGAGGTCACGGTAGGCGTCCCGCAAACCGTGCTGTGACTCGCCATCGAGGACCGAGAGCACGCCATTGATCCACTCGATGCGCGGGCGCTCGTCGCCGAACCGGTCACGCCAACTTCCGCCCTCGCGCTCTTCAAAGGTCACGATCTGCCCGGATTTCTCGAACCTCTTCGGCTCGTTGAAGTCGCCGGTCAGAATTCGTGGTGACTCGTCCGCCCCGCGAAGCGCCCCCGATAGGACGTGAAAGGTGTCGATCTTCTTCCACCCATACTTGGAGCCGTTGGGTATGTGAGCGGTGAACACGTCGATATTTCCCCCGTCGGGCACGGAGACTGTGGCCCGACCCAGCAACTCCGGGTAAGGCGCCTTCTTTCGCCAGTCGACGTCGTCGGGCGTCAATTCCCAGCGACTCGCGATGAGGCACTGGTACCACGATGCAGGGACGTCCCTGCCGATCCAGACGTCCTTGCCGCTAAGACACTGGTGGCCAAGACCAATGTCATTGAGGCGTTTAGCCCAAAGCTCGGCGAAGTTTACTTTGACTTCCTGCAACGTGACGATATCTGGTCCCTTGGCTTCGATCTCCGCTATGTGCTCGCCGGGCCGGCGAAAATTGACATTCCACGAGAGCAGCAACATGTGGGCATCCAAGCCAGTCAAAGCACTCTAGGTTCCCGCTTCCATGCTACTGAGGGACCGCTGTCGATGACGGCAAGCAAGCCATCCGCACCGTGCCACAGAAGTGTGTACGCAGGTGAGAAACGCCGTGGCTGGACGACGGGTTGCCGTGACCAACGGAGCGCTCGATCCACAGAGACAGGCATGCCGTCGGACCAGCGCGCTTCGAAGCGCGCCTTCTCGCACTGCGGCTCGGAACTGCAGCACTCGAGCGAATGGGAGAGGCTGAGGTCCTCTTGCAACACGACTTTGTTCTTGGGCATGGGGGATGCGGCCGCGTTTCTGTGCTCTGCAGTCGCAATGAATTCGCTCAACAGGAACAGTCAGGCATGACGAGAAACTGTCACGTCTCAAGGCTCTGGTGGCACTCACCGCTGAGCGGATGGACCGGTCTGCGCCGTCAGGTTCAGGCCAGTATAGGATGCAGGTCGTAGGGAATCAGGCTAGCAGTTTAGAAGAGAACTGGCTGTACACCCTAGGTCGGTATCCTTAGATGTCGAGATTCACCTTTGGCAAGCGCCGCATTAGGGCGTGCCCCATTCACCGCCGATGGATCCCTTAGCGCACACCCTAGTGGGTGCCTCCCTGGCTGCGACGCGGCTCAGGGACTCAACCACTCTGGCTGTTCCGGCCCTGGTCTTGGGCGCCAACGCCCCCGATATCGATGCCGTCACTATGTTCATCGACCGCGACTTGTCGTTGTGGTTCAGGCGCGGCTGGACGCACGGCGTGCTTGCCATGGTGGTCCTTCCCATCGCACTGACTCTAATGCTGCTCTTCGTGGATCGAGTCGCATCGCGCATTCGTGGCAAGCGGCCTACTGCGAGGGCAGGCCCATTGCTGGGACTGAGCACGTTGGCTGTCGTATCGCATCCGCTGCTCGACTGGCTGAACACCTACGGCGTCCGCTTTCTGATGCCATTTGATGGGACGTGGTTCTATGGTGACGCGCTGTTCATCATCGACCCGTGGATTTGGTTGGTGCTCGGCACGTCTACCGTGCTCGCATTCAGCGCCTCAACGATCGGGGCAGCAATCTGGGTGGTACTGGGCGTCCTGACCACGTTGCTAGTCTCAGGTTCCGATGCCACTCCGTTGACGATCCGCGTGTTGTGGTGCAGCGGAGTGGCCGCGATTCTCTGGCTGCGGCTCAGCAAGTCGTGGCGCCTCGAGATTCCCCGTCTGGCGACTGCATGCCTGATGGCGAGCTTCGGGTACGTTGCGCTCATGGTGGGTCTCTCCGAACTAGCCGTGCGTCAGGTCGGGGAATGGCTGGCCCAACGCCACATCGAAGCGGAGGAGATCATGGCAAGCCCTGCGCCTGGCAATCCGTTTCGTCGTGAGATTCTGGTCGCCGCGGACGACCGCTACCACTTCCTCGATGTCAACTGGTTGGCACGGCAGGCCATCCGCGCCACCCATCCATCCATCGAGCGCGGCCCCTACGGCGAGGTCACCCGCGCCGCGCTGGCTGCGCCGCATGTTAAGGGCATTGCCCTATGGAAGCGGTTTCCGGCCTATCGGGTAGAGGAACGAGAGGATGGCTATCGCGTGTCGATCTCGGATGTGCGGTACACGCGGCGGGTCGGTAGCGGGCTTGGTGCTGCGGTCGTGGAACTGGACCGCGACCTGCGGGTCCGGTCACCGTGAATCGCGCTCGTGTACCGATCAATTGGCGACCCGCCGAGTCGACAACATCCCTGGTGACGGGTACAGGTCATCGTCTGGGCTCTTCCGCCGTTCTTGGGCGCCGCCGTTCCCAAACCTCAAAGGGTCTCTGGTCTGCCAAGTCGCGGAGTGCCTACAGCCGCTGCGTGGCGGCCGAAGCCCAGAAACGCTGTACACTGCCGGAGAGCGTGGCGGCGACGGAATGACCGCCGGCCGGTTTCGGGAACACCATGTCCAAGGCCAAGCTAGGAACGTTTGACGACCTGACGGAACTCGCAAGCGGCCCGATGAGGCCGGTCTTGGCACGTCTCCGCTCGATAATCCTCAAGACAGACCCGGAGGCCTGCGAGGTGGTGCGCCTCGGTGACCGGGCGGCAACCTATGGCTTGGGGCCGAGAAAAATGATCGACGGGTACGCGTACCTAATGCCTCACCGAGCGTGGGTCAACCTCGGGTTCTTCCGGGGCACAACCCTAGATGACCGCCAGCAGCTGCTGGAAGGGACAGGAAAGAAGATGCGTCACGTCAAGGTCCGATCTGTAAGGGATGCGGAACGCGACGGGATCCGGGAGTTGATCGAAGGTGCGATCTCCGAGCGCCGCACCGCGCTAGATCGTTAGGCTGTCGCGCCGCTGGGGCAGTGACCCCACACCATTATTCCCTGAGCAGCCGACAGCGGAGGGCCGGCGGGGCCAGCCTTGCCGGCCCCGCCGATGCGCGCCCTAGAACTCGAGCCTGAGCCCCATCTGCATGATTCTGGGGCCGGTCAGGCTGAGAATCTCGCCCACCGTTCCGCTGGTGATCCGGCCAACCGGATTCGTGAGGTTCGCGTGGTTCAAGGAGTTGAACATCTCCCAGCGGTACTGCAGCTTCATGTTCTCGGTGATGTTGAAATTCTTGAAGATGCCCAAGTCCAGATTCCAGTCGCCGGGGCTGATCATCGTGTTGCGCCCGAGGTTGCCGAAGTATCCCCTCGCTGGCATCTCATAGGCGTCCGGATTGAACCAAGTCCCGCCGGCCAGTATGTTGGCCCGGCTGCGGTTGACCCCGGACAGGGGATCGCCCACCAGGTTCGGCCGCTGGCCGCCCCCAATGGTGGTTCCCGCGATGTCCCGGCCGTGGAAGATGTTGATCGGATCGCCGCTCTGGATGGAGTAGATACCATTAACCTGCCACCCTCCGAGGATCGCCCTGCCCGGTCCGCTCTTGATGGGCGAGGGGATGTCCCAGACGAATGAGGTCACCAAGCGGTGGCCCCGATGGAAATTGGCCAGCGCCTTCTCCGCATCCAAGTCCTCGATGTTCTGGGGGTTGAACTGGTCGTTGGTGGCGTACAGGTCGATGGTCTTTGACCATGTGTAGTGCGTCAGCACCGTGAAACCATCGCTCATCCGCTTGTTGAGCGTGAACTGGAATGCGTTGTAGCTGCTGTAGGCCACGGACTGATACTCGCGGATCGCAGTGAAGTCCGAGTGCGGCCTTACGTTCGGACGTCCGCTGCTCCTTGCCGGACGGACGTTGACATCGAGCACGAGCGGCAGGTTCGAAGCCTTTGAACCGATGTAGGCGCCGGTCACGAGGATCCGGTAGGGTAGTTCGCGCTGGATGTTGACATTCCACTGCTGGTTGTAGCCGGCGACCAAGTTGGGGCTGACGCTCCTGCCGAAGAGGATCGGCGTGACGAACTGGAAGGCTGCACGCTCCTGATCGGTCCTTGGGGGGCTGAACGGGAATGGGTTTACCCGGCCGCGGAACGGCTCGTCGAACGTGGCGCCGGAGGCATTCAGGTCAGCCTGCCTGCGGTCGAACTGCATCGAGAATGGGGGATTGTTCACGAACTGGCTGAGCGAGTGGAACACGGGCATGTCATAGAAGAGCCCGTATCCGGCCCGAATCGCGGTCTTGGCGCTTGCGCTGGGCTGCCAAGCGATGCCTATGCGCGGCGCGAAGTTGTTCAGGTCGCGGGGAGCCCCGCCCCTAGGAATGCCAGAATCGCTGGCGTACAGCAGGCCAGGAGGCGCCTGCGGATAGGAGGCGGACTGCTGGCCCGGGGCGAAGACCGACAGTTCGTCGTCGGCAGAGTAGAACTGGTGGTACGGCTCCCACCTTAGGCCCATGCTGAGGGTGAGGTTGGGCAGTACCTTCCAATCGTCCTGAACGTACAGGTTCGAGCCGATGTTGCGGATGCGGTTGATGCGCAATGAGCCCATGACGAACCTTGACGGGAAGCCTAGGAAGAAGTCCCCGAGGGCGTTGTTCGTGCGGTTGCCGTTGAACGTGAACTGCGGATCGACCCGGTTGTTGGTGAGGCGGTCGCTCTTCGACCAGCGGTAGTCGCCGCCGAACTTGATCATGTGCCCGCCCCGTGTCCAGAGAAGGTCATACACCGTGTGGTACGTCTGCCTGTCGGTGTTGAGGACGTTGACCTGTCCCAAGTTCCAGTAGCCCCCGACTCTGCCGCGCCAAGTCACCGCCTGCTCTTCGGGGCTGAAAGGGGCCGCCCGGACGGCGTTGACTCCGAGCGTCTCGTAGGTAGCGATCTGGCCGTCGAACATGATCGGATTGCCGCCGCGGAGCTGGTCGACCTGATTCCAGGTGAAGCGCCCGACAGCGAGGAAGGTCGGCGTGACCGTCCACGTGTGGGAGCCTTGCAGGTTCCAGTTCTTGAAGCCCTCGTTCTGCGTCAGCGTCGGGACGTTGGCGGCGCGGAAGCGGTCGTCAACGTTGCGGAACATGCGGAACGTGCCGCGCTGCTTGGACGTGACCTGCTGGTCCACGCGCACGATGTGCTGGTCACGGTCAGGATTGTCGGGCCGGTTGAAGCTGATGCGCCCCAGCACCGTGCCGTCGCCGCGCGTCTGGATGAAGTTGGCATTGGGGATCAGCGCTTGGAGGTAGTTTGGCGCCACGTGGTTCCACCTGGACTGCGGGATGGTGTGGTTCGGGAACGCCGAGCCGGTGTCAGGATCGTTGGGCTTGTTCCGCGTCACCGAGAAGTCGGCCTGCCGCTCGATGTCGGTCGCCACGTTGTGCAGAAAGGCCTGCGCCTGACGCGTGCGCGTTCCCTCGTAGGCGTAGAAGAAGAAGGCCCGGTTGCGGACGATCGGGCCGCCCAGCGTGGCCCCGAACTGGTTGCGGCGCAGCTTGCCCTTTTGGGCACCCGAGCGGTTCGCGTCAAAGCTGGTGGCGTCGAGCTTGTCGTTGCGCAGGAAGTTGAAGGCGCTTCCGTGGAACTCGTTCGTTCCGGACTTGGTCACGGCATTGATCACGCCTCCCATGGCGCCGCCGTGCTCTGCCGAGAAATTCTGGGTCTGAACGCTGAACTCCTCGAGGGAGTCGGGATTGGGAACGATCATCGGAGCGCCGCCCTGATGGTCGTTGTTGTCACCGCCGTCGAGCATGTAGTTATTCGACTGGGCGCGCGCACCGTTGACGCTGAAGGCTCCGAACTGGGAGATCACGCCCCCCGGGCCGGTGTTCACGCCGGGCACGAGCATGATGAGCTGGATCGGGTTGCGGCCGTTGAGCGGCAGTTCGGTGATCCTGCGCTCGTCGATGATCTCGGTCAGCGTGGCGTTGGATGTTTCCACTTGGGCCACTGAACCCTCGACGGTCACGACTTCCGTGACTTGGCCAACCTCGAGCACTGCGGTGATCTGGCGGCTCTGGTCGGCGTCAAGTCGGAAAGTTCCGGACGAGAAAGTTCGGAAGCCGTCGCTTTGCACCTCGACCCGATAGTCCCCAACGGGCATGCGGGGGAAATTGAAGCGACCCTGGCCGTCGGTTTGCGCGGACTGGGAGATCCCCGTTCGCTCGTTGATCGCCTCCACGCTCGCCCCGGGCACGACGGCTCCCGAGCCATCTTGCGCCGTGCCGATGATCAGTCCGGTCGCCTGCCCAAACAGCTGTGCGGCCGCCAGGGCTCCAAGCCCAAGAAGAATGATAAGTTTGCGTCTCATTTTCAACCTCCAAGACTGCTAGCCGACCAAACCGCGCGGGCGAGTGTCTACGCCTCCTTGGCGCCCCTTGCCTGTACGCCGAATAATCCCCGACCACAATGCCGGGCGCATACTAACACCAACCGCCGTCGCTGGCCCACCAGCCACTTGATCATAAACCCTGCAGATCGGTCACAGGGGCAGCGTACGCGGCACGACATGAGGATCGACGCCTACACAGGGTCTGGAGGAAAACGACTGCATGAAGAACCGGGGGGAAGGGTCAGCGGCGCCGGCGCCAGTCAGTTCGACCAAGGAATCGGATTACTCAGCCACTTTGCCATTAAGCCAATGTGACCAGCTCCCCCTTCGCGCTCAGATGATCAGCGCCGAAACCCGCAGGCTCTGAGAATCGACCTGTAGCCGTCCGGCGGTGGAGCTCAGCTCACGGCCGCCCCCCAGCACGTCGGCTCCGTGCGCTGCCGGCTTCACGTTCCGGATGCTTGTGGGACGTCGCCCGCAGCGCGTCCGTCCAATGTACGCGCGGACACCGGAATCCACACCGAGTGCCCACAGCCGCGCGAGCTGCCATAGACCGATTACTGGAAGGCTGGATGCATCCAAGTCTAGCGGGGGCCGACGGTACTCTAGTCCGACTGTCCTTGCCGACGGCGACGCTATCTGTCGGTGCGCGAAGTGCCATGGAATCAAGCTCCGAGGTGACCGGGATGAGTGTGGCCAGCCGAAGGCGTCGATTGCCGATTTGCTTTCGGACGTTCCGAATGATCCGCACGGACAACTCTCCCTGCGTGGGCAAGAATGGCGCTGCACCACGAAGGAATTGCGCAAGTGTCCAGCTAGACTTGCGGCGGCAGAGAAGCACGGATCGAATCGACCCCGGAGCTTCCAGCGGAGTCTGGTTGGTCGGGACGAGGCAGGAGTTAGATGTGGCGCGCCCGCTAACGCTCCGACTGGCGCGGAACTCCTCCAAGCCAAGAGGCGCTACGTCTCCGATGCGGCCAAACCACCAATCTCAGCTCAGCTGAGGCCTACCCGATCCGCGCGAGCAGCTCGTCGCCATCTTCGCAGTCGATGATCCAGTCTCCGACGTCCTCCATCTGAGCCGGGTCGTCGATCGTCGCCAGCATACCTGCCACCCGGTGACCCACCTGCGCTCCGAACTTTCTCTCGGCAAGGCGTCGCAGCAGGTTGCGCTCATGCTGCATGCCCCGTTCGATGCCCTCTTGTCGGCCTTGCGCACGCAGGACGGCGAAGCGTCTTGCGAAGCACTCGTCCGCGAACGTGCGTATCGTCCCGGTCGCCATGTGGTGCCTGACGGCCTCCTCGTCCTGCAAGAAGTCTAAATCAACCTCGTGCCGGCGGGCCACCAGCGCAAACCACTTCAGCAGCGTCTTCCTCAACCTCGCATGCCGCGGCCCCGCCAGCCCACTCACGATCTCCTCCACGATGGCTCCCGGCTCGCCTTCCCGATCAGCCATTGCCTCGATCCGCATCACCAGCAAGAACACGTTGCCGGACGTTTAGTGCTTCCGTGCCCGCATATGGGCCCTGATGTCCACCAGCTCGTACCTCTCGAAGAGTTCGGTCGTAACCGCGACTTGCTGGAGCGCAACCGGAGGATGTGGTTCCGCCGCTTGGTGGGCATCGCCGGGATGGCTGCGGCACGGGCGTTCCCGCTGCAGAACCCTGTCCCGTAAGGGAATCGCGGAGGCCGGATGGACGTGCAGCCTAGGCCCGCACCCGAGATCCCTCATACACATCTGTGCCGCTCGCAAGCGGTAGCTGCGGGCGAGCTGACCCGCCCAACGGTCCAAGCGGACAGTTGGTCTGCCGCTGGGGCAAGCATCGTGGCGGAGCCGCCCACATGCGCATGATGTAACTGCGGATCGCGAAGGTACCCATCTACTTGCTATCCCGAACTCGGCCATTCGGCACGAGTCTCTTACTCGGCACGCTCAAGGAGCTGTACGGGGACAGGCGGGAACTGTTCGAGGAGATTGGAATCACCTCAAGCCCAAGAGCGGTCGGCGCTCAATCAATAGTACGGCCATCTTGGCATGAATCTTGACTTTGTTCACCACCCTCGCGAGTTCATGAATTCGCCCTGCGGCCGGATGCGGGACTCGAACGTGGTGGTAGCGAGGCGCCGGAGATCGACCAGAATCTGCATCCTGAGTTGCAAGAAGATCAAGGTCTTGGGATGTGCTCAGCACTATCGGGCACGAGAGAACACATGGCTGCTACACCCCCTCCAGTGCGGCCGCTAGACTCCTCCCAGCCGGAGTACGCCGAATACGCTGTTTGGGGCTCCGCGGTTTCCGCCGATTGGTCAGCTCGATCCAGCCCTCACCCAAGCAGGGATCCACGTACCGCTTCTTGACATGCCCCCAATTCTTGAGGCCTAGCGCTCTGCAGATCTCCCCTCGGGTCATTTCACCGGCCATTACCGGCAGCAGGCGGTGACCTGCCTTGGTGGTCAGCGATGATGCCGCGATCGTGGACGAAGGCGATTGCTCGGAGGGAACTGTGGTCTTGGGACCTGCCGTGGCCGCCTCGCACACCGTCGTCGCAGTGGCCTGGGCCGCTTCTTGAGAGTCGAACAGACTAAGCTGGACCGGCGAAGGCTCAGTCAAGACTGTCTCGCGCAGATCCTTCGGCGTCATTGGGTCCGGCCAAGATCTTGCGCCTCGCCTCGCTAGAGCTTCGAGCCCGGCGCAAGGATTTCCGCTCTGCCGAACGTACACCGGGCCAAAGCGGAGCGTGTCCAGTTGCTCAATCGCGCCCGCCCAAGTGCCTCCGCTCCCGTGATCGGAATTCACGACCAACGCTGCGTCCGCCAGCGCGTAGATGAGCTTGTTACGCTCCATCGCGTTCCAAGGTAGGAACCGGACGGAAGGGTCATACGGACAAACCACCACCAGCCTCCCGTCCATCAGCGGTGCACGATTCTCCCGGCTCAGTGCCGCTCGTTCGAGACCGTTGGCAAGCACTCCAACGGCCCGTCCGCCCGCCTCCAGAGCCCCTCGCATCGCGGCACGGTCTATGCCCCGGGCACCGCCCGAGACGATGGCCAGATCACTCTTGGCTGCCAAGCTTCCAACGCACTCCGTGTAACGGATGAGGTCGTCGGACACGCTGCGCGAACCCACTACAGCCAAGCCGTCCCCGTCCATGATCCCAAGCTCTCCGCACCCATACAGGACTGGCGGCGTGGCAGCGCGCATGTGCTTCTTGACGCGGCGAGGATAGTCGTCATCCGCCCTCGTGACCACCCATATCGCGCGCGCCCGCCAGCGCTCCATAGCCTGCGCTAGGAGGAATCCGCGTCCAAGGACACGCTGCACGTGCTCGGAAATTGCCGCGGGAATGGACCGCTTCACGGCCTCGAACCCGCCCCGCTCCAGCAGGTCGGCCGGCTGTTTGCCCATTTCCAAGAGTGTTCGGGCGAGCATTCCGTAGGCACGCCAACTCAGGGGTTTGGCGCGACGCCTGCTCCTTCCCGCAATGAGCGGTGCGGTCAACAAGAGGATCGCCTGAGCGTTAGGGCTCAATTGACCGCTCACTGGCTGCCTCCCAAGCTCGAGAGTGCGAGCGGCCACACTTCTCCACTGCCGCGCCTGCGGAGCAGCCAGGCCGCAACTGCGAAGGTCGACCGAGATCCGACCACGTCGTCCACCAGCAGCCTTGGAGAGGGACGGGGCCTACGGTAGATCGCGAGCGAGCCGTCCACATTGCGCGCCTGCTGCGCGCTCTTGGCCATGGATTCCAGCTTGCCGCGAGGACTCGTTTGTTCGAGACCAATGTGGATGGGCAGCCCAAGGACAGCCGCCAGCCGTTGGGCAACCTCCGTCACGAGTCTTGGATTAGAGAGCGATGGAATATGCGTCACCCAGCGAGGCTGCGGGGCCGGGCTCCAGCGACGGGCCAGCAACGTGAAGACGCGGACATGCTCGTCCTGAATTCGGCTGTCCTGTTGTTCGCCGGCCCGTACGATCTGTTCCCAGCCGCCGTCTCCCCACAGGCAGAGTGTCATTCCCGGTCGTGCCCGTTGGTCCGCAGGGATGGTGCATTGCACTCCGCAACGCTTCAACCGGCCCAGAGTTGGCCACTGCTTCCGCGCCTCGATAGGGAGGTCCAATCTGCGCAGGCAGCCCAGCGCCGCGCGCTCGACCTGCGGGACAAGATCTCCGGAGGGCGGCGCCAAGCCTGGGGACTCAACGCCTTCCCGGTCACCGTCGAGAGGTTGCAACACCAAGTCCTTGTGCCCTCGCTCCAATCTCACCAACTCCTGCATTCGAGGCTGTTCCTCGCGCCGCAATCTGGTCAGTCGGTCCACCCGCTCACAGAGAGCTTGCCCCACGACGGCGGCAGCGAGTTGCCAATTGCTCCCCAGCTTCACAATCGGCGACGGTGACTCTAGCGACGGCAAGTTGATTGTGCGCTGAATGCGCCCGCTGGTGAGGCTAAACGTGTCGAAGCAGGTGTGGAACAGAGACCTCCTTGTTGCGGGTAGCCCCTCTCGATCGCGACTCCGGCCAGCGCCGCTACCGGCACTGTGCCCATTGTGGCCGCGCCCAGCCCCCTGTGCTGCTTGACAGCCTTGTCCCCGATCAGCTCAGAGGTCAGTTCGAAGGCAGCGCTCGCACGCCCAAGCGATCTGAGCAAGGCGCCAAGGGTTGCGGTGGTCGCCGTCACTCGCAAGCTGATCTGCCGGTTCAACTCCCTGCTGGGAGACGACCACCTCTGCCTGACCGACCACCCAGCACTCACGCCAATGACGGTCGCATCAGCGTTCCCTTGCCCAGCCTCCACACCGTTACCGTGGTAACAGATGCCCGATACCGTAGCGCTTCAACGCACACGCCCGGCCGGCACACGCTTCCAACCTCCACAATGCGCAAGCAGTCGGCAATGCAACTTCGGCCAATGAACGACCGATCACCCGTGTCCGGCCTACAGAAGAATTACGGAAGCTCAGGTCCGCCGGCCTGCGACTTCCGGCCCCTCGCCGGAGGACCACGGCCTGACTCCAAAGTCCCAGATCGGCCCGAACCCGCCCCTCGGTGCACGACATGAATTTCGCGATCCGTGACGACACCCGCCTGCTGGTCTCGTCGATCAGGAGGTTCGTCGAGGAGGAGCTATGCCCGCTCGAAGAACAGGTCGAGGCCAAGGGCATCCTAGCTCCCGACACTGCTCGGGAGATTCTACTCAAGTCCAAGGCGCTGGGCTTCTACGCAATGAACATGCCCGAGGACGTTGGCGGTGGCGGCCTCACCGCCGTGGAGATGTGCCTTGCGGCGCTGGAGATGGGGCGGACGAGCGACATCCTCGTCCGCAGGGCGTTCGGGACCGTCTACGAGCTGCTGTTGGAGTGCAGGGGCACGCAGCGGGAAGAATGGCTGCTTCCGGCCGTGAGGGGCGAGCGGACTTGCGCGATAGCCATGACAGAACCGGGCGCAGGTTCGGATGCCGCCGGCATCACGACCACTGCCAAGGCTGACGGCGACGGCTGGATCCTCAACGGCAGCAAGCACTTCGTCAGCGACGGAGCGTTCTCGGACTTCTTCGCGGTCACCGCCCGCACCGGTCCGGAGGCCGGTGCGCGCGGGATATCGGTGTTCCTCGTGGACAAGGCCATGCCTGGCGTGACCGTCGGACGCAACCAGCCGATGATGGGCCTGCGCGGCGGCAGCCACGTCGAGCTCGCTTTCGACGATGTCAGGCTGGGCCGCAAGCACCTCCTCGGCGAGCCCGGACGCGGCCTGCGGATCATACTGGGCACGATCGGGCGCGTAAGGCTGTTTGACATCGGCGCCCGAGCCGTCGGCACGGCCACACTGCTGCTCGAGATGATGACGCGGCACGCCAAGAACCGGCGGCAGTTCGGGGTCCCGATCGGGGACTTCCAGATGGTGCAGTCCCAACTGGCGGACAGTGCGATCGACATCGCATCAGCCCGACTGCTGTGCCTCGAGGCCGCCTGGGACATAGACCAAGGGCTCGATCCGCGGGAGAAGGTCTCAATGGTCAAGGTCTGCTCGGCGGAGGCGCTCGGCAGGGTCGCAGACCGCGCAGTGCAGGTCTTTGGGGGACTGGGCTACTGCAAGGATCTTCCGATAGAGCGCATCTACCGGGACTGCAGGGTGATGCGAATCTACGACGGAACGTCAGAAATCCACCGCGTGGTCATAGCCCGCGGGCTCCTCAAGGGCGGAGCTGCAAGAGTGGTTCCGAACGGCAAGCCTGCGGCAGACTAACGTCGGGGCGCCGCTCAGTGCGGGTCAATCCCGGCGCCGCGTGATCACCACCCGGTCGATCCCCGCCAGATCGCTAAGAAACGCCGGCTGCTCCCAGCCACTGGACCGAAGGAGCCGCCGAACCGCGCCCCGGCTGCCGAACCCGATCTCGGCCAGCAGCCACCCGCCGCGACGCAAGGCCTCCCAAGCGCTCCGCGCTATGCGCTCGAAGACCTCCAACCCGTCCTCCCCACCGTACAGCGCCACAGTCGGCTCATGGTGGAGCTCCTTCTGCAAACCGCACGCGTCTGCGCGCGGTACGTACGGGGGATTGGTAACCACCATCTCAACAGTCGTGGATGCCAATGCGTACGCGGCGTCGGCCGCCAAGAACCGGACCTCGGCCCCCATACGGGCGGCATTGCGGCTTGCGACGGCCAACGCATCGAGAGAGATGTCGCTCGCCAGTACTGTCGCGGATGGCGCATTCAGGGCGAGGCTGACGGCGATCGCGCCGGATCCCGTGCCGATGTCCACCACGCGGTCACCCGGGCGGATGCGCTGGAGCGCCGCTTCGACGAGGTGCTCTGTCTCCGGGCGCGGAATCAGGACAGCCGGGCTAACGGCGAACTCAAGCCCGAAGAACTCCTGAACTCCCCGAATGTACTGCAGGGGCACGCCATCCGCCCGAGCCCGCAGCGCGGACTGGAAGCGCTCCAACTGGCCGGGCCCGACGGCCTCCCCTGAGTGCGCCTCCAGCCAGGCCTGATCTTGGCCGAGCACGTCCGATAGCAGGACTCGGGCCGTCATCTCGGGAACGGCCACGCCGCTAGAGCGCAACTGCCTGACAGATTCGAACAGCGCTTCGCGGATTCGCATAGTTGCGTCCTTCCAAAGGAATACGGCCGAACCGGACGACGCTCCAATTCTCGCCCGTCCCTGCCCCACTGCATGGCCGCCGGTCGCCGGACGGGCGATCCTGGCCAAGGCGCTACAGTCGGAGTGTCCGCCGTGCGCAGGTACCCGGGGCCAAGAGCGGCATGGCTCGCGCTCCGGAACACGGCAGCAGCGTGAGTCGGAAGGAATTCGTCAGTCCCGCAGCGCGAACGGGCCAGCAGGACCGCGGACGGTGGCGGTCCGTGCAGGCCGCGCGCATCGGCTGTGGGGAGGCAATGGGTTGAGCGACCCATCCGAATCCGGCAAGATCCCGCTTTGCAAGCGCTGGGCGGCGTTCGCCGCCCGTACGAGGGTGGTGGTCAGCGCCCTCGCACTGCTGGGGGCGTGCGGGATGGCGACGCCAAGCCGAGCATCGCTCGCAGCCGGGGCTCTGATTGCCCTTGGTGGGCTGGTGATCCGCACCTGGGCCGCGGGTCACCTGCGCAAGAATCAGCAGCTGGCCCGCTCCGGGCCCTACGCACACGTTAGGAACCCGCTCTACATCGGCAGCCTGATCGCAGGAGTGGGCCTAGGGGCCGCGACCGGACGGGCCTCCGTCCTGATCGCAGTCCTCGCGGTCTACGTGCTCTGGTTCCGACCGGTGATCGCAGAGGAGGAGTCCCACTTGCGGCAGATCATCCCCGGGTTTCGCGAATACGAGCGATCTGTCCCGCGCCTGCTGCCGTCCCTGAAGCCGCGCACGCCCGGTGGCGGCCGCTTCTCGTGGACCACCTACCGCCGGAACCGCGAACACCAAGCCGCTCTGGCATTCGCATCCTGCTTCGCCTACCTCTGGCTCAAGCTCGCCCTATTGTGAAGCGCGAGCGGAAGCCTACCCGAAGAAGCGGTACGCGACGAAGGCCGAACTGTATGCGAGCACGAACATGTACGCAAACTGTAGCGCCGGCCACTTCCACCCGCCCGTCTCGCGGCGGACGATCGCCACGGTCGACATGCACTGCATGGCGAACGCGAAGTACATCAGAAGCCCGATCGCTGCGCCGAATGAGAGTTCCGCCTGCAGCGCTGCCTGTAGCTCGGGCGAGGATTCGTCGGCCTCCATCTCGTAGATCGTGCCCAACGTCCCGACGATCACCTCGCGAGCTGCCAGCGATGTGATCAGGCCGATTGCGACCTTCCAATCTAGGCCGAGCGGCTCCACCGCTGGCTCGAGAAACCGGCCAATCGACCCTGCCACGCTGTCACCGATAGCCGGCGGCTCTCCTCCCTGATACGGGATGCTGGCCAGCACCCACAGCACGATCGTGGTGACCAAGATAACCGTGCCAGCCCGCCGCAGGAAGATCGTCGCGCGGTCCAGAAGGCGGAACGAAAGGGACCGTGCCGTCGGCCAGCGGTAGGGAGGAAGCTGCAGCATGAACGGAGCCGGCTTGCTCATGAGAATCGTGGACTTGAGTAGCCACGCCGTGCCGCAGGCCGCGACAAAGCCCGCCGCGTACAGGCCCAGCAACACTGTCGCCCGGGTCCCGACCAAGGGCCCCAACAAGGGGCGCTCGGGGATGAACGCTGCGATCAGCAGAGCGTAAACCGGCAGGCGGGCCGAGCAAGTGGTCAACGGGGCGACGAAGAGAGTGGCAAGCCGGTCCCGGGGATTCTCGACCGTGCGCGCCGCCATGACAGCCGGCACTGCGCAAGCGTACGACGAAAGAAGCGGGATGAACGAGCGACCCTCCAGCCCAACCGCCCGCATCGACCGGTCCGCAATGACTGCGGCCCTCGCCAGGTATCCCGAGTCCTCCAGCACGCCAACGAACAGGAACAGAATCAGAATCTGCGGCAGGAAGACCACGACAGCGCCAACCCCTCCCCAGACACCCTCCAGCAAGAGGTCCTTAAGAACGGAATCGGGAAGGAGCGTGCCCAGCCAGCCCCCCGAGACGGCGACCGCAGCCTCCACGCCGTCCATCAGTGGCACTGCCACGGTGAAGATGCACTGAAACACCGCAACGACGACGGCCAAGAAGATCAGCGGCCCGAGGATCGGGTGCAGGAAGACGCGGTCAAGGCGGCGGCCCCAAAGCGAGGGCTCGGGAGCGTGGTAGCCGGCGCGCTGCGCAGCCCCGCTGGCCCACTGCCGCTCGGCAGGAATGGAGTTAAGCACGGGCAGCTCGACGCGCTTCGGCTGGGCAAGCGTGCCCTCAAGGAACGAAACCACGCGGTCCATGCCCGTGCCACGCCTTGCGCTGGCCGCAACCACCGGTACTCCGATACGGGTCGCGAGCGCGTCCGCGTCGACTCTGCCGCCGCGAGCCTCCAAGTCATCGGACATGTTGAGCACGACCAACGTCGGGATACCGAAGCCAAGGATCCCGGGCACGAGGCGCAGGTGCCCCTGTAGGTTTGTGGAATCGAGCAGCAGGATGACCGCAGACGGCCGAGGTGTGCCTTCCCTCGCTCCCAGCAGCACGTCCATGCAAATGCGCTCGTCCTCCGAGCGAGGGTGGAGGCCCACGATCCCGGGAAGATCGATCAGGTCGACCGTCTCCCCGCCGGAAAGCTCGAACGTGCCGATGCGCTTCTCTACGGTGATCCCCGGATAGTTGGCCACTCTCTGGCGCAGCCCAGTCAGGCGGTTGAAGAAGGTCGACTTGCCCACGTTTGGGGGACCGCAAATCGCCACCGTGCGGACCCCGGCAGGCGGCCGGTCCGGCAGCCCTATCTCAGCCGCGCTCGGCACTTTCCGCTCTCTCATCGGCAGACGACAGGATCCCGATCTGCTCTGCCGTCTCCCTTCGGATGGCGATGAGGCCGCCGTCGACCTGATATACGGCCAAGTCTCCCATGGGAACCACCCGCTGGCATGAGACCGGTGCTCCAGGGATGAACCCCATCTCCATCACCCGCACGCGGTCGGCCTCTCCAAAGGCAAGATCGCCGACAATCGCGGTCCGGCCTGGCTCCAAGCCCGCCAATGTGCCAGCCTCACTCATGCAAACTGCTTGCACCTATGGTACCTGCCTCCCTCTTCCCGGTCGGACGCGCGGACCGTCGGCCGATGATCCGCCCTCGCAGGCGCTCCAGCAACTCGGGCCGCACGCCCAAGTAGTAGCCCAGGATGCACACCTGGTGCTTGAGAGTGGCTAGGAGCACCCCTTCCCGCCGCCATCGTCGTGCCGAGGTGACGGCAGCCGTCGGAGCGAGACGGACCCGTCCGATCCGCTTCAGGCGGCGGATGAGGTCGAAGTCCTCCATCACGGGCAGGTCCTTGAACCGGCCGGCGATCTCAAAGGCCTCACGCGTCGTGAAGATGGCTTGGTCTCCGTAGGGCATCGCGAACACCGCACACCGCAGGGCAACCATGCGCTCGACGAGAGCCAAACCCCATCCTTCGGCGTCCAGCCGGAACTGGAACGCGCCGGCACTGGTGCCGGGCGTCGCCAGCGTGCCCCGCACATGGCTGGGGAAGTCCGCAGGCAGCGTAGTGTCCGCGTGGAGGAACAGCAGGATGTCTCCCGAGGAACGCTCGGCGCCCAGATTCTGCTGGCGACCGCGGCCCGCGGACGTGCTCAGGGTGATGGCCCCCATATCCTCCGCGATGCGGACCGTGCCGTCGGCGCTTCCGCCATCGACGACGATGACCTCGGACAGGTCCGCACTCCGCAGCCTCTTAAGCGTGGCTGCGATGCAGCCCTCCTCGTTGAGCGTGGGGATGATGACCGAGATGGAACTGGCCAGCGGCCCCGCGGCAGGGTGCCTAGAGACTGTCACGCGCGCAAGCGCAGCATGGTCTTGAGGAGGCGCTTCACGCCGGGTGTGAGTCGCGTCCTCTGATAGGCGTCCGCGGTCTTGCGAATGGCCTCGGCCTGGGTCGGGTAGGGGTGGATGGTCTGGGCGATCGATCGGAGGCCCGCACCACACGTCATGGCCGTGGTGACTTCGGAGATCATCTCGCCGGCATGGGTAGCGACGATCGTCGCGCCAACGATCTTGTCGCTGCCGCGCTTGCAGTGGATCTTGACGAAGCCCTCGGCCTCCGAGTCCAGGACGGCACGGTCCACGCTGGAGAGATCTGTCCTGTACGTGTCGATCGGAATGTTCCGCGACGCGGCCTGCCGCTCGCTCAGGCCAACGTGGGCGAGTTCGGGATCGCAGTAGGTGCACCACGGAACGACCAAGCTGCTGGCCTTTGAACGGCCGAAGAACAGCGCGTTGCCGATCACGATGCGCGCCATGGCGTCGGCCATGTGGGTGAACTTGAACTCGGAACAGATGTCGCCGGCTGCGTACACGTGCTTATTGGCCGTGCGCAACTTGTCGTTGACAAGGACTCCCCGCCTCGGGGCGTGCTCGATGCCAGCCTTGTCCAGGCCGAGCCCCTCCAAGTTTGGCACGCGCCCGGCGGCGACCAAGACCCTGTCCGCCACGATCGTGCCGGGCCCGCCGTCCCCGGCCTGAACCTCGAGCACGGTCTTATCCTGCTCCCGCCGGACCTTGGTGAGCGTGGTGTCGAAGCGCATCCGGACGCCGTCGCGCTCAAGGCTTGCGCGCACGATCTCGGCAGCATCGCGGTCCTCCCTTAGGAGGACGCCTCGGCGAACTTCGATGAGCGTCACCCGAGAGCCGAAGCGGGCAAAGCTCTGGGCCATCTCCACCCCGATAGGGCCCGAGCCGACGACTGCCAGCCTGCGCGGCAGCTCCGTGAGGCTGAAGAGTGTCTCGTTGGTGAGCGGCCTAGCCTCGGCAAGCCCGGGTACAGGCGGTATGCGTGCGCGCGTACCTGTGGCGATGCAGGCCTTGCCGAAGCGCAGCGTAGCGTCTCCTACCCGCACAGCGCGCCGTCCGGTGAAGCTTGCCTGGCCGAGGTAGACGTCCACTCCAAGCTCGCTGAAGCGCTTGGCCGAGTCGTGCGCGCTGATGCCGGCGCGCAAGCGGCGCATGCGTTCCATGACCTTTGCGAAGTCCACCCGCGGCGCGCGGTCAGCGATGCCGAAATCAGCGGCGCCGCGGAACGCCGAGGCGGCCCGCGCCGCGCGGATGAGGGCCTTGGAAGGCACGCACCCCGCGTTCAGGCAGTCCCCGCCCATCAGACTGCGCTCGACGAGCGCTACCTTGGCGCCAAGGCCGGCCGCGCCGACAGCGGTCACCAGACCGGCCGTTCCTGCACCGACCACGACCATGTGGTACCGGCCCGCGGGAGACGGATTCACCCAGTCGGGCGGATGCACATTCTCGACGAGGATCCGGTTGTGGCGATCCAGAGGCTGGGCGGGGGCGTGGACTTCCGCGGGCGATGGCATGACTGCTACATTCGGGCGACTTCGGCCCTGTCCCAACAGCTTGCCGCCGCGCTGGCAGCCATCCCGACGGCTTCAGCCGCAGGAGTGCCTTCCGGATCCAGCAAGCAGTCTCCGGATCGGTAGGCAACCAGAGTCGCCGCCAGGCAGGCGAGGCCGAGCAGGAGCAACAGGAGCGCTTTGACCGGACGGGCACGCGCCGCAGTCTGCTTGGCGGGATGGGCTGGGGACGGGTCGCTGGGGGCGTGGCTGGCAATCGCTTTGCCAGCGATGCGCGCAATTCCGATCGTCACGGCCGCAGTTGCCAACAGGCCGGCGATCTGGAGCACGAGGCGCAGGGTGTCCGCGCCGCCGCCGGCGGCAACGGCGGCCTCTCCGCCGGCGAAGCCGAGGTAGACGTAGAGAAACGTGCCGGGCACGATGAAGACCGCGCTCGCGACGACGCAAGGGAAGAATCGGATGGCGGTGATGCCGTACAGGTAGTTCTGAAGGCTGAAAGGGAACACGGGTGACAGGCGCAACAGCGCAACGATCTTCCAGCCCTGCTCTCCAATCGCCCTATCGACCGCGGAGAAGCGTGGGCGTGTCCTAGCCATCTCCTCAACCTTGCCGCGAGCCGCGTGCCGGGCGATGAGGAAGGACAGCGCGATGGCTGCGGTGGCCCCGAACCAGACAACGGCAGTGCCCAGCCAGACTCCGAACAGAAGTCCGGCCGCCAGCGACAGGGCAGAACCGGGCACGAAGAGGGTGGCAGCCACGGCGTACAGCAGCGCATACGCAAGCGGCGCCCAAACTCCGAGGCTGGCGATTCTGCCGCGGACCAGCTCAAGCAACTCGGCAATCGGCAGTGCGGCGACCAGTAGTGCGGCGCTGCCCAAGAAGCAGGCAAGCGTCGCCCAGCGGATAGACGCTGCGAGTCGCGGGCTCACCAGATTCAGGCTCCTCCGGGGGATCCGCCGCCGGAAGCCCGGCCATTCAGGGTCTCCTCGAACGGGCGGTGGCAAGTGCGGTCGCACCGCAGTCGACAAGGATTGTCTCGGCCGTGATGGCCGGAGCGTCGGCGGCCAAGAATAGCACAGTTCTGGCAACATCCTCGACGCTGGCGATGCACCCGAGCGGCGACGACTCGCGGCCGGAATCGAAGGCTTCTTGGGGCCACCCGGCGAATCTGGTCTGGACCAGTCCCGGAGCGACAGCGTTCACGCGTATGTCCGGGGCGAGCGCGCGAGCCAACGACTTGGTCATGTTCACCATGGCGGCCTTGGACGCGGAGTAGACGATCGTGCTTCCGGCCGCGGTGTAAGCGGATGCCGAAGCATTGTTAACGATGCATCCCCCGCCGTTTCGCCGCATCAGCGGCACGGCGGCTCGGCAGCAGTAGAACGCGCCCCTCAGGTTCGTGTTGAGGGTCCGGTCCCAAATCTCGTCGGTGAGTGCTTCCAAGTTCGCATGAGGAGTGACCTTGCTCCATCCGGCGTTGTTGACCAGCACGTCCAAGCGGCCCCAGCGGTCGCCAACCAGGTCCACCATGGCCCTAACATCGGGGTCGCTCTGAACGTCAGCGGCATGGGCGAGAGCCGTTCCGCCCTGCCCCTCGATGTCGGCGACAACGTCATTGGCGGCCGCCGCGGAAGAGCGATAGTTCACGAGCACGCTGGCACCTTCGCGGGCCAGCAGTGCGCAGATGGCGCGGCCCATCCCCGTGGCGCCGCCCGTAACGATCGCCACCCTGCCAGCCAGCTTCATCGACTCACCCCCAGAGTGTCGCCCAGTGTATCGGACGGGTCTGCCGGTTCCGGAATGCCGCCCGAATGGCCCGGCGCTGGCCTGTGCCGCCCACCAAGGACAGCACAGGCGCCAAGGGGCCTAACAATCGTGCCGGCAACCCCTAGACGGCACTCCCCTTCGGCGCGGGCTGATGTGCCGAGATGGGCCCCCCGCTAGGATCGCCTTCGGGCCCCGCTCCCGCCACATGCTGTGGTGCATCCGCGTTGGGCAAGCGGCACGGCCTTGCGGCGCGCGGCCGCGTGGCCCTTACCCGCCCGCCAAGGTGACATCCTGAACACCGACAGCGGTCACCCGGTGTGCAATCCTGTTGCAAAGTGACAGCACGAACGCGTCTCAGCGCCCAGCCCGCCCCGGGGCTGGCCCGCCTCGGGGGCGACGCCGCGTGGCGAGCGGTCGCGTTCTGGGTCCTGCTGGGCCTCGGAGCGGGCCCAGCCGCCAGCCAGCCCGACTGTGCATGGTGCGGACCCGGTGTTGTTCCGCCGGCCAGCTTGGAGGGCGTCATCGACCTGCACGTCCACAGCGCCCCGGACAGCGGCCCCCGCTCCATTGACGCCCTCCAGCTGGCGCGCATCGCGCGAGACCGAGGCATGCGTGGGCTGCTGCTGAAGAACCACTACGCCCCGACGGCCGGCCTGGCCTTTCTCGTAGAGCGGGCTGTACCGGAATTGCGGGTCTTCGGGGGGATCGCCCTGAATGCGGCCTCAGGGATCAATTCCGTGGCGGTCGACCATATGGCGCGCACGACGGGCGGCCACGGCAAGGTCGTGTGGATGCCGACCTTCGATTCCGAGCACTACCATCGGGTGCTGGCGCCCAATCCGCGTCACGTTCCCGTGTCGCGGGATGGGGCATTGCTGCCGGAGGTGCTCGACGTGCTGGACATGATCGCGCGGCATGGACTGGTGCTGGCGACCGGCCACTCGTCGCCGTCGGAGTCGCTGCTGCTGCTTGAAGAGGCGCGACGCCGAGGGGTCACGCGCATGCTGGTGACACACCCGCTGCCACCGCCGGTGGCGATGGGGGTGGACCAGCAGCGCAAGGCGGCCGCGCTGGGTGCCATGCTCGAATACCCAGTCGGCGCCACCCTCGACACGAACCCGACATGGGATATTCCAGAAGCCGAGAAGTTCGACGCCTATGTGAGCGCCATACGGGCAGTCGGGCCAGAGAGCGTTGTCGTGACCAGCGACCTCGGACAGTCGATGAACCCATTGCACACCGATGGTCTGGCGGTCTTTGTGGGAAAGCTGGAGAAGGCAGGCTTCAGCGAGGCTGACCTCGACCTGATGGTGCGGCGCAACCCTGCATGGTTGCTGGGCCTGTAGGCAGGCATGTTCCGGCTGGGGACCCGCGGCATCCTGCGAGTGGAGCGCTGGGACGAATGGGACGGCTGGCTGGCGCACGGCTTCTCTACGCGCGCCACTGGAGACTTCCTTCGCTGGCCGAGCGACAGCGAGATCGCCTCCGTCTTCCAGGCCGGCCGATGTGGCACGGCAATGCTCCGGCAGGTCCACTCGGGCCGCTGGGTGCGTGCGAATGCACCCTGGGGCCCAGCCAGGCCGGAGGCGGACGCGGTCGGCAGTGCCACGCCCGGCGTGCTGTTAGGCGTGCGAACGGCGGACTGCCTGCCCGTCCTATTGGTCGCTCCTCGCAGCCGCGCCGTCGCGGCAGTGCACGCGGGCTGGCGCGGTACGGTCGCCGGAGTGCTGCCCCGCGCCGTGCAAGGCCTGACGGCCGACCTTGGCGCCCGCCCGCGCGAGGTTGAGGCGGCGGTCGGCCCCGGCATCGGGGCGTGCTGCTTCGAAGTCGGCGAGGAAGTCGCGTCCCAGTTTCCCGAGCGCTGCGTCGCCGACGATGGCGGGAAGCCCCACGTGGACTTGGCCGGTGCGCTGGAAGGTCAGCTGGCCGACTGTGGCGTACGGATGGTCATGACGGCTCGGCTTTGCACGCACTGCGAGTTGGAGCGCTTCTTTTCGCACCGGGCCGAGGCGGGGCGCACCGGCCGCATGCTCTCCGTCGTGGGCCTGAAACCGGCAAGCCGCAGGAGCCGCCAATGGCCCCGCTGAGGGTCTCCGGCCTCCCGGGCCAAGGCCCGGTGCTGATACCGCGAGCAAGGATTGCGGAGCGGGTGAAGGAATTGGGGGATCAGATCGCCCGGGAGTATGCCGAGATTCTAGGTCCGGCCGGGCAACGTCTGCAGGTGGGCGTTGTGCTCAACGGCGCCTGGCTCTTCGCGGCAGACCTTGTGCGAGAGCTGGGCCTCCGGGGCATCGGCGTCGACACGTTCTTCCTTCAGGCCTCAAGCTACGGCGGCTCAACCGAGAGCAGCGGTCGCGTGGACATTCGTTTCGCGCAGGACGAGGGGCTGTCCGGTGCCACAGTCCTCCTGGTAGAGGACATCGTGGACTCCGGCAGAACCGCCGAGGCACTGTTCCGCTTCTTCTCCCAACGCACGGCCGGCGGCCTGCCGCCGCCGAAGTCCGTGCGCTTGGCATCGCTATTGAGCAAACCGTCCCGAAGGATCTGCGACGTGCCCATACACTACTTGGGCTTCGAAATCCCTGACGTGTTCGTGGTGGGCTACGGAATGGACTACAGGGGCCGCTATCGGCACCTGCCCGAAGTGCACGGGCCTCCCGAGGGGGTCGGCTGAAGACCAGCGCGGACGCGCCAAATCGCGAAGGCAATCCAACTGGAACGGGCCGGTCGCGGCAAATGGGCCACCGAATCGGCGGTCCGAGCTCTCCAGAGGGGGATCTTTTTTGGTGTTTCTCTGATATGTTGTATGCATGCTGACGATTCCAAATCGCCATCTGGCCCGCTTCTGCGACGGCTCCACGCGCCGCGACTTGATGAAGATCGGGTCCTTGGGCCTGTTCGGCATGACTCTCCAGGACGTGCTGCGCCTGCAGGACAGGGCCAACGCAGCCATAGCACCCAGCCGCTATGAGGGGTCGACGGGGTTCGGGTCGGCGAAGTCGGTCATCGTGCTGTTCCTGCAGGGCGGGCCATCGCACATCGACATTTGGGATCCGAAGCCGGACGCGCCGTCCAACGTCCGCGGCGAGTTCAAGCCCATCAAGAGCAAGGTTCCCGGCATTCAGCTCAGCGAGACAATGCCGATGCTGGCCGAGACGGTCGACAAGTGCACCCTGATCCGCTCCATGAGCTACACGCCGGCCGGGCTCTTCAACCACACGGCGGCCATCTACCAGATGCTGACGGGCTACGAGCCGACCGAGGTCTCCCCCTCCGGCCAGCTGGAGCCCCCCTCGCCCAATGACTACCCGACGGCCGGGTCTTGGATCAGCATGTTCCGGCCACCCACGGACCCGGTGCTGCCGTTCGTGGAGCTGCCGCGGCCGCTGCAGGAGTCCAGCGTGATCGGCAAGGGCGGGGCCGCGGGCTTCATCGGCAAGGCCTTCGACCCGTACCGGCTCTACCAAGACCCTGCCAAGGAGATCCAGCTCGACGATCTGGAACTGCGCAGGGAAGTGCCGGCGGACAGGCTGCAGCGGCGCTTCGATCTCCTGCGGGGGATCAACGGCTCAATGCCCGCCTTGGAGAAGGCGGTCGGCAGCTATGCCCTGGACAAGTACTACCAGAACGCGTTCGATCTGGTGCTGTCGGGCAAGGCCCGCAATGCCTTCGACCTCTCTCTGGAGACGGACGAGATGCGCGATCGCTATGGGAGATTCACCTTCGGGCAGGGCGCGCTGATGGCCAGGCGCCTGGTCGAGGCGGGGACGCGCATGGTGCAGCTGAACTGGCCCTCGGTCGCCAACGGGGATCCGGAGACCACTGCTTGGGACACGCATGCGGCGAACTTCGGTCCGCTGCGGGACCTCCACTGCCCGAAACTCGACAAGTCGGTCTCTGCGCTGCTGACGGACATGGACGAGAAGGGGCTGTTGGCCGAGACTCTGATTGTGGCGGTAGGCGAGTTCGGACGCTCGCCGCGGTTGGGCGTATCGACCTCCGGCAACACGAATTCGCCGGACGGCCGGGATCACTGGCCCTATTGCTACACGGCCTTGGTTGCGGGCGCGGGCATTCCGGGCGGCAGACTGTACGGGGAGTCGGACGCGACGGCCTCTTCGCCGAAGGAAAAGCCGGTGCACCCGAACGACCTGCTCGCAACGATCTACTATGCGTTGGGCATCGACCCCAACCAAGAGATCCACAACCACCTCAGCCAGCCGCGCGATCTGGTCAAGGGGAAGCCACTGCTGGACCTCTGGCTGGGCTGACGAAGGCAGGAGGCGGGGCCCGCTGGAGGTTCCGCTCCTCCCGTTGCGTAGCGGTTAGTTTCCCGTCCAAACGGGAGAGCGCTTCTCCAGGAAGGCGCTCATGCCCTCTTGAGCGTCGTCCGCCAGGGCATTCATGCTCATGACCTCTTGGGCGTAGTCGTAGGCCTTCGGCTGGTCAAGGTCGATCTGGGAATAGAAGGCCTTCTTGCCTAGGGCCACCGTGAGCGAGCTTGCACCGGCGATCTCCAACGCCAGCTTGCGAGTCTCCGCTTCCAAGCGATCTGCAGGAACGACCCGGTTCACCAGTCCCCACTCCGCCGCCCGGGCAGAGTCGATCATCTTGCCGGTCAGGAGCATCTCCAAGGCACGCTTGCGGCCGATGCAGCGCGTGAGCGCCACCATTGGAGTGCTGCAGAACAGGCCGATCTTCACGCCGGGAGTGGCGAAGCGCGCCCGCTCCGACGCCAGTGCCAGATCACAGGTGGCGACCAACTGGCATCCCGCAGCCGTTGCGATGCCGTCCACTTGGGCGATCACAGGCTGGGGGATTGCTTGGATCGCGCTCATCATGTCCGTGCACTTCTCGAACACGTGCCGGTAGTGCCTCAGGTCCTTGCCGGTCATCTCGCCCAGATCGTGGCCTGACGAGAACACCGGACCGACGGCCCGCAGGATCACGGCGCCGACCTGACGGTCCTCCCCTATCTGGCGCACGGCATCAGTGACGGCCCGCATGGCTTCCAGCGACAGAACATTGCGCTTGGCCGGATTCGAGAGGGTCAGCACGGCCAAGGGCGGTTCTAGGGCGACTCTGAGCGGGCTGCCATCCATGCCGGGATCAGGATAGCAAGCCGTTGTATGCTGATTCGGCCCATGCACCCAATCCTCATACTGCTCGTGTCCATGGCAGCGGTGTTCCTGCTGATCATCCGCTGGAAGGTCAACGCCTTCGCCGCACTGATCCTCTCTGCGGTCCTTATCGGCCTTCTGTCGCCCCATGTCGCCGTGGAGGAAATCATGGGAGCCGTCACCGAGGCCTTTGGCGGCCTCGTCGGCCGCATCGGCGTCGCGATCGCGATGGCGGCCGTGATCGGGCAGTGCCTGATGGAGAGCGGAGGCGCCGAGAAGATCACCCGACGCTTCGTCGCTTGGCTCGGAGAGAAGTACTCCTCGTTCTCAATGGTGATCAGCGGCTACATCCTGTCCATCCCCGTATTCCACGACACCGTCTTCTACTTGCTCGTGCCGCTGGCACGCTCCATGAGCATGCGGATGGGCGGGCGCAACTACTTGCTCTACACCCTAGCCATCGGGGCCGGCGGTGTGACCACGCACATCTTTGTGCCGCCCACGCCGGGTCCTCTCGCGATGGCAGAAACGCTCAGCATCGACCTCGGCATCGTGATCATCATCGGACTGATGGTGGCCGTTCCCGCGGCCTTGGCCTGCTGGGCGTACGCCTGGTGGATCGACCGCAAGCTCCAGATCCCAATTCGGGAGGCTCCGGGGCTGTCGCTTGAGGAGCTCAAGCTGGTGGCCAACCGGCCAGAGAGCGAGCTTCCGAGTTTCTTTTCCTCTTTGCTGCCAATCGCCATACCGGTCGTCCTCATCACAGCCAACACGGTCAGCAACACCTTCTTCCCGGGAACGACCCTGAGCAGCGTCACGGCGTTCCTCGGAAACCCGAACCTTGCCCTGATGCTCGCAGCGGCCGCCGCGCTGGGGCTGCTGGCCAGCCACAAGGGGATCGGCCTGCGCGAGCTGGCCAAGCCCACCGAAGAGGCCATCAAGAGCGCCGGCCTGATCATCCTGATCACTGCCGGCGGAGGGGCCTTCGGTCGGATGCTCGTCAAGGCCGAGGTAGGCACTGTGTTGGGACAGTACGCGGAACAGGTCGGCCTGCCCTTGATGCTGCTCGGCTTTGGAGTCTCGATGCTCTTTCGCATCGCGCAGGGCTCAGCAACTACGGCGATGATCACAACTGCGGAAATCCTAGCGCCGCTGATCATCGCAACCCCGCCGGGCTACCACGCCGTCTACATCCTGACCGCGATCGGGTCGGGATCCATCGTCGGAGGCTGGATGAACGACTCGGGATTCTGGGTGTTCAAAACGATGACTGGCCTGACCGAAGTGGAGGCGCTGCAGACAAAGACGGTGTCTCTCTTCGCGCTCGGAGGCGCGGGGCTGCTCGCGTCATGGGTCGGCGCAACCTTCTTCCCGCTGGTCTGAGGTGCGGGCTGAGGCCGCGCGCGGCCTCAGCCCGTCGGGTCAGAGCCCCGACTGGCGCCTCTTGGAGTGCTCATAGAGCAATTTCCCTCTCTCGTCATAGAAGCGGAAGTGCGCCACGGCGGCGGCACCGTCCGGTTCTACCGAGACCACCAAGAAGCCTCCACTTGCCTCGGGGGAGTGGTAGGGCTGTCGGATCTTGCCTTCCGGGTCGGTCGTATCGGGGTCGCCCGGGTAGCTGCCTAGGATCGAGTTGGCATCCACCAGCGCTCCGGATGAGAACTCTTCGTAACCGTCGGGCCGGATCGAGTGGTACTGCCAGTGGCGGTCTCCGCACGCGATGAAGAATTCCTCCGGGCTGACGCCGCTTTCGGCGAGCCTGCGGAAGAACTCCTCCCCCTCGTGGCGGTAGCCGTTGAGGTTGGTGTGGTTGTCCCGCTTACTGGCGGAGTCCGGCCCGACCATCGGCGTCGCTGAGAGCAGCATCTTGAACGTGGCATCACTCTCTCTCAACGTGCGCAGCAACCACTCCTTCTGGCGGTCGCCCCAGATGGTCTTGCGCGGACCGTCTGGCTGGTCCAGGGGACTGCGATAGTCGCGCCCTTCGACAAGCCAGACCTGCAAGTCCCGGCTGACGCGATGCGTGCGGTAGGTCACCGGGGCATCTTCGGCCGGGTCAACCACCGGGAGCTGCTCTTGGAACACTGCAACGCCAAGTTCGTGCGATGGCTCGAATCCGGAGCCCGACTCGCCCTCGTGGATGTTCGTGCGGGGGTAGTAGTCGAGCTGCTTTGGGGCACGGATTCGCACGGCGTTGACGGCGTCGGAATCGTCGAAGCGATGGTCGTGGTCGTCCTTCATCCAGTACGTGGCGACGCTCCCGAACAAGTCCAAGAAGCGGGGCTGGGAGTACTGTTCGTGATGCTTCTTGCGCATCTCGTGCCGAGTCTGGGCACGGCCCCGGTGGCCGGGGTGGTCGTAGTAGACGTTGTCGCCGGTGCCGACGAAGAAGTCCGGCCGGAGCTTGAGGATCGACGCCAACGCCGGGTAGCCGAGCTCCTTGTCGGGACCGGAGTAGGGCGGCTGCCGTCCGCTGCCGGTGTAGTGGAAGAACGAATAGTTCATTCCCGTAACGATCGCGAAGCTGTATCCAGCAGCGGTCGACGGGCCCGCGAGCGTACGGAACGTCGCCGCGTCGGAAATCCGCAGGTCATCCTTTTTTGGGCCGTAGTGCAGGCGGTAGTGGTGCCGGGTGGCTGGCGCAAGGCCCGTCACCTTTGCCTTCACGAGGAAGTCGCTGTAGGGCGATGCCTCGACCCAGTCGGTCATCCGCGAGCCGCGGAACTGGTCGTTGGCAGCGACTTCGAAGCGGGCCCAGCCGCGAGCTCCGCGAATGCCCTCCCAGCGCGGGTCCTGGCGCGGGTTCGAAGATGTCAGGCGCGACTGCAGAATGGCCGACGTCTCGCCAACTTCGCCCGCCATGATGCCCTGTCGGAGGTTGATTGGAAAGTCTGGCGGTGGCTGGCCCGCGAGGGCCGCACAGAACAGAAGCGAGAGAAAGATCGCGGTAACCATGAGGATCCTGCCCTCCGGGGCGGAGGACCTCCCAATGCTACTAAAGGACGGTGGGCGAATGAATGGGCGGCTGGAGGAGGTGGCCGCCACCATGCGCGACGTCCAATGCGTCAGACCAGTTACTGGCGGGCGGTCCGGGATGCACTCCGGGGGCGTCCAAGTGGTTCGCGGCCCGTTCGAGCACATGATGCCCCCGAGTCTGCGCCTCTCCGGTGCGGAGTTGGGACGTTCAAGGGCAGTGCGTTCGCGATTCTGACGAACCTCAAGCCGACGCTCAGGGCTGGCTTCCGTACACAGTTGGACGGGCTGCGCGAGGTCCGGCGCCTACGGCAACTCGGCGGCCACGACCAAATGCGGTCCCACTTCCGGAATATCTACCTACCAAGGGGTGTCACCCTCTCAGAAGCGGTGGCGCAGGCCAATCGAGATCTGCAGGAATGGCCACCAGCAAGCTGCATTGGTCGACCAAGTCGAACCTAGGGAGCAGTCCAGCCATTCCCTGCGGATCACCCAAGGTGATTGTCACGCCGTCCCTTGCGCACTCCGCCAGAGATTGCCGGAATGCCACCCGCAGGCGTCGAGCGAGGCCTAGCTCCACCGGACTACCAATTCCAGCGCCCATCACCGCACGGGGCGAAGGACGCCAAGCGAGTAGCAGCCCTGCCATGCTCGATCACCGCCGCCACGACGGCCACCTCTGCACTGAACTCCCGTCGCGACGCCCACTTGCTTTGCCGTGGCCGCATCCACGACTTCGACCGTGCCGAGTTCGTCGGTACAAGTGCCACTTCCGACGGACGCCCCCAAAACGCGGATCGGGCTGCTAGTCCCCCTTCGGATCCGCGATCAGGATCCGTTCATGCGGACTGCTTCAGCGTCAGGACTAGAGCCCAAGCGAGGACGACCCTCTGAAGTCTCAAATCAACCCCCGCCGTTAGTCAACAAGATTGTTGACAACAATTCTGTTGAACAGTATCATAGGGCCTAGCGAAGGCGAAGAGGGTGCCGCAATGAGATCATCCACCGGCCGCTGGGTGAGCGGCGATGACTTCTTTGGCCGGGACCGCGAGTTGCAAGTTCTGGAGGCACGGGTTCGTGACCGCAACCATGTGCTGCTGACGGGCCAGCGGCGTATGGGCAAGACGAGCATTGCGCGGGAGCTCGGTCGGCGCCTCGAGGGCGAGGGCTGGGTTTTCTGTTTTGCGATGTCGAAGCGGCGACTTGCGCCGAGGATGTGGTTGCGAGCGTTGCCCGGGCAGTACACCCCGTTCGGTCAATCTCATCGAGGGTCGCGACTGGAATGCGCCGTTGGATCGGCAAGAACGTCGAAGAGGTCACTGCGTACGACTTCGGAGTGAAGATCCGCGCAGGGCTCGATGCGGGAAGCTGGCGGACGTTCGGGGAAGAACTCCTCGGCGAGTGCGCAGCGCACGACAGGCCGGTTCTGCTCGTCCTTGACGAGCTGCCAATCTTTCTCAAACGGATGCTGCAAGATTCTGGCGGCGAGGGCCGGATCGATGAGTTCCTCAGCTGGCTGCGTGGCGCCTTGCAGGCTGTTGGGGGCGGGTCTCTGAGCCTGATCGTCTCCGGCAGCATCGGCCTTCGGCCGCTCGTTCGTCGGCTGGGAATCCCCGACCGAATCAACCATCTGGATACCGTACGCATCGGTCCGTGGGATCGCCAAACCAGCGTCGCGTGTTTCAAGCGCCTAGCCGCGAGCTACAGCTTACAAGTCGAAGGGGGTGTGGCTCAAGCGGTCTACGATTCCCTCGGTATCGGCATCCCCCATCATGTACAGTCCTTCTTCGCACGTCTGCGGGACTTCGCCATCATGCACCGACGCGACTCGGTGACGCTCGGGGATGTCGACGAGGTGTACAGGAATGAATTGCTGGGGCCTAGGGGCCAGGGCGACCTCGTGCACTATGAGACGCGCCTCAAGGACGGACTGGACGACGGGAACTACGACATCGCGATGGAGGTACTCGCCGAGGCCGCCATGCTGGGTGTGTTCGCGCCGGCTGCCAGGAGCTGCCTGGAACAGCTGTACTCCGCAGTGCTCGACAACATCTCCGGCCGGATCAGCGACACGCTAGAAGTCCTTGTACACGACGGCTACCTCAAAGAGGATGAACGTGGCTACCGGTTTCCGTCACTCCTGCTGAAGGATTGGTGGTGCGCACGGTTTAGGGACCACCACGTCCCGCTTCGCGATCGGCCTATAGGCGAGAGAGGGGAGGGCTCGCCGCAATGAGAGAGACCGTTGCCCGCCCAATTCGAAAATTCAATCCCGGGACGTTCCAGTCCGACGAGGAAGTGATCGAGCAATTTGTCGTCAGAGGACACCAGCTGCGGATCGTGCTCGAGGTCGTCCGCGGGAACATGGACTCGCCGTCCTGCCAGCATGTCCTGATCGTGGCTCCTCGCGGTCGAGGCAAGACCATGCTGCTGGCACGGGTCGCGGCGGAATTGCGAACTGACCGGGAACTGTTCGAGCACCTGCTGCCCGTGCGCTTCATGGAAGAGAGCCCGGAGATCTTCGACATGGTCGATTTCTGGCTCGAGACGCTATTCCACCTAGCTAGGGAGACCGCTGACAAGGAGCCGCGACTTGCTCGCGAACTGCGTGCAAGCCACGCGGCGCTGGCTGCTCGCTGGCGAGACCAGGCAATCGAGGAGAGCGCCCGCGCTGTCGTTCTAAGTGCCGCAGACCGGCTCGGCAAGAAGCTCGTCCTCATGGTCGAGAACCTGCAGTCGCTGATGAAGAACGCCAATAGGGACCTCGGCTGGAAGCTGCGCGAGGTGCTGCAGTCGGAACCTCAGGTCATGTTGCTCGCCTCTTCCACGAGTCGGTTCGAGGGCTTGGACGACGCAAACGAACCGTTCTTTGAGATGTTCCGAACGGTGGGCCTCGAGCCATTGAGCGCAGAGGAGAGTGCTCGGCTGTGGACTGTCGTAAGCGGAGAGCGGGTCAGCGGGCGCAGAATTCGGCCACTGCAGATTCTGACCGGCGGCAGCCCACGTCTGCTGGTCATCGTCGCGAGCTTCGGCCGGCATCGGTCAATGCGCCAATTGATGGAAGAGTTGGTGGAGCTGATTGACGAGCACACCGAGTACTTCCGCAGCCACCTAGAAGCCTTGGCAAAGACCGAGCGGCGCGTCTACATCGCGGTAATCGACCTCTGGCAGCTCTCGCGGCCTAGGGAAATCGCAGCCCGGGCCCGGCTGGACATCCGAATCGTTTCCACTATGCTCGGGCGTCTCGTGAACCGCGGTGCGGTGCAAGTGGAGGGGCACGGACGAAGGCGGCTGTACACGGCGACGGAGAGACTCTACAGCATCTATTACAAGATCCGACGCGAGCGCGACGAAGCCGCTGTGGTCCGGAACCTGATTCACTTCATGACCGCGTTCTATAGCGATGCCGAACTCGCGGAAATGTCCAGCGGGCCGATCGCGGAAGCGGAGAGTTCGCCGGAGATTCGCGCTGGCATCCAGCGGGCAATCGATGAGCTCCCGCAACTCCGCAGCGTCTTCACCGGGATTACGCGGTCGGGAGGAGAAGAACCTCTTAGCGGCATCTCGTCGAGCGACTGGGGCCAGGCGGGCCGCTTTCTCCGGGAAATCACCGAAGCCGTCAGGGAACGTGCGTACGAGAGGGTCGTTGAGGTCGCCGAACGAGCGTTCTCTACCGGAAGCGCGGACTGGTCCGTCGTTCCAGAGCCTCTGGTGGCTGCAGTGCTGAACATGAAAGCGGCTGCGCACGTGCGTCTGGACGACTATGAGGCGGCGGTCAAGTGTTGGGATGGACTGACAGACACCTATGGTGATAGTCGGCTGCCGGAACTCCAGGCGGTCGTCGCGCAGGCGATCGTTCACAGAGGGGACTTGCGGCTCGCGCTCGGCGACCCCGACCGGGCCCAGGTTGCATACGAGAACTTGATAGAACGACACGGCTGTAGCGAGGCGCCTGAGCTGCAGCGGCTGGTGGCCGAGGCGTTCTTTAGTGTCGGAGGCGTACACATGGCGAAGGGCGATCACGAGACAGCGATCGCAGCTTGGGGAAACTTCGTGCAGCGCTACATTTCCAGCGAGGAGCCCGCAATCCAGCAAATGGTCGCACATTCCCTTCTCCTCCGGGGCTTAGAGCGGGGAAAGCGCGGCGATGTCGAAGGAGAGATCGCAGACTGCACAAGGGTAATTCACCGATTTGGCTCACTCCAAAAAGGCAGGTTGCCGATCCTCGTCGCCATGGCGCTGGAGCAAAAGGGCAGCGCGCTCGCCAAGATCGGCAGCGTGGAGGAAGCACTGCGCGATTGTGACGAACTCGCATCAAGGATCGAAGCCCTAGGCGGACTGGCGCACTCAAGCATCGGTTGGAAGGGCAGTCGGGTGCGAATCTTAGCGCATCTCAAGCAAGGAGACCGTTCGGCTGCCGTTGCCACGTTTCGGACCACCTACGGAGCGTATGTTCCAGGCAACCTACCGATGATGCCTTGGATTCTGGAGATTGCGGCGGACTTGGTCAGATCCAGTGTCCCGGTGGATGACGTTCTTGAAGTCCTAGCAGGCGACAAGGCGAAGTCTGCCGAGTTTGCACCTCTCGTTGTGGCGTTGCGGCAGCTCGCGGGCGAGGACGTTCGAGCTTCCACGGAAGTCCTCGAAGTTGCTGCCGATGTCCGAGCGCGTATTGAGTCGAGGCGAGCAAGGAATACGCAACTGGAGCACGCGTCCTGAGTGCCCGCCATCCGACCCAGCGCACAAGCGGTCAATCGAAGCTCGTCAAACCGGAAGCAGCTCCCGAACCTTGAACAATCCTTGATTGCTGCAGGACCGTGAGTCTCGGTCGGCAGCTGCACCCCACGCTGCCCCGCTCTCGAAGGCAAGATCACGGGTGTGCCACAAGGCCAAGCCGCACACGCGGCCTCACCAGATCCAGGACGTCAGACGAGTAGCTTCGACGCTCTCGGGCAATGCGAGGCTCCTATGCGCAGGACTCTAGCGATCTGTCACGATGGGCTACGCGGCGCACTTCGCAGCGTCCGTCTGCGGTTGTCATTTCCCAACCCGCACTTCGCGGCCGTTTGTTCACGTTGGTCGACCAAGCGCGAAACTCAGCCTGCAACGGCGCCAGCGCCCCATCAGGCGTTGCCGCATTAGCACACTGAGCTCACTCCCGGCGACAACCAGCCAGCCACCGTTCTTCGCCGCCATGGTTTCGGTCACGTACTGACTGGTCCAGTCCAAACTCCTTTGCCGGTGGAGCGACGTATTGAGTCGGTGCAACGCCGGACGGGCACGCAACTAGGGCCGTCATGCGTGCGCACACCCGAAGGCTCGCCTAGGAGCCCCGCTAGAGAGACACCACCAATTGGTAAGCAATGATTGTCTCAGGCACTTGGCACTCGCGGCTCTCTGTACGGAAGAGCGACTTCCATTCACGATCACTGACACGAATCCCATAATGGATGCCAACTTCGGGCCTAGAGGAGACTGGCCGCGGATCTACCATTGCGAGTCTTGAGCCAGGTCTGCCGTCTAAGACCAGCTGGTCACGACACGCGCTGCCGCTCTGGCAACGACCCATAGCCGGAACTGTGGTCCTCCCCCGCCAAGTTTGACGCGAGGGTCACCGCATCCGTCGCAATACCATTGCCGACGTCGCCAACCTGCTGCCGACCGACGTCAACAGCTTCCGCACGGTCCTCAAGAGCAGCGGGGCGGGGTCTCTGGGGGCGTCGACCTAGCCCTATCCGTCCAACGCTGCCGTTCGTGCAACCTCGCCGTGGGCTCTGTCGTACAGATCCGCGGGAGAATCGTGTCAGTCCGGTCGACTGAGCAGATTAGGGCGCCAACTCTTGAAGAGCTCTGCCGGGACCCCCGTCGAAACTCGCTACCTCGTCCTCCACCCGGGACAATACGGAGCCTGCCCCGGAGGGACGCCAGTGATACCATGCGCCCGTGGGGTTAGGCACTACCGTCACCGATCGTAAGACTTCTCATTCTGACGAGCCCGGCGAGGAGTACCCCTACTCCGACGGGCGGGTTCTGATGGAATCCGACCCGCATGCGAACTCGATCGTGGCGATGCGCAATCAGCTGCAATGGCACTTCCATGGCTATCCAGACGTGTACGTGGCTGGCAGCATGGCAGTGTTCTACCGCAAGGGCGACAAGAGCGCTGTGGTGGAGCCGGACCTTTTCGTTGTGGTCGGGTGCGAGAAGAGGGACCGCCGGTCGTATCGCGTTTGGGACGAGGGTGGCGTAGTGCCGGGCTTCGTAGTAGAGGTCGCATCACCGTCGACGAGTCAGTGGGACGCGACGGGCAAGCGGGCGATCTACAGGCGGATGGGTGTGCGCGAGTATTGGCGATTCGATCCGACGGGGAGGCTGATTCGCAGGGGCTTGGCGGGCTGGCTGCTGGTCGGGCGCAGTTACAGGAGAATTCGACACACCGGGAAAACAGGCTGGTATCGGAGCGATGTCTTAGGGCTGGATCTACGCGGGGAGGGATGGCTGCTGCGATTCCGGGACCCTCTGCTGGGGCGGGAATTGATGACCCACTCGGAGACCAGCCGGAGACTGGACATAGCCCGGTTCGAGCGGGACGAGGCAGTGCGCGGTCGTGTCGCGGCAGACCGGGAGCGGGATGAGGCAGTGCAGGAGCGGGATGAGGCAATCCAGCGAATCCGCGAACTGGAGGCACGGCTGCCCCCGTCCGTCGAATCCGCCTAGTATCCGAAGGAGAAGGGCATCGTCCGGCTCACGGAGGAATAGCGCATGATTCCCGAGGTCCCAGTGGCTCGCCTCAAAGGCAGCGGTGAGACGGCACGGCACGCGCGGGTCCTGCTGAAGGTGGATGCCGACGGGCCAAGTTGGATTGTCAAGTAGGCCGGCGACGCCTTCGACTGCCGAAGCTGGACAATCGAGGAGTTGCGCAACGGTGCGATCTGGAGGGCTTTCAGTTGGCGCTGAACCGGCACACGCGCGGCCCCAAACGTTCCCCGGAGGCCGCTCGTGGGCGAGTAAGAGATGAGGCTAATCGGGCTGCGCTACGGCCCCCCTGCGGGACACGAGAACTAGTCGTGGCGGCTGCTAGCCCGGCAGGCAGTTAAGCTGCAGATCGTCCTCCCGATCCGTCACTGGACGGTCGCAAACACGCTGAGAAACACGGATTAGCGGACCAAGCGTGCAGTGTAGGATGATTCCACCTAAGAGCCATGGGGTATTCGGCGCATGCATGGAGAATTGCTGGCGTCGCACGAACGGCCTTACGGTGTGGAGCACCTGGTGCTTGGACGAGCAGCCCGCCCAACTTTTGCCGGAGACCCGCGAGCGGCTACCAGCGAGCGACGAGCATCCTGAGCGGGTGGTTCATGAGTGCGGGCGAGCGTGCTGGCCGCACTGTTGATGTTCACCGAACCGCTCCCGGGATGGCGCCGGGAGACGGCCCGTAAACGGCTGATGCAGCAGGACTGGGCGTTGGAAGTCGCGGCGATGGTGGACGAGCGCTACTCGGTCTGCGAGAAGGTCACGCAGTGGTGGACAGGTTCAACACGCGCACGCCGGGAGCTGGCGGGACGGATCGAACTCTTCCACACGTCGAAGTCCGGCAGCTGACTGCACATCGCGGAGACGGAGCTCTGCGCCCCGTCGTGGCAGTGCCTGAGGGAATCTCTGCACTCTGCTGCGTGAGATTGCTACGTGGTCGATGGACATGAACAAGCGGCGGCGAGGCGCGAACTGGCAGATGACCATCGACTGTGCGCGGCCCAAGTTGCAGTCAATTCACCCTAAGATTGTGCCCTCACGGGACACGACTCATTGCAAGACTCTAATCGCTCTTGCCCTCTTTGGCGCCCCCCGCCAGCTTGCGAAGGCTGCGGACTTCCCGATCAAGATCGGCCAGCCGAGAGAAGACAGCCGTTGATCGCAGCCATCTGCGATTGTCGAATGCGGGCGACCCGGAGATCCTCGCGCCTTTTGGAACGTCGTGCCCTACGCCGGACTGTGCCGTGATGACAACACCGTCGCCCACCTTGAGGTGGTTGATGACTCCCACCTGACCCGCGAGCACGCAGTCTGACCCAATCGTAGTGCTGCCGGCGATGCCAACCTGCGCGCACAGGATCGTGTTCGAACCGACCTTGGCCGCATGGCCGATCTGGACAAGATTGTCGATGATCGCACCGCGTCCGATGCGGGTCTCGCCGATGGCGGCGCGATCGACGCAGGAGCCCGCTTGAATCTCGACGTCGTCCTCGATTACAACCGTGCCGGCCTGAGGAATCTTGCGGTGACTGCCATCTTCCCTCCGGGCGAATCCGAATCCATCCGAACCAACCGTCACGCGGTGGTGAAGCGTCACGCGGTCCCCTATGCGTGTCCCGTGGCAGACCGTCACGCCGGTATGAGCGGTGAAGTCGTCACCTATGGTCGCGTCCCGCTCAATCACTACATGCGGGCCCAAGACCGCGTCGGAACCAATCCTGACACCACCCTCGATCACGACATAGGGACCGATGCAGGCCTCTTCCCCGATGGACGAGGTGGGGTCGACCACCGCTGTGGGGTGGATCTCGGGCTCGTGGGCCGGCGGAGGGTGGAACAGTCCCAAGGCCCGCGCGAACGCGAGATACGGATTCGTTGAAACGAGCACGGCCAGCCTGTCCCGAAGATCGTCCGACGCGGCAAGGATGGCCGTGGCCCGAGTGCGCTCGGCCACTTGGGCATAGCGCGGGTTGGACAGGAATGTCAGGTCGCCCGGACCAGCCTCGCCCAAGCCGGCAACACCCCCGATCTCCAAACCCGGATCCCCGACAAGTTGGCATCCGAGCTCCTCCGCGATCGCCCCAAGTTTCATCTCAGCATGTACTCCCAATACCAATTCAGGATAGGGTCTGCACAGAACGGGGCCAGAGCGGCGGCGGCCGCCAAGAAAGTGCCGAACGGCAGCGGAGTATGCCGGCCCCCCTGGCCCGCGACGAGTAGGCCGACACCGGCAGCCGTGCCTAGCAGACAGGCTGCCAGCAGCACAAGGAAGGCCTCGGAGGAGCCCAAGAACGCCCCGATCATTGCCGCGAACTTGACGTCCCCGAAGCCTAGGCCCTCAATGCCGCGAAGCCGGTAGTACGCCTCCCCGATTGCGTACAACAGTCCGCCGAGGACGATCGCGGTGAGGCAGGACTCAAGCACCGAGGCGCTCCAGGCGGGCAGGTGCCATCCAGGGACGCCTAAGACCAAGAGGGCCAGCCCCGGTGGCACGGGGACGACCGTACTGAGAGCGATACCAGCGCCGAGCCCGCCCAGCGTGACTTGGTCGGGCAGCACTAGCCGCTCGAGGTCCGTCCAGAATAGAACCACGCACATTCCGCCGAACAGCGCAACTTTGGCGCCCACCGGCCCGAGACCGAAACGGTCAGCCGTGGTTGCGAAGAGCAGCGCCGTCGCAAGCTCGACCAACGGATAGCGGATCGGGATCGCAGCCCGACAGGACCTGCACCGGGCACGCAGCACGGCGAAGCTGAGCAGTGGAATGTTGTCGTGCCACGCGATCGGTTCTCCGCACGCTGGACACCTAGAGCGGGGCAGCAGGACCGATTCGCCTCTCGGCCAGCGCTGGATGCAGACGTTTAGGAAGCTGCCAACAGCAAGACCCACCAACGCGGCGGCCGTAGTCATCTCAGCTGCGCCCCCTTGTGGGGGAGCACCGGTCCGCCCAGCACGTCCGAGTAGACGGCGGCCGTCCGCAGGGCCATGCGTCTAGGGTTGAACTCCGCCAAGACCCGGCTCCGCGCCTGCCTGCCCATGGCCGTGCGCAGCCTGGAATCACCAGCCAACCTGCGGAGAGCGGCGGCGATCTTCCGCGGCTCGTTCTTCACCAGCAGCCCGGTCCGCCTGTGCTGGACCACTTCAGGAATGCCTCCAACGCGACTTGCTACGGTCGGCACACCCGCCAGCATTGCCAGTAGGATCCCCGATCCCAGACCTTCGCTGCGGGACAAGTACAGCAAGGCGTCTGCCCTCCTGAGGTCCCGTGGAAGATCATCGGACAGGACGAGGGCCGCCCCTGCGAGACGGCATGCCTCGATCGCCAGATCTCGCCCCTTCAACGGGTCAGCCGTAGCAGGGGAGACGACCCGGAACTCTCCCGGCCTAGCGGAAGTCGGAACGCAGTCAGGTTGGGCGCCACGGGACAGGAGAGCGTCGCCGGGAGCCGCGTCATGGACCACTACAGTCTTGTCCCGGGGGACGCCGCCGGCAGCCAGCACGCCCGCGACGTGGTCCGAAATCGCAATGAACCGGGCAGGAACCCGGTACTTCCATGCTGATCCGGGACCGCGCCGGATCGGAAACGCAACGCGACGCGCCACGATAAGCGGCCTGCCCCGGCCGTGCAGCACGGCAAGCGTGTGCGCCCGGGCATCGTGAGCGTGAAGCAAGTCGCAACGGCCGGCGTGACGCCGCACCGACCGCCAGCTGGCTGCCTCGAAGCCGTGCAACGACCGCAGCGCACTGCCCCCGAGGACCAGCTGCTCGCATCCAAGGGCGTCCAGTTCGCGGTAAAGGGTAACAACCTGATGCTGGCCGCCCCTCATCTCGCGACCCGTGTCGATGTGCAGGATGCGCACGCGTGCCCCCAACTTACCGGCTCGTCACCGTCCGCGCCTTGGAGTACTTCAGATAGACGTACCGGCCAGCCATCCGCGCAATTGTGAAGCCTTGGGGCCCGTCCAAGAAGCCCCCCTGCAGGACGTATGCCTTGAAGAACGCGTGCAGGGGAGACAACGCCAGCCTCCAAGCCGGCACGTCCCGGCCACGCGTCCGCAGTTCCTCAGCGGCAAGGTCTGTGTAGAGTTCGACGCGCTCGCGATGCTCCTGAAGGCTGTCGCACGTATAGTGCAGCAGGTCGCCGTCGAGGTGCCCCCTAGGCCCGGACAATTCCACCGACTCATGCACATAGTCGCCCACCCAGCGGCCAAGATCTCTGCGGTAGAGGCGAATCTTGCGGTCCGGATACCACCCGGAATGTCGGATCCAACGCCCGCAGTAGCGCGCTAGGCGCGGAAAGTCGTATCCCGCACGGCTCGGGCGGCGATCTCGAAGTTCCGAAATGCTGTCGGCCAAGCGCGGGCTGACTGCCTCGTCGGCATCGATCGACAGGATCCAATCGTGCTTGGCGGCTTCGGCGGCGTGGTTCTTCTGGGCAGCGTAGCCCGGCCAGCCACGAGTCACGACCTTCGCGCCAAGACCCCTGGCAATCTCGACCGTCCGGTCTACAGAGCCGGAGTCGACCACCAGAACTTCGTCGCAGAATGCAACCGAGCGGATCGCACGGCCGATACTGCCCTGCTCGTCCCGCGCAATGATGGTTGCCGAGAGCTTCACTGCGGCCTAGTGCCGACAGGCTTGGCCCGCAGAGCAGCCCAAGCCCCGAATGTCACGGCCCCTATGCCGCCGGCGCATAACCGGCCATGGCCGGCAGCCGGCGCGACATGATGCGGCTCGCGTCCCCCACAATGCGGTCGAACAGCTGCTGGACGGTCGGAACGTCTCGGATCATGCCAATCACCTGTCCTGCCGAGAAGACGCCCCGGTTCAGGTCTCCGGTGTCGATCATCTCTTTGCCCTCGAGCCCGGACAGGTACTGCTTGATCTCATGGATCGTGGCGTTGCCGCGGGCCTCGATCTCGAGCACCTTCTCCGTATTCTCGTTGGCCAGGAAGCGCGCAGTGTTGCGCAGTGTTCGCATCAGCAGCCGCGTGTCGCGCTCGCTCGCGTTGACCAACGCCCACTTGACCGCCTCGTGAACGGGGCACTCGGCGGTGGCAACGAATCGCGTTCCCATATTCATGCCGTCAGCGCCCAAAGCCAAGGCGGCAGCCAATCCGCGACCGTCGCCGAAGCCGCCCGATGCCACCACCGGGATATCAATGTTGTCGACAGCGAGGGGGATCAGGATCAAAGAGGTGATGTCATCCTCGCCCGGATGCCCTGCACACTCGAAACCGTCGATGCTCACGGCGGCACATCCGATCTTCTGCGCCTTGATCGCGTGGCGGATGGAGGTGCACTTGTGGATGACCTTCACGCCCGCTGCACTCAGCGCCGGCAGGAATTCCTGCGGATTGCGCCCGGCAGTCTCGATGAACTTGACGCCCTCGTCGATGCAGACTTGGACATAGGCAGGAAAGTCGGGCGGACGGAGTGACGGCAGGAACGTCAGGTTGACGCCGAAGGGCTTTTCGGTGAGTTCGCGGACCTTGTAGATCTCGGACCGCAGCTTCTCCGGGGTGTCGTGACTCAGGGCCGTCATGAAGCCGATGCCGCCGGCCTCGGCCACCGCGGCGGCCAGCTCGGCCCGGGCGAGCCACATCAGCCCCCCTTGGATGATTGGATACTCGATCCCGAACATTTCCGTGATGCGGGTCTTGAACATAGTGCACGCCCAACTAAGGAGTCGATTCACGATAGCCCATGCTGAACCTCGGTCGGCGAAGGGAGGGAACTTGTCAACGCCAGACGATCCGATCCCGGCCGGAACGGTCCGGCAGGCGGCACGTCCCAGCTGCGGCCCCGAATCGGTGGCGGTTCGCGGCTAACCGGTCGTAGAAGGCGTCCCTCAAGCGTCGGGGAAGCCAACGCAAGACCCGCGCCAGCTTCCATGGCCACTGGAGCCGACCGGCGACGAAGAGTACTGCATCCGACCGTTCCAAGAGCCTCTCCCGTGGCGTGCCGCGGTCGGCCGCCACGTACATCGTCCCCCATCCGCCGTGCGCCTTTCGGCGGTCTCGCAGCACCTCAACCGCGAGGTCGCTGGCGAGCGGCGCGAAGCCGAAGGCCCGCTGCGGATCTGCGCGAACCACAAAGTCCATCGCGGCCTGGCAGAGCCCGCAGTCACCGTCAATGAGCACCAAGTGCCGATATGTCGATGGCGCGTCCATGCGAGTCTGCCGGGTCTCGGGGATGGTCCTACTGCCACCGCCCGGACTGCTCTCGGGCGCATCCGGGCAGCCGGGAATCGCACCATCGGCCTCCATCTGTCACCATGTTCGCAGGCTCTGGGATGAGGCGCTTCGTAATTGGGATCAGCGGTGCCAGCGGCGCAGTGCTCGGACTGCGGCTCGTTGAGCGACTCAAGAAATTCGACGGGGTCTCGACCCATCTGGTGGTCACACGGCCCGGGGAGAAGACCCTGCACCACGAGACCGGCCGCCTCCTCCGCGACCTGCGGCCGCTGGTGGACGAACTCCACCCGGTCGAGCGCATAGGCGCCACGATCGCCAGCGGTTCATTCCGCTTCGACGCCATGGCGGTCGTTCCGTGCTCGATCCAGACCATGTCGGCCATCGCGGGCGGGCTGACTTCCAATCTGCTCACTAGAACCGCAGACGTGGCGCTCAAGGAGAAGCGCCGCCTAATTCTGGCCGTTCGTGAGACGCCGCTGCATGCCGGGCATCTGCGCAACATGACCTTGCTCTCGGAGATGGGGGCGATCATCGCCCCGCCCATGCCCGCGTACTACACGCTCCCGAAGACAGTGGATGAGATTGTCGAGCAGCAGGTGGGAAGATACATGGATCTGCTCGGGGTCGAGGACTCCGCGACCCAGCGTTGGGAGGGCATTTGACGCTAACTCGCGTCGTGGCCTGCCTCCCGTCGCGGCGCTTGGATACAATCCGCGTGAGCCGTCCGCCCAGTCGGCGCTCGGATCCCTCGCAGCCGAGCCCGCCCCAGAGCGGCCGCGACTTGGTCTGATGTCGCTCGTACGTTCGCTCCGGTCCGCCTTCGTAGCGGGTGCAGTCGCGGCCCTCGTAGTGTCGGAGTCGACAGCCCAAGACTGGCCGCAGTTCCGGGGACCGGAACGCGACGGCATCGTGCCAAGCGTCGAGACGGTCGAAGCCTTTCCGAGAGGCGGCCCCGAGCTGCTGTGGGAGCGCTCCGTGGGCTCTGGGTTCAGCGCTCCCGTCGTGGCTGGGGAACACGTGCTGATATTCCATCGGCGCGGCGCGCGGGAAATCGTGGAGGCCCTGCGAGCCTCGGACGGCGAGCCATTGTGGGAGACGGGTTATCAGACGACCTACAGGGATGACTTCGGGTTCGAGAACGGCCCGCGAGCTACCCCAGTTGTCAGCGAAGGCAGGGTGTACACCTTTGGTGCCGCCGGGACACTGACCTGTCTCGCCCTGGAATCAGGCGAATCCCTGTGGAGCGTCGACACGCACGAGGAGTACGGCGTGCGCAAGGGATTCTTTGGGGCGGCGTCGACGCCCGTAGTGGTCGGACAGCGGGTCATTGCCAACATCGGCGGACGTGATGGAGCAGGCGTTGTGGCGTTCCACGCGAGCAGCGGCGCGGAGGTATGGAGGGCAACCGACCACGATGCCAGCTATTCCTCTCCCATCGTGGCCCACATCGACGGCCGCCCAGCGGCTGTATTCTTCACGCGAGAGGGACTGGCCGTCCTGGATCCCGAGACTGGCGATCTCCTGTACGAGCGGCGCTGGCGAGCCCGCAGCCACGCATCAGTGAACGCCGCGACGCCGGTCGCTCTCGGCAACGTCGTGTTCCTGACCGCTTCGTACGGAACTGGCGCGATAGCGCTGCGACTTGCGGGCGGACAAATGGAGGAACTCTGGTCGGGCGAGGGCGTGCTCGATGCGCACTATTCCTCGCCAGTCCGGTCCGGGGGTACGGTATTCGGATTCCACGGGCGGCAAGAGTATGGACAGCAGTTCCGAGCGGCCGACCTGGTGAGCGGAAAGGTGCTGTGGACCAGCGACCGACTGCCAGCAGGCTCCGTGACACGCGTGGGGGACCGGCTTCTCCTCCTGCTTGAGTCGGGAGAGTTGCTATTGGCCGAGGCGTCCCGCGAGGGGTTTGGAATATTGGCGCGAGCTCAGATCTTGCAAGGGGAGACACGGGCGTTTCCGGCGTTCGCGGGCGGCAAGATGTTCGCCCGCGACAAGGACACGCTCGTCTGCCTGCGACTCTGGCAGCCGTGAGGCTTAGAACCAGCCCAGCCAACGCCGGCGCACCCAAGCGGTACTTGGGCGTAAGATCTTGGCATGAGCAGGATGACTCGGGTCGCATTCGGGGGCAGGACAGTAGATGGTGAGGTCATTCCGGTTGACGAGTCCACCGAGCGCTGGTCGAACATCGTTCTGACCGACGGCACGACCATACGACTCAAGCCCGTCGTGACGGATGTCATCCGGTTGGCCGGCGTGTTTGATGCGGAGGACCAGCCGGTATACGTGGTCAAGAGCACCAACGTGATGACCGTAGCGGCTCCAGCCACCCTTCTCAAAGGTGCCACCGTTCAGACCGACCGGATCCACTAGAAACGGGGCCTTACATACGAGAGTGCCCGAAGGCGCTTACCCGTACGGTTCTGGAGCCACGCACGGCTCTGCAAACGTCGCCACGTATTGCACGGCGTCAGGACGACCAAGTGGCCGCGGTCACCGGTTTTCGGCCCTCGCAACGGCCATCATCGCGAGTGTCCGTGCGCGCTCTAGGGTGTCAGCATTCCCGAGGTGGATCCACTCCCTCGTCAGATTGCCCTTACCAATCTTGAGCACCGCCCGGCGTTCGGATCCGCCCTGAACTTCGAGCGTTCCGATCTGGCGAGGCTTGCCCGTCTTCGCATCGATTGATCTCACAGTCCAGGCATGTACGCTGCCAGCCTTGTCAGGCGTGAAGCTGACCCGTTCCCCATGCTTGGCGGCGATGTAGACGCGGATGTCATCGACTTTGGCGTCTAGTGCGTCGATCTTGGCGTCGAGCGCGCCAATCTTGGCGTCGATCTTGGCGTCGAGCGCGCCAATCTTGGCGTCAATTTTTACGTCGAGCCCATCAATCTTGGCGTCGAGCGCATCAATCTTGGCTCCGTCGTCCGTAGCCAAGATCACGGTGCAGAGCGAGACTCCCACGGCCACGATCGCCACGACGAGGCTGCGGTCAGAAAGCGGTCTGCTCGATTCTTCACGACCCACGGTCCTGCGGATCCTCAGCCTCATGTTACACCGCGCCCCGCGTATCTTACTCAATCACCCATGGCTGGACTTTGGCGGTGCGTTCTGTTACTCAGTGAGTGCGTAACTCCTCCAAGCTGAGTTGCGCTGAGCTGTACCGAGGCACCGTGCACCTAGCAGCATTCCCGCCGAATCTCCGGTTCCCTAGAACACAGCCTCGGACGTTGGTAGCCCTCCACAACGGCACTCAAGGAAACTTGTGCGGTTGAAGAACCTCTCGCCGGGCCGGTGACACCCCTCAAGCCCGGACCTAGCTGGCGAGAGCTCCGCGACATCTTCCGGTTGCGATCCGGAGTTGATTCTCAGTTCCCGGCCAGTTGCAGTCTGGTTAGGCAGGGCTTCCCGCGAGCACTGGCACATTGGCGCAGCCACCTGGGACACACGTGCTCTGGCAGCGTGCCCGGTTGGTCCGGCGAGTCGCTCTGGCGAACTGAGCAACGCACCAGCGATCCCTAGCCGCTGGCGTCGCGCACAAGAAAAGGCGCGGGCCGGGGGGCACGCCCCGGCCCGCGGTGTTGCGGATCTGGATCCGTCGTCAGAACCTGAGGGTCAGGCCAAACTGGAACTGCCTCTGATCCGAAGTGGCAGTTTGCACCCTGCCGAAGTTCCGGTTCGACACGTCGCCGTTCGGGTTGTTGAAGTGCGGGGTATTGGTGAAGTTGAAGGACTCCAGCCGGAACGTGAGCGCCGCCTGCTCTCCCAGCTGCGGCAGCGGGAACCGCCGGAACACCGAGAAGTCCCAATTGAACAGGCCCGGCCCGTCGAAGATCTCGCGCCCGGCGTTGCCCAACGTGTCCTGCTTGGGGATTGCGAAAGCATTGGTCGTGAACCACAGTGCGTCTCCGCTCGGGCCGGCGATCTCGCCGATGCGCGTGGGCGTGCCCACCACGTCGGCGCGCTGCTGGTTACCGCCCGCATTCAGCGTGGAGGAAGGCGCCGTGATCGTGAACGGCTCGCCGCTCATCATGCTCACGATGCCCTGCACCTGCCAGTCGCCCAGAAGCCAGCGCCCGGGGCCGGTCTGCAAGAGCGGTTTGTTCTTCCCAAACGGAAGCTCGTAAGAGTAGCTCGACACCCACACGTGGCGCCGGTCTTGGTTCATCCGGCCCTTGTTGGTCAGAAATGCCCCGCGAATCCCGTCGACGCTCAGGCCGCCCGTGTCGTCGCTGAAGTTCAGACCCTTGCTCCAGGTGTAGGCGTTGGTCATCGAGAAACCGTTCGAGAACCGCCTGTCGAGCTTCATCTGCAGCGCGTTGTAGTAGGTGTGCGTACCTGTGCGCGTGCCCGTGTTCTGGGTGCGCCCCCAGAGCACGTTGAGGGGGCGCGTGGCGTTGCCCGTGCCTGGAACCTGGGCCGCGTTGTACTCCCAGCGGCTTTGGTTGTTTACGCCATGGTTGCCCACGTAGGCAAGGTCCAGCGTGAAGCTCAGCGGCAGCGTCCGCTGAATGGCAAAGTTCCAGCTCTGCACGTACGGACGCCGCATGTCGGGGTTGACCCAGCCAAAGTTCTGGCGTGCGAACAGGGCGTTCTCGGGCAGGTTCAAATCGATGATCCCGTTGTCGGGAACCGTGAATTCCTGGAATGCCGGAAATCCGCTGGCCATCGCACCGGACGCGGTGAATGCATTTGGCGCTACGAAGGAGTTGTTCTGCTTTACAGGGAAGTTCTGCTGGCCCATGATGCGGTTGATGAAGCTGATCCCGAAACCCGTGCGGATCACCGTCTTCTCGTCAAGGCGGTAGGCTATGCCAGCGCGAGGTCCCCACCCGAAGTCGTGGCGAATCCCGTTGTTCTCGGGCCTCCCGCCAATCCCGCTGAGTTCGAGGGCGTTGGTGAACGGGTTGTAGTTCGAGTACGAACCCGGGAATCGCGGCTTGGACGCATTCTCCCGCTCCACGCGAAGGCCTAGGTCCACTGTGAGCTTGGGGCTTACCTGCCACTTGTCCTGTATGTAGGTGGCGAAGATCAGTTCCCGGCGGGTTGGGAACTGCACGTCGAGGTCGCGGCCGTGCCGCCCGGGCTGGTCGAGCAGGAAGGCGGCGAAGGAGTTTGCGATTCCCTGGGTCTGGTTGGGACCATCGCAGGCCTCCCTGCAGGCTGTCTGGCCCCTGTTGAACTCGAACCTTCCTCGAGGGTTGAATGTCTGCGTCTGCAGTAGGTCATTGCGCTCGCGGCGCACCTCGAAGCCGAACCGGATGACATGGTTGCCCTGTGTCTTCGTGAAGTTGTTGACGACCCCGAAGAACGTGACCGAGCGGGCCCACGGCAACGACGGCGAGAAGCCAACCAACGGGCGGTCCAGCCCGTTGACGCGGACTTCGGAGAGGCCGCTAGTCCACTCGTTCACGTTGACGCCGGGAATGCCGATCTCTTCGGCCGTGCGCAGGCCACGGTCCGCATTGATCGCGTCGTTGCGGTTCCGCACGATGCCGAACCGGCCCTCCCACACGAATGTGGGCGAGAAGATCTGCGAGTACGAGATCATCGGGCTCTGCGTCCGGGCAGGCCCGCTTCCCGAGAACCCATTGTTCCTCGGACCGCCGTAGATGCCGCAGTTGGGGCCATAGAGGCCGCAATCGGTGACCGTTGCCTTCTGGTAGCTGTACCGGAAGGTGAGGCGCCCGTTCTGAGTCACGACATAGTCGTATTTCGCGTCGAAGGCGTTGATGTCCTTGATGCGGACGACCGGGATTTCCTGGTTGCGCGAGCCGATCGGCCCGGGCCGGTTCGGCTCGGGGATGAATCCCACCATCGCCCTGGCGATCGGGCTGATGCGGGAATCCGGCAGCCGGTTGTTCACGAAAGCCGTCCGGCCCCCGCCGGTGGCGTCGCCGGTCAGAGGATCGTAGACCGTGGCAGACTCGCCAGAGAAATCACCGGAGCGGAACGGGACCGTCGGGATCCTGTCCTGTTCAACCTGGCCGAGGTGGTCGCGGCTGCCCTGATAGTCCCCAAAGATGAACATCTTGTTCTTCACGATCGGTCCGCCCGCCGTGAAGCCGAACTGGTTATAGACGGTGTGGGCCTTGGTGTTGGCGAATACTTGGCGGGCCTGCGCATTCTCGTTCCGGTGGAATGCGAAGACGCTGCCGTGGAACTCGTTTGTTCCTGAGCGCAGCGTGACGTTCACCACGGATCCGCCTGCGTTGCCGAATTCCGGATCGAAATTCGAGGTGGAGATGTCAACCGTCTGAATCGCCTCGGCGGGCGGCACGAGCGCGGTCAGGTTGCCGTTGTCGATCTTGTTCTCGATGCCCTCAATCTGGAAGTTGTTGTACTGACGACCCTGCCCATTGACGCGGACGGCCAGCGAGTCCTGCGAGTTGTAGAACTGCGAGTGCGGCCGCCTCAGCCGACCGACACCTGGCACCAGCGTCATGAGCCCCTGATAGTTGCGGTTGAACAGCAGCGGCAGCTGTTGCAATTGACGCGTCTCGATTTTCACACTGGTGTCGGCCCGGTCGGTCTGCAAGACCGGTGCCGCCCCCGTGACGGTGACAGTCTCTGTCACAGCTCCCGGCGACAGTTCCAGGTTGATCCGGATGGTCGTGTTCGGCGTGAGGCCGATGTCGCCGCGCACTGCCGTGTTAAACCCGTCCAATGCGACCTCGACCTGATACATACCAGGATCGAGGTTCGGAAACACATACAGGCCGCTCTCGTTGGTCTCGCCCTCACGGGCAACACCCGTGTTCGTCTCAGTCAGGATCACGGATGCCCCAGGGATGACACCCCCGGACGGATCTGTGATGGTTCCGAGAATCTGGCCCTTCAGGACCTGTGCGCTGGCGTCCGGTGCGGCCACGACCGCAAAGACAGCTAGCGCTAGGAAGTACGCCAGATGGCGCACTGACTCTAATCTCATCTTGTTACCCCCTTTTTCCCACTCGGCTCACTGCTGTCAGCTCGCCTCGCTGCTATTTTATTGCATGCCACCACCGAGGTCCAACAAAGCGCGAAGCGGCGAACGTCGGTGCACTGGTGTTGGGGCAAGAGCCCAGCCAGCCTTCAAAGTTCCGCGGCACTGGTTGGCTACGGCGTTCGACGGGGACAGAGGCAGTCCGTTCGAAGAAGCCGGACCGCAAACTGGAAGCGCGTGACGATTCTACGGAGGCGGGTCCTGGAGACGCGCAGATGACGTCAGCGCTGATCGAAGCTGCCCTCTGGGTTGCCGTCTGCGGGGCAGCGGCAGCCCTTGCTCTGAAGACCGCTCCCGGACGGGGTGCTTGGCTGGTATTGGTTGCCACTGCCGCGGTTGGCGCAACCGCAGCCGGCCTGCTGAGACCGCCCCAACCGTGGCACGACCCTCAACGCCCGCTAGAGCTCCGGGACGGATTCGTGTCCGACGACCGCGGGTATGTGACATCGGATACATGCCTGCCGTGCCACCCACGCGAACACGCCACGTGGAAGGCTGGGTTTCATCGGACCATGACCCAGATCGCCCGACCGGAATCCGTGCTGGGAGACTTCAACGACCTAACCCTGTACTTCGATGGCCGGGAATACAGACTGAGCCGTCAGGGTGACGAGTACCTGGTCGAACTGCCGGAGCCCGACATGGTCGACCGCGCAATGGCGATCGCGGAGTCGGGAGACATGCGCGGTGCGCAAGAGTTTGCAGCCGCGATTCCGCGCGTGAAGAGGCCGATCACCCTCACAACGGGATCCCATCACTACCAGCTGTACTGGTACCCCAATGGGAACGGTCGCGAGCTGTACATGCTTCCGTTCGCGCACCTGATCGAAGAACGCCGCTGGGTGCCCCGCGTGTCGGTCTTCTTGACACCTCCAAACCTTCGCGAGCCAAGGAAGGCATGGAACCGGGACTGCCTGCCTTGTCACTCGACCGGCGGCCGCCCTCTGTACTCGCCGGGCGGTGGTGGGCCGCCGGACTCTCGATTGGTGGAGGCCGGGATCGCGTGCGAGGCCTGCCACGGCCCGTCGGGCGAGCACGCGCGCCAGAACCGGAATCCGGTGAAGCGTTACGGGCATTACCTGACCGGGACGCCGGATGACAGCGTGACTCAGCCGCGCGCGCTTGACGGTGACGGAGCGAGCCAAGTGTGCGGGCAGTGCCACTCACTCAACACGCAATACAACGGCGAGGACTGGGCACGGTCGCTCACGGAGGGATCGCCGTACCGGCCCGGCGATGATCTGGCCCAATCGACGTACGTGGTCCATCCGGACACCTTAGACCGATCGCCCCTGATGCAGGGGTTCGTCCAGGACCGCCCGGCAACGCTCGCCGAGTGGTTCTGGCCGGACGGTGAGATCCGGGTCGTCGGGCGCGAGTACAACGGGCTAGTGGAGTCCCCGTGCTCGAAGGGAGGCGAATTCTCGTGCCTTTCCTGCCACACGATTCATGACGGGCCGCCGAATGATCGGCTAAAGGAAGGCATGCGGGGGAATGCCGCCTGCACGCAATGCCACAGCGAATTGGCGGCGGCTGGAGGGGACCATACCCACCACACTGCCGAATCGGAAGGCAGCCAGTGCATGAACTGCCACCTGCCCTATACCAGCTACGGCCTGTTGAAGGCCTCAAGATCCCATACGGTCACGAGTCCGGCCGTTTCCACGGATCTTTCCACTGGCCGCCCCAACGCGTGCAACCTCTGCCATCTGGACCGCACTCTGGAATGGTCGGCCGAGTGGCTACAGCGCTGGTACGGCATCGAGGCTCCTTCGCTGAATCCGGCACAGCGGAGCGTTGCAGCGGCTCCCACCTGGCTATTGCGGGGAGACGCCGGGCTCCGCGCGCTGGCCGCATGGCACTTCTCTTGGAAGCCGGCCGTGCGCGCGTCGGGGTCGGACTGGCAGCTTCCGCTGCTGTCCCCGTTGCTCGACGATCCCTATGACGCAGTACGGTACATAGCCGGTCGATCGGTCAGGCAACTCGGGGGGCTGAGCAACAGTTCCTACGACTTCCTCGATCCCCCACGCCAGCGGCAAGCGGCGGCGGAACGGCTCCTGAGAGGTTGGGAGCCGCGTCCCGGACGCCTACCGGAGGGTCTGTTCGTCAAGTCCGGAGCAGTGGATCTGCGCACAGTCCAGCAACTGACGCGGCAAAGGGATGATCGGCCCGTCTATTTGGTGGAATAGCGGAGACACAGCGGTCCCCGTATGGCACTGTCACTAGATTGCAAAACGCTTGCCCGGAACCACATCCGGTTCGGGTGGCTGATGCTCGCTGCTTTCGCAACAGTTGGCGTCGTACTGGAAGCCTTCCACGGCTTCAAGACCAGTTGGTACTTGGAAGAGGCGTACGAGACCCGACGGCTGCTGTTCACGCTGGGGCATGCACACGGGGCGCTCCTGTCGATTGTCAATGTGCTGTTCGGACTGTCAACGCTAGCGACAAGTGGGCAGATTTCCAGCGTGCGGCCGGCCTCACGCCTGCTGACGATCTCCACAGTGCTGCTTCCTTCCGGATTCTTGATTGGAGGCTTCGGCATTCGCGGGTCTGATCCGGGAATAGGAATCTATCTGGTCCCGGTCGGCGCGGTTTGCGCAGTGGCAGCGTTCTTGACAATGGGAATTGGGGCCAAGCAACGGCGACAGACCGAAGGCACAACATCGCTACAGCGGGAGGCCGCACGCCGAATGCCTCCCAATAGGCGTGCCAAGAATCGCCGGAGACGGCGGTAGGCGATCGAGCTCGTCGCGAGGGGGAGCTGCGTAGCGACCGATTGGGAACATCTCGGAATCCGGCCTCTGATTGCCCACGGATCCCCGTTCGGCCCGCGCAGGTCCCCGCCCTCAGAGCGACACGACGTCGAACCACGCCAAGTTCCGCGTCCTCTCGCTGAACTCCAGTCCCAGCATATGCACCGGCTCGCCCAGACGACGGTACTTGCCAGCGTATCCGCGGGCCTTGAGCTGGCCCATAGCCGAGACTGGACCCGCCCGCTCCTGCACCTTCAGCTCCAACAGGTACACGCGCCCGTAGGCCAGCACCGTGAGGTCTCAGCGGCCCGCGCTGCTGCTGTCCTCGGCCGTGACATGAGCCGTCACGCTCTGAAAGTAGGTGTATAGCACCGTGGCATAGTTCCCCTCGTAGCGCGCGATCGGGATTTCGCTTGCCATTGGTACGGAACGCCGGCCAAGACGGACCGCAGCAGTAGCTCCAAGCCGTCGCCCAGCTTGCCCACAAATCCGACTTGGTGACCGGCGTGCTTCAGCATCTTTGGATTGCTACGGTCCTCGTGCTAGAGACTCATCGGCGGGATGGCGGAGGTGCAGTGGCACTCTCCGCCGAACCGCCCGTCGGAATGCTGGCGCGCTTCCCAGCAGATCGACGTGGGCCACCAGTCTGTCATTCAATCTCCCCCCACGCGCCGGGGGCCCGTCGATGTTGGGAGTCCGAGTGATCTCGTCGCCCGCTCGGCCCACGAGATCCCACCGGTGATCACGCGTCATGGCGATGTTGGGCGGGTTCTGGCGGCAACTCCGCTGGGCTCCGACCGCTGGGCACAGAGCACGGGCGAATGTTCCCAGAAGAGTTCGGGGGGCATACGTGCTGCTCGCGGGGCGGCAAGTGAGGGATGCTCCGAGAGACGGCAGCGCGCCACGCAGCAGCGTATAGAGAGGAAACCGGGGCCCTGACTGCGGCGGCGGAGGCCGCTCACCGCCCTAGGTGCACACCGAACCGGCCGGCTTCGGTCGCGTGAGGCCCGTGGAGTGCGGCGCGGCCGCTGCCCGGCCCGCACCGAGCTCATTCAGCGACCACAGGCCAACCGAGAGGCCCGTCGTCGATCTCGGAGGCAGACGGTCCTTGGGGTTAGAATGGCTTCCGGGTCTCGCATGACCCGGGGGAATGCATTGAGACAACTTAGAATCTTGGTGCTCTTGGCAACTGCCAGCCTGATGGCGGCGCCAGAGCCGGAGCAGCAGCAGGCGGATCAGACCATCCGCAACCCATACACGTCGGAGGAGGACGTCGCTGCGGGTGGCAGGCTGTACCGATCCCACTGCGCCGTGTGTCACGGCATAGAAGGCGAGGGCGGGCGTGGCGTCGACCTCACTACCGGCCGATTCCGCCACGGATCATCCGACAGCCGCCTGTTCACGACGATCTCCGAGGGGATTCCCGGAACTGAGATGCCCGGCATCTTCTTCAACGGTCGCCAGATGTGGCAGCTGGTCGCTTTTGTGAGGTCCCTCAGCGCCGGCCGAGCCGCGGAGCAGATCACCGGCGATCCGGCGAAGGGCGAAGCAGTATACGCGGCGAACGGCTGCGCAGTCTGCCACCAGATAAGGGGTGAGGGCGGGAGCCTGGGCCCAGACCTTACCGACATCGGAGCGATCCGTTCGATGGGGCATCTGCAGGCGGCCATCCTAGAACCGGACGCGGATGTGCTTCCGCAGCATTGGATAGCCAAGGTCACTCCGGAGCGTGGCAGGCAGATCACGGGCTTGCGCATGAACGAGGACACGTTCTCGATTCAGCTCAGGGACGCCGCCGGCCGTCTGCGATCCTTCCGTAAGGCGGAACTCGAGGCGGTTGAGGTCGACCGATCCTCCGCCATGCCAACGTTCGAGGGCCGCATCCAAGGTGAAGACTTCGACAACCTGATCGCATATTTGGCGACACTCCGGCTGGGAGGCCCCAACGATGAACAGCAGTGATCTTCGCCGACTCGCCCTGTGCACCGCGCTCGCGGCGTGCAGCCTTGGCGCCCAGGTGACCTATGAGCGCATCCTGAACTCCGCCAGCGAGCCGGGCAACTGGCTGACCTACAACGGAACGTACGCCAGCAAGCACCACTCCTCGCTCAAGCAGATCAACCGTGAGAACGCGGCCGGGCTTGAGTTGAAGTGGGTCTTCCAGGCCAGGTCGCTCGAGAAGTTCGAGTCGACTCCGATAGTGGTTGACGGCGTGATGTACGTCGTCGAGATGCCGAACGACGTTGTCGCGCTAGACGCGGTCACGGGAAGGCGCTATTGGGAGTACACCCACATCTTGGCCGACAAGGTCAACGTCTGCTGCGGGCGCGTAAATCGCGGCCTAGCCATTCTGGGCGACACGCTGTATATGGGCACGATCGATGGCAAGCTTGTGGCCTTGGACGCCAAGTCTGGCGCCGTCATTTTCACCCGGCAGATCGTAGATCCCACGGGAGGGTACTCCCTTACACACGCACCGCTCGTCGTCAAAGACAAGCTGATCGTCGGTTCCGCCGGCGGGGAGTACGGAATCCGCGGCTTCATCGCCGCCCTCGATGCCGCCACCGGCGATGAGGTGTGGCGCTTCAACACGATTCCCGGGCCCGGCGAGCCTGGTCACGAGACCTGGTCGGGCGACTCCTGGAAGCGGGGCGGCGGCTCGATCTGGGTCACGGGCTCCTACGACCCCGAACTCAACCTGACCTATTGGGGCGTCGGGAACCCGGCCCCGGACTGGAACGGCGATGTGCGTCTCGGCGACAACCTCTACTCAGACTCCGTAGTTGCCTTGAACGCCGACACCGGCAAGCTCGAGTGGTACTTCCAGTTCACTCCGCACGACGAATGGGACTGGGATTCTGTGCAGATACCGGTGCTTGTGGACCGCGAGTGGAAGGGCGAGCAGCGCAAGCTGATGCTTTGGGCCAACCGCAACGGTTTCTTCTACGTGCTCGACCGCGCCACCGGCGAGTTCCTGCACGGCAAGAACTTCGTCAAGGTGACTTGGGCCGAGGGCCTCGACGAGAACGGCCGGCCCATCAAGATTCCGGAGGCGTCCCCGACGCGGGAGGGAGTCCGCGTCTGGCCAGCGGTCCAAGGGGGCACGAACTGGTACTCGCCAGCCTACAGCGCCCGCACGGACCTCTTCTACGTCTCGAGCTGGGAGTATTCCAGCCTCTTCCACAAGGGTGACCCGCTCTACGTCCGCGGCAACCGCTACGTGGGCAGCGTGCCCCACGGCATCTGGCCGAACACGATGAAGGACAGCGCGGAGCAGCAGGGCAGCGGGGCTATCCGCGCGCTGTCTCCGGATACAGGGGACCTCGAGTGGGAGTTCAAGCTCTCTGGCGCAGGCGAATGCGGAATCCTCTCGACCGACGGGGACATTCTCGTGACCGGCACGATGCGAGGCTACATGGTTGTTCTGGATTCGTTCACCGGCAAGAACCTCCTGACGCTGAACCTTGGCGGCAGGATGGCCTCCTCACCGATTACATTCACTGCGAATGACGAGCAGTACATCGCCCTGAACGCGGGCTCGTCAATGTTTGTCTTCGGCCTGGGTGAGTAGTCAGCCCGCCGCATCGCATCCCTACCCGGCGCCCGCGCTGAGGCTATCGGCGGGGGGGCATGCGTTGTGCTCTAGATTGGCGCGCTACCCACGCTGACCGACGCTTCGCGTACCACACTGTCCGGGCGACCGCCGGTTTGGCCACTGAGAGGAGTCAGGCCGAGTCCGAGTTGAAGGTTGGCCTCTGGCAGGCAATCTGCGAGGCCTGCAAGAAACGCGTCGTCTGGCAAGGGGCGCTAGCCAGCGCAACACCTGCTGACGGCGTCAGTTGCCGGGCTTCGAGAAGCCCTCCGCCCGGAACTTCGACCCGGAGGCCGGTGCGCCGCGGTTCACAGCGGTGTCAGAAGTACACCTTCAACCCGAACTGAAGAGATCGCGCGTCGTTCACGAACGTGTCGCGTACCGTCCCGAACGCGCCCGATCCGACCGTCGCCTGAGCACCGGTACTCGGCATACCGAACTGGGGCGTGTTCGCGAGATTGAAGGCTTCCGCACGGAATTGCACACGCAGCAACTCCCCGACATAGAAGTTCTTCATGATGGCGATATCTGCGTTCGTTGTACCGTCGATTCGGATGTTCGGCAGGTAACGAGGAGCAGACCCTATCTCGAATTTGCCAGGGGCGGAGACAGCGTCGATGTTGAACCAACGCTCCGGTGTGCGATTGGCGACCTCCAAGTCGTTATAGTTACTGATGATCGGTCGCTGCACACCGAACCCGAACGGGCCGAGGGTGTTGGGAGCCCTCAGTCCGATAGGGTTGCCGGATGCAAGCCGAACGATGGTGGAGACCTGCCAGCCGCCGAGCACGGCGTCAGCGATTCCGGACATGCTGCTCCCGAACTTTCTCCCTTGGCCGACCGGCAATTCGTAAATCATGCTCGTTACGAAATCGTGGGGAAGATCGTGGCCGCTGACACCCCATTCAGTTCCCGCATCGAAGACGTTGCGGAAGCCGTCATAGAGGAACCACCCCTGATCTTCGGAAGCATTGTCAAGAGCCTTCGACCACTGGTAGCTGGTGATCAGTGTGAGCCCAGCCGAGAAGCGCCGCGTTAGCTTCGTGTGCAGAGCATTGAAACTGGAGTTGGCACCCTTCTCAGATCGAGGGCTGTTGACGTTGATGAATTGCGGGTGCGTCCGCAATAGGCGATGTCGAGGAATTGTTTCGCCACGCAAGGCACCGATGTTGATATGCCCGTAGAATGGATTGGCCACGCGGCTATTGAGATCCTCTCCCATGCTGAGGTGCTCCGGGAACATTTGGTTGTATCGCCGCGCCTCCCCGTAGGAGAACTTCCGCCCGACGTTGCCGGTGTAACCCACCTCGAAGACCGTGCCGTAACCAAGCTCGTATTGGAGATCGAGGCTGTAGTTCTGAAGATAGGGAGTGGGATTGTACGTTCGCCAAGCCGTGACGCTATTTCCCACGCGGGTAAGGAGACCGTCTGCCGCCCCGGTAACCGGATCAAGGCCGTTCGGGTATGGGTTGCTGAGCGGATTCCCCGGCGTGATTCCGTCGCTTGCTTGGCTCGCGATCCAAGGTGTCGTGACTGAGAAGCCGTCGTTGCCGTTCGGACCCGAGTCGGTGAACGAGCGCGAATACGAAATGCCGTAACCAGCGCGCACTACAAGGCGGTTGGTGGCCTGATAGGCGATACCGATACGCGGTGCCAAGTCAGAGTTGTCCCGGTATGTCTGCCCCCGCATACTGGGCGAGGAAAAGACAAGACCGCCTCGCAGCTGATCATACGCTGTGACGTCGTTCAGAGGGCTACTGGCCTCATAGTCGAAGTAATTCTGCTGGTTGTAGCGCTCGGTCCGAGGATTCTGCAGTTCATACCGAAATCCCAGATTGAGCGTGAGCCGATTGTTCACCCTCCATGTGTCCTGAACGTACCATCCGAAGTACCTCTGGCTCGTCGCCGGCGGTACTGGTACGGGAGTACTGCCTCCCGTCCCTGTGCCAAGCAGCAAGGACGCAATGGAATTGCCCGACGTTGAACTCGCCGCTGCCGCTACTGGCCCTGATGTCATGCCACGATTGAAGCTGGTGGCAATCGTGTACGCGTTCCAGATGTTATGCAGCAGGTTCTCGCCGGACATGCCGAACTTGAGGCTGTGCGCACCGCGTTCGTTGGTGACATTGACCGAAAAGGAGAGAATCCTGCGAGCGTTCTTGAAGTTTCGCGAGCGCCCGACTGTGGTGTAGTTCGCAGGCGAATACTGCCCTGTATTCGTCGTCTGCATCATGTCTTGGAACGACTGTGGATAGCCAACATCCGTTAGCTGAAAGCCGTCGACAGTGCCAATCCCCGTACTATTGCGGACTGTCCCGCCGGCACCAACCAGAGCGTTTATCACCCAAGTCGGACTCGGAACAATCGTGTTGCTCAGCGTTACTTGGTAGTACGGCCAAGTGTTGTCATCGCCGGTGTCACCGCCCGTGCCGAAGATTCGAGGCCGTGTGCCGCCGAACAGTGTGCGCGTCATCCGGAGGAACATGCTGTATTTCTGGCTCTGTGCCCAGTCGCCCCGGATGTCGTAACGGTCCGCCGTGTTATTCAGGCCACCCGTGCCAAAGAAGTTGTTGGCATTCGTGATCGGCACTCCCGCCTGATTCGGAGCCGGATAGAGCTTGGTCGCGACATTGCTTCCGACAGTGTCCATCCGACTTTGCGGAATGACGTTGTTCAGAAACTGATCCCGGATGAATCCCTGTCCATCCGGGTTCGGCCTAGTCGTGAATGGATCAAAGATCCGCTGCAGGCTGGGCTGGCCCATGACCCGGTCGAAGCTCTCAGAGAAGTCGCCTTGTCGTTCAAGAGAAGTCGGGACGGAAACCAAGATCGACTGAGCCGAAGGGATCCGTGTGCCCTCGAAACCAAACATTCCATACAGCCGTTTGCTCTTCCACATCGGGCCACTGACGTTGCCTCCGAATTGATTGCGCTTGAACTCTGGCCGGGGATTGTCGGCGCGGTTGCGCGCCCAGCTGTTCGCGTCAAGATTGTCGTTACGCAGGAACCAGAACAGGGAGCCGTGGACATCGCCTGAACCACCCCGTGTGACAATGCTGACGACACCGTTGCCAGTCCTCGCGTATTCCGCGTCATACGTGTTTCGGGATATCTGCATTTCCTGAACGGAATCAACTCCGGGCGTGCCGAATGTCGAACCCCAATCGCCGCCTTTATTGCTCAGGCCGTCAACTTGAATCGTATTCTGCCCCTCACGACCGCCGTTCATGGAGAACAGACCCCAGTTCTGGTCGCGGACCCTGTCACGGATCTTGAGTCTTCCACTGTTGGCGAAACTTGAGAAAACACCAGCGTTGGTATGGACAAGAGCGAGCGGATTACGGAAGCTGAGCGGCATTTCCGTAATCTCGCTGCGATCCAGCGAAGCAGTCTGGTTGGCCGACTGGGTATCGAGCATCACCGCCTCGGCAGTCACTTCGACCGTTTCGGTCACCTCCCCCAGCTCGAGTTGGACATCGATCTCAGCGTCCTGGCTCCCCTGCAACCGGATCTCTGAACGCACGAAGCCCTTGAACCCGGGTGACTCGACGCGCAACTCGTACACACCAGGTAACAGGCTCGAGAAGTTGTAACGTCCTTCGGGTCCCGTTGACGCTGAGCGTGTGTCCTGAGTGCCGACATTGGTAATCGTGACATCCGCGCCGGGGATGACAGCGGCGTTTGGATCGGTCACTAGACCCGTTACGCTTGCCGAATAGATCTGCCCAGCTGCGGGAATTGCGGCAACGAGTAGGAGCGCGGCGCAAAAAAGCCCGCGCATTAGCGAAAATGTAGGTTTCATGATTGGTTCGACCTCCCGTGAGCCAGCTATGGAGAAGTCTACCAAAGGTTCGATGGGGCGGAGTCGGTGGCCGGGCCTGTAGACGCGGAGATCTGGTGGGGGCTCCCGCCGGAGCCTGGCAGCGCCCGGTCGGCAACCACAACATCTCCGACAGAACCTGCAGCTTCTCGACGGAGCGCCGCCGAGTGCCAGCGTTCGGCGGGCAACTACTTACTCTTGGCGCGGCGGGGTCCGACCGCCGCGAGACTCGTTCCGGCCCGACAGGGCCTGCGAGCGACAGCCGCTGCGCATATCGTCGCCGAGGTCGTAGGGTGACTTACCCCCGGGATCGCCGGTAGGCCGGACTTGATATCAGGGCGATCCCCACGCAGCTGAGGATTCCCACGGCCCCATAGAGAAAGAAGTGCAGGTCGGTGTGCTGCTGCACCCAATACAGGATGAACACGCTCGCGACCGCGCCCGTCATCGCCCCCCGGCCATTTGCGCTGGGGAAGAACACACCTAGGGCGAAGAGCCCCGCAAGCCCCCCGCCGAGCAACCCCATCATTCCCTGAAAGGTGTCCCAGAGGGACCCGACATCGAAGGTCGCCAGCACGATCGACGTCGAGGTCGCGAGAACGCCGAGGCCGGCCGTCAGGCCGCGGGCCAGCCAGAGTCGCGCAGCGTCAGTGGCGGCCGGCCGGAAGCGCGCGTAGAAATCGGTCACCAAAGCGGCCGAGACGCTGTTGAGGCTGCTGTCTAGGGTTGACATCGAGGCAGCGAACACGGCCGCAATGAGGAGTCCGGCAACGCCGGCCGGCAGCTGCTGAGCGATGAACAGCGGAAAGATCGAGTCCGTCGGCTGCGTCGGGTCAAGCAAGCCCGGATTGGCGCGGTAGAAGGCCCAGAGTCCAGTGCCCAGCAGGAAGAGCGTAAGCGTGGACGGAAGCAGCAGGGCCGCATTCGTCCAGATCGACCTGGCCGCGGCCTTCTCGTCGCGCGTCGTGAAGTAGCGCTGGACGACGGCCTGATCCGATGTGTACGGCACTAGGTTGAGGAAGAAGTTCCCCACCAGGACAACCCACACCGCGGTGGTCGTCCAGTCCCAAGTCCAGTTGAACATGTGGAACTTGTCGTGCTCGAGGCCGGCCGCAACGATCCCGCCCAGGCCGCCATCGGTCTTGGCGATCAGAATGCCGAGGCTCAGGAGCGCCCCGCCGTACAGAACGAAGACCTGCACGACATCCGTCCAGATGACCGCGCGGATACCCCCGATCACGGTGTAGAGGGTCGACAGCACGCCCATGATCAGGATGCAGGCATAGACACTGATGCCCGTGACGGTCGACAGCGCGATGGCTGGCAGGAACAGCACGATCGCCATGCGCCCCAGCTGGTACAGCACGAACGAGACGCTGGCGTACATCCGCACGGGCAGATTGAAGCGGCTCTCCAAGTACTCGTATGCGCTGGTCATGGGGGACTTCCGGAAATGCGGCAGGTAGAAGAACACGACTGGAAAGGCGACCATGATGATCGTCATCTGCAGCAGGAAGTAGACCCAGTCCGTGGCGTACACCTTGGCCGGCACTGCCATAAAGCTGATCGAGGAGAGTTGCGTGCCAAAGATCGACAGCCCCGCTGCCCACCAAGGCATCCGGCGGCCCGCCACGAAGAAATCCTCGGTGCTGGTACCCTTCCGCGCGAAGTAGAGCCCCATCATCACGAGCACGGCGAAGTACGACGCGAGGGCCGCGTAATCCACTGGCCGAAACCCCGACGGCTGCGGGTCGACCTCCATCGCCAGCAGCCTGGGCTGAGACTCGCTGTCGAGACCGGCCAGAACGATCGCGTCATCCCAAGAGGCCGTCACGATCGGGCCGTGTAAGCCTGAAGCCCGGCCCAGCTCCGCCCACGTGTCAGTGATCGAGTGATAGGCGACCACCAGACCAGTGCGCGAGTCGACGGCTGCCACGTGGGAAGAGCCGAGAGGTGCTGCTCCGCCGGACGCAAGCTCGAACGGGGCGGGCGCGCGTGAGGACCATCCGTCTGACGGTGCGTAGCGGTGCGAATCGCCAGAGGGCGCGACCGCAGAGCTCAAGCCTCCGCCGCCGATCAGCACGAGGGCACCGTCACGCTCGATCAGGGACGGGGATCCCCGAGGTGGACCCGCAAGTGCTTGCCTGGGCTCCCATCTCGGCCCGCGGGCCTCGATATCCAAGGACCACAGGGACGCCTCGAGCTCTCCGGTCCCGACGTTGCCACCGCCTTCGAGGAGATACAGGACACCGCCCAACCACGCTGCTGCCCCGCGCGCAACCGGGACGGGCAGGTCCGGTAGCGCTTCGTACGAGAGTTCGCCCCCGTCCAGCCTGAGCCGATGCGCTGCTGAGAGCGGGCCCTCTCCCGACCCCGGAGCACCACCCAAGACCGCGGCCCGGGCCCCCGAACACGCAACAGTCATGAATGCGGCAGCCCGCGGAAGACCGGTCGTCTTTCGCCACTCTCCGGCGCGCCCATCGAGAATCCAAGCATCCGCCACCGGCGCGCCGGTCGGCCCAGCCAACCCACCCAAGACGACGAGGCGATCTTCGACCACGCACATCGCGGCACCTTGCATAGATCCGCGGCCAGGGATGGCCGGCAGCTCGGAGAAGAGCAGCCGGGCCGCGGGCAAGCCGGCCACCGTCGCCACCGCCAAGACGCAAGCGCGCAGGACGACCCTCATAGACACGCGCGGGCCCCCGTTCCGGGCGTCAGATGCGGTGCAGCTTCCACTTGCCCCGCCTGAACAGGATGTAGCCGACAACCGCCCAAGTCGCGCCCGAGATCACAACCGCCGCATAGACGCCCTCGACCCCAATGCCCAAGGGCCTGGCCAACGTGTACCCGAGCGGAAGCTGCCAGCACCAATAGCAGAGGAAATTGACCCAAGCGGGCGTTGCCGTATCCCCTGCCCCGTTGAAGGCCTGCCCGAACACCATCGAGAATCCCGCGAATATGTAGCCCGTGCTCAGGATCTTGAGGCTCTGCGTGCCAGTCGCAATCACCGCACCATCCGAGGTGAAGGACCCGACCATTGGTTCTGCGAATGCCCAGAATCCCAGCGCTATTCCCGACAGCATCGCAAAGTTGAGCAGCCCCGTCAGCAGCACGGCGCGTTCGGCCCGCTCAGGGCGCTCCGCGCCAAGGTTCTGGCCCACAAGCGTCGCAGTGGCATTGCTGACGCCCCAAGAGGGCAGGATTGCGACATGGATCAATCGAAGCGAGAGGGTATAGCCTGCCAGCACCGTCTCGCCGAACAGGGAAATGATCCGCGTAAGGCCGAGCCAAGCGGCGGTCGCTACGAAGAACTGCACCATTCCGGTCACCGATACCCGCAACAGGTTCCAGAACGTGGGCCCGTGCCAGCGCATCGCGGCACGGGTCATCCGCACGCGGGTCTTGCCGGATGAGAGGATCGCCAGCTGGTAGATCACGCCGGACCCCCGACCGATCGTGGTAGCGATGGCGGCACCCATAAGCCCGAGTTCCGGGAATGGCCCGATGCCGAAGATCAGCAGAGGGTCGAGGACTATGTTCAGCAGGTTGGCCAACCATAGCGCTCGCATTGCTTCCACGGCATTTCCCGCCCCGCGAAAGATCGCATTGTTGAGAAAGATCAGGAAGATGGTGGGAGAGCCCGCGAACAGGACTGCGGTGTACAAGTGACCGGCCTCGATTGCCTCGGTCGCACCCATCCACCGGAGCATGTCTGGTGCGAGGATGTAGCCCGCGATGCTCACGGGCACAGCCCCCATGAGCCCGGCCAGGATGGCCTGCCATGCCGCCAGCCCGGCCGCGTCGCTGTCACCCTCGCCGATGCGTCGGGCGACCGTGGCGGTCGTACCCATCGACAGGCCCATGACGATCGCAAATACCAGGATGATCAGCGATCCGGTGAGTCCTACAGTTGCAATTGCCGGAGGGCCCAGCTTGCCGACGAAGTAGATGTCGACCAACCCGAACGTCGACTCCATGACGAGTTCGAGCATCATGGGGATCGCGAGAAGCACGATCGCCCTTGGCAGTGGAATGCGGGTGTAGTCTTCCTTCGAACCGCGGATCGCGTCCGGGACGGCCTTCCACAGTGAGGCCGGCGGCGACGGGCGCTCGTCTGCCCGACGCTGGGACGCGATGTCCGAGGGCATGGAGACCGGTCAAGCTCGATTGGAGCCACCGGGAGTTCCCATTCTCACACAGGCTCCCGCGAGCGGAGCCTGCCAAGGATGGCTCAACGGGCACTGCAGCCGGCGCCACTGGCCGATTCGCAGTGGCCAAGGGTCTATGCGACTCGTGCCGTCACGCGGCCAGCAGGATTCGAAGAAGCTGCGTGCCCCTGACGGACTAGCTCCGATTCACGCGCTTCGCCCGACCCTGAAGCTCTGTCGCACAGCGCGACGGAGGTGATCGACGAAGGCCTTCAGCGACGACTGGTTCTTACCTGCCCGAAACAGATTCATTGCGTTCGCGAGATCCCGTCCGAATTCTACGCCACCGAGCGTAGAAGGATGCCCGGCGTCACGAACAGCGCTGGCGAGGATCTGCTTGTATCGACCACGCGTGCATTTCTTGGGGCCCAAGAGCGGCTGCTTTCCAACGACCTCCCGGAACGATTTGGGGTCCGCCAGATACCAGCGCTCAATGTGAGGATCGGGACAACCGGTGACAAGCATGTGGCGGAAACCCTCATTAGTTTGCCGTCGAATTCTCTCCGAGGTCCTCGTGAAGCTCGAACAGTTGGCGTCAATCGCAACCACCAGAAGACACGGATCCGTCGGGCCGGTCACGCCTTTGCCGACTAGAGTCTGGTATTGCCTGAACTCACGGAGCGCTACAGCATGGCCGCCATGCGCATTGCGAACTCGGATGGATATCTTGACGCCCTCTTTGCGTGTCACACGCTCGACGAGTGGGACCAGCAGCTGCCTATGGGCCTCGTCTTCAACGAAGAACTCAATGGGCCAAAGCTCACTCATCGATGGCCCCAGTCAATACGAGCCTTTCGAACATATGATCCTCAATCGGCATCGAGAGCGCTTCAGCAATCTCTGGGTCAGTGAACAGGGGACCTCGATCCTGAAACTGCTCGACAACTGTCCCACTACCATTACGGCGGACTATGAACAAACCGACTTCGTTCGTAGATCTGGAACGCGCCTCCTTCAGCACGGCGTCGCAGAAGAGCGGCGAGTGAGAAGTAACGATGACCTGACGACGCTGGTCAAGTGCCAGCGACGTCAGCATCTTGGCGATGAGTGCAACGCGTCGCGGATGCACACCATTCTCGGGCTCCTCAAGGGCCAAGAGGGAGCCGTTCCATGGGTTGACACAGATCGCGCACAGGGCAAGCAAACGAAGTGTGCCGTCGGAAACAATCCGAGACGAGAGCGTCGCTCCGCCCTGCCGTAATGAAAAGTTCAGGATTCCGCGTCTGTCGAGATTCACATCGATGCTTGAGATGCTTGGAATGATCGTCCTGAGTGTGCGAAGAATAGCAGCGAAGTGCTTAGGCATCTGATCTTTCAACTTGTATAGAAACGGGACAATATTCTCACCTAGAATACCAATATCCCTAACATCCATAGGTGGTTTGTCTGAACGCATCGCAATCCGCGGATCAAGGAAGTATATTCTCCAGTCTTGTAGCTCGCTCCGTGTGCGTTCGATGTACTTGTAAACTGGCGATGCCAATCGAGGGTCCGAGAGGATGGTGTAGTTTAGTCCGGTGTCTTCTTTTCGAGGGCGCCCGCTGCCGCGCTGTCTTCGGATGACAAGCTTGTCCTCGGTTTCTTCGATAGCGGGTACACCCGAAGTATCGCCGGACGCCTTCAGAGCTGCGAGGTACTCGCCACAGTTGGCCAAGGCACCTGAGAGATAACCGATTTCGACTTCAATTCGATAACGGTAACGCGCTTTCCGGCGGCTCGGTTCTTGTGGAATCTCGAGATCGGATTCGATCAAGAAGCGAGCCTTGGAAGTCACGTCGAGATCAATGAGGCCACTTCGCGGAAGAGCGAAAAGTTCAAAGGCGGAGCCCCGGATCCTCCAACTCTCGAGGGCGTCCATCAGAGTGCGCTCCGTGCCAAGGCGAGAAAGCGCTTGGATTGCGTCAAGCAAATTGCTCTTCCCTGCCGAATTCGGGCCGAAGAGTACTGTCATACGAGGAAACTTGACACTCACGTCCTCGAGTGACTTAAAGCCCGTTACGAGCAGTCTCCGTAGCACGAGTCCTCCACGAATCGCGGCCAGCATGGCGATGAACGATCGTCTCGCCACGCTGCAACGAGCATACATCGCTGCGAGAGCATGCGGTGAGGGTGGCAAGAGGCAGGCTGAGGATCCAGATCCCCCGCTCGGTTGCGTGACCGATTGCCGGCGCATCTACAACCTCGAAGCGCTGAGCCTACCACCGTCATCTCCCGGCCTCCGTCGCAGCCACCCAGCCCAGTCCCAAGCTCTTCCGAGCTGAGAGGTCGCGCCCGGTACACAGTTGCTTCCTTGGCCTGATGACCCGTGGCCTGGACGGTGCCGACCTCCAACGAGAAGCGTACGTCTGTTGGATTCGGAACGTCCGGGCACCTCTACTCGCGGGCAGGGCCGGAACACGGCACAACCGCAGCATTGAGGTTCATCTCGCCGACAGCGCTCTGGTCCCCCTCGGCTGCCGCCGGCAGTGCATGGTACGCCCGGAATCCGGGCGGACAGCACAAGGCCCAGTGTCGACGCTGGGCGATTCTGTTGGCACAAGCGGGAAAGCACGGCGCTGGTCCAAGGGACGCGAGGCAACCCTCAGCGTTGTGCAGGGGTTGATGCGTCAAACCTGCCAGTCCTGCCGTCTGTCGCAAGCGGAGATGCCAAGTCTCCGAGCAGGACCTGCCATGGCGCCAGCCCGGCCGCGTCGCTGTCGTGCTCGTCGATGCGTTAGTCGACCGTGATCGTCCCCGCCTACAGGCCGACCACGGACGCGAAGACGAGGATCCGTGAGTCAGCGAGCCCGACCGTCGCAATCTCCGGTGCGGACGTTTCCCGAAAGAGCGAGTGTCGGCCGGTCCGAAGGCCGACTCCACGACGAAGTCGACCAATGTGCGGGAGCAAGATGGGACGATGGCCCTCGGGAGTCGAATGCGGGTGTGGTGTTCGTTTGAACAGCGGATCAGGTCCAGAATGGCCCTTCACAGCGAGGGGACAGGGACCCACGGGCGCTCCGCTGCCCGGCGCTGCAACGCGATGTCCGGCGGCATGGAGAACGGTGATGCTCCGCAGCCGAGAGGTCCAATTCTCACACACAGCCTGATACGCGAGGGCCGCAGGAGAGCGAAAAGACATGGGCTGGCGAACCGGCCGAACCTAAGCTGCCACGACCTGGACGATCGCCGGATGCTGCTTTGGGGCCTGAATGCGAGCAAGTCTCGCAAGCCGGACCGTGCAGGCCGCGGGAGCGGCCGCCAGCGATCGAGATAAGCGAGACGCTTCGACGGTGGGCCAAGCCGACAGCAGCCAATTCGGAGCGGGGATTCCCGTTGGGTGTCCTAGCAAGCCAGCAACGCGATGTTGCCGAGGCGCCTCTCAGACGTTCCTCTGCCAAGTGACCCGATCCGACCAGACGGGCAGCTGCCGGATACAACAGGAGCGGGCGAGCGCCAGACTCGCTAGTATCATCCAGTGTGAAGGACCGTCCCCATGATTGAGCGTCGGCTGCACCGCCTTTGGCGGCAGTTGCAGGGAAGACAACCGCACGTCCCGCACTTCCTATCCGAGATCCATCTGTCCGGAATCCGTGGAATCGAGGATCTCAGAATCAAACTTAACTACCCGGTCAGCGTAGTTGCTGGAGCGAATGGATCCGGAAAGTCCACCCTGCTGTTCGCGGCAGCATCCGCGTACAAGGTGCCCGGGGCTGGTGTCAGAGACTTTGTTCCATCCACTCTGTTCCCTGACTACAGACCAAAGCAAGGAAAGCACTGCGACGAGAGGGGCAAAGCCAAGATCCAGTTTGAATACTCAACACCTGACGGTCACATGACAATGTGCTGGAAACGAGGGAAAGGTTGGAATCGGAGCTTTCTGGGAAGAAGATTGGCGCGTCAGCCGATGAGAGACGTCTACCTGAGAACGCTTAGTAACATTAGCAACCCTTCCGAAGTACGAGGCGTGCTGAGCATGTCACGCTTAAGGTCGGCAGTTCGCGAAACTCCGTTGACTGCCTCTCAAGTCGAGTTTGCCCAACGAATCTTGGCATTCCGCTACAACCGAGTTGTGAATCTGTCCAGCGGAAAGAAGAGCTTACTGTTTGCGGAACAGGATCGCGGCGTGACATATTCGGAGTTGCACATGGCCGCTGGCGAGCGCATCGTCCTGAGACTGTCCCAAGAGATTGCACAGTTGGAAGGGGCACTTGTCCTGATCGACGAAGTGGAAGCAAGCCTGCATCCTTGGGTTCAACAGCTGCTCATGCTCCAATTGCAAGACGTTGCACTGCGTAACGACTTGCAGGTGATCGTCACGACCCACAGCAAGTCCATTCTTGACAGTGTTCCCGAACCCGGACGAATCTTCCTCGATCGTCGCCATGACGGACGGGTTGAGGTCTGCCCACCCTACAGGGACATTGTTCAGAGTGCTCTCTACGGACACCTCCGAAGCGCACTGAACCTGCTATGCGAGGACACCACGGCTGAAGGCATTCTTCGTGGTGTTCTCGACGTGCTGTTATCCAAAGAGGGAATCAACAACGAGGCCATCCAAATCGGGAGGAACACGGGTGCTGAAGAGTTCCCGACTCATGCGGCGGCATTCAGCAAGTTTGGTCAGATCGATCACTTTGTGTTTATCCTCGACGGAGACAAGCGCGGCACTGGCTTGAAGGGGAAGATTCGGAGCGCAGCGGGATCAAGTGTACCGGTCGTCTTTCTTCCCGGCCAGAGTGCTCCGGAGTCTTGGGTATGGACATTGATCGTTGAACGGTGCGCTGACTTGGCTCCACGGTTGGGCATCGGAGTAGAGCAGCTCAAGGACTTGCTGGTAAGGATCGGCGCGATCTACGATTCGGTTTCGGACCGGCCATCCGCGATCGCCAAGGCCAAGCTGGACGAGCTCGCACATCAGCTGGACCAGACCAGCGGCCAGTTGTGTCGCCTCATTGCACGAGCGGACGCCAATTCCCGTCCGAGCGAATTGCGGCCGCTGATGGAAGCGATCCACCGCGCATTGTTGCAATGGAGGCAAGGGTCCTCGGCTGCGCAGCTGGCCGTTCCCTGGTGGTGAGGAAGAGCGGGCACCGTCCGACGCGACCGAGTTTCTCTCGGGTCCGGCGCGACGTTGACAACCCGAGCGATACCCCGCAACCTTACGTGCCGGTTGAGCCGGGTCCAACCGCTCAGTCCGAAGGGGATGTCGGCGAGCAAGCGCATAGGAAGGGCCGTCAAGCGGCGACGGCTGACAGCAGATCGCTCTGGACCGAATGTCCTTCTTGGTCCGTTCCGATCTAGGCCGACGGACCTGAGGCTTCCCTGGCGCGGGCCCAGAACGGGCATGCCGGCGGGCTGTCCGCTAACAAGTGGCTGCGGCCGGCCCTGTATCGGGGCACAGTCGAGCGGGAACGCGCCGTGCGGCGCAGCGTCCTGTCCTGCTGGGGGAAGAGGCGGGAATGCACGAGCGCTACTGGGCAGGACAGCTTTCAGGCGGTCTTCCCACGACGGCGAATCCCGAGCGCGCGCATCTTTCGGTGCAAGTTGCTGCGCTCCATCCCCAGAACCTTGGCTGCTCGCGTGACATTGCCGTTCACAGCACCGAGTGTCCGCTCCACGTACTCCTTCTCGTACGCTAGGCGGGCATCGCGGAGGCTGGCGAAGACGCGCATGGGAGACTGGCCCGAGGAGGCCCCAAAGCTGGCCCTTCGCAGATCTTCGGCATCGACCTCGTCGCCGGAGTGCAGGATCGCGATCCGCTCCATCTGGTTACGCAGCTCGCGAACGTTGCCCGGCCAAGCGTGAGCAGCCAGCGCGGCGAGCGCTGACGACCGTAGCCGCTTTGTTGGCTTGCGGCCGTACGAATTCAAGAATTCGCTCAGGAACTCCCGCGCCAGCACGGGAATGTCCTCGATGCGCTCCCGCAGGGGAGGGATGTGGAAGGGCACGACATTCAGCCTGTAGAAGAGGTCCTCACGAAAGTTGCCCTGGGCAATCTCGGCCTCGAGGTTCTTGTTGGTCGACGCGATGACGCGCACGTCCACTTGCACGGTGCGCACCGACCCAACAGGCTCGAATCGCTGTTCCTCAATCCAGCGCAGGACCTTGGCCTGAGTCTTCAGGCTCATGTCGCCGACCTCATCTAAGAAAAGCGTCCCGCCATCCGCAAGCTGGAACTTCCCGATCTTGTCCTTCTTTGCCCCCGGAAATGCGCCAGCGAGATGGCCGAAGAGCTCGCTCTCGATCAGATCTTCCGGGATCGTTGCGCAGTTCACGGCCACGAACGGCCCGGACCGACGGTCGCTCCGCGCGTGGATGGCGTGGGCCATCAGCTCCTTGCCGCTGCCGCTCTCCCCAAGAATCAGGACGCGCCCATTGGTAGGGGCCATCAGTGCGATCTGCTTGCGCACTGCCTTGATCGGGACGCTGTCGCCGAGGATGCGGTGCCGGTGCCCCACCTCATCGCGGAGCGCTGCGTTCTGTGCGAGAAGCTGGTGGCGTTCGGCCGCGTTCCGCACGGCAACCGAAACTTTGGGTACCGAGAGCGGCTTCTCTAGGAAGTCGTGAGCTCCTAGCTTGGTCGCCCGCACAGCGGTGGCGATGTTGCCATGGCCGGAGATCATCAGCACGACCGGACGACGCCTCGCCTCAATGTCAGCGATCTTCGCGAGAGTCTCCAATCCGTCGATGCCTGGCAGCCAAATATCCAGTAGCACGACCGCGAACGACCTGCCCGTCAGCATCTCCAGGCAGCGCTCCCCGCTCTCGGCCGTCTCCACCCTGTAGCCCTCATCCTCAAGCACACCGGCCAACGTCTCGCGAATGGCGGCCTCGTCGTCCACGACGAGTATGTGCTGCGTGCTGGGTGGACTCATGCCACCTTCCCCGCCAGCACGGGCTGCGCCGCCGATGGCAGCTCGATCACGAACCGCGTCCCAGCAGGCTGGTTGTCCTCGACCCGGATGGTCCCCTGATGCTCGTGGACGACGCTGCGGACGATCGGGAGACCCAGGCCAGTGCCTCGGTCTTTGGTGGAGAAATGCGGCAGGAACAGCCGTGCCTTGTCCTCTCGCGAAATGCCAGGCCCAGAGTCGCAGACAGCCAGCTCCACAAACCCACGTTGGGGATTGCGGCGAGTGCTCACGACGATCTCCCGCACTAGGCTCCCGTGCAGCGCATCCGCGGCATTGTCCACCAAGTTCACCACGGCTCGCTTGAGGGCGTCCCGATCGATCTTCGCAATGGCGACTCCCGGTTCAAGCGCAAGCCTGAGGCGAGTGTCGCCTAAGCGCCCCGTGAAGACGCTCACGGCCTCCCTCACAACGGCGTTCACATCCGCGTCCGCAGGATGCAGTGCGGGGAACCCGGCAACGTCCGAGAAGCTGCCAACCAGAGTGCTGAGCGACCGCACTTCCCCTTCTATCGTTTGCGTCAGCCCCCGCAGTCTCCGGCAGAGCTCTTGCCGTTCCCGGAGCTCGGTCGTGTCCTGCAGTCTCACGAGCAAGCGTTCGATTCGCCCGGCGGCCAGCGCGATCGGCGTTAGGGGGTTCTTGATCTCATGTGCGAGGCGCTGGGCCACCTCCTGCCACGCTTCGGAACGCTGTGCCCGCATCAAGTCCGTGTTGTCCTCCAGTACCACGACCAGTCCAGACTGGGTGTCTCCGGAGTCCAGCGACGAGACTGTCACACCGATGTGCCGGCGCCGGCCACCACGCTCGACCTCGAACTCAGCAGCCGACACGCCGGTCCTCCTCGCACTGCCTAGCATGCGCCCCAAGGCAGCACGGTCCGAGCCTTCGAACAACTCCGTTATGCGTTGCGTCTCCCTCAGGCCGGTCGGCGCTGCAAAGCTGCGCGCCGCGCCGTTGAAGCGCTGGATGCGACCGTTCTCGTCCACCGAGATCACCGCAGACGTGATGCTCTCCAGGATCGCGTTTATGAGGCGACGGCGCTCGTCGAGTTCCGCGTTCGCGATCTCTAGGTCACGGTTGCTCCGGCGCAGCTCTGCGGTCTTGGCCTCCAGTGCCCGCCCCATTCGGTTGAAGGCCTCGACCAATGCGCCCAACTCGTCCATTGCGCGCGTCTGGACGCGGTAATCAAGGTGGCCCCCCTCAAGCTCGCCCGCCGCCGTCACCAGCGCCTCAACCGGGCGGGTGATCTGCCTGGACGCGAACTGCGCAAGCCAGACTGCGAAGAACAGCATGAAAATGGTTATGAGCGCAAGGATGTAGGCGTGCGTGCGCCACATGATCGGACGGGCGGCTTCTAGCTGCTGCCACTCGGCAACTCTGGCCCGCATGAAGGCGAGATCCTGCAGGTCCGCCGGAGACAGGCGGCGGGCCATGGCCAGGAGTCCACCCGAGTCGGGAAGGGGCACGGCCGCATACAGCCAGCCTTCGAACAGACCTTGCGCCCCAGTCGGAGGCACGTCCCCCAACAGCTCACGGAGACCGTCGGACGGCCTGACACCCATGACAGCCTCCAACGGTGCCCCGGACTGGCCCGTCCGGCTCAGGGCAACGTAATCGACGCCCGCTGCCGAGAGCAGTTGTTGCAGGTCGTCCAACTGGGTAGGCGCGCCTTCACCTGACACCAGCCTGTCGGCGATTTTCCGCAGGTCGCCGGCCGAGCGAGCGGTTGTGCTCTCGACAAGGCGTTCGGCCGACCGGAGTACGTCTACGGTTGGCTGAGAGAACCACTTGTCGAAGTTCCGGTTCAGAAGGGCGATCGAGAAGTACACGTGCAGCGCGATGGGTGCGAGGCCCAAGGCCAGCACACCCGCCACGAGCTTGGTCTTCAAGCGTGAGCCGATAACGTTGGCTCGCCGCTCGACGTACAGCTTGAGCAGGTTGCGGAACAGCAGGAACCCGAGCGCAATCGCACCCACGACTACGCAGGTGGAAAGGCCCCACAGCACGTAGGTGGCGGCCGGGCTCTCGGGCCGAAAGTCCCCGAAGTCTAGCGATGTGAGCCAGAAGCAAAGCGCCAAGAGCGCGAGCAGCGACGCGGCGTACGCCGACACGGAGAGCACCTGCCGCAATCGTGGCAATCCGCAGTCATTCTAGTTGTTTGTCGGACGTGGCCAGGTCCGGCCCCATGTAAGAAGGGCTCATTGCCGTCGGCGATGGGCCTCATCGACAGACGGACCCCGCGGTCGTCCCAAGCGACGGTCCTATGGTCGGCCGCCCGAGATCGGCAGTTGCGCAGCTTGAGAGCAGTTCGGAACACACTTCTCCGGAGCCTTCTTCGGCGCGGTCCGCGTCTGTACTACGTCGCAGCACCCCCGCGCCAAAGCGTCCGCCGCCAAAATCCCGCATCCAGGCGCGGAGGGGATCGGGCCAAATGGCCAGTCGGCCGATGCGCAGCAGTTGTCGTCGCTTCGCTTCCGGTACCCGGACTGGCGCCACCGGGCCAACCCCTTGCGAGAAGCGGTGGCCCATTGGCGACGTCACGCATCGGCAGAGCACCCGCGGATTCCCTGCCGATGTCGCCTCGACCAACTCGAACGGCGGGCACACTTAGTCGGAGGTTGCGGACCGCCGTCCCTATTCATTCTCGAGGATGAAGCAAGCATGCAGTCCAACTGGAACGCGACCCAAACTCAGAAAAGACGATCCGAGGAAGTTCTATCCATGATAAAGGTTGACTTAAATATACGTCTTAATCGCCACTGCATGACACGACATGTGGAAATATACCTCGTAGGAGATAGCACCAAACGACGGAGGCAGACGCCGGACAGTATTGGGAACCGGTCGGTGGCCGCCCAGCAAGTGCGGCAGCCGTCCGCAGATGAGACAGCGATCTTTGATGCACTGGGGGCGACGGGCGTGGATGAATCACTCGCATTCGAGTCGACGCAGAGTGTCCGAGCAATCGCAGGCGAGAACGTCACAGCGATGGTTGGAGCGCTTCGCGAGGAACTGCGATCGTTCAAATAGGAGGTTGGGGCCCGGCTCCGGGCCCAGCCAGAGGAGCTGCTGGCCCGGCTCGATCAAATGCAGCGTGTACGGGCATCCCGTTTCGAGTCGGTCGAGAGCAACCTCGTGACGATCAACTGGGCAATCGGCCCGCTCATTCTGATCCATCGAGCGGCCCGTGTCCGGCGAGAGCCCTTCCGAGCCTGGCGGCCACCCTGGCTTGGCTGCCCCGGTTGACGACACTTCCAGCCAACGGGACCACGAGGAGAACTAGTCGCGAGAAGGGGCCTCGGCGGGCTAATCCCTTTGGCGTGATCTGCCATTAGCCGAGACTGGAGAGTCCCGCCTGAAGTCCTTCTCCGATCTGGACCCACGGCCGCCCGAAACCGCGGTCGCGCGAGCTAGTCAGGGCCGGCCCGGCAGCGATCGTGAATAGGCTCTTATCTCCGGCTCACTGAAGCCGAGCTCTTCCAGAATCTCCTCCGTGTGTTCTCCGGCCTTTGGGGGGAGACGGCGCAGCCCGGGCCGAATGCCGTCGAGGCGCACCGGCAGCTTCAGGTCGCGGTAGCCGTCGATCCTGGGATGCGGAACGGGATCGAATATTCGGTTCGCCCGGACTTGGGGGTCGTCCACCACCTGGTCGATGCTCCTGATCGGAGAGCAGGGCACGCGGTGGGCCTTGAGCAACCGGTCCAGCTCGTCCGTGGTGTGCCTTCGCGTGCGCCGCGAGAGCAGTTCCCGCAGCGCGTCAGCGTTCCGCACACGCGAGGCGTTGTCGGCGAATCGGTCGTCATCGGCATTGTCGGGAATGCCGAGAGCTTGGCAGAGCCGGCGGAAAATGCCGTCGTTGCCGCCGCAGATCATCAGGTTCCCGTCACTCGTGGGGAACGCTTCATAGGGGGCGATCATCGCCAGACCGGTGCCCATACGCGTGGGAACAGTACCGCTGGCCAGATAGGTCATCATGTGGTAGCCCACCCATCCAAGCGACGTGTCGAGCAGCGAGCACTCGACCAAGGATCCCTTCCCCTCCACGTCGCGCTTTCGGAGGGCGGCCAGCACTCCGAGGGCAAGCAAGTAGCCGGATCCGATGTCCACGATCGAGCCGCCCACGCGCACGGGCGGGCCGTCGATCGACCCTGTTATCGACATCAGGCCGCTGTAGGCCTGCATCAGGGGGTCGTAGCCGGGCGTCTCGGCATAGGGGCCCTCAGATCCATAGCCCGTGACCGAGGCGTACACGATCTTCGGACACTGCCTCCGAACGGTCTCGTAGTCGAGCCCCATCCGCTCGATGACGCCCTTTCGGAAGGCCTGCACCACCACGTCGGCGCCTGCCACAAGCCGACGGGCGATCTCTCGTCCCTCGGACGACTTGAGGTCCACAACGATGCTCCGCTTGTTGCGGTTGAACGCCAGAAAGATCGGAGCGTCTCCATCCCAGAACGGGGGGCCCCACCTGCGGGCCGGATCTCCACCGGGTGGCTCGACCTTGACGACTTCGGCGCCCAAGTCCGCCAGCGCCATGGTGGCTTGCGGGCCGGCGATGTTCTGCGAAAAGTCGACTACTCGGATTCCGTCAAGCATGCGGCGGCCTCAGGCGAGGATTTCGCGGATCACCCTCCCGTGCACGTCTGTGAGCCTCCGGTTGATGCCGTTGTGATACCACGTGACCCGCTCGTGGTCGAGCCCCAGTAGGTGCAGCATCGTCGCGTGGAAGTCATGGACGCTGGCAACGTCCTCCACTGCACGCCCGCCGAGCTCGTCGGTCGCGCCGTAGCTCGTCCCCCCGCGAATGCCGGCTCCCGCGAACCAGACGGTGAAGGCGTGGGGATTGTGGTCCCTGCCCACCGTGCCATCCTGATGGGTCGGCATGCGGCCAAACTCCGTGGCCCACACCACGAGCGTGTCGTCCAGCATACCGGTCGCCCGCATGTCCTTAAGCAGCGCGGCCGTGGGCTGGTCGAGCACTGGGCAGTGGCGCTCATAGTCCGCCTTGAGGGTCTTGTGGGCGTCCCAGTTCAGCAGCCCGTCAACGCCCGATGCGCGGGATGCACAGAAGAGGCTTACGAATCGAACTCCCCGCTCCAGCAGACGCCGAGCTAAGAGGCAGTTGCGCGCGAATGCAGCCTTTAGGCGGTTCGTGTCATCTGCCCCGTACAGCTCCCGGACGGCCTTGGGCTCCTTGGAGAGATCGGTGACCTCTGGGGCGGACAGCTGCATTCTAGCCGCCAGTTCGTAGGCGGCAATGCGCGCCCGGAGGTCATCCTCCCCGGGGTGGCGCCGGGCGTGCAGACGGTTCAGCTCGCTCACGAAGTGACGCGTGTCCTCATCGCGCTTGGCCGGCATGCCGGGCGGCCTGTCCAGGTTTCGGATCGGCTGGTGGGCGTTGAACACGATTGCTTGGTGCTGGGCGGGCAGGAAGCCCGCGCCCCAGTTGGCCGGGCCGGAAGGGGGTATGCCGCGAACGTCGGGTATCGCGACGTACGTCGGCAGGTTGTCATTCTCCGTCCCGAGGGCATGGCTGACCCACGACCCCGCGGACGGAAAGCCCTCCAGCACGAAGCCCGTGTTGAGCAGGACGCAGGCCGGACCGTGCGTGTTGGTCTTCGAGTGCATCGAGTGCACAAACGCGATCTCGTCAGCCACAGCGCCGATGTGGGGCAGCATCTCGGTCAGCATCTTGCCGCTCTCGCCACAAGGCCTGAAAGCCCACGGCGACCCCATCAGTGCCCCATTCTTGCCCTGAAACGTGACCGCGTCCAGAGTTGCGGGCGGCGTCTGGCCCGACCTGCGCTGCAGCTCTGGCTTGTAGTCCCACAGATCGAGGTGCGAGGCGGCACCCGGGCAGAATATCTGCAGCACACGCTTGGCCTTCGGCTCAAAGTGCGGGCCGCCATCGGAACCGGCCGAGGACTGTGGCAGCATCGCGGCCAACGCCACGCCCTGAAGCCCGCTGACGAAGTCGCCGAACACCTCGCGCCGGGTAGGAGGGAGACTCGAGAGATCCCCGGGGGTGGCACTGCTTCCGGCGGCAAACATCAGAAGACGTAGAGGAATTCGTTGGCGTTCAGGAGCGCCCGCGCAAGCGAGGCAAGCCCATGCTGCGCGACTAGAGACTGTGCGAGTTCCCGTTCTTGTGGATCGGGCAGCCGCCCAAGCGCGAACCTCCAAGCGGCTGCAATGGGCTCCCGGCCCCCGTCCGATCGCGCGCGGACCGCCAGTGCTTGTGCCTGGTCCAAGGTGAATGCGCTATTGAGAAGGGTCAGTGCCTGCAGCGGGGACGTCGTTGCCGTGCGCTTCGGCGCCGGCAAGGAGGTCTCGGGACAGTCAAACTCCCCGAGCAGCCCGGGCTTCACCGACCGCGCGTGCTGGTGGTAGACGGAGCGGCGGTAGGTTACCGGGGGGAACTCGTCCAACTCGTAGTACGTTGCTACGTTGTCGACGGTGTATCGATACAGCTGGAACCCAAGACCCCCCATCCTTCGGTCCAGATTGCCGCTCGCCGCGAGGATCGAGTCGCGGAGTTCCTCGGCGCTGAGGCGCCTTGGCGGGAACCGCCAGAGGTAGGCGCCGTCGCTGTCCATCGCCGCCGCCTCCTCGCGGAAGCCGGCTGCCTGCCGGTAGGCTGCCGAGAGCACGATGTCCCTGTGCAGCGGCTTGAGCCGCCAGCGGTGCACCCGGACCAGCCGGTCGGCGAGCCAGTCTAGCAGGTCCGGATGGGATGGCGTGCCCCCGTTGACGCCCAGATCGCTGGGGTTGCGGGCTAGGCCCCGCCCAAAGTGGTGCATCCAGACCCTGTTGGCTATGACGCGCGCCGTGAGGGCGTTGCGGTCGTCCGCGATCCACCTCGCCAACGCCGCCCGCCGCGCGCCCTCGGCCGCGACAGGCTCAAGCTCGAACCTCCCGGCCAAGTGCTCCAGCGTCGACAGGCTCGCCGGCGCCACGACGTCCCCCCTCTGCATCGGGTCTCCGCGAAGCATCACGAACGAGGGCTCGGCCGGCTCCACGAAGCGTCCCAGAAAGGCCGTGCGGGGCCGTGGCTCGTTCCGCAGCCGGGCTTCCGCAGCCTTCGCTTCCTTTTCGATCTCTGTCCAGCGCGCCCATTCCTCGGGCGTCAGCACGGCCTGCGCCAACGCCAGATCCCGCGCCACCTCGGAGTACGGGAGCCTGCCTTCGCCCGTGGCAACGGGGTTCCACAGTTCGCCGTCTAGTGAAACGAGGATCTTGTAGTCCTCCGGGTGCGGCCTCGCGAATCGGCCGCGAAAGCCCCCCAGTCGGTCCGAGGACCACTCGACGCGCTCGATGCGGTGCTCCCGCCCCAAGTCGATCTGCACCCAGGCAGGCAGGCTTCCCCCGGAAATCCAGTGGCCGTCGAACCGGCCGTCGACGAGATTGGCCGGCGAATATGTGTCCGGACTGGCGGAGTCCACGCGCGTGGCGCTGGCGGTCGCCATGCCTCCCAGCGCGACGTTCCGCGGCCTCCTGCCGACGGTCCAGACCGAGATCTCGTCGAGGTGCACGGCGCTGCGCCCCCGGGTCGAAGCGCGCACTTCCATGCGGACGAAGCGTGCCCGGACGGGCCGGAACGATTCGGACGTGCCGGCGGCGTCAACGCTCGGCCGATACCGACGGAGCAGTTGGTCGCGGCGTGACCTAAGGCGCTCGTCGGCGGTGGCGCGCAATCCGTCGAGCTCCCGCTCGGCCCGCTGCTTCACGGCGGCCACCGACTCGGCGACTTCCCGGAATTCCGCCAGCCGTTCGGGCAGGTCCCATTCCCGCGAGCCGTGCCAGACGCCCGCAAAGGCCGCCTGCATGCGGTAGTAGTCCTCGGTTCGGATCGGGTCGAATTTGTGGTCGTGGCACCGCGCACAGTGGACCGTCAGCCCCAGGAATGCCGAAGCCGTGCCCATGACGATGTCGTCCAAGTGGTTGGCGCGCTTCTGGGCCTCGCCGGAGGGGTTGCGGATGCCGACGGTGTCGTGCGGTCCCGCCACGAGGAAGCCGGTGGCCGCCTGAGCCTCCAAGTCGTCGGGCGCGAACTGGTCGGCAGCGAGCTGCTCCAGGATCATCCGGTCGAAGGGCTTGTCCGAATTGAACGCCGAGATCACCCAGTCGCGGTAGGGCCAAGCGTTGCCGCGCAGGTGGTTCTGCTCGTAGCCGTTGCTCTCGCCGAATCGCGCTACGTCCAGCCAGTGCCTGCCCCAGCGTTCGCCATAGGCCGGCGAGGCAAGCAACCGGTCCACCAGCCGCTCATAGGCGCGTGGGTCCGGATCGGCTGCGAAGCCCTCCATCTCCGCCGGGTCCGGCGGCAGGCCCGTCAGCCCGTAGCTAAGGCGCCGCATCAGGTCCCGCCGGTCGGCGAGAGGGGACGGCTCCAGGCCCTTCGTCCGCATGGCGCCGAGCAGGAACGCGTCAATGGGGCCTCGCGCCCATCCGCTGCCCCGCGGCGGAGGGCTCATGGCCTTGAGCGGCCTCAAAGACCACCAGCGCACCGGTTCCTCCGCCGCGGCAGTCGTGGCAGCGCCGGGCGCGCCGGCCGCAATCCAAGTCCGCAGGAGGTCTATCTCTTCTTCGGTGAGCAAATCGCCGGCCGGCGGCATCGCGGGCGGCGTTCCCGAGACCTGCTTGAACAGCAGGCTGGATTCTGGGCTCCCCGGGACCACGGCGGGGCCGCTCAACCCACCCTGGCGTATCTCGGCGGCGCTAGAGAGGCGAAGGCCGCGCTGCGCTGCATCCCCCTGGTGGCAGTGCGTACACTTGCGGGCCAGCACCGGAAGCACGTCCCGGCTGAAGGAGACCTCGGCGGCTTGCGCCAGAGGCCCGGCGAGCGCCGCGCAGAGCACCAAGACCCCAGTTCCGACCGTGCGTCTGGGGCGCCGGTTACCGTAGCCGCTATCGGTCAGGAGCGCAACCCTGGCTGAAGCTCTCGTCACCGGCCGACCCGACCATTGTAGTAGCGCGCCCAGCGGCCCGGGCCCATGGGAAGAGAATGTGCCAGAATCTCGGGCGCGGGACGGCAATGCTTCCGGCACGCGGATCCGGTGGCCCCGACGCCCGGGAGAGGACAGAATGAAGGGTGGATTCACGCTCGCGGGCAAGGCCCGACGGGAAACCCCGCCATGGGGTTCGCTGGCCTGGTTCAGCACTCCGCAGGATTGCGGCGCGGAGGCCTTGACAGTCGTCGAAGTCTGCTTCAATCCGGGAGCCGGCCACGACTTCCACAAGCATCCCAGCCAAGAAGAGGTCCTGTATGTGCTCGAAGGCGAAATCGAGCAGTGGGTCGACGGAGAGCGTCTGGTGCTGTCTGCCGGGGACGCAGCCTTCGTCGCCGCGGGAGTCGTCCATGCATCCTTCAACGTCAGCGAGCGCAAGGTGAGACTGCTCGCGATGCTCGGGCCCTGCGTGGGCGAAGGCGGATACGAAGTGGTGGACGTTGCCGGGGAAGAGCCCTGGGCGTCGATTCGGTAGCGGCGGACTGCGCCCCTGCGGATCTCTTCACCGCCCTACGGCAGCCTGTCGCCAATGGACGCTCCGAGGGTGCCAAGAGCGGCTATCGAACGACCCACGCCCTGAGAAGCTAGGGTCGGTTCCGCAGGGAGCTCTCGACCCGGTCATCCCAAGACTCCGGGGGCCGGCAGGGCGCCCAGATTTACGTCTTGCTTCCACTCTTGGAGCTTCGGGTGCTCCGAGCCGACAACGATGTCCGTGGCACCATCGGCGTCCTTTGCGAAGCAGAGCAGCTCCTCGGGGCGCGCTGAGTCCAGGACCAAGGGCGAATGGCTTGTCAGCAGCAGTTGTGCCGAGGCTATGGAGCGCAGGGACTCGTAGGAGGTGGCCACGGCCCTCGGATGCATCCCGACCTCGGGCTCCTCAATCACGTAGACACCGCGCAGGTCTTCCAGGTGGGCCAGGAGAGCGAGCGCAGCCAGTCTGAGGGTCCCGTCGGAAACCAGCCAAGACGGAACGCGCAAGTCGCCATCATAGAGAAATGTCAGGAAGCGCGCCCGGTCCTGCGGGCGCTCGCTGGCCTCGACATCCTTCAGGTCAGGGAGCGCGGTCCGCAATTGCCTGATCCACGCGCGGTGGCGATCCGGGTCGCTCTTGCGAAGCCTGGCCGCAACCCAGGGCAAGTTAGCACCGTCGCGTCGGAAGCCAGAGGGAAGACCCGGCCGGCACGGGTGCCGGATGGCTTGCAGGTCCAGATCTACGCTCTGAATGCCAGAAACCAACAGCTCCCGAAACCAAGTCGCAATCGGGAACGATCCCTCGTCGGGCGGCAGGCAGCCGAGCGCCGACCTCGAGGGCCCCAGATTGAAGGACGAGGCCCAACCCCGGCGCACGTAGAAGTTGTCTTTGCCGTTCGGGACCTTCGTGACAAGAACCTTGTTGTCGGGCCGCCTGGTGCTGAGCAGTAGCGTCTGCGGAGGGGCCTGTTGCTCTGGGAACAGTGTGCGCTGGCTGGGCTCAAGCCGGCGGGACTCTGTCAGTGCCAGCGTCTCTGCCCTAAACTCAAGCCGTTGACCAGCTTGGTCGAGGCCAACAGACGCCTGATAGCGAACCGTCCCAAGGGCAGGCTTGTCCACGCTCTGGCGGAGGCTGTCTGGGAGGACGGCCTCCACCGCCAGCTCCAGAGCGTCCGTCCGTCCTCGGAAGAGCAGCTCGCGGGGATCTGTCGCGCGGGCGGCCAGAGCGGCGTCCAAGCCCACTGATACGACGTCGCGGAGGAACAGCAGGACATCCAGGAACGTCGTCTTGCCCGATCCGGTCGGGCCGACCAAGACTTGAAACGGCTTCACGGGCTGCGAAACGTACCGCAGGCAGCGGTAGTTCAGCACCTCGACCAAGCTGATCACCGCGAACCTCCAACGGCGGCCCCGGGGCCGGGAGAGGCGGAGCATCGCCACGCAGCCCGATTCGCTGCGCCGTCAAGCGAAATGCCGGCCGAGGACTCCCCGGAACTTGCGAATCTACGGTAGCACCGGCCCCGAACGCTCGGGCAGGGGCGCGCCGACGGTCCGACGGCCGGCGGACGCCCTCTGCCGATAGTCGATGGCGATGCGCAGCAGCGGCACGCGAGTCCTCCTGCGAATTGCCCTCCTGGCGCCAATGGTGGTTCGGAAGTGCGTCCTCGCCAACATTGAACCTGCCCTTGCAGGCAGGTCGGCCGATTCTGGACTGCCGCAATCCAAGGACCGGCAGCCGCGGAGGAACCTACCTGGAGCTCGAGCTGAGGTTCTTGAATTCGCGGACCTGTTCCGTGATGGCGCGTTCGGTGGGCAGGCGCTCGACACTGCTGGCGCCGAAGAACCCCGCCACCCCGGGACATGAGACCAGTACATTGCGCACGTCCTCGGGCTCGCTGAGCGGACCGCCGTGGCAGATCACCAAGAGGTCCTCACGAACGTTCATCGCCGCGTCCCGAATCTCGCGGATTTCGGCCGCCGCCTCATCCAGTCCCTTGGCGGTCTGCGCCCCGATAGACCCCTTGGTCGTCAGGCCCATGTGGGCCACCAAGACGTCCGCTCCCGCCCGAGCCATGGCCATGGCCTCATCCGGCGTGAAGACATACGGGGTCGTGACCAGGTCGAGCTCGTGGGCGATGGCGATCATCTCGACCTCCTTGGAGAAGCTCATGCCAGTCTCCTCGAGATTCTGGCGAAACACCCCGTCAATGAGACCCACGGTCGGAAAGTTCTGCACGCCGCTGAATCCGGTGTCGCGGATCTCGCCCAGAAAGGCCCGCATGAGTCGAAACGGATCTGTCCCGCAAACGCCCGCGAGAACCGGCGTCTCGCGCACGACTGGCAAGACCTCGCGCGCCATCTCCAGCACGATCTGGTTGGCGTCCCCGTAGGGCATCAGGCCAGAGAGGGAGCCGCGGCCGGCCATCCGGAAACGACCGGAGTTGTAGATCACGATCAGGTCGGCGCCCCCGGCTTCGGCACACTTGGCGGAGATGCCTGTGCCAGCGCCCGCCCCTACGATGGGGCGGCCCCTCTCGGCCTGCCCGCGGAGCCTGGCCAAAACCTCGTGCCTTGGGATTCCGAGCGATGATCGTTTCCTCATTTCTAAACCTCGTTATGCTTCCGGACCCGGTCACGCCTTGCCGGGGGGCCGGGCCCGGGCCAGCAGCCCCAGCAGCCCCTCCGCCACCGCCCTGGCGAACTGCGGGTCGTTGATGTCGCAGGCCAGTTCTTGCACAGGGATGTCCGGACGCAGTTCGTACCGTATGGCCTTGAACAGCGCCGCGTCCGCCTCGGGCCAAGCGAATGGCTGACCGGGTCTCGAGACCACCGATATACCGCCGAGGGGCAAGTACACGGCCACTGGCCCGAGGGATGCGTTCACCATCCTGGCAAGGCGCAGGCCCAATTCCCGGTTCTCGTCGGGCGTCGTCCGCATGAGCGTGACGTTGGGATTGTGGCGGTAGAAGCGTCGGCCGCGGTACTTGTCGGGGACAGAGTCCGGGGCCCAGAAGTTGACCATGTCCAGGCATCCCGGCGCGACAACCGCCGGAACTCCACTGCTGGCCGCTGCCCCGAGGCGCTCTGGACCGGCACTCATGACGCCGCCGGCCAGCTCGTCCGCCAATTCCGTTGTGGTGATGTCCAAGACCCCGCTTATCAGGCCGGACGAGACCAGGCTCTCCATCGTCCGCCCTCCGGCTCCCGTCGCGTGGAACACCAGCACCTCATAGCCCTCGGACTCGAGGCGCGCCCGCGCCGCCTCTACGCACCCGGTGGTGTTGCCGAACATCGAGGCGGCGATCAGCGGCCTGTCGTCGCTGTCCGGCACGCGAGCCAAGGTCATCGCGCTGGCAGCCGCGGCAGCCTGAACGATCACCTTCCGGCTGATCCGGTTCAGACCGCTGATGTCCACAATGGACGGCATCATCGTGATGTCCTTCGCACCAACGAACGCGGCCACATCCCCGCCGGCGACGGTTGAGACCATCACCTTGGGCAGACCCATCGGCAGGGCCCTCATCGCGGCTGTCGCCATCGTCGTGCCCGCGCTGCCGCCCATTCCGACGACGGCCTGAATTCGGCCCGCGGCGTAGAGTTTGGGCACGAGCCGCTCGATTCCGCGGGTCATCGCGTCCACGGCTTGACCGCGGTCGCCAGCCTTGGCCAGTGACCGTGCGGACTCGCCGGCCGTGGCGGCGACGGACTCTCGGCTGACGTCAGGCTCAAAGGTGGGGGGCCCGAGGATGCCGAGGTCGATTACCAACGCTTGGCAACCGTTGCGGCGGACCTGCTCGGCAAGAAACCCGATCTCTGTCCCCTTGGTGTCAAGGGTCCCAAGAACTGCGACGGTGGCCATTGCGAATCCAAGTCTACTTGCGCGGGCACGCTAGGCCCGCCACGCCACCTTCGGCGGGGCCAGGATAGGGGGATTCTGGTACCATTCGGCGTGCGCGGGCACGCTGAGCGGCTGGAGGGCCGAGGCCGGGCGACCCATGTTTCGCGTGCCGCCTTGTACCGCCGCGGAAGCGATGGGGCGGGAGGGGCGTTCTGGCCCTCGGGTGCACCAACCGCTTCAGTCGCGCCCTTGCCCAACGGGCGACTTCGATGACCATGGTATCGGGCGCTCGCAAACAACTGCACAGAGTTGGGGGCCTTCCGAGCGTTTCGAGCATGAAGCGCATGGCGCCGCGCATCGGGCCGTGGGCCGCGACCGCGGTGACCTGCCTGCTGGCGGCCGTACCGGCCTCGCCGCAGTCGGGGCCGGCTCGCCCGGACTTGATCGAGACCGTCCGGGCATCGGGGAACTGGGACTGGCCGGTCTATCTGGGGGACCAATCCCGGAGCCAGTATTCCACGCTGGCCCAGATCAACGCTACCAACGTTCACCGACTTAGGCCCGCTTGGGAGCACCGCACTGGCGACGCTGCGGAGCGCTCGACGATGTACTCCAATCCCCTCGTCGTCGACGGAGTCCTTTATGCCGTTACACCCAGCCTGAATGCGGTCGCCCTGGATGCGGCGACCGGAGAGAGGATGTGGACGTTCGACCCCTCAAAGCACAACAACGGGAGGATCATACGCCAGCGGAACCGCGGCGTGACGTACTGGAAGGGTGCGGATAGCGAGCGCATATTCCACTACGTCAGGGACCGGGCCTATGCGATCGAAGCGCGATCCGGGCAACTGATCCGCTCCTTCGGCAAGGACGGCTTCATCGATCTGCGGGAGGGCTTGGGAGTGGACCCGGATGGCGTCGCGCTGCAGATGACGACTCCGGGAGCGGTCTACAAGGACCTGCTGATCCTAGGCGGTCGCGTGAACGAGACCTACGGATCCTCGCCCGGGCACGTGCGTGCCTTCAATGCCGTGACCGGAGAGATGGAGTGGATCTTCCACACGATCCCCGAGCCCGGGGAGTTTGGGCATGACACTTGGTCCTGGCCCGAGGGCGAGACGTTTGGCGGCGCGAACTCTTGGGGCGGCGTGGCAGTTGACGAGCGGCGCGGCTGGGTATTTGTCGGCACAGGGGCCGTCACAGACGACTTCTACGGGGCCTTCCGCAAGGGCCCGAACCTGTTCGCGAACAGTGTGGTGGCGCTGGACGCCGCAACCGGCGAGCGCAAGTGGCACTACCAGGTCGTGCGCCACGACATTTGGGACTACGACCTGCCAGCGGCACCCATCCTCGTGACACTCCAGAACGGCCGGGAGCGCCGGGAGGCGGTAGTCCAGCTCACCAAGATGGGCCTGACCTTCGTTCTGGACCGGGACACGGGCGAGCCACTGTTCCCGGTGTACGAACTTCCGGTCCCGTGGTCTGACGTGCCGGGCGAGGAGGCCTGGCCAACCCAGCCGTTCCCCCTACGACCGGCTCCACTGGTGCGCCTGTCGCTCTCCGAGGCCGACCTCACCGACATCACGCCCGAGGCGCGCGAGTTTGCGTTGAGAGAGTTTCGCAAGTACCGGCCAGGTTCGCTCTACACGCCGCTAAGCCTGCAGGGAACACTGCAAGTGCCGGGACACCTCGGCGGAGCCCAGTGGAACGGCGGATCGTTCGACCCGCAGCTGAACACCCTGTACGTCAACGTCAACGAGGCACCCACCATCGGTCGGCTCAAGCCAGCGTTTGAGGTCCGCTCCGGAGGCGAGCGGGCCAGGGACGGGGCCGGCCGCCAGCTCTACGAGACACACTGCATGGCCTGCCACGGCTCGGACCGACGCGGCACGGCCGAGCCGGGAACGAACCTAGTCAACCTCGGACTGGATCGGGAAGGACTGAAGAGGATCGTCGCGCAGGGGCGGAACAACATGCCGGCCTATCCGCAGTTCAGCTCCGCAGACTTGGAAGCCCTCGCGGCGTACATCGAGTCCCCGCCGGACACTGCGGCCAGCAGCGGAAGCTCCCGGGCACACCGATACACGATCGACGGATACTCGGTGTTCTCCGACCCTCACGGCGTGCCGGCTATTGCGCCACCTTGGGGCACGCTCAATGCTATCGACCTACTCACAGGGAAGCTTCTCTGGAAGGTGCCGCTAGGCGAATACCCCAAACTCGCAGCCAAGGGTATCCGCAACACGGGAACGATGAATTTCGGCGGCGCCGTGGCCACTGCCGGGGGCCTTGTCTTCGTCGCCGCCACCGCGGACGAGAAGATCCGGGCGTTCGAGAAACACTCTGGGCGGGTGCTCTGGGAGTACCAGCTTCCGGCCGGCGGCTACGCCACTCCGAGCATGTACATGGTGGACGGCAGGCAGTACTTGGTGGTGGCGGCGGGAGGCGGAGGCAAGAACGGAACCAAGTCGGGCGACTCGATTGTGGCCTTTGCCTTGCCCGAAGAAGAGGATCCGCTGCCCGCCGCCACATCCGATTGGATCGAACTCTTCGACGGGGAGAGCCTGGAGGGCTGGGTGCACATGAACGGGGCCCACCGGTTCACGGTGGAGGACGGCGCCATCGTTGGCCGGACCGTGGAGGGAAGCGCGCGGATGAACTCCTTCCTTTGCTCGCTGCGCCAGTTCGGCGACTTCGAACTGGAACTGGAAACGTATCTGGATCCGATCACCAACTCGGGAATCCAGATCCGCACCAAGATCCGGCCCATGCCGGCTTCCGGCGATGGCGCGCGCACGACCGCAGGACGGGCCGGGAGGGTCAACGGCCCGCAAGTCGAAATCCGGCGCCAATACGCCGGTCAGCCGACCACAGGAGTGCTCTACGGAGAGGCACTCGGCACGGGCTGGCTATCGACGCAGGAGACGATCGATGTTGGTCACTCGCACTTTGTGCCGGACGGGTGGAACAGGCTGCGGATCGTTGCGCGCGGGCCGCGCATCCAGACCTGGGTGAACGGACATCCGGTCGAAGACCTGGTCAATGAAGAGGTGTATGAGACGCACAAGCGCGGGTTCATCGCCCTGCAGGTCCACGGGATCAACGAGAACGACCTCGCGAGGCCGGTCCATGCAGGCAGGGGCATCACCATCCGGCAGCCACTGGTCATGAAATGGCGAAACATCCGGATCCGGCCACTGCCGTCCAACTGATCGGCCCGCCCGGCGACGGCTGGCAGCGGGGCAGCTTCTCTCGCCGAGTGGGCCCCCGGGTGAGAGTTGTTCCCAGCATCGACCTGTCAGACGTCGTGGGATTCGCGCCCCGGCTAGCAGGCCCACTGACTGGTCGCGTCGGCGGAGGCCGAGTGCCAACACCCGAAGGAGGCTGCCAACCGAGGCCAGCGCAGGTGAGGCTGTGATTGAGGATTCGGCCGCGGCTCCTCAGCAAGAAGTGCAGGCGGCTTTCCCTCGCTGCTGTCTGCGACCCTGCCCTACCGAAACAGACTCGAGTATGCGCGTAGGTCCGTCCGCCTTGACAGGGCTGGCTGGTGCGCCAGGGCGAGATTACCAATCGTCCGCGAATGCAGGACCGAGGCCCCTAAACCTTCACGATCTCAGGATGATGTTCAACCGGGAAGTTCACGGAACGGGCTATGAAACACATGGCGCTGGCCCGTCCATGCAAACTCTTCGCGGTCTCCGCACAGCTGTCGCCGGCAATGGTCACCTCCGGCCTAAGCGTCACTTTCTCGAACTCGCCTGAGCCGTCCGGATTCGCCCGCAGCACGCCATCAGCCGAATCCCGGTACGCCGTGACCACAACCTTGTTGACCGCGCATAGATGAAGGTACCAGAGCATGTGACAGGCCGACAGGGCGGCCACCAGCAGATCTTCGGGATTGTGCCGTTCGGAATCGCCCAGATACTTGGGATCAGCCGAGCCCAAGACGGTTGGCTTTCCCGGGCACGTAATGTCATACTGACGCGCATACGTCTTGTAGGAACGGGTCCCTTCCCCCAAGTTGCCCGTCCACGTTACAGCCGCAGAATATTTGTGTTTGCTTGCCATTCTTCGCTGACCGGCAGTTTACCGGCAAGCCGGGCGCTTGCTCGGATTGCTCCAAAGCTCGAGGGCCCAGTGAACCATTGACAGGCTGTCTCGTATCCAGTTTGCAAGGCGTAAGGTCAAGCCTAGGAGCGAGCCGACCCATTCGCTATGCGACGACGCCGGATCGGCCAGATCTTCGCAGCGATTCAAAACATCCCAGTGCGGCCCAACATTCCAGCGGACTTCAACGGCTGAACGAATCCTGGGAACATGTCGAGGAGGCCCAGCTCCGGCGCTGCTAGGTGCTCTCGCCTTCCGACCCGCCCGCAGAGCCCCGTGGGCCACGCCCGGCGGCTAGAGGCGAAGGGCCCGGCTAGCCGTGTGCCGCCTCTCGGCGGACGAGAGTGCCATGGGGCTAACGCGCAAGGTGGGCTGGAGTGCCGGCCGGCCCTTATCGGGTCTAGGCCACCTCTCTGCGGGACGGCACCAGCGCGGGGCTGCTGTCGAAATCAATGCCGAGCTTGGTCAAATCAGGCACTGGCAGGCCAGACAGCAGCGTCACGGCCTGCGGGGTGGAGAACAACGGATGGCGCTGAGCACGGCCTCTAATGGAATCAGGGATCCCCTAGGGACGCCGTGCCAGCGAACGTTCAACCAAAGGCCGGAACGCCGCTTCACTGCGATCTTCCGAGAAAGCGTCCGATTTCAATCAGGATCGCCATCCACTCTTGTAAGAACACACCCGTTAGAATCGACAAGCCTTGGCAGGCTCCACGATCAGCCCTTGCAAGACTCTCGAAGCACGGTTTCTTGAGGCCTGTTCGAGGTCTCGTATTTCGGACAAACTGAGTTCCCACGCCCGGGGGAATCAATCTTCCCACCGTCCGCGAGGGACTGCGTCGAGTGCGATTCTGGGCTTGTTGGGCAGCCACTGGGTTCTGGTCTGGTCCGTTGGACTGCTCTCATCTCTACCGTTCGTAGCACATGGCGCTCCCCCCCAAGACAACCCGACCTTGGCCGAAACTGACGTGGCTGCCTCAGTTCCCACCGCAGAAGCCGAGGGGGCCGACGCCGTTCAAGCGGCCAACTCCGGGCCGGATCGTACAGAACTCAACCTGTTGGGCCAGACGGACGCCTCGGCCGGCGAGAGCCGCCGCAACGAGAACGTAAGGATCACACTGGTCGACAACGCGGTGCAGCGGGAGCTCAATGAGCGGCTGGGTGCCTCGGCAACGATCATCAAGGAGTTCAAGGCTGAGACCAGCTACTTCGGCGGCGAGACCGGTAGCTCGCCGTCTTCGTCACTGCACCAAGCCCACATGGCAACCTCTGGCATGCATGGCAGAATCTACGAGACGCACAACAACAGCGTCTTCAGCGCCCGCTCGTTCTTCCAAGTCGGAAGCGTCCAGCCAGCTCGTTCGAATGACTATGGATTCCAAGTCCTGATACCTCTTAGCCCAAGGGTGAATCTCAGCCTCGACGGGAGCCAGCAAAGAGTTCGAGGCAATGTCAACGGGAATGTGCTCGTACCAAAGGCGGATGAGCGAACGCCACTGGATCGCGACCCAGTCACGGGCCAGCCGGTAGATCGAGAGACTCGGCACTTCGTGGGCCGGATGCTAGGGGCCTATCCCGACGAGCTGCCCAACCGTCCCGATATCGATCCACGCGCGCTCAATACGAACTCGCCACAGTCGATCGACAACGATTCACTGGCGCCTCGTCTGGATGTCAGCGCGGGAGATCGCGATCGCTTTGTTCTCAGCCACCAGTTCACTGGACAGCAGGTGGAAGCGTTTCAACTCGTCGGCGGGCAGAATCCGAACACCACCACCAAGAACCACAGGGCACGCGTCACCTGGAGCCGTAGTTGGTCCCCGGTCACCGCGATGGATGCATCCGCGGGCTTCGACCGAGTGGGGTCACTCCTGGTTTCTGATGATTCGGCGGTTGGGCCTCTCATCTGGATGTCTGCGGCTCTGCAGTTTCTCGGCCCCGGACCGATCATCCCGATCGACCGCTCCCGGAACACATTCCGGTACGCAACCCAAGTGCGTCATCGCCGAGGGAAGCATAATCTGACGGCAGGCGCTACAGCGATACGCAGGCAGATCAACGGCTTCGAAAGTGCCGTTCATCGTGGTGAGTACGTCTTCGACGACAATTTCGGCACTGACACCATCACCAATGTCCGTCTCGGTCGTCCCAGCCAGTACCAGCAGGCGATCGGAGACATCAGTCGCGGCTTCCGCAGTTGGGATGCGATGTTCTATGCGGGTGACGAATGGCGAGTGCTGTCTGATCTGACGCTCACCATTGGGCTGCGCTATCAGGTGGCCGTCGCACCTTCGGAGGTCAACGGCCGAAATCGGATTCCATTCAATTGTGATTGCAATAACTTGGCCCCTCGCTTCGGGTTCGCATACCGCCTACGTGGAAACTTGGGCGTAGTTCGAGGAGCCTACGGGCTCCATTACGGCGAGATCTTCCCAGTTACATACAGTCAGGCTCGATTCAACCCGCCGGGAAGCATCAATGTCGTAGTCTCAGCGCCAACTTTGGTAGAACCTCTATCGGCTTTGAAGTCTGAAGCCCTAGACGCTAGTGCCCGAAGCACTATCGTCGAACTGGACCCAGATCTGGCGATGCCTTACTCCCACCAGTACAACTTGCAATGGGAATTCGGACTGGCTCGCGACTGGGATCTCGAAGTCGGCTATGTTGGCAGCCGTTCGATCCGGCTGCTCAATCTCTGGAATACGAACCGAGGTCGCCCGATCCCCGGGATCGCGCTAACGACGAACACGGTCAACATACGCCGCGCAGATCCTCGGTACTTTGAAGTACGACGTGTGCTCAACGCCTCGCGCGGTTACTACGATGCGGCGAAGGTACGGCTCGTTGCTTCTCGCTGGCGGGGTCTGACGTTCGATATGTCGTACTGGCTCAGCAAAGCTATCGATCTGGGCGGAGATTTTGTCAACACGGCTTCGGGCGGCGACGCTTGGTGGGGACAAAGCCCGTCCGAGTTCGATGTCCACGGCACGATGCGTGGGCTGAGCTCTTTCCACCAGCCCCACTCATTCCTCACGCGCGTCAGCTACGAGTTACCCGCGCTCTCGCAGATGGGATGGTTAGAGAGAGTAGCGGGCGGATGGCGGTTGTCCGGTGTTGTGCTACTCAAATCGGGCACTCCCTTCGTTGTCGACATAGGTTCTGACGGGCCGGGATTCGGCAACGTCGATGGGACTGGACGGGATCGTCCGAATCTACTCGACCCGTCCGTCCTGGGCCGGGCTATCGACAACCCAGACACATCGCGCGCCATGATGCCTTCCTCGGCCTTCGGCTTCCTAGAGCCGGGGGAACTGTCTGGCACCCTTGGCCGCCACGTTCTGCGCAAGGACGCCATCAACAATCTGAACGTGAGCCTGTCGCGTTCATGGCCGCTAGGCGCCGACAGGGCGATCGACTTCCGTGCCGAATCGATCAACTCTTTCAATTCTCCGCAATTCGCGGAGCCAGGCTTCAACCTTACTTCCCCAAATTTCGGCCAGATCACGAACACCCTCAATGACGGCCGAACCTTTCGGTTCCTTCTGCAATTCAGCTTCTAGGCTCCTGGCCCCCTGTCGAGGCGCTAGCCCACAGGACTGGAAACGTGAGTTCTGCCGTCATGTGGGGTGATTGATCAATACCGGAAACGCTACTGTCGATGTGCCCAGAACGAGTCGAATTGCTCCGTGCCCTGTCAAGAGGAACAAAGTGGCCGCTTGGTTTTCGCGGAACGGCTTGCCCGTCTGCTTCCCTGCCTTCACGAACTCTAGGTCATGCAATCGGATGTTGGCGTCGTGGGAGACAGCCTGACTGGCGGCATGCCGGTCTAGCGGTTGCTGCGATGGTCCAGCAGCAGGGTTCGAATCTTGCCACCTGAACCGGTCGAACCGGATGCGGTTCGCTGCACGCGGGCCGTCCACGCCGACCTTGGTGAACGGCCAGTCCAGATCTGGTCAACAATGAGGAGTATGAGATGCAGAAGGCGAGATTCATCGCCCTGCACGTCCACGGGATTGGCAAGGCCTACCGCACGAAGCCGGTCCATGTAGAGAGGGACGTCAGAATCTGGCAGCCACTCGTCATGGAGTGGCGAGACATCCGGATCCGGCCACTGCCGTTCGAATGATCGGCCCACGCGGAGACGGGACACCGGGAAGGCGCTCACGACGATCTTCCCAAGTTCCAGCGCCAACGCCTAGGACGATTCGCGGGCCGGTACGCCGGCCTTGCAGTGGACGCCACACTGATCGCGGTCGTCGAGTGGCTTCAACGGGAGGATCCCGGCCTACAGGCTGACAGCAGTGGTCTGGCACGCCTCGTGCCCGACGGATGGGACGCATCAACAGATCGCAATAACCGTTGTCGTTTCTCGTTCTTAGAATTGGACCGAGACTCTCCATAGTGAAGGAAAGCGAAGTGTTGGGCGCTCCCCAAGGATCGGTATTAAAGCAGCTTTGAATAGGGAGATTCAGCTCGCGCCTCCCAGACAAACCTCGGTCCCTAAGAAGCAACATCAGTCGCCACGGAGACAGTCTTGATTCTCGTCTGGCAAGTAGTGAAGTAGATCTGTAGCTTCGCGTTCTCTGGAATTTCGGAGTGCCGTGGGAACCGCACAAAGACCCTGCCCTGCCGAATCGCTTCGACCTCCCGTAGTAGAATCTGGACAGACTCCCGCAGCATTTGCCAACTCTTGTGCATTTCCCTCGAGTACTCCCGCTGGTAACAGCCATGTCTGCGCTGAGCCTTCCGTTGCTCAGCCAAGACGCCTTGCTTGAGGCGAGCGCGGCCTTGCGAAACGGTGCGCCACAGGCAGCGGTCGCGGCTCTTGACCCGTACCTCAAGAAGAACCCGGACAGTGCGGACGGCCACCGCATGCTGGGAATCGCGCACTCCCTGATGGGCCGGCGCTCGCTGGCCATCCAGGCCCTCGAGCGGGCGGCGGAGATTCAGCCAGAGGATGCGGCGAGCCTGCTCGTTCTCGGACAGGCCCTGGCCCAGTTCGGACAACCCGAACGCGCGGAACCGGCCTTCCGGGCAGCCATTTCGCTCCAGCCCACACTAGGCCCGGCACACGAGGGGCTCGCGCTCGTGCTGGCCATGGACGGCCGGCTTGAGCAGGCACTACAGCACTTGACGGAAGCCCTCGAGAACTCCTCGGACGCGGCCACCCGCGCCCGCCTGCACTACCTGCGCGGTAAGGCTCGGCAGCAGGCCGGGCTGGCAGCGAAGGCGGTCGTCGACCTCGAAGAGTCGATCCGTCTCGCTCCCGAGTTCGGCCCGGCGCACCTCGAACTCGGCAGAATCCTCGCCGATCAGGACGATGCGGACAGAGCGGCTGCCGTTCTCCGCAGGGCAGCCGAACTGGACAGCGGGAGCTTGGAAGCCCAATACCTCCTCGGGGAACAGCTGCTGAGGTCCGGCGACGCTACCGGGGCGGTGGCAGCGCTGCAGGCGGCGACCCGCCTTGACCCGGGCCACCAGCCCGCCGCCTATGCGCTGGGCCGTGCGCTGCGTGGCGCAGGAATGGTGGAGCAGGCCCGCCGTCATTTGGCCGCAATCGCCAAGGCGAGCGCGGGGAGGGCGGTGAATGAGGCGAGCGTCACGCAAGCCGGTCGGCTAAACAATCTCGGCCTGGAGGCCGAAGATGCGCAGGATTTCGACCGAGCCCTGTCGCACTATGAAGCCGCCATCGCGATCGCCCCGGACAACGTCCTATTCCGGCGCAACGCGGCGCTTGTGCTGTGCCGCCTTGGGCGCTGGGAAGAGGCCAAGGGACGCCTCCGGGAGGTGCTGAAGATGGCTCCCGGTGACATCGACGCGACCAAGGCGCTCTACGTCGCCCTGGACCACGCCCCGGACGGTCCATGACCCGTCTTCGGGGAATTCTTCCAGCATTGGTGCCAGCTGCAAGCTTGGTCGCAATGGCGACCGAGCCGGCGATCCGCTTTGTCCACAGGGAATTGGACTTCGTCCTGGAGCATGCCGGATCCGAGAATCGCTTTGCTCCCGAGACAATGCCCGGCGGCCTGGCCCTGTTCGACTACGACGGCGACGGGGATCTGGACATCTTCTTCGCCAACGGGGCGGAACTCCCGTCGAACCGAAAGTCCGACAATCGGTACAGCAACCGCCTCCTGCAGAACGACGGACACGCGGGCTTCAGCGACGTGACGGCGGCGGCGGGCCTCGCGGGAGAGCGGTTCGCATTCGGAACGGCGGTCGCCGACTTCGACAACGACGGTGACCAAGATCTGTTCGTTGCCGGGCTGCACGGCTGCACGCTGTACCGCAACGGGGGCGACGGGCGCTTCGACGACATCACCGATGTTGCCGGGATCGCGGCAGAGGACCCCGACCATGGCCCGCTGTGGGCCATCACCGGCGCTTGGCTGGACTACGATGCAGATGGCCTCCTGGACCTGTTCGTAGTGAACTACCTGGCGTGGCAGCCCGGTGCCGACCCTGTCTGCGACGAGTCGGGCCGACGCGACTACTGCCACCCGAAGTACTACAAAGGAACGCCCAACCGTCTCTACCGGAATCTGGGCAGCGGCAGGTTTCAGAACATATCGGAGACCTCCGGGCTAAGCGCGCATGTGGGCAAGGGCATGGGAGCCGCCGTGGCCGACTTTGACGGAGACGGATGGCAGGACGTGTTCGTCACCAACGACAAGCTGCCCAACTTCCTCTTCCGAGGTACCGGCGACGGGACGTTCGAGGAGGTCGCGTTCGAGGCGACGATCGCGCTGCCCGAGCACGGCCGCGACATCTCCGGGATGGGCCTCGATGCTCGCGACATAAGCGGCGACGGGCTTCCGGACGTGGCCTATGCGGCGCTGCCGGGCGAGACATTCCCGCTGATGCTGAACACTCCAGACGGGTATTTTGTTGACGCCAGCCGCTCCAGCGGTCTCGCGAAGCTCACGCGTGACATGGCGGGCTACGCGGCGATCATGGCCGACTTCGACAATGACGGCCTCAAGGACCTCTTCTTCTCCAGGGGGGATGTCCAAGCGAATCCCGTCAACCCGTCGGTCGAAGTCCGGCAGCACAACACAGTCTTTCGGAACATCGGCGACGGGAGCTTCGCCGAGCTGACTCGCGAGGCTGGCTTCGCGGAAGCGCCGCCGCGCCACCACCGTGGCGCCGCCGCCGGCGATCTTGATGGCGACGGGAAACTTGACTTGGTCGTGACCGCACTGGATGCCCCGGCGGAGATCTGGATCAACGACAGCCCAGGCCAGCATAGCTGGGTGGCGATCGAGCTGCACGGTTCCAAATCCAACCGCAACGGCCTCGGCGCAACCATCGTCATGTCCACGGCGGGAGGCACGCAGCACAACTTGGCGACGTCTAGCGTCGGGTACGCCTCATCCGCGGCCGTGCCCGTGCACTTCGGACTCGGCGGCGAGGCCTCCATCAAGGCAGTCACGGTGCGTTGGCCTTCGGGAAAGGTCCAAATCGTCCAGGGCGTGCAGGCCGGCCGCGTCACGGTCGTGCAGGAACAACCTTGACCAGATTGGGCGTGGCCGAGCGCCGCGACACCGCGGCATCACGAACGAGCCGGATCCCGGCATTCCGGGTAGAGGAACCGGCGAGCGTGCCGAGCATGTCCCCCGCAAGAGCCCTCTCCTCCGTCCTGCACCCAGTAACGCTGGGCATTCTTGGCGAAGCACCGGCGCCACCGGAAGCTTGGGGATTGAGATGAGCGGCCGACTTGTGCTCACTTCGGCCCGGCATTCCTCGGAACTGCGCCCAGCCAGTCGGGGACGCCTTCCTCACGGAGCATCTCAACCTTCCGCCCCAATGAGTCCAAGCCGCCGTCCTCGATCGATTGCGGCACTTTGTTGGTTGTTGGTATGAAGGCCGCGAGACCGGCCTTGACGTCGGCGAACTGCGGGTCCATGGCCAGGTTGGCGTGCTCTTCCGGGTCCGATCGGTGGTCGTAGAGTTCTTCCGTGCCGTCTCGGTATCTGATGTATCGGTAGTTCAGGTCGCGCACGGAATGGTTGTCATAGTGCCAAGTGGTCACGGCAGGCAAGGCGCGGGGAGCGGAGGGATCGTTCAACTGGGGCAACAGGCTGGTTCCCTCGAGCCCCGGAACGGCCGGCAGCTCCGCGAGATCCAGCAACGTGGGGTAGACGTCCAGCAAGCTTGCCGGCTGGTCCGAGACCTTGCCCCCATGACTGGAACCGGGAAGGCGGATTGCCAGCGGGACCTGGGTAGACTCCTCCCACAGAGCCTGCTTGCGCCAGTGCCGCTTCTCGCCCAAGTGCTGGCCATGGTCCGACCAGAACACGACAATGGTGTTGTCGGCGTATGGACTCTGCTCTAGCGCGTTGAGCACCTTGCCCGCCTGAGCGTCGACGAAGGACACGCACGCGAGGTAGGCGCGGACCATCTCTCGCCAGTAGCCAGGCCCGGTATCCAGCACATTGCGGTGGTCACCGCCCTGTATCGTCCCGTATGCCATGGCCTTGCCGACGAGCGGGATGTCATCCATCTCATCGCCGGGCACGTTCGGCATGGCTATCTCATCGAGCGGGTACAGATCGAAAAACTCCTTCGGCGCGGTGTAGGGAACATGCGGCCGAACGAATCCGACGGCTAGGAAGAACGGCTCGTCGTGTTCCTGGCGCAGCCGCTCCACGGCCCACCCAGCGATCTGCTCGTCGGGCATGCCTTCGGGCGGCATGTCTTCGTCCTCAAGGGCTCCCCAGCACAGGGACTGGCCGTCGACCCCTTCCTGATACTTCTGGTAGATCGCTCCGCCGTCCGGCGGGAATGGGTGAAAGTGCCCGCCGTTCCTGCCTTGGTACCCGTGGCCGCGCGCGGCAAGCTCCTCTGGCCAACGGTACTTGGGACGGGTCTCGTGCCAATAGTCATAGCCTTGAACGTCACTCGTCCCTGAGTGGAAGATCTTCCCTGCCGCCATCGTTCTGTATCCGTTGCGCTTGAAGTGTGTCGGAAGGGGAACGGTGTGGCCCAAGATCCTGGAGTACACCTCGGGATCCTTGGACGAGTTCGTGTACCAACCCGTCGTTGAAGGCCGGAGGCCGCTCAGCAAGGCATGTCGGGACGCGCTGCAGACGGGGGCCGCCGTGTGGGCGTTTCGAAAGTACACGCTCTGCGACACGAGACGGTCCAGATTGGGGGTCTGGGCTTGGGGATGGCCGCCAGCGGCCCCGATCCAGTCATTCAGATCGTCGATTGCCAAGAAGAGAACATTCGGGCGATGCTGGGCCGATTCAGGCGGATTCGACTGGCAGCCAATGCATGCGACGGCCCAGAGTAGAACTGTGGCTGAGGTGCGCGGGGAAGACATAGACGTGTTCGCTTCGGCATAGCTCGCCAGCCCCCGGCTTGGGTCCGGGCGAGGCCAGCCGCCGGGATTATAGCGCCTGATGCTCTTGGAATCCGTGCAGCTGCCTGCGGCGTGCGCGCGAAGCATCCCGGACGGAATCAGCGGAGCATCTGGCACAGCCGGGATCTATCCGGCGCGCTCGCGAGCCGCTTTGTGCGCTCCCTTCGCAGGTTGACGCGCGACGGGCCGACGCGGTCGAGGGTGCGCACCGCCCCACTGGCGGGCCGCGGAGCCGAGACTGCTGGGGCCGGCTCCGCAAGAGACGGCCAGTCAGCGCATTACCTGCCCTTGAGGTCCCCCTCCAGCGGGAACGAGCATCCCGATCGCAGCCAAGATGGCAAGATCGACAAACAGCAGCGGCGCGAACGCCGGCGTCCCATGCACGAAGTTCTCGAACAGGCTGGCCGACAGCCCACTCACGTCAGCTGAGACGTGGTACCAGAAACCGGCCAAGCCGGTAACCGCCTGAAGGGCAAGCATCCCTAGGACAAGGCCAAGGTGCGACCGGCCATGGTCGGTCAGAACCATTGCCAACACGCCTACCGCGATCGCGCTCGAGACCACGGGCCACCACTCGCTCCGGTGGAAGAAGCCATTCTGGGCATGGTCGCAGACCGCAAGCACGAAACAGCCGAGGAAGCCCCCCATAGCGAGGAAGAGGACCCACCAGCGCCACTCGTGGGACTGTTGCGGTGCGACGCGGTTCAAGACGAGGAGGAAGCCAATGCCCGAATAGGCCAGCGGCGCTGCGAATGGAGCGGTGTACACCAAGCTGCGGAGAGTTCGCTGCTCGAAGAACTGTCCCTCAAGGTGGTAGATGACACCTGCGATCCCGAGCGCGATCGAGGCAAATCCGACAGTCAGCCCTGCACGGTGGGACAACCGCCCTGGACGGCCCCTCGCAACACTGCTAAATGTAGCGGCCAGCACTGCCGTCGCCAAGACTGAGAATCCGAGCGGGACCCATTCTACGGCGTGGCGAAAGTTGTTGACGGAGTGCGCCAAGTACACATCCAGGATGAGGAACGCAAAGTTCGCGAGGACGAATGCCTCGAGGATCGCGCCGGCCCTGCGGGGCTGGAGTAGATCAGCGGCCCGGAGCGCCATGCCGCAGTGCAGCCGCCATTTCCTTCATCTCAGACAGCGTGAGCAAGAGTTCGTAGTTCCCGTGCCACTGGACGAAGTCGGCTCCGCCCATGAATGCTCCGTGCTTGGCGGTGCGCCCATAGTAGTGCCAGTAGTCGAAGTACGCGAACTCGATGGGCTCGTCGAACGGGTCGGCCGTCAGCAAGCCGTCTGATCGCAGGCCGTCCATCAAGTCCTGTCCCTCGCGGACCAGGGCATTTGTCTGCTGCAAGACCGCCTCTGCCTCATCGTAGAACCGGGAGACCTGGGAGGATGCATGGCAGCGTAGACAGGTCTCCTGCATCTCAGTCTTGCCCCGCGCGTACGTCGGCCGACGCTCCGAGACTGGGGCGAACAGCCAATAGGACAACCTCTCGGTCGTGTCGTGGGTCACCCTCAGGCCGTCCAGTCCACTGAGATGGCACGTCGCGCACGTCGGCACCGACATGTCTGCGGTTGTAAGGTTCTTTGGCTCAGCGTCGAGATTGAGCGAGTCTCGCTGGGCGGCGAAGAGAGCGCCGTGCTTTGATTCCGTGTAGATTTCGAGCTGGGAGTGGTCGGGACCCATGTGGCACTGGCCACAGGTCTGCGGCTCCCGGGCGAGCGCGATCGATGTGGAGTGCCTGGAGTGGCATTCCGTACAGCTTCCGATGGACCCGTCTTCGTTCGGTCGGCCGATCTGATGACACCCGAGGCAACCCGTCCTCGTCGCGGCGACGCCCTCGAGCCGGGCAAGTGCGTTCGGGGGCCGATCAACCGCCCCCGGGTGGTGCTGCTCGCCGAGAGCAACCAAGTCCGATGGCACGCCCTCAGCACCGCTAACGGCCGACCACGCGGGCAGGGCGTGGCGGCTGCGCGCAAACTGCTGGTATTCGGTTCGGTGGCAGCTGCTGCAGTTCAGGGAGGTGAGATCGACGGCCAGCGTGAAGTTGTAGTGGTCCTGCGATTCTTGGCCGTCAAGCGCCTGATGGCAGTCTAGGCAAGTGATGTTGGCGCGGCTGTGCTCGCTGCGCTCAAACTGGTGAACTATCGCGGGGGTCTCTTCTCTGTGGCACTGCGCGCAGCGGCCGGTGGCCCGCACAAGCTCCGGGATCGGCTGGTCAGTCTCGGTCCGGGGTCTCGCATGGTGGATCAGGAATGCCGCCACAAGAAGCGCCCCGCTGACGGCGGCTGCGATGAAGATTGATCGGAATGCTATGCGCCCAGGACTCTCCGGCCTCCTCCCCATGGGTTCTCATGATAGGGGAAGCCAGAACCGTTGGGGCGAGGTGCCAGAGGTCGCCCCCGGCCGGCGATCGAGACGCCGTGTCAGGGACATTGCTGGACCGACCTCCCTGCCAACGGAGCGGCTGCGAGAGTTCGCTAGACTCCGCCGTCCGGCCCATCGGCGGCTGGACTGCCCCGTGGAAGACGGCTCGGGAACGGCACCCGCCTCGTCCCTCCTTACGGCTTTGGCCGGGCCCTCGCGGCCGCTCGCGAGGGCCCGGTGGCACGGCGGCCCCGCGCATGCCGTCACCGGACCATTACGAGCAGGATTGACAGGCGGGCGCGGATTGCCGGAAACTCCTACATGATGAGACGCCGTTCCTTTCTCCGTCGAGGCGGCCTCGCGGCAGCAGGCGCCGCCGCAATGCCGGCTCCATCGCAAATAGGCGACCAGCCCCCGATGAGCATCACTGACATCCAGACCTTCCTCGTAGGAAGTACGCGCGGGGAACAGGGCGGCACGGGAAACATCAGCGGCAGGAACTGGGTGTACGTGAAGATCCTGACGGACCAAGGTATCCATGGGATCGGCGAGGCCTACTCGTGCGGTCCGGACTTGGCCACGGTCGAGGTCATCAAGGACTACACGGGCTGGCTAGTGGGCCAGGATCCCCGTAACATCCAGCACCTGTGGGACCTCATGTACAACACGACCCGCTTCCCAGGCGGCTCTGTGGTCAACTCGGCGATCAGCGGCATCGAGCACGCTCTCTGGGACATCGCGGCCAAGGCTGCCGGCCTGCCCGTGTGGGCGCTGCTGGGCGGAAGGGTCCGCGACAAGGTGCGGCTGTACCAGTCGATCGGCGGCGGCTCGCCGCAAGAGGCGGCGGACAACGCCGTTGAGCTCCGAGAACGCTTCGGCTACAACGCCTGCAAGATGTCCCCTCACAATCCGGGGGACAACCAAATGCCGTACAACGAGGTCACGCGCATCGCCGGCGAGCGGGTGCGGGCCGTTCGCGACGCCGTGGGCCCGGACCACGACATCGCCGTTGACATACACGCGCGCTACTTCGAAGTGCAGCGCGCGATTCGGGTCGCCCGAGAGATCGAGCCGCTGTACCCGTTCTGGCTCGAGGAGCCAATCCGGCCGGAAAACCCGGACGCGATGAAGAAGCTCGCGGACCACGTCAACATCCCGCTGGCCTCCGGAGAATGCAACTACACCAAATACGAATTCCGCGACCTGATCAACATCCAGGCGCTGGACATCGTGCAGCCCGATGTCTGCATCTGTGGGGGAATCCTCGAGATGAAGAAGATCGCGGCCATAGCGGAAGCTCAGTACATGATGGTGGCACCTCACAACCCGATGAGTCCGCTCGCCACTATGGTCAACATCCACTTCGCCGCCTCTACGCCGAACTTCCTGATCCTTGAGTACAGGGCGCCCGTCGACGACGCGCGCCGGGACGTGCTGGACGAGCCACCGATGGTCAAGGATGGCTACGCAGACATCCCGAACAAGCCGGGCTGGGGCGTAGAACTGAACGAGGAGGCATTTCGGCACTATCCGCCACGGTCTTGGAAGCGGACAACGGGCTTCCGTGCCGACGGTTCGGTGGCCTTCATTTGACGCCGGATCGCTCGCACCTGAGCAGATGGCAAGACCTTGCGGACGGCTCGGCTGGATGCACGGATACCCGAGCGCCGCTACATTTCCCCGCAGGCCCTGCCTAGGAGGATTCCTTCTGGGTCGGCGAGCGTCGGTGACAGCGGGCGCTTTGGTCCTTGCCGTTCGCGCAACCCACGGCGTCTGTTAGTGCTGGTGCTTGTGCGGTTGTGTTGGCGTTTGCTCGCCAGCGTCCAGATGACACCTTGGCATCCGTCGCAAGGTCCGATCAGACTGGCCGCTGGCGCACTGGACTGGCCCGGTATCCGGAACGCCTAAGTTTGATCGTGCCGAGATGAGCCGGTCCGCGAATCTATCATGTTCACGAAGAGCGGCACGAATCGCTAGCTTTCCGAAGGAGGAGACCAATGCTCAGCAAAATCTTCGGTCCAGCAAACGCCAGAGACAAGAAAACGTCAGAAAAGCGCGGCTACAAACCCGTGCCACCAGACTGGAAGCGTCCGCCGATGCCGCCAATGGCGCCGAGACCAAGACATCGACTGCAAGAATCGGGACCTACCAGCAGACGACCTAGTCAAGGAGATCGATACAGTGATGCGGTAGAGATCTCCGAGCACGAGTGAGCGACTAAGCGTTCCGAGATAGCGCGGATCGAACTGCCCACACTGTGCCGGAAGCCGTCCAACACCTGCTCTGATCCGTCTTCACAAGTCCGCCCACGTACGAGCGGCGTCACATTCAGTCTTGATCGGGTCCGAATTGCGTTGGGCGGGATGGCGTTCATGGTGCTCTGACGAGCCAGGCGAGAGCGCCGACTTGTCTGGCCCGTGTCGGACTCCCCTGATCCACCGCTGTGGCTGGGGTGACCGGCCGATGGGTGGCTGTGGTCGGTCACTAGCGCGGGGTCAACCCCAGCGGCTGGCTCCCCGAAGCCTCCGGGTTGATCGAACGGCTGCACGGGCAGTCCCCCGGCGGATGACAGTCCTCTGAGATGCTTGGTGCATGAGCAACGCCAAGGTCCCGGACACTCCGGACGCCCGGCCTGAGGGTCGGGTCCATCCGGGCGCGGCGGTCCATGCGAGCGCAGAGGTGCACAGCTCCGCGCGGATCGGCGAGGATGTCTGGATCGGGAGTCGGGTGCGCATTGGTGATGGGGCGGTGGTTGACGAAGGCGCAGTCATCGGAGAAGGCAGTGTGGTCGGCGAGAGTGCTCGAGTGGGCTGGTTCGCCCTGATCACGGCAGACGTCCGGATCGGTGACGGTGCGCATGTCCACGAGAAGGCCCAGATCTGGCCCCGCACGGTAATCGGCGAGAACGCACACATCTGCCCGAAGGCCGTCATCGGGCGAGACGTGGAGATCGGCAGGGGCGCGGAAGTTGGCCCCCGCGCGCGGATTGACAAGGGAGTGAGGATTGGCGGGGGAGCCTTCATCTACGAGAGGGTGAGGATTGGCGAGGGAGTCCGGATCGGGGAGGATGCGGTCATCGGACCGGAATCGACCGTCGAAGGCGCGGTGCGCATCGGCGCAAGGGCCGATCTTGAGCGCGTATCGCAGGTCCAAGCGAGAGCGGTCATCGGGGAAAACGCAAAGGTCGGCCGAGGGGTGGAGATTCGCGAGGGGGCGAAGATTGGCCGGGGGGCGGAGATCGGCGATTGGTCCTATGTTGCCGAAGGAGTGGTGCTCGCCGACGGTGTGAAGACGGACCGCTGGGTGCGGATCCTTCCGGGGGAACACTGCGAGAGCAACGGGCCAGAGGCTTCCGTACCGCGGTGATCGATTAGGTGCCCGCCGAGAAATGACAGCCGTCTGAGACGCTTGGCGCATGAGCGCTGCGGTCCGAAACGCTCGCGACACCCGGCCTGAGGCGCGGATCGACCCGACCGCCCAAGTGCACCCGACGGCGGTGGTCGAGGCGGGAGCCGCGATCGGCCCGAACGTCAACATCCGTCCGAAGGCGCGGAGCCGGAGCCGCGCCAATGTCGGATGGGGGGGCGAAGGTTGGCGCGGGAGCCGCGATCGGCACGTTCGCGGAGATCGGACGCACAGCCAGCATCGGTGACAGTGCCGACGTCGGAGAAGGGGCGGAGATCGGCGCGAGAGCGAGGATCGCCTCCGGCGTCAGGGCGCAAGCGGACGCGAAGATTGGCGCCAACGTCCGCATCGAGGAGGCCGCAGGTGTGAGCGAGCAAGCGCAGGTTGGCGACGGTTCGCGCCTACGCCTCGGCGCCGTCCTCGCTCTGGCGGCGACCGTAGGGGAGAACGCAGTGCTCGACGCGCACTCGACCGTCGGAGCCTTCGCGTCGGTCGGGGCGCGTGTCCGGATCGGCGATTTGGCCACGGTCGCGCCCAGTGGCCAAATCGGAAGCGGCGCGGTCTTCGAGGCGATGGCGGAGACCGGGCGAAACTGCCGCGTGGGCGACAAGACTGTCCTGGAGAAGCATGCGGTCCTGATGGACGACGCGGGCGTCGGGGAGCGGTCGTCCCCGCGTCGGCCAATGTGGCGGCAAGCAGCCGCTGGCAGTACGGCGGTCCCGGTCGGGATCGCGGCAAGGCGCGATAGGTCCGCTGGACGAGCGGGCGGTCACCGCCCGGGGGCGGTGGGTGATCTCGGCGCCACGCTCACACGCGTTCCGCCTGCGATCGTCGAGACCGGGGCCAAGGCAACCCCTTCCTCGATCGTGGCCAGATCGCCGATGGTGGTGCCCTTACTGGTCAGTACGCCCCACCCGACATCACAGCTCGGCCCTAGGCGCGTTCCGCTGTGTATCGATGTTTCGCTGTCCACGCTCACGAGGCTGCCGATGGTGACGTCGGTATCGACAGTCACGCGGTCCTGCAGTGCGGCGTGGGAGCCCAGCGTGCCGCGGGCGCCCACGAATGTCCGCTCGCCGATGGTCAACTTATGCCCGATCCGGACCTTGTCCTCGACCTTCGCGTCCCTGCCGATCCTGCCGTGCTTGTCGACTTGTGAATCCGCCCCGAGAAACGCGACTCGCGCCACGCTCAATCACCGCGCTGCCTCCGATCTCGGCACCCTCGCCCACCCAGACGAGCGCCTTAAGGATGGCACCTCTGCCCAGTCGGATCTCCTTGCCGAGACGGCAGTCACGGTCGATCCGGGCACATCGGCCGATGCGGGCACTCCGCCTGATGTGCACATCCTCCCCGATGCGCACTTTCGGGCCGATGCGCGCGTGCGCTGAGATCCACTCGGAACTAGGCACGATGCGTTGGGCGGCTCCGCCTATACTTGACACGCCCAGCTGAAGATGGGTAGCCGCCGCTGGCAAGAACGATCGCTGCCGTTCGGATTGACCCGCACGGCGCGCCATTTGCCGTGGTGGCTCCAAGAATCCCGGCCCGCTCGCCCTAGGGTTGGGGTTGCGGCCACTACAGTCTTCGGGCTCCTCTTGGCCGCTGCAGGTTCGTCTCAAGAGGTGGACACCGTCCTCTTCCGGGAGCGCGTTAACGGCTTTACGATCCTGGACCAAGCCGAGGACGCGGAAGAGCGGCGAGCCATCAAGGAGATCTTGGCGGCGTCGTCTCCAGCGCGCAAGAAGGCTCTTGCCGAGAAGTTCCTGATGGGCTTTCCGGACTCTGCCCTGCTCTCCGGCATCCTGGACATCGCCGCCAAGAGCTCCATTGACGCGGGCGACCTGGCGGGAGGAATCCACCATGCGCGGCAGTCTCTGCGGATGACACCGGAGAATCCCCTTCTGCTTGTCGCTATAGCCGATGCCGAAGCGACGTTGGGTCGCCTCAGGGAGGCGGCCGTGGACGCACGGGAAGCCCTGTACCAGTTGGAGCGCTTCGACAAGCCGGCAAGCTTTGGCGAGAAGCGGTGGGAGCGGTTGCGGCTCCAGCTTGAGGCCACGGGCCGGGCTGTCTTGGGCCGAGCGGCATTGGCGGATGCACTCGCCTCTGAACGTGCCCGGCGCCTCGAGCTGGCGCGGAGTGCGGTCGACGAGCTCGTCCGATCCAGGTCTCTGCAGCGCACGAATCCGTCGACAGCCTACCTGCTGGGCATCGCCCATGCACTGCTCGACCAGCCGGATCAGGCTGCGGCCAACCTCGCCGACGCCGTCCGCGCGGGTGGCCAACTCGCGGAGCGGGCTGCCGTTCATCTCCGCCGGGCTTTGGGCCTTCCGCCGGAAACCACCAGCGCGGAGCTCGATCGAATCGTCGTGTCCATGGAGGGACCGGCGCTGCACCCGCCAGCTCCCAACAGGGATACCGCGCCGCGAGAGAACGCCCGCTATGCCGGCTCATCCGCATGCCGAGGCTGCCACACCGAGATTCACGATTCCTGGGCGCGCACGGGTATGGGGCGGATGTTCCGACCGTGGAAGCCGGAGGACGTTCTGGCGGATTTCGGGGCAGGGGCGGAAGTGCTCTCAGATGACGGCGCAGTTGAGGCGCGGATCGGCATTTCGGACGGCAGGCACTACATCGAGCTTCCTGACGGAATCGGGGGCTGGCAGCGCCACAGAATCGACCACGTGATCGGTTCGAAGTGGCAGCAGGCGTATGCGACTGAACTGGCGAACGGCAGCATCCACGTCCTGCCCGTCCAGTACAGCGCCGTGCAGGGCCGCTGGCTCAACTTCTGGAAGGTGATCGATCCCCCGGGCACTGAGCGCGCCGACTTAGGGGCATTCCACCGCATGAGCAGGGCAACGAACTACCAAGTCAACTGCGCCAGCTGCCATACCAGCCAGCTGGCCGCAGCCCAGCCGCTGCGACCCGTGGACTTCCGGCACGGCGAAGCTGGCGTGAACTGCGAAATGTGCCACGGACCTTCCGCGGATCACGCGGCGGCCGCCTCCAAGGGAGTCCCCGGCGGTACGCCCGTGCGCTTCGGGGAGATTGGAGCCGAGCGCTATGTCTCGATCTGCGGCCAGTGCCACATGCAGTCCAATTTGGTGGAGATCGGCCCTAGCGGCGAGGTCAACTTCACCGGCAGGTCACCCGATTTCGACCGATCGTACAAGGGCCGGCCACTGAACGAATTCTCTGCCAAGGCCACCCACCGCGACGGACGCTTCCGCGAAACGACGTTCATCGGCGAGTCCTTCGTGCGCACGGCCTGCTATCGGCTGGGAGGCGCCCATTGCGGGAACTGCCACAATCCCCACCCGCCGGATCCGGAGCGCAACCCGGCCTCGCTCAAGCACCCGGACGCGCAGGACCGCATGTGCCTGCAGTGCCATTCGAGCTACGGGGAGGCGCCGGAGCTGCACACCCGGCACTCCGCAGGGTCAGAAGGCAGCCGATGCGCGTCGTGCCACATGCCGAAGATTATGCACGCGCTGCTGTTCGAGGCCGCGACCCACCGCATCGACGACATTCCGGATGCGGAGGCCACTCGCCGTTTCGGCAGGCAGCACAGCCCCAACGCGTGCTTGCTGTGCCACGCCGACAGGGACGACGTATGGCTGGCGCGTCAGCTCCGCGACTGGCCGCGGGGCCCTGACCGCCCCGAGTGAAAGGGGCAGCCCGCCCAACGGCGGGCCACCCCGACAGACCAGACGCAGCCGGCCTCAGAATATGAACTTCAGGCCCAGCTGGAAGACCCTCGGACGGGTCGCTTGGGCAAGGCTGGCCACTCGCCCGAAGTTGGGATTGCCCAAGACCGTGTTGGGCGCCCCGAGGTTTTGGATGTTGAACGCGTTGAAGGACTCGATGCGCAGTTCAACGCTGTAGCGCTCCCCGATCGCCACCTTCTTGAACAGGGATACGTCAATGTTCTGCACCCCCGCCGTGTAGATCACGTTCTTGCCCGTGTTGCCGTAGGACAGTACCGGCGTGTCGAAGGCGGACGTGTTGAACCAGCGCGCTTCAGTGCCGCCGCCCGAGTGCGGATCGCCGACGACGTTCGGCCGGGCGTAGTTCCACCAAGCGACCTCGTTGCCGATGTTGGCGACATCGCCGGTCACAGACAGGTTGGCCGGCTGGCCCGAACGGAACTGGGCGATCGTGTTCAGCTGCCATCCGCCAAGGATGTGGGCCGCCGCGCCCGAGTTCAGCATCGGCTTGCCGGGCCCGAAGGGCAGTTCCCAGACCGCAGCGATCGAGAGGAAGTGGGGAATGTTGTACCCCGAGGGCCCCTTATTGTCCAGCGGATCGTAGTAGTTCTGGACCGCGGAGCTCCCGCCGATGCCATTCTCGGCCCCGAACCAGCCGCTCTGCGTGTCGAGGGCCTTGGACCAGGTGTAGCTGATCAGCGCCTGGAATCCGTTGCTGAAGCGCCGGTTCAGCTTCATCTGCAGGGAGTCGTACCACCCCTGGCCCCAGAAGTTTCCGTAGAACATCGTGGTCTGGTACGGGAATGGGCGGCGCTGGCGGACCTCTTCCGGAGTGCCCGCCCCTGTGCTGGTCGCCGTGTTGGCGGCCCCGTTGTGCTCGAGGCGCTTCGTGCGGCTGCCGACGTAGGCGATTGAGAAGGTCAGGTTGTTCTTCAGCTGCTCTTGGATCTCGACGTTCCACTGGTGGGAATAGGCGGGCTTGGTGCGCGGATTGGCGTACCATCCTGCGCTGCCGAACGGCGACGGGTCGGGAAGCGGGGCTCCCCCCAGCTGGTTGGCGCGGCCGACGCTGGTCAGATCTTCGCCGGTGCCGTTGTATGCGGGCTGTGCGAACTGCTTGTCCGGCCAAGTGCCGATCGACTGCTGGAAGCCCTGCATCACGCCGGTGAGGCTGTCGTAGTTCACGCCGTATCCGGCGCGCACGACGGTCGTCTCGCGCACTCGCCAGGCGATCCCGATGCGCGGCTGGAAGCCGTCGTGCGCGGGCTCGTACATATTGGGATCGTCCGCCAGCCGGATGTGCTGGCCGAAGGGCAAGTCGGCGATGTTGCCCGTGCCAGGGATGCATGGCGCGATGCCCACCTCGCTGCACGGGCGCGGCATGCTGCCCCCGCCGATCAGCCAGTCTCCCGTCTCCCAGTCGAACCCGTTCTGCATGCCGCGGTTCATGCGGCCCGTCCAGTACGTGTCGTACCGCAGGCCGAGGTTCAGGGTCACGCGGTTGGAGACCTTCCACTCGTCCTGGACGTACAAGCCCAATGAAGGCCAAGTGGTGTTGTAGTTCTGGTTGCGGATCGTGTACTGAGCCGGGTAGCCGAGCAGGGCCGAGGCGACCGAGTTCCCGGTCGTGCCTGGATTGATCGGATCGGCGGTCTGGGCGTTGTTGAAGGGAACGGAATGCTGGGTCGTGAGCGCATCGCGCTCCTGCCAGATGTACATCCCGCCGAACTTGACGTTGTGGTTGCCCTTGATCCAGCTCACACCCTCGCTGATCATCCATTGCCAGTCGGTCTCGGGGCGCGGAGTGGAGATGCCGGCCCCACCGTATGGGGCCTGAAGTCCGATCCCGGGAGCTCCGAACTCACTGAGCCCTAGCCAGCCGTCCGACTCCAGAGGGCCCAGCCCTGCGGCCAAGTCGGCCTCCGTGTTCAGGGCTTCGCGCACCCAGCCGAACTTGGTGTCGAACACGAGACTTGTGCCGAGCAGGTGGACCCAGCCTCCCGCGATGTTGCGCGGCCGGTTGCTGAAGATGCGACCGTTCTTGACCGTCGCGGGCAGGGTCTGCGGGTTGTTGAGCTGGCTGTAGCGGAACCATAGGTTGTCGGCGTTCCCGAAGCGGTGGTCAACCTTGACCTGCATGGTGTCGTTGTCGCTCTGCTGCGGTCGCGTGTTGATCACGTTGAAGGCCGGGCTGGCGATGTTCGGACGGTCGAAGTAGTTCTCGAAGTAGTTCCGCGTCATCGGGTCGATGCGCGAACCCGGGATCATGTTGTTAGGGAACGCATCCCGGAGGAAAGTCTGGGCGTCGGCCGGGTTCACGCGCGTCGTGGTCGGATCGAAGATCGTCTGGGCGAGGATCGAGCTGCTGAAGTCCCCGCTGCGTTCGGCGTCCGTGGGGTGGAAGTATGACTGCTGCTGAGCCCGGCGGTACTTCCAGCCCTCCCACGCGAAGTGGAAGAAGGTGCGGTTCCTCGCGATCGGACCGCCCACGGCGACACCGTACTGGTTCTGGCGGAACGGGGTGGGGCCGTCGCTTGTGGCGTCGAGGAACGGATTGCGCGAGTCGAAGAAGTCATTCCGGACGAACTCCCACACGGTTCCGTGGAACTCGTTCGTGCCGGACTTCGATACCAGATTGATCACGCCGCCCAGCACGCCGCCGTACTCGGCCTTGTCGTTGTGCGACTGCACCTTGAACTCCTGGACTGCGTCGACGATCGGAAGCACGGCCCAGCTCTGGCCGAAGAACCAGTGGTTGATGACCCCGTCGAGAAGGTTCATGTTGCTTCGGTTCCAAGCACCGTTGATCGATGGCAGCGAGAAGGTCGAGCCCGGAAGGGCCACCGGAGCGTTAAAACTCGTGCCTCCGCCGTTGCCCTGCGCCGTGCTCACCGGAGTGGCCCCGGGGGTAAGAGTCAGCAGCTGGGAGTAGTTGCGGCCGTTAAGCGGCAGGTCCTTGACAGCCTCCTCCGTGATCGCCGTGCCAAGCTCCGACGTGGACTGCTGCAGCAGGGCAGCCTCCGCCACCACTTCGATCGTCTCGGTGACCGCGCCGACCGACAGCGCGAAGTCGTGCGTACGCGTCTGGTTGACGTTCAGCGAGAACTGCTGCTCGACGGCCCGGTTGAAGCCGTCTGCAGCAACGCTCAGCGAGTACGTGCCGGGCACGACGTTGATGAACAGGAAGTAGCCGTTTGCGTTCGTCTGCGCCTCGGTCTGCACCTGCGTCTCGACGTTGGTGAGAGTGACCACTGCAGCTGGTATGACAGACTCGCTGGCATCCGTGACTGTCCCGTTGACGGACCCGTAGGCCGTCTGCCCGAAAGCACTCGATGCGTGAAGGACCAAGGCCCCGAGCAAGGCCAGAATCCGCACTCTTGGTGTACTCATTTCTGATTTCCCCCTTTTTTAGCCCCTTAACGTTTCGTACCGGCAAGGCAGTGCGCGCCGGGCGCCCGGTTCGGGCGCGAACCTCTAGCGGCGGCAACTCCGCCGATGCTTCTCTTCTCCAGAGTACGCGAAAGGCGGCGGATGCGGTTTCAGCCACGCCGGTGCGCCCAGAGAACGCGCGTCCCGGTCCCGGGAGGGCGCCGATGGCGCGTCGCTAGACTGGGCCATGATGGGCTTCCATCTGGCATCCGACTACACGCCGCGCGGCGACCAAGCGACGGCCATCGCCCAGCTCGTCGAGGGCTTGCGGGACGGCGAGGCCCACCAAGTCCTGCTGGGCATCACGGGGTCCGGGAAGACGTACACCGTGGCCAAGGTGGTCGAGGCGGCGCAGCGCCCGACGCTCGTGCTCGCGCACAACAAGACGCTGGCTGCCCAGCTCTACCACGAGTTCAAGGGCTTCTTCCCCGGGAACGCCGTCGAGTACTTCGTGAGCTACTACGACTACTACCAGCCGGAAGCTTACATGCCAGCCAGCGACACCTACATCGAGAAGGAGGCCACCATCAACGACGACCTCGACAAGCTGCGCCTCGCGGCGACGAAGTCCCTCTTCGAGCGGCGGGACTGCCTGATCGTCGCCAGCGTGAGCTGCATCTACGGCCTCGGCTCCCCGGACGCCTACTACGGAATGCTGCTGATGCTCGAGCGGGGCGACATCCAGCCGCGCAAGGCGATTGCGCGACAGCTGGTCAAGATGCTCTACAAGCGGCGCGACGGAGCGCCGTTGGAGCGCGGCATGTTCCGCATGATGGGCGACACGGTCGAGGTCTTCCCCACCTATGACGACCACGCCTACCGCATCGAGCTTTGGGGCGACGAGATCGACACGCTCTCGCAGATCGACCCGCTTCTGGGTCAGGTCCTGCAGACCTACGAGCGCGTTCCGATCTATCCCGCCAGCCACTACGTGATGCCCGCTGAGAGGCAGCTGCGTGCGCTGCGCGCCATCGCCGAGGAACTCGAAGTGCGCACGCAAGAACTTAGAGAGCTTGGCAAGCTCTTGGAGGCACAGCGCCTGACCCAGCGCACACGGTTCGACATGGAGATGATGAGCGAGTTCGGCTACTGCCACGGCATTGAGAACTACTCCCGGCACTTCACCGGCCGCGAGCCGGGGCAGCCGCCTCCGACCTTGCTGGACTACCTTCCCAAGGATGCGCTGATGTTCATCGACGAGAGCCACCAGACCGTTCCCCAGCTGCGGGCGATGTACCGCGGCGACCGCTCGCGCAAGCAGCGCCTGGTGGAGCACGGCTTCCGGCTTCCCAGCGCCCTCGACAACCGCCCGCTGACCTTCGAGGAGTTCGAGGAGCGCGCCTTGCAGCTCGTCTACGTGTCCGCCACGCCTGGGCCCTACGAGCTCGAAATGGCAAGCGGAGTGGTGGCGGAGCAGGTCATCCGCCCCACAGGGCTGCTGGATCCGAAGGTGGAAGTCCGGCCCGTGAGGGGCCAGATCGACGACCTGCTCGGCGAGATCCGGGCCCGTTCCGCCGCTGGGGAGCGGGTGCTGGTGACGACCCTAACGAAGCGCATGGCCGAAGATCTCGCCGAGTACTACGCCGAAATGGAAGTGCGTTGCCGATACCTGCACGCCGAGGTGGACACCCTGGACAGGGTCAAGACGCTGCGCGACCTGCGGGCGGGAGAATTCGACGTCCTGGTGGGTATCAACCTTCTGCGCGAGGGCCTGGACCTCCCGGAGGTCTCGCTCGTGGCGATCCTGGACGCCGACAAGGAGGGGTTCCTCCGATCCACGGTCTCCCTGATCCAGACGGTCGGAAGGGCCGCACGCAACGTCAACGGCTGCGCGATCCTCTACGCGGACCGTATAACCGACAGCATGCGCCAAGCGATCGACGAGACGGCCCGGCGCCGTGGCCTGCAGAAGGCCTACAACCGGGAGCACGGCATCACACCCGAGACGATCGTCAAGCCCATATCGATGAGCCTGGCCCGCATCGTCGACGCCGACTACGCGGACCTCACGAAACCCGGGCCCGAGGACGTGCCTGAGGACCCTCGGGAGTTTCAGGCATACGTGGCGAACCTCGAGCGGCAGATGCGCAAAGCCGCCCAGGAGTTCGAATTCGAGAGGGCGGCCCGGTTAAGGGACCGCGTGCGCGAGCTGAAGGGGGAGGTGCCCGCTGTCGCGGCTCGGCGCAAGTGAGCCCGGCGGAGCCTCTTCCTATACTTGTGCTAGGCGCATGCGGGGCGAAGAGTCCAAGAGTGTGCTGCTGGGCGTCACGGGCGGCATAGCAGCGTATAAGGCCGCCGATTTGGCGCGGGAGCTGCGGCGCGCCGGATTCGGCGTGCAGGTCGCGATGACCGCGGCGGCGACCAAGTTCATCACGCCGCTGACGCTGGCCGCCCTTACCGGGAAGCGCGTGATCACGTCGCTGTTTGAGGACCGCTCCGATGAAGAGACGCTGCAAAGCGCCATCGCGCACATCGACGTGGCCCGCGCGGCCGACGCCTTTCTGGTGGCGCCGGCCAGCGCGGACGTGATCGCCAAGCTCGCGCTGGGACTGGCCGACGACTTCCTTACCACAGCGCACCTGGCCTTTCGCGGCCCACTTCTGGTGGCGCCCGCGATGAACACGAATATGTGGGAGCATCCGGCCACGCGGGAGAACTTGGCAATGCTCCGCTCCAGGGGCGCGACGGTCGTCGAGCCGGGGTTCGGGGAGTTGGCCTGCGGAACGGTGGGGGCCGGCCGGATGGCTGGCCTCGATTCCATCGTGGCCGCTGTGCATGACGCATTGCGGCCACGCGAAGATCTCAACGGTGAGCACGTCTTGGTCACTGCCGGCCCCACCCGCGAGGCGCTGGACCCGGTGCGCTACATCTCCAACCGCTCGAGCGGCCGCATGGGATTCGCGCTGGCCGCCGAAGCGGAGCGCCGGGGCGCGAGCGTGACCCTCATCGCAGGGCCTGTCGCCCTGCCGACCCCTAAGGGCTGCGAGCGCATCGACGTGGAGACCGCCAGCCAGATGTGCGATGCCGTGCTGGACCAGTTGGGGGTAGCGACGATCGTGGTGATGGCTGCGGCCGTGGCGGACTACCGGCCCGTACGAAGGGCCGGCCGCAAGCTCAAGAAGCGCGACGGTCCCCCTCACATATCACTGGTCGAGACCCCGGACATTCTTCGGACGGTCGGTGAGCGAAAGGGAGACCGCATCGTCGTCGGATTCGCAGCCGAGACGAACGATCTGGAGGCGAACGCCCGGCGCAAGCTGCGGGCAAAGGGCTGCGACTTGGTCATGGCCAACCCAGTCGGCGGCGAGACTGGGTTCGACACCGACATTAACCAAGGCATCCTGCTGCGACCGGCCGGGGAGCCCGTGCGGATCGAGCCCGTCTCCAAGGCGGAGATGGCAGCAAGGATCCTAGACGAGGCGATCGGGCTACGCCAGCGGCGAGCCGCCTAAGATTCCGGAGAGGTTATGGCCAGAGATGCGCTGCGGCGGCGGCTTGAGTTCTACCGCGACCTCGGTTTCGAAGATATCTACATGCGCGGAGGCGGTGCAGCGCCCTCCGGCGCAGAGGCCCCGCCGGAGCCCGAGCCAGAAGACGCGGCGGGCGATCTGAGGGTCATCAGAGACGACATCGGCGACTGCACTCGGTGCCGACTGCACGAGGGACGCACGAACATCGTCTTCGGCAGCGGCAACCCCAACGCTCGCCTGGTGTTCGTGGGGGAGGGTCCCGGCGCTGACGAGGACGAGCAGGGCGAGCCGTTCGTCGGCAGGGCTGGCCAGCTGCTGACCCGCATGATCGACGGCACGAGCGAGCGGATCGGCCTCGCGATCCGGCGTCCGGACGTCTACATCTGCAACGTGGTCAAGTGCCGCCCGCCCGGCAACCGCAATCCAAGGCGCGACGAAATGGAGATCTGCGGACAGTTCCTGAAGCGCCAAGTGCTGGCGATCGCCCCCAAAGCTGTGTGCGTCCTTGGCGGGACTGCGGCGCAGGCCCTGCTGCGCTCAAGCGTCGGAATCACACGGCTGCGCGGGAAATGGCAGGAGTGGGAAGGCATCCGCGTCATGCCGACCTTCCACCCCTCCTACCTGCTGCGGCCCGGCGGCCAGCACGCCAAGAGGCCGGCCTTCGAAGACCTCAAGGCCGTGCTCACCTACTGCTACTTGGACTGAGCGGCCCTGTGGGCTAGCGCTCCACTCGGCCTGACCCGCGGCCGCGCATCAGCGACAGCACCTCTGCGGTCGAGAAGCGGTTAAAGTCCCCGGGAACGGACTGCTTGAGGCAGGAGGCCGCTACGCCGAACTCCAAGGCGTCGGCGCGCGAGTCCGGGAAGAGGCGCAGGCCAGCAATCAGCCCCCCAGAGAAGGCGTCCCCCCCGCCCACGCGATCGACGATGTGCGTGATCTGGTACTTGCGGCTCAGCAAGAATGACTCGCGGTCGTGGAGGCACGCGGACCAGCCGTTGTGCGACGCGGAGACGGACTCCCTCAGGGTGATCGCCTGCATCCGCAGGTTCGGGAACTCCTCCAGCATCCGCACGGCGAGGCGCTCGTAGCGGGCGGTGTCCAGTCTTCCGGACTCGACGTCCACATGGTCGAGCGACACGCCAAGCGACTTCTGGCAGTCCTCCTCGTTGGCGATCCCGACGTCGACGTGGCGTACGATCTCGCGCATGACCTCCGGCGCCGTCTTGCCGTACTTCCAGAGCTTGCTGCGGAAGTTGTAGTCGCACGAGACCGTGACGCCCATGCGTTGTGCGGCTTGCACAGCCTCCAGCGAGAGGTCGGCGCAACCTTGGGTCAAGGCAGGAGTGATGCCTGTGATGTGGAACCAGTCGGCGCCCTCAAAGATCGCGTCCCAGTCGAAGTCCCCGGGCCGCGAGAGCGCTATGGAACTGTCGGCGCGGTCATAGAGGACCTTGGACGGGCGCTGGTTGGCACCCGCTTCCAAGAAGTAGATGCCGACCCTGCCGGGCTTCCGGACGATGCGGTCGCAGTCGACCCCGAATCCCCGCAACTGACGGATGCAGCCGTCGGCCAGGAAGTTGTCGTCCGGGAAGGCCGTGACGAACGCGCTGGGGATACCGAAGTTGGCGACCGACACGGCGACATTGGCCTCGCCTCCACCGAACGTCGCAACGAATCCGGGCGATTGCAGCGGCCGCTCGAGGTTGGGAGGCGCCAAGCGCAGCATGATCTCGCCAAATGTCACCACTGTGCCCATGGTTACTGTCCCAGGCCGCCAAGCATAGGCCGACGGCACCAGTTGCCCAGCGTATCACCCCCAATTGGTTCCGCTCAGGAGCGGTTCCGGCGCCCAATCGCGGGCCTGTCGCGCGGCGTCTGGCCGCGTCTGGCGACAGAGAATCTCAGCCCATGCTCGCGTCGTCCGCCCAATACAACTCGACCTTGGGGACGGGAGCTGGAGCACGGACTACGGTTGGCCTGCGCGATCCCGACTGGCAGCGATCTGCTCAAGCGACCGCACTGCCTGAAGGCGCGGGAGTGTTTGGAATCCGGTTCGACCCCGACGCCCATCACGCTCAGTCCGGCGAAGGGCGGGGCGGCCTCCGGAGGTTCCCCATCGGCCCGGACGGAGGATCAACCGCCGTGGCCCCGAAGGTGCCATTCCGTGCGCGGCATGTCTGTGACCTGGGGGGGCAGCCGTGACGATGCGCACAGCGTCGGGCCCTGATCGGTACACTGTTGGCCGGAATGCTTGGCGGGAGTCAACTGACGCGGCGCGACCTCGTGAGAGGGGCTGCCGCGCCGCTTGTATTGCGGGGTTCCGTCCTCGGCCTTGCAGGGGCGACACCGCCCTCGGACCGCATCACTGTCGCGGGTGTCGGAATGGGCAACCGAAACGTCCGCAACATCCAAGAATTCCTCAATCAAGAGGACGTTCAGGTGGTGGCCGTCTGCGACCTGTTCTCGGACCGCCGCAAGCGGGCCAAGGAACTGGTCGACCGGCACTACGGAAACGCGGACTGTGCGGTCACCCGCTTTCACGAGGAGGTTCTCGAGCGCGACGACCTTGACGCCGTGGTGATCGGCACGGGAGACCGGTGGCATGCGGTGATGAGTTCTCTCGCGGTCCGAGCGGGCAAGGATGTGTATTGCGAGAAGCCCTTCAGCCTCACGATCGCCGAGGGTCGGCGGCTGGTGGATGTGGTGCGCCAGCACGAAGCGGTCTGGCAGTGCGGCACGCAGCGGAGGTCGAATCCGGGCTACGAGTTTGTCGTCAACGCAATCCTCAGCGGGCGGATCGGGGACCTTCACACAGTTCGCCTGTCCTTCGGGGCTACCGGGGGATGGAAGCAGAACTCTCTGGCTGTGCCAGAGAAGGAGCCGGATCCGGAGGCCTTCGACTATGACCGCTGGCTGGGGCAGGCGCCGTGGGCACCCTATTCGGCCGACAGGGTCCGCCACTGGCGCTTGAACTGGGACACCGGAGCCGGCGGTGTGGCCGACATGGGACCGCACTTCATCGAGACCGTGCAGTGGCTGCGAGGCGACCCGCTGGACACGCCTGTCGAGTACGAGGGCGAGGCCGAGTTCCGGGATGAGGGCGGCATCAACAACATCCCGTACTGGTACGAGATTCGGACACGTTATCGGGACGGCCTGCGGCTCAACATGGACACGGGCCGCAAGGGCCTCATGTTCATCGGAGATCAGGGCTGGATCTTCCTGTCCGACACGGGCGGGATCGAGGCTAAGCCGGACTCCGTGCTGGCAGGGCTAGACCCTCCCGACGCCAACTACATCATCCAAGAGCCCCACATTCGCAACTTTCTCAGCTGCATGCGAAGCCGCCGGCAGCCGGTCTCGAATCCCGAAGCCGCCCAGCGCTGCCACACTATCGCGCATTGCGCCAACCTCTGCCTTCGTCTCGGACGGCCTCTGCGATGGAACGCGCAGAGGGAGCGTTTCGACGGGGACATCGAGGCCAACAACATGAGGTACCGCACCATGCGGGCGCCGTGGAGGGTGTGAGCATGGACAGAGATCGCATCCGGCAGGCGGTCCGCGCCATAGGGAGCTATGACTTCGGGGAGTCCACCACTCCCCTATTCGAGGTAGACGCCCTCATCAACGCCTCTCACGGCGAACCTCAGGCTCGGGCATGGCTCGAGGACGAACTGGGGGCGCTCCTGACGGCGGACGCGGGCCTCGCCGCGAAGCAGGAGGTCTGCCGCCGGCTATGGCGGATCGGCACCGACGCTTCGCTGGAGCAGCTGGCGCAACTTCTCGCCGACAACGATCCCAACGTCGTGGCGGCGGCTTGCTACGCGATAGGACGAAGGCCCTCGCAGCGGGCGGACGCAGTCCTGCAGGCCGCCTTGGGGACCGCACCAGCGGCCTGTCGGGCCGCGATCAAGCAACTGATCGAAGAAAGAGGCTGAGGTCCTCGCCGAAGCTGCCGGAAAGTCCAGCCTTGGACCGCCCGCTCCGTGTATGGCAGCGGCCAGTCCCGGCCAAGGTCAGTCCACCGTGCATGACGTGCACACACTCTGGCTCGGCCCCCTACCGCCTGCAAGTCCCTTCTTGGTCGACCGTTCTTCCGATTCCTGATGATCCCCAAACCCCAGCTTCCGGCGCCGTGGACAAATCGCTGCTGGCAGGGCTTGCCCGCGCCTTGGCACTGGATACAATCGGGCGCGTGTTCACGCGACATCCCTTGCTGGCCATAGCGGCGGCAGCCGGACTGGTTCCGGCAATGGCTCCAGCCGTTCCGAACATAGTCTTCGTGATGAGCGACGACCACGCCGTGCCCGCGCTGAGCGCGTACAGCGATCACCTCATCTCCACGCCGAACCTTGACCGCCTAGCGTCGGAGGGCGCCCGTTTCGACGCCGCCTTCGTCACCAACTCCATCTGCACGCCGAGCCGGGCGGTCGTGCTGACGGGAAAGCACAGCCACAAGAATGGCGTGCTGACGCTGGCCGACACCTTTGACGGCTCACAGCAGACGTTGCCGAAGCTGCTGCAGGCTGCGGGCTACCACACCGGCATCGTCGGCAAGTGGCACCTGCGGAGCGAGCCCACGGGGTTTGACGAGTACGCTGTGCTGCCCGGCCAAGGCCTGTACTACGACCCCATCCTCCGGCACAAGGGCAGTTGGCCGAAGCCGACACGCCATGAGGGATACGTAACCGACGTCATCACCGACCAAGCGATTAAGTTCCTGGGCGAGCGCCCGGCCAACCGGCCGTTCTTCCTGATGTATCACCACAAGGCACCGCACGACGTCTTCGTGCCGAAGCGGGAGCACGAGGGCCTCTTCGGGCGGCCGATCCCGGAACCGCCGACGCTTCACGAGGCTTTTTCGGACCGAGTCGCGCTGCGCGAGACTCTCGAGAGGATCGGTGATCGCCACACTGCGTACGGCGTGCCGGGGTGGGAGTGGTTCCTGCGGCGTGTGCGGTACGACCCGGACGACATCGACCGCTGGACTCGCGAGCTGGCGAGCCTGGAGGGTGCGCAGCTGCGCAAGGCCCAGTACCAGATCTACATGCGCCGATACCTGCAGTGTGTTCACTCGATCGACGAGAACATGGGACGCCTGCTTGCCTACCTCGACCAGGGCGGCCTCACACGCGACACGCTTGTGGTCTACACCTCCGACCAGGGCTTCTTTCTGGGCGAGCTCGGACTCTACGACAAGCGCTTCATGTACGAGCCTGCGTTCCGCATTCCGCTGCTCGCCCGATGGCCGGCGGAGATCCCGGCGGGAACTTCCAGCGACGAACTGGTCCAGAACCTGGACTTCGCCCCGACCTTATTGGCCGCGGCCGGGTTGGCAGCTCCTGCCGACATGCAGGGGCGGAGTTTTCTGGGGATCGCGAAGGGACTTGCCCCCAAGTCCCGGCGCGAAGCCCTCTACTACCGCTACTGGATGAACCGCGCCCACTTCAACGTCCCCGCGCACCTCGGCGTGAGGACCAAGCGGGACAAGCTGATCTACTTCTACGACAACAACGTCGGGCCCGACGGCGTGACCCCTGTGAGAGGAGCCCGCCCCAGCGTCCGGGAACCGTTCTGGGAGTACTTCGACGTTGAGGAGGACCCCCTTGAGCGGCACAACCTATACATGGATCCCGCCCGCCAATCCAGGATCGCCGAGATGAAGGATCTCCTGCATCGCATGCGCCGCATGTACAGCGACGACGAGGACGGACTCCGGTTCATCGACTGAGCCCGAGGTGAGTGCGGCATGGCCATGCACCGCCCGGCTGCGGTGCTAGCCTGTGGGCATGGTCAGCCAGCACTCCGTCCGTATCCGAGCCGCACTCGCGGCGCTCGTGTTCCTGCTGCCCGCCCTCGCCAGCGAGGGCATCGCGGGAAAGTGGGACGTGGTCTGGGACACCGAGGGCGGCGTGCGAAGGCAGCAGTGGAGCGTTTCCGGCGAGGGTGAGTCCGTCACCCTTGAGTTCGCCGACAACGAGTTTCAGGGCACGTTCAAGGACGGCCGCCTGGAGTTCAGCGGGAACTTCTATTCGCCAGAGGCCGGATATTCCGCGGTGCTGAAGGTGGAGGGGAGACTCATGGACGGGCAGCTCTCCGGGAATGGCACCTGGGATCAGTATGCGATGACCTTCACGGCCACGCGCGCCGAATAGCGCCAGCGGCATCCCGCGCTGGGTGCAACGACCGGGCCAGCATCGGGGAACGGAAGCAGCCCGACAGAGGGTTTGGAGCCGCTCCGCCGAGCATTCCCATCAGGTGAGCAGCCGCACGGAGAACCATCCCAGCCCGGTAGTCAGCAGCAGCACGGCGACGAGCCTCTCCGCGCGGAGGCCCACCAAGCGGATCCGCATAGAGCCGAGGCACAGCAGCACCAGCGCCTCGCAGGCGAGCGCCCCGGTGACAAAGAACTCGGCCCGCATCTGGGACGGACCGAGCACGGCCGCCAAGAAGAGGCCGTGGATGCACCCCATCGCAGCGCATGCCAACCAGCGGTTTCTGTCGTCGGGCAAGAAGAGGACCTCCGCCGCGAGATAGGCCACAGTCAGGGCGGCGGCCGACTCCAGAAACCGCGCAGGGGGGGCCCACCCGAAGGCGCTGCCTGCCACGGCCACCGCGGCCTGGCCGGCAAGAAAGGCCCCGGCGCAGGCCGCGAGGTCGCGCCGCACTCGCCCCGCGAGAGCCAGCGCAAGCAGAAACAGTAGCACCTCGGGGCTGGCCAGCGCCCGGCGCGCTCCGGCATCCAGCCCACTGGCGACCGTCTCGACGAAGGTAGGCGGTGTGAACCGGACCGTGGCCTGCCGATACGTGATGTCGAAGACGGTCTGGCGAGCCATCTCGCCTTCCCCGGAACGCAGCACGTGAACATGGTTCGGAACGGTGACGGAGTGGTACTCGCAGCGAACGTCCACATCGCTGGGAACCTCTTCGAAGCGGTATGCGGCTTCGCAGAGGTAGAGGCCTTGCGCGGAATCCTCCCTGCACTCCAGATCTGTCCTCCGGGCGTCCCGTCCCGCGCTGCGCAGGCCGAATGCACCCAGAATGTCGTCCGCGCCGGAGCCGCGGGGCACTTCGGACAGCGGCATGCGGAGCGTGTACGCGGCATCTGCACCGTCTAGGCGCAGATGTCCGTAGCTCACGCTGAGGACGTGTGCTGCCGCTGGGGCAACGACCAGTCCCCCGGCCAGCAGGGCGCGGCCCGGGACTCCCATCCGGAGCCGCACGTCCGGACCCAGCCTCACGGTGCGTAGAAGCTGTACAGGGCCTGCAAGGACCGCACGTAGACGCGGCCGTCGACGATCGCCGGTGTCGCGAAGCAGGTGCCATCAAGCTGGCTGGTCGCGACTACGCTCCACTGCCCCCCGGGTTCGATCGTGCTGATCGTGCAGCCTTCACTGACGACAAAGATCTTTCCGTCTCCGGCAACCGGCGATGCCCAGTACTTGTCGATCGCTTCCCGGAGGCGGCCCACCTTGAGGGACGCACCCTTCCGCGGGTCAACGCTGCTGAAGATGCCACCGTCCTTGACGAGGTACAGCAACCCCCGGTACAGCAGGGGGGACGGCGTGTTGGGCAACGACTTCGTGTATCGCCAGAGCACGCCTGATTCCGTGATGTCCCCGCGCAGCGAGCCGGGGCGGATCGCCACAAGGTTGTTGATCGGCGCGCGGCGCGCGGCGTAGAACTGCCAGTCGCGCTCGTCGAGCTTGCCGTCGCCACCCAAGTCCGCTTCCGACCACGGGCGTGCCTGCCTCAGGCGCTCGTTGGGAGCCTCGGCGTGGGATAGCAGCCCGTCGCCGTCCTTGTCGTGCTCCTCCAGAACGCTGGCAAAGGGAGGGGTCTGCTGCTGCTGGCCGGGGTCGCCGCCGATCTCCCACCCATTGATGTAGACGGAATCCCCATCGAACAGCGGCACGCACTTGAGCTGCCAAGCGAACCCTCTGACCCACCAAAGCTCCTCGCCCGTCCCAAGGTCGTAGGCCGACACTCTGTACGCGCCGGGGACGACCACCTGCGGCTGACCCCCGTCAGGCCGGAAGATGCCGGCCGTGCCGTAGCCCCTTGCGGTGGCCGGTCGGTCCGTCTTCCACACGATCTCGCCCGTGTCGGCGTCGAGCGCGACCAGGTAAGACCCAACCTGCTGGTCGCAGACGATCAGGAGCTTCCCGTCGGCCAGGATGGGCGAGGAGCCGTGCCCGTTCTGGTTGATGAACGGGCCCATTGCATGCCTCCACCTCTCGTTGCCCTCCGCGTCGTATGACAGTGCACCGAAGTCCCCGAAGAACACGTAGACGTTCTCTCCGTCGGTGACGGGCGACGGGGACGCCGGCCCGTGAGTGGGCTGAAAGTGCTCCTGGCGAGGCCGCGGCGCCTCCCGAATCCACTCGATTTCTCCGCTGCCGCGCTCGACGGCCATGACAAGCAGCCTCTCGCCTTCATAGGCCGTCATGAAGATTCGATCCCCCGCAATCACGGGCGAGGAATGACCAGGGGGGATTGCGGTCCTCCAAGCCATGTTCTCGCCCTCGAGGAACTGGGCCGGAAGGGGCCGGTCATCAGCGATGCCAGTGCCGGCCGGACCCCGGAACTGCGGCCAGTCAGCAGCCTGCGCCGCGCAGACAAGCAGGGCCGCGAGGAGGGTTCGGAGCCAAACCATGCCCACAATATACCCGCATAGCCCGTCAGGCAGCCCGGGCGGCGACGTGACCCTCGGAACGCCCAATGGGCCAGGCACTCATGGCCACTCGAGGTTACGACTCGCTCCGTTCCGGCATTCAGAGCCTGAAACCCGTCTGCTACGTTGGACCTTGGCGGAGATTTTCGTCGGCCTGCTGGTTTGCCTAGGGGTCGTTCTCTGCCTGTACATTCTAGGGAAGTCGGGCAGTCCGGAGAACCCTTGGGCCCTGCTGGCGGAACTCCCGCAGGGGTGTTTCGCGTGCGGGTGCGCCCTGCCCGCAGCGGTCGTGCTTGTGTCCTTCAGCCTGTGGCTGGTCGGTCATCTGGTGCTTTCCTTGACGGGCTGCTAGCTGCCCAACGGCGAGAGAGGCGCACGGAGCTGCTGCCCCGTCGATTGCACGGTGCCCCCTTCGCTGCTTGCGCGTTCGTCCGCTGGTCCCGCTTAGCGCCGCAACTGCGGCGGCAACCGCCACAGGGACGGCCGGAAACTGTCCGCCCGCAGCTCCGGCAGACAGGGCGGGCGCATTATGGTCCCTGCCGTCGCGTCCTGCTGTCGAAGCGGGCGCGCTCGCGACGTGGGCGGAGCATCGCCCCCGACCGACCTCCGCAGCACAACAGAAGCGGCGCGCGGAAGCGGGGGCCGCCGCGTGCCGTCTAAGACTTCGGAACTTGGTCCGTTGCAGCGGAAGTGGTCCGGCGCGCACCCGCGGTGGGCGTTTCTGCCGACGCCCCCGTCCGAGGCTAGGAGACGGGGACGACCGCCCCATGGGATCAAGAAGAGCCCGCAGCGCTCGCCCATGATCGCGCGCTTTGGCCGAAGAGCCTTGGCTGGACCTGAGAGCGGTGCGGTGCGCAGGGAACAGCAAGCGGGGCGGAAGGTTGCGCGAGAGTTCGCAGCGACCGGCCGAAGTGGCGGCATAGCCCGGCCTGAGGGCCGGCGCACCGGACAGGCGCGAGCGATTCAGAGAGACCTATCGGAGGCCGCCACGTGAAAAGGCCCGCTGCCGCCATCGAGGACAAGGATCACGTGTCACCACCCGACGGTCCGTCCGCAGCGCACAGGTCGGCCACCGGTCCGGAAGTGCCCGAGACCAGCGGGACGCCGGCGCCGGAGCGGCCTGGTGTCAGGCCAAAGGCCTGGAGCGGCCGGCGAGGTTCGTCACGAGACATCGTCGCCGGACTCAGCGTCGCGCTGCTCATCATCCCCCAGAGCATGGCCTACGCCGAACTGGCAGGCCTGCCAAGCATTCACGGCCTCTTTGCGTCAGCCGTTCCTCTCATAGCAGCCGGCCTCTTCGCCTCTTGCCCCTACCTGCAATCAGGGCCCGTTGCGCTCTCGGCGCTCCTGACTCACGGCGCACTCGTTACGATCACCACTCCGGGCACCGGTGAGTACGCCGGAGCGGCGGCGCTGTTGGCGCTGGTCGTCGGCGCGGCCCGGCTGGCGATCGCCGCCGTGCGGGCCGGCAAGGTCATCTACCTCATGTCCCAGCCCGTGGTGCGCGGGTTCACGTCGGGGGCGGCCATCCTTATCCTGCTGTCTCAATTCCCCTCGACGCTCGGACTGTCGGGCTCGGGCGAGAGCGGCCTCGTGGGCAACACGATCCGAGTGCTCGCAAGCCCGGGAGAGTGGAGCTTCGTCGCGCTCACGCTCACGGTGCTGACCGTCCTCGTCACCCTCTGGGCGCGCACGATCCATCCGGTATTCCCCGGAGCGCTCGTCGCCGTCATCGGAGGGGTGGCGTTCTCGCTTGTCTTCGGCTATTCGGGGCCGACCGTTGGCGACATCCCGGGCTCCCTCCCCCCGATCAGCCTCGCGCTGCCTTGGGGCCTGCTGCCGGCGCTGGTGGCTCCTGGAGCGGTGATTGCCCTAGTGGGCTTCGCCGAGACCACGGCTATAGCCCGCAGCTTCGTTTCCCAGGACCGGGCGCACTGGAGCCCGGACCGCGAGTTCCTCGCCCAAGGCGCGGCCAACCTGGTCGCTGGCGTCTGCGGCGGCATGCCCGTGGACGGGTCTCTGTCCCGGAGCAGCCTGAACCACCTCTCGGGCGCCGGAAGCCGCTGGTCGGGAGCCGTCACCGGAGTGGCCGTGCTCCTGTTCCTCCCGTTCGCCGGGGCGCTCTCCGCACTACCGAAGGCGGTGTTGGCGGGGATCGTGATAGCAGCGGTGGGCGGGCTGGTTCGCCCGAAGCTGCTGCGGGCCGTGTGGGCGGTCTCCGCCGTACAGGCAGTGGTGCTGTGGATGACCCTTCTGCTTTGCCTGCTCCTGGCTCCGCGGATCGACGAGGCCCTGATGCTCGGAATCCTGGTCTCGCTGGCCATTCACGTTTGGAGGGAGCGCCGCGCAGGATTCCATAGTTGGATCGAGGGCCCGGTCCTGCACTTGGAGGTGACCGGTATTCTATGGTTCGCCTCGGCCCCGCGTCTCGAGGAAGCGCTCATCTCACGGCTCACGGACGCGGGCACGTTTAGCGAGGTCGTCCTCCACCTCGAGGGACTGGGACGGATCGACCTGACGGGCGCGCTCGTCCTCCGACATGTCGTGGAGGAGACGCGCGCCCTGGGAATCCCCTCGTCGCTGGAAGGCGTGCCGTCGCACGCCCGCAGGCTGATCGACAACGTCTTCGCAATGCCGCCAGAATCATGCCTGTAAAGGAGGCTGGCCCCCTCGCGCCCCTCGCGCCCATCCCGTACCCGGCGGGCCGCCGGAACGCTCGGGCCGGGCCGGAACCCCCGTTATCTGTTCCTGCTGCGCCCAGGCCTCTGGCTCCCGATACTGGGATCAGCGCCGGTTTTGCGCGAGCAGTTCGCGTACAGCCGTGTCGTCCGTGAGCCACTGCGGCCAAGCACTGTAGAGTTTGGTCAGGGTCCGCATTCTTTGGCGCGGTCGCCGCCTTCCTGTCGCGGGGCACGGGACGCTGCAGATATCCAACGACGGGGTCCCCGAACCACTCGGGCGGGTTAAGCCAGCGATCCCGGAGTTCGACCAGCCGCCGGTCCGCCGAGGCGATTGCTCGGGCCCATGGATCGATCGAGTATTCGCGGGCCGGGATGTCCGGCAAGAGTCCATCCGGGAACGGGAAGGTCGCAAACGTCGTGGTTGGGGTGTAGCGTGGCCGGTCCTCTAAGCTGGTCCCCTCCCGCAGTGACCAAGCCTCGTGGAACCGGCTGTGCAGGATGCCGAACGTGGTGTCGTCCTCGCTGGCGATGGCAATCAGGGCGTTGTCGTGGCACACCCGGATGTCGAACCATACAGAAGAGAAGGTGCTTGGACACCCGCGGCGTCGCGATGTGCCGGGTCACTCCGCCGAGAGCCTTCCACATCCCTGGTCTTGGCTCGACGTGCCGTCGGCAGTGGGAGCCAACGGCTCGTTCCGGCACCCTGTGGAAGGCCCCGGCCTTCGTTCAGCGAAGGCATTGCCTTATGGCCTATTCCAACAACGGCCATGCCACGTCGTCGGGGCCCACCCCCATTTCCGGCGCTAGACTGAGGCCGTGCAGGCTGTGCCGCAGCCGGCGTCAGTGCCGGGCGAATTCCTCGGGCGGGTTACCAACTGGGCCCGCGAGCAGCCCACCCCAGTCTCCGTGATCCTCTTCGGCTCGAGGGCACGCGGCGACCACGGCCCTGACTCTGACTGGGACATCGCCTTGGTCTACGAGGGAGCGCCTCCGTCCTTGGACGGCCTTCCGTGCTCGATCGATGACCACGACGTCGACTGGTCCCCGATGGAGCGCTCACGGGCGATACGCCAGCTGAACGTCTGCGGCGTTCCCCACGCTGCCGCAGCCGACGGGCTCTGCCTGCACGGTGCCCCACTTCCAATGCCAGAAAGGAACGAAGTGAACATTGCGGCGACATGGGACAGCTTGCACGAAGCCCACCGTGAGATGCGCCACGGCATCCGCGCGCTGGCGGATTACTGGACGGATCCTCCGCGCCTGCGTTGGGGGTACGACACGGCTGTGGCGCGTCAGGGCGCCATGGCCGGAGAACTCTTGTGTAAGGCCGTGCTCAGCATGAGGGGCGTGGAACCGCAGCGGTCCCATTCACTGGAAGAACTTTGCAAGGACCTCGAAGACGCATGCCCGGCCGATCCCCTTCTGCCGCTGCTGCGAAAGTGCGACGGGGGGACGGCACGGGCGCATGTGAACGTGTACGTCAATCTGTCCTTCCCGCGAGAGGCGGTGGGCGTGTCGTCGCGACGCCTGGCCAGCGTGCTGCGCGCCTCTGGAGAGGTCGTTGCTGCGGCGTGCGATGGTTCGTTCGCCGAAGAAGGAGGGGTCAAGCTGGAAGCAGTGACAGCCCGGAGGGAAGCGTTCCGCCGTGAAACGCGCGAACTGCGATCCAGCGATTGCCCCCGGGACATCCTCCGGCGGATCGAGGACGGAGCGGAGGCAGGCCCGAACACCTCGGAGCTGTGGGATCGCCTGATGGCGGTACCGCTAGGGCGGACTCCGGAGAGGGTAGTCCGAGAGCCCTCCAGGGTGCGCTAGGTCTACATTTGGCACTTGGAGGTGACGGGCTCCCTGTGGTTCGCTTTGGCTCCGCGTCTCGAGGAAGCGCTGATCTCCCGCCTGACAGACACGGGCACCTATAGCCAGTGCTTGCGGCAAAACCCTTCTTGGCGATGGGTGACTCGTTTTTTGCAGACGGCTCGCGGTGAGTCCGCCCAGTCTGCCAGCGGATTTGGGCGGTTCTGGGCACCGACGGTCGCAAGGGAGCCCGATTCTGTTCCACAACGCGCTGGCGGGCCCAATCCTGCCTCTGAGAGGCCGTTGTGGCCCGCCGTCGCGAGGCTTCCCATTGCCGTCGGAACCAGCAGTAATGGCTGCGCCGACCGCCGCCTTCCCCAGCATCCCAGGGCGCAGGCGGGCTTGGCGGCCGAAGATGGAGCCAAATCGGCGGAGAACCAGGAATGCTAGGCCCAGACCGCGGCGTCTTCGCCACCGGAGTCGGGCCTCGGCGACCCTGGGCGGCTGTGCGCGGAGCAGTTGCCCAGGAAGCGCCGTCAGGAGTCTCAGGGAGCAAGGCGGCCAGCCCGTCGCAGAACGCCCCAGCCGTCGGAAAGCACTGCCGAGCGGCATCGTTCGCGGCTGCGACAGGCCGAATCAAAACTGGAATATGACCACGGGCACCCGCCCAGTCTCGGCCCAGACTGGACCGCATCAGCCCGAAATCTGGCTGCTAGGGAATCCCTGATCCGCCGCTGGAAGAGGGTCTTGCCGCAATCATTAGCCAAATCGTCCTCCATCTCGAGGGACTGTGGGACGTACTCGAACTGACGGGCGCGCTCGTCCACCACAGACTCTTCCTGCTACGGGCCAAGCAGCCGACTCCCGATGGAAGGATCAGCGCCGGTTTCGCACGAGCAGTTCGCGTAGAGCCGCGTCGTCCGCGATGTCGCCGGGCCAGCCGTATGCGGCGGCCACGGCGGAGTCGAGTTGCGCGTGCGCGTCCGCGAGCCACTGCGGCCGGGCATTGTAGAGGTTGGTAAGGGTCCGCTTCTTTAGCACCGTCGCCGCCTTCTTGTCACGGGGCACCGGACGCAGCGGGTATCCGACGACGGGTTCCTCGATTCACTCGATCCACTCGGGCGGGTTGAGCCAGCGATCCCGGAGTTCGACCAGCCGCCGGCCCGCCGAGGCGATTGCTCGGGCCCATGGATCGATCGAGTATTCGCGGGCCCGGATGTCCGGCGAGAGTCCATCCGGGAACGGGAAGGTCTCAAAGGTCGTGGTTGGGGTATAGCGTGGCCGGTCCTCTAAGCTGGTTCCCTTCCGCAGAGACCGAGCCTCGTGGAACCGGCTGTGCAGGATGCCGAACGTGGTGTCGTCCTCGCGGGCGATGGCAATCAGGGCGTAGTCGTGGCACACCCGGATGTCGAGCCATACGCGGAAGAGAAGGTGCTCGGACAGCCGCGGCGTCGCAATGTGCCGGGTCAGCCCGCCGAGAGCCTTCCACATCCTCTGTACTGGCTCGCGATGCCGCCACCAGTGGGAGCCAACCGATCGTTTGCGGCACACTGTGGAACGCTCAGGCCTTCGTTGAGCGAAGCCCGTGCCTTAGACCACTTCCAACAGCGGCCGTGCCATATCGTCGGGGCCTATTCCCCACCCCCGGCGCTAGACTGAGGCCGTGCGGGCTGCGGGGCGACCGGCACCAGTGCCGGGAGAGTTCATCGAGCGTGTCAGCCGATGGGCCGAAGGCCAACCCACCCGCGTCTCCGTAATCCTGTTCGGCTCCCGTGCGCGGGGCGACCATGGCCCCGAGTCCGACTGGGACATCGCCCTCGTGTACGAAGGGGAACGCCCGCAGCTGGAGGAACTGCCGCACAGAATCGGCGATGCTCCGGTTGAGTGGGTCCCGTTGGACCGGGACCGGGCATTGCAGCGGCTGAACGTCTGCGGGATTCCCCACGCCGCCGCAGCCGACGGGCTCTGCCTGCACGGCACCCCCCTGCCGACTCCGGAGAGGAAGGACATGAACATGCCGAACGCGTGGGGATTCTTGTACCAGGGCTATAGAGCGATGGACTTCGCCAGCAACGCACTGGCCAAGTACTGGAACACCCCACCGGCCGGCCATTGCGGGCACGACAGCGGACTGGCATTCCATAGCGCGCTGGCCGCCGAGCTCGCGTGCAAGGCCGTTCTAAGCATGAGGGGAGTGGAACTACGTCGCTCCCACTCGGTGGCGGAACTGTGCGATGACCTCGCGCGGGAGCACCCCGCGGACCCCTTCTTGCCCGCGCTACTGGAGCTGAACGGACGCACCGCCACTGCACATGTGGGCATCTATCCCAACCACGAGATCCCGCCGGAGAAGATCGGCGTGTCCACCCGACGTCTGGTCCGAGCACTGCACGTGTACAGAGAAGTGCTCCTCGCGGCGTGCGATGTGTCATTCGTGGAGGAGGGGAGGGACTCACTGAAACAACTGGACTTGCGGCTGGATACGATCTTTGCGGAAGTAGAGCGGCTGGAGTCCTGCAACTGCCCTAGGGACATACGGCTGCAGATGCAGGCTGGGCTCGACACGTGGCCGGACGCTTCCGAGCTGTGGGATCGACTAACTGCGCCGCCCCCGGGGCGGACTCCGGATAGGGCGGTCCGAGAGCCCCCAAGGGGGCGCTAGGGCCCCATCGTGCACTTGAAGGTGACCGGATACCTGTCGTTCAGTTCGGCCCCGCGTCTCGAGGGAGCGCTCATCTCCCGGCTGACAGACGCGGGCACCTCTAGCCAGGTCGTTCTCCATCTCGAGGGACTGCGACGCACCGAACTGACGGGCGCGCTCGTTCTCCCGCGACCACTTCCTGCTGCGGCCCAGACGGCTGAAGGACACCGAGTGAGATCTGCGCAGGATGCCGTGCCGGCCCAGCGGCGATGGGCAGAGACGGGTTGGGCATGGCACGCCAAGCCGTTCCCAGCAGCACTGGGAAGGCCCGCGAATCGCCTCCGAGCGCCGTGAAATCACGGCGGCTCTGTCATGATATGAATGGCGTCGGTCCCAGAACGCGATGCGCGCGTGAATGCGAGAGATCGGGCGGTACAGGATCATCTCCGAGCTCGGTCGAGGGGCGACGGGCGTCGTGTTCCGGGCCTACGACACGCGAATCGGCCGCGAAGTGGCGCTCAAGACGATCCGCCTGGAGGACCGCGCCGGGCCGGGCGAGGTCGAGCAAGTCCGGGCACGCATCATCCGCGAGGCCCAGTCCGCCGGGAGGCTGTCGCACCCGGGAATTGTCACAATCTTTGACGCCGGCGATCGGGACGGCCTTGCGTTCGTCGCCATGGAACTCGTCGAAGGCCGGCGCCTGTCGGAATACCTGGCCGAGGGAGTCGCCCCCGCCGACAAGCTGGAGTTCGCCACCGATCTGCTGAAGATGGCCGGCTCGGCCTTGGACTACGCCAGCCGTGCCGGCGTCGTGCACCGAGATGTGAAGCCGGCGAACATCATCGTCTCCGAGGGCCGGTTCAAGCTGCTGGACTTCGGCGTGGCGCACGTTTCTTCGTCCCAGCTGACAAAGTCCGGCACCGTCATAGGAACGCCGAACTACATGTCCCCGGAGCAGGTTAGCGGCGATCCCGTCGACGGGCGTTCGGACCAGTTCTCGCTGGCCGTCATCGTCTACGAACTGCTGACCGGCGCCAAACCGTTCGCTGCCCGCAGCATTCCTTCCACGCTATACAGGATCGTCCACGAGGATCCCCCGCCGATGCGCACCTTGCTCCCGGGGATCCCACGGGCGGTGGCGGGGGTCGTTACCCGGGCGCTGGCCAAGGATCCGGCAGACCGTTTCTTTTCCTGCGGGGAATTCGCCGAAGCCTTCGAGGAAGCGGCAAGCGGAAAATCCATGCTGTGGGCTGAGGTCGAGATCAGCGTTGGGCTCGGAGAGGGGACAGAGACCAAGGACGGCACGGCCACCGTCGAGGAGACGGTCGAAGACCCCAAGGTCCGCGCGCCGGGAGACCGCCCGCTCCTGCCAGAGCCCGCGGAGGTGCCGCAACCTGCAGGCCACATTGATCTCAGCCGGCCCCTTCCGCCGGTGAGGACACCTGACACGACACCGGACGCCCAACAGCTGCCCCCGGCCCCGCCCCCTAGCGCCGGGCCGACGCGCTTTGCCCGATGGCCCCAGATCCTATTGGCCATGCTCGCGTGCCTGATCGGCGTGCTCACCGTCGTGCTCGTGCGCAATCCGGGCCTAGTACGCGATCGTCAGGCGATTGCCGAGACGCTCCTCGGGATCGAAGACAGCCTGGTCACGTTCGGCAGGGAGCTAGTGGCGCTCTTCGAACCGGACACCGCCGACCGAACGGCGGCAAGTCCCGCGCCCGTCCCGCGGGCAGGGAGCCCGACCGAGTACGCTCCGGCGTCCGAGAAGGAGGCCGAAGATTCCGCAGTGGCAGCGCAGGTAGCCGCCGAGCCAAGCCATGATGCGGGTGCCGTTGCGGCGTCAGCCGGAAGTGCCGGGGCAGGCCAGGTCGCCGTGATGCCAGTGGCCAACGAGCCCCGCGCGCCGACCCCCAAGCCAGCCACGGCGTCGGTCTATTTCGAGAGCAACGTGGAGGGGGTCCTTGTTACGGTGGACGACAATCGCGCGTGGCGCTGCCTCACTCCCTGCAGCCTCACGGGCATCCCGCTAGGCGAGCACAACCTGGTCGCTCACCGCAGCGGCTACGGGCTGCAGCGGCGCACGATCGATGTCGCTTCGGCCGAGATCCAGGTGGAGGTTCTGCTGAGCCGCCCGCAGGCGACCTTGGTGGTCACGAGCAGTCCCGACGGGGCGAGGGTCTTCGTGGACGGCAGCGACACCGGCAAGACGACCAACACCCGCATCGCCGTGCGGGCCGGACGCCGGCAGATCCGGCTCGTGCACGGCGAGGTCTCCGCAGAAGAGACCGTGGAACTCGAGATCGACGAGCTCCGCCACCTCAACTTCAGGTTGGCGTCCCGCTGACGCCGGAACGGGCAGGCATGGACGCGATCCAAGTTCGCGGTGCCCGGCAGCACAACCTGCAGAACGTCTCCGTTGCCATTCCCCGCAACCGCCTGACCGTCATCACGGGCCTGAGCGGGTCCGGCAAGTCCACGCTTGCCTTCGACACGATCTATGCCGAGGGACAGCGGCGCTACGTGGAGACGCTCTCGCCGTATGCCCGCCAATTCCTCGACCAGCTTGAGCGGCCTCGGGTCGACTCGATCGACGGCCTGAGCCCCGCCCTCTCGATCGACCAGAAGACTGCATCTCGCAGCCGGCGTTCGACCGTCGGAACGGTCACCGAGGTCTACGACTACCTGCGACTGCTGTTCTCGGCGGTCGCCGTTCCCCACTGCACCAAGTGCGGCGTGCCGATCCAGAAGCAGCCCGTGGAAGAGATCAGCAAGCGAATCCTATCTGTCCACGACGGGGAGCTGATCACGGTCTTAGCCCCGGTCGTCCGGGGCCGCAAGGGTTCCTACCTCAGGCAGCTGAAGGGCTTTTGCGCGCGGGGTTTCCTGACCGCGCGCGTCGACGGCCAGCTAGAGCGCCTGGAGACACTTCTGGTGAAGGGCGGCCTCAAGCGCACGGTGGAGCACACCATCGAGATCGTCGTCGATCGCGTTTACGTGAGGCAAGAATCCCTAGACCGGCTGCGGGACTCCATCCGGACGGCTGCGAAGCTCGCCAACGGCCTGGTGCTGGCCGTAGGCGGCGAGGCAGGCCAACACGAATCGCTCTTCTCAGAACGCCTGGCCTGTGCCCGGTGTGGAGAGAACCAGCGCGACCTAGAGCCGCGCTCGTTTTCTTTCAACAGTCGACACGGGGCCTGCGGGACGTGCAAGGGCCTGGGCCTTGCCTGGCAGGTGGACGCCCGGCGGCTCATCCGCCACCCGGACAGGGCCTTGACCGACGGGAATTGGCCGCAGACGCAGCTCTGGGCGGGGCTGCTGCATCAGGCACGGCCCTTTGCGGTGCAGGCGCGAGTGGACCTTAACAAGCCCTGGAACCGGCTCACCGCGCCCGAGCGGGAATGGCTGCTCTACGGCGCCAAGGGCAAGCTGCCCAAGGGCAGCCCGCTGCGCAAGATCCGCTTTCGCGGACTCGTGCCGCTGGCCGAGCGGCTCCTGGGAATCGGGCCGGGCTACCAGCCCAACAAGGTCGTCCAGCAGTACATGGCCAGCCTCCCGTGCCGGGAGTGCGGCGGCAAACGGCTGCGCCCGGAGTCGTTGGCCGCGCGCGTTGCCGACCACACGATAGCGGAGCTTGCCGCAGCCCCGCTTTCAAAGCTTGCCCGAGACCTCGAGGGACTGGGCGTGTCGGGGGCGAAGCGCGAAGTGGCCGAGCGCATTCGCGAGGAGATCCGCGAGCGGGTGGCCTTCCTGTGCCAGATTGGCCTGGACCACCTCTCGCTGGACCGACCGTCAAGCTCCCTTTCCGGCGGAGAGGCACAGCGAGTGCGGCTGGCCACGCAGATCGGCACCCGCCTCCAAGGGGTCCTTTACGTTCTGGACGAGCCCTCCATCGGCCTGCACGCCAGAGACCACGGAGTGCTGCTCGACGCCTTGGGCCAGCTTCGCGACCTGGGGAACACCGTCATCGTGGTCGAGCATGACCAAGCGACCATCGAGCGCGCCGACTACGTGATCGACCTCGGCCCGGGAGCCGGCCGCCTCGGAGGGGAGCTCGTCGCCGAAGGGTCCTCGGCTCGGATCGCCAGCGTCGAAGAGTCTCTCACCGGGGCCTATCTGTCTGGCCGCAAGTCGGCCTGGATCCGACCGGACAAGTATCCGCAGATCCGCCGGAGACTCGTCGTGCGCGGTGCGAGCCAGCACAACCTCAAGGATGTCGACGTCGCGTTTCCGCTCGGGAACCTGTGCGTGGTCACCGGCGTTTCCGGGAGCGGAAAGTCCACGCTTGTGAACCACATCCTGTACCCGGCCCTAGCCCGGCACTTCGGAATGCAGGGTCCTTCCCCGGGCACACATGACCGTATCGACGGCATGCAGCACGTGGAGGGGGTCTTGCGCATAGACCAGAGTCCCATCGGCCGCACGCCCCGGTCCAACCCGGCCACCTACACCGGCGTATTCACGCCTATCCGGGGCTTCTACTCCCAGCTTCCCGAAGCACGGGCTCGCGGCTATGCGCCGGGCCGCTTCAGCTTCAACGTGCGCGGCGGCCGTTGCGACAACTGCGACGGCGCGGGCGCCAAGCGCATCGAAATGAAGTTCCTGCCCGACGTGTTCGTTACCTGCGAGGTCTGCAAGGGCCTGCGCTACAACCACGAGACACTGGAAGTGCGGTACAAGGGACACTCGATCGCTGACCTCTTGGGCGCCACGGTCGAGGAGGCTCTGGACCTGATGAGCAACCTGCCCGTCGTGAGCCGGAAACTGACCACCCTGCTCGATGTCGGCCTGGGCTACATCCAGCTTGGCCAGCCCTCGACGACCATCTCGGGCGGCGAGGCCCAGCGAATGAAGCTCGCCCGCGAACTCAGCAAGCGCAAGACCAGCGGAACGGTCTATGTGCTGGACGAGCCCACCACTGGGCTGCACTTCGAGGACGTGCACAAGCTGCTCAGCGTCTTGCGGCGGCTTGTTGACCAAGGCAGCACGGTGATCGTGATCGAGCACCAGATGGACGTAATCCGGTCCGCCGACTGGGTCGTGGACCTCGGGCCGGAGAGCGGCGACGGCGGCGGGCGGGTGGTCTGCACGGGCCGACCTCACGAAATTGCTCGGCATCCCTCGAGCCACACCGGCCGGGCGCTGCGGGAGGCGGGAGTCCGGTGAGGACCGCGCCGGACGTGCCGAGGGTGGGCACTGGAGACAGGAGTGCCGGTCCCGGCGCAGCACCGTGGGGCTACCGCGAACTTCTCGTGCTGGCAGCCCTCGGGGCCCTTTGTCAAATCTCAGGGGTCGCGGTCGTCTTGGCGCTGCTGGGTGCGGAGGGCCCGGACGCGGCGGAGGCGCTGCTCTCGCAAGCGCACGTCGCGATTCCCTTGCAGATGGCGGCTTGGGTCCCGGTGTTGGCGTACATCGCCTACGTGGTCTCGGTCCGCTGGCGAGTGCCTCTGCGCACCGGCCTAGCCTGGCTGCCCATGCGCGGCGCAGCGGCGCGCTACGCACGCCTGGGCCTGCTGCTAGCGTGCGGCTCGCTGCTCGCCAGCATCGCGATCGGCGGTGAGGGCCAATCTACGCCAATGGACGCGATCCTGGCTGATCCGGACTCGCTGTGGGCGGTGGTGGGCTTTGGCGTCCTGGTCGCCCCCTGCGTGGAGGAGCTGGTCTTCCGGGGCTTCCTGTTCGGCTCCCTCGAGCGCCTCCACGGCAGAGCCGTCGCCGTGGCAGCCACGTCCGCGCTCTTCGCCGCTCTGCACGGCGGGCAATACGGCTGGCAGGCCCCGAAACTTGCGGTCCTGTTGGCGGTGGGCCTAGTGCTCGGTGCCGTGCGGTCGCACAGCGGCTCGACCATCGCGAGCACGGTCGTGCACACGGCCTACAACGCGGCGCTGCTGGTGTTCCTCGGAATCTCCCTGGCGGGTCTGGGATAGACTTGGACCTGGCGCGGTCGCCAGTGCGGCGCGCCAAGGGGAGAACATGGTCAGCACAATCGAGTGGACGCCTGCCGGCGTCGTAATGATCGACCAGAGGAAGCTGCCGGCCGAGACGACATTCAAGGTCTGCAGGGATCCCGAAGACGTGGCGGACGCGATCCGCACGATGGTGATCCGCGGCGCGCCAGCCATAGGATGCGCAGCCGCGATGGGCGTCGCCCTGGGGGTCCAGCAGGCCGACGGGGAGGACATAGACAGCCAGGTGGACCAGGTCTGCGACCTGCTGGCCTCCACGCGCCCGACGGCGGTGAACCTGTTCTGGGCTATTGAGCGGATGCGCACTCTGTACCGCTCTCTGCGAAGCAGCGGCGTCGAGATCGAGGAGATCCGCAAGCGAATGGCAGACGAGGCCTGCCGGGTGCTGGACGAGGACATCGCCGCCAACAGAGCCTTGGGCGTGCATGGTGCCAACCTGATGCCCGAAGGGGCGACAGTGATGACGCACTGCAACGCCGGTGCGCTGGCCACGGGCGGGTATGGCACGGCCCTCGGCGTGATCCGCGCGGCTGTCGAGGGAGGCAACGCGGTCACCGTGCTGGCAAATGAAACGCGGCCCTTCATGCAGGGATCACGGCTGACGGCATGGGAGCTGCAGCAGGACGACATCCCGGTGACGCTGGTGACTGACAGCATGGCCGGCCACATGATGCAGCGCGGGTACGTGCAGGCTGTCGTTGTAGGCGCCGACCGAATCGCTGGCAACGGCGATGTCGCCAACAAGATCGGGACCTACTCCGTGGCCGTGCTCGCAAAGGAGAACGGGATTCCCTTCTACGTCGCGGCGCCAACGTCGACGGTCGACCTGAGCCTTGCTTCCGGTCAGGAGATCCCGATCGAGGAGCGCGCCACAGACGAGGTCACGCAGATCCGCGGCCATCAGATCGCGCCGGAAGAGACCCGGGTCCGCAACCCCGCCTTCGACGTGACTCCGAACCGCTACGTGGCGGCCATCGTCACCGAGCAGGGCATCGCCCGCGACCCATACCGCCCGGCCCTCGAGCGTCTCGTGGCTCAGGCCAATGCGCCCGCGGGGGACGCGGATTGAAGTTCTCGGACCTGTTGACCGAGACGATCCGATTCGCCGAGATCCCGCTGCGCTTCGAACCCGGGGCCGAGGAGGCGATCGTGGAGCCGGTAACAGAGCTGCTGCGAAGGTGGGTGGCGATCCACGACCCGGACCAGCCCAGCGACGACTTCGACTACGGCCAAAGGGCGCTCGTCGTGCGCCTGCTCGAAGAGCTTGACGACACCCGCGAGATCCCGGTCAGCGACGAGGCCGCATGAGGGCCGGTCCGGCAGTGCGAAGATGGTGCGCCGGGCGCTTCACGCGCCCGCAGGCGACCGACCTGAAGGAGAACTGATGCAGCGCAGGAACTTTCTCGCGGCCTCCGCCGCGCTCGCCGCAGCCGTCCCGTCGACGGCGCAGTCGGGGCCGGGCAGGATCCGGCTCGGCGTGATCGGCTGCGGCCGAAGGGGCCGCAACAACCTGCGCTCGGTCCTCAAGCTTGCGGACGACATCGAGGTTGCGGCCATCAGCGAGGTCTACAAGCCGAACCTCGAGCGGACCTTGGCGATGGTCCCGGACGCCAAGGTGTACCCGGACTTCCGCGACCTCATCGCGGACGAGAGCATCGACGCGGTGCTGGTCGCTACGCCCGATCACTGGCACGCCTACATGACTGTCGAGGCATGCAAGGCTGGCAAGGATGTCTACGTTGAGAAGCCAATCTCGGTGACCGTGCACGAGGGCCAGATGATGGTCAAGGCCGCGCGCAAGTACGACCGCGTCGTGCAGGTCGGCACGCAGCAGCGCTCCGGCCGGCACTTCGCCGAGGCCAAGGACATCGTGCAGAGCGGACGGCTCGGGACCGTCAGCTTCGTGCGCACGTGGAACTACAACAACCTGTACCCGGAAGGCATCGGCCAGCCGCCCGACACGGATCCGCCGGCGGACCTGGACTGGGAAATGTGGCTCGGCCCGGCCCCCGAAAGGGCCTTCAACAAGAACCGCTTCGGCGTCAATCCGTACCAGTACGCCCACTTCCGCTGGTTCTGGGACTATGCCGGCGGGATGATGACGGACTGGGGCATCCACCTGCTCGACATCGTCCTATGGGCGATGGCCGAACCGGGCCCGCGGTCGGTCACCACCTACGGCGGCAAGTACGCCCTGACCGACAACCGCGAGACGCCGGACACGATCTTGGCGGCCTACGAGTTCCCCAGCTTCGCCTGCACCTACGAGAACCGCGTCGCCAACGCCTACTCAGGCGGGCTGCCCGGATACGGGATCCTGTTCCACGGCACGGAAGGGACGCTGTACGTCAACAGGAGCTATTGGGAGATCACGCCGGAGACCCGCCGCTACCGCGAGCCGGAGCCGCGCGTGGAGCAGCGCATGCAAGCTGCGCGAGGCGACGCGCGCAACCCGTCCACCGACGACCACTGGCGGGACTTCGTCGCCGCGATCCGCAGCCGCGGCAGGCCCGTCTGCGACATCGAGATCGGCCACAAGTCGACCGCGATGGCGCTGCTGGGAAACGTCTCGCTCCGCAGCCGTCAGCGGGTGGACTGGGACCCGGTCGCCGAGACGACCGAGAACAGGGAAGCCCAGACCTACCTGCGGCGCGAGTATCGCGCCCCCTGGAAGCTGGAGCTATAGCCCGGCGTCGGCTGCCTCGTCCAGCTCCTCGCGGGAGAAGTACTTCTCCAGCAGACTCCTCGGCTCCGGCTTCCCTGCCCGCGATCCGAGCCAGCAGCCCAGCACGCTCGCAGCGAGCGATGGGACGAACGGGTCCAATCCCACCACGCTTCGCGTTCCGAAAGCCGCGTATTGCACCAGGAACGTCACGAAGCCGGCCAGGATGCCCACCAGGCAGCCGGCGCGATTCATGCGGGGCCAGTACACGGAGAACAGGGTCGGGGCCAGGAAGGTGGCGGCAAGGCCCGTGCCCGAGAACACCACGATGTACTGCAGATACTCCGGGGGCCGAAGCGCGAAGATCGCGCCGGCCAACCCCACGGCAGCAATCGAGCCATGCGTCACGGTCCGCACGCGGGCCTCGCCTACCGAGCCCGCCGCGTTTCGCTGGTAGAGGTCGCGGGCGATCGCGCCGGCCGCAACGAGCAGGAACGAGCTGATCGTGGACATGATCGCGGCCATGGGAGCCGCGAGCACGAGGCCCGCCAAGGCCGCGGGAACTGCCGCGAGGATGGTCGCGGGCATGGCATGGTCGCTGGCGGCCAAGTCCGGCACCAAGACCCGTCCCAGGATGCCCACGAATATGATTGCGGGGTAGAGCAGCAGCACGTAGCAGCCGATGAGCACAGCCGCCCGGCGCAGTGAGACGGCGTCGCGGCAGGCCAAGAAGCGCGTGATCAGGGACGGCTGACCGGCAACCGCTAGCGGCCATATGAAGAAGAACGAGATCGCGGCCGGCAGCGGAAGGAAGTCCGACGGGCCGACCGGCGTCAAGAGTTCCGGGGACTGGGCTGCCAGGCCGTCGTGGACGGCCTGCATGCCGCCTGCCTTCCAGAGGCCGAAGCCAGCCGTCAGCAGCACGCCCACCAGCATCACCACAGCTTGGAAGCTGTCCGTCCAGGCCACCGCCCGGAAGCCACCGTAGGCCGTGTAGACCGCTACGATCACGGCGAAGCTGGCAACGCCCCAAACGTAGGGAACTCCCAGAGCGACCTCCAAGACTCGAGCCCCTGCGATGTACTGGGCGACGATGAAGCTCGTGTGCAGCACCAGCATCGCCACGCCCGACATCACGCCGATTGCACGGCTCTGGAAGCGATCTCGCAGCAGGTCTGGGAAAGTGAGCGCTCCCGTGCGCTCCCCGAGCTGCGCGATTCGGGTGCCCAAGAGCCCAAAGCCGACCGTTGCGACGACCATGTAGCCCGAGATCCAGAGCATGACGGACCAGCCGTTGGAGTGCGCCAGCGACGGCGTGCCGATGAACGTGCCCCCGCTTGCGGAGGTGGCGATCCAGGTCAGGCCGAGCACCCATGGCCCAATCGTCCGCCCTCCGACGAAGAACTCCCGCAAGAAGCCTCCGCCGGCTGCCTGCCTCCGGGCTAGGTACGCGAGCAGGAAGGTCAGCGCGATGTAGACGGCGAAGGCCGCCCGCGCAGTTGGTGCCACACCGTACACGAGGGCTACTGTCCCCTGCCGGCCCGGGAACGGGAGAGGAACAGGCGCAGGTGCAGCGCGAAGAACACAAGCCAAGGACCCAGCACTCCCCAAGCTGCCCAACTGGGCACACCGTGCAGCGCGGCGGATGGCCGCGAGCCGATCCAAGTAGAGAGTCCCACGGTCAGCGCCAGGGCCGCTGCCCAAAGGAAAAATGCTTCCAATGCCTCGCGGCGGGCCGGCCTGGAGTCAGGGCCAGACGCACGTTCCGACCGCCGCCCACCCGGCCCGGCCGGAACCTGCCGGTCCGGTTCCATCACCTTGCTCTCAGCCGCAGGCTCGGCCTGCGGGCAGCTTGGGCACAGAAAGGCCCGAGTGCTGGCCGCACTACTCCTCGAAGGCCGCGTCGAACGCGCGCGTGGACGGCTCGAAATCAACCCTCTTCGTGAATCGGCAGGCCTCCGCCGCGCCCGCCTCGCGCTCCATGCCGCTGTCCTCCCACTCGATCGACAGCGGTCCGGCGTATCCGATGTGGTTCAGCGCGCGGATGATCTCCTCGAAGTCCACGCCTCCGCGCCCGAGGGAGCGGAAGTCCCATCCACGGTCCTGATGGCCGAAATTCAGGTGGGATGCGAGGATGCCGGACCTTCCGTCCAGCTGCAGGGCCGCGTCCTTCATGTGCACGTGGTAGATGCGGTCCTTGAACTCGCGGATGAACATCACCGGATCCACACGCTGCCAGTGCAGGTGGCTGGGATCGAAGTTGAAGCCGAATGCCTCGCGGTGGTTGACTGCCTCCAAGGCCCGGTGCGCCGTATAGATGTCGAAAGCGATCTCGGTCGGGTGCACTTCCAAGCCGAAGCGCACGCCCACCTCATCGAAGACGTCGAGGATCGGGTTGAACATCTCGGCAAAGTAGGCGAAGCCAGCGTCGATCATCTCGTCCGACACCGGCGGGAAGCTGTACAGCAGGTGCCAGATCGACGAGCCCGTGAACCCATTGGCCACGCGCAGACCGAGATTGCTGGCGGCGCGGGCCGTGTCTTTCATGGCCTGCACGGCCCAGAGCCGCTTCCCCTCCGCGTCCCCCGCGAGTTCGGGCGGGGCGAACAGGTCGGAGCGGGAGTCGTTGTTCGGATCGCAGACCAGCTGCCCGGCGAGGTGGTTGGAGATCGCGAAGAGCTTCAAGCCATGCCGGTCCAAGACCTCCCTCTGCCGGCTGCAGTACTCCAAGTCTGTGGCCGCGCGGGAGACGTCCATGTGGTCTCCCCAACAGGCCAGTTCGAGGCCGTCGTAGCCCCAAGCGGCAGCCTTCGGGGCCAGCTCTTCCAAGGGTAGGTCGGCCCACTGGCCTGTGAACAGCGTTACGGGTCTTGCCATATCCGGGATGCTCCTCCTTCGGTGGGGATCGGAAGAAAAGCGAAGTTTAGCAAACCGGCGGTGACCGCTGGCTCCTTCCCCTCCTCGGGATTCCATCGACGCTGAGAGAATCGCCCCAGCGTCATCGTGAGGGAGAGTGATCGCGGTCGTCAGATCTGCCGGGGGAGCCTGACCGGTCCGGATGTCGACTCACGTGACGATAAGTCGGTCGGACGGGTGTGACCATTGGTGCAGAAGCAGTTTTTCCGAGTGCCCTCAATCGTTGCCTGTTCTCGTATACCAAGGCATGGCCAAGCACTGCTACGGGAACGGGAATCCGCTGCTGCATCTGGTGCGGCCACCGTAGTTGCCGCTGCCTTGCCGTGGCCTCCCGGAAATTTGCTACTGTCCTCTTGGCGGTCGTGATCTCCGCCACAATTTCATCGCGGACGAAGTGATTGGCATACTTTTTCTCGATTGTGTCCGAATCCGATAGGAAAGCATGGGAATTGCGGACTTGATTGTCGGTCAGTTGGTCGCCGTAGGCTTCCATCAAGAATGCAAGATCGAACAGATCACGGGCATCAACTCGGTCTTCAGCGACGGCCAGCTTCTGGTCGAATAGGACTTCGACGCGGTACGTGAGGACTCCGGCGACAAGACAAGTATCGCGGCTTCTGGGCGGGCTATGGTAGTGGTAATCAACCTTGAGGGTTTTAAGACTAGAGTCAGGTCGGGAGCGGTAGCGTGCCCGGAACTGCTGCCGTAACGGCCTATCCCTGCGCTTAACATAGAGGACCTTGACACCTGCAGCCCTCGCGGCCGCCCTGATTTGCGGCCGTAGCTCAACGGCCGCGTTTCCGTCCAAGTCCAGATCCGTGGAGTGTCGATTCCCGCCGTACGCGAACGCGACAGCGCTTCCGCCCCTCAAGACCAAACCCCAGCCGCGTATCCGTTTGAGCACTTCCTTCATGAGGTGCTCGTGAAGCTGCTGCTCGGGCGTCAGCGATACGTTACGCCGTACACGACCGTGGGCAGCCACTTGTCGAACACCTCTCTTCCGGCTCCACCCGTGAGCCTGCGCAGCGGCTTGAGGTAGTCCTCCACGAGCGTGTCAATGTCTTGCTCTGTCCAGAGCAAGTCATTGATCTGGCACGGCGTCAGCACTCCCTTGGGGTAGCTGCCTGCCAGTTGGTGCATGCACGTGTCAGCGATGGCGCGGTAGTGGTTCGCCACCCACACCGGGCCCTCATTCGGTCTGATGCCCGCGTCGGCGATCACCTGAGCCATGTCACGCACACCCAGCGAACCGAGGGCCGGCACGGTGTCGATGAGCCCAGGGCGACCGGCGAGAGAAGTATAGGTCTGCTTGCGAAAACCGAAGAAGCTCTCTTCGAAGTGCCAATCCCCGGTCACCCACTCCTCATCGACGTCTTCCAAACGAAGGTTCAGGGCACACTTGAAGGAGATGTAACTCGTCGGGCTGGTCTCCGGGATCAGGATCGGATACCTTCTGTCCGGAACAGGGAACACAAGCTTGGACCGCATCCACTCGAGGTACTCCTCTACTCGTTCCGGCGAGATGCCGATGACGCTAGGCAGATCCGCGATGTACCCCCCCGCACTGGAGTACGCAAGCGCGATGGGGTCCAGGTCCTCGTTCGAAATGCTGTCGTCAATGGTGACGTCCATCTTGGCCAATCCTCCTAGTCCAGATTATAGCATTGTTAGAGGACACCGATACGGATGCACTCGTTAGCGGCCGAACGTCGTTTTATCAATAAGTAATCTGGGGCACAGATACGCAATCCTAGCCGCATGCCGATCAGCATTGATTCCCGCGACCGGAGACCGCACCGAGGAGATCAGGAGTTGTCGCGGATGCTCTTCCGCCAGCTTGACGGCCGGACCGTGCGGTGCATCTGGTCGCATGGCTAGATCGCTACGGGCACCCGCGCAACAGTTGGGTAAACCGTTCGTCTTTGAGGGTTTCAGGTGTGAAGTCAGATCGGGAGCGGTAACGTGCCCAGAACGGCTGCCGAAACGGACCGTCCCTGCACTCAACAGAGTCGATCTAGACAACTGCCGCCCTCACGGCCGCTTTTCCGTCTAAGTCCAGTTCCGTGGAGTGTCGATTCGCGCCTTACGCGAACGCGACAGCGCTTCCGCCCCACAAGACCAAACCCCAGCCGCGTATCCGTTTGAGCACTTCCTTCATGAGGCGCTCGTGAAGCTGCTGCTCGGGCGTCAGCGATACGTGACGCCGTACACGACCGTGGGCAGCCATTCGTCGAACACCTCTCTACCGGCTCCTCGCGTGAGCCTGCGCAGCGGCTTGAGGTAGTCCCCCACGAGCGTGTCGATGTCTTGCTCGGTCCACAGGAAGTCATTGATCTGGCACGGCGTCAGCACTGCCTTGGGGTAGCTGCCTGCCAGCTCGTGCATGCACGTGTCAGCGATGGCGCGGTAATGGTTCGCCACCCACACCGGGCCCTCATTCGGTCTGATGCCCGCGTCGGCGATCACCTGAGCCATGTCGCGCACGCCCAGCGAACCGAGGGCCGGCACGGTGTCGATGAGCCCAGGGCGACCGGCGAGAGAAGTGTAGGTCTGCTTGCGAAAACCGAAGAAGCTCTGTTCGAAGTGCCAATCCCCAGTCGTCCACTCCTCTTCGACGTCTTCGAAACGCAGGTTCAGGGCACACTTGAAGGAGATGTAACTCGTCGGGCTGGTCTCCGGGATCAGGATCGGATACCTTCTGTCCGGAACAGGGAACACAAGCTTGGACCGCATCCACTCGAGGTACTCCTCTACTCGTTCCGGCGAGATGCCGATGACGCTAGGCAGATCCGCGATGTACCCCCCCGCACTGGAGTACGCAAGCGCGATCGGGTCCAGGTCCTCGTTCGAAATGCTGTCGTCAATGGTGACGTCCATCTTGGCCAATCCTCCTAGTCCAGCTTATAGCATTGTTAGAGGACACCGATACGGACGCACTCGTTAGCGACCGAACGTCGTTTCATCGATAAGTAATTTGGGACACAGATACGCAATCCTAGCCGCATGCCGATCGGCATCGATTCCCGCGACCGGAGACCACACCGAGGATCAGGAGTTGTCGCGCATGCTCTTCCGCTAGCTTGACGGCCGGACGTGCGGTGCATCTGGTCGCATGGCTAGATCGCTACGGGCGCCCGCGCAACAGTTGGGTAAACCGTTCGTCCTTGAGGGTTTCAGGTGTGAAGTCAGATCGGGAGCGGTAACGTGCCCAGAACGGCCGCCGAAACGGACCATCCCTGCACTCAACAGAGTCGATCTAGACAACTGCCGCCCTCACGGCCGCTTTTCCGTCTAAGTCCAGTTCCGTGGAGTGTCGATTCGCGCCGTACGCGAACGCGACAGCGCTTCCGCCCCTCAAAACCAAACCCCACCCGCGTATCCGTTTGAGCACTTCCTTCATGAGGCGCTCGTGAAGCTGCTGCTCGGGCGTCAGCGATACGTGACGCCGTACACGACCGTGGGCAGCCATTCGTCGAACACCTCTCTTCCGGCTCCACCCGTGAGCCTGCGCAGCGGCTTGAGGTAGTCCCCCACGAGCGTGTCGATGTCTTGCTCGGTCCACAGGAAGTCATTGATCTGGCACGGCGTCAGCACTCCCTTGGGGTAGCTGCCTGCCAGTCTGTGCATGCACGTGTCAGCGATGGCGCGGTAGTGGTTCGCCACCCACACCGGGCCCTCATTCGGTCTGATGCCCGCGTCGGCGATCACCTGAGCCATGTCGCGCACGCCCAGCGAACCGAGGGCCGGCACCGTGTCGATGAGCCCAGGGCGACCGGCAAGAAGTGTGTAAGCCGGCTTGCGATAACCGAAGAAGCTCTGTTCGAAGTGCCAATCCCCGGTCACCCACTCCTCATCGACGTCTTCCAAACGCAGGTTCAGGGCACACTTGAAGGAGATGTAACTGGTCGGGCTGGTCTCCGGGATCAGGATCGGATACCTCCTGTCCGGAACAGGGAGCACAAGCTTGGACCGCATCCACTCGAGGTACTCCTCTACTCGTTCCGGCGAGATGCCGATGACGCTAGGCAGATCCGCGATGTACCCCCCCGCACTGGAGTACGCAAGCGCGATGGGGTCCAGATCCTCGTTCGAAATGCTGTCGTCAATGGTGACGTCCATCTTGGCGAACCTTCCTTGTCCAGATTGTAGCATTCTTAGAGGATACCGCTACGTATTAACCCTCGTTCAGGACCAAAGGAATTGCATCAATGAGTAGTTACAGGCACAGATATGCAATCGAGCCCGCAAGCCGGCCAGCGCGGATTCTCACTGCCCGAGACCGTAGCGAGGAGTCCAAGAGTTGTTGCCGATGATCTTCCGCCAGCTTGACGGCTGGAGCGTGCGACGCATCTGGCCGCATCGCTACATCGCTACGGGCACGGGCGCAACAGCTGGGTGAAACCGCTCTTGTGGCCCGTCGGCTGCGGGTGCATGTCCGCAATGGGGCCTCTCCCGAGAGCATTGAGGCTTCTTGCGCTCACGGGCGGTCCGCCAACTCCTGCCAAGACTGGAGTGGCGCTGAGAGCAGGCTCCGCCTCTGGTTCGCGACGTGCTAACGTCGGCCGTTCCGGCGCCGCACCTGCCAGGGCATGCAGCTCTCCTCCGTCCTAACGCACACGGCCTTCGCGGGCATCTTTACAGCGCCTTTCGCCCAGCTGAGCGCCTGGGAGGTGGCGACGGGGGCAATGCTGGGGCGCGGTACGGAGCAAGCCAATTCTATGTGCGCAGCAGCCTTGGAGCGACGTGGAGCCGCACCTGCGAACGTGGACGCTACTAAGGCAACGCGCGGCAGCCTGGCGCTTGTGCGGGTTACGCAGGGCCTCTTTGATGACGAGTGGCTGCGCGAGCGCCCCTTCGACCCCGACGGGAACACCGTCCGGCTAATCGCCCAACTGGACCTGTACCGCCAGCACGGGATTGCGGGGGTCGTGGTGAGCCTGGGCAGCAACCCGGGCTACTCGCAAGAGCGAAACGGGGTGTCGAGGGGTGCCAGCGCTGACCTTGGGGGCGTTCAGCGGTGCTGGTCAGCACCTGCCGGTCGGACGGCTCGCTCAGGCCGGCGTGGATCGAGCGCCTTGACCACCTGCTGGAAGCCGCTGACTCCAAGGGCCTGATCGTGTAACTCGTCCTGTTCCAGCAGGACTAGGACGAGTCGTTGGAGTCCCCCAAGGCCATAGTCGCGGCGGTTGGGCAACGTGGCCCGGCATCTCGTTGAGCGCAACCACCGCAACGTGATCATTGACGTGGCCAACGCATGCGACGAGCTAGAAGGGCGCTGGGACCACCGCCGATTCGTCCCGCACTTAGTCGAACAGCTGACCGGTGCCGTCCGGCAGCCGTTCCAGACAGCGTCGTTCAGCCTGCCGATCGGGGCGTCCAGCGTGACACCAATGCCCTATCCGATGTCCCTGGCGCGACTTTGCGATGTCGTCCTGTTGCAGGGTCACGGCCGCAGCGATTCCGCCAAGCTCGTGAGGTCCCGCGGGTTCAAGCGGCACGGCAGACCGGTGCTGATGGCTAGCGACAGCAATGACGGCGAGGGCACGACGGACGGCCTCGCCAGCGAAGTGTCGGTCGCGCGGGCCTACATCGAGGTCACGGCCGGGTGGAGCTTTACGCCCAGCCCAGCGGCGAGCCGCTTCCCGTTCGACTACGGCGTCGCGGACAGCGCCGAAGTGGACGACACCTGAGGAGCGCGGGCGGTGTCCTTCATGGCCCGCACAGCTCAAATCCGCTTCCCTTCCGCGTCTCCAGCGAGGTCGGGCGTGGCACATAGATTCGAGCCGGAGCAATTGTTCGGATCGCAGACCAGCTTGCCCCTCAAGGTGGTTGGAGTTCGCGAAAACCTACAGGCCGTGCGGGTCCAAGATCTCCCTTTTGCGGCTGCAGTACTCCAAGTATGTGGCCGGGTCGGAGACGTCCATCTGATCTCCCAAGAAGGCTAGCCCCAAGTCGTCGTAGCCCCAATCGGCGGCCTTGGGGCCAGCTCTTCCAAGGCAACGTCAGCCCACCGGGACCTGAACAACGCTACGGGTCTTGCCATGTCCGGGATGCTCCTTCTTCGACGACGGTCGGAAGAAAGGCGGAGTCCGGGAAACCGGCGATGGAGGTCGGCTTCATGCGGCTTGATTACGGCTCGCGAACAAAAGGGCCAATCGGCCGGAACTGTGCTAGTGCGCTTCGCTCTCTGTCCGCTGCATTCGACGGGTAACCGTCGGGACGGCGGGCGGAGGATGTGCCCAGCTAACGGGTAGGTTAGGCGTAGACGGCACGTCATGCGCGGGGGAACGGCAGGAGCGGCGAGCAGACTGGTGCCGGCCTTGGGGCGTACCGGGTCCGGAAGCATGACCCAGCACCGGGCCGCCAGATCATGGGAGAGAGCCACGGCCCGCTGGCGAAGGCCACCTTGGGACACCGGAAAACGGTGGAACATGCCGCGCGGCAGGGGCACGCGGTGTGCAGAGCAGAATCCTTGTGCCGGCCCTTGTGTGGCTACTTGCCAAGGCTAGCCCTCCCGGATGAGAGCGAGGAGTTCGTCCGCCGACAGCTTCCCGGAAATGTCCGTCCCCTCGAGCAGGCTGTCGGCAAGGTCCCGCTTCGATCGGTGGAGGTCGAGAATCGATTCCTCGATGGTGTCGCGCATGACAAGCCGGTAGATCGTCACGGGCCGGGTCTGGCCGATGCGGTGCGCCCGGTCGGAGGCCTGATCCTCCACGGCAGGGTTCCACCACGGGTCCAAATGGATCACGTAGTCGGCGGCCGTTAGATTCAGGCCCTGCCCACCCGCGCGCAGGCTGATCAAGAACAGGTCGCCGTCACCGTTCTGGAAGCGCTCAACCTCCTGCTTCCGCCTTGCGGGAGGAGTGCTGCCGTCCAGGTAGCGGTAACGGACGCCGAGGCGATCCAGATGCGACCGGATGATCGCAAGATGGCCGACGAACTGGCTGAAGACCAAGGCCTTGTGGGCGCTGTCTTTGAGCTCGCTGACGGTCTCGATGAACTTCGAGAGCTTTGAAGAAGCAATTCCCGAATCGGGAACCACCAGTTCCGGGTGGCAGCAGGCCCTGCGCAGCTTCATGATCTCCGCGAGGATCCGCAAGTGCTTCGATCCGACCGTCGCGTCGTCCTCGCCCACGGATGCCAGCGCCTGCAGCCGAACGGCTTCGTACAGCGCTCTCTCCTCGTCCGACATCTCGATCCGGACCGTGATCTCGGTGCGGGCCGGTAGCTCGTCGAGAACGGTCGACTTCGTCCGTCGCAGCACGAACGGCCGGATCAGCCGCTTCAGCTGGCTGCGCTTCGTGAGGCTGCCGTGCTGGTGAATGGGAGTCGCGAACTCGTGGTTGAACCAGGTCGCCGAACCCAAGAGGCCGGGATTGAGGAAGTGGAAGAGGTTCCACACTTCGCCAAGATGGTTCTCCACAGGCGTACCCGTCGTGATCAGCCGGAAGCCGGCCGAGAGGCGCATCGCGGCCTTCGAGACCTGCGTCTCTCGGTTCTTGATTGCTTGGGCCTCGTCCAGCACGACCGTCTCCCACTGCACGGCAGCCAGCAGATCCTGCTCTTGGCGCAGGAGCCCGTAGCTGCAGACCACCAAATCGTGCGCCGAGACCCCTTTCAGCATGGCTTCCCGGTCGCCCCGTCCGAAGCGGAGTGCCCTCAATGTGGGAGCAAACTTCCGGGCCTCGTCGATCCAGTTGAGACAGACCGACGTGGGCGCCACCACAAGCGCCGGGCCCCCCTTGGCCCTTGCCAAAGCGACCGCAAGCGCCTGCACGGTCTTCCCCAGGCCCATGTCGTCGGCCAAGCAGGCCCCTCCTCCCAATGCGGCGAGCCGCAGCGCCCATCGGAATCCCTGAGCCTGGTAGTCCCGCAGCTGCGCCCGCAGAGTCGAAGGCACGGGCGGATCCAGCGCCTCCGCCTTGCGGAACCGCCGCAGGTGAGCCTTCCATTTCGTGCCCGCATCAACTGATCCGGCGACTTCTGCTAGCGGCTGGAGAAGATGGGCCCGCGACCTGTGGAACCGTAGGCCCTTTTCTCCGCGCACGGAGAGGATCCCCAGTTCTTGGATCCTGCGGTGGAAACGATCGCTGAGAGCGAGGAACTCGCCGTCACCGATCGGAATGAAGCGGCCGCCTGCCTCCTTGAGCGAGGACAGGGCGGCGAGCAGGTCCAGCACGAGTCCCTCATCCGTCTGGACCGTGCCACCGATCTCGAACCAGTCCCGAGCGGCGCGGATCTTGAGCGACAGGCGGCTGCTCTTCGCCCGCGCAGTGATCCGCATCGACTCGCCCCGGGGCCACGCAACAGTTGCCTCGTCACGGATCCGGTGCAGCTCGTCCAGCAGCTCCAAGCACGATGCGGGCGATTCCAGGATCCATCCTGATCCGTCCCAGCTTGCTTCGTCCAACGTGGGGCACGAGGAGGTAACGGCCCTGAAGCGCTTCTCCTCCTCGCCAAGATCCCTGGAGGTCCTCACGGCCCTCCCCGCGACGGTGGCGAAGACCGCGCTGCCCCCCTTTCCGGGCCGGAATGACGGCCCGCCTTCCTTGAGGGGCAGCACACGGGGCTCCACCCTCAGTCCGTCGCCATAGGGCGTCATGTTGAACCGAGGAGAGGCATCCGCGGTAACCTCGGCTGCTTCGGCTCGCCCGCTATCGATGTCGGAATTCACCGCCAAGACCTTGCTGGCCCCGGAAATCGCGCGGATGACCGCCGCTTTGGCGTTGAGAGGGACCCTCAGCCCTCTCCGTCCAATGATCTCCAGGATGCTTCGGTGCTTCGGGCCGAAGACGGAAATGGCGAGGCGCGACGGCGATTCGAACCGGACGGTCGTGTCGCCCTCCTCTGGCGGTTTGGGCTCAACGTTCAGGAGAACCTCACGCTTACGCGTCACCACGCGAAGGCTGGGCTCCGAATTCACGACCTCGACCTTGACCGAGGGGTCGTCCGACCGGAACACGCACGGGTGCCCGATCAGTGGGGGCAGCGCCCGGTCGAGGTCAAAGTAGTACTCCTTGGCGCCGTAATATCCGACGCTTTGGGCGACAATGGCGCTGCAGATCCTCTGATCATTGGGCGTAAGAGGCCCGTCGTAGTTCTCTTCGTAGAGGCGTCGCAGCGCCACGGCTCGCCCCTTGGTCCAGGTTCCCCTCTTGCTCAGGCTTTGGTGGAACGGCGCAAGGAACCCGCTGCCGCCGATGCGCCAGACCAGTCTGGACTGGAGGCCTTGCCCGCCGAATCCGGCTGCGTCCTGTTCGGTGAGGTTCGCTAGTGCCTCCAACGTGCGTTCCCAGGCAGGCTGATCCGAGAACCGTTCAAGGAGGGGACTGCACGAGCGGGCCAGCTTGGATATTGGGCGACCACCGATCTCCTTAGCATTCTTGACCACGGCTCGGCGTACCCGAGAGGCCTCAAGGGCAACCCACAGGTAGCCGTTCCGAACCGCGTCTGCGGGGACGTCGCCTAGGTCGCCGTGAGCCTCCCGCGCCATCTTCGGGTCGATGCTGCACAGCGCTGTGTGAGCTAGGACCCGCGCCACCGGCGGCGTCCTCGAAGTGGTCACGATGCTCGCGGCTCGCTCGCGGGCCGCATCAGCCTTGCCCTCGGCGAAGAACACTGCGCCCTTGAGCACCTGGTACAGGGGCAGTTCGTCCTTTGGACGCTTCCGGATCGCTAGGTCCAAGTACCTGTGTGCCTTGGCGATCCTAGTGCGGCCCGTGGATCCGATCAGCGACATCACGTAGATTGCGCCGATGCGTGAAGGCAGGTGGACCAGCCGCCTCCTTGTCTGCTTGCGATTGAGCTTGATCGCCTTCTCGAAGTGGTTGACCGCTTCGTCCCTCCGACCGCTGACGCACGCCGCCCATCCCCTGAGGGCATCCGCCATCCAGGTCCTGCCGTCCGCAAGTAATCTCTCCGCCCCGGCAACGTCGCCGACCAGAAGCAAGTACTCGGCGACAAGGTCCGCCAGCTCGGGCTTCCCTTCGCCGTCGTCAAGGATTCTGCGGGCGACCCCGATCTGCTCTTCTGCTGCCTGAAGGGAATCCAGCAATGGAGCGATCAGCCTCGGCAGGACGATGTCGCGGATACTCGGCGCCCTCGAATGCACCCAGTCCGCATGAAACGGATTGGTGAAGAGCTTCGCCAAGATGTCGATGCCTTCCACTTTCCACGAGGGCAATTCGTGCCATGCACGCCAGAATCGCAGGAATGCCTGTGCGTTGTTCCTGTGGAGAGAGTTTCGAACCCCGCGGAACACGGTCGAGGCATCGTGGTGGCGGTAAGCATCGAAATCGCCGTGCCGGGACACCGGCCGCAACGTGGCGGTCGCGGATAGCCAGCGCTGCAGTCGCCCCGTTCGGGCCGCGTTCCACATCATGCTCTCCTTGATCGCCGGATTACAGTCGATGTGGTTTCCCACTTCCACAAGGAGCCGGCGGCTCAGCAGCTCGGCGACGATCGGCTTCCAGGAGGCGAAGACCAGTTTGGCCCCGGTTGGCGACTGGAGAGCGCCCGCTGCGTTCACAAGTTCCAGCGCTGCGGTTCGGGAACGCGGATGGTATGCGGCCGAAAGGAGCTCCAAGACACTCTGCCGGTCTTCGGGCAGGGACTCGAAGGCGGCCACCAGCCTTTCCTGTTCCTTTGTCATGACGGTCTCCTCGGGTGCTCTATCGGAGGGTATGCGGGATTGAAGCACACCTGCGCGGGTTGTTGGACCGGACGATGCGCCCGCCGGCGGTCGTGAGCATTCCCCCGTGCGCAGTGGCTATCAGTCTATGTCTCAGCTATTCAACAGAATCCCAACCGTTCAGACGGCGGGAGGAGGGGGTGTCTGGCATAAAGGGAAGATGAGTTTAGACGGCAGGTTGTAGGCGGGGGGTGGAATCAGCATCGGCGCTTGTGCTCCATAGCAGACCTGCGAGCGAATGGTCCGACTGGATTCGACGTCGCGCTGGCCTCGGGTGCTGAGGCGAGAGCCATATCCCTCTCAAGCCGAGGTGCGGCAGTTGGAAGCGGCGAACCGGCCGCTGGAGGGACAGCTTCGGCAGCTGCCGGCTTTCTCGGTGGGAGTGGAGGAACGCCTTCGGTAAGCGGAGGCAGGCCACCGGTGCAACCTGGCCATGCTGCAGGGCCAATTGACGAATCACGGGGGCTAAGTAGAGCAGTTGCGCGGTAAGAACAGCGAGCTGCGCAAGTTGGTTCTCGGTCCCCAGCAGGAAGGGAACGAAGTACTCCAACAAGACCGAGGGCAAGAAGCTTGAACGGGCGGTGGGCACTCCCTCTTATGTTGGAGCGCATTTCAGAGATCAATGAGGTGTACCCAGCGGCCCGCGAATTGGTGGCGGCACCCCCGTGAGCCAGGCTTCCAAGGTGCACCATCGCGTGCGGGCCCTCACGCCCGCAGACCTCCAGCTGCCGAGGGATCTGGCAGCCAATGCCTTGCTTTGTCCCACGCGCACAGCGCTGTCCGGGATGGCCTGTGAGCGCCTCGGCCGGCCCAGGGCCGAGGCAGGGCTCAAGCCCACGAGCGCGCGAGTAGCTTAGTGCGCTGTACTATTAGGCTGCGGTGCCAAACTTGGGACGGCCCAGCGCGTAATGCTACAGAGCGCTCCGCTACCGCTTGAGCGCCGACTTCTTGGCAGGAGAAACGCCGGACCAGATGCCCACGGACTCTGACGACTGGCCCCTCCTGTGTTGAGCCTGATGGAGTTCTGACGGACGGGGCCTCTTTCTTTCGCGCGAGACGTGCTAACATCGGCAATTCCGGCGCTGCACCCAGCAAGGCATGCGGCTCTCCTCCGTCCTCACGCGCACAGCCTTCGCGGGCATCTTGGCAGCGCCCTGCACCCAGCTGGGGGCCTTGGAGGTGGCGACGGGGGCAATGCTGGGGCCCCGCTTCGGAGCAAGCCACTTCTACGTACGCAGCGGCCCTGGAGCGACGTGGAGCCGCACATACGAGGGGGGACGCTACCGGGGGAAGGCGCGCGGCAGCCTAGTGCTGGTGCGGGTCACGCAGGGCCTCTTCGATGACGAGTGGCTGCGCGAGCGCCCCTTCGACCCCGACGGGAACACCGCCCGGCTAATCGCCCAGCTGGACCTGTACCGCCAGCACGGGATTGCGGGGATCGTGGTGAGCCTGCAGGGCGGCGACCCGGGCTACTCGCAAGCGCGAAACGGGGTGTCGAGGGGTGCCAGCGCTGACCTTGGAGAGCGTTCCGGTTCGCTGGTCAGCGCCTACCGGCGGGACGGCTCGCTCAAGCCGGCATGGATGGAGCGCCTTGACCGCCTATTGGAATCCGCTGACTCCAAGGGTCTGATCGTGTGCCTCGTCCTGTTTCAGCAGGACCAAGACGAGTCGTTGGAGTCCCCCGAGGCGATCGTCGCGGCAGCGGGGAACGTGGCCCGGCATCTCGTTGAGCGCAACCACCGCAACGTGATCATCGACGTGGCCAACGCTTGGGACGAGCCGGAAGGGCGCTGGGACCACCGCCGATTCGTCCCGCGCTTCGTCGAGCAGTTGATCCGTTCCGTCCGGCAGCCGTTCCAGACGGCGGCGTTCAGCCTGCCTATCGGGGCGTCCAGCGGGGCAGCAATGCTCTATCCGATGTCCCTGGCGCGACTGTGCGACGTGGTCCTCTTGCAGGGTGACGGCCGCAGCGTTGCCGACAAGCTGGCGAGGTCCCGCGAGTTCAAGGAGTACGGCAGGCCGGTCCTGATGGTCAGCGACACCAATGACGGGGAGGGCACTGCCGACGCCCTTGCCAACGACGTGTCGGTCGCGCGGGCCTACATCGAGAGCGCCTCCGGGTGGAGCTTTGCGCCCAGCCCCGCGGCGAGCCGCTTCCCGTTCGACTACGGTGTCGCGGACAGCGCCGAAGTGGACGACACCTGGGAAGCACCGCGGCGCCAGCGCGCCCGCGCCCGCGCCATTTTGGAGGCTATCGCCAAGATCGTCCTGCGCAGGCCGCCGTCAACCACCGCCCGGAAGAAGAGGGGTTGAATGGGGGCAGACTGCTCCAACACGCCGGTGCTCCTGATCGGCGCCGGAATGATCGCGCACGACCAAGTGCTGCCGGCGCTGCTGCAGATGCTCCGCGAGGGGGCCGTCGGAGACGTGCGGGTCTGCTCGCAGCGCACCGCCTCCGTGGAGGGTCTCGCAAGAGCCCCGGATCTGCGTCGGGCATTCCCCGACGTGGGATTCACACCGGTGCTGGACCCCGGAGCGCACCGTGAAGAGCCAAGGCCTGAGCACTACCGGGAGGCCTTGGCGGACATGCCCCCGCGCGGCGTCGCGGTGGTCGCCGTGCCGGACCAGCTGCACCACCGGGTCGTGATGGATGCCCTGCGCGCGGACCAGCACGTGTGCTGCGTCAAGCCGCTTGTGCTGAGCATCGCCGAATCGCTCGAGATCGAGCGCGAGGCTCGGACGCGCGACCTGCTCGTCGGCGTGGAGTACCACAAGCGCTTCGATCCGCGCAGCATCATGGCGCGGGACCGCTACCGGCGCGGGGAATTCGGCGAGTTCAGGCTCGGAACGGCGAGGCTGATGGAGAAGTGGCACTACCGGGACTCGAACTTCCAGCGCTGGTTCACCGCCGATGCCACCGACGCATTCGTGTACATCGGCTGCCACTACGTAGACCTCGTGCACTTCGTGACTGGGCTGCTGCCGGCTGCGGTGTCGGTGCACGGCCTGCTAGACGAATTCCCCAACGGCGCCCGCGGCTACCTGTGGACCGACGCCCGCGTCCTATGGAAGAACGGCGCGTGCCTCAACGTCCAGAACTCCCTGAGCTTTCCTGACGCTGCACCCGGGCCCAACACGCAAGGCATGACGCTCTACTGCACGGGCGGCGGAAGGGGGGCAATGATCGAGCATTCGGACCAGTACCGGGGAATCGCCTACAGCCTCGCCCGCCCGCCCGGCGGGCCGGGCAGTGCCCAGTACGCCGAGCCGAGCCCCGACTACTTCCTCTATCAGGACCTCGGCGGCCCGGGCCTAGTGCCGACCGGCTACGGAGTGCGCTCGGTGCGGCACATCGTAGAGGCCGCCCTTCGAGTCGAGCGCCACGCGCAGTCACCGGGGGGAAGGCGGGCCGCCATAGACCGCGTCGAGGAGGCCGGCATCATCGCCACACCCGCAAACAGCCGCTACAACGAGAGCGTGTGCGAGGCAGCGCGCAAGTCGATCCTTTCCGGCGGCTCGCTCGTGGAAGTCTAGCCTGACCGAAGGCGGAAGCGGCAATGGGGGCCGCTTACCATCAACACAGCGACCGTGGCGGACACGCCAAGGAGCGCATGCGGGCTCGCAGCGAGTCCGGGAGGCACACACAACCATGACAAATGGAAGAAGAATATTCTTCGGCACCCTGGCAGCGGCCTTGATCGTGGCATCTGCACAATTGCGGGCAGAGTCGATCCCGGCCCAATTCCAGAGGGCCGTGAAGGCGATTTCTGAGGAGCCGCCGGTCGAGCCGGATCCACCGGTCCTGTCCGGGACCGAGGGATTCGACATTGACGCTTACCGGGCGCGGTTCGGCGAGAACGGCACAGTGCCGTTCCCGGAGATCCAGACGGCCCAAGCGGTGGTGGACGGCCTGGCCGGGACAGCCACCGGCGCCGCCCGCCTGACAACCTTCGAGATCGGACTCGCGACGCTGGAATACAACTGGTTCGCGGCCACGGCGTCCGGCAACGCGGAACTCTCGGAGCGTATCGCCGCCGAAGTCGCAGAGCTAAGGCGGCTCCACCCGGCGGCGCTGTCGCTCTTGGTGAACCCGTCCGGGGTAAGCCCGTTCGCAAGCCTCTTCTACACACGTGCAGAAGCCGGCCAGTTGGCGATGGTCCTGCGGCAGATGGCCGGCTCTCGTGCCTTCGACCAACACCTTCCCAAGGAGATTGATCCCGAGGGCTACCTGAGCGCCCGTATGCGGGCGGTTCATTCTAGGCTCGCCAACTCCGCGGAGCTGATAGTGGCAGCGGCAGACGCCTACGCAATCTATTACTAGCTGGGCCCGGCCCGGCTTGCACATGTCCGGCCAGCGGGAAGCCGGGCCGGGCGCGACTCTGCCTGCTCTACGCTGAACAGATATGGCAGGCCACTCCGACTACCGCGCCGAGCGCGACTCCATGGGTGAGGTCCTCGTGCCCCGCGAGGCGCTCTACAAGGCCCAGACCCAGCGAGCCGTCAACAATTTCCCGATCAGCGGCACGCGCTTTCCCCGCACGTTCATACGGGCGCTGGGCCTGATCAAGGCGGCTGCAGCCGCCGTCAACCGGGACCTCGGCCTGATGGAAGATCCGCTGTCCAGAGCGATAGAGGAAGCGGCCGGCGAAGTCGCCGAAGGGATGCACGACGAGCACTTCCCCATCGACATCTACCAGACCGGCTCGGGCACGTCGACCAACATGAACGCCAACGAGGTCATCGCTACCCTCGCCAGCTCCAAGCTGGGATCGGCGGTGCACCCGAACGACCACGTGAACATGGGGCAATCCAGCAACGACGTCATTCCCACGGCGATTCACGTCAGCGCATACCTAGAGACCGCGGGCCGGACGCTGCCGGGCCTGGAACGCTTGGCCAGCACACTGCTGGCGAAGGCTGAGTCGGTCGACGGAGTGGTCAAGATGGGCCGCACGCACCTGATGGACGCGCTGCCCGTCCGCCTGAGCCAAGAGCTCGCATGCTGGGCCGAGCAGCTCCGGCAGTCCCAGCAGCGCATCCGCGCGTCGCTCTCGCGGATCTCGCCGCTGGCGCTGGGCGGCACGGCAGTGGGCACAGGCGTGAACGCGCACCCGGAGTTCGGCCCACGCGTGGCCAAGCTCCTATCGGCCCGCACGGGCCGACCGTTCATCTCAAGCCGGAACTACTTCGTCAGCCTTTCCAGCCAAGACGCGGCAGTCGAACTCAGCGGGCAGTTCAAGGCAGCCGCGGTAGCGCTGCTGAAGATCTGCAATGACCTGCGCTGGATGAACAGCGGGCCGATCGCCGGCCTCGCGGAGATCGCGCTGCCAGCCGTGCAGCCAGGCTCGAGCATCATGCCCGGAAAGGTCAACCCGGTCATTCCCGAAGCGGTGGCGATGGTCTGCGCGCAAGTCATCGGGAACGACGTGACGATCACGGTCGCCGGGCAGTCCGGCAACTTCCAGCTGAACGTCATGCTGCCCGTGGTCGCACACAACCTGCTGGAGAGCGCCCGACTGCTCGGGCGCGCCTCCGAGGTGCTCGCCACAAAGGCCGTGGCAGGGTTCCAAGCCAATGCCGAGCGCGCCCGGGATCTCGCGGAGCGCAACCCGATCTTGGTGACGGCGCTGAATCCACTGATCGGCTACGAGATGGGCGCTGCCGTGGCAAAGCGCGCCTACGCCGAAGGACGCAGGGTCAGGGACGTGGCCTCCGAGGACACGGAGCTGGCCTCGGAGGATCTCGACCGCCTGCTTGATCCCCGCTCAATGACCCGGGGCGGCATCGCCAGCTAGCCCGACGATTCAGGCCAGAGCCGCTCGCAGACCTGCTCCATCAGCCTCTCGCCGCGGTGCACTTCAATCTCGGTCTGCAGGGCGTACGCGGGCAGCGCGAACTCCGGCGCAGCGGCCAAGTTGACCGCGTCCTTCACCGACGTCAACAGGCCTTCCGCCTCGGCCTCGCTCGCGCGCCGGACCAGATCCTCGACGTCCATCCGTGAGTAGCGATGGTGGTCCGGGAATGTGAAGTCCGCCACCACGGTGAAGCCCGCTCTCCGCACCTGGGCCTGGAATGCCGTGGGGTTTCCCAGGCCGCAGAATGTGGCCACCGGCACCTGCCCCAGCTCGGACGGGTCACTCCGGCCGTCCGACCCGATGGGGACCAAGCCCGTGACCACGGTGCGCGAGCGGAAGATTGGGGCCGTCGGGTTTACACCGCGGATGAACTCGCGCAGCGACGCCAGCGTGTCGCCGGCGCCGGCCCGCGTGAGCATGATGATGTCCGCGTGCTTCAGCGCGCTGACAGGCTCCCGCAGGGTGCCGAGCGGCAGGCAGTGGCCGTTTCCGAAGGGCCGCATGGCATCAACCAGGACGATGTCCAAGGATCGCTGCAGCCACAAGTGCTGGAATCCGTCGTCCATCACGAAGCAATCCACCAGTCCGCTCCTGTCCAGCACGCGCCCGGCCGCAGCCCGAGCGGCCGCGACCGCAATCAGCGCCTTGGGAGCCGTCCGCTGGAACCTCCTTGCCAGCATCACGGGCTCGTCGCCGCAGTCGTCCGGGCTGGCCCCGCTCCCGGCGGCCAAGATGCGCAGGTCCTTGGGACTGTTCCTTCCGTAACCCCGCGTCAGGACCGCTGCCCGGTAGCCCCTCTCGGCGAGCTTGGCAGTCAGCCAGTCCACCATGGGCGTCTTTCCGGTGCCACCCACGGTGAGGTTGCCGACGGATATGACAGGACGCCGCAGGCGGCTGCTGCGCAACGCGGCCCGGCGGAAAAGCATCCTGCGAACCTTGGCCACTCCTGACCAAGCAGCCGCAGGAAACCACAAACAGCCCCTCGCCAGCGCAGTCGGAGAGTACAACGGCAGCGACTCCCAGAACGCACGCGCAGCTTCGGAGGCCGCCAGCGCGGAGGCTCCGCGCTTGGAGTCGGCCACAGCCCATCCCTGCAGCCCGACCTGTCGGGCCTTGGCAAGATCCTCCGTAAGGTCAACGAGCGCTGCGGCAAGGGCCTCGGCGCTCTGCACCTGGACCAGACCTCCTGCTGCGATGAGTTCGCGAGCGATCTGCCGGAAATTCTGCATGTGCGGACCCACCACCACCGGCTTGCGGAACGACAACGGCTCAAGGACGTTGTGGCCGCCCCAGCCGTTCAGCGAACCGCCCACGAAGGCCACGTCTGCGTGTTCGTAGAGTGCGGCGAGTTCCCCGATGGAATCCAGCAGGAGAACGCCAGGCAATGCTGCAGCGTCGGCCGGAAGGCGGGAGCGCCGGTACGCGGTCAGCTCCGTCTGCTCAATCACTCGCCACGCCTCCCCGAAGCGCTCCGGATGTCTAGGCGCAACCACGGCCAGAGTTCGCGGCTCTCGCCGTGCCAGTGCACGCAACGCAGGAAGCAGCATTTGCTCCTCGCCATCGCGAGTGCTGCCGGCCACCAGCACGGTCTGTGGGCGGGCGCGCCGCAGAAAAGACCCCAAGTCGGTCGGCAGCCGGGGCCGCGCCGCTGCACCGAAGGCGTCGTACTTGAAGTTGCCGCCGACCCGCACCGAATCAGGTATTGCCCCGGCGTCCAGGAACCGCATCCGGTCCCCGTCGGACTGCGCGAGAATCAGGCGTGCCTTGGCAAGCACGGGCCGAAAAAAGGTGCGGAGCCAGCGGTAGCGCGGCGCCGCCCGGTCCGAGATGCGACCGTTGACGACCACGACCGGGACCCGGTTGCGGGCCGCTTGGAAGAAGTAGCCGGGCCAAAGCTCGGTCTCGGCCACGACGACAAGCCGGGGGCGAAGCTTGCGGTACACCCGCGCCACAACCCATGGGAGGTCGACTGGCGCCCGGAAGACCCCGCTGGCGGACCCTGCGAGGCGCTCCCTCGCGAGCTTCAGGCCCGGACCCGTGCTGACACTCACGTAGGTTTCCGCACTAGGAACGGCTCTTCGCAGCCGTTCGAGGAATTGCAGCGAGGACTGAACCTCGCCGACAGACACGGCGTGGAACCAAATAGTGTGGCGGTGGCCGAGGGCCCACTCGCGCGGAAGCCAGCCCAAGGACTCCCGCACGTCGCTCCAAGGGTGGCCCTTGACGAGGCTGCGGAGAATCCAGAATGGGACCACGACCGGAGTCAGCGCCGCAGTCAGCACGCTGTAGATGAAAGAGAACAAGAGGCCCGCCAGCCAGTTCAAGCCATTATGCGCCGCGAGACGGCGAAGCCTGAACCGATGCCCTGCCGGACCCCAGACCGGAGCCGTGGATCTGCGAGGGAGCCGCCGAGTTCCGTGCAGCCCCCGAGGCTGCCATTATCATGACAGCAGTGAACATGACGCTGAGGTTGACGCTCGTCGCGGCTGCTGTTGGGCTGGCCATCGGTCCGGTCGCAGCCCAGAAGGCATTCCGCGCCAAGACAGCAGACAAGTATTCCGCCAAGGATCGCCAAGGCGACCTGATCGTCGCGGTCAAGCCGTTTGTTTCCGCAAAGGACCAGCAGTCGGCGTTCGGCGGGGCGCGGCCCTATGGGCACGGGGTGACTCCGATGTTGCTGGTGCTCTCCAATAGAGGGACAAACACGTACTCGCTCGAGAACATGCAGGTCCGCCTGATCCTCGGCAACCGGGAGGGCCTGGAACCGCTGCGAGGAGACGACTTGGCCGGCTTCAACCCCAAGGGCCACCAGCCCACCCGCCGTAACGTCCCCGGAGTTCCGGGATTGAGCAGAACACGGGTGAGACGAGGGCCACTGAACCGCCGCGAAATCCTGGACAGCGAATTCCGCGCCCCGATCGTAACGCCGAAGAGCACGGCGAGCGGATTCCTGTTCTACATGACCGGCACAGACCAGCCGTTAACAGGGGCATCGGCCTACATTTCGGGCATCTACGACATCACTAACGGCCAAGACCTGTTCTACTTCGAGATCCCGATGGGAAAGGTGCGCTGAGGCCCGCTGCGGCCTCTCTTCGCTGACGGCTGGGCGGCCGCGCTTCGGGAATCGCCGGCACAAGGCCCGGAACCGCACCCAAGGGAGGCGGACAGGGCGTTGCTACACTGTCTCATCTCATGCTGGAGTTGACTTCACTGGAAGGGTCCCGGGAGGCGTTCGAGGTCGCGCTTGAGTTCGCCCAGAAGCAGGTCAAGGCGACCGCCGAGCGGGATCCTGACTTCTACCCGATGTACACGGAGAAGGGACGCTGGCGCCACGGCAAGCCCGCTTGGACCCACTGGTGCGACGGATTCTTGCCGGGCATGATGTGGATCTTCGCGAAGCGCACAGGCAGCAAAGCGTGGGTAGAGCTGGCGCGCAAGTACACCGAGCCTCTGGAGCCCCGCAAGATGGACCGGGAAGTCCACGACCTCGGCTTCATCTTCCTCTCGACCTACCACCGCTGGTACAAGCTGACCGGCAGGCAGGACCTTAACGACATCGTGATTCAGGCCGGCCGCACTCTGGCGCTCCGGTTCAAGGAGAAGGGCCAATACATGTCTTCGTTCATGGGCCCGGAGTCGGTGTTCATCGACATCATGGCCAATGTCGGGATCATCTTCTACGCGGCTCTGGAGACGGGGGACAGAGGGCTGATGGACGTTGCCATGCGCCACAGCCTCACCAGCGGGAGAGTGCTGGTGCGCGGGGACGGGAGCACATCGCACGAGGGCATCTACGATCTTGAGACCGGGGAATTCCTCCGGCAGTCCACGCAGCAAGGGTGGCGGTCGGATTCGTGCTGGGCCCGCGGACTGGCCTGGGCAATCTACGGCTTCACGGCGGCGTACAAGTTCACCCGCGACGCGCGCTTCCTGAGAACGGCCGAACTGTGCGCGGACTACTTTCTGCTCAACGTGCCGAAGAACGGCGTGGCCCCGATGGACTTCGACGCGCCCGCAAGTGAGACCCGCGAAGAGACCTCGGCATCAGCGATCACGGCCGCGGGCCTGCTGCGGCTGGCAAGGCTCACGGCAGACCCAGCCAAAGGCCTGCTGTACGACCAAGCTGCCCGCCGCGTGCTTCTGACCCTTTGCCAGCCTCCTTACCTCGCATCGGAGACACGTGGCTGGGAGGGAATCCTGAAGGAGGGAATCTACCACCTCAACCTGGGCCTGGGCGTCGGTGAGTCGGTCATGTGGGGCGAGTATTTCTTCGTGGAAGCACTCGACAGGGCGTTGGGGCCGGCCTAGCCGCGGCGCTCGCGGCCGGAGAAGTTACCGGGGAGTGCCGCCAGACGAAGGTCAACGCCCCGACGCGCAACCCGGGGAATCGAGACTGCGAGCCGACCCCTTGATCGCGCACTACAATTGGAGTTCGGCTGGGGTCGTGCCGGGGATAGCCGTGGGTGGTGCATTCAGCGCCTGATCTCTGCCAGCCCTGGCCTAGGCGCTTCGCCCCCGGCTCATGGCCAGCCATCCAGACAGCCAACCCCCAAGCCCGCTGGCTTGCCAATTGGCAAGGGCCTACATGGGAGCTTGGATAGCCGGGCTGTGCCTCCTAGCGACGCTCGCGGCAGTGCTGCCGAGCGCCAGTGCACAGCAGCCGCCCGACGCGGGCCCGACCCGCTCGGCCGAGGTTACCCGGATCACCTCTGACATCGTTGTCGACGGCTCCCTGGACGAGGTGCCGTGGCGTCGCACCCCAACGATCGGCGAACTGGTGCAGCGCCTTCCGAGGGCGGGCACTAAGCCCACGATGCGCACAGACGTTCGGCTGCTCTACGATCAGAACAACCTCTATGTGGGAGTGATGTGCTACGACCCGGAGCCGGATCGAGTGCTGGCCTCGGAGATGCAGCGCGACGCGCAGATGAGAGCTGATGACCGCGTCAGCATAATCCTCGACACGTTCGGTGATCAGAGCAACGCCTTCTACTTCTCCACTAACCCCAACGGCGCACTGGTCGACGGCCTGGTCTTTGCCAACGGAGAGACAAACGAGGACTGGGACGCCATCTGGATCGTCAAGACCCGACGGTCCGACCAAGGTTGGAGTGCCGAGTTCGCCATCCCTTTCAAGAGCCTCAACTTTCCCAGCGACCAAAGCGTGTGGGGGTTCAATTTCAGCCGGATCGTCCAGCGGACGCTCGAGGAGATGCGCTGGACGGGCGCGCGCTTCCAGAACCAGTTCTTTCAGGTCTCGGAGGCTGGTGAGATCACGGGACTCGAGGGGCTGCAGCAGGGCGTCGGCCTCGACGTGCGGCCATTCTTCGCGCAACGCTGGATCTACTCAGGGCCGGGCGGGGATCACGTGCTCCGCGGGAAGCCCGGGCTGGACGCCTTCTATAACCTGACGCCAAGCCTGCGTCTCTCTACGACATTCAACACAGACTTCGGCGAAACCGAAGTGGACGACCGACAGATCAATCTCACGCGCTTCTCGATCTTCTTCCCTGAGAAACGCACGTTCTTCCTGCAGGATGCCGGCGTGTTCAACTTTGCCACCACCGGTGTTGGCCAGCCGGGCGGGATCCCTAGCACGGGAGCCGAGATATTCCCCTTCTTCAGCCGGCGCATCGGACTGCTTCGGGGCCAAGAAGTCCCGATCGACTATGGGGTGAAGCTGACCGGCCGGGCCCGCAGGACCGACATCGGACTGCTCAACGTACGCACGCGCGCCGTTCCGGGCGTGACGGCCAACAACCTCTTCGTAGGGCGCGTGCGGCAGAACTTCCTGGAACAGTCCTACGTCGGAGCGATCTTTACGGGTGGCGACCCGGCGCGGGCTGCGGCGCCCAGCCATCCGCTCGAGGCCCCGCCGCGTTCGATGAGCAGCACGATCGGTGCGGACCTGCGCCTGGCCACCTCGAACTTCCTTGGCAGCGGGCGCAACATGGTCGTAAACGCGTGGGGCCTGAGAACAAACAAGAGTGGGGTCGCCGACAAGAACGCTTCCTTCGGATTCGCCGCGCATTACCCCAACGACAAATTCCAGGGCCAGCTGATCTGGCGGGAGATCCAAGAGAACTTTGATCCGGAGCTAGGCTTCGTGCAGCGCAGCAACGTCCGCATGCTGCGCCTAGGCGCCAGTTACAACCCGCGCCCAAACCCGGCCTCGGGGTTTCAGCAGCTGTTCCACGACGTTTTCTACACCCGCTTCACGCGCCTCGACAACGGACTCGTGGAGACGTGGAAGCTGTACTTCACGCTCGTGGACTGGCACTTCATGTCCGGGGACTCCCTGCACAGCCTCTTCGACCTCAATCCGACCTATGAGCGGCTATTCGAGCCCTTCGAGATCTCCCCCGGAGTGGTGCTACCGGCGGGCGAGTATCGCTTCACCCCCATGCGGATCTTCTTCACCTCCGCGCAGAAGCGCAAGCTGCAGGGCAGCTTCGGCCTGACATTCGGGAACTTCTGGTCCGGCAAAGCGAAGGCAGTCCAGACCGGACTGCGCTACCAGCTGCCGCCGAAGTTCATCATCAGCGTGAACTCCAACCAGACCTTCGCGAACCTGCCTCAGGGGAACTTCGTCGCGCGAATCATAAGCATGCGGGTGGACTTCAACATATCGCCGTTCCTCGCGTTCGCGAACCTCGCCCAGTTCGACAACCGATCGGGCAATCTCGGGCTGCAGAGCCGGGTGCGCTGGACGCTGGAGCCCGGCAACGACGTGTTCTTCATCTTCGGGCAAGGCTGGGTGCAGGAGCCGGGAGGATTCTACGACTTCCGGCAGCAGGACTCACGGCTAGCGACCAAGCTGCAGTACACGTTCCGCTTCTGAGCGAGCCCTCGGACCCGCACGAGACGGCCTAGACTGCCAGAGGCAGCCGGCGACAGCCTGGCGAGTATTCCGTCCAGGGCGAGGGCCGGCTGGTCCCCTTTAGTGCCATCAACCTGCGCCGACCGACGATTGGCCGGCCCTGCCAGATGCTGCGCCAGCGGAACAAGTACCGGGTTCAGTCGACCAGCGGCTGAAAGTCGTCTCCAGACATTGGAACGTGACTGGTCCAGTTCCCTCGCATCTCGACCAACACGCGCCATGCGGTCGGAGTCGGGACATAGTCTGGCGCGTGCACATCCCCGTCGCCTTCGGATGCCAGAGGGTTCACCTGGACAACCTTGGCCCGATACTTCGGAACTTCAATCATTGCCTGTGACAGATCCTCGACGAGATAGCGAGGAGCCCATCCGAGAACTTGGTAGTCGGTTGACTGCAACTGAACCGCCAGAGTGGTTCTCGGATTCGTAAGCTCCATCGCAACATAGAGCTCCTCTTCAGCCGTTAGCTGCCCCAGTCGTTCTTGGGCAGCTGCGCAGGCATGCCGCCAGCCGTGCAGGAAGAACCGACACTTGAAGCTTCCGTCCTGCGCTTTGACGAGCTTTGGGAACACCTCGTATGGGTCGGTGACCCTCTTTCCACCGCTTACCGCCATGATTTCGAATGGATCGGCGTCGGTGGTCAGGGCCAGATGCTTAAGATAGCGTTCGCGGTCGGGCCTTCTGGGATTGATGACTCGATTCTGGAATGTGGCGAACAGCTGAGGCGAACGGTAACTCTTGTATAGATCAGTAAACCCTCCCACCCATCGGAAGCCGCCCTGAGCGCGAGCTTTCTCGGCCCCCCGAATGTACCGAAAATGATGCATCTCCGCTTCGATGTCGAGGCGACCCACCGGAAACCACGCCCGCGATGAGACTCTATCTTGCCAAGCCACGTAGAGCGTCCGTCGACTCATAGCTGAACCTCCCTCAGGCAACGGCTGGTGTAGGACATCACCTGAATGGCAAACTCCCGGGCCGAGGGGGTCATCCACGATTCAGGCACACGCTCAACGGCTTCCCTCAGCCAGCCCTCGCCAAGTTGGTGGACCTTCGCGAGCGCAGGCCGAAACACTGCTGGATGCCGTCGGGCACCGCGCCGGACGAGGTCCAACGGGCTCGGTGCCCGACGGTCCGTTCCCGACCAGCAAATGCCTCCTCTGCCCCTCTCAACATAACTGCCGACTTGGCCTTGCGAGATCAACCGATCCCGTCTCGCATCCAGCAGCTCTCGTCCCAACGAGGAGGCGTGATCGAAGGACGGCGCAAGGGCGATGCTCCAAGTCGCCCCATCCACAGTCAGGACGATACCCCAATTCTCGTGGTGGCAATCAGTGTTACCGACCAAGGCATCCAGAACCAAGTACTTCGCAAACTGGTCCTCCGCTATCAGCTGTTCCCCTGAGAACCGGTCCCAGCTCTCGAGGACATGCCGGATGTTGTCAAGCGTGGGTCGGACTGGCCGTACTTCTTGTCCGGGTCGTACCCCGCAATCCCTTCTCCCAATAGCTCGTTGCCATGAATCAACTCTTGTCCATCGTCCAAGAACGACTGACACATGGAGCCCTTTTCGGTCTCAATGCAAGCAAGGCGGACCGCAGCGTGGGGAGTCTCCAATCGCGCCGCGACCTCCGATGCGATCTTCTCCGCCCAGTGCTGGCCGGTGTTCGCTTGCGGAAACTTGAATAGCCATTGTCCGCCTGGCACGTACCGCAAACCGTCGATTCGACACCAGAATTTCCGCTTGCTGCCCATCTCCTCAGGTCTGTCCAGCCAGTCGCGACGGAGCTGCACGATCGTATGTCGATTCCCCACTGGCGCTGTGCTCCCCGCATCATTCTGCATTCCGCGCAATCTCGGCGCTGGTCACCCAGTCGCACCGGCACCGATGCTCCCTGCACCGGGACTCGATCATCGCAATGCCCGTGGTTCCGACTCGAACCCCTACTGCTCCTCGGCGGCAGGGCAACTGCCAACGGGGCCCCCCTGACGACCCGACGGCTATCCCAGTGCAATCGGCACGTGCCCGTTTGCTGGCGGCGAACCGGCCTAGCCCCGATGGGGGCCTGCCGGAAGGTGAGGCCCTCCCGTGACACTGAGACCGCAGACAGCTTGACGACCGACAGGAGAAGGCACATCACCTGCCACGTGCCGCCCATCAGTCTCGGTACTTGGCGGTCATCACGACCAACAAGTCTGGTTTGGCGGCGGTTTCGAACGATGCCGATCAAGGAATTCGGCGCATCTGCCTCTTGTGACCGGATTGCGACCACACCGGCAAGATTGGATCCGGGACAGTCTGTCTACGACCCGCTCGCGTCTCTCGACAATCTCAGCCAGTCGATCGACCTGCCGTTGGAGCGAGTCGGCTCGCGGCCGACACGGACACCGTCGCGCGACGGCGTCCGTGGGGGTGTCGAATGTGAGCATTGCGCCGTCCGGCGGAGAGCTGGTCCTCGACCGCGTCTCGCGGTCTCGCTGCGGATCGAGGCTGGCGACAGAACCGTCATGGTCGGATCGACCGGTGAGGGAAGGACGGCCCTCGCAATGGGTATAACCAATCTGACTTGACAGCACGGGGTCTCCACCACCATCGCAAGCGCATTGCAGCTGGTCTGGCGAGTGGGGACTGAATCGCTGCCGTGCCTCCGCCTACAATCGGTCGGAGGTGCGCTCAACCCCAATCGAAATGAAGAACAAAGGGAGAAACGGCACAATCCGGATCGGTACTTGGAACACCGAATGGAGAAGGCCAGAGAAAACAAGCGGCAAGATCATTGGCGACATGCTCGCCACGGCCGATTGCGACATCCTGTGCCTGACCGAAGGGTTCGCGGGGATTCTCCCGAATGGAGGGCATGTAATCGACGCTGGCGCGGATTGGGGCTGTCCGATCAAGAAAGGGCGCAGGAAAGTGCTGCTGTGGAGCAAGCGGCCCTGGACTCCCCACACCCATGCCTTGGGTTCAACAGAGTCTCACAAAGGTAGATTCGTCGCGGGTACGACTGAGACCGCCTCAGGGGCGTGCCTGACCGTCATCGGCGTCTGCATCCCTTGGAGTCACTCGCACGTAAACTTTTGCAAGAAAGACCTTCTGCCATGGGAGGATCACAGGGGTTGGATAGCGGGCTTCCAAGAATTGCGATGCCAGTTCCCCAAGTCGCGAACCCTTGTCTTGGGAGATTTCAACCAGAAAATCCCAAAGGTCGGGAAATTCGTGCCCCCAATAGTGCATGACGCGCTCTTGCAAGCGTTCGACGGCTTTGTCTTCGCGACGGAAGGAGCAGTGCAAGATGGCCTGAGAGCGATTGACCACATCGCGCACACCCCGGATCTAACTCTGGTCGGAAGCAGCATCAGGGTCTGGCCCACACATGCGGACGAGTCAGGCATGAAGCTCTCGGACCACTTCGGAGTGTGGGGTGATTTTGGTCTCTCCTAGTAGGCTGGCAGGACGACTCGCACCCTGCCGATTCCCAGATCTGGGGCTTAACCTGCGGGGGTCCGTGGCATCTGTAGGGCATGATCAGCCAACACTGTATCGCGGAGCCTCTCTCCCAGGCGACCGCGGGGGCGACCTTCCAGGTTCTGCTCGGACGCTCTGGCGTGACCTCGCGAACAGCGTTCGCCCGCCGTGTGTGCCGTGAGTTCGGATTCCTCGGCAGTCGCGGCCAGCTGCAGGTGGCGAGCCGCCAGAAGGCCTTGCGCGGTTTGCACCAGGCGCGCATCCGGTTGCCCGCACGACGGCGTGGCGGCAGCCCGCTTGGCCGTCGCCCGCGAGAGCTGGGTCGGCCGCCCCCGCACTCGGTGGCGGTGCCACCGGTCGCCGATGCGGTGCGGGGGCTCGGGCTCACGCCGGTCAGCTCGCCGTTGCAGCGCCGCGGTTGGAACGAACCCGTCGCCAGGGAGGACCCGCACGGTGCCGTGATCCATGTCGGCGCTCAGCTGCGGTATCTGATTGAGTCCGAGCATCGCTTGCTGGGGGTCGTCGTGCTCGCCGCTTCGGCGCTGGCCGTCGCCGCCCGCGACAAGTGAATCGGCTGGGACGCCGACATGCGCCGCAAGTGCTTGCACGGCGAGGTGGGCCTGAGCCGCTTTCCTGATCAGACCCGCGGTGCCGCGTCGACTGCTGGCGTCCAATGTCCAGCGGCAATCGGGACGACGGGGCATGCCCAAGCAGAAGGGGCGCAACGCGCGCTTGGCGAAATACCTCTACGACACGGTGGAGGTCGCTGTGCGGGGCGACGCGTCAGCGCGGGATCTGGCGCTGCAGCGTCTTGAATTGGCGCGTGCGGAATACGACCTCGCCCGCCGCCTCGCATCTGCCGAACTGGAGCGATTCGAACTCGGCGACTTGACACTGTTCATCGTGAATCTGAGGGGGATGGCGGCTGCCGCCGCGCAGTTCGCCGTCGTCAATGCCCTGACCGACTGCCACAAGGCAACCGCGGCGTACCGTGCGGCCACCGCCGTGCTTTGACGCACAAGCCGCCGCGGTCACAGAGCCGCGGCACCAGTCAGGGACAGCCAGACTTCAGATCGGGGAAGCAACCTGAACCGCGGCGAGCGGAGCAGCGCGCCCCTCCGACCGCTCCGGCAACGCCGGGCAATTGCCGAGCCTTCCACGGGAGGCGGGGCTATCCATGGATTTCGCGGCCAACCGGGACACGGGCATGAGCAAACAGCAGACGACCGGCCCGAGTTTGCACGGAATTTACGGGTTATGGGCCACGGTCCCGGAACTTGGCCCGGTCCAAAGCGTCTATTCAGGCACAATTGGGAGGTTGATATGGGTCGAAGTTCCGCCGCCGTCGTAGACCTGCGCAAGAGGGAGACCGAGGGTGCCGCAGCGCTGCACGCCGAGGTTGTCCCGCCTCCAGAGCGCCAACAGGACCCGCTATCGCGGAAGGCGACAGTTGCCTTGGTGGTCCTCGGCGTGGTAACCGGCCTCGGCATCTACGGCTCGCGGGCGACCAGCAACACGACGGCCGGGCCAGCCGCCGCTGCGCTGGTCAGAACCATCCCAGTGGAGCTGAAGAGGTTCGAGTCGACGCTGCGAGTGGGAGGAACGGTCGGAGCGGTGAACTTTGCTGTAGTGCGCGCGCCTCGAATGCGGGGCGGAAGAGACCGTGGCGGAGGCGGCGGTGGCGGTGGAGGAGGCGGCAGCGGCAGCCTCACCATTGCGACACTGGCGGAGGCTGGCTCGATGGTGGCGGCCGGGGACGTCGTGGCCGAATTCGAGTCCAAGCGGGTCGTCGACATCTTGGACACTTACCGATCCATGCTGGCCCAGACGCGCAGGCGTAGCGCTAGCCGGACTGCCTCGCTCATCAGCGCCGCCGCAGTGCTGGAGCAGCGCCACAAGCAGGCATTGGCGGATGCGGACAAGGCCAAGCTGGACCTGCGCTCGGCCGAGGTGCGGTCAAGGATTCAAGCCGAGATTCTGGAGCTGATGGTGGAGCAAACCGATGCGGGCGCGCGCCAGCTGACGGAGGAGCTGCGGCTGTCCCGGCTGGCCGACCAAGCCGAGAGACGCGTGGCCGAGATTGATGTCGAGCGGGAAGAGCGCAGGCTGGACCGCAGCGAGACAGACCTCGAGAAGATGCGCATGAAGACCCCGGTCGACGGACTTGTCGTGATCGAGCCGATGTTTCAGAGAGACGGCTTCTCGCAGGCAGCCGCCGGAGACACCGTCAATCCGGGGGCCACTTTCCTCAGGATTGTGGATCTCTCCGATATGGCCCTGTATGCGGACGTCAATCAGGCTGACGCCCAGTCCCTCGTTCTAGGCGCTCCGGCCAGCATACGTCTCGATGCCTATCCCGGCGTGGCGTTCGAAGGGCGCGTGTCGGCAGTCGGGGCGATGGCCTCTGCCGGCCAGTCGTCCGGTGGCGGCGGCGGTCGCGGGGGGCGCAGAGGCTCATCCGGCGGATCTGGGGCTTGGGTCCGGCAAGTCTCGGTCCAGGTCGAGATCACCAGTGAGGACGAGCGCATCATGCCCGACCTTTCCGCCAGCGCTGACCTCGTTCTGGAGAGCCGCGACAGCTCCATCGTGATCCCGCGCTCGGCGCTCGCGAGCGTCGACGGCAGGCAGGTCGTGTGGGTGGAAGACGATGGCCTCTTCTCTGAACGCGAGGTCGTGGTCGATCGGCTCAGCGACATCGAGGCCGCGATCGCGTCCGGCCTGCGGGAGGGCGAGTTGATCGCAGAGCAGCCGGTGACCGATCCGGAGCGGCTGCGCGACCGGCAAGTCGCATCCGCACGCTAGGCCGGGCGCCGCATTTGGCGTCGCCGCCCTCGGGAACTCGCCCCCTGCCTGCAGGAGGATCAGATGGCTGAAAGCGTGGCTCTGATCCTCTCGATGCGGGACTCGTAATCCGCGAGGGTCTCCCGAGCGGAATCGACCACCCGAGCGGGCGCCTTGCCGGTGAAGTTCGGGTTTGCAAGCCGGCTCCGCGCTCGGACAGCGGCCTTCTCCAGTGGTGCCAGCTGCTTCTCAAGCTTGTCCCGGACGGCCTGCTTGCGGCCCTCGGCCAGATCGAGACCCAGATCAAAGTCCGTGGCGTGGGCCAAGGCATGACCGGCAGGGGCCTTGCCGTGGCTGCCCTGGAATCGGGCAGCGGCGAGCTTCAAGAGGGCATCTCCCTCGCCTGCGACCACCGCCAGAACTGCCCGATCATCGCTGTAGACAGTCCCCTTCACGACTTCGCGAACGGGCAGGCCCAGCTCCGAGCGCAGGTTTCGGGTCACCGTCACCAGCCCCTGCAGGATTCCGACATCCCTCTCTGCGGGCGGATCCGCATCCCGTTCCCTCGGCTGCGGGTAGGCCGAGAGGGCGATTGAGCGCGCGCGGCCCGGCGTGTTGGCCGTCAAGCGCTGCCACAGGTCCTCTGTGATGAAGGGCATTACGGGATGCAACAGCCGCAATGACCGCTCCGTCGCGGCCAGCATATTCTTCCAGCCATTGGTCAGCCCACCGCCACTCTGGAACGAGAGCTTCTTCAGCTCGATGTACCAGTCGCAGAACTCATGCCAGAAGAAATGGTAGAGAGTGCTGGCGACCTCGTGGTAGCGAAAAGCCTCGATCGCTTCGTTTGCCTCCTCGGCGACACTGCGCAGCCGGGAGAAGATCCAGCGGTCGGCCAACGACACGACCCCGGTGGCCTCGTCCGGCAGCGGTTCGAAGCTGGCCAGATCTTCGGGTGTCCAGACATCCGTGCCGGCCTTCTCAAGGCTCATCCCCACGAACCTGAGGGCATTCCAGATCTTGTTGGCGAAGGTGCGGTAGCCGGCGATGCGCTCCTCCTTGAGCACGACGTCCGAACCCTGTCCGGCAGAGGCCACCAGCGCGAACCTCACGGCGTCCGTCCCGTATTGGTCCGTCATCTTGATGGGGTCGATGACGTTGCCTTTGGTCTTGGACATCTTCTGCTTGTCCGCGTCGCGCACCAATCCGTGGATGAAGACCTTGCGGAAGGGGACCTCGCCCGTCATGGCGAGGCCAAGCATCATCATGCGCGCCACCCAGAAGAAGAGGATGTCGAAGCCGGTGTTGAGCAGGCTTGTGGGATAGAATGCCCTGAAGTCCTCTGTGTCGTCGGGCCAGCCCATTGTCGAGAAGGGCCAGAGCCCGGAGCTGAACCAGGTGTCGAGCACATCCGTCTCTCGGTGAGTGATCTGCTGCCCTCGTCGGGTGGCCTGCTTGCGCGCCTCCCGCTCGCTGCGCGCGACAACGATCGAGCCGTCCTCCAAGTGCCATGCCGGAATCTGGTGCCCCCACCAGAGCTGCCGGGAGACGCACCAGTCGCGGATGTTGCGCATCCACTCGAAGTAGTTGCGCTGCCACTGGTCCGGGATGATCTGCGTGCGGCCGTCTTCGACCGCCCGGATGGCCTCTTCGGCTAAGGTCCCGGTGCGTACGAACCATTGTGTGGAGACGCGGGGCTCGACGGCGAGGCCGGATCGCTGGCTCCGACCGATGTTGTTGGTGTACTGCTCGACCCTCTCCACCAGCCCCAAGGCATCCAAGTCGCGAACCACCCTGGACCGGGCCTTGTAGCGGTCCAAGCCCTCGTACTGCCCGCCGGCACTATTGATGCGCGCCTCTTCGTCGAGAACCGTGATGCACTTCAGCCCGTGGCGCTGGCCGGCGGCGAAGTCGTTCGGGTCATGCGCCGGCGTAACCTTGACCACCCCCGTGCCAAACTCGGGATCCACGAAGTCGTCGCAGATGACGGGAAGGCTGCGACCGACCAGCGGAAGGGTCACGCTGCGGCCGTGAAGGTGCCGGAAGCGCTCATCGGCCGGATGCACCGCGACAGCGGTGTCGCCGAGCATCGTCTCAGGCCTGGTGGTGGCAACGGTGACGAACTCGCCGTCCGAACCCTCAACCGGATAGCGCAGGTACCACAGCGACCCCACCTTGGGGGAGTACTCGACCTCCAGATCCGAGATCGCAGTGCGGGTACCGGGATCCCAATTGACCATGTACTCGCCCCGGTATACGAGGCCCCGCTCCCAGAGCCGCACGAAGCACTCGGTCACCGCCCGGGACAGTCCGGTGTCCATCGTGAAGCGCTCGCGGGTCCAGTCGCAGCTCGCCCCGACCCTCTTGAGCTGCCCGACGATCCGGCCGCCGAAGTGCTCCTTCCAATCCCAGACGTGTTCGAGAAACCGATCCCGACCGATCTCGAAGCGGTCGATGCCGGACTTGGCCAAGTGCCGCTCAACCAGCATCTGCGTGGCGATGCCGGCATGGTCGGTCCCCGGAAGCCACAGTACGCTGCGGCCACGCATGCGCTGCCAGCGCATCGTGATGTCGACCTGCGATGTCTCGAACATGTGCCCCATGTGCAGGGCACCGGTCACATTGGGCGGCGGGATTACGAGCGAGAAAACAGGGTTTTCAGATCCGGGATCCGCCCGGAAAAGGCCTTCCTGCACCCACCATTCGGCCCACGCTGGCTCAATCTGCGAGGGGTCGTAAGCTTTCTCCAATCGCATGCAAACTGAGCACAGGGGCCAAAGATCCACTGTACAACACCATCCCCAGCCAGCCTCTCCGTTCGTTCGACCGGCCGGGCGAGGCTTGCGTGCAAGAATACTGGCTGCCTTGCCGTCCGCGCGCCCCCGCCCGCCAAGCTACAAGCGTGGGCCCGCGAGCCGAGACCGGCGGGGCCCTCGAGCCCGAACACGCCTGATTGCGCTGGCGGCGGCACTGGCGCTTACCTGTCTGCCGGCCTGGCCTCAGCCTTCCGACAGTCCTCTTGCGGTGGGCGTGGCCATCTTTCCGCCCCATGTGATCCATACCACTGACGGGCCGACAGGATTCGACATCGAGCTGTGGGAGGCCATCGGCCGCGACCTCGGCGTCGAGTGGAACTACCGCCAGATGGAGTTCACGCGCCTGATGGACGCCGTCCGCCAAGGCTCGGTGGACTTGGCCGTAGCGGGGATCAGCCTCACATACCGCCGTGAGGTCGAGATGGACTTCAGCGTGCCGTACATGGACGCTGGGCTCAAGATCCTCTCGCACCGTGACTCTTCGACTACCTTCGAGCGCCTTGCGGCCGCCATTGGCACCAGGTCCGTGTTGCTGCCTCTGGCAACGGTTATCGGCTTCATCGCCCTCTGCTCGCTGTTCTTCTACCTCGCCGAACGAGGCGGGCCTGTAGTTGACCGGAGGATCTTCCCCGGGATCTTTCAGGCATCCTGGTGTGCGCTGGCAACGGCGACGACCGTTGGGTACGGGGACGTAGTGCCGCGCACCTGGCTGGGACGCTTCCTTTGCTTCGTGGTGATGCTCATCGGCATCGCCCTGTTCGGCATCGCGATCGCAGAGCTCTCGGCCGGCCTGACCGTCGAGCACTTGGAGTCGAGCATTTCGTCGCTGGACGACCTCAGCGGCCGGTCGGTCGCGACGGTGGCCGGGACGACCAGCGAGGATCTCGCCCGGCGCCACACTAGGGACGTCCGCACGACGCCGGGCGTTGAAGAGGCCTGGCAGCTGCTCGTCTCGCGAGAAGTGGACGCGATCCTGTTCGATGCGGCCCCCCTGATGCACTACTCGCAGCAGCATCCCGAGCAGGACGTGGTCCTCGCGGGATGGGCCATCGAGAGTGAGCAGTACGCATTCGCCTTCCCGCAGGGCAGCCACCTGCGGGAGCGAGTCAACCGGGCGCTTCTCGGGCTCATAGAGTCCGGCAGGTACGACACCATCTACACGCGCTGGTTCGGCTCGCCGCAATAGGGGGATCCCGGAACCCGCAAGTGGCCCGACTGGCCCAGACGACCTCTTGACGCGGGCGACGGCGCCCGGTAATCCACGTCCTCCTTACCCGCTCCGGGATCCACCGTTGGTCTTCGCGACTATGATTAGTGGGATGCCGCGTCCGATGGATGTATACGAGGAGGTGGTGGCGCTGCGCCGCAGCGGACAGAAATGCGCCGTCGCGACGATCGTTGAGGTTGAGGGCTCGATCCCGAGCTTCCAAAGCGCGAAGATGCTGATCCGGGAAGACGGCAGCATGGTCGGCACGATCGGCGGCGGGTGCACGGAGGCCGAGGTGTGGCAGGCCGCGAGGGATGTCATCGACAACGAGAAGCCGCGCCTACTGGAGTTCAACCTGGGCCAGGACGCTGCCTACGACAACGGCCTCATCTGCGGAGGGCAGCTGAACGTGTACGTCGAGCCGGTCCTGCCCGTGCCGCGGGCACTCATCTTCGGCGCGGGCCACATCTCCAAGAGCCTTTCTAAGGTCGCGACGCTTGCCGGATTCGCCACAACGGTAATCGACGACCGCGAGCGCTACGCCAACCGCGAGCGGTTCCCGGAAGCAGCCTCGGTCGTCGCCGCGGAGTACGAGGACGTGTTCCCTACCCTGCCCGCCAACGACGCCACCTACGTCATCATCGTGACGCGGGGCCACCGTGACGACATGCGCGTCCTGCGCTGGGCGGTCGGCCAGCCCCTGCGCTACATCGGGATGATTGGCTCCAAGCGCAAGACCTTGGAGGTGGCCAAACATCTGGTCAAGGAGGGGCTGCCGGCTGAGGCCATCGGCAGAATCCACTCGCCGATGGGCCTAGACATAGGTGCCGTCACGCCCGAGGAAATCGCCGTGGCCGTCGTGGCAGAGATGATTCGCAGGCGGCGCAATCCTAGCGACCAGTGGAGTCCAATGGCGATGTCGGTGTTTGCGGCCGGAGTGCCGCGGACAGTCCGCGCGGCGGAGGCCGCCATCGCTGACGAGCGGGTGCCCGTGGAATCGAGGTGAAGACCGTCGGCTTGGTGCTGGCGGCGGGTCGCTCGTCCCGCATGGGCCGGGACAAGGCCCTTCTGGACTACCGGGGCCGCCCCTTCGTTGCCCACCTTGGATGGCTGCTGCTGCCACGTGTGGATCGGGTAGTTGTCGTGTTAGGGCACAATGCCGGGCGCATCCGGGAACGGCTTCCCGCCTCGCCACGCCTGCGGGCAGTCATCAATCCGGACTATGACCGGGGAATGTTGTCGTCCCTGCAGTGCGGACTGCGGGCGGGCGGAGAGGAGACGGACCGCTTCCTGTGGGCCCTGGTTGATCATCCGGCAGTGCGCGGGCGCACCTTGGACACGCTGCTGGCGGCCGCCGACCGTACCGGCGCGCCACTCGTGATACCACGCCACCGCGGCGAGCGCGGGCATCCGGTCGTGCTGTCGCGGGCCATCGCCACGGAGCTATTGGCCCTGCCCTCGCACGAGAGTCCCCAGTCGGTAGTGCGCGCGCACTACCCGCGCGCATGCTTCGTTGACGTCCTGGACCAAGGCGTCCTGCTCGACGTCGACAACCCTGCGGAGTATAGGAGGCTCTCAGCAGTCAGCGTCCGCTAAGAGCGCTCAGCCCCTCGACCGGCTGGGAGCCTGCGTGGGCGGCAGCGAGCCCTGCCATCCTTCGCGCATCATGTGCGCGAGCCCGTTGGCCAAGGAGAGGTGTTCGGGACGGTTGGCGAAATTGCGCACTTCGTTCCGGGATTCCTTGTAGTCGTACAGCTCGGCTGTGCTGTACGGGCTGTCTAGGGCGGACCACTCGGTGTAGCGGTACCGTGCCGTGCGCATTGAGTAGCCCATTCCCGGGCCGATGCCCGGTATGGCGCGGGGCTGCTGGCTGAAGACGGCCCGCTTCCAGAGCCGCTTGGGGGCGTCGAAGACACCGCGCCAGCTGGAGCCTTCCATGCCCCTCTGCCCGGGAAGCCCGCAAAGCGCGCAAAGGGACGGGAACAGATCGACCGACTCGACCAAGGCATTGGTCTTTCGGCCCGCGTTGGACTGCCCCGGGGCCCGCACGACCAGCGGCGTATGGGTGGCTACTTCATAAGTGGAGTGCCGGCCCCACAGCCCGAGTTCACCCAGGTGCGAGCCTGTCACGCCGGCGATGGCGACGACCGTGCTGTCGGAGAGACCGTTCGACTCAAGGGCATCCAGCAGGACGCCAACCTGGCGGTCCGCAAAGCTGACGCAAGCGCGATAGGCGCGGATCAGTTCTCGCCCCTTCGAAACGGGTATGGGCCCGCTGTCCGGGATGTCGGCGAACGCGCGGATTTCCTCCGATCCGTGCAGCGCGAAGGGCGGGGCGTCCCGCGGCGGTTCGGGCGCCTGAGGAGCGTCGGACTTGCCGGTCGGATACAGCCTGAAGGTTTCCGCGGGCGCCACCAATGGCAGCCGCGGAGCCTGCAGGCCTACCGCGATCAGGAATCGGCTTCCCCCCATCGAATCGATGGCGGCTGCCGCCTCGGCCGCGCATTGGGCATCTGGGAGAGTGTCGGCCTCTTCCGCAGTCCACCAGCTGCCGTCAATGGCGGGGCTTGCCCCAGCCTGCGGGCTGCCCGATCTGCCGTGCGCTGCAGACACCCTCCAGCCCGCCCTGCGCGCACCGTTCCAGCGCTCCCGGGCCACACCCTCGTTGTCGGGGCTGCCCCACGCCGGGCTGCCCGGGGTCCAAGGCGGAATGCTCCAAGAGTCCTCGTCGTCGAGCTCCGGCGAGTCGAACACCCTGCCGAAGCCGGTCGTCTCATAGCCGTGGGCGCGGAAGTGCGCCGGGATGGTGGTCGCGGCGGGGCTTGTGGCCCGAAAGTGCACGCGGTGGTCGTAGACCCGCGTAGTGTCCGGACGCAGGCCCGTCAGCAGGGCCGTTCTCCCGGGGTTGCTCGCGGACTGCTGGCAATAGCTGCGCAGAAAGGTCATGCCCCGATCGGCAACGCGGTCGATGTTGGGCGTCTTGACGTGCGGGCTGCCATAGCAGCCCAGCTCCGGGCGAAGGTCGTCCACGAGCACGAGCAGGACGTTTAGGTGGGCCGACGGCTCGCCGGTGTCCCTGCTCGACGCGTGTGGGGCCGACGCGAAAGCGGCGGCAGTGCCCGCCGCCTGCAGGAAGCCTCGGCGGGTTGTTGCGGTATCGCGCTTCACTGGTGCATGCGGCGGCCCCCGAAAGGGCGGGCTCACCGCCCGCAGCGTGCCGCCCGCTACGCGGTGGTCAAGCCACGTGCCGATCAATCCGCGTGGAGACAGCACCCTCGGGCAGCGCGCCGACGATCTGGTCCACCGGTCGGCCATCCTTGAACAGCAGCAGGGTCGGAATCCCGCGCACGTTGAAGCGCTGGGCGGACGCCGGATTGTGGTCGACATCGAGTTTGCCGACCTTCACTCGACCGGCATACTTCTCGGCCAGCGAGTCGACGACGGGCGCCATCTGCCGGCAGGGGCCGCACCAGATCGCCCAGAAGTCGACCAGCACGGGCTGATCCGAGCTCAGGACCTCCGAATCGAAGTCAGCGTCAGTGAACGTGAGGGTATTGGGACCCGCCATCCGGCACCTCCTTAGGGTGGAATTCTCAGCGTAGCAGAGTGGCCCGAGGACTCATGCCCCTCTTGCTCAGGATCTCTCGCGACTGTAGTGGCCGCAAGCCCTGCGGGAGGCACGTCGGTCGGACGCCATGATTCGACCCGCAGTGAGGAACGGCGGCACTTTGCGAGCCCCGGTCAGGACCGCGACGCGGGGATCCCGTCTACCCCTCGCGACGGCGCAGATGTACGGCTTGGGCCTGCACCGCCAGACAAGTGCGGGACCTTGCCGAGACACCCTCCAGCGACATCGTGCATGAGCCGCACTGGCTCGTGTTGCAGCCGACCTTGGTGACCGAGGAGCCCGAGGTCGGAGCGACTGAAGTGGACCAGCATGAGGTGGGGCTGGACTCTTAAGTCGCAGCGGCGGCCGTCAACCGTGGTACTGACTGGTATTGGTGCCCTCTATGTCTCCCCTAGCGTCCGATGCCGAGGGTACGGCGGCGAACGCCCTGAAAGACCGATTCGAAGATCCACGATCACAGGAGCTGATGACGGACACTTGCAGCCGTCAAGCACTTTGGTTCGGTACTTCAAGTCAACACAGGCGTAGCGGAGTTGACCCCTAACAACCTTCGTTCCAAGAATGCGGTGCAGTCTTGAAGTCACAGGATCCTTAGGGTTGAAGCCATAATTAAAACCCGTCTTCGGATCAGGATGGCGGAGGCGGTACAAGTCAACTAGACCTAGGCCCAGAACGGCGTCAAACGCATCTCTTTCATTGGTCGTGCGGCACAACCGTTTCTCGTCTGCAGGTCCATCCGAAATGACGTTAAAGTCACCTGCCAGTACACATGCTCCAGTGAGGCTGGATCGCTTTCCCACATGTTCTTGCAATTGTTTCATCCACTTGAGCTTGCGTTCTAGGGCTCCTTGGAATCCTCTTCCCGTCGGATTCCCATAAACCGCATAGACCGACGAGAATTCTAGATCACCCACGGCCACAGTGACGAACCGTGCCCCTGGATCCCAAGCGCACGGTAGGCCTATCTGCAAAACCCTCGGCTTGGGAAGCGTCTTTCGAACCAATACCGCGACTCCCCAGCCGTTCCTGAACTTTCCGTCCCGTGCGTGGAAGACGGAATTATAACCGGCTTGGCACAGTTCTGCCTCAGGGAACTTGTCCGTTGCTGCAAAGGTCTTCTGGAGAGCCACGACATCCGGCTCCCGGTCGTGCAGCCAGTGGCGGAGAAGGGGCAGCTTGGACTTAATGCCACCGATACACCACGTCGCAACGCGCATAGCGGGGATGTGATCCGAACTCAGGACATTCGCATCGCAGTCAGCGTCAGTGCATGTGAGGCTGTTGGGACTAGCCATCCGGCAACTCCCTTTGGCGGACTCCTCAGCGTAACAGAGGGCTCCTAGGACTCACGGACCAACCAGGAGGCGCGGTCGGGGCCGTCACCCTACATGCGGGACGCGGGCTGTTCGGAGCCTGAGATCCGACGCGGAGCGGGGTCTTGGATTACCCCGCAGCGAGAGGAATACATACTTATTGCGCGGTGTCCGCCCAGACGGAATGACTAAAGTGTCCAGCATGGAGGTGTCATGACTTCACAGATCCTGATCCGGTGTATTGAGAGTTCCCAAGAAATCGTCGCGTCCCGTCCGCAGGAAACGGTTGTGGCCAATTGGAGGGAGATCGTGGACGCCGCACTGGCCAGACGAGACTCTCGGTTGTGCTCCGTGCCCGGTTGGTGCTTTGAGGCCGCGATCAGCCACTCAAGGCTGCGCGTTGACGCTTGGAAGGGCAAGGCGGAGGGCTGCCCCCATTGCAGGGGCTTTGTCACGCCGGCCCTAGTGGGCAGGGAGCTTCCGCGGATAACCATGTGCGTGGTGGGAATGGAGTTTGCATTTGATCAGGACGCGGCCGAGGCGACCCTGAGCGAGGCGGCCGATCTCATGAGCCTCATCGCATGGGGTTGGCTCGGCTGAGTTCCTCTGGAGAACCTGCGACCGCAGGCCCACATGGCGCCCGGACGCCTAGTGCAAACGGTCGGCACTCGTCCTTGTGCCACGTCCAGGAACGGCGGTGCGAACCGGAATCGGGTGGCACCGGTGGTGGGTGCCCGAAATGCCCGCGGTCGGCGCTCGCGTCGAGATGGACAGCCATCGGGAGAGTCGCAGTCCCGCGTTAAACTGGCAGCTAGATGAGACCTCGACCCACGGCCCTTACGGCATTCGCATTCCTAGTGGTCTTGGCCGGCTGCAGCGCTGATGCGCCGTCCACCCAAGACCAGGCTCCTGACACACCCGAGTACTTAGTGGAATACGACGGGGGCGAGGGACTCGGCGCCGGCCGACACATTGTGCTCGTCGGCGGCGACGAAGAGTACCGCTCGGAGGAAGGCCTGCCCGCGCTGGCGCGCATGCTCTCGGAGCATCACGGCTTTCGCTGCACGGTGCTCTTCGCAGTCGACCCGGAGACCGGCATCGTCAACCCTCACGTCAACACGAACATCCCCGGAACGGAGCGGCTGGACGACGCGGACCTCATGTTCATCCAGACGCGCTGGCGCGTCCTGCCGCCCGAGCAGATGGAGCCGATCGACCGGTTCCTAGCGGCAGGCAAGCCGGTGATCGCGATGCGCACGGCGACTCACGCCTTCGCCCCGACGCCCGAGCTCCACAGGCAGGTGCTGGCCCACCTCCGTAACCTACGCAGGGCGGAGGATCCAGAGGCCGTCGAGCTTCCCGAGATCCCAGAGGACGCATGGGCCCGGTTCGACCACTACGGAGACGGGTACATCGGTCCCAAGCAGGAGTGGCGAGACGGGTTTGGGCGACTGGTGGTGGGCGAGCGCTGGGTCGCGCACCACGGCCACCACAAGCACGAGTCGGCGCGCGGAGTGATCGTTCCGGAAGAGGCAGACCACCCGATCCTGCGCGGTGTGCCCGGCGACCAGATCTGGAGCGCTGCGGATGTCTACACCGTACGGCTTCCGCTGCCGGGGGACTCCAAGCCGCTCGTGTTGGGGAAAGTCATGGCGCGAGCCGGCGAGTATGACGAGAGCGACGCACTGTACGGCATGCGGCCTTCCGACAGCGAGGAGGTTGCGGCGAAGAACGACCCCATGATGCCGATCGCCTGGACCAAGACCTACCAAATACCCGACGGGGAGCAGGGGCGGGTCTTCTCAACCACTTTGGGATCTTCGACCGACCTGCTCGAGGCCGGGGTCCGCCAGATGCTGATGAACGCGGTGTTCTGGGCGCTAGGCGAGGAGGACTCGATCCCGGAGGAAGGCGTGGAGAACGATCTTGTGGGCGACTTCGTGCCGACCAGGTTCAACAACCACCCGCCGGAGTATTGGCTGGACCGAGCGGTGAAGCCCGCCGACTTTCGCTAGACGCGGGCCACCAACCTTCCGCCTTTGACGCGCCCGGCGACTGCGGAGACGTCCGCTCCGGCCGGTCTCTGGAAAGCCTGCCCGTCGAACACCGGCAGCACGGCGTGCAGATGGTCGAAAACGCCCGCTTGGATTTCCTCGTATCTGACCCAGCGCTGGTCGGAAGCGAAAGCGTAGATCTCGACAAGTAGGCCCCAGGCAGCCGGCTACAGTTGCCGCACCATCACCATCAAGTCCCAGTTAATCATCGGGTGCGACTGCGAACACCGGCCGCGAGGCTCTGAAGCGTGTCATTGAAGGCGAGCAGCAGCACTGTCGCGGCGGCGCCGAGTCCGCCCAGCAGCAGAACGGGCGACTTGCCGGTCAGGATTGCGACCGTCACAACGGCAGTTCCGACAATGAGGGCGATTCTCGCAGCCTGCACGTGAGCGCGGATCGGGAAACACCGGGCGGCCCGCCGCCCCTCGTAGACGTCGCTCGCGACAGTGAGCACTTTGTTTGTGGCAAAGGCGAGGGCGAATTGGGGCGTTCGCCTCAGAGCCGAGCACTATTGCTGAACTCCCCATCGGCGACGACAGTACTTACGGGCCGATCGTGTACAGCATCGGCGCTGGCACGACGTGAAGGGCGAACCGCAGGATTCCTCAGCCCGTGATGCGGTCGAGCAGTTTTGCGGGGGTGGCGCTTGCGGCCCGTCGCGCGGCACTACGCGCGAGCTTCACGGTGACAGTGTGCGCCAGTCATGCCAGCAGGCAGAAGAGCAAGAACTCAACCCCTTCCGTCGCCAATGCAACCTGCTCGGGGGGCAGGCTGGTCTCCCGTAGCGCACTGAGAATGAACTCGCTCAATGGAACGACCCAGAAACGGGAGGTCGGCCACAGGCCTTTGCGCGGTCAGGGAGCCGCGGCAGACCCGGTAGCGGCGGAGGGGTGGGCCCCGGCGAGAATCCGATCGCCAGACCCCCAACGGCGCTTGCAGGCAGTCTCAGCGTCTCAGCGCCTCCTCAGCGGAAGTGGCTAGGACTAAAGTCGAATCTTGCACACGACGCCGACGTCATCGCAATACCACATCCAGCCGTTGTGGATCGTCATGCCATGCGGAAGCGGATCCGTGTCAGCAAGCTGGATCTTGGCATCGTACTCCCCGGTCTCGGGATCGAACCGGTAGAACGCGTTGTCGTTCGACTCGGCGCACCACAGCCACTTGCCTTCCCACCCCAGCCCGTGCGGGCGGTCTCCAGCGGTCGGAAAGCTGCGCTCGACGCGAAACGCGTCCGGGTCGATCCTGTAGATTGTCTGGGACGGCGGGACTGCCACCCACAGCCGGCCGTCCCTCCACTCCATGCCGTGGGCTCCGGTGGCGTTGCGGCTGGCAGGCGACGCGGCCGGCTGGGGCTCCCTCGGGGGCGGCGCTAGCGGGCTGCGACGCGGTTGCGTCCACTTGACGACGCCCGACCCCGGAGAGTCGTACGTCGCCAGCGTGCTGCCGTCCTCCGGGTCGATCTTGATGATCTCGCGGCTGTATGTAGACGCCGTCCAGAGCGCCTTCCCGTCAAAGGTGATTCCACTGCCCGCTTTGGTGTCTGTGTCGATGCCTCGCAGGACCTTACCGCTCGCGAAGTCCACGAGGTACGCCCGGTTGTCTCCCTGATCCAAGATCCAGAGGCCTTCATCCGTCGCCTGGAGGCCATTCGGCTTCGGACCAGGCGAGTCGAACGCGGTCTCGACCGACACGGATCGAACCTCCAAGTTGGCGACGGCCGGAGCCGCTGCGGCAAGAGCCAAGAATTCACGCCGGGACAAGTGCATGCTAACCTCCGAGCGAGATTGTACCGCCAATCGCCGATTGCCACGCGGACGTAGGCCCTGTCGGGTGCAGATTCCCACAAGAATCGCTGCGCGGACGGCCTCGGGAAGGGGCCGCCACGCCGGCGGACGGGCCTAGTACAAGCTTTCCTTGAGAGGGACGTAGTTCGAAGGGTCCGACGGCCGGAAGCGTCCCTCGTCCACGTCGGCCAAACTCCGCTGCTCATCAGGCAGGTCGGCGAACATCACTGTCGCCGGGGGGGCGGGATCGAGTGGCAGCATCTCTTTGAGGGATGCCTTGACCGCAGCGTGCTCCGACGCGTCCGCCAAGTTGCTCCATTCCATCGGGTCCGCAGCATGGTCGTAGAGTTCCTCGCCGTCAAGGTGCATGGAGTACCGCCAGCGCTCGGTGCGCACGGTGGCCTGCTCCGGACCGAGGCTCGTGATGGCTGGCTTGCCCCATTCAGCGTCGGGGTCGGACAGCAGAGTTCGTAGGCTGCGCCCCTCCAACTCCAGACGCGGCGGAAGGCCCGCTAGGTCTAGCAGGGTGGGGTACAGATCTAGCAGTTCCACCGTCCGCCCGCTTTTGCGGCCACGCGCGGCGACCCCGGGCCCAGCAAGGATCATCACGACCCTGGCCGACCGCTCCCAGAGGGTGAACTTCCGCCACTGTCGCTTCTCGCCCAGCTGCCAGCCATGGTCACTCCACAGCACGACGACGGTGTTGCCCGCGTTCGGCCCGCTCTCGAGCGCGTCCAAGAGCCGGCCTACATTCGAGTCCGCATAGTTGATGCAGGCCAGATAGCCCGCGACGGCCTTGCGCCACTGTCCGTGCTTGGTCACGTTCTCGTGGTCGCGGAAGCTTCTCAGGGCAGACTTCGGAACGTCGTCAGTGTCTCCCTCAAGAGTGGGCGGCAGCTCCGTCCGGGAGGCAGGGAACTTGTCAAAGTGCTCTTGCGGGGCGTACCAAGGCAGGTGCGGGCGGTAGAAGCCCACCGCGAGGAAGAACGGCCGTGAGTGCTCTTCAAGCAGGTAGGCCTCGGCCCACGCCGCGAGCCGAGTGTCGGCCGTGTCCGCGACCTTGGCCGGCAGCCCGCCCCAGTCAAAATGGGCGGTTCTGGGAATCCCGTTGACGGGTGTCCCGGGCGGGTGCAGGAATCCCTTGAACTGGTAGTACGCCTCCCACGACGCGGCCTCGTTTTGGGGTCCGTGGAACGTCTTTCCCCCTCCGAGCACCTCGTAGCCGTGCAGCATGAAATGCTGCGGAAGGGTCACGGCGTCGGGCACTGCCCGGCGCCAGGCGTGGCGGTTGCCGTAGACACCCGTGGTGGATGGCCTCAGGCCGGTCATGAGGCTGGTCCGCGAGGGGTTGCAGGACGGCGCTTGGCAGTACGCGCGGGTGAAAGTGACGCCGCGCGCCGCCAGCCGGTCCATGTTAGGCGTCAACGCCTGCGGATGCCCCCCCAATGGCCCGATCCAGTCGTTGAGGTCGTCCACGCCAATGAAGAGTACATTCGGCCCACTTGCGCGGGCGGCTTGCGCCTGTGCCGGCGGCGCCCCGAACAGCAGCAGGGCCGCGCTCGCAAACGCGAGGAGAAGGGATCCGGATTGTCCGCAAAGGGCGCGGGGGGCGAGGCGTCCGAGCATGGCGACTGCCCATCATAGCCGCACGGTCCGGAGGATCGGTGGAACTCGCGTCGGGCTATGCTGTTGGCGAGCCCACCCACAGGTTCGCCCCTTGGAATGAGCCCGCACCCGAGCCCGCCCGGAGCAGCGCAGACGGAACGTCGGGAACCGGGAGGCACAGCCGAAAGCAGTCAGCCGCTGGCGTCGGGCCTGCGCCGCTGGCTGTATGTCGGGCTCGCGGGTATCTTCGTCGGGTTGGGCCTGTTGGGGGTCGCGCTCCCGGGCCTCCCGACCACGCCGTTCCTGCTGGTGGCGAGCTACCTCCTACTGCGGTCCTCGCCCACGCTGCACCGGCGGCTGCTTAACTCAAAGACCTTCGGCCCGACGCTGCGGGACTGGGACAAGCACGGCGGGCTGCGTCGCCGCACGAAGCGCGTGGCCATCATCGCCTGCGGCATTATGGTCGCGATCTCGGTTGCGACGGGAGCCCTGCCATGGCCGGGGCGCCTCTTGGTGGCCGCGGCGGGCGCGTATGGGATCTGGTTCGTGTCGCGCCTGCCGGTCGTCCCCGATAAGGCCCCGGACCGCCCGCCCCAGCCGTGAGCTCGAGAGCCGAGGTCTCTTCCCCAGCGCCCGGGCGCCAAGTCATCAGATGGTCCTGCCAACGTTTCGCGGGCGCGCAGCGCCTCCTAGATCCAACACGTCGGCTGTGGCACACTCGTTGGGAGGATCCGCCCTTGCCGGAAGCCACCTTGGCACTGGCGTGGCCTGCACCGGAGAAGACCAGAGAATGCCCACCCAGCCAGTACCCTATAACCGCATGTCCCGCATACTGGCCCGCCTCGACTTCTCGTGGGGGGCGAGCGGCAGCAAGCTCGGCTACATAGCGAAGAAGGGGCTCTGGATGTCCCGATTCCGGCCGGGCGGTCCCCACGCCCTGTGGATCGCGGGCCATCTCAGCTTCTACGAGGGTTCAGCCAGAAGGCTGTACGAGAGACTGGACAGCAACCCGCTGGAGGACTGGAAGGCCCTTTTTGGAAACGGTAGCCTGTGCCTCGACGACCCGGCGGCCTATCCCGATCCAGCGAGCGTGCTCGAGACACTGAAGAGCGGGCGGTCAATGACCCGCTCCGCGATTGCTTCGCTGAGGGAACTCGACCTCGACCGTACCGTGCTGAACGAGCGGCTGGCGATCCAAGACCTGCAGTCCCAGATCGAGTTCCTGATCTGGCACGATGCCCATCACGGGGCGCAGCTGGGCGCCATCGTCAGCGAATACAAGGACTCGCTGGCCAACTAGCACCGTGCACGGGGCTGATGCCCGTGCAGCGGCCGCCGATCGAGACCGCACGGTCCACATCGGCCACGGTGCGCAATCAGTTACGCTTGGAGCCGAAGCGGCATGTAGCGTTCAGGCTTTAGCATGGCCCGGGTGAACTTGCCATATGTTCGTAATGCATTCGTATTAAGATTGTGCGTCGGCACGTGTTAATGGCAGACAGCAGTTGGAACGGTCGGCCATCGTTGCGAGAGCCCGGTTGAGATGCCAGAGCCCGCCGCCCCTCCCCCGCGAGGATCGTCTAGGGATGCCGAATGGCGGAGATCATAGCCCCAGGTTGCGGCAGATTGATGGCAGCGCACGATCGGTTTCCGAATCTCCGGGCAACAGCTCCGATGCCGTTCGAAGTGCGGGCTCGGCCAGATCGGGGCTTCCGGGCATGCATGGATCAGGCCCGGATTCTTGTGCACCACTGCCTAGGCCGGGCAGGATCCACCGATCTCGTGTGCGTCCTGCGGCCAGTCGCGAGCGCTCGCCAACGCCAATGCAAGGTCACCAAGAGCCCCGGCGCGATCGCAGTTCGGATACGACTCCGAGGTGCGGATTAGCCGTTCCTGGCCCACGCTCTGACCTCGACGCGTCCGAAATCGCAGCGCGGCGTCAACCGACTGCGGTGACAAGTTGTCTTGCGGCTGCGAACTCCTCGACGGCAGCCGGATGTTCGCCAAGCAGGGAGTGCGCCGTTCCGTATGCCGTCCGTGCCTGGAAGAAGCCGGGCGACCTCCGGCTGAACTTCCAGAGATCGGCGACCGCGTCGCGGAGATCACCGCTCTCGATGAGCCCGAATCCTGGGTCGAGTCGCGACTCGGCAGAATGCGGGCCCACCCGCAAGGCCACGCGGAACGCCGCAACGGCGCATTTGTGCTCCCCTCGTCGTGCGAAGTGCGCACGGAGGGCGTTGGGGACCTCGACCGCGGCCATGGACGCACGTGCGGCGACTGGTGGCTCGCAGCCCCGCTCAACCTGGCACAGCGACCTTATCCCACACCAGATGGCCAGTCCAACCACCAGCCCGGGCAGTTTGACGCGGATCATGCGACAGTCTCCGGTGTCTGCAGTCCCATCGCAGTCAGGCCGCCGATCGTGGGCGTACCCCTGACTTGCTACCCGCCCCAAGCGCTCTTCTCCTGATATGCTAGCCGCCAGAGTCGAAGCTCCCGCCCCAAATCGGAGTCGCTGATTACCCATGATCCGCTCCTGTCTGACGCCGCAGCTCAAGGACCGCGAAGCGTTCCAGCGCGGGCTGGCATTCGGCACGACCACTCAGAAGGAGAAATAGGCCAATGGCCCTAACGTCAGTGTCCTCAGCGCGGCTCCGCGCTGTCCGCATCACGTGTGTGGCGCTCGGAATCCTGTGCTTGGGCGGATCGCTCCCGCTCCAAGCCCAGACATCCTCCGCAGCCATCACAGGCACCATTCGAGACGAGACAGGGGCGGTCATACCCGCCGCCGACCTCGAGCTGACGAACATTGAAACCGGCATCACGCTGCGGTCGGCCTCAAACTCGGTCGGGAACTACAACTTCCTGAACATCTTGCCCGGCAGCTACACACTGGGCGCCACCAAGGATGGGTTCCGTACGGCCGCCGTCGAGCCGTTTACGCTGCAGGTGAACCAGACCGCAACGTTTGACATTGTTCTTGAGGTCGGAGCGGTAACCGAGACCTTCACGGTTGAGGCTCTGGGCGCGCAGATCCAGAGCCAGACTTCGGAGATCGGAAACGTCGTCGCTGAACGGCAAGTCGTCGACCTGCCGCTCAATGGGCGCAACTTCACCCAGCTGCTTTCGCTGAGCGCCGGCGTTGCCGCGGTCAACGTGTCCCAGAGCCGGGGCGGTTTCACAACCGCTGCTGTGGGCGAGTTCACCTACCCGTCCATCAACGGCCAGACGAATCGCTCCAACTTCTTCACGCTCGACGGCATCTACAACACGGGAGTCATCCTCAACACTCCCCAGATCGAGCCGATCATCGACACGATCCTCGAGTTCAAGGTCCAGTCCCACAACGACCACGCCGAGTTCGGCCAAGGCACGGGGGGCATCGTCAACGTCGTGACCAAGTCGGGCACGAACGAACTGCACGGCAGCGCCTGGTGGTACCTGCGCAACGACAATCTCGACGCACGCAACTTCTTCCAGCCGAACGTCACGCCGTTCACCCAGAACCAGTTCGGTGTGGCAGGCGGCGGCCCGGTAGTCAAGAACAAGGTGTTCTTCTTCGGGTCGTACCAGGGGTTCAGGTACCGCCGGTCGGGCGAGTCTTTCCTGAAAGTGCCGACAGCTGCAAATCTCACTGGAGACCTGTCCGACGTTGGCAAGGAGATCTTCGACCCCTGGTCCACGATGGTCGACCCCAACAATCCGGAAACCTTCCTCCGCCAGCCGTTCGCGAACCAGCAGATACCGCAAGCGATGATTGACCAGGGCATGGTCGCCTATGCCCAGACACTGTTGCCGCGGCCGTCTGTGGTCGGGCCCGGCGGAACAAACGCACCGAACACCGACCCGACAAAGAGAGACCAAGAAGAGTTCAGCCTGCGGGGCGACTACAACATGAGCGAGACAGACACGTTCTGGTTCCGCTGGAGCGAAGCCCGCCTGAAGTCAGACGCGGCTGCGGGCCTGCCGTCATTGGCCAGCCTGTCCGAGATCTACTCCAAGAATATTGGCGCAAGCTGGGTCCACACCTTTGGGCCGACCAGCGTCCTGCAGCTGCAGTTCGGGCGCATCTACGGCACGTCGCCGTCCACAACCCGCTACCGCGAGGAGTTCGTGAGCGACAACGCCGCGTTCGCGAGCCAAGTGGGCTTCGCGGACCGATTCTGCTGCAACTACCGAGCACTGGGGCTGGGCACCGTCTTCGTTCCGGGGCTCAACGCTGACGGCTGGTGGGGAGGCAACGAAGCCGCCTCGTCCAACGACTTGACCCAAGTCTGGCAGTACAAGGGCAGCTACTCCAAGATCGTGGGGAACCACACTCTGAAGTTCGGTGCCGAGCTCAACAGCGTCCCCAATTTCTTGGGAGCGCCGCAGAACGCGAGTTCGACCTACAGGGCCTTCCAGACGGGCAATCCCCAAGTGTCCGGCACCGGGAGCGCCCTTGCGTCATTCCTTCTCGACGTGCCCGACGCGGCGGGCTTCCGCAATCGCGCGACTACGCACCGCTGGGGAGGCGTGGCCGGGTTCTACCTGCAGGACAGCTGGAAGGCAACGCCCAACCTGACGATCAACATCGGCCTCCGGTACGACCGGACCTTCGTCCCGCCGCTCGGCCGGGAGGACGACCCGGGCGGCAACATCTACGCAGGCTCCTACGATTTCGAGCGCGAGAATTCCTACCTCGTCCAGAAGCTCCCGGGCTCCTGCGATCAGGTCGGCGGCGCCCCGTGCATCCCGACTCCGGACGGTTCGCTGCCGCAGCACGTCAAGGTCGAGCCGCGCGGGAAGATCTACCACGACTACGCGGACAATTGGCAACCGCGGCTGGGCCTCGCCTACCGCCTCGGCCAGAAGACGGCCCTGCGAAGCTCGTTCGGCATGTTCTTCGACAGCTGGTCGGCCGTCGTGCAGCTCGCGCAGAATTACTCGGCGACGTGGCCGGGCGTCGGCGAGATACTTGCGAACAACCTAAACAATCCCACTGCTGCCCAGCCCACGCCTACCGCGTCGGGCAAGGACCCGATAGAGGGCGTGGGGTTCCCGGCGCCAACGCCGTTCAACCAGGTGCAGTGGTTCATGGATCCGCACTACCAGAACGGCTACTCGGCCCAGTGGAACTTCGGTATCCAGCACCAGCTGAACCCCGAGACCGTGGTTGAGGCAAACTATGTGGGCTCCAGCGGCACACGGCTGGGAGTGGGCGGCTACTTCAATACGGCCCTGACGCCGGGTCCAGGCCCAATCACGGAGAGGCAGCCGTGGCCCTTTGCGAGTCCCACCTTCTACGACCGCAGTATCGGCAACTCGAACTACAACGCCTTCCAGTTCTCTCTGGACCGCAAGTATTCCAACGGCTTGGCCTACCTCGTGTCCTACACCTGGTCGAAGACAATCTCGACCGCCTGCGACGGCTGGTTCGGGGTGGAGGGCTGTTCGACGCCGAACCCGTATGACCTGTCGGGCGACCGCAGCGTGGCCGCCATCGATGTCCCGCACATCCTGACGGTCAACTGGGTCTACGAGCTTCCCTTCGGCCCGGGCAAGAGCTGGAATCCGTCCTCGAAGGCGCTGCGGCACATCATCGGAAACTGGCAGGTCAACGGCATCGCCTCGTTCTTCTCCGGCGCCCCCTTCACGGTCGGTGTCGCCGGCGACATCGCCAACACGGGCAACTTCAACTGCTGCAGCGGCTTCTACCAGAGGCTCAACATCGCGCGAGGCAACGGGGTCTTGAGCAACCCGACGCCGGAACGCTGGTTCGACACGGGAGCGTTCGACACGCCCGCACCCTTCACGTTCGGCAATACCGGGCGGAACATCCTGCGCAGAGACGGGACCTCAAACTTCGACATCTCAGTCTTCCGGCAGTTCCGGCTGGACGTCCTCAGGGAGGGCATGCGAGTCGACTTCCGGGCCGAAGCCTTCAATGCGTTCAACTCGCCGGTGTTCGCGCAACCCGGAAACAACTTCTCGAATCCGAACTTCGGCGCGGTCTCGAGTACGCAGAACAAGGGGCGGATTCTGCAGCTGGCGCTGAAGTTCATCTGGTAGGGGGAGTGCTTTCCCCCAGCCCTGCAGGGGTGGACTTTAGGGTCGCCCCCGCGGGTCGGCGGAGTTCGGGAGCGTCGCACTTGCGCCGCTCCCGGCATCGCCCAGTCTCGTTGCCTCACGGTCGGGTTGGGCCGGCGATGAGGTCAACGCCAATGCGGACAGCGGCCGGCATCGGGGCCTGGTTGGCACTGGCGGCGGCCGTTCCGGCGCAGTGGTCCGTGCTGGACACGGACAGCCGCCCTCGGGAGCCGACCCATCTGTACCAAGCCTTCAGCGCCGGAGAATGGGCCGACTACAGGCATGCCCCGGAGGCCAGCGTCCGCCGATTCCGTGAAGCCCGCTACGGCCTGTTCATACATTACGGTCTGTCCAGCTTCAAGGGGGCCGACCTCAGCTGGAGCCGTGAGACCCATGCCTTTCCGGACCCCGGGGAGGGCACGATCCCAGACGAGGAGTATGAGGCGTTCGCCCGACAGTTCCGGATGGAGCGCTTCGACGCCGACGAGTGGGTCCGAATGGCCCGCAGAGCGGGCATGAGATACGTCATTGCCGTCGCCAAGCACCACGACGGCTTCCACATGTGGGACACGGCGCACTCGGACTTCAAGATCACGAATTCGCCATTCGGCAGGGACTACCTGAAGGACCTCGCGGCGGCGTGCCGGAAGCAGGCCATGCCGTTCGGTGTGTACTATTCCCAGCGGGACTGGCACCACCCGGACTACCAGCCGCTCGATCCCGCCGTCACGGAGCCGGTGCGCGCGCCGCCCTTTTGGCGAGCACGCCCCGGCGCGACGCGGCGCGCCGGACCGCGGCACAACCGCTATATCCGCTACATGCACGACACCGTCCGGGAACTCATGACGGGTTACGGCCGGATCGAGGTGCTGTGGTGGGACGCGCTCTGGTGGGGCGGGATGTACCACGCGGACATGTGGAAGTCGGCCGAGATCGAAGCTGCCGTCCGCGAGCTCCAGCCGCACATACTGATCAACAACCGGGCGAGCCTCCCGGGGGACTTCGACACGCCGGAGCAGCGGCTCGGAATGTTCCAGGACGAGCGGCCTTGGGAGAGCTGCATTTCACTAGGCCCGCACTGGGCCTGGTCGCCCGGCGAGGTCAAGTCGAGGCAGGAGATCGTCCGGCTACTCGTGGGAACGGCGTCGGGCGACGGAAACCTGTTGATCAGCACGGGAGCACGCCCAGACGGCTCCTTCGATCCCGCACATGTCGCAAGGCTCGAAGAGGTCGGCGACTGGCTTGGGCGGTACGGTCACACCATCTACGGAACGCGCGGAGGGCCTTGGAGACCGGGGAGCTGGGGCGGCAGCACGCATTCGGGGAGCACCGCGTACTTGCACGTCACCGAGTGGCCGAGCGGAGGCCTTGTCCTGCCGGACCTCGACCGGGTGATCACGGAGGCCGACTTGGTCACGGCGGAAGGTGCCGTCTCGGTCGAAAGGGGCGGGGGCTCGATCCGCATCAGCGTGCCGGAGTCCGCTCGGGATCCCATCGACACGATCATTCGATTCGAGCTGGCCAATCCGGACTGATCGGCTTGCTAAACCCGAAAGCCGGGGCGGGCAACGAGCGCTCTGAGGGCACTCCGAAGTTGCTGGAGACCACATGGCACGGTCCGTGTGGTGTCAACCCGGAACCGGATTGAATCCCTTCCGCGACGCTGCGGTTGGGGGCCCGCGCTGATCGGCAAGGCGCTATTCCCCTGCGGTCGCCGAACAAGCCGACGACTGCGGGTCCGAGGAGGCCCCGCGGGCTGAGGTCTAGGAGTAGCCGAAGGGGTCGTCGGTAGCGACTTCCCCGCCCCTAGCGATAAGAGCCCCCCTGGCCATCGTCAGATCCGGGTCCCTCAGGGGCGCTCGAGGGGCACAAGCACGATCTTCCTGAACTCGATCGGCCCGTGGTCCCCCTGCAGCGCGATCGGACCCGGTTGCGACTCGCGGGCGTCCGACGCCATCGCGGTGATGCCCTCGATCACTTGGCGATCGATGATCGTGACGCCGTTGAGGACGACCGTGACGACGCGACCGACCAGGCGAATGGCGAGCTCCTGCCATTCGCCATGGCGTCTCGAAGCGACGACCTTTGGAGCAATGCGGCTGTACACCGCTCCATTTCCATGGATCGACGGCCCAGTGCCGAAGTCGTCCAAGATCTGGACTTCGTAACGACCGCGCAAGGCGATGCCGCTGTTGCCCCCCTCAGAAACGCGGTATTCCACGCGGAGCAGAAAGTTCCAGAATCGCCGGTTCGAGACAATCTCGGGCGCATCGCCCTCGTTGCGCAGAATCCGGTCCCGGACGTTCCACCGCTCAACTTGTCCCGTGGCTCCAGTGTTCCATTCCGTTAGGCCGCCGCCATCAAACAGGGCAATGGGTTGGCCCTCGGCCCACTCCGGGCCGTCGACGTCAGCGATTACATCCGGCCTCCGACCAGTCCATGCCCTCTTGCCGTCGTGATCGTCGCGCACGGTCTCGCCTCTCAACCTGCCACCGCTGAACCAAGCCACCGTATCGCTGCCAACGACCTGCCCGCCGTCGAAGAGGCGCTCCACGCGGAACTGCAGCCGTCCGTCGACAAGCGACCACTCAAGGAACGGCTGCGTACGACCGCCGACCGCTCCGACAATGGATCCCGACATAGCCGGCGTGCCGGCATCCGATATCCGCATCGCCATGGGGCCCGATTCGCTCTCCAGCACCCATGAGCCATTGAATCGGGTCGCATCAAAGTCTCGAGAAGGCGTCGAGCAGGCCAAGGCCGGGAGGAGCGCGAGCACCAGACAAATTAAGGAGCCTAGCTGCGATGGCCGGCGGTCGTACCCATCTGCATCAAGGCCGCAGGGCGCTCCGCGCGAGGGTGGCCCAAAGCTCCGCGAGCAGCCAACGGTGTGGCGATTCAAGGTGTGCATTACGCAACCGATTCCACCACATTCCCGTTGTTGCACGACGCTGCCGAGGGCGTTTGGTGCTGTCGCTCCGGAGGCGTGCACGTTCGGATCACCGCGAGCCGCAGGCTGTCGGTCGCACTAGCCTCGGACACCCCGGCATGAAGCTGCCATTCCCAAGGCACAATCCCGGCAGGTCCCGTCCAGAATCGGTCGGGGCAGCCACGATCGGTCATCGCTGGCGCGCTTCCGTGGTAGCGCCGGTAGTCAGCTCGCGCCGTCTCTTCCACTCCGAGCACAGCTCTCTGTCTAGGCTGGATCCGGAAGCTCCTACGCATGCTGTATCGAGGGGCGGCTCGTCACGGCCATCGCGGTGGTGACCGCGTTCGTTGGAGGGCGACGATGTGCGACGATACATCGAGACTGCTGGCGGCACAGCCCATCTTCCTACCGCCGCGCCGTGCCACAGCGTGACTATAGTGCGGTCTCCCCAGACAGACGCGACGGGCGAAATGGCGATCGATTCGGGCGTCCCGGTGCGTCGACAGATGGTGTGGCGGCATCTTCTCGGACTGGCACTGGTGGTTCTCGTGGCAAGTCCCGCCGTTGGCCAGCAGGGCCCGGACGCCTCGGAAGGGCACCCACACGATGGCTACGTCGGCTCCAAGGCGTGCGCCGGATGCCACCAGGACCTGTACCTCAGCTTCACGACATCTGCGATGGGTTCTTCGATGGCTCCGGTCAATGAGTCGCTCCGCCCGCTGGTCACATCCACCGTACCCGTGGTGAGCGAAAGGCTCAACCGCCGATTCGTCGTCGAAGAGCGCCACGATGGCTATTACCAGATCGAGTCCGAGGCCAAGCCGACTGGCCTGCCGCCGTTTGACAGCGCCCACCGGCTTGCCTTTGTCATTGGCTCGGGAGTGAACGGATTCAGCTACCTCGTTCGGCGCGACAACCATCTGGTCCAAGCGCCCATCTCCTACTACACGAAGGAGCAAGCTTGGGGCCTCTCGCCCGGCTACGAGTTCGCCAAGCCGGGTGAGGACTACGGATTCAACCGCACGATTCACCCGGCCTGCTTGCAGTGCCATTCGGGGAGGCCCCGTCCCACGGGCACGAGCCATGGCCGTTACGACGACCCGCCCTTCGCAGAGGTTGCCATCGGCTGCGAGAACTGCCACGGGCCGGGCCGGGACCACGTTGACGCGAGGCTCGCCGAGCGGGAGTTCGCCGAGGGAGAGATCGTCGATCTGCTGGGCTTGCCGCCGAGGCTCGCCGAGAACACCTGCATGAACTGCCACCAAGGCGGCGATGCCCGGATCCTGCAGACGGGACGCAGCCACTTCGACTTTCGCCCCGGGGATTGGCTGAACAAGACGATCGCGATCCTCAAGCTCCCGCCGGACCCGGACAACCCCCGCGAGTCGGATCTGCTGGAGCACAACGCATCGATGGAGCTTAGCGGGTGCTATCTGGCCACTGCGGGGGGCCTAAGCTGCTTCTCGTGCCACGAGATCCATAACCCGCCGACGGCCGACAGTAGGGACTCTTACTACCGGGAGAAGTGCCTGCAGTGCCACGAGGATTCCTCGTGCGGACTGGCCGCATCGGCGCGGCCCCCGAACAACTGCGCCGCGTGCCACATGCCGAAGCGGGACATCGCCGAGATCTCGCACTCCTCGCTCACCAACCACCGGATCGTGAAGTTCCCTCAGCAGCCATTGCCGGCCGCCGCATTCTCCCAGACCACGCCGGACCTCCCGGAGCTTGTACACGTGAACCGCCCCACAGGCGCTGGACCGGAGTCGTTGCCGCTGATGGTGCGGTTCCAGGCATTCGGGGAACTGCTCTCGAAGCGCCCGGAGTTTTCGGACCGCTACCTCAGCCTGCTGCTACGAGTGGCCGAGGAGCATGGGGACGACCCGCTGGTGCTGGCGGCCTTGGGCCGGAAGGCAAAGCTTGACGGCCGCACGCCGGAAGCGATCGACTACTTGGAACAAGCTGTCCGCGCCGGCCCTCAGCCAGCCTCAACGTACGACGACCTTGCGTCCCTGCTCGTGAGCCACGGTCGTGAGGACGATTCTGCGGCGGTCCTGGCCGAGGGCGTACGTGCTTGGCCATTCAATCCCCGGCTGCGGAAGATGCTCGCCCTGCGCTATGTGAACCTCAAGCGATACCGCGATGCGTCGCAGACCATACGACGGTTCGTGGACCTCTTCCCCGAGGATGACTTCATGCGCGTGCTGCTGCGACAGATTCAGGGCTTGCCGACAGCTCAGTGACCGCCGAACCTGCCCAGGCGGGCGGGAGCCACCGCCATGCTGTTCAACTGGCGGGACGGCGTCTGTTCGGCCGGAGGCGTCTCCTGCTCCCGCGAACTGGCCCTCGGCTGCGTGGTCGCCCGCGTCCCCTTCCCCGCCTCCAAACTGGCCAGCGCCCGCTTCCTCTCCACCGACTCGCCCGGCTCCAGCCTCGGCTTCCTGCTCGGCCTCGGCCCCGTCTCCGGCAACGAGCTGCTCGCCAACCTCGACTGGCCGCGCCAGCGCCAGCCCTGGATCCGGCGCTCCCTGGCCCGCCAGCACATCCAAGACGGCTCCCTTCTGCTGTAAGATGTCACCTCTTCCGACTTCGGGGGCAACTGCTGCCCCTTGGCCGCCTTCGGCTACAACCGCGATGGCAAGCAAAGAAATCGCCAGGTGGTCTGCGGCCTGCTGTGCGCCGCCGACGGCTGCCCCGTCGCTGTTGAGGTCTTCCCCGGCAACACCGCTGATCCCGGCATGATCGCCGCGCTGGTGTGCCTCATCCGAGAGCGCTTCGGCATTGAGAGCCTGGCCCTGGCCGGCGACTGTGGCGTGCTCACCACGGCGCGCATCCTAGAGGAGCTCGGCCCGGCCGGCCTGGACTGGGTGTCGGCGCTGAAGGCCACCGATCTGCGCACACTGCTCAAGCAGCCCAAGCCGGACCCGAACAACTCCCTCCAAGACCCCCGGGCGCCGCTGCGCCCCGGCGAGCTGGTGCCCGACCAGGTGTCCGAGAGCCACAGCCCGGACTTCCTACACGAACGCCTGCTGGTGTGCCTCAACCCGCGCCTGAAGGCCGAGCGTGCCCGCAAGCGCAAGAACCTGCTGCGCGCCACCGAGGAGATCCTCGAGCGCATTGCGGACATGGTGCGGCGCCATTCCGGCTCGGTCTTGAGGAAGGGCAAGGACGCGATCAACCGCCGCGTCGGCCGCGAGGCCAACCCCAAGCTGGTCGAGAAGCACTTCACGATCGAGGTGAGCGACGAGGAACTGCGCTGGTCGCGCAAGCAGGGCACCATCGAGGGCGAGGGCCGGCTGGACGGGATCTACGCGGTGGCCACGAGCGTGGGGCAGGACAGGCTCGCGGGGGGCGAGGCCGTAGCGGCCAGCAAGCACCTAGCGCGCGTCGAGCGCGCTTTCCGCAACCTGAAGACCGACCGCCTGCAGCTGCGGCCGGTCTACCTCTATGACGAGGAGCACGTGCGCGGGCAAGTGTTCCTGTGCATGCTGGCGTACTACGTGGAATGGCACTTGCGGCGCAAGCTGGCGCCGCTGCTGTTCGAGGACGCCCACCGGGAGGCGCCGGTCGAACCGGCGCAGCCCTCGCCAGATGCGGGGGCCAAGGCAGTCGGCAAGCGGACGCCGAAAGGGCTGTCGGTGCAGAGCGAGCCTCGAGACGGTGCTGGAACACCTGAAGGCCCTGACGCTGAACGAGGTTACATTGCCGGGTGGGGACGGCAGCGAGTTCCCGCTGGTGTCGCAGGCTTCGCCCCTGCAGGCGAACGCCCTGGAACTGCTGGGCGTGGACCGTGGACCCGGAGAAGATTGTTTCCGGTGGGAAGCCAGCTTGTGAGCGGGCCAAGTCAGGTGCGCACAGAGCTGGGATCGTGCTCGGCAGAGTGCCTGGTAGCCGTCCGTCAACAAAATGGGCCGGAGGAGCAATTCGTCGCACACCCAGGGCCAGTGACGGTTACCTTCCGAGAATGCTCCCTGTTCATTGGGAGCAATTTCACACCACTGTGCCCGAACCAGCCCGATCCACTTGGTATTTCCGCCGGCGAGACAACTGCCGACCCGCCCGGCAAACAGGTCTGGCCCACTCGAGAGAGAGCCAAGACACAAGCAATCCTGACCCTTGCCGCCGGATGAAGTTCAGCTTAGGCGGGCACCGCCTGGGCTCTCTGACGCAGCTCCGAGGCGTCCCTGTTCCTCGGCGAATGCCGCCCGCGCCGGTCAGGCGAGCACCTTCCGGATCAACTCCCCACGGACTCCTGTCAGTCGCTGCTCAAGCCCTTGGTAGAAATATGTCAGCTTCGTGTGATCAAGCCCCATGAGGTGCAGGATCGTCGCGTGAAGGTCGGACACGTGCCACGGATCCTCGACAGCCTTGAAGCCCAGCTCGTCGGTCGCCCCAATCGACTGGCCGCCCTTCACGCCAGCGCCGGCAAGCCACATGCTGAATCCGTGCCAGTCGTGATCGCGCCCCGGCTTGTCGAGGCCCTCGCTCGTAGGCGTGCGACCGAATTCCCCGCCCCACACCAACAGGGTCTCGTCCCACAGCCCGGTCCGCTTCAAGTCGGTGATCAGTGCGCCGATCGGCTGGTCGGTCTCCCCAGCGTGGAGCGTGTGGTTCGAAATGCAGTCGACATGGCCGTCCCAAGTGTCCTCGATGTGACCGCCTCCCGAGTAAAGCTGCACGAAGCGGACGCCGCGCTCGATCAATCTCCTGGTGATGAGGCACTTGCTCCCGAAATCCTCCGTGAGCTTCTGATCCAGACCGTACATTTCCCGGGTCTGCCTGCTCTCTTTCTCGAGGTCCACCGCTTCCGCCGCGGTGGTCTGCATGCGGTACGCAAGTTCGTAGGAATGGATCCGCGCCTCCAGCTCCGAATCTCCGGCATGGCCGCTCTGGTGCATTTCGTTGAGCTGCTTCAGCGTATCGAGCGATCGCCGCTGCGTGCGGTCGCTCACGCCCCCCGGAGTCTGCAGGTTGAGCAGGGGCGACCCTCCGCTCCGGAAGAGCGTTCCTTGGTAAGCAGCCGGCATGAATCCGGCGCTCCAGTTCGAAGCGCTACCGATCGGGCCACCGCGCGGGTCTGTCATGACCACAAAGCTGGGCAGGTCCTGGCTTTCAGTACCCAGGCCGTAGCTGAGCCAAGACCCAAGACTCGGCTTGCCGATCACAACGTTGCCCGTGTTCATCTGGATACAGCCCGACGCGTGCGCGGCTGTGTCGGTGTAGAGCGAGCGAATCACGCAAAGGTCGTCGGCGTGCCGCGCGATATTCGGGAAAATGCTGCTGATCTCAAGGCCGCTTTGGCCGTGCTTCCTGAACTCGAACGGCGACTGCATCAGGTTGCCGATCGGCCGGCTGTTCGAACCGACAGTGAGATCCCCGTTGTAGGGCATTCCGTGATACCTGGTCAGGGCCGGCTTCGGGTCGAGCGTGTCCACCTGGCTCGGGGCACCGTTCATGAACAGAAAGACCACATGCCTGGCTTTGGCCGCAAAATGCGGTTTCCTTTGCACCAGCAGATTCGTCGGCCCTGCTGCCTTAGCGCGAGATTCGAAGAATCCGTCGCCGGATAGAAGGTCAAGGACGGCCAGCATCGGGAAGCCCGCCCCCACATGCCGAATGAACCGGCGACGGGATTGCGGTGACTGATTGATTCCGTTCATTCCGTTCCCCAGCTAGTCGGCGTAGCTGAACTCGCTCATGTTGAAAATCACCCGGCACAACTGCACAAGAGCATCGATGCGGCCCCCTTCTCCAGCCCGGCCTTCTGCCTCTTCAGCCTCCAAGAATGCCTCCAAGGCGCGGCGCTCCGGTGGTGTCGGACTCCTCGCCAAAGCCAAGCGAAACGCCACGTCGATCCGGGACGGTGTGTCCGGTCCCGCCAAGTTCGCGACCCGCCGGGCAAAATACCTTGCCTGGCGATTCACGAATTCGCCGTTGAATAGCGTCAGTGCTTGCGTGGGCACGGCCGTGTTCTTCCGCATCGCCGACGACTTGGTGGTGTCGCACAAGTCCAGCACTTCCAACATGGGCACGATCAGCGAGCGCTTCACGAGGGCGTAGATTGTCCTTCGGGAGGCATCCTCTTCATCGAATTCCTTCCATATCGTGTCGGGATCGCTGGAGCCTTCCAGTGCGGCCCGTGGGACGTAGGGGTACATGCTGGGGCCGAACATCTGGGAATTGAGATGCCCGCTCACCGCCAGCATTGAGTCGCGGATGGCCTCGACCTCGAGACGCCGGTAAGGCACTCGCCAAAGCAGGAAGTTGGCTGGGTCGGCCTCAGCGTGGTCCGGGCTCCACTTCTTGCTCATACGGTACGCGTTGCTGGTCATGATCAGCCGATGCAACGCCTTGATCGACCACCTGTTCTCGATGAACCAACTTGCCAGCCAGTCAAGCAAATCGGGGTGCGTCGGCGCCTCGCCCATGAGGCCGAAGTCACTGGGCGTTCTCACGATGCCCTCGCCAAAGTGGAACTGCCACACGCGATTGACGATCACCCGTGCTGTGAGAGGGTTGTCCGGGCTCGCGATCCACCTCGCGAGTGCCATTCGGCGGAGGCTGGTTCGACTGTCCACATGCCATTCGGGGAAATCTGCCTTGACGGACAGGATCGCGGGCGTGGCCGGCTCTACCTCGGGTCCGGGATTGGAAGCACTGCCTCGAATGAGCAGGAAACTGGCAGGCGGTTCTCCCCTGGGCTCATGCAGGATGTACGCCTCGTCTGTGGTCGGTGTCTCCGCGTAGAGCTCGCAGATGCGCTCCTCGAGTCCTACAATCCGGCGTCTTGCATCGGCTGGGAGCGCGGCCTCCAGCAAGGCGGCGACCTTGTACGAGAACTCCGCGACGATCGAGACCTGGACTTGGTCCCGCTCTTGCTCGGTAGTCTCAAAGGCCGTGACCACACGCGCCGGAAGCCCCGATTGGCCCGAACGCAGGAATTCGGACCTCGCGTGATGACGGATCGCCCTGATCTCGTCCTCGATCGCCCGGATCTGCCGGTCGCGCACTTCGAACGCATCCAGATCCTCGCGGCCACCGATCGGGTGGAGCAACTCGGTCCGGCCCGCCCGAGGCCGTGTCAAGGGCGCGTAGATTGCCGCCATGCTGTAGTAGTCGGCCGCGGTGAGCGGCTCGAACTTGTGGTTATGGCAGCGGGCGCAACCCAAGGTCAGTCCCAGAAACGCCTCGGAGGTCGTGCGTACCAAGTCATCGAGTTGGTCGTAACGGTCCGTGATAGGGTCGGCAGGCTCGTCGTCCCAGGGGCCCAGTCGATGGAATCCTGTCGCGACCATTGTCTCGGACGAGACATCCGGAAGCTCGTCTCCGGCGATCTGCTCTATCGCGAACCGATCGAACGGCTTGTCCTGATTGAAAGAGCGGATTACGTAGTCACGGTAGCGCCAGACCGAGGGCTTGATGGCATCCCGCTCGTAGCCGTTTGTGTCGGCGTAGCGAACCAAGTCGAGCCAGTGGCGCCCCCAGCGCTCGCCATACGTCGGCCTGGAGAGGAGATCGTCTATGACCCGGTCCAAGGCGGAAGGGCCCGGACGCGCCAGAAAGGCTTGTTGCTCTTCGATGGCAGGCGGCAGGCCGGTCAGGCCCAGGAAGACCCGGCGCAGCAGCTGGCGCGGCCCCGCCGCCGGCGATGGTTCCCAGCCACGCTCGTCCAGCTTCGCGAAAACGAAGGCATCAATCGGATTGCGAACCCTCGCCGCCAGAGAACCGCTCCGAATCGTCGGAGGCGACGGCCTTCCCAAGGGCTGGAAGGACCAGTGTGACTGAGCCTCCGCAAAGTGTTCGGGTTCCTCGGCAGCAGTCGCGGAATGCTCACTGGGCCAGGCGGCTCCCGAGTCGATCCACCCCCTGATTCGCTCGATCTGCTCGACTGAGAGAAACGGTTCCACCGGGGGCATCCGCGTCTCGCCCAGACCGGCCACGTAGCGATAGAGAAGGCTGTTAGCGCTATTTCCCGGAACGACGGCTGCCACCCCGGAGCCTCCGCCGCGGAAAACGCTGTCCCTGCTGTCCAGCCGAAGCTTGCCCTGCTGCATCTGCTCGCCGTGGCATTGGTAGCAGCGTTCCTCGAAGATCGGCTGGATATCGCGGGCAAAGTCGTGAGCCTCTCCAAGCGCCATCGACGGCGCGAATCCGCAGGCGCACAGGGCAGCTAAGAGGCTGTGTCGTGCGCCCTTCCTCCAAGGGGCCACGATTACTACCTAGAGTCTACCCGAATCCAACGGCCCGCAAAGCCACCAATTGGACCCGCACACGTGGTGTCTTGCGAAGAGTGAAGTCAATAGCGATCTGCTTCGGACTCCTGGCGACGACCACACTTGCGGCCAAGCCCCCGAATCTCGTCCTGATCATGGCGGACGATCTGGGATACGGGCACATCGGATCATACGGTCAAACCAAGATCGAGACGCCTAATCTCGACCGTATGGCCACCGAAGGGATACGATTCACGGCGGCCTATGGCGGATCGATGGCCTTCACCCGTCCCGGAGCGTCCTGATGACCGGGCTGCATGGCGGTTACACGTCGGTGCGGAGCAATCTCGGCTACGCCCATCTCAGCGATTCCGATGTGACCCTGGCGGAGATGCTCAAGCGAGCGGGCTACGCAGCAGGCGCCTACGGCAAGTGGGGACTCGGTCTCGCGGACAGCCCGGGGCATCCGTTCCGCAAGGGTCTTGATGACTTTCTGTGGTACTTGCACCAAGTCCATCGCACCTTTCCTACCCCTTCTGGCTGACTCGCAACCACGGCCGGGTGTTTCTATCCCTGAACAAGGACGGGGGCGGGGGCCAGTATTCGCATGACGTCATTGTCGAACGTGCCATTGACTTCCTTGCCGCGAATCGAGACAGGCCGTGTTTCCGCTATGTTCCTGTGACCATCCCCCACGTGGAACTGGCAGTCCCGGCCGACCCGCTGGCCCGACACCTCGGCCGGTTTCCGGAAGTCGGCGGAGGGCAGGAGCGGCGCATCGGCTACATCGTGTCGCCGAATCCCCGAGCTACCTACGCGGCCATGGTTTCTCGCTTGGACCGCGATGTGGGGCGGATCCTTGATCCGATCAGGAGCCTTGGCATTGACGAGAATACCGTGGTGACATTCAATTCGGACGACGGAGCGCAGTCGCGATTCGACGTGAAGGAAAGATACGCCAAGGGCTCCCAAGCCAGTGTCCTCAGCGCGGCTCCGCGCTTTCCGCATCACCTGCCTGACCGTCGGCATCCTGTGTCTGGGAGGGTCACTTCAGGTCCAGGCCCAGACATCCTCAGCGGCCATCACGGGCAGCATTCTAGATGAGACAGCGGCAGTCATACGCGACGCCGACTTCGAGCTGACCAGCATCGAGGGCGGCATGACGCTGCGTTCCGCATCGAACTCGGTCGGCAACTACAACTTCCTCAATATCTTGCCCGGCAGCTACACGCTCGGCGCCACCAAGGATGGGTTTCGCACGGCCGCTGTCGAGCCGTTCACGCTGCAGGTGAACCAGACTGCGACGTTCGACATCGTGCTTGAGGTAGGTGCGGCAACCGAGACCCTCACCGCGCAGGCTCCGGGCGCACACATCCAGCGACAGACCTCGGAGATTGGGAACGCCATGGCTGAACGGCAAGTCGTCGACCTGCCGCTCAATGGACGCAACTTCACCCAGCTGCTCTCGCTAAGTGCCGATGTTGCCGCGGTCAACGTGTCCCAGAGCCGAGACGGTTTCACCGCCACCGCCGTGGGGGAGTTCACCTGCCCGTCCATCAATGGCCAGACAAGCCGCTCCAAATCCTTCACGCTGGACGGCATCTACAACACCGGCGTCATCCTAAACACCCCACAGATCGAGCCGATCATCGAGTTCAATGTCCAGTCCCACAACGACCCCGCCGAATTCGGTCAGGGCACGGGGGGCATTGTCAACGTAGTAACGAAGTCGGGCACGAACGAACTGCACGGGAGTGGTTGGTGGTACCTGCGCAATGACAATCTCGATGCGCGGAACTTCTTCCAGCCAAACGTCACGCCGTTCACCCAGAACCAGTTCGGTGTGGCCGGCGCCGCTCGGCGGCTGGCCGGTTGGCCACGATGTCTTCCACGCGGTAATCACCCGACGGGATAACACGTTCGGGAGGACAGCGCAAATCGTCCCTCACGGCTGCTCACCCCGCCAGGGCCGTCTGCCGTGCACACCAGCCTGCGGCCAGCCTCACTCCAAGGCCGGCTTTTCCCCCTCGTTCCAGTAGATCTTCAGGTTGTGCGTTGCCCGGCCCGACGCCACAAGATCCGGACGCCCGTCGCCGTCCAGATCCGCAGCGGCCAGATCCTCGGTCGCCATGCCGCCCCAGTCGACAATCTGCACATCACCATCGTCCGGGTCGTAGACCGCGACCCCCGGAAGGTCATAGGGAGCGCTTCCCTTCAATCGCCAGCCGAATGCGAGCTCTTCGCTGCCGTCGCCGTCCAGATCCGCCGTCCAGAGCGCATGCCCCCCACCAAGCCGCCTCACCGGCACAGTCCTGCGCCAGCGGGTGCGCGGGTCGGCCGGCTCGTGGTAGATCGCGATGTGGTTCGCGTGCCAAGGCTCCACCGTAGCGATGTAGCGCTTCCCGGAAGTCAGGCTGCCAAGCTTGATCTCTCCCGCGCCGCGAATGTCCGGCCCATCGTGCCCCGGGCCAAGGCGCGTCGCTGCCCAAGAGCCGGAAGCGTCCCGGTCCAGCAGGTGCACCCCTTCGTAAGAAGCGACCAGCAGCTCCTCCGCCGGGTCATCGTCAAAGCTGGTCACCCAGAAGTTGTGGACGATGTGAAAGCCGTCATGGATCACCTCCGTGTCCCATCGCGCCGTCGCGTCCGGCTGGGCGGGCGACAGAGCCAGCAGTCGGACACCGTTGCCGACCCAATGCTGCGGCCCGCTCGTGCCACGGCCGTGGAGCGGGGCGACGATCAGTTCAGGGCGGCTGTCCCCGTCGGTGTCGGCCCAGCGTATACGGTGTGTCGTAGGCTCGCTTCCGATCGGGTGCAGGAGCCACTGAGCCGACGGGTCGGAACGGCGCTGGATCCACTGCAGCGTTCCCCCTCCCTGGGTGTCGCTCGGCCGCCAAGCGGCCCCGATGGCGAACTCCGGCTTGCCGTCCCCTGTGATGTCGTGGGCCGCAATCGCCACGTTGTCCGCCTCGGTCACGCCGTCGAGGATCACGTGCTTCTCCCAGTCGGGATTGCTCCACCAAGCGACCTTGTCCTCGCTGAGGGCGACCACGTCCGTGTCCCCGTCAGCGTCGACGTCCACGCACAGGACCGCGTACCCGATCCCCAAGTCCGCCTCAAGGACCTGATGGCGGAACTGGATCGCGCCAGGGCACAAGCCAGCCGCTAGGAGTGCACCCGCAAGGATTCGCCGCATGGCGATAGGGTAACAGCGCGGCACGGCCACCCGTCGGTCACTCGCGCGACGGCGCCTCAAGCACCTGGCCGTCTGACAGCAGGCGCTCGCGGAGCTTGGCGTACTCAACGTCCTGAACGTCAATCCCGGCTTCAATCGCCAGCACCGCGGCGGTCGCGGCGGATTGCCCAAGGATCATGAACACTGGTTCCATGCGGATCGAGCCATAGGCGATGTGCGTCGACGACACGCAAACGGGCACCAACAGGTTCGTCAGTTCTTGGCGACGAGGCGTTAGGGCACCGTAGGCGATGCCGTAAGGGGCCTGTGGCTTGACGCCGATGTCGCCTTCGTTGTGCACGAAGCCCTCCTCAGTGACGTACCGCTGGACGTGGTGCGAATCCATCGAGTACGAGCCCATTCCCACCGGTTGCGGCACGGCCCGCTTCGCGAGGCACTCGTGCTCGGTCATCACGAATTCGCCGCGCAAGCGGCGAGCCTCGCGAACGTAGAGCTGGTGTGGCCAGTTGCCGCTGTCAGTGAACTCATCGGCGGCCAAGCCCCACTGCGCGAATTCTTCGCGCACGTCCGACGGCACGCGGGCGTCGTTTGCGAGGAAGTACATGAGGCCCTTCTGGTAGTTCTCGTGCTCCCGCAGGATCTTGAGCCTGCGCTCGTAGGAAGCCTCGGGATAGTCGTAGTTCATACCGATGTTGTCGGTGCTGAAGGGCCCGTGGTTGTTGGTGTCCGTCTTGCCGTTTGGGATCGGATCGAACTTCCGGAAAGTCTCCCGCCAGCCCTTGCCGAAGACACGCAGCAACAGTTCGTACTGCCGGGGGTCGTAGTCCGGCGGGCGGGCGAACGGGACCCTGTTGGCGGGCACCCTGGTGAGGCACATTCGGAAGCAATAGGCCTGGACTCTCGCGTCGCCCTGACCGTTGCGGCCCGGGGGATCAGGGCTGATGCGAGGCAGCAGGCCGCTCTCCGGATCGCCCGGAACTACATACGGGTCGACGCCGGCTGGAAAGAAGTGCCCGTGATGGCGGGCGTCCTTCTGCACACCGGCCCACTGCTCCCCGTACTCCTCCGCCGACTCGCGGCCCACGCTGTAAGAAGCGCCCGCTGCGGCCAGCAGGTCTCCCTCATACGTTGCATCGATGAATGCCGAAGCGGAGTAGGCCCGCCCCCCAAGCGTCTCGAACCGCTCGATCCGAGCTCCCCGCGTGAGCACACCGCCGTCGCGGTCGAGCCACTCATTCCTGCGCACTTCCACGCCGTGCTCTGAGAGCAGCTCTTCGAATATCCTCTCCGCGACGTGCGGCTCGAAGACCCACATGGTGCGCAGGTCCCCGTCGACCGCGGGCGTGCCCTGGCCACGGTTGCCGTACTCCTCTGGGCTCTGCCATCTCCATGCCTCGGTCCGCTGGTAGTGCAGCCAAACGCGGTGGTAGAACTCGCGCGCCAAGCCGCCGATGACAGACTTGTCTCCGAGGTCGGTCCAGCCGAGGCCCCCCGACGATAGGCCGCCGAGGTGCGTCTCTGGAGCCACGAGGGCAACGGACGCACCCATCCGGCTGGCTTGGACAGCTGCCGTCACGCCTGCCGACGTGCCGCCGTACACCAGCACGTCGAAGTCTTCGGAGGGCACTACCGAGGGCCCCGAGCAGGACGCGCACAGCGCCGCAACAGTGCACAGCGCCACCGCAAGCGCCAAGGGGGCCCTGCGGCGGGCCGGTCTACAGCGGGAAGATGTCCGCATCTGCATCCAGCAGACTGGGGCCCAGTGCACTGAGCGCATCTCTTCGGACGCGCTCCAAGACCTCGGCCACTCGGGACGGGGAACTCGAGACCGTCGCGACGACGATCTCGCCGTATTGGCGGCTGTCATACCCGGCGACCTCCGCCAGGCTCGCGTTGTGGCGCCTTCCCAGACGGTCCTTGAGCGAGCGGAAGACCTGGCGCTTGTCCTTCAGTGACCGCGAATGCTCCACGCGGATCCGCAGGTGCAGGGTCCCGAGATGGCATTCCATGTCGACGCGCACCGGCACACCCGCCGACCACCTACACGGGGATGATCTCGTCGATGTCCTGTGCGATCTCGATCGTTCGGAAGACCTCGATCTCGTCGCCCCGCTTAATGTCGTTGTAGCGCTCGAAGTGCATGCCGCACTCCTGGCCGGCCCGCACCTCCTTGACATCGTCCTTGAAGCGCCTCAAGGAGGCCAACTGACCGGTGTGGACGACGACGTTGTCCCGCAGAAGGCGGGCCGAGGCGCCCGACTCCACCAAGCCTTCAGCCACTAGGCAGCCCGCAACCGTGCCCACGTTCGTGATGTTGAACACCTCCAGAACAGACGCCCGGCCGAGGCGCTCCTCTTTGCGGATCGGCTCTAGCAGGCCGGCCAGGCTCTTCTTTAGCTCGTCGACCAGCTCGTAGATCACGGTGTGGAGCCGGATGTCGATCCGCTCTCGGTCCGCCAGTGCCGCGGCGGAGCGCTCGGGCCGCACGTTGAAGCCGACAACTACCGCATTGGCCGTGATCGCCAGCAGGATGTCGGACTCCTTGATCGCTCCAACGCCGGAGTGGATCACGCGCACCTTGACTTTTTCGCTGGTCAGTTTGGCAAGCGTGTCCCTCAGGACGGTCGCGGAGCCCTGATAATCTGCCTTGAGGATGATCGGCAGCTCCTTCGTACGGCCTGCAGCGAGCTGCTCCTGGAACTGCTCGAGCGAGATCCGGGCGCTTTGGGCCATCGACATCTGGCGGGCCTTCTCTTCGCGGTAGTCGACGATCTTGCGTGCACGGCCCGTGTCGGCGACGACCGAGAGCTGGTCCCCGGGTTCCGGAAGCGAGTCCAGCCCGAGCACGACGACTGCCGAAGAGGGTCCTGCCTCGCGGACTCTCCTGCCACGGTCGTCCATCAACGCCCGCACCCTTCCCAGCACCGCCCCGACCACGAACGTGTCGCCGACTCGGAGCGTGCCGTTCTGGGTAAGCACCGTGGCCACGGGGCCCTTGCCCCGGTCCAGCTTGGCCTCCAAGACGACACCGATCGCGGAACGGTTCGGATTCGCTCGCAGCTCCGCGACCTCGGCCACCAAGCTGATCATTTCCAGCAGGGTCTCTATGCCTTCGCCCGTCATCGCCGAGACGTTGCAGCAGATGGTCTCGCCGCCCCACTCCTCGGACACCAGCCCGCGCTCGGCCAGCTCCCGCGTTGCCCGCTCCGGATCCGCGCCGGGCAGGTCGATCTTGTTGACGGCGACGATGATCGGAACCTTTGCCTCCTTGGCGTGGTCGATCGCCTCGAGCGTCTGCGGCATCACGCCATCGTCGGCCGCGACGACCAGTACAACCACGTCCGTGACGGCGGCGCCGTGGGCGCGCATCTTGGTGAAGGCCTCGTGGCCCGGCGTGTCGATGAACACGATGCGCTTGCCGTCCTGGACCACGTGGTAGGCCCCGATGGCCTGAGTGATGCCGCCCGCTTCGCGAGCGGCGACGTTCGTGGACCGGATCTTGTCCAAGAGGGACGTCTTCCCGTGGTCCACGTGCCCCATGATCGTGACGACCGGCGCCCGCGGCTCCAGATCCTCGGGACTCTCGTCCTGATCGATAGCGATGACGGCCTCTTCCTCGAAGGTGAGCTCTTCGACCGTGGCCCCGAACTTCGCGGCAAGAGACTTGATCGTCTCCAGTTCCAAGGGCTGGTTGATGGTCGCGAACTGGCCCTCTTCGACCAGCTGCTTGATGATCTGGCTGGCTTTGAGGCCCAGCTTCTCGGCCAGTTCCTTGACGGACGCGCCTTCGGTGGCGACGATCTCTGTGTTGACGGCCTTCGGGAGTTCGGCCTTCCGCTTGCGCTGCTGGAGTTTGCTCTCGGCCAAGGCCACGAGATCTCGCCTGCGGCGTGGCGGTCGCGGCCGCCGGAACCCGGGCGGCCTGTGCGGCCGGCCCGGTCCGCCCGGCCGGCGAGGCATGCCCGGCCGCGGGGGCATCCCCGGGCGCGGCGGCATGCCTGGGCGCGGCATACCCGGACGAGGGCCGCCCGGTCCGCGATACCCACCAGGAGGAGGAGTCGGGATCCCGGGCACGGCCGCCGGCTTGTGCGGGCGCTGGACGATCGGCCGGCCCGGGCTGAAGCCCGGACCGCCACCGGGCCGCTGCCTAGGCAATCCGCGCGCGGCAGCCCGGCCAGGCTGGCCTGCAACCCTCGGAGGTCGGACCGGGCGGGCGGGGCGGCGCGGCGGCTTGGGAGCGCCAGGAACGGGCGGCTTGGGCGGGGCGGGGCGGCGGGTGGGCGGTGCCAAGGGCGGCGCGGGCCCAGCTTTGCGGGGCGGCGCGGGCCGAGGCACCTGCGGACGGGGCGTAGGAGGAGGCTTCGGGCGAGCCGGAGGAATCGGGGGCGGGGCCGAGACCGCCGGGCGAGCCGGGCGGACAGGCGGCTGGAACTTGGGAGTCGCGGGGCCCGGCGGACGAACAGGCGGCGCAGACGGCTGGGACATCCGCCTCTCGGGAGCGGCCGCCTTGACAGGCTGGGCTGGGCGGCGGGGCGGAGCGACCGGGGCGGCTCCGGCGGGCCTTCCCGCTGGCTTGTGGACTCTTGGGAGCAGGCTGGGCGGCACAGGCGGCCGCCGGGATGCTCCGCCCGGTGGCCGCACCGGCTTCGGTCGCACTGGTGGCGGCTGCACCGGCCTTGGCGGCTGTAAACGCGGGGGCTGCACTGGCTTTGGCGGCACAGGAGGCACCACTCCTGCGGAGAGCGGAGGCCGCAAGCCACCCACCAGCGGAGGCTGGAAGGCCGGCGCACCCGGTCCGCCGATCTTTATCGTGGGCCGGACTGCCGCCCCGGACCTCCTCCGGGAAGGCCTCGTAGCCGAAGGCCGGACCCGCGGACGCTTCGTCCGGAGCGGGAGTTCCAACTCTGCGAGCGGGCCGGGACCGGCTCTCTTGGCGCTCAGCTTGCGCATCCGCGCGCGAACCTTGCTGGCTTCCGCCTCGCTGAGCGAGCTCGAATGGGACTTCGGACCGTAAATCCCCAAGTCCGGAAGTATCGAGAGGATCTCCCCCGATTTGACTTCCAGCTCTCTTGCTAGTTCATTGATCCGAATCGTTCTTACCCTCCGGAGCCGATTCGCCCAAGGCTTCCGGCGATCGTCCCTCCTCTGAAGTCTCCAACTCTTTCAGCGTACCCTCAGCCGGCGTCAGCCCTCGACCATCGCCCGCTGGGAAACCGACCCCCTCGTCTGGCCCCCGGTAGACGTTCATCTTACCAAAGCTGTCCAATTCGGCCATGTCGAATTCGAGTTCGTCATCGTCATCGTCTACGGCCCCGTCGGAGTCGGGCTCGCCGGGCAGCACCGGCGGCACGGCCGGCTCCGCGGCCTTCGGCTCGCTGTCCTGGTCCGGCTCCTCCGGCTGCTCACGATCAACGATCGCTTCTGCCGGCCGCACGGCCCCCGCAGTCCGCGCCAGCCGCGTGTAGCAGCGGTTTACCGCTGTGCGAATGCGGTCCACAAGTTCCGGGCCGACGCTCTCGATGCGCAGCAGCTGTTCGGGCGTCATGTCTGCGAGTGCTTCAAGCGTCGCGGCGCCGGACTCGGCCAGCCTCTCGATGAGTCCCGGGCTCAACCCATAGGCTTGGAGGATCGCGGTGGGGGTCCCGCCGCTGCTCATGGCGGCGATCGCCTCCTGCACCTCCCTGCGGTTCTGATCCTCGCTCTTTATGTCGATGCGCCAGCCCAGCAGCTTGGCCGCCAAACGCACGTTCTGGCCCTTCTTGCCGATGGCCAGCGAGAGCTGCGTCTCGTCGACGATGACCTCCATGTGGCGCAGCTCGGGGTCGACCACGTTAACCCGCGTGACCTTGGCCGGACTGACTGCCCAGCGCACCATCTCGAGGGGATCGTCGAGATACTGGATGATGTCGATCTTCTCGCCGCGCAACTCCCTGATGATCGCCTGCACACGCATGCCGCGCATGCCCACGCAGGCACCGACTGCGTCGACGTTGCGGTCCCGCGAGCGGACCGCAATCTTCGTCCTTTCGCCGGCCTCGCGGGCGCACGCCACGATCTCCACCGTGCTGTCGTAGATCTCCGGCACCTCCTGCTCGAAGAGGCGCCGGACGAGCTCCTCGCTGGAACGCGAGACGATCACGGCCGGGCCACGCCCAACCGGCTCCACGGACCTGATGATGACGCGCACTCGCTCACCCGGGGCAAAGGCCTCCAGGCGCGACTGGTCCCGGCGAGGGAGGCGCGCCTCCGTGCCCCCAATCTCGACGATCATGTCGGGGCCCTCGTGGCGCTTGACGGTGCAGTAGTCCATTGTGCCGACGCGGCCCTCGAACTCGCGGCAGATTGTCTGCCGCTCCGCCTCACGGACCTTCTGGAGGATGACCTGCTTGGCCTGCTGCGCCGCGATGCGGCCCAGCATCGACGTCGGGAGCGGGAAGCGTATCTGGTCTCCCAGCTGGGCAGTGGGATCCAAGTGCTGCGCCCTAGTCAGGCTGACCTCAAGCGACGGGTTCGCGACAAGGTCGGTGACCGTCTTGACCGCGAAGACGCTCACGGCGCCGGTCAACGGGTTGAGCTCGGCGACCAGCTCCTCGTCGCTCTTGTAGTACTTGCGGGCGGCTGCCAGCATCGCCTCCTTGATCGCCTCTAGGATGATCTCGGGCGCGATGCCCTTGTGCTGGCTGAGCTGCTCGACCTCGGATACGATTCCGCTTGCCATCCAGCCTCCTGGCCTAACCCGCCTACCAGTCCACCACTAGCCGCGCGTGTTCGATGTCGTCGAGCGGCAGCCGCAGGGATTCCCCTCCCTCGGTCCGCAGGGAGACATCCCCTCGCGTGAAGCCTTGGATGCGCCCCGTTATGCGCAGCGCTTCCCGCGTGCGCACCGCCACTCGCCGTCCCTCAAAGCGCTCGAAGTCCGAGCCGTGCCGAAGCTTGCGGTCCAATCCCGGCGAGGAGACCTCAAGTGTGTAGTTGCCCGGGACCAGGTCCTCGACGTCCAGTGCCGCCGAGAGCCGGCGGGAGACGCGCTCGCAGTGGGTGTGGGTGATGCCGTCCGGGCCGTCGATGTAGACGCGCAGCACACCCCCGCGGAGCGGTCCCTTCCATTCGGTGCCGACCAGCTCAAGGCACTCGGCCTCGGCTATCCCGCCGGCTATCCTGCGAGCCCGGTCTACGATCACCCTCCGATGCGACGGCATGTGCCCCCCCCGAGCAAAAAAAAAGTGGGACCCGGCCCACTTCTCATGCTCAACGACTGCGACTGCATTCCACTATATCATGAGTGGATCGATTGGGGGCGAGATGTCCGGGGCGCGAGGCAGGCGATTCCGATTCTCGACAGGCCCCCCTGATTCCGGTGAGGGGAGGCTTCGCGACGACGAGGGAGCACTAGGTGAAGGCAGAATTGGCGGCTACACATGGCTATCTTTGGGCTGCTCGGTTTCTTGATGCCCCTCCTCGGTGCGGGGGGCAACGAGCAGCGCCTGCTCCCAAGCTGACTTGATCGTCCGCAGACAATCGAGATTCCCTGGGCAGCGGGACGGTGACCACCGACACTGCGTAGCGGTTTCGTCAAATAGACGGTAGTGGGTGGAGTCAGTCCCCTGGCCCAGTTCCAGTTCGGCAATTGTCACGGTTGCCCCTGACAGCAAGCGTGGCGGTGATTCTGCGGAGGCTCAGTTGTTTCTGTCCGTGTCCGTTGTAATGCTGTCTGCAGGCGGGAGAGGTTGAGATGGCGACAGGTTCGTTCTCTGCAGAGGCGGCGGTGAGGGGCGCGGGCTGGCTGGGCACCGTCGCGGCGATCGGCGGGACGTGTTTTCTGGCCGGATGGGCCACACTCTAGGAGGGAGCGGGGAATGCCGAGAAAGCGCCTCGAGGCCAATGTCCTGCCCGTCTTGGGAATCCTCCTGCTCCTCATCCCTGTCTACCTCCTGACGAGATGGATTCGCATCGCCAGTGCGGCCGACAGTCACGAGGCCGCCGTGGCCGAGTTCGGCTCGAACCTTCCGCACGTGCTCCAGGATCCCCTCGCGAGCACGTTGTTCGCGTTCGGATGCGCGACGGCTGGCGCGGCAGTCGGGGCGGTTGCTCTGGTCCGGCTCTCCGAGTGGAGGCGGTGGGTCGGTGCCGCGATACTCGGCGTCGGCGGGCTGCTGGCCTCGTGGTTCGTTTGGACTCTGCTATAGGCGAGCGCGGCGCCGGACAGCCAATCTGGACGCGGGCCAGCGCAGGCCCGCTCGCCCGTGCCCGCGCGTGGCCCCCGTCGCCGGAGTACCGCCCGGTCGGCGCGCAGCCGGTCGCCCGGAAGGTGGGACGAGGCGCCATAGACGAGGATCTTGTCGTCAGCCGGAGTACTGATCGGTCGACCGTCCGTGACGAGTCCATCAATCCGAAGGCGTTGCGCATGGCTGGCAGCGCGACACTCATGCGCGTCAACCGGCCAAGTCCCTTGCGACCTGGCCGGGCGCTACAGCGAGCGATCGGCCACGCGCCGCCGCATGGCTTCGAGCTTGTCCAGGTAGGATTGGCGGTAAGAACCGTGGTCCAAGCCAAAGGGTGTGTTCCGCGGCTGGAAGCCGGCAAGTACTTCGTCGGGATCGGCTTCCGCGAACCGTCGCATAACCGCGACTTGGTCCTCAAAGACGCCAGCTAGGTCGTGGTGCTCGGCCAGCAGCCGACGCAGCACGTGGACGCCGAAGGCGATGTGCCGCTGCTCGTCGCGTTGGATCAGCCGGATGCCCCGCTCGAGGCCGGGAAACCTCCCGCTTCGCTCGAAAATCGCGTGAAACAGGGTATAGCCGGCCTCGGCGCTTACGCCCTCCACGTAGAAGTGATAGAGCATGACCGCTCGGAACAGGGTTTCTGGGCTGTCGTCGTGGAGCAACGTCCGCATGGCAAGCGGCAGACGGGCAGAGAATATGTCCCCGTGAAAGTCGGGGTAGGGGATGTCGACTCCGAACCGGCCGGGCAGCGCCTCGACCAGCCAGCGCTCGAAGAACTGAACGTGCCGCGCTTCTTCATACATTTGCGCGGCCACGAACACCTGCTCCTCGATCCATCGGGCGTGGCGTAATCGTATCTGCAGGGGAGCCAATTCGTGGGTGACGCCGCGTTCGCCGAGTCGGAAGCCGGCCACGAGCCTCACCAGCAGACGCCGTTCGTCATCGGTGAGGGCGAGCCAGTCGGAACGCTCCTGCGAGAAGTCGATGTCGCCGGGGCTCCAGGCACGCCCATGGGACGCCGTGAACAACCGTATGGGAAGCGAGTCGTGGTCGAACGGCATGCGTAGTCGTTCCGCCTCCCTCGACGGTAGCGCAGTTCAACTCGTTCTTCAGGCCGCTGACCATTGTGCTGACAATTCCGACCGCGGGCGTCGGCGTCGCCATCGGCTTGCTCTAGCCCTTCGCGCGCGGAAACCTCTCAAGGCGCCGGGACGCCAATTGCTACAATGAGCCCCTCTTGGCCTCGGGCAGCGCGAAGCGCCCGGTGCTCCATGATGCACGCCCGTCCGTTCTCCTCGATGCCCCCCTTGCTTGCGCTCAGCGTCCTGCTCCCGCTCTTGGGAGGCCTCAGTGCCCAGGCAGCCGACTCCGACACGTGGAGTTCTTGGCGCGGAATAGCGTCCGACGGCACGTCCGCGGACGAGGGGCTTCCCGAGTCTTGGTCCCCTGACGGCGAGAACCTTCTGTGGAAAGTGCCGTACGGAGGCAGGTCAACGCCCGTCGTGGTGGACGGCCGCGTGTGCGTGATCCGGCTGGCAGAGCCCGACGACGAAGCGAGATGGCAGCAGCAGATCGCCTGCCTCGACGCCGACACGGGACGGCTGCTCTGGGAGCACCGCTACAGCGTCTTCCAGACCGACATTCCCCACCACCGGGTCGGGTGGGCCAGCCTGGTAGCCGACCCCGCTACGGGCAATGTGTTCGCCCACGGGATCGAGGGGATGCTCAAAGCCCTCGACCCGAGCGGTCGCGTGATCTGGGAACGTTCGACGACCGAGGAGATCGGTCGCATCAGCGGATACGGCGGGCGCACGGTGACGCCGGTCCTGGACGGCAACCTCCTGATCGTCAGCTTCCTCTCCGCCGGTTGGGGTTCGACGTTCGTTCCCCGCCACCGCTTTTATGCCCTGGACAAGCGCACCGGCGAGACGGTCTGGCTGTCAACTCCCGGACAGGCCCCTTACGACACCACTTACTCCGTCCCGGTCGTCCGCGAGATCGGCGGCCAGCGGCTGCTGATAGCGGGCAACGGCGACGGCGGCATCTATGCGATGCAGGCCGCGACGGGCCTCAAGGTCTGGGGCTACCCGCTGTCGAAGCGCGGCATCAACTCGTCCGTGGCGGTCGAGGGAACCACGGTATTCGCATCCCACAGCGAGGAGAACGTGGACGGCACGTTGATGGGGCGCTTGGTCGCGCTGGACGGCTCCAGCATCTCGGAGGGCCAGCCGGCCCTGCTCTGGATGGAGGACGGCTTCGCCGCAGGATACGCCTCGCCGGCGGTCGCAGACGGGATCGTCTACCACGTCGACAACTCGGCGAACCTGATGGCGTTCGACGCCGCGACCGGGGCCACGATCTGGAAGCGCAACATCGGCATCGCCCAGCGCGCATCGCCCGTGGTCGGCGACGGAAAGCTGTTTGTCTCCGACTTGGACGGCAAGTTCCACGTCCTGCGGCTGCGCGGCCGCGAGGAGCCTGTGCCCACGGACGTGGACGAGTTCCACAATCCCGACGGCAGCCTGACCCAGATCAACGCATCCCCTGCGATCGCGGGGGGGCGCGTCTACTTCGTCACCAACAACGACCTGTACTGTATCGCGGGCCCGTCGGGCCAGGCCCGATCCAAGGCCGCGCCCGGTGGCCCTCCGGCACCCGCGCCGCAGGGCGCTGAGGCGGCTCATGTCCAAGTCGTGCCGGCCGAGGTCAACCTCGTCCCCGGGGGGCAGGTCAGGTTCACGGCGCGCCTGTTCGACGCTTCCGGCCGCCTGATCGGGGAATCCGAAGCCGACTGGGCCCTGGAGGGGGCCCTGACCGGAACGCTACGGGACAACGGGGAATTCACCGCCAGCGGCACCTTCCCCCAAGGCGGCTTGGTCCAAGCCACCGTGGGAAGTGTCACCGGTACGGCGCGCGTCGCCGTGCGGCCCAACGGCGGGTTTTCCGAGGACTTCGAATCGTACGCCGCGGATACCGTCCCGGACGGCTGGTCGGCGGCTAGGGGGCGGTTCACGATCGTGGAATCGGACGGACAGAAGTGGCTCAAGAAGCCTTCCGGAAACCCGCGAACGTGGCGGACGACCGTCTATGTAGGCACGCCCGGGCAGCGCGAGTACGAGGTCCGGGCAGAGATGATGTCGACGGAACAGCGCAGACGGATGGGCGACATGGGGTTGGTGTCGCACCGCTACACGCTGGCCATGATGGGCAACGCTCAGTCGCTCATGATCCGCACGTGGCTGTCCGAACTCGGGCGCTTCTCGAAGGAAGTCCCGCTGGAGTGGGACCCGGACGTGTGGTACGTGGTCCGGCTGCGCGTGGAGCCGTCAGAGGACGGCAGCACGACCATCCGCGGAAAGGTCTGGCCCAGGTCGTCCGAGGAGCCAGAGAGCTGGACGATCGAGGCGGTCGACCCCCTAGGCCATGACCACGGCAGCCCGGGGATCTACGGCTACTCGTTAGTGGACCTCTACTACGACAACCTTGAGGTCACCGCCTTCGGCGAGTGATCGCGGACACCGGAGTCTCGCATGCTATCTCGAACGATTCTGAGCCGATGGCTGATAGCCTTGGCGGCCTGTGCCGCGGCGGCCCCCGGGGCCGACTGGCCGATGTGGGGCGGCGACCCCTCGCGCAACATGGTGTCCGCCGAGACGGGAATCCCGCGCACGTGGGACTTGCAATCCGGACAGAACGTCAAGTGGGTGGCCGAGATCGGCTCGCAGTCCTACGGCAATCCCGTCGTGGCGGATGGCAAGGTGTTCTTGGGCACCAACAACGAGTTGCTGCGGGACGAGGCCTATCCGGGCGACCGCGGCGTGGTCATGGCCTTCGACGAGGAGACCGGCGAGTTCCTCTGGCAGATCACGCACGCAAAACTGGCCGCCGGGCGCGTCAACGACTGGCCTGAGCAGGGCGTCTGCTCCTCCCCGGCGGTATCCGACGGGATGGTGTACTACGTGTCGAACCGGGCCGAAGTGCTGGCCGTGGACGCCGACGGCTTCCGGGACGGCGAGAATGACGGCCCATTCAAGGACGAGGAGCGCCAAGAGCCCACCGACGCGGACATCCTTTGGGTCGTGGACATGTACAACGACCTGGGCGTGTTCCCGCACAACTTGGCGGCCACCTCCCCGCTCGTCGTGGGGGACCTGCTGTTCGTCGCCACCTCCAATGGAGTCGACGAGAGCCACATCAACGTCCCGTCGCCGCGCAGCCCGAGCTTTCTGGCGCTGAACCGCAAGACGGGGGAAGTCCTGTGGGAGGACAGCTCGCCAAGCCGCAGCATCCTCCACGGGCAGTGGTCGTCGCCCGCCTACGGCGAGGCCGGCGGCCGCGAACAGGTCATCTTCGCCGGCGGCGACGGATGGCTTTACAGCTTCGTCCCCGAGAGCGGCGAACTGATCTGGAAGTTCGACACCAACCCCAAGGAATCGGAATGGAAGCACGGTCGCGGGGACCGCAACAACCTGATCGCGACGCCGGTGATTCTCGACGGCAAGGTGTACATCGCCGTGGGTCAGGATCCTGAACACGGCGAGGGCCCCGGCCACTTGTGGGCCGTCGACGCCAGCGGGACGGGCGATGTGACCGAGAGTCACGTGGTCTGGCACCATCCGTTCCGGCGCACGATCTCAACGGTGGCGATCCACGACGGGATCGTCTACGCGCCCAACTTCTCGGGCTTCTTCCACGCCTTGGACCTGGCGACGGGCGAGCTGCTTTGGGAGCACGACATGCTCGCGGCCGTGTGGGGCTCGCCGTACGTGGTGGACGGGAAGGTGATGATCGGGGACGAGGACGGGGATCTATCGGTCCTCAACGCCGGCCGCGAGCTCGAAGTGCTCTCGGAGATCAACTTCGGCAACGTGATCTACTCCACGCCAATCGCGGCCAACGGCACGCTCTTCATCATGACGCGATCCCACCTTTACGCAATTGAGGCGGACTGAGATGGAGACGATCGACGCCAGGGCGGACGCGGCGAGAAGAGCCTTGGACGCCCAAGTGCGGGAGATCGTGGACTGGCACTTCGACCCGCAGACCGGATGTCCGTTCTGGCTGGAGTTTGCGGCCGACCGCCTAGGCTGGGATCCGCGGGAGCGCATCGGAGGGTTCAGCGACCTGCGCCTGCTTCCGCCGTTTGAGGACGAGTGGCTGCGGGGCGGGCCCGTGCGCCGATGGGTGCCCAAGGGGCTTGAGGGCAGGCCGATCTACATCTTCGAGACGGGGGGCACAACCGGCCTACCCAAGTCGCGCGTCAACATTGCCGACTTCCAGACCGACTACCAGGAGTTCTCCAAGACGCTGCCCGACGAGTTCTTCCCTCCGGGCTCGGACTGGCTGCACCTTGGGCCTTCGGGCCCTCGCCGCCTGCGCCTGGCGGTCGAGCACCTTGCGCAGGTACGCGGCGGCATCTGCTTCATGGTCGACCTCGACCCGCGCTGGGTGGTGAAGCTGCTCAAGCGGGGCCAGTACGACGAGGCCGAGCGCTACCGTCAGCACTGCCTCGACCAAGCCGTAACGATCCTCAAGGCACATGCGGGCATCCGTTGCCTGTTCGCCACGCCGAAGCTCCTCGAAGGCCTGTGCGAGCGCGTCTCTCTGCGGCGCTACGGCATCACCGGCGTGTTCTGCGGCGGCACGGAGATGACGCCGGAGTTCCACCGCTTCGCTAGGGACGAGCTGCTGGAAGGGGCGTACTTTGCCGCGACGTACGGTAACACGCTGATGGGGCTGGCCTGCCACAAGCCGTTCGATCCGGCCGACAACCACGCGATCATCTACTACCCGCCCCAGCCGAGGGCGGTCCTTGAGGTCTGCGACCCGGACAATCTGGACGAGGTGGTGCCCTACGGGGAGACGGGCCGCGCCGTGCTGACGACGCTCACTAAGGAGTTCTTCGTGCCCCGCTTCCCGGAGCGGGACATCTGCGAGCGGGAGCGGCCGATCGACCTGTACCCGTGGGACGGCGTGCGCAATGTGCGGCCGTACCAGGACAAGAAGACCGGATCGGTAACGGTCGGGGTGTATTGACCGAATCGAGTCCCGAATGACTGCTCGAATCCGTTTCGGGATCGTTGGCCTCGCCCTGCTTCTGACCCCAGCCTCCAAACTGCTGGCGGCGGACGCGGCCGACTCGGAGGCGGTCCGGGGTCTGGTCGCACGCTACGCCGCAGCGAGGGAGTCGCGGGACGCGTCGGAGATCCGCAAGCTGTTTACCGAGGACGCCGACCAACTAGTCTCGTCCGGCGTGTGGCGGCGGGGCCGCGACGTGCTCGTTGAGGGCATGCTCGGGAGTTCGAGCCGGAATCCCGGGCAGCGGACGCTGACAGTGGAGACCGTCCGCTTCCCAGCCGCGGGCGTCGCGATTGCCGACGCGCGCTACGTGATCAAGGGCAGCGGCGATCGGCCGGACCGCAAGATGTGGAGCACGTTCGTCTGCCTGCAGACTGACGCGGGATGGCGGATCTCGGCGATCCGCAACATGCTTCCCGCGCCCCGCTGAGCGGCCCGGCGCGCACGGGCCTGACCCGCTTGCCGCCGAGGGCCTCTCCAGCGTCCGGTCAGAACTCGTAACGCAGCATCAGCTCAATCCGCCGCGGCCCGGTCAGCGTCTCGTTTATGCGGCCGAACTGGGTCGAACTGATCACTTGGCTCTGCGCGTAGAACGTCGGGTGGTTGAGGATGTTCTCAATCCGCGCTCCCACCTTGATCAGGTGCTTTTCGCCGATGCGCGTCGACTTGCTCACCGAGAAGTCTAGCGCCAGGGCGCTGGGTCCGGAGAACAGCCGACGCTGCAGCGTTCCCAATTCGCCGGGCCCCGGGTGGAAGAACTGCTGCCCCAAGAACGGCTCAATGCCGTCCGCGGCAACGCCGCTGTTGTCCCGGGGGTTTATCGCCCCGGCAGCGACTATGAACGGGCCGTCGTCGGTCATGCGGAACCTGACGATGTGCTCAAGGTCCTGCTTCGAGAGTGACGTGCTGGCCGTGTTCTGCCGCGATCGGCCGCCGCGGTTGAGCGTTCCACGGCGCGACAGGACGGAGAGCGGCGCCCCGCTCTGCCATGTCACGATGGAAGCCACGGTCCATCCTTGGCGCAGGGGACCTTTGGAGCCGAGCGGCAGGTCCCAAACCACGTTCCCTTTGACGACGTGGTTCAGGTCGAAGGTGGCCCGCGCGCGCTCAAGCGACGGCTGCGCGTTGTCGAGGAACGGGTCGAAGCGTACTTGGTTCCCGCTTGAGTCCGTCAGCACCTTCGAGAACGAGTAGTTCGACTGGAACTGCAGGCCCCTTGATGCTCGCCGCCGCACTTCGAGCTGCAGGGCGTGGTAGCTGGAGTTCGAGTAGTTCGTGACCATGTCCGCCACGAAGGTGTTCTGGTTGGGGCGGAACCGGACCTGATCGCCGACAAGGCCGTTAGTGACGTAGATGCGGGCCAGCGTACCGGCCTCACCCCGCCTGACGTACTCTTGGATGATGGGAAAGTTCAGGAACCCGCCATTGGGCAGCAGGGGGAACACCTGCAGCTCTTGGCTGCCCTCGATGCGGGGATTGTGGAATGGATTGAACCGTCCCGTGGCGTCCAAGGCGAGCAGGCCATTGTTGCGGGCCCGGATGACGTCGTCCAAGAACCCGTTCTCCCGCACGATCAACTGGTTGTAGTCGATCCCGCGCAGGAGCTTGGTGCCCTTGTTGCCCAGATAGCGGGCCTCCACGACCGTATTCCAGCCGACATCGCGCTGCAAGCTGATGTTCCACTGCTGGACGTACGGCGCGCGCAGCTTGGGATCGATTCCGAAGACGGCGGTGAAGGGGTCGCCTAGCTGGTTCTGGCTGACGTTCCTCGGGATGCCGTACTCCGGGGGATCGATGGGCACCGGACCGTCCGCCAAGAACGCGTCCAGATTCTGCAGCGCCGTGATCCCCTCAAGCCCTTGGTTCGCGCTGGTGGCGTTGTCGGCGGCCCGGATCAGCTCGTCATAGACATAGTTGATGCTATAGCCGGCCCGCACTGCGGTCGTGCCATCGCCGAAGACGTCCCAAGCCAGCCCGACATTGGGCGCGAAGTTGTTGCGGTCGGGGCTCCATAGCGGCCTGCCGGCGGCCCCGCCCGCGAAGTCCAGCTCCGCATCGGACAGGAGGGTCTCGATGTACGTGGTGTGTGCCTGCACGGGCTGCAGCATCAGGCTGTCACGCTCGTCCAGGCGGCCCTGATACTCCCAGCGGACCCCGAGATTGACGGTGAACCGTGGGCTGAGCCGGAACGTGTCCTGGCCGTAGGCCGCCACGGTGTCGTAGCGGAACCTGCGCCGTTGTTCCTGTCCGGCGACTAGGCCCGACGATCGGTCTCGGACATTGAAGGACTGCTCAGCATTGGAGATGATGCCGGCGAGACTGGCGAGCAAGCGTTGGGCAGTCCCCAAGTCGGCCGAGGCGATTCCCCCCGGAAAAGCGGAGACCGGCAGCTGGTAGGCGCTCCGAGACCCGATTCCCAATTCCATTGCCGGCACAACGCCGGCATAGTGGAAGGAATTGATCCGCACCTGCTGGACCTCGGCCCCGAAGCGGAGGCTGTGCCGGCCGATCTGCGCGATTGTGTCGTTGCGGTACGTGTAGGTGTCCGTTGCGCGGCCCTGATCGGCGAAATTGACGGTTGGGTTCGTGAAGATCGTCTGTGTCAGCCTGTACCCCTCCGGGGGAGAGCTGTTTCGGAAGTCGCCGGGGGCGAGATTGAACCCGAACCTAGCTTCGTTGGTCCAGCGGGGGCCCGGCGTGGTCCGCCAGCCGACTGACAGGAAGTTAGACTGGATGGAGTCCCGCACCGGCGGGACTTCAAAGTAGCCGACTCCAATGGTTGAGTCTGGCCGGTCGTTGCCCTCGGCGGTGTACTTGTAAGTGACGCTTGCCGCGTTGCGCTGGCCCAAGTTCACGTCGCCGCGGGTCGTCACCGCATCCCGGTCCCGGTTGCGCCGGGTCAGAAAGCGGTACCCGGCAGTATTAAGCTGGCGCTCCTGTGAGCTGTCCCCCCTGTCGAAGTTGTTGATCTCGGATGGCCCGGGGATCTGGGCCAGCACTTGGGCCATCGCGGAGTCGGCCTGAAGCCCGTGGATGTCGAGGATATCCACCTGGCGGAGGGCTCCGCCGAGGTCGACATAGCTGAAGATCCCCCGGGCAGCGTCCGCGGTGAGCACTGTTGTGTTGACCAAGGACTTGCGCCGGTCCATCAGGGACTCGTAGTTGACGAAGAAGAAAGCCCGGTTCCTGACGACCGGGCCGCCAACAGAACCTCCGAACTGGTTGATGCTCAGTTCGGGCTTCTCGAGTCCCTGCCGATTCGAGAACCAAGGCGCAGCGGCGAGCTTGTCGTTGCGCATGTGCCAGTACGCGTTCCCGTGGAATTCCGGCCCTCCGGCGCGGGTGGTGAAATTGACGTGCGACGCCCCGCCTCCGATGGCGGGCGATCCGTTCTGGGAGGTCACGGCAAACTCGGCCACTTGGTCGATAAGAGTGCGGCTGGAGAGGTAGTCGAGCCCGTTTGTGCGGATGAAGTTGTCCTGAACGCTGATGCCGTCAATCGTCACCACCGAAAAGGATGTGCGCTGGCCGTTGATCGTCGTGGAGCCCGTCCCGTTGTAGTTCACGCCCGCCTGCAGGCTTACGAACGCGAGCGGATCCCTGCCAATCAGCGGCAGGTCTGCGATCTGTGAGGACGTGACGATGGAGGTCACCTCGGCATTCGTGGTCTGGACCTGGCTGATTCCGCCCTCCACCACGACGGTCTCGGTGGCTACGCCAATCTCAAGGACGATTGGGGGCAGAGACGTCTCGCGCGCTACGTCCACCTTCTGGGCCTCGACCGTGTGCGTGCGGAAACCATCCGCGGCGACCTGTACGGAGTAGTAGCCCGGAGCGAGCGCCCCCGCCACGAACGCTCCGCTCGGGTCGGTCAGCAGGCGGGTTGTTGTCCCGGTCGAATCGCTCCGAACCGTGACCTCGGCTCCCAAGATCGCAGCGCGGCTCTGGTCGAGCACGGTCCCAGACAGGCGCCCGATGGCGTTCTGGCCGAAGGCGGTGACCGGCAGCAGCGCCAACGCCACGAGGAGAGTAGAGGATTTTGTGCCCATTGGATTCGCTCCACCATTGCGCCGTGTTGGGCGCTTGCGCGAGCGCGGGGACACGGTGCTGCGTACTGGCCCCAGTGTATGCCAAGCGGCACGTGCAATGGGCGCGAGGTGTCAGGATTCGATGCCGGTTTCTCGTCGGGCAGGCTCGCGCGGGAGGTGGCGGCAGCCCTCTCTTGGACCTCTCATTCCGAATCGAAGAGTTCGACCGTGGTCGGAACGTCCTCGCGGGGCACCAACAGCGCATGGTGGGCCACGACCTCGCGGACGCGGGGCCTGCCCTCTCCGAATCCGGTGGCCGTCGGGGGACCGTTGAGCACGAGCGGGATCATCTCCCGCGTGAACCGTTCGACCGGCCGACGAGAGATGGCCCGCACGCCCATCCGCAACTGAACCTCCGGCGGGTCCGGGTTCTCCGGGGCGGCCGGTCCGTGGCAAGCGCCCACGCCAAGGACTTCGGCATGAACCTCCTCAAACGTGAGGCCAAGCGCGGCCAAGCGGCGTCGTACCATCGCTTCGGCCGCCCGGGCCTTGGCAAGCGCGTCGGGCCAGCTGTACACCAGCGTTCCCACTGCCTGGTATCCGGCCGTGTAGCACACGGACACCTTCAGGGTCGGCGGGGGAGGGCCGCCCCGGACTCCCTCGACCGCGACCCGGTCTTTGCCGTCCTGTCGAAGCGAAAGGCTGGTGAAGTCGGCCCTGCAATCGGGGGTGAGGTAGCGCGTGGGATCACCCAGCTCGTACAGAAGCTGCTCCTTCACGTCCGGCACTGTGACGCGTCCTCCGGTCCCGGGTTGCTTCGTCACCACGAAGTCCCCGCTCGGCCGGGCCTCCACCACGGGAAACCCGATGTCGGCCAGGTCTGGGATGGACTGCCAGTCGAGGGAGCAGTTGCCCCCGGTGCACTGGGCCCCGCACTCGATGATGTGGCCTGCCACTGTGCCAGCCGCCAGCCGGTCCCAGTCGAGATCCCCCCAGCCGAACTCATGGATCATGGGCGCCAAGGTCAGCGCCGTGTCGGTCGAGCGCCCCGCAAGGACCACATGCGCACCCGAGCCCAGCGCCTCGGCGAGCGGGAACGCGCCGATGTAGGCGTGCGCACTGAGGACCCGCTCGCGGATTTCGGAGAGCCGCACTCGCGGACCGGATGTGTCGAAGTCGGTGCCGCGAGTCGCGATCGCATCCAACTGGCCGCCCAAGTCGTCGCCAAGCACTACGGCCACCTTGAGCCCTCGCACACCTTCAGAGCGGGCCCGCTCCAAGATGGACCTAGCGCACTGGCGCGGATTGACCCCCCCGGCGTTGGTCACCACGCGGACACCGCCGCGCATGAGGCTTGGCAGGAGCTCGGCGATGAGGCCTACGGCATCGGTTGCGTAGCCCTTGCAGGGATCTCGGCGCCTCTGCTTCTCGAGGATCGCCATGGTTACCTCGGATAGGTAGTCGAGGACGAGGAAGTCCAGCGGCCCGCCCTGCACCAACCGTCGGGGCGCCTCGAGCCAGTCCCCCCAGAACCCTTGCCCGTTGGCGATTCGGATCATTCGCCCGGCACACGCGGCGGCCGGTGCCCTTCCGTGAACACCGCAGCCGCTCAAGTGCCGCATGGTACAGTATGCGCTTCCGCGCTTGCTGATTGCTGTCACAGCGCCGCCGAGATGACGTTCCGCGGCAAGACGGCCTTGGTCACGGGCGCCTCGTCCGGAATCGGCGGTTGCTGCGCCCGCCTGCTGGCGCGCGAAGGTGCGCAGCTACTGCTGGCCGGCCGTCGGGCCGGTGCGCTTGAGGCCGTCGCACGAGAGTGCGGGAAGGCGCGCGTGCTGGCCGCAGATCTGGCCGACCCAGCCTCGCTCTCTGAGTTCTGCGACGATGTGCTCGCGGCGACGGGCAGTCTCGACATCGTCGTCCACTGCGCTGGCGTCGGAATCCGGGCACCGGCAGACGCGACCGACCCCGGGCAGGCACGACGCCTAATTGCGGTGAATCTTCTGGCGCCTGTCGAGATCACCCGCAGGCTGAAGCCGGCGATGGCGCCGAACAGCACGATTGTGATGGTCAGCTCTGTCGCGGGCAAGGTCGCCCTGCCCGGCATGGCGGTCTACTCGGCGTCTAAGCACGCGCTCAACGCGTATGCGGACGCCCTGCGGGCGGAGCTTCGCGGCAGCGGCGTCAGGGTCTTGTGTGCCTGCCCGGGGTTCGTGAGGACGCCGTTCGGCAGGAACATGCTACAAGGTTCCACCAAGGTGCCGTTGCCTGGCTCCGAGAGGCTCGCAATCTCCCCCGAGCAGTGCGCCGCTGCCATCGTGGACGCGGCCCGCAAGGGCAGGCGGACGGTTGTCGTGCCCCGCCACGGCTGGCTGCTTGTCATATTCGAGCGGGCCCTGCCGACGGCCGCGCGGGCCTGGATGCTCCGGATGGCGCGCGTGGGCAAGGCCGCATGACAGAGTCAAGTCCAGGGGCATGCGGACCGGCGGGAATCTACCTGGCCGGATTCATGGGCTCGGGAAAGTCGACAGTTGGCCGCTTGCTCGCCGACGAACTGGCATGGCCCTTTGTCGACCTCGACGAGGAGATAGAGAGGCGCGAGGGCACGGCGATAAGCGAGATCTTCGCCGATAAGGGAGAGTCCGGCTTTCGGAAGGCCGAACATGAGGCCCTGTTGGAACAGGCGGCCCTGGTCCGGACCGGCAATCGGCGCGTGGTCGCCCTTGGCGGAGGGACGTTTGCCTTCGCGAGGAACCGCGAAGCCCTGCGGGAAGCCGGACTGACGCTGTGGCTGGACGCGGGCTCGGAGGTCTTGTGGGGCCGGGTGTGCGGGGCGACCCACCGCCCGCTGGCGAGAGACCGGGCCGCGTTCGACAAGCTGCACGCCGCCCGTCGGCAGTCCTACGCACGTGCCGACGAGCGCATCGACGCTGCGGTGGACCCGGCCAGCGTCGTCGCAAGCATCCTCGCGCTAGGATCGATCAAGGGTCGTTAGCCGATGGGGAATCCCGTGATCCGGGCCGAAGGGTTGGGCAAGACGTTTCGCACGGGACAGCAGGACCTCACGATCTTCAGCGACTTGGCCTTCGAGATCCGGCGCGGCGAGAGCGTGGCGCTTGTCGGCGAGTCGGGAGCCGGCAAGTCGACGCTGCTCCACATCTTGGGAGCCCTCGACCGGGCCACTGCCGGCAGGGTCCTGTTCCGCGGAAAGGCGCTGGACGGACTCGATGACGGACAGCTGGCAGCCTACCGCAACCGAGACATTGGCTACGTCTGGCAGAACTGTCACCTGCTGCCCGAGTTCACCGCAGCGGAGAACGTGGGGCTGCCCCTGCGAATCCGGGGCATTCCCTCAAACGAGGCCCTGAAACCCGCCCGGCGGCTCCTGAAGCGGGTCGGGCTGGGCTCCCGCCTGCACCACCAGTCCGGAGAACTTTCCGGCGGCGAGCAGCAGCGCGTGGCCATCGCCCGGGCCTTGGTATCGGAACCTGCCCTTCTGCTGGCGGACGAGCCGACCGGCAACCTTGACGAGAGGACCGGGGCCGGCGTGATGGGGCTGCTGCTGGGCCTGGTTCGCGAGCGCGGGCTGGCCATGCTACTCGCGACCCACAACGCCGCCTTCGCGGCGCTGTGCGACCGCACGCTGCGGTTTGAGCGAGGCCGGCTCCGCGAGATCCCCGGTGGGGACGCCTGACCGCGGAACCACGGATAGTTGGCGTCAGCCATTTCGGGCGGCCTGGACGGCCGCGCGAAGGGTGGACCAACGCCGCGACTCCGACGAGTTCCTCACGGCACGGCCCACAGCGCTCTCCTGGCCCACGAGCACCACCAGCCGCTTGCCGCGGGTGATCGCGGTGTAGATGAGGTTGCGCCGCAGCATCACGTAGTGCTGGTCGAGGAGCGGGATGACGACGGCGGGGTATTCCGACCCCTGGCTCTTGTGGATGGTGATGGCGAAGGCGGTCACCAAGGACGCCAAATCCCGCTTACGATAGGGCACGAGGCGGCCGTCGAAGTTGACGTGTAGGGTGACGCGGTCCTGATCGACTGACGCGACCGTCCCGATGTCTCCGTTGTAGACCTCCCGATCGTAGTCATTCTCGACCTGCATGACCTTGTCGCCGACCGCGTAGGTCCGCCCCGAGTGCTCGACGCTCACGGCGTCCGCGGGGACGAGCGCTCTCTGCAATTCCGCGTTGAGCGTGACCGTGCCGGCGTTGCCACGGTTCATGGGGCACAGGACCTGGATCTGGCGGACAGGATCGAAGCCGAACCGCTTCGGGATGCGGGAACTCACCAGCTCGACCGTACGCCGTACCGCCGCGCCCGGGGTCGCGACCGCCCAGAAGTAGAAGTCGCTGTCGCCCTTGGGCCTTTTGAGATTGGGCATTTCTCCTGAGTTGACCCTGTGGGCGTTGAGCACGATGTGGCTGTCGGCGACCTGCCGAAAGACCTCGACAAGGCGAACGACCCGGGCCGCACCGCCGTCAATCAGGTCACCGAGCACCCTGCCCGGACCGACTGACGGGAGCTGATCCGCGTCCCCGACGAGGAACAGCGCCGAACCGAGCGGCACGGCCTTCAGCAGGGCGTCCATGAGGGGCACATCGACCATCGAAGTCTCGTCCACGACCAGCAGGTCGCATTCGAGAGGGTAGGCGGCGTCGCGGCGGAAGGTGCCCGCCTTCGGATCGAATTCGAGCAGGCGATGGATCGTCTTGGCCTCGGATCCAGTTGCCTCAGACATGCGCTTCGCCGCCCGGCCGGTTGGAGCACAGAGCAGGAATTCAACGCCCTTCGCGCCCAAGATCGCGAGGATCGCCTTCAAGAGCGTGGTCTTGCCGACGCCCGGCCCGCCCGTGATGATCAGCACTTTGGACGCCAGCGCCGAGCGCACGGCCTCGCACTGCTCGGGCGCGAGTCTGAGGCCGGACTGCCGCTCGAACCAAGGGATGGCGAGGTCCGCGTCCAGCGCAGGCCAAGGCAGCGTGCCCTGGCCCAGAATTGCCAATCTCTGGGCGATGCCCTGCTCGGCGCGGTGTAGGTGGGCGAGAAACGCGCAGGGCTTCCCGTCAACCTCGTCCTCTACCACCCAGCCCGTTTCCACCTCGTGGGCAAGTGCGGGCTCGACCAGATCGCGCGGCACTCCGAGCATCTCGCTCGCAACCTGCAGCAGCTGACTACGGGGAAGCCCGCAATGTCCGTCGCGGCGGGCCTCGCTCAGCGCATGGCCCACGCCGGCCCGCATGCGGAATGGCGATGTGCGCTCGATACCCAGCTTCATGGCGATCCCGTCGGCGACCGCGAAGCCAATGCCGCGGATGTCCCTTATCAGGCGGTAGGCGTTGGTCGACAGCACCTGGATGGCATCCGCACCGTACCGCCTGTAGATCTGCGCAGCCCGCGACGGACCGATGCCGTGGCCGCGCAGAAACACCATGATCTCCCGCGTCTCGGCCTGCTTGCCCCACGCCTCGACGATTCTCTTGGCCCGCTTGCGCCCGATACCCGGTATCTCCATCAACCGCTCGGGCTGGTTCTCGATTACGTCGAAGACCTCCGGCCCGAACTTCGCGACGAGCCGCTTTGCGTAGATTCGCCCGATGCCGGGGATCGCGTCCGAGCCGAGGTATTTCTCGACTCCGACGGCGGAGTCGGGGTTGGTGGCCTTGATGTGCGTGGCCTTGAACTGCCGGCCGTGCGACCGGTCGTTGACCCACTCGCCAGTCGCGGTGATCCATTCGCCGGGGCTCACGGTGGGGATCTGCCCGACGACCGCCTGCGGCTCGCGCAGCCCCCGCACCTGGACCCTCAAGACGCAGAAGCCCGTCTCTGCGTTGTGGAAGACGACCCGGTCGACCGAACCGGACAGGACTTCGCGACCGAGGAGTTGCTGCGACTGGCTCACAATCGTTCGTTCCCCGGGCGGGGCGGCCACAGCGAAGCCCTACGATACCGCAGCGGCCGGCCCCTTTCTGCCGCCTTCGGGGCCCATGCGGAGGCGGGAGCGTCGGTCTACAAGTTGCGCTCGAGGACCGTATGGGCGGAGTCGGCCGCCACTCGCACGGTGGCAAGGTTGTCAGTGATCAGCGACGCATCCAGGCCGACTGCCCCGGGCATGCTGGAGACGGCGATGCCCACGTCCCGCGCACCAGTCGCGACCACGTTGCGTATGCGCAGCGGCCCCAAGCGCCGCGGCGCTGCCAGGACAACATTCACCGCCAAGCCGGGCCGGGCATCACCCGAGACCACCAGATTGTCCAGCAGCGCGGTGTCCGGATCGCGCACCTCAATTGCGGCGCCGTCGAGAGCCGCCCCCACCATGGTGACATTCCGCAGTGTGAGATTGCGGACGTTCTCGGCCACCAGCCAAGGCCGGTCCGTGGGGCCGCCGGCGAGGAGCACATTCTCGATCAGGACGTTGCTCGTGTTGCGCACGTGAAGCGGCGACCACGACCCTTCTGCCCGAAAATCCGAGCCGGAGACATTGCGGATCGTGAGGCCATCGTGGCCGAAGTCCCGGTTGGCCGTGCGGATGGCTGTCACGCAGTCGCGGACCTGCACACCGTCGATCAGAACGTGCCGATTGACCATTCCCGGCCGGCTGTGGTCCTGGACGTCGACGCCGTAGAAGCTGGACTCCGCATAGATGTCCCGGACCGTTATGTGCTCGCTGCCATCGGAAACCTCCACCGGACCACGGAGCTTGGACCCGTAACTGCGTATGTTCTCCACGACCAGATGCCTGACGAACAGGCCCTCGTTGCCCCGGCCGCCGATCGAGACTACGTCCCGAACAGTGCCGCGAGCGGTCAGGTTGCGCACAACGCCGTGCTCAATGTCGCCGAAGCGTTCCACAGGAGTGATCATCACGCCGTCCTTCGCGCTGTTGTCCGTCCGCCCGTTCTCAATGACGAACCGGCCGCGGCGCACGACGATCAGGGGCGCGCGGTCTGCCTGCTCGACGCTGTCGCCGTTCCCGACCAGCACGAAGTCGCGGATCTGCACGTCCTCGGAGAGCACCTCCAGGATGGGCACCTTCCCCAGCCCGGGGCGCAGCCGCATGTTGAGCCCGACCAGAGTCAGCGGCTTGTCCACGCGGACCGTCTCGGAGACTTCGACCTGCTCGGCGCGATCGGCCACGAGAACGGCGTGCGGCGGGGCGGCCCGCACAGCACGGGCGAGGTCCTTGGCATCGACGGAGATCACCCGCGCCGGATGGGAAGGCGCCTCGGCACACACCAGGGAGGCCGGGAGCAGCGCTATGAGCAATGCAATGCGGATCATGGCCGGACGTGAAGAATGTAGCAGGAGCGCAGGATCGACGTGGCGGTGGCGCATTGCCACGGGCAACCCGAACCGGGCCTGAGCCTTCTCCACTGACCTCACGGCGGGTCTTGGGGCCCGCCCTCCGGACCGCACCGGAAACCCGGAGCCGCTGCAGACCCGGCCTTGCCGATCATGGCTGATACGATTCTGGTTCGGGATGGCAGCGAGGATTCTGGACGGGAAGGCCATCCGCGACATCCTCCTGCACGAGGTCGCGGAAGGCGTCCGGAAGGCCTCCCAGCTCGGCGTGCGGCCTGGACTTGCGGCCGTGCTGGTCGGTGAAAATCCAGCCTCAGAGATCTATGTGCGGAACAAGATCCGGGCCTGCCGGCGGATCGGCGCGCATTCCGAGACGCTCAGGCTCTCGGCCGGCACAACCACGGACGAACTGCTGGGCACGGTCGAGCGGCTCAACCGTCGCGAGGAGATCGACGGGATCCTGGTGCAGCTGCCCCTGCCGGCACACATCAGCGCACAGCGGGTGCTGGCGGCCATCGCCCCTGAGAAGGATGTCGACGGGTTTCACCCCGTCAATGTCGGCAGGCTGGTCTCGGGTCAGCCCTGCTTGGCGCCCTGCACGCCAAGCGGCCTGATCGAAATCCTCAAGCGCAGCGGAATCGGGATCCGGGGCCGCCGTGCCGTTGTCGTGGGCCGCAGCAACATCGTCGGCAAGCCCACAGCCATGCTGCTGCTGGCGGAGCACGCCACAGTGACCGTCTGCCATTCTCGGACGTCCGACCTGCCCGGCGTGTGCCGGGAAGGCGACATTCTCGTCGCGGCGGCGGGGCGCCCCGCCATGCTGACCCGCGAGCACATCCGGCCGGGCGCGGTCGTGCTGGACGTCGGGATCAATCGCATCCGCGACGCGGCACAGGCTGAGCGCATCCTTGGCCACGATACGGCGCGCCTAGATCGGTTTCGGAAGACAGGCAGCGCACTCGTCGGGGATGTCCATCCTCGCCACGTGGCCGAGGTCGCTGCCGCCTATACGCCTGTCCCCGGCGGCGTCGGGCCGCTGACGATCGCCATCCTCATGTCCAACACGCTGGCTGCCTCGCAGCGCCGCATCCCCGCTGGCGGCGGGCCTCCTCCGCATGGGGCTTGAGCGCTACGGTTGGGGGCCGTTCTTCCAGCAGCAGGCCGGCCGCCAGCGCAGATTGAAGCCGGGCCGGGTACGGCTTGCCACGGCGCGACGCGCGCACGTGTTCGCCGCTGACCGGAAGGTGTCTGTCAGCCTGCCCCGCAACGTGGGCCCTGCGGCGGTGGGCGACTGGCTGCTGTTTGAGCCGAGAAGGCGGATAGCCCGCCAAGTCCTCTTGAGGCGCAACGCGCTGGCGCGCGCCCGACCGGGCCGTTTGGCCCAGCGGCAAATCTTGGCAGCCAACGTGGACACGGCGTTCATCCTCGCCGGCCTGGACCGCGAGCTCCGCCTCCGACCGATCGAGCGCTACCTTGCATGTGCGCTGGCCGCGGACGCCGAGCCCGTCATCGTGCTGAACAAGGCTGACCTGTGCGCGGATCCGGCGGCGGCGGCCGCGATCGTTCGCCGCGCAGAGCCGCGCTTTCCGGTGGTCGTGACGAGCGCCACCGAAGGGCGCGGGATCTCCGAGGTGGAAGCGCTGCTGCAGCCGGGCCGCACCGCGGCGCTGGCCGGACCGTCGGGGGTGGGCAAGTCTTCTCTCGTCAATGCCCTCGTGCGGTCGGAACTGCTGGAGGTCGGCGCTGTCAGGGCACAGGACCGAAGGGGCCGGCACACGACTACGAGACGGGAACTGGTCCTGCATCCCCGCGGCTACCTGCTGATGGACATTCCCGGGATCCGCGAGCTTCTCCCGTGGAGCAGTCCGGAGGCAGTGCACCGCGTGTTCCCGGAGATAGCCAAGCTAGGCGCGGACTGCCGGTACCGGGACTGCACACACCGCGCCGAGCCGGAATGCAGCGTGCGGGACGGGGTGAGGGACGGCATTGTTGACGCCGACCGCCTGGCGAGCTTCGTGCAACTGCTCGAAGAGCAGCACGATCTGGAGCGCGCAGTCCAAGAGCGGAGCCGCGGTCCGCGCCGCCCTTGAGGTCCGCGCGGCCCGGCGCTCGGGTCAGAAGCGGCGGATCATGGGCTTGAAGCCCTCCTGCTCCAAGCGCCGCTGGACGGCTGCCGCGCTCTCGGCCTCCTCGAACGGACCGACATAGACGCGAAGGAATCCGTCAGTCCCGTCGGCGTCGACGTGGGCTTGGAAGCCTTGGTTGCGCAGCCAATCGACCAACCCTTCGGCGTTGGAACGATTCTTCAGAGCGGCGACCTGGATCCGGATCCGTCCGGCCTCGGACGCACTTATGGCCGGGCGCTGAACCGGCGGGGGCTGCGCATCGGCCTGCGGGACGGGAGCAGACTGCCCGCTCTCGGAGGCGGAGACCACCGGTCGTGGCTTCTGGCGATCAATGGCGGCCTGGGCAGCCTTTTCTATGGCCCTGGCCTTGGCGCGTTCCATCTCCTCCTCTTTGAGGAGTACGTCCGGGATCGGGACCTGACCGGTGTGATCGTCTGCCTTGCGCTCCAAGAACGCGAGGGGGCTCGACACTCCGCGCTGTGCCCGCTTGTGGCCGGCTTCGACGCCGACCAGGAAAGTTCCCGCCAGCGTAAAGGCGGCGGCCAAGAATGCCAAGAAGAGCTGCTTGGCTCCGAAGACGACCTCCACCGCATCGCCGGTGCGTCTCGCCATCGGAGCGATTCTAGCGCAGAACGTCGCGCTATGGGAGGGTTGCCCCGTTGGCGGCGGGCCTGGTCGGGAAGAATTGGGACGGTCGCCGAATTCCAGCCCCGGGCGACGTCAGGCGTCGTCGGATGCCGAGGGGTCGCCATGGCGGGCGGCCCACTTCGCAATGCCCTTGAACAGGTCCACCGGAAGCGGCAGAACGATCGTGGTGTTCTTCTCGGCGCCAATCTCAGTGAGCGTCTGGAGATAGCGCAGCGTGATCGACGCAGGCTGCCCGCTCAGCTGGCGCGCAGCCTCCGTGAGCTTGGCTGCGGCCTGAAGCTCGCCGCCGGCATGGATGACCTTCGCGCGACGTTCGCGCTCGGCCTCCGCCTGCTTGGCGATCGCGCGGATCATCTGCTCCGGCAGGTCAACATGCTTGACCTCAACCGCCTGAACCTTGATGCCCCACACTCCCGTCTGCTCGTCCAGCGTGGACTGGAGGCTTGCGTTTAGCCGCTCGCGCTCGCTCAGCAACTCGTCGAGCTCCGCCTCGCCAAGGACGGACCGCAGACGGGTCTGCGCCAGCTGCGAAGTCGCGTGGATGTAGTGCGCCACTTGCACGACGGCCTTGGAGGGATCCATGACCCGGAAGAACACCACCGCACTGACCTTGACCGTTACGTTGTCGCGCGTGACGACATCCTGCGACGGCACTTCCATCGTCTCCACGCGCAGCGGGACGCGCACCATCCGATCGATTGGGCGGAACACGAAGATGAGCCCCGGCCCCTTGGCATTGGGCAGCAGGCGGCCGAGCCGGAAGATCACGCCCCGCTCGTACTCGGCGAGAATCTTGATGCAGTTGAGAAGGTAGAGGGCCACGATTGCGGCCAGGATCATGGGGGCTAGGTCCACAGCGGTTCTCCTTAGTCTGGGGCAGGGCGGCGCGGCCGCAGCCGGCCACTTCTGAGGATACTCCGAGGCCCGGTGCCGGGCAAACGCCCGGGCCCGCTATTGCGTTCCGGGCCCCGTCGAGTCGCGGACCGGCTCAACCTCAAGCCACATGCCATCGACCGCCAGCACGCGGACGGACTCCCCAGCGAGAGCGGCAGTGCTCGCGCGCGCGCTCCAGATCTCACCTTGGACGAACACCGTGCCCTCCGGATCGAGGGCCCTGCGCACCCGCGCCGTCTGGCCGACCATCGCCGCCGCCCCAGTAGCGGTCTTGATCCGGAACGAGCGAAGCGCGAGCTGCAGCAGGAACACCGAGATTGCAGCGAAGGGCAGCGTGATGGCGCTTGCCGTGACCCACCCGATCTGGAGCTCGGGTACGTCGGAGTCGATCAGGATGACGATCCCAAGCACCATTGCGACCACGCCGCCCGCCGCCAGGATCCCGTTGACCGGAGTGAAAGCCTCGGCAACGAACAGGCCCACGGCCAGCACGATCAGGGCGGCTCCCGCGACGTTGATCGGAAGCAGGGTGATGGCCATCAGGCCCACGATGAGCAGGATCCCGCCCGCCACCCCGGGAAAGATCAGCCCGGGGTTCGTGAATTCGACGTAGATCCCTGCGGCCCCGAGAACCAGCACAAGCAGCGCAAGGCTGGGGTCCACAAGAGGGAGCAGGACCCGCTGGCGAAGGTTCGGGACGTACGTGCGCACTGTCGCGCCGTCCAGGTCGAGGACCTCCTCGCGCCCGTCGAAACGGGTGATCGTGCGCCCATCGACCTGTCGCAGCAAGTCGCTGACGTCGGTCGCGATGACCTCGATCAGCTCAGACTCCAATGCGTCCTCCTCGGTGAAGGAGGAACTCTTCAGCACGGCGTCGGTGGCAAGCTTGCTGTTGCGGCCGCGCTTGTCGGTTACGGCCCGCAGCGACGCAGCCGTATCATTCTCGACCTTCGCCTTCATCACTCCCTCCAGCTCGCCGCCGAGCGCGAGGACCGGATGCGCAGCCCCCGTGTTCGTGCCGGGCGCCATGGCCGCGATGTCGGCAGAGACGAGGATGATGAAACCCGCGGACGCGGCGTGGCCGCCGCTGGGGGAAACGTAGGCGATCACGGGCACGGGAGAAGCCAAGATCGCCTGGACGATCTCATTGGTCGTGCCCAGGAGTCCTCCGGGCGTGTTGATCCGCAGCACGACCGCGCGGTCCCCGACGCGGGAGGCCTCCGTCAGGCTGTCACGCACGATCTCGCCGGTCAGCGGATGGATGACTGTGTCCACGTCGACCAGCAGGACCTGAGTGTTGGGGGCCTGCGCCACGCCAACGGCAAGGCAGGCGAGAGCGGCCAGCAGCGCTGATCTCGATCTCGAGGCCGTTGGGAGCATACTCAGCATCAGTGTAGCGGCATTCCGGAAGGATGAGACCGATTCCACGCCGCATTTGCCGAAGCAGGTGGCGCGGAGATCGGTGCCCCGGCCTGACGTCTCCGCACGAGCAAGCCTTCCGGCTCAGGATCTCATCGGCGGATGTGCGCGGCCGCGAGCCGGTCGCATTGAATGTAGGATGGTCAGGGCGGTGCTCCGGTTGCGACCCGGCAGGCTAGTGGCGGCCCTCGGGCTCGCGGCCGGTACAGCAGCACTGCTCTGGACCTCGCGTGGCCTTGCTCCGGGCTTGGCCGGTGCGGCCTGGCTGGCGCTGGTCACGGCGTCGGCGCTCGGCGCCGTCTTGCTGTCGCGGGTCATCTTCTTCTTGGGCAGGCAGCTTGCCAAGAAGCTGCTGTGGAGGGTCCGCCACAGGATGGTGGCGGTCTTCTTGCTCGTCGGTTTCCTGCCCGTCTCGCTGGGAGCGCTGATCGTGGCATGGGGCCTGCTGCTGCTGTTCGGACCTCTAGCGGCACACACGGTTTCGACGGACTTCCTCAGGCAGGCCGAGCGGGTGGCAGCGGTGGCAAAGCCGCTGCTGTGGCAGCTCGAGGACCTCCCGCCCGCTGAGCGGCTGGCCTTTGCGAAACGCTTCCACGGACGCGCTAGCCGCTCCATTCCGGGCCTGCTGCTGGACGTTCGCCTCGACGGGCTGGAGGCGTTGATCCCGGAAGAGGCTTGGAGAGGCTTGGAGAGGCCCGCCGATCCGCCCGCCGGGGAAGTCCTGTTGCGCAGAGGGGACACGCTCTTCCTGGCCGCCACCGCCCGAGAGGCCTCCGGGCTGGGGCGCGTACTGGCCCTGGTGCCAGGCCGGACCGAGGACATCACAGCAACGAATCCCAGCCTCAGGCTGCGGGAGGTCGCCCCCCGAGCGGATCCGCCGGCCGCGGAAGGATCGGACCTGCCGCCCGCGGCAAATGCCCTAGACTGGCTGGTCCGCTGGCCCATCCAAGCGGAATTCACGGACTGGGCAAGCGGGGACACGGTGAGGGCTACCTACCTCCTGCAGACGCGGCCCTTCGCGCTGTGGCAGCGAATCTTCGGCCAAGAGACCGATCTGACGATGGGGATCTTCACGTTCTTCGGCATCGGCCTGGTCGCGACATTCGCGCTGAACTTGCTGCTGTCGCTATTCGTCGCCACGTCGATCACGCGCACGATGACGCGCGCCGTGAACGACCTGTACGTGGGCACCCGCCGAGTCAATCGCGGGGATTTCAGCCACCGCATCTCCATCGCCGGCTCCGACCAGATCAGCGATCTCTCGCGGTCCTTCAACACGATGACCGCCTCGCTGGAGGGGCTCATCGAGGAGTCCAAGCAGCGCCAGCAGCTGGAGGCGGAGCTGGAGATCGCGCGCGAAGTACAAGCCCGGCTATTTCCATCCACCGTGCCGGCGGTCGAGGGCATTCAGGTGTTGGGCGTGTGCCGTCCGGCGCGCGTCGTTTCCGGGGACTTCTACGACTATCTCGAACCCCGCGAAGGCCTGCTCGCGGTCACCTTCGGAGACGTGTCGGGCAAGGGGATCTCGGCCGCCTTGGTGATGGCCTCGCTGCACTCCGCGATTCGCGCCCATCTGGGGGAGATCGCCAGGGCCGGGGCCCAGGGGCTTGGACCGGCAATCGAGCGGATCGTCGGCCGCGTGAACGCTCACATGTTCGCGAGCACAGCGTCCAATAAGTTCTCCACGCTGCTGTTCGCGGCCTACGACTCCGCAAGAAGCACGCTGGTGTACTGCAATGCCGGCCACCTGCCGCCCCTGCTCGTCCGCCGCGGCGAGGTCAGCGCGCTTGAGGTCACTGGCATGGTCCTAGGAGCCCTCGAAGGAGTCGGATTCGGCGCGGCGCACGTGACACTCGAACCGGGAGACCTGCTGGCGCTCTACACGGACGGGCTGACCGAGCCGGAAGATCCGTCCGGGCAAGAGTTCGGGGAGACTAGGCTCCAAGAGGCCCTCTTGAGGCGCAGCAGCCAGCCGCCGGCAGCGATCGTCGAGGGCGTGATGGACGACGTGCTGCAATGGACCGGGGCGAAGACCCTGCATGACGACATGACCATGCTGGTCGTGCGGAGAACCTAATGCGCTTCTACAGGCGGGTGAGGCCGTTCGGCCGCCTGACGCTGCTAGTTGGCGCAACCTTGCTCCCATTCACGCTGGGCACGGCCGGGTTTCATCTCATCGAGGGCACCGACCTGTTCGAGAGCTTTTACATGACGCTGATCACGCTGACCACGATCGGCTACGGGGAGACGATCGAACTGAGCAGGACAGGCCGCTACTTCAACTCCGCCCTGATCATGCTCGGGTTCGTCGTCACGTTTGTCGCGGTCGGCGTACTGGCCGAGTACCTGATCTCGTACCGGATTCTGGAGCGCATCCGAGAGGGGGCAGAAAAGCGCATGTTGCGAAGGATGGTGGGACACTACATCATTTGCGGGCTGGGCCGCGTCGGGCTGGGGGTGCTGGACCAGTTACGGAAGGAGAAGACCAAGGTCGTCGTGATCGACCAGTCTGGCGGGGAAGAGAAGGCCTCCCATAGAGAGATCGAGGTGCCCATGCTCACCGAGGACGCCACTGTGCCGGAGACCCTGGAACTGGCTGGCGTCCGGTCTGCAAACGGGCTGGTGGCGGCCCTCTCCAGCGATGCCGACAACGTCTACATAACGCTCTCCGCGCGGGTGCTCAACCCGGGCATCCGCATTGTGGCGCGGGCATCCACGACAGACGCCAAGAATCGGCTGTTGCAGGCAGGGGCGAATCGGGTAGTGATGCCGTACACCGCCACGGGGAGGCGGCTGGCCCAAGCGCTGCTGCGGCCGAACTCGTCAGACTTCCTCGAGATCGGCGGATCCCCCGCCGATGGCGAGCAACGGCTGGAGATGGGCGAGTGCCACGTCCGCGGTGGCAGTGAGCTGGTCGGCAAGACGCTGGAGGCGGCAAACCTGCCGGGTGACTTCGGCCTGATCCCCCTCGCGCTGTCCAAAGGTGGCAGCCCACCGGAGTTCAATCCGCCGCCCGGCTCGCTGCTTTCAGAGGACGACGTGCTGATCGTGGTCGGCCCAAGGGAGAGCATCGACCGCCTAGTCCCGGGGTGGCGGCGGTGAGGCGTGTGCTCAGCGCCGCCGAAATGCGGGAGGCGGACCGCGCCACGATCGAGGACCGCGGAGTCGACAGCCTAGTGCTCATGGAGAGCGCAGCCGCCGCAGTGACCCGCTCCATCGCGGCCATGTCCCGTTGCCTGTCCGAAGAAAAGATCCTGGTGCTGTGCGGAAAGGGCAACAACGGAGGCGACGGCCTCGCGGTCGCTCGCCAGCTGTTGCTGCTGCACCCGGCGCCGGACCTGCATGTCGCACTGCTCGCCGCGCCCGAGTCGCTCTCTCCCGACGCGCTGGCGAACTGGCGGATGCTCGAGGCGCAGGACTTCCGGGCCAGCGCGGCGCCTACCCTCAGAGAGTGGTCGGATCTGCTGCCTGCCGTCTCCGACGCGACGCTGATCGTCGACGCAATCCTCGGAACGGGAATCAAAGGGGCGCCCAGGGGGCTGGCCGCACGCGTCATCGGCGACGTCAACGGGAGCTTTCGGAGCGCCAAGGTCATCGCCGTCGACATGCCCTCAGGCCTGCCCAGCGACAGCGGGCTCGCGCCGCCGGGGCCGGTGATGCGAGCGGATCGGACCGTGACGTTCACTGCCCCGAAGGTGAGCCAAGTCCTGCCGCCGGCATGCGAGCTCGCAGGGACGCTCTCAGTGGCTCGCATCGGCACGGCGAACTCTGTGCTGGACGCGCTGCCCGGCCCGCGCCTCTTGCTTTCCGGCCCCGAGGACGCCCGCCCATACACTGCCCGGCGCGACCGGTCCTCCCACAAGGGCACCTTCGGTCATGTGTTGGCGATCGGCGGGTCGCGTTCGAAGCCGGGCGCGATCCTGATGGCCGGAATGGCCGCGCTGCGCGCGGGGGCCGGGCTTGCCACGGTTCTCACGGCGGAATCGGCGGCGCATGCCTTGACGGCGCACACGCCGGAGCTGATGCTGGAGCCGGCCAAGACCCTTGCGGACGGCACGCTGGGAGCGGACGCTCTCGAGCCAAGCGTGTTCTCCGGCAAGACTGTCGTGGCCATGGGACCCGGGCTGGGCACGGGCGCGGCCAATGTGGAACTCGCGGCCAAAGTGATCGAGTCCTGCCCGCTGCCGCTGGTGATTGACGCGGACGGATTGTCGGCAGTGAGGGGGGCGCACATCCAGAAGCGAACGGCGCCTACGGTCCTGACGCCGCACCCGGGCGAGATGGCCCGACTGGCAGGCATGGAGACTTTGGCCGTGCAGCGCAACCGCCCGGCCGTCGCAAGGCGGGTGGCGCGGGAGTGCGGGGCGCACGTCGTGCTGAAAGGCAACCGGACCCTGATCGCCGATCCCGACGGCGACCTGGTGGTCAATCCCACGGGCACTCCGGGAATGGCGACCGCCGGCTCGGGGGACATCCTGACGGGGATCCTCGCGGCCCTGCTGGCCCAGTTCCCTCGGCGCCGGACCCTGGAAACGGTATCGGCAGGGGTCTACTTGCACGGGCTGGCGGGGGAGATGGCGGTGCGCGACTTCGGTGAGCAAGGCATGCTGGCGACAGATCTGGCCCGCAGCCTGCCGGCCGCTGCGGAGGCCTTGGGACGGTGACCTTCCGGACGCGGTCTGCGGAGGAGACAGTGGCCTTGGGGGCCCGCGTGGCGGAACTCGTGCGGGCGCCAGCGCAGATCCTCCTGATCGGGGATCTGGGAGCCGGGAAGACGACACTTGCCAAGGGCATCATCGAGGCGCTGGGCGCCGCTCGCGGCGAGGACGTGCTTAGCCCGACGTTCTCCCTGGTCCGCGAATATCGCGGAGACCCGAAGGTCTACCACTTGGACCTCTACCGGCTCGACACCGTGCCTGAGGTCGAGACCCTCGGGCTGGAAGACATCTGGGACGAGCGCGCCGTTGTGCTCGTCGAATGGGGAGAGCGGTTCGAATTGGACCTGCCCGGCCAGCGGGTAGAGGTCCGTCTGGGGTTTGAGGGTGAGGGTGCCAGACGGATCGAGATCCGGGGAGACTCGGTATAATTCCCCCGTCCGGCCACCGATGATCGCAACGCTGCGCGGTAGAATCGCCGACAAGCAGGCCGGGAAGGTCGTTGTCGACGCGGGAGGCGTGGGCTACGAGGTTTCGGTCCCGGTGGAGACCTACTCGCACTTGGGCGAGCCAGGCGAGGAGGCTTTCCTGCACGTGCACACGCACATGCGCGACGCCGCGATCTCGCTGTTCGGTTTCCACAACCCACGGGACAAGGGACTCTTCGAGAAGTTCATCGAAGTCAGCGGCGTCGGGCCCAGGCTGGCGCTCACCCTCCTCTCGGGGCTCTCGACGAACCAGCTGCTGGGCGCGATCCGCACGGGCGACACAAAGGCCCTTATCCGCATACCGGGGGTCGGCAAGAAGACCGGCGGGCGCATCATACTTGAGCTGAAGGACAAGCTGGATGCTTTCGGGGACGCCGCAGAGGAAGGTGCCGGAGGTGCCGCGGCGGTGGAGGAAGAGGTGATCAGCGTGCTGGTCGGCCTAGGCTCCAAGGCGGACGCCGCCGCGCGGGCGGTGCGAGCGGCGCGGCGGAAGGGCGCGCCCGCGGAATTTGAGAGGCTCTTCCGCGAGGCGATGCAGCTCATCAAGCGCTAGCGGTCCCCACCGATGGCCAAGACCAGGATCGTAAGCGCGGCCGCGTCGGAGGAGGATCGCTCGGTCGACCTCGCGCTGAGGCCGCGCCGCCTGTCCGAGTTCATCGGGCAGACGGCGGTCAAGGAGAACCTCTCGATCGCCATCGAGGCCGCACGAAAGCGCGGCGAGGCTTTGGACCACGTCCTGCTGTACGGACCGCCGGGCCTCGGGAAGACCACGCTCGCGACGATCATCGCGAACGAGATGGAGGTTCGAGCGGGCTTCACCTCAGGGCCCGTGCTGCAGAAGAAGCTCGACCTGACAGGAATGCTGACCAGCATGCAGGAGCGGCAGGTGTTCTTCGTCGACGAGGTGCACCGCCTGCTGCCGGATGTGGAGGAGATGCTGTACGCGGCCTTGGAGGACTTCCGCGTGGATCTGATTGTGGGAACCGGGCCCGGCGCGCGCATGCATTCGATTCCCGTGGCTCGCTTCACGGCGGTCGGCGCAACGACCCGCCAAGGACTGATCAGCGGGCCGCTGCGTTCGCGCTTCGGAATCACGCTGCGCATCAACCCCTACGACGCGGTCGACCTGACGCGCATTGTGTTCCGGTCGGCGGAGCTTCTCAGGGTGCAGATCGACGAGGAGGCGGCGACCGAGATCGCGCAGAGGTCGCGCGGAACGCCGCGCATCGCGAACCGCCTCCTGCGCCGTGTCCGGGACTACTCTCAGGTTCGGGCCGACGGACGGGTGGACCATGACGTTGCCTGCACGGCGCTGGACATGCTCGAGGTCGACCCTCTCGGCCTGGACGAGATCGACCGCCGGATCATGCAAACGATACTCTCAAAGTATGCCGGAGGGCCGGTCGGGCTAAACACGCTGTCCGCGTCAGTCGGCGAGGACCGCTCCACCATCGAAGAGGTCTACGAGCCCTACCTGATGCAACTCGGTTTTCTGGACCGCACCAGCCGCGGGCGTGTCGGCACGGAGAACGCCTTCGAGTACTTCAATCTGCCGTCGCCGCGAGGGGCCCAGCCCCTGCTCGACTTCGGGAGAGGGACGTGACGAAGATCGGCCACTACGTCGCGATCGAAGGCCCCCTGCGCGTCGGCAAGACGACTCTGGCGACGGCGCTCGCCGACCGGGCGCACGGTAGGCTGCTGCTCGACGAGACGGCGAATCCTCACTTGGCGGGCTTCTACATGGGCCGGCCGGGGGCGGCCTTCCGGGCGCAGATGCACTTCCTGATGAGGCGCTACGCCCTATGCGCGGAGGCGCACATCGAGACATCGAAGCTTCCCGTCGTATCCGATTACCTGTTCGAGCGCGACAAGCTCTTCGCCTACCTCAATCTGGACGACGACGAGGTTGCGATCTACGACTCGTACTACGAGCACCTGCGCCCGCAGATTCCCACGCCCGGAATGGTGGTCTACATCCGGGCGACGCCCCAACTGCTGCGCGAGCGGCTGGCGTCCGGGCCCGAAGCGCGAGTGTCGGACGCCTATCTGGAGGCGACCGTCCGAGCTTACGACCACTTCTTCGACCGCTACCCGGCTTCCGACCTGCGCGTGGTGGAGGTCTCCGAGGCCGACCTGCTGAACAATCCCAAGGACCTGCACAGCTTGGTGGACGAGCTAGCGGAGCTCCCGATCGGCGGCCAAGCGCTGCTGCCGCTCTGAGAGGCGGACGGCGAGGCGTGGGATAAGGAACCATGGATCTGGATTGGAGCTATCTCGCCGCCGCATGCGGCGGCGGCATCTTCGCGGCGGCGATCGGCACGCTTCCGTCATTCGTGTTCACGGGGCTGCTGGTGCTTGTGGGCTGCGCCGTGGCGGCTGCGGGGGGCGGGAGCGGGATGCTGGCCGACGTGGCCTTCGGCCCGGTGTTCGGCCCCCACATCGCATTCGCGGGCGGTGCCGCGGCGACCGCCTATGCCTATCGGCGGGGCTTGGTGCCAGACGGCCGGGACATCACGGTGCCGCTGATGGGTCTGGGGCGTCCGGACGTCCTGCTTGTGGGAGGGGCCTTCGGCGCGCTCGGGTATGCGCTCGAAGCGCTTTGGCGCTTTGGCGGGCTGGGGCCCCGAACGGACACGATCGCACTGACAGTGGTCGTATCCGCAATGGTCGCCCGGCTTGCCTTTGGACGCAGTGGCCTCGCATCCGCGCGCTTCCGCCCGAGCGCCGAGGGCTGCTGGGTGCGGCACCAAGAGCGGCCTGCGCAGTTTGTCACCATCGGGCTGGGCGTTGGAGTGCTGGCGGGGTTTGCCGCCCTGAAGTTCGGCCCCTCTCACGGCGGGACCGTGCTGGGATTCGGCATCGCGGCCTCGTCGCTGGGATTCGCCCAATTCGGCCTCAAAGTGCCCGTCACGCACCACATGGCGCTGCCGGCAGCCGCGGCGGCGGTGGCGTCCGGCGACCTTCTGGCGGGAACGGCATTCGGCGTGGTCGGCGCCGCCGCGGGGGAGGGGTTCTCTCGGGTGTTCCACCAGCACGGTGACACGCATGTGGATCCGCCCGCCGCGGGAATTGCGATCGCCGTCGCGATCGTCCGGGTGCTGTGGCCGACCAGCGGCATGTAACGGGCGCCCGGTGCCGCGCGGCCCGGGGCTGTATCATCAAGACTGCGATGGCCGCACGGCTCAGGGTTAGCCTCATCTGCTCGGCGCTGCTGATCACCATTCTGTTGGTGGTCGGCGCCGTTCTCGGCAAGAGCGAACAGCAGGAGGGCGCCTACAGGCCACTTGCTGTCTACACGGAGGTGCTCGCGCGGATCAAGAGCGACTACGTTGAGGAGCCCGACATCGCCAGGGTCACGCAAGGAGCGTTGCAGGGCTTGGTGGAGTACGTCGACTCGGCGTCAAGCTATCTCACGAGGGAACAGTTCGGGGAATACGAGGTCGCTCTCGCCAACGCAGACGGCGGCACTGGGCTCTCGACCGGAATGGTTGTGCGCAAGCAGGGGGCCTACACGAGCATTCTGGCGGTCCTCCCAGGTTCCCCGGCCGACATGGTCGGCATTCGGGCGGACAGCCTGCTGGACGCGATCGACGACGTCAGCACGAGGGTGATGCCGCCCGCCTATCTGCGGGCGTCCCTAAGCGGGGAACCCGGGAGCAGCGTGAAGGTTATGGTTCGGTCGCCGGCCGACTACGAGTCGGCCATTGAGCACACGCTGGTCCGGGACGAAACGCCGCTTCCCGAGGTTCGGTCGAAGATGCTGGAGGACGGGATCGCGTACGTGGACGCTGACGCGCTGGGCGAGGATCACGTCAAAGCGATCGCCGACGCCATCGCGCAGCTGGAGGCTGAGGGGGCGGTCAAGCTGATCTTGGACTTGCGGGGCAATGCCCTGGGAGCCCACGAGAATGGGATCGCTCTGGCGGACCTGTTCTTGGATACTGGCACGCTCGCGCGCCTGGACGGGAAGAACTTCGCCGAGAAGGCGTTCGAGGCCAGTCCTGAGGCTATGGCAGACGGCTTGAGAATTGCGGTGGTCGTCGATCGGCCGACCTCAGGAGCCGCCGAGATCGCGGTCGCCGCGCTGCAGGCGGCCGGGCGGGTTACGGTCGTTGGGGAGAAGACCTCTGGCCTGGCGGCGGTCCAAGAGACCTTGCGCATGGACGACGGGGCTGCGCTGATCCTGTCCGTCGCGAATTTCCATTCCCCGAGCGGGGACGTGATCCACGGGGAGGGTGTGACCCCGGACCGTGAGGTTTCCCAGCGCGACCTGCGGCGCTATCGAGACGTAGTGCACCGTGAGTTCGACAACTCCGAGGCCCGGCGCCAGGCCGAGGAGGGCGTGGGCGACCCGTTCATGGACGCCGCCCAAGCAGCGTTAGCGGAAGACGGATAGGGCCCGGAATTACGGCGAGGCTACACCCCACGGGGCCATGGGGGATTGGCTCCTGATTCCTCCGGACATGTCGAGTGTCCGCCCGCGCTTGGCCTGATGGGTCGTGCGTCGGCGACGTGCGCCGACCAGCCGGGCGGCCGCAGGGGCGTACGACCTCACCGATGAGGGGCGCTGGCGAGGGCTAACTGGATCGGCAGGCGGGTTCGCCAGCCGAACGAGGATGCGGCCACTCCCCTCCGAGGGCCCAGTAAGCCTCCTGCGGGGGCGCGTGCGGGGAGTGCTACTGCACGGGCCCGATCGGCCCGACGGTGCCCGGGTTGTCGATGCGGATCGTTCCGAAGGCCGACTCGTACTGCGCGATGTTCTGGGCGAGCACGACCTGCAGGGCCTTAGCCTGCTGGGGGCTCAGGTACACGCCAGAGAACGACGAAAAGGTTACGCGGCCCTGCTCCTGCATTCCCAGCCGTCCGAACTGGAGGAAGAAGTCCCACACGGAGACATTGACCTGAACGCTGTTTGCGTAGTCCTCGCGGTAGTCGTCGCGCCGGACAACTGTGACTTCAGGCGCCTGGGCCTGACCTTGAGTGCCGGCGTCCTTGCGCTTGCCATCCATGTCTGTATTATGCCGGGGCGGTCGCCGTCCCGGCGGTGGCAGGATAGTGGCGTGTTCGAACGGCGCCAGCGGCGGGCCGTGCTGCTTCTGTCAACCGCCGACGCGATCCTGGCGCTGGCATCATTCGAGGCGGCCCGCGCCGTGCGAGTCGCGCTGCCGCTTAGGGAATTTGCCCTTGACGGGCCAGAGGCCGTTCTGGTACGCGCCTTCACACTGGCCGTCGTGCTGGGGGCCGGCCGCCTCACCGGTGCCTACGCGCGGCTGAGCGCGGACGAGCGGCCCCGCATACTGCAGGCCACTGTCCAGCAACTGCTTTGGGCCTCGCTGGCCCTGCTCACATGCCTGTACCTGCTGCATCTGGAGCCCCCGGTCAGCCGGCTGTTCCTGGCGCTGATGCTGGGCTTCTTGGGGGCCCTACAGCTGGTGCTCAGAGGGCTGGCCGACCGATTCCACGGGAGGTTCCGGAGAGTGCTGGACGCCCGGGCATCTGTGGTCGTCGTTGCTAGCGGAGGACACGCGCGCCGGCTCACCGAGGCACTGGAAGGGTCGCCCCGGCGGCGCGCCAAGCTGCTAGCAGTGGTGGACTGCGATGCTGTTGGCCCGGCGGGCGCGCGGCGTGAGCTGGAGCCGCTGCTGTTGCGGGACGTCGTGGACGAGGTGCTGGTAAGCGTCCCCAGCGAGCGCCTCCGAGACCTGGGCGACGTTCTGTCAGTTTGCGAGGAGCACGGCGTGACGACCCGCGTGGCAGCAGACTTCTTTCGGCAACGGCCCGGCCAACTGTATCTGGACCGCCTCGGGGGAATCCCGTTGCTGACCTTCTCGACGGCCCCCGCGGACGAGGCGCAACTTCTGGTGAAGCGGGCGTTCGACATTCTGTTCGCCGCCGCATGTCTGGCGGTCCTCTGCATTCCGCTGGCAGCGGTCGCGCTGCTAGTCAAGGCCACATCGAAGGGTCCCGTGCTGTTTCGGCAGCGCCGCTGCGGCCTGAACGGGCGAGTCTTCACGTGCTTCAAGTTCCGTTCAATGGTGGTGGACGCCGAGGCCCGCCGAGCAGAAGTCGAGCACCTCAACCAAAAGGACGGTCCCGCCTTCAAGGTTCGCAACGACCCGAGGCTTACGCCGACAGGTGGCTTCCTGCGCAGGTACTCGATCGATGAGTGGCCGCAGTTTTGGAACGTCCTGCGGGGCGAGATGGCCATCGTGGGCCCGCGGCCGGCCGTGCCTTCAGAGGTGCGACAGTACCGGACTTGGCAGCGGCGGCGGTTGCGAATGCGACCGGGGCTGACCTGCCTGTGGGCCATTCGCGGCCGGGACCAACTGGACTTCGAGAGCTGGATGCAGATGGATCTCGAATACATAGACCGATGGTCGCTGCTACTGGACCTGAAGATCCTGGCACTGACGGTGCCGGTGGTGATGAGCGGGCGGAACGCCAGCTGAATAGGTTAGAGGGCCGCCCTTATTGAGTCCAGCATCCTATGCGCCCCGCTTACCCCCGCCTCGCTCTCCTCGACAGCGGCCAGATAGGGCACTTCGCCTCCTCGGCGGGGGGTAGGCCGAGCCTCGGCTCCGCCATGATTGCCGCCGCTTTGTCTGACGTTCTTCGTCCCCGCTCATGCGGCAGAACGCGTTCGAGCGGACCAGAGGCAATTGTCGGTGGTCGCGAATTCACTGTCTCTGCCGGCAGACCCTGCCTACCCGAAGCGCACGCAGAAGTCGCAGGCGCGCCCGAAACGCACTTTCTTTGCCGCCTTCTTGCAATGCCCGCAACCGTGCTTGCCGAAGAACCAGAGCGCTGGGTCAAGGGCGGCGCAAGTGCCCGAGATCCCCGCTGGTCCTCCGATGTCCGCCTCCGATAAGGCACTCATCCAAGTTTGTTGGATTATGGGCTTGGCCTTCCTAAGCGTCAGGTCGCGCGTCGGGGTAACTCCAAGATTCTCGGTAACCCGACGCACCTGAACATCCACCGCCACCGGGACGGTTTCGATCCGGTCAACTCTTGCACGCCCCGGATTCACCATCATGCGGATCCACATTGGGCCGACCTTTGGGCCGCGGAGCATCGGAAAACGAGCGCGGCCGCTGTCGTCGCGGGACATCTTGAGGTCCCGCAAGAGATCTTGGGCGTCACCAAGGCCAGCGTCAATCACCCGCGTCACTGGAGACTTGAGTCCGGAGGACAAGCTCTTGGCGATCTGGTGCCACGCATTGGTGTCGGGGGCGTGCCTCTGTGCGACCCGCGCATCCTTCAGCATCGTGCGGAGCACGTTGAACTCTAGCTCCGCCACATGATGTGGATCGAAGATCTCAGGGCACTCTCCATAGAGACGCATCCCGGCGGACCAGAGTTGTGTGGCGTTCCGCGCCCGGTTCATCGCTGAGATGAACGTGAGGAAGAGGCGTGCATCGCGCTCGTTCCCGCCAAGGGACCGGATGCGCTCCGCGTAGCGAACACTTGATAGGCGCGACGAATCCTGCCCTGTCTCGACCTCCCTCCCAGAGGAGCACAGCCGCTGCACAGCCCCGACCTCGGGCATGTTGAGCCAAGATTGGCCCTCTACCCGAGGTGCACTCGTCGCCGAATTCGTGGCCTGTGTCGCTTCGGCCGCTCCCGCAGCCATGTCGCGCGAAGCCAAGTCGAGGCGGTCTCCGTAGAAGTCTTCCGCGATCAGCAGGGCGGTTCGACTGGCGCGGGAGTGGCCAGCTGAGGATCGATCAACCACCTTGCAGATCACGAGCAGTTCCCCCAAGCTGTTCTCGATACCAGGCCAGCTGGCGTCCAACCCCCGATATTCGTGCGAGTGGTCGATATACGTTTGCCCTCGCATCGCGCAGTCCTTCTGCGAGGCCATACGAAACGTAGGTTGCGCCAGCGTGGATCTCAACCAGCATGTCTCGCAGCGACGGAACGCGACGCTTCAATTCATCCAGTACCCGTGCTGACCAGGCCCTCCGGGCCGCAGGCCGAAGATCCCTGAGCGCTACGTCGTAGGGATCGATGCGTTCGTCAGGGTTCAGCAATCCGTGTTTCGCGCTGAGGATGTACCATGGGCAGCCCACGCTCTCCGCATAGGCCCGTCGCCAGCGCCAGAGGGGTGAGTTGTACAGATCCTTCGCCGCGTTTCTCTCCGGATGCTTGCCCTTAACACACCCGACCAGCGCAAGGTCGGGCCGCTGCCACGACACAGTCGGAGGCTCCAGTTCTTCAGGGCAGCTCATTCTGAACCAAATCGGCCCAATGCGCCGATTGCAATGCAGTTCGCGCCGAGGCTGGACGTCTTCCACTTCGCAAACGGGTGAGGGTAATCGCTTCCTGGCTGGCTCCGCCCCAAAGCAGGTCCATTTTCCCCTCCGCAGCGTCACTCGCCACGCCATCTCGAGGATATCCCAACAGGGGCAATTCGCCCCGGAGTTGCAACGTCAGCTCACGTCTCCATTCGGTGACGGCGTCTGGCGTGGGCACGGCTCCGGGGGCTTGGCTCGTACTTGCTTTCACTCCCGCAGGGCGGGTTCCGGCCACACCCCGACATTGGGAGGGATCTGCTGCTGGGGCACGCTTGGCGGGCCGGGGGCTAGCCCACGATACGGCGGCCGTCACGTCCTGCGAGAACGGGAGAGGCCCTCCTTGCGGCGGCGAGCGCTCGATGGCCCTAGGGTCGGACGATGCTCGCGACCCGTCGTTTTCCCGTCTGTCAACAAGCACGAGCATGGCCAAGCTGTGGCTCCGGTCGTCGCCATTCAGACATCGAACTGCAAGTGTCCGACGATCTCTATGTAGTCAGGATTGCCCGGCCGTGGGGCTGTCCGCAAGGCCCCTTGGTATGCTCGTAGGCAGTCAGGATGGGCGCTGAATGACTCTAGTATTTCTGCGAATTCTCACTGTCGTGCTGGCACTGGCGGCCCTCGCATGGGCGCAATCCTCGACGCAGACGACTCTGCGCAATCCCCCCCGTGATGCCACGCACGCGCTCTTGGTGACCTTCGGGACCGGCGACACCTCCATGACCCGGTGGGACGGGAGCCTGAGCGTGACGGCTGGCGAACTTGTCGAGCTCATCGGATACGAGATGGGCATCGAAGACATCATCCATCCGCCGAAGCGCTGGGAGCTGTCCACACGGCCGGCATTCCCGTTTAGCCGCCGCAACCACGACGAGGGCATTCTGGTGGACCTCCCACCGGAGACATACCTAACGCCTCGATTCTATGTCTACCTGCGCGGCTCGGCCGCGACTGAGGTCGCCTTCGAGACAGCCCAAGGGGACTTCACGCTGAAGGTGGGGGATCTTGGCGAGGCCGGCACGGCGACGTTTCTCGACGGCAGGGCGGCCGTCGCTAGGGCGCCGATCGCGGCTCTCATGGGGCGCGGAGACCCTGGACCACCCCACGAGCGGCTCACGGACAACGACTTCCCTTCGCTGGCGGTGGCCAGCAACGACGCGGTGTGGGTTGCCTACAGCGGCTTCTCGGGGGACTCCGATCGCGTTTTCGCGGATCGCATCCTCCCCGGACACAGCGGACCCACCGCGCACAGCCGGCACGCCGTCAGCGCCGCTGGCGGGGACGTGTACCGGACGGCGGTGTCGGAGGACGGCGAGGGCAAGATCTGGGTGGTCTGGTCGGAACAGGTCGGCGGAAACTGGGATCTCTATGCCCGGGCCTTCGACGGCGATAACTGGACCAGCATCGAGCGCCTGACACGGGCCGCCCAGCCAGACATCCACCACAAGCTCGTCCGCGGCGACGATGGCACGATGCACTTGGTCTGGCAGGGCGCTCGGGGCGACCGGTTCGGCATCTTCCACCGCAGCTACGAGGCGTCCGCCGGCTGGGGCGCGGCCGCGCGGGTGAGCAGTGCCTCGGCGGGCAACTGCTGGGAGCCGTCCCTGGCGGTCGACGGCGACGGTACGGTCTATGTCGCTTGGGACCAGTACAGCGAGGCCACCGGGTACGACATCTACCTGGCCCACAAGCAAGGGCCGACATGGGCTCCGCCGCAGGCCGTGGCCGAGACGGGGCGCTTCGAGGCCTACGCAACCTTGGCTGCGGATCACCAAGACCGCATCTGGATGGCCTGGCACGAGTCCGGCATCAATTGGGGCAAGGACTGGGGCTACCCGTTCGACATCCAGGCCAACGCCACCGGGCTGTACAACTCACGCGAGGTTCGCGTTGCAGTGTACGAAGGGGGACAGCTGCTTGCACCGGCAGAGGCCCTAGCGACTTCCCTGCCCGACCCCGGGCCGGGCAACAATTTCTTCGAGTACCCGCAGCTGGCAGTCGACGGCTCGAACCGCGTCTGGGCGTTCCTGCGCCATCGCCGCCCAATGCAGCACAACGTCTACTGGCGCACGCCCTCGCACCACGCCCTGTGGGAGATCTACGCAACGCACTACGACGGGGAGTCCTGGTCGCCGCTGCTGCTGATGCCGCACTCCACCGGCCGCACCGACATGCGCATCGAGGCTCAAGCGGACTCCACGGGCCGCCTTGTGGCGGCGTATCCTACGGATCGCAGGAGCTTCCGCGACTTCGTGAACATCATGCTGGACGTGTTCGTGACGAGGCTTCCGGCACTTGCCGGGGAAGCACGGCAGCCCAGCCTGGTCCCGCTCGCCCTGCCACCCGCAGCGGCGGCCCGCCAGCCGCCGAACCGCCCCGCCCGGGACATGCCCGCCAACGAGCCGGTGCACCCCAACGGGGAGCGGGACGTAGAGCGGATCCGGGCGTACGTCTACGACGTCAACGGTCGCCAGTACCGAATCTACCGGGGAGACATGCATCGCCACACGGAGATCTCGTGGGATGGGTACAACGACGGCTCGACCGAGGACACCTACCGCTATGCCATCGACCCCGCCGCACTCGACTTCCTAGCGATCACGGAGCACAACTTCGGCGTGGCGGACGAGTACGACTGGTTCCGCAGCCAGAAATACGCCGATATTTTCCGCGTCGGCCAGGCATTTGTGCCGCTCTTCGCTTACGAGCGTTCGATCAAGTACCCCGGCGGCCACCGCAATGTCGTGTTCCCCTATCGCGGGGCCCCGATCTTGGACTACCAGCACTACGAGTGGGCAGTGGCCAGCAACTATACGCGGCAGGGACCGGAACGCTTCTTCGCGTACCTGCGCAAGTACAAGGGCATCGCGATGGCCCACACGTCTGGCACCGACATGGGCACGGATTGGGCGGACTACGACCCGGAGGTGGAGCCCATCGTGGAGATCTACCAGAGTGACCGCAACAGCTACGAGTGCGCGGGCTGTTGGCGCTCAGCGCCGCCGGACGAGCCGAAGAAGCAGTTCGGGGGCTACAAGCCCGACGGCATGGTCTCCAAGGCGTGGGCCAAGGGCTACCGCCTAGGCGTGCAGGCGAGTTCGGACCATCTCGGCGTGCACACGGCTTATTCGATGCTGCTGGCCGAGGAGAACTCTCGCCAAGGGCTTGTCGACGCAATTCGAGCCCGCCACACCTACGGCGCTACGGACAACATCATCGTGGACTTCCGCCTCGTCGAGGGCGGGCGGGAGCACCTCATGGGAGAGGAAGTGGCCATCTCAGGCCCGCCGACATTCCAAGTGCACGTTGAGGGCACCGACAACCTCGGCGAAGTCGAGATCGTGAAGAACAACAGTCGCGTCTACCGGCAGACACCAGACGCCCAGACGGTCGACTTCGAGTACACCGACAGTGCCGCTCCGGGAGAGGAGGCCGACTTCTACTATCTCCGGGTGCGTCAGTCGGACCGTGACAGACAGGTCGCCTGGAGCTCGCCGATCTGGGTCACCTCCCCCTAATCGAATGGCCTTGTCTCGACAGGAGGCGAGCATCGGTGCGCCATCGCTCGGCGCAGCGGGCGGGCTCATGCACAGGCAGCGACCGATAGCGATCGCGGGGAGACTCGTTTGGGCCACGATTGGCCTGTTCTTGGCCACCCTGATGATGGTGGCCGGCATCGGGGCGCAATCGTTCCAAGGCGGGATCCGCGGAAGTGTCCAAGACACGGCCGGCGGTGTGATACCGGGGGCGAGCTTGACCCTCGAGGACGCCAACACGGGAACCGTGCGCCGTACGTCCTCCAACGAGACCGGGGAGTACTCGTTCGCCAACGTCAGCCCGGGAACCTATTCGATTCTCGCGGAACTGGAGGGATTCGCCAGCTCACGCCACGAAGGGCTGACCGTGGGCATCTCTGTCTCCCTAGTCGAGGACATCACCTTAGAGCTCGGCGGCCTGGACCAGACGCTTACGGTCAGCTCGGCGGCCCCAATGATCGAGAACGGCTCGGCGTCAGTCGCCTCGATGATTGACCGCAAGCAGATCGAGAGCCTTCCCTCGCCCGGCCGGAACGTGTTCATTCTGGCGGTGACCACGCCGAACGTGGTCCACACCGGAAACCCAGTCTGGGTCAAGCAGTCGGACCAGACCAACTCCTCGCTACTGTCGCTGGGCGGGGGTCCGCTGCGCGGGAACAACTACACAATCGACGGCGTCTCGATGACCGACTTGCGAAACCGGTCGGTCATCATCCCGATCTTCGAAGCGGTCGAGGAGCTGAAGATCCAGACCAATACCTACGACGCCGAGATGGGCCGGACCGGCGGGGGCGTGTTCAACACGATCCACCGCCGCGGCACGAACGAGTGGGCGGGCAGCGCGCACTACCAGTTCCGACCCGGCCAGCTGGACACGGTGTGGAGAAGGCTGGCGTACTTCCAGCAGCGGGACATCGATAGGGGGCTGATCGGCCGCGATGATCTGGGCAGCGCGCCCTACAACCTGGCCGGCGGCGCGTTCGGCGGACCGATCCGGCGCGGCCGGACCTTCTTCTGGGTCGCATCAGAAGGGTACTCGGACGATGCGATCGGCAACACCACGATCACCCTGCCGACGCCCGCCGAAGCGACAGGAGACTTCTCCGAGAGTGGCGCAACCATCTATGACCCGGCCAGCCTCGATTCTGGCGGCGCCAGATCACCGCTGCCCAACAATCGCCTGCCGCCTGAACGCCTGGATCCCACCGGCACGGCCCTTGCAGGCCTGCTCTCGAGCCTTGGCCCGGGCGGACGCATCTCGACGTCCGGCATTCAGACCGTCCGAGCGATCCAGACCACGGGCAACCTGAGCCACTCGGCAGGCGAGAAGTGGACCTTCTCCGGCACTTTCCTGCACTACCAGTCACGGGAGCCGCTCTTCGGCCACTACCAAGACCTGCTGAACTCCGACACGCGGCCAGCCTTCAGCATCGGAGCCTCGACGCTCGGCAGGCGGGTCGAGGCACTGGCGCTGAACGCCAGCACGGTACTGACGGCCTCTTCAGTGCTGACCATGCGCTACGGGCAGACGTACTTCGACGACTCTTGGTCGAGCCCGAACTTCAGCGAGCAGGACCTGAGGCAGCAGATCGGAATCCAGGGCAGTTTCCTGGACAAAATCTACGCGCAGGAGGGCTACTTGGGTCAGTTCCCCGCCATCAGCGTGACCGACTACGGAAACGGCGGCCAGACACACGGAGCGCGCACCAACGACGATGTCAACTGGACCTCACGCGAAGCGAGCGGATCCTACTCTGTCCTCGTCGGCAACCATACGCTGAAGCTTGGCGCCCAGTGGAGGCGGCTGGGGCTTCACAGCGCGAGCTTCGGCAACGGCTTCTCGATGGATTTTGCAAAGCGCTTCACGCAGGGCCCAGACCCGCTGCGACCGGTCACGGGCTCGGGCAACGCCCTGGCGGAGCTTCTGCTCGGGATTCCAAACGGCGGGAATGCCACTCTGGCGACACCTGCCGACTTTTTCGTGGACTATTTCGGGGGATTCCTTCAGGACGACTGGCGGGTCTCTCCCGGCTTGGTTCTCAACCTCGGCCTGCGAATCGAGCACGAGTCCGGCCTGCGGGAACACGGCAGCGACTTCGCGGTCGGCTGGGAACGGGGCAAGGCCTTCCCCGCACAAGTCGGCACGGCTGCGGACCTTGAGCAGTCCCTGCCTGGATTTCCGCTCAAGGGAGGGCTGATGTACGCCGGCGTGGACGGCAACCCGGACCATCAGTGGAACCCTCCGGCTGTCAAGCTTGGCCCGCGAGTGGGCTTCGCTTACTCGCTGGACTCGGCGACCGTCGTCCGCGGAGGGCTTGCGGTCTTCTGGGCCCCGTACGCGATCCCGCGCGACACCGGCGCCTCCTACACGGGGACGTACGGATTCACGGCCGTCACGAACCTGCCCGCGAGCGTAGATGGCATCGTGCCACCCGTGGCCACGGCCTCGAATCCGTTCCCGCACGGAATCCTCGATCCGACTGGCAACGCGAGCGGACGCTTCCAGAACATTGGCGGAGACGTGTACTTCAACGACCAGCACCGCGATTCGCCGTACATCACGAAGTGGTCGCTGGACATTCAGCGCGAGATCAAGAAGGACCTGGCCGTGAAAGTCGGCTATGTCGGCAGCCGGGGATCCGACCTGCCTATCGGGGGAACGCTCGACTCGGTCATCAACATCAACCAGCTGGCCGATCCGTACCTTGAACTCGGAGACAGGCTGAACGACAGGCGAGAGAACCCCTTCCGCGGGGATGCTAGGTTCGGCGAATTCGCCGGCGAAGCCCTGCTTCCGCTGGGACAGCTGCTGCGGCCGTTCCCGCACTTCCGGAACGTCTATGCGCGTCACGTCACGGCAGGCAAGTCGGCATATCACAGCCTTCGCGCGGAACTCGAACGCCGCTTCGGCCGATCGTGGGGTGCCCGGGTGAACTACACGCGCACCATCCATCACGACAACGTGTACGAGGACAACACCCTCGGGGAGAGCCTGACGTCGCAGATCTACAACACGCCGGACGCATGCGCGTCGGGCAAATGCCCAGTGCTCGAGTCGGACTACTCGCCTTCCAGGCTGCACGTGCCGCATCAGGCGAACATCAACCTGAACTACCAGACGAAGGCGCGAGGCCGGATCTTTGGTGGATGGGGGCTCTCCATATCGGGGACGCTCAGGAGCGGCTTTCCGCTGGTGATCACGCAGAACGAGAATCCGCTGCAGGCGTACGGGTTCGGGCACCAGCGGCCGGAGAGCGTGCGCGTCTCCGCCGCGGAAGACCCCGGCAGGGATCCGGAACGCTACTTGAGGGCCGACTCCATCGTCCCAACCGAGGGATTGAGGATCGGCGGAGGTCCGCACACAACGAATGAGGCACGCACGCCCTCCCTGTTCAATTGGGACACTTCGGCCGAGAAGAACATTCGGCTGTCAGAGAACACCAGGATCACGCTGCGGTTCGAATTCATCAACGTTCTGAACAACGTCAACTGGCGCGGGCCCAGGACCGTGTTCGGGTCCGATGACTTCGGCAGCATTCCAGGCACGCGCGGGTTCCCCCGGACCTTCCAACTAATGGCCAAGCTTGCTTTCTAGCTCCGGCGCAACGGTCAAGAGCGAGCTCTGCATCTATCGAATCTGTGGCCAGTGATTCGCCTACGGTTGCGGTCGCTTCGTAAACCGCCGACCTCGCTCTGCAGCCTCTCGGCTGCGCGTCGCTCCGATCCGCGTGCCTTCGCCCAAGCGTTCCTCAACGTTCTCAACAGTCACAACGTCGAGGAATGCAATCCCGGCCGCCTGCGTCGCCTCCAAGACCGTCTGGCGGGCTTGCTCGACGATCTGCGGATACGGCGGGTCGTGGATCTCCGGGTAGCCGAGAGAAAGACCCATGTCACCAGGGCCCCATTCTGCGTACCCGACACCCGGCACGCTCGCAGAGTGCTCGGCAACGGCCAATGCGTACCTGTCCTCGATCTTTAGCCCGATCAGGATCTCTCCTTCCGGATTCAAAGGCCAGACATCCGCCCGGCGCATGTATTCCTGCGGGGACAGCCCCCAGATTTGAGCCGCGTTGGCTTGCCCTCCGTTACCGCGCAACCCCTCCTTGAGCGGCCCTCCGTCCACACCTTGCCGGTGGTGGGGAAAGCGGGCCGCCCGAACAAACTCCCGAACAGCCGCCGGGTCGCGCGCATGACAGAGCGTGATCCCGTGGACGCCAGCAGCAAGAATCTGCTGCACGACCCAGTGATTCGCACGCACCGTCGCGGCATCATAACCGCTAAACGGAACGACGACTTGGACGGTCGGTGTACGGTGTCCGCTGGGCGTCGGACCGCCTTGAACCAGCCCGGCCATGAACTCGCGTAGCTCGGCCACGTCGTAGGGGCCGAACTCCATCTCGTAGATGATCAGATCCGCCCAGGTCTGCGCCAAGCGAAGACCCTCCTTGAACCCGCCCTGACTTCCACCGCGACCTTCGGTGAAGTAGTAGATCGGCTGATCTTGAGCGAGCAGTTCGATCGCTTTGTTGATGCGTGTCGGCTTGGGAAGCGGGTTTTGGTCTGCGGCGAACAAGAATGCTGCGCCGGAGACGATTGGAAGTACCCAACCACCCCGTAAGACCAAGGTCGGTTTTCTCATTGTCTTTGGCTCCATGACTTCGCTAGTGACTCAACTGTACCTGCTCACATCCTTGGTCTCGGTCAGCCGTAGCGGTGCTCCATCGAGGTTAGGGCCACGGACGCAGTGCCCTGCTCGTAGGATGGTTGGGCCTGCGGTGATGGTTCTCACGGCGAATCAGCTGGCGTTCGACGCGCTGATGGCGCGATGTGACAAGCCGATTCTCCCGTCGAGTGCTTATTGCACGATCCGATCCGAACCGCACTAGGCGCTGTACGATGGAGCCGTATCCGGCTCGGCCCCGACCAAGCCACCATAAGGAACCGTAATGCCGTCACTCCGCAGGCGATGTTCCAGATCCTTGCGGGACTTGGAGACATCCAGCAACCCAAACGCCCTCTCGAGTGGCCCCGCAACTTGCTTGGCAAACGCCCCCGTCGGTGCCCGGTCCAGACCCGCTTCGGGCTTCGCGGGCCCAGTTTCGGAAAGGCGCTCAGCGCCCTGTCAACACGCTGGGGAGAGACGATCGCGCTCCCAATGGCGGGGCCGCGGCCAACTGGCTCGGCCTAACGACACAGAACTCGGTTTGCTGCCTTTACCTCACCTCCGGCCCCAACTGTCTCCAGCACTTCGATACCCATCCGGTCGAATTGCTCCGCGCACTACGGTGGCAACTGGCTTCGCCACACCGAACGGCCGAAGTCGTCATCCGCGCCATCGCGAGGCTTGGTCCGGTAGAGGTTGAGAACAGCCTGGACGCCGTCCTGCTAGCGCTCTCCGGGGAAGATCTGCATAAGCTTGCCGCCGCACGTGTCCACATACCGACACGGATGGCTGAATCGTAGAGCGCTCGCCTTGCCGATGGATGCTGCAGCGTATTCTTCTTTCTCGGCCAACGAAGGGCGTTACGCCCTGCAAGTGGCGGGGCGAGTTGGCGACCGGTCCGTCGGCGGATGCCATCCTGCACAGTCTGACGGGCTCACAACCGGCGTGGGTGTCCGAGCGGAGACATCCGGTGCAGGCTTGGGCGAACTGTGTAGACCGGCTCAAGGCAGGGGAAGAGATGGACCCTGCGCCTCGCGCCGGTGCTGAACCCCCTTCCCGGGGGGATAATTGCAGCGGGGAGCGAATCGCCGGGACAGTTGGCATTAGGGTGTCCCACGGCGACAAGGCCCGGGCCGTGGCGGATGTCCCTTCCCATGTCTCCGGCCGGTAGAATGGCAAGAACATCCGAGTCGTGCCCGGCCGTCGGGTGAAACGTGCGGACAGGCGATGGATGCTGGTCTGAAGCGCCGATGCCGGGAAGGATGGACCTAACGGCCCGGAATTCGCCCGCAGAAGCTGCGGAGCGGGGTTGGCGTTGTCTCTACCCCTCGGAGAATCCAAACGTCCAAACCAACCCCACGCGCCAGATCCCGGCCTCCGGACGCTTTACTTCGACCACCTGCCCTCTCATGCTCAATGCCCGCGAACCCGCCGCCGTATTCGGCCTCGAACTGTCGTGGCCCTCGTTCTCATGTTGATCGTCGCGAGACATTTGCCACAGCGAATGCGGCAACTCCGGGCGTGGGCTCCGTCGGCTGTCGAAGCACCGAGGCTCGACGAGTCCCCGGCCATTGAGGCGAATGGCGGTCGATTCGGCCAGATGAGGGGAACATGAAGGTGCCGGAAGAGACCAAGTCCGACTCCCCGGCCCCGCACATGTTCTCAGCGGCCCCGCTGTGCATGTGGTGGAGGCTGATTCGAGAGAACGGAGGCATTACGCGTCCCTATTGGGGGAGGTTGGCGAAGGTGCTCGCTACGAGCCTTGCAACTGCACCCCTGCGCGTCCTGGAAAGCCTGTACTCGACACCGGCACTGGCTCGGACACGCATCACCGAGCCGCCGGTGTACGTTCACGGCTTCGCGCGCAGTGGCACGACGTACCTGCACAACGTGTTGGCGCACGATCCAGGATTCGGATACGTGTCCACGTTTCAGGCGGCGGCGTCCCCGATGTTTCTGGTCGGCAGGGGCTGGCTGGAACGCATAATCGCGAAGAGGCTGCCGAAGAAGCGTCCGATGGACGACATGGCGGTGTCTCTGGAGCTGCCCCAGGAAGAGGACGTCGCCCTGGCCGGCATCTCGCATCTGTCGCCAATGCACTTCCTTTCCTTTCCGAACTCCGGGCCCGCAGTGCTGGAGAAGTTCGCCCGCATGCGGTTGACCTCCAGAGAACTCGCAGAGTGGGAACGAACGTACACCAAGGTGTTGCTCAAGGCGACGCTGGCGTCGCGCGGACGCCGACTCGTTCTGAAGAGTCCTGCCATGCTGGGTCGCACTTCGAGCATTCTGCGCCTCTTCCCCGACGCGAAGTTCATTTTCGTCGTGCGAAACCCCTACATCGTGTACTTGTCGGCGCTCAAACTCTACCGCACCATGGTGCCGATGTTCCAGCTGACGCCGGTCGACTGGAATGCCGTAGAGGTGGCGATGCGCGACAACTACGTGACGATGATGCGGAGGTACATGAGGCACCGCAAGGCGATCCCCGACGGCAACCTCATCGAGGTGCGTTTCGAAGAAGTCCTGGAAGATCCTCTAGGCGAGATCGAACGGATATACACGAGACTGAGTCTGCCGGACTGGAAACGGGCTCGCGGACCGATGGCAGAGTACCTGCAAACGCTGGTCGGCTACAAGGCGACACGCTACAGCATCCACCGAGAGACAATCGACATCGTCGACCGACACTGGGGATTCGCAGTCGGGGAATGGGGCTACGAGCCTCCCCAGCCCGACAAATAACCCGAACGTTCACCAAGAGACGTGCAAGCCCTATCGGTCTCGGCCGCCCCGAAGGGCCAGCGCCGCAACACAGCCTATCCACAGACAAACCGTGCGCGACGGACACAATCTTGCCGCCAGCTACAATTTACGGCAGCGCTCGTTGCCGGGTCCGGACAAGCGTCGTTCAGAAGCGTCGTCGCGGGAATGCCGACGGTTCGTTGGAAACGAAATCGAGCTGATCGAGGCTACAGTCGCCGAAGAGTATTGCCGAACCGTCAGAGTCTGTCCAGCCAACCATGTTGCCAGCCCTTAGGTTTGCCGAGGAGTTGCTGCTCCTTCTTGTCAACAAGGTGAGCGGACAGCTGGCTCCCGTTCCGGAACGGTCGATGCGTTGCGCCGTCGCCGGAGCGGTGCTGATGGATCTCGCGCTGGAGGGCCGGATCGACACCGACCTGCAGCATCTCTTCGTGGTCGACCCGTCCCCGGTGAACGATGATCTGCTGGATCCCGCGCTCGCGATGATCGTCGGGGGGGCGGGGAGCGACACGGCTCACTGGGTGGAACGGCTGGCCGAGCCGTCCCGGGCCGACCCGATACGTGAACGATCCTTGGAGCGCTTGGTCGAACGGGGCATTCTGCAACGGGACGCTGGAGGCACTCTGTTGTTGGCAAACCTAGTCGCCCGAGCCCGCCGGTATCCCATGATCGACGGCGAAGCAGGACGCGAGGTTGAGTTGCGCGTCATGAGGACAATCTTCAGCGATGAGATTCCGGTCCCTCGAGATGGCATGTTGATCGCCTTGGTCCATGCCTGCGGATTCTTCGAACGGCTGCTGTCGCGCGCGGAATTGGCTGAGGTGCGGAATCGGATCGATCTCATCTGCCAGCTGGATCTGATCGGCCGCGCGGTCTTCGAGGCCGTACGGCAGGCCGGCGTTCCCGAAGTGAATATCAAGCTCGCCGCAGCCCACCTTTCAGCCGCTTCTCGTGCACGGGCGGTGTCCGCCCAGCCTCTCGCCGACAAGGGGGGGGCTGCCTCTCGCAGGCAACGCGGTCGGCTTGGGAGGCGACATCGGTGCCTTCATGGCAAAGCAATACCGCGAACTTGGCCCTGTGTTTCGCGTGCGCGCCTTTTCGCACCGGTACACGGTCCTCGCCGGACCGAAGGCCAACTTGCTTCTTGAGCGAGAGGGCCACCATCTGTTTCGAACCGTCAAGACCCACGGAGGGATTGCCCAAGGATTGGAGGCACACCGCGTCATCGTAAGCATGGACGGTAGCGATCATTTCGGTTTCCGTAGGATGATGAAGCGCGGCTATTCGTACGACTACGCCCGGAACCGGCTCGATACCTTCGCTGATATCTCGGCACGCGAAGTGGACCGCTGGCCCGAAGGCAAGGCAATCACGGTTCGGGACACGGTTCAACGCCTGGTCGCCACCCAGATCGCCACGGCGGCAACCGGCATTGGGCCCGGAGATTGTCTGGACGATATTGCGTTCCTCATGGACCGGATCGTAAGCGTGCGGCTTGTACGACGATTGCCTGAGATCATGTTGCACACGCCGCGGGTGCGCCGCGCGCGGGTGCGCATGGACAAGCTGTTCGTGAGAGTCCTTGCGGCGCACGAGGCGGAACCTCGATTCGGGCAGGAGGCCGGACATCATGTGCGGCCGGACTTTGTCGACGATCTTCTGGAGAAGCACCGGGACGATCCTCAGTTCCTGCCCGAGCTCGATCTGAAGGCGGCCTGCCTCGGCCCGTTTGTCATCGGTCTCCACACCGCCGCGAGCACCATTGCTCTCACGCTGTACGGGCTCCTCAAGCACCCGGAGACGCTCGAGAGCGCGCGGTCGGAAGCGAACGTGCTGTTCGCCGGAGAAGGTGTGACGGCCCGGAAACTCCGGAACCTTGACGTCATTCACCGCGTGGCCTTGGAGACGATGCGGATGCACCCGATCGTGGCAGCGGTGCCGCGTGAGGTGGTCAACTCCTTTGATTTCGCGGGTCACACGATTCCGTGCGGCACGAAGTGCCTGATCGCCGTCGCCGTGCCACACACCTTGCCGGAGTTTTGTCCGGAGCCGGAACGGTTCGACATCGGCCGTTTCGCCGCGGACCGCCTCGAGCACCGGGCGCCGGGTGCGTGGGCGCCATTTGGCTTGGGCACGCATCGTTGTCTCGGCAGCGGTTTCTTTGAAATACAGTCGGCAATCACCCTCGCGACCATCCTCAACCGGTTGGAGATATCGCTGACCCCGCCCACCTACGCATTGAAGGTCCGTCATGCCCCGGCACCCAGGCCCGATGCCGGGTTCAGGATCAAGGTCGAGCGGCGGCCCGCAGGATGACCGAAAGGAAGGGAGCGTAGCTCGCTTCGTTCACATCTACCGCGACGGTCGGGACACGGCGATATCGATGAGCAAGCACCCCGGCTTTCGTCCGATGGCGATCAGATCGTTGATGCTCGAGAAGATCGGGCTCGAGCCGTTCTCGGCGGCGAACTGGGGGGAGCAGTCCCTGGGTGCACATTCCCGCCCGGATCCAGATGCGCCTCATGCCGCCGAAGTGGCTCCTGTCCAAGGAAATCCCGCTCGCGTCCTTCGGCTGGTTGTGGAGCGGAATGATCGAGAAAGGTACGGAGTTCCTCAAGGCGTTGCACCTGGAAAGGACGCTCTCGATGCGATTCGAAACGCTGCTCAAGTCGCCGAACAAGGAGATGACTCGCTTCATCGAATTCGTGGGGCCCGAGCTTGCGAACCAGCAGTGGCTCGAAGAAGTGAGCGCCCTTCGGCGTCCGAAGGCACCGGTCTGGCCTCGACTGGAAGCCACGCAGCAGGCCAGGCTGGCTGAGGCACGCGCTCGAGGGCAGGAGATCCTCGTTTACGCGACCGCCAGCGGGAGCCCCTGAACCGCAGCCACGCCTTCGTCGGCCTCCGGCTTCGTGGATGCGAGCGCCAGTAGCGTCCCGAAGGCAGCCAGTGTCACATCCGCGGCTGCCGTGGCCAAAGTGCCCGTATGGATGATGTTCAGCCCCGCACCCAACGCCTCCAGACCGGGAGGTGGTGGCTGTCCACCACTCACGACGCGGTGCCGGGCGTATCGGGGAAATTCGCCAGAAAGCAAGCGGCGGCAGCGCGAGCACAGGGTCAAGGACCGCCCTAGTTCGGGCTTGCGGATCCGAGCAGCGAGTCTCATCCTGCGGGATTGCGGCCACCCCGGAAGGCCATGTCGCGGATCCGCTGCGGTGTGAACCGGAGGCAGGCTCGACTCCGGAATGGGAGGCTTTGAGCCATCCCGCTGCGACCACGGACGCTGGCAACCAGTTCCAGTCCCTCTCGTCTATGGGCGCCCGGCAGTCCCAGCACACAGCCAGTAAGGTACCGCGACTTTCTTCTTCCAGCAGAGCGGGCCGTGCAGCCAGGGCACCAGAAGAGAGCGGAGTGGCGGCGGCCATTCCTCCGTGGCCCGTGCGAGATGATGGTGGCATGGAGCGGGTGTTGTCCGCGTGCCATTCTGCCGCTGAAGACTGCCATATGCGGTATGGAGAGGTCACTCACACGGTATTTTTTGATTGGTCGCTCAAGTCAGTCAATCGCAGAATATGGTCCTGTGCAGCGAACATTGGCATGTTGCAGGCCAGCGAACGGGCCACGATACTCTGATCTCGCCCCGTAAGTCCGCATTCGCCGCAGGTGAGACAAGCCGATTCTCCCGTCGAGTGCTTATTGCACGATCCGATCCGAACCGCACTAGGCGCTGTACGATGGAGCCGGATTCGGCTCGGTCCCGACCAAGCCACCATAAGGAACCGTAATGAACAGAATCGACCGCCGAACGTTTGTGGGCGTCGCCGCCGCCCTTGCAGCCGCTGAGACGCGAGCCGCCGAGACGCCTGTCCGCGTGGGCATCATCGGCGCGGGTTCGCGCGGGTCATCTCTGCTGCGGCCGTTGCTCGATCTCACAGGAATTGAAGTCGCGGCGATTTGCGATCTCGACGACAATGCGGCGGCAAAGGCACGCAAGACCTGCGTGGATGCCGGGAAACCTGAGCCAAGGATCTACGCGCGCGGCTCCGAGGACTACCGTCGCCTCCTCGATGTCGAAGATCTGGACGGCGTGATTGTCGCGACGCCTTGGGAATGGCACGCCCCCATGGCTGTCGCGGCCCTCGAAGCAGGAAAGGCCGCTGCCATCGAAGTCCCGGCGGCGGTCACGGTCGACGAGTGCTGGCAGCTTGTTGAAACGGCCGAGCGGACGGGTGTGTCCGCCACGATGCTCGAGAACTGGGTGTACCGCCGTGAACCGCTGGCAGTGCTGAACATCGCGCGTGCTGGCCTGCTGGGAGAGATCGTGTATTGCGAATCCGGGTACGGTCACGATGTCCGGGGAGTGATGTTCGACTCGCGCTTCGCCGACAAAGGCGAGCTCAGGTGGCGCGGAGAACACTCGGTCACACGCAACGGGAACCTGTACCCCACTCACCAGTTTGCCCCTGTGGCGATGCTGATGGACATCAACCATGGGACTCGCATTGAGTCCGTGATCGCAATGGGCGGCGTCTCCCGGGGCATGAACCGATACGCCGAGGACCGCTGGGGGCCCAATCACCCGAACGCGAAGCGCGATTACACCAACTCCGATCGCACGAATGTCCTAGCCTCGATTCCCAACGCAGGTTAATCGACTTCAGCTGACGGCCAGATCGCTGCACCAGTCCGTCAGGATCCGCTGGCGACAGGCACTCACCCATTGGTCCAAGGGTGTCCGATGCTCTCGTGGCGCGGTACTGCTGCTCGCTTCAGCTCTTTCGTCTTAGTGGATATACCGGAAGCAGGAACTATATCCACAGTTTCATTAGGAGTTCTTGTGGCCCCTCTCCCGAGAGCCCCGCGGGGCGCGTCCCTTGGCCATCTCGGCTCAGCCCCGGTTTTGGCCCCCACACCGCAGAAGGCCCGGATATCGCCCGCAATCGCCATGCTTGGCGGTCATGCGCCTGTCGACCGGTCTCTCCCGAGTGCCTTGCGGCTGCTCTCCGAAGTGCCTCCGAGCCCTCCCTCAGGCACCTGCAGGAATCGTCATTATGGTATGGTGGATAAAGTTCCCAATTCCTCCTATTTCAATGAAAGACTTCTCCCACCTGGCCCCCGTCTTCCTCAAACCCCAAAACCCCAACCACCGCCAGTACGAAGCCCTCCGCGCCCTCTGCGTCGACGGCCTCTCCTTGCCTGAAGCCGCTCGGCGCTTCAAGTATTCCCCCGCCTACCTGCTGCAGCTTGCCGGCAAGCTCGACAAGCACCCCGATCGCGACTTCTTCCTGCCCTCCACTCCCGGCCGCAAGCCCGGCCTCCCCACGCCGGTATCCATCGAGCGCGATCGCACCATCCTGAAGCTCCGCCGCGAGAACAACCTCTCCATCCTCGAGATCTCCGCAGAGCTCGCCCGCCTCGGCATCCCCGCCAGCAAGACCGTCGTTCACCGCGTCCTCGCCGACAACGGTGTCCCCAAGCTGCCCCGCCGCAGGCCCGACCAGCTGCCCCGCCTGCTCGAACCCCCCGCTGACCGGCGCTCCCTCGACCTCTCACCGCGGCGCTTCCGAAGCCGCTACGGCGGCCTCTTCCTGTTCGCCCGCCTGCTCGCCCCCTTCCCGCTTGCCTCCATCCTCGAACAGGCGCACATGCCCGGCAGCTCCATGCTGCCCGCCCCCAACGCCGTGCTCTCCCTGCTCGCCCTCAAACTCTACGGCTCCGCCCGCCACTCCCATGTCGACAGCGAGGTCTGCGACCCCGGCCTGGCCCTCTTCGCCGGCCTCAACCGCATCCCCAAGCGCTCCACCCTCACCGAGTATTCCTGCCGCGTCGACCCGCGCCACATCCGCACCCTCGCGCGCCTGTGGAACAAGGCCCTTCACGAGCAAGGCCTGCCTCGCGGCGACTCCTTCGACCTCGACTTCCACACCATCCCCTACCACGGCGACGACGCCCTCGTCGGCAAGCACTACGTCTCGAAACGCTCCCGCAAGCAGAAGGGCATCCTGGCTCTCGTCGCGCGCGACGCCGACACCCGCGCGCTGTGCTACGGCAACACCTGCATCGCCAAGCAAGACCGCCCCCAGGCCGCCCTGCTCTTCGCCGACTGGTGGCGCGAGCGCACCGGCCGCGACCCGCACGAGCTGGTCTTCGACAGCACCTTCACCACCCGCCCCGGTCTCTGCCAACTGCACCGGCGCGGCATCGGCTTTGTGACCCTGCGCTCGCGCACCAAGCGCGTGCTGGCGCAAGTCGCCAGCGCGGCGCAGGCCGATTGGCGCCGGGTGCGGCTGCACAACATCGGCCGACGCTACCGCAACCCGCGCGTGCTGGACCAGCGTCTGGAGCTGCCCGCCTATCCGCACGAGATCCGCCAGATCGCGGTCACCAACATCGGCAAGCGCAGGCCCATCCTGCTGATCACCAACCAGCTCAAGAACCCCGTGCCGGAGATCATCGAGCGCTACGCGCGCCGCATGCTGATCGAGAACGCCATCGCAGAGGCCATCGACTTCTTCCACATGGACGCGCTCTCCTCAAAGGTGCCCCAGAAGATCGACGTCGACCTGCAGATCACCCTGATGGCCTCCGGCCTGTACCGCCTGCTGGGACGCTTGCTCGGGGGCAAGCTGGCCGAGGCCAAGGCCCGCACGCTCTTCCGCAAGTTCGTGCAGGCCTCCGCGCGCATCGAGATCCTTCCCGACCAAATTGAAGTGCGCTTCGGACGCCGCGCCTACAACCCGCTCTTAGTACAGGCCGGCATCGCTGACGAGGCCGTGACGATCCCGTGGCTCAACAACCTCCCTCTCAAGATCGCCTTCCTCTAAACCGGCACCCCAAAAACTGCAGGCAAAAAACCTGCGTTGGGAATCGAGGCTAGTGCAACTGGAGGACGGCCGCACGGCACTGAATTTCCACGACATCCAGAGCTGGCATCCCCGTGACGACGGACACAAATATCAGGGGACAAAGGGCATGGTCCGCTGGCCGTTCCCGGGGGAGGGCTCGATCTGGGTGCAGGAACGGCATTGGGACGGCAAGGCGGTAGATGCCCGGCAGTGGCATTCGCTGAAACCTTTCCTTGACGAATTCGACCATCCCATCTGGAAGATGTACAGCGAGCGGGCCCTGCGGTTCGGACACAGCGGCGCGGACTGGATGGAACTGCGCGGCTGGACAGAGAGCCTGCGACACGGGACGCCGCCACCGGTGTCGATCGTTGACGCTGTTACGTGGAGCGCGATCGGCCCCCTGAGCGAGCAATCGATCGCCGCCAAGTCTAAGGCGGTGGAGATGCCGGATTTCTCGAAGGGCAAGTGGAGTACGAATCCGAAGTTCGAGCTGCGCTGGCAGTGGGGATAGGGGGAGAAAGTCATGCCTCAATCAGTCAATCGACGCTCGTTTCTCAGCGCATCCGGCGGGCTGGGGCTACTCGGGAGCGCCTTGGCGGCGCGGCAGTCCTCGGCCCAAGCCGGGTCCGGTCTCGATGCGGCTGGGAGCCAAGACCCTCCGAACTTCCTGTTCATACTGCTTGACAAGTGCCGCCGAGACGCCATCGGCGCGTATGGTCGCTCGGATGTCCACACGCCGAACATCGATCAACTGGCCGCGGACGGCATCCGATTTGACAATTGCTACGCTCCGCAGCCCCTTTGTGGCCCCTGCCGCGCCTCGATCCTCACAGGCAAGTACCCCCACGAGCACGGCATGCGGAAGAACACGTATCCCTACGTGCCGAGCGGGTCGAACAATGTCTACCAAGAACCGATACCCGATCCATTCGGGGATCCGCGATTCGACCTATGGGATAACTTCCCGCACTTCCTCAACAACGCGGGCTACCGCACCGCACACATTGGCAAGTGGCACCTGGGAGAAAGAAACCCGGGTTTCTTCGACGTCTGGAAGAGCTTCAACTCGCAAATCCATCATTGGCTGGGCGAGCCGCACAAGTCACGCTACAGGCCTACCGTTCAGACGGACAGTGCCGTCGAGTTCATCGAGGAGAACGCTGACCGGCCGTTCTTCCTCTACCAGTCCTACTACTCGCCACACGAGCCAAACAATCCCCCGAAGAGGTTCCACGAACCGTACGAGGGCAAGAACGTTGAGCACGAGGAGTACTACGCTTCAGTCACAGCGCTCGATGAGGAGATCGGACGAATGATTGATGCGCTGCGAAGCAGCAATGTACTCGAAAACACATTCATCATCCTCACCACCGAGCACGGACGGACATGGATCGACCGTCCTGGAACACTAGCGGGGATGAGCATTGCGTACGACGAGGCCGCCCGTCTGCCGCTGATCATGCACTACCCCAGAGTCCTCCCTGCTGGGGTCGCCTGGCAGTCGGGCGTGAGTTCCGTGGACCTCATGCCAACGATCATGGACGCCGCAGGTCTCTATGGTCGGCTTGATAGGGACTATTCGGACCGCAGCCTGATTGCCGACTTGGTTAGCGGACGAGACGAATGGAATCGGGAGATCGTGATCCAGAACATCTCGCAGAAGGGCATCGACGGGGTCTTGTTCGAAGAGCGAGCCATTCGCACTGAGCGCTGGAAACTGATGTTGCGCGACTTTCAGGCTTGGCCTCGTATGCGCGTCGACGAGTTGTACGACATGGAGGATGATCCCGGCGAGACGCAGAACTTGGTCTCAGCCCGACCGGACGTCGTGAAGGAACTGGCGGAGAGGCTCGCCACGTGGGGTGACGAGCATGAGGATGCGTTGGCCGTCAAGCTAGGCCGCAGGACCATAAGCGAGAGGTCGGGCTGAGACTTCCTGACGTTATCTGTCGCCGAGGCTCGCAGGACCTGCTGATGTCACACCGCCGATAGGCGCAACAACGTCACTACAATCTCACTGAACTCGCGAGAAGACGTGAAGCCAACCCACGCCGGAACCAGTGATCAACGCTAACGCTCCGGGCGCGGTCTCGATCATGGGGGTTGCATCACCCCGCCGAGGTCGTCGATCACTTGGCCGCAACGCACCGGAGCCAGTGCCGCTTCGTAGGGTTGAGTAGAAGGCCGGCGGGCAGATTGCGCCGACCATGGGGGTTACGTCGCCAAGAGGTGATCATCCTACGGGGACAGATCGGACAGGTTCTTGCGACACGCTCTGACGCTCTCAACTCACGGGCCGACTCCAAATCCAGAGCCTCGCGCAACGCCACCGAATCCTGCTCCGGTGCCTACAGTCGCAGCGCCAAGCCAATCCCATGTCCGAATCCGCTGCGGCACTCCTTCGATCAGTTGGCTTGCTGCACTCGTTCTGCGATTCGGCAGACGCTCCCCGCGGGCAGCTTGCTGCCAGTCATGGAATGCCGGTCGCCGGACCGAATCCCCGGTGTGAACACTCAGCCCGGGAGCATTTGAGGTCAGGGAGAGAGGGGGCGGCTGGGCGGAGGTGATTTGGTTGAGTGGGGCTGGCTCGGGCAAGTGGCACGACTCGACGGGCAAGCATGTTCGGCTAGGCCTGTCAGGTAGTCACGGCTAGTGCTCAGCGAATTGGCTGAAGCCAACTGAGCTGCCGTCTCCCGATGGATTCAGTGTCCGAGAGAGTGCGCTTGGCGGGGCCGAATCCACGTGGACGCACAACTGCCTGCGGGCCTGCGAACTGGATCGGGGACAGCTAGCCGTGGATCTGCGACCCTGACTGCCGTGGGAGATGGGCAGACGAGCGCAAGCGCGGACTGCACGCTCGTCCACGCTGGAGTTTGCCCGCCGCAATCGGCAACCCGCCGTTGGCGGAACGCAATGCGACCTCCGTCCTGTCACGGACCTTCCACTCGAGGCACACATCAAAGGCAACCTGACTCAACGGCTCCGCCAGACTCTGATGACGCTGAACCGTTTACCTCATTCCCCCACCTCTACTCCCACCCGCCAGAGTCGAAGCTGACCAACGCAGGTGAGGCAGAAGACGGCATACGCGGGTAGTGCAGCATTGGCCGTCCGACTGGCTGTGCCGGCTACCTCCAGAATCCATCTCGCTGGCTTCCCATGAAGAACTAAGGTGGCAGGTGCGTGCGCAGCTCAAGGCAGTTGAGGCGGTGCAAGGCGGCCCAGTTGCGATGCAGAGGGCAGCTGGCCGGGGCATGGCCACCATTCCCCCACCGGACCACCAAGGGCTCCACACTGGCGCAGTGATGTCGATCGGTCGGCGGCCCGGCCTCTGCCGTGCGGCGTTCCAAGTGCAAACCTGGGACCACCGCTGCAGGCTTGACCGTTGTAGCGCGGCAGCATGATCTGCATCGGGGACTCCGCGCCTTTGCCACTGCTGACACTCGGACCGGGCCAAGGGCTCAACCGACCAAGGCCCTTGGCACAGACCCGATTTGGCCGTTCACGTCTATCGACGACCGGGATAGTCCGCTTCGTGGCGGCGCAAACACCGGTAGGACGGCCGCCCATGCCAATAGGAGGATGTACTTGGGGCATCATCATAGACTCGATTGTCCGAGTGCGCTCGACCTAGCGTGGCTGCATGCGAGCTGAGATGGCGCACCGTGTGGCATTGACCTACTCTGTATAATGTCTTCGGTCTTCGATCTTCTGGCGTCCCAGCTTCGAGACAGCGGCTGATCGGATAACCTGAAATGAGAAGGTTCTGTGCCGCCCATACGAAGGTCGGCACAGGCGGAGGAAACTCATGATGTCGCAAGCAGCAGTAAAGGACAAGTTCAAGGCACTTGTCCACTTCGTCGTAAGCGAGTGTAGCGACAACCCGGCCCAGCTGGGAGCTGTCAGGCTGAACAAGACCCTATGGTTTTCGGACATGCTCGCATACAAGCAGAGAGGTACTCCAATTTCCGAGGCGACGTACATCAAGAAACCACAGGGACCGGTCGCGAGGCTGCTGCCAGCCTGTATCGAGACTCTCGTCGAGGAAGGCTGCATCGAGGTGACGGAACCGAGATTCCCCTACGAGCCTCGAAGGTTTCGCTCGCTGGCCGAACCCGATGTGAGTAGTCTTGACAACTACGAAACGGAACTGACGCGTTTTGTCCTGAACACGCTCTTGGGACACACGGCAACCGATGTGAGCGAAATGAGCCACGATCGGATCTGGGGCATGGCAGAGGAAGGCGAGGAGATTCCGTTTTTCGCAACGCTTGGAGCCGTCAAGGGAGAAGTCACGCCCGAGGTAGTCGCTTGGGCAACTCAGCAATAGAGTAAGTCCTCTTGGCCATCCCCGGATTCCCTGACGGTTTTAGGGAAGTTGTTCGGGAAGAGAAGGTCAAGGAGTGGCTAAGGAAGCACTCAACGAACGACAGCCGACTCAACGAGGCCTTTCTCGCACTGGAATGGAATCTTGTGCACAAACCCGATGACGGGATGTGCATTGAAGGCGGTCGCATGGCATACGTGCAATATGAGGACTCTGTTGCACAAACGCCGAGCCTGTGGGCTGTTTACACGTTTGATGATCGTACGGTTAGGATCATCAGTGTCAAGCAGGTAGGAGTGTAACCGTTTGAGTGGGGCGTGGATGGGAATGTCGGCATAGCGCTTGAGGATCGTCATCCAGTCGCAGGAACGGGAAATAGATCACGAACCTCGGCAGGTTGCGCCCCTTGGGCGGTCGGGGAACCAGCCGACAAAGTGGCCCCGCAGAGCCATCCGCTTGGCCGTCACTACGAATCCCACCAGGGCTAGCGGGCAGCCGTCTTCGAGTGCACAAACTAGCGGAGCGGAGCGTCTGGAATTGGACTGTGGCTGACATCGTGATCGCGCTGCACCTCGTTCCACAGGTGTCTTCGCGACTCGCTCGGACGCGGGACGGTCAGGCTCAGCCGTCGGGGCTGCGTCGGGTGACGGGACGGAGGCGAGTCCAAGGATGGAACCCTCAGAAAACCGTGCGCCTGCATAAGCAGCAGCGCCACGGAGACACCCATGGCCTCCATGCACCGTCGGGCTTCCGCCACTCCTTGTCAAGCTGCGGCTCGAGGAGGGGACGACTGACAGCCGACCCGGCGCAGGGCAGCCGGCCGACCGGGTCCGGCGCCTCGAACTGGGCGCAACTGGCCAAGAACTGCTCCTGCGCCCCTCACACATCGATGCCGCCGTTGAAAGTGTGCCGAGCACTGATAGAAGGTTCGCCCGCACGTCCCCCGCCCTCTTGGGCGTGGAGCCGTTCGATAGCTCGCGTCCCACTAAAGGACGACGCAAGGCTGTCTCGGCGGAACTGTTGCCAGGCGGGTCTTGTGGGCGCTGCAGGAACACGTCCAGACCCTCGCGGTGCTCCAACAGCGACTTCAGCGGCTTCGGCCCCGCGTCCGGCCGCGACAGCCGTCTGTGTCTCGCCCTGCCCCTTGGGCGTCAGATGCTCGGCTGGCTTCTTCGCATGCTCGAACAGCCCGGCAGACGCCTACAGTCACTTCTGTTGCGCCCGCAGACGCTGCGGATCCCAAATCGTCACCCGTGACCCTCGGAGTCGACAAGGTGGTCCGATGCGGTCCACGTCTGCGCCGAATACACGAACACCTTGGATCACTTGCTCACGCCCGTGACGAAACAGGACGGGAGGTCAATGTCGGACGTCTTGATGACCGAGTAAAGGTCCTGCAGCTAGTCGAGGCTGGCGCAGGTACCATCGACGTCCCGAAGCGCGTCCTGTATCGGCTCATCGTACTTGTCAGCCAAGACGACGACACGTCGGTCGGTCGGGTCGTGCGGGGCTTCGAACAACTCCGCGAAGCGCTCAGGACCGGCTAGTGAATCAACCGTGGTCCGGGTCCGCCGATCAACTGCCCTCAACCGGGGGACAGGTCACGCGCAGCCCGTCGGGCTGGCCCAGTCTGCCCTTTCAGGAATCCAGTCCACGACCGCACGGGGCGCGAGCCACTTCCCGTGAGGCTCGATCGCCATCCCCTCGAACAACTCCCGGCTCCCTTCCGACAGATCCTTGACGGTGTCCACGAGGGGCTCTGGCCAAAGCGCCGAGGTCGCGACGGGAAGACCTGTTTGCCATGCTAGACCAACCGTAAGGCGAAGGCGGACCAGTCCACGCGATAGCCGCAGTCCCCGCGGTTCTTCGCGAGACGCCTAGGTGCCCGTCGGCAATCTCCGCGGTTTGATCTTGCCCGATCGACTGCGTGGCCGCTCTTGGGACATACGCTGATCCTGGAATTGTTCTAAGCTGGATGTGGCCGAGTCCCGGAGGTCCGCATTGATATCGCGACGCAAGCTGCTGGAGTTGAGCCCTCTAGGCTTCGGGGGCATAGCTCTCGCCCATCTGCTGGCCGAGGAATCCGGGGCGAAGCGTATCGTCACACACAACGACCTCGTCGCCCGAAAAGGACACTTCCCTGCCCGCGCTAAGGCCGTAATCCAGCTTGTTCAGAACGGCGGTCCGAGCCAGATGGACCTGTTCGACCCGAAGCCGATGCTGGCGAAGTATGCTGGCCAGCCTCACCCGGACGGCGTCGAGATCCACCAGCCGGGCAACTACAACACGCTCCTGCCGACCCCGTTTGAATTCAGCAAGCACGGCGAATCCGGCATGGATGTCTCGGAAGTCCTGCCCCACCACGCGGGAATTGTCGACCAGCTGTGCTTCATCCGGTCCATGCACACCGAGCACAACAACCACCTCGAAGGGTTGAACATGCTGCTCACGTGCAAGATTTTTCCCGGCCGGCCGGTCATGGGTGCGTGGATCACCTATGCGCTCGGAACGGAAAACCAGAGCCTTCCCGCATACGTTGTGCTCCGGGATCCGAAGGGCTACACGATCGGTGGCAAGCAACTCTGGGCGAGCGGCTATCTGCCCGCGCTGTACCAAGGCGTCGAATTCGCGACCACCGGAGCTCCGGTTCACCACCTGAAGCCGGCCCGGCCACTGCCGCCCGGAGTCCAGCGCGAGAGTCTCGATTACTTGGCGCGCATCAACCAACTCCATCTCGACGAGCGGCCCGGCGAAAGCGAACTCGAGGCCCGGATCAAGAACTTCGAGCTAGCCGCCCGCATGCAGGTCGAGGCGATGGACGTCGTTGACATCAACAGCGAGTCCGAGGCCACCAAGAAGCTCTATGGGATCGACGACCCGGTCCGGGGACCGTACGGCACGCGTTGCCTCATGGCCCGCCGGCTCGTGGAGGCAGGTGTGCGCTTCGTGCAGGTGACCACGAAGCCCGGCCAGCCATGGGATCACCACAACGAACTCGGCAAGAACATGCCTGTCATCGCTACCGAAACGGACCAAGGAGCGGCGGCCCTCGTGACAGACCTCGAAGCGCGAGGCCTGCTCGACGAGACCATCGTGATGTGGGCGGGCGAATTCGGCCGACTACCGACAACGCAGCGAAGCGACGGACGCGACCACAACCGCAATGCGTTCACGCTCTGGTTCGCGGGCGGAGGTTTCAGGCCCGGTTTCGCATACGGCGAGACTGACGACTTCGGGTACAAGTCAGTGATTGACCGGGTCAGCGTGCCGGACATGACAGCCACAGTGCTGCACCAACTCGGACTGGACCACCGCAAGACTGTCTATCCGCACGCAGGCCGTTTCGAGACGCCATCCGATGTCACAGTCACCGGAGCGCGCGTCGTGGGAGACATCCTCACGAACGAGGTCCGAGCCGTATGAAGCTGCTGCTGTTCGGCGGCGTGCTCGCCTCTACTGCCGCAGCCGTCGCCGTCCCGACCGACAGTGTCCCGGTATTCGAGAAGGATGTTCTGCCAATCTTCTCGACCTACTGCTTCACTTGTCACGGAAAGAGCTCACCAGAACTGGGCGTCGACCTTCGCACGGCTAGGTCCGTCATGCGAGGCGGCTTCAACGGCCCGGTCATCCACAAGGGCTCTGCCGAGGAGAGCCGGCTGTTCCAAAAGGTCTCAAACGCGGAAATGCCGCCGCCGGCCTTCAACAGCAAGGTTCCCGAGGCGCAGGTCGAGACGATCCGGCGGTGGATCGAAGGGGGAGCGCCTTCCGAAGCCAAGCATGAAATCCCCGAAGCGGCTCGGCAGCAGATCGCACGGTTCAAGAACGATATCCAGCCCCTTCTCAACGAAAGGTGCGTTGCCTGCCATGGCGGCGACCGCCCCCAGTCCGGCTTGGACTTGTCAACATTGGCATCGGTCCTACGGGGAGGCGTGCACGGCCCGGTCGTGATCGAGGGCTTTTCGGAGAAGAGCGTACTCATTCGTCAGCTGGTGAGCGGAGTGATGCCGCCTGAGGGGGCGGCTCAGGCACTGAGCACTGATGAAGTTGAAGTGATCCGATCATGGATTGACGAAGGCTCATTCGCCGACTACGTCGATCTCGGGAATCCCCTGGACAGGGCTCTGACCGAAGCCGAGGCCCCGCCGATTACTAGGAAGGACCGCGAGTACTGGGCATTCCGGACTCCAATAGCCGGTCCAGTCCCAGACGTGGACTCGCTAGAGCGTGTCCAAGGTCCGATCGACTCCTTCGTGCTGCACAAGCTGGAGGGCAAAGGGCTCTCCATGTCAGCACCAGCGTCCAAACGGACGCTAATGCGCCGCGCATTCCTCGACTTGTGGGGTCTCCCACCGACCCCGGAAGAAGCTGCTGCTTTTCTGGACGACGAGGCTCCCGGCGCATTTGAGCGCTTGCTCGACCGTTTGCTGGAATCGCCCAAGTACGGTCAGCGCTGGGGGCGCTTCTGGCTGGACGCAGCGGGTTATGTCGACACCACGGGGAAGGACTTCAGGGCCGAGAATCCGATCCTTGCTCCCGGAATGTGGCGCTACCGCGACTATGTGATCGACTCGTTCAATCGGGACAAGCCTTGGGACCAGTTCCTTACCGAGCAACTCGCGGGCGACGAGATGCACGACTGGCGGAGCGCGGCCAGCTACTCGCCAGAGATGCTGGAGGGACTGATCGCAACGGGATACCTGCGGACCGTCCTGGATGCAACGGACGAAGACATCTCCGATCGTCCCTCGGACCGCTACGACACCCTATTCGCCCTGATCGACAAGGTCGCGCGCAGTTCTATTGGACTGACTCTCTCATGCGCCCGGTGCCACAGTCACAAGTTCGATCCGATTCCGCAGCGTGACTACTACCGCTTCCTAGCTCTCCTTTCTTCGGCCTACAACCCGTCGAAATGGATCCAGCCGAAGAACCGCGTGCTCTATACGGTCTCGGCGACCGAGAAGGAGAAGATCGATCACCACAACGAGGAGGTCGATGCCGAGCTCGAAAAGCTGATCGCGCGCGTGAAGGTGCTCCGAGAGCCCTACGCCGAGCAGCTGGTCGAGGAGAAACTTGAGACAGTCCCGGAAGTTCTCCGAGAGGACCTGCGCGCCGCCCTAGCGACGGACGCTACAGATAGAACGGAAGTCCAGAAGTATTTGGTCAGCAAGTTCGGGCCGTCCGTAGAGGTCACCGACAAGGAAGTCAATTCCCGGGTCTCGGCATCGGACGGCGAGAAGCTGGCGCGGCTAGAGCAGGATCTTAAGGCCTGGCGCGGCTACCGTCACGAACTCCATAAGCTGCGCGCACTCTGGGATGGCGACGAGCTACCCATGATCCGCCTGCTCCAGCGAGGCAGCGTCGAGAACCCCGGCCCGGCGGTGAAGCCGGGCTTCCTTGAGATCCTCTGCAAGGAGGGAGACGACTGCCTAGCCTCTCCCTCGCCGAACCGAGTCGGCAAGACCATGGGATACCGGCTGGCCCTCGCGGAATGGATGACCGACCCGGAGCACCCCCTGACCGCTCGGGTGGTCGTGAATCGCATCTGGCAGCACCACTTCGGGACGGGGATCGTCTCGACGCCGGACAATTTCGGGCGATATGGCGCCCCGCCCTCTCACCCCGAACTGCTCGACTGGTTGGCGGTCGACTTCGTAAACCACGGCTGGAGGGTCAAGCGCCTGCACAAGCTGATCATGCTCTCGTCGGTCTACCAGCAGTCGTCTCGGCGGACGGACAACCCATCGGCCGAGCGTGCCCGTGTCAAGGACCCCGAGAATCGACTGCTCTGGCGAAGGCCTCTGCGACGGCTGGAAGCTGAGGCGCTCAGGGACTCGATCCTCTCCGTCGCAGACCGGCTTGACCTCACTGCGAACGGCCCGCCAGTGATGCTGGATCCCCGTTCGGACGGCCTCCAACTTCCGGTGGTGGAGGGTGCCAACAGGAGAAGTGTGTACCTCCTAGCCCGCCGGACGTGGTCTTCAACGTTCATGACAACGTTTGATTTCCCGAACATCGACACCACCTGCACGAACAGGGTCCCGTCGGCTACTCCGCTCCAGTCACTGACGATGATGAACAGTGACTTCGTCTCCGAGAACGCCACGGCGCTGGCTCGGCGTGCGATGCAGCGTGCAAAGGGGAGCGCGAATGGCACGGAGTCCATCATTCGCGCCGGCTATGGGATCGTCTTGTCGCGTGAGCCGACCCCGAAAGAAATCGAACTGGCAGCCGGTCACTTGGACAGGGAGCAAGCATTGTTCGCCCGCGCGAACAGCTCGGACGACGAGGCGCTCGAGAGGTCCGTCGAGAGCTTCGCGCAGATGCTCCTGAGTTCGAACGAGTTCCTCTACGTGGACTGAACTCCAGTCGGGTGGCCGTCTTGCAGACCTATCAGGTGCAAGTCGGCCGACCAGCCGGAATCCCGGCGGATTCGCTTCGCCGATAATTCAGCCGGAGCGATCGAAGCTCGGAACGGCGAGTTGCTCGCCATTCTTCAATGACGACTCGTGAGCGACAATTCCCGGCACTGTCATCGCCAGGGATTCGTACACGTCGATCACGGGCTCGCGGTCGTGGATGAGGGCGTTGACGAATTCCGCCGCGAGGAACACGTGGCTGCCGTCGTGGCCGCTCCCGTGCCGCATCGGAGCCGGCAGCATGTCGCTCTTCCAGTAATCCGGAATCTCGACCTCCTCGACACCTTCTCGACGGTCGAGGGCCGTCGAACGTGGCAGCCAGGCATCTCCGTGAAGCCCTCTCACGGACATGAACAGGGACCCTCGTTCTCCGAACCAGCGGGCCTGTTCTCCGTGTCCCCCCACCAGCCAGAAGACATTGCAGCGAGCCATGTTGCCGCGGTTCGTCCGCATAAGCGCCGACTGGTTCCAGTACGGGTTCTCGTAGCGATTCTCCTGGAGCCAGACATGCTTACCTCCCCACCCAAGGCACGAGACACGGTCGATGCGTTCCCGAGTCACTCCCACCAAGTGCCCCAGACAGTGGGTAGGGTAGTGCATCGGCGGTAAGCCCCAGCGCCAGGAACGAGACCCATCCGGCTCATAGAAGCGGGAGGACTTATCGGCCAGGAGCGCATCAAGGTCGCCGCGGTCGTGGTAGTACTCGAGTTCCGAGTAGAAGACCTCCCCGAAACCGCTCTGTCCATGCAGGTTCCGTGCGTAGATAGTGGGCTGCCTGTAATAGCTGGTCTCGGCCATCATGTATCGCAGACCGGTCCGTTCCTTCAGGTCCCGAAGACGATCGGCCTCTTCAAGGGTCATCACCGCGGGAACTGCGGAGATTACGTGGAGCCCGCGCTCCATGCACATCGAGACGTGGCGGAAATGGTCAGGGGCACCGCTGAAGACTGCAATAGCGTCAAACGCCTCCGGGTGCCGGAGCATCTCTTCCAAGGAGTTGTATACCGTCTCACACCGGTACGTCGTCTGGAGCCTGTCACGACGCTCAGCCCTCAAGTCGGTGACGCCTGCGACCGTGCAGTTCGGATGCTCGTGCCAGTAGAACTGCGATCCGAAGCCCCCTCCCACCACTCCGATGCGAATCTCGCGAGATGACTCGGTTTGGGCAGGCAGCCCGACCGGCAATCCCGCCGCAGCAGCGATGGCGGTGGCATCAAGCAGGCGATGGCCCAAAAACTCCCGTCTGGATTCCAAGTTCCCACCTCCGATCATTGGCCTGCGGAGCAAGCAGGACCGGCAACAGGATAGCCCACGGCCAGCCCACCGAAGAGGTGCAGCCTCTCGACCGTTGTCCGCGCCTAGGTTCCAAGCCGTTGGCAGATGGATCCGCGGGTTGTGCCTGCCGGGAACTGTCCAGGTTCTTTGTCAGCCTGTGCCAGATTGACCCGCCCTCCAAGATTCGCCCGCGACAATCCCGGTGGAGCGACCTTCACCGTGCGTCTTCACAGACAGCGTTGGCGCGCCCTTCAACGAGGCGTAACCGGCACGTTCGCCGCACAGCGTTGAGGAGACTCTCGAGGAGCGCACCGAGCAGAGCCGGGGTGAATTGAATTCCGGCGGTGCCAAGAGGAAGATGGGCAACTACGCGGACCGGCATCGCGGGCCACTATCTCGCCCAATGCACCTGTGGAGGCCAACTGTGGCCAACGCACCATATTCGGAACCGTAACGGGGCCAACCGTCGGCGGGAAGCTCTCATGGCCGCCTGCAACCAATTGAATGCCGGTTGCGCTGCCTTGGGGCTTCATTGGAGTCTTGCTATGAGTCGGTCGTAGTCGGCGTGCGCTCCGATCCAAAACCACGTAATGTCATCACCCTCAAGGAGACCAACGGCACGGTATCCGAGGGCGACGCGGGCCGAGAAGATCGGCTCGTGGCCGTGCACCTTCTTAAAGCGCAGGCTTTGGTGTCGGGGATTGCTTGCGAACAGACGGTACGCTTTCCTTGCGAGCCCTTGAATATCAGTCGGCAGTGTGCGGTAGGCAGACCAGAAACGGGGCGTTGCCCTCGATTTCACAGTTCGTCGGGATCGAGTTGGGTCGCCCTGCCAGCCCTGATATCCGTCCGGGCCTCATCGGCGAGTCTGCTCAAGGCAGCTTGAGAATTCGAAAACGCTTGAGTCCAGTGTTCCTCGTCCTCCATCTCGCCGAGAATCCAACGCGCAATTCGGTCCTGTTCCTCGGGCGCGAGCGCCGACACTCTTTCGATCACTGTCTCAAAGGCTCGACTCACGATACGAATTATATGGGAGGTCGCTGGCAAGACTCCAGCACGTCCCGATTAATGGGCACAAGCTGTGGGCGATTGGGTGTCCAGAGTCTTGATGTCGTCGTGGGGGCTTGTAGCAGACCTTGGACCCGAGATGCTGTCGGTTGCGATTCTCGTGTGGGATTGCAGCTGTCGGTCGTCCAGTTGAGCTAGGGCCTATGCTGTCCACTTGGTAGTTTTCGTGGTTGTTGGGATGAGCTGCTGCGGTGCAGGTCATGACGTGGCCCGATAGCGAGCCGCGTTGCCGGTGGGGCAGGTGCTGGAGGATGGCTCGTTCCGAACTACGTATGCCGGCATGCCCAGGCGGGTCGTCGAATGCACGGTCCCGGAATCGGAGATCAGCTGTATCGGCTGGTTACGACGCTGCACGACCCGCAGCGCGCGCCGGCTGTCGAACTAGCCGTGGTGTACAACGAGCGCCAGGAAGTCGACACAGCCTGCGACGAGATCAAGACACACGTCCTTGGCTGCACGCCCATCCGCACGTCAGGACGCCCACGATGGTGCGGCGGGAGTTCAGTGGCTTGCTGCTGACCCACCACACCGTGCCCAGCATTCACCACGAGGCTGCGCCTGCGGCGAACGAGGACTCTGAGCGTCTCCCGTTCACTCAGGCGGTACAGACCATCCGGCGCCGGGGGTCAAGAGAAGCTCCAAGGCGTCAAGAGGAGGGTGCGCAAGTACAGCGTCCGGCATCGAGGGCCACTGTTCCCCACAGGAACGTCGCGGGCAATTGCCTAGGTACTGCGGGCGAGCGGTGCGGAGCCAGCGCCACCGCCAATGCAAGGAGATCTTCACCCCTGTTGGGGCAGCAGACTGCAAGAGTCGATGGTGGAACGCTAATTGGACTACACCGCGAAGCCGTGTTGTCTGCGGTGATGCGCTCCGTCAAAGTCCTGGGTCGACTTGAAGCGCTCGAAGCGCCCGTCGCCGGCCACGTCCGCAACCCTAGAAAGGAGCACAGCCTTCTTGTCGTCGCTCATGGGCTTGAAGCCGCGCGCGATCTTGATCTCGGCCATCAGCTCCTCCATCGAGAGAATCCCCACCACCAACGAGGAGATCGGCTGGCTCAGAGAATAGCGGCGGCATTCTTCATGGGTCGTCGAAGTGTTAGAGGGAATCGCACCGCGGGGTGCGCCGCCCCCTAGGCTTTTCATGCCGACGACGCCCACGTCGCGCGCCAGGCACAGGGGAACGACCTGCTTCTGAAAACTCCGGTAGTGGGCATCCATCACGTTGATCGGCATTTGCGCCGCATCCCACTCGTGGGGCTTGTTGAGCATCTTGGCGTGAATGCTCGGATCCTTGTGGCCCGTGAACCCGATGTAGCGCACCTTTCCGGCCTTCTGCGCTTCGACAGCGGCCTTTAGGCCTCCCTTGTCGAAGACCCAGTCCGGGTCCGAGTCGTAGACCATCTCATGGAACTGCCACAGATCGATGCGGTCCGTGCGCATTCGGCGCAGGCTGTCCTCGAGGTTGCGCATGGACCCCTCGTAGTCGCGCTCGCAGTTCTTGGTCATGAGGAAAACCTTGTCGCGCTTGCCGCCCTCCGCCATCGCACGGCCCATGATCTCTTCGGAACCCCCGTTGTGATAGTCCCAGGCGTTGTCGAAGAAGGTCATGCCTTCGTCGATCGCGGCGTGCATGATCCGGACTGCCTCGTTCTTGTCTTCGACGGCACCGATGTGCCATCCGCCGAGACTGAGAATCGAGACCTGCTCACCAGTCCGGCCCAGCCTGCGGGTCGGCAGTCCGTTAGCGCTGTCCTGCTGGGCCAAGGCTTGCTGGGCCAGCGCGACAGAGGCGGCGCTACCGAACATGCCTTGGAAGAACGAGCGGCGGGTTGCGTTAGTGGCCATGGTGAATCAGGTCTGCCGGATCGGCGACGCACCAATGGTAACGCACGGAGGGGGCGCACCGGGCACACAGTGACCTGTCGGGACCCGGCGATTGGCCGGCGTCCCAGCGCGGCCCGGACGTGCGCAGCTGCCTTCGCGCAAGTCCGGCCGGGTTGCCCTCAGCGGTTGAAGATCTTGACCCTGAAGTAGGGCTTCCCCTTCTCCGCGGGATCCATGACGTACGTCTGGTGCGTCAGCATCGGGTCGTAGTCGCGCCACAGCCACGCCATGGCTTGGGGAAGCTCGGAGTCCCCGTAAACGGTGCTGTGTTGGGCGTTGCCGTAGCTGAACTTGAAGTCGTACTCCCTCATCTTGAGCGAGTTCGCCAGCTGGATGTTCTGCAGTGGCCAGCTACCGTGGGCATTCTCGAGGTCATAGGTGCCGTCACCGAGCCAGATGCGGATGTTGCGCCGCTCGCGCTTGCGGATTAGAAAGGGCCAAATGTTGCCCCCGTCGAGCGGCTCGCTGGGATCCTGGTCCCCGTACGCCCCGAGCGGGTAGTCTCCGAAAGGGTTCTCCTGTCCCCAGCGCCACTGGATGCTTGCGTAGCTTCCGATCCGCGACAGCACGCGGCTGAAGGCGTGGGGCCGGAACCATGCGGCGTTGAGCGAGCAGATCCCACCGGACGACTGGCCGCCGATGGCCCGGCTGTAGCCGTCAGAACGCAGTCGGTACGTCTTCTCGACCACGGGAAAGATCTCGTCCACGACCATCCTGTTGTAGTCGTCGTTGAACGTGTCGTACTGCAGGCTCCGCATGTGTCCGATGGCCCTTGGAGCGTAGGATGCCGAATTGTCGTGGTTGCCGATATAGCCGGGCGCTATCAGCACCAGGACCATGGGCGGCAGCCGCTTCTTGTGGACCAGATTCTCGACCACCACTTGGATCCGCGACCGCTTGTCGCGCTCCAAGAAACGGTGCCCGTCCTGCCACACCATGACTGCCGAGGGGACCGAAGGGTCCACCCCGGGCGAGGCGTATAGCCAGTAGGACACCTTCCAGCCGCGGTAGGTCGGGCTCTCGTGGAACAGCTCTTCCGAGAGCTCTCCACGGGGCACGCCGTCTTGGGAGTAGGAGTCCTCACCGTAGGCCGCGGTGTCGAAGCGCTTGCCGCCGAGAATGGAGCCGCCAACCCGGTAGTAGTGGGCGTGGGAAGTTCCGGTCCTCACCCTCCGGGCGTGCATCCAGAGGTCTCCCGGCAACGGTGTCATCGCCGCCGCAGGCTCGTCATCGACGTAAAGGTGGGGGCGCTTCGAGCTCTGGATCGCCCACACAAACTCGCCGCCGTAGGCGGACACGGCCGAGCCGTCGGCCAGATCGTCGGCACTGAATCGCTCCTTCAGGGCGGCCGCGGCGTCCGCCGGCGAAGGGGCGGGACGTCCGGTCACAAGCTGGTACAACTCCTGAGCCTGTTGGTCGGTCATGTGTTGCAGGATATCAGCAGCGCAGGCCCGCCACCGGTCGACCGGACTCGCCCATTACTCGCCCTCGCTGCCTCGCCGCGCCGCTCTCGCCGCCCGCGGTCCAGCCACTGAGCCAAGCTCTGGCCAATTCGTCTACGAAGTGCCCCCCTCAGTCCGCCAGTGGGCTGCTGACCCGAGAATCTGTACGGCCGCCGTGGCTCCGTGCGAGTCGCCCATCCAGTCTCGGAACCGGTGGGGACCGGAACACGTAGCCGTAGATCCCAAGCCCCCAACGGCATGCCTGTCCGGGTTGCCGCGTTCGCATCGGTGGCGCGGCCCGACAAGGCCGGGACCGAGGGGAGCGACGGCCCGCTCAGTCGCTAGCGACCGGTTCTGCCTGAGCCTCGCGAGAGACCTGAACCAGAGCGGGCCCGGGACCACGGATCGGGCTCTCGGTTCCAGCCTCTCCAGTTGCGTCGTTCACGATCACATCGAACGGATGGGACAGATCGGCGGAGTCCCGAACACGCGACGTTCCGTAGATGTGGAACGGCTGCTTATCGTTGATCGTCGAAAGCTCGTCCAGGGTCTGTCCCCGATGCTTCTGAATCAGGCGCGGCAGTGTGGCCTTGTTGTTCGGCTCATGGTCCCAGTCAAGGTAGAGGTGCTCGGAGAGCTTGTCCTCGGATTCCCCCGCGAAGCGCATGGCCGGCCACTTGAAGGCGGGGCCATGCACATGCTTGCCCCGCAAGTGGTAGAAGACCTTCGTGCCGATCTGGAAGTACTTCCTGGACCGCTGCCGCATTTCGCCGAAGTTCCGGCTCTGCCTCCAAGCCGTCATGATGAACTCCCACTGGAGCTGTGTCAGTTCGCGCGCCTTCATCGCACGCCCCGATGCCAGGCGCGTGTCCTCCAGAGGCGTGAAGATCGACGGCACGTAAAGAACCTTGTTGTCCTTCAGCCGATGGAGCAGGTCCAGCGACTGCTTTATGTCGTCATCAGTCTCGTTCGGCAGGCCAACGATGAAGGTATAGACCGGAAACCAGTTGTTGTCGTTCAGGACGTTCGTGCCTTCCACAACGATCTCCTGCCAATCCCGGATGTCGAACGGCAGCGCCTTGCCGGCCATCGTGAGCGCCGCTAGCCTCGGCGAGCCCGTCTCGATGCCGATCAGCGGCGCAACGAACCGCTTGTCCGGATGCGTGGAATTGCGGTTCTGCAGGGCGCTCTTGTCCAGCAGAATGCTCGAGAGGTCCTTGATCAGCCCCGGATTGACCACGGCCGGGGCGATCGTGGCGTGCGAGAGCGGCAGGTAGTCGACCCCAGGCTCCTCCGCGATTGAGCCGTAGAAGTTGAGCATCTGGTTGGGGCTGGGAATGTAGAAGGGGGCGGAGGCTCCGTATATGAACACATCCTCGGAGACGGGGAAAATGATCCGCCCGCCGTTGGAGGTGTTGGCCCGCACCGCCGCAAGCACGTCCGGCAGAGGCACGGAGATGCGGGTCTCAAGGGTTGGCGAGCAGAATGCGCACTGGCGACCGCAGCCCCGGTTCATCTCTACGATGCCGTAGGTCGAACGCTTCCGTGGAATGATCAGGTCCTCAATGGGCGGCTCTGGCGCGTGGACGGTCGGCGGCAATTCCTCGCCCGCCTCGGCCATCCGGAAGATCTCGAGAATCCGCGACTCGGCCCGGCCGTTGATGATGCAGTCCACGCCGAGCCGCTCCCGGGAGCCGGTCTTGTCGATCTGCCACGCTCCCGCCCCTCCCACAATCACTTTGGGCCTGTGCTTGCGGATGGCCGGGTGCAAGAAGACCCGCTCCGACTCTGCGGCGTTGATCGGGCGCGCCGTGGACCCGAAGATGTTCGAGTACACGCCCGTCGAGAACGCCGTGCCGATGGGATTGTGCGCCCCAATGCCTACGGCCACGGTGCGCCGTCCGACGAAGGTCTCCAGGTCATCCGGATAACAGACAACAATGTCGTCGTCCGGATATTCCCTGCGCAGAACTTCTTCCGCCACCCGCACGCCGTAGGTCATGACCTTGGCGCTGCCGTCCGGGAATCTGGGCTGTTCGAACTTATTCTTGTAGAAGAATCGGGGGACGAACCTCGCCGGTGCGGAAGCATAGATCATCTGCTTCCACGGGCTGAACGCCTGTTCTGTGCTCTCAGTGTCGGGCGCGGTAAGGACGAACTTCACGCCCTCGGAATGGTAGGGCAACGCTAATGTGAACCTCTTACGGGAAGACCCTCGTTCATACTAACCATTGGTGCCATGTGGAGGTCGCGCCTCTTGGCGCTCAAGTGGCGGAGACCCTGTCGAGCGACAGCGGCAGATTTCGGCCGACGTTCTCGCGCCCCGGGTAGTCTCGCGTGCACCTGTCGTTGCGTCCGTACAACTGCGCCACCCGCATAGACCGTTGTCCGGCTACTCGCCCTCCCCCACCCTCCGGACCCTGCGGGCGCTTCCCGTTTGCACCTTCGGCCCGCGGCGCCTAGGCCCACACTCGGCGCCCGGCCACTTTCGCGTAGCTGCGCCAACCAACTCCGAACCGCCCGGTCAGAACAGGTTCAGATCGTTCTAGTCCTCCGATTGTCTGCACCCTCTCTCGGCACACTACACCAGCGGCTGCTCGTGCACCATGGTCCGGTCTATCATTCCGCTCAGTCTGCGTCAGGACATCCTCTACGGGAGTCTCAGGCGCACCTCCCGTGTAGCCCAGCAGGGAGAACACCTCTTATGTTGGAGAGCATGGCTACTGGTGGTGGGGGCGGCGGGAAGGGGGGACCCACAGCTCGACTGGCCAACTTGCACGCGTCGGTCACCCTCTTCCGTAATTACACGGGAGTTCCCACTCCGCTGTCGTTGCCTCGCGAATCGTCGCTACACCAATGCACCGTCTCACTTTCGTTCGACATCGACTCGGGTAAAGACTCCAATTCGTGCTAGATCCTTCCTAACACATCACACCATGTCGACCCATTCTTCGATCACTGCATCGGACAGCGAATTGTCGGACGCTTGGTTGAGTCTTGAAGGACCATCAACTCAGGGGCTGTCAACACATGCATGCAAGGTGAATCTCTTCGATATGATACACGATTCAACGTCGCTAACCTAAAATCAGGAAGCGTTCTGCTTTCGTAGCATGACGTCATTCGATTCTACTGACCATGTTAAGACTGCTATCGCAATTATTGCAGGAGAACTCAGTGCCTTTCGAGAGAACACTGGAAGGTTCGTCCCGCTACATCGGGCCGAGGGCACTACCAAACCGTCCAAGCCGCGCTCACATGCGTCCGAACCTAGTCGGTTACAATACGCATAGTCGCTCGGATCGACAAGTTTTGCGCGCAAGGACGTGCTTGCCGTAAGGTCCTTCACATTACCTACAAATCCGCAAGTCAACTCAGCATAATGAAGTGGGCGATCACGTTTCGGCTGACCACGATATGACCGTGTTACCCAAGACACCGTCTCACACTCGGCTGTGAGGATCTCAAGCGAACTATAGAAAACCCGACGAGTACCGTCAGAGAAGCGCGTGGCAAGAAGCCGATTGCTGAATTTTCGCTTTGCAAAGGGCAAATCCAAAAGAACTGAGAGATCGGACCGGACCAAGTATTGTAGTCCTGCTTCGATCGCTACTGCTGCGAGTCCCTTCTGTCCACGAGAGTCAATCCCCAACTTAGTCATGAAGTCTTGGAAGTTTGGAAAGCTAGCGAGACGATACACCCTGTGTGAACGACGTTCGGTTGGAAACTGATCAAGATCGCTCACAATCCGCACGCCATTTCAACATATTGTGCGACTACGATCAAGTCGCGCATTGGGCCCTCCAATAACAGACTCATCGGCGTCCTGCTGTCAAGCATAGTATGCGGCTCCCTTAGCCACTCATTTTCTTGGTCTAGATCTTGAAGGAGGTTGTCCAATAACATTCTAATCTGTAGTAGGTATGCTAAGCGATCCTTCAAATCTCGGCTTTCAAGGTCCGAAGATCCCTGTAACAGTCGGCTAATCTGCCGTTCGTCATCGGGGTCAAGCCCCAACATCACTGCTAATTCCCTGTCGGTGAGCCGCCACATCTGCTTCAGCTTCATTAGGAATTGTACGTGTCCGCTCCGCACGGGACTAGAAAAGGGAGCACGGTACAGTCGTGGAATCACGAAGTTTGCGAGACGGCTTGAAGCGACAGCTTCAAACTTTTTCTCCTTGACCAGATCTCGATACGTGTATTCGGTTTGCGCTGAGAGAGTCCTCGTTGTAGGCAATTGGGCAAAATTCATGGAATGAAATGGATGACCTACGACTATCCAATGGTCGGGTGAGTTCAATTGGAAATCGTGCGAGATCATGATGATGAGTGTGGCCTCCACAGTTGCGTTGAGGCCTTCACAGTTAGCGACTCAAGAACACTCTGGAGGACAATTATGGAGTGATCAATACAATTGGCCTGATTTTGTAGCATGGAATTGGACCAATACAAGACATAGCCGTGTAGAATCATCTCGTTTTCGGCTGGACCTAGCTGCAGTGTCAAGGAGGTTGCCCAGTATTCCACAGGATTCTCAACATCAACATGCCATCTGGGTGCATTGGTCAAGTTGCTCAGACGCGGCAATGAATGCGGGGGAATCGCCTGCGCGGCTAGTTGTGGTCGCTGTGTAATGAATTTGCTCCGATCCTCAAACTCTATGCGGACGGTCATCTGAACGCTTGATGCACGTGCGATCATGTCGGGGAGATTAGCCTCAACAGCCTGTTGAGATTTGCCGATACAAGTGCGGCAAAGGCTGAGATCTTCTACGGTCCTTAGGTTCTTGAAGGCAGTTTTGTATTTCTCGGACGTAATTTCAATCGAAGCTCTATCGCCAAACAGACTCACTGTTACACGGACATCCGAGAGCCGAGGTCCGGTTTGGTAGTGCATGTCGCTCAAACTGAGTTCGGTCAGAGAGACGAGTCTCCCATGGAGATCTTGCAGCAGTTCAATCCCCTGTTTCCAAAGAGCGAAAGATGGGGACTTGAACTGCGTCTCGATGGACAAGTCCATCGACGGAATCTGGACGGTCACCGATTCCACCTATCCCTGTCCAACGTTCATTGGCACCGTGCAACAATCGGGTGGCATCACCGCCGTCCTCGGCGTTCGCATTCGAAACAAAACAACCCGCAGTGGAGCGATGCCGCGGTCACCCCGAACGCTAGCACGAATCGGAGAGACCGACTTGTGGCGCAAGATGCAACAACCAGTGTTCGAATTTCCGGGCCGTCAGCTATCTCCGAATCTTCCTCCGACAATGGTCGAGGGATTGGGATCGTGCAGCACCGACACCTCGGCGAGCACGTCGATTGCGTCGCCAAGGGCTGTCCGAATTCCATGGGTCAGGTGCTCTCGACACGAGTATACGGCATCGGACTTAAGAGTATGGGGTCACATCTTGAGGCCAGTTAGGGGTCGCCCTGGAACGCTAGGGCGCCAAGTCTCGGCAGACGACATCCTGCCCCGGGGAGTTCTCGGGTCGACGCGTCGTTGCATCCATCCAACCGCGCCGCCAGTCAATTGCTCCATTCCCGGGCTCCGCAGGGTGTGCGTTTCTCTTCTAGGCGCCAGCAGTCCGCGGGCCCGCCGTCAGTCCCCCATCGGCATTGCGCCACAGCTCGACAGCTCTGGCGGGCACCTGCGCAGCTAGAGAGAAGCGTCTCGACAGGCCGACTGAAACCCGGCCGAGACTTGCGAGGGCCTCAGGCCGCAACCATCTCGGTGGCCCGGGGATCGCCCGTCTCGACCATCCAGCGAACGAGCTCCGCGTGCAGTCTCCGCTTGGCGCTGCGGGCCGACCTCTCGTGCACCAGGTTCCGCGTCTCTCCGGAATCGTTCGCCAAGTCGAACAGCTGCGAGTCGCCTCTCGAGTGGTAGCTGTACTTCCAACCGTGCGTCCGGATCAGCCGCTGGAAGTGAGCCGGCCCCTCCGAGCCCCACGCGGACCGGTCCCGCTCCGCGAACATCGGGCGATCGGGGTCTTCCCGGCCTTCAATGAAGCCCCTGAGGCTCTCTCCAGCCACGGAATCGCTGATAGGAAGGCCGAGATAGTCGAGGATCGTCGGCGAGATGTCGCATGTCCCGGCGTGCGTCTTGACAGTCCGCCCCTCGGGTATGCGGCCGGGAAACCGCATTACCAGCGGCACTCTTGTCGTCTCCTCATACATCGAGTAACTGGTCTTGTCGTACATGCCGTGACCGCCCTGCATGTCCCCGTGGTCGGCGGTGAAGACCACCAGAGTGTCGGACTCTCTGCCCAATGCGTGAAGCTCGTCGAGGATTCGCCCGAGATTGGCGTCCATCATTGCGACCATGCCGTAGTAGACCCCGAGGTACTCGCGCATTCCCTCCTCCCCCAAGAGCTGGCCGAATCGCCAAGCTGCGGTCCTTCGGTCCTCGTCCTGCACGGAGTTCCGGTTCGTGGGAAGGGGGATGTCTTCGCGCGGATGCAGCCCGTAGTAGGGCTCGTTGATCACCCACAGCGCGTGAGGCGCTGGGAAGCTGACGGTCAGGAAGAACGGCTGGTCCGCCAAGTGCCGAAGGGACTCGATGGCCCTGTCGGCAATCCAGGCCTCTTCCGTGTGATCCGGCGGAACATCGGTTCGCCCAATCCACGTGTTCGAAGGGCCGTCGCTGTCATAGCTAGCGTTGGCCGCCCGCACGGCCTCAGTCGGGAAGATCGGCCTTCCGACACGGCTGATGGGACCGGGACCGGGCTCCGGCATCGCCTCGGAGATCGCGCGGAAGTGCTCGCGGTAGCTGGCTTCGGGATCCGAGGCGTAGGCCGGGACACGCGTCTTCTCTCCCAAGTGCCACTTTCCGAACTGTCTCGCTTCGTACCCCGCATCCAGCAGCACTTGTTCGGTCGTCGGCAAGTCCGGTGCCAGCCCGTCGCTGGTCCGCGGGAGGTTCCTGATGATCCCGTGCTGATGCGGATAGAGGCCAGTCATCAATGAGGCTCGCGTAGGGCTGCAGAAGGGCGTTGGGCATAGCACGCTCTCGAACCGCGCGCCTTGGCGGGCCAAGCGATCTATGTTCGGCGTCTGGATGACGCGGTTCCCAGCTGCGCCGTACGCCCGGTGATGCAACTGGTCGGAGATCACCAGCAGGACGTTCGGGGGCCGGGCCGGGCGCTGCGCGGCTGAGAGTGCGGACCCGGACAGGGCGGTCAGGGCGGTCCGGCGCGTTATAGATTCCAAGTTGCTCGGGGCGGATTGCCGCGAGAGCGATTGTAGCGCCTCTGGGCCGAGCTTGGCACGAGCGCCTCCGGGTTACAATGCTGGCCGTTCGAGGAGGGGCTGTGATTCAGAGACTGCTGTTGCTTTCCGCGAGCCTGTGGGCCATTGCCGGCGCTGAGAGCGTGACGTTCCCGATGGTCTCTGGGGTCAAGATTCCAGTGAGACACCTCACAGTGAGCGAAACGGCCTACGCGGCAATCCGCAAGCCTCCCGGCGATGGTCCATTCCCGGCCGTCATCTTCCTGCACGGGGGGCTCGGTCAGAGCCAGATGGCCAACCTGCGGCAAAACTCCTTGAGGCAGCCGACACAGGGCCGGTTCTTGGCATGGGGGTATGTCACCGTGACCGCGACGCGCCGCGCGCATCGGCATGACCCGCAAGACCGAGGGGTGGTGGGAGACACCCTTGATCTGGTGCGCGCGGTCCGCAAGCTGCCCTACGTTGATTCCGAGAGTGTCTGTCTCTACGGCGGCAGCGGAGGCGGAACCCTAGCCCTAGAGGTTGCCAGCGTGACCGACGACGTTGCAGCGATTGTGGCCGGCGAGCCGGCGACGGTCATTTACATGGGCATGTTCTCGAAGGACCACGTCGTGTTCGGCGAGGACGGCAAGCCGACCGGCGACAGGCGCTGGGACGTGATGAACGCGGACCCGCGGGATCTGTACACGGACGCACTCCGGGAGCATACCCGCGGGAAGCTCTCAAAGCTGTCAACGCCCACCCTCATCCTGCACGGGGACGTGCACGCCCTCAAGAAGTTCAACCTAGACTTGTTTGTGCCCGAGATGGAAGCGCTCGGCAAGCCCGTCACCGTCAAGATGTACGCGGGAGAACCGCATGGGTTCTACTGGGGACGGGGACGTGACCCGGGGAATGCCCGCCAGGCGAACGAAGACGCCCATGAGTTCCTCCAACGCCATGTTCGCGTCCAGCCCAAGCCGCTGGACGCGTCGTGGACGACTGCCGTGGAGGTCGGGCCGATGCGGCAGGGAAATCCCAACTGAAGGGCGGAAGACCATGCGAATGATCCTCGTCACATTGATGGCGGCCATCTCGGTGTTCGCTCAGCCGCAGAGGCCCGCTGCCGACTCCGGGATCGGACAACTGCCTGAAGGGGTCCAAGTCCGCCCGGATATTGCGTACGACGAGCGCAGCGAGGCCCAGAAACTCGACCTGTACATGCCGCCGCAAGAAGACGGCAGCCTTCGCCCCGCGATTGTCGTGGTTCACGGAGGGGGTTGGCGAGGCGGCGACAAGCGGGGCGGACAATGGTCGCGGATTCCGGCCGAGTACGCCGGCAGGGGATACGTGGCGATCTCGGTCAACTACCGCCTCTCTGGCGAAGCGCCCTGGCCGGCGCAGGTCGAAGACGTTAAGGCGGCTGTGCGATGGCTGCGCTCGAATGCGCCGGACCTCCGAGTCGATCCTCAGAGAATCGGCGCTTATGGGAACTCGGCAGGCGCCCACCTCGTGTCGTTGCTCGGGCTGGTCACTGCGGAGGACGGCTTGGAGGGCAGCGGGCCGAATCAAGGCCATTCGAGCCTCGTGCAAGCGGTGTGCGCATCGGCGACGCCCAGGGACTTCCTGAACTGGGGAGCGGAGGGCCGGCTGCCCCAGCGCTTGGGCAACACGTTCCTGGCGGGACCGCCGGAAGCACTCGCGAACCGAGCCGAACAGGCGTCGCCGATCACTTACGCCCGCGAGGGCGCTCCTCCCTTCCTGCTCATTCACGGCACTGCCGACCGGACTGTCCCGATCCAGCAGTCTGACCGCTTTGCGCAAGCCCTGCGGGACGCCGGCGCCGAAGAAGTCCGGTACATGATCTTCGACGCGGAGGGTCACGGAGTGTTCCGCAGTCAGCAACTACTGACGTATCCGGCCATGAAGGCGTTCTTTGACAAGGCCCTCTCACACGAATAGGCGGTGAACTGCCGCCCTCTCGCGGCACGCCCGCACGATGCCCCACCGGGCTCTTCGGAGCCGCGACCGGGATTCTCTGGGCGAAGGGACCGTCGCGAAATCAGCTGGGGCGCAGAGTGGCCTCGACATCGCGCAGGTACCGGCTTGATGACCGGGCGATCTCCTCGCCGCTCGGCTCGAACTTGAACACCTCGAGGGAAAGCCAGCCTGTGTAGCCGATGTCCTTGAGCGCCTGCAACGGGACCGAGAAATCGTATGAGCCGGTTCCAGGGTGCCGGCCGTCCATCTCGTTGATTTGGACATGGCGGATCAAGTCGGCATGCTGCTTGATGAGCTGATCATGCGGGAGGTCTTCGGCGACCGCGTTGTGCGTGTCGAACACGGTCTGCACGGCGGGGTGCCCGATCTCGCGCACCATCGCCACTGTCTGCTCCATTGAGGTCAGGACGTCGCAAAGGTGCGGGGCCAGAGTTTCCGGGAGCACCATGACTCCCCGTTCCGAGCAGTGGTCGGCGACCCCCGCCAGCCCATCGCGGAGCCTCCGCGTCGCGTCGTCGACGGTCGAGCCGTCAACCGCGCGCCGCTGGCGTCCGGAACCGAAGATCATCATCCCGCCATCGCCCAAGTCGGCGCACAGGTCGACCAGCCTGCGGAAGTAGTCCCAGCTGCGGTTGCGCAGCGCGTCGTCAGGTGTCGTGACGTGGAGTTCGCCTCTCGGAGCCGTCAGGAGGGCGTGGAGGCCAACATAGCCCAGCCCCTCCGACTCCATGATGTCCCGGTACTCCTTGCGCTCCGAGGCGGACAGCGAGGCCGGATCCTCGGAGAGCGTGAACGGGGCGATCTCAACGCCGGTGTAGCCCGTCTGGAGAGCTCCACGGAATCCGTCGGCGACGCTCCATCCCTGAAATGTCTCATTGCAGACGGCAAGCCGGAACCTGCCCGAGCGCTCCTCCTCGGCCCCATCGGCGGCATCTTCACCCGGCCGAGACGGAGCGCATCCAAAGGCGGCCAGCAGCGCCAGAATCTTTCGTCGGTTGAGAGTCACAGGTTGAACAGCCTCCTGGCATTGGCCCCGAAGACGCGCTCCTGGTCCTCATCGGGAAGCTCCAAGCTGTGGATGCAGCCGACGATCGTCTTGGGATCCACCCACGGATGATCGCTGGAGTAGAGCATGCGCTCCGATCCGACATAGTCGATCCCGTACTGGATCGCCATTGGGATGGGGGATACCGAGTCGAGGTAGATCCCCCGCAAGTATTCGCTTGGGGGTTTGGTGATGTGCTCGGCCCCACGCCCCAGCACCTGGGTCTGGTGGTCCAGCCGCCCGATCAGATAGGGCAGGGTGCCGCCGACGTGGGGACAGACCAGCTTCAGGTTCGGGAATTGGTCCAGCAGACCGGAGAGGATGATCCGGCCCAGCGCGATCGTGGTGTCGAACATGAGGCCTAGGCCTGCCACGAGATTGCGCCCTACAACCGCATCGTAGGTCGTCGGGTACGCCGGGTGGAGCAGGACGGGGACGTCCAAGCGCTCGATGTGCTCGAAGACCGGACGATACCGGTCTTCGTCAGGGAACGAGCCCGCCAGGTTCGAGTACAGCAGTACTCCCTTCATGCCACGCTCGTTGACGCAGCGGTCGAGCTCCTTCAGGGAAGCGTCGACATCCTGCAGGGGCAGAACGATCAGCCCGAACAGCCGATCCGGACGGGCCATCGCCAACTCGCTGACGTAGTCGTTGACCATACGGGCGACGTGAGGGCCTTCCTTGCCAAAGAGCTCCGGGCCGGGGTCGTTGATGCTCAGGGCCGTCACCGAGATGCCGGCCTCGTCCATATCGGCGATCTTGGCGTCGATGTCCATGTGGCGCTCGCGCAGACGGCGGTGCCACTCGCCCACCACCACGTAGGTGTCCCCGTCCCTGCGATAGGCGTACGGCGGGTCCTTGCGCTTCTCCATGAAGGCGACCAGGTCGGGAACAAAGATGTGGCTCTGGCAGTCGACCGTGAAGTGCGACGGCTTCTCGTACTCGCCTGCGGCCACCGCGGGCGCGAGGGCGGCTCCGCTGGACTGTATGAACTGTCTTCGGCTCAGTGTGCTCATTTCTCCTGCCGGGCGAAGGCGCAAGCGCCGGGGACGCCCGCGAATAGTATGCAGCATCGCCGCCCCAAGCGTAGTGCCCGCACGGCGTGCCGCAGACCGGACTCTACACCAGAATAGGGCCCAGCACCTTGCCGCCCACGTCCGTGAGGCGGAAATCGCGGCCCTGGAACCGGTAGGTCAGGGTTGTGTGGTCGATCCCGAGCAGGTCCAGCATGGTGGCGTGCAGGTCGTGCACGTGGACGACGTCCTCGACAGCGGCGTACCCTAGGTCGTCCGTGCTCCCGTAGCTGATTCCGCCCTTGATCGGCCCCCCTGCCATCCACATGGAGAATCCCTTGATGTGGTGGTCGCGGCCAGCAGTGGCCCGATCGCCTTGCGACATGGGCGTCCGCCCAAACTCCCCGCAGAACACGATCAGGGTGTCCTCAAACAGCCCGCGCTGCTTCAGGTCCGTAACCAGGGCCGCCGTCGGCCGGTCGACGAACCCGCAACTCGTCTCAATCCCGGTCTTGATGCTGCCGTGATGGTCCCAGCCCCGGTGGTACAAGTGGATGAAGCGGACGCCCCGTTCGGCCAAACGGCGGGCGAGCAGGCAATTTGATGCGTAGCTGCCGTCGCCCCCCTCCGTTCCGTACAGGTCGCGTATGTGCTGGGGCTCGCTGCTGAAGTCCACCAGATCCGGAACGCTCATCTGCATACGGAAGGCGAGTTCGTACTGAGCGATCTTGGTGTCGATCTCGGGATCTTCGACCATCGTTCGCTGCACCCTGTTGAGCGCGCTGATCGCCGAGATGACCTCGCCTTGGGCCTCCCGGTCCACGCCCGGCGGACTCCGGACATAGTTGACCGGATCCCCGGCAGAGTTGAATCGCACACCCTGATACCTGCTGGGCAGGAAGCCCGCGGCCCACTGGCGCGACGCGATCGGCTGGTCCTGCGCCCCGCCGACGGAGGTGAGCACAACGAATCCCGGCAGGTCGTCCGACTCGCTGCCCAGTCCGTAGGTGATCCACGAGCCCATCGAGGGGCGACCCGGTATCCGAAAACCGGTGTTCATGAACGTGTGCGCGGTGTCGTGGTTGATCTGCTCGGTGGTCATCGACCGCACGATGCATATGTCGTCGGCAATGCCTCCGATGTGCGGCAGAAGCTCGGTCAGATGCTGGCCCGAGCGACCGTAGTGCCTGAAGGGGTGCTGCGGGCCGAGAATGCGCAGCTCCTGCCCCTGAAGCTGGGCGATCTGCTGGTTCTTCGTGAAGCTCTCCGGCATCGGCTCGCCGTCGCGCTTCGCCAGCTCGGGCTTGTAGTCGAACAGCTCCAAGTGCGCCGGTCCGCCAGCCATGCACAGGAATATGACGCGGTTCACCCTCTTGGGCCGCTTCGAGAAGACGATCGGGCCGGGCTCGGCCCCGAACACGTCGGGCCGAAGGATCTGGGCTAGGCCAAGCGCCCCCAAGCCCATGGACGCCTCGCCCAAGAACGCCCGTCGGCAGATCGCGCGTCTCGCTTCCGGCTGCATACTGTGACTCCTCATCGACGCTGTGTCAGTACTTCATCACAAGTTCGTGCTTGTTGAGAATCGCCCTCGACACGGCCGTCCATGCGGCCAGTTCGGACGGTGCCAGCTGGGTTGGCGCGGCGTAGAGACCGACGCCCAGCAGGTCCTGTGCCTTGCGCGGCTCCGCCTCGTAGCGGGCACGCTGCCCGTCGGCCAAGGCTAAGACGATCTCGCGCTCCGGCTCTGTCGCTCCGCGAGAGAACGCCAGTCGGAAGGCAAAGTCAACCCGCTCCCCGTCTGACGCCAGGCCTGCCTCAAGGATCCTCGCGGCAAACGCCTTGGCGGCCTCGACGTAGGACGGATCGTTCAGCAGCACGAGCGACTGCAGCGGTGTGTTGGACTGGGGCCGGTCCGCCGTGCACTCCTCCCTCGATGGCGCGTCGAAGGCCTTCATCGATGGGTGCAGGAATGTGCGCTGCCAGTGCGTGTAGAGTCCGCGGCGATACTGGGCCGGACCGCTGTCGGAGCGGTACTCCCGCTTCGGGAAGTTGAGCTCCTTGTAGTGGCCGGCCGGCTGGTAGGGCTTGCTGCTGGGCCCTCCGATCTCGGCGTTGAGAAGTCCGCTGACGAAGAGGGCATTGTCGCGGATGAACTCCGCATCGAGGCGGGCCGCCGTCTGCCTTCCGTGGAGCCGGTTGTCCGGATCCGCGGCAGCCAGCTCCTCGGTGGGTTCGCTCGAGCGCCGGTAAGTCTCGCTCAGCAGCATAGTGCGCACGATGTGCTTCACGTCCCAGCCGCTGTCCATGAACTCGACCGCCAGCCAGTCCAGAAGATCGGGGTTGACGGGCGGCTCGCCTTGCGACCCCAGATCGTCGAGCACCTTGGAAACCCCGGTTCCGAAGAACAGCTTCCAGAGGCGGTTGACGAAGACCCTCGCAGTGAGAGGGTTGCTGCGGTCGGCGATCCAGTCGGCCAGGTCGAGCCTGCTGCGCCGCGATCCATCCCCTTCGATTTGGCGCAGGAAGCTGGGAGCTTGCGGCTCCACCGCCTCGCCGGAATCGTCCATCCAGTTGCCCCGGGGCAAGACCCGGATGGTGCGCGGCTCAATGGACTTGGTCGTGAGTGTCTCAGCCGCGTGGTCAAGGATCGACTTCCTGAGCCTCTCAAGATCTCGGATTTCCCGCCAGTGGCGGTTGCCGCCAGTCCTCGACAGGACCATCTGGCGCAGGCTGTCGCGTCCCTCGTCGCCGGCCACCAGGGCCTTCGCCGCATTGTCGTCGAGCGGGAATTCGAACGCGCTCATGCCTACGTCCGACACCGACAGCCTCTGCCTGTACGCCAAGCCGTGCAGTCCGAATATCTGATCGTGGATGGTCGTGACCTGCAGCCTGTCGCCGGCTCTCGCGTCGATTGGCGTCTCGAGGACCAAGACCGCCCTGCGGATTCCGTCTTCGCTCGGATTGCCGGTCCAGCCTGTGTGGTGGTTGCTGTCGATCAGGCGCTGGAGCTTGGCGCTGGGATCCGGATAGTCGGGGATCACGGCACTGACGGAAACGAGCCGGGGATCCTGCCCGAGGCGCAGCAATCGAATCTGAACCTCGCCCAGGAAGAAGTCCTCGCAGTCTTGGTGCGGCAGCATCTCGATCAGGACCGTGGCCACTCGACCGGCCGCCAACTCGGCCTCGAATACTTGGGCGATTGTCAGCGGACGTTCTTCCCCCTTGTATGCCGGGAACACGACGCCCGCGTCCGCCTGGACAAGCTCGAACTTGTCGCAGTCGATGATGTCAGGGTGACTGCAGTCGCTGCGGACTGCGGCCGGCTCCAGCACGCTCCAGCGGCCAATCGCTGACCTGAGGTCGCCAGCAAACTTGGCCACCCTCTCCGGAGTCGCGTCAAGAGTGCCCTTCCCGTCCTCACGCAGCTCAGCGATGCGCGCGTCGATCTCCGCCAGTCGCTCCCGAGACTCGTTGCTGGGGACCAGCATCTTGGCACCCCAGTCGCCGTAGCCGGCGAACACTCCTTCTTCCTCGACGTCCGCGAAGAACGCCTGCATCGAGTAGAAGTCGCGGGCCAAGAATGGATCGAACTTGTGGTCGTGGCATTCGGCGCAGCCCATGGTCGAGCCGAGCCAGACCGTGGAGACCGTCCTTGCCCGGTCAGCTGCGTACTTGGCCAAGTACTCCTTGGCCTGCGAGCCGCCCTCATTGGTCATGCGCCCAAGCCGGTTGTAGGCGCTGGCGACCCGCTGCTCCAGTGATGCCCCGGGGATCAGGTCTCCGCCCAGCTGCTCCCTGGTGAACGTGTCGAAGGGCTTGTTCTCGTTGAAGGCTCGGATCACGTAGTCGCGGTAGGGGTATACACTCACCGCCATATCGCCATGGAATCCGACCGTATCCGCGTAGCGAACCAGGTCGAGCCAGTGCACGGCCATACGCTCGCCATAGTGCTCTGAGGAAAGGAGCCGGTCAACGAGCCGCTCCACGGCGTCGGGACGGCGGTCGCTCTCGAAGTCTTCAACCTCCTGTGGGGTGGGCGGAAGGCCTGTCAGGTCGAAGCTCATCCGCCGAATCAGCGTGCGGCGATCGGTGGCGGCGACAGGCGAGAGATCGCGCTCGGCCAGAAGCTGGTTCACAAGGAAATCGATCCCGCCTGCCCCTGGGGGCGCATCTGGCCGATCCGGCGGGATGTACGCCCAGTGGCGCTCGTACTCGGCGCCCTGCTCGACCCACGCCACGAGCAGTTCCTTCTGTCGCTCGGAGAGACTCTTCCCGGAATACGAAGGGGGCATTCTCAGGATCTCGTTCTCGTTGCGGATCCTCGCCACGAGTTTGCTGGCGGCAGGATCACCGGGAGCGATGGCCCCGCGGGCTACCGCCACCTCTCGGCGGTCCAACCGCAGGTCTACCTGCCGCGCATTTTGGTCCGGCCCATGGCACGCAAAGCAGTTCTCGGAGAAGATCGGGCGGATGTCGCGGTTGAAGCGGATCTCGGCAGCGTTCATAGAAGCCGCCGAACAGAGGACGGCGGCGGCGAAAGTCGCGGGCTTGTTCATCGGATTCCGGTCGCGGCCAAGCCGTGAAAGCTTCTGCGATCCTCGGGCCAGTGCCGGACGCTTCATCCATGGTAGGTACCCAAAGGCGGCAGAATCGGGCCAAGCCCAGAACAAGTCGTCCTGAATCACCTGATTCAGCCTCCCGGAGCATCGCCTGCGACGGTTTGCAGGCAGAGCTAAGCGGAGACTCAGACCGGGCACCGGTCGGTGCGGGAGTCCCGGATCACCGCCGTTCTCCGACGGGCAGAGGAGGCGGGACGCCGGCTGGCTACGCCAGAAGCCCCGGGACCACGACCCCGCCCACGTCGGTCAGCCGGAAGTCCCTGCCCATGTGCCGGAATGTGAGTCGCTCGTGGTCAAGGCCTAGGGCGTGCAGGATCGTCGCCTGCAAGTCGTGGATGTGCACCGGGTCCTTCTCGATTCCCAGACCCAACTCGTCCGTGCGGCCGATCACCTGACCGCCCCGGACGCCGCCGCCGGCAAGCCAGGCACTGAAGCAGTTCGCGTGGTGGTCCCTGCCAGCCGCTTCGTCCACGCGCTCCAGCTGCCCCATGGGGGTCCGTCCGAACTCGCCCGCCCAGACCACGAGCGTCGAGTCGAGCAGGCCCCGCTGCTTGAGGTCTCTTAGCAGCGCCCCGGCCGGTTGGTCGGTGATGCTGCAGTTCTTGCCAAGCTTCTTGTCGATCTCCTGGTGGTCGTCCCAGCTGGCGTGGGCCAGCATCACGAAGCGGACGCCTTTCTCGACCATCCGGCGGGCCAGCAGGCAGTTCGTGGCGTAGGGGTGCGTGGGCTCCTTGCCGACGCCGTACATGTCAAGGGTCGCCTGCGTCTCCTCTGAAAAGTCCAGCAGTTCCGGCGCCGCTGCCTGCATCCGGAAGGCCAACTCGTACGACTGGATCCTGGACGCGATCTCCGCGTCCCCTGTTGCGTCAAGCCGCTCACGGTTGAGGGCCCCGAGCGCGTCGAGACGTGCGCGCTGCGTTCGTTCACTGACGCCGGGCGGGTTCTTGAGGTAGAGGATCGGGTCGCCCGTGCTGCGGAACACCACGCCTTGATAGGTCGACTCGAGGAAACCATTGGACCAGTTGCTTGATCCGCCGCTGGCGCCGCGGCCGGAGCTCAGAACTACGAACGCCGGAAGGTTCTCGGACTCGCTGCCCAGGCCGTACGACACCCACGATCCGACGGTGGGCCGTCCCAGCTGCACGCTTCCGCTCATCAGCAGCGACTGCCCCGGATGGTGGTTGAACGCCTCTGTGTGCATCGAGCGGACGAGGCAGATGTCATCGGCGCGCGACGCAATGTTCGGGACGAAGTCGGAGAACTCCGTGCCGCTATCGCCGTGCGGCAGGAACACGCGCGGGCTCGCGAGAACCTTCGCGCTGGGCTTGACGAACGCGAGACTGAGGTCTTTTGTCATCGACTCGGGCAGCGGCTGGCCGTGCCAGCGCTGCAGGGCGGGCTTGGGATCGTACAGGTCGATCTGGCTGGGGGCGCCCGCCATGAACAGAAAGATGACGTTCTTCGCGGTCGGGGCGAAATGCGGCTGTTTGGGCGCAAGGGGGTTTGGCGGCGAGTCGCTCGCGGCGGCCGACGCGGAACTCCCCAACAGGCTTGCCAAGGCCGCCGTCTCGATCCCGCCACCGCAGTATCGGAAGAAGTGGCGCCGGCTCTGGACGGCCCCGTAGTCGATTCGATCCATTCTCTCGCCTCCAGGCTCCGGCTACTCCCGCGTGATGAACTCGTCCAAGTTCAGCAGCACACTGGTCAGTCCGGCCCACGCAGCGGCCTCGGCCTTGCTGACTCCCGCGACACTCAAAGGCATGAATTCCTCGGCCGCCTCCGCTTCCTCGCCGAAGATGGCCCGCTGGTGGTCCAAGTAGTCCAACAGGTGTGACTCCTCGGCCGATGTGGGAAGCCGCGAGAGACAGCGGCTGAACGCGTCGTGCAGTGCCGCGCGGGCATCTCCGGGATGGTCTTGGAGGACGCGTGCGGCGAGCGCCCGCGCCGCTTCCAGGAAGACCTCGTCGTTGAGGAGGTTTAGCGCCTGCAGCGGTGTGTTCGAGCGCTCCCGAGTGCACTTTGCCGCCGTCCTGTCGGGCATGTCGAAGTTGACGAGCTGCGGGTGGAGGACGGTCCGCTGCAGCAGCGTGTACAGGCCCCTGCGGTAGCCGTCCTTTCCCTCGGTCGCCTGCCATGACACCGAACCGGCGTAGGCCAAGTCTGCGACTCCCGGAGGCTGCGGGGGGCGGACGCTGGGACCACCAACCTCCGGGTTGAGGAGGCCGCTTGCCTGAAGGGCAGCGTCGCGGATCAGCTCAGCGGGCAGGCGGAGCCGAAGCTGCCTAGCGAGGAGAATGTTGCCGGGATCGCGTTCCTTCAGGAGGGGACGGCTCTCGGAGGACTGGCGATAGGTGGCCGACGTGACGATCAGCTTGTGGAGCGCCTTCATGCTCCACCCGCTTTCCACCAAGGAGGAAGCGAGCCAGTCCAGCAGTTCCGGGTGAGACGGGCCCGGGCTGCGCGTCCCGAAGTCGTCGGCGGTTGGGACAATTCCGCGGCCGAAGTACTCCTGCCACACGCGGTTGACCGTGACCCGCGCCGTGAGTGGATTCTCGGGCGAGACTAGCCACTCGGCCAGCGCCACGCGGGGGTGCTTCCCCTCGGTGTCGGGCGCAGGCAGCACGGCGGGCGTCCCGGGCTGCACGGCAATCCCGGGATCCTTCCAGCTCCCGCGGAGGTGGACATGCGTGACGCGGGCCGGCGCGGCGTCCGCCACGGAACGGGCATAGGTTATGTCCGCCGTCTCCGCTCTCAACCGCAGCAGCTCGTTCCGCAGCGAGACCCACTCGAGCTCCTTCCAGAACTCCTTGGAGATCACCCGATGGTAGTTCTTGATGAAGTGGTCCTCGAGGATTGTCTGCTCTCGGGCCGTTCGTTCGGAGCGGGCCTTGCGGACGATTCGCTCGCCGTTGTCCATGTACTTCTGGACGGCATCCAAGGCGTGGTCCCAGTCCGTCCACTTGCCGGGGTTGTCGGCGGCGAGGACCATCTTTGCCTCCCAAGCCGGCTGGAGTTCGTAGACACGGTTCTTCTCAAGGAGTTCGCGCCTCCGCTGCAAGTACGCCGGGAGTTCCCTCAGGTAGGGGCCCATCTCCCCGGGCATGGGAGCCGGGACCGCTACCTCGTCAATGCCGTTCATGAAGGCGAACAGACGGTAGTAGTCCTTCTGGGAGATCGGGTCGTACTTATGGTCATGGCACTGGGCGCAGCCCATAGTCAGGCCGAGCCAGACCGTGCCGATCGTGTTCGCTCGGTCGACGGTCTCCTCGAATCGGAACTGCTCGATGTTCACGCCTCCCTCGCGATTCTTGAGCCCGTTGCGGAGAAAGCCGACCGCCACGCGCTGGTCGGCGCTGGCTCCGGGCAGGGCGTCCCCCGCGATCTGCTCCAGCGTGAATCGGTCGAATGGCATGTCGTCGTTCAGCGCGTCGATGACCCATTGGCGCCAGCGCCAAGCGTATGGTCGGACGTTGTCCTTCTCGTAGCCGTCCGAGTCGGCGTAGCGGGCGAGGTCGAGCCACTGGATGGCCCAGCGTTCGCCGTAGTGCTGAGATTCGAGCAGCCGGTCCACGAGCGCCTCGTACGCCTGGGGACTCGGGTCAGCCCTGAAGGCTCTCACGACCTCGGGCGGAGGCGGCAGTCCTGTGAGATCCAGACTGACGCGCCGCGCCAAAGTGCCGGGATCTGCCGCCGGGGAGGGCTCTATCCGCTCGGCTTCCAAACGCCCAAGGACAATGCGGTCGATGGGGTTCCGCACCCAAGCCTCATTCAGCACGGGCGGGAGCGCAGGCTTGACGACGGGCCGGAACGCCCAGTGGTCCGTTCCATTGACGGTCGGCTCCGCTGGCCTTGGGTCCGCCGGCCAGCTGGCGCCCTGGTCGATCCACGCGCGGAGAATCTCGACCTCGTCCGCATCGAGCGGAGTGCCGGTAGGCGGCATCGCGAGGTCTTCCTCCAAGCCGGCCACGAGCCGGAACAGGCGGCTTGCGCTGCTGTCGCCGGGGACGATCACCGGCCCGGAGTATCCGCCCTTCAGGGCAGCATGGCCTTCATCCAAGCGGAGCCCGCTCTGCTGCAGGCCTGCCCCGTGGCATACGACGCAATTGGCTTGGAGGATTGGAGCGACGTGCTCGGAGAAGTCCACCCGGCCGGCGGCCGGCGGGCCGATTTCGGGGGATTGCGGGACCGCGGGTGCTGTCGCCAACAGCAACGGCAGGACCATTCGTGCGGGGGAGGTTCTGAGGCAGCGCATGCGGGAAGTCGCCGACCGACCCTGCCAACGGCACACGCGACTGTCAGGGGCCCGGGCCGGATCCGCTAGGACCATGCTAGCCCCTACCCGGTGTTCGCGAACACTTTCCCGAGGGGGAACGGCAGAATACTGAGGCGGTTCCCACTGCCGATGAGGCCAGAGACATAAGGTCACACCGGTTCTTGCTGGGGGCAAGCGGCGCAACCCTAGGGAGCATCCGATACCTTCGCTGGCCGACTCGGGCTCTTTGGGCATGGCCCCGGGCGTTAAGCAGTGGTGCCATGGACCCTTGGACGGCTTGAGCGGCGTTTGCCCGTTCATGGCCGCGACTACCGAACAAAGTCGTAGCCGGGCAGGCCGCTCTCCCAGTCTTTCCCCTGCGGGCCCCGGCCCTCGCTCGGGCGGTTGTCCTCGGCAGCTGGCCCTACCTGCCGCACTGTCCGATCCTTGCGAGCAAGCTTTGCTTGGCGGCGCCGCAGTTCGGCCTGTCGCTGGGCGAGACCCTCTAGCCACCTCGCAGACCACGGGGCTGGGTCGCGAGCCTGCCAGCTGACCTCTCCCTTCCTAAGCCGGCACTGCTCCACTGGTCTGGGCAGGTAGTCGTCGTCGTGCTCGGAATTGTCGAAGAGCCGCAGAAGGTCAAAGCGCTCCGCCGTGCGGCGCAGGTTGGACAAGGAGTACTTCCAGCGGGTGGGGACTCTGCCAGGATCGACGGCGTGGCCCGTGCCAGCGAACACGCGATACTCAATTCTCTCGACGTTGATGCGAGGGTCGACCGTTCCGAAGTAGAATCCCTCGACGCGATACCCCGCTTGGATAACCCTCTTGACCATTTCGGGACCCGGCAGCCCGGAATATGTGCTCTCAATGCCGAAGTCCCACCGCTCGCGGATGGCGTCCTCGATCTCGGCGTCGACGATCACGCGGGTCCTAGCGCGTGCCTCGTCGCTGTTCCAGTCCCCTATGCCCCCTGCGATGGAGTCTTGGTCGTAGTAGCGCGCTGGGAGGAGGTCGTAATTCTTCCGCTTCCAGATACTCTTGCCCACGCCGTTGCAGCCCATGACGATCGTGAAGACCGGGCGCGGATCGATCAGCTCCGACATGCCCTCATTGTCCATGGATCGCGGGCCTGAACGGCAGGTTCAGTCCTTGGCAGCGCTCACCGGCCGGCCCAAGCCTTCGGAAGGCGGGCGGCGGGATCCGCCCGACCTTGGCGTCGATCAGAGGCCTGATCGCGGAGACGCTCGAAGTTCCTTGGAGGCCACTCCAATGCCTCGAACATTGCGTGCCTGTCCCCCATGTTCGCTTCAGAGGGGCTGATATACTCTCCATTCCCATGTCGGTGCGCTGCCTTGCCCTGATCGTCGCGTTGGCCACAGCCACGCCCGCCGCCGCTCAGGAGAGCACAGATTGGATCCAGCTCTTCAACGGCAACGACCTGTCGGGTTGGACTCCCAAGATCCGGGGCCACGCATTGGGCGATAACTTCGGCAACACTTTCCGGGTCGTCGACGGCGCGCTGCAGACGGGCTATGAAGCCTACGGGCCGTTCGACAATCGATTCGGCCACATATTCTACGAACGCCCGTTCTCCTACTACCGGCTGGCGGTCGAGTACCGCTTTGTCGGCGAGCAGGCGGAGGGCGGCCCCGGATGGGCGGTGCGCAACAGCGGCCTGATGCTGCACTCGCAGTCGCCGGAGAGCATGGGCATCGACCAGACGTTTCCGATCTCAATCGAAGTCCAGCTGCTTGGGGGCGGGCCCGAAGGGGAGCGCCCGACCGCCAACCTGTGCACTCCGGGTACGCACGTTGTGCGGGACGGGCGGCTTCTGACACGCCACTGCACACAGTCCACGTCGAAGACCTACCGTGGCGAAGGATGGGTCCGCTCCGAGGTGCTAGTGCTCGGAAGCGCGGTCTTCCGCCACTACGTCGAAGGCGACCTCGTGCTCGCATATGAACTGCCCCAGATCGGTGGCGGCAACGTCGCCGGTCACGACCCCGCGGTCATGGCTGAAGGGAAGCTGCTCGACCACGGGTATATCTCACTGCAGAGCGAGAGCCATCCGATCGAGTTCCGCAAGATCGAACTCCTCGACTTGGCTGGATGCATGGACCCCGAGGCGAGCACGTACCGCGATTACTTCGTCAAGTCTGAACCATCCCGCTGCGAATACTGAGGGCCCGTTCGATCGCGGTCCGAGCCGGCAGGCGCGAGATGATTGCCGGTGGCCTGTTGCTCTGAGGTACCGGACAAGATGATGTCACGGCCACGGATTGGGATGTTGCGATTGTCAGGCTGATGCGCCCGGTGGAGGGCCCTGCCGCACCGGTGAAGATCGGATCGTCCGCATTGAGCGCCCTGGTGGGTCCAGACTAGCGGGGGTAATTGTCGGCCATGCAGGAGTCCGAAGTAGGCCCATGCATGCGACCATCGTCTTGGCAGACTGCCCCGCTGCAGCCGGAGACAGCTCTCGGCAGGTCTGTCATGGAAGAGAGGACCGTCCGGTGGTTTCGCCCGGCGACAGCGGTGGCCCATTACTGATCGGGGACCGTGAGGGCGGAGCTCGTTTGATGGGGGTGGCCTCCACTGGCGCGACGTTCGGAGGAGTGGGCTGGGGGCGCTGGACACGCATCGAGCACGTGTCCGAGTGGATCTTGTCCGTCTTGTTGGTTCAAGGGACAGAGGGGCGGTCGGACTCGCTGTCTTGTGCGATTCCGCCGACTCGCGGTCACGCTGGTCCGGTCGGTGGCCGCATATTCAGCCAAGAGCGCATTTATCTTCGCGCTCCGTTGGGTGACACCGCGGAGGGTGTGCGGTTTGAGCACCGGATGCCGCCGGGCCTTCCGAACTTGTCAGAGGACTGGATCTTGCCCGGGGCCTCGGAGGTTGCATACAGGCTCCACGTCAAAGACACTTCGGGTGCGGTCTGGAAGCTCAACGGTTTCGGCGGCTATAACGCTGATCCGTGCCCGGACAGAGATTCCACCTGCAATTCTCTCTTGCGTGTTGACCAGATCGAGCTTGGCATCTCCTTGGACCTAGCCCGCAACTCGTCCATCCGGTGCACTCCGGACAGTGAGCCACAGACCCTAGCTTGTGATGGCCACGTCGCTAATCCTAGTTCACCGCTGAGGCTCGGACACTGGCCCGTCAAGAACCGGAGATGTCATTTGCAGTTCGCCAGTGGCTGGAGACCGGAAGGGACAACCCGTTGCCCGAGGTAACACGAGTGGCGGAGAGTTGGTACGAAGAAAGAGGGACTGCCGGGTGAGTCGCCGAAGCGCCACAGTACGGGCGGTGCAGGAGTGCGGGATGTCGGCCGACGCCGGGTGGGGAGCACGACATGCATCAAGAGCTGCGCCCTTGGGCCGGAAGTACATCGAGGGCAGTGCATCGCAGGTTAGATTGCATCACTATCAGGCTAGGAACGGCCTGCTTCCTATCTGCAGTCCTGGCCCAACCCTAACGGAGGCCGTTCTTTGATGGACCTAAGTGAATTCCACGAAATCGCCCGGTCTGGCGAGAGCGATCGTGTGGAGTTCAAGCGCGATGCCCGCGACCTCTCGGCGATCGGGCGCGCCGTCTGCGCCCTAGCCAACTCGACGGGCGGTATCGTGGCGATCGGGGTTGCCGACAACGGCTCCATCGTCTGTGAAGACGGACATCCCGAGAAAGTTCAGGAAAGGGTTACCAGCCTTCTCCACACCGGACTGAGCACACCGGTTTCGGCTCGGTGCGGGAGCTTGGAGACACCCAGAGGATGGGTCCACTGGATCAAGGTCGCCCGCCAGCCGGGCTTCGAGCCGATGCGCCACCGGGGCCGCTACTGGGTTCGCCGGGGACGAAGCACGGTCGACCCATCGCCTTCCGAGCTGCAGGAACTCTTCAATGCGTTCGGCTTCGTGATGACGGAGGAGCAGGTGATCCCTTCGGCCGAGGAACACCACATCGACCTAGGCGTCTTCACGGCTCACCTCAGGGCGATGGGGTTAGAACCCGAGAGAGGTCCACAACCCTCGATGACGGACGATCTGCGCAATCGCGATGTTGTCGCCGAATTCGACGGTACACTTCGGCCGACGCTCTACGGAATGCTCGTCTTCGGCAAGCACCCACAGCAATACGCGCAGATGGGCAACTTTGTCGTGCGCTGTACCGCCTACTTGGGGAATCATCAGGGCACTGAGGTCATCTCCACGAGCGAGAGTCGGGGTCGGCTGGACGAACAGGTCCTGCGGTCGCTCGATTGGATTCGAGCCTTGGGCTGGGGCGAGAGTTACGGCGGCGTTCGTCGCACCGACATTCCCCTCGTACCCCAACGGGCGCTACGCGAGGCCTTGGTGAACGCGGTCGTTCACCGCGACTACTCAATCGTCGGATCCGCCGTGATGCTTGATGTGCTCCGCGACCGAGTTCTGATAACCAGTCCAGGCTCATTGCCCAACCACATGACCGTTGAGAGCGTCCGAGCCGGGGGGCGGCCTCGTTCCCGCAATGAACTCATGGTGAACGCGATGGTGGTCGCGCGGCTGATGGAGCGACGCGGAAGAGGGTGGCTCCTGATGAAAGAGGAGATGGCGCGGAACAACCGACCCGAACCTGAGATTGAGAATGATCGCAAAGGACGCACGGTGCAGGTAACACTCTGGCGTGAGCATCCAAGAACTTGAGTAGGTGCTCTCCACTGCCACGACTTCACCCGAGGGGCTTCTGGCCGCGCGGGCGTCGTCAAGCGCGGTCGCTTCCGTCGAAGGCCTTCCCGGCTATTCAGACTGGTCCGGAGAGCCTGCGGAGCAGCCCACCTACGGCTTGCTCGATTCGCTCCGCATCGACTGTCTCCGGCAACGGTATCGCCATTACGCGGCCGTTCGTGTCGGGGTCCACCTTGACCAGACCGGAGAGTCCAACCCGACTGGAACTGGACGGCTGCCTCCCCTGGGGGGCCTCCTGTTCGGTCGCCTGTGCCGCCACCGGTGCCGGACTTGGGGAAGAGAACGCTTCCAGGAATCGAAGGCCCGCCTCAAACAGGCCCGAAACGGCATCCTCCAGTGGATTCGGAGGCTCGCTTGGCGGAGCGGTGCGTCTTCCCGGCGGTCCGGTTGGAGGGTCAGCAGCACCTGGCGCCGGAGGGGCGCTGGGTCGCCCTCCGCCTCCAAGACCGGGCACGGCGGATTCTTCTCGGTCACTCGTGTGGGCCACCGTGTCCTCTTCGAGGGCAACCGGCTCCGGCTCGGGCCCGGCGTCGCGCTGCACGCCCGGCGTGGGCCCCTCGTCCATCACTTCCTTGACGACCTTCATCATGTTCGATCGACCGAGCTTCTCGAAGCTGACCTCGTCCGCAGTCAAATCGAAGAGTCCGGAGAAGAGCGCCTTCTTGAGTTGCATGGTCCGCCATACGCGCGCCTCAATGCTGTTCTCCGTGAGGAGGTGAATCACTTGAACTGGGCGGGACTGCCCCATCCGATGGACGCGGCCGATTCTCTGTTCCAGCCGGGCCGGGTTCCACGGAGGCTCAAAGTTGATCACAGCCGATGCCGACTGAAGATTCAGGCCGACACCACCAGCGTCGGTCGACAGGAAGACCATGCACTCTGGATCCTCGCGGAATCGTGCCATCAGGTCGCCACGCTTGGGAGTGGGAACGCCGCCGTGCAGGGAAACGTACTCGATGCCGATGTCATCGAGTTCCTGCGCCGCCAATCTGGTCATCATCTGGTATTCGCTGAAGACAACGACCTTGCGATCCTCTTCGACTGTCAGTTCGCGGATGATCTCGCGAAACTCGACCAGTTTGGGCGAGTAGTTCGTCTCCTTATCAAAGAGAAAGGTCGAGTTGCAGAGCATGCGCATGTTCTGGATGCAGCAGGTGACCCTCCGCAGGTCCACGTCAGAGAGCCAACCCTGACGACTCCACTTGGACATGAGCCGGCCGAGGATCTCGTTCTGCTCCCAGTAGGGTTCCGCTTGCTGGTCCGTGAGTGGCACGCGAAAAACCTGATCGGTACGCTCAGGAAGCTGCTTCAGTACTTCTTCGCGCTTTCGTCGGATGAGGATCGGCTCGAGTTGCTTGTGGATCTGCCGCAAACCGCTGTAGCCGATCAGCTTGCCTGTCTCGGTCGTCTGGATGTGGTCGTGCAGGAAGCGGAAAGCCGGTCCGAGCACGCGTCCATCGACGAACTCAACGACCGAATACAGTTCCTCTAGCTTGTCCTCCAGTGGAGTTCCGGTCAGGACAAACGCGTAGCGGCTCTTGAGCTGCTTGACTGTCCGCGCTGTTCTGGTCTCCCAGTTCCGAATCCGCTGGGCTTCATCCAGGACGATCAGATCTGGACGCAGATCCTGGATGAGCCGCATGTCATGCGGGATCAGCTCGTAGTTGATCAGGTTGAAGAAGGTGGGACGTGCGTAGAGCTTGACTCTCCTCGTTTTTCTGCCATCGATCACTTGGGCGGAGAGGTCGCTGAAACGTTCGATCTCGGTCTTCCATTGGTACTTCACGGAAGCCGGGGAGATCACCAGGACACGCTGGATCCCACGTTGCTGCCGCAACAAGGTCGCTGCCGCGATGGTCTGGATGGTCTTCCCCAGACCCATGTCGTCGGCGAGGACGACGCGCCCGCGGCTCGCGGCAAAGAGGGTGCCTTGCACCTGGTATGGGAAGAGCGGGACCTTCAGCAGGTCGTGCAGGACCGGCTTGCCGGCAGCCAGCTTCTTGAGCTGCCGCTTCTCCCAGACCAGTCCTTCGCGCAGTTCATTCACCCGTTCGACATAGTCGAGAACGTCGCTATAGATGACGGCGGCGCTGTCGGCCCTGCGAAGCTTGCCCATCACTCGGCTGAAGTTGTGGTACTCGTCCCTCCGCAGGAAGCCTGCCGAGTCAAAGTACTCCGACCGAATCTTGTTGAGAGGCGGATCTGCCCTGTCAGGCAGGTTCAGCTTTACCTCGAGACTGTCGCCATAGACCAGCGATACCGAAGCACGCTCCCGTTCGAAGTGATGGCGCGCAAGCTGGGAACGATGCCTCTTGCGGAGGCGGGCCAGAATGCTCTCGATATGTTTGCACGTTCCCAAGGTGTTGCGGGCGAAGTCCGGACAAGTACAGAAGTTGTCGAAGAGGCCCGGCCCGCGCATCGCGACACGGTACTCCTTGCCGCTTGTGGAAAGCACGGTGTAGTCACCGTAGGGTCCTCGGGGCCTCTTCAGAATCCGGTCGATCGCCTTCTTGGCCCGCTTCTGCCGCGCCTGTATCTGTTCCTCGACTAGCAATCCCCGTCCTCCCCTGATTCGGAAACGCGACCTCCACACTCAGTAAGCGCAGGACGCCACCAATTCTGCTCGAATTACGTCCGGCCCTGATCCTCTCGGAGCACGCAACTTTCAGGCTGCTGGCAGACCCGGTCACTTGTCATTTGGAGACGCCGCAGGATGAATGGCTCCACACTGGGTGACTGACTCTCTCGGCGCGTGCTCTCGTTACGAGGATTCTGGTCCAGCTCCCTCAAGGATTCTAGCGCCTTCGCATGGTCCGATCTTCTTGTGGCGGGCCGGGCTGCTTGGAGGCCCGCGGCAACAGGACAGGAATGGCGCGGCGGCCGAGGAGCACTTCGATGCGGGATTGGCAGATGCGGATAGTGGCATCCGTGAGCACGATGTGGTTAGAGATCTGGCGGGTGCGGCAAGGCCAGTGACGATTGCCGCGCGAGCGGGACAAGTGACGGTACGGGGAGTCGGCCATGAGGGGGAAGCGCGGGTCGGCGTCGACCTTGGCTTCGACGACGGAGAAGAGCGTGTCCATGTGGAGGAAGTCGGTGGGCTCGGCGAGGACGTTCTCGATCATCATGCGGCAGGCCCGGCGGCTGACGGGTTCTCCTCTGAGGGTGTGGTGCCGCCGGACCTGCGCCGCGATGGCCCCCCGCCTTGATGCGCTCCAAGCGGTCGGTCAGGTTGGGCTCCAGATCGCACTCGTAGCCGGCGGCCGTCACGCCGTCGATTCTTGGTGTTCCATCCGGTCGCGCGCGGCAGTACGCCTCCCGAATCCATTCCACGTCGATTCGGTGTTCCGGCGATCTGAACACCCGCTCTCGCTGCTTCCTCGCCTGTTCCGGTACCCATGCTCGTTTCGTGGGCGAGTTTATTCAGCTCAATGTTCGCTCCATCGTTTCCCTCGCCTGATGCTGCTCATCGGACGTCCCGCTTCTCTCGGACGGCTCAAAGCGGCCCAGACTCGCCGGCGGCCTCAGAGTAGAGTCGAGGAGAGGCGCGTTGACCTTAGCCAAGAAGCAGTAGCTGTTTTGGGGTTGTGCCTACGGCTTTCGCCATCTGTAGGTGCCTCACTGACCTTCCCGCCTAGCCACGTCTCCTCTCCCCGCTCATCGAACCGGACGTGCGGATTTCCCGCATCCGGCTCTCGGTCGAGATCATGCCCTCGCCCACGGGTAGTTCGCCGTCCGCGGTGCAAGGCGCGTGAGACCATGGTCGTTCCACAGCCGCTTGCTCGAGAACCGCACGTATTTCCCGGCCTTCACCTTGTGCTTCCGGCAGAACCACTGGCGGAGCCGCTTGGTCGCGTGCGAGTCGATGGCATGGTAGGCCGGGTTCACCCGCCCCAGCTGGAAGTAGTTCGCCCATCCGAGCATGGCCCGGTTCAGCCTCCCCACCACCACTTCGGGGTCCAGCGACCCGTACCGCGCTTCCGTCAATTCGCTGACCTTGCGGACGATGCTGCGGACGCTGTCCCGGCTCGGTCGCGTGCCAATGTAGGCGCGTCCCGTGCGCGGGCTGTAATTGCGTCCGATCCGGTACCCGAGGAACTCCATCGGTTCCTCCGGCACCCGCAGGCAGCGCGTCTTCGTCGCGTTGATCGGTAGCCGCAGCCGCTCCATGATCCGCTCGACAGCAGCCCTCATGGCTTCCGCCGGGGCTTTGCCGCAGACCACGAAGTCATCCGCGAAATTCACGATCTCCGCTCCGAACGACCGGGCATAGCCCAGCCGTTTCCACCCCAGGATGAAGCGCCGCATGTAGACGTTGCTGAGCAACGGTGAGATCGGTGCGCCCTGAGGCGTCCCCTTCCTCTCCCGTCGCGCCCGGTTCGTGCGACGCTTGCCGCCTTTACCGTCGTCCTCTTCCACGGCCATCTCCAGCCACAGCTTGATCCACCCCAGCGTCCGCCCGTCGCTCACGCGTCGCGCGACCGACTGCAAGAGTTCGGAGTGTGGGATTTCTCCGAAGTAGTTGGCTAAGTCGCCATCGACCACTTCCCTGTGTCCGGTGTTCAGCAGCCGGTGCACGTGTCGCACTGCGTCCAGCGCGCTCCGGCCTTCCCGGTAGGCGTACTGCTCCGGCTGCAGGTCCGCTTCGAAGATCGGCGATAGCACCAGCATCGCCGCCGTCTGCGCCACCCTGTCCCGGATGCACGGTATGCCCAAGGGGCGGAATTTCCCCGCCTGCTTCTTCGGGATCAGCACCTGCCGCACCGCTCGCGGGCGGTAAGTGTTCTCCCGCAGTTCCTGCGCCAGTGTCCCCAGCCACCCGTCCACGCCCTGCTCCCGGATGTGCTCGAACGTCTCCCCGTCCACCCCGCTCGCTCCGCCATTTCGGCGGACCGCTCGCCAGGCAGCGGCCAGTACGTCTGCGCGCCACATCTTGTCGCTGAGCGTGTAGAACCGGCAGTCCGGGTCTCCCTTCGCTTTCGCATGCAACGCCGTCTGGAGTCTCCGAACCGAATCGGGAGCTAGTAGGCTTCCGCCAGTCTCCACCTGCCCTTTCCTCCTTGTTGCGTTCCTCTCAACCGAGGCCCCTTCGCTCCACCGGCATTACCCGGCTTCCCCACTACTGCGGGCCTCTCCGCCACCCTGCCGGCCCAAGCTGGCCCTCGCGGGTTCCCGGTTGGCGCGTGCGCGCCACCGACAGGGCTTCCCGTGTTGCTGCTTCCTTCCTCTTCCCTACGTGCCAGCGCCATTACCCCGGCGGAAACGGATCGGTGCCCATGTCGCTCACTTCCCGACCCGCCGTCGGCCTTCCCCGTCATAGCGGCGGGTCGGCTTCCGCATTGCGCGTTTCGAGGCCTGCTCAGCGTTCACTCGCGTTCTGGCCCGCAGGGTCGCTGAGCCGCCCAAGGCGGCCCTTTGTCACCAGAGTGCTTCAGCCCATGTCGTTACCTCCATGACCCGCCCTGGCTGCTACCAACCGGAGCGACAGTTCTTGCGTGGGATTTGCACCCACTAGAAGAAAGCGCCTTTCCACGGCGCACGCTATGAAGGCGCTACGACACCCTGAACTGCGTCGCTTCGGCTCGCTACTTTCGCCAGCCGGTACCACATGCCACCCGCTCGTTCGTGTCCGCGGAAGCGCTCCCTCAGTCCCGTAGGCCGAGGCCTTGCGATATGCCGGGCATCCCATTACGGCACCTACACACGTGGAAAGCACAAGGCCTTCCAAGTTCCTTGGCGAGCCTTTCTATGGCTCGCTTTTCCCAGCGCGGACGGGGCTTCCCCCACTGTGTTGGCGATGAGGGCACCGACGACGAATGTATCTCGGGGCTCAATCATGCCGATTCGACGCCCGTTGCGTACGCTTCACAACACGGGTTACCGAACCTTATACCGCACTCACTCCCGGCTGGTAGGCTGCACGTGTGCCACCCATGAGTCGAACTCTCTAGCTCGCGATGAGAGGTTTCAGTTTTGTATCATGCTCTCCAGTGGCAGCATTAGCGCAACTAAAATCGCACAGCTTGAGCTAGACATATTCAGAAATAACGTCGAGACTAGGAATATTGGAAACGTCCTTCGCATTGTGCGTCACGAGAGGAACTGCATATCGAATAGCACACGCTGCAATCCAAGCATCGTTCGTCTCAATTCGTCGTCCATCATGTTCTCTATCGGCCACTAATCCTCCCTCCATAATGATGGGCCGCCTCCACATCATTTCCCACGAATATAAGATCGATTCAACATCTCTTTCAGTATACGTCGCGCGTTCGAACCTCAATTGGCTTTTTCTGCGCCACAATATAGTTCGCCTACAGTGATAAAATAGACACCAAGTGTGCGTCTCATCAAATGCGGTCTGTACTGAATCGCGATCTCGGAACCTTTCATCATATCCGACCCAGCATTTGTGTCCACTAGTACGTAATCAGTCATCATAAGCTATAGTTTTTCCGTGCCTCAATTCTTCTATTAATTCCTCGAATCCGTCATCAGGTTCCCCCGGCCATGTACCATACAGGGACCTAATATCGGCAATTGGAGATACGTTCTGCTGACGTGCTAGTTCATCAATTGTTGGCGAAGTCCGAAGGTCGTTCTTGGTGGTTGGATGTGATGGTTCGGAACGCCTCTCAATCTTTTCGATCAATGGCTCAATTGAGTCCATCTCCACCCTCTTCCCACTTCCCGAATCAGAAGCTCTCCTGAGTATTCCAGTGATGCGTACTTTATTCTTTAGATTCTGAAGCACCGAGTCTGCCTTCGTGTCATCAAATTCGCACTGAACCGGACTCCCAATTGAGGGATGTACCCGACAGGAACCCACGTCCTTTGCGAAATCTGCCATTAATAGCGTCCCTTCAATGACTTCGAACGTCTCTTGTTTTTCCGTAATTGACTCTATACGCCGTTTGATGCGATCATTGCCGTCTGAAGTGAATGATGCTTGGACAGTTTGCCCGTCCTGGTTCATAATAATATGTATCTCTTCGATACCTTGTGAAAAACCTCCACCTGCATTGTTCCATGCCTTCAGGACTCCGACATCGTATCCGGACGGGAAAGGCGCACTCGATGAGCTTTCTTGGATGACCCTCAAGCCTGCTACCGATTTCTGGATGATATCTATTCCAGAATCGAAGCCTGCGATAGATTCTCGCCGAGTCTTCCTATCGAAGCCGAATACAGCAACCGAACTGCCCTGTCCGAATGACACGAGATCCAGGTCAATCTCCGACTCTACGGAACTCGGCGTCCTGCCTTGGCGAAGGCTGTTCGAATGGCCTTGCAAGACATACGCGACTCGCCGCAGCGCCTCTCTCATGCCAGTGAGAAAGCGTAAGAGCTCGGCCAGCGGCATTGTGCCAGGACCGACCGCAGACCCACGAAAGCGGATCTCTAACAATGGGCTTGTCTCTGTCAAGGGACGTACTTCAGATTCTACGCGACACGTCGGTCCGGCTTCATCAATGGCGGTGGCGCCTGGTGGCCGCGGCGACCGGGCCTTGGCCCCTTTGGAGTGCGACTGTCGAAAAATTGGGAGTCCTGCCCCGGGGGTCGGCCATGGGGCGGACATGGCAAGGTCGCTTATTCGGTGTGTCCGTCTCTGCTACCCAGAACGGTCGTACCCTAACTGTCGCCTGGAATAGAGTGTCGGCGCACCGAGAGGCGGGTGGACTCCCCGTGCGCCCGTCCCCCTGCGTGGCCTGATACAGCAGCGCAGTCCGCCAAGAGCATGGGCAAGGGGACCGGATCCACCGCACCCGATGGACGAAGCGCTGGGTTGCACGGGTCCACGAGAGCCGCGCGACCGGGCGTCAAGCCGCCACTGCGGGAATGCTCGCCGGCTCGTAGCTGCCCAAGATGGCCATGAACTCCGTCAGCTCCGAGAGGTGCCGCAGCGCGTTCGCGCACTCCTCCTGCTCCGGCGCGGCGGTGATGTCTACATAGAAGCGGTACTCGAACGGCCTCCCCTTTAAGGGACGTGACTCGATCTTGGTCAGGCTGATGTCGCGCAGCGCAAAGGCGCTGAGGCAGCGGAAGAGGGCGCCGGAAACGTTCTTGGTCACGAATACGAGCGACGTCTTGCGCGTACCCTCGGCCCAGGCGTTGCGGCCCTCCCGGGGGCCCAGCAGGAAGAATCGCGTGTAGTTCTCGGGATCGTCCTCGATCGAGTGCTCCAGAATGGTTGCGCCATAGTAATCGGCCGCAGCCCTCGAGGCCACCGCCGCCAGCCGAAGGTCGGCACGCTCCATAACCGTCTTCACACTGCCGCCGGTGTCGTAGTGGCTCTCGGCGCTGATACCCGGGTTGCGCCGGAAGAAGTCCAAGCACTGCGCCAGCGCTACGGGGTGCGAGATCGCCCGCTCAATACCCGCCCGCGAAGCATCTGGATGGCCGATCAGGTTGTGGACTACCCGCACATAGGTCTCGCCGAGGATCTCGGGATGGTAGTGCAGCAGGTGGTCATAGTTCTCGTGCACGGAACCGTGCAGTGTGTTCTCGATCGGCACGACGGCGCGGTCCGCGGCGCCGTCTCGCAACGTCTCGAAGACCTCGAAGAACTTCTCGCAGGGCTTGAACTCAACGGGGCGCCCCGCCACGAGCTGCCGGCTGGCCTGCTCACTGAAAGCGCCGCGCGCTCCTTGAAACGCAACCCTGACGCAATCCATTCAGCTCGCCCGAACCAAGCTGCCGGAGGGCGCGGTTGCCCACCGATCCGGTCCGCCGGTAGCGATTATAGTGCGGCCCGGTCCAACGGTCCCGGAACCTGACCCGGGAGATCAGGCGACCCCGGCCAACTGTCGGCCTCTCGAGCCGGGCCCTCTGGAGCCTTGCAGCATGTGCCCGTTCATCCGCACCGAAACGAGCTGCGAGACGCCTGCCTCGGCCATCGTCACCCCGTACAGCGCCTCCGCTACCGCCATCATCGCCTTGGAGTGCGTGATCACGACGAATTGCGTCTCCGGGGACATCTCCTGGATCAGTCCGCGCAGTCGAATGGTATTGGCCTCGTCCAGTTGCGAATCCACCTCGTCCAGCACGCAGAACGGGCTCGGCTGGTACCGAAACGTCGCCATCAGCAGTGCCATGACCGTGAGGGACTTCTCGCCTCCGGACAGCAAGGCAACGCTCTGCAGCCGCTTACCCGGGGGCTGGGCCACGATGTCGACGCCGGACTCCTCCGGATTGCCTGGATCCGACAGGCGCAGCTGCCCGGTCCCTCCCCCGAACAGTGTCGCGAACGTATTCCTGAAGTGCCGGTTGATCCCCTCGAGGGCGTTGTCGAACCGCACCCGACTGGCCTTTGCCAACTCGCCGATCGCCTCATGCGTGTTGACCATGGATTCGAGCAGGTCCTCCTGCTGCGCCTCCAGGAAGTGTTTTCGCTGCGACACTTCCTCGTACTCCTTGGCCGCCAGTACGTTGACCGGCCCAAGGCGCTCGATCTTCTCGTGGAGCGTCTTGCGGCGCTCGGCCAGTTCGTGCAGCGCCTCAGGCTCCAGTTCCTCGCCGATACCGGAGGTTACCGCGCCCAGCGGGTCTCCGAGCTCAGACAAGCAATCGGAAGCGAGGTGTTCAAGATCCGCCTCCACCCGTGCCAAGTGAACCTCAGCAGCTGTGGACGCCTCGCGGCTTGAAGCCTCTGCCGAACGCGCCTCGCGGACCTCGCGGACCAGAGTCTTGACCACGTCTCGGCACGCGCCAAGCTTTGCGACCGCTTCCGAGATCGACTCCTGGATGACCCGCCGCTGCTCCTCGCCCTCCGCGATGCGCTCCCCCAAATCGCCCTTGCTGGCTTCGAGTCGGGCGTTCCTCTCTTTCAGCGAGTCGATGCGGGCATGCAGGAGGGACACCCTCTGCCGGTGCTCCTGCAGGCTGGACTCCGCAGTGGCAAGAGCGGCGCGACCGGCGCGCAGTCTCTCTTCCGTGGAGGTGACGGACATCTGAACCAACGCGCGGGCCTCCTGCATGCCGACAAACCGCTCGGCAGCCTCGGCGGCTTGCTTCGCGAGCCGCGAATGAAGCGTCTCGAGGCGCGCGCGCTCTGCCTCCAACCGCCGACGGGCATCCACGGCCCTACGCTGACCGGCTTCAGCCTGTGCCCGTTGCTTCCGCAGCCTGTCAATCTCTTCCGACGCCGCCGCACGGGCGCGAGTCTGGTCGGCCACCAACTTATCGGCCTGACGGATCTCATGGGCAGCTTCGATCGACTGCTCCTCCAGGCGCCGCAACTCGCCGCGGGCGGCGTCGAGAGCCGTGCCGTGCAGTGCCGCTTCCTCTCGCGCCTGTTCAATCTCCGCCTCTGTCGCGCGGAGCGCCCGCTCGGCTTCGCAGACCTGCGGCTCCAGATCCCGCAGAGCCTGTCGCAGGACAAGAGGCCCCTTGACGGCCCCGTTGCCGCCGTGCACCGTCTGGCCGTGATACCACGTTCCGTCCGAGAGCACGAAATACTGGTGGGGGTTGGACTCCGCGAGCGACTCAGCTTGCGCGCCGCTATCGACCACGAACCCTTGGGACAGCTTGGGCACGAAGCCCGGGATTGCACCGCCGTCCGCATCCCTGACGCGAACATGTTCCGTCAGGGGCGTCGCGCCGGGCGGGCATTGCCCGCAGGCCTGTTCGGAGCCATCCGTGGGGGCTCCTGCGAGCACGAACGCGGCACGACCCCCGAACTCCTCGCGGACCATCCGAACCCCGCGCGATGCCTCTTCCCAGCCGCCCACGACGACCTGCTCCAAGTCTTCCCCGAGGAACTGTTCCACGGCTCGGGCGTAATCAGGCTCGACATCCAGATAGTCAGCCAAGACCCCCAAGGGGCGGAAGCGCCGTTCCTCGGGAAACTTGCCTGCCGCCTCGAAGATGTCCTTGACCGTCTCGGCGCTGTACGCCCGGTGTCGCAGCACACCTTGGATCGAGTCCCGTCGCGCGACAAGACGCGAGAGTTCCGCGCCCTGCCTTTCGCGCTCGCCAGTCAAGCGTTCGATCTCGGCTCGAGCATGTTGCAGTGACCGCCGCAGCACATCCACCGCATCCCGCTTGGCCTCGACCGACTTGGCCAGACCGGACGACTGCACACCCAATGCCAGGCGGCGGCTGGATGCCTTCTTCAGCGCTGCCGAGGCATTCCGGAGTGTGGCCTTCGTCTTTTCCATCGAGGAAGCGTGCCCCGCGAGCGTCGCCTCGAAGCGCCCCAGCGCCCCTTCGGCGTCCGAGCCGGCGTCCAGCGCCGCGACCATCTCACGTCGGCATTTCTCGGCCGACTCCGCAAGCCGGTCGATTGAGGCCTGCTGGGCTGCGCAGTCCGACTCGCGCTGCCGCAGAATTCCGCGCTGTTCGCCGGCCTCACGCTCTAGACGGGAAGCATCCGCCCGCCGTTGCTCCACATCCCGCTCCAGACGCTCGGTGTCTCCCACCAGTGCCCGGAGCTCTTGCTCTCCCTGCTTTGTGGCCTCCTCCGTCTCAAGCACTGAGGCAGACTGCTGCTTGACCCTCTCCCGTCGCCGTCCGAGAGCGACGCGCACGCTGGCCAGCTCCTCCCGGTCGGCCTCAAGGCGAAACTCCAACGAATTCTCCTGACGCCTCCGGGCCGCCAACTGGCCCTCCAGCCGCCCGACCGCAGTCTCAGCGGCAACGACACGCTCCCTTGCCTCGGCGGACTCTGCCTCCAAAGCCTCGCGCCTGCCGTGCAATTGCCGATGCTTGCCGGTGAACCACCGCCGCTGAGCCTCCCGCAGCTCGTCCCGCAGTCGGCTGTGGCGGTCGGCCCGCTCGGCCTGCCGCTTCAGGGAGCGCGACTGCCTTCCGACCTCCACCAGAATGTCGTGGACGCGCTCGAGATTGAGCTGGGCGTTCGCCAACTTGAGCTCGGCCAACCGGCGGCGGGATTCGAAGCGCGTTACCCCGGCGGCCTCTTCGACGAAGGCTCGGCGCTCAAGGGGGCGTGCGGAAAGAAGCTGCCCTATGCGCCCCTGCTCGATGATCGCGTAGTGATTGGGCCCGAGCCCCGTTCCCAAGAAGAGATCCCGGACGTCGCGTAGCCGCACCTTCTTGCCGTTCAGGATGTACTGGCTGGCCCCGTTGGCGAACAGCTTCCGCGCCACCTCAATCTCTCCGGAAGATTGCTTGGGCGGCAGGTCGGGACGGCCCGCGAAGAGGCGCTCGAAGTCGCCGTCGGAATCGTGGAGCGTCAGGCTGACCTTGGCCATACCTGCGGGTCTCCGGCTCCGTGTGCCCGAAAAGATGACGTCGCTCATCCGTCCGCCGCGCAGCGACTTCGCCGACTGCTCCCCGAGCACCCAGCTCACCGCGTCGCAGATGTTCGATTTGCCGCAGCCGTTCGGTCCGACGACCGCGGCTACGCCCGTCCCGCTGAAGCGCAGCCGCTCGCGGCTGCAGAACGACTTGAACCCGACAACCTCGATCTGCTTGAGCCTCAGCACGCCACCAGCCCTCGCCGATAGGCGGGCCACGAAACGCCGCAGCCAGCCCGACGGATCCCAGACTAGCGGATGCTGGACAACCACGCAACTATCAGTAGTAGGGCCACCTCCAGGGGGCCCAAAGTGTAGTGGGCGGGTGGAACACTTCCGGAGTGTCCCGACTGGTAGAATTGCTGCGTGATGGGACCCGCGGCCACGACGCGGCCATGGTTGGCCCTCCTTCTGCTCGCAGGCTGCGGCCCGCAGGAGCCGCCGCCTGCCGAGGCCTCCCGGGACCCGCAGGACTACCTTTCTGACATTCGCCAGCTGACGTTCGGAGGCCAGAATGCCGAAGCCTATTGGTCGCCCGACGGCGAACGGCTTGTGTTCCAAGCAACCCGCGGCGACTCCTCCTGCGACCAGATTTATGTCATGAAGCGGGATGGCTCGAACCTGCGAATGGTCTCCACCGGCCGCGGCGTCACCACCTGCGGGTACTTCCTGCCCGACGGCGAGAGCGTGGTCTATGCCTCGACCCACCTCGCAGGCGACTCTTGCCCGCCCCGCCCGGACCGCAGCCAGGGCTATGTCTGGCCGATCCACGCCGGCTACGACATCTTCGTGGCGCCGCTGGACGGCTCGGCGTCCGAACCCAAGCGCCTGACCGATGAGGCCGGGTATGACGCGGAGGCCACCGTCAACTGGAAGCTCGGCAGGATCGTGTACACGTCAAAGGCGTCCGGAGATCTGGATCTGTGGTCCATGGATCTCGACGGAAGGGACAAGCAGCGCCTAACCGAGGCTTACGGCTATGACGGCGGGGCCTTCTACTCGGCGGACGGCAGCAGGCTGGTGATGCGTGCGCACCATCCGCCGGAGGGTCCAGATTCGCAGCGCTACGCCGACCTGTTGGCGCAGGACCTGACGGCCCCGATGAAGATGGAGATCTTCGCCGGCAACGCCGACGGGACGGGACTGCGGCAGCTGACCGAATTTGGCTGCGCCAGTTTTGCGCCGCAGTTTACCCCGGACGGCTCGCACATCATTTTCTCGTCGAACCGCAACAATTGCGACAGTCGCGAGTTTGACCTGTTCCTGATGCGCGCTGACGGCTCCGAACTGCGCCAAGTGACCGACTTCGGGGGCTTCACATCGTTCCCCGAGTTTTCGCCGGACGGCTCGGAGCTGGCGTTCTCGTCAGATCTCAACGCCAGCTCTCGCTACGAGTTCAACATTTTCGTGGCGACCTGGAACGGGCCAGGGCGGGCCCTATAGGGCTTCGGCCACCGGTCCTGCGCCTTACTCCCCGACCTCACGCTGCAGCGAGGCCAAGTCGTCCGCCAACCGCAGCGCTTGGCCACGCAGATCGGCCAATCGCTGGGCGATCCGGCGGATCTCCGGCGAGACACTCGGGACGGTCGCCCCTTCCGCTTCGGGCTCGGCCGCCATAAGGGCCGCGGCCTGAACGCGGTCTATGCCAGTCAGGGCGGCCAAGGCCTGCTCGAAATCATCCTCGTACACCAGCTGCTCGCCCATCGCCAGTACCACCTTGCGCAGCTGCGGCATGCGGGCCGACTCCGCCTGGATGTAGATCGACTCGACGTAGAGGAACGTGTCCCCGACCGGAAGGGCGATCATCTCGCCCCGCAACACACGCGAGCCCTGCTGGTTCCACAGCGTGAGATCGCGCGCAATCTGCTGCTCTTGGTTGATCTGGGCCTCGATCTGGTTGGGCCCGTAGGCCAGCTCCTGCTTGGAGAGCTGGTAGAAGATCAGCTCGCCGAGATTGTCCCCGTCGCAGCGCGCTGCCATCCAGCCGTTGAGGTTGTCCTTGTTCCGGGGGGTGAAGGGCAGCATCAGCAGGAACTCTGGGTCCGGCTCATCGGGAAGCTGCGCGACGATGTAGGTTGGCTTCATGCGCTCCGGCGCGCCCGTGTCGCCGGCCAAGCTCTTGCCCACGTCCCAGATGTCCTCGCGGTTGTAGAACACGGTCGGATCCCGCATGTGGAACGTGCGGTAGATCTCCGCTTGGATGTCAAAGATCAGCTCGGGGTAGCGCGTGTGCGAGCGAATCCAAGGCGGCATCGCCTCTCGAGGCTGGAAGAGGTCGGGGAATATGTTGGCGTAAGAGAGGATGATCGGGTCGCTCTCGTCGAAGAGGTACAGGGTCGTCGTGCCGTTGTAGGCGTCGACGGTGGCCTTGACAGAGTTGCGAATGTAGTTGATCTGCGACCCGAACTGGCCCACGCGCAGGGGCTGGGAATAGGGGTGCACATCCGAGACGGTGTACCCGTCGAGGATCCACACAAGGTGGCCTTCGTCGGTGATGGTCAGGTAGGGATCGGGATCCCACTCGATGAAGTCGCCGAGGTGCTGTAGCCGCTCGCTGACGTTGCGGTGGATCAGCATTCGGCTGGACGGATTCGTCAGGCCCGTGAAGAGGATGTTGTAGTCTCCCAGCCAGACTGCCGCCATCAGCCTGGTGGCGAGGGAGTGGATCGGGAAGCCACCCTCGCCGGCGTAGTGCGACATCACGTTCTGGTCTTCCTTGGGGTAGTCGAACTCTTCCTGCTCGGTACTCGCGAAAACAGGGTGGTCCGTCAGCTCTCCGTAGTAGATCTCGGGGCGCGTGATCTGGATGTCCGGGATCGCGATTTCCGGGGGCGCGTCCTTGACCAGCAGGACAGGCAGGCCCTCCGACGTCGTGCGGTTGACCTCGGAGACCACGACGCCATAGCCATGGGTGTATACCCAGTGGCGGTTGATCCAGTTGTCGGCCGCGTTGTCGAGCGCGCTCACGTCGATCTCCCGCGGCGAGAGCAGCAACTGCTTGACCTTTCGCTCGATCTGGTAGCGATCGATGTCCATGTCGGCGAAGCGGTAGTAGAGCCGCAGCGCCTGGATCTGGGTGATGGTGTCGGTGTACGCCATCTCGTCCCACAGGCGGATGTTGTCGATCAGCGTGGCGTTGGCCTCCACGTCAAGGGTCGGAGTCTCGCCAAGGGTCAGGAACTCCTCCTCGCCGCTGGCCAGCCCGTATGCCTGGCGCGTCGCTTGTATGTGCCGGCCGATGTACTCCTGCTCCAATTTCAGCTCGTTGGGGCTGACGTACAGGAACTGCACGGCGAGCGGGACCGCGGCATGCAGGGCGATGGCGCCGCCCGCGATATATGCCATTGCCTTGTACCGCGATGTGAGGATCAGCGGGATCGCCAACAAGAGCGAGATCACGACCAGCCAGCGCAGGGGCAGCCGCCAGACCTCGTCAAGGTAGTCCATGCCGACCATGAAGTCGTGACTAGAGAGCAGGAGGCCGTACTGCCCGAGATAGAACCACGCCGCACCGCCTGCCAAGGCGATGCAAGCGACGATCTTGGCGAAGCTGGTCCTTGTCGCCCCCTGAAGCAGCAGTGGCTGCGGCCCCAGGTCGAACTCCTCCACGTTCCCTCCGCCCGCGCGGAACTTCCTGAAGTGCAGGAATATCTGCCAGCCGCGGCCAGCGGCCCAGAACACGACAGAGCTGACCAGCGCGAGTCCAAACACATACTGCACGAGCAGCCGCATCAGAGGGAGATCGAACAGATAGAACGCGAGGTCCTTCCCGAAGATCGGGTCCGCCCACGCCTCCGCGCCGGCGGCCAGGCCGCGCGAGCCGGAGAACTTCATGACAGTGATGGGATCGACGCGAGAAGCAATGAAGACCGTGCCGATGATCAGGAGCAGGACGGCGACGATCCTGCCGTACAGCGGATAGCGAGACCTGTCGACACCAGCAAAGGCGAGGCCCCGGCGATGGGCCCACAAGAGGGCCAGCCACGCCAGAATCGCAGCCACCACTACCGGCGCGATCCTGTACGTGAGCTTGGCGAGCCAAGTCGAGATCTGGCCGATCTCGCGCCACCACAAGTACTCGATGGCGAACTCGGCCAAGCCGCGGGCCGTTCCCAGCACAACAAAGATCGCGACCGCGGCGATCAGCATCCGCAGCTGTCGGGGCTCCATAGTCCTTCTAGGATAGCCGCCCGCCGGCTCTGCCGAACGGCGAAGGACACATCGGCCGCAGCCGGCCGCCTGGATAGGGTCGGAGTTGCGGGACGCTCCGGACGGTTGGCCGGCTGGTTAGGAAAGGAGAGTCGGGCGCAGCGGAACTGGCTGAGTTCCGGCCACGCGCCGGATCCCGACTGGATACAATCGCCTCTTGGCGGGGCCCGCCGAGCGCGGCGGTTGGCCGGAATGCCCGATAGCGACGGAACCGGATCCAGAGGCCCGGCAAAGCCCGTCGATGGCAGGACCCTCCGGCGGGCGTTCTGCGCGCTGGCCCTAGCGCTGGTCGCCTGCGGACCGCAGGGCGGCGAGCCCACGACACGACCGCAGCCGAACGTTGTCCTGATCATGGCCGACGATCTGGGCGCCGAGACGCTCGGCTGCTACGGCAACACCGCATACTCGACACCGCGGCTAGACGCGATGGCGTCGGAGGGGGCCCGTTACGAGAATGCCTTCGCCACCCCCGTCTGCTCTCCGACGCGGGCGATGATCCTTACAGGTCTGCACCCGAACCGTACCGGAATCCTAGAGCGGCTCGACAGCCCGCTGGACCCGGGCAGGACCAACCGGCTGCCCGCCCACATCGGCACGCTGGCTGACGCCCTCAAGTCGGCCGGATATGCCACGGCCATCGCCGGCAAGTGGCACTTGGGACACTTTCAGTCCTACCCTGACCAGCCTTCGTCGCACGGCTTCGAAGAGTACAGCCTATGGGTCCAGTACTGGGACGGTGAGCGGCGGAGCCGGTACTACGCCCCGCACGTATGGGAGAACGGCGCCTACCGGGTGCACGACCGCGAGACTTTCGGTCCCGACCATTTCAGCTCGTTCCTGCTGGACTTCGTCGGCCGGAACCGTGACAGGCCGTTCTTCGCGTACTTTCCGATGAACCTGGTCCACACGCCGCTAGTGACGCCGCCCTCGCTGGGGGAGCTTGCCCGGCAGCGGTATCCGCACGATCTGGGCCGGGACGAGCGCAAGGCCGGGCACATGATCACCTACATGGACGCGATCGTCGGCAGATTCCTCGACAGGATCCGGGAGCTCGGGCTGGAGAGGAACACCCTAGTGCTGTTCACCGGCGACAACGGCAGCGCGGTCGGCCTGGAGAGCCGGCTCGGGGACCTGCGGGTCCAGGGCGGCAAGCGCACGATGAACGAAGCCGGCACGCGCGTGCCGCTTATCGCGCGCTGGCCGGGCACCGTGCCGCCCGGAGTGCGCCATTCCTTCTTCTCCCTTGTCGACATGATGCCGACGCTTTGCAGCCTGGCGGGCGCTCAGCAGGCGGGCCAAGTGGACGGCCTGGACCTCTCGCATACGCTGCTGGGAATCCCCGGCCGTGACCGCGAGTTCTTTCCGATGGCCTTCGAGGGCGATCTGTTCTTTGTGCGGGACGGCAGGTTCCGGCTTCACGAGGACGGCCGACTCTACGACGTGCCGGTCAGGACGACCGCGGGCCGCTACAGCGTGGACGCCCTCGTCCAGCCTCCGCGCCACGCCGCCGAGAGGTTGCGGCTGCAGGCCTGGCTCGACGATTTCAAGCGAGTGCGCAAGTCGGACGGCTCATATGAAGTGGTTCCGTTCGGCACCGGCGGCGACCGCTTCAAGAACGCCCAGGACGCTGCGCGCGGGGCCACGCCGGCGCCTAGGTGAGGTGGGGGCGGGCGATCGTCCTATGATGGTCCGCTGTGGTACCTGCCGACGAGACATTTGAGGGCACGTTCCCGTTCCAGCCGCGCTTCAGTTCGGCGGCCGGCTTCCGCATGCACTACGTGGACGAGGGAGAGGGCGAGCCCATAGTCTGCCTTCACGGCGAACCGACCTGGGGCTACCTGTACCGCAAGCTCATCGGCCCGCTTTCGCGCCACTGGCGCGTAATCGTGCCGGACCATATGGGCTTCGGCAAGAGCGAGACGCCGCAGGACCGCGATTACACGCTCCAGACACATGTGGAGAACCTGACTGCCCTGATTGACGATCTCGGACTGCGCGGGATCACCTTCGTCGGCCAAGACTGGGGAGGTCCGATGCTGGCCGCCTACACGGTCCGGCATCCCAGCCGGGTCAGCCGGATCTTCTTGGCGAACGGTTTGTGCGGATATGGAGGCGTGGTGGCGCCGCGCGGATCCCCCAAGCCCCCGAAGCTGCACGAGTCGGAATGGTTCCGCTGGGTACGATCCAGCCTGAAGGACGGCACTTACCTAACCACGATGCGCAACCTGGATCGCAACGTTCGGGGCATCATGGAGCGCTTGGGGTGCGAGTCGGGGCTGGAAGACACGGCCGCACGCGCGTACGCAGCGGCCTTCTCAAGCCCCGCGGAATGCAAGGGGGCCATCGAGTTCCCTCTTGACGTGGCGCTCGGCCGCGTCGGGGACTATGTGCGAAGCGGCCTGCCGGGCATCCCGGCCCTGAGGTCCAAGCCATCCATGCTGGCGGAGGGCATGCGCGACCGCGCAATACCTCCGGCGCTGGCAATCGCCGACTTCCGGGCGCTGTTCCCGGACGCCCCGGTCCGCGAGATCGCCGACGCCGGCCACTTCTGCCAAGAGGACGCCCCCGGAAGGCTGGCGGAACTGATCGCCGGATTCATGCGAAACACGCCGGCTTCGTGAGCGCGCCCGGCGTCAGAGCTCGCGCCGGCCCGCAATGGACTCGCTCATGGTCGCCTCGTCCACGAATTCCAGGTTCGTGCCGATCGGGATGCCGAGGGCGATGCGGGTGACCTTAACGTCCAGAGGCTGCAATGTGCCCTTGAGGTAGGCGGCTGTGGCCTGCCCCTCGGTGGTCGGGCTGGTCGCCAAGATGACCTCGCGGAGGGGCACTTCCTTCATGCGCTCCAGCAGACTCTTGATCATCAGGTCCTTGGGGTAGATGTTGCGCGATGGCGCGAGCGCGCCGTGCAGGATGTGGTAGACGCCGTTGTAGCTGCGGGTGCGCTCGACAAGCATGATGTTGTTTGGCTGCTCGAGCACGCACACCAGGCCGTGGTCCCGGCGCGGGTCACTGCAGATCGAGCACAGGTCGCCGTCGGCGATGTTCTTGCAGCGACGGCAAAGCCGTATGCGTTCCCGCATCGAGAGGATCGCCCTCGCCAGCCCTTCGGCCTTCGCGCGGTCGACACCCAGAAGGTGGAACGCCAGCCGCTGCGCCGACTTGGCACCGACCCCCGGCAGGCGCTTGAGCTCGGCCACGAGGGTCGCCATCGGGGCCGCGAGATCGACTCTCGGCATCCTTGGTCCTCCTACGGTTCGGCTCCCCCGCGCTACGAGGGATGGCCGCCCATCGCCGGAAAGCCGAGCATGAGGCGGGACACGACTCCGCCCACGCGCTTCTGCACCTCTGCGTCGACCCGGCGCGTGGCCTCATTGCATGCGCTGCGCACGAGATCCTCCAGCATTTCCAGGTCTTGAGCCGCCTCCGGGGATATCGACACCGACAGCAGCGCGCGATGTCCGTTCATGCGCACCGTGACCATTCCGCCGCCAGTCGAGGCCTCGATTCGGATCTTGCCGATCTCTTCGTTCAGGCGCTTCTGCGTCGAGGACATCTCCTTCATGAGGTCCTGCGGGTTCTTGGACAGCATCATGCCCCTAACTCCTCAGATCGGCGATCCCGACCAATCGGCCGGGGTGCTGCTCGGTTATGGCCCGGACCGCCGGGTCCGCCTTGGCTCTCGCTTCGAATCCGAGAGACGGCTGCCGCGAATTCCCCGCACCTTGCGCGTCGCCGCCCTTGGCAGGAGGGCGCGGTGTCTCGTCGGCTTCGATGCTGATGCGAACCTTCTTGGCCACAACAGCCACGGCCGCGGCCTCCAAGACCGGCCGCTGGAGTTCGAAGATCCCCTTCCGCTCGGAGTCCACGGTCAGACGCAGAGTGCGACCGTCCAACTGTACGGTCCCGCTCTCCAAGATTTCGGTCAGGGTCTCGGTGCCTTCGGAGTTCCTGAGGCGGTGCAGCAGCTTGTCCTTGAGCGATCGCGGCGCTGCCGGCCGCTTTGCCTGCGGCTTGGGCGACGCTCGCCTGGAAGGGCCGCCAGTGGGAGGCGCTGCTGTCGGCCGCGAAACGCCGGAGGCCGGTGCCGGGATCGGACCGCTCGGCCTTCCCAAGCTCCCGATCACCTCCTCGATCGGCGCCAAGCGGGCGGCATGCACGAGCTTCAGCAGGCCAACCTCGAGACGGAAGCGCTGGTGGGTGCAGTCCTGAAGCTCCGCATAGAGCGAAAGCAGCAAGTTCACGAAGCGAGTCAGGTCATCCTCGGAGAAGTGGTCGATCCAAGCTCCTGCAGCCTCCCGCTCGCGAGCTCCAGCCGAGACGAGCCGAGTTTCGGCCCCGGCGAGCTTCATCACCAGCAGGTTTCGGAAGTGCCGCGCCAGTTCCCCGCAAAAGTACTGCGGGTGGTGGCCCTGACGGAACATGTCGTCCACGGCCGCCAGCATCCCGGCCTGATCGGAGTCCCTGATCGCGGCCAGAATGCGGTCCGCGCTCTCGCTGGAAATGGCTCCGATCAGGTCGCGCACTGCGGCGGCCTCAAGGCGGTTCCCGAACGCCGCGATGGCCTGGTCGAGCGCCGATAGCGAGTCCCGCACCGAGCCGTCGCCGGCCAAGGCGATGGCGGCCAAGGCGTCGTCCTCCGCGGTAACGCCCTCGCTGTCGCAGATGCGCCCCAAGTGCTCCAAGACCTCGCCAACGTCGACCGGCTGGAACGCAAAGTGTTGGCACCGGGACAGAATTGTCGCCGGGATTGCCTGAGGCTCGGTCGTGCAAAGGACGAAGACCATCCACTCTGGCGGCTCCTCAAGGGTCTTGAGGAGGGCATTGAAGGCATCCGTCGTGATCTGGTGGGCCTCGTCGATGATGAAGATCTTGTAGCGGTCGCGCACCGGGCGGTACTGCACGTTCTGGCGCAGCCGGCGCATCTCGTCGATGCCGCGGTTGGAGGCCGCGTCGATCTCGACCACGTCGAGCGCCCCTCCGGCGGCGATTTCCTGACAAACCGGAGAACTCGGGTCCGGCTTCGGTGTGGGGCCCTCCTCGCAGTTGAGGGCCATCGCCAGAATGCGGGCGGTGGTCGTCTTGCCAGTGCCGCGGGGCCCGGAAAAGATGTAGGCGTGCCCGACGCGGCCCTGCTCGATGGCATTCCGCAGGGTCTGTTTGATGTGCCCCTGGCCGAGGAGTTCTTCGAACGTCTGCGGTCGGTACTTGCGCGCGATGACCTGGTACATGCGTGGAACCGTCGCGGCGCGGTGGATGGACCCCGGAGTGACCGCGGCACGCGGCAGAGGCCGCTACCGTTGCTTCCTCCCGGACCTGGCGGGGTTCACAGCATCCCGCTGCACGGATCCGAGGTCCGCTACAAGTCTACCACCGGACCAAACACGGAGGAGCCTCCGTCGAAGGGGTTAACCACAAGTGACGCAGGGGTGATCGAGTGGAACTGCGGTAGCGCTCATCGGTCTTCGCAAGCTGCTTCGGGCCACGGTCGAGTGGCTTTGGCTCAATCTGTAGCGTGGCAGCTGATCTCAATCGGAGTTGGCGCGGGAGATGCGCGATCGGGGCGGGTTGCCCAACGCGCGGGTCGAACTGTCCGCATCCTGAGCGCGAAAGGACCTGCCCCGGCTGGCAGTAGAGCTTAAACTTCCGCTCCCGGGCGCCAAGCGGGGCCGGTATACTCTAGTCACTTGCGTGCGGGACTGTTGATTGAACGGGATCGCCATCAAGTGGCTGAGAAATGGTCCTCAGGCACTGCTCGGCACCCTAAGACAACTAGGCACACACGCTGCACCGGCTACAAGTCCCTCAGCCAACCGAGTGTCGGGCGCTCAGAGATTCGATGCCGGGCCGTAGATCCAGCAGCCGTTCTTTCGGCCGACAGCTGGGCTAGAATGGGTCTCAGCTGTTGAACCTTGGGAATCTGGAACGCCCGCCTCCGTCCTCAGGCCAGTGTGATAAACGTCAGGAGAGTCGGCATCGACTGACGACGAGTTTGGTAAATGGCGGCGATGTCCGGTGTGTCGCCGAGCCGTTGCCTCCGTTGCGAAATCGGACCTCACACGCGAGGAAGGTATGATTCTGACTTCAGCGAATGGCAAGTAACGATGGCATTAGACCTTGTGGACTACGACAGACGAGCCCAAGACGCCGTGAAGAAGTTTTGGAAGAGTCGCAACAGAGCCCGGCGGAGGCAGGTCCACATGGGCCTACTGGACAAAGGCGAGCGCGCAAGCGTGACAGGGGGCAAGAATATGGATGGGTTCATCGATTTCGTGGTTGATCTAGTGAAGGCCAATGGCCTTCAGTACGCCTCGATTCATCAGCAACGGGCTCTGCTGACACTTCCGGGTTACTTCCGGCCAACCAAGCTCTGGGATCTATTGGTGCTCAACGACGGTCGCCTGTTAGCAGCGATTGAACTGAAGAGTCAGGTCGGACCATCGTTCGGAAACAACTTCAACAACCGCACGGAAGAGGCGATCGGGAGCGCATGTGATCTGTGGATGGCTTACCGAGAGGGCGCGTTCGGTGATCAGGCGCGGCCCTTCGTCGGCTGGCTAATCTTGGTAGAAGATGCACCGGCTTCCCGGCGCCCAGTGCGATGCCGGTCACCACATTTTCCAGTTTTTCCTGATTTCGAAGGGAGCTCCTACCTGCGCCGGTACGACCTGCTTTGTCGTCGACTTGTGCGAGAGCAACTCTACACAACCGCGGCGGTGATCTCCTCTCCGAGATCAGCTGCTGAGACGGGAATATATGACAGCGAATCTGAGATGACGGGGCTAAAGGCGTTCGTGACATCACTTGCTGGGCACATTGCTGCCGAGGCGGCCCGAGAACGAGCATAATGCTACGTCACGACAGGTAGTCCGCTGGTGGAATCGAGTTCGCCAGTCCGCACTTCAACCGTCCGCAACAGGCTATTAGCCTCATAGAGCATCCGTCTTGCTGCCTTTCCGTGGTAAAACGGGTCGACTTCGATTCCGATACTGTTGCGGCCACATGCGGCTGCGGCGACCTGAGTCGAGGCCGTTCCGGTGAAGGGGTCCAGCACTGTGTCTCCTACGAAGCTAAACATCCTGATGAGGCGATCGGCGAGAGCGACTGGATACGGCGCGGGGTGATCTCGGGTCGATGCTCCTGTGATACCGGTCCAAATCTGTCGGAAGTGAGTCTTGAAGCTAGCCTCGGACAGCAGGCTGAGCGTTCGGGCAGCAATGGTCGGTCTTCGGTAACCGCCCGGCTTCCGCTGCATGAGGATGAATTCGATGTCGTTCTTGATCACGGCGTTAGGCTCGTAGGGCTTGCCTAGAAATCCGGCACTGCCTCGCCGCACTTCATGCGCTACGTTTGCGATCTTGTGCCAGATAATCGGCGCTAGGTTATCGAATCCTAGTCCCCGGCAGCGGTCCTGAATGGCAGCGTGTAGCGGAACGACCGTATGTCGGCCGTTGTTTCTGCGCCGGGATAAACAGACATCACCCACTACGCAGACGAGCCGCCCCCCAGGCACTAGAGCGCGATAACACATGCGCCACACGGTGTCGAGCTGGTCGAGGAAATCTTCGTAGTCGGCGATCCAGCCCAACTGGCCCGGGGTTCGCCGGTATTCCTTGAGCGTCCAGTACGGTGGGGACGTGAGGACGAGGTGAACCGACTCGGCGGGCAGGACCGCCCGGCGGGCATCTCCGACCAATAGATGATGTTGCGTCGGTACTTGCTCGACCGCAGCTGCGATCATCGCCATAACTGACGGGTCCTTAGCGATCCGCGGCAGATCACGGGCGGGGTCCGCCAGATCCCTAAGCGGTTCCGGAACCAGTGCGGCAAGCGGCATAGTGGCCTCCATCTGCTTTCCATTTTAAGAACTGACCTTCATCCACCTTCGAGAGTACCCAGACTGCGCCGGGTTGTCGATGCCAGCAGTATTCCATGTGAGGGACTCGCGCGGGCACGGTAGGGGCAGCGGCACCTCTTGGCGAGTCTCCGGAGATTGCACTCTTACGATGGATGGTGTCTGCTCGGGTCATCACCGCCTTGATGGCTGCCTCCTAGCACACGAGCCTGCGCGGAAAGCTGGCAGCGATCATCGATCAGGTGCGAGTACACCGATTTCCCGTGGCAGAAAAACGGGTTCACGCATCGTGACCCACCTTCGCTTCAAGTCCTTCGTCACGAAACCCTCCCCAACCTCGTCCATCCTTCAGATTGTAAGACCCTATCTCCGCATCCGCCCGATCCCGATTCAGCTGCGCCACGGTTAAGGGACCCCGTGCCAACGACCCGACAAGCGCTGCAGTACTTGTAGTTTGGCCACAGCCTTACAGTTCTGGACATCAGGAGAATCGGGAGATCTGGCACTTGCACCTCGTGGTGACATTGGTGCCGCGCAGATAGTGGGATTGTCCAAGCATTGCGTTAGTAGCGGTGCGAGGAGGGCAGGGTTTGCCCGTTCTGCTCGCGCAACACATCGGATCGCGCCACAGGTGGTGACGGAAGGACGACTCAGATGCCGATACTACCTGCGTCGACCCAGTCCGCTGATCCCGCCTCCACCTAACTGGTGGCTCCCGCCCGGCGGCTGTCCGGCGGTGATCTCAAGGGCGGCAGGGGCACGGCGAGGCGCAAGCATGGTCAAGGGACTGACTGCATGCATGACAACTGGATGTTCCCGGTCGGGGGCGGCCCTCGGGTCGACCGCCGCGTGCCGGCCAATGTGATCGGACAACGGGCTGCTGCGATCGGCCGTTAGCAGCGGCGCACAGGTTGTCCTGCCAGCTACTTCAGGCGTCTCTAGGAAAATAAAGAATAGCCTAACCACATATGAACCGTATGGATATTGAGTTCCATGCCTAGATCTGTCAATTTGGGGCCATAGACGCGGAGGCAATAGCGAGATCCTAGCAAGTCGTCCTCAACCACGCGCCCGAAGGGTCCGGCGTTGTCTCCCCGCACTTCAACCTCTACTTCCAAGGCGATGCCCGCCTGTTCCTAGTGGGCGGATTCCCCGTTGACCAGGACCGCGGCGCACGCGTGCCGTGCGGACACACGCCTCGCCCCCGCCGAAGTCTCTGTCCGCACCGCCAACCGCGCCGGGTGGCAGCGCCCCGAGCACGGCTGGGATTCCTTCGGCAGAAAGCCCAACCGCCCGGCCACCCGCTCACAGTGGAGGACGGCCGTTTGCTGCAGCGCGCTAGCCGCAAGCTCGGCCCGAACGAGCAGCCCTGCGAAACTACAAAGCCGCCGGCCGCCTACCAGGTTCCGAACTGCCCCGGCGGGCCGTCGCGGGCGGGACCTGCTGTCCCGGCTGCGACTGGATTGCAGCCCCTGCACGCGCACCCTGCGCCGGCTCGCCAAGCTCTTGGCCGCGGACCGGGGCACACTGACCGCTTGGCGCGACAACCTTGGCCAGCTACCGATCTCCGACAGTCTGCCGGCGTACGACGTGACGCTGCTGCTCGGCCGCCACGTGGAGACCTTCGAGCGCAATGATCGCCTGCCTGACGCGCGGACGCCCAGCTCCTGTAGCCGTTCCCTAGCCAAGCACTGCAGTCGCACCAACGCGCATCGGCGGAACCGATCGGAGCCACATTCCGGCCACGGCGTCCGAACGCTCTCCAGGAAAGCGCGCTCCGCCAGGACATGCCACGCCATCCGCCACCAGCATGACGGGGTTAGCGGGTCTAGTCACTAGGGCTTGCCAGCGAACTCCCGATCCAGCGCCAGCCCGTACAGCAAGCTCGTTTAGGCCCGCTGCGCGTCCTGCTCCATCCCGTACAAGTCCCCGGCCAATGCGAGCGCGCCAACTCTGGCAGTCTGGTATTCGTGCTCCCGATGCGCTTGCAGCGGAAGTGCCCTACGCGCATGCCCGGGAAGGGTGTCAGGCGCTCGTATGCACCGTAGGCTTCCAAACGGCCCGCCAAACCGCGGGGCCTGCACAAGCCGCACTCAGTCCGGGTCGCCTACTCTCAGCGTGTTCGTGTTGCGTATTGCTCGTTGGCTCTGATGCAGGAGTAGATGCGCTGCATGGGACCGGCCACGGCCTGGCGAATCTCGCTCGCCCGGGCGAACCTGCACTCTTAATGGGCAGTCGGTAACCGTTCCCTTGGTCTGTGGACCCGCCACGGCTTCAGCTCCAACCTTCGGGCAGCGGCCCTGCCCAAAACACGACAATGCTGGCTACCGCAAGAGAGTACTGGAGGCGGCGACCGGCGGCAAGCACGGCACCCGTCAGATCGGCGCGCTGACCGGATGTGAATTCCACGCTATTTGGACACGGTTGTGGCGGATTATTCGGTTCTGGTGACCAATGGCCTTGTTCGTGACGCGGACCAGAGCACCTCTAGCAAGGCTCCCCTTCCAAGGATGCCTAATCTACGCAAACCAGGACCTACTGCGGGGAGGAAGAGGGGGACGCAGGTTCGGGACGGGCCGCGACGTGTGAGTCTGGTCCGAGACGACTCAGGTCACTTTGTCGGATTAGTCGGAAATGCTCCGGATTGGAAGGAGATTGGCCTCATTAGATGGAAATGGGCCTCCAAGTCGTGGCGGGACCAACTTCCAGCGCTGGATTATTTGAACATAGTTCCATCTTGTCTGACAAGGATTGCTCCTCTCGTGTCCGAATAATCCGCCGCTCTACAATCGGATCTTTCACCAATTCTAAGCCGATGTGAACTCACCCACTTGTCGCCCAGATAGTCTGCGGCGCAACAAGCCAACCCGCGATCATGAGGCTTCACCACTCCTAGACAACCAGAGGACCCGTGTGGCCTAGTTCGGTAAATCGCCGATGATTTCACCCACCTCCTTGAACCACTCTTCGACAATCATCTTGCCTCCAGTCACGTTCAGCGCCGATAACACGGTAAGGGGATCGCGTGGCAAACCCAGACGATAATTGATACCCAAATTGCGAACCTTAGCTGCAGTTCGCGCATTCCGATGTGCTAGGAAATCTCGTGCCCTCGTCCAATGCGTAATCGCTGTCGGTAGCGGCGATAGGGCATTTCTAACACCCAACGCATTCGAACAACCAGCATCGTGCAGCACTCTAACCAATACCTTAGGCTCGTGCCATTTAGGTTCGTCTGTGGGTCGCCACGGTGGTCCGCGGCGTCTTAGAGAAGGACGCGACGTTGTAATGGAAAAGGTGATCGCAGAGTCGAATCCTTGAATCGATTGAGTATTTGTAATTCGCCTGCCAGTGGCGGTATATGCGCCGGCCAACGAAGACAGGCAATAACTCCGCATAAAGAGGCTCATGAGATTATGCGTATCGATAACCACGAACGCAAGATCGCTTGCTGAGAGTTTCCGCTTCAAGCATCGGAGCTTGGCCAGTCCCGCTCGCCGCTTATACACTATCGCGTCACGATTGGGTTGGCCGGTGTAGCGTTCATAGTGCTCTGACGACCAGGGCGAGAGCGCCGACTCGCCCGGACGCGGTTGGATTCCACTGATTGGACACTGTGGCTGGGGTGTTCACGTCAGGGCATGCCGACGTGAGGCTGTACGGTCAGATTGCCGCAGTAACGGCTGTAACGGACGAATATGGACACATGTAGAGATCCTGCAGTGCAGAGTGTTCGTCGTTGATGAGAAGTCCAGCCTCCCTGATGACCTCGGCCCGGTAGCACGGCAGCCACTGGCGGTACTCGGCTGCACGTCCCGCACGGATGCCGCCACTGCTGCCCCCGGGCCTCGCCGGAGCCGCCCTGCAACCCCGTCATACTGTGCCGTTTTCCCGGGCTTGAGAGCCGATTTCCGGCTGCTTGCGACCGTTTCCGGCCTGTTCCAGCGTGGTTGGGCACTCTGGAATGGTACTGTATTACGTGCTAATCGACATACAATGCGGACATGCCCCGACGCACCCCCGACCTGCTCTCCAATGCCCTCGCCGGACCGCAGCCGCTCACCTTCCCGCAGCTCCAGAAGGCCCTCCACGGAGCTTCCCGCACCACCACCTTCCGCTACCTCCGCCAAGTCGGCTACCTGCGCAGCTACAACTGCAACGGCCGCTTCTACACCCGCCTCGACCCGCAGCGCTTCGACAGCTTCGGCCTGCTCTCGATCGGCACTGCCCGCTTCTCCCGCGACCGCACCCTCACCCGCACCGTCCCCCGCCTCGTCCGGGAGTCCGAAGCCGGCTGGACGGACAAGGAACTCCGTTCCCTCCTGCACGTCCCCGTGCGGCCCTTCCTGCTCTCCGCCCTGCGCGCGGAACTCGTCCAGCGCGAGACCCTGCACGGCGTCTTCGTGTACTTCGCCACGGACGTCCAAGTCGCCGGGCGCCAGCGCGAGCACCGCCTCCGGCGCATGCCCCGCAGCGTCGATCTTGATTCCGCGGTGGTCATCGAGGTGCTGCTGGCCGTCATCCGCCACCCCGCTGCCAGCCCGGTCCAGCTGGCACGCCACCTGCAGGGCCACTCCCCGCCCATCGAGCTGTCCGACATCCTCGCCGTGATCGACCGATTCGAGCTTGCCGAGGCCGTGGAAAAAGGGGGGCCTGCGCACTGCTGAGCGAACTCCGGCGGCACGCGGGAGCCCCCGGCTGGCCGGCCGAGCGCATCGAGCGCGCCCTGCAGGGCCCGCTCGAGCTGCCGCAGCTCGACTTCCCGACCGAGGACCGCAACTGCTCCGAGTGCGACGCACCCCTGCGCATTGTCAAGAGCAGCACGCGCATCCTCACCACCCTCGCCGAGGGCACCTTCCGGGCGCGCCAACTCCCGCTGCGCTGCCCGCGCTGCACGTCGGCGCCCCGCGCCTCCGGGCAGCTGGCCGCCCTGGCGCCTCCCGGACAGCGCTACGGGTACGACCTCATCGTGTGGGTCGGACTGCAGCGCTACCACCACCTGCGCCAGCGGAGCGAGATCCGCGAGCGCCTCGCCCAGCGCGGTATCCGACTCTCCGACGGTTCCGTGTCCGCGCTCTGCGACCGCTTCCTGCACCTGCTCGGATGTCTGCACCGGAGCTGCGCCCCGGCCCTTAGGGCCGCTATGCGGCACGGCTACCCCCTGCATCTCGACGCCACCTGCGAGCAAGGCCGCGGCGGGCTGTTCCTGTGCCTCGACGGCTGGCGCGGGTGGGTGCTGCACGCCGTCCGCATACGCTCGGAGAACGCCGCCGAACTGCAGCCCGCCCTGCAGGCAACGCTCGACGACTTCGGCCCGCCGCTGGCCTTCGTGCGCGACTTGGGCAGCGCCATGGCCAAGGCCGTCGCCGCCTGCCGGACTTCCCCCACACCCGAGCTGGTGTGCCACTTCCACTTCCTTGCCGCCGTCGGAGGCCGCCTGCTGGACGCCGACCATGCCACACTGCGGCGCGACCTGGCCCGCTGGAAGGTGCGCAGCGGCCTGCGCGACCTGCTGCGCAGCGCACGCCGGCCGGGACTCGCCGCGGGCGGCTCCGAACGCGGGACGGACTTGGCGGCCCTGCTGTACTGGACCTTGGAAGGCGACGGCGGGCGGCAGCAGCGGCCTCCCTTCGGACTGCCCCACCTGGACTTCTACCGGCGCTGCCGGCAGTTTGGCAAGCGCGCCGGCGAGCGCCTGCCGCAACCGCGCTCCCGCGCCGAGCGCCGCATCCTGCAGCGGGCCTCGGATGTGCTCGAGCCCGTTCGGGAGAGCGCCTTCGGCCTGACGGCCGCCGCCCAGCGCCTGGAGCGCAGCCAGGCGGTGTTCACAGCACTGCGCGAGCTCTTGCGCCTACGCCACGACGAGCTGCGCGGGCGGCCACCGCACGAGCCCCTGACCGCCGCAGCCGGTGCCGCCCTGCTGGAGTCGCTCGCCGAGCAAGTCGGGCGGCACCGCCGCCAGCTGCGCCGGCGAGTGCGGGCGCAGCGACGCCAGGGCAGCGACGGCGGGCACTGTCCGGAAGCGATCGTGCTCGACTACCTCGACCGCTACTGGGACCACCTCTTCGGGCATCCCCTGGCGCGGGACAGCGAGGGCCGCGTCGTGGCGGTCGTGGAGCGCACGAACAACCCGGCCGAGCACTTCTTCTCCCAAACCAAGCGCGAGCTGCGGCGCCGGCTGGGCCGTGCGCACTTGGCACGCGACATGCAGGATCAGCCGGCGCAGGTAGCCCTCACCGCAAACCTCCACGATCCGGACTACGTCAGGATCGTGTGCGGCACTCTGGACGGACTGCCCCGAGCGTTTGCCGAGCTGGTGCGATCCGGACAGGCCACGGCCCGTCCCGCTCTCGACCGCTACGCCCGGAACTCCGCTCTGCGCCGCCGCGTCAGCCAGTGGTCAAAGGAGTCCGGCAACTGCACAGCACCCTCGCAGCCTACCTCCAGCTCACCTCGCTGAACCCGCCTGCAGTCGCCGCTCCCAACCAAATCATGACGCGATAGCTTATACATCTGCCGCAACATTCGCTTCCTTAGCCTTGGCAGCGATTTCTGAATCCTCATTCCCTGCTCTGTGTGCCGAAGGTTCGACCACCGTCAGACCTCAATGCATCAAGAAATATCTTTGTACGAGCGATGCGATGGGCCTGTGCATTCGTCTTGCTCATTGTTGCCTTGACGAATTCGCCGTACACGCCCGTATCATCCTTGTCTTCGACGGAGTTTAGGAGATCCAAGAGTCGATTCTCAATATCGTTATTTGCTGCAATGTTAAAACCACCGGCTCCAAGTAAAGTTCGGAGCGAAGCGACATTGTGCACTGCGTGAATTGCAGCGAGAACAAACGAATAGAACGAGTATGGTCGCACCAAAGCTGTACCCCAAATCTTGGGCATAGTGAAGATTCGGTTGCAAGCTTCGCGAATCCAATCAGTATATTGATCTGAGGAATCAAACGTCGAATTGTAGTCTTTATAAAGACTATCCAGAGAACGTTTAGTTGTCGTCTTAATACCGTGAATCAGACCGTGGGTAATCTCAGCAAATACCTTCATGTCTTGCATGCGAACGAGTTGGCGCTCAGTAAACACATTGACTCGCAGAAGTTTGTCATCGAGATCCCGTGACAGATGGTATACATACCACTTGAAATCACCTTGCCATGTAGCGTGCCTTTGTTCTTCGGCGTTGAGCGCGACAACATAGGAGTTGATCCGCCGAAAAACTTCCCGTATCTCGTCAGGGTTCGTGGCCACATATTCATCAATGTCGAGCGAGTACGAGAGAAAGCAGTCCTGTAGTGCGGAGCCCAATTGGTCGTAAGTGCGACCCGCGGCATCAGCGAGTTCGAGATTCTTTGAAAGCTTGAGCTTTCCATCGTAGAATTTCTTAATGGCTAATGTACGTTGCTGTCCGTCTACGATCTCGCGAATTGTCTGTCGAGTAAGGCGGTCGGTTTTTGCAAAGAGTGAGATTTTTGGGATGGGAAACCCACGCAGGATCGATTCAACGAAAAAAGACTGGGCGGCCGGAGGCCAGACGCCTGGCTGGCGTTGATATGTAGGATTGACGATCAAGGTTTGTCGTGTGAGAGAATCGCAGTATTCAGCGACCGTCATACGAGTCGGTATGACCTTCATGGAATCTCCTAGGTCTTATTCTTTCGCGACGGACCTAACGGGTCCCAAGTCTCATGCAATCCGGTTTGACCGTACAGAATGTCGGACCACCCAGACCCGTTCATGAGCTCTTCGTGAGGGGGGTTGCGCGGAGCATTCGAACACTGGCCCGGCACGAAGAATTGACAATCCTGATTCGAAGGACGCGAGGAGTTTACACCCGTGTCGCACTTCAGGTCCTCGCTGGTCATGGAAGGCAATCTCGCGCGTTCGGGCAAGGCTGATAGCGGACCAGAAGAAACAGTACAGTGATTGGGCGCGTCGACGTTCTTCTCTAAGCTCCCTCAATCTACGAGGAAAGAGAACGCTGATCCAAGGGAGCGACAAGAGCGAGGTACTGAGAAACCGGGGGCGACGAGCATCAGCTCTTGGGCTGAAAAATGCGGACGACATCGACTTCAAGGTAGCAAGCCGATCCTTCCATACCGATCCAGCCATCCTATGAATATAGCACAACACTACCATTGCACCGTCGTCTTCGGGCTACCAGCCAGGCACATTTCGTTGTCCGAACATATGGCGAGTGGCGAGCGACTACGATGCTGGTGGGGGTTGTGGTCAGGCCGGATTGGTGCCGCTAGGAGCCCGGATTGAGTGCTGGAGAGGTGCGGAGCCCGGCTGCGGGCAGTTGCAGAGACCGCTTGGGCGCAGTTTGGGCACACCGCCCTTGGGTCAGTGCCCGAAGGTCTGGCGGCGGAGTGCGCCGCGCCGGTCGCTAGTGTCGCTGCTGCGGCGTCAGTATGAACTGGAAGGCCTCGTCCGTGCGGGCCGCGAAATGGCGGTTCGCGACGGGCAGGTAGCGGAAGCTCGTCCGGCAGCGGACTATGGAGACGGCGGCGTTGGTCAGCGCGGCCAGGTCTTGCGGCAGTCCCCTGACGTACGCCCGACAGCGGTCCTCGTCATAGGTGAAGTCCCGGACGTAGTGCAGCCGGTTCTCGATCTCCCACTGCCCGCGGATGAGCGCGGCCAGCTGCCTCGGCGTGACCCGCTCCGGGCTCAGTGATGTCAGCGCGCAGGACACCTCAAAACTCGTCTCGCCGCGCTTGACAAGCGTGCGTTCGCGTTCCACGCGCACAGCCATATGCCGGCCGTGCAGGTGCGCATTGCCATCCCACCACGCAGCGCTGAGGTCCTTGACGCTGTAGCGGCGCCGATCGATGCGCCCGTGGCTCTTCTCGAGGGTCTCGACGTGCGGGCCGGCCGAGAAGTCGCGGTCCTTCAGTTCGTCCAGGATCGTCGGCTGGTTGGCCTTGACCGCTGTCATGAGATAGTCCGCAGCGCACTCCTGCAGCAGGCAGCGCGCCGTATTGTGCTGGGCGTGGAGGGGGCGTCCATGGTGACCACCTTGCCGGCCAGCCTGAGGCTGCGGGCCAGCCGCCGCACGGCCGGGATCTCGTTGCTCTTGCTCTCGGTCTCCACCTGGCCCAGCACGTGGCCGCTGCCCTGCTGCGCCGCGGCCACCATCAGGCGCCGTCCTTGCTCGGTCTGTTTCCAGGCTCCGCGAATTTCCTTGCCGTCCATGGCCACGGCCGGAACGGGGGCCAGCACCGCCGGCACGCTTGGCGCTGGCGGCTGCGGGACTGGCTGCGGCGCGGCGGACAGCTGCTCGCCCCAAGCGCTGAGGGCCTCTTGCAGCGTGTCCGGGGGCAGATCGATACGAGAGGACAGGACCCGCCATGGCATACTGCTAGCGGACTTCCGCCCCGGGGCGATCTCGGCCACGAGCAGGCGTTGCGGCAAGTCCTCCTGACAGTGCCATCAGCATGGCCACAGTCGTCCCTACCGCCTCATCTACCAACGCCGCGGCAGGACCCCATCTCCGAGGGCCTGCCCAACATGCCCGCCTGTCGCAACGCCGGATGGGAGATCGCCGCCCACCACGAAGTCCAGCAGCTGACCCGGGAAGTCCAACAGCCAGCCGCCTATCGCGGGCAGCCTTCTCGAACTGGCGGGCCCGGCCGACACCGAGGCGGTGCTAGGTCGCTGGAAACAGGCGCTGGGGCACTATCGCTACGAGATTCGCCTCGCGCAGTAGTGGTAGCGGCAAGTCGATCCCGGCAACCCGGATCTTCACTCGCAGTGCGCGAGAGTTCCGTAGAGGAGCACGCGAGGGTTGTCCTCCCGAGTCATGAACACGTCGGTTCGGAACCCTAGGATTGCGTTGGCGCCCTTCGCAGCAGCCGCCTCCCGCATCGTCTTCATGCCGCGAATCGTTCAGTCCGACAGAAGCCTCTCTCCGAACAATCCCGATGTCGGCAGCACCATGACGGGGAACTGCGAGTTCTCTGCGGACACGGCCCTGCAGGTCATCCCTGGCACAGTGTCAGTGGTAACGATTCTGACGTCATCCTCCGATTCCGGAATGGGCCGGAGCAAGCCGGTGTCCATATCGAAGTTGTCGCTCAGGCGATTGTTCTGAGCCGTCACGACTATGGCCGTCCCTAGCAGGATCGCGACTACAGTAGCCAGCGTGAGCCCGTTAGCGGGCAACTCTACAAGAGACCTGTTCATGATCGGAAGGTAAGCACGGAGGGCCTGAGAGGACGGTCACGGCATCCAATGGCGGACCGGATGCAAGCGACTGTGCGTAGTCTTCCCCTTGGTATCGAGCCTGGCCGACCCATCAGTACGGTGAGTCTCCGTTTGTGGCGAAGACCACGGATGCCTCGAGTCCGTGGGCGGGGGGCGCGGACAGCAGCGACCGCCGGTTGGAAACCGCGCTGCCCGCGAATCATTAGCGGTACGCCCCAAGCTTGATCGTAACCCTCGGCCGCCACTCAAAGTGCATCTGCGACGACCTGCACGTATCACTGGAGCACATCCCGCGACTCCGGGCTTGAGTCACCTCGACGACATCTGATGCAGTGCGATCACTGGGCACCAAGCGATACGATTCCGGGACCTCAGACCGTGGCTATGTCCACGTGTCGGACACAATGCGCCCGTCGACCAGAGAAATCCTCCGCCCGGCCTTGGCTGCGATCCGCTCGTCGTGCGTGACCATCAGCAGCGTTGCCCCAGCCTCACGGTTCAGCTGCAGCAGCATCGACAGCACCAGTTCCCCATTGCGGGTGTCCAAGTTGCCCGTCGGCTCGTCGGCGAGCACGATCGGAGGCCTTGTCACAAACGCACGGGCGAGCGCCACCCGCTGCTGCTCGCCACCTGAGAGCTGCACCGGATAGTGCAGGATCCGCTCGCCCAGCCCAACCTGCTCCAAGAGTGCGACTGCCCTGGACCGGGCCTCCAGCCCGGGACGGCCGGTCAGGTCCAGGGGAAGCATCACGTTCTCCAGTGCCGTCAGCGTCGGAACGAGCTGGTAGGCCTGGAAGACAAAGCCGATCTTCCGTCCGCGGAGCACTGCCATTCGGTCCTCAGGCAAGGAAGAAAGCGGCTCGCCGTCAAGCAGGATTTCTCCAGACGTGGGACGGTCGAGGCCGGCCAGAAGGCCGAGGAGCGTGCTCTTGCCGCTGCCCGACGGGCCCTGTATCACGGCAAACGTGCCCCGAGAGACAGAGAAGTCCAGACCGCGCAGGATCTCGACCAGCCGCGAGCCGCAGCGGATGGACTTCACGAGGCCCCGCACCTCGATTACTGGCGCTGGATCTGTCAGCCCTCAACCCCCCGGCGCCAGCCTCTCGCCACGGCCACCGACAAGTCCATCATGCCACTTGGCAACCCCGGTCCTGCACGAGCCTAGCGTCGCGACTTGGAGCGCCTGCGGGCCCAAGCTTCAGCGGCGGGCCAAGCTGGAACAGGAGTTGACTGGGCAATCGCCAGCAGGCCATATCCCGCGGGCTGCGCGAGATCGCGGATCTGGTCGGGTCGGGATGAGGTTCCGCGATCCTCAATCGGACATCAGACGAGCTGTCGGGCACCGCTAAGGACCGCCCCAATGTCCCGTATCCCGACGCCCGGCCCGGTGGGGACACCCAGCTTGCCGTCCCGACTGCTCAGTGGCGGGTCGAACCAATCCCTGTAGCGCTCTATGTTCCGCTTGTACTCCTGATATCTGCCGATGTCCTTCGTCCGGGACGCGAAGTGCAGCATGTAGACGAAGCCGAAGCCTCCGGAGATGTGCACTGTCGTGGGCATTCCGGCCAGTTCGGCCATGTTGGCGACCCTTGCGGAGCGAACCATGCCGCCGTAGTAGTGCAGGTCCGGCTGGACGATGTCGACACCGCGGTTGGCGATCATCCAGCGGAAGCGGCGCTCGCTGTACTCCTGCTCCCCGCCCGACACCGGAAGGTCCAAGGCATCCGCGACGGCCTTCGTGTCTTCGAGATGGTCGAACGGACACGGCTCCTCGAAGTAGACCGCGCCGACCTCTTCCAGCAGCCGCCCGATCGGGACAGCATGCTCCGGGTCGTATGAACTGTTGGCGTCGCCGTGCAGGTCGATGTCGTCCCCGAGGCCCTTGCGCGCAAGCCGTATCAGCCCTTCAGAGCGCCCGGGTGCTGCGTCTGCATTGCGGCTCATGCGCCCGCCCAGCCGGAACTTGACGGCCTTTGCGCCGGTCTCATTCACCAGCGAGGCCAAGTAGTCAACCTCTTCCTCGGGGGTCGAGTCTCGGCGCCCGCTTGCCACGTAGAAGTCGATCTCGTCGCGTAGAGTGCCACCCATCAACTGCCCGATGGACCTGCCGGCCACGCGGCCCAGCAAGTCCAGCAGGGCGAACTCGACCCAAGCTTGGACCGACCACAGGGCCAAGCCCTGAAGCTTGTAGTTGCTGCGGTGGCGGTACAACTCGAAGAGGAGGCTCGACTCCAAGTCCCGCGCGTCCTTGCCCACGAAGAACGGGATGACGAGCTCACTCAGGATGCTCGCGAGATAGGGTCGGCCGTTTGTCAGCGAGATTCCCTCCGCTCCGTCCTTTGAACGGACGTGCACGAATTGGTCCCGGCCATTCTCCAGCAGCCGGACCGAGTCGATGACGATCGGATCGTTCAGGCCCGACAGGTCCAACACTGGCGTTGCCGCAGCCGCGTCCAGCTCGCCGATCGAGGGCCCCATCGGCTGTTGGATGGAAGTCTCGCGCTGGTCCCGCCCGCAGGCAAGGAAGGCGGGGCCCGCCAGCGCCCCCGCCAAGAACTGTCTCCTTCCGGTTGTCGTCTGCTCCGTGAACTGCATTGATCGCCTCCTTCACTTCCGCTCGCGGCCGCTGCAGGCCGCGGCCTTGGACGCCGCCGCTCTACACTACCCCGCACTGACAGAACGGCTGTAGGACGTTATCACATACGGGCCTCGCCTAGTCCCCCGCAGCAGGCACCCCCGCGGCTAGCTCGTCGCCCGCGAAATCTGGCGCAGGCGAGTCGCTGAGGCACGGCGCGCACGGCCGGAAGAGCCTCTTGTATCTCTTGTATGATGCAGCCAGAGACGGAGGCCCGCACCGCAGAACGGCTCTGTCTGGAGGTAACAGATGAAATCACACACCTTGCGATGGGTGCCATTGTCGCTGGCATTGGCGCTCGCTACGACGCCGATGATGGCCCAGCAGTCCGGGCTCACCGGGACAGTGACGGACACGACAGGCGCGGTGATCGTTGCCGCAGACGTCACTCTCGTCAACAGTGACACCGGCGTCGCACTGCCGGCGCAGACCAACGAGGCAGGAGTGTTCAACTTTGCGCTCGTGCAGCCGGGCACATACGAGCTGCGCTGCGAATCGGTGGGCTTCAAGACCTATCGGCAGTCGGGCCTGGTGATGGAGACCGGGCTGATAAAGACGGCTGCCATCCAGCTGGAGATCGGGGAGATCACCGAGACGATCGAGGTGACGGGCTCGGCGCCTCTGCTCGAGACCGAGAACACGACGGTGGGGCAGTTCATCGAGCGAACGACCGTTGCTCAGATGCCCGTCGGCAGCCGACAGGCGGGGCAGCTGATCAAGCTTGCCGGCAACGTGACCTTCGCCACATCGGGGGGAGGGCTGTACGACCTGCCGTTCTTCTCGATGGCAGGGGGCAGGTCGCGCAACCAGATGTGGCATCTCGACGGCGGCGTGGTCCAGAACATGGCGCTGGGCATCGCGCAGCTCAACCTCAACCCGCCGGTGGAATCTTTGCGGGAGTTCAAGGTCGAGTCCAACAACTACGCCGCCGAGTACGGGCGCACCGGAAACGGTCTGATCATCATGAGTACCCGGTCGGGGACCAACAACTTCCACGGCGCGCTGTACCACAACTTCCGCAATGACAAGCTCGACGCGCGCACGTTCTTCGCGCCCCGCGTCGCCCCGCTTCGCTACAACATCTACGGCGGCTCGATAGGCGGGCCCATCAAGCGGGACAAGACCTTTTTCTTCTTCAACCACGAGGGTCAGCGCCGCAGCGACGGCCGCACGATCGCCAACACGGACGTGCCCCACCCCGCTGAAGTGACGGGCGACTACTCGGGCCGAGACGGCTTCGACCTCAGGGACCCGCTGACGCTGGATCCGTTCCCGAACAACCAAATCCCCCAGAGCCGCATCGACCCGCTCGGAAGCGCATTTGCCCAGCTCTACCCCGCTCCCAATCGGCCGAGCCCGACCACGCGCGCGCCTCGCGACAACTACGTCAAGAACGTTTCCGACAAGGGGATCTCGGACTTCACGACCATCAAGGTCGACCACAACTTCGGCCCCAACGACCGTATTTCGAGCCGATTCAGCAACGTGAACGCACCGGCCCAGCCAGCCCCGGTGTTCCCGAACGAGGTCGCAGACTTCCGCGCTTCGAGGCAGACCCGCTCCAACCTCGTCTCCACCTCGACCTGGAACCACAACTTCAGCACCACGATGGTGAACGAATTCCGCTATACGTTTGGCAACCGTACCTTCACCACGCGCGGGCTGGGCACGGGCAGCGGCAAGAACGGCGAGCTCGGAGTCCCCAACGTGGACCCCGAGTACTTCTCAACCGTCAACCTAGCAGGCTACACGCGGCTGGGCGCCGGCAACCAAGAGCGCATCCAGAAGCCCATCCGCACGCATCAAGTGGTCAACAACACCTCTTGGTTCAAGGGTTCGCACAGCGTGAAGTGGGGCGTGGAGTACCGCTACTCCCGAAACCAGGACGACTTCAACCAGTTTGCCGGGGGCAGCTTCACCTTCAACGACCGCGTCGCGGGGGACGCCCTGGCGCAGCTCCTGCTGGGATGGACGACCAGGGGACAGCTGATCGACACCGAAATCCTCAACACGCGCAGCGACTACTGGGGGTTCTACGTGCAGGACAGTTGGAAGGCGACCGACCGGCTGACGCTGAACTTCGGAATGCGCTGGGACGTGGACACACCCCGCTGGGAGCTCAGCAACAACCAGAGCGGGTTCGACCCTACTGCGACCAATCCGATCTGCAATTGCCCGGGCTCGATGACCTTTGCCGGCCGCGACGGACGAAGCAAGTACGCCCATGACACGGACCTGAACAACTGGGGGCCGCGGGTGGGCCTGGCCTACCGCATGGGCAGTTCGACCGTGATCCGGGCGGGGTACGGCGTCAACTACAACGGCGCCTATGCGCGCGCCGTCCCGTTCACGCAGTTCTGGACATTCTCAAGAACGCTGGACATTAATTCCCCGGACGGCGGGTTCACGCCGGCATTCATGCTCAGCAACGGCCTAGAAACGGTGCAGCCATTCACAGAGGCCGACCGTGTGGCCTCTTTCGGAGCGGTCACTAGCGGCCGACGCACAGTCTCCCCGGACTTCTTCCAGCAGAACCTCAGGAACGGCTACGCGCAGCAGTGGAACTTCACCCTTCAGAAGCAGCTCCCGGACAACATGCTGCTGGAGGCTCAGTACCAGGCGAACGTCGGCCACAAGCTGGGGGGCCCGAACACCAGCGTCAACATGATCCCGCTCTCCGGCGGTGCCGGACCCGCCAACCAGAGCCAGACATTGAGGCCGTTCGCGCACTACAACAACGTGGTCCTGGAGAGCCCGGGCTGGGGAAACTCGACGTACCACTCGTTGAACCTCAAGGCCGAGAAACGCTTCTCGAGCGGCCTGAGCTACCTGTTCAACTACACATGGGCGAAGTTCATCGACGACGTCGAGTCGGCCAACGAGCTGGGAGGAGAGCAGAACAACGGCTACACGCACATCGAGCTGAGGCACCTCGACAAGGCGCTGTCGGGGAACGACATCCGCCACCGGGCGGTCATCAGCGGCGTGTACGAGCTGCCGGTCGGTCGCAACAAGCCACTGGCAATCGAGAATCCGGTCTTGGGAGCCGTCATCGGCGGCTGGAGCCTCGGGGTGATCGCCGAGTTCCGCACTGGCTCGCCATTCGGCATCATCGAGCAGACCAACCGGAGCAACGCCTTTTCTCACGGCCAGCGGCCCAATCTCCTCGGGGATCCCACGCTGAGCTCGGGCCGCGCAAAGGCGGAGCGCTTGGCCCGCTGGTTCGACACGTCCCAGTTCGAATCCCCGGGAGTGGCTGTGTTCGGCAACTCTCCGAGGAACATTTGCTGCGGGCCCGGCTTCGCAGTGGTGGACGTCTCTATTCAGAAGCGATTCAAGGTGACGGAGGATGTGCGCGTGGAGTTCCGCGCGGACTTCTTCAACATGCCCAACCACGCCAACTTCTCCATTCCGGAGCGACGCCACGGCAACTCCGGCTTCGGAAGGGTCCGGGGAACGATCGGCACCGGGCGCCAGACACAGCTTGGGCTGCGCCTGGAGTTCTGACGCGAGCTACGACGCGGGCCGGGCCGGTGCGCCGCGCAGCTGTGCCGCGCACTGGCGGGCCCGGCCGCAAGCGAGGCGGGGCGCGCTGCCTGACGGCTTCGCTCGCGCTGCTGCCGGCCATTGCCCTAGTGGCCGTAGGCATCGGCCGAGCGGGCGATCTCAAGCTCTCGGATGTCACGGAAGGCTCAGGGCTGGCAGGCTTCCTGGGCGTGCAGGGCGACCCCGGTAAGCAGCACATCATTGAGGTGATGGGCGGTGGCGCCGCGTTCCTGGACTACGACAGCGACGGGCTGCTGGATGCCCTGCTGGTTCGCGGCTCGACGATCGAGGGAATGCGCAGCGGTGGAGATCCGATGTGCGCGCTGTTCCGGGGAGACGGCAGCGGCCGGTTCGAGGACGTCACTGCCGAAGCCGGACTGACGGCGCGGGGTTGGGGGCAGGGGGTCGCCATCGCCGATTACGACGGCGACGGACACGTCGACCTGTTCCTGACGGGCTACGGCGGGAACGCCCTCTACCGCAATCTGGGCGACGGCCGCTTCGAGGAGGTCACCCGCGGCGCGGGCATCGCCCCATCCGATTGGAGCCTCGGGGCCGCCTTTGCCGACGTCGATCTTGACGGAGACCTCGACCTGTACGTGAGCAACTACCTGCGGTACCCCCTCAGCGCCATCCCCGCCAGGGACGCGACCTGTAACTATCGGGGCTTCGCGGTCTTCTGCGGTCCGAGGGGCCTGCCGGGCCTGCGCGACTCGCTGTACGTCAACGACGGAACGGGCAGGTTCGAGGATGCGGCGGAGAGCCTTGCCTTGGATGAGGAGCGCCTGTACGGGCTGGGAGTCCTGATCGCCGACTTCAACAACGACCGCTGGCCGGACATCTTCGTGGCGAACGACCTTACGGCCAACCTGCTGTACCAGAACAGGGGCGACGGCACATTTGAAGAGCTTTCTGTTCTCCTTGGTGCGGCCTTCTCTCAAGACGGCGTCGAGGAAGGCTCCATGGGAGTGGACGCGGCCGACGTCGACCACGACGGGTGGCTCGACCTGTACTACACGAATTCCTCCTACGAGAGCAACTCGCTGCTCGTCAACAACGGGGACGGCAGCTTCACCAACCTGACCGACCCGGCGGGCCACGGCCGCAGCACCCACCTGTACGTCGGATGGGGCGTAGCTTTCGGCGACTTGGACAACGACACTTGGGACGACCTGTTCATCGTCAATGGCCACCTCTACCCGGAAGCGGACCGCTTTGAGATGGGCCTGGAGTACGAGCAGCGGTGGCTCGTGTACATGAACACCGGCGACTTGGAGTTCACGGAGCGCGGCTTGGAGTTCGGCCTCGCGAACCGCTACAAGAGCCGAGGCCTTGCCTTGGGAGACTACGACAACGACGGGGACCTGGACGCCCTCGTCAACAATCTGGACGGGCCGCCGACGCTGCTGCGGAACGACGGCCTGCACGGCAATGGCTGGCTGGGCTTGGACATCCGCAGCGAGGCGGGTGCGCCGGCCGTCCAAGCCACCGCCAGAGTCACAACGGCCAGCGGCACGCAAGTGCGGGAGGTCCGCTCGTCGGCGAGCTATCTCTCGGCGAATGATCCGCGCCTGCACTTTGGTCTGGGCCGCGCCAAGACTGCCAGCCGCGTCGAGGTCAACTGGCCCTCGGGCAAGACAAGAGTCCTTTCGGACGTTGAAGGAAACCGCCTGATTGTCGTGCGCGAGGGCGAGGACGAGTGAACCAATTGCGCGGGAGGGAGAGGGGTCAGTGATTCCCAGCCATGACCGGACGACGGCTGAAGGGACATTTTCAATTCGGGACCGGACGATCCTGCTCTGCATTCGATCGTCAAGGCTAACCGGCGCTATCCCGTTACACGGCGCGCGGGTCCGGCTCCGGTGTCGCATGCGCATCGGTCGCGGTCGGTTGCCATCGCTGTCGTTCGCCGGTTCGCTGACGTGAACGGCAAGAAGCGGCCGGAGTCGGGATTGGGGTGATTCGGATGCATCGCATGCGCGTATGGTGCGAGTTCGCAAGCAGGACGTCAGTTCTCGGAGTTTCGGGAGGCAGGACGCTCGCGGGCAAGAAGCCCGGACGGAGCATGGGAGCGACGCGCATCGCGAATGTGCTGCGCATGGCGGCGACGTCCCTGATCCGCTCCAGCAGCGCGCTCGGGGCGGCTTTGCGTCGCAAGGCACGCCACAAGGGAATGAAGGTGGCAGTCTTCGCAACGGCACGGAAGGTCGCGGTCCTGGTCTACCGCATGCTCGCGTGGGGCCAAGACTACGTCGACGAGGGCCACGAGGCCTACGAGGAGCGCCACCGCGAACGCACCTTGAGCTACATCAAGAGAACTGCCAAGGAGCTGGGCTACGTCGTCCTCCCAAAGCACGCCTCTCCCGAAGCCATCCTCACACCCACATCGCCGGGCTGAGGTGTTTCACATTAGAAGGGTTCGCATCCAAGCGCGGACGGTCGAATTGAGTCGGCAATGGCGGGACGTCCACAATGAGATGCGCGAGGTGATCGCGGTCTAGGGCGGTTCGGCGGCACTTCCCGAAGAAAGCGTCAAGGCTGGGTGGGTCTCCAAGTCGGCTAGGGTCTGGGGAACGACGCCGCATTCTGGAAGATGGATTCAACAATGCGAGGAATTCTGCGCTCAGCAGTCGCCTTGATGGCCGCGCTGGTCCTAGTAGTCGGGGTGGGGTATCTGTGGCTGCGAGGATCGCTGCCGGACCCGAACGGCACTGTGAGCGCCGAGGGGATCGCGGCGCCGGTCGAGATCACACGCGACCGGCACGGCGTTCCCCATGTTGTCGCGCAGTCCCGAGACGACGCGCTCTTCGGCCTCGGGTACGTCCATGCAGAGGATCGCCTATGGCAGATGGAGGTCCATCGGCGCATCGGGGCGGGGCGTGCCTCGGAGGTGATGGGCAGGGGCACGCTGGCGCTGGACCGGATGATGCGCGTGCTCGGGCTTTATCGCTCTGCCCAGCGAAACTACGCCAATCTCGACCCGAAGACCCGCCGTGCACTGCAATCGTATTCGGCTGGAGTCAATACGTTCATCGCTAGCCGCGGTTTCCTGCGGCGCCCGCCGCCTCCCGAGTTCATCATGCTAGGGATCGAGCCAGAACCGTGGTCGCCGGAGGATTCGCTCGTATTGGGCAAGACGATGGCGTTCGATTTGAGCGTCAACATGCGAGAGGAGCTTCTCCGCGCGCACTTGGCGCAGATTCTGGACCCGCAGCAGCTCGCAGACATCTACCCCTCCTATCCTCACCCTGACTCGCACCAACTCAGCGCGATGGGCGATCTCTACGCATCGATTCCGTGGGGTGCGGCGTGGCGCGCGCTCGCACGGGGGAGCGACCGGGAAAACGGTTCCAACAACTGGGTCGTTTCGGGCGGGAAGTCGCTGACCGGCAAGCCCATTCTCGCCAACGACCCCCACCTCAGACTCTCGGCACCGTCCGTCTGGTATCTGGCCCACTTGAAGGCTCCAGGACTGAACGTCATCGGCGCGACCATGCCGGCTGTCCCTACTGTGGTCCTTGGCCGCAACGACCGCGTGGCCTGGGGCTTCACGAACACCTTCGGCGATGTCCAGGACGTGTTCATCGAGCGCCTGGTCGACGGCGACCCGAGCCGCTACTTGAGCCCGGATGGTCCCAGGCCGTTCGAGGTCCGAGATGAGGTCATCAAGGTCAAGGGGGAACAGCCCGTTCGCCTGAAGGTCCGCGAGACGCGCCATGGCCCGGTTATTTCGGACCTGATCCAGGAAAAGCACCGGATGGACGTTGGCGACCTTGTGTTGTCGTTGGCGTGGACCGCGCTCGACGAAAAGGACGCGACACTCCGTGCCCTGCTAGGTATGCAGGAAGCGCGCGACTGGCGCGAATTCGACGCAGTCCTCCGCGACTATGCTGGTCCGCAGCAAAACGTTGTCTACGCGGACGTCGACGGAAACATCGGCCTGATCGCACCTGCCTGGGTTCCCAGGCGCGATCCCTACAACAGCCTCCAAGGTGTGCTTCCGGCCCCCGGTTGGGACGCGCTCTACGATTGGCAGGGATATGTGCCGTTCGAAGAGTTGCCGCGGCGGCTGAACCCTTCCGAGGGCTTCGTCGCGACCGCGAACGATCCGATTGTCGGCAGTGACTACCATCACCACATCACGTTTGACTGGGAGGAAACCTATCGAATCCGTCGGATTAGGGATTTGGTGTCGGCTGACACCGCGCATTCGACAGAAAGTTCCCGGACCGTCCAGGGCGACGCGGTGTCCCCCATGGCGCGGGATTTCCTGAGGTTCCTTGCCAATACCGGACCGCTGAGCGACGAAAGCAATCGGGCGGTTGCGTTGCTGTCCAAGTGGGACGGCGAAATGGATTCCAACCGTCCCGAACCCTTGATCTTTTCCTACTGGTACAGCCAGCTTGAGTCGCAGATCTATGCCGATGAGCTCGGCACCCTATTCAGGGAGGCGTGGCGCTACCGGCCTCAGTTTATCTGGAATGTCCTGACCGGTCGTCAGCAGTGGTGCGACAACGTCAAGACCGCGACAGTCGAGAATTGCGATCAGATTGTCGCGAGCGCTCTCGAGAGGACGGTGAGCGACCTAGGCGAGGAGTACGGGAAGGACATGTCCAAGTGGCGTTGGGGTGACGCTCACTACGCCCACATGCGACACCTGCCGTTTACGCTCGTCCCCATGCTCAGCGAATTTTTCGACATTCGCTTCGCGGCCAGCGGCGGCCCGTTTACCGTGAACCGCGGCAAGTACGATATCTCAGACGAGCAAGCTCCCTTCGTGCAGACTCATGGCGCGACCTTTCGCGCAATCTACGACTTGAGCGATCTGGACCGGTCTCTTTACATCCTGGTTCCAGGACAATCCGGCAATCCGCTGTCGCCCGACTACGACGGCTTTGTTCGTTCTTGGCGGGATGTTGAGTACATCCCGATGACGACCGACAGTCGGGAGTACGCCGTTGGCGCGCGCGGCACAATAGTTCTGGATCCGGCGCCACAGGGTCGCGGTGACGGCGCGCGATAGGAATCGGCCCCCCATTTCCCGAAAGTCCACGGTCAAGCATGTGGCGCAAGTAGAAGGCCTGGGTGCGCCCGGTCTGGGAGGCCAGGGGATCGAGCCTTTGCTCGGTCTCAGGGTCGAGTCGGATTGAATTCGCCATGTTGCCTGTCCTCGAAGGATCGTGCATGCCTTTATCACCGATTTTCATGGTCGTAATTGAACTAATTTAGGGAGCGTTGGAAGGTGTTGAATCAGGACCGGGTGTCTCCCTCGTAGACGATGCGTCGGTTGCCGATCCAAGGGACGCGGACCGGCTCCTGAGCTTGCAGCGTCTCGAGCAGTGCGGGCAGGTTGCGCTTCTTCTTCAGCGTCACGAGGCAGGTGTCTCGACCCAGGCGCACCGTGGCGCCGGTGCAGAGCATGCGCTCGAAGAGCGTGCGTGCGGTCAGGTGGCTGTGGCCAGCTGGCAGGTCGAGAGCCAGCAGTCGGTACAGGTTGTAGGCGGTGATGGTCATCGCAAGGTCGAAGTCGACCTTGATCACCATCGAGGAGGAGAGGCGGTTGAGGTGGAAGAAGGAGAGTTGCTCCGAGATGGACTTCTCGACGAGCCAGCGTCGGGCGTAGCGGCGCAGGATGCGCCGCGTCGGGGTTGCAAGGTCATTGGTCAGCAGCAGGGCCGGGCGTCGGGAGGGGCCGCGGAAGATGGTGATCTGGCGCAGCTTGCCGTCGTAGCCGCGCAGCCGGACTTGGGAGCTGTGGGCGCGCACCAAGCGCGTGCCGCGCTGGAGCGGGACGCGGATCTGGCGGCGGTCTTTGGGGTCGATCTGCCGGGCTTGCTCGATGATGCGCTTGCCGCGGCGGCGGACGGTGATGAAGCGCACCTTGTCGCGGTTGAGGCGGGACAGGTTGGCGTAGGTCGTGAAGCGGCTGTCGAAGGCCAGGTAGCGCAGCTCGGGGCCGTTGTCGCGGTAGAAGTCGAGGAACTCGAGGATCGCTTCGGAGGAGGTCTCGCGACGGGTGCGGGGGTCGCTGCGCAGCAGGAGGCCGGAGTCGGGGTCTTGGGCGAGGGCGACGGAGAGGCCCACGAGCGAGCGGCCGTGGTGTCCGGACCAGTGGGACTGCAGCGTCGTGTCGTCGCCCCAGTGCGGGATCGTCGTGAAGTCGAGGTTCACGGCACCCGAGACCAGGCCGTGCTCCTTCCAGACGCGCCCGAGGGCAGTCAGCAGGCCCCGGTTCATGTTGCCCACCACGCGGTCGGAGTAGGAGGAGAACCAGGCGGCCTTGGGCAGCACGTTGAGGCCCGCGAACAGGCCCAGCCCGCGATCCATGCACCACAAGTCGTCGCTGCTGTAGCGCCGCACGCTGGCCAGCTTCAGGGCCACGAATGCCAGCACGGACGGCAGGGCGGCCAGCTGCGAGGAGCCCGGGAAGCCGGCCTGCTCGATGGCCGTGTCGATGCCGTAACGGCGCACCCAGGGCAGCAGGCACAGCACGCCGGCCGCCGACTCGCACTGGAACGACTCGCGGTGCTGCGGGTCCAGGGCGCGGCTGACGGGCGCGCGCAGCACGGGCGCCGCCGCCGAGCGGCGTTCGGCGCGCGAGCGCCTTGGCAGGCGCTGGAAGCCTTCCTCCTGAAGGACTCTGTAAACCACGCGTTCGCTGGCGCTGTGTTCCCCTTCGCCGTCGAGCCGAGCCTTGATGTCGGGAACGGAGAGGTTGCGCTTGCGCAGTGCGACGATGCGCTGGCGCAGACTGCTTGCGGGCCGAGCGGGGGGCCGTCCGCGCGGCACGGGATCGCGGAAGTAGGCGGCGGCGGGATCGTCAAGCTTGGCGAAGGCGCGGGTCATGTTGTAGACGGCGGACAAGGAGTAGCCCAAGCGCTGGGCGACCTCCAGTGCCGGTCGCCGTTCCTGAAAGAAGAGCCGCATGGCTTCGAAGCGGCGCTGCAGGGGGTGTTGCGGGTCGGCAAAGAAGCGGGCGATCTCCTTGCGGGTCATGGAGGCTGCCAGGATTCGTATAATAACAGATTATGAAGGAAATGTATTGATGTGCTAAATCAATCGATCGCGGCCAAATCGGTTGCATAAGGTTGGCGGTCTGCACCCAAGAACCCGCAGAATTGCACGAATTGCCGCAAGCCCTGGCCGCTTCGGGCGCGGACGGTGCACCTTGGCGGCTCCCGTGAGCCGTGCCAAGAGCCTCTCATGCGCCGGAAGTGGCATAACGCTTCAAGCGTTCACGAACAGGCTGCCATGCCTGCACCGTAGCCGCCTCACAGTCAGCACGGAGCGCACTGGCCCCCTCCTCCAGTCGGCCACCAGCGCCTGCATCCACCAGTCGCTCACCCATGAGGCGCTATTGGCAGGACATACTCGCATGAAATGGCTGGAATTCGGTCATAGGGCACCACTGGAACCAAGCACTCCAAGCCACCCTTGCCGCGTCGGCTACGGCACGCTCAGTCAACCGGGTCTGGGGCGCTCAGAGTTCCACTGTCAGCCTGGCAAGCCCAACAGCGGTTCTCGTCGCCGACTGCCGGGTCAGACAACGTCTCAGATGTCGGACCCTAAGGAATTCAGCATTGGCTAGCCTCCGTCCGCAGGCTAGTGCAATTGATGTCATGAAAATCGGTGTTTATTCACCGTGGCACGTCCGATCTGGAAGGGGGGTCGACATGCTTACCGCCAGACCAAGGCACCAGGAGGTCGTGTACTCGGGATCGCCAGATAATCTCCCGACTGGCAGAGTGAACCAACCGGGCGCGCTCGCTTGTACAAGCATTGGGATGCTGGGGAGGGCGCGCAGTCCTGGCGAGGTTACTGCGATTCCCCAGCGCAGGCTGCCGAGCCTCCGCCTGCGAGAGGACGGGTTGCAACCGGAGCCCGGCGGCCGACCGGCTCGCCGCGAATTGGCGGCCATCAGCTCTTGGTCTGCGAATGGCCACCATACGTCATCGGCTTGACGAGCGTCGAGAGCCCTCGGACCCCGCCCAAGAGTACGGATTCGATCAACCTTCGATTACCGTCGGGACCAAGTTCTCAGAGAGCAGTGCCGGGGACCGTGTTCCACCTGAAGCTATCCCTCGGCTGATTTCGGCAACGGGTATCTGATCCATCCTGACAGCGCCGCCGCCCGGTGCGGGTACACCAGCCGCCCCGACAGTCGAGCCGCAGATCAGTGCGACAGAATCTGGCTGAGGAAGAGTTTCGAGCGATCGCTCTCGGGATGCGTGAAGAACTGTTCCGGGGGAGCCGACTCGACAATCCTGCCTGCGTCCATGAACACCATCTCGTCGGCAATCGTTCTGGCGAATCCCATCTCGTGCGTGACAACGAGCATCGTCATGCCGCTCTGGGCAAGATCGGCCATCACGTCGAGAACCTCCTTGATCATCTCGGGGTCCAGCGCCGATGTCGGCTCATCGAACAGCATGATCCTAGGCTGCATGCACAGCGACCGGGCAATGGCAACCCGCTGCTGCTGGCCGCCGGAGAGCTGCCCGGGGTACTTGTCCGCCTGTTCCGGGATCCTGACACGGGCAAGGTACTGCATCGCCCGGTCCCGGGCCTCTGCGTTCGACAGCCCGCGGACCTTTGTCGGCCCGAGCATGCAGTTCTCCAGCACTGTCAGATGGGGGAACAGGTTGAATTGCTGAAACACCATTCCGACCTCCTTCCGGACTGCCGCGACGCTCTTCAGGTCGTTGCCGATCTCGTGTCCGTCAACCACGATCCGGCCTGCCTGATGCTCCTCAAGACAGTTGATGCAGCGGATCAATGTGGACTTGCCGGACCCGGAGGGGCCGCAGATCACCACGCGGTCGCGCTCCCTGACCCGGAGGTTGATGTCCTTCAGGACGTGGAAGTCACCGAACCACTTGTTGACGCCCTCGAATTCGATCACGACTTTGGCGCGGTCTTGCGAGCCCTTCTGGGGGCTCATTGTCGCCTCACCGCCATGCGCTTCTCGAGACGGCCGAACAGCAGCGCACAGGAAAAGCACACGCTGAAGTAAAGGGCGGCGACTATGATCCACACCTCGAAGATCCGGGAAGTAGACACGGCCGTCTCCACTGCGAGGTAAGTCAGCTCTTGGACCGAGATCAGCGACACGATGGACGAGTCCTTCACCAGCGTGATGAACTGTCCGGCCAGCGGGGGAACCACCCGCTGGACCGCTTGGGGAAGGATGACGTGCTGCATTAGCTGCCAGCGAGAGAGACCGACGCTGAGACCGGCCTCCACTTGGCTCTTGGGGACGGACTGGATTCCCGCACGCACGATTTCGGTCACGTAGGCTCCTTCGAGCATGGCGAGGCACAGGACTCCCGAGATCACGTTCGGGATGAGGTTCGGCGGCCCGAAAAGGACTTCCAGCCAGGCCAGCGTCCCGGGAGTGGCGTCCCGGATGAACCCCTCGACGCCGAGCAGGGGCATGACTTGGCTACTGATGAAGAAGTAGAAGATGAAGACGAAGACCAATGGCGGGATGTTCCGGACCAATTCGACGTAGGCCCGGCTCAGAATGCGGGGAAACAGGCGCCTGCCGGTGCGCATGATGCCAAACACCACACCGACGATCGCAGCCAGTGCGATCCCCCAGAGCGCAAGGCGCAGCGTCGTGTAGACCCCCTGCATCAGCAGGTTCGCGACCCAGCTCTGCTGGTCCTCGTCCCAGCGGTACAGGTAATCGCGCATTCCAGACCAGTCCCACTGATACTCCAGAACGGAATCGACCCGGTAGCCGACGTAGGCCGTCGCCGCGATGAGCACGGCGAAGACCGTGCAGTCAATCCAATTCAGCCGAAGTCTCTTCCGGTGCGATGCCATTGGGCCCCTTCGGCTCCGGGTCCGCAATCTACGGTCCAGGGGATTCGTCCAGGTCGACCTGCCGGGCCCAGCTTGTGGTCTTGAACCAGTAGGAGTGCCGTTCCTGCAGCCATCCGTTGCCGGTGTTCACCAGAATCCAGTTGGAGAAGAAGTTCAGTGCGTCCGGGTCGCCTTTGCGCAGCCCGAACGCCTCATTGCCTTGCGTCAGGCTTTCCGTGGTCGGAAGAATCAGCTTGTCCCCATATCGGTGGACTAGGAGCGTCGGCTTCGGATAGGACGAGACGAAGGCGTGGGCGTTACCGTTGAGCACTTCCTGCACCGCTTGTGGTTCGTCGTCGAACTTACGAACTGACGCCCTCGAGAAGAGCTTTTCCACAGCGCTACAGGATGTGGCACCGCGACGGCAGGTGAACGTCACCTCGGAGCTGTTGTAGTCCTCAGGCCAGGTCATGCCCCCAATGAGCTCCGTGTTGGCCGCCACTCCCATGCCGGAATGGGCATAAGGCACCGTGAAGTTGACGGTCAGGTTGCGTTGCGCCGTGATGCTCAATCCCCCGATGATCACATCGAACTTGCCGGCGAGCAGAGCCGGGATGATCCCGTCCCAAGCGGTCGGGACGAATTCAACGGCCACGCCCATGTCCGTCGCGAGCTTCCGGGCGACGTCGATCTCGAATCCGACCAGTTCTCCGTTCTTGTCGCGCATCGCCCATGGCACGAACGTCGACATTCCGACCTTCAGCGCCCCGCGCTTCTTGATCGTCTCGATGACGCTCTCAGGCGAATACTGCTGCCGGGCGCGCTCCCCACAGCCTCCGGCTGCAACCAGCATGCAGAGCATGCCAGCCATCCCGAGCTTCAGCCCTTCATCGGTCCAGCGCATTCGATTCTCCTTTCCGACGAGATCGCCTCGAACGACGAGCAGACCGCAAGGTCAGCTGCATGTTCGAACTCGTCGCTCGACATAGTTCATGAACACCGACAGCGGGACAGTTATTCCGAGGTAGATGGCGGCGACCGTCATCCAAATCTCAAAGCTCATGAACGTCTCGGCAACGATATCGCGTCCGGCGGTCGTGAGGTCGAGCACAGCGATGACGCTGACGATCGCCGAGTTCTTGATGAGCGAGACCATCAGCCCGGTCAGAGGAGGCAGCATCAGGGGCACGGCCTGCGGAAGGATCACATGGCGGTAGACCTGCGCGCGGCCAAGTCCGATGCTGTCGCCCGCCTCCCGCTGGCCGCGCGGGACGGACAGGATCCCGGCCCTGATCACCTCGCAGGCGAACGCACCCTCAAAGACCGACAGGCACCAAACCCCTACCCAGAATCGGTCCAAGCCGATGATCGGCCCAAGGACAAAATAGAAGAGATACATCTGGACCAGCAGCGGTGTGTTGCGAACCGTCTCGAGATAGACCCTCGAGACGGCCCTGCCAGCCAGGGAGTCAGAGAGTCGCAGAAACGCCGTCACCAGCCCGATTGCCAAGGCCAGCACTACGCTGCAGGCGGTGATTTGCAAGGTGACCGCCAACCCCGCTGCTAGCGGACCCCATATCAGTTCGCCATCGACGACGCGGAGGATGAACTGTGGAACGCGGTACCACTGCCAGCTGTAGCCCATGCTCATGGCCCCGGAGACCACCAGCCACACCAAGGCTCCGCAGAGGACGAGGAACTGAACAGTGTCGAACCAGGGAGCGTTCCACCAGCGCCCGGCTCGGCTGGGCGTAGTGGCCGGTCGGCCAGCGACCGACGGGGTGTCGTTTCGCGCAATCTCCGAAGCTTGGGAAGCCGTCGCCCCAGATCCCCCCCGAAGGACCTTTTCCAGTAGTTCCAGTAGTGACGGAGGCCAAAGATACCGGAACTTCACGGCAGTTGCTGCAAACTACGCCTTCGCAGGGACAGCTTGGGCGATTCCAGACCTGACTCTCGCCGGGGCGTGTCTGCCGGACTGTCCATATTACGAAGCCTTCGCGACAGACTGACGGAGCGTCGCAACCGCGGACGACATCGACCTAGTCCACATCTGCACGCCGAATCATCTTCCCCTTGATATGGCATTGGCTGTCGCGGACACCGGCGGAGGGTCGGTAGTCGGCGCTCTGCAAGAGGGGAGGCTTGGGTTCAGCCCGGGGCGAAGCCGCTGGCCGTCCCCGCCCGGGCTTCCGCCCCTGCCCGCTTCGATTCGAATTCGCTGAGGCACTCGCGCGCCCGCTCCGGCCGGCCGGCCCGCAAGTGGGCCTGACCAAGGACATAGTAGGCATTGTGGAACTCTGGCTCTCGCCTGACAGCCTCGTCCAAGACCTCGACAGCCTCCTCAGGACGGTTCGCGGCCAACAGCAGCTTCCCAAGTTCGTAGCGTGCATCGACGTCTCCCGGATTCAGGCGCACGGCAGTTCGCAGGGCCGCAAGTGCCTCGGGGCGACTGTTGGGATCGGCCGATTCCGCGAGCGCACGGCCCAGACCCGCGTGGAAGGAACCGCTTGACGGGGCAAGGGCCACGGCCTCGCGATGCGCCGACACGGCATCCGGGATCCTGCCTTGCCGCAGGTGGGCACGACCCAACAGGTGGAGCACGTCGGCCGACCGTGGCTCGCGGGCCACGAGGTGCTCCAAGATGCTGACCGCTGGTCGAGCGTTAGCGTCGATGTGCAAGCATGCCCTTGCCGCAGCCAGCAAGACCCGCGAGCTGCCGCCTTCTTGGCGCATTGCAAGGCGCAGCACTTCCAGCGCCGTCGTGTGGTGGTGTCGGGCCGCCAGCGTTTCCGCCAAGCCGAAGTAGGCATCGCTCTCCGGCCGCGATGGCCCTCGCGCCGCGTCTGGCAATGACCGGGCCACGCTTCCACAGGAATTCCGCCGCACCTGGTAGAAGACCTTCGGAGCGTTCTCGCCGCTCGCCGCTGCGAGCTGCCGAAGCTGCTCCTCGGCTTCGCCTGCCAGCCCGCGGTCCAGCAGGCTGAAGGCAAGATTCACGTGCGCATGCGGGCTGGATGGATCGCGCCGGATCGATTCCTGGAAGAGCTCGTCGGATTCCGCGGTGCGGCCCGCTGCCGCTAACGCCGAGGCCAGCAACGCCGCGGTTTCCGCGGTCTGCGAGGCGGTGCCCACCGTCTCCAGCAGCTCTACGGCCTTCTCAGGCCGGCCGAGCAGATTGCTAGAGAGCGCTGCCATGATGCGTGCCTCGAGCGATCCCGGCTCGCTCTCGAGGGCAGCCTCGAACGCTCGCAGCGCGTCCTCGTAGAAGAACTGCCCGAACAGGGCGCGGCCAACTTGCAGTAGCGAGTGATGCGACCGAGGGCGCATATCGAGGAACTCCCGGGCAGCTCGCAGGCCGGCACTGGCCTGCCCGCTGCGCAGGTGTGCCACGGCCGAGTGCATCAGAACGGCGCCATTGCGGAAACCGAGGCGCACGGCAGCCGCCAAGTGCTCGCCCGCACCCTTCTCGTCGCCCACTGAACGGGCCGCTAGGCCGGCCTCGAAGTGCACGACTCCTTGGCCGGGATCTGCGACCAGCGCTTGCCGAAAGCGCTGCAGAGCGTCACGGCCACGGCCCTGTTCCAGACGGATTTGGCCTATGCCCCGGAAGATCGGCGCAGCCGTCGGCGTCGCAGGCTCCGCAAGTCTCGCGGCGGCCTCAATCAGCAGCCGCGCGGCCCCGTCCAGATCACCACCGCGCCGCAGGACTCGAGCTTGCCCCAGCAGATCCTCTGAGGGCTCCGCAGCGGCCATGGCCCCAATGCCTAACGCGAGGCCCAGCACAGCCGCGAACCGCACAGGAGCCGCCCAACGGAGCATTCCGCAACCATTATGGGAGTCCCATGCGGGACTGGCGATGCATCCGCTGCCGCACACCGTTCTGTAGCGACGCTCGGCCCTACCATCCACGTTGACGCTCGACCGCAATAACTCCGGCTGCCAAGATGTCGGTCGCGACATTGGCGGCTCGTTCCAATCACTCGTGTCCGCGAATAGTTAGGATGCGCTGCCCAGAGCCGCCCGCGGGCCTAGGCCGTAGAACTTCCTACTTGACTTCGAAATTGGCAAAACCGAACATGTCTGGCGGTTGCACCGCAACGGGTGGGAGGTTCTTGGTGTAAGCGTCGGTCAGGTCGGTCATCCTGAAATTCTCGACAGCCTTGAAGCCCGCCTCTGCCATCAACTGGTGCATGGCGTCCATTGAATACGAACTGCGTATCGGCTCGCCCCGCTTCGCGACGAACTCAAGCATTTTGCGCCGCATATCGGTGGTGTCCGGATCTGAGGACTGGACGTCGAGCAGGTAGTCAACTACGATGCGTGTTCCCTTGTACATGCCGCCAGCTATGCCGTGCAAGGTGGTCGCCAGGTCCTCGGGAGTCAAGTAGTAGGAGACGCCGAGCAGGGAGATGAATGCCGGCTCCGACGCGTTGAAGGACGTCCCGGCAAGCGCGTCGACCGAGGAGACCTCGGACAAGTCCGCGGCAACAAAGTGATGGTTCGGAGGAACTTCCAAGCCGGCGTGCTCGATGCGCTGGAGCTTTTTGCGTTGCGTGACCGGGTGATCGACCTCGAATGAATCGATTCGACTAAGGAGATCTGGTCTTCGGAATGCGAACGAGTCCATTCCCGCACCGAGAATGACATACTGCCGGATTCCCTCCTCGATCAACCTCTCGAGGGACTCCTCCGCGTATCGTGCTCGCATGATCACGCACATGCTCGACGGCACGATCGGCTTCAACACGACCTTGAACAGAAGCCACTCCAAGGGCCTGATCAGGTGCACCAGCTTCAATCGCCATCCGCACAGCTTGCTGGCGTACGGGTCCTCGAACAGGCCGGCAGTGTTTCGAAGGTGCCAGTCCCGCGCAGCAGCCACCCAGTCGGCTGTGGAGATGGTGTTCGTGGGAAGAGACATCCAGTACGCCTCGGCAGGTGTCCATGGTCGCACGAGGCTCGCGTGGGCCTCAACGGCAGGCTCGCAACTGACCGGCCCGGGGCCCTCGGGGCCCACCGGTCGACAGCCGCAGCCATTCTGGCGCCTAATGGCATTCAAAGCAAAGGTAGTTGGTTGTATTCAAGCGACTAGGTGCGTTAAGTGCCGGGCTGAGGATGCTTGAGCCGGCCACCGCCCAGTGGGCACTGCAGCCTTTGCGCGTGCCCTGCTGCTGGCGGCGAGACTGAAACTGCCAGGGCGGCGCTCGCCCCAACAGGCACAAGCGCCTGGAATGGACCGCTGGTGGCCTTCACGGGCACTGTGATGGCGGGGTCTATCGTCAAGTTGTGCCGCGCGTCTGCCACTGGCGGTAGAGCTCGCAGGACTGGCTGAGGCCGAGCACCAGTGGAGCACCCGTCGTGCGAGGTTGGGCACGGCGGCAGCGGAGGGGAGGGGACAGAGCGGGACCGATTGGCGAGCACATCCACCGGTGTTGGGCGCTGCAGTGCGAAGCGGTCGCGTACCTACCGAGCAGCGAACACAGACACCGCTCGCCGAGCACGCGACGTGTCGCGGACGGCGGCCGCACAGTTCGCAGTTGTCGGAACTAGCGTTGGTTCCGGACGAATTCGTTCTCGCGCGACTCTTCTGTCCGCACGGACCGGGCGCACCCGGGCCTCGCCCAAACGGACCGCGCCGAAATCCATCGACCGACCGCTCCGTCGAAACCAACTTTCCGAGTCCCCTCACGAACCACTCAGCGGTTCGCAGTGCAACCAGAACAATGCAGGGATCCTTCCGCTCTCCTCAGCCACGTCCCACGGCTGCCCCGAGGTCGAAGGGTCTTAGTTGGCGGCTGGAGAGCACCTTGCCACCGCATAGACTGGACTTAGGGCTCAACACAACGTTATAGTTGTGTCGTGGTTCCGTGCTTCGATAGTCGTGGCAATCTCGCAGTCGGAATTCACTGGTCCAACTGGAACGACGTGTTGAGCCGCTTTGGTAGGACACCCCATCGACAGAGATTGCTTTCCGGGCTACTGAAGGCCCTCCACGCGCTTCATGCAGCGGGGTGCCAATTCGTATACCTCGATGGGAGTTTTGTAACATCGAAAGATAGGCCCAGAGACTTCGACGCTTGCTGGGATGTGATGGGAGTGGACGCGCGGCGACTGGATCCTGTTCTTCTCGACTTCTCAAACAGCCGCGCAGCGCAAAAGGCTCGCTTCGGTGGCGAACTGTTTCCGGCACAACTACCGAATGGGCCAAGTGGCAGGACATTCCTCGAATTCTTCCAGATCGACAAACAAACGGGGGATCCCAAGGGCATCATCGCTCTAGATCTCCGGAGGTGGCAGCCGTGATCAAGAACGAACGACAGTATCGGATTACGCGAGCGCAAGCCGAGAAGTTTGAGCGTGCGTTGGCCGAACTCTTGGCAAGCCCGGGTACTCCAAGCGTGCACCCTGTGCTACAGAAGGCACAGATCGAGGCCCTGAGAAGTCAACTAGGGGACTTGAAGGCCGAGTTGGAAGAGTATCAGGCCTTGAGGTCCGGTAAACGGCGCGTCCTGACACTGGCCTCTTTTGACGACCTCCCGCGTGCCTTAGTGCAGGGGCGCATTGCCGCGGGCCTAAGCCAGCACGACTTGGCTGCGAAGTTGGGCATCAAGGAGCAGCAGATTCAGCGCTATGAAGCCAGCGACTACCAGTCCGCGAGCTTGGCACGAGTTGCTGCAGTAGTCAGGGCACTTGGGCTGCGTGTCCAAGAGGAGGTCTTCTTGCCGTAACTGCCCAAGTGTCCGGGCACACCTTGTATTAGCGCCTCAGGATTGAAGGGAAGTCGTGGGCCAGCCTGAGCATTGTGAGAGCACCGGTAGAGGGGTTGCGGCAAGGAGTGGAACTCTTCACGCCAAGATTGCTTGAGAAAGCCGGGCGGCAGCACACTGCTGCAGCTGCGCTAACGCGGATTGCCAAGCCCAGTGCACAACAGCGGGGACGAAAGCCCCTCACGCGCCAGCCGACGCTGAGAGCCAAGACTACCGCAACGCACGCCGGGCTTTGTACCGCCCATCGGAAAACCGCGGGGTGGGCAGCCGCAACAATTGGGCACGATCCTGTCAGCGGGTCCACGGACTATACCGACCGCCGTCGGTGCCACAGCCAGCGCGACCTGCTCTACAGTGAGGGCATAGGCTGGCTAGGAACGAGCCCCGAGAACCGTTTGGCGACGCAGCCGGGTCGCAGAAGGGCTGCGCCGATAGTCAACCCGATGCCAACTCGGCACCTGAATGGACGGCCGCGTACCAAGGCCCGATCCTTTCCAAGAGCCAACCACCGACAAGTGGTCCTCGGACTGGTTGCCACGGTGTGGCCGGCCGTATGCCCACCAGAGGCACGGGGACAGTTCGAGGACGTGTCCGCGACGAGCGGTCTGACTGCCAAGCTCGTGTCGGGATCTGGAAGCAAGCCATACATTCTGGAGTCCATGGCCGGAGGGGTCGCATTCCTCGACTACGACGGCGACGGCTGGTTGGACGTGTATCTCGTCAATGGAGGGACGCTCGAATCGCTGGCGGGCCGGGAGCCCGCGCCGTCAAACCATCTCTACCGCAACAACCGGGACGGCACATTCACGGACGTGACCAAAGCGTGCGGCGTCGGCGACAGCGGTTGGGGAATGGGCGTTGCGGTCGCGGACGTGGACAACAACGGGTTCGAAGACCTGTACGTGACAAACTACGGCCCCAACCGGCTGTACCTCAACCAAGGCGGCGGCAAGTTTGAGGAGCGATCCCGGGAGTCCGGCGTGGACGGGGAAGAATGGAGCTCTTCAGCGGCCTTTGGGGACTTTGACTCAGACGGCGACGTCGATCTGTACGTCACAAATTACCTGGAGTTCGACCCTCGAGACCTGCCCCAGGACAGCCTGTTGTGCCGCTACCGTGGAATCCGAGTCCAGTGCGGGCCAAGGGGCATGGTCCCGACGGCAGATCGGCTCTACGAGAACCTTGGAGAGGGGCGATTCCAAGACGTTTCGGGACCTTCCGGAATCGGCAGCGCTCCCGACTCCTACGGGCTGGGCGTGGCTTGGGCTGACTTCGATGACGACGGCGACCCGGACGCGTATGTCGCGAACGACTCGACGGCAAACTTTCTGTTCCGGAACAACGGGGACGGAACGTTCTCCGAAGAGAGCCTTCTGGCAGGCATCGCGCTCAGCGTCGACGGCAAAGAACAGGCCGGCATGGGAGTCGACTTCGGAGACTACGACAACGACGGGCGGCTAGACTTGGCCGTCACGAACTTTTCCGAGGACTACAACTCCCTGTACCGCAACGAGGGCAACGCGCTCTTCCGCGACGTTTCCGAGATGGCGGGCCTGGCCGAGCCGACGTGGCTGAAGCTCAGCTGGGGAGTCCGTTTCGCCGACTTCGATCGCGACGGACGCCTGGACCTGGTAGTGGCCGACGGGCATGTCTATCCGGAGGTCGACCGCCATGACTTCGGGATGGGATACCGACAGCACAACTCGGCATTCCGCAACCTCGGCGGGGGACGCTTCTCGGCAACGCGCCTTCCCGCCTCCAGCGAACAGGCCCACTCGTCGCGCGGGCTTGCCAGCGGGGACTTCGACAACGATGGGGCTATCGATCTGCTGATCGCCAACCTTGACGCACCCCCGACCCTGCTGAGGGGGGTCCCGCACGGCGGGCACTGGCTGCTTCTCCAGCTGCGCGGAACGGAGTCGAACCGCTCAGCAATCGGTGCCCGAGTGACTGTCACAGCTGGAGATCTGGTGCTTGTAAGGGAGGTGCGCGGAGACGGCAGCTACCAGTCGCACAGCGACCTGCGGCTGCACTTCGGCCTAGGCCAGCACGAGCAAGTCGACTCCATCGAGATCCGCTGGCTGGGGGGCGCGCGCCAGCTCCTTGCTGGGGGTCCCGCCGATAGGATCCTCGAGGTTGAGGAACCGCGCCCCTGAATCGGCGCGCGAGCGTGGGACTATTTGGCGACTCGCTCAAGATCCTCAGACACACTGCGCACGTCTGCCTGCACCTCTAGGAGCCTGCGACGGCTCAGCTCTTGGTACTCCAAGAGCTCTCGTCGCGCATCTTCGGGCCGGTCGAGACCACGGTAGGCGCTGGCAAGCAGGTAGTGCACTCGGTCGTTGGCGGGGTTCTGACTCGCATAGGCTTTCAGCTCTTTGACCGCGGCCTCCAGATCGCCCACCTCCAGATACGCACGGCCGAGGTCCAGCCGCGAATCGGGTAGACCGGCACTTGACCCCACCGCCGCACGAATGTGGGACAGGGCCCCGGCTGCGTCCCCCCGCCGAAGAAGCAGCCGTCCCAAGTGGAGCCGGGCCAGCGCGTGGTGGGGATTGCGCTTCAGCTCTTCCTCATAGTGGAGCCGGGCGTCGTCGAAGCTGCCCATCCCTTCGAGGGCGCGCCCCAGCGCATAGCGCAAACCTGGGAGGGTGGGGCGCTTGCCGAGGGCGCGGCCGTAAGCCTCGACCGCCTTGGGGAACTCCGTCGCGTCCATGTGCGATTCTGCTCGGAGCTGGTCCACGCGGTGCGAGTCGGGCGCGACGCTCACTAGGCGGTCCAGTGCGGCAACGGCGAGCAGCTTGTAGCAGCGACCGAGCCAGTACATGGCCTCCAAGCTATCCGGCTCGGAGGAGAGGATTTCTCGGGCCATGCCGGCGGCCTGCTCATGGCGACCAGCGCCGAATTCCCGGCGGACACCGCCCAAGGGCCCATCGGGCAGAGAGGGTGCGGCACCCGCACTCGGGAACTCTAGGACTCCAGCAAGGTCGGGCCGCTTCGCGAGCGCAAGGTTGAATTCCGCCCGCGCCCGCCCCGGCGATCCGTCCGTGATGAACCGCTCTGCCTGCAACAGGTGCACTAACGGGGACTCAGGCGCTATGGTCCCGATGCGTTCGAAGAGCCGGTCCGCCCCGCTGTCATAAGCCCGCACAAGCGAGAACAGCGCTTCCGGGTCCGACGGAACGGCTTGCGCAACACGCTGCAGGTGCTCGATCGCCTCGTCGTGGCGCCCCGTTGCGGCGAGGCTCAGCCCAAGCCAGCGATGGGCCTCGATCAGTCCCGGGTTGATCGCGAGACTGCGCCGCAGTGCGTCCACTGCCTGCTCAAAACGGTGAACCTGGTAATAGTCCATTCCAAGGAACAGGTAGGCCCCCCACAACTGGTCGTCCAATTCGGTGGCGGCGCGGAGCGCTTCGATCGCCTGCTCGTGGCGACCGCTGAGATGCAAGGTCACGCCAAGGCTCTGACGGATCAGGGCCCAGCCGGGGCGGATGGCCAGAATCTGCTCGTACTCCCTAGCCGCCCCTTGGTAGTCTTTGCGTGCTTCCGCGCTTCGGGCAGCGGCCAAGTGGCTTTCCACCGCTGCATCGACCGCGGGATCGCGCTGCCCTTGCGCCCAGACCGGGGCGAGGCCTGCCAGCAGAGCCAGCGCGAGGAATCGCCAGCAGCGATCCGCGAGCCGAGCGGCGGGGCCAATCCCGGGGACTGCGCGATATTGCTGCATGCTGGGCCGCCTGCGCCAGTCTCGCATGCCGACAACCCTGCAGCGCCTGGCTCCCGGCCTAGGAAACCCTCAGACCTGCCCTGCCTTGACCCCGCACGGCAAGAATCGAGGCGCCGATTCTCGGCCCGCCCGACACGGGACGCACGCTCTCCGTGAAAGCGAGGGAGGCGCTGGAGCGTCTCGCTGACCGGGCGGAATTGGCCATCTGCAGCTCGGCGAACGGCCAAGGCCGCGAGTCAGCAGCCGAACGGAATCGGGCGTTCTGGCTCTCGGCAACGGGTCTTGCTACCATCATGGCTCCGGCCCGGAGCGCAGCCATTATTACTTAGGGACTCCGGTCGGTATGGAGGAGTCTTCTATGCGCATTGCAACCACCCTTGCAGCCGTAACACTGGCCGCAATCCTTGTGCCCGCCTCGGGACTGGCACAAACAGCGTTCGGGACGATCGTCGGGAATGTGACGGACGAGACCGGAGCGGTCATTCCAGGGGTCACCGTGACCGTCACCAATGAAGGCACGGGCACGGTCCGCACGGTCAGCTCAAACGAGCTGGGCGGCTACACCGTGGTGTCCCTGCAGCCGGCGGTCTACACGGTGGAGGGCGAACTTTCGGGCTTCAGCACAGCGCAGCAAACGGGTGTGCGCCTAGAGGTGAATCAGACCCTCCGGGTGGACCTGTCCATGCGTATCGGCCAAGTTACCGAGGTCATCGAGGTCACTGCCGCTCTGCCCCAACTGCAGACCGACAGTTCGACCGTCGCGTCCACCGTTGACAATCAGAAGGTCGTCGAATTGCCCTTGAACGGGCGCAGCTTCACGCAGCTGACGATCCTGATGCCTGGAGCCGTGGCCGGAGCGGGCGCGCTCACGGCGTTCCAGACCAGCGGGACTCCCGTCTCCGTGAGCGGCCTCCGAAGTGAGGCGAACAACTACACCCTTGACGGAGTCAACAACAACGAATCCTTCTTCAAGACCTACGGCGTGCAGCCGTCGATCGACGCAATCCAGGAGTTCCGCATCCAGACGAACATCACGTCTGCGGAATTCGGAACGGCGGCTGGCGCGAATGTCAACATCGTCACCAAGTCCGGCACGAACGAAGTCCACGGCACGGTGTTCGAGTTCGTGCGAAACGACAACTTCGACGCACCGGGCTACTTTGCGCAGCGCGCCGGAACCGAGCAGCCGGAGTTCCGCCAGAACCAGTTCGGCACGACGGTGGGCGGACCCATCGTCAAGAACCGCACGTTCTTCTTCTTCGGCTACGAGGGCCAGAGGCGCAGCCTGGAGTCGACCCTGCTCAACGTTGTCCCGACCCAGGAGATGTTCGGCGGCGACATCTCGCGGGACGTGGTGGGCAATCCCGCGCCGCAGGCCTTCGATCCGCTGACGACGCGCGTGCTTGACGACGGTTCGCTGGCCCGCGATCCGCTCCCCAACAACATGGTGCCCGCAAGCCGCATGAATGCCTCGACGAGGCAGTTGCGGGAGATCCTCTGGTCGGCGCCGAACCTTTCTGGCCGCGACCTGAACCTGCTCAACACCAAGCCGTCCCGCATCGACAACAACCAGTGGATGGGCAAGGTCGACCACCGCTTCAGCGACAAGAACATCCTCACAGGGCGCTACAACCTCAACGATTCCGTAAGCCCCAGGCCCACTGCGCACCTGACCGTCGACAACAACCTGGTGAACACCTTCACCAACATCATGGTCAGCGACACGCACACCCTAAACCCGACAACCATCCTCGACGTGAAGCTCGGCTACCACCGCAACAACCTGCAGATCGCCGACAGCGCCCCCGGCGGGGCGGACGGCATCGCCAGCTTCATCAATGGCAACGGCATCCAGGGCATTCCCATCCTCAAGAGCGAGGCTGTCCCCCTCTATCCGCAATGGAGCATCGCCGGCTTTGCGAGCCCGAGCCAGACGGGCTTTCCGTTCCCCGACGATACCTACAGCGCCGTGGCCAGCATGACCAAGATCATGGGCAATCACAGCATCAAGGTGGGCTTCGAGTTCAAACACAACCGCAACCTGGACGACGGCTACTTCACCGGCAACATGACGTTCAACAAGCGGCCGACCGAAGACCCCCAAAACGCCGAGGCGACGGGCTCCGCCGTGGCTGCCTACCTGCTCGGGCTGCCAAACACCGCCCAGCGCAACATCGGCCGAGGCACGACCGCGATCATGCGTAAGGAGGACTACAGCTTCTACTTTCAGGACGACTGGAAAGTCACCCCGAACCTCACGCTCAACCTGGGAATGCGGTATGACCTGATCGAGTACCCCAAGCACCGCGACGATCTGCTCGCATCCATCGACATCGAGACGGGCCAGTTCCTCTGGGACGGCGTCAATCCCGTCACAGGCGAGCCGCCGAACGCGCGGCGCGGCATTGTCGAGCCGGACTACAACAACTTCGCGCCGAGGGCCGGGCTGGCGTACCGCATCGGCGAGAAGTCGACAATCCGGGCCGGCTACGGAGTCTTCTACATGACGAACTTCCTGTGGGAGGCCCAAGGGATCAGGGGCAATTGGCCGTTCGCGATCAGCGAGACGCTCTCCAACCTCAATGAACGGACCGATCTCTCCTACGTCGAGACAGCCTTCAGCCCTCAGATCGAGATCGAGAGGGGCAGCACGGTCGCGCCGCGCGCCCAGCACATCGTCAACCGCAACAACCGCATCAGCCACACCCAGCAGTGGAACCTGCACGTGCAGCACCAGCTGACCGAATCGCTGATGGTGGAACTGGGCTATGTCGGCACGAAGGGGGGCGACATGTCCTCATTCATCAACACCAACACCGCGCCGCCGGGGCCGGGAGCGGTCGATCCCAGGCGTCCCTACCCGGAGTACGGGGCGGTCAGCATCATGACAAACGAGGCCACGTCCAATTATCACGGACTGCAGTTCAAGGCAGAAAAGCGCTTTTCCGACGGCCTTTCATTCCGTACGAACTATGCATGGGGCAAGACGATCGACACGATGGGGGCCGGATTCTCGGCCAGCAGGAGCCCCCAGAACCCGCTCGATCCCGAAGCCGACCGCGCGATATCGGACCTGCACCGCTCTCACATATTCACGGCGGACTACATTTGGGAGCTGCCTTTCGGGCGCGGCCGGAAGTTCGGCTCCAACCTCAGCCCTGTGGCCGGGGCGATCTTGGGTGGCTGGCAGCTGACCGGCGTGGTGACTGCCAACACCGGATCACCCATCAACGTCGGGATTCCGCGGGACATCGCGAACATCGGGCCTCGTGTACAGGCCCAGCGCCCGGATCTGGTTGGAGATCCGCTTGCGGGCGTCAGCGGCGCGCCCGAACAGTTCCTCAACAAGGCGGCGTTCGCGGAACCGGCCCCCTACACATTCGGAAACGCCGGCCGGAACATCGTGACAGGACCGTCCCTGTTCCAAATGGATTTCGGGCTCTATAAGAACTTCCGAATAACCGAGACGGTGGGTCTGCAGGTCCGGTCGGAGTACTTCAACTTGTTCAACAACGTGAACTTCGGCGCTCCCAACGCGAACTTCGACTCACCGGCCTTCGGGACGATCGGAGCGCTGGCTGCAGGGCAGACCGCGCGCCAGATCCAGATGGGCGTGAAACTGCTGTTCTAGACCGATTGTGGCGGTCTTGGCCAAGAACAGCCGTTGACCCGAGCACGCAAGATCGGAGTCCGGGCCCTTGGCCCGTGCTTCGATCTTCGTGTCCGGGTCGTCGTGTGGGCCTGCCTCGCTGCCGTGCCGGGCGCGGCGCAACTGGAATTCCAGTACCAGTTCGGCAGACTCACGAATCCATTCTCTGGGGGCCGGGAGTACACCTCGATCCTGACCGTCCAGCACGCCACGCAATGGAAGCTGGGCGACAGCTTCTTCTTCATCGACTTCATGGACGATGCCGCTGTGGACGGCTTCAACGACAAGGATGCCTACGGGGAGTGGTACCCGACTATCAGCCTCGGAAAGCTCTCGGGCCGCCAATTCAAGGCGGGACCGCTCCGCGACTTGGCCCTGATCGGCGGCCTCAACTTCGGAGCGGATCCCAACGTGCTCAAGATCCTTCCGGGCGTGAGGGCCTCGTGGCAAGTGCCGGGCTTCATCTTCCTGAACACCGACTTCGCCGCGTTCATTGACTCAAGCGGCGGCATCGCGAGCGGCGGTGCGCCGAGCACGGGCAACAGCTTCATGGTCGACGTCAACTGGCTGTTGCCCATCTCGCTCGCGGGCCAGTCCTTCGCATTCACGGGCCATGCGGAATACATAGGGCGGACGACCGACGAACTGGGCAACACCGTACGGGGATGGATCTTGGCACAGCCCCAGTTCAGGTGGGACTTGGGCGGAGCGCTGGGTGCTCCGAACAGGTTCTTCGCCGGGATCGAGTACCAGTATTGGCGCAACAAGCTTGGGACGCGAAACCATGACAACGTCGTCCAGCTGCTTTTGGTGTGGCAGCTCTGACGGCCAAGAAATGGGGCGTCTACCCCGAGGCTGTGGCCGAGTCATGCCGACCGGCCCGGTACTCTGACGAAGGCACGCATCGGCCGCAGTCCGCTTCCGACAGCGATTGACGCCGGGCGGCCCGGGGTTTATGCTGAATCTGGTGCGAGTCAGGCCAAAGGCATCCGTGCTGCTGGCATGCCTACTGGCTTGGTCCGGCATCTGCCTCTGTTTAGGAGCGGGACTGGACCTGACAGCAGCGCAGGCGAGCCACTGCGGCACCGAGCCGGCGGCCCCCCAGGATCATGAAGGGGCCGCCTGCGAGCCGGGTTGCAGCGCCGTTCCCGCACTCCAGCTGCGGGGCGAGTCGCAGTCTGGCGAAGCCTTCCCGGGCAGCCTTCAACCGGCAAGCGTCGACGTCGTGTCGCGGCCAGTACCCGATTCGACCCGTCCGCAGTCCGACACCGGCTCGCTAGCCACGCACGAGCCCCGGGATCCCCTGTACATCTGGCACTCAGCCCTGCTCATATAGCACCCGGATAGCGCCCCGCCCAGCCCCCTTGCCGGACGGGGTTTCCAGCCCTCGGCGTTCGGGCATCCACGGCGGGAAGGTCCCGCCTATGGCCCGACGCGAAACCCTTTCGCGACCGAGCGCGGATTCGCAGCGCGCAGCACAACGCGACCGGCGGTATCCGCTGAACGTGCCAGGAGGAAACGCAGATGATCATACAGGTGGCCGCAGGCCTCGCCTTGGCCGCGACATTACCGGCGGCCAGCCACTCCACGCACGGCGACGAGCGTCTGGCCGAACTCATCAGGGAGGCGCTGCGCCGCAGCCCGCGCGTGCTCCAGGCCTTCGCCGAGCACCAAGCGGACCGGCACCGGGTACGCCAAGCCGTCGCCATGCCGGATCCGACGATTTCGGCGACCGAGTTCGCGCGCACGGTCGAGACGCGTGTCGGACCGCAGCAGAGAATGCTGTCTCTCTCCCAGCCAGTGCCGGGGGTGGGAAAGCGAACCGCCAAGGGGCAGCTCGCGGCCAAGGCTGCCGAGGTCTCTGACGAAGTGTACCGAGCAGAGCGGGCCGAGACCGTGCTGCGCGTCAAACTCGCGTACTACGAGCTGGGCTATGTCGACAGGGCCCTTGCCGTCAGCGACGAGGAGCAGGCGCTGCTTGGGCATTTCGAGGAAATCGCCAGGAAGCACTACGCGGAAGGGTCCGGACTCCAAGCGGACGCGCTGAGGCTGCAGGCCCGGATTACGCGCGTTCTTCACACACGTCAGCAGTTCCGAGCCCAGCGGGTGAGCCTCGAGGCGACGCTCAACGCCTTACGGGCCACTGCTGCCGACCGCCCCGTCCCGACGGTGCAGCTGCCTGCCCTTCCCAAGCTCGACCTGCGGACAGGGCCGCTGGCCGCGGCCGGTCACCGCGCGCGCCCAGAGATCCGGGCCGCGCTGCGGCGCATCGAAGAAAGCGAAAAGCGGGCCCACCTCGCGAGAATCCGGCACCGCCCCGACTTCAGCGTCGGACTGACGTGGGGTAACGTTCGAGCCCGCGGGGCGCCTGCCGACACGTTGCCGGTCCCCGGCAACGGCAAGGACTCGTACGGCATTTCGGCAAGTATGACGCTGCCGCTGTTCCGGGGAAAGTACGACGCCGGCGTGAGAGAGGCAGCCGAGCGGCTTGCCGCGGCGCGATTCGCCCACCGGGACACGGCCGCGGAAATGGAAGCCGAGATTCGCTCGATCTCATACCGGATTCAGGCCATACATCGGCAACTCGACCTGTTCGAGCGTGCGCTCGTGCCACAGGCAGAGCAGGCCCTGTGGTCCATGGAGGCAGCCTATTCGACCGGGATCATCGACGTGACAGGCCTGCTGGACGTCCACGACACGCTCCTTGATGTGCAGTTGAGCCTGGCCAGGCTCAAGGCCGACTACCTGATCGCGGTGGCCCAGCTTGAGCGATCCGTCGGGGCGGCCATCCCGGAAGGCGGACAGTCATGACCTGGCGAAAGGTGGGCGGCCTAATCGCGGCCTGCACAGCGGCGTTCGGCGGAGCCGTCTTCGTCTGGCAGATGGATGGGCGTCTCGCCCGGTGGCTGCAGGATGACACGCCCGGCGGTGCCGGCGTGCCAGCTTCGGGGCCGCATTCCTGCAGCATGCACCCCCAAGTCGTCCAAGAAGGCCCCGGCCAATGCCCGATCTGCGGAATGGACCTGACTCCCGTCGGTGCCCACCCGGCCACCGAACAGGCGGGGCCGGCGGAAGGAGTGCGGGTGAGCAGCCGTTTCGTGCAGAACTTCGCGGTCCGATCAACGACCGTCGAACGTGCCGACCTGCGCGTCGTGATTCGCACTGTCGGATACCTAGAGCACGACGAGGGAAGGCTAGTGTCGGTCACCACGAAGGTGGGGGGGTGGATCGAAGCACCGCGGGTGAACACGGTGGGCGAACAAGTCTCCCAAGGAGACATCCTGTTCGAGATCTACAGCCCGGAACTGGTCACGGCGCAGGACGACTTCCTAGCGGCGATTCGTTTCGCCCGTCGCCTCGTGGAGGCGGGCGCCCACAGCGACGCGGTGCAGCGCGCGGAGGCGCTGGTCGACGCGGCGTCGGAGAGGCTGCGCCGCTGGGATCTCACGACCGGCCAGATAGACGCCTTGCGCACCGCTGGGGCCGCCGTTCGCACCATCGAGGTTCCCTCGCCCGCATCCGGGTACCTCGTGGGGAAGATGGCCGACTCGTTGGAAGGCATCAGGGCCGCACCTGGCACGAGCATCCTCAAGATCGCCGACCACTCCACGCTTTGGGCAAGGGTCGAGTTCTATGAGCACCACCTTCGCGACCTGGAGGTTGGACTGGGCGCCGAAATCACCCTAGACGCGTTCCCCAGGCGCACTTGGACCGGAACGCTGCTCTTCTTCGAGCCGGCGATGAACCCCCAGACGCAGACGCTGACCGGATACGTAGAGGTGCGCAACTCGGACGGTCGGCTGCGCCCGAAGATGCATGCCACGGTGGAGATCCGGCTACCTGGAGCGAGGAACGCCCTGACCGTTCCCTCCCAGGCCGTGCTGCGGTCGGGCAAGGACAGAACCGTAGTTGTCGTCGATGCCGGCGACGGCCTCTTCTCTCCCCGCGAGGTCGTGCTCGGCATCGAGAGCGAAGGAAGGGTCCAAGTGCTGGACGGCCTGCGGGAAGGGGAACGGATCGTGACGTCGTCCCAGTTCCTGCTCGACTCGGAGAGCAATCTTCAGGCAGCCATTGAAAGGCTGGGCGCGGACACCGTGACGGACCACCGGCACGGCCACTGAGAAGGGCGGCCACTCCATGCTCGCGCGAATTGTCGACTGGTCGCTGAGGAACCGGCTGCTCGTCGTGACCGCATCGGCCGCGCTGGCAGTCGCCGGCGCCTATTCGATCCGTTCCATGCCGCTTGACGCCCTGCCCGACCTGTCAGATGTCCAGGTGGTGGTCTACACCGAATATCCCGGCCAGTCTCCGAGAATCGTCGAGGACCAGGTCACCTACCCACTGACTACACAGATGCTGGCCGTGCCGTACGCGGAGGCCGTGCGGGGCTACTCCTTCTTCGGATTCTCACTGGTCTACGTGCTGTTCGAGGACGGCACGGACCTGTACTGGGCCAGAGCCAGGGTGCTAGAGACCTTGGGGCAGGCCGCCGCACTGCTGCCGACGGGCACATCACCAGCCCTTGGACCCGACGCAACTGGCGTCGGTTGGGCGTACATGTATGCCCTCAAGTCGGATCGCCACGACCTGAGCGAACTGCGCTCGCTCCAGGATTGGTTCCTGCGGTTTGAGCTGGCCGGCATCCCCGGCGTCGCGGAGGTTGCGACTGTGGGCGGCTACGTCCGCCAATACCAGATCACGATCGACCCGCTCAATCTCAGGGCACACGGAATCCCGATCTCGCGAATCCGAGAGGCCGTTGAAGGCAGCAACCGGGACGTGGGAGGACGGCTCCTCGAACTGGCCGAGAAGGAGTTCATGATCCGCGGACGGGGGTACATCAAGACCGTGGACGACATCCGCAGGGTCTCGCTCGGAACGGACCGGAACGGCACGCCCGTGCGGCTGAGCGACGTGGCGACCGTGCAGATAGGCCCCGAGATCCGGCGGGGACTGGCCGAGTGGGATGGCGAGGGTGAGACTGTCGGCGCGATCGTTGTCGTGCGCTACCAAGCGGACACGAGGGACGTTGTGCGGCGGGTCAAGAGTCGGCTGGCAGAGCTTGCGCCACAGCTGCCCGAGGGGGTTTCTGTCGAGGTCGCCTACGACCGGACATCCCTGATCGAAAGGGTCATCGAGAGCCTGCGTTCGACCCTGACCCAGCAGTTCGTGATCGTTGGGCTGGTCTGCCTGCTGTTCCTGTTCCACGTCCTGAGCGGGCTCGTCGCCGTCGTGACGATTGTGGTGGGCGTGCTCGTCGCCGGAATCGCGGCCGGCCTGCTGGGAATGCACCTCGACATCATGTCGCTCGGGGGCGTGGCGGTCGCCGTGGGAACCATGGTGGACGCGGGCATCGTGATGGTGGAGAACGCCCACCAGCACCTCGCCAGACACGGCGGACACATGCCGCGGTGGCGGGTCGTACGCGACTCGTGCAAAGAGATCGCTCCGACCCTCTTCTTCTCGCTGCTCATCATCACGGTTTCGTTCCTTCCCGTGTTCGCGCTCCAGGAGCACGAGGGACGCCTATTCCGGCCGCTCGCGTGGACGAAGACTCTGGCGATGGCCAGCGCTGCCGTGCTCTCGGTAACCCTTGTGCCCGTGCTTGTCAGCTTCGCCCTCCCCAACTACCGCAAGTCCAACGCGCGGGGCAGCCGCAACCCGGCGCGCAGGCTGCTCGTGTGGGCTTACCGGCCTCTGCTGACCGCAGCGATGCGCCACCGCATCGCGACCCTGCTGTTTGCAGCGGTGCTGCTGGCCGTCTGCGTCGGAGGCTATGGCGCGCTGGGCTCGGAATTCATGCCACCGCTGTGGGAGGGAGACCTGCTCTACATGCCGACGACCCTGCCGGGCATTTCGATCGCCAAGGCCAGAGAATTGGTGCAGCAGACCAACAAGATCATCAGGACTTTTCCCGAGGTCGAGCACGTGCTCGGAAAGGCTGGGCGAGCCAACACGGCCACGGATCCGGCGCCGCTCTCGATGATCGAGTCCACGATCAGGCTCAAGCGCCGCGACCAGTGGCGGCCGGGGATGACGCCGGAGAGGCTGGTCGCCGAAATGCAAGAGGCCTTGCAAGTGCCGGGCCTCACCAACGCTTGGACCATGCCGATCAAGACGCGGCTGGACATGCTTGCGACCGGGATCAGGACTCCCGTCGGGATCAAGATCGCCGGCCCGGACCTGAACGTCCTAGAGCGGCTGGGGACAGAGGTCGAGCGCGTCGCGCGAGCGGTCCCCGGCACGGTCAGCGCCTACGCGGAACGCGTCATGGGCGGGAATTATCTGGACATCAACATCAATCGCGACACGATCGCCCGTCACGGACTCCTGATCGACCAAGTTCAGGAGGCGGTGCAAGTGGCGCTGGGCGGCGTCCAGGTCGGCACAACGGTTGAAGGCCTTCAACGATTTCCCGTGAATGTCCGGTACCGCCGGGACCTGCGGTCGGATCTGCCCGCGCTGCGCAACGTGCTGGTCACGACCCCGATGGGGCACCACCTCCCGCTGTCGCAGTTGGCCGATCTGGAATACTCGTCCGGTCCGGCGGTGATCAAGAGCGAAAACGCCAGGCCCAACGCTTGGGTCTACGTGGATGTCGACCCGTCCTTGGACATCGGCAGCTACCTGACGGCGGCGCGGGAGGCGGTGGGCAGGAGCGTCCGCCTGCCGCCCGGCTACTCGCTCGCGTGGAGCGGGCAGTTCGAGTCGATGCAGAGGGTCGGAGAGCGGCTCCGGCTGCTAGTCCCGCTCGCGCTGGTGATCGTGTTCTCCGTGCTCCTCATCAGCACTGGCTCGGCGCTCACATCGGCCATCGTCCTGGGGGGAGTGCCGCTCGCGCTGAGCGGGTCGTTCCTGTCGCTTGCCGTCCTCGGCTACAACCTGAGCATCGCCGTGTGGGTCGGCCTGATCGCCGTCGCAGGGCTGTACGCCGAGACCGCCATCGTCTTTTGGAAATACCTAGACGTATCCTGCCGAGACCGCCTTGGGCAAGGGGGGACCGGTCAGGCCGCCGACCTCCTGAGGGCGATCCACGCAGGGGCGGTCGGGCGCGTCCGGCCGATCGCGATGACCGTGGCGACGGACATGCTCGGCCTGATGCCCGTGATGTGGAGTGCAGGGGCTGGCGCGGACGTGATGAAACGAATCGCGGCACCGCTCTTCGGCGGCGTCGCAACGTCGGCGATCGTCGTCCTACTCGTGTTTCCCGTCATGTACTACTACCGCAACGTCCGCTCCGTGGCCCATCCCGGCACGCACCGCGGGCAGGAAACGTCGAAGGAGGCCGCCAGATGAGGCTGCTTGCAATTCTGCTATTCGTCCTGCCGCTCGGGGCAGCTGACCAAGCGCTGGAAGCCAGGTGGAAGAGGCTGATGCGGCCCGACATCCGGGGAACGTTGACGATCGGCGACGAAGGCATCTCTTTCCGTCCCGCAGATCCGGACAAGCGCTCGCTCTCGTGGACCTTCGACGACGTGCAGCACTTCGCCCGCACGAGCGCGAGCGAGATTGCGATCCAAGGCTATGTCGATTCCATCGTGCGATTGGGGCGTGACCGCTGGCATCGGTTCGCCCTGACAGCGGACGGGTTCACCGACGAGCTTCACGCGCGGGTCGTCGAGCTCGTCGGCAAGCCCGCCACGGACCGCGTTCCCCGCAAGCCAACCGAGGCTGAGCTATCGATTCCTGCCAAGCGGATAAAGTTCCCGAGGGGCTCCCAAGGGACGCTCCACTTCACGGCACAGGCCATCGTGTACGAGACCGGTGCAAGGGGCCAGGCGCGCAGCTGGCGGCTGGACCGGGATGTGGACACTGTCTGGTCTTCCGATCCCTACCGAGTGGAAGTGCACGTGCTGGGGGGACGTGAAGCGTACCTCCGGCAAGGAGAGGTATACCGGTTCGCGCTCAAGCGACCGTTGGACGCCGGCTACTACCAGCACTTGCGACTGAAGCTCTACCGCCTGAGGACTTCCCGCTGGGACGACAGGGCGGGCGAGCCCGGATCGGAGCCATAGCCGGGAGTGCCGGGCGAGTCTTGGCGCGCGCCCCGATCAGGAGCCGCGAGACTGGCGAAGAACCGCATCGCCTGCGTATGGGCCCAGAACCGATTCCGCCCCGAGGCCAAGAAGGCCACATGGCCGCCATGGGGAGGAGCGGCCAGCCTCAGCCACGGGTTGCTGCGCAATGCGGGGACATCGAATCCCTCGAACGGGATGAACGGATCGTCCCGAGATTGGATCACCAATGCCGGCGTGCGTACCTCGTCAAGGTACCCCGCGGCGGAGCAGTTGCGGTAATAGTCGGCAGCGTCGCTGAAACCGAAGGCGGGCGCGGTGATGCCGTCGTCGAACTCCCAGATCGAAGCCGGCCTTGGCAGGGGACCGGGCGGGAAGAGATCCGGCATCGCCGCTCGCTTGCGCCGCATCGTGGCCCGCAGCTGGCGCAGGAATCGGCGCTCGTAGACTGCGTTTCGCGGCCGCCCAATGTTCCGGGAGCAGATGTCGAGACGGATTGGCGGTGAGATCGCGCAGATCCCGAGCACGTGCGGCGGAGGGCGGGCTGCCCATTCGCCGGCCAGTTTCAGGGCGATGTTGCCGCCCATGGAGAACCCCAGTATGAACAGTGGCCTCGGAGAGAGCGCGCCGACCACGGCCCCCAAGTCGGACGTGAGCCCGGAATGGTACAGCGTTCGGCACAGATGCTCGGTACCACCGCAGTTCCTCACGTTCAGCCGTACGCAGTCAAAGCCGCACCGCAGCGCCGCCGCGACGGTTGTCAGCATGTAGGGTGCCCGGTCGCAGGCGGTGAGCCCATGCACGGCCAGCACGGTGGGTCGCTGCCGCCGAGAACCGGAACGCGGGAGGGTGTGCACTCGGGCCAATACCTTCGTGCCGGGCTCCGTGTCGAAGAGACGCTCAGCGTGGGCACGCTCGCGCGGACCAAGCCGGCGTGGCCAGTAGTGGGCCAGAATCGTCTGCAGGTCGCCCTGACGCACTAGCGGAGCGTAGGGCAGCTCCCAATCGGCTCGTCGCGGGATCCGCGTCCGAGCGGCGAGCCCGCTTTGACGGACCTCAGCGACCGGCACCGGCCGGCTCGGCGAGCAGCGGTTCCAGCTCCTTGCGGAGGTTGGTGACCTGGTCGCTCCAGAACGCCTGGTCCATCCCCCGGTGCTCGTGGCGGATCACACCCTCGCGGTCCACCAGCATCAGGTACGGGACGTAGGCCCGCGCCATCACAGAAAGGTCGGCGAACCGCATCCAGTCAGAGCGCGTTGAGACGCCCAGCGGAAACTCAACGGAGTGCTGCGACCGGAATCTCCCTATGTTGCCCGGCGCACCCGGATTCACGGCCATGGCCATGATCTCGAAGCCCTTTCCGGCGAACTCCCGATACATCGGCCCCAAGGCCTCGCAGGTCTCCTGGCAGTGCGGGCAGTCGGTGGATATCCACAGTACCGCTACGACCTTGCCGCGCAGGTCGCTCAGCGACACCGACCCGCCGGTGGTCGTCGTGAGAGTGAGTTCTGGTGCGTTGCGCGGCACGCTGCCGGCCTCGGCTGGCGGCACGGCGAGCAGCAGGCAGGCCGCTGCAATGGCCACCGAGGCTTGGATGGAACGACCGACGCCGCTTCCCATTCCCATCATCAGGTTCCCCCAAGACCGCAGACTGGCGGGTTTGATCCGACAGCCCAGATCGGAGGATTCGCAGTTTATCACAGGCGGAGCGCTGCGGCGCCGGCACGCCTCAGAGAGCGCAAGAAGGCCCTGGGCTCGCCGACGACCGCGGCGAGAACAGTCTACGGGCCCTATCGCGAACGGCATCTCTGGACCGAGAGAATCCCGCGACACGCTCTCGCCAGTGCGGCAACTCGTCACAAGGCCGCACGCTGTAGGCCGACTTGCCGGGCAACCGTTCAGCGGCGGCCGAAGCGACCGGCGCCGCCCCCCTTTAGGGTCAGCCTGAAGCGCGGCGACACGTGCGAAGCGTCGACTGGGCGCTACCTCGAGACAACGGACTCGGCGTAGAGCAGCTCTCCGGTCAGGCCGTCGTAGTACTGGAACACCGCTTGGGGATTCTCGAATGCAACCCAGCGATCAACGCCCTCGACGGGGTTGTTGAATGTGTTGTTCACCTGCACGACACAGTAGATCGGCCTGCGCCGGAACTCGTTCGGGGTGTCATTGACCATGAAGCTCGACCAGCGGATCTCCGTCTCGCGGCCGAACGAGTCGTACATCCCGGACTTGGGGCGGTTCCCCTCCGAACGCAGCGGGTGGTTGACAGAATTGTGCGGGCCCGACGCGAACTCCCAAACGCGGTCCGTGAGCTTGATGGCGAAGCTGTTGTGCAAATCTCCCGTCAGCACGAAGACGGGCTTGCCCAACTCGTCCCAGAAGTTGATCATGTCCTCGCGCTCCCACAGGAACGCCGTCCAAGCATCGTCCTTGTTTGTCTCGGAGATGTTCGCCGTGCCCGTGCCGCCAACGTGCGAAATCGAGAAGTTGACCGACGAGACGATGAAGAAGAAGTCCGCGTCAGACTCCTGCATGGTCTGTTTGACCCAAGCCTTCTGGCGCTCTCCAAGCATGGTCCGGCCGACTCTGCCGCGGTCCTTGGTGTCGTGCATCATGCGGTACGAACGCGTGTCGACATACAGGAATTCGGCGTTGGAGATCCGCCGGCTGAAGTACGAGCGACGGCCGATGGAAAAGGTCTGCTCTCCGTCCGCGACGGCCTCGGGGCGGATGCGCAGGCGATTGGCGTCCAGAACCTCGACCACTTCGTACACCCTGGAGTTGACATCGCCGCCCTCGTCGTCGGGATCGCTGCCGTCCGGATTCGGGTCCAGGAGCATCTCGCCCCAGTCGGGAGTGCCCCAGTGCACGTGCAGGGTCGATCCTGCGTCGAGCCCTGTGAAATCCGCCTCCGCGTCGGTGAGGATGTCGCTGCCGGCCTGCAGCTGCGCACGTCCGTAGACGATCTCGGGAGTCTCTGGCACCTCGTTGCTCCAGCCCAAGTAGTCGTACCAGGCGCGTGTCCCGACATCCCGGAACACGGCCCTGCGGTTGCGGCGTCCGACCTCCCCGGCACCGTAGATGTCGTTGAGCAGCTCGTGGTCGTCGAAGGTGTAGTAGGACGGCACGTTGCGATGCCACGCCCGCAAGTTGGCCCCCGTCTCGTAGAAGTTCTTGTAGTTTTCCCAGACGCCGACGATGGACGGCATGAGCTGGACTTCGCGCGGCGTCGCGGAGGCGTCGGTCCCGGTCTGCTGGCGCCACTCATCCACCGTGTAGCCGCGTGTGGCGTTCTCATACAGCCAGTCCCCATTGAGGATGGCGAAGTCCAGCAAGCTATGAGCGTCATTGCGGACGAGCGTCCTCAACATCGTGCCGTGCGTTAGTAGGGCAGGGCCGATGGAGCTGCCGCCTGAGTTCTGGTTGTTTCCGCAGGCGAACTCAAATCGGAAGTTGAACAGGCCGTCCGGGTTGTAGTCGCCGGCCATTGCGGCCGGGTCGGGCAGGGTGTGGAACGATCCGGACCGCTCAGGGTCGCCGGCCGGAGCTTCGCCCGTGGCAACCTCGTAGTAGTACTTGGTGCCGGCCTGGAGTCCGTCCAGCAGCGTCCAGCCTGTGTTGTCGTCCGCCAAGCTTGTCGTGCCGCTGGCGGTCATTTCTAGCTCTCCTGGCGCTGTGCCGTAGAAGACTGTGAAGTCTCCCGAGCTTGAGGTGCGTGCCCACACCCCGACGTGCGTTTGGCCAAGGCGTCCGAGGACCGGGCCGTGGGTAATCCGCAGCTGGTCCGAGGATGGTCCGGGGCCTGTGGCACAGGCCAGAAGAAACAGCGGGGCCAAGCCCGCAAATGCACCGATCCGTCTCATGCAATGGAGAGATTAGCAGACCTGTCCCGGGCCGCCGTGCCAAGCGGCAGGTGCCTCCCGCTGGCAAGTTCCTGAACAATCCGGGCGTCGCCTTGCAGGAAGTCGTAGGCGGGCAGGCTCCGGGGATTCGCCCAGCGAGCGTCCCAGAACTGGGAAGCGTCCATTCGCCCCTCGTATGCGGGAACGTGGAAGAAGACAAGGGCAAGGGGCGCCTTTCCCGGATACGCGAACTCGTACTGTTGGACCTGCCGGACGGACCTCGGCCGAATACCTAACTCCTCGCTGAGCTCGCGGGCCAGGGCGGCGGGAGCCGATTCCCCCGGCTCGACCTTGCCGCCCGGGAACTCCCACTTGCCGGGATGGGACTGGTCCGCGCGCCGCCTGCAGGCCAGGATGCGGCCGTCCTCCCTCGTGATGAGCGCCGCGACGACCGTGGTCAAGCCCCCTTTCCTCCGGGATTGGCGTCCAGGCTCCGCCAGCAATACCAGCAGGCTACGCTCGCAAACGGCCGCCAGGGCGCTGCGAGCTTCAGCACTTGGGCCTTCGTCGGCAAATGCTCGAGGCCGTGAAAGCTCCGAATGGCCTGGCGCACGCCCAGATCGGAGTGCGCCAGCACGTCCGGCCTGCCCAGAGAGAAGATCAGGAACATGTGCGCTGTCCACTCTCCGATGCCGCGCAACCGCACTAGGCGGGCCACTACGTCCGAGTCGTCAAGGTCCTGTAGGCCCGAGAGATCTAAGTGACCGCCGGCCACTTCGACGGCCAAGCCCATCAGATACGAGGCCTTGCGGGCCGAATACCCGAAGGTCCGCAAATCGGCTTCGCCGCAGGCCCGCACCGAGGCCGGAGTGATGCCGGCGCGGCCTACACCACGCTCCAAGCGGCCAAGTATGGACCGGGCGGCCGCGCCGGAGATCTGCTGCGACGTGATCGAGGCCACCAGCATCTGGAACGGATCGGGCCGCACTTTGAGCTCGCAGGGCCCGTGGCTTTTCACCAAGCGGCGCATGTGCGGGCAGTTGGAACGGAGGTGCCGCTCCGCTCGGCGCAGCATGGTCCCGAAACCGGTCATCGAATCCTCACCTGAGCCGGCTCCAGCCCGTCGGCGCGGTAGGCCAGCAGCAACGCTCCCACAGCCCCGTCGTGCGACGGCTGCCTGATGGGACACCCGAGGCCGTCACAGCTCAGCTCGAATCGCTTCATCACCCAGCGGCTGCGAAACACACCCCCGAGAGGATAGACCGTCAATCCGAGGCCCGCAGGGTCCACCTGCTGGATCGAAGTGTTGGCCAGCGCCGAAAGCGACTCCGCACACTTCCTCAGAATCCACCTTGACGCCTTGTCACCGCCCTCGGCGAGCTCGTCCACGCGGCGGGCCAAGCCCGCCACGCGGGGGCGCGGCCACTCTGGGGTGTAGAAGCGGTGCAGCACCTCCAGCAGTCCCGAGGATCCTGTCTCTTGGAGGAACATCTTCTTCAGTTCCGCCGGCTCGGGCTCTCCCCAACCCTCTTCCCATGCCAGACAATTCCGCATGGCCAATCGGACGATGTGAAAGGCGGAGCCTTCGTCGCCGAAGATGTAGCCCCACCCTCCACTCCGCGCGATGCGCCCGTTGCGACCTCGGGCAACGGAGATTGCACCGGTCCCGGCGATCACGACTACGGCAGGCTGGCCCAAGGCAGCGCCCTCGAGAGCAGCTTCCGCGTCGGTCTTCACGGTGATGGTCTCGGCGGCCAGCAGCTCGGACACGATCCTGCGCTTGTCGTCCGGCCCGCCGCTCATTCCCAGGCATGCCCCACGCAGGCGCACAGATGGTTCGAAGCCGGCCTGTGCCAGCGCTCCTCCGACGGATTCGGTGATGGCCCTGCGGAGGCGCGCCTCTCCTTCGGCATGCGCGGCATGGTTGCACGGGCCCCCGCTGCCCCGACCGAGCAGCCGTCCGGAGTCGTCGGCCACTACAGCCCGCGTGTGGGACTGGCCCCCATCCACTCCAACGTACAGGCGCATGACTGCCGCTCGATCCTAGGCCGCCAGTGCGCGGCGGTGGCAGTAGCGCATCAGGAGAACCCATTCCCGCATCTGGCGCTCGCGGAGCCGGGCCTCGCCTACGCCCCCGCGGGCTGCGGCCCGGCACTGGTCGATGAAGTCGAAGGGATCCCAGCCCCTCGCGGATTCGGTAGCCAACTGGTCCAGCACGGGGTGTCTGCCGACCCGACGGAACCAGTACTTGGCATTGCTCCAGTCCCCCTCTTGGCGGTGCATGATGCCGTGCCAATAGCTCCCGGATGTCGTGTGGATTCCCTGCGAGATCGTGTGCGACTCGTCCAGCGCCGAGAAGTAGAGCAGGAGCCCGGCGTGCACGCAGCGGGCAAAACCTCGGCTGCGGATCGCACCCTGAGGGAACAACCGATCGGTCTTGAGCTTTCGCAGTTCCGCGAGTTGGGGCACTTCCGCCGGTGCCGAGGGCACCAGCGGCATGGAGTGCAGCCTGTCGCCTTCAGCCGTCAGGAGCGCTTGAATGGGCTCGGTGAATTCCCTCACACCAACGGTCATCGCGCCCTCTACCGTACCGGGCAGCCCGGGCGGCGGTCAACGGGCGCCCATCGCAACAGGGCGCGCGTGCGCCCGATGCGACGGAAGCGGCGGTTAGCACGGGTGCGGGGTTTCTCGCAGGGCTTCTCCGCCGCACTTGGCAGCCCGAAGCGACGAACCTCGTCGACGGGAGAGACCGCGCGGCTCCGGCGGCGCGCGGGCGTACTGCTGCAGCCTCCGGTGACGACCCCTGCGGGTTGTTCCCGGCAGCGTGCACACTGCCAGAGGCGCACGCCCTCCTCAACGGCAAGTCGCACTTGGGATCGGAGCCGCTGGAGAGGCGCTTGGCGCGGTTCGGGGCCAGCAAGAAAAGGAGTAGCCGCCCTCTGTCAAGGGTGCAGGACGCGGTCCCGACGATCCCGGCTCAGGGCAGGCTTGGTACTGATGCAGGCTGGAGCGCCGGCAGCAAGGTCAGCGCCGCGAGCAGGACGGCAAGCGCAACCGTTACGGCTGCAGATGCCCAAGCCAGCACATTGTAGAGCGGCCCGTTGGTCCACTCGTGCATCAGCTCGCGCCGGTTGACCAGCACCAGGACGATGACCATGACAACGGGCAGCAGCACGCCGTTGAGCACCTGCGATAGCAGGATCATCGGAACAATGGGCAGGCCAGGGATCAGGACGACACCCGCCCCAAAGGCAATCAGCAATGTGTACAGCCAATAGAACGAGGGTGCCTCGTCGAAGTCGTTGTCCACGCCGGACTCCAAGCCGAGGCCCTCACAGACGGTGTAGGCCGTGGACAGGGGCAGAATGCTCGCCGCAAACAGGGAAGCGCACAGCAGGCCTCCGGCAAACAGGGCATAGGCGGAGCCGCCCAGTGGCCGCAGGGCCTCAGCTGCCTCCGCGGCACTCTGGATCGGCCTCGGGCCGTTCTCCCAGATCGCCCCCGCGCACGCGACGATGATGAAGAACGCTACCGCGGCCATGACGATGCATCCCACGACCACTTCGATACGCGTGTCTCGGTACTGCGTTGTGTCGATGCCCTTCTCCACGACGGCTGCCTGCAGGTAGAACTGCATCCATGGCGCGACGGAGGTGCCGACCAGCCCGACCAGCACGGTGACGTACGGAAGATTCGGCAGCAGCACCGGCCGTACCGTGCTGGCCAGAGCGGCGTCCCAGTCGGGCCCGACGAGGATCGCGGAAACCACGTAGGCCACGTAGAACCCGCTGGCCACTAGAAAGACCTTCTCCACGCTCTGGTACGTGCCCTTGACCACAAGGCCCCAAACCAGCAGCGCCCCCAGCGGCACCGAGATGTAGCGACTCACAGGCAGCAGTTCCATGGCGCCGGCGATTCCGGCGAAGTTGGCGGCAACATTTGTGAAGTTGACCACCAGCAGAAGCCCCATCACGACCACCGTCATGCGCAGCCCGAACTCCTCGCGGATCAGGTCGGAGAGACCCTTTCCGGTGACCGCGCCCATGCGGGCGCACATCTCCTGGTTGACCACCAGCAGGAGCGTAATGGGGATCAAAGTCCACAGCGGGACGTACCCCCAGCGCGCACCGGCCTCGGAATAGGTGAATATCCCGCCCGCGTCGTTGTCGACCATCGCGGTGATAAAACCCGGCCCAAGCACGGCCAGGAAGGCGGCTGCGCGGCCGCGCAGACCCTTCAGGAGGGGCATCTCCTACAGCCCGCGCTCCGTGTCGTAGCTGAGGGTGGCAATGACGTCGTCCGCCGTGATAGCCCCCTGCAAGCGGCCTTGGACGTCCACCACTGGCAGCGTGTAGAGGTTGTACTTGTCGAAGAGCTCGACGACCTCGTCCGCCCGCGCGTCCATCGCGACCCGCACGGTCTTCCGGTAGGCCAGCGACAGGGCCGCCGCGTCCGGCCGGGCGACTGCTAAGCGGCCGAACGGGATCGTCGACACCAACCGTCCGCCGTCATCGAGCAGGAACACGTGCGTCAGTCGCTTCAACAGTGAGTCACGTCCGCGCAGGCGCCTGACAATCTCCCCACAGGTGGCGTCGGCGGGCTGCGCCAAGAAACGGGCCCCCATCATTCCCGCAGCGGTGTCGTCCTGGTAGCCGAGCATGCCCGCCACCTCGACGGCCGGCTCGCTCTCCATGTCCTCGACGATGCCCGCCCGCTCGGTCTCGCCCAGTCCGGCCAGAGCGGTAGCAGCCTCAGCCGGGTCCATCTCCTCAAGAATGTCGGCAGCCCGCTCACTGTCGAGGGAGCGCAGGATTGCGGACCGCACCACCGGGCGCACCTCCTCCAGCGTCTCGGCGGCGAACTCTTCCTCAAGCGTCTCGAAGACGGCCTCGCGTTCCTCGGAACCCAAGTCCTCCACGATGTCGGCCAGATCTGCCGGGTGCAGCGCCTCGAGACTGTCCAGCGAGATCAGCAGCCGCAGGCGACGCTGGGGGTCGGGCTCGACAATGTTGCAGGCCTCCCAAGGGATCGAATTGGGCGGCAGGCGCTCCTGAATGGCGCGGATCGTGGCATTCGGCAGCAGGCCTTCCGTGAGCCTGCGGAAGGCCCCCTGCAGTCCCACCCCCACCTCATGCACCCACAGCTGCGAAACGCCGTTTCCGACCACGCGCAATGCCACGTCGTTGACGCGGACGACCTTGCGGCCATTGACGTCGATGATCTGCTGGTCAAGCAGGTCCTTGGTCAGCAGCAGGTGGTAGTCGTCCCCGTAGTAGGGGCTGAAGCTCTCGCTGGTGAGGTGGATGCCTTGCTCGTCAAAGCCCAAGACCTGGTCCCATCGGACAGAGAATCTAGTCCGGGCACGTCCGAACAGGAAACGGGAGATCCGTCGCGGGTGCTCTCTAGGAAAGACGGCGGCTTCGCGCACCCGCCCGATGCGCGTGCCGCGCGGCCCGATCAGCCGCATTCCCGTGAGTTCGGTCAGGTAGACCAGACTCGGGGTGTCTGTCCGAGTGCTCTCCATGGCTGGATGGCCGGGGCATGGGAGCAGACAAGCCTGCGCCCGCGCCTAGCGGCGGCAATGCGTTCGCGACACAACTACCAGGGTCGTCAATCATCGTTGACGCAGGATCCTCCCTGCCAACCATGATGCCCCAATGGCAGGACGGGCGCAAGACTGAGGGGTGCGCCTCCCTCTTGGAAGGCCTCTATGCGCAGAAGGCGGTTGTACTTCGCCAGTCGCTCCGAGCGCGTGACGGACCCGACCTTGATGTGGCCGGCGCCGCTGGCAACGGCCAGATCCGCGAGGAACGAGTCCTCGGTCTCGCCGGAGCGCGCGGACACCACTGCGCCGAATCCCGCTGCCCGCGCGCAGTCCACCACATGAAACGTCTCCGCCAGCGTCCCCGCTTGGTTCATCTTCACCAAGACCGCAGTGGCGGCTCGCTCGCGAATGGCCCGCTCCAGCCTAGACTGCGAGGTCGCCAACAGGTCGTCCCCGATCAGCGTGCAGCGACCCCCCAAGACGGCGCACGCCTTCGCCCACCCTTCCCACTCGTCCTCAGCCAGAGGATCCTCGATGGCAACGACGGGATAGCGGTCCAGCCAGCGGCTGTACATCTCGATCATTTCCTCCCGAGCCAAGCTCCGTCCCTCGCTGGCGAGCTCGTAGCGGCCGTTGCGGAAGAAGTGCGTCGCCGCGGCGTCAATCGCGATCGAGACCTGGCGGCCCGGCTCGTAGCCAGCAGCGACAATCGCACGCTCCATGTACTCCAGGGCCTGCTCGTTGGATTCCAGGCGGGGCCCCCAGCCGCCCTCATCGGCCACTCCGGCCGGGGCATGACCGTCACGCTCAAGGAGCTCCTGCATCCGGCGGTGGATTCCGGCCGCGGCCCGCATGGCCTCAGCGAACGACCCGCAACCGTGGGGTACGGCCAAGAAGTCCTGCAACTCGACCTGTTCCCCGGCGTGCAGTCCTCCCGAAAGGATGTTGACCATCGGGAGCGGGATCTTGGCGGGACGCCCACCAGCCAGCAGACACCAGAGCGGGACTCCCTCGGCCTTGGCGTGGAGGCGGGCAAGGGCGCAGGACACGGCAAGGATCGCGTTGGCCCCCAGGCTCGACTTGTCAGGCGTGCCGTCAAGCTCGACCATCCGCCGGTCGGCCCGCTCGCGCTCGTGGACAGGGATTCCGCGCAGCGCACGGGCAATGGGGCCGTTGACATTGGCGATGGCCGAGAGCACGCCGCGCCCGTCGTAGGCGCGAGCATCGCCGTCACGGAGCTCAACGGCCTCGTGCCGGCCGGTCGACGCTCCGGACGGCACCTGGGCAGCAGCGCGGGTGCCATCCTCCAGGATCGCCTCGGCCTCGACGGTAGGACTGCCCCGGGAATCGAGCACCTGCAGCGCGCGGATCGCGCGAATGCGCATGCCTGCCCCGGCCATCCCTGCCGCCCACGGGGCCGGCACACTGCCCAATGCCGGCCCGTTCCCTTAGTATGAGAGCAAGCTATGCAGGACACCAAACCATCGAGCTTGAGCCGCAGGACGTTCATCGCCGGGGCCGCAGCCGCCGGCGCCGCGAAGCCAGTGCTTACGGCCAAGAGCTCCGCGCGCATCGTCGGCGCCAACGACCGGCTGCACGTCGGCGTGATCGGAGCCGGCGGCAACGCCAACGGGCACATGCGCGCCCTCAAGCGGCTGGCCGGGCCGGACAACGTCGAGATCACTTCCGTCTGCGACATCTACGACCCGCGCCGGGAGGCGGCCGCGGAGTTCACCGGAGGGGAGCCGTACAAGGACTATCGACGGCTCTTGGAGCGCCCCGAACTGGACTACGTCACGATCTCTGTGCCCGAGCACTGGCACGCCCGGATGACGCTCGACGCGGCTGACGAAGGCCTGCACGTGTATGTGGAAAAGCCGCTGACCTACTCGATCGACGAGGGCTTGGCGGTCGTCAAGAGGGTTCGCGAGACCGGGATCACGCTGCAGTGCGGGATCCAGGGAATGTCGGACGACTCGTACGAGACGGCGGCGGGGCTGATCAAGGATGGAGCAATCGGCACTGTGGTGATGGCGCACATCGACTACTCGCGGAACCACCGCGAGGAGTTCTGGCTGCGGGAGCCGGACCCGGACGCCAAGCCCGGGGTAAACCTGGACTGGAGCGCGTACCTCGGCAAGGCGCGCAAGCGCCCGTGGGATCCCGACCGGTTCTTCTCGTGGCGCCGCTACTGGGACTACTCCGGCGGGATCGCAACCGACCTGTTCGTGCACCGCCTGGCCCGGATCGTACGCGCCTGCAGCCTCAGCGCGCCTTCGCGCGTGGTGGCCACCGGAGGAAACTACTTCTTCCGCGACGGAGCCGAGGTGCCCGACACGTTCAACGCGCTGCTGGAGTACCCGGAGGGCATGAACGTCCTGCTCGTGTCCACGATGGCGAACCAGACCAAGATCCGCCATGTCATCCGGGGCAAGAAGGGCACGATCGAGTTCAGCAGGGACGGCTTCCACATTGAGCCCGAAGCCATGCACGAGGGCGAGGTCCAGCCCCACATCCACAAGAAGGGCGGCCGGGAGGACATGGCCCTGCACCACCACAACCTGCACAACGCTATCCGCGGCGGCGAGCCGCTCAAGTGCGACGCGCAGTTCGCATTCAACGTCTCCATGGCGTGCCAATTGGCGGTCGAGTCGTTCCGCCGCAGGAAGTCCCTGGGCTGGGACGCCCGCAGGCAGCGGATCGTCAAGACCTGAGCGGATCCTTTCTGCCAGCCTGCCGCTGGACGGGGGCGGGTCAGGCCCGCGTCCAGCGCACGACGGCGTCTGGCCGCCGCGCCACGCCCGGCTGCAGGTCGATTCCAAGGCCCGGGGCGTCGGTGGCACGAATCGCGCCGTGCGTGATCGGCGGCAGTTCCGTGGCCAGATCCTGATACCAGCCGTAGTAGAACGCCCGGACCGTCTCCTGGACAAGGGCATTCGGCGCGTGCATCGACAGGTGGGTAGAGGCCGCGAGCACGACGGGGCCCGTGCAGTCGTGCGGCGCAATCGGCAGCTTCCAAGCATCGGCCATAGCCGCGACGGCCCTGGCTTCTGTCAGCCCGCCGCACCAGCCAAGGTCGAGCATCACGATTCCCACGGCGCCCGTCTCGAGTAGGTCGCGGAAAGCCGCCCTGCCGCCCAAGGTCTCCGAGGCGCACACCGGAGCGAGGCTTCGCTCGGCGTAGAGCTTCAGGCTCTCCAAGCTGTCCATGCGGATCGGGTCCTCGTGCCAAAACGTCCCGTACGGCTCGAGCGCCCGCGCAATGCGGATAGCCGCCGGCAGGTTCCAGAGCGAGTGGAATTCGACCATGATGTCCATTCGGTCCCCTACCGCGCCGCGGATCGCCTCGAACGGGCCGAGCGCCTTCCTGAGGTCACCGGGCGAGATGTAGAGGCCCGCCGAAGCCTCGGCGTAGGGATCGAACGGCCAGATCTTCATTGCGGTGACGCCCTGCTCGAGAAGGCTGTGGGCCAGATCCCCTGCGCGGTGCAGGAACGCGTCCAGATCCTCATACGGAAGCTCGGGCGCTTCCGGCAGGCCCCAGTTGGCCACCGCTTGGCCCGGTGCGCGAATGTACCGGTAGCCCGCGCAAGTGTTGTAGACCCGCACACTCCGCCGGAATGCCCCGCCCAGCAGCTGGTACACGGGCTGCCCCGTCGCCTTCCCCCACAAGTCCCAGAGCGCAAGGTCGATGGCGGAGTTGCCGCGCATTTCCGCGCCGGTTGAGCGAAAGCCGAGGTACCCGACCAACCTGCGGGCGATCCGCTCGATCTCCCGAGGGTCCTCGCCCAAGAGCTGGGGAGCGGCGACGTCGTGCAGGTAGGCCTCGACGACAGAGGCTCCCATGAAGGTCTCCCCAAGGCCGACGAGGGCCTCGTCGGAGTGCACGCGGACCCAGAGCAGGTTGGGGAATTCCCCGAGGCGGATCGTCTCGAGTGCGCGGATCTTCATGCAGGATCGGAACTCCCGCCAGCTTGGTCAACGGCTTCACCGGAGGGTCGCCCCTAGACGCACGCACGATACCAGAATGGCCCAAGCGCCCACCCGCGGGAGTCCCCAAGGACCGGACCTAAATCCCATCGCGGCTCCCGCCGCGACTTGCTAGACTGAACAGACGGTGAAGAACAGCGACGCGTCATCGGCCGTTCCTAGGGTCAGGCCCGTACCAGAAGCTCGACGGCCTTCGAGGCAGTCCTCAGATGCCGGAGGCGGCTGCCGCCTGGGCTCGCGCTGCCGGCTTTCCGGCAATCTGGTCTCCAAGGAATCCATCGAGATCGAGGGCAGGTTCGAGGGAGATCTCAAGGCGGATGGCCAGCATGTCGTCGTTGGCGAGACGGCGCGGGTGGAAGCAACCATCGAAGCGGCCTCGGTGGCGGTGAAGGGCTACATGCGCGGCACGGTGGTCGGGCGGAAAAGGGCTTCGCTGGCCAGGACGGCGAACATGGTCGGAAAGCTGGCAACAGTGGAGATCCGAGTCGAAGAAGGGGCCATCTTCCGCGGCCAAGTGGACTACTTGGGGCCGTCGATGAACGAAGGATGAGTCAGCGCCCGGGCGACCGGCGAGCCTCGACGAACTTCAGCACGTCCAAGTAGCAGTTCTGAACGTTCACGATCTCAAAGCCCGCGCGTTCCGCGGTGTCCACCGTCGGGCGGTTCATGGCGGGCCCGAAGCGGGCGGTGACTGCCGTGCAGGCGTGCAGCATCGCATTCAGGGGCGCCAGCGAGCTGGCTGTGTGCTCGAACATGCGCAGCAAGCCTCCTGGCCGAAGCACGCGCTTCAGTTCGGACAGACCGGCGAGGGGATCGGACACTGAGCAGAACGTGCAGGACGTGTACGCCTGATCGAAGCACCCGTCGCGAAAAGCCAGATTGCAGACGTCCATCTGGTGAAGGGCGAGCGTGCCTCCATATCCGCGGGCACGCACGGCCGCCTTGGACAGCATCCGCTCGCTGACATCAAGGGCCGCGATTGTCCGCCCAGGCGGGAAGAACTGGAAGTCGAGTCCCGTGCCAGTGGACAGGAACAGCACGCGCCCCGCCATGCCCCGGAAGGCTTCCCGCTTGAAGGCGGCCCAGCGCCGCTCGGAGGCCCGTGCGGCTAAGGAATCGTAGGCTGTCGCAGCACGGTTCCACTTGGCGCGGTCGCTCAGGGGCATTTGGCCGAGCCTCTGCTGAGCACCCGATCCAGCAGCGCCAGACCCAGGCCTACAGCGCAGCCGAGGGCCGCTCCGAGGGCCGCCCGCGAGAGCGAAGGCCCGCCCGCCATGGCGCCGGCCATTCCCGCTAGCATGCCAGTGGCCATGATCTGCAGCATCGGCTCAAGCACGCCGAGGAACGCTGAGGCCACAACCCAGCACGGCAGCGAAAGGATCATCCCTGAGAGCATTCCCAAGGGCATTGCGGCCCAGCCCGGCCAAGCCTGGGGAATAAAGGCTCCGGTGATGACAGCCACGGCACTGCCGGACGCCGCGCAGGCGGCCAGATCGCCCGCCAAGTAGCGGACCCGCGCGGCGAGCGGCTGCGCTCGGCCCAATGCCGCCTCAGCTGACGGCTGCAAGGTAGCGCTCCACCCTCTCGGGATCCTTGCGGCCGGGGCACGCCTCCAAGCGAGAACTGGCATCGACGCCCCAAGGCGCGACCGCTCGAACGGCTTCGGCGGCGTTTGAGCCATCCAAGCCACCCGCGAGGATCACTCTCCCGAATGCCGCTGCCGGAACGGCCCGGTGCCACGCGAACGGCTGCCCGGTCCCGCCATAGGCGCCGTCGTGCGCCGTGTCGAGCAGGAATGCGTCCGCCGAGTACACGGCCATGTCCCTCGGGTCGAACCCGGGACCCACTCGAAACGCTTTCCAGAGCAAGGCCTCCCCGACGGCACGCTGAACCTCGCGGCATTCCGCCGGCGTTTCGTCCCCGTGGAGCTGGACGGCGTCGAGCGGAACAGTTCGCACTGCCTCGGCGACGCGCTCGGCGGGCTCGTTGACGAAAACGCCGACCCTAAGGACACCAGCGGGGACGGCGGCAGCGATGTCCCGGGCGGTGCGGGTGTCCACGGACCGCGGGCTGGGCGGGTAGAAAACCATGCCGATCGCGTTCGCACCTGCCCTAGCCGCGTGGATGGCGTCCTCGGCTGAGGTGACGCCGCAGACCTTGCGCAAGGCAGGTAGCGTCGGTCTCATCGCACTCAGCGTAACAGCGGGCGCCGACTGACCGGACCGCACGGCGCGCATCGGCCGGGTGCCCCTCTGGACGGACTTGGTCCTGCGGCCAGAACTTATAGGCGCTCGCCAAGACGACTGGCAAGCGCGTCCGGCAGACCTCCGATACGCCCCAAGCTGGCCAGCCTCTCCAGATGCGCCAGCACTTGCCTGGCCGCGAGCGGGCGCGCGGCCGGATCGAGTTCGCCATAGACGTTGTCCAACATGGCCTCAGGTGCGCGCAAGCCGTTCGTCCAAGCCTGAAACACGAGTTCCTCACGCTGTGTGCGGTGCCGGATCGCCTCACGAATCGCCCTGGCCGCGTGGCGCAGCATGGTCCCGTGGCCGGGAAGGATCACTTTCGCCCCCACGCTCTCAAGGAGCTTCAGGGACGCCAAGTAGTCGGCCATGTTGCCGTCTGGCGGATTGATGACCACGCTGCCGAACGCCGTCAGCATGTCCCCGCAAATTAGCGTCCGGCTGCCCTCTTCGAAGAAGCAGAGGTGTCCCCTTGCATGGCCCGGCGTGTGCAGGACACGGACCCCGAGTTCACGCGGACCCGCGAGGGTGACAAGCTCGCCTCCGCCGAAGCGCTTCTCGATATGAATCCCGGATCCGGCCAGATGTGCGGCGGTGGATTCGTGCGCCCATATCGGGACGCCCCATTGGCGGCGCACTGCCTCGGCGCCAGCCACATGGTCGCCGTGATGGTGCGTCAGCCAGATGCCCCGCAAGCGGCCTCGCGCGGCGCCCAGTTCGCGCTCCACGATCCGGTGCAGGGCGCGCAGGCCATCGGGACGGTCCGTGCCCGGATCGACGAGCACGAAGTCCCCTGTCCCCAGGAGCAACGCATTGGTGTGCGTCGCCGGCGGCAATGTCCGGGCCTTGAGGGGGATGACCCGGATTCCGGGGCGGAACTCGATGGGCCGCGGGCCATCGGGCTCATGGGCCTCCGAGCGCGAGAGCCGCACCCGGCCGGCGGGGCCGTCCGACGCCAGGACGCGAATGGTCTCCAAGGTTGGCTGCGCCAAGAACACGTCGCCGTCCTCCCATCGCCGGAGCGCACGGCAAGCGGGGATCCATTCGCCGGACTCTAGCTCCCCGGGAATCACGGACGGTTGCCGCGGCTCGCTCGGGGGCCACTCAAGGAGGAAGAACGTTGCGTCGAAGCGGATCGGCGAGAGGGGAGGTGTCACCCAGCGCCCCGCGAATGCCAGTCGGGAGACGTCAAAGGCCAAATCTCGCGAACGCAGCCAGCCCGCCATGTCCAGCGATCCGGCCAAGAGTTCGCGACGGGCGGTCTCCACAACCGATGCGACGGGTAGAGTTCCGGCGACCGCCAAGATGCCTGACTCCTCGAACAGCTCCCGCAGAGCGCACGCCGGCAGGGCGGCGGGCCTCCCGGACGAGGCGTAGGCCTCGCTGCCTTCCGGCAGGCCGCTCGTGGGGACGTCCGCGTCCGCCCGCGAGAGGCGGCCTCCAAGGAATGCGTGCCATCCCCCCATGAAGCGCAGGGTCTCCGACCGCTTCACCCAGTACACCTCGCAATCGCCCGACGGCCCAAGCCTCCACGGAATCACTCCCGCCGACAGCAAGGGTGTCGGCGGGTGCTTGCCGGCCCCACGAGAATGCCTAGATTGCAACGTCTGAGGTCCAGCAGGCGCGCCGCGTCAGGCCAGCGCTTCCTGGATCAGCTTGCCGCCGTTGATGGTCGGACGCTCGGAGCGGCCATTGTGCAGGTACGTGAGGCTGAGATGGTCAAGGCCCAGCAGGTGCAGGATGGTGGCGTGGATGTCATGCACGTGGTAGGGAGACTCCTCCGCGCGCAATCCCAGCTCGTCCGTGGTACCGATGGTCTGCCCGCTCTTGATGCCGCCGCCCGCCATCCAGATGGTGAAGCCCCACGGGTTGTGGTCCCGGCCGTCGCCCTGCTCGTTGAAGGGTGTTCGACCGAACTCGCCTCCCCAGATCACCAGCGTTTCGTCCAAGAGTCCACGGGACTCGAGATCCGATAGGAGGCCCGCAATGGGCTTGTCCGAGACGCCGCACCACTTAGTGTGGTTCTGCTCGATCTTGGTGTGCGCGTCCCATCCGCCGCAGTACGCCTGGACGAACCGCACGTCACGCTCTACCAGGCGCCGCGCAAGCAGCAGGTTCCGACCGTAGATCGCGGTGTGCTCCTCGTCCATGCCGTAGAGACGCTTCGTGGCCTCCGACTCCTTGCTGAGATCGACTGCCTCAGGGGCGTGGGCCTGCATGCGGAACGCCAGCTCGTAGGACTGGAGCCGGGCGTCCAGTTCAGTCTCTGTAGGATGCTTGGCTGCGTGGTGCCGGTTCAGCGCCCCGAGGAGATCGAGCTTTCCGCGCTGCTGCCGGGTCCCGACGCCCTCCGGCGTCTCCAAGTTCAGGATCGGGGCCCCTTCCTGCTTGAAGAGCGTTCCCTGATAGCTGGCCGGCAGGAAGCCCGAGCTCCAGTTCTTCGAGCCTCCGTTGATGCGCACGTCGTCGTTGAGGATCACGAAGGTGGGCAGGTTGCGGTTGGCCGAGCCCAGCCCGTATGTCACCCACGCGCCCATCGCAGGCCTGCCGGCGAGGATTGAGCCGGTGTTCATCTGGCAGACCGAGCCCACGTGGTTGAGGCCGTCTGCCGTGCAGGATCGGACTACCGCGAGCTTGTCGGCGTGCTTGGCCACGTGCGGGTACCAGTCCGAGACCCACAGCCCGCTCTCCCCGTGCCGCGCCCACTTGCGTTGGGAGGGCATGAGGGTGTTGTGCGAGGTGCCCGGCATTGCCGTCAGGGGTCTGTCGTAGGACTCCGGCAGAGGCTGCCCGGCATACGTCTCAAGCAGCGGCTTGGGATCGAAAGTGTCGAGGTGGCTGGGGCCTCCCTCCATGAAGCACCAGATCACCGACTTTGCAGTCGGAGTGTGGTGATGCGCTCGGGCCGCTAGCGGGTCACTTGTTACGGCGGCGGAAGCCTCGGCACCCAGTGATGCGAGGGCCAGTGCGCCCAAGCCGCCGCTGGCCTGGCTCAGGAATGCGCGGCGGGAATTCACCGTTTCCCTCATGAAGTCTTGCTTGGCCATGGGCTTCCCTCGTCTCATGCGATGCGGCATCACTGGCGGTACACGAACTCGTTGGAATTGAGCAGCATGTGGCAGAAGTCCACCACGGCGGCGGCCTCATGGGGATCCATGTCGGACGGGTAGCCATCCGGCAGGAGGATGCTCTCTCCAGCAGCCGCGCGCTCGGCGATGATCTCGCGCTGGCTCTCGAAGAAAGTCAGCACGGTGTCCTTCTCCCACCCGTCCGGCTGCCTCGAGTACGCCAACCGGAAGGCTTCGCGGATCTGCCGGTCCCTGTCCGTGCCGGCGGAGTCCAGCACGCGGCGGGCCAGCCCGGCGGCCCACCCCAATGTGTGCTCGCTGTTGAGCAGCGACAGCGCCTGCTGCGGCGTCGTGGTCGCGGATCGGCGCGCGCACGACTCATGGGTGTCCGGCATGTCGAGCGATTCCAACATGGGGTAGCGCGCGTTGCGCCGTACGAATACGTATACGCTGCGGCGATCCTGCTCGTGACGGCTGTCGGGCACGTCCCAGCCGCCGCGCGGGGCGGGGGCGCCCGCCGGCAGTGCCGGGTACACGCTGCGCCCGCCGACGGCCATGTTCAGGCGGCCCGAAACCGCGAGCATCGAGTCGCGGATCACCTCGCCCTCCAGCCGCTGCGGCGGGAATCGCCACAGGAGCTTATTGAAGGGATCACGCTGGGCGGCCTCCTCTTGGTAGGCCGAGTGCTGCTGGTAGGCGGCTGAGGTCATCATCATCCGGTGCATGTGCTTCAGACTCCAGCCGCTGCGGCGGAACTCCCCCGCCAGCCAGTCCAGGAGTTCGGGGTGCGTCGGCCGTTCTCCCATCAGCCCGAAGTCGCTCGGCGTTCGGACGATCCCTTGGCTGAAGTGGTGATGCCAGAGGCGATTCACCATCACGCGCGCCGTGAGTGGATTCTCGGGGCTGGTCAGCCATCTGGCAAGCGCGGTACGGCGTCCGGAGGACCGGCCATCGGCAGTGGGAGCGTAGCGAGCGGGACCTGGCTCCAGCAGCGTCAGGAATCCCGGTTCCACTTTGTCCATTGGAGCGGCGTAGTTCGCCTGCGAGAGGATGTGTGTCTCGGGCGCCTGTGGCCCGAGCTCGCGGATGCCCATTCCAAGGGGGAGCTCGACCGGCTTGAGGTAGTCCAAGGCGGCCAGCTGCTCCTGGAGTTCGCTGTAGCGCTGCTTGGCCTCGCCCTTCAGGCTGTTGGCCAGACGCTTGTCGTCGTGATAGCGCATCTGCCACATGTGGTGCTGGAACAGCAGCCGCTCGTACATGGTGCGCTCCGACTGGCTCTTGCGGAATGCCTCTTGCGTCTCGGGGGCGCGCCTGTTGACCTGAGTGTCAAAAGCGTCGCGCCGCTTTGCCCCAAGCAGGTCGTCGATCTCGGCGCGGATAGCGCGAGTGGCCTCTTCCCACTGCTTCTGCTGCTGCTCGCGCCTCCTGCGATCCGGCTGGTTCATCAGGTGGATCGCGTTGTCGGCGGAAACATTGGTGAAGAAGGCCTGCAGCCGGTAGTAGTCCGACTGCAGGATCGGGTCGAACTTGTGGTCGTGGCACTTCGCACAGCCGTAGGTCAGGCCCAGGAAGACGCTTCCGACCGTGTCGGTGATGTCCAGCAGGATCTCCTGTCGCCGCTGGATCAGGATCGCGGCGTTCGACTCGTCCGGATAGTGGCGGTTGAAGCCGGTCGCGATGCGTGCGAGAGGGTCGTTTGGCCAGAGTTCGTCCCCAGCGATCTGTTCGTGCACGAAGCGGTCATAGGGCTTGTCGGCGTTCAGCGCGGCGATGACATAGTCGCGGTAGCGCCACGCGTTCGGGCGGGTCTCGTCGGACTTGAAACCCTCGCTCTCCGCGAATCGGGCCAGGTCCAGCCAGTGCCGGGCCCAGCGCTCGCCATAGCGGGGAGACGCCAGCAGCCGGTCGACCAGCCTGCCAAAGGCGTCCGGCGATGAGTCGGCCACAAACGCCTCCACGTCCGCCGGTGTCGGCGGAAGCCCGTGCAGGTCGAAGGTAGCCCTGCGGATCAGCGTGATCCGATCGGCGGCTGGCGAGAGCGACAGGCCGCCGGCCTTGAGACGGGCCTCGACAAATGCGTCGACCGGGTGGCCGGAGCTTCCCGAGGGCGGGGCTTCGGGCTCCAGTGGCTGGAACGCCCAGTGGCCGCGCTGGTGCTCCGGGAAGGGGGAGTCGGTCGGGATGCTCGCGCTGAAGGCTGGACCGGCCAGAGTCAAGGCCGCCAAGCCGCACGTGAGGGCGATTGCAGATAGAAAGTTCATTGACAGTGTTCCCCGGCCGCGCCAAACTCAGCCCGGAGCACACCCAATATCCGCTGAGAGCGTATATGTTGTCAAGGGCCACTATAGGAGGCCGCCCGCAGGGCAATCTTCGGCAAGGCTCCCATCCGGGCCGAATCCGGCAGTCGGGTTGCGGGGCAGGGGCCGCTTGTTGTGACTGTGTTCACTATGGACGCTGCCGGCGGCCTATCCTAAAGGCAGCCTGAAACATGGGTCGTCGCGTCGAGCGCTTATCTCGCTACATGTGCGCACGTGAGCACTTTGGCGGGCTCCCGAATGCGGCTGCAGCGAACTGCACGCGACATCGCATCCTGTGGCAGCCAAGGCCAATTCCCCTGCCAAAGGTTCGGCCCGTAGGCCAGCCGCACCGGAGCGGGCAAACGAAAGGTGTCTCTGATGGCCCGCCGTAGGGGGCGTCCGGGCAAACGACCGGCCAAGCGGCGCCCTCGCCGGAATGGTACAGGTGCCCGCAGGGACGCGCGTACGGCGGAGGCTGGCCCCGCAATGAGACTGGGCCTAGCCGCCGCGGCCTTGGTCGCCGCACTCTTGGTTTGGGTGTGGGCAACAGGAACGTCGCCCGCTCCCAACGAAAGGCCGCCGTTGTCGAATCAAGCAGCCAGCTATGTAGACCCGGCGGCCTGCACGGGCTGTCACATCGACATCTGGGAGACCTACCGGGAAACAGGGATGGGGCGCTCCTTCCGACGGCTTGGCCCGGACACAACGGCAGCGGATCTGCGGACCGGGGGAAGGTTCTACCATCCAGCCTCCGACCGCCATTACGTTGTCGAAGAGCGTGGCGGGAGGCTATTCCAGCGACGCTACCAAAGGGATTCAGCCGGACGTGAGGAGAACGTGCTGGAGAAGGAGATCCACTTCGTGATGGGCTCGGGAAACCATGCTCGAAGCTTCATCCACATGTCCCCGTTCGGAAAGCTGGTTCAGCTTCCGCTGGGATGGTACTCGCAGGACGGCGGAATCTGGCGGATGAGCCCGGGGTACGACCGGCCGAACCATGATGGCTTCCAGCGGGTGATCTCCTACGACTGCATGTTCTGCCACAACGGGTACCCCGACGTGCCCGGCGGAAGCGACCGGCCAGGCCGGAGGCCCCTCTTCCCCGGCAAGATTCCGGACGGCATCGACTGCCAGCGTTGCCACGGTCCTGGATCGGCGCACGTCGAGGCCGCGACCCGTGCCGAGACCAACGCGGATGCCGTGGCATCGTCGATCACGAACCCCGCGCACCTTGAGGTCCAACGACAGCGGGAGGTCTGCTTCCAGTGCCATCTGGAGACGACCAGCCGACCCCTGCCGAACATCGTGCATCGCTACGGCCGCGGGTACTTCTCTTACCGTCCCGGCGAGCCGCTGCCGGACTACGCGATCTACTTCGACCACGCACCCGGGTCCGGCTGGGAGAACAAGTTCGAGATCAACCACTCTTCCTACCGGTTGATGCAGTCGCGCTGCTTCACCCAGGCAGCGGACGCCATCACGTGCACCACCTGCCACGACCCGCACAAACCGTCGGACACTCCGGAGGCGGCGCAGCGCTACGACCGGGAATGCCTCAAGTGCCACGAGAGCCGTTTGGCGAGACTGGGCTCGGGCGGGGCGCACCCTTGGCGGTCGGACTGCGCGGATTGCCACATGCCAAAGCGCCGCACGGACGACGTCGTGCACGCGGTAATGACAGACCACCGAATCCAGTCCAAGCCGCCGTCCGGACTGCTGGACCCGAAGCGCGAACGCAGCAGCTTGGCCGAGACCGGCTACTCCGGGGAGGTCGCCTTGCACTACCCCGCAGCCCTTCCGGACGGGCGGGACGAACTGTACCTCGCGCTCGCCCAAACCGCGCAGGGATCCAATCTCGACGCCGGGATCGCAAGGCTGGAAGCGGCCATCGTCCAGCACCGTCCCTCGGAGGCGGGGTTCTACTTCGAGCTCGGGGCGGCCCTTGAAGAGAAAGACCGGCTGCGGGAGGCCGCCCGCTGGTTTGAGCGCGCCGTGTCGGCGGATCCCGGCTTCACTCTCGCGTGGATTCGGCTCGGATCGGCTCTCTCGAGGTCGGGAGCACACGCCGAAGCAGTGCTGGCTCTGCAGCGGGCCGCCGCGCTGGATCCGCTCGACGCACGGATTCCGAAGGAGGTGGGCATGGACCTCGCCCGACAGGGACTGTACCAAGAAGCGGCGGAGGCCAGCCGAGCGGCGATCTCTCTGGATCCGGATCTGCCGGAACTGCACAACAACCTTGGCGGCGCCCTCGCCGAATTGGGCCGAGCTGGCGAGGCCGAGTCTGCCCTGCGGGATGCCGTCCGCCTGCAGCCGGACCTTGCCGAAGCCCGCTTCAACCTTGGCGCAGTGCTGGCCAGGCGCGGGGCAACAGCAGGTGCAGTGAGGCAATGGCGCGAGGCCGTGCGAAGCGACCCGGGCTACGCGATGGCCCGCTACAATCTGGCGGTGATCCTGGCCCGGGGCGGAAACCGCGATGCCGCGCTTAAGCATCTGGACGCCGCGCTGAAGGCCGAGCCAGGGTTTGCCAGAGCCCGGGCCCTGAGAGATGACTTGTCGGCAGGTTCCCAATAGGCTCCAGCTGCGGTCACTCGTCTCTCTAGAAGATCTCCACGCGCCAGCCGTTGACCTCTATGACAAGCGCTCTTCCCTGGCTGCCTAGGTGAGCGTGACGGTCCGAGACAATCCGCTCGTGGCCTGCGCTCTCGGGCTTCGGGCTCCCGCCGTGGCGCGGCCGGACCGCCGTGGATTGCTCAATCGTCGTCCCCTTCCGGGCAGTTGCCGAAGCTTAGGCCTTGGAACCAATCTCTTGGACAAGGACTGGGCCGTATTGGAGCATTACTGTGGACAGATATCGCTAGGTGATGGGTATCGGCATGAGCGTGTGTTCGCGTGAGCGGCCTTGGCGCCGCTCGAGAGTGTCGCTCGTTCGCCGTCGGACAGCCCTGCGTCATGGGAGTTCCATCCGGCGAATCGCCGTGGCGGCGGCTTCTGAGGCATAAGCGTCGGACTCAGGGAATGATCCAATTCCGCCGGCGTGGCCGCGGTGGGCGTGGGTGACAATGATCGACTTCAGATTCAGCTCTCCCGCACCTCGGATCCTGAGGGCGGAGGAGAATAGCGCTCGCTCCGGTGTCCATTCCGGAATCGACTAGTGCGTAGCCTCTGTTCTCCGAGGTAATCAGGTATGACCCGATCGTCACAGGGCCCCTTTGTCCCGTCACGGTCTCGACCCAGCCGCCGGCCAGTCGTGTGGCGCTGTTGAGAGGCAATACCCCGAAGTGAAGGATTCCGAGGACGATCACTGCCAGAGCCTCCGCCAACACGACCCAGAGGAAACCGTGTAGCACCTGCTTCCTCTTCCGCTCCCAGGGGCTTACGATCTCACGCCACAGGAGCCTTGCCCAACCGAACCAAGATGTCGATGGTCTCAAGTGTCGTTCCCATCCAAGGGAGCACCTCCGCGCGTAGGTTGCAACAGTTAGTCAATGGACCGTCCGGGCAGACCTTCACCGGCGAATAGCATCCATAGGCGGAAACCACCTGTAGGCATCCGGAAGTTGTCGCGCGGGAGGGATGGCCAGCAGCACGAGGACGCGGGTCCGGTGTATCCTCCGAAGCGTAGCGCCGACGACCTACGGGAATCGCGTGCTCGGCAACTTGACTCTCCGGTACAGCTGCAACGGTAGCGACGAGAGCGTCTCGCAGCCATTGCTGTTGGCGGCTGCACCGGCTATTCCGAGCCGGACCCGCGGTCAGCGACTGCGAGATTGCCATAATTCCTAGGGTGAGATCCTTCAATGATCCAGCATGAACTGCGGCCGGATCGAGGATGAGACAGGAAAACTCATCAATGCCTCGCTGGGCAATCTCGGTTTGCTGCGTCGCATTGGCTGCAATACCTTCACCGGCCGAGCCGATGGTGACGTGGAGCACGCACCTCGGGGTAGCTGACTGCGATGACTTAGCCCAGTGGCAGGGAGACTTGGTCCTAGCGTGCCATTCTCCTGAGAGCAGACTTCCTGTTCAAGTAGCTGGATCAAGGAGCCGTCGGGGCATCATGGCCGCGTATGTCCTTCGCTTGGATCTGAACCGGGGGACCGTCGTCTATGCCACACGCATCGAGGCGGACGCCCTGACCGCGGCGCTCCGGATCAGGACTGACCCGGATGGTCTAGCGTTCGTGACGGGCGTTACGAAGGGGCCGGGATTGCCGGTGACGGAGGACGCCTTGCAGCCGCGATTCGGGGGCGGTGAGAGCGACGCATTCCTGATTGCCGTATCTCCCGACGGCCAGATCGTGTACGGAACGTATCTCGGGGGCGAAGGCGACGACTTGGGCAATGCCTTGGAACTGTACGGGAACGGAGGAGTGCTCGTTGGCGGAACAACTACATCGACCGACTTCCCGGGAGAGGCCGATTCCGGCAGACGGCATGCCGAAGCCTTCATCTCCTCGTGGCAACTCTCGAATGCAGGTTCACACCGTTCAGTTGTGTTCGGGGGATCGGCTGAAGAGAAGCTGACCGGGATGGCGCTTGACGGAAAGGGAGGAATCTTCGCCGTTGGCTACACCAAATCGGACGACTTCCCGGTCGATGACCCAGTCCAAGCGCGCCTGGGCGGTGCCAGCGACTTGTTCTTGGCCCGCCTGACAGTGCCTGATCTTGACATCACATTCGCTACCTACCTAGGTGGCGCTGGCGACGACTCCGGGTGGGGTGTGGCGGTGGACGGCGGCGGTGCGCCGGTCGTAGCCGGAATCACCGACTCCCGGGACCTGCCTGTCAGCGGCAGGGCCTTCCAACGAACGGCTCAAGGGGGCGTGGACGCCTTCGTCGCGAGACTCGACGGACCTGCCTATGAAACTGTCCGGCTGACGTATTTTGGCGGGTCGCAGGACGACTCATGCGGTGTCGACGGAAAGAACATCAAAGTAGACCCGGCGGGCAGGGTCTGGCTGGCAGGCCAGACATCATCCGGCGACCTACCCCTTCAAAGCGCTCTCCAAGAGAGCTACGGCGGTCAGACGGATGGCTTCATCGCGGTCTTCTCGCCCCGACTTTCCGATCTCTGGTTTGGGACGTATGGCGGCGGATCGGCAAGGGACCTCCTGGAAGGCCTCGACGTGGCTCCCGATGGTCGAGTCGCCGTGACTGGACTTACGTTCTCGAATGACTACCCGCTTCCGGGGCGGGTGATCCAACAAAGGCAATCCCCTATCATGGTAGGGGGAGACGTTGTGAACGCAATTACGATTGCGCTTCGCGCCCCTTCTTTCTGACCGGGACCGAGAACATAGGAGTACATAGAGGCTCTAACGATCCCTCATTTAGATTATGACAAACTGGATGCCTTGTGTGGGAGTGGCCGTGGACCAAAGAGTATCAGCCATCCTTGTCCGGTTCGTCTTGTCAGTCCTCACACTGTGCTTCCTACCGCACACAAGTCCTTTGAGTGCAGAACCTAACAACCTGCTCATTCCGCACCCCAAGGACACGTCCAAGCAGGTGGAATACTTCATACAAAGACCCGCTGGAGAGGGGCCTTGGCCAACCCTAGTCTTCCTGCACGGGCATCAAGAAGATCATCGACCGGGGGGACTGGTATTCGCTCAGTGGGGCGTCCTTGATCAGTTCGCCGAACGTGGATACCTCGCAATAGCAGTCTCACAGCCGGGCTATGGGCAATCTACTGGAGAGCCCGATTTCTGCGGACCGTTTACCCAAGGCGCTGTCTTGGGTGTCATTGCCAAGCTCAGATCGGACGGATATGGCTCTCCTAACGACCTTGTGATTGTAGGCATAAGCCGCGGAGCACTGGTGGCAGGGCTGATCGCTGCCAAGACCAGTTCAGTCTCTGGTGTCATCCTCGTTTCTGGTATGTTCGATCTGCTTGAACTTCGAGAACTCTCGGTGGACGACGAAATGAAGCGGAACATACTGAATTCCGTGGTCGCGGAGACTGGAGGAGGAGATGACGCCCTCCGAGTACGTTCTGTGATGTCCTTTGCGAGTGACATCAAGGCGGCGACTTTAATTCTGAACGGTGGAAGAGATGATCGGACAGTTCCGCACCAAGCCCGCCAGCTCGCTGATGAAATGAACGCGCATGGTGGCAATGCTCGAGCAGTCATCTATCCAGACATTGGACACCAGATTCCCGTCGAGATTCGAAGCAGGGACATTGATCCCTTCATTGAGGAGGTCCTTGGGAGATAGATCGACACAGCGCGATTGCTAAGGAACTTCTCCTAGTTATCACGGAGCCCCACAGACTCTAGTCACTCGCGAGTCATCAGTTCCCGCACCGTCGGATGTAGCGGGAAGAGGAACTGCGAAGTGTAGTCTACCGCGTCAGGAATCGGTTGGGCGGCAGGTCAGACTGGACAGGTTCGTTGCCTAGAGGATTGGAGGGCATCGACTGAGAGGCGGAAGGTGTCCTGTGCCTGAAGAAGCACATGAAGGCACGCATGAACTGGAATTGCCTCGAATGAATGCAACTGCGACCCTTCACGCTACTGTTTGCAACTGAGCTTGCTTGTTTTCGAGCGACTGGCCTAGCCGGACCAACACTGCGGCCGATTCCCCACGCCTGCCGCTTGGGCTGCTCGCGTCCCATCGGCAGTCCCTCACTCACTGTGCATACTCTCGCATCTTGGCTGTGCCCGAGTGGCCATTTGGCCTGATTCCCGCTGGATCGGACCGGTTTCCGGAGGGTTGCAGCCCCTCATGTGAGGGAGTATGGATAGTCAAACAGGTTGGCATCTATACTTCATCCTGATGCCCGCACGCTCCCCCAAGATGCTCATCGATGCCCTGGCCGGCCCGGCCCCGCTCACCTTCCCGCAGCTCCAGGCCGCCCTCGACGGGGCCTCCCCCGCCACCACCTCCCGCTACCTGCGCGGCGTTCCCTACCTGCGCAGCTACAACCACAACGGCCGCTTCTACACCCACGCCGATCCCCGGCGCTTCGACCACTTCGGCCTGTTCCGCCTCGACTCCGCCTGCTTCTCCCGCGACGGCAGCCTGACCGCCACGGTCACCCGCCTTGTCCAAGAGGCCGAGGCCGGCTGGACCCACAAGGAACTCCGCTCCCTGCTGCACGTGCCCTCCCACGCCTGCCTGCTGTCCGCCGTGCAGAACAAGCGCATCCTCCGCGAGCGCAGCGATGGCGTCTACCTCTACCTGTCCGCCGATCCGCAAGTTGCCGAGCGGCAGCGCCACGCCCGCCGCAGCCGCGAGGCCCGCGCCGGCCTCGCCGCCGACCTGGACCCCTCGCTGGTGATCGAGGTCCTAGTGGCCCTGATCCGCAACCCGAACTCGTCGCCGGCTCAGCTGGCACGCCGCTTGCGGGGCCACTCCCCGCCCATCCGCCTGCATCACATCACGGCCGTCCTGCAGCGCTTCGACCTCGAACAGGTCGCCGAAAAAGGGGGGCCTGCAGCCTGCTGATCCTGCTGGAGTCCCGCCCCCCGACACCCGCCTGGCCCAAGCAGCGCATCCGCCGCGCCCTGCAGGCACGCCAAGGCCTGCCGGTGATTGACTTCTTCCCCTCCGTCCGCCACTGCCCCGGCTGCAGCGGCGAACTGCGCGTCCAGAAGACCAAGACGCGCTCGCTCGCCACGCTCGCCACCGGCACGCTGCTAGCCCGGGAAGTCCGGCTGCAGTGCCCGCGCTGCCCCGCTCCGCCACTCCTCTCCCAGCAGCTCGCCGAGCTGGCCCCGCCCGGCCAGCGCTTCGGCTACGACCTGATCGTCTGGGTCGGGCTGCAGCGCTACCACCACATGCGCCAGCGCCGGGAAATCGCCGCCGACCTCGCGGCCCGCGGCATCGCCGTCTCCACAGGCTCCCTGTCCGCCATCTGCGACCGCTTCCTGCTTCTGCTGCAGGCCCTGCACCGGCACCGCGCTCCCGCCCTGCGCGCCGCCATGCCGCATGGCTATCCCCTGCACCTCGACGCCACCTGCGACAAGGGCAGGGGCGGACTGTTCCTGTGCCTGGACGGATGGCGCCGCTGGGTGCTGCACGCCGTCCGCATCCGTTCCGAGAATGCCGCCGAAATGCGCCCCGCCATCGAAACGACCCTAGCCGTGTTCGGCCAGCCGGTCGCCTGCATGCGCGACCTCGGCAGCGCCATCGCCAAGGCTGTCGCCAGCTGCCTGCAGCCCGGCAGCGCCGAGCTCGTGTGCCACTTCCATTTCCTTGCCGCCGTCGGTCGCAAGCTGCTCGATGCGGACCACTCCGCCCTTAACCGTGCCTTGACCCAGCTGCGCATCCGCTCCGGACTGCGCAGCCTGCTGCGACCGCTGCGGGCCCAGGCCCGCCAGCCCGCCGCAGACGCTCGCCAGGTGGATCTCCCGGCCCTGCTGCTGTGGACCCTGCAGGGGGACGGCCGCAAGCAACCGCCCTATCCCTTCTCCCTGTCCCACTGGGAGCTCTACCAGCGCTGCCGCCAGTTCGACGAGTTGGCCCGCAGGCGCCTGCCCCGTCCCCGCTCACAGCTTGAGCAGGGCACGCTCGAGCAGGTCCGGGACCTGCTCGAGCCACTGTCCTGGGACAACCTTGGCCTGCCCGCCATTGCCGCCCGCATCCAGACCCGCCAAGCGCTGTTCGGCGAACTGCGCAGCATCCTGCGCCTGCGCCACGACGAATTGCGCGGACGCAAGCCCGGCCCGCCGCCCTCCCCATCCGAAAGCGTCGCGCTGCTGGAATCGGTCGCCAGCCGGGTCACCCGATTCCGCGGGCAGCTCCGCCAGCGCATGCAGCAAGCCGACAAGGCGGGCACCTCGGCGGAATCCGTCGTGCTCCGCTATCTGGACCGCTATCGCGACCAGCTCTTCGGGCATCCCGTCGCACACGACGAGAGCGGACGCCCCGTGGCGGTTGTCGAGCGCACCAACAATCCTGCCGAGCACTTCTTCGCCGGCGGCAAGCGCCGCCTGCGTCGGCGCCTGGGGCATGCCAACCTCGGTCGGGCCATGCAGGACCAGCCCGCGCAAGCCGCCCTCACGGCGAACCTGCTCGACCCGCAGTACGTCCAGATACTCTGCGGGACCCTCGAGGACCTGCCCCGCGCCTTCGCCGAACTCGCCACATCAGACGTTGATTGGAGCGCAGCCGCCCTGGATCGCCCCCGGCCTGACTCTCAGCTGCAACGCCGGATCCGAGCTTGGGAAACGGACGCCAAGAGTCCTCCCTCCGTGCCCCCGGCTTCTGCTCTCGAGACTGCTCAGAAGTCCTCAACGCCCGTCAGCCCAACTGAAAACTGACGCGGTAGAGTGTAGTCGCTATGGCTCAGAAGAAGTCGAGGGAACTACTGGTGGCCTGGCTTCGGCCTGATCGAGTGTAGCCCGCGCTTCAGATTGCCAACGATGCGGCCTCCGTTCACATGATGTCGTACTTACCTCAGCAGCGCCAACCGGTCACGACGACTCTCGGCTTCGTAGTCGTCCAAGGCCACAAGTGCCGCGCTCCGGAACAGAGACTCGAGAGGGCGGGGCGGCGGTGTCGCCCGGAATCCCGGGCCCCATCGAACCTCACCCCTTCGTCGAATGTCAAGTAGTGTGGATATGGGGATATGGGCCTCACGGACTGTTTGGAACTGCTCGGCGAGGCGTGACACATTGAGACCAGCGCGTAGGAGTACTTCGGCGCAAGGTCGGCGGGTGGGCTACGCCGGCTTTTCGGCGCGATCTGGACGTAGGGTCGCTGTCACGGAGTACCCCAACATCACGGGCCGGTTCGCAGGAGCACGTCATTGCAGTCCTTGCCGTCCGGCGGTAGGAGTCGCTAGATGTGGGCATTGCAGCGTCTTTGCCGACCACTGACCGGGGTCGTCGGAGTGGTAGCCGCAGAATACTGTGGTCGTCGCAACCCCTTGAGCCAAGCTTGGATGGAGGGTGCGACGCCGACCGTGGGATGGGTCGAGTCACATACCCAAACTCAGTAGGGCCCACAGTTGTTAGCATGGACCTTGATGAGCCCGTCGATGACATCGTGGTACCCCGATGTGGCTTCGAACGAGCATGGCACGAAGTGAGAATCAGATGTCGCTCCGACCGCTTCTTTATACGTTCTCTCGGCCAAGCAAGTCCAAGATTCTGCGCAAGCCGGAGTTCGTCAAGAGGACCTATAACGTGAACCCGCTGGCGGACTGCCGACCTGGAATGACCGATGTCCTCCCAATGGCTCCTGTGGTCACGGGACTCGATCTGTCCCCGCTGTCCTCGCATGAGCCAGTGCCAGTGCCGCAGTACCGCGAAAACCGGCTCCGTAGAGACTTCGAGCGCGTCGGTAACTACATGCGAAAGGCGATCAGTAGGTATGGCGGGAGATAGCAACGGCGATGACAAGGAACTGTCTCCTACAACACCGCGGGAGCTGAAGTCAGACTAGCCCGACGAGAAACAGGACCAAGAATCGAGGGTAGTCGCCACTCGCTACCAAGGTCCAATCGCTCCACCCGAAAGGCTTGCCGCGTTGGACCGGGTCCAGCCGGGTCTCGCCGATCGCGTCATCACCATGTCTCCGACCGGATATATGATGGGCGCTGTGCCCGCCATCACTCGCCTCTTCGCCAGCGCGCTGCTGTCCGCAGCGGCCACTGTGGCCGCCGGGAACGAGGCCTTGAATGGCCGGTGGATGATCGAACCCCTCGGCGAGAATGCCGGCCGAGTGCTGTGGCTGGAGGTGAGCGGGGCGGGACAGGGCGCGATAACGGGCTTCATGGTCGGCGGCGGCCCCGGCGGGCAGCTGGATGAGATCCACGACGCGCTCATCGAGGGCGGCCAACTGCGATTCCACCTCGAACGTCGCTTCCGTCGGGATCCGCAGCGGGTCGTGCGCACTCCCGTGACCGCCGCCCTGCGGGGCGACGTGTTGCACGGAGTGGCGCAGCGACAGCGAGGCGCTCTTCTCTGGGTTGGTCGCCGCGCACCTCTCATCCGAGATCGTGACGACGGGACATGGAAGCCGGTACAACCCGTCGTACTGTTCGGCGGCAAGAGCACCGAGGGATGGCACACACTCCGTCCCGGCCGGGAGGACGGGTGGTATGTCGAAGACGGCGCCCTGAAGAACCACGACGGCGCTGACGTGCTTGTGTCGGACCGGAAGTTCTGGAACTTCCGTCTCGAGGCGGAGTACCGCGTGCATGCTGGCATGAACGGGGGCATCGGGCTGCGAGGGCGCTACGAGATCCAGATCTTGGACGACCACGGACAGCCCGCCAGCGACCACGGGAACGGCGCCCTGTATGGCCGCATCGCCCCTTCCACGAACGCCAGCCGGCCCCCCGGCGAGTGGCAGACGCTGGACGTGCGCCTTGTGGGACGGGAACTCTCGGTCTCGCTCAACGGCGTACCAACAATCGAACGCCAAGTCATCAAGGGCTTCACTGCGATGGCAACCGACTGGCGTGAGGGCCAGCCCGGCCCGGTCTCGCTGCAAGGCGACCACGGCGCCGTCGAGTTCCGCCGAATCGTCGTTACGCCGCTGGAAAAGTGACGGCATCTCCGTCGCCGGCCAGAGTCGCGGCCCTCGTAGTCGCGGCCATCCTGCTCCTGCATCTGGTTCCGCTCGAACGCCGGGGCTTCGTCGGCCCTGACGAACCACGCTATGCGTCCATCGCAAGAGAGATGGCGGAGTCTGGAGACTGGGTCACTCCGCGACTCTGGGGCGAACCTTGGTTCGAGAAGCCCCCCATGCTGTTCTGGCTCGGAGGTCTGGGCCATCTCGCGGGCGCCGACAGTCTCACGCGCCTTCCGGTCGCCCTCCTGTGCTTGGCATTCCTGGCGTTCTTCCACTGGAGGGTCCGCCGCAGCTTTGGCGGGGAGACGGCCACCGTCGCGGCGTGCCTCTTGGCGACGGCGGCCGGCTGGGTCGCCTGTGCCGATGCAGGCATCGTTGACGCTCCGCTGACAGTGTTCGTCTCAGGCGCGCTGCTCTGCCTCCTTGACTGGTCGAGGGCCGACGGCGCAACTTCGCCTGGCGAGCGTGCCGCCTTTGGCGGATTGCTGGGCATGGCGGCGCTCAGCAAGGGACTCGTGGGGCCAATGGTGGCGGCCCTCGCCGTCCTCCCTACACTTGTGGGCCAGCCGCGCAGGCTCCGAGAGCTGGCGGGGCCCTTGCCCCTGGGGGCGTTCTGCGCCACATGCCTGCCGTGGTACGCGGCCTGCTACTTCGAGAACGGGGACGGTTTCGTACGGGAATTCCTTGTGCGCCACCACTTCGAGCGCTTTGTCAGCCCATCCCTGCAGCATGTGCAGCCGTGGTGGTTCTACGCTCCTGTGCTGGCGGTGTTCCTGCTGCCCTGGACGCCGCTGCTGGGCTCGCTGCGCTGGAAGTCGATCGCGGGGGGACCGCGGAGGCGCTTCTTGGCGGCCTGGGCGGTAGGCCCGCTGGTGTTCTTCTCCATATCAGTGAACAAGCTGCCCGCGTACGTGCTGCCAGTCTTGCCGCCGCTCGCGGTCCTGCTGGCTCTGCGCTGGAAGGAGCGGCCGACGCGGCCGCTGCTGGCCGCATCGGCAGCCGTGCTCTTGCTCCTGCCGCTTGCAGCGGCACTGCTTCCCGACGCGCTCGCCGACGGTTTCTGGAGGGCGTGGGGCCGTCTCGACGTCGGCACGGCGGCGAGCTCGGCCGCACTAGGGGCGATCTTCGCCGCAATTGCTGCGTGGTCCTCCGCGAGGCTGTCCGGCAGCACAGCCGTGCCGGTCACGGCCGCGGCCGTCGCGGTGGCGCTGGCGCTGCTGAAACTGCATACCTATCCGGTCATCAGTGCGCAGGCCGGAGCGAGGGAGTTTGTCAGGGCTGAGCGGGTGCGGCTGCTGGACGCGTGCATGGGCGACGTGCGCCGGCACAATTCCTACGGCATCCGGTTCTACACGCGAGACCGAGTCCCGGAGTGCCAGCTGCAACCGGCCGAATTGCGCGTGCAGGGCGATCCGCCAAGAATCAGCCGCGTCCAAGTCCCAGAGGCGGTAGGTATCCCTCCGGAGCCCTGACAGAAGCCCGGCCTACGCGAGGTCGGCCATCACCTCGTCCAGCGCGCTCTTGGGGGGACGCAACCGATCCTGACCGATCTCTGCCAGTGGAGTGTCGTCCAGGTTCAGCATCTCGGTGAAGCTCGGCTCCTGGGTGTTGACGTAGAGCACTCCCGTGAGCACCTGGCCCTCCTTGTTGGCCAAGTGGATGCGGTCCAGCGCCCCGATGCGGCTCGTGGGATCGTAGTCCGCCTCAAGCTTCTTGAGCCGCAGCGTGGAGCCGTCGTGCAGCTCCACCTCGTACTCGCCCCCCGGGGCCACCTCGCGCTGGAGGTGGATCTCGTCGAAGTGCGGGACGAACCCGATCGACTGCAGCGGGACGTTGTGCTCCCGGACGTACTTGTAGCTCTTAGTCGAGCCAGCGTGGTCGTTGAAAGTCACGCAGGGCGAAATCACGTCGACGACCGCTGTGCCCCGGTGTGCTAGCGCCGCCTTTATGATCGCCTGCAACTGCTTCTTGTCCCCGGAGAAGGAGCGAGCCACGTAGGTGGCCCCTAGCTGCACCGCCAGACCGCAGGTGTCGATCGGCGGCAGCTCGTTGGCAATCCCGGATTTGGCCATCGAGCCCAGAGTGGCGGTGGCCGAGAACTGGCCCTTGGTGAGGCCATAGCAGCCGTTGTCCTCAATGATGTAGACGATCGGGATGTTGCGCCGCATCATGTGCACGAACTGGCCCAGCCCGATGGAGGCGGTGTCGCCGTCCCCCGAAACGCCGAGAGCCAGCAGCCCCTTGTTGGCCAGCATGGCGCCGGTGGCCACCGCCGGCATCCTCCCGTGTACGCTGTTGAACCCGTGAGACATGCCCAGAAAGTAGGCCGGCGACTTGGAGGAGCAGCCGATTCCCGAGAGCTTGATGACCTGCGTTGGGTCGATGCCCATCTCGAAGAAGCACTCGATGATGCGCTCGGAGATGGAATTGTGGCCGCACCCGGCGCAGAGCGTCGTCTTAAGCCCGCGATAGGGGTCGACCGTGAGGCCAATGCGGTTCGGTGCCGGTTTCTTGCGGGCGCGCCTAACGGTTCTAGTCCTCACAGCTCCTCCTTCTCGACGATTGCGTCGGTGATGGTGCGCGCGTCCAGGGGAAGCCCCCCGTAGTAGCAGACGCTGCGCAGGTGACTGTAATCCTCCGGAAACTGGCGCCGCAGCAGCCGACGCAGCTGGCCGTCCCTGTTCTGGTCGACCACGTAGACGCGGTCATGGCTGGCGATGAACCTCTCGACAGCCTCGCTGAACGGCCATCCGCGAACGCGGCAGTAGGCCGTCTCGAAGCCGTACTCGTCTCGCAGCTGGGTGCGGGACTCCCGCACGGGCTCGTGGCTCGTACCGGCCGCCAACAAACCGACCTTGGCTTCAGGGCGATCATCGATGACCGGTTTCGGCAACCACTCTCGGGCACCCTCCAGTTTGCGCTTGATCCGACTCAGGTTGCGGATCCAGTCGTCCTCCCGCTCGCTGTAGTTGGCGTCCTCGTCATGCCCTGTGCCGCGGGCGAAGTACGCCGCCTGCGGGTGGCGGTTGCCTGGGACGGTGCGGTACGTGATTCCATCGCCGTCTATATCCCGGTAGCGGCCCCAATCTCCCCTCAGACGCTCGATGTCCGCCTCGGTGAGCAGCTTGCCACGGTCCATGGGCCAGTCGGGGTACTCGAACTTGTCGGCAACCCAGTAGTTCATGCCGAGGTCCAGGTCCAGCATCACGAACACCGGAGTCTGCAGCCTCTCGGCCACGTCAAAGGCGCGGGCACTGAAGTCAAAGCACTCCTCAGGGGTGGAGGGGATCAGCAGTGGGTGAATGGTGTCGCCGTGCGAAAGGTCGGCGGCCGAGATGAGGTCCCCCTGGGAGGTGCGGGTTGGAAGGCCAGTGGACGGACCCATGCGCTGCACATCGATCAGAACCAGCGGAATCTCGGCGAAGTGCGCCAACCCGACAAATTCGGACATCAGAGAGATGCCCGGCCCGGCCGTCGTGGTCATCGCCCGAGCCCCGGCCCAGCCCGCCCCGACGGCCATGCCGATCGAGGCAAGCTCGTCCTCGGCCTGGACAATTGCGAAGGTCGCCTTTCCCGTCTTCTGGTCTGTACGGAATCGCTTGAGGTACCCCTGGGCAGACTCAGCCAGCGACGACGAGGGCGTGATCGGATACCAAGTGATCACCGAAACGCCTCCGAAAACGGCTCCGAGCGCCGCCGCTGCGTTGCCCTCGACGATGATCTTGCCACGGTTCGCGTCCATGCGCTCAAGGCGGTAGGGGTCGCGCTTGACAAGGTTGCGGGCGGACCACTCGAAGCCTGCGACCGCTGCGTCCCAGTTGATCGCGGCGGCCTTCGGCTTGGTCGAGAACTGCTTGTTTATCGCGCCGCGGATCTCCTCCATGTCGATCCCGAGCAGCCACGCCAGCACACCGTCGTAGACCATGTTGCGAACTAGCTTGCGCAATCTGGGCACGGGACAGACTGGGACGGTGAGCCGATCGAAAGGAACCGGGTAGTAGCACAGGTCGTCGCGCACGGAATCGAGCGCCAAAGGCTCGTCATAGACCACCGTCCGACCGGGCTCCAAGCCCTGCACGTCCCTGAGCGCCGTCTCCGCGTTCATCGCGACGAGCAGGTCGATTTCCCTTTTACGCCCGGTAAACCCGGCCTTATTGGCCCGGATGGTGTACCAAGTCGGCAGGCCGGCTATGTTTGACGGGAATAGGTTCTTGCCCGAGACCGGGACGCCCATGTGGAACAGTGCCCGCAGCAGCACCAGGTTGGACGACTGGCTCCCGGAGCCGTTGACCGTTGCGACCTGGATGCTGAAATCGTTGACGATCTCCGAATGGGCTTGGTATGCAGTCTCCCCTGTGGGGGACGGGCTGACGGCTTGCATGGTTCAGACCAAATGGGGGCGATTCCAGGCTGAAGGGCCAAGCACCTGGGCAGGCCCGCCGGAGAACTCCCCCAGTCGCGCCGGACTGGCGGACAGTTCCGCTCCCATGGTAACAAATCACATGCGGCCACCGGCGCAGGCAGACGCTTCGGCGAGCCCCCCGTGTGGCCTCCGCCCCTCCAATCCGCGCGGAGCGACAGATCCGACGAGGCGACTCGGCGCAGGCGTCGGCGCTCGGTAGAATTGGGGACTAGGGGCGGTGCCCGCCCCGGCCACTGCAGGCCGCCGAGCCCCAACGCACGGCGCCTTCCCGCCATGCTAGAGCACGTTCCGCCGCCGGCCACTAGGGACAGCCCGCCTGGGGAGATGGCCGCACGGCGCCACCTTGAGGCTGCATTCGCCTCGGCTGCGCAGGCCTACGGGTTCTCGGAGGTCGCCACGCCGACGTTCGAGCGCGCCGACCTGTTCGGCGCACGGTCAGGCCGAGAGATCAAGAACTCGCTGCTGACGTTCCATTGCGACCACGAGGAGTACGCGCTGCGGCCGGAAATGACGGCGCCCGTGTGCCGCATGGTAGCTTCGGGGGCCTTGGACCGGCTCCCGGGGCCTCACAGGCTGTATTACGTAGCGCCGTGTTTCCGCTACTGTCGCCCGCACTCGGGAGGGCGGCGCGAGTTCACCCAAGCCGGCATTGAGATCCTCGGCGACGGCCGCCTGAGGGCGGATGCGGAGGTGATCGCAGCTGGCCACCGTTTCCTCACATCGGCAGGGGCACGCCACCTCTCCGTAAAGGTCGGCACGGCGGGAGTCTTCGGATCGCTGCTGCCCAGCGATCTTGGGTCGGACGACACCGCCGCGGTCATCGGCCACCTAGACCGGCTGGCGGCCATTCGGGAGCGCTGCGCTGAGGCAATCGCCGGGCGGGACGTGCTTCTCGAAGAGCAGCTGCGCGCCGACAGGCGCGATCTCGCTACTGTCCAAATGCAGTGCGGCTACGCTGGCAGGCACGCAATCGCCGACCGGCCGCTCTCCGAAGGGCGTGCGGTCGCCGAGGTTCTGGCGGGCGAGGCGGCCGACACGTACCGCTACCTGTGGACAGCCGAGGGTTATATGCCGGATGAGACGGCCGACCAGCTGCTCGAGACGAGTGCCATCCAAGGTGCGCCCGGCGAAGTGGACCGCAAGGCCAGCGAGGTGCTGGCAGGAACGCCCGCATTGGGTGCAGTGACCGACCTCCTCACCCTCTGCGCACTCCTAAGGCACTACGGGATCGAGAGCGTGAAGATCACGCTCGGAATCGGCCGCGGACTCAACTTCTATACGGGCCCGGTCTTCGAGATCGCGAGCGGGGCCGCCAAGCTATGCGGCGGAGGGCGCTACGACGGTCTTGTTGAGCTGTTCGGCGGACCGCCGACGCCAGCGACCGGCTGCGCAGTCCGGCTCGACTCCCTCAGGGACCTCGGGTACGGGGATTCCGAGGCGGCCGCCGCAGCCGGGATCAGAGTGGTGGGCGCGACCGGGTCCGACGAAGCTTCGGCGATCCGGCTCTCGGAAGCGCTGCGGGACAGAGGAGTGCTCGTGGGCGCTCCCGGGGCGCCGGTCTGGACGGTGGACGGATCAGCTGTGAGGGCACCCGGCGGAAACCTGATGGAAGCGACGACGGGAACGGTCTTCGAGGCCCTGCGGCAAGCCAGAGGAAGGGTCCAGCCCTCAAGGGTGACCCCATGAGCAGCATTCGCTTCGCCCTCCCGAAGGGCAGTCTTGAGAAGAAGACGCGGGCATTCCTTGAGCGTGCCGGCATCGAGCCCAAGGGTTATGCCGACGGTACGCGCGGGTATCGGCCGGAACTGGGGATCGACGGGGTGCAGACCAAGATGATGCGGCCCCAAGAAATCCCCTACATGCTGCAGGCCGGGTACTTCGACCTCGGGATTTCCGGGATCGACTGGTACTTCGAGAGCGAGGCCTCCGCCAACGTCGAAGACTTGGTTGACTTGGGCTTCGGGCGGGTGGACATCGTTCTGTGCGTCTCGGACAAGTGGCAGGAAGTTCGGTCCGCCGAGGACCTGTTCACGAAGTTCGTCGATTCGACGGGCACTCAGCCGCTGCGCATCTGGACGGAGTACCTGAACCTGACCGAGATGCTGATACGACAGTACACCGATCTGGAACCCTCCCTATACAGCCCCTACACCCGTTTGGGCGTGGCCCGCAGCGGGGCTTCCCCTGTGGCGATATTCCACTCGTTCGGCGCAACAGAGTCCAAGCCGCCCGAGGACGGCGAGGCGATCGTCGACAACACGGAGACTGGCAGCACGCTGCGCGCGAATGGCCTCAAGATCGTCCACAAGGTGTTGGAGGGTTCCACAGCGCACCTGCTGGCCAACCGCCGGGCACTTCGCAACCGCGACAAGCGGGCGGCGATCCATCGGGTACGGGAGAAGCTTGCAGCCGCTGCACCAACGCCGTTTGAGGAACAGCCGGCATTCGGGCACATCTGAGTGCGCTGGAGGGGCCACCTGACTCGCAGCACAGAGGCGGGTACACCGATGGTTCCGGCTCTGCGTACGATAAGAAGCGTCTCCGCGTGAGTGTCCGCGTGGTATACAATCGGCTCGCCGCCCGACCGCAAGGCGGGGATGTAGACCCTCAGGCAAAGCCGATCCAACGGAGGCACGGAACCGATGGCTGTTGAGCTGCGAATTCGATGGGACGGGCAGGTAAGAGATCTTGCGGAACATCGCCTCAGCGTTGATGGCTTCGCCATCCCTCTTCACAACCTGCTCGCGGCAATGCGCCGCAGGGCCAGCAGTATCATCACTCAGGGACCCAAGCAAGGAAGCGCAGCATCAGTTGGCCGCCTAGCAGCACCCGCCGCAAAGATCGACATCGAAATAAGAGAATTGCTGGCGTCGTCTATCGGGATAAGCGGGTTCGTGGTTATGAATCAACCACAGGTAGGAGAGCAAACTTCGTTCCCATGCACTGAATTCCTCGAACACACTACCGAACTGACACTGGATGCGATCGATGAGGAGCGCAGGGGGATACCTAGCGATCAGAGCGTCAGAAAGTACCTTGACTCACTTCCGAAGTCGATTACAGGACAAGAGTATACACTGACCTCGAATGGCCAAGTGAAGCGGACACTGTCCTTCGGCCAGTTCAAACTGTCCCAACGTGTTGACGAGTTGCCGTCCTTGAGGGAAATCGTGGGCAAGGTCATTGGCGTAGGATTTGATCCTGGAACAGATTTGGTCAGAGTAAAGGGAAATAACATGGAAGTGATCATGGAGTCTGAGTCTGCACTCGTCGAACAAGCCCTCAAACTGCGTGGTGAAAATGTTAGAGCCTCATATGTTGGTCTTGGCAGGAAAAAGAGACTCTTGCAAATCGACAACTCAAATCGTCCTCGACCTCGACTTGACGTTGACGAGTTCATATTCGAGAAGTGGAGTTCTGTGATTGAGGCATTGGCAAAGTAGAAGAGCCTCAAAGTGTGACTTGGGAATCTCTGATCACCGTTGACGAGGTAATCAAACTCCATGCAGAGTCTCTCCGACATGTCAATCAAGACATCGTCCCAATCGGTGCCAAGCAAAGGGACTGTGTTGAAGCGAGAATCAAGAACGCATGGTCGGCGGAGCAATACAGTTCTGATACAACTAGGGACGTACTGGAAGGACTCGTGTTCGCTGGCTACCTAATGTTTTACTTGGTTCAGGACCACTGCTTTCCGGATGGCAATAAGCGCATAGGATGGGTCGCAGCGATGACAATTCTTACGAAGATTGGACTGACCGTTAGGTCGTCGACCGACCAAGCTGTTCGTCTTGTCGAGGCGATTTCGACGAATCACATTGCGGAGGGCGCGACTGTGGTCCAGTGGTTGGCTGAGCGCCTAGACGCACCACGATGAGGGATCTTGATCTAGTACGAGTTCCTGACGGGCATTACTTGCACCAACGATTCCCTAGAGGATGCCGATGCGTGACGCGAATGGTCGGCCGCGCAAGCCCGATGCCCCCATGCTTGGGGAGAACTTGCTAGCATTGGTCTGGATCGATTCGGTCTCAACTAGGATGCGTCTAGGTCTCACTCGAGCCTTGGCACTCGTAGCGGCAGCTTGCGCCGTGCCGTGCATGGCCCAGCACGGCGATCAGGCCCGTGCGTTCGCAGTGGAGATTCGGCCCCTGCTGGCCCAGCGCTGCCTGCCGTGTCACGGCGGCGAGCCCAGCGCCATCCTCGGGGGTCTCGATCTGACATCTCGGGAGTCAATGCTGCGGGGCGGCGACACGTCCAAGGACGTCTTGGTCCCCGGGAACGCCGGTGCCAGCCTCCTCTACCGTGCCGTCCGGCGGACGGATCCGAAACTCCAGATGCCTCCCAAGGAAACCGACCGGCTAACCGAGGAGGAGACTTGGCGGATCCGGGACTGGATCAACGCCGGAGCTCCCTGGCCGGATGAGGCCACTCTGCGCGCCTTGGTGGAGGATGACATGGCCAGCGCGAGGACTGACGCGGGCGTTGCCGTGTCCAGCAGCGGTGGGCTCTCCGAAGAATGGACGAACAGGCGCTACCGCGAGGAAGACCTGTGGGCCTTCCAGCCCTTGTCTACGGCTGAGCCACCCGCGTCGGAAGCCACCCATCCCGTGGATGCATTTGTCGACAGCCGGCTCTCCGAAGCGGGCCTGCAGCCTGCGCCAAGGGCCGACAGGGCCGCTCTGATCCGTCGGGCGACGTTCGACCTAACCGGCCTGCCTCCAGCGCCCGAAGAGGTTGAGGCTTTCCTGAAGGATGAGTCGCCCCAAGCGTGGAAGCGCGTGGTCGACCGGCTGCTCGAGAGTCCTCACTACGGAGAGCAGTGGGCCCGCCACTGGCTGGATGTAGTGCGCTATGCCGATACTGCCGGGTTCTCAAATGACTGGGAGCGCTCGAATGCGTGGCGCTACCGGGACTATGTCGCGCGCTCGTTCAACGATGACAAGCCCTACGACCGATTTGTGCTGGAACAGATCGCGGGGGACCTGTTGGAACCCGACAATCCGGAAATGAGGGTGGCAACCGGCTACCTGCGCATGGGGCCTTGGGAACACACCGGAATGATGCAGAAGGTGGCCTCTCGCCAGAATTACCTGGACGACGTTACGAACAACGTCGGGCAGACCTTCCTTTCCCTGCCGCTGCGCTGCGCGAAGTGCCACGACCACAAATTCGATCCGATTCCGACCCGCGACTACTACCGCTTCTATGCCGTCTTCGCCACCACCCAGCTGGCCGAGATGCCGACTCCCTTCCTCAAGACAGAAAACCTGCGCTACTTCGAGCAGGAACGGGCCCGGCTGGAGAAACTCCTAGCGTGGGCGGAGGCCGATGTCGCCAAGATCAAGGCCAAGGAGGAGGCCGCTGCCCGCACTTGGAGCGCCGACAGGGGGATACCCTATCGCCCGCGCGATGAGCTAAAGGACAAGCCTGAAGGAGAGAAGCCCCCGCGGCACATTGGCCTCAGCGTGGACGATCAAGGCTACTTCAAGGTCCGCAACAATGACGCCCGCATCTGGAAGCGGCGCCTCGAGCGCTACGAGCCGCTGGCCCACAGCGTCTACGAAGGGCCCGACGTTGTCGAGCCGTCTGTCCATCTCCGCCAGCCCAAGGCCGCCGAGACCGGAGGGGACCCGCCGGAGTCGTTCATCCTTGGCGGCGGCTCCGTGTATTCCCCCGGAGACCGGGTCGAACCGGGCGTGCTGAGCGCGGTCCCGATCAGCTACAGCCCCACATCGGCGGAGTCGGCCTGGGAAGTCCCAAGCGGTATGACGGGCCGTCGTCTTGCGTTGGCGCGCTGGATCGCTCACGAGGACAACCCGCTCGCCACGCGTTCCATCGTCAACCGAGTCTGGCAGCATCACTTCGGGCGGGGCTTGGCAGAGAACGCAAATAACTTCGGCAAGATGGGCAAGAAGCCCACCCATCCGGAACTCCTGGACTGGTTGGCGCGCCGCCTGGTGCAGGAGGGCTGGTCCCTCAAGGCGATGCACCGCCTGATCATGACGTCCGACACCTACCAACGGGGCGACCGGCCGCCCGACAGCGGCCGGGCCGCCGAACTCGATCCGGCCAACGACCTGCTGGGCCACTTCCGCGCTCGCAGGCTTGCCGCGGAAGAGATCAGGGACTCGATGCTCGCCGCGTCCGGCGAACTGCACCGGGAGGTCGGCGGCCTTCCGGTGTTTCCGGAAGTGAACTTCGAGTTCCAGTCACAGCCCCGAATGAACCAGGTAACGATCGCGCCTGCCTACCAGCCGTCGCGCACGCCGGCGCAGCGCAACCGGCGGTCACTGTACGCATATCGCATGCGCATGCAGATGGCCCCTGTCTTCGAGGTCTTCAACCAACCCAACTACGACCTCTCTTGCGAGCGCCGGGACACGTCAAACGTCACGCCCCAGGCGTTCACGCTCATGAACAGCGACGCGTCCATGGACCGCGCGATCGCCATGGCGCTCCGGCTGCAGAGGGAAGCCGGATCGCTTGGCGAGCAGGTCGACTTGGCCTTCCGCCTCGCCCTCGGAAGGCCAGCGTCGGGATCCGAGCTGTCGAGGATGTCCCAGCATGTCAAGGGGATGACGCTACACCATGAGCAGCATCCCCCGCAGCCCGTAGTGCCTCCTGAGTCACTCGACAGGACCGTGGTTGAGGAGATGTCAGGGATCGCGCTGCAATACTCGGAGCCCTTGGACGTCTACGACGACTACATCCCCCACGCAAAACCGTGGGACGTTGAGCCGGCAACGCGCGCACTCGCCGATCTCTGTCTCGTGCTCTTCAACTCGAATGAGTTCATCTATGTCTACTGAATCTGACGCCGCCCGCCTCGCCCCGCCCGCGGGTAGCACGGACGGCGCTGCGTGCCAGTCCACCCGCAGCCGAAAGGAAGGCTGAGATGCCGCTCCGGACCATGCCGAACGCCGCGACACGCCGAAGCTTCCTATACTCGCTCGGCGCCAGCCTAGGGAGCGTGGCCTTCAGCGACCTCCTCGCGCAGGAGGGTGACGGAGGACCCCTCGCGGTGAAGCAGCCGCATCACGAGGCGAAGGCCAAGGCCTGCATCTTCCTCGTGATGGAAGGCGGCCCCAGCCACATCGACACCTTCGATCCGAAGCCCAAGCTCGCCGAGCTGCACATGCAGCGCTTCGAGAGGACGGGCGAGCAGTTCTCGCCGATGTCGTCGGGTCTGCGGTACTACGTGCAGAGCCCCTACGGCTTCCGCAAGGTGGGCCAGTCCGGCATCGACATGTGCGAGCACTTTGTGCATCTGCCGGAAGTGGCGGACGAGCTCTGCGTCTATCGCGGCTGCCAAGCCGAGTCCGTCGACCACCCGACCGCGCTGTACCACATCAACACCGGGAACAAGTTCGGCGGTGACCCGGGGATCGGCTCTTGGGTGACCTACGGGCTGGGCAGCGAGAATCAGAACCTGCCGGGCTACATCGTGCTGGCGGAGGCCGGCTTCCCGCAAGGCGGTTCGGGCAACTGGACCAACGGATTCCTGCCGGCCTACTACCAGGGCACGCCCCTTCGCGCAGAGGGCTCCCCGATCCTCGACATTCAGCCCCAGCCGTGGCGCACCAGGGCACACCAGCGGGCAAACCTAGACGTGCTGGCCGACCTCAACCGCGCGCATCAGGCCAAGCACCCCGGGCACGACGAGCTGGCCGCCCGCATGGCGAACTACGAACTCGCCTTCCGGATGCAGACGGAAGTGCCCGACGTGATCGACCTCGCCGGGGAACCGCAGAGTGTCCGCGAGATGTACGGCTTGGACAGCCCGACTACGGAGTCCTTCGGTCGCCGGTGCCTGCTGGCGCGAAGGCTGGTGGAAAAGGGCGTTCGCTTCGTGCAGATCTTTTCAGGCGGATGGGACTCCCACGACTATCTTGAACGGTCCCACAAGGCACGCATTTACAGCATTGACAAGCCCGTGACGGCCCTCATCAAGGACCTGCGGCAGCGAGGCCTGCTCGACGAGACGCTGGTCGTTTGGCTAGGCGAGTTCGGACGGAGCCCCGACAACCACTATCGCGGCGGTGGCATCGCCATCGGGCGGGATCATAATGCCGAAGCACAGTCCATGTTCTTCGCAGGGGGCGGCGTGAGGGCAGGCCAAGTAGTCGGTGCGACTGACGAGATCGGCCAGCGCGCTGTCGAGGTGGTCCATCCCATCCGCAACCTCCACGTAACCCTTCTGCACCTGCTCGGACTCGACGACCGGCAGTTGACCTACTTCCACGGCGGGCGCTTCAAGCAACTCTCCCAGACGGGCGGACAGGTCATCCGGGAACTTCTTTCCGCCTGAAGGCGCCGCTTAGCTGGGGCGATGCCCGCACGGCGCAGTTCGGCAGTCAGCCTGCCGTCTAAGCTCCGGGTCCGATTGAGACCGCCCGTGGCCATCGGTCGTCTCGGCGGCCGGCAGCTTTCTGGGGCCGCGCAGTCGGTACGGGCTCTTCTTTCCAATGCCTTGCGCCCACCGCAGGGCCGCAGCACGCCCGCCGGGAGACCAAGATCTTCCGGACCTCGATTCGGCGCCATGGCGACCGGTCAGGTGGCAGCGGCAATGGGCGATTAGGCGGACGATCTCAGGCCGGTGAACTTGCCCCGGCCGTCATGGAAGGCCGGATTCACCCTTGAGGTGCTGATTCAGGAAGAGGACATACTCACTGGATGCGGCGATGCGGTTGGCCCTTTTTCGGAACCCGTGACCCTCATCTTGGAAGAGCACATACTCGACAGGGACTCCCGTCTGGCGCACCGCCTCGACCAGCTCATCGCTCTCTGCCTGTAGGACGCGCGGGTCGTTCGCACCCTGAACGACCAGCAGCGGCTTCGAGATGTTCCCGGCGTGGAAGAGAGGCGAGATGGCACGCAGCCGTTCCCCGTCGGTCGCCGGATCGCCGAGCTCGGTGTACAGCGATTCCTTTTGCGCCTCCCACCAAGGCGGGATGCTCTCGAGCGTGCGCACCCAATTCGTCACGCCGAAAATGTTGATTCCGACATCAAAGGCGTCAGGCTCGAACGCGAGCGCGGCGGCGACCATGTATCCGCCGTAGCTGCCGCCGATGATGCCGATTCTCGTGGAGTCGACCCAGTCGAGCGACGACAGGAATCGGCGGGCCCAGACACAGTCCTTGAGGTCGACGTCGCCGTGCTTCCTGTCGTCCATGTGATGGAACGTCTTTCCGTAGCCCGAGGAACCCCGATTGTTGACGGCAAGTACCGCGTACCCGTGGTTGACCAAGTGCTGGACGGTCGGGGAGTACCCCTTGCGACTCTGGCCGCCGGGGCCACCATGGACCCAAACCATGGCAGGCGCTGGACTCGAGGGCGAGGCGTCTCTGGGCTTGTACAGGAGTGACGGGATCTCCAAGCCGTCGTAGCTCTCGTAGCGGATTACTTGCGCGTCCACAAGATGATCGGGCGAAATCGCTGGGTTAAGGCTGTTTGTCAAGCGTCTCGGACTTAGGTCTTCCAGCTCGAGGACGTGCAGGTTCGGAGGGGAGGAGTCGCTGCTCACATAGAAGGCCATCCTGGACTCGCTCCGAGAAAAGACGACCCTGCTTATGTCTCCCTGCGTTAGACCGGAGATCTTCAGCTCCTCTCCGGTCGCCGTGTCAAGGATGGTCATGACCGTTCGGGCATCCTGATTGATGCCGGTAACGCGGAAGCGCCCGGTCTCGGAGAGCGCGAAGAACGAAACGTCCCAGTCGGCCTGCACCACGGGTTCGTGCTCTTGGGCCTCTAGGTCGTACTTCCAGACCTGCCGGAATTCGCCGTGAAGGTCGGTCAGGTAGTAGAACTCCCTGCTGTCCGGCGAGAACGCCAGCGATCGGTGGTTGGCGTCTCCCTCGTGCGCGGTGATATGCACCGCGGGCTCGTTCGGAGCCTGGGAATCCCAGATGTAGATGTCACTGTCGGCGTTCGTCCTCGGCTTGTCGAGCGAGACCCATCGGCCGTTCCGGCTGACACTGCCTGGCAGCCAGCCAGCCTCGTTCCGCATGACGAGTTCCCGCTCGTAGGTGTCGACTTGGTAACGGTAGAGGTCGAAGAAGCGAGGGTCGCGCTCGTTCGTCAGGACCCAAAAAAATCGCAGGTCGCCGCTCCAGCCGCGGAACATCGCTTTCAGGTGGTCCCCGGGCGTCACGTCCCGAACGGACCCGTCGACTTCGTGCACGTATAGGTGATTCAGTTCGTTCCCTCCCTGATCCGCCGTATACAGAAACCGATCGTCGTTCGGGAACCAGCTGACGGCGAATGCTGCGTCGCTGCCGGAATCGGTCAGCTGTTCGGGCACACCCCCGGCAAAGGGCTGGCTGTAGACGTTGAATACGCCGGTAGCGTCAGTCGAAATCAGGATCCTCTCCTCGTCATGGGAGAAGGAAGCCCCGGTGATGGCTGTGGTTTCGAAGAATGCCGTGGCGTCATAGCGAGGAACGGGCTCGGGACGGTCCAGCAGAGCACAGCTTGCAAGTGCAAGAGCCGTGCCCACGATCGGGACGGCGAAGGCGGATCGCGCAGTAGCCATTTGATTCCTCCGGCATGCACACGCCCACCGCTGGGGCTGAGGCTGCAAGTCTGGGAGCGTCCATTCTCGCGCAGGTCCGCTGAAGCCCGCAATCGGGTGAAGCACCGAGTATCCGTAACGGCGCGGCCGTTCCCTCGACAGGCGCGGCGTGCGCACTGCGCCGGGTATCATGGCAGCGAGTGGGACTGCCTCGGATCCTCTGCTGGGTTTTGGCTGCGGCGATGCTGCCGACCTGCAGCGCGCCCGCCCAAGATCGCCGAACCCGCTCGCAACGCCAACGCGAAATCCTTCGTTGGGAGGTCCTGCGGCCCGTCGTCCGCGGCCAGCAGGCGGCCGTGTCTGCCGGCACGCCGCTGGTTACCCAAGCCGCGATGCGCATTTTACAGGCCGGGGGCAACGCGGTCGACGCGGGAGTCGCCGCGGTCTTCGCGGGAGCGGTAACCGAATTCTCGCACTTCGGATTCGGCGGCGAGGCTCCGCTCCTGATCCGCACGGCGGACGGCAACGTGCACTCGATTGCGGGCGTGGGGACTGCGCCGGCGGGAATGACGCTCAAGTTCTTCCTGGGCCGGCACAAGGATCCCGAGCTTGAGCTCGAAGCTGCCCAGAGGGACCACAAGACCGGGCACATCCCTTCCTACGGGACCCTACCGGCCTTGGTGCCCGGGATGGTGGATGCTGCCTTGCTGGCGCTACAGCGCTTCGGATCGCTTTCTTTCGGGGATGTGTCGGGGCCGGCCAGGACGCTCGCTAGGGCGCACCCGATCGACAGAACGCGGTCGCGATCCATAGGCGAGGCGATCTCCTTCCTGCGGCTGTTCCCTTCGTCAAGGGAGGTGTACGCCTCAAACGGCCGAGTGCCGAGGCCTGGGAGCCTGTTCCGGCAGCCGGACCTGGCACGAACCCTCGACCGTATGGCGGGAGCGGAGCGGAGCGCCTTGGAAGCCGGGAGGTCGAGGCCTGCGGCGATCCAAGCCGTACGGGACTACTTCTACCGTGGTCCCGTCGCGCGCGAGGTGGCGGGATTCGTGCAGGACAGCGGCGGACTGCTGCGCTATGAGGATTTCGCCGCGTTCCGTCTCGAAGTGGAGGAGCCGCTTGCGACGGAGTTCCTAGGCTACGAGGTGTACAAGGCAGGCTTCTGGACGCAAGGCGCCGTCCTGCTGCAGGCCCTGAACATCCTGGAAGGGTTCGATCTCGCTGCGATGGGCTGGAACACGCCCGACTACTTGCACCACATCGTCGAGGCCCTCAAGCTCGCGTTCGCCGACCGCGACACATGGTACGCCGACCCAGCTTTCGTCCAAGTGCCAAGCGAGCTGTTGTCAAAGGGCTACGCGAGCGAGCGGCGTGCGCTCATCTCCCCTTCGCGGGCCTCTGCTACGTTCCGCCCCGGATCGTTCGACGGGCACCGGTCCTTTCACCCCTCCCAGTACCCCGGGCCCGTGCGGCCGTTGCCGGACAAGCTGGCCTCGAAGGACACGACCTCGGTCAACATCGCCACGGCGGACGGGATGATGTTCTCGGCGTCGCCGTCCGGGGCCTGGATGCCGGCCGTGATCGCCGCCGGTACAGGCATTCCCCTCACGCAGCGGGGGCACAGCTTCCTGACGATCCCTGGGCACCCCAACGTGGTGGCCCCCGGGAAGCGTCCCAGAATCACGCTCACGCCCACTCTGGTCACCCGCAACGGTGCCCCGTTCATGGCCATGTCTACGCCGGGAGGGGACCAGCAGGAACAGGCCCTGCTGCAAGTGCTGCTGGCAGCGCTGCTCTTCAACTTCAACGCCCAAGCCGCGGTCGAGGCCCCGCGCTTCCAGAGCAAGCATCTGGTGGCGAGCTTTGACGATCACGCCATGGAGCCGAACGTGCTCTTGCTGGACGAACGGATGCCGGACTTCGTGGTCAGCGAGCTCTCCGCGCTCGGGCACGTGGTCGAGATTCGCAGCCGGCGCAACAGCGGCTCGGCACCGACCGCCATCCGGGTGCGGCCCGGCGGCGTGATCGAGGCTGGGGCGGATCCCTACGCGCGCCGGTACGCCGCGGCCTGGTAGCGTCACAGGGGCGCGGCAGGGTCGCTGGCGCGGCACGCCAACCGAAGCCACGGCAGGCCCGAGCGACGACGCGCTGCCCTGCTATCATCCCTTGCGCATGTTCAACCGACGCGAATTCTTGGCCGCGACGGGCGCATTCGTCGGCGCCAGCTCCTGCTCCGCGCCTTCCGGCCCGGCCGACGAGCCGCTCAACGTCCTCTTCCTGTTCCCGGACCAGATGCGGGCACAGGCGATGGCGTGCATGGGAAATCCGGACGTGCAAACGCCCAATCTCGACCGGCTGGCGTCGGAGGGCGTGCTGTTCCGCAACCACTTCGCAAATTCGCCGGTCTGCTGCCCCGCACGGGCGATCATCTTGACAGGAAAGTACGCTCACACGAATGGAATGGTGGCCAACGATCTCCGCCTACGGGAGTCGGAGACCAGCGTGGCCGAAGTATTCGCCGAAGCGGGCTACCGCACCGGGTTTGTGGGCAAGTGGCACTTGGACGGGGGCCCGCGCCAGCCGGGCTGGATCCCGCCGGGGCCACGTCGTCAAGGCTTCGAATTCTGGGCGGCGAACGAAGTCAGCCACGCACACTTCGACACTCACTACTTCCGCGACGAACCCACGCCCATCCCCATCAAGCAGTTCGAGGCTGAGGTGTGGACAGACATCGGGATCGAGTTCCTGCGCCAAACGCGGGAAGACCCCCGACCTTTCTTCCTGACCGTGCAGATGGGTCCGCCACACGACCCCTACCTTGCCCCGCCGGAGTACATGTCGCAGTACGACCCGGCCCAGATCACGCTGCGGCCGAACTTCGACGGCGACACGTCGGAGAGGGAATTGGAGCCCAACCCGTACGTGAAGACCCCGGGCCGCAAGGAGATTGCTGCGTACTACGCCATGGTCACCGCCGTCGATGACCAGGTAGGGCGCATCCTGGAGGAGCTTGACAGCCTGGGTCTCCGCGACAACACGATCGTGATCGTCTCCTCGGACCACGGGGACATGCTCGGGTCGCACGGGGCGCGCCTGAAGCGGAAGCCATGGGAGGAATCCATCCGGGTGCCCGGCATCGTGCGCCACCCGAAGTCGCCTTCGGGGCTGCAGAGCGAGGCGCTGTTCTCACACGTGGACATTGCGCCGACCCTGCTGTCGCTGTGCGGCATTGCAGTCCCGGAGGAGATGCAGGGTTCCGACCTGTCAGCGGCCGTCCTTGGCGAGCCGGGCCCGGCACCGGACTCGGCCTACTTCCAGATCTTCGGCCCATTCCTGGCCGGAGGCGTCGAGAAGGGATGGCGCGGCGTGCGCACCAGCCGCCACATGTACGCCCGCACGAAGGACGGACCATGGGTTCTGTACGACCTTGAGAACGACCCCTACGAGCTCCGTAACCTTGCCGCTGAGCCGGAAGCCCGTGATGTGCTTGAAGACATGGAGGTCAGGCTCCGAGACTGGATGCAACAGACGGGAGACTCGTGGGATTTCGACTGGACTGACCCCATTGAGGACCGTGGCCGGCTGTACAGGCACGACACCTTCTACACGGTCGACGAGTTCCTTGAGTGGGCAAAGGAGCACCCCGAACTGGCTGAGCTCTGAGGGCGGCGACCGCGCCCGCAAGCTGCCGCAACAGCGCGTCGCGACGCCTTCGCGGTTCACCGCGCGGTCGCTTGGCTCCCGGCGCTACGATGGGGCCGTGACTGGGCTCGGGCACATGGACCGGCGCAGATTCCTGCAAGTTGGTGGGGCTCTGGTCCCGCTGGCGGCTGGATGCACGAGACCTGCCCCGCCGACGCGACCGAATATCGTGATGATCCTCTCCGATGACATGGGCTACTCGGACTTGGGATGCTTCGGCGGCGAGATCGAGACGCCCAATCTGGATCGGCTTGCTGCGCAGGGCCTGCGGTTCACGCGGTTCTACACGAACAACATGTGCGTTCCGACGCGCGCGTCTCTGATGACGGGTTGCTACACGACAAAGGCACTCGAGGCCGACAGCAGCCTCTCGAATGGGGTGGTCAGCGCCGCCGAGGCCCTGCGCGCCGGCGGTTACTCGACGTACATCAGCGGCAAGTGGCACCTCTCAAGGGAGACGGCGCCAGGCAGCCTTCCCTGCGAGCGGGGTTTCGACCGCTTCTTCGGGACTGCGCTCGGCGCCTGCAGCTTCTGGACGCCAGCCAGCCTAATGGTCGACAACGAGCCCGCCGAGCACCTCTATCTGGATCCTGGCTTCTACTACACGGACGCGATCAGCGAGCATGCAATCGAGTTCCTTCGCGATGGCCTCTCGCGCCCTTCGCCATTCTTCCTGTACGTCGCGTACACCGCCGCCCACTGGCCGCTACACGCCTTCGAGCACGACATTGATCACTACCGCGGTCGCTACGAATCCGGCTGGGATCGAATGCGGACGGCGCGGCACGCGCGCATGAAGGAACTGGGCACCGTGGATCCCGCATGGCCGCTCTCCCCCCGCAACCCGCGCGTGCCGGCTTGGGAAGATGAACCGCACAAGGCGTGGCAGCAGCGGCGAATGGAAGTCTATGCGGCGCAGGTCACACGAATGGACCGCGGCATCGGCAGGCTGCTGGACGAACTCGAGGCATCCGGCGAGGCCGAGAACACCCTCGTCCTCTTCCAAGTGGACAACGGTGGCTGTCACGTGGAGTACGAGACCGACCGCAAAGGCCCCTACCTGCCGGAGCGCACTCGCGACGGGAGACCTGTGATTCCCGGCAACAGGCCGGATGTGATGCCCGGGCCGGAAGACACGTACCAGAGCTACGGCCACGGATGGGCCAACGTCTCCAATACCCCGTTCCGGATGTATAAGCAGCACGATCACGAAGGCGGCATCAGCGTGCCGCTGATCGTTCGCTGGCCGGCGGCAATCCGCGACCGCGGGGCCCTGACGGGCCAGTTGGCCCACGTCATCGACCTGATGCCCACATTCCTCGATGCTGCGGGGCTGGAGTGGCCCACGGAGTTCAAGGGCCGTCCTGTGCACGGACCCGACGGCAGGAGCCTCCTGCCAGTGCTGCAAGGCCACACGAGGGAGCCCGCTTCGGCGCTGTACTGGCGCTGGAGCCGGGGCCGCGCTGTCCGCCAAGGTCGCTGGAAGCTCGTGGGCATCCGCAACGGGCCCTGGGAGCTCTACGACGTGGAGTCTGACGGCACGGAGGTCGAGAACCTGGCCGCCCGACACCCGAAGCGTGTCGCGGACTTGGACCGCCTCTGGCGCGAATGGGACGCGGGCAGTGACCCTTCCGGCTGAGATCTCGCGTCGGCGCTAGAATATCAATTGGTCACCAGCCTTTCCGGCTGGCATCCGACCTTCTCTCCCGGCAGCCCCGCGACCGGCGCGGTGTGCCCTCGATCTTATGTCGAATCTAGCAGTGTTGGGCCTTCAGTGGGGTGACGAGGGCAAGGGGAAACTCGTCGACCTCGCCGCGGGGCGGTTCGATATCGTCGTGCGCTGCCAAGGCGGCAACAACGCAGGCCACACTGTGCAGGTCGGCGACCAGATCTACAAGCTCTCCTTGGTGCCAAGCGGAATCCTGCGCCCCGGCACGGTCGCGGTGGTCGGCAACGGGGTGGTCCTCGACCCGGAGGCGCTGCTTCAGGAGGTGGAAACGCTTCGGGGCCTAGGCATCGACGTGCGGTCCAGCCTGCTTGTCAGCGACCGCGCTCACGTCGTCTTCCCTCACCACAGGCTGATGGAACTGTCGTCTGAAGGGGAAAACAGCGGACGCCGGATCGGAACCACATCGCGGGGCATCGGTCCGTGCTACGAAGACAAGGCGTCCCGTCGCGGCATCCGGGTGGCGGAGCTGCTTTCGGAGGAGATCTTCCCGCAACGCTTCCGGGCTGTGGCGGCCGAGAAGGCCACCATCGCGAAGGCGCTGGGAATCGGGGGCCCGTGGGACCCGGAAGCGGACCTGCGTCACTACCAGAAGCTGGCCGAACGCCTGCGACCGTATGTGGGTGACACCACCGCATATCTCAGCGAGGCGGTCAGCAGCGGCAAGCGGCTGCTATTCGAGGGTGCCCAAGCGACGATGCTGGACATCGACTTTGGGACGTATCCCTACTTGACATCCTCGAACGCAAGCGCCGGCGGGCTGTGCACAGGATCGGGGGTCTCGCCCAGGCTGATGCACGACATCGTTGGAGTGGCCAAGGCCTACGCCACACGCGTTGGGGAGGGACCGTTCGTGACCGAAGCGGACGGCAACGCCGCAAAGAGCCTGCGGAAGGTGGGCCGCGAGTATGGGACTGTTACCGGCCGGCCACGGCGCTGCGGATGGTTCGACCTGCCGCTGATGCGCTACGCCCACTCGATCAATCACCTCTCTTCGCTGTTCATCACGAAGCTGGACGTGCTGGACGGCTTGGCCTCGATTCCAGTCTGCACCGCATATCGCCTTGACGGAAAGACTCTGGACCGCATGCCCGCAATCGCCGAGGACCTTGCCCGGACGGAGCCGGTCTACGAAGAGCTGGCCGGGTGGGACCAGCCGACCGCTGGTACTACGCAATTCGAAAAGCTGCCCCGGGCCGCTAGGGAGTACATCGATTTCTTGGAGGAGCGCCTGGATGTCGAGATCGGAGGCGTCTCGACAGGGCCGCGGCGGGAGGAGACGATCATTCGCGACGGCTCGGCCTTGGGGCAGATTCTGTCTTAGGCATCCATTGATGCCACCGTGCGCGACACGTGAAGGGTCACCTGCCGCTGGTGGGGATCTCCGACCTAGTCGGGCTCTTTGCAGCGGGCAACGGGATTCTGGCGCGGCCCCGATTCGAAAATGAAATGGTGGCTTGTCGGGTAATTGTCCGTCTCGGGGCGGAAGCCCGTTCGTGACCGTGCCAGTTCCGGCTGCGCCGAAGCTCTACCACATCCTTCACATCAGTCGCCTTAGGTCGGTCGTCGAAGCCGGAGCACTGTGGAGCGATGCTCAAGTGCGGAGTCGGAGCATTCCGGGGACGTCGATAGGAATGGCTGCAGTCAAGAAGCTCCGTCTGACCAAGGCTCTCAATTCGAGGCCCGCTCTCCGGGTGGGCGACTGCGTGCCATTCTATTTCTGCCCGCGGTCGGTAAGGCTATACGTGCTCCACATGGCCAATCACCCCAAGAACTAGCCTATCGGGGCGGTCAAGAGCCGATTGTGCACTTGGAAGCCGACCTGCACGAGGTCGTGCGTTGGGCCGAGTCGGAGAATAGACGATGGGCCTTCACATCGTCCAACGCCGCGTCATGGTACTCTTTCGACCATTGCTCTCTAGACCAACTGGATCAAATCGACTGGCAAGCGGTCAAGGCCCATAACTGGACGGATCGGAGCGAGGGCAAGCAGGCCGAGTTCCAGGTGGAACGATCCTTTCATGGGGGGTGGTCAGGAGGATTGGAGTGAGGTCGAAGGTCGTCCGCCGCAGGACGGTGGGTCCATCGATCGAGACCCGGCCCGACTGGTCCTGTTAGTTCCGAGGCAGACTGGTCCATGATCCGTTTCGCCATCGGCGACATACTTGCCGAAGACGCTGAGGCTCTGGTCAACACCGTCAACTGTGGATGTCATCGGAACGTTCCGATGATTCCCAATATGGGAACCTTGCGGATATGGGCCCTGCGGGCCGGATATTCCCGTCTTGGGGCGGGTTTTGGCCCCTGATCGGTTCCCATAACTTCAGGCGCCGGAGGAGACCGCCGCCGGCCGGCACGGCGGGCCAGCGCCGGAATCGCCCGATCTCCACCGCCTGTTGACGGACCGCCCAAGCGTCGGCGCAACAGGGCTGACTAGAGCTTCATATCGGCGCGTCCGGGCCTGCCCTGTGGGGCACCTTGGCAGGCATACTGTTGGACGGGAGGCTCACCAAGACGCCCTCCGAATCTGGGTTGGCCCGCGCGACCTGTCCCTCGCCGGGCCGTGGCCAGTGCCATGCAGTCGAGCTACGCGTGCCGAGGCACCAGCGAGGAATACGTTACACAACGGCTGTGGCTGAAGGCAAGCGTTCCTGAGTGCGGCTACTGCCAGCCGCTCGGGCTCGACTGCACGCCGGTGCTGCACGGCTACTACGACCGCGTCCATCCAAAGGGTGCGCGCGTGCGGCGCTACCGCTGCCCGCGCACAGGGCGCACCATCGGCATGCTGCCGGACTGTCTGGCCTCTTGCAGCCGCGGCGACTTGGACACGATGGAGCGCATCGCCTTGGATCGCGAAGGCGGGGCTTCCTTCGGCAAGATCGCCGAGTGGGTCGCGGAGCGTTACTACGGGCAGCAGCAGCCGATCGAGGGACCCCTGCGCTGGGTGAAGCGCAGGGCGCTGGCGGTGCGCAGTTTCCTGGCGGCGATGGCGAGCCTCCATCCGGGCACGTTCGAGGGAGTGGAGCCGACGGTGACAGCGATGCGCAAGCACTTGGGAACAGATCGGGTGCTGGTGGCGCTGCGGCATCTGGCCGGGGCCGGGCTGGTCGGCCTGAGCCCGCCGCTGGGACTGCGTCCGCGCCATTCGGGTGCATTTGGGGGCTCGGGAGGGCAGTTCCACAAGGAAAGGGGGTACCGGGGGCCGCCCGATGTCCGGCATGCTGCTCATCGAGGCAGGCGAGATGCCCCGAAGAGGTGAAGCCATGGCACGACCGGCCAAGCCCCAGCCGCCAGCGGCGGCCATCCGGGCGGAGGTCGACCGGGTCCTCCCGGCGTACGAGGCGCGACTGAGGAATCTCGGCCGCTCGGCCGCCACATTCAGCAGCCTGACCAGGACTGCCCGGCACTTGGTGGCCTGGCTGGTCTTGAACGACATGGATGTCGCGGCCCTGGACATCCGCCAGGTAGCGGCCTTTGCGGCCCACGATTGCAGGTGCCCGCGCGCTTTCCTGAGCGCGTTCGACAAGCGGCAGCGCTGGCAGGCGAACCGCTTCCTCGACCACCTGCTCGAGAGCGGTCGGGCAAGCATGCCCGAAGAAATCGTCAGGGGCCGGGACCTGGTCGAATCATTCACCGCCAGCCTGAAGGCCCAAGGCTACGCGGAGAGCACCCTTCGCACGTACAAGACAGCTTGCCGGCATTGCATTGTCTGGCTCTACCTCTCAGACCTGCGCCTGGGAGAAATCGACGGCGGCGTTCTGCAGCGTTTCCTCGAGCACGACTGCTCCTGTGCCCACCCGCAATTCTTCGGTCGGCCGGGCCCCTTCTCCGGCGGTGGCCCCGTTCGCCAAATGGTCTTCAGATTCGCCCAATTCCTGATCGGGCGGCATGTCACCGCAGACTGGCGCAGCCCGGCGCCTGGCCCAAGCCGCAACCGCCATGTCGAGTCCTTCGTGAGCTGGCTGCGCCGGCACCGGGGCCTGCGGCCCAGTACGCTGCAGAACTACGAGCGATCCCTGCGGGCGCTGTTGGCGCTGCTGGGCGACAGCCCGGAAGACTACGATGCCGCGGCTGTTCGCAAGGTCATTGCGGAGCGGGCGCGGCACCGATCGCCAGGCCAAGTCTCCAACGAGGCCACCGCCCTGCGGTCCTACCTGCGCTTCCTCGGCGCCCTAGGACTCTGCCGGGCCGGACTTGACCGGGCAGTTCCTTCGATCGCGGGGCGGTCCCTGCCGGATCTTCCCCGGTTCGTCGAAGCAGAGGCCATCGAGGCCATCATCGCCAGCTGTGACGTCGCGACCGCGATCGGCATGAGGGACCGGGCCGTCCTGCTGCTGCTGGCACGTCTCGCGCTGCGCGCCGGCGATGTCGCTAACCTGCACTTGGGAGATATTGACTGGGAACAAGCCGCGCTCACGGTCAGCGGCAAGTCCCGCCAGGGCGCGACCCTGCCGCTGCCGCAGGAGGTCGGCGACGCTGTCAAGGCTTACATCCTGGAAGCCCGGCCGCGCATTGCGGGGACAGTCGTGTTCCTGCGCGTACCTGCCCCGCACCGCGGACTGAGCAGACAAGGCGTGGGTTTCATCGTGCGGCGGGCGATGGAGCGGGCGGGCATCGATCACGAAGGCCTCCCGGCCGCCCACCTCTTGAGGCATTCGAGGGCAACGAGCCTGCTGCGTGGCGGAACCCCGCTGGAAGCCATCGGAGCGCTCCTGCGCCACAAGTCGCTCCGATCGACGGCGATCTACGCCCGCGTGGATGTGCCCATGCTGCTCGAGATCGCGCAGCCGTGGCCTGGAGATCCCGAATGACCCTTGCTGAGCATGTGGAGTCCTACGTCGCGTTCAAGCGGGCCACAGGCGTGGCCTTCAAGGAGCCGGCCCGGCTGTTGGCCGACTTTGCGAGCTTCGCCGAGGGGCGGGGGGACGAGGTTGTGCGTGTCGAGAGCGCCCTGGCCTGGGCGTCCCGGCCTGCTCCCCCCCGGCGCAAGCGGGGCTTGCTGCAGATCGTGCGCGGCCTGGCCGTGCACTTGCATGCGGAAGACGAGCGTCACGAGATTCCGCACAGGGACGCCCTTGGCATCGCGGCATCGCACCGGCCGCCGCCGCGACTGCTCTCGCTGGCCGAGATTCGCCAGGTCATGGGGGCCGCGAAAGACCTGGGGCCGAGCGGCACGATCACGCCGGTGACGTTTCACCACATCATCGGGCTGCTGGCGGCAACCGGCATGCGGCGCTCCGAGGCCACCGGCCTGCAGCTGCAGGATGACACGCCGGACGGGTTGCGCATCCGCGCTGCGAAGACCGGGCGGTCGAGACTGGTGCCGCTGCACGAGACGGTTCGCGCAGCTCTCGACCGGCACCTGCGGGTCCGGCGGCGGTGCGGCGGCGCGGACGAGCACTTCTTCGTCCTGGCCAACGGACGGCCGCTGAGGCCCGAATACCTCTCGCACACATTCCTGCGGCTCACGCGAGGCCTCGGCCTGCGGGGCGGGCCCGGGAAGCCCGGACCGCGACTGCACGACCTGCGCCACGGATTTGCCGTGCGTGTCTTGGAGGAGGCCGTCTCGGGCGACCGGCGGCAGACCGACCGACACGTGCTCGCCCTTTCCACATATCTGGGCCACGCGAATGCGGAGGGCACCTACTGGTACTTGGAGGCGACACCGCTCCTGCTGCGTCGCGTGTCCGCGGCGGCGGAAACGCTGTATCTCGAGAGGAAGGGCGATGACTGATCTGGCGGCGCCGCTGGCCGTGTTCCTCAGGGAGCACCTGCCCCGAGACCGCGGTTCCAGCCGGCACACGGTTGCAAGCTGCGCCACGAGTTTGCGCCTGCTGGTCGTCTTCGCCGGGGAATTGCACGGGGTGCGCCCCAGCGAACTGCGAATCGCCCATCTCGACACGCAGACGCTGCTCGCGTTTCTCGACCACCTCGAGCAGGACCGCCACAATTGCGTGCGAACCCGCAACGCCCGCCTTGCCGCGATCAAGTCCTTCTTCCGCTATCTGGAATTCCACAAGCCGGAATGGCTCGACTTGGCGGCACGGGTGCGGGCCCTGCCCCAGAAGAAGTGCGGCCTGCCTCAGGTCGAGCACCTCAGCCACGACGAGGTCCAAGCCTTGCTCGACGCCCCGGCCCGGGACACGCTCACGGGCTTGCGGGACCGGGCGATGCTGGCACTGGCCTACAACGCCGGCCTGCGGGTGTCAGAACTCGTCGGGCTGGCCTTGGAGGACCTCGAGCAGCCCGCGCTCGCCAGCATCCGGGTCATGGGCAAGGGCCGCCGGCAGCGCGTCCTGCCGCTGTGGAAGGAGACCCGCGCCGCGCTGCGCGAGTGGCTGCGCGCACGTCCTCGCACGGCGGACGCGCATCTGTTCCTGAACTCCTCCGGCAACGGCCTGACGCGGAGGGGGTTCGCCAAGCGGCTCGCGGTGCACGTCGGGACGGCAGCCCACGCCATTCCTTCCATCGGCGCCAAGACGGTCACGCCGCATGTCCTGCGGCACAGCTGCGCACTGCACACGCTGGAGGCAACTGGCGACATCCGCCAAGTCGCCCTGTGGCTGGGCCACGCGAGCATACGCTCGACCGAGATGTACCTGCGCACGGACCCGGCCAGAAAGCTCGAAACGCTGGCAGCGGGGAAGCCGCCGGTCGTCCGCAGAGGATCGTTCGACGGCGTGCAGGACGAGCTTCTGGCCATGCTCAGCGGCCTGACGGCCCCCTCCGGCGCCTGAAGTTATGGGAACCGATCAGGGGCCAAAACCCGCCCCAAGACGGGAATATCCGGCCCGCAGGGCCCATATCCGCAAGGTTCCCATATTGTCGGCGTGATGGGACGCGGACTCGCGCTGCAGTTCAAGAAAGCCTTTCCGGCGAACTTTCGTGCGTACGCAGCAGCCTGTCGCCGTGGCGACGTTCAGCCCGGGAGGATGTTCGTATTCGAGACTGGGCAGCTCGCGAACCCTCGCCTGATCGTCAACTTCCCCACCAAGCGGCACTGGCGCGCGACCAGCCGCATCGAAGACATCGAGTCCGGATTGAAGGCTCTGCGGCAATTGGTCCGGGAGCGGGGACTCAAGTCGATCGCGGTCCCGCCGCTTGGAAGCGGTCTGGGCGGCCTTGACTGGAGCAGCGTCCGACCAAGAATTGAAGAGGCCTTGCGCGGCATCGAAGACCTGCAGGCAGTAGTGTTTGAACCCCACCAAGGCGCTGGGCGCATGCTGTTCGCGCACCAGAGAGACGTTCCGGTGATGACTCGGGGCCGAGCGGCCCTCTTGGCGCTGATGGACCGCTATTTGGGCGGACTTGGCGAGCCGTATGTGACCCTTCTTGAGGTCCACAAGCTTCTGTACTTCTTGCAGTTGGCGGGCGAACCATTGCGGCTCAGGTTCAGGAAGGCACGATACGGGCCCTACGCCAAGAACCTACGCCGCGTGCTCAATGCGATCGAAGGGCACTTCCTCAAGGGCTACCTCGACGGGGGCGACGATCCGGGCAATCCGCTGGATCTGCTACCAGGAGTGGCTAGAGACGCCTGGGCAGTGCTCCAAGCGTCTCCCCCGACCCGAGAGCGCTTCGAGAGGGTGGCAGATCTGGTTGCGGGATTCGAGTCGCCGTTCGGACTCGAGTTGCTGGCGACAGTGCACTGGGTGCTTGCCAACGACAAGCCCGAGTCGCGGGATGACTTAGTCAAGCTGACCTACTTGTGGAACGACCGCAAGCAGCGATTCTCGCCCTGGCAGATCGAACTGGCAGCCGACATCCTTAGAAGAAAGAGTTGGATTGGAGACTTCGAGGCCGCCCCTGGTTGACGGTGGGGCAGAGCCACCCGGTGGATGGAATGGGATCGCCCCTTAGGGCCGTATGAAACGCGTCGCTGCCTGGTGCCGGGCCAGCCACGTAGAATGACAGTCCGCTCGACAATTGGGTGAACGTACCGTCGCTCGGCCCTGAAGACTAATCGTCGGATCCCGCGCGAGCAACCTCGCCCTCTCGAATTGCTTCTTTGGCCTGGGGCGGCGCTGGAGGGCAGTGCCATCCTGCCACCGCTGTCTGTCAACCGGTCCAGAGCACCCGGAGCGGCCCAAACTCGCCCGCCTAGCAGGGAGTGGGCGGTTCAGTCCGACCATATCCCGGAGCTGGGCCATGGCCTGTGCCCCGATCGGACTAGCCTCCTTGCACGCGACGGCAGATCCCGCGGTCACGGTTTCGGCCACGGCCCTAGCGGCCCGAAGATCCTCGCTATTGGACCGTGACACGCCAATACGATCCGCCCAACACTAGTGCGGACACTTCGGGAGCGCTGCGCCGTGCACGCCCGGGACGCAGGTACAGGTTGCGGACTAGTCCCCGCTGACCCCGACGGTTGGCCGCTGCTTGGGGGCCGCGCCTGCACCAGCGATCTGCACCAAAGCCGGCTCGGCAGCCTCCTTGAGCACTTCCTGGCGGTACATTCTCATCAGCTTCGCTTCCTCCTCGGCAGAGACCAAGCGCTCCTTGGCTCCGCTGCCGGGGACGGCGGCGCCTTGGGCTCGGGCCTTCGCCAACTTGCGGTCGCGGGCCGCGATCTTCTCCTCGCGGGCGTTTTGCGGGCCCTCCGAGACCTGTGCACTCCGCGCCGCGTGCTCGGCGTTGATGTGGAGCTCCTCGCTGAGACCCTTGATCTCGGAGACCTTCCGGCCGCCGGCGTAGATCTTGTGGCGCCCGTGCTCGCCGTACCACTGCGAGAGGGTCGCGGTCATATGCATCTTCTCGATGATGTTGCGCCAGCCGATGCCGGTGTTGTAGGCGCAGAAGGAGATCTCGCCCTCCTGTGTGCCGTACGGGATGACGCACATCTCAGTCCGCCGGAAGTCGTAGTTAAACAGGTCCTGGAACCACATGCCTGCCACGAACAGGAAGTTCCAAGGGTCGTTCCGGCGGGCCGTGCCCTTGCCGTAGTCCTTGCCGCTGAGGGCAAAGGACTTGTCGAACTTCTTGAGAAGGTCGAACATCGAGAAGTCCTTGGGAGCCTTCATGGGCCGGTAGTTCTTCAGCAGCGCAAACGCCATCTGCAGGTTCGTCGACCACTTCCCGCGCCCGGAGTCGGTCACTCGCCGGATGTCCTGCACGAACTGCGGCACGTTGATGAACTCCGGCACCGGGGCCATGTCCTTGGTCTCCTTGTTGATCATCAGCGCGGTGCCGACGCCGCAGTTGGGGTGGCAGCCGCAGCTGACCTGACCCCACTGTGCCTGCGGGCCGTGCGCCAAATCGGCCGCGTCCACGAAGCTGCCCATCACGGAGATCGGGAACCAGTCGCGCGTCGGTTCGGTGATCCCCACCTGCTGCCGGACGTCGTGCGCCAAGTGGCTCAGGGTGTAGCGCTGTCGCATGCGGCGCTCATCGGTGATCTCCTCGTCCCGCCCGGTGAACGACACGGGCTGGAAGGCGATGAAAGCGATGCGGCCCGGGTTGTCGCGGGCGAACTGGATGATCGGGCCGACCTCCTCGTTGTTCACGTTGTTCACGAGCGTCGTGACCAGCACGATCTCGATCCCTGCGTCATGCATGTTCTCGATAGCCTTGATCTTGACGTCGAAGAGGTTGCCGATCTTGCGGTGCTGGTTAGGCTCGTTGCCGATGCCGTCGAACTGCAGGTATGCGTAGCGCATGCCGGCGTCCGCTGCGGCCTCGGCAAACTCCCGGTTCTTGGCAAACTCGATGCCGTTGGTGGCGGCCTGCACCGAGTTGTAGCCGATCTGCCGGCAGTAGCGCACGGCCTTGAGGAAGTAGGGCGACATGGTGGGCTCGCCGCCCGAGAACTGCACGGACATCTGGCGCCGTGGCTTGATTTGGATGGCGTTGTCCAGGATCGTCTTGATCTCTTCCCACTCCAGCTCGTGCACAAAGCCGACCTGATTGGCGTCCATGAAGCACGGGTCGCACATCATGTTGCAGCGGTTGGTCAGGTCCACGGTCAGCACGGCGCCGCGGCCCCACTTGACGGTCGAGGACCCATGGTTGTGCAGGTCCTCGTCGTTGTGCGCGCGGATGTCGCGCCCGGGGAACTGCGACTCGATGTGCTCGAGGAACTTGGCGTCGATCGCCATGAGGTCCTCGGTCTTTCCGTGCCGGGGGCACTCCTTGACCATCCAGATCTGGTTGTCCCGCTGCACGATGGTCGCCTTGACCTCGCCGACCTTCTCGGACTTCAGGATCGAGTAGTCGACCTCGCCGCTGAGGATCACCTCGCGGGCCTCGCGCACGCACTTGGGGCACAGCGAGTCGGTCTCCCGAGGCCAGCCCAGCGGCGGCTTGGTCTTCTCCCAAGACTTGAGCATGGGCTTCTCGGACCAAGCCGGCGTAAAGGCCGGATTGGGGGTCTTGCGGGCGTCGAGCCTGCGGGCGACGTTCCAGCCTACGGTCGCCATCTTGGACAGGGCGCTCTCGAAGTACTTCACGGGTCGGTGCATTCTTCAGGTCTCCTAACTGTTCGCTCGCCGTCCTCCGCCACCCGGCGGAGCGCACAAGTCACGCTCCACCGCACTCCGGCAGTCCCGGCAAGGCCGTTCACGTTAGATTCTGCGCCCTATGGCTCCGTCCGCGCAAGTGGCCCGAGCCGAAGTGCCGAATTCTCGCCCCGTATGGCAGTATTGGGGCCTGAACTGCGGCAGGTCCCGAGCGCCGATCGGGCGCGGCGAGAAACGGGGGCCGGGAGAAGGGCTTGGAAGCGGCGGAACGCATCAAGCAGAAGGCTCGCGAGCTCGGTTTCGAGCTGGCGGGAATCGCCCCGGCCGGCCCCACGCTGGATTCGCTGTTCTACCAGCGCTGGCTCGAGGACGGCTGGCACGGGGAAATGTCCTACCTCGCGGGAAGGCGAGGCGAAATCCGCTCCGACGTACGCTCGCTCATGCCCTCAGCCCGCTCCGTGATCTGCGTCGGGATGGTCTACAACACCCCCGAGCCCTACTCCACGGAATCGCGGGCTGCCGATTCCGGTTGGATCTCGCGCTACGCCTGGGGCAAGGACTACCACTCCCTGATGAAGCGGCGACTGCGACGACTAGCGGACTGGATTCGGGAGACGCACGGCCCGGAGACCCGGTGCAAGGTTTGCGTGGACACGTCACCCGTCCTGGAACGTTCCTATGCGCGCGCCGCCGGTCTGGGGTGGATCGGCAAGAACTGTTGCCTCATTGACGAGCGGATCGGTTCGTGGTTCTTCCTCGGCGAGATCCTCACGTCGCTAGAACTGGTTCCGGACGGGGAAGTTCCCGACCGCTGCGGCACCTGCAGGCGCTGCATAGACGCCTGCCCGACCGACGCGCTGGTGCAGGTTGAAGAGCCCGGCGGCCCCTCCCACGCGCTAGATTCTCGCCTGTGCATCGCGTACTGGACGATCGAACTGAAGGGCTCGATCCCCACCGCGCATCGCGAGGACGTCGGGCAGCACGTCTTCGGCTGCGACATCTGCCAGGACGTCTGCCCGTGGAACACCCCCCGACGAGCCGCGGTCACCCAAGAAGAGGCATTCCAGCCGCGGAATGCAAGGCCCGAGCTGGCCGAAGCGGCAGCGCTGACCGCCGACCAGTTCAAAGAGCGCTACGACAACACCCCGTTGGAACGTGGGGGCCACGCGGCATTCCTGCGCAACGTGGCCACAGCCATGGGAAACAGCGGCGAGCCGTCGTTGCGGATCCCGCTGAAGCGGATGGCCGCCAGCAAGAATCCGGTCGTGCGAGAGCACGCCATTTGGGCCCTGGAGCGTCTCGGTGCGGGGGCAGAGCCGCCCGGGTCCGATGGCGGCTAGTTGTTTCCGTCGTCCTCCTCTTCCGGGGCAGCGTCGATGATCTCAACCTCGAGATCCTCCTCCTCGGCGCGCGCCTTGGCGGTCTCGGCGTCGACAACCTCAAGGGCGATCGGCTGCTCCATGTAGGCGGCCCCGGCGCCGGCGGTCAGGATCATCAGCCTGTAACGCTTCATTTCTACCGATTCGGGGATCTCGAAGGTAATCGACTCGGCTGTCTGCTCGGTGATCTTGAGGGTGATGTCCGTGCCGCCTGCGGTGAGGTACAGCGTGTCTACGGCGTTCTCGGCAAGATCGGTGCCCTTGGCCACGGCGGTTCCCCCGGGCGCGACGGCATCCGGCTCCACAGAGGTCACGCGCGGCACGGCCAGCAGGCTGGCGCACGCGACCACCAGTGCCAGGATTGCGAGACGGAGAGTAGTTTTCATTTTTGGGCCTCCCTTGGCTGTTTCCGGCAACGATGGTAAACCCAGCGGCGCGGTGGTCGCAACTGCCGACCCCTGAATTCGACCTCGCAGTGAGCAGCGAGGCACCTCGACGAGGCGCCCCCGCGCGGGAAGGCAGGTCCTGGAGACCAGGTGCCAGAAGGGCCAGCGTCGCACCGATAGCCGGCTGCGCAAGCCGCGATTCTCTGTCACAGCGGCGAATGGAGCTTGGGTGGGCTTGGCCGTGCCCACCCGCCACCGCCAGCGGCAGGATGGAGCGCCGGCGCCCCTGCACACTTCTCGGCGCTCGCGGCTGATTGCGCCCCCGCTCGGGACGCGGGTACACTGGGATTTGCTCCGTGTGGAACGAGCATGGTTCATCGACACGGCGGCATTGGAAGAGAAGCCGTTTCACTTTCGGGCAGTGATCGACAGCGGCCTTGTGCGACTCCCTGAGCACTGGGATTTGGCCAAGGGGGTGTTGGCGTCCGGCAGCGCAACGCTGCTGGACAAGCACGGGCTGCGATCGATCCGTGTGCGGGGGCGCATTGAGGCCTCCGCGCTGTCCGACTGCGATCTTTGCCTGAAGCAGGTCCGCCACGACTTTGACGCCGATTTCGAGTTGCACTTTTACCCGATGGAGATGATCGATGGGGGCGGCGAGGCGGCGATCAGTCGCGCAGAGACAGAGGTCGGATTCTACGAGGGGAACGGGGTCGCGCTGCCCGATGTGATCCGCGAGCAGTTGCTGCTCTGGTTCCCAGTGCGAAACTTGTGCAGCCCTGGCTGCAAAGGGCTGTGCCAGATCTGCGGGAGCGACCGCAACGTGGACCCGTGCACCTGCAGGCCGCAATTTGAGGATCCGCGCTGGGACGCGCTACGCCAGCTGTCCCTGGAGCGGTGAGACACCAACCCTTGGGAGGATTCAAGCATGCCAGTCCCGAAGCGTAGGCATTCCAGAGCCCGGCGTGACAAGCGCCGATCCCACCATTTTCTCAAGCGCCCGGGCGGGTCCATCTGCCCCAAGTGCGGGGTCATGATCCTGCCGCACCGCGTCTGCCCGGAATGCGGTTACTACAAGGGCCGCGAGGTCGTCGAAGTCGACGAAGAATAGGACACCCCCCTAAGAGCGAGGCCGAGCCAAGTGGTCCCACCAGTCACCATCGCAGTTGACGCCATGGGCGGGGACGGCGCTCCGGCGGTGGAAGTTGAGGGATCGCTGCTGGCCGCCGAGGAGTTCGGAGCAAGAATCCTGCTCGTGGGACGCGAGCGCGCGCTGCGCAGGGAACTCTCCCGTCACTTTCCCGCCCAAGGCCAGATTGAGATCGTCAACGCGAATGACGTGGTGACGATGCACGACAACCCGTCGGTGGCGCTGCGGTCCAAGAAGGACAGTTCGATCCGCGTGGCCGCCAAGCTCGTGCATGAGGGGAAGGCTGCGGGACTGGTCTCTGCGGGCAACACAGGCGCCGTGATGGCCTCTGCCCTGCAGGGCATGGGCCGCATTCCGGGCGTGAAGCGGCCAGCGGTGGCGCAGGTGTTCCCGACCGGATCTGGGGGCCGCACGCTGGTCTTGGACGTAGGCGCAAACGTGGACTGCACGGCAGCGATGCTGGCCGAGTTCGCGGTCATGGGCCACGTTTACGCCCACGTGATGTTCGGCTGTGAGAGGCCGCGAGTGGGTCTGCTGTCGATCGGCGAGGAGGACCACAAGGGCAACGAGCTGACCCGCGAGACGATGGCACTGCTCAGGAAGCGGACCCTCAACTTTGTCGGAAACGTCGAGGGCCGCGACCTGTTCTCGGGGAACGCCGACGTGGTGGTGTGCGACGGCTTCGTCGGAAACGTCGCGCTGAAGGTCAGCGAGGGTCTCGTCTCCACGATCAAGACCATGCTGATCAAGTCGCTGGAGGCGACCGTGATGCGCCAGATAGGGTACGGTTTGGCCAAGGGCGCCTTCGAAGAGTTCCAGAAGCGCGTGGACTACGAGGAGTACGGCGGGGCCCCGATGCTAGGCGTGCGCGGCGGGGTGATCATCTGCCATGGCAGGTCGACACGCCAAGCTGTCAAGAACGCAGTGCGCGTAGCGATCGACTTCGAGGCCGGCGGCATCATGCGCCAGATCGAGACCAGCCTCGAGCGCAACCTGGAAGCAGGAGGTGCGCCCCGAGAGCCCACTACGGGACCAGCACCATCGGCGACAGCTTCGCGGCCCGAATAGCGTCCCGGGGCAGCGCTGCCTCCGTCAGGCGGCAGCGCTGCCGAGCGATAGGCACATCGCGGGCAGCTGTTGCTCAACCTGTTCTCCGAGCGCCTTCATGGCGCACTCGTCGAGGCTCGCCTGAAGGGCTTGGAAGAGCTCCCGCTCTTCCCTCCGGATGTGCCGCACCAGCCGTTCCCTTAGCCGGAGCAGCAGGTCGTGGCACTGCTCTGGGGGTCGCCGCTCAAGCAGCGAGAAGCAGGAACGCAAATCCTCGTGGTCGGCCAGGAGTGCGTCGACCAGAGAAGGGTCGGGAATCGCCTTCCTTGCGACCGGAAAGACGAAGCGCTCCTCCACGGCGAAGTGTCCGAGGTATTCGTGCTCCCAGAGCGTCAGCGCTTGGGCGCGCAGCGCGGCGAGCGTCCATTTGGGATCCGACCCACGAAGCCCGCGCCTGATGTACACGCCCAGCGCAAGGCCATCGTGGTGCTGGCGCGAGAGCGGCACGAGTGCTGGGTCTCTCTTCATGCCTCCAACCTATCAGGCCATCCCCTTCGGTCCGGCGCAGATCTGGACCGCTTGCAGCATCCTTACGTCGTGCCGGAGGTGGATGTCCACGATTTCTCGACGGGGGCTTGGTCGACCTTGCCGGCCAAGCTGCCTGTGCCGACCGCCGCCGGTGGGCTTTCGGCTCTCGACGAATCGATCTACTACTTCGGCGGCGAGACAGGGCCGCACCTGGCGCATTGGGACGCGCATCGTCTCGACACAGCAACGGGGAAATGGCATCCGGCCGGCACTCTGGTGACAGGCCGGCATGGTGACGGGACGGCTGTGCTGGACGGCCGCATCTATGTGGCCGCCGGGCGAGGGGGCGGGCCGGAGCTGGACTCGACCGAAGTGCTGGATGCCGGCCTGTGACGGCGGGCAGTTGTGAAGCGGTCAGCAACTGCACAACATATCCGCAGCCCACCTCTCTGAGATATTTGGCGAAGTCTTGGCCAAACGCGATTGGTTCGGCGATGCGTTGATGACAGACCGGTCGCTGACAGGAACAAACCCTATGCTTGCGGTGTCTAAGCGAAACAATGAAGACGATGAACACGAAACTGAAGCGCGTTGTTCTGTGGTTCGCCGCGACAGCCGCCTTGGCAGTCCTCGGGGCGGCGGGGCTTCAAGCTCTGCTATCGCATCTCAGCCTTCGTAGAATCCCTCCCCCAGGCAGACTGGTCGAATTGAACGGAAGGCAGGTCCATCTGCTCTGTGCCGGAGCGGGATCCCCAACTGTGATCCTCGAGGCGGGTGCGGGCTCGCTAGTGTGGATGTCCGTGTTCGCAGAGATTGCCCAGCTAACGCAAGTATGCACCTACGACAGGCCAGGTCATGGCTGGAGCGAACCCGCCGGTTCGCCGCGGACTGCTGAAACGATGGTGCAAGAGTTGAAGGTGCTCTTGCAAACCGCTGAAGTAAGACCACCTTATGTTCTCGTAGGGCACTCCTTTGGAGGCGTGTTGATGCAGTTGTACGCCGCTCGGTTTCCGAATGACTTCGAAGGTGTGGTGTTGGTGGACTCTTCACATCCCGATCAGATCCATCGCACGTCGGACCTAGAAGAGTTAGAGAGCCTCGTAGTGGCACTAAAGGTCCTCGGGCCGCTTGGATTGGTTCGGATTCTGGCTCCCGCGATGGAGGGTGATCCGGCTTCCCGCGACATTGAGGTACGAGAGCAGGAACGGGAATTGCTGATGACCAATCGAACGCTCCAGACCGTCGTGAAGGAAATGTCCGCCATGCGCCAGAGCTTGCGAGAGGTTGGGGACAGTTCTGTCGACTTCGGCGACAAGCCGCTCGTAGTGTTGACCGGAGGGCGACGACAAGCAGAGTGGTGGCATCACATGCACGAGGATTTGTCTAGGCTGTCGACCAACAGCGAGTGGCAGGTCGTGGACGGTGCTGGCCATTTCATTCAGCATGACCGGCCCGATGTGGTAGTGGATGCTGTCCGAAGCGTGATTGAGAAGGCGGAAGCTAAGGCCGACAGTCCTCTGCCTTGATCTCGGAATCTGCCGTACCCACACTCGCTGGAGGCATGCAGAGTCCTCCTTGCGAGAGCCGTCACTCCGAGCCCAACCCATTGCGACGTGGCAGAAAGGCTAGCCGCCAAGGACTGCGGTATGCCTCCGACGACGAGTCGTTGGCGACGCTGTCGTACCAGCTGGATGGATGGGGCCGTGGAGCAGTGGCTGCCGCAGGGACCACTGGCGCACTGGCTTCCCCTGCCACGATCCGGATCGGCCGGCCGCCCGGTCGTCCGGAGAGCGGTGAGTCCGGACTCGCTCCGGCAATGGGAAGGCGGCCGGTCGATCGATCTCAGCCTCAATGCGACTTTCCTTGGCGCCACCCGCGGCTCGCCCGGGCCCGGCCAAGATCCCTCCGCGTCGTGCCCAGGGAACGCAGTGCGAGCCCGGTTAGGGATCGCTGGGCGGGGGGACGGCACGGCCCGACCGGGACGAAGGCGGCTGCTCCGGGTCGTCTGCAGCCGGCCCCCGCCCGACACGGGTTCGCCAGTCGGAGCCGCCCTCGCTGCCCGCCTCGGACCGAAGCTCGTGAGGCGCGCGATCAGCAGCGGGCGCCGTCCTCCAATGGCTGTCCGGTCGCGGGTGTGACCCGCCGTGACGTCAGCCAAGCACGCTCCCGCGCGACATGGTCGCCGACCAGACCAGGTTACTGATGTCCCCTGCGCTCGACGTCAAGCCAAGGTGATGAGATCCGCACACGTGGCGCCCAGATAGGCTGGGGGGCAACGCAGCGGGTCATTGCGCTTCCTCGCGCTCAAAGAGCCCTGCCGCCAGCAGGCCATCGAACACCGATTGCGCCCGCTCGTCGAGCGTCTCGCCAACGACCGAAACATCCGCTCCGGCAAAGAAGCTTGCGTTCCTTGCCAAGAATCGCAGGTAGGCGTCGAGCGTCATCTCGGCGGTGAATATACCCCCCTCGCGAAGCTCGTCCAGAATCTCGCGCGCCGTATTGCCGGTGATGTAGGTGGGTTCGTCTTGGGATATCTCACCGTTGAAGGCTCCGTTCACCCGAACAACCATCTCTCAGGCCTCCCGTGTTACCGATTCCTCCGCGTCGGTCATGCTGGGCGGATCACTTCCTCCAGCGCCCATTGGGCCTGAATCCACCCGCTCGCGGTCGGCCCGGCGCCCCGAATCGGCGGTTGCGGATGGCCCTGCATGGTCTCCCGCGTCGCGGTCGCCTCCCCAATGCTCGGGGCACTTCACGACCGACTAAGGCACCATCTCTTGAGCGGCGCAGCCTACTGTGGACCTGCCGCGAACGATGCGTCAGTCCGTGGAGAGCTGCTCGGGCTTGTAGCCGCCCATCCTCCGGAAGTGGAGGAAGAAGGCTCCGAACAGCACAACAAGCGCCACCGGAAGGATGGCGACGTACCTGAATGTGGCGGCCGGTCCGAAGCGGTCGTAGAGCCGGCCCATGATCGGGACGACCGTGCCGCTTGAGAACACGCCCGTGCCGCCCATGACCGCCAAGGCGACTGGGCCGCCCTTCGGGAAGCGCTCCGAGGTGACGCCGAGCATCACCGGCCAGAAGTACGTCTTGCCAACGCCGAAGATCGTAGCGGCGGCGAAAGCTCCGGCCATGGTGCTGACCGATCCCAAGGAGTAAAGGCCGGCGGCAGTGAGCACCGCGGCGATCGTCATCAGCCCGAACGGCGAGAACTTGTGGGCCAGCGGCCCGCCGAAGAAGCGCAGGACGAACATGATTCCGGCCGTGTAGACGAGGATCAGTATGCCGGGCATGCCGCCCGTGAGACTGGTGATGAGCGAAGGCACCCACTGGTCGGGACCCAGTTCGGACGCGGACGTCAGCCACATGCAGATCCAAAGGAAGATGAAGGACGGTCGCAGGAGCTCGCGGAACATCTCACTGTTGCTGACGCCGGCCGCGACCCGCTCGGTAGCGGGGAATTTCTGGCCCCTGATCAGGATCAGGTACGCCAAGGCGACAGCAGGGATCGTCATCAGCTTGACGCGCCAGCCGAGCGTTTGAGTTCCGGCATCCACGTCACCGCCGAGCCCCATGGCCATGCTGATGAAGTAGGCCAGCAGCCCGCCAACGATCAGGCCTCCGGGCCACCACGCGTGCAAAACGTTCATTCGGTGGGTCTTGTCTTCCGGGTAGAGGGTCGAGCAGAGGGGATTGATGACCCCCTCGACAAGTCCTTGGGCCAGCCCCAGCGCCAGCATGGCCGTCCAGATCATCAGCGTGACCGGGTTGCCGAAGATCGAAGCCACTGGAGATTCCGGAAGCGGGGCGAACACGATCGCGAGGATTCCGAAGATGTAGAAGAGGCCAGAGATCGTCAGCAGGCGACGCATGCCGAATAGGTCAACTAGCGATCCGCCGATGAGTATGGAAACCGTGAAGCCGTAGAAGGCCGGCTGGAAGATGAATCCCAGTTGTTCCTTGGTGAGCTGGAAGTCCGTTCCGAGAGCATCTGCCGCGTCGCCTCGGATGGAGAAGAACATCGAGGTTGTCACGAGGGCGATGCAGCTCGCCAGGAAGAGTCGGCTTCGGTTCATTTAGGCCCTCCTTCAGGGATTCGGGGAGATAGCGTACCACAGAGAGGGGCCCAGAGACGGCTGGCCAGCTGACGGAGCCAAGCCTAGGCGTACCGGGTGTGGCGCCGCTCCGCCTCGCAAGCTGCAGCGGCTACGGGGGATCGGAGCAGGTGAACGAGCGGCTGCTTGCAGGATCGCCCTGCCCGTCGTAGACCGCAACCTGGGGGTAGGGGCACAATGGCCTGGTCATTTCAGTCCGTCCCTCGACCACGCGGGACGCCTCGATGCGCTCCGGAGCGATGTCGCGCTCAACCCAGTCCACCAAAGCACCGAAGTAGTCCGCACCGAAGACACCGAGCCCGCCACTGCAGTGGAACATTCCGGGCACCATGAACAGCCGGAAGAAATCGCCGGTCGACTCGCCAGTCACCCCGCGCACGGCTTCGTAGTAGTCCACGCCCATCATCGGATTCAGAGCCGTGTCGGCCCAACCGAAGTACATCAGCATCTTGCCCCCGGCGTCGCGGAAGCGCGACAAGTCCGGGTCCGTCGCATCGAGGATCGAGCGGATGAAGCGCATCTGCGATGGATCGCGGTCGAAGTCGAGATCTTCGACGGAGAACTCGGGATCGTCCCGGTCGAACGCCATGTAGCGCAGGAACGTCTCGGCAAAGATCTCCTGACGAGACGGGCCCTCGCGGCTCAGCAGCCAGCCGTTCCAGCCAGAGGCAAGGCGTCGGCCCGAGCGCGGCGCAGCTTCGGACCCGACCGGCAGGCCGGGGAAGATGACATCTCCGCCGCTCACGACGCCGCCGTAGACCTTGTCTAGGGCGTCGATCTGCGCTTCGGTGAAGCAGTCAGGCGCGGCCCCTTCGGTGCAGCGCTGGAGATCCTTGCCGGGTTCGAAGTCGCACTGACGGGGATCTTCCAGAAGACCGTCGCGCAGGCCGTCCAGAGCGTCACACTTCTCGTACACCGCTTTGGCTACGACCTGGATCTTGCCGAGATCCAAGCCCGTGCCGGCGAGGGCCCGGGCGTTCCACGCGCCCCAGATCTGTGTGCCGGTGAAATCCAGCACTGGCGCACCCACCAAGATCCCGTCAAAGTCCTTGGGGAACCGCTGGGCGGCCATCAGCCCCTGCCGACCGCCGGTCGAGCACCCCTGCCAATAGGAGTAATTGGGCGGCTGGCCGTAGTAGAGCTCGACGAGCCTCTTGGCGGTCTGGAGGGTCAGGCGAACCGCCCGAAAGCTGTAGTCCACTTCCTTCTGGCGGTTGTTCAGCGCAAATGTCGCGAGCGGCTCCGCCGTGCGATCGTGGCCAGTGTTCGTGTAGACCGAAACGAAACCGTCGGCGGCCACCCGGGACGAGCGGGCGACCCGCTGGGGTGCATCGGGCGAAGTGCCGGCGTAGCCTCCGTTGCCCTGCATCAGGATGCGCCCGTTCCAGTCCTCGGGCATCACGATCTCGAACAGGATCTCCGGCGGCAACATTCCCAAGACCCTGCAGCGCTTCGGGGCCTGGCCGGTAGCGTCCAAGGCCACAGCCGAGAGGACCGTGTACTCATGCACTGTCCTCTCGCCCAGGGCGGAGCAGGACACGGCGGGCCTGGCAGCCGAGGCCGGGATTGCGGCCACAACCAGGGAAATGAGCGCGGCGAGCGGGACAGCGGCGGCCGTCGGCCGCCATAAAATATGTGGGACGTGCCCGGTTGGCGGAATTGGCAGACGCAACGGACTTAAAATCCGTTGTCCGCGAGGACGTGTGGGTTCGAGCCCCACACCGGGCACCACTTCTTCGACCTGCATAGCTCAGCCCAGCGGAAGTGGGAACTGACGGCCCACGGCGGGCAAGCCCTCGTCGGCATGATAGGAACTGCGCACGAGCGGCCCGGACTCGACGTGCCGAAAGCCTATGGACCGGCCGAACTCTCCGATCTGGTCAAATTCGGCGGGGGTGTAGTACCTCTGGATCGCGAGGTGGTCGGGTGACGGGCGGAGGTACTGCCCGACAGTGAGAATGTCCACTCCGCTGGCGCGCAGGTCCTGCAGCGTCTGCCGAACCTCCTCGAGCGTCTCGCCGAGGCCGAGCATGATCCCCGACTTGGTCGGAACACCGTTGCGGTCAGAGGCATGCCGCAGCATGGCCAGCGAGCGATCGTAGTCCGATCCCGCACGTACGGTCCGGTACAGGCGGGCGACGGTCTCCACGTTGTGGTTGAGGATCGCCGGGCGGGCGTCGAGCACGGTGTCCATGGCCTCGGTAGACCCTTGGAAGTCCGGCACGAGCACTTCCACGCTGCAGGCAGGCAGGCGCTCGCGGATGGCGCGGATGGTCATCGCGAACAGCTCCGCGCCGCCGTCCGGCCGATCGTCGCGGTTCACGCTCGTGATGACTGCGTGGCGCAGACCCATCGCGGCAACGGCGGTGGCGACACGTCGCGGCTCGTCATGGTCCACCGAGAGCGGGGGCCCTTTCTGAACGGCGCAAAAGCCGCACCGGCGAGTGCAGACATTGCCGAGGATCATGAATGTCGCACTCAGCCTGTTCCAGCAGTCGCCAACGTTCGGGCAGGCCGCGCTCTCGCAGACAGTGTGCAGGCGGAGGTCCGCTACAAGGCGCTTCAGGCTGCGGTAGTTCGTGCCGGTTGCGGCGGGGGCGAGCAGCCATCTGGGGCGCTGGCCGGCCGGATTCTCGGCGGGCTTGGCGTGAGCGGGGACCATGGGCTTCACGCGCAGTTCACCCACGGGCACGAAGCCGCTCACGATTGCTCCGGGACACTGGCCGCGCGGCCTGCACGGCCTCGCACGGCGGCGAGTCTCATGCTAGCAGCGCGACGGGCCCCGAGGGAACGCCGCGCGGGTGGCTAGTCCTCGCTGGTGAGGAACCGATGTACGAATGCCGCCAAAATGCCTCCGACAGGGCACGCCACGAAGTAAATCCACAGCGAGGACATCGCGGTGGGGGCGTCACTGAAGAGCGCAGGACCCAACGTGCGGGCGGGATTGAGCGAGGCGCCGGTCAGCGGGCCGCCCATGGCGATGCACGCTGCGAGCGTCAGGCCGATTGCGACGGGTGCGAGGTTCCCGGCCTTTCCGCTGACGGCCGAGTGGTAGATCGAATTGACCAGCAAGAACGTGAGGATGACCTCGATCAGAAAGGCCTGCCCGGTCCCGATGCCCTCTGCCGGGACTGTGGCGCCGAGCGAACCGGCGTTAGCTCCGAGTGAGTAGAGAAGCGCGGATGCGCCGGCAATCCCGCCGATCAGCTGCACGACGATGTACCCGATCGCATCCCCGAGCTTGATCTGGCCTCCGACCAGCAGTCCGATCGTCACAGCGGGATTGATGTGGGTGCCCGAAATCCCCCCGTAGGCGTAGGCGAACGCCATCACCACAAGGCCGTGGGCCAGTGCCACCGCCACCAGGTTGCCGCTGACAGCAGCTGCACCTGCTCCTATGAAGATCAGCGAAAACGTTCCGATGAACTCCGCCACGAGTGCCTTCGTCTGCATGCATTCCCTCCAGTTATGCGGACATGCCCCAGCCAGCCGGGGCCCTTGACTTGCGAACCGGATTGTATCACCGGGTGACGGCTTGGGCTCTGACGGGTGAGCGATCCCCCGACGCTCGCGCGTCGCAGCCTCGCGGTGAAGTCGGGGCTGTCCCGATCTGCCCCGGCTCGCAAGCCCTGGAGCAAGACCGGGCCGCCGTCCGGGGCTGTTCCTCGTTCCCTCAAGGCGCGCAGCGCTGAGGGTCAATGCAGTCTCGGGTTCGGGAGTCGTGGTGAACTGCAAGACGATCGCAACCCTCTTGCAAACAGACTTCCTGCCTGCCCCTGCCACGACGATGGAGGCGAGGTATTGGTGCTCCGCTGTCGGCGATCGATCGCTGCACAGGTGGTGCCGGTCGGCGTCGTGAGCCGTGCAGTTGCGGTCGGCGCAGTCAGTCGATCACCTATGGTTCAGAGGGACCGGTACTCCACCAGGGCCGACCGCCCGAGGATGTCGACGATCTTTACCGACATGTCGACCCCGAACGCGTCTGTGAGCCTCATCGGCTTGCCCAGCCGGAATGACACGGGCTGCTGCCTTCCCTGCTCTATGGCGACATTGTCTGCATACAGATAGGTCCGGTCGGACGTATCGCGGACCGGGTTCAGTCTTCCGCGCAGCCCGGGGAGATGCCCGGTATCCTGTGGGAAAATTGCCGCGCCCCCGGTCGGGAGCGGTGCGAGTTCCAGCAGCAATCCGCCTTGGCGTGGCGTCCACTCCCGTGCCAGCCCGGCGGCGTAACCGGGCACGGCGGCGTAAACGGTCATCGGCAGGTGCGTCGTGTAGAGGTTCAAGTCTGCTTCACCAGCATCGTCTGTTGTTGCCCGTAGCCAAGTCCTGTTCGGAAACAGGACTAGAACGTCGACTCCGGCTAGTGGGTCGCCCTCCGAGTGCACCGTCACCGTGGCGTCCGACGGTGTGAGTTCGAGTCTTGCGGCCGGGATCGCCAACACCAGACTCGACTGGTCTACGACTCTGTATGCCGGCTCGATGCCGGCGGTCTCGCGGGTCTCCTTAAGGATGATCGAGACGCCGTCCCCCCGGCGTTCCATCATGTACCGCCGATGCCGGGATCCAGGAACTTCGCCAACGGGGATCCGTCCAAGCACGGAAGCCAAAACCTCGTTGCGGGTTGCCTGGCTCGAATCCATGCCTTCGATTGTCATTCCGTTGGGCAGCTGACCTGGCGAATCGATCTCCAGTCGATCCTCGAACATCGACAGCCGAATCCGGCGCGAGGACATTGAGTAGTCGCGGTGGACAACCGCGTTGACTACTGCTTCAAACACCGCAGCCTTGCTGTATTGCGGCGTATCCTCTCGGGAAGGCGTCTTGCGAGCCGACACACGCATGTTGCGGACGACAAACTTCACCGCGTCGGCGATCTGATTTGCAAGCGGGCCTGCAACTTCCTGCGCGTCCAACTGGCCGGAGGCCCGGTCTTTGCCACGGTAGCGGGTCGCCACGATAGTGGCTTGCGGCAACCAATCCTGAGGCGAGTTAGTAGCGAGCAGCACACCGGCGACTGTGGCCCGGTCCACACCTGCCTCATCGATCGCCAAGAGCCGAAGGTTCATCAGAGCCCGGCGAGGGTCGGCCGCTCCCGCAACACTAAGCAGCGGTTCCCATAGACGCTCGTCTAGCGTTTCGAAGCCGGTCTGCGGAACGATCTGCTGATCGAACCAGAGGTAGCGGCTCTGGGCGCGTCTTTGCGCCAACCGCAGACGCTCGTCGCCGCCGAGGCGGCGCTTGGTCGCACCAACCCGCATGAATGCCCGACCAGCCCGTTCATGCACGGCATCCCCACGCGGCACGTCCACGAGCACGAAGGCCTTGCCGTCGAGTTCTCGATGATGAACGTTGATGCGCAGGGCTGGTTCCACCGCATCCGTGCTCACTTCGACCAAGAGGTGGTCAAGCGCGGCCATCTGCTTCGGGGACATGCCTTGGATCCGGCCGGCGTCGGAGACGCCGCAAAGAAGCACGCCCCCACTCGCGTTGGCGAATGCCGCCATCTCATCGGCGAGGTCCTCACGCCGGGGACCCGTCGGGCGGTCGCCGCTGAACTCAATCTGCTTGAACTCCCATCCGCTGTCCTCACCCAGCCGCATGCGCTGGCGGAGTTCCGCATCCGTTACGTTCACGAGTAACCCCGGGGCTCTAGGGCCCCCACCTCCGAACCCTAGCAGCTTTGAATCCTCCACGATCTCGCGCCGGAGGAAACGCCGGCGCAATTCGCTACGCATAATGCTGACGCTCGTGCTCATCCCGGCCCTCGCTGGCGGGCGACCACTCTGCCCGATGCGCACCGCTTCGCGAAGGGCCTCAGCCAAGGCACGCTCGACTGCCCACCACTCCTCAGCCGCTGCGTGCGTTCGAGCTGACGGATTTGCCCCCGCGGGGAAGCGCCCGGCAGACAACGGCACCGAGTGCCGTGAGACTGGGCGATCTCGACACAGGGTCCGTCCGGACCTGCTGACCGGTAGGGTAGGTTTCTCCGCGGCGCGGAGTCCTGCGCCAGTCTTGGCCGTACCGAGTCAGCGCTTCGGTCACAACATTCCAGCAGCGCTGAGCCAGCAAACGTCAACCAGTGCGGCTATGGAAGCCCACTCCCCGGACTGATCTGCTCGGGGTCGCGACATAGTGCCGTGCACTCCGCCCTCATGCTCAGCTCGTTTCCGGATTCGTGCAATTTCGTACCTGATAATGTGTCGATTCAGCAGAGCCTTTGTGGCCCGATCAGTCCCAGAACTGCTCTCCATCCACCAGTTGCCCCTTGAGGTAGTCCTCATCCGGCTCGAACCCAAGCCCCGGGCGCGTTGGGGTTGTCAGCACTCCGTTCCTGACATCAGGTGCGCCGATGGCCGACATCTGCTCGATGTGTCGTGCCGGACGGCCCAGTTGGCTCTCAGACCTGAAGAAATTGTGTATGGACGAGCCGAACTGCGCCGAGGCGTAGGTCAGCACTAGGCTCCCGACGTTATGCAGGGCAACCGGTCGGCGAGTCAGCATCGCATAGTCCGCTATTTTCCGAGTGCCCGTAATGCCGCCGGCAAAGGCTAGGTCGGGATGGATGTAGTCGGCAACGCCAGCGTCGAGGAACGGCCGGAACTCGCCAGTAAGCTCAAGCTTCTCCCCTACCAGCAAGGGAATCGGCGTGGCGTCCCGCAGTGCCTGCCAACCTTCCGAGAACTGCACCGGAAGCGGATCCTCATAGAAGTACGGCCGCATTGGTTCGACGGCGTGCGCCACCTGGATCGCGCTGGTAGTGTCCAGTTCGTTATGGCCGTGGACGGCGACAGCTATGTCCTCTCCCACCGCTTCTCGGGCGTTCATGAATCCGACGCCGATGCGCCGGATCTGGGCAGGGTCGAGCGTTGTCGTGAATCGGGCCGCTCGAATCCCCAGCGCATAGTCGATGGAGATCTTGAAGGCCGTGAAGCCCTCCGGCGCTTCCCGAATCTCGGCAGCCCACTCCCTCATCCGCCCCATGTCCTGCATGTCGCCCACCTGATTCCGCCGCCCATGCGAGTACATCTTGATGCCATCCCGGAAAGGGCCTCCCAACAGGACATTGACCGGCTTGTCCAATATCTTGCCGGCGAGGTCCCACAGGGCGATGTCGATCCCGCTGATCGTGGGAATGTGCGCCTCGTAGGGGTGCATGAGCGTGATCAGGTCGTGGAAGTGCCTCTCTATTGCCAGTGGGTCCTTGCCGACCAGCATCGGCTCCATGACGGCGAGGCGAGCTCGCGCCATCGGTCCCGACGATCCGGCCTCGCCGTAGCCGACCAACCCGCTGTCCGTCTCGATCCGGATCAGGCAGTTTCCGGCAATGTTGCGGACTTGCATGGCCTTGACGGCCGTGATCTTGACCATGCCCGCGTATGGCGCAGCCATGGCTCGGTATCGCCGCAGCCACGCTCCGGCACCAAGTGCAAGCAGTCGAGAAAGGAGGGTCCGGCGAGTAAGGGACATTCTGGTTTTCGGAATCTGATCGAGAATAGCAACCAGACCCAACAGCGTGTGACCGGGCACGGGCATGGGGGCGGGTCTCACCTGTGCCAAGCACCCGCAGATCTTGAAGGTCGCCATCGCTCCCTGCATCCGGTAGGTCTGCCACAGTACCAGCGCCTCCACCCACCGACCGAGCCAGCCGAGGCGAGGATTTGGCTATGGCTCCGATCCTGGAAAAGCTCGGCCAGACCCGCACGTGGACCGTCCGCGTCTTCCCGTTGCGCTCTCGACGGTTCGCAGAGGCCGTTGGCAAGCCGGCAAAGAATGGCACCGTCAACCCCGCTGTGCCGGCCCGCTTTGGGCTGCCGAAGGCTCGCGAAGCGACACCTCCCCAGCCCTAGGACTTCCAAGAGTTGAGTAATGTGCGAACGATGCGTTCAAGACTGCTCAATCGTCTGGATGGGCTGACCAAGCTGTCCGCTGACGGTTCCAGTCTGGACGGTTCGGATTCTCTTAGGTGGTCTTGAGGTGGCGTGGCTGCGTGTTGTGGAACGGGCCACCCGTAACGTGCGCATACACATCTTCCGGAGCCCAAAGTGATGGCTGATCCCTACGCTTGGAACAAGGATCGAGGACCAAACAGGACGATCGGTCGGTCTGGGCAAGTCGGCTGGTCATCTGTGAGGGAATGAATGCAGTCGGGCCCGAATTGCATTGGGGATTATATACGAGAGTAACCATCCGCCCGCCCGGTCAGCGCTCTTCTCCCGGCATGGCGTAGCGGATCTTCACGGGCCGGACCACGGCGGTTGTGAGTTCCTCGAACGTGGCGTCCAGCCGCAAGTCCTCGCGCAACTCGGCACGGGTAGGCTGGTATGACGGGTCGGTTAGCGTGACCTCACGGTGCTCAGGTTTCTTTCTCTCAGCCATCGTTTCTCTCGGTTCCCCCTAGATTTGCAGCTTCGCCTTCAGGTACTCCATACCCCGGTCGCCCTTGATCCGGTTGCAGTTCCCGCACAGAAGCTGAAGATTTTGAATGTGATCGGAGCCGCCCTTGGCGCGAGCGATGATATGATCGACTTCCAAGTGCTGTGGCTTGAAGTGCGTCGAGCACCCTGCGCACGATCCTCCCTGTTCTCCGTACAGCATCTTGCGGTTGGGCGAGCAATTGTACGGTGGAATCGTACCTAGGTCTGTCCGCAGCGGGATGTCATCGCGGGCGATGACCTTGTCTGCCAGCGTCGTCCAGTCCGTCTGCTGTCCCTTGCGGAGCTGGCGGAGACGACCAACAACCAGATCCGCAGCCTTGGGACTGATATCTATGCCGGTCCACAGACGCCCGAGAGCGTGGGCGGAGACGCAGGTGGTGGCGCACCCACAAAATGGGTCCAGAACGACATCGCCCTCGTTGGAACTGGCTAGTATGATCCGGTCCACGAGCTTGAGGGGCTTCTGCGTCGGGTAGCCGACGCGCTCCTTAGCGTTCGGGTTGATGACGGATATTTCCCACCAGTCCGGGCACGGAGTCCGTGCCTTCTTGTCAGTGGAGCCCGCGAAGCGCACGCCATCGACCAGCACGGCCTGCTGCTGCATTCCGCCCCAACGCTTCCGCGTCTTTGCGGATACCGGCACGAACTGAGCGTTGAACGTGTTGCCGCGAGGCCCGGAGTAGAACAGGATCACGTCGTGGTTCCGGGCGAACTGGTTGGCGCTTACGGACCACTTGCGGTAGCACCAGATGATCTCGTTGCGGAACGCCTTGCGACCGAAAACCGCGTCCATGACCAGCTTGAGGTAGTGGCTCATGGTCGGATCGCAGTGTAGATAGATGCTGCCGGTGGGCTTGAGCAGCCGCCGCATTTCCAGAATCCTAGCGGCCATGTACACGAGGTAGGCCTTGTCGCTGGCGGTCATTGCGGCCAGCAGGACGCGGTACAGGGCCTGATTCTTGCCCTCGATGAGGTTGATCCACTCCACGTCCACGTCCGAGAGCGTCCATGTGTCCTTGAACTCGGCTCCAGCCGCTTCGCTGCCGATGGGGGCTGCGTAGTCGGTCTTGGAGTTAAACGGAGGGTCTAAGTAGATCAGGTCCACGGATTCCGAATTCATGCCGCGCATGATTGGAAGGTTATCGCCCCTCCAGATGGTCTGGTTCTTCCAGTTCGCTATTGCCATCAGGTGGCCGTCAGTGTAGCCGAAGGGGGGTGGGCTGGCGGCCACAGCGGATTCGCTCCAAAGCCCGAAGCTCACGCCCGCGCCTCGCTCGAAAGTCCGTTGTCGGCGATCAGCGACTTGTACTTGAGCCGCTTGCCCTCCATGCCGAGAGCGATCTCGGACAGTTGGTCGGCGGTGTCCTGCCCGCGGACGTTGTGGCGTCCGGCGAATTCCTGCACGTAGCGGTCCAGGTGCTTCGGGCTGATCTTGTGGAACGTCCCGGTGTGCGAGCGCTTGAGCATGGACCAGAACGACTCGACACCGTTGGTGTGGGCCTTGCCCCGGACGTACTCGCCGACCGAGTGCTTGACGGCCTCATGGTCGCGGGGCAACCCCTTGTAGGATGCGGACTCGTCGGTGTAGACCTTCGCGGTCGGCTTGGTGTTGTCCTCGACGAACCCTTGGAGCGTGTCCTTGTCCGTCGATGCCACGACCTTGGCCGCCACCTGGTTGGTCTGGCGGCCCTTCGCGCCCACTACGGCGGTCTTGCCCACGGCCCCGCGCCCGGTACCGGCCAACTCTTTGCGCTTCGAGTTCGACATGTTCCGGCGTTTGCCGCCCATGTATGTCTCGTCCACTTCGACTGGGCCATCATACGGCACGGTGCCATCCTGCACCAGCGCATCCCTCAGCCGGTGGGCGAGGAACCATGCGGTCTTCTGGGTGACGCCCAAATCGCGGTGCAGCTTCATGGACGACACGGACTTGAGGCTGGTGGTCAGCAGGAACATGGCCAGCGCCCAGCACTGGTAGCCGAGCTTCGAGCCTTCCATGACGGTCCCGGTCTTCGCGCTGAAGAACCGACGCCCGCAAGCCTTCTCGCGGCAGCGGTAGGGCATCGTCGGATGCTTGCAGCCCGTCTGCAGGTTCAGCGATCCGCAGCGCGGGCAGCAGACGCCATCGGGCCAGCGGTTCCCGACGAACCACGCCTCAGCCGATTCGTCGTCCGGAAACCGCTTGCAGAAATCCCCATTGCATTCCGGCATTCGACTCCCGGGCTTACGATAGACAGTGCCTGATGCACCCTCGGCCCCGCATGAGGCACCAGTCGATGGCGATGACGGGTGGGCGTTGAACAACCTGAAGGCAAGGTACCCGGTGGTCATGACAGCAGTCGAAGCTGACCGTGTGCGTGCGGCCTCGGTTGCCAGAATTGCCGTCGCTCCGGCAGCTATGATGCAGCGGTTCGCTACCAGATCGCCGACGCTAGCCATCGCAGTTTGGCTGGTCTCAACTCAGACGGGCGCCACTCTTCCCGCCCACGCCTCGACCGCAACCGGAGCAGTGCTGGAGCAGTACTGCCGTGCGTGCCACAGTGCGCAGATCTCGAGCGGGGGGCTGGACTTGGACCGGCTCGACCCCGCATCCCCTGGTGCAGACCCGGACGCGTGGGAAGCGGTGGTGAGAAAGCTGCTGCATCGACAAATGCCTCCCCCGGGGATGCCCCGACCTGATGAAGCAACTTACGACTCGGTCGTCCACGATCTAGAGCATCGCCTGGACAGACACGCCGCTGCGAATCCGAATCCTGGCCGTGAGAGCGCCTTCCGCAGGTTGAACCGGACGGAGTACCGAAACGCTGTCCGCGACCTCCTCGGTTTGGAGGTGGACGTGGAGTCCCTCTTGCCGCGAGACGAGACCGGGCACGGATTCGACAACGTCACTGGCGAGTTCTCGCCCACGCTACTCGAAAGGTATCTCGCAGCGGCGCGCAGGATCAGCCGCTTGGCGATCGGCACACCACCAGAGGCGCCAGGCGGAGAGCTCGTGTTGATCCCGGTCGACCGCACGCAGGAATCGCAATTCCGGGAGCTTCCGTTTGGAACGCGCGGAGGCGCGCTCATCCCGCACCTCTTCCCCTCGAACGGCGAATACGAGATTCACATCACGCTGAGCCGAGACCGGAACGAGCACGTGGAAGGCTTGCGCGTCCCTCATGAGGTGGAGCTGATGCTTGACGGAAGGCAGGTCCGGCGGTTCGTGGTGGAACCCGCTGAGGGCAGGGACCACACGGATGTGGACAAGCACCTGTTCGCCCGGATCCCGGTGAGCGCCGGGCGACACGAGATCGGCGCAACATTCCTTAAGAAGTCATCGGCATTGATCGAAACTGAACGGCAGCCTTATCTGGCGCGCTTCAACATGGACCGTCATCCTCGGACGCAGCCTGCTGTGTACTCTGTGTCAATCGTCGGGCCCTACGGTCCGGCGACTAAGGGCAAAACCGAGAGTCGCCGACGGGTGTTCTCTTGCCGACCTCGTTCCGGAGCCGATCAGGAGACCTGTGCGCTGAGGGTTCTCGAGCGCTTGGCGCACCGTGCGTACCGGCGACCACCAACAGCACAAGAAGTGGACGACCTGTTGATGTTCTACAGGCAGGGGCTCGAGCGTGGGGGCTTCGAGGACGGCATCGAGACCGCGTTGCGTGCCGTGCTGGTGAGCCCTCATTTCCTGTTCCGTGCAGAACATCCTCCGGCGCACGGGAGGGATGGGCCGCACCAAGTCTCCGACTACGAACTAGCGTCCCGGCTGTCATTCTTCCTGTGGAGCAGCATTCCGGATGATGAACTGCTGGAAGCCGCCGGTAACGGGCGCCTACGGGACGACGCCGAGTTGGAATCGCAGGTTCGCAGGATGCTGGCGGACCGCCGTTCCGGCGCCTTGGTCGAGAATTTCGCCGGCATGTGGCTGCACCTTCGGAACCTTGACTCCTGGACGCCAGACCGGCGCCTCTTCGCCGACTTCGACGACAACCTTCGGCAGTCATTCCGGGGCGAGACGGAACTCCTGTTCGAGGCGATCGTACGCGAGGACCGCAGCCTCGTCGAACTGCTCAGCGCGGACTTCACATACCTGAACGAACGGCTCGCCAAGCATTACGGCATTCCCCACATCTATGGCGACCATTTTCGCCGGGTCAAGCTCCCCCCCGACGGCATCCGGGGCGGAATCCTCACTCACGGCAGCATCCTGGCCGTCACTTCCTATGGCAACAGGACCTCTCCCGTGCTGCGAGGTAAGTGGGTGCTGGAGAACATCCTGGGAACTCCACCGTCACCACCGCCGCCCGAAGCAACTCCGCTGAGAGAACGGTCGGCGTCGGATGCGGTGCTTACTCTGCGCGAACGCATCTCCGAGCACCGCGCGGATCCCGCATGCGCCCGCTGCCATGACATCATCGATCCGATCGGATTCGCATTCGAGAACTTTGACGCGGTCGGACGCTGGCGGACGCATGACGAGGACATCCCCGTGGATGCGTCCGGAACGCTTCCAGACGGGACCCGATTCAGCGGACCCGTCGGATTCCTCCGAGCGCTCCTGCGACGTCCCGAACTGTTTGTGTCAACGGCGACTGAGAAGCTGTTGATCTACGCACTGGGGCGCGGGCTCGAGTCCTACGACGCCCCTGCGGTCCGCGAGATCGTGCGCGAGGCTGCGAAAGACGATTACCGATTCTCATCGCTGATGCTAGGAGTAGTTCGCAGCGCACCCTTCCAGATGAGGAGGACCCAATGATCATCACCAAGAAAAGCCTGCCCCGTCGGACCGTCCTCCGGGGAATCGGCACGTCAGTGGCCCTGCCTCTGCTCGACGCGATGGTTCCCGCCATGACCGCCGAAGCAAAGACCGCTGCCGCCCCCGTAAGGAGGCTCGGCTATGTCTACATCCCGATGGGGGCCAATCTCCAACAGTGGACTCCGCCCGGTGATGGCGAGCGGCTGGCGGAACTCTCGCCGATCCTCAATTCCCTTGAGCCGTTCAAGGAGGGTCTCACTGTCATCACGAATCTAGAGAACAAGAACGCATACTCGGCGGGCAACCACGCCACCGCGAACTCAGGGTTCCTGAGCGCGGCCAAGGCCAAGATGACCGAGGGTGCCGACTACGAACTCGCCACAACCGTCGATCAAATCGCCGCACAGCGCATCGGCAGGGAGACTGCCCTGCCCTCGCTGGAGCTGTCCATGGATCTCCAGACCAACGTGGGGGACTGTGACAACGGGTTCGCGTGCGTGTACCAGAACAATCTCTCGTGGTCGTCGCCGACCACGCCGCTCCCGCCGACCCCGCATCCCCGGGTCGCGTTCGAGCGCCTGTTCGGCGACGGAGGATCACCCTCTCAGCGCCGGGCCGAACTCCGTGTTGACAGAGGGATTCTCGACTGGGTGCGGGATGACATAGCCCGGATCCAAGGCGAGCTTGGCTCCAGCGACAAACGGACCCTGAGTGGATACCTCGACGCGGTGCGGGAAGTCGAGCGCAGGATACAGCGGGCGGAGAGCAGGGCCGAGGAAGTTCCGCTTCCGGATCTCGACCGCCCAATCGGAGTCCCCGAGAAGTACGCGGACCACGCGCGAATGATGTTTGACCTTCAGGTGCTGGCTATGCAGGGAGACATCACGCGCGTGATGACCTTCCAACTGGCTCGAGAGACGAGCAACCGCGCTTATCCGGAAATCGGAGTCCCGGACCCCCATCACCCGACCTCGCATCACGCGAACGATCCTCTGAAGCTTGAGAAACTGGCAAAGATCAATGCCTTTCATGTGTCGCTGTTCGGCTACTACCTCGATCGTCTGGCCTCGACGGCAGACGGAAACGGAACGCTGCTGGATCACAGCGTCCTTCTGTGCGGGAGCGGGATGGGCAACCCCGACATCCACGACCACCTGAACTTGCCGATCATCGTTGGCGGCGGAGGCGGGGGCGGACTCACGGGGGGACGACACATCCGCTACAAGGAACCCGTGCCGCTCGCCAATCTCCACATCACGTTGCTGGACAAGGTCGGTGTCCATCTGGACAAGTTTGGCGACAGCACCGGCCGCATCGAGGAACTGGTTCTCTAGCCATGCGTTGCGTCCTCCTATCGGTACTGCTGTGCTGGCCCGTGACTGTCGGCGTCACGGCACCGCTGGAGGGGGAGATCGATAGTGACCTGGTCGAGGCGACAAGGTCGAACGATCCTACTGCGCTGCGGACGCTTCTGCAGGGCGGCGCAGACATCGAGGGCAGGTTCGCGGATGGATCGACAGCCATGCACTGGGCAGCGCACCGGAATGACCTCTCGATCGCAGAGGCGTTGATTGCCGCAGGCGCCGAGGCGGATGCAACCAATCGGTTTCACGTGACTCCCCTGATGCTGGCCGCTGCCAACGGCAGTGCGCCGATGATCGAAGCGCTGGTGTTGGCCGGCGCTGATCCGAATGGGTCCTTGCCATCCGGAGAGACGGTGCTGATGACGGCCGCACGGACGGGGAGGCCAGAAGCAGTCCGAACGCTGTTAGCCCACGGGGCGGCTGTTAACGCGCGCGAGACATGGCGGGGCCAGACCGCGCTGATGTGGGCCGCAGGCGAAGGGCATCTCGAAGCGGCCCGCGCACTTCTCGACGCGGGAGCAAACGTCAACGCAGCGTCCAAGCGGGGATATTCCGCGTTGGTCTTTGCCGTCCGCCAAGGGCACCTCGAATTGACACGGGCCCTGCTGGATGCGGGTGCGGATGTCAACAGCTACTTGCCCCGTCGCCGACGCGGCGAGTGGGGCAATCGGGAGGAAGGTGTTCCGGAGCCCGGTGCGAGTGTCCTTGACGTGGCGGTTTCGAATGCCCACTTCGAGGTTGCCGCACTCTTGCTGGACCGCCGTGCCGACCCGAATGCTTCAGGTCCGGGCTGGACGCCGCTGCACACTGTGAGTTGGGTGCGGAAGCCCGGGGTTGGTAGCAACGATCCCGCTCCGGAGGGTTCAGGAAGCCTGACCAGCCTCGATATCGTGCGGAAGCTGGTGGCCGCGGGAGCCGACGTGAACGCACGCATGACCTCTGGCACCAGTCCCGGCCTGCACAGTCTCAACACGATGGGTGCGACGCCATTCCTAACGGCCGCTCGGACCGCAGACGCCGAGCTAATGCGTCTCCTCTATAGCCTCGGCGCCGACCCGTCGATCCCAACTGAAGCCGGCACGACGCCCCTAATGGTGGCGGCCGGGGTGGGCGTGCGAAACCCTGACGAGGATGCGGGAACCCCCGAAGAGGTCGTTGAAGCAGTTAGGCTTGCACTTGAGTTGGGCGGCGATCCCAACGCCATTGACGGGAACGGCAACACGGCAATGCACGGGGCTGCGTACAAGCACGTTCCGGGAGCGGTTCGCTTGTTGGCCCAAGCGGGTGCCGATATCCGGGTGTGGAACCGTAAAAACGATCTTGGCTGGACGCCGCTCCGCATTGCGACTGGTGTCCATCGGGGAATGAATTTTCGCTTTTCTCCGGAGACCGCGGCGGCCATACGCGAGGTGCTGGAGGCAGCGGGGCTGTCGACCGAGGTCGAGCCGGAGCAGTTCATCAGCGGCGCCACGAAGTAGGTACCCGGCCCGTCGTCGCGTTTCGTTCCACAGCGAAGCTTCTGTGTACAAGCAGCGCGAGTTCCATGCCCGAATGCTCCAGTGCAGGAAAGAGGCGAGGGTCTGTACGACGTCAGTTCGTGGGTGCATTCCGTCCCGCGTGTCTGTCCTGTAGCCTCTTGATCCCAAACTCCGCAGCCAACAGGCACTCTGGGGCCGTCACATTCGCGCATACGGCGCATCCGGAGCGCTGATCCGCGGTGTTTGATCAGGCTAGAACTGGCCAAGCGGTCAGTCCCGGTCCTCGATCTGCGTAGTATTCCTTGAACGCACTTGCCAAGATCCGGCACCAACGCTCAACTTCCGCCAACTGCGCAGCAGTGGGCAGTTCCCGCAAAGGGCGGGCCATCTCCTCGAACGATTCCCGCAGTCCGTCCGCCGCACGGTGCGCAATCGTCAGCACCAGAGTCGATTGCCGGCCGTGCCGCGTAACCCGCGCTACGCTGCCCACCTGCATGAAGCGACTGTTCTTCGCTTCCCGACGAGTGTCCGCATCGATCATCCGCGCATACACCGACCACCAGTTGCAGGGCAGCGCGTTCATCCGCGCCATGATCCGCGTGCGCTTCGAGTCCCCGATCATGAACGCTTCCCAGCGCCACTGGTTCTTCTATATGTCGAACGCATTCTTCACTTGGGCCCGGTCCTAGTACAGCTGCCCCACCGTCAGCGGCTCTCCCTCGACAGCCGAGAATCGGCAGTTGCGGGCCCAGCTGAAGTGATCGTATCGGGTCGTACAGCGGCTCGAGGAACTGCAGCGGCGCGTGGGCCTGAACAGCAGCAAGCCTCCCTTCAGCGACGGACTGGCCAAGCCCCGCCAGCGCAGCCTGCGGAGAACCTCCGGGAAACGTCCCGGCGGTCAGGCCGGGCGCAAGGGCACAACGCTGCGGCAGCGGGACAACCCGGATGTGGTCGGCAACCACGTGCCCGGCAACTGTTTCGGGTGCGGTGTGCCGCTGCGCGGCCTGCGGGACATCGGTCCGGGTGCCTCGGCCGGAGGGGGTGGGGGCTCCGGTGCAGTTCGGTCCGCGCTTGGCCGCCACGGCGGTGTACCTGCAGAATGCCCAGTTCTTGCCCGAGGAGCGCCTCTCGTGGGTCCTGCGGGACCTGTTCCCATTGGAGACGTAGCGAGATGAATCAATCGTTCGAGGTGCGCAATCGTTTGTTCAGCTTGTGTTCAATCATTTTCACAGTCCGATAGAGGATAGTGCTCACATTGCTCCGCGTAATGTTCAGCCTTTCGGCCGTTTCCTTAGTGCTAAGGTCCTGTTGTATGCGCAGTTCGTACACCCGTCGATATGTGCTGGGAAGCATACGGACCACCTCACGCAGAAGTTCAAGCATTTGCCGTTCTTGGACTTCGAGCTCGACATTTTGCCTTGCTACAAGGGCACCTGCACTCTCAAGGGGCACTTCCCTGTGTCTTCGCTCTTTTCGCTGCGCGTCTCTAATAGTGTTGGTTATCACCTTGGCAACCCAAGGGCAGGCCTTTGGCCCTCCCAGAACGGTATTGGTGGCCTGAATGATCTTCATCCAGCTGACCTGTAGGGCATCCTCAGCGAGAGCGTCGTTTCCGGCGATGCGCCGGGCCATCGGTACGAAGCGTCGCGTACAGCAGTCGATCCACGCCCCCTTCGCACGGTCACTCTGGAGTAGGGGGCACGCTTGCGCCGCGCTGCGCAAGGAAGAGCTGGGGTGGACAACCAGCTCCGAGGTTTTCCCTTTTCTCATCTGTGATTGGAACATTTCTGTCCTGACAGGGATCCGGAAGCTAGGCACATGCGCGCTGCCCATGTCTTCAGAATAGACGCCGTGTTCAAGGCGATTTTGCAGGTCAACGGTGCTCCCCGCCAGCTTTTGCATCCTCCGGATGGCTGAGACGGAGGTCGGGAGGGTCCACCTGAACCGGACTGATGTAGAGCAAGAAGCTGGCAGCCTCTTGGTCGTCATTGGGGCGAGAGATGTCACCCAAAGGTGGCCACGGCCTCCTCGCATCTCCATTCGTGATCCCGTCTTCTATGCAGTAACCCTTACATTTTTGTCTCTTACACTTGTCATATGCCTTCCACGAACATTTCACATACTCCTTCGACATTTCTCCGTTCTTCCCGTTCTTCCATATTGGACTAATTTGCGGACAAGGAACGGCTCCATGATGGGTCTTAAGCGACTTCAACAGGATTGCATAGTCCTTGGATATACTCTTCTCAGGTAGGCTAAGTGTAGCCTTGGAAAACGACCACTGGCAGCATAGATAGCGACAATAGGTACACGACATCCCCATTGAAAACGCAGTCCCTTGGAACATTGTTGCGATCAATATGATACCTACAAGAGCTTTGGCCATCAGTCCGAACTACCACCTCCTGAATATGCACAATACGGCCAATGCTGGCACCACCACTTGGGGTGAGTTGGATCTTTCTGGCAGATTGGAATACAGGCAGGAGCCCTAGACCTGCAAAGTGCTAACTTTGTGGATGCTGCTGCCACTGCTGCTGAATATGAAACACCACATGCCTTACGACAGTCCGCGTCTCGACACGCTGCAACACAGACAGAAGCAGATACAGATGCTGCTGCTACAGTATCAGTGTAGTTGTTCTTGCAGCGCTTATTGTGTGCATCCCTAGCGCTGCAGTCCTCACCCACTCGCACATACCCAGTCGCGCACTGGGCATTTGCAACTCCCTGCAAGGAGAAGAATCCTGACATGATGAGACAGACAGGAATCACATACCCGAGGATGCGTCGTTGACGATTCAGGTTGAGTCCTCTCTTTCTGACTGGCCTCTACTTCTATATACGTCTGAACCAGCCAATCGGTCACAGTCGTCTTTACGCATCGCAGTGAGATGTACGGTCACCTGGCCCCTTTTCTTGGTGGCGGGCATGGCCACCGGCCGTGGGGGCGCTGGGAAGGGAGGTACCTTCCCGGCGACTCGATGGTCCCGACATTCAGGTTTCCACAGCGGGCGGACAGTCGCTCCCGTGTTGCGGGCCCCGCCAGTCTGGATTTCCCGCGACGGGGGCTTGTACCGGCGAGCAACGGGTCGGACCGTGTGTCCCTTTGGCTACCAGATCCGTGCGGTAGCTTGGTCGGCCCGTTGCGGCAATCCCTACATGCCTTGAGCGGAAGCGTCGTTTCAGGCCCGAACTGTAAGAGGACAGAAACACAGAACTGACCCTTCCATCCACTAGTCTAGTCGTAGGTATTGACGTCGGTAAGTGCACGCCTGACACCCACGTCCTGCACAGCAAACTCAATCGCCAGTTCTACGACGACAAAGCTGGCCACCGGGCCTGCGCAACTGCTCGCGCAAGCACGGTCTCCAAAGGGTCGTTTGCGAGCCCACCGGCCGCTATCACCGCAACCTCCACATGTGCCTGTTCGGCTTGGCCTGCTTGGCGACCTCAAGACGACCGATCCGAAGCCCGAGGCACGACGGGAACTGGCAGATTTGCTGGCAATTCGGCGCAAGTTGCTCAAAGTCTCGGACGAATTGCGCAAGTTCATTTCCGAAAATCAGTTCCGGCATCGGCTTGGTCGCAGAGCCGACCGCTGGCTGCGCACAGGCCGTGCTCGATTACATCGCCAGCGACGCAACACCGCAGCGCCGTGCCAGCATCATCGAGTCCGTTCCGGGAATGGGTGCGATCAACGCTGCCTCTTCTTGCGCGGACATGCCCGAGCTCGGCATGATCTACCATCGCCAAGCCGGGTGCTTGCTAGGGGTCGCCCCTTTCGGTCGCGACTCCGGCCAGCACTGCGGCCGACGCCGCATCAGGGGCAGTCGCGCCAAGGCCTGCCATGGCCGCTACATGGCAGGCCTGTCGGCGATCCGTTGGGCACCCGGGTTGAAGGCAACCTACGCACGTCTCGTACAACTGGGCAAGCCTCACAAGGTTGTCCTGGTCAACGTCATGCGCAAACTGATCAGCCTGCGCATCGCCCGCTGCGAGGGCGACCAGCCGAAGCTGCTCGCCTCACGCAGCATGGCTGGCCCGGCCCCAGCTGCGTGCTATCGAGATGGCGGCGGGGCCCGCGGCACCCGTCAGCGACCCAGAGCGATTCCAAGGTCTTGGGAAAGCGGCCCGCAACGCTTGGAGCGTTCTCCAGCTGGCGCTAGCTCTGCCTGTCGGGAGGCGGTAGCCAACCAACGTCTAGACGGTCGCCCCCCAGTCACGAGCATGCCTTGGTACGTGGATCTTGGAGACGCTCATGCGATCCCAGGGCACTTCCAGTCCGAGTGCAAACGCAGGCTTCTCGCCCCTGCGCCGGGCAGGCACTTGCTGGGCAACGGTGTTGATGGGCTTGGCGGATGCCTCCGCAATCGTGCTCGTTGGCAGCTCACGGCTTGAACCCGCCTCCGGCCCCAACTCCTGACGCGAGTCAACTCAAACCACGACATCCGGCCTTGTATCCGCACTCGAGACCGTACCTGCCCTCTGGCTCCAAGACCGAACCACACTCCCGCGATTACCTGCACAGGGCTCCTGCCCGGGCTGAAGGGCAATTCCCGAGGACTCAGAATCACGTCGCGCATCCTTCGCTCAGCGCCGCTTCGCAAACAGCAGTCGGTACAATCGAGGCGGCAATCCGGCGGACGCCTGTCGATTCACGCATGAAGGGCAGTACGCATGACAGTCAAACACTGGCTCGCGAGCCTTGGGCCTCGATCGCTATTCGATGGGTTGGGAGCCAGCTTCTGGTCTTCGCCGCACTTGTTGCTTGCCCCTTCTTGCCCGCTGAAGCGGGAGATACCTTCCGTTCCGAAATCCAGCCGATCCTCACGCAGCACTGTCTGGCCTGCCACGGCACGGACAGCCAGCTGAGCGGACTGAACCTGAGCACACTTGAGGGGTTGCTCTCGGGGGGTGCCCGCCACGGTCCCGCGATTGTCCCCGGTCATCCCGAGCAGAGCGTGCTGATGCGAGTGCTGCAAGGCGAAGTGGCTCCCAGCATGCCAATGGGGTCGGCCCCTCTGCCGGTTGGCAAGATCAAGGCGATAGCGAAGTGGATCGAGCAATTCGAGCCAGCGCAAGAACTCGCCGATGCCAATGATTGGAGCCCGTTCCGGACGAACCCTCGCCCGGACCCGCCTCACGTCTTGCGCGACTCATGGCCCCGCAATCCCATCGATCGATTCATCCTCGCCCGCCTGGAGGCACAGGGTGTCGATCCAGCACCTGAAGCTGACCGACGCCGTCTCTTGCGCCGGGTGTACTTCAACCTCATCGGCGAGCCACCGACCCCGGAGGAAGTCCAGACCTTCCTGGCCGACGAGGGTGAGGGCGCCTACGAACGGCTCGTGGACAATTTGCTCGGGGATCCGCGCTACGGGGAGCGCTGGGGTCGCCACTGGCTCGACGTGGCGAGGTACTCGGACTCCACGGGAGGAGAGGCCAATCGCGAGCTCTATCACATGTGGCGCTACCGCGACTATGTCATCGACGCATTCAACCGCGACAAGCCCTATGACGACTTTGTCACGGAGCAGCTTGCAGCGGACGAATTCGCCCCGACCGACCCAGACAAGCGGGTTGCGACCGCATTCTTGCGACTCGGCGCTCCTCCTCAGAGCCAGATCCGGCGGGCGGCGCGGCAGCAGCATCTGAACGAAGTCACCGGAACTGTGGGCTCCGTGTTCCTCGGCCTGAGCCTCAGCTGCGCCCAGTGCCATGACCACAAGTACGACCCGATCCCGACCCAGGACTTCTACCGCTTTCAGGCGTTCTTCCTGCCGATCGAGAACGTCAACGTGGATGCCGAAATCACGGGGGCGGCGACCCGTGAAATGGTGGCCCGAGGCCGTCAGGCTGCCGAGCAGAGGCTCAAACTAGCCCGCGGGGCCTATGAGGCGTACGAGGACCAGCTGCTTGCCAAGTTTCGCAGCGTACTGCGGGAGGAAGGTGGCGACCCGTCATCCGCCACCCCGGCGACCTTGCGCGTGAGACTTACGGACGCTGTCGCGAACGGCGTGGTACCCCGGGACGAGCCGTCGTTCTCGCGGGCCGAGAAGGTCGAGTACATCCGCCGACTGAGCTTCGTTGACGGCTTTCGCGGCGGACGTGATATGGGGGTGTACCGACGCCAGGTGGAACGGCACCAGCCGAAGATACACACCGTCGAGAACGCACGGGAATCGCCGTACGGCGCCGGATTGCCGGTGCAGTTCGTGCGCGTTCGGGGTGAAGTCGACAACTTGGGCGAACGCGTGCTGCCGGGATTCCCGAGCGCGTTGACGGGAACGGACGACGCCGCTCCCTTGCCACTGGACTCTCTGGGCAACGTCAATCGGTGGCGGTCACCGCTAGCCACCTGGATCGCCAGTCCGGAGAACCCACTGACCCCGCGGGTGATGGTGAACCGAGTCTGGCAGTGGCACTTCGGACGGGGGATAGTGGCAACGCCCAGCAACTTCGGGGCGAACGGCATACGCCCTTCACATCCCGACCTGCTGGATTGGCTGGCAGACGAGTTCGTCGCGAGCGGCTGGAGCGTGAAGGCGATGCACCGCCTAATCCTGAACTCAGCAACATACCGCCAGAGTTCGATCAGATTCTCCGACCGCGCGAAAGAGGTCGATCCGTCGAACACCCTGCTGTCCCGGATGCCGAGCCGACGTCTGGAAGGGGAGGTCATCCGTGACAGCATCCTCGCAGTCAGCGGACGCCTGAATCGCGCAAGGGGCGGGCCTGGGGTGTATCCCCGGCTACCCGATGCGATGAAAGACCAGATGCTGGTCAAGAACTGGCCCGCATGGGAACCGAGCGGCGGTCCAGACTCCAGAAAGAAGTCGGTATACGTCTTCCAGCGTCGCCAGTTAGCGCTGCCTCTCCTGGAAATGCTGGATGCACCGGTTCCGCAGGTCTCTTCGGAGCAGCGCAGGATATCGACTACGGCGATCCAATCGCTGGCCATGCTCAACGGGCGACTCGTCGCCGAGGAATCGCAGCACTTCGCGGCGCGGCTCGAAGACGAAGCCGGCCGGGACCCGCGGGACCAAATCACGCTCGCTTTCCGTGTCGCGTTCTCGAGAACGCCCACCAAGCAGGAACTTCGTCGATACAATGACTTCGCGGAAGGCGAAGGGCTGGCGGCAGTCTGTCGTGTCCTGTTCAACGCCAACGAATTCGTCCATGTTGATTGACCTCCAGACGGGCAAGCTCACCTCACGCCGGCAACTGCTGCTGCAGAGCTTCAACGGGCTTGGGGGCCTCGCGCTATCGTCGCTGCTAGCGCGAGAGTCAAGGGCATCGACCCAACCTGCCAGGAAGACGGCCCACCATCCGCCGAAGGCCAAGAATTGCATCTTCTTGTTCATGTCCGGCGGCGTTAGCCAGATCGACACGTTCGAGAACAAGCCGGAACTGACGAAGATCGACGGCCAGCGCATGCCGGTGCTTCCGGGGCTGGCGACGCAGCTGGACGCGCATGTCCGGTCCGACGTTGTTGCAGTTGGCAGCCCGTTCGAGTTCCGGCGCTACGGCGAGTCCGGCCGCGAGATGTCGACGATGTTCGGCAACCTAGGCGGCGTCGCCGATGAACTCGCTTTCGTCCACGGCATCGAAGTCGATTCCCCATTGCATTCGGCAGCCACGCTGCACGTAACCACAGGCTCTGTCTTTGCAGGCAACCCGTCTGTCGGAGCATGGGTTGCGTACGGGCTGGGTAGCGAGAACGAGAATCTCCCCGCCTACATGGTCCTCCACGACCGGCGCGGCGGGCCGGTCAATGGCTCCGCCGTGTGGCAGAGCGGGTACCTGCCCGCTTCATACCAAGGAACGCTGCTACGGTCTTCAGGTCCGCCGATCCTGAACTTGAAATCGTCGGCGGGTGGCTCCGCCGAGAGTTCGCGACGGGAGTTCGACCTGCTCCGCTGGACCAACGAGCAGCATGCCGCCGGTCGGAATTCTGCCGACACTCTGGAAGCCCGCATTTCCGCATACGAGATGGCCTACCGCATGCAGACCCATGCTCCCGGAATCGTGGACTTGTCCGACGAGCCCGCTTCGGTCCGGAACCTGTACGGTCTGGACAACCCAGTCACGGAACCGTTCGGGCGGCAATGCTTGCTTGCCCGACGGCTGGTCGAGCGAGGAGTCCGCTATTCCCTGTTGGTGCATGGCTGGGAGAACGGCGTGTTTAGCTGGGACCACCACAAGGAAATCCGCGAATGGCTTCCCGCTAGGGCACAGGAAGTCGACCTGCCGATCGCAGGACTGATCCAGGACCTGAAGTCGCGAGGTCTGCTTGACGAGACACTTGTGGTCTTCACCACAGAGATGAGCCGGACCCCGTTCATCGCCAGGCAGGCATACGGAGCCCGTGTGGGACGCGACCACCATCGACATTCGATGGTGACTTGGTTCGCGGGAGCCGGAGTCAAGGGAGGTTCCACCGTCGGTGCCACCGACGAATTCAGCCTCAGCTGTGCAGACCATCCGATCCACGTGCGCGACATCCACGCCACGATCCTGCACCTGATGGGGCTGGAGTCGGATGCGCTGACCTATCTGCACGAGGGCCGACACAAGCGCCTCACCGATAATGGCGGAAGCGTGCTGAAGGAAATCCTTGTCTGACCAACCGGGCTTGCCGTAACAAGCATTCCCTGCTTCAGGCAGGCGGCAGGTCCGCCTCCGGCACACGCCCAGAGACGAAGCGTGGCTCAAGTCTGGGGTGTCTGGGGCTCTTGAATCTGTGGCGCGGTTGTGAGACCACTTGGATGGCCTCCTCGTCTCAGTTGCGAGTAAGGATCAATTCAGTGCAGAGCGGTCCCCTGGAAGGTCCGTCGTCGTGGCCACTGACGACTTGGGGCTTCGGGCAGGCCTCCCAGCGTTTCACACGCTGCCCGGCCGGACTTCCGTATCACGTTGCTGGCTTGGACTAGGCAATTCACGGCCATGCGCCTCGGAGTTGCCCCATCCGAACCGCCTGGCATCCACCAGCCTCTCCAGTACTAGGATCAGCGCATCCTCCCGCCAAGCCCGAGGGAGCTTGCGAGTAGGATGGGGTGGCCATGCGCGCTCGACTCACCATTGCGCCACCGCTGCTAATTGCCCTAACAGCATGCTCCGAACTGCCGATCGTCGAGATCGGCTCTCCAATGCAGGCCCCGGAGTGGGCCGTCTTGGAACGCGAAGTGCTGGATGCGAACTCGGCGGCCGTCGAGAAGTTCTCCGAGCGTTACCTCGATGAGCGGGGATACCTCTTGCATACGCCCCGCTGGGGCACGCTGGACGGCCCCGACGACGCGATCGAGACCTTCTACAACTGGACGCTGCTGCACACTCTGGGCGGTTCGGACTCCGTCCTGGAGCTCTACAAGAAGGGGCTTGAGGGCCACCTGAAGCAATACGGGGAGTTGCGCACCGAGCTGACGACCCTCGCCAGCAACGGAGCCTACCATCGCGAGTTCATCACTCAGTCGGACTGGTTCCATACCGCAGAGGGCATGCGGGCGTTCCTGCTGATGGGCCACTCTGACCCTGAGAACGACCTGCTGGTGGAACGGATGGAACGCTTCGCACAGATGTACACGGGCGAGGATCCGGATGCCCCAAACTACGACCCGGAACACAAGGTCATCCGCAGCATCTGGAACGGGAGCCTTGGGCCGATGCTGCGCAGGGCCACCGTCTACGACTGGGTTGGCGATCCAATCCCTGGCAAGTTCCACCTCCTGCACAATCCGGCCAGAAGATCGGCCCTGCTGGACCTAGAGGAGTGGTACCCGCGCATGCTGGCGCACTGCGACGAGTACTTGGACTCAGTCGGGGACAATTTCCTGAACCTGGCCGCTACGCTACTGGGCACCAATGCCTACGCCCTGACCGGCAGGCAGAAGTACAAGGACTGGACTCTGGAGTACTTGGACGCCTGGAGGGAGCGGGCCGCAGCAACCGGTGGCATGATCCCGTCCAACATTGGCCTGGACGGATCGCTGGGAGGCGAGCACAACGGCCAGTGGTGGAAGGGAACCTACGGCTGGAACTTCACGATCTTTGATGGCGAGCTCCAGCAGATCGCGCACCGCAACTATTTCACGGCCGCAAGCTTCCAAGGATTCGCCAATGGGCTGCTGCTGACCGGCGACCAAGCATACATCGACGTGCTCCGCACGCAAATGGACCAAATCCTAGAAGCGGCTCGCTTCGACGAAGACAGAGCCGTCAGGCTGCTGCCGACGATGTACGGCGACCCGCGGGGGTACGCGTTCAACGGCGAGCCCGAATTCTACCGGTTCCAGCCGGTGACGTACGCAGACCGCTTGGCCGAGATCTACCTCTGGTCTATGCGGCAGGACGACCTTGAGCGCATCCCGAAGGGCGGGGAGCCTTGGATTGACTATCTCCAAGGCAACGATGCCGGGTATCCGGTGCGCGCCTTGCGATCTGACCTCGAGCACATCCAAGACCGGCTCGACCTGCAGGAAGCCGACACCACGACGGCAGAAACCCGCTTGGCGGACTACCTGCTCGGAATCATGCCCGCCACTACGGACACGCTCGCGGAACTGACGACGGGCGGCTACTTCGCCAACGGACGGATCTGGGTGCTGCACAGCCGGCTGCGGTACTTCGACCCGCAGCGCGGTAGGGCAGGCCTGCCGCCTGATGTGGCGGCGCTCGTGGACAGCCTGGGACCCGACACGGTGGGAGTCACGCTGGTCAACCTCAACCAGGAAGAGTCCCGGGAAGTCGTGGTCCAGGCGGGCGCCTATGCCGAGCACCAGTTCACTCGCCTAGACGGCGGAACGCACCAGATGGACATGGACACTAGCGCGTTCACCGCGCGGCTTGCGCCGGGGGCGGGGCAGCGACTCGAGCTGACCATGCAGCGCTACGCAAACCAGCCTGACCTGGCCTTCCCTTGGGCATGGTAGGCACGGTGCCCGACGCCCCCGCCGTTCGGGCGGTCAGCGTGGCAAGGGCTCGATCGCCGTTGCCACGTGATCCAGGTAGGTGACCCGCACCGGCTCGAGTCCGGCTGCGGCGCACAGCTTGTAGTCCACAATGCGGGTCGCCGCGCCCGGGGACTGACGCACGACCTCGCCCGCTCCCAGCGCAAATCCAATGCGGATCTCGCTCATGCCCGGCGCCACTTCCCCTGCCGCCGCGGCCTGCCACATTTCGGGGGTCCAGTGGTCGTAGATCTCCTTGGGGTCCTCCACGAAGAAGATGTCGTCGATGAATACCCGCTGCGGGCTGCCGATCCCGAACCGTGCCCGACCGCCATCCTTCTCGAACACAAGAACGGCTTCGTTGCCGCGCGCCTCTACAGCTGTCGGCACGATGCGCTCCAGCGGGCCGAAGACCTGCCCGCTTGGCTGGTACTGCCAGCGGTAGCCCTCCTTGACCCACAGTGGCTTCCCGATGAGGCGTCGCCGGGCCGACTGCAGGTCAGTGACGTACGACTTGGGGACAAACGCGAACACGTCCGCAGGCAGCTTGCGCTGGCGGGCCTCCGGCCTGTCAAGTTCCACGTTCGCCAGCCGGTGCCGCTCATAGAAGTGGTAACCGACGTAGAGCGCCCCGAAGACTAGCAGGACCTTGACAGTCAGCCGTGCCCAGAACAGCCAGTCGGAATTGGATGGCTTGCCAAGTGGCCTGTCAGGCTGCTCAAACATACGCCAAGTAGAGCACGCTGACGCCTCCGGTCAACGATTGCATCTCGACGCGCGCGAAGCCGCAGTCCAACAGCATGCGACGGATCTCGGCTGGCGACGGGAAGTGCTGCACCGAGCGGTGCAGGTACGAGTACGCCTGGCCGCTTCCGGAAACGAGGTTTCCGAGCCGTGGCAGCACATGACGGAAGTATGCCCCGAACAGCGCGCCCCACACGACGGACGGGGGCTGGGAGAACTCCAGCATCGCCAAGCACCCGCCGGAGGCCAGAACACGCCGGAATTCGGCGGCTCCCCGATCGTAGCTGGCAAGATTCCGAAACCCGTAGGCGATGGTGACGAGGTCCAAGCTGGCGTCCGCGAGGGGCATCCGCGTCGCATCTGCCTCGGCCAGCTCGCAGTGCGAGCCGGCCTGCGCCAGCTTCGCCTTGGCACGTTCCAGCATCGGCCTGCAGAAGTCGGCCGCCAAGGGCACACCCGACCGAGCGGAAGCCAGTCTTCGGCGCTCCTTGGTTAGCGCCAGCGCCAAGTCCCCAGTGCCGCAGCAAAGGTCGGCAAAGCGCAGCCCCGGCCTTTGGAGGTATGGGCGGACCGCGCGCACAAGTCTTCTGCGCCAGTAGACGTCAAGCTGGCCGGAAAGAAGGTGGTTGAGCAGGTCGTAGCGGGGCGCAACCCGCCCGAACATCTCCCGGACGGCGCTTGCCGCCGCCGTCTCGTCACCCGGCCGTATCCCCGCCGGGCACGCTCCCCGGGCCGCGCCTGCGTCGGCCATGAGCTATTGCCCCGCTTCCCGGCCAGCCCTACGACACGCCTCCAGCGCGTGGCGGGTGGCCGAGAGCACGTCGGACGCTGGCGGGTCGAGCTCTTCGGCCGTCCGGCCGATGGCCGTCGCCAGAACAAACCGAGCCTTTCCCCCGACCGCCTTCTTGTCGCCGCCGATCCGGGCGGCAACTCTAGCGGGCTCCACGGGCTGCAGGCCATCCCGCAGGTCAGGAGCGTATGAGAGGACCACGCTCTCGATGCGGCTGCGATCTGTCGCGCGCAGGCGCCCGCGCAATTCCGAGAGCCGCGCCGCGGCAACCATGCCGAACGCGACGGCTTCCCCGTGCAGTAGCGCACGATAGCCGGTCTCGGCCTCTAAGGCGTGGCCGAGCGTGTGGCCGAAGTTGAGGATCCTTCGCAGCCCGCCTTCGCGCTCGTCCTCGCGCACGACCGCGGCCTTGATGCGGACGGAGTCGCCGATCATGCGCTCCACGGCCGCCGGCTCTCGGGCGAGCACCGCCTCGCGCTGCGACTCCATGAACCCGAACAGATCTGCGCTGCGAATGATCCCGTGCTTGACCACCTCCTGGATTCCCGCACGGTATTCCCTCTCGGGAAGTGTGTCGAGCGTGGCAGGATCGACCACCACCAGCCGTGGCTGGTGAAACGCCCCAACCAGGTTCTTGCCACTCTCGAGGTTGACGCCGGTCTTGCCGCCCACAGAGGCATCGACCTGGGCCAGCAGGGTCGTCGGAATCTGCACGCAGTCTATGCCGCGCATGTAGCAGGCGGCCACGAAGCCGCCGACGTCACCGGCGATCCCCCCTCCGAACGCCAGGACCGCGCTGCTGCGGTCCGCGCCCGCGGCGTGGAGCCGGTCACAGAGTTCCTCGACGCTCGAGAGCCGCTTGCGGGGCTCCCCCAAAGGGACCGCCAGCGGCATCCAATCGGCACTCGCCAGACCACGCCGGAGACGCTGGCCCAGCAGCGCCCAGACCGCCTCATCTGCGATCACAAACAGCTTCCGGAGGCCGATGGCCGCATGCACCAATCGGCCGGCGCGCAACAGCGCGCCTCGTTCGATGTGCACGTCGTAGCGCCCGGCCGGCGTCCTGACCGGCAAGACCTGCATCAGCCCTTCTTGTACCATGTGCCCTGGACCGCGAAGCGCCTTGGGCGCGCCCCGCCAGTCGCTCACCCCCGGCTCCATGCAAACGGACTTCTTGGTGATCGGCGCCGGCGTTGCCGGCCTGAGCGCGGCGATCGAAGCGGCACCCGCCGGGCGCGTGCTGGTCTTGACCAAGGACCGCCTGCGCGAATCGGCCACCGAGTACTCCCAAGGCGGGGTCGCTGTCGCGCTGAGCGACGAGGACGAGGTCGGGCTTCATGAGCAGGACACCCTCGTGGCCGGGGCAGGACTGTGCGACCCGGAAGCGGTGCGCCGTCTTGTGCAGGCCGGCCCGGGCCGCATCCAGCGGCTGATCGAGTGGGGTGCGGAGTTCGACTCAGACGGGGGCAGACTCACCTTCTCGCTCGAGGGCGCCCACAGCGTGAACCGCGTTCTGCACGCGGACGGGGATTCGACCGGGCGCGAGATTGCCCGCACGCTGCTGCGCAAGGCGCAGTCGATCCCGGCAATCAGTTTCCGAAGCTATTCGTCTGTTGTCGAGCTCTTGCGGCGGAACGGCGAGGCATGCGGGGCTGTCGCATGGGACGGCTCTAAGCGCGAGCTGGTGTCGGTTCACGCGCGCGCTGTCCTCTTGGCCACCGGCGGCATCGGCCGGATCTACCGGGAAACCACCAATCCGAACGTGGCCACGGGTGACGGGGTTGCGATGGCCTACCGGGCCGGGGCTGTGATCTCGAACATCGAAATGGTGCAGTTCCACCCTACTGCCCTGTTCTTGGAGGGAGCTCCGCGCTTCCTGCTTTCGGAAGCGGTCCGCGGAGAGGGGGCGCTGCTGCGCAACGCGGATATGCAGCGGTTCATGTCGCGCTACCACCCAAGCGAGGAACTGGCGCCTCGGGACGTGGTCTCACGGGCCATCGTGACCGAACTGGGGCGGCTGCGCCGAGGACCGGTCTACCTTGACCTGACCCAGTTCCCGGACGGTTTCGTGCCTAGGCGCTTTCCGCGCGTCTATCGCACTTGTCTCGCGTACGGCGTCGATCTAGAAGCCGTGCCCGTGCCAGTCCACCCGGCGGCGCACTACGCCATGGGGGGAGTCGCTACCACGCTCCAAGGCGAAACGACGCTGCCAGGCCTCTACGCGGCGGGCGAAGTGGCCTGCAATGGCGTGCACGGGGCCAATCGGCTGGCCAGCAACTCACTGCTCGAGGGGCTCGTGTTCGGAGCATCGGCGGGAGAGGCAATGCGGCGCCACGCAGGCGCCACGCTCAAGAAGCCCCCGTTGCCTAGGCAGAAGGCAGCGGCGGCTCTGCCGGGAAACGCGATCGTCATGCTGCGGCGACTGGTGTGGCGCCATGCGGGCATCACACGCTCCGGGCCGGGCCTGCGGGCGGGGCTGGAGCGGCTAGACCTGCTGTCGCCGATGTTCGAGAAGGGGCTTGCGCGCAGCAGCCGGCAAGGATTTGAGTGCGACAACATGTACCAGGTCACGCGCCTGATTGCGCGTTGCGGGCTTGCTCGGGAGGAGAGCCGGGGCGGGCACTACCGCCTTGACCATCCGGAGCCAAGGCCCGAATTCCGCAAGCGCTCGCAGATCCGGCGTGGCGGCGAGGTGCGCTTTGCCGAGGTGGGCAGCCCGCTGCTGTGACCCTCGTCAGCGCTCCAAGATCCAAACGTTGCGGAACATTACGAAGCTGTGCACGTCGTGGAGCTGGAGCCCGATCGGGCCTGCGGCCGGCCGCCCCGAGTCGCCCGGATGCTCGGCCGCGAGCTTGCCGTTGACGTACACGCGGATGGCATCCTTGCGGGACTCGATGTTCAGGCGGTTCCACTCCCCTAAGTTGGCGAGGCCCTCGGGCGCGCGCGCCAAGCCATAGATGGAACCGGTGGGCCACTTGCCGGTGTAATCGCTGTCGATCTGGATCTCGTATCCCTGCTTGGAAGGTGTGCAGTTGAAGTCTGGCCGCTCAGCGGTACCGCAGCGAGCCTTTGAAGGGTCGCGGATCGAGATGCCGCTGTTGCCGGGCGTGTTGACCCAGTACTCCAGGTGCAGGTCGTACTCTTGGTAGTCGCGCTTCGTGTACAGCCAGGATTGGCGGGTGGACCAGTTGGTGAACGCGCTGCGTGCGATGTCGCCCTCGCCCTGCAGTTCGCGCTGGCGGTCTACGCCGAACGCGGCCGATAAGACGCCATCGGAGCGCAGGCTCCAGTGTCCCTCCCCAAGCACCTCCCAATCCTCGAGTCCATCGCGCAACAGGTCGCTCCAATCGGCCGCCAATCCCATCGCGACGGTCATGGCCAATGCCGCAAGAGTCCTTGCCGCGCGTCCCACAGTTCGCTTACAAACCTCAGCCGACATACTGCACCTCTTCCTCAAGTTCGAAGCCGAAGCGCTCGAGGACCCTGCCCTTGAGGTCCTCGACGATACGGCGGATTTGGTCGGCCGTCCCGCCCCCGCAGTTGTACAACAGATTCGCATGGTAGTGGGCCACGCGGATGCCGCCGCAGCGCATGCCCTTTGCCCCCACGCGCTCAAGGAAGTACGCCGAGGCCACCTTCCCCTCCCTGACGGCCCGCGCCGGCACAACCGACGCCGCCGCCGCGGGAAGCGCCCGCAGGTAGAGGTTCTTGAAGATGCTCCCGGCGCAGCGCATGTCCGGGGGGAACTTCGTGTCCCGTATCGCACGGATCTCAGCCGCCCGCCTGCGGATCCGAGTCGGGTCACCATCCGGAAGCCGGAGCTTTGCTCCGAGAATCCACCAGTGCCGGCTGCGCTTGAAGGCCGACTCGCGGTACTCGAAGCGGCACTCGCGCAGGCCGAAGGAGCGCACCTCGCCCCGGTCCAAGAAGTCCACGCGCTCGACGAACTCGTCGATCTGGTGGCCGTAGGCGCCGGCATTGCCGTAGATCGCCCCGCCGACAGACCCGGGAATGCGCGTCAGCGTGTGCATGCCGGCCAAGCCCTGCTCTATGGTCAGGTCGACCAGCGACTGAAGGCTCGCCCCGGCCTCTACCTCAATCGCCCCGTCCCGGACAGCCAGCCGGGCACCCACGTAGCGCAACACGAGCCCGGCGAAGCCCTGGTCCGCCACGACCACGTTGCTACCCTCCCCCAGGAGGCAGGTCGCCACCCCGGTGGCGCGCGCCGCGCGGAATGCGGCTGCCAGAGCGGCGGGCGTGCTAGCGCGGGCCAGCACGGCGGCTGGTCCGCCGATCCCGAAACGGTTGTGCCGCGAGAGCGGCTCGTCCAGATGCACGCTTAGCGCGTCAGTGGCGCGCAGTCGCGCCGCAAGTTCCGGCAGTCCTCGCGGCGCGGCACCCAACACCCAATTGTAGGGGGGCCGAGTTTGCCCGGTGGAGACCTAGAACTCGACAGGAGTTCTCAGACAGCCCGCCCACAATGGGGCTGAGCCGAGCACGGCGAGCCCACGCCCATCCTATGCGGCGCCAAGCCTGCCCAAGCGCTTGCACAACGCGGTGTTGGAACGGGACTCAGCCCAGCACGATCGAACGGCAGCGGACAGGATGGGCTTGAGATGGAGGTTCCTAGCGGGTATCGCTGAGCGCTTGAACCTCAAGCCGACCCACTGCTTTGGGTCTGGCCTACGTGGATGCGCTAGGCCGCTTTGTAGCAGGTTCCTCGAAGGCTAGTCGGACCGCAACCGGTGTAGATGCAAGACGCGGATCGGAGCTGACGGCGGTCGAGCCAATACTCCGGCGAGCGGCGCAACCGTTCAAGACAGGTGCGACAGCGAGCGCCGAACGCGGAACTGGGGCGGCCCGCCCACCGATGTCGGGGACTGTAGGACTGGCCAGTGGCCACCGCCGCCGGGCCCTGTTTGGTGCTGAAGCCGGTCTGTCCGGGAATCAAGCCCCGTCAGCGCTGTCGCAAACGAGATCGCATTTCTGATACTCCCGTGACGTGCGGATTCCCCTTAGACAGTTCGATTTGAGGTCCCTTCCTACTCCTGCGGCAAACAATCGATCGCCACGTCGCCTCCATCAGGGTTGTATGTCATTCTAATGATTCCTTCCAATTCCGCATCGGCTATAGCCTGCCGCACGAAGATCGGCATGTTGGCCCCTCTGTGTCGGACGGACGGAACGACCAGCCCATCTAAACCTCCTTCCCGCGCCTCCACACCCAATTGGTTGCAAAACGAATAGTCACTCTCGTGTACCAGATTGGGCCAGTCGTGAACCTTGGACCGCAGGTCTTTCTCCAAACCCTCGAATGTGTACCTAAGACCTTGATAGCATGCGCTGCGACTCTCTTGCGGGCTCCCTTTGTATTTCTCTCGGCACCAGTGCGCCACTTCCGCCTTCGCAGTCTCTAGAGACAAAGCACTGTAGAATAAGGAGAACTTTCCGTTCGAGAACCATGATTGCGGTCGCAACTTGGATCTCAGGCGAAATAGGCTGTCAAGTAGTTCTCCAATCGAATCCCGAGGGATTCGTCTCGATAGCAAGTTCGCCGATTCTTCTCGGGCTTCAGGGTCTAGATTCAATTTAGCAAAGAACTAGTCATCGGTTGCAGATTCCCTCGACAACTGAAACACGATCCTCTTACTCATTGCGCTTGGGATTTCTTCGAGAGTTACCGAAGCCCTGCGACCGACTCGACGTATTCTCGCGCCAGCAGTAGATCCTCCATCGAGCCCCCAACGATCAAAGACATGGGCCGCTTTCCGTTCAGCATCGAGTGCCGTTCTCGTAACCACCCATTTTCCACTTCTAGATTTCGGAAAAGCGACCATAGTGTCCTACGAATTATGAAGAGATGCGCGATTCTATTACGGACATCCTGACCACGCAGCTGTCTCCGGCCATCCAATACGTCCGAGACGTATTGGAGCTCTTCCGGGTCGTACCCGAGAAGACCGACCACGTCCCCAATATCGAGGCGCCAAGAACCCATCAACTTCCGAACGAATTGAACAGGCCCCGTCAATCTCACGGTTGTTCCGCCCTCACCTCCCGGTGCCATCGACGTCAGCTTCGCACATACAGAATCGAAGTTCTTATCACGTTTCCACATCACGCGCGCCGACTCGCCATCTTGGTAGACTTGAATCCGCCCATTTCCTCGAATGTTCAAGTTCTTGAGCACCTCTTTAGAAAGACTTGCAAGATCGCTCGCGCCTCCGGTTGTTGCACCTAGGTTCAACATTGCACTTAGTCGGTATCGACATGCAGCGGAACGAAAACTACGAATCCAGTGGCACCCATGGCTCCTGCGCACCCTTCCTCGTACCCCTTACCGCCGCCACCGCCGCCGTCGGCTGCGCCCGCAATGATGGCAAGACCGGTCGGAGCGGCCCAAGGCCATTCGAAGAGTCCTGACTCAGATATCCTGCGCAACGCAATATTCCGCATCGCACGCCTCCGGTAGTAATTGTGCCCAGTCCCACGGCAGCGGTGCTGACCAGCAATTGTTGGACCCATCAACTGCAGTGCTCACCAAACCGCTCTCCCCGCTGGTCCGGCCGCCTGCATCCCGACGGCCACCTCCGTCACTGTTCTACTCCTTCTTCGCCCCCCACATCCTAGATCAATCGCGTAGGGCTCCAACCTCTTCATCACAATTTCAGAGAGCGGCTGCTCCGGAGACGATCGCCGGAGTTGGGTATCCGACACACGTCCCGGACTCGCCCTGGCTTTCGCCTCAATCGTGCCGTCCTGGACAGCCAGCCAGCCTAGACGCAGGTAGGCTTGGGAAACATCTGCCGCAAGCTGTCGATGTAGGCGGGGGTGGCCGATGGGACGGGTCGGGCACAGGCGGCGTTGCGGCGGTAGGGCTAGCTGGCTAAGCGCTTCAGTTGCGCGCAGAAGCGCCACAAGTTCCGTCAGTCTTCACGGGGCTACACGCAACACCTACTTGTTGGGCGGACGCACAGGGAAGTTCCGCGAGACGCTTCCAGATTCTCGGGAGCTGCCCGGGCGTCTGGGTCGGCGGACAGAGCGCTCTCTCAGACCTCAAGCGGCAGGCTGCAGTGTCCTTCGCCGCCAGCGACCTGAGGGTTCTGGCATTCCCGGCGACGCTCGCGCCGCGCCGACCAGAGAGGAACGATGGGCCATGATGGAGAGAATGCAGACCGGATTCGGCGGCTTTCCTCCGCAGGCACGGCAGTTCCTCCGCGCCCTGAGTGAGAATAACCGCCGCGACTGGTTCAAGCCCCGCAAGTCCGAATACGAGCGCTACGTCCGGGAGCCGCTGTTCGAGCTGGGCAACGAGCTGGCGCGGGCCCTGCAGCGGCACTCGCCAGAGCACTGCTTCGACCCGCGCCGCAGTGTCTACCGAATCTATCGCGACGTGCGCTTCTCGAAGAACAAGGATCCCTACAAGACCCACGCCGCTGTGGTGTTCCCGCCGGCGGGTTTGGGACGGCATGCCGGAGCGTCCTTCTATTTCCACTTCTCGGCTGACGAGCTGCTTGTCGGAGGAGGCCTGTACCGGCCAGCTCCCGACGGCCTGCGGCGCATCCGTGCCAAGATCGCTGACGATCCCGGCGCCCTGCGAGCGATCCTGGCGGACCCTGCTTTTCGGGAGCACTTCGACGAGATGTCCGGCGAGCGCCTAAAGAGCGTGCCGCGCGGCTACGCGAGGAACGACCCTGCGGCGGACCTGCTCGCGTACAAGCAGTATCTGGCGGGAGCGACGCTATCGGCGAAGGTGATCGAGCGGCCAACGGTCGTGGAGGTTGTGGACCAGCACTTCCAGGCGATGGCGCCATTGGTCTCGTACGTCAACCGGGCCATCCAAGGAGGCTGAGGCCGGACTGCCATGCCATACGCAAATCTTCGCGAGTACATCGCGGCACTGGAGTCGCAGGGCGAGCTGCGCCGGGTCAGCGCGGAGGTTGACCCGAATCTGGAGATCGCCGAGATCGCGGACCGAGCGGTGAAGTGTGGCGGGCCCGCGCTGCTGTTCGAGCGGCCTAAGGGGTCGGACATCCCGGTCCTGATCAACTGTCTCGCATCCCTTTCAAAGATGCACCTAGCATTCGAGGTGGACGGCCTGGACGACATCGCCGGCCGCATTTCGGAGTATCTGGACCTCGGCGTCCCCAAGGGGATGGCGGCCAAGCTGAAGGGCCTCGCCAAGCTGGCGGAGGTGCGCAACTTCCTGCCCCGCAGTGTGCGAGCCGGGGCGTGCCAGCAGGTCGTCAAGAGAGAGGATTTCTCGCTGTACGACTATCCAGTCCTGACGTGCTGGCCTGGGGACGGCGGCCCGTTCATCACGCTGCCGATGGTCTTCTCCCGCAACCCGATAACAGGCAAGCGCAACTGCGGCATGTACCGGATGCAGGTGTTCGACGAGCGCACGACAGCCATGCACTGGCAGACCCACAAGCAGGGAGCGGAGCACTACCGCCGGCTACGCCAAATGGGGCAAGAGACCCGCATGGAGGTCGCGGTTGCGATCGGCGCGGACCCGCCCACAATGGTCGCCGGCAGCCTGCCCCTTCCGCCGGACCTGGACGAGATGCTGTTCGCCGGCTTCATCCGACGCAAGCCCGTGGAGATGGTGCGTTGCAAGACCGTAGACCTCGAAGTGCCGGCCAACGCCGAGATCGTCCTCGAGGGGCACGTGAACCTGGGCGAACTGCGCACTGAGGGTCCGTTCGGGGACCATACAGGGTACTACTCCCTTGAGGACGACTATCCCGTCTTCCACGTCGACTGCGTGACGCAGCGGCGCGATCCGGTCTACGCCACCACCATCGTGGGACGGCCGCCCATGGAGGACTTCTACATCGGAAAGGCGATCGAGCGCATGTTCCTTCCGCTGATGAAGCTGCAGGCGCCCGAGATCGTCGATGTCTCCATGCCCGCCGAGGGCATCTTCCACAACCTGATGCTGGTCTCGATCCGCAAGTCCTACCCCGGTCAGGCCCGCAAGGTGATGAACACGATCTGGGGACTAGGGCAGGCCTCCTCGACCAAGTGCATCGTGGTGGTGGACGACGACGTGAACGTGCAGGACTACTCCGAGACAGCTTGGCGCGCGCTGAACAACATCGACCCCGAGCGGGACGTCCAGTTCACGCTGGGACCGATCGATTCGCTGGACCACGCCAGCCGGCTCCCGGACTTCGGCTCCAAGATGGGAATCGACGCCACGCGCAAGTGGGCGAGCGAGGGCTTCGTGCGCCCGTGGCCGGAGGTCATCGAGATGAGCGAAGAGGTTAAGCGCCGGATCGACCCCCTATGGGAAGAGTTGGGCATCGGCCGCATCCGGGGCTGAAATGCCGGAGGGCCTGGCCCGCAACCTCTGGGTCGGAGGCGCTTGCGCCGCTGCGCCTGTCGCTCTCGTGCTCGCCTTGATCGCGCTTCTGGATGGCGAGCCGCCCGCTCCGGCCCCTTCCGGGGTAGTGACGCTGCGCACTGTTGCCAGGGCCGTCGCCACCCTAGAGGGGCCCGTCCGCCTGACACGCCCAGGGCGGGTGCTGTCCCTGCACGTGCGTCCCGGCCAGGCTGTGGGTGCAGGGGATCCTGTCGCGGAGGTGGAGGACCTGGCACTGCGACGCTCGATCACCGCGCTTGAGAAGCAAGTCGGCGAACTGGAGGAACGTCACGACGGCGACGGCGGGGCGCGGTCGGAAGAGGCACTGCGAGCGGAGATGGATCTGCGGGCCGCCGTCGTACGCCAGCTGGAGCGCGCCCACTCCCGGGCGAGTGAGGAAATGGCGCGCTGGAACGAAATGAAGGCGGAGGGTCTCGTCGCGAGGCTGGACTATGAGCGCAAGCGCAGCGAGTTTGAAGATCTGGAGGGGCGCCTGGAGAATGCCAGGCGGCAGGCGGCTAGCCCGCCTCCCACGTCCCCATCGGCGGGATCGCCGCAGTCGGAGCGCTCGCGACAACTGCTTGAGCGGCTCAAGAGCCTGCCCAGTTCCTACCCGCTCACGTCCTCTTGGGACGGCACTGTCCGCAGTGTTCAGGTGGAGCCGGGCCGGACGGCTGCGGGAGGCACGGTCGTCGCAACCATCTCGCGGTCGGCTCTGGCCAGGCTGGAAACGGAAGTGCATGCCGGTGCAGCCGTGCTGGCGGTCCTGTCGGCCTGTGGCGTTCCTGGCCCGCTGCCATTTGAGATGCGCGAAGGGACGGTGAGCCTGATTTGCCCAGCGGCGGGTATGCGTCCGGGAGACACGTGCAGCGTCGCGTTGTCGGTCCGGGAGTAACGGAACGGGCGCCGGACGCGACTAGAATAACGTGATGGCGATGTCAATGGGGGGCACAGCCAGCCCCGAAGACCCGGCGGTGATCGGACAGCGATTGCTGCACGACCGAATAGTGATCCAGACCTATGGCCTGCGCAAGACCTATGTGATGGGAGAGCAACAGATCCATGCGGTCGATGGCGTGGACGTCACGATTCGCTACGGCGAATACGTAGCGCTGATGGGGCCGTCCGGGTCGGGCAAGTCCACATTCATGAACCTGATCGGCGCGCTTGACACGCCGACAGCCGGGGAGTACTACATCGCCGGCCAGCTGGTCAGCACGATGTCGGACGATGATCTGGCCTATCTCCGCAATCGCGAGATCGGTTTTGTGTTTCAGACCTTCAATCTCCTGCCGAGGCTGACGGCGCTGCAGAATGTCGAGCTTCCTCTGATCTACGCAGGGGTGGGGCCCGCCCAGCGCACGGAGCGTGCGATGCGCGCACTGGCTCAGGTGGACCTCACGCCGCGCATGCACCACACTCCTAGCGAGCTTTCTGGCGGGCAGCGACAGCGGGTGGCGATCGCGCGGGCGCTAGTTGGCGATCCCGCGATCATCCTGGCCGACGAGCCAACCGGTAACCTCGACACGGCCACGTCGACCGAGATCATGGGAGTCTTCGACATACTGCACAAGCAGGGGAACACGATCATCCTAGTGACCCACGAGCCAGACATCGCCATGTACGCGCGTCGCATCATTCAGCTGCGCGACGGCAAGGTCGCGAAGGACGAGAAAGCCCGCTGGGCGATGGCAGCGGCATTCGCCCCCTCGAAACCAGAAGGCGCCGAGAAGGGCGCCCAGACCTGACCGGCGTCTCATTCCAGTCTGCATTCCTAGCCCTCGCCACTACCCTCGCCTTAGGAGGGTGCGTCTACTTCGGCCTGCTCATCGTCGCCGTCCGGTCGTACCTGAAGGGTACGCTTGAGCGGGACTCGTCGAAGGAGCCCATTCCCTTGCGGTTCAGCGCACTGCGGCCGTTGCGCGGGAATCTCCCGGGCCTGGCGGAGAACCTGCGCGACGGCTTCGCTCTGGGACCGCAGCGGCACGAACTGCTGTTTGCCGCAGAGGACTCCGACGACGCGGGCTTGCGGCTGGCGCGATCCATGGCCGAGCGCCGGGCGCGGGTTCGCTGGAAAACGATAGTCTCCGGGGAGCCAGCCTGCCCCAACGCAAAGGTGCACTCGCTGGCGGCCATGACGGAGGCATCGGAGGGTGATGTCCTCGTGATCCTGGACAGCGACGTGCGCGCAGGGCCCGGCCTGCTGGGCGTGCTGGCCCGCGAGTTCCGCGATCCTGCAGTGGGAGTGGTGACATGCCCGTATCGGGCGGTGGCCGGGCGCAGCCCCTGGTCGCGCCTTGAGGCGCTGGGCATGAACACCGAGTTCTGGGGCGGCGTGCTGACTGCGAGGCTGCTCTTCCCCATGGACTTTGCAGTGGGCCCCGCCATGGCGGTCCGGCGGTCCTGCCTGGATGGCATCGGGGGTTGGAGTAGAGTGTCGGAGCATCTCGCCGAGGACTTCGAGGTGGGAAGGCTGGCCCGTGCAGCGGGCTGGGAAGTGCGCCTCGCCCCGCACGTCGTGGAGCACCGCATCGGAAGCGCCGGCCTACGGGAGAACTGGGCGCACAGGGTGCGCTGGCGCCGCTCAACGAAGCGCTCGCGACCCGTGGCCTACTGGGGAGAGGTCTTCACAAACCCGCTGCCCTGGGCCTTGGCGCTGGTGGCCCTAGTCCCAGGGCGGCCTTGGGCGTGGGCCGTGCTGGCGTTGTGCGGCTTGCTGCGCGCCGCGACTGCGCAGGCTGTGAGCGGCAAGGTTCTCGATAATCGGCTCAGCTTGGGCCAGCTGGCGCTGCTGCCGGTGCAGGACGCGCTGAGCGCTGCGACTTGGGTAGCCGGGGCGTTCGGCCGGAGCATCCGCTGGGGCGACCGTACATTCGACCTGCTGCCCGACGGGCGCCTACGAGTCCAGCGGCAGTAGGACCTGCAGAGTCAGATAGCGGGCCGCTCGGAGTACACGCCGAGCTCGGCTCGCAGCGCGTCGCAGATCTCGCCAAGCGTGGCGTAGGCTCGGACGGCGTCCAGCAGAGGAGGCATCAGGTTCTGCCCGCTGGAGGCTGCATTTCGCACGGAGGCGAGGGCTCGGTCCACTGCGGCATTGTCGCGCGAGCACCGCAGTTCCCGAAGCCGGGCCGCCTGTCGGCGGGCTGCACTCTCGTCGATGACCAGCGTCTCGATGGGCTGGGGCTCGCTGGCCTGGTAGGCATTCACGCCGACGATCCGGGCATTGCCCTCTTCCACGGACCGCTGCTGATCGTACGCGGACTTGGCGATCTCGCCCTGGGGGTATCCCCGCTCAACGGCGGCGACCATGCCTCCCATGTCGTCCAGCCTGCCGATCTCGTCGAGGCAGCGGGCCTCGAGTTCGTCGGTCAGACACTCGACGAAGTAACTTCCCCCACAAGGGTCGACCTCATGGGTCACGCCCGTCTCGGCAGCGACCACCTGCTGGGTGCGCAGGGCGAGCAGGGCAGCCCGGGCAGTCGGCAGGGCGTAGGCCTCGTCGAGCGCGTTCGTGTGCAACGACTGCGCGCCACCAAGCACCGCGGCAAGGGCTTGCAGCGCGGTGCGCACGAGGTTCACCTCGGGCTGCTGCGCCGTCAGCGTCACACCGGCGGTCTGGGCGTGGAACCTCAGCTTGAGAGAGCGCGGCTCCCGCGCACCGAAGCGGTCGCGCATCAACCGGCACCAGACCCGCCGGGCGGCCCGAAACTTAGCGATCTCCTCGAAGAAATCGTTGTGAGAGTCAAAGAAGAAACTCAGGCGCGGAGCAAAGCGGTCGACGGGCAGGCCGCGCCGCAAGGTCCACTCGACGTAGGCGATCGCCGCACCTAGGGTGTAGGCGAGCTCTTGGACAGCCGTGGACCCAGCCTCTCGGATGTGGTAGCCGCTGATCGAGATGGGGTTGAAGCGGGGCAAGTGCTGGGCGGCGAACTCGATTGTGTCGGCCACCAGGCGCATCGATGGCCGGGGCGGGTAGATGTACTCCTTCTGCGCGATGTATTCCTTGAGGATGTCGTTCTGGATCGTGCCCGAGAGGCCGTCCCAAGCGGCGCCCTGACGCTCGGCGACGACGAGGTACATGGCCCATAGGATGGCGGCCGAGGAGGTGATCGTCATCGACGTGGTGACGGCGTCCAGCCGGATGCCGTCGAAGAGATCCTCCATATCGGCAAGGGATGAAACGGCGACCCCGCACTTGCCGACTTCGCCCTCCGCCGCCTCGTCGTCGCTGTCGTAGCCCATTAGCGTGGGCAGGTCGAACGCAACCGAGAGCCCGGTCTGCCCCTGACGCAGGAGGTAGCGGAAGCGCTGGTTGGTCTCGGTGGGCGTGCCGAAGCCAGCGAACTGGCGCATCGTCCAAAGCCGGTCCAAGTACATGCGCGGATGGATCCCGCGCGTGTAGGGGACTTCGCCGGCAGCCGAGCCGTCCCCAGCCGATCCGTTGGCGGGGCTGTAGCAGCGGTCTACATGGATTCCGGAGGCGGTTCGCCGCTGCACGGCCTAGTAGGCGAGCGTTCCGGTGCGGGCGACTTCTTCCTCGTTGGGGCGATAGAGGACTTGGCAGCGCTCGCAGCGATAGATCTCGGGGTCGCAGCCATAGAGTTCAACCAGTTCGGGGCCGAAACCGTACCAGCGCTTGAGGTGGCCTGCACAGATGCCCTTCTTTCCTGGCTCGTTGCAGGCGCGCTGCCGCGGAAGACGCCGTTTCACAAGCGTGCCGTCATCGAGGCGGGCAAGGAAGTTCTTTGGCTCTGGAGCCGCCTCGGCAGCCTGAGGATTCGCGTCGCTCATGAACCTGCAGCCATTTTAGCAACGGCCATGGAGTCTGCCGGCGGACCCCCGGTCGATCCGGCCGCTCGAGTCGGACCAGCCGATTCGAATCCAGCGCCCAGCCCGGCCCGTGCATGATCACCTTATCCGCCAACTCGGCGGGCAAGGTCGCCGGTCCCGGGCAGGTCGCACCTCCGGTGAAGCACGTGCTTGTACTACAGTCGTCAGATCCGTCAGATTCGGACCGCGCAGACTACCATGTGTGGGTAGTCCGCAGCCGGGCAACGAGAGGACATGTCATCGCGGACCACAAGCGGCTGTTCCGCCGGATGTTCGAAATGCTGGCCAAGTCCGGCGTGCTGGAGGAAGTGGACGGCGGCCTCGGCGTGCGGACGGCGCACTTGACGCTCAATCGCGGCGAGGGGGGCGCCAACGCGATCGGATCCGAGCTGTTTGACGGACTGGGCCTGGTTCGAACCGAGGAAATGCTCGTTTCCGACCGGTACTACGGAGTGGATGACCAGTACTTCACAACACTGATCGACTACGGCTACTCGAAGAACCTGGACGAGGCGCTCCGCCAGTGGGGAAGGGAGAACGTCCTGCGGGATATCGTCCGGGTGATTCGGATCAACCGCCCGCTGGTCCTTGTCTCGCGCTTCTACGGCGGCCCGCAGGACGGGCACGGCAATCACGAAACGGCCGGAGCCGTGACCCAAGAAGCATTCGAGGCGGCGGGCGATCCCGGCCGGTTCCCCTCGCAAATCCGCGAGGAGGGACTCCGGCCCTGGCAGCCGCTCAAGCTCTATCGGAGCAATCTGCGTTTGCGACGACCGTCAGGGCCGACCGTCGAGCCCCCCGACCATCGCTGGAACGTTTAGGTCAATTCCGGGACGTTCAGTCCCTGGCTCGGGGAGAGCTACGAGGAGTTCGCGGCCTTGGGGCTAAGCTTCCAGCGCTCCCAGGTCAGCGGGCGCAGGCGCGAGCGTTCCGGCGAGTATCGCCAGTACTTCGAGAGGGTGCAGAGCCGCGTGGACGCCCCGGAGCGGGAGACCGGATTCTTCGACGGGATCGACATTACGATGGCCGGCATCTACGAACTGTCGCGAGGCGAGGCCCCCGACGGTGCGTTGGAGCTGCTGTCGGGAATCGACGAAAGCGTCGCCGATGCCATCGCGGCTTACAGCGCGCGCAACCCGGCCGCCGTCGTCCCGTTCCTGGCGCAGGGCCTGGGCGCCACCCGGGAGGCCATGCGCCTGTCCCAGGGCAGTGCAGAAGCACTCTTCCTGCTGGCAATCAAGGAGCGTCAGTTCCAGGACGCCATCAGCGCTGCCATGGGAATCCAGTTCCGCGCCGTTGCCTCTCCGCGGGACTCCGGGGCCCCGCAGTCGCCGTTCGCGCCGCTCGCCACCATGGGCCCGGCGGTCCCGGGCGAGCCGTTCCAGGTCGATGTCTCGCTGGTCAATCCCGGCAGCATTCCAATTGAGACCGAACGGACTTCTCTCTGAGCCGGCGACGGCTGGGAGGTCGAAGGAGACTCCCGTCCGGGCACCCTGCTCCGTTCCGGGGAGAAGCTGGCGGCCCGATTCCTTGTCGAGCCGCCCCGCGATGCGGCCCTCTCGAGACGCTACTTCTATCGCGAATCAATTCGCGACAGCCGCTACGCCGTTCGCGATCCAGAGTACTTGCACCTTGCGGGACGGTCGCCCGCGCTCACGGCCGCTGTCGACTACGCCGTAGGCGGACAGACCGTTCGCGCCAGCGCGGTCGTCTACCGCCGGGAGGCCAACCTTCCGTATGGATACGAGTACCGCGAGCTCAAGGTCGTGCCCGCGCTGGTGGTGAACGTGTCCCCGGCCAATTTGATCGTTCCGCTTGGCTCGCGACGGAATTCGGTGTCGGTCCAGGTGGAGGTGGTGAACAACCGGAGCGGAGGAATCGAGGGCGACCTTGCTCTGGAGCTGCCGGAGGGATGGGTTGCCGAGCCGAACGAGCGGAAGTTCCGGTTCTCCCAGGCCAACGCCCGGCAGAATTTCAGCTTTACGGTCACTGTGCATGGCCTCACGTTAGGTACGTACGACCTGCGGGCCGTCGCCCGGGCAGGAGGCCGGGAGTATCGACAGGGGTACGAGGTGATCCGTCACAGGGACTACGACCTCCGCTACCTGTACCGGGATTCGGTAACGCGCGTCAGGGGAATCGATGTCCAGATCGCCCCTCGCTTGAGGGTGGGGTACGTGATGGGAGTCGGTGACAAGGTTCCAGCCGGAATCGAGCAGCTAGGGGCGGAGGTCAACCTGCTGGATGCCGAAGCGCTCGCGACGGTTGACTTGGGGACTTACGGAACAATCGTGGTCGGCACGCGGGCGTACGCCGTGCGCCAGGACCTGATCAACTACAACCAGCGCTTGCTCGACTACGCCCGCGACGGCGGCAATCTGGTCATCCTCTACCAGACTCAGGAATTCGTCCCGGCCAAGTGGGCCGCGTTCCCGGCCGATCTCCCGCGCGGGGCCGAGGAGGTCTCCGAGGAGAATTCGCCCGTGCGCATCCTGGCTCCCGACCATGCAGTGTTCCAACGGCCCAACCGGATCGGGCCCGCGGACTTCGACGGCTGGGTCGAGCAGCGAGGCTCCAAGTTCTTCTCCAGCTGGGACAGTGCGTACGTGCCCCCCATCGAGACCCAAGATCAGGGGCAGGAGGCCCAAAGCGGCGGTTGGCTGACGGCCCGCTTCGGCATCGGATCCTACACCTATTTCGCCTATGCGGTTCACCGGCAGCTGCCGTACAGCGTGCCAGGGGCGTATCGGATCTTCGCGAATCTCCTCTCCCTCGGGAGGTGACCGTCAGATTTCGCTTCGGCATCACTCCACGGGTGCCCGCGGCAGCTTGGAGTGAGGAGCGGCTGCGATGCAGAACGCTGCGGCTGTAGCCGAGCTCTCGGCGAAGAACGCCGTCCGCTCGAGCCAAGCCTCCCTCAGCGCCGGACCTGATCCGGTGCGCCGCGATTGATCAGGGCCTCCGGCGGGCGGGCAAACTGGGCTAGGGACCGGCTAAAGCCGCGGCGTTGGCCCCGGGCTTGGTGGAGGGCCGCGACAAGTTCGCGCAGGGTGAGCGCTTCGCAGCACTGCAGGAAGTACAGGTCGGGCACCTCGATGGCGCAGAAGAACTGATACATGGCGTCTCGCTGGTGAGCGGTGGGCTCGCGCCCGCGCAGGAGTTCCGCAAATTCAGCGGGAGTGGGCGGTTCGGGGAATCCCGCAAGGTTCGCAGCCAGCAGGCAACCGAGAGAGGCGTGATCGTGTTCCTGGGCTCCGGTGTCTCGCTGATTGGCGGCTGGGTGTGTGAACCAGTCAAGGGGCGGTGGCGGGACGAGGGTGTACTCGGCCACGTAGAAGAGATCGGATATCGAGGAATCGGGATGCTCGAGCCAGGCAAGCGCCACGATCTCTTCGTCGGAGGGATAGGGCCGAAAGATGGATTCCGGATGGTCGCGAAAGTACTTGACGGCGTCCCAGTTGACGGTGACGGGGGTTATCGGGAATGGCTGCATCGGCCTTCCTCGGGAACGCGGATCCGCTCGAGTGCCCTAGCGAGAGCGATCATTGCTTCATCGGCAAGGGCGGAATCGGCGGGATTGCGGACCCTAACAGCCTGTGGCAAGAGTCGCCTGACTGACGATTCGCCGAGTCCCAAGCAGAATCCCAAGCAGAAATCGCTAGAACTGTTCTCATGGCAATGGGGACCCGCAAGGCAGAGCAGGAGCCGCTGTTCCTCCCTCCGGACCAGCTTCCGAAGGCCCCGACCGCTCCCTTCTTCGACAAGCTCAACGAACTGCTCGACAAGATGGGCTTTGACGCCTAGGTCGAAGGCCTCTGCCGAGACTTCTACGCCAAGCGCATGTGGCGGCCCTCGCTGGCCCCCGGCATCTACTTCCGGCTGCTCCTGCTCGGCTACCTGCTGGGCATCGACTCCGAGTGCGGCATCGCCCTGACGGTCGCCGACTCGCTCGGCCTGCGGAGCTTTCTCGGCTACGAGCTGCACCAGAGGCCGCCGGACCACTCGACGATCTCGCACACCCGGCGGCGGATCAGCATCGAGGTGCACGAGCAGGTGTTCGCCTGGGTGCTGGAACGGCTGCGGGAGGCGGGCCTGGCCAGCGGGGAGACGGTGGGGGTGGACGCCACGATGCTGTTCGCGAACGCGGCGTTGCGGACCTTGCAGCGCAAGGACAGCGGGCAGGGCTACCGGGAGTTCGTGGCAGGGCTGGCCGCGGCGGCGGGCGTGGAGACGCCGACCTTGGAGGAGTTGGCGGCCTTCGACCGCAAGCGGAAGGGGAAGACGCTGTCGAACCAGAAGTGGGAGTCGCCGACGGACCCGGACGCGCGGGTGGCGAAGATGAAGAACGGGACGACGCATCTGGCGCACAAGGCGGAGCACGCGGTGGATATGGAGAGCGGGGTGCTGGTGGGAGTGACGCTGCAGGCGGCGGACCAGGGGGACACGGCGACATTGGGAGTGACGCTGGAGGCGGTGGAGGCGGCGCAGCCGGAGGCGCCGGGGAAGGTGGTGGCGGACAAGGTGTTGAATTCCACGCTATTTGGACACGGTTTTGGCGGATTATTTGGTTCTGGTGACCAATGGCCTTGTTCGTGACGTAAACCAGAGCACCTGTAGCAAGGCTCCCGTTCCAAAGATGCCTAATCTACGCCAAACAGGACCTACTGCAGGAAGGAAGAGGGGGACGCAGGTTCGGGACGGGCCGCGACGTGTGAGTCTGGTCCGAGACGACTCCGGTCACTTTTTCGGATTAGTCGGAAATGCTCCGGATTGGATGGAATTTGGCCACATTAAATGGAAATGGGCCTCCAGGTCGCGGCAGGACCAACTTCCAGCGCCGGATTATAAGGACATAGTTCGATCTTGTCTGACAAGGATTGCCCCTCTCGTGTCCAAATAATCCGCCGCTCTATAGACAAGGGCTACCACAGCGACGCGGTGCTGCTGGGGCTGGAGGAGGCGGGGCAGGAAGCGCACATACCGGAGCCGCAGCGGGCGAAGCGGGATTTCGAGGGGAAGCCGGAGGCGAAGCGGGTGGTGGAGGGGGCCCGGGAGCGTGTGGGGAGCGCGGAAGGCACGGCGCTGCAGGTGCAGCGGACGGAGAAGGTGGAGCGGTCGATGGCCCACATGTACGAGACGGGCGGGATGCGGCGGCTGTACTTGCGGGGGCGGGCGAACATCCGAAAGCGGCTGCTGGTGCACGCCTGCGGATTCAACTTGGGGGTGCTGATGAGGGCGTTGACGGGGATCGGTACGCCGCGCACCCTGGAGGGGCAGGGGCGCGAGCTGGCCGCCCGCTTGCATTTCGCCGGTTATTCGGCCTTCAGGGCGGCCTGGAAGGCCCTCTTGGGGGCCATCAGGGGCCTCAGAGGGCTCCGAGTGGGAAATCGCCCGGAACTTGCCGAAAAACCCGTCTAGGCCGTTGACGGGCACCGAGCAAGGTCACCGACCGACGTTGCCGAAAAAGCGACTTAAACCACAGGCTCCTAAGATCATTTACACTAAACCCCGAGAATATCGCCGACCTAGTGGCTTACGTCAAGAGCGTCAAATAGCGATTGATCAGCATCACCGACACCCACGGCCCCGACACGCCGCAGCCAAGGAGGCACCCGCAATGAACGAATCGAATTCCCCATCAGGCTTGCCCCGACGTGACCTGCTCCGCGGCGCCGCCGCGACCGCCTTGGGGCTATCGGCTGCCACCGGCGCGAAACAAGCCAACGCCCAGTCACGCTCCAACCTCGTCAGTCAAGAAAACGCCAAGCCTGGCACGCGCGACTGGTTGCTCACCAAGACACGCACCGTCCTTGGGAAGGTGAATGTGCTGCCCAGCGGGCGCAGCACGTGGATCGAAGGCTACTGTTCCGCGAACAGCGTACGGGCCGGCGAGACGTTACAGGTCATGGTCAGCACGAACCCGGTGTCCGCGTTCACGCTGGAAATCTTCCGGACGGGCTACTACAACGGGGATGGCGCCCGGCTTGTCAGAGCGTATCAATCGCTTCCAGGCGTCGTACAGCCGGAACCGTCCATTGGTGAAAACTACATCCGCGAATGCCAGTGGGAGCCTTCGGTGGAGTTCGAGATCCCCGACGATTGGCTCAGCGGCGTCTACTTGGGCAAGCTGACCGCTGAGATCAGCGGGATCCAAAGCTACGTCATCTTCATCGTCCGCGATGACCGCCCCTGCGACTTGCTGTTCCAGTGCAGCGAACTGACGTGGACCGCCTACAACCGCTGGCCAACCGACTATTGCATCTATACAAAGCATGACGGACGCCCCAGCACGACCGCGCCCAGCGGCACGGTTAGCTTCGATCGTCCTTACGCCTTGTTCACGCACCCCGTCAACAAGATCGAGAAGTCAGGCGGTTCGGGCGAATACTTGCCCTGGGAGTTCCCGTTGGCGTATTGGCTGGAGCAGCACGGGTACGACGTCTCCTACATCTCCAACATCGACACGCACGCCGACCCAGCGGGCTTGCTGCGTACGAAGGGTTTCATCTCGGTCGGCCACGACGAGTACTGGACCGAGGACATGTACGACAACGTGATGCACGCACGCAATGAAGGCGTGAACCTCGCGTTCCTGAGCGCCAATGCCGTCTTGTGTGTCGTACCGCTACATCCGTCCAGCAGCGGTAGGCCTTATCGCACCACGCGCCGGGAAGGCTGGTTCTTCCCTGAGCAATCCGAGTTCGGCGACAGGGGCCGGATGGAGTCGCCCTATGAGAAAGGGTTTAGACCCACCTTGGGCCGCGACGGCGCCCTGCTGATGGGAGCGCGGACGACCCCGCCCGTCAGGGGCGCCGGCGATTGGACGTGCGCCCTGCCGGAGCACTGGCTGTTTGAGGGGACCGGGATGAAGAAGGGGGATTCGGTCAAAGGCCTAATCGGCTGGGAGTGGCACGGCGCCCCGATGAGGGACCTGCCCGGCATGCAGATCGTTGCCGAAGGGGAGACGCGAATCAATGGAAAGCAGCCGGGCCACTACACCGCTACGATTTACGACGGACCCAAGGGCAACATCATCTTCAATGCCGCGACCATCTGGTGGGCCAACGGTCTGTCGAGCCCGCCGGGTCACGCCACTCCCGTGAGACACGGGGTGACGCAACAAGGGGTAGACGAGCGAGTGCAGCGAATCACCCACAACCTGTTTAGGCGCATTGTTGGTCAAAAGGCTTGAGCTAGTTTGCTCCCGAATGGAATCCGCAATGAAAACAAAGATGTGGAAACAGCCAAACGATCAACCGGGCGGGCTCCCTCGTCGCGACGTCATCAAAGGCGTTGCAGCGGCGGGATTGGGATTGTCTGCACTCGGGCGCGGCCCGAACGCCGCCCGAGCCGCATCGGATCTCATTCGCCAGGAGAACGCCAAGCCCGGTACGCGGGACTGGATGCTCACCAAGACAAACATCACCCACGTCGAGCCGGACTCTTTGTGGCGTTCTCCCGCGATCGAGGGCTACTGCTCCGAGACGAGCGTTCGCATCGGCGACACATTGAAAGTGATGGTGAGCACGAACCCCGTGTCGGAATTCGATTTGGAAATATTCCGGACCGGTTACTACGGGGGAGACGGCGGGCGGAGCATGAAGCGGTTACCTTCATTGCAAGGCAAGACTCAACCCGATCCGTTGATCGGCGCCGACCGCCTGCGCGAATGCAAGTGGGAGCCGTCAGTGGAATTTGAGATTCCAGACGACTGGTTGAGCGGCGTCTACCTCGGCAAGCTCACTGCCAAGAAAGAGGGCCTACAGAGCTACGTCATCTTCATCGTGCGAGACGACCGTGCCTGCGACCTGCTCTTCCAATGCAGCGACATGACTTGGGCCGCCTACAACAGCTGGCCGAATAACGAGTTCTCTCTTTATCACAACGACAAGAATGGCTACACTGGATACAAGAAAAGGAAAAAGTGGAGTACCGATCCCAGCGACACCGGGTGGGTGAGCTTTGACCGTCCCTACGCGCAGTACTGCCAGGATCACCTGATCGACAGACCCTCTTCGGTGGGTTCGAGCGAATTTCTTCTTTGGGAATTCCCTCTTTCCTGTTGGATCGAGCAGCATGGCTACGACGTGTCGTACATATCAAATGTCGACACGCATACGGATGGGCCGGGACTACAGCGAGCAAGGGGCTTCATCTCAGTGGGGCATGACGAGTATTGGACGCGCGAGATGTACGACAACGTCAGCGCGGCCCGCGACACCGGGGTCAATCTCGCGTTCCTAAGCGGCAATTCGGTGTGGGGCGTTGTGCCCTTACTGCCCTCCGCGGAGGGCCAGTCCTGTCGGGTGATTCGACGGGAAAGCCATTTTCTTGGCGAGAAACTCGCCCAAATGTTCTACAAGCGACGAGGCTTTGAATTCAACAACCAACCGGGACCGGACGGGGCGCTGCTCATGGGTGGACGGACCGGCGGCGTCGGCGGCGGCGACTGGGTTTGCACCAAGCCCGATCACTGGCTGTGTGAAGGCACGGGCATGAAGGAAGGCGACGCAATCAAAGGCCTCGTAGGCTGGGAGTGGCACGGCTATCCTCTCCTCGACCTGCCCGGCATGGAAGTCCTGACTCATGGTGAGACGAAAGCCGGCAGAGCGCCCGGAACGCCTCATGAAGCAACGATCTACGACGGCCCCAAAGGCAACGTCGTCTTCAACGCCGGGACCATCTGGTGGGCGCAAGGTTTGTCATCGCCCCCAGGCCACGTGCTTCCCGCTCACAAGGCCGCTCAGCCGCAAGGTGTGGATTCGCGCGTGCAGCGCATGACGGAGAACTTGTTCAAGCGATTCACCGCATAGGGAAGGGAACGATCGTGGGGAAACTTGCAGTGAAGTTTCACAGGGGGCCGCGATGGCCGCCTTAGCCGCGCTGGTCCTCGCTCTGCTCTCGTCTCCCGATGCGGTTCAAGGACAGACCGACCGACCCAATGTCCTCTTCATCGCGATCGATGATTTAAATGACTGGACGGGCGCCCTTGAGGGCAACCCTCAGGCCCGGACGCCGCACATGGACAAACTGGCTTCCAAGGGCATGGTGTTCACCAATGCGCACTGCGCGGCTCCAGCTTGCGGTCCTTCAAGGTCTGCCCTTATGACTGGGATGCGCCCTTCGACGTCGGGTAATTACGTGAATCAAAATTCGTTCACAAAAAACCCCATCCTGAATCGCTCGGTGCTCTTGACTGAGTTGTTGCAACAGAATGGCTACTATGTAGCCGGCTCAGGCAAGTTGTTTCACGGCGCTCATTTTAAGAATGAAGTACAGGGTCGGGGCTTTGATGACTATTACCCGAGTAAGACGCAGGACTTATTCCCGTTTATAGACAGATTCGCATCTCCGAGACCTCTCAATGGGATGACGAAGGGAGTCGCAAGATACGCCGACTGGGGCCCCTATGCTCCCGATGTCACCCTAGAGGATATCAACGATGGGAAAACTGCGAAATGGGCGGCAGAGACATTGCTGGGAGGTGAGTTGAAAGAACCCTTTTTTGTAGGCGCCGGCATCTTCCAACCACATCTGCCCAACTACGCACTTCAGGAATATTTCGATCGATTCCCTCTGGATGAGATAGAGATCCCGGAAGGCTATCTGGAAGATGACTTGGAAGATGTGCCTGCAGCGAGTTCAAAGCAGCGGCATATTGCGTGGGCCAAGGCGATCAGGGCTGCGGGTCAGTGGAAGCACGCCATTCAGGCTTACCTGGCGTCCAGTGCCATGACCGATGAGCTGATTGGTCAGATGGTCGGGGCGCTCCAGAAGTCACAGTACGCCGACAATACGATTATTGTGTTGTGGAGCGACCATGGCTTTCAGCTGGGTGAAAAAGAACGTTGGGCAAAATATTCCCTCTGGGAAAGGGCCACGCGGGTCAATATGATATGGGTGGCGCCGGGCGTGACCACGCCTGGCTCGACCACGTCCAAGCCGGCGAACCTGCTGGATATTTATCCGACCTTGGCTTCACTGACGGCAATCGATCCGCCTGAGGGACAGCTGGAAGGGAACGACCTCTCTGTCTTGATGAAAGACCCTGACGCCGCTTGGGACAAAGTCTCTTTGACTACCTTTGGCTTCAAGAATTACGGCGTTCGTTCCGAACGGTATCGATACATCGTGTACGAGGATGGCTCGGAAGAACTGTACGACCACCAAGTCGACAAGTGGGAATGGCACAACCTCGCGAATGATCCGGAATACGCGGCTATCAAAACCAAGATGCGCAAAGCGATCCCCACGCATCATGAACCCATTGGCGCTATGCAATGAGCCCACCTGACCATGATCCCGAGCGCCAAGTCCCAACAAGCTATCCAGTGCTCTATCCATCCGAAAACAGGCCGCACCATGAACAAAGCGACCGATCAGCCTGACGAATTGCTTCGCCGCGATGTGCTCAAAGGCGCGCCGCGGCCGGCATGGGATTATCAGCCCTCGCGAAGGGGATTATAACGAATAGTCACATTTGCCCTTGATGACAGCCGCCGAATTGGTTATCCGATAGTCACATAGAGGGATTTCGATGGCACGCAAGGCGCCGGGCAAATCAAACCGCAAGGGCTTGACCCTTCTGGAGGTCGCGGACATGTTCCGCGACGAGGACGCTGCCAAGGCGTGGGTAGCCGAAAGCCGCTGGCCGGACGGCAAGGCCAAGTGCCCGCATTGCGGCACCGAGAACGTCCAGTCGAACATCAAGCACAAGACGATGACGCATCGCTGCCGCCAGTGCGTCGGCAAGCCGATGTTCTGGCTCAAGACCGGCACCGTGATGGAGGGGTCGAACCTCAAGTACCGGGCGAGGGCCGTCGCGATCTACCTGTTCACTACAAACCTCAAGGGCGTCGCCAGGATGAAACTGCATCGTGAGCTGGGCATCAGCCAGAAGGCTGAATGGTTCATGCTGCACCGTCTCCGCCTGGCTTTCGAGGCGGACGCCAGCCCGTTCGAGGGGCCGGTCGAGATCGACGAGACCTACATGGGCGGCAAGCGCAAGGGCGGCCGGTGATCGGGCGCCAGATCAGCTTCGGCTCGCACAGCGAGGACGGCGCGGACCTGCAGGCCTTGCTGCTGTCGGTGTTCGCCACCCTCGACCAGGCCGGCATCCACCTCTGGCGCTGGCTGGAGGAGTTTTTGGGCGAGTGCGCGGCGGTCGGGCCCGCAGCCGCCGTGGCCGATCCCCCGGCCTGGATGCCGTGGGGCATGGCGCCGGAGCGGCGGGCCGTCTGCGAGGCGCTCGACTGGCGCAAGCCCGATGGCGGCCTCAAGGAGATGAGCGGGCGCGTGCTCCAGACGGTGCACATGGCTGGGCTGAACGCCTACACGTCGGTGCACGACCGGCTGGGGCGTGCGCGCGCAACCGTGGCCAGCCACCCACGGACGTGCGCCCGTGGATGCCTTGGCAGATGAGTGCCGAGCGCAAGCGGAAACTGCGTGCGCCTCCCCGCTGGAGTGGGCCTGCCAAGACCGCGAACCCTCGATTGGCAGTAACGCAACGCGACCACGGACCCGCCGAGGTTCTGCTGCTCGACGCCTAACCCATAGACACCCTGACTCTCCGGCTCTGCCAACCCCCGCCAGCCCTAGACCGTCTGCTCTGTCCCCAAGGGCTGAGTGCTTACCTTGGTGCTATAATCGCTCACGGGCGGATCGCCCAGTTCGTCAGCCTGCCCTAGAAGGAGAATACGTTCATGTCATCGACGCAAGATCGTCTCAACGCGCTCGCCGAGGAGCATTTGGGCTTCGGTAGTGAGCCGGATTTCGATGCACAACTGGCCGACTTAGGAGTGTCCTCGATGGATGCGGTCGCGTTCTTCAAGGAGGTCAACTCAGAGTTCAGCCTCTCGCTAGAGCCTGAGGATTGCCTGCAGTTTCGAACCTTAGGGGCGCTTGCCGCATATATTGGCGTCCGCAACGCCTGATTCCGCTCGGTGGGTAAGCGACAGCTGCCCAATACTCCTACACATCGACTGGACCGAAACCACTGCCGAGCTATCCGGGGGAAGTGGACTTCTCGGTACGACAATACAGGGATCGCGTCCGAATCCGCGCAATGTTCCAAAGTTTAAGCCGACCCTATTGTCATGACATCAGAAACCGTGTGGGAGGTGCCCGAACCGCTATCCTTGTGTGAAGTACGTCTTGACGACCACGCCGTTACGACTCTCCGGCAGCACGGCAATGGATGCGGACCGCGACTAATCCTGAGTCACGGGAATGGTCTTGCAATTGATCTCTATTATCCCTTCTGGTCATTGCTTGCAGACGACTACGAGTTGATCGTATACGATCTTAGGAATCATGGCTGGAATGCCGTCGACGGACCGGCTGACCACAATATTCCCACCCTGATTCACGACCACGATCTCATTCTTGACAACATCGACAGAGTCTATGGCCAAAAGGTGACGGTCGGCGTCTTTCATTCCCTGACTACGATCATCCCCCTAATGTCGTGCACCGAATCCTATTCAGCCCTAGTCCTATTTGATCCACCTCTCTGCAAGCCCGGCGCAAGTCAGGTGGAACTCCTTATGGCGGCTGAGAAAGCGGCGAAGAGAATCCAAAGGCGGGGGAATCGCTTCAAGACGAGAGAAGAGTTTGCCGACTTTCTTCGCTATATACCGACCTTCGCGCGTGTGGTCCCGGGTGTTCGGGAACTCATGGCACGCACTACACTCCGGCAGACGGCGGATGGGAAGGAGTATGAACTTCGGTGCCCGCGAGAGTGCGAAGCTCAACTCATGAACTATGCTCGGAGTTTCTTCCCGCTCGTAGACTTGGAACTGCTCACCTGCCCAACCAAGATTATCGGTGCCGATCCGACACTACCCTATTCATACTTGCCGTCGTTCGACTTCAGCGATGTCTTGAGGGTGGACTACGACTTCGTTCCGGAAGCGACCCATTTTCTCCAGCTTGAAAGACCGGTCGAATGCGCCGCGGCAGTCCGCGAGTTTCTCGACCGCTACGAACTGTCTTAGGTTGGGATCCCGATCTGGCACCCTTGGACCTTGATCCAGTGACGTCGACGTTCAAACGGATAGTCCGGCAGCGAAATCCGGCGACGGGTCTCGCCCGCGAAGAGTCCGGTGAAGGACAACGCGAGCCCGGCCTCGTAGGCCCCGGCGACCGCGTCCGCGAAACAGCCGCCTGATCCCGACGTTCCCATTTCCCCACGATCCGGCGACTGCCCCAGACTCGAAAGGACGACCGGTGCGGCGGCATTCGGCCACCATGCCGGCAGCTTCGCCCCCAACCCTGTGTCCGGGCCGATCTCGACAACCAAGTCGGCACCCAACGAGGCCAGCGCTCTGCCGCAGTTCTCAAAGGCCTCCGGATCGCTTCCCGTGCGCCGTCCCAAGTACGTCCTGTCTAGGACTTCGTCGGGCCCAATCACGAGGCCCGACACACCGTCCAACAGCGTCAGCGACGGCGAGCCGATTGCAACGCCGTCCAGTGCCGCTCCCGGATCGTCCAACGTTGCGGCCACGCGCAAGCCATCCTCCAGCCCGAAAAGGCCCGCAGCCCGCGCGGCCGCCAGCGCCCCAACACCGTGGCCAAGCGCCACGCTCGGCACTACGCCGACGCTCGACCACAGGGCCGTGAGCGCGCATTCGAGAGCGTAGATCGCCGGGCGCTCCCACAGCGGATCGCCCAAGTCTCCAGCAAGACCCGGCCGCCCGAACATCGTGTCCAGCAGGGATGCGCCCCGGACTTCTTCCAGCACTTCTTCGCAGCGGTCGAGCACCGCGCGCACCACCGGCTCGCTCGAATAGAGCGCGTGGCCCATCCCGACCCGCCCGCTCGCGTTGCCGGTATAGAAAAAAGCGACCTTCTTCGCCGCCGTCCGCGGCTGCGATCTCCCGCCCGTCTCCACGAGCGCCTCCAGACCCTCGCGCAGCGACTTGCGGTCCCTAAACACGACGGCCGCGCGGTGATCGAAGTGGCTCCGTCCCACGCCCGCGGTCCACGCCATGTCCGAGAGCAACGGATCGGACGCCGCACCCTCCGAAGCAAGGGCCAATTCCCGTTCGTCGAGCCATGCGAGGCAGTGTTCCGCCTGTTTCCGAAGCGAAGTGTCCGACTTTCCGGACAACGGCAGGAGCCTACTCTCTCGCGCGACGACCCCATCTTCTGCTTGCGCCGACGGGGCGAAGGCGTCCGGGAGGGACGCGGCGACCGCCTGCGGGGCCCCGTCGGGACCGCGAGAGAGATTGTCCGGGCTTCCGTAGGCCTCCAGGATGACATGCGCGTTGGTGCCAGAGATCCCGAAAGCGCTGACCCCCGCCCGCGCCGGCCGGTCCGACTCGCACGGCCAATCCGTCAACTCCGACACCACCTTCACAGGCAGGCGGTCCCAGTCCAGCTTCGGGTTCGGGTCCCGGAAATGGAGGTGCTTCGGGATTAGGCCCCGGCGCATGGCCAGGACAACCTTGATCAGCGCAGCGATGCCCGCCGCCGATTCCAAGTGGCCGAGGTTGGTCTTGACCGATCCGATCAGAAGGGGCCGGTCCCTGTCGCGCCCCTTTCCGTAGACCGCCGCCGCGGCCTGCACCTCGATCGGGTCGCCCAGCTCCGACCCCGCCCCGTGCGCCTCCAAGTAGTCCACGTCCGACGGCTTGACGCCAGCCTGCGAGAGTGCCTCCTCGATCACCCGCTCCTGCGCCGGTCCGTTCGGCACAGTCGGCCCAGCGGTCGCCCCATTCTGGTTGACGGCCGCACCCCGGATCACCGCCCAGATGCGGTCGCCATCGGCCTCCGCCTCCGCCAGCCGTTTAAGGACGACCATCCCGCAGCCCTCGCTCCGCACGAATCCGTCCGCCTTGGCATCGAAGGTCTTGCACAGCCCCTGCTTCGACAACATCCCCAAAGCTGCCATCTGCCTGGTCAGCCCGGGCGAGAGGATCGCGTTCACGCCCCCGACGAGCGCCAAGTCCACTTCTCCCTCGCGCAAGGCCGCGACCGCATGCTGCACCGTGACCAGGGACGCCGCACAGTTGAGCATCACCGGCATCGCCGGCCCAGTGAGGCCAAGCCTGAATGCGACGCCGCCGACCGCCATGCCGCTTGCCGTGCCGAGATAGTTGAGGTCATCGCTGCCGGCCATCATCATCAGATCGCGATACTCGCTGGTCGCGATTCCCGCATAGACGCCGGTGCGGCTGCCCCGCAGGCGCTCGGGATCGATCGCCGCGTCCTCAAGCGCCCGCCAGCTCGTTTCCAGAAGCAGCCGCTGCTGCGGGTCCGTCGTGCGTGCACCGATCGGCGTCATGCCGAAGAAGCGCGCGTCGAAGCGGTCGATCTCATCGACGAACCCGCCACGCTCCCAAGTCCCGTCCTTGACCGCGGGGTCGCCCGCCACTCCTTCCCAAGACCCGTTATCCCGGCGCCCGTCCGTAACCGCGTCGGTGCCGGATTCGAGTTGGCGCCAGAAGGTCGCAACATCGGGGGCGCCGGGAAACCGGCACGCCATGCCGACGATCGCAATGCCATCATCCGCGGGGCGCACTCGCGGTAGCGGGTCCGGGTCGGACGCCGCCTCGGCGGCTGCATCAGGCTCGGCGAGCGCGTCCACCAGAAAACGAGCGAGATCCGCGATGGTCGGGTAGTCGAAGACTAGGGTGTTCGGCGCCACGTAGGCGTCGGAGAAGGCACGGTTGAGGCGATTCCGCAACTCGACCGCCATGAGGGAATCCATCCCTAGGTCGAAAAACCCGACAGTGGACGCCGGAGCAGCGGACAGCCTGAGCACCGCCTGGACCTCCCGCTGCAGGAAGGACACCAAGAGGTCCTCGCGCCCCGCCGCGGGCGTCGCACTCAGCTGCGCAAGCAAGTCGTCTGACGAAGATGAACCTTCGTCGTCGTCCGTCGCGCCGGCTAGCAAATCCTCCAGCAGGGACGGACGTCCGCCGAGGGAGTCTGCGAATACCGTCCAGTCCACCGTCGCCACCACGGCGCATGTCGCATCTTGGCGCAGCAGGAGTTCGAATGCCTTGAAGCCCTGCTCTGGCGTGAACCATCCTGTGCCGGATGCTGCGCGGCGGTCCGCGATCCGCTCGCGCTGCTCCTCCGCCTCGCCCAGCTCTGACCAGGCGCCCCACGCGATGGCTTGGCCGGGGAGACCCAGCGCGCGTCGGTGGGCGGCCAGTTGATCGAGGAAGGCATTGGCCGCCGCATGGTTGGCTTGGCCCGGATTCCCGAAGACGCCGGCGACGCTCGAGAACAGGACGAACATGTCCAAGTCGCGCTCCGCAGTCGCCCGGTGAAGGTGCCAGGCCCCCAGGATCTTCGGCCACAGCACGGTCTCGAAGCTCTCCCAGCTCTGGTTGCCAAGGGCTGCATCCGACAGCACGCCGACGCTGTGGATCACGCCGGCAAGCGGCGGCAGCGTGCCGTCCATCCGCGCCAGCATCGCATCGACCGCAGCCGTGTCGGTCACGTCTGCGATCTCGACGTCGATCCTGAACCCGCGGGCTCGCAGCGTCTCGATCGCATTCTCTGCCGCCGGGTCAGGGGGCCTGCGACCGTTCAGAACGACCGATCCCGCGCCCCGCTCCGCGAGCCATTCGGCCAGTGCGCAGCCGATGCCGCCTAGGCCGCCCGTCACTAGGTAGGTTCCGTCCTCCCGCAGACGTCCTGTCCTGATGGGAGGCATCGTCAGCACGATCTTGCCCAAATGTCGCGCGGCGCGCATGAAGCCCATCGCGGCGCTCGCCTCGGCTAACGGCCATCTGGTGTGCATGAGCGGCGCAAGCTCGCTCGTTGCCATGCGGGCCAGAACTTGTCTGAGTGCCGCACCCGGCCGTGCTGGGTCCTGCTGTTTCAGGGTGTAGAGATCGAGGATCGAATAGGCGACGTCCGGTCGTACCGCTGCCATTTCCTCCTCGCTAAAGATGTCCCGCCTGGCGAGTTCCACGAAGCGTCCGCCCTGCGCGAGGCAGAAGAGGCTTGCTTCGATGAAGCCCTCGCCGGTGAGGCTGTTCAGCACGACGTCGACCCCGGCGCCACCTGTCGCGTCGAGGACTTCACTTCCAAACGCGGTCGAGCGGCTGTCGAACACTCCTTCGACGCCGAGCGAACGGAGGTAGGCCTGCTTGCGCGAGCTCGCGGTTGCGTACACTTCCGCTCCTGCGGCTTGGGCCAGCTGGATGGCCGCCAGCCCGACGCCGCCCGCGCCGGCGTGAATCAACACGCGGTCCCCGGCCTTCAGCCCGGCAAGCTCGAATGAGAGCACGGATGTCACGAACACCGAGGGGATCGTCGCGAGCGCCGTCGCCGATATGTCCGGCGGTGCAGGCACGACCAGTTCCTCGCGGGTCACCACCTCCGGCCCGAACGTGCCGAACGCGAAGCCGACCACGCGGTCGCCCACGCCGACCGCCGTCACGTCCGGTCCGGTCTCGGCGATCCGGCCGCAGAATTCCTCGCCGAGCAGTCCCTCCTCTACCAGGCCCATGGCCCTGAACACGTCCAGGAAGTTCAGCCCGCAGGCTTCGACCGTGGCACGCACCTCCTTCGGCTCGAGCGCGCGTGCCGCCAGCGGCTGCACGCGCAGCTTCTCGACCGCTCCTCCGTCGTCTGGCGCTAGGATCCACGCCGCCTCATCCGGCAGGGCAAGCCGCTCTGCGCTGGCACTTGTGCGTATCAGCCGGGCCACTTGGCGCCGCCCTAGGCGATGCGCGATGTGATTCTCCGAGTCCGGGAAGAGCAGCTCATCCGCGAGCACGGCCTGCGGCTCCTCTGCCTCGGGATCGAGATCGAGCATTCGCGATTGCAGCTGGGGCGCTTCCCGCGCCACCACCTTGCCGAAGCCCCAAAGGGCGGCACCGGCCAATTGCCCGGTGCGCTCCCGTTCGAGCACCTGCGCACCCCGGGTGACGAACCACAGGCCCTTCTCGGGCACTGCGTCCGCGTCTGTGACGCCCTGCACGAGTGCGAGCGCGCTCGCCGCTGCCCGCTCGACAGTTGCCGCCAAGCCTGCGGTCGTCGTGTCCGCCCCTTGGCCATCCTGCGCGACGAGATGCACCACGCCGGCGAAGGGCACGTCCGTGGGCAGGCCCTCGACGAGCGCTCGCCAGGACTCGCGCCGATCCATCTCGACCGATGCCTTGACGATCCCGACGTCGCTCTCCGGCGCTGATTTCGCACCCTCTGGGTTGTCGCCTGCCAGCACCACGCGCTGGTTCTGGGCCGCGAGCTGACCCGCCAGCTCCGCAGCCACACCTCCCTGGTCGGCAGCCAGAATCCAGGCGCCCTGCGGCAAGGAGATCTCCGCAGGACCCTGCGCCACGATCACCCCACGATCCGGCAAGCCGGCCGCTTCCGACGGATCGACGCCGAGGATTTCAGATTCCGTGAACCCGGTGTCTGCGAGCGCCCGGCGCCACACGTCCGGCCCGACGAGGGCATGGTCGCCGCGGTAGCGGTCGGCAAATCGCCACCAACCGTCCAGCTGACCGAATATCAGATCCATCCAGCTCCTGCTGCGCTGGTTCTCAAGCGCAACCAGCAGACCTGACGGCGCAAGCAGCGTCCGGCAGTGGTCGAGCGTCTCGTTCAGATAGCGCGTCGCGTGCAATACGTTGGCCGCGATTACCAAGTCGTAACCGTGGGGCTCGAAGCCCTGATCCACCGGGTCCTTCTCGATGTCAAGCACTCGGTAGTCGAGCGGGGAGCCCCCGGCGCTGAAGCGCGACTCCGCGTCCGCAAAGAAGCCCGCGGAGATGTCGGTGTACATGTACTCGAACCGTCCCGGAGGCAGCTCAGGCATGATGCACTCGGTCGCCGATCCAATGCCGGCACCGACCTCCAGCACGCGAAGCGGCCGATCCTCCGGCAACTCGTCCAAGAGCGTCCCAACGGCCTCGCCCAGCATCCGGTTCGCCGCCCGCCAGACCGGAGCACGCCGATAGAGATCGCCAGCCTGCGGCTCCGCATCTCCGAACAGCAGCGACAGCGGATCCTCGTTTCCGCGGAGCACCTCGGGCAGGGCACCGGCACAGCGCCGAAACAGCCCCACCTCGTTCGTCGCGTGCGGGAACCGCTCCGTCAACTCCGCCAGAAACGCCTCGCCATTGGGCGGCATCCTGTCCGGCAACGAATCGTCCGCTCCGACCGTTACCGCGAAGCCGTGGTCCTTTGCCCGCAACACGCCGGAGCGAGCCAGCACTTCGAGGATTCGGCGGAACAGCTGCGCGTGCTCGGGTAGAACATCCAAGCGCTCGCGCAACTCTTGCGGGGCCACGGCCTCGCCTGCTCTGCGTTTCCACCCAAGCGATTCCAGGGCCGAGAGCGCGTAGCACCAAGATGCCCGCTCCATTTCCTCTTGCAGGTCGCTCTCATCAGCGGCCTCAACCCCCTCATCCGCCAGATACTTGGAAAACTGCTGAGACCGGGAAGCTGCGGCCGAGGGACTCGGGAGGAAGTCTGCCGGCGGCATGCCCGGCGGCAGGGCGCGGTCGCGCCATACGACTTCGTAGAGCAGCTCTTCAACCCCCTCGACCGCAGAGAGCAGCGCGCTCCGCGTCGCCCGCTTGACCGCGTATCCGCTCAGGGTGCCGATCGGGGATCCGCCGAGATCGTGGAGAGATAGGTCCGCGCTCAGCACCTCCCGCGCTTCGGTGTCGGCGCCGTCCGGCGCTGCGCTCATGCGCACATGGCAAAGCAGCCGGTCCGGCAATCGCTCAGGCAAGGACAGCCGCTCCCACCCGAATGGCAGGTATGTGATCCCTGCCTCGGATTCGACACCTTCGCGAGCCGCTGCCATCACCTGGAAGCAACCGTCCAGAACGAGAGGGTGAATGCCCAGTCCGCCACGACCGACGGAGCCCGGGATGGATACTTCGCCCAGCGCTTCGCCGGGCCGGGACCAGAGCGCCTGCAGCGTTCGGAACGAGGGGCCGAGATCGATCCCAACCTCGGCCTTGGAATGGTAATAGGCGGACAGATCCACCGATGCCATCTCAGCCTTGAGCGCTGCCGGATCCATCGGCGCGGCAGCTAGCCCCGGCCCCGAGCCGAGGCTCGTCGAGACGCGGCCTTCGGCATGCAGCGCCCAATCTTCGCCGTCCGCACTCCGACTCAGGATCCGGACGCGTTGCGACGCCTCCTCTGCGGAGCTGTCGAGCAGCACCTGCAGCCGACGCCCTTCTTCTTCGCTTCCGTCGGCGCTACCCTTCTCCGGAAAGACGAGCGGGCTCCGCATCTGGAAGTCGTCGACCACCGCCACGCCGCCGCGCTCGGCGGTGCACGCCGATGCCGCCATGGCACCGTAGAGCGCGCCTGGGGCCACCAGCCGCCCGAATACGCGGTGGTCGCCGAGCCATGGCGGATCCGAGGGAAACAGCTCGGTGTCGAAGCTGATCTCACCGCTTGCGGACTCGTGTCGGGCACCCAGCAACGGGTGCCCGGTGCCCGGACGTCGGCGCCTTGGCGCCTCGACCCAGTACCGCTCGCGCTGGAAGGGGTAGCCCGGCAGCGCGATGCGGCTGCGTGCCTCGCCGGCGAAGAGCCCGTCGAAGCGGAGCGGCAGCCCGGCCTCGTAGGCGCCGGCAACCGCTTCCAGGAAACCGCCACCGGAACCCGGCGCCGGCGGCTCTTCGTCTCGCGCCGGTCGCCTGAGACTGGACATCACCGCTGGCTCCGTGACCCCGTCTGTGGCTGGCCAGGCCATCGAGATCATCGGCCCCAGCACTGCGTGCGGACCCATCTCCACGACCGCGTCCACTCCCATCCGCGCGAGAGTCTCGACGCAAGCGCGAAACGCCACCGGCGCACGCATCTGCCGTCGCCAGTACGCGGCGTCCAGCAGCTGGCCCGGCCCGACTGGGCGTCCGCTGAGATTGCTGACGAACGGGAGTGATGGCGGTGCAAAGGCAAGCTGCGAGAGAGCTGCCTCCATACCGTGGAGTGCGGGTTCGATCATGGCGCTGTGGTAGGCGGGGCTCTTCCGCAACCGCGCGACCCGAATGCCGGCCGCCTCGAAACGCTCGAGTATCGCCGCAATCTCTTCCGCCGGACCGCTAATGACTTGATGCGCCCCGTTGTCGGCGGCGATGCAAAGGCCGATGCCCTGCGAGGCCGAATTGTGCGCCTTCAGCGCCTCCGCGACGCGGTTCGCCGGTGAGAACACCGCCGCCATCGCACCTTCGCCGGGCACGGCGCCGACCAGCTCACCCCGCACGGCGGCTAGGCGCAAACCGTCCTCCAGGCCGAACGCGCCAGCAGTGTGCGCCGCCGCGATCTCTCCCAAGCTGTGTCCGAGCACAACGTCCGGCTGGATGCCGAGGCTCGACCACAGCGCCGAGAGCGCGCATTCGAGCGCGTAGATGGCGGGCTGTTTCCACCTTGGATCGTCGAGGTGTCCCGCAGCTCCGGGACGGCCGAACATCACGCTGAGCAGCGAAGCCTGACGCTCTTCCCCCAGCACGGCGTCGCAACGGTCGAGCACCGCACGCACGACTGGCTCGCTCTCGTAGAGCGCCGTACCCATACCCGGCCATTGGCTGGCCTGTCCTGTGTAGACGAACGCCACCGTCGCCGCTCTGCGCGATGTCGGTCCGTCGTCCCCTACCGCAATCGCCCGCAGCCCCTCACGCAGGGATTCCGCGTCACGGAAAACCACGCCCGCCCGGTGGCCGAAATGGCTCCGGCCGATGCTGGCCGACCAAGCTAGGTCGGAGAGCAGAGGATCGGACGCCGCACCCTCAGCCGCAAGCGCCGGTTCCTCTTGGTCGAGCCATCCGAGGTAGCGACTCGCCGCCTCGCGTAGCGCTGCGCTCGACTTCCCGGAGAGTGGCAGCAGGCGCGCTAGGCGCGGGGCAAGCCCGTCCACGGGCTGCGGAGACGTAACGGCCGCCGGAAGCGAAACGGCGATCGGCGTTGGAGCTCCCGCGATCCAACGGTTCCCGTCGAGGCGGGGTGCAGTACGCCCGGGCGAGCTGTATCCCTCCAGCACAATATGGGCGTTCGTCCCCGACCATCCGAATCCGCTGACGCCCGCCAGCCGCGGGCGGTCCGCTTGGGCGGGCCAAGGCGTCGCGGTGGACGTCACCTGCAATGGCAGCTGATCCCAGTCCATAGCAGGATTAGGAGTTCGGAAATGGAGGTGCCGGGGGATGATTCCGCGGTTCATCGCAAGCACGGTCTTGATCAGTCCCGCGACGCCTGCCGCAGACTCCAAATGGCCGATGTTGGTCTTCACCGAGCCGATCAGCAGCGGGCGGTCCGCGTCGCGCCCAAGCCCGTAGGCCGCCGCCGTCGCGCCGATCTCGATCGGGTCGCCCACCTCCGTGCCGGTCCCGTGTGCCTCCAGATAGTCGATGTCCGAGGCCCGGATCCCGGCCCGCTCGAGCGCTGCCGCGATCACGCGTTCCTGCGCCGCCCCATTGGGAACCGTCAGTCCCGGGCTCGCTCCGTCCTGGTTCAGTGCCGAGCCCCGGATCACTCCCCAGATGCGATCACCGTCGGCCTCCGCGTCGGCGAGCCGCTTCAGGACCAGGATGCCGCAGCCTTCGCCTCTGACGTATCCGTTGGCAGCGGCATCGAAGGTCTTGCATTGGCCGTCCGGCGAGAGCATCCTCGCGTTGGCTCTGAACTCAAGAAGCCGACCGGAAAGAATGACATTCACCCCTCCCACGAGAGCAAGATCCGCGTCGCCTCGCTGAAGGCCCGTAACCGCTTGGTGCGTCGCGACCAGCGACGATGAGCAGGCGGTGTCCAGCGCCATCGCCGGGCCGCCGAGGCCCAGTGCGTAGGCGACTCGGCCGATCGCCGTGTTCAGGGATGTGCCTGTGACCGCGTAGAGACTGGCAGCGGGTTCGGCCGGCCCTGCATTCTCGCCAGCCTCAAGGATCAGCCCCCGATAATCGTTGTTGCTGATGCCCGCATAGACGCCGGTTCGGCTGCCCTTCAGCAGCTCGGGATCGATGCCCGCATCTTCGAGGGCCCGCCAGCTCGTCTCCAGCAGGAGCCGTTGCTGCGGATCCAGCAATTGCGCTTCGACCGGCGAAATGCGGAAGAAGGCGGCGTCGAAGCGATCGAGCTCGTCGAGATAGGCGCCGAAGCGGCAGGCCTCGATCTGTCCTGTATCGTCCGGGAACAGGGTGCCCACACGCCCGATGCCGGACCCGGGAAGGCCCTCCTGTACCGCATTGCCACCAGTTTCCAGCAGGTGCCAGAAGGCGGAAATGTCATCCGCACCGGGGAATCGGCAGGCCATGCCCACGATCGCCACTGGTGGCCCGAATGCGGAAGACTCAGGCGAGTGCATTTCAGCGATTGCGGACAGTTCCTTGCCAGAATCGCCCGATTGGTTTGAGTCCATGATCACGCAGCTGTCCCCGTAGATTCGATGACAGGGATTCCTGATTATAAGAGCGGACGTTGCGACGCTTGTCAGTTCTGGAGCTTGTGGCCGGATCGGCGCGGTAACCTCCGGTGCTAGGGGGCCGCGACTGCCTTCTCGAGCACGGCGGAAGCGGATCCTCAAGCACCTCGACGCCGAAGAGGACGGCGAAGCGCGCGACGAGCGCGCGAAGGAAGCAGGTGTTGACGTCGGGGGCCTTGGAGGGGGCGTACGCGGTATCCGATGCGCTGCACACGAACAGGGAGACAGCCCGGCACATCAGCGACCACGGCATGAGCTAACTGCTGAAGGAGAGGGACGTCCAGCCGACGATGCTCGAGCAGCTGCGCGAGTACATCGGCCCGACCTGGGACGAGCGGGTGGACCTAGACTTGGGCCACGGGCGGATCGAATGCCGACGCATCGGGCGCTCGGGCGACATCCCTTACTGCCCGCTGTGGCTGGACTTGCCCGAGGGGCGCTTCGTGGCGCGGGTCGCGCGGTTCAAGAGAGCGGTCAAGCGCCACAAGACCGAGACGGTGGACCTAGTTCCGAACCTGCCGCCGGAGCAGGGGAACTGCGAGCGGCTGCTGGCGGTGAACCGCGCGTACTGGGAAGTCAAGACTGGTTGCATTCCGAGAGGGAAGTGGCGCCGCGTGAAGGCACCTCGCGAATTCGCAAAGGTGCGCTGCCGCGGGTGATGGCGGCCCTTACGAACGTGTCGGGCTCGATCGTCCGGCTGCTGGAGACGAGGAACATCCAGCGCAGGTTGGACCGGCTCCACCGCACTCCGGACAAGGTGTTCTTCCGGCTGGGCGCCTGCCCCGCCTGCACCAGATCCGACCAAGACCAGAAACGGACCAACCGCGGTTGCCGGGGCCCGTTTCCGAAGCGGTTCCCAGGCTGTTCGAGCTTCGCCGGACTTGGCGTCTCGCCTCCTTGGCGCACATGCCCGCAACCGGTCGGCGAGCGCCACACACACAAGATCCGCAGCGCCAACACGCTTCCCGTGGTGGGGGATTCTCTGCTCGTGCCGTCAGGGGCACCGAGGCTGTGCAATTCCGGGCCCATGTCGGTCCGGCACCCTCCGAATCGATCCCGCGAGCCCCATGCCGCACTAGTCCAGGTTCCCCGAGGAAGCCGCCTAGGATCGCAACGCACTCTTCGGGTCGCTCCAGCTGAAGGTATTGGGTGGACTCAGGCACAGAGTCGCAGTCCACGGCCATCAGGCTCGTCAGGTCCATGGTCGGCAGGATAGGAATAGGGCAGCATGGGATCAGAGCCGATGACGTTTGTCGGGCAGCTGAGACCATCCAGGCCAACTAGCGGCGCGACACTCCTGACGTATTCCGAGATTTGGGCTTCGTGCCGAACGTGCGGTCGATCGATTCGAGAATCACCTCATGGTCATTGGCCAGGGACGGCAGGTTGTGGCTGATCCTGCTGCCGACGCGATTCCAGCCATGGTTCCGCAAGTCGTAGACCATCTGGTCGAACTCGCCTGCGAGCAGTGACCAAAACGGGTAGTTGAGATCGATTGCAATCCCGTTGCCGTGGCTCAGGACCAGACGGAGACCGTCGGGGTTGCCGTGGCGCCGCACTCGGACCACAGTTTCGTCGTCCACCTGCACGTCGTGCTCCGAGAGCGGCTCAGGCACGTTCCATACCTCGACTGTGACGTGCCAATGTCGAGAAGCGAGTCAGGTCAATCCAGTGCTCGCACTTCCTGGGGCGGCCGAGGCAACCTCCTGCGCGTGGGCGGCGGCGAAGCGGGCATCTCCGCAGCGTTCGAGTCGCCACCACGTGAGCGGCCGGGCCGGGATCGTCAGCACGGCACTTCTTGAGCCGCGGACCATGGCTGTGGGGATCTCGAACTGGGCTGTGTCGAGCGCAAGGCCAGCGCCGTCGGCCTTGACCAGAGCTTCCTTCATGGTCCAGAGATCGTAGAACAGGTTAAGCCTCTCGTCCCCGTTCAGCCTCTCGAGCTCCTGTCGCTCGGCAGGAGCGAACAGCGACCGGATGTCCCGGGCCAGATCCCGCCGAGGGCGACGCTCTTCCGCATCCACCCCGATGCGGCCGGCCGACGCAATTGCGACCAGCCCATGGTCACCGCTATGGCTCACGTTGAAGGAGACCTTTGCCAGAGTCCCTTGCACAAGCGCGTGTGGCTTTCCGTGACGCGAGGTCTCGAAGGACAGATCCCTGTTGCGGCAGCCCAGCCGTAGGCAGAGAAGATGCCTGACGGCGGCGCGACACACCGTGAACCGCCTCCGGGCGCCCGGATGACGGAACCGGCACCGCCGCTCCCGTTCCCCTTTGTCAAGCCATGCGAGTGCGTCGGTCTCGCTGCAGCCCTGGGCTCCGAGGTCTACATGGAATACGGCGGAATCGCCGATTGTGCGCCACTCACTCAACAAGGTCCAGACCCCTGGCGCCCGTTGGGGCCAGCCATCCCGAGCTCCGTGCACGCGCGCCGGAATGTCCCCCGGCGAAAGGCCACCTGCCCCGGCAGGGACGGAACCGGGTCCGCTCCACACGCGACCTTCCTGATACTCCGGGGATGGTCCGGCCGTCGGCCGCGCTGACAGTGGCACGCCGACGACGATTGCGCGTCCAAATGAGCGACGAGATCCCCCAATTTGCTCATTCGTCTAATGGCTTGGGTGGGGACTTCGACCCCACACTCCTGCCCGACGCTTCTTAGGAAGGCGACCGCGTCTGCGGACGAGACTCCCGACTCATCCAATCCCCTGTCGAACGTCGCTGGTCCTACGTGGTCCAGGCGAAGCGGCGCGAGTTCCGTCATTCGATCTTCGGTGGCTGGCATTACTCTGGTCCATCTGACTTCTCTACTCAATCGGCGTGCCGAAGGAAACACGCAGCCTATGGTAATAAGCAAGCCGCACGAGTTCGCCTCGTGCGATCGCAAACTCCTCTGGGCCGGATCGATGCGGAAGCCTTCCGGATCGATGCTGGGCCTCGCAAGGGGTGTTTCTGCGAACCCGCTTGGCACTGTGGAGCGCAGAGCCAGGGCGGAGGGCCTTCGATCGGCCGCTGCTTGCAGTGCTGGGGAAGCGGACCGGTGGGACAGCGAGAGGGGACGCTGGAGCCGCAGGTCCAGTGAGGGCCGAGATTCTTCAGCGTATGGACCCCTGGAGCAACGAGTGGGCTTGGCCCGGCTCAGATCAATCACATGAGCCGGAATCGGAGTGGCTGATGCGGGAAACTGGACAACCGCCGTGCCGCGTCATCACGGGAGCTGGCCAGTCTCCGCCGTCGGCCCCGGCCGGTCCGGGGTCTCCCCGGGTTCGTCCATGTCTGGACCGGGCCGCAGAGTGCGGAGCCTCCGGCTGAGGTAGGCCAGCGCCAGCAGGCTCAGGCCCAAGCCCAAGAACGACCCGGCCCGCAAGAGCCCAGTCAGCCCCGACATATCTACAAGAAACACCTTGCAGATAGTGGCCACGAGCAGAGCCATGCCCATGCGGTAGACGGTCGGCCCGAACCGCAGGCCGCCGGCCAGCACGGCACCAACGGCCATTGCCAGCCAAGCGATCGAATAGGTGACCATCTCCGCGTCGCTCGACGGGAGGTCCCAAGCCACGGCGCCTTGCCAAAGATGTCGGATCTCGATGGTCACGAAGGAAAGCGCCGCCACTCCGGACGTGAGTCCGGCTACGCGGGCCCACTTGCGCTCTCCGAACCGGACGGCCAGGATCGCCAGCAAGACCGGGGCTCCGTAGGCCAGCAGCAGCACGTTCCAGACCTTGGTCGCGCCGACCGACTCCGCGCCCCAGAACGGATTGAGGACGGCCAGCACGAAGGCGTAGTTCGCGAGCGACATGGCAAGCAGCGTCCTGGACACCCAACGGTAAACGCCGCCGATCCGGGCACTGGCCCGTGCGCGCCAGAGATAGACCAAGCCAAGCGCCGCCCACGCGGCCGTGTTGATCGCCGCTTCCGGCAGCCGGTATCCCTGGACGAACATTTCCCCGCCGTAGAGGGCCTCCCTGGAGGCGAACCAGAGCCCAAGGGCGATGAGATGGACGGCCGTTACCTCGATCCAGCGCCGAAGAGCGGGCAGTCCTCGCGCGAGCCGGCCGGCCAGCAGGCAGGCCAGGGCGGACCCGCCGTACGTCCACCAAGTCCACGCCGTCGCCGGCTCGTACGCCGGCAGCCAAGGATTGAATGTCAGGCGGACCACGGTTAGAGACAGGACACCCTTCGCCATCCACGCGACGACTTTGGCGCGATTGCGGACTGCGAGCCAGGCAAGCGGGATAACCTGGCACGCCAAAGCCACGCTCAACCCCGCTTCCCGCAAGAGGATCGCCGCGGTCACCGAATAGGCGCCCGAGCAGCCGACGATGGCCCATTCGGCCGCCGCTTCGAACTTTCGCCGAAGGAACGCCCAGCCGAGCCCCGTAAACAGCAGCCCGATTGCGACACCGACGCCGGCCCACTCGCCGGATGGGGTCCTGTCGGTCGCGACCAGAAAGGCCACTCCGAGCCAGACTGGCGGTGCAGCTGCGGCCAGCCCGGCCCACAGCGCGGCAGGCTGGCGAACGCGCAGGTTCCAGGCGGAGAAGGCGAAGTAGGCCGCCGCCGTCCAAGCCGCGAAGACCGGGAATCCCGCCTGCAATTCCGGGCTCGGGGATGCCCAGCGCATCTCGAAGGTGCGCACCTCCAGACCGATGACGATGCAGGCGGCGGCCTGCACCGCGAGCGAAGCCCATGCGACCGGCGCACACCTCGGATTCCAATGACCGGCCAGCAGAATGATCGCCGCCAGCGGCGTCCATCCCGCAGCGGAGAGAAGGGAGAATGGCTCGTTCAGCAGGGAGATCCCGTGAGCCAGGACCAGGATCACGAGGCCGACCGCGACGGGAGCGGCCGGTGGACCGCTCATGCGCAGGAACCCAAGCCTGCCGCCGCGTGTCTGGCGTTTGGAAGCTGAGGATCGGCCCGGGCGCGTGCCGGCCCCGCCGAAGGGAAGCACGAGCATGACAGCGGCAAGCAGCGCAAGATAGGGTGCCCGGTAGCCGTCGGCCTCGGGGGAAGCCAAGGAAATGAGCCACCAGAGCGTCGCACCTCCAAGCATCCCGACCCAGAGCCAATGTCGGTACCGGTGGCGGATCAGAAGCAGGATCGCGATGCTGACGATCAGGCTATACGCCAGCACGCCGACAATGCGGCCGCCGTCGCCACCGACCAGCAGCGGCACGGCATAGCCGCCCACGAGTCCCAGCGCGGCGAGGACTGGGCCGTGGCGCAGCGCCAGCGCAACCGTACCCATCGAGACGCCGGCCAGCAAAGCGAATGCCGCGATCGGCGGGATGAGTTCGTACAGATGCAGTGCCGCCAGCAAGGTCGCCGACAGCGTCACGGTCCCAGAAGCGGCCAGCGCGGAGAATGCCGGATGCCGATGGCCGGTCTTGCGGAACAGGACCTCGGCCAAGGCATGCATGCCGCTGCCGGCGAGTACGCCGGTGGCCACGCGAGCCCACGGCGTCAGCAGCCCTTGGTCAATCGAGTACTTCACGAGGAATACGCCGCCGAGCGCAACGCTGACACCTCCGAGCCAGACCATCCAGCCGGCCCTGCCGGCGGGTTTCTCCGCGCCCGCTCGGACCTCTCGTCGCCTGACGATGCGTTTGAGCTTGGAGCGCAGTCCCTCCCGCCGCGACTGATGCGCGGGCGCGCCAGCCCTCCGCCGCGGGCCGGGCGCTCGCTGCCCGCTTGCCAAGGTAGGAGCTTCGGCCGGAAGGACCGCTGCCGGGGAGGACGTCGACGCGGCCAAGTCCGCGCGGAGTCTTTCGATTTCCCTCCCCAAGGACCTCAGACGGAGCAGCGCGATGATTGCCAACGCGAGCGCGACCCAACCGATCATTTGGCACCCCGCCTGCCCGACCTAGCCGCGTGCAGGCCTCTCCGCCGGGCGGTCGGGGCCGGTCGGGGAATCGGGGGCGCCAGATCCAATCCGCCCCCAACGCCGCACACCGCCAGTCCGGTGGACAGGGCCCGGAGCGATGGCGGCTGAGCGCTCCTCCGGGGCTCGGAGATGGGCGAAGCAGGAACTGGACCGCTGGCCGCGGAATCCCAAGGCTGGAGGTTCATAGCCCAATCACTCTTCGGCCGACAGGTAACTGTAGCTCTCGTCGAGCCCCAGCGCCTCAATAGCCTCTGGGCTTGGCCTCGGGTTGAAGTCCCGTTCCTGGAAGTACTGCGCCCCCTCCCATCTCATCTCTCCGCCCGTCACCCTCGGATCGCCGGTCCCAGCGAGGTACTGCTCCAAGCGCGACGCCAAGTCCTGCCTGGCCGCAGCATAGGCGCCTTCCGCCGCGACGTTGCTCATTTGGTGAGGGTCCGAAGCCAGATCGTAGAGTTCCTCCGCTGGCCGCTTGGCGAAAGCGATTTCGAACAGCTCGCGCATCGGTGCCTCGTCCGGCCGCTGCAGCAGGTGCATCTTTGTCGGGGAGGGGTAGTGCAGCATATGGGCGTCTACATCCCCGAAGAGTGGCGGGTCGCCGGCGGGCCAGCGATCGGGGGCGTAGTTGCGGATGTATAGGTGTTCGTGCGTGCGGATCGCCCTGGCCGGATAGCCTAGGCCCCCCATGCGGACGAACGCATGGCGCTCCCGTGCCGTCACCACGAACGATCGTTCCCGGTCCAGGACGCCCTCCTCATCGGATTCCAGAATCGGGACGAGGCTCGTGGCGGTCATTTCTTCCGGCACAGGCAGGCCGGCCAGATCAAGGATCGTGGGGGCGAAGTCGGCGAGGCTGACGAAATCATCGACCACACGACCCCCCGGGAACCGCCCTGGCGCCGAGATCACCAGCGGCACGCGGGTTCCGGCGTCATACAGGTTCGCCAAGCCCCGAGGCATCTGCCAGCCGTTGTCGCTGGCGACGATAACCACCGTGCCCTGCTCCGCTCCGTATTCGGAGAGCAGCGCCAGCAGCCCACCGACATCACGGTCGAACCGCTCCACTTCCGCGTAGTAGTCCGCGATGTCCCCGCGGACAGCCGGGACGTCCGGGAGGTAGGGCGGCACCTGGATGGACGCAAGGTCGATCCCTTCCCCCTGACCTCTGTCTCCCGCATACGGCCTGTGCGGGTCTCTCGAGCTGAACCAGTAGCAGAACGGCTGACCGCGCTGGACTTGGTTGTAGAACTCCTCGAACGAACCGAACTTGTCCCCGGCGGGATTGCGGCTCCAGCCCCCGGCCTCGTAGCTTCCGGGGCCCCAGCCCTTGCCTTCGAATCCCACGAGATAGCCGGCCTCCTCGAGCAGATTGGTGTAGACAGGGAATCGGTTCGGCAGGGTGCCCCACAGGTTGGCGCCCTCTTCCAATCGCCAGATTTCCTGGCCCGTAAGGAGCGAGGCGCGGGCCGGAGTGCAGGACGGGGCGGGGCAGAAAGCATGCGTGAACCGCACTCCGCCTTCCGCGACCCGGTCGATGTTCGGCGTGCGAACGGTTGCGTCGCCGTAGCACGACAGATGATTCCAAGAATGGTTGTCGGACATCAGGATCAGGAAGTTTGGCCGCTGCGGGGGCTCGGGAGCGGAGCAGCTGGCCAAGACCGCTGTCCAAAGGACACATGCGAAGAGAGCGCACAGTGCGCGGCGGCGGGTCGGGTGAGGCGGATTCTGGAGAGACGGCATGAGGGCCCGAACGGTATGGTACCCCGCCCGCCCGCGCCGGCACGCACAAGACTGCGGCCGCACCAGAGGCGGCTCAGCGCCGTGGCGGCGCTATTCCGCCAGCACAGAGTCGATCCAGTCCAGATAGGCCCGGCTGCCTTTGCTGGCGGGAGCGGCGACCAGCTCGAAGGTATCGTACGGATGCACTTCGCGGATGGATGTCTCCAAGGCCTCGAAGCGATCTTGGCGGGTCTTGATCACGAGCAGCGACTCGGCGTCCTCCTCGATCGCTCCCTTCCACTCATAGACCGAGAGCAGGCCGGGGATCACATTGACGCAGGCTGCCACGCGCTGGCGCACCAGCACACGGGCGATCTCCGGGGCCACGTCGGCAGGACAGGTGCAATAGGCGATCAAGTAGCGGTCGAAGGGATTGTCCGGCATGGGCTGCAACTATCGTTGCAAGCCGCGAAGCGCCCCGCAATCGGCCTTGGGCCGCGCGGCGCGACTCAGAGCAGCGGCGGCGGATACGCCAAGGGGGTCAGCAGCTTCGCGTCGCGGACAGACGCGTAGTGCGCCAAGAGCCGATCGGCTGCGCTGCCCCGGTTCCAGTTGCGCTCGACCGCGCGGCGCGCCGAGACAGCCATCTCGCGCGCCCGCTCCTGATCGGCCAACAGCTCAGCGACGTTTTCGGCAAAGGCGTCCGGGCGGTCGGCAACGCGGGCCATGTCCGACCCCTCAGAGCACAGGCCCTCTGCCGCGAGGCTCGTCGCGACGACCGGGATGCCGCTGGCGAAGGCCTCGAGCAGTTTCACGCGCACTCCCGAACCCGTCAAGATGGGCGCCACGAAGACTGCGCAGCGCGCCAAGACCCCGCGGATGTCGGCGACATGACCCAGAAACTCGACCCGCTCCCGCGACAGCGATGGGCCCAGCCACTCCGGAGCGTCGGCGCCGGCAACGAGCAGGCGGGCGGACGGTGCCACGGACCTGACCCTCGGCAGGATCTGGGACCGGAGGTACTCCAAGGCCTGAAGGTTCGGCGGATGCCGGAAGTTGCCGACGAAGAGGAGCGTCCCAGGCTCGCGCCCCTCGGTGCGAAACGGGTAGCTCGCCGCGTCGATCGCCGTCCGAAGGTCGCTCCTGAGGACTGGCCCTGGCGAGAGGAGTGCCGCCAGCTTACGCCGCTGCTCGTCGCTGCAAACCTGAACCGCGTCGAACTTCTGGAGCTTTGTCAGTTCGAAGCGCAGGGCACGCAGGTACTCGTACGACTTGCCCATCACGGAGAGAAGCCCCCCGGACCAGAGGCTGCGCTGGACCGACTGGAAGTGCAGGTCGTGCTCAAAGAGGAGGCACGACACCTGTCGAAAGCTCATCGCGTATGAGGCCAGCTGGGCGTACTCAAGCTGAACGACGTCAATCTCGCGCTGCAGGATCGCGCGGTGGATCGCCCACAGCAGGCGCGGGTCCCAGAAGGCCTGGGCCGCGTGCGGCCAGAGCAGCGGCGGCCCGCGCCATTTGCGCGGGTCGTGCAGCCGGAACTCCGCACTCGCGCAGCTCTCCGCGAGCCCCCGGTGGGTCTCGAGGTCCTCATGCCGTTCCGTCAGGCACAGCAAGTGCAGCCGGCAGCGGTCCGCCAAGCCCTCGACCGCCTGCTTCATGAGCACGGCCCCGCCGTGAATCGGCGGTTCGATCGGGTACGGCGAGACAAACAGGACATTCAGCTCGGCAGGGTCCTTATGGCCCAAACGGTGGAACCGGTCACGGAAGTAGCCGCCCAGCGGCCGTCGGAACGCCTCCGAGTCAGAGACCTCGGAGGCGCGCTTGGCCGAGACGCGGCGCGGCAGGCAGGCAGGCAGTCGCGCAAGCGCCGTGAGAAGGTCCCGCGGCGTGGGCCCGTGCGGACGGCGGACGCCGGCCAATGAGAGCCAAAGGTCGGCGTAGAGCCACGCAAACTGGCCGCTTAGCCTTCCCCAGTCGGTTAGGTTCTTCCAGGCGAACAGGAGCCGGTTTCGCCTCACGACGCGCTCGATGTACGCTCCGGAAAAGTGTCGGCCGATCGTCGCCCGGCGCTGGTGCCGAAAGCGGCTGCCCGGCGCGTGAAAATTGATCCAGCCGCGCTTCCACGCCTGATAGGACAAGTCGACGTCCTCGACATAGAAGGGCTCGTAGAGCTCATCGAAGCCGCCCAGCTCCATGAATTTGTCGCGGTCGAAGGCCGTTGACCCGCCGCCGGAATAGAACGTCGGGAACAGCCCAGTGACGTGCTCATCGTCGATGTGCTCCAAATGGAGCATTCCCCGCTGCCAGCGTCCCATGGTGAGGCCGGTCTCCTCGGGGTGCCGGGCGGGATCCTCAAGGTCGATGCGCCCGCTAACCGAGAACACCCGCGGGTCGCGGAATCCCTCCAGCAGAGGCTCCAAGAAGTCAGGTTCCACGCGCATGTCGTTGTTGAGCATCACGACGATGTCGTTGCGGGCCATCGAGCAGCCGATGTTGCACGCTCGGCCAAAGCCGGCATTGGAGCCCAGCTCGACCACTCTCACGGTCGGGAATCGGCTCGCCAGTAGGTCGGACGTGCCGTCGTTGGAGCCGTTCTCCACCACCAGCACCTCGTGCCGCGGATTGCCCGAGAGGGCGTGGAGCAGCGGGGGCAGGTTGCGCTCCAGCAGTTCCCGGCCCATCCAAGTGGGGATGATTACGCTCACCGCGTCCGTGCCGGGGAACACCGGGGATGCCGCGGGGCGACGGCGGGCGAGCGCGGCCAGCGCATCCGTGATCAGCAGCGCCGCCGCCGCCGCCGCCAGCAGCCAGGGGGCGACGGCAATGGTGAAGACGGCGCCGGCGACCCAAGCGAGAAGCGCCTTCCACCGCCTCATGGGCGCCCCGCCGAGCAGCTATGGGTCACGACCGACCGACCTCGACCGTGCACGGGAGGTGCAGGTAGCCATAGACCTCACCCTCGCCTCGCTCCAACGGCATGGCTAGGGCATTCTCGATCCAGTCGCAGATCTCGTAACCGGCCAAGCCCCCGTCGGATATGGCCGGCGAAAAGGAGAACGTGCCCGCGTACAGGTCCGGAAGATCGATCCGGAAGTCGACTGTCATCTGGACGCCGGCCTCAAGCGGTTCGAGCGCGACGCCCTCGCGGGCAGTGTTCGTGCCGGCGAAATCGATGCCCAAGTGGTTGCGGAGCATGAAGCCGACGTTGGGTGCCGCGATGCGTTCGTGCGCGAGCACGATGATGCGCACCGTGCACGGCTGTCCCGGCGCGAGGGCCCGGACCGGCACTCCGTCCGGGTCGAGCACGCTGATCCCGGTGACCTCAGCCCGTCTCGTCCCGAAGCGCTTGTCCACATTGGGGATCCCGGGGGTCGGGGCCAAGAGCTCTCCTGCCTCTCCAATGGATCGTGTCGGACCGGCGGCTTCGGCGTCGCCTCGCTCTCGGGCGTTCATGCTCGCCAGATAGCGGCGGGCCACGCTGCTCGGAGAGCCTTCCGCGGCTATGCGCCCCCCGTCTAGCCACAGCGCCCTCGTGCCCAGCGCCTGCACGTCGGCCATCGAATGCGAGACGAACACGATGGTCACGCGCTCGGAGCGGAGCTCGTGGACTTTGCGCAGGCAGCGCTGCTGGAAGTAGTGGTCGCCCACCGCGAGGGCCTCATCTACCAGCAGGAGTTCCGGATCCACGTGGACGGCGACCGCGAAGGCTAGCCGGACAATCATGCCGCTGGAGTACGACCTCACCGGACGGTCGACGAAGTCCCCGATCTCCGCAAAGGCTTCCACCTGCGGCCAGACGGAGCGGAACTCGCGGCCCGAGAGCCCGAACAGCGCCGCGCTGATACGGGCATTCTCGCGCCCGGTGAACTCGGGGTGGAAGCCGGCGCCCAGTTCTAGGAGCGCGGCGACGCGGCCCTGCACCTCAACCGAGCCTTGGGTCGGCGTGAGGATTCCGGCGGCCAGCTGCAGTGTCGTGCTCTTTCCCGAGCCGTTCGCGCCGATCAGGCACAACGTCTCGCCGCTGCCCGCCTCGAAGGAGACGTCGCGGAGAGCCCAGATCTCGGCCCTGCGGCGCGGGCCGCCAGGCCTGGCAAGTTCCCGCAGGCGGTGCAGTGGCCGAAAGTAGGCCGGGTAGCTCTTGGAGACGCGGCTGAATGATACCCGAGCCAAGGTCGCCAGTCCGGGCCAGCCAGAGCGGCCCGCTCCCGCTCCATTTTCCTACTCGGCGCGTCTGCGCGCTACAGGACGTCGACGAAACCGCGCTTCGCTCGCCGGAAGAACCGCCAGCCGACCGTTGCGGCAACAAGGCCGGCGAGCCACAGCAAGGCGAACTGGCCCCCGTCGGGGCCGGCGCCCCCCAGCAGGGCCGAGCGGTAGCCGAGGACCGCGCTGCGCAGCGGGTTCCAGTCCAGCAGCACTCCAAACGCGCCGCGGTACATCGACTCCGGCAGGAACACGGGGGTGGCCCAGAACCAAGCAACCAGCAGCACGGAGAGGACCTGCGAGGTGTCCCGCAGGTAGACCTGCAGGGCCGCCGCAAACCACCCAAGGCCAGTGCCGAACAGCCCGAGCGGGACGAAGGACAGCGCCAGCAGCGCGAACCCCGGACGGGGCGGATGGCCGAACCCCGCCGCGGCCGCCACAAGGACCGCCAGCGAAAGCAGATGCACGCAGGCCGTCGAGAGAAAGATCGCCGCAGGGACAACCTCGGACGGGAACACGCTCCTTTTTATAAGTGCCGAGAACTCCGTCACGGAGGTCGCGGCACGGGAGACGGTCTCCGAGAACAGCAGCCACGGCAGCAGCCCAGCCATCAGGAAGAGCGGGTACACGTCGGTGGCCTCACCGGGCGGGAGGCGCGCGCCCAGCGCGTGCCGGAACACGAACGTGAACACGGCGAGCAGCACAAGCGGATGTACGACGCCCCACAGCCAGCCGAGGACCGACCCGGAATAGCGCTGTCGGAAGTCGCGCAGCGCGAGCAGCCAGAGTAAGTGGAGGGCGGCGCGACCGGCGGTTACAGGCACCGGGGCGGCCCGCGCGCAGCTCAGGGGCGGGGGGCCAGGGTGACCTCGGCAGCCATCGGCTCCCCATCCCTCAAGAACCGAACCCTCACCCGCTCGCCCACTTCGGAGTCGCGCAGCGCGTAGGTGAAGTCGTAGAGGTTCTTGACCTCAGCATCGTTCCAGTGGGTCAGCACGTCGCCCGCCCTAAGGCCCGCCTTCGCAGCGGGCGAGCCCGTGCGCACGTCCGCGAACCGAACGCCGTCCGGAACCTCGCCAAAGTCCGGGACGGACCCGAACCAAGGGCCGTACCCGCTACGCTCGCCGTCTCCGGACTGCCGGCCTTCGCGGCTCTGGGGCATCTGCTCGACGAACTCAAGGCGAGGCTCGTGGACCAGAACCGAGTTCACCAAGTCGCGCGCCAAGCCGAGCATGGCCACCGCCGCTTTGCCGTCGATCTTGTCCGCCGTGTCGCTCGGCTTGTGGTAGTCGGAGTGCAGTCCAGAGAAGAAGAACAGAACCGGGATCTTCTTGGCCGCGAACGAGGTGTGGTCGCTCGAGCTGTGGCTGTCCTTCGACAGGTCGATCGAGAAACCGTGGGCCTGCGCGGCCTTGGAGAGCATCTCCCCGAAAGGCTCCGCAGTGCCGGTGCCTCCGACATACAGACGGCGTCCCTCAATGCGGCCGACCATGTCGAAGTTGAACATCGCCACGGCCTGCTCGAGCGGCAGGGTCGGGTTGTCCGCCCAGTGGCTCGATCCCAGCAGCCCTATCTCCTCGGCGGCGAACGCGAGGAATAGGATCCCGCGCCGGCGCCGCTGTTGGGTCGCATAGTGCCGGGCAAGCTCCAAGATCGCGGCGACGCCTGAGGCATTGTCATCGGCTCCGAGGTGGGGCTCTTCCGCCCCCTGCGGAGCGAGGGATCCCTCGCCGCCAAGGCCGAGGTGATCGTAGTGGGCCCCGAGCACCATGTACTCCTCTGACTCCCCGGGAAGATATGCGGCAACGTTGCTGACGGTGGCGCGCACCTGCTCCACATCGACGGACAACCGTACGCGAAGGGCCGTCGCGAGTGGAAAGGACTGCGGCCTCCGCGACTCCTCAATGTCGCGCCGCAGGAGCCGCAGGGAGCGGCCGGAACCACGGAGCCAGCCTTCGGCCACGGCCGCCGACACCTGGGCCATCGGGATGCCCGCATCCGTAGGGCCGGACACGCTGCCGAAGCGGATCAGCCGGTTGCCACGTCGCCCGTTGGCCTGGGCATCGACCAGCAGCACCGCTTTGGCGCCCCGCTGGCGGGCCTGGATGGCCTTTGCGATCAGGTGCGAGTGGCGCGTCATGCGGCGACCGCGACGCTGTCTCCCCTCGCTCGGCCGCTGGCCGTCGCCCTCGGTGAAGAACTCCGGCTCGTAGCGCATCACCAGGACGATCTTGTCGCGCACGTCCAGGTGGAAGTAGTCGTCGTAGTCGAGCTCGGTGGCGGATGCCCCGTACCCGACGAAGACCAACTCTCCAGCGGCCTCTCCGCTCGAGGAAAAGTTAATCGGGATGAAGTCCTTGCCGAGCTCGAGCTCCTCAGCCGAGCCCTTCCTCTCGAAGCCCAAGGCGTTGGCCGGCCCGAGTTTGGCGGTTGTGGTGACCTCGAACGGCTGGAGGTATCCCCCGTCCTCTCCGGCCGGCCCGATGCCAGCCTCCTGGAACACGCCAGCGATGTAGGCGGCAGCGACGTCCAGTTCGGGCATTCCGGCGCCGCGGCCGCGCATCTCGGGCGACGCCAGATGCCGCACGTGGCCCATGTAGCGCTCGACAGCCGCGGAATCGCCGACAAGTGGGACCGACAGCCCGACGAGCAGCAGAGCAAGGACAAGCGAGCGACCAGCACGAAGGGCGAGATGGCCAGGTCGGGGCACGGGGAGTCTCATGGGCAAACAGGGAAGTCCGAAAGTGTGGCCGCAGCGCGGCGGACGACCGCCGGAGGTGCTCCGATTGTACCGACCGGCCCTCTCAAAGCGTCGGCCACGAACCATTTGGCGGGGCAGCATAACCGAAGTGGCCGGAGCTTCGCCATTGACATTGTTCGAGGACGGAACAAGGGGGGATCTGTGATTGCAGCACTAACGACGCCAGACGCGCTTGGGGGCATGTTCTTCGCAGTTGCGGCCCCGAGCGAGGCACCCGCTCCCGAACCCGTGCCGGGACCGGAGGGCGTGCCCGGTAGCGGCCCCGAGCGGCCGAAGCTGCCGAACTGGGCAATCGGAGCGCTCGTGGCCGTAGGAGCGGGCGCAGGACTGTGGGTCTACACATCGGGCCAGCAGTCCCCCGCGGCCTCCGGAGGAACTCCGGCCGCGGGGATACCGACGGTGACCGTGGAGAAGACGACATTCGAGGATGTGCTGCGGATCGGCGGGACCGTCGGGGCCATGAACTACGCAGTCATCCGCGCGCCACGGATGGAAGGCGGCCGGGACCGCGGTCGCGGGTCGTCAATGACGATCCAGACGATGGCCGAAGGCGGGACGATCGTCGAACCCGGAACCGTGGTGGCGGAGTTTGAGTCCAGGGCGACGGAGGACTCCCTAGACACCTATGCCTCCACGCTCGCCCAGACGAGGGCCACAGTGGCGACGCGCAAGGCCGAAATGCAGATCGCGACCGAGACCCTGCGGCAGGACTTCCGCACGACAAAGGCCGAGGCGGACAAGGCGGCCTTGGACCTTCAGACGGCGGAAGTGCGTTCGCTGATCCAAGCTGAGATCTTCAGGCTGCTGGCCGAGGAGGGAGAAGCGTCCTCTATCCAGCTCGAGCGCGAGGTCGAATTGCAGGAGCAGGCTGACGCGGCCGAGTCGCGCAGCCTCGACATCACGGTCGAGCAGGACGTCAAGCGCATGGCGCGCACGGAATCCGATCTGGAAAAGATGAAGGTCCGTACGCCGGTGGGCGGTTTGGTCGTGGTCGACACCATGTTCACGCGCGGCACGTTCCAGCAGGCATCGCCCGGGGACCAGGTCTACGCGGGTGCCTTGTTCATGCGCGTCGTGGACCTGTCCAGCATGGCGGTCTTCGCCCAGCTGAACCAGGCCGACACCCAGCTCGTGGAGCTGGGCACGCCGGTGTCAGTGCGCTTGGACGCCTACCCGGATGCGACCTTTGAGGGGCGCATCCGGAGCATCGGAGCGATGGCGACCTCCAGCGGCAGCGGTAGCCGCCGGGGCCCGCCCGGGTCGAGCGGCTCGCGAGGTGAGTGGATCAAGAAGGTGCCGGTCGAGGTGGAGATCCTGACCGAAGACGAGCGCATCAAGCCCGACCTGTCGGCGAGCGCGGACGTGTTGGTCGAGTCCCGGCCGGATGCGCTGGTGATCCCTCGCGCCGCAGTTGGCGGAACCGGCGAGCGGCCCGTGGTGTGGGTCCAAGGCGACTCCGGCTTCGAAGCCCGCGAGGTTCGGCTGGGAAGCATCGGCAACACCGAGGTTGTGGTTGAATCGGGACTGAGTACCGGGGAGGTCATCGCCGCCCAAGCGCTGGCGGAGGAAGACACGCAGCTGGCACGGCTCTAGGCACCTCTGAGCCGCCCATTCCGGCCGGCCAAGGCCCTCGGTCGTGCGTGCTAGCATCAGATTGGCGGGCGCGCCGTCGGTCAGCCCCTGTGTCCCCATCGTCTAGCCAGGCCTAGGACACCGCCCTTTCACGGCGGCAACGCGGGTTCGAATCCCGCTGGGGACGCCACCCCTGCCTCCTTGCGCGGCAGCCGGTCGATAGGAGCCCGCGGAATCGCAGCGGTTTGGCGCGGCATTGCGCCCTCCGGCCCCGTCGGATATTCTGTGTGCGTGAATTCGGCCGACGTGGCGGCTGTGGTCTGGAGCACGAGGCCACAGCGCGAGGGCCCTTGGGAGGCTCCGGCACGGTCCCACAGTGCAGGGTCGCCATTGCCCACACCGGTGGACCGAACGGGCCTTCGGCGTCGGAACTCCGGGCGGTCGCTGCGGTGCGGCTAGCGCAGGCCAAGGCATCGGTGGCCCCGTCCAGAGTCCTGCCGGCGATCGCAGTCGCGGCGGCACTCGCGGCGCAGCCCACGGCCAACCTGCAGAGGTCTGTGGAGCTCCTGCTCCGAGGCGACCTCGAGTCGGCCGAAGCGGCAGCAGCCCTCGCGCTGGAAGACCCGGCCACCAAGCCAGTCGCGCAGGCAATGATCGGCTCCATCCGCCTGCGGCAGGAGCGGTACCGAGAAGGTGTGGATCTCCTCGAGAGCGCGGTGGAGGCTAACCCGCGGTTGCTTGGGGCTCGGCTCAACCTTGCACACGCGTACGCGCTCGCCGGTGAACCCGCCCGATCAGAGGCGACGTATCGGCGGGTCATCGAGCTTGCCCCGGACAATGCGGCGGCCCGACTGGCGCTCGCCCGCGTCGAGAGCGCCAGGGGCAATTACCGGGCGGCATTGGCCGTTGTCGGACCCGTGGAGGACAAGTTGCGGGAGTCGCCGGATGGCCTGCTCGTGCTGGCAGAGGCACACGCGGCAGCGGGCAATCGGGGAGCAGTGCTGCAGCTCGCCGATGCCTGGAAGCGGCAGCGGGGTGTGCCAAGGGAACCGTCGATGCGGTTCGCCCTCTCAATCTCGAAGACCGGGCTCAACCAAGAGGCCATCGCGATCCTCGAGAACCTCAAGCGCGAAGGGTTGGGGTCCTACGAGGTGGCCTTCAATCTAGGAGGGCTCTACCTGCTCGAAGACAACCTCGCCAAGGCGGCGGAGAACTACGAGCTCGCGGTTGGGTTGGACGATCAGTCGGTGCCAGCGCTCCGGCAGGTGGCCCTCATCGCGGAACGCCGAGGCGAGCTGGAGAAAGCGCTGTCGTACCTGATCCGGGCCAAGCTTGAGTCGCCGGACGACGCCGGGATCCAGTTCTCCTTCGGAACGGTGGCCCTCCGGCTGGAATTGGCGGAAGATGCCAAGCAAGCCCTCTCGCGGGCCCTCGAGCTGCAGCCCGGACACCGCGCGGCCCGCTACTGGCTGGCGACCGCCCACGGCGCGGCCGGGGAGTATGACAGCGCACTGGCGCTCTACAAGGGACTGCTGTCGGAAGAGCCTGACGAGGCGCAGCTGCACTACGCCGTCGGCACGGTCCACTACCTCCGGTCGGAATTCGCAGCGGCAGCCCGGCACCTGAGCGAGAGCCGCCGCCTGAAGCCAGACCAGCTGCTGTCCCCCTACTACCTGGCGATGATCGACCAGAAGGAGGGGCGTTTCCCAGAGTCCATCCGTGCGTTCGACGCAATCTTGGAGCGGCACCCCGAGCACGCTCCCTCGTACGAGGGACTCGCCGTCTCTCTGGTCAAGGAGCGGAGGTTCGAGGAGGCGAGGCAGAACTTCGAGACTGCGCTGCGGCTGAATCCGAACTCGGTCAGGGCCAGCTACCAGTACGGGCAGCTGCTGGTGCGCATGGGACGGCGGAGCGAGGCCCAGCGCTACTTGGCGATCGCCGAGGAACTGCGCCAAAAGGACGAGGAAGCGCAGCTGGTGCGGACATTGCTGAACCCGCACTAGGAAAGGCTAGCAACAGGCGCATGGCGGCGGAGTCCGGAGACGCTGGCAAGCGCTTGCGGCGTGTCGCAGGAGCCGTCTGGCCGCGCCTCTCTATGCACTTGGCCGGCGCTTGGCTGGCGGGATGGCTGTGGGTGCTGCCGGCGCTGCCCCAGGACGGCGAAGCCGACCATTACGGGCGGGCTGTGGCGCTGCTCGAGCAGGGCCTGTGGGATCCCGCGATCGCCGAGCTCCGGCTGGCGATCGAACTGTTTCCGCGGCAAGCCGGCGCTCACGTCGCACTCGGGGTCGCGCTCAGCAATACAGGCGAACTGGAGGATGCGCTGGCGGCCTTCCGCGTGGCCGTGAGTCTGGAACCTCACTCGGGGAAGGCCCGTTTCAACCTCGGGCTCGCGCTTCGGAACTTGGGCCGACCGGAGGAGGCGGTCGCCGAGATGGAAGAGGCGGTCCTACTGGAGCCCGATCTGGAAGAAGCACGCCTTGAGCTTGGCCTGCTACTGCAGCGGCAAGGGGAGTGGGACCGCTCGGTCGAAGTGTTCGAGGCCTTGCTGGACCAGAACGAGAGTTCGGCCCTCGGGAACCACTGGCTCGGCGTCTCGCACCAGCAGCGAAAAGAGTTCGGAAGGGCGATCGAACGGTTCCGGCGCGCAACAGAACTCGACCCGAGCCTGGTTAGGGCACACAACAGCCTCGGGACGGTTCTCGCGGAGACCGGGGGCGTCGAGGAGGCCGTGGAGGCGTTCCGCAAGGCAGTGGCACTGGCGCCTGACGACCTTGAGATCCGGCTGAACTTGGGCGTTGCCCTGCGCAACATCGGGCAGAGCGAGAGTGCGGTCGAAGAGTTGCGCGAGATCCTGGACCTTGGCCGGGGCCGACCGGAGACCTCGCTGTTCGCGGAGGTTCAGCACCAGATCGGCCAGACGTTGGCGGGCACGGATCCGGAGGCTGCCGTCAGCGCGTACGAAGAGGCCCTCGACATCGAACCGGAGAAGGCCGAGTCGTATTACGGCCTCGGGCAGGCGTTAAGGCGGCTTGCGGCACGCGGGCGGAGGCGTGTTCAGGGCCAGCTGGGGCAGACCGAGTCCGCCGGGAGACAAATCGCCGCCGCCAGGGAGAGCGCAGAACGGGGAGACGTGGAGTCCGCCCTTTCGGTGGCGGAGCGGACTGTTGAGAGCTTTCCCGGGTACGCGCCGGCGCATAGCATCCTCGGATACCTGCTGGGACGCCAAGGCGATCTTGACGGCTCCTTGCGGCATCTGCGCAGGGCAGTCGAGCTGGAGCCCGAGTCGGCCGAGGCCCGGTACCACCTTGGTCTGGCTCTGTGGTATCGAGGCAAGCGGCTGGAGGCGACAGCCGAGATGGAGCATGCGGCGCGCCTCGACCCTGCGATGGCCGAATCTGCCGCGGCGTTGGGCATGGCATACAGGGAGCAGGGGCGCAACGATCTGGCCAGGCGGTACCTGCAGCGCGCCATTGCCCTGAATCGCAACCTGCCGGCGCCGTATGTGGACTTGGGTGTCGTACTGCTTTCTGAGGGCCGCGGAGGAGCCGCCTTGGGGCAGCTCGAAGCCGCGCTGAACTTACCCGCCCCGGCAGGGCCGATCCCCGACATAGATGTGGCCATTGAAGTCATGCGCGCGGAACTCGAGAGGAGCCCGGGTAGCCCCGAAGCACAAAATGTGCTGGGCCGGCTGCTGGGGAGGGCGGGCGCGAACCCGCAGCAGGTCTCCGCTGCCTTCCGCGAGGCGATAAGGCAGCGTCCGGACTATCCGGAAGCGCTCAACAACCTAGGCCTAGTCCTGACGCAGACCGACCAGACAGAGGAGGCCCTGGAAGCGTTCAGGTCCGCCGTCCGATTGCGTCCGGACTTTGCGGACGCCCGGGCCAACTTGGGCGGCGTGCTGGTGATCGTGGACCCGGACAAGGCCGTAGAAGAGCTGCTGGCCGCGCTGGAGCTGGAACCTGGGCTCGTCAACGCCCACTACAACCTGAGCCGGGCGCACAATGCGAAAGGGGACCGCGCCAGCGAGATCGACCATCTTGAGCGGGCGGTAGGGATTGATCCGAGCTTCGCCAGGGGGCATCTGGCGCTAGGCCGGGCGTTGGTAGCGAACCGGGCGGTTGATGACGGGGTTGTCCACCTAGAGAAGGCCCTCACACTGGACCCCAGCCTCGGGGAGGCGCGCTACCAGCTGGGCCTGGCGCTGGCGCGTGCCGGGCGACGCGAGGAAGCACGCCGCGAGCTCGATGCGAGCCGTCCGCTGATCAGCGAGAAGCAGAAGGGCGAGACAGCGACCGTGCTGATGCGGGAGGCCCGGGCGGCGCTGGACGCCGGAGAAGTCAGGGCGGCAATCGACAAGCTCCGCCAGATCGTCGGTCTGGTACCGGCCTACTTTGACGCCCAGCTCGCGCTGGGCGAGGCACTGGCCCGCAGCGGAGATCCGGCATCGGCGGCGGCGGCGTACCGCCGGGCGGTCGATCTCCGGCCCGACTCTCACGCGGGGTTCATGGGTTTGGGAGATGCGCTGCGGTCGCAACGCCTCAGCGAAGAGGCGGCGGAATCCTACAGGAACGCCGTTCGCCTTCGCCCGTCTTCAGCGCTGGCGCACATTGGACTTGGCGAAGCCCTCGCAGGGGCCGGCTACGAGGAGGAGGCCATCAAGGCATTCGAGGCCGCGGCCCGGCTGGACCCAAGCAGCACCCGAGCCGCAGCGGAGATCGAGCGGCTCTCCGAAGAGCTCCGCCGGCGGCGGCGCAGTGATATGGTCGCCGCTCTGGTCGAGGGCAGCTCATCGATGCTCGGCAGCGTCGCGATGCGGCCAGGGGACGGGGACGACCCCGCGCTGGTGAGCGCATTCGAGGACGAGATCCGCCTGGGGAACTTCAAGCAGGTAGAGCCCCGCCTGCGGCGCTATGTGCGCGACAACCCGGACTCGTGGTGGGGCCACTACGCCTTGGGCTATGTGGCATTTGCCCAGAAGAAGGTCACCGACGCCGTGGGCGCACTGGCCAGATCCCTGCGGCTGAACATCGACAACGCCGAAGCGCACAAGATCCTTGGCAGGGTGCTGATGTTGATCGGCCAGTACGACAGGGCGCGGGTCGAGTTCGAGATGGCGGCGCGGCTGAACCCGGGCTCGGCAGAGATCCGCTACAACCTGGGGAAGCTCTTCTCCGCTCAGGACAACTTTCCGGCGGCGGTGGGCCAGTTCGAGGGCGCCCTGGAACTCGACCCTTCCTACATGGAGGCGCACAATGCCCTCGGCTTCGCGCTGGAGTCAATGAGCAAGGACAGGGAAGCGATCGAGAGCTATGGCAGGGCCATCGAGCTTAGCGAGCAGCGCGCGGTCGGGTTTGTCGCGCCGTACGTGAACCTGGCGGCCTTCCACAACCGGCAGAACGATCCGGCAAGGGGGCTGGAGTTCGCCCGCAAGGCGATCGCACTGGACCCGGACTCGGATCTCGGCAGATTCCAGGCCGCCAAGTCCTTCCGGGCGCTGAAGGAGCTGCCCGAGGCGATCGCGCAACTGGAAGCAGCGATCAGGATCAATCCGCGGGTCTCCCGCTACCACTATGTCCTTGGGCTGTTGTACCGGCGGACCGGCAGGGAGGCCGAAGCCCGGGAGGAGATGGCCATCTTCGAGCGCCTTGAGCGGGAAGCGTCAGACTTGGAGGCGCAGCGGCGCGCCACGACCACCCGACAGCCGTAGCGGCGGCTGCCGCAGCCGCAGGCCAAAGACCGCGCGCTATGTGGTGTGTCAGCCCAGCAGTGCTGGCAGCGTCTGATCCCGGGGCATCTGTTGACTTCGTCTGTGGAGCTCGGAGATGTGCCGCGCCATGCCCTACGCCGTGGTACACCTGCGCTGCTTCAATCCAGCGGGGCCGATGGATGCGGAGGAGCACTGCCTGATTCCTCCGCTGGATCGGGTTGACTTGGTGAGGCGAGCCAAGGATGTCATCGTGCCGTTGCTCGCTGGTTCGACGGAATGGGATTGAAGGGCAAGAGATTCTGAGGATGCGCGTGGACCTCGGTTTGGTGGCGCTGAATGGGCCGGTGCGAATTGCGGATCCGATCTGTGCCGAACTCGTGCCGCGCGACCTTACCCGCTGATTGCAGTCGGGCTTTGAGCCGGACTGGTACGTGAACGACGATGGCGGCTTGGGCGTAGCGGGTCTGATGGCGGGGTCTCAGAGCGACCTTCGCCAGCACTCGGAATCGCGGGTGGACCGAAAGGGCACCGCGAGGCGGGGCCACAGCCAGTGCGGCATGCATGCCTTCAGCAAGTGGACAATGCTGGGAGGCGCCGATGTTGAGCATGGGTTGGGTAGGCGTCGCACCGAACCGCTCATGCTCTGGCCGGTTCCAGACGGTTGTCAGGCGCGATGTCCGGTTGAGCGCAAAGTGCTTAGGCGAGGCCCGGTGAGGACGGTGGTAGCCAATGGCGTCCGGCACACAGCCGCCTGCATGGACATCGCCGGCGGGGATTCCGGGCACTTTGTCGTCTTTGACCTTCGCGAGAATCGGTCATGGCCAGAGCGCATTCCTACCCGTGTGGAGTCGGTTGGAGGCCCCACGATCGGCGTGTGGGGCATGTAGCGGCTCAGGGCTCGACATCTGCTGGAAAGTTTCGCGCCTACCAGCTGCATCAGACAGGCGCTGGTCGTAGCGCGCATCCGGGGCTTCCGATGGGCGGAATGCAAGATGGCCCGAAAGCCCGGGGCAAGGCGGCGTAGACCGCATGGGCTGGCCCCGCACTGTGTGCTCGGTCTTCGGCGCTCCGGCGCGCACGAGACGTTCCGGGAGCGTCGCGAGTAGCTGCCTGCGGCAGGGTAGTGGCCTAGCCGGGACCTGTGATTCCGTGGCCTTCCCGGATGGTAATGACCTGATCGGCCGCCACGGACTGGAAGCCTTCGCGGCCCCCCGAGGGCCAGCGCACATCGACGCGGTCGGCCGTGGCGGCGGATCCGAGGCCGAAGTGCAGCCTCAGGTCGTTCTGGGAGTAGTAGCTCGACCCGCTCATCACCTCGCCGACCTGCATGCGAGAGCCCGTGGTCACCGTTACCCGAGCGCCGATCGCCGATCGGTTCGACACGCTGCCGACGCACTTCACCATCAGCCAGTGATTCCCGCCGCGGCATTCGTTCCGCAGCAGCGACGGCGGACCGTCCAGATTGTTGACGACGACGTCCACGAGACCGTCGTTGTCGAAGTCGCCGAACGCGCAGCCCCTGCTAACGGCGGGTTTGGTGATTCCCGGCCCGGCAGTCTCGGAGATGTCCCGAAAACGACCGTTCCCCAAGTTGCGGTATAGGATCTTGCGCTGCTTGTACGTAACGTGCAGGTCCTTGCCCTCTATGGCCGGGTAGACGTGCCCGTTGGCCAGCAGGATGTCGGGCCAGCCGTCGTTGTCGAAGTCGAAGAAGCCCGCACCAAATCCCAGATACCTCGTGTTCACTCCCAGGCCCGCGTGCAGGCTCGCGTCGTAGAAGGTCCCGTCGCCATTGTTCTGGTACACCGTGGTGACTTGGTCGGAGAAGTTGGTGCGGACTATGTCGAGCCAGCCGTCCCCGTCGAAATCAGCGATCCCCACGCCCATGCCGGCCATCGCGACGCCGTCTTCGTTGAAGGCGCATCCGGCCTGAATGCCGACCTCAGTGAAGGTTCCGTCGTGGTTGTTCCGGTACAGGAGGCTGGGGGCCGTGTCGCAGGCAACGTAGATGTCCGGCCAGCCGTCATTGTCGAAGTCCGCCACGGCCGCGCCCATGCCGTAAGACCCGACGGGCCGCCATCCCGTCTTTGCGAAGGCAGCCTCGGCGGGGCCTCTGGGAACGGTGATCCCAGAGCGATCGGAGACATCCTCGAACGTGCCGTCCCCCAGGTTCCTGTAGAGCAGGTTCGTGCCGCCCCCGAAGCCCTGCGGGCCGCAGGCGACGGCGATGTCGTTGTACCAGCAGGACTCTGCCCCGCCCGGCGGCGGCGAGACTGCGGGATCGAAGTTCACGTAGTTGGCCACGAATAGGTCCAGAAGGCCGTCGCGGTCGTAGTCCAAGAAGCAGCAGGCAGCCCCCCAGCGGGGGCCGGCGCCCGCGACACCGGCCTCTTCCGAAACGTCCCGGAAGGTGCCGTCACCGTTGTTGCGGTACAGGACATTGCGGCCCCAGTAGGTGACGAAGAGGTCGTCGAATCCGTCGTTGTCGTAGTCGCCGACGCAGCATCCCTGCCCCCAGCCCGCCCTGTCCAAGCCCGAGTCGCGGGTGACGTCGGTGAAGGTCCCGTCGCGGTTGTTGTGGAACAGGTAGCTGGACGGCCCGCCCCCGGCGGGAAAACCCTCGAAGGACGATCCGTTCACGAGGAAGATGTCCAGCCAGCCGTCGTTATCGTAGTCGAAGAACGCTACGCCGCAGCCCATTTCCTCTAGCAGGTAGCGCTTCTCGGTCGGGCTGCCGGAGACGTTGAGGGCCGACCAGAGGCCGGCCTCCCGGGATACGTCCGTGAATTGGACGGCTTCGGCCGCCGAGGCGCGCAAGCGCGAGCCAAGTAATGCCTCGATGGAGCGGGCGAGCGGATGGTCCTCCCTCACGGCCGCCAGTTCGGTCCCGAACGCGCACAGCGCGGGACCGCCCAAGAATCGCAGGAAGCTGCGCCGGGACCGCCCCCTTGGGCGGGCCTTTCGGGTTCGGCGCGAGAAGCTCATTCTCCGGCCTGGCTAGGGACCCTCACGGCTGCCGAGACCCGCGGCCGAAAGCCCGCCGGCAAGTGTCGGCTCAGTTCCCGGCAGACCTTGGCGGGAAGGGCCAAGACCAGTCCCAAGGTCGCGGGATCGGGCTCATTATAGTGGCGCAAACCTGCCCAGAGGACAGGCGACTGCTCTCTTGCAGTGGAATGCAGGGCCCGGAACTCCGGGCTCCGGGCCCTGCCGGAGACCGCTGTCGGTCTCGCTGATCAGAAGTCCACCCTCAGCGCGAACTGGATCGAGCGAGGGATGTTGCACTGCTGGAAGACCTGGCCGAATGACCCGGCACTCCAGTTACTGTTCGGGGCGCAGAAGACCGTCCTGTTGAAGATGTTGCCGAAGTTCGTCTCGAAGCGCATCTTCCACTGCTCATCAAGCCAGATGTCCTTGAAGATGCTCAGGTCCTCGGTGATGTTCGCGAAGCCGCGCACGGTGCCGTCGTTGATGGGCGCGTTCCCGAAGCGAAGCGCACCCGGGTCCGTCCAAGCGGCGCTGCTCAGGTAGCGGTCGCTGTTGGGGTCGAACCGACCGCCGACGCTTGTTCTGCCTTCGGCCCCGGAAACACGGTCGGGCCGCTTCTGAGGATTGAACAGGATGCCGCCCATATCGTTCGCCATGAACGTGTTGATGGGCCGGCCCTGGTCGAAGCGGAAGATGCCGGAGAAGCTCCAGCCCCCTACGAGGCGCGCCATGCCGGTCTTCTTGTTGCTCATGAACGGGAGCTGGTAGGTCCAAGCAAGGAAGCCGCTATTCGGGATGTCGTCGCGGCTGAGGGTCCAAACGTGCTGCTCTATCGGACTCTGTCGCCTGGAGTTCCCGCCGTCGCTGCCCTGTCCGCTCTCGGCACCCGTGCCCCGCAGCCTAGAGAAGGTGTAGGACGCGCGGAACTGGAGGCCGTTGGCGAACCGCTTGTCGAGCTTCGTCTGCAGCGAGTGATAAATGCTCATGCCGGTAGGCACGCTTCTCCAGCGGATCGATTGGATCTGCGGGAATGGCCGCAGGGCCTGCGCAACGTTGCCGGAGAAACTCGGGAAGGGCTTGCCGATGCCGGCCTCCTGCGCAGCCTGAGAGTTGATGTCCGAGTTGAGGACGGCCGCGCCGAGGCCTAGGACGTCCGGATGGTTCATGTTGGCGAGCAGGCCCATCGAGTTCGGATGGTTGGTTAGGCGCGTGCCGCGATTGCCCACATAGGAGACATCGAGGACCATGTTGTCGGTAAGCTGCCGCTGCCATGTCAGCGACCAGTTCTGGAAGCGCGGCAACGTGAGATCGTCCTCCGCGACAGTGATCGGCGACTGGTTCAGCGACACGGTCGGGTCGATGAACGGCGGCCGGATGATCAAGTCCCTGGGGATTCCGTCGTCCCAGTGGTAGGTCGCGCTCAGGCCTCCGTTCGTGTTATTCGCCGCGGGGAAGTTCTCGAACCCAAGAATCGGAAGCCCGGTGAACTGGCTGTGCGAGACCCCGGAGTAGTAGATTCCGTAGCCGCCGCGAATGACGGTCTTGTCGCCGACCCGGTAGGCAAACCCGAAGCGAGGTCCCCAAGCATCCTTGGGAGGCCGCTGGAACTTCCGTGAACCCGTGCGGCCCGTGCCAGTGCCGGCGAAGACTTGGGCCCCAGGCAGTCCGCCGGCGCCCGGGTTCGGAGTGTTGAGGTCGAAAGTGGAGTACATGTCCCTCGCCTCGATGCGCGACGACTGGTAGTCCCACCGAAGCCCGAAGGTCAGTGTCAGGTTGGCCGTGACCTTGCTGTCAATGTTGACCCACGGGGCCACGTACTGCTCATAGAATGTGGGCTCCGCCGGGATGTGGAACGTCCCGTTGTGCACTTGGCCGAGGATGAAGGAGGCGTACGGATCGCCCGTGCTGGGCAGGTTGTTGCCCATGGCGTCGTATCCGCCGGTCTGCAGGCGGTTGAAGTTGAAGCTTCCGCCCGGACTGGCGCCCCACTGGCGGAAGGGGTACTGGTGGTGCCGGAACTCGATCCCCATCTTCACGGTGTGGCGTCCCTTGATCCAGGTGAGGTCGTTCGAGAACTGGTAGCGGTTGTTGGTGTTGAACCCGGGCCCGCCCTGGCGGCCGCCCCAGGGATTGCCGAGTCCGGAGTAGGGCGTGTTCCCGGAAAAGCTGATCGACGGCGCGCCCGTGCCCTCCGCTATGAGGCCACCCCTGTCGGAGCCCCACAGCCGCTCGGGCCAGCCAGTGCCCGCCGAGAGCGAGTACCCGCCCATGTACCAGCGGTCGTAGGCGAGCGTAGTGTGGTTGATCAGATTGTTGGAAATGATGTAGTCGAACTGCTGGTGCAGGTGGTGCGTCGCGATCGTCTGCTGGAAGCCCTGCCCAATGTAGTTCGTGTTCTGGGAGAAGTCTGACCAAGAGTTGGCCGTGCAGCCCCCGACTCCGCCGCAGCGGCGGATCGAAGGCCGGTCGTTCTCGAAGTAGCTGGTCGTCGACCGGAAGTTGTCCGTGAAGGCGTGGTCCAGGCGGAACAGGACCGTCTGGATGTCAAAGGCCCACGTCTGGTCACCGGAGCCTCCGTTGACGTTGAAGGCGACTCCCGGCCTGTCTGGCGAGACCATGGCGCCTGTGATCTGCTGCGCCGCCGTGCTGCGCAGCGGGTGGGATGCAGGAATGACGTTGCCCGGGAACGGGTCGCGGGTGGGCACTCCGTTCTCGGTGCGGGTCGTCGACGGGTCGAAGATTGCTCCGCCGATGATCGGACGGCCGAGGGCGTCGAGGGCGACCTGCTCGTTGGTCAGCAGATCCGAGAAGTCGCCCTGCTTGAACGCGTCGATGGGCGTCGTGTTTGCGAAGCTTGGCAGCGTGCCCGAGCGGAAATCGTAGATGTCCCAGTTGATGAAGAAGAACGTGCGGTTGCGGCCGTCATAGACCTTCGGGATGTAGACAGGCCCGCCGAGCGTTCCTCCGTAGTTGTTCTTGCGGTCCTTCGGCCGGAAGGTTCCGAAGAACCCGCTCGCGTTGAGGGCCTCGTTCGAGAAGTACTCGTAGAGCGAGCCGTGGAGCTGGTTGCTCCCGGACTTGCTGGTGTACTCGATGAAGCCGCCGCTGCTGTGGCCGTACTGGGCCGAGTAGGTCGTGTTGATGACCTTCATCTCGCGGATGCCCTCGATCGGCGGGGCGCTCTCGTGCGTCTGCTGGTGCCCCTCGGCGAACCCGAAGGCAGCGCCGTCGAAGAAGTTCTCCGTGGCCATGGTCTGGCCGCCGTTGATCCGGGAGTTGAACTGGCTGCCCTTGAACATTGGATCGCCGTTCGGGGCCATGGGCGTGTAACCCGGCTGGAGCAGGAGCAGGGACTCGGCAAGCCGGATGTCGGCGCCCATTACTACGGGCAGGTCCTCGTAGTACTTCTCATCGACCGTGTGCGTGAGGTCGCCCTGCTGCGTGCTGAGCATCTCAGACGCTGCAATCACCTCGACGGTCTCCGTGACCTCGCCGAGTTCCATGACTGCGTCCTGACGGAATATCAGTCCTCCCGTCAGGAGGATTCCGCTGCGCTGGAACGTCTTGAAGCCAGCGCTCTCGACACGCACGGTGTAGACGCCCAAGACGAGGGGCGGCGAATTGAACGCACCGGCGGAATTGGACTCAAGGTTGGTCTCCACGCCGGTACCCTCGTCCACGAGGCTGACGGCGGCACCGGGAATCAGAGCTCCGGTGGGGTCAGTGACGACCCCGGTGATGATGGCCCTGTCCGCGCGCTGCGCGAATAGTGTCGCGGCCATTGCGAGCGACAGCAAGGCTGCGCCCCAGCGACCGGTCCGAATGGTGTCTAGTGGCAAGTCTCCTCCTTTGTGTTGAGACTTGGCTGATGTGGGGGCTAATGCAACAGTCCTTCCACCAACGTCCGAATACAGCCAAGTCCGATCAGGTGTTGGAAGAAGGGTAGCACCACCAAGCGTGCGGTGAGCATGTCTGGGCGCTCGAATCAATAAAGATGGTGCGGATTCCGCACGTCAGTGCGCCCAAGTCGGGACGAGCGCTAAGGGGCACTCGAGGCGGGCGCCGGCCGCAGGGGGCGACACGCCGCAGGTGCCGTGGCTACTCTGAATGAGTGTTCGGGGAATGCCCTCCGCGTGGCGAGTCTCAGCTGGGGGCCCGCGGGCCGCTAGCGGCGTGGCCAAGGTCCCCCATTCGCCCCCCTAGGGGTAGCTGCAAGCCGAGCCTCCCACTGAGAATAGGGGCCGCGCCCGTTAGTGGACCGCCGCAGGACACCGGAGCGGGACGGTCGGGACAAGGTCCGAGAGTCACCTTGCCCGCGGGCCGAACCCGGGCAGTCCTCCTCGCGGCGTGGCTGGCGGGGCAAGGCCTTGCGGCGGAAGGGCCAACAGGGCCGCCGACGGTCTTCAGGGACGTCACGGAGGGCTCCGGCGTCGACTTCCGGAACTCCTCCTCCGGCACCTCACAAAAGTACCTGCTCGAGTCGATGGTAGGCGGGGTCGCCGCTCTCGACTTCGACCGGGACGGTCTTCTGGACCTGTACTTCGTGAACGGCGCTGCGCTGAAGGACCCGATGCCCGATGGCGCATCGCCCGACAAGTCCATCCCCGTCTATTGGAACCGCCTGTACCGGAACGAAGGTGGCTGGGGATTCACTGACGTGACCGAACTGGCAGGCGTCCAAGGGGCCCATTACGGGCAGGGAGTCGCCGCGGGAGACTTCGACAACGACGGGTGGACGGACCTCTTCCTGGCGAACTTCGGGGCCAACTCGCTCTACCGAAACCGTGGCGACGGCACGTTTGAGGATGTTTCCGAGGCGGCCGGGGTCGCGGGTGGCGGTTGGTCGGCAGGTGCCGCCTTCCTCGACATTGACCGGGACGGGCACCTCGACCTGTTCGTCACCCGCTATGTGGAATGGTCGTTCGCCGAGAACCCTTGGTGCGGCGAGCGCAAGCCCGGGCACCGGTCGTACTGCCACCCGAAGCACTTCAGTCCCATCTCGCATCTCGTGTACCGGAACCGCGGAAACGGGACATTCGAGGATGTCACGCACGCCACCGGAGTCGGAGGATCGCCCGGGAAGGGCCTCGGTGTCGCGTTCGCCGATCTCGACGGGGACGGCTGGTCAGACGTGCTTGTGGCGAACGATTCGTTCCCTCAGCAGCTCTTCCGAAACCTTGAGGGGACAGGCTTCGAGGAGATCGCGCTCCTGTCAGGCGTGGCGTACGACGAGAACGGCAGGACATTTGCGGGCATGGGAGCGGACTTGGGCGACTACGACAACGATGGCGACCCGGACGTGTTCATCAACGCACTGGCCCACCAGCGCTATGCGCTGTTCCGCAACGACGGCGAGGTGTTCGAGTATGTCTCCGGACCGGCTGGCGTGAGCGCAATCAGCGCCTCGCACTCCGGCTGGGGCGCGAAGTTCTTCGACTACGACAATGACGGCCTGAAGGACATCTTTGTCGCTCAGGGGCACGTGATGGACAACATTGAGCTGACGCAGCCGGACGTGAGCTATCTCGAGCCCTTGGTGATGATGAGGAATTCCGACGGACGGTTCACGGACGTCTCGTCCCAACTCGGCGAGGGGTTCGGCGTGCCCAGAGCGGCTAGGGGGGCCGCCATCGCGGACTTTGACAACGACGGTTTTCTCGACATCGCGGTGAACTGCAGGGACCAGCGAGCGGTCCTGCTGAAGAATGAGGGGAACGAAAACCGTTGGCTCACCTTGGACTTGAGGGGCACGCGCAGCAATCTGGACGGGTACGGGGCGCGCGTACGGATTGTCGGCTCGTCAGGGCTCGAACAGCACGAGACCGTGTCGGCCGCGGGGAGCTACCTCTCGTCCGGGGACCCCCGCGCACACTTTGGCCTTGGTTCTGCCGGACAGCTGAGCCTCGTCGAGATTCGTTGGCCCAGCGGAACGGTTCAGTCGCTCCGCGACGTTGAGCCGAACCAAGTCCTACTGGTGACCGAGCCGGGCGAGTAAGTCCGAGACAGCCCTGCGCGAGTGGTGCGCTGGAGATTGGTGCGCGATCCGCTTGCCCGCGGGCCTTCGACGACGCCGGACGATGTGCGAGCTCAGGGGCGCGGCGCGATCGCTCCACAGTGCCGCTGCGCCAGGATCGCGGGGCCTTGCCGGTCAACGAAGAGAGTGTCGGCGTTGGGCCAACGACCGGTCACGGTGATTCCTTGGGATGCGCGGCGTCTCTCGGTGAACTGCTCTATGCAGCAGTGACAGAACTCTTCGGAGGTGCCAATCAGCCCCCCCGACCCTAGGACAGTTATGCGATGGATGGTAGGGTATCGTGATTCTGGTGTTGGAAGAGGTGCTGCGCTCTCTTGGCGAGACGCTTACGCCGTTTGCCGCTTGGCTTGCGCTGGCCGTGAGCATCTGGGCGGTCGTCCGTAAGTCTCGCGCAAGAGAGTTCGAGATCCTATTGGATCGCATCGACAAGCAGACAGGTCGGCGCGAAGCGGAGACCCGCGCACTCACCGAGCGCATCGACAAAGAGGCCGCAAGGCGGGAAGCCGAAACTAGGCAATTCACTGAACGCATCGATAAAGAGGCTGCAAAGCGGGAGGCCGAATCCAAGCAATTCGGCAAACGCATCAACAGGGAGGCCGCAAGGCGGGAAGCCGAAACTAGGCTATTCACCGATCGCATCGACAGGGTGGCCGCAAGGCGGGAAACCGAAACCAAACGGTTTATCGAACACATCGACAGGGAGGCTGCGAAGCGGGAGGCCGAATCCAAGCAATTCACCGATCGCATCGACAAAGAGGCCGCAAAGCGGGAAGCCGAAACCAAGCAGATCACCGAACGCATCGACAGGGAGGCCGCAAAGCGGGAAGCCGAAACCAAACGGTTTATCGAACGCATCGACAGGGAGGCCGCGAAGCGGGAGGCCGAATCCAAGCAATTCACCGATCGCATCGACAAAGAGGCCGCAAGGCGGGAAGCCGAAACCAAGCAGATCACCGATCGCATCGACAGGGTGGCCGCGAAGCGGGAGGCGGAAACCAAGCGATTCACCGAACGCATCGACGAAGAGGCTGCAAAGCGGGAGGCCGAATCCAAGGCTTCCACCGAGCGCATCTTGACCGAGATGAGGGAAGCCCATCAGAGCCTCGTGGCCGAAATGCGCCAATCCATCAAGAGCACTGTGACGGAACTGCGTGAATCCAACCGACGCGGCAGGGCCGAGTCAAGAAAGATCCACGAGCGCATCACCGCCGAGTCCAAGGCCATCAACGAGCGCATCACCGCCGAGTCCAAAGAAGCCAACGAGCGCATCGCGGCTGAGACCAGAGCGATGATGGCCGCCAGCGACGACAGATTTCGAGCACAACTGCAACAAACCGATACTCTGCTCAACCAACTCTCCAAAGTGACTGAAAGGGTCACCCGCACTGAAGCCACCTTGGACGCAGTGCGCACAGCCGATTACGGTGCTGGTTCGCCGCCAGGTCCCGTCGAGCGTGAGCCCAAGGCCCTAGCAGCACAGGACGTTCCCGCTGACGAGACATCCGAGTGATTGGCCTCTCGTCTTGGTCGAGAATCAGCTTGGCGCCCTGCGGCGGGTCCCTGACCGCGAGCGCTCACCGCCGACAAGAAGCGGACCGAGCAACCCACGGCCTCCGAAGTTGAATCGGCCCTCAAGCGGGCTGTAGGGCAAGGCGAACGAGGCATCCCCGAGGTTCGTGTCGAATGAGATGCGTAGGAGCGAGGACCCAATCGTCCGAGCGCGCAGAGCCTTGAGCCAGCTCCGACAAGTCCACGGGTGGGCAGCAAGACAGTCAAAGCGCCGAGAAGGTTCGCGACAGCGCAAGTTGCCGTTAGATGGCACGGCTGTACCGCCCCGGCAGCTAAGACGGCGGTGAGCGACCGAAGGTGGGGCTTGGGGCGCGAACTGGGCCCGGTGTCTAACCTGCGAGGGGAACTGGCATCTCAAAGACAGTGGTCCCTCCAACGTGGACTCGTGTGGGCGGCCGCCACTCCGCCCCATAGAATGGCCACCGCCGCCACGGCCGTTGCCAGATGCGCGCGGTTTTGGGAGACTGTGCTCTGCTTGTCACGCTCGCCCTGAACACTGGGGCGGACGTTACCAATAAGATCAGGCCACGCTTTCGCAGTTCAGTTGGCGCAGCGTGGGCCGACCGGCCGCGAAGATCACTCAACCAGTAAGGAGACCAGACATGCCCGAGCCGACCAGACGTGACTTCATGAGGTCCGTTGCTGCATCCTCGCCCGCATTGGTCTCCGGTGGCTGGCTGGCGGCGCTGGGGTATGCCCAGAGAGCCGGAAGCGGATCCCGGATTCACGTTGACGGCAATCGGAAGCGTGCATCGATGGACCCGCGGCTGATGGGGGCGTTCCTCGAGCACCTGGGCCGGGCCATCTACGGGGGCGTCTACGAACCCGGCTCCACCTTGGCCGACGGCAAGGGCTTTCGGTCTGACGTTGTCCGGGAGATGCAGGAGCTGCAGTGTCCGGTCATGCGCTATCCGGGCGGCAATTTCGTGTCGGGCTACGACTGGCTGCACGGGGTTGGGCCGAAGACGGATCGCCCTACCGTCTTGGAGCGGGCGTGGAATTCCGTCGAGACGAACCAGTTCGGGACCAATGAGTTCGTCGAGTGGTGCAGGCTGGTCGGGACGGAACCGCTGCTGGCCACCAACCTCGGCACGGGCACGCCTGAGACGTCAGCGGCCCTGGTCGAGTATTGCAATGTCGAGAAGGGGACGCGCTGGAGCGACCTCCGGCGCGAGCACGGATATGATCGGCCGCACGAAGTCAAGGCTTGGTGCCTCGGGAACGAGATGGACGGCTGGTGGCAGATCGGCCACATGCCCGCGCGGGAGTACGGGCGGAAGGCGCGAGACGCGGCCCGGCAGATCCGGGCGATCGATCCATCGACCGAGCTGATCGCGTGTGGGTCCAGTGGGCCTTTCATGCCGACCTATCTGGAGTGGGACCGGGAGACGCTCGAAGAATGCTACGCGGAGGTCGACGGGCTGTCTTTGCACCGGTACTACGGGAATACTCCGGAAGATACTGGAGGGGACTCGTCGCGTTTCCTGGCCCTCAACCTAGACATGGACATGCAGATTCTGGAGACCATCGCGGTCTGCGACTACGTGCGCGGCCTGCTGAAATCCCCGAAGCGTCTCTGGCTCTCCTTCGACGAGTGGAATGTGTGGTATCGGGCCAGATCGGGGGATGCCGTCAACGGCAGGGGCACGTTCGCCCCGGCCCTGCTCGAAGAGGTGTACAACCTTGAGGACGCCCTGCTCGTGGGCGGAATGGTGAACACGCTGCTGCGGCAGGCGGAGCGAGTCCGGGTCGGATGCCTAGCCCAGATCATCAATGTGATCGCTGCGCTGGTCACGAACAAGGAGGGCGTGCTGCGGCAGACCATCTACTATCCGTACGCTTGGGGTGCGCGGTACGCCAAGGGTGACGTGCTGGACCTGCTTGTCGAGACCGACTCGTACGGCATCGGGCGAGAGTACAACGCCCCATACGTCCAGCAGCGGGTGGCCCGGCCGGAAACGGCGCCGTACATCGACGCCAGCGCAACGCTGGACCCTGACGGCGGGAGCTGCACCATGTTCCTGCTAAACCGGGATCTGGAGAGAGACCGCGAAGTGGAAGTCAGGTTTGCGAACTTGACCCCCACACGGGTGGTGCAGGCGCAGACCATCACAGGCCCGGACCTGAAGGCCACCAACACTTTCGAGGACCCCGACACTGTTGCGCCGCAGACCCTCGATGTCCCGCAGCCTGGGGCATCGATGACCCTTACGCTTCCTGCACGGTCCTACTCGGTGGTCCAGCTGGCAATTGCCTAAGGGTAGGGGCCTCTGGCGCGGTCTGCTCGGGCCAGTCGGTCAACCTGTATGAGCCGGACCGGAGTGGGCCCGAGGCGTAGTCGCTTGGATCGTCTGCAGGCAAACGCATGGCAAGCACTGATTCGTGGCGCCGCTGTGATATCGTTCCGGTGCGATTCGTCGCCCGGAGTCAGCAATATGCCCAATGCCTTTCCCGATTGCCGACGCGATTCCCTGAGGCCCGGCACCTTCGGCACGCTTGCGGCCAAGGGCGTTGTGGCTGCTTGCGCTGTCGCACTTGCCACCGTGGCTACGGGTTGCGGCAGTCGCTCCTCTTCCGGCGCCCCGGAGGCGCAGGCAACAATCCGGGTCGACGCGTCCAGCCGAACCCATCCCTTAAGCGAGCTCCTCTATGGGCAATTCGCGGAGTTCATGTTCGAGAACATCAAGCAGGGAATGTGGGCTGAGCTGCTCGTCAATCGGGGATTCGAGGACTTGGCGCCGCCACCAGCGGCCGCCCACTACTGGGAGCGCTACCCGGACACCCGCAACCATGCCAACGGCTTCGCACTCGGCGGTGTGAGCATGGGACTTAGCGAGCGGGGCTACCCGCCGACTTTCGAGAATCGCGCCCAGGTGCTCGTCAACACCCTCCCGGGACAGCAGGGACACGGAATCTACCAAGCGAACATCCCCCTGCGGGGCGGCGTCACCTACCGCGGGTCTGTTTGGCTGCGCGCCACCGGCGTCAAGCGGTCCGGGACGAGGGTCGACCCCGAGGGCCCCTTTGAGGGAGCGCTCAGAGTGTCGCTGGAAGAGCAGCGCTCCGGCGGGCGGATCTACGCGGACCACACGCTGGAGAAAATCCCAGCCGACTGGGCGAGGTTTGAGTTCGACCTTGAAGTCGCCGAGCCGGACCCGCATGCGAGGTTCGCCCTGACGGTCGATGGGACGGGGGCAGTCTGGATCGATCAGGTGTCCCTCATGCCCGGTGACGCCGTGGACGGGGTGCGGGCAGACGTGCTCGAAAAGATCCGGGCGCTGCGGCCCGCCTTCGTCAGGTGGCCGGGGGGCAACGTGGCGCAGGACTACCACTGGGAGTGGGGCATCGGGCCCAGGGACGAGCGACCCACGTGGGTAAACATGTCGTGGGACAACGACCCAGAACCGGCAGACTTCGGGACTCTCGAATATCTGCGTTTCTGCGCTAACGTGGGCGCCGAGCCCAACATTGTGGTCAACCTCCAGGGGCGCGGCGCGACGGTGGGCGAAGCCGCTCGGCTGGTCGCCTCGGGCGGGGACATCCGGCACGAATCCCGGGCGGCGACGCCCGAAGAGGCCGCCAATTGGGTCGAATACGCCAATGGGGATGCCTCCACCCGCTTCGGCGCGCTGCGGGCCAGAGACGGTCACCGCGAGCCGTTTGGCGTCGTGTACTGGGAGATCGGAAACGAGATCTGGGGCGACTGGGTCCGCGGGCACTCCGATGCGGAGACCTATGCCGCCAACGCGCGGCGGTACATCCGGGCGATGAAGGCGGTCGATCCTTCGATACGGATCATCGCAGTGGGGGACGAGGACCCGCAGTGGAACCGAACTGTGCTCCGGGAGATCGGTGGCGAGATCGACCTGCTGTCGATCCACCACTACCGCCCCAAACCTGACGACCCTGCGGGTTTCGGCGCACTGATGGCCAGACCCTTGGTGTACGAGCAGCTGTACGGCAGCGTTCGGGCCATGATCGAAGAAATCGTGCCCGGGCGGGAGATTGGAGTGGCGCTGAACGAATGGAACACCACGTTCGGAACCCCCCGCCAGTACACGATGGAATCCGCGCTGTACGGCGCGCGGCTGATGAACGTCTTCGAACGGCAGGGGGGCCTGATTCGTATGAGCGCCGTGTCGGACTTGGTCAACGGGTGGCCGGGAGGGGTGATCCAAGCGAGCCGCCAGGGTGTGTTCACGACGGCGACCTACTCGGTGATCGAGGCATACACCGGCAACCGTGGCGACTGGAGCCTACGGGCCAACGTCGAGTGCGATGTGTTCCACGACCTTGAGGGTGCCGACCTAGGCGTCTCCGTACCAGTCTTGGACGTCTCGGCCACGGCCAGCGACGGAGGCGACAAACTGTACATCAAGGTGGTCAACTCCTCGGAGCATCCCGTGGCGGCAGCGGTTGATGTCCAAGGGCTCGGCGGCCAACTGCGTGGTGAGGCCAGCGTGCAGACCGTGACGGCGTCTGGACTGGACGCACACAACACCTTCTCGGAGCCAGACATAGTGAGGCTGCGTGACTCATCCGTCCGGATCACCGGGCCGGAGTTTGTTCACGAGTTGCCCGGATTCTCGGTGACCGTCATCCGGCTCAGCACGATGTAGCCGCAACACGTTGGCGCTGCGGGCGTTGCGGTCTCTGACGAAAGACCGAGCAGACCAGAAAGGGCCTGCCTGTCAGCCTCCTGCGCCTAGTCCGCAGGCGCCGCGTGAATTGTGAGCTGGAGTTCGGCCCCGTCTATGAGCCTGTAGACCGGCATTCGCCCAGAGAGCCGCTCGCTGCGTTCCAAAATCACCGGAACTCCTTCCCCTCTGCGGTCCATGAGGGTCACTCGAGTCGTGCGCAGGCCTGGGATCGATTCCGGGATCCTGCACTTTGCAAGCAAGCTGGTTACAGCTTCGTTCCGCGTCGCCTGTCGATACGGAAGTGATTCCAACGTAATGGTGTTCGCAAGTGTTCCGGGGCAGTAGAGTTCGAGCCGGTTTCGAAACATGCGCAACCTGATCTTCGATGCAGCCACTGAGTAATCCCGGTGCGCGATAGCGTTGACCACCGCCTCGAAGACCGCCGTCATGTCAAATTGCGGCATGTCTTTCCTTCCCAGCGTCTTTCGCGCGGCAACCCGTTGGTTCTGTGCAACAAAGCGGCATGCTTTGGCCACCTGAGAATCTAGCGGGCCGTAAATGTCTCTGGCATCCAACTGGTAGTTTCTGTGTTCCATGGCGCCAGATATGCTGTCGGCCCTGTATGCGACGGCTTGTACAAAAGCCTGAGGCAGCCATCGCTCGGGCCTCTTCGTCCCCATCAGGACGCCCGCAACGGTCAGGCGCGTCCCACCCGATTCGCCACTGGCCGTCATGCCCAGCTTCCTCGCGAGCATGGCGTCCGAGTCACTGGTCCGCGATGTTCGAAACCGACCCGTAAGACCAGGATCAAGATCGCCCTCGGTTGTCCCGCGGACCGCTGTCTCGTCGAAGCGGACACGTCTCCCGTGGTCTTTCTGGTAGATGAGCCTCACAAGTTGGTCATGCGACACTACTCGCCTGGACGAGCCTTGGCGCCGAAGATAGCCTTGAGGGCTCCGATGGACGGATGCGCTACGATCCACATCGACTCTCAATATCCACCTTGGTGTGCCTCCCACGCTTGGAAGGGCGAGTTTTTCTGTCGTAATCGACAATGGCGGGTCACTTGAGTCATGTGCGACTTCGGCGACCGTACTTTCTGCCGAATCAAGCACGTCGAGTGGAATTCCGACGATCTCTCTCGATTGGTCCTCCACCCCGAGAATTAGTGTTCCACCCTTGGCGTTCGCAAAGGCTGCAAGTTCATCCGCTAGCACATCTCGGCTTGGCGAAATCATCTTCCTTCCTCGACATCGTACTTCCTTCAACTCAAGGAACGAGTCTTCTCCAGCGGCAATTGTTTGCACCAGACGTGTCTCGCCTTTGAAGTTATTTCTCACTTGCAATCAGCCTCCTATGTCGGGTCTTAAATGCATCAATTCCGCCTTCCATAATTCTGCATATTGTGCTTCTCGTTCCTTGGTCTTGCAGACAACCCGTTCCCTTGTCTACGACAACGCATTGACCGTTCTGAAAGTCCATCTCAATAACAGCCTCAGCGTCGCCATTCACTACGATGTTTGGATTATGAGTCACCACGATGATCTGGCGAAGTCTCTTCTTCATCCTGACTTGCTGAACAACCAAGTCGAAGACTAGTCGATTGTCAAGATCGTCCTCAGGCTGATCAAGGATCAGTGGCTCATCACCATGCGCAAGGATTAGTGCCAACAGAGCTGCAGCCTGCTGTCCAGGGGATCCTCCTTCAATTGGTGACCATCCACGTCCGTCGGGACGTCGATACTTGACCACCACGCTGTCCGCTGGCTGCCATAGTTCGATCCGGTCGATTTGTTCCGGAGTTAGTCGTCGGATGTGTCGACCAAACCTAGAATTGTCACTGCTCATCCTCTGCTTACGGATCTTGGCCTTTAATTGGGACAATCGACGTACAAGTTCCGCAGTGCGTTCGTTATCACTACTGGGTAGATCTCGATAAAGGTCCGCGAGCATCCCAGTGGATCTGTCGCCACTTAGTATAGCGTTCTTGAATCTATCGTCGTCGCATTGAAAAGCGGCTCGGAACATCGACTCTTGTTCATGAGCCTCACGGCCAAATGGGACTATATCGATCCGTACATGTGGATTCTCGCGGAGAATCTGAGTGAGAAACGACCGACGCGCTTCGTTCCACACATTTCGGAGGTTGATCAATTCAGTAATCGTGTTGCGGGCTTCTTTCTCCAGTTCTTCAATCTTCGCTCTAAGGTGATCGAGTTCTTCCAATTGGAACCGGGTTACGTGCCGCTGCTGAAGTAAGCTTGCATACTGACTAGCATCGTCGACTCCAGCTGCCTTAAGGCGGTCCATGAGCTGATTGAATCGTCTCCGCATCTCTTCTCGTGTCTGATTATGGTAACTGGTGACTTTCAGTTCCCAACTGTAGCTGAAGTCTTCGAGCGCATCAGCAAGTCGTCGGAACGATTTCGCGAATTCCGACTGTTTGTTGGTCGCTTCAATGAGCCACTTCAATACTCTAGCCTCTCTAGCGTCATCCGAAAAAAACTCGTTTTTCCGTACGTCAGCAGGTTCTGATGTGTCGGCCAACTCCCGAATTGAAGCGACGGTTCTTGTTAGTTCGCGGACCAACTTCCTGACAATCTGCGTTTGTCGCTCAATTCTCCGATGGGCGATCAGAGTCTCTTGATTGTTGCCAGATTCTATGAGATTGATCTGCTGGTCCAGTTCTGCAAGTACTCCCAAGACTCGAGTTCGCTGTCGAGTGTTGCTCCTGAGCTCTCGGATCTCACTGCGTAGGCGAAGAAACCGTGATTCGAGTTGGTTCTGTCTTGTTCGTAAGGCATTACTATCAAAGGTAGTATTATCATCGATCATGTAAAGGATAGCTTGGCAATCTGTCGCCATTTCCAGTATCTGTCTTTGGCTGAATATCCGGACATCGAACCGATCCCTGACCTCACCAACTTCGGGGACCCACTGACCAGATGCACGGCGACTAATCGCCTCTAATTTGCCTTTCATGTCCCATAGTATTCGATACTCCACAGCCCCTTTTTCCAGAAGAATGCCAATCTCGGTGCGTTCAGTCAGTGCTCCTAGGGCAGATCTTGATGTAGGAACGGAACTGAACTTCCTAAAGTGATCTTTCAATCTCTTGGGAAGTTCATCCTCTCTCCGGAGGCAAAGGCGAATCATTTCAACCAGAGTAGACTTTCCTGCTCCGCGTCCTCCGATGATGGATGTCAGCCAAGGACTGAAATTCACTTCCAGTCTGCGACCATTACCCGCGTATTTTGCGGCAACAAGGTGGAGCCTTTTAATGAAGGTAGTTGGATGTGAATTTGGATCCTCTTCTGACTCGTCGCTGCGCCTGATTGAAAGGGGATGTCCATCGATTAGAGCCAGCCGTAAACCCTCGATCGATGGAGTTCCCATCTTCACCCACGTGAAGTGGCTCCCCGGAAACCTCTGTCCATCCGCACCACTCGCATGATGACTGTCAGATCCGAGCACGGCGGGTTTGGAGCCAAGTGTACTATGCAAGGAGCCTCTCTCCGGAAAACTTCTGTCGACGACTTCAATTGCGTGGACGTTGGAGAGTTCAGCAAGAGTTGGGGGGGAAGTTTGATGAGCAGTGCGAAATACTCCGTTATTCTTGTCCACGTGCGGCGGGATGGCGATGCCGCCATGTTCATTTATTAATCGGGATATGTCTAGCAAGGATTTTTCCGAGCATTGCTGGGCAGACTTCGGATCGCTTCCGTGAAGTCCGGCGGCTCCCAGAAAACGCGTAACATGGGACCCGTTGAGTTGAGGATCAAAGATCGCCAGCAGATGCACATTGCCATAGAGGCTGATTTCTATGGCCGGGAACAAGTGGAGTGGCCTGAAATCGGCAGGAAGCTCATCCTGAAGAGCCGAGAGGGCAGCTCTTAGCGGATCGATCCAATCAGCAACGTTGTGGTCCGTGATGGCGACACAATCAATCTTGGCGCGCATGAAAGTGAGCAGCCATTCACGAGGAGACATCCTCTTGAGAACATTCTGCTGAGGACCCTTCCCGTAATCGTAGGACGCGGGTGTATGCGCGTGGAAATCGAATCGCCACCAGCGAGCGCCAAAGTGATTGCCGTTCACTGGCACCCTCCCGTTCGCACTGCCAATCTCGACATCCGGTTAAGCCAGTCTAGCCGTGCAGCCTTCGGTGAGAGCATAGATCGGCTCATCCTGCTCCGAGTGTACGACACCGCGGCTGGATTCCAGCACGCTTGAGAGTGCGCCGTGGCCAACCCGTGCAGGTCCGAAGGTCGCCATTTCGTGCGTCACTGGAGCATGCGGGCCTTGGCTCACGGGCGAAGAGTCTGGGCTCAAGGAGCGCAAGGGTAACCGTGCGGCTCGGCACAGGCTGTAGCCCGCGGCCTACTTTGGCGGCACCGGAACGGGCTGCGCGACTTGCCCCCTGGACCTGTGCTCCGAATAGGCTTGTGCCGGGCACGTACCCCCAGCCAGCCCAGAGAGCGGCGCGCTCTTGGCAACGTGGCAGGGCTGGCCAGGATGCCGCGGGCCGGCTTCGAGATCGAGCCAGTTCCCGATGAAGGGACAATGACGGCCTGTGCTGACCCTCGTGGCCGCCTACTGCCTTGCCCTGCTAGCGGTCGGCGGGTGGGCTTCGAGGAGTACCCGCACCGCAGCAGATTTCTTCGTGGCCGGCCGGAGCCTGTCGTCAAGCATGGTCTTCGTGACGTTCTTCGCCGCGAACTTGGGAGCCGGAAGCACTGTGGGCGCAGCCGAATTCGGCTACACTACCGGGCTCTCGGCCTGGTGGTGGGTCGGTTGCGCCGGTCTCGGGTCGATCCTTCTGGCCCTGCTGGTGGGGCCGCCGCTGTACCGGTTGGCGCGTGCGCGCGGAATCCTCACAGTCGGCGACTTCCTGGAACTGCGCTACGGATGGACCACCCGGCTGTCGGTGGCGGCAATCCTGCTCATCGGCAGCCCCGCCATTCTTGCCGGCCAGATCATCGCCGCGGGCTTGGTGCTGCAAGGTGTTGCGGGCATTCCCAAGCACTGGGGAACGGCGCTCGGTGGCAGCATCGCGACGGCGTACTTCGCAATGGGCGGCTTGCGCTCGGCAGCCCGCGTCAACGCGCTGCAGGTCGCGGTGAAGCTAGTCGCCTTCCTCGCCGCCGTGCCCTGGATGCTGCGGGCCAGCGGCGGCTGGCCGACCGTGCAGGCGGCTGCTCCGGGCGAAGCCTGGCTCTCGGTGACGGGGCCGGGCACCGTTGATCTGGTCCTGACGCTCGCGCCAGCATTCATCGTCTCTCCGGGGCTCGTCCAGCGGCTCTTCGGCGCCCGCGACGAGCGTGCGGTGCGCACTGGCGTAGGCATCCAGGGGGCGGCGCTGCTGGGCTTCTCGATCCTGCCGGTGCTTCTCGGCATGCTTGCTCGCGTGCACTTTCCCGAACTCCCCGACACCGGCGAAGCATTGATACGGCTGTTCACGGACATCGCGCCCGTCTGGCTGGGAGGCCTGATGCTGGCGGCCCTATTGTCCGCGGAGCTCAGCTCCGCAGACGCCGTGCTATTCATGTTTTCTACGTCCCTCAGCAAGGACATCCTGGCGCCACTTTCCGGGCGCAGGGTGGACGACGCCATGCTGGTGTCTTTGGCAAGGGCTTCGGCAGTGCTGGCAGGTCTCGGCGCCATCGCGCTGGCCAACTGGTTCCAGTCGGTGCTGTCGGCCCTGAGCTTCTTCTATAGCTTGCTTACGCTCACTCTCTTCGTCCCGCTGCTAGCCGGTCTGTTCTCCAAGACCGCCGGCCAGCCGACCGCGCTGGCCTCGATCGGTTGCTCGCTCGCCGCAGCTGCGGCCTCTGCATGGCTGGGCAGCAGCGAAGGATCCCTATTGCAGCCGGTGCCCGCAGGAATCGCGGCCGGAGGCGCAGTCTACGCCGCCAGTGTGCTGCTAGGGGGCTCACGCCGCAACAAGACGCGACGATCGCCTTGAGTGGATAGAATGGGCGACTTCACTATGGACACGAGCCTGCAGGCGATTGACTGGGGGGTGATCGGGCTGTACTTCGCCTTGATGGTGGGAGTCGGCCTGTACGCCTCGCGCCGGGTGAGCGAGACTTCGGACTACTTCCTGGGGAACCGCAGCTTCAATGTCTGGCTCGTGATCGGCCAAGCACTGGGCGTCGGCACGCACGCGGAAATGCCCGTGTCGCTGGCGGGCAAGGTCTACCAGTCTGGGTACGCGGGCATCTGGTACCAGTGGAAGAACCTCTTCATCACGCCGTTCTACTGGATCCTTGCCCCGCTGTTCCGGCGGTTCCGGCGCACGACCACCGGAGAGGTCTACGAGGACCGCTACGGCAAGTGGATGGGCGTGGTGTATACGGCCTTCGCCCTGGCCTATTTCACATTCAACATGGGCGCCATGCTCAAGGGCGCCGGCAAGCTGGTGAGCGTCGCCTCCGGCGAGGTCGTCTCGGCGAACTCGGTCGTGCTGGCGATGACCGCGACCTTTCTCGTGTACAGCTTTGTCGGCGGGCTTGTCGCCGCGGCCTACACGGACTTCGTGCAGAGCGTTTTCATCATCGCGCTGAGCTTTCTGCTGATCCCGATCGGCCTGCGGGAGACCGGCGGCTTCACGGGGATCCGCGAGACGCTGGACGAGAGCATGCTCTCCATGGTGACGCCGGGGGACGTGGGTGTCTTCACGATCGTCATGCTGACGATCAACGGACTGATCGGCATCGTCGCCCAGCCGCACATCTTGGCCAGCGTCGGGACAGGGCGCGACGAGCGGTCCTGTCGCATCGGGATGGCCTACGGCAACTTCATCAAGCGATTCTGCACGATCGGCTGGGCCCTTGTCGGGATCATCGTGGCCACGCTCCTGATCCAGCGCGGCGAGGCGGCATTCGCAGATCCGGAGGATGCCTTCGGATACGCGACCCGGGAGCTGCTGTTTCCTGGCGGCCTTGGCCTGATGATCGCGTGCGTGCTGGCCGCCAACATGTCGACGGGGTCCGCGTTCATGGTGGACAGCGCCGCACTGTTCACGCAGAACCTTTACCGGCGCTACATCCGCAAGTCTGAGAGCGATCGACACTATCTCTGGTCGGGGCGCATCGCGGGCGTGGCGATCACCGTGTTGGGACTGAGCTTCGGGCTGTTCGTGGAGAGCGTGCTTCAAGCCTTCCTGTTCACTGAGACGATCGCGGCGTTCATGGGCATCAGCATGTTCGGAGCGATCTCTTGGCGGCGGTCGAACAGATGGGGGGCACTGGCCAGCCTCGTGGTCTCGTCGGGTGTGTTCTTCTACCTCACCTACGTGGAGTTCAACGCGCTGCTGCAATGGGAGGCGGCGAACTTCGGCATTGCGCTGCTGTGCGGATTCGCTGCGCTGGCGATCGTGAGCCTGCTGACGCCGCCGGAGCCGCGCACTCGCGTCAGCCCGTTCTACGAGCGGCTGGACCGGGCCTCCAAGTGGGATGCCGAGACGGAGCAGGAAGTCGAAGACTCAACCGAGGGCAATGCGCTGCTTTTCGTGCACCTCTTCGATCTGGGCCTGTCTGGCGGCCTTCGGGCGCTCTATCGGCGGTTCCGCATCGACCTGAACGGGCTGGCTGTGGCAGCCCTGGTCGTGGTGGCGCTCATCGCCCTCGCAAAGGGCATCCTCTGGCTCCCCTGAACCGCTACCGGGCATCTAGCAGCACCGGGAAAGCGGCGGGCACGGCCGGGCGCTGCCCAAGTGAGATCGCAATTCTGGCTAGGCCGCCGCATCAGCGCCCAGAGAGCAGCCGGTAGACCTCGCGCGCAACCACCAGCTCCTCCTGGGCGGCCAGCACCACGCAGGCGACGGGAAGTTCCGGCCTTCCGATGTGGCAGTCCGGCACAGCGGAAGCATTGGCTTCGCGATCCAGGCCGACGCCAAGAAACTCAAGGCCTTCGCAGACCCTCTCCCGGAAGGCCGCGGCGTTCTCACCGATGCCGCCGCTGAAAGAGACCACGTCGAGGCCTCCCATGGCCGCCGCGTAGGCCCCGATCGTCTTGCGCACTTGGTAGGCCAGCACGGCAAGGGCGAGCTCAGCCGGGGCGTCGCCCGCCCGCGCCGCCGCCTCAATGTCCCTCACGTCTCCGCCGGGTATGCCGGAGAGCCCCGCGAGCCCGCCCTCCTGCACCAGAAGGCCACGCATCTCCGGCGGGCCCATGCCGAGGCGCTCCATCAGGAACAGCGCGGCAAAGGCATCCAGCTCGCCATGGCGCGTGGCGTTCTCAAGGCCGGACTGGGGCGAGAAGCCCATCGTCGTGTCCACGGACCGGCCAGCGTGGATCGCGCAAATGGAGGAACTGCCGCCCAAGTGGCAGGAGACTGCCCGCAGCACGTCCGGCTCGAACCCCGCCAACGCAGGAAGGCGCTCGGCTGCGGAGCGATGCGACGCCCCGTGAAAGCCGTACTTGCGCACACCGTGCTGATTCCGCAGCAGCGCCGGTAGGCCGTACGTGCATGCCCACGGCGGCATGTCCCGGTGGAAGCCGGTCTCAAGGACCGCCACGAGCGGAAGGTCCGGGCGCTGCTTCTGAAACTCTCGGATGCCCTCTAGGTAGATCCGGTTGTGCAGCGGCGCGGCAGGCTCGTAGGCGCGCAGGGCTTCCAGCAGCGCGCCGTCGATCCGGAACGTCCCGCAGTACTCAGGGCCGGCGTGCACCGCCTTGAAGCCCACGGCGTCGATCCGGCCGGACTGCGCCAGCACGCCTTGGATCGCGGCGCTGTAGCTCGGTGCATCGCCTCCCGGACGCCCGATGCGCTCCAAGCGCCCGGCCAGCAGCTCGCTCTCGGCAGGGAACTCGAGAACCTTGAACTTCAGCGAAGTCGAGCCGAGGTTCGGAACGAGAACCCGCATCAGGTGGTCCTTGGGGCGGCCGCCCGGTCCCCGGCTAGAGGACTGGCGTGTTCCAGCCCTCGACGATCTCCCGGATATGCTCGAGGAACAGGTCGGCCGCGGCCCCGTCGATGGCGCGGTGGTCGAAGCTGAGCGTCAGGTAGGACATCGAGCGGATGGCGATCGCGTCGTTGATCACGACGGGCGTCTTGCGCACGGCGCCAATGCCCAGGATGGCGATCTGGGGCTGGTTGATCGCTGGCGTGGCGAGCAGCGAGTTGTAGCTGCCGTAATTGGACACGGAGAACGTTCCCTGCGAAATCTCCTCCGGCTTGAGCTCCTTGGCGCGGGCCCTCGAGGCCAAGTCATTGACAGCCCGCTGCAGTCCGAGAAGGCTCAACTCATCGGCGTTGCGGATGACGGGCACGATCAGGCCCCAGTCCAGCGCCACAGCCATGCCGATGTTGACTTCGCGGTGCTTGATCAGCTGCCGGCCGTCCAGCGATGCGTTGACCGTCGGGAAGGCCTTCAGGGCCGATGCGGCGGCTTTCAGGAAGAATGGCATGAAGGTCAGCTTCGTGCCGTTCTGCTGCAGGAACTGCTCCTTAGAAGCGCTGCGCACGCGTGCGATGGCTGTGCAATCGACCAAGTGCACGGTAGAGACGTGCGGCGAGACGCGCTTCGTGCGCACCATGTGCTCGGCGATGCTCGCCCGCATGGCGCTGAGGGGCTCTTCCTCGTAGTCTCCGAAGCGGGCCTCAGGCACGGCCGGGAAGGCGCCCGCCGCGACGCCGACTGTGGCTGCCCGCTCCTGCCGCTCGACGAAAGCCAAGATGTCCTTCTTCGAGATGCGGCCGCCGGCGCCGCTGCCCGGGCCCACCTGAGCCAGATCGATGCCCTTCTCGCGGGCGATCCTACGGACCAGGGGCGAGCTGCGTATGCGCCCGAGGGGGCCCTTGGCCGCTGGGGGAGCGGACGCCCCAGCGGGCACGTCCGGCGGGCTCGGCGGAGGTTGGGCGGGCGGCGGGGCCGGCTGCGGTGCCAGCGGGGCTGGCTGGCCGCCGAGGCCGGACGAAGGCTGGGCCGCCGGCGCGGTGTGCTTGCCGACCTTCGACCCGTCCCCGATCACGGCAACGACGGTGTTGATCTCGACCGTATCGCCCTCCGGGAAGAAGATCGCCTCGAGCACTCCGGACTCGGGGGCGGGGACTTCGGAGTCCACCTTGTCCGTCGAGATCTCGAACAGCGCCTCGTCGCGCTCGACCTTGTCGCCAGTGGCCTTTAGCCACTTGGTGATGGTCCCCTCAACGATGCTCTCCCCCATCTGGGGCATGACTACTGCGCCCATCTCGCCCTTTCTCGCTCCTTACGCTAGATGCCGGTTCTTGCCCCGGCCAGGTCGGATTTCGCCCATCGCGCGCCCGAACACATCCCCAAAGTGTCGGCGCATTGCTCCGATGACCTCCGTCCTCCCGGGCGCGGAACCGAGAAGCTCGCGCATGGACGTGACGGGCTTCGTGAGCCCGCAGGGGACGATCAGCCGGAAATGGCCCAGATCGGTGCTCACGTTGAGCGCGAGGCCGTGGGAAGTGACCCAGCGGCTGAGGTGGACGCCAAGAGCAGCGACCTTGCCCCGCTGTGTCCACACGCCGGTCAGGCCCGGGGCGCGCCATGACGGGATGCCGAAGTCGGCCAGCGTGGCGATGATCACCTCTTCGAGCGCCCGCAGGTAGGCACCCACGTCGCGGCGCCAGCCCTTCAGGTCGAGGATCGGGTAGGCGACGACCTGGCCGGGGCCATGGTACGTGACGTCCCCTCCGCGGTCGGTCTCCTCGACCGCAACGCCGAGTGCGCGCAGCCGGTCGGCAGGCGCAAGCACGTTGGCGGTGAGGGCGTTACGGCCCAGCGTGATGGTCGGCGGGTGCTCGACGAAGACGAGCTGGTCGCAGACCGCGCCCCGCTTGCGGGCCGCCACAAGCTCCCTCTGGAGGTCGAAGGCCTGCGCGTAGCCGCAGCGCCCCAGGTCAAGGACCTTGCACGGCGGGCGCGGCTGCCGGGCCGCCGTGGAAGGCGGCAGGGCCGCACGGGCGGCCGCTTCAGGCATTGATGGCCTGCCCTTGGATCGCGTTGAAGGCATCGAGGACCGCCTCGGAGAGCGTAGGGTGGGCGTGGATCGTGGCGCGCATCGACTCGACCGTGGCCTCGCTCTGCATGGCCACGATCGCCTCGTGGATCAGCTCGGTGGCCTGCGGCCCAAGGATGTGGACCCCGAGGATCTCGCCGAACTCCTCGTCGGCGACAATCTTGACGAACCCGGCATGGCTGCCCAAGATCGAGGCCTTGCTGTTTGCGGCGAACGGGAACTTGGAGACCTTGATGGGGCGGCCGCGCTCGCGGGCGTCCTTCTCGGTCAGGCCGACACTGGCCACTTGCGGCTCGCAGTAGGTGCAGTTGGGGCTGAGGTTGTAGTCGATTGGCTCGACCGGCCTGCCGGCGATGCGCGCCGCAGCGACCAGACCCTCGGCGGATGCCACGTGGGCAAGCTGGGGCGACCCGGCGACGATGTCGCCGATTGCGTAGACGCCCATCTCGGCCGTCTCCATGTAGCCGTTGACGGGAATGAAACCGCGCTGTGCCTCGATGGCTGTGTTCTCGAGACCAACGCGCTGCGTGTTCGGCTTGCGGCCGACCGCGACGAGCAGCTTGTCGAAGCGGCGCACCTGGGGATCCCCAGAAGGGGGCTGGTACGCAAGCTCGACATGGGAGCCGGACTCGACGACGGACTCGATGCGCGTGGAGACGGAGACCTCAATGCCGCGCGAGCGGAACGCCCGCAGGAGGCCCGCTGATACGTCCTCGTCCTCGAGGGACACGATGCGAGGCAGCATCTCGAACACGCAGACCTCGGATCCGAAGCTGCGGTACATCGAGGCGAACTCGACCCCGACCGCTCCCGCGCCGATGATGGCCAGGGACTCCGGAAGCCGGTCAATGTCGAGGATCTCGACATTGGTCAGGATGCGGTCAGAGGTTGACTCGACGCCCGGGATGAGGCGCGCTTCGGAGCCGGTCGCCAGAATCACGCTGGAGGCCCGCACGACGCGCGAGTCGGACGGGCCGTCGACCCTCACGGCGCCGTTGCCCTGCAGGGAGCCGAAGCCGGGGATGGTGTCGATGCCGTGCTTCTTGAAGAGCTGGCCGATGCCACCGGCGTGCTTGTCCACAATCTGGTCCTTGCGCCGCCCCATGCGGGCCAGATCGAGGGAGACGTCCTGGGCAACAACGCCGAATGAGCTGCCGTGCAGCGCGGTCTCGTAGGCCTCGGCAAAATGCAGAAGGGCCTTGGTGGGGATACAGCCGACGTGCAGGCAGGTGCCCCCGAGCTTGGGGTCCTTCTCCACGACGCCGACCTTGAGGCCATACTGCGCCGCTCGGATGGCGGCCACGTAGCCGCCGGGGCCGCTACCGATGACCAATACGTCGTAGCCCATGGGTAAGTTGCAGTCTATCAGAGCATTCCGGGGCCCCTAAGAGCCCACGCAGCCCGCGAATTGGGCGTCTCTCGGGCTAGGATTGACCGCGGCTCGGGCATTCGCAGAGGCGCTGCTCAGCACAGGGGAGTCGGCCGCGCCTATCGGCCGCGGCCGATTCCGCTGTTAGAAGAAGCGGAAGCTCGTGCCCACGCTGAGCGTGCGGCCCTCGCGGTATCCGAGGAACACCTCGCCGCCCTGAGTGAGCCGCCAGTGGGCGTTGTTGAGGTTCTCCCCGGCGAATCGCAGCTTCCAGCGGTCGTCGCCCCGGACGGTGAACTCGTAGACGAAGTCCAGCGAAGCGAGCCCGCTCTGGACCACATCGGGAAGGCCGAAGGCGCCAACGTCCGTGATGCGGCTCGAGAAATAATTGACGTAGAAGCGCGCCGTGCTGCGGGCCTTGGGACGGGCCCACTCGGCGATCACGTTGGCGACGTAGCGCGACTGGCCCTGCATGGCGCGCGCGAGGGAGGTGAGCACGACCCTGTCGGAGACGTTGGTCAGGTCGATGTTGGAGTCCACGATGGTGAAGTTCGAGGCGACAGCGAACTCGCGCAGCTTCGGTGAGACAAAGTCCATGCCCCTGCGGAACTCCAGCTCGAAGCCGTAGTTGTCGGCTGCCGTGGCGTTGGAGAATGTGCGGAGCAGGGCCACGGCAGCGATCATGGTCTGCTCGATCGGGTTCTCGAACTTCTTGTAGAAGAAGCTGGCCGCGACGAGCTGGTTGCCGCCGGGGAAGTACTCCCAGCGGAAGTCGTAGTTGGAGATGTCGGTCTGCACGAGCTCGGGGTTGCCGATGGTCTGCAGACCGCCTACAACGTTGAGGAACCCGAAGCGGGCCAGCTCACGGAAGTCCGGCCGCGACACGGTCTGGCTGTAGCCGACACGCAGGTTCTGCTTGGGGGACAGGGCGTAGATCACATTGGCGGCGGGCAAGTAGTTGACGGCGTCGAAGGGGGCCGGTTCGCGGCCGGTGGCAGGCAGGAACTGGTTGAAGGTGGTCACGTCCTGCTGCATGTCCTCGACTCGCAGGCCGCCAATGAAGCGCCACTTGGCGGCAAGGTTTAGCTCCAACATGCCGTAGTACCCGAATACGTCCCTAGTGCCGCGGTAGGCATCGGTCACGCGGGTCGTCTCGTTCAGCTCGAAGCCGCGCGGGTGGATGTTGTCATGCCCCAAGAGGTCGTTGGGTTCCAGCGCGAGGTCCACGCCGCGCGTCCGCCGCAGGTTGAGGCGGAAGCGCCGGGAGTTGAAGTTTCGTCCGCGGGAGGAGTAGTTCGCGCCGAAGCGCACGGCCCCGCTCAGGGATCCGGCGTAGAAGGGGATCATCATGTCGACGCTGGGGTTGAGGATCGTCTCGTCCAAGTCGTTGAACATGCGGAAGGCACTCTGGCTGTCGTCGAAGAAGATGTACGTGTCGGTGAGCGGCCGGTAGATCTGCAGGCTCTCGCGCAGGTCGGGCTCATCGCGGGTGGCCTTGGAGTAGGCCATGGACCAGGTCAGGATGCTGTTGCGGAGGCCCGTGAAGAGGTGCTCGCCCTCAAGCTGGGTGCTCTGGATGGTGCGGGCGATGAACCGCAGGCGCTGATTGCGGATGTCGGTGTTGAAGTCCTGGTAGAAGCCCTCGTAGTAGCGCGTGTTGTCGTCCGTGTCGCGCGAGAAGAAATTCTTCACCGAGACCTTGTGGGCGGGCGTGAACTGGTAGGAGAGGTTGAGGATTCCGCCAAGCCGCACCGACTCGGTCGACTCGTCATAATCGAACTCGCTCGCCAGCACCGGGGGTCCCGCGTTTGTAGGGTCGGCGAAGGCTTGGGGGTTGGGAAAGTAGTAGTTGCGCTGCTGGTCGAAGATGGACCGGAGGGAGTTCGAGAAGGTCAGGGCCCCGACGACGCCGAACTTGCCGAATGAGTTTCCCGCCACCACGTTCCAGCTCATGGAGGGTCGGCTAAGGTCGCGGGCAGTTCGCTCCCAATTCGTGGGGAAGGACCGGCCGAACTCCTGCAGTTCGTCTCGGCTGAAGCTGAATCGGTCCACGCGCTGGTCCGCCGGGATTGCGCCGGGCAGGGCGCGCGTACCGTCATCAAATCCCCAGAAGTCGCGGCCCCCACCCGGATAGTCCAGGAAGGTGTGGCCTTGGGTCTGGTCGTTGTACCCGACCGAGTAGCTGACATTGAGCGTTGGGCGGGTGGGAAACTCGGTGGTCTCGACTTGGACGAGGCCTGCGGAGAACTCGCCGGGCAAGTGGGGTGAGTATGTCTTCTGGACCTTGATGCTGTTGACCAAGCTGGCAGGGAAGAGGTCAAGCGGCACGACGCGGCGCTCGGGCTCCGTGCTGGCAAGCAGGGCGTTGTTGAGGGTGGTTCCGCTGTAGCGGGGATCGAGGCCGCGCACGAAGACGAAGTCGTTCATGGTGGTGACGCCGGTGACCTTCTCGATCGCTTCGGAGGCGTCCGAGGCGGTGCCTCCGCGAATCTCTTCGGCGCTTATGGAGTCCGAGACGGTCGAGGCGAGCTTGCGTTCGACGAGCATGGCCTCCTGCGTGGCAACGGAGGCTGTCACTGTGGCGGTCACATCGACAACGGTCCTCTCGCCCTTGGAGGACATCACCGTGCTGGCGTCGGCCATCTCGCCAGCGATCACCTCGAGGCCCTCAACGTTGACGGCCTGGTGGTGAGTGGAGGCGTACTTGACGGTGTATGTGCCGGGCGGCACACCGTTGAGCATGAAGCTGCCCTCGGTCGTGGTCTTGGCGGTGATGGTCAGGTCGCCGACCAGCTCGACCTCCACCTGCGGGATCGGGTTCCCGGTGCTGGCGTCGTAGACGAAGCCGAGCACGGTGCCCCCGCTGTCCTGCGCGGGAAGGCAGGGCACTAGGGCCAGCACGGCTAGTGCCAGCGTGACGAGAATGCTGTGTGTTGTTGCAGCTCGCATTGAAAGTAGACCTCGATTCCAGCGCAACCGAATGCACCGCCAGCGCGGTCGACCGCGCCCCTTGTGTCAGAGTGCTCCGGTTGCGTTACCCATTTCCAGCGCCCACTCGGGCGTCTGGTGAAGGTTCGCTCGGCTCTCGCAGCGTGTACCCGAAACCCCGCACCGAGCGGATGTACTGCGGGTTTGACGGGTCCGCCTCCAGCTTGCGCCTCAGGCGGCGAATGTGCACGTCGATCGTGCGGTGGGCGACGTGGCAGCCGACGCCCCAGACGGACTGCAGCAGCGCAATGCGGCTCCACACGCGGCCGGGCCGGCGGAGCATGCGCTCCAGGATCTGGAACTCGGTTGCCGTCACGGCGACTGGACGCCCTTCCAAGCGGACTTCCCTGCGGTCCTTGTCGAGCTCGATTGCACCGACCCTTACGCAGCGCTGGGAATGGCCACTAGCCCGGAGGCGCAGCTTCAGCCGGGCAACGAGCTCTCGCACGGAGAATGGCTTAACGACATAGTCGTCACCGCCGATCTGGAGCCCGCGGAGGCGATCTGCCTCGCTGCTGCGGGCGGTCAGGAACAGGACCGGAACATCGCGCAGGACGGGATCCTTGCGGATCTCACGGCAGACCGAGAAGCCATCCAAACCGGGAAGCATGACGTCCAAGACGATGGCGTCGGGCTGCACGCGCTGGCAGAACTCAGACGCCGTCAGGCCATCGTGCGTGCAGGTGAACTCGAACCCTTCCTGCTCCAGCGCGTACTGCAGCAGGGAGGCTAGATCCCGGTCATCTTCTATGACGGCTACACGCGCCGACAATCGGCTCGCCCTCCTATTTCGAACAATACCCGGAAACTTGTTAACAGCGGGTATCGGGTCGGTTAAGGGTTGATGAAGCGTCGCGAACCGACCGCTGGCTAGGGGCGATGGCAAGCGGGGCTCCGTGGCAGCTTCGCCCAAGCGCGTTAGGGGGCAGGGAGGGCCTTCCTAGAATTGGACTTGCGGACGGCGGAGTTCGACTACGACCTCCCTAGGCGGCTCATCGCCCAGCAGCCGCTGGCGGAGCGGAGCGCCAGCCGGATGCTAGTCGTGGACCGCCGCGCTGGGGCTTGGCACGATTCGCGGGTGGGTGAACTGCCGGATCGGCTGCGGCAGGGGGACTGCCTAGTCGTAAACGACACACGCGTGATCCCGGCGCGGCTCGTAGGACGGCGCGTGGGGCAAGGAGGCGAGCCGGGCGGCTCGGCCGAAGTGCTGCTGCTGGAGCCGGATGGAGAATCGAAGGGCGATTGGAGAGCGCTAGTGCGCCCGGGGCGCAGACTGCGGCCGGGCTCGGCAGTCGTAGTGGCGGGGACTCGCATCCGAGTCGGGGAGCGGCTAGGCGACGGCGTGAGGAGGATTAGGTTCGAGACAGGGCCGGGGTTCTGCGTAGAGCGGTTCGCTGGCGACCACGGCGAGGTGCCGCTGCCCCCGTACATTCGGCGGGAAGTGGAGGAGTCCGACAAAGAGCGCTACCAGACGACGTTTGCACGGCGGCCGGGCTCCGTCGCGGCCCCGACTGCCGGCCTGCACTTCGACGGGCCGCTGCTTCGTCGGCTGCAGACGCATGGAGTCGGCTTGGCGAAGATCACGCTGCATGTAGGGCTCGGAACGTTCCGGCCAGTAGGCACGGAGCGGGTCGAGAACCACCGCATGCACTCGGAGCGATTCGAAGTCACGCGCGAGGCGGCGGAGGCGATCGGCACGGCGGGCCGGATCGTGGCCGTCGGGACGACGTGCGTCCGAACGCTGGAGACGGTCGCGGCCCGGGGCGGCGGCTCGGTAAGCGCCATGTACGGCGACACGGACCTGTTCATCTGCCCGGGCCACGAGTTTCTCGCCGTGGACGGGTTACTGACGAACTTCCACCTGCCGAGGTCGACACTGCTGATGCTGGTCGCGGCCTTCGCGGGGAAGGACTTGGTACTGGCCGCATACGCGCACGCGGTGCGTGAGGATTATCGCTTCTACTCGTACGGCGACTGCATGCTCGTGCTGTGACAATCCCGACGAGCCGGGCTCTGATGCACGAGGAGGCCTATTGATGACGGTTTGGATCATCTCCAGGTGCTTGTGCTTTTCGGGCCGGCCTTAGGCGTCAGGTGATTCTCAGTCGTACCCGGTGGCCGTCGCCATGAGCAGAACGCCGCGGCTCAAAGGAGAGCTGGCAATGCAACTGCGAGCCCGAGCCGGGCTCGGTCCGGACTCATGCAAATCGATCGCTCGCGAACGCGCTTTCGGGGACTGACGATGGGCGGCGATTCTGGGCGGAAGCCCCGGGGTAGGGGGCAGGCACAGAGGCAGTTGGGGCCCGCACTGGAAACCCCGCAGGGGCAAGGTCTGAGGTGGCGGTCGAGCGCTCGCTACCCTCGTCCCACGGCTTCGCCGCCCAATCGCCCACCAGCGGCCGCCAGGTCGCGAAGAGGTCCGTGCACGGATGGGCTGGCTCGATCAATTTGCAGACCAGAAGCGCCCTCCGGTCCAGGGCGACTCCGCGGGGCTGGTCGGACTCCCCCACCCGTGAGGTACGGGAATCGTTGCGCCCTGAGTCTCACATCCGCAGTGTCTGAGCCGGAACACAGGCTTTGCGATGGAGGTGAAGACGCTGCGATCGGCCCTACGCCAGTGGCGCCGAGCGAAGGAGCCCGAACATCTGGCACGGGAGATCGAGCGAGTACAATTCGGAAACGGCGTTCAAGGGGTTCGAAGCGCAGCCTGAGTCCGGCGACATGAACGATTGGGCATCGTCCCCGGTCACGGCCGCGCCCGCTAGTTCCATGTCTAGGTTGCATGGCCTCTCGGACGCCAAGAACCATAGGTAGCCATCCACGGGCTCGTTCTCTGTGAGTGAAGGTCGGGCGCAGCCGGTGCCGTCTGACGTGGGTGAGCGGTTCGATGGCGGGGAATGCACAAGGAGCGACGTTCGAATTGGTCGTGAAGGTCATCTCGGCGAATGCCGCATTGCTCGAGCATTGAGAGCTCGCGTGAGGATCTGGGCGCCAGTGTCGCGGGACTGCCCTCTCGAAGTACGCAGATTCTGGCGGGCCGCCCGTGGCCGTCGCGCAGGCTGAATTGCGCATCGTGGCAAGACGTCGGGGTCTAGCGTCAGTTCTCTTCTCGATTGTCCGCCCGAGAGACGCCAAGGGCGCGAAGGTGACCTCGACCACATTGAGGATCAGGTTCGCGTTCCGGACCAAGGAGATACCACTCGGCGACGTCGAGACAGCCGAGTTGAAGGCAGGTTGGTGGTGTAGCACCTTGCGGGTTCGTCACGCTTCCGGGCAAGCGGCCGTTTCCGGGCTGGCGCGAGGTGACGCGACGGCGCTTGCGGCGGCGCTGGAAGCCGCGCGGATCGATTGGTGGCGGAAGACGCTCGCAATGCGAATCGCGAAACTGCGATTCGTGCACCTCCGTGTCGTGCGGCTCGCCGAGCCGCAAGGGTACATTGCTCGCACCGTGTTCGAAAGTCTTGAGCGCGATGCCCGCGACATCGCCGAGGAAATGGGATCCGGGTGGCCAGACTCGCTGTCGAATGCCCCGGAGATCCGGATGCTGAGTACGATTCAGGAACTTGTCAAGAATCCCGAGTCGTTCCGGGTCAGAGCCAATGAGACTTTCGTCGAGAACGAACTCGGCCGATCACGAACGTTCCTAGACCGGATAGAGGCACACCCGCTTACCGACGAGCAACGCAGAGCGGTGGTCGTCAACGAAGACCGCAACCTAGTGGTCGCCGCGGCTGGCAGCGGAAAGACCTCGGTGATCGTCGCAAAGGCCGGCTGGCTCACGAGAAGAGGCTACCGTAACCCGTCGGAACTGCTGCTGCTGGCCTTCGCACGGGACGCCCGGAACGAGCTCGAGGAGCGGGTCCGCGGGCACCTCGGAGATGAGGTGGCGAACGGCGTCACGATCCGGACATTCCACAGTCTCGGAATGGCGATCATCGGGAAGGCGGAAGGCAGGCGCCCGTCATTGGCCAGAGAGGCCGAGGACAGCCGGGCGCTGTTCGATCTCCTGAAGGGAATCGTCGCCGGTCTGATCGCCGACAAGGATCGGTCGGCGAGCCTGCTCAAGTGGTTCCAAGGCCAGTTCGCCCCTTACAGGAACGAGCAAGAGTGCCGGAACTGGGGGGAGTACTGGGACTACATCCGCCGCTATGACATCCGGTCGCTCAAGGGCGAGAAGGTCAAGAGCTACGAGGAATGCGAGATTGCCAACTTCCTGTATCTCAATGGTGTTCCCTACGAATACGAAGCGGATTACGAGCACGACGCCGCAACGGCGGAGAAACGGCAGTATCGCCCTGACTTCCATCTCCCCGAGGCGGGGATCTACATCGAGCACTTCGGGCTCGACGCGCGAGGCAGGACCGCGCCGTTTGTCGATCGCGAAGAGTACCTGAGGGGAATGGAGTGGAAGCGCCAGCTACACGCGGAAATGGGCACAGTGCTGATCGAGACGTTCAGCCATCAGCACGCGTCCGGCATGCTGATCGACAAACTCGCCAGGAAACTGTCTTCGTACGGTGTTTCGCTCTCGCCAATCCCACGCGAGGACATCTTCGCCGTCCTCGCGGGGAAGGGCCGGGTCGACCCGTTCGTACGTTTGGTAGCAACCTTCCTTCACCACTTCAAGGGCGCCCAATTGTCCCTTCGGGAAGCTGCCCAGCGGGCCACTCGCCCCGCTGACCGACAACGGGCGAGGGCGTTCCTGACCGTTTTCGGACCGATCCTTGATCGCTACCAGAGGATCCTGCGGGATCGGGGTGAGATCGACTTCCACGACATGATCGGCAAGGCGACCGAACATGTGGAAGCAGGACGCTACCGCAGTCCGTTCGGCTACATCCTTGTGGACGAGTTCCAAGACATCTCGCCCGCAAGAGCGAGGCTGCTGAGAGCGCTGCTGGACCAGTCACCCGGTGCCCAGCTGTTCGCCGTCGGGGACGACTGGCAGTCGATCTACCGCTTCGGCGGGGCAGATATCGCGGTCATGCGAGAGTTCGCGGAGCGCTTCGGCGACTCCGAGCGGATGGATCTGGAGACGACCTTCAGGTGCTCCGGGCCCATCGCAGCTGTCGCTACCCGGTTCATCCTGGGGAATCCCGCGCAGATCCGCAAGAGGGTGCGTGCGACTCGGCATCTTGACGGCCCGTGCGTGCACATTGGACTCTCAGGGCTCCAAGGCCTGGCCTTGCTGAGCGAGGCCCTCACCAGGATCGCGGCGGACGCTGCCACATATGAAGAGCCGTCTAGCGTACTGCTGCTGGGGCGGTACAAGCACACGCGGCCGGGGAACCTCCCCAGCCTCGCCAAGAGGCATCCTCGCCTTCGGCTCTCCTACAAGACCGTGCATGGCTCGAAGGGACTTCAAGCCGACTACGTCGTAGTGCTCGGCCTGTGCACCGGAAGATACGGCTTTCCCACCGAGGTCGCCGACGACCCGCTCTTCGATCTGGTCCTCGCGTCGCCCGAGAAACACCCCAATGCCGAGGAGCGGCGCCTGTTCTATGTCGCTCTCACCCGTGCAAGGCGGCACGTCTTCGTCCTGGCGGAGGGCGGGCCGCCGTCGCCCTTCGTGCTGGAACTGATCGACGGAAACTACGACGTCGACGTCTTCGGTCGGTTGCCGGAGAAGGACGTGCCGTGCCCGACTTGCGTCAGGGGACACCTGGTGCGGCGCGAGAATCCGCGAAATAGGGGTGCCTTCTACGGCTGCTCGAATTGGCCCTATTGCGAGCACACGCAGCGCCCGTGCCCCGCTTGCGGCAGAGGATTGCTGGTTAAGGCGAATGGCGGGTTCCGCTGCCGCGATTGCAGTCAGCGTATTGAGGCGTGTCCCAACTGTGACGGATGGCTGCGAGCCAAATTCGGCAGGTACGGCCGCTTTCTCGGCTGCTCGAACTGGCCGGCTTGTGATTACACGCGGAACGTAGCGCAGCGCCAAGGAAATCGAGGGAGGTCTGTTGGCGCCAAGCCTCGCCCCCGACGAGTTCGACGCGACCGGAGTCGTCGTTGACGGGTCCGACCGCGCGCGGACTCACGCGACGGAGCGAATACCTCTGAGGCGCGTATAGCCCAGTTGTCACGGCTTCGCCACCGGTCCGCGGCCCGCATCAGGCGCCCGGGGCGAAGGGCGATTGCTCCCGCGAACGAGACTTCACTGCAGCTTGTGGCCCTCGACGCCTCATGGCGTAGTCGCGGGGTTCCTGTCCTGGGGCAGAAGGCAGTCTGCGGTCCCCGTTCGAAGGGCGAGACACTCTCGCAGCGGTTGGCGGACGAAGTGCAGGCCCGCTTCGCCGGTGGCACCCTCCAACCATGACGACACGCAGACTGTTCCGATCGCGGGATTCGCCGAGTCCAGCCGATTGAGAAATAGACCGCCCAGTTCGGCGCCCGAATGGGATCGTTCCGGGGCAGACCGACGAGTTGGTGGGCGAGCGATGACGGATAGTGGTACTGGGGGCGTCCGATGTCTGCAACCGAGAGCATCTTCGGGATCACGGAAGACGAGGTTGACGGGGGCTACTCGGCATGAGCGGATCGGTACGGCGTCCATACTCACGGTGACCCCGTTGACGAAGTCAGTCTTGACGTTTGGTATGCCGTCGACTGTTACTTCGAAGACCGAATGCCCCGGCCGAATCTGATTCGACTGAAGTTGGTGGGCGACGAGGTCCTCGCTGCTTGAAGCTATCCGACAACGCTAGCGGGGACTCCTTGTAGGTGTCCCTGAAGCGGCGGGGCTACGTGTCCGTACAACGTGTCGGTTCTCATGCGGGTCACCACCCAGCTCAATGGCAAGCACCATGAGGTGATCCAGATCCACAGTCCGTTCAAGGGAATTGCCTTGTGGAGCATCTTGCAGGCATCGCTTGGCACCATGGAATGAGCGTCCAAGAAGCGCTGCTTGCGCTCGATCCGTAACAACAACCCGCCAAGACTGCTGGCCCCTGTTCTTACCTGTTGGGCAGCGCCCCCCGGCAGGCCAGTGTACACCGTGCCAGGCTGGGGCTCTCTGGGTATGCCGGACCTGGGAAGGTTGATCGCACGCAGAACACGGCATCAGCCCCAATGGCAGGACAGTGTTGGTGGCGGCACACAAGCGTGGTAGTCGACAGAGCTGCGTGACGACCGTCCGGGAGCTACCTCCGCGAGACGTTGCAGACTCGCGAGAACGGCTACTGAACTGTCCTAGAATGCCGACTTCGAAGCATCCGGATCCTCGCCCAGTTCTAGCCGCAGCGTCGGCGCAAGTAGCTGGCAACTCGCGGGCACATGCTAGACGCGCGGCTGCCCGCGGTCGTGATCGGTGCAGCCGACGAATGAGAACCTCTTAAGAGGTCCACGAGCGCCTGAGGTACAGCCCCACAGGGAAACGGCCAAGCCTCTAGGGCTTCTGCCGACGGCATGTATCTGGCCCGAGCAAGTGCTGGTCACCTGCATCGGTGTACAGACGTCCTCTCGGTCGATCGATGAGGTCCCGGTCAAGAAAATCCTTTCTTAAGGCCTGATCGTCGGTAAACAGCACTCGTGCTGGAACAAGCCTAGCCGAGGCAATGATATGTGCGTCGTCGGACTTACATAGATCCTTGATCTGCAAATCTCTTTCCTTAGCTCAGCCCTTCCGGCTGATCTCATCTGGCCTCGACGCTGTAGGACTGCCAAGAAGCTCGCCACTTTCCTGTTGTGTTTCAATTCACATGTGAGTCGACCGCCCCAAACGAGGACACCACCCGCCTTAATCCACCGGACTATTGGTCTTGTTCGGGTGGAATCTGGCCTCACAAGAAAGTGAGCAACTCTTGTGTCAACGATCAAGCACACCTGCCTTCGATCCTCTCCTCTTAAAAGCCTAGGAGCCGAAGTTCCTCTGTCAGGAAGAAATCCCTATAGGAAGACGGAGGGTCCACCAACTCACCGTTCTGTGATACCTCAATCTCCCGGATAGAAGCACCTTCAGGGGTGTTTTCAAAATATAGAAAGGAGAGCATTGAAGGGTCGATCTTCCGATCTCGGATCTCCATTCTAATACGGTCCGCGAGATGATCACTGTGGGTCTCAATCAGAAAGCTCTGCCTTGATGCTTGCACACGATCCCAAACAAATGAACCTAGCGCAGCTTGCGCAGAGGGGTGCAGGTGGACTTCGGGTTGCTGAAGGAGAAAGATCCCATTGTCACTCTCTGCAAGTGCATCTACCACGATTGGCAGGACTTGGCTGACACCGTAACCGGCATCGATGATGTTCACTGTAGAACCCTTGACATCCACCATTAGTTGAAACGGGTCTCCGGCATGCTTGGTGAACTTGCCCCTGACCTTGATCTTTTCAAAAAGGCCCGATGCATTACCAAACAACTCAACCTGATCCCTCAATTGACCCCATTTAGTTCGATCACTCCGTCGAAGCCTTGCAAGCTTCATTGGCACATACCGCCCTTCCGGATCTGGACGAACTTGCAGTGGATCATACGTTCTCTTCGGAACTGATCGGAATGGAGCATAGGCATGCAAGGGACGCTGTCTCAGTGATAATTCTAGCTGAGCCATCGCGTCACCTAGAGCGGCCAATGAGCGTTGATTGAAGGTGACATCGATCGACGAAACTTCGGTTCGCTGTTGAGACAGAATTGTCGGTTTCATCAGCCCTAAATCTAAGCTGGGAAACACATGAATGAGAAGATCGAGTCCAAGAGAATACTGCGCCGGAAATTCAAGACCTATTTTCTCACATCTATGAGAGATAGTGATCGAGATCTCGCTAGATCTTAGGCCAATATGAACGGTAGTCTCCCCGAATTTCATCTCTAAAGAATCCAATCTAGGTTCACCATCAGAGTCCTTGAAGTTAGCCAACAAGATGAATGCAATGTGTCCGGAATCTATAGGACCGATGAGATTCGTATCGTCTTGAGAAAAGGCTTCAGAGAATGGAAAATAAGCAAGGTGACCAGAAGTTTCAATCGCAAATCCCTTTGATGAGGATGGATTCTTATCGGACGTGGCTATGATATCGCCAAACGAACCGAGGAGAAACGGCTCGGAGTTAAAGTTGAGCGAATCTGGCCGGAGAAATTTGGAAAGCAAGGACATCGCTGCCAAGAAAGTCGATTTCCCGCTACTATTTTCACCTGTCAAGAGGGTGATCCTGCCAATTCGTCCACCTTGCCGCTGAGCGAAACAGCGAATGTTCTCTAGGTGAAGTGAATTAATTGGCATCAGACTGAGGGACGGTCGCACGTTCGGGTCCACAGTTCCGGTCATGGGTGGATTCGAGGACGACACGATCCGGCGGCCCGCTGTTCGCCGGATAGCAGAGTCTGCTCATGAGAAGCAAGCGCAAGCGCGTCGAAGCACCCGACCGTGACCGAGTTGTACGCGTGGCATAGCGATTCCGGGCCATTGATAGTGGATTGGGAGCATGGCCTCGCCTAGGTTAACAGCCTGTCGGCTGGGTCTCGGCCCGCTACTGCTGACTAACTAGGCGTGTCGCGGGCGGGTGCCTGCGAGCGTCCCTTCCAGGGCTTGGCGACAGCGGACCCGGGCGCAAGCCCGCCGCCCCGAGCGCAGACTGAATTGCACCCCGTCTTGACGCCATCCGGCGGCGCCTAAACCGAATGCGTCTCTATCCTTAAACGAATGCCATTCCTCGCTCCCGTCGGCGACCTCGCGCATGGTCGGCACCACGGCGGCCTGCGTCAGCTGCACCCGAGCCTTCGCCTTCCTCGACGACCTGGCCAGCTTGCGCATCTCTCCCAAGCATGTCGAGCGCGGCGGCGCGGATCGCTCCGCAGAGTCTTCGCCACGGCACCGCGGGCCGCCCCCGCCTTGGACGTCGGCATCGACGGCGCCAGCCTGCCGCCGCGCAGGAGCGAGGCCGCCGCCAACCGCCACGCCGACTGCGAGCTGTGAAGTTCGTCGGCCTATTTCACGCCGAAGAGCCTCTCCGGACGGTGTCGCGCAAGATGCCGGCGGGCCCGGCGCCATGATCAGATCGCGGATGGACGAGCGCTGAGACGAACTACGCGGAGGCCAGTTCGAGGTGGTTCCTGCGGCCCTGCGCCTTTCGGCGCACACGAGGAGGTCCGCAAGTGTGTCCGATTCATGGAGCGGAATCGTGACCGGATGTGTTACGCAGAGTTCCGTGCCGCCGGACTGTGTGTCGGCCCGGAGATGGTCGACTAATGCACCCGCGAATGACTCCCGTAGCAGCCGCAGAGTTCGATGCTCCATCCGCAATGGCGTGGCAACTGACCCGTTCCCCTATTGAAATGCCTCCGGAAAGCTGGTTGGCTTCCGTCGAGACGGGGTGGCGTGCCGACCGTCACGCCAGTTCCGTCTCGAACCTCTCGACGTTGCGCGTCTGCTTGCTAAACTCCACCGCCACCAGATGCACCGGCATGCCTAGGTGCCGGTACTTGCCCGCGTAGCTCCGCTCCCTCATCTGCGCCATCGCCGACCCTGTGCCCACCCGCTCCACCGCCTTGAACTCGAACACGTAGACTCGGCCTCCCACACGCACGGCCAGGTCGGCCCGGAACTGCTGGCGACGCAGTAGTCGTACCGGTCAGCGTTGATCGCTCCTCCCGAATCAAATCCAGGGTCTCGTCAGTCGGCGCCATCGCGACTCGCGGTCGCCACCTCAGCGCAACGCGCCGTTCCCCCGCGAAGTGACGGGTGGCAGGCGGCAGGTTTCTCTGGGGTGACCTACAGTTTGAGCGTTCGCTCCTAGCGCGGGGAGGTCTGCGCCGCCTCGGTGAGCGGACGGGGAGCGGGTGCGGCGGCCGGACGGTACAGGCCCGCACCCTCCAGCAGGCCCTCGAGCCGCGCCATGCGCTGCTCCAATCCAGCCATCCGTGTCTCCAGCGCCCCGATCCTTCCTACCAGCTCGCCGCGTACGGACTGGAGCTCGCTGCGGAGCCGACCGGTAGAGGTCAGGACCAGAGCCGCAAGGGCCACCCCTACAGTGAGAATGCCGATCAGTTCCGGGCTCACGCCCCTAGCCTAGCAGCCGCGATGTCTCGGCCGCCAAAACGGTCCAGACAGGTTGAATACTCACAGGCTTGGCGAAACGACACATCGACGCGCCTCAGGGCGCTCTCGCGACGAGGGTGACAAGACCTCATTCGCGAGCTCTCTTGCCGGAGAAGATGCGCCGGTAGAGTGTTCCCCTGCATGTCCGTGACCTTGCGGAATTGGCCTCGTGGCAGGTACGGCGAGTCGGTTTCGGGTCGGGTTGAGAACCGGGCTTCCGCCGTCGGGTCAGCGGGGCCAGCCAAGAGTCTCGCCTGGATGCTCGGTCGTACCACCAGGGCGGTCACCGCCAAGATGAGCGCATCGTGATCACCACTCGGGTACTCGCCTTGGCTCTAGCAGTCCCTCTCTTGGCGAGAGCCTGTTCCGCTATCTGTGGGCGGATTTCGGCCTCGACAGCTTGCCGGAGCACCGCCTGGAGGAGATGGACCCGCAAGGGCGCGTGGCGAACCCGGTCTGGCGCGAGGCCGAAAACCTGATCCGCTGGCTGCGGGAACGTAGCGGGCAACGGCAGGTGCGCCTGCGGCGCGGCCGGCTCAAGGCGGAGCTGGAGGAAGAGCTGCGCCGCGAGATCGAGCAGCTCGACCATGCGATCAACGGCGCCGAGCGCCACCGCCGCGAGGGGTTCGCCGAGGGCTACCCGACTCGGCGAGGACCTCTGTGGAACTCACCGCGACGAAATAGTTGCGAGCGTTTATGTTGGCCCCTTGCCGCTCAGACTCTGACTCGCGGCCCAGAAATGCGGACAGCGCCAATTAGTCCATGACCGGAAATGTGGGGTCATAGGCCTGTCTCATCTCCCGGGACTCGAATGAGGCATGGCGAACGATCCGTACGAGAGTGATGAGCGGGAGTGGTGGCGTCACATTCGAGTCGTTCGATCTGGCAGACCACCGATCGATTGCCGTAGGACTCCCGTCGGACTAACGTAACCGGCTCAAATGCCTGCCCCGGCTCGACTGGGCGCGAATGCCATTCGCCCTCGTGGTCATCCGCTTGGAATGTTCGGGGCATGCTGGCCTCGATGCACATGGAGCCACGGGCGGAGGTCATTTCGCGACTGTCGGTTAGACGCTGGAAGTGCGTGGTATCACTCGTTCGACGGTCCATGGGTCTCGACTAGGTGCAGACACAGGACGGCGATCTGTCGTTGCCGACTGGAGCAAGTCTCGATCCTAGCTACGTACATCCAGCATTCAGGGTACTCGGCTAGCGCTTAGAACGAGTTGATCCTCGCGGGCGGCGACACCTAGTCCTAGCAGACGCCATCTTCTGAGTGGATTCTCGAGGTGGACCTCTCGTTGCATCCAGCCAATCTCTCGCCTGTCGAGCGTGCACTCGACGCCCCAAGTCCGCATGCGTGCGCGGGATGAAGTGCGGGTGAGCCTGTATCTGTGCCTCGCCAAACGCATCTTGACTCTGCTATCAACATTGACCAGCCGACGACAGGGCGTGTGATGGGCTGGACGACTCCGCCTCGAAGCCCCACGAGGTACCGCCGTGGCTGGGAACGCACTGCTGTCCGATCGCCCACATGCCATGTGCCGACCGCCGGAGGGCTTCTTCCAGCGGGTGTTGCCAACGTGCGAGATCGACGATTGCCAATAGTCGGAGGGGGGCTTCCAGATTCCCGCCCGCCAAGGGGGGCGACCACCACTTCGGCGCCCCGGTCGGCGGCTTGGAGGTTTGAGTCGTCGAATGGGTCCGAACCTACGTAGGCAGGGTACTGTTCGGGGGAAACGTAGCTGCGTAGGTTCCCCAGCAGCATGGACGGGGAAGGCGGTCTGTGATGAGGTGACGGCTCTGGGCCGAATCTGGAAGATGCGTGGACCGAATGAAGCCAGTTCTTGAGGGCGTCAGAGCACCCGCGAATCTTCCACCCGTTCAAGCAGGACTTCCGGCCCATTCGGCAAGGCCCCTGTCCGGCGCACTTTCTGCTTGCTTCGCCGTCGCCAGCACACTGCGCAGCTTCGCGTTCTTGTGCCCCCTGCTCGGAGCGGCACGCTCTGTTGAATCTCCGTCCGCAGCTCCATCATGCGCAGGTCAGCGGCCCCCCACGATGCTTGCGACAGCGTCTCCAGCCGTCCCCCTAGTCTGTTGGGCAGGTCCGCTTGCCTGTGGCACCCCGCGCGTTGCTGCACTGCACGACCATGCGCCCTCCACGATTCTCGGACCGGACGAGGCACAGCAGCGAGGAAGCCCATTGCCCGGCAACCCCAGCACTGCCCACCGGGATTCGAAACGACCCCCTGCGGTTCGGTTGCGGTGCAACGCGTTGCGGTCTTGGCCGGACTCTTCCTCGGTCCATGAGTCCTACCTGACGACCCGCGATGCGCATACCCGGACAGAGCCGGGACGGCGTCCGCTCCGGCGCGAGTGCCCTTGGCAATCATTGCGGTCTCGTGGAACGCGACAATCAGGCTCCCGGAGCATCCGGCGGGCGAAGGCGATCCTCTCAAAGGAGGTCATGGAATGACCTCGTGATGTCGGTTCACCTCGGGGCCCGCTTCGCTCTTAAGCCCCCCAGCATCAACTCCATCGCGTCCCCCTGCTCCGAGAAGCTCACTTCGCGCCCATCCTCGACGTCAAAGAACTCCGAGTCGCTGAGCGGCCATAGAACTGCATTGTGATCCTGCCACGTCAGCGCCAATCCCCGCTCCTCGAGCCCGACCTCAAACTCCATTCCCGTCTGGGCGAACACGTAAGTCCCCAAGTACCGCCTCCGCATGTCAGCCGAGAGCTCTACAGGCACCCTTTCTGAGGTGCGGGGGCCGGACCACCCGTACGCCTCCGCCACGGTGATCGCGATCTCGTTCGTCAGTGGGGATCCAGCGTCCGAGTTCGTCATTACGAAGACGCCGTCGTCTCCGTCGATGTGCGCCACGAACGTGGAACGAAAACCCGGGTTCGAACCCCCGTGACGGAAGCGTTCACCGTCCTCGGAAATCCCGGGACCCAAGCCCCAGTTGTCTTCGTCCGGCGTCAGCATCTGGCGTGCGAGTGCTTCATCGAGCACACGCGTAGACTCACCCCTCCGCGCCCGCTGCAGCTCGCTGGCGTACAGCGCCAACTCAGTCGGCGTCGTCCAGAGTCCGGCCGCAGCCTGCTCCGGGAAGGTGTGCCAACCACCGGGAACGGGAGTACCGTCTGTGCGGTAGCCAATCGCGACATCGTCGAGCTGGTCCGGTGGAATGGGCTGCTCGTACGTCGAGCGAACCATGCCCATCGGATCCAGCACGCGGCTGCGCATGACGTCGTGAAACGGCGCGCCGCGAACGTCCGCGATCAGTTGCTGCATCACGGTGTAGCCGCCGCCTGAATACTGCCAGCGCTGACCGGGTGGCCTCACTACGCGCACGGGCCCGGTGTTTCCGCGACCGTCTAGGACTCCGGGCACATCCGGGACCGTTTCGTCCGGGCCGTAACCGGGAAACCCCCACACGCTGAGTCCGGCGCGATGCGTGAGGAGACCGCGTAGAGTCACAGGAACGCTGGCGGTGAACTCGTTGTCGGGCACGCGCCAACTCGTCAGGTAGTCGTTGACGTCGGCCTCTAGCGCGACGAAGCCTTCCTGTACAAGCTGCAGCGCCGCAAGCGCGGCCAAGGGCTTGGAGACTGACGCGGCTTGGAAGAGCGTATTTGTGGTGACCGGTCTTCTCGACTCGAGATCGGCGAAACCATATCCGCGCGCCCATCCGATCTCACCGTCAACGAGCACCGCAATGCTGACCCCGGGCACGCCGAGCTCTCCCATGCGATCGGCGAGAGAGGTGCGAGGCGTTGGCTCACCGCGAATGACGAAGGTCGGGAGCAGCGCGGACTCGACCCGACCGGTCGGCCCGTCGGGCACGGCCTCGCCGCAGGCGACCAACGCGGATACAAGGAGGATGAGGCGGGGGTGATGGTTCTTCATGAGTGGCTGCGGGGCGATGCTGTGGCAGGATGCCTGCAAAGCAACGTCATGCGGGACGATCGTACGGTAATGCACTCGAACTCCTCGAAGGAATAGCTCTTGCTGCATGGCCCGTTTCGCCCTGTTCCGTCAGACGTAGACCCGTAGCAGGGCCCACGGTGAAACAGGTTGACTACCACTTCGGCGTGCCGTAAGGCGACCGCGACTTCCACGTCGTCGCCTGAGCCCACCTACCCAGGACGGTTACTTCTCGAGCGGAACATGGCGGCCGTGAGAGGTCGTGTCAACACTCGGGTCCCGTTCGGACTCACGTTTCGGATGCACTCCTCCGGCGCCTAGCTGTTTCACCACCAGATTGGGCGCGCGGGAAGCCACTTGGTGTACATCGACCCCCACGCACTACAAGAGGGCTCTCGCAACCGGCCTTGGCGCTCAATCATCTCACTGCGCTCGGCCAGCACCGCCGAAACGTTGCGGCAGTCCATCGCGAAACAGGCAGAGCACCATCGGCCCCAATAGCCGCAGCAGCGAATTCCGGTTCCCGACAATGTGCCAGATCGAGTGTCCGCCCTCAACGTCCGGAGGTGATCGCTGGTCTGCGGATGAGCGGTTCGAGTGTCCGGGATCGCGAACAGCTAGGCCATCGCCAGTAGGCAGAGAAGCGTCATGTGGGGCCAAGGTGGAGAGATCGCGGAGTGGATCGTCTGTTCATCTCCGCGACCAGTGACCCGATCTCGCTCCGAACCGCGCGCGGGTGGCTCGGTTGTCCGCTGTCCGGGCGTTCTGTGCACTCGTGCTTGCTACAGACAGACCATTTGCGATGGGCTCCGTCGATTCATCGGCGAAGGCCCCGCCGATCGGCCGCCAGTCGCGAGCTTCAGTCCGTATAGGCCGCCGGGAGTCGGTCAGCCCTGAGCAAGTGACAGGGGATGCTCGGCTTGCATGGCATACGCCTCCTCGGCTGTGCTGCAGCTACGACTGGCGGTCGCCTTCTTGGGCAAGTGCCCAATTCCGAAAGCTCCGGACATCCCCAAAGAGTCGGTCGGGGCCACAGGCGCGCAACAACGCTGGGTCCGCATTAGGCGCCCATGCCGCAGCGACGCTTTGGATGCCGACCTCCCGGCCGGAACGGATGTCCGACGGCGAATCGCCAACGCCAACAACGGCCTGCGGTGGGAGTCCCCAGCGGGCAAGCACCCGGCGCATGCAGGCGGGCTTGACGCCGCCGACCGGGGAACCGGCCTCAATGATCGAGAAGTGATCGCCGATCCCGAAGGTGTCCAGAGTGATGCGAGCGCTTCCCGGGCCCTTTCCGGTGACAATTGCCAGCTTGATTCCCCGACGCCGTAGGCCGGCGAGCAGGGCCGGAATTCCGTCGAACGGGCGCGGGCAGACGGCATGCACCCGGCGGTACTCGGCCAAGTACTCTGCGAGGGCCTCGTCGGCAGAGCGCGGGCAGAGGCGAGCCACGATCCCCTCTTCGCTGGGGCCGAACATGGCGTGGATCTGACGATCGCTGTATTGGACCCCGAGCCGTTTCCTGAAGACGCTTGCGAACGCGCGGTAGCAGACCGGAAGGGTGTCCCCAAGCGTACCGTCGAGGTCGAAGATGACGCCGCGCAACATTTTCAGAGTCAGCGCTTCAGCGTGTCCTGGACGGAGGGGTGCGTCGCCTTGATCAGCCGACCGAGCTCTGGCTCGACCTCGCATATCCTCTGCCGCATTTCCCAAGCGACCTTCCGATAGGAGGGGTGACCCTTGACTCCGGAGCGCACGCGGGCAATGTACTCGGCCTCCGCGAAGTCCATCTTGAAGAGGCAACGACAGCGGGCGGCGAACGGGAGCAGGTAGTGGCTGGCCGACTCGGAGAAGCTGGCGATCTGGGCCCGGCTCTCGGCGAGCTTCGCCAAGGCTTGGTCGTAGGCAGACTGGAGGCCGACCTGCGCCAGCTCCTCGGGGGTCTCGTGACCCAACGAGGCGTTCCCGAATCTCTGGCGAACCTGCTGGCAGCGGCGGTGCCGGTGCAGGTCCCGGTAGGCACCGAGATCGCAGACGATGTCGAAGATGTATCGGTAGCCGCTGTGAAAGGGGCGGAGCAAGTCCTCGCGGGGATTGCGGTCCTGAAGAGCGGCTTCCAAGACCTCCGACTTGCGGGCGCTGCTCCAAGTACTGACGGTGTCCAGGACTACTCGGAATGGGCTGGCGGTGACGGCATACAGCCACGTGGCAGCCGCCTCGTCAAGAGTGTCCGAGGGCCGCAGAAGGTCTACGTCGTGGGGTGCCTCGCCCGGGGCGGCACTAAAGTTCTGGCGGGCCCAGGCGGCAACGCGCTCCAAGGCCTGTTCGCGGGCCGTGTCAGGATCCGCGTACTTTGCCAGCGTGGGCGCCAGCGGTTCGCCCGGAGAGTCGGCATCCAGACTGCAGCCGGGCACCGCGCCGCATGCCGCGTGCATTTCCTCGGCAATGGACCGCACTTCGGGATACTCGGAAACGCCCATCCTGCGCATCTGCTTCTCGAGCGTGCGGATGCTGGTGACCTGGCCAACGTTCGTCGGCAGACCCGCGAGGAGCAGATAGCGGGCCACGTCAAACGCGCGGGCGTTGATGGTGCGGCGGTAGCGCGCCACCGACATTGACCTAGGCTTGGGGTTGGCGTCCGACAGCGAAGCGACAAGAACGGCATGGCTGTCGCTGTAGCAGCGCAGCTGGGCCCGAGCCGCCCGCAGGTACGTATCCTCATGGGGAGTCCCTCGCAGGTCTTCCGGCATGACGGCCCGGCTCCCGGACAGATCCTGATAGCGGGTGGACTTGGCCTGGCCGTCCCAAAGCTGCTCGTCTTCGATTTCGATCGCGGCGAGTTCCGAGATGCCCTCGAAGCACAGGGTGCAGTGGCCCAAGTCCGCGATGGAAGCATGCCCGTACTGGAAGTAGAACGTGTCGAGGAACTTCTCCGCACTGTGCCCGCGCACCCAGTCGAGGCTCTGGACAATCGAGTCCGGCGAACGACTGTAGCGGGCCAGCGCGTAGGCCGCCTTTTCGGGCGGCATCGGCGCGACCACGAGGACGCGAGGGGAGGAAGCAGGCGGCTCAGTCGCCATTGGGCCTTGCCGCCGTGCCCCACCGCCGGCCGGTTAGGCAAGGGCGGAGCACGTGGGTATCTGTGAATTGTACAGGGGCACCGCAGAAGGTCTCGGAACGGGGGCGTGCCGATGAGAATTCTGCCCCCAGTGCGCCTAGTCCAAGGGCGGGACCGGCGCTGCCGAGTGCGGGGTCGCACTCGTGTGCTGACGGTGTGAGATTCTGTAGTTCGCGCACCGCGCATTCGAGGAGGGCACAGACCACATGGAGATGCTGATTGCTGGAGACTGGACCGCTGGTGGCGGCTCAATCCCCGTCATGAACCCGTTCGACGGCAGAGAGGTCGACACTGTCCCGAGAGCCACGGCCGAGGACGTGGATCGGGCGATCTCGTTCGCCGTGCAGGGGGCCGAGCGGGTCCGGAGCATGTCGGGCTACGAGCGCTACCAGCTGCTGATGCGGGCGGCAGCACTGATGGAGGAACGGCTGGAAGACTTGGCGCGGACGATCACGCTGGAGGAAGGCAAGATCATCGCTGAGGCTCGATTCGAGGTGGACCGAGCCAAGGAGACAATCATCTGCTCCGCGGAGGAGGCCAAGCGGCTCGGGTCGGAGGTGGTACCGCTGGACGGTGCCCCCGGGACGGGGAACAGGTTCGGGTTCACGCTGCGCGTGCCCTGCGGCGTGGTCCTAGCTGTGACGCCGTTCAATTTCCCGCTGAATCTCGTGTGCCACAAGATCGGCCCGGCGTTTGCCGCGGGCAACAGCGCGATCCTCAAGCCGGCCACGGACACGCCGCTCGTGGCCCTGAAGTTTGCGAAGCTTCTTCTGGACGCTGGCCTGCCTCCTGAGGCGATCCAGGTGGTCACGGGATCCGGAGGCGAGATCGGCCGGCAACTGTGCTCCGACCCGCGGATCCGCAAGATCAGCTTCACAGGCAGCCGCGACGTCGGGGAGCGGATCTGCGCGGTCGCCGGACTCAAGAAGGTCACGATGGAACTGGGCTCAAACTCACCCGTGATCGTGCTTCCCGATGCGGATCTGGACAAGGCCGCAGCGGCGATCGTGGCGACGGGCTACGCCAACGCTGGGCAAGTATGCATCAGCGCCCAACGGGTCCTGGCACACGAAAGGGTGTACGGCGACCTCGTGGACAGCCTCGGCCCGCGCGTCTCCGGACTCCGCACGGGCAACCCGCTGGACGAGGGCGTCAGCGTGGGGCCGATGGTGCGCGAGAGCGACGCCGTACGAGTGCAGGAGTGGATTCGCGAAGCCGCCAGCAACGGCGGCCGGCTGGTCACGGGCGGCGGTCGAGACGGGGCAGTCGTGGAGCCGGCCATCGTTGCTGACGTGCGGGCCGACATGCGCATCTCGTGCGACGAGCTATTCGGCCCGGCCGTGGGCCTGACGCCGTTCGAGTCGGTGGACGATGCGATCGCGAGCGCAAACGACACGAATTACGGGCTGTCGGCCGCAATATTCACGGAGAGCCTCGACAACGCGATGCGCTTCGCCAGGGAGGTGGAGTCCGGGAACATCCACATCAACTGGGGGACGCAGTGGCGGGCGGACCTGATGCCATACGGTGGCCTGAAGGAGAGCGGCTTCGGCAAGGAAGGCCCGCGCTACGCGATCGAAGAGATGACCGAGACGAAGATGGTTGTGATGCACCTGCCCTGAGCCGCGGCAATCGGCCAGCGCAGTGCACGGCGGCCTTCCGTCGCCGCCGCACCGCAGGATGGGGGCAATGCTCCCTCCGGCTCCCTGAGGCTCCGCCGGAGCTGGGCTGGGGCAGTTGCGCAATCGCTCGCCGCTGCCCCGTTGACGTCAGAAGAGGTGAACGGGCGCACGCGTGCCACACCTCCTGACCCGTCGCGATCCCCACCAACACAGCGCGCGTTCCAGGCCCAGGCAACGGCGGGCGGGCCTTGAAGGTCCAGCATCGCGCCTACGAACCCGCATCCCCCCGCAGATCGGAGATACAGGGCCACCGGAGAAGACCAGATGCACTGTATGTTTCTATTGTATTTCTTATTTAATTCATTTTTGATTGACATATACTCTATTTGTAGCTATAATGCGCGATAGCTGACCTGCAGCGTACGCAATGGCCAATGGGACGGACCGCCAGTCTGCGCCCAACGGCCCAAGGAGCCATGAACTTAGCCGCCCATCCGGGATTCGAGCTGATCGCGCCATTCCTGAAGCCTGTGATGGCCCTGCTGGACGACGATCTGGTCAGCGAGGTGATGATCAACCCGGACGCGGTGTATGTCGAGCGCAACGGCGTTCTGGAGCTTGCCGAGGGAGTTGCCATCGAGGCACGCCAAGTGTGCCAAGCGGCGACCGCCATCGCCCGGAGCCAAGACAGCGAGGTGAGCGCCGAACAGCCGCTTCTTGACGCGCGGCTGCCGGATGGTTCGCGCATTGCGGTGGCCCTCCCGCCATGCTGCTTCGGGGGGCCAGCCTTGACGATCCGCAAGTTCGGCAGGCGCCGGCTGACCCTGACGGACCTAGGCCACTCCGGCTGCGTGTCCGGCGCGGTGATGGCCGCCCTCGCGGACGCCGTGGCGAATCGCCGAAACATCCTTGTCAGCGGGGGTACGGGAACGGGCAAGACAACTCTGCTGGCGGCCGTTGCCGGCCTGATCCCACGCAGCGAGCGCTTGGTGGTCGTGGAAGACACGGTTGAGCTGCGGCTGCGCCAGGGAAATGTGCTGCGCTTCGAGGCACGGCGGGCGGTCGACGGCAAAGGGGCCGTCACCGTGCGCGACCTGGTGCGTGCGGCGTTGCGCCATCGTCCGGATCGAATCTTGGTGGGAGAAGTGCGCGGCGGAGAGGCTTGGGACCTGCTGCAGGCTCTCAACACGGGGCACGACGGCTCCCTGTCGACGCTCCACGCGAGTTCGGCATACAACGCGCTGAAGCGCTGCACATCCTGCGTACTGCAGTCCGGGATCAGCCTGCCCTGGGAGGCAGTTCAGGACTTGGTTGGAGATGTGGTGGACCTAGTCGTCCACCTAGAGCGGCGGGGCGGAGTGCGGCGCGTGGTCGAGGCACTGCGCGTGGAGGGCTATGACTGGTCCCGGCGGCGGTGGACCTGCCGCTGGATCGAGGGGAGGCGGACTGCGGCGGCGCAGGAGACGCTTGCGGGAGGGCTGCAATGACACAGCCTAGGGGCGTATTGCGGATCGCCGGTGGACGGGCGCTGTCGGTGCGCCGCGCTGCCGGCCCGGCCGAGGTTGGGCGAGCGCTGCAGCCGGGCATCGTCGTTGAGACCGACCTCACCACGGCCGAGCAGTGCGGGGCTTTCAGGGAGGACTCTACGGAGGCGGCAGAAGCGCTTGAGGCCTGCGACGACCCGGCCGTCTTCTCGGACCATGAAGGGACCCAAGGTGGCGAGTAGGGCGATGCGCCGGCGCGCCGGCCTCGACGACTACTTCCAGAAGGTCGCCGAGTCCTTGGTCAGGGAGATCGAGAGGGGCACGGCTCCTTGGGTCCAGGCTTGGGAGCCGGGGGTCAAGATCCTCCCGTACAACGTCAAGACTGGCAAGACGTACCGCGGTGGCAACTCGGTGTTCCTCGCCAGCGAGGCGAGCAAGCGGGGCTTCGGCGACGAGCGTTGGGGAACGTACAGGCAGATCCAGGAGATGGGCGGGCAAGTGCGCAAGGGCGAGCGAGGCTGCGCGATCCTGTTCTGGCAATTCGAGGGGCGGCGGCTGGCGCGCGACGAGAAAGGCAAGCCCGTCTTGGACGAGTCGGACCGGCCTGTCTACGACACCGTCAGGCTGCGTTCGCCCCGCGTGTACCGCTACACGGTCTTTAATGCCGAGCAGGCGACGGGGCTGCCAGACCGTCCGGATCGCGCACCGGGAGGCTACGAGTGGGGCCGGCACGAGGACGCCGACCGCGTGATCAGCGCCTCAGGCGCCAGCATCCGCCACTCGGGACAGAATGTTGCGGCCTATGACATGGCCGTGGACCGCATTACGCTGCCGTTCAAGCACCAGTACCCGACAGCAGCGGGATACTACCAGTCGGCGCTGCACGAGATGGGCCACTGGACCGGCCACCCGGACCGGCTTAACCGCACGACGCTGCTGCAGGGTATGCGGCAAGGGCCGAGATCAAGCGCGTATGCCCGAGAGGAGCTGCGGGCCGAAATCAGCTCGATGATCACCGGCGATCGCCTTGCGCTCGGGCACGATCCCAAGCGCTCGGCCAACTACGTGGGAGCATGGGTGACGAGGCTGCGCAAGGACCCGCTGGAAGTCTACCGGGCCAGCAGGGACGCGCAGCACATGAGCGACTTCCTGCTGGACCGCACCAGAGGAAGGGAGCACACTCAATCCGATCGCGGCAGGGTCCACCAAGGCGAGCGCACGCTGGCGCCTGGCAGGCCTCCCGACGCACCAGCGCCGGCCCCGCGGGCGGGACGGCCTAAGCGACCCCCGGCTCGCAGCTACGCGGTCGTCGGGAAGCGGAGCAGCCGCCGGCCTGAGATCGGGCCGGACCGATAGGAGTTGTGGCCGCAGGATGGCGCGCCGGCGACGGACGTGTGCCCAAGTGCAGGTTTCGCAAGGTGCCTGCGGACGGCGATTCGGTCTAGTCAGGTTATGATGGCGGCACGGCAGCCCCAGTGACGGGCAAGGCGGCAGTGCACTACGACGGAGCCGCCGGCGGCTGCCGACCCGCGTGAAGCTGCGACTCTACGAATCCCCGGTTGCCAGGGGGCTGCTGGGCACGCACTTTCCTGCCCCGTTCCTAGCCCGGGTCGTGGTCTTGGGGGGGATCGGGGTCGGTATCTGGTACGCGATCGCCGACGAGGCTGGCACGCACACCGACGACCTGACCTCGTTCCTGCTCGCGTTCTCGCTCATGCTCTTGGCGGCCAAGGTCGGCGGGGAGGTCTTTGAGCGGCTCAAGCAGCCCACGGTGCTGGGCGAGCTGGTGTTTGGCGTGGTGCTGGGCAGCCTAGGCCTGGTTGGGTTTGACGCCATCACGGCCCTAAAGGACGCGCCGTTCCTGCCAATCGCGGCAGAGATTGGCGTGATCCTGCTGCTGTTCGAGGTCGGGCTGTCTTTCGATCTGGAGGACCTGCAGGCTGTGGGCGTTTCGGCGGTGCTGGTTGCAGTGATCGGCGTGACCGTTCCGCTCGGCTTGGGATTCTTGGTGTCGAGCATGTTCATGCCGGAGGACGTGGACTGGTACGTGCACCTGTTCGTGGGGGCCACGCTGTCGGCAACCAGCGTGGGCATCACGGCGAGGGTGCTCAAGGATCTGGGCAAGGTCGAAGGCTCGGAGTCGAAGCTGGTGCTGGGGGCAGCCGTGGTCGACGATGTCCTCGGGCTGGTAATCCTGGCGTTCATGCTGGGCGTGGTCCGATCGGTGGACGCTGGGGGCGAGGCAGAGATCTCTCTCGTGCCAATCCTCGTGATCGGCCTGAAGGCCGTGGGATTCCTGGCCGGTTCGATCCTTATGAGCCGGACGATCGTGATGCCCGTGGTGGCACTGGTCGAGCACGCCCGCTCCCAGTCGGTAGGCCGCGTGCTTGCGGTGGCCTACTGCTTCGTGATGGCCGCCTTGGCGGAACTGGTTGGCCTAGCAAATATCGTCGGTGCGTTCGCTGCCGGCCTGGTTGTGGACAGGGCCCTGACGAAGCACTTCGGGGACAAGGAGCCGGTGCACCGTATCGAGCACGCCGTCGAGCCCATCAGTGCGGTGTTCGTGCCTGTCTTCTTCGTGTACATGGGCCTGCGGGTTGAGGTCTCGCTGTTCTTCTTCCCGGCAGTGCTGGTGTTCGCGGCACTGCTGAGCGTGACCGCAGTGGTGAGCAAGATGGCCTGCGCGGTGGGGGTGCTCGACCGGCGACTGAACCGGTGGGCGGTGGCCGCGAGCATGATCCCTCGCGGCGAGGTCGGTCTGATCTTTGCGGGCGTCGGATCGTCGGCGATGGTCTCGGGCACGCCGCTGTTCTCGGCGGAGACGTTCTCCGCGATCGTGGCGATGGTCATGGTGACGACGCTGGTGGCGCCGCCGATGATCGCCAGGGCTTTCAGGCGGAGAGCTGCCTGACGCTGCGGACTTGGCGGCCTGCGGGTTGGGCAAGCCGGGGGCTTTGTGCCGCACCAGCCCGCAGCGCCGAACCGTGACCAATGAGAATGGGCTTCGACGCCAGCAGCTGCGGTAAGGCCGCCCGACGATCATTGGGATGGGGCCCTACTGGTCGCACCGAGTTGCAGCCACTCATCTCGCTGTCTGCGATGAGCAACGTCGGTACGGAGTTTCCGGTTCGTCGGGATCCTCAAGGGCTCCAAATGCCCTGTCTTGCTGAGGCTGGACCCCGTGCGCGAGCCCCACGGCCACGAAAGCGATCTCTCGGCGAAATTGGCAAACCCCGAAGTCTGGCTGTCGACGGGTGGCTTCAGGGACGCCCTCGCAGGCGGAGTTTCGGCAGAGTGGCGGGCGCAGAAGGGCACGAGGGGATCGTCGGGACGCTCAGCCCGCGCCATGAACCCTAGAGGGTCTGGTCCGTCGACAGCCGGCCTTCGAAAAACTGTTCTGGGGGCCGCAAAGCTCTTCCTGTCCTCCGCGGTGTTTCACCCTGAGCGGGTCGGTAACGCCGAGCACTGCCCAAACATGGTCCCATCACCCGGCTCTGCTGTAGGCAGCAGGGCTGGTGACCCGCCTGATTGCCGAATAAGCGCACTCTTGGCCTGTGGGTAAGGACCATTGGTCGCCGCGGTATGGCTCCGTCAACTGGCCCTTTCCCCGGCACCATCTGCACTGATCATCCCAAGAGGGCTACCTCAGCGGCCGGCCCACGTCAGATCACGTGTCGCGGCAAGCGGAAATAGGCCCGACCGATGCTGCTCTTCAGCGATGTCTCTGCAGGGCAAAGCCTCTCGGGACTGCTAGACTGAACCTGACACCAGCCACATATCCAGCATCCCAAATCCCTGACGCCATCACGAACCGCGATGGTCGGTTCGATGCTCTCGCAACAAGGAGTCTGGATCGTCGTCCGTGTCTTGGGATACTCAACCGGTAGCATCCAGAAGTGATGGACAATGCCGAGGTATTGACGGCGGCTGGGGCGGACGCGAAGCTATCGCTTACCGTTGCTGATTTTGGTCCCATTGAACAGGCCGAAGTCGCCCTACGACCTTTTACAGTGTTCGTCGGTCCAAGTAACACGGGAAAATCGTACTTGGCTATTCTACTCTATGTTCTGCATCGATGTTTCGGGCGAAACCGTGACTTGCGGCCTAGCCACTTCGATCGTGTATTCCAACGTGCGTTGAACAGAAAGCCGCTTGGGATCATCTGTGAAGCAATCTTCTGGGATTGGATTCGAAGCCTAGGGGCTCAGAATAGTATCCCCCCAATGCCACAGGCCTTGACCAATTATGTCAGAACTATTCTACAAGAGGCCCAAGGGTTGAACTCAGAACTAGAGGATGAACTGGAGCGATGTTTCGCGTTGAACGATCTCCACGAGTTGTGTCGGATTCCATCGAGTGGGAAAAGCACTTCATTGACTCTGAGGACGGAACGCCCAAGCGAAACGATTCCTTTCGAATATGACTTCCGCATTGGTGTCGATGGTGGTCAACTACGATGCCATGTTGATGACGTTCTAGCAAGACTCTCGGCAATCAGAGAACCATTGCTTAGCTTGGCAGAAATAGCCGACTTCGAAGAATCTCTTCCCACAACGTTTGGGTTCAGTCTGCTGATTGATCAGATTCAACGGGAAATATTCAGTGTCGTACCCAAAGCATACTACCTTCCGGCAGATCGCACTGGAGTGATGCACAGCCATACGGTCGTATTGAGATCGCTTGTTAGGGATGCGACTGCCGGGAATCGGCGGAAATCTGAAGAGGTTCCGATTCTCTCCGGAGTCCTTGCAGATTTCCTTGAGAACCTGATCACAATCGGGGGTGCGGATCGGCGACCGCGTCGAAACAAGAACTCCGTAGGTCTGGAAAACCACATTGAGAGGGAAATATTGAAAGGGGCTGTCCAGCTCGACAAGTCGGAAACGAAGTATCCCGCCTTCGGATATCGACCGAATGGCTGGTCGGCAGACCTACCGCTCTCGAGAGTGTCATCCATGGTGTCAGAGCTTACACCACTAGTCCTGTACGCACAGTATCTTATAGAGCCCGGTGACTTAGTGATAATCGAGGAGCCCGAGGCGCACCTGCACCCTGCGATGCAAGCTGAAATGACACGGGCTTTGGCACGATCAGTGCGGAGAGGCTTACGGGTAGTGATAACAACGCACAGCGAATGGGTACTTGAAGCGCTGGGGAATCTTGTGCAGCTATCTGCGCTGCCCCAAGAGAGCCGCAGTGGATTGCCGGGAGAGGATTGTGCCCTAGGTCCCGACCAAGTCGGTATCTGGCAGTTCGACCAAGAAGGAGAGCAAGGAGGCGTCACATTGAAGGAAGTGGAGCTGGACCCCGAATCTGGCCTCTATGCTACCGATTTCGATGACGTGAGTGAGGCGTTGTATAACGACAACGCGAGGATCTTTAGTCGACGCCAAGAATTCCAAGGCAAGTGAATCCGATTCTCAAGTCTCTTGCAGCCCAAGTTCTTGCGGCCTGCTTCTCGACTCATTCCGTGAAAGAGGAGTGCAAGATAGTAATGAGCAGCTGTCTGACAGCATCTGGACGGCTTGTCGATCTCGACTGCCCTACGTTACAACAGGTTCTGGGTGAGAGTAGACGTTGTGACTTCATCTATTCGGGCAACACTGATGGCAAGGTCTTGGTCGTCATGATCGAACTCAAGGGTGGTAAGTGTAACTATCGCGTCATGATTTGGTTGGGAGCGGCGACTGCAGGCAGGTTCAGAGAGGTGAGCTGGAGGTAGGCTTCGAGAGTGCTGTGCAGTTGCCGGACTCCTTTGACCACTGGCTGACGCGGCGGCGCAGAGCGGAGTTCAGGGCGTAGCGGTCGAGAGCGGGACCAGCTGTGGCCTGTCCGGATCGTGCAGGTTTGCGGTGAGGGCTACCTGCGCGGGCTGATCCTGCATGTCGCGTGCCAGGTGCGCACGGCCCAGCCGGCGCCGCAGCTCGCGCTTGGCTTGGGAGAAGAAGTGCTCGGCCTTGTTGTTCGTGCGCTCCACGACCGCGACGACGCGGCCCTCGCTGTCCCGCGCCAGCGGATGCCCGAAGAGGTGGTCCCAGTAGCGGTCGAGGTAGTCGAGCACGATCGCTTCCGGACAGTGCCCGCCGTCGATGCCCTGCCGTCGATGCGCCCGCACTCGCCGGCGCAGCTGGCGGCGGTGCCGCCTGACTTGCTCGGCGAGCGACTCCAGCAGTTCGGCGCCGGCTGCGGCGGTCAGGGGCTCGTGCGGTGGCCGCCCGCGCAGCTCGTCGTGGCGTAGGCGCAAGAGCTCGCGCAGAGCTGTGAACACCGCCTGGCTGCGCTCCAGGCGCTGGGCGGCGGCCATCAGGCCGAAGGCGCTCTCCCGGACGGGCCTGGATGTGCGGTTTGAGTGTGGATCTCCAAACGTGAGTGCGTACGAGTGGAACGACTCGAAGGTGGGCGGCCACAGCATGCGCGAATCGGCATACATCAAGTCTTTCCCACAATCAGCACGCTCTGTGCCACCTGTGACTATGTGCTACCGGCCGGACTCGATAGCTCATCTCCTGCAGCAACATTGGGCCCGCGGCTCGAATTCGACGCGGCGAAGCGTGCGGCGCCAATCAGCGCCCGGGAACTTGACATGGCCCTCGTGGCAGACGTGTCCGCCGGCGCGACGCTAGCCGTCGAGGACGATCGGCAGGACTAGGGCGAGGCTCGCTACAGCACCAGCGGCCTTCTGGGAAAAGTGACGGCTGTACTCGTCTGGACTCTCCGCACGCACACAGCGGGATCCGCAAGTTGCTTGATCGGCCGTGGTCGATCACGGGCAATCAGTTCCGAGAGCTGTCGATAGTGTTCGTACAGCAATCTCGCGATGCTATCGATCGAGGTGAACCAGGTGTTGGGCTCAACCTTTGCGGGCGTGACTTCGCCTCGGGCGATGGCCATGGTCCGCACCTTCATGTGGCCGTAGCTGGCGATGCCGATCTTCAGTGTCTTCAGGAGACCGATCTTCCCCCTCGAAGCGCTTGGTCCACTTCCCTCCAAGAATCCGCAACCAGCGTGGCCGGATCCTAGTAATCCGTAGGTCCTAGTCCCGCAGAGCCGATACCGATAGTGGTGCTCGCCCGTTGGCCCCTGGCAGCAACCGCCGAATCGATGGCCGGAAACCGGACGTGCGCACCGCCGCAGCCAAGTGCGGCTCTCGCCGTGCGGCGCGCCCCCGCCCGACCGGCGGAAACAGCCGCTGCTGGTCCACCAGCATTGCGGCGACTCCATCTCGACCCTGCCAGATGGTCCGAGACTAGGCTGGCCTCGCGGCTAACAGCGTGTGGCGCACCACCTCGTGCGCGGTCTCCGGGTACGCTGGAGGCGCAACTGAACGAGCATGCGCAGGAAACCCTCGTCCACGGTGTGAAATGCCAGAATCGCCAGGCACTAGTCTCAAACCGGCTAGCTACTCCCCACAGATTCTAATGACAGGACGCACCTTTAGCGGCAACAAGCATGTGCATGATTTGACACACCATCAATTACGATGACTCCATGCGCTTGTCCGGGCTGAATGTCGGGGCGCGACAGTCCGGCACAGCCGTCGACGAGCACCTGTCCAGCCCTGAGAAGGTGGGCCACCTCAGTGCCCGGGCGTCGGAGCTGCCAGGTACGCTCAGGCCCAAGACGACGGCCAGCTACTTTCTACACGTCGCGGAGCAGATCGCCGTCCTAAGGGACAGTGGAGATGCGTACGGCGCATGGGTCACCCGGGTAGACATGCGCCTTGACAGCACGATCCTAGATTGGCAGGTCAACCCCAGAGACTGGGGGCTCCGGTTGCAGCACGCCCAAACCGCAACGGCCCGCATCTTCAACCACCAGAGTGGCCGGACCATCGTCCAGTCCCTGACCGCTAACGTAGCGGGCGAGCTGGGTTCGCTGGGTGCCCCGGAGTTGACAGTCGATGTCGATTTGAACGTGGTTCTGAACTTCGCTGTGTTCCGCGAGGGAGACTCTGGTGGGTTCTTTCGAGCGGATCTCCCACCGAACCGGGGCGGATTACAACCTGAAGCGTGTGGGACGGCCAGAGTGGTTCGATCCCAAGCCGGATGCCGCTCCGCTGGGGCCGAGCGACCGGTCGGTCGGCGCAAGCCTGTTCGGCGTCCGTCTGGACAAGTGGACGATGCGGCCCCTCACTGTGAGCTGCGCCACGTTCTATGGTCCGCCCGGCAAACCGGACACCGCCACATGGCGCATCTCCGAGACGGCAGAGAGCCGAACGCAATGAACCCACGCTGCTCCTACAGGCATCACGCCCGGGCCGACCTAATCGTACTCAATCTTCCTCGTACTCTTGGCAATGCCGCCGGGTGTCGGCCGGCCGCGGCTGGAGGCGGGAGGCGTAGCGCACATCTTCGACCCGATACAACGATGACAGCGCTTATCGTTAGATTGATTGGCAACCAGCTCATGTTCCGATACCCGATCAAGGATATCGGCTTGCCGTCCGGAACGCGGTCACGACGCTCATTGGCAGGGCCTCTCTATACTCTCTCGACTGTGTCTGGCTGATATGGAGACTATACAAATGGAACAAGCCAAGCTGATATCCGAAATTCAGAAGTACATCGACAGCAATGGCGGTATGGCATCAGGGTACGGGTGGTACATTGGTGTCACAGCCGATCCGAAGCGCCGACTGTTTCATGAACATAACGTTAGTGAGAAAAACGGTCCTTGGATATACGGAGGGGTTTCGTCTGACCAAGTTGCGCGGGACATCGAGAATCATTTTCTTCAAAAGGGATGCAGAGGTGGTCAGATCGGAGGGGATTCCGACGCGAAATGCGTCTACGCTTATCACATCAACCTGCATACGAGGGAATGAAGGCCAATGGAATCCCCGTCCGGCATCAAGCACAACCTCCAGCCGCACAAAGAGAACTTGTATCCAGTTTCTTAAGGGGAACTCGACTCGCTAGCATCGTTTAGCATCACTGCGTCCCTTTAGGCTAGTCTTGGGATAGTGCTTATTGGCGTCGCTATTCCAGCGGCTCTGGATGTCAAGAGCGCGTGGACGCTTGACAAGTATGTCAGGGTAATCGGTTGCGCTGCTCTAGCTCTCGGGTTGTTCGTTTGGAGGTATCGGGAGGTGACGCAAGGGAAGAGCCTACTTCGGCGGATCAAGCGCAATCCAAAGCCGGAGCGTAATGGCAACGGCAACTTGTGAATACCGTGCTGCGGTTGACAGGCCTAATAAAATTTGGAAGCGATACTAGCGACTGAACACGTTAGAGCACGTTGAATACGAGGGGGCATAATCGCCGCCGTCGGCTAGGATTCTTGTGGCCAGCCCCTTCTACCCGGCACCTACTCCAATCCATAGGCAACGAGGTCCGGGTTGCTGACGGAAAAGCAGTTGGGATCGTGGTCGACGCCGACTTCAATCCTCGGGACCGCTGGAGGGCTGTGGCCGATGAACTGCAGAATGTCGGAATCACCGTCCCGAACGGCCCGGTTCTGGGCGGAGCCTGTATCTCGGAGAGCACAAGTCTTCCCCGGGTTGGAATCTGGCTGATGCCGGATAACGAGTCTCAGGGAGAGCTTGAGGGCTTCATCGGGCCAATGCTCCCGGACGGCGATCCCGTGTGGTCATCGTCAAATGCATATATCGATTGAATCGCAAGTAACACCGAAAGTTCGGGAAGAAGACGCTGCGTTCAAAGATCCACGCATGGCTGGCAACACGAAAGCAGCCGGGTCGCATGGGGGCGACCATCAGGGAAGGCGATCTGAAGGCGAACGGAGAGTTGGCAGCAATTGTCTACGAGTGGTTGCGCCGGGGCTTCGGTTGATTGGACCGAATCCACCACTTACCCGCCGTGAGCGATCGACTCGCTGATCGAATCGATGGCCGGCTCTGGTGGTGCCACGACTCATCATGCTCGCTGCCTGCGAATCTTCGCCATCAACTCGAAAGGGTCGGCCGGCTGCTCAGTCGAGCCGAATTCACGATACAGCGTCAAGACATTGACGGCGATCCGTTCCGCGTCGCCCCACGAATCGAAATCGGCGAGCGAGATGTCCATAGCCGCGTCATAGACGCTTAACCCGGCGTCGAAGCGGACCTTGGCCTCGTCCCTCACATACACCAGATAGTCGCGCACGGCCCGGACGCCACGCTTGTCGGTGAGCGGCCCGTGGCCGGGGACGACAATCTCAAGGGGTAGCTCCAGCATGTGGTCGCAGGCCGCGACCCAGTTCGCAATGGGACCCGCCCACAGGATCGGATGGCTCTCGATGAACAGGACGTCGCCGCTGAACATGAGCCGATCGTCCGGCAGGTAGACCAAGATATCGCCGGCGGTGTGGCAAGGGCCGAACTGCTTGAGGACGATGGGCTTGTCGCCTACTTGCGTCCGGAATTCGCCCTCGAAGGTGATCGTCGGAAGGGTCTGTCTTATCCCTTCAAAGTCAAAGGCGCTGAACGCGTCGATGAGGAATTGGCCCGTCTCGCCCATACTCGGTGCCTGACGCATGAGCGCGACCAGCCGATCTGGAGTCTGGGCCGCCATTTCTTCGGCCGCGGCCCTGGAGGCGATGATCTCGGCCTCGGCCACCAGTTCGTTGCCGTTGCAGTGGTCGGGGTTGGCGTGGGTGTTCACCAGTGTGTCGAACCTGCGCGTGGCAGCAGGTTCCGCGTCCCGCATGCCCGCAAGCATCGCGCGCGTCAGATTGAGGTCGAACAGGGTGTCCACCAGCAGGCTCCGGTCGCCGTCCACGACGAGCCCTGCATTACTCCAGCCCCATCCCCCGTCCGGTTGGATCCACGCGTAGCATCGGTCTCCGACATCGTGGAGCCCGCGAGTAAAGGGTCGAATGCCAAGTGTCATGCCAGATCGCCTCCCCTGTTCGATTCCAAGGTGATGCCGGGTTGAACCTCGGCGTGTCCAAGATTCGACGTTCTCCGCGCCGTGATCCGGACCGGCGCCATCCCTCCGGAGGTTTCTTGCCGACTCTCCCGCGTTGGCGCCGGTCCCCCTACACGCGAGGCCCGCCGACCGCACGTACGAACGCAGGCAAGAGCGTTCTCGGTCGATTGGCCGTACGCCCCTACCTTGGCTGAGTATCCCTTATATACGACGCGAGCAAGCGGACGGAGCGTCGGGATTCTGGCACGGGACGCAAGCGATTGTCCGAACACCAAGTTCTAGTCCGTGCGAGACCGTCTGCACTGCAAGTCGTCATGGGACTTCTGGTGAACAGTCGTAGATGACCTCCAACTCCGACCAAGCCATGGTCTACAGCGGCAGCCGCACCTTCCAGCCGCAGGTATCTTGCCAGCCAGGAAGACGGCCCGTGCCGAAATCGAGAATTGCCAGATCGCCGGGGATGAGTGCAGCCATGTGGGGAGCACCGCGCAAGCCTCGGCTATGCGATCACCGACGCCGCATTCTCAGTGACTCGGACGGCAGGACACGTCGTATCTGCGTGCATCTCTATTCCCATTCCGGAGACAACGGCTGTAGGATGGATGGCGGTGGGATGGACGGCCTACGGGACGGTTCTGGAATGGTTTTGACGTCCGCAGCCCGAACTTCCGCTCAACCAAGCGAGGTTCCCTCGCGTCCGGAGCCGCGCCCCATCTCCCCAGATCGGCTTCGCGCTGGCGGGCCCTCCCTGCCACCGCTTTTTCTCCTGCTTCTGTGGGTGGGCATCGCGCCGGCCAGCGGGCAGGGCCCGGCCGAGTTCTTCGAGACGCGTGTGCGGCCTCTTCTCGCGGAGAAGTGCTTCGCGTGCCACACCCAGACCAAGATGGGCGGGCTGCAGATGGTCTCGCGGGAATCGCTCTTGCGGGGTGGGCAGTCCGGCCCGGCGGTTGAGCCGCGGGCACCGGAGCGGAGCTTGTTGATCAAGGCCGTCCGGTACACCGATGAGCAGCTTAGAATGCCGCCGACCGAACGACTGACGGCGGAAGAGGTCGCGGTCCTGACGAAGTGGGTCGAGGCCGGAGCCGCGTGGCCTGCGGCGGGCCCTGCCGCTGCTGGCACCGACGGCAAGCTTGTGATCACGGACGAACACCGGAGATTTTGGGCATTCCGGCCCATCCAGCGCGCCGAACCTCCGCCTGGGAGCGGATCTCCCATTGACAGGTTCATCGACGCGAGATTGGAGAAAGCCGGCGTGCACCCGGCGCCGCCGGCGGGAAGGCGCACGCTGGTCCGCCGGGTGCACTACAGCCTGACGGGTCTTCCGCCGACCCCGGAGCAAGTCGACATCTTTCTGGCGGACGAAGCTCCGGAGGCGTTCGAGCGTCTCGTCGACAGGCTCCTCGCTTCGCCGCACTACGGGGAACGCTGGGGCAGGCACTGGCTCGATGTCGCCCGGTACTCGGACGATCGGCTCAACTCGACCCAGGACCAGCCCTACGAGAATGCATGGCGCTACCGGGACTGGGTGATCCGGGCGTTCAACGACGACCTGCCCTACGACCTGTTCGTCAAGGCCCAGCTGGCGGCCGACCAGCTGCCAGAGGCAGAGACCGGGCGCTGGGACCGCGAGCAGCTGATTGCGGGATTGGGGATGTTCGGCCTGAGCCCCAAGTTCCAAGACGACAGGATCGACGTCACGGGTAGGGGCTTCCTTGCGCTGACGGTCGCATGCGCACAGTGCCACGACCACAAGTTCGACCCGATCCCGACGGAGGACTACTACGCCCTGCTGGGGGTGTTCAACAGCAGCGAACAGGCCGAGCACGCGCTGGCGGCCGAGACGGTTGTAGAGACCTACAACAAGCGCAAGTCCCGACTTGACAAGGAGCAGGGCCGGCTGGAGAAGTTCCTGGAGACCCAGTCCAAGCAGCTGGTCGATGCGCTTGCAGCGCGGACCTTCGACTACGTTGTCGCGGCTTGGGGCGCTGTCGGCCCGGAGGGCGGGGACCTTTCGGCGCTCGCGGCCCGCCGAGGGTTGGACCAAGAAACGCTGGAGCGATGGACTGAGTATCTGGGCGGATGGCCGAAGCAGCACCCGCACCTGGACGAATGGAAGGCACTGTTGGAGAACGCCGGTCCTGCCGACGCCGTCGAACGCTTCGCCGAGCGCCTGCAGGACAAGATCCTGCACCTGATCGCCGAGAAGCGGCGCATCGAACGGGAGAACGACATACGCCTGCGGGGCGATCATTCCGGCTCGAACATCCGCCGGACGGCCCTGCTGGCGCTCCCGAGAGACGACTTCTACCTGTGGAACGATGTGGCGTCGGGAAACTCGAGGGAACTGCCAAAGCCCGCCAAGACGGGAGTCCTGTATTACCGGGACGAGGGGCTGGAGCGGTTTCTGGACGGCGTCTGGCGGGACCACATCTCGCGCAGCCGCGAGCGCCTAGCGGCGCTCAAGAAGGCGGTCCCGCCAAAGTATCCGTTCCTGCACGCGCTGGCTGACAAGGCGGACGCATCGAACGAGCATGTCCACATCCGCGGCAGCGCGGACAACCTCGGCGACGAGGTGCCGCGGAGGTTCCTCGAGATACTCAGCGAGGGGAAGGCCCGGGCATTCGCGTCGGCCGGTAGCGGGAGGCTGGAACTTGCCAGGGCCGTCGCTTCACCGGAGAATCCGCTGACGGCACGAGTCATCGCGAACCGCGTCTGGATGCACCACTTTGGCCGGGGAATCGTCGGCACTCCCAGCAACTTCGGAGCGATGGGCGAACGCCCCACGCACCCGCAACTGCTGGACTATCTGGCCGGTAGGCTGATCGAGAGCGGGTGGTCCCTGAAGGCCCTGCAGCGTGAAATCCTTCTCAGCCGCGCCTACAGGCGGGCGGTCGCCGACATTCCCGCCAGCGAGGAAACCGACCCGGAGAACCGGCTCCTCTGGCGGGCAAACCGGCAACGCCTGGACGCGGAGAGCTTGGTGGACTCCATCCTGGTGGTTGCGGGAAGCCTAGAGAACTCCGCCGGGGGCCCTCCGCTGGCTTGGGACGAGGTCGGGATCCGGACGCGTACGGTGTACGGGTTCGTGAGCCGACGCCGCCTGGACGTCCGGCTGGGGCTGTTCGATTTTCCGAATCCCAATCGCACCAGTCCGCAGCGCTTCGGGACGAACACGCCATTGCAGGGGCTGTTCTTCCTGAACAGCGAACTGCTGGCGAGTCAGGCGGAGGCGCTCGCGGGGCGCATTCTGCGGGAAGCCGGGGTGGGTACGGACGAACGCATTCGCTTCGGCTACCGACTCCTTTTCGCGAGGGCGCCAACCGAGCAGGAGGCGGCGCTCACCAAGAGCTTTCTGAAGAGTGCGGACGATCCGTGGCCGCGCTTGGCGCAGGTCTGGTTGAGTACCAATGAGTTTCGCTATGTCAACTAGGATCACGCGGCGGCAACTGCTGCGATCAACCGGCGCAGGGCTGGGGATGGTCGGGCTCTCGACCACGCTCGCGGGAGCGTCTGACCCGTCACCGCTGGCTCCGAAGGCCCCGCATTTCGAGCCGAAGGCGAAGCACGTCATCCACCTGTTCCTCAACGGCGCGCCATCGCACGTCGACAGCTTCGATCACAAGCCGGAGCTGGCCAAGTTCGACGGCCAGCCCTACCCGGGGGGCAACTTGCGCACAGAGCGCAAGACGGGCGCGCTGATGAAGTCGCCCTTCGAGTTTGCGCCGCAGGGCCAGAGCGGGATCCCCATCAGCGAGATCTTTCCCCGCCTCGGATCAGTAATCGACAAGTGCCTCGTGATCAACTCGATGCACACCGACGTTCCCTTCCACGAGCCCTCGCTGTTCATGTTCAACTGCGGGCAGAGGATCGCGGGCCACCCTTCGTACGGCTCTTGGCTAACGTACGGGTTGGGCACGGAGAACCAGAACCTTCCGGGGTTCGTGGTGCTTTGCCCCGGCTATCCGGTCGTGGGGCCCCAGCTGTGGACGTCGGCGTACTTGCCCGGCGCGTACCAGGGAGCGTACGTCCGCAACGCAGACATCGACCCGGCCAAGCTCGTCCCCTTCCTGCGCAATTCCCACCAATCAGTGCATGCCCAGCGGGAGCAGCTCGACCTGCTGGGCGAGATCAACGCCCTCCATCTGGAGCGGGAGGGTTCGGCACCCCAGCTTGAGGCGGCGATCCATGCGATGGAGGTGGCGTTCCGCATGCAGACCGAAGGGAGCGAAGCGTTCGACGTGCGGCTGGAGCCCGAGAAGACGCGCGCCCGCTACGGGGAGGGCGACTTTGCCCAGGGGTGCCTGATTGCCCGCCGTCTTGTCGAGCGTGGCGTGCGCGTCGTGCAGGTCTATTACGGGAACATGCAGCCGTGGGACACGCACGACGACATCCAGCGCATGCGGAAGCTGGCGGCGAGTTCGGACGGGGCGATGGCGGCGTTGATCGAGGATCTGGACGCCAGCGGGCTGTTAGACGAGACCATCGTGCTGATCGGCGGCGAGTTCGGCAGGACGCCCACGGTAGAGATCGCGGGGGTCACGAAGCTCCACGCGGGCCGCGACCACAACAACCATGGATTCAGCATGATCGTGACGGGCGGTGGGTTTCGCCAAGGCGTGCGATTCGGGTCGACGGACGAATTCGGCTTCAGGGCGGTCGAGGACAGGGTTCATGTCCGGGACCTTCACGCAACGATGCTGCACCAGCTGGGCCTAGACCACGAGCGGCTCACCTACCGCCACAGCGGGCGCGATTTCCGGCTTACAGACGTGGAGGGAGAAGTCAAGACCGGCCTAATTGGGTAAGGCGCCGCGCGGTGGCAACCGGGCGGGATCGGCCGCGATAGATTAAGAGCCCGGTAGGTGCAGAGGATGCTCGGGGACCAAGCCAAGCGCCGCCTGCCGATCGGCGTCCAATCGTTCCGGAAACTCCGGGAGGACAATTGCCACTACGTGGACAAGACCGGTTTCGTCCTGCAGCTCGTCAGAGAGGGGACGCACTATTTCCTGTCTCGGCCGCGCCGCTTCGGCAAGAGCCTGCTGGTCAACACGCTGAAGGAACTGTTCGAAGGGAGCCGGGAGCTATTCGAGGGGCTGGAGGCGGAGCGTGGCTGGGACTGGTCCGTACGCCATCCGGTTGTGCGGCTCTCCTTTGGCGGGGTTCAGGCGAAGCTGGCCGGGGACTTGGAGGCCGACCTCGGCGAGCAGCTTCGGGTTGTCGAGGGCAAGCAAGGGTTGACGCAGGCCGACGGCACCGTTCGCGGACGGTTTCGGAACCTGATCCGAAGCCTGCATTCTCGGAGCGGCCAGCGCGTCGTAGTGCTGGTGGACGAATACGACAAGCCCATCCTGGACGCGATGGACGAACCGACAATCGCGCGAGCCAACCGGGACTATCTGCGCGGTTTTTACGCCGTGATCAAGGATTGCGACGATCACGTGCGCTTCTGCTTGCTGACCGGCGTGAGCAAGTTCTCGAAAGTGAGCCTCTTCTCAGGACTGAACAATCTCCGGGACATTACCCTCAGCCCGAGGTACTCGTCGATCTGTGGCTACGCGGAGAGCGATCTGGACGCTGTCTTTGCCCAAGAACTCGAAGGCCTCGACAGAGACCAGATCCGAGACTGGTACAACGGCTACAGTTGGGGCGGCGCGGAGAAAGTCTACAACCCCTTCGATGTGCTGTTGCTACTCGCGGATCGCGAGTTCAAGCCTTGGTGGTACGAGACCGGCACGCCGACGTTCCTGATCGACCGTCTCGCTGAGGAGGCTGTGCCATGGCAAATGCTGGATGGGCTGAGCGCCTCAGAACAGCTACTTTCGACCTTCGACGTGGGCAGGGTCGCACCGGAAGCGCTGCTCTTTCAGACGGGATACCTCACCGTCTTGGAGAGGGAGGACTTAGAAGACGGCGCGGGCTACCGCTTGGGGTATCCGAACCGTGAGGTGCGCCAGAGCCTGAATCGATCGCTTCTGGATGACCTGCTGGGTGCCGGGTGGAATAGGGATAGGGACAGGAAGCGTCTGATCCGAGCGATGAAGGCTGGCGACCTTGCGGGCATAAAGGAACTGCTGGGGGCACTGCTGGCAGGCATTCCGCACCAGTGGCACGGGCGCAACCCGATGGCAGAGCACGAGGGCTTCTACGCAAGCGTGATGTACGCTCACTTCTCGGCCACGGGCGCAGAGGTGCGGGCCGAGGAGAGCGGCAGCGCAGGCCGCGCTGACCTGTGCGTCCGGGCGTTCGGCCGGGTGTACGTGTTCGAGTTCAAGATGCGTGGGCGGGGCGGAGCTGCGGCCGCCATGGCACAACTGAAGGCCCGGGGCTACGCGGATCGCTACCGCGGACGAGGAGAGCCGATCCATCTGGTGGGGATGGAGTTCAGCGCCGAGGCCCGCAATGTGACGGGTTTCGAGACGGAGACAATCTGATCCGCCCAAAGCGGTCTAGTCTCAAGGAAGGCGTGGGCTGGCCACTGTGTTCGCGCGGTCGGCTGGACACGGGTGACGACCTCGACGATCAACCGGGAATAGGTCCGTTCCCGCGGGGCTTGGAGCCGCAAACGGTCGTAGCTCACATCACATAGGCAGTCAACGCTGCTAGCAAGGGCGCAACGGCCGAAACTGCGACTTCCGTCTTTTGCACCAAGCTCTTTACGGACGAACCGCTCTCGAGCCCCTTGCTCAGGATCTGGCCGAGCGACACTCCGGACAGCGACCGCAGCGCCAGTGCGTGCGGAGCATACACCGCAACCAGCGTCAATGTGAAGACGACACCCCAGAAAACGCTGAGCACGTTGGCGAAACCCAAGTACTCGGCGATCCTCGCGTCCGCCGCCTCTCCGGTGCCGTAGAGCGACGCTCGCAGGCGGAAGGACAGCATCAGCAGGAGAATGCTCGCTACGAGCAGGCCGCTCATCGCCATGAAGGCATGGAGCAGACGATTCACTGCCTCCTCCGCCTTGTTCTCATCGGCCCTCGCATCATGGACAATCGCCGTGGCATGGCGGGATCCGGCGCACACCGCGGCAACGCCGGCGGTAGCCGCAAGCAAGATCGAAACAAGGTGTCGCGAGATTCCTGGCGCAAGCCAATCCCCGGTCATCGGCGTGGCCACCGGATCGCCCGCCCGCCACTAGATCTGAACGAGCGAGTCGTAGGCGATCGAGAAGAGCCGCGGATCAAGTGATCTGAGTCCCGCCAGTACAGCGTGGAAGGCAACCCAGCACGCGATTGCTGACCACGCCAGTGCGCGCTCTCCCTGTGCCGGCAATGCACTGCGCTCAAACCCGGCCAAGAAGTATCCCGGCAGGGCCAAGCACAGGGCGACGTGGCAAGTCACGACGGCGGACATCATGATCAGGCTCCGCACGAAAGGGGCCGCCGCCCCCAGCCCGCTCGCGAGGTCGTCGATCGGGATCGATTAGGAGTTCGAATACGGCGATTCCGAGCAGGACCGGCAGGAAGCCGACCATGTTTGCCCACTCAGAGTGCCTGCCGATCCGTCCCATACCAGAGCATTCGCGGAACTGACCTCAGCCCCTGGGGCGCGAATCGAGTCCCTACGAGAGAAGCGAGAGCATGTCACGGCCAAGTCTTCCCATCGTTTTGCATGCGACGGGCTCTGGAGTCTCCGAACAGGATCCGGAGTTTCGAGGCCCGCACCGGTCTTTGTGGTCCCGTCCTGCTTGTCCGCGTCCTTCTCGTCCAGAGGCCCCTTCGATCCATCGGCTTGCGGCTGGAGCGACAGCCAGGCGGGCTCCCCGGCGGCTCCGCCGCCACCCACGTCGCACACCACCTGCCAGCCCTCCCAGTTCCTTGGGCTGACAAAGCAGGTCGGCCAGCGCGCCCCGTAGGTGGCATGCCGTGCAGTGCGGTGAGCCAGCAGGCGCAGCAACAAGTGCGCCCGCGTCCCCTGCCCCATCCGGTGGTGGCGGGAAGGCTCCGACACACGCGACCCTCACCGAGGCGACCCTGGGGCACGGCGCGCGCATGGAGCTCGCTACCCGACATGAGCTCGCGAGCTCCCCAACGAGTCATTCTTGCCGAGAAGGATCGTGGCTACTCTGGAGGGCTTGCCTGTAGATCATCGCCTGTGGCGGCCGCGGCAAGACAGTGCGCACATCTGCTACTCCCCACGAGATCGCCCGAAAAGGATCCCGCGGAACGGACGCAGCCGGACTCCACCGCCCCCTCCGGGCCGGCGGGGAATCGAGGTGCAGCCCCGAGATCCCGCCCGCAGCGGGCCAGCAAGACTCGGTCAGAGCTCTCGAAGGAACTGAGCATCGTACAGTGGCCAAGTCTCGATGACTCCGCCGTCCTTGCCGCCTCGGCTGCCCACGAGCTTGACGGCTCGGTGGGGGCTGTATCTATGGACGAACGACCGCAAGCTGCGGGCTCTAGTGCGAGCGCCGCTCTTGACCTCAACTGGAATGATCTCACCGTCTTGGCAGCGATGGAGGAACTCGATCTCCGCTTGTGCCTGCTGCCACCCGAATGTGGGATAAGCTACCCGGACGCCGAGTTCGTTCTGAACGAAGTTCTCGGCAATGAACCCCTTGTAGGAGACGCCCTGTGACCGCTGGTGCTCGTAGGTCAGGCCTGCTGCGTGTCCGAGCAGCCCTGTGTCAAAGAAATATAGCCTGAACATGTTGTGCCGCACGTGGGCCATCAGAGGCGCACGCGGACGCCCCCTGACGGGATAGCACTTCCTAACCAGCTTGGCGGAGTGAAGCCACCCAATCGGTCCCGCAAGGTCTCGGTAGCCCCTCTTGCGCGGAATTACGCCCTTGAACCGGAATCTGCGGACCGAGCCATCCTGATCTCGGGCGAGTTGCCTCGGGACGTTTCGCCAAACGGCGTCGATGTGCTGGGCGTGCAGCTTGCCGGCGTGTCTTACGAAGTCCCGTGCGAATCCCCTCAGAAGGTCCCGATGGATCGTAGTGATGGCCTGCACCCGCTCGCGGAGTCCGGAGCTCCGGTCCATCCACCCCTGCACAGCGGCTGGCATGCCCCCCACGAAACAGTGGTCCAGCAGGGCAGACCACAAGAGGCCGTGCTCAATGTGTCCTCGGGACCGCCCACGGTACGCTTGCAACAGCCGTGGATTCTCGTGCCCCATCAGGAACTCCTCGAAACCAAGCGGGAACAGTTCCAGGGAGTGGACACTTCCGACCGGGAAGGACTGCAGCAGGCCGATGTTCGAGCCAGAGGCACAGACGTAGGCTCCAGACAGGTCCTGGTCGAAGTACTTGAGAGAATCGAGCGCCCGCTGGCAATCACCCACCTCGTCGAAGAAGATCAGGTCGCGCTCGAGGTCGACTGAGGAATTTACCGCTAGCTCGATCTTCTCGACGATTTGCCGCGGATCAAGGCTGTCCGCGAAGAGCGCGCACAGGCCGGGCTCGCGACGGAAGTCCAAGGTGTGCACCTTCCGAAAGCTGGCGGGCCCGAAGAGTCGCTCAATTAGGAACGTCTTGCCTACCTGCCGGGCTCCGTCAATCAGCACGGGCTTCCGGTAAGTCTGCTGCTTCCATCGGAGCAGGTCGTCTAGAAGTAGTCGGTTGAGCATGGGACGCGGCGCGTGTGCCCATTGGCAATGTTGACTGCTGAAACGATCATATTCGCCATTCCTGAGGTTTTACTAAGATAAAAATACCAAATAAGCGAATTATACAAAGATAATGATCGGGGTCAGGCGAGTTCTGGCCTGTCTCACAACGAACTCGAACTGGCCTGATCGAGATGGTTCCGGATACTTGCGGACCGCTCAATGCCGGCGGCACGACTCATCTGGCCAGCCAGCGAGCTCTCAGCTTGATCTCGGCGGCACCCCGTGGCGACCCGCCTGGCCGGGCTCGGAAGGGATCTGTTTCGCTCGGCGTGCACCGATCAATGAACGGACACACGACAGCTGCTAGGCCTCGCGCCAAAAGAGTCGGCTCCAACGCAGCCAAGCCATACAACGCCGTGCATGCCAGCTTGGCCTGGCCGCATCGCGAAGAGTCGGCATCGGGGAAAACAGAAGGGCAGCGATCCGTCAAGCGCCCGTCAGTCAAATCCCGTTGTTCAAGGCCACCCGAGGATGGAGGTGGCCGAGCCAACGATCCAGACTGGCGTCGCTCAGCACGTCGGCACCGTGGCGACGCAGGTCCTTGGCCCACCGTATGCCGATCCTGTCAAACGACTCAAGCAATGAGAGCTTGCGACCGAGGCGGATGGCCTCCCACCCCAAGTGCCGCGTGCCGCTCCTGCTGCCAGCGTGGACAATGACAGCCGCATCGGAGATCAGGGCGATGGTCCGGTTGCGCATCGGGAAGTTCCAGCGACGGACGGGAGTGCCCGTCCGAAACTGGGACACCAAGGCGTCTTTCTCGCCGATCTTGCGCTGAAGAACCCGGTTCTGTGACGGATATGCGACGTCTATAGGTGTCCCGAGGACAGCAATCGTCCGCCCGCCTTCTTCTATCGCCGTCCGGTGCGCAATCGTGTCGACTCCGGCTGCGAGGCCACTTACGACCGTCACCCTCTCCTTCACGAGAGCACGGACAAGCTTGCGGGTCCGCCGGAGAAAATCGATGGGTGCTTTCCGCGAGCCGACGACCGCGACCCGTCTCCCCGACCTGAGCAGGCCAGCTTCCCCGACTACGTAGAGCGCGTCTGGAGCAAACTTCCGCTCAATCGCGGTAAGTGGGCCTAACAGATCGTCAACAGCCCAGGCTCGGGGTCCGCTGCGATCGCAAGCCCGTTCAAGGGACGAGTCGAGTGCCACTTGTGGGACGAGTGTAGCGACAACAGCACCAGCTTGATCGCAGTTCGCCGCCCACCTCTCCGGGGAGAACGGCCCCATGGCTAAGTTTCCTCAGGTCTGCGTGCGCTGGATGGTGCTGCTCCATACGGGACTTGCGAACAAGCCGCCGCAAGCAGGCCCTGCAGCGGTAAGCCAACGAGGGCGTGATTGAGGCATGTGGAAAGAGCGCCGTCGATTCCAGCCCGAGGCGAGGGTGCTAGACGTGGTCCAACTGAAGTACCATCCCCGAATCCGCCCCCACGCTACCGTCACTGGGCCTTCAGCGCTCCGGAATGTGTCCTGTCTCGGAGCGTGCCCCGGTCTTGTGTGCAGGAAGTCTTGCAGCGAACCGAGGGGAGGGAGGCTGGTCAGCGAACGACCAGCGATGGCAGGAGTGTTCTGGTGAGCCAGCGGACGATGGCAGAATGTCGCCATTTCGGCCGCGACCTAGCTGGCCCTGCCCCATGAGGGCACGTCAGCAGGCTTCGCCGAGTGCAAGGCCATGAACCACTGCCGGAACATGCGGTCCGTGCAATAGAATCAGGGGCGCCGGGAAACGAAGTGGATTGTCCCAAGACGTGAAGACGCGGCTGCCCATTGGTATCCAAACGTTCCGAAAGGTGCGCGAGGACAACCTGCACTACGTGGACAAGACCGGCTTCGCCCTGAGCCTAGTCAGGGAAGGCACTCACTACTTCCTCTCCCGCCCGCGGCGCTTCGGCAAGAGCCTGTTCGTGGACACGCTGAAGGATCTGTTCGAGGGCAATCGCGATTTGTTCGAAGGGCTAGAGGCCTACCGTCGCTGGGACTGGTCCGTGCGCCATCCTGTAGTGCGACTCGAATTCGGGAGAGGGAACTACGCAGAACCTGGCCATCTCCAAGTGGACCTGATGGCACAGATGGACAGCATCGAACGAGTGGCGGGTGTGGAATCTCGGTACGACACGGGACCCCAGCGACTCGCCGATCTGCTGGAGACCCTGCACGGCAAGAGCGGGCAGCGGGTCGTCGTCCTGGTGGATGAGTACGACAAGCCGATCTTGGATGCTCTGCACCAGCCCGACATGGCGCGGGCCAACCGCGACTATCTTCGGGGGCTATACTCCGTGATCAAGTCGTGCGACGCGCATGTGCAGTTCTGCTTTCTGGCGGGTGTGAGCAAGTTCTCCAAGGTGAGCTTGTTCTCAGGACTGAACAACTTGGTCGATATCACGCTGGAGCCGGAATACTCGTCGATCTGCGGCTACGCGGAGCGCGATCTAGACACTGTCTTCGCCGCGGAACTGGCCGGACTCGACCGGCAGCGGATCCGCGAGTGGTACAAGGGCTACAGCTGGGGCGGAGAGGAACGCGTTTATAACCCCTTCGATGTCTTGCTGATGTTGCGCAAGCGAGCGCTGGGGGCGTGGTGGTTTGAGACGGGAACGCCGACGTTTCTGATCAACCTCTTGGCCGAGACCGGGGTTCCGTGGCACCGCCTCGACGGACTGCGGGCTTCCGAAGCACTGCTCTCAACCTTCGACGTCGGAAGGATCGCGCCAGAAGCCCTGCTGTTCCAGACGGGCTACCTCACTGTGGTGGGCAGCGAATCACGGGGCGGGCGGTTGCGGTACCGGTTGGGCTTTCCCAACCGGGAAGTGCGGGAGAGCCTGAACCGGGCACTGCTCGACGACCTCCTCGGATCCGGGTTCGAGCGGGAGGAGCAGGAGACGCGCCTGCTCGAAGTCCTAGAAGCAGCTGACTTTGACGGAATGCGAGACCTGCTTCGGTCGCTGCTGGCAGGAATTCCACACCAGTGGCACGGGCGAAACCCGATGGGGGGCTACGAGGGCTGGTACGCGAGCGTGCTGTACGCGCACTTCGCGGCCACAGGCGCGGACGTAAGGGCGGAAGAGAGCGGGAGCGTGGGCCGGGCCGACCTGTCCGTGCGGGCCTTTGGCCAGGTGTACGTGTTCGAGTTCAAGATGCAGGGGCGGGGGGACGCCCTGGCCGCACTGGCCCAGCTGAAGGCTCGCGGCTACGCGGAAAGATACCGGAGCTTGGGGGAGCCGGTCCACTTGGTAGGCGTGGAGTTCAGTTCCAAGACACGGAACGTCACGGAGTTTGAGACTGAGACGATCTGAGTAAAGAGCGTCAGCGGGCTCCAGCGCATTCGGCGAAGCCGATTCTGAACACGAGGCTCGTCTTCCCGCCTGAGGGGAAACGACGGGCCTAGACGGCCGTGAAGCGCCCCGGCGCCAGCGACTGTTTCTCGTGCGCTTCGTGCGCGCTTCCGAGCACCTTCGCGGTCCTGGTCACGCCGGCCCAGGGGGCGGGTGTATTGTGGCGGTCCTAATGTGAGCTCACCCAACTCAGCGCAGTCCTAGATTCAGGGCGGTGTGCGAATGAGCGGATTCGCCAGTGGGTGTCGAAGTTCGCCACGTCTGTGCCCAGTTGCGCCCGCAAGCCGCTCAGCGAGAAAGTCTGGGCGAAGCCCTCGCTGGGGCTACCGTCCGCGGTGCGGGCGTACAGCTCGCGGGTGCCGACCAACGCCAGCCCGGTCACGATCACGTGATCCAAAGACCGCAGACCCTGCACCGCCCTTGCAGGCCGCGGCTTCGCCTCGTCCACCGCTAACACCCGGCAGGTGCCTTGTAGCTGCCCCTCCAAGTATTCCTTGTGCAGGACCTCCGGACGCCACGGTACTGGAACTGGAGCCGACCACCCGCTCCGCCCCGGCCACGCTCGAGTCCCAGGCTCTGCTGGCCCGAAGTTGCTAGCAGCTACCGCAAGCGCCATCCGACCGATCATCGCCAGATCCGGACGGACGTAGACAACTTGGTGCACAGGCCACAGGAGTGACGCTGTCCCCGCCTCTGACCTCTGACTAATCGCCCGAGCCGCTGCCGCAACCGTGAGCAGATTCGGCCGGGTGGCCCCAAGCAGGGCCAGGCCGGCCTCAGCCGAGGAAGCGCAGCAGCGTGATGAGCAGGGCCAACAGGGTGAACCCGAGGCCCACCATCCAGCGGAGCGAGACGAACTGGGCGGTCTGGGCGTCGATCTTGGTGTTTTGGGCCTCGAGCCTGGAGTTCTGCGCGTCGAGCTTGGACTCGAAGCGTTCGCCCTGCGCGTCGAGCTTGGACTCGAAGCGTTCGCCCCGCGCGTCGAGCTTGGACTCGAAGCGTCCGCCCTGCGCGTCGAGCCTAGAGCTCTGCGCGTCAAGCTTGGATTCGAAGCGGGCGATGAGATTGGCTGCGGCCATGTTCCCGACCTCCTGAGTGAAAGTATAGGCACTCCCCGGCTCCATCTTCAAACCCAAGAGCAGGTCGAACAGGCGCTTGGAGTCCGGCTGTGGCGGTCGGGAATCGGGCATCAGGGTCTCTTCTCTACCGGCGGAGCAATATCCGCAGTCACGGCTTTGCACTCGGATGGGAGCCCGGCGATCCGGGCAGCGGCACTACGGCAGCCGGGCCAGCCAAGTTGCGGACCTCTCGAGGGCATTGTAAGCCCCACGCGAGGGCCCCGTCGATGGGGATACCTCGAAGAGGGCCGCCCGGCGGCGATCTTCCACGAGCCGCTGGCAGGCCTTGAGGACCTCTGGCCTTTCCATGGCAGTCGTCCCGCTTCATGAGGCGGGTGCCGGGCGAAGACCGCCCCAAACGGAGCGAAGACGGGCTCCACTCTCGTCTCAAGCGGAATAACTACAACCACCTGGTGAGACCCGGGCCGCACCGTTGGTGCTTGTCATCCTTGAACTGCCGCCCAACGATTCGGAGTGGCTGGATTGCACGCCCGACCGCTCGGTCGTGAGGAAGTGTGGGTTGTGGTGTTCGCTGTACGGCCAAGACCCAATGGTTGCCGGACCAGGGACCATGGTGATACCTTCGTCTCAGCGCATCAGTGGCTTGGGGCTCCCACCGCTGTTCGCACATGTCCGGCAGGCGTCAGCATGCCATGAACGGAATGACGAACGAGATTACGCTGGCGAGGACAGTCACCCTTCGCGCCGTCCATGCCTATCTCCGCACCAACGGATGGATTCGTGCCGACGATTCAGACCGGGCCACGGCCGATGTGTATCTGTCGCCGAAGGACGAGCGGGAAGCCGCGATCGTCCCAGCGTCGGAGGAGTATGCCGATTACGGCATTCGGGTTTATCAGATCGCGGAGCAGATCGGTCGGATCGAGGGCCGGCAGCGGTTGGCAGTACTAACCGATCTCGCCCTGGCCGAGTCCGATCTCGTGCGCGTAAGCCTCTCCAATTCCCACGCGGACAATAGCGTCCGACTCGCTGACGGAGCGGTAGTGCTTGAAGAGGTGAAGAACCTCCTGCTGGCAGCGGCATGCTCGGCGGCGCGGCCTCGGCTGATGTATCGGGCGGGTCGCAACAAGGCGGCGGGGGAGTACTTGGACCGCGTGCGATTAGGCCACACTGAGCGCGGCAGCTTCGTGATCAACGTTCTCTCGCCGGTGGCTCCATCGCTCCGTGAACAAAGCACGCTATTCCCCGAGGAGCCATTTGAGCGCAAGGTCACGCGAAGGCTTGCCTCCGGACTGCGCGCATTGAGACGTGCGATGGACCGGGTCAATCGGGGCGTCGCAGACATCGGCGAGTTCGAGAGTCGGTTGGGCGAAGGCATCAGCGCGAATCTATGCCGGTCTGTCGCGAGGCTAACAGACGTAGGGAATGGTCTTGGCGTCTCCGTCAGCTGGGCGATGACGAGACCGGACCAGCAAGAGGTCGGGGAGCGAGTGTCGGTTACCTTCAGGCCGCCCGATGTAGCCGTCCTTGAGGAAGCCGCCCGAGTGCTGGCCGATCGCCAAGAGCGCACCGACTAGGGGACTTAGGGGTATGTCTCACGGCTGGCACGGGCAAGAACGGATCCGGCGGGGACGGCCACCATCAAGGCCTTCGTTAATAGAAGGATGGCTTCCGTCCAAGCAGTCTTCTATTCGGAGGACTACGGGGAGATCACGCGTGCACACGAGGCTCGCCTGAGCGTGTCGCTTGAAGGGGATCTTCACCGGGAGGGGCGACGTTGGCACCTCCGGAATCCTCGGACGGTCACCGTGATTGAGGATGATGGTGGCTAAGGGGATGATGGGGCAACGTCGACACGACACCACGTTCGCGAGAGGTGCGAATCGGGCTGAGGACGGGTTGCACGAGGACCTGAGCAGTGGTCGGTGCGAGTCGGAGTGCGGGACGTGCTCCATCCGCTTGGCGGCTCGCCCCACGCCGTCGCAGATCACAAAGCTGCTGGGCGGCACAGGAGTCTAGTGGACCGTCAAAACAGGTTTTTGGGGTAGACGGGCACGCTCGTACTCGTAGTCCACACGCTGCGGCTGTCCCACCGTCGCTGGCAGCGATTCCCGCGTCTCCTTCACCAGCTGCACCGGCTGCTCGTCCATGCACACCACCGGCTGCTGCGGGTCCTGCGGGCGCTCGTAGACCTCCAGCACGTCCTCCATGCGGGCGACAACTCGGAATCCTCCTTCGGCGGAATCACCCAATACTGCACTTTGCGCCCGCAAATGCCGTTTTTCTTAGTGTCTGCCGGACTGTTTCGTGGCTGATTGAGTCCACCAGTCCCAGTTCCACGACATGTCTGGCCAGCAGCCGCAGCGACCAGTTCGCGTAGCCCTCTGGCCGCGAGCCGAGACGCAGCGCAATCAGCCGTGCCTCCTGCTCGCCGTCAAGCAGCTTGGGAACCGGAGGGGCACTGCGCTGCTTGCCGCAAAGCGCGAGATCGAAACCCTCCAAGACGCACCGTTTGCGCACGTTCTCGACCGTCTGGACCCGACATCGGAAGGCCTCGGCGGCTTGTCGGTCCGTCCAGCCCGGTCCGTTGGTGTCGACTTGCAACAGGTTCCTAGCGCGCCGCGCCGTCTGCCTGCTGCCCTAGAGGCGAGCGATTGTGTCTTCGCAGACGCCGCGTTCCTCGTCCGCGAGCCGGACAACGTACTTCTTCATGAACCCTTCTCCTAGGCTTGGACGGCCTCATGCCCAGTAGAACATGATGAGCCCTAAATGTAGCGTTGACGGAGCACTAGCCGAGAATCTGGAACATTGCTTGTCAATCTGCCTAGTCGCAACTGGTGCGAATCGCTTCCCGAGCTCCGGCGAGGGACCATAGGAACGCGACTGTGCCCTGTGTCTCCCACGACAGGGCAATCCCAAACTCGGAGCCGTTCGATAGCACTGTGAGGGATTGCTTCTTGTCTCCAAAGTAGAGCCGATTGCTTCCTCGCCTTTGAAGCACGGGCCAGAACTGTAGGTGCCTGTCATTCCAAGTCACAGACGCTATGTGGCGATAGTAGTTGCCATCCATGCTTGCGCCGATCAGATCAGGCACACTCGAGAATTCGACCTAGGCATAGGTGCAGTCAGCGAGGATGCGGGCCGTCGTTTCCTCGTATGGAGGCACCATCGGCCGGACAGAGTTCACGGCTTGGCTGGCCGCAAGGTAGCCCGACACATCGTCATACCCAACAGACTGACGACCTATGCCCCATGGTGCATCAGAGGTGGACGTCTTGAGTGGGAACACAGCAAGTGCACAAGCAGCAGGGCCAAGGTTTGTCCAGCCAAGATCACGTCTGAAGTTTACTCCCGATACAGGGCAATGGCCATCAACGGCTATGAAGCAGGTGCCGACACGATTCTGGATTCAGCGGATTGGCCCTTAGGCTGGGGCAGGAGACGTGCGCGAGATAGTCGTGCAAGTGTGGTGGATTGCCGACGGGGCCGAAGGGCGGGCAGTGTTCTTGGAGTGAACCACGGGCTAGGGCTTGCTGGCAAATGGAGGCTGGCCGTATGGGGGTTGGTTGGTTGCTGCTTCCCGGCAGGCAGTTCTGGTGTCAGCTGGTATTTGGTTGGGAGCGGCGAGTGTAGGCGGGTTCAGCGAGCGGGATGGGCCGTGGGCTGCCCGGATCGCGCCAGCTCGGCAAACACCCGGGCCAGTCCATCTAGAGGGGCGCACAAGATCCCGAGATCCTGACGTAACCCGAGTCATGCAGGTTGGCGGTCAGGGCGACCTGCGCCGGCTGGTCCAGCACGTCGCCCCCAAATGCGCGCGGTCCAGCCGGCACGGCAGGTCACGCTTGGTTTGCGAGATGAAGTGCACGGCCGGATAGGTAGTCGGCTCCACGACCGCCGCGAAGGGGCCCTCCCAGTCCCGCGCCAGGGGATGCCCAAAGAGGCGGTCCCGGAAGCGGTCGAGGTGCTCGAGCACGATCGCCTTCGAGCAGTACCCGCCACCCGTGCCACGGCGGCCGTGCCGTCCGACTTGCTCGGCGACCGACACCAGCAGCGCGGCACCGGCTGCGGGGGTCAGGGACTCGTGCGGTGTCGCCCGCGCAGCGCGTCGTGGCGCAGGCACAGCAGGTCGCGGAGTCCGCCAGCGAAGCTAGGCTGCTGGCCGAGCCTCGGCGGCGAATCCTGCGGATGCGACTACCACGCCAGTTCAAAGCGCGCCTTGACGAGGCGCTCGAGCCCTTGCTGAAGCTGACCGACGAGACCCGCACTGTTTATCCGGACACCGACCTCCGCTTGGTCTACGAGTTCAACGGCCGCTGAACCCGCCGGACGCTCTCAGCCGGGCCCGCGGCCTGGCGCTTGCAGCCAGACCTGCTTCCCAACATGCCACTGTGCCGAAGCGTGTGGACTCATGGCAGACGGTGGCGGGATTCGAGCCGCTCGAGTTCCCGGCCTACCAACTCCGCCACGAAGGGCTCGCGGAGGGCTGCCCAACTCTGCGAGGCCCCGTGCGGAACTCGCCTCAACCGCGCATAGTCACGCGCTACCGTGCTGGCCTTGGCCCCTCGGGTTCTGACCGGCAGCCCAAGAATGCTGACAGGGACAGTCGGTCCATGACTGGAACTGTGACTTCCGGTCATGGACGGATTCTAGGATGACGGATAGGGTCGTCACCACTGTTCGCCGGACAGGGGAGCGTTCCCTCATGAGGTGCACGCTGAAGTGCGTGAAGCGGCCCTGTGGGAGCGGATAGTACGCGAGACCAGCGCCCCGAGGTCATGTCCTCGGCCGGGTCGACAGCCTGCGGCCTGGTCTCGGCCGGCCGGCCACTGCCGACTGATCGGGCGTGGCGCGCGTGCCTTCCAGCGGACATTTCACGGCCTAGGGACATCGCACCCGTGCCCGAAGGCTGGTCGCCGGGGCTTGGGCCATCAACTGAGACGTGCCCAGTTGTGACCCTTGCCCCTCTTAGACCCTGACCCACGGTCCAGGTCCGGGTAGCGGCAGTTAGTTCCTGCCGGGAACTGTAGACGTGTCGTTCTGGGTCCCTTCTAGGTAGTCCCCAAATCCGCCGTTCACTAGGGACGCGCCAAAGCCAAGGCTGCACGACCCGAGCCCAAGCGGATCCCCGTACAACGACGCGAGTCCCGGAATGTACTCGAAGGCCCCGGGCGTCGTGATCAGATTGGCGCATACAGCTTCTCGCGCAGCGTCCGAGAGCTCAAGTGCCGTTTCAAGCTTGCCGAGCGCTCCGAGCTGATGGCTACTCAGCATGGCCCGGGCCTGTTCCCTGTGCCGGACGCCAACACTTCGGACTTGCTCGTAGAGCGCCTCAATGCTCTGGATGACCATGTCAACCATGGTTTCGTCCACGTCTTTGGAGCGGGAAAGCCGTTGAAGCTCCCACTCCTTCTCCCGGAGTTGCTGCAACAGCGGGAAGAGCTCGTCCTCGAACTCGTAGTTGAGACGGCGCAGGCTGGCGACCTGGCCCTCGTTCAATTGGACGACGCTCACGAGCCCAGGCACATTGCTGACACTGGCTGGTTCCGTGCCACTGCCCGGGTCGGACGCCATTCCTGGCGAGTCGTCTCCCATGGTCTGGCCGCCCGCAACGCAAATCGAGAGGACCGCACTGAGTGCGATCAATGTTCTCGTCATGATTATTCTCCTTCCTTGTGACCGAACGCGATCTACGCGGGAGCGTCCTTAGCTCTTGCGCAAGCGTTCTTGCGCTTGATTGGACGTTGCTGAAACCGCCTTCGTTAGCCCACGATGCTCTTGACTGGAGTCCGCCAACGAGTTATGCAAGTCAGGCCCCGGTCGGCTGCATTGCTGGACCGCCAAGCGCGGGACACGGCTTCTGGCCGAAGCGCCGATCGGGCCTCGGTGGCGAGTCGACGGGCGGGGCATGCGCCCCGGCAGGCAGTGGGGCCTAGGCTGGCTAAGGCACGCCCCAGCCCATTCCCGGGATGGGTTGCCGGCCCGAGGCTGGCCATGAGGACTGCCGGACCGGGCGTCCCGCCAGGCGGCAAGGATGGCTGATCGGCACTTGTGTGACCGGATGGCTTGGCTGGCTGGCATGCCGTGCCGCTGGGAACTGTGCGTGAGCCCCGGCAGCGCGTAGCCTCCGCGGACGGCGAGAGGTTACCCGAGGAGCCGAGAGTGTCCAACTGGGGTCTATGACCGGTTACCCGCGAGCCCGGCCTTCGGTTCTTGGCCGGGAGTGGAACCGAGGGCCGGCGGAGCTACGTTGCTGTTGCTTGCAGCAGCCTTCGTGGCAGCTCCGGCAGACTGGGGGCACACAGGGTCCGCAATCGAAATCCGTTGCCGGCTGGCCTTGGTAGGGCTAATGGCTTTGCGGCGTGGTGTAGCTCTGCAGGCTGAACGGCGAGGCCATTTGCCGCTGGCGGGCAAAGTGGGCTGGGCAGTTGCTGCGGCGGCATTGGCCCCATACTAGACCGACGGCGGTCCGGCGGTCCGCCGACTGCCTACGGAGCGTCCGCCGCGCAGCGGAATCCGAGGTTGTTCAGGCCGGAGTCGGGAGCGGTCATCATGCGCGCCGCCACGCGATAGCCCTGGCAGTAGTTTTCCGAGCAGAGCCAGCTGCCGCCACGCTGGACCTTCTGGTCCCCAGAGCGCGGGCCCTGCGGGTTGTCCGTCGGGGAGCGGCGGAAGTAGTCCGGCGCGTACCAATCTTTGACCCATTCCCAGACATTGCCCGTCATGTCGTAGAGGCCATAGCCGTTCGGAGGGAACTGCTTGACCGGGCCGTGGCTGCCGAACCCGTCCAGGACGCGGTCCTGCTGGGGGAATGTGCCCTGCCAGAGGTTCGCCTGGTGGACCCCGCCTGGGATGAGCTCTTCCCCCCAGGCGTAGCGAGCCCCCTCGAGTCCGCCGCGGGCGGCGTACTCGAACTCCGCCTCTGTGGGCAGGCGCGTTCCCTTCCAATCGCAATAGGACTTGGCGTCTTCCCAAGAGAGGTGGACTACGGGGTGGTTCGGCATCTCCGTGTGGGAAGAGCCCGGGCCATGCGGATGGCGCCAGTCGGCGCCGTCGCCCTTGGTCCAGCCATTCTGGCGGGGGTCGAAGACGCCGGACCACCCGAGGCGTTCTGACTCCGTGACAAAGCCGGTGGCGTCTGCGAAGAGGGCGTACTGGTGGTTCGTGACCTCGTGCTGGTCGATCAAGAAGGATGTCAGGCGGACCCGGTGAGGGGGACCCTCGAAGGGCTCCCCGGAATCCGTGCCCATGGTGAACTCCCCGCCTTGAATGAGGACCATGCCGCTGGTGTCAGGGGGCGGCGAGGGGCTGCAGGCGGCCCCCAGAAGGGCCACTGCCAAGAAGGCCGAGTAGGAAGACCGGCGCATAGGATGGCAATTATATACGGGGTCATTGCAGTCGCGCGAGGCTGGACGCGACCAGGGCTGGGGGCCTGCCGACCGGAGACGGAGCAGCGCGCGCGTGGCCGAGCAGGAAGATTGGGCCCGCGAGGCGGTCGGGTGGGGCGGTGGTTCTGGGCCGGGAATGGGCCCAGAAGTTTCAAGATACTCGAGGCACACGTTCAGCAGCGAATCGTCCGCCGACAGTCGGCCCAAGGCCGCCCGCAGTGCTGGCTCCGACGCCAGCTGCCCGAACGGGATCTCGCCGACTCCCCCACGTTATCCAGGTCCGCAGTCGCCGGTCCATGATGTGGGACCTTGAACACGGACGAAAGGCGCCGCGGTCGCCGATCGTCACGAATGATCGCTTCCCAGCCGTGACGCTCCAAGTCAGCGCCGCGCAGACACGACAACTTCGGACCAAAGGTGACTAAGAGCGCGACGGAGAGGGTATTCGGAGTGGATAAGGGCCATGGGACGGCTGTTCCGCGACGCGACCGCGTGACATCCGCCGAGGTCTTCAGGAATGACGTGTATGCATGATCATCGGGGGACAGGGACCATACCTCGCAGCCCAGTTCGTAAGAGATTCGGCGGCTGGCAGTCGCCCAAGCGGGTTGGGTGCCGGCGCGCCGCAGATGGTCCATGACCGAGTAGATCTCGCGCACACCGATCGCATCGCCTGATTGCTGGTCCATCAGTCCTGCCGCAGCACTCAGGAACTCCCGCGAACTGAGGACGTTCGCGCAACAAGAACGCGCCTTCGGGCACCGAGCGACAAGCTCGCTCAAGCCTCTCGTGTGGTCGTCGTGCCAATGCGTGGCAACGATGACTCGGACGGAGCGAGCTGGGTCAATTCCAAGGCCGTCGAGATATTGAAAGGCCACGGGCTGTTTATCCGCTGCCTGAATGGAGTCCACAACCATCCATCGGCCCTGGCCGACGTGCAGAACGATACACTCCCCGTAGCCTGGCCCAAACAGGGAGACCGTCCACGACCGCTCGGCCCCCAGATGCAATGGTCCTCCGGTCGAAGCGGGTCGCACACTCGGCGATCCCGGGTTCGGCATCAGAATCCCGACCTCTATTCCCAGTCGCAAACCTGGGTCGCCCCGCGCAGCCACTCCAGAGCCGAGGTGCCGATCGGGCTGCCCGGAGGCGCGACAGGCATGGGCGAGGCCGGACTCGGAATAGGACCGCCCGGTCGGTCGAGAAAGCGTTCGATCTCGCGCCGAAGCAAACGACTATGGGTATCGTCGCCGAACGTCGGGAGTCGAGAGCGGATCCGCTCCAACGCCTCCGTCGCGTGGGCGCGCACCTCTGCCATGGGAGCTCCCTCGCCGAGTCCCATCAACCGTTCGACGACGACCCGCTGCACCGCCCGCCGGACCGCGTGCGCGTATGCGGATTCCGCCGGCCTGTCGAAGACACCCTCCGCCAGCGATTCCAGTACCTCCTCCAAGTCCGGGAGGGTGTCGTCGAACATGGCCTGCTCGACCAGGCGGGCGGCCCGGGACGGGACCAGCATCTGCGAGACGGTGAGGTCGGCCGCGACGATTGCCGGCGTCAGGGCATCGAATACCGTACCGGTCCGGCGGGGGAACAACTCCCTGTGTGGGCCGTGCCCAGGTGGCCGCGGCGGAATCTGCTGCAGCACGCTCTCAGGCAGGGTCAGCTCGGCCGGATCGAGCGTCCGCAGCAGCGCCGCGAGCGCCGCTCGCTGTTGGTCACCCGGAACTGGCGTCACCGGCAGGCGACCGTCGCCCCGCATCGCATAGACATAGTCCAGGCCTCCGAGCGCGGATGCCGCGGCGTCTATCTGGTAGCGGTGGTGGAGGTAGAGCGGCACGAGTGCTTCCTCCAGCGTCGCCAGCGGGCGTCCTGCAGGAATCGTGCTCTCGCCGAAGCGGTCTAGGGCGATGCGGCGCACTTGCATCATCCGCTCAAGCTCGCGGGCGGGATCGGTGCCGTTAGCCCATTGGTGGACCCGCGGATGTGCGCTCGTGTCCTGGTTCGTCAGGTAGCGCAGGTCCTCGTCCCACGCCTCGTCGAGCAGCCGCTGCAGCGCGGGCACCGTGTCGGTCCCTTCGGGATAGTCTTGGTAGCCATAGGCAATCGCCACCTCGTCCCATTCCCCAATGCCGACGTCGTAGGCGTCCGACAGGTCGATCTGCCCGTCCGGTCCCAGCGTCACGAGCGGGTGCGGGTAGTCCATGACCGAGATGCGCCCCTGGCGGCTTGCGTAGTAATTGTGCCCAAGGCCCAGGGTGTGCCCTACCTCGTGCGCGGACAACTGGCGGATCCGCGCCAGCGCGAGCTCCGCTAGCTCGGGCACTTCTTCGTCACCGCGGAGATAGGGCGAAAGCAGCCCCTCGGCGATGAGGTAATCCTGCCGGACGCGCAGGGAGCCGAGCGTGACGTGCCCCTTGATGATCTCGCCGGTGCGGGGGTCGGTCACCGAGCTGCCGTAGCTCCAACCCCGCGTGGACCGGTGCACCCACTGGATGACGTTGTAGCGCACGTCGAGCGGATCGGCTCCCTCGGGCATCAGTTCGACCCGGAACGAATCCCGGTAGCCGGCTGCCTCGAACGCCTGGTTCCACCAGCGCGCACCGTCGAGCAGCGCGGAGCGGACCGGCTCTGGTGTGCCCCGGTCCAGGTAGTAGACGATCGGTTCGACCGCCTCGCTGAAGGCGGCTGACGGGTCGCGCTTCTCGAGGCGGTGCCGGCGCAGGTAGCGGCGGGTCATCGGCTCGCCCAGCGGCGCGGCGTAATCGACGTAGGAGACGGCACCGTAGCCAGCTCGTGGGTCGTAGGGACGCGGCGTGTAGCCGTCGTCCGGCAGTGCGACGAGCGACTGACGCTGGCGCACGGTGACCGCCTCAGCGCTCGGGGCGACGGCCTCAATCGACCCCCGGCCGAAGCCGGGTCCATCTCCGCGACTGTCGAGCGCGAACGTCAGCATGGCCTCCATCTCGGTGTTCCGGGGAAACCCCCTGGTACGCGGGAGGTATACGGCGCTGCGTTGCCGGTCGAGCCGGTACGTTCCCGGCAGGCTGTCGGCGACGCCGTGGACATCGCGCAACAGGAACGGCGTGGCGTCGACGAGGAAGCGCTCGCCGGTGCGAGCCGCTACCGTGAACCCGAACAGGACGGATGTGGCGAAGGCATCGTCCACCGCCCGCCGCTCGTCCGGGTTGGAGGTCGTGGCACGGTAGGCGTGGTTCGGCTGGACCATCAGGAGCTTGCGGCCGATCCGCTCGAAGCGCACGATGCGCGTGCCGCCGAGTTGGCCGCGATCAAGCCCGATATCGTTCGAGCCCACCCCGGCCGCCAGCGCGTTGACGTACAGCACCTCGACGCCAAGACGGCCGATTTCCAGCCAGAGCGCGCCAGCATCATCGTCCCAGTAGAGCGGAAAAAAGCCGCCGAGACGCTCGAACCCGGTCGTGTGCGACTCGATCGTCGGAAGAGCGACGTCGCCCTGCTCGCGGTCCGGCGCCGGGAGGCCGGGCGCACTCGCAAGCACCATGACCGACACCGTCAGCAACGCGGTCTGCGCTCTCGTCATCCGTCTCTCCTTGCGCGGAATAGTCTCCTGCGTGGCAGCGTAGCACGCAGTCTCTTCCCCGACGGACTGATGCGGCGGTGCCGAATATGTGGGGTCGTTACCGAGTCCCACCCCTCACATAATGTGGAGTTCGGGCCCCAACGCCCTTGAGGAGCCATGTGCTCTGGCGGTCAATACGCTGCTCGGAAATGTTGGGACTTCGTGCAGATGGCCGCTCCTTGCCCCGGGCTGAGCCAGCTAGCAGTCGACGTTCCAAGCAGAGTTCGGCGATGGATTGAGGGCGCAGTTTCTCTGTCCGCAGGAGTTGTTCGGCGGTTGTGACCGTCTGGCGGGGCGGCATCCGCGTCCACCGAGGGGCCGCAGTCTGCCTATGCCCCACAAGTCAGATTCAGAGCTCGGGTCTTGAATCAGCCGGAGGCCGTTCGAAGTAGTCTCTCAGCTCGTAGGCTTTGGACACATGCGTCAGACGGGTCCCCCCCTGTCCCCCCCCCCAGATCTTCTTAGGTCCCAACGGGGGGCGTTTTTCCCCTACAGGTAGCCTCCCATGATCGCCATCGTGCGCACGGCCAACCCCAGATTGTCCGGAGAGGCCAGCCCCCGGCGGGCCGCGAGTGTCTGATCGCCGGACCGTTGCCCGGAAGAATAGTTATCGCTAGTTGGCAGGCCTAGGCCCTGGGCTGGGTTGGAACGGGCTGAGAGCGGGTTGATCCTGTCCGTTGTCGGCAGTTTGTCCGTGAAACCGCGTACTACGAACGATTGCGGTTGCGTGGCTTTCCCTCTCTCTAGCCTGTCTTGGCTCTCCCCCATGGGGCCGCCACCCTGCCGCCTCGGCTGCGAGCACGATACGGGCGCATGCCACAGCATCCGATCCGGCGTCATGGTGTCGCAGTCCGATCCGCAACCTGCGACACACGTGGGGGAGTGTCGTAGGAATGATCCCCCACTGGCTGCGTGCGACTCGGACCGTGCAGATGAATGGCAGGCTCGGCACTGGCAGCCGATAGCGGTTACAGCATGCATGCAAGACGCTCTGGTCGAACGCAGCATTGTGAGCGGCCAGAAATCTTGGTGTGTCAATCCAAGACCGCAACAGCGGCCGCAGGTCGGCAAATGTCGGAGCATCGCGCACGTCCTCCCATGCCAGCCCATGCAGTCCCGTGAAAGTGAATTTCTGCGAGGGTGGGCGGATCAAGTACGTCCGCGATAATACGATCCGTCGCTTATGACCGACTGCGAGGCCAATTGCGCACGCGCTATCTCGATGACGAGTTGCAGTCTCAAAGTCGATCGCGACGAATGTGCTCATGGATTCCTCTGTGAATGACCGCTGTCCTGCCCCAAGACAAGACATGGCATGGGCCAAGTCGCCCAACAAACGTGGTGTCGGCAGCTCCGGTTGGCTGAGTCTAGTCGACCATTCCATCGACGTCACGGCTGTCGCCGAGGCGCTGCTGCGGATGCCTACGATCCGAGCCCGGCTCAGCAGTCTCGCAGGCCGTGTTCTTGGCGACATCGACGTGGCCCGTCTCTGTTTCTTCACGGGGCTTCATGATGCGGGCAAGGTGAACCACGGCTTTCAAGCCCGACTGAGAAATGAGAATCCCAACTGCGGCCACATTGGACCGCTGTGGTCACTTCTCAAATCCCCCCACTTCGATCGTAGTCACCGAAAACTCCAGAAAGAGGTCCGGGGAGCGCTCATGAAGTCACGCTGGAGCGCTTGGTTTCGATCCATCGCATCAGAACGAGAGTTGTGGGGGGTGATCCTAGCGCATCATGGCAGCCTACCGGCCGATGCTCCTCACGTCAAAGGTCGCATATGGCGTCAAGAAGATGAGTACGATCCCATTGCAGAGTTGCACGGCTTGGCGACGGTCGTGTCTCAGATGGTCCCAGCCGCCTTCGATGACGATGGTCGCACAGTACCCGATCGGACCCGGTTTCAACACGCGCTTGCCGGCTTCGTGACACTGGCCGACTGGCTGGGCTCCGATGACACGGTCTTTCGGCCGTCGGCGGCTGATGTTCCGTCCGGACGAGCGCGAATCCCCTGGTCGCGTCGTCTCGCAACAAGACTCGTGAATCGGCGAGGTATCGATCCCAGCGACGGACGCTTGGCTGCCAGACAGCAGCCCAATGACTTCGTAGAACTCTTTCCGGGATACGACGACCCGCGCCCGGCACAAGCGGAACTGTTGCAGGCCTCGCTCCCAGAGCCGGGGCAAGTGATTGTCTTGGAAGCGGAGACAGGGTCTGGGAAAACCGAGGCCGCGCTCATCCACTTCTTCCGCCTGTTCCAAGCTGGCGAAGTGGATGGTCTCTATTTCGCGCTCCCCACGCGGGCCGCGGCTGTGCAGATCCACGGCCGCATTCACGGCATGCTCAGACGCTGGCTGGGGTGCGCAGCGCCACCAGTTGGGTTGGCCGTGCCCGGCTATCTCCAAGTGGACGACGCGAACCGTGGAATACGCCTGCCCGACCAGTACGCCGTTCTCTGGCCGGACGAGGTTCAGGATCGCGGTTGGGCGGTGGAGAATCCGAAGCGGTACCTCTCGGGCACCGTCATGGTCGGCACTATCGATCAGCTGCTGATGGGCGGGATTCGCGTTCAGCACGCCCCGCTGCGCTCTGGCCCAATGCTGAGACTGCTGCTGTGCGTCGACGAAGTTCACGCCTCGGACGCCTACATGACGACACTCCTGCGCAACGTGCTCAACCAACACTTGAAGGCGGGCGGGCACGCTCTACTGATGTCCGCGACTCTCGGGTCCCAGGCCAGGGTCCGCTTCATGCGGGATCGTATTGAGCCACATCACGAACTCGATGCAGGCACGGCCGCGGCGCTACCGTTCCCGTCCCTGCAGCGCTTCGGGGAGAATCTGACCGCGCTGCCGTCCAGCGGTCGCCTAAGGCGGAAGACCGTAGCGGTGGAACTCCTCAATCCTGAGACGAGCGAAGACACTCTGCTCGCGGATCTCAAATCGGCAGCCCTGAACGGAGCAGTCGTGCTCTTCATTCGAAACCGCGTGGCCGACGCCGTCGAAGCCACTCGGCAGCTTGAGGGAATCAACGCCCCGCTACTGCGCTGCCGAGGCGTGATCGCTCCCCACCACAGTCGGTTTTCGCCGGGGGACCGGCGTCTGCTGGATGCGGCCCTTGCAGCGGCATTCCGCCGGCGGGGTGGAATCATTGCCGTAACGACACAGACGGCGGAGCAGTCGCTGGACATTGACGCGGATTGGCTGGTCACCGACATCGCGCCGGGGGATGTCCTCCTGCAGCGCATCGGCCGCTTGCATCGGCATGACCTGACGCGGCCGGCTGGGTTCGAGACGGCGCGCGCAACGGTTCTTGCCCCGACACATCGGCAGGTTGGGGAAACCCTGAGTCACCAAGGCGAGGTCCGCGGGCAGACGATCCTAGGGCTCGGCCGAGTCTACGAGAACGTCGTGGGCGTGCTCGCGACGCGCAAGTGGCTGGAGAGGGGCAGGATCCAGATCCCCGCGGACAACCGTGCCCTCGTCGAGGCAGCGACCAATCATGTCGCCCTCAATAACCTCGCGGAGAGGCTGGGGAACCCTTGGGACCTTCACCTGGAAAACTTCGAAAGTGCAGTCATGGCCAACTCGCAGGCGGCACGGACCGTTTGCGTTGAATGGGACCGGCCCTTCGCCGAGAACCAGCCGGTGCGGGACTTGGATGACCGCGCTGTCACTCGGCTCGGTCTGAAAGACCGGATCGTGGACCTGCCTGATGGCATTGGCGGGCCCTTCGGTCGGCCCGTCCGGACCGTGCCGATTCCCGGCTGGATGATGTCTGACGAACCGCTGGAAGACCGGGTTCGCAGTGCTGAAGTCCAAGACGGGGAAATCCGATTCTGCCTTGGCTCCAAGACGTTCCGCTACGACAGGTTTGGATTGTCAACTTCCTAGTGGACTCCGTGGCACGGTTGCCCCGCGGCTGCGGGGAAGAACTCGACAGGTAGCAAGCAGCCGGTCCAACCCCATAGGTACTAGACATGGGGACTCCCTTCAGTGTATGCTGAGGCTTGCAGCGATGCATAACTTGACAGTTATCATTCAGCATTGTACACTACCATTAGGCGACGGGGGACACCGCGATGTGCCGGATCGTGACATTCTCACTGCTCCGCCAAGGAGGTCATCGTGCTTAATCTGCTGACCGACCCGGTCATTCCGGTCGAACGCGCCGGAGACAGCATGGCTGTATCGCTGCCGGATTTGTTCGGGAGGCTCCGAACGGACGAGGTCGAGAGCTTTCCCGGCTTGGCGGCGCACCAAGCACAGGCGTGGTACCAATTCTTGGCACAGTTAGGTGCGGTAGCCCTCCGGCACGGTGGCCTCGCTGAGCCGCCGAGCGATCCTCGAGTTTGGAGGGATCTATTCTCCGGCCTCACGCCGGAGTGCGCGGACACGGCTTGGAGCCTCGTCGTTGACGACTCAACGCGACCAGCCTTCCTCCAGCCTCCGACGGGCATGATCACCGCATTCAAGTGCGTGGCAGAGACGCCCGACGCACTCGACATCCTTGTGACTGCGAAGAATCACGACCGCAAGCAATCGCAGGCACGAGGAGGAGAGCCCCATCTGTGGCTCTACGCCCTCATCGCGCTGCAGACGACCCAAGGTTTCTCCGGAAGGGGCAACCACGGGATCGCCCGGATGAACGGTGGGTTCTCTAGTCGCGTGCTGGTGGATCGACGGCCCGGACCACGCTGGGGGATACGGCTCGTCCGCGCGATCCGAATGCTACTTGCTCGCCGTAACGATGTCCTCAGGCATGCGCCGGACCACTATCGAGCAGAACGAGGATTGGCTTTGACATGGCTTCGGCGGTGGGACACGGATGCCCAGCTCCAGATGCGGGAGCTGGACCCGTACTTCATCGAAGTCTGTAGGCGCATCAGGCTAAGGGGAACAACCGACACCTCTGTTCATGGCTGGGCAAGGCCAACGGGCAAGCCGCGGGTCAACGCGCGCCTGCTGAAGGGCAACTTGGGAGATCCCTGGGTCCCCATCAAACTCCGGGGAGCAGCCGCACTCACCGTCAGCGGAAGCGGGTTCGACTATCGCCTTATGCAGCGCATCCTGTTCCAGAGACGGGAGTTTATGCGGCCCCTCTCGCTCAGGGATCTGCCGGCTGAGCAGGACCGAGATGGCGAATTCCACATGGCTGTTCTCGTTCGGGGCCAAGGAAAGACAGAGGGGCTGCACGAGCGAGTAATTCCGCTACCACAGTCCAGCGCGGCGGCGTTCGACTCAGCTGCGGAGGATGACGACGAGAGCCCATCTCTCGCAGCTCTGTCAGAGCATATGGTCAAGCTTGCGGCTGACGTCCGCACGGTCCTGCGACAGACCGTGCTCGTGTACCTTCAAGGACCTGAGAATCCGGACTTCCGCAAGCCCGATGCTACACCAGTCCTCGGGAAGTTGGACCGAATGGTTGACCAGCGATTCTTCGCTCACCTTTTCGACTCGTCTCGGACCGGTGTCGACAGAGCGGACCTGGAATGGCAACGATTCCTTCGCCGACTGGCGACGCAGCTCGCGAGGAAAGAAGTCTGGGGTCGGATGACTCCGCCAAGCAGTCGCCGGGAGAAGGCCCGCGCCGCTTCCGAGGCGGTTCTGTTCGGCGGGTTGAGGAAGCGGCTGCCGCGCGCATTCGCAAGGGAAGAATCGAAGGAGGGATCGGGATGAGTGTCGAATCTGCCAGTGAGGCCGCAAAGGCGGACGCGACCACATCGCTCCCCACAGTAGTTGCGAGGCTGTCGGCCTATCTGGACACGGGTCGGATTGGGACAGGGGCGTTGGCCGAGCTTCGGCGCATCAGCGATGACAGCCTTCCGCCCCAGTTCTGGATTCTGTACCTGAAAGTTGTGCCGCCGGAGTGGCGCGAGCGCAACGGCAAACCGGATTTCCGCCATGACCTTGCTTGGGCGAGACTTACCCGCGCGATGGTCGCGATGGGGTCTCGCCCTCAGAAGTTTGAACTCTCATTCGGAACTGCACTCGCCAGCACCGGGTATTCCGAAGCGCGATTCGTCAGGCTGCTGCGGGCCGAGGGTGACGCGCTGGCCCGCGAACTTCGTGTGGCCGCAGATTGGCTGTCCCGTGCCGGTGTCGGTCAGGTCGACTGGGTACGCCCCGCTTCGCTGTTTCGTTGGGGACCGGGAATGAGATCGCGGCCCCGCATCGCTCGTCATCAATTGGCGCGAGACTACTTCAGGGTTGCCGCCAATCTATCCGATAACCAAAAAGGAGGTTGAGAATCCATGATCGATAAATTCCTTCAATTCCACACACTCACCGGCTATGCCGCCACCTTGCTGAATCGTGACGACATTGGCAGGGCCAAGCGGTTGCCGTTCGGAGGTCACGACAGAATCCGAGTCTCGTCACAGTGCCTCAAGAGGCACTGGCGGGAGGCCACGGGCGAGTGGTCTCTGCAAGAACTCGGTAGTGGCAGATCGGTTCGGTCACGTCGAGTCTTCAGTGAGGTGATCGCCGGTCGGCTTCACGAGCGAGGGATCGAGGAGGCTGGCATCCTGAGCGTCCTCAAGCCGCTCCGCTCAGCGGTGCTTGGCGAGAGCATCAAGGCGCACCAAGCGGCCAAAGCCAGTGAGACTTCCGACGGGGCCAGCCCGCTTGACGCCCTAGAGACCAGCCAGGTGATTGTGCTCGGGGAGCCCGAGATTGGCTTCCTGACGAGCCTTGCCGCAGATCTTGCCCGCGAGAGCGAGGGAGAGACCGCGAAGGCGGTCAAGGCGTACTTCAAGGACAAGAAGAACAAAGACAACCTGAAGTCACTGAGGCTCGGCGCCGGGCTCGACGCCGCCATCTTTGGGCGCATGGTGACGTCAGACCTGATGGCACGCTCGGACGCGGCGATTCATGTGGCTCACAGCTTCACTGTTCATGCAGAGGAAGCCGAGCCCGACTACTTTTCAGCGCTTGACGATCTCGTTGCGGCGAAGGGAGAGCTCGGGTCCGGGCACATCAACACGAGCGAACTGACGAGCGGTCTCTATTACTCCTACGTGGTTGTCGACTTGCAGCAGCTCACCGACAACCTCTCCGGAGATCGTGAACTGGCCGCAGAGGTCGTGAAGAGGCTCACCTATCTGATCTCGACTGTCTCGCCGGGTGCGAAGCTGGGGGCAACGGCGCCTTATGCGTGCGCCGAACTCGTGCTTGCCGAGGCAGGTTCGCGCCAACCCCGCACACTGGCGAACGCCTTTATGGACGCAGTGCCCCAACGCGGGGTGCAACAGAAGGCGGCTGCCTTGATGGGTGACTATCTGGCTCGCTACGACGCCATGTACGGCGCGCACGAAGACCGGCGGCTGGCAACAATGATCGAGCCCGCCCCGAAGAACGCCGGTCATTCCGTGACACTTAACGAACTTGCCTGCTGGGCAGCGGATAAAGCGAGAGGACGCTCGTGATGGAGGCCCTGATCCTACACCTGCAGGCACCGCTCATGAGTTTCGGTGGCCCCCAGGTCGACCATATCGGGCAGACCGGGCTGTTTCCGACCCTGAGCCAAGTCACTGGCCTGATTGCCAACGCGCTCGGATACACGCACCGCGAGGCAACTCGGACGCAGGCGCTGCAGGATCGGCTGTCCTTGGCAAGCGCCTTGGTGCGCGAGGGCGATGATCTGCGAGACTTCCAAACGGTCGACCTCGGTCAGCCGCACCTGCGAACGCCCGGGTGGACCACGCGTGGCCGGACTGAGCATCGCGATGGCGGTCCCGCAGCTCGATACGGCACGCACATACGGCTTCGACACTATCGCGCCGACGCTAGCGTTCTGTGCGCTTTGTCGCTGTCGCCTGCTGGTCGCGAGCCTAGGCTTAGCGCTGTCCGTGCCGCTCTCGACCGACCACACCGTCCGCTCTCAATCGGCCGTAAGCCGTGCTTGCCGTCGACACGGCTCGTGGTTGGAATGGTCGGGCACAGCGACAGCCTCGCCAGTGCACTTGAGAGCGTGCCGTCAACGTTCTCGGACAGGTGGCGCCAGATTGCGGCCCGCCTAGGCGACTGTGACGAACTTCTGGCCGAGTGGCCCCGAGATGACGGACCCGTCGCAGCGGGGGCGAGGGGTGCGACGAAACATCGGGTGATCGACCGCCGAGATTGGAGAAACCAACTTCACGGGGGAGAGAGGGTCGTGGTCCGGGGCCTGCTCAAACTACGTAGAGATGACAATCCATCGACGGGGGACGCACCATGAGCGTGCTGCACCTTGTACGGCTTCCATTGGATCTCCGTAGGCTGACGGAATGGGCACTTGACCGTGGGTATCTATCTGTGCCGGCCGGTGACGGGCGCGGACGGCCACGACATCCGGATCTGGGCTATGCCCTACACGCGTATCTCTCAGGCCTGTTCGGTGAACAGTCGCCAAGACCGTTTGCAATTCCACCGATGGGCCAACGCAGAGGTAGCCGAGCGACATCCGCACGGTATGTCAAGGACGGGGGCCTTGATCTACTTGGATACGCACGGTTGCCTATACAGTCCCTTCGGACGTTGGCACAACTCTCTGACGCCAGTCTCCAGTCCGTGATCAACTGGAACGGGGCAGGCTCCAAGCCTATGCCCACCCTGTGGCCTAGAAATCTGCGGCTTCGGTTCGATCTCCGCGCGTGCCCTGTGCGGCGGATCATGAAGCCGATCACTACGACGAGCCGCCCAGGCTTGCCCAGAGCAACCTTCTCGAAGGGTTCTGAGGTTGATGCCTACCAGCTAGCTGCGATCCGGGCACGTGACAGCGGGTGCGCGATCCCATCTCGAAGTGAGGTCTACATCGAGTGGCTAGCGCAGCGGCTTGGTGCGTCGCCGGGACGGGTGGAAGCAGTCTCGCTGGTGCCAAGATCAGTCCAGATCGAGTCGTATCGTTCAACTCGGCTACTGCGACGCCCGAGAGCATCGAGCGGAGGCCGGTCTAGTCGGTGGCTGACGCGCCCCGAAGTTCGATTCACCGGACTTCTGGAGGTAGTCGACCCGGAAGCCATGCCAGCCTTACTTACGAGCGGAATCGGCCGCCATTGCGGATTCGGATTCGGAATGCTCCTACTCAGGCCAGCTTGAGGTCGTTGGAAGACGGACATGGGTAGCGTGCTCCCGGGTCGCCTCGGACTTGATTCCGCGCGCATACCGCATGTAGACCGTCACGGTCTAGCGTGGCTCTCGCGCGGCCACCTGGCAGTCGAGCAGGGCACACTGCGCTTCCAGACAGTTGGCACGAATGACTTGCCGGCTGGCGACTACGCGATACCGTTTCAAATGGTATCGATCTTGCTACTGGGACCGGGTAGCACGGTCAGCCACGACGCACTTCGGCTATGTGCTCGGCATGGCACATGTTTGGTTGCCGTCGGCCAGGACGGCGTTCGAGCATACACAGCACCCGCGCTAGGGCCTGACAACTCCGCCATTGCTCGAACGCAGGCCAGAATCTGGGCCGATCCGGACAAACGAATCATGATCGCTCGGCTGATGTACGCAAAGCGCATGGGAGAAGTGTTTCCTCACCGTGAACTCGCGGCGCTCAGGGGCATGGAGGGGGCGAGGATGCGTGCGCAGTATCAGGCAGTCGCCAGCCAGTACGGCATTGCGTGGCGTGGTCGCCGCTACGATCGGGCAGACCCGCAGTCGGCAGATCTGCCCAATCAGGCCATCAACCATGCTGCAACTGCGATAGAAGCGGCAGCATCGGTTGCCGTAACCAGCGTCGGTGCACTTCCGCAGCTGGGATTTATCCATGAAGATTCTGGAATAGCGTTCGTGCTTGACATTGCTGACCTCTATCGTGGCGATGTGACTCTACCTGTTGCATTCGGCGCTGTTCGGGCCCACAAGCGAGATGCATCGATCCCATTGGAGCGTCGGGTACGACAGCTCGCCGGGAAGGAGTTTCGGAGGCGAAAGCTGATCTCGGAAATGATCGGACGAATCAAGGAGATACTCAATGCCGATGTCCGTGATAGTGACGCGTGACGTTCCAGCCCGGTTTCGCGGGTTCCTCGCATCCTGTATGTTGGAGATCGCTCCGGGTGTGTACACGCAGCCGGACATGTCCGCGTCGGTTCGAGAGCGAGCGTGGTCGGTCCTGTCCAAGTGGTGGGCCTATTACGGTAAGGGTTCGGTTGTGATGACTTGGGCGAGGCCAGACACTCCCGAGCGTCAAGGGGTCCTTGTGCTAGGAGAGCCACCAAAGAAGCTCGTTGAGTACGACGGACTGTACCTTGTCCGCCGCGGCGAGAAGTAAGGGGGCGTTGTGTACGGCTGATTTTCGCTCTTCCTTTAGGGCTTCCCCCGCACACGCGGGGATGGACCGCTAATCCAAAGCACAGTATAGAAAAGGCCCTGGCTTCCCCCGCACACGCGGGGATGGACCCAGCAGGAAACAGGGCGCGGTCATGCATCGCTGGCTTCCCCCGCACACGCGGGGATGGACCGCCGGGACCGGCGACGTCGCTCACGTGGTCTCAGCTTCCCCCGCACACGCGGGGATGGACCGCTCCTTTGCGATCTGCTCCAGCGCTAGTGTTCGCTTCCCCCGCACACGCGGGGATGGACCCGTCAAGACCGCCAACCTTTACGGGCGTTTGCAGCTTCCCCCGCACACGCGGGGATGGACCGCACTGCGAGCACTCCGGGCTCGTGGTGGACTTGCTTCCCCCGCACACGCGGGGATGGACCCATGGAGGACTTCTACGGGGTTCGTCCGTGCGGGCTTCCCCCGCACACGCGGGGATGGACCGGATGCTCAAGCTACAGCTACTCAACAACGCCAGCTTCCCCCGCACACGCGGGGATGGACCTCCGAAGACCCCTGCCCGCTGGCCCCGCGCACCGCTTCCCCCGCACACGCGGGGATGGACCCCAGCACGTCGGCCTGAGAGGCGAACAGCTCCCGCTTCCCCCGCACACGCGGGGATGGACCGCACGATCATGCCAGACGGCCGCGAGTGGCGTAGCTTCCCCCGCACACGCGGGGATGGACCCGCGGCGCCGTCTGGAAGGCGGACTACTGGACGGCTTCCCCCGCACACGCGGGGATGGACCCGACGCCGCGCGGGGCGTGCTCCTGCCGACCGCGCTTCCCCCGCACACGCGGGGATGGACCCCGCTTCTGAGGCGCGTCCGCCCGACCCCCCGCGCTTCCCCCGCACACGCGGGGATGGACCTGCTTGACCTTCTCCGACCACTCGTGCACGGTAGCTTCCCCCGCACACGCGGGGATGGACCCTGCGTACCAAGGCATATCAACCCCCCAAATGCGCTTCCCCCGCACACGCGGGGATGGACCCGTGGATCACGGTACTCAGTCGCAGCGTGGCGAGCTTCCCCCGCACACGCGGGGATGGACCGCTATACACGTCTGGCGGCACGAGCACGGGTATGCTTCCCCCGCACACGCGGGGATGGACCCACGTCGGCGGGCTCGATACCAAAGCCGTCGTCGCTTCCCCCGCACACGCGGGGATGGACCCACGAGTTTCATAACGGCTTGATTATAGGGAGTGCTTCCCCCGCACACGCGGGGATGGACCGGAGCTCCGCACGGAGCTCGACATCTTCGTTCCGCTTCCCCCGCACACGCGGGGATGGACCCGTGAAGTGTCGGAGCTTGTCCCGGATGGCGGCGCTTCCCCCGCACACGCGGGGATGGACCCAGGCACAGCACGGCGACCAGCACCTTGGCCGGGCTTCCCCCGCACACGCGGGGATGGACCCGGCGGTGACCGACCGATTGGGCTGGGCAAACGGCTTCCCCCGCACACGCGGGGATGGACCCGAGTCCTTCGCGTTGGCCAGCGAGTCGGCCTGGCTTCCCCCGCACACGCGGGGATGGACCCTGGATGACCTACGCCCAGAGTCCTTGGGCCCAGCTTCCCCCGCACACGCGGGGATGGACCGATGGACCCTGACGGGGCATCCTATATCACGACGCTTCCCCCGCACACGCGGGGATGGACCGCACAGGGCCGCCGTGCTGGCCTCTAGCGCGATGCTTCCCCCGCACACGCGGGGATGGACCTCTTGGCGACGTGCGGATCATCGCGGGCAATCCGCTTCCCCCGCACACGCGGGGATGGACCCGACGCCCCGTTCCACCCGCGCCTGGTGGCGCCGCTTCCCCCGCACACGCGGGGATGGACCGCAGGATCCGGGCGGCAAGGGCGGTGGTACCATGCTTCCCCCGCACACGCGGGGATGGACCGTTGCGCCCATCTCTCCAATGTGCTCTCTGGTCGCTTCCCCCGCACACGCGGGGATGGACCTGCCTTCCTCTTCTCAGACCGGCAGGGCGTCTTGCTTCCCCCGCACACGCGGGGACGGAACAGACCAGTGATCCTATGATCCACAGTTAACACCGCGCTTCGCCCTCGCGGGCACGGGTGAGCGGGGGGGCGGAATCGTCGCAGCCGACCCCTAGCGTGGGAACGCGACCGCTTCTGGCAGGATGTCTACGGAGCGGTGCCACCCGTTGGCAAATGTGCTTACCACATACCAAGACACGGGTCTCAAGGGACTCCACCTCTGCTGCTCCGAGGTAGGCAGAGTAATCCGTCCCTAACTCCCGGTCGGAGAAGTGCGTCCTAGCGCAGCAACAGCACGGCGCACAGATCGGCGAACGCCAGTCGGCGTTGCCGAGAAGAGCGGCAACCGTGGCCCTGCCGAACGGGCCTCGATGCTACGGCGACCTCGCCATTGGGCAGGGAGGTCAGGCTTTTTGGCGGCTATCACCACAGACAGGCGCGCTGCTACGTATCGTCGAAGACCTGCCGCACTTGGCACTTGCATCTAGGCAACTGCGGTCGGATGAAGCCAGAGGCACCGAACCACGCCCGGGGAGTGCTAGCCCAAGATCGCCGGACGTCAGCCTGATCGGTCGGGAGAACCACCAAATTTCCCAAGGTGTGCGAGCCAGCCCAATTCAGAGAGCACCTGGGCGAGGTGGGCGCAGCTCGCGTCCGACGGCCGCGTCAGGGGAAGTCGGTAGCGAGCCTCGTCGAGCAAGCCCATGAGCTCCAAGACCACCTTGACGGGACCGGGGCTGGTCTCACAGAAGTTCGCATCCATCAGCGGGAGGTAACGCCGGTGCAGTTCGCGCGCACCCGCGAAGTCGCCAGCCAAAGCGCGCTCGCACAATCTCGCCATCGGCCCGGGCACCTCGTTCGAGACGACAGAAATCACACCGACGCCGCCAAGGGCCATCAGCGGGAGTGTCACCGAGTCGTCACCCGAGAGCACAGCGAACCCGGGAGGGGCCAGCTGGCAGACTTGGCCCATCTGTGAAATGTCCCCCGAGGCTTCCTTGACTCCGACAACGGTGTCGAGTTCCGCCAAGCGCCGAAGGAGGGCGGGCTGGACGTTGCAACTGGTGCGACCCGGCACGTTGTAGACGATGATCGGCAGGTCCGTGGCAGACGCGATCGCCGAGTAGTGCTCGAACAAGCCCTGCGGTGTCGGCTTGTTGTAGTACGGGGTAACCGAGAGCAGGCCGTGCGCCCCGAGGTCGGCGAGGTCCCGCGCCAAGTCGCACACCGACGCGGTGTTATATCCGCCGCAGCCGGCCAGAACAGGCGCCGGGCCAGCCTCCTCCAGCGTGATCTCTACCAATCGCAGGTGCTCTGAGCGTGACAGTGTGGGACTCTCGCCCGTCGTGCCGCCGGGAACCAAGAAGTGCACGCCCCCCTGCACCTGCCGGCGCACGAGCCGACGCAGGGCCGCCTCGTCAAGCGAGCCGTCCTTGGCGAAAGGGGTGATCAGGGCCGTGCCGCATCCCTTGAACATCCTGCTACTCCAATCGTCGAAGCAACATCATCGCACGGCCCAGACCGGCTGGTAGGATGCTTGCATGCCACGTGCCCGCGGCGCCCTGACGACGCTGCTGGCAATGCTGGCGGCGGTCGGCCACGCCCAAGTAGACCCGCAGCATTCCTACCGGGGGCGCAGCTCAGTGCGTCTGGCCAGCGAGCTAGTCGAGCTGGTCGTGCTGACGGGGGGCGGATCGATCGCCTCGATCACCGTGGCCGGGGACCCGCAGGCCTTGAACCCACTCTGGGACTCGCTGCGAGGCGACCGCGAGCAAGGACGCGCCGAGCGTGCCTCGGGCGCCGTCGGCCACTTCGTGTGCGTGGACGGATTCGGACCAACCTCGCCGGAGGAAAGTGCGGCAGGTATGCAGGGCCATGGAGAGGCACACCGGCTCGAGTGGTCCACCGAGTTTGCGGGTTCCGAGGATGACGCTGCCGTCCTTCGCCAGCGAGTCATGTTGCCCCGCGTGCGCGAGCTGCTGCACCGCGAGATTCGCTTGCCCCGCGATGAGAGTGTCATCTACGTGAAGTCCAGGCTGGAGAGCCTGCTCGATTTTGACCGCCCGGTGAATTGGGCGGAGCACGCCACGATCGGCTCCCCCTTCCTGGAACGGGGCGTGACGGTAGTCGATATCTCGCCTGGCAGAGCGATGACGAGACCTCGGGACGGAGCCTCCCGGAACGGCCTGATGCACCGCTTGGTCTCGGGCGCCGAATTCGAGTGGCCGATGGCTCCGGTCCGTTCGGGAGGGTCGGTGGAATTGAGGGCCGCCCCCTTGGAGTCCCACTCGCTTGACCACACAGCGCACCGATTGGACCCGGACGCCGAGTGGGCCTTCGTCACGGCGCTGCATCCCGGCAAACGCCTGCTGCTCGGCTACGTGTTCCGCCCAACCGAGTTTCCATGGCTCCAGACCTGGGAGCACTATCCGCGTGAAGGCCTAATGGCCAGAGGCTTGGAATTCGGCACGCAGGCGTTCGACCTGCCTCGGCGGGAAGTAGTCACGCAGGGCCGCCTCTTCGGCACTCTGCTGTACCGCTGGCTGCCGGCGCGGTCCGCGATCGAGGCTGGTTATGCGATGTTCCTCACGGAGACGCCTGAGGGCTTCTCGGGGGTGGATCGGGTGGAGTGGGATTCTGGCGTCCTGCGCCTCCACGACAATCGATCCGGCCAGCGCATCCAATTGCGCGCCACAGGACAGATCTGAGAGCGCGGCTCGATAAGCGGATATCCAGCGGGGTCATGGCGGAATTCATGTACAACTGCCAGTCCTGTGGCGCCCCGTTGCTGGTGAAGGTGCCCTTCAAGGGACGCCTAGTCTGGACAATCGGCGAGACGGAGCCCGAGTTCGGCTCTACATTCCCCGACCTGGCTGGCGACTATGGCAAGGCGAGGCTCGTCTGCTCGGCCGACCCGCTGCATGAAACTGGATTTCACCTGATCGACGGGAGTGTGGAACGAAATCTGAAATCGAAGGTCTGGGGCTGATGGACACCAACCCGGTAGGGCGCACCCTTCCCGCGAAGGGCGGTGACGTATCCGGCCCGGCTCTGCCAATCGGCCACCCCAAGGCGTTGGATGCGGGCTGTCGCGACCCCCGCTGCCGTTGGACATCCCCGTCGATGCGATCCGATCAATAAGCAGCGGAGCAACTCTGATTGAGCGCCGTCTAGTCCCTCTGGCGCGGAGTGTGATGTTCTCGGCGAGAATCCGCCGCATCGACGGTCCGATGTGCGACGCTTGGAGGAATGATGAACTCTAGATTGTCACTGGTCCTAATCGTCGCGCCCGCAATCTGCGCGGGCGCCCCCGACGCTGCCGTGCAAATCGCATCTAGCGTCCAAGCCGCCCCGGAGGCCCTCCGAGCCGGTGCATCCGTGCTGGGCTATGACGAGTCCGGGGGCGTGGTCGTGCTGCGCGAAGGCTCCAACCACCTCATCTGCCTTGCCGACAATCCGGCCGATGACGCGTTCTCAGTGGCCTGCTACCACAAGGAGCTGGAGCCGTTCATGGCACGCGGCCGTGAACTCTCCAAGGAGGGATACAAGGGCCGGGAACGTCACGAGATTCGGTGGAAGGACGTAGACGAGGGACGAGTCCCGATGCCGAAGGCGGGCCGCATGCTGTATGTGTTGACGGGCAAGGGATTCGACGCGGAGCGGGCGGAAGTGGTGGATCCATACCTCAGATGGGTGATCTACCTGCCGTATGCGACGCCTGAGTCGACCGGGATTACTGCCGAGCCCGGCAACACGCCGTGGTTGATGTATTCCGGAAAGGCCGGTGCGCACGTCATGATCAGCCCGCCCAAGGACTGACCAAGCCTTACGGAGCGCTATCCGAGGCTCCGACCGTCACGCGGGGCCGCACGCTGCCTGGGCCACACATCTAGGGCCCCCGGCCAGCTTGTGAGCCAGCAATGTGCGTCCGGTCCGCACCGAGAGGATCGAGCAAATGCTCCACGCCCTGTACGCTGCAAGCGGCTGCAAGATCCCACCTACCGGCTACACCCGCTGAGGGGGTCGCCGGGGCCAGGGTCCGTTCGCGTGTTCCGCGCCGAAGGCGAAGATGTGTTTGACGTAGACCTCATCGACTACCACCAGGAGGTACTCATGGACAAGAGCAGAGAGAACGTCCCCTATGACTCTTGGTCGCGGCGCAACCCGTCGCATCCGGGGCGGCACATCTACCACGGCTGCATGGAAGCGGTCGAGGGTGTCTACGAAGGCGTCAGCGTGACCGAGGCTGCACGGAAGCTGGGCGTGTCGCGAGTCACGCTGTCGCGGGTGCTGAATGGGAAAGCGGCCATATCTGTGTCGCTGGCCCTCAAGCTCGAAGCAGCGGGCTGGGGCAAGGCGGACGTTTGGATGAGACGGCAGGCTAGGTATGACCTAGCGCGAGAGAGGAACCGCCTGAGGCAGTGGCCCGAAGAACCCGCGCTTGAATCCGAGGCTGCCTGAGGCACCTGTGGAGATGGCTCACTATAGAGGGTCTTCGGTTTCTGGCTGACGCCATCCCTACGCTCTCGATGAATTGGCCAGACACCCTTCAATCGCGCTATCCGCCGGCGGGCGATGGTGGCAGGGACGGGCTGAAGCCAATCAGCGTCCTAATCCGCTCGGGTTGGAAGTTGATTAGGCGTGCCGTTGCTACCACCGCAGGAGAGCACAATGGCGTCGCTCCGGCGTGAGCCTGATAGATGCGATCCGACAGCGCCTAGGCCCGAAGGGCCCTCAGCCCGCTGGAGCGCCGAGAAACCGCGTTCTCGGGGCAGCGCTGTCACCTGAATCGACGGCGAACAGCGCCTGCTGCTGTTGCGCGGGAGAAGCCTGCAATTGTCATCCGGCCACGACGACCGGCCCGGTCTGCAGAGACATGTGCAGTATGCCGCGTCCCGTGAGTGGACCCGTCGCGTCCGCGTCAGTCCCCTGAGGTGGCCAGCGCCCCGGGCGTGTCGCGGCGGAAGCGCAGGACCGCCTCCACCAGCAGCCAAATGCTCAGGACGAAGATTGACGCGGAAACGATGCCGAGCAATACTTGCTGGCTCGCCCAGTACTCCCGGATGTTGATCACCATCGCAACGATCGTCACGGTCATCATGAATGCCATGGGCGCCAACGTGTAGACGTAGTTTCGCCCCTTCTGGCGCAGGTAGATCGTCACGGCCAGCAAGGTCAGTGCGCCCAGAATCTGGTTCGTGCTGCCAAACAGGCTCCAGAGGGCCAACCCGACCGGCTGCCCTTCGACCTCGTAGAACGCGAAGAACCCGATCAGGACGACGGCTATGGTCGAGGCAACATACCGCTGGCCAAGGGCGCGGAACCCAATTGAGTTTGCGATCTCTTCAAGGTTGTAGCGCAGCAGGCGCGTACCGGAATCGAGGGAAGTAAGCGCGAAGGAGACTGCGACCAGGGCGATGAACGCTTGGGCCAGCTCCATCGGGATCCCCAATGAACTGAGGAACATGGCCGTCCCGTCAATGAACGCCTTCATCTTCTCTGCGAGTCCGTTCGCCGTGCTCCAGCTGGAATAATGCTCCGCCCAGCTCTCGGCAGAGCGGAATCCGGCCGTGCAGGCCAAGACCGCAAGCAATCCCAGCAGGGATTCCCCAACCATCCCTCCATAGCCGATGGGCAGCGCGTCGGTCTCCTTGTCTATCTGCTTCGAGGTCGTGCCGGAAGACACCAGCCCGTGGAAGCCCGAGATCGCGCCGCAGGCGATCACGATGAACACGAACGGAAAAATGGGCGGCGCGTCCAGCGGCTGCGTGTCCAGCGCTGGCGCAGCGAAGGCCGGCCGCAGGACGAACAGCCCGACATACGACGTTCCCAACCCGAGGTACAGCAGCCAAGAGTTCAGGTAATCGCGCGGCTGCAACAGCGACCAGACGGGAAGTGTTGAGGCCGCAAAGGCGTACGCCAGCAGGATCAGGATCCAGACCTCGCCGGTCAGGTCGGGCCGCCCGATCGCGAGCCCGATGCCAATGGACGCGAGCATCAAGACGAATCCGACCACCGTCAGCCGCACGATGGACATTCCCCGCTTGTAGGCGAGCCAGCCCATGACCATGGCAATGACCATCAAGGTGAATGTCGGGAACACGGACTCGGGATAGAAGTCGACCGTGAAGAGCCCCGAGACGGTGCGCACGAACACGCCCATCACCAGACAGATCAGGAAGAGGATGATCATGAGGAAGATCCCCTTTGCGCGCCGCCCGATCAGGTCTTCCGCAACTTTGCCGATGCTCATGCCGCGGTGACGCATCGAGATCACCAGCGCTCCGAAGTCATGCACGGCCCCGATGAACAGCGTGCCGAGAACGACCCACAGCATGCCGGGAAGCCAGCCCCAGATGACCGCGATCGCAGGGCCAAGCATGGGGGCTAGGCCCGCGATGGAAGCGTAGTGGTGCCCGAACAGCACCATGCGGCGGCACGGAACGTAGTCGACGCCGTCATTGAGGGCGTGCGCCGGCGTCGTGGCGGTGGGATCCAGACGGAAGATCCGCGATCCCAAGTGCCGGGCATAGAACCTGTAGACGACGAAGTAGGCGATGAAGCAGCACACCGCTGCGAGGGCTGGTTGCATGGAGAGAGTCCGAATTCCCGTGTAGGGCACTGGTATCATAGCGCCGCCGTAGAGGAGCAATTCGGAGCCTCTCTGTGAGGACCGGACGGCGTTCGTACACGAAGCGCCCATTTCGGCCGTCCTATTTGGCAGAAGGTGGAGACTTGTTGCTTAGAATGAGGTTCGGGCGATCGGACGTGCGCAAGCGCAGGAACAGGGGATTCTCGCTGATCGAGCTCCTGATCGTCATTGCGATCATCCTGATCATCAGCGCCATCGCGATCCCGCGCATCACCAGCACCAAGCGCATGGCGAATGAAGTAGCCGCGATCCGGGCTTGCCAAGCGATCAACACCGCCCAGATTCAGTACTTTGCGCAGTTCGGCCGGTACGCTTCAACGCTGTCGGAACTCGGCCCGCCGGCGGTCGGGGCCCAACCCACGCCGGACGCCTCCGCGCTGATGGACGAGAACTTGGTGGACGGCATCCATCTTGGCTATGCGTTCTCGATGATCGGCACGCCCGCCGGCTACTCGCTCAATGCAGATCCGCAGTCGCCGGACAGCGGCACCCGCACGTTCTACACCGACCACAGCACGACGGTCCGCCACCGCTACGGGGGCGAGCCAGCCGGGGAGACCGACCCGCCAATCGAGTAGCGAGCGGGGCGGTGACGCGCCCCGAAGCCGTCGGCAAAGGGCGTCGATCAGCATGCACGCCACACCTGAAGGGAGCCCTGCGCATGAGGAAGCGTGCGCAGGAGTCGTGGGTTTGGGCCACGCGGGCCTTCCCCTGGCGATGGAGATGGCCCTCTCCGGGTGCCGGGTAACGGGGATCGACACAGATCCGGCCAGAGTCGGCGAGATCAATGCCGGCCGGTCGACCGTGGCGGACGTCGATGAGCGTACGCTTGCGCATCTGGTGCGGTCCGGCCGCCTCCAGGCGGGCCGGGATTACGCATCCCTGGAGTCCTGCGAAGCGGTCTCGATCTGTGTCCCGACCCCACTCCGCAAGACTCGGGACCCCGACCTGACGCACGTCTTGGAGGCCGTGCGGGCGTTCGCCCCGCACTTGCGGGCCAACATGCTGGTCGTGCTGGAGTCCACGACCTATCCCGGAACTACGGAGGAATGCGTACTGCCCGCGCTGGAGTTGTCCGGCCTGCGGGCGGGCTCGGATTTCCACCTCTGCTACTCGCCCGAGCGGGTCGATCCCGGCAACCGCGAGTTCTGCACTAGGAACATCCCCAAGATCATCGGTGGGGTCACGCCGAGATGTCTTGAGGCGGGCATGGCATTCTACGGAAAGTTCATCGAGACCCTCGTCCCTGTCAGCTCCACGCTGGCCGCGGAGACCGCGAAACTGCTCGAGAACACGTTTCGGATGGTCAACATCGCACTGGCGAACGAGACCGCCGTGCTTTGCGACCGCATGCGGATCGACGTCTGGGAGGTCATCGAGGCCGCGGCCAGCAAGCCGTTCGGCTTCATGCCGTTCTACCCGGGCCCTGGGCTTGGAGGCCACTGCGTTCCGGTAGACCCCCACTTCCTGTCTTGGAAGGCGCGCCAAGCGGGCTACGAGCCCCAGCTGATCCGCCTCGCCTCCGAGATCAACGGCGCCATGCCTCGACACGTGGTCGAGAAGGTGCAGGCTGCCCTCAATGATTCGGGAAAGCCCACCAAAGGCAGCCGGGTCCACCTTGTCGGAGTGGCGTACAAGCGCAACGTCGCCGACACTCGCGAATCGCCTGCTCTCGACATAGCCGCACTGCTGGCTCGGCGGGGAGCACGCCTGTCCTATAGCGACCCTTACGTCCCATCCATTCGAGCGGGCGCACTCCAGCTGCAGCGTGCACCCCTCGACGAGGCCGCGCGAAGCTGCGACATCGCCGTCATTCTTGCCGACCATGACGGTGTCGATTACGCGGCCTTGCTGCGGGTCGCACCGATGGTCTTGGACACGCGGAACGCGCTCGCGGGAGCCACCGCTCCGAACCTGCTCCGCCTCTGAGGCCCATTTCAGTGTCCCGCTTTCTTGTCACAGGCGCGGCGGGCTTCATCGGCCACTGGCTCGTGCGCCGGCTCCTCCAAGAGGGGGCCCGCGTCGTGGGCGTGGACAACCTCAATTCGGCCTATGACCCCCGAATCAAGCGCTGGCGGTTGGCCCGGCTTGCGACAAGCTCGCGGTTCCAGTTCCACGCGACCGACGTAACGGACAGCCGGGCGCTGCGCGAAGTGTTCGCGGGTCGCAAGTACGACGCGGTCTTCCACTTGGCCGCCCGTGCCGGCGCGCCCCAGAGCGTCCGGGAGCCTGGACGCTACGTCGTGGCCAATGCGATGGGCACACAGCGCGTGATGGAGGCCTGCTCCGCTCACGGCGTCCCCAAGCTGGTGCTCGCTTCAACATCCAGCGTGTACGGGAAGGCCGGCAGCCTTCCCATTGCCGAAGACGCCCCTGCCGATCGGCCCCTGTCGCCCTACGCGGCATCCAAGCGGGCCGCGGAGGTCCTTGCGCACGCCCACCACCACCTCCACGGCCTGGACATCACGGTGCTGCGCTACTTCACGGTTTACGGGCCCGCGGGCCGGCCGGATATGAGCCTGTTCCGCTTCATCCGCTGGATCCGGGAGGGTGAGCCGATCGTGCTGCGGGGAGACGGACACCAGTCCCGGGACTTCACTTACGTGGCCGACATCGTCGAGGGCACGCTCGCCGCGGCGGTGCCGCTCGGATGCGAGATTGTCAACCTCGGCTCGGATTCCCCGGTCCGGCTGTGCGAAGCGCTGCGCCTGATCGAAACCTGCCTAGGGCGCGAGGCGAGGGTGGAGCGGGCCAAGGTCCCACGGGTCGACGTGCGGGCGACTTGGGCCGACACCCGCAAGGCTCGCCGCCTGCTGGGATGGCGCCCAGAGACCAGTCTGACCCAGGGAATCGAGCGGACGGTCCGCTGGTACGAGGAGAACCGCTCTTGGGCGCGGGACCTGATCCTGCCGGAATAGCCCGCGGGACAGCCCAGTCGAGCTAGCTCCTAACCGGGACGGATCTTGTAGAGGGACCGCGGTAAGTCTTAGCGTAAGACCGCTTGTCTCGGGACTCCTCGGGTGGGGCTGTCGTTCCGTCCGCCGCAAACCCGCCTCCAAGCGGTCCCGGATGCTCCAGTCCATGCCTCGCTTCACAACGTGGGGCAGAGCTGCTCGCCAATTGGGGGGCATGTCCGGTCTGGTGACCTTGACGCCAATTCGAGATCTGCTTGTCGACTTGCTCTCGACCCGAGACGTCGGGCCGGCCCGCACCGTCGGTTCCTGAAGCTGGACGAGGCCCGTGAGCGGCCGGTCTCGAAGTGTACACGCTCGCCTACGGCACCAATGAGCTGCGCCGGGGGAAGTGGCCGTCTCGTCGCGCGAGCCTGTGTACTGAGTTTCGACACCACTGGGCGTGTCCGCGCACGCCCTCGACCAAGAGCGACGCGTGCATCAGCGAATCGTTGCGAAATCAACATATCAAGCGTCCTCGTGACTCCATTGGTGTCCAAGAGGGCTTGCCGTGTCCTATCCGAACTGCCGCGATCGGCGCAGCGGACCACGGCCAGTATTTTCATGAGTCGGTCTCCAGAGAGGGGGTCTAGGGGCTTACCGCTCGGCCAAAGCAGGATCCTGCGACGCGAGACCTCGAATACTTCCCCTAGTTCCCCCCACGTCAGGCCGGCAATTCTACGTAACTCAGAAACGCCCTTCGTCACCGCCTCGGGATCGCGCTCGGGACGGTCCTCGACGTCAGCCCGCCTTGGTCCCGATCCAGTGGGCGCCCTCCGAACAACGGGACTATTCCCATTCTCTTATCGTGCATACGGCAGATGTACCGGGGACTGACAACGGGCTCAAGGCTAAGGGGATTGGCGTTGGGGGCGATCACGGGGAGTCTTGATGCAGACATACTTCGCTTGGAGACTCAGAGTTCTCCTCCGTACCGCTGCAGGAACTCGTCTGTGTCTGCCCAGCGGATGATGCTGTAGATGCGTTCGGCAAGACCTCGCGCTTGATCGACGATTTGGTCGACGTTGAATCATGGCTTGCCGCTGGCCCTGCTCGCGCCAGGCGAGACGTATCCGCATCGAAGAGCCATTTCGCGTCAAGGGTCAATGGTAGTTCTTACAGGGAAGAGACCTCAGCGAAGCATCATCTGGCCTTAGCCGTCATGCAGGATGAACAAGTTCTCAGAGATTGCACGTTGCGCCGGGGGGCGAGCGGTGAACCCAAGACACCTGCCACCTCGGGACGCATGACAGTTGGGATGTCTCGCAGATTCGGTCCAGACACGCGGTCGATGTATTGCACCCCGAGTCGGTCCACGATGCATCCTCTGAAACACTTCCCGGGACGGATCCACTCCCACCGTCTTGCCGACGCGGGCTGCTGTTGCGGAGTTTTGCTGCCGTGGGATGCCGGTTGTGAGCGAGGCGGGTCGTGCCGCGCTCGGGAGCAGCCCCAGAACCTGGCCCAAGGCAAGCGGTCGCCGACCCGACCGTCGCCCAACTCAATGGATATCGGCACGATGGCGAGTGCTGGCCTGAGCATACGTTCTTGATCCGGGGGGCGACGCCTGCGCCCTCATGGCCGTTCCCCTGGAATGCTCCTTGAGGCAGGAGCGTCGCGAGGTGGGTCATTCTCGCGTACGCGCGGGACTACATTAGACGACGTTTACGCACACCGATAGCGTTGCCGCGGAGCGGCAAGGTTGCTTGCCGATACCGACAGGATGACTCGCCCTATCACAGTTCGCTGACAACCCGGGCAGCCCCGATCTGTGGCCCTGTGATACCGTCGGCCGGTCCGTTGGGGTTGCTAGGCGCTCTCCCTTTCGCCTGCATGATCAGTTCCTCCAGATACTCATCCTTGTCCAGCATGCGCAACCAGCGTGGCCCGTTGCAGCCGACCATCAGTCCTTCGTAGTCGATGGCCGGATCGTAGAATGCCCGCCGGTCGCACAGCACCGAATGAATGACATGCAGAATCTTTGAGGTCCAACTGTCCACGATTTCGATTTCGATTTCACTCCAATGTGGGCACTCCCCGACCTGCGCGAGGAGGTTGATTGTGTATAGTGATACACAATAGCAAGCAGGCTGTGGAACGAATCAGCGGCAGGCTCATCCGGATGCTACGACAGGACGGCTGGGTCCATGTCGCCACCAAGGGCAGCCACTGGCAGTTCAAGCAACCTGCCAAACCGGGGCGCGTCACCGTGCCGCACCCGAAAAAGGACATCCCGCGCGGAACGGTGGCGTCGGTCTACCGGCAAGCGGGCTGGAACACGTAAGGACGACGAATCGATGCGATACGTATCTTTCATCCACCTAGACGAAACCTGCTACGGGGTCAGCTTTCCCGACTTCCCGGGCTGCGTCTCGGTCGGCGACACGGTTGACGAGGCTGTGAAGCGAGGTGCCGAGGCACTCGCGTTCCACGTCGAGGGACTCCGCCACGACGGCGATCCAATTCCGCTGCCTCGCTCGATCGACGACATCAAGGGCGACCCGGACCTCGACGACTGGCGGCGCGGCGCCGACTTCGTGCTGATCCCACTCCTCTTGGACCGCGGATCCTCGCGACGGGTCAACATCTCTATTGACCGCGGCTTGCTCGAAGCCATAGACGACGAGGCCAAGGGGCGCCGGATGACCCGGTCGGCCTTCTTAGCGACTGCGGCCCGGAACGAGATCGAGAGCACGTGATCAGAGGCGACGGCAAACGCAGGAACACCGCGGAGGACGAGCGAGGGCCCGGAGCGGGTGTTCGAATGACCCAGTGAAGGACCAGCAGACCCGTGACGTTGGTGCGCCCAGAGATGGCTGAGGCGAAGTTCCGTGTGCCGGTTCTCTAGAGAGAACGCTCATCGCACCAACAACGATGAAGGAGGCATGGCAGCCGTACGAGGCGCTGATCGGCAATACCCTCCCGTGGTTCAAGTCTCAGGCCTCGTGTTTCTTCAGGGTGCCGGTACCCCTCTTCGAGAACCGGCCCTCGGCGACCGAGCACACGCCATTGGCTGGAGACCGTCCGGCAGCCCATTTCAGGGTGTCGGCGTTTGTCGACCAGCTCCAAGCAGGATGGGTGTGTTCGCAAGCCGACTCGCATGCGCCGTTTCGCTGTGAATGGGCCGCGGCCATTGACGGCGGATTCCTTGACACTTGGCACTGCCGGGGCGGCCTAGGCGATCGCCAAGATCGAATTGGGGGAGGGCATCGGCATGGATCGCCCTCTGTGCGCCGAGTCCCGACACGGAACCGCCGGATGGGGGCTTGCCGGGCCCGGTTGCGCTCCCGAGAGCGGCCGACAGCTTACTGATCCCCGGACGCGTCGGCCCAGTGCGCGTCTAGGCTGACGATCCGCCCAAAGTCATCCAGTGCCTTCTCCTGGCGTCTCAGATCGGACCTCGCCTAGCAGCGGCATTGGTACAACGGCAAGTCGACCGGGGCAATACTGCTCGTCCGATCGAAGTCGGCGATGGCGTCTTCATAGCGGCCCAGCTCCGCCTACGCCTTGACACGCTCGATACAGAGTGAGAGGGCATCGGGAGCGAGGCGCATCCCTTTGGTGCAATCGGCAACGGCTTCCTCAGATCGCTGTACCGCCGACACTTGCATGTCAGCAGGCCATCAGCGCAAGGGGTCGGCCTGGCCTTTCCGGTGTCTCTCAAGATGCGGTACCAAGGCGATCGAGGAGTCTGCCCTAGAGGAGGTCCCTAAAGGTGCCATGACTTCCGCGGGGACCGGAGGCTCGCCCCGCGCGGGCGAGCAGGCGTACTGGGTGCTACCAATGGCCAATCCGCCTAGGCATCGTCGCGACCTCCACGAAGGGGTCCGGATCACACGAGCACGCGCCGGCGGACCGCAGCTGTCCCAATCCTGGCGTCCCTCGCAATCTCCTAGAACTTGGCGCGGCGGCCATCGGCGTGTCCAAATCCGCCGACCCGTTCCGCTGTGCCTATGCCACGTGGTCCAAGGACTGCTTCAGTCTCGGATACAAGCCTTCGCAAGCATAGATTGAACTCTCCTGCTCGCGCTAGGTCTTGGGGGATGGCCATCGGGACCTGCTGATAAACTTGGATCCGGGGCTTCGAAGGCCGCGCGGTGAGGTGTGGCATTCGCACGGTGGGAGGAAATACTAGGAATGCGGCCGCCTTTGTTTGGGCGGTACTGCTGAGCTCTGGCGGCTTGGCGCAGGACGGCGGATGGGAGGAGTCCATCCAGGCTGCGCGTGAGGCGCTCGCGACGGAGCGCTTCGACGCAGCGGCACGTATCCTGCGGCGGGCCCAGAGCCTCTCAAGCGGCTTTGCAACGGACGACCCGCGCCGGGTCGTCCCGCTAATGGAACTCGCGAAGCTGCACTTGCGGAGGGGCGACTACGCGGTCCCCGAACAGCTCTACCGCCAAGCCGACCCAATCGCCCGCCAAGCATGGGGCGCTGACAGCACGGAGTACGCGAGCCTGCTCAACCAGATTGGACGCTACTACCATCTGCGCGTGAAATACACCGAAGCGGAGCGCTTCTACAGGCTGGCGTTCTCCATCCGCACGCGACACTTGGGGAGGAGCCACGCCGACGTCGCAGCCGTGGTCAACAATTTGGCCGTGCTGTACGAGAACCAAGTCCAATACGCGAAGGCCGAGACGTACTACCGGACTGCGCTCGACATCCGAGAACGCGCGTTGGGGCCGGACGACCCCTCCACCGTCGAGACGCTCGAGCACTTGGCCAGACTGCTCCACAAGCTCTCGCGGCCCGGAGACGCCGCCCCCCTGGAAGCAAGGGCCCGGGAGTATCGCAGGACGGCGGCCAGCGACCCTGAGGCCGTCGATGCCGCGCCACCGGCAGCTGGGAGCGACACCCAGTCCGCCGTGCTGATGGAGCGCTCCGAACCCGACTACACCAATGAGGCGCGCATAGCCAATCATGAGGGCAGCGTGCTGCTGCAGGCCGACGTGGATGCGGACGGTCGGCCGTCAAATCTTCTCGTGGTACGCCCATTGGGGCTGGGGCTCGACGAGGAAGCGGTCAAAGCCGTCCGTCAGTGGAAGTTCCGACCCGCTAGGAGAGGCGGCCAGAGGGTCGCGTCAAGGGTTAGGCTGGAGATCTCGTTCCGCCTGATGTGACCATCGTCCGGCGGGACGCTGGCCGATTGGTGCCTGACCCAACGCCTTATATCGGCAACTGGGGGGCGGGCGCACCGCTGCGTGGCGTCATGTCAAGAGACCAGCGCAGGCGGGCGAATGAGAAGCGGCCCCTCCCCCAAGGGGAAAGGGCCGCAGGTGTCCTGTGGATTCCAGCCGCCGCCCTTCACCGGACGGCGTGATAGACCGTCCTAGAACACGTCGTAGTCGAATTCGTCTCCGAAGAACGTCCACTCTTCGAGCCAGTTCTCGGCACCGAAGGCTCCCACGAACTGCGCGCTGGTGTCGAGCGCGCCATCGCTGGGCGGCGTGGCGCCGCTGCCGATCAGCAGTGCCGGGGATCCGATTGCCGGGCGCGGGTCCGGATTCGCCTCGAAGCGCACATTGACGAGCATCGGGTCGGTATCCACGAACATCACATCGCCCTCGACCAAGCCGTTTAGCTGGTCCGCCCCCTCATTGCCGCCATTGGCGTGGAGGATGGTGTTGGCGATGCTGCTCGTGCCGTCCATGAACAGTGAGGGAGAGTTGTCGCGCACGTCAAGAGCGTCGTCGCCGAAGCCGGTCAGGATGACGTTGCGGGCCGTGATCGCCGTGCCGACCCGGATGCGCATGCCGTCCCCGGAGGTCGTGTTCAGGTCTTGGGCCACGCCACCAACCATTGTGAGGTTGTACAGTTTCGGGTGCGAGCGCGGCGTTCGGTCGAAACCCTGGCTGTCATTGTCGGCCTCGATGCCGTTGTCGCCGCTAGTGTCCTGCTGGATGAAGATGAACTGCCCCGTGCCCTGCCAGCCGAAGGCCCAGTCCAGCGAGTCGTCTTTGGAACCGCTGGAAACGCAGTACATGCAGTTGGCCGTGCCGCCGAAGAACTCGATGCCATCATCCTCGCCCTCATGCGCCTGTATGTGATCGATGACCGTACCCGAGCCCACACCGTGGAAACCGAACGCGTTCGGCTGCGTCTCCGGATTGAAGTCCACTCCGGCGAACTCCACGCGAACGTAGCGCAGCACGCCGCTGGAGTCCGTCGGGTCATCGCCGCCGTAGACGGGACGCGTTTCGGGAATCACACCCTCGGCAAGGCCGGTCCCACGCGCCATGGGCGCATTCCCCAGCACGATCAGTCCGGCCCAGCAACCCGACGCCCGCTGTCCCACCGGCTGGTCGCAGGTCATCACGATGGGAGCCTCCCGGCGGCCCTCCGCCATGATCTTGGCACCCTTCTCAACGACCAAGACGGCGTTCTGGCCAGAGGCCAAGATCAGCGTGCCCGCCTCGATCGTCAGTGTTGCGCCCGCGTTGACGAACACCTGGTGGCGAATGCGGTAGATGGTGTCATTCGTCCATGTGGTGTCGGTCGAAATCTCGGTGTCCGTGCCGTCAGCGCCCAGCACGAGCTCTGGGGCTTGAGAGACGACAAACTTGGCGTAGGCTCTCTTGACCACCTGCGTAGCGTCGGCACTGCGCACCTCCAGCACCCAGTGCCAAAGCCCCGGTTCAGGGACCGCTCCGCGCCAGATCAGGCTCTGGTCGTGCTCCGGCACCGGCATCGCCTGGAACATTTCGGTTGCGCCCAGAGTGTCCATGAGTGCGTCGCCCAACATCGCGCCTTCAGTTTGCGCCGCAAGGTACTGCCGCATGCCAGTCTCAATGTTCTCGCGGTACACGAAGTACGTGTACTCGTCCATGTCGCCCATCGCGTCGAGCGTCAGGTAGACGCGCATCTCCTCACCGCCTGCGTAGCCGAGCTTGTCCGTCCAGAGGGCGGCCCGCATCGTCGACGCGGCGACCGGGTGCACGCCCAAATTCACGTTCGTCTCCGTCGGAATGTCTGGCATGTCCTGGGCGGACATCACCAGCGGAAGTGTGCCCAATGCCGCCACAACCGCCCAAAGGAACCAGTGCTTTCTCATTCTGTTCTCCTTGTTCTCTCAACTCGGGCCCGGCCAAGCGTTCCAGCGCCACAGGCCGACCCACCTCAATACCGCCGGCCACGCCGGCGCCACCGCGGGCCGAGGGCCGGTCCGAACCGGCCCCCTACCGCATGACTCAACACTATCCAGCGGGTGTTACCCCAGTGCGACAGCAGGGTTAAGGGTTCATGAATGCGGGTTGGGCACCCCAATGCGTGCCCATTCGCCGGCTAGCCAATGCGTGACAATGGTGGACAGGGGAGCAATCCGATACCTATGGCATCCGCACGCGAACTCCTGCAGCAGAGCGATCCCGCCATATTCCGGGCATTGGCCGGGGAGGAGATGCGGCAAGCGCAGGGCGTGGAGATGATCCCGTCCGAGAACTACACCTATCCGGAGGTGCTGGCCACGCTAGGGTCAGTGTTCACCAACAAGTACTCGGAGGGCTATCCCGGCCGGCGCTACTACGGAGGGCAAGAGTTCACCGACACCATCGAGAGCCTCGCCCGACAGCGGGCCAAGCAGCTCTTCGGGTGCGAGCACGCGAACGTCCAGCCCCTTTCGGGGGCCCCGATGAACGCCGCCGCGTACTTGGCCCTGCTTGAGCCCGGCGACACGGTCATGGGCATGGACCTGTCCCACGGCGGGCACTTGACCCACGGTGCGCCGGTCTCGCATATGGGTCGGCTGTTCCGGTGGGTGCGATACAAGACGGAGCCAAGCGCAGAGGGCCGGATCGACTTCGATGCCGTGCGGCGCGCCGCGCTCGAGCACTCGCCGAGAATGATCGTCTGCGGTTACTCCTCCTACCCGCGCGACTACGACTACGGACCCTTCAAGGAGATCGCCGACGAGATCGGTGCGATCACACTGGCGGACGTCTCCCACATCGGCGGCCTGATCGCGGGAGGAGCGCTGGCGAACCCCTTCGACTCGGGCTTCGACATTGTCACGACCACCACCCACAAGTCGATGCGCGGCCCCCGCGGCGGCATGATCCTCTGCCGGAGCAAGTTCCGCCTCGCGATCGACAAGTCCGTCTTCCCCGGCCTTCAGGGCGGGCCGCACATGAACCAGGTTGCGGCGACCGCCGTCGCCCTTGCGAAGGCGCAGGGGCCGGACTTCCGGCAGTACTGCCGCCAAGTGCTCGACAATGCGCAAGCGCTGGCGGGAGCGCTCTTGGCCGGCGGGGCGAATCTTGTCACCGGCGGCACGGCCAACCACATGATGGTCGTGGACTGCGTCAGCTCGTTCGAAATCAACGGCCGGGTCGCGGAGGAGACCCTAGACCGCATCTCGATCACCTGCAATAAGCAAGTGATCCCCGACGACCCGAATCCCCCGCTGCGGCCCAGCGGCATCCGCCTCGGAACGCCTGCCGCAACGACGCGTGGCATGCGGGAGCCGGAGATGGAAGTCCTGGCGCGCTGCATGCTCGAGGCGCTGCGCGCCCACGGCGACGACGCGCGTCTGGAGCGCCTCAACGCTGAGGTGCAGGAATTGTGCTCGGCATTCCCGGTGCCCGGGATCGAGGCCTGACAATGGCAGCGCCTCCCTGCCCCTCGGGCTGACCGTCCGGCGCGCACTCCGCAGCTTCCCATGGAGATCCAGCAATCAGCCAGCGGCAGGCACCAGCGCTTGGCGGCGGCCATCCCGATCGCCACGGTCTTCCTGTCGAGCCTCTGCATCATGGTGCTCGAACTGGTCGCAGGCAGGCTGATTGCGCGCCACGTCGGGAGTTCGCTGTACACGTGGACCTCGGTGATCGGCATCGTTCTGGCCGGAATCGCTGCGGGCAACTACGTCGGGGGGCGACTTGCGGACCGCTTCCCTCCACGGGAAACCCTTGGGGCGATCTTCCTCGTCGCCTCGGCCAACTGTCTGGTAATCCCTTTGATCAACGGGCGAATCGGGGGCATGGAGGCGCTGCGCGAGCTTGATTGGCCGGTGCGCATCGCGCTGCACGTGTTCTTGGTGTTTTTCGCACCTTCCTGCCTGCTAGGCATGATCAGTCCGGTCGCGGCCAAGATGGCCATCGTGCTGGGCCAGCAGCTGGGCCGCACGATCGGAAACGTGTACTCGTGGGGAACGATCGGAAGCATCATCGGCACTTTCCTCACCGGCTACGTTCTCATCGCTTGGATGGGCTCGACGGCCGTCCTGCTGTCGGTGGCCGCCGTCCTGCTGGCTATGGCCCTGCTATACGGGGGGACCGGTCTGCTGCCGTACTTGTGGAGCGGGGTGCTGGGGGCCACAATCGTCGCAGCCTGGGGACCGGTTCCGTGGGCCGGGGTGATCGGAGAGCGCCTAGGGCTCCGCGAACCGCGCATGGAGGCGGTGCTCTTCCAGGACGAGTCGCAGTACTCGTTCGTGCGGGTCGAGAACGTCCTGGAGACTCCGGGCGTTCGGTCCATGCGCCTGGACTACCTCATCCACGCCTATGTAGACACGCAGGAGCCCGACAAGCTGCACTACGACTACGAGCGCGTATACGCCGGCATCACGGTGCGGGCGGTGCAGGCCCACCATCCGGAAGGGCGCTTGCGGGCGCTCTTCTTGGGTGGGGGAGGCTACGTTTTCCCCAGATGGTTCCTGCGCCGCTACCCGCTGGGATTCGGCGAGGTGGTTGAGATTGACCCTCAGGTGACCCGGGCCGCCTTTGAGGCCTTCACGCTGGAGCGCGACACACCACTGCGAATCACGCACTTGGACGCCCGCAACCGCGTGGAGGACCTATACAGGATGGCGCAGCGCGGCGAACTGGATGCCAAGTTCGACCTGGTGTACAACGACGCCTTCAACCACTACTCTCCGCCGTTTCACCTGACGACGGTAGAGTACATCCGCAAGCTGCGGGCCGTGATGAGCGACCGGTCGGTCTTCCTCGCCAACACCATCGACCTGTACCGTTCCGGCCAGTTCCTCGGCGCCATGATCAACACCGTCGAGGAGGTCTTCCCGTACGTTTACACGTTCTGCACATCCCCCGCCGGGCCCTCCGACGAGGATGAGCGGGACACATTCGTGGTAGCAGGATCGACACGCTTGCTGCCGGTCCGCGCCCTCGACTATGAGCAGTACTCCGCGTCGCTGCTGACGCCCGCGCACCTCGCGGTACTCCGCGAGCGGTCGCAGGGCCTAGTGCTGACCGACGACTTCGCTCCTGTCGACAACCTGCTTACGCCTGTGATCCGCTCCGTGGAGCGCGAGTAGGCGGGGACGGACGCAGCTCCAGGCGTAACGGGCGGCTGGCCCTGCCTGTAGGAGACCTCTACAAGCCGCTCAGCGGAGCGGTGACACACTGCAACGGTCTCTGGCAAAGCTCAACAAGAGGCGCGCCGAACCCATTGCTTCAGTCGCCAGCCTCTCGGTGAGCACCGAGCCCTGAACTCCCACTGACAAGCCGTTCGCGTGTCGGGTCGGGACATAGTCGAGATCAAGGCCTCCCGCTCTGGGGAGCAGGGGCTCCAAGTCCGCGACCCGGGCCGCATGCCGACTGCACAAGTCGGACACGGAATGGCCGAGCACGATCCGCTCGCCCAAGCCGTAGGCAATGGCATTTGCGGCATTCTCGGCGGGCTGGTGGCAGGAGAAGCAACAGTGGGTGAAGTACTCCGCCTCGAGCGTGAGCCGGGCTACGGAGAGATCGTGCTCGGCCTGCTCCAGCCAGCGCAGACTTTCCTCTCTGCCATCCCACATGCTTAGGCACGGCTGTCTTCAGCCCTTCCGCAAGGGTCGGCCGGCCCTCTTAAGGCATGCTGCGGAACTCCTCGGGGGTGTAGACGAGGATGTCCGCCGGAGCCCCGGCGCATAGCAGCGCGGTCAGACTGTCGAGGGGCTGTTCCGGGTACGGCCGTTCGGACGGCGCCACGACAATCAAGTCCATGTCGCCCCCTGAGCCTGCAGTGCCGCGGGCTCGCGATCCGGACATCCAGCACGAACTTGCGTTCTAGTCTGCCAGTGGCGATAGAAGCGCACGTGCAAAGCCCTCCAGCTTGGCAACACACCGGGCTTCCTTGGGGCTGCAGTATCTGTCATGGCCAACTGCCGTCCGACCCCCGTCGATTGAGGCAATCCGGCCCAACTGCATCGACCGGTCCGAGACTCCTAGGGCCGGAGTTGGCGGGCTCGGACACCTCTCTCGTGCGTACCGGACAGCCCTTCAATGTGTATCGGGAGCCCGGGTCTGCGGCGTACCCACTTCGCGCACGCGGTTCTCGCTGAGCAGCACGTAGGCCCTCCCGCGCCACCGGATCCGGCGTGTCAGGCCCGAGCGCACGAATGCGTACAGCCAGACCCACGTCGCCAGCGGCGACATCCAGAAGTGCGCCCATCCATAGCGATCGAACCACTCCTGCCTCTCGGGGAGCGCCAGAGAGCACGCGTAGGCGCGCGTGTTGCCCTTGACCATTCCCGGCAGCGTGACCAACGCCAGCGGGAACAGGCCCACGAGATTACCCTGCGCTAGGTGCAGCAGGCTCAGCAGCTGCGTCGCGCAGTAGAGGGAGTGGCCGGCAAACCCGGCCGCCCACATGCGGAAGCGGTACACGCGTGTGATCGTCGCCTGCCGAACGGCCCATGCGAGGAACTGGGCCGGCCCACAGCTGCCGAGCGTGGCCACCAGCGCTTCTGGCGCGAAGCGGATCCCCATGCCGGCCGCGTGCAGCGCGCGGGTCAGGCGCAGGTCGTCGCTGACTGCGCCCTTCCAGTGCTCGCGTACCCTGGCGGCCTCGAAGCTCTCCCGCCAAACGGCCGTGCCACCGCCCCACGCGAAGCTCCGGTCACGGGTGTCCATGGTGGTGAGAACGGCCGAGTCCCAGACGCTGCGCAGCAGAGGCCAGAACCCTCCACTTTCCGGGAAGTGCCAACGGAACGCAGTGCTTGCCGCGACTCGGGGAGCGTGCAGTGCCGCCACAAGCTTGCGCACCCAGTCGGGCGCAACAAGCCCGTCGGAGTCGGCGAAGACTAGAACCTGGGCGCTGGCCCCAACGGCATCCACGGCCTCCATTAGGTTGTGGACCTTCTCCCCAATGTCCGGCGGCGGCGGGCCAGCCTCCACGAAGCGGGCGTCACGGCCGACTGCCGCGCGGGCCACTGCCAACGCGGAATCCGCAGCGTCCGCGAAGCAGACCACCAGCGACATGCCGGGATAGTCCTGCTCGCGCAGGGCGCGCAAGTGCTGTGCCAGTCCGGGCTCGGCGCCCCTGACGGGAACGATCAAGGCTACCGCAGGCCAGCCCTCGGCGGGCGGCTCCAAGGGAGTCCTCACGCGGCGGCTGACGTACTCCAAGAACCGCCGGCCCCCCTTGACAGAGACCAGCGTGGCCAGCGCCGCTGGCACTGTGAAGAGCCAAAGGAGGGCGTCCAGCAACCGGGAGCATAGCACGCGGCCCCGTGATACGGTGTGGGTCCATGGACTTGGCCGACAAGCGCGCCGAGCTCCGGCGACGCAACTCCGCCGCACTGGCCGGAGGTGGACCGGAGCGAATCGCCCGTCAAGAGCGCAACGGTCGGCTGACGGCCCGGGAACGGCTCGAATTGCTGCTCGACGAAGGCTCGTTCCAAGAGATCGACCGGTTGGTGGCCCACGACTGCACGGACTTCGGCATGGACGCCCGAACGATCCCGGGGGACGGCTTCGTCACTGGCTGCGGCAAGATCGACGGGCGGCTCGCCTATGCGTTCTCGCACGACTTCACCGTCTTCGGTGGCTCGCTGTCGCGCCGAAACGCGCAGAAGGTCTGCAAGATCATGGACCTTGCCATGAAGACCGGTGCGCCGGTAGTCGGCCTGAACGACTCCGGCGGGGCCCGCATCCACGAGGGTGTGGCGTCGCTGGCGGGCTATGCGGACATCTTCTTGCGCAACACTCTCGCCAGCGGCGTCGTGCCGCAGATCTCCGCAGTGATGGGCCCGTGCGCCGGAGGGGCCGTCTACTCGCCGGCCATCACGGACTTTGTGGTGATGGTGGACCGCACCAGCCACATGTTCGTCACGGGGCCGGACGTCATCCGAGCAGTGACCCACGAGGAGGTCACCAAGGAGGCGCTGGGCGGGGCGCGCACGCACAACGAGGCCAGCGGCGTGGCCCACTTCCTGGCGACCGACGACCGGCACTGCCTGCAGCTGGTCCGCGAGCTGCTCTCCTACCTGCCCGCGAACAACCTGGACGACCCGCCAATCCGGGCGACTTCAGACCCCCCGGACCGGCGCGACGCCGAACTCGACACGATCGTGCCCGCCGAGGCCAACCAGCCGTACGACATCCGAAACATCATCGGGCGCGTCGTCGACGATGGTCGCTTCCTGGAGGTCCAGGAGCACTATGCGCAGAACATCGTGGTCGGCTTCGGACGTCTGGACGGATGGTCCGTGGGCATCGTGGCCAACCAGCCCGCGGTGCTGGCCGGGTGCCTTGACATCAACGCTTCCGTCAAAGCGGCGCGTTTCGTGCGCTTCTGCGACGCATTCGGCATCCCCATTGTGACCTTCGAGGATGTCCCGGGCTTCCTTCCGGGCAGCGACCAGGAGTACGGCGGCATCATCCGGCACGGCGCCAAGCTGCTCTACGCCTATTGCGAGGCCACCGTGCCGAAACTGACGGTGATCACTCGCAAGGCCTACGGCGGAGCCTACTGCGTCATGGGCTCCAAGCACATCCGCACAGACCTGAACTTCGCCTACCCTACGGCCGAGATTGCGGTCATGGGGGCCGAGGCTGCCGTCAACATCCTCTACCGGCGCGAGCTTGCGGCCGCCGACGACCCCAACAACTTCCGGCGCGAGAGGGCCGCGGAGTTCACCGCGCGCTTCGCTAATCCCTACCGGGCGGCAGAGAAGGGCTGGATCGACGAGGTGATCGAGCCGCGCGAGACCCGCCCGAAGCTGGTGCGCGGCCTAGAGATGCTCCGCCACAAGACCGAGGCTCTGCCGCGCAAGAAGCACGGGAACATTCCGCTCTGAGCGGAATGCCGCCTCAGCCCTGCTCGAGGGCACTGAAGAAGAAGGCGCGCTCAACGGCCGCCGTCGCCGGAGAGTCGGAGCCGTGAATGGCGTTCTTTTCGATGTCCGTCCCGTAGAGCTTGCGGATCGTGCCGTCGGCGGCCTCGGCGGGATTCGTGGCGCCCATCACCCGACGCAGGGAGGCGATGGCGTCGTCGCGCTCGAGGACCATTGGAATGACCGGGCCCGAGGTCATGAAAGCCACCAGACTGCTATAGAACGGGCGCTCTTGGTGAACGGCATAGAAGGCGCGCGCCTGCGCCTCGGTAAGCGTCAGCTTCTTCATCGCGACGATCTCGAAGCCGCACGCCTCCAGCTGGGCCATGATCAGGCCCGCCTTGCGTGCCCGGACCGCGTCCGGCTTGATGATCGTCAGGGTGCGCTCGTTCTTCATCCTTGCTGATCTCCGAGATGTCCTAGCAATGCGGCCTCGCTTCCGGGCCGCTTCAGAGCAGGTCGGCCAGTGTCGAGCCGATGTCCGCAGGCGTGGGGGCCATAGCGATGCCGGCCGCCTTCATGGCGGCGTGCTTTTCTGCCGCCGTGCCCTTGCCGCCCGAGATGATGGCGCCAGCGTGGCCCATGCGCCGCCCTGGCGGCGCGGTTGCGCCCGCGATCAACCCAACGATGGGCTTGGTGACCCCAGACTTGGCGAACTCCGCCGCCTCCTCCTCGGCCGTGCCCCCGATTTCGCCGATCATGACGATCCCGTCCGTTCCGGGGTCGCGCTCGAACATGTCCAGCACGTCGACGAAGCTCGTGCCGATGATCGGATCCCCGCCGATCCCGATGCAGGTCGATTGGCCAATTCCAAGGTTGGACAGCTGCCCGACTGCCTCGTACGTCAGCGTGCCTGACCGGGAGACCACGCCGACCGTGCCGACCCGGTGGATGTGCCCCGGCATGATCCCAAACTTGCACTTCCCTGGAGAGATGACGCCCGGACAGTTAGGCCCGACCAGCCGGGTCCGGGAGCCGTCGAGGGCGGCGGCCACAGCCACCATGTCCCGAGCAGGAATCCCCTCGGTGATGCACGCCACCAGCCGAATCTCGGCCTCCACAGCCTCCAGGATGGCGTCCGCCGCGCCCGAGGCTGGGACGAAGATCATGGACGCATCGGGCCGCTGGTGCTGCACGGCTTCGCGCACGGTGTTGTAGACAGGGAAACCGAGGGCCGTGCCGCCGCCGCGGCCCGGGTGGACTCCAGCCACCACGCGTGCTCCGAAGCGGATGCATTGCTCCGCATGGAACCTGCCGGCGCGGCCCAAGCCCTGCACGGCGACCCGTGTCGTCTCGTCAACAAGAATGCTCATGGGCGCCGTCCGCTATGCCGCGCGGGCCACTGCCTGCTGAGCGGCCTCCTTCATGTCCGAGGCCACGATGAAGTCGAGGCCGGAATCGGCCAAGATCCGCCTGCCCTCCTCGACGTTGGTCCCTTCCAGCCGCAGCACCATGGGCACGCTGATGGCCAGCTCCTTGGCTGCCGCGACAATGCCCTCTGCAAGCACGTCCACCTTCAGGATCCCTCCGAAGATGTTGATCAGGATCGACCTCACGCTGGGGTCCGAGAGGATGATGCGGAAGCCGTTCTTGACCTGATCCTTGCTCGCGCCCCCGCCGACGTCGAGAAAGTTCGCCGGCATGCCGCCAGCGTGCTGGATGATGTCCATGGTGGCCATCGCCAAGCCGGCCCCGTTGACCATGCAGCCCACGTTCCCGTCCAGCTTGATGTAGTTCAGCCCGTGGTTGATCGCGTCGGTTTCGAGGGGCTCCTCCTCGTCAAGATCCCGCAGACGGGCCAAGTCCGCATGGCGGAAGAGGGAATTGTCGTCGATGTCCAGCTTGGCGTCCAGGGCGACCGCACGACCGTCTTCGGTCAGCACGAAGGGATTGATCTCCGCCAGCGACGCGTCGGTCTCGTCGTACGCCTTGGCCAGTGCGCGCATGGCCGCGACAGCGGGCCTGAAGGCGTCCCCGCTGATTCCGAGCCAAAAGGCTAGGCGCCGGGCCTGGTAGGCGTGCAGGAGCGGCCCGCTGAGCGGCTCGCGCAGGATCGCCGAAGGATCGCGGGCGGCAACCTCCTCGATCTCGACGCCCCCCCGTGCGGACGCCATCAGGACGGGTCGCCGAGAGGACCGGTCCAGCGTGATTCCGAGATAGATTTCGCGCGAGATCGGCAGCTGCTCTTCGACCAGCAGCCGCTTGACCAGCCGCCCTTGGGGGCCAGTCTGGTGCGTCACCAGTGTCATGCCCAGCATGGCCGCCGCCAGCCGCTCGGCCTCAGCCGGGCTGCCGGCGAGCTTCACCCCGCCGCCCTTGCCGCGGCCGCCAGCATGGATCTGCGCCTTGACGACCACCTTGCCGCCCAGCTTTTCCGCAGCCTCGCGCGCATCGGCCGCGTCGCGCACCGGGAACCCCTTCGGAGTCGGCACGCCGTAGGTGCGGAGCACCTGCTTGGCTTGATACTCGTGAAGCTTCATCGGGGGGAGCCGTAGAGTACGATCAGGGGAACGCTGGACCTGCTTGCGGCCCGAAGCCTTCACTATATCGCGGGCAGCCGGCCGGGGCCCAAGCCATGTCCAACGTCCGAAACGCAATCCGAAAGGCGCTAGAAGGGAGCGATCTCGGGGAATCCCGGGCCCGCCGGGCAATGCTCGAGATCCTTCGCGGCGAGGCTACTCCCGCGCAGATCGCCGCCCTCTTGGTCGCACTGCGGATGAAGGGCGAGACATCCGCGGAGATCACAGGCTTCGCGGGTGCGATGCGGGCCAGCGCGCTGCCCGTCCGACCGGCACGGACGTCCGCGCGCGATCTGGTGGACACCTGCGGCACCGGAGGCGACGGAGGCCGCACGTTCAACGTCTCAACAGCGGCGGCGCTCGTGGTTGCGGGCTGTGGCGTACCGGTTGCGAAGCACGGAAACCGCTCAGTCTCGAGCCGCTGCGGGTCGGCCGACGTGCTGGAGGCCTTGGGCGTGGCGGTGACACTGGACGAGGCGGCTGTCGCACAGTGCATCGACGATGCCGGAATCGGATTCCTCTTCGCCCAGTCCCTGCACCCCGCGATGCGCCACGCCGGCCCGGTGCGCAAGGAGCTGGGAGTGCGCACCGTCTTCAACATGCTCGGGCCGCTGACCAATCCTGCCCGGGCCTCGCTGCAGGTGATCGGGGTGTATGAGGACCGCATCGTGCCGCTGGTGGCGGGCGCCCTGGCGACCCTCGGGGCGCGCCGGGCACTGGTGGTCCACGGCTGCGACGGCTTGGACGAGATCACGCTGTCCGGCCCAACACACTTCGCGGAAGTGCGGGAGGGCCAAGTGCGGGAGGGCCAGGTGCGACCGGAGGATTTCGGCGCCGCGACGGCAAGCGCGGCCGAGATCGCCGGCGGCAGCGCCCACGAGAATGCCGCCCGGATTCGATCGGTCCTCGGCGGAACCCGTGGCCCCTGCCGGGACATCGTAGTCGTCAACGCAGCGGCCGCGTTGCGCATGGCGGGCCGCGGGAGCAGCTGGCGCGAGTGCGCAGGCATCGCCGAGGCTTCGATCGACTCAGGGCAGGCCGCCGACAAGCTCGTGGCGCTCGCTGACCTGTCGGCGCGCCTCGCCGCCGAGCCCGCCGGTTCGGCGTCCCCGTAGGCCGCGTCTCTTGGCGATCTGGCGTTCCAATGCGCCTATCCGGCGGTCGAGCGCCGCAGCCATTGCCGGCGGAATCCTCTCGTAGGCGTCAACCGACTGCTCGCGCTTCCGGCGTGCGGAGCGGAACAGGGCGAGCGCGGCGTCCCGCTGGCCGGCCGACTCTCGCAGGTCGGCAGCTTCCAGCTCGTAGTAGTAGGCGCGTGGGTACCGGCGCAGCAATCCGAGAAACAGGTCCGCCGCCTCGGCGTAGCGCTTTTCCTTGCGCTCAACCAGGGCGAGCAGCAGGTGGCCCTCGCTTCGAAGAACCTCCGCATGGTGCGCGGCGCGCGAGATCAGGGCCCATCCCTGCTTCCTGCTCCCGCTGTGCCCCCTCAGCGCGACGATCGCCCGGACCGCCCACGGCAGGCTGCCGACCATGTACTCGTAAACTCCGGCCACCAGTAGCCCGTCCGCGAACTCCGGGCGCAGCTCTCCCACCTGATAGCTGATCCTGCTGGCCGTGCGGCCGCTGGACAGGGCCTTGAAGGGGGCCTTCTGGAGCATGAGCTCGTGCACGGCGCGCAAGGCGTGCAGCTGGGCGAGGGCGTGCAGCGCCTCAACGTCGCCCTCGTCGGCCGCGAGGCGGCGCTCGCAGATAGCCGATCCGCGATCGATGATCGCGAGGACCTTGCGCACTCTTCCGGCATCGGGCTTTGGCCGGGGCCGGGAATTGTAGGGCCTGTCCCCGCGAAATGCACGGGTTCCCGCAAGCCGCAGCCGGACCATCTCGGCATGCAGCCGCGCCTTGGCGAGCAGAAGGTGGCCGTCGAGGCTGTCCGGCAGCACCTGGAGGACCTCCTCCGCAGTGCGCTCGGCCGCGGCGAAATCCCGGTTCAGGAAATCCTCAGTGCCCGCGCGAATGCCTTCCGGCTCCGCCCGGAGGACCAGGACAGCGGTGGCTCCCAGCAGCAGCGCTCGCGTCGGTATCCCCATCGCGGCGCTCAGCTCGACACAAGCACCTCAAGGAAGCCGCCCTGCCTCCTCAGGAAGATGCACAGGGAGTGGAATCGCGAGAAGATCGTCTCCAGGTCCTTGAGGGCAACCTGCTGCGCAAGTACGCGGTCGTGGGCCCTCGCCGCGGAGAACGAGCGCTCGGAGGTGAGGCCGTACCGCAGGGCCGGCGTCCCGGCGCCGGTGTTCGGCTGGAAGATGCAGTGCACGCGAGAGTCCGGGCGCAATATCCGGAGCAGCTGATCAAGGACGCTGTGCATGCCCGGCTTCTCGAGCTGTTGCAGCACGTCCCAAGCTAGCACTCCGTCAAAGCTGCGAGCGGGATAGTTCAATATGCCCCGGACGAAGCGGTCCACGGCCGATGGCGAAGTCATTCCGTCTGCGCGGGTCAGCTGCTCGCGGGCGCGCTCGCAGCTGGTCGCCAGATCCGCGAAGTGGGCGTGGTGCCCGAGCTGGCCGATGCACATGCTCGTCGAGCCGGAGATCGGCCCCAAATCCAGAATGTGCCGCTCGCCACCGTAACCGAGGCCGTTGATGAAGCGCTGCAAGCAGTCGCTGTGGAAATCAGGCGTCGCCATTCGCGTCCGAGCCTCGGGCCCGCGGCCGCGCTCCGGCAGGGACGACCGTGGCCTCCCGTACGCGGGCGGCCCTATTTCCGATTCGTTGCGCCGCCACCAGGACGACCCCACATCCAGGCCCTCTGCCAAGCCCAACCCGGACCAGCTACAAGGCTGGCTTTGCCACAGCCTGGGCGGGAGCCGGACGCTTGGCCTGTGGCGCCGCAGCGGAAGGCTTGACGGGACGTGACGTAGGCCTAGGCTTGACGGAAGGCTTCGGGTCGGAGCGAGACGTGTGCACTGCGCTCTGGCCGACGAAGACTGCGCCGTCCTCGATCTCGAGCCTGCGGGTGACCAGCTCGCCCTCGAATCGCCCGGTCTTCTTCAGGACAACCTTGTCGCCGACGTTGACCTTTCCGTTCAGCTGCCCATGCACGACCAACTGCAGGGCGTTGATCTCAGCGTGGGCGCGGCAAGTGCGCGCCAACACCAGCGTGTGGCCTGGAATTTGGATCTTGCCTTCCACCGCCCCCTCGATGGTCAAGTCCTCCTCGGCGTGGATTTCGCCGGTGAAGTTGACGGTCTCGCCGAGTCTTGACCCACTCGCTGAAGGTCCCTCCGGACGTCTCGAGCCGGGACCGAATCGACCTTCCGAAGGGCTGGGGCGGAAAGCGCCGGGCCCGCTGCCCGGGTCGGCCGACCGCTCGGCCGCCGCGCTTTCCTCAGTCGAACCCACGATCGAGTCGTCTCTTCGTTTCCACATCTAACCTGTCCTTCCCAGCAATCCCCGCCGCTCGGGCAGTACCTCCACCCGCCCAAGCCAGACCAGCGAGACCAGTATAGCCACAGGCCCGGCCGACTCGGGTTTGACCCCTTTGTCTGGATGGGATACGCTCGAACTTCTAGCCGCGCTAGGCGACATGGATGCGTTCGCACTGACCCGGGCCCTGATCGACATCGATTCGGTGACGCCGAACGAGGGGCCCATCGGAGACTGGTTGTACGACCTGCTCGGGCCGATGGCGGCCCGCTATGGCGGCCGGGTCGACAGGCAAGAGGTGGCACCCGGGCGGAACAACGTCTGGGCGCGGTGGGGCACCCCAGAAGTGGTCTTCTCGACGCACATGGACACCGTCCCCCCGTTCATTCCTTCGCGTGAGGACGACACGTTCATCTGGGGGCGCGGGGCCTGCGACACGCACGGCATCGCAGCGGCCATGATCAAGGCCATCGAGGCCCTCCTCGAAGCGGGGGAGCGAGGCTTGGGACTGCTGCTCGTGGTCGGCGAGGAGGTGGACGGGGCAGGCGCCCGACACGCGAACCTCGACCCGCCAGAGGTGCGCTACCTGATCAACGGCGAACCCACGGAGAACAAGCTGGCCCTGGGTTCGAAGGGAACGGTCGGGATCCATGCGCGGGCGCACGGCCGCGCCTGCCATTCGGCGTATCCCGAGCTGGGCGTGTCGGCCACGGAGATCCTGCTCGATCGGCTGGCGCGCCTGCGGTCGGTCGCCTGGCCAAGCGACCCCGTGCTCGGGCACACGACCGTGAACGTCGGCACTTTGGACGCCGGGCCCGCCGCCAACATCGTGCCAGACCACGCGTCCGCATCGATAGTGATCCGCGTCGTAGAGGACCTGCAGCGCACCAAGGAGCTCGCGATGCAAGCGCTGGAGGGCCTCGACGTTGAGGTGTTCTCGTCCACGCCGGCCCTGCACATGGAACCCGTGGAAGGCTTTGAGACCTCGGTGGTGAAGTACACAACGGACATACCGAAACTGTCCAACTGGGGCAGACCGTTGCTGATCGGACCGGGCTCGATCCACCATGCGCATACGACTGAGGAGCGGATCCGCAAGTCGGAAATTCTGGACGCAGTAACCCTCTACAAGCGTTTGGCGCGGTCGCTGAAAGCCCGTGAATCAGGCGCGTGAGGGGCGGCGCCGCGGAAAGTGTCGCGCCCGATGCGGCGCAGCGCGGAGGGACATTCGGGAATATCGCGGCGACGATTCGACAGGCCGGGTACCTGCGTCCCCCCAGCACGGCGGAGAAACGCGCTATGCTGTGGAACACCGCGCCCGGCAGCGGTCCTAGGGCGATCCGATTGACGATGGCCCCCGAGACCGGGCGGTTGGGAAATGTATGGCCAAAGAAGAAGGCATTGAGGTAATCGGGACGATCATCGAGCGCCATCCTGGGGGGATCTTCAGCGTCGAGCTGGACAACAACCACAAGGTGCTTGCGCAGATCGCCGGCAAGCTGAGGAAGCACCGTATCCGCATCCTGACTGGCGACCGCGTCAACGTTGAGCTGTCGCCCTACGACCTCACTCGCGGGCGGATCGTCTACCGCTACCGGAGCTAGGCGCCCCGGGACGGTCCGGGCCGTTACTCCGATGAAGCTGTTCGTGCTGCGCCACGCTATCGCGGAGAACGGGGCGCCCGGCCAGCCGGATTCGGCCCGCCAGCTGACCGGCACCGGCCGCAGCAGGTGTCGCCTGGTGCTGGCTCGAGCGCGGGCCAGCGGCGTCCGGCCCGCGACCATCCTCACAAGCCCCTACGCGCGGGCTGTGCAGACAGCGGAAATCGCCAGGGCCGAGCTGGGCGTGCCGAGCCCGCCCGGCACGACCATGGCGCTGGCGCCTTGGGCCCATGTGGAGGACCTGTGGGACGAAGTCCGGGACCGCTCGCCGGAAGGCGACGTGCTCGTGAGCGGCCACAACCCCCAGCTGAGCCTGTTCACTGCGTGGCTGCTCGGGGCGCGCGCGGACGCCCTGTGGCTGAAGAAGTCGGCGCTCGCGGCTCTGGACATCGGCCGGGCAGGCGCGGACCCGCGCGCGGAGCTCCGCTGGCTGCTGACCTACGGGGCGCTCAAGCGCTGAGAGGGGCTGCGGGCGCGCCCGGTGAGGTTTGCGCGCCTGCACAGGCCTTTGGCGCGGCACTTCCGGGGCCGCCGCATGCGGCGCTTCGCCAAGACGTTCGGCCTGACGGCCGAGACCCGCGTGCTGGACCTGGGCGGGGCCGAGTACTACTGGGACTGGGCCGGCGTGCGGCCGTGGGTGATCGTTGCCAATCCCGAGCCCAGGGATGTTCGCCCCGACCGCTTGGAGTGGGTGCGGGCCGACGGCCGGCAATTGCCCTTCCGTGACGGAGCGTTCGACGTGGTCCACTGCAACTCCGTGCTTGAGCACCTGCCCGACGAGCGCAGCCGCGAAGCCCTCGCCCGCGAGATTGCGCGAGTCGGCCGGGGATTCAGCGTCCAAGTCCCCAACCGTTGGTTCCCGGTGGAGCCGCACACTCTCACGCCGGGCTTCCACTTCCTGCCCACGCGTTGGCAGACACGCCTTGCGCGGAACTTCACGGTCTGGGGCTGGCTGGAGCGGCCCAGCGGGCGGGAGGCGCGGGGCTTCGTGGAGAACATCCACCCCTTGGCAGCCAGAGATCTGCGCCGCCTCTTCCCCGGGGCGCGCATCGAGCGCGAGCGCGTCCTGGGCCTGACCAAGTCAGTGCTCGCCGTGCGCCAGCAGCCCGGGAAGTTCGCGGACTGAGCCGAGCACCCAATCGGGGTGCTCCGGCCCCTCAAGGTCGCTGGGGCGGAACTTTCCGGTTCGGACCAGAGCTCCGAGCAGGCCCGCGCGGCGGGCCCCCAGGGCGTCGGAGCGCAAGTCGTCCCCGACCATCAGGAGCCTGTTCGGGCGCACGCCGAGGATTGTGGCGGCCTGCCGGAAGAACTCGCCGGAGGGCTTGCCCATCACAGTGGCGCGGCGGTCGGCGGCGCACTCCAGCGCGGCCACGAACGGCGCGACGTCGAGATTCGGGCCGTCGGGGCCCTGCCAGAAGCGGGTCAGGCCGAGCGCGACGAGTTCCGCGCGGGCATCTGCGTGCAGCATGCGAAAGGCGGCGTTGAGCCGCCCGAACGTCCATGCCGGGCCGAGGTCCCCGACCACGACGTAGCGGGGCGGCGGCCCGCCGGGCACGGCCTCGAGGCCTTTGAAGTCCTCAAGCGTGGCGTCGGGCACGAACAGCGCCGCCGGACCGTCCGCCCGGGCTCGCATCCAAGCGGCGGCCGCGACCGGAGGGGTGAGGATCTCCCCTGGGTCAGCGGGGATGCCGAGGTCCGCCAGCTTGCTCGCCAAGGCCGTCCGCGGCCGCGACGTGGTGTTGGTCACGAACAGCAGCGGCATGCCGCTCTCGCGCACGCTGCGGACTGCCGCCGCCGCCCCGCGGATCGGCTCATCGCCGTTGTAGAGGACGCCGTCCAGGTCGAGCAGCACGCCCCGGATCATGTCCACAGGCTACCAGCGGCCGCGCCAAAGGCAGTTCGACGGCCGCTGATATGCTGGGTTTCGCCGAGCGCCATGCCACACCCACTGAAACACTCCAGCAGCGTGATCACTGACGGTCGGGACCGCGCACCCGCCAGGTCGATGTTCAAGGCGATCGGGTTCACGGACGAGGATCTCGCCAAGCCGATCATCGGCATCGCGAACACGTGGATCGAGACGATGCCCTGCAACTTCAACCTGCGCGAATTGGCTGTGCGGGTGAAGGAGGGGGTGCGTGCCGCTGGCGGCACGCCGATGGAGTTCAACACGATCGCCGTCAGCGACGGCATCACGATGGGCACGGAGGGCATGAAGGGCTCTCTGGTCAGCCGCGAGATCGTGGCGGATTCCATCGAGCTGGCCGGTCGGAGCTACATGTTCGACGGGATGATCGCGCTTGTCGCCTGCGACAAGACGATCCCGGGCGGCGCCATGGGCCTGGCGCGCGTCAACGTGCCGTCCGTGCTCCTGTACGGAGGGTCGATCCTGCCAGGGCAGGTAAACGGCGTGGACATCACGATCCAGGACGTCTTCGAGGCAGTGGGGGCGCATGCCGCCGGCAAGATCAGCGACGCCGAGCTGCTGGCGATCGAGGACAACGCCTGCCCCGGGGCGGGAGCCTGCGGCGGACAGTACACGGCCAACACGATGGCCACGGCCATGGAGATCATCGGCCTTTCCCCGATGGGAAGCGCCAGCATCCCGGCCGTCGATCCTCGCAAGGGAGACGCCGGGTACAGCGCCGGTTTCGTGCTGATGGACGCGCTGGGCGGCAATCGCCGCCCGCGGGACATCATGAACCGCAAGGCCTTCGAGAACGCCATCGCGAGCGTCGCCGCCACCGGCGGCTCCACGAACGCGGTCCTGCACCTGCTGGCGCTGGCCAGGGATTGCGGCGTCGCGCTGACGATCGAAGACTTCGACGCCATCAGCGAACGCACGCCACTGCTCGTGGACATCAAGCCCGGCGGGCGGTACGTGGCGGCCGACGTGGACAAGGCGGGCGGGATCCAGCTGATCGCCAAGCGGCTCGTCGAGGGCGGCTATGTCGACGGGGCGCAGGCGACCGTGACGGGGAAGACGCTGGCCGAAGCCAGCGCAACGGCCGCCGAGACCCCTGGACAGGCCGTGATCCGGGCCCTGTCAGATCCGATCAAGCCGACTGGGGGACTGGTGATCCTGAAGGGCAACCTAGCCCCCGAAGGCGGCGTCGTCAAGGTCGCCGGCAGCGGCCACCTGCGCCACAGGGGGCCGGCGCGGGTCTTCGAGAACGAGGAAGACGCGATGCGGGCGGTCACGGGCGGGTCAATCCGCGACGGGGACGTGCTCGTCATCCGCTATGAGGGCCCTGCGGGCGGCCCGGGCATGCGCGAGATGCTGGGCGTCACCGCTGCCATCGTAGGCGCCGGGCTGGGGGAGACCGTAGCCCTGCTGACCGACGGACGGTTCAGTGGCGCCACACGCGGCCTGATGGTCGGGCATGTCGCGCCGGAAGCGGCCCGCAACGGGCCGATCGCGGCGGTGTGCGACGGGGACTTCGTGGTTATCGACTGCGCACGGAGGGAACTCCGAGTGGAGCTGTCCGACGGCGAAATCCAGGATCGCCTCGCCAGTGTGCAGCCCCGGGAGCCCCGCTACCCGACCGGTGTCTTCGCGAAGTACGCGACGCTGGTCTCCTCGTCCTCTCAGGGCGCGGTCACGCATCCGCTGTAGCCGGAGGCGAGGGCCGGGGCGCTTCAGCCCTCTGAGCGCTGCAGCAGATCCGCGATCTGTCCCCGGTCGTTGGGAAGCGTCACCGGCGCATTGCCAAAGGTGGGCCGCACGGGCTCGCCGGAGGGGGTATGCAGCTTTCCCGAGTGGTAGCTGTAGACGTAGTCGGGATCCTTCAGCAAGTGGCCTGTCAACACGCCCACGACGTCGGCGTCGGCGTCGATCGATCCGGAGCGCACGAGCTTCCGGATGCCGGCCAGGGTCGCCGCAGAAGCGGGCTCGCACCCGATTCCGCAGCGGCCGATGACGGCCTTTGCGTCCGCGATTTCCTGCTCGGAGACCGCTTCGACGAGGCCTCGGGCCGCGCTCACCTCGGACCCTGCCTTTCGCCAAGAGACGGGATTCCCGATGCGGATCGCGGTGGCCAGCGTCTCGGGGCCCGTCACCGGCCGGAGGTCGCCGCCGTCCCGGAACTGGGCGGCAAACGGAGCCGAGCCGGCCGCCTGAATGACCCCGATGCGCGGCAGGTCGCGAATCAGCCCGGCCTGGCGCAGCTCGCGCAGGCCCTTGCCCAGGGCGCTGATGTTGCCCAGATTCCCGCCGGGCAGGACGATCCAGTCGGGCACTCGCCAGTCGCGCTGCTCCAGCATCTCGATGACGATCGACTTCTGGCCCTCGATGCGGAAGGGGTTGATGGAGTTGAGCAGGTAAATCCCGATCTCATCCGCCAGTTCCCGCACCAGCGCGAGGATTTGGTCGAAGTTCGCCTCGACCTGAATCGTGAGCGCTCCGTACTCGAGCGCTTGGGCGAGCTTGCCGTACGCAATCTTCCCCGCCGGCAGGAAGATGACGGCCTGCATGCCGGCGGCGGCAGCGTAGGCCGCCATCGAGGCTGAAGTGTTGCCTGTTGAAACGCATGCCACCCTCCCCATGCCGAGGGAGGCAGCCTGGGTTACGCCGGCTGTCATGCCGTTGTCCTTGAAAGAGCCGGTCGGGTTGTAGCCCTGATGCTTGAATCGGAGGGCGTCCAGGCCGGCGTAGCGCGCCGCGATGGGGGCATCGAACAGCGGGGTGTTCCCTTCCGGAAGACTGACAATGCGCGCCGGGTCGCGGACGAACGGCAGCATCTCGCGGAACCGCCACACACCGCTGACGTCAATGGGGTGAAGGCTGTGGCGCCGCGCCCTCCATTCGCGGCGCAAGGGCGCCGGATCGACGCCTCCGAAGTCGTTCGCGACCTCAAGCAGGCTGCCGCAGGCGGCACAGGAGTAGACGACTTGGTCGAGCCGATAGCGCTTGCGGCAGTCCGGGTTGAAGCAGACCAAGTGCGGTGCCACGGCGCGCAAGGCCCATCCTAGCAGCGCTTCCGAGGCGGGCAGCATGGGGCGGCTTGCCCGCCGGGGCCGGCCTGCGGCATCATCATAGGCCGATGCGTAAAGCGAGAATCTTTGGGGCTGCGGCGACGCTATGGGCCGCTTGCGGCGCCGGCGCCCAGCCCAACATCGTCCTGATCTTGGCGGACGACCTCAGCTGGGTCGGCACATCAGTGCAGATGGACCCGCATCGGCCGGACTCGCGGTCGGATTACCACAGCACGCCCGCGCTGGAGCGTCTGGCCAGCGAGGGAATGCGCTTCACGGACGCCTACGCGCCGCATCCGAATTGCTCTCCGACGCGACTGGCCATCCAGACCGGCAAGAGTCCCGCCCAGCTGGGCATGACGGACATCATCAATCGCGGCAGCGGCCCGTTCTACGAGGGCCATCCGATGATCCCCCCGCAGCACATCGACCACATTCCGCACCGTGAGGTGACGATCGCGGAACTGCTCAAGGAGCACCGCCCGGGGTACGTGACGGCCCACTTCGGAAAGTGGCACTTGGCGGGGGGCGGCCCGGGGCGGCACGGGTACGACCAGCACAGCGGGGCCACCAGCAATCGCGAGGGCGGGACGCGCGCCCCGGACCCAAAGCGCACCGTGAGCGTGACGACCCGCGCGTTGGACTTCTTGCGGCACCGCCGCGCTGCCGGCGAGCCGTTCTTCCTGCAGGTGTCGTACTACGCAGTCCATCTGGGGATCCATGCCTTCGACCGGACGATCGCGGAGTTTGAGGCCAAGCCTAAGGGCCAGCGCCACGACCACGCCGGGCACGCCGCGATGACCCATGAGCTGGACGAGGGCGTGGAACGGATCCTGGATGCTCTGGACTCCCTTGACCTCGTGGAGAACACCTATGTGGTGTTCACGTCCGACAACGGCTCCTACCACCACAGTGGCGACACGCGGGTCTCGAGCAATGCGCCGCTGCGGGGGGAGAAGGCATCGACGTGGGAAGGCGGCATCCGCGTGCCGCTGCTGGTGAGAGGACCCGGCATCGATCCCGGCAGCGTCAGCCGGGTCCCAGTGACAGGAACGGACCTGTACCCGACTATCGCCGATTGGGCAGGCGTGCGGGCAGAACTGGACCCGGACGTTGAGGGGGCGAGCCTTGCCGGTCTGCTGGCCAACGGAGGAGAGGGCACGCTCGCGCGCCGCTTCGGACCGCTGGTGTGGCACTTCCCGCACTACCAAGTGCCGAAGAACACCAAGCCCATGTCGTCGCTCAGGGATGGCGACTGGAAGCTCGTCAAGCTATATGAGACGGGTGACGCGCAGCTGTACAACCTATCCAGCGATGTGGGTGAGTCGAACGACCGAAGCGCGGACGAGCCGGGCGTCGTGAAGCGCCTGGAAGCGGCCTTGGAGACCTACCTCAGAGCAGTCGGGGCCCCGATGGCACGCCACGACGAAGAATGGGAGTCACGCCGTTGGCTGGAGCGCTGAAGCGGTGCGGAGCGGCGACCGTGGCGGTCGCCCTGTGGTGTCTGGCTGCATCCGCACAGGACTTGGACCGCGTGCTCTACGCCGAGGAGGGCGTTCTTCACGCGCTCGTGGATCCGATGGAGGACCCGGCGGAGAAGGGCGCGTTCGAGGCAATGCGCGCCGCCTCCGACCCGGCCAGCAAACGCCGTCTGGCGGAGCAGTTTCTAGAGCGCTTTCCCCAATCTTGGATGACAAGCTCGGCACATCAGGCCGCCGCGCAGGCCAGCATCGAACTCAACGATCTGGCTGCGGCGCTGGCGCACGGTCGGGCATCGCTGCGAATCCTACCCGAGAACAGTCCCCTGCAAGTCTCAATGGCAAACGTGATGGTGCATGCCGGCCTGCTGGAGGAGGCGGAGGCGAGCTCGCGGGCTGCGTTGGAATACCTGCAAAGGTTCCGGCACCCGGTGGCCCACTCGAACGCTGAGTGGGAGCAGATCTCGCACCAACTGGGCGCCTCAGCCCAATACGTCCTAGGCAGGGTGCTCGCCACGCGCGGGCTGCGTTCCTCTGGCGAGCGGCGGGCGCAGCTATTGGAATCGTCCCGCGAGAGGCTGCTTGAGTCGGCACGGCTCAACCCGACCGACGGCATCGCATTGCTCCTGCTGGGGATCGTCCAGCAGGAGCTGGGAGACCGAGATGGTTCATTGCGGGCCTTCGCCAACGCGGCGCGGGAGACCGGTCCGGCCCGGGAACGCGCGCTGGAGCAGCTTCGCAAGGTCTGGCGGGCGGATCCTTCAACGACAGGGACCTTTGAAGGATTCGTTGCCGCCATGCCACGGCTGCGCCTTGCCGCCGCGGGAAAGGGCCGAGAAGCCGACAAGAGCGGAACCACTGCCCGGTATGCCGGCAGCGAGGCGTGCGCGGAGTGCCACGCGGAAGTGAGCGAGGCTTGGAGCGAGACAGGCATGGCCAAGATGTTCCGGCCGTACAAGCCGGCGAATGTCATCGGAGATTTCTCACGGAGCGACGACGACCTGTCGGGTGACGCAGGCCCGGTCGCATGGCGGGCGGTCCTCGATGGGGGCGGGCACTACTTCGAGATGCCGACGCCCGCAGGGCCAAAGCGCTACCGGGTTGACTACACAATCGGCTCGAAGTGGCAACAGGCCTACGCCACGCGCCTGCCCGACGGCCGCATACACGTGTTCCCGCTGCAGTACAACCGCCTGCATGGCGAATGGGTCAACTTCTGGGCCGTCCTGGACGGCGGGCCGTCCGACCGGTCGAGCGTCGGGGACTTTCACCGCATGCGGAGCGAAACGAACTATCAGGTGCACTGCTCGTCGTGCCACACGAGCCAAGTCCTTGCGGAAGGGGCTCGGATTGTCCCGGATCGCATCACGTTCCGGGAGGCTGGCGTGAACTGCGAGATGTGCCACGGCCCGTCTCAGCCGCACGTCGAAGCGATGCGCGAGGGCAGGCCCGACCCAGATGCGGGCGGACTTCCCGTCAGGTTCGGGGAAGTCGGGCACGAACGGCACGTCGCGGTCTGCGCGCAGTGCCACATGCAGTCCGGCATCGTCGACTTGGGATCCCGCGGAGAGATCAACTATCCGGACGCCCGGGGCGAGTTCCCGGGCAGCCGCCTTCAGCGCCCGTACGAGGACTTCTCGCGTGGCGCCTTCTACAAGGACGGGCGGTTCCGGGAGACCACATTCATCGTCGAGTCGTTCCTGCGGTCGCGGTGCTACCGCGAGGGACAGGCACATTGCGGCCACTGCCACGACCCGCACCCGGCGGACAGCGCGACCAACCCCACGTCGCTGAGATTCCGGAACAACAAGGACCAGATGTGCCTGCAGTGCCACGGGGGACTGGCCGCTGGGCTCGAGGAACACACACGGCACGAGCCGCAATCCCCAGCCAGCCGCTGCGCGGCCTGCCACATGCCGAAGATCATGAACAGCATGATGTTCCAGGCCGGGACTCACCGCATCGACGACATCCCTGACGCCGCGATGACCGAACGATTCGGGCCCGAGGAAAGCCCGAATGCTTGCCTAGCGTGCCATGAGGAGCAGACTCCGGCCTGGGCCGGGCAGCTTCTGGCGGACTGGTAACTCCAAGCCGGCCAGAGGGCCAAGGCCGGCTGCGCTGGCGGCCGCCCGTCTTAGCAATTGCGCTAGGCGCATCGCGACTTCCTGAGGCAGGCCGCGCCTGGCCGGCGGGAGCTCTGGCCATAGATGGGCTGACAGAGCTCGCCGTTGGCCCTTCCGATCAGAATTCCTAGGGCCGCGGACTCGGACTGCGGAGATTCGGCCAGGCCGAGCCTAACGAGAGCAGCCTGCGAGCGTCTGGGGCAAGGGACTTGTTCAAGGGATGGGGAGATGCATTTATGGGAGTCGGATATGCTTTTATGCATGCGAGTCACGATGAACTTTGACGACGAACTGCTTCGTCGCCTGAAGGAGCGCAAGGCCAAGTTCGGTTCAACGGTCACAGCTCAGGTGCAAGATGCGGTGCGCATGTACCTAGCGAACTGCGAGGAAGCGCCGAGACCCGACGTCGAGCTTCCGGTGTTCCATGGCACGGGAGTCATGCCGGGAATCGATCTGAACAATTCTGCCGCGCTGCTGGACGTGATGGAGGGCTTGGGTGATTCTGACTGACGTGAATGTGCTCGTGGCTGGGTACCGGGACGACCATCCGGAGCATGCTCGCTGCCGAGACTTTCTTCAGTCGGTGTTGACCGGGCAAGAGTCGTTCGGGACATCTAGTCTTGTTGTCAGCGGCTTCCTCCGCATCGTTACCCACCCTCGCATCTTCTTTCGACCGTCCCCCCTCGAGCACGCCATCAGATTCGCAAGAGAGTTACTCGCACACCCGCACGCCGTTCCGGTCAGTCCGGGCCAGCGCCACTGGGAGATCTTCTCTGACCTGTGCAGGAGGGCTGAGGCAAGGGGCAATCTCATCCCTGACGCGTACTTGGCGGCTATGGCCATCGAGTCGGGTTGCGAATGGATCACACTTGATGGGGACTTTGCGCGCTTCCCGGGCCTGCGCTGGCGCATGCCGCCGCGCGTCGAGGAATCCTCGCACACTGTCCACCAAGGGTTAGCGGTCCATCGCCGAGATCGCTGACCCAAGGACTGCAGGAAGCCGGGTCGCCGCTCGGGAGCCCCCGGGTGGCCGACACCCAAGAAATCTACTGCACAAACAAGTCGTAACGCAGGGCGCCACCTTTGACTCGCCGAAGTCCCGAGAATCCCGCTTCCGGGCGCGACCTTCCGTGACCGTCATGCTCGTCGAAGAGCGCCTTGAGCCGCTCCACAACATCCGGGTGGGAATCCGCAATGTCCCGTTGCTCGGAGGGATCGGCCTCCAGGTCAAATAGCATCATGTCCTTGCGCCGGTCTCCCGTCAGCACCCCTGGGTGCCGCGTGGGATGTGGCTGTTCGAAAGGCGCAATGATCGTCGCACCATCAGGCCTCCGGAAATTGAAGGATGATTCGATGTAGCTATGGATGTTCGCGGGGCCCCGGGGCGCCCCTGGGGCGCGAACGTGCAGTTTCCACCTGCCCGAGCGCACAATGTGGAGCTGGCCCCCGGACATCGCAAAGATGGCCTCATGCGGACTGCGGGCGTCGGCCGTTGTCATCAAGGGAAACATGTCTCGGCCATCCACTGTGGTGTCAGCGGGAACAGGCGCGTCGGCGAGACTCAGGAATGTCGGAAAGATGTCAATCGAGGCGGCGACTTCCTCAGTTACAAGCCCGGGAGCGATTCGGCCCGGCCACCAAGCTATGAGCGGAACACGGATCCCGCCGTCCCAAGTCCGCCCCTTCATGCCGCGAAGGCCGCCGGTGGATCCCCCCCAAGAGGGGCCGTTGTCGGAGGTGAAGACCACCAAAGTGTTCCGGTCGAGATCGAGTTCCTGAAGCTTCTCCAAGATCTGTCCGACAGACCAGTCCAGCTCGCGAATGACGTCGGCGTACAGGTCGTGGGGCGTGCCGGGCGTGTAGAAGTCCTCCGAAGCGGCCAGCGGCTTGTGCGGCATCGCGTGCGGCAGGTAGAGGAAGAACGGCCGATCGGCGTGAGACTCAATGAACGCCAGTGCTCGCTGGGTGTAGCGCTTGGTCAGTTCCCCTTGGACGACGGGGTATTCGACGACGCGATCATCCTCAACTAGCTGGACGGGACGCATGTCATTCGAGTAGAGGATGCCGAAGTAGGAGTCGAAGCCGCGCTCGACCGGAAGGTAGCCAGGGATGTGGCCGAGATGCCACTTTCCGATGCACGTTGCGGCGTAGCCCTGCCGCTTGAGGGCCTGAGCGATGGTTACCTCGCTGGCAGGCAGGCCGTAGTCGTTCACGCCATTGTCAGGAGTGGGATTGCCTACAATGCCGTGACGGAAAGGATAGCGGCCGGTGAGGAGTGAGGCCCGCGACGGAGCGCAGTACGGCATCGGCACATAGAAGTCCGTGAAGCGCACACCCTCTGCGGCCATGCGGTCGAGGTGGGGAGTCTGGAATGAAGGGTGGCCGTACGAAGCGAGATCGCCGTATCCGAGGTCATCGGCAAGGATGAGGACAAAGTTCGGCCGATCATCTCTCCGTTCTTGCCCGGCCGACTGACTTGCCGCGCCGAAAACCAGAATTGCCAAGGCTGCCTTCCAATTCACTCTTTGTAGCCTCCGTTCGCCGGCGCAGTTCTAGCGACTAGGCCGATCTGCAGGCGGGCGCAAGTCTGCTGCTGTCCAACCGAAGTCAAAGTGCCTCGTGGCTGCATGTCCCGGGCCGTTCTCGCTGGTTCTGCTCCGGGCGCCGCCCCGACTGCCTCCCGGCCCAACCTAGATGCGGGGCCGCCTGTGCCGTCCGCTGATCTCGCCGTGGACGGATCGCAACGTTGCGAGCGGCTCTCGTGCCGGAGCAACCTCAACCGAGTGCGCTCGTCAGATTATACGGCTGGCCAGCCGGGCGAATAAAGGCCGACCCACCGTTTGGGGCCTGATCCAGTCGGCCGGGCGTGCGGGAACGCTCGCCGCACCCGCACACTTTCCCAATGAGAGGTCTAGTGAGCGAGCGCGGCGAGACTGGCAGAGTATGATCCAACGGCGGGGAGTTTGGTCTCGATGCACTCACGCAGGAGATTCGTCCGGAAGGCCATCGGACCGCTTGTTGTCAGTCTCGGGAGCCAGGTCCCTCGCAACCTCGCATACGCGCAGAGCAGGGGCCGATCCTATCGCTACTCGCTCTTGGTCAAGGGCGGCCAGCTGATCGATCCGTCCCAAGGACTCTCCGCTCCTCGCGATATCGCGGTCACCGGTTCAAAGGTTGCGCGGATCGCGGATTCGATTCCGCGCAGTGACGCGCTCCATGTGATCGAGGCTTCCGGCCTGATCGTGACACCGGGTTGGATCGACATTCATGTCCATGTCTACGACGGCGTCGCTCCTCTCGGCATTCCAGCCGATCCGAACTGCATTGCCAAGGGCGTCACCACTGCGATCGACGCCGGGTCAGCCGGAGCTCATACCTTCCCCGGACTGCGGAAGTACGTCATCAACACCGCCGACACCCGGATCCTCGCGCTCCTGAACATCTCTGTGGTTGGTCAGTCGACCCTGTCCCGAGACAATCCTTGGGGCGAGCTTTTGGACCTGCGCTACGCCAATGCCGCCCTCGCGGCCAAGACCATCGAACGCCACAAGGACGTGATTGTCGGAATGAAGGTCCGGCTGACCCGGAACATTGCGGGAGACCACGACCTGGAAGTGCTGCGGCGAGCCCGCGAAGCGGCCGACGCGGCCGGATTGCCTGTGATGATCCACATCGGAGGATCGCATTCCACCGTCCCGGAGATTCTGTCGCTCACACAGCCCGGAGACGTCATCACCCACAGCTTTCGGGGCGGTGAAGGGGGGATTCTTGACCGGGATGGGCGGATTCATGACGAGGTCCTGGAGAGAGTCGCTTCCGGCGTCCACCTCGACATCGGGCACGGTGCCGGGAGCTTTTCCTTCGCCACAGCCGAAGCGGCCATGGAGCAGGGACTGCTTCCGGGCACGATCTCCAGCGACGTGCACCAGTTCAACGTCAACGGACCCGTATTCGACCTCGCAACAACCGTGTCGAAATTTCTGCAATTGGGCCTAACCTTGGAAGAAGCGATCCGGCGGGTCACGGCCAATCCCTCTCAAGTCTTCCGGATGTTGAACGGACTAGGGACCCTAACCGAAGGTGCGGAGGCGGACATCGCCCTGTTCTCACTCGAGGAAGGCACGTTTCAGCTGGTGGATGCCCACGGGGCAACACGGATCGGCCGCCAGATACTGCGACCGGCTGCCACGGTCAAGGCCGGACACCTCTACGGCTCTGCCAGTTTCCCGACAGAACGCCTGTGACTGTGCTCGTTCTGTGGCAGTGAAGGTGATGCCTTACCTCAGACACCATTCGGCTGTGGGAAGACACACTCCTTGAGAATCGCGGTGATGCTATCGGACGCCTCTGGGGGCAGGGTGCTCCCGTTCGACACCGATGCGATCCCACGCAAGACCAAGCCGGGCTGGTCCCAGCGCCTCACCACGTGGCAGCCGCCACCCATATCGTCCCCGACTCCGAGGAGGTCGGAATTGAGAGTCCGCATCTCAAGGCATGTGCAGGACAGCCCCAACGAAGCCCTCTGCCGCATCAGGACCAGACCTTGCTGAGGGGCTCGATGTCCAAGCGAGCGCCTCGTCGTCCGCCTCTCGATCCTCGCTGATCCCGCAGTTCGGCGAGGGCTGCTTCATCAAGACCCGCAATACGCTGCAGACCTTGGCAAACTGGCGCGCCTGAGCCCTTGTGCTTCGTGAAGGGAAACGGCTCTTGCCCCCCTACCGGGTGAGCGCAGGCTCTCGACGTTCAGCGCCCCCGAAAGTCCGGCTTGCGCCGCTCGAGAAAGGCTCTTGTACCTTCTCGAACATCCTCTGTCGAACAGCTGAGCGCGTACTGCGCCACCTCCCATTCGAGCGCCTCGGCCAGCGGCATCTCAAGACCGCGGTTGACGGACTGCAGGATGAGCGCTACCGCCACAGGCCCGTTGCGCAGAATGCGCTGGGCCAGCCCCATGGCCTCCCCGATGAGCTCATCGGGCTTGACGACGGCATTGACTAGCCCCATTGCCAAAGCCCTTGTGGCGCCGACTGGCTCGCCCGTCAGCAGCATCTCCAGGGCTCGCCCCTTGCCGACAATCCGCGGCAGACGCTGCGTGCCGCCAAACCCGGGCACGATCCCGAGCTTGACTTCCGGCTGGCCCAGCAGGGCGGAGCTCGAAGCGATCCGCAGGTGACACGCCATAGCGAGCTCGAGCCCACCACCCAGGGCGTAGCCGTTTATCGCAGCAATCACCGGCTTGGGAAAGGACTCGATAGTCGCCAACATTTCTTGGCCCCGGCGGCCCCAGTCACGCCCCTCCAAAGCGCTGAAACCCGTGATTTCCCCGATGTCGGCCCCCGCGACAAAGCTCCTGTCGCCCGCGCCTGTGACGATGACGGCACCGATGTCCTCAGAGGTGGCCGCATCCCGGAAGAACCGGGACAGGCCATCCACCGTCCGACCGTTGAGCGCGTTCAGCTTCTCGGGGCGGTTGACGGTCAGAAGGGCAATGCGACCGTCAATGTCCAGTCGCAGACCGGATCCCGCTTCCGTCAGATCCACACCTCGCACAGGCCGTATGGTGCGCGACCTGCTGGGACGGGAGAAACCGAAGACCTAGAAGACAGCGTCGCCATCAGGCGGCAGGGCCGGGATGAACCGAACCTTGGGTTCCTCTCCGATCTCAACTGCAAGCAGTGGCTCCCGCAGGTCCGATGTCAACAGGAACACATTGTTGCCGAGCAGTGGCGTCAGACTCGTTGGGGAACATGCGCAGTCGGCGAAGCGCGCGACTCCGCCGGAGAGCGGAATCGAGATCACGCCGCCCGGCACGGCTACGACGCCGTAGCTGCCGTCGCCCGTGGCACCCGCAAGGTACGGTCGGTTGACACCGTCATTCTCGGTAGCGATCGTGATGGCATGCCACGACGGTCCTGAGCCGCGCAACAGGATCACCTCGTTGGCTTCGCCGTCGGCAATGATGGCGTCTTCCTCGCCGCGCAGGAAGGCGAGCCCGCTCGCATCCTCAACACTGCCAACTCGCTTCGCCCGGGCGCCCCGAGGCAGCATGTAGAGCGAACCGCCGCCATCTCCAGAGGTGGCGACCAGCAAGGAGCCGGAATCGCTGAGTGCAAGACCGGAGATGGAGCCCAACCCGCCTAGTCCATCACTCTCGGTACGCACCGTCGGCGAGCCGTCAAGGCCGTCAACCAACTGGAGAAGCCCCCGGTCCTTGGAATAAAAGGCGGCGACCCGCCCCGAAGGCCCGAACAGCACGCCGTCGGCGCCATCCATCACGCCGCCCAGCTCCGTCACTGAAGGCGGCTCGGTCGTCAGGTCCACCAGCAACGACCGGCCGTCACCGTCCTGAACGATCGCGAATCTCTGGTTAGTCGATACAGAGGCCCGTGACACTGAGGACTGCAATCCGATGGCATCGCTGAGCCTGGATGAGCCAAGCAACCCGTCGATCCGGTGGATGTCTCCCGATTCACCGTCGAATACATATCCGAGGAAGGGAGCATCCAGGGCCAGATTGCTGGCGTGCGAGGTCGGCGCGAGAGCGACAAGGGCACCCAATAGCAGGGAGCCGGAGCGGAGAATCATGACGTGAGTATCCTTACCTACTAGGACGAGCGGCTGTTGTCGAGGTTACCACGCTAGGCCAGCAGCCCTTCCGGCTTGCTTCGCGTGCCGAAGGACCGGAGATACAATCGGAACGCTGACATGAACGCAAGGGCCCGTGTCTGCGCCGTCAGCTATGCGAACTCCACTCCGCTGGTGTGGGGATTGCTCCATGGCCCGCAGCGGGGCATCTTCGACCTGGAGTTTGCCCTGCCCTCGAAGTGTGCAGACCGGCTGCGCGCGGGCGCGGCGGACATCGGCCTGGTGCCGCTCATCGAGCTGGCCCGGCAGCCGGGGCTGAGGATCGTGCCGGGGATATGCGTCGGCTGCAACGGCCCCGTCCGCAGCATCGTGCTGGTCAGCAAGAAGCCCTTCGCGAAAGTGGAGGCCATCGCGGCCGACACGGGATCGCGCACATCGGTGGTGCTGGCCCAAGTGCTGGCGGCCCACCTTCACGGCACACGACCACGCGTTCTTCCCCATCGACCGCACCTCGACGAGATGTTGGCGATGGCGGATGCGGCGCTGGTGATCGGGGACGCGGCGCTGGCGATCGACCCGTCAATGGAGAGCTGGCAGGACCGCCCGGTCCACGTCTACGACATGGGTCTGGCCTGGCGGGAGATGACGGGGCTTCCGATGGTTTTCGCCGTGTGGGCCGCCGGACGCCTTCCCCACGGGTTGCTCGGCGAAGACGTTGTGGCGGCGTTGCAGGACTCGGCCGCGTTCGGGCTCCGCCACATCGAGGACGTGGTGGCGCACGAGAGCTCGACACACGGGCTGCCGCGATCGATGCTCCGGGAATACCTCACACGCTATGTGCGTTACGACGTGGGCGATGCCGAGCGCGAAGCGATGCTACTGTACCTGAAGCTGGCCGCGGACCTCGGCTTGGCGGGCCGGCCTCACGAATTGCTGTACCTTCCGGAACCGCAGCGCGTCATGGGTGCAACGACATGATGACAAACAGGCAGGCCCGCGACTGGTTCGAGAGCGACGACTTGATCGGGCTGGGGATGGAGGCCGACGCCCTGCGGGAGCGGCTGCATCCCGAGGGCATCGCGAGCTACATCATCGACCGCAACATCAACCACACCAACGAGTGCACGGAGTACTGCAGCTTTTGCGCCTTCTACCGCCCGATGGGGCACAGCGAGGGTTACGTGCTGCCGTTCGAGACGATTGCAGAGAAGATACAAGAGACCGTCGACGTCGGCGGAACGGGTGTCCTCATGCAAGGCGGGGTGAACCCGAACCTTGACATCGGCTACTTCGAGGATCTCTTCAGCCGACTGAAGCTGCGCTTCCCCGATGTCCAGCTGCACTGCCTCTCGGCCCCGGAGATCCTGACCATCGCGGAGGTCAGCGGCCTGAGCATCCGGGACACTCTCGCACGCCTGCAGGATTCCGGCATGGACTCTATGCCCGGGGCGGGCGCGGAGATCCTGGACAACGACGTGCGGAGGCGCATCGCGCGCCTGAAGTGCACAGCCGAAGAGTGGGTCGAAGTGCACCGGACGGCGCACTCGATCGGAATGCGCACCACCTCGACCATGATGTTCGGATGCGGAGAGTCGGTCGAGCACCGGATCGCGCATCTGGAGACGCTGCGGCGGCTCCAGGACGAGACCGGCGGATTCACCGCCTTCATCCCGTGGCCGTTCCAGCCCGAGAACACCGCGCTGGGCCGGAAGGTGCGCGAGGAGGCCACCGCATGCGAATTCCTGCGGACTTTGGCGATCTCCCGCCTCTACCTGGACAACATCCTGAACGTCCAGACCTCATGGGTGACCCAAGGGCTCAAAGTCTGCCAGCTTGGATTGCGATTCGGTGGCAATGACGTTGGCAGCGTGATGCTGGAGGAGAACGTCGTGCGGCAAGCCGGCGCCAGCCATACCGCCACTGAAGAGGACTTGCGGCGGATGATCCGCGAAGCCGGGTTCATCCCCAAGCAGCGAGACACGCTCTACCGCACGTACTACATCAACTGAGGGCCTCTCAGCCCTGTGGGTTAACGCGTGCGATCCGCCCTCCCCGGCTTGTGCAGGTCTGCTACCCCGCCAGGACCCCTCAGCGAGTGCGCTTGGCGCTGAACCTAGCCTCAGAGTCGTCGTCCAAGTTCAGGCGTGTCCCCCGAAACGAATTCTTGCCCGCCTTTGCTGTCCATTCGTACTCCGTCCCGCCCTCAACGGTAGAGAACTCGAGCTCATCGCCGATAATCAGGCCGTACTCGACCTCGATCGATTCCCCGCTTGGCAGCGTCACGGTGCCGGAAACGTCACCCTGATCCTCGTCAAAGGCGATCCGGTAGACGCTCGAGCCAACCTTGACTTCCCAAGTCCCGACGATCGGGCTCTTCTTCTGCTTCTGGGCTGCAGCGACGCTCGCAACCAGCGCCAACACCATAAGAACCCGGGCCAACGGTCTCACTGCGGTCATGAATCCCCCTCTGCTTCTGGCCTCATGATAAGGGTTAGAGGTCGGCACTAGGCGGCTGCCGTTCGCAATTGGACTCCCGGCCCACCCCAAGGGCAATCGGGGGCTGCGGCGACCTGACTGAACCCCCGACCCGGCCCCGAAAGAATGGTCACCATCAACCCAATGCCACGCGCCCTCGTCCCAGCAGACTCCGCCGCGGCCCAACGGCTCTGCAGCCCGAACTACGACGAGTTCCAGAATGATCGCGAGATCACGGAGCTCCTCGGGCGTCAGCCCGACAGCGTGCTGAGCATCACAATGCCGCACGCTTGGCCGGATGCCGAAGGCAACGTGCGCGCCGAAGGTAGCGCCGAAGCCCTCCGGGTGGCCGCCGAGCGAATGTCTGCCCTCCAGGCCGGGACTCTCACTCGGGAAGTCAACGAGGCCGTGTTCCTCTACGAGATTTCCGACCCCCGCCGCCCGGAGACCCGGCAGATCGGCCTTGGCGGAATGGTGCCCGCAAGCGACATCCGAACCGACCGCAACCCTCGGGGCACGATCGTGCGCAACGAAGGCGTCCGGCTGCCGAAGGCCCGGGGGCGCGCGGACCTCATCGAAGCCACGAGAGCCATCATCGGAATCGTCAACAATGCTGTCGAAGATCGCGAGGACCGGTTCGTCTCGGCCCTTGAAGCCGCGGCGGGCCGGCGTGCCCCGGACTACAGCGCGCGCGCCGCGGACGGATGCACTCACAGTGTCTGGCTGGTGACGGAGCCGGCTGATAGGGATGACCTGATCCTTGCTGCGGCTGCCGAGCCGTTCGCCTACGTCGCCGACGGCAATCATCGCAGCGCAGCAGCCTCCATGCTTGGGCTGGAAGGCTTCATGTCAGTCCTGTTCCCCGCACGCCGCATGGGGCTAGCCCCGTACAACCGCCTCGTGAGTGCGGGCGGCAGGCCCGTTTCGCAGTGGCGAGAAGACCTGTCGGAGCATTTCTCGGTGGGCGACGCTCCGGGCAGCGGAGACTTCCAGCCAACCGCCACGCACTCGGTGGGGCTGTATGCGGACGGAACTTGGCTGTGCTTGGCACCGAGACCGGGCACATTCGACGAGGGCAATGCGGCGGAGTCGATCGACGCGGCGATCGTCCAGCGCCTAGTGTTCGAACAGCTGTGCGGAATCCCGGATCCGCGCGACGGACGACTGAACTTCGTCGGCGGAGACCGCGATGCGGCTTACCTCAGGGGCCGGGTGGACTCCGGAGAGTTTGCTCTTGCGGTGACGCTGCCCCCGGTGACCATGGACCAGTTCATCGATGTCTGCCGCCAGAGGCGCATGATGCCACCGAAGTCGACCTGGTTCTCGCCAAAGATCCGCAGTGGTCTGGTGATGGCATTGCTCGACTGACGGCACCAACACCTGATGGCGTGCGTAACATCGGACGAAACTGAGCACACGACCTATCGGCATTCGTTGATGGAGTCAATAGATGGCGCCCGGCCAATGGCATTCGCTTAAGGCTGGAACTGCATACGGTCAAGTGTCGCCGGGTGGCGTCAAGACGGGGTGCGATTCAGGCTGCGGTCGAGGGGATCGGCGGGCTCGTGATTCCTCCATATCCTGCTCGGGGGGCGCGACCGGCGCGGATAGGAACGGTCGGGCCGCTCCCGCTGGGGACTCCGTGCCCCGCGCTCCAGCACCCGGTTCAGTGTGTCCGTAGCTGCGGGGCCTGCTCTCAAGAGCCCTTCGAGTTCGCGCTCCACCGCGCCTAGGCTCTCGACTGATGGGGACCCAGAGAATCCCTGCCCACCGGCCGACGTTCATCACGATTCTCTGATGTCCCACTCTGCAGCTTGGTCGCAGGCACTTGAGCTGATTTCAGCGCGTCGGTCCGGTCCGTGGGTGGTCTACCAATCCCGGTCGGTCTGCGCTCGCAGGGTAGGCATCCGTCGCCTTCCTTGATTTCGCTGGATCGGGCAGCCGTTGTCGGGTTCGAAGCTCAATTCAGCGTACTGAAGACTGTAGCCGGAACCGTAAGCACATGCCAAGGTTTCGGGGCCATCTGCACCAAGTGTTCACGAACCCCCACTAAGTGTGGCATGACGCTAGGCACTGCCTCGATCAAGTCTTGTTCAGAATGTGGGATGTACGGCAGGTTCCGACGAAAGGGCTGATCGACATCCCTGCCAAGATTGGCAAACCTTAGGAATATTCGGGCCTTTAATGCGAATGACGGCAGCATGAATGTCACTAAGGTTTCTAGTTCCTGTTGCATCAGACAAAAACGTTCTGAAAACATGAGTCAGTGTGCCGATCGAACCGTCACCCTGAAGCGTGACGACGCCTATTCCACCGCAACTTCCTAAGGCTGCGTGCTTCACGGAAACCGGATTTGGACCTCGGAACGAAACGATTAGCCGACCGTCGGGTGAAAGATCGGCGGAATCCGGTGCCGGGTCGTCGTTGTTCTGATATCCCCTACCGTCTTGATTAACGAATGGTTCAGCCTCCCCCACACAGACCCCTGACCCCGTGAGATCGATCGTGCCCACATGTGCGTCTGCCTGCTCCAAAAGCGTGGCACTGGAGTCATTTATAATCTTTCCCAAGTCGAAGACTTCCATATTGTTTTGGATACGGTCAAGTTGATAAAGAAATCGATGGGAGCGAGATAGCATCATGCCGTGTGCATCCCGACGGCGGGCTAGCATTGCTGGATTGGTCAGCCCCCGAGACACCTCTTCATAGAACTTCACGACAGGGGGCTGGTTGGCGATTGTATTGGGATTCGTTCCGTCAGGGTAGTCAAGCGGCAAGCGGTACATGACGAAGACAGAGTCATCAGCACCCGCTGCACTCGCGGGGACACCGGAATTCAAGTGCATGAAGCCGGCTCCTTCGATGCCACCGCAACCGGCGGCGGCGATAACGTCATTAGTGTATTCTGCGACGATCGCCATCGGTTCGGCGGAGATATCCACCACGAACAGTCCGCCTCCGCCAAATGTGACGTACGCATGTTGATTGGTGGAGCTGAGTGCCGGACAGACTACAACGTTGTTTGGTCTTCCCGGTCCTTCCTTCAGCGCACCGCTTGGTGTGTACATCGTTTGGTAGTTGAAATAGTGGCCGCTCACCCGCCCTGCCGGCAACGTCGAGTCTGCCATCGCCGGTAGCACGGTCAGGTCCCGCCCACCAACCAAGTCGAGCGTGGCTGCCTTGTTGAATGTGAAGATATCGGTCGCTCGATCATAGTCGATTCGCTCGAGGAGCTTCGCGCCAAGGTTTGCGACGATCAGCTTAGTGCCATCAGGTGTCCAGAACGACATGTGGTTTGACGGTAGTGAGCCTTCCGGTCCGGTAGTGCGAAACAGAGCCTTGGCGAGCTTGGCCGCGGACCTGGGCTCTCCTCGAATCTCATAGCACTGTTTATGGCCGTTTATGCTCTCGATGCATTGTCCTTCCGCATCAATGACTCCGACTAGGCCTGCGCCCGGGCCGAAAAAATTCGCGTTCATGAACCGGTGCGAAGGATGTGGCAACATGCCGTGAAGACGTTCCACGTTTGCCCCCAGTTCGCTAAGCGCGTTTGGAAACACATGGGCAGCTTCGATCACCGTTGGCCCAAAAAGAGGATGGTCTTCGGTGTACGTCCCAGGCGGAGCGACGGCAATATCGCGACCGTCGTAGATCAGAATCCTACTTCCGAACGTTCCGGAGGGATTCTCAGCGGTGATGTCGGCACTTTTCGACTGATCGGACAGCCACACCTCCCACTCGATCGCAACCGCATTCCCCGCCAGAATCGCAAACCATGTGACTAGGCGCACAACCGCCTGTAGGTTCAACGTGTTCATCGATCTCCCTTTCCATGCTGATTCTTGATGCTTGCAATAGCGCTCTTATAGCGCCTGCAATGAGTCGGGCCGCCTGCTGAATAGAACAGCCGTTGCGGATGGACGGATTCGCTACCCGCCCGTCAGGCGGATAAGCAGGGCCGCCACACCCCCATGGGCGCGTAGCAAGGGCCGACGCCGTCAGCGCCAGAACCAGCGCCGCCGATCCCTCGGCGATTGGCACAGTTCGCATGTGTCCGCCATGACCGGCTCCCAGTGGAGCCGGGTCGTGAACACATCGAGCAGAAGCACAGAAGTCCTGCTTGTTTGCCGGTAACCGGGGAGCTACCCCGATCCTTCAGTCCGGCTTATTCGGCAGGCGGCCCGGCACGGGCTCTCCTGCTCGCGTGTTCGGGCGCATTGTAGCACACATGGACAAGACCAACGGGGATGCAGCCGCACTCGCACTCGGAAAGGCGCTTTCCGGTGTTATCGCTGAGGCCATTTGGCCACTGGAGGACAAGATTGAAGACTTGCGGACGGAACTGAAATCTGATATCAGAGTCCTGTCAGGCAAGACTGACCAACTCGCCCAGAGGGTTGACGGATAGGAGGGCCGGACAGACAATGTGTCCAGACGTGTGAACATCATTGAACTGTCCTTACAAGGCAAGAGCAAGCATAAAGCAACTGAAATACGGTAACGCCACACCGGAAGACCTAGCCCGCACCTTGCTGCGGCCAGTGCGTCGGCGGTCGCTAAGAGCGAGCGCCGGACGAAAGGCCGTTGTCCGCAATCAGGTCAGTGTAAATCAGACGCTTGCCAACAAGTCCGGCAACCAGCGCCGTCATTTGGGCAAGCGTTTCTAGTTCGCGGACGTTGTGCTTGCCGGAGAACTCCTGAACTTAGCGGTTCAGGTGCTTCGGGGAGACCTTGTGGAAGGTCCCCATCTCGCCCGCTTCAACATCGACCAAGACGACTCAACTCCGTTGGTGTGGGCCTGACCTCAGACGTACTGCTTGACGGGGTGCTTGACCTCGAGCGTGCTCGATGCCTCGCCGGCTGCATCCCGGGCAGAGATGCTCGAGTTCTTCCGGCTCATCAACGGGTACGCCAATCACATGCGCGGCCTGATCGCGAACCTGCTCGACGTGAGCAGCATCGAGGCGGGCACGCTCACCCTGGCGCCGGAGCCCACCAGGGTGGCCTTGCTCGTGGATCGGGCCCGGACCACGCTTCCGAGCGGCGGCATCCGGCACTCCGTGCTCGTCGAACTCGCGCCCGGCCTCCCGCTCGCGATGGCCGACCGCGAGCACATCGTACAGGTGCTGAACAGCCTCTTCTCGAACGCGGGGCGGCACCCGCCCGAATCCTCGCCGATCCGGGTCGAGGCAGCGCGCAACGTTACACACGTGGCGATCTCAGTTTCTGACGAGGGCGGCGGCCTCCCCCGGCCAGTTGCCGGTCCTGTTCCGCGAACGTGCCGGCCTCAAGGGGTGCACAGGCCTCGGGCTGGCGATTTCGAAGGGTCTCGTCGAGGCGCAATGCGGCCGCATCCACACCGAGAGCGGAGGGCCGGGCCTCGGTGCGCGCTTCACGTTCACGCTCCCGGCCGCGGGAGACGAACCCGGTCTCAACGCGTGCGGCCCGGAGCAGGCAGCCATCAGGGTGGCAAGCGCCAGGTGCCGTGGCGGGCCGCACGGTCGAACCGACCGCCACCGAGTAGGCGTTGCTGCGCGTGCTCTCGCAGAATGCGGGACGCGTGCTGACCTACCGCCGGCTGCTGCGCGCGGTGTGGGGCCGACGCGATGCCAGAGACCCCAGCCCGGTGCGCGCGTTGGTCAAGAAGCTGCGCCACAACCTGGTCGACAACGCGGCCAACCCCGTCTACATCCTCACGGAGCGTGGCGTTGGCTACCGCATGCCCGCCGATCCAGACTGAAGGCCGCAAACGCGGGACGGCCGCCGCTGGGGTGCAGACTCGCTGCCTACGCCGGGCATTTTGCCGCCAACCGAATCCATCGGGCCCGCCGTGCCTCGCGCCGGCGGCAGCTGCCGATGACGCCTCTACTTTGTTGGCGGGGCGCTGCAGGTTCACAGCCATAGCGCGTTCCGAGTATGCGGTACGCGGCCTTCTCCTCGCCTCTCCGATGCCCGGAGCCCTGAGGCCGACCATACTCGGATACAATCCCTGACCATGACGCGCCTCCACGACCGCTGCGGCAAACGCCTGGCTCTCGCCGCGGCAGTTGCATCGCTGGCGTGCGCACCGGACCCACAGGCGGATCGCGCAGCCGGGCGGGCCGTCGCCAACCTCGACGTCTACCCGGGCTTGGAGGCCACCCTGTTCGCCTCCGAGCCGCAATTGACCAATCCAACCAACATCGACGTGGACCACCGAGGAAGGGTCTGGGTCTGCGACGTCGTGAACTACCGTGAACACGGCCGGAACGACCGGCGCCCAGAGGGTGACCGCATCCTCATCTTGGAGGACACGGACGCCGACGGACGGGCAGACACCACGAAGGTCTACTACCAGGGCCGGGACATCGACGCTGCCCTAGGCTTGGCCGTGCTTGGCAATAGAGTGATCGTCACCGCTGCCCCAGACGTCCTTGTGTTTACCGATGAGGATGGAGACGACATTCCGGACAAGAAGGAATACCTGTTCAGGCGATCCGGCGCGCACCAGAACGATCACTCCACGCATTCGCTCTCGTTCGGGCCCGACGGCCACTACTACTGGAACATGGGCAACGCGGGCCGACACATCCACGACAAGAGCGGGGAACTGGTGATCGACAAGGCCGGGAACCCCGTGCTGGACCGCAACTACGAGCGAAGCCTTCGGAATGTCCCGAGCACCGACCGGCCCAGATTCGCACACGAACTGCTCGGGAGGTCAAGCCCTTATCAGGGCGGCATGGTCTTCCGCTCCGAACTGGACGGGAGCGGGACGGAGGTCCTCGGCCACAACTTCCGCAACAACTACGAGGTTGCCGTGGACTCGCTGGGCGGGCTGTGGCAGTCCGATAACGACAACGACGGCAGCTATGCGTGCAGGCTCAACTACATCCTCGAATACGGCAACTACGGCTACCGCGACGAACTCACGGGAGCCGGCAACGAGGCCCTCCGCACGGGCCGGAGTGAGATCGTTCCGGAGCGGCATTGGCACCAGAACGACCCCGGGGTCGTACCAAACCTGCTGATCACCGGCGCCGGCTCACCCACGGGAGTGACCGTTTACGAGGGTAGCCTGCTCCCGCAAGAATTCCGGGACCAAGTGCTTGCGACCGACGCCGGTCCGGGTGTCTTGCGCGGCATCCTGACCCAGAAACACGAGGCGGGATACAAGGCCACGGCGGTCGACATTCTGAAGGGAGAGCGCGACAAGTGGGTGCGACCCGTCGATGTCGCGGTGGCTCCAGACGGATCGCTGTTTGTAAGCGACTGGTACGACCCGGTGATCGGGTGGAATCGCCAGCAAGACTCGGCGCGGGGTCGGATTTTCCGCATCGCCCCGCCGTCACACCCCTACGGTCCGCACCGCCACGAAGTCGACACCCTAACCGGTGCAATGGAGGCTCTGAAGAGCCCTAATGGATCCGTCCGATACCTCGCATGGCACGCATTGGAGGGCCGCCAAGACGCCGAGGCTGCGCTCGCCGAGCTCTTCCGCGAAGGGAAGCGCGTCCGCCACCGGGCCCGGGCGCTGTGGCTGCTGGCCCGCATCGAAGGGAGGGGGCGCTCGTACTGCGAAGAGGCCCTGACGGACCGAGACGAGGACATCCGGGTCGTGGCCCTCCGCGCAGCTCGCCAGCTCTTCGGAGGCGACTTGGCGATCTTGGCGAAAGCCGCCTCGGATGATTCTGCCCACGTCCGGCGCGAATGCGCTATCGCACTGCGCGGCGACACATCCCCGAGGGCCGCAGAGATCTGGGCACGGCTGGCCGGGCAGCACTCGGCCGGAGACCGCTGGTACCTCGAGTCCTTGGGCATCGGAGCCGACGGAGACTGGGACGCACGACTGAACGAGTGGCTCGCCTTGGTCGAGGGGCAGTGGGACACTCCGGCTGGCCGGGAGATCCTGTGGCGCTCGCGCGGCTCGCTGACGCCGCGGTACCTTGCGGACATCCTAACCAGCACACGCATTGGCGAGGCGGATGCCCTCAAGTACTTGCGCGCCTTCGACTTCCAGGCCGACAGCGGCGAGAAAGCGCGCAGCCTAAGGCGTCTGGCTTTCGGAAGGACCGGCGACGGCTCGCCAGTGCCATTTGTCGTCGCGTCGGAGGCATTGCTGAGGCTGCCCACATTCGATCTTGAGGCACGGAAGGACATCCAAGCGTCCGTTGACGCCCTGCTCGAGAGAGGGGTCGGGACTGAACAGTTTGCCCGGCTGGTGCAGCGCTACAACCTGCGGGAGCACTACCCCTCGTTGGTGGAGGTTGCCGCGACCAACGAAGACAATCCTGTGGGGATTACCTCGGCACGGATGCTGCTCGAGGAGGGTGAGGCTGGCGCTATCTTGCAATTCGTGCGCGAGAGCCCGGAGCTGGCGGCTGCCGCCGTTGGAGCTGTGGGCAACACCCGCGCCGAAGAGGCGGTGCCGCTGTTGCAGACAGTGCTGCTGGACGATGGGCTGCCGGATGCCGCTAGGGACCGCGCGGTTCGGTCGCTTGCCGGCTTCAGCCAAGGCGTGCAGGCCTTGGTGGATCTGGCCCGCGAGGGCGAGTTCCCGAGTGACTTGGCAGAGATTGCCGGGGCTGCGGTGTCCAGATCAATGCACGTGCGGCTTCGCGAGCAGGCGGCGGGCCTGTTCCCTGTCCCGCCTCTAAGAAATCGCGAGCCCCTGCCGCAGATGACGGAACTTCTGGTGTTTGTCGGAGACCCAGACAACGGGGCGGCGGTCTTTGATCGGGCGACGTGCAGCGATTGCCATGTGGTCAACGGTGTCGGCACAAACTTCGGGCCCGACCTCTCTGAGATTGGGGGCAAGCTCTCGAAGGCAGGGCTGTACGAATCGATCCTGGATCCATCGGCCAGTGTCTCGCCAACGTACGACCTAGTCCACCTGACCCTGTCTGGCTCCGAGGACGCCTCCGGATTCGTGATCAGTGAGACCGAGGAGTCCCTGACGCTGCGCATGGAAGGTGGCATCGTCTCGGAGTACCCGAAGGAACGTGTTCTCGAGCGCAGGAAGTCCGCCGTTTCGGCCATGCCCGACGACCTGCAGGAGCAGGTGGACGCTGACGATCTGGTGGATCTCGTGGAGTACCTGAGCCGCCTTCGGTAGGGCCTCACTGGCCGATGCATCGGCCAAAGGCGAACAACCGGCTGCCGCGGGCAGATCCGCCTGTCCCCGGGCTGGCTGACTGAGGGATGCGCCAATTGCGCCTCGCTGAGCACCGTAACGGACTGCCGCTGAAGCGATCCGAATCCACTGAAGGCCCTCAACTCCGCGACGCCTGTCGTTGCACCTTCTAATTCCCGTTCACGGCCCCGCGATGGGCACGATGGCTCTCGCGCGGTGGGTTACCCGCGGATCTTGCGCCCGACGACGCTCAGGGCTGCGGCCGCCGCCAGCTTGTGGTCTTTGCGCCACGGTGGTCCGGCCTCCCGACCGAATCGGGCAATGAGCGCGGTCACCGCCGAGACCGCCATGCCCAAGGATTCAGCCGCCAACGCGGGGAGGTCGGCCCGGCGAGGGAATCTCCGGACATCCAAGCCCAAGTCGGCTGCAGCTTCGGCCAAGGATTCGCGATACAGCATACCGTCCGCGGCGAAGGTCAAGGGACGGGACTTCAGGATCTCCTCGAGCGATTCGGGCAGGCTGTCGTGGGGGCTCTCGGCCAGGATGAGGACGTTGGCACGATAGGTCGCCAGCATGGTCGAGAGTGCCTCGCTCGCGTGTCTCGCCACAGAGCTCCTCACCCGGTTCACGAGATCGGTCGCCGTGCGGATGTGCAACTCAAGGGCCTCGTGGTGGTAGGGAGCAATCGGGAGGCATTCGTCGATCAATTCAACTCGCCGACGGTCGATGAAGACGGGGGTGGCCCCTTCCAAGGCAATGGTCACGAACTCGGCCCGTCCGTAGTGGACGGCGGCACCAATGACGGTTACGGGGTACTCCATCGACCCCGACATGTATACCGCCGACGAGTAAGGATACCTCCACATTCAGGCCTTGCGGCCCCAGCGTTGCGCGTGAGTGTCGCGGAGGTGCACAACCTCCTCGAGGCCGACGGCGAGCAGGGGCTGCTGGAAGGACTACTCCTCGGTCCCTCGCGATCCCGCCGCTAGGTCGGTCTCGTCGCGGAGCACCAACACATGTGCGCCTTTGGGCAAGCGCGATTGACGTCAAGGACCAGGACTACTCTGTGCGGCTGGTCTCCGCACCCACGTGTTCCCCGGTGCCACTACATCGGGCTCATGGAGCGGCGCGGAAGGCGCTGCGACTTCCATTGGGCGACCTCGTCATGGCCGACGACTCCGGTCTGGGAAAAACCATCAAGTCAGGCCTGAACGCGCAAGAACTACGGATCCGCAATGGGCGTGGAGAGGATCGTGGTTGCGGAACACTTCATCTCGACCTGCACCTGGGCCGCCGAGAACACGAGGCCTGGCGTGAATGCCACAAGGGCGGTAGGCGCTTGCCCGCAAGGCCAATCTGACGCAACCAAACGGCGATTCTCAATCCCGAAGGCTCTCCGGCACCCACAACGGATCGCCCGATCGCCTACGTCACAACCGAGTCAAACCTTTCCGACTTCCCGCCTAGACTTGTCACCTGACCTTGCAGTGCTCTACCGTGAAACACAGGCGGTGGCTTGTTGCTTAGGAAGCCTCGCTGAATTGCAATCATGAGTAACCCGCTTCAGTGCTACGCATATGGTCGCGGGAGCGATTGGCAGGCAATCTGCGTTGACTTGGATGTGGCCGTTCACGGCACGTCGTTCGACGAGGTCAAGGACTCGCTTAGAACCAGCGTTGAGTTGTTCTTGTCCGCAGTTGCTGATCACTCGTTAGAGGACCAGCGCGAAGTTCTCAGCCGCACAACGCCACAGTACATTCGAGTCAAGCTGGCCCTCTTGGCACGGTTGCCTTGGAAGAGTCTTGGTTGGGCGCGATCCGAAGGATTCTCACTCTCGCTTCCCCAGCCAGCGCAGGTTTAGCCCTTAGCCACCTGGACGTCTGCCTAACCCTGCCTGAGGGAGGATCGCCCCCAAAGTGCCCAATGGGGGATCGTGCCCCCTCCGGCCGGGAACGGGCACGCTTCATACCCGCGGTAGATTCGTACCCGCGGTAGATTCGATCGTTCCCTGCGCTCAGGAACCTTGGACCGGCTCCCTGATGAGTCTCGACTTGGTTCGCGTTGCCATCCGAGGCCATCGAGGCTTCGGTCTCATGTACCACTCTCCTTAAGGCTTAGGCGAGGACCTTGCGCTGACACCTGGACAATGCACTGACTAGAATGGATCGCTTGGAAACCGAACCCGGCCGCTACAAGTCCTTCCCTGCCAAGGCCCTCTGGCTTGGCGTCGTCACGCTGGCGGGCGGATCCCCGGCCTCAGCCGAGATCGCCCAGCTATCGATCGGAGTGACCTCAGCTGGCAGTCCAATCCGGGCAGGTGTGCACTTGGAGGCGCTCGACCCGTCCGGCGAGACGCCACGCGTTCTGGTTGTCGGGGGGCTTGACGGCACTACCCAGTCCACTGAGCTGGCGTCGGCCCTGCTGCGCGGCGGAGACCGCTACGATTTCGCCCTCTCAGCTGTCGGCAATGCGTTCCCCGACCGACCGCCGGTCGAGCAGTTCCCTCCACTCGGGCCGGCCTACGGCGGCGAGGCGGTCGAGGCCCAGCACCTGTGGCGGTTCGCGGGAATGCTGGCACCCGATCTCGTCGTCGACCTTCGCTTCGCCGAGCGGCCCAGCGCCTTGGTGGCTGCGCTTGAGCGAGGGGCGATGCCAGCCGCGGCGGGCCGCATTCCCGCGGCCACACTGCGCCTTCTCGGAGACGACGACGAATCCGATGATCCCCTCACGCGGGCCGAGAGGGAACTGACGGCGCTTGCGGCCGGACTACCTGTCTCCCATGCCCGTCGCGAGCTTCGGTCGCGGCTGCGGCGATCCCCGCAAGAGGTCGCGCGCCAGCTGGCAACGGTTTACGGGCACACGCTCGAGAACGCTGTCTACATCCCGGCGCTGGCCCTTATCGGCCGGCTGAAGCTCGGCGACCTGGACGGCACGGTCCCGCTAGCCGACGTCGAGCGGATTGCGCAGCCCTACTTGGACGGCAAGCCCTCTCTTGGGCAGCGCCTGACCGGAAGCCACATTTCAGGGCATCTGATCTTCGCCGAGCTGTACGAGAGGACGGGTCGCCAGAAATGGCTGGAGCTTGCGCGAGCCGCAGCCGACCTAGGGTTCGACACTGACGGTCGGGAGAAGGCGTCCATGCCCGCCCACAACCAAATGAGCGACTCCGTCTTCATGGGATTCTCGATCCTTGCGAGGGTGGGACGGCTAACCGGCGAGGGCCGCTACTTCCGAATGGCACTGCGGCATCTCCGCTTCATGCAGGCCCTGGACCTCCGGCCCGACGGGCTGTACCGCCATTCCCCATTGGACGAGTCCGCTTGGGGCCGGGGAAACGGATTCCCTGCCTTGGGTCACGCGCTCGCCCTCACCGACTGGCCGCGGGAGCATCCCGGCCGAGGCGAGGTCTTGGCGTCTTTCCGCGCGCACATGGCCGCTATGGCCCGCCACCAAGACGTCACCGGCCTTTGGCACCAAGTCGTCGACCGACCCGAGAGCTACCGCGAATTCACGGTCACGGCGATGACCACTTTCGCGATCCTGCGCGGGCTGCGCTCGGGCTGGCTGGACCGAGAGACATTCGAGCCCGTGGCGGACCGCGCGTGGCGCGCGCTGAAGCTGCGCATCAAGAGCGACGCAACTCTGGTCGACGTCTGCCGCAGCACGGGCAAGCAAACCTCGCTACGGGCCTATTTCGATCGGGAGGCGATCCTAGGCCGCGACGACCGGGGCGGGGCCATGGGACTCCTCGTCGCAACAGAGCGGGCCCACTGGGAACGCGAGCGCTGACCAACGGCCCGGTCATCCGGGATCAACCAGGAGCCACCTCGGCGCCCCCGAGGGCCCGCGACCGACGCATGGCCAAGGTCATGGCGACGGCCTCGGCACTCTCGCCCGGCGGACAGGCCTCGCACAGCATCCCTCCGTTGCAGGCATCGACGAATGCCTGCAGCTCGGCCTCGAAGCCGTCCTGTTCCGGAACGGCAACGTCCCTTTCCTTCCCGTCCGCCCCGTACAGCCGCAAGCCCGAATTCGCCGAGTGGTATTCGAGTGTTCCGCCGTCGCACACGATCGTGAATTCCATCGAGAACGGGAAGCTCTCCGGGTGGTGCCACCCACCGGAGATGACCACCGTCGGGCCCTGATCGTAGAGCAGCTCGGACTGTGTGACGTCTATGCCGGTCTCTAGGTCCTCGTGCCCAACGGCGCGCACGGCACGCGGCATGCCGAACAAATGGCGAGCAAAGTCGAAGTCATGGATCAGCAGGTCGAAGACGCCTCCCCCGCTGCGCTCCGGGTCCTTGAGCCACTTGCCCCACGCGGGCGCGGCGCAGCGCCTTCTGAAGGAGGCCATTCGGACGCTTCCGAGGTCGCCGTCGAGTATGAGTTGCCTAGCCGCAACGTACTCGGGGAAGAACCGCAGCACCTGAGCAACCATCAGAACTCGGTCGACGGAAGCGGCGACTTCGTTCATCTCGAGGCAATCCTCCACCGTAAGCGCCATCGGCTTCTCTACCAGCACGTGCTTGCCTGCCGTGAGGGCTTCGATCGCAAGCGGCTTGTGGAGGTACGTGGGCGTGCAGATATCGACCGCTTCGACCCCTGGATCGGAGATGAGATCGGCTGCCTTGCGATGCCGGGCGGCCCGGCCGAAGTCGAATCGGCCGCCGCCACGGTCCAGATTGCCGCCGACCCCACCAAGGTCTCCGGCAAGCTTCCTCTCGTCGGAGCTGCAGACGGCGGCAATCTCGCAACCGCGCACCCCCTTGTATGCCGCCAAGTGGGCGCTGCCCATGAAGCCGAGTCCGATTACGCCGATACGCATGCGCTGTCCTCCCTCACTCTACCGACAAGACCGGGCGAAGGGCTCTGGCAGTTCCCGGTCTGGCCAACTGCCGGATGTCGGGTGAGACTTCCGAGCAGAATGGCACTCACTACTGCAGAGCCTGCCCTAGAATCGAAATCCGGCACGAAAGGGCGTGCACTTCAACAGATCCAGACCGCGCCTGCCAATCGGCATCCAGTCATTTCGGAAGCTCCGCGAAGAAGGCTACTACTACGTCGACAAGACCGACTTTGCTCTGCAGATGGTAAGGGAAGGCACGCACTATTTCCTCTCTCGGCCCCGGCGCTTCGGAAAGAGCCTGTTCCTAAGCATGCTGCGCGATCTCTTTGAGGGCCGGCGCGAACTCTTCGACGGCTTGCAAGCCCAGCCGCGTTGGGACTGGTCGGTCCGCTATCCGGTCGTGCTCCTCTCGTTCGGACGCCGAAGCTACTTCAAGCCCGAGCACATTGAGCGGACCTTGGCAGCGCAGCTGCGAGGGTTCGAGCAGCGCGCCAACCTTAGGCCGATCTTCGAGAGCCTTCCTGAGCGATTGGCCAACCTGCTGGAGAACCTGCACGAGCAGACCGGGCGACGGGTGGTGGTGCTGGTGGACGAGTACGACAAGCCAATCCTTGACGCTCTGGACGAACCGGGGATGGCACGGGCCAACCGGGACTTGCTGCGCGGACTCTACTCCGTGGTAAAGGACTGCGACGATCACGTGCAGTTCTGCTTCCTGACCGGTGTGAGCAAGTTCTCTGGGTTCAGCCTGTTCTCAGGCCTGAACAATCTGGAGGACATTACTCTTGACCCGACCTTCTCGTCTATTTGCGGCTTCGCGGAAGGCGACCTAGACTCGGTGTTCGCAGACCGGATCGAAGGACTCGACCGAGAACGAGTCCGGGAATGGTACAGCGGCTACGGATGGGGCGCAGCGGAGCGGGTCTACAATCCGTTTGACCTACTGCTGCTGCTCAAGCGGCGGACGTTTCAGCCGTGGTGGTACGAGACGGCGACGCCAACCTTCCTTATCGACCTCCTCGCGGAGAAGCAGTTTCCGTGGCACCGTCTTGACGGTCTGCTGGCTTCGGACGAGATCCTTTCGCGATTCGATGTGGGAGACATCGCCCCCGAGGCGCTGGCGTTCCAGTCCGGGTACCTGACGATTGTGGAAAGGCGCGATCTTGACGACGGGCCCGCGTACCGGTTAGGGTTCCCGAACCGCGAGGTCAGGCAGAGCCTGAATCGGGCGCTCCTTGCAACCCTTCCGAGCGCAGACGGAGAGCGGGAAGCCGAAAGGAGGCGTCTGAGCGAAGTCCTGAAGACGGGCGACATCGCAGGGCTGGAGAATCGGCTTCGGTCGCTGCTTGCGGGCATCCCCTACCAGTGGCACCGCCAGAATCCGATGGGAAGCTTCGAGGGCTGGTACGCAAGCCTCCTGTACGCGTACTTTGCGGCGACGGGTGCGGAAGTGCGGGCCGAGGAGAGCGGCAGCCTTGGACGGGCCGACCTGTGCGTTCGGGCATTCCGGCGCGTGTACGTCTTCGAGTTCAAGATGCGGGAGCGGGCCGGAGCCGAAGCTGCCATGGCACAACTCAAGGCCCGTGGCTACGCGGACCGGTATCGCGGGCGAGGCGAGCCCATCCACCTGGTGGCAGTGGAGTTCAGCGCCAAGACGCGCAATGTGACTCGATTCGAGACAGAGCTGGCCTGAGCCCGTTGGGCTGCCGCTGAGCCGCAACACCGCGAGCCCGCCTCGCATGCGGAGTGGCGACGTCGTGCGCGGCGTGGCTCAGTTCGCGCCTACGACTGAGACAAAGCTGACGCAACGGCCGGGCGCGCCCCCCAGGTTCTGCGTCAGGCCAAGCTTGGGCGTGGGGATCTGGCGCTCCCCGGCCTCGCCCCGGAACTGCAGCCACATCTCGTACATCATGCGCAGCCCGCTGGCGCCTATGGGATGCCCGAAGCTCTTCAGACCGCCGTCAGGGTTGACCGGCTGCTCCCCTCCGATCTCGAAACGGCCCTCCAGAGTGTCCTTCCACGCTGTCCCCCGGGATGAGAATCCGAGGTCTTCCATCAGCACGAGTTCGGTCGGCGTGAAGCAGTCGTGCACCTCGGCCATCGAAATCTCCTCCCTCGGGTGCCGCACCCCCGCCTGGGCGTAGGCGTCGGATGCGCTCGCGACGACCTCGGGAAAGGTCGTGTAGTCATAGTCTTGGCGCTTCGCGCCGTCTGCCGGGCCGGCGATGAACGACAGGGCCTTGATCAGCAGCGGACGGTCGGTGTAGCGATGCGCGTCCTCGGTGCGACACAGGATCGCTGCCGCGGCACCGTCGCTGACGCCCGAGCAGTCGAACACTCCCAGCATCCCCGCCACGCGGGGAGCGTTCTCGATGGCTGCCTCCGGCACGACCCTCTGGTACTGGGCCTTGGGATTTCGGGCTCCGTTGGCGTGGTTCTTGTGCGCGATGCGGGTGAGCACCTTGCGCAGCGTCTCGCGCTCCAGGCCGTACTTTCGCGAATAGGCCGGGGCCAGCAGCGAAAAGGTGGCCGGAGCCGTCATCGAGGACTGCGTGCCGTCGGTCGGCCGGCCGACCGCGGACGCCAGACCGGAGAACCCGGAGTCCTTCAGCTTCTCCACGCCGACCGCCATTACGAGATCGTAGGCTCCGCAGGCCACTGCGTAGGCTGCGTTGCGGATCGCCTCGCTGCCCGTCGCGCAGTAGTTCTCGACACGCGTGATCGGCTTGTAGCCTGTCCTGAGCGGTTCGGAGAGGAGGAGGCCGGACTGGCCGCTGGTCAGTGTCCCCATCCAGTAGGCGTCGATCCGCTCGCGATCCACTCCCGCCGACCCGCAGGCCCCCATAGCGGCCTCGACAAGTAGATCCCCGGGGCCGCGGCCCCAATGCTCTCCGAATCGCGTGCAGCCCATTCCGACGATCGCGACCCGGTCCCGTATTCCCCTGCTGGCCATTCTTGCTGCGCCTCCCGGCCCTGATTCTATCCCCGCCCGGAGCCGGGCGCCACGCGAGCTCCAGGCCAGATCGCTGTCAGCGCCTCGGGCGGGCCTTCCAGAAGTAGTTTCGGACGCCGTCTGCCGTGTACAGGCGGCGGAAGGTCATCTCCAGTTCCAGGCCGATGGCCACCTTGGCGGGATCGACATCCGCGAGTTCGCAGGCCAAGCGGCCGCCGCGGTTGAAGTCGATCACAGCGGCGACGACCGGCTGCTGGAGCGAGTACGCCAAGTGGTCGACTGTGTACGTCGCCACCCGCGCCCGCTCATCGGCGTAGGGAACGTCCTGCATCCGGTCGACCGCGCCGCAATGGGCGCAGACTCGCTGGGGCGGCAGGTTGGCCGCGCCGCATTCTAGGCAGCGCCCGCCGACGAACGCGTACTTCCAGCGCAGGGAACGCCGCATCGGCGGAGCGGCCGGCCTGGGCGGATCCGGCCGCCGCGGCGGCTCGAACGGCAGGATGCCTCGCCACTTGAGATAGGTCCGGTAGTGCAGATCGGCCCGCTTCGACGCCACCCAGCGGCTCACTGACCGCCGGGGCCTGAGGCCCGCTATTCCCTCGGAGACCTCCAGCACGACAGCTGTGGCCCCGTCGGCGGCACTCACCACGGCGACCCGGTCTCCGGGCTCGGCGGTGTCGAGCAGACTTGCCAGGAGCACGCCGGCATGGGCCGCGCCGCAGCGCCCCACGCTCCCGGACAGGTCGTCGGCTATCTGGCCCGGCCGGAGGCCGACCGAGCGTGCCAGCTGGAGGGCAGCCTTGGCGTGCCCGGAATCCACAGCGACGGCGTCCAAGTCGCTAACCGCCAGGCCCGCTTGCCGCAGGGCCTCGTCGAGCGCCTCGGCCAGGGCTGGGACGAGCAGCCGCAGGGCGAACCGCTCCTCCCAGTGGCGCGGGAATGGCTGCTCGCTACCCCGCCAAGTGTCCAGGATCTCTTGAGTGTGGGTCGCCGATGCCAGGATGCGCGCCGCGCCTCCGCCGTCAGCGCCATCCACGAGATAGGCGCAGGCGCCGTCCCCCCCGGCCGATTCGCGCGGGCCCTGCGGAGCCCCCACGGCCACATCTGCGGCGCAAACCAGGACGGGGCCCTCCTTGCCGACGTGAGACGCCAGCCCTAGAGCCGCCAAACCCGACGAGGCCGACGACGCGACGTCCAGCGCAACGACGGACGGCGGCAGGTCCAGCGCGGCCTGCAGCGCGGCTGCATTGAGCTTCTCGGCGTAAGCGTGGGACGTCGACGCGAACAGCGCCTGGCGAGGGGAGACAGGGCATCCTCGCAGAGCCTCGCGGGCGGCTTCGACAGCCAGCGAGGTCGAGTCCTCGTCAAAGCCCGCGACGGCCCGCTCGCCGCGCGCTCCAGAGGCGATGCGGTCGCGGCGAAGGCGGGCGTGTGGGATGTAGCTGCCGTAGCGCAGCACGCGAGCCATGACCGCGCCATTGTCCCACGCACGACGCGGGCCGCCGGCTACCGGGCCAAGAACTCGAAGGTCTCTCCCTCAACGTGCGCAACGATGCGGCCGGACTTCAGGCCGCGGCCGGCCGTCGGGAAGAACATCGCCCCGTCTGTGGAATCGCCGGGGTGGAGCTTGCCGCTCACGAACGCGATGGCGGCTGCCGCGGCAGACGCCTTGAGGCCCTTGGCGCCCATGGCCAGCGCGGACAGCCTGCGCTTCTCGTACCCATTGTTTGGGCGCACGTAACGATTGTCGAAGATGGCCGCTTCGTATGCGGACTGCAACTTGAGGAGCTCGGACCGCCCCGCCTTGCGGAAGAACTCGTCGATCACGCGCTGCTCCGGCTCCGCCCGAATCGTCCTGCCGTCGCTGTACTCGAAGGTGAACGCCCGTGAGCCGATCTCCCACGGCCGGTCGCTGCCGTTGCTCACCGCAACGTGAAGGAGCGAATAGCGCGACGTCCTCAGGGGCATCGTCGCGCACATCACCGTGAGGCCCGAGCGCGTGAGGACCTGATAGTCCAAGCCGCTGGAGCGGAACTCGATGACCTGAGGCCAGAGAACGACGGGCGCAAAAAGAAGGGCGGCGGCAGAGCGCCAGACCCCGCAACCAGACCGCGACATCGTTTGCCATATGATACAGAAAGCACTAGGGGTACTCGATTAAGGGATGAAACCAATGACAGGGCTTCCTGTGGAGACCCTCCTTAAGGTCTCCGAGGAGGTGGAGATTCCGCTCAAGTCGCTGCTGGAGCTGGTTCAGCAGGCGGAGAATGGCGCAACGGCAGGGTTTTTGGCCCGCTACCGGCCCGACCTGTGCGCGGGCATCGACGAAGAGGCCGTGCACAGCCTCTTGGACCGGCTGGCCGAGCTGCGCGACATCGAAGACCGCCGCATCTCGATGATCGCCACTCTGACGCAGCGTGGCCTCATGTCCGACGCCCTCCGCGGGCAGCTGCAGGGCGCGACAAGCCGCCGTGAACTCGGCGACATCTACATGCCCTACCGCGAGCGAAAGGCGGGTGCTGCCGAGGAAGCGGTGAGCAAGGGCCTCGACCCGCTGGCCAGGGTGCTCTGGATGCAGCAAGAGGGTGTGGACATCCACGCCGAGGCCGCCAAGCACGTCGTGCCGGACGGCGAGCTGAGCGATCCGGCCCAAGCGTTGGACGGGGCGTACGAGATCGCAGCTCAGTGGCTCAGCGACAAGCCGGAGATCGTAAGCGCGCTGCGCAAGGTCTACCTCAAGGAGGCCGAGGTTTCGGTGCGCACACGGCCCAGCGCGGCCAAGGTGCCGCGCGTGCGGGCCTTGGACGGCTTCCGGGCCAAGGCAGCCACGCTGGACTGGCGGCGACAGCTTCAGATCCGCCGCGGCGTGCGCAGCGGCATGCTGGAGGTGGACTTCAGGTCCCCGACGGCGGCAGCCTTGGAGTTCTTGGAGCGGCGCCTTATCCAAGACCCCAACTCGGCCTACGCCCAGCATCTGCGCAAGGTCGTCACAGTGGCGATGGGCAACGGCCTTTCCGAGCGCATCAAGAACAGCGTGCAGGCCATCCTGAGCGAGCAGGCCGACGAGCGGGCAGTCGACTCTTACCGAGCCGAACTGCGCCGGGTCCTGCTGTCCCCCCCTGCGACGGGGTTGGGGATACTTGGCATCGAGATCACCCGCTCCGGAGAGTGGCACGCCGCACTCGTCGGCCCCGACGGCCGGCTGGCAGAGTGCGCGGTCGTGCGGTCGGACCGCAAGCCTCGCCGGAAGCCGGCCGGCAACGGCAAGGCCCCTGAGAGCGCTACCGTCCGCAGCGGCGGACAGGCTGGCGAGCCAGCTCAGGAAGACACGAGGCAGGACACGACCAAAGAGACCGGCGAAGCGAAAGCCGCCGCGCCCGCCAATGGAGAGCGCGAGGTCAGCGCACCCAAGCCGAAGACCCGGCGCGTGCCCCGGAGGCCCACGCGCGTAGACCTCGACGAGTTTCTTTCCACGCGGGCCGTCGACCTCGTCGTCTGCGCGGGCGGACACCGCCCGCACACGACGGAGGAGTTCCTGCGCTCGCAGATCCGCAAGGCCGGCAGGCTGGACCTGCCTTGGCGCGTGGTGCGCGACGCTGGCGCTCGCATGTTTGCTCGGACCAGCGTCGCCAGGCGGATCTACCGGCGGCTGCCGACAACTTTCGCGATCGCGGCGACCATGGCGCGCCGCACGCAGGACCCGTTGGCCGAGTTCGCCAGATCCGACTTCCGCTCCACGGGAATCGGCGCGAACTATCTGGAGGTCAATTCCGATCTGCTGCGGAGGGCCCACCGGCGGACCCTGGAGTCGGTGCTGCACGAGCTGGGAGTCGACGTCAACAGCGCATCCGCCGCGATGCTCGCGCTGGTCCCCGGCCTCAACGATCGGCTGGCAAGGCGCATCGTGGCGCACCGCGCCAAGCACGGGCCGTTCGCGGCGCGCTCGGAAGTCCAGAATGTCGAGGGCCTAACGCCGCGCGCGTTCGCCCAAGCCGTCGGTTTCCTCAGGGTCCAAGGCGATGACCCCCTGGACAGCACTGCGGGCCACCCCGAGTACCGGGAACTCTACGACAGCATTGCGGAGGCTGCCGGGTGCGATCTGGAGACGCTGCTGCGCGAGCCGGAGCGACTCGAGGACGTGGACGCGGAGCAGCTGGCCGGACCGGACCGGTCGGTGCACCTGGTTCGGTCGGCGATCAAGGACCTGAGCCCGGAGAGGCGCAAGTCCCGACCCGAATTCGAGCCCCCGAAGCGGGCAGTGCCGCTGCGCACCGATGAGGAACTGGAGCCGGGGAACAAGGTGACGGGGGTCATCTCGAACACCGCCGACTTCGGCGCGTTCGTCGACATCGGGGCTGACAACGACGGGTTCCTGCACGTCTCCCAGATTGACCGGCAGTTCCTCTCCGATTCCCGGCCGAGCTTCCGCCAAGGGGACACGGTCGAGGTCTTCATCCGGCCACCTTTGGAAGGCAACCGCCGGATCGGCCTGACGATGCGCCCGCGGGCGGCGACCCCCAGAGTGGCCCCCAGCCGGCCCCGGCCAGGGTTCGGTGAGCGCCCCTTCGGGCGGGGCCGCAAGCCTGGCCGCGGGCGCCGGGACCGCGGCAAGCCATACCGCAAAGTGTTCGGGCCCAGCACGAAAGCACACCGCCGGAAAGGCCGAAAAGAGGGCAGGCTGACGCTGAGCGAGAAGCTCGACCTGCTTAGCGACAGGTACCGCACGCGAGTGTAGGGTGGCCCGCAAGGCGCCCCGTCCCGCCCCCGGATGGGGCTACGAGCGCGGCGCATGGGAACGCGGCAGCCGACTCGTGGCCGGTGTTGACGAAGCTGGCCGGGGGTGTCTCTTCGGACCCGTCTTCGCGGCGGCCGTGATACTGGACCCGCAGGCCAGCCCGGACGGGCTGGACGACAGCAAGCGGCTCACACCGGCGACCCGGCGCCGCCTGGACGAACTCATCCGGTCTGCCGCCCTGGCCTGGTCGGTGCGCGCGGTTGATGCCGCCCGCATAGACCTGCTCAACATCCTGCAGGCTTCGCGGCTGGCGATGCGGCTGGCCGTCGAAGCCCTCGAGCCGCGGCCGGACTTCCTGCTGGTCGACGCGGTGACGGTCGAGACACCCACGCCTCAGCTGGCGATCGTCAAGGGCGATGCCCGGAGCGTCTCCATCGCCGCCGCTTCCATCCTGGCCAAGGTCGCCCGTGACCGGTGCATGCGCGAGTGGGATGCCGTCTACCCGCAGTACGGCTTGCGCAGTAACAAGGGCTACGCCACATCGGTCCATCTCGCGGCCCTCCGGGCCCACGGCTGCACGCCGCAGCACCGTCTCAGCTTCGCCCCGGTGAGGCGGCTTGCCGCGCGCTACGCCTGGGCGCCGAGCGAACGGAGCCGGCCCGGCGGCCTGGGACTAGACTGGGATCCGTGAGCATCGGTCTGGGGACTGGCGCACGGCAGGGGGCCGCCCGACGGCCCGGCCGTCATCGTCACGGCCTGCTGGCCGAGGTTGTGTGGGCGCTGTGCATAGTCGAAGCAGGGCTGGTGCTGGTCGTGCTGCCGTGGACGCTCCTGTGGGACAACAACTACTTCTTCAGCCTCCAGCCCCAGCAGAGCGGCTTCTGGCTGGGCAACCACCTCCGCGGCGCAGTCTCCGGCCTGGGCCTGGTGACGCTGTGGATCGGGACGGGCCAGATGCGGCACGTCCTCTCGTCGGTCTTCGGCGGCCGACGCCCTTCAGTGCGTCATCGCGTAGATGATGTAGTTGATGGCTAGCCGGTACGACATCGCGGTGTAGCGCTCCGGGTACTCGGGCCAGTCAGCATGCTCCCAAGCATCGCCAAGGTCCATGTTGTGGTTGATCAGCACCATCAGCCGGCCGTCGGAGTCGCGGATGCCCCGCCAATGGGGCACGACACCGTCCCGCTCGTAGGGCCTTCCGCTGAGCAGCATCTGCGCCCCGGGTATCTGCTCGCGGTTCTCCATGTCGAACAGCACGTGGAAGACCTCATCGCTGGCGGGGAGATCCTCGATCGGCAGTTCGGGAAAGACGCGGCGCATGCCGCCCATGAAGTGCTCCCATTCCTCGCTGCCGTGGAAGTCGTCGAAGACGATGAAACCACCGCGCAGGAGGTACTCGCGCATGTTGCGGACCTCGGAGTCGGTCAGGTCCCAGTGGCCGGCCTCCACCACGTATAGGAACGGGTGGTCGGGGAAGTCTGGGTCGTCGGGATGGACGTACGCCTCGTTGGGCCGGGCGTCGATCGCCGACAGCCTGGTCAGCCCCTGGAGGAAATGCCGCTCGGCCGCCGGAGTGTCGATCTGCCACGGACGCACCTGGAGATCCTGGTCGGCATAGCGGTCGGTGTAAGCCATCCGCGCCAGCACGAACTCCGAAGGCCGGCCGCTGCCTGGCGGCTCCAGCAGGGCCCAGGGGGACTCCGGCGGGAGCTGCAGACCGTGGTAGGAACGCTGGGCCACAAGCCACCCGGCGCAGGCCACCAGCCCCGCGCAGGCCGCCAGCAATACCCGCGCGCTGCGAGGCCCGGAACCCGACATCGCCGTCTGAGCGTCAGTACCGGTAGTGCTCCGGTTTGTAGGGGCCCTCAACGGGGATTTCCAGATAGTCGGACTGCTCCGGCGTCAGGGTGGTCAGATCGGCGCCAACTGCGCCCAGGTGCAGGCGGGCGACCTGCTCGTCGAGCAGCTTCGGGAGGGTGGCCACGGACCGGCCGTAGGACTCGGCGTTGCGGTGCAGCTCGATCTGTGCCAGCACCTGGTTCGTAAAGCTGCAGGACATCACGAAGCTGGGGTGCCCAGTGGCATTGCCGAGGTTCAGCAGACGCCCCTCGGAGAGCACGATCACTGAGTGCCCGTCGGGAAAGCAATGCTCGTCCACCTGTGGCTTGATCCGCCGGCGGGTCACTCCCGGCGTCGCGGCAAGGCCCGCCATGTCGATCTCGTTGTCGAAGTGCCCTATGTTGCCCACCACGGCCTGGTGCTTCATCCGGGCCATGTGCTCGACGCGGATCACCCCCTTGTTGCCCGTAGCGGTGACGAAGACATCGCCGACCTCGAGAACGTCCTCCAGGCGTCGGACCTCGAAGCCCTCCATGGCCGCCTGCAGGGCGCATATGGGGTCGATCTCGGTGACGATTACGCGGGCACCCTGTCCGCGGACGGACTGTGCGCAGCCCTTGCCCACATCTCCATAGCCGCAGATGACCACGACCTTGCCGCCGATCATCAGGTCCAGCCCCCGGTTCAGCCCATCGAGCAGCGAGTGACGGCAGCCGTAGAGGTTGTCGAACTTCGACTTGGTCACCGAGTCGTTCACGTTGATGGCGGGAAACAGCAGCGTGCCGTCACGCTGGCGCTGGTAAAGGCGGTGGACGCCGGTCGTGGTCTCCTCCGAAACCCCGCGGATGTCGCTCGCCACGCTCTCCCAGAACTGGCCGCGCTCGGTCCGCAACGTCCCCAGCCGTTCCAGGATGGCCGCCTCTTCGTCGGAAGAGGCCGCCGAGGGAGGCGGCACGGCGCCCTCAATGTCATAGCGGAGTCCGCGATGGACCATCAGCGTGGCGTCGCCGCCATCGTCGAGGATCAGGCTCGGGCCTCGGCCCTGGGGCCACAGCAGGGCCTGGGCCGTGGCCCACCAGTACTCCGGCAGAGTCTCGCCCTTCCAGGCGAAGACCGGAACGCCGGACGGCTCGTCAGCGGTCCCGGCGGGCCCCGCCACCACCGCCGCCGCGGCATGGTCCTGAGTCGAGAAGATGTTGCAGGACGCCCACCTTAGCTCGGCGCCGAGCTCGCGCAGGGTCTCGATCAGCACGGCCGTCTGGACTGTCATGTGCAGCGACCCGGTGATGCGCGCACCGAGAAGGGGCCTCATGCCGGCGTACTCCTGGCGCAGTGCCATCAGCCCGGGCATCTCATGCTCGGCCAGGCGGATCTCGTTGCGACCGAATTCGGCTAGGGCAAGATCCCGCACTCGGAAGTCGGCCTGTCGCAGGACTTGCGGTCGCCTGGTCTGGACTGCCTGCATAGTTGGGTCCTCCTATGAATCCGCGCGGCTCAGGCCAGCGCCCTAAACTCGTCCACCTTCGTGGGCTGCTCCCACGTGAAGGTCGGCTCGTCACGGCCGAAGTGACCGTAAGCCGCCGTTGAGCCGTAGATCGGCCGCCTGAGGTCAAGATACTTGATCAGGCCGGCCGGTGTGAGCGGGAAGGCTTCCCGCACCACCTCGGCGAGGCGCGAATCGGCGAGGTGCCCTGTCCCGTAAGTGTCAACGCGCACGGACACGGGGTCGGCGACGCCGATGGCGTAGGCCAGCTGAACCTCGCAGCGGTCGGCCAGGCCGGCCCAGACCAAGGTCTTGGCGATGTGCCGCGCCATGTAGCAGGCGGAGCGGTCAACCTTGGTCGGGTCCTTTCCGGAAAACGCGCCGCCGCCATGGCGCCCCATGCCGCCGTACGTGTCGACGATGATCTTGCGGCCCGTAAGCCCAGCATCCCCATGCGGGCCGCCCGTCTCGAACTGGCCCGTGGGATTGATGTGGTAGGTCGTGTCGCGGCCAACCAGCTCGGCCGGCAGGACAGGGTCCAGGACCGCCTCTCGGACCAGGGCGCGCAGCTCCTCCTGGCTGGACAGCGTGGGCCCCCCGACCGGGTCGTGCTGTGTCGAGAGCACGACTGCGTCGATTCGGGCTGGGCGACCGTCCTCGTAGGCGACCGTCACCTGCGACTTGCCGTCCGGCCGCAAGAACGGCAGCGTGCCGGCACGGCGGACCTCGGAGAGCCGCCGGACCAGCTTGTGGGCCAGCATGATCGGCAGCGGCATGAGCTCGTCCGTCTCGCGGCAGGCGAAGCCGAACATGAGGCCCTGGTCCCCCGCTCCGCCCGTGTCGACCCCCATGGCAATGTCCGCCGACTGCTTGTGGACGTGGGCCTCGACCCTGCACGTGGCGGCGTCGAAGCCGTAGGCCGAATCGGTATAGCCGATCTCTCGAATGGTCTCGCGCGCGATCGCTTCGAAGTCCAGATCGGCACCAGTGGTGATCTCGCCTGCCAAGACGCACAGGTCGGACGTCACCAAGGTCTCGCAGGCCACCCGACCTAGAGGATCGCGCGCCAAGACGCCGTCCAGAACAGCGTCGGAGATCTTGTCACACAACTTGTCGGGATGGCCCTCGGTGACGGACTCTGAAGTGAACAACTGCGTTGCTGGAGCCTGCAATGAGATCCTCCGATCGGCGAACCGCCGAACATCCGCCTGCCGGCAAGGGAAGCGCGGGGCTAGAGTGCTAGGCGCCGCCCACTGATGGGCCGGGCGGGCGGCTCACCACCAATGAGCCATTGTCGCCGGGCGGCAGGCCGATTGTCAACGGCGGCGGGCAGCGAAGAATCTACGCAGCAGCGCGAGGCTCTCGGGTGCGAGCACGCCCTCTTCGATCTCGGCACGGTGGTTCAGCAGGCTCGAGTCCGCGAGGCGGAACTTGCTACGCACGGCCCCGAACCGCAGGTCGCGGGCGGCGAACACCAAGCGCCGGACGCGGGCGGTGACCAGAGCTCCGGCGCACATGGCGCAGGGCTCCAGCGTCGAATAGACAGTCGTGCCCAGCAGGTGTGGTCCGCCAAGCTCCCTGGCCGCAGCGCGCAGGGCGACAATCTCGGCGTGTGCGGTAGGGTCACCGTCGCGGAAGGAGCGGTTCGCGCCTCGGCCGACCACACGCTCGCCGTGGGTTACGACTGCCCCCACGGGCACTTCGCCCGCGTCGAGCGCCTGCTGGGCAAGCTCCATCGCGACGCGCATGAAGCGCTCGTCGCTGGGATGCAACTCAGTGGCCGCCTGCGCCAGACCCTAACCAGCGCTCAAGGTCGGGGAAGACCACAGCCTGCATCTCTGGGGTGTCGGCGTTGCCGGGTTCCAGCAGGTAGGCCCCAGAGTCTATGTGCGGAGTGGTCGGCTGGCCCGTCAGGTGCAGGGACATCTGGCGCGTGCTCTCGTAGCCCATCTTGAACGGGTCTTGGACGACGATCGAATCGATCACGCCGGCGCGCATGTCCTCTACGAGCGTCTGGGAGGCGTCAAAGCCGACGATCTGGACCTTGCCGGCCAAGCCGCGCTGCTTGACCGCCTGCACCGTACCGTCCAGGCTCGACTCGTTGTCCGCGAAGAATCCCGCCAAGTCCGGGTGGGCGGTCATCATGTTCTCGGCCTCGGAGAGCGCCTTTGCGCGGTCCGCCATGTTGAACGTCACCCCGACCACATCGATGCCCGGATGGCGCTCGGCGATGGTCTCGACGAAGCCGGCCTCGCGCTTCATGGTGGAGGCGCTGCCCGGCATGAACCCGATCACGCCCACCTTGCCCTTGCCGCCGAGGATCTGCCCCATGCGCTCGGCCGCCATCACCCCACCCTTGTAGTTGTCGGTGACGACGAAAGACACGATGCGGTCGGTATTGATGGCTGAGTCGAAGACCACGATCGGGATGCCGCTGTCCGCGGCGCGCTCGACCACGTTCACCAAGGCATCGGCGTCGACGGGCGCCAGCACGATGCCGTCCACTTGGCGAGTGATGAGATTCTCCACGATCGAGATCTGGCGCGAGCTGTCGATCTCCATCTGGGGGGCGTTCCAGAGGATTTCGAGGCCAAACTCGCTGCCCGCCTTGACAGCACCCGCGTGCACCGATTGCCAAAAGATGTGGTTGGTCCCCTTTGGCACGACACCCACGACAGGCAGCCCTCGTTCCTGCGCACATCCGCCCAAACCGGCCAGCGCCGGGCCGCAGGCCAAGAGTTCCCTTCGCGTGAGCATGCAGCCATTATGGCCCCCGACGGCCCGGCCCGAGGGCGCGAACGCACGACCGCTGGAGGCCGTCAGCCTCACGCGGCGGGATTGGGGCGCCATAGCGTCTCGGCCTGCCCAGTGCATTGGCAGACCCAGCGACCCCAGACGAAGAGCGCGTCAGAGAGCCGGTTTAGGTAGCGGCCCGGCATCCCCGGAGGCGCCCTGCCCTCGGACAGGGCCGTCACGCGGCGCTCCGCACGGCGGCAGACGGTTCGGCAGACATGCAGCTCCGCATTTAGCAGCGAGCCGCCGGGAAGCACAAAGGACTGCAAGGGGGCCAGCTGGGCGGTCAGCCCGTCCATTTCCTCTTCAAGGCACCGGACGTGGGAATCGAGGATCCTGGGCTGGCGCTCGCCGATCTGCTCCGGATCCGTCGCCACCTCTGAGCCCAGATTGAACAGCTCGTGCTGCACACGCAGCAGCGCAGCGCACAGCGCGGCAAGGCGGGGCCACTTGCCGCTGTCCAGCACGGCAAGTTCGCGGGCGCGCCCAATGCAAGCGTTGAGCTCATCGACCGTCCCGTAGGCCTCGACCCTTGGTTCGTCCTTGCGGACGCGCCGGCCGTTGACGAGCATTGTGCGGCCTGCGTCGCCCCCACGCGTGTAGATGCGGTCTAGCGCGATCGCTGGCTCGCGAAAGGTGGTCTCTGCCATGGTCCAATCTTAGTTGCGGGAAGGCGGCCAGCGCCGCGGTTCCTGCTATCGGCAAGGCAGTCTTAGTTGGTGCCTTCCGTGGGGAAGGCAGGGTCAGTTAGATTACATCGAGTCTTCAGGGGCTTTGCAGGTGTTTTTCAGAACATTGCGGGTAGGAGTGTCCGCAATTCTAGCGACGGTTGCTGTCGGCGGCCAGACGTTCGGGGAGTTCACCGGGCGCGTGGCCGACACCACCGGCGCCGTCATCGCCGGCGCGAAGGTCACCATCACGATCACGGCGACGAACGTCGCCCGAGAGACCGAAACCAACGAGTCCGGCAACTACACCGTCCCGTTCCTCAGCCCTGGCGTGTACGACCTGCTGGCGGAGACGGACGGGTTCAAGGCCGCGCGCCAGGAGGACTGGACGCTGCAAGTTGGCGACGTGGCGCGAGTGGACTTCACGCTTGAGATTGGCGTGGTGACCGAGGTGATCGAGGTAGAGGCCGCTGCGCAGATGCTGCAAGCGTCCTCGACGGCACTGGGAGCCGTGATCGAACAGCGCCGCATCGTCGACCTGCCGATCAATGGCCGCAACTACCTCAATCTGGTCAAGCTCAGCCCGAACGTGTCCGCCGAGATGGGGTCGGGCGGTCAGGCGAACTCGCGCCAGGGCGGCGAGCGCGCCAACCAGGCGATCTCGGTCAGCGGCCAGCGTCAGCAGTACAACCGCTTCACCCTCGACGGGGTCGAGAACACGGACCCGAACTTCAACACATTCGTCGTGCGCCCGTCCGTCGACGCACTGCAGGAATTCAAGGTGCAGACGGGCGTGTACTCGGCAGAGTTCGGCAAGTCCACTTCGCAGATCAACGTCACGACGCGGGCCGGCACAAACGACATTCACGGCTCGGTCTTCGAGTTCCTGCGCAACGACAAGATCCAAGCGCGCCCATGGCTGCAGCCCGGGGAAAAGAACCCTTTCCGGCGCAACCAGTTCGGCTTCACGGTCGCCGGGCCGATCGTCAAGAACAGGATGTTCTTCATGGCGAACTACGAGGGCTTCCGTCAGCGCATCCAGCGGATCCGCCGGTCTACCGTCGCGGACGCGGGCATGCGCGCGGGAGACTTCTCGAACCCGAACCTGTTTCCGATCTACGATCCGGATACGATCCGCGACGATGCAACCGGAGGCAGCGCGGATCCCTTCCCCAACCGGCGGATCCCGATGTCCCGCTTCAAGACGCCCTTCGTCCAAATGTTCGAGTTCTATCCCGAGCCGAACGTGGCCGGGGCGGTGGTCGGAGGGACGGATCCGGCCTGGAATTACGTGCGCAACGCGCCGGACCCGCTCGACTGGGACCAGTTCACCACGCGTATCGACTTCAGCGAGAGTGCATCATCACAGTGGTTCGGCCGCTACAGCTGGGGAGACGAGCGGCTGACGAGCGGGCAGAACTTCGAGCCCCGCGACCTCCGCACCACGACTCTCGTCGATCAGATCATGCTCTCGAACACACGCACGTTCTCGCCAACCTTGGTGAATGAACTGCGGCTCGGTGCGAACCTGTTCGACAACGACCGGTTGACCTATTTCAACGGCATCCGTGACGTTACGGCAGAGCTTGCGATTCCGGGGCTGAGCTCCCCGATCGAGGCCGCTTGGGGCACGCCGCAGATCAGCTTCAACGGAAACAACGAGGTCGCCGGCTGGGGCGAGCAGACAGGCGGCCCATTCATCAACCGCAACCGGACCTACCAGATCGTCGATAACGTGAGCTGGATCCGCGGGAATCACACGCTCAAGTTCGGAGGAGACATCATCGAGCGTCGCTTCAACCAGATCGGCAACCAGTTCCCGCGCGGCCACTTTCAGTTCCCCAGCCGCTACACGGCGCTGCCTTCGGCCCTGACAAGGACGGGCGACGCGTTCGCCACCGGCCTGCTGGGCTGGACCCGACAAGCGACCCGCGCGCCCGGCATCGCTAACGTGCAGTTTCGTTCGCGGGCCTTCTCGCTGTACTTCGAGGACTCGTGGAAAGTCACGCCGCGCCTGACCCTCAACGTTGGGATGCGGTACGAGCTGACGCCGCCGTTCGCCGACCGGTACCGGGGCGTCATGAACGTCAAGCTCTTCTGCGCGGGGGCCTCTGAACGTGCCATTGATCCGGATTGCCAGACGCCCGTTCTGGTGCGGCCGGGTGACGGCGACTTCCACGAGGGCCTTGCCTTCCGCATCGCCGACATCGTGCCGAAGGCGACCGGAGACGATGTCCTGCACAACCGGGCGACGCAAGTGCTGGATACGAACGACTTCGCCCCGCGCTTCGGCTTGGCCTACCGCCTCGGGGAGAAGACCACCATCCGGGCGGGCTACGGCGTCTTCTACGCCCAGGACACCGGGAACCCAGTCTTCGACATGGGACGCAATTTCGGTGTCCGGCAGACGGCGCGCTCACAGGACCTGTTCCCGCTGGACAACCTTGACGAACCTTGGGCGAACCAGCAATCCTCAGGTTGCGGCGATTTCCAGGGTCCGTGCTTCAAGCAGCTCTACACATTCGCCAACGATGCCAACCGGCGCACGCCGTACGTCCACCAATACCTGCTCAACATCCAGAGACAGCTCACCGACACGCTCCTATTCGAGGTCGGCTACTCCGGGAACGCCGGCCACAAGCTGCAGCGCATGTACGGCTTCAACACGCCGATCGAGCGCAGCGGCCCGCTGGACCGGACGTCGACCAACAACCGCCGCCCTTGGGGGGACGTGTACGGGCGCATCCAGACGATCGGGAACGTGGTCAATTCGAACTACAACGCGCTGGGCGTCAAGCTGCAGCAGCGTCCCACGCGAGGGCTGACCTACCTGATCGGGTACACGTGGTCCAAGGCGATCGATAACGGATCGGCGATCCGCACGAACTCCGGTGACGTGCTCTTCCCGACCAACAACTACAACCTGCGTAATGAGCGCGGCCTGTCGCAGTTCAACACGCCGCACCGATTCACGGCCTCGATCCTTTACGAACTCCCGGTACGCTTCGACAGCCGCGCAGTCCAAGCAATCGCGGGAGGCTGGCAAATCGGCTCGATCATCACGCTGTCGACGGGTACGCCGATCTACGGCGGCCACTGCAGTGACCTCAACGGCACCGGCCAGAACAACCGCGGCGACGCGATCGGGGATCCGCACACCAGCAACCCGACCCCGCAGGAGTTCTGGAAGAAGGGCTCCGACGGGCGCTCGGCGACGATTGCCTGCAACGTTCCTGACGCGCAGGGCTTCAACGAGCTGACGTATCGGGACGGAAACCGCGGCCGCAACACGCTGCAGCGACCCGGCTTCAACAACTGGGACTTCTCGCTGATGAAGGACTTCGCCATCTCTGAGAAGTACCGGCTGCAGTTCCGCTTCGAGTCATTCAACTTCGCAAACCACCCGAACTGGAACAATCCCAACAGCAATCCAAGGTCGCGCAACTTCGGCGTGATCACGAGCGCTCGAGAAATGCGCACAAACCAATTCGCTCTCAAGCTCATCTTTTGAGCGCAAGCAGGCGAGCATGGGCCCAGTCCCCGGTCCCGGGGGCGGGGCCCATCGAGTTGCCGGTGCAGGGCAAGGCCCGTGGTGATGGGCGCTCATGGCTGGCGGCCATGAACTAAGCCGCACAGTCAGTGAACTTGATCGCGTCGACGTGGCCGTGACCGGTGCGGGCCGTATCGAGGTCTAGGAGCGGGCCTGGCCTTCCACGTGGAACAACGCGCCTTTTTGTTGCAGAATTGCCGGAGCTCCGACCGCCACGTCGCGGGAGGGTTGAAGTCCGTTCGCGAGGGAAGTTCGACGGCGTGCGGCCCGGACGAGCCAAGTCGTGCACTCTGGAGTTCGGCCTCAGTGGAGTCACGCCGGAGCGAAGCGGGGAGCTGGATGACGGTGGGCCAGCGCGTGCCCGCCCAAGTGCGCCAGAGGCTGGGGACGGTTACAATGTGCCCGTGAGCGTGAATCGGGAGACTTCCGGTCGCGATGCTGGCACACCGACGGCTGAGTCCATTCCTCCGAAGCGACTGACGCGCGACACGCAGTTCATCGTCACGTCCGTTCTTGTGGTCGGAGGACTTGTCTTGGGCCAAGGCTACCTTCTGAGCGCTCGGTTCGAGGACATCAACCAGCGGTTTGAGGACATCAACCAGCGGTTCGAGGACGTCAACCGGCGAATCGACAACTTGCACGACGATGTCCGCGAGATCAGATCCATGGTTCTTCGCTATCTCGCCCAGCGGAGTTCGGAAGATCTCGGAAGACCTGAACCAGCTAAGCCGGCAGGGGATGACCCGGCGGCCAATGGGCAACAGTCTTCCAGCCACGTCCGCTGAGGGAGCTGACGCCAGTAGCCGGTACCAACGCATCGCTGGGTGGGCGCCATCGGCTCCGCGTTAGGATTCGCGCATCGCGCAAGCTCCGACGGTGACTGGACGAGCGGGGCATCACATCCCCGAACCAGATCCACACGGACAGGCGCGATTCCCTTCCTCGGCAACTGCGCGCAAGGTGGCGGGGGCGTCGAGTCCCCGACCCGGCCGAGCGGAGCCATACGGCACACTTCGGCGAAGGCGGCTGCCACTGCCTTCGACCCGCCGTCAAAGGGCCGGACTCTAGCGCCTTGGCCGACGAGAGGACCCGGTAGAGGGCCGACCACATGAGATACGGGCCGGGTGACGGCAGCCTGAGGTGCGACGACAGTCGGGGGGCATGCAGAAGAGTCGTTGAGGACGGGCCTGTTGGACACTCGCCCATGCCGACGTACTGCCGCGGCCGCACAACACTCATCCCAGCCTTGGCCGGACCGGCGATGAACTCATAAGATAATTCCAACAGCCTCGAGTGCGTGGTGGTGCTGGGGCGACAGTTCGGCTACTGTAGGGGCGGTTCCTTGGCTGCCTGCCTCTTGGCCTTGCATGCGTAACCCGGACAGACTTATGCGCCCACTGGCTACGCGATCTCTCTTGGCAGGCATTGTTTGCCTCTTGGGGGTGGTTCCCCTGATAGCCGCGCCGGATTGGTCGGACGCGGACGTCGAGTTCTTCGAGCGGGAGGTCCGTCCGACTCTCGCGACGCGGTGCTCCGCGTGCCACGGCGCTGCGAACGCTATGTCCGGGTTGAGGCTGGACTCTCGTGAATCCGTGACAGCGGGAGGGAATCGGGGGCCGGCAATTGCCGTTGGAAGACCGGACGACAGCCTACTGATCCAAGCCGTGCGGCACGAGTCAATCAAGATGCCGCTGGGCGAGAAGCTCTCTGACGCGGAGATCTCAGCTCTGGAGGAATGGGTCCTGCGAGGGGCCCCTTGGCCTCCCGAGGGCGCCCAGTCCGGCCCAACCGAGGTGGCGGCGCAATACGAGGCGATGCGGCGCGAGCACTGGGCCTTCCAGCCCGTCAGAATCCCCCCGCCCCCCGTAAGCGGCACGGAGGCGGAGGGCATGCACGATGTCGACCGGTTCATCCAAGCCCGGCTCAATCGGGCGGGCCTCGCGCTGAGTCCGGTCGCGGAGCGCGGGGCGCTGCTCCGGCGTCTGAGCCTTGTGCTGACCGGCCTGCCCCCGACTCCAAGAATGGTCAACGAGTTCGTGGTCGACACCTCGCCGGCGGCGTATTCGACGACGGTAGACGAGCTGTTGGACTCCCCGCACTTTGGTGAGCACTGGGCCCGGCACTGGATGGATGTCGTGCGCTTCGGGGAGACCCTCGGCAACGACTGGAACTACGAGAACAGCGGGACCTGGCTCTACCGGGACTACCTGATCCGCGCACTGAACAAAGACGTTCCCTACGACCAGCTCATCCGTGAGCACATAGCCGGGGACCTGCTGGAGGAGCCCCGCCTTGACGCGCTAGGCGAGGTCAACGAGTCTCTTATCGGCACGTTCTTCTTCCGCCTCGGCGAGCAGGGGCACGACGACTGCACTATGTTCCGCGAGGTCCGCACGGACGTGGTGGACGACCAGATCGACACGCTCGGCAAAGCATTCCAAGGCATGACGGTCTCCTGCGCGCGGTGCCACGACCACAAGCTGGACCCGATACCTACGGCCGATTACTACAGCATCTACGGCGTGCTGGACAGCTCGAGGATGGTCACCAGGACTGTTGACACGCACCAAGCCGACTCGGCTCTGAAGGAGCGCATGACCCGGGCCAAAGATGAGGTCCGCAGAGAGATGGCTCGGTTCTGGCTTGCCGAGGCAGGTAATCTGCAGCGGCACCTGCTGGCGTCGCTGCAAGGAAGTGCAGCCGTACCTCCGGTCGGCAGTGCATCGGCCATCCTCGACCCAGAGCGGACTGAGAAGATCCGGGAGCTTTCGGAAGCTGCCGGATCAGACCTTGGGAATCCCCTGGCAGCTTGGGCGGCCATCGCCCGGAACGGAACATTTTCGACGGACGCCTGGGACCGGCTTGCCGAGCGTTACGAGCTGCGCCGCCGCCAGCACGCCGAGTTCAATGAGCAGGCATTCGACGTCATCGCGGACTTCGGCACGGGAAATCTGTCAGGCTGGCACGCCGAGGGCCGGGCCTTCGAGACGCCGTCCTCTGGAAGTGGGCAGTTCTCGATCTTGCCAGCGGGAGCCGAAGTCGTGTCCGGAATCTTTCCGGCGGGGCTGTACACCCACCTGCTGTCCGAGAGGCTGAACGGAGCCCTTCGGTCTCCCTACCTCCCCAGAGACCGAAAGTACCTCAGCCTCCGTGTGATCGGCGACAAGCTGGCGTCGTGGCGCACCGTCCTGGACAATTGCATGCTCAGCGAGCACTACCAGCTGATCGACCAGCGGGAGTTCGGCTGGATCAGAATCCCCTTGCGGGAGCAGCACAGCCAGTACCGCATCTACGCGGAACTCGTCACGAAGCACGACAATCCTCGGCTTCCGGACCGTCCCGCCCGGATGACGAACGTCAACGACGAGCAGATGTCGGATCCCCGGTCGTTCTTCGGCGTCACTCGCGCCGTGCTCCACGACTGCGAAGAGCTGCCGGAGGACGAATTGGGCCACCTTTCGGAGATCTTTGCCCCGGGCCCTCCCGCCGACGCGGCCGACCTCGCGGAGAGGTACTCGGCAATCGCCCGCCGCGCTGTCGAGGCGTGGCGCGACGGCACTGCGACAGACGATCAAGCACGCTGGCTGCAGTGGCTGCTGGCAAACAGCCTCTTGGCGAACTCCAAGCACCTGACGCCTCACCTGAGGCAGTCCGTCGATCTCTATCGGGCGCTCGAGCGGCGGCTGGCCGCACCTCGAGTCATCCAAGGGATGGCCGACCTCGAAGCTGGGCGGAACGCCCGGATCCTCAAGGCCGGCAACGCTGGAGACCTCGGCGACGAAGTTCCGCGAGGCTTCCTGTCACTGCTCAGCGATGGCTCGCGTGACCCTCTACCGCAAGGGAGCGGACGCCGCGAAATGGCGGAACTGGTCGCGAGCGACCGGAATCCCCTGACCGCCAGAGTGATGGTCAACCGAATCTGGCACCACCTCTTCGGCCGGGGCATAGTCGCGACCGTCGACAATCTCGGACGTTTCGGCGAGCGCCCATCGCATCCGGACCTGCTGGACCACCTCGCGACCCGGTTCGTGGAGAAAGGCTGGTCGATCAAGCAAGCGATCCGGCATGTCGTGATGTCCCGCACCTTCCAGCAATCCAGTGCAGCCCCCGCCGGAGCGAGCGAAGCAGACCCGGCAAACCAGCTCTTCCACCGATATCCGGCGCGACGCCTGACAGCCGAGTCGATACGGGACTCGATCCTGGCGGTCTCGGGCAAGCTCGACCCCACAATGTTCGGCCCCAGCATTCACCCACACCGCGAGGAGCCCAAACCGTACCGGAAGCTGCTGTCGGGCCCGGTCGATGGCCACGGCCGGCGCAGCCTGTACCTGAAGGTGACCCGGCACGAGGGCGCCTCGTTTCTGGAAGCTCTGGACTTTCCGCCCCCCGCGGCCGCAAGGGGGCGGCGGGACGTCACCAATGTGCCCCGCCAAGCCCTGACGATGATGAACGACCGTTTTGTCGTTGGAGAGGCCGAGTATTGGGCACGGGCTCTCGTCAGAGAATCCAGCGCGTCGGTCGAAGACCGGCTGCGGATCATGTACCGAAAGGCCTTGGGCCGGACACCCGCCGAGCCGGAGTTGGGGCGCATGGCGGCTCTGGCGGCGGAGTTCGGCGCGCTGCACGAGGAACAACCGGAAGCATTGCTGGACAGCATCCCCGTCTGGCGCGACGTGGCGCACGCGATATTCAACCTGAAGGAGTTCATATACGTCCGCTGACGGAGAACACGGAGAAGAGATGAGACCCCACCCTGACGACACACGGCGGCGCAACGCGAGGGGGTCCTCACGCTCGGAGCGCCTGACATGCGGGAACTTTTCGCGCCGGGCGATGCTCGGCGCAACCGCTAGCGGATTCGGCATGACGGCACTTTCGGCGCTGATGGCCGAAGAGTCCTATGCCGGCCTGTCCGCGATACCGGGTCCGCACCACGAGCCGAAGGCAAAGAACGTGGTGTTCCTATTCATGTCGGGCGGCGTTTCCCACTTGGACACCTTCGACCCCAAGCCGAAGCTGGCGGAACTGGACGGGACCAAGGCCACGCTCGACAACTACACGGCCGGCCCGAACCGCAAGTGGCTGGCCAGCCCGTGGAAGTTCTCGCGGCACGGCGAGAGCGGTGCGCTCGTCAGCGAGCTCTTCCCGCATGTGGCGACCTGCGTTGACGACCTCGCCATCGTGCGCTCCATGAAGTCCGATTTCCCCCTGCACCCGCGCAGCAACATCAAGCTGCACACGGGCCGCAATGTCGGAGGGCATCCCAGCTTGGGGTCGTGGATCACCTACGGCCTCGGCACGGAGAACCGCGACCTGCCCGGGTACGTGCTGCTGGACGGGGGAGCCGTCCCACCAGGCGGGGTCGAGAATTTCTCAAGCGGCTTCCTGCCCGCGAGCCATCAGGCGACCTCGGTCAGGGCCGACGGCGTGCCGGTTCACAACCTTGCCCCTGCCGACGTGGATACCATCCAGCGGGCCAAGCTCAGTGCGGTGATCGAGAGCGACCGCACGTTCGCCGAGTCGCAGGGGGGCAGTGACGCGATCGAATCGGCAATCCGGAACTACGAACTGGCGTACCGCATGCAATCACTGCTTCCCGACGTGCTGGACCTGAGCCGGGAGACCGCCCAGACCAAGCGGCTGTACGGACTCGAGACTTCCGAGACAGAGGAGAGGCTGTACGCCACCCAGTGCCTGCGTGCCCGCCGTCTGATCGAGGCCGGCGTCCGCTTCGTCGAGGTCACTTGCGCGGAAGTGTACGGGGGCGACAACGGTACCTGGGACCAGCACACGGACCTGAAAGAGGGCCACGAAGGCAACGCGAGGATCACGGACCGTCCGGTCGCAGCCCTGCTCAAGGACCTTAAGGCCCGCGGCATGCTGGACGAGACGCTGGTGGTCTGGGCCACGGAATTCGGCCGTACGCCGGACACGGGCAATGGGGACGGGCGGGATCACCACGAGACCGGGTTCACGATCTGGCTGGCCGGGGGCGGCGTCCGCAACGGTCTGGTCTACGGCAACACGGACGAGCTCGGTGTCCACGCGGTCGAGGACGTGACGACCATTCATGACCTGCACGCCACGATCCTTCACCTAGTGGGCCTTGACCACGAACGGCTTACCTATCGGTTCGGGGGACGGGACATCTCGCTCACGGACGTCCACGGCCGCGTTGTCAGCGACCTGATCGCGTGATTCTGATCCGCCGGCCCGCAGCGCCCGCCTTGGGACGGGCTCTCGCGCGGTCGGGGAGAGGAGCGCCTGCACTTGCTCCCGAGCACCGCCCTCAGGCCTCCTACGTCGGCGAGGGCTGGCTTCTTGAGAACGCATCCACGGTGGCGGAGCAGGGAGGCGAGGGCAACTGGCGGGGAATCGCGCCGTGGTTTGGCGACCGGACGCGACCTCCCCTCGGATCGGACGGGGGCCAGCACAAGCGAGCGATCGGTGGCGTGCGCGGTGCACGAGTTCCACCGGAAGCGGTCTGGCTGGGCTAATCTAGTCTCGGCGGTGCGGAGCAAGCAGGTAGCAGAACTAGGCGGGGAGGGCGTGATGTACAGTTGGCGGCCAGCTGTCCGGGTAGCCGGGTGGGCTTGCTTCGCGGCACTCCTCGGAGCGGGGGGGCCAGCTGAGGGCGCTACCGCCGGCCGCACGGCCCTTCTTGCGGATCTCGCTGACCGTTTCCGGGCCGAAGTCTATCCGATTCTGGCTCGCGGTACCAACGGCTGCAAGGCGTGCCACAGCGCAGACTCGACACAGTCATTCAGGGTCTTGAGCTCGCCGGCGGCCACGTTTAGCCTGATGCTTGAGCGAGACCTGCTAAACCCGTCTGACCCGATGGCCGTCCCGAAGCGACTGACAAGCGCCGACGGCAGCCTGCGGATGCCGCAGGCCGGAACGCTGGACGGTTTGGAGATCGACCGCGTCGTCCGGTTCGCGGATGATCTCCGCCGTTCTCTCGGGGCGGGCGACAGCGGCCCCGCGGCTCGAGCGGACGAGCGCTTCCCGGACAGTCTTCTGCTTCCCTATGACGGCCCCGACGTGTCCGACCGGGCGCAGCGGCGCTTGAGCTACTTCCAGCTGAGGCGTTCGGTGGAGACAGTCTTCGGCGCGGACTGGCTTGCTGGATCGGGGGACGACCCGTTCAGGAGCAAGGCCCATGCCCTTGGCGGCGCAGACTTCCGCAGCAGCTTCGACCAGTCGCGCACGATGACGGCCAGCTATATCTCCGCGTGGCAGGAAATCGCGAGGGAAGTTGCCCGACGCTACGTCTCGGCGCTGGCTGAGACCCGGTTCCCGGGATTCGACCCCGACGTGTTCGTCGATCGTTCCCGTCGGAAGGCTGCCAGAAGCGCGGAGGCGCTCTACAGGAGAATCCTGTTCGCGGAGCCGTCGAAGGCCGAGCTCGACCGTGCATTGCAGCTGGTCCGCGAACTTCAGGGACGGCCCTTGGACCGTCGCATCGTTCGATTCAGGCTGGATGTTGCTGACGCAGAGGACCGCAGCGCCTCTCGCGAGCTCGATGTGACGCTGCGCGCCGCGCGGGCCTCGGTCTCGCGCCACTTGGTGAATCAGGCATCGGCACCGGAGGGCGAGCCTTGGGTGCGAATCAGCGACCGACCGTTCCCCTTCCGCGCGGGAGATCCGGACCACCTCGTCCGTATCGTGGCCAAGCCTGGGAATCATGTGACGGTCTTTGACGCGGTGCGGTTCGTCCGGGTCCGGGACGGAGCCGAGACCGGTGAGGCCCTCATCCGGGACAACCTCGACCCGCAGTCCACTTTCTCGGGTCAGTGGAGGCCCATCGCCAAGGAGGGCGAGCTGAGCCGCGCCGGAGGGGCGAAGAAGAAGTACGAGTCGGACATTGGCGTGATTGGCAGCAACCACCTCGAGTGGCGCAGCGTCGATAACCGCTTGGCGTCTGCCGAGGTCGCCGCGGAAGTCCCCGAAGACGGAGACTACAACGTCTACCTGAACTGCCCGAGAGTCCCGCGAGCCGCTACGGCCGCGATGGTCGAGGTTCACTCTGACGCGGGCTCGGGCCCTCCCACCATCGACGACGGCCGGGATAGCGCCGGCTTTGCGACGGTGTTCATGGATCAGACCGAGAGCACGCTTGACGCCGAGGGCGACAGCCAATGGGAGATGATCCACAGCGAGGTCTTGCTCACCGGGAGCGACGACTATGTGGAGATCAGCAACCGGGGCGTCGACCCGACCTCCAAAGTGGTCGTGGCGGATGCCGTGAAGTTTGTCCCACTCGCCGGGGGATCGGAGATCATCGTCGACAACGCGTCGACAGACGGCTTCGAGGTCTCCGACGGATGGGCTCCGGACCAACTGGTCCGCAATCTGCCCGGGCGGGGCAAGATGCACGGCGAAGACATCCTCCACTATCCGCCCTCGAAGAGCGGTGAACCGATCAAGGGTCAGCACGTCGATTCCGACACGCGCGTCTGGGCCAGGTATCGCCCAGTCCAAGGGGGCGCGTACCGCCCGGGTTGGTACAGCGTGCATGTGTGGGCACCCGGGGGGCACACGCATGCGGACTGGGTGGCCGTGGACATTCACGGGAGCGCGTTCGCCCCGGTCGTGTCCGTGGAGGCACCGCCGACCTTCCTTGTCGGAGAAGTGGCGTTCCTGAATGCCACCCGGACCCACCACCCGGCGGGAACGCCGCTGACCATGGCATGGAGCCATAACGCCAGCGATCTCGGGCTCCGCCTCGAGGGGGCGTCGACTCCAGTTCCGACCTTCCGTGTGCCGCCGCTGCGGTCGCCCCGTCCAGGATGGGCTGGCCTGATCGAGGCGCTGCTCCAGAGGCCCGAGTTCGTGATGCCGAGGGACGGAGCGGACGCTGCGCCCGTGACCGAGCTGGTCCGAACCGCCCTCGACCTCGTCGGGAGGGTCCCGACAGTCTCCGAACTCGGGCGCTTCGAGCGGGAGGGGCGGATCGAACCCCTGATCGACTCGTACTTGGCCTCCCAAGAGTTTCGAGAGTTCTTCTTCCATCGCGCACGGGGGGTTTTCCGCTCGCGGGGCAGTGCCGAAAGCGACGAGCCGGCACGGCTGTGGGCGTACATCGCTGCCAACGACCTGTCCTACCGGGAACTATTCACCGCGGACTACACGGTCGGAACAGACTGGCGGAAGACCAACCGGCGGCCAATCCATGGCCCAACCGGCTTTCTCACGATGAAGGGGTATCTGGAAGGCAGGCCGGGCCTGCCGAAGTTCACCTATCCGGCCGAAGTGTTGACGTTCGCCCTAGGCGTGCAGTTCGAGGTCTCGGACGCAGTCGAGGATGCCAGGGACAAGGTCGTCAGCACGACCGATCCCGACAGCATTTGCTACTCGTGCCACAAGCTCCTCACGCCGCTCGCTTTCCAGCGCGAGCGATGGGATGAGCACGGACACTACCGCAGCGTGGACGAAGGCCACGAACCGATCGATGACAGCGACCGGGGTGTGGTCCCCGACTACCCGTTCAGGGGAACCGGGCTGGGAGCGTTCGCCTCACAGGTGGTGCGCAAGGAGAGGTTCGTGAGGTCCTTCATCAACCAGCACCACGACATGCTCTTCCACCGTCCCCTGCGCCTGTTCGAAGACCAGAGAGACGACTACAAGCAGCTGTACGACTTCGCCACGGCCAACGACCTGCGAATACGGCCGCTGCTCAAGAAGTTGGTACTTATGAGGCTGGCCGATCGGCCGGGCGGTGCATAGCCCCGGTTCCTGAACCGCAATGGCTGGGGGGCCGGTCCCGCGATCCGGCACTCCGGGCCCCGGGAGGGTGGCTCCTCTGGTGACGAGCGGCTACGGACCTGCAGCTTGGTGGGGTCGGCCAAGATCTAGCCGGACAGGCCTAGGATTCACGTCAGCTCCCATGACGCCGGTCAGCACACCCGGAGCCACGGCTCGCACAGCGTGGGCAACGTGTGGCCTCGGGCCTGTGCGGCGAGATTCTTGCAGTCACGCGGGCCTTGCAGGTCCGGGCCAGCCGGTCGGGTGCCCAGGGGTCACTTCAGCGGGCTGCTGTTCCTGAGATTCCCGGACCTCTTGGGTCACCTCGCGCCGCGCGATCGAGTCGGAACTTCAGGACCGCCACGGACCGCAAGGGTCATTGGACGCCTAGGTGAGGCCGCAGCGGGGCCATTGCGATAGAGGCAGGGCAGATTGACGGGCTCTACACGCCGAAGAGAGGAATCATCGACCAGCCCGTCGCCGAAGGACCGAGCGGGGCGGCTCGTGCGCACACGCTCGAGGTCGTCGAGGGCCTAACCAGAAACGGACCTTGCGTTGCGGTAGGCGGTCCCGCACCGTCCCTAGGCGCGAGCCCGGCGGTTCTTGCCCACAAGCCCGGCTCACTGCATGGGAGACCGGGACGTCGGCACAACACGGGTGATCACCGACTCCTCGCGGACGAGAAACTCCGCCACGCGAGGAGCGATCTTCTCCTTCCAGAATCCACTCTGATAGACCGCGCCATACAGGCGCTCTCTTTCCGTCTCGCTCGAAAAGCGCCGGATCCAGAAGAAGAGGGAGTCATCCGTCTCGCCTCGGTAGCTCGCCGTAACGACCATCCCCTTGGATATCTGGAACGGGATGATCTCTTCTTCCATCAACCGGACCCACTCGTCCATCTTGCCGGCACGGATCTTGTATTGCCTCAGCTCGAAGAATGCCACGTCTCGAACTCCTTCATCGACTTTCGGGCGTGGAGATCCCCACGACAGGCACGCGGTCCACGGCAACCCGATTCTAGCTGAACCGGCTGTCGTCCGCCCTCAGATCCGAGGACTCGGTCCAGCAGCTCTCGGACCCTGTCGCGGGCGTCGCCGTAAGGCGCGAGGGTCGCTGTAAAGTCGATGCCGGTCGTCTGCCTCGGACTGTCGTGGGCAAGGCCCATGAGACTCCCGCCTTTCGGAAACACCTTCGTCTGCAGAGGCCCCGTCATCTTGGGGGCACGGAGGGTGGTCTCCACCGTCTGGGGGTGTTGGTGGGCTACGGGTCAGCCCGGACTCTTCCAACCGATTCCTCGACATCGACGCTTATGACTGGGTCAGACGTCAGACATTGAGCGAGAGCATCCACGTTTCGGAGAAGGTTGGCGCGAAGCCCTTGGTCGGGTCGAGCTTGCGACTGCCGCCGCGCTGCCCGAATGCCTTCCAGCGCTGGATGCCGCGATGGTGCAAGCCCAAGCGTTCTTCGAGGATGTAGCCAGCGCGGCTCTTGACGAGCCCGCTTGCAGCGGTGTCGACCGCGGCGACGATCTCGTCGAGATAGATTCGCGCGTGTTCTTCCCAGGATTCGAGAACGTGAGGCATGCCTCCACAAAGACCTGGCCTTTGCAGCATGTTGAGAAACGTGTGCCCGATCGTGGCAAGACGGACGTTGCTTCCCCGGATGGTCAGGTGCGCGCCTGCGGCCCTACTCTCGTAGACGCGGACCACCCTGCCCCGCACGCTGGCGGGATGCCCGATGATCGACAAAGGGAAAGCGTCGGCTGCGTCCTCGCCCATGACCTCCGTCCTGTAGGCCAAGAGCCTCTCGGCACCTGTCTTGCGGTCGGGGCGCGTCAGTGCCAAGGCCTCCGGGCTGCGATTAGTGAGCCCCCATCGCTGCATCGCAGAGAGGTGGGAGACGTAGCACGTCGGGTCAATGAGACAGACGATGTCTTCAGCTGGAAGGTCCGAGATGCTCAGCACGCGGATGGCTCGCGCCCTGTAGTCCCGGTCAGTACCGATCACGCGTGCGTCCTGTAGCATCGATCTCAGGCGGACATAGTCGCCTCGGTTCGGTTCGGGGCTCCGTAAGTAGAGCCTCTTGCCTTGCGAGTCTCGATACATCCGCCAGATAATCCGGAAGAAGTCGAACTGGGAGAGGACCGGCTTGCCGTTTTCCTCCAACAATCCTGCCAGATGACGGCCCGCCAAGGTGAGGTTGCGAGGATGAGTCCCTAGTGACATACCGCCCTTTAGTCATTATACGTGTCCTTAGGACACGTATAATGACTAAAGGGTACGACTTCCCTCCGCCCTGACCGCTATCGTCATGCCAGCACGCCGGAACCCTCGTCCGCTGGGACACCATATCCCGCGCGCTAGTCTCGTCGGGCGGGAGGGGCAGCGGCCTGAGATGGGGCGTGCCACTACGTGCCGACGACGCGGACGGCTTGCTTGGAATCCCTGCTGCCATAGAGTGTCCCAGATCCTGCAGGTCCTGATCGCCCTACTTGCAGCGTCCTCGCTGTGGGCGGCAGACTGGCTGCAGTTTAGGGGACCAAACGGGTCGGGCGTCGCCGACTCTGCCGAGCCGCCAACCGAATTCGGCCCGCAGGAAGTCGTCTGGAGAGCTTCGCTGCCCTCAGGGCACTCTTCGCCAGTGCTGGCGGGGGACCGGATCTTCGTGACCGGGGCTGACGGCGACGAGCTGCTGACGATATGCTTGCGCCGTCGTGACGGAAGGGTGCTCTGGAGGCGCGCCGCGCCACGCGACCGGGTCTCGGATCTGAACCGCCTCAACCATCCGGCGTCCCCAAGCCCTGCCAGCGACGGGGCGAATGTCTACGTCTTCTTCGGCGACTACGGGCTCCTTTCATACGATCGCGAGGGGAACGAGCGCTGGAGGCTGCCTCTGGGGCCGTTTGACAACTGGATGGGCATGGCCTCGTCGCCGATCGTGGCCGACGACAAGGTCATCCTCGTCTGCGACCAAGACCGCGAATCCTTCATGATTGCGGTAGACCGCAACACGGGGAGTGTTGAGTGGAAGACCGAGCGGCCCGAGTACACGCGAGGCTTTGCGACGCCGACCCTGCACCGGCCCCCCTCTGGCCCTCCAGAACTGGTCGTTCCTGGCGCTTACCAAGTCGCCGGCTACTCGCTGGGCAGCGGGCAGCTGCTGTGGTGGGCCCGCGGGCTCGCGTTCGAGGTCAAGTCGCTTGCGGTCACGGACGGAGCGACACTCTTCGTCCACGGCTGGTCCTCCACGGGAGACAGGCCCAACGATCCCCTGCCTCCGTTCAACGAGGTGATCGCACGGCACGATTCCGACGGGGACGGTCGCTTCTCCAAGCAGGAGGCCTTCTTCCCGATGATGCAGGCGCGCTTCGGCAGCTACTTCGACTTTGACCGGGACGGCTTCGTCGGCGCGGCAGACTGGAGCAATACACAGGCCCGGCTCGCAGCCCGCAACGCCCTGCTGGCGATCCGGCTGGGAGGGAGGGGCGACCTCACCGAAACCGGCGTACTGTGGCGCTTCCGCAGGACTCTGCCGAACGTTCCGTCACCGCTGCTGTATGAAAGTGTGCTCTACCTCATCAAGGACGGCGGCATCCTGACCGCACTGAGCCCGGAGTCCGGAGAGGTGCTGAAGCAGGCCCGCCTGCCGGGGGCACTGGGACGCTATTGGGCCTCCCCCGTCGCAGCGAGCGGCCGGGTCTACGTCGCGAGCGAGGCCGGCGTCCTTTCCGTGCTGCAGGCCGGCGCAGAGTGGACGGTGGTCTCGCAGAACGACCTCGGCGAAGAAGTCTTCGCCACGCCGGCCATCGGACCGCGGCGGCTATACGTGAGGACACGGGGAAGCCTGTACTGCTTCGGTGAGGGGAATGCCGCGCGGTGACCTGGCTCGTGGACGAAGGCGCCCATCGCTCGGCAGGGCTGAACTACGCGGTCCCCAGAGCTCCCGGCACACGGATGGCATCACGATGAGGACGCTCCGCTTCTGCCTAATGAACCTGACAAGGGCACAGGAGAGACGGAGATAGCGGATTCCGGCCAGACGGCAGCCCTTGCAGGCCCATGCTTCCGGCCACAGGCGTCTATAATCGGGGCGGCCGCATCAGTGGCCACTATCGGAGCAAGCCTGTGAACCGTCGCGGATTCTTGGCCAAGGCAGCGCGCTGCACAGGCGCGCTCGCCGCAGCCGACTTCTTTAGCTACTCAGCCTCGGGCGGCCTCGGATCCCTGAGCCCAGCGCTCACCTCAGCTGTCAGTGAGCATGCCAAGGAGGCCTCCCGGCCCCGCTTCCTCATCTACTGGTTCATGGAAGGAGCCTGGATGAGCTACGACATGTTCGGGCCTGTCGTTCCGGTACGCAATGACGCCAGCTTTGGGGATCTGCCGCGTGATCCCAACGACTGGGGCGTGATCTCGGAGCATCTCTACCGCACCAAGGACCTCGCTCCCGAGGATTTCCGGCGACACGGGGAGGTCTTCCACGGCCCGCTGGCCGAGGACGGTCGCGAACTGTTCGGGGAGATGGCGATTCTCTCCAGCGCCCTCACCGGCAGCGGTCACACCCGGGACCGCTTCAAGGCGCACTACGGCCAGTACACCGTCGACATGAAGGCGCGGCGGGAGCCGGACGAGCGCACCGTGCTGCAGGCCTTCTGCGAGCGGGCGGGCCGGTCCTACCTGATGCCCAACCTCAACTGGCATCGCTGGCTCTCCGACGGGGAGCTCGACATCAGCGCATACCCGGAGGGCACGGGCATCTACCACGCCCTCGGTCCGCCTTGGGCCCACATCATCTACCCACAGACGCCGAAGTTCACCCGCAACCTCATCCGGCAGACGCTCGCTATGCGCAACGACGAGCGGAACCACGCCGTTCAAGGATTCTTGGAGCAGTCCCGTCGCAGCTTGCTCTCAGACCGCAATAGCCCGGAACTGCAAAGCTTCGCTTCCGCACTGGATGTCTACAAGCGGCTGGTCCAGGGAGGCGGCGGGAACACCAATGCCGCCCCTCAGTTCCTCGGTCCCGAACTGCGGGAGGAGTTCGGGGTCACTCCCGACGACGAGGAGATCCACTTCGAGCTCATCAACCAGACGCTGCCGCGCAGCAAGTACACCCCCAACATCAACGTGCAGGCCATGATGATGTACGAAATGTTGACGAGCGGGCTCAGCTGTTCCGGCTGGCTCGAGAACCGGCTGGTCCGCGGCTTTGACCACCACTGGTCGCGCAGCAAGATCCTGTCCGGCTACCCATTCGACCAGCGCGAGATGATGCGGCGGGAACTGTGGACGCCCCTTAAGACGTTCGTGCGAAAGCTGAAGGAGACGGAGTACTTGGACACCGGGAACTCCTTCTACGACTACACGACAATCGTCCTGAGCAGCGAGTTCGGAAGGACCGTGGGCGGGAGCATCGAGACTATCCTCGCGAACTCGGACCTGAGCGAGGAAGAGAAGCGAGAGCAGATCCTCTCGCAGGACATCAGCGCCCACAACCCCGTCAATTCGTGCGCCTTCCTCGGCCCTCGCGTACGCGGCGGAGCACAGTTCGGCTGGGTCGGGCAGAAGACCTTCCAGCCGATCCCAATCCACCCGGTGACCGGGGATCTTGACCCGCGTTATGACCGCGACGGCAACCTACGCAAGGGGTACGACGGGCCCACAGACGGGTTCATCACGCCCAACCATGGCCACATCTACTCGACAGCGCTGAAGCTGGCCGGGGTGGACCCGAAAGGCGCGGGGAGGAACGAGTCTCCCCACCTGCCATTCATCCTTGCCAGCGGGGCGTAGCCAAGCGCCGGCGCTTGGCATGGACCGCTGCGCCGCCCTGAGGCCCACGAGCACCGGGGACTGTGTGTCCCGACCAGCCCAGTCGCGCCCAAACTGCCCGGAATACGGCGCGCGGTCTGTATCGCCGAGGGCCGCTGGTGCGTGCTGGCGGACCGGCTTGGCGCCCGTAATCTTGGCTGGGTTCGCGACCTTGGGATTCGGGCAATCTACGAGTCTGGACGATGCAGCCCGGTTCTGGAACCAAGAATCCGAGTACAGCGGCGCGCAGGCCTGCCGGACCTGCCATCTGGAGATCTACGCCCGGCAGGAAGCCAGCAACCACGCGCGGTCCTTGCGCCAGGCCGGGCAGGTGCCGGAACTGGCGGCTTCGCTGCCATTCTCGGTTGTTGACCGGGTCTCCGGATTCACGCTGAGCCTTGCCGCCGGATCCCGCGGCGGCGTCCAGCTCCGAGCTGCTCGCGGCGAGGAAGCGAGCCGGGCGGATCTCACGTGGGCCTTCGGCAGCGGCACGAAGGGAATCACTCCGATCGGCCGGACCGAAGGCGGCGCGTGGGTCGAGAGCCGCCTGACATGGTACGAGAGTCTCGAGGCGGTCAGCTTCACAACCGGCGCATCGCAGTACGATCCGAAGAACTCCGTCGAGAGCCTCGGGCGGGCCCTAACCAGCGAGGAGGTGGCAGAGTGCTTCGGCTGCCACACCACGGGGTATGACGAGAGGGCCTCCGGTCCGGCATCGGACGAAGCCGGCATCCGCTGCGAGCGGTGCCACGGCCCCGGGCAGCGGCACGTGGACGCGGCAATGGGTGGCAGGGCGCTTGACGGTACGATCTTCGACCCGGGAGGCCTTGCGGGCTTTGCTCAGATCCAGATGTGCGGTGCCTGCCACGGGACACCTCCGCAGGACAACGACTTCGACGCGTTGGCGCTGCTGGAGCGCACCCCGCACAGCGTCCGGTTCCCGAGCCAGCGGATCGTGCTGAGCCGGTGCTTCAACGAGTCCTTTGCCGAGCTTGCCTGCACGACCTGCCATGATCCGCATCTCGACCTCGAGGACGAGGCCGCCAATCTGGACAAGCCTTGCCTGGCCTGCCATGACGGGCAGACACGGGCAGACGGCGCGGTGTGCCCCGTGTCCTCCACGGACTGCAGCAGCTGCCACATGCCCAAGCGGCGCGTAATGCGCCATAGTATGTTCAGCGACCACTGGATCCGCGTGGTCGGCCCAGACTAGCGACGGGCCGGAACAGCAGGCGGACAAGGCCCATGCATCCGGGAATCCTGGCCAGATCATTGCCCCGCCTGGGGTTCGCGCTGGTGCTCTTGGGCGGGCTTGCGGCTGGCCAGCAGCGCACACTAGTCCCGGCAGACTACCAGTTCATCGAGACCCGCTTCCGCTCGGCCAAGACCCTCGAGCAGGCCGGGGAACTGGCGAAGGCTGCCGCAGAATACCGCGCCATCCTTGAGCGATACCCAACGGCGGTCCCGCGCGTCTACCACAATCTCGGCCTAGTCTCCTACTACCAGCGCGACTATCTGGCGGCGATCGAAGCGTTAGAGACGGGCATCGCCCTTGACAGGACTATGACCGGCAGCCGGCTATTCCTCGGCATCTCGTACCTCAACGTGGAGCGACCGGACGAGGCGCTGCCGCACCTTGAGGCTGCACACAGCCTTCGGCCGACCCTCGAGAGCTCCCTGCACCTAGGACAGGCCTACGCCGCCAACCTCCGCTACACGAAGGCCATCGACGCCTACGGGCAGGCCCTTTCCCAGGCCGGGGATCAAGCGCCGAACATCCTGTACTCGATTGGGCAGGCCTATCTGGCACTCGCGGAAAGGATCGTAAACGAGCAGACGCTTTCGCACCCTGACTCAAAGGAAACCCACCTGACCGCAGCGCGGCTCTTCGAGAGCCAGCAGGTGTACCAAGTCGCGGCGATCGAGTACCTCGAGGCCGGGGAGATGGATCCCTTCAACGCCTCGATCTTCTTCCCCTTGGCGCGCATGCTCGCGATCCTCGGGCTGGACATCTCTTCGGACCTTGCACTGCAGCGCTACTGGGGCCTGCTGCCCGCTGTGCCGCGCCTGCCCATCGACGGCAGTCTCCTCCCGAAAGAGCAGGTGGCCGAGATCGGAACAAAGGTCGAGTTCGAGGGTATCCTGCGCTCGCTGCCGACGGTCGATCCGAAGAACCTTCCGCCCGTGCCCATGGTGGGAGCCGAGATCAACGCCGAACTGGCCAAGCGCCTCAGCGAAGACGACTCCGGCGCTTGGGCCGCAGCGGCGGACGCCATCGCCGATGGACGCTTCGATGAGGCCATGTCCGCACTGGACGGGCCGATTGCGCCGGAATTCGAGTGGCTGCGAGATTACTTGAGGATGAGCCTGCACACTTGGCTCGACGACTACGAATCCGCCGCCGCCGTGGCGCAATCGCCCGCGTTGGCGGCGCAGTCGCTGCAGGCTGTCCAGACCCTGCGGGCCGAGGTCTTCAGGCAAGTTGCGCTGGAGCACTTCGACTTGCTGGTCCGCGAACACCCCACATCGTGCCGCGCAAGGCTCGTCAAAGCGATGAACTTCGCCGCCCAAGAGATGGCCGAGGCCGAGGCCGAGTTCGCCGCCGCGATCGAGGCATGCCCGTTCGAGACCCAGATCCGTATTGAGCTCGCGGACTACTACCTCGAGAACTCGCGTTACGAAGAAGCCCGCCAGGCATGTCTGGACGAGCTGGAGATCCACCCGCACTCGAGCGACGCAAGGAAACGCCTCGGCCGGATTCACGTCCAGCTGCGGCAAGCCGACCGGGCACTGCCGTTCCTGACGGAGGCGGCAGCGGCCGACCCTGAGGACGCTGACGTCCGAAGGGATCTGGGACGGGCCTACGAACTCCTCCAGCGGTGGGAGGACGCGATCGGAGAGTACCTGCTGGCGTTGGACTTGGACCCGACCCTCAACAGGGTCCACTACGTCTTGGCGAGGCTGTACCGCCAAACCGGGAGGGAGGACCTGTCCCAAGAGCAGTTCCGGCTCTTCAAGCGCAATGAGGACGAAGCCCGGCAGGCGCGCACGGAGCGGATCCAGCGCCTCCGCAAGAAGGAAGCGCCCTCTTCAAGCCCTGTCGGGCGGTAAGGGCCGGTGCGCGCACTCGACGCGAGGGGGCTCCGCGCTACCGGGCCCGCGATACTCCCCATGCTGGTTGCTCCCTGCCTCGCGGGTCAGGCAACGTTCGTGGACGTGGCCGAACAGGCGGGCTTGTCCGATGTCTTCTACTGCGGAAGGGACGACCGCAAGGACTACATCCTTGAGGCTATCGGGCCCGGCGTCGCGCTCCTGGACTACGACCGCGATGGGTTTCTCGACGCGTTCTTCGTCTCCGGCACGACCTTGGAGGGCTTCCCACCAAGCGAGGCCCCCTCCAACCATCTGTACCGCAACAACGGAGACGGCACGTTCACCAAGGCCACTGAAACGACCGGTGTCGGCAGGACGGGTTGGGGCCACGGTGCCTGCGTCGGCGACATCGACAACGACGGTTTCGACGATCTGTTCGTGACTTACTTCGGCCAGAACGCCCTCTACCGCAACACGGGGCTCGGCAGCTTCACAGACATCACCACCGAAGCTGACGTCGGACGGGCAGCCAAGTGGTCGGTGGGATGCGCATTCTTGGACTATGACCTCGACGGGCATCTCGACCTCTTCGTCGCGAACTACGTCGCCTTCGATATCGACCGCGTTCCCCGGAGGGGCGTCAGCCCTACCTGCCAGTGGATGGGCCAGGCGGTGGCTTGCGGACCCCGCGGCCTGCCCGGTGAGACGGACCAGCTCTTCCGGAATCTCGGCGGAGGCCGCTTCGAGGATGTATCAGGGAAGGCTGGGATTGCCAGCGTCGGCGACCGGTACTCGCTGTCGGTGACCCCTCTTGACTACAACCTCGACGGCTGGCCTGACATCTATGTCGCCGTTGACTCTCAGGCCAGCATCCTTCTTGAGAACAGGCGCGACGGCACATTCGAAGAATCGGCTCTCTTCGCGGGCGTCGCCCTTGACGAGAACGGCGACGTCCAAGCAGGAATGGGCTCGGCAGCGGCTGACCTGGACGGGGACGGCAGGCTTGACATTTTCAAGACCAACTTCATCCAGGAGGCCTCCAACGTCTACATGAGCTCTGCATCTTCGACATTCGAGGACAGGGTGCACACGCTCGGTGCAGGGGTCAGCGCCCGCTACATGGGCTGGGGAGTCGGGGCGCTCGACTACGACTTGGACTCTTGGCCGGACATCATTGTGGCAAACGGCCACACCTATCCGGAAATCGAGGGGCTCGTTCCCGACAATCCCTACCGCCAACAACGCCTTCTGTACCGAAACGTCGCCGGCCGCCGACTGGAGCCCGTGGACCCGCCGGCCGATTCTGCGATTCTCGCGGCACACTCTAGCCGAGGCCTGGCCGTAGGTGACTACGACAACGATGGCGATCCGGACGTCTTCGTCAACAACATGAACGAGCGCCCTAGCTTGCTCCGCAACGACTCTCCCGCTGCAGGAGGTTTCCTCACGCTGCGCCTGGTGGGCACCCAGTCCAACCGCAGCGCAATCGGGGCCCGGGTCAGTGTGCGGGCCGGTAACCGGGTCTTGGTCCAAGAAGTCAGGTCAGGCTCCAGCTTCCTCTCCAATCACGACCTCAGGCTGCACTTCGGCCTAGGCGGAAGCACCAAGGCCGACGTAGTGACCATCGATTGGCCTCTCGAATCGTCGACAGACACCATCAGCGACGTGGCGAGCGGCCAGTTCCTCGAGATCACGGAGGGCTCGGGCATCACCGCCCGCTCGCAACCCAGGCACGCCAAGAGCGGGCCCGACTGACCCGACGTCTCTCCGCGCCCTCTGCCAGCGCATGCCGCGTCAGCAGGGGGCAAGCCTCCCGCGCAAGAACTCACCCGGCTGGCGCAAGGCGGGACCGTTTCGGGCTAGGCGCGAACGGCGAGGACGCCTTCCCGCAGGCTGCGGGGAGCACGGCCTGCAGTTGGCCAGAAATCTGGTACGGTCTGTATGGGTATACATATGAAGACGACGCTGAACATTAACGACCAGATCCTGCGGGCCGCAAAGGTGCGCGCAGCCGAGACCGGGCAGACGCTTACGCGCCTAATCGAGACGGCCTTGCGCGATCACTTGGCGTCGACCTCCCGTGGCCAGCCCGACTTTCGGCTGCAATTGCTGGTCAAGCGCGGACGGCCTGTGCCGGGAGTTACCGTCAACGATCGCGACGCGCTCTACGAGACCATGGAGGGCCGGAGTTGACGGCCGTTGACACCAACATCCTGGTCTACGCCCACCGCGCCGAACTTCCTCTCCACGCAGCCGCACGCGCTCGCCTGACCGAGCTTGCGGAGTCTCCGGCCCGCTGGGGGATTCCAGTCTTTTGCGTGGGCGAATTCATGCGGGTCGTCACCCACCCAAGGCTCTTCAATCCGCCGCATTCGGCCGAAGAAGCATGCGAAGCTGTGGCCCGCCTGCTGTCGTCGCCGAGCGCAACCCTTCTCAGTCCGGGACCGGGGTACGCGCGCCTGCTCACGGAGAGTGTCCGAGATGGCGGCACGATCGGGAATCTGGTCTTCGATTCCCAGATCGTGGCGGTCTGCCGGGAGCATGGCGTTTCCTGCCTGCTGACCGAAGACCGTGACTTCGACCGCTTTCGAAGGCTGCGGACCGAGCGGCTGTGAGCATGCCTCTCCGGCCCCCGCTGCGGGGTGGAATCGGCGGTCTCTCCAGCGATGGCCTGGACCGGCTGTGCGCACAACCCTGCGCCAGCCGGCACCAATCGGGGCAGCGGCCGGTGAGCGGCCCGTTCCCCGGGGTTGGCGGCACTCGTCGACACGAGTTCCGAACGGCGCAGACTAACATGACTGTGGCTGCCTTGACGTGCTGGCCAAGCAAGATGACCGGATACCCGAGCCGACCTCGCTGCGGCGGTGCTTCGCGGGGACGCGTCGCTGCCGCCTACCAACACACGGCGCGCTGGGGCACGGCCGAGCACGTCCCCGGGCGGGCTCTCAGCCATGTGGAGGCCACTTCCTCAAGAGGCCACCAGATGAGAGGGAGTGTTCGCCGAAGAGCCGCCGCTTCTTCAAAATGAGCATGATCTTGGACCGGCGGCGATTCCTGCAGTTGGGCGCCGGTTTGTGCCTCCCAGGGGCCCGCGTTCTGCCCGGCGCGCCTGCCGCCGCGGGATCCGGCGAGCCGTACGGCGTCCGCTTCACGGACATGGCCAGCGAGGCCGGCCTGACCGACACGGTCTACTACGGAAACCCTGAGCAGGTCCGCTACATCGTCGAAGCTAACGGCTGCGGTGTCGCCTTCTACGACTACGACAACGACGGCTGGCCGGACCTGTTTGTCCTCAATGGGACGCGCCTCGATGGCGTGCCGGGAGGGATTGCCCCGACAAACCACCTGTACAGGAACAACCGCGACGGCACATTCTCCGACGTCACCGCGGAGGCCGGCCTGACCCGCACGGGCTGGGCGAACAGCGTCTGCATAGGGGACTTCGACAATGACGGCAACGACGACCTGTTCGTCACGTACTGGGGCCAGAACGTCCTCTACCGCAACAACGGCGACGGGACTTTCTCGGACGTCACCAAGGACGCGGGCTTGGGCGACCTGCCGGACCGTTGGAACGCGGGCGCCACCTTCATCGACTTCGACCGGGACGGCCACTTGGACCTTTTCGTCTCGAACTACGTCGAAGTGGACCTCGCCAAGCTGCCGCTTCCCGGCCAGGGCAACAACTGCGAGTGGAAGGGCGTGCCCGTCTTCTGCGGCCCGCGCGGCATGCAAGGAACCAAGAACTACCTCTACCGCAACAACGGCGACGGCACGTTCTCGGACATCAGCGAAGAAGCCGGGATCCACACCCCAAACGGGTACTACGGCATGACAGCGATCGTGACGGATGTCGACGACGATGGCTGGCCGGACATCTACGTCGCCTGTGACTCCACGCCGAGCATCCTGTACCGGAACAACCGCGACGGCACGTTCACCGACATCGCCGTAGAGGGTGGCGTGGCCTACAGCGAGGACGGTCGCGAGCAGGCAGGGATGGGCCTGGCCACAGGGGACTACGACGGCGACGGCAGGCTGGACATTGTCAAGACCCTGTTCGCGGATGAAATGCCGGCCCTTTACCGGAACTTCGGCAACGGAACGTTCGCCGACATGTCGGTGGCGGCCGGCCTGCACGAGGTCACGCAGCACATCCAGTGGGGCACGGGGCTCGTCGACTTCGACAACGACGGCTGGCCGGACCTCTTCTACTCGGTCGGTAACCTGTTCCCGCGCGTGGAGCGGTTCAATCCCCGCTACCCCTACCGCGGGCCGCGGTTTCTGTTCCGAAACCTTCGCGACGGCACTTTCGCGAACATCACCGACGAATGCGGGCCCGGGCTGACAACCCCGCACTCCAGCCGCGGCTGCGCATTCGGCGACTTCGACAACGACGGGGACATGGACATCCTTGTCATGAACATGAACGAGCCCCCGTCGCTGATCCGCGCCGATGTCTCGACGGGCAACCACTGGCTCAAGGTCAAGCTCATCGGTGTCCGGTCCAACCGGACCGCGATCGGGGCGCGGGTGGTCTTGAACCTAGGGGAGAGACAGCTGACGCAAGAGGTCCAAAGCCAGACCAGCTACTACTCGGTCAATGACCTGAGGCTCCACTTTGGCCTTGGCCAAGCAACCAAGGCCGAAAAGCTCACGGTCCGCTGGCCAAGCGGTGAAACGGAGCAGATCAAGGACATCCCCGCGGACCGCCTCGTCCACATCGAGGAGGGTCGGGGCGTAGTTCGCACGCAGGAACTGTGACCCATCCGACACCCGGGCGCCGTCCTGCGCAAGCCTGCGGATCAAGTCGCCGCCGACCGGTACGGAGCACTAGCACCGTTGGAGTGTCCCGCTGAAGTCAGGGCACGTCAGGGTCCCGTGCTCAGGAGGGTCTCGATCCTGGAGAACCCCTTCGCCCTTGCGATGTCGATCGCCGAGAGCCCGTCGGCGTTTCGCGCGTTACGGTCCGCTCCTCGCCGCAGCATCTCTTGAACCACCAAGGTCTCTCCCCGGGTCGCCGCCACCAGCAGGGCGGTGAAACCCCGCGAGTCCGCAGCGTCCACGTCCGCACCGGCGTCGGCGATATACCGTACGCCGGCAAGTGTCCCGGCAGCCGAAGCGAGCATGAGCGGCGTGACCCCGTCGGGTCGGCTCCGGTTCGGGTCGGCTCCGGACGCCAAGAGCAGTTCGATCGTCTCCGCGTGCCCTTCTGCCGCAGCGAACATCAGCGACGATCCGCCTTCGCCGTCGACCACGTCGGGGCGCGCTCCATGTTCCAGAAGGGTTGCTGCGGCTGTCGAGTGTCCCTTGAAGCAAGCCATCATCAGCGCCGTCCTGCCATCAGCTGTGCGGGCATCCGGACGGGCGCCGCCCTGAAGCAGGACAGCCGCGACCTCGCGGTGGTTTAGGCCGGCGGCGAGCATCAGGGGAGTCCCGCCGTCTGCGGTCTCCTCATTTGGGTCCGCTCCTCGGACCAGCAGCTCGGCGACCGTGGAAGCGTGGCCGTTGGTGGCCGCGAGAGTGAGGGGGCTGTTGCCGGCCGCGTCCCGACCGTCGATCCGAGCTCCAGCCTCGACCAAGGCCGCGATCCTCGTTGACCGGCCCGTAGCGGCCACGATCCTCAGCAATTCGTCGAGGTCTTCGACCGCGCCTGCCCCTTCCAGCAGCAGGGCCGCCTCGTCGAAGCCGGCTGTGGCGGCGTGGGCCAGGGCGGTGTGGCCCTGCCCGTCAGTCTGACCCGCATCAGCGCCACGGTCGAGCAGGAACTGGATCGCGCCGGTCTGCCCGCCGGCCGCGGCCAGCATCAGGGCTGTCCGGCCGTCCCGCATCCGGGCGCCCGTCTCGGCGCCGGTCGAGGTGAGGATCTCAAGCGCTGTGACGTCCCCCCTGCCGGCAGCCAGCATCAGCGCCGTCCTGCCGTCGGGTGACCGCGTATCCGCCTTGGCCCCGGCTGCGAGCAGCCGGCGCAGCATGGCGTGGTCCCCTTGCGAGACCGCGATCATCGCGGCGGTGGCTCCATCGTCTGATTGGGCGTCCGGGTCCGCGCCGGCCTCGGCAAGGATCTGGACCATGGTCGGCAGTCCCTTGGCGGCGGCGAGGAGCAGCGGCGTCCTGCCCCCCTCCCCCCGCACGTTGGGATCGGCTCCCGCTCCGAGCAGAGTGCGAACCACCGAGGTCTGCCCCTCCCAAGCAGCCATCAGCAGCGGCGTCCAGCCTACGTAGCTCGCCAGTGCTGTGTCGGCCCCGGCATCCAAGAGCGCATTGACGATCTGCAAGTGGCCCTCTGTCGAGGCAAGCATGAGCGCGTTGACACCACCTCCCTCAACCGTGCCGCTCTGCACGGCTATCGGCACGCCCCGCTTGCTGCGCCTGTCAACGGCTGCGCCACCCTCGATCAGGAGGCTGACGACGGTCTCGTGGCCGTGGAGCGCGGCGATCATCAGTGCTGTCAGGCCCCTGCTGTCCGCCGCATTGGCGTCCGCCCCTCTCAACTGGGCAGATCGGGCCTCGTCCGCCCGGCCCACTCGCGCCGCGAAGAGCAGATCTTCACGCGGTGTGGTCCGGGCGCCGAGCGTACGCAGGGCCTCGACAGTCTCCGACCGCCCCAACAGCGCGGCCTGCACCAGCGCCGTCTCGCCGATGGAATCGGCCGTATCGACAGCAGCGCCGGCGTCAACCAGCGCCCGGACAACGGGCGTGTGACCGTTAGCCGCCGCGAACATGAGAGCGGTCCTTCCGTCCACCGCGGAGTGGTGAACGCTTGCGCCGGCGTCCAACAGTGCATCGACGGACAGTAGGGATCCCTTCGCCGCAGCCAGCATGAGTGCAGTGACTCCCCCCAGCGGAACTTCGAAGTCGCCCGAGACGACGGTCGTGCCCTCGTTCCCGCGCGAGTCCGGGTTGGCACCCGCCCGAAGCAGCACCTCGACCACGGGCACGTGGCCCCGGAAGGCTGCGGCCATCAGGGGAGTCTGGCCCGAGTCGTCACCCTGATCCGGGTCGGCGCCTGCCGCCAAGGTCGCCTCGACTAGCGAGGCTTGGCCGCTCGCCGCCGCCATGAGCAGCGCCGTCGCTCCACCGTCGCTGCGAAGCTCGACGCTCCCCGAGGTCAGCAGCGCCTGCGCCACACGCGTGTGACCGCCGATCACGGCAAGCATCAGAGCTGTTCGTCCTTCGTCGTTCTGCGCATCGACCCGCGCACCCGCGGCGAGCAGCGAGGAGACGACTCCCCCTTGGCCAGCCGAAGCGGCGGCCATCAAGGCCGTCATGCCGCGGTCGTCAGACTCCTGCACGCCCGCCCCCGCGGCGAGCAGCGCGGCTACCACAGCGTCGTGCCCTTCCAGCGAAGCTACCATCAGAGGTGTTGTGCCGTGGTCGCTGCGGGCATCGACCCTCGCGCCCTCCCGTATTAGGGGCCGGATCGTGTCGGCAGCGCCCGCTTCCGCCGCCCGCAGGAGGGCGAGGTCCGCAACGGAGGGGCGATGGGTTTGGGCAAGAGCGACGGACCCCACCAAGAGGACCGGCGCCAACAAGCGGAGGGTGTTCATTCTGGCTCTTAACGCCGGATGGCCGGACGGGTAAGATGTCCCAAGATTCTCGCGCGGAGGGTCGGCCTGACGCAAGGCGGCCTGTCCCCGGAGTCCCTAAATGGTGACACGGCGGCAGCTCCTTACAGCGTTGGGTGGCAGTGCGCTTGCCTTGCCGACAGCTCCCGGCCAGCGTAGACCGGCGACCGATCCATATCCCGTCCAATTCGTGGACGTAGCCAAGAGTGCCGGCCTGACACATACCGTCTACTACGGCGAAACCGACTCGTCGGACTACATCACGGAGGCAAACGGCTGCGGAGTTGCGTTCTACGACTATGACAGCGACGGCTGGCTTGACATCCTGCTGCTCAACGGCTCCCGCCGCAGCGGCATACCGCCGGGAGGGACAGCCACCAACCGCCTCTACCGGAACAACCGCGACGGCACTTTCACCGACGTGACGCGCGACGCAGGCCTGATCCGGACGGGCTGGGCGAATGGCGTTTGCGTCGGAGACTTCGACAACGACGGTTTTGACGACCTCTTCATCACCTACCGCGGCGAGAACGTCCTGTACCGCAACAACGGCGACGGCACGTTCTCGGACGTGACCGCAGAGGCTGGGGTCGGGGGAGACCCCGGCAATTGGAGCACAGGGTGCACATTCCTGGACTATGACCGGGACGGGTACTTGGACCTGTTCGTCGCCACTTACATCGGTCCTGAGAGCCTAGGGGACCTGCCTCCTAAAGGGCGGTCGACATGGAAGGGAGTGCCCGTGGCCTACGGCCCGCAGGGCTTGGTGATGGGATCGGTGACCCTGTACCGCAACAACGGCAACGGGACCTTCTCGGAAGTCACCGACGAAGCTGAGCTTCAGGGCACGCTCGGGTATGGGCTGACCGCGATGGCAACGGACTACAACGAGGACGGCTGGCAGGATCTGTATGTCGCCTGCGATTCAAGCCCGAGCATCCTGCTCCGCAACAATCGCGACGGCACGTTCTCCGACATCGCCACGGAGCGCGGGCTGGCCTATAGCCCGGACGGGGTCGCCCAGGCTGGCATGGGCCTGGCGATCGGCGACTATACCTCCGACGGGAAGCTGGACATCGTCAAGACGCACTTCGCGGACGACGTGCCGGGACTCTATCGAAACGACGGCCAAGGATTCTTCTCCGACGAGTCGCCAACCGCAGGCCTGCGCGCCAGTTCGCGCCATCTTGAGTGGGGCGCGGGCTTCGTCGACTTCGACAACGACGGCCATCCCGAACTCTTCTACGTCACCGGCAGCGTCTACCCCGAGGTCGAAGCGGTCAACCCGGATTACCCGTACAGGGGGCCCCGGTTCCTGTTCCGCAATCTGGGGAACGGCTCGTTGGTGAACGTGACGGAGCAATGCGGGCCGGGACTCACGACGCCTCACTCAAGCCGAGGCTGCGCCTTCGGCGACTTTGACAACGACGGCGACATGGACATTCTCGTGATGAACATGAACGAGCCGCCCTCGCTGATCCGCGCCGACGCCGTTGCGGGCAACCACTGGCTGAAGGTCAAGCTGGTCGGGGTGAAGTCGAACCGCACGGCCATCGGTGCGAGGGTGTACGTCCGGACAGGCAGGCACCGGCAGGTGCAGGAGGTCCACAGCCAGGACAGCTACCTGTCCGTGAGCGACCTGCGTCTCCACTTCGGACTGGGGCGGGCCATGCGCGCGGATTCCGTTCGGGTCGTGTGGCCCAGCGGACTGACCGAGGAAGTGGGGGCCGTCCGCGCAGACCAGCTGGTACACATCGAGGAGGGCAGCGGCATCACTCGTCGGGAGAGCTTCAGCCAGCCAGGTGAGTAGAGCCCCGTCCGAATCTGTCCCGTCGCGCTTGTCGGCCGGAGTCGTTGGGGAAGGCCACCCCTGCGGCACAGCGCCCGACAGGAGAATCGTGCGGATCCAGCCAAGGATCAGCGCGGAGCGCGGTACATGACCAGCTTCACGTAGTCTTCGGTCGCAGTGTACTCGGGCCTCGTCCCATTGTTCTCCTGCAACAGCGGGACGATCTTTTTCCTGACACCCATGCCTCTCGCGTCCACATAGCCGTAGTCCCGCAAGACCTCAACAATCAGCGGATTGCGGGCAGACCGCTGCCCGGCGAGCATCTTCTCGACGGTCATCGAATTCTGAAGAGCACCGGGACTAGAGATCTCCAGCCGGTCGGAGTACCGTACGATCTCAGTCTCTTCATTCCGTGTCCAGTCGCGATGTGCAAGAGCATTGAGAATCCCTTCACGCAATGCGTCTGAAGGATACTCCCAAAGACGCCTTCGGCGCATTCCAGCGTCAGGTTCTATATCGTCTCGGGATACGAAAGGTCGCATAGCATCGACCAGATTCTCAATCAGTCCATTCTCAACGCGTGTCCCGACTCCACTGGAAGGCCCCCAAACAGCGCCACCAAAGGGCCATTCACGAGCCTGTCATCCTGCGCCCGATAGTCCTTGTCCTTGCCGCCGAAAGACATCCAGCGCACTCCAGAATTCGGCAACAGGAGGCGGTGGGCGCGACCGAAGAGGACCAAGCCTGCGATAGTGCAGACCGGAGCACCGCCCGGTCTATCCACCATGAACCCCAATGCGCACAGGCGCTCTTCCCACGACTGCTCTGTGACCGGTGCCACGTCTTCTCCCACGATTCTCACGAGATAGTGTGAGAGGCGCTCCAAGCTGAAGTCCCGCAAGCTGCTGCCAGACACCGGAAGCAGTTCTGTTCGCAGCAGGCCGCCGTTCGCGAACAGCCGCGCCAACTGTTCCCGGGATGCGAGCCGTGACGTCGAACCGACGCGGACGTAGACATCCTCGCGACCGCGGCGCCGAACCACGTATGGCTTAGCCACGCCCTGGCTAACCGTCACCACTGCCACCCGGAGCCCTTCACCAACCTGAACCTCCTCGTAGAAAGGGAGGATCATCGGATGCACCACATGCCCGAACACCGTATCCATGAGCCAGTGCTCGAGATCGTGCCGCTGGATTCCTGTGATCGTTCCGTCATCCTCTACGCCCAGCAGGATCCGACCGCCCCGAAAATTCGCCAGAGCGACGATCTCCTTAGCCAAGCTCTCCGGGCCTAGATCGTCACGCTTGAAGTCCACTCCGGAGTTCTCGCCGTTGCCGATGAGTTCCAGCAGCTGTGCCTTGGTCATCGCTGATCGCCACCGTACTCCGCATCGCGACGTGCCCACTCTTGACGGCTGCCTGTTGGGGGCTTCGCGGTGCCGACGCAGATTCTCGTGAAGTCCGCGGGCCTCGACAGTGCGCCTTGAGTCTCAACGTGATCGCCAAAAGGCGTGCAAGCGGCGATCCGGGCTGCGCCAACGAGAACGGGACCGCTCGGTTCCGTGGCAGCTGCGTCCGGACTGTTCAGAACTGTCGCTGCGAGGTCGTGACTGGCCCGCCAGCCGCGCGGTGTGATGTAGACGCTTGCCAAGGCGAGATCCCCCGCCGCCTGCCCACTACGTATCTCATGGGCGAACGGCTTGACAGTGGGCATGCAAACCTGACCGTCCAGAATCTGACTGTCTGGTCGCCGCGGCCTTCGTTGGCCCGTTGCCTCAATGCTCACCCGCCGGCAGATTGTACAAGCTCTCGCTCAAGCTGCGGGCCGGGCGGGCAAGATCACCGCCTGCGGGGCCTTGGCCACTGGCGAGACATTGGACGATTTCCCCTGCCGCCCAAGATCCAGACCAGCCGAGTTCGGCCCTGAGAACAGGGTCATCCGCAGTACGAAGCCGAGACGGCAGGTGGCCGCGCAAGGAGAGCCGCCCACCCTCCAGCATCCTCAGGAAGGCATCCGTCATGCGCAGGTGCCGAGCCGGAGCCACCGGGACAGCGGTAGCTGCTGACAACAACCGGCTCAGCGGACCGGGCATGCGTCGGTGCGAGCCCCGCCCACGGTGGGACTGGCCGGAATCGGGGCCACACGTCGGCGGCGCGATTCCGGCCAGACTTGATGTCAGCCCGATGCGACGGGCTCAGCTACCATTCCACTCGCATGCGTAGCTGGATCGTTCGGGGGCCCTTGGGCTGCTCGGGCACGATCTTTCCGAAGCCCGAGCTGTTGATGTTGTTGCCGAAGCGGCCCGCAATCCAGCGGTGGCGGTTCAGGCAGTTGAAGCAGTCTGCGCCAATCTGCAACTTCACCTTCTCGCCTATGACCGGAATGCGCTTGACGATCGAGAAGTCCTCATTGAAGTTCGGGCACTGCCTCGTTTCCTGATCCACCTCGGGAGCGTTGCCCTCCACAAAATCGCCAGGGGGCAACCAAGCTTGTGGCCTGTTGGGCAACACTTGGGACGGGTTCCCGGCGTTGAGGATGAAGTCACGGCTGGGATCGCCGAAGACCATGTCACCGCACCCGATCGAGCTCCGCCACGGCACATCGGCGGCCCTGTTCGCCAAGTTCCGCACTCCTCCCGGAATCCCCACCGACAGGCCTCCGCCGGTTGAGATCGGGAAACCGTTTACGTACTCCTGCACGCCGGAGATCGTCCAGCCGCCAAGGACGTACTTGCTGAATTGGCTGCTGCCGCCCCAGCGCTGGCCGGGCCCGAACGGCAGATCGTAAGAGTAGTTGAAGACAGCCCGGTGGGTGGTGTCGTAGCGGTTGACCCGCTTGTCGAGCTTGCGGTTGTACGAATTGCGGGTGTTGCTGCCAAAGGCCCCTGGGGCCCAGTCGACATCGCCCAGCTGCTTTGCGACAGTCCAGTGGCCCAAGAACGAGAGCCCGTTCGAGTAGCGCTTGGTCGCCTTCAGCATGGCCGCGTTGTAGTTCATCCCGGTGTTGATGCCGGCGTCGTTGGAGATGTTTCCATACTGCGGGAACCGCCGCAGGGCCGAGTGGAGCGGCAGGGTGTCCGGAAACTCGGGATACGGCTTGCCGAAGCCAGCGGCCGCGACGGCAGGATCGTTGATGGGCAGGTTCAGCAGTGGGCCCAAGTGCCAATAGTCCGGATGCAGGTCGTTGATGCGCTCGTGGTCATGGTTGTTGCGGCCCATGTTCGAGTAGAACGTGGCCTCCATGATCCAGTCCTTGAACTGCCGCTGGAACCCTCCTGTGATCATGTAAAGCACCGGAGGAGTGCCGATCGTGTACGGGCTCATCCAGTTCGTAAAGCTCTGGTTGTTGAGGAAGGCCGGATCGATGAATGGCGGCGTACCGAGCTGCGAGGCTGGGAAGCCGTTGTCCCACTCGTAGTAGGTGTCGAAGGGACTGTTCCTCGGAGGCGGGTTGCCGCGGGCCTCGTGGCCAGCCCGGTTCACAAAGCGGACGTTAGTGTTCTGGATCGCCATGTATTGGATCCCCGCTCCTGCGCGGAACACGAGTTTGTCGGTAAGCTGGAGGGCAAGACCCAGGCGGGGCCCGAAGTTGCCGTAGGTCGGAGGCCCAACCCGGAGCTTCCCGTTCGCCCCCTGACCTGTGCCATAGAATTCGATCGCTCCCATTTGCCCGGTGGCACCCGGATTGGCGAGCCGCTCGTCAAACCCCGAGAACTGGCCGCTGTTCTCCTTGAACGGCATCTGCAGGTCCCAGCGCAGCCCTAGGTTCAGCGTCAGCCTCGGGTGCACCTTCCAGTCGTCCTGGATGAATAGGGCGTGGTACGCCTCCCGCTCCTCGAGCGCGAGGCCCGCGGCCGTCCCGACGAAGTTCGGAAGACCTAGGAAGAAGTCCGCCAAGTGGAAGCCCCCGCTTCCGTTGGTGTCCTTTGTCTCGCTGCCAAGATTCCCCTCGGAGACTCCGAACAGGTATGTTCCGGCCGCGCCTACGGTGAGGCCGCCGGCGGCGCCGCCCTGATCGTGCCGATTGATGCGCCAGTACTGTCCCTGATAACCGAACTTGATTGTGTGCAGGCCCTTGTTCCAGAGCGTGCTGTAGGCCCAGTTCGGAATGAGCTTCGACTCCTTGTTCGAAGGCGCGTTGGCGCAAATCGAGACGCCGAAGCTTGACGCCCGCGCAAGCTGGATCCAAGGGCACTCATTGCTTGGCATTCCGGCGAGGCCCCACTGGGACGCCAGCCCCTGGCCAAAGTTGTTCTGCTCGCGGCCGTTCTCCTGATAGTTGATGCCGATCAGGATCTGGTGGACGACCGTCGGGCTCTGAACCCAGGAGTAGTCGGCCCGGAGCCGCTGGAACGTGTTGAAGTTCGTCCGCCCGAAGCTGTCGTCCAGGATTCCCCCAGGGTCGCTCTCGAGCCGAGGAGCCGATCCGTGCATGTAGAAGGCCGCAATGCGGTGGTTGTCCGTGAAGTGATGGTCAACCTTGGCCGTCAAGTCCCACGGCGTGAAGGTGCTCGAGACGCTTCCGATGTGGTTGAGCTCGGGAGTGTCGCGGGCATTCGGCAGCGGCAGCAGCTGCATCACGTTGGCGGATACCCGGCTGAGCCGGCTCATCGGGATCTGGCTGTTGGCGAACGGCCGGAAGCGTACCTGCTGGTCAGCGTCTCGGAACTGGTCCTTGCGGTCGTAGAGCACGTTCAGGTCAGGGTGAGAAAAGTCGCCGCTCCGCATCGCGGAGGTAGGCAAGGTCAGGAAGTTGGTGGCGCTGCCGGTAGCGCTCTGGCGGTAGTAGGCCAGCGTCGACCAGAAGAAAGTGCGGTTCCGGCCGTTGTAGACCTTCGGGATGATGACCGGGCCACCGCCGGCGATCCCGAACTCGTTGTTGCGGCTATTGGACCGTTCGGCCGCCTGCCAAGGGCGGGCGTTGAGGAACGAGTTGTTGTGCATGTTCCACGCCGAGCCATGGAAATCGTTGGTGCCGGACTTGGTTGCGTAGGTGATCATGCCGCCGCTGGAGCGTCCGTACTCGGCAGTGGTGTTGCTCAGCAGCATCTTGTACTCGCCGATGGCCTCAACGCTCGGCTCCGTGGCGGTCGCTGCCTCACCGACTCCGTTGTTGGTGGTCTCGGTCGAGAGTCCGTCGAGCAGGATGACGGTGTTGTTCGTCCGCGAGCCCGCGATGTTCCCGCGACCGTTCGTGTTGTTGACGCCCGGCGACAGGGCGATGTACTGATACGGTCGGCGCTTTTGGCCCTGGACCGGAATCGGTGCGTGGCGCATCAGGTTCTCCTCGATGGCCGCCCCGACGGTCGTGTCTCGGGTCTCGAGCTGAGCCACTGCGGCGCTGACGCTGACCTGCTCGGCTACCGCTTCAACGTCGAGCTCGACGTCAAGCGTCGTGGCGGACGCCGTCGTCACGACTACGCCCGTCGTGACGCTTGATCCGAAGCCCGCGGAAGAGACGTGCACTTCATACGTGCCAAACGGCAGATACATGACGTACTGCCCCACTTCGTTTGCGGTCATCTCTTGGCTGACTCCGGTGGCGGGATTGATGACTTCGATCTCCGCACCGGGGATCACAGCACCGGTTGTGTCAGTGACCCTTCCGTTGATCTGGCCCTGCGTGGTCTGGCCCCCGATGGGTGGGGCGACGGTTGCAAGTAGAGCTAATGCCGCGAACGCAGCAAGTGTCTTGTGCATTTGTCCTCCTTTGATTCCAAATCCCCGTACGATCGACCGATAGATGGCCGAATGGCTGTAGTGTATGCCATCGGAGCCGCGATGGAGCCGAATTATCGGGTGCTGCGAGAAAAACCGCCCCAATCTCCCAGTGACGGCGCTGTTGCTGACATGACGCGGCAACGCTTCGGATCGCCGCAAAGGGGGGTTGATCGCAGGCTTGACAAGTCCCGTGGCGGGTGTCCCGGCCCGAAGACAGCAGTCAGCTAACCGGACGCGCTCGCGGGCAGGGAACTCTTAGTGGGAGAACTTCCGGCCGGAACCAGCCGATAGCCGATTAGGCAGTCCAGCTGCCACATCTTGCCGTTTGCACTCGCTCGCTCAATGGATCGAAGAACCGCCGTGGCGGCAATGCGGAGGCGGGAAGTCTAGGCATTCGTCTGGTGTGCCGTAAGAGTGAGCGCCCAGTCGGCGGATACTCCGCCGGGCCGCCCGCCCTCGTGCCTAACCGCGAGCGTCCCGGATATCGAGGGGCAGTTCGCCAGTGACATCCTGACCGGGGGCCTACCGTATGCAATGCGGAACTTTGCCTTCCAACGCGCCAGAGAGCATACTCTCAGGCTGCTGCTCCGCGGCACTTGGTGTCCAGACGAAACGACGGCTCCCCTCGGGGCCGAGTGGATTTCCCTGTTTGGCCAGACGCTCTTGCATCTGCCTTGCCGCGACGGGCTTGGGACGCAGATCCTGCTGCGAGAGTGCGAAGCCTCAGCTGCCGGACGTGAGACAGACAGCCAGTAGCGGGCCGGAACACACGCCCCGTTCAGTGCGGCAGCGAGCGAAACGGTGACAGTCGCCTCCTCGCAGCGAGGCCCATTGGTGCGCGCCCGGCGGTCGGCCAGCCCCTTGGCCGTTCCGACCGGCTTCGTCTTGGACCGATCACGCATTCCTGCACCTAGCGCGTGGTGTGCACGACTGGCCGCCAACAGTGGCCAGTTCTTCGCAGAACGTAGGCGGGCCTACCCGAGGCTCCTCCACACCGCTGGGAGCCTAGAACGGGACAAAGCCTCGTTGACCGGAGCAAGCCGATTGCGTCCGGGCTGCGATCAGCCTTACCAGCGGGCACGCCGTTACTCCGCAACTCGCCTTGCCCACCGGAGGTATCGCGGGGGTGCTCCATCGGCGTTTCGGGCAGGTTCTCAGGGAAGTGGCGGACGACCACGGCGACTCGATCCAAGCAAGTCAGGCCTCGTACCGTGGTGGCTGACAACAGGATCTCGCTACGGGTCAATTCGGTCTCGCGGCCCAAGTCTAGAGCGCACGCGGTCGGCCCACAAGGCCCGTTCGGCGTAAAGCGGGGAAGCGGCGCTACGGCGCCAAGATCGAGAGATCCACCCCACACTCGGCCATCAGATCCTTAGCAGACTCGCTGAGCGGGTACTCGACGCTGTACACAACTTTCTCAATGCCAGCGTTGATGATCATCTTGGTGCAGATCAGGCACGGAGAGAACGTCGAGTAAAGGGTGGCCCCCTTCACCGAGATGCCGTGATAGGCGGCCTGCACTATCGCGTTCTCCTCGGCGTGGCTACACAGGCAATCGCCCAGACGAGTTCCGCTGTCGGCCATCGCGTTGCAGCGAGGACAGCCCCCCTCATTGCAGTTCCTCGCCCCGCGCGGCGTGCCGTTGTACCCCGTCGAGATGATTCGGCGGTCCTTAACGATCACCGCCGCGACCTTACGCTTCATGCAATTGGAGCGCATGGCCACGATGCGCGCGATTTGCATGAAGTACTGGTCCCAACCCGGGCGCCCGGCCGTGACCATCCACTCCTTCACGACCTTGACGACGGAATCCTCAAAGTCCTCAAGCGTCCCGCCGTTGTGCAGCGTCGCGTCCGCCTCGCCCCAAGTCGCGCGGAGCTGCTGGCGGTGCGGATCGGCGCTCTCCAGTTCGCGGTCCTCCAGCTCAGCGAACTCCCCGAGCGACACCGGCATTCGATGCCCTCCCCTGGCCCTGACTCGCTCGTAGCGGACCTCTCTGGGAGCATCGATCCGCAAGAGTCGGAACTGGCCCCACTCTCTCAGCCGACGCACCTCGTGGGGGCTCCGGATGGAATCGATGACGTAGTGCTGGTCGGGGTGAAGCTTCCTGCAAATGCGGTTTGCGAGCTCGGCCGGCCCGTAGTCTGCGCGAAGGCGGTTTCCCTCGGCGATCAGGTTCTTACGGTTTGCCGGACGGTCGGAAGCCGCCAGTTCCTCGCGGATGACATCCGACAGCGAGTGCTTCTGGAAGCCCTTTCGCTCAAGGATTCCGCAGGCAACCGTCTTGCCCGAGCCGTTCGTGCCTGTGAGCCCGACGATCATGTCCAACCGAACCCATCGTAGCCCCGCGCAGCATCGGCACCCTCGATCGCATTCCAGTTGAACGGGTGGGCTCGGACAAGGGCCCAGCGGCAGCAAGAAGCACCGTGTCGCGGGCGGTTCAGCCACAGAGAGACGTGGTAGACGAAGGCAACGCTGGGCGAGCCGAAGGGGTCAGACGCAGACACGGAAGGAACTGATAGAAGATGAGTGCTGGGGACCGAACGGCGTTCCCGCCGAAGGTGTCGAAGAAGCGCACCGAGACCGAAGGGAATGCCCGTTCCAATAGACGAATCGAGTCCCGAGCCGGACAGCTACGTCACAGGCTGCCAAACCCATTTGGGACCCAGACACAGGAAGCCACACGGCGCTGCTGCATCACGTCAATCCTCGCACCCACGGGCACGCCTACATCGGGCTGAGGCCGCAGCCCCCGCCGAGAATTGTTTCGCTTACGTCCACGGTGTGCGCACAGCGCTGGAAAGGCGATCGCCGGCCCTGCACTGGCGACTCCACAGGGGTAAGGCGCCACTCGGTCAAAGCCGGGGAACATACCGCAGCAAGCGCAAGGCTGCGGTCGTTTGCAGTGGCCGCGCTGGAGGGCAAGATCGCCCGGCGGTCTCCTTCTGGAGATCACTTCACCGCAATTTCGTAGTCCTGCTCCGGACCGTTGGTCCTGACGTGCATATCAGTTGCGCCGCATTGGCAATGTCATATGTCTGCTATTACTTCCCGGCGGAGCACGCGTGCAGGCTTGTCTCGATCCCGCCGGAGTGAAGCCTCTATTCGCGTTGGCACCTATACTGAGAGCACGTCTCTGCCGGGCGGGAAGAGCTTTCCGCGCCGTGCCACGGTCTATTGGCGAACTGCTGGAGATGCCTGCGCGAGCCTTATCGCGTTTGTACCGACCTCGTCGTACCTGCGGGGAAACGTCCCCGTCGACTATCTTAGGAGTCACTTGTGAGGTTTGGTCTCAGAGAGATCGTCGACGATGGCTTGGAATCGCGCGGAGATCTTGACGGCTTCCTTCGCGGCAGGCGGACCGGCCGCCACGTACGACCCAATTCGAGTTCAGAAACTCTTATTCTTGGTGGACCGGGAGGTTTCTGAGCGAATCGGAGGCCCATTCTTCGATTTCCGGCCGTACCGCTACGGTCCATTCGATCCTGCCGTGTATCGTGTGCTCGAAGGATTGGTGGGGGAGGGGGAGGTGCGGATCGATCACTCGGGACGTTACCGTCGATACAGTCTCACCGACTCCGGCGAGCGGCGCGGAATGACCGTCCTCGGCCGCCTTCCTGACGCCGTCGAGACGTACATTCGGAAGGCGGCACGATGGGTCCGATTGACTCCTTACCGACGGATGCTGTCGGCGATCTATCGACAATATCCCGATACCGCGGTCAACAGCGTCGTCGGCCAATTGGGGCCGCGGAGGCGCGTCGAAGCCCAAAGGCCATTCGTAAGGGGCATGGCCCGTGCCTTCGACCTTACAGGCACCTCGCATCGGAGCTTTGATCCGCGTGGGCCGTCAATTTCCGACAAGGATGCGATCCGCGATGCCTGGAATGCAGTCGGCGAGGAGTTGGAAGATGCGATGACGAGGTTCGGCCACTCGGAGCGCCTGTGGTAAAGCGGCGCCGGAGCCGTGGCCGGAAGAATCGAAACAGGCGCGCCGAGTCAAACCCGCGTCCGCCCGCTCTCCGGGAATCCAAGCATATGGCGGCACGTCCCTCGGGAGACGGCCCGGATACGGTTCCGCGCGTATCCGACGGTGTCCGGCATCAAGTCGAAATCGCGCACCACGTCGAGGTTTCCTCGGGGCCCCTGCCTCCTCCGTCAATGCTCCAAGCATACGAGGACATCGTTCCAGGTGCCGCGGAACGGATTCTCAGCATGGCGGAGAACCAGCTTGCTCACCGGCATCACCAAGAATCAGTGCGCCTCAGCGCCGACGTCAAGCTCGAGAGCCGCGGCCAGTGGATGGCTCTCGGCATGGTCGTTACTGCCCTAGCTCTTGGAGGGGGGCCTCATTGCCGTGGGGGAATCGGCAGCGGGCGTCGCAACCATCCTCGGCGCGGCAGCGGGCATCGGAGGTGTGTTCGTCGCGTCCAAGTGGAAGAACCGCACTTCATCCCCAAGCTCCGCCCGTGGCGAGCCGGATTTGCCTTCTGACCTTCCGGCAGCGCCCGAATAGGGCCGGAGCTAGTGGGCGAACTGAAGCTAGCCGGCGAGAGGTCCCGTTTGGTCGACTGGCGGGTACAGAGCTCTGGCAGGTGTCCCGCCACACCCCCTTTCTCGACAACGCCCACCACAACTCGGGGCCCGGTACCGGCTTCCCCGTCGCGCCCGATTCTGCGAGCGCCATCCAATTCCTGGCAAGATCGGATAGGGAGCAGCAGACCGGGGGACACGGTTTCGGGCGCCTGATCGGAGTAACGACACGACCATTCCCTAGTGGCAGAAACCCTGTCGGCCAATGCGAGGTTCCCGTCGACATTCTCTCGCCGGGTACCCGAGGGGATTCCAGCCGCCCGTCAGTTCAAGAGACAGGAACCGAAACCGCTCAAGCCCCTCCTCACCGCTGCCTTTGCGGCGGGAACCAAACCGCAAACTCGAGTGCCGCACGGGGTACGAGTTTCCTCCCGGCACATGCTCTGCGGCCCTCTCACTCGTCAAGGCCCGGCTCCCGGGTCTTGGCTAGACCGAGCAACCTCCTGTGTAGCCTGCAGCCGTGCTAGAGCGACGGGCGAGATCGCATCTGAAGCATGTCGGGTCCGGCAGGATCGCTTCCCGGGCTCGCCTCACGGTGGTATCACGCGGGCATTCCAGACGACGTGTTTCTGGGTAAACAAGACTGGATCGCATGCTAGCCTAGGAGTTAGCCCGCCGTGTCAAACGGATCTGCCGGTTATCCGGCAGATCGCCGCGGGCGGCATCGCGAATTGCAAACCCCGGTCCGCAAAGGGGAGGGTCAGGTCCTGTTGCTGGCCCGCTCCGCTGAGGCCCCGCTGCACTGGGCCCTCAGGAGAGACCGCACCTCCACAGCCCGCCTCAGGGGCTTTGATCCGACCACTGGACCAAGACTGCAATGGACAACTATCTGGCGTTCTCGCTGACACTCGGGGCGGTCGGGCTAGCGGCCGCGCTGCTGACCTTCGCATCCCTCGGGCGGCACTCGCCCGGCAGTCCGGAAATGCAGCATGTGGCCGGGCTCATCCGCGTGGGCGCGATGGCTTTCCTGTTCCGCGAGTACAGGATCCTCGCCGTCTTCGTCGTGATCGTCGCGGCCCTTGTGGCATGGCAGCTCGGACCACAGATGGCGGCCAGCTTCGTTGTCGGGGCGTTATGCTCGGCGACCGCAGGGCTGGCGGGGATGGGTGCCGCGACGCTCGCGAACAGCCGCACGAGTGAGGCCGCCCGGAGCGGAGGCATGGCACCCGCGCTGACGGTGGCTTTCAGCGGCGGTAGCGTCATGGGCCTAGCCGTGGCAGGCCTTGGCCTGGTCGGAGTGGGCCTTGTGGCGACCATACTGCCCGGCGCCGAGAACGCGGTCTACCTGAACGGATTCGCGATGGGGGCCAGCTCCATCGCCCTGTTCGCCCGGGTAGGAGGCGGGATCTTCACCAAGGCCGCGGATGTGGGAGCGGACCTGGTAGGCAAAGTCGAGGCAGGCATTCCGGAAGACGACCCGCGTAATCCGGGCGTGATTGCAGACAACGTAGGAGACAACGTAGGAGACGTGGCAGGCATGGGCGCCGACATCTTCGAGTCCTTCGTCGGCTCGATGATCGCCACGCTGGCCATCGCGGCAACCATGTCCGGACCGGGACTTGCGGAACTGGCCGGCTCGCTGTCCGGAGAAGGCCTGCGGGGAGCCCTCATGGCGCTTCCCGTTGTGCTCGCCGCGGTGGGCATGGCGGCATCCCTGGTCGGAATCCTGGCGATGCGGTTCCTCAGGTCGCTGGGGCCTGCGGCCGCGCTTCGGTACTCCGCGTGGCTCAGTGCAGTGCTTTTCCTGGCCGGAGCGTTCGGCACGGTGCGGTCCATGGGGATCGCGGCCGGGGCGTTCTGGGCCGTGCTGTCCGGCTGTCTCGCCGGGGCCGTCATCGGCTATGTGACGGAATACTACACCTCCATGAAGCCAGTTCGGCAGATCGCGCTGGCTTCCCGAATGGGTACGGCGACCAATATCATCGAGGGCCTGGCAGTGGGCTTCCGGAGTTGTGCCGTGCCTGTTGCGGTAATCTGCGCGGCGATCTACATCGCACACTACTCTGCAGGGCTTTACGGAATCGGAATCGCCGCCGTGGGCATGCTTGCCACGGTGGGCATCACCATGAGCGTGGACGCCTACGGACCCATCGCGGACAACGCCGGAGGCATCTCGGAAATGTGCAGGCTTCCCGAGCGGGTCCGCGCGATCACCGACCGGCTCGACTCGATAGGCAACACAACAGCCGCGATGGGAAAGGGTTTCGCCATCGGTTCGGCCGCGCTGGCGGCGCTGGCACTGTTCTCGGCCTACACGCAAGCGCTCAGCAGTGCGCGCGCTGAGGCTGGGCTCGGACCAGTCTCGATCCAGCTGACTTCCGCCGAGGTGGTGATCGGGCTGCTCTTGGGCGCAACTCTTCCGTTCCTGATCGCATCGCTGACGATCGAGGCCGTGGGTCGGGCCGCCAGGAAGATCATCGAGGAGATCCGCCGGCAGTTCCGGGAGATCCCCGGGCTCCTCGAGGGAAAACCGGACGTGGCCCCGGACGCGGCCACGTGCGTGGACATCGCCACGGCGGCAGCGCTGAAGGAGATGGTGCTGCCCGGGCTGATCGCCGTCGTGGCTCCCGTGACGGTCGGTTTCGCACTTGGACCGGAGGCCCTGGGCGGAACGCTAGCGGGCGCGACTGCCACGGGCGTCCTGCTGGCGCTGTTCATGGCCAATTCTGGAGGCGCCTGGGACAACGCCAAGAAGGAGATCGAGCAGGGCAACATCGCTGGTGAGTCGAAGGGCTCGCAAGCCCACAAGGCCTCTGTGGTGGGGGACACCGTGGGTGACCCGTTCAAGGACACGGCCGGCCCGGCGATGAACATCCTCATCAAGCTGATGTCGATCGTCGCCCTGGTGATAGCGCCGCTGGTGGCGCTGTAGGCCCGGGCGACCGCCACAAGGCTTCTGCTAGATTTGGAGATCGATGGCTGCGGAACGTCAGCGGCCCGGACCACCCGGCCCGCACAACCCGCCCGGTCGGGGTGTTGTCGGCATTCCGCCTCATCCTCAGACATTGGACGGGGCAGCCCTTCTGCACCAGATGTTCCGGGTGCGTCGGGCGGCTTGGCAAGAAATGCCAGCATCAGAACGGGACGCAGTGCTCGCAGAGGCAGAGGAATGCCTGGACGAGATGGAGCGGCAGCATCCTGCGGGCACGGGACTGTTCTCGATGCTCGGCCACAAGGGCGACCTGATGGCCGTGCACTTCCGGCCGGATCTGGAGGAGGTCCACCGGGCCGAGATCGAGTTTGGGGCCCTTCGCCTATCCCGCCTGCTTGAGCCGACCGGCTCGTACGTGTCCGTGGTCGAACTGGGCCTGTACGACTCTTCGGTGAAGCTTTACGACGAGCTGGAAGAGCAGGGCATTGCGGCCCACTCGGAACAGTGGAACGCTCGCGTCCGGAAGCGTCTCGGCGAGCAATACACGGCGATGGCCCCTAGGCTCGCGGCCGTGATGCCCGCGCACAAGTACCTGTGCTTCTATCCGATGGACAAGAAGCGCGGTGAGGCCATCAACTGGTACACGCGCCCCATCCGCGAGCGGTTGCAGATGATGCGCGAGCACGGTCTCATCGGGCGCCGATTTGCGGGGCGCGTAAAGCAGGTGATCTCAGGCTCGATCGGATTTGACGATTGGGAGTGGGGCGTGGACCTGTTCGCCGACGACCCGCTAGTGTTCAAGCAGCTCATCTACGAGATGCGCTTTGACGAGGCCAGCGCCGTGTATGCCGCGTTTGGGCCGTTCTACATCTCGCTCCGCCTAGCGGGCTCGGAGTTGGGCCCGTGGCTGGACGGGCGGCGACCGCGCTTCGGGCTGTAGTCAGCGATCGCGGGCGGGATCCGCCCGGGGTCCTGTAGAATCAACCAACGTGCGGTGCTTGCCGCGCGGAAGGGTGGGCTTAGACCCTATGCGCATGTGCTTTGCGGCGGCGTTCGTTGCCGCGCTCGCGGCTGGGCCGTGTGTTGCGGCCGAGTTCACGCTGGCGTACGTCGGCCCGTCCGAGGGCGCGACGGTGAACGGCCTGCGGCTGGGAGTGGACGAGTCCAACCTGCAGGGCGAGTTTCTCGGGGTCAAGCTCACTCTCGCGCCCTCTCGCGAGGACGGCGCGGAGGGGGCGATCGCGGTCTTGGCGGACGCGCCCGGGAAAGTGCGCGAGATCGCGAACCGCGCGGGACCGCGGCCGGTCTTCAACCTCACCGACACGAGCGACGCCCTGCGCTCGGCATGCCTTCCGAACGTTCTGCACGTGATCCCCAGCGATGCCATGCTGGCCGACGCCGTCGGGCAGTGGTCCAGGGCAAACCCCGACCGCCCGGCGACGGCCGCTGCCTGGCACCACAAAGCCGTCAAGTTCGCGGCCCGTGACCTGAACCGGCGCTTCTTGGCCCGCTTCGGCACGCCGATGGACGGCCAAGCTTGGGCTGGCTGGTTCGCTGCCCGAGCGGTCGGCGACACGCTCATGCGCGAGCCCGGGGCCGGGCCGCGCGAGCTCTTAGCCGCTCTGAAGCGCGCCGACGGCCTTGACGGCCAGAAAGGGGACCCGCACAGTTTCCGGGCCAGCGGGCAGCTGCGGCAGGGTCTCGTGTTCGTCAGCCCGGACGACGACCTGCTCGGCGAGGCTCCCGTCAGGGGCGCCCCGGGCGGGCTCGACAGTCTGGGCAATTCGCCTTGTGAGTGAGAACTATGTTTCGCAGCATCCTACTGACAGTTCTGATCGCATCGCTAGCGGCCGCGGCGCCCACACACCGGCTCTTTGTGAGCAATGAGGCGGGCGACTCCGTCACGGTGATCGACTCCCGGAGCGGGGAGGTCGAAGCAACGGTGGCCGTTGGCGGCCGCCCGCGCGGGATAGGCTTCAGCCCGGACCGCAAGCACGTCTACGTGGCGCTCGGAGATGACAACGCCATCGCCGTACTCGACGCCCAGACGCTCAAGGTCGAGCGCAAGATTCCGGCGGGCTCCGATCCGGAGGCCTTTGCCGTGCACCAGGACGGCACGATCTACCTATCCAACGAGGACGAGGGGCTGGCGTCGGCCCTAGACCCGACGACCGGCGAGATCCTGGCCGAGATCAAGGTCGGTCTCGAGCCGGAAGGCGTCGGGGTGAGCCCTGACGGCAAGCAAGTGCTGGTCACGAGCGAGTCCTCCAACATGGTCCACGTGATCTCCGTGTCCGAGAAGAAGCTGGTCGCCAACATACTGGTCGGTGCGAGACCGCGGGAAGTGGCGTTCAGTCCGGACGGCACGGTTTTCTGGGTCACTTCAGAGGTGGCCGGGCACGTGTCCAAGGTCGACCGCGCCAGCAACAAGGTAATCGCAGTGAACAACCGCCTGCGCCGGGAGATCAATCCACGCGTAAAGCCGAAGGGGGTCCTTCTCAGCCATGACGGCTCCCGCCTCTACATCTCGCTCGGGCGCGGCAATGCCGTCGCGGCGCTGGACCCCGACACGTTGGCCGTCCAGGCAACCGCCGAGGTGGGCGTACGGGCGTGGGGCCTGGCCCTATCGCGCGACGGCAAGCGGCTGTACACTGCGAACGGGCCGGACGCCACGGTGTCGGTCGTGGACACGGAGTCGATGAAGGAAGTCGGCACGATCCCGACCGGAGAGATGCCGTGGGGCCTGGCCCTCGATGACTAGGTTCCTGGCCGGCGCACTGGCGCTGGTCGTTATTGCGACGCCGGCGGGCCTCGCGGAGACCGGGCGGATCGGCCCGCTGGAGGCCATCGGCTGGAAGTTGTTCTTCGACCCGCTGCTCTCGAAGCCGCGCAATACCTCCTGCGCCAGCTGCCACGTCCCGGAGGAGGGCTTCGAGTCCGGCGTGGCGCTGGGAGAGGGGGCTTACGGCGACCGACTTCCGAGGAGCACCCCCACGGTCGTGAACCTGGCGGAGGCGCAGTTCTTCTTCTGGGATGGCAGGGCGGCATCGCTCGAAGAGCAGGCCAAGGGCCCGATCGAGAACCCGATCGAGATGGACCTGTCGCTGGAAGAGGCCGCCGCGCGCGTGCGAGAGACGCCGGCCTATGCTGCTGCGTTCGCCAAGGCAGGCGTTCTTGAGATCACCATCGAGGAGGTCGCGGGCGCGATCGCGGCCTTCGAGCGCGGGCTGCGCACTGGCCCTGCGCTCTACGACCAGTGGCTGGAGGGGGACCGATCAGTCTTCGACGAAGCGCAGGAGCGCGGGCGGATGATCTTCTTCACGCGAGGGCAATGCGCCACTTGCCACTTCGGGCCGAACTTCTCGGACGGAATGTTCCACAACATCGGCACGGGCAGCGCCGAGGATCCGGGCCGGTCAGCCATCAGCGGCGACGAATACGACCTAGGGGCGTTCAAGACTCCGGCGTTGCGCAACTGGAAGGGACGGGAGCCGTTCATGCACGACGGGCGCTTCGAGACCATAGACGACGTGCTCGACTTCTACAACGAGCCCAAGGCAGAGGCCCTTGGCCAGACCGAGTTGGACCCGCTCGGTCTGAGCGACCAGGAACAGGCCGACGTCAAGGCCTTCCTCGAGACTCTCAACGGCACTTGGCCCGATCTCGCGCCATACGAAGCAGCTTGGGACGCTTTACGCTGAGGCTGTCCGGGCGACTCTGGTGAGCCATCTGTGACCCTCATCCCTGGCGAGCGGGCCTGGCGGCGCTGGATCGGCTGGGCAGCGTTCGGGGCTTCGACCGCCAACTTCGTCTCCATCGCCTTGGCGCATGCCATCCTGGCCGCGGGCATCCTGCTGCTCCTGCTGCGGCCGAAGTCAGTGCGCGTCCCGCGCATCGCCTGGCCAATCCTGGCGCTGGTCGCTTGGACGCTGGTGGCCATGGCAGCTTCGGATGCTCCGGCTGCAGCGCTGCCGCAGATCAAGAAGTTCTTCGTGCTGGCGATGCTCCCGCTGGTTTACACGGCGTTCCGTGGGCCAGCGCAGTGCAGGCGCGTTGCGGAGGCATGGTTCGTCGTCGTGTCCGCCTCCTGCCTAGTCGCCGTGGGGCAGTTCGCGACTTCGGCAGCAGCCGTGGGCTCGCTGGGCACCGACTTCTACGGCGCCTATGTCGACGACCGGATCACAGGATTCCAGAGTCACTGGATGACATTCAGCCAGTCCTCAATCCTCGTCCTTGCCGTTCTGGGTGCATGGCTGCTGTTCGGGCGGCGTCGCCCGGGGCGGGCCGTTTGGGCGGCGGCAGGCGGCGTGATCTGCCTCGCTCTTCTCTTGAGCTTCACCCGCAGCGTCTGGCTTGCGGCCGTGGCCTGCGGCCTGTACGCGCTGGCTGTCCTCAGGCCAAGGGCACTGCCGCTCGTTCCGGTGGCGCTGGCGGTGGCGTATCTGGCCGCGCCGGACGCACTGCAGCAAAGAGTCCGATCCATCCGCCCCGAGGCGAACCAAGCCCGCATCGTGATGTGGCGCACGGGCCTGAACATGATCACCGAGCGCCCGCTCACGGGAGTCGGCCCGGAGCGCGCCGGGCCGCTCTTTTCCGAGTACCAGCCGGAAGACGTCGAGGAGCTTCCGCCCGGCTTCTACGGGCACCTGCACAACGTGTTCGTGCACTTCGCCGCCGAGCGCGGCATTCCGGCCGCGCTGATCGTGCTGTGGCTCTTCGCGCAGGTCCTGTGGGACATGCGCGCGGGGCTGAGGCAGATCCCAGCAGTGCCGGGCGACCGCCGGTTCCTCATGCACGCCGGGGTGATGGCGACCCTGGCAGTGGCGGTCCTGAGCTGCTTCGACGTGTCGCTGGGGGACAGCGAGGTGCTGGCGGCCTATCTCGCGGCGGTCGCGATCGCCTACCGCGGGCTGGGAGCGACGCCCGCCGGACCGGCGCGCCGGTAGCGCGGGCACGCCGGCTGGCTCTGGCATGATTGTCAGGAGGAACCATGGAATTCAAGCTCCACCCCGGCCAGCTGCATGAGGTCGGCGCCGATGCGGCGATCGGCTTCGCCTACGAGGAATGCGCGGGAGAATCTACTTGGGACGAACGATGGGACAAGGCGACGGGCGGCCTGGCGAGGGACATCGCGTCATCGAAGGAGTTTCGGGGCAAGCGCCACTCTGCGCTTCTGATCCACCGACCGTCGGGACTGCCCTCAGACCGGCTTGTGCTGGCGGGCTGCGGGAAGCAGTCCGCCCTGACGCGGGTCCGCCTGAAGGAGGCCGCCGGCGCGGCCGTCAGGCGTCTGGGCGGCGCGCGCACGGAGACGCTGGCCGTGGAGGTGCCTGCAGGACCAGACGCCGGCTGGGCAGTGCGGGCGATCGTCGACGGTGTTGCGGCGGCGGCTGACGAGCCGGACGCGCACAAGAGCGCCGGTCGCAAGGAGCGGTCGATCAAGACGGTCCTCTTGCTCGGAGCGCCCGGTGCGGAGGGGGACGTCCAGAGGTCGGCGGCGATCGCGGCGGGCAAGGGTCTGGCCCGCGAACTGTCGAACGAGCCCGGGAACCTGCTCCCGCCCAAGGAACTTGCAGCCAGGACGGCGCAGCTGGCCGAGGACCTGCCGCTGACCTGTGAAGTGCTCCACGAGCAGGAGCTGAGGGACTTGAAGATGGGAGCCCTGCTGGGCGTCGCGCAAGGCAGCAGCCAGCCTCCGGTGATGATCGTTCTTCGCTACAGGCCGGAGGGCAAGAGCCGGGAAGGTGCGCATCTCGGGCTCGTCGGCAAGGCCGTCACGTTCGACACGGGCGGAATCTCGATCAAGCCGTCCGCCGACATGCACCACATGAAGCACGACATGGCGGGAGGGGCAGCGATGATCGGCGCCATGCTGGCCATCGCACGGTTGCAGCCGAAAACCCCTGTGACGGCCATAGTCCCGAGCGTCGAGAACATGCCCGGAGGGCGCGCGCAGCGGCCCGGCGACATCGTAACCACCCGCAGCGGCAAGACTGTCGAAGTGCTCAACACGGACGCGGAGGGAAGACTGATCCTAGCCGACGCGCTGACGTATGCGACGGAGCTGGGATGCACCCATCTGGTGGACGCGGCCACGCTCACAGGAGCGATCGTGGTCGCGCTCGGGTGGACCCACACGGGGCTGTTCGGGAACGACGAGGACTGGCGGGACGCCGTGCTTGCGGCTTCGCGAGAGGCTGGCGAGCGGATGTGGCCGATGCCGCTGGGAGAGTCGTACTCGAAGCTGCTGGAAACGCCGGTCGCCGATATCGCCAACATCGGGCCCCGCTGGGGCGGGGCGTGCACTGCCGCCGCCTTCCTGCAACACTTTGCCGGGGACACGCCGTGGGTGCATCTGGACATCGCGGGAACGGCGTGGCACGAGAAGCGCCCGACCGACGCGCCCCCGGGGGCCACCGGCGTCGGGGTGTCCACGATGACGGAACTGGCTATGAGCCTGTGATCCGGCAGGACTGGTCGCCTTACCTGCCGCGCCATCTCAATGCCATGCAAGCTAACTTCGGCGATCGTGGCCGACAGCTGCCCGTCGACCGGTTGGGCCCGGATGCATCGCTTGATGCGATACAGAGTCCGATAGAGGAGCGAGGTCGCTAGATCGCTATCAATGCCGTCAAACGAGTCGCAGTGGAGAGCCAAAGCTATCCTTACTTCCTCTGTGGGGTAGGCCCTGTAGGACGGGTGTCCCTGCCCATCCGTGACGGTCGGCCGCGCGGAACTCGAGAGTCCTAAGCCGACTATCACCCCGCAGCAAGGCCTCACTACCTCAACACGTACTGGGAAGTGAGCAACCTTGAGACCCTCCCGGTCGCCGCCAGCGTGGCCGCGGAGTATTCCAGTTCTGAGAGAGAGCTTCCTGGGAGAGTCGATCGAGCGACGCGGGCGTCGCTTGAAGGTCAGGGGCGCGAACCTGACAGCAAGTCCTTATGGGAAGCGAGCCGACAAACGCAAGACCTCGGCTACATATGGCCCGTGGTCCGCGAGTCCATCGTCTACCTCCGGCCCGGGGTTCCCGGCTTGATGCAATTCGTCGCACGCCACCAGAAGCTGCAGCACCAGAACTTCAGCTCTTGACTTCAAAGGCCCCGTTGACATCCTCGCCTTGTGCCGCACACCTGGAAGCAGTTCCGACCGCCGAGCAGGTGGCCCCTCTTTCCGCGTTCGCGTCGGTTGTCCACCCCCTGCGCCACGTCCCGATTCACTGCGACGACGCAGCTGCGACCCTCGATTGCGGCAGGGGATGCCGATCCCAAGCCTCCGGATCGTGAGCGAGACACCGCCCGCCAAGTAGGGGCGCCGCTCCGCAACACGCCGCATGGCGGGGTTTTCTAGCGGCGATCTGACCCAGATGCGGATCGTACGCGCCGAACCGATGCGGACGACAAGCCACCAATGGCGATAGGGCCGGTCGCCACGGTGCCGGAGGCGAGCAGCGCCGTGGATGCGCAAGCACGTCCCGCATGGGGTCGCTAGCAGACTCAGTCAAGCCTCGCATAGACGGCTAGACGGCGCACGCGTTTTGGGCTAGCCAGTGAGCGACGTCGGACCGACGGCTCTCAAGAGGGTCGGATAGTCCACTGGCGAATAGCCTGACAGCCTGCCTCCTGACGCAGCCGGAAGTCCATGGCCCCGGATGGCGTCAGTGGATCGTGGAGGCGCCCTCCACCCCGAACGCGCCGGTCGTGACGTTGCGGTTGACGTGGCGGTCCAGATTGATGACGTAGGTCTCCGGCGCACCGATCAGCGTCTGCGAGTGGGTTGCGGCAATGACCCGGAAGCCCTTCTTGTCAGCCAGTTCCTTGAGCATCTTGAGGATCCGCCTCTGGTTGGAAGGTGACAGGGCCATCTCCGGCTCGTCCAAGAGCAGGACGGAATCCGGCGGAAGCTGGGGGAAGGTCTCGCGGAAGAGCGAGAGCATGACCTGGCCGTGGCTCGCCGTCATCAGGAACTCTTTCATCTGGGGCTGATCGTCGAACAGCGCGGGCGTGTTTCGCGGATTGTGCTGCTCGGCATCGAAGAGGACGACCTGGGAGAACTTGGTGCCGCGACGGTGCAGCTTGTAGGCGAAGTTGTCCACGCTGCGACCCTTCAGTGCGTAGTAGATCGACTGCAGCAGCGTCGACTTGCCGGAGCCGTTCTCGCCCTCCAGCATGATCAGGGGGTGCGAGAGGTCCACAACCATCGGCATGTGGAAATTCAGGTTCATGAAAACCGGATGGCTGAGGATCTTCAGGTGCATCGGCAGCCCCCAGCATATCCTGCGGGCAGCGCGTCAGCGGCGAATCGGCTAGAGACGCAGGCACCGTCAACATGAGACTGGCCACGCTGAGGCTGGGGGCGAGGCGGAAAACGGGGGTGGTCAGGGCCTCAGCCTAGTCACCAAGGAGTGGACGAGAGACCCATCCCACTGTGCAGATTCCGTGTACACGGATCGCGGGCCGACGAGGAGCCGCACTTCGACGACCCTGATGCCACACCCACCACCGTAGGCTTCCACAACTGGTCCGCAACTAGTCCCCGTTTCCTTGTCCTGCCGCCAACCAGCGGCATTCCTCGCCCCGCTCGTGCTGGGCCGCCGTCGGCATCACCAGTTCCGGCCACGAACTCGTTGCTACCCCGGCTGCCCTTCTGGAGCTTGCGCAGCAACAACTTCGCGCCAAGGATTGGATCGAACTCAGCGCGGCGCTCGGATTCCCGGAGCGCCTGTGGTCCCGCCTGCGACAACGGACCGAGCGCTTGGGGATACCCGGCATCTGCTCGTGGCACAACGTCCGCAAACGGCTCGACATCGGGGAGGCTTAGCGCCTGCTGGCGAACTGGCAGGACGGATACGATAGGGGCCGGGAGGCCCGAGCGGCATGCGGGAGTTCGACCCAGATTTCGAGGTCGCGGCATACAGCGGCGTGATTGCCAGGCACCCGGACTTCGCGACACGCTACCGGATGCTCGTGTGCGACCTGCCGCGATGCTTTCACGCCCAGCCCGGCGAGGAGCGGATCGCGGCCATGGCTAGGCGGCCATATTTGACCGACACTCGCTGGGATGCCCTGCTCGCCGCAGTGACAGAGCACTTGGCCTGGGAGCACGGCCTCGAGCCCCCCGAGTGGGTGCACGAGCCTGAGCGGTCCTGCGATCCGGCCTGGGTGGTCACGTACCGTCCGAGGGACGAGCTGTCGGACGGGGATCCGGAGCTGTTCGCGCCCCCGGCCTTCCGCCGGCACGGCACGCTAATCGACCCCCGCTCGCTGGATCCCCGTGGGGGCGAGAAGTTCCACTGGGCGCCTAGCTGGCCGAATCCTTGGAACCTGCCCGAGTGGCCGTGGGAGAACGCTCCCTCCTACCCCGGACCCTGTCGCGTTCCGCAGTGAGCGACCCGAGCGACCGCGGTCCGGGCGGGGAGCGTGACCGGGTGCTCGACCGGCTGAGAATCCTCGAGGCCTTCGAGCAGCTTGACCGGAAGCTGGAGCAACTCTCCCTTCAGGCCACCGTGCACCTAGCCGGGAGCGCCGCGTTGCTGCTGGACGGGAGCCGGTCCAACCTGACGCGGGATGTGGATGCACTGCGGATCGAGTACGCCGGCCGACGGCACGAGTTCGAGTCCGCGGTGCGGGAGACCGCCTAAGGATATGGGGATCACCCCGCACTGGCTCAACCGCGACGTGTCGCTCATACCCGGCATGCCGCCGCGCACCGACGCCGACGAGCGGACAGCCTACGAGGGCAAGTGCCCGACCGTGATCGCCCCCTCGGACCGGCAACTACTGGCCATGAAGTTCCGGGCCCACCGCCAGCAAGACTGGGGTGACATGCAGATCTTGGCGCGAAAGCTCGGGGCACCACGTTCGAACAGGTGCGGGACATCCACGACCGATTTTTCCCGCACTCGCCGTACAGCGAGTTCCCGGACGTGGCCAAGGAATACCTCGGCAGCGAGATTCGCTGGCTTCTGGCGGAGCGCGGGCAGCAGCGTTCCGGTCGGAACGTAGCCTCGCTGGCCCGCACGGAAAAGGAGCCGGAAGGGGACCGCGGACGGCAGCGCTCGCTCTAGCGAATGCCCAACAAGCCGGCTACCGCCGCGCAACACCTGCCCGCTAACTCCAGCGCTCCAGCGGCGCTGCTGGGCCGTCGTGTTCCCAAGCCAAGGGGAGCTTCGCCCAAGTGCCTAACGCGGGCCCACCGACTATCGCCCAACAGTGCAGACCACGGATGCACTCGGAGCTCCTGCGCCGTGTGCCCACCGATACCCGCACGCAAAGTGCCATGAGTTCCGAATCGTCTTCGGAGAGCATTGGTATACTTCCCGCGATGGTGGTGCTTGCATGCCGCTGTCGTAGGGGGTATGAGCTATGAATTCTAATCACCTTGGGAGGAGCTTCGTGCGTATGGCGGCGGTCGGCGTGCTGCTCGCGTGCGCGGCTTCCGTAGCCTTTGGCCAAGGGATTAGCCGCGGCACCATCACGGGGTCGGTCTCCGATGCCACAGGAGCCGTCATTCCTGGCGTTCAGGTCACCGTGACGAACGTGGCCACGGGAGAAGTCCGCGTGGTCGAGTCAAACGAGAGCGGCGTGTACGTCGTCAGTTCCATACCTGCGGGCGACTACGACATTGCGGGTGAGCTTGCAGGGTTTCAGCGCCAAGTCCTCCGCGGCATTGCGCTGGAGGCCGAGCAGCGCCTGGGGGTGGACCTCGAGCTGCAGGTCGGGGAAGTGACCACAACCGTCGAGGTCTCGGGCGCCGCTCCGGTCCTGGATACCGAGAGCGGCGAGGTTGCGGCCCTGATTGACACCCTTCAGGTCGCGGAGATGCCCATCAACGGGCGCAACTGGTCGCAGTTCGGGCGACTGGCGGCGGGTGTTGCCGCCGAGGCGACCGACCAGCGCGGAATCGGCCAAGAGGGCAACCCGCTGCTCGCGGTCCACGGAACTCGTACGGACAAGGTGCGCTATGCGATTGACGGCATTCAGAACATGGACACCGGCGGCCAGCGGGGCATCAACAACTTCCCGCCGCCGGAGGCCATCGCAGAGGTCAAGTTCCTGACGAGCAACTTCAACGCAGAGTCGGGTAGCTACGGCGGAGGCGTCGGGAATATCGTCATCAAGGGCGGCGGCCAAGAGTTCCACGGGGACTTCTACAACTTCATGCGGAACAACGTGATGGACTCCGCCAATTTCTTCGCCACAGAAGCCGCGCCGCTCAAGCAGAACCATTTCGGGTTCACGCTCGGCGGGCCGATCTCGTTCGGCGGCTACAACGCCGACAAGACCAAGACCTTCTTCTTCACGTCCATCTCCCAGTACAAGCGGCGCGGCCCGTCCATGCGCGGGGCGACATTCCTTGCCCGCACTCCGACGGCGGCCATGCGGATGGGCGACTTCACGGGCGAGAGGGAGGTCCGCAATCCAGACACGGGCGATCCGTTTCCGAACAACATGGTTCCCAGCAGCCTCATTGATCCCAACGCAACGATCCTGCTGGACAACTTCTACCCCTTGCCCAACCGCGTTGGAGGGCAGAACTGGATTGCACAGCCCAGCCAGCCTACCGACCAGCACGAGGAGCTGGTGCGGATCGACCACAACTTCAGCGAAGACGTGCGGTTGATGGCGCGCTACATCCAAGACGACTGGAGCCAGATCCAGCACAAGGCGCTGTGGTCCGCCCATTCGTTCGACACGATTCACTCGTCGTACTCCAAGCCCGGCAAGAATCTCGTGGCCAGCCTGACGAACATCGTGTCCCCGACGATGGTCAACGAGTTCACTTTCGGGTTCTCCTGGAACACCATCCACCGACCGCTGCTGAACATGGAGCAGCGGCCCAACGGACTGAACATTCCCGAGCTGTTTGCCGAGAATCCCGGCAATAAGATTCCGGACATCCGCCTAGGCCAAGGCTGGGGCAGCATAAGCGCGGCCAACGTGCCGTACGACAACGGCAACCCGATGCTGACCTTCCGAGATGACCTCACCACGCAGGTCGGCAATCACAGCTTGAAGTTCGGCACGGAGATCCTCTGGATCCGCAAATGGGTCGACAGTTCCACGCGGCCTCAGGGCAATTTCAACTTCAACGGCGGCGCCTCGGGCCACGCCGTGGCAGACTTCCTGATGGGCAGGGCGTTCACATACCAAGAGCAGGAGGGAGGCAACATCCAGACGAACCTGATTGCGATGCAGCGGGACTTCTACGCCCAAGACGCTTGGAAGGTCAGCCAAGACCTGACGATCAATTTCGGGGTGCGCTGGTCAATCTTCCAAGGTGTCCTCGGCGAGGAGCAGAACGGCCTCGTCTCCGCCTTTATGCCCGAGCTCTACGACCCCACTCAGGCCGTGACGGTCATGTCGAACGGTCGCATCGTACCGGGAAGCGGCTCGCTGCTGAACGGTATACTCACCCCCTCGGACGCTAGGGCTGAGCAGTTTGGCGGGGCTGACCTGTACCGCCAGCAGTTCAATGATTTCGGCCCGAGGCTCGGTATCGCCTACCGGATTTCCGACAAGTCGGTTCTGCGGACGGGCGCAGGCGTCTACTATGGCCCCGGCCACATCGGGCGGTCTTCGACCCAGCCGCCGATCGTCCAGCAGCCGCTGATATTCAACACGAGGCTCAGCGACCCGGCCGGGGGGACCAGGGACATCATCCTTCCGAGCAATGTCAATGGTCACGATCCCGAGGGGCTTGCAGCTACTAGCTACCAGTGGAGCATCGGTCTCCAGAACGAGATCTTCCGCCAGACTTCGATCGACATCACCTATGTCGGCAATCGCGGCGTGCACTTGGGCATCCGGCCAAACATTAACCGGCCCGCGCCGGACGCGAGCCGACAGGGAAGCATCAACGCGCACAGGCCTTTCCCTGGATTCGCGAATGTTCTCTACCAAGAGCCGTCGGCGAGCTCCACCTACAACGGCCTGGAGATCACGCTGCGGCGGCGCTTCTCGGGGGGATTCATGCTGGAGAGCGCCTACACTCTGTCCCGAACCTGGAGCCACGGCGACAACGTCGGCGACACGGTCCAGGACCCGCGGAACCTTGCTGCGGAGTGGAGCCTGGCTGACTTTGACCGCACGCACATTTCGATGACGAACTTCCTCTACGAGCTGCCGTTCTTCCGTAGGCAGGACACCGCGCTCAAGAAGGTCTTCGGCGGCTGGACCGTCGCCGGGATCGTGTCGTTCCAGAGCGGTCGCGCGGGAGGTGCCACCCTAGCCGGGGACAACGGCCGGGTCGGCGGCGGCGGCCCCCAGAGGCCGAACCTTGTTGGCGAGCCGAACTCTGGGCCGCAAACCTTGGAGCAGTGGTTCAACACGTCGGCCTTCGAGCAGCCCGCACGGGGAACGTTCGGCAATGCACCGCGTGCCCCCATCCGGCTGCCGGGCTTGGCGAACTTCGACCTGACCCTGGCCAAGAACACGCAGCTCACGGAGCGTGTGCGGATGCAGCTGAGGGGAGAGTTCTTCAACGCGTTCAACCATCCGCAGTGGAATGGCGTCGCCCTCGGCTTCAACAATCGCATCTTCGGCAGGGTGACGAGTGCCCACGATCCGCGCATCATGCAGATCGGCCTCAAGTTCAGCTTCTGAACTGTCCGGCACCGACCGGCCCGGACAGTGGATCCGGGCCGGCGTTGTCAGGCTGTCCGTGGCGGTTTTCGCGCGTCGGCGACGGCCAAGCTACCGTGCCGCGCTGCACGGGTGGACCGCAAGGCAGTCCCGACGGCTCCGCCGACGGCAGTCCTCCGCGGTCATTCTGCGGGCTTTGGCGATCGGGGGCCTGATAGTTCTTCCTCCAGCTCCCGCCGCTCCTCGTCTTGGATCTTGCGGACCACTCCCAAGTACTCCCTGGCTTGATCGGCGCGGCCGAGCTTCAGCAGGGTGCGGCCTAGGAGGTAGTGGCTCTCGGTATGGTCGGGCTGCAGCTCGACGGACCGTTCTAGAAGTGGCAGCGCCTCTTCTGGGCTCCCTCGCTCCGCGAGCATCTTTCCGAGGTGATAGTGCGCCAGCCCATGTTGCGGATCGATCTCTAGGCAACGCCGCAGGTCGCCCTCCGCTTCTTCCGGGCGTCCCAGCCGGGCCCTGACAACGCCCCTGAAGAAATAGCTCTCGACGTGACCCGGGTCAATCCGGATCGCCTGATTAAGCGCGGTCTCGGCCTGTTCTCCGTCCGCCAGCCGCCAAAGGACACGGCCCCTGTAGAAGTGGGCCATAGGCGTGTCGGGTCGGAGCTCGATGGCACGGTCGAGCGCTGCCAGCGCGCCTTGGAAGTCCTCTCCGCTCTCCTTGGCCTGGGCCAGCAGCACCTGCAACTGCGGCGAGTCTTGGTGTGACCGCAAGAGCTCATCGAGAATCGCCTCGGCCTTGGCGGTTTCGCCCATCTGCAGGTACGCAGAGGACAGCGCGTACAGCACGCCGATGTCGGTGTTTCCTGCGGACCGGAGTTCCTCGAGGTGTCCCACGGCCCGCTCGGCCTGCCCTTGCAGCATGTGGCTGAGCGCCAAGAGCTGCCGGGCGGCGGTGTCCTCCGGCCGTGCCTCGACATACTCTGAGAGGACCTCTTGTGCCTGATCGTAGCGGCCCCACTGAAAGTACGCCTGAGCTATGTTCTTGCGGATCTCCTTGACCTCGGGCAGCAGTTCGGATGCCCGTCGGAAGGCTTCCGCGGCCTCCTCGTATCTCTTCAGCCGCAGAAGCGAGGAGCCGAGATCGTTGTGAATCCTCGGATTGTCCGGGTCCCGGCCCAGAATCTCCCGGAAGCGGCTCGCGGCCAACTCATGCTTGCCCGACTGGTAGGCCTCGTACGCCGCCCGCAGCGCTGGATCGCCGCTCTGCGCGGGCTCCGCGAGAGCCATGGCACCTGCCGCAATACATGCGAGGGCTATCCTTCCGAGAATCACCGGAGACCCCGCCGCGGAGGCCGGCCAGGCTGCCCGCGGCCTGTTCGAGTGTAGCGGAACGCCGGTGGGGCGGAATCCCGGGGGAACCGTTTCCCATTGCCCGGTCTGCGGCGCTCAAGAGTCGCTACCGCGCGGGCTTCAGTCCGCCGTCGGCCGGGTAGACGCCGATCCAATGGTTCTTGAATTGCAGGTTCGGGCTGACGGCGACCTTGGGCATGTGGCAGACAGTGCAGTCTGCGGGCATTCCGGCCCCGCAAGCCTCCGCCGGCGCACTCCGCTGGGCCCCGTCGTGGCACGCAACGCAGCGATCGCGATAGTACGCTGGGTCGCCCCGACGGACGGGATCGTGAGGGTCATGGCAGGTGAAGCAGGTGAGGTCCTCACCGCTGGCCTGGAAGCACCGGCTCTGCCGGAGATACGGAGGCTGGTGGCGGACGTTCCAGGCGAGTCCGAGATCGAAGTGGCCCGAATCCCCGCGCGGGTCGCGATGGCAGGCGCCGCAGAAGCGCAGCAGGTCATCGGCCGGCAGGCGCATAGGGTTCCCGATTCGAGAGCGCGCGAATGCCGCGTCTCCGGCCCCGGCCGCGGCCACGTGAGCTCCGCCGGGGCCGTGGCAGCTCTCGCAGCGAACGCCGGGCTCGTTGACTAGGACCTCCTGCTGGGGGGAGTACCTGAGCGGGCCTGTGGAGTGGCACTCAAAGCAATCGGAGATCGAATTCCCCGGCCCTTGAACGGTGTAGGACAGCCCCGTCGCCTGAAGCAGCGTCTCCGGGCGGATGGACTCGTGGCCCGTCGTGAGTTCCAAGGAGCCGGATGCCGAGTAGTAACTGAAGGCATGTTCCAGATAGGTTCGCCGATTCATCCGGCTGACGAAGGTGACCCCGTGATCGCCCGCCCCGAAAGCCCATTCGATCGGCAGCTCCAAGACATATTCGTTGTCGTCGGCTTGCACGGTGATCTGGCCAGCCTCCTTGCGGTACCGGAAGCGGTACTCCGGCGGCCGGGTCAAGGACTGGGCCGGGACGAAGCTATCCGCCAAGGGGTGTTCTGGAGCGCGGTGGAGCGTTCTCGCGTGGCCGCTGAGGGACTGTCTACGGTATTCGGCGGGATGGCACGAACCACATACGTTCGCCCCGAGGAATGTGTCGCCGTCCGGCAGAGGCTGGGCTTGGAACGGGATCCGAACAGCGAGGACCAAGAGGCCAGCCACCGGCAGGAACCATCCTCGATGGTGCATATCGGCGAAGCGAACACGCCGGGATTCCCCGGTCGGCGGTCCGGCGCGGCTGGGCCAAGAGCGGTCTGCCGACCGCCAACGAGGCGTGCGCTGCTTGGCCCGCGTGCGCGCGAGTGCCATGATGCATGGCCGTGGCGGAGCCAACCCGTAGACGGAGAGGGAACGGATCTCCGACAGCTGCGGCTGCCAACGCAGGATACCAGCCATCGGTCGGGGTCGGCAGGTCCTCCCTGCGCTAGCCATCACCCTTCCGATCGTGCAGACGTGGGCCGGGCACATCGCTTCCAAGTCGCGCTGGGGGCCGGCCGAATGCTGAACACGACCTTCACTCGTCAAGCGGCGTGCCCTCGCCCTCCCGGAGCAGGATTTCACGGTTGGCTCGCACGCCTGAAAACGATTCCACGAGGCCAAGCGGCCATCGAACTCGGATCTCGTCTGATTGGGCCGCCCCCGCTAAGCCGAAGTGCAGGCGGAAGTCACCCTGTGACAGGAAGCTGCCACCGCTTCGCACCTCTCGCACCTGGACGGTGTTTCCCGTCCTGACGGTGACCCTAGCACCAATGCCGTTCCGGTTGGACCGCACTCCAACCGTCCGGACCCGTATCCAGTTGCCGAGAACGGCCTCGTTCACGAGCAGGCTGGGCGACGCGTCAAGGTTGTTGACCACCACCTCGATCGTCCCGTCGTTGTTCAGGTCGCCTAGAGCGGCACCGCGCGCGGAACTCCGCTGGGTCACGCCCGGGCCGGCATGCAGGGAGATGTCCAAGAATGCGCCGTTTCCGAGATTCCAGTACAGATTCCTCGACTGTTCGAACTCGAAGCCCTCAACATCGTCGTCCCCCATCCGGTAAACATGGCCGTTGACCATGAGAATGTCCAGCCAAGTGTCGTGGTCGACATCGACAAAGGCGACTCCCCATCCGACAAATCTGGTATGGACACCCAAGCCTCCCAGCACGGCGACATCGCTGAAGAACCCGCCCCCATCGTTCCTGTACAGGGACGGGATGTCGTTGTCGAAGTTCGTCTTGACGATGTCCAGAAGCCCGTTGTGGTCGTAGTCGCCCGCATCAGCGCCCATGCCGCCCTGCTCCTGCCCGTGCTCGTTGAGGGCCGTGCCTGATTCGTACCCGACTTCTGTGAACGATCCGTCCCGGTTGTTCTGCAGCAGGACGCTCGGGGTCGAATCGCAGGCGATGTAGACATCCGCCCAGCCATCGTCGTTGAAGTCGCCGGTCAAGACGGAGAAACCGTAGATGCCCGACGCCTTCGAAAAGCCGCTTGCCTCGGAGACATCGGTGAATCGCCCGTCTCCCCCATTGCGGAACAGGGAGGGCGACTCACTGGGCAGGCCGCGAGGCCCGCAGACGACCGGGGCTTCGTTGTACCGGCACAGCTCGCTCTCTCCGGGTTTGGGCACTTGAGCCGGGTCGAACCGGATGTAGTTCGCTACGGCCAGATCGAGCAACCCGTCCCGGTCATAGTCGAGGAAGGCACAGCCGCTGCCCCACCTCGGCCGGCCCGAAAGGAGACCAGCCTCCTCCGTGGCCGGCTCGAACGTGCCGTCGCCGAGGTTCCTGTAGAGCACGTTGTGCCCCCAGTAGGTGACAAAGAGGTCGTCATCGCCGTCGTTGTCGTAATCGCCCGCGCAAGCTCCCTGCCCCCAACCGCTGTGCAGCACTCCCGCCTCACGAGTCGTGTCCTCGAATCGGAGGCTGCCGCGATTCCGGAAGAGCCGGCTTGTCGGCTGGGCCAGATCCCCTCCCGAGTCCCAGCGGGCCTGGTTGACCAAGAAGACATCCTGAAACCCGTCCCCGTCGTAGTCGAAGATCGCAACTCCGCTACCAGTCACCTCGACGATGTACTCCTTGCGCACACGCCCGCCGGCAACGTGCAAGAAGTCCAGACCGGCGTCGGCTGCGACGTCCACGAAGCGCACGGCCGGCGGAGGCCGATCGAGCGTCGCTAGCGGCGATCGCTGGCCCTCCCGGTTGACCAGTGCCATCCCTTGGCCGAACGCATCGCTGGCCGGCAGAAGTCCAGCAAGTAGCAGAACAGCGGCACGGAGCGGGCTCGGGCCAAACGCGTTGCTCGGCGACAGCCCCAACGCCCCGCGCCAAGCAGAGCCTGAGGTCGTGCGCGGGCCTGGCTGCGGCACGGGCGCCGAGCGGCCATTGCGGGCTTGTGTCACTCTCGGCCACATGCCTGCGTCCCCTAGCCTGCTCCCTCCGCGCCGCCCGGGTGTGCCAAGGGCTGCTCAGCGGCGCCCTCCGCGTTCCGTCCCCGTTCGAAGGATAGCCTCCGGTAGGCGGCGACCGCCCAGTCGCAGGGATTCAGGTGCAGCTGCCGTAGTTTGACTGATCGCTGCGGACTGACCGCAATGTGCTGGCGCTGAGCTGTGCTCGGTAGCCGGCCAGTCCCGCCACGTGGTTCCGCCTCGTGCGCGGCTGGGTTGGCGGCCGGGCGTCGGTAAGATTGGTGTTGGCCGCTGGCCGCCGGCCTCGGCAGTCGACTCGCCCGATGGGCCCTGCCTGCAGCATCGAAGTCCTCGGCTCTGGCACTAGCGTGGGGATTCCCACGATCGGCTGCCGCTGCAGGGTGTGCAGATCCGACGACCCGCGCGACCGCAGGCTGCGCACCTCGATACTTGTCCAGCTGCGGGACGGCGCGGACCAGCGAAACATCGTCATTGACACGAGCCCGGACTTCCGGCAGCAGGCCCTGCGGTCCGGCTTCCGCCGGCTGGACGCCCTGCTGTTCACCCACGACCACGCCGACCACATCATGGGCCTCGACGATGTCCGGCCCTTCAACTACGGGCGCAGGGACCGCATCCCGGCCTACGCCTCACCTTCGACCCTCAAGTCGCTCCGGCGCGTGTTCCCGTATGCGTTCAGCGGCCAAGCGACGCATGCGGGGGGCGTGCCGCGTTTGGAGGCCATCCCCGTCGGGCACAGTCCGATCCGCCTGTACGGGGTGGACTTCGTGCCGATCCATGTGCTCCACGGTCGGAAACCGATCCTCGGCTTCCGGTTCGGTGCGGCAGCCTACGTGACCGACCAGACCGTCCTGCCGCCTCAGGCGAAGGCCCAGCTGTCCGGCCTCGACGTCCTCTTCCTAGGGGCCCTGCGTCACCATCCGCACCCGACGCACTCGACCGTTGGCGAGGCCGTGGCGCTGGCCTCTGAACTCAGGCCGAGACGAGCATACTTCACCCACATGTGCCATGAATTGCAGCACGCCGCGACGGTCCGGGAGCTGCCGAGCGGCATGACGCTGGCCTACGACGGACTGCGAATCACCGTAGGGGGCTGACCATCACATGCAGGACGCCTGGCGAGAGCTCGCGGACGTGCCGGGCCAGTTCGGGCCGGCAGTAGTGACCATCGGCAACTTCGACGGCGTGCACTTGGGCCACCAGCAAGTCCTGCGGAGAGCAGCGGCGGCGGCGCAAGCGGACGGCCTGCAGTCGGTAGCCCTGACCTTCGAGCCGCACCCGCTGTCCATTGTGGCTCCGGACCGGGCACCGCAGCGCCTCACAAGCCTCGCCCACAAGGCCGACCTGATTCGGTCCTTCGGCATCGGAGCCGTGGTGTGCATGCGTTTCACGGAGGCAGTGGCGCGGCTCTCGCCGCGCGAGTTTGCCGAGCGGATCCTCGCGGGGCGGCTCCGGGCGAAACGGGTGCTGGTCGGAGAGAACTTCCGCTTCGGCCGCAGACAAGCGGGCGACACTGACACGCTCCGCTCCCTGGGGAACGATCTGGGATTCGCCGTTGAATGCGGCGGCACGCTCTCGGTCCACGGCGACACCGTGTCCAGCACGCGGGTACGCGGCCTCCTTCGAGAGGGTCTGGTGGCACAGGCACGCCGTCTGCTGGGGCGCGTGTTCAGCCTTCGAGGCAAGGTGGTCCGGGGGAAGGGGGTCGGATCGCGGCGCACAGTGCCGACTCTCAACCTGTCGCCGGACAGCGATGTGCTGCCGGCTGACGGCGTGTACGTGACGTGCTCCCGCCTTGACGGCGAACCGCACTGGCGCGAGTCGATAACAAACGTGGGCACGCGGCCGACGTTTCAGGGCCGCTCCCGAACGGTCGAGACGTACCTCCTGCAGCCCCTGAAGGGCGATCCCCTGAACGCGCTAGAATTGGGGTTCGCCAGCCGGGTCCGCGATGAGCGGTCGTTCCCGTCAGCCGAGCTGCTCAAGGAGCAGATTCGAACTGACATTGGCGCGGCCGAGCGTTTCTTCCGCCGGCTTCGCGCCGCATCGGCCGCGGCTGGGGGAAGCGGCGGCAGAGCCGCCGGATCGGACAGGGCCCCTTCGGGCATTCACAAGGGAGCGAGATAGATGAGCGTCAAGATTTCCGCAGCGAAGTGCGCCCACATGCAGGCGCTGACGACCGACCGGGGAATCATCGGTGCGGCGGCAATGGACCAGCGTGGTTCGCTGAAGAAGGCGATCGGCAATGGCAAGGGCATCGCCCCGACCGACGTCACCGACGAGATGATGTCCGAGTTCAAGCTGAGCGTCTCGAAGGCACTCACGCCCCATGCGAGCGCAATCCTCTTGGATCCGGTGTGGGGAATGCCGGGCGCCCGCGCCCGCTCGGAGAACGCCGGACTGCTGCTGTCCTACGAGGAGAGCGGCTACGACAACACGCAGCCGGGCCGCATGGCGACACTGCTGGCCGACATCTCGGCCCGTCGCCTGGGTGAGCTAGGGGCCAACGCCGTTAAGGTCCTGCTCTACTACACGCCATTCGAGAGCGCGGCGATCAACGACGTCAAGCACGCCTTGATCGAGAGGATCGGAGACGAGTGCAAGGCGAACGACCTGCCGTTCTTCCTGGAGTTCGTCGGGTACGATCCGGAAGGCGGCAACGAGAAGGGCCTTGAGTTTGCCCCACGCAAGCCCGAAGTCGTCGCCGAGAGCATGCGCGAGTTCTCCAAGGACCGCTATGGAGTCGATGTCCTCAAGGTAGAGGTTCCGGTGAACATGAAGTTCGTGAAGGAGTCCCGCGGCTGCCATGGGGAGGCCGCGTACACCAAGGCCGAGGCCTTGGACCACTTCCGCGCGGCCGCGGCCGCGGCGAGGCGACCGTTCATTTATCTCAGTGCCGGAGTGAGCCACGACGTCTTCTTGGAGTCCCTAGAATGGGCAGCCGAGTCGGGGGCGAAGTTCTCCGGCGTACTCTGTGGCCGGGCCACTTGGCAGAAGGCCATTCCTCTGTACTGCGAGCACGGCGTCCCGGCGCTTGACGAGTGGCTAATGGGCCAGGGCGTGGCCAACATTGGCTGTATCAACGAGCGTCTGGAGGCGTCCGCCACGCCGTGGCACGAGTTCTACGGAGCTTCCGACCCGACCGACCTGATTGGCTGAGACCGCGGGGCGGCCCGTGCTAGGCTGCCGTCGATTCAGCGGCGAATTCCGCGATGCCCCTCCGGTCGTCCGGGGCCAGCGACCCGTCAGCCCGTAGGGCGACTACCAACACGAGTTTCTTCGGGAAGGGGCCTCTGCGGCCGTGGGTCTGCCCACCGGCCATTCGCTCGCCGCCATCAAGCCGTACTGCGACTTCGCGCGGCTTCTCGCGGTTGCGCTCCCAAACGGAAGCGGCCAGCGGCGTTGGTGGGGTCTCGGGCCGCAGGTACGAGAGGGCGCAGAAGTCCTCCTCACCGTTGGCTCCCGCACCGAAGGCTATCAGCGTTCCGGGACTGGCCTCGCGAATGAGCGCGTAGGCTTGGCCGACCGGGAACAGGTCCGGCCGGGCGTAGTACCCGTCGTCCGGCTCGAGCCGAATGCCGGCCAACGGCCGATAGCGATAGGCGATTTCTTGGATCTGGTGGTGAACGTCTCGGACGTACAGCTGGAAGTCCTCGTCTCTTGCGAACCTGTATTCGGGCGGTGGCGTGTCGTAAGCGGGGCGCGCACCGCGCCACCCCGTCTGGGAGCTCTGGGCCGGATAGAAGTACGGGTGGCGCCAGTCGGCCGCGTACGAGAACGAAACGATGAGCCCCAAGGACCGTTGACTGCAGGCTTCCCCGAGTTCGGCCAACAGGTCCCGTCCCGTGACCTCAAGCGCGTTGAACTCGGTCGCGGTGGTCCGAAAAAGGCAGAAGCCGTCGGAGTGACGCACGGTCAGCCCGAGGTACTGAAACCCCGCCTCCTTGGCCAAACTGGCGAGCGCCGGGGCATTGAAGGCGCTGGCGTCGAAGCCGCGCTTGAGCTTGGCGTAGTCGGAGGGCGGGATTAGATCCTCGAACTGGACAGCCGGCCCGCGCCCGAGCTGAGTGTGCACCCCGTACTCGAGATGCAAGCCTAGGCGGACGGAGCGGAACCACGCCATTCCGGCGCCATGCGGATCTGTCTCGAAGTCCGGCCTCTGGCCTGCGAGATAGCCCGGGATGCCGTCATGGTCGGGCCGCGGCTGCGGGAGGGAGCAGCCGGCGAGGGCGGTCGCAGCCAAGAATGCTCTCCGGTCCATCGCTCGGATTCTAGCGCTACCGGGAGCGACCATCTCGCGTCGGGCGAGAGCCCGGTCCGAAAGGCCAGAGCCCGCGGGGTCACCGGTCCGCTGCGGCAGAGGCGGCCGCTGACGTGCCCCATGCATCTTCTGGAGCGTGCCCCTTGAGATAGGGAGCATCGAGTGCGAGGAATGGCAGGCGATGGAGTGTATCGGAGTTAACCTCAGAGCCCGACTCCTCAAGTCTCGGCGCCGGGTAGTGCAAGAGGTCCTCGTCTGCGGTGCAGATGAACGCCGGATCCAGAGTGGGGCCGGGACGGCTCGCCCGCTGAAGATCAGGCCCGGTAGGTCGGTAGACCGCTCTTCGAGCGCGGCTCACGTTGCCGCTCTCCTGTCTGCCATTGCACTTCTGCAGAGAATGCGAGTAGCATGGCCCTATACAGCCAAGAGGGGACGTCTTGTCGGGCATCGACCTTCCGCAGAGCACACTGGGCCCGTTGCTGATTCTCAAGACTCTCAAACTCGAATCGCACCACTGCTGGGGAATCTCGGAAGGGAACCGACAGGTCTCCCGCGAAGTTCTCCAAGTCCAGCAGGGTTCGCTGTATCCGGCGCTGCATAGGCAGGAACATCGAGGGTGGCTTCAGGCGACATGGGGTATGTCCGACAACAATCGTCGCGCCAAGTTCTGCGATCTCACCCCTGCGGGGCGGAGGCAACTGGAGGATGCATCCGCCTCGTGGCAGAAGGTGTCTGCCGCTGTGCGATCATCCTTGACACCGGCTAGCCGCAGGAGATGTTCCTCAGAGACCTGCTCTATCGAGGACGTGCGCTATTCCAGCGCAGGGTCATGGAAGACGATCTCGATGCGGAGCTGCATTCACAGCTGGACCGACTGACGGAGCAGCATAGTCGCGCCGGACGAGTTCCGGACGAAGCCCGGCGGCACTCAAGGATCGCTCTGGGAGGTGTTTCTCAGGTCAAGGAACAGGGCCGTGGGTCTCGGGGAGTGAGCTGGATCGACGCTCTGGTTAGGGATCTTGGCCACGCCCTGGTCCGCATGAGCAGATACCCCCTCTCCGCAATTGTGGTCACGAGCAGTCTGGCGCTCGGCATCGGAATGAGCGTTGCCATGTTCTCGCTGGTGGACGCCGTTCTGTTGCGACCCCTGCCGTTCCCGGACCAAGATTCGATCTACGTGATCCAGAAGGCAGACCCTCTCGCGGGAACCCACGTCGAGGAACTCGCATACCCGGAGCTGGTTGATCTTCAGGAGAGTATCCCTGGGTTCGAGCACGTGGCTGTCACCCCAACTTCGCTTTATGGTTACGCCCGGGTGTTGGAGACCGGGACGGCCGAGCCCGTGCAACTGGAAGCCTCGCCCGTATCTCACGACTTCTTCCGTGTCCTCGGTGTCACCCCCCGCCTAGGTCGGGGGTTTGCAGAGTCCGACGAGCGGGTCGGCGCACCTCCGGTGGTTATTGTTTCGGATCGGACATGGCGCGAAAACTTGGGTGCGGATCCCGGCATCATCGGTCACACGGTGCGTTTGAACGGCCAAGGCCACACCGTGATCGGGGTCATGGCACCCGGACTAGAGTTTCCGCGGGGAGCTGCCCTTTGGGTTCCACTGGGGATCGAGCAGCGAGTCATCGAGCGCCGCGGCGCGACTTTCTTGCACGCGGTGGCGCGCGCCAAGCCCGGCTACTCACGTCAACAGATCGATAGCGACGTGAGTGCTCTCTTCAGGCGCCTCGCTAGTGAATACCCGGAGGCGTATTCGAGTTCGCAGCGGGCAATCGTGACACCGCTGGTCAACTATTGGACCGGGTCGGCAAGGATTCACCTGTGGATCGTCTTCGGAGCCTCTCTGCTCCTGCTGATCGCATCCGCGATCAGTTCGGGGGGACTGCTGCTGTCACGCGCGGTGTCTCGTCGTTCCGAGATTGCCACGCGCTTCGCGCTGGGGGCTTCGCCAAGACGAGTTCTTGCGCAGTTGGCCGCCGAGGGGGCACTCGCCGGGGCCGTCGCTGCAATCGCCGGATTGGGAATTGCTTACTTGGTGATTCGCTCCTTGGTGAATTGGCCTCCAGCGGATATTCCGCGACTGTCCGACGCCTCCTTGGATCTGAACTCCTTCTGTTTCGCGGCCGGAGCGGCAGCCTTCGTCGCTGTCGTCTGCTCGCTTGCGCCTGGATGGGCAGCCTCGACAATGGGCCTCGAATCCACAATCAGGGAAGGCGATCCCCGATCTTCGGTGTCTCACCGCGCCAGTCGGGCGCGGGACCTGTTCGTTCTCGCCCAGTCCGCGGTGACGTTCGTGCTGGTGGCAACGGCTGTCCTGCTCGTGCTGAGCTATCGCTCCGTGGCGTTCGTTGAGACCGGTTTCGCGAATCGCGACGCCCTCACGATGGATGTCACGCTGAGAGGTCCGGGCTTGTTTCCCGCCCAAAGCTTCGACGCAGCTACCAAGCACGCATTCTACTCGCGTCTGGTGCAACGGTTGCGCGAGAAGCCGGGTGTCACCTCGGTGGGCGCGATCCTGCTGCGGCCCCTCGCCGGCCCCATCGGATGGGACATCGCATACGAGTTCGAGTTCGAGGCGGGCAACTGGGATGGCAAGGCGCGTCCGAAAGCCAACTACGAGGTCGTAACGGCCGAGTACTTCAAGACCGTTGGATCACCGTTGCTGCAAGGGCGCGACTTCGACAGTCGTGATTCGGCGGAAGCGGAACCGGTCGCGATCATCAGCGAGACGCTCGCCGATCAAGTGCGATCCGCCGGCCACACGCCGCTTGGCCATCGCGTTCGGCTCGCTATCGATTGGAGCCGGGGCTGGAAGCTCGTCGTTGGCATCTCCGGAGACGCCCGGTACCGATCCGGCTCCCACTCCGGCGCCCACGTCTTTGTGCCGGCCCTACAGGCATCGCAAGCCACTCGGCACGTTGTGGTGCGCGGACCTCGCCCACGCCACGAACTCTCGGCGCTGGTACAGCGCACAGTGAAGGAGATTGAACCCAGCCAGAATGCGAGCGACCCGCTCACAATCGGCGAACTGATCGATAGGGACACGGCGCGACACCGATTCAATGTCGTCCTTCTGCTTTGGTTTGGCGCGTGCGCAATGATCCTTGCCGTCACTGCGGTCTATAGCGTGATCGCTGAGACGGTGGCAGCCCGCCGGACTGAGGTCGCGATCAAGTCAGCGCTGGGTGCGCAGCGAAGCCGAGTTGTGCGCGACTTGGTGGTGCGCACCGTACGATTCGCTTTTCTTGGTGTCGCGGTCGGCATGGCGGCTGTGTCCGTGATCGGCGCATTGAGTCCAGATGTGTTTCGCGGCACTTCCGCTCGGGACCCGGTACTCCTGGTCTCAGTAGCAGCCTTCCTGTTTGTTGTTTCGCTGGCTGCGGCCATTTGGCCGGCATGGCGCTCAACGCGAGACAATCGCCTGATCTTGCTTCGAGACAGCTAGCTCCAGAATCCGCGCCGCCTTCGGCTCGAATCGGAATCCCCACTGGTCGAATGTCCGCCCCATTCGTAGAGCTACCCGCTTCGGGCCTTGTGGCTGGTCAGACGGTCGCGGGTCAATCGCCTCTTAAATGCTGATTCCGGCGGCGGGTCTGAGCTTGCCGGCGGCCCGAGAGCTCCTAGCGAAGCCCCAGAGCCAGCCGGAAGTGTAGTAGACCGGTCGATCTTCACGTGTAGTTGTCTCGACCTACCCTCACCGATGCCCTAACCTCGGTTCTGCTCCACATAGGTCATGAGGCTTGGGATGCCCGGTTCAAAGTACGCGACGGACTCTTGGCCGACAAGCCAGACATAGCCGAGATCGCGCAGCCGGCCAATAGCGTTCGTAACCGACCTGGGATCCGATGCGATCCCTTCACCCTCCAAGGATGACCGGACAACGCGCTTCAGTTGCCGACGTGTCAGCCTCTCTTTGTCGGCGAACTCTGTGGCCACGCCTTCGGCCACCGGAAGCAGGTCGGCGCGGTCAAGCTCGTCGTACCGATCTGCATAGAACAGATTCCGCTCCCTCCAGAATTGCGGCCGAAGGCGGTCGATGTCCGAGCATGAGATGGCGATTGAGCGTTCGGGACAGCCGTCCCAAAGCAATTCCCCCCATAGCTGCAAGAAGAACGGATAACCGTGGCTCTCCCGGACGGCCTCCGCCAAGGCGTCGACCGCTACGGATCGCCCGCCATCCTCCAGAGGAATCCGGATGGCATCTCCCGCGGCAACGGGCTCCAAGCGGCCTATAGGCAGCCTCTTGCTTCGGTCCCAGAAGGAAACATGCATGGAGTTGAGATGCCGAGGGAGGTCCGGCGTTCCGGCGAGCAGCAGCATTGCGGGGATTCCGCTCCGCTGCATACGCTGCCCTGCACTGAGCAGAGCCCGCCCCATCTTGACGGTCAGGGTATGGGCTTCATCAACCGCCACAAGCAGGGGCTTCTTGCGGGCTCTTCGTTCGATGACTGCGGCTGTCCGGCTCGGGGGGGGTTCGCGCCACCGAATGCCGGCTCCCATCAAGGAGGCGCCGCTCAGCGCCCTCATCCAGCGCGTCAAGATTGGTGACTCGCGGAATTGGCTGTCGTCGGCATCCGCCTCGCCTAGGCCAATGTCGATCACATCGATGCTTCGTTCTCTTGCTTGACGCAAGGACCACTCCAGCAGGACTGTCTTTCCGTTCCCCCTCGGCCCATAGAGAATCAGGTGCGTGCCAGGAGGGGTACCGTTGGCCAGCTTGTCCAAGCGTCGGCTCAAAATCGATTGCTCTCGGTCGCGGCCGGCCAAGTAGGGTGGAATCGCTCCTGGGCCGGGTACGAACGGGTTTTCTTGTCCGCCTAGGCCCCCTCGGCCTGCTGCGAGAACCTGCACTCAGCGGTTAGTGTAGCCGCCCGATGCCACAGTGATCCCCGTCGATCAAGGCGCAACAGCTGCTCTTCCGTTGCGTCGGACCAAGCGGCAGAGCTCTTCGAGCGCCTTGCACCTGAACCCGCGGCTTTGTGCCGTTCGAGCACTCTCGACCTGCAACGAGAACCAGTTCCAGACCGCAATCAATATGGTCTGGCGCTTGCACGCCCATGCTATCGCCGCGGTCTGCTCAATCTGGGCGGGTTGGTCGTCACCGTACCTTCCGCGCCGTCTCGGGCCTTTCCCGCGTCCTTGTTGCAGTTTGCACTCGCGACGTCCAGCCAGATGCGGGCAAGTGTCTGGTCCTTCAGCACGCCAAGCCCCAGTGCGTACATGGAGCCTAGGTTGATCTGCTCCCCGGCCTGCCCCTGCTCCGCTGCCGGTCGCAGCCACCTCGCAGACCCGACCTCGCCCTATGCCAAGCCGCAAGGGCAGTCCTTCCCAAGATCTCGACCAGGGTCTCCAAAGGGCCAAACGGCAAGGGGCAATACCTCCTCTGCATTGCTGCGCCTGCTGCCCCTCGAATCGGCCAACAAGCCAACCCCCTAGCTCCTCAGCAATCTCTTGGCCGAGGATGGGCGGGCCAGCGTCGTCCGATTGGACGTTCTGTTCCGTGCGGGTCCGGCGAAGGGAATTCCGTCGGGAAGACGTCCCCGACGAGCCACCTCGCGCACGGTGAGTACGCGATCCTGCTCGGGGTGATCGAACGCTCCCCGCTGTAAGGTCCAACTTGGCCAGAATCCGTGAACTCGTGTAGTTCTTGCGGGGACGACCGTAGTGCTTGAAGCGTACAGCGACGGGGAGATCCCCTGCCCGGGTGTCCGACTCCTACCTTCGGCGAGGGAATGCGAGACGCGAGTATCCCACTGCCGTTCTCGGGACCTGGTGCAGCACGGCCCTCGAGCGTCTGCCCGATTCGAGGACGCCGTGGTCGCTGTCTTGGCCCCGGTCGGTATCCGTTGGACCGACACGTCCCCAACCCGCGGTTGCAGGACGTGATTTCAGGAGTCTTGTACATGCGCCGCGAACGGTGGGTGCGTGCGGCGGGATGGGTGCCAAGGGTCTGAGGCTCGCCAGGCCGGGGAATTCGCCCGTGCCGAGCCGCCAAGCAAGAGTGCAATTGGCGGCAGGCATGTCCGGGCACCCGCTGGTAGACTGGGCGCCGTGTCGATTCCCCTGATCGCGCTAGCCCTGCTGTCCGGCTTGCTTGGCTGTTCCTCCCCTGAAGTGCCTCAGCACGACCCGCCGCAGACGTCAGTTCGGGTCTTCGAGGCCGAGACTGGAGGCTATGCGCACTATCGGGTGCCGGCCATCGCGGTAGCGCCCTCCGGGACGGTGATCGTCGTCACGGAAGCGAGGCGCAGCTCAAGCGGCGACTGGGGCCACCAGGACATCCTGATGGTGCGCAGCCGAGACGGCGGAAAGACTTGGGACGAACCGCGCAAGATCGTCGCCCTTGACGGAGAGCCAGCCCAGAACGAGGCAGCCCTCGCTCAAGGTTTGGCCGAACCGGGCGTAACAACCTACAACAACATCGTCCCGATCGTGGACGCCGAACGCGGAGTAGTGCACTTCCTTTTCTGCAGCGCCTACAAGCGGGCCTACTACATGCGCACGGACGACGACGGCGACACGTTCACGGAACCGGTAGAGATTACCGCCACCTTCGAGCGCTTCCGCGAGGAATACGACTGGAAGGTGATCGCTACCGGGCCAGGGCACGGAATCCGGCACAGCGGGGGCCGGCTGATTGTGCCGGTCTGGCTATCGGACGGCACCGCCGGCCATGCACACCGGCCCTCTATCGTCTCCACCATTTACAGCGACGATGGCGGAGTGACGTGGGAGCGCGGTGAGGTGGTCGTGCGGCATCCAGAGCTCAAGAATCCCTCGGAGACGCTGGCTGTCGAGCTCTCCGACGGCGGGGTGATGCTGAATATCCGCAATGAGTCCCCGGAGCATCGCCGCGCAGTGACGGTAGGCGCTGATGGGGCGACCGGATGGGGGCCCGTCGAGTTCGACGACGAGCTCTTCGAGCCGATTTGCATGGCGAGTCTGCTGCGCGTGGGCGATGCTCTCGTCTTCGCCAACCCCCACAGCCTGGAACCCCGCGATCCGTCGAATCCCGACGGTTCCTGGAAACGGCAGAACCTGACGGTCAGGCTCAGTGAGGACGATGGCCAGACGTGGCCCTACTCCCAAGTCATTGAGCCCGGCGTGAGCGGCTACAGCGATCTGGCGGCCAGCCAAGGCGGCACCGTCTTCGTCGTCTACGAGGACGACACGCCCACGGACAGGGGAACGCACGTGAAGTACCTGACCGTGGCCAGCTTCGACCTGGACTGGATCCGGAGCGGGCAAGGCCCGTGACGCGCCGCCCCGTACCCTGGCCCGGATTCCGGGGCTATCCCCGGTAGTTGGACAGGGCGATCGCCGTCAGCTCCTTGACGATTCCGGAATTGCCCGGGTCGTCGATCACGTTGCGGTGCTCGCCCGGGTCGCTGCTGAGGTCGAACAACTCGCTCCGCTCCCAGCTCAGGTAATTGAGCTTCCAGCGGTCGGCGCGCACCATCAGGATCGGCGGCTTGCCCACAAACCTGTCGTCAGCGGTGAACACGCGCCGGCAGAAGTAGTACTCGGAGTACGCCCACTCCCTCGGGACGTGCTTCCCGCCTGTCACCAAAGGAGCGAAGGATCTCCCGTCGACGCCCTGCGGCACGTCCAACCCGCACAGCTCGGCCAGCGTGGGCAGCAGGTCCACCTGCTCGACGATCTGCTCCCGCGACGAGCCTGCCCCGTCTTCGTCGGGCGTGCGGATGACCAGCGGCACGCGGACGGACTGCTCGTACATGTTGTGCTTGGTCCACATGCGGTGCGCCCCCGCCATCTCGCCATGGTCCGACGTGTAGACCACCACCGTGTTGCGGTCCAGCCCGAGCTCCCGCAGTGTGTCGAAGACGCGACCGACGTTAGCATCCATCTGGGACACATTCCCGTAGTAGCCGCGGATCGCCTCCCGCAGCTGATCGTCCGTCTGCTGGTACCAGCCGCGCTCCCTAGCCCGCACGAGGTGCCCGTGGAAACCGCCCTCGAGAGCATCATTGCGACGATCGGGAAGTGTCAGATGCCGTCCTTCGTACAGGTCCCAGTAATTGCGGTGCGGCACCAGCGGGGTGTGCGGCATGAAGAATGAAGACCACAGGCAGAAGGGGCTGTCACGGTGCGCCCGCAGAAAGCGCACGGACTCCTCGGCGTAGAAGGTGTCCCGGAATAGGCGCTCCGGCATCGCCGACGGCCTTCCGGAAGTGCCGCCTCCCGCACCCTGGTCTCGCTGAAACGCCCGCGCCTCCTCCCGCGTCAGGCGCGCGAGATGGGTCCGCGCGTTAATACGGTGGCCGAAACCGTGCGTGAGGCTCTCGTCGACAAAGTGCATCTTGCCGATGGCTGCCGTCGAGTAGCCGTGATCGCCGAAGAGGTGGGCAATCGTGGCCGCGTCCGCCGGGAGCGGATCCTGCAGGATCTTGGCGCCATGCCTGCTGGGATAGTTGCCCGTGATGATCGACCCGCGGGAGGGCACACAGACAGGCGACTGGCAATAGGCACTCTCGAAGCGCACACCTCCGGCCGCAATCTCGTCGATGTGCGGCGTGAGGGCCTCAGCATGGCCGTAGCAACCAGAAGCCGCAGCCTGGTGCTGGTCGGAGCAGAGGAACAGCAGGTTCCGCCGCTTGGACTGCGCGAAGGCGAAGGATGGCGCCGCAACGGCCGCGGCCACAGCCTTCATCGCGCGGCGCCTGCGCACGGCGCCAATATACCAGCCGACCGGCGGCCTAGTTCACTGCTCTTCGCGAGCCAAGCAGTAGACCTCGCCGCTGCGAGAGCCGATCACAACAGCGCTCTCGGCAATGGCCGGGGAGGCGACCACGCGCCCTCCGATTGCAAACTTCCACAGCAGCGACCCGTCCTCGTGCCGCAGCGCGTAGAGGTGGCCGTCCATCGATCCCACCCAGATCACGTCGCCCGCCAAGGCAGGGGAAGAGTCCACGCGCGAGCGGGTCGCGAAGTCCCAGCGCAACTCTCCGGTCTGCTCGTCGATGGCATGCACTCGCTTGTCGCGCCCCCCGATCACCACCAGACCACCGCTGACAACCGGGGATGCGAAGAACTCGTAGTCGGTCTCGGGGTGGTCGTAGCGCCAAGCCACCTTCCCCGCCCCCCAGTCGATCTTGAGCACCTGATACCCGAAAGTGCCGACGTACGCCGAAGAGCCGAGCACGGCCGGGGACGCCGCCACGTAGTCCTTCATGTCCACGAACGAGTCCTCGTCTCCCGTGGCGATATCGATCACGCGGAACTTGCCGTCGCAGCCCGTGATAAAAGTTTTTCCCCCGACCACCGCCGGGCTTGAGTTGACGCGGTCTTCCGTCTGGTACTTCCACAGCAGGTCCCCAGATCCGGGGTCGAAGGCATACAGGTGGGTGTCGTAGGAGCCCACAAGCACAGCCTCGTCGCTGCAGTGGGGCGACGAGAGGATCTCGGCGAAGGTCTGGTAGACCCATTCCTGCTGGCCGGTCTCGATGTTGACCGCGTGAAAGTAGCCCTCTTCGTCCCCGAAAAAGACCTTGCCGTCCGTGATGCAACCCGATGCAGGCACGCCGAGGTTGGCCTGGTACACCCAATTCGGCTCTCCAGTCGCTAGGCTCACCGAGTGGAACCGCCCGTCCATCTCGCCGAAGTACACTGAGCCGTCAACGATGATGGCCGTCGAGTCCACGCCACCCGGCGCTTCGTAGACCCAGCGGACCTCAAGAGGGGGCTCCAGTGCCTTGGGCGCAATGGAGTTCCGCGCGCTGTTTCCGAGGAAGAGGGGCCAGTCAGCCGCCGGCAGGGCAGAGACCAAGGCCATTGCCAGCACTGCTGTCAACGCCCGCACGACCGTCCGCCCACGACCTCGCCCCGGCATCCGCTCCAGCAGCCGCGCTACCCAGCCGCGACTGTCTCCAGCGTACTGCAATTGCGGGTGAAGTCTTGCTCCGCTCTTGCTGTCGCCCATCACGCGCTGTTTGTGCTCGCGGGCCGCCACTTCTGCACGCGGCAGCAGCCCAAGCCGTTCGTGGTCAACGTCGTCCCAGGCTGGAGGCCCTCCCGACCCCACAGCTCGGCCTGGACCTTGCGGAAGCGCCTCAGCGCACTCACTGTCGGCAGTACCGGCTGGCCATCGTCGGTCGTGTGATTGGCCACTTCGACGAGCGTCCTTTTCCCCGAGCCTCGCCCCGCATGTTGCCCGGGCGCTCGACTTACAGACAGGCGCTATTGACCTGCGCCGTGCCTTCCAGCCGGTGGCCCTGGTCGCACTCCCGCGTGGCCAGCCTGTGATTGTGCTTCAGCAGCCAAGCGGTGGTGTTGACACCCAGATTTGTCCCCCCTTCTGGGGCCGCGCTATCGTCCTTGGTCTGGAACAGTAGGTAGATAGCGAGAAACTTGGTCGCGAGGGACAGCTTAGTGGCGTCGAAGCCCTTCCGTCAGAACCAAATGTATACTGCCGGGTAGCTGGTGGTGATTCTTCCAGCCGCATCGTCGCATCTAGCAACAGACACGGAAGAATCCTACGAGCGCCTAGATTCAGTGTCTATTCCGACAAACACACAACCTAGGAGTCTCGGTCGCACCCTGAAACTCTACTTGGTCGACGGTTCGCCGACAGGAGTGATCACGGCCGAACTCGGCAACTGGTCCGGCAAGGTTCTTGTTGCATCGCGCTCCGCCCTTCCTGATCTGGTCAAACGGAAAGAAGCTGGGCAAACAGGGGTCTACCTACTGACTGGGCCGGATCCGACGAGCCTTGGCCGCACTCTCGTATACGTAGGGGAGAGTGACACGGTCAAGAGGCGTCTGGTGGCACATGACAGTGACGAGGCGAAGCAGTTCTTCGACCGCATCTGCATCATCGTTTCGAAAGACGAGAACCTAACGAAGGCACATGGCCGCTATCTGGAAAGCCGGATCCTTGAGCTGATCCGGAAAGCGGCCCGAGTGCACCCAGTCAACGCCACGGAACCGGAGTTCGGTGGCTTGCCCGAAGCCGAGATCGCAGACATGGAGGGATTCCTCAGCGAAGTCGAGGTGCTCTTGCCGGTGCTCGGCTTCGACTTGCTCCGTAGCGGAATCGATACAGATGTTGGACCGCAAGCCCCAACGGACGTCGGTCCCACGTTCCGTTTCACAGAGGCTGGCACCTCTGCGCGCGCGAAGGAGGCTGGCGGCGAGTTCGTCGTACTAGCCGGTTCCAAGGCTCGCGTTAAAGAAGTCAAGAGCTGCCCGGAGGGAGCTAGGGCCTTGCGACGGCAGCTCGTCGAGGATGGCGCACTGAAAAAAGAACCTGAGGGTAAGCTCTATCATTTCGTGCGTGATGTTCCCTTCGGCAGTCCGTCGGGAGCGGCGTCGGCTGTTTATGGGGGAAGCGTAAGTGGCCGGATCTACTGGAAAGTGGAGGGCTCGGATCTGAACTACGGGGAGTGGCGCGACCAGCGCCTAGCCACCGCACGGGAAGGCTCGGGATGATCAACCTTGGTCACTAACGGCGTCGCTAGCGGCATCGGGAGCTTTCTGTAGTTCGACTGTTTGCGGCGAGCAGCCGATCCACCGGCGGCATCCCTTGGATGGAGCTCGTGGGGAATCGGAGGTCGATTTGAGTTGGTCGGAAGGACCTTGCGCCGCGGGATTTGCAAACGCGCCTTGTGCGTCGCGACAACGCTACTCGCTGGATCCACCAGACATCCTTGAGGGAAATGAACGAGCGGCCTGGGGCCGCACCCGGCCACGGGACCTTCGCATGTGGGTCATATGGCCGGCGTGTCCCACCGACTCTGGCCAGTGAAGGACCGGAAGCTGCCGTGAGGCGAATACCCTTGGCGAGCCTGCGCGGGGCTCCGTTCACTGGTGCGCGGATCGGTGGCTGGCGGAGGCGTTCCGAGTCCCCTGTGATCCGGTAACTGGCGTCGAATGGCGGCTCCGTTCCGCCAGTGTGCACCCTCTAACCTCAAGGAGGGGATTGGGCACGCCGAGACCCCAGACAGCGCCACGCGGGCGGGCCAAACGAAGAGAAGGGCCAATCGCCTGGCTCAGTGGCCCGCCTCCGCGGCCAGTGCTGACCGGCACAGCAACAGGCAAGGCGTCCGCTTCGCGCAACCATCCGCCCCAACGGCCCACTTGGCGAACACAGAGAGCCGCCGGCCGGCTCCGTCCAGGCACCCTCCTGACAGTTCAGGCACCACAGCACAGACGACATGCCGGCAGCGCGGCGAGGTCGGCACGGGCCCACCCGTACGATTCGCCTGCAATGAGATCACTTCGGCTGAGCGCCAAGATCCCTGAATCCGAGCTACGGCTACAATGGCAGTCGGGCTATTGGGGTTGGTGTCAGAGCGCCAGATCGGGCGTACTGGTGCGTGAGTTTGTCAGAATCTCCGCCGACCGACTACCGGTCATCTAAGGAGGGCAGAACTAATGAATCAGATTCAGCACACGCTGCGAGCCGCCGGAAGGCTCGCGCTTCCGTTACTGCTGGCGAGCCTCGCCGCATTCTCGCAGACCCAAACTGCGACCGTGCGCGGGACGGTCAGCGACGCGTCGGGCGCCGTGATCCCAGGGGCGGTCCTGACGCTCACCAACGTGGACCAGAACCGGCCATGGTCGGTCGAGTCCAACGCCTCCGGCGCCTACATTTTCCAACAGATCCCGCCGGGGAACTACTCACTCCTGGTCGAAGCCGAGGGCTTCAAGGGCTACCAGCGAGCGAGCTTTATTCTGCAGGTCGCACAGGTCGCCGAGATTGACGTGCCTCTTGAGGTAGGGGATGTCACCGAGGTAGTCGAGATCACCGCGGAGGCGCCCTTGCTTGCCACGGCGACTTCCGACCTGGGAGAGGTCGTGAATTCCCGCACGGCCGAGTCGCTCCCCCTCAACGGCCGGAACGTTCTGCAGCTGATCGGGCTCACGCCGGGCATCAACACGACCCGAAACTTCAGGAACTCCACCAGCGGGAACGGGTCGATCTCGGCCGTGGCGTTCTCCGCGAACGGGGGCCGCAACGTAGCGAACTCGATCATGCTGGACGGATCTTCCCAAGAGGTGATGGGCTTCAACCAGCCGTCCTACATCCCCTCGCCGGACACGCTGCAGGAGTTCAAGGTCCAGACTAATGCATTCTCAGCCGAGTACGGCCGCACCGCCGGAGCGGTGGTTAACATGGTCACCCGGTCGGGTGGCAACGAGTTCCACGGCGTTCTGTACGAGTTCGTGCGCAACGACAAGCTGCAGGCGAACAACTGGTTCTCGAACGCCAACGGGCGAGACCGAGCCCCCTTCCGGTTTAACCAGTTCGGAGGCACGCTCGGCGGGCCGGTGACGCCCTCTCGGCAGCGCGTGTTCTTCTTCCAATCCGTCGAGTTCCGTCGTCAGGTGAACCCTGGCAACGTCACGCAGTCGGTGCCGACCCGGCTCATGCGGCAGGGCGACTTCACCGAGGACCGCCGGACCGTCTACGATCCACTGACGATCCAGGACAACGGCACGCGCGAACCATTTCCCGGCAACGTCGTCCCGGCTTCCCGGCACGACCCGACGGCGCAGACGCTGCTGTCGTTCTACCCGGAGCCGACCGCGCCGGGCATCCGCAACAACTTCTTCTCTCAGCTGGGCTCCCGCCCCAACACGTGGGACATGTCTTCAAAGGTCGACTACCGCGTCACCGACCGCAACAACCTGTTCGTGCGGGTCTCCCTAAACAAGACGATCAACACCCTGCCCAGCCGCTGGAATAACCTGGCCTCCCCCGGCTCGGGCTGGAACGGTTCCATCAACCGATCCTACACGGTGGATGACACATACCTGTGGAATGGCTGGGTGATGCACGGCAACTACGGCTATTCCTACCACGCCAATCCCCGGCGCTACATCGAGGAAGACATCACCCAGGCCTCGCTAGGCCTTCCTGCGGCACTCGACAGCCAGACGCAGTTCGTGGCGTTTCCGCGCGTGCAGGTGCAAGACTTCCAGCAGATGGGCAACAACGCGTTCTGGTACATCGGTAACAAGTTCGAGTCCCACACTTGGGTCGGAGACATGTCCAAGCTCTTCGGGGACCACACGATCAAGTTCGGCGGCACATTCCGCCTCAATCGCGTCTCGAACCACCGCCCCGCAGATCCGGCGGGATTCTACCAGTTCCAGCGCGGCTGGACAAGGGAGCGGTTCAACCGCGGGAGCCAGGGCAACGCCGTGGCGACCATGCTGCTGGGCCACGTCAGCGGAGGCAGGATCCGGTTCGAGCCTGCCCTGTCGCAACAGACGCCGTACTGGGGTTTCTACATCCAGGACGACTGGCAGGTTTCCGACCGGCTCACGCTCAACATTGGCCTGCGATGGGACCAAGACAGGCCCATCACCGAGCGTTACAACCGGGCCAGCTGGTTCGACTTCAACGGCAGCCAACCGAGTCTGAGAATCGACAACCCCGGTCTCGAGCGCGATGTCGTGGGCGGCCTGCAGTTCGCGGGCGTGAACGGGAATCCCCGGCACATCAAGAACTACGACAACAACAATATTGCCCCGCGCCTTGGCCTCGCCTACAAACTGACCGACAAGCTCGTGATCCGCACAGGCGCAGGCTTCTTCTACAACCCGACAACGGGCTTCGGCCCCGGCACGGCGACCGTCGGCGCGGTCAGCTTCAATTCGATCTCGCCAATCGTCGGCAGCCAAGACGGCGGGCGCACGGCCTTCGCGACCCTCTCCGACCCGTTCCCGCTGGGCTTCAACGCGCCGACCAACGGCGCGGAGGGATTGGAGACGTTCCTTGGCCAAGGGCCGGCGGCGATCGTGCGCACGGACCGGACTCCCTATTCCGTCCAGTGGAACTTCAACATCCAGTACGAGCTCCCCGACAGCTGGCTCTTTGACGTCGCATACGCGGGCAATTCCGGAGTGAAGCTGCTCGGGAGCGGAGTCCAATTCAACCAGATGCCCAACGAGTACCAGTCGCTAGGCGACCGTCTGGCAGACCGCGTCCCGAATCCGTTCTTCGGAGTGATCCCGAGCAACCTCGGGCTCGGGCGCCAAACGATCGCCTACGGGCAGCTGCTGCGGCCGTTCCCGCAGTATTCGGGCCTCAACACGCCGCGAGGGTACGAATTCAAGTCGAACTATCACGCCCTGCAGGTCAAGATGCGCAAGCGCTACAGCAATGGCCTTCAGCTGCTCGGGGCATACACGTGGTCCAAGATGATCGATGACGTGAGCTCGGTCGCGGGCTTCGTTGGAGCGCAGAATCCCGGCTACACCAACAATTACGACAAGCGGCTGGATCGCACGCTCTCCGGTCTGGACGTCGCCCACCGCTTGGTGCTCAACTACCAATACGAACTGCCCTTCGGCAAGGGCCGTCCGCTGCTGAACCGAGGCGGCGCGATCAATCAGATCCTCGGCGGCTGGAACATCAATGGCGTCACGACTTACCAGAGCGGACTGCCCATCAGCATCACTTCGCGGTTCAACAACCTCAACGCATTCGGCGGCCGCCAGACGCCGAACAGGGTGCTGGGACAGAGGCCGCTCACGGACGGACCCATCACGGAGCGCCTCGGCGGCAGGTTTGCAGGCACACCGTACTTGAACGCAAACGCCTTCGAGCAGCCAGAGCCGTTCATGTTCGGGAACATGGGGAACTTCCTGCCGGACGCCCGTGAGCCGGGCTACGTGAACTGGGACGTTTCGATCCTGAAGGACTTTCCGTTCAGCGAGCGGGTGCGCTTGCAGTTCCGCGCGGAGTTCTTCAATTTCTTTAACCACACGGTCTTCCGGCGTCCGAACACGAGCTTCGGCAATCCGAACTTCGGCAACATCACGGCGGCCGAGGCGGCGCGCATTGGTCAGCTGGGCCTGAAGCTGTACTTCTAGTCGTCGAACGTCGGCAAGGCGGCGCCGCAGTCGTATTGGCCGCGGCGCCGCCCTGGACCGGACAGCAGTCTCCGCTCGTGGTCCGGCACTGCCTTGAGCTTGAGTCCAATGCGAGTCCGACTCATTCCTTGGGCCTTGGCGGTCTTGCTCTGCCCTAGCGTTCACGGCCAAGCCAAGACCCGACTGGTGATCTTGGCGGACATGGGCAACGAGCCCGACGAAATGCAGCAGATGGTGCACATGCTCGTCTGCAGCAACTCATTCGAGCTTGAAGGGCTCATTGCGGTCACGGGGAAGTTCCTGCACCCGGGGCGCGAGAATCCGCGCAAGCGCAAGACCCAGCCGGAGCTGTTCCTGGAGCTGATCGATGCATACGAGCAAGTACTGCCGAACCTGCGGCAACATGCCGACGGGTGGCCCGATCCCGTCTACCTGCGCTCGATCACGCGGGGCGGGCAGCCGGGATACGGAATCGCCGATGTCGGGGCGAGTAGGACGAGCGAGGGCGCGCAGCTGGTCTTGGACGTGCTCTCCAAGCCGGATCCGCGGCCGGTCTGGGTCGTCGTGAATGCCGGATCGAACACCCTCGCCCAAGCGCTGTACGTGCTCAAGACTACCCGTCCCGCCCACGAGGTACGGCGCGCCGTCGCAAAGCTGCGGGTTTTCGAGAACGGCTCTCAAGACAACTCTGGGGCCTGGATCGCAAGCGCATTCCCGGAGATTCACTGGATCCGCAGCAACTACCAGACCTATGCCTACGGAGGGCCCGGCGGAGGCGCTGGACAGGCTGGCCGGGTCGCGGGCCCGCGCCAGTGGGAGCCCTTCGAGTACAGCGTCCAAGGGCAGCACGAGTGGGTGCGGCGGCACATTCAGACGGAACACGGGCCATTGGGGGCGAAGTATCCAGACCGCCGCTTCGAGCGCGGCGGTCTGGGCTTCATCGAAGGCGGCGGGACTGTGCCCTGGCTGGGGCTGGTGAACCGCGGCCTGTTCGACATCAATGAGCCCGCTTGGGGCGGCTGGAGCGGCCGCTTCACCCGCGGAAAGGTCGCCGATTTCTGGTCGAGACATGCCGACATTCGGCCCGACGAGGAGCGCTTCGCGCCCTTCTACACTTACCGCGAGGCAAGCGACGTTTGGACGGACCCGAAGGACGGCAAGACCTACGAGGGGGACTACGTACCGGTGTGGCGCTTCCGCCAAGCGATGTACTCCGACTTCCGGGCCCGTATGGACTGGTGCGTGAACTCCTACTCAGAGGCCAACCACCATCCGGTCGCGGCCGTGGACGGCGACAGCTCGGACTCCATCGTCCGGATCAGCACAAACCCTGGCCGAGAACTCGCGTTTGACGCCTCGGCAAGTTCGGACCCTGACGGGGACAGGCTGGAGTTCCGCTGGTGGATCTACCAAGAGGCGGGCACCTACCCGGGGCGCGTGCTGGTGCGCGACGAGTCCGGCCCGACCGCCAGCCTCTCCGTTCCGACCGGAGCGCGCGACCATCAGATCCACCTGATCCTGGAGGTTCAGGACGACCATCCCGAAGTCCGGCTGACGGACTATCGGCGAATCGTGCTCGACGTGTCCTCGCGGGAGCCTTGGAGCGAGTCTCCCCAGGGGCGAGGCCGTGAACGGCCCAGCCTGCTGCCAATTCCTCGTCCCTGATCGGCAGACCGGGCCGCCTGCGCGATCACCAGTTCGTGATCGAGCCGTCGGGCCGGCGGTACAGGGAGATCGGACGGTCCTGTTCGGTGATCTCGGCCACCAAGTCCGCCCGAGCGGGATCGAACGTCACCCCCAAGCCGGGCCGGTCGTTGGGGAAGAGCTTGCCGGCCCGGAAGTCGTAGGACTGGGGAAGGTGGGGCGCCCGCGGGTCGCCTATTCCGCGCATTTCCATCAGCGCCGGTCCGGATGACGCGCACAGGCAGTGCACCAGTGCCGCCTCTGCGACGGGACCGGTGAAGTGCGGGATGAGTCCGACGTAGTGCGTCTCGCACAGCGCGGCATGCTTCATGTACTCGGTGATGCCGCCCGAGTTCGGCAGTGTGACGCGCGAATAGTCGAAGAGGCGGTTCTCGACCAGCATGTTTGAGTCCCAGCGGTCGCCATAGTGCTCACCTACCGCCAGCGGCGTCCGGACCATCGGGCGCAGCGTGCGGTAAACCTCCGGGTTCTCCGAGCGGATGGGGTCTTCGACGAACAAGGGCCGCAGCGGCTCGATCAAGGTGCACAGGCGAACCGCATCGGGCAGATCGAGACGCGTGTGGAAGTCGATCGCCCAGTCGCCGTCCTCGCCGACGCCGTCGCGAATCTCCCGGCACATTTCGTATGTCGCGTCAACCATCTTGCGGTGGTGGTACCCTTCGCTGCGGTCGGCCGGGTCGGCGCCGTGGAAACGAAAGGCCCGGTAGCCGAACTCGATGCAGGCCTGAGCAGTCTCGCGAAGGCTGCCCGCGCTAGGGAACCCAGTGGCATAGCACTCCACGTGATCGCGCGTGAGCCCTCCCAAGAGCTGGTAGGCCGGTACGTCAAGGGCCTTTCCCTTCAGGTCGAACAGGGCCAAATCGAGTGCGCCGAGCGCGTGGATCTTCTCCCGCCCCGGCGGGTAGAAGTACTGGCGGTACATGAGCTGCCAGAGGTGCTCGACCCGAGACGGGTCCTCGCCGATGATGATCCCCGCGAGCTGCTCGATGGAATCCTTGTGCCCGCCCTCGCCGATGCCTGTAACGCCCTGGTCGGTCTCCACTGTCACGACGTGGCTCGACTGGTTGAAGATCGGGCGGGCCCCCTCGCCTCCCACGTGGTAGTAGCGCACGCGCGTGATCTTCATGCGCGGCAGCGCCGCGTCTATGCGGCTCCCCAACAGGCCGAGAGAGAGGGACTTGACGACAGTGCGGCGGTTCACGGAAACCCAGCCTACCCGCCACACCCGTGCCGTCCCAAAGCCTCGGTGATCACGAGTCTCATCAGGAACTCGTCACCAGCTGCGGAGTGCGCTCTCCATCGCCGTCGCACCGCCCGTCGAAACGGCTACCCTGCCCCTGCCAGGATGCCCCGGCAGGCGGTGCATGCGGTATCTCCTGTTGAGCGCCACACTTGGTGCTGCCCTAGCCCGACGTGCGGTAGGTGGCCTCGCACTTGCGTTTCGTGATCACCCGCCGCCTACCGCATCAGTGGCTCGAGCGTAGTGTGTGCCCCGTACTGCTGTAGACCCCTGGCGAACGGCCCGCGACCTCGGGACCTAATTTCTGGCCATCACCTGGATCATGTGGGCCGCGTGCAAGAATGCGCCAAGCCCGACCCTCACAAGCGCCTCACGTGCCCGTCAAGCGTATCTTCCTCAAACCCATCCATCCCCTGGAGCTTTCGATCTTGATGGGCTGGGTCCATCGCCGCTCGTCCGAATGATTACGGGTAGCCGAACCACGCTCGCATGCTCATCTGTAGAGAGCTTCCGTGCCGACTCACTGGCCCACCATGCGGCCTTGGCGCGACATTGAGGGGACTGGTAGCTACACTTGGAGGAAGGTGGCCATATTGAGTGAGATGACTGGGCAACGGACCACAGCCATGAAGTGGCCTGCCGGTGCCGTGCGTCTCCCGCGTTGCAGGGACTAGGCGGTGGGCTGTCTGGCGCCAGACAGGGGCATGCATCCAGAGAGGGGGCTAGAGTGATCGAGAATCTACGATTGACGAACCTCCGTCTCTTCGACGAGCTGCGAGTTGATCGCCTGGACCGGGTCAATCTCTTTGCCGGGCACAACAACTCGGGCAAGTCATCCGTATTGGAGGCGATTCTCCTCCTGGCAGTCGGGGGAGACCCGTCGCTGGCGCTGCGGATCCCCGACTTCCGCGGCCTTGGGCATCTCCGATTTGGAGTACCAGCAGCTTTCTGGAAGCCAATGTTCTTCGAACTCGACACCGGAAAGCCAATCGAGATCAAGTGCACGCACTCTCGGCTCGGTCATCTCTCTCTGAGGGTCTCAAGGGAGTGGGGAAGCTCGTTCGTGCGACAAGGCGTCGGACCTTCCGAAGGGCAAGGAGGTCGCGAAGCGCGTTCACGACAGATTCGGAACCTCTCCCTACTCTCATCCAAGGGCAATCCCGGAACACCATGGGGAATCCGGCTTTCTTGGAGGGACAAGAACAACGCCGAACTGCGAAGCATGCACTTGACGGTAGACAGCGACGATGTCTGGTTCGGAGGCGAAGTGATTCGGCTCGAAGCGGAGTTCGTATCGCCGAGCATCGGCAATATAAAAGACGACTCAGTCCTGTTAGGCCAACTCCGAGCGAGAAAACAGGGATCGCTACTGACCGACGCCCTACGGATCATTGAACCGCGTTTGGTAAGCGTCGAAGACAGTTCAGCGACCGGCACACCGATGATCCGGGTGGACATCGGGCTGCCAGAGCTCGTTCCGTTGTCGGCGATGGGTGAGGGGATGACGCGCATCGCGAGGATAGTACTGGCGATGTCACGCGTTCGAGGAGGCGTAGTGCTCGTCGACGAGATCGAGACTGGAATTCACCACTCTGTCATGAAGAACCTCTGGCAGATAGTGGCCAAGGCCGCACGGACATTCGACGTTCAGGTCTTCGCAACAACTCACAGCTTCGAATGTCTGGTAGCCGCCCAAGAAGCCCTCTTGGACGGGTGGCGATTCCATCGTCTGGAACGGAATGAAGACGGATCGAGCCGCTGCGTGTCGTTCGACCTTGAGGACGTCGACGTCGTAGTCAGCCATGGCTTGGAAGTGCGCTAGGCGATGCGTCTCCGACCGAGACTTGTCTAGTCACACGCGCAACTTCTCATTGAGGGTAAGGACTCGGAAGGTTTCTTCGAGGCGATGGGCAGAAGACTCGACCTCAACGCCATCCAGCTTCAGAATTTCGGCGGGATCGATGACCTGCGAAGGTTTCTGCACGCATTTGTCCGGATGTCGGGTTTCTCGGGAGTCAAGACCATCGGAATCGTTCGAGATGCGGAGGGATCCGAGTTAGGGGCATTCAACAGTGTCCGAGGAGCGCTAGAGTATGCGAGTCTACCCGTTCCCGGCGCAATCGGTCAGCTGGAGGGCTACCGTCCCGTAGTCTCTTTGATGATCCTCCCAGGCGGCGGCAGGGCCGGGATGCTCGAGACGCTGCTTTGGGAGACGGTTCCAGATGATGTGCGATGCTGCATCGATTCATTCTTCACCTGCATCGAGGACCTCCGCGGAGAAGCTTTGCGCAGACGGCACAAGGCTCGGGCAATGGCGTACCTGTCCACTAAGCGCAAACCCCAAGTGTCCGTCGGCGATGCCGCGAGAAAGACGTATTGGGACCTGGACCACGAAGTGCTCAAGCCGGTACGCGAGTTTCTCCAAACTATCGGCACGGCCGTCTGACAGCTTCCAACGACTCGGGAAGCACTGCCAGACACCCGGGTCGTTAGCGGTGGCTCCCGATCGCAGGTACAGGTACCGATTGCAGACGAGAACGAAGACCCTTGGCTCCGTTCTCGCTGGTGGCGTCGCGAGCGGAGATACTCGCCTCTCTCCCGCCGCCCGTCGCCGACGAGGTCAGATTCTTGCTTTCGTTGCGAATTCATGGCGATCCGATCGAGGCGAAGACACACGTCGGATCGGCGAATCTGGCTGGCGAAGGCCTCGAAGCGCAGGCCTATGGCCGTTCCCACGCAGCCACCCGCACAGCGGCCGACTCACACGAAGGAGTTTTTGTCGTAGCCGCCAAGTGCTCCCGCGCGTCAGAATGTCGCGATTGGATTGAAGGGGCTGCCCGTCCCGCCGCCCACCGCCATCGGTGCGGCCGTCAGGAGAAACTCCCAGCGGTTCTGCCGCGCTGCCTCGGCGGCGACCGCCTCCAAGTCCAGATTGTCGAAGATCGGCATGCCCATCGCGATGATCACCAGCTGGTGGATCGGCTGGTTCACGCCTTCGACCAGCGAGGGCGAAACGTCGCTGGCGGCGTCGCTTCCGAGGATGGCGGCGTCGCGATCCTTCAGCCACCTCGCGGAGGAGGCATGCAGGCCGGCCGACAGCTTGGACACATCCCACGGGCCCTCCTTGTCCCTTCGCGCCCACCGGCCCGTGCGGATCAGGACCACGTCGCCGCTGCCGACCCTGGCGCCGGACTTCTCCTCCCAAGCATCGAGGTCTGCCGGATAGATTGGGGTCCCGGGTTTGAGCCAGTCGACACCCTTCAGCCGCGGGATGTCCATTAGAACACCGCGGCCAAAGATGCCCTGCTTGAAGTTAGTCACTGCCAGCGTTGGCGCACCCTCCGCGACGACCTCGGCTTGCGGGAAGCCGTTATACATCTTTCCCCCGTAGGCCATGTGGCACAGCGAGTCCATGTGTGTGTGAGCGTAGCCGTGGTAGCTCACCTGGTAGTCGTCGGAGACGAACTGGGACGGATTGTTAAGGCCGACGTTCAGCATGGTGTGCTTGAATGGCCGCGGATTGTCGATCGCCTCAACCTTCTCCACATCCCTGGCAAGCGACACGGACACGCCCTGAGTGACAAGGCTGGCCGCGGCCAGGCGGGTCTCGGGTGTGATGAGGTTCATCGCGCCGAGCTGGTCCTCATCGCCCCATCGGCCCCAGTTCGAGAGGGACTCCATCCAAGCGTCCACATCCGCCTTGGTGACCGTGGGCTGTCCATTCGCGCAGGCCAAGACGGCCAAGATCGTCGGAAACAACAGCTTTCTCATAGCGTCAATCAGGTTACAGCACCTGAGGTGTGCTCTCGGCCGCGGTCGCTCGATTGCGTCGGTCGCCTAGGTCGGCGCTCTCGGAATGGAGGCGTAGGGAGAACAGACCAATCACTTCCGTGCAATCGGCTACCGCTCACGAGTGCCACTGCAACACCGCGGGAGCGTCGTCTGGTTCCCTAGTTGTACCGTCGGAGCCAATTGCAGCGACTCCGTCATCCTGCCGGTCGCAAGGCTGCACTGGCGCGCCGGCGCAGGGCGACTGGGGCATCACCGCTCGGACCCAGGTGCCGCCTGCACGAGGGCGGAGCAAGGAGTGGCCTTACGGTGAACCCAACTCCCTCAGTCTCGCTAAGCTCAGACGTATGTCTTTGGCGACTTCGCCAACCTCTCGTGCAACTTTGGTCTCGAGGCCGCTTTCCTGCCGCAAGGCCGTTACCAAGGGGAACAAGCAGTTCACGGCTGGAGACTCCTCAACCAACGCAAGGACACGCTTGGGTCCGAATCGGACCGTGAATGCCAATAGCCCTTCGATACTCATCGACGGGAGGACCTCGAACCTTGGCATCAGTTCGAGCATCGCAGCAAGTTCAGACTCGCAGCCGAGTTCGTTCTGGCAGGCAAAGTAGCCTTCTGCTCGAAGGAGGTGAGCAAGAACGAGGCTATCAGTTGTTCTAGAAGAGAATTCCCTTAGCACCCTGCCTGCTGTGCTTATGGCGGCCTCTGATTGACCCGTTCGCAACTCCGCTTTCGCCTTTTCGAGAAGTGTGTTACCCACCATTTCAAGGATCGGAGCAGACGTGCTTCCGCTGAACCGGTCGCTGAAGTCTTCAATCGCAGCGTATCCCTCCTCGAGGCGGTCCGCTCGCACTAGCGAGGTGCCCCTATTCGCGTAGGCTGGGGCCAAGAGTTCGTCCATCTCTGGTGAATCGTGCGAGGAAAACCTGCGGATCACAGACTCGTAGGCATCCAGAGCTTCGCGGGGTCTGTTTAGGCATTCGAGCATAACTCCGCGGTTCGTGGAGGCCGCTGCCAAGTGGTTGGCAATGTCCGGTGGGGTACCATCACTTTCGAAACACTTGAGCAGGTCTTCAAAACAAGCGAGAGCGTCTTGGAAGCGGCCACTCTCCGCCATAGCCCCTCCCTTGTGGAGAATCGCCGTGGCTACAGGCTCAGCGACTTCCGGCACTGGACGTGACCCGAAGCGAGCGACCACCGCATCGTATCCGGCACACGCGTCTTCAGTCCGTCCTCCCTCTTCCAGCACCTTGGCCTTCGCCAGCAGGGCCCGCGCGACAGGCTCCTGCACCTCGTCGGCATCGCTGGACCCGAATCGTTCGAACACCTGTTCAAAGACGGCAACCGCCTCCCGCGGCCGGTTCAGTTCCGCGAGAGCCACGCCCTTGTTGTAGAGCACCTGCGACCGCTGCTTGTCGGTCGCCTCCGAATCACCCCGCTCGAAGCGATCCGAAAACGCCTCGCTGACCGAAACGATCTTCGTGTCGCGCCCGAGTTGGGCCAACACGGCAACCTTGTTGGCGAGTATCTCGGCGATCGTCGTCGAGATCTCGGGACCGTTGAGGGCCTCGTACCGATTCAGGGCCGCATCACAGACGCCGAGCGCGTCCTCAGGGCGCCCGGAGCGGGCCAGGGCGACCGACTTCGCGGATAGCGCGTTCGCCATAAGGCGGGAAGAGTTGGGCGTGTCCAGGTCGACAAGAAGGACTTGGACCTTTTCGCAGACGGCAATCGCCCTGTCATACTGCCCGTCCTTGAGTAGTTGAGCGGCCTTGGCCACAAGGTTGCCCGCCCTCGATTCACGGGGGTCGGCAGTCATTTTGGATGTCCCAGTGGCTTCGAGGGCCTTGGTTACCCTGGCCTTCGCGCTCGAAGTTGCCCCACCAGCGCCGAGAGTCATCCCCAGTCCAGCCATTCCACCCTTGCGGCTCGTCTTGTCAGTCAGGAGTTGAAGTGCCTGCTTCATCGCTGCTAGGAGCTTCCCTTCGGCGGCTCTCGTCTCCGCAGCGATCCGCTCACGGATACCGACGAGCTCCGAGTGGGAATAGAATGCCGTCATGAAGTGGACCAATGCTTGGACCACCCGATTCATGCCCCTCCCGCGTCGTAACAGGTAGTAGATGTTGTACATGCGCTCGGCAAGGTAGTACTCCTTTCGCCGAGGGGTGCCACCCGCGTGGATGACCGCGCCCCGATCAACCAGCCGTCTCAGGATCGCGCTGCAGTGGCTGGTTCTCAGTCTCGACCTAGCCGAGACCTGCCTCGCAGTTGCGGGCTTCCAGAGCCTTGCCAGAGCCAAGTAGACACGTCGATCCTGGACGCCCAAGGCTTCGAGATGGCTTCGGAAGTACTCAGTGTGGTCGTCGACTAGACTCAACAGGTTGTCCATGAGTTGGTGGAATGACAGCCGCGAGCCAAACTCGGCGACAATCGCGACTAGGCGGGGACTTCCTCCGGTGAGTATCTCGAGCGACCGAATCGCTTGAGTGTCCGCATCACGATCCGAGACGCTCCTCCACAAGACAGCGCAGGACTCGGTGTCAAGGCGCTTTAACGTATGCACCTGGAATAGCTCGTAGAGTGCTCGCTCCGAGTTCTCGATCTCCTCGAATCGGCTGGTCGCGCTCCCCATCAGGAGTATTCGAGGTTCACACTGCAGGGTCTTCCGCAGTTGCCACCCGACCCCGGGATCACCAATGTCGTCGAACAGGGTGTTCAGATTCTCGACAAACAGCACTAAGCGCTTTCCTAGGCTGTCGGCGAAGTCCAGAATCGCCGCCAGGCAGAAGTCGGCGAGGATCCGGTCGTCGGCGACGGTCTGCAGTTCCTCGTAAGTGCGCTTGAGGTCGGTATCGGTTTCAACTTGCGATGCCTGGTCGGCAAGTTGCAGAAGGCACTCAAGCCAGAATTCCCCGCAAGTGGAGACTTCGTAGATCTCTTCGGGAAACACTACAGGAAACCACGCTTCACGCAGAGCCGCGTCCCTCCTGACCTCGGCTGCGACACGCAGCAGCAGGGTCGTCTTTCCCGAGCCCCGGGGACCGATCACGATTGCATGGGGATTCGAGTTTCCTGTGCTCTCCCGGAGCGCTTCGACCAGAAGTGCGAACTCGCCAAGCCGCACGCAGAAGGAATCCACGAGTTCTTGGTCGGTGAGGAATCCCGGATTGTATTTCTTGATCTTGCGGTTCATGCGGCTCTCGTTGCAGACTCCCAGGTTCGGGAGAGAGGATGGATCGGCAGGCCTTGCCTAGCGCGCTGCCAGTCTTCCAGCAGCCCCGACGCGAAACAATAGCCCTCACGGTGCTTGTCGAAGTAGCCGTCCTGTTCGAGAACGTCCAGAACGAACGGGAGCGAATCTGCGGCCGGATCATCCGCCGCAGCCAAGATCTGCGAGTAGTCCTCGATCGATTGCGGTCCGAGCAATCCTCCCGCCGCGGCACGCGTCAGCAGTTCGAGGGCAACCGTGAATCGGTTGCGGCCGAGCACAAGCTTCAGCCGATCCTCATAGTGGTCCATGTCAATCCGACCCCTCGCCCCGAGCATGTCCTCGCGATAGGCCCTGTCAGCGTCTTCGAGAGTGGCCCCGGTCCGGCGTGCGATTCTCAGGTGCCTGTGGAGAGCGTCAAAGAACTGCTGGACATGGTGGGGAATGCAGGATCTCAGTCGATCGCAGACCACGTCTCGGACCTCGCGGGGAAGGTGCACGTGGTAGGACGCCGCGAGGGCTGCCAAGCACTCGGAAGCTGTCGACCTGCTCCAAGGCTTCAGTTCGAAATTGGAGAAGACGTTCATTGCCGCGCTCAGTCCAACCCGCCTGAGGATCGGCGCGATTCCAACGCTTCCCGACAGGATCAAGCAAAGTCGGCCGCGGTGCTCTTGGGCGTTCCGCCGAAGCCACGAAAGGAACTCATCCGCCGCTGCAACATCCTCGGCTTGCTGCCGGTCGGACCGTCCCTTCAGGATTCTGTTGATCAGCAGCGGCAGCTCGTCGATTGCGAGCACCACGAGGTCGCTGCCCCTTGTCAGGTCTCTCAACAACCGATCCCCCTTCCGCTTCCAGTTGCCGACGTGGATGTCCGCCCGGAGGTGGAATCGCATCTCCTCGTACTGCCCTCCCACTTGGATGTTTCTGAACCTTGCCAATAGAGCGCGAGGAGACTCCAGGGCCCTCCGTCGAATCGGTCTCAGGGACCGAGATGCCACTGAGATCTCCACGATCGCGTCCGCAGGATCCCTTGCATCTTCGAGGTCCACGAAGCATGTCTTGATTCCAGGGCTGCCATTCAGACCCCGGAGCAGTTCGCGGACGATGCTAGTCTTGCCCATCCGCCGCTGTGCTGTGAGCAGGGTGTGGGTCCCATCCTGGACATGCTCCCGCAACGCGGCAATTTCGTCCTCGCGGTTGAAGAATCGGTCGCCGTCGACCCAGTTTCCTACTGTCTTCTTGAGCATTTGTCCTCCTTAAGCCCAACTGGCTCCCAATGTTCTTGTTGCCAATGTTCTTGTTGCCAATAATTATGTTGGCACAGGTTTGGGGGATTGTCAAGCGGTTGCTGGCTCGAGAGCGCGTCTTAGCCGATCCGGGCCCTCCCATGGGCCGTCCGACCGGAAAGTGCCAGTAACTGCGAGACGCATCCTGAAAGTGTGCGGGGGGCCGAGGCTCCCTGCCGGGAGTTTCGAGGGATTCACGGCCTTCACGCTGCCCATCCTCAAGCTCCTCGTCGCATTGGCCGTGTCTCTGCCGTTCCGAACTCGGGAAGTGTGTTGGCGGCGTCTCCGGAGGGGTCCAGGCCGGAAGCTGGAACGCTACAAGTCGGAACTTCGGAGGGACGGAGAAGTGCTCGTTCCCTCGCCGGAACGGTGGAATCCAGAGGTGTCCTTCGTGACCACCGGAATAGCGGCCAGAGCCTAGCCCGACACCTCGACGTCGCGGACGAGGCGCACCTGCACTTCCCGCAGCGCGATGACCCAACGGTTCCTCAAGACGCTATTGCACGGGCATGGATCACTCGTCCGCCGCCCCAAACACGCCGACTGGATTCCTAAGCCCTCCATGAGTCGAAGGGCCGTGGCGCAGACGGCGGTTGAACGGGCCGGCGGCGCCCACATACACTCGGTACGTGGCGCCTGTCCGGCGCCCGACCCCCGGACTTGGGACAAAAGGAGGCACAGCCATGAGCAAGGTGCGCGTCGCCGTGATAGGAACCGGCTTTGTGGGCAGGGTCCACGTGGAGAACATCCGTCGGCAGACGGATGCCGAGATCGTCGCGATTGCCGACCAGAACGACGAGTTGGCCGCGAGCTTCGGAGGGGCTTTGGGCATAGCCCGCGCCACCGGCGACTACCGCGAACTGCTGGCCGACGCGTCGATTGACGCCGTCCACATCTGCACACCGAATCACACGCACTTCCCGATCGCGCGCGACGCGATCAGCGCCGGCAAGCATGTGATCTGCGAGAAGCCGCTGGCCATGACATCACAGGAGGCAGCCGCCCTAGTCGACTTGGCCCGCGAGAAGGGCGTTGTCAACGCGACCAGCTACAACCTGCGCTTCTACCCCAATGCGGCGCAGATGCGCCGCATGGTGGCCACCGGAGAAGTGGGCGAAGTGCTCGCGATCCAAGGCACATACTCACAGGATTGGCTGTTCTACGACACGGACTACAACTGGCGCCTGGAACCGGAGGTCGGCGGCGTGTCGCGCGCCATGGCCGACATCGGCTCCCACTGGTGCGACTTGGCGGAGCACGTCACAGGCAGGCGCATCCAGGCCGTTTGCGCCGAGTTGGCCACGTTCCACCCCGTGCGAAAGAAACCGAAGCGGGCCATCGAGACCTACGCCGGCAAGATGCTGAAGCCGGAGGACTACGAGGACCGGCCCATCTCGACCGAGGACTTCGGCGCCATCCTGCTGCGCTTCGACGGCCGCATGCGCGGGGCGCTGACGATCAACCAAGTGGCCGCCGGCCGAAAGAACCGCCTGCTGATGGAGGTCTACGGCACGAAGCGCGGCCTGGCTTGGGACGGTGAGCGGCCCAACGAGCTCTGGATCGGGCGCCGCGACGGCAACAACGAGCTGCTGGTCAAGGATCCCTCCTTGCTGGACGCGGAGGCCCGCACCTTCGCGGACCTGCCCGGGGGGCATGCCGAAGGCTATGCCGACACCTTCAAGCAGTTCTTCCGGCGCTTCTACGCCGCCTGCCGAGACCGGTCCCGAGCTTCGGAGATCCCAGGCTTCGATGCCGGCCTTCGTCAGCTCAGGCTTGTTGAAGCAGTGCTCCGCAGCAGTGCCGAGGGCGGCTGGGTGGAACCAGAGTGAGCGTGCCTCTCTTGTAAGATGGCCATTCATGGCCGCTCTCAGTCCACTGCAAGTAGGGTTAATGTTCTGGACCGGCGGGGTCCTCGGGGAAGACGCCGCCCCGGAGCACATCGCCGCCTCTGTCGCGTCACTCGGCGTCACCTGCGGCCAGCTCGGGGTGCACGGTGGAGCCGACCTGAGCACCGACTCGGCTCGTCGCTGGAAGGCGGCCCTGGACAGCAGCGGGATCGAAGTGGTGACCGCGTTCATGAACTTCGAGGGCGAGAGCTACGAGAGCATCCCGGTCTGCACGGCCACCGTCGGATTCGTGCCGCGCAAGACCCGCCACGAGCGGGAGGAGCGAGCACTGCAGATCTCGGACTTCGCAAAGGTCTTGGGAGTGCCCGGGATCGCGGCGCACATCGGCTGTTTGCCGAAGGACCCGACGGACCCCGATCACGTCGCCGTTCTGGGGCTTGTCCGACGCATCTGCGACCGCTGCGCTCGGAACGGCCAGACTTTCGCGCTGGAGACTGGGCAGGAGCCGGCAGCCGAGTTGCTCGACTTCCTGCATGCGGTCGATCGGCCCAATCTGGGCGTGAACTTTGACCCCGCGAATATGATTCTTTACGGCTCTGGGGAGCCGATGGAGGCTCTCCGAACTCTTGGTGCTCACGTATTGACGGTGCATTGCAAGGACGGGACTTGGCCCAAGGCTCAAGGTGAGTGGGGCTGTGAGACACCCCTCGGCGGCGGAGACGTCGGGATGGAGAGATACGTCGAGACCCTGCGGGCGATCGGTTACACGGGCCCTCTCGTCATCGAGCGAGAGATCGTCGGCGAGGAGCAGAGAGCGGATATCCGTCAAGCCGTGGCGCTGCTGCGGCGAATCGCGGGCTGACAGCCCGCGCCGCACGGGCAGCCCTCGTCGGCCCGCCTGCTGGAATCGCCTCCTCTTTTCATAAGGAGAGACGCCTCATCCCGCCGGCACCGCACCTCGGCGCGAGCCGACGCTGTGTGCAATGGGTGGTGTGCTGCCAGAGCGACCGTTGCAGCCGGGTCCGGCCCAAGGTCGCCGAGTGCCCCGCGATCGGCAGGGAGCGCGGCCGGTGGCGTGGCCCACATCCCGCCGCCCGTGCCCGGCCTGATGGGATCGGCCATGGCGGGTGCCTTCTGGTGGACCGCCTAGTTGGCCATTTCCGAAGAATGGCCAGGGCGGCCTGCCTCTGCGTTACGATTCCACGAGGACGGGGCGTCTCGGAGTGAGCAACGGGTGGCAGTTCGACCCCTTGGTGCAGGAGTGGTTCGAAGGAAAGTTCGGAGAGCCGACAGACCCGCAGGCAGAAGGCTGGAAGGCGATCGCGTCCGGCAGGGACGTTCTGGTGTCCGCACCCACGGGCTCCGGGAAGACACTCGCCGCGTTCCTGATCTGCTTGGACGGGTTGGTGCGACGCGCGCAGCGAGGGACTCTCCAAGACCGCACCGAAGCAGTGTACGTCTCGCCGCTGAAGGCTCTCAGCAGCGACATCGCGAAGAATCTCGAAGCGCCGCTGTCGGAGATCCGCAGCCTGGCCGAGCAGCGAGGCACTCCTCTCCAGCCCATACGGACGGCCGTCCGCACCGGGGACACTCCCGCCTACGCTCGCCAGAAGATGCTCAGCGAGGTGCCCCATGTCTTGGTCACGACTCCGGAATCCCTGTTCATACTGCTGACCGCCGCTCGCAGCCGGGCGCTCGTTCGCACCGCCCGGACACTGGTCGTCGACGAGATCCACGCGGTTGCCGGCAACAAGCGCGGATCGCACCTGGCGCTCACCCTTGCGCGCCTGGACAGGCTGTGCCGGGTGGAGAGCGGCAGGCGGCCCCAGAGGATTGGCCTCTCGGCGACTGTGCGACCAATGCGCGAGGTCGCGCGCTTCCTTGTAGGCCGGACAGGGTCGGGAGAGCGTGACTGCAACATCGTCCGGTTTGGGCACAGGCGCGAGATGGACGTGTCGGTGGTATTGCCGCAGGAGCCTCTCGGAGCCGTGGCGACGAATGAGCAATGGGAGGAGACCTACGACACTCTCGCCGGGCTGGTGATGGCCCACCGGACCACGCTTATCTTCGTGAACACCCGGCGGCTCTCTGAGCGCGTCGCTCACCGTCTCGTCGAGAGGCTCGGCCCGGATGCGGTCCTTCCGCATCACGGCAGCCTCTCCCGGAAACTGAGGGTCGAGGCCGAGGACCGGCTCAAGAATGGGCTCCTCCGCGCTGTCGTGGCTACGGCGTCCTTGGAACTTGGTATCGACGTCGGCTCGGTCGACCTGGTCTGCCAAGTCGGGTCCCCGCGCTCAATCTCCGTGGCCCTCCAGCGGGTCGGCCGGTCGGGTCACTGGGTCGGCGCCTTGCCCAAGGGTCGGTTCTTCCCGCTTACCCGGGATGGGCTTGTCGAGTGCGCTGCGCTGGTCCGCGCCATCCGAAACGGCGACCTGGACCGTCTCGAAATCCCGCAGGCGCCGCTCGACCTGCTCGCCCAGCAGATGGTCGCCGCTGTGGCGTGCGAGGAGCTGGGAGAGGAAGAACTGCTGGCGCTGGCCAGGGAGGCTTACCCCTATCGCGCGCTGAGCCGAAAGGACTACGGCGACGTCTTGGGCATGGTGGCCGCAGGTGTGGCTCCGTCACGAGGCCGGCACGGCGCGTATGTTCACAGGGACCGCGTCCATGGACGTCTGCGGCCGCGCCGTGGCGCCCGGCTGGCGGCGATCACTTCGGGAGGGGCTATTCCAGACACGGCCCAGTACCTCGTGGTGGCCGAACCGGAAGGCGGAGTGGTGGGCATGGTCGACGAGGACTTCGCGGTCGAGAGTAGCATCGGGGACGTGTTCCTGCTGGGAACGACCTCGTGGCGGGTCCGGCGGGTCGAAGCCGGCCAGATCCGCGTGGAAGACGCCCGGGGCGCGGCCCCGACGGTCCCTTTCTGGCTCGGCGAAGCTCCAGGACGGACGCCAGAACTCTCCTCGCATGTGTCCGCGATCAGGGAGCAGGTCGATGGCTTGGAATCGGGCAGCTCCGACCGGTCGGGCGCGTACCGATTCCTGACGGAGGAATGTGGCCTGGACCGAGAGGGGGCAGGGCAGGTAGTCGACTACATCGCAGCGGGGCGGAGCGTGCTGGGAGTCGTTCCCTTGGCCACGCGGATCGTGGCCGAGCGGTTCTTCGATGAGTCGGGAGGAATGCAGCTTGTGATCCACTCCCCGCTGGGTGTGAGGATCAACCGCGCATGGGGGCTTGCCCTGCGCAAGAGGTTCTGCCGGTCCTTCAACCTCGAATTGCAGGCCGCCGCGACGGACGACGGCGTCCTGATCTCCCTCATGGAGCAGCACTCGTTCCCTCTGGACCTGGTCTTCGGATTCGTCCAAGGCCCGACCCTCGAGCACGTGCTTACCCAAGCCCTGCTCGACTCCCCCATGTTCACGGCGCGTTGGCGGTGGAACGCCTCTCGAGCGCTGGCGGTCCTGCGCTTCGCGGGCGGGCGGAAAGTCCCGCCTCCGATCCAGCGCATGCGGTCGGACGACCTCTTGGCGGCGGTCTTCCCGGATCAGGCTGCCTGCGCGGAGAACCTCTCTGGCGAGATTCGGGTGCCCGATCATCCGCTGGTGAGGGAGACGATCGGGAATTGCCTCCACGAGGCGATGGACCTCCGGGGCCTGGTCCGGTCGCTGGACTCGATCCGGGCGGGCCGGACCAGCGTCGAAGTCCGCGAGACGCCCGAACCGTCGCCGTTCTCCCACGAAATCCTCAACGCGAGTCCCTACGCGTTCCTGGACGACGCCCCGCTGGAGGAGCGCCGGGCCCGGGCCGTCCAGATGAGGAGGACTCTGGACGCGAAGCAGCTGGCAACGAACGCCGCTCTCGACCCTCGGGTCATCGAAGATGTGGAGCGCACTGTCCAGTGCACGGTCCGGGATCCGGACGAGATGCATGACGCGCTGCTCTCGCTAGTCGCGCTGCCCGAGCGTGAGGAGTGGAGCGACCACTTCAGTGCGCTGGTCTCCCAGGCAAGAGCGACCACGCTGAGGGTCGGCGGCCGGGCGTTCTGGGTCTCGGCGGAGCGGCTTGAGCTGGCCTCGCGTATCTATCCCGGGGCCGGTGCTTCTCAAGGGCTCGCAGCGGTGGCTCCGGAGCAGCCGCTGCCGGACAGCCGGCAGGGCTGCGTGGCCGAAATGCTGCGCGGCTGGTTCGACTGCATAGGGCCGAGGACGGCTGGCTTCTTGGCGTCAAGCCTGCAACTGCCCGCGTCTGTCGTTCAGGCGGCCCTAGCGCAGCTTGAGGCAGAGGGCGTAGTCTTGCGGGGGCGGTTCAAGGACGTGTCCGAGGCCTCGGAGGTCGAGTGGTGCCACAGGAGGATCCTTGCGAGGATCCACCGTCAGACCCTGACCCGCCTCAGGCGTGAGATCGAGCCCGCGACAAGCGCAGACATCATGCGCTTCCTGTTCCGTTGGCAGCATGTGATGCCCGGAAGGAGGCTCCACGGCACGGACGGCACGCTGCAAGTCCTCAGGCAGCTGCAAGGTTTCGAGATTCCCGCGGCCGCGTGGGAGGCAGGGATCCTGCCGGCGAGAGTCGAGGACTACAAGGCGGCCCACTTGGACCGTCTCTGCCTCTCCGGCGAAGTCCTGTGGGGCAGGATGTCCCCGCACCCCGCCTTCGCTCGCCCAGCGACCCCCGATCGGTCGCGAGGAGGCGTCCGCCGGCGTCGTGTTCGGCCCACTCGCTCGGCCCCGGTCACCTTCGTGCTCCGCGAGGACGCGGAATGGCTGCTTCCCTTCCTGCGTCATGGAGCCGAGGCCTCCGATGGGCCGCTTTCTTGGCCCGCCCAAGACGTCGCGAAGTGCCTCAGGCGCCGGGGCGCGTGCTTCTTCAGCGACTTGGTGCGGCTGACCGGCAGGCTCCCGAGCGAGGTCGAGGAGGCTCTCTGGGAACTGACTGCCGCCGGTTCCGTGACAGCCGACGGCTTCGACAACCTCCGCGCGCTGATCGATCCAAAGCGCCGGGGCGGGACCGGGCGGGGGCGACTTCGCCGACCTCGGCACGCCCCAGGTAGGTGGACCCTGCAGGCGGAAGCAGTGCCGCATGACGACGGCATCGGCCAGGAGCGCCAGTACGAGCTCTTGGCAGGGCAGCTGCTGCGGAGGTGGGGCATCGTGTACCGAGACATGGTCCGCCGCGAACTGGTCCTTCCGCGGTGGCGCGGTGTTCTGAAGGCACTGCGCCGCTTGGAGGCCCGAGGCGAGATCCGCGGAGGACGGTTCGCCCAGGCGTACTGCGGCGAGCAGTTCGCGCTTCCCGAGGCCCTGGAGCTCCTCCGTTCTGTCCGGCGGAGCGGGGCGGGGGATGAACCCGTCGATCTCGGCGCCGCAGACCCGCTCAATCTAACGGGAGTCGTGCTTCCGGGGCCGCGGTGCAGCGTGAGCTCGCGGGACGTTCTGCGGTTTCGGGGAGGCGTTCTGGACCCAAGGCCCGACGCCTCCTCACTTGCAGTCGCCTGATCTCGCTGGCCTAACGGGCCCCGGAGGCGCTCGATCAGCGACCGACCGATTCTCCCTACTGGATAACCGTCCGGAATCGAGAACCATTGATCGCGTTGTGCAGAGATTAGAGACTCTCGGTAGTCGCGCCGCAGTCGATGGGCTTCGTCCGACCTCAAGCCTACAGAGTCTCGCTGGGCGAGGGCCGCGGAAATGCGGTGGTCAACCGCAAGCTTGCACACGAAGGGGCGAATGGGAGAACGACTTTCCCTCGCCAGAGCCCGGTGTGTAATACGGTGTGGTTTCGCCCTCTCGTGCGACTCGACTGGAACGCGCCAGCCTTCGCGACCGAATGGTGCGGCGCTTCCGGTCGTCATCGCTGGTTGTCGCCTTCCCGCCCCTGTGTCTCTCCGCAGCTCAACTGTGGCGCTAGGATGGTGGGCTGGAGGCACGAAGTCGCGACGGAGTTTCACGGTTGGAGAGACCGCGGTTCGCTGGTTGCGATCGAGAAGGGACATCCGGTGAGTCACAGAAGTCTCTCCGCTAGGCGACCGACGTTCGGCCTTCGACTCTGGAGGCATAGACGCGGCGGTTCGCCGTCGGCAAGCTGTTTCTCCTCGCGTTGACAGGTCACGGCGTTGCCTGTGTTGCCTGTCCGTGCCTTTCCGATCTCGGCGATGGAGGTCGCTTGGCGAGCCGGAGTAGTGGTTCGCAGCGACACGGAGCTGTCACGGCCAAACTAAACGCACACCCCGAAACAAACCTCGTCACCATCCGAGACTGACTCGGTCGGCAACGGCCCAGTCCACGTCGCAGCGAAGAAACCCGGAGAGCTCAAGCATGGAACGCCAGGACGTCCGCTACGAGCCCGACGAGCGACCCCCTCTGCCGATCACGGTCGGGCTCGGAGTCCAGTACGCGATCCTCTGCATCGCCAGCGTGATCCTGACGCCAACCGTGATGATCACCGTCGCCGGGGCGGGCGATGACTACCTGTCGTGGGCGGTGTGCGCAGCGCTCGTTATAAGCGGTGTAACAACGGCGATCCAAGCGCGCAAGGTGGGACGCATCGGCGCTGGCTACATCCTGGTCATGGGGAGCACGGGCGCGTTCCTCGCGGTGAGCGTGACGGCCCTCGAACAGGGCGGTCCGGGAATGCTCGCGACGCTCATCATTGCGTCTGCGCTGGTTCAGTTCGTCCTAGCGGCGAGGATGGCCTTTCTTAGGCGGGTCTTCACGCCCACGGTCGCCGGCACTGTACTGTTGCTCATCCCCGTGACCCTCTCCCCCCTCATCGTCCGGAAGCTGGGCGAAGTGCCCCCGGACGCCTCGCCTGCCGCTGGCCCCGTCATCGCGGGAGTGACGCTGCTGGTCATGATCCTCGTCCCGCTTCGAGCCTCTGGACTGCTGCGCCTCTGGGCACCGGCTATCGGCATCGTCGCTGGCTGCCTCACCGCCCGGCTGGCATTCGGCATGTACGACACTTCGACGGTCTGGGAAGCGCCGTGGATCGGGCTGCCCCAGTTGGCCTATCCCGGCGTCGACCTGAGCTTCCGGCCGGAGTTTTGGGCTCTCTTGCCGTCCTTCATCATGGTGACGCTCGTGGGCGCGCTTGACACCCTCGGAGACGCGATCGCGATCCAGCGGGTTTCTTGGCGCAAGCCGCGCGCCATCGACTTTCGGTCGATCCAAGGCGCGATCGCAGCAGACGGGCTGGGCAATCTGCTCTCCGGCCTCTCGGGGACGGTTCCGAATACCACCTACGGTATGAGCATCAGCGTCGCCGAGCTCACCGGCGTCGCCGCCCGACGCATCGGGGTCTGCGTCGGTATCGTCTTCGTGGCGCTCGCGTTCCTGCCGAAGTTCATCGGCCTGATCATCGCGATTCCGGGGCCGGTCGTCGGGGCATACTTCATTGTCATCGGCGGCCTGATCTTCGTCTTTGGGATGAAGATTCTGCTGCAAGAGGGCCTGGACTATCGCAAGGGCCTCGTGGTGGGCGTCGCGTTCTGGATCGGGCTCGCGTTTCAGTTCGACTGGATCTATCCGGAGTACTTCCAGGGCATATGGGCAGAACTCCTTGGCAACGGCATGACCGTCGGCGGCTTCACCGTCATCCTGCTCGCCATGTTCGGGGAGCTGGTCGGGGGACGCCGGTCGCGCCTGAAGACCCGACTTACGCCCGAGATCTGGTCGGAGATCGATGACTTCATGGTCAGGTTCGCCGCAAGCAAACGCTGGGATGAGGACATGGAGGGGCGCCTACGCGCTGTGGGAGAGGAGACAGCGCACATCCTCATGCGTTCAGATCCGGACGAGGGGACGGACGCACCGAAACGTCGCCTGCTCCTGATCGCCGGCAGCGACGGGGACGCCGCCGACCTAGAGTTCATCGCAACGACCCATGAGGCGAACATCGAGGATCAGTTGGTTATGCTCAGCGAAGGGGTGCCGAGCTTCGGAGCAGAGACCCCGCTCAGGCTGCTCCGCCACTACGCCTCGTCCATCCGCCACCAGCAGTACCACGACATTGACATCCTGTTGATCCGCGTGGAGAGCGCCGCACAACCGAGCGGGGGGATCGATTAGGGGGATCGATGCCCCGATCCCGATGGTCCCAACCCATCCGCCAGCGTGTGCAGATAGCCGCTGCTGACGATTGCGACCTGGGCCGACCGTCTGCCCATGCGCTCCGTCTCCACCCTCTCCGCAACCCGAAGGACGTTCCGGGCCCCTGCGTCCACTCGACCGTTGCCGATGTTGACCTCGAACAGCAGCCCAGCGGCCATCGCAAGTCTGCACGATAACGTCCGCCTCCAAGCCGCCCGTTTCCCGCTATTGAGACATTTCGGGATCGGCAGCTTGGGCATAGTCGCGCGAGCGGCGCCAACAGCGGACCAGAGATCCGCAAGGCGTCGGATCGGATAGCCCCTCGGAACCGATCTGGACCCAAGTGTGTGGCCCAGGACAGCGAGTCCGCCACGACCATGATGCGATCCAGTGCCCACATGGTCAGCGGCCGCGGCCGCCTTGATCACAGACACGTTCTCGTCGGGAGGGGCACCACAGTCGCGCCGTTCCGCTCCACCGAACGCTAGAGCGTGCCCACAAGGACCGGGTCACTGTTCTGTCTATCTGGGGCCGGATCTCCTCCGCACGGTCCCCGTTGGCCCGTAACGCTAGGTGGCTGTACAGCCGGGGTTGACGGGGGAGTCGCGACCGCAGATCAACACAGAGGCATCATCGAGGGAGATCACCGATTCCCCTGCGCTGGCCATCGTTGCACTACCCCTGCCGGATCTGTCGACACGCACAGTGCCTTGCACCTCCAACGACATGAGCGAAGGATGACGATACTCGCGCCAAGAACTACTTGGGAAGGGATCCCTGCACTCGGCTGAGCGGTAGCCTTGCCGCCGACAGACGCGTTCACGACCTGCGGCGGCGAGGCGGTCGCGACGCGGGCGGCGGCTGGTCAGACCTCCGCGGATACGTACGCGGAGAGCTCCGCCGAAGCTGTCCGCACCCTGTGAAACTACGACCGCGGCGGCTCCGGCGGCGGGCGCCAAAGAAGGAACTCGCCGTCGGCTGCCTGGAGGACCTGTCTCAGGCTGTGGGCTCGAGCAAGGCAACGGGATCGACCCCACCTTGCGGCTACCCCACAGGGTCCGAGAGCGCGGTTGGGCTACCCGTTGCAACTAGAGATGGGAAGAGCGAATGATCACAAGTGCATTGCAGTAGACGGGCTCGCATCAACAGCTTGGGGTGACCGGCACGATGAGACGCCGTTCATTGCGGTCCGAGGGAAGCCTTCCGGAGCCGCCCCAGAGTGCCGATGTTCCCCGTATTGCGTCCAAACCTCGTGTGATGCAACCCGCTTGCCGCTAGAGTCTTAGGAAGGAGGTCTGCCGGCGGCGATCAATGCGGAGAGGGCTGGACAGGAGCACGGCAGCAGTCGGGCTGGGCGCACTCCTTGCCGCAGCGCCCCTGACGCCGCTTGCCGCGGCCACAGCGGAAGAGCACTTCGAACGCAGCGTCCGGCCGCTGCTGGAGGCCAAGTGTGCGGCCTGCCACGGGCCGGCCACTCTAATGGGTGGCTTGGACCTGACGAGCGCCTCGGGCCTGGCGCGCGGCGCGGATTCCGGACAAGTAGTGGTCCCGGGCCAGCCGGGTGACAGCCGACTGATCCTGGCCGTGGAATACGGGTCCGACATCAGGATGCCGCCCACCGGCAAGCTGCCAGCGCACGAGATCGCCGTCCTGCGAGATTGGATCCTGCAGGGCGCCATTTGGCCCGGCGGGCCGGATGCGCATGAGGCCGGGTCGCGGAGCACGCACTGGAGCTTCCAGCCGATTCGCGACGCCCGCCCGCCCGCCGTGAAGGCAAGGAGCTGGGTCCGGACGCCGGTCGATGCCTTCATCCTTGCCCGGCTCGAGAGCGAGGGTGTCCGACCGGCTCCCTCCGCAGGCAAGCTGGACTTGCTGCGGCGAGTGAAGTATGACTTGCACGGGCTGCCGCCCAGCCGTGAGGAGACGCTCGCCTTCTTGGCAGACGACAGCCCGGACGCATTCGAGCGGCTGGTGGACCGTCTGCTCGCTTCGCCGCGGTATGGAGAGAAGTGGGGACGCCACTGGCTGGACGTCGCACGCTACGCAGAATCCTCGGGGCTGGACGACGACATCAAGCTGCCGCACGTGTGGCGGTATCGCGATTATGTGATCGAGGCGTTCAACGAAGACCTGCCCTTCGACCGATTCATCCTTGAACAGCTCGCCGGCGACCTGTTGCCCGCTGACCCTCCAGGCACCGTCAACGGGAGGGGTATCGTCGCAACGGGGTTCCTCGCCGTGGGGCCAAAGCCGCTCGTCCAGCAGGACAAGGTCCAGTTGCGCTACGACGTCGTGGACGAGCAGATCGATGCCGTCAGCAAGGCATTCCTTGGCCTCACCATCGCCTGTGCCCGCTGCCATGACCACAAGTTCGACCCTATTTCGATACGGGACTACTACTCGCTGGCGTCAATCTTCGCGAGCATCCGGAACTTTGAGGAAATCGACGTGCTCGTCTCGAAGGTGCACTTCGAGCCGCTCGTGCCCAGGGCCGAATACGAAACTTACAGAGAGAACGGCAAGAAGGTCGAGAACCGCGAGGAGTGGATCGAGGCCGCGGTGGAGCTCGCCGTGTACCGGCAAGTTGTCGAGGTGTCTGGCCCCCGGCTGGCCGAGTACATGCTGGCGGCCCGAAGAGTTTACGCCGACGGCGAGGACTGCGGAGCTGTCGCCGCGGAACATGGCCTCAGCAGCCCCATGCTGCAGCGGTGGGTCGCATACTTGCGCCCGGCGGACGTGCTTCGCCTCTATCTGGAGCCTTGGTACGAGGCGCCTCTAGACCGGGCGGGACCCTTGGCGGAGTCCTACCAAGACCGGTTCCTTGGACGGGGCCGGGCCGAGATCGCCGTGCTGAAGTCGTGGCTCGAAGAAGCGGCCAAGGCCATCCGGGCCGACGAAGATCCCCCCGAGCGGGATCGATTCTCCGCCTCGGACGATCGGCTGTTCGCTGAAGTAGCGTTTCGGGCGGACCAGATGGGTGAAGGCGCCGCGGACATCGACGGTCCGTTCTCTGTGGCCAAGGGGGAGCGCGAGAGTCTCCTGAGCGAAGGCGAGAGGAACTCAATCGAGGCCATGCGTCGGGAGATCGAGATTCTCAAGGCCAAGGCGCCACCGGAGCCAGACATGGCGTATGCCGTCAAGGAGGGTGAGAGCGTCGAGCAGCGCGTATTCCTTCGTGGGAGCTACCGCAGCCCGGGGGATCCCGTGCAGAAGGGCTTTCCGGCCATCCTGGTCGGTGACAGTCCGCCCCGGATCACGGCAGGCAGCGGCCGGCCTGAGCTGGCCCGCTGGCTTGCGCAGCCCGCAAACCCACTCACGGCGCGGGTGGCTGTGAACCGGTTGTGGCTATGGCACTTCGGGCAGGGCCTCGTCCGGACGCCCAACAACTTCGGCATCCGCGGCCAGCCGCCGACGCACCCGGAACTGCTGGACTACCTGGCCCGACTCTTCATCGAGAGCGGCTGGTCGGTCAAGTCCGTGCACAGGATGATTCTGGCTTCCAGCACCTATCGCATGAGCGCCGACCCCAATGAGGAAGCGCTTCGAACCGACCCGGAGAACGCTCTGTGGTCCCGGTTCGGCCGAAGGCGGCTGACGGCCGAGGAAATGCGCGACTCGATGCTCGCAGTTGACGGAGCGATCGACCTGACGGTCGGAGGCAGTGTCTCAAAGACCCTGGATTCGTATGGCTCGGAGGAGCCCTTCTTCCACCCGGACCGGTCCCGTCGACGGACAGTCTACATCCCGCTCTACCGGAACAAGCTCCCCCCGGACCTGACCCTGTTCGACTTCGCAAACTCGACGACGAGCGTTGGGCAGCGCTCGCAATCGACGATCGCGCCGCAGGGGCTGTACCTTATGAACAGCAGTTTTGTGGACGCGCGTGCCCGTGCCCTTGCCCGAAGCCTTCTGGCTGAGCCTGTCCCGTCCGATCACGACCGGCTCGCCGATGCGTACTGGGCCGTGCTCGCACGGCCCCCTTCCGAGGAGGAGGCGGGGCGCCTGCTGGCATTCCTGTCGCGCTACCCGCTTGACGGGAGCGAGGCGCGCGTCACGGCTTGGACGGGACTGTGCCGTGTCCTTCTCGCCTCCAACGCATTCCACTACCTGAACTGATCCGACACCCAGCCATGCCAACGAAGCCAAGCCCAATCGCGATGTCGCGACGCGCCATACTTCGGCGCTCGGCGCTGAGCTTCGGGATGTTGGGTCTGGCGGGAATGGTCGCTCTCCCGACGCGGCGCGGCGCGGCAAGCACAGTCGAACCGCTGGCTCCCCGGGAGCCGCACTTCCCGGCGCGGGCGAAGCGGGTCATCTTCCTGTTCATGCACGGCGGCGTGTCGCACATCGACACCTTCGACCCCAAGCCGCGCCTGGACCGGGACGACGGAAAGCCCATGCCGATTGCGCTGGAACTGGCATTCTCGAGAAACCTCGGCAACCTGATGCGGTCACCGTTCGAGTTCCGGCGCCATGGCCAGAGCGGCATCCCGGTCAGCAGCCTGTTCCCGAACGTCGCCGGTTGCGTGGACGACCTGTGCGTGATCCGCTCGATGGTCGGCGACGGGGTAGACCACGGCGGGGCAATGCTGCAGCTGCACACCGGCTCGTTCACCTTCACCAGGCCCAGCGTGGGGTCGTGGGTGGTATACGGGCTAGGCACCGAGAACCGAAACCTGCCCGGCTTCGTGACCATCAAGCCGACCCTGTGGCACGGCGGGGCCAAGAACTGGGGGTCGGGGTTTCTGCCGGGCTCCTATCAGGGAACACCCATCGGCAACTCGGCCGCCAGTCTGGACGAACTCCGCAAGGCGCCCATCGAGCACCTCGCGAACACGACGCGCACCCCGGAGCAGCAGCGGTATGAACTTGACATGCTCGCTGAAGTCAATAGGCTCCACCGCCTCGACAAGCGGCACGATCCCAGTCTGGAGGCGCGAATCCAGTCCATGGAACTCGCCTTCCGAATGCAGATGGAGGCACCCGAGGCCTTGTCGGTGGAGGGCGAGTCGGAAGCCACAAAGAAGCTCTACGGGATCGACGAAGAAGTGACCCGGGACTTCGGGTGGCAGTGCCTGCTGGCCCGAAGGCTGGCCGAGCGGGGAGTGCGCTTCATTCAGTGCTCGCACTCCGGCTTCGAGGAGAAGTGGGACCACCACAACGCGGTTGCGCGTCGGCACTACGCAAGCGCGCGCGAAGTGGACAGGCCCATAGCCGGCCTACTGAGGGATCTGAAGACGCGTGGCATGCTCGGCGAGACGCTGGTCATTTGGGCCGGGGAGTTCGGTCGAACGCCGTTCACCGACCAAGGAGACGGGCGGGATCACAACCCGTACGGCTTCACGATCTGGATGGCTGGCGGAGGCTTGAGGCCGGGGACGGTCTACGGGGCCACGGACGAGTTCGGCTACCACGCCGTCGAGAACCGCATGCACATCCACGACTTGCACGCGACCGTGCTGCACCTGATGGGGCTGGACCACACCAAGCTGACGTACCGCTTCGACGGGCGGGACTTCCGGCTCACCGATGTGCATGGAAACGTGGCCGAGGAGATTATCGCGTGATGGAGGCGAGGGTCCCCAAGGACGTCGATGAAACAGACTGGGGAGGAGTCACTGTCCGCAAGCCTAGATACGCGGATAAGATCGACCTCCCGGAATCCCGAACTCTCGCAGAGCGTCGCGACGCGCTGCTCCCTAAGCTCATATCGGACGATAGCCGTGTTCCAGACGCGGAGGCTCTCGTAGGAATGATCCAATGATAGGGACGCTGCTCACAGACGCCGACCAGAAGGAAGCGTTATCTCGGGTGTACGTCAAGGCTCTAGCCGCACGTGCCGGTTACTCGACTTCCGTGCCCGAGCCAGACAGGGATTAGCGTCGATCTGCGAATCCAAGCGGGCGGACCGCGACGCCCGGCCCTCGATCTGCAACTGAAGGCCACTTCTAATCTCACCGAACGACGAGGTGGGGCACTGCGGATTCGGTTGCCCATCAAGAACTACCGCGATCTTCGCGACTAGACGCAGACGCCGCGATTGCTCGTTGTGATGGAGCTTCCGAAGGAAGAGTCGAAGTGGATGACAGTGACCAGAGACGAACTCGTGCTCCGACGCAGGGCCTACTGGCTGAGTCTGCAGCGGGACCACGAGGAGATCTTGGATCAGAAAACTGTTACGGTACGTATCCCCGAACGGAACTTTCTGGATGTCAACGCCAGGAGAGACTTGAGGGAACGATCCCGGGGGGGAGCAATCTGATGCGAGTCAGCATTCACGACCGGGATGCGCTACTTGCGGTTTCGCCTGTGGCGTTGTCCGCGTACGCCCGCGCCGCGGGCTGGAGCCGGCATGAGCCGTACCGCGTACACTCGGACGTCTATGTTGGCGATGAGCTGCCGGAGATCATAATCCCTCGGACGGAGCGCATAGGAGACTACGCAAGCGTCGTGGCGACCTTGATAAATTCGTTCGCAAACGTTGCTGGGCGAGACGAATTGACCGTGTATCGTTCGCTGGTCACTACGGATCGTGATGTCGTCCGAGTCTATGCGGGTGAGAGCATAGACGGAAGCATAACGTTGGGCGATGGCGTGGACCTCGTCCGCGGTGCCCGTGAGATGCTACTGGCGGCGGCGTGCTCGCTTGGCGAGAAAAAGCCGGTTTATCGGGCCGGAGCGAACCGGGTCGCAGCAGATCTACTGAATCGCGTTCGTCTGGGACAGACGGATCAAGGCAGCTTCGTCGTGACGATGTTAACTCCAGTCGTACCACCGCCGATGCCTACCTTGTTTGAAGACGATAGCGAGCAACACGACCCGATCGAACGGCGACTGACGCTGAACTTGATGGGCGCCTTGTCCGCAGTGCGCGAAGCGGCGGAGCGGACGGCTGCGGGAGATGAGGGAGCGTTCGGGGGGATAGTGGAAGGCGGTGTGAGTGCCAATCTATGCGAAGCCCTCGTTCGGATCATCAAGCCATTTCCAACGCTGGACGTGAATGTGTCGTGGGCTAGGACTCGACCAGTGAGGTCGCCACGACCCGTTGTTCGGTTTAGTCGGATGGATGCGCCTCTCCTTCGCGAAGCGGCACGCTCGCTCCGCGCGCGGGCGCCGCGCCCTGATGTGCGTCTGTTCGGCTATGTTGGGCTGCTGAGGCGTGGAGAAACCGAAGACGACGGAACGATCCGTCTGAGCGGTTATGTCGACAGGCAACGCTTGTCGGTCACAGCGGTCTTAGGGCGGCAGGACTACGAGCGGGCAGTTCAGGCGCACAAGGAGCGGGCACCGGTGGTGCTGGCGGGCGATCTCGAGCGCATGGGCCAGCGATGGCGGTTACTGAATCCGCGACTCAAGGAGGTCGTTCGGGACGACGAATCGGACTACTGATGATTCCGGCCTCCAGCGGGGGTCAACGACGAACGGATGTGGCGGAATGCATAGTCGAAGACGCCGCTCTAGAGTAGCTCGAAGGCCCTGCGTGGAAGGTAGCCCATTGTGCCCCTGCTGCTCCTCGTGGAGAAGGCCCGTAGGGATCGGACCACAACGCAGTCCTTCGGGTACGTCTGCTTCGTGACAACCTGAATCGGCTCAACTCGGCCCTTCCCGTCGACATGCTCGACGACGAGTTCCGCAACCTGATCCGACCTGAAGGCTCCACGCGGTGGAGCCATCAAGCACAGCCGAAACTATACTCGCCGCGGTGCGATCCTAGAATTCGCAAGGGGCGTCCATGCCTCGCGACGACCCGATCCTGTTGTCGGGTACTTTACGTGCCGCGCACGACGAAACGTCGTTAAGGGCAGGCATGTCGGAGGGCGAGTTCATGGAGGACCGCCAGGCTCAGCTCAGTATCCTCAAGTCCTCGGAGATCTTTGGTGCGGCGGCCGGGCTCTTGAAGGCTGGCACGAAGCGCGGGTATGCAGATATCACTTGGCGCGAGATCGTGGGTGGGATTCGGCAATGAACGATTAGTCCGACTCGGGCGTGGCATTCGGCGGCCCGCAACCTTTCAGACCGCGCACACGCCTGAACGATCCGCGCCCTCAAGGCGCCACCGCCGACGCCGATCCTCCTGAGTCTCTAAGCGCTCCCGAGCAAGCACACCCGAAACGGACTCCACCCCATCGACCCGAGTGGCGTTGCGACCATCCGTCCATCCACAATCGCCGCGGCACGACGGCCTGACGAAGTCGCGTACGGTGGATGTCGGCCTCAGCTGCGACCCGAACCCTCCGATTCCCGGCATCCGGATTGACCGACGCGGCCCGTGGGCCTCGCTGCCACTCTTCCCGGGCCCCAATCGCCGCTGATACACTTCAAGCCTGACGTGCACAGGCTCGCCACAGTGAAGGCCTCCCTGCTTCTGGTCGCGGCACTCTCGGCCAACGACCTGCGAGAAGCGGCCGAAGCTCTGGGACGGAATGACTTCGCCGGGGCGGTGCCGTACCTTCGCGCGGCGCTAGCGGATGATCCCGAGAACGTCAACGCGCGGTTCAACCTGGCATACGCGCTGCAGTCGACCGGAGACGAGGACGGCGCGATAGAGCAGTACTCGCTTATCGCTAGCCGCCAGCCGGATCTGCTGGAGGCCCGCCAGAATCTGGCGACGTTGCTGATGCAGGCCGGTCGTTTCGGCGAGGCGGCGGACGAGTACGGCGCCATTGCCGCGGCCAATCCGGACGACCCGGCCCCGCGCATGCTCGCGGCAATGGCGACGGAGCGGACGGGCCCACCCAAGGCTGTGGTGGAGGCCTACCGCCGCGTCCTGGAGCTGGACCCCAGCAGCTTGGATGCGCGCCTCGGCTTGGCGCGGTCGCTTGAGGCGTCGGGAATGCTCCTCGAAGCTGTCGAGGAATACCTGCGGATCGCTGACTCGACACCCCACGCGGATCAGGCCCTGCTGAACCTAGCGGAGCGACTCGACGAGTCCGGCCAGCGGGACACCGCGCTCGACATTTTTCGGCGCCATGCCTCGATGAACCCTGATGATCCAGCAGTTCAGGAGGATCTCGGACTCCTGCTGCTGGAGGAAGGCGCGACCGGCGAGGCCATTGGTTTCCTCGAGCGGTCGGTGAAGGCGGATCCCATGGGCCGCAGGCACTCTGCCCTTGCAGAGGCTTATCGCCGCTCGGGGCGCCCGGATGCGGCGCACGAACAGCTCCGCCTGGCGGCCGAGGCCGATCCGGGAAACGCCTCCGGGCGGCTGCTCTACGGCAGTTCCCTGCTCCAGCGGCAAGAGTTCGAAGGCGCGGCCCGCGAGTACTTGGCTGCCGTAGAGGCAGACCGAACTCAGCCGGAGGCCTGGAACGGGCTGGCCTTCGCCATGTACCGCCTGAACAACTTCCCTGCCGCACTTCGCGCACTCTCCGAATCAGCCAAGCTGGTTCCCCCTTCGGCCGCCAGCGTGTATCTGAGGGCAATCTGCCAGGACAACCTGCAGATGTACGAGGAGGCCCGAGACAGCTATCTGGCGTTCTTGGCCAGGCAGCCGGGAATGGAGGACGAGGTCTGGAAGGCCACCCAGCGGCTGCAGACGATCGAGAAGGTCCTGAGAAAGCGGTGATGCGGCGAATTCGCCTGATCGCGTTGGCGGCCATCGTTATCGCCAACTGGCCCTCTGCAGCCCAAGAGTCCGGTCTCGAACAAATTGCGGCCATACAGGAGATGACTCAGCGGGCACGGAAGGCTCTGGACTTCGCGGCAGCGCGCCTCGAGGCTGCGGCGAAGGCTTACGGGGCCGACGAGGTCGAGCCCGGCCGAAAGGCCCTGGACGAGGTCGGAGCGGCCGTCGAACTGGCGGTTCAGTCGCTAGAGGCTACCGGCAAGGATCCCAGGCGCAATCCGCGCCACTTCAAGAATGCGGAGATCCGGACTCGGAGGCTGCTGCGGCAGATCCGCCAGCTGCGCCAGAGTGCCCATATAGCCGACCATCCCGACATCGACCGCCTGATCGGGCGTGTCGAGGAGGGGAACAGCAAGCTCCTGCTTGGAATCATGAGCCCGAAGGGCTAGAGTGAGGGGGCATGCGAGTGGGCCTCCTTGTGTTGGCGATGGTTTGGGCCGCGGGTGCGGCTTCAGGCCAAGAGCTGCCCGGGAGCCGCGAGTTCCTCACGGACTACGAGATCGACGTCCTGCGCGAGAGGCAGGACATCAAGCTAAGGCTGGAGGCCTATTCGAAGTTCGCGGCGCTGCGACTCGAGCTTGTGGAACAGCTGCTGGCAAAGCCCGAGCCGGGCCGCGGTGCCAAGGTCCACCGCTCCCTGTCTGAGTACAGTTCCATCATCGAGGCCATCGATGACGTCATCGACGATGCGCTGCTACGCAATCGGGACGTGAGCAAGGCCCTCACCGGAGTGCTGGAGGCCGAGCAGCGATTTTCGGCCCGGCTGGCGAGGATTGCAGGCGAGCCGCAGGACGACGCCTGGCGCTACCAGTTTGTGCTTGAGGACGCGATCGACATCACGCGGGACAGCGCCGAGCTGCTCGCCGAGGATCTCGGAGCCCGCAAGGGGAAGCTCTTGGTCGACGAAGAGCAGCAGCGCCGCCGCAACCTTGAGAGCATGGCGCCCGAGCGGCGCAAGGAAGAGCAGCGAGCTGCCCAGAAGGAAGCCGACGAAGAGGCCGAACGGGACCGCAAGCGCCCCTCCTTGCTGCGGCCCGGCGAGAAGCTGGGCTCCAAGGGGCGCTAGGCAGCGATCAGCGCACCGGCACGGTGCCCGGCTCGGTGGGGATTCCGCCGATCGAGACAACCACGTCGGCGATCCCCGTCCGCACTCCTGACGGCACGATTGCCTCGACGAATGTCAGCCCCGTCACACCGGGAAAGCTGCCGTCAAGGGTGACGGTTGCTGGCAGCCCGTCGATGCTGACTGCCACGTCGTTGGCCAGTTCGACGCTCTCTTCGAACGCATCTCCGCTCGCCAACGCCTCGGTGAACGGGCCCGTGCCCGTCAGCCGCATGAGGATGGTGTCCCCCGCCGAGGCCGGCTGGCCCGTAGTCACGGGAGTGCCGTCGGCATGCCATGCCGAAGTCCAGCCAGCGCCGTCCGGCACCGAGTAGAGCTCCGGAGAAATGTCCGCCAGCTCTAGCACGACAGGCTGTGACCAGGACTGGTCTCCGAAACGGTCGGTGAAACGGACCTTGACGTATGCGAAGTTCAGCCCGGCCAGCTCCCACGGGATCTGAACGCCCACTTCCTCTGGACCCACGTAGAATACCCGGCCCGGTTCGCTGATTCCGGCCTCGGGGAAATCGAAGCTGACGCTGACGGCCTTCAACGCCGCCGGGAGAGGGGCCCCGGGGGCCTCGCCCCAGAACTCGCTGAACTCCCCGCCGAGGATCGTGGCGAGCGAGCCCGGCGCCAAGGGCCGCCCGTCGAGCAGGGTTGCGCTGTTGTAGATGCCGTCGATGCGCGGGCGCTTGCGCTCTGAGTAGAAGGTGAACGGCAGCTCGACTCCCCCGGCCACGATCACCGCTTCGTGCGGGCCGCGAGAGGGTCCGAACTCCACGACGGCCTCCGCGACGCCATGACGGTCGGTTCGGTTGGAGGCGCTCAGTACAGTGACCTCTCCGGAGGGCAGACGCACCTCCACCGGCGCGTCGGCCACGCCGACACCAAAGCGGTCCACGAAGCGGGCGGACACGCGGCGACGCGAGACTTCCCCCTGAAACCCGCGTGTGCTGCCCGGCCCTGTCGCGAATGCTGTATGGGGCACGTTGTCCCCGACCAAGTACAGGTAGGGGATCCGCAGTTCACCGAGTTCGCCGACGGCCCGCACAGCGACGTGGCCCTCATACGAGCCGGGAAGCGGGCGAAGGCCCTCCAATGAGACGCGGATGGCCCGGTACTGGTCCGGCTCAAGCCCAAGCACGATCCGGCTGCGGCCTTCTAGCGTCACCGCTGTCCGCCGATCGTTGTCCCGCGGCACGACCTCAAGCTCGTAGCTGCGGGCCACGGGGGCGCGGTTTGTCACGTAGATCTCCTGCCAAACGGGCAAGGTGCGACCGGAGAGCATCCCGAAACCCACCGTGGCTGGCTCCACGGTCGCGATCGGTTCCAAAGCGGCCGCCACGTCGAGCAGGCCAGCGCCGACGGCTGCCGCGCGTGCCCGCTCGCCATCCTCCACGATCTCCGCGCTGGCGGTGTTGATGAGCGCCGACGCCACCTCCCGCGCAGTTAGGGCCGGGTGCCGCTGCCACACGAGCGCGGCCGCGCCCGCCACAGCTGGTGCAGCCGCGCTTGTGCCCGTGACGCGCCGGAACTCGCTTGGGTTGAAACCCCCGATCCGCTCGTACTGGAAGGCGCCGGCCGTGTACACGTCGAGCCCGGGAGCTGCAATGTCCGGCTTGAGGTTCAGTCCCGGGCTAGGGCCTCTGGAACTGAAGGCCGCCGGAGAGCGCCAAGGCCGGGCCGAGCGCAGGGGCGTCGGATCCATTGCTAGGAGAACCTCCCCCTCCGCGCCGGCCTCCTGCACCAGTGCCTCGATCACCGCGCCACTCTCCGCGCTGACGAAGTAGGCCGGAATGTCCGTGTCGCGCAGGGCAGACATCTCAACCAGGTCCTGCATCGGCTGGTCGTCGTACACGACCAGGCCTGCCGCGACTGCGGCAGCCGCATTCTCAGCCTTGTCGGCGAACCAGCACTCGCCCCGGCGGGCGACAAGAATGGCGCCATCGAGCTCGGCACCCTCGAGTGACCCGCAAGCCTGCGCGTCGCCCAGCGAAGCAGCAAGCCTAGCCGGAGCCAGCAGGCTATCGTCCAGCCCGGGCCCGGATCCAGACAGGGCCGGGAGAGTGCGCCTGGCGATGCGCACCGACTCGTGCAGCCGCACGGGGTTGGCGGTCGCCGCGACGGCGATGACGTCGGGCGCGACGGCCGGTGTCGACACCGTCGCCCTAGCCGGCTGCGGGCCCCCTGCGATCCGGCCGTCGTTGCCGGCCGCCGCGACAACGACCCGACCGAAGTCCACGACGGCGCTCTGCGCGGCCGCGGCCAAGGGATCGCAGAGTACGTCTGGCGGCTGTCCGCAGCCGCGCCCGGAGGCGTTCCAAGGAAAGTCGGCCACGTGCCCCAAGCTCAGGTTGAGGATGTCCATCCCGTCAACGACCGCGTCGTCGATGGCCGCGATGACCGCCTGTGAACTGGCCGCCGGAACCAAACCCGGGGTGCCCGAAACCTTATAGATCCCCAGATAGGCCTTGGGGGCGATGCCGCTGACCGGGCCTGCGGGAGACTCCACCCGGCCCCCCGCGGCGATCATCGCCACGGCCGTGCCGTGGCCGCTGAAGTCCCATGCGGAGGAGTCGTCCGGGGAGGACGTTGCCGGATCCCGCGTGTTCTGCAGGTGCTGGTAGGTCCGGATCGCCACCACCTTCGAATTCGCCAGCGCTATGTCCGCTGGGCGACCCTTGGGAAACCCCGCGAGCGGTGCCAAGGAATCGTCGGAGAAGGCCGGATGCAGGAAGTCTAGGCCCGAGTCGATGACGGCGATGCTGATGCCCTCGCCTGTGGCCCCGAGTTCCGCGGCTTGGGAACGGGCCTCCATCAGGCGCACGGCCTCCTCTACGCCGATCAGGCCCAGCGCCACCTCCCGGCTCGCAACTACTCGGCTCACCCCGGGGATGCGCAGGAAGGACTCGGCCTGCTTCTCGTCGGCACGCACGAACACGGCGTTGAGAACGTTCCGGACCGATCCGAGCACGACGGCACCCCGCGCGCGGAGGGCCTCGATCACAGGCTCCTGCGTCCCGCCGACGGCCCTTTCCATGACTATGAAGCTCGTCTTCGCGACGCGGGCCGGTCCCCGGCGAGCCAACTTCCCAGAGCGCTGACTGCTGAGGCGCTGACCCGTTGCGGGTGCGTCGAGCAATACGGTGTATTGGCGCGCACCATCGTCGGACGGCACACGCGGGGGCACTTGGCCGAACAGCGGCACGGCGAGAGCGGCGAGGAGCCACAGGTGCCGCAAGAAGTGAGCCAACGTGTTTGCCATGCGTCTCCTCAATCCGACGCGCCCCTGAGAGGTACGGTTGCACGTCGGGCCTGCGGCCAAGGCGGGCGTACCTACAATGAGTCCCAGTGCGTGGCACTCGCGCCGTCGTGTTTCTCAGCGCGCTGCTCCCGCTCGCGGCGAGCGCGCCCGCACAGGCCGACTTCCGCGTCTACGAAGACCACCCGAGGATCTTCCTGGAGCCCGAGCGCCTGGTCAGGCTGCGCCGGGACGTCGACCGCCAGTCACTGCGCTGGCGGGCGCTGCACGGCCTGATCGGGACCGGAGCGGACTTTGAAGAGCAGCCGCTCGTCGACGCACTGCTGTACCAGACCGAGGGAGATGCGCGGGCCGGGCGCCGCGCCGTCCAGTGGTGCTTGGCCAGCGCGCCGGACGGCGTGGGAAGCTCTGCGGAACTGCGAACGCTTGCGCTGGCGTATGACTGGTGCCACGACCTCTTTGATCCGGCCGACAAGTCTGTGGTGGGCGGCGCGATGGCCTCGGCGATCGACGACGTCGTACCCCGGGCGAATCTTGGGCCGGGCCTGATCCGCGCCGCAATCCTTGGCTCGATCGCGCTGGCGGGAGATTGGGACGGTTCTGAAGCCGCGCTCGGGGCGCTTCTCGAGACCCACTGGGAGGCGGATGTCCGGCCGGGCTTGGAAGACGGCCGGTTGGCCGACGACGCCGGCGCCATGATCGCCGCACTCGAGGCCGGCTTGGCGGTTCGGCACAACCTGGACCGCGACCTTCTCAAGTCGGGGTTTGCCGCGCTGCGCGCGCTGGCGCGATGCCGACTGCTGAGCTACTACCCCGCGGACATCGAGACCGCCGAAGGGCGGATGCGGCGCCCTTCCCGCTTCGGGCCGGACGAGGCCGCGGCACGGTTGCAGGCCCCCCTGGACCGGATCGTGGAGATGCTGATCGTGGCGTACGAGGCAAACCTGCGGGAGTTCCAGTTCGTGCAGGGCTGGATCCGGGATGAGGCTTACCTGCCGCGCTCGACCCTGCTGGCACCCTACGAGTTCCTTTGGGTGAACCCCTACCTCCCCGGGCTGACGGCGGAGTCATCGCCCCTCATCGCACACGACGCCGTCCGGGGCCGTCTCTTCGGCCGTTCGACGTGGGGATGGCCGACGACGTGGTTCGGATACTTTGGCGGACGCTTGGAGATTCTGGCCGGCGGGGAACTCGCGGCTACAGAGAGCATGGGCGGGCTCCCGCCGGTCTTCTTCGAAGAGGCGGTGATTGTCCCCATCCGGCCACCCGGGAGGGTTGTCCTGTCTTGGGAGCCGAGCCGCGAGAAGGCCCCCGAGAGCGTGACCGTGTACCTTGTCGGGCTAATGGCGGGGGAGACCTACGGCTTGAGGATCGCTGGGCGCGAGCCGCGTCTGATCCAAGCGGGTCCGGGCGGGATTGCGATCGTCCGCAGCGATCCGGGCGTGCCAAAGCGCGACCGAATTGACTTCAGGCGCAAGGTCCGCTTGGAGCTCCAGCCCACCCTGAAGCCCACCAGGCCGGGCCGGCCGCCGCCCTCACTTGCGCGCTGAAGCCTTGCGCGACGCTGGCAGCGACGCCAGCTCCGCGGACGGGCAGAGGGCCGCGAGTCCGCAGTCGTCGCACAGCGGCCTGCGGGCCTTGCAGACCTGGCGGCCATGGTGGATCACCTGATGCGAGAACAGCACCCAGCGCTTGCGGGGCAGAAGGTCCATCAGGCGGCGCTCTGTCTTCTTAGGATCCTTCTCGGCGGTCAGGCCAAGCCGGGTCGAGATGCGCTGGACGTGGGTGTCGACAACAACGCCCGTGGCCTTGCCGAACCATGTGCCCGTGACCACATTCGCGGTCTTGCGAGCGACGCCCCGCAGCTTCACCAGATCGTCGATGCCAGACGGCACTTGGCCCCCGTGTTCGGAAACGATCCTGTGGGCGGAGCCCTTGATGGCCTTGGCCTTGTTGCGGAAGAATCCTGTCGTGCGGATCAGGTCCTCGATGGCCTCGACCGGGGCGTCGGCCATCCGCTGCGGCGTGGGGAAGGCCGCAAAGAGCGCGGGGGTAACCTTGTTCACCCTTACGTCCGTGCATTGCGCCGAGAGAATCGTCGCAACCAGAAGCTCCCAAGCGCTGCGGTGGTGGAGAGCGCATTCGGCGTCCGGGTAGTCACGGTCGAGGATTCGCAGGATCTTGCCTGTCCGGCGCTTGCGGGCCAAAGCGCTCTCACCGCTGCGGGAGTAACGGCGCATCGGGGTCATGGTAGCCGACTTCTCCGCAGGGCCTCTTACACGCGCACCAATGTCCGGGCGAGTTCGCCCTCGAAGTCCGAGACGGCTGAAGCTATCCCCTCCTCGTTCCACAGGAGCTGTTCCGCAGCGACCTCCGCAGCGGCGCGCGCCCATCCCGGCTCGTACCCGGCGGCGAAGGCCGCGCCTGTCCGGCGCAGCAGGATGTCGCCCAAGGTCAGCGCGTGCTCCTCCCGAACGGCGCGGTGGACCTCGCCGCAAGCGACCTCGCACCCTGGCACCAAGGGGTCCGCGAAGCCCGGGGACGAGGAGAGGAAGCGCTGCACTTGGGCGGCTCGAGGGCCGTAAACGGCAGACAGCCGTGCGGAAGCAGCACCGTTTCCCAGCGGGGCGGACACATCGTCCCGAACCGGCCGGACCATAGGCGTGAGCGCCCGCCCCAGCATGGCCGCGACCGTCGTGAGCGTCCTGCGGGCGAACGACTGCGCCGTGGTCAGCTTCCCGCCGGCCATGGTCAGCAGCCCGGCGATCCCGTCCCTGCGCTGGTGGTCGACGATCGCGTCGCCCCTGGAGGCCTTGTTCAGGTCCGCGCCGCCAGTCTTCAGGACAGGGCGGGATCCTGAGTAGGCGTACAGCACGCTGTCGCGAGTGACCCCGGCCTCCGGAAGCAGCGCGGCGGTCTCGTCGAGCAGGTAGCGCACTTCTTCCTCGCCGGGCGTCGCGCGGTCCGGCCCGTCCTCGCTTCGCACCTCCGTCGTCCCGATCAGGTGAAGGCCCCGCCAAGGGACGATGAAGAACGGACGCCGGTCTGACCGGGCCTCGCGGTAGACGGCGTGCGAGGGCGCAGCCTCTAGCCGGGAAACGACCACATGCGCACCGTTGATCAATGTGAGCAGCGGGCGGATCGGCTGCCGGCCGACAAGGGCCAGAACCTCGTCAGCCCAAGCCCCGGCCGCATTCACCACAAGCCCGGAACGCACTTCGCCCTCCCCTCCCGCGCCCTCGAACCGGAGCCCAATCACCCGCGCCCGGCGGGTCAGGAAGCCCGTGACACAGGCGTGGTTCCGGATGTCGGCGCCGGCGTCCTCCGCCTGCAGGGCCATCTCTAGGGCCAGACGCTCGGGGTAAACGGCCTGGCAGTCATGGTATTCGAAGCCCGCCCGCAGTCCTTTCCGATCCAGCCCCGGAACGAGCCGTCCGCACTCTTCCACCGAAAGGCGGCGCGGGGGGGGCAGCTGCCCGCCGGCTCCCAGCAGGCGATAGAGCAGCAGTCCTGAGCCGACGTACCACGGCGGGCGCGAATCGGCGCCGTAGACCGGCAGCAGGAAGGGCAGAGGCTGGACCTGCCCCGGAAACTCGCGCAGGAGTGAGGCCCGGTCGCGCAGCGAAGCCCGGACCAGGGAGATGTCGAACCGCTCCAAGTAGCGGAGCCCTCCGTGGATCAGCCTAGTCGAGCGACTTGTGGTTCCGGCGCCGAAGTCACGACGCTCGAGCAGGAGCGTCCGCAGTCCGGCCCGTGCTGCCTCCCGGGCAAGGGCGCAGCCATTGATGCCACCGCCGATGATGGCCAAGTCATAATGGCTGTCGGTGTTCAAGCCCCAATCTAGCAATCCGAACGGGATTCCCAGACGCACACGAATGAGACCCGGCGGCGCACGATTCTGAACCATGACGGACCTGCGCACCTCGATCTGCGGAGTCGAGCTGCGGAGTCCGGTGATCGCCGCCGGTGGGACCTTCGGGTACGGTCTGGAATTTGCTGGGGTCGCCGACGTTGGGTCCGTCGGCGCCATCGTCACGAAGGGGCTCTCGCGCGAGCCGATGGCCGGGAATCCAGCGCCCCGGGTCACGGAGACCGCCTCGGGAATGCTCAACGCCGTCGGCCTCCAAAACGTCGGCGTCCGAGCCTTTGTCAGCGAGAAGCTCCCTGCGCTGCGGAGCGTCGGCACGCCGGTGATCGCCAACGTATTCGGGTTTCGCGTAGAGGACTACGCCGAGGTCCTTCGCGTCTTGGAAGGGGCCGGGGGCCTGGCGGCGTACGAGCTCAACGTTTCTTGTCCGAACACTCGCCATGGGGGCCTGGAGTTCGGGGCCGACGCGAGACAGCTGTCGAGGGCAGTCGCAGCCGCACGGGCGGCCGTCGATCGGCGGCCGCTGCTAGTGAAACTCTCCCCGAATGTCACCGACATCCAAGAGATGGCGCGCGCGGCCGTGGAGGCCGGCGCCGACGGACTGAGCCTGATCAACACGCTACGCGGCTTGGCGGTGAATGCGCGCGCGAGGAGGCCCGTCCTCGGTGCGGGTTCCGGCGGGCTCTCCGGGCCGGCGATCAAGCCGGTGGCGCTGCACATGGTGCACCAGGTGGCGCAGGCCACGTCCGTGCCCGTCGTTGGCATGGGCGGGATCGCGACGGCCGAGGATGTGGTCGAGTTCCTGCTGTGCGGGGCAACTTGCGTCCAGGTAGGGACCGCCAGCTTCTGGGACCCAGCACGGGTGGCGGACCTTCCGGGGGAGCTCACGTCCTACCTTGACGCACAGGGAATCGCGAGCGCGGCGGAGCTGACGGGCGCTCTGCTGAGCCCCGGCTGAACTGGCGCGGCCACGACCGCCACGCCCCTACTCAGCCTGGACGGGCGCGAAAGCAAACCGGGACGCGCCGCGGGCCAGCCCGTCGATCTCGGGCCACGAGAACCCCAGCTTGCGAAGCCCAGCCAGTTCCTCGGCCAGCGAGGTGCCGAAGAAGGTCGGATCGTCCGTGTTGATCGACATTTGGACACCGGCTTCGAAGAGGCCCCGCGCCGGGTGCTCCTCCAGAGACCGGTACACTCCGGTGCGGACGTTGCTCGTCGGACAGATCTCAAGCGGAATGCCCCTCTCAGCCAGATGCCGCACGAGCGCCGGATCCTCGATCGCGCGCACACCATGGCCGATGCGCTCTACTCGTAATGTCCGCACGGCCTGCCAGACGCTCTCGGGCCCCGCGGCTTCCCCGGCATGGACCGTCGTGCGCAGTCCTGCTTCCCGCGCGATGTCGTATACGCGGCTGAAGTGGCGATTGGGGAATAGATGCTCCGCTCCGCCCAGCGTCACGCCCACCAACGTCTTTGGACGCTGGTCTGCAATTTCCTCGAGGTGCGCCTCAGCCTTTGCGGGCCCGTAGCCGCGGACCGGATCGACGATCCAGCGGACTGTCGGGCCTCCCGGCGGATCCTCCGCCAGGACTTCGAGGATCTCCGCCAGATGCAGCCCTTGCTCGATGTACTCGGGAATCGAGACCGTCACCTCGGCATAGGTGATCCGCTGCTCGCCGAAGCCGGCCCGGACCCCTCCCACCAGTTCGCGAAAATCGTCGATGTTCCGCACGAAGTGCGCCGTGAATAGGTACGCCGCGAGGAACTGCTCGAAGTTCCGGTACCGGAATAGACGGTCCAGTTCTGCCGCTGGATCGGCAGCCTCCAAGAGTTCTCGGATGCCGGGATGCTTCGAGAAGAGTCTCAGGTGACCCGGCGACGCAACGTGCAGCGTGGCCGCCGGAGGCCGACGCCGCAGCCGCGAGCGGATGAACGACAACGGGATCGCGCCTCGGAGGTGCAGGTGCAATTCGGTCTTGGGGAGCGCCTGCAGATCGGCCAGCGAGGCAACGGGCCGAGCCGCAGCCGTGCGCTCAGCCACGCTCGCCGTACTGCTCACGGAGGCGCAACAGTTCCGCACGAAGCTCTTCGACGAGCTGACCGTGACCCGGCTCTTCGTAGAGGTTTCGGAGCTCGTGCGGATCCTCCTTCAAGTCGAACAGCTCCCAATAGTCGCCCTCGCCGTAGAACTCGATCAGCTTGTAGCGGTCGGTGCGCACGCCACGGTGCGGACCGACCCGGTGCGGTGTCCAGAATTGGAAGCTCGGGTCGGTCATCTGATCCCGGGCCATTTCCCGAAATGCCCAGGAGTTCTCGTAATAGCTGTAGAAGGTCGAAGTCCGCCAATCGTCAGGCGGGGCGCCCTCGATCAGGGGCCTGAGGCTGCGGCCCTGCATGCCCTCTGGCACCCTGACGCCGGCAAGATCGAGCAGGGTTGGCGCGATGTCCGTGTTCAGCACCGGCCGGCCTTCGACTTGGCCGGCACGGCTCAGGCGGGGATAGCGGACGAGCAGGGGTATGCGGAGGGCCGGCTCATACATGAAGCGCTTGTCATACCAGCCGTGCTCCCCCAAGAAGTACCCGTTGTCTGTGGTGTAGAGCACGATCGTGTCTTCCGCCAAGCCGGACGAGTCCAAGTAATCCAAGACGTGTCCGAGATTCTCGTCGACACCGTGCACGGCGCGGTGGTGGTCCTTCACAAAGCGCTGGAAGATCCACTCGCGCCGCTGCGCGGGACCCAAGCCAGCCGGCAGATCCGGGTAGTCGCCCGCCAAACTGATCTCGAAGCGCATGTCCTCGGCCTCAGACGCCACCTGACGGGTCGCGTAATCGTCGTTATAGCTCGGGGGCTTCGGCCAGTCGACGCCATCGTAGAGGCCGGCGTGCCGCGGGGCCGGCGTGAACGGCCTGTGAGGGGCCTTGTGCTGGTACAGCAGGCAGAACGGCTCGGACCCGGCGGTTCGGAGAAAGTCCAGCGCAAAGTCGGTGGTGATGTCCGTCGCGTACCCCGACTGCTTGACTGTCTCCCCGCCGATGATGAAGTCCGGGTCGAAGTAGACGCCCTGGCCCGGCAGCACCTTCCAGAGGTCGAATCCCCTCGGCTGCTGGCGCAAGTGCCACTTCCCCACCAGGCCCGTGCGGTACCCCGCCTCCTGCAGCAGCTGGGGAAAGGTCGGCAGGCTGGCGTCGATCTCCTCGATCGCGTCGGCCTTCTCGGAATTGCCGCGGATTCCGTGCACGTGCGAGTAGCATCCCGTCAACACGGTCGCCCGCCCCGGAGCGCAAAGCGAGTTGGTGCAGAGGGCGTTGGAGAACCGCGTGCCCTCGGCGGCCAGCCGGTCCATGCTTGGCGTTTGCAGCAGCGGGTGGCCGGCACAGCCCATCTGGCCGTACTGCTGGTCGTCAGTCATGACCAGAAGAATGTTCGGCCGCGGGCCGGATGGGCGACCGCAGCGGGTGAGGAATGCCGCGCCCGTCGCGGCAGCGGCCGATCGAAGTACGTCGCGGCGGCTGGGTCCACCGACCCCTGTCATTCCAGGCATTTCCCGTCTCCTCCGCATCCCGCCAATGTCCAAGCAGGGCGCCGCTTGTTGAGGAACGCCCTCACGCCCTCCTGCCCCTCCTCGGAGGAGCGACGGTCGGCCAATAGCTTCGCGGTCCTCAGGTGAATCGCCGCGTCGAGAGGCGATTCCGCGACTTCCCGGACCAAGCGCTTGCAAGCGGCCAACGCGCCGGGCGCTCCCAGCAACAGCCGGTCGACCACCGCCCGGGCGCGGACCTCCAGTTCGCCGGGCGGGGCGACATGGTCTACCAACCCGATTTCCCGTGCCCGCTCTGCGTCGACGCGCTCGGCGCTGAGCATGATCCGGCGGGCAGCCCGGGCACCGAGAGCTTCCACCAGGAATGGGCTGACCATTGCGGGGACCAGCCCGAGGCGCACCTCGCTCAGCCGGAAGAACGCCCTCGTCGAGGCCACCGCAAAATCGCAGCATGCGACCAGCCCCACGCCACCGCCTACGGCCGCGCCCTGAACAATGGCCACCGTGGGCTTGGGGATAGAGTGCAGGGCTGCGAGCATGCGAGCGAAGCGGAGGGAACTTGCCAGATTCTCGGCCGCAGGAGCCCGGCCCATCCGGTGCATGGCGCGGAGGTCGACCCCGGCGCAGAAGCAAGTGCCCTCCGCGGCCAGCTGGACTACACGCACGCGGGGGTCCCGCCCTGCGGCGTCCAGTGTCCGATGCAGCTGGCTGACCGTTTCGTCGTCCAGCGCGTTGCGCACTCCGGGACGGGCCAATCTGACCGTCGCGACACAGGCGTCACGCTCAAGCCGCACGTGCGCGGTTGACATCGCCAAAGATCATAGCCAACACTCCCACGGACAGTGTCAGGCGCGGCTTCTCGAGGACCGAGGCCGAGGGCGGGCACAGTGCGGTGCATAGTGGGCCGGCAGGGTGGGACCGCCGCTGACGAGCCGCGATAGCCTCAGCGGGCTCCCGAGGGATCCGGACCTCCCCAGTTCTCCACTCCCTTGCGGCGGCATTGGGCATGCTCCCCTCGACAGGTGGGAGGCAGCTGCGGCAGCGGGCCGCGAAGGCCTAGCCTTCGCCTGCCTGCTATCCTCTCGGTGGCGGCGGGCCCTTTCTGCAACCTCTTGGGGCAGGGCGCTGTCGACGGAAAGAGGGTATACGATGCCAGTCGACCGACGCGAATTCTTGGCCGCATCGCTCGGCGCAACACTCGCGTCCCTGCCAGTGACCTTGGCTAGGGCACAGGAGTCGTCCCGAGCGGCCCTTGGCGAGCTTGGGATTCCCGGACCATACCCAGGCCGGGTCGTGGCGGTCCACCACCCAAACAGCATCGTCTCGGGCTCGTACCAGTCCGGCCCAGTCGAGAGCATGATCGACCGCGGCATGTGCGAGCTCACCGGCGCTGACGCCCCGCTTGACGCGTGGCGTCGCTTCTTCGAGCCCGGGGATGTTGTGGGTATCAAGCTGAACCCTGTCGGAATGCCGCACGTCATCTCGGCACCGGAAGTGCTGCACCCGATCATCCGGGCGCTGGAGCAGGTTGGCGTACCGCGCCGGGACATCGTCGCTTACGACCGCTACGGCGACCAGTTCGAACAGGCCGGGTTCGCCGAGTGGCTTCCGGCAGGGGTGCGGTGGACTTCCGCATCGCCGACATTTCCCCGAATTCAGCTGGACATGGACGGGTACGACAGCGACGTATACATGGAGATGCCGCTCGTGCATCCGGACTACGCCGACGAATACGATCTCAGCGACGCCCACGTCCGCCGCTCGTATGTAGCGAAGTTCCTGACCAGGGACGTCAACAAGGTCATCAACATATGCGTGATGAAGCACCATCAGTCGGCCGGCGTGACCCTTGCGCTCAAGAACATGTCGCACGGGCTGGTGAACAACGTCAGCCGGAGCCATGCCACGACAACGGCGAACGCCTGCGGCATCTTCATTCCAGCTGTTGTCGACCTGCCGGTGATCCGCGAGAAGGTTGTGCTGCACGTCCTTGACGGCGTCAAGGCCGCATACCACGGGGGGCCGGGGCGAAGCGTCGGGCGCTACACGTGGGAGCACAAGGCGATGTACTTCGCGACGGACCCAGTTGCCTTGGACAAGACCGGCTGGAAGGCCATCGACGCCAAGAGGGCCGAAGTTGGCAGGCCGCCGATCGCGCTGCTCAAGCCCGACGAGGACAGCCGCTGGCTCAACGCCCAGGTCGAGCACATCGAGCTGGCGTCGAACTTCGGTCTCGGCGTCTTCGATGACGACCGGATCGACCTCCGGCGCATCGACCTCTCTTAGAGTTGGCCGGCCCTGTTTGCCGTCGGCCGCCAGCCTCCCACCCGGCTGGGCGAGGATGGACAGAGGGCGCGACGAGAGGGACGCCTGATTGGCGCCAAGGTTCTGGGCCCGTCCGGCTAGCTCGAGCACGGTGCGCCGCTGGCTCCAGGTGCTCCGCATGGCCGGGACTTCCGGGAAGTGCCGGATGGCCGGACACTCAGGCCATCGACCTGCAAGCGATGAAGTCCGGCCTCATGCGCGGGGCGACCGATGCCGAAACGGCCTATCTTGGAGCCGCGGCGGGCCCAGACTCAAGGGACGGAGCATAGCCCTCTATGGCGATCGCGCGCACCGGCGATCCATCCCCTTCATGGAGCTTCAGCGGCAGGGCCATGAAGAACGTGCGCTCTCCCAACCGGTCCAGATTGCAAAGCCCTTCGCAGATCGTGACGCCGGCCTCTAGCAGGATCGTGTGAATCTCGGTGAGTTCGCGAATGTCATGGACAGAGGCGATCGAGGGCCCCTCAACTCCAACCAGCTTCACGCCGGCGCCGACCAGCCAGCGGGCCAGTGCTGTGCCGATACGGGGGAGGCGGTCCCGGTAGACACCGCTATCGTCGATGTGGCGGCTCCAGCCCGTGGCAAGCAGCAGGCAGTCCCCCGGCTCGACATTCTCCGCCACCGGGCCCAAGTCTTCCGGGCGGAGCACTTGGGAGGGCTGCACGTCTGGAACGTGGGCCACCCATGCCGGACCGCAGAAGCTCTCCAAGGGCACGGTGTCGATGGTGGTCGGTGCTACGCCGAAGTGGATCTTTGCGTCCACGTGCGTCCCTGCATGGGAATAGATGGACCAATTCGTCGCATTCCAGCCATCCCGCTCCTTTGTGTATGCAGGTTCGACGCTGATCCCCCGCATGCCGGGCTTGAGCGTAACGCTGAGATCGACGATGGATGCCATGGCGGGACCGTGCAGCCCTGCGGGCGTTCGTGGCGCTCGATGCCAAGACGCGCCAGATGCCGGCTACCGTCAGAAGGCGGGCCGCGCAACGGCGAATTATAGCGGACGGGCCCTACAATCGAACCTGCCCGCGACCTCGGCAGGACCCCCACTCACCACAATGAGTGGGAAGAGCTGAAGGCCGACGGATCGCTGCGGAAGGATGCGCCCGTCCCCCAGGACCCTCCTGATATGGAGCCGGAGCCGCAGCAGTACCCTTCGTTGACGGAACAGTCCAAACCGAGGGCGGGCCGGCAGCGAAGAGGGGCAAGGTACTGCGCCGGCGTCGTGGCGACGGAGCCGTTTCTTCAGACGGAATCCGCGGGCTTGTGCCGCCCTGCGGTGGGCGAAGGTGGGCGCTCCGGTCTGGCCAGCCGGATAGGCTATCCCAGCAACCAGCGCATCCCAGCCAGCGCTCATCTGGCTGAGGGCGCCTCGGGAGAGAATCCCGGGTCGCTCGACAGAACCCAAGCGTCCATCTCGAACCCGTCCTCGCGCATCGAGAACATGACGGTGTGGCTGCCCGACTCTTCTATGTCGAGCCAGATCAGGCCGGGCACTCCACAGTGCTGGTCCGCCGTACGCTGCTTGCTCGCCCAGGTCCACGCGTTCTTTCCCTCGCACCACTGCATGCGGCGACCCGACTCGGGCCACTCGCCGTCGATCCCAACATGGATGCCGTTGTCCTCAGTCCCCGTCGAATAGGCGCGCACCCAGACGAAGTAGCGCCCGGGACTGGTGATCAGCACGTCGTAGGCTACGACGGCCATCACACCGGGTTCGTTCGTGAAGTTCTCTCCGCGAATGAGCCTGTCCTCGTGAGAGGTGCGGGTGTCCGGCAGCACCTCGATGTAAGCGCCGCCGCTCGCCCCTTCGGCGTGGGCTCCGGTTGAGACTACCCTCCATTCCCGCACTTCCGTGAGATCTTGGCGGTCAAAATCCTCGGCCTCGACCCGGAGCAGCCCGCCCGTCTCGGTCGGTATTTGGGCGCTGGAAGTGAGACAGGTTGCAAACAGGGCAATTGCTGTGCGCATCGAACTGTGCATTCTATCCCCGCTGGTTGCGCGGCCCACCTGACCAGACGCATCGGGTCGACCGCTCGCATCGGCTCGGATCACGGGATTGCCCGGAAGGGCCCGGCCCGACCCGCACGCTGCCGCGTCGCCTCCGAAGACTCGGTATAGTCTGAGCTCCGACGACGGACTCTGTCCAAGCGCAGGGCTGCCAGGGGAAGCGGCCGGGGTGGGGATCTGGGTGCCTGTCCACTCCCGCCGGTCATGGCTGGGGGCTCTGACATTCGGCTGGCTCCGTCTGATCGTTGTTCGACGGTGGGTCCAACCAACCCGTCCCTCCCCGCGGCAATTTCCTCAGATCGCCCTCCGTTCCAAGAGTGCGGCGGGAACCGACGTGCCGGCACGGTGCTCCAAGGTCGGCAGCGCACCTTCGACAGCTGGCGCACCAGGCGGCAACGCGGACCTCCCTAGGGCGGGCAAGACAGCAAAGCCAACGGCGCGAAGCAGTGTTCGCCTCTCCGGCCTGTCCGGCCGCGGGGAAGATCCATGTCCCGCACTACTCCGGCCGACGTTTCCCTCCCCGCCTCCTCAAGCCACTTGACCAAGCTTCCCTCTGCTGCTACGATTGCTACCGAACTTGAGGTCAAGAGGAGGTCATCTCAGAGTGAACATACGAGCGATTAGGAATCGTTTGCTGCCATCGGTTGCCTTGCTTCTGCCAATCGGTGGTCTGGCGCAGAACTCGGGAATTCAAGGCGTCGTCAGTGACGGAAGCGGTGCCGCTATTCCAGCCGCTGCGGTAACCGTGACCAACGTTGCCACTGCCGTGGACTACCCCACGCAGTCCAACGAGACGGGCTTCTACTCCGTTCCATTCCTCAGTCCAGGAACCTACTCTGTGACGGCTACATCAGAAGGATTCGCGGCGTCAACGCGAGAGAACCTAAAGCTTGACGTCCAGCAAATAGCACGTGTCGACTTCGAGCTCACGATCGGCACTGTCACAGAAATCGTCGAGGTTTCCGCCGCCGCGGCTCTGCTTGAGTCCGAGCAGGCGACGATGGGACAGGTGATCGAGAACAAACGCATCGTAGAGATGCCGCTGAACAAGCGAAACTACTTGGAACTTGCCCAATTGTCAGTCGGGATTCTGCCGGGTGCGACAGTGGGTGCCGGCACTCGGCCAGGGCGAAACGAAGCCGGATTCGCTGGCATGGGAATGCGAGGATACCAAAACAACGTCATGATTGACGGGATTGACAACGGATCCCGAGCAGGTGGGGGTCCGCTCGGATTCGAAGCGCAAGCCAGCAAGCCGTCCGTGGACGCAGTCGGGGAATTCAAGGTCGTCACCAACAACATGTCAGCGGAATACGGATTCCGAATGGGACCAAAGGTGCTAGTCTCGATCAAGTCCGGCTCCAACGAGTGGCACGGCAGCGCCTTCGAGTTCATCCGAAACGAGAAGCTCGATGCAACGAATTTCTTCGCAAATCGCTCAGGCTCCGTGAAGCCGACGCTGCGTCAGAATCAATTCGGCGGAACGATCGGGGGGCCGATCATCAAGAATCGCACGTTCGGATTCTTCAGCTATCAAGGTACACGGATTCGCTTGGGTCGCACCTTCCTAGCGACTGTTCCCGCGCAACTCACGCGCTCCGGCGATTTCTCGATGGAGCGCCGCAACTTTAACATGATCTACGATCCCGCAACTACCGTCGGGACAGGAGCTGACGCAATTCGGGATCCTTTTCCGAATAATGTCATTCCGTCGAGTCGCTTTGATCCGGTCAGTACACCATTGCTGAGTCGGTATCCAGCTCCCAATGTGAGTGGCAGAGAGTTCACTTTCAACAACTACTTCCGTGCGCCTTCGGACGCTGATGACACAGATCAGTACGACTTTCGAGTCGACCACAATTTCTCAGATATCGACCGCGTCTTCTTCAGGATGAGCGTTCGACGCCAGTTTCGCGTCAACCAGAGTCCTCTTCCCGTCGATGCTGGCGGTCAAGGTGGGCAGACTGTAGACCTCAACGGAGACAATCTTGCGTTCAATTGGACACACTCGTTCTCCCCCACTCTGCACAACGAGGCACGTTTCGGTTTTACGCATTTCCCCACTCGGTTCGATACCTTGATCCAAGAGCCCTTGAATGCGAACCTCGGAATCCAAGGAGCACCCGGGGACACCTTCGGCGATGGTTTCGATCAAGGATTCAGTTTCTTCAACATCAACGGATACAACAACTTGGGGACACCCTGCTGCTGGCCAAACATCAACAACATGGACAACATCCAAATTGCGGACAACCTGATGTGGCAAAAGGGCAGTCACAGCCTCAAGATCGGTTTCGACTACCGTCGCCTGAACATCTTTCGCGAAGCCATGCGCTTCCGTCGTGGCCAGTTTCTCTTCAACCGCGTATTCACCGCCGAGCGGCCGAATATCGGTGCCAGCAGGTCGACGACAGGGAATGGATTGGCGGAAATGATGCTTGGAGTGGTCGGCCAGACCCGAGTCGGCAATCCAGCAGGCGAGAATGCAATCGTTCCCTATTGGGGAGCCTACATCCAAGATGACTGGAAGATCGTCCCAAAGCTGACGTTAACCCTTGGATTGCGCTGGGAGTTGTTCAACCGCGGATTCTATCCCCACGGGCATGTGCCCGGGCGCACTGGGGTGAGCAACTACATCACAGAGCGAAACGGTCTCCAAGCTGGCCAAGAGGAATTCTGGGACCGTCCGGAAGACGGGAGCGATTGCGGTTGCGAGCAGGACATAAACAATTTCGCTCCGCGAGTTGGGATCGCCTACCAATTGAATAACAAGACCGTGGTGCGGGCCAGTGCCGGCATATTCTACGGTGAGGCGGACATCGTGACGAGTGGTTCGGCTTGGTCACGCCAGACACCGGACTTCACCGAGATCATCACGCCGACGTTCGACAACATCACACCCGTAACCCTGGTCAAGGATGGGTTCCTGCCCGTGACGCTCCCCGCTTCGGAGCCCTTGCCCAACACCGGCGCCTCGGTCTTCTACCAGAACCTGCCCAACCAGTACGCAGTCCAATGGTTCGTGGACATCCAGCGGCAGCTGCCGGCGGACATGGTGTGGATCGTCGGATACCAAGGGTCCAGCACGAGCTATTTGCTGTACCGTCTCGACATCAACTTCCCCGGACCTCATCCGACGGTCCCGGCGCGGCAGCGGAGATTGCGGCCAGAGCGCACCGGCGTGACGATTCAGGAGCCCGGGGCAAACGCGAGCTACAACGCTCTGGTAACGCGGCTTGAGAAGCGCTTCAGCAAGGGGCTCACCTTCTTGACCTCGTACACTTGGTCGCACAACATCGACAACAACACCCAGTTTCTTGACAGTGGCCTGTTCAATGTGGCGAACCAGTACGACCGGGGAGCCGAGCGGTCGAGCGCCAACATCGACATGACCCACAGCCTCACCAGCAGCTTCACTTGGGAACTGCCGTTCGGAAAGGGCCGCACGCTCGGTTCGAACTGGGGCGGAGGCTTGGACGCTGTCTTCGGTGGCTGGCAGGTGGGAGGGATCGTTGCGCTGCGGTCCGGCTTTCCGTACGAAGTTACATTCCCCGGCGATCCTCAGAACACGGGCTCGACCAATCGGGGCAACCGCATCGGCAGCGGCAAGCTGGGGAATCCGACAATCGACAACTACTTTGACCAGTCGGCCTTTGCCGTCAGCGCGCCAGGGGTCTACGGCAACAACGGGCGAAACGTGCTCCGGGGACCTGGAGGCCGGAGCTTTGACTTCATGCTGGGCAAGCGCTTCCGGATGCCGTGGGAGGGGCACAACCTGCAGTTCCGCTTCGAGGCGTTCAACTTCACCAACACGCCACGCTTCGGACAGCCGGCCGGAGGCATGCTTCGGGCCGCAACAGGCACGATCAACAGAGCGGACGAGCCGCGGCGGATCCAGTTCGGGCTCAAGTACCTCTTCTAGTCAAGGCGGGGCGGCAGCACGGGAAGAGCGACGCGTCCGGTGTGCCTAAGTCCAGCGAACCGGACGGTCGGGCCGGTCCAGTATCGGAGCACGACAGGGGCGGCGCGCGGGCGGATCGTGGCGGTCTAGCCGACGCGGCAGGTGACCGGCCCGCCGGCCTCCGGATTCCCAGCTCCCGCGAGCCGACCTGTTCGGCTCGGCAACGCTCCTGCGCAAGTGCACAATTCCTCTCAATCCGGAGAAGGCCTCGCGCGACCCGGTGCCCGGTCGGTTCGCATCCCTGAACCAGGCGAGCAACAGCGGTCACCGCCCGACCCAGGGAGCAGGCGGGCAGCCCCCGAGCCGTGGAGGCAGGTTGGCATGGCTGCATTCGCATGACCTGGCGCGGCGGGATGAGGAAGGGCGATCGCTCGCGTAGGAGCGTCGCACGGTTTGCAGTGCCAGAATGGGGCCGTGCTCTTGTCAAGGCTTCTCGTGCCCGTTCTGCTGCTGATCCCTGGTCTGGCGTCGGCAGAGAAGGTGCAGTTCTGCATCCTGTTCGGGGTCGGACAGCAGCAGCCGGCTCGATGGGACGGCTCGATCGAAGCGACCGGCGCGCGCATTCTGGAGGTGGCCGGATGGAGGCTTGGACGAGAGGACTCGATCTCCGGCGCCACTTGGCGGCTCGCCACGCGGCGAATCGCCCTCACTAGGGGCCAAAGTGATCTCCGCCGGTACCACCCGCTCGAGACCGGAATCTACGTCCTTGCGGATACGACTGGGGACAATGCGGAGTTCCGGCTCCGGACCGATCAGGGCGAGGCGTCATTCCAACTAAGCGAGGTTGGCTTTGGAAGTCCCGCGATGCTGATGGACGGGACGGTGTCTGTGGAGCGGATTCCTGCCTTGGCCCTGCTGACACGCTCCCGGGAGGAGCAGGACCTGCCCGCCACCGCAAAGTCCGGCGACACGGCGTACATGGCCTACGTGGAGTTCACCCACGGCGACCGAAATCTGCAATTGCGCCGCCAACTGCGCACCGAACCGGATTCCTTCGACTCCTTATCCCGGCCAACGGGCGGCGATCGCATCTGGCTGCGCGAGTATTCGGTCTCCGACGGGGAGTGGGGACCGCCCGAGGCGGTTGACGAGGGGGGCCAAGACGTGTATTCGGTGGCCGTCGCGGTCGACGGCGCCGGAAGGGTCTGGGTCTTCCGGTCCGAGCAGGTCGACGGGAACTTCGACATCTACGCAAGCTACCGGCAAGGCGGCACCTGGTCCCCACGGCAGCGGCTCTCTGTCGGTCTGGGCCCGGACATCAGTCCGACCGCCACTACCGCGGCTGACGGCGCGGTCTGGGTCGCTTGGCAGGGCTACCGCGACAACTTCGACATCTTGGTCGCGCGCCAGTCCGGCGACGCGTTCTCGGCCGAGCGAAGGGTCTCGACCTCGGCCCAGAGCGACTGGGCCCCGGCGATCTCGGCGTCCGCCAGCGGGATCGTGGCCGTGTCTTGGGACACCTACGATACAGGCAACTACGACGTCTACGCTCGTCGGATGTCCCACGGGGACAGCATCGTCATGGAGTCGCCGGTAGCGGTGGCCAACAGCGTGCTTCTCGAAGCGAGATCTAGCGTTGCGTTCGACGCTCAAGACCGTCTTTGGGTGGCGTACGAGGAGTCGTTCGCCGGCTGGGGAAAGGACTTCGGCGCCTTCGAGACGACGGGCTCAGGCCTATACCGGGACGCGACGGTGCGCGTGCGGGTGGTCGAGGGAGGACGGCTGCACCGGCCTTCAGCTTCTGTCGCGGGAGTGCTCGCCAAGCTCCCCGCCTCCAATCCGGACAACCCTCGAAGGGGGCTGAACAGGAATCCGCAGGCGAGACCGCTGCCCGATGCGGGCGTGGCAGCGGCCCGGCCTCCGCACAGGACCGGCTATCCGCCACGCTCAGCCGCATTGGAGGGATACCCCCGGCTAGCCATAGACGACTCGGGAAACGTCTTCCTGGCCTACCGGACTTCGGCCGGGCGCATCTGGGGCCGGTTGGGCACTACTTGGTTCGAGCACGTGGCCCGCTTCGACGGGAGGGACTGGGAAGGACCGACGTTCTTGGGCAGGTCGGACGGCCTGCTGGACCAGCGTCCCGCCCTGCTTCCCATTGGGCCGGGGTCCCTGCTGATCGTCGCGGCCACCGACCACCGCTTCACCGAAGGCGACAGGCGCAACCTGAACCGGAACGACTTCGACTTCGACCTAGTCGCGCACGAGTACCGCACCAAGCGCGGATCCGGGAACCACCGCCTAGAACCGATGCCGGAGGCTGAACCGCCCCGGGTGTCGGCGGAAGTTGGGCGGGAACTCGAGCAAGTGGCAATGATGCGGTCGTACCGGACGGAGATCGGCGGCGAGACACTGCAGCTGATGCGCGGCGAGTTCCACCGCCACACCGAGATCAGCGGGGACGGCGGTGGCGACGGCGGCCTGATCGACGCGTGGCGATACTTCATCGACGTGTCCTATCTGGACTGGGCCGGCTGCTGTGACCACGACAACGGCCGCCGGGAGTACCCCTGGTGGCGCACGCAGAAGCTGTCGGACGCATTCCACCTGCCGGGGAAGTTCGTGACGCTGTTCAGCTATGAGCGCAGCGTGCGCTATCCGGAGGGGCACAGAAACCTGCTCTTCGCCCAGCGGGGAATCCGTCCCTTGCCGCGCCTTCCGAAGACCGCCGAGGACTCGCCCAGCGAGCCGGCCCCGGACACGCAGATGCTGTACCGCTACCTGCGGCAGTTCGGAGGGCTGGCTGCCGTGCACACTTCCGGCACGGACATGGGCACGGACTGGCGCGACAACGACCCCGAAGTCGAGCCTTGGGTGGAGATCTACCAAGGAGACCGCCACAGCTACGAGATTCCCGGCGGTCCCCGCACAAACACCGCGGACGATTCCATCGGAGGCTGGAGGCCTCTGGGCTTTGTCTCGAATGCCCTGGCAAAGGGCTACCGACTGGGCTTTCAGGCCTCCAGCGACCACATCTCCACGCACATGTCCTACGCCAACATCTGGGTGACCGAACCGACCAGGAGGGCCATGCTGGACGGCATCCGAAGACGCAGGGTCTACGGCGCTACCGACAACATCCTCGCCGACGTGCGAAGCCGGGGACACTTCATGGGCGAGGAGTTCGAGACGAGCGATCCGCCGCGCATTGAAATCAGCCTAGCGGGCACGGCAAGCTTCGAGACGGTCTCGATCGTCAAGGACGGCAACTACGTGCATGTGGCAAAGCCGGGCACTCGCGAGGTCGACCTGACTTGGACGGACAGCACTTCGCGACCTGGCGACACGTCGTACTACTACGTCCGGGGTGACCAAGCGGACGGCGAGATCGTTTGGGTCAGCCCGATGTGGATCACTCGTCGGTAGGCTCGGAGCAACGAATCGCGGTCGCAACGCCGGGTCGCCGAAGCAAGGACAGTCAGGGCCGAGGAGAATCGGCGCCTCCCACCGCGGGACTCAAGGCTGACACGGGGCATCGCGGATGTGCTGGGGCGTTGGCTTGAGATCTTATCTTTCGAACCGACGAGCCGACCAGTGCCTCCTGGAGCACGATCCTACGACAGCCTATCCGCAGCATCGCCGTTCGGGACGGACTGGTGTCGCAGCACAGCGCGTTGGGCCCCACTAGACGGTGCGACGCCCGGCGGGTCGCGACAGGATGGCTCCCAAGCCGCTGTCGGCCGCCAAGGATAGCATGCGATCGAGACGGGCACGGTGGCGACCGATCTCCGCCACACCGGTGCTAAATTTCGAACGTTAGCGGCCTGCTCCCTTGGCGCTCCTGCACCGACACTTCAAGCGGTCGGCTGAAGTTGATGTGGTATCCGCCGTGCAAGGGGTTATGGCGGGTGGGCTGGATCTCTCCGGACTCCGAGACAGCGCGGGCCAGCAGCTGGCAAGGGCCAGGACGGGACGGCGACCAAACGAGGCGCCAATGCGTCCAAGCGTAGCGTCGCTTCGGCCCGACGAGTTCGGCCTTCCTCCAAGACTGGCCACCGTCGCAACTGACCTCGACAGCGGCAACGGACTCTGGGCCGGCCCAGGCAACTCCTTCAATCAGCACGGATCCCATGGCCACCGGTTCGCGCGGGCGGGGGCGCGTGATTTCGGACTTCGGCAGCATCATTGCCACCACGTCATCTCTCAATCCCCTTGCAGTGCGGCGCTTCACGGTATACCGAGCGCTCTGGAAGTAGCCCTGGAATGGCTCGCTCACCACGCGGATCGCTCGCAGCCACTTGACCGATGCGACGCCATACCAGCCGGGGACAACCAACCTCGCCGGATAGCCGTGCGCCTTCTCGAGTACCTCCCCGTTCATGCGGAGAGCAATCAAGGTATCGGGATGCAGCGCCATGGCCAGCGGCAGGCTCCGCGCAAAGCGGACCTCTCCGGCCGGCTCGCTGTCGACTCCGCTGTCCGAGCCCTCAAAGACAGCCTCCAACGCGCCCTCGGCGATGCCAGCCGACTCCAGAAGCTTGCTGACCGCGACGCCGGACCATTCGGCGTTTCCCACGGCTCCGGCCTCCCACTGCACGCCCGGATTCTCGCCCTCCAAGAACGCCCGGCCGTTGCCGGCGCATTCGAGAGTCGCGACGAGACTGGCCTGCGGCATATCTCTCAGAGCTTCCCAAGTCAGCCTCAGGTCGCGCTTGACACAGCCGGTGACGGCCAAGCTCCAGCCAGACCGGTCTATCTCGGGATCGTCGAAGTGATTGCGCACATAGAACTGTGCGTTCGGGGTGATCCAGTTCCGGAACGCGCGGGCCGGCGTCTCGCTGTTCTCGGGCGAAATCGTGATCACTCGTCGACCAGAATGGGCCATGGTCGGATTATACGCGTGTTTCTTCCTAGTTTCAATGAATTCCTTTCCCCTATTTGTCGATTGGACTAGTAGGGATTGCCTGAGCATCGCGACTGCGGAAGAGGCCGTGCGTCCGGTCCGTGCCACTAGGCGGGCATCACGGAGGCGGACGGTGCAGAATCCTCCGCAGTCGCTCCTCATCCTTGCCCTTAGTCACGCCAGTCCTCCAATGGCGGGCCTCGGCTGCATCCCAGCCGGGATCAATGACAACTCAGTCCATCCGGGCTTTCGCTGCGCCACAGCCTTCAGACGGCGGGCGCAAGGGAAGAAGCGCTTGTTTGTGTCACGAACCTTATTCAGGCACGACCGCCACCTTCGGGGGTGTCTGTTGGAGGATTCTGGCATTGGAGCGGCGGAAACCGCCAGAACGCGTGGTGGTGTCCCGCTCCCTGGCCGACCAAGACTTCGGCCATTGGCGGCCGCACTGCTTGGAGGTGTCATCTCGAACCGAAAACCCTTCAGGCAGCACCGCCCCCGAAACTGTCCAAGACTCCTCCGCGGACCCTCACACCGATGCGACGAAGGGCCCTGTTCAGGAAGCACGATAGCGCCATGGTGCTGGCGGCCGCCGTTCCGCATCGGGGGAGGGAAGTCGACTATGAGGAGCCTTCAGCGTGGACCACTTGCTGCTTGACCAGGCCTCGGGCCGCGTGGCTACGGGCCGGAATTCCGCTCGGCTTTGACGGCCTCTTGAATTCGGGCGACCAGCGCACCGCCAGTGTCGCAACCCTCGCTCCACGAGGCCACGGATTGCAGCGTCTCTTCGGATCGCACGGATCCCAGCCTTCGCGCCAGCGAGCTTGCGAGGCCTTCGCCAAACCGAGTACGAGCAATGCCCAGAATCACGCCCTCGATGCGTGCCCGCTTGACTTCGGACCGCGCCTGCTCGAGTTCGGACCGCGCCTGCTCGAGTTCGGACCGCGCCTGCTCGAGTTTGGACTGCGCCCGTCTAAGGTCAGCGTCCAGCCGCTCCGCCTTGGCCCGTTCCATTTCGACCCACGTCATCTCTCGCTCCAATACCTCCTTCAGCTGATCCAAGCCCTTCAATGGAACCGCCTCCGGATGCGTCAGCCTTCCCCTCAGAATCGTCTGCACCCATGCTACTAGCGCTTGTCCGACCTGCCCTCCGGCCAGCCGTGCCACGCTGCGACCTCTCTCAAGGGGCGATCGACCGTACCCTCGCGCTCGATCCGGAATACGCCGTCCGTAACGTCTCGCAAGGACCTTAACAGGTCGTCACAATGGTGCACGTCCAACGAATGGCACTTCAGCTGGAGATCGTGCGGACTCCCCCAGTCCAAGGAAGGTGGTGAGCCCCGCAAGCACGGAAGGCGGTGGTTGTTCCTGCACTTGGTCACGGCAGACCCTGCATCGCGAGCCTCCGCTGCCCCTGTAGTGACCAAGAACTCGCGCCGTCCGAGCTACCAGCGCTCCCGACGACGGATACAGAGTGCAGCCCGTGGATCAGGAATCTCCGTCAGACCCAATCGCAACTTCGCAGGTAGAGGATCCCGGAATTGGACCGTCAATGAGTCTCGGAGAGGTCCGTATGTCCTGCCTCTGTGGCCGACAACTGGGACCTAGGTCGTTGGCGCCTACGTTCGGCTTGGACCGTCATCTTGCATCGAGCCATTCTCCGGAGCATTGTTCAGGGGACTTCCAGGGTCATCGTGCCGCGCACCAACAACCTCTCCGGGCAATCGCCGGCACCGCCCAGCGCGCTCGACACTCCTCGTCCAACCGGCTGTGCCTGCGACCGCACGCTGATGCGACGCGGAGTTCGGACCAGTTCGATCGCGCCTTGGCGGCTGCCGTTCCGCCCCGAGGTGGCGGAGTCGAGTACGGGAAGCCTTCAGCGTGCTCCACTGGCTGTTCGACCAGGCGTCGCGCTGTGCGTCTACGGGCCGGGATTCCGCTCGGCCTCGAGGGCCTCTTGAAGTCGGGCCATCAGCGCAACGCCAGTGTCACAACCCTCGCTCCACGAAGCCACGGACTGCAGCGTCTCTTCGGATCGCACTCTTCGCAGCGTCCCTGCCAGCGAGCTTGCGAGGCCTTCGCCAAACCGAGTACGCGCAATGCCCAGAATCACGCCCTCGATGCGCGCCCGCTCGGCTTCGGACCGCGCCTGCTCGACTTCCGACTGCGCCTGCTCGACTTCCGACTGCGCCTGCTCGACTTCCGACTGCGCCCGCTCGGCTTCGGACCGCGCCCGCTCGGCTTCGGACCGCGCCTGCTCGACTTCCGACTGCGCCCGTCTAAGGTCAGCCTCCAGCCGCTCCGCCTTGGCCCGTTCCATTTCGACCCACGTCATCTCTCGCTCCAATACCTCCTTCAGCTGATCCAAGCCCTTCAATGGAACCGCCTCCGGATGCTTCAGCCTTCCCCTCAGAATCGTCTGCACCCATGTTACTAGCGCTTGGCGCGCCGCCTCCTCGTCCGACCTGCCCTCCAGCCAGCCGTGCCACACTTCGACCTCTCTCAAGGCGCGATCGACCGTACCCTCGCGCTCGATCCGGAATACGCCGTCCGAGACGTTTCGGAAGGACCGTGGCAGGTCTTCGCAACGGTGTACGTCCACCAGGTGGTACTTCAGCTGGAGATCGTACGGACTCGCCCAGTCCGCCGACACCGTCCTCAGGCCCGCCAAGTCCGTTTTGGCGTTCCAGGTTCCGCCGCCGCTGTACAGGACCATCGGCAGCACCTGCGGGATTCTTCGCTCCTGCTTCACACGTGCGTTGCTTCTCATCAGCTCCAAGATCACTTGGCTGACGTAGAGCGCCATGCGGGCTGCCATTCTCCAGTCGGGGCGGTGCTGGAACTCGAGCATGAGCGTGACAAAGAGGTTCTCTCCCCCCTTTGTGGCCACCTCCCATACCAGGTCGTTCGCACTTCTCGCCAGGTTCTCCGCGACATGCTGCGTCTCGGTTCGCCGCAGCGTGCTGAAGTCGAGGCGGTCGGTGAACGCCTTGCTCGTGAAACCGCGCAGAAAGTCCTTCATCATCGTCGCGGAGCCGTACAGCAGCCGGTATGCTCCATCGCGGTCGATCGCTTCCCTGGCTGGCGAAGGAGCAGGATTGGTCGCTCCTTGCGCGTTGCTGAAATCTTGGCCCGGTTGTTTCTCGCTCATGGCTGATCTTGGGGGCTGGCTCCGCCCACGCGATGGAACGTGATTCGCTCCTGTCTATTGAGTATACAACATACACGTTTAATATTCTTTTATATAACTACTGATATACCATTGATTGTCGCGTTCATGCGGATATCTGACGAAACTGCGGGCCTGTTAACACTCCGGGCCGTGCGCGGGCTTGCACAGTGGACGGCAACAAGGGAGCTGCCTCGGCACTCGGCCTGCGGAGCGAGGTAGCCTTGGCCGGGCGGTCCGGCGACACTGCGGGCCAATTGAGTTCGGCTAGGGCCGGACGCGCCCTGCGCGTCCCAGGATCCGCGCCCCGTCAGTGACGGGCGATCAAGCCTCGCCGGCAAGCAAGGCCTCGATCTCCTCCTCGTATTTCGCCTTTGAGACGAGCCCTTGGTGGGTGAACACCACCTTGCCCTGTCGGCTTACCATCAGGGTCGTCGGCAGCACGTAGATTCCGCCGAAATCCTCCGAAACGGCATCGTCCCCAAGCAGCACCGGAAAGTTGAACTCGTACTGCTCGGCAAACTCCCTCACGGGCTCCCAGCCCTCTTCGTCCAGCGACACCGCCAGCACGGTGAAGCCGCGGTCCTTGAACTTGCGCTGGAACTCAACGAACCAAGGCATCTCGATCTTGCAGGGCCCGCACCATGTGGCCCAGAAATTAACCAGGGCGACCTTGCCCTCAATGTCCCCATTCGTGACCGCGCTGCCGTCCATGCTCTCGATGCTGAACTCCGGAACGGATGGCATCGTCCCGGCCTCGGAGACCCTAGCGGCAGGGTCGCCGTCCTCGTCGACCATTGGGCCGACGCCGCACGCCGCCAGTGCTAGGACCAGAACGCAACTGACAAGGGATACCCGTAACTTCCGCATGTTTCGCCGGACCCCTGAGGCTGGGCCCTAAACGGATTATAGGCCAGGGCCTCCTGGCCGGCGCCCTCAGTGCGCCTTCCCGGCGCTGATCAGGTTGGCGAAGATGCGAAAGGCACCCGGCACGCCGGCTGGCAGCTGCCGGAACCAAGAGTAGCCGGTAAACACATAGGCCCCCTTCCCGTGGCGGGCGTAGAGCAGCCCGCCTTCCAGCTGCTCCTCCCCGGGATCGGCGCATGCCAGCACGGTGTCGTAGCGCTCGTCCCAGGCGGACATGAAGTACAGGCCGCGCTCCTGGATCCACCCGTCAAAGTCCTCGGCCGAGATCCGGTTTGGGGCCGACAGCAGGGGGTGGGCCGGACCATTCGGAAAGCTGACCGTTGCGCGCTCGTCAGTTACCCTCAACCGGGACGGTGTCATCGGGTACGGAGCGAGCGTCAGCCCGCTGCCAGCGCTGCGGCGAAAGGAAGACGTGTTGTACTGCACGACCAGAGTCCCTCCTCCCGCGACATAGTCCAGCATGCGCTCCTTCGCGCCCTGAAGGTCGGGACGTACGTTCAGCGCTCTAACTCCCGTGATGATGGCGTCGAACCGCTCCAGATCACCGGCCGTCAGATCCTCGGCGGTCAGCAGCGTCACTTCCGCCCCAAGCTGCCGGAGCGCGTCCGGAATCATATCGCCGGCGCCCATCACATAGCCGACGTGGCGGGAGAGCAGCTCCACGTCCGTCCGCTCCACGCGCATCGCCGCCCGCGGGAACACCACGGTCGGCGGGATGTGGTCGTAGGCGATCGAGCGCATGCCCGACCTGATCGTTTGGCCGCCCAAGGCGAAGCTGGCGGTCAACTCGCCACTGGAGGCCGCCTGCGGAGGGGTCACCTCGAACTTCGCGACGTGCTCCTGCCCCTGTCGCAGGAACTGCACGTCAAGCTCAGCTGGCTCGACGCTCCACCCTTCAGGAGTCCGCAATCGGACACTGCCGGACGCGGCGCCCGAGTTGGACGCAAGCCGCACTGCGACCGTGATCGGTTGGGCGTCGGGAAAGATCCTGCTCTGGCCGGTGAACGCCACCGTGACGGGGGGCACCACCGTAACCGGGCGCGAGCGCTCGCCAAGGGCGGGGTCGACCCAGCGGTAGAGCACGGGCTTGCGGAATTCGACCTGCGTGCCGTCGGCCGCCTCCAGCCTGAACGTCGCAACCAGCTCCGGCTGCGGCCCGGGCGTCACGGCCGAACCGGAGGGACACCCGGGCTGTCCCGTCGATCCGTCGCCGAGCCAGTGCGGCTGCGAGTAGCACGCATCCGCCGGAATCTTCACCTGCGCACCGCGCAGGGCAACCTGGTTGGTACGCAAGGCCCCGCTTCCAGCGACGGTCGCCGTGCCGACGCCGCCAACCAGCGCGTCCAGCCACTTCCAGCCGCCGTCGGAGCGCTGTAGCACGGCCCCCGTGACCTCGATCGCTTCTCCCGAGACGGCGTCCCAGCGATCGGCCGAGGCGTCCACCCACAGACCTGCTGCCAGCTCGATGGCACGGGTGAGCTCCCCGAGCTTGTACGCGGCGTCTGGCCCCTCCAGCCCGCGCAGGTCTCGGTATGCCGCTAGCAGGTGGCCGAGGATCGTGCCAGGGCGAGTCGGATCAAACTCCGCCCGGGCAGCGGCAAGGCTGCGGCCGACCCCCTCAGCACCCTCAACCCTGCTCCAGCCCAGATCGATCCCTTCGAGAAGGTCCTCCGTGGCCTTCTCGCCGGCGACATGCTCGAAGAAGGCGGGCACGCTGCCCTTGCGCTGGGAGGTGCCCATCGCCTGGCTGCGGTGCATGCTGCGGCTCTCGCCAGCGATTTCCGCGTAGGACTTGCCCAGCACAGGATCGTAACCGCCAACGTCGATGCGCAGCTGGCCGGGCTGGCGCGCAGTGCTCTCCTCCATGCGCCGGCCGAAGGTGAAGACGTTGAAGTAGTAGCGGCGGACCTGCCAAGGGGCAAGTCCCAGCTCCGGGAAGCGGGCGGGGTCCGCCGCCGCCTCGAACGCTTGGGGTCCGGTCCAGCCGACCGCAGTGTGGTGGCCGTGTCCGCCGCTGCCCGGCTTCGGCGGGAACCTGGAAATGATCACGTCCGGGCGGAACGTGCGGATCGAGCGCACCATGTCGCGCAGCAGGGTCCGCTCTCCCCACACTTGCAGGGTCTCCTGCGGCGTCTTGGAGTAGCCGAAGTCGACGACGGTCGCGAAGTCCTGCTCGCCGCCGTCGATCTCACGTGCACGCAGCAGCTCATGGGTGCGGATCACGCCCATTAGGGCACCCTGCTCTGCGCCGATGCGGTTCTGGCCCCCCTCTCCGCGCGTCGCCGAGAAATAAACCGTCCTGAGATGCCGACCGCGGGCGAAGTGGGCCATCACGGCGGTGTTCTCGTCGTCCGGGTGGGCGCCTAGCATCAGGACCGTGCCAACAGTGTTGAGGCGGTCCAAGAGCTCGTGCAGCTCGGCCGAGCCCCCCAGCGGTGTGGGCTGTCCCGTGAGCAGTGCGGCGGCCAGGCCCGTGCAGGCGATGAGGCGAGAGTGCATCAGTACCTCTGAGGAATTGAGTTTAGCGCCCCGCCGTATGCTGGGAAGTTCCAGGATGAACGTCGAGCAGCAGCGGGCCCTGTTCCAGGAAGGCGTGCGGCTCTTCAACGAGGGCGAGTTCTACGACTGCCATGAGGTCCTTGAGGAGTTGTGGACGTTCACGCAGCAGCCCGACCGCTGGTTCCTGCAGGCCCTGATCCACTTTGCGGTGGCCTGCTACCACCACGAGAGGGGCAACCGCGTCGGCGCGACCCGGCAGCTGCGCCGGGGGCTGCTGAAGTTCCGGGGCTACCTGCCGCAGTGGGACGGCGTCGAGACGGGGCTTCTCGCGGACCATATGGAGGCGGGCCTGAAGGCGGTCGAGGCGGGCAGGCGTTGGCGGCCCAACGGGCGCGTCGTGCAGTCGGAGCCCTGGCCAGGGTTGCGGTCGCCTCTCAGAAAGTGACAAGGTAGCCATAGAGATGCAACGCTCCGCGCGATTCTTGCACCAGCTTTTCGGCCTTGACTCCAGCGTGGCCATTGTCATCGGGGGGACCGGAGTCCTCGGCGGGGCGCTCTGCGACGGCCTCGCGGCGGCCGGCGCCCGGGTGATCGTCGCCGGGCGGTCCGAGGAGCGCGGCGCAGCGCGCGCCGGCGCCATCGGCCGAGCCGGAGGCTCTGCACGCTTCCATCCGGTCGACGTGACATCCCGGCAATCCTTGGAAGAACTGCGCGACAGCGCCCTGGCCGAGGAGGGCCGGGCGGACGTCCTAGTCAACTGCGCCGGCGTCAACTCGGCGGTGCCCTACGAGCGGATCAGCGATGAGGACTGGCAGCGCGTGCTGGACACGAACCTCAAGGCCACCCACCTCGGGTGCCAGATCTTCGCGCCCGTAATGGCCGCCCAGCCGGGCGGCGGATCGATCCTGAACATCGGTAGCGTGACCGCCCATCTCCCCCTGTCGCGCGTTTTCGCCTATTCGGCCTCAAAGGCCGCGGTCAACAACCTGACGAAGAACGTCGCACGGGAGTACGCCCCCAAGGGCGTGCGCGTGAACTCGCTCAACCCGGGATTCTTCCCGGCCGAGCAGAACCGCAAGATCCTGCAGCCCGAGCGTGTGCAGAAGATCATGGAGCAGACGCCCATGGGCCGCTTCGGCGAGGCCCACGAACTAGTGGGGGCGGCCCTGCTGCTGGTCTCCGCCCAAGCCGGGGCCTTCATCACGGGCGCGGAGGTCTTCGTCGACGGCGGCTTCACCGCCATGCGGTTCTGAGCGCTCGGGGCGGAGCGTCAGACGCGGACCGGTACGCCCTTACCCTCTCGGTCCCGGCGCGTTTGTGGCGGCGGGGGGCTGTAGGCGGGGGGCTGCCCCTTGCCACTGCGGTGGTCCCTGAGCGCCCTGTACCCGTCGGCCAATATGCGGAAGAAGCTGGCCCGATTCTGCCACAGCAGCGCGACCCAGTGCCGCTTCGTCATTTGCGGGAAGTAGATGCCCCGGAAGGCCAGGCGGGTGAAGAAGAGGACGGCCCGCTCGTGGAACGGGCGGTGGGCAACCTTCTCCAAGGCTTCGCGAGTGGCCTCGGGCGAGTAGGATTCCTTCCACGCCAGATCAACCTCAGCCTCGGCCTCTTCAATGCTGATGTGCAGCGGAGTGTAGGCCATGCGGAAGGGCCTGAAGTCCAGCCAGTGCCGGGGACGGGTCAGCCGACCCTGCTCCATCAGCCTGTCGTAGAGCGGCGTCGCCGGATACGGGGTCATCAACCCGTAGACGGGCAGGCCGGGCGGCCAGGTGGCAATGGTGTCGAGCGTGGTCCGCGCCACGCCCCGTCGGTCGCCGTCCATCCCGAAGATGAACGACGTGATCGAGTAGATGCCGCGGCTAGCCAGACGCTCGAGGACGTCGCCATACAGCGCGGGCTTGTTGAAACCCTTGTTGACGTCCTTGAGGCTGGCCGGGTCGATGGATTCCAGTCCCATGAAGATCCAGCGCCCGCCACTTTCCTTGATCAGGTCGACCAGCTCCTCGTCCTTGAGCAGGTTCATGCTGATCTGGGCGACCCACGGCACTTGGGCGCCTTGGGCGATCATCTCGCGGAGCAGCGACTTCGTCCTCTTCCTGTTGATGGCGAAATTGTCGTCGATGAAGAACACGGCCACGCGGCCGCCCTCGGCCTTGGCGCGGGCCTTGAGCCGCAGGATCTCGTCAACCACGCTCTGGTTGCTGCGGAAGCGGATCGAGTCCCCGAAGAAGCCGGTCACCGTGCAGAAGTCGCAGCCGTACGGGCAGCCGCGCCCGGACTCGATGGGGACGACGTAGAAGCTCTTCCATGTGCTCCCGGCCTTCTCCATCAGGTACCGGCCCCACTTGGGGATCTTGGCGATCAGGTCGAACTGGGTCAGGTCCATCGACTCCCATGGGATCTCGGGATAGTCCTCCAAGGATGGCTTGACCTCGACGCCCCGCTCGTCAACCGGCATGTAGACGTCCTGCAGCCTGCCGGCTTCGGCGTCGCGTACGATCTTGGGCCAGATGTCGTCCGCCTCGCCCAAGGCGACCGCATCCGCGTGGCGCGGCTCACCGTCCCGCCCGAGGGGCTCGTCGGGCACCTCGGTGACGTGGGGACCGCCCATGACGACCTTCGCGCCAGCCGCGCGTATGGCGTCCGCCATCCGGTAGGCGCGGGCGGCCATGCGCGTCATGGCCCCGATCCCGGCAAGCTGGATGTCATGGTCACGGACGAACTGCGCGATGTCGTCCTCGGTCATGTGCCGAGCGTTGCCGTCGATCAGGAAGACCTTGTGGCCCGGTGGGGTCAGCGCCTGCAGAACAAACATCCACAGGTGCGGCATGTAGTTCTTGGTGACCTGATTGTCGGGGTTATAGAGGAGGATATTCAATGGTCACCGGCCCGGCCCTAGGCGGCGCACCAAGGCTGGAGCGACCGCATGGCCTGACGGGTAGCGTACCACGGGGCTTAGGCGAGCGGGCCTGACGGCGGCGCCAACTCTCCAAAAACCTGCCGAAGCCCACTGTTGGGTGCCCTCGCGTGGACAAGGCTTCTTGGCGTTGGCGATCGACCTCGGAGAGCGATGGCGCGAGCGCGCCACCTGACGGCGCCCCGACGCGCGAGGCTCGCCGAGGGCGTCTGTCGAGGCCCCAGATCGGGCCGGCCGCTTGCCTCCGCGGCGCGGCTTGACTACTCTGACTATGTGGGTGGGAGTGTGTCCATCGCTGCGGTGACGGGCAGTCTTTTGGCCATTCCCTGCGCTCTTGCGGTAGCGATCGAGCCCGCCGGCATCCGCCTGCAAGGGCCGGGAGCGACGCAGCGCATCCTGGTCGATGGCGGCAGCGAGTGCCAAGTCGTCAGCGACGCGCCGGGAATCGTCGCGGTGCAGGGCGGCGTGCTCAGGGCGCGCGTGCCGGGACGTGCCGTGGTCGAGGCGCGCTGCGCCGAGGGTTTGGCCACCGCCGCTGTCGAAGTCGCGGAAGTCGCCTCGCAGGTCGGCATCGGCTTCGAGAGGGACATGCTGTCGATCCTGACCACGAAGGGCTGCAACTCCTCCTCCTGCCACGGCTCGCCGGCAGGGCAGAACGGTTTCAGGCTTTCCCTGTACGGCTCGGATCCGCGTTTGGACCACGACATGATCGTGAGGCAGCACGATGGCCGCCGCGTCTCACTTCAAGATCCCGGGAAGTCCCTGCTGCTGGCCAAGCCCTCCTTCGAACTGGCGCACGGGGGCGGCCAGCTGATGACCCGCGAGAGCGATGAGTACCGAACCATTCTGGAGTGGCTGCGCCAAGGGGCCCCCTACGGCTCCGGCGGCACGCGGCTGGAACGCCTCGAGGTCTATCCGGCCGAGGCCGTACTGGCCGAATCGGGGACTTCGCAGCCGGTGGTCGTAGTGGGCCGGCTGTCGGACGGGACCACTCGGGACATGACCGCCGAGGTGCGCTTCTCGGTTGACGACGAGGCCGTGGTCCGCCTCGGCGAAGGCGCCGTCGTCACCGCAGCGGGCACCGGCATGACCACGCTCTTGGCGCGGGCCATGGGCAAGGCCGCAGCATCCCAGATCATCGTCGTCGAGCGGCAGCCAGCTGTCCCGCCGGGGATTCCCGAACCGGCAAACCTGATCGACACCCATGTCTTCGGGAAGCTGCGACGAGTGGGCATCGAGCCTTTCCCGCCCAGCGACGACCGCACGTTCCTGCGCCGGGTCTACCTGGATGCCGCCGGCATCCTGCCCACCCGAGAGGAGGCCGCCAGCTTCCTGGCAAGCGATGCCCACGGCAAGCGAGCGACCCTAATCGACGCGCTGCTGGAGCGGGAAGAGCACACTACCCACTGGCTGGTGAAGTTCGAGGACTGGTTCCGGAACTCGCAGTACTACTCGCAGGGACGCACCAACGCTTCGTTCAAGCGCTGGCTGCACGACTCGATCCGGGAGGACTGGCCGTACGACCGGACCGTGCGGGAGATGCTGACGGCCGTGGGAGACACGACAGTCCGCCCGGCTGGCAACTTCTGGCACCCGGCCATCGACTTCATGCTCAAGACCTTCGAGGTCGAGAAGGCCGTCCCCACGATCACGAGGCTGTTCCTGGGACAGCGCATCGAGTGCGCGCAGTGCCACAACCACCCGCTCGAGAACCTGACCCAGGACGACTTCTACGGCCTGGCGGCTTTCCTGTCCCGCGTGCGGGTCAAGCACGGCTACGGCCAGTACCGCAGGGTCTGGTACGACGCGCGCGAGGGCGAGACCGAACACCCGGTCACCAAGCGCACCGTCGCACCACGATTCCTAGACGGCAGCGAGCCAGAGATTGCGGGCGGGACGACTCGCCGGGCCGCGCTGGCCGACTGGATCACGCGCGACCAGCGCATGCAGTTCGCCCGGGCCACGGTAAACCGTGTCTGGCACGAGTACTTCCAGCGGGGCATCGTGGAGCCGTTCGACGACTTCCGATCGACCAACCGTCCGTCTCACCCGGCACTGCTGGACGCGCTGGCGCGCCACTTCATCGATTCCGGCTTCCGCTTCAGGTCGCTCCACCGCCTCATCCTGAACTCGCAGGCATACCAACTCGCGGCCCACGCTCCCGGGCGACCGGGCGGCGAGCGCCCGCTGGAGGACGCCCTGTTCGCGCGCTACCTGCCGCGCAAGCTTCCGGCAGAAGTGCTGCTGGACGCGATCAGCCAAGTCACCGGAGTTCCCGAGGATTTCCGAGGGTATCCCCCCGGGACGTCGCCCAAGCTGTTGGTCGCGAGCATCGGCGCGACGCGGTTCCTGACGACATTCGGCCACCCCCGAAGGGATGTCATGGAGGACCGCTCCAACGCGCCCTCGCTGGCTCAGGCGCTGCTCATGATGAACGGGGACGTCCTGGCCGCAAGGGCACGCGCCGAGGGGTTCGTCGTAGAGCGGCTCCTCGAGAGCGGCCTCAGCGACGGGCAGGTGGTGGACGCGCTCTACGCACGGGCCCTGTCGCGCCGTCCGGATGACGACGAGCGGCGGGGGATCGAAGCCTACCTCGCCGAGGAGGCCGCCGCAGGCCGAGACCGGCGTCAGCGGCTGGCCAACGTGCTGTGGGCCGTCCTGAACACCAAGGAATTCCAGATGAACCTGTGAGGTGACCGCCGATGCTGCTTTCCCACATGCGCGCCCGCTACTCCCGGCGCGACTTCCTCCGCGTCGGCGGGACCTCGATTGCTGGTGTGAGCCTGCCGCAGCTGCTCGCGGCTTCGCCGGGACGCAGCGAGCGTTCGTGTCTGGTCTTCTTCCAAAGCGGCGGGGTCTGCCAGCACGACTCCTTCGACCCCAAGCCGGAAGCCCCGGCCGGAATCCGGGGCGGATTCGAAACGATCCCGACGGCCGTGCCAGGCGTGCGCTTCAGCGAGCTGCTGCCGCGCAGCGCAGCCAACCTAGGCCGATTCTCCGTGATCCGGTCGATGTTCTCGCTCGAGGCCATTCACGAGAAGGCCAAGCAGTACGCCTTCTCCGGCCAGCGCCCGAACAACGCCTACAAGCACCCGGTCTACGGCTCGGTCGTGGCCCGCGAACGCGGGGCCCGCAACGGCCTGCCTCCCTTCGTCGTGATCCCGAAGCGGGACATCAGCGCGGACGCGGGCTTCCTGGGATCGGCCTACGACCCGTTCGTCGCCGGCGATCCGGCCAAGGAGAAGTACTCAGTGCAGGATCTGTCGCTCCCGACAGGGCTCGGCCTAGAGGAGGCGCGGGGCCGGGCGAACCTGCTGGAGCGGCTCGACGCACGCCTTGAAGCCCTCGAGAAGTCGGACGTGGTCTCCAGCATGGACCACTTCTACCAGAAGGCGCTCGATCTGGTGGGCTCGCCGCAGGCCAAGCGGGCATTCGACATCGGTTCCGAGCCCGACAGGCTGCGCGACGCGTATGGCCGGACGACCGGAGGCCAGGGAGCGCTGTTGGCGCGCCGGCTGATCGAGGCTGGGGTGCGCCTGGTGACGGTCTTCCACGGGGGCTACGACACGCACAGCGACAACGACAAGACCAACAGCAGGCTGTATCCGGAGTTCGACCAGGCATTCAACACCCTGCTGGAGGACATGGACTCACGCGGGCTGCTGTCCACCACGCTCGTGCTGGCGATCGGCGAGTTCGGCCGCACGCCCGAGATCAACCACTCGGCGGGCCGCGACCACTGGCCAGGCGTGTTCTCCATCGCCGTGGCCGGGGCGGGCGTGCCCGGCGGGCAGGTGATCGGAAGCTCGGACAGGCTGGGTGCGGAGCCGGCCGACCGGCCGGTCTCGATCGAGGACCTTGGCGCCACCGTCTACCGCAAGCTGGGCATCGACGCCCACAAGGAGTACCACGCCGCGGGCAGGCCCATAAGGATCAACGATGGCGGCGAGCCGATCCGCGAACTGTTCGCCTAGGCGCACTGGCCTCGCCCTGGCCCTGTTCGCCATTGCCTTCCGGGCGGGGGCCAGCGAGGCGCCCGGCGATCCATGGCTGGATCGCATCGAGCCGTTCGGAGGGCAGGTCGGCCAAGAAGTGGAAGTGCTGCTCGCCGGTACTAACCTTGAGCTGCCGGCCGCGCTCGAGTTCGACTCCCCGCACTTGACGGGCGAGGCAGGCCGGGCTGGGCCGGACGGCGGGCTGGTCGCCGCGGTGCGCATCGCGGCCGACGCCCCGCCGGGCCCGCACATAGCGACGCTGCGGACACCAAGGGGGCGCTCCAACTCGCGCCTGTTCTACGTCCACGAGATGCCGCCAGCCCGCGAAGTCGAGCCAAACGACACCCTCAGCCAGGCGCAGCAGATCGACCTCCGCACGCAGACGCTGCACGGCGCCATGCACACGATCGAGGACGTGGACACCTTCCGCTTCGAAGCCGAGGCGGGCGAACGCTGGATCTTCGACCTGCGCTCGCTGGAGTACGGCGGCTTCCTGGAGAACAACCTCGCGCTGCTGGACTCGGGAGGCGAGCAGGTCGCCTTCAGCGACGACCGCGACGACTACCTTGAGACGCCCTTTCTCGAGCACGTCTTCGAGCGGACGGGTCCGCATTACCTGAAGCTGGACCAGTACCGGGGGCCGCAACGTGTCAACTGCAACAAGAACTGCGGCTACATGCTGCGGATCGGCCAGACGCCCGTCGTGGAGGCTGCCTCCCCGCTGGGGGCGAGGGCAGGGTCCGATGTCACCGTATCCCTCCGGGGCCGAGGGCTGGCAGACGTCGGGGAAGTCTGGATGCAGCCGGTGCGCAGGGCCGAGTACTACCGGCTGACGTTTCCATTCACCATCCCGCTGCGCACCGACACGGTGGGGGGAGAGGCCGTGCAAGCGCACGTGTCCGGTCGTCGCGACGACCGCCTCCAGGCCGAATTCAGGCTGCCGGCCGACGCGCCGCGTGGCCTGTGGCGGATCTGGGTGCGATCGCCCGGGGGAATCAACGACGCGCTCAGCTTTGTGGTCTCCGACCTTGAAGAGCCGGACTGCGCGCGGTTTCGGCCGGCAGCGGCCGGCAGCGCCTGCAACGGCGTCCTGGCGGGCGGGATGGGTGGCCAGGACGAGTACTGGCTGCGGCTGGAGGCGGGCGAGCCAATGGTGGTCACAACCCTGGCAGCCCAGTTGGGCCTGCCGCGCATTGACACTGTCCTGGAGCTGTTCGACGCCGAGGGGACCCTCGTGGCCTCTCACGACGACCTGATGTCCGGCCAGGGAACGGTCATCGGCAATCCGGACTCCTTGCTGCACGTGCGCCCCGCGCGGAGCGGAGAGTACAGGCTCGTGGTCCGCGACCGTATCGGGAGGACCGGACCGGACATGGCGTACCGGATCCACGTCGAGCGCCGCGAGCCCCGCTTTGCCCTGCTCTCGGATCCTGAGAACCTGAACGTCGTGCAGGGCGGTGGACTGTCTGTGGGAGTGCTTCTGATCCCCGAGCCGGGCTTTTCTGGAGCGGTGGACGTGTGGCTGGAGGACGCGCCCGACGGCATTGCGGCCACGGGGGCGGCCTTTACTGCGGACCAGTACTTCGGCCCGTCCGGGGACGGGGACAACGTGGTGATCCCGACCGTCTTCATCGACGTGCTGGTCGACGCGCGCGTGGCCGCGGGGGACTACCCGCTGCGCATCGCCGGGCGGACGCGGGGCGAGGAAGCGGCCGCGGAGGCGATTTCCACGCTGTGGATCGGCCCTCCGCGCAAGCGCAATGACGTGCGCCGCCCCTTAGAGTCCGTGCGGCTGACTGTGCTCCGGCCCAGCGCATCCTCGCCAGAGGCGGACGGCCAGCTATCCGCCTCGGTCGGCGCCCGCTGAAGGGCACCGCCGCGGCTACTGGACAGGAAGGAGCATCGTTTCTTCGATGTCGTCCGTGCGCGGCACGACCGACGCGGCGGCGACCTGATCGCCTTTCTCGAGGTCCACGAGCCGCACGCCGCGCGCCCATCGGCCCGTGAGGCGGATCTTGTTCGAATCGATACGCAACGTCTTGCCGTTGCGGCTGATGAGCATGAGCTCGTCGTCGATCTGGACGCCAAGCACGGCAACGACCGCGCCGCTGTAGCGCGTGATCTTGGCGTTCAGCACACCCTTGCCGGCGCGCGCAGTGAGACGGTACTTGCCGATCTTCGTGCGCTTGCCCTGCCCTTTTTCGAGGATGGTGAGGGCGTAGTCCTCATCCGTCGCGCAGAGCATCCCTACCACTTGGTCTCCGTCCGCCAGCCGAATGCCTATCACGCCTTGGGCAACCCGGCCCATGGGACGCACCTCGCTGCTCTCGAAGCGCACGGCCTGCCCCAGCCGAGTGGCGATCAGGATGCACTCCTCATCCCCGGCGAGTCGGGCGGCGACGAGTTCGTCGCCTTCGAGAAGGATCAGCGCGATGATCCCGATGGAGCGAGGACGCGAGAACTGATCGAGCGAGCAGCGCTTCACCTTGCCGCGCTTGGTCACCATCACCACGAATCGGGTCGGGTCGAAGTCGGTGACCGGAAGCAGGGCTTGGACCGTCTCCTCGGGCTGCAGCTTGAGTAGGTTGACGATATTTCGGCCCTTGCCTGCGGCGGCCACCTCCGGGATGTTGTACACCTTGAGCCAGTAGACGCGGCCAAGGTTGGTGAAGACCAGGAGGTACGAGTGGGTAGTGACGGACAGCAGATACTCGATGAAGTCGCCGTCACGCGTCGCCATGCCAATCCTTCCCCGCCCGCCGCGGGACTGCTTCCGGTAGGTGTCCAGGGCGGTGCGCTTGAGGTACCCGTTCTTGGTGACGGTCACCACCATGTCCTCGTCGGCGATGAGGTCCTCGATCGAGATTTCCCGGACTTCCTCGCCAATTTCCGTGCGCCGCGGGCTGGCGAACTTCTTCTTTACCGCTCGGAGCTCGCCGATGACCACCCGATTGAGCTCGTCCTGGCTGCCGAGGATCTCTTCGTAGCCGCGAATCTTCTCCTGAACGCCCTCGAGCTCGTCGTGGATCTTCTGCCGCTCCATGTTTGTGAGCCGCTGGAGCTGGAGCTCGATGATGGCCTGGGCCTGACGCTCGGTGAATTCGAAGGGCCGAGTGTCGACCGCAACTCCCTGCGGCAGGAAGCGGCGGTAGTCGATCTCGACCTCGCCGACGAGGCCCGCCTTGGCGTGCTTGGGGTTGTCGGCCGAGCGGATCAACGCGATGACCTCGTCAATGCGCAGAAGAGCCTTTGCGAAGCCCAGCAGCAGGTGCTCCCGGCGGCGGGCCTTGCGCAACAGGTGGTTGGTCCTGCGCCGGACAACTTCCTGGCGATGGGCGATGAATAACCTGAGATACTCGACAAGGCCGACGGTCTTGGGCCTGCCATCAACGATGGCCAGCAGCGCCACTCCCGAGCCGTGTTGGAGGTCGGTCTGCTTGTAGAGGTTGTTTAGGACGACCCCTGGATTCTCGCCGCGCTTCAGCTCGAACACGATCCGCATCCCCTTGCGGTCGCTCTCGTCGCGAATGTCGCTGATGCCAGCGAGCTTCTTGGCGTTCACTAGGTCCGCCGCCTTGCGGATCAAGCGGGCTTTGTTGACCTGGTAGGGGAGCTCGGTGACGATGATCGCGTGCCGCCCCTTGGGACGGGACTCTGTCGCGACTCTGGCGCGGACCACAAGGCGCCCTCGGCCGGTGTAGTAGGCTTGGCGGATTCCGCTCGTTCCGCAAAGGATGCCCGCCGTGGGAAAGTCCGGCCCTTGCACGATGGCCATGATGCGCTCAGGGCGCGTCTTCGGGTGCTTGATCAGCTGAATGGTCGCATCGACCAACTCTGCCAAGTTGTGCGGGGGGATATGGGTCGCCATGCCGACGGCGATGCCGTCAGCGCCGTTGACAAGCAGGTTGGGGGCGGAGGCTGGGAGGCACTCGGGCTCTTGGGCGGAATCGTCATAGTTGGGACGAAAGTCCACCGTCTCCAGTTCGATGTCGTCTAGCAGCGCTTCGGCATAGGGCGCCAAGCGCGCCTCGGTGTAACGCATCGCCGCGGGCGGGTCCCCGTCTACGGATCCGAAATTGCCCTGACCCGTGATCAAGAGCTGGCGCATGCTGAATGGCTGGGCCATACGCACGAGCGTGTCGTAGATCGAGGAATCGCCGTGGGGATGGTATCGGCCCATCACCTGCCCGACTATGCGGGCACATTTTTTGGGAGGGCGATTCGAGCGCAGGCCCTCGTCGCGCATGGCGTAGAGAATGCGGCGCTGTACGGGCTTGAGCCCGTCACGCACATCGGGCAGGGCACGACCGATGATGACGGACATCGCATAGTCGAGATACGACTTGCGCATCTCTTGCTCGATGTCTATGGGCCTAATGTTGGCGTCGAGGCCGTCGAGCTCGAGCTGTCCGCCTTGGGGGGTGTTCGAAGAGTTTCCCGCCATGGCGCGAATTCTGCTGCTATGTGGTCATTCTACAACACTAGCGGGCCTGAGCGTTGGCAGGACTGGCGGTGTGGCGCGGGTCTCGATCGGCAGATTCCTGGCCGTGGGAGCGGAGCCTGGCCCGCGACCTCGGCCGAGCCAAACTTAGCGCAGTCCCCTCTGAGACAAGCGCGCAGACCACGAGCGCTGCTGTCTCTGTTGGTTGCTGCCAGCGTCGCCTGGCTCTGACAGCTGGCGGTCCAAGCCTCCGCTGGACGCTGCGCGTGCCTGCCCTCAATGCCCTAGGCGGAAGGCGGCACGCGGCTCCGGCGGAGCGAGCACGAGCGAGGCGAATACAGGAACGCTGGAACTGGAAGGCTCCGGGAATCCGACGGTCTGCGAGCCCCGGCGCAACCTCCCTCCCGAGCGGTTACGATTCTCTTCTCACTTCCCTCGACAAAGCAGTCAAGAGGGCAAGAGGGCAGGCCCCAGGATCTCGCCGTTCCAAGCGACGAAGGACTGGGTAGCAAGACTTACAGTGCCGATTCCGGGGCGTTCTGAGCAGCGCAGCGTCGTTGGGAAAGTCGCATCACCCACCGTGTGTGCTCTGCGATGCGAGCGCGACAGGTCTCGCTGCCACAGAGAACGCCCGCAGCTGCCGGGTGATTCGAGACATGATGCACACGGCGAGCACGTGCATGGGGCTGGTACGCCCTACCAAGAGGCCCCACTACCGAGGTCCGTCCACAGTCCGGACCTTCCGGGATGCAATTCAGAGGAAAAGGGCATGACCCGAATTTCCGTGCCCGCCGAGATGCTTGTTTGGGCGTGCGAACGTGCTGGCTGGGATTGCGAGCACCTTGCGGCCCGCATTCCGCAGCTCGCGGCCTGGATCCGAGGCCACCGGCACCCGACTTTGAAGCAGCTGGAGAAGTTTGCCAAGCACGGCCTGACCATCGGGAACGCAGGGAAGAGCAGGGTACAGGGGCGCGCGCTGTCCTACTGCACCCCGATGTCCCAGTCGGAGTCCAACCCGTATATCTCTTACTTCTTCTTTATTCTACCCGCGCGTGCGACCCGAATAGGATGACCGAGCGCACGGATGGCTGCCGTTCGGCCCGCCCGGTCACCGCCGCGAGCAGACCGGCGGGAACGGGCCTGGAATGCATGCCTGGGCGCATGCGCCCCCCCGGTCCAACGACCGGCGGTGCACGGGTTGGCGATCGAATGGGAACAAGACCACGTTTCACTCAACGCTTCGTTCCGTTTCGGGCGTCTCGGCCCGTCAGGTCAGCGGCGCGATGACCGCGGCGATCTGCGTCACGACGTAGCCGATCACGCCCATCACCGCCAACAGGGGCGTCCAAGTCTGCAGCGCCTCGGTCTCAGTCAACCCGGACATCTGCTTGTACACCCAGAACCCGGAATCGTTCATCCAAGAGCCAACCATGGATCCGGAGCCGATCGCGCAGGCCACGTACACGACGTGAAACCCCGGCGGCGTGTCGAGAACGAGCGGGGCCATGATCGACGACACGGTGATCATCGCGACCGTCCCCGAGCCTTGGGCCACCTTCAGCAGCGTCCCGAGCAGGAAGGCCAGCAGCAGGATCGGAACCCCGAACTCCTGGGAGGCCTGTCCTATCACCGTTCCCACGTCGGCCCGCACGAGCATCTTCCCGAAAGAGCCGCCCGCGGCGGTGATCAGGATGATCAGGCCGCCGCTCGCCAGAGCCGATTCCACCGGACCGGCCAGCTGGGCGAGGGAGTAGCCTTTGTGGCGCGCCAGCAGCGCGAGCCCGATCCCCGCCGATGCCAGCAGGGCTAGGTTGGGGTTCCCGAGGAACGCCGTAAGTGCGCGCAGCGGACCCTCAATGCCCAGCGCACCCGTGAGCGTGTTGGAGGCGATCAGAACGACCGGCAGCACGATTGGCAGCATTGCCATGAAGAAGCTCGGCAGGTGCTCCTCCTGCTTGCGGGCGAGCTCCTCCAGCTCCTTAAGGGTCAGGCCTTGCGTTTCGCGCAGGGGCACGTCCATCTGGCGGTCGCGCAGTACGCCGAACAGCCAGCCCCCGAGGGACATCGGTACGGCGATGATCGCTCCCACCAGGATCATCACGCCGAGGTCGATCTCCAGCGTCGCCGCCATCGCCAGCGGCCCGGGCGTCGGCGGCACCATCGAGTGCGTCACCGCGCCCCCTGCCGAGATCGCCATCAGGAACAGCAGGTAGTTCTTGCCCATCCGGACCCGCATTGCGCGGGCCAACGGGACCAGAAGGTAGAAGACGGTGTCGAAGAAGACCGGGACGGACAGCACGTAGCCGCTGGTTAGCAGGGACAGCGAGGCGCGGCTCTCTCCCAATGCCCGGACGAACACCCGCACGATCTTGTCCGCGGCACCACTCTCCATGAGGCACTGCCCGATGAGCGCCGCAAGGCCGATCACGATGGCGATGCTGGCGCACACGCCGCCGAACTCCTGCGCCACCGAGGGCATCACCTCCTCCAGCCCGACGTTCGGCGACAGCAGCCCGACGGTGGTGGCCGCCGTGATGAGAGCGATGAAGGCGTTGATCCTCAGGCGGAGGATGAGGACGAACACGACCGCGATTGCGATCGCGAGGATGGTCAGCGGTGACAGCATGGCTGTGGCAATTGAGCGTACCAGAACGGCCGGGCGACCACCCGCGCGTCCCAGTGCCCCAATTCAGCCTAGAGTCGCACTGCGGATTTTCGCTTCCTGCTCGGCGCGGAAGTCCTTAAGCGCGCCACGCAGCGACTCGTCCGACGTCGCTAGGATGGCGATGGCGAGAAGGGCCGCGTTCTTGGCGCCGGCCTTGCCGATGGCAAGCGTCCCGACCGGGATGCCGCCGGGCATCTGCACGGTCGACAGCAGCGAGTCGATGCCGTCGAGCACGCTGGGCATGGGCACGCCGAGCACCGGTAGCACGGTGTGGGCGGCGCACACTCCGGCAAGGTGGGCCGCCCCCCCGGCCGCCGCGATGATGACGCGGATCCCGCGGGCCTCCGCCGAACTGATGTACTCCGCCGTCATGGCAGGCGTCCGGTGAGCTGAACTGACCTTGCACTCGTGGGGAATGCCGAACCGCTCAAGCGTCTCCGAGCACGCCTTCATGGTGGGCCAGTCCGACGTGCTGCCCATGATCACCGCCACGCGTGGCTTCGCTGCTGCCATTGCTGATCCCCCTGTGGTCCGGCCGCTGGCGGCGGCCTTGCTTGACTGCCGATCCGCAATGGTACCACTGGGATAACACCGGGCCCGGGGGACGGGCCTTGGCGCGGCAGCGCCCCGAGGTCGGCTTGGTTGGTCGGCCAGACTGCGCCGTATTTGCCGCACAGGGCCGCAGCGCCCCCACCGCTCGGCCGGATAGGGTACTATAATTGCGAGCCGCCCACCGCGGCACATAGGATTCTCTTTGTGATGATTGTGCGTGTGGCGGACCATGTGGACTCAGACTGCGAAGAGAGGGCGTTCCAGAGTCCTCACCGGCTGCCGACGGAGCGATGCGGGCTGGGGCTGCTGGGCGCTGTCCTCTGCACGGTCGCCCTGCTAGCCGGCTGCACGCGCATCGATCCCAGCATGGCGGTCGGGGAAATGCCCGCGGGGTCCGGCGGCGATCGGGCCGCGGACCGCGCGAGTGGCGGATCCGAGCCGGACTCAGCGGTCGAGCGGGCCGAGCCGGCAGCCCGGGTCGCCTCCTTGGGCCTCCACCAAGTGCCCCCGCCGGTTCGCCCGGAAATGCCGGTGGCTGTCGAGGAAGAGGCTGCCCTGCTGGACGAACTGCTGTCGCTGGTCCTGCCCGAGCCGCCAAAGGCCCTAACGCACGAAGAGTGGCTGAGGAACACCAGATCCGAGCTTCCGCTGATGCTCAACAGCCACGTGGAGCGCCTGCTGACGTACTTCACCAAGACGACGCGCGGCAAGGCGACCCTGCGAATCTCGCTGGGGCGCGGTTCGGCCTACCGGGAGATGATCGAGCGCATCCTGGAAGAGGAGGAGGTGCCCAAGGAACTCTTCTTCCTCGCCATGGCGGAGTCCGGCTTCCGCCCGAAGGCCCGCTCGCACGCCAGCGCCACTGGCATGTGGCAGTTCATCTCGTGGCGCGGGAGCCAGTACGGGCTGCGGCAGGACCGCTATGTCGACCTGCGCTATGACCCGGAGACGGCTACGCGCGCGGCCGCCAAACACCTCAAGGACCTGCACATCGAGTTCAACGACTGGTATTTGGCGATGGCGGCGTACAACTCCGGCCCCGGCCGGGTGAAGCGGGCCGTCGAACGAGCCCGCAGCCGCGACTTCTGGGAACTATCCAGGCGGCGCCTCCTGCCCCGGGAAACGCGCAACTACGTGCCGATCATCCTCGCAATGTCGCTGGCGGGCCTGAATCTGGACCTGTTCGACGTGGGCGAGGTGGACCATGCGCCTGAGCTGCGCTATGACACCGTGCGCACGGAGCACCAGACGAGCTTTGCCCTGATCGCCGACGCCACCGGGACGTCTGTCGAGACCATCAGGGACCTCAACCCCGGACTGCTGAGGTCCGCGACCCCCCCGTACCCCTATGACCTGAGACTGCCCTCCGGCACTGCGGAGCGGTTCGCCACCGAGGTTGCGCTAGTACCGCCGGAGCAGCGGCTCCAATGGCGGCGCTACGAGGTGCGCGACGGTGAGACGCTGGCTGCGGTCGCCAACCGATACCGGGTCAGCGAGGAGAAGCTTCTGGCGCTCAACTCCCTCGAGCCCGGGAAGGGGCTGGAAGGCGGCCAGCGCCTGACCGTCCCGACCAAGACCCGCTTGGCCATCTACCGCTACTACGGCGGCGGGCCGGCGGGCGGACTCCTGGAGCCCGGGACGGGGCGTTACAGGATCGCATCCGGGGACACCCTGGGCGCCATTGCGCGAAGATTCGGCACGACGGTTGCGTCCCTCCAGCAGTGGAACGGGCTGCAGAGCACTCGCATCCGGGCAGGGCGCTACCTTATCGTCGATCCGGATCCCAAGGGAGCAAGCTCGTCGGCCGGGGCCAAGCAAGCGAAGTCCGGCAGCGCCCCAGCACCTCCCCGGGGGTCTGGAAACTACCGCATCCGGTCCGGAGACAACCTCGCCACGATCGCCAGGCGCTTCGGCGTCACGGTCCGCGACCTGCAGCGCTGGAACGGCCTCTCGGGCACGCGCATCCGCGCGGGCGACAACCTGGTTGTCGGGCCCGGCACGACTGCAGGGGCCTCGGGGGCGAGCTTCATGACCTACCGCATCCGCTCCGGGGACACGCTCGGAGCGATCGCCAGGCGGTTCGGCGTCTCGGTGCGCGACCTGCAGCGCTGGAACGGCCTCTCGGGCACGCGCATCCGCGCGGGCAGGACCCTGCGGATCGCCTCGCCACCGGCGTAGGCCGCGGCCGGAACCCGGATCGGCCAGCTATCGGCGGACCGACTCCAAGATTGCGCGGAACTGCGCCTCTGCGGCCTCGGCGGTCTTGGCTGGGGCCGTCAGCTTGAAGAACACGGGGGCGTCCGGCCCCTGCACGATCGCCGCCAACATGCGATACCCTGGCATGGGAGTGGCTCTTGGAGCCATCGGGAACGGCTTGAACAGGTAGGTGCCCGACACGTCGAGCAAGGTCACCGCCATTCCCCCGTGCTCGTGCTCGCTGCGCTCCGCGGCGCTGGCCTGCATAGGGCTGCCGTCGGGATTGGCGAACTGCCCGATCCAGCGGCGGACATTCGCCTCCACTCCTCCACCCTGGCCGGGGCCGAAGTAGAACACGGCCATCTCACCGTCCTGGGCATCGCCCGCAGCGGCCGGGATTGTGTAGTTCTGGGCCCGCATCGGCTTGGGCGAGGAGATCCACCCCTTCGGGTCTTCGAAGCGCACGCCGCCGGCTTCGGCCGCCCGCAAGGACCCTCCGGCGGCCGCGCACAGGCCAAGGGCGATTGCCAGAACGCTGTGTTGAGTGGCTGTCATGTGTCTCCCCAAGGCCCCAGTCTACAGCAGGGCTCCGGCCACCGAGGCGCGGCCAGCGGCCGGGTCTGCCCCAAGCCCGACCGCGCCGCTCAGCGACGGTCGTCGCGCCAGTGGAGGTCGGCGAAGTCCATGTAGCGCTCCCAGTCGTACGCCGTGATGTCGTGCTTGCCCTCGCGGATGTGGTAGCCGATGTCGCGCAACACCGGCCGGTTCAGCGGCGGGTGCGGAGCGTCCCCCAAGCCCTGCCCCCCGAGCAGCTCGTAGACTACGCTGGCGTGGCGGGCCGACAAGTATTCGCCGCGCGGATCGGCCCAAAGATCTTCCTCCGCGCTGGCAACGTACAGCGGGCGGGGTGCGATCAGGGCCAGCAGCATGTGCTGGTCTACGGGGAGGTTGTCCTCACGGCCGTTGTACGCGTTGAAGCGGTCCGCGAACCAGTGCGGGAAACGTGTGTTAATGCGCTCCACGGTCTCGCCAAAGCGGCGGCGGCTCAGCGCTGCTCCGCCGCAGCCTGAGTTGTTCGAGATGACGATGGCGAAGCGCTCGTCGGCCGCGCCGGCCCACAGGGCGGTCTTGCCAAGCCGGGAATGGCCGAGGACGGCGACCCGAGTCCCGTCCACGTGCCGGTCTCCCTGCAGGTAGTCCAGCGCCCGGCTCAGACCCCAGGCCCAGCCGGCGATCGTGCCCCAGTCGTTCTCGGAACGCGGCGGGCGCAGCGCGTGCACGCCATTGCGGAAGCCGTCGTCGAAGTCAGGGTCAACATGCCCGCTGTACACGGTCGCGACGCCATAGCCGCGCTCCAGCGCGCGCTCGATGGGCCACCGGCTGGCGCTCCTGCCCCGGTCCTCCTCGCTCCCCGGCTGCACGCCGACTTCCGTCACCGAGTCAGCCAAGCGGATGGACGAGTCTGGATGGACGGTGTGATTCCCCCGGAAATTGAGGCCGAGGAAGGTCGGCACCCGGCCCTGCGCACCGGCCGGCGTGTACAGCAGCAGGTCCATGCCCGGATCCTGGTCCGAATCGCCGAAGGTGATGCGAACCTGCTTGCGGCGCGCCACGCCCCCAAGCGCCCGGGGATCCTCCTCGAGAATCTTGAAGCGCATCTCGGAAGGGGAGGGCGGCGCCGCGCCGTAGACCTCGCGCTCGAACAGCCCCAGTATTTCGTCGCGGCGTGCGGGCCATTTGGCCGGCTCGTCGACCGCAGAGCCGTCGGCCGCCCTCAGGATCTCCGGCAGCTCGTAGGACGGGACAGCGGACTCGTCATAGTTGAATCCCTCGGGCTGGGCTTGCGCCGGCGCCGCCCATGCCGCCATGGCTAGGACAAGCGCGGCTCGGATCCGGACCTCCGCCCGCACATCGGCTATGCTACCTGCCATGCCGACCGAGGGCATGCTCGCCTTGGCGATCACGGGCGTGGTCATCGCCGCCCTCGCCACCAACAAGGTGTCCGTCGAGGCCGGCATGCTGGGCGGGCTGCTCGCGCTGATCCTGGTCGGCGCGGTGAGCCCGGAGAGGGCTTTGGCCGGCTTTGCGCATCCGGCCGTGATCGCCATCTCGTCGCTGTTCGTAGTGGCGGCCACGCTGTTCTCGACCGGAGCGACAAGCTCGTTCGTGGCCCCGCTGCTGGGTCTGCCGAAGTCCGTGCGAATCGCACAGCTCCGCCTGACCGTGCCGGTGGCCCTGCTCTCTTCCTGCATCAACAACACACCGGTCGTGGCGATGTACGTGCCAATCGTACAAGAGTGGTCGCGGCGCATCCGCGTGAGTTCGTCCAAGTTTCTCATCCCCCTCAGCTTCGCATCGCTCCTCGGAGGACAGCTGACACTGATCGGCAGCGCCTCCAACCTCATCGTGATGGGCTTGTACGTGGAGTACCTCGATTCGCTGGGCCTTGCCCGCCCGTCGTCCCTGCGCCAGTTCTGGGCTCCGGCGATGCTGGGCCTGCCCGTGCTGACGGTTGGATTGGCCTACCTTGTCGGCATTTCCAGCCGTCTGCTGCCCGAACGCCGCAAGGCGGCTACGGACAGGGGCAACGTTCGCCAGTACAGCGTCCAGATGTACGTTCCGAAGGGGTCGCGCGCGGAGGGGAAGGCCCTTCAGCGCCTGGGCTTGCGGCACCTGCCCGGCCTCGACCTGTACGCCGTCGAGCGCGCGGGCGAGGCGATATCAAGCCCGTCGACCGACATGCGCCTGGCCGCGGGCGATCGCCTGTACTTCGTGGGAGCGTTCGACGCGGTCGTGGACCTGCAAAAGGTGTACGGGCTTGTGCCAAGCCACCGTCACTCGGAGGACTCCCCGGGACAGCCAGCGCAAGCGGCGGAGCTGGTGGAGGTTGTCGTCTCGCACGATTCGCCGGTGGTCGGCAAGGTCGTCCGGAACGCCGACTTCCGTGGCACCTACGACGCCGGGGTGGTGGGCGTGCACCGTTGCGGGGAGCCCGTCCTCAGCCCGATCGAGGATGTGGAGATCCAAGAGGGGGACACCCTGATGCTGGATGCGCCGGAGGGGTTTGAGGACGACTACCGAAGCTCCGGCGACTTCTGCCTAGTCGCGAAGGTGCCCGGCTACGAGCATCCGAACCACGCCGGCCGTCGGAAAGCCGTCGCCGTGTGCGGTGTGCTCGGATTCGGAATCATGTTCAGCGATTGGCCGCCGATGGTGGTGTGCCTGGGGGCTGCTTTGCTGATGGTCTTCTTGGGGTGCATTCCGCCGCAGAAGGCCTTCCTGTCCATACCGCTGCGCGTGATTGCAACGATCGGCGCGGCACTCGGGCTCGCGGTCGCGCTGGAGGATTCCGGCGCAGCGCAGTTCATCGCAGACAAGGTGCTCGATTTCGCCGAGGGCCTGGGAGTGGGCAATCGAGGGATGGTGCTGGGAATTGTGGCCACCGCATCGGCCTTCGCCCAGGTCATCAATAAGAACGGCGCTGCGGCCATGATGTTCCCGGTGGCCATGGCCGCCGCCGCCCGCCTGAACGTGCACCCGGAGCCCTTCGCATTCAGCCTGATCGTGGGTTGCGGACTGAGCTTCATGTCGCCCGTCTCCTACAACACCAACCTGATGGTTTACGCACCGGGCGGGTACAAGTTCACGGACTATCCTCGCGTGGGATTCCCGATGACCGTGCTGCTGGTGCTGCTTGTCTCCTGGCTCTGTCCGGTGGCCTTCCCGTTCCGGCCGCTGCCGTAATGCGATAGGAGGCGGGCGTGCCGGAGCTCCCGGACATCTGCGCGTACATCGAGGCATTGGGGCGGCGCGTGGCAGGCCGCCGGCTGGCCCGGTGCCGCATCGCTGCCCCGTCCCTGTTGCGGACGGTCGATCCGCCCTTGGAACGCTTCGCCGGGAGGCGCGTCCTGCGACTGCACCGGCTGGGCAAGCGCATCGCTCTGGAGTTCGAGCGCGAGCACTGGCTCGTGATCCACCTGATGGTCGCCGGGCGGCTCTACTGGCGGAAGCGCCAGCCCGCTGCGCTCCGCGCCAAGCGCGTACTCGCGGCCCTGGACTTCTCCCACGGAACGCTACTGCTGACGGAGGCAGGCTCCCGTCGCATGGCCACGCTGCACGCCGTGGTGGGCAGGAAGGCGGCCGACGCGCTGCACCGGCACGGCCTGGAGGTGATGGAAGCCTCGCTGGCTGAGTTCCGGGCCGCGATACTCGCGCAGAACCGCACGCTCAAGCGTGCCCTCACCGACCCGTCCATCTGCAGCGGGATCGGCAATGCGTATTCGGACGAGATCCTGCACTGCGCCAAGCTGTCCCCCCTGGCCCTGACGAGGAATCTGGACGAGGCCGAGATCGAGCGGCTCTACCGGGCCACCCGGGCAGTGCTCACGGAGTGGACGGAACGCCTGTGTGCCGAAGCCCGCGAGCGCTTCCCGGTGCGCGTCTCGGCGTTCCGCGAGGGAATGGCCGTGCACGGCCGCTTCCGGAGACCCTGCCCCGACTGCGGCGCACCGGTGCAGCGCATCCGCCGCGCCTCCAGCGAGGTCAACTACTGCGCCCGCTGCCAGACCGGCGGAAGGCTCCTGCGCGACCGCTCCCTGTCGCTGCTGCTGCGCGCCGACTGGCCGCGCAGCATCGACGATCTGCCGGACGGGTGACCGGCCCTGATGCCGTGCGGGTAGAATCGGGGTGATGGCTGTTCCCGCGGAGTTGCGCTTCGGCCGGCTCGTCGTGCGCCCGGCGGTGGTGCTCGCGCCGATGGCCGGCGTCACAGACACCGTATTCCGGCGCTGCATCCGCAGGCTGTCCGGGTGCGGGCTGATCATGACGGAATTCACCAGCTCGCACGGGATCTTGGCCAACCATGGCGGGACCTCCCGCAAGCCGCGCCGCACGCCTTTCAACTACCTCTATTTCGAGCCCGACGAGCATCCCATCGTCGCCCAGCTCTTTGGGGCAGACCCGCAAGTGCTGGCCGACGCGGCCCGGGTGGTGGAAGACATGGGATTCGACGGCGTGGACATGAACTTCGGCTGTCCGGTCAAGAAGGTCGTGAAGTGCAACGGCGGCTCTGGTCTGCTGCGCGACCTTCCGGCGGTGGAGCGCATCCTCAAGGCGGTGCGCGCCGCGGTCTCGATCCCCTTCACCTGCAAGTTCCGCACGGGCTGGGACGACAAGTCGATCGTCGTGCGGCAGATGGGGCGGATCGCGGAGGACTGCGGCCTGCAGGGAGTGTCGCTTCACGGGCGGACCCGGCAGCAGGGCTTCGGCGGGCGGGCCGACTGGCACCAGATCGCGGAGCTGAAGGACGCGGTGGGCATTCCGGTCGTGGGCAATGGGGACGTGTTCTCCCCCGAGCGGTGCGTGGAGATGTTCGAGCTCACTGGCTGCGACGGGGTAATGATCGGTAGGGCAGCATCGACGGACCCATGGATCTTCCGGCAGATCCAGCAGTACTTGGCCACGGGAACCTACGACCGTCCGTCCGAGCTGGAGCGCTACGAGCTGCTGGCGGACTACTTCCGGATGCTGGTGGCGGATTCGGGCAAGATCTCGGGCAGGCCGCTGGGGAAGATGAAGCAGTTCGCGTCGTACTTCACGCGCGGGCTGGTCGACGGGAAGCGGCTGCGCAAGCGAATCCACCGCTCCTCGTCGGAGGCCGAGGTGATGGCCCACGTCGAGGAAGGCCGCGACCTCCTTCTCGCTAGGGCCGCCTGAGCGGCCCGTTACGCGCCCGGGCCCTCCGCCGGCACTCCCAGACGGCGCAGATCCCCGGCCAGCCGCGCTCCTAGCTCGGTGGCCTGCGCAAAGGGCGCTCTGCCACTGGCGCGGACGATCGACCCGTCCGCAGCGGCCGCGGCGGCCCGCAGCCGCAACGTGCCGCGGAGGGCTTGGCAGTGCGCCCCCAAGGGCACGTCGCAGCCCCCGCCCAACGACCGCAGCAGCGCCCGCTCAGCCTCGACCTCGGCCGCCGCGGCAGAATCGTGGAGCGGAGCCAGAGCCCGCAGGGCTCGCCCGTCCCGGGCGCGCACCTCGACTCCCAGCGCGCCTTGGCCGATCGCCGGCACGACTCGGTCCGGATCGAGCAGCTCTTCTGCCTCGTCCAGCAGCCCGAGGCGCTGCAGGCCTGCGGCCGCCAGCACAATGGCGTCGTAGCGCCCTTCCCGCAGCTTCCGGATGCGGGTGTCCACGTTGCCGCGAATCTCCTTGATCTCGACCCCGGGAACCAGCGCCGCGATCTGCGCCGCGCGGCGCGGCGACCCTGTGCCCACCCGGTCGCCGGGGGCAAGATCGTCCAGGGCCCGGCCCAAGAGCGCGTCGCGCGGGTCCGCCCGCTGCGGCACGCACGCGAGGGCCAATCGGGCGTCAAGCGACGTCGGCAGGTCCTTGAGGCTGTGCACCGCCACGTCAATGGCGCCCTCCAAGAGCGCGTCCTCAATCTCCTTGGTGAAGACACCCTTGAGGCCTTGGCTGGGGCCCAGCACTGCCAAGGGAGCCCTCGGCAAGCGGTCTCCGGTTGTCCGGATGACGCGCACGGCGCAAGGCGTGCCTTCGGCCTCGATGCGCCTCGCGACCCAGCGCGCCTGGCGCAATGCCAGCGCGGACCCGCGCGTTCCCAGGGTGAGCCCGGCTGCCACAGCGGCCCCTACTCGATGCCGAAGATCCGCCGGACGTCCTCCGGCCTGACGCCGGAACCGGGCTCGGACGCGCCGCGCTTGACCTCGACGATGGCTCGGTGGGCGATCTTGCCGATAATGCCGCGCGTGACGTGATCGACGACCTCTCGCTGCTCCCGTGTCAGCGAGCGGAGCTTGGCGCCGTGGCGCTCGAGCTCCCGGCGCCGGATGGTCTCCAAGCGCCGGTTCAGGGAGATGATCGCAGGATCCGCCGAGCGGGCCCGCAGGCGCCTCAGGCTCCTGTCCACTTCGTCCTCGACGATCCGCTCTGCGATCTCGGCCTCCTGCCTGCGGGCCTTCATGTTTGAGGCCGCGACCTGCTGCAGGTCGTCAATGTCGTACACGAAGATGTTGTCGATCTCGTTGATGCGCGGGTCGATATCGCGAGGGACGGCGATGTCTACAAGGAAGATTGGCCGGTTGCGCCGTGCGGCGATCACGCCCTGCGCGGTGCGACGGGAGAGTATGAATCCGGCGGCGCCGGTCGAGGACACCACGATGTCAACAGTCTGGAGCAGCTCCAGCAACCTCTCGAAAGGCACGGCCGCAGCCCCGAACTCAGCGGCCAGGCGCTCGGCTCCGGCAAAGGTGCGGTTGGTCACCCTCAGCGAGGATCCGGCGGCCCGCAGCTGGCGGGCGGCCGCCTCGGCCATTTCGCCAGCCCCGACGAGCAGCACGTCCCTGCCGTCCAGATCGCCGAAAATCTTGCGCGCCAGCTGTACGGCAACATGGCTGACCGACACGGCCATCTTGCCGATCTCGGTCTCGTTGCGCACCCTGCGGGCCACCCTGAATGCGGTCGAGAGCAAGCTGTCGAGCGGGCCCCCCAGCGCACCGGAGGCGCGTGCCCGCTGGTAGGCCTCCTTGACCTGGCCAAGGATCTGGGGCTCGCCCACAACCATCGAGTCCAGGCTGGCCGCCACGCGGAACACGTGCCGCACGGCTTCTCGTCCGGCCAGGTGGTACATCGACCCGGCACCGTTCACCGAACTGCCGAAGCGCAGCATCACCTCGCGGTGGAGCGCGTCCGGCTCGCCGCTGGCGAGGAACTCGACCCGGTTGCAGGTCGAGAGTACGAGGGCCTCGCGTATCTCCCCTGACTCGGCCAGCTGTCGCGCCAAGACACCGGCCCCCTCGTCGTTGAGGGCAAGCCTCTCGCGAACCTCGACCGGAGCCGTCTTGTGGCTCATGCCTACGAGCTGGATGGTCATTGGCCTGTGAACGTGTGCGCGCCGCTGTTGACGATCCACGTCAGCCCCGCACACAAGAAGCCGGCGATGGCGAGGCGGGCACCCTTGCGTCCGCGCCACCCGACGGCAAGGCGGCTCAAGAGCACTGCGAAGGTTATCGACCACGTCAGCAGGGCCAAGGCGATCGTCGGGTCCACGATCCAGCTCGGCCCCCACTTTGCAAAGGCCCACACTGACGCCGCTATGAGGCCCAGCGTCAGCAGGACGAAGGCGGTGGCGAGGGCGCTATACCCGATCTGGTCGAGCTTGCCCAAGGGGGGCAGATGGTTGGAGAACGGCTCGGATCGCTTGTTCTTCAGCGCCCGCTCCTGAAGAATGTACATGACCCCTGCGACACACGCAAGAAAGAGCGCCGCGTAGCCCAGCAGGAACAGCGTCGCGTGGGCCGATATCCACCATTGCAGGATCGGGCGGGACGGCGGGCGCGCGGCACCCCCGAGCGCGCCGGCCAAGGCCAGCAGGAAGACCGGTGGGACGGCGAAGACGGCCAAGCTGGTGTAGTGGAAGCGGGCATAGGCGGCAAGGAAGGCGGCGCCCATGAAGAAGGACGCCATCGAGGCGAGCTGCTGCAGCGCCTGCACGGGGAAGCGGCCCCGCTCCAGGCCGTCCAGGACGAGCGATGCTCCGTGCAGGGCGACTGCGGCGATGAAGCAGGCAAGGCCGCCCCGGGTGAGCTTGTGGCGCGGCTTGACCGCGGCGTACAGCGCTTCCGCCAAGGTCGCCGCGTAAGGCGCCAAGGCAACCTTGAGCAGCAGCGCCGGGTCGGCGTCCATTCTTGTGATTATACGGAGCGGGCCGCGCCGCCTCCTTGGCGGCGGGCGGCGAAGCGGCCGCGCACGCGCTCCCAAGTCACCGAGAGGTCCTCGGGAAGCACGCGCGTCTCGCCAACAACCGTGGCGAAACTCGAGTCACCGACCCAACGGGGCAACGCGTGCATGTGAATGTGGCCCGCAACGCCGGCCCCGGCCGCGCTGCCGATGTTCATCCCGATGTTGATGCCGTCGGGGCGGTAGAGGTCGCGAAGGACGGCTTCGGCGCTCCGGGTCAGGTCCATCAGCTCGGCGGCCGTTTCCGGCGGGGCCTCCGCCAGCGTCCCCAGATGGGCGTACGGAACTACCATCAGGTGCCCGCTCGTATAGGGATAGCGGTTCAGGACAACGAAGGCGCGGCGCGCACGGTGGACGATCAGGGCTTCACGGTCCTGGCCGCGGGCGTCGCGGATCGCGCAGAGCACACAGCCCGGGTCGCTCTTCCGCCGCCGATCGCCGCCGCTGACGTAGCGGTACCTCCAAGGGCTCCACAGGAAGTCCATCGCGGTGCGAACGCGGTTGCGCGCCTCACCCGCGACGGCGGTCCGGCCGGCTCCCGGCGAGATCCCGCAGGACTGGGGCGGGCTTGAAGTACGGGCGACGCTGCGCCGGAACCTCGACCGTCCCGCCAGTTTGCGGGTTCCGGTACGAGCGCGCTGGCCGGTCCCGCACTCCGAACGTGCCGAAGCCGCGCAGCTGGACGCTCTCTCCCCTGGCCAGCGCCGAGGTGACCGCGTCCAGCACCGTGCTGATGACGACCCTCGCCTCGCGATTCGTGAAGCTGAACTTTGCCTGGAAGTGGCGGGCCAAGCGGGCCCCAGTCAGGCTGTCGCGGCGGCCCTCCATCGCGAATCGGATTATAGCGTTCCCCGGACACGCCGGCGATCGAGCGCGTCGTCGGTGCAGCAACGGAGTCCGACCCGCCGGTTGCGGACGCTCATCTCGATGATCTCGAAATGGTGTCGCTTCCCGGGCTGCACCGAGGATCGGTCCTTGGGCAGCCGCGAGGCGTGGCACAGGCCCTCAATGCCCGGCGCCAGCTCGACGAAGGCCCCGAAGCGCACGAGGCGCCGGACCACGCCAGGGACGATGTCCCCGATGGCGTTGTCGCTGGCGAACTGGTCCCACGAATCGGGCTGGAGCTGCTTGACACCCAGGGAAAGGCGCCGATTCTCGGCGTCGGCCCGCAGCACGACCGTGGAGATCTCGTCGCCCTTGCGGGCGAACTCGCGGGTATGCGCCGAGCGCGAGTCCCAGGAGAGGTCCGACACGTGCACCAGCCCGTCAATGCCGGGCACGATCTCCACGAAGAGGCCGTATGTCTCGATCCGGCGCACGGTACCCCTGAGGACCGTGCCGGGCTGCAGGTTGGCGGCGTGCTCAATCCACGGGTCCGGCTGCAGGCGCTTGAGGCTCAGGCCGATGCGCCTTTCCGACGGACGCACGGAGATCACGACCGCGTCTGTCTCGGCGTCGGCCTCGAAGACCTTGGAGGGGTGCCTCGGACGCCGGGACCAGTCCACCTCCGAGGAGTGGATGAGCCCCTCAAGCCCGGGCTCGATCTCCACGAATGCGCCGTAGTCCTTGACGCTCGACACCCGGCCACGCACGATCTGCCCCGGGGAGTAGCGCTCCTCGATCCCGATCCAAGGGTCGGGCCGCATCGCGCGCAGGCTGAGGCCGACGCGCTGCCGATCGCCGTCGATGCGCAGCACCATCGCCGTCACCTCGTCGCCGGGTTTGACGATCTTGGATGCGTGCTCGACCCGGCCGTAGGACAGGTCGGCCAGCTTGATCAGGCCGTCGATGCCGCCAAGGTCGACAAAGGCGCCGAAGGAGGTCAGGTTCTTCACCACACCAGATGCGGGCTTGCCCACCTCGAGGACCTTCAACACCTCGGCCATCCGCCGCTCGCGCTCGGCCCTGAGCAGCTGGGCTCGGGAGACGACCACGTTGCCCCGGCGCCGGTCGCACTCCAGCACGCCGACCTCGACCTCCGCGCCGATCCATCCGTCCAGGTCGGGCACCGGCCGCACGTCAATGTGGGAGGCGGGCATGAACGCCAGCACTCCCAGGTCGACCTGCAGGCCGCCCTTGACGCGCCCGCGAACGGTGCCCTTCACTGAAGTGCCCATGGCGTGGGCCTCCTGGATGACCTCCCAGGCACGGCTTTCGCGGACGCGGCGGTGGGACAGGGAGGCGAACTCGCCGGGCGCGCCCAGCCTCTCTACCATCACTTCCACCTCTTGGCCCGGCTGGACCGTCAGGTCGCCGTCCGGACCGCGGAACTCCTCAAGGGGCACTTGGCCCTCGATCTTCGCGCCGAAGGAAAGGATCGCGTGCTGCCTGCCCAGAGCCACGACAACGGCGGTGCAGCGCGTGCCCGGCCGGATCGAGACCGACGGGCCCGACTCCATGTGCGGGAGTTCCGAGGGATCCTCGATCTCGAGGAACTCGTCGATCAGGTCGTCGTCCGCGGCGGCCAGGTCCGGCGGTCCGGGAATGGGCGGGAGACCGGGCATGCCGGGTAGCCCCGGAGCCACCCCGGGACTCGGCGACGCCGCGCTAGCGGGCGGGTCGGCTGCAGGCGCCGGCTCCTCCGGCACCGATCCGGGCTCCCCGTCCGGCAAGGGGTCCGCGGGAGCCTCGGCAGCGCCGGGCGCTGGCGGCGCAGGCGGATGCTCGGCCCCGGACTCGGCCTCGACGACCCCGGCGGGCTCGGCCGGAGGGGACTGCGGCGGCAGCTCCGGAGCGTCCGCAGCTGGCACGGCAGCAGCCGCGGCCTGTCCCTCGGCGAGTTCGGACTGCGTGGCGGATTCGGGCTGCGCGGACACAGGACTACCGGGCCACAGGGGAACTTCCCTCGCGCATGCTCCGGAATCGCCGCGGGACCCACGGCAGGGCCTGCGGGATTCCCCTAGGCAGGCACTCGGTAACAAACCGTGACAGATGCGCGGCGCTTCCCGACTGCAACAAGTCGAATATATCCGACTGCAGCCGGCTGTGTCAACGTCCCGGCGCTGCGAGGCGCCGGGATAGGGTTCCTCCCCGGAGGCACCGCCAAAGATGGATCCGGGCGGACGAATCGGAAAGTGGCACGGCGTCGGGCAGAACATTGAGATCGAAGCCGCCCCGGCGAGCCCACATGTCCGCCACCCGACGCTGGCGGCGGAACGGCCCCGAGGGGCGTCCCGACCGGCGGCCTCCCGCCGACACGGGCGGCTGGGCGTCCGAAGAAGATGCGGGCGGCCTGAGGCGGGACCGCTGGAAAGGCTGCGGGTAGGGCGGGCGCCTGTCGGCGCCCGCCGATGAGGGGACCGGGCGGCGTCCTACTCTCCCACGCCGTTGCCGGCGCAGTACCATCGGCGCTGGGGAGCTTAACTTCCGTGTTCGGGATGGGAACGGGTGTGGCCTCCCCGCTGCGGCCACCCGGGAGGGGTCGGAAGGGAGCCGGCGGCGACCGCCGGAGCCCGCGCTGGGCGCGGGCCGTTCCGGGGCAGGCGTCGCGGGCAAGCCGGTGGGGCGGTTAGTAGCGGTCAGCTGAGCGCGTCGCCGCGCTTGCACATCCGCCCTATCGAACTCGTCGTCTGCGAGTGCCCTCCTGGGGAAACCTAGTCTTGGGCCGGGTTTCGCGCTTAGATGCTTTCAGCGCTTCTCTCCTCCGAACTTCGCTACCCAGCGGTGCCACTGGCGTGACAGCTGGCTCACAAGAGGTTCGTCCGCCTCGGTCCTCTCGTACTGAAGGCAGCCCCCCTCAGGTTTCCTGCGCCCACCAAGGATAAGGACCGAACTGTCTCGCGACGTTCTGAACCCAGCTCGCGTACCGCTTTAATGGGCGAACAGCCCAACCCTTGGGAGCGGCTCCACCCCCAGGATGCGATGAGCCGACATCGAGGTGCCAAACCCGGGCGTCGATGTGAACTCTTGGCCCGGATCAGCCTGTTATCCCCGGCGTACCTTTTATCCGTTGAGCGACGGCCCTTCCATGCGGAACCGCCGGATCACTATGGCCTGCTTTCGCACCTGCCCGACCTGTGGGTCTCGCAGTCAGCCCGGCTTCTGCCATTGCGCTCCGCGGCTGGTTTCCGATCAGCCTGAGCCGAGCTTCGCGCGCCTCCGTTACATTTTGGGAGGCGACCGCCCCAGTCAAACTACCCGCCAAGCAGTGTCCCCGGGCCGGATCCACGGCCCCGGGTTAGATCCACAGCGCCACGAGGGTGGTATCTCAAGGCCGGCTCCCCCGGGCCCGCGGGCCCGGGTTCCTCGCCTCCCACCTATCCTGCGCGCGCCGCGCCATGCATCACTGCCAAGCTGTAGTAAAGGTGCACGGGGTCTTTCCGTCCTTTGGCGGGTAACCGGCGTCTTCACCGGTACCACAACTTCGCCGGGCCGGTTGTCAAGACAGCGCTCAGATCGTTACGCCATTCGTGCAGGTCGGAACTTACCCGACAAGGAATTTCGCTACCTTAGGACCGTTATAGTTACGGCCGCCGTTCACCGGGGCTTCGCTTCGCGGCTTCGCTCGCGCTGACCGCTCCGCTTAACCTTCCGGCACCGGGCAGGCGTCAGCCCCTATACGTCGTGTTCGACTTTGCAGAGACCTGTGTTTTTGCTAAACAGTCGCCTGAGCCGTTTCCCTGCGGCCCCCCTCCCGGGGGGCGCCCCTTCTCCCGAAGTTACGGGGCCAGTTTGCCGAGTTCCTGGACAACCGATCACCCGAGCGCCTGAGAATGCTCTTCCCGTCTACGTGTGTCCGTTTGCGGTACGGGCGCCGCACGCTCTCCTTAGAGGTTTTTCCCGGCAGTGTAGCTGCGCAGCTTTGCGGCCTGACGGCCTCGCGTCCGCCCTCGGCCCGCGCCCGGGCGGATTTGCCTGCCCGGAGGCCTTGCGGCGGCCAAAGGGGGCTTCCATCGCCCCTCCTGCCTCACTTCCTGCGTCACCCCGTCGTCAAGCGACCGTGCGGCGGTCGCGGAATATTAACCGCGCGCCCATCGGCTACGCCTCTCGGCCTGGCCTTAGGACCCGACTAACCCCGGGCGGATCGACCTTGCCCGGGAACCCTTCGACTTGCGGCGGCCAGGGTTCTCGCCTGGCTTCTCGCTACTGATGCTGGCAGAGTCGCTTCGCACCCCTCCACGCGGCCTCCCGGCCGCGCTTCCCCGGCGGCGCGAACGCTCTCCTACCGCCCCCGGGCTTCCCCGGGGACCCGCGGCTTCGGCGCAGCGCTTGAGCCCCGATAAATTTTCGGCGCCCGTCCGCTCGACCAGTGAGCTGTTACGCTTTCTTTCAAGGATGGCTGCCTCTAAGCCAACCTCCTGGCTGTCCTCGCGGACGGACTTCCTTACCCACTGAGCGCTGCTTGGGGGCCTTAGCCGGCGGTCTGGACTGTTCCCCTCTCGACCGCGGAGCTTAGCCCCCGCGGTCTGACTCCCGCGCCTGCGTCGGCGGCATTCGCGCTTTGGTTGGATTCGGCAGGCTGCGAAACCCCCTAGTCCATCCAGTGGCCTACCGCCGCCGCGCTTCGCGCGAGGCTAGCCCTAAAGCTATTTCGGAGAGAACGAGCTATCACGGAATTTGATTGGCCTTTCACCCCTTCCCTCGGCTCATCCAAGCCGTTTTCAACCGACACTGGTCCGGGCCTCCATCCGCTGTCACACGGACTTCACCCTGGCCAAGGGCAGATCATCCCGCTTCGCGTCTAGTCCCGGCGACTCAACTCGCCCTCTTCAGACTCGCTTTCGCTGCGGCTCGGTATCCCTTAACCTCGCCACCGAGACTAACTAGCCAGCTCATTATGCAAAAGGCACACGGTCAGGCGCCCGCGCCCCGGCCGAGGCCGGCGCGCGCGCCCCCTCCCGCTGCTTGTGGGCGCACGGTTTCAGGCACTGTTTCACTCCCCTAGCAGGGGTCCTTTTCACCTTTCCCTCACGGTACTGGTCCACTATCGGTCGAGAGCGAGTGTTTAGCCTTGCCGGATGGTCCCGGCAGATTCCCGCAGGGTTCCACGTGCCCCGCGGTACTCAGGGTTCCCCCCCAGGGGCCGGCGCGCCTTTCGCCTACGGGGCTCTCACCCCCTACGGCCGGCCTTTCCAGGCCGTTCGGCTAGGCGCCCCCGCCCCCTCCGGGCGGGCCCTGCAACCCCGCCCCGCCCCTAGGGGCCGGACGGTTTGGGCTCCTCCGCGTTCGCTCGCCGCTACTGGCGGAATCACTGTTGTTTTCTCTTCCTCCGGGTACTGAGATGGTTCACTTCCCCGGGTTCGCCCCGCCGCGGTATGTGTTCCCGCGGCGGCGGCGGGAGTTTCGCTCCCGCCGGGTTCCCCCATTCGGACACCCCCGGCTCCCCGCTTGCTGGCAGCTCCCCGAGGCTTTTCGCAGCTGGCCGCGTCCTTCATCGCCTGCTCTCGCCTAGGCATCCCCCGTGCGCCCTCAGTAGCTTGCCCGCTGGGCCTGCCCCGGAACGGCTCGCGCCGCCCCCGGGGCCGCTCCTTTCAGACGCTTCCTCGGACGGCGCGCCTCCCGGCGCGCCACCCGGCGATCGCCTATGCTCCCTTCCCTATTCCCCCCTCAACGATCCCCCCCGGGCCCGGTGGGCGCGGCTGGACTTGAACCAGCGGCCTCATCCTTATCAGGGATGCGCTCTGACCGGCTGAGCTACGCGCCCCTCCCGCGCCCCCGCGGTGGAGCTGGCCGGGCTCGAACCGGCGACCTCCCGGTTGCAAACCGGACGCTCTCCCGACTGAGCTACAGCCCCCCCCGCGGGGCTGGCCGGACGCCCGCCGCGGGCTGCGCCCGCAGCGCCGGCACGGAACCGCCGTCATGACCCCCGGCGCGAGCCGGCCGGACCGGCCCGGGGCCGCCCCCGGCGCGCCTCGCGCGCCCGCGGCCCCCGCTCGCTTAGAAAGGAGGTGATCCAGCCGCAGGTTCTCCTACGGCTACCTTGTTACGACTTCACCCCAATCGCGCGCCATACCGTCGGCCGCTGCCCCCCCGAAGGGTTGGCCCGCGGACTTCTAGTACAGCCCACTTTCGTGATGTGACGGGCGGTGTGTACAAGGCCCGGGAACGTATTCACGGCGCCGTTCTGATGCGCCATTACTAGCGATTCCAGCTTCATGCAGGCGAGTTGCAGCCTGCAATCCGAACTAGGGGCGGCTTTGTGGGATTCGCTCCGCCTCGCGGCTTCGCTGCCCGTTGTACCGCCCATTGTAGCACGTGTGTAGCCCTGGACATAAAGGCCATGCTGACTTGACGTCATCCCCGCCTTCCTCCAGCTTGTCGCTGGCGGTCTCCCGCGAGTCCCATGATTGGCAACGCGGGACGAGGGTTGCGCTCGTTGCGGGACTTAACCCAACATCTCACGACACGAGCTGACGACAGCCATGCAGCACCTCTGCGCCGGCCCCCGGAGGGGACGCCCGCCTCTCGGCCGGCTCCCGGCGCGGTTCAAGCCCAGGTAAGGTTCCTCGCGTTGCGTCGAATTAAACCACATGCTCCACCGCTTGTGCGGGCCCCCGTCAATTCCTTTGAGTTTCAGCCTTGCGACCGTACTCCCCAGGCGGCACACTTAACGCGTTAGCTCCGGCACGGACCCACTGAAGGGCCCACACCAAGTGTGCATCGTTTAGGGCGTGGACTACCAGGGTATCTAATCCTGTTCGCTCCCCACGCTTTCGAGTCTCAGCGTCAGTCGCGGCCCAGAAGGCCGTCTTCACCTCCGGCATTCCTCCTGATCTCTACGCATTCCACCGCTACACCAGGAATTCTGCCTTCCCCTGCCGCACTCCAGCCGGCCAGTTTCGCCCGCACCCTCCCGGTTGAGCCGGGAGATTTCACACGCGACACGGCCGGCCGCCTACACTCGCTTTACGCCCAGTGATTCCGAACAACGCTTGGGGCCCACGTGTTACCGCGGCTGCTGGCACGTAGTTTGCCGCCCCTGCTTCTGCGGGTACCTTCTCGCTAGTCCCCGCTGAAAGACCTTTACGACCCGAGGGCCTTCCTCGGTCACGCGGCGTCGCTGGATCAGGGTTCCCCCCAGTGTCCAAAATTCCCCACTGCTGCCTCCCGCAGGAGTCTGGCCCGTGTCTCAGTGCCAGTGTGGCCGTGTGCCCTCTCAGGCCGGCTACCGATCGTCGCCTCCGTGGGCCGTTACCCCACCGACAAGCTAATCGGCCGCGGGCCCCTCCCCGAGCGCTCAAGCGCTTTCCCCGACCCCTTCCACGGGGCCGGGCGCATGCGGTATTAGCCCCGGTTTCCCGGGGTTGTCCCCCACTCGGGGGCAGGTCGCCCACGTGTTACTCACCCGTCCGCCACTGTACTCGCCCCCAAAGGGGCTTTCTCGTTCGACTTGCATGTGTTAGGCGCGCCGCCAGCGTTGATTCTGAGCCGGGATCAAACTCTCGACAAATGCTCCTCGCACCCCCCTCAGGGCCCTAAGGCCCCGGGGCGCGATTCCGCCGAGTGTCGCCGGTCCGTCCTCCACCCGGAATCAAACGGTTCCGTACTGCACGTCCGACCGATCTGTCAACGATCCGCGCCGCCAAGAACGCCCCGCAGGACCCCCCCGGCCGCACAGCCCCGCGCTCGGGCTCCTGCCCGGGCGCGCACGGCCCTCAGGGCGCAAAACGCCCGTACGAGCCGCCGCTCTAAGGCAAGAGTAGCACATGCAGAGGGCCTGCGCAATCATAACGGCGGACTCACCGGCACGATTGCCGGGCCACGCGCTGGTACACTCGACTGCGAAATGACGAGACCCGCCCTGATGGCAGGCGCCGCCCTAGCCGCGCTCGCCGTTCCGTCCGCGCTACCGGCGCAGCTCCTCGCGGCGCGGGAGAGCCGATTCGCCGTCGGGCGCCACCACCTCAACGTCAGCGACGTGGACGAGCACAAGAAGTTCTGGACCATGCTGGGGGCAGCTATGGCCACGTTCGGCGACACGGACGTGGTCAAGCTTCCCAACACACTGCTGTTCCTGCGCCAGCAGGAGCCAACGGGCGAGAGCAACGGAAGCACGGTCAACCACCTCGGGTTCAAGGTGCCCGACCTGCACGGGCTGGTCCCCAGGCTCAAGGCTGCCGGCTTCGGGATCGTCACCACCGACGTCGTGGCCGGCGCGACCTCCGACGTGCACTACAACGAGGGCCAGAACGTGCACATGGCGTTCGCCAAGGGCCCGGACGGCGTGCGCGTGGAAATGATGGAGGACACGAGCCTGCCGGGTACCCACAGCCACCACATCCATATATTCACGGAGGACGACGAGGCCACCCAGGCCTGGTACGTCGAACACTTCGACGGCAAGCCCGGCACCCGCGGGCCGTTCCGCAAGGCAGACGTGCCCGGCATCGAACTGACCTTCGCAAAGGCGGACCCCCCGGTCGCGCCGACAAAGGGGCGCGTCGTGGGCCACATCGGCTTTGAGGTGGACGACCTGGAGGCGTTCTGCAAGAGACTCGAGGAGGCAGGCGTCGAATTCGACGTGCCCTACCGCAGGATTGAGCCCACCGGGCTCTCGGTCGCCTTCCTGACGGACCCTTGGGGCACGTACATCGAGCTGACCGAGGGCCTGGACGACTTCGAATAGGCGGCCGACCGGGAAACAGCCAGTTGCTAGGATAGGGATCCCTTGGTCTCGACCACATAGAAGGAGCACAAGAACATGGCATTCTCCGTACCCGACCTGCCTTACGACTTCGGCGCGCTGGAGCCGCACATCGACGCCCGGACGATGGAGATCCACCACGACCGGCACCATGCAGCCTACGTTGCGAACCTCAACGCCGCCGTCGCCGGGACGCCGCAGGCCGATATGGACATCAACGACCTGGTTAGCGACTCGTCCGCCGTTTCCAGCCCCGCGGTGCGCAACAACGGCGGGGGCCACGCGAACCATTCCCTCTTCTGGACGATCATGAGCCCTTCGGGCGGCGGCGAGCCGGACGGGGAGCTGGCCGCGGCGATCGATGATGCCTTCGGCAGCTTCGCCGGCTTCCAGGACAAGTTCTCGACCGCGGCCATCACGCGCTTCGGCAGCGGTTGGGCCTGGCTCAGCGTTGACGGGGGGAGTCTGATTGTCGAGTCGACCCCGAACCAAGACACGCCGCTCATGGACGGCCGCACGCCGATTCTGGGCGTCGACGTTTGGGAGCACGCGTACTACCTGAAGTACCAGAACCTGAGGCCAGCCTACGTGAAGGCTTTCTACAACCTGATCGACTGGGGCGAGGTCGCCGCCCGCTTCGCCGCCGCGAGATAGCCCGCGCTGCCTCAGTCCCGCGGATCGTGCGGGGGGAAGCGGCCCGGCCGCATGGCCCGCGCCGGCTCCCATGGTTCTTCGCCCGCCATTTCCCGGGCCAGCAGTTCCCCACTCAAGGGGGCAAGGAGTATGCCCTTGCGGAAGTGCCCGGCGGAGACGTAAGCGCGCCCGCCGCCAGGCAGCCGGCCAATGACAGGGTGCAGGTCGTCACAGCGCGGGCGGAAGCCTGACCAGCGCGCGGAGAATGATACGCCGGCCAGCTCCGGGAACCGCTCCGCCCAGTCACGCTCGATGTCGGCCGCAATCTGCGGGCTGACCCCCCGCTCGAAGCCAACCTCCTCCTCGGAGCCACCGCCCGCGAGCGGCCCGCGGGCCAGCTGCCAGTAGTAGTAGCGGTCGCCGACGACTACCGTGCGCAAGGTCCCCGGGAGGAAGGCCTCCGTGGCCATCAGCACGCCCCGAACGGGACGGATCGGGGGGGACCACCCGAGCACCCGGGTGAGCAGCGGCGTCCAGGCCCCGGCGGCGATGACGACCGCGCCGGCCTCGATGCGCGAGCCTCGGGCCAGGACCGCCGTCCCGCCCCGCGACACACGTCCGACGCGCTCCCCTAGGCAGATCCGCACGCCTCGGCTCCGCAGCCAGGAACTGATCGCCGCCGCCAGCCTCAGTGGGTGGATCGACCCATCGTCAGGGCAGTGCAGCGCCGGGCCGGTGTGGCACAGCTGAGGCTCCAGCCCCTGCACATCCGCCGCTCCGAGCAGTTCAGCCCGGAAGCCTGCACGGCGAATCCGGTTGGCGCGTTCGGCGGCCGCGGCGGCCTGCTCTCCTGCGACCGGCTCCAGCAGCCCGCTGGACACGTAGTCGCAAGGGAACTCCTCCTGCAGGCGCGTGTGCATCGCCGCGGCGCGACGCGCCACCTCCGGGCAGACCATCGAAAGGCATTCGTGGGCTGGCCACAGGCCGCCAGCGCTGGCACCGCTGGCTTCACCGCAGACAGCCCCGCGGTCTAACACGACCACCCTCCCGGCGCCCCGCCGGTGCAGCGACAGCGCCGCGCACAGCCCGACAAGGCCTGCCCCGACGACCACTACGTCCGCCACGGCCGGCGGCGTGTCGCTCGCCAGCAACTCTTCGCGCTGGGCGGTCGCCAGCGTCCGCGACCAGACCGTATCCCGCAAGAGCTATCGTATCGCGCCCGTGGGAGTCTGCGGCCGTCCGGGGCCGGCCTCCGCAAGTGGCGGAAGGCCCTCCAAGGCGGCCATGACCCACCCGAAGGCGACCCGCTCCTGCTCCAAGCGGACGCTCACCCCGAGCCGGTCCATGCGCAGGTCGTCATAGAGCTCGCACTCTTCGCGAGTCAGCCGTGAGAGCTCGCCCCGCGATTGGGACCGTTCCCGAACCCAGAGGTGCTCAAACTCGAGAAGCGTGGCCCTGTCCATGAGGAATGACTCGGCGCGAGGAAAGACGCCTCGCAGCTCGTTCAGGATCGCGAAGCCGTGCGTGTCGATGTCGCCCCAGTAGAACACCTGGCGGTCCCTCAGCCAGCCAGCCTTGGCCAGATTCCGGAAGCCGTAGCCCGATCCGAATATCGCGAGCGAACGCGGCATGCGGGGCAGTGCGAGGAAGTTGATCTCGTTTTCCACAACGAACACGCGGGACGCCGGAACGGCCAGCCGCGCGAGGGTTTCGGCTCGCAGCGTCAGATCCTGGCCGTCCTCGTCATTGCTCCACGGCAGCAGGGCGCACTTGCGGTCGAGGACACGGAGCCGCGCGCGCTCAGGCTTGGGCCTGAATCCGTAGCGCTCGGCGAAGCCGGCGGCTCCGGTCTTGGAACGGTCGAGCGACTCCTCCGGAAGGGATAGGTCCAGCAGCTGCGACAGCACGCCCCGATTGCGCTCTACGAACTTGGTGTCGACTCCGGGCACGTCCATCTCGCGAATGTAGACGCCCGGCCGGCCGCGCTCTCGCAGCCACTGCACGACACCAAGAAGGCGCTCCCAGCGCGGCTCCAGCTCCAAGGCCCGCACCGGACGCCGTGCGAGCCACGCGAGCAGTTGCGGCTCGCGTCGGCGCGTAACCTCCACCAGCGCCCGAAACTTCCGCAGGCGGGGCCCTTGGCCAATCAGTGCCGCGGCGGCCTCCGCACTGTCGACCCAGGCCCGGTGCGGAAGCTCGCTGGCGCCCAGCGCACGATGCCCGAACTCCCGGCGCTCGAAGCGGATCTGCGGCAGGTTTTCGAAGGATGCAACCCAGTCTCGAACCTCCACGTAGCGATCACGCATCTCGCCAGCGGTCGGCCGCTTGAACACGAGGCGCCGCGGGAACACCTCGTCGCCGCCGGCTAAGCCCCGCAGCACCAGGCCGCGACTCCAGAGGCGCCGGACCTCCTCGCGGAGATCGGCGACCGTGGTCCACTTGCGCCGTCGGGTCGCTGCGGGCATCGTCGGCGGAGCGCCGCTCGGACGGGCGGGCGACCTCGCCCGGTGGCTCCCGACCGCTGGTCCGGCTGGGCCAACCTGCCCCCTGGTGCGCCCCGGCCCATTGTATTGCGGCCGCCGGGCAGGTGGGCGACAGACGACCCCGAGCTCCGCCGCGGCCGTTTCGGGCCCGCCTACGCCCGCGGCTGCACGGCAGCTGGGGTGGGGGCGCTGCCTGCGACCTCGGGGACGCCATGGGAGATCAAGGTCTCACGGGCAAGGCGCTTCTGCTCCCTGTACTCCTCGATCGTCAGGTTCCGGATTCTAGAGTCCCGGCCGTCGCGGATCTCAATGAACCCGACGCTCTGCACGAAGGGCTCGATGACGTGGATCTTTTGGAGCGGTGTCACGATCACAAGCTGCAAGTGCAACCTCGTGAAGAGGTCCAAGGCGAACTGTGCCGAATCGTCGGAGCCGCGCCCGAACGCCTCGTCAATGACCACGAGCCGGAAGGCGCGCGAGCGATTGGAGCCCGATTCCAGACCGAACTGGTAGACGAGGCTCGCCGCCAAGATGGTGTAGGCAAGCTTCTCCTTCTGCCCGCCGGACTTGCCGGACGAATCGGTGTGGTGCTCGTACTCTGTGCCGTCCGCCCGCAAGCGCTCGCTGGCACTGAAGACGAAGCAGTTTCGCACGTCGGTGACCTTCTCGGTCCACCGCCGGTCCGGATCGGCCGAGCCCTCGCGCCCCCGGAGGCGCCCGATGATCTTCTTGACACTCTCGAACTTGTCCCGAGAGTAAAGCTCATCGCGTGAGCCCTCAAGCGTTCCGCGCAGGCAGGCCTTCAGGTCGGCCCAGAACGCGCTCACCTCCGGGTCCGGGGCTCTATTCCACTCAATCTTTATGTAACGGCCAGGGTTGAACTCGATCTCGGCCAGCGACTCGTTGATTTGCTCGATGCGCTCCCTGATGGCCTCGCGCTCCCTGTTGAGCGTGAAGTAGAAGTTGGCGACCTCTTGGATCGTGTTCTCGTTCAGCAGTCGCTCGAAGCGGCGCTCAAACGCCGGCAGCCCGTCGTTCTCCAAGCTGGCCAGCCTCTCCCTGTACTCCGGAGCGGCGGCGGGATCCGGGTCAATCTCGGTGGTTTCCAGCGGGAACTCCTGGTTGAATCGCAGCATGCGCCGCCTCATGTCCCTCCGCACACTCTCGGCCTCGCCGCGGCGGTCCCGGCCGCGCTCCCGGACGGCGCTTTCCACGCGCCGCGAGAGGCCCCCCATCGTCTCGAGCGAGAGCGCTGCCTTGCCCGAGACCTCGTCGAGGAGCACCGCCAGGCGGGCGTAAGACCGGGAGGCCTTGTCAAGATCCGCATCCTCAAGCACGGACCTTGCCGTGGTCCGCCGAGACCGTAGGTCGTCGAGACGTCCCTTGAGACCCCCGATCTGGCCGACGGCGCGGTCGTGTTTTTCCTCAAGGTGCCGCAGGTCCGCCTGCGCCTCGGTCAGCTGGGCGTGAAGCTGCCGCAGCACGTCCGAGGCCGACTCGATCCGGGACCGCTCCTGCCTGAGGTTCTCGATCTCAATTGCGACGGACCGCCAGTCGACGTCCTCGTAGGCCGAGAACTCGCGCAGCCGTGCCAGGTCGTTTGTGCGCCCGATGCAGTCTTTCTGGAGATCCTCGACCTCTCGTCGGCTGTCGTGCTTGGCCAGCACGGCAGACTTCAGCTCATCCGCCTGCTCCTGCAGGACGGCGATCTTAGCTTCGTTCGTCCAGCCCAAGACGAAGCGCGCCCGGTCATGGATGCTGTAGCGGTCGTCCTTCCGGTGCTGCTCCCCCTGAAGCTTGACCTGACCGGCCCGCGTGATCGCCCGCGGCTCCCTTCGAAACTGGTTCACGTCATCGCAGCAGACGACGTCGAACCGACGCGCGAGCTCGTCGACGATCCAGCCGTGGTGGGGCGAGTCGGGCTTGACGGAGAGCTTTCTCACCAAAGAGTCGTTGCGTACCGGGTGCCGTGGGCGGCGGGAGGAAAGTACGCGGAAGTAAGTCAGTCGACCCTTGAGGTCGCTGCGGTCGACCCACTCGCTGATGCGCGCGTACTGATCGCGGGAGACGAGCATGGCGAGCCCGAAGGACCGCAGCAGGCGCTCGGCTGCGCCCTCCCACTCGGACGCCTCATCGCGGACGGCGACAAGCTCGCCCGCGAACGGGAGGGAGGCCTCGTCGAGACCCAGCGCCTCGCAGAGCCGCGCCCGCAGCCGGAGCTGCTGAGCCGGGATGTTGGACCGCCGCGACCTCAGGCTCCGCAGCTCGTCCTCCCGGAGGGTGAGGTCCCGCTCGGCCTGCCGGATGTCTGCCGAGAGTCTGCCCGTCTCGTTCCCGAGCCGTACCAGTTCCTCCCTCTCGCGGTCGTAGAGGTTGCGCAACCGCTCCAGCTTGGCGGCGAAGGAGCGTGCGTCGTCGGGCACGGTCTCCTCCAAGGCGCCCAAAAGGGATTCGTAGTCTGTCGCTCTTGCGCGGCGCCGGCGCAGCTCTTCGCCCCTGGCGGCGATCCGCCGGGTGAGCTCGTTGAGGTGCCCGCCGCCGCTGGTCTCGATGTCCGCCTTGAGCGACGAGATCTTGTCCTGCGCGGCTTCCCGCGCTGCCACGAGCCGCCCTCGCCTAGCCTCGAGCTTGGCGAGCCGCTGCCGGGCCCCCTCAATGCGCTTGGCCAGCAGTTCGTCTTCCAGTCCGGCAAAGTAAGGGGCCAGCGCCTTCCCGCACATCTCCAGCTCGGAGATCTCGCGGTCCAGCACATCGTGACGGTCCGCGTCGGCTGCGATCGGTTTGAGCAGCTCGATCTGCCGCTTGGCCTTGAGCACCGCTTCGTGGGCGAGGCTGAGGTCGTCAAAGTGGTGGATGAGAGCCTCGATCCGTGGGCGGGCGTCGAACCTCTCCAGCATGTGCGTGCGCACGAATGATGTCAGGTTGCCCACCGACTTCAGGGACACCGTCTGGTGGAAGAGGTCGAGGGCCTGTTCGTTGTGGATGCCGAGCCGACGCCGCATCCAGGCGCCATACTTCGGGAAGGTCTCCCAGACCTTCGCCCCCTTAGCCCTCAAGCGCTTGCGTAGCTTGCGCATATCGCCGCCGAAGCCCGAAAAGTCCCCGGTAATGGCGAGTCCCTCGTCCCGTGCCTCCCAGCCTACGTAGAACCGTTTGGGCTGGCCCGTCCCGGGCGCGGGCCAGTACACATGCGCCAAAGTCACGGTCTGCATGAATCCAACGTTGGTGAACACGCCCAATATGACCGAGTAGCTATCCTCGCTGCGCAGCGCCACTGGACGGGCAGTGGCATCGGAGTACTCGCTGCGTTCGGTCTTGTAGTGACCGAGCACATACGAGCGCAGCGTGCGCTCGCGAACGGCCGCCCCGGCGGCCTTGTTGTACGCCGCGCGGTGCGACGGCACAAGCAGCGTGGTGAGAGCGTCGATCAACGTCGACTTGCCGGTGCCGATGTCGCCGGTCAGCAGGGCGTTGCGGCCGTGCGGCCGGACCGACCAGACCTTCTCGTGGAACGTGCCCCAATTCAGGATCTCGAGGCGGTCCAGCCGGAAGCCGGTCACGGCGTCGTCGCCGATGTAGTCGAACCCGAACTGCAAGGACTCACTCCCCCTCGGCACCCGCGGCTGCGGACTGCTCGGCTACGCGGCGAGCCAACTCGGCGGCAAGCTCTGCAAGCCATTCCGCCGTCACAAACTCCACCAAGATACGCTCAACCTCGTAGGTCTCCTGCCCCGCGGGCGAAGACGCCTTCATGCGCCGCAGGAAACCCATTTTCCTGATCCGGTTGACCTGCCTCTGGACGAGCCTCCTCTGTTTCGGCTCATTTCCTGTGTCCGGGAGGTAAACCCTGACCATGTCGACAAAGTCGTCAAGGGTCAGCACCAGCCTAGCCGCACCTTCGGTCGCGTCAAGCTCGGCAAGCCTCTTCCGCAACAAGCCCAGAATCAGGCTGGTCCGATACGACAGCGGCTGCTTGGCGATCAGCGCTTCGGGCCTGCGCTCGTGCCGGTCAGCGAGATCTGGGCGGGAGCGCAGAAAGGCGAAGCCTTCCGTCTCGTTGACCTTGAACTGAAGGTTGAGGGTCCGGAAATAGTCCCTCACGTGGGCGTCCTGCCGCAGCAGGGCGTACCAGAAGGTCTCGTCGTCGCGCCTGTACGCCACGCCCCTGCGGAGCAGGCGCGTAACTAGATGGGACAGGGTCAGGCCCGACTGCGCGTCAGCCTGCAGGGACTGCCGAGACCTCACGGTCAGCTCACAAAGATGACCCGCGGGATGCGCGCAGCGCGGACGACCGAGCCGCCGTCGCGGCCCGTTGCGGGCCAGGACACGACCTCGTGGTGGGCCTCGTCGATTACGGCGGGAAGCGAGTCGTCGGCCATCCGCAGGTAGGCCAGCACTTCGGCCAGCCCGTGTTCCGGCGGCCAGAGCTCACAAATCTCGCCCAGCGTCACCTGCCGGCGCGATTCGAGCGCGCGCCGAACTTGGCCGGCGAGCGTCTCTTGGTCGATCACGACCTGGCTGTAGAGCGCGGAGACGTCGACGCTCTCGTCACCTGGCAGCAGTTCGACGTCCCGGATGGTAACGGCACGCCCGAGCCGATGCAACGGCCGCTCAAACGGCAGCCGGATGCTGGGCGCGATCCGGGGAATCTCGGCAACGGTACCCGTTGGCGGGTCGTCCCGGAGCGTAAGGGCACTCTGCTCGACACCCTGCAGCAGGCCCATGATCCGCCGGTTCTCCAGCTGCACGCGGTCGTCCAAGAAGCGGCGGAGCTGGGCGGACAGCCGCCTGACCGTGGTCTGAACATTCTGCGCGGCCGCCAGCCACTCATGGTGGATGCGGCGAACGCGGACATCCGGCTCCATCTCTTGGACGGCGGGGAGGCCTAGCACACGGTCCAGCAGCTGGCTGAACTCCTCCGAGCGGTCGTCTGCCACCAGAAAGTCCCAGAAGGCCCCGAAGCTGCGGCCCTGGTCCGAGTCGGAGATCTTGTCACGGCGCCCGAAGGAGGCGTTGAGCAGTTCCTTCTTTGTGGCGGCCCCGCGGGCGACACTCTCGCGGAATTCCCGGTCGAGCGCCCGGAAGTTGTGCTCCACCTGACGGAAGTCCGAGAGCAGCCCGCGAGATAGCTGGGTCACCTGGTGGAAGCGGTCCTTGATGGCCGTGGCGTCGAACGGCTGGACCTCGCCGCGCTCGGCGCGCTCGATCTGCCGCTCAATCTCCCGCTTGCGCCGCTGCAGGTCCTCGACGCGACGCGCCGGGTCTGGCTCTGCGCCGGCTGCGAGCTGGCGCAGCAGGTCGAAGACCAAGACAAGCCGGGACTCCGTGCCGACAAAGCTGCGCTTAGCCAAGGAGCCCAGCCATGTGATCGCCTTCTCGGTGGCCGGCGTCAGGTCGAACTGCGGCTCGTCCGAGCCGTCCTGATAGAACTTGCGCAGCCATTTGCGGTCGGGCAGGGTCCAGTCGTCTAGGTATTCAGCGGCCGGCTTTGGGAACTTGTCCTCGCCGTGGATCTCCCTGAGGCGGAACAGTTCGTCCTCGAGCCTCTCCGCCAGCGCGCTCTCGGGCAGCACACGGTGATTTTGCTCGATGAAGGCTCGGTGCAAGAATCCCGCCACGAGCGGGGCGTGGTCGGAGCGCAGCAGGCGCCAAGCGGGGTGGTCATGGCGCAGTCTCTCAAGGGTCCAGTAATCCCAGTCCATCGGCGGTGGGCGGTCCCTACATCATGCCTGACCCGGTGCCCACAACTGGAGGGCGGTGGCGCGTCGCCCCGGGTGCAATGCGTCCAGTAGAACCGCGAGCGCTACTGCGGTTCCGACCCGACCGCCGCCGGTCTGCCCGAAATCCGCCTTGGACCTCGCCGATGGCACCAGCTTGGCGCTTGGCCGAGGCCCCGAAACCGCGGATCGCCCAGAGTGACGAACCTTGGGCGTGCGTCCAGCGCGGCCTGAGCTGGGCGGCGAAGCGCCCGGCTGGGCCGGCGCGAAGTGACACTGCTCATACGAGGCCAATCGGGCCACGCAGGCCACGCCCTGCGGGCAGCAGGCTCGCCAAGAGCGACGCGCCAACTGCGCGCAGATGCCGCCTCGCCGCTCCATGTGGGAAGGAGGTGCGCGGGAAGGGGCCTTCACGGCACGTTCCCAGCTCATGGACCGTTGCGCCGTCGGCTCAGCCGGCCTCCGATGCTGGTCAGAGCGCACGGCATAGTCGACGCTTCGGCGTGGACCCCTAAAGGTCGCCGGGATTCCTGCTTCGTTCTTGTGAGTCCAGCCATCCGACGTCCACCGGAGCCGGAAGTTGCGAAACCAACCTGGCTCAGCTTCGTGCCGTCTGGTGCGATCTGTCTGGTCAGTTCGAGAGCATTCCGGCGATAGCCATAGTCGCGGATCAGCTCTTGTAGCTGATCCCGCCAGAGTCGTTCACCGTCTCAACAATCGTCAGGAAGCTGTCGATTACGGCAGGCGACCGGTGTCGGGAAAGTTCTGTTGCCCCTTGCCCAATCGGATGGACACCGAGTAGGTCGCCGCCCTTGCCAACGAGATATGGGGAATCAGATGCTTACGAACCACGGGACCGGGAGGTTGCCTGTGCCGGAACGGCTCTTCGGCCATTCTCTCGGTTATGCGCGTGGTCAGCGTCAACGTTTGGTCCACCCGTGTGCGGTACCCAGTCGACTGGGTGATCCCGCTGTAAGTTGGCCTCCTCCCACACGTGGCGCAGTTCGTCAGCGATCTCAGAAGGCGGGTCCCCGGCAAGGCCGGCGGACGCAAGCTGTTCGGCGCGCCGTATCTCCCCACACTCCACAGCCAGCCAGGCAGCGCTTCGGTGAATAACGGCGGCGGTCACTGGCGTAGGGCTCTTCAATGCGCTGAGAGCTTCCAACTCCTTCTCTAGGGCCTGCTTGTACAGCCGCCGAGCTTCCGTCTGGTTGCCTGCCGCTTTGGATCGGTCCGCAAGGAATGCGAGGTCCATCGCACGATCGTGAGCGGCGCGCGACTGGTTCATGCTGTCCCAATCCTAGCCTGCGGCCGCCCGAATTCGCCGACAATCGCGAAGCCTGCAGCCGCGACACCGCCGCTTTCCATTTGGTCCAGCGGTTGGCGCATACGCCGGGCGACATCGCCAAGTGACCTGTGGCGAATCCCGGATACCTCCAGACGGACCTCGTCCTTGATCGGATCCGCGTCTATGTGTTGGCCAAGCCAGTAGTCGCGGGTCGTGCAGCGACTCGAGGAACTGCAGCGGCGCGTGGGCCTGAACAGCCGCAACGAGAGCAAGCCTCCCTCCAGCTACGGACCGGCCAAGCCCCGCCAGCGCAGCCTGCGGAGGCGCTCCGGGAAGCGTCCCGGCGGTCAGGGCGGGCACAAGGGGGCACCTAGCCGCGGCCTCTGAACCGGCCCCGACCGAATCCCCTGCGGGAATAGGGCCCCGCATCCGGGTCAATGACGAGGTCGAACGCTGTGGCGACCTCCCCGATCTTTGAGCCCGGAACAGGTTCGAAGTCCACGAACAGCGAGTTCGGTTCCCCCGAACGCGCCGCCTCACGGATCACCCTGTCGGTCTCGTTGCCGTCATGGCCCTTGAGGAAGAGTTGCGTGGTCAGGACTCGGCGTCCGCTCAGGTTGACGGCGTAGTGGATATGCGGGACTCGGCCCTCGCCGAAGCTGTAGGGCACGGGCTTGATCGTCCGGAACCGATATTCTCCGGTGGAGCCGGTCTCGAAGCGTCCGAAACCTTGGAAATTCGAATCCCGCCGATCCTTGCCCGGCGCGGCGCTATGAATGTACACACCGTTCGCGTCCACCTGCCAGATCTCCACCGTCGCGTTCCGCACAGGCTCGCCGGCCGTTGTCATTACCATTCCTGTCACGTGCGCGATCTGGCCCAAGGAGGGTGTCGCAGCGTCGTTGATGATCAGCAGGTCGTTGTCTGTGTCCAGCGGCATCTCGTCCGGGTAGTACGGCCCCTCCGCCACTGTGGGGGTCAGCGCGAGTTGCTCTGCGAAGAGCCCGGGGACCGTGTAGAACGCCGTGGAAGCGGCCACCGTCCTAGCGAACGCACGCCGTGAAGTCGAAGACTGGAATCTGTCTCGCATGCTTTCCTCCTGATTCATATCATTCCTCCGGCGGGACAACTGCCGTTGGCTGTCGGCCTGCCGCCTTGCCTGACTGACTAAGACGCTAGGCGATCCTGCCGGTTACGCAGGACTCATCCGGCTTGCAAAGCCCGTGTAATTTCGCTCGCTGACGGCTGCCAGTGCAGGCGGGGAGCCTGTGCAGGAGTCGCATGATCGCCGCGACACGGTCCCGCTCCTCGGCACGGAACTTCCGGCATTTGCACGGGGTGTCGTCGAATTGTGCAACTGCCCCCATGCCATCGCACTGGTCCGACACAGCGGGTTTCCAGCTGCCTACGCTCGCGGTCGGCCCCGCAACATTGGAACGTCAGGAGCTTCCAGTGTCCTTCCCCGATATCGAGGCCGCCACGGTGCCCGCTGTGGACAAGGGACGTGACGGCAGGGAGCTGCTCGGCGGTTCCCGTGAGTGCGGAGAGAAGGCCGAGACTGTCGAGTTTGGTTCGATGAGGTAGCGAATCTCGGAGCAAGTCTGCAAGTGTCGACAGCGTCTGCGTGAGAATCTCCTGCGCACCGTATCGCAGGTTTGGCGCCCCACGATCAGGCGGTATTGCCAAGAATGGCACGCAGTGCCCCGTCTCGAAGAGGCTCGGTCTCCAATTGTCCATAGGGCTGCGGGCCCGGTGTTCCAGAAGGTCGCGATGCACATTGTAGGTGCCGCTGGAGAACAGTACTGGTGTGCAACAGCCACTCCTAAGGTCATCGCGAACGTCCACAATTGGACTGGCTTGAGAGCGCCAGCCAGAGCCCTCAGGGCCTAGCCCCGCTTGGCTGGCAGTCATTGAGCGGCAGTACTGCAGGATGGTAGTCGCTTGGCGCATTAATGCCGCAGCCTCAACGTTGGGCTTATCGACCAGTGTGCCTACGCCCAGGTACCGGATAGCAGCGGGCCAATCGGACGCGTACACCTCCGTGAAGCACACGGGAATCGGGAGGTTCCAAGGTGCGACGATCCGGGTGGACAATTCGTCGGCGACGGATTGCGTGCTTGAGAACCTACTGTCCCTGAACAAGGCGGAAGTCGCTCCGGGCGAGAGCGGTGCGGTTCGGATCGCGGGGTTGCCGCTCAGGTCGATCCTGCTTGTCGAGTGCGGCCAGCCGTAGTCGTGGAGACCAGGATGCTCGGCAAGACGACCGGCTCCGGCAGGCTTCTTGTCAGAGTCGGGGCCTTCAATCGATTGGGCCGCACCCTGCCGGACCGGATGAGAGCGATTTAGCGCATCGTCTCGCAGGTCTCCCGGCGCGGCCGGGCCAGTCGCCCTGCCGACTGCTGTCCGGCTGTCGGCGAGCAGCCCGGCGACTTGGGGCGCAGCTGTTCGATGCGGCCACCTCCGGCTATCGCACTCTCGGGACGGCAATTCGTGGCCTCGCCCTGAGCTTGCGGTTCGCTCCAGTTCCCGTACCAGCCGGCGTGCCTGGGCAAGAACGACGGGGTCCGCGGAGCGGGGCCGACTCCGATGCCGGCCAGCTCCGAGGCGATTGTGCCGCTGCTAGAAGAACAGGCGCACGCCTAACTGGAGCTGCAAGGGGCTGACGCCGGGAACTTGGCGGTTGTTGCGGTCATACTCGCCGCTGTCGTTCCGCAGTCGCATGAACCGCGGCTGCGGCCCGAGCAACTCACCCGTCGCCAGGTCGACCCCCGAACCGTAGGTCGTGTTGAATCCTGCAAACTCGACGTTGCTGATGTTGAACGCATTGAAGAGCTCAGCCGACAGCTGAACGAATGCCCGCTCCGTGACTGGGATGTTCTTCATGAACCTCATGTCAAGGCTGCGCATTCCGCGATTCCGGAACGCGTTGCGCCCCAAGAATGTGCCGGGAGCGCTCAAGCCCCGATCGCCTCCGCTGGAACGATCCCCGTTCAAGTCCCTTCCGGCCCTTGGGTTGATGGGCGGTCCTGACGTGATGCGCGCTATTCCGGACCACGAAATGCCGAGCGGCAGCCTGATGACCGCGTTTGACGTGAACTGGTGCTGTATGTCCTGATTGGCCGGCCCGTAGTCGCTGCCGAGGTCGAAGGGGTTGTTGTAGCCGAATCCTGTCGCACTGCGCTCGTTGTCGTCGTCCGAGAACGTCTGGGACCACGTGTAGTAGGCCTCCCACTGAAGAGATCTGCCGGGCCGGTACTTTGCCGATACCGTTACGCCCCGGTAGAGCGACCGTGCGGACGACTCGCGGACGGTGACGGACCCCAACGAGGCGATCGGGCGGTTCCTGCCGTCAATGAACGGGATCTGGGCCGGATCGCCAGGGCGCACAAGCGCGGTCGGCAGGTTGAAGTCCTTGTTCCGCTGCAGGTTGACGGTGTTGACGTGATGCAAGACGGCTCCGGCGACGAGGACCGGAGTCACTTCGTGGTCGATGCCAGCCGTGATTGCGACCGACCGCGGATTGCGGTAGTCGTCGGCCACGGTAATCGGCTGAGCGCCGGCGAACGGATCCACTCCGCCGCCGGCTACCCGCTGGACTTCTTCGGCGGGGAATACCGGGATCTCGCCCAGAGGAAACTCATTGAGATCGATCCCTGCCTCGAGGAATTGGCTGTAGACAGTGCGCTCGGTGGTCGGAAGTGCGACGGACAGGTTCCCCGGCGTTGCGCGAAAATTGTTGACCGGATCCGAGAACAGCAGTAGCGGGGTTGCCGCGTAGTAAACCCCGAAGCTCCCTCGCACAACGGTTCGGCTCGACTTCGTAAACGGACGGTAGGCGAAGCCGAGCCGCGGCATGAGTTGGCCGGCGGAGTCCGGAATCTCCGTCGGATCGGTACGCCCGGATGGAAGCTGCGCGCTGCGGACTCGATCGACCAAGTCGGCGTTGCTGGCCTGCGGGTCAGGGTTGTCCTGCATTTCCCATCGCACGCCGTAGTTGAGAGTCACTCGCGGACTGACCCGCCAGCTGTCCAGCGCGAAGAGCGCGTACTGCCCCTGCTGCATTTCGGTGCGCAAGTCCCCGATCTGGCGCAAGTAGAGCCCAGAGCAGTCGAACCGATTCGCGACTCCGCCCCCAGGCGTAAGGCAGTCCAAGTGCTGGTCCGCATTCGACCCGAAGAGGATGAACCGGCCGAATTGGTGGAAGCCGAAATCCTGGGCGGCGCTGAGCCGGCTGTAGTCCACCCCGAGCTTCACGGAGTGGTTCCCGACGGTGACCGAGACAGCGTCGTTGACCTGGAGCCTCGAGTCGTGCTGGACGGTCGGAAGGAAGGAGCGGGCCCCAAACCGGCCGATCGCAGACTGGACGAGCGGCACGGAGGCGTTGTTCAGGCGCGGCCGCTCCTCGCGGCTGCTCGTGACCCGCACTTCGTTGATCCAGGAAGCAGTCAAGAGACTGGTCAGCTGGCCGGTGAAGTATCGGATCGCGTCCTTCTCGGTGCCGTTGTTGCTCAGGGCCCGGTTCGTCCGCGACTGGCGCGGGTTGCCGGTCGTAGACGTATTCAGCGCCGCGGCTCGGGACGCGTTGTACCGAAACGTCAGGGTTTGCGTGCCCCGGGGGTGGAAATCCAACCGCGGGGTCAGGGCCCAAGCGTCGTTCGTGGACTCGAACGGTTCCTCTAGGCTCCTGAAGAGATCGAACGCTTCCGGGCCCGCTTCCCGGGACGCCCCGGCGAGACGGGGGAACTCGACCTGCCTCGGCGTGTCGGCCGACTGACGCTCGAACGCGGCGAAGAAGAACGCCCGGTTCCGGACGAGCGGGCCGCCGACGGAACCTCCGGACTGCCGCAGAGTCTCGAGCACCTTCGCGCCGAAGGGGTCCTCAGCGCCCAAGTTGCTGTCCCGGACTTGGTGAAAGGCATCACCGCGGTACTCATTGGCGCCCCCCTTGGTGATGACGTTGAGGATGCCGCCAGAGGAACGACCGTACTCGGCGGTATATCCTGCGGCGACGGCCTGAAATTCCCGGATGGCGCTCTGCGGGACGGTGATGATGAAATTTGACCGCTCGCCGCCGCGGATGCCTCCGAAGAATGGCTGGTTATAGTCGGTACCGTCAACCATCACGTTCGAGTTGATGCCGCGCTGGCCGACGAAGGAAAGCTGGCCGCGCTGGCGATCGACTTGGACGGTCGGTGTGAGCAGCGCGAAGTCCTGGAAACGGCGCCCGTTGATGGGCAGGTCGCGGATGGCCGTGCGGTTCACGATGTTGTCCGAAGTTGACTGGGCCGGGTCGATCAGCGAAGCCGAGACTTCAATCTCCGACGTGGTCTCCTCCACCCGCAGGGTGATGTCCGCACGGACGGTCGTGCCTACGCTGAGCAGGATTCCGTCGACGGAGGCGTCCGCGAAACCCCCGATTCCGGCCCGTACGGTGTACGATCCCGGATCCAAGCTCGAAGCTTGGTATTCCCCGCTCTTGTTCGAGCTCAGCATGCGCGCCACTCCGGTGGCGTCGTTGATGACGGTGATTTGCGCCTTTGCGATGGATGCGCCGAGCGGGTCGAGAATGACGCCTATGATCCGGGCTCTATGTGCGTCATTCTGGGCGGTTACCGTTCCAGTGCAAGCGGCCAAGAGTAGAGCATGCCAAACGAGCGTCAGGGCGCGGCTTCTTCGGGTGCATGTTCGAGCCGAACGGAAGACGTGATGCTCGTGCCGTATCGACAAGTTTCTTGGCGCTACAGAACACCGGTTGCTGTCAATCGTTGTGTTCATGACGACCAGCGTCCGATCATAACAGAGCCTCCAATGTTCTTCATGTATGGTCTTCTATCGACGAATAAAGAGAAGACTCTCGGCTGAATCTACTGCAATTGACCAATGAGTGACGCCGCAATGATCACAGAATTTGTTCAACATAAAGGACTTGTCAATTGCGTCGAGGTCAGCATGGTCGGTCTTGGGCCAACCGTCACTGGCATGCCTCTAATGCCTCTGGAACTGCTCTTTAAGCACCGATCGCAAGGAAGCCCCCTTCCCCGATGCCGTCGAGAGCGCATTCTCGATGCGGTGCACCGGTGCGTTGACGGTCCGCAAGGCGAGGCACCGGGAGCGGCAGACTGCACCTGCCGGTGGCGTGCCAGAATCCAAGAGGCGGCTCGGGGCTGCACCCCTGCCTAGGTCGAGACTGTCGGCCCGGTCGCAGGTGAGCTGCTGCTCGTTGGGACCGCGGCCGGACTGCAGTCGACTCGACTCGACCAGGCCGCTGCAGGAACTCCCCGAGGCGATCAAGCGCTGTGCGCAAGGACCGGGGATTCTCCCGAACGGCTTTGTCATCCGGCGGCTGTCCCTGTTGATCTCAGGCAAGCGGAACTCTGAGCGGGCCGTGCAGCGGACCAGTCCGACGCCGCTGGAAACCAAGCGCCGGCCAGCGGGATCAGTCTGCGATCCAAGCTGTCCATTGCGGCGTCGTGACCGCGAGCAGGTTCACGGACCAAGTACCACCTCCAGCCGTGACCCTCGCCGCGATACGGTACGGGTCGGGACGTGTTCGAACAGGTGCACACGCTCTTGGAAAAACTCCCTGTCTTCACGAACAGAGCGAGATGATCCCGCACCTGCGTCACAGCCCGGATTGTCAGGAGGCGACGAGTGCTGCATCCGTGACGCCACCCGTAGCGGTGACGACTAGCTGCCGCCCTGAGCGAGTCCGGTAGGTCATGGCGTTCCCGTTGGTCGGGAATGGTGTCGCGCCACGCCAGAGATTCGACACCTCTCTTCTTGTCGAACGTATACAGGTACGCGGCACCGCCGCCGAGGATGACCAACCCACCGTTGGTCACCAGCGGACCGAAGTTGCCGAGCGTGCCCGGCCGGCAAATCGACACCGGCAAGCAATGGGTGCATGCGGATCTCCTCGCTCCCTTCCCCGAATGGCACTGTCCAAGCGATCTCTCCCGCGCTGAGATCAATCGCCACCAAGTGCGCGTAGGGCGGCTTGGCGGGGGGAATCGGGCCAAGCTCGCTCGCCGGGGCCTGTGTCGGGCCCGGTCCGCTGTCCTCGTCGTCTTGGCCTTGATTGGGTAATCGTGTCGTTAATCCAATTGCGGTGGAATCAGGCACTACAAACTACCGCATACTCGTCTTTGTCGTCACCTAGGTAATGCTCACAATGAGCACAGTCGTATATCACACTCGCATAGGGCCTTCCGTTTATCCAATAAGGTTTGCTGTATCTTGGAAGGGGACAGTTCTCAACTAACATCGCAAATCCTCGCGGTAGTATCGGCCGACGTGTAGCTTCAGAGAGAATCCGTTGTCGGTGTCGCTCCGCCCATGAATTATGGACCCATCGCTTGTGCGGACCGCCTTCGACCACCAGCTCCTCTAGATCTGTCCAAGGGAGATCGCGTGGCACCGTGGACAGATCGATTTCAACCGTTGAGATACCTAGTCTCTTGATCCGCTCCAACTTCTGATCATCTACTCCGTGCGTTACCCGAACCTCAATAAGCAGCGGGCGATCCTTTACCCGAGCGACAACGTCAGGAATGATATCCCCCAATCGCTGCTCTAGCGCTACAGAGGTCAGCGCGAAGCGCCTCTGCTCGGGAACAATGACCCGTCGACTCTGGTGGTGAAGAAACTCGATTTCTACACTCGGCAGCACGATCTCCTCTCGTCTGGCCAGTATTTCCTTTGCGACTAGATGGACCGCAGCTTCAACTGCCGTTGGGCAGTCACTACCTGCCGCATGAGCAAAGTGGTGCTCTCGCACTTGCCCCTTCTTGGCAATCAGGCGATCACCACAGGACGGACACACACAGCCACACGCGAGACCCCGCGGTACCTCGGAAATGTGCAGGGGCTTCCCTTGCCCAACACCGTAGAGCAGGACGGGCTGTCCCAGTGAAGATTTGCTCGCTCCCTTAATCATCAAGTTCCATCGGTCGCGGCTGGACCTCCGCAGAAGGCCGGAGTGCGCAGCATAAGCCAGATCGCCGATCTGCTTCAGCACTGCGTGCTCCGGCGTCCCATGCGCCAACGACTACGCGAGCTGCGTTCCTCTGTGCCCTGCGCGAGATCTCTCAGCAAGAGCCCTTAGAGGGCATGCTTGCCGCTGAGGCCGTTCAGCGGCCTCCCCGGGGGCCTGGGTACCCATCAGGCCGCGAGGGCCCCCAGGACACCTCCGGCGGGGTCCTTGGAGAACCGCATGCGCCCGCCTTCGGCCTCCACTCGGACGGTGTCGTCCTCGGCGAAGTTCCCCTGCAGCAGCTCCAGCGCCAGCGGGTCCTGGATCAGGCGTTGGATGGCGCGCTTCATCGGCCTTGCGCCATAGCGCGGGTCGTAGCCCTGCGAGGCGATGAGCTCTTTGGCCCCGGGCGTCACCACCAAGCCGATCTGTCTCGCCGCAAGCAGCCCGCGCACACGCTCGAGCTGCAGATCGACGATCCTCCTGAGGTGCTCGGGCTTCAGCGAGTGGAAGACGATGATGTCGTCGATCCGATTGAGGAACTCGGGCCGGAACGCCCGCCCGAGCTCGTCGAGCAGGGTCGTGCGAACGGCGCTGTCGTCTGGCTGACCGCCATCGCTGAGCGAGAAGCCGATAGTGCCCGCGCGGAAGATCTCCTGCGAGCCGATGTTGGAGGTCATCACGATCACGGCGTTCGCGAAGCTCACCGTGCGCCCCTTGCCATCGGTGAGGCGCCCGTCCTCGAGCACCTGCAGCAGGATGTTGAACACATCCGGGTGCGCCTTCTCGATCTCGTCGAGCAGCACCACCGAGTACGGGGACCGGCGCACGTGCTCGGTTAGCTGGCCGCCCTCGTCGTGGCCGATGTAGCCGGGGGGCGAGCCGATCATGCGCGCCACCGAGTGCTTTTCCATGTACTCGGACATGTCGACGCGCAGCATTGCCTTGGGCGAATCGAACAGGAATTCGGCCAGCGCACGCGCCAGTTCCGTCTTGCCCACGCCCGTCGGGCCCAAGAAGATGAACGTTCCGATCGGGCGGTCCGGGTCGCTGAGGCCGGCCCTGCCGCGGCGGATCGCGTTAGAGACCAGCGACACGGCACTGTCCTGCCCTACTACCTTGCGCTGGAGCGAGTCCTCCATCGCCACCAGCTTGGCAACTTCGCCCTGCAGCATCTTGGCCACGGGAATCCCCGTCCACTTGGCGACAATCTGGGCGACGTCCTCCTCCGCGACCTCGCCGCTGCACAGCTGGCTGTCGCCGCGGCGATCCTCCAGCCGTCGCTCGGCCTCCTCGAGGTCGCGCTCGGCGCTGACCAGGCGGCCGTAGCGGATCTCGGCGGCGGCCGCGAGATCGCCGGTACGGGTCCGGGCCTCCTGTTCGTTGCGCAGGTGCTCGATCTCCTCCTTCTTGGCACGCACGTCGGTGATCAGGCGCTTCTCCGTCTCCCACTGCTGGCGCAGCTGGGCGGACTCTCCGCGCAGCCGCTCGAGTTCGCTCTCGATGTCCGAAAGCCTGTCTGCCGAGCGGTGGTCGCGCTCCTTCTGCAGGGCCTTGCGCTCGATCTCGAGCTGCACGGCCTTGCGCTCCAGGCGGTCGACTTCGACGGGCACGGTGTCGACCTGCATGCGCAGCGTGGCCCCGGCCTCGTCGATCAGGTCGATGGCCTTGTCCGGCAGGAACCGCTCGCTGATGTAGCGGTCCGAAAGAGTCGCCGCGGCCAAGAGCGCGGCGTCGCGGTAGCGGACGGAATGGTGGATCTCGTAGGTCTCCCGCAGGCCCCGGAGGATGGCAATGGTGTCCTCGACCGAGGGTTCCTGGACGAGCACGGGCTGGAAGCGCCGCTCAAGGGCGGCGTCCTTCTCCACATGCTTCTTGTACTCGTTCAGCGTCGTGGCGCCTATGCAGCGCAGGCGGCCGCGCGCCAGCGCGGGCTTGAGCATGTTGGCGGCGTCGATGGAGCCTTCCGAGGCGCCGGCTCCGACGAGCGTGTGGAGCTCGTCGATGAAGCAGAGTATGCGCCCGTCGGACTGCTCGATCTCGCGCAGGACGGCCTTGAGGCGCTCCTCGAACTCGCCGCGGAAGCGCGTCCCTGCCACCATCGAGGCCAGGTCCAGGGCAACCAGAGATGTGTCCTTGAGGGTCTCGGGGATGTCCCCCTTGACGATTCGCTGGGCCAGCCCCTCCGCGATGGCCGTCTTGCCCACGCCCGGCTCGCCGATCAGCACGGGATTGTTCTTGGTGCGGCGTGTGAGGACCTGGACGACACGCCGGATCTCTTCGTCACGACCGATTACCGGGTCCAGCTTTCCGGCGCGGGCCTCCGCCGTGAGGTCGACCGCATAGCGCTCGAGCGCCTGATACTTGGCCTCGGGGTTGGGGTCGGTGACGCGTTGCGAGCCGCGCACGGCCGCGAGGGCCCGCAAGAGCGCCTCGCGCGTGGCGCCGAGGTCGTCGAGCACGCGCCTGGCAGGATCGCCCTTCTGCCCGCTGATGGCGAGCAGCAGATGCTCGGTGGAGACATAGTCGTCCTTGAAGCGGTCCGCCTCCCGCTCGGCGCCAGCCATCACCCGCTGCAGCGCCCGGTCGACGCTCATCGCGGTCTCGGCACCCTGCACGGACGGCATTGCCTTGAGCAGCCGGCCCGCCCGGTCGCTGACGTCCGAGGCGGCAATGCCGACCTTTGAGAGGACGGCCGGCACTACGCCCTCTCCGTCGGCGGTGAGGGACGCCAGCAGGTGCAGCGGCACCATCGTCTGGTGGCTGCGCTCGGAGGCGATCGCCTGCATGCGCTGGATGGCCTCCTGGGCCTTCTGTGTGAACTTGTCGAATGCGGTCATTGCCGGCTCCTACTTCTGACGCGGAACGTTAAGGAGTGCCGGCCCGCTTGGGGCGGGCCAGCACCGTGGTTCTTGCCGCCAGCTCAGCTGACGGGGATCAGGCGCGAGGTGTCGACGGGCTCCTGCTTGGGAATGGTCAGGGTCAGGACGCCGTCCGCGTAGGAGGCCTTGATGCCCTCCTCGTTGACATCGCCCGGAAGGCGGAACCAGCGCTCGAAAGAGCCAAAGAAGCGCTCCCGGCGGTGGAGGCGATCGTCGGCCTTGCCTTGCTTGCGCTCGCCGCGCACGCTCAGCATTCCCTCGTCGAAGCGCACCTCAAGGTCCTTCTGGCGCACGCCGGGGATGTCGGCGTGCAGGACGTAGGCTTTCTCGGTCTCGGAAATGTCGAAGCGCGGGCTCCAAGCGGCCGGCTCTGCGAGTGGACCGAAGAAGCGGCCCAGTTCTCCCCACGGGCTGAGGGCATTACGAAGCATCAGGGTCATGTCATGTTCTCCTTTCTCGGGATCCCGCTCTGGGTGATCACCGTTTACGACCTCAAGATACCACAAAGTGCGCGGATGTCAAGCAGATCCATTAAAAAAGTTGAGTGTATTATTGTCAGATTTGTTGTCAGGCGGAACTAAAGCCACAAGGGATGGCCGCCGGGGCCCGTCCCGGGCCGAGCGTAGGCCGACAATCCGTACGCAGAGGTTGCGGACGGCGGGCTGGCGGCTGTAGCCTGGGGTGTCGCCCTGGTTCCGCCAGCCGGGCCTGGAGCGGATCGCAGATGCAGGGAGAGCCGTGGACGCTGGAGGAGCAGCGTCGGGCGGTCGCCGACTATCTGGAGATGCTGCGTCTCGAGCTTGGCGGGCGAGCCTACAACAAGGCTGAGCGGAACCGCCGGCTCCGGGCAAGCCTCGAGGGCCGCACAAAGGGCTCCGTCGAGTACAAGCACCAGAACATCAGCGCAGTTATGGAGCGGCTCGGCCACCCGCGCATCCGGGGCTACATGCCGGCCGAGAACATCCAAGCGAGCCTCTTGGAGGTGGTCCTGGCTGCGATCGCCGGCGACGCGCGGATGGAGGCACTGCTGGCCCCGGAACCGCCCTCTCTCGTTCCCAGCCCCGATGGCTTCGCGTTCGGGCAGGCCCCGCCGCCGCTCGTGTCCCCGCGAGAGGAGGAAGTGAGGACGATCCTGTCGCGGCACGATCCGGCGGAGCGCGACGCGAGGGCGAGGGCGCTGGGCGAGGCGGGAGAGCGGTTCCTGCTCAACTTCGAGCGTCGGGTACTGAGGGAGGCGGGGCGGCCGGACTTGGCCAAGCGCGTGCGGTGGGTCTCCAAGCAAGACGGGGACGGGGCAGGCTTCGACATCCTGTCGTTCTCGCCGACGGGTGCCGACCGCTGGCTGGAGGTCAAGACCACGAATGGGCCCGCAACCACGCCGTTCTGGATCACGGCGAACGAGCGCCGGGTCTCGCGGAGACATCCGGACAAGTTCCTGCTCGCACGCATATTCGACTTCAGCCGCAGCCCGGGCGCGTTCGAGCTCCGGCCGCCGCTGGGCGCGCACGTGGCCTTTCAGCCGACCGTCTTCAGGGCCGCCCTCAGGCCGACTGGCGCGGCGCCGCGGTCAATGTAGGGCTTCTGAGCCGGGCCGCACGGCGCGGCCGGCGACCGCGGCAGCGGACGTCAGGCAAGGATGCCGCGGACGATCTTCCCGTGCACGTCGGTCAGCCGGAAGTCGCGGCCCTGGAAGCGGTACGTGAGCCTGCGGTGGTCGATCCCGAAGAGGTGCAGAATTGTGGCGTGCAGGTCGTGCACGTGCACGACATCCTCGACCGCGTTGTAGCCGAGCTCGTCCGTGGCCCCGTAGCTGTGGCCACCCTTGATCCCGCCTCCCGCAAGCCACATCGAGAATCCCTTGATGTGGTGGTCGCGGCCGAGCAGCTTCGGATCCCGCCCTTGGGACATGGGGGTGCGGCCGAACTCGCCGCCCCAGACGATCAGCGTGTCATCGAACATCCCGCGCTGCTTGAGATCGCGCACCAAGGCGGCGGTCCCCTGGTCCACGTACGAGCAGCTCTTGGGCATGCCGCTGCGGATCTCGTTGTGGTGGTCCCAGCCGCGATGGTAGAGATGGATGAAGCGCACGCCGCGCTCGGCCATGCGGCGCGCCAAGAGGCAGTTCGCATTGAAGGTGCCGTCCCCGCCGCGGGTGCCGTACATTTCAAGGATGTGCTCGGGTTCGTCTGAGAAGTCCACGAGCTCGGGCACGCTCATCTGCATGCGGAAGGCGAGCTCGTACTGGGCGATTCGTGTCGCGATCTCCGGGTCGCTGGTCCAGCCCTGCTGCAGCCTGTTCAGATCGCTGACGGCATCGATGAGCTGGCCCTGCATGTCCGGGCTGACGCCGTCTGGGTTGCGAACGTAATTGACCGGATCTCCAACGGAGTGGAACTTTACGCCCTGATAGATGCTGGGGAGGAAGCCGCTGTGCCACTGGCGGGCGGCGATCGGCTGGCTCTGGGAGCCCCCTTCAGAGGTCAGCACGACAAACCCCGGCAGGTCCTCGGACTCGCTCCCGAGCCCGTACAGCAGCCACGAGCCCATGCTCGGACGACCGGGCAGCCGAAATCCGGTGTTCATGAAGGTGTGGGCGGTGTCGTGGTTGATCTGCTCCGTCTGCAGCGAGCGCACGATGCAGATGTCATCAGCGATCTCGCCGATGCCCGGAAGCAGTGAAGTCATGTGCTGGCCGCTCTGGCCGAAGCGCCGGAAGGGGTGCTGCGGCCCGAGGATGCGGAGTTCTTGGCCCTGTAGCTGTGCGATCTGCTGCCCCTTCGTGAAGGACTCCGGCATGGGCTGCCCGTCCCGCTTGGCCAGCTCGGGCTTGTAGTCGAACAGCTCCAGGTGGGCGGGCCCGCCCGCCATGCACAGGAAGATGATGCGCTTGACCTTGGCCGGGGCGTCGGGGAAGCCGGGCACTCCTGGCCGGATGGCCAGCAGCCGCGGCTCGAGCAGGGAAGCCAGCGCCAGCGATCCCAAGCCCATCGAGGCCCGTCCCAGAAAGGCCCGCCTCGTCGGGCGGAAGTCAAGTGCGTCGGATCGCATTGGGTTTCCTCAGTATCGGGTCAGGAACTCGTGCTTGTTCAACAGCGCACGCGCCACGCTCGTCCAGGCCGCGAGCTCCGGGTCGGGAATGCCTCCCGGCTTAGGGACGATGCCCGTCGCAAGCAGCCGCTCGGCGGCATCGGGATCCCTCTTGAATTGCCGCCTATGAGCCTCCAGAAGCCGCTTCAAGACGTCGACCTCCTCCTGTAGCGCGGGGCGGGCGAAGGCCAGCCCCACCGCGTGGCGAACTCGCGACTCCGCTCCACGGCCGCCCTCACGCAGGATCCTGGCGGCGAAGGCACGGGCGGCCTCGACATAGCTGGGATCGTTGAGCAGCGCGAGCGATTGCAAGGGCGTGTTGGAGGTGGCCCGCTGCGGGACGCACTCCTCGCGCGCAGGAGCGTCGAATGCCATCAGGGACGGGTGCACGTATTGCCGCTGCCAGTGTGTGTAGAGACCGCGCCGGAACTGGTTCCCGTCGAAGTCCGGCTCGTAGACACGCTTCGGAAAGTTCAGCTCTTGGTAATAGCCCGGCGGCTGGTAGGGCTTTACGCTGGGGCCGCCCATTGTCTTGTTCAGCAGGCCGCTGACGGCGAGCGCGTTGTCGCGCAGGAACTCGGCGTCGAGCCGAAGCATGGTCTGCCTGCCGTGCAGGCGGTTGTAGGGATCGGCCGCGAGCAGCTCCTCGTTCGGCTCGCTGGAGCGGCGGTAGGTCTCTGAGAGCAGCATTGTGCGGATCATGTGGCGCACGTCCCAGCTGCTCTCGACAAACTCGACGGCCAGCCAGTCCAGGAGTTCTTGGTTCGGAGGAGGCTCGCCCTGAGAGCCGACATCATCGAGGACTTTCGAAAGGCCCGTGCCGAAGAACATCCGCCAGAGGCGGTTGACGAAGACCCTCGCGGTCAGGGGATTGTCGGGGCTCGTGACCCACTCTGCGAGGTCCATGCGGGTCAGGCGCCTACCGGGATCGGCGAGAGGGCCGAGGAAAGCGGGGACCTGGGGCGTCACCAGATCGCCCGAATCGTCCATCCAGTTGCCGCGCGGCAGGACGCGGATCTTGCGAGGCTTGTCGACGGCCTTGGAGACCAAGGACTCGTGCGCGCCGTCGCGAAGCTGCTTGAGGCGCCGCTCAAGGCGCCGGATTTGCCGCCAGTTCGAGTTGCTGCCCACGATGTGGCCAAAGGCCTTCCGCAGCGCCGCAGAGTGCTCGGCGGCGAGCGCACCATCGGCGAGCAGAGCCGCCCGCAACTCGCCCGTGGCCGGGAGCTCGGGGAATGGGGAGTCGGTGGCCAAGAGCCGGAACCGCGAGGGTGGTCCCTTGGACTGGCGCGGATGCGCGATCAGCGTGACCTGCAGGGTCTCGCCTTGGCTTGCGTGGAGCGGCTCGTCAAAGACAAAGGCCGCCATGCGCAGCCTGTCCTCTTCCCAATCTCCGGTCCAGCCCGTGTGGTAATTGCCGTCGAGGGTGTCCCGCAGCATGGATCCGGGAGACTCGCGGTCGGGCAGCAGGCCCGCCAAGGACAGTTTCACGGGCCATGGCTTCCTGCCCAGCAGGCGGACCTCGAACTCGCTGACGTAGAACGAGCCGAAGTCCCCCGTGGGAAAGAGCTCCAGCGCCAGGGCGGTGACCACCCCGTCCTCCAGCGGCACTTCCAAGCGGTGCATGGCCTCCCGCGGCTTGTCCGGCCCGGCCACGGTCAGGCGGATGACGGAGCCCTGCTCCTGCTGCAGCTCGTAGCGGTCGCACTGCCCAAAGTCCGGGTGGGAGCAGTCGGCCCAAGCCCGGGACGGATCCAATGCGCGCCAGCGCCTCAGGTCTTCGTTGAGGTATCCGGCGAGAGACTCCAAGGCCTCGGGGGATGGCGGCAGCCCGTCGCGGCCAGCTGTCCTCAACTCGGCTAGACGCTCCTCGATCTCGGCGGCCTCTTGCTCCTGTCCGGGGGGCAGCAGGCGAACGCTGGATCCCCAAGAGGCGTTCCCGCTGAACACGCCGCGCTCTTCGATATCCGCAAAGAATGCGCCCATCGAGTAGAAGTCCTTGGACAGGAACGGGTCGAACTTGTGGTCGTGGCACTCGGCGCACCCGAGCGTGGAGCCGAGCCAAGCGGTGGAGATGTTCCGCACGCGGTCCGAGACGTACTTCGCCAAGTATTCCTTCGGCTGCGAGCCGCCTTCGTTGGTCATGCGGGCGAGGCGGTTATAGCCGCTCGCGACAAGCTGCCAAGGGGTCGGAGAGTCGAGCAGATCTCCGGCCAGCTGTTCGCGGGTCATCACGTCGAAGGGCTTGTTCTCGTTGAAGGACCGCACAATGTAGTCCCGGAACGGGTACACATTGACGGGCACGTCACCGTGGTAACCGGTCGTGTCCGCGTAGCGCACGAGGTCGAGCCAGTGCACGGCCATACGCTCGCCGTGGTGCGGCGAGCGCAGCAGCGACTCGAGCAGGCGCTCGTAGGCATCCGGTGCCCGGCTGCGCATGAAGGCGTCGACTTCGTCGGGATCGGGCGGCAGGCCGGTCAGATCCAGGGTCAGGCGGCGGGCAAGCGTGCGGCGGTCCGCCGCAGGGGCCGGCGAGAGGCCGCGCTCTTCGAGCTTCCGGTTGACAAGGTGGTCGATTCCGGCCGCGCCGCCGGGCGCGTCCGGCCGAACGGGCCTGATGTAGGCCCAGTGCTCCTGATACTCGGCGCCCTGCGCGACCCAGTCCTCAAGCAGCTGTTTCTGGCGGTCGCTGAGCTTCTTGTCGGTGGCTAGCGGGGGCATCACCAAAGCAGGATTCTCTTGGCGCACCCGCTGCACGAGCCTGCTCTGGGCGGGGTCCCCAGGCTGGATGACGCCGCTGCGCAGCGCGTCGTCCCGCCTGTCCAGGCGCATGTTCGCCTGACGAGCGTTGCCGTCCGGGCCGTGGCAGGCAAAGCAGTTCTCCGAGAGGATGGGCCGGATGTCGCGGTTGAACTCGACCCGAGCGGCTGCCCAGCCAGCCGGGCCTGCCCCGAGCGCAGCCACACCGGCAACGAGCGCGATCTTGAGGTGCATGCGGGCCTCCTGCCGGGAGGCGCGCGGCGCTTTCTGCGCCCTCCCGGCCTCAGCCGAACTATATCGCACGACACGCCCGAGGGCCGCGAGCGCAGGGGAGGTTGCGCTGCTAGGATTGGCGGGCAATGGCCAGTGCGGAGCGCCCCAATCGAACCGCTGCACGAGGGTCGCGGCCAGCAGTGGCCGTCGCGCTCGCAGGGTTGCTAGCCGCAATGGGTGGGGCCCAGACGGCTCCGGATCGCCCCAACATTGTTGTCCTGCTGGCCGATGACCTAGGCTACGGCAGCGTCTCATGGTACGGCGGTGACATCCCAACCCCGAACATTGACGCGATCGCCGCCAACGGGGCGGGATTCGTCTCGGGATATGTCACCGCCCCCGTGTGCAACCCGTCGCGCCCCGCGATCCTGACCGGGCGCTACCAGCAGCGCTGGGGGAAGGAGCTGAACTCGCAGACCCTGCCCCCGATCGGCGCACCGCGCAAGGCGCTGCCCAAGAGCGAAGTCACGCTTGCGAGGGCGCTGAAGCGGGCCGGGTATGCAACCGGGGCGGTGGGCAAGTGGCAGCTCGGAATGGTCGAGGGCTACCACCCGCTGGACCGTGGCTTCGACTACTTTCTCGGAATGCCGTCGGGATCTCGCTACGTCAAGCCGGATTGGCCGAACGCCCGCATCGCGCCGGGGCACGAGGACTACGGGGCGGACGACGGGACGGGACGGGCGCGCTCGCTGTTCCTCGGGCGCGAGCCGCTGCCATTTGAGGAGTACCTGACGGACCGGCTTGGGCGGGCTGGCGTGGAGTTCATCGAGTCCCGCCGGGACGAACCCTTCTTCCTGTACCTCGCATTCCACGCGCCGCACGGCCCGATCCAGACGATCGACAAGTACTACGAGCGCTTTCCGCACATCACCAACGAGACGGCGCGGATCTACGCCGGGATGATCAGCGCCCTGGACGACTGGGTGGGTGCCGTGCTGGCTGCGCTTCGCGCGCACGGGCTGGAGGACAACACGCTCGTTTTCTTCCTGAGCGACAACGGGGCGGCCGAGGGGAGCGACACAGACCGACGCCGCAACCATCCGCTGACCGGCCACAAGCGCAACCTGTACGAGGGCGGCATCCGCGTGCCGTTCGCCCTGCAGTGGCCCTCGCGGCTGACGGGTCCCCTGCGCTACGACCACCCGGTCAGTTCGCTGGACATCGTCCCAACCGCCTTGGCGGCTGCGGAACTGTCGTTTCCTGCCGGGCGGGAACCCGACGGAGTGGACCTGATTCCCTTCTTGCGCGGAGAGCGGGAGGGGACACCGCATAAGCACTTGGTGTGGCGATCCGGGCCCAACGCGGCTGTCCGCAGCGGGCGCTGGAAGGCTCTCTTGGCCGGGGGCTTGGCTAGGCTCTACGACGTGGAAGGCGACCCGGGCGAGACAGAAGACCTCTCAGGGCGCGAGCCGGGAATCTTGGAGGGTCTGCGGGAAGCGCTGGAAGCTTGGGAGGCGCACAAGGGACCAGCCCGAGAGGGAGCGCGCAAGGTGCGAACGCGGTTCAACGGCGACCGCATCCAGTGGCACATCTGATCGGTGTCGCGTCTGCGGCTACACGGATCCAGCCCGCGGGTATGTACTGGCCAGCTCATTATTCGCCCTCATCCACCACGACGCCACTGTCTACCCCGGGACGCCTTGGAGGGAACTCGAGGGGCCGCCGACCTCCGTCGCACAGTCGGCGATCCGACCCGTAGCCCCGAAGGATTCGAGGGCGCCGAAGCGACGTGCAAGGAGTTCCTTCGGGTGGGTTGACTTCACTTCCTGTGCCACGTCGATTACCGTCATCTATCGGTTCACCAACAGACGATCTATCCTTGGCACGTTTCCAGATCGCCCCTGCGCTAGCGACCCATGCGTTGCCCAACCTTTGGGCTTTCATCGTTTTGGGCGATGTTCACCCACCTCTGGTACTTCGACGTACGGAAGCCTCGAGGCGCCACACATCCAGCTCCCGCATCCGGCGTGATTCAATCGCATTTCGCACCACCCCTCGCGTCTCCGCCCTCACGTTCTCAACAACCACCGTAACCACACACACCCGGCATTTCGACTATCCAGCACCAATGCGACCCCGCGCCCAAACCGTCTCCGTGCAGCATTGTCGACCTGTTGCCTGCCAAACGCCGTCAATCCGCCACACCCGCGACCGCTCCCGCCCGTTGCCGTCCCACGTTCGTACGCGTCTGCAACCGACCGCTAGTTCGATGCCACTTCCTCGACTTTGCTCCCCTTCGACTACTGCCCCTCGCGCCTCTTGAACAACGTCAAGGATCAGTCTCCGCAGTGCCCAGCCGCGAACGTCCCACGGATTCGTCTCTCCCAACCTCTGCGAGAGCCTATCCATCTACTCTCACAGCTTCTATCGCATCCTCCCCGAACCACTTGCGAACCGTCTCCATAGCCCGAATCGAGAGCTCTTGGGTGAAGAGAACTGCTAAACGCCTCTTCGGTCGCGAACAAGTGACATAAAACAAGTTTCGATTTCGAACGAACGCCCTTCTTTCCTTCGCGGGAACGTGCTCGGACATTCCCAATTCAAGCATCTTACCAAAATTATATCGGCTCCAACCTCTCCCGATGACCACGAGCACATTCTCAAATTCCGCACCCTTCACACCGTGCTTTGTCTCAAATGGGGAATGCCCAGACAGATAACGACAAAGAGCCACGATCTCCCTATACGGAATCTTCCGCAGCTTCTTTAGCTCAAGCATACCACGCGCCAGTTCACCGCCGATGCCTGAAGCGAGGGCCCGCAACTTCCGCTCCCGGCGCTCAACGACATCTGGAACAACCGGACCATGACAGGACAGCATATGATCTATCACCTCACCAACGGTTCCCGTCTCCCTCAATTCAATGACCTTCTCCATCGCTTCCGACCACTCGACCTTCTCACTATGAGACCGCAACACCGGGACGCCCAAGCCCAACACACCGAACATTTCACCGTACCTCTTAGCGACATATGCTCTGCAGCCTGGCTCGAGCACGTCAGCAAAATACGCTACGTGCGGATCTTCTTTCTTTGTGAACGATTCATTGTACCTAAAAACGCTTGGAACGGTAGGATATCCCTGCTTCACCGCGAGAGCACGGTGCGTCAACATAAGGATCTTCGTGTCGCCACTAGAGAGATCCCAACCTTCCTCACCCAGCCGTCGTCGAACACTTTCAAGAGCCTCCTGTGCAGCTTCATCCGGGAGGTCGCCACTCCAGTGGGCACCCTTCATCCGCTGGCCATTCCAAGAATTTGTGTGGAATATTCTTACGCTTCCTTTTGTCCTAGCATCCGCTGCAAACTGCGGCAACTCCGACCTCATTCGATTGAGGCACGCTACTACAACGGCAGCCGATCGGAAGTTTGCTTCCTTCCGAATGATCCTTAGACACGGATGCTCAATCCTTCCACAACCCGCGCCGTATATCTTTTGCCAGTGGTCCCCGAAAAACCCAAACAGAGGAGAGCCTTTCTGTCCAAGAAAGAGATCTATTATCGACTTCATCCAATCGGCATTAGTGTCCTGATATTCGTCAATGAGAATAATTGGATATCTGCCCGCGAGAAGTCGCCTAAACTTGAAGTTCTTCATCAGAGCACTTGTCAGCACGAGTACATCGTCGTGATGGATGGAGACGCTGGAGTCGTCCATGCCGCGGTACCCAAGATCGTATCTGACAGTGCGGTCGCCGATATCCCTGACGTCACCAACCTTCTCAAAGAGCCGCTTGCACTCCGACAGACGCTGCTTCATCTGGGGTTGAAACCTCCTTATGAGCGACCAGGAAAATCCGTGGATCGTATCGCAATGAATCACAGGACTGTCATCCGTGCGTGCGCGAATTTCATCTTTTGCTACATTCGTAAATGTTATGCATGCGATCTTTTGATGACGCTTCTGAAGGAGGTAGCGGTTCCGTTCCAGCAAGAAGCAAAGCGCCCTGATCAGTGTAAACGTCTTCCCGGCCCCCGCACCAGCTTCCACAAGAAAACTCTGCTGACGGCGGAGGCACTGATAAACTTGGCTCAGGGCCCGATCACTGGCCTCCTCAGCCAGATTCAGATGTCTCGAACCCTCACCCATCGTGACCAGCTGCAACCTCAAGATCTCCCGTCTTAGCACGGACCTTCGCCTCAGCTGTGCCAGCCACGCCTACGCCCGCCAACCACCTTAGTCCATCAAGGACATAGTCTGGCGCCAGCCAGTCAGTCTTGTGAATAGCGTACTTGATTGCAAAATCCGATTTCTTCAGGCCGCTCACCTTCATCCATGCACATTCAGCTCGTTCATCAGCTGTTGCACCGGTGATGCGGAACATAGTTGGATTAGCTAGCATGAACGCATCCTCGAATGTACGCCCGCAGGGCCCTGCCTCTACTTCGGGCGTCTGAAACGCTATGCGCCGGCGCTTCTTGACTTTCTCGACTTCTTCTCGACCGATAAGGTCTGCGGGCGAGCAGTCAATGCCTGAGAACCACTTCTTTAGGCACGCGTTGGATGTGGCTTCGCCCTCATGTACAGGGCAGGCAAGACCTCCAGCCACAGAAACGGAATCGATGTCGGTGATGATTAGGGTGTGAAGTTCCAGAAGGTCAAGAAGGTCAAAAAAGATGTGTGCGTAAGCCCCGCCTACCTCCATGGTGGTCACATATTGGCTGGACAGCTTCGGACAAGCGGGCTCCATTGTCTCTAGCTTCTCGATCATCACTGGGAGAAGTATGCGCTCACTAGTCCCTTCGACCGTAACCGTTCGAGGGAGGCGTGCAGCGGGATTCCAGATCAGCGGTTGAGAATCGTCTGCCAGTCGCCGCAGAGCGGTTTCACGAAGATGTTCTTCAGGGGCTTGGCGTACTCGTGATGGGTGTCGAGCTTGCCTCGACCTTGGGTTTGGCCCACGTGGATCCAGTTGGCCGCGCGGTAGCAAGTGCCCGCAAAGCGCGGTTTCTCGCAGAAGGTCTCCAACAGCACAGGCCGGATTCGATAGCGCTGTTGCCAATCCTCGGGCAGCTGGCGCTCGACGCAGGCCAGCATGTGCGAGGCCAAGTTCTTCAGCCGGCCCCAGGGAAGTATCAGGAAGCGGGCATGGTTCACGACCCTCGGCAGGTTGCGCTCCCTGACGGCCGGGGACCAGCCGACGAAGCGGTCCCGCGGAGCTGTCTTCCAAGCCGCCGCGCCGAAGCCCAGCAGAGCCAGCAGGCAGCCGTCGGCGGAGTGCACGAAGTAGCGCAGCTGGGCACCCGGGAGGGGACTGTGGCCGAGATAGTGGTAGCGCTGCACATGCTCGTTCCACAGGCGGCTGCGCGGATCGCTCGGACGCAGGACCGTCAGGCGCAGCGGCCGGGCCTGCGCCAGGCTGGCCGGCTGCAGCCCCGGCAAGGGCGGATCGCTGGCCGCCGTGGCCTGGATCGGCAGCCTGCTGGGGCCTGGCCGCGTTGGCGGCGGCAGTTCCAGAAGGCCGTCGCGCTGCATGCGCAGCAGCGCGACACGCGCGCTCATGTCCTTGAGGCCACCGTCGGGCTTGCGCCAGCCGAGGCGCTCGCAGACCGCCCGGGAGAGCGCCGTGCGGGTCAGCCGCGGCTGGCGCTGCTCGATCAGCGCTCGAATGAGGTCCAGTTCCGAGCCTGAGAACTCGCGGCCGCAATACCGCTGGCTGCGGCTCATGGAGCGGGCCCCGGCTCGCGCGCCGGCCCGGCCTGCAGGGCCTCGCGACGTTCGGGCGGCATGTCCCAAGGCAGCCAGCCGGCCGGGTCCGGCGCCTCGTCGCGGTCGAGTTGTGCGCAGCGGGCCAAGAACCGATCCAGCCAGCCTTTCAGGTCGATGCCCCCCATCGCCAGCGTGCCGAACACCGACAGCAGCATCGCCTGCAGGTTCGCGCCCGCCTGGCTGTGCGAGCCGTAGGACAGCTTGCGCCCCACCACTGGCCGGCGCAAGGCTCTCTCGGCAGTATTGTTGTCCAGAGGGACTTGCGGGCGCTGCAGGAACACCTCCAGGCCCTCGCGGTGCCCCAGCAGCGACCGCAGCGGCTTCAGCCTCGGGTCCGGCGGCGTCAGCCAGCGCGCTGTCTCGCTCTGCCCCTTCGGCGTCAGCCGTTCGCGCTCCTTCTGCGCATGCTCGAACAGCCCTGCCAGCGCCGTCTGCAGCCGCTCCTGCTGCGCTTGGAAGTCCGCCCCCTGCTCCGCCAGGGGGCGCTGGGGATCCCACAGCGCCAGCCGCGACCTGTTGATGCGGTACAGCTGCCCGATGCGGTCCACCACGTCGTCGGCCCACTCCCGCAACTGCGACCGCTTCCTCCCCAAGCTCAGGTAGTCGCGACGGACGTGAGCCCAACAATAGGCGACCACGAAGCACCCCTCCTGCGCGCTCGCGAGACGCTTGTACACGCAGTAGCGGTCACAGACCAGCACGATCGTGCCGTGCCTGCCCAGCTCTCCGAAGATCCGCTCGGCCGCCTGCGTGCTGCGCGTCGGGTCGACGATCATGCGCACCGCATCCGGGGTCACGCACACCCACAGCCAGCAGCGCGCCTTGTGCCCCTCTTCGGCCCGCACGTGCACCGGCCAGGTCGTCTCGTCCCCGTGCGCCAGCCCTTCCCGCTGCTGGTGCACCGCGATGGCCTTCTCCAGCGGCGCGAACCAGCGCAGGTAGTCCGCGATCCGGCCCAGCAGCGTGCTCGCCGGAAGCTGCACCCCGTGATCCAGCCACTCGCGCTCGAAGGCCCGCGCCGGATGCCGGTGCCAGTACACCGCCAGCAGGAACTCCACGTACACGCTGCGCCCGTAGTTCGACCCCCGGAACAGCGTCGGCTCCAGTTCCGCCTGCGCTTCGGGCACTGCCAGCCCCCGCTGTTGCGCACACCGGCAGACTGCCCGGTAGCGCGGGCGCCGGATGTGCCGGATGTGCGCCTTGACGCGGATCTCGACCCGCTTGCTGACGGTCTCCCCGTTGCGCCGGAAGGCCTTGCCGCACTGCGCGCACACGCAAGCGGCCGGGGGCGGCTGCAGGACTTCCTTCCTGACCGGCAGTCCCTCCCGCTGCACGCGCTTGTGGGAGCGTGCCCCCGGCTGCCCGCCACGCTTGCGCTTCTTCGGCGGGCTCCCGGCTTCCCCGCCGCTGTCCGCCGACGGGCCTCCGCCCGGGGAAGGGGGAGCGTCCTTGTCCGGCGGGCGCTTCTCGCTGCTGAACCCGAACGGCTTCTTCAGCAGGGCTGCGTTGTCGCGCCGCAGGTCGTCCTTTTCCCGCTGCAGCCCGGCCACCTGCCGCTCGAACACCCGGCGCTTGTCGCGCTCCTCGCGCCAGCGCCCCTCGGCCTCCGCCTGCGCCCGCTGGCAGCTGCGGGCATGCTCGCGAGCCAGCTGGGATGCGAGCCGCTGTTGCCAGCCCCAATCGCGCCATTGCAAGCACAGCGGGCAGTCCGCGGCCGTGTTCCACACGGGCGCCGCCGCCAGCTGGTCCTGGCTTGCCAGCAAGCCCTGCATCCACTTGAGCCTGCCACAAAGACATATCTTGTGTCCAGCGTTTTGGAGGACTTTATTCGTCCCGGGAAGTTCCCGCGACAGCTTCCAGCCGCTGCGGCGCGTCCTGCGGGTCGCTGGCGCGGGCAGCGCAGCGAGAGCCCGCAGACTGCGATCCGCGAGGCCCGAATCGGTACGCCCGACTCCCGCGGAGGACCACGCTCGCTCCAGCAGGCATCCGCCAACTCGGTCAGGTCTCGGCCAACGCGACCCGCAAACGCCTTGACCACACTTGGCACGCGGTGCGCTGCCAGCCCGCACTCGGCACGACTCAGCTGGGATCGGCTTTACCTAGCCAAGCCTTCGAGGTTGAACTGCGACCGCCGCCCTAATCTCCACAGCTCGCTCGAACGGTTACCTTCGACCAGTATCGCCTTATCTGCAAAGAACAGATCGCAACGTGTCAAGGTCAGATACTTCCGGAGGAATGTTCTGTGCTGCTGCGCGGTTTTCCGCAATCCGTGGCGAAGATCCTTTATCTCGGTTTGGCGGAAACCACCTGCCCTAGAGGTAGGTAGAAAGTATCTGATCGCCTCAAAGTCGGCCGCGTTGGCAACGTGGGAAGAATGCGTCGACACCAGAAATTGGACCGGCCACGGTGGGGCCTGCTGATCTCGGTGACTGAGCTGTCCAGCGATTTTTAACACCTGACGAATGAACACTTCCTGCATCTGCGGATGCAGATGCGCCTCCGGTTCCTCTATGAACACAAGATGCACTCCTAGGGAGGTATGCTCCGCACGGAAAGTACGGTAAAAACTGACGATACGCAGGAGAATAAACAAGAGATTACGAATGCCAAGACCGGTATAGGACTCCGGCAGTAGGATTCCCTGATCACCCGTGTGTCTTACCTTCGTGTGCCGTGAAAGTAGACGTTCCACATCGAGCATGGTTTCCGTCTTCATCTCGGAACCATCTAGGCCGGGATACCCAAACTCTTGCAACGTCGGCATCAGCTTCTGAAGTTCAATCTCGAATCTCGCTGCAATCTGTTGCTGGATGTCACGGACTGCAGTCTGTAGTTCCTCGGCGACGCGCTGCTCGGTTGGGTGTGCGGCGGGCGATTTTGCCGCATTGAAGAGATCTTCCAAGATCCTTGCCAGAACGTCAGTCTCTCTTGCGGTGTTGTCATCTAGGCCGCGTTGGGCATTGACAAAGCCTGTCTTCAAAAGGGAACGGATCGCACTGATGGGCATCTCTCGCCGATTGTTCGAGTCGTTCGGATCTTCGGCCCACAGTCTGGCGACAAAGAGCTGCGGTATGCGCTCCCTTAATGATTGGAAGAACTCGGCTCGAGTTGCATCGGTTAGAGCTTCTTGTGGTTGGTCGGCAAACAGTTCGTCAATCGTGCCCCTACGCAGTTCGTACCGCGCCACTACGAGTGCTTCATGGCAGTCGCGGTTCAGATCAATGACAAAGTCACTAAGTGGCCCAAGGTCGCTCCCGTCAGGATCATACCGGAAAATAAGTCGGAGCTCAATGCTCGGAAGTAGAGAGCGAATATCACTCTCAGACCTATCTGTGTTCTTGGCATTGAGGGCTTGGACAAATCCTGAGTAGGAACTACTCGAGAAGTCCTCTAGCTTGAATTTTGGTGCATGGTCCGTGACGAAGCGCCGAATGGCCTCAGACAATGACGTTTTGCCGCTGTTATTGCGACCGACGATAAGAGTCATGTGGTCCTCAAGCAAGAGTTCCACATCGACTAGAAGGCGGAAATTTCTAACTCTGACCTTGTGGAGATACATGCCTTGCCGATAGTGACGGCGCTACCCTGATGAACTGCGTAGAATCCCTGAGCGGGCATTCTAAGTCGGTGATCATGCCGTAAAGGAAACCCCGTAGCTCCTCCTACTTAGCCGCACCATCGCCGACTGGCACAGACGGTGGCCGAAAACCCTTCCGCACCCGAGGAGCGATGTGACACGGATCGGGCCTGAGTAACGCTGTGGGCTTCTGGTCTGTGACCAATGTCATCGCTCATTTGGTCCACACTATAACACGAATCCCTACCTGAGTACGAAGCTAGCCGAGAGGCGCGCTACCGCTAGGGCGTCCGAATGGTGCGTTTGGAGAATCTGGACCTGGCGTGAGTGGCTCTTTGTTCAGGGCGACGGACCCCGCTGGCAACTCAAGGTGAGGGCTCGGAACGTAAGGTGGGAGATCGTCAAGCGGAGAGGCGCGCTTGACAAGATGCACAGTCGTGCCGCCCTCGTGGATTCGCCGGTTGCCGCTCCGCAACAACCCTATCAAACGGGATGCAGTGCTAGTACGCTAGCTAATGTATGGACGGGGACTGCGTCCGGTCCCCTCCAAGGCATGGCAAACTTCGTTCAAGGCACGATCGGTGTACCCGCAAATCGGAGAATCGCTTCAAAGTATGGCCCGTGGCAACAGGTCCGGACATTGATCCGACTAGCGACTCGAGTCGCCTCGGACAATCTTCTGACTAACCGGATGATTCTCAAAGTGCGACTGTATGAGTCTTCTAGCATCGGCTACACTCCGATCGTCCTGCCCTCGTTGGTGTATAGGTTGGGCCCAACTCCTTCCGGGATGACGGGTGTCCCACCAGCTTCGCTTGGTTGCTACACGGTTCTTGCCTTGGTTGTGCTTGCCAAACCCCTCTAGACAGGAGTTCCAGACCGGACGGTATCGTTTGATGAGTGCCTGTTCAGCGAACATGATCCAGACGGGAAGAATTGCCAATGCGCGGAAGGAAAAATCATGAAGGTCTAGGTTCGTCGCGTCTTCAATGGACCTAGCGTGCTGTCGGATCCGCCCCTGTAGCGCCGGAGCATTGACATCGCCGTCACCGCCCTTTCTTGCACCAGGGGGAGCAGCTTTGCCGATGTAGATGGGGTGTTTGCTGCCCGCTATGGGTTGGTACTCGGGAATCTCTCCCTTGAAGTATAGCGCGTAGATTCCGGGCCCTTGGATGATTACCTTTTTGGTAAGTGGTTTGACTTCCTGCTTCTCAAAATGTGCGACTGTTCCGGCCATGAGGGTCTCGTAGGTGAGAGGATCCCACAAATCCGGCATTAGGATCGCCGCAACTCGACAACAGATTCGTACAGAGCGCTGCCGTTCGTCTTTCCGGCGCGAACGCTCGAGTTGAGAATGCTGTTGCCAACTCGAGTTTTTCGAGGAACGTGTACGGCTACAACATCGAAGTCGTATGATGCCGCAATCTTGGCGAGGAATCGGTCGGTGGGAATAGGAATGCCCTGCAGAATGGAATTGCCGATTACGATCAATGCGGTCGCGCCCCGACGAAGGCACCAAGTGGCCCCCCGGAGGAATTTGGCACAATCGTTGAAGTATCGCGCTGCGTAGTTGGCCCAACCAGTCCCTCCGTATAGACCCTTGTGAGGGTTCTGCCGTCGCAGGACTGAGAGTGTCTCGTGAATTGTCTCATCCTTGATACAAGGGTTCAGATCAACGCGGGCCAAGTCCCGTGCGTTCTGCCAATACGTCCCGAAGTTGAGCTCTTCCAACTGCTTCAGATCCTTCGGCGAGGAGCAGAACCCGAGCCAGTACAGATGGGGACGGGTATTACGGTTGTAGTGATAGTTGTTTAAATATGGTGGCGACGTGATAAGAAGATCCACGCTTCCTTCCTCGATGTCCGAGTAGCCATTGAAGAATGATCGATTGAAGATCTGTCCACGCTGTTTCCCTAGTTGCGGACGGATGCCGTGGTACCACGCTACGTCGTCCGCGATCTGGAGCACTTTTTGATTAATCACTGCTGCAACATCGCAGTCATCTACTTCGGGCCGTCCCACTGTCTTCTTGCGACCCAAGCTCGGCTCGTAGGAGTAGTTTGAGTACTGTACCATCGTCGCTGCGAATGCTAGCCGGTAGATATCCGCAATTAAGGGCGGGCAGTCGGCGACAAAGTCTAGGGTCAGCAGCACCTTCCGTTCCACCTTGGGGCTGTAGAAGGGCGCACGAGTGCGAAACGCGCTAGGCGGCCGTGTCTGTGGATCCGTCCGTCTTCTCTCACTATGTTTCATGAAGTCCATGAAACGATCAGCAGTCCCCACGAGTCGGTCACGATCAATGCTGTGGGCCTGCAGCTTCGTTTGCGCCACGAATGCCGCGTACGGGTTGATCTCGAAGCCGATGGCATCATGTCCCGCTAGATCAGCTTCCACAAGCGTCGTGCCGACACCAGCGAAGGGGTCGAGCACTACGCTCGGGCCTGACGTGTAGGAGGTGATTGCGTCTTCGACAAAATACTTGGAGTAACCGGCGATCCAAGGAACCCACCGGTGAACCGGCGCATCCCGATTTCCCATAAACGAGGGATCATGGAAGGCTCCGCCCTTTCGAGTCGTGCCGTTCATAAGGTTGCTGCGGGGATGGGCAACTGACCTGATGTGTCTTGAGTTTGCTCCAACCTTGGTGAGGGTCTTGCGCCGAAAGGACATCATCCGCCGACCGTTTCGATTGAATATCCTAGGCTGTTCAACCTGATAGCGAGAGCCTGCGTACTGACCCCGTACCTCTTGGCCAGCGCGCGTAGTTGGCGGTCGGCAGCTAGATCTAGCTCCCACTCCTCGAGGTCGGCCCGGAGAAAAGCACTTGGCATGAGGAGTTCTGCTGCGAATCGGTTGGCCTCCATTTCGTCTAGATCAGTTCCTTCGCGAGATGCGCTACTGCGCAATCGGACCCGAAATCCGCGATCGACGTGAACTAGGCTGTGTTCGTGCAACAGGAGGTGGCCGATCTCATGGGCGATCGTAAAGCGCTGCCGCACTGTAGCTTGATCTTGATTGACGCCGATTACCGCTTCGCCGCCCTCGCGATAGAGAAAGCCGTCGATGTCGTCTTCACGCCCTGCGACTCTCACGATGGATGCGTTGCACCCTCGGGCGAGCCTGCGGACCGGGACGGGAGGAGCCTCAATATTGAACCTCGCCAGCAATTCGGCTGCGGTCTTCCGGACTTTCTGAAGTCGTATCCAGCGTCGTGGCATGTTCTTCCTCCTTGAGTCGGTGAAGACCTCGTGCTACGAAGTCTCGCTCGTCTTGCGACAAACTGTTCCATCCCGGCGGGGGCGCGGGACGGGCATGCGGTCCAGGTAGAAGTTCGGCAGGCTGCACGTTCAGGACGTGCAGTATCTTGCCGAACGTATGTAGGAGCACCTTCTGACGCCCCTGTTCGATGTTCGAAACTGATGGCCGGGTTAGTTTGATTGCCACGGCCAAGTCGGCCTGCGAGAGCCCGGCCGCTTTTCTTGCTTGGCGCAAGTGCCGGCCGAAGCGCCGGTAGAAGTCCATTTCCACTCTGGGTAACTTCAGCATACAGGCACCGCAGGTTAGATGTCAACTCGGCAAACCGTTTGTGAAGCTGACGTTTCATAGGGGTGGACTGAAGGATTGTAGACGATGTATGATGTGTCTGGCGATGCTTCGCCTTTGGAGGAAATCAAGATGAGAAACAGAAATGACCGATTTGTGGTCCGCCACCCCGATGGCTGGGCGATCAGGGGCCCGAGAAGCGATCGTGCAAGCGGCGTCTTCGATACGCAGCGCGAGGCGATTGGGAGAGCGCGGGAAATTGTTCGCAGGAGAGGGGGTGGTGAAGTGCGGATCCAAGACCGGCGGGGTCGCTGGCGGGATTCCGACACCGTCGCTCCCGGAAACGACCCGTTCCCGCCGCGGGACAGGAAATAGACAAAGGAGGTGTGAGGTGCATTTGCTCCCCGCCCGATACGCCGAAAGGCCTCGGGCGGGGTTTATTTCTTACGGCCGACTCTTTGAATGGCGACACTCTTCCCGACACGAGCGGAGAAGGGGAATCGATGTGCGGATCGCAACGGACGCTATTGCGCTCGCTCACCGTCGCGTATACGACCCGCCACTGGTAGACCTCTCTGCGATCGCCGTTGAAATCTGGGCAATCGTAAGGGAATCGACAAGACCGACTGGATCAGGATCGAGAGAGAACTCTACGACGAGTGCGTTGATACGACAACCGAGGACAACCTCCTGGAGTACTCAACGGACGCACCGAGCATCCCGCACGAGCGGCAGCTGGACGGCTCGTATCATCGTGCGCACGAGCCAGACGGAGACCGAGAATGTAGTGCGCAGCTGCAAGAAGCTCACACGGCAGGGTGACAGTATTGCTGACGAACAGCACCTGCGCGATCCACAGGGGCATGGCCGGGCTGTCCGGCAGCTCTGTGTTGGTCCGCAGGTTGACCTAGTCGACGCCGAAGGATCGTCGTCCCGCGGGGTCGGGGAGCGTGACCGCAACGTATCCCTCGGCTACACCGCCGGGCCCTCCGCGGCTGGGCCGTCGAAGGCGAACAGGCCGGGTGCGGTGCGAAAGGACTCGCTCGCGCGGGGCGCCGAGGTGCGGATCGTCCCGTCCGGCATGGTGCACCGGACCAAGAAGCTGTGGCCCGTACCCTCCAACTCCCAAGGGACCTAGAAGTTCACCTGCTCCGGCGAGACCATCAGGATTGGGGGAGTCGTCCGTTGGCCAGCACCTGCAGTCCATCCAGCTCCATGGGCAAATCATCTGCGGTCTCGCCGGTGATCGGATCCTCTTCCACGCCCCGGCCTACGCGAACTGTCTCGCCCGCAGTGTCCTTTCCGAAGATCGAGGCCTTCGGGACAGGTCGCGCTTCCGAGCCGCCGGTCAGTCGGGATCCAGATTTGCTGGCCTCCAGTTCGTAGCCGGTGTTGCACAGTTCGACCTGGGTCCAGTTGCCCTGGAGCCCTTCGCCGTCAGGTTGGCACGGTAAGTGACCGTGCCGAGCGATAGCATCTCCCCGGAGACTTCCATGGTCGTAGGTGTCCCGCGAGTGACGCTGATGGAGAAGGGCAGACTGTGCCCGATCGGCCCCGCATCGCGGTGCACCAGCCCCAGCGTCTCGCTCTGATCGGTCTTGCGCTCGACGATCACCTTTGGGTCCTCGGCATGATCGACGAGGTAGTTGAGCCGATCGACAAATCTCTCCGGGATGTCGCCCTCGGGCACCACATACGAATACTCGCTACGGTCGACGTCGAGCGTCACCTCGTCGCCCGGACGCGCCTCTCCGCCGCAGTGGATGGTGCCCGGCGCGTGCCTACCCTCGCCAAGGGCCGGGATGCGCCGACCGGGAGATCCTCCCCAGCGTTGATGAGCTCGACCATTCCGTCTCGGACATCCTCGGTGCTCTCGCCCTCCTCCGCCGTGTAGATGAGATCCATCCCGTCGAGCGTGATTCATACGTGGTCCTCCCTGCCAGCACGGGAAGCTGGCGGGACTCATCTTCCGGCGTGTCGGCGATGCCCACCGGCAGTGGCTGGTCGAACTGAAGGTGCGCGTGGCTGTGGATGCTGCCCGCCGCGGCGTTCCGGACCCCATTGATCTCGATCCATGGCTCGCCGTGGGTCAATGATTCGTGCAAGCGGTCGGAACACGGATGTCCGACGGGGAATTCTGCGGTCAACGGCGGAGAAATCCGCCACATCGAAGCGGGAATTCGCCTTATACTTCAGCTATGAAACGCCTACTCGCACTCGCTTCGCTCGTCTGCGTCGTTTCGGTCCCGCTCTGGGGACAGGGCGCGGTCGGCACTCTCAACGGGACGATCTTGGACACCACCGGGGCCGTCATTCCCGGCGCCACGGTCGTGGCGACCAACATTGACACGGCGGTGGAGAGCGCGACGTCCTCGACCTCCGCGGGGGCCTACACCCTCCCGTATCTGCCGCCAGGGACCTATTCGCTGCGCATCACCGCTCCCGGCTTCCGGACGGCCAACCAGGAGAACGTCATCCTGCGCGTCGGTCAGACCATGACGGTCAACATCGAGATGCAGATCGGCGCGGTGACCGAGGAGGTCACCGTCAGTGCCACCCCTCCCCTGCTCGAAGCGGGCACGGCCGAGATCGGGCGGTACGTGAGTTCGGAGGAGTACCAGAACTGGCCCATCTTCGTGGAGGACGGCCAGCGGCAGATCCAGAGCTTCATCTTCCGCAGCCTGCCCGGCACAACCGGTGGCGAGTTCCAGGGCTCGATCAACGGCGGGCAGCAGTATTCGCACGAGATCCTCATCGAGGGCATCCCGGTCGGCCGCATGGACCTGTCGGGCGGCAACAACAACGAAATGAGCCCGTCCGCCGAAGCGGTCGGAGAGTTCAAGCTGCACACCGGCTCGATCAACGCCCAGTACAACGGCGGACACACCGCGGTGGCGAACTTCAACTTCAAGTCCGGCACCAACAGCCTCCACGGCTCGTTGTTCTACTACGGCCAGAATGAGGGGCTCAACGCCAACACCTACGCGAACAACTCGCGCGGCATTACCAAGAAATCGCCGTTCCGGCAGCACAACTACGGCTATTCCGCGGGCGGCCCGATCTACATTCCGAAGGTCTACAACGGCAAGAGCAGGTCGTTCTTCTTCACGAACTTCGAGCGCACGACGCGCTCGAACTTCAACATCTCGGGTCTCAACACCACCCTCGCGAACCGTGACTTCAAGACCGGGGACTTCAGCCGACTCTTAGACTCCGGGTTCACAGGCAATGCGGCCTCCGGCTCGGCGATCTCCAACGAAGCCGGGGCAACCAGCGTCTTCGGCGCCATATACGACCCGCTCAGCACCGCGAATGCCAGCACTGGGGTGACCCGCATGGCGTTCCCGAACAATGTCATCCCCCAGAACCGGTTCAGCACGGTCTACAACAACGTCGTAGGTGTGGGGCTGATCGACCCGGAGATCGACGCCATGGTCCGCAACACGCCGACCATCGGGACATGCTGCCCGTTCTTCAGCCTGTACATCATCGGCATCAAGGGCGACCACAACATCAACGACAAGCACCATGTCTCGGGTGTCTACAACCACGAGTACCGCATCCGCAACAACAACGGTGGGCCACGGTACGAGCCCGTTCCCGGCATTCCGACCCAGACGTGGCAGAACCAGTACACGCCCTCCCGGATGGTGCGCATGTCGGTCAACTCGACGCTCAGCGACACCGTGATCAACCGCTTCGCGGCAGGCTACAACCGCTTCCGCAACAGCAACGAGTCGGTCTTCGTGGACGAGGACTGGGCGACGCAGGTGGGCGTTCAGGGAACGTCCCCGTCCCATTTCCCGCGCATGAACTTCGGCGGCAATGAATGGCAGGGCGGGCTGATCGGACGGATCGGTTCCAGCAACGCCGGGGAGGGCTTCAATGGCAGCTGGATCTTCCAGGACGACATGACGATCATCCGAGGGGCGCACACCTATCGGATCGGCTACGAGTACCGACGGTACTTCATGAACACCCGCGCGAAGAATGGTTCTGGGAACTTCAACTTCAACCCAGTTCAAACGCATCTGCCCGGATTCAACAACGAGACCGGGCACGCCTTCGCGAGCTTCGTGCTGGGCGCCGTCCATTCGGCAGGGCGCGGGGTGACCACTCTCTACAGCGGGCACCGGCATCCCGGGCACGGCATCTATTTCATGGACGACTGGAAGCTAACACCCAAGCTCACGCTGAACATGGGATTCCGGTGGGAGATCATCGAACCGTTCTTCGAACTGACGAACCGAATGTCGCAGGTGGACCTCAACACGCCCAATCCCTCAGCCGAGGGCATCCCGGGAGCCTTCGTGTTTGACGACCGGTTCCAAGACACCAATTGGAAGCAGTTTGGGCCGCGCTTCGGCTTCGCGTACCAACTGAACCGGAAGACGGTGATCCGGGGCGGCTACGCAGTCACCAACATGCCCCCGATTCGCAACGACTGGGGCTTCGGCGGCTTCACGCGAGGGTACAGCGCCTCCATTCCCATCAATGCGGGCACCAGCCCTACGGGGTTCACGGACGATCCGGCGCACTGGCTGGACGAGCCATACCCCGCGTTCGAGGGTTCGCTGCCGAACACGGATCCCGGCCAAGGGCTGTTCACCGGCGTCCAGTCCACCTCGCGCGACAGTACCCGGTTGCCTTACACGCAGAACTGGAACTTCACTGTCCAGTACCAGCTTCCGCACTCGTTCGTGCTCGAGACGGCGTACATCGGCAACGTCGGGCGACGTCTGCGAAGCTCCTACTTCAACAGCTACAACCCGCTCCCGACAAGTGCGCTGGCGCTGGGCGACGTACTGTTCGACCAAGTCGGCAACCATCCGCAGTACAAGCCCTACGACAGCTTTCCCGACGGCCAGTCGGTCGCGCAGGCGCTACGGCCCTACCCGCAGTACACGAATGTCACGGAACCGTACCCGCACAACAGCAATTCCAGCTACCACTCCGCCCAAGTGACCATGACCCGGCGCTTTAGCGGGGGACTGGGCGTGCTGGCCGCCTACACCTGGTCCAAGGCGATCAGCCAGGCGAACGACACGGCGCTGCAGATCGGCTGGACCGGGGGCATTCAGGACTTCTTCAACCGGGCGCTGGAGCGCTCCGTGGCGGCGCATCACATACCCCACGTGCTCCGTCTCACGTGGCTGTACGAGCTGCCGTTCGGCAGTGGCAAGAAGTTCGGCAACGCCAATCCGGTCATCGACAAGATCCTTGGCGGCTGGACGTTCAGCGCCATTCACGAGTACCGTGCCGGAACGCCAGTTTCGATCGGCCAAGGCGGCGTCCGGACGCCCTCAGGATACGGGGCCTTCCGGCCGGACGCTACCGGTCAGAACCAGACGCTGGGCGGCGCTCCCGAAGACCTCGACTTCTTCCAAGGAACGCCATATCTCAACCCGGCTGCGTTCCAAGCGCTCTCCCCGGACAACGGAGGGCGGACGGCGAACGGCACACCCTTGCGGGTCGGGACGTCTCCGCGGAGGCTCCCGAACGTGCGCGCACCGCATGCGAGCAGCGAGCGCATCCGGCTGACCAAGAGGATCCAGCTGTACGAGAATGTGGAGTTCGAGTTCGGCGCCGCAGCCATCAATCCGTTCAACCGCCACGGCCGCGGATTCGTGACCACCAATATCAGCAGTCCTGATTTCGGCAAGATCCGGATCAACGGCAGCGGCCAGAGGCTGATCCAAGTGGAGGCGCGCCTAGCCTGGTAACAGACAAGAGTGCCCGCAGGAGGCTGCGGGACCGCAGGTTCCCGCTGTCGGGCCCAGGACCGCCGGGACAGGCGGATTCGAGGTCGGATGATAATCGTCCTGATGGTCTGCGCTGCGGTTGCTGCGCTTGGCGCGCAGGTCCCTGATCGGGCCCCGGGCCCGGGCGGCCCGATCGAAGTGTCTGCGTGCGACCCGGCGACCGCCAGCGAATTGACCCGGAAGGCGCGCCGGGCACTGACGTCGCCGGCCGAGGCGGCCGGGCTCTTGGTCGAGGCGCATAGGGCCTGTCCGGAGCGCGGCGAACTGCTGCTCGAGGCGGCGCAAATCCTGGCGCGAAGCCATGAGTTCGACAGGTCCCTGCTACTGGCGGACGAGTTTCTCCGAAGCGTCAGCGCCTCTGTGCCGGGAATGCTCGCGGTCGCTGAGATCCAGCTGCGGGCCCAGCGCTTCGAGGAGGCGTCCAAGACGGCATCCGAAGTGCTCCGCCGGGATCCGGCCAACGCGACCGCCCTCAAGCTGCGCGGGAACGCGACATACTTCCTGGGCCGGTCCGCCGAGGCGGAGGCGATCTTCCTCCGGCTGCTCGACAAGTACCCGGCCGACGCGGAGGCGGCGTACATGCTGGGACGGATCTACTACCAAGAAAACCGCTTAACACACGCTGCGGCGCAATTCCAGAAGGTTCTCCGGCTGGAGCCCCGCAATTACAAGGCTTACGACAACCTAGCGCTATGCCACGAGGCGCTGGGGAAACCCGAGGCAGCGATCCGGCACTTCTTGGCGGCGATCCAGATCGTCGAGAAGGACCACCCGGATTACGACTGGCCTTACGCAAACCTTGCCAGCCTGTTGCTCGATCAGGGCGACGCGCAGCGTGCCTACGAGGCGGCGGGAGCTGCCGCGCGACGCAACCCCCGCTCTGCGCGCAACTTCTATTTGGGTGGCAAGGCCCTCGCGCACCTCGGCCGCAACGAGGACGCCCGCAAGTGGCTCGAGCGCTCCTCCCTGCTGGATCCGTCCTATTCGGAACCGGTGTACCTACTGATCAGGGTGTATCGGCGCTTGGGCGCAGAGGCGAGCGCGGCGGCGGCCGCAGAGAGGTTCCGTAAGCTCAAGGCAAGCGAGCCCGATGAGAGGAGATGACCTGCGGCGGGGGCTCGTTCAAGTCGCCTCCGCCTTGATTGCCAGCCTTGGGACCGGGCAGGCCGCCGCGGCCGCAGCCGAAATCCGCTTCGTTGACGTGGCCGAGAATGCGGGACTGGACTTCGTTCTCGAACATGGCCCGACGCCCAGCAAGCATCTCATCGAGGCGATGCCAGGCGGGGTCGCCGTGTTCGACTCCGACGGAGACGGCAGGACTGATATCTACTTCGCGAACGGAGCCTCCGTGCCGGGTCTCGAGAAGCTCTCCCCCAGGCAATGGAACCGCCTGTTCCGAAACAAGGGCAGCATGCGGTTCGAGGACGTCACCGAGCGGGCCGGACTCGCGGGGGCCGGTTACTGTATCGGTGCGGCAGCGGCGGACTACGACAATGACGGCGACACCGACCTGTTCGTGGCCGGCGTCGACCGGAACTTTCTCTACCGAAACGACGGTAGCGGCCGATTCGAGGACGTCTCCCGCAGTGCGGGAATCCGTAGCGGCCTGTGGTCGGTCGGCGGGGCGTGGCTCGACTATGACGTGGACGGTCTCTTGGACCTTTTCGTCGTCAACTATCTTCAGTGGTCGGCCGAGTTCGACGCGTACTGCGGGGATCCGCGTGCCGACGTGCGGTCGTACTGCGATCCGGGTTTATTCGACGGGCTCAGCAATCAGCTCTACCGGAACCTAGGCGACGGCACCTTTGAGGACGTGTCCGAGTCATCGGGCGTCGCGCGGCATGTCGGAAAGGGCATGGCGGCCGCCTCTGCCGACTATGACCTCGATGGCTACCCGGACATATTTGTTGCAAACGACAAGATGCCGAACTTCCTGTATCGGAACCTCGGCGACGGCACCTTCGAAGAGACTGCGCTTCTCGTAGGAGTCGCCTTGCAGGATCACGGGATGGCGGTTTCAGGGATGGGAGTCGATTTCCGGGATTACGACAACGACGGCCGTCCTGACCTGCTGTTCACGGCCCTGGCCGGCGAATCGTACCCGTTGTTCCGGAACACAGGCTCCGGTGTGTTCCGGGATGTCACGTTCTCAAGCGGCATGAGCGCCATGAGCTTCAATCGCAGCGGTTGGAGCATAGGCCTGGTCGATTTCGACAACGACGGCTGGAAGGACGTCTTCGCTGCGAACTCGCATGTGAACGACACGGTCGAGCACTTTCAGGCGACCCACTATCGGCTCGCGAATTCGATCCACGCGAATCGCGGCGACGGCACCTTTCTCGAAGTTCCGGAAGCAGGTCTCGAAGCTGTGCGCGCCCACCGCGGAGCTGCATTCGCCGACTTCAACGAAGACGGGAGGATGGACGCCGTGGTCACCGCGCTCGGGGAGCGCGCCGAACTCTGGCAGAACGTGAGCGTGGGGACGGGGAACTGGATCGCGTTCGATCTGGTGGGCTCGGAGAGCAATCGTGACGGGATCGGGGCTCAGGTGAGGATCGGGGGGCAGGTCAACGAGATGACCACGAGCGTCGGGTATGCCTCGTCACGCCACGGCGCAGTCCATTTTGGGCTTGGCGAAGCGGAGACCGTTCCGGCAGTTCAGGTGCGCTGGCCCAGCGGGACTGTCCAAGATCTAGGCGACATACTCGCCAATCGAGTCCTCCGGGTCGTCGAACCCGGCCATTCTGGACGGACCCGCGCTCCCTGATCGGCTTGGAATCACCCGGCACCTTGTCGACCACAAGCGGCTCAGGAAGCGAAGGTGCCGGCAGCCAAAGCGAAGCCGGGAGACGCCAGAGTCAGCGTCGGGGCAGGGTCAACCGCTCCTCAAGCTCGCGGCGCCGCGATTCGGCTGCGACGTTGAGGTTCCGGTACCGGTCCAGCATGCGGGCGGCTTCCCCCGCTTTCCCTGTCCGGTTGTAGGCGACTGCGATCCGATAGTGGTAGCTGCCGTCTTCGTCGGCAGCTAGGATCCGGCGCAAAGGCGGAATCGCTTGGCTGGGCTGGTTTGCCATCAGATATGCCCGGCCAAGCTCGGCAAGGGCAGCCTCCATGCCGGGTGCCAACCGGGCCGCTTCGCGAAGGTCGGGAATGGCTGCGTCGGGTTGATTCATCGCGAGCAGGGCACTCCCTCGCATAAGTCGCAAGTCCGCCGAGGCGCCGTCAGCCCTCAGGAGCTCATCCAAGACGTCGACTGCTGCGTCGTAGTCGTGCGAGGCGAACAGTGCGCTGGCGAGGCCAGCCTTCAGGACGCGGTTGTCGGGGGCCAGGGACAACGCCTGTCTCCAGTGGACCGCCGCGCTACGGTGGCTCCGCCGGAACGCATCCCGTCTGCCCCGGAGTTCGAACAGCTGGAAGGAAGGGGGCAACTCCTCCAGGCGTGCAAGTGCCTCGAGGGCGAGCGCTAGGTAGGCCTCCGACCGCCAGTAAAGGGATCTGGGATCCTCCTTGGCGCGGGCCGCGAGTACGCTGTCCGTGTACCGGCCCGCCTGGAACAAGCAGGCCTGATCGGCCTCGTCGCATGGTGGCGGGAGGGTCCCGGACGGCTCTCCGCTCTCGGCTGGGGCACCGCCTTCCCCGAGGTGGCGATAGATGGCTGCTAGGGACACCTGAACCCGCCTGCGCGCGTGCGGATCCAAATCGCCGCCATCCAGCGCGGCGCGGAATTGGTATGCGGCCTGACGGTAGTCGTTCTGAGACTCGTAGCGGCGGGCCTTGGACGCATGCGCGTAAGAACTGCCGGGAAATCGGTCGAAGAGCCGGTCGGCGGAGGCGCGAGCGGCTCGCTCGTAGCTCCGGTTGAGTCCATACCAGACGCGAGGCTCCCGCGCAAGGAGGGTTGCGGCGGTCTCGAAGTGCGGCAGTGCTTCTTCGTGGCGTTCGAGCAGGGCAAGGGATTCGGCCAGCATGAGCCGTGCGTCCCGTTCGTCCGGCCGCCGGGCGATAACCCGCTGAAGGGGCTCCACTGCACCAGACGGTTCTCCCAGCTGAAAGTGGCTTGCCCCGAGGAACAGACCGGCGGGCACCGAAGACGGATCGACCTGCAGCATGCGCTCGCACGTCGCGATCGCGTCCCTGTAGTCCGCTGCCTTGAACAGCGCAACCGTGAGATTCAGCAGTAGCCGAGGGTCATCCGGCGTCGTCCCGAGCAGGAAGCGATAGATCGGAACAGCCAAGTCCGGCCGGCCAGATTCGATGAAGCTCCGGGCTTCGGCCATGGCCCGAGCCCGGTCGGGCCGCTCCTGCGGATGCGCCGGGGACCACGCGGCGAGGACAGCCGCCCACGCGGCGGATACCAATGCTCGCCGAGCTGTCGACATCTCAGCCGCCAAGCATCAAGACTTGTGACGCGCGACGGACGCGAGCGGACCAGAGGAAGGCGCAGGCAGGTCCGTGCCGGTCACGCCAGCAGCCCGGGGATCAACCTGCCCCCGTTGCTTATCTTGATGGGGCGGCGCAGCGGCGTATCGTACTCGTGCGTGGGGTCGATGCCGAGGATCGTGTAGAGCGTGAACATCAGATCCTCCGGCTCGACCGGGAGTTCGGTCACCTCGGCCGCATGCTTGTCGGTCGCTCCGAGAATCCTCCCGCCGGGAATGCCGGCACCTGCGATCACGATCGACCAGCAGTCCTTGTGGTGATCGCGACCGGCCGCGCCGTTCACTTTCGGGGTGCGGCCGAACTCGCCCATGGCAATCACCAGAGTCGTTTCCAGCATGCCGCGCTGGTCGAGATCTTCCAGAAGGCTCGCAAAGGCCCTGTCGAATTCGGGGAGCAGGACCTTCTTCATCGTGTTGAAGTTGTCGCCGTGCGTGTCGTAGTTGAGCCAGCCCTTGGCCACCGTCACGAGCCGCACGCCGGATTGCACCAAGCGCCTGGCAAGCAGGCAGCCCTGGCCCACAGGGGTCCGGCCGTAGCGCTCGCGCAGTGAGGCCGGCTCGGCCTCAATGTCGAATGCCTTCTTCGCTTCCGGGGAGCTCAGCAGGGAATACGCCTGCTGGTAGAACGAATCCATCGCGGCGAAGTCAGGGCTGCCCTCGATGGCCCTGAACTTGCTGTCCATGCTCGCCAGCAGTCGGCGCCGGTCCCCGAAGCGGGACCAGTCCACGTCGGAGGAGAGCGTCAGATCGGGGGCCGAGTAGCCTGGGACGTTCGCATCGCCGGAGTTGTAGGGATTATGGGCTCCCCCTAGGAAACCCGCCCCGTACGAAGGAAACGTCTTTGGCACTGCCACGTACGGGGGCAGACCGTTCCGGGATCCCAAGCGCTCGGAAACGACCGAACCGATGCTCGGGAACTCGACAGTCGGCAGGGGCAGGTAGCCGGTAAGGAGGTAGTTGATCGCCCGCTCGTGGTTGTTCTCCTCGGACCGCATCGACCGCAGGACGGTGTACTTGTCGGCTTGCTTCGCTGTAAACGGCAGGTGTTCGCAGACCTGGATGCCGGGCACGTTGGTCGGAATAGGCTTGAACTCGCCTCGGTACTCAAGGGGAGCGTCCGGCTTCATGTCGAAGGTGTCCTGATGGCCGCACCCACCGCTCTGCCAGACTAGGATGCACGAGATGTCCTTGCGGGCGCCAGCTTGCAGCGCTTGGCCCAGCGTCACTCCCAAGGGGCCGAGCGAGCCGATCTTCAGAAAGTCGCGGCGACCGAACAGCGAGGTGTGATTCGTGATTCGCATGTTCTGACCGCTCCTTCCCGCCCAATCACTCCGAATGGCCGCTTCGGCTTTCGGGGCGCAGAGCGACCCGCCAGCCGGGCTGCCTACGTGGCCAAGGCGCGGAGTTGACGGCCCCTTGGCCCGACTGCAACCACAAGCACCCTGATTATATTGCCTGCGAGCCATTGTCAGAGGTCGGGGTGCTAGCGGTGGGACAGAATTTACCAAGGGCCTAGTTACGAGTTGTTCCTGGCGCGCCATTGCCCTGTTCCCGCACACAGGGCGTGGAGCACGGTGGATTGGACGTTGCGCTTCAGGACCAGGCGCGACGATTCCCCGATTCACTGGGGAATGCAAGCCCTCGCCAGACGTGGGATCGGCAGGCCGATGCTGGTGGCAGGTCGCATCCGCGGGATCGGCAGCGCATGCAACGCACTGGCCGAGCCTGTCGGCATTGACAACCCATTGGGTGGAGCGGTCACGTTTTCGTGGACGGTTGAAGTCCGTGGGCAGGCAGTAGTGCAATGTTGAGGAGGTGCAGGGAATTAGGAGGACCCGCACTTGCACCGCCTGCTGGACGAGGGTGGACCGCGCATCGGTGGGATCCTCACCGACGTGCTGGGCACGTCCGGCCCCCACATGCTGGAAGGGCTGGTGCGCGGGGACAGCGTGGAAGCGTTGCTGGAGGGGGTGAAGGGGCAAGGCCCGCGCCAGAATCGACGAGCTCCGGGATGCCCTCCAAGACGGTCTCGGTGCCCAGACACTGGAGATTCTGGACATGCAGTACAGGCTGTGGTCGCATGTGCAGGGGGAGATCCTGTAACAGGAGATACGCGTGCTCGAGGCCGCCAAGCGCGACTACCGGAGTGCTTGGCGGCAACTGCAGACGCTGCCCGGCTGCGGGCCGCTCGCGGCGGCGGACGTGCTGGCAGAGATCGGACCGGCGGCTGGCGAGCTGGGCCGGACGCGCAAGGGCAACCGCCACCTGCGGCGCATCCTGTGCGAGATCGCGCACGCGGCGTCGCGCACCCGGAACGCGCAGTTCGGCCCGCCCAGGAAGGACCTGACCGTGCGACGGGGGGCCCTACGTGGATTCGGAGGTCGACTACAGCGCCCTGGTCGCGAAGCGCAGCGCCCCGTGCTGGCTGCGCGCCCTAGCCGACGCGGGCCTGCTTGAGCAGACGCTGTGGCGCCGCTTTGAGCGTTACGGGCCGTCCCCGCCCGCGGTTCGGCGACGCATCGCCCAACGTGTATCCGGAGCACGGCTGGGCTTTCAGCGGAAAATCCGTGACGAAACCGCAAGTCGAGCAGTCTTAGTAGGTGGGAGGGAAGGCCACAATGACGCAATCAGCCGAACATCCCCGCTTCTCGCTAGGACTGCTCGCTCTTGCAGTTGCTTCGCAAGTTCACCTGACGGCGAGGCCGTCGGGAACTGGGAAGGCGGTCTGCGGCGGGCCGCGCAGCGTGCAGGAAAGCCGTTTCCTGAGAGACCAGCAGTTGCTCCACGAGCAACTCTTCGCCGAAGAAGGGCAAGCCGATGGGCTGGGCAAGGCGCCGCAATTGCGGCGACGCACGCAAAGAGCGCCTTTCGGCAGATCCGCGCCGATCCCTCCCGCCGCTGCCCGCGACATCGGCGAGATCGCGGTCATCGAGGCCAATCCGAAAATCCTTGTAGCCCCGAGACTGAACGACCTCTCGGGACGGACCGTCACGATCATTCCCGGACCGCAGGGATTCGAGGTGAGAGCCGAGCGGCACGGCTCCACGATCGACTCGTCTGGTCTGGTGCTTTCGCTGGAGGACGACGATGCCGTGCCGATCGAGCTGCCGTTCGACTTCCCGTTTTACGGGTTGTCGCACCGCAGTGCCTTCGTGCACTCCGACGGATTCGTTACCTTCCAGTCCCAAGAGGCGAGCTCAACGGAGCGGCTTATCGCCAGGGCGATTAACGGTCCGCCTTGGATATCGCTTCTTTTCCAGGACTTGAATCCGAGCCAAGGGGGCCGTGTCACTGTCCAACTGCACGGCGATCGGGCGGTCGTGACGTGGTTCGAAGTACCGTCATTCTGCGATCATTGCATCGGCGATCCGCGGACAGCGCGGGCGACGCTTCACAGCGACGGGCGAATCGAGTTCCAGTACGGGGACAGGCGACTCGGCGAAGCGGTCGTCGGCATCTTTCCGGGCGATCCGGCAGCACAGCTGCAGCCGGTCAACTTGAGCGCTCCCCGGCAGACTCCCTTCGATTCCGGCCTCGCTCTGGCGGAAGTCTTCACGAGCCAGTTCAGGATTGACGAGTTCGCCGTGATGAAGGAATTCTTCCGCACCCATCAAGACGCCTACGACACCGTAATCTTCTTCAACGACCTCAACCTTCCGGCCGGGTCCGGGGCGCAGGCGTATTCCGCTTTCGTGCGAAATGAAGTCCGGGGCACGGGCCTCGAAACTGAGGATATCGGCGAGCAGGTTGGCTCAGCGAGGCGCCTATCGACCTTCATCAACATGGGCTCGGTCCGGGAATATCCGGCGGAACCTACACGGCGATTGCGAGAGGGAACACCCGACTTCTACACGCCCCTGAATGTCCTCGCGCACGAGATCGGGCACCGCTTTCTAGCGTTCGCGTCGTTTCTGGACCCGGAAACCGGCGAGCGCTCCAACGCGCTGCTCGGAAGGCAACTCGCTCACTGGAGTTTCTTCTTCAACTCTGACGCGTCTCTGCTAGAGGGCAATAAGATCGAGGATCTGGGCCCGCAGGCCGAGCCCCGCTTCAAGACCGTCGAAGCGAGTGCGAGGTTCAGCAAGCTCGACCAATACTTGATGGGCTTAGTGGAGCCGAGTGAGGTGCCAGCAACTTTCCTGGTCGTTCCCGAGGGTCCCACCAATGGAGGAGAAGGCAGTCCGCCGATGGAGGGGCTCCTCCTACATGGCAGCCGTAAGGACATCCGCCTTGACGACATCATCGCCGCAGACGGAGCGCGAAGGCCTGACACCTCAGTCTCGCAGCGCCACTTCCGGTACGGATTCGTGCTGCTGGTCAAGGACATCGACGGCGTGGACCCGCGGGTGGTCGAGCAGCTGGAGCGGCTTCGGTCGGCGTGGCTCACGTTCTTCGAGACACAGTTCGACAACAGAGCCTCGGCCGCCGCCGACCTCGTCAAGATGCTCCACTTGTCAACTTGGCCGGCCGGCGGCGTGATCGTCGGAGCCGACGGGAATGCGCGGGTCACGATCGCCGAACCGCGCGAGATGGGCCTGGTCGTCGACCTGCACTTGGGCGAAGCGATTGCTGAGGTACCGCCGACCGTGACAATCCCAGCCGGGGAGCGCCACGCGAACTTCGTGATAAAGGGTCTTGACCAAGGTGCGGCCACCTTGGTGGCCGAAGCGCAAGAGCCAGGGTTCGACCGGGCCGTGACGCGCTTGGCGGTCAGGACTGGGCTCGAAGGGCTCGAACTCGAGAGAATGCATCCTCCAAGGTTGCACGGGCTGCCCGGGCAGCTGGTCCCGGTAGCCGTGAAGTACCTGGTTCGTGACGAGAACCTAGTACCCTACAGCGCTGTGGACCTAGAATTCATAGCAGACGGTGGAAGGCACGTCGCAAGTGCAACCTCCGACATCCATGGCGAGGTTGCGGTGGAATGGCCGCTGGGTGCCGCGGCCGGTCAGCAGCTGCTCACCGCCCGCTTGAAGGGGGCTCCAGCCGTAAGCTCGGTAACGGAAGCGTCGGTAGCGCCGTCTCGGCCCGTGATCGAAGCGGGCGGGATCGTCAACGCGGCGAGTTTGGCGGTTGCATCGCCGGGGAAAGGCCTGGCTCTCGGAAGCTTGGCGAAGGTACGTGGCTCGGCTCTCTCCAGCGAACAGGTGACTGCCAACCCTGTATCGTTCCCGGACAATCCGTCTCTCCCATACGAGCTGGGTGGCACGCGGGTGCATGTGATGGGTGTTCCCGCGCCCATGGCCTCCGTCCGTCCCGAGGAGCTAACATTCCAAGTCCCTCTCGGTATCGAGAACCCTACCATCAGCTTGATGGTAACTACGCCGTTCGGGCGCAGCGAAACGGTGCTCGTACCTGTCAGCGCGGTGCAGCCGGGGATTTTTCCCGACGGGGTGCGTGCGGCGCAGCCGGGTGCGGTGCCGCGAGCGGGCGGGTCTCTGATCGTTCGATGCACCGGGCTGGGCGCCACGGATCCAGCGGGCCGCACCGGGATCGTCGGCGACAGAGAGGAGAACCAGAGGGTCAGGGCGGAAATGGAAGCGTGGATCGACGGGCAGACGGTTCAGGTCACGTCCAGCATCCTCTCGCCGTCCGAAGTGGGCGTCTACCTTGTCACGCTTGACCTGCCGAGCCAGTTGACTGCAGGCACCCATGAAGTCCGGATCGCGGCTGACCGCCATGTAAGCAACACGGTGCAGTTCCGGTCGGAATAGCACCGCGGTCCTCAATCTCCACTTCGTGCCAGATTCGTGGCAGCACATCCAGCCTCTCGAAGCAGAGTCACTTGCGATGACTCACGTGTGTACCTGGACCAGAGCGAAAGATCGGCGGAGTCAATGGTAGGGAACCCACGCAAGTCTGGAAGTCCAAGTCGGCCTGCTTAGCAATTGGGGCACGCCGATATTGAAACGAACCTGAAGCCAGTTTTCAGGCGGCAGGAAGGTGCGGAGCTTGATTCACGACCCGCCGAAGCCGGACCGGCCGTTGCAGGTGATCCACGTGGATGAGACGAGCGGCACGCGGCTGATGCTGCAGGCGGAGGTGGAGGCCGCCAAGCGGAACGACTCAACGTATGCGCTGAGGGATCTGGACGGCTTGCTGGACGGGATGCGGCCGGCCCTGGTACGGGGACCGTGGCTACGGGACGCAGCGAGTGATCGCGGTATTCGAGGAACTCGGGCTACCTGTTCAACCTGATGATGAAGCCCAAGGTCAAGGAACTGGTGCGGAAGCTGGCTGTGCAGGGGGGTGGCCGCAGCGGAGGAAGGTGGCGGTCCTGCGGCGGCGTCTGTCGGGTACGCCGCCGCGGTCGCGCAAGGCGCTGCAGAGCAAGCAGCTGGAGCTGCCGTTCACCAGGGCGGTCGAGGAAGGGAAGCAGCGCTGGGAATACTCGGTGCTGGTCACCTCGCTGGAGTGGGAGCCCCCGCACTGGCGCAGCTGTTCCGGGATCGAGCGGATGCGGGGAATGCGTTCGAAGAGCGGAAGAGGACCAGTGGGGCTGGGGCGAATTCCGTGACGCAGGACCTGAAGCGCACGCGCATCATGGTGCGCCTGAACGCACTGTTCTACGACTGGTCGTGTCTGTTCGTGCGAGTGATCGATCCGGAATCGCGGCGTGAAGCCGGGACCAGCCGACCGCAGATGATGGAGGGGGTCGGACGAATGACGCGGCGCGGTCGACAGACTACCTTGCTGCTGACAAATGCAACCCGTCCAGCCGTTCCTCCTTGCCCTTGCCGTCCGCGGGCGAATCGATTCCGTCGGCGAGATGCCCGATCCTCCTCGCGGGCTTGCTGTGGTCGAGCCTTGTTGATCGGGAACGCCGTAGGCCGGGCAAGAGACCGGCACACCGGCGCGATGGCACCAAGTTCCGCCGAGCGAGCGAGGAAGTCCCCTGTCGCAGAGCATCGCTCCCGTCCGACTCTGCACGGCAGGCCAATTTGCGCAGTGGTACGCGCCGACGGAGCCGAAAAATAGATTTCGTGACGAAAACGGCTCTCAGGGAGTCTTAGTAGATGGGAGGGATGCCGCAATGACACGACCGGTCAAACATGCTCACTTCTTGCATTGGGCGCTCGCTCTGGCCGTTGCTCCCCAACCCTTGGCTGCGAGGCCTCCGGCCACTGGGGGGGTGGTCTGCAGCGCACCCTACAGCGCGAAGGAGAGCCTCTTCATTAGGCACCACAGGTTGCTGCACGAGCAGTCCTCCACCGGGAAACGTGGCCAGAATGGCCTCCCCAAGAGATCGCTGGCCCAGCGGTTGGGGCAGGAGCCCGGTTTGGGCAGGAACGCCGGGATCCCGCCCGCCAACGCTCGGGATTTCGGCGAAATCGCCGTCATCGAAGTCACTCCGGCAATCCTTGCAGCGCCAAACTTGATGGATCTCGCGGGCCGGACAGTGAAGATCGTTCCCGGCCCGCGGGGCTTCTTGGTTGAGGCCGCGCCGCGCGGCTCCCCGATCACCCCACTCGGTCAGGCGCTCTCGCTGGAGGACGACGACGCCGTTTCCGTCGAACTGCCGTTCGCCTTCCCGTTCTACGGATCGTCTCACCGCCGCGCTTTCGTGCATTCCGACGGCTTCATCACTTTCGAGACCCCCGAGCCGAGTTCGACGAGACGGAGCATTTCCAGGGCTATCGAAGGGCCGCCCATGATCGCCCCGCTGTTCCAAGACCTAGTCCCGGCCACGGGCCGTGTCACTGTCGAGTTACGCAGCGACCGAGCCATTGTGACGTGGTTCGAAGTGGCGACATTCTGTGACCGCTGCGTTGGCGCTCCGGCGTCGGCCCGCGCGACGCTTCACGGCGACGGGCTGATCGAGTTCCAGTACGGAGACGGGCAACTCGGCGAGGCAGTCATCGGTATCTTTCCGGGGGATTCGTCGACACCGCTCGAGCCAGTTGACTGGAGCAACCCTAGGCCGGGCCTCCTCGGCTCCGGGCATGCGCTGGCGGAAGTCTTCACGAGCAACTATAGGATCGACGACGTGGCGGCGCTGAAGGAGTTCTTCCGCACCCATGAAGACGCCTACGATTCGGTGATCATCTTCAACGACCTCGACATCCCGGTCGAATTCGGAGCCCAGGCGTATTCCGTTCCTGTGAGAAACAATGTCCGAGGCATCGGCCTTGAAACCACAGACATCGGCGAGCAAGTCGGGTCAGCGAACCGACTGTCGACCTATATCAACATGGGATCGGTCCGGGAGTACCCGGCAGAACCCCGGCGGCTGCTCCGCGAGGGGGAAGCCTACACGACTCCGCTGAACGTGCTCGCCCACGAGATCGGGCACCGCTATCTCGCGTTCACATGGTTCATGGATCCGGAGACCGGCACGACCTCACCATCGCTGCTCGGCAGGGGCCTTGCGCACTGGAGTTTCTTCTTCAACTCCGACGGGTCGCTGCTGGAGGGCAACAAGATCGTGGACCGGGGCCAGCATGCCGAGCCGCGATTCACGACCATCAAAACGAGTCTGGGGTTCACCAAGCTGGATCAGTACTTGATGGGCCTGTTGAAGCCGAGCGAAGTGCCGGCGAGTTTCCTGGTCGTTCCCGCCAGTGATACTGACAGCCGATGGCGAGCCACTCGGACGACAGCCGGTATCGACCTGCACGGCGTGCGCAAGGACGTCCGCATTGACGACATCATCGCCGCGGAGGGCGAGAGGAGGCCCAACACAGCAGTCTCGCAGCGCCATTTCCGGTACGGGTTCCTGCTGCTGGTCGAGGATCTCGATGATGTGGACCCGCGGATGATCGCCCAGCTGGAGCGGCTTCGCTCAGAGTGGCTATTGTTCTTCGAGACGGAATTCGGAAGCAGGGCCTCGGCCGCCGCGAGCCTCGTCAAGATGCTCCACCTGTCGACTTGGCCGGCCGGAGGCGTGATCGTCGGGGCCGACGGTCAGGCACGGGTCACAATCAGCGAGCCGCGCGAGACAGACGTTGTCGTCGATCTGCATCTGAGCGAGGCCATCGCCGAGGTGCCGACGACCGTTACGATACCGGCGGGCCAGCGGTATGCGGCCTTCGTAGTGCGAGGGCTTGACCAAGGTGCCGCCACACTGTTGGCCGAAGCCCGCGAGCCAGGTTTTGACCGGGCCAAGACGCGCCTAGCGGTGCGGGATGGGCTTGATGGTCTCGCGATCGAGTGGGTAGAGCCCGCTCTGCTGCCCGGGCAACCAGCCCCGGAAATCGTGAAGTTCCGGGTTCGCGACGAGAACCTAGTGCCATTCAGCGCCCAAGAGCTGGAGTTTGTCACGGCCGACGACAAGGTCGTCGCGACCGCGACCTCGGACATCCATGGCGAGGCGGCAGTGAACTGGCCGCTCGAAACCACCGACGGGGAGCAGGTATTGACCGCCCGCTTGAAGGAGGCTCCTCACGTGACCTTCCAGAGGCCATCGCCAACCGTGCAACCCCCGCCAATGGCCGAGCCGCAACAGCCTGTGATCGAACCGAACGGGGTGGTCAACGCGGCGAGCCTAGCGGTTCCGTTGACCGGAAAAGGCATCGCTCCCGGAGCTTTGGCGCTGGTGCGCGGCTCGGCCCTGACAATCGATGAGCTGGGTGTCAGTGTCAATCCCGTGATTTCCCCCGACGGTCCGGCCCTTCCGTTCGAGCTGGAGGGTACGCGCGTGGATGTGATGGGCATCCCGGCACCAGTGGCCTCCGTACAGCCCCAAGAGGTAACCTTCCAGATCCCGTTCGAGATTGAGGGCCCCGCAATCAGTGTGGTTGTAACGACGCCATTCGGGAGCAGCGAATCGGTGTCCGTCCCCGTCAGCGCGGTACAGCCGGGGATCTTTCCCGCCGGAGTGAGTGCCGAGGAGGGCGCGGTACCGCGAGCAGGTGGGTCTCTGGTCGTTCGATGCACCGGGCTTGGTGCCACCGACCCGGCAGGCCGGACTGGATTCGTCGGCAGTGACAGAGAGACTCAGAACGTAGAGGCCGAAATGCAAGCGTGGGTCGACGGCGAGGAGGTTCGGGTCACCTCCAGCGTTCTCTCGCCGTTCCAGGTGGGTGTCTATCTTGTTACGCTTGACCTGCCCAGCCAGTTGGTCGCTGGGACGCATGAGGTCAAGATCGCGGCTGACGACCACGAGAGCAATGCGGTGGAGTTTCTATCGGAATAGCGTCGCGGAGATCGGTGTCGCGCGCATTCAGATCTGCTGGCCTTACACAGGATTCGATTCTCTGCCAATAGCGGAGAGCTTGTTCGGTCGGTAGCGCAGCTATGCCGGGTGTAAGGCTGGAACGGGCTCTCGCAGGACGAGTTTGTAATCGAGGGAACTGGCGGCCGCGCGAAGACCGGCGGTGCGTTGCAGTTTGAGGCGCATCTCGAAAGCCTACTCTCCGATATCGACATAGTCCTGCCTGCATCGCAGCGTCCGGTACACCAGCACGGCCAGTTTGCGCGCCAGCGCGAAGACCGCGACCGGATGGCCCTTGCGGCGCGCCGTGCGCCGCAAGGTCGCTCCCGATGCGCTGCCCGAGCACTGCAGAGTCACCGCGCCCATGTGCAGCACGGCCGCCACGCGGCTTGCCCCCATGCCCTTGGTCTTCTTTATCGGCAGGGCCTTGCCGCCGGAAACCGCCGTGCGCGACGACAGGCGCAGCCAGCTCACGAAATGCTACTCGGAGGCGAAGGCGCTCAGTTCCAGGCCGACCTCGGCGAGAATAGTCTGTGCCGCCCCCGCACTGATGCCGTCAATGTGCGTCAGGTCGACCCCGGATGAGCGCCACAGCGCCTCCCGCGCCCGCGGATGGCCTTGCTGGGTCGCTATCATGGTCGGCACGGGAGTCAGCCCAGCTGGCGCGAGGCGATTCACCCCTGCTTCGGCCCGATCCGCTCTCCCGGCCCCACTTCGTCAGATCTGGGAGGATCGAGGGCATGGTCCGTGGGGCTAGCTGGTGTGTCTTCCGTCCGCCAGAACAGCCTCGACTGTACCGCCGCCGCATGCGGACCGGGAAGCCAGAAACGTCACAAAAGGTAGTGCCAAGTGGGCTGACGACGAGGACGGCCAGCCGGATTCGAAGTGGTCCGGGGCACTGCAGCTTCCGTTAGGTCTATCCAACCCCATATTCCGGTTTTATTTCTGTCTACTACCGCACCTGTCCCTATGCCGTCCCTCTGAACTAAAGAAACCCACCTCCAAGCCTTGGCACCCTCGGGGGCCATCCGTGCTGAGATCGCACGGCTTGAAATTCACCAAGTGACGAACTTGGGCTGGGGGAGAATACCGGACCTCCTCACAAGGAGTTTGCCTTGGGCCAGCAACCAGTCGCTGATTTGGTCGCGCCTCCTCGCCCAGCGGCTCGCGCTGGGCGTCTACGCATGGCACTGGTTCGTTGACGACAAATCAGTGGCGACCTAGGCAAGAGCGTCTTGGGGCCTAATGCTGGTAGAGGAATTCCTTAGAATTCAGCAAAGACCAGAAAATGTCCTCTGCGGCGCTTCTTCGGGAGCCGGCTCTTCCCATGTGTCCCGCCAGTTCGTCACGTTCCTGCTGAGTAGGGTACCGAGACACCGTTCGCAGATAGAGTTCATCGACGATCTCCGTGTCGGACATTCCTTCCTCCAGCAAATCACGCAGAATCCCCCGCTCGTGGGCGATCTTGGCGTCCAGCGCGTTGCCGGATGCCAAGTGCAGCGCTTGGTTGAGCGAATTCGTCGTGCTCCGGTCCGAAACCAGTTGCCGCGACGGCCGGTCGAACACATCCAGGAAATAGGAGGGCACTTCCGGCTCGGGGAGTTGCGCCGCCCTCGTGCCCGGGTACAGGGACTCGAATTCCTCCGGCACGCCGGTGGCCTGCGAGATCGAATCGAGCAGTTGCTCTGCCGTCAGCCGGCGGATCCCGTACCGGGAATAGGCCATCGTGTCCTCCCGGTTCGCCTCGGTCGGCACAGAAGAAAGCTGGTAAGCCCGGCTTGACGTGATCTGCCGCACCAGATGATGCAGGTCGAATCCGTGTTCCACGAAGTCTCGGGCCAAGGCGTCCAGCAACTCGGGATGGCTGGGAGGGTTCGTCAGGCGGAAGTCATCAACCGGTTCAACGAAGCCCCGACCCATGAACTGCTTCCACATTCGGTTGACGATAGCCCGGCTGAAGAAAGGGTTCTCCGGACCCGTCATCCAGTCGGCGAGCAGTTCGCGGCGGTCCTCCCATTCATCCGTGTCGGCGTACGGGCCACCCAGAGCCTTGGCCCGGTAGTGTTTCTCGTTCTCGGGATGGTAGAACTCGCGGTCGAATTCGAGGTACAGGGTCCGCTCGTTGTTGCGAGGCCCAACGCCGCCCTTGTAGCGGATCTGGGAGAAGAACGCAGCCATCCCGTTGTAGTCGTCCTGCGTCCACTTCTCCAAGGGATGGTTATGGCATCTTGCGCAGCCTATGCGGACGCCCAGGAAGAGCTGGCTCGCCTGCGAGGCCAGGTCCAAGGGCTTCTTCATCAGCGGGTAGAAGCTGGTCGCGGGAGAGTCGTACATGTTCCCCGTCGAGGTGAGCAGCGTGCGCGCGAACTCGTCGTAGGGCGTGTTGCGCCGGAAGACGTCGTAGAGCCAGCGGGTGAAGGTGTAGGGGCCCTTGTTATAGAGCAGCTGCTTGGTGTTGTTGAGGTGGTCTCCCCAATAGAGCGACCAGAAATCCGCGTACTCCGGACGCTTGAGAAGCCGGTCCACTAGCTTCGACCGCTTGGACGGGTCGCTGTCCGCCAGGAACTGCCGCACCTCGCTGGATGTCGGCACGAGCCCGATGATGTCCAGGTAAGCCCGCCGCAGGAACGTGGCGTCATCCGCCGCTGGGGACGGAGGGATGTGCAGCTCGCTGAGCTTGCGGAATATGTGGCGGTCGATCAGGTTGTCGCTCTCGACCTTCTCCACGGGGTGCCTTTCGGTCACCACGCCGACCTTGGCGGCGGCCACGGCTCCCGGCCCACGGACCAGGACGGTCGTCTGACCACTCCCGCGCGACGTAACGATTCCTTCCCGACTTACTTCGACCACCCGGGTGTCGTGTGCGTCGAAGTATGCCAAGCGGGTGAAGTCCCCCTCGGTGCCGTCCGAGTAGCGGGCCGTGACGAGCAGCGGGATCCGGACGTCCTTCCCGTGGAGCACGATCTGCTCCGGGTGGACAGAGAGAGCGGTCAAGCGCCTCTCCTTCTCGGGATCCTTCCCGGCTCCCTGCTCGATCCAGCGGAGCAAGGTGCCGTACTCGACCGAGGCCGGGTCGAGGACGCGGCCGCCGCCGTGCGATTCCAGGAATGTCGGCTTTCTCAGCAGAAGGCTAGCCGCAGGGTCCGCTAGGTCCAGGCGCCGGCCGTCGTGCTCCTGGACGACCATCTTGTAGTCGTCGTCCGGGTGGTCACCGAACAGCGACAGCTTGAAGCCGTTCTGGCCGTTCATGGCTCCGTGGCAATTCCCGCCGTTGCAGCCCATCCGGGTCAGCACCGGCAGCACGTCGCCCCCGAAGGTGACAGGAAGTTCCGCGTCGGTGCGCTGCACAAGGGCAACCGTTCGGCCTTCGGCGCCAGCGTACGCTGCTCGGATAGGGGTTCCGCCGAACAAGCGAGCTCGGACGACTCCGCTGGGGGAGACCTCGGCTACTTCGGGCCTTGAGGATCGGAACTGCGCGCGGTCCGTAACATCCTCGACACTGCCGTCCTCGAAGTGGGCCAGAACGGTGAGCCGCTGTTGGGCTCCCTTGCCGAACAGGAGTGGGTTTTGCGGAAGGACCTGAATGCGCGAGACGTCGCTTCCGAGTACGATCAGCGCACTGGCTGCCACCAAGGCGGGGATTCGCGTCTGGATGCTCATCGATTCAGTCCACGATCAGTGTAATCGGAGGAGCCTGCTCGGAGCGTCCCCTAGTGTCCGTTCCTACGATGGCGATGCCCGAGAATGAGCCCTCCGCAGCGTCCGAGGCTGCGCGGAGAGTCAGGCGGCACGCGGCGCCGGCATCTTCGGTCTCCACGGTCTCAACGGCAACGCCGTCGGGTAGGTTCTCGATGGCGTATTGAATCGTCCCGTCGTGGCCCTCCGCGCGGCGGAGGGAAACTTGGATCGCGGCACTGCCCCCGCGCACGAGGTTCACCGAACTTAACTGAGCTTCGAGTTCGAATTCTCGCTCCTCGGCAACGGCGAGGACCGCGCCGTCAATGCGGGCATAGGCGGCTCCTTCGCCTCCGCCACTCGCGATACGAACATTCCGCCAACCTCTCGGCCCGCCGTTCCCGGCTACGACCTCGATCGTTGCGAACTCCGCCACCGGCAGGGGGCTGGCGGTGAACTCGATGGTCACCTTCTGCGGGGCAGGAGCTTTCCCTTCGGACCCGTGGACGGGGATCGGGACTTCGACGGGGTCTGCACGCATTCCGTCCGGCAGACCGAGGACCGTGAGAGTGGCAGGTTCGGAATGCCCTTCCAGCCTGTGGACTTCCACTTCGAGCTTTCCGCCCTTGCCCGGATGCACGACCGGCCGGTCAGTGGCAAGCAGCAACTCCAAGCGCGGGCTTGCTCGACGCACCTCCAAGTGGTACGGCGAACCGCTTCTCCCAACGCGCCACAGATTGCTGAGATGCAGCTCGTAAGTGCCTGCTCTCTCGAACGTGTGGACGATCTTCGGATCCTTGTCGTAGCGGGTGCGCGGAGGCTTTGCATCGTCGTTTCTCACAACGACAGTCCGCTTGCCATCGCCAATCTCCGAATGGCCTGGCTCGACGACTTCGAGCGTCATGTCGACCGGGGAGCCGAAGCGGTGCGCCGTCAAGTCGAATACGAGAGTTTCGTGCTCCCGTGCCTCGAACACGAGCCGCTCAGGGCGTCCGAACCCGGCGTTTCCGGAAACCGCGCTGGGCACGGACAAGGACTCTCCACTCGAATGCACCGGCAGGTCGTGCACCCGGAACAAGATCCGGTTGGAGCGGCCGTGCTCGGTGACGAGCAACAGGGAGCATTCGCCTGCAGGGGTGCCGTCGGAGACGGCGATTCGCACTCGAGCTTGGTCGGGTCCAGGCTCGAGCATGGTGACCCCTACTTCCGGGGAGCAGGTCTCGAACCGAGAGACGCGGCGAGCCAGATCGAGCCCCGTCCCGAAGAGCACCGCATCCACTTCAGTTCCCGCCTTGATCCCGAGAGGGGAGATCACGTCCAAGTGCGGAGCCTTGCGAATATCCAGCTGGTAGCCGTGGGTCGGGCGGGCGCGCCCGCGAGTGGGCTGAAGCACCACGAAGAAGGCGGCCGTGCGGTCGGCCGTATAGCCGAAGAAAGGGTCCCAGATGAAGTGGTCCTCGCTGTGGCGGAGCTTGTTGCCGGCGTCGTCGAGGAGGATCATGCTGGGGTCAAGCCCACTGCCGTTGCGACCAGACCTGAGGTCGAACACGAACCCCTCGCCGGCGCTCGCCTCGAATCGGAAGACGTCGATGTCATCCCCCCGGTCGAGCCGGCCGTTGAGCGTCAGCGGAGGTTCGATCCGAGACGCCTGTTCCAACCGACCGTTGGGTTCGGTCTCCAGAAGGTGCCGCTGGTCGCCGATGCGGAACAGCAGCACGTTTGAGGCACCTCGCGGGCTGACGACTCGGAAATAGTGCGGACCGAAGGCTGCGTCAGCGGTGACGGTGAGATCCAAGTCCAGCCGGGTGTGGCTGCCCCCTACGATCCGCCCGGAAATGCCGGGCTGCTCGAAAACCAGCGATCCGGCCCGATCAAGATGGTTGCCGAGAACGGTTACCGGTAGCGTCGTAGCCGGCTCTGCTCCCTGCGGGAACACGGACAACAGCACTGGGAGCTGATGCTTGACCGGCTCCTCGGTCGCCCAAGCGCAAGCCACGGCGAGGAATGCCGCACAGCGAAGTACCCGCGTCGTCACTAGCCGGGATTGTAGTACGGCTAAGCCTGACGAATCGGAGCGTTCGGGATCATCCCGGAGAGAGACTGGTTGCCCAGTGGTTCGCTCCGCAACCACGCAACACTGCCGGGCGGGTATGACGTGGCACTCGTCCTGAGCCAAGACTGGGATCTCTCAAGGGCTGCCGAGGAAGTCTGAGATGTCGCACGGGAGCGGCGACGGTCGATCAAGCCCCACAGCGCCTTGACCGGCGAGAGTACGGCTGGAAGCCTTACGCATGGCAGATCCCTCACCCAGCGCACGACGGGCGATGCAGACCCTTGTCGGCTTCCTAGACCGCTCGAATGCTCGCCTGCAGTCCCGAGACGAACCTGGCGGCCGGGCGGTGGCGGTGCTGGCGAGCCCGAACAGCGCCGCGACGGAGCACTGGCGAACACGGTCCGCCCAGAAGTGGCGAACTTGGGTCAAGAGCATCGATCGCGGCGGCAGGCACAGCACCGCCCTTTGCTGGAGCCGGCGAGCGCCGCTGCCTCAGCCGGCTGCGGCCCGCCGCTCTAGAAGCCCGTCGGAGGACGCGGCACCAGGTTCTTGACCGGCAAGGTGACCGTGTTGCTGATGAACAGCACCTGTGCGATCCACAGTGGCATGGCCGGGTTGTCCGGCAGGTCGGTGTTGGTCCGCAGGTTGACCTGGTAGACGCCGACGGATCCTTCCAAGAGGCCAACGAATTCCACCTGCGCCGTTCGCCCGCCGAACTGCGACGACACGAAGTCTTCCGCCACCAGCGGCACGTTGGCGACCGTGCCGCGAGCCGTCGCCTTACCCGTGCGGATGGACTCCTGGTTGTCCGTCAGCCCCAGACCCGTGCCGAAGACGATGATCAGCTCGCCGGGCACTATCGGGTTCTCGTCCGTGACCAAGGAATAGGGCTCGTTTCCGCAGCACAGGTGCGAGCCCCTTGCCGAGAGAGTCAGCAGCACCGTGGCCTCCGTACGCTCGTTGGTGTCCGGGGTCGCCGGGTCGTCCTCCGGCACTTCCGTGCCCTGTGCGGCGTAGTTGATCGAGTTGCCCTGCTTGCCCGGCTCGCGCGCCCTCAAGATCACCACCGGCGGAGTGTTGCCATCCTCAAGAAAGCCGTTCTCGCGGTTCGTCTCCACCACGATGCCGTCGCTCGTTACGACGTCGAAGCTGTACGGGATCTCGTTGCCGTCCGACCCCAGCGAGCGCGCGACAATCTGCATCTTGATGGTGCCTACCTCTTGCAGCGCGCGGGCTGTCACCTCGGGATCCCCGACACCGGCGTTGATGGCGCGCACCAGGACGTTGCGCATGATGCGCAGCGCCCGCTCGGCGTCTTCGACATCGCTCTCCGTCAGCGTGTGGCTGTAGGAGCGGTCGCGCACGGTCACCGTGACCGTGTCGCCGGCCTTTGGCTCGCCGCCGAAGACCAGATCCGCCCTCGCGGAGAAGAATCCCACCGTTCCGGCGGAGGCGATCACCTCGGGATCCCCGTCGCCGGCGTTGATGAGTTCAATGAACCGGTCCCGGATCTGGTCGGGGCTCTCGTCCCCCGGAGACGTGTAGGCATAGGTCCGCCCGTTGATCACAATCCTGCCGTCGGCCCCCTCTTGGGAGAGCTGGCGGTTCTCCGTCGCGTCGTTGTTGGGATCGTCATCCCGCGGACGGTCGGGGAGTGTGACCGCGACAGATCCCGCGGCTACGCCGTCGGCATGCACCGCAATCGCCCGCCGCGGCTCTGGGCCGTCGAAGGCGAACAGGCCGGGCGCGGCTCGCACGGACTCGCTCGCGCGGGGCGCCGAGGCGCGGATCGTCCCGTCCGGCATGGTGCGCCGGACCAAGAAGCTGTGGCCCGTGCCCTCCAACTCCCAAGGAACCTGGAAGTTCACCTGCTCCGGCGAGACCATCAGGATCGGGGCGAGCCGTCCGTTGGCCAGCACCTGCACTCCACCCAGCTCCGTGGGCAGATCGTCCGCAGGCTCGCCCGTGATGGGATCCTCTTCCACGCCCCGACCGACGCCAAGGGTCTCGCCCGCGAGGTCCTGTCCGAAGATCGAGGCGATCGTCCCTGGGGGCAGGTCGCGCGCGTCCGAGCCGCCGGTCAGGCGGGATCCCGAGGTGCTGGCCTCGAGTTCGGAGCCGGTGTTGCGCATTTCGACCTGGGTCCAGTTGCCCTGCGGGCCCTCGCGCTTCGCCGTCAGGTTGGCGCGGTAGGTGACCGTGCCGCGCGATAGCGTCTCCCCGGAGACTTCGGTGGTCGTGGGGGACCCGGGAGTGATGCTGATGGAGAACGGCAGACTGTTTCCGATCGGCCCCGCATCGCGGTGCACCAGCTCCAGCGTCTCGATCTGGTCGATCTTGCGCTCGACGATCACCTCCGGGTCCTCGGCTTGATCGACGAGGTAGTTGAGCCGATCGACGAATCTCTCCGGGATGTCGCCCTCGGGCACTACATAGGAGTACTTGCGGCCGTTGATGTCGAGGGTCACCTCGTCGCCCGGACGCACCTCTCCGCCGAAGCGGATCGTGCCCGTCGCGTGCCTGCCCTCGCCAAGTGCCGGGGATGCGGTGACCGGGAGATCCTCCCCAGCGTTGATGAGCTCGACCGTGGCGTCCCGGACGTCCTCGGCGCTCTCGCCCTCCTTCGTCGTGTAGAAGAGCTCCATCCCGTCGAGCGTGATCTTTATCTCGTCCCCCCCGGCCAGCACGGGAAGCTGGCGGGACTCGTCTTCCGGCGTGTCGGCGATGTCCACCGGCAGTGGCTGGTCGAACTGAAGGTACCCGTGGCTGTGGATGCTGACCGCCGCGGAGTTCCGGACCCCGTTCAGCTCGATCCATGGCTCCCCGGGCGTGAACACCAGAATGCGGCGTGTGAAGGGGTCCGCGACGTACAGGTTCAGCCCGTCATAGGCCATTGAAGACGGCGACCGCATGCTGCCCGGTCCTTCCGACTCGGTCAGCTGCACGAAGTTCGGCTGGCCGATCACCAGGTCGGCCCTTGCGCCATTCGAAGAGGGAATCCCGTCGAAGATCAGGATGCGGTCGTTGCCGGAATCGGCCACAAACAGCTTCTCGCGGACCATCACCGCGAAGCGCGGGAAGTTCAGCGTCGCCGCGCAGCGGCGGGGATAGCGGGGCTCGTCGGGGTCGATCTCGGTGGTCGGCGGGGGCAGCGGGACCAGAAGCGGAACGTTCGACGGGGGCGTCTCATTCTCGCTGCGGCTTCCGTCGTCCTCCAAAGGGCCCAGCGTGTCGCAGAGGTTTGCCGAGTTGTTCGGATCGGAAGAAGAGAAGTCCGGCTGCCCAATGACAATGTCCGCCGCCGCGTAATTCTGGGTCGGGACGGAGTTGAACACCAAGACGCGGTTGAAGCCCAGATCCGAAACGAACATCCGGTTCCCCGAGACCGTCACGCTGACCGGATCGAGCATGCGCTTCTCGTCGGCCTCGTAAACCTCCTTGGCCAAGTCCGCTTCGTGCCGCGTGTTCAGGTCTTCCTGGCCCAGCACCAGGTCGGGCGCCTCTCCGTTCGACGTTGGGAACGTGTTCCAGATGAGGACGCGGCTGTTCTGCGTGTCGGCAACGAACAGCCGACCGGAGTCGATCCAGACTCCCTGCGGGCCCCTCATCCCGCTGGGCGACGTGTCGGCAATGAACCCGGAGAAGTCCGGCTGCCCCAGAACAACGTCCGGAAGCGTCCCATTGACGACAGGGATGGTGTGCCAGAGCAGGACCCGATTGTTGTTGGTGTCGGCGACCGCCATGCGGACGCCGTCGCTGTGCACGGCGCTGGGGTTGTTGAGACCCGGAACGTCCGGCAGGTCAGCCTGCTGCGTACTGTCGAAGTCGGGCTGCCCGAGGACCGTGTCCGGAAGCCCGACGCAGGCTGGGCATGGCGAGTCCTGCGGCGCAATGACGTCCGGAGGGTGCACGAACCCGTCGACGTTCTGGTAGATCAGGACGCGGTTGCTGACCGGGATCGCTCCGAGGCGGTTCCCGTCGGCCACGAACAGCCGATTGCCGGCGTAGGCCACCGACTGCGCAGCCCCGAGCACGCTTCGGCTTGGTGTCGGGTTCTGGCGCGTGAAGCTCTCTTGGCCGATTACCAGGCGGGCGCTCTGGTTCGTGACCCACTGCGGGTCCGAGGCCGGGATGGATTCGACAGGCTGTTGGCCCCAGGCGGGCGGCAACCATGCCACAGCCGCAACGGCGGCTGCCAAGGCTGCGAGACTTGATCGCATTGTCGTTTTCCTTGACGTCAGACTGCCTTGACCAGCCCGCCGTCTATCATCAGCGAACTGCCCGTCACGTAGCTGGCCCGCTCGGAGCAGAGAAAGGCCACGACCCAAGCGAACTCCTCCGGCCGGCCCACGCGGTGCAGCGCTGTCCGGCTGGCCAGCCGCTTGATCATCTCGGTACGCTCCACGCCAGCCTGTTGCGCCCTGCGCCCCGCAAGGCTCAGCAGCCGATCGGTAGCGATCAGGCCCGGCCCGACATTGTTGAACAGGATATTCTCCGGGCCATACTCAGCGGCAAGGGTCTTGAGCATGCCGACGACGCTTGCACGGACGCCGTTCGAGAGGATCAGGCCGTCGATCGGCTGGCGGACCGACGTCGAGGTGAGCGAAACCACCCTGCCCCAGCGCTGCGCCCGCATGTCGGGCAGGACAGCCCGGATGAGCGTCCAAGTGCTCAGGAAGTTCAGCCGGAATGCGTCAAGCCATTCGTCCGCTCCGAAGTCCTCGAACCGGCCGGCCGGGGGGCCGCCTGCGTTGGCCACCGCGATGCTGACAGGGCCAAGGCTGCGCTTGGCACCCTCCACAAAGGCCCGCAAGGCGGCGCGGTCCGTAACGTCCACCGACTCGCAGTAGACCTCGACACCGTGAGCCGAGCGAATCTCTTCAGCGGCCGACTCAATCGACCCGGCGTCCCGGGAACAGATCGCTACCCGGCAGCCTTCCGCCGCCAGCTCCCCGGCGATGGCCCGGCCCATTCCCTTGCTTGCGGCAGTGACGACCGCCACGCGGCCTCGAATTCCAAGATCCATAGCTTCTTACGGTGCTGGCGGTTGGCTACAGGGACGCAGCAGTGCACTCTCCGGGGCCCGTGAGCCCGGGCATCATCTCTCAGGTACGCGCTCAGGGCTCGGAAGGGTTCCGAAGGTAGGCGTCGTCGCCCCGGACCCAGTCCTCCCGAACCGGCTGGAACACGTCCATCGCAAGCGAGTCTTCCAAGGCCTCGACCCGGTGCGGTTCGTGGGACGGGATCTCAACCACGTCCCCGGCAGTTGCCGTCAGCACCCGCCCCGGGAACTCGAAGCGCACCGATCCCGACAGGATGTGGGAGAGCTGCTCGTTCTCATGGCTGTGCCGCGGGACGACGGCTCCCTTCTTGAGATAGATCCGTGCGGTGGTCATCCGCTCGCTGTGGATGACCCTGCGGGAAGCGCTCTTGTTGAGCGCCTCCTTCCTGACCTCATCCCAAGAGTGCAGCTTCATCAAGACTACCCGCGCCCGGGCGGGCAAGCCCGGTGCAGTTGCTCATTATAGCCGTAGCGACAGCCGCCGGAACTGAGGGCACGAGCCTCCGCCGCGGGAAGGGACCTGGACACCGGAGTACAAGAAGGACCTCCATGCTGAATCACGGCATGACGGATGCGGGCAGCAGCCCGCGCTGAGATTGGCGAGTCGGCACCACCGCTCCCGACAGGCCCCGCGCTCGTGCCACTCGGCCAAACCTGATTGTGAGCTGGGCCCTGGAAGGCCGCCCTGCGCTAGAATGGCGGGTCTGCCGGATGGAGCTGGCCAAGGACATCCTGCCCCGCATTCTTCAGGGCGTGCCGGGCATGGAGGGCATCGACTTGGAGCTGATCCAAGCCTACTGGCCTGCGATCGTTGGGCCGCTGATGGCGAGCAACTGCAGCCCTAGCAGGCTCGAAGGATCCAAGCTGCTGGTCGAGGTGGCCGATGCGGGGTGGATGGAGGAGTTTTGGCCCATGCGCGGCCAAGTGCTTTCCCTTCTCCAGCGGGAACTCCCCTCGGTCAAAGTGAGAGCGATCCACGCCAGCATAGCGTCCGGCGCAACACCCGGAACGGACCGAGGCCAGGCCCGATGAAGATCACTCCCGACGAGGTGCGCCACATCGCTGCCCTCGCGAACCTGAGGCTCAGCGAAGAGGACACAGCGCTGTACGCGCGGGACCTGGAACAGATCTTGGCCTATGTGGACCAGCTCAACGAGCTCGACACGACCGGGGTGGAGCCGATGGCCCAAGTGCTGCACGAAGGCAACGCCGCGCCGTTGCGTACCGACGCCCCAGGCGCCAGCTTCGACCAAGGGACTGCCCTTCGCTGCGCACCGCTCCAAGGCGCCGGGCACTTCAAGGTGCCTCGCGTAATCGAGCGCTGAACTCTCCCATGTCACCAATTGGGGATCTGACCGCCGGCAACATCCGGTCCGGGCTCCTGGCCGGGGACTTCAGCGCCACCGAGCTTGCGCGGGAGGCGCTTGGCAAGGCGCGTGCCGAGAACGACCGGACGGGAGTGTTCCTGAGCTTCACGGAAGAGCGGGCGCTGAACGCGGCGTTGCGAGTGGACCGAAGCCTCGCCGCCGGGGAGCCCCTCGGGCCTCTCGCAGGCGTTCCGATCGCCGTCAAGGACGTGATCATGACCAAGGGCGAGCGCACGACCTGCGCCTCGCGCGCCCTTGAGGGCTTCCTCTCGCCGTACGACGCGACTGCCGTGCAGGCGATCGAACGCGCTGGGGCGGTGGTGATCGGCAAGACCAACTGCGACGAGTTCGCGATGGGATCCTCAAACGAGAACTCGGCTTTCTTCCCTGTTCGCAACCCGGCCGATCCCACCCGCGTGCCAGGAGGCTCAAGCGGCGGATCGGCAGCAGCGGTGGGGGGAAGGTACGTGCCCCTCTCGTTGGGCTCGGACACTGGCGGGTCGATCCGCCAGCCGGCCTCGTTCTGCGGGGTTGTGGGAGTGATGCCGACCTACGGGCGCGTGTCCCGCTACGGGCTGGTGGCCTTCGCCAGCTCTCTGGACCACATCGGCCCGTTCGCCCGCACCGTGAGGGACGCGGCGCTGCTGCTGGGCACGATCGCCGGATCGGACCCGATGGACTCGACGGCGGCAACCGCACCGGTCCCCGACTATGCGGGCGACCTCAGCGCCGACGTGAGGGGGTTGCGGCTCGGCATTCCCCGCGAGTACTTCGGGGAGGGTCTCGAACCGGAGGTCGGCAACCTCGTTCAGGCTGGCATCGACAGCCTCTCTGGCCTCGGTTGCGAGCCGGTCTCGATCAGCCTTCCGCACACCCGCTACGCGATCGCCAGCTACTACCTGATCTGCACGGCGGAGGCCAGTTCGAACTTGGCGCGCTATGACGGTGTGCGCTATTCGCGGCGCGCCGACCGCGCCGCCCTTCGGGACATGTACCGCGACTCGCGCGCGGAGAGCTTCGGTCCAGAAGTCAAGCGCCGGATCATCCTCGGGACCTATGTGCTGAGTTCCGGGTACTACGACGCCTACTACAAGAAGGCGCAAGAGGTGCGGGCCCTGGTTGCCCGCGACTTTGCGCGGGCTTTCGAGGACGTGGACGCCATCATCACGCCGGTTTCCCCGTTCCCCGCGTTCAAGCTCGGCGAGAAGACCAGCGACCCCCTGCAGATGTACCTCTCGGACATCTACACCATTACCGGCAGCTTGGCGGGCATCGCCGGCATGAGCGTACCCTGCGGCCGGACATCGGCAGGGCTGCCGGTTGGCCTCCAGATCCTCGCCAACCACTTCCGTGAGCAGACCATGCTGAACTTGGGGCACGCCTTCGAGCTTTCGCGAGGAGGCGAGACCCAGCAATCGCCAGATGCAGGCTAGGCGGGCGCCGACCGCCGCGGCACTCGCATAAGGCCACCTTCCCGTGCTGGGCCGCGCCAAGTGCAAGACGCTCAGCCATAGATGCAAGCGTCGAGCGACAGCGGCTCTTCTCGCCAGACGCTCTGGCATTGAAACGCCGTGCGGCCCCGGAGCTGGACCCGCTTTTGCGTCGTGGCCTGACGTGCGCGCTCATCGCTTGGCGGACACCGACCGAGTCCGACCTGGAAGCTGTCTTGGCGCCTGTGCCTGTTGCAGGTCGGGAGACAGCGGCCGAGAAGGGAGGGTGCTACAGCATGCCGACATACATATACACTGATGGCTGTGCTGGACCAAGTCATAGAGATGATCGGTGACATTGGCACGCCGTTGATTGCAGTTGCAGCGTTGGTGGTGAGCGTGTGGTCGGTTTTCTTTCGGACGCGACGGCGAGACTTCGAGGTGCTCCTGGAACGGAGTGACAGGGAGGCGGCCAAGCGCGAGGCTGCAACCCAAGACTTGAGACTCCAGATCAGGGAAGAGGCGGCCAAGAGCGAGGCCCGGACGAGAGAGCTCACGCGCCAGCTACAGAAGGAGGCCTCTGAGCGTGAGGCCCGGTGGCGGGACTCGATGCGCCAGATCAAGGAGGAATCAGCTGAGCGCCGGGCGGCGGACGAGAAGCTCACGCGCCAGCTGCAGAAGGAGGCCTCTGAGCGCGAGGCCCGGTGGCGGGACTCGATGCGCCAGATCAAGGAGGAATCAGCTGAGCGCCGGGCGGCGGACGAGAAGCTCATGCGCCAGCTGCAGAAGGAGGCCTCTGAGCGCGAGGCCCGGTGGCGGGACTTGATGCGCCAGATCAAGGAGGAATCAGCTGAGCGCCGGGCGGCGGACGAGAAGCTCGTGGACTTGAGCGACCGGAGATTCTTCTCGCAGATGGAGCAACTCAATGACCAGCTCAAGCACTTGGCCGACGTCTCCGAGCGCGTGGCCCGGAACGAGACCACCGTAGAAGCCCTGAAGGCCGACGGGTACGGCACGGTGGCGGCCCAAGGGCCCACTCCCGACGAGAGTGAGGCAGCGGCGGCGCGACAGGATGCGCGAGAAGATCTTCCCGAATAGGCGGAAAGCGTCGTCAGGGCACCCGCTGCAGAGCCAGTACGTCACGGCTCGCAATTGCTTTAGGACTTGACCTGTCCGCCGGTCGCGTGCGGTCTCGGAGGTGGGTTACGATGGGCCGGTGGCCCCCAAGACCAGACCAGCCCTAGCAGCGTCCGTCTCGGCTCTCCTGCTTTTCGGCTCGCTATACGCTCAAGACCGACCGAGGCCGCGGGCCTTGGCTCCGGAATGGGTCTCGCTGTTCAACGGCACAGACCTCAGCGGCTGGAGAAAGGTCGGCAAGGAGAGCTGGGAGGTCGTCGACGGGACCATCCTTGGGCAAGGAATCACCGACGAGTACGGATACTTGGCCACGACCCGCACGTACCGTGACTTCCACCTCTCGCTCCGGTTCAGGTGCGAGGCGGACGGCAACAGCGGTGTGTACATCCACACCGCATTCGAAGGGGACACGCCACGCGTGGTGGCGGGGCGGCAGATCGAGATCGACCGCACGCTCGGTCGCCACACCGGCGGGATCTACGGGGACGGGAGGGGCTGGTTGGCCTGGCCTTCCCCGCAGTACGAGACGGTCATCCGGCCGTTCGACTGGAATGACATGCTCATCGAGGTAGTGGGGAACCACTATGTCGTGCACCTCAACGGCATCAAGGTCCTCGACTTCACGTATCCCTCTCCCGGATCCGAGGAAGGCGTGATCGCCCTCCAGCTCCACTCCGGAGGGGAGGGCCGCATGCGCTTCAAGGACCTATTCGTGCGCGACCTCAGCGCTTCAGAATGACCTGACCCGGCCGGCAGCCGCGAATCGCGCCCTATCGGTGCGCGCATACGGACAGCGGTCCGCCAGTTCCCAAACCGTGACCGGGCACACCTCGTGCCGCAGCTGTGGGGATGCCGCTACGCTCCCAAGCCGTCCGAGCTCCTGAACGATCGCTGGTCCTGAGGCGCGTTGCGAAGTCCCCACCGTCGCATGCTGGGCGACCAGCCGACCCACCGCATTGCGCCAGACCCGGGGCCGGCTGTCAACAGGTCGCAGTGTGGGATCCGTTCCGCAGCGCGGGGCGATCAGGCCAAGATCGGTTCTATCAGCTCACCGTGCACGTCGGTGAGCCGCATGTCGCGGCCGCTGTAGCGGTACGTCAGCCGCTTGTGGTCCAGCCCGAGGAGGTGCAGCATCGTCGCGTGCAGGTCGTGCATGTGCACCTTGTTCTCGACGGCGAAGTAGCCATACTCGTCCGTTGCCCCGTGGCGCATGCCCCCACGCACACCCCCGCCGGCCAGCCACATGGTGTAGCCGAACGGGTTGTGGTCGCGGCCCGTCTTTTCGCTGAACTCGCCTCCGTTGGTCTGGGCAGTCGGCGTGCGCCCGAACTCACCGCCCCACAGCACCAGCGTAGAATCCAGCAGACCGCGACCTTTCAGGTCCTTCAGCAGGCCGGAGATGGGCTTGTCCGTGGCCATCGCGTTGAGGCGGTGGCCCGACGTGAGGTTCTGGTGCTGGTCCCAGCGATCCTGTCCCTTGCGGGCCGGAGTGAGCAGCTCAATGAACCGCACGCCGCGCTCGACCATGCGGCGTGCCAACAGGCACTGCCTGCCGAACTCTGCGGTGTGGTCCTCGTCAAGGCCGTACATTCGCTTGGTCAGATCGGACTCGCCGCTGAGGTCCAGCAGGTCCGGCACGGCGCTCTGCATGCGGAAAGCGAGCTCGTAGTTGGCGATCGTCGCCTCGATCTCGCTGACGCTCCCCAAGCGCTCGACGACGCCCCTGTTGAGCTTGCGGATCAGGTCCAGCTTGGCGAGCTGCTGTCCCTCGTGCTCCTCCACCGGGACGATGTCGGCGATGGGATGCTCGCCCCGCCGGAAGAGGGTGCCCTGGTACGAGGCAGGCAGGAAGCCGCTCCCGAAGCAGTCCATCCCGCCCGGCGGGATCAGGCCGCTGTCCAGCACCACGAAACCCGGCAGGTCGTCACACTCGCTGCCCAGGCCATAAGTGACCCAAGCGCCCATCGACGGCCGCCCTTGGAAGCCGGACCCGGTGTGCACGAAGTAGTTGCCCGCGGTGTGCTCGGAATGGTCGGCCACCATCGAGTTGATCACGCACAGGTCATCGGCGCACTCTGCCACGTGCGGGAACAGGTCGCTGACCCACAGTCCCGATTCCCCGTGCCTGGAGAATTCGAAGGGTGACCCGAAGACCTTGTCGGTGATGTTGAAGACAGTGGTCGGCAGATCCGGAAGCTGGATGGGCTGCCCATGCTCGGTGCGCAGGCGGGGCTTGGGGTCGAAGGTGTCCATCTGCCCCGGCCCGCCGTCCATGTAGAGGAAGATCACGCTCTTGGCGCGCGGCGGGAAGTGCGGCGGCCGCACGGCCATCGGGTCCGCCGTGCGCGACGGGGCCGACCGCGCGCTGTCCCGAGCGACCATCGCCGACAGCGCGAGTCCTCCGAAGCCGGTAGCGCTGCGCGCCAGCCAGTGCCTGCGGGTCATAGCACACCCATGTTAGGCCACCCTGCGGATCGCTGCAGGGGCCACGCCATACAATGGGCCTCATGAATTGGAACGTGCTGGTGCTGCCGGGCGACGGCATCGGTCCGGAGGTCACCCGGGAAGCCATCCGCGTGCTCGAGCACGTGGCCGCTGGATGGGGCCACCAGGCCCGGCTGCAAGAGGCGCTTCTCGGGGGGGCCGCCATACATGCCACCGGCTCGCCTTTCCCTGATCGCACGCGAGAGCTCGCCCTAGAGTCCGACGCGACGCTTCTGGGCGCGGTCGGCCTCCCGGAGTTCGACAGCCTGCCTCCGTCCGAGCGGCCTGAAAAGGGCCTGCTCGGCCTGCGCAAGGCACTCGACGTCTACGCGAACCTGCGTCCCGTGCGCTGCTACGACAGCCTGATCGAGTCCTCGCCCCTCAAGAACGCCATCGTCCAAGGAACGGACATTCTGATCGTGCGCGAGCTCACCGGCGGCCTGTACTTCGGGCAGCCGAGGGGCATTGAGGGCGCCGGGCCGGACGAGACGGCCGTCAACTCCATGGTCTACACGCGGCACGAGATCGAGAGGGTCGGGCGCATGGCGTTCGGGCTGGCCCGCCACAGGCGCGGCAGGCTGACCTCCGTGGACAAGGCCAACGTCCTGGAGAACTCTCAGCTGTGGCGGGGAATCATGACCCGGCTCTCGGCCGAGTACCAAGACGTGGAGCTGGACCACATGCTCGTGGACAACTGCGCCATGCAGCTGCTCCTGCGACCGGCCGACTTCGATGTCGTCGTGACCGAGAACCTGTTCGGCGACATCCTCAGCGACGAAGCGTCCGTCTTAGCCGGGTCGATCGGGATGCTGCCGTCGGCGTCGATCGGCGACCGCCTCCCGAGCGGGGCCTTGCGGGGGCTCTACGAGCCGGTTCACGGCTCGGCCCCCGACATCGCCGGCCGAGGCCTCGCGAACCCCCTGGCGGCGATCGGGTCCGTCGCGGCCATGCTGAAGTACACGTTCGGGCTGTCCGAGGAGTCCGCCGCCGTCGAGCGTGCCATCAGTGAGGTCCTCGCCAGCGGAACTGTGACGGCAGACCTCAAGCCCGCCGGGGAGCCGGCCTCGACGCGGGACGTGGGCCTGGCCGTGTGCTCGGCCATCGGCTAGCGCTCCAGCGCGGCCCGGTACGCGCTCGAGTACAGGCCGTCGAATACGGCCTCCCAAGACTGAGCCAGCGCTGCCTTTCGCGCTGCCCTGCCCATCGCCAGCCGACAGTCTGGGGCCCGCAGCAGCCGCAGCGCGTTGTCGACGAAGTCGCCGTCGGACTGGCTGACGAGGCCCGTGAGTCCGTGCCGCACAATGTGCGGCGGCCCGCCGGCGTTCATCACCACAGCCGGGACGCCGGACGCGGCGGACTCCCAGACCACGTTGCCGTACGTATCCGTGCGGGACGGGAACAAGAACACGTCCATGTTCGCGTAGGCCTGCGCCAGCCGACGGTCCTTCAGGACACCCCGGAGATTGCACCGCCTCAGGTTCGCGGAGAGCCAGCCCGACTCGCTGCCGTGGCCGACGATCTCAATGCGGTAGCCGAGCCTGCCGGTCGCCTGCAACGCCCCCTCCAGGGACCCAAGCACGCGCAGGTTCTTCTCTGGGCTAAGCCTGCCGACGTACCCGAACACGAGATCGCCGTCAGAGCGGTTCCGCCGCTTCGGGTCGAAGTGCGCCGTGTCAACTCCCCGCTCCATCAGGAACGTCGGCCGGCCCGTCCCTTGGCGGACCAGATCGAGGAGTGCGGGGTTCGGGGCCAGCGCGACGGCGCCCCTGCGGTAGAACCACAAGGACGCGCCCAGCAGAACGCTCTCGAAGCCCGCTGCCAGCTTGGTCCGGGCACCAACGGGCAGCAGCGCCGCCGCTTGACGCAATCGCCAAGCCCCATACTCGTGGACATTGGTGTGCCACGAGGCGACCATCGGCAGTCCGGACTCGCAAGCGAGCAGCCATCCGAGCACACCGAAGTCGCCCATCGATGTTACGTGCACGACGTCCGGCCGGAAGGCCCGGAAGGCGGAGCGTACGAAGCTCCAGTGCCTGAGGATTGCGGGGTCCATCTGCAAGTCGCGCTCAATCGGCACGGACACCTGGCTGCGGGGAATCTCGAGGTGCCTCACAGTGCCGAATCGCCACTGCTTTAGGTCCCGGCCAGGACACACGCACAGAAACGGAAGGTGCTTGGCCCGCGCGTAGGCAGCGAAGTGGCGCGCCGTGCGCGCCACACCGTTCACCTCGTGAAACGTGTCCGGCAGGTATGCCACCCGAGGGGCGCTCACACCAGTTCCCCCGTCTGCGGCACAGCCCACTCCAAGGCCCTCGGCATGCGCAGGCTGCCGAGTCGCCCCAGGACGGCCTCAAGCGCCTGCAGGATTGGCTGGGTTTCCTCGTCGGCCATCTCGGCAACGGCCCGGATCACCCCGTCGTCGCATTCGCGGAACACCCGCTGCGTCCACGAGGTCCAACCTTCGACGTGGTCGGGAGCGTCAGCGACAATGTCCGCCACGCTCTCGGCAATGCGCAGCCAGAGCGGCCGGCGGTACTGGGGCATGAGCACAACGTGGCTCTTCCCCGACCGAACCTCGGTCGCGAATGCCCCGAAGGTGCGCGCGTTGGTGAGGTTGAGCGTGGCGTTTGGCTCGCGACCGTGGCGGTCGCCGCCAGAAACCAGGGGGATCCCGTTGCGCCGCGACAGCAGCACGGTGAGGCGGTTCTCGCTCCGACTGCGCAGCCCGTTGATCTCAAGGGCGTGGATCCAAGGCCGCAGCAGCAGCAGGAATTCCTCCAAGCGCGCTTCGTGCGAGCCCTCGCCGATCAGCGGCTGGTCCCAGAACGGATGGTTCAGGACGAGCAGCAAGCTGGGCTGGCACGCCAGCTCGCCCACCAGCAGGGGCAGCAGGCGCGGGCTGGGCGAGTCCGTGAAGGCGGCGAGGCGCTCCATGGTCGCCGGAGCCTGAGAAGGCCGAAGGTTGTGGACTCCCAAGTGGAAGTAGGTGTCCCGGAACGGGACCGTCCACTCGACCGACACCGGAACGGTCGGGTTGCTGTCCAAGACCTGAAGCTGGAGGGGAGCGTCGATGGAGTCGTGGTCGGTGATCGAGACGACCGGGTCGAGGCCGAGAAGCTCCTCGATCTGGCCTTGCTCCAGGCTCAGCGCGCTCTGGGCACCGAGCGGCGGGGTCCACCACATCTTCGCCAAGTCGTCTTCGAGCTCGCGCGAGCCGTACTGCTCGTGAAGTCGCGTCACCAGCCGCGCGGGAAGCTCTCCGCATGACAGCAGGAACTTGCACAGCGGAAGCATGCCCTCCTTGGAGTGCAATGTGTGGCCGTGCAGGGAAACAGCCGTGCGAAACTGATCGGCAACGCCAGGCAAGCGGTGCAAGTAGCCCAGACTGCGCTGCATCAGCGAGCGGAGCGGAAGCCGCGGCTCCGCAAACTCCAGCATGCAGAGGCCAAGTTGCGGCGCGGTTACGGGACCGAGAAGTGTCTGTTACATTGCGTTCAGGCGTGAAAGCGGGGCTGGGGCACGGATGACACCTGAGAACGCGGGCGAGGGAACAGTCCCCGACATGGCGAAGATGAGTGCCGCCCACGGGGTCTCGCTGCTGGCCCTCGCCGTTGGGATGTGGGTCGCGACCGGCCCGTCCAGCATGGCCACGCTCGTCCCGGCAGTGTTCGGGGCGGTGCTGCTCGGGCTTGGCATTTTGGCCTGGGCCCGCCCCGACAGCCGCAAGCACGCCATGCACGCTGCCGCCGCAGCGGCCCTGCTCGGGCTGCTGGGAACGTTCCGGGCCGCGATCGACGCGGTCGCCGGAGGACCCCCCGAAGATTCGTGGGCGGGATTCAGCGCGCCGATTCTGGCCACTTTCCTGTGGCTGTGCGTGCGGTCCTTCCGCCAAGCGCGCAAGGCGCGCGGGTAGCTCCCGTTCCCGGAGCCCGGCTCCTCAGATGTCGAGGTTCGAGACGTTGAGGGCGTTGTCGCCGATGAACTTCCGGCGCTGCTCGACGTTCTCGCCCATCAGGGTGGTGAAGATCTTGTCCGTCTCGACCGCATCATCGATGCGCACGCGCAGCAGGCTGCGCTTCTTGGCGGTCATGGTCGTGTGCCAGAGCTGGTCGGCGTTCATCTCGCCGAGCCCCTTGTAGCGCTGCACCGAAGCGTCCTTCATGGCCAGCTGCTTCAGGTGCGCCAATACGTCCAGAGGGTCGTCCAGGACGCTGGTCGAGCGGCGCGCCGCCACGACGAAGGGCGGCCTGTTGAGGTCTTCAAGCTCCCGCGCAAGGGTCCGAAGCCGGCGGTATTCGGGCTGGGCCGCCAGCTCCAGGTCGATCATCCCTTCGGCCTCCGAACCGTCGCGGAAGCACAGCGAGAAGGCCAAGTGCTCCTCATCCTCCTCCAGCCACGCCTCCGGACCGGTCGACCGCAGCAGGCCTGCGGCCGCCTCCATGGAGGCTTGGTCCCGGAACTGCTCCTTCGTGTCGAGGCCTGCGCGGGTGTTGCCCAACAGGCCGACGGCAGCCTCACTGCGCAGCTTGCGAAGAAGCCTGCTGCGCATGCGCCCGTACCCCTCCAGCTGCGCCAGGTACTGCCGCAGGCGCCCCTTCTCTAGCAGGCTGCCGGGGGATCCGTTGCTGCCCACCTGCACGGTCACGCCGTCGCAGGCGATCTCCAGGATGCGGTCGGCCAGCTCCGCGTCGCTCTTGATGTAGGTCTCCTTCCTGCCGCGCTTGATGCGGTACAGCGGGGGCTGCGCGATGAACACGCGGCCGTTGGAGATCAGGGTCGGCATCTGGCGGTAGAAGAACGTCAGCAGCAGCGTGCGGATGTGCGAGCCGTCCACGTCGGCGTCCGTCATCAGGATGACCTTGTGGTAGCGCAGCTTCGACTCGTCGAAGTCATCCCCGATGCCCGTGCCGAGGGCTGTGATCATCGCGCGGATCTCCTCGTGGGAGAGCATCTTGTCGGCACGCGCCTTCTCGACGTTGAGGATCTTGCCCTTCAGCGGCAGGATCGCCTGGTTGCGGCGGTCGCGCCCCTGCTTGGCAGTGCCGCCGGCCGACTCGCCCTCGACGATGAACAGCTCGGCGCGCTCCGGGTTGCGCTCTTGGCAGTCGGCCAGCTTGCCCGGCAGGCCTGCCGAGTCCAGGGCCCCCTTGCGGCGGGTCAGGTCGCGAGCCTTGCGGGCCGCCTCCCTGGCCCGGGAAGCGTCGATCGCCTTGGCGACGATGCTCCGGGCGACTCTCGGGTTGCGCTCGAAGAACTCGCCGAGATGGTCGTTCACGGCGGACATGATCTGGCCCTGGATGTCGCTGTTGAGCTTGCCCTTCGTCTGGCCCTCGAACTGCGGCTGCGGCAGCTTGACGCTGATCACGGCGGTCAGGCCCTCGCGCACGTCATTGCCGGAGAGTCCGCCCTTGAGCCCCTTGAGCAGGTTCGCGGCCTTGGCGTAGGTATTGATGGTGCGTGTGAGGGCCGAGCGGAAGCCGGACAGGTGCGTGCCGCCCTCGGTCGTGTTGATCGTGTTGGCGAAGGAGAACATGTTCTCCTGATAGGTGTCGTTGTACTGCAGGGCGACGTCGGCGGCCACTACGCCGCCGGAGAACTTCCGCTCATCGTGGAAGGAGATCGGTTCGGGGTGCAAGGCCTGCTTGCCGCGGTTGAGGTACTGCACGAACTCCGCGATGCCGCCCTGGAAGTGGAACTCCTGGGGCTCGCGGTCCGTGCGCTCGTCGGTGAGCACGATGCGCAGCCCGGCGTTCAGGAAGGCCATCTCGCGCAGCCGGCGCGCGAGGATTTCGTGGCTGAATTCCGTGGTGGTGAAAATCCCTGTGTCCGGCCGGAACGTGATGCGCGTCCCCTTCTTTCGGGATCGCCCGCACTGCTGCAGCTGCGTCAGCGGCTTGCCGCGCTCGTACTCCTGCTCCCAAGCGTGGCCGTCCCGCCAGATCTCCATCTTGAGGTACTCCGACAGCGCATTGACGCAGCTCACGCCAACCCCGTGCAGGCCTCCCGAGACCTTGTAGCTGTTGGCGTCGAACTTGCCCCCGGCGTGGAGCTTGGTCATCACGACCTCGGCCGCGGAGACGCCCTCCGTGCGGTGCCGGCCAACCGGAATGCCGCGGCCGTTGTCGTGGATGGTGACGGAGTTGTCGATGTGGATGGTGACGCGGACAAAGTCGCAGAACCCGGCCAGCGCCTCGTCGACGGCATTGTCCACCACCTCGTAGACCAGATGGTGAAGGCCGATCTCGCCCGTGGAGCCGATGTACATCGCCGGACGCTTGCGGACACCCTCCAGGCCCTCCAGGACCCGGATGTTGTCGGCGGTGTACTCGCTGGTGCTGGTTCTTGCTGTCGTCGCCATGTCTAGGGCCTTGGGGCACCTCCTCCGGCCCGCCTAGAGGCGGATCGGCATGATCAGGTAGCGGTAGTCGGTGTCCTTGGGGAGCCCCGTCTCCTGCAGCTGTACGGACCCGCGCGGGGGGTGGTTCAGGCTCATGATGACCTTGGGGCTGCGGGCCTGCTCCAAGAACTCGAGGACATACTTCGCGTTGAGCCCCACGGCCGCAGGCTCACCGCCGAACTCCACTTCGACGCTTTCCTTGCTGGTGTCAGCAAGCTGCCCGTTCCCGATGTGGGGAGTCATGGTGAGCCGGCCATCGCCAAGGTCGAACCGCACGGCCGGCGTGCGCTTCTCCGCGAACAGGGCGACCCGCCGCAGGACCCTGTAGAACTCGAGCCGATTGACTTCGAAGTTCGCCTCGAACACGGTGGGCAGCACCTTCTCGTGGTCGGGGAACTTCCCCTCCACCTGCTGGCAAGCCAGTCGCCGCGGACCGCACTCGAAGAAGACGCGGCCGTTCCCGAGCGCGGCCACCGTCACGGGCGGGGTGGGCCCTTCCGCAGCCGAGGCTGCGCTGAGAATGCCCGTCAGCGAAGCCAAGGCCTGGCGGCCGATGACGCTGATGTGGCGGTCGGGCGGACCCTCGACCGCCGCTTCGCGGAAGTATCGGGAGAGGCGGTGGCCGTCTGTCGAGACCATGCCGACCGTCTCCGGGGTCATGACCAGCTGCCCGCCCGGGACCGTGTAGCGCGTGCCTTCGGACGCCACGCACATGAATGTCCTCCTGATGGCCTCGAGCAGCGGCTCGACCGGCACGCTCCAGCGGACGCCAGGGTCTTGGGGCTGGTTTGGCTCGGGCTCGAGATCCGCTCCGAACAACCCTTCCGGGAGCTTGAGAGCTTCAGCTTCGAGCGTCGGGGTCTGCGCGGCCGGCGTCGCATCCACGACCTCCATCCGCATGTGGGTGTCGCCATTCTCGTAGCTCAACCGCAGCCTCTTGTCTGCCGGAAGCAGTTCCAGGTACGACAGGGGCCTGCGAACGCGCACGACGGCCGTTCCGCCCGAGAGGACGTCCGCCTCGCAGGCGGAGTTCAGCCACAGGGACGAGCCGCTTGCAGTGAAGGAGAGGGTGTCTTCCCCGGCTTCGTAGCGCACCAGATCGTAGGCCTGATCGTCGAAGACCGTGCTGGCGAGCTTCAGCTCGGCGACCAAGGCCTGCACGCCAATGGACAGCTCCATTCTTCGATCAGCCCCCTCTTGGCCAGCGACGGCCGTCCCGGCGCCGCCGGGGGATCTCCGCCCGTCGGAATCCGCTGCCAAAGACGGGACGGGCCCAAGCCTACTGGCGTCCGCGTGACCGCCGAGCGCAGGCCCGAAGGCCGACCAAGGGCACTCTTCGCGTAGGTATATTGTATCACGCTCGGGGCGGCGTATCGCCGGGAAGCGGCATCACCACGTAGCGCACGGTCTGGCTCCCGTTGTCCCAGGCTGCCTTGAACTCGACAGGCCTCGTGGCCTCGTTCACGTTGACAGTGATGCGCTGGGCGCTGCACACATCCAGGAAGTCGAGTATGTACTTCGCGCTGAAGGCCGCTTCGAATTTCGCCGGATCCTTGCCCACCCTGACGGCATCCTGCCCCTCGCCGATGGCCAGGTCGCGAGCTCTCAGCCTGAGCTCATCGTCCTCCAGTGAGAAGGAGACCTGGGCCGATTCCCTGGGGGCGAACTTCGCGACCCTGCTCAGCGACTCGCGCAGCTCCAGGCGGTCGACCTCCTTGGCGAGCGAGACGGTCTTCGGAAGCACGCGCTCGTAGTCGGGGAACCTTCCGATGGTCAGGCGGGTCGCCAGCGTCCGCAGCCCGGCCCTGAAGAACGCTCGGTTGCCGTGCACGGCAATGTCGACCTTGGACTCGCCAGGATCGCCGCCGGCCAGGGGGCGGAGGATCTTCTGGATGTTCACAAGGGCCTTGCGCGGGACTAGGCAGCTCACTTCGCGGCGGATGGAGAACCCCTCAAGCCTGGTCTCGCACACCGAGAGCCGGCTGCCGTCCGTCGACACCAGCAGCATGCGGTCCGGGCCAACCTCCAGCTGGCCCGACGAGTAGACGTGCGAGGACCCGCTCGCGGAATCCCTGCTGACGCTGATCAAGGTCTGCCGTATCGCCTTCTGGAGGGCTTCCGCCGGAATGCTGGCGGCGACCTCTTCCGGCATGGGCTCGACCGTCGGGTAATTCCAGGCGCCCGAGCCCGTGAACTTCGTCGAGGCATCGCCGCATGTGAGTGTGGCGACGTCTTTCGCCGAGACGGAGATCGTGGCTTCCCTTGCCGGATCGAGAAGGCGGGCATACTGGGCCAGGGACTTGAGGGGAAGCGCGGCAGTTCCCTCTGCATCGACCTCTGCAGGGCATGACGTGCTCACGGACACGTCCATGTCGCTGGCGACCAGTTGCAGCCTATCGCCGACGGCGGTCATCAGGACGTTGGACAGAACGGGGATGGTGGTCTTGGGGTCGATCACCCCCTCGGACGCGGCCAGCTCCCGTGCCAGGTCGTGTGTCTTGACGCGAACTTGCATGCCAACCCTCTCTTTCAGCGCGGCCGGCCGGTCCGCGCGCTGGGAAGGCGGTCCGGATCAGGCTGCCTCACCATATTGGCAGAACGTCCTCGGCTGTGGCTCCCGGCCGGGCATGTCGGCGCAATCCGCCTGCAGTCAGGCAGGACTCCGGCGATGCCCCTTGTCGGTTCCGCGGCCTTGCCGGCCCAGCGCTGGGGCCTAACGAATCCACCGACAGCCGCTTGATCTTCAAATGGATTTCATAGTAGTAGGGCCTGTGGAATTGTGGAACTTTCTCGAAACTGCCCGTCCTGCTGCGGGCAACTGGCCTCCGACCGAGGTGGAAGGTCTTCCACACGCTGCACAGATGTGTCGCCCACCGGATGTTTGCACCGTCCGTGCACAGCCCTTCCAGCGGCCGGCTGTGGACAGCGGAGACTGCGGCCGGCTGTGCTAGCTTGTGCTCATGGCGCTGCCGCGCGTTGGAGAGCCTGCGCCCGACTTCAGCGGGCCCACCGGGGGCGGGACGCTGCGGCTGAGCGACCTTCGCGGGCAACGGGTGGTTCTGTACTTCTACCCGCGCGACCACACGCCGGGCTGCACGGCGGAGGCCTGTGCGTTCCGCGATGCGCACGCCGATTTCTCCGCGGAGAACTGCGCGGTCGTCGGCGTCAGCACGGACACGGCTGGGTCGCATAGGCGCTTTCGCTCCCGGCACTCCCTGCCGTTCCGCCTGGTCAGCGACCGCGACCAAGCGATCGCAAAGGCCTACGGAGTCTGGAGGGAGAAGCTCCTCTTCGGCCGTAAGTTCTGGGGGACCGTGCGCTCCACGTTCGTGATTGACGAGGGCGGACGGATCCGCGCGGCGTTCCACCGGGTGCGCGTGGCCGGTCACGTGGAACAGGTCCTCGCGGCCCTGCGGGAGATCCGGCCGGTATAATATGGCTCGCGTGGACGCGGCGTTGGAGCGCAAGCAGGAGACGCTCTTCGGCTTGCTCAGGGACATGGGCGATGTGCTTGTCGCGTACTCCGGCGGCACCGACTCCGCCTACCTTGCCTGGGCGGCCGCCCGCGTGCTGGGCCAGCGGGCACTGGCCGTCACCGCCGAGTCGGCCTCGCTTCCGCGTTCGCACCTGCGCGACGCGGTAGAATTCGCCGACAGGTTCGGGATCGCCCATCGGCTCGTCCGCACCCGCGAGTTCGACAACCCGGAGTACTCCCGGAACGACTCCGACCGCTGCTACCACTGCAAGGACGAGCTCTTCAATCGCATGGGCGAGCTGGGTGAGGAGTTGGGCGTTTCCGCCATCGCCTATGGCGTCAACACCGACGATACCGCGGACTTCCGCCCCGGCCACCGCGCGGCCGCCAAGCACGAGGTGCGCGCGCCCTTGCTCGAGGCCGGCCTCGCCAAGGCCGAGATCCGCCAGCTCTCCCGAGACGCAGGCCTGCCGACGTGGGACCGCCCGGCCGCGGCCTGCCTCAGCTCCCGCATCCCGTATGGCATGCAGGTGACCGCGCAGGCCCTCAAGCAGGTCGAGCAGGCTGAGGAGGAGGTTGCGGGCCTCGGCTTCCGCGTCTTCCGCGTCCGCCACCACGGATCCCTTGCGCGTCTCGAGGTCGGTCGCGGGGAGCTGTCCAGGGCATTGGACGTGGAGATGGCCGAGCGCCTGCACGCAGCGCTGCGCTCCGCCGGCTACCAGTACGTCGCGCTGGACCTGGCTGGGTACCGCCAAGGCTCGCTGAACGAGGTTCTAGGCCCGCGGCCGGAGGGCACCTTCCCCATTTTGGGGTGATCCTCCCCGCCGCTTGCGGCTTGGGCACGCCGTTCCACTGCCCCTCGATGGCTTCGAGGCTGGGCTGGATACGCTAATTCAGCGGGAATTGATTTACACCAATTATTGACGCGACTGAATCCCCGATCAGCGCTCGCTACAATCCATTCAAGCTTGATTCTTACATTTAATTGAGTTATGTTTGGATGCTCTTTTTGCCCTTGCGCTGGCGTTCGGCTGTGGTAGAATCATTCCCAAGGAGAGGTTATCTGCCGCGAATCGCTAGGGACTTCGACAGCCATTCGCGCACAACCGCAGAGGAGGCCTTCCTTCAACGCCCATGGATTGCTGGAACCAGATTCAGTCCCACATCCGTACCAACGGGGGGCTGACCCCGCAACAGTTCACGCACTGGGTCGAGCCTGTGGCCTACAGCCACGTCGCGCCGGACCGCACCTTGCACGTGGAGGCCCCGAACGAGGTGGTGAAGGGCTGGCTGGAGAGCGAGTGCAGGCCGCTCATCGACGCCGCCATCAGGCGCCTGGGGCTCGACGTCTCCGCTTACGAGGTGGCCCTGCAGCCGCCCCCGGACGAGCGCAAGCAGCCAAGGCTGGACTTTGGGGACGGTCCGCGCCAGTTCAACCAGAAGTACACCTTCGGGCGCTTCGTGGTTGGCGACTGCAACCAGTTCGCGCACGCCGCCTCGCAGGCCGTTGCCAACAATCCCGCCGAGGCCTACAACCCGCTGTACATTTACGCGGGCGTGGGAATGGGCAAGACGCACCTGCTTCACGCGATCGGCCACGCGGCCAAGACGGCCAACTCAGACTTCACGATCGTCTACACATCCGCAGAAGAGTTCATGAATGACATGATCAGCTCCATTCGGATGAACAACATGAGGAATTTCCACTACAGGTACCGCATGGCGGACATGTTGCTGGTCGACGACATCCAGATCTTGGGTTCGAAGGAGCGGACGCAGGAAGAGTTCTTTCACACGTTCAACGTGCTGCACAACCGCGGCAAGCAGATCGTTCTTTCGAGCGACGCGGACCCCAATCGCATTCCCGGCCTCGTGGGCCGGCTTCGGTCGCGCTTCTCGTGGGGCCTGCTGGCCGACATTCAGGCTCCAGACCTTGAGACGCGGATCGCGATCTTGGACAGCAAGTCGCAGGAGCAAGGCGTGCCGCTGCCGCCGGACGTGACCGCCTACATCGCGAGCCACCTGACGTCCAACATCCGCGAACTGGAGGGACTGCTGAACAGGCTCATCGCGCGGTCCAGGTTCACGAACTGCCGGATTACCATGGGGATGGTTGAGAGCATTCTGGGGAATCCCCTGCCGCCGGCGGACGGCACGCCGACCATCGAGGCCATCAAGGACAGGGTGGCCGCGCACTACGGGATTAGCCCCGCCGACTTGGTGAAGCGCGGCAACTCTCGGCAGATCTCCCACCCGAGGCAGGTCGCAATGTACTTGGTCAAAAGGCTCACTAAGTCTCCGCTGAAGATGATCGGCAAATCATTTGGAAAGCACCACACCACGGTGTTGCATTCGGTCAAGAAGATCCAGAATGAAGTGCATACAAACGAAACGACTAGATCGACCGTCGAAGTCTTGATGTCAGGCCTGAACGGGTAGAATAGTGATCTGTATAAAGTGCTTCATATACCTGTAATCTATGGTCCTATTGTTCGATCGAATCGAGTTGCCTGATCTGGTGTCAAGATACTGAACAGTACGTTCGGCAGTCGCATCGGGGGCCCTCGGGTTCGCCAAGACCCCCGCGATCCCGCCAATTGCGCTGGCCGTTCGTCCAGTGCAGCGGCTGGCCTCGGCGCCGACAATCGGCGGTTTCTGCGATAGCCGTCGCCTCCAAGACCGGGGTTGACTTGCGCCGACTCGACGAGGATTCCCGCCGGGGCCCCCGATAGTCGGTTTCGGGGATCCGTCCCGAGGTTCCAAGGCCTTGATTCGGTGCGCCGGCAGGTTCGTGCGGGAGCGGATGGCGACCCCTGAAGGCCGGTCGGCGGCGGCTCGGGGCGGGCCACTTCGAAGTACGCGCCTCTCGCCGTTTTGGGGACTTCAGGGCAGGGCCTAGGTCCTCGGTAGACCTCCCGATTCCCGCTGTGGGAAGCCCGGACGAGCGTGGTTCGGCCGGGGTCGGGAATCAGGTGCGTTTCCGCGCTCAGCGGGGGATGTGCGCTGCTGTTTGGCAGGGCGCGATTGCTTGCCTCATCCCAAGCGCTGCGCGCGCTCAACTGCGCCGGATAGCGGCACTCTAAACGGGATGCCTCGGGCCCAGCTCACGGTGCGGGATTCGACGTGGGCTTGGCTCCGCCCCCAAGGTCGGCCCCGGGGCTCTCTGCGGGCGGGTCAGAGCACGCGGCCTGCAGCGCTTCGTCCGTCGAGGCCGCCGGGTCCGGGGCGATCTCGATGCGAGCAACCGGATGCCTCCAGTCGTAGACCTCTGCCGGAAAGTTCGCGCATCCGTGGATCCCGGCGTGGACGTGAACGAATCCCTCCGCCGCCGGGCCGACCGCGCACGTGCCCTGAGGGGTCGGCTGCGGGCATCTTGCCGGAACGTCCGGACAGCGCTCTGAATTGGCCTCCGAGCCGGCGTCCCAGCCGCCCACAAGCAGGCTCGCAGGCCCGTCGCATGACACCTTCGCTCCACGCACGGCGATGAAGCCGTCGTTCGTGATCTCGATCATCGACGCGAGCGAGACGAGGCGGTGGCGGGCGTCGAACCGGATTTGCGTCGAGGCGGTGCTGCCGGGACGAATGAACTGGTTGAGGCGGGCGACGTCCAGAACGCTCGGCTCGGCTCGGAACTTTCCGGAGAGGCCGGACGTGATACCAAGCTCCGCGAGCCGCTCCAGCTCTAGGCTGGCGGGCTCCCCGGGAACGAATAGCGGGGGAGTGTCGGGCGAGTGGCTGAAGACGACCGCCGGGGTGAGGATCTGGCCCTTGGTCAGGTTCGTGATGGTGACGGTGGCGACCGCTTCCGCAGGGGCAGGAGTCTCCTCTTGACCTGCCCCGATCTGGGCGCCGGCGGGACGGAGCGCGAGGATTGCCGCTGCCGCGATGGCCACAGGGATGCGCACGTTGGTCAATCATAGAGGAACCGGCTGCCGGTTGCGCGAGAGTCTTGTAAACTCGGGTCCTTGGTGTGGTGATGGACTCCTGCGGGGCAGTCGGACGGGTGTGGGCGTCGCCGGGAGCCGGGCTGTGGCCGCTAGCCGCTGCGGGAGCCGGGCTGGCCGTGGCCTTGGGAGGTTGCGCCGCACCCGTTGAGCTGCCAGCGCCGGCGGCCGTGGAGGTGGTGCAGGCAGCCGGTGGATACCTCTTCCGGGAGTCTGGCAGGCCGGTCCTCTTCTACCGGCTGGAGCCCACTTCGCGCGACGGGGAATACCGTCGCTCCAACTACATCCACCCGCTGCACGGGCTCGACGGGGAGATCCTGACGGAGGACTTCCCCGATGACCATCCGCACCACCGCGGAGTGTACTGGACGTGGCACCAAGTCTTGGTCGGCGAAGTGCGGGCGGGCGATCCGTGGCTGGCGCGGCGCTTTTCTTGGGAGCTCGCAGGTGCGGAGGTGCTGGAGGGCCGCGGCGGCCTGCGGGTCACCCACCGGTGGCACTCGCCGGACTTCGCCTCGGGCGCATTGCCGATCGCCGAGGAGACGGCGGAGGTGGTGGCGCATCCCGCCAGCGGGGACGTGCGGCTGGTTGACTTCGACATCCGCCTGTCCTCTCTGCAGCCTGACGTCAAGGTCGGGGGCTCGGAGGATGACAAGGGCTACGGAGGCTTTTCCGTGCGCGTGCGGATGCTGCAAGCGCTCGAGTTCACCGCGGCGGGAGGGCCTGTCCGACCGGACCGGGTCGCCATGGCGGTCGGCGATTGGGTCGACTTCTCCGGCACATTCCCGCCCCGCACCGAGCCGAGCGGCGTTGCAGTGTTCGTGCACCCCGACTCCGCCGGGCACCCCCAGCCTTGGATCCTGAGGTCTGCGGAGACGCCCAGCATGCAGAACCCGGTCTGGCCGGGTCGGGAGCCGGCTGCGCTGCCCGGCGATGGCCAGGCGGTTCGGCTCAAGTACAGGCTCGTATTGCACCGGGGCTTGGCTTCCGGAGTGGATCTCGAGCGGCTGTACAGGGAATACGCAGGCGGCACTCGGGCGCAGGCTGCCCGCGGCTTGGCGGGCCAGCTCCTGCTTCCGGCTCTGCTGAGGTAGGACGCGCCAAGCCGCGGCGACGTCAGCCCGGTCTGATGCCGGCCTCGGCGGTCCAGACGATCTCCCCCCCGACGATCGTGGCGACCGGGCCGCCTCGGAACTCCCAGCCGTCGAAGGGTGAGTTCCTGCTCTTCGAGAGCGTCCTCGACACGTCGTAGCGCCAAGCGCGCTCCGTGGAGAAGAGCGTCAGGTCGGCGGGGCCGCCCCGCCGGATCCGTCCGTGGGGCAAGCCGAGGCATCGGCTGGCCGAGTCCGTGAACAGGCTCACGAGCTCGCCGAGGCTCGTCCGGCCAGTGTGGTAGAGCACCTTCAGCGCCAGAGCCAGTGCCGTCTCAAGCCCCGTCACGCCGAACGGGCAGCGCTCGAACTCCTGCATCTTGGTGTGCCCGGTGTGCGGGGCGTGGTCCGTGGCGATGCAGTCGATTGTCCCGTCCAGGAGTCCCGCGATCGCCGCATCGATGTCCGCGCTCGCGCGCAGCGGCGGCCGCATCTTGTAGTTCGAGTCGTACCCGGGCAGGTGCTCGTCGGTAAGCGCGAAATGGTGCGGCGTCACCTCTGCCGTCACTGGAAGCCCCAGGCGCTTGGCCTGGCGCACCATCTCAATGGAGGCCGTGGTGGAGATGTGCGCGATGTGCACGCGGGCGCCTGTGTCGGCGGCGAGGATCAGGTCGCGTGCCACCATCACGTCCTCGGAACAGCCCGGGATACCACCAAGTCCCAGCCTCATGCTCTGGACGCCCTCGTGGATGTCGCCGCCGGCGCTCAGGTTGAGGTCCTCGCAGTGGTCGATGACCGTGAGGCCGAACGAGGCGGCGTACTTCATCGCGCGGCGCATCAGCCCGGAGTCCATCACCGGCAGCCCGTCGTCGCTGATTGCGACAGCGCCGGCTGCTCGCATGGCGCCGATGTCCGCCAAGCGTTTCCCGCCGCTGCCCTTGGAGATGGCCCCGATGGGGTGCACCCTCACGGACCCTGTCCGCCGGGCGCGGTCGACGATGAAGCCCGTTACCTGCGCCGAGTCGTTGACCGGAATGGTGTTCGGCATGCAGCAGACGGCGGTGAATCCACCGGCCGCCGCCGCGCGCGTGCCGCTCTCGATGGTCTCCGCGTGCTCGATACCGGGCTCGCGGAGGTGCACGTGGATGTCCACGAATCCCGGTGCCACGACCAGCCCGGAAGCGTCGACCGTCCGGGTGCCGGGCGCCTCGAGCGCGCGGTCCATGGCGGCAATCTTGCCGCCCTTCGTGAGGACGTCCAGACGGGCGTCGAGGCCGCTGGCCGGATCAATGACGCGGCCGCCCTTGATGAGCAGGCTCACTTGTCTCCTCCCGTCGAGCACACCCACTCCAGCACGGCCATCCGGATCGCCACCCCGTTCTCGACCTGGCTCAGGATCATCGACCGCTGGGAGTCCGCGACCTCGCTCGAGATTTCCCGGCCACGGTTGATCGGCCCTGGGTGCAGCACGATGGCGTCCGGTCGGGCTAGGGCGACGTGCTCCAGCGTCAGACCGTAGTAGCGGAAGTACTCATTCTTCGGAAACACCTCGACGTTTTGCCGCTCCAGCTGGACGCGCAGCATCATGATCACGTCGGCGTCGCGCACGGCCTCGCGCATGTCGTAGGTCAGGCTCACGCCGGGCGCCAGCTCGGGCAGGTTGCGGGGAACTGTGGTTGCCGGTCCGCAGGCAGCGATGTGCGCTCCGAACTTCGCCAGCAGGTGGATGTTCGAGCGCGCCACCCGAGAGTGCGAGATGTCGCCGATGATGGCAACGCGCAGGCCGTCGAGCGAGCCCTTGACCTCCAAGATCGTCAGGGCGTCCAGCAGCGCCTGTGTGGGGTGCTCGTGGCGGCCGTCGCCGGCGTTGATCATCGGAGTGGACAGGAACCGGGCTAGGAAGTGCGGAGCGCCGGAGGCGGAGTGGCGCATCACGATCGCGTCCGGGTTCATCGCGGACAGGGTGTTGAGGGTGTCCACCAGGGACTCGCCCTTGGAGAGGCTCGTGGTCTGGGAGTGGATGCCTATGGCGTCCGCACCGAGGCGCTTCGCGGCGATCTCGAAGCTGGTTCGCGTACGCGTCGACGGCTCGAAGAACAGGTTGACCACGAGGCGCCCGGCGAGCGTGTTCAGCTTGGTGTTCCGCGGCAGGGCCTTGTAGTGGCGCCCGCGGTCCAGCAGGTGCTCCAGGTCGGCCCGGGGGATGGACTCGATTCCCAGCAGGTTACGTGGATTCGATCGTCCGGGAGGCAATGGGCGCTCCGAGGTTCCCCCGCAGTTCCACAATGATAGCGGCCCGGCCGCAGCGGCTACTGAGCCATCGCGCCCGCGAGCTCGTCCACGATGCGGCGCGCCGAGTCGCTGGCGAGGCCGGAGTGGTTGGCGAATATCGAAAAGGCCACGGTCGTGCCGTCTGGGCTCGACGCGTAGCCCGAAAGTGCCGAGACGTGGGTCATCGATCCTGTCTTGGCCCGGATGCGGCCCTTGGCGCGCGACCTCTGGAAGCGCCACGAGAGAGTGCCGTCCCCGCCTGCGATCGGCAGGCTGTCAAGGAAGGCCTGCCGGTGCTCCGAGCGCCAAACGTGCTCTAGGAGGCGTACGGTGGCGCCGGGGGTGAGAAGGTTGTGGCGCGACAGCCCTGACCCGTCCCTCAGAAAGAAGTGCGGCGTGCTCACTCCCGCCTCCGCCATGAACCGAGCCAGGCTTGCGATGGCGGCCTCTTGCGAGCCCAGCCCAGCCTCTAGCAGCCCGACCTCCCGCAGCAGCATCTCGGCGTGGAGGTTTTCGCTCTGCTTGTTGACGATGCGCACGGCCTCGGCCAGGGGAGCCGAGGCCCTGCGGGCGACCTCCTTGCCCGCCTGCGCCCGCCGCGGAGTGGCCGAGCGGAGGCTCCGCAGGCCGTCCGGCAGTTGGTGGCGGGCCTGCGCGTCCCCCTCGACGGCTACGCCGAGATCCTCGAGCGCGAGCCGGAAAGCCTCGGCGGCGTACTTGGCGGGGTCGATGGACGCCAGCTCGAGGGTCCGACCTCGCGAGGCGACCGGAATGTGGCCGCTGAGGACAACCTCGGGCGGTCGCGCGCCTCGGCGTGCGCTGAGCGTGCGTGAGACGTATCGCCGCGGGGAGGTCAGCGTGCGGTTCAGGAAGCGGAAGTGGGCAAGGTCTGGAATGACCGCCACCCGCGCCGCCGCCCCGGGCTCTCCAGGAGTGATGCGCACAGCGACGATGTTGTCGTTGAACGCCAAGGCGCTGGCGCGGCTGCCGTATGCCTCGAGGGTGTCCCTCCAGGACCAGCCGGGCGGGTAGGGCTGCCACACGTATCGGGAGTCGTCGCCGACCACGTCACCCCCGACCGAGAGCACCCCGGCCTCCCGGACCTGTCGCGCTAGGTCCCGGAGTGGCGCCAGCCGGTCCGCGCCGAAGATGGGCTTGCCGCGCTGAGGCAGGATCCTTGAGGAGAGGTTCGGGTCCCCGCCTCCGACCAGCCGCAGGTCGCCCGCCAGCCGACCGCCCTCGCTGATCGGCCCGTCCGCGACAACCGTCGTGAAGAACTGGTGGTCCGGGCCGAGGCGGGCCAGTGCCAGTGCCGTGGTCACGAGCTTGACGTTGGAGGCTGGGGAGAACAGCTTTCCGGAGTTGTGCTCGTAGAGGGTTGTGCCGCTGTCGAGTTCGAGGGCCAGTATGCCCCAGTGGGTGCGGGCGGCTGCGTCGCGGGCCAGGATCGCGTCGATGCGCTCTGGCAGTGTCGGCGCCGGGGCCTGCTGGGGCAGCGCGGTCGCGGCGGCCAGCAGCGAGATGCTGGCTGCTGCGGCCAGTCTAGGCGAGCAGTCGAGTGGCATCCTTGGCGAGGTAGGTCAGTATGAAGTCCGCCCCGGCGCGCCGGATGCACGTGAGGCTCTCGATGGCGGCGCGCTCGAAGTCCAACCAGCCGTTGGCTGCGGCGGCGTGCAGCATGGCGTACTCGCCGCTGACCTGATAGGCGGCCGTCGGCAGTCCGAAGCGCCGCTTGGCGTGCCAAAGGACGTCCAAGTACGGCATGGCGGGCTTGACCATCACCATGTCGGCGCCCTCCTGGATGTCCGCCCGGATCTCGCGCATCCCCTCTCGGTGGTTCGCGGGGTCCATCTGGTAGGTGCGGCGGTCGCCGAACTGGGGGGCGGACTGAGCGGCGTCACGGAACGGCCCGTAGAAGGCGGAGCAGTACTTGGCGGCGTAGGAGAGGATCGGGATTCGCTCGAAGCCGTCGGCGTCGAGCGCCGAGCGGATCGCCGCTACGCGGCCGTCCATCATGTCCGACGGTGCGACCACGTCCGCTCCCGCCCGGGCTTGGGACACCGCCGCGCGGGCGAGCAGGTCCAGCGTGCGGTCGTTGTCTACGTCCCGATTCTTGACGATGCCGCAATGGCCGTGGTCGGTGTACTCGCAAAGGCACGTGTCGGCGATGCGCAGCAGCCCGGGAACCTCTTGGCGGATGGCCTGCAAGGCACGCTGGACGATTCCGTCGTCGTCGTAGCCCCCTGAGCCGACCGCGTCCTTCCCTTCCGGAATGCCGAACACGATGACGGCCGGGATTCCCAGCGCGTGCACCTCAAGGCACTCTTCGACGATCTGGTCCACGGACAGGTTGTGGACTCCGGGCATCGACGGAACCGGCTTGCGGATGCCTTCGCCAGGGCAGGCGAACAGGGGATAGACGAAGATCTCGGGCGTCAATCGCGTCTCGCGCGCGAGCGAACGCAGGGCGGCGCTGGTGCGCAAGCGGCGGGGGCGGTGGACCGGGAAGGCCACGGCACCATTCTATCGGCGGAGCGGTTCGGGGAAGCGGCGCCCGTGGGGTACACCCGCGGTTCGGGGCCGACCAAGGGGCTGATGGCCCGTTCCGGGACGCGCCCCGACATGCGTGCGCGCCAGCCGTCCCGTCCCGTGCGGTGCTGCCGCTCCAAGGCCTCCTTGCGGACAGGTTCCCCCTCGCATCGTCTGGTATTCTCAACATGGGCCGGCCGCGGGGAGCATCCGGTTCGGTTCCGGCGGGGAGGGGCATGTCCGGGCATTCGAAATGGTCGACGATCAAGCACAAGAAGGCGGCCACTGACGCAAAGCGCGGAAAGATATTCACCCGGCTGATCCGCGAGATCCAGGTGGCGGCACGCGACGGAGGCCCCGACGAGGACTCCAACCCAAGGCTGCGGGCGGCCGTGGCGGCTGCCAGGGCGCAGTCCATGCCCGGGCACAACATCAAGCGGGCGATCAAGCGCGGCAGCGGGCAGCTTGACGGCGGCAGCTTGATCGAGGTGACCTTCGAGGGCTACGCGCCGGCTGGCGTGGCCGTTCTGGTGGAGACGGTCACGGACAACCGCAACCGGACCGTCGCCGAAGTGCGCCACATATTCGCCAAGAATGGCGGAAACCTGGGCGAGAACGGGTGCGTCTCGTGGATGTTCAAGAAGCGCAGCCTTGTGGCCGTGGACAAGCGCAGCGCCACCGAGGACGACATGATGGACGTTGCGCTGATGGCGGGCGCAGAGGACCTGCGGGATGAGGGCGGCCAGTGGGTCGTCGACTCGGCGCCGGAGGATCACGGCGCGGTCTTGGAGGCCCTCGCCGAGGCTCGAATCGAGCCGGTCTCCGCCAGCGTGGAGCGCATTCCGGAAACGACAGTGCCGGTCCGCGGAAAGCAGGCCGGGACCGTGCTGCGCGTGCTTGAGAAGCTGGAGGATCAGGACGACGTGCAGAACGTCTTCTCGAACGTCGAGATTGACGAGGAGGAATTCGCCGCGCTGACCGCGTGAGGGGCCCGCTCCGTGCGTATCTTGGGGGTGGACTGCGGTTCGCGCGTGACCGGCTACGGGGTGATAGAGAGCGCTCGGGGGCGGCTGCAGGCCGTCGGGCACGGTGCCATCCGCATTCCGGCGGGCCGTTCGCTGGCAGAGCGGCTCCGGCTTGTGGCGGAGGGCCTGGAGCGGGTGGTGGACCGCTACGATCCGGCCGAGGCTGCCTTCGAGGAGGTCTTCACCGCCAAGAATCCGCGCACGGCGCTGGTGCTGGCCCACGTGCGCGGCGCCGCAATGCTGAGCGTGGCGCGGGCCGGCCTCCCGGTAGCGAGCTACAGCCCGACTCAGGTGAAGGCGAGCATAACCGGCCACGGCCGCGCGCCCAAGGAGCAGGTCCGGCGCATGGTCAGGCTAGTGATGGGCATCGAGGGCGACGTGAGGCCCCTTGACGCATCGGACGCCCTAGCCGTAGCCTACTGCCACTCCACGCGCCGCGGCAGGGTGGCCCAGGAGGTCCCCGTTGATGGTTCCTAAGATCGTCGCGCTTGCCCTGCTCTGGGGGACGGGGGTCTGCGCGCAGGACGTGATCCATTTCGAGCGGGACTTCCCCGGCGCCGTCCCTGGGCGCTTCGAGGTGCGGCTGGAGGCGGACGGCAGCGCGACGTACACCGAGGACGGGGAGGAGCCGGCGGAGTTCGACATCGGCCACGCGGAGGCGGACATGGTGTTCGGGTGGGCACAGGGGCTGCAGCGCTTCTCGCAGCCCTTGGCGAGTTCGAGGAAGGTGGCTTCAACGGGCCGCAAGAAGCTCCGCTTCGAGTCGGGGGGCCGGATCGTCGGCGAGGCCGAATTCGACTACTCGGAGGTCAGGAAGGCTCGCGAGGTGGCGTCTTGGTTCGTCGGCCTGGCGGAGACGCGGCAGCACCTGAGGGAGCTTGAGCGGGCGCTGCGCTTCGATCCCCTCGGCGTCAACGACGCTCTGGTGAAGGCAACGGACGCGATTGAGAGGGACCGCTTGTCGGCACCGCAGCTGCTCGAGTCGGTCCTTTCGGAGATCTCGGCGCAGAAGCGCCTGCTGCACTTGGCCCGCGCCCGTGCCGAGGGCTTGCTGGAGCGCATCCGGGCGAAGCGCTCCGGCGAACGGTGAGGTCTGGGCGCTGCTTCACTCGCGGACGACGCGGTCGTAGATCGCGGCGAGTTCTTCGGCCGAGCGGTACCTGATCTCCAGTCGGCCCTTCTCCGGCGTCCCACGCAGGCGCACGGGAGCCTGCAGGACCCGCTCCAGCTCTTCGAGGGCCGCCGCTACGTTGGGGTCGACGGGCTTCTTGAGCTTGGGCTTGGCCGGCTTGAGGACGCGCCGGACGGCCTCCTCAACCTGGCGGACGGACATGCCTTCGGCGACGGCGCGCTCGGCGAGGGCCTCCTTCTGGCCGTCCGTGTCGAGGGCCAGCAGCGCCCGGGCGTGGCCCATGCGCAGGTTGCCGTCGCGGACCTCGGCCAGCACGCGAGTGGGGAGCTTGAGCAGCCGTAGGTGGTTGGCGACCGAGGAGCGGCTCATACCCGTGCGCTCCGCGAGTTCGTGCTGCAGGAGGTGCAGGTCGGCGAGCATGCGCTCGAGGGCCAGCGCGATCTCGATGGGGTTGAGGTCCTGCCGCTGGATGTTCTCGATGAGCGTGACCTCGAGCAGCCGGTCGGCGGCGATGTCGCGCACGATGGCCGGGACGGTGTCGAGGCCGGCGCGGCGAGCTGCGCGCAGGCGGCGCTCGCCGACGATGAGGGTGTAGCGTTCGCCGTCGGGCCTTACCAGGACTGGCTGCAGGACACCGTCGGCCCGGATGGATGCGGCGAGCTGCTGCAGGGAATCCTCGCCGAAGTGCTGGCGGGGCTGGGCGGGATTCGGGTCGATCTTGGCGACGCTGACCCGCAGGACGGTCTCCGAGCCGGCCTCGGGGGGAGGCGGGGGAGGCAGGATGGCACTGAGGCCACGCCCGAGGGCGGGGCGCTTCTCTTTGGGTCGCTTAGGCGGCATGGTGGTGGGCGGGCAGCTGCTGGCGGCGGCGCTTGAGCATCTCCCTCGCGAGCGAGAGGTACGCGGTCGCCCCTTTGCAGCGAACGTCGTACTGCAAGGCTGGGATTCCGTGGCTGGCGGCCTCAGCGAGACGGACGTTGCGGGGGACCACGGTTTGGAGGACGGAGCTCCCGAAGTGGCGCCGGAGCTCGGCGGCGACCTGTCGGGACAGGGTCGTGCGACCGTCGAACATGGTGAACACCAGCCCTTCCAGCTGCAGGCGCGGGTTGAGTGTCGCGCGCACCGAGTCCATGGTCTGCAGCAAAGCGGAGACTCCCTCCATCGCGAAGAACTCGCACTGCATGGGGACGAGAAGGGAGTCGGCGGCGGCGAGCGCGTTCAGCGTAAGCAGGTCTAGGGAGGGCGGGCAGTCCACCAGGACGAAGTCGTAGCCCGCCGGGAGCGAGCGCCGCTGGCGGGAGAGGCGCACTGCCCGGTCGGCAAGTGTCGCCAGCTCGACGTTGGCACCGGCCAGGTCGCGGTCGGAAGGGAGCAGGTCCAGCCCCGCGAAGGCGGTGGACAGGATCGCGTCCCCAATGCCGGCGCGCTCGATGAGCACGTCATAGAGCGTCGGATGGGAGCCATCCGCGGCGTGACCGAGGCCGCTCGTGGCATTCGACTGCGGGTCTGCGTCCACCAGCAGGACGCGGCAGTCGGCCGCAGCCAGCGAGGCGCCAAGATTAATGGCTGTGGTCGTCTTGCCGACGCCGCCCTTCTGATTGGCGATGGCGATCCAGGCCGGCACGCGGGATCCGAGGTCCAGCGTACCAGACCGGCGATGTTTCACGTGAAACATTGGGCTGCCTCGGTTGCAATGTTGCCGACTGAAGCGGGCCGGAGAAGGGTCCCGTCGAAGTGCGTCCCAAGGGTCTGTCGCTGGGTGCCTAGCCTATGCTGGTAGCCGGGTACTGTCTGTGCCGGCCCAGCGGTGAGGGCAGTCCGGCACTAGGAAAGGAATCCGAGCGGTGGCAGGCGCGTCCCGAGGCTTCCCGCAAGCCGCGTCGAGGAACAGGTCGTCTGGCCGTCAGCGGCCGCGGAGGAGGGATGTAGCGGACGAATGTGCGCTGGCGGGATTGTGTGAGGCATTGGGTGCGGCGAGTGTTGCGGGCCTGTGCGACAAGGAGTTGGACCTGCTGAAGGGCGGGACCGCGCCTCGGAGATCCGTTATCGAACTCGTGACCCGCTCGATCCGGGCGGGCGAGGATCCTCTGGGCGACGCGTTCTGCGCATTGCGGTCAGCGGCAGCTCGGCGAACCAAGGGGGCCGTCTATACCCCAGAGTCCATCGTAGCTGCCATGCTCTCGTGGGCGCAGTCGCAGCCGGCACCGGATCGGGTCGTGGATCCGGGGGCCGGATCCGCTCGCTTTCTCGTCGCTGCGGGGCGTAAGTTCCCCGACGCGCGTCTGGTTGCGGTAGAGAGCGATCCGCTAGCGGCGCTGGCCGCTCGGGCGAACCTCGCGGTGTCAGGGATGGCGGGCCGGTCGCGGGTCCAGGTTGAGAACTTCCTGGACACAAGGCTCGCCCGACTTGCGGGGCGGACCCTGTTTGTCGGCAATCCCCCCTACGTCCGGCACCACTTGATTCCGCCGGCTCGGAAACGATGGCTGAAGGACGAGGCAGCGGCGCTCGGTGTCCGGGCGAGCGCGCTGGCTGGGCTGCACGCCTATTTCTTCCTGGCCATCGCAAAGCTCAGTAGACCCGGCGACTACGGTGCACTGATCACATCGGCGGAATGGCTCGACGTGAACTACGGGCGGCTGGTGCGGGATCTCTTCGTAGGACAACTGGGCGGCCAGAGTGTCCTGATCGTTGAACCGCAGGCCGAGCCATTCCCCGGCACGGTCGCCACCGGAGCCATCTCGACATTCAAGGTCGGGACATCACCGAAGAAGGCCTATTTCGCGAGCGTTGCCCAAGTCTCTGGCATCGGAGAACTTGGCACGGGCTCGGAGATTGCGCGGAGTCGGCTCGTTCGGGAGGCACGTTGGTCTGACTTCACGCGCACGCTGCCTAAGCCTCCCGAAGGTTTTGTCGAGTTGGGGGAGATCTGTCGCGTACACCGCGGGCAGGTCACCGGGGCGAACAAGGTATGGATTGCAGGCCCGCACAGCGCTGGCCTACCCCGACGAGTCCTCTTTCCGGCGATCACCAAGGCTCGGGAACTGTTTGATTGCGGACCGGCGCTCTCTGACGATCGACACCTGCGTCGCGTCATTGACTTGCCCCCCGACCTTGCGGGCCTTGAGGAAACCGAGCTCGAGTCGCTGCGGAAGTTCTTGGGTCGGGCGGAGGAGATGGGTGCCAAGCACGGCTATGTGGCGCGCCACCGCCGGTCTTGGTGGTCTGTCGGGCTCCGGACCCCGGCGCCGATACTCGCAACCTATATGGCTCGTCGCCCTCCCGCCTTCGTGCTGAACCGGGCCTCTGCGCGGCATCTGAACGTCGCGCACGGCCTGTATCCTCGGGAACGGCTATCCGACGACATGCTAATCCGACTGGTCAAGTGGCTGCGCCGATCGGTCACGCTCCACGGCGGTCGGGTGTATGCGGGAGGACTTACGAAATTCGAGCCTGGTGAGATGGAGAGGATTCGCGTCCCGACGCCGCCGAATCTTCTGGGAGACCACGAGTCACAGATCCGCCCGAGTGGACGAGTGCACCGCTCAGAGCCGAGCGGGATCGCGCGGAGAGCGAGTTTGCAACGAAACGACGCTCGGAATCGCTGGCGACCTACCAGGGGTACTTTGATCAGTACAGCGATTTCGTCCAGCAGGTGCTAGCCGAGACTCTCGATCTGAGGGAAATCCGCGCTGAGGGGCCCGCGCTCCTGCCGGATGCAATCAAGAGCGAAGTAATCCGATGCCTATGCGGCCCCCCTATTTCCAGCGCCGATCTGGAGATGCTGGTGCGTGCCAAGGCGCTGCAGACTCCGGGGAGGGCTGCGGGCGCCGCGCGGCTGGGAGCTGTCATTGAGATCGTGCGGAAATGGCACGATCGGAGGCGCTTTCCTTGGGTGAGCGAGGGGCGCCCCGCAACGGACCGAGAGAGGTCAGCTGCGGTGTTGGCAACCACGGCGCTGCTGGCGATGCGGCGCACCGAGACCCACCACCGCATGCGAAGCTCTGAGGCCCAAGAGATGGCGGTCGAGCGAGAATTGCGGGACGCAGGGTTTCGGCAGGTCCCCAGAAGGACCGTGAACACGGTCTCCGACGCACCGAGTCACGGCGAATTCTGCCGAGAGTCGATGTTCGGAACCCGCAAGGCCGACTTCCTCGTGGGACTGTGGGATGGGCGCACGATGGCCATCGAGTGCAAGGTCTCGAGTTCGGCCGTCAATTCAATCAAGAGGCTCAACAACGATGCGGCGGTCAAGGCGACCGTCTGGCGATCCGAATTCGGTACGGTCCAGGTCGTGGCGGCCGCACTGCTCGACGGAGTGTTCGCCCTGAAGAACCTGCTGGACGCGCAAGCGAAGGGCCTCACCATCTTCTGGGCCCATGACCTCGCCGCGATGACCGATTGGATTCACCAGACGTCGGGAGAGGACGCGCGCTAGGAGAGTTCGGCCCAGCCCATGCTGGCAGCCAAGCCCCGATGCCCGTGGAAGGCAGGTCGGTTGGCGACTGCCAGCGCGTCGGAAGACTCCGAGCGATCCCGAGGCGCGAAGTGCCCCAATCTGCGGCGGGCCTGCCACGGAGACGCGATTTGGCCCGCTCGCGGTGACCGGCGGCGGACTAGCGGACGCGCGATGTTTCAGGTGGAACACCGCCGCCTGACGCCGGACCCGGGGCGGTCCAAAGCCGCAGGCTGCGGCCCCACGGGAGCGGTCGCCCCTGCCACGGTCCGAATGGCCCCGCCGGCGGGCGGCGAGTGCCGAGGATGGCGACATGGCCCACCCGCCCCTTCAGGTCGCCCAGGACTCTGGCCGGAGAGACGGCCCGCAGTAGCGCCCAGCCGGCGCTCCCGTCCCAGTCCCGGAGCCGCACGGGTTGCACGCGAACGTTGGGGATCCGCCGGGCGGCCTCCATAAGGAAGGCGGCCTTCTTGTGGCTGGACTCGACCAGCGTGACCGGTGTATCCGGCCGCAGGATGGCGAACGGGATGCCGGGAAAGCCCGCGCCGGAGCCCACGTCGACGGCGCTGGCGGCCTGCGGCAGTTCGCGGTGCAGGAAGGCGGCCTCGCCGTAGTGGCGGCGGGCGGCCAGGGCCGGGTCCAGCACGGTGGTGAGGTTGATGCGCCTGCCCCACTTGACGAGCAGTTCGTAGTGGCTGTGCATTGCGGCGAGTGCGTCGGGGCCGGCGGCGACGCCGGCCTCACGCAGGGCGTCGGCCAGCGCGCGCTCGAACGTCACGCGCCGAGGTGCATGTCCAGCAGGGAAATTGCAGCCGGCGTCACGCCCGGTATGCGGCCGGCTTGGCCCAGCGTCGTGGGCCGGACGCGCTCCATCTTTTCAACGACCTCGTTCGAGAGGCCCGGCAGGCCACGGTACTGGAATCGCTCCGGAATCGTCCGGGACTCGGCACGCTTGAGACGCTCGATCTGGCGCCGCTGCTGCTGTAGGTACCCGGCGTACTTGAAGTGGGTCTCGACGGCCGCCAGGTCCACCTTCTGCAGGCCTTGCAGAAGGCGGGGCGGGATCGCGCCGAGAAGCTGCGGGATGCGCACCTCGGGGCGCCGCAGAAGCCGGCCGAGGCTAATGCGCGCGCGGGGGGGCCGGATGGTGCCGTACAGGGGGCTGTCGAGGGCCGGCCTGTGCCCGTCCAGGAACTGTGCCAGCGCGTCGCGGGCGTCCCGGGCCCGCCGGAACTCGCGCCAGTGGTCGTCGCCGACCGTGCCGGCCCGGCGGCCGACGGGGGTCAGCCTGCGGTCGGCGTTGTCGATGCGCAGGTGCAGCCGGAACTCGGCCCGCGACGTGAACATGCGGTACGGCTCGTCAGTGCCCTTGGTGACCAGGTCGTCGATGAGAATCCCGATGTAGGCCTGTGTCCGGGCGAGCACCACTGGCTCGCGGCCGCGAAGCGCGCCGGCCGCGTTGATGCCGGCCAGCAGACCTTGGCAGGCCGCCTCCTCGTACCCGGTCGTGCCGTTGATCTGGCCGGCCAAGTAGAGGTGCCGCACGCGCTTGGTCTCGAGCGTCGCGCGTAGCTCCGTGGCGTCCACGGAGTCGTACTCGATGGCGTAGCCGGGGCGAATCATCTCGGCCCGCTCCAGACCCGGCACGGAGGCCAGCATGCGCCTCTGCACGTCGATTGGCATGCTCGTGGAGAGGCCGTTGACGTAGACCTCGTTGGTGTCGAGCCCTTCAGGCTCGAGGAAGATCTGATGGCGCCGCCTCTTCGGGAACTTGACGACCTTGTCCTCGATGGAGGGGCAGTAGCGGGGCCCGACGCCCTCGATCTGGCCGCTGTACAGCGGCGAGCGCCGCAGGCTGTCCAGCAGCAGCCGGTGGGTCTTCTCGGTCGTGTAGGCGATGTGGCAATCGACCTGCTCGCGGTCGATGCGTCTGGTGCGGAACGAGAACGGCGTGGGCTCGGGATCCCCGGGCTGGGGCTCAAAGGCCCGCCAGTCTATCGTGCGGCCGTCCAGCCTTGGGGGTGTGCCGGTCTTCAGGCGGCTGCAGCGGAACCCGAGTCTGCGCAGCTGCTCGCCGAGCGGCACGGACGCGGGCTCTCCGCTGCGGCCGGCGGGGTAGGTGCGCTCGCCGATGTGCACGAGCCCGTTCAGAAAAGTGCCGGTGGTGACGATGACCGCGCCGGCGGGCAGCGAACGCCCGTCGAGCAGCTCCACCCCCCGGCAGACACCGCCGCGCACGAGCAGGCGGACAACCTCGGCCTGCTTGATCTCCAGGTTGGGCTCGCCCTCGACCAGCTGGCGCATGCGCACCCGGTAAGCCTTCTTGTCGCACTGGGCGCGGGGCGACCAGACGGCGGGGCCGCGGCTCGTGTTGAGCAGCCGGAACTGGATCCCGACATCGTCGGTGACTTGGCCCATGACGCCGCCGAGGGCGTCGATCTCGCGCACGAGGTGGCCCTTGGCGATGCCGCCCACGGCGGGATTGCACGACATCTGGGCGATGAGGTCTAGGTTGAGGGTGACGAGGGCGACGCGCGCGCCGATGCGCGCGGCGGCCACCGCGGCCTCGCAGCCTGCGTGGCCGGCACCGACGACGACGATGTCGTAGCGCTGCTCGCCGACTGCTTCCACGCCCCGCAGCGGCCCCCGCCGCTGCTGTTATTCTAGGGGCTCTTGCGCCCGTGCGGGGCGGCGGGCGGGACGGTCGATGAGGGCTCTGGTCATTGGGAGCGGCGGCCGAGAGCACGCCATCGCGTGGCGCATGTCGCGCGACGGGGGGACGGACCGCGTCGACCTCGTTCCCGGGAACGCCGGCGCTGCGGTGGACGTTGCCTGCCTGCCGGGGAACATCCTAGACCCGGCCGAGATGGCATCCCTTGCGGAGTACTTGGGGTCAAATTGCACCGTGGTCGGGCCCGAGGCCCCCTTGGCGGCGGGCGTGGCCGACGAGTTCTTGGCCCGCGGCTTGCCGATCGTCGGCCCTTCGCGAGCGGCGGCGCTTCTGGAGGCCAGCAAGGCTTTCGCGAAAGAAATCTGCGGGGAAGCGGGCGTGCCGACCGCGGAGTGGGCCCTGCTGGAGGACGCGAGGGACATTCCCTCGACGGTCGGCCGCTTTGGCTACCCGGTTGCCCTGAAGGCCGACGGGCTGGCGGCGGGCAAGGGAGTGGTCATCGCCCGCGACGAGTCCGAGGCTTGCGCTGTGGCGGCGGACATGCTGGCGGGGAGGCTGGTGGGCGCCGCCGGCAGCCGCGTCGTGGTGGAGCGATTCCTGGAGGGCGACGAGGTCAGCTTCATGGTGCTGAGCGACGGCCGGACGCACTGCGCCCTGCCGGTGACGCGGGACCACAAGCGGGCCTTGGACGGGGACAGGGGCCCCAACACCGGAGGCATGGGGGCATACTGCGACGATGGGATCATCGACGCGGCCACGCGAGGACGCGTTGTCGACTCGATCGTAGAGCCCGTGCTGGCCTGCATGCGGGCGCGCGGGACGCCATTTCGGGGCTTCCTGTACTGCGGCCTGATGCTCAGCGACGAGGGTCCGCAGGTCTTGGAGTTCAATGTGCGCCTCGGAGATCCGGAGACGCAGCCGCTGCTGTATCGGCTGGAGGGCGGGTTCACGGAGCTGCTGGCAAGCGCGGCGCGGGGCGAGCTGGACTCGTCTCTGGTGGAGGCGGCCGAGGGCTCCACGGCGTGCATCGTGGTCGCCTCGGGGGGCTATCCGGGGAAGTACGCCACCGGTCTGCCGGTGTTGGGCCTGCGGCACGCCGCAGCGCTCGGGGCCAAGGTGTTCCATGCCGGGACGCGGCTGGCATCGGGAGTGCCCGTGACGTCGGGCGGCCGCGTTCTCGGAGTCACGGCGCGGGGCGGCAGCCTCCGCGAGGCGCTGAGAACGGCCTACGCGGCCACGCGCGAGATTCGCTTCGAGGGCGCGCACTACCGCACCGACATAGGGCGCAGCGGCCTCAGGGGCCGGAACGGAGTTGGGTCCTAGCATGAGAGTCGGTCTGGTCGGGACGGGCGCGATCGCCCACAAGCACGCGGAGAGCTACGAGGCGATCGGCTACGAACTGGCGGCGTGCTCGAACCGCGGCCGCGAGAAGGGGGAGGCCTTTGCGCGGCAGTACGGCTGCGGGTTCGTGGCGGACTACCGGGACCTGTGCGCGCTGGACGGGCTAGACTACATCGACGTTTGCACGTTCCCGGACTCCCACCTAGACATTTGCCGGCACGCGGCTGGGAACGGAAAGCACGTCCTGGTCCAGAAGCCAATGGCGCTGACACTGGCGGACTGCCGGAAGATGATCGATCTGTGCGCCGAGCGCGGCGTGCGCCTCGGGGTGGTCAGCCAGCACCGCTTCGACGACTGCAGCATCTTCCTCAAGCGGGCCATCGAGGAAGGCCGCCTGGGCCTACTGCTGCAGGTGGACGGGTATGTCAAGTGGCACCGTCCGCAGAGCTACTACGACCCGCCGGGGAAGGGCACTTGGGCCGTGGAGGGCGGAGGAGCCCTCATAAACCAGGGGATCCACACGGCGGACGTGATGCAGTACCTGGGCGGGCCGGTGCGGCGTGCGTACGCGCACTGGCAGCTTGCCGCGGCGCACCGGATGGAGGCGGAGGACCTTGTCAACGCCGTGCTCGAGTACGACAGCGGCGCGGGCGGGGTGCTGCAGGCCGCCACGGCAACCTGGCCGGGCTATCCCGAGCGCATCGAGATCCACGGGACGAAGGGCTCGGCGGTCATCACGGGCGACCAGCTCACGGCTTGGGACGTTGAGGGGGATCCCGGCGAGGACGCCCCGCTGGCGAGCGGGGTTGATTCCGGAGCGGCGGATCCGATGGCGATCTCGATCGAGAACCTGCAGCGCCAGTTCGAGGACTTCGGGGAGTCCTTGGCGGGAGGCCCAGGGCCGCTCGTGGACGGGGCAGAGGGGCTGGCGGCCCTGCGGCTGGTGCTGGGCGTGTACGAGTCAGCGCGCTCGCGAGCCCCGGTCGACCTGCTCTGAGCCCGGGCCGCCGACAGCGCTCCTGCTAACCTTGGTGGCTGGCGGCGGAGTGCGCCGCCGGCTGGGCATGCGACTCTCCGCGATTGACAAGCTTGAGGGCGAGATTCGCCAGGTCGAGTGGGAGCTTCGGGACAAGCTGCCCGGGGAGATTCGCAAGGCCCGCGAGTTGGGCGACCTGAGCGAGAACGCCGAGTACTCGTCCGCGAAAGAGCGGCAGCGGCTGCTGAACGCGCGCCTGGCGAACCTGACCGAGCGGCTGGCGAGGCTGAAGCTCATTGACCTGTCGAAGATCCCGCGGGATTCGGCCGGCTTGGGGTCAACGGTCCTGGTCTACGACGTCGACGAGGATCGCGAGGTGGCCTATGAACTGGTTACGTCCGAAGAGTCGGACGTGGCGGCCGGCCGCATCTCGACCACTGCCCCGATCGGGCGGGCCCTGATCGGCAAGCGCGAGGGAGATCTGGCGGTCGCCCGAACTCCCAAGGGGCCGCGCGAATTCGAGATAGTGAGCTTCGAGACGATCCACGACAAGCAGGGTGGGTAGCGGCGGCGATGCCATTCACCAGGACCATCGGGAGCGGGCTGGGGCGTGTCCTGACGGGCTTGGTGCGCCTGCTGACGCTGAGCGGGGTGCATCCGAACGCGCTGACCCTGATAGGGCTTGTGGTGAACGGCGTCGCGGCTTGGATCCTGGCGCGTGGGGAGTTCCTGTACGGGGGCTTGGCGATCCTTTGCGCGGCGGTCTTCGACCTGACCGATGGCGCCGTAGCGCGGAACGCCAACAAGGTGACGCGATTCGGGGGATTCCTGGACTCGGTGATGGACCGCTATTCGGACTTGGTCCTGCTGACCGGCCTGCTGGTGTACTATGCGCGGATCGATCGCTTCAGCTACATCGTCCTGACGGCCGTCGTGATGATCGGCACTGTTCTGGTGAGCTACAGCCGGGCAAGGTCTGAGAATCTGATCCCGAGCTGCAAGGTCGGGTTCATGGAGCGCCCTGAGCGAATCGTGCTGCTGATCATCGGGGCGTTATTCGACCGGATGGCGGCCGTGCTTTGGGTGCTCGCCGTGCTTTCCAACCTGACCGTCGTGCACAGGATCGCCCACACGTGGGACCGCAGCCGTGCCCTGCAGCAGTCCGCCGACCGTGCGGCGGCAGAGGCTGCCGACGCCAATGGCGCCGAAGTGGGACGGGCAGAGCTGCGCGAGGGCTACCGCTCGGTGTAGTAGGTCTCCGGACTCTGCACAGGCGCCGCCGCTCAGGCGAATTGAGCAACGCTGGCGAGCAGCGGGAGCGTATAGCAGGGCGTGTGGCCTGAGCCTGGGAGCAGTGATCAGTCTCGTGCTTGGCCCGGGTGCCGACACGCGCCTGGGCGTGCCTACGGCATGCAGGTCGTAGAGCTCGAGCGCGGTTTGGACACCCAGCGGTCGCCGTCCTCGACGTCGGATCGCTCTGCGACCCTCAGGCGCGGATTGAACAAATCGCGCACCCTGACGACGTCGAACTCGGACTTGCGGACCTCATAGACCGTGCCCCTGTCGTCCTCTACAACGCATCGCTGCATCAGTCTTCCTCCCACACGGGATAGAGTTGCCTCACCACCGTGCCCGGCGGAACGTCGATCTCAAGCGTTGTGCTGTATCCGCGGTGGCCCCAGCGCATCGGCCAGTCCGGCATCGCGTCCTCTTCCTCGAACTTGGCGATCCCGATGCTCCATGTTCCGCGCTGCGTGTACTGCCACGTCACGACCAGAGCGCCCCGGTCGTCAAGCTCGTGTCCGCATGTGGGACACTTCCCTCTCGCGAGCACGGTAACCTCCGCCCGTTCGTCCGAGCCCACGCCAATCTCACTGGGCTCTGGTCGGACCGTCCCGTCGATGTCGCACAAATCGTCGGACACCCCGTAGAACTTGAGCGTTCTGCCCGGCGTTGTGTTTGGCATGTCATTCCCCTCCTGTCAGCCGGCGAGCCTCTTACAGCGGGACCGGTTGGCCCGCGTCGACCGAATCATTGCCGCCTGCGCCCCCTGGTTCGGAGGGCCCCCGCAGCGGCCTGCGCGCAGCCTACAGCGGCTCTTCGAACTCCGGCTCGGCCCGCTCGTGGGTCGCGCGGCTCTCTTTCGTGCCATCACCGGTCCAGTGGTCGTGGTGCGAGCACCTGCCGCTCCGCAGCGGAGTCTTGCTGCAGCGCCAGCCCTGCTGCGGGTGGGCCCAGCCGCCGTGCGTCCACGAGCACTAGGAGGAGGGCGCCTGTTGTTAACTGCGGCGCGATTGGTGACGCCATTATGCCACCGTCAGGACAACCCGGACGCATCAGGGGGCTGCGACCGCAGCCCCAACGGCGGTGGTTCGCGCGGGAGTGCGACTGAGCTCTCGACAGGAATCCTAATCGGCACGGGTAGATGCAATCAACGCTTGCGATCCCACTTGCCGGCTCAATGGCCTCCAGAATCCTCGTCCCATGAGCAGTTGTCGCCCGTGGCGTTGTTCGGGAGGTGCTTCCCTTCTTAGGCGAGTATCTCCGAACGTCCAAACTCGGGGACTTCAGGAGGGCAAGTCCTTTCGATTGCGCCTGAACGTCGATGTTGCCGCCAACCATACAGCCGTCAACGAAGCGCAGTGCGGCCAAGGCCACGATTCCTTGGCGGTGAATGTCCGGCGTTCTGACCGCAGCAGTTGCAGCGTGGAGCTTGGACATCCGGGTTCAGGGCGTCCGTCCGCGCTTGGGCCGGCTGCAGAGCCAGCCCGGTCCAAGCGTCCAGGGGGCCGGGGAGGTCCAGTCAATCGGGCGGACGGACTCCTGTCGATCGGGAGAGGTCCTGTCGATTCGTTGGAGTTTGCGCTGATGCGACAGCGGACCGGGAGGTCCAGTCGATCGGGGGGACGGACTCCTGTCGATCCGGGGGAGGTCCAGTCGATCGGGGGGACGGACTCCTGTCGATCCGGGGAGGTCCAGTCGATCGGGCCGAGTTCCTGCCGATGGGACAGGGGGCCGGGAGGTCCAGTCAATTGGGGGGACGGACTCCTGTCGATCCGGGGAGGTCCAGTCGATCGGGTCCGGACGCGCGAGAGGCTGTGCCCTCAGCGGGTGGCTTGTCGGGCCATCCCCGCATTGTGTCGATGGCCAGGAGCAGACAGGTGCCCGAGTCACGGCAGCAGCAAGGAATGGCGCCAAAGAGGCCACTCCGGCATCTGTCAAGAGCGTGGCTGGGCACATGGCCCACAAGTCGGCGTGTCTGATGTACGGTCGGTCCGAACGGGCAGTCCGCTCCGCATCGCCCTAGAGGTTGAGTAAGGGCTGCGTAGACCGGTACGCTTGCTTCGGGTGATTCGGCTGATTCGGATGTCTCATCTCCAGCTGCTGGGCTCTCACCATGGGGCTCAGGTGCCGTCTAGTCAGGTTCGGAGCGCTGAAGCGCAACATGGCAGCCAGCTCCGCCGCGCTCGTCCAACGACGGGCTCCACAGATCTGCAGTATCAGAGCCCGGAGCCGCTTCTTCCGCGGCCGGCCGGTTAGCTCGCGCAGGGATTGCTGGACGGCAGGAGGCAGATCTCCCCATCCGAGGGGAGCTTTCTCGGAATCGTCTGCCCCATGTGCCCGGCCTGTGCGTCCGGCCTGCGCATCGGGCAGGCTGTAGTAGCTCTTTGCGCCATGGGAGTGCAGCGTAAGGAGCCCTTTCTCGCGCAGCTTCCGCAGCATCCTGCTGGCAGCCAATGTGCCCAGACCGACCAGAGAGCGGATTGAGGAGTTGTCCACGCGACCATGGCGGTGGGCCTGCAGCAGAGCCCTCAGTTCAGCGCGGTCCAGGTCGAGTCTCCCTAGGTCGGCGATGAACTCTCGGTCCGCCGCGGACAGCAACGGGGAATTGCGCAGGACGACCCGCACCTGCCGGCTCGCCACCGACATCTCGGGTGGGGCCAAGAATGCGTCTTGCATCTCCGCGAACATGCGGGGGATCCCTTCTCCTTGATCACGGGCATGGCCGAGATCGGCCATGACACGAACCGTCCTCGGGTTGCGGCTCACGTGAAGGCGGTCGAGCCTGAGCAGTGCTTCCAGCGTGACGCCCGTGGGCAGGTTGCCCGGACTCACGACCTCCAGCCGGTCGCTGAACAACCAGACCTCCGTCCCCAGCCCTTCGATGCTGTAGTCGCGGTGCAGAAGCGCGTTGAGGAGTGCCTCGCGCCACGCAAAGTCCGGATACTCCGGCGATTCCACGAAGCGCCTGCCCACGAGGCGGGACGGGCGGCCGATGAGCGCTTGGAGCGCCTCGCAGGAACGCTCATACACCGATGGCAGGGGGCCCTCGATCCTCGGCAGCTCCTCGACGTTGTGCTTGGGGCCAGTCGTGCGCTCTGCGCCGAACACCCGAAAGATCCTCACGCCCGCATTCGGGTGGTCGCAGCCGTCCAAACGGAACAGGAGGTCCGCGGCACGCCTGAGCGTCAGGAGGGATCCGCGCCAGTCCGCCAGCCTCCGGCTCAGCATGTACTTCTCGTCCGTCTCGTTGGACCAGCCGCTACGCTCCCGCGCCAGCGCGAGAAGGCCCCTGTCCATCCCGGCGACGCCAAAGGGCGACCTTTGGCTCTCCCAGCTCTCTGTCAGCCCTTGGCGCTTGAGCACTTCAATCTGGCTCTCCTTGAACTGCTTGGTCGTGTCGCCGACCCGCATGGGGAAGCCGTCGTTGATGACTTGGACGGGGGTGCTTGAGGCGGCCACCTCAAAGACAAGGAGCCGCTCGTCGCCGCGCTGCAGCTCGAAACCCGGCGCTTGAGGCGGGTCAAGCCTGGCTCTCGGCGTGTTCAGCAGACTCTGCACGGCCGTCGGAGGCAATGCGTGCCCGGTGATCTCGCCGTCGTCCTCTAGCCCAAGGATGAGCACTCCGCCTTCGGCGTTGGCAAACCCTGCGACGTATTCCGCGATCTGGTCCCGTACCTCCCTTCGGTCTCTCGACCGCCGATTCGTCCGGGGGCCATGGTAAAGGGACTTCCGTTCAAAGTGCAGGCCCTCCTCTTGATCGAGAAACGGCGCAAGGTCGAACTGCCTTGTCACGTGGCCTCCCGTGCGGCGCGCGCGGCTGCCGAATCTCTGTGGCCCGGGCAGGGCGCTTCCGCGTTCGGGACCGGCACGGCAGGAGCGCTCCGGGCTGCAGAGACGTTGATTGCGGCCCTGCGTCTGCGGTGAACCTCAGCTGCGCTGGCCCTGCCCAACGGCACTCTTGGCTGCGCCTGGTCGCTTGACCACAGGCAGCAACGGGCACGACGGGTTGGCTCGAACGCCGCGAAACATCCAGTGTTGAACGTCACTTCGCGCACACATCGGGAACGGCGGGGCAGCTGGCACCGGGCGTGAGAGGCGAGCCAGCAGTTCCCCGTGCGCTTGGAAGCATGCTCGTCCCGCCAAGGCATGCGCGGTCTCGTCAACCGCCCAATGTAACCCAGCGAACGGTTCAGCCCGCCGAATTCTTCGCCAAGGCCGAAAGGCCTGGGGGGCATGCCACACGCGTATACCGGCGGCTGGAGAGCAAGCTCATGTGCCGCCAGTGTTCGTCCCGCTCGAGAGTGTCCGCGACGCGGCCTATTTCCCTTGCGTGGGTCAAGATCGCCTCGCCGAGCGGATTCCCGCATCGGCTGTTAAGGACCGGATTCCCTGCGAGAGCGCAGCTTCGGGCGCGCCGATAGCCAGAATTCTGCGCTGAGGCGGGGTGTCGGCGCCCGTGCGTTGGGACCCAATGCGGCCCGTGTAGACTGGAGCCGCCGGGCCCTGCTGAACGGCCCTGCCGCAGCCATTCCTATGCGACGACGAGCATTCCTGCACGCTACCGCCCTTTCGGCCTTCGCCTACCGGCGAGTGACGGGAGCGAACGACCGGATCGGCGTAGCCCTGATCGGTTGCGGGGGCCGCGGGCGCGGGGTGACATCCTACTCCCCAAGGCTGGGCGGGGCCGAAGTCCGCGGCGTGTCCGACGTTTACGTGCCGAGGCGAGAGCAGGCGGCGGACCAGTTCGGACCGCCAGCGAGGGCCTACCGGGACTACCGCGACGTCCTGGAGGACAAGGACATCGACGCCGTTGTCATAGCCACACCGGACCACTGGCACGCGCCAATGACGATCCAAGCGGTCGACGCCGGCAAGCACGTGTACGTGGAGAAGCCGGTCACGCACCATCTCGGTGAAGGGGAGGAGCTCGTTGGGGCAGTCGAGACGTCCGGCAGGACTGTCGCAACGGGCACTCAGCAGCGGAGCTGGAAGCACTTTCTCGAAGCGAAGCGCTTGGTCGACGAGGGAGTCCTCGGCAAGGTCACATTCGTCAGGTGCCACTGGTCGCAGAACTATACGGACCTCAGGGGCCGATTCTCCGCGGGAATCGATGAGTCCCAGCTGGACTGGAAGCAGTGGCTGGGATCTGCCCCGGAACAACCGTTCGACCCGCTGCGCTACCGCTTCTGGCGCTTCTTCTGGGACTTCGGCGGCGGCAGCGTCACCGACCTGATGACGCACTGGATCGATGTCGTGCAGTGGTATATGAAGAGCCCCGAGCCGCAGGAGGTCCATGCCGCGGGGGCCACCTACACGCAAGACTGGATGGAGGCGCCGGACACCGTGACGGCATCGATGCTGTATCCGGAGAGCTACATGGCCGCCTTCGAGGGCAACATGACGTTCGGCCTGCTCGGCGGCGGGATCGTCTTCCGCGGCGACAAGGCCATGATGGTCCTCAATCGGCTCGGATACGCCGTATACGAGGAAGGCGCGAAACCGTTCGAGGCCGTGAGCCTGCCGGAGCCAATCCACCGGTTTTCCCGCTCAGAAGACACCTCGGCGCTGGAGCGGGTCGACGGAAACGGGACCTTGGACAACGTCCGGAACTGGCTCGAGTGCGTCCGGGACGGCGGCACTCCGAACGCGAACATCCGTGCAGGCGTCGAAGCGGCGGCCACGTCACACTGGGTGAACAAGGCCCTGCGCGAGAAGAAGGTCCTGACCTTGGCGTGAGGGGCGCTCGCGGGGTCGGCACCTCCGCAGCGCACTGCTCGATCATTTCATGGGGGCATTGATGAACATTTCACGGGAATCTCGGCTGGGGGCGCGGAAACTTCCAGCCCTGTTGTTGGCAGCGCTGTCCTTCGGGCCCTTCTTGACCTCCGCTTCCGGGCAGGCCTTTCTCCCACTGATGGAGAGCCTGCGCCGCTTTCACGGAGACAAGGTGGCCTGGTCGTTCCAGGACGGGGTCCTCAGGGGCCGCGCGGCCAGCAATGCAGCTCCTGCCGCCGGCCGCCTTCTCAGCGTCGAGCGGTTCGGCAACTTTGTCCTGCGCTTCGAGACCAGCGCTCGTTCGAGCGGAGCAAGCGTCTTGGTCCGCTCGGCGATCCACCCCATTTCGCTGCTGGGAGGGTACGCCTTGCGGATCGATGGTCAGCGGGGAAGCCTTACGTACCTGGACTACCCGGACTTCGCGAAGATGGCCGAAGCCAGCGCCCGCGGCCTTCCTTACTCGAATGCCGAGCCGCTGCACTCGTGGGAGTCTGCCGGCTCCGATTCCGGGTGGGTGGCCTATGAGGTCTCCTGCTTGGGGGACCGCCTTACGCTCCGGCGGGACGGCGAGCTGGTTGTCAACTACCGCCACGCCGGAGGCCCGCTCGAGGGATCGATAGGGTTCCGGCTCGATAGCTCGGGAGAGTCCGAATTGCGGTCGATCGAGCTCCAGCTGCTGGGCGAGGGCGCATGGGATCCGACGCCGCCCGAGGGGGATCTGAAGACCCTCCCGACCGACGGATGGGAGTCGGCAGGGCCGCCGCTACAACGAATCTCCGAGGACTCATGGGCCAGTGAGACGAGAGAGCTTCTCAAGATGGCGCGCAGCATGGACAAGTTCCGCCCGCTCTTCGACGGGAGGAGGACTGGCCAGTGGGAGGAGACGGCAAGTTTCTGGAGTGTGTCGGAGGACGGCATACGGGGAGAGTCTCACAACAATTTCCTGGTCACCAGGGCGGACTATTCGGACTTCATGCTGCGGGCGCGAGTGCGCATACGGCCCGAGACGGGAAACTCCGGGATCCAAGTCCGCAGCCGACTCACCGACACCGGGATGGCGGGCTACCAAGTTGACATGGCCGTCTTCGCAATGGGCACGACGCGGATACCGTGGTGGGGTCAAATCTACGGCGAGGAGCTGAACCGCGGCTTTCTCTACGGGATCGACGATCCGGAGGCCCGTCTCGCGCTGGTGCGGCACGGCGACTGGAACGACGTACTGATCATCTGCAAGGGAAGCCAGCTGATCGTGGAGATCAACGGCGAAGTGACTGCCGACCTTGTGGACTACTACGGGGACAAGACCGGCAGGATCGGCTTCCAGCTGCACGTGGGTCCGCGCATGGAGGCGGAGTTTCGGGACGTGATGATCCGACCGCTGTGATGGGTCGGGCCCTTGCGGCCGGCCCGTATGCATTGGGTGCCGGACGGCGAGGCTGTCTTCCAGCGGAGCGGGCTTGTCTGCTCTTGTCTGCGCGCGTGGGGCATCGAGCCTTCTTGGCATACATTAGGCAACCGGCAGTAGTTTCCTCCTCTCCAAAGACCTCAGTTACTTGGAGACCTCATTTAGCTGGAGGAAGACAGTCGCGTCACCCTGCCAAGCCCGGAGTGCCGCCTTAGAACAGTGGTGGGCCGTCCTACTTCAAGCAGGCCGGCACGTTCGTTTTCGACCAGACGAAGCGTTCATTTTCCGCCAGAATCAGCGTTCACTTTCGTCCAGATTCGGCAGTGAGCAAGATCCCCTGTCTTGACTTCGCGGGCATTAGGCAGAAGCAGTCGTTCACAGACAGGCCGTGGTGTTGCCGTCGGACCACATAGGCTCTGGCAACTTCGCTCTGCGTCAGGTCTTGAGTGATCATGCCCCCATCGTCCAGATAGCGCCAATGTTCCCCTGAGAAGTCCAGAACCTCCGAAATCCTGACCGGAGCGGGCATCACCAAGCGGTAGCCCAGGTCGCGAAGGGCAACCAGTAGCCCCCCTTTCGCACGTCGATCAGACAAGAGGCATCGATGACGATGTCACGCATCAATTCGTGCCCGGCCCTCTGATCTGCCGCTCGACCGTATCGAGCGACTCGTTGAGCAGCTCGGCCGCCCGTACCGGAGAGATCAAGTGGTCGCCGACAGCGCGCCAAACCAACCCCTCGAATCGCTGGGGCACTTCAAGTGCACCCAGTCCTTGGTTCTCCCGTATCGGTTCTGGCTCGACGCTGCGCCAAGACCTGGCAAAGGTCTGAAAGGCGCGCTTGACCGCAGCAGGGCGCAGTATGCCGACTTGACCGAGTCGGACCAGCATTGCTGCCGCTGAGACGCCATAGAAGTGCTTAAGTCTGATGATCTCGACGTAAGTGCTGCCCAGACGCGTCTCGCCGACCTGCTGCACCAAGTGTCGGGCCGGCACGAGAAAGGAGCCCGCGAAGCGGTTCATGGCCGCTTCTGGCCCTATGGCAGGGTTGCCGGTGGACCGGATGATCCTGCGGGCAAGTTCGTGGGCTAGGGTGAAGCGTTTGCATTCAACGTTGCTCCGGCTGGACACCACGACCGCGTGGGCGATCGGCGTCCCGCCTCGCAGTGCTCGACACGCCAAGCCGTTGATGCCCTCGGGGAGACCAACTTCGATCACCTTGATGCCTTGGTCTTCCAACACGGCGCACAGGCTGGGCACGGGACGCAAGCCGAGGCCCCAGGCGTCGCGAAGGGCATCGGCCCAGTGATCGATTTCTTCCTCTGTAGCAACGCTGTCGTACCGGTGTCCCCCGAATGGATCGCCCTCTGGCCTCAGCCCCAAGATCTCCTCTACGGTCAAGTACCGCTCGAGGTGGTCGATCAGGGCGGCCTTGGCCTTGGCCCGGTCGCGGGCCTTCGTCCGGGAGTGCTTGCGGAACTCAAGGCCGTCGATTTCGTCGACCTGAGTGCTCATCAGAAAGTCGAGTGAGACGTTGAGCGCCTTCCCGAGACCAACTAGGACGGACGAAGAAGGCATCATCTTGCCTAACTCGTACTTGCTGATCGCCTGTGGGGTGATCCTTGGGTCCACCTGCTCAGCAAGTGATTGCAAGGACAGGCCAGCCCGCTGACGGGCAAGCCGGAGTCGTTTCCCGAACACGCTGTTACCTCCTAGCGCACAACCTTCGGTTGATCATATGTGTAGTGATTCCAAAAATATCAACTATTAGTTGAAAATTTCTCCATTTATCAGACAAGAATTCAACCAAGTTGGAGAAATGGCAAACGCACATGTATCGGAAGGAGTACGAGATGAACGGAGAGAAGTTCTTCTCGGACGCCTCGAGCACATCTACATCGAATTCGCAAGCTATCCGCCGACAGGCCACGTCTCCGAAGCCACCGCAGCGCTGCCGACGGGCCGCAAGAGGGTCGGGACTCCCCCGCGATTCGCGGCGACACACATGCTTGCGGCACGTCTTTCCGGCTTTCGGGATCGTCCCCCGTCGGCTGACCCGGGCGGTTCGCATGCGCCCATGCGTCGGATGGCCGCCCCCCGGCCAGCCTGTGCTAGACTCCGAATTTCCGGCGCTGGGCGCCTCGCGAACGGCCCCGCACGGTCGCCGCCACACTGGTCCATGCTTCTGGCGATGGAGAAGCGCCTGAGGGAGGCGCTGTCCGAGCACATCGCCACGCAACACGGGATCGAGGTCGATGTTCCCATCGAGCTTCCCCGTCAGGCGAGCCATGGTGATCTGGCGACACCGGTTTGCTTCACCTTGGCGAAGCACCTGCGGCGCCCCCCCCGCCAGATTGCAGCCAACCTTGCGGCCAAGATTCCCCCGATCGAGGGGATCGAGTCCCTTGAGGCCGCCGGCGCCGGCTACATAAACGCCCGCTTGGACCGCGGTGCCTACGCTGCCCAGGTGATGGACGGTGTCGAGGCTGCTCCGGCCGAGGCGGGAAAGGTAATCGTCGAGCACACCAACATCAACCCCAACAAGGCAGCCCACATCGGCCACCTGCGAAACGCCGTACTGGGAGACACCCTGGTTCGCCTGCTGCGCCACTTGGGCCGTCCCGTGGAGGTGCAGAACTATATCGACAACACCGGCGTGCAGGTGGCGGACGTGGTCGCGGCGTTCCATTTCTTGGAGCGAAAGGGCCCCGCTGAGGTGCGAGTGATGGCCGCCGATCCATCGCTCCGATTCGACCACCTCTGCTGGGATCTGTACGCGCGTATTTCGGCGCGCTTCGCCGCCAAAGACCCGGAGGCTCTCGCATGGCGGGCCGAGACTCTGAAGGCGCTCGAGAACGGCGCAGGCGAGTTGGCGGTTTTGGGTGGGATCGTTGCGGACGCGATCGTGCGCTGCCACCTAGCGACCATGCAACGCATCGGCGTGGAGTACGACGTGCTTCCCCGCGAGAGCGAGATCCTGAAGCTACGCTTCTGGGCCACCGCGTTCAAGCTGCTCAAGGCACGGGGAGTGATCCGCTTCGAGAGCTCAGGCCGCAACGTCGGCTGCTGGGTGATGCCGGCCAGCCGTTTTTCGGCGGCTGCAAGGATCGGAGGGGGATCGGTCGCTCAGGCCAAGGAAGAGGTGGATCCAGACAAGGTGATCGTGCGCTCCAACGGAACGGTGACGTACGTCGGGAAGGACATCGCCTACCAGCTGTGGAAGCTCGGACTCTTGGAAGGCAAGGACTTCGAGTACCACCCCTTCGGCGGCCCGGAGAATGGGGGAACTTGGGTCACTGCGGCCGATGGCGGCGATCCCAGTGCGCCGAGCTTCGGGAACGGCGCGCGCGTGTACAACGTGATCGACGTGCGCCAGTCGTACCTGCAGGATGTCGTGCGGGAGGCCGTGGGAGCGCTGGGGTACCGCAGCCAGGCCGAGGCGAGCGTGCACTTCGCCTACGAGATGGTGGCGCTGTCGCCGCGCTGCTGCGCCGAACTGGGCATCGACCTCAGTGAGCAGGACCGGGCCAAGCCCTACGTGGAGGTCTCCGGCCGCAAGGGATTGGGCGTGAAGGCCGACGACCTGCTGGACCTGCTGGTCAGGTCAGCGCTGGACGAGGTGTGCAGCCGCCACCCGGAATCGGATGACGGGGAGCGTCGCCGGATCGCCGGGCAGATCGCCGTCGGCGCATTGCGCTACTTCATGCTGCGCTTCACGCGCAACACGGTGATAGCATTCGATTTTCAGGAGGCCCTCTCCTTCGAGGGGGAGACCGGCCCCTACCTGCAGTACGCGGCGGTCCGGTGCCGGAACATCCTTCGCAAGCACCGCGCCGCAGGCGGCGGACCGGCGGACCCGTCGCCGGCCGAACTGCGGCGCCATCTGCGGGACGACCGGCTGTGGCAGCTAGTCCTGGCCATGTCCATGTCGCGATGGACCGCCTCGCGGGCGATGGACGCCGGGGAGCCGGCACAGTTGGCCCGCAGCGCGTTTCAGGCAGCGCGAGCGTTCAACAACTTCTACCACCACACGCACATCCTGAACGAGCCCGACGCTGGCCGCAAGCGGGTTCTGCTGGCGATTGTCCAGCTCGCGCTTCGGGAGTTGGCGGAGTTGATGGGTCTGATGGGCATGCCGGTTCCGGCGAGAATGTGAGCGGCGCTGTCGGGATGGCCGAGGCGAGCGGTGGGCCGGTACCCCCGCGGACCCGTGCGATCGTCGACCTGGCCGCGATCTGCCAGAACTACCGGCGCTTGGCGGCCTTGGCCGGCCGCAGCGTGGAGCTGATGTGCGTCGTGAAGGCGGACGCCTACGGGCACGGCGCTGGGGAGGTCAGCCGGGCACTGTTCGACGCCGGTGCGCGGCACTTCGCAGTGGCAACGCTCGATGAGGCGGTTGGCTTGGCCGAGGCAGGCCTGGAAAGCCCAGTGGCCGTGCTGTTCGGCTTGGCTGCCGGGGAGGAGCGGGAGGCGGCGGCGCGGGCCGTTCGCCCCATGATCAATTCCCTAGGGCAGCTTGAGCGCTGGGAGCGGGAGGCGCGCCGGTTGGGCCGGCGCCTGCCTTGCCACCTGATGCTCAACACTGGCCTGAACCGCCTCGGCTTGGACTTGCACGGGGGCAGTACTGGGCTGGAAAGGGTCGACGCGTCCTCGCAGTGGCTTGAGTTTGAGGGCGTGGCGACGCACTACGCCGCGCCGGAGAATTTCGCGTCCGGCCAGACCGGCGAGCAGGCCGGAGCATTCCGGCGGGCCGTGCGGACGCTGCGGGAGCGGGGCGTGGCGCCCCGGCACATGCACACTGCGGCCAGTGCGGCGATCGTGCACCGCCGCACGGACGACCGGGTGCGCGCCGACTGCACGATGGCGCGTCCGGGCTTGGCCCTGTACGGGTACGTGCTCCGGGCGGTCGGCCGGGACGGGGCGCCGACCGCAGGACTGCGTCCGGCCTTGGAGTGGCGGGCGCGCCTGAGCGGGCTGCACGACGTGGCCCGCGGGGCGGCTGTCGGGTATTCGGCTTCCTTCGTTGCGCCCCGCGACATGCGCGTGGGTGTGCTGTCGGTGGGATTTGCGGACGGGCTCGACCGGCGGCTGGCGAACCGGGGCTGCGCGCTGCTGCGGGGCGTGCCGTGCCCCATCGTCGGGGCGATCAGCATGGACCTGACTGTGATCGACGTAACGGCCGCGCGGGGAGCTGCAGAGTCGGACGAATGCGTTGTACTGGGCAGGCAGTGGCAGACGGCGCAAGGCATATCGGACCTCATCGGCGGCGTGCCGTACGAGGTGCTGTGCGGAATCTCACCGCGCGTGCCTAGGCAGTATGTCCAGACAGGAGTGCCGGAACGCCAGAGCTGAGGCACAAGCTCCCCCTCGGAGCCTCCCCGCGGAGTGCGGGCGCCCCGCGCGGCCGTCAGCGGCCGATCACGAGAGGGACGAGATTGCTGGGCAGGCCGTCTGCGGAGATCACGAGAGAGCCCTCGCCGGGAGGTGCGGCTGCCGGGATCTCAACCTCCACCAGATAGGTGCCGACATAGCCCGGGGCGAGGTTTGCCGCAACAACCCTCGCCTCCAGCCCGGAGACGCGGGCGGCCAGCCTCGCGACGGGGGCGGGAGGATTGGAGCGGGGCGATTCCACGCCGGCCGGCCACTGGGGCCTGACTGCCCCGAGCCCGGACATCATCGCGAGCACGCTCGCACCCGGGGACGCCGGCCGGGCCCACCCGACCATGGAGCCCGAGCGGGCGTCGAGCACAAGGGGATCGCCGGCCACTACGAAGATCGCGGGCGAGACCTCTTGCAGGGGCAGGTCCATTGAGTGGGACGCTCCGGGGGAGTTCAGCAGCAGCCGGACCGAGCGGCCCTCGACGAGGAATGGGACCTGAAGCTGGGTACGCCCCTTGGAGGCATGGAGGACGGGAGCGGCTTGCCCGTCGGCGCGCGCGCTTTGGGCCTCGATGCCCAAGATCGTGAGCAGGCTGCCCGGTGCCGCCGGACGCTCTGCCAGGTCGGCGGCGCTGAGCGCCCGCAGGGCCCGGCTCACACTCGGGGCGTGCGTCCAGCGGATCCCGTGGCCGTCGAGAGCGACATAGAGCCGGCCGCGGAGCGGGTCGACCGCCAGATCGATGATCTCCTGACTCGGAAGGTTGCCCGTGATGGCTGTCCATGGCCTCGGCGGCAGCGGGAGGGACAGGTCCGTCGAGGAGGCGTACACGCCAGGGGCCCCTGCCACGTAGACTGCCCCGGTCTCGGGATGGCCGACAACCTTGGTCCAGCTGCCGGGAGGCAGGTCGGCTGTGATGTCCACCCAGAGCGCGCCACTGTTCGATGACCGCAGGACCCGGCTGCCGACTACGGCCGCGGCGGCCGCTCCGCCCGGTACGGCCCAGATGCTCCTGACGGCCTCGCCGTCCGGGTCGGTCCAGACCAGGTCCCAAGTCCGGCCATGGTCCTCCGAGAGCCAGATGCGACCGTTAGTCGTGCCGGCCCAGAGCTGGCCGCCGTCGGCCATTGCGCTGACAGCGTGGCCCTCGCAGTCGGGATGCGGGCGGCAGCCCGTCAGGTCCGGGGAGATTGCACGGCCGTCGCGCCAGATGCGGTGGGTCGCCGCGTAGCCGGGCGGGAGGAGCGGGCCGGGGGATGCTGATCCCAAACCGGGCGCTTGGGAGACGTGCCCTAGAGAGCGGACACCCTCGGAGGTTGCCGTCCAGTCGGCGGACGGGCCGTGCCAGGCGAGTTCCAGAGTTCCAAGATGGGACGCCAGCAGGGGAGCGCCGCCCTTTCGGCCATCGAGGATGCGCACGGGGGGGAAGTTCGGGAGGCGGCCGTTCAGGCTGGCCCAGGTGATGCCGGCGTCGTGAGACTTCCAGAGCCCGCTGGAGTTGCCCACGACGATCAGTTCGGCGTCTGCGGGCGAAATCGCCAGCACGGACTGCCAGCGGCCGATCACTGTTCCCTCGGGCGACCGGGTGAGGTTCGTCCATGAGCGGCCGCCGTCGTCGGAGCGGAAAAGGTGCTCGGCGAGCATATACGAGACGCCGGCGCGGTATGGGTTGCGGACGGCAGTCGCCGATCCGCCTTGGATTGGGCTGCTCTCGAGCCCTGCCCGGAGGTCGCGGTCGGGCCGCTCCGCCGGTGCCCACGTCAGACCCGAGTCCGCGCTGACCCAGATTCCGGCCGCGCGGAGCGAGACGTACAGCCGCTGCCCGTCGGCGGAGAACCAGGCATCCTCGGGGACGTCGCCGACCGGGCCTGCCAGACCGGCGGCGACACCCGTGCCCCCGACTGGCCGCCAGGTCGGATCGGCCGCTTGGACGGGGTCCCCCAGCGCCGAGTAGAGGGCTAAGGACAGGGCGAGGACGGTTGTCTGAAGCGCGCTGTGCGGCATGCGCCCGAGGATGTTGAGGGCCATTCGCCCCTATGTTGATGCTAACCCGCCCACATTGGAGGCGCACACGGAGGCCTTGGTGCTGGGACAGAGTTGACCGAGGGCCTAGTTGCGAGGCGTTGCGGGCACGCCAATGCCCTGTTCACGCACATAGGGCAATTGGCACGTTGGGTTGGATTGGGCCCGGCCACGAAGGAGGGTCCCGAAGCGGGAAGACTCCAACAGATACGGCAGCCGACAACCCGGGATCCGGGCCTGCTTGCGGCGATGGTGCTGGTCCAGCATCGTGCGCCCCAGGTGCGGTCCCCGGCACAGAGCACGCGCCGTAGGCTGATCTTGCCCAGCCGCGATGACGGGCCGCGGCAACGGGTGTCGGGGACTGGCACTGCGCTCGGCTGGCAATCTTGCCCGGGACCGTCTCGCTGTGCCAGCAGCGACAGGCGCAAACTGGCCGCCGAGGCGAAGCACAACTTGCCCTTCGCGGTTCGTGGTGTACGGTCGAGGTCGTAGGGTAGGCAGCAGTGTGAAGCAAGTGTGTACTGGGAAGTAGGAAGTCCCGCAGATGAGCAATAGACAGGCAGGAGGGAAGGCTGTTCCGACGAGTTCCGGGAACAGGTCGTGCAGATTGCGCGGAAGGACAGGAGTGGCTTGGCGGAAGTGGCCGGGGGGTCCGATGTATAGACCGACCGGTGCGACAGTGAGTGAAACAGGCAGAGCTGGTCGAGGGCGTACGCAAAGTCTGCGTTACCTACGATTACGATGAGCGGAACGGTCTGGTGGAGCGAGCGGCGGCCGAACAGCCGACTCAAGGCGGGCACTTGGCCAGCGTGCCGGAGTGCCCATCCGCGCCGTCAAGGTTGCAACCGCGTTTCGGCCCCAACGACCGGCGTCTAGCGAGACCCTCTTGGCGTGGGAGGGGGCCGCTGCGAGACGTCTGGCTGGCGATCCTGCCGGACAGCATGGGCCAGACGATATCGATGGCCAACCGGAGATCAGGGGAGCCGATTGCCTGCCTGCGCTATTTCGAGAAGCGCGTTAGCGACGTGCAGAAGAGCGACTGGATAAGACAGAGAGCACCGACACGAAGCGCAGAGTCGTCTGTACAGCGGCCCCGGCCGCGGAGCGGGGCAGCGTCCGCAGCCCGCACTCAACCTCGAGAATGACCGGGCAACTTCGAAGCGATCCTCGCAGGTCTGAGGCGCAACCCGGCTAGCTCGTAAGCGACGCTCTTCTAATGAGAAGTGCTTCACGTAGGGGAATTCGCAGGACCGGGAGGGCGCGGTCCAGATCAACCCCGAATTCGTAAATGGCTTTCTGCACTTTGTCTTGGACTATACCCTTCTTACGGGATTCCTTCTCCAAGTAAATCGCGCAGAACGCTTCGATTTGGAACGGTTCGAGTTCTTGCAATTCTTTGTCTGCAAGAATCGACTTGGCTGTCTGAGCGGCCCAGTCAAGGGCATCCACACCCGCCGCCACCCTCTCGCCAAACTCGCTCAGCGGAGTGGGACTAGCGCTCACAGCGGTCTGCGGGGGTGGGAGTGCCCGGAGGATCTTCTTGATATCGTCCCGGATCTCCCTCATGAAGTCCTTCAATTTGGAGCGATGTGCTGTAACGTCACTCGCCAAGTGCTCCAGATTCGCGTTGATTCTTCCTACCCAGATCCCTATTCCGACAAGGGCACCAACACTGACAATGCCAACAGTGACAATGAAAGGCGTCCCGAGCAAACCTTCAGGCATGTACCACTCTCCTGATTTCCAGTGTACCCACGGGAACGGCGAATGATTATGCAAGAAGCCCGGCATCATCCGGAACCGGTTCTAGCGCACGGCCGCAGCTTACACGCAGCGTCCCTCTTGTGCGGCAGCCAGCTGGTGCGCGTCGGGCCGAGCCAACGAAGCCGTCTAATGTCGAGCGGTTGCGCTGGGCACCGGCGCAGTCCAGCTTCTCGTGTGCCATGTCGGCACTCGGTCTGTGTCGGCACGACGGCTGGTGCCATACTCACTGCGGTCTGAGCACAGCCTCAGTGCGAAAAGGCTCGCCGCGGGTGACGCTTGAATTACAGTGCCAAGGAGACGCCGGCGGCGATCTTGCCATAGAGCCGGGCGGAGCGTCTCCGACGTGTCCGTCGCAAGGTGCGCTTCTGTGCCACCCTTGGTTTGCGGGCCTCGCCAAGGAGTGATCCGAAACCGCCGCTCCCTGCAACCAAGACCCTGGTTCGGTGAGTCCCCGTTCTCACCGTAGTTCACAACATGCGAGCGGAGGCGATTGACGCTGCCGTGTCGGACCTTGCGGTTCAGGCCGTCAATCTAGACGACGTGGCGCTGGCCTCGGCTGTCGAGCAGCAGGTCCGTGAGGACTCCCGGCAAGCCGACCGGAGAAGGCACGACCGCATCGAGGCGCTGCGGCATGCCGCCGACTTGGCCCTGAGGCGATATTGCGAAGTGGTACCCGCCAACCGGATGGTGGCCACCACTCTGGAATCTAGGGAGAACGCACGCCTGCGACAATCTGAGCAGGTACGGGCGGTGCGTGCAGGCGGTCGAGTCTGGCTTGTCCGAGGAGCAGATCGGCAGAGGCAGGCTTATGCGGGGTGCGCGCCCGTCCCAGCCCTGACGCTCGTCGCGCGGCCCCAGGCGCATCGGCGCGGCGACGAAGCTGACAAACCCCACGTCCTGGCCCCCGGCTCGGATGCCGTACACCAGCCGGCAACCCGATGGCCGCCCGTGCCTCAGCGGGTGTTCCGCCGACTCACACAGCTGGCGTGCCACGGTCGCCCGCGAGAGCGCGCCCTCCCGCAGAGCGTCGCGAAGCCAATCGGCTGTTCCCGGCTTCAGCGTGCGAAGACCGATTCGCACTACTGCCGTGCCAAGAGACTAACGTCCTCTGTGTTAACTACGACTCGACTGCTAGATGAGACACGAATGTTACTAAGTGTTACTATGTTGACAGAGCATCTTCGGCAAAGGTGCACCTGTGGCAGTGAAGGAGAGTGTGATGGGTCGAATAACAAGGACCATCCAAGAAGCATTTCGCTCTGCTATGAGCAGTCCGCAGATCGAGGATCACGAAGCTGCCAAAGATGAGATTGCTAAGGGTGTCGTCCAGCGGACAGCAAGCTTCGGCGTTCTACTACATCGCGGAGAATTCCTCACGAGTCAGGATATTGACAAGGAACGAGAACTCCTGAAGAGTTGGGAGTTTGATGGCCTAAGACAATAACGCCTTACCCGAATTCAAAGAAATTCAGGATCCCTAAGCCACGGCAGAACGCTTCATAAATGCAGTCGAACGTTGCCGTGAGTCTGTGCCTAGATGGAGGATTACTGGCGACGCTTGGAAGATCACCTGCTGAAGCGTGAGGTGTGCTTGGTACTCCAATAAGGACGTAGACAGGCAAGGGCGATCCCAGTCACAATTGGCACAGGCAGCGACCGGAAGCTCACCTGCGCCTCCCATGGTTAGTGAAAGAAGCGACAAGAAGAGATGATGCTGACATCGCCCGCGGATCCTCTGTGGAGTCCCCTTGACGGAGTGCATTGGAAGGTTCATCCGGAGAATCGCGGCGTCGCTTACTCTCGACCTATTCGAGACTCTTCGGACTCATGTTCGTCTGTGATCAGACTCAGTGTTCACCTTCCCCAGACTCGGCGATATCCCTATCGGATCCCTATCGTTCGCTAGGACTTCCAGTCTCTCACAGGCTCCCTACCTTGATCCGATCATGCCCTCCGCAAACAGCACATTCTTGTCGAGCGAGCCCTGCCAGTTCTCAACGATCGGGTGTTCATGGCCTCGCACGATGTGCGTTGCACCCTCTGCATCCTTGTCGAAACACAACACCTCGGACGGTTCTACCAGCCCGAGAAGGGCCGGTGAATGGGTCGTGGTCAGTACCTGCGCGTCGTAGGCAGACCAGAGCGAATCGCGTACCCCCTCCAGCGCGAGCGGGTGAATGCCGTTTTCCGGTTCCTCAAGCAGATAGACTTCCCCCTTGTGGGGAAGATAGGCCAGCAGGGTGAGGGCCAGAAAGCGCATGGTTCCACCGGAGACCGTCCAAGACGGCACTTCCACTCCAGTGCTGTACCGGAGAGTCAGGTAAGCGCACCGGTCCTCGGGGCGCACGAAGACGCGTACGTCTATCAGATCGGTGAGTACTGTTTGCACGTGACTCAACCACTCCCTGTACTCGGTCGCGTTCCGCTCCCGTAGGCACTTGATTGCCCACGGCAGGTTCGACCCGTCGTCTGCGAGACCGCTGGATCGGTAGCGGCTAGGGCTGGGATGACGCATTGCCTCACCATCTAGGAACACGCGCCTGACTCCGGCTTCCAGCATTCGCTTGAGGAATGTGGTTGCCGGGAACTTCTTCGAGGACTCGGGGAGGTTGGCCAGCGTAGACCGACGTGGACCGAATGCAATGGACGTTACCCACCCCTTTCCGGCTCTCGCTGCCGTCTCGACATAGTAGCTGTCGGTCCCTCGATCCGATTTGCTCACCACCGACCTCATCCCGCGCCGTCCTTTTCCTAAGAGGATCGATTGAGGTGGAGAGGACGGAGTTTGGATCAAGGATCCCCAAGAAGGCTGTGCTCTTGTCGACCGCGGCATAAGGAGAGCTCGTTCGGAAGAGATCCGTAACCCTTCGCCGTCGGCGCGAATTGCGATCTCATACCTGCACAAACTAGAGCGCTGCTTGGACGGCAGCCGTTCCCGCAGCTCCTCTGGTATTTCCACCTCGATCGCGAGCTCGAATCCGGTTTCCCCACCGAGACGGTCCCAGACCAGATCCTGAAAATTCGCAGTTCTCTTTCCGACCGCCCGTTCCAACCCGTCCCTCACTAGGTCGCCCAAGAAGGAGATCGCGTCAAAGAGCGTACTCTTGCCGCTGGCGTTAGGGCCTATCAGCACGTGGAAGCGGTCGAGCCGTAGGTCCACGTAGCGCAGGCAGCGGAAGTTCAGCGCCTGAATCCGCCGGATCATGTTGGTGGCTTGTGGGCCGTTATCCCGTCGTTCCTCGGAAGGTGAACGCGCTGCCGAGCCGCGGCAAGCAGATCTTACAGCACGTCAGCCCGCTTGTCGGTCACTAGCACGGACTGGGCCCGGGTCTGGAAGATCGCCCGGGATCGTGCGAATCCGGGAAAGAGTCCCTCGGGACAGAAGGTTCGGGACGCCGCGGCGGCTGCCATACCGAAGGAAGGCGGCTGGTCGGCGCCTTCTCTCGCGGGCCTGCCTCAGAATGCTCCCCTGCACTGCGCGGCCCCGCCTGAATCGCCCACTTGGGCAAATCAGCCTTGACCGGGCGCTAGATCCGGCCCTGCTCGAGGGCCTCGAAGTACCCGAGGCCTCTGGGCAGGTACCAAGGCTTCAGGTAGCAGTAGGTCGGAGGCAGGGGGTTGCGTCCGTCGTAGGCCGTGACGATCGCCTGCGCGTTGCGCAGCTGCGCGAAGTCAGCGGGCGGGAAGCGGGGCTCGCGCCGCACCGAGTAGGACTTGGTCACCCCGAACGTTCCCTTGCCGCCCCCGGCCTTGCCGCTGAGGAGCCCGACCCCCGCTTGCGACGACTCCGAGATAGAGTACTGCTCCTTGAGGCGCTCGACTTGGCCGCACGCCTCAGAGGCCTGCTTGCACGAACTCTCGTCCGAGAGGGACAGGAAGATGCGCGTGCGGAAGGTCTGCAGCAGTGTGCGCCACGATTCCCCCGGAACGGCCGAACGCAGCGAACTGATGGACTGGGTCGCCACGAGCGCAACCAGCTGGCCCTGCCTCGATAGGCTGAAGAACTTCTCGTCCCCGCCGGGGTCGCTCTCGCCGGCCGTGGCGAAGTTCTGGTACTCGTCGCAGACGAACAGCAGGTCGCGCCAAGGCTGGTCCGGCTCCGCCTCGATGCGCGGGATGCGCGACAGCACCGCCCGCTGGAAGTCCTGCTTGAGCATGACGCCGATCGCGCGGCCGAGCGCCGGATTGTCGCCGATAGGGAGGTTCAGCGCGATGACCTTGCCCTCCTCTAAGGCGTCGGTGAGCGGTGGCAGGGCCCACCGCCCCCGGTAGGGCCTCTCCTCCTCGTACGCCGACTTCGGCGGGCAGAAGACGTCCGAGACGCCCGGCTCGTCGAACAGCGAGAGGAAGACGCTCACGCCTTCCACGATGGAACTGCGCAGCCGGTCGGCGAGCTTGGTCCAATCGTGTGCGTGCCAGGTGACGATCGCCGCGAGCATCCTCTGTTCGGCGCCGGCGGGCTCCGGCTCTTCGAAGCGGTGTTCGACCTTCTGCTCCTTCAGCGCCTCGATCAGCTCCCTGTCGGCCGGCACGTACGTCTCTCCGCGATCGTTGTCGAATTGCCAGTCGCGGTGCGGCAGGGTGTTGACGTACTCCTTGTACTGCTCAACGCTGAGCCGGGCGTGCGGGAAGTAGTCCAGCTCCTGCCGCGCGGCGTTGATCTTCGACGCCAGCAGGTCCTGGTCGATCGCGGTCCGGTACACGTCGGCCAGCGTCACGTAGCCGTCCGCGACGCGGTGCAGCAGGATCAGGAACTTGACCAGATTGGTCGATGCCTGCTGCCAGAACGGCTCCTTGCCCTTGCCGAACAGCTGATTGAGCAGAGACGCGATCTGGTAGGCCAGAGAGTACGCGTCGAGATCGGACTCAAGCGGGTTGTAGCACCACTTGCCCTCGAGGCCGAGCTCTACGTAGTCCTCCCCCCGGCCGAGCTCGGCCAGCATGCGGCGGACCTGGTGGCAGAAGTCGCCCTTGACTTCCATCACCAGGCCCCCCGGCCGGCGGTCGGGGTCATTTGCGTGCCAGCCCAGCACCTGGCGCGCGAACGGGTACATGCAGCAGGAAGTCTTGCCGGAGCCGACCGCCCCGAACACGGCCGTGCCGGCGTGCAGGCCGCGGCGCGGCACGACCAGCCACCCGGGGCTGGGGCTGGGGCCGGGCCTGGTCCGGCGATGGACCTCGCCTACGACGACGCGCGGCTCGTCGCCGCCCTCCGGCCAGGCGGGGGCCTTTGTCGTTTCGGGCCGCCGCCGGCGCCGCTCGTACAGCAGTCCGGCCAGGGTCCCTGCGAACAGCACGCCGAAGCAGGGCGTGAGAATGCAGGCCGCGGCGTATCCCCAGCGCATCAGGTCTGCGGCCAGGGGCGACCGCAGCGAGACCAGGGCGAGCACGGGGTCCTGCGACGGCCACGGCCAAAGCCACCTCCAGGCACAGGCCCCGGCCACCGCGGCGAGCATTGCCAGCACCCCCGCCGCAGCTGGCGGCCCTGCCGGTCCGGGGTCGGCCTGCCCGCAGCCATCCATATGCATGGGCGCTAGCGCTCGGCCCGGTCGGCGGCTGAGTAGTCGAAGTCCATCAGGACCTCCCGCCAGCAACAGTGGCGGCTGAAGTCCCCGCCCTCGGGCCGGGGCGGCATGCCTTCCCGAACCCAGGCCCTGTAACGCCGCTCGGGAGCTACCCCACGGTGCCGGGCGGCCAACTGGCCGTAGCGCTCGATCGCCTCGCGCGTCAGGTCGCTCCACTGGCGCCTCTGCGCCAGCAGCCGCAGTGAGAAGTACTCCATCTCCGACCAGTCGCGCCTGAGGCGGCGCGTCCACGTCCGCCAGGCGTTTCTCAGCCTGGGGAATTGCTCCTCGCTGTCCGCCAGCACGGCCCACTCGCAGGGGACTCCTCGGGCCCAAAGGGCCGCGGCGAGGCCTGCGTGGCGCTTCAGGTGACGTGTCATTCCGGCAGCGGTGGATCCGGCGTGCGCGTAGGCGAACTGGACGGCCGGTCGCAGAGGCCCCGGGATCCTCACGGGGAAGCGGTCCGGAAACCGCTGGACGGCGCCCTTGCGGGTGCGCGCCGCAGCGGGGAAGCTCTCCTCGGGGATGCCCAGATCCGCGAAGTGCGCGGCCTTAGCGGCAGGGCCCAGGAGGAAGTCCGCGCGCCGGTCCTGCGCGATCCAGTAGTCCAGCGCCAGCAGTCGCTGCTTGACCGACCTGCGCAGCCTTCCGTTTCCCCGGATGGGGTTCTCGCAGCGAAGGGCCCGGAACAGGGAGGCGCCGCGCAGCCGGCAGAGCTGCGGGCGGCCCCGCGAGACGGTCACATGGCCGTTCTTGGCGGCGACGCGCATGAAGCGGTGCTCGGCTCCTCCCGGCCTGGTTCCCGTGAAGGCCCGGTACTGGCGCCTGACGAAGAATCCGCCGAGCAGCGCTGCGGCGCCCAGGAACGCCGCGTCGGCCGGGCGGTAGCCGAAGCGCTCGAGTCCCTCTGGCCGACACTCGTCCGGACCGCCACCTGCGGCTTCTTGGCTGCACAAGTCTGGGGCGTCGGCCATCAGCCGCCGCCTCCCGCCGTCCGGATGACGGTGCCGCGATCGTCGACCCGGTATACGGTGAATCCAGCCGTGACCTTGGCGCGCAGGCTTGCCTGCCGGTAGTTGGGCGTGACCAGCTCGATGTCCACCGATCCCGGCCGGCCCTCCCGGTTGTCGCGCGGCGCCGTCTCCAGCCGCACATCGGGGAAGGCCAGCTTTCCGTCGACCACCTTCAGTCCGATCTTCTTGGCCGCGGCCGCGCGCGCCTGGGGCCCGTCGGCCGCCCCTGTGCGCGCTGCGTGCATGATGCGGCTGGCCCTCGCCTGCAGTTCGCGCTCCGTGACCACGCGCCGGACCGAGCGGCCGGAGGCCTCGATGCGCCCCGTCTCCTGTCGCGCGGCGCGGTAGACGGCCAGGTCGTGGAGGACTTGGGACGGCCGCGCCGGGCCACGCAGGTAGGTCTGGGCGTGCCTGTCCCCCGCGTCGCGGGGATCGATCGAGCGCACCAGCAGCCGGACGCCCTTGGCGGTCAGGGTGACCCCGCGGAAGGAGAGGCGCCCGCGGCGGAAACGCTCCACCTGCAGCAGACCGGCCGACTCCAGGCGCCGGATGGAACGCGTAGCGCGTCCGGGAGAGGTGTAGAGTGCCTTGAGATCCGTGTGCCCGACCGTGCCGAACGCGCCGATGGCCCGCAGCGCACGGACGCTGTCAGCGGCGAGGCGGTGCCTTCCCCAGCGGGCCACTCCCGCCCTTGCGCGGGGCCGGGGCCCTCCGGTCGGGGCGCCGAGCCTTTCGCGGATGATCGGACGGTCCAACGTTCCTTCTTCTCGTGCCGGGGCGCGCAGTCCCGGCCGGCTGGCGACCTCGCTGCGCGGACCTCTGCACGGAACGCCGTCGCGGTCGAGCTCTTCCAACAGGTCCCTCACAGCCGGCCCTCCTCCTGCCGCCGCAGCCGCAACGCGAGCTCCGCGTCGAACGTCTCGCCGCTCCGGACCTCGCCGTCGAGACGCCGGAGCTTGCGGCCGGCGTCTCCCAGCCCCAGCCTCCGGCAAGCCCAGTACAGCCCGAAGAACACGTCGAAGGCCAAGGCGCAGCAGTAGGCGGCGATGACCCCGCCATGGGCGCGCAGCAGCGCATCGCGGTATGGGGCCAGATAGGCCAGTTCGTCCAACGCCAGCCAAGCGGCGCAGCCGCCCGCCGAGATCGTCAGCCCGAGAGCGATCTTCCACACGGCTCAGTCCTCAACGCGGTCGGCCCGGAAGTAGCCGATCACCAGCCCCAGAGGGTTGACGGCCAGCAGACCTCGCGGCGGAGACGGCAGGAAGCGGAACTCGAATTCCGATGTCCAGCGCGAACGGCCGACGGCCGCCCCCGTGACGTCCCTGGAGACCTCGGTGAAGTCGATGCGGGCGCGGTAGGGCTGCTGGCGCGAGGGCTGCACTTGGACGGCGTTGATCTCGATGCCCACTTCCGGGCCCTCGCCGGCCAGGAACAGCGCCAGCGTGCCGCTGGTCTCCTGCTCCTGCGCGATGCGCTGCGCGAGCGGCTTCTCCAGGAACAGCAGGGATCGCTTCCACGCCTCCAGGGCGACGCCGGCGCGCCGCTCCCGGTGCAGCACGAGGAACCTTCGCAGGAAGTACTTGACCTCGGGCTTGGCGACGTCCGGCACATAGGTCGTCGCCTCATAGCGCACGGCCTCTGCACGCCCCACGTCGTCGATGCGCACGACGATCGGCGACAGGTTCTCGAAGCGGTCGAAGGTGCGCCAGCTGAGCGCCAGCAGGCCGACGCACAGGGCCGACAGCGCGCCGAGGGCAATCTTCAGGTAGCGGTTCGTGGAGAGCAGCTCGGCCCAGATCTCCGCGTATGCCTCGCTTGGTCGCATTTTGCCTCCTCTCGGGTCGTTCGCCCGGGTCACAGGGCTGCGCGCCGGACTGCCGGCGCCAAGGCAGCTCCGGCCCCGCTGGTGAAGCTGCCTGAGCCGTGGAAGATCGCATTGGTCAGCGCATGGACCTTGAACATGGACAGGACGGCCACCAGCAGGACCGCCCCGGAGTAGAAGAACCAAACCACTTGGGCGCCGAGCCCGGGCGGCACGGCGCGCCAGACCCCGTTGAGCATGGAGGTGCACAGGGCCAGGAACGTCCAGCCCACCGCGGTGTAGAAGGAGAACTGCAGGTAGGAGCGCAGCCAGCCCCAGAACAGGAAGTCCATCTTGGGCACGAACAGCCACGGGATGAACAGCGGGCCGAGCACCACGCACGCTCCGGCTGCCACGCGGCCGGCGGCGATCGACGCGATCAGCAGGGCCGTGCAGGCGGAGTTGAACAGCAGGATGACGAACGTCCAGATCAGCGAGCCTGCACCGACGAAGAAGTCGAAGAAGCTCATGGACGTGAGCTCCTGCCAGCCGTCGTGGAACGAGCGTGCGAACTCCCAGGTGATGAAGCCGTCGATCTGCCTGGAGTAGAAGTCCGCGGCGCGGATGGGCAGGGTGGAGACGGGCAGCCCGAGGCCGGGCACGCCAACGGTGTAGAAGCGCAGCATGGCGAGGCTGAACGACATGCCCAGCACGAGCGGCATGAGCCGGCTCCAGGGCACCCCCCGTCCGGAGAGCGCAGTCTGGACGCCGAACCAAGAGATGGTCAGGGCGGCCAAGGCGCGGAAGAGGAGCAGCCCCTCCCCGACAAAGAGCGGGGCAAGGTTCCCGATGGCGGCGTCGATCGAGGCGAAGGCCCACACCAGCGGGAACTCTGTGGGATCGGTGGGGGGCACTGGGGGCGGCGTCGGCAGCAGTTGCATGGCGGACCGGCTTCTCCTCTCAGGGCATGCGCCAGTTTGCGGGGGGCTGGGCGGATGCGAGCGCGCGGTACTCGGCGGCGGCCTGCATGGAGCGGGCCATGCGGTCGCGGTCGCGCTTGAGGCCGGCCAGTTCGGCCTCGAGCAGCGCGTCGAGCAGCTGGTTGGTGTGCTCGGCGCTGTCGATCTGGCGCAGCTGCCCGACGGAGACCTTGCCCAGAAGCGCCGGCATGGACTGGGCGGCCGCGGTGGGATCCAGCGCGGCGCGCTCGAGGCGACGGTTGGCCGTTCGCCGCTCGGCGGCCAGCCGGCGCGTCTCCCCGAGGACGGCGATAGACCGCACGGCGGCGGCATCGGCCAGTTCGAGGCTGGCGTGCTCGCGCCGCACACCGAGGCGCAGCGGGTCGGGGAGCGTGCCGAGGGCGGCGCTCCAGTCTGGCACGTCGGCCGTGGCGCTGCCGAAGGCACGGGCGGCGCCGGAGCGCGGCGTGTCTCCGTTGAGGGCAGCCGACCATGCGCCGGATGTCCCGAATCGGTCCGCGGCGGAGCTGCGCAGCCAGCTGGCGGTCCGGGCTCGGAACTGCCGCAGGTTGCCGAGGTCGCGCAGCGTGCCGGCGACGCCGGAGAAGTGCTCCAAGGTGCTCGTGGACATCGAGCGGATCTCTCGGAGCTGGGCGAGGCGCAGGTTGGCGGCGTCCACCACGGGCTGGGCCGCCTTGATCGTGACGGGCATGAGCCCGTCCAGGGCTCCTCCAAGCTGGGGGATGCCGATGGCCTTGCCAACGGCCTTGCCGATGCCGGCGAAGAAGGCGCCCCAGAACGGGGCGGCCGGCGCGGCGGCCAGCAGCAGGACGGTGGCGGCGATGGCGATCTTGGTCTTCATGGGACGGGGTCTCCTTTCCGGGGGGTTGTCAGCGGGCGCTTCGGGCCGGCGGCCGCCGGGACGAAGAGGTCGGAGGTCAGGTAGATGCGGACGCGGTGCCCCTCCCGGACCGTTATGCGGGGCAGGCGGTTGAGGAAGCGGTCCAGAATGCGCATCGCGGACTGGGAAAGCCCGCCTCCGGCTGCGGAGCGCACCGCCGCCGTCCGGGAGAAGATCGCGTCCTGGGGGCTGGCGGCCTGGGACAGTCCCGCCAAGACACCGACCGCGCCAGCGGCGATCATCGACGAGGCATAGTGCCGGTCGACCCGGTCCTTAAGGCCGGTCTCTCCAGCTTGGCTCAGGCCCATGCCGTCGTCCAGCCGGAGGGACCGCCCGTCCGGCATCACCAGCCGATGGAACGTAACCGCCAGCCGCGACTGGCCCCAAGCCTCAACGCTGCTGGACGAGCCGAGGGCCCGCGTGCCGCGCGGGACAAGGACGCGGCGCCGGCGGCGGTCCCAGACGTCCGCGGAAACCATTGCGTTGACGGGGCCGGTGAAGTCCCCGGTCAGGCGATTGGTCAGGACTGCTTCGATGAACTCGCCCTCGGCGAGGACGCCGCCCTCGGGCTCCGCCTCGACCGCTTCGACGGGCAGGGGCGGGTCTGGCTGCGGAACTTCCGGAGCGGCGCTGGGGGCGTCAGCGTCAGGGGCGGCGGCTTGGCTCCGCTCGCCGCGCGCGGTCTGGACGAGGACGGGCGCTTGGAGGGACTCGTAGCGGCGCAGGCGCTCCTGCTCGCGGATGCGGTCCTCAGCGCTGGGCGGAGGCGGGTAGTCGCTGGCGTGATCTCCGGCGGCCAGCGGCCCTCCGAGCTCGCCGGGCGGGGACGGCAGGCCGTCGGGAGAGGGTGGCTCAAGGCCGAGCGAGTCACGCATGCGCAGTTCTGCGTCCCTGTGTGCTCCTTCGCGGATGCGCCTGGCCGCACGCTCGACCGAGGCGAGGTCGGGCGCTGAGGCTTGGCTGCCCTCTGCGGGGTAGTCTTCGGCGGGACCGGCGCCGGCCGGGTCCGGCGGCTGGCCCGGGAACGCCAGCAGCGCGATGACGATGACGGCGGTCAGGCCGGCCAGGACCCAGGTCTGGGCCTTGGCCGGGATGGCGCCGGAAGGGCGGGGGATCCTGTCGAGGACTTTCCTGATGCGCATGGCTGCCGCCTCCTCAGGGCTCGTTGCGCCAGAACCGCAGCCGGCTCTTGCCGATCTGCAGCCAGCCGTCGGCCAGGTGCCTCCGGGTCACGTAGAGGCCGTCCGCGAAGTCGAAGGGCACCATCGACGGCTGGCCGTCGCGTGTCTCGTACAGCGCGGCGGCCTCCTCGGGGTCGGCCCGGATGTAGGTGAAGCGGTCGTCGCGCCACATGGCGGCCACTCGGAAGGGAGGGTCGGCGGCGCCCTTGGCGAGGCGGTAGTCGAAGCGCAGGCTCAGCGGGTAGGCGCTGCGGAAGGCCTCCACCCGCTCGAGGGCGTCCAGCCTTGCCCTCTCGAGGGCCTCCCGGGCCTCGCGTCGCGCACGGTCGGCCTCCTGGGCGCTCTCCGCTGCGGCCCCGGCCGGCTCGAATCGCGGCGGCCGCAGGCGAGAGCCTTCCGGGTCTGCGGAGATTGGCCTCAGGAACAGCTTCAGGTCCGGGGCCTTGCCGTCGTCTCCGACCTCCTTGGCGTGCAGCGTGTACACGTGGCCCTTGTCGGTGACCAGCGTGATGTTGGTCTCGATGCCCGCGGCGGTGGGCTTGACGAAGGCCAGGTTGGCCGCGCCCTGGACGCTCCAGTACTCGGCGTCGCCGCAGACCCAGTCGAGGATCTGCTCGTCGGCCGGCAGGACGACGGTAGTGGCGAAGCGCAGCTTGGCGCGGAGTTCGACGACATCGTCGGGCCCGGCCTGCACGCTGCGCGCTGCGGCGTGCGGGGGTGCGAGGACCCAGCACAGGGCCAGCGCGGCGGGGATCAGGACTGTTCTCATGGATTGTTGCCCTCCTTGGTCTTGGTCAGGGAGTCGAGGCCGCGCTCGAAGCCGAGCGTCCGGATGGCCTCTCGGCGTCGCGCCGCCTCGACGGGGTTGGTGGTGTAGAGCCAGTAGCTGGCGCGGTCCACGTTGAGCTCGAGGACCTGCGAGACGCCGGGCCGGTGCAGCAGGAGCTGGCGCTTGGGCACCAGCAGGCGCACGGCCTCGACCTCGGCCGGCCTGAGGCCAAAGGCCTCGGCGTACTCGGCCGGGTCAAGCTCGGGATTGGCCAGCAGGATCTTGGTGAGGCAGCTCTCCGCGACCGTTCGGCACAGGCTGGCGTTGCGTGCGGCGTCGCCCGGGGACTGCGTGGCCAGGACCACACCGGCGTTGGACTTGCGCCAGGTCTTGAGGCCCTCGCCGAGGTAGGCGCCGATGTGCGGGTCCGCGAGGAACTTCCAGGCCTCGTCGACGACAAGCAGCTTCCAGCGCTCGAGCTCGGCGGGCGCGGTGACGGCCGTGCCGAAGCGGTGCAGCAGGTAGAAGACGAGAGCCCTGGCCAGCTCGGGCTTGCCGGCCGTGCCCGCCAGATCGACGGCCTGCCAGTCCGAGAGGGTGAGCCTGTCCTCGGGGTTGTCGAAGGCGCTGCCCCAGATGCCTCCGCGCGTCCAGGGGCCCAGCGGATCGCGCAGTCCTGCCGGGAGCAGGACGCGCAGGGAGGACAGGGTGCGGGCCTCGGGCTCGAGCTCATAGAGCGCTGCGACCTGCCCGCGTATCTCGGAGCGCGCGGCGGAGTCGCACGGATGCCCCTCGATCTCGAGGAGCATCTGCACGAAGGCGGCTAGGAACTGCAGGTTCTCGGCGCTGGGCTCGAGGGCCCGGAAGGGGTTGAAGCCGCACGACATGCCCCCGCTGCCGAGCTCCAGCTCCAGGTAGGCCCCGCCGACCAGCTCGGTGAGGTGGCGGTAGGAGCCGCCGAGGTCGAGAATGCAGACGCGCGGGCGGTACTTGCGCGCCTGGGCGAGGAGGAAGTTGAGCAGGAAGCTCTTGCCGGAGCCCGTGGCGCCAACCACCAGCGTGTGGGCGATGTCCCCGGCGTGCGCACAGTAGTAATAAGGAGTGCCGCGGCGGGTCTCGAAGATGGCGAGGTGCTCGTCGTCGAGGTGGGCGTCCCGCTCGTCCCCGCAGTCCGCGGCCCAGAGGGGCGCGAGGTCGGCCGCGACGGCGGCGGAGAGGTAGCTGCGGCGCAGCTGGCGCTGGTGGTTGCCGGGTGCCATGGCGAACCAGGCATTCACGCCGTTGTAGGTCTCGCGATGGAAGCGGGCGTCGCTGGCTGCGGCGATCCGCAGCAGCTCGGGGCGCAGGCGCTCCAGGCGCGCCGGGTCCTGCGCGCGCAGGGCGACCGACAGGCTGTGCTCACCGAAGGGCAGCCCGTCGACCTCCAGCTCGCGGAGCGCCTCCCCGAGCTGCCCGGCCTCGGCCTTGGCGGCGCGGTCCTCGAGTGCGCCCTGCGCCTGCGGCGGGGCATCGCCGGCGCTCGCGTGGGCGAGCATGCTGTAGCGCTTCTGGTGGTAGTGGCGGCGGGCCGAGCGGATGCGGCGGCGGGATCTGGCGGCGTCCTCGCGGCACCATTCGCAAGCCAGGTCGAGCTCGCCTTGCAGGTCGAGAATCTCGGCGAAGAGGTGGGCGCGGGAGGTTGACGGCGGGTCGATCAGGGCGTAGGTCTCGACGCGCTCAGAGTCCACGAGAAGGAAATCGCGGTGCGCCTCGACGTCGCTGAGGGCGAGCTGGCGGTCCAGGCCGTGCGCCCCCACAAAGTGCGCCGAGAGGGCCGCGCGGCGGGAGTTCGCGGGAACGGCCAGGCGGCGAAGGAGTGCTTCGCCGGCCAGCGGCGCCAGAGGGGTCACGTCGTGCACCAGGCCGCGAAAGGCAGCCACAGTGCCCTCGAAGCGGTCGCAGGCGGCCTCCAGGTGAGCCAGCAGCACACGACGCGTGCGGTCCTGCGAGAGCCACAGCGCGACGCGCTCGGCAACCCGGCGCGGGGCGGAGCGGGGGCGGCCTTCGGGGGGCTGCGGCGGCAGTTCCGGATCCCAGATCCAGAACACGCTCGCGTCGATCCTGTACAGCCCCCGGGAAACCAGGTGGGAGTGGCGCGCGGCGCGCGCCCTGGCCTCGAGCGGGTCAGGGCTGTCGCGGCGCGGCAGCACGTCCAGACGCCGCTTGCAGACCTGCCAGCGGATGCGGCATCCGACCGGCAGGCTGCGCAGCGCGCGCGCCCAGCGCTGTGCCACGCGGTCCACGTCCGCGGCGGACCGGCACTCGAATGGAGCACCACGCAGGCCGGCGGCGGCGAGCAGCTCGCCGCGCTTCGTGATCACCACTCCTTGCCGGGCCAGGCCCAGCCAGGGCAGTTCCAAGTGCAGCGGGGCTGCGGAGTGGCGGGTCACCTCGGCGCCTCCGGGAGCACGAGCAGGGGGGCGGGCCCGCCGTCGCGCATGGCAGGGTCGTAGCGGCGGCGGCAGCGGGCCGAGCGCAGCAGCACGACCGGCAGGGCAGGGTCGTGCTTGGTGGTGAGAAGACCCAGGCCGAAGCCGGCCCCGAACAGGACAAAGCCGGCCAACGGCGCGTTGAATGAGGAGAACGCGGCGGCTCCGGTGCACACAGCGCCCAGGAACAGCCGACGCTCGCAGCCCATGACCGTCAAAGGACGGCTGAGGGACAGGTAAGTGGCGTGGACGGCCGGCGTGGCGGAATCGGCGCTCACGGGAACAGCCACTGCATGAAGTTGACGGCACCGATGGCCATGCCGACGCCGAAGATGAGCCCGGCCAGGGCGCGCTTGCTGCCGCCCTCGCCGAAGGCGAACATCAGCCCGCCAATGACGATGGCAACCAGGCTCAGGCCTCGGGCGATTGGCCCTGTGAAAGCCCCCTGCAGGACGGTGACCGCCTGCAACCAGGGGCTGACTCCTCTGCGCTGAGCCAGCAGGGACTCCGGCATGACGGCCAGGAGCACCAAGAGGGGTGCGAGACGCGCGAGGGTGCGCGGTAGGAACTTATTTGGCATGGGAAGGCCTCCTTGGCGGTGAGATGCGTAGGGCGAGTCCTGCGGGAGGCACGGCGGGGCCTGACGGGCCTGTGCATGGGATGAGAGTTATTGCCCCGTACCGCTCGCCGGAGGCCACCGCAGGACTCATTGACAGTGAATATACACTATAAATCGAATACTGTCAACCCAAGACGCGAATATTTCTCAAATATACAGCGTATCTATAGACCATCCGTATCCGTTCGTGCTGTCTGTGGCAATTCTGGGCCGAGATGTGGCGGGGGTTGTTGCTTTGCCGGAATCGAACCGTACCCGGCCCGTTGCCCCGCTGCGAACAGTGTTCAGACCCGACGGCCCGGTGAGGACCGCGATGTAGGATCAGGCCAAACGCAGTTCGTCACCAAGCTCGAATGACCCTGTCGCTGCCGGCGGAGGGAGACGGCACAGCGCTGGAGGAGTGCCCGGGAGACGGCCTATTCGGCCATGGGAGGGTTCGGAAGCAGTGTGACTGTTCGCCCGCCTGCCTTCGGACTGGCGTACAGGCGTCGGTCTCGAGGCCCAATGGCGCATGGAGCCCGTCGGCGGTCCCAAGAAAGTGTCGACAAGGCTTGGCCGAGTCGAGGACCGACCTTGGGCCGTCTTGGGGGAACACCCAAGGCTGGGCGGAGACCGCTAAGGACCGGTTCCTTGCCTGCCTGGCTGGCTGCAAGGGGCGAAGGTATGCCACGCGACCAGAAACACTGTGAGGTCGACCCAGAGCATTGAGCCACCACCTTCCACAGTGAGTTCCAACGCGTCAAGTCATACGAGGTCACCACCGATCCGGTCGGCATGACAATCGGCCAATACATATGTACGCCCACTCGGTCTTCGCATCCGATTAGTGGGGTGGCCCCCTGGCAGGTAGCGACTGGCTTGAACACGGACATGCCCAGAATGGCGGCACCCCTCTTCCTTGATCAACTGGAGAGTCTCTCGCCGTACTGGATGACGATCCTCCGAGAGGACGGCTTGGGGGACCGTAGCCCCGCCGACGTCCGGGCTGACCACGGTCATCGCGGCGATCGACTATACAACCCACCGAACCGACCGCTGACCGCAACCGTGTGTGAGACGGAAGACCATCGCATCTGCGTGAACCTTTCGGAGTCCTCGCGCACAGACCACGAACCGAGGGACCAGGCGGACCGGCAACGATATGGCGTCGCCAGTGCCGAGCATCGCGAGCCGCCACTTCGACCGGATTGGGTGCGAGGCGCAGGTCCCCCTAAGCTCCCTGCAACTTGGTCCCAAGAACCTCCCCTCGGCTATGCCGTCCCCGACCGGCTCTTGGCAGCATCGCTGAAGAGGAAGTGCCATCGTTGCGAGCACTGTAGGCAGGATTCTGCCACCTAGGCGAGGTGCCAGCCAAAGTTGGCTTCACCGGTCCATTGACAATTGGGTCACTCAAGCCGCGACATCTTATTTGGAGTAGCGAAGCACACGTGCTCTGCGCTGGCCGAAAATACCAGGCTAGGGTCCTTCCCGAAGAGCCTTCCCGCGTTGGCGACACTGATCAGACCGCACTCTCCCCGGGTCACGGTCCATACCACCGGTTCTGGGGGACTGCAGCGTCAGCATTCACGTGAGGCGTCACAGTACGCCGAGCTCACCTGGATTGGCACAATCGACTCGTGAGTTGCCGTCCGGCCGAGGGCAGAGAAAGCTCTCTTGTAGACTATTCCCGTGATTCGTCGCATTCAGGCATTGAACTATCGGTGCCTCCGCTATGTGGATGTCCGGCTGGACGGCTCGTTTCACATTTTGGTGGGACCCAACGCGAGCGGCAAGAGCACGCTGCTCGACGTGGTCGGGTTTCTGGGCGATCTGGTTTCCGATGGCCTTGACGCAGCGGTAGAGCGCCGCACCAACAACTTTCACGATCTGGTGTGGGATCGCCCCCGGGAGCAGCCGGAATTTGAACTCGCGTTGGAGTTCGACATCCCTGAGACGCTCCGCCTCAAGCTACCTGAAGTACCACATGAATCGGAGTGCTTTCAGCGATTCCGATATGAGATCGCCATTCGTCTAGGGGACGACGGGCTCTGCATCGCATCGGAAGCAGGCCTGCTCAAGAGTAAGTGGGGTGTTGAGAAGGATGAATCCGTACTCGCCGAAGAGGACGTTTGGGAATTCTTGCAGACCAGACGCTTCCCCTCGCCTAAGCCGCCTCCAGAATCGATCCTTGCGCGAAAGGACGACATCTACGATATCTACAATCGGCAGGTCCTCCGGAAGTCTGCAGACGGTACGGATGTGTTCAATGTCGAAACTACAACAGAGTACGACTATTCCCCAGAGGCTAAGTTCACTTTTGCACTCGGTCCGCGACGCTCAGCACTAGCGAACTTGCCCGAGAGCCCAGCACAGTTTCCGGTTGCCACCTATGCGAAACGGATTCTTGCGACAGGCGTCCATGAGTTGTTTCTCGACAGTCGGCGGTTACGTCAGGCCAGTTCTCCCAATAAGCGACGCACGGGTTTTGTGCCGGATGGATCCAACCTTCCATGGGCAATTCAACGACTTCGCCGAACCAATTCCAAGAGGTTCAGTGCATGGCTTGACCACATTCGGACGGCACTTCAAGAGGTGGAGGACATTCGGATAGTGCAGCGGGAAGATGACCTCCACGCATACTTGATGCTCCGCTACGCGACGGGGGTGGAAGTGCCGTCGTGGACGGTCTCCGACGGAACTCTAAGACTACTAGCGCTTACGGTTACATCCTACCTGCCAGACCATGGAAAGATTTACTTGTTGGAAGAACCTGAAAACGGAATTCATCCTATGGCCATCGAGACTGTGTATCAGTCACTTTCCTCGGTCTATAACTCCCAGATCTTGGTCACCACGCACTCTCCAGTTCTTGTGAGCTGCGCGGAGTTGGAACAGATCCTGTGCTTCGCCAAGGATGAGAAAGGTGCGACAGACATCATCTTAGGGAACCGACATCCGCGATTGGCAGATTGGCAGAGTTCCGCCGATAGCAGTATGCTGTTCGCTACAGAGGTCTTAGGGTGAACGAGAAATACGATCAAAAGGACCTATACATACTCGTCGCAGATCAGGATATTAATCAAACCATGATTGGACTCTTGGAGAACCCTAAAAAGCTCGGAATCCGTCCCATCAAGTACGCAATCTCTAGGCACCTCCAGCGAGATCCGGGATGTCGAACTGATGCTTCTCAATTCCTAAAGCCACTCATTCACACGTATCGACACGCCTTGGTCATCTTTGACAAACATGGTTGCGGCGCTCACTCTTCTCGCAGGGAGATTCAACGCACTGTTGAACACGGCCTAGCTATCAACGGTTGGGGGAATCGCTCCAGAGTTGTAGTGATTGATCCGGAACTTGAGACATGGATATGGAACAGATCGAACCAAGTACCCAAAGAACTTGGATGGCCGGGCAGTTACCAAGACCTCAAGTCGTGGTTAGTTGCAAAGAGACTATGGCCATCAGATTCACTAAAGCCCGCTGATCCCAAGAGAGCCCTGCGAGCGGTGTTACGCAAGCGGAACCAGAGCGTTTCAGCGGCACTGTTTGGCAGGTTGGCGAGATCTATCACTATACGCCAATGCCAAGATCCCGCCTTCAACGAACTCAAGGAAATTCTACATACTTGGTTTCCGCCAGTGCATTCATAATAGAATCCGCTCGGTGTGGCCAGTGCATACCTTCCCATCGCTCACGATTGACCGAAAGCGTTCGAGTAGGTCGTGATGAGACTGGGTTCAGTCTTGGTCTACACGAGGCCCAGAAAATCAGCGGCCATTCTGGCGCTACACCCGGGTGAACACACATGGCACGCCTCTAGAGTGCGAGCGGCATACGGCTCAGACCGTCTCTGTCTCGAACCCGGTTAGATTGCGGGTATCGGGGCTGAACTCGACCGCTACCAAATGGATCGGCTCCCCTAGGGCCCGATACCTGTCGGCGTAGCCTCTAGCCTTCAGCTGCGCCATCGCAGCCGCAGCCCCACCCCGCCCGTGCATCTTGAACTCGAACACGTACACTCGCCCGAAGGCCCGCACGCAGAGGTCCGCGCGGCCGGCGCTGCCGCTTTCCTCGGCCCGCACGTCTGCGCCTGCAGCCGAGAAGTGGGCGTAGAGCACGCTGGCGTAGAAACCCTCGTACTCTGCCATCGGGTTGCGCCCGTGCCATTGGTGCGGAATGCCCGCCAGCAGCGCCCGCAGGGCTTCTCTGAGCCCTTCTAGATTGCCCCCTTTCAGGACCTCAAACAAGAAATCCTCCTGATCCTCCCGGTGCGACCCGCTTCCCAGCAGGTCGTTCAAGAAGGCCCGGTTCAGGCTTTCCCTCACTTCGCGGTTGGGATAACCCAAGCGGTATCGCACCCGCCCGTGTCGCGCTTCTCTGCCACGCAGGGTCAGGTACCCTGTCTGAAACAAGAGGGCTTCCGGAGCGATGCTGCCGACGTCGAAGGCGGAGAGCAGTTGCTCAGATGCGCGCAATCCTTCCAGACGGTCCCAACGGACTCCGTTCTCGGCGAGGTGCCGTATGAGGAAGGTCGGCGAGCCGGTCTCGTACCACCAAGGCTTGAACTCGCGGTCCGAGAGCAGCAGCAGCACATCGAAAGGGTTGTAGACCCTCTCCGAGCCGCCCCAGCTGTAGCCGTTGTACCAATCGCGGATCCGGTCTCGGTCCAGACCCTCGAGTTCCGCCGCGAAGACGTTGTCCAGGTCGCCCTCCGCGTAGCCACAGATCGACGAGTACCTCGGGTTGAGGGTGATGTCGCGGAGATTGTTCAGCCCGGAGAAGAGGCTCACCTTCGAAAACTTGCTCACGCCAGTCAGGAAGCAGAAGCGCACGTGGGCGTCGCAGGACTTGATCACCGAGTAAAGCCCCCGCAGGTAGTCCCTGTTGGCCGTCGCCATTTCCGGCTTGTGAAGTGCGTCGAGGATCGGCTTGTCGTATTCGTCCACCAGTACGACCACCCGCTGTCCGTTCCGCAGGTGAAGCATCTCTAGCAGGAGCGCGAGGCGTTCCGGGCCGCTGTCGCAAGCGGAACGCAGACCGGCTAGGCGGTCGATGCCGTCAATCTGCGCCATCAGGTTCGTTTTCAGGTGGCCGGTTTGGGCGTAGTCGCCCCGGCCAAACTCAAGGCGCACAACCGGATAGCGGACCGACCAGTCCCAGCGGTCGTAGGCTTGCAGTCCCTTGAATAGCTCGCGGTTGCCCTCGAACAGCTCCTTCATGGTGTCGACGAAGAGGCTCTTGCCGAAGCGCCGCGGTCGGGACAGGAAGTAGTGCGTCCCCTCCCGTATGAGATCGAGCGCGAAACCGGTCTTGTCCACGTAGTGGCAATCGTCCTCGCGAACCGTGCGAAACGTCTGGATGCCGATAGGCAATCGACGCCGGGCAGTGTCGGGAGTCATCCTCAAGCCGTTACGGACTCTGATTCTATTGCACGGACCGCGCCACCACAGGGGTCCGCGGGCTGCGCTGACGTTGGTCCGACCTGCCCAGGTCCCAAATGCCTCCCCATGACCCGCCGGTGGGGACCGTCGCGAGGGCCTCAGATTGTCTCTGTCTCAAAGCGGGTCACATTGCGAGTCTCGGGGCTGAACTCGACCGCCACCAAGTGGATCGGCTCCCCTAGGGCCCGATACCTGTCGGCGTAGCCTTTAGCCTTCAGCTGCGCCATGGCAGCCGCAGTCCCACCCCGCCCGTGCATCTTGAACTCAAGTATGTATACGCGCCCAAACGCCCGCACGCATAGATCGGCTCGGCCAGCGCTGCCGCTCTCCTCAGCCCGGACCTCCGCTCCCGTCGCGCAGAAGTGACCGTACAGTACGCTTGCGTAGAAGCCCTCGTACTCCGCCCATGCCACTGATGCGGAATCCCGGCCAGCAGTGCCCGAAGCAGTTCCTTCACGCCTGCAAGGTCGCCGGCCTTCAGTGCCTGCATCAGCCGGTTCCTCTCCCTATCCCTCTTCCACCCGGTCCCCAGCAGGTCGTCCAGGAGCGACCGATTCAGGCTCTGCCTCACCTCCCGGTTCGGGAAACCTAAGCGGTAGCTGACGCCGTCGCCCAGGTCCTCCCGCGCCACGACCGTCAGGTACCCCGTCTGAAAGAGGAGCGCCTCCGGTGCGGTCCTGCCGACGTCGAAGGCGGAGAGCAGCTGTTCAGAAGCGAGCAACCCGTCCAGAATGTGCCATGGCACTGCCTCCTCACCGAGCCGTTCGATCAGGAAGGTAGGCGAGCCGGTCTCGTACCACCAAGGCTTGAACTCGCGGTCCGAGAGCAGCAGCAGGACATCAAACGGGTTGTAGACCTTCTCCGCGCCGCCCCAGGTGTAGCCGCTGTACCAGTCTCGGATCCGGTCTCGGTCGAGACCCTCGAGTTCCGCTGCGAAGACCGTGTCGAGGTCGCTCTCCGCATAGCCGCAAATGGACGAGTACTTGGGGCTCAGGGTGATGTCCCGGAGATTGTTCAGTCCGGAGAAAAGGCTCACCTTCGAGAACCTGCTCACTCCAGTCAGGAGGCAGAAGCGTATGTGGGCGTCGCAGGACTTGACCACCGAGTACAGCCCGCGCAGGTAGTCCCTGTTGGCCTTTGCGATGTCCGGCTTGTGCAGTGCGTCAAGGATGGGCTTGTCGTACTCGTCCACGAGCACCACCACCCGCTGCCCGCTGCGGGTGTGCAGGATCTCCAGCAGGCGCGCTAGGCGTTCCGGACCGCTGTTGCAAGCAGACCGGAGACCGGTGAGACGGTCGACGCTGTCAAGCTGCGCCATCAGGTTCACCTGCAGGTGGCCGGGCTCTGCGTAGTCGCCCCGACCAAACTCAAGTCGCACGACGGGGTAGCGGACCGACCAGTCCCAGCGATCGTAGGCTTCCAGTCCCTCGAAAAGCTCTCGGCTGCCCTCGAAAAGCTCCTTCAGCGTGTCCAGGAAGAGGCTCTTGCCGAATCGTCGCGGTCGGGACAGGAAGTAGTGCGTGCCTTCCCTTATGAGGTCCAATGCGAAGCCGGTCTTGTCCTCGTAGTGGCAACCGTCCTCGCGAAGCGTGCGAAACGTCTGGATGCCGATAGGCAGGCGACGCTGGCCAGTGTCGGGAGTCATCCTCAAGCCGTTGCCGACTCTGATTCTATTGCTCCTGCCGCATTCCCAGAGGAGACCTCCACCGAAACAGAATCTCTGCGTCCGTTCGCGGCCCAGACGCTTAAGTGCCCCGGATTCTCGACGGCATCGCTGTCCCTACCGGCCCGTCGTGGCCAATTCACCCCCGTTCGGCACCCTCGTAGGCTGATTCGTCGCGAGTTGTGCAACCTCTGGAACGATCTTTGCCGGACGACCGTGCGCCGCCGCCTTCCGGGTTCCCCGAGCACGGGTTGATTCGCGCGGACCGAGCCGCTCGCAAGACCCCTGCCGGGCCCGGCGCTGCTCGCACGGGCCGGGAGAATCGAGCGCCTACAGCAGCAATGCGAAGATGTCGGCAGGACCACGGCTCGATCTGCAAGAGAGCCGTCCCGAATCAGGAATGCACAGATCTGTCCACCATTCTGTCTGCGCCCTAGCCCTCGCGGTCGTTGCGTTGCCGGCGCAGCAGGGTGAGCCGGAGCGGCCTCCGGAGCCATTGACTCTTCAGGCAGCCGTCGACTTCGCGGAGCGCAACTTTCCGGCCATCCGCGCTTCGGCAGCGGAGGTCGCGGTTGCGCAGAGCAGCATCAGTCTGGCGAAGACAGCGTACCTGCCGAGGGCAGGCATGCGCTTGGGCGTCAACCGGGCGACCCGCAACAACGTATTCGGATTGATCTTTCCAAACAGCGTGATTCCCGGAATCTCAGGCCCCGTGCAGGAGGACCTGACGGTCACCAGCGTGTTCGGCAGCTCCGCCGGCGTGTTGTTCTCGTACGAGCCGTTCGATCTGGGCTTGCGCCGGGCGAACGTGCGCGCGGCGGAAGCCGCTTCGGCACGCGCCGAAGCCGGCCGCGCCGTGACCGAGTACGAGGTGTCCCTCGCGACGGTCGATGCGTACTTGCGGGCGGTTGCCGGGCAGCGCGCCGTGCGGGCCGCCGAGGCCAGCGTCGAACGCATGCGGGTCTTTCACGAGCTTGTCGACGCCTTGGTCCGGAGCGACTTGCGACCGGGAGCCGACGCCGCGCGAGCTAGGGCCGAGCTGGCTCGGTCCCGTTCGGACCTGATCCGGGCGGAGCAAGACGAGCAGACCGCGCTTGCGTCGTTGGCGGAATGGTTGGGCCTTGCGGGAACCTCGGTGAGCATCGACCCGGCGAGCTTGCTGCGCGACCCGCCGGCGGCCGTGCCGCACGTCCCGATTGACCAGCACCCTTTCGCGGCTGCCCAAGAGGCGGAGATCGCGGTCCGGGAAACGCGCTTGGGGGCCATCAGGAAGGAATGGCGGCCGAGGTTCGAGGCACAGTCAGCCGTGTACGGCCGAGGCACAGGGGCGCTCATTGACGGGACGTTCCTGGGAGGCAGGCACGGACTGGTGCCGGGCCAGGCCAACTGGGCCGTCGGCTTCAACATGAGCTTCGACTTGCTCGACTACAAGCGAAACCAGGCCATGCAGAAGATCGAAGCCCATCGCCTCGAGCAGGAGCGGGCTCGCAAGGAGACCGTCACGCAGGAATTGCGCGGCGAAGTCGCGCGCGCTCAGATCGCCCTCCGCAGCGCCCGTGAAATCGCGCGGAACACCCCGCTGGAACTCCAGGCGGCGACGGAACTCGATGGGCAGGAGCGGGCGCGCTACAAGGCCGGGCTGTCTACGGTCGCGGACGTGGCGGACGCCCAGCTCCTTCTCCGGCGGGCGGAGGTCGACGACTCCCTGGCCAGGATCGGCGTGTGGCGGGCGCTGCTGGTTCTGGCGGCTGCCCAAGGAGAGATGGGCGAATTGCTAGCGGCGGCCAGCCACTAGAGGGACCGGACCATGTGGCTCATCCACGCCGCAATGCGGCGCCCCGTCACGATCCTGATGGTCATCCTCGGCGTGGCCTTGGCGTCGGCCTTGGCGCTCAACCGGATGAAGGCCGATATCTTTCCTGACCTCGGCACGCCTGTCATCTACGTCGCCCAGCCGTACGGCGGCATGGACCCGGCCCAGATGGAGGGCTACCTGGTCAACTACTACGAGTATCACTTCCTCTACATCCGGGGAATCGACCACGTCGAGTCGCGCTCGATCCAAGGCGCGGCGTTGATGAAGCTGCACTTCCACGACGGCACCGACATGGCGACCGCCATGGCCGAGACGGTGGCTCAGGTCAATCGCTCGCGCTCGTTCATGCCTCCGGGCACGGTGCCGCCGTTCATCATGCGCTTTGATGCCGGCAGCGTGCCGGTCGGCTACCTGGTGTTCTCCAGCGAGACTCGCGGCGTCGACGAGATCGCGGATCTGGCGCTGTTTCGCGTGCGCCCGATGTTCTCCCGTCTTGAGGGTGTGTCCGCCCCGCCGCCGTTCGGAGGCAGTGCTCGCAGCCTTGTGGTCCGCGTAGCCCCCGACAAGCTGCGCGCCTATCGCTTGTCTCCCGACGACGTTGTGCAGGCGATTGCCAAGACCAACACGATCTCGCCTTCCGGCAGCGTTCGGATCGCCGACAAGAACTACATCGCCCCGGTCAACTCGACGGTCGTGGAGGCGGCCGAGCTGAACGACGTGCCGATCAAGAGCGGTCCCGGCCCGACGGTCTACCTTCGCGATGTCGGCTACGCCGAGGACGCCGCCGACATCCTGACCAGTTACGCCCTGGTCGACGGAGCGCGCGCGGTGTACATTGCCGCGACCAAGCGCGCCGACGCATCGACCCTTGAGGTCGTGCGGAGGGTCAAGGAATCGCTTCCGACGTTCCGGGCGGCGATTCCGGAGGACATCAACGTCACGTTCGAATTCGACCAGTCCTTCTACGTGCTGAACGCGATTCGGGCGCTCACGACAGAAGGGATCCTGGGTGCGCTGTTCACTGGCCTGATCGTCCTGCTGGCTCTGGGCAGCCTGCGCAGCGCGATCGTGGTGGTGATGACGATTCCGATCGCTTTGCTCTCGGCCACGGTTGCGCTGTGGGCATCCGGCCAGTCGATCAATCTGATGACGCTTGGCGGGCTGACTCTCGCCATCGGCATTCTGGTCGACGAGTCGATCATTGCGATCGAGAACATTCACACCCACCTCAATGCGGGCAAGCCGGTCGCGAGGGCCGTGCTGGAAGCGAGCCGGGAAGTTGTCGTGCCCCGGATGCTGGCGATGCTGTGCGTCGTTTCGGTATTCGCACCCTCGTTCTTCATGACGGGCGTCGCACGGGCGATTTTCGTGCCGCTCACGCTGGCGGTCGCGTTCTCGATGATCTCTTCGTACTTCTTGGCGAGCACGTTCGTGCCCATCATGGAGACTTGGCTCAATCGCAAGACGGAGCGCGTTTCCCCGGGCGCGCGCAACTGGTTCTCCCCGATTCAGGACGGCTTCGGCGGTGTCTCGGCCCGCCTGCTCGCCGTCCGTTGGCCGGTCGTGGGGCTCTACCTGGCCGGGACGGCAGGCATCCTTTACTTCGCGGGCGGCAGGCTGGGCACGGAGATCTTCCCACGCATGGACACGAACTCGCTGCAGCTCCGGGTCCGTGGCCCGTCCGGCACGCGAGTCGAGCGCACTGAACGGATCGCTCAGCAGGTGCTCGAAGCCGTCGGAGACATCGTGGGGTCGGAGAACGTGGAGAAGTCGATTGCGTTCGTGGGCGTCCAGCCTTCGAGCTTCCCGGTCAATCTGATCTTCTTGTGGACCGGGGGGCCTCACGAGGCGGTCATGCGGATCGCGCTGAATCCGGATTCCGGGATTCCGACCGCCCAAGTTGAAGAGGAGCTCCGCAGGCGTCTGCCCGAAGTGGCGCCGGGAACCCGGATCGCATTCGAATCGCCCGACTTGGTCAGCCAGGTCATGAGCTTCGGATCACCGACGCCGATCGAGATTGCCGTCTCCGGGCCCAGCCTGCCGGGCAGCGAAGCCTACGCCCGAGAGGTCGTGGAACGTCTGGGCAAGATCGGCTACCTGCGCGATGTTCAGGTCGCCGAGCTGCTCGACTATCCGTCGGTCGAGATCAACGTGGACCGAGAGAGGGCGGCGCAACTGGGGGTCACGGTCGAGGAAGTCGGCAGGGCGCTCGCGCCAGCGACGTGGTCGAGCCGGTTCACGACGCCAGTCTACTGGGCTGACCCGAACTCCGGCATTGCCTACCAAGTCCAGGTTGAGATCCCCCAGTCGATGATCCAGTCGCTGGACGACGTGTCGCGGCTCCCGGTAAAGGACGGGGAGGCCGTGCCGACCTTGATCGGGGACGTCGCCGAGGTTGGGTTCGGCCAGGCGACCGGCGAGTACCACCGCTACAACATGCAGCGAATGGTCACCGTGACCGCCAACGTGGCCGGTCGCGACCTCGGTCGAGCAGCGAGCGACATTCGGGCGGCGCTGGCCGAACTGCCCGTCCCCCGGGGGATCAGCGTCGACTTGCGCGGTCAGGTCAGCCCGATGGAGCTGATAACCGGCAGTCTTGAACTCGGCCTGATGCTGGCGGTGATCGCCGTGTTCCTGCTGCTCGCGGCGTACTTCCAGTCCGTCCGAGTCGCGCTCGCGGTGGTCATGGCGATTCCTGCGGTGCTCTCGGGTGTGGTGATGGCACTGACGGTGTCTGGCGTGACGATCAATATCCAGTCGTTCATGGGTGCCATCATGGCGGTCGGGGTCTCTGTCGCCGACTCAATCCTCCTGTGCACCTTCGCCGAGAAGTTCCGGAAAGAGGGGATGTCTTCTGTGGACGCGGCCGTCGAGGCTTCCCGCTCCCGGATGCGACCGATCGTGATGACGAGCGTTGTGATGATCGCCGGCATGACCCCCCTGGCACTCGGTAGCGAGCAGACGGCGCCGCTCGGAATCGCGGTCATCGGCGGTCTCGTCGCATCGACCTTGACCGCATTGGTCGTGATTCCGTCGGTATTCGCGATCGTCCAGCGCAACGCGTCGACTTCTTCGCCCTCGATCGATCCCGAGGACCCGGGAAGCCCCCATTTCGCCGGGATCCCAGCGGAGGGGTTCCCGGCTGCATAGGAGAGAACGGAACATGCGGATACTGATCGCCTTCGCGCTCCTCTTCGCGGCAGTGCCGAGCTGCGCTGCAGACGCAGGAACGGTTCGCACAGAACTGACACAGGTCCTGCGGAAGCCGCTGGAAAGGACGATCACGATCCCCGGCGAACTCAAGCCGTTCCAGCGTGTGGACATCCACGCCCGAGTCACCGGCTTTGTCGAGTCCATCCATGTGGACCGGGGTTCCTTTGTCAAGGCAGGGCAGCTGCTGGCCGAGATGAGCGCCCCTGAGCTTTCGGCCCAGCGAGCCGAGGCCCAGGCGAGGATTCCGGCGGTGGTCTCGCAAAAGCTCGAGTCGCAAGCCAAGCTTGCCGCTGCCGAGAGCACCTACCAGAGACTCAAGGAAGCCGCAAGAACGCCCGGAGCGGTCGCCGGCAACGACATCGTCCTGGCCGAAAAGGCGGTGGATGCGGAGCGCGCTCGACTTGAGACGATCGAGAGGACCGTTTCCGCCTACGAAGCCGCCGCCCGATCCATCGAAGAAATCGAGAAGTACCTGAAAGTGCACGCCCCGTTCGCCGGGGTGATCACCGAACGCCAAGCTCACACCGGCGCGCTTGCAGGCCCTGACGGCATCGCGGGCATGCCGTTGTTCACGCTGGAAGAGGTTTCGCGCCTGCGGCTCGTCGCGGCCGTTCCGGAGGCTTACCGGCAGAGCATCTCGCGGGGCGAGAGGGTGAGGTTCGCCGTTTCGGCGTTCCCCGGCGAAGTCTTCGCGGGGGTGGTCGCCAGGCCGGCTTACGCGGTCGATTCGGCCACTAGGACGATGCCGGTCGAGCTCGACGTCGCGAACTCCGACGCGAAGCTCACGCCTGGCATGTACGCCGAGGTGCAGTGGCCGGTCCGGCGCGCACACGACACCCTGTTTGTTCCCGCGACGGCCATCCAGGCAACGACCGAGCGGATCTTCGTGGTCCGCGTGACGAACGGCAGAGCCGAGTGGGTCGATGTCCGTCGCGGTATGACGGAGGGCGACTTGGTCGAGGTGTTCGGGGACATCGGCGAAGGAGACCGGATCGTGCTGCGCGGCACGGACGAGATCAGGCCCGGCACGAGCGTCTTGCCGAGATAGTGCCCGTGAACGAGAGATGCGTTGCTGAGGCGCTGCCGATCCTGCGGAGGGGCGGGACAGAACGTCGCGTCGGCCGAGCGAATGCGCCCGCCCCGCCCGGGTAGCAGCAATCCCTAGGGGCAAAGTGATCGGAGTCTGATCGTTCGTCCTTGACAAGCGGTCCGACGCAGGTTCACGTGGGGCTGTCGGGCGGATCGAGCATCCGGATCGGCGAAGAGCGGCCAGGTCGAAATGGTCAACGGTCTCCGCGGGAGAGCAGCTCGCAACGATCGGCATCAGGGATCCCCACCCAAGTTCGTCACTTGGCGAGTCCAGCCGTGCGAACTTAGCGCGGACCGCCCCAAGGGCGGGTAGTCAGACTCAAGGGTCCCAACAGGTTTGGAGGTCGAGATCTTCACACACCGGAGGGACGGTGTCGGCACAGTGGGAGGCGGAGACACGAAGCAAACCGGAATACGGTTGTTGACGGAAGCGTTCGGGCGATGTCGCAGTCGTCGCCGGGCACAGGACGGCGAAGCAACGCACCATTGCCGCGGATAGACGCCGTGGCTGGCGATGGCACACGACGCTATAGCAGTGACGGCGGTCCGGTCGTGCGGCAGGCGGACGCTGCGACGGATCCACCCGCAGCATCCCGGGACATGAAGTCGCCCGCCAGGGACATGCCGTTGGTGCTCGAGCGAGTCTACTCTGACTCACCGGAAGTCCGGCGGGTCATAGACGGCCTGTTGACTGTTGCAATGGATCGATGACTGTGAGGAATGGGAACTTAAGAAAACCTCTACCGCGAGTACAGATTCGGCTTATGCCGTGTTCGCGCATCAGCACGGCCGTGTGAAGGTCGTGCATCAGGTTCCCCCGCAGACTTGGCAGATCGGACAGTGTCTAGGAAAGCAAGGCGGAGTGACGTCGAGTTTGGACCAGCAGCTCGAACCCGGGCGATTCCAGCAGCTCCGACAGAAACCGGTGTGCCTCCTGTGGACGCCACGGCGTTTGGAGTGCACGAGGGTGTGTAGTCAATCGAATGAATTCGTACCAGACGCTCCACGTGAGAAATGTTGGGGAGGGATCCCGGCGCGTCTCGGATAGCCGCTCATTACAAGGGAAGTGGAACTCTGAGTCCTTGTTCGCGGCGTACACCACGACATTGGTGCCAAGCTCCAGCATGTCACTCCTCTTCCATGGTCCTGTAGAGTGTGTCGCGGTTGCAAATATCCACCAGCTCCCTCCCACCGTTCCAAGACGGCAGCGGCGAAAGCTCGGTTGGTGACGGGTTGGGCGGTGTGGGCTCGGCAAGGATCAGCCTGAGACCTGCTTCCACGAGCAGGGACATCGTCGTACCTCGTCGCGCGGCCTCTTCTCGCAGCCGCTGCATCACTGAATCGTCGATGATCAGTGTTGTCTTCATATGGAGGGCCACATCATAGCGGAACGGTGTGTCGGACCAGGCGGGCATGGGGAAACCTAGACCCCTGGTCCGACGATTCTGCACAGCCGCTAGGCAAACGCGCCCGGCAATTCGGACGAGCCGGGCGTCGGCGTGGCACGCCCACGGTCCCCTGCATCACCCTCCGCAACGAGGAGCCGCCTAGGGTCCGCGTCCAGTTCCGGGAACTGACCATTGCGGACACCTTGACGAGTCTTGCCCAGACGATCGTTCCCGGCAAGTGGGTTGAAGTTGCCGATCCGCAAGATCTCCGTAACACCCAGTTGGAACGCCACCGCCACACTGTGCGAGCTCCGGGCCGGTCACTTTCGACGGAGCTCGAGGTTGCCACTGCGTCCCGGTGCGTGCCCGGTTTCCGGCTGTTCGTGGCGGCGGCCGTTCCGAAGGAGCGCATTGCCGATTTGACGGGGTTCTCGTAGGGCACGATCCGATGGATTGCCCGTGAGTCGCTTCCGAGACGGCTCGGTCAGTTGGCGCGTCTGGTATTGGTGGAAGACCATTCCAAAGTCGCTGCGCTCTGCGCGGTGGAGGCCCAAGGAGGACGTGCTTGGGAGTCCGGGCGTGGCGTCTTGCGCAGGGCGATTGTGAGCCTGCGTGCGGCACATGGGGCCGCAGTTCCACGGTCCGACAAGAAGAGTCACGATCCCTTGGCGAGAGGGGCAATCAACTTGGAAGTCCGTCGCGCGCTTGAGAACGGGGCTCGTCCGTTCCCGGCTGCTTGTGGGGAAGTGGCACAGTCCACGGCCGGTGTGGCGCATCTGCGGCCCGCGCCTGTGGCCACCTCTCGGTCACATACCCCACACTGTGATCGGGGGTTGGTTCGGCTCGGGATCCTTCCGAAACACGCGTTCTTCCCACGACCGCCCCGGCCGCCTGTTGAAGACCACCAAGTGCCCGGACAGCGCGCCGCAGCGGTCCATGTACTAGGCCGTCTGTTGCAGACCCTCGCGGGTGACGCGCTGCAGCGCGGATTTCTCGCCGACCACCTTGCACTCGATGACGTGCTTGCTCGCAAGGGACGCCAGCGTCTGCCCGGGCAGCGGCCATTCGACGAGCAGGTCCGTTCGACCGCGGGCGACGGCATATTCGCGCGTGATGCGCCCACCGCTGTTGACCACGCGTTGCAGGTAGGCGAGCAGCACGAGCTGGGGGCCGGCTTCAACGTGGCCGAATCTGTCCACCCAGAACTCCGAATGCTCCCGGAAGTAGCCTTGGAATGCAGTCAGCAGTCCGCGCACGTCCAATCCACCGTCGTCGTTGAGATACCAGCCCGGGGAGACCATGCTCTCCAGCCCGGATCGCAGGGATGCGGTCAGCTGGCGGGGAATGAACTCGGAGTAAATTGGGTTCGCCATTCTGACGACGCCATCGCCCGCCACCAGCCCGAGGTCGCGAACGTACTCCAGATCGTCCGAGGAGTAGCTCGCATCCACCGACCCGGCGATCATGGGCAGGACCACGCGCCGGACACGTTCCTCTCTGAGCTGGTTGGCTAGCTGGTCGAGGTGGGTGACCCGGTTGAGTATCAGGGCCTCCTTGGCATAATCGATGGCCTCAATCCCGATGGGCTGGCTGCGGTCCCGTCCGACCTTCTCCTTGAAACAGGCCCGGTATGCCAGTGCGTTGACCAGCCACGGCTGGCCCCGGGTGAGTTCCCAGATCCTCCCGACCGCGCCGGCCTCGAACTCTTGGCCGGTCTCGGCAGTGTGCTGGTAGAGCAGTGAGCGCACCTCAGCCTCGCTGAAGTCGCCGAGCCGCAGGGATTCGGCCTTGATGTTAAAGGCGCTGCCGCCGCTGACATTCGATCCTTGCGAGCTTGAGAAGATGCGGTAGTCGCGCACGTCGCGCACGCCGCACAGGATGATGCTCTGCGGGAAGCCGTCCGGCCGCTCGTCATAGCCCGCCCTGAGCTGTCGCAGCACAGAGATGAGCGAGTCTCCCTGAAGGGTGTCGATCTCGTCGATGAGCAGCACTAGAGGCTTGTTGTCCCTCTGGGACCAGAGCGTGAGCATCCGGTTGAGGACGCTGTCTGGGGCGCGTCTGGCCAAGAGTTCCTGCGCGCATGAGTCGACGAAAGGATCTCCCAGCGCTCGGTGGGCACGCTTGCCGAGTTGGTCGAAGAGCGCTCGCATAGCTCGACCGACGTCCTCCCGAGCGGTCTGGGCGACCTCGAAGTTCGCGTAGACGCAGCGATACTCGCCGGTGGCGTTGAGCTTGTCGGCCAGGGCCTTGAGTATCGAAGTCTTGCCGGTCTGGCGGGGGGCGTGCAGGATGAAGTAGCGCATGTCCTCGACAAGTTCGAGGACTTCTTCGAGGTCAATGCGGCTCAGGGGCGGGATGCAGTAGTTCCGCTGGGGAACCATAGGTCCCTCAGTGTTGAACTTCCTCACGCACCCTGAGTATGGCAGTCAGGGTTGCCGGTCGCAGGCCCCTCGTCAAGACTCGCAGCGGTCAGATGGAGGCATGCGGGTGGTCGGAACTGCCGGCGGGAGCACTCCAGAGGTGGTCCGGCAACATGGATGTCGGAAGCGCAGCTGGGATGGGACGCGGGATTCCCGGCGTTTCGTGGGGCGTCGCACCGCGTGCTTCTGCTGAGGGGCTGGTGCGGCTGGCGGGCTGTCGTCGGACCTTGGGTCACATGCCCCACACGGTGATCGGGGATTGGTTAGGCTCCGGATCCTTCCGGAACACCCGTTCTTCCCACGACCGCCCCGGCCGCATGTCGAAGATCACCAAGTGCCCGGACTGGGCGCCGCAGCGGTCCATGTACCAGGCCGTCTGCTGCAAACCCTCGCGAATGACGCGCTGCAGCCCGGATTTCTCACCGACCACCTTGCACTCGATGACGTGGTTGCTCGCAAGGGACGCCAGCGCCTGCCCGGGCAGCGGCCATTCGATGAGCAGGTCCGTTCGACCGCGGGCGACGGCATATTCGCGCGTGATGCGCCCGCCGCTGTTGACCACCCGTTGCAGGTAGGCGTGCAGCACGAGCTGGGGGCCGGCCTCAAGGTGGCCGTACCGGTCCACCCAAGACTCCGAATGCTGCCTGAAGTAGTCCTGGAACGCGGTAAGCAGTTGGCCTACGTCCAAGCTCCCGTCTTCGCTGACATACCAAGACGGGGAAACTAGGCTCTCGAGTTCCGACTCCTGGGCCACTGTCAACTCTCGGGGAATGACCTCTGCGTAGATCGGGTTTGCCATGCGCACTTGGCCCTGGGCGGCAACCAACCCGAGGTCGCGGACATAGTCCAGGTCCCGATGAGAGTAGCCTGCATTGACGGACCCGCCGAGCATCGGCAGGACCACGCGCCGGACACGTTCCTCTCTGAGCTGGTTGGCTAGCTGGTCGAGGTGGGTGACCCGGTTGAGTATCAGGGCCTCCTTGGCATAATCGATGGCCTCAATCCCGATGGGCTGGCTGCGGTCCCGTCCGACCTTCTCCTTGAAACAGGCCCGGTATGCCAGTGCGTTGACCAGCCACGGCTGGCCCCGGGTGAGTTCCCAGATCCTCCCGACCGCGCCGGCCTCGAACTCTTGGCCGGTCTCGGCAGTGTGCTGGTAGAGCAGTGAGCGCACCTCAGCTTCGCTGAAGTCGCCGAGCCGCAGGGATTCGGCCTTGATGTTGAAGGCGCTTCCGCCGGTGACACTCGATCCTAGCGAGCTCGAGAAGATGCGGTAGTCGCGCACGTCGCGCACACCGCACAGGATGATGCTCTGCGGGAAGCCGTCCGGCCGCTCGTCATAGCCCGCCCTGAGCTGTCGCAGCACAGAGATGAGCGAGTCTCCCTGAAGGGTGTCGATCTCATCAATGAGCAGCACTAGGGGTCTCTTGCGAGACCTCGCCCAGCGACGCAGGGTCTCGTTGAGCGCGCCGTCGCCTCCGTACTCGTCCAGCACGGCTAGGCGCTCGTCCCGCACGAAGGTGTCTTGGAGCATTACCTCCGCCCGCCCAGCGATCTGCCCAAGGAGCACACGCATGGCTCGCGGGACATCCTCTCTCGCGGTCTGGCCGACCTCGAAGTTGGCGTAGACACAACCGTATTCGCCGCTCGAGTTGAGCTGGTCGGCCAGGGCCTTGAGTATCGAAGTCTTGCCGGTCTGCCGGGGAGCGTGCAGGATGAAGTAGCGCATGTCCTCGACAAGTTCGAGGACTTCTTCGAGATCAATGCGGCTCAGGGGCGGGATGCAGTAGTGCCGCTGGGGAACCATAGGTCCCTCAGTGTTGAACTTCCTCACGCACCCTGAGTATGGCACTGAGGCTTGCCCATCGCGGGCCTTGCGTCAAGACTGGCAGCGGTCAGATGGAGGCATTTGGGTGGTCGGAACTGGCGGCGGGAGCACCCCAGAGGCGGTCAAGCAACATGGATGTCGGAAGCGCACTTGGGGTGGGACGCGGTATTCCCGGCGTTTCGTGGGGCGTCGCACCGCGCGCTTCTGCTGGGGGGCCGGTGCGGCTGGCGGGCTGTCGTCGGACCTTAAGTCACATACCCCACACTGTGATCGGGAATTGGTTAGGCTCCGGGTCCTTCCGGAACACGCGCTCTTCCCACGACCGCCCCGGCCGCATGTCGAAGACCACCAAGTGCCCGGACTGGGCGCCGCTGCGGTCCATGTACCAGGCCGTCTGCTGCAGACCCTCGCGGATGCCGGGCTGCAGTCCGGACTTCTCGCCGACCACCTTGCACTCGATGACGTGCTTGCCGGGGTTGGAGTGCAGCGTGCCGCCGGGCCGCGGCCATTCGATGAGCAGGTCGCTTCGCCCGCGGCCGAGGGCGTACTCCCGGGTCAAGCGCCCGGCGCTGTTGACCACGCGCTGCAGGTAGGCGTGCAGCACGAGCTGGGGGCCCGCCTCAACGTGGCCGTATCTGTCCACCCAAAACTCCGAGTGCTCCCGGAAGTAGCGTTGGAACGCGGTCAGCAGTCCGTGCATGTCCAACCCACCGTCGTCGTTGACATACCAGCCCGGGGAGACCATGCTCTCCAGCCCCGACCGCAGGGATGCGGTGAGTTGGCGGGGAATGAACTCGGAGTAAATTGGGTTCGCCATTCTGACGGCGCCTTCGCGCGCCACCAGCCCGAGGTCGCGAACGTACTCCAGATCGCCCGAGGAGTAGCGGGCATCCACCGACCCGGCGATCATGGGCAGGACTACACGCCGGACACGCTCCTCGCCGAGCTGATGGGCAAGCTGGTCGAGGTGCGTGACCCTGTTGCGGATAAGGATTTCCTTGGCACGGTCGATAGCCGCAATCCCTATGGGCCGGCTGCGGTCCCGCCCGGCCTTGTCCCTGAAACAGGATTGGTAAGCCAGTGCGCTTACCAGCCACGGCTGGCCCCGGGTGAGATCCCAGATCCTCCCGACCGCGTCGGCATCGAAGTCTTGGCCGGTCTCGGCAGTGTGCTGGTGGAGCAGCGAGCGCACCTCGACCTCGCTGAAGTCGCCGAGCCGAAGGGATTCGGCCTTGATGTTGAAGGCGCTGCCACCGCTGACATTCGATCCAAGCGAGTTCGAGAAGGTGCGGTAGTCGCGCACGTCGCGCACGCCGCACAGGATGATGCTCTGCGGGAAGCCGTCCGGCCTCTCGTCGTATCCCGCCCTCAGCTGCCGCAGCACGGAGATGAGCGAGTCACCCTGGAGGGAATCAATCTCGTCGATGAGCAGAACTAAGGGCTTGTCGTTCCTCTCGGACCAGAGTGTGAGCATCTCGTTCAGAACGCTGTCCGGGCCACACTCGGTGATCAGGTCCGCCAGCACCGACTTGACGAAGTTGTCTTGCAGCATCCGGCGAGCGCGCAGCCCCAATTGGTTGAGCAGAGCGCGCATCGCTCGGCCGACGTCCTCGCGGGCGGTCTGGCCGACCTCGAAGTTGGCGTAGACACAATCGTATTCGCCGCTCGAGTTGAGCTTGTCGGCCAGGGCCTTGAGGGTGGAGGTCTTTCCCGTCTGCCGGGGAGCGTGCAGGATGAAGTAGCGCATGTCCTCGACAAGTTCGAGGACTTCTTCGAGGTCAATGCGGCTTAGGGGCGGGATGCAGTAGTGCCGCTGGGGAACCATGGGTCCCTCAGTGTTGAACTTGCTCACGCACCCTGAGTATGGCACTCAGGCGGGCCGATCGCGGGCCTTACGTCAAGACTGGCAGCGGTCAGATGGAGGCATTCGGGCGGTCGGAACTGCCGGCCGGAGCACGGCAGAAGCGGTCAAGCAACACAGACGCCGGAAGCGCACTTGGGGTGGGACGCGGGATTCCCGGCGTTTCGTGGGGGTCGCACCGCGCGCTTCTGCTGTGGGCCGCTGCGGCCGGCGGGCTGTCGTCGGACCTTGGGTCACATGCCCCACACGGTAATGGGCGGCTGGTCTGGCTCCGGGTCTCTTGTGAAGATCCGCTCCTCCCACGTCTTGCCGGGTCGCAGGTCGAAGACCACCAAGTTCCCGGACTCCGCGCCGCACAGATCCATGTAGGACTGGGTCTGCTGCAAGCCCTCGCGGATAACGGGCTCCAGTCCGGAGCGTTCGCCGACCACCTTGCACTCGATGACGTGCTTGCTGGGGTTGGGGTGCAGCGTGGCGCCGGGACGTGGCCATTCGATGAGCAGGTCGCTTCGCCTGCGGCCGAGGGCGTACTCCCAGGTGAAGCGCCCGGCGCTGTTGACCACGCGCTGCAGGTAGGCGTGCAGCACGAGGTTGGGGCCCGCCTCAAGGTGGCCGTATCTGTCCACCCAAAACTCCGAGTGCTCCCGGAAGTAGCCTTGGAACGCGGTCAGCAGTCCGCGCACGTCCAAGTCACCGTCGTCGTTGACAAACCAGCCCGGCGATACCATGCTCTCCAGCCCCGACCGCAGGGATGCGGTCAGTTGGTGGGGAATGAACTCGGAATAGATTGGGTTCGCCATTCTGACGGCGCCTTCGCGCGCCACCAGCCCGAGGTCGCGAACGTACTCCAGATCGTGCGAGGAATAGCGGGCATCCACCGACCCGGCGATCATGGGCAGGATCACACGCCGGACACGCTCCTGGCTGAGCTGGTGGGCTAGCTGATCGAGGTGCGTGACCCTGTTGCGGATGAGAGTCTCCTTGGCACGGTCGATAGCCGCAATCCCTATGGGCCGGCTGCGGTCTCGCCCGGCCTTGTCCCTGAAACAGGATTGGTAAGCCAGTGCGTTTACCAGCCACGGCTGGCCCCGGGTGAGATCCCAGATCCTCCCGACCGCGTCGGTATCGAAGTCTTGGCCGGTCTCGGCAGTGTGCTGGTCGAGCAGCGAGCGCACCTCGATCTCGCTGAAGTCGCCGAGCCGCAGGGATTCGGCCTTGATGTTGAAGGTGCTGCCGCCGCTGACATTCGATCCTAGCGAGCTCGAGAAGATGCGGTAGTTGCGCACGTCGAGCACGCCGCACAGGATGATGCTCTGCGGGAAGCCGTCCGGCCGCTCGTCATAGCCCGCCCTGAGTTGTCGCAGCACAGAGATCAGCGAGTCGCCCTGAAGGGTGTCGATCTCATCAATGAGCAGCACTAGAGGTCTCTTGCGAGACCTCGCCCAGCGGCGCAGAGTCTCATTGAGCGCGCCGTCTCCCCCGTACTCGTCCAGTACGGCTAGGCGCTCGTCCCGCACGAAGGTGTCTTGGAGCATTACCTCTGACCGCCCGGCGATCTGCCCTAGGAGCACACGCATGGCTCTCGGCACGTCCTCTCTGGCGGTCTGGCCGAGCTCGAAGTTCGCGTAGACGCAGCGATACTCGCCGGTGGCGTTGAGGTGGTCGGCCAGAGCCTTCAGGATCGAAGTCTTGCCGGTCTGTCGGGGGGCATGGAGGGCGAAGTACTTCTCCCTGCGGATGAGGTGCAGGATCTCCGCTAGGTCCACACGCTGCAGTGGAGGGATGCAGTAATGGTCGCGGGGATCGACCGGCCCTGCGGTATTGAAGTCTCTCAAGCCCACCCGAAGTATGGCATGAGGCCTGCCCGAACAGCATCTAGGGCGTGCTCCTTGCCCCGTCACTGGAATTGTCAGTTCGTGCTGTCGATGGGATCGGATCGAGGGGGGGACGCAAGGCACGGGTCGGCCCCGCTGCGGACATCGGACGAGATGGCGAATGGCGGGTCGCGCCATCTTGGGCAGGATTGCGCGAACCGCAGTCGGCGGACTGCTTGGTTGCCTGTGCCTGCGGCGTACGCACTCTCCCTTCGAGCGTCCCGGGCGCATGTCGAAGATCACTAGGCTTCCCGACTTCGCTCCGCGGCGGTCGATGCATCCGGCTGTCTGTCAGAGGCCTTGGCGGATGGCGGCCTCAAGGCCAAACCCTCCCCCAGCCGCCTTGCCCGCTGTGACGTGCTTGGACTAGTCGGCGCCGTCGTTGTCCTCGGCGCGCACACCGCCGTGGAGGAATTTGGGCTGTCCGCCCGGGGCCGCCGAGAGCGAAGGCGTGGGCCGCAGTCGTCTGGACTCCTCTGGGCGTAGGCTTAACCATCGGGACAGCGCTGGAATCCGGACGCGCGGGGCTCAGGACTGGGGAAACTGGAGGACCAGCGGTCTGGAGGACAGGCTCAATCGATGTATCGGTGGGCGGCGGCAGATTGGCCCGCAGACGCGCAACCGCCGCTCCCGTTCGGGTTGTCCGGTGCAGCGATGCAAGCGAGCTTGGTGCGTGGACACGGTGGGAGACACGAGTCAGCAGGCTCTATTGACGAGTCCGATTTAGGCCGCCCCAAGGCAAGACCACCTCAAGGCCAGCGCTACGCCAGCAGGGACGCTCAGGCCCTCCCTGGCTCACGAAGGGTGAGCCTGAGCGAGGTCACCGGTGTCTTTTCGGGAAGGTCGCGCGCTGCTGGTGGATAGGGAGGCCTTGGGGCGGTGCGGACCGTTCTCGATTCGCTGTTGGGAGATGGGTTGACTCGGGGGACAGCGCGCCTCGGAATCGACCGCTTCGACCGGAGGGGGCAGGTTTACGGACGGACACGACAGGTGGCGCGACAGATCGACCGAGTCCGGACACCACTCCTTATATATATGTAGGTTATGTAGGTCTACGCTCGTTGCAGAAGGGTGGAGCTAGGGCAACGGCCGCACGCCCGAGTGCTTGAATGGCGTTAGGGAACTCCGCCACGACCGGGCCTGCGCGTCTGGACCCAAAGCTCCGTTATTGCTGCAGCTGGTCATTCCGGTCCGAAATTGGCAATCGATGTCCAGCCGGTGATGGGGGTGTGGAGGAGGAGGTCGAACGTCCAAGTTCGGGGGACCTCGCAGCCAGCCGCCAGGGACTGCTGCCCGGGATCGCCACTGTACCGGTCTGGTGTCGGGCCGGTTGTTGGGAGAATGCCCGAGTCGGCTGCGGGCCAAATGGCAGCAGTCGTGTGTCAGCGGACCACCGAAGAGGAGCACCATCGTGGCGCTCATCGGGCCGGAGGGGGCCGCTATAGCGGTTGCTGACCTCACTGAACGGCCAATGTTCCATGCGGTTGAACTTGGCACACCCTTAGGGGTAGTGCGTAACTGTGACGGTGAGTGCGTCGCGGTTGCAGAGCCGCTCCTGGAGGCCCTGCCTCTAGGCGTGCGGGGAGGTCCAGTTGCTGCCGCCGCTGTCGGCGAACACCCGCTGCTGGCTGGTGCCGGGATAGCGCTGGCGGCCATCGCACGACCACCAGGCCTCGATGCAGTCCATGGCGGATTAGGGCGTGTCTTGGGACAGCCCTAGGCCGACTCAGAAGGTGTTGGACTGTAGGTGGTAGATTCCGTAGGGGGGTCGCCTTGCCAAGGGCTCAAGAGGGGAAGTCGTGGCCGAACACCTTCTCCGGCTCCAGCTGTCAAGGGCCGCCTCTTACAATGAGCGCGTGGAACAGGATCAAGACATTGGATGCCATTCTGCCCGGCCCCGACCGTTCCTCCCGCGGTCGGCGCGGGTCTGCACAAGCCTTGTGACGAGATCGTGGGGCGACACGGTTTGCAACGCCCAGAGACGCGCCATTGCGGTTTGCTCGGGCAGTGTAGAGATCTCTCCGAACAGCCGGATGCCGTCCCTGCATGATCCAGAGCCTCGGCAAACACCGGGACCGCGCAGATCGGAGGGCCATGCCGCAGCCGCTCCGCAAGCATTTCCGCGAACGCGGTCGAATCCCTCGGGGCAACTCTAGGCGGATGAGTCACATGACCGGAGGCAATGCCCTTCGGAAGGCTCGGGGCACATGCGCATAACCCGCATCGAGATCCAGAACTTCCGATCCATCCGGGATGTGTCGATCGACCTTGGCGACACTACCGTGCTTGTGGGTCCCAACAACGCGGGCAAGACAGCGATCCTCGACGCGCTGCGGATCGCCCTTTCCCGTCGCTGGGGCCAGCGCAACGCAGGCTTCAGCGAATACGATATCCACCTTTCCGACGGCGCCGCCGATCCAAAGACGTCCAGCGGAGTGCAGATTGAACTGCGGTCCGAGGAATCCAATCCAGGAGAGTGGCCCGATGGCATCGCGAGAGATCTCGGGGAAATCGTACAACTCGATGTTGCGACGGGGCGTCGAACAGTCACCCTACGAACGCAGTGCAGATGGAGCGAGGAGAAGGGTGCCCTGGATCGGAGTTGGGATTTCCTCGACATCAAACGCGCTCCGCTGGTCGGCCGCAGTGCACGCCGCGTAAACCTCGACCGCTTCTGCCGCTACCTGCCCGTGTTCTATCTCAGCGCATTGCGCAACGTTGGGGACGAATTCTCGCCACGCTCCTCCCAGTTCTGGCGACGACTGCTCAAGGCGCTGGAAATACCCTCAAGTCTCGAGTCCCGCGCTTTGAGAGTCCTTGACCTGCTCAATCGGCGTTTGCTCAAGTCCGACCCACGCCTACAGCAAATCGCAAACACTCTAGCTGGGGCCACCCGTATCGCCGCCAGAGACAGGGAGGGTGGCCTAGAGCTTCGAATGGTTCCCCTGAAGATCTGGGACCTGCTCTCGAGAGCCGAGATAATCCTGCGAAACGAGGCCGACCTGCCATGGCTACCGCTGGGACGCCAGGGGCAAGGCATACAGAGCCTCTCGGTGATTTTCCTGTTTGAGGCATTTGTCGAACATCTGCTAAGGGAGTTGTACGAGCCGGGAAGCGAGCCAGTGCTCGCCCTCGAAGAACCAGAGACCCACCTTCATCCGCAGGCGGTTCGCACACTGTGGCGCCACGTCAGTGGTCTGCCCGGTCAGAAGGTTGTTTCCACCCACTCGCCCTACTTTGTTCAGAACGTCCCGTTCCGCGACCTGCGCTTGGTGCGACTCTCCGAGAATGGAACGGAGGTCCGGTCGCTGCCGGCGAGTTTCTCCGCGCCGATCCCGGCGCTCGGGGGCCTCGACGCAGTTGTGGAAGGCTCGAACGGGCTCCTGACCTACGATTTGGCGTCAGAAACGCTCACGGTGCACGGGAAGCTCGACAAGGCTTCGTATCGCGCTCTCCTCACTTGCTGCGGAGAGGACGACAACTTGGTGTCGCTCGGGCAACGGCTGCGGGACTTGAGGGAGCGCTCCTCCCTCTACATTGACGACGATGAGCTGCAGTCGTTGGAAACCTTCGCCCGGCGCATGCGCGGGGAGATCTTCTTCGCGGAGCGATGGCTCATTGTCGAGGGCCAAGCCGACTACCTAGTAGTGCACGCCGTCGCGCACGCCTTGGGCTACAACTTGGACCAGCACGGCGTCTCGGTCATCGATGCGCAGAACAACGGCAGTCCGGCCACGTTCGCAGTCCTGGGACGCGCACTGGCTATTCCGTGGACGGCAGTATTCGACGGTGACGAGGCGGGCCACAGGTTTCGCCAGCAAATTGCCACCCGGGGGTTCGATGGAGTCGAGCTGGACCAACGCTGTCGGGTTCATGCAGCCGGTGACCTAGAAGCGCAGTTCGTCGCCGACGGACTCGCCCCGGAATTGCGGACGGTGTTGGGGAAGGTGGGTGTTGCGGGCGCTCGTGAACTGAACGACGTCGAGCTGGTGAAGAAATTGCGAGACAACAAGATCGCCTATTCTGCGGAGCTGGCGGCACGTCTCCGTCGCGACAGTCCCTTGGCGCATCGCGCCCCGAAGGCGTTCCGCGACTCCATCGAGCAGTTGCGAGGGTTGGCCTGATGGCGGGTCTGCTCGAAACCACGCTACGCGAATTGTCGGCCATCCAGCGCAAGGCTGTCGAATGGGACGACGGCAATCTGCTCGTGCTGGCCGGTCCGGGCTCCGGCAAGACCCGAGTACTGACTTGTCGGGCCGCTGTGCTCTTGGACCAGTCACCGCGGGAGCGGTTCCGCGTGCTAGCGCTGACGTTCACGAACAAAGCAGCCAATGAAATGTCGAGGAGGGTGGCCGACTTGGCTCCCGGGCTCGAAGAACGCGCAGACATTCATACGTTCCACAGCTTCTGCGCGCAGGTACTGCGCCAACATGGCGCACACCTCGGAATCAAGCCCGACTTCGCGATCTACTCCCGCATGTGTGACCGAAGAGCCGTGCTCGAAGATGCGCTCCGACGGGAGCCCCGCACCTTCCAGAACGAGGACCGCCGTCTCCTGCCCACGATCGACAACCTCAAGGCCCGACTGGTAGGACCAGGTCGGGCTGAAGAGTGGGTTGCAGAGAGGAGCGGCGGATCAATTGAGAATGCCTTCCGGGCGGCCCGTGCGTACCAGCTGTACGAGAAAGAGCTACGCAACGAGAACGCGTTGGACTTCAACTCACTCATCCTCGAGGCGCACAGGCTCTTCCAGTATCCGGCCATGGCACGGCATTACCAGACCGTGTACAAGTACTGGCTCATTGACGAGTTCCAAGACACCAACGCTGCGCAGTACGAGCTTCTCCGGCGTATGGCTGGCCGCAATGTTGCTGAGGTGTTTGCGGTGGCCGACGACGATCAAACGATCTACGAATGGAACGGTGCTAATGTCCGCCGAATCAAGACGCTTGTCGAGGACTTTCGGTGCCAGATCGTGCAACTGCCCATGAACTACCGCTGTCCTCCGCTCATCGTCGAGACCGCGAATCGTCTTGTCGCCTACAATGTCCGGCGTGCCGTTGCCAAGCAAGAGGCGAGACCGGGACAGCGGCACTGCACGCCCGGCAGTCCACAAATCCGTTGCCGCGTTTTCGAGACCGGTTGGGACGAAGCCGCCGGAATCGCCAAGGAGATCGCCGTTCTGAATTCCGACGACCGTGACCAGACGGTTGTATTGGGACGGACCCGAGCATTGATAGAGTCCATGCGACAAGCCTTGGAAGCTGAGAGTGTGGGAACCACAGTCTTGAGGCGGCGCGACGACTTCATATCGCCGCAGATGCGTTGGTTGGTCGCTCTTCTGAGACAGCTCAACGATCCGTTCGATCGGCGCAACATCGCGACCCTCGTAGAGACATTTGCCAGTTTCGCACCACTGCCGCTGGATGTTGACGACGTATTGTCCTCTGCAATTGCGGACGGTGTCACTTACCTCTCCGTGTGGTCAGAGGCGGCGTGCCGGGCGCAGTTGCCACCGCCGTCCGCGGAAATTGTCCATCAAGTCGTCCGCCACGCTGCCGGAGACGCGAAACTTGCTTCGGCAATCGAGAAGATACTGCGGTGTTTCGAGGGCGACGACTCCAACGAAGACCTGAAGGAAGACTTAAGCGCATGGCAACGGTTGTCAAGCGAGATCAGATCGGCAACAGGGCCCACCTCTCTGGATCGGTTTCTTCAGGAGTTGGAATTGCGATCCAAAGAACCGGCTCCAGAAGCAGGAGCGGTGTCTCTGGCAACCATTCACGGCGCAAAGGGCCTAGAGTTCAATACTGTTTATCTGATCGGGTTGGCAGAGGAGATTCTTCCGTCTTGGCATAGTATCAACAACGGGGACGACGGTGCCGCACTGGAAGAGGAGCGCCGCAGCTGTTTCGTCGCCATCACCCGAGCGAAGCAGCAACTGATTCTGTCGAGAGCTGAGAATTACAAGGGATGGCGAAAACGGCCATCACGCTTTCTTGCCGAGATGGGCTTTGCCCGCCGCGGTTCGTGAGCACTCAGTCTTGGGGCCAGCAATTCCGATTCTGGCAGCTGCCTTGGTCGACGAGGGTCGGAAGGCGTGCTGTCGACGGTGCGCTTGGCCGGGCTGAACGGCTACACGTGGGTGCACGACTGGCGGGAGGCATGCGCGCGCACCCTCGGCCAGCCACCCACGGACCTGCGCCCGTGGCTGCCGTGGGAGATGAGTGCCGAGTGCAAGCGGGAACTGCGTGCGCCTCCCCGCTGGAGTGGGCCTGGCCAGACCGGGAACTCACGATTGGCAGAAACGCAACGCGACCGAGGATCCGCCGAGGTTCTGCTGCTCGCCGCCTAACCCGGAGAAACCCTGAAGCTACGGCCCTGCCAAACCCCGAGAGCCCTAGACCGTTTGCTCTGCCCCTAGGGCGGCACGCTTCCTTCTGTCGTGCGGGCATGAACCGCTCGTGCCGCCCACCACAGCGAGTTCGTGAGCATGATCCGCGCGGTCGCATGCAACCACCGTAGAATCAGCTCATGCTGCGCATCACCTGAAGCCGTCGCCGATCTGATGGCTCCAGCAAAGTGTTTGTCGATCAAGCCGAACGGGTTGGCAGGCTGACCTTGCAGCATGTAATGGGCTAGGACCTCTGTGCCTTTGGCCCAGTGATACAGTGACGCGAGCCGCAGGGCCACTGCCCGGTCTTCTACCGACGAGTTGTCTTGAAGCCGATCTTTCTCGAAACGCTCTTGATCCTCGCGCAGGCCGGCGATGATCTTGCTGACCGGGTCAAGATCGTCCCAGCCGCGCTTTCGAAACAAACCGATCCAGCAGTGAAACAGTCGATAGAGCAGACGGCAGTCCCACGGTACGCCGGCGACGCTCGGAGCCTTGAGGGCCTGCCTATTCTCTTCGTACCAGCGGCGAAGGTCCGAGGACCGATCTCCGCAATAGGCGATGCCGGAGAGCTGCAGCACAAAAAACAGGCGGTCATGTCTGTCGACCGGAATCGGCTGCAAACGGCGGATGTAGAACGTGAGGAACGATGCGGCGGTCGCCTGATCGCGCAGCCTCAGGTTCTCTCCCGAGGGCCGACCTAGTTCCTCCAGTCCCTCGATCGCGGCCATCTCGAACGCGAGCGCAACCCGTTCAAGCAGGGCGCGTTGGTCCTCGCTCTCCGGGACCGAGAAGCTGGTCTGTCCGCCAGCAGCGCGTCGAGCCAGATACTCGTTGACAATCCTGTCGGCGCGATTCAAGTCGTCTGCTCCGATCGCACCCAGTGCCCAGTGACTCCTGAGCGCGTCGACTGCCCCCGTGGACAGACTCATGATGCGGCTCCCGTCCTCGCCGCAATGGCGGCGTCGCCGATCCCTCTGATTCGGCCCGCAGGTAGGTACAAGGCGAAGAGTACGGTCTTTTTGCTAGCGAGGCAATCCCGTCCGAGACTCTCGACCTTGGCTCGGAAGTCGTTGCTGTGAGACTGGACATCTCGGACGAGAACTGCGAGCAGCCACACATCAGTCTTGTTGGTCAGGTAACGCCTTGCGGCCAGTTGGAATCGCGGCATCCAAGCCGCCCTGTAGGCGCGATGACAGAGGCACTTCAATAGGTCGTCCCGTATGTGAGTGGTGTCGTGAGGGTCGTCAAGCTGTTGGTTGAGACCTGTGCGACCATGCATCGATTCCGGAGGGTACTGGGCCTCCGACGCTGTCTTGACTTCGCCGAAGGCTAGACAGCCACCTTCTGCGTCAACGCGCAGAGCAACAAGATCTGCTCTCGGAAGGCTGGAACGGCGCTCTCGTTGTTCACGTCCGACGGGCCACGGGAAGCGGCAGTCCCGATGATCGATCAGCCAAGTCTCGACAATCGCCTCGCCCGCCCGCCCGCCCTCATTGCCTGCCAGATCAGCAAGGATGCGCAGCAAACCGTCCAGCTCGACTCCGGTCTCGACAATCCCGCGCAGAATGTCCTCCGTGTCAGCCTTGCCTTCGTCGTCGAACAGCACGGCGGCTACCGGGCCACCAAATGCAGCATCGAGTTCCTTGGCGCACCACTTGAGGCCAAGCCCGGTGCAGCAGGGACCGTGTCCGGAGTAAACCACTTGTCCGTGTGCCACCTTCATACCACGGTCCCCACCAGTCTCTTGGCTTCGCTTACCCGGATTTCTCCGGAGACGAGCTTGGGGAGTACGGCATCGGGGAGCGCGGGGATCGTGCGACTTCCTCGACCTGCCCTACTAGGTAGTAGGAGTAGCGACTTGCCGACCTTGCGGAATCGCGCCGCAAGTCCGGCGGGAGGACCGATCGCCAATAACTCCTTCACGGCGGTTACTGATACCCGCTGCCGCTCGCTGCAGACGCCAATGTACTGGATCGCGAATTCTCGGGATTCGGCGCTTCGCGCAAGGCAAGTGGAAGCCTGTTCGGAAGCGGTGCGCTGGGAGACGGAACGATGTGCTTCGTCTAGCCCTCCGGCCGATCGCAGTCCTGCACTTCGCGCAGGGTGTTCTCGAAGTACCGCAGGCTTGCCACGGGTCCGGCCGACTGCCGGTTGATCATCGAGACCGACTTGCGGGCACTGCCCAGCTAGACCGGTCGCTGGGCGTCCGCCAGTGGCATCCCGCGGTCGTGGCAATCGCTCGCGAGCGGCTCGTCGGGGGCCTGAAGTGCCACCACGTACCCTTCTTGACCTTTCCTGGTCGTGCTCTGGTGTTGGGAGGGTGAATCATGAAGGTCTGCGCGGCGAAGACGCCAGAGGCATTCCGGGCGACAGAAATCGGTCACCTTGCCGCCACCGGATCGGGGGGTGGGTCGACGCGCGTCGCCGGGGACACGGATTTTGGCCGGAATAGCCAAGGAGGGATCACGCCACCTCCGGACACATTCCCCAAGACGGGCCCGGCGCCTTGGCTGGCCGCGCGTCCCTGCGGATCGCGAGCTCTTCCCTCGACTGGCTCGGGCGCATGTCGAAGACCATCCGGTGTGCAGACTCCGCTCCGCGGCCGTCGGTGCATCCGTAGTCTCGCCCAGATGCCCTGACTGCTCGAGGACGTCTTCAAGCCCCTTCACCGCGTTGCTGTATTCTCTGAGCGCACTGTCCAGACTGAAGCGCATTCGTTCCGACACCGACTCGCACTTGGAACACCTGAGGAACTCGGAGTGGGATTCCTCGGCGCGAGCGCGGACTCCGTTGACTGTGTCAACCAGGATCTCGATCCTCTTCTTCCTGCGATCATGAGCCTTCTCGTAGTAGCGGTGGGCGGTCAAGAAGAGCAGCAATAGCGCAGACGTTTGGAGAGCCTGGCCGAAGGTGATGTGAGGGATGAACCTGAGGGGCTGCCACTGACACAGAAACAGGGCTGCAAGAAGCCAAGGATGAAGGGGAACGCCCAGTGCGCCAACTCATTGGGCGACTTGGGCACCCGTCTCTGCCTCCACCACGTACCTCTTGACGTCATCGCACAAATAGGGCTCCTCGTCCGACTTGAACTTCAGCACCCCCAGAACTCTCTCAGCTGAGGAGAGTCTCCGTGCCAGTCCGCCAAAAGCCCCCTTAAGGAACGATGTTGCATACCCGTATCCCCCGTCCAAGTCCACGAGCAGCGACTCCCCCGCCTGTTCAGCCTCTCTGAATCTCGGCTGGAGCACCTCGTCGAGGAACTCTTCGGCTGAGAATGGGCCTTCTTCGCGCGAGCCCGGACCCGGCATCTTCGAGAACTCCTTTGCGACGCTCAGTTTCATGTGCGCTCCTCCCTAGGGTCCCGTTCTTCCAATTCCCAGCGTATGATCGCTCCTCGGAACTGGCATCGCAACTCGCGGTAGTCTTCATGGGCGACACGCGCCAGGGCCCTGTTGCTCAGAATCGACAGGTTGGTGATCCGATCTGCGTCGCACGCTTGTTTGATATTCGGAAGACCCCGGCCGCGGTGTCTGTCCCCCGTCCGTGGGCGAATCTCACCGCTCACAGCATTCGGAGGATCTTTCCTTGGTCGGGGACGGCGAGTCCGGGGCCTTCACGCCAAGCTTCAGCATGTTGCTGGAGGTTGAAGCTCCTGAGGATCCCCACCCCAGTGTCCACAGCGGTGAAGCATGTTGCCTTCCTGCGCGCGTCGTAGCACACCGCTGCCCACAAACGATCGACGCCGCGAGCGCTCTTGCTGGCGTGTTCAAACGTGTTGGCCATCGCCTCGGTAAAGACGTTGTACGCTGCTGGCCCGTGCTTCACAGGGTGCTCATGGGGGGTGGAGCTCATCACCGCCACGAAGGCCGCAACGACCTCGGGACTAATCGTGGCGACGTCCTTCAAGTCGATTCTCACTCGGAGATCCGGCGTGGCCACTAGCCTCCTCAGCTCGTCAAGGAATGCCAGAGTGTCCTCGAGTGCTTCCAAGAGGGAAAACACTCGAGGTGCATTGAGCGCATGCGTCATCGGCGTGCCCCATGGTCCTGACCTAGTCGCTTCCCCGCCCAACTGGCAGGTTGTAGGCGTCTGCGTCGTTCCGGCTTCCGGCGACGACGATACTGGACCCGTCTATGTCGCAAGTGCTCCGGGTGCTTCTCCATGGCCGCGTGAGCCTATGGTGTGACAGGTCGGTCGCTTGACACAGAGTTCTGACACAATCCCTGCACGCGTTCACATGCTGGAATCTCACGACGGACTAGGCAGCCCCGATGCATGGCCCGTAGCCGTCCTCTGATTCCGAGGCAGGGCAGGCGCAGCCGATCTCGAACTCAAGACCCGATGATCGCTCGGAAGGTGGGCGAGTACTTGCGAATCGGTCCGCCTCATCTCGGCGGGGTGGTCGAGAGGCCGATCATGAGAGTCCGGATTCCGGGGACACTGCAGCACGGGCCTCGAGCAGGGGGCGTGAAGGGCAAGGGGGAACGGCTGTCTGGCGACGATTAGATTCTTCGGGCAACAACAATGAGAAGTTCCGGGTTCGGGGCCCCGATGCAATGCAATTGGCAGTCCTCTCCAAGGGAGGGCAAGTGGTTACAGACCAACAGGTGGTATTACTGATGCCGTAACTCAAGAATGGCAGTCCGCTGGCTACGGCGGCGGCCAAGGCGGGCATGAGCCAACCGACAAACCGCAAGCGGAAGGGCTGCGGCGAGTTTTCGAGCGCGTGCCGCAAGCCGCGCACCTAGCGCACGCGCGCGGACCCCTTCGAGCAGAACTGGGCGGACATCGAGGCCTTCTTGGTGCGTGGTCCGGTAGTGCAGGCAAAGGCAGTCATCGAGTGGCTGCAGGTCGAGAACCCCGGCCAGGACGGCGACGGGCTGCTGCGCACGCTGCAGCGGCGTTTCCGGCGCTGGCGCCTGGGGATCGGGGCCGAGCGGCAGCTGTTCTGCGAGCAGGAGTGGCAGCCAGGCCAACAGCGCGAGTCGGACTTCACTTATGCGAGCAGCCTGGGCGTGACCATCCTGGGCGAGGCGGCCCTCGCGCCTAGTGCACCACTTCGTGCTGCCCTAATCGCGCTGGGAGCACGTCGAGCTAGCAGCTAGCCGTTTCGGAGAGCTTCGAGGCGCTGGCGGAAGGCCTGCAGGAAAAGTTTGGGCGCTGGGCGTCGTGCTGCGCAAGCACGGCGCGGACAACCTCTCGACGGCCACACACGAGCTGCGCAAGACGGGCGGGCGGGACTTCAACCGCACCGACCTAGAGTTTCTGGAGTACTACCGGATGACGGCCAGCTGCAGCCATCCGGGGGACGCCAACCAGAACGGGTCGGCCGAGTCTGCCCACGGCCAATTCAAGCGCGCCGTGGAGTGCTACCTATTGCGAGACTGCTGCTCGGGATCGTCACCGTCGGAGTGTGGTGACGGGCGCGTTGTCAGGCGGACGCCCGTCACGGTTAGGAGGTTGGTGACATCACTCGTTAGTCCGTGGACTACTTCAGACGTGCACAGTCGTGTCTGTTCATCCGATAGGAGGAGGCCTTGGCACGGATTGACGCATCAGCGCGGAGGCGGCGCGGACAATTCCGACCGACTTGCGGTCTGATTTGGAGGCGTTGCCAAACGATCCGCACTTCGGGAGTTGTCCGGGGCTGGCCCGGCAAGCGGCCTCCCTCTAGACATCTTCACGGCGCCACACGCCATGCCGACCCACCGACCCGGCGAACAGAGAGCGCAGACCACTGTGCGCCAAGAAGAGTCACGATGGCTGGCTAAGGGTGGCAATCAACTTGCGAGTCCGCCGCGTGTGAGAACGGGGTTCGTCCGTGTCCGGCTGCTTGCGGGGAATTTGCACACTCCAAGGCCGGCGTGGCGCATCTGCGGCCCGCGGCTGTGGCCACCTCTCCGTCACATGCCCCACACTGTTATCGGGGATTGGTCCGGCTCCGGGTCTCTTGTGAAGATCCGCTCCTCCCACGTCTTGGCGGGTCGCAGGTCGAAGACCACCAACTGCCCGGACTCCGCGCCGCACAGATCCATGTAGGACTGGGTCTGCTGCAAGCCCTCGCGGATAACGCGCTCCAGTCCGGAGCGTTCGCCGACCACCTTGCACTCGATGACGTGCTTGCCGGGGTTGGAGTGCAGCGTGCCGCCGGGCCGCGGCCATTCGATGAGCAGGTCGCTTCGCCTGCGGCCGAGGGCGTACTCCCGGGTGAAGCGCCCGGCGCTGTTGACCACGCGCTGCAGGTAGGCGTGCAGCACGAGCTGGGGGCCCGCCTCAAGGTGGCCGTATCTGTCCACCCAAAACTCCGAGTGCTCCCGGAAGTAGCCTTGGAACGCGGTCAGCAGTCCGCGCACGTCCAAGTCACCGTCGTCGTTGACAAACCAGCCCGGGGAGACCATGCTCTCCAGCCCCGACCGCAGGGATGCGGTCAGTTGGTGGGGAATGAACTCGGAATAGACTGGGTTCGCCATTCTGACGGCGCCTTCGCGCGCCACCAGCCCGAGGTCGCGAGCGTACTCCAGATCGTGCGAGGAATAGCGGGCATCCACCGACCCGGCGATCATGGGCAGGACCACACGCCGGACACGCTCCTGGCTGAGCTGGTGGGCTAGCTGGTCGAGGTGCGTGACCCTGTTGCGGATGAGAGTCTCCTTGGCACGGTCGATAGCCGCAATCCCTATGGGCTGGCTGCGGTCCCGCCCGGCCTTGTCCCTGAAACAGGAATGGTAAGCCAGTGCGTTTACCAGCCACGGCTGGCCCCGGGTGAGATCCCAGATCCTCGCGACCGCGTCGGCATTGAAGTCTTGGCCGGTCTCGGCAGTGTGCTGGTGGAGCAGCGAGCGCACCTCGACCTCGCTGAAGTCCCCGAGCCTCAGGGATTCGGCCTTGATGTTGAAGACGCTGCCGCCGCTGACATTCGATCCTCGCGAGCTTGAGAAGATGCGGCAGTCGCGCACGTCGCGCACGCCGCACAGGATGATGCTCTGCGGGAAGCCGTCCGGCCGCTCGTCATAGCCCGCTCTCAGCTGCCGCAGCACGGAGATGAGGGAGTCGCCCTGAAGGGAATCAATCTCGTCGATGAGCAGAACTAGAGGCTTGTCGTTCCTCTCGGACCAGAGCGTGAGTATCTCGTTCAGAACGGAGTCCGGGCCGCATTCGGTGATCAGGTCCGCCAGCACCGACTTGACGAAGTTGTCTCGCAGCATCCGGCGAGCGCGCAGCCCCAATTGGTCGAGCAGAGCGCGCATCGCTCGGCCGACGTCCTCGCGGGCGGTCTGGCCGAGCTCGAAGTTCGCGTAGACGCAGCGATACTCGCCGGTGGCGTTGAGGTGGTCGGCGAGAGCCTTCAGGATCGAAGTCTTGCCGGTCTGTCGGGGGGCATGGAGGACGAAGTACTTCTCCCTGCGGATCAGGTGCAGGATCTCCTTTAGGTCCACACGCTGCAGTGGAGGGATGCAGTAATTGTCTTTGGGATCGACCGGCCCTGCCGTGTTGAAGTCTCTCAAGCCCACCCGAAGTATGGCATGAGGCCTGCCCGAATGGCATCGATGGCGTGCTCCCTGCCCCGTCAGTGGAGTTGTTAGTTCGTGCTGTCGCTGGGATCAGATCGAGGGGGGACGGAAGGCACGCCGCGGCCCCGCTGCAGACACCGGACGGAATGGCGAATGGCGGGTCGCGCCATCTTGGGCAGGATTGCGCGAACCGCAGTCGGCGGACTGCTTGGTTGCCTGTGCCTGCGGCGTACGCACTCTCCCTTCGAGCGTCCCGGGCGCATGTCGAAGATCACTAGGCTTCCCGACTTCGCTCCGCGGCGGTCGATGCATCCGGCTGTCTGTCAGAGGCCTTGGCGGATGGCGGCCTCAAGGCCAAACTCTCCCCCAGCCGCCTTGCCCGCTGTGACGTGCTTGGACTAGTCGGCGCCGTCGTTGTGCTCGGCGCGTACACCGCCGTGGAGGAATTGGGCTGTCCGCCCGGGCCGCCGAGAGCGTAGGCGTGGGCCGCAGTCGTCTGGACTCCTCTGGGCGTAGGCTTAACCATCGGGACAGCGCTGGAATCCGGACGCACGGGGCTCAGGACTGGGGAAACTGGAGGACCAGCGGTCTGGAGGACAGGCTCAATCGATGTATCGGTGGGCGGCGGCAGATTGGCCCGCAGACGCGCAACCGCCGCTCCCGTTCGGGTTGTCCGGTGCAGCGATGCAAGCGAGCTTGGTGCGTGAACACGGTGGGAGACACGAGTCAGCAGGCTCTATTGACGAGTCCGATTTAGGCCGCCCCAAGGCAAGACCACCTCAAGGCCAGCGCTACGCCAGCAGGGACGCTCAGGCCCTCCCTGGCTCACGAAGGGTGAGCCTGAGCGAGGTCACCGGTGTCTTTTCGGGAAGGTCGCGCGCTGCTGGTGGATAGGGAGGCCTTGGGGCGGTGCGGACCGTTCTCGATTCGCTGTTGGGAGATGGGTTGACTCGGGGGACAGCGCGCCTCGGAATCGACCGCTTCAACCGGAGGGGGCAGGTTTACGGACGGACACGACGGGTGGCGCGGCAGATCGACCGAGTCCGGACACCATTCCTTATATATCTACGTAGGTTATGTAGGTCTACGCTCGTTGCAGAAGGGTGGAGCTTGGGCAACGGCCGCACGCCCGAGTGCTTGAATGGCGTTAGGGAACTCCGCCACGACCGGGCCTGCGCATCTGGACCCAAAGCTCCGTTATTGCTGCAGCTGGTCATTCCGGTCCGATTTCGGGAGGGTCGGTCCGGAATTGGCAATCGATGTCCAGCCGGTGATGGGGGTGTGGAGGAGGAGGTCGAACGTCCAAGTTCGGGGGACCTCGCAGCCAGCCGCCAGGGACTGCTGCCCGGGATCGCCACTGTACCGGTCTGGTGTCGGGCCGGTTGTTGGGAGAATGCCCGAGTCGGCTGCGGGCCAAATGGCAGCAGTCGTGTGTCAGCGGACCACCGAAGAGGAGCACCATCGTGGCGCTCATCGGGCCGGAGGGGGCCGCTATAGCGGTTGCTGACCTCACTGAACGGCTGTCGTGAGTGCTGAGCCAAGGTGCGGCGGACGACGGAGAGACGACGGAGGGGCAGAGATTCCAGCGGCTTGCGCTGTACGCACAGAGTTCGTACGCGCTGGTCAGCGCGGACCCGCAGACGGGCGAGTGCTGGTACAAGCTATATGGTGAGCAGAGACTGGATCCGCCGCCGTCGTTGGAGCGGACCGCAGACGCAGTTCCCCTGAACCACTCGGTCGCCAAGATCCGCTTGTTCTAGATTGCGCCGCTGGGCAAAGCGGTACGGCCACGTGCTACGCGAGAGCACATGCTGCTGCGGTGCTCATCGTAGGGGAAACCCTGTGCGCCGAACTGAACGGGTCGAGTATTCGCCCAACGGCGGCGAAGGGGCCCGCGGCCGGGGAAGCGAACCACGCGCTGACCGGCGAGTCGTTAGACGAACTGCGCTGCCGTGTGCTTGTCCGTCCCCTGCGCTAGCGGATGGACAGCCTGCGCCTGCTGCCCTACTGGGCTAAGTTGCGCCTGGCAACACTGGTGGGGTGCCCCAGTCCAAGATATAGATGGACCAACAGGTAGTGCGCGACCGTCGCTCCAGTGGAGTCAGCGTGGTGCCGGACCAAGCGGCGACCATTCTGTGGTTGTGCCTACCGCACCACCTCCAGCATTGTCTCAATGAAGCCCTGCCGCCGCTGGCCGAGCTGAGCGCAACCCACACGGACCACTCAGGAACAGACCTGAGATTGCCCTGCGAGTTCACCCGCAGTCAGCGGCCAAGGCCAGTCAGCCGACCTCAGAGAGGCGCTCCGGGGAGGCTGTGCCACGGGTGGAGCCAGCCCAGCCCATCGTCGGCTACACGTCGCCGCCCCCAAGATCCAAGATCCGCCCGGTGGCAGCACTGCCGTTCATCGCGGGATCGCTTGCCACGAACGAAGCAGTCGCTGCCCACCCTTGCAACCCTCGTCTCCGGGAGTTGATCGGACTTGTCTCCTGACACGCGAAACTCCACCTCGCAGTCCGAATGTGCACACACAACTAGTCAGTCCATGACTGGATCTGCAAACCTACCCCTGCGAAACCGCCATTCGTCCGCTGGGAGGGCAACATCCACCTAAACATGGTAGGCTCATAAACAAGCTCGGTGGGTTTACTCCTCCTCTATACTCGCATGACGCTCACTTGCGATTTCCATGCTTGCCACGCCAACGCTTACGATATATTAAACCTCCTCATTCAACCGTCGGTGCAGCATTCCACTGCGCACAACCGAAATGCAAGTCCATAGATTCCACTTGTCGATGATCTATCCTAGGAAGAGCACTGCGCACGACGCTTTGCTTCAGATCCTAGCTGACACTGTGACACTCAATATCAATTGGGGGAATTGGAAATCTCGCTCTAGGTGGCTAGAACCCTCGAAGAATCGGCTCCCAGTATCAAGAACACCAAGTCCACTTCCAGAGACATTCTCCCTGCTGCCCTCAATCTTGGCTGTCGCACATACGCTCCAACGAATCCCAGAGGCGCAATCAGCACAATGAGAAACACTCAGAAAGCCCATCACAAACCCCAGTCCCGCCCACGCATCAAAGTAGGCGTATCAGGTTTTGGACCGATATCAAAGGGCACAGTAGAGCTACGCCCTCTGACGGTATTTGTCGGACCGAGCAACGTCGGCAAGACATACCTCGCCACATTAATTTATAGTCTGCACAGAATTCTCTCTGGTTTCAGTGCTCCCTATGGGGATTCTTGGGTTCATTCATATCCATTCTACAGAACACCAATCAAGGCGGTGCCATCGAAGTCCGACCAAGATGAGCTACGCTCGTTCTTGAAAGCCCTAAAAGATCACGACCAAGATGTGGTATGGGCCAATCTTCCAGCGGTTATGTCAAGAACACTGATCCGTCAACTAACGTCCGCAGATCTTGGCCTTCACGGAGAATTATTCCGCAGTTTTGATTTAACTGAATTGAACGACTTAATCCTCAGTAACGCACCGAATCGTGAGGCCAGTGTCTTCGTAGAAGTCCGAGACGAAGTGCAAACTGACTGGTCCCTTAGGTTCAAGATATCTCCGGATAGAGTTTCGACGACTACACGGATACGCGATCTAGTGCTCGCTCCTAAGCGAGAACTTCGTAACATCTATTCTCATCGTTTATATTGGGAACTAAAGATGTTAGAACGATTCCTCTCTGATGGACGACGGTTCGGTAAGGAGAGATTTGCCCGACTAATGGAAGAGCTCTTATCCTTGATGATAAGATTACGGGACTACGAAGACACCTCCATACACTATTTACCAGCGGCTAGGAGCGGAATTATGCAGAGTCATCGAGTAATTGCTAGTTCCTTGGTATCTCGATCCACGCGCGCTGGAGTTGAGCGGACCACGGAAATTCCTACGTTCTCTGGGCCACTGGCTGATTTCATGAATCAATTGCTCCTGTTCAGCGAGAAACGGAAACCGAATAGAGCGCTCAGAAGAATAGCCGAATCACTTGAGTCCGAAACCCTTGCGGGAAGGATCATCGGGCGTTCAAATGTGCCGGACACATATCCCGAATTCGTCTATCGACCGACGAGATCGAAATCCGACATCCGTTTAAGTCGTGCGTCCTCAATGGTCTCAGAACTGGCTCCAATCGTGCTGTTCCTTCGAGGAGTTGTGAGTGCTAATTCCACCGTAGTGATAGAGGAACCGGAAGCGCATCTTCATCCTGCAGCCCAAGCCCAAATAGCTATCACCTTAGGCCGAATGGTTCGAGCTGGTCTAACAGTCGTAGTCACCACTCATAGCGACTGGTTGCTGAAGGGAATCTCCAATCTCGTCCGCGAAGGTATCGCTAGCAGTCGAGGAGATGATCACCATGAGCTAAATTCAAGTCCACAATTCTTGCAGCAAGAGGAGGTTGGTGTGTGGCTGTTCCGCGATAGTAGTAGGGGCTCGTCGATTGAGGAGATTCCGTTTGATTCGTCCGAGGGTCTGGAGCCGACTGAATATGAGGACGTAGAAGAGAGACTCTATAATCGAGCGGCACATCTCCAGAACGTGCTTGAAGAAAGTGGTCTTATATGAGAAATTTGGAAGCTAATGACCTAATTAATTCGGTCAAGGAAGCGCTAGGCTCTGACGCAATAACGAAGACGTGCAGTCGTGACGGATGTGACGTATCAACAGGAGGACTTCCCAAACAGATCGTAATAGCCGATGTGGATGCACCATCGTTGGGGTCACAGTTTACCGGCAAGAGGCCAGACTTCATCCTATTCATTGCTGATCGACGGCGTCGTCCGATTCAATTGGTTGGCATCCCGTTGGAACTCAAGAGTGGCGGGATCGACGTCGATAGGGTAGCTGGCCAGTTGCGGGCCGGTGCGAGTTACTTGGAAGACTTGGAAGGCATTAAATCACCGGTCGCTCGGTGTCTGCCAATTCTTGTCTACGGGGGTAGAGTATCCAGACGTCAATCGAGACTGCTCAATCGGGAGAAGGTGATGTTTCGAAGCAAGAAACTGACCATTCTCAGATGCCAATGCGGTCGTCGTCGGAATCTAGTGAATGCAATTAAGGGCCGTTGACGTGATATGTAAGGCTGATGTTCTGCGCGAGGCCAAGCACAACGAACGCTGTCTGGGGTTCCTGACCGAGGACCCGAGGAGGACGGTTCGCTTGGCTCTGCAAACCGCTCTCTACGCTTTCTCTCTCCATTCCTGCTTGTAGAAGGGCCTCTCGGACATAGATCTCGTCAAACGGCCCTGTTCGAGGTATTGAGAGGTAATCCGTTCCGTTGGACTTGCGGTATAGCATCGTTCGCTCTTACTGCCTGGCAAATCGGAAGCCGAGCGCCCGGATTTCACGCAAGTACGGCTACCGATCGATCATTGCTCAAGTTCGCCAGCACCGGAAGGAAGGGAACGTCAAATCGGGGCTTTTCAGCAGACGAAGATGCGGCCCTCGCTTCCGAGCGTATCTCAACCCACCCCTTGTCTTGGAGAAACTGCTCCAGCCTTCCGCATTCGTCAAGATCCTCGAAGAGGAGGTCGATGGATGTTCCAATGTCTTCCATTAGATGTTGCCATGTGCGAGACTGCACCGTGAGGCGGAGTGGCTCGCACTTCCCGATCCAGAACCCTCGTGGCGAACGCGTGACCTTCCATGGGATTTGGGTACCTTCGATGAGCTGGATATCAGGTTTTCTGCTCATTTGAGAAGTCTCCGCACACAAACTGGTTGGCTCGTTTGACTTACCGGTCCGTGGTAACCCTCAGGGTCTGGTTTCGGATTGTGGTGTTTGCTTTGACAGGCGGCTTGAGAACCGCCTTCGTTACAGTGTAACGAGTCTAACGCCAAGCCGGCCAACCTAGCGCGTGAGCGGGCGCTGCGAAGACAAGAACGCCACGAAGAGCATCAGTGGCAGTATCGAGATCCACGCCGTGCTAAGGCAATGGCTCTCAGCGGGTGCGAAGCACGCCCGGCTATATATGGTTCGCTCCCGGGTTGTTTGCCCAACCTGATTCGATGAACGTCGGTCTGTGCCATCATATTCGACCTCTGAGTGGAACCGTGCTGGTTCCGGGCCATGATGGGCTCCGCGTGCCCCCGGTCCTCATAACTGTCTCGACCTCGGAGGGCCATTGCCGGGCATAGGTTTCCGAGACGCGGGTTTGACCTGTTTGTCCATCGATTGGGCGCGGCAGACGAATTCAATCTCGGTTCTTGACCTCTCGGGCCGCTGGCACAGGCTTCGGCTGGGCTGTGAACCTTTGGCCGCTTGTCAGCAGGACCCAGGCGATCCGCGCTAGGCGGGCGGCCAGCGCCACGATCACCACGCGTCGGTCCTTGCTCTTGAGCATGCGTCGCAGCCAGCTCCCCAGCCCGTCCGAGCGCTTGGCTAGAGTCTCCAGGCCCGAGCGGGCGCAATGCACCAGCAGTGTCCGCCGGTAGCGGTTGCCGCGCTTACTGATGCCTCCCAGACGCTGCCTGCCCCCCTCTAGTGCTCCGCCGGCGTCAGCCCGAGCTAGGCCGTCAGGTCGCGCCCCTTCTCGAAGGCCTTCCCGTCCCCCACCGCCGCGACCAGTGCCGTCGCCGTCTGCGCCCCGATGCCCGGCACCTCCAGCAGCCGGTCGCAGGCCTCGTGCTGCTGCGCTTCCGCCACCATTCTCTCTCTCAGCTGCTCCCATTCGGCCAGCATGTCCTCCAGCAGGGCCCGTATCCGGTCTACTAGGCCGTTGTCGGCATCCTCGAGGATCTCCGGGAGCCGTGTGGCGAAGCGGTGCTTGCCTTGCGGGATCGCGAGGCCGGGCTCCAGCAGGAAGCCGCGGGCCTGGGTTCACCAGCTGCGCCTCGCTCTTGACGGCCACGAAGCGCATGGTTGGGCGCAGGCAGGCTTCCGCGCAGGCTTCGGCGTCCTTGGTATCGTTCTTGTCGCGCTTGACGAAGGGTTGGACGTACTTGGGCGGCATCAGCCGCACGTCGTGCCCTTGGCCTAGCAGTTGGCGCCCCAAGCGATGGGCCCCGCAGCAGGCCTCCACGCCGATGCGGCACGGAGCCATTGCACGGTGATCTCTGCGGGCTTGCCCTTCGAGTAGCGGCGGCGCGTGAGCACCTCTCCGCCCGTGTCCAGGCCAACGAAGTGGACGGGGAGGCGTTCGAGCCCATCACGGAGCGCGGCGTGGAGGGTTGGCTGGGGGAACTGCGCAGGATCTGAAGGGAAACACCTACCGGCCGCGAGCGGTTCGGCAGGTGCTGATCCCGAAGCACGAGCCGGGGGAATTCCGACCGCTGGGCATTCCATGCATCCGGACAGGGTGGCGCAGACGAAGACGGTGCTGGTGCTGACGCCGATCTTCGAAGCGGACCTGCAGGAGCAGTATGCCTACAGGGAAGACCAGGGCGCGCTGGACGGAGTGCTGCACGTGCACCGGCTGTTGCACACTGGCCACAGGGAAGTGGTGGACTCTGGCGCGTCCAACTACTCTAGGGGATTCCACACTCCGACCTGCTGAAGTCGATCGCGCGGTGCGGGAACGACGGGCGGATGCTGGGCTGGATCAAGCTGTGGCAGGCGATGCTGCAGCAAGCGGATTCCGAAGTGCACTGCCGCCGTTCTACACGATCCAACTCTGGTACGGCGCTAGGTGCCCCGTGGGTGCCGCCACAAGTGTGGTCACATGCCCCACACGGTGATCGGGGATTGGTCGGGCTCCAGGTCCTTCCGGAACACGCGCTCTTCCCACGACCGCCCAGGACGCATATCGAAGACCACCAAGTGCCCGGAGTGGGCGTCGCAGCGGTCCATGTACCAAGCCGTCTGCTGCAGACCCTCGCGGACCACGTGCTGCAGCCCGGATTTCACGCCGACCACCTTGCACTCGATGACGTGGTTGCTCGCACGGGACGCCAGCGCTTGCCCGGGCAGCGGCCATTCGATGAGCAGGTCCGTTCGGCCCCTGGCGACGGCGTATTCGCGCGTGATGCGCCCGCCGCTGTTGACCACGCGCTGGAGGTAGGCATGCAGCACGAGATGGGGGCCGGCCTCACGGTGGCCGTACCTGTCCACCCAAGACTCCGAGTGCTCCCGGAAGTAGGCTTGGAACGCTGTCAGCAGTGCCTGTACGTCCAGGCCTCCGTCCCCGCTGACGTACCAAGCGGGGGAGACCATGCTCTGCAGCCCGGACTGCAGGGATGCGGTCAGTTCGCGGGGAATGACCTCGGAGTAGATCGGGTTCGCCATCCTGACGGCGCCTTCGCGCGCCACCAGCCCGAGGTCGCGAACGTACTCCAAGTCCCGGAGTGAGTAGTCCCATTGGTCGGATCCGGCCAGCATAGGCAGCACGACACGCCGAACGCGCTCCTCACGAAGTTGGTTCGAGAGTTGGTCGAGGTGCGTGACCCTATTGAGGATGAGGGTCTCCTTGGCACGGTCGATGGCCGCAATCCCAATCGGCCGTCTGCGGTCCCGTCCGGCCTTGTCCTTGAAGCAGGCCCGGTACGCCAGTGCGTTGACCAGCCAAGGCTGGCCCCGGGTGAGTTCCCAGACCCTTCCCACCGCTCCCGCGTCGAACTCTTGTCCGGTTTCCGTGGTGTGCTGGCCGAGCAGGGAGCCCACTTCGACCTCGGTGAAGTCCCCGAGCCTCAGGGACTCGGCCTTGATATTGACGGCGCTGCCGCCGCTGACACTCGATCCTAGCGAGCCCGAGAAGATGCGGTAGTCGCGCACGTCGCGCACGCCGCACAGGATGATGCTCTGCGGGAAGCCATCCGGACGTTGGTCATAGCCTGCCCTGAGTTGCCGCAGGACGGAGATCAGGGAATCGCCCTGCAGGGTGTCGATCTCGTCGATGAGCAGCACTAGCGGCTGTTGCCGGGCCCTCGCCCAGCGGGCAAGGGTCACATTGAGCGCACCGTGGCCGCCGTGCTTGGCGAGCAAGTCGAGCATCACCTCGCCGACGTACGCGTCTGCAAGCACCGTCTCGGCCCGCTCTGCGATCTGGCCCAGCAGTACCCGCATAGCTTCCGGCACGTCCTCGCGCGCAGTCTGGCCAGGCTCGAAGTTGACGTAGACGCAGCCATATTCGCCGGTAGCATTCAGCTTGTCGGCCAGGGCCTTCAGGACCGAAGTCTTGCCGGTCTGCCGGGGGGCATGGAGGACGAAGTACTTCTCTCTCTGAACGAGCCTCAAGATCTCCGCCAAGTCCACACGCTCCAAAGGCGGGATGCAGTAGTGCTTCGCTGGGTTGACGGGCCCTTCGGTGTTGAAGTCTCTCACGCCCACCCGAAGTATGGCATGAGGCCTGCCCGAATGGCATCGATGGCGTGCTCCCTGCCCCGTCACTGCAGTTGTTAGTTCGTGGTGTCGATGGGATCGGATCGAGGGGGTACGGAAGGCACGGGGCGGCCCCGCTGCAGACACCGGACGGAATGGCGAATGGCGGGTCGCGCCATCTTGGGCAGGATTCCCCGAACCGCAGTCGGCGGGTGGCTTGACTCGGGGGACGCCGCGCCGCGGAATCGGCCGCTTCGACCGGAGGGGCAGGTTTGCGGACGGACACGACGGGTGGGGCGGCAGGGCTGCCAGACGTACCGTTTCGAACGGCTACGGGGCGTTCGCGGTCGACCGACCGAGTCTGGACACCACTCCTTATATACCTATGTGCGTCTACGCCCGCTCAAGGAGGGTGGAGCTGGGGCGGCGGCCGGAGGTCCGAGCGATTGAGTGGCCTTCGGGAACGCCGCCGTGACCGGGCTTGCACAACTGGGGTCGAAGCTTCGTCCTTGCTGCAGCTGGTCATTCCGGTCCGATTCTGGGAGGGTCGGTCCGGAATTGACAAACGATTTCCAGCCGGTGATGGGGGTGTGGAGGAGGAGGTCGGACGTCCAAGTTCGGTGGATCTCGCAGCCAGCCGCCAGGGACTGCTGCCCGGGATCGCCACTGTACCGGTCTGGTGTCGGGCCGGTTGTTGGGAGAATGCCCGAGTCGGCTGCGGGCCAAATGGCAGCAGTCGTGTGTCAGCGGACCACCGAAGAGGAGCACCATCGTGGCCGCTCATCGGGGCGGAGCGGGCCGTGGCACGGACCGTGGGCGGTCCGGGCTCTTGGGACGACGATGAGGGTGCCTGAACCGCAAGCGGGGTCTTCATGCGTTCCGGAAACAGATCCCGTCGGACCAAGAGGCAGGTGGGCCAGAGGTCTGGATCCAGTGGACCTTGACGTTCGCAGGTGTCGGGCCTTGCTACGACAGAGCAGGACCGCTAGCCCATTTGCCACCAGCCTCATCGTGTGACAGACGTGCTTGCGCAGCGCACCCAATCCGTCATCGAGTTCGGAGAGGGACTCGATCAGCTTGGCCTCGAGGCAATAGAGGCGCTGAGTCGAGCCCACACTTAATCACCCGAGGCGGAGGTGGGAACTCGGGGGCTACGCCAGCGAACGGAATAGGCCAAAGCCTTCGATCCAGCCTTCGAATCGCGATTGACGGTGCCCTAGCGCGCCCGTGCGGGCTTCAAAGTCTTCGAGCCGAGGCGATACCGTGCGGACGGCTGCTATTGCAATGCCGCCCGCCGTGAGCAAGAAGCCCGTCAGCGGAACGCCCTCGGTGAATACACCGATCAGTTCCGCGCTCATGCCTTGTAGTATTGCCACGCTCGAATTCCCGCCCGCCCGGCCAGGGACCCTTGGCACTTCGCTGGCGCCACTGCCGTGCGCAGGTTGCGGTTCTGCATGTGCGCCCCGGACTTGGGCACGCGGAAGGACTGCTCGATTGGCCTTGCGTGCCGAGGCGTTGCCCAGCCGAACCCGCGGATGGCGCCGCCCGGCCCTCTCACGCAGATCGCGCTCTAGGGCCGCACGCGAGAGCGTGCCGTGCTCCGGAGCGCGGCCCGACGGCGCTATAGTGGCTGGCTGCAGCGTGCGGACTCCGAAGTCCGCTGCCGCCGTTCTACACGATCCAATTCTGCTGCGGCGCAAGGCGCCCCGAGGCTGCCGCCACAAGTCGGGTCACATGCCCCAGACCGTGATCGGGTTCCCGTCCGGGTCCGGATCCTTCCGGAACACGCGCTCTTCCCACGACCGCCCCGGCCGCATGTCGAAGACCACCAAGTGCCCGGACCGGGCGCCGCAGCGGTCCATGTACCAGGCCGTCTGCTGCAGACCGTCGCGGATCACGCGCTGCAGCCCGGATTTCACGCCGACCACCTTGCACTCGATGACGTGCTTGCTCGCAAGGGACGCCGGCGCCTGCCCGGGCAGCGGCCATTCGATGAGCACGTCCGTCCGTCCCCGGGCGACGGCATACTCGCGCGTGATGCGCCCGCCGCTGTTGACCACGCGCTGGAGGTAGGCATGCAGCACGAGATGAGGGCCGGCCTCACGGTGGCCGTACCTGTCCACCCAAGACTCCGAGTGCTCCCGGAAGTAGGCTTGGAACGCTGTCAGCAGTGCCTGCACGTCCAAGCCTCCGTCCCCGCTGACGTACCAAGCGGGGGAGACCATGCTCTCCAGGCCGGACTGCAGGGATGCGGTCAGTTCGCGGGGAATGACCTCGGAATAGATCGGGTTCGCCATCCTGACGACGCCTTCGCGCGCCACCAGCCCGAGGTCGCGAACGTACTCCAAGTCCCGCAGCGAGTAGTCCCATTGGTCGGATCCGGCCAGCATGGGCAGCACCACACGCCGAACGCGCTCCTCACGAAGCTGGTTCGAGAGTTGGTCGAGGTGCGTGACCCTATTGAGGATCAGGGTCTCCTTGGCGCGATCGATTGCCGCAATCCCGATGGGCCGGCTGCGGTCCCGTCCGGCCTTTTCCTTGAAGCAGGCCTGGTAAGCCAGCGCGTTGACCAGCCAAGGCTGGCCCTGGGTGAGTTCCCAGACCCTCCCCACCGCTCTTGCGTCGAACTCTTGTCCGGATTCGGCAGTGTGCTGGTAGAGCAGCGAGCGGACGTCGACCTCGCTGAAGTCCCCGAGCCGCAGGGATTCGGCCTTGATGTTGAAGGCGCTGCCGCCGCTGACATTCGATCCCCGCGAGCTCGAGAAGATGCGGTAATCGCGCACATCGCGCACGCCGCAGAGGATGATACTCTGCGGGAAACGCCGAGGTCTGTCCGGATAGCCGCTGCGAAGCTGGCGGAGCACGGACAGGAGGGTGTCGCCGATGAGTGAGTCGATTTCGTCGATGAAGAGCACCAGAGGCCTGGGATCGGCGGCTGACCAACGGGCCAGGACACGTTTTAACGCCAGGTGCGGGCCGGCCTTGGCCAAGGCCGCCGGCCAGATCTGCTCAACCAGATCCTCCCCAGTCGTCCAGTCCGCTTCGTCCGCGAGCGCTGCGAGGATTGTTTGCATACCAGCAGCGACATCTTGGCGGGCAGACTGGCCGGGCTCGAAGTTCGCGTAGACGCAGCGATACTCGCCGGTGGCGTTGAGGTGGTCGGCCAGAGCCTTCAGGATCGAAGTCTTGCCGGTCTGTCGGGGGGCATGGAGGACGAAGTACTGCTTCCTGCGGATCAGGTGCAGGACCTCCTCTAGGTCCACACGCTGCAGTGGAGGGATGCAGTAATGGTCGCGGGGATCAACCGGCCCTGCGGTATTGAAGTCTCTCACGCCCACCCGAAGTATGGCATGAGGCCTGCCCGAATGGCATCGATGGCGTGTGCCCTCCACCGGCACTAGCCCTGTCGAAACGTTTCGGCGATAGCCCCGACGGGATGGTGGGTCAACTCGCCTCGCCGAGGCCACGGATATTGGGCGGAATGGCCAGTGAGGGGTCACGCCATCTCCGGACACATTCCCCAAGACGGGTCCGGCGGTCGGGCTGGCTGCGCGTCCCTGCGGATCGCGAGTTCTTCCCTCGACTGGCTCGGGCGCATGTCGAAGACCACCAGGTGTGCCGACTTCGCTCCCCGGCGGTCCATGCATCTGGCAGGCTGTCACAGGCCCCGGCGGATGGCGGCTTCTGATCCGGACTGCTGCCCGGCCACCTTGCCGACGGTGACGAGCTTGGACTGGTCGGAGCCGTCGTTGTGCTCGGGGCGGTTAGCGGAGAGGAGGGGCCGGGCTGTCTGGTCGAGCGTCGCGACCTCCTCGTCCGGAGCGCATTGGATCCTGACAAGGCCCGCGCAGGCGTCCACAGAAGCGGGCTCTTGCGACGTCCAATGGGACCGTCGGTCCCACCCCGAAGACCCTCTTGAAGAGGCGTTGCTTGGCATGTCCGTCCTGCGGCCGCTGGGTTCCACTGAGCTTGGCATTGCTCGGAATACAGGGGTCGATTTGGCACCGGCCGCTTGTCGCAAGACTATACTCGAATCTGGGGCGGCATGGGCGTCAGCCACACGAATGGTTTGCATCTCCCATCATTGGGAATCCGCAACTTCAGAGGAATCGGGCAACTCTCGATTAAGCACCTCGGACGTGTCACCCTGATCGGCGGTGACAACGGGGCCGGAAAGACCACACTCCTTGATGCGGTGCGTGTCCACGCAGCGAGGGCCCACTTGAGGATTCTGCTCGAGGTGCTGAACCGTAACGAGGAGATTGAACGTCGGCTCGGGGAAAACGATACCCCGGTCGAGTACCCTGACTATACTGCGCTGTTCCACGGTCGCACCGTCGGTAGTGGGCGACCGATCACCATCGGTCCGATCGATGGCACCGACAATGTCCATATCGAAGTCAGTGCGCCGAGCGAGTGGGACGGTGTGCAGACATCTTTCTTTGACGAGGAGTTGGCAGACCTCCCGCTTCGGGCGCTAACCGCCGTATATCAGCAGGAGCGTCAGTTTCTTGACTGGCTGCCGGATGACGGTGACCCGATTCCCGAATGGTGGGGCCGCCGCAAGGCTAGCCTTCCTTGGCGCCGACGCTACGGTAGGCCCGACTGGTCGGTGACGACGTGCAGGGCACTGGGTCCTGGACTCCCGCCCAACCAAGTTCTCGCTCACTCTTGGGACACTATAGCGCTGACGGACCACGAGCGCCTGTCCCTCGAGGCGCTGCAGATCGCTGTTGACGGCGTCGAGCGAATTGCCGTAGTCGGGAACGAGGATTCGCGGCGCGCCACACGCGGTCGACGGGTGGTCGTCAAGCTAAAGGATTCCCCGGGCCCAGTTCCGTTGAAGAGCCTCGGGGACGGCGTGACACGTATGTTTTCCACCGCCCTCGCCCTCGCCAACAGCCGGAACGGCATCTTGGTTCTTGACGAAGCAGAGAACGGGATCCACTACTCTCTTCAGCGGGATTTCTGGAACATGGTCCTGCGAACGGCGCGTGAGTACAACATCCAAGTGCTGGCGACGACGCATAGCAGAGACTGCTTGCGCGGTTTCGCGAAGGCTGCAGCTCAGACGGATAAATCCGAGGGATTGTTTTTCCGTCTTGACCCAGTAGACGGTGATCGGGTACGCGCGGTCCGGTACACGGTAGAGGATTTGTGTGTGGCGGCCGATTTGGATATCGAGGTCAGATGAGTTTGTGGCCATAGAGACTCCGCGAAAGAAGATTCTCTTGGTTGAAGGTCGTGACGATGAGCATGTGGTGAGGCATCTCGTCATGCGGAGCGAGCGCATGCCATCATTTCACATATTAGCGGTGGGGGGGATTTCCGAATCTCAAGAAGGCGATTCCTCTCGCGATGAAAGGCCGCCGTCGGACTGCGGTCGGCATAATGGCGGACGCGAACAACGATCCGCAAGGCAGATGGAGTGCGCTGGCATATCAGTTGCGCACGGTCGACGTCCATCTGCCAAGTGGGCTTCCAGCAACCGGAACGATCGTCCAAGGTCAGCCTAGAGTGGGGATCTGGTTGATGCCTGACAATCAGTCGTCCGGTGAGCTCGAGCAATTCATTGGTAGCTTAATCCCAGAGGGCGATCCAGTTTGGCCTAGGGCGATCCAGTACGTAGACGGCATTCCAGCGACTGACCGCAAGTTCGCACCCGCGAAGGCGCAGAGGGCTAGGATTCACGCTTGGCTGGCAACTCGAAAGGAGCCGCGCAAGATGGGCGAGGCCATCGGGGCACTTGACCTAGACACGTCGGCAAGAGTGGCCACTGAATTTGCGGATTGCCTTCGAGAACTCTTTGGGCAGCCAGGGAAATAACCCATTGGGAGTCAGTCAGAAGACATCAGTGGGCTAGGTGCATCGACCGTGCGGGCTCCGGAATGATCTGAGTCAGCCTTCACCTCTCTCGACTCTAGTTGGACGGTCTTCAACGGGCTACGTCTGCGCTTTTGGGAGCGCGGGGCCACAAGCCAGCAGACATGCGCCAGCGCACGGCTGCGCCAGCCTAAATAACGGCCCGTGAGTTCAAGACCGCTGCGTTCCGTGAGGCCACAACGATCACTTTACGACAAGGTAGGCGGTGAGTCCCGCTGCGGGGCGCGCAAATAGGCACAACGAGCCCCCAAGGTCGATTCCCCTACACTGCCGAGTGCTCAGATCAAGACAGTTCGCTCGCAGGCGATCACCCACCATGCCTATGTGTAGAGTTCCCACACAAAGGCGTCGACGAGCGCCGCCCGGACGCTCCAGATTGGCGCCAAGTCCTCATCCGTCGGGGGCCCGTCTGCGTACCAAGGCTGGTCATAGAGCCACCGAAGCAGCTCTTGATAGTTCTCGGGCTCTCCGAGCGTCGCAGACCTCATCCCCGATGGCGCCGCAAGTCCATTCGCCGACGCGTTGTTGACGGACAACAGCCGGTCCGGGCGTGCGATGGTAAGCAAGAGCGTGGCCGTTCCGCGGCCTACCTGCTGGATGGCCCTAAGTCTTCGCATCGCTGGAAGGACGATGTCCGGGAACTCGTGTTCGCGAGCTTGTAGAACAGCTTCCAGACTGGCTCTAACTGTCCGTTCGTTATTGAGCACTGCCGGCCCGGCACCATGAGTCATGCGTCCCAAGAGCGCCGTCCACTCCAGATCTGGGGCCTTGTAGCTACCCTTGAACCGCTTCTGGGAATGGGTATCAAGCTTCGACCAACTCGCGTCGCCTCGCAGCAACTCCCGACGATCGGCGATCGCCCTCATGTAGCTACGACCGTGCGGGTTGAGGATCTCCCATCCCCATCCCTCCTCTCTCGGACGCAGTCCCTTGGACTTCTCTGGGCCGAAGCTCATCCATCGGGATGGTGTCGGGATCCAAGCCAAGGGGTTCAGAACCGGGGGGAGTGGAGAGCTAGTGGCCTGGAATTCGCGCGCAATCGACGTATTGCTGGGCGGCAGCAGATTGCCCCGCAGACGCGGGACCGCCGCTCCCGGTCGGGTTGTCCGGTGCAGCAATGCGGGCAAGCTCCTTGAGTAGACACGGTGAGAAACACGAGTCGGGAGGGTCAATTGTGCCAAGACTCACGCAGGCTGCCCCAAGGCGAAACCAGCCCAAGTCCACGCTCAGGCTCTCCATGGCTCACGGAGGTTGAACGCTAGCGAGGTCGCCGATGTCTCTTCGGGCAGGTTGCGCGCTGCTATTGGATTGGGAGGCCCTAGGCCAGTGCGGACCGTTCCCGGTTCGACGTTGGGGGGCTGGACTTGGGGGTCGGCGCTCCGCGGAATCGGCCACTGTCACCGGAGGGGGCAGGTTTGCGGACAGACACGACGGGTGGGGCGGCAGGGCCGCCAGAGGGACCGTTGAGAACGTGTGGGGGCCTTGCCGGCAGACCGACCGAGGCCGGATACCACTCCTTCATCTCGACGCCCCCAGCAGGAGGGTGGAGCTGGGGCAACGGCCGGACGCGCAAGTGCTTGAGTTGCGTTCGGGAACGCCGCCATGACTAGGCCTGCACATCTGGGCCCGAAACTTCGTTCTTGCTGAAGCTGCCAAAGGGCCTCGAGAATGGCACACGGCGGCCCGGTCCCCGCGGAGAGAGCCGAGCGACCTGATTGGGGCCGGGGCGTTGGTTCTCCGGGGTCTCATGACGTCTGGCTCACTTGCGCTTGCTCGGCGTCCACTGCCTCTGAGGCCGTCGCCTTGGACAGGTCCTTGTTGGACGTGAGCTCGTTCGAGGCGTTCCCGTATCGTCGGGCGGGAGAGGGTCGTTTGGTTACGCTCGAGCGGTCCGGTGGCCTTGGCCTCTGGCAGGGGCTCCAGCACGTCGAACGAACCTGCGGCCGCCACCCGCTGGGAGGATGCGCTTGCCCCGTCGCGAGGACACGGGTGCACCGCATGTGCCCCCGGAGAACGGCTAGGGAATTGGAAAGTACTGAGGGGACGAGACGAATCCCGCTGTCTCGCTGCGAGGTTGCCGATTGAGGAAGTTTGGATGTCCGCTGTGGCAGATTGTCGGCTTGGCAGAGCTGTGCTAGGTCTCCCGCTTGGGTCGCCGATTCGTTGGGATACCGAGACTCCGATATCGGCGGTCACACGATCGGGAACAGGAACCGCCTTGGCGGATTGCGTTCCGAGAAGTCAGGCACGGTCACCAGAGCGCCAACGCGCACCGCTGTCGTCGCATCGACCGCCGAGGGCGTCGAGCTTCGCCTTGCCGACTTTGAGTCCAGCTCCAAACGCGAGGCTGGATGGGGTCACTTGCGCGGTCACTGCCTTTTCCGATTTGGGTCTGAACCCACGCTGCCATTCAGGGGTCGGAACAGATGTTGCAACGGGCCGACCGAGCTGCGGGACCGTTCACGCTGCCTGAGGGGGACAACGTCCGAACAGTTGCCCTCCGTTGCGCTGTAGCAGGCGCGTCGGCAGCCTTCTCGCGACCAAATGGGAAGGGACTCTGCAATGGCGGCATCACGCGTGCAAGTTAGCGCTCCCACCGCGGTCGCTACGGAGCGCGCTCGGCGGTCGAAGCGGCTTCCGTCTCTTAGGCCAATGCTCACGTCGGCAGGTATGAGATGGAGCTTTCGGGGCGGAGGCACGCCATGCCCAGGGCACTGCTCGGCGCGACCGCCGCTGGGGCTAGATGGAGATAAAGGCCGCAATGGTGCTCTAGGGCGCCGCAATGCTCCAGAGGGTACTGATGCTGCCGCATCCGGAGCGCGGTGCATCAGCGGTGCCGTGCCAACGCCCACTGCGAGAGACGACGGCCATGCATGCGGTGATCGAGTACTGGGAGAAGCGGGACTCTGAACCGACCGACATTCACATGATGACCGTGGCAAACGATATTCCGAGCGTCGACCATCGTCGGGCGAGGACCGTTAGTTCGAAGTCCAAAGACTCACCCGGTCCGGTGGTGACGAGGCACTGCTGCCTCGAACGAGCGGCGCGTGGCCTAGGGTCGGAGGGACTGTTACTCGGTGTACGCGGTGACAAGCTGTGCGGGAGAATCGGAACTGCAGGAACGGAGTCGGGAATCTGCCCCGGCTTCCCTGGCATGGAGTGACGAAGGTGCAACACTACTACTGAAGCGTACGTGAGCTGACGAGAGGTTGAGATGGCAGGAAAGTTGGAGCGTCTGCACTTGGACGAAGTGATGCGACGCGACCTCGAGGTGGCACAGCCGGAGCAGATCTTCCTGTCTAGGTCGGACTCGCGGGAGTGTGTGCGGTCCAGCACCGATCTCGATTTGGTGGGGGCAGGAGTCTACGCCGCTGCGGCATCCCGAGAGGACTTGGAACGGTACCGCGATGGCCCTGAGATAGTGACTTGGCAGGCCAGCAGCGAGGAGCGGACTGACTATGAGACCGCCTGAGAGAGGCCAGCCGCCCTCTGGAGCAGTGTTCCACCGGTGCGCCTTGCAGGTGAATCCGTGGAGCTATGGAGGGAAGTTTCGAGGCAAGAGGGTTCAAGGAGACCCCGAATCACACGCCGACGCTGTCACACGCAAAGCGGAGGAGCTTCGTGTCACCGTGCTCGGCATCGCCGATCACAATGACACGAGCGGCGTACCGGTGTTTCGGGCGGCGGCCAAGAAACGGGGGATCACGGTCTTCCCTGGTTTCGAGCTGGCTACCACTGAGGGAATCCACTTGGTGCTGCTGTATCCCCCAGACACGCCCGATGATCGGCTACAGCGGTATCTGGGTGAGTTCGGCATCTTGAATCCCGGGCCGTCGGCCGACCTCTCGGATAAGTCCTTCACCGAGGCACTCGCCAAGGTTCGCGACCACGGAGGCATCGGGTTCGCTGCGCATGTAACCAACGACAAGGGACTCTTCAAGGTCCTGAAAGGCCAAGCCCGGATCCGAGCGTGGCATTGTGAAGACTTACTGGCCATCCAGATTCCCGGTCGCGTTGACGAACTCCATCCGAGTGTACGTTGCATCGTCACCAACCAAGAACCCTCCTATCGTCGAACACATCCCGCCGACAACGGGTTAGCCGTAGCGGCGGTGAACGCAAACGATGTCGTAGAGCCCAATGACCTAGAGGAGCGCTCCGCCACATGTTGGATCAAGATGTCCCGCATTGGAATCGAAGGTCTGAGGCAGGCGTTCCTGGACCCAGGCTCACGGATACGGCTCCGTCCCAGCGAAGGTGAGCCGGAACAGGCGGAGCATACCGAACTGCTCGCGATCGAATGGGAGAGCGGGTTCTTGGACGGTGCAAGAGTGCGCCTGAATCCGAACTTGAACGTACTGGTCGGAGGCCGTGGAGCGGGTAAGTCGACCATCGTCGAAAGCCTGCGCTACGTAATGGACCTCGCGCCGGTTGGAGCAGAAGCAGCCAAAGCCCACAAGGGCATAGTCCAGAATGTCCTTCGGGGAGGGACCAAGGTGTCCCTAGATGTTCGCTCTCATCACCCAGTTTCGAGAGAGTACCGTATTGAGCGAATCGTTCCGAACCCACCGATTGTCCGGGACTCGCAGGGGAACTTAACGGACTTGCTTCCGGAAGACGTTGTGCCCCGCGTCGAAGTGTACGGGCAGCACGAGATTTCCGAGCTTTCCGGGAATCGTGCGAGCCTCACGCGGCTGCTTGATCGCTTCGTGGTCCCAGACCCGTCATTGGCGAGGCGCAAGGCAGAACTCCGGCGGGAGCTGGCTGCGACGAGGGGATCCCTGAAGGAGACCGACCGAGAACTTGAACGGATCGGAGACCAACTGGCGGCCCTTCCCGGCCTTGAGGAGACGCTGGCGCGCTATCGCGAAGCGGGTGTAGAGGAGCGGCTGCGCGAGCGAGGTCTTCTTGTCCGCGAAGAGCGCATTCTGGACTCGATACCAGAGCGTCTTGCCTCCCTCCGGCGATGTGTGGGGAACCTGAGGCAGGAAATCCCTATCGACCGGGCCTTTCTGTCGGCAGAAGCACTTGCAAACCTCCCAGGCGGGGAGATCATTGCGCATGCCAACGGGGTCCTCGAGTGCCTCAGCCGTGAAGTTGAGAATACGATCGATCGTCTTGACCGATCATTGGCGCGCGCGGACCAGGGAATCGCAGAGATCCGCTCCCGCTGGCACGAGCGCAAACGAGACGTGCTGGAGGAATACGAGCGTATCCTCCGCGAGCTCCAGGATTCGCCCATTCAAGCGGATGAGTTCGTCGAGCTTAGAACCCAGATCGAACGACTTCGTCCATTGGGTGAGCGTCGTGCACTGCTCAATCGTTCGCTCGCGCAGCACTTGAAGGAGCGACGAGCCCAAGTGGCCGAATGGGAAGAGCTGAAGGGGCAAGAGTTCCGCCTGCTAGACCGAGCAGCAAGAAGTGTCAGCGAGAAGCTTCGTGATCGGGTCAAAGTTGAGGTTACCATTGCCGCGGACCGGCAGCCGCTCATCCAACTGCTCCGAGAGCGAATCGGCGGTCGGCTTTCCGAAGCCACCAACGTTCTTGCTGAGGCGAACGATTTTTCGTTGCCAGAGTTCGTCGAGAGGTGCCGTTCGGGAGCCGACGCGCTCCGGGAGCGCTACCGGATGCCGCCCTCTCAAGCCAGCCGCCTCTCCGGAGCGTCCGAACAAACACTGGCGTTGATCGAAGAGCTCGAACTCTCTCCGACCACCGCAATCCAGTTGAACACGGCCCCATTAGGCAAGCCACCTCGATGGCGGGCACTAGAGGAGTTGTCCACGGGACAGAAGGCAACCGCTGTGCTGCTCCTACTATTGATCGATTCCGATGCCCCGTTGATCATCGACCAGCCGGAAGACGATCTGGACAACAGGTTTATCACGGAAGGCGTCGTACCCCGAATGAGAGAAGCCAAGCAGCGGCGACAGTTCGTTTTTCCGACCCACAACGCCAATATCCCTGTGCTGGGCGATGCGGAGCTGATCGTTGGGCTTACTGCCGCCGGAGACGCAGCTGGGGTGCGGGCACAGATCGCCGCAGGCCACATGGGATCCATCAACGATCCCCCGGTCAGGGCGTTGATCGAAGAGGTTCTCGAAGGCGGCCGGGACGCCTTTGAGAAGAGGCGCCGGAAGTACGCGTACTAGGGAGCCTCCATGACCAAGGCCAGACTCCTCCGGCTGATAAGCAGCGATGAAGACTCCACCCTCGACTTCAAGCGAGACGACATAGCGAACCACAAGCTCGCAAAGGAACTAGTGGCGTTCCTCAACTTGGATGGCGGCACAGTGCTCTTGGGAGTGGAGAAGGACGGCAGCATTTCCGGAGTCACTCGAAATCGGCTTCAGGAATGGGTGGGTAATCTCTGCCGAGACAAGATCGAGCCGCCGATTACGCCAATCCTCTCTTGGGCGAGAGACGCGGCTCCCGGTTGCGACGTACTGGCGATACACGTCGCCGCTGGGCCTGACAAGCCCTACGCGCGCGTCCACCATGCTCGCAAGACTTACTACATCCGGGTCGGCGACACATCCCGCGAGGCGAGCCGCGAGGAACTTGAGCGCATGTTTCAGGCCTCAAGGCGGCTGCACTATGGCCTGAAGCCGGTGCCGGGGGCCGGACTGGACGCATTCGATCGCCGTCGCATTCGTGACTACTTCAGGCGCGTGCGGGGCGGGACGCTCCCAAGGGACGATGACTCGACGGGCTGGGAGACACTTCTCAAGAACACTAAACTCATGACCCTATCGGCAGGACAGCACACGGCCACGATTGACGGGATCCTGTTGTTCGGACAGGCGCCGGATCGATACTTGCCCCAGTCTGGCATCCGGGCCGTGTGTCATCATGGCGCCGAGCCGGACTATGCCCCCCGCGCCGACGCAGACCTCCGGGGACCAATGGTGCCGCTGGGGACTCCAAAAGCGGGAATCCGCCAGCGCGGACTGGTGGAGCAGGCATGGGATTTTGTCCGTCGCAACACGCGGCCTGATGCACACTTGGAAGCTGGAAGGCGGGTCGGCAGTTGGGAGTATCCCGAAGAGGTGATCCGCGAGGCAGTGATCAATGCGCTCGTGCACCGCGACTACAGCATCGCCGGAGCGGACATCATGCTGTCGATCTATTCCGATCGAATGGAGATCGTGAGTCCGGGGCGGCTCCCCAACACCGTGACGGTCGAGGAGATGAAGACCGGAGTGCGCTACGCGCGAAACCAGACCCTAGTCAACATCATGCGTGACTATGGCTACGTTGAGGCTTACGGCATGGGCGTCTCGAAGAAGATGATTCCTGGAATGCTGGCTCACAACGGGACTGAGCCCGAACTCATCGAGGAGCGGCACCGATTCACAGTGCGGTTGTGGAAGCAAGGACCGGGTGACCGCAAGCGAAGCGGCGCAGCCGGAGGCCGGGGCCAAGACTGATTCCGGTCACGCGCGGGCGGCTGGGTTAGGTGGGGTTTCCGCTTGCCGAGGGTGAGCATGTGGGGCCCAGCCGAGGGCTCGCTGAATCTTGAGGGCGGGACCGGACGGGCCTGTTCGAGGTCCGCAAGTGAGGTCTTCATTCGTTCCGGAAACGGGCCCGGACATTCAACAGGCGGGTGGGCCGGAGGTCTGGACCAATTGGACTTTGAGGTCAGCTGGCGGCAGGCCTTGCAACGACAGAGTAGGACCGGGAGCCCAATAGCCGCCAGTTTCGTCGTGCGACAGGCGTCCTTGCGCAGCGCAGGCAGTCCGTAATCGAGTTCGGAGAGGGACTCAACCAGCTTGGCCTCGAGGCACACAGAGCGCTGAGTCGAGCCGTCGCTCAGTCACCGGAGCCGGCGGGCGGGGCCTCGGGGAACAACTCCGGCGAACGGAACAGGCCAGAGCCTTCGATCCAACCTTCGAGTCGCGCTTGCCGTGGCCCTATCGCCCCCATGCGGGAATCCAAGCCTCCGAGCCGCGTCGGTAGCCCGCGGATTGCCGCTGTCGCCATGCTGCCTTCCGTGAGCACCAAGCATGCTAGGGAGACGTCCACGGCCTATATTCCGATCAGTTCCGCGCTCATGCCTTGGACTACGGTCGCTCTCGAAGTCCTGCCCCACCCGGGCAGAGACCTCTGGCAATTCGCTGGCGCCTCCGCCGTGCGCAGGTTGCGGTCCTGCATGTGCACCCCGGACTTGAGCACCCGGAAGGACTTCCCGATTGGCCCTGCGTGACGAGGCGTAAGACTGCCGATCCCGCGGCTGGCACCGCCCATCCCTCTCACACGGATCGCGCTCCAGGGCCGCACGCGAGAGAGGGCCGTGCTCCAGAGCGCGGCCCAACGACTCCACAGTGGCCGGCTGCAGCATGCGGTCTCCGATGTCCACTTCCGCTGTTCTACACGATCCAAATCTGGTGTGGCGCTAGGCGCCCCGTGGCTGCCGCCACAAGTCGGGTCACATGCCCCACACCGTGATCGGGTTTCCGTCCGGGTCCCTCCGGAACACGCGTTCTTCCCACGACCGCCCCGGCCGCATGTCGAAGACCACCAAGTGCCCGGACCGGGCGCCGCAGCGGTCCATGTACCAGGCCGTCTGCTGCAGACCGTCGCGGATCACGCGCTGCAGCCCGGATTTCGCGCCGACCACCTTGCACTCGATGACGTGCTTGCTCGCAAGGGACGCCGGCGCCTGCCCGGGCAGCGGCCATTCGATGAGCAGGTCCGTCCGGCCCCGGGCGACGGCATACTCGCGCGTGATGCGCCCGCCGCTGTTGACCGCGCGCTGCAGGTAGGCATGCAGCACGAGATGAGGGCCGGCCTCACGGTGGGCGTAGCTCTCATGCCAAGACTCCGAATGATCCCTCGAATGGCATTGGAACGCGATCAGCAGTTCCCGTACGTCCAAGTCTCCGTCCTCCGTGACATGCAAAGTGGGCGAGGCTAGGCTATCGAGATGCGCGTGCTGGGGCACCGACAGCTCACAGAGGGTGTTCGAGCTGTGGCGGATGTTCCCAGTGTTGAACACGCCGCAGACAAGCGGGAAGGGGGCCGGCGACGGGGCGGGGGCAGGCTCCGGCAAGCCGGCCGCAGAGGGGGGCGTTGAGGGCTAGGGTGACTGCGGAAGGGGCCAGGACCGCACTTGGACGACCAAGTCGGAGTCAGGGATGGTTTCGCATGTTGTTCCTGCAGTTCTTGGAAGATTCACGCACAGCATATGCTGAACGGTTCGGTCCTGAGTTCACATCCAGACCCCGCGCGTGGGCTCGTGAAGGCCCTGCCAGTGTGCTGTCGGATCGCATCCCAGACCGAGCGAAAGCCAATCGAGGGCACCCGCTATGGAGCAGTCAGGCCAGTGTCAGAGGCCGTGGATGGCCCGTCTAGGCTGGAACTTCCGTTCCAGGCCCTTCAGCCGCGGTTCGGCCGCCAGCATGTCCGCGACGACCTTCCGGTAGGGCCCGACCACCGACGGACGCCCGGGCCCGGACCGCCGCGGCTTGGCGCCCGAGTCTGGCTCAGCAGGCTCGGCCGGCTCGCGGGCGATGCGAGGGATCGTGCGCAGCGAGACCCGCGTCAGCTTGGCGATCCGCCCTTGCGGGACAGACGCCGCCAGCAACAACCGAACATCCTCGCGCTTCCTGTCTGAATACACGCTCTCCTCCCGCTCTCGGGAGCCCAGTCGCGGGCCCCCGCTACGCGAGGATACGGCAGAACGGCCGGAGTCCGGATCAGCCGAACCGGCCATAATTTCTGGAATTTGGGGCGGCCAGATTCTCCGGAACCCGCAGCTGCCAAACCCGACCAGGACGCGGTCCTAGACGGGGAAGGTGCCCTGCCAGAGGTTGGCTCGGTCAACCCCGCCTGCGAACGAGCTCGGCCGCGCAAGCGTAGCTGCTCATGGCCTTCACCGTGAGTCGGGTGGCTATCGAATAGGTCAAGTGCACCGCCGATCTGGCCGGCGTGCGTTGGCCGACGTGTCCCCAGACGGGGAACCGCTCGCCGGAGAATGGCACGGCAAACTGCGAGGCTGGACAATCTCGGCGCGAGCAGGCCCAACAAACTTCTGGACAAACACGGCAGCTTTGGCTAGGCGCGGACTTCTCCAATTGGCTAAGCAAAGCCGGGTTAGCGCCCGTTCGCCACTGAACCGCCATGGTCGGCGGGCACTCGTTACTCGGTCCGGCCAGAGTAGCGGCCCACCACTTGGCGGCCTGATCTCGTCAACTTTGTAACTTGGTGCAGTAGACCCTGCCGTGGCGGAGGTGTACGGAGTCTCGGCAAGTGTCATTGGAGACTCGCTCGGGGACTTGGCTGCGGAGCCAAGGACCGCTAACCGAAGTTCCTCTAGAGTCGAACCTGTCCTAGGAGTGATTGTGGTCGCTTGCGGGTTTCGTTCTCGTACCGTCGCGGCCGTTCCCACGCGAGTTTGAGCCTACGTAGTCCCCGTACGGACCCGCCGAGCCGGAATTCAGTCACCCTTGCTGCCCTTCCGGAGCCGACCAGCTCATCCACAAGCATCAACTCAGCGAGCGAACGCACGATCTCGTCCGGCACTTGAGCTTCGCGCAGGAGCTGGAATGGATCCGCCGTTAGGGCCATGAACTCCATAGAATGCCTAGCCAGCGGATTCGGTTCGCCGAAGACGGAAGCGCGAAGCGCTATTTCGGTCAGATCGTCCGGGCTTAGTTCGTTGAAGCCGAACTCAGTCATGTGGTCTCGATGACCCTCGACGACCTCCAAGTGAAGCTGCATCAATCGGGAACGCGCCGTTGTCGTGGTGGTCCGGACATTGACCACTCGAACCTCGCGACAGCGCCCAGACCACGCAAACCTGTGCTCATCATTCGTACCGAAGTTGACCGGAATGAGCGTTTCGAGGGCGTACGCGACATCGTCGCTCTGAACGTGCGCCGTAACCCAAATCTCTTCCCCGTCGAACGTGATCTCGCTTGCCCGGAATAGAATGCACCCCAGTTTGGCCCAAGGGGCTAGCTCTTCGGCGGCAATGCCGCGAAGCCGTTCGGCGACCTGCCGCCGCAGATCCTCCGACGACCCAAACCCGGGAACTACGTGGAACGTCCGGACCTCGTCTAGGAAGGCCTGCTGTGGGCCCTCGCGATCCTGTGTGTCGAGTGCCCAAGCCGAAATCCGCAGCCCCTGCTGCTAGGCGCGCCTGAATTCAGTGTGTGTAGCAGAGAAGCGAGTGCTCAGCGGCCTGCCGTAGCACCGACCAAGGATGCCGACGTAGATCTGGCTCGTCTCAACTTCTCCCAAATAGGCGTCTACCGGATCCGCATCGCGTCCGCCAAAGGCCTCGAACATCACGGGTCGGGCTCCCAGCGAGCGAACGGCGTCGGCCGCTGCCGCTCGCTCTTCCCGAAGTTCCTCCATCACACTCGAGATGAGCGCGCGCTTGTCGCGAGCCCACTCTCGAACGGAATCCTCTTGAGGGATTGCCGCCGCGGCGGCGCGATCAATCACGAGCGAGTCTCGTCCGTCGCCTTTTCCAAGCATAGGTGTACACAACTCAATGGCCGCGCCTTTCCCGCAACTTTCCCGCTCTGGTCTGGTTGTACAACCTTGATGCCCTGATCGACGGTTCGGGATAGCATGAGAACTCATGCCAACCCCCACGTCTCCCACTGGTCCCAGCCGTGGCGCTGTCACCAACTCCGACAGGCTCCGGAAGACGACCGGGTGACGATCCGCCACAAGGGGCTGCGCCGCTGGATCGAGAGAGGTGACTCCTCCCGCCTGCCGCAGGACCGCCTACTTCGCATCGCGGCTATTCTGCGGGCGTTGCGGTCGGCCGTCTCGCCGCAGGACCTCAACGTGCCGGGCTGGCGGCTGCATCCGCTGTCCGGCAACCGAAAGGGCTTCTGGGCCGTGCGTGTATCCAGGAACTGGCGCATCGTCTTCCGCTTCGTGGCCGGCGAGGTCCGCGACGTCGATCTGGTTGACTATCATTAGTGAGGCTGTCATGGACTTCCGGCACAATCCTGCCCATCCCGGCGATGTGATCTCCGAGGGCTGCCTCGGGGATGAGCCCCCCCGCAGCGCGGCGTTGCGCCTCGGCCTCGATCCCGACGAGTTCGAGCAGCTCGTCGAGGGCCGCGGTCGCATCACGCCCGCTCTCGCCCTGCAGATGCAGGCGGTTGGCTGGTCGAACGCCTCCTTCTGGGTGCGATTGCAGGCGGACTATGACCTGGATCAGGAGATCCTGCGCCAAGGGCTCGCTGCCTGACGAGCCGCGAATCCAGAGGCACCCTAGCCCGGTCCTGCCCCGCGAAAGTCGCTCTACGGGCTTCCTGACTCTTAACAATTCCGGGATCCGGACCGAAACGGCCGATTTATGGCGTTTTCGGTCCGGAGTACCCAATCCCCGCCTGAAGACCTCTCGAGCGATTCGGGGCACGTTCCACGGCATTCGTCTAGCTGTACTCCCATGAGGAACCGATTAAGCGACTCCGCTCAATGGGCAGATAGTAGCCATTCAGCGTCTCTCGCAATCGAGTGGGCGTGCGGCGTGACACCAAGTGCGTCCGATATGGTTTGCAGGCCAGTCGGGACTGAACTCGCGAGCCCGCAGCTGGAGGCGGAGCCTCTGTCTTGCTTTGGTCGAGCGAAGCCCGGTGTGTGCGAGCGATCGTAGGACGCCCAGTTGCTCACACACCCTGAGCACGTGCGTGTCGACCGCGATGTCGGGCATGGGGGAGGAACATCGGCATGGAATTCGCGGACCAGTCCGTTCACCGCCATGCTGGCAATCTTCGGACCAACACCGTCAAACGTTAGGAACCGCCTTGCGACTGTGGCACCGCTGCTCCCCGGAGCCCAGATTCGTGCGGCGTGCCCGTTGTACCTGTCGCCGATGAGTCGGATGGTCGCAGGGAGCATCCGCTCCATATCGGAGGCCAGCGGGTGGCCGGACGACGCCAGTACGGGGGACCATACACTCTTGTCAAGCCTCAACAATGTCTCGAAGCTGAAGTCCCTGCAAGAAAGAAGCCGTGGATGATCGAAACGCTGCTGCAGCTGGTCCGTCCGGAAACCGCCGGCGATCCGATGGGCGGACTGCTGTGGACCTACCGCTCGCTGGCCAAGCTGGCCGCCGAACTGTCGCGCTGCGGCAGCAGCGTCAGTCCCGCCACGATCGGCAAGTGGCTCAAGTCCCTAGGGTACTCCCTGCATGTGAACCGCAAGAGCCTCAGCCGGCCCTCGCCCCCGGGCCGCGACGACCAGTTCCGGCGCATCGCCGCACTGCGCGAACACTGCCGCGACAAGGGCATCCCCATCCTCAGCGTCGACACCAAGAAGAAGGAGCTGATCGGGCGCTTCGGCAATCCCGGCGCCACTTGGGGCACTGCCCCCGAGCAGGTCAACGACCACGATTTCCGCTCCCAAGCCAAGGGGCTCGCCGTGCCCTACGGCATCTACGACCTGCACGCCAACCGCGGAACCGTCTTCGTCGGGGATTCCAAGGACACGCCGGCCTTTGCCGTCGATTGTCTCGAGCACTGGTGCCGCACGGAGGGCCGGCAGCGCTATCCTGACAGCGACCGCATCGTCATCCTGGCCGACTGCGGCGGCTCCAACGGCTATCGCTGCCGCGCTTGGAAGTACTTCCTGCAGACCGAGCTGTGCGACCGCCACGGCCTGCGCGTCACCGTCGCCCACTATCCCAGCGGGTCGAGCAAATGGAACCCCATAGAGCATCGTCTCTTCAGTGCGATCAGCCGCAACTGGGCGGGCCGCCCGCTGGAGACTTGGGACACTGTGCTGAACTACATCCGCACCACCACGACCAAGACCGGGCTGCAGGTGCAATCGGTCCGCGTCAACAGGCAGTATCAAGCCGGGGTCAAGATCAGCAACCGGCAAATGGCTGAGCTGAACATCACCAAGGGCAAGAAGCTGCCCGACTGGAACTACGACATCAGGCCCCGACAGTCACACATGCAGCCAGCCTCCCGAGCTGCCCGGCCAGCGGCCACCTAATCTGCTCTGGTCCGACATCCCTTCGACGGACCAGTCCGATCTGCCGCCATTCGTACGAGAATGTCGGCGTTATTCTTGCGCGTCCCCTAAGTTCCGCAGTCAAACTGGCACTCTGGGGCCGTCACATTCGCGCAGATGGCGCATCCGGGATGGGAATCAGTGGCGTGTGATCAGGCCAGAATTGGCCGAGCGGTCAGTCGCAGCCATCGGTCTCCATAGTATTTCTTGAACGCCCGCTCCAATTTCTGTCGCGGTACGGATGATCGTCCCGCAGAATCGCGTAGATCACGCGCAGCAGCTTGTGCGCGGTCGCCAGGGTCGCGCGCTTGTGGCCGATGCGTGACTTCATGTTGTCGTGGTAGCCGTAGAACTGCGAGTCGCGCGTGCGCGCGATCGGCTCCAGCTTGTCGCGCATGTGCCAGGTGAGCTTCTTCAGAATGCGCTCGACGCTGTGACGCTGCACTAGGCCGTCGAGAATGCGCCGGCCGTTGAGCCCCAGCACTGGACGCCGTTCTACCTCCGCGTCGTTCTTGCGCGCCAAGGGCTGAAGAGCGCTGGCCTGCTGGAGAATCCCGCGTGCGGACAGTCTTACACCACGGAGTTAGGTCGGCGCGTTCTCCAGAGCAGGCCCAAACGAATCGATCTCAAGTTTCCTCGGGACCTGGGGAAGCGCAGGGAGGGCCCCGGCACCGATGCTGACGAAGGTTCGCCGTCGCCTAAGGACGAGCCTCCAATCCCAACCTCCACGCCGGAGGAGGCGCTACAGAGCGCCTACAAGACGCTGCAAACCAGCCTCACCGCGGACCTTCTCAAGCAAGTTACGAGAACATCTCCCGAGTTCTTCAAACTCCTCGTCGTGGATGTGCTCGTGAGCATGGGATACGGCGCTTCGAGGAAGGACGCCGGGGAGACCATTGGGCAGTCAGGGGGCGAGGGGATCGACAGGATTGTCAAGGAAGATCGGCTGAGGCTGGACATCATCTACAGTCTGGCCCGAGCGTTGCAGCAGCGGCTACCGCAGGTGCGGGGACACCGGTCTCTGGCTGGAGGCGACGCCGAGCGGGCTGCGGGCCTAGCGCAGGTGCTCGAGGGCGCTGCGGAGCATGCGGTTACTGGGGGACCCGCGAGTAACCGCGCCTGCCATCCCAAGGGAACGGAGCGCGATCCTGATGTCCACTGCCACACCTCCCACCGATCCCGACGGCCTCGTGGTCCTGCACGCCTTGTCCAGGGACGACCTCAGCCCAAGGACGCCCAAAATGCAGTGCAAGGACTACGAAACATGGCCGGACAGAACATCATTGCCGCCATCGAGGCCTACAAGGGCGAGATGGCTGCCAAGCTCGACGCCCAGAACGCCAAGCTCGACGCCCTGCGCTGGATGATCGGCGGCGGCTTCGCCCTGCTGGGCATCCTCATCGCCGCCTTCCGCCTGCTGGGCTAGTTGCCCAGCCGGTCTCCCGGTCCCGGTGGCCACTCCCCTTCGGTGGCGATCTGCTCGAGGGGCCAAGGGCGAGTTCGCCAGTTGCCGGGTCCCCGGGGGACGGAAGGGCGGCGCCCGCAAGCTGTGCGTAGGGGGTGGGAACCGATGAGCGCTACCAGCAGGAAAGCGGGAAGCGGCCTGCCGGAAGAATGGCAGGATCTGCCGAAAGAGGGCGTATTCGCAGCCCCGCTGGTGCAGACCGCGGACACGTGCTGGGGCCGCGTGCCCTTCGAGGGCACGCGCGTACCGATCGCCACCGCGGCTGACCGGGACGAAGTGGGACGCGCTGCGGGCGGTCGTGGTGGCGCACTTCGCGAGCTGCCACCAGCACCCGGTGCCGGCGTGGCGCAACGAGCCGGCGGGGACGCTCCGGAGATGGTGGCGGCCGTGGCCGCTGCCCGGCCAGGACCCCCAGCCGGGCCCCGACGACGACACTCCCGGGCCCTTCCTGCGGCGCGGCCCGCTTGATCTCTGAGAGGCCCGAGCGTTCCAGCAGAGGGATCGTTTGGACCCGGGACTGTCGAGAGTTATCGGGTAGGAACTCTCGTTGGGTCGTCTCCGGCCCGATACGCCGACACGCAGTTGTCGGCAGCGGAGACCCTCGAAGCGCAGCCGTTGAGGCTGGATTCGCGCCCGGTCCGGATCACATGCCCCACACCGTGATCGGGTTCCCGTCCGGGTCCGGGTCCCTCCGGAACACGCGTTCTTCCCACGACCGCCCCGGCCGCATGTCGAAGACCACCAAGTGACCGGACTGGGCGCCGCAGCGGTCCATGTACCAGGCCGTCTGCTGCAGTCCCTCGCGGATCACGCGCTGCAGCCCGGATTTCACGCCGACCACCTTGCACTCGACGACGTGCTTGCTCGCAAGGGACGCCGGCGTCTGCGCGGGCAGCGGCCATTCGATGAGCAGGTCCGTCCGGCCCCGGGCGACGGCATACTCGCGCGTGATGCGCCCGCCGCTGTTGACCACGCGCTGCAGGTAGGCATGCAGCACGAGATGAGGGCCGGCCTCACGGTGGCCGTACCTGTCCACCCAAGACTCCGAGTGCTCCCGGAAGTAGGCTTGGAACGCTGTCAGCAGTGCCCGTATGTCCAAGCCTCCGTCGCCGCTGACGTACCAAGCGGGGGAGACCATGCTCTCCAGGCCGGACTGCAGGGATGCGGTCAGTTCGCGGGGAATGACCTCGGAGTAGATCGGGTTCGCCATCCTGACGGCGCCTTCGCGCGCCACCAGCCCGAGGTCGCGAACGTACTCCAAGTCCCGTAGCGAGTAGTCCCAGTCGTCGGATCCGGCCAGCATAGGCAGCACGACACGCCGAACGCGCTCCTCACGAAGCTGGTTCGAGAGTTGGTCGAGGTGCGTGACCCTGTTGAGGATCAGGGCCTCCTTGGCACGGTCGATGGCCCCAATCCCAATAGGCCGTCTACGGTCCCGTCCGGCCTTGTCCTTGAAGCAGGACTGGTAAGCCAGTGCGTTGACCAGCCAAGGCTGGCCCCGCGTGAGTTCCCAGACCCTCCCCACCGCTCCCGCGTCGAACTCTTGTCCGGTTTCCGTGGTGTGCTGGGCGAGCAGGGAGTCCACCTCGACCTCGCTGAAGTCCCCGAGCCGCAGGGATTCGGCCTTGATGTTGAAGGCGCTGCCGCCGGTGACATTCGATCCTAGCGAGCCCGAGAAGATGCGGTAGTCGCGGACATCTCGCACTCCGCACAGAATCACGCTCTGCGGGAAGCCGTCCGGCCTCTCGTCATAGCCCGCCCTGAGCTGTCGCAGCACAGAGATGAGCGAGTCGCCTTGGAGGGTGTCGATCTCGTCGATGAGCAGCACTAGAGGCTTGTTGTCCCTCTCGGTCCAGAGCGTGAGCATCCGGTTGAGGACGCTGTCTGGGGCGTGCCTGGCCAAGAGTTCCTCGGCGCATGAGTCGACGAAAGGATCTCCCAGCGTCCGGTGGGCACGCTTGCCGAGCTGGTCGAACAGCGCTCGCATAGCTCGACCGACGTCCTCCCGAGCGGTCTGGCCGACCTCGAAGTTCGCGTAGACGCAGCGATACTCGCCGGTAGCGTTGAGGTGGTCGGCCAGAGCCTTCAGGAACGAAGTCTTGCCGGTCTGCCGGGGGGCATGGAGGACGAAGTACTTCTCTCTCTGAACGAGCCTCAAGATCTCCGCCAAGTCCACGCGTTCCAAAGGCGGGATGCAGTAGTGCTTCGCGGGTTTCACGGGCCCTTCGGTGTTGAAGTCTCTCACGCCCACTCGAAGTATGGCATGAGGCCTGCCCGAATGGCATCGATGGCGTGCTCCCTGCCCCGTCACTGCAGTTGTTAGTTCGTGCTGTCGATGGGATCGGATCGAGGGGGGACGCAAGGCACGCGGCGGCCCCGCTGCAGACACCGGACGGAATGGCGAATGGCGGGTCGCGCCATCTTGGGCAGGATTCCCCGAACCGCAGTCGGCGGGTGGCTTGACTCGGGGGACGCCGCGCCGCGGAATCGGCCGCTTCGACCGGAGGGGGCAGGTTTGCGGACGGACACGACGGGTGGGGCGGCAGGGCTGCCAGAGGTACCGTTTCGAACGGCTACGGGGCGTTCGCGGTCGACCGACCGAGTCTGGACACCACTCCTTATATACCTATGTGCGTCTACGCCCGCTCAAGGAGGGTGGAGCTGGGGCGGCGGCCGGAGGTCCGAGCGATTGAGTGGCCTTCGGGAACGCCGCCGTGACCGGGCTTGCACAACTGGGGTCGAAGCTTCGTCCTTGCTGCAACTGGTCATTCCGGTCCGATTCTGGGAGGGTCGGTCCGGAATTGACAAACGATTTCCAGCCGGTGATGGGGGTGTGGAGGAGGAGGTCGGACGTCCAAGTTCGGTGGATCTCGCAGCCAGCCGCCAGGGACTGCTGCCCGGGATCGCCACTGTACCGGTCTGGTGTCGGGCCGGTTGTTGGGAGAATGCCCGAGTCGGCTGCGGGCCAAATGGCAGCAGTCGTGTGTCAGCGGACCACCGAAGAGGAGCACCATCGTGGCCGCTCATCGGGGCGGAGCGGGCCGTGGCACGGACCGTGGGCGGTCCGGGCTCTTGGGACGACGATGAGGGTGCCTGAACCGCAAGCGGGGTCTTCATGCGTTCCGGAAACAGATCCCGTCGGACCAAGAGGCAGGTGGGCCAGAGGTCTGGATCCAGTGGACCTTGACGTTCGCAGGTGTCGGGCCCTGCTACGACAGAGCAGGACCGCTAGCCCATTTGCCACCAGCCACATCGTGTGACAGACGTGCTTGCGCAGCGCACCCAATCCGTCATCGAGTTCGGAGAGGGACTCGATCAGCTTGGCCTCGAGGCAATAGAGGCGCTGAGTCGAGCCCACACTTAATCACCCGAGGCGGAGGTGGGAACTCGGGGGCTACGCCAGCGAACGGAATAGGCCAAAGCCTTCGATCCAGCCTTCGAATCGCGATTGACGGTGCCCTAGCGCGCCCGTGCGGGCTTCAAAGTCTTCGAGCCGAGGCGATACCGTGCGGACGGCTGCTATCGCAATGCCGCCCGCCGTGAGCAAGAAGCCCGTCAGCGGAACGCCCTCGGTGAATACACCGATCAGTGCCGCGCTCATGCCTTGTAGTATTGCCACGCTCGAATTCCCGCCCGCCCGGCCAGGGACCCTTGGCACTTCGCTGGCGCCACTGCCGTGCGCAGGTTGCGGTTCTGCATGTGCGCCCCGGACTTGGGCACGCGGAAGGACTGCTCGATTGGCCTTGCGTGCCGAGGCGTTGCCCAGCCGAACCCGCGGATGGCGCCGCCCGGCCCTCTCACGCAGATCGCGCTCTAGGGCCGCACGCGAGAGCGTACCGTGCTCCGGAGCGCGGCCCGACGGCGCTACAGTGGCTGGCTGCAGCGTGCGGACTCCGAAGTCCGCTGCCGCCGTTCTACACGATCCAATTCTGGTGCGGTGCAAGGCGCCCCGAGGCTGCCGCCACAAGTCGGGTCACATGCCCCACACCGTGATCGGGTTCTCGTCCGGGTCCGGGTCCTTCCGGAACACGCGCTCTTCCCACGACCGCCCCGGCCGCATGTCGAAGACCACCAAGTGCCCGGACTGGGTGCCGCAGCGGTCCATGTACCAGGCCGTCTGCTGCAGACCCTCGCGGATGGCGCGCTGCAGCCCGGATTTCACGCCGACCACCTTGCACTCGATGACGTGCTTGCTCGAAAGGGACGCCAGCGCCTGACCGGGCAGCGGCCATTCGATGAGCAGGTCCGTCCGGCCCCGGGCGACGGCATACTCGCGCGTGATGCGCCCGCCGCTGTTGACCACGCGCTGCAGGTAGGCATGCAGCACGAGATGAGGGCCCGCCTCACGGTGGCCGTACCTGTCCACCCAAGACTCCGAGTGCTCCCGGAAGTAGGCTTGGAATGCGGTCAGCAGCCGACCTACGTCCAAGCCCCCGTCGTCGCGGACATACCAAGACGGGGAGACCAAGCTCTCAAGTTCCGACTCTTGGGCCAGGGTCAGCTCACGGGGAATGACCTCTGCGTAGATCGGGTTTGCCATGCGCACTCGGCCTTGGCCCGCGACCAACCCGAGGTCGCGGACATATTCCAGGTCCCGATGAGAGTAGCCCGCATTGACGGACCCGCCGAGCATCGGCAGGACCACGCGCCGGACACGCTCCTCCCTTAGCTGGTCGGCTAGCTGGTCGAGGTGCGTGACCCTATTGAGGATCAGGGTCTCCTTGGCACGGTCGATGGCCGCAACCCCAATAGGCCGTCTACGGTCCCGTCCGGCCTTGTCCTTGAAGCAGGACTGGTAAGCCAGTGCGTTGACCAGCCAAGGCTGGCCCCGCGTGAGTTCCCAGACCCTCCCCACCGCTCCCGCGTCGAACTCTTGTCCGGTTTCCGTGGTGTGCTGGCCGAGCAGGGAGTCCACCTCGACCTCGCTGAAGTCCCCCAGCCGCAGGGATTCGGCCTTGATGTTGAACGCGCTGCCGCCGGATATGTGGGTTCCTTCCGAGCTGGAGAAGATGCGGTAGTCGCGCACGTCACGCACGCCGCAGAGGACGGTACTTTGCGGGAAACGTCCGGGTCTGTCCGGATAGCCGCTGCGAAGCTGGCGGAGCACGGACAGGAGGGTGTCCCCGATGAGTGAGTCGATCTCGTCGATGAAGAGCACCAGAGGCTTGGGATGGGCCGCTGACCAGCGGGCGAGGACCCGTTTCAACGCCAGGTGCGGGCCGGCCTTGGCCAAGGCCGCCGGCCAGATTTGCTCAACCAGGTCCTCCCCAGTCGTCCAGTCCGCTTCGTCCGCGAGGGCTGCGAGGATCGTTTGCATGCCAACAGCGACATCTTGGCGGGCAGACTGAGCTGGCTCGAAGTTCACGTACACGCAGCGGCACTCGCCCTTTGCGTTGATCAGGTCGGCCAGGGCCTTGAGTATCGAAGTCTTGCCGGTCTGCCGAGGGGCATGGAGGACGAAGTACTTCTCTCTCTGAACGAGCCTCAGGATCTCCCCCAAGTCCACACGCTCCAAGGGCGGGATGCAGTAGTGCTTCTCGGGGTTGACGGGCCCTTCGGTGTTGAAGTCTCTCACGCCCACCCGAAGTATGGCATGAGGCCTGCCCGAATCGCGTCGAGGGAGTGTGTCCTCCCCCCTCAGTGGACGTGTCGAGCGTTTCTGGCGATGGGCTCGGATCAGACCGGGCGTCAGTCAAGGTGCGCGTTGGACCCGGCCGCGGACATCGGACAGGATGGCGAAGGGCGGGTCGCGCCATTTTGGGCAGCATTGCCCGAGCTGCAGTCGGCGGACTGCCTGGCAGCTGGTAGCTGCGGAAGATGCACGCTTCCCTCGACCCTCCCGGGCGCATGTCGAAGATAGCGAAGTGCTCCGACTCCGCTCGCCAGCGTCGCCACCGGTCGATATTGCAGGCCGGTGTGAACAAGCACCTGACGGATGGCACATCCTGCCCCACGCCGCTGCACGGCCACCTTGGATTCGATGACGCGCTTGGAATGATCGGCGCGGGCTGCGGAACGGTGAGGTCGGGCTGTCCGGGCGAGAGCCTCAGTGCGAGGGTGGCCTCAGATCGTCTGGTCCACCGCTCTTCCATGCGCATTGCGCCGGAGTCCGGCGCACGGGGCTGGGCACAAGGGAGTTGGCGGACCAGCGATCTGGAAGACAGGCTGGAATGATCAAGGCCGCCTGACGGCGGCGGCTTGGCCGGCAGACGCAGGACTGCCGCTTCCGTTCGGTCTGTCCGGTGCAGCGTCTCATCCACCGATATCGCACAGATTGATGGGAGAGCATGAACCAAGAGGGTTCTGTTGGGCCAAGGCTCCTCTAGCCCGCCCAAGGTCGAGGACTTCGCCGTGTCGGATGTTTGGGTCTTTGATGACCCCGTACGGTGAGTCTGGGCGGTGTTGACGGTGTCTCTTCGGGCGGTCCGCGCGTTGCTCGCGGATTGGGGGGCGGCAGACTCAATGAAAGTGCGGCCCATCCCCCGACTGGCTGTTTGGAGGCGGGTGTACTCGGCGGGGAAGGCGTGCCGCGGAATCGGCCGCTGCGATCAGCGAGGGGCATGTGCGCAGACAGGCTCGACGGACGGGGTAGCGGGGTGCCCCGAGGACTGTTACGAACGGTTGCGTGGCGTTCGCGGCAGGCTGGCCGAGTCCGGTTAGGACTCCTCTTTATATATGTGTGTGCGGACATCTATGCTCGCTACAGCTAACAGGAAGGTGGGGTTGGGGCAACGGCCTGCTGCCGACTGCCAGAAGGGCGTTCAGGGAATGGCGCCGTGGCCGCGTCTGCATGCCCGGGTCGGCAGACCTGTCCTTGCTGCATCTGATGTTGCCGACGGATTCCGGGAGGCCCGGAATCCGGGGCTGGCTAGCGCCGTCAATCCGATCTAGTGTGCACGCGGCGTTTGCGGCCCGGTGTCCAATTTGAAGGGCTGATATCGCCCAACAAGAGACTCGTGCTCTGGATCGCCACCGCCAGGATGTGGCGTCGGGTGCGTTGTTGGGAGGAGACCCGTTACTGGTAGGAGCCTGGTGACAGCAGTCGTGGGTCCGGGGACTACTTCGGAAGAGCACTGTAGTGTCTGTTCATCCGATCAAGGGAGGCCGTGGCGCGCACGGTCGACGGCAGCAGGTCCCGGGACGACTGTGAGGGTTCGTGAATTGCCGCGCGCCAACGTCTCTGTGACGAGGTCGCCGACCTGGCCGGGCCAAGGACGGGTTCGGCACGCCCAGAAGCCAAGACAGTCCCACACCTAGTGAGGGTTTTCAAGGGCGCGCAGGGACGGCCCTGCAATCAAGGTCGGCGTCGGTCCCAGACGACCCCCGACTTTCCGGCAGGCTGGCTGCCGCAGGTCCGGATCAAGATCGAATAGATGTCCGAAGGTGGCGCGCGCCCTGCCGATCGCTTCGAGCGCGGGCTGGGAGGGACAGACAACGCACGGGTCGCAACTCGTCCCGAGCGGGAGTGGGAAACCGGGTCGATACGCTGGGCCGGGCTCTTTGGTTTTCCCGAGCACACTCGGCGGACGCCCGCGGGAACGCCCACTCTTCCGCGTTCCACTGTCCGCATTGTGGATGGGGCGGCCTTCGCGGTGACCGGCGGTGCCTTGAGGAGTTGGGCCGTTCGCCTGCAGGGCGATAGGGGACCGACACGGGATTTGCCAAGGCCGGGTCCAGTCGGGCTGACTGAGCTCTGGTCGATACCCACAGCGTCAGGCTATCCGCACCGCGCGCTAGCAGCACCCGGTGGAGGCCCAGTTGCTTGGGGGACCCCTCGGCCCAGCTGGCCGGAGTCGCGGGGCACAGCCGCAGGGCTCTCCAGGGCGATCCGCCGCCACCTGAGAGAACGAGACGGGTCGGGAGGGGAGGCGTTGCGGCGTGTGGTCACCGACACAGAACCCAAGGGACAGCGCACAGTTGGCTGGGGCATTAGCAGGACGCGGACAAGCCCGTGGCTCACGCCAGCTGTCGTGATGGAGGGTGCTGAGGGCCCATTGGAGCTTGCACGGGGCCCGTCCCGGGCGCTTCGGCTTGGAGCGGCGACCAAGACGGCAGGGGCCTGCTGCTTTGCTTCCAGAGGCAGTGGTTCTATGTGCCCGGTGGGGGTAAGGGAGTCCAGAGGACGAGGGTCTGGGCCGGCTGTGGCCGACTTGAGACTGCGTGAATGTCAGCTAGTCGGCCCGGAGCTGAGGAGGAGGCGCTGCGCGGTGTGAGCGACGTCCCCGATCCCGAAACAGTCCGGACCCGGAGAGGCGGAGGCGTGGCGCAGGCTACGCGAGCTACACAGATCTAATAAGGAGTCATTTAGGGCTCCCTGAGCCGAACACTGCCGGCCTTGTTGGGGCTGCACGTGCATAGCCCTCGTCCATCTGGCTGAGGGCGGGCCGGAATTCGTACGCCGCAAGGGACGGCCCTATTTTCGGTGGGCTCAGGGGTCGGCGCGGATCAGGTGAGCTTTCCGTCTGGAACTGCGGCGGTGGCGGTGTTCGGGCGCGGACCTGCGGGCCAAGACAGATGGAGGGCCAGACCGGGTCCGGGCACCGGGACACAAGCGCAGCAGCGTTGGACTTCGTCCGGTAGAGCGGCGGGAGGCGCGGAATGGGCGCGGACGACCAGGGCGGGGCCCGGTCTGCACAAGGTCGGACGCCGAGAGGTGCAGAGAGCCTTGCCGTTCCCTGGAGCGGCCTCGGGCGAGCGCTTGGCCCCATGGGGATCGGTCGATGAGATGGCGGCCATCGTGAGTCGGCACGCGTCACGGCGTCAGTCCCGCGACGAAGCAGACAAGCGGCCCGGAATCCAGCATGGCGCCCCGGCCCAGCCGTCGAGGGCTCGAGTGCGTGATTGGAGGACTGAGGGGGCCGTTAAGGGGTTGCGGGTGGACGACACGATTCTGATTTTCGCCGGTTCTCTAGCGGTTTCGCAGTGCTGAAGCGAGTGGGCTGGGCCGATGGACAGGCCTCCGTTGAGGATGCTTCGGGCTAAGTGCGGAACGGTCAGCCGGGGTATTGCGCAGGGAGGATCGGGCCTGTTACGGTCAGGCCGCAGCTGTGTGCTGGGATTCCGAGCGCCATGCCCAGAAGTCTTCGTATCGCCCGCCGCGCGTGCAAGCACGCAGTGGCAGGATGCCCTCCGCCCCGTCCTTGGTCCAGTGCATGTCGGCCGGCTTGAGCCGTACGGCGACGACTGTCTTGCCCTGCCTCCACGACCCCGGAACCGATCTGGAGGCTTCGTGCACGGAAGTCCGCGTAGCGCATGCGCTCGCGGTTCGTCTCGATGTAGACCTCGCATTCTGCGGCCTTCGTGCACTGGCCCGCATGGGCCTTCAGCGTTGCCAACGGCGTGTCCACGCACCCTTCCCTGAGTTCCGCGCAACGCGCCTCCGGCCACGTCTCAGCGGCTGCCCGATCATCGCGCAGGAGGTCCCTGGCCGCGCCCCAAAGCCTCTCGGCTGCGTAGTGGAAGTCCACGATCTGGATGGCGCCCGGGAACAGTTCGCAGGCCACGTGCCAAATCCACTTGGCGCCGTCGCCGAGTATGACGCGGCGCGACGCCTGCGGGAAGCCGCGCCGCTCGGCTTCCCGCCAAACGCGGCGGGCGAAGGCGGACTGCTCGGGATCGGTGTCGCGGGAAGCGGCGCTGTCGACCGCGGCCGAGCGCCTTGGCGACACGCTCCACGCGCTTGGCGCAGACCCTGGCGCCGCCCAGTTCGGCCAGCATCTCGGAGGCCCTCCGGAAGCTGACCAGCGCCGCCGCCGAGCCCGTCATGCGCGTCACCGCCGGCGACAGGCTGTTGCCTTGCAGCCCCAGGCTGGCGTCCCGCGGGAACAAGCCCGCCCCGCATGCGCGACAGTGATAGTAGGCGCCCTTGAGGGTCAGCGGCCCGAGGACCGTCTCGAAGGTCTTGGAGAAGCGGCCCGCGTAGCGCGCCTGCCGACCGCAGCAGCGTGCTGCGCGTCACGTTAATTGGACGTGAAACGGATCGTTCTCGTCGAATTACTAGGACGCAGAATTGGGCCGATGGTCGAATAATCCGGTAATGCCAGACGGGCACCCACTTTACCGCCCTATTCTGGCGAGATGCTCAGCATCATCCCGTCTCTGGGCAGGCTGGTGCCGGAGGGGAGGATTGAAGGGCCGCTGGGAAGCGCGTGCCGAGCCGAATTCGGGCAGCCAACACTCGCGACCCCGCCACCCGCCGGGTAGTTTGGTAGCATCGCTACCGCTACCCCATCAATGCTCACGTAATCCGACGAAATCAGTGCTTGCTGTCCGTCATCCGCGATCACAGAATCCGACGCGTCCGCGATCATTTCTTGTGAATTTCAAGAAGCAGCGGCACTCTCGGCGCCGCTGCCCGCGGTCGGAGAGGTCGGCGTTGAGCCGTCGCTCGACCGCCCGCGCTGCCAATCTCGGGGCTTGCTGACGCTCGTGCAATTCGAACGCCTCGAGGTCGATCCCGTCCGCTGCTGCGGGCGCTATGAAGCGGTCTATCTCGGCTTCGAGCTCCGGGGCGAACTGCTGCGCGCAGACTTTTCGAGCGGTTTGCGTCCGCCACCGGGTTTACGGACCCGGTCGGTCTCACAGTCCCCGGACAGCAACTGCTTGCGGCCCTTGGTCACGGTGGCCGGAGCCATCCCCAGCTGCGCTGCTGCGACCCGCAGGTCGCCGCCGTGTCCGTGGCGCAGTGACTCTAGGGCAGCGTACAGTCGGCGCTGGCGCTCGTCGAGCACACTCACCAGTGTGGCGGTGGCCAGCGGGATCTGTTCCCCGCCGCTGTCGGGCACCAGCCGCCCCGGGCTCTCTCCCGCCAGCAGAACCCGCCGAGCCCGCAACTGCTGCCGCTGCCGCCACTGGGACGGGGAAGAATGCAGGAACCGGCGCGCGACTCTCTCCCGCTCCAAGCGACCGCTGTGGACCAGCTTGCGTAGCGCATTCTGGACATCCACCTGCACGAGTTGACCCAACTCGCGGACGAAGAGTCCCGTAGACGATCGCTTGACCAAGGATTCGGGGGTGGCGAGCAGGGTGCCGGCGGTCGAGGAACGGCTCTCCCCGTGCGACCACAAGCTATGTTCGTCGTAGCTGGCCAGTTCGTCGAGAGTGTAGTACTGGCCGCAATGGGAATAGCTCAAACGGCAGCCAGCCGCCACCAGCTTTTGGCAGACGGTCCGTCGGCTGGCCGTGCCGAAGCCGAGCATAATCGCAGCCAGCGTGGCGACGGTCTTCTCGCGCAGCAGCGTACGCATCCTGCACGGCGTTATGCGTCGCTCGGGAGACGCAGTGCGGATGCCCGATCTCCGGGACAGTTGCCGACCGCCCGCCAGTCGCCGATTACTCCACATTAAGAAGAGCACGGCCTCGTGCGGGATTCTTCCCAGCCCAAGGGTCACAGTGCTCATGGACTCGTTTCCGCGGACACGGAACCACAATTTGGAGCTGCGCCTACTCGGCCTTCCACTCGCTAATGTTGAGTTACTTCGCGCCAACATCCAAGATCAACCGGGATCACGGAACTCGACTCCACATCGCTAGGGGGGTGTCAGGTGACTGGCGGCCTACCCCGACCGAAAGAAACTAGTCTGCGCCAGCCGCGAGGGCCGCTTCGTCGAAACCCTGAAGACCCATGTGCGGCCCGCCGTGTTCGTCGCGGACGAACTCGGCTTTCTCAGCTACGGCCCCGACGACGCCGATGTCTTGTTCCACGTCGTCAATGCCCGGTGCCTGCAGCGGCGTTCGCTGCTGTTCACCACCAACAAGCCGCTCAAGCACTGGGGCGCCGAGCTGCATGACTACGACCTGGCCGAGTCCATCCGCAACTGCGTCCTCGAGCGTGGCCGCATGGCCGTATGGGACGGGCCGTCCATGCGCACCCGCGAACTGCATGGAATCGACTATGAACGCTGACCACTGGCCCCTTGCCCCCGCCGGATCTGATAGCATCGGTCTGCTGTCCCTACCTTCAACGGGTTGGACCGCGCCGTTGCCAAGTCGCGTTCTGCCAGATGCTCGTGCCCCGCAAGGTCCTTCTCTGCAGGGCCGACCAGCCGCGTCAGGCGACGGTCAGGACCTTGTGCCCGAAAACACCATGCATCCTTGGTCCCATATCGAACCTGCACTTCCACACCGGCCACAGTTTTCGGAACCCACAGAATGCGCACGTTGAGGAGAATCACTCCCAGTCCCGAGCAACTCCCGATCCTAGCTGATGCGAAACCTGGATTCCGGCTCATTCGCGGTGCGGCCGGCAGCGGAAAGACCACCGCAGCGCTCTTGCGACTTCGACAGCTATGCGCTTCCCGCATGAGCCGGCGGGACCGCCTACGCCTTGTTGAACCTGTTCGTGTTTTGGTGCTGGCATTCAACCGGACGCTACGAGGATACGTGAAACAGCTTGCTGCGGAGCAGGTCTGCCCGTCGCCAGGACTACATCTGACTGTCGAGACGTTCTCGAAGTGGGCACTGACGCTTGTCGGCGACAGAGATGTCCTTGATCCCACAACCATATTGAAGACCCTGCTACCGAAGGTCGGCGTAGCACCTACAAACATCGAATACTTTATTGACGAGGTTGCCTACATATTGGGCCGGTTTCCACCGGATCAACGTGAGACCTACAAGAGTGTCGTGCGATCCGGACGCGGCAGATCCCCTGCGGTAAACAAGAGAATGAGAGCAAGATTGCTGACACGAGTAATTGTGCCATATGAGCGAAGAAAGGCATCACTGAGGAAGGTTGATTGGAATGACATCGCAGTCGAAGCTGCCAACGCGAGTAGTCCTGGTTATGATGTCGTAGTTGTCGACGAAGTACAGGACCTCTCTGCGAATCAGCTCCGTGCAATACTTGCACATTTGAAGGACGATCATGTGACAACATTCATCATTGATGCCACGCAGAAGATCTACCCCCAAGGTTTCCAGTGGAGTGAACTTGAAATTGAAATGAGACCGGGGATGGTCTACACCCTCTCACGCAATCATCGGAACACGAAAGCGATTGCAAGGTTAGCCAAGTCCCTTGTTCAAGGCTTGCCCCAAGAAGAGGACGGGGTATTGCCCGACGAGAACAGAAGCGAGCGGGCAGGCGCGCTTCCCGAAGTCGTCGCCGGCACCTACAGTGCCCAAGTCGATCACATGATGGAGCGCGTACAGCCGTACCTAGATGTCGGCGACACAGTTGCCATTCTCCAACCGCGGGGCGGACGATGGTTTGACCACGTTCGCAGGACGCTGCAGGAACGAAACATCCCCTATTGCGAACTGACTCGAATGGCCGATTGGCCAACCGGTCCGGAGCTCGTGGCATTGTCCACCATTCATTCGGCAAAGGGGCTCGAATTCGATCATGTGCTCGTACCAGGGCTCAATTCCGAGGTCACTCCTCACGGTGACGAGAACGGCGACGGTGTGCTTGAATTACTCCGGAGACTTGTTGCCATGGCCATCGGCCGAGCCCGTAAGACCGTTTCGGTAGGGTACAAGCCTGGAGAGGAGTCGACGCTGATCGGCCTCATGGACCCCACCTCATACAATCTCGTGAGGGTCTGACGCCATGCCGACAGGTGATGTTCATGAGGCGGAACCGAGAACGCCCGAACAGATCATGGCCTTGCCAGATTGCCCCGAGGTATTAACCGCTGCTAAACGCATGGGGATAATGAAGATAGTGCATTTTACTACGTTTCGTGGCTGTGTGGGAGTATTGGCAGTGGGGGCCGTGAAGAGTCGGCTCCAATTGCCGCAGGACAGTTACTTGGAGCACGTTTATCGACCCAATGCCTCCTTCCGCAAGGACACGTCGTGGCTAGACTATGTGAATCTCTCCGTCGAACGCATCAACGACTGGATGTTTGAAACTTCCGTGCGATGGCACGCCGAAAAGGACAATCCGTGGGTGGTACTATCCTTCCACCCTCGGATTCTTGCTCATCCGGGAGTCGTGTTTGCGACCACGAACAACATTTACCCAGCATGCAACCGCGCCGAGGGGTTGACAGGATTCAAGCAAATGTTCGCCGACCGCGTTGTTGGTCGCCATGGAGAGTTACATGACCGAAAGAATAAGCGATCAGAATGGCCCACGGACAGGCAAGCAGAAGTCTTATACCCGAATGAGTTGTCGTGTGAACATCTCCAACGTATATTTGTTCAAACTGAAGATATCGTAGACGAGATTATGGGGACGTTGGCGGGGCTCTACCTGAATGTGGAGGTACGTCACACACCGGAGGTGTTCGAGTGACGGGCCGCACGTTGTTCCCGGAACAGGCTTCGCCGGACAGTGGAGGAGTGCCGAATCACACACCGAAGGAGGCAACATTCACCGACCACCGGGTCCAAGTCGAGCGATCAGCCCTTTGGGCAGCATACGGCGATGCACTGGGATGGATCAGTGAACTCACCAACGCACGCGGCTTAAAGAGGCGAACATCCGGCGAGCCGCTACGCAGGCCGATCGAATGGAAGCGACGTATCGGTGGCCGTGCGGGCATCATCGTTTCATTGCCCAAGGGCTGCTACTCCGACGATTCCCAACTACGACTCGCCACAGGGCGAGCAATTCGCCCAAGTGGCTTCGACGTGGAAGCGTTCGCCAAGGTAGAGCTTCCGGTTTGGCTAAGTTATGGGCTAGGGGGCGGCAGATCCACTGGCGCGGCGGCGATGAACTTGGCCAAGTCCAAAGTTCCGTGGTTCGCCAACAGATTCAAGGGCTGGGCCAATTCGGGGGGGAACGGCGCGGCGATGCGCGTTCAGCCGCACATTTGGGCAGCAGCTAGTCCGGACGACCCTGAGAGCTTTCTGCTCGATGTGCTTCGAAATGCCGTTTGCACACACTCGCATCCGACCGGAATGATGGGTGCGGTCCTTCACTCATTGGCCCTCGCTCGGACTATGGTCTGCCGTCGCCGCATTTCCCCCGGTGACCTCTTGAGCACCATCGACGTCGCTACGCGGATTCCCGAGATTATGCGGCACGACCCTGAGATCGGAAGCTACTGGCTCGGCTTATTTGAGCAGGAAGCGGGATCGTTCACCGAAGGATGGTCGAGCGCAGTTAGTGAATCGAAGGAGGCCATCAGTGCCGTGTCCTCAATCGGGAAGAATAGTTCTGGCGCAAGCCGATACGACGAGATCGTGGACATCCTCGGGCTGCGCGAGCCAGCACAGCGCGGCAGCGGAATACTAACAGCGGTTGCGGCCACAGCCTTGACTTGGTGCGATCCTCGACCGCAGGAAGTTTTGCGGGTTGCGGCGAACGCAATTGGCACTGATACCGACACAATTGCGACGATGGCAGGGGCCATGCTTGGAATGACGGCCGAAACCGGTCCATCTGTCGAGGTCTTGGATGCCGATCTGTTTCGGGCCGAAGCGGCGAGGTTGTCGGAGATCGCCCGAGGCGGAGAGCCGCAGGGCCATGACTATCCTGATCTCTTGCACTGGTCAGCACCGAGGGCGAGGGCCGATTGTCTAACTATCTTGGACGGCGACGGACTATACGTTCGTGGCTTGGGGCGGGCGGAGCCGATTAGCGAACCACTCCCATCTCCGAAGATGCAATTCAAGTGGCAATGGCTAAAGCTTGAGACCGGCCAGACACTGCTGATCAAGCGCCGTGCGGAACTCGCACACGCTGGCGATCGTTCTGCCCGTTTGCCCCGAGGCACAAGCCAGTCAAGAGGGTCAGCTGCCAACCATCCCTCCCCGAAGGGAAAGTCCCCGGAAGGAGAGAGCACGCGAGCGGCTACCAGAGGGAATCGTGAGACTGGTCAAGAGCAGCTGACCGCACGGTCGAGAAGTCTTGATCTCCAACGAGCTCTAAATTACGTTGCGGCCCGCAGTGACGATGATAGGATTATTGGAAAGGCACTTCGGCAGGTAGTCAACGAGGGTACGCTGGGAGAGATTGCAGGCTTCACGGCGGGGCTTGTTGAGTTGATTCGTCAAGTTGAAGATGTTCGGGGATCATCGCAACAGCACACGGCAGACGTTTCGAAGGAGGATCGTGCCTCGTAATCCGATTCAGTAGCAGTGTTTGGAGCATCACGGTTCTTGTAATCTGGCCCGCAAAGCCGAACTTAGCGGAGGGAGTGACGGACAACGCCGGTTAGTGCCGTATGTTTCACGCAGAGTTCTCTGGCCACTTCCTGGATGTGTCATAGACGCTTTGCACTTGAGTTTTGCTCTCTCGGATGAGATACGGTACGATATGGGGGATCCGGGGTCCGACAAGTTCATCTGTTCGGACTACAGGTCCGGACCGACCGATGCTTGAGTATTCGAGCCCGGTTAGGACTCCTTTATATATGGGTGTGGACATCTATGCTCGCTACGGCTACAGGAAGGTCTGGTTGGGGCAACGGCCTGCTGCCGACTGCTACAAGCGCGTTCAAGGAATGGCACCGTGGCCGCGCTTGCATGTCCGGGTTGCCGGATCTGTCTTTGCCGCATCTGATGTTGCCGACGGATTCCGGGAGGCCCGGAATCTGGGGCTGGCTAGCGCCGTCAATCCGATCTAACCTGCACGCGGTGTTTGCGGTCCGGTATCCAAGTTTAAGGGCTAGTGTCGCCAATCAAGAGACTCGTGCTCGGGATCGCCACCGCCAGGATGTGGTGTCGGGCGCGTTGTTGGGATGACACCCGTTACTGGTAGGAGCCTGGTGACAGGAGTCGTGGGTCCGAGGAGTACTTCGGAAGTGCACTGTCGTGTCTTTTCATCCGATCAAGGGAGGCCGTGGCGCGCACGGTCGACGGCAGCAGGTCCCGGGACGACCGTGAGGGTTCGTGAATCGCCGCTCGCCAACGTCTCTGCGAAGAGGTCGGCGACCTGGTCGGGCCAGCGACGGGTTGGGCACGCCCAGAGGCCAAGACAGTCCCACACGTACTCAGGGTTTTCAGAGACGCGCAGGGACGGCCCTGCAATCCAGGTCGGCGTCGGTCCCAGACGAACCTCGACCTTCCAGGAGGCTGGCTAGGGTAGCTCCGGATCAAGATCAAGTTGAGGACTATAGGTGGTGCGCGCCTTAACGATCGCTTCGAGCGCAGGCTGGGCGGGACAGACAACGCACGGGTCGCAACTCGTTCCGAGCAGGAGTGGGGAACCGGGTCTATACAATGGGCCGGGCTCTTTGGCTTTCTCGAGCACACTTGGCGGACGCCCACGCGTTCGCGTTCCACTGTCTGCATTGTGGACGGGGCGGCCCTCGCGGTGACCGACCGTGCCTTGAGGAGTTGGGCCGTTCGCCTGCGGAGCGACAGGGGACCGACACGGGATTTGCAATTGAGGCCTTCATGCGTCTCGGGCATGGATCCCGAACAGCCAACAGGCGGGTGAGCGAAGGTCTGGATCCATTGGTTCTTGAGGTCCGCAGCGTGGGTGTGCCCGTCTGGGCGGGCCGCCGCGGGAGTCCGTGCGGTGGCTGCCTTGGGGTCTGCCTGCCAAACGCTTGGAGGCGTGGACAGCGCTGCCCGCGGCCCACCGGAGTAGCCCCGTGAGCCAGGCGGCTCGGCGGCGCAATTGGGGCCGCTGCGTTTGGATCCGCTGCGTTCCCGCGATCCGCACAGCCACCCTTGGAGCGAGAAGTCAAGCGCTACCAGTACTAGGGCCACACGACCCTGCCGGGGGCACAGCTGTGCTCCTCGGCGTGCTCCGCCCGAGGCTGGCCGGCGGCCCTGTCCGGCTTCGGGGCCGCCGCTTGGAAGATCGCCCCGCGCGACCGCATCATAGGTTGGGACCGTGCCACTCGCGAGCGCACCCTGCCCGCCGTCGTGAACAACGCCAGACACCTGTTGCTGCCTTGGTTCCGCGTGCGCTGCCCAGCCTCGAATCTGCTGTCACTGGTCAAGCGGTGCCTACCGCAGCAATGCCTCGACCGCTACCGGCCGTGCCCCGTCCTGCTGGAGACCCTGTGCGACGCCACCCGTCCCCGTGGCACCTGTTAACGGGCCGCCAACTGGATTCATTCGGGCCGGCCGCAAGGACGTTGCAACCTCGAGGTTCACAACCGTTTCGCGCTGCCAGTCACACACATTCTTCTCAAACCCTTCGATCCCCGCTGGCATTCGATCCTGTTCCGATGAATCTGTCACCGCCTCTCCGGACGTTCACACTTGGTTTCCGGGCATGCAGTTGAATGCAGGATGGGGGAATACCCGCCGGCAAGAGCATCAACTGCTACTGGAGGCGTCAGGACGGTCGCATGCCCGGTCGGTCTTTCGATCCGCCGGTCGTAGTCGTAGCCGGAAGGGGTGTAACGGACCAATGATGAGTGAAGGACTAGCCACGCCTCTCCATAGCGCTTCACGAATGCACCACAGGGGAGGTCCTCGAATCTAGACGTGTGTGTGAGCGGTTTTTTCTCCTTTGGGTCGATTCTCTGTTCGTGAAGGATCTTGTCCATGGCTGCCGCTTTCACTCCGGGCTTCTGCGGCCAAGCCGCAGCGACAAAACACTTTGCGGCTTTGTTACGACATTTGAAACAAGGCCGGTGACCGGCGGCCAGCGCGACTGCCTCATCAAGGAAGAAGAGTTGAGTGCACTTACGAGGCAGCATGAGCGGGAGTGGCGGGCCGGCGAATTCCGTATCGCAAATGATCCATCTCTTCCCCCTGAAACGCGCCTTGCCGAGGATGCCTGGCTTCTTGGCTAAAGCGCCACGGTTGCCCATCAACAGGCCCCTGTCCGGAATCGCAAGAATCTCACCAAGAGGTGTGACTCTGTTCTGCAATGGCATTCGTCGATTCTAGCTCGCGTCGCCCAAGCGACCGTGAGCGGCCTGAGGTTCCTCTTCTGGCCGCTCGCGCTCTCGAACCGAGCCAACCGGAAAGCGTTGGAGCTTCCAACGTAAGACAACGTGAGATTCCCGTCGGATGTGTCGTCGAGCGACGAAGGAGCGGACGACCCGGTCCCTGGCCTCACCTCCGCACACATACCGCTTTGCTCGTATGCATGCTAAGACGATCAGCATCAATGGCGCTCTGGTAGTCGCAACCAAGTCTCACGCACCGCGTAACAAGAAAGCGCTGAAGGCGGTTGTGGATCCGGCTCTGCGCGAGTACGTGTCGATCCCGTCGTGTTCTCCCTCGGATGCTCCGCCCATTCCGATTGGGGGTGCAACGGGGTGTGGACCTGACCGACAACGCGGCTCTTGAGGACCGGATGAATGCGAAGTGCTGGCGTCAGCGTGTTGGCGAATGCATTCCGGGAGGACGCAGCGCGTCACGTCCGCTGTCGTGCATGGCTGGAGGAGGGCGTCTCGAGTCGTGAGTCTGTGGGCATTTCTGAACTCCCGCTGAGCTCGTGGATCAGGCCACGGTCTTGACGGAGTTGCGGTTCGGTATGTGCCCGCGTCGAGACGGTCCGCGCTCAGAGGTGGTCGTTCTCAGTGGCAAGAGGGAGAAGCCACACGACGGCTCCTGCCGTCGCGAGAGCGTGTCCGATATCATCCTACAGCCGGTCCTCAGCTGGGGTGCGCGTACCCGTCGGAGCGAGCGACGCCCCGGAACTCAACGACAGCCTTGTCCCGGCCTGGCGCCGGCATTCCCTGCCGGTGGCGGTGGCAGCAATCAGATCTGCATAGACGCACTTAGGGAGTGCCTGAAGGCTCCTCGTGGCGGCGCAGTACTGGATGGATTGGAGCGGCCGATGGTCGCCCTCGTCGAATTGGCCGTGGAATGGCCGCCAGCGGTTCGCTACGGGAGATTCCCTCTTCCATATGTGGTTAGCGAACGGCACGGATTGAGGGGCCGACGGGATCCGGTGTCTAGGGATCTCTTGCTCGCGCTGGGGTAGCTGGAAGGGCCTGAATCAAGAGGGGCCCACATTACACCTGTCGGTCTTCCAGATTCCCTTCGGAATCCCACCATCTACCGTACGATCGGTAGGATTCGGCAATCTTTTTAAGCAGCCCCGCCACAAACGGAAACGCAAACCGCCTAGTCTTGGCCCAAGCGTCGTACCTCTCGGCGAGCTCGCGCTCTGGCTGCCCTCCCTGCCCTCGCAACACAGGACCACGAGAGTTGAGTGCACCAGTCACGAAGCCGGTGCCCAATTCTCGAGATGCAACCTCCTCGATGGCCTCGCAGACCGCTTCGCAGGGCCACCCCGCGTTTGGACCAATAGGAGCCTTAGATAGAAGATTCCCCATGAAGGCGTCGCCTAAGCTCCGGTGTCCGAGCTGGTCACACTCCCGTTGTGCATCCCCGAGCCACTTGGCGAGTACTTCAGCATGAATCTGTCCGCTCGGGTCCGTGCCAGGAATCTTGTCGAGTTCGTCGAGAACTTGGTGGGCTGCCCACGCGTCAGCCTTCCGACGGTCGGCATCTGCGACGCGGCACTCGGGTGGATCCTCACCTGAGTCGCTTCGTTTAGAGCAGCGTGCTACGAGTGCGGCAAAGGCAGCGGGGGAGCCCGCTATCCGCTCCTCAAGGTGCGGAAGCCCGTGAATGTCTTTGTTGCTAACTAAGGCATCGATAAAGCGGAACTCGAGCCGTGCCATTTCATCCGGCCTGACGCCTTGGCGGCCGTTTAGCGCCTTCAGTGCGGTGGCGATCTCATAGCCCTCGCCCCTGTCCCACCATCGGGGATCCGAAATGACCGTCGCGAGGTCGTGCATTAGCCTCTTTAGAAGGGATGTTTCTACACACTGCCAGAATGGCGTCACGGCGCGGAAAGCGGCCTCTGGCCGCCCAGCGTCCAGCAGCTGGCCAATGAGTTTGGCAAACCCAGCTGGCGAGTGCCGCTCGTTGGTTGGATCGACAGTCCTCCAGTAGCGAGTCCGTAGCTCAGGGCCGCACGTGTCAACTAGGCGCCAAGTACTACGGCGGAACGGTGCTTGAGCGAACAATCGCGCCTGCTCTTCGCTGGACAGGTCTTGCGAAGCGTTCTGGAGCAGGTCGGCGACCGAGTTGTCCGGAAGGTGCGTGAGCAGCCCTTCTATGCATGTCTCGGCCTTCTCACGTGAGTCCGGACCGAGAGCAAGCAAGCGGGACACTTGAAGGCCCAGTTCTCGAGAATCCGTTATAGACATTGCGACCGAGCGCCCAATCGTGTACGGCGACCCGCTCACAGCTAACAGTCTGGTAATGCCCTCGGAGCGTGGCGTATCGTAGATCTCCCGAATAGCCCTTCTTCGCAATTTGTTGAGTGTTTGGGAGTTTTTCTCCGGGTTGAATTCTGAACCGGCAGCATCGTCTGCCGACACTTCGATCCAGTCGACCCTAAACAGCCACTTATGGCGGGCGACTGGATCCGAAGGGCGGAGGGCCGCGTAGGTTTGGCGGGCTCGGTCGATGGTTGGCGGACCGAGACTCCGCAAGCGACCTCTCGGGGTCATCGCCGCTCTCCGGATTCTCTCACGCAATGCCGCTTTGGCACTTTCAGTGGCGGTCAAAGACCAGTCATCGATAAGGTCCCACACGCGCCTCCTCTTGTCGTGCTGCAGAGACCCGAGATGTTCGACGAGGTCCGCAAGTGTGTGCTCGTCGTACTCAGACCACTGAAAGACACGCTCTACAACTCGTCGCACGAACTTGATCCGATCTTCACTGGAAGCTTCTCGCTTAGCGCCGGGGGCCTCGTCCCGCCATCGGGGCCTGTACCCATCGTGGGCCGTCCGAGCAGCGTTCTCCAGTTGCTTCATACAGATGGTCCACGCGACACGCGGGAATCTGCGACGCAAGAGATCCAGAGTTGCGATCCTGTCCTCCACCGTCGCTGCTGTCTGCGGAGACCAAGCATTGAAGATGGCATGAAGACTTGAAGTGGGTAGCTCGTGGTCTCTATCCGCCACCTCATGGGAAGAGAGGCGGGCAAGGAGCAAGGCCGCGCTCGGTAGGTGTTCCGCGTTGCAGGCCAAGCACTCAAGGGCCTCCAGGAGGGAAGTGCGCCACTCTGGCTGCCAGAACTCATCACTCTCGGATGATCTGAGAAGGCCGGACAGTTCGGGGACGTCTCTATCCAAGTCTTGCCCAAGGACCTCCAAGAAGACTTCCGGAGCGGCCTCCGCAAGCAGGGGCAGCACGTCCTCAAGGGAGAGAAGTGTATTGATCGTTAACGGAGTCAGGATCCTCTGAACCAGCGCTTGGACCGCGGTCGCCGGATTGAGTGGGAGTCGGTTGCGTACTAGGTGCCCACCATGGACAGCCAACAGAATGAGAGTCTCGCAGATACCCTTGCGCAGCGTCTCAGAATGGCTCCGGACGTTGCCATTAACCACCGCTTCCCACCGGTCTGCGACCGGCAGTTCAAGAACAGGATCGGGCTCGAGCAGGACCTGCTCAGAGACTTCGAAGAAGCGTTCGAGGACGGCGCTCGTGATCATTGGCGCTGTTGCAAACAGAGCATCGATCCTTGACGTGAATCCCTGACAGTCCAGGATAGACCACACGGGCGAGTCTTCGAGATTCAATTGGGTCGTAATGCGAGTCTCCAGGGCTTCCCACTGTTGGTCGGCCAATCTGGAGAGGGTTTCTTTGTCGCCACGGAAGCTGACCTGCCAGGACCCTATCAGCGCGAGCGGCATCAAGCCCCTAGAGATCTGGTCGTCGTCGGCCCAGACCGGTTGTCGGATACTCGGATTCTGGGACAATCGGCGTCGCAAGATCGTTACGGATCGTCCCGACTCTCTCTCTAGTTGCTCAACGCGTCCCTCGTTGATCGACATGCCCATGAGCGCCTGCTTGAACGCGTCGTACGGAAGCAGTCCGAGGCTGATGTCGGGCTTGGGCTCGCTGACATTGGGTGGGCGGTAGATGACATGCCGAATCGGGTGACGGGCAGCGCTGACCGCTCGCTCGACATCCACGGAACTAGCGATCGCAATCAGCGGGGCTGAGGACCGGATCACTTGCTTCGCGGTGCGCGGCGATGTGAGGATCGCCGTCAAGTCCTTGAGCGCGCGAAGGTTGTCGATCTCCAGGAGGCACGCCAGAAAGGCGAAGGCCTCGTCGCGCGAATTGGCCGCGATGACGAAGGGCCTCGTGCTCTTACTGCGGAACCAGTGCAAGAAGGTCTTCGCGCCTTCGTCCAGCCAAGGCTCGAAGAGATTGGCCGTAAGCGGTGGATCAGTGACGTCGGCCCAGTCTTGCCATGCTTGGTCAAGCGTCTCGTAGTCCTGGTCAAGCACAGGGAGGCCGAATTCCTTCGCAAACCACATCTGGGCTGGCAGGGACTGCTCGAGCCACTGCTCAAGATCACTAGCGTCATAGGCCCTGACCGCCTTCCACTCGCCGGCCGCCTCCTTCGATCTGGCCCAGACGCCCTTCCCGTGCCAGTTGCGTGTGGTCACGACGATGAATGTGGTCTCTGCCCGAGTTGCTGCATCGACCGAGCGCAGCCGGGCGCCGTAGTCGCTCTCTGCCTTCCTCTGAGGGTTGTTTCCCGTTCCGAGCTCCCAGATCGACTTGCCGCTCGGGATCCATGGTGTGGCTACCTGAGCCTCGACGATTCCGTCCGGGCCACGTCGCTGGCCATTGTCGTATCCGGGGAAATCGATGCGTCTGAGGGCGGACGGGGTGCCGATGGTTGAGTGCACCAGCTTGCGGATCAAGACGGGCAGGGCCGCGCGGGCCCTGATGTGGGCAGTGCCCCACCGCTCGATTCGCCTTGCCTTGATCGCGAGGAATTCTGGGACTTGGCGGACGACTGCCACGTCCTGAGCCATCGCTTGGTGTCGACGTCGGTTGTACGATTGCTGCAGATCAAGCAATTCTTCCCGATTCGCGCCGAACGCCTTCTCTAGCCTGACGGCCATCTTGGGGGACAGGGCGGACCTCCCGTTTAGAAAGGACGAGAGCGCGGGTCTGCCAATGCCGAGGCGACGTGCGGCTTCGGAGACCGACATGCCGATCGGGATGATCGCCTCGCGGACGCGGCTGCCCGGATGCTTCGGCCGAGCGGAGATTGTGTTGCTGGTTCGACTCATGCAGCGATTATAGCATGTGTGTATCGTGACGCGCGACACACTACACCTCTAGGATCGCTCGACTTCATTCTGGTGCCTTCATGTTTTCGTGCGGTGTCGAGGCAGAGCAGGACCGCGAACCCAATTGCCGCCAGCGACGTCGAGCGACAGACCTCCGTGCGCAGCGCAGGCAATGTGTCATCAAGTTCGGAGAGTGACTCAACCAGTTCGGCCTAGGGGCGCTCGAAGCGCTGAGGCGAGCCCACGCTCATTCACTGGAATCGGCGGCGGGGCATCGGGGGACAACGCCAGCGAACGCAACAAAACGCAACAACCCAGAGCCTTCGATCCGGCTCTCGAGTCGCGATTGACGTGGCCTTGGCTCCCCCGTGCGGACTTCCGAACCTTCGAGCCGCGTCGATAGTGCGCGGACCGCAGCTGTCGTCATGCCGTCTTCCGTGAGCACCAAGCCTGCCAGCGAGACGCCCCTAGCCTATATTCCGATCAGTTCCGTGCTCATGCCTTGGACTATGGTCGCTCTCGAAGTCCTGCCCCACCCGGGCAGAGACCTCTGGCAATTCGCTGGTGCCTCCGCAGTGCGCAGGTTGCGGTTCTGCATGTGCGTCCCGGACTTGAGCATCCGGAGGGACTTCTCGATTGGCCCTCCGTGCCGAGAAGTTGCGCAGCGGTACCCGGGGATAGCGCCGCCCGTCCCTCTCGCGCAGCTCGCACTCTAGGGCCGATCGCGAGAGCTTGCCGTGCTCCAGAGCGTGGCCCAACCACTCTACGTTGGCCGGCTGCAGCATGCGGACTCCGAAGTCCGCTGCCGCCGTTCTACACGATCCAATTCTGGTGCGGTGCAAGGCGCCCCGAGGCTGCCGCCACAAGTGGGGTCACATGCCCCACACCGTGATCGGGTTTCCGTCCGGGTCCGGATCCTTCCGGAACACGCGCTCTTCCCACGACCGCCCCGGCCGCATGTCGAAGACCACCAAGTGCCCGGACTGGGCGCCGCAGCGGTCCATGTACCAGGCCGTCTGCTGCAGACCCTCGCGGATCACGCGCTGCAGCCCGGATTTCACGCCGACCACCTTGCACTCGATGACGTGCTTGCTCGCACGGAACGCCAGCGCCTGCCCGGGCAGCGGCCATTCGATGAGCAGGTCCGTCCGTCCCCGGGCGACGGCGTATTCGCGAGTGATGCGCCCGCCGCTGTTGACCACGCGCTGGAGGTAGGCATGCAGCACGAGCTGGGGGCCGGCCTCACGGTGGCCGTACCTGTCCACCCAAGACTCCGAGTGCTCCCGGAAGTAGGCTTGGAAAGCTGTCAGCAGTGCCTGTACGTCCAAGCCTCCGTCCCCGCTGACGTACCAAGCGGGGGAGACCATGCTCTCCAGGCCGGACTGCAGGGATGCGGTCAGTTCGCGGGGAATGACCTCGGAATAGATCGGGTTCGCCATCCTGACGACGCCTTCGCGCGCCACCAGCCCGAGGTCGCGAACGTATTCCAAGTCCCGCAGCGAGTAGTCCCATTGGTCGGATCCGGCAAGCATAGGCAGCACGACACGCCGAACACGCTCCTCACGAAGCTGGTTCGAGAGTTGGTCGAGGTGCGTGACCCTATTGAGGATGAGGGTCTCCTTGGCACGGTCGATGGCCGCGATCCCAATAGGCCGTGTGCGGTCCCGTCCGGCCTTGTCCTTGAAGCAGGCCTGGTAAGCCAGTGCGTTGACCAGCCAAGGCTGGCCCCGCGTGAGTTCCCAGACCCTCCCCACCGCTCCCGCGTCGAACTCTTGTCCGGTCTCGGCGGTGTGCTGGCCGAGCAGGGAGTCCACCTCGACCTCGCTGAAGTCCCCGAGCCGCAGGGATTCGGCCTTGATGTTGAACGCGCTGCCGCCGGTGACATTCGACCCTAGCGAGCCCGAGAAGATGCGGTAGTCGCGGACATCCCGCACTCCGCACAGAATCACGCTCTGCGGGAAGCCGTCCGGCCTCTCGTCATAGCCCGCCCTGAGCTGTCGCAGCACAGAGATGAGCGAGTCGCCCTGAAGGGTGTCGATCTCGTCGATGAGCAGCACTAGAGGCTTGTTGTCCCTCTCGGTCCAGAGCGTGAGCATCCGGTTGAGGACGCTGTCTGGGGCGTGCTTGGCCAAGAGTTCCTCGGCGCATGAGTCGACGAAAGGATCTCCCAGCGTCCGGTGGGCACGCTTGCCGAGCTGGTCGAACAGCGCTCGCATAGCTCGACCGACGTCCTCCCGAGCGGTCTGGCCGACCTCGAAGTTCGCGTAGACGCAGCGATACTCGCCGGTAGCGTTGAGGTGGTCGGCCAGAGCCTTCAGGATCGAAGTCTTGCCGGTCTGACGGGGGGCAAGGAGGACGAAGTACTTCTCTCTCTGAACGAGCCTCAAGATCTCCGCCAAGTCCACGCGTTCCAAAGGCGGGATGCAGTAGTGCTTCGCGGGTTTCACGGGCCCTTCGGTGTTGAAGTCTCTCACGCCCACCCGAAGTATGGCATGAGGCCTGCCCGAATCGCGTCGAGGGAGTGTGTCCTCCCCCCTCAGCGGACGTGTCGAGCGTTTCTGGCGATGGGCTCGGATCAGACCGGGGGTCAGTCAAGGTGCGCGTTGGCCCCGGCCGCGGACATCGGACAGGATGGCGAGAGGCGGGTCGCGCCATTTTGGGCAGCATTGCCCGAGCTGCAGTAGGCGGACTGCCTGGCAGCTGGTAGCTGCGGAAGATGCACGCTTCCCTCGACCCTCCCGGGCGCATGTCGAAGATAGCGAAGTGCTCCGACTCCGCTCGCCAGCGTCGCCACCGGTCGATACTGCAGGCCGGTGTGAACAAGCACCTGGCGGATGGCACATCCTGCCCCACGCCGCTGCACGGCCACCTTGGATTCGATGACGCGCTTGGAATGATCGGCGCGGGCTGCGGAACGGTGAGGTCGGGCTGTCCGGGCGAGAGCCTCAGTGCGAGGGTGGCCTCAGATCGTCTGGTCCACCGCTCTTCCATGCGCATTGCGCCGGAGTCCGGCGCACGGGGCTGGGCACAAGGGAGTTGGCGGACCAGCGATCTGGAAGACAGGCTGGAATGATCAAGGCCGCCTGACGGCGGCGGCTTGGCCGGCAGACGCAGGACCGCCGCTTCCGTTCGGTCTGTCCGGTGCAGCGTCTCATCCACCGATATCGCACAGATTGATGGGAGAGCATGAACCAAATGGGTTCCGTTGGGCCAAGGCTCCTCTGGCCTGCCCAAGGTCGAGGACTTCGCCGTGTCGGATGTTTGGGCCTTTGATGACCCGGTACGGTGAGTCTGGGCGGTGTCGCCGGTGTCTCTTCGGGTGGTTCGCGCGTTGCTCGAGGATTGGGCGGCGGCAGACCCTATGACAGTGCGGGCCATCCCCCGACTTGCTGCTTGAAGGCGGGTGTACTCGGCGGGGAAGGCGTGCCACGGAATCGGCCGCTGCGATCAGCGAGGGGCATGTGCGCAGACAGGCTCGACGGACGGGGTGGCGGGGCGCCCCGAGGGACCGATACGAACGGTTGCGTGGCGTTCGCGGCAGGCTGGCCGAGTCCGGTTAGGACTCCTCTTATATATGTGTGTGTGTGCGGACATCTATGCTCGCTACAGCTAACAGGAAGGTGGGGTTGGGGCAACGGCCTGCTGCCGACTGCCAGAAGGGCGTTCAGGGAATGGCGCCGTGGCCGCGTCTGCATGCCCGGGTCGGCAGATCTGTCCTTGCTGCATCTGATGTTGCCGACGGATTCCGGGAGGCCCGGAATCCGGGGCTGGCGAGCGCCGTCAATCCGATCTAACGTGCACGCGGCGTTTGCGGCCCGGTGTCCAAGTTGAAGGGCTGATACCGCCCAACAAGAGACTCGTGCTCTGGATCGCCACCGCCAGGATGTGGCGCCGGGTGCGTTGTTGGGAGGAGCCCCGTTACCGGTAGGAGCCTGGTGACAGCAGTCGTGGGTCCGAGGACTACTTCGGAAGAGCACTGTAGTGTCTGTTCATCCGATCAAGGGAGGCCGTGGCGCGCACGGTCGACGGCAGCAGGTCCCGGGACGACTGTGAGGGTTCGTGAATTGCCGCGCGCCAACGTCTCTGTGACGAGGTCGCCGACCTGGCCGGGCCAGCGACGGGTTCGGCACGCCCAGAAGCCAAGACAGTCCCACACCTAGTGAGGGTTTTCAAGGACGCGCAGGGGCGGCCCTGCAATCAAGGTCGGCGTCGGTCCCAGACGAACCTCGACCCTCCGGCAGGCTGGCTGCCGCAGGTCCGGATCAAGATTGAATTGATGTCCGAAGGTGGCGCGCGCCCTGCCGATCGCTTCGAGCGCGGGCCGGGAGGGACAGACAACGCACGGGTCGCAACTCGTCCCGGGCGGGAGTGGGGAACCGGGTCGATACGCTGGGCCGGGCTCTTTGGTTTTCCCGAGCACACTCGGCGCACGCCCGCGGGAACGCGCACTCTTCCGCGTTCCACTGTCCGCATTGTGGATGGGGCGGCCTTCGCGGTGACCGGCGGTGCCTTGAGGAGTTGGGCCGTTCGCCAGCAGGGCGACAGGGGACCGACACGGGATTTGCCAAGGCCGGGTCCAGTCGGGCTGACTGAGCCCTGGTCGATACCCACAGCGTCAGGCTATCCGCACCGCGCGCTAGCAGCACCCGGTGGGGGCCCAGCTGCTGGGGCCCCTCGACCCAGCTGGCCGGAGTCGCGGGGCACAGCCGCAGGGCTCTCCAGGACGATCCGCCGCCACCAGAGAAAGCGCGACGGGTCGGGAGGGGAGGCGTTGCGGCGTGTGGTCACCGACACAGAACCCAAGGGACACCGCACAGTTGGCTGGGGCATTAGCAGGACGCGGACAAGCCGTGGCTCGCGCCAGCTGTCGTGATGGAGGGTGCTGAGGGCCCATTGATGCTTGCACGGGGCCCGTCCCGGGCGCTTCGGCCTGGAGCGGCGACCAAGAAGGCAGCGGCCTGCTGCTTTGCTTCCAGAGGCAGTGGTTCTATGTGCCCGGTGGGGGTAAGGGAGTCCGGAGGACGAGGGTCTGGGCCGGCTGTGGCCGGCTTGAGACTGAGTGAGTGTCAGCTAGTCGGCCCGGAGTTGAGGAGGGGGCGCTGCGCGGCGTGAGCGACGTCCCCGATCCCGAAACAGTCCGGACCCGGAGAGGCGGAGGCGTGGCGCAGGCTACGCGAGCTACACAGATCCAATAAGGAGTCCTTTAGGGCTCCCTGAGCCGAATGACTGCTGGCCCTGTTGGGGCTGCACGTGCATACCCCTCGTCCAGCTGGCTGACGGCGGGCCGGCATTCGTACGCCGCAAGGGACGGCCCCATTTTCGGTGGGCTCAGGGGTTGGCGCGGATCAGGTGAGCTTTCCGGCTGGAACTGCGGCGGTGTTCGGGCGCGGACCTGCGGGCCAAGACAGATGGAGGCCCAGACCGGGTCCGGGCACCGGGACACAAGCGCAGCAGCGTTGGACTTCTTCCGGTCGAGCGGCGAGAGGCGCGGCCCTGGCGCGGACGACCAGGGCGGGGTCTGCACAAGGTCGGCCGCCGAGAGGTGCAGAGAGCCTTGCCGTTCCACGGAGCGGCCTCGGGCGAGCGCTTGGCCCCATGGGGATCGGTCGATGAGATGGCGGCCATCGTGAGTCGGCACGCGTCACGGCGTCAGTCCCGCGACGAAGCAGACAAGCGGCCCGGAATCCAGCATGGCGCCCCGGCCCAGCCGTCGATGGCTTGAGTGCGTGATTCGAGGACTGAGGGGGCCGTTTAGGGGTTGCAGGGGGCTTGACAATTCGTGTATGATTTATGGAAGTTGAAGAATTTCGGGCGGAACGTGTCCGCTCGGAGTGCAGTGAGCGGGTCGTTCGCGGCCTGCTATGGCAACTGGAGGGAGAAGGAGATGACAGAACTGAGGAGCAGGCGACGGATGCGGCGCATCACGGGCTTGCTGGTGCTGACACTGGCGCTGGCTGGCTTGGCTGTCGCCGACGGTCACGAGCAGGTAGTGACCCTCGGAACCAGCGGAGGGAGCGTGACGCTCGTCGCTGGCGATGAGGACATGTACCGGGTCTCTGGCAGCGACGGTGTGTTTTCGATCGAGACGAGGGTGGACGGAACCCCCTTGGCTGCGATCGCCGAGAACGGCAACCGCTACACGCTGTCGATGGAAGACGGCATGTGGATGGCGACGTTTGTCGCTCCGGCCGCGATTGACGTCGCGCTGGGCATGAGCGGCGAGAGCGTTGCGGTGCAGAAGCAGGAAGACGGCAGCTACATGGCCGGCGACATGGCCTTGGTAGACGCCATGGGCACGGTGATGGCGTCTAACGGAAACTCGTACATGATTTCCGGGGCGCTTCACGACGGCCACTACCACTGGAGTGCAACTTACGTGGCCTCCGAGCAGGAGGTTGGCTTGGGCATCACCGGCCAGATGATCACGCTGGTCAAGGCCGAGGACGGCACGTACTGGCTGGGCGATGTCGGGATCATGGACGGCTCGACAGTCGACGCCGACAACGGCAACGTCTATGCGCTGAGCATGGGCGCGGACGGAATGTGGATGGCGACGTTCCAGTACCCAGACCCCACGATGGTGGCGCTGGGTTCCAGCGGCGCGAGCGTAACGTTCCAGCGTCATGAGGACGGCAGCTACTCGCTGGTCTCGCTGTCGCAGGTGACGGGGCTGATGGCCGCGGCCGACGGCGGCTACACGGTGACGGCGGCTAACGGCAATGTCTACATGCTGGCGATGATGGACGGCGCCTGGACGCCGACCTTCCAGGCACCCGACCCGCAGATGGTGATGCTCGGCGCGAGCGGCGACACCGTCTCGATCCAGAAGGCGGAGGATGGCACCTACTGGGTGGGCAGCGATCTCCTAGCCGACGGTGACACGAGAATGTCCGAGGACGGTCGGAGCTACACGCTCTCGCTGGCCGACGGCATGTGGATGGCGAACTACGCCGCTCCAAGCACCAACGTTCCACTTGGCACGTCAGGGGAGACGGCAATGCTGGTGAAAGCCGAGGACGGCACGTACTGGCTGGGCGATGCCCTGGTTGTCAGCGGCGAGACGATGGCCACCACGATGGACGGCTACAACTACACGCTGAGCATGGGCGAGGACGGCATGTGGATGGCGACCTACATGCCCGTGACGCAGCAGGTTGCGGTCGGCAACACGGGGATCTCGGTAACGGCGGTCCGCGACGAGAGCGGCGCGTGGTCCTTCGTGAACCCGCTTGACGGGTCGAATGTGCCCCTGGTCGACGGAATGGAGTACCCGGTCGGCACGTCCACCTACCGCGCGAGCTACGCGGACGGCGTGTGGACGGCGACCTACGTGGCGCGCGAAGTCATGGTTGCGCTGGGCACGTCGGGCGAGATGGTGACGCTTATCGTCGCAGAGGACGGCACGTACTGGCTAGGCGACGCCCTCGTTGTGAGCGGCGAGACGAGGGCCACCTCGAGCTACGGCGTCGTGTACTCGCTGAGTCTGGGCGAGGACGGCATGTGGTCGGCCGCGCCGATGGGCAACCAGGTGATGGTGACGCTCGGGATCTCCGGGGACGCGACCCTGGTGCTGGCCGAGGACGGGACGTGGTGGCACGGCTCGGACGAGGTGGCAGACGGAAGCGTCGTCGCGGCGCAGAACGGGAACATGTACCGGATCAACATGGGCGAGGACGGCATGTGGATGGCGACCTACGTCCCGGCGGAGATGATGGTCATGGGCACCACCCTGACGGCGATGGCGAACGAGGCGCCCGGAACGGGCTACATGATCGACGGGGCGAGCCTGCCGGCGTCGGGCACCGGCAACATCACGACCTCGGACGGGGCGATGTACCGGGTGCACATGGCGGACGACATGCTGCACGGCGCGCGCTTCGACGAGGCCATCAAGACCGACTCGGACGGCCACTTGGGGCTTTCGGGGCCCCCGACCCTGGTCGGCGACACCTTCGGCACGGATGCGAACGAGGCAGCGACGATGGTGACCGTCAACGGGGAGAAGTTCCCGTTCGGCGACCTGCTGGGCGGCGGCATGTCGGCCCTCTCCGGGAAGAACATCGTGGCGGATGCCTTGGCGGAGATCACGAAGCTGGCCAACCGCGCGAAGGCGTACGAGGCGCTGAACGTGCAGCTGGGCGACTCCACTCAGGACACTGCCATCCTGGGGCTGTGGAACGGCGACGCGCTGCAGGCCCAGATCAACCGGATCTTCGGAACGGACGACAACCTCACCGCCGGCACGGCCAACCTCGACCTGACGCCGACGGATGCCACCAGCGCCGACACGGTGCTGGAGGACTTCGACAAGCTGGTCACGGCGCTGAGCTCTGCGGACGCGTTCGTCGCGGCGACGAAGGACGAAGGCGACGGCATTCTTGAGGCGGCCGGGCTGTCGGCGGAGAACGCGATGAAGTACTTCGACGCCAATGCCAGCGAGTCGATGACGTACTACCGGACGACGGAGAACACGCGCTACGGTGCGTACTACAAGAAGGTCCGCATGACGTCGGCGGCTGACGGGGCCCTGACGTCGGCGAACCAGGACCTGAACTTCGCGGACGCCACGGCCACGAATTCGGACATCGGCGACCACGGGGTCTTCTCGTGGGGCGTGGGGATCCCGGACACGGTGAACAGGTCGTACCTGCCGCCGTCCGGGACGCTGCACTACACGGGCGGCACGCTCGCCGTCGCGACGGGCGACGGCCACGACAGCCCGGTGCTGTACGAAGGGACCATCGACATCCAGCTGAGCCTGACCAGGAACACGATTTCTGGGATCGTCTCGAACCTCATGGACATGGACAACAACCCGCTGGTGATGAGCTTCGCGGAGGTGGACCACATCGTGCTGCCGTCGGTGACCCCGATCCCGGCGACCCTGATGTGGACCGGCGGCGCTACGGCGGCGACGGGCGGCAGCAACGCTGACGCCACCACAAACCCGGCCCACGTGTTCTACCGCGTCGTGCCGGGGGTCAGCCGCGCGAGCTCCGAGATGCAGGGTGCGTGGCGCGGGTTCGTGCTCGGGAACGGGGACCAGCTGGCGACCGCCGTGGTCGGGGACTGGTGGATCGCCGCCGCGGACGCCGACGACCAGAACACGCTGACGGGATCCTACGGCGCGGAGCGCGTCGAGCGTCCGGAGCCGCCGTCAACACCGCTGCCTGCGCTGGCCGACGCGGAGGCGACGGTGTTCACGGCCGACACGATGGCGTCGATCACGGACGCGGGAGAGCTGAAGCTCACGCTTGACCCGGCGGACGACACGGATACCGACAACGACGTTGTGTACACGATCGCCATCTCGAGCCTGACCCAGGGCAGCCAGAAGACCATCAACGGTGTGAAGCACATCGACGAGCTGAAGGAATACGTCGCCGCCCAGCGGAAGATCCTGGCCGGATGGATCGCTCTGGACGCCACCACGAAAGGGAACGAGGAGGAGACGAACACCGGGCGCAACATCGTCTGGCAGAACATCAAGCGAGAGGTGCTGAACCGTCTCTTCGGCGTCATCGGCATCAGCGGCACGGACACTGAAGTCACCACCCCGACCACCGCCACGGGAGCGGACGACACCAGGGGGTTCATGGACGCTACCTATCCCGGCGCCAGGAACGCCGACGACAGTGCGAGCCTCACCACGGCCGCGGATGACACCAAGGCCTTGGCCTTCCTCGACAGGCTGGAGGCGGCGATCGCGAACGCCAACGGCATGGAGGCCGCACGGCACTCAGGCGGGGTGTTCTACGACAAGGACAATGACCGCAGCTACCAGGCTTGCAACGACGCAGGCTGCAGCACCGTCAACAAGGCCCTTGAAGCGGGTTCGGCCATCGTCAACAGGCGGGCAGAGCGGCTCATCGTGGGATTCGACACGACCGACTACACTCGCTTCGGCTTCTGGCGGCGCGAGTACACCACCTACGCGGCCCGCGCGGGCTACGACAAGGACAACAGCACGACCGGGGACGTCACGAGCCGGAACAACGGCTTCGCGTTCAGCCCGCTGGCGCCGGCGGCCTATGCGAGCACGGCCGATCCCGTGTATCCGCAGGGCACTGCCACCTACAGCGGCAAGACCATCGCCAACCAGGCCACGACCCGCTATACGGGGAATGTCGGCGTGACGGTCGTCTGGGATGCCACTACGATTACAGCAACCGACGTCACGGTGGTCATCAGCGACCTGGTCAACCCTGACGGCCTCCCGGCGACATACGGCGGCAGCGCCGTGCGCGAGCTGATCTTCACAAGCGCGGGCGGGGACGTTGCGCAGGGAACCGGCGACAACCTCAACCAGCTGACGCTCGACTTCTCCGACACACCTGCTGCTCGGATCGCCTACCAGAACCGCTTCACCCCGGACGGAACGGTCGCCGAGGCCGTATCCCTCAGCGGCTCCTTCGTGGGCAAGGGGCTGTCCGGCCCACGTGCAGTGATCGGGATCTGGTCGGTCGCAGGCGCGGCCACCACGGGCATCAACGCCAACGCCAATCCGCTCGTCGGCGGATTCGGAGCGGACCTGACAGGGGCGCCATAGCGCGCGCGTCGCCAAAGGGCGGCAAAGACCAAGAGGGGGGGCGGTTTGACCGCCCCCCCTTCCTCTTTTTTGGGGCGTCTGCCAGGTGCTCGGCCGGTTTGCCGCGGGGGGCAGGGGGACTTTGTTCGTCGGCCCTGCCCGTTCGGGAAGGCTCGGCCGTGGCACTGCCATTCGGACCCTCGACCGCCGCAAGCGCATGATCCAACACGTAATCGTGGCGGACCTGTAAAGGGATGTTTGGAGGTGCGGCGCCCCCAAGGGGTGTCCGGAATGTGAGGACGAGCGCCCGGACGGATTCAGGGTCTCGTCACGCAGGCCGCTACACGCTGCCAGCGCGGCGGGCTGTTCCAGACCGTCCCCTGTCCGCGTTGTCCCGTGCCGATGCCGCCCGGACCTACCCTCCCCCGGCCATTGGCGCCCGCAGTTGCCCAGCTTCCGAGGCGAATCCTCGCCGAAGTCGAAGAGCCGTGCGTTGTGCATGCTGCGGCCCATGGGCGAGGGCCCGGCGTGGGCACCCTGATCGACTTGTCGCACGTGTCCACCTGCACGTGTGCCAGCGCAGCAAGCACGAGTGCATGCAGGTAGCGGTCACCGCACGCGCCGGGACGGTCGCGCTGAGCGACCCGTCCTTCGGCGGCGCCGAGGAGTCATCTACGGCTAGACTCGCCACGCGCGCACGCTTGGCCCTTTTCATGGCCAGCGGTTCCTATGCGTCTGTCGTGCCCTGGTTGTAAGAGGCCGGACCAGCACCGGCACGGGTATAGCTGCCGCTGCCGTTCGCGGAGGTGGTAGAAGTGGGCCCGAATTGCGGGTTCGGAGTACTGGTGACGTCGCTGGAGGACGAGCGACTGACGGTGGCGCGCCTGTACGGGAATCGCCCCGACGTGGAGAATGCCCTCGATGAGATGGAGACCTGTGGGGCCGGGAAGGGTTAAGGACGCAGAACCCGAGGCGCACGCGCATGACGGTGCGGATCGACGAGCTATTCTAGAACGGGTCGTCGGTGTATGTGCGTGTCATCGATCCGGAGACACGTTGGGAAGCGAAGACCATTCGCCCGATAGAGTGGACGGGGTGGCGCCGGTGACGCGGCACGGTCGGGAAGCGGTTCTGGTGCCGACAATTGCGCACAGTGCGCCCAGCGGCTTCGGGCATTCCTTCGAGGAGACAGCTCGCCTTAGGCAGGATCTGCGCACTGCTGCGCAGGTCGCGGAACTTGAGCGTCAGCGCCGAATTCTGCAGCGCGCCTTCAAGGGATTCCCAGGAGACCGGCGGCAGCGACTGCCCGTTCTGCGACTCTTGGCCTGATCAAACGCCCCTGACCCACACCGGATTTGCCGGCTGCACGAATGTGACGGCCGCAGAGTGCCTGCTGACTGCCGACTCTAGGATCATCGGCACGGCGCTCACTTGGCCCGAGATTCGGCGTTCATGTTTCGTCAGACTGACCGTTCACTATGCGTGAGATTCTTCATCCGCGACCGAGGGAGACCTGACGAGGTGCCTGACGCCGTAACCCTATTCTGCCGATGCACCTGACACGATTCGGCAACCCTGCCCGCGGAGGGGTCGGAACCATCATGACCGAGATCGTCCGGATCAGTTGGCGTTTGTCAATGGGCATCGAAAATGGCACACTTCTGGGCATTGAAAATGGCACACCTCGCCCCGGTCCCCGTGGAGGGAGCGGAGCGACCGGAGCGGGGGCCGGGCAGTGGTCAGGACGGCCTCGGAACGTCAACAAAGCCAACCGCATCGACCAACTTCGCCCTCACGGCGGCGGCCCTCGACAAGGCCCGCCAAGTCTCCGAACGGCACCTGGAGAACGGCTGCAGCGCGGCCCAGTCGCGAGCGGCGCCCAACTCTCGGAGCGGCAAGCATGAAACAGCAGGACATCTTCGCCGCCCGTGACCGGCTGGCCGCCGCTGGCGCCAAGCCGACCCTGAGGGCGCTGCGCGTGCAACTCCGCGGCGGCAGCTACCGCGACCCGCTGGAGGGCCAGCTGGACGCGCGTCGCGGCCAGGGATGACTACGAAGGGCCCGCCAGCGCGCCTGCTTCCCGGCGGGTACCGCTCTTCGAGCAGGCGATGCGACGGCTCTCCGACGGGGCCATCAAGGTCTTCTCCCGATTCTGCCTGCCTGCACCGCGGGCCAGTGGTGAATTCCCCTTACGCCACGCCGAACCGGCGCGCAGACTGGGCAAGAGCCGGTCAGCGCTGGCCCACCCTCTGGCCGAGCCGGCCGCCAAGGGCGTGTCCACGATCCGCGCCACACCCCCAACCAGCACCGCCGCAGCTTCGTGCGTGTTCGGGCGCAGTGCTGGCCCTATCGCCGGGACGCCGCCAACACCCCGCCCCTCAGCCCCGCCAACACCGCCTAGCTCGACAGCGTGCGAAAGGTGTTCCTCGCACCAGCCTGTGTCCAAGTGCATTCGGCCCCGACAACCGGCACCTCGCGCCCAATGGCGACGCCACGACATCCTGATCGAAACCGCCCGGCACGCCATCCAGGTCGGCAGCCTGCGCAAGTGCTGCACAATGATCGACCAGCCCCACGCGGTAGCGTCCATCTCGTAGCACTGCTGCCACTACCGGATTGACCATCAACCAATCCGAACAATTTCGCCCTTGTCACCCCTCATCGGTCATCACAGAATCCAATGAATACCGCTCCGTCTTATCTGAATGTGAACACCAGCCCTCTCTGCGGCGGCAACAGGTCGAGTCGCTGTATGAACTGGAGTTCTTGGAGCGCCGGGAGAACGTGGTGTCCGCAGTTCCACCGGAGTCGGGAAGACTCACCTGACAATCAGCCTAGCAATGGCGGCCGCGGAGACCGGGCGCAGGATCTACTTCGGCACTCTGTGCGACCTGATCGACTCCCTCGAAGAGGCCCACTCCGCAGAACAGAGGCTCAAAACGCTGACGCGCCCGGAACTGCCCCTGAGGGGACCAGACCGGCTACCTACCAGTCACGGCGAACCGAGCGAAGCCGTCCTGCCAGCTGATCAACAGCCGGGACGCACGCGCGTCGACGGTCCTGACTCGTACAAGCGGTTCGAAGGCTGCGGGGACATCCTACACGACGAGGTCATGGCGGCCACCATTGCCACATCGTCAACATCCGGGGCAACAGCTACCGGATGCGCCATCACAAGGACCTGTCCAAGGCCATTCATCCAACGGTCTCGGGGACAGTGGACACTTCGATGCCCATTGACGCGGGCCCGTCCCGCCGGTACATCTGCGCCAACGTCAGTCGCTCGTCCTCCAGGGACGTCACCAGCACGGCGAACTCGTAGTTCGGGTCCACTTCTACCACCTCCGTAAAGGGGAGCGGCACGTGCCTGTGCCTGTGCTGGTCCGCAGCCTCTTGCATTCAGGGCACGAGAGACGCATAGGATCGACTGGCCATGAAAAGGGCCAAGCTTGCGCGCGTGGAGAGTCTATCCGTAGATGACCCCTCGGCGCCGCCGAAGGACGGGTCGCTCGCCGCGACCGTCCCGGCGCGTGCGATGACCGCTACCTGCATGCACTCCTGCATCCTGAGTTCGCACATGTCAGTCGAAAAGTGGGATGAGGGCTCCCGGCGGGGGAGCGGCTGCGTACGGTGCGCAGCCCGCGAGAGGGGCCTGAACTTGGCGGCGTTGACACTAGAAAACGCGGACAGCTAGGACCGAGCCCTTCGCCGCGCTGTGGCGACCTGAAGCGGCCTGACAGACGCCGCAAAAAAAGGAAGGGGGGGCGGTCAAACCGCCCCCCCTCTTGGTCTTTGCCGCCCTTTGGCGACGCGCGCGCTATGGCGCCCCTGTCAGGTCCGCTCCGAATCCGCCGACGAGCGGATTGGCGTTGGCGTTGATGCCCGTGGTGGCCGCGCCTGCGACCGACCAGATCCCGATCACTGCACGTGGGCCGGACAGCCCCTTGCCCACGAAGGAGCCGCTGAGGGATACGGCCTCGGCGACCGTTCCGTCCGGGGTGAAGCGGTTCTGGTAGGCGATCCGAGCAGCAGGTGTGTCGGAGAAGTCGAGCGTCAGCTGGTTGAGGTTGTCGCCGGTTCCCTGCGCAACGTCCCCGCCCGCGCTTGTGAAGATCAGCTCGCGCACGGCGCTGCCGCCGTATGTCGCCGGGAGGCCGTCAGGGTTGACCAGGTCGCTGATGACCACCGTGACGTCGGTTGCTGTAATCGTAGTGGCATCCCAGACGACCGTCACGCCGACATTCCCCGTATAGCGGGTCGTGGCCTGGTTGGCGATGGTCTTGCCGCTGTAGGTGGCAGTGCCCTGCGGATACACGGGATCGGCCGTGCTCGCATAGGCCGCCGGCGCCAGCGGGCTGAACGCGAAGCCGTTGTTCCGGCTCGTGACGTCCCCGGTCGTGCTGTTGTCCTTGTCGTAGCCCGCGCGGGCCGCGTAGGTGGTGTACTCGCGCCGCCAGAAGCCGAAGCGAGTGTAGTCGGTCGTGTCGAATCCCACGATGAGCCGCTCTGCCCGCCTGTTGACGATGGCCGAACCCGCTTCAAGGGCCTTGTTGACGGTGCTGCAGCCTGCGTTGTTGCAAGCCTGGTAGCTGCGGTCATTGTCCTTGTCGTAGAACACCCCGCCTGAGTGCCGTGCGGCCTCCATGCCGTTGGCGTTCGCGATCGCCGCCTCCAGCCTGTCGAGGAAGGCCAAGGCCTTGGTGTCATCCGCGGCCGTGGTGAGGCTCGCACTGTCGTCGGCGTTCCTGGCGCCGGGATAGGTAGCGTCCATGAACCCCCTGGTGTCGTCCGCTCCCGTGGCGGTGGTCGGGGTGGTGACTTCAGTGTCCGTGCCGCTGATGCCGATGACGCCGAAGAGACGGTCCAGCACCTCTCTCTTGATGTTCTGCCAGACGATGTTGCGCCCGGTGTTCGTCTCCTCCTCGTTCCCTTTCGTGGTGGCGTCCAGAGCGATCCATCCGGCCAGGATCTTCCGCTGGGCGGCGACGTATTCCTTCAGCTCGTCGATGTGCTTCACACCGTTGATGGTCTTCTGGCTGCCCTGGGTCAGGCTCGAGATGGCGATCGTGTACACAACGTCGTTGTCGGTATCCGTGTCGTCCGCCGGGTCAAGCGTGAGCTTCAGCTCTCCGGCGTCCGTGATCGACGCCTCCGCGCCGGTCGTGAACGCCGTCGTCTTGGCCTCCGCCAGCGGCGGCAGCGGTGTTGACGGCGGCTCCGGACGCTCGACGCGCTCCGCGCCGTAGGATCCCGTCAGCGTGTTCTGGTCGTCGGCGCTCGCGGCGGCGATCCACCAGTCCCCGACCACGGCGGTCGCCAGCTGGTCCCCGTTCCCGAGCACGAACCCGCGCCACGCACCCTGCATCTCGGAGCTCGCGCGGCTGACTCCCGGCACGACGCGGTAGAACACGTGGGCCGGGTTTGTGGTGGCGTCGGCGTTGCTGCCGCCCGTCGCCATCGTGGCACCGCCGGTCCACATCAGGGTTGCCGGGATCGGGCTCACCGACGGCAGCACGATGTGGTCCACCTCCGCGAAGCTCATCACCAGCGGGTTGTTGTCCATGTCCATGAGGTTCGAGACGATCCCAGAAATCGTGTTCCTGGTCAGGCTCAGCTGGATGTCGATGGTCCCTTCGTACACCATCGGGCTGTCGTTGCCGTCGCCCGTCGCGACGGCCAGCGTGCCGCCCGTGTAGTGCAGCGTCCCGGACGGCGGCAGGTACGACCTGTTCACCGTGTCCGGGATCCCCACGCCCCACGAGAAGACCCCGTGGTCGCCGATGTCCGAATTCCCGGCCGCGGCGTCCGCGAAGTTCAGATCCTGGTTCGCGGACGTCAGGGCCCCGTCAGCCGCCGTCGTCATGCGGACCTTCTTGTAGTACGCACCGTAGCGCGTGTTCTCCGTCGTCCGGTAGTACGTCATCGACTCGCTGGCATTGGCGTCGAAGTACTTCATCGCGTTCTCCGCCGACAGCCCGGCCGCCTCAAGAATGCCGTCGCCTTCGTCCTTCGTCGCCGCGACGAACGCGTCCGCCGAGCTCAGCGCCGTGACCAGCTTGTCGAAGTTCTCCAGCACGGTGTCGGCGCTGGTGGTGTCCGCGGCCGGGACCAGATCGAGGGTGGCCGTGCCGGCGGTGAGGTTGTCGTCGGTTCCGAAGATCCGGTTGATCTGGGTCTGCAGGGCGTCGCCGGTCCACAGGGCCTGGATGTTAGTGTCCTGAGTGGAGTCGCCCAGCTGCACGTTCAGCGCCTCGTACGCCTTCGCCCGATTGGCCAGCTTCGTGATCTCCGCCAAGGCATCCGCCACGATGTTCTTCCCGGAGAGGGCCGACATGCCGCCGCCCAGCAGGTCGCCGAACGGGAAGTTCTCCCCGTTGACGGTCACCATCGTCGCTGCCTCGTTCGCCGCCGTGCCGAAGGTGTCGAGGACCAAGGTCGGGATGGCGACGCCACTCGCGCCGTCCGAGTCGGTCTTGATGGCCTCGTCGAAGCGCGCGCCGTGCAGCATGTCGTCCGCCATGTGCACCCGGTACATCGCCCCGTCCGAGGTAGTGATGTTGCCGGTGCCCGACGCCGGCAGGCTCGCCCCGTCGATCATGTAGCCCGTTCCGGGCGCCTCGTTCGCCATCGCCGTCAGGGTGGTGCCCATGACCATCATCTCCGCCGGGACGTAGGTCGCCATCCACATGCCGTCCTCGCCCATGTTGATGCGGTACATGTTCCCGTTCTGCGCCGAGACCACGCTGCCGTCGGCCACCTGGTCCGAGCCGTGCCACCACGTCCCGTCCTCGGCCAGCACCAGGGTGGCCATCCCGGAGATCCCGAGCGTCACCATCACCTCGTTGCCCATCGGCGTCGCCGTCCACATGCCGTCCTCGCCCTGACTGAGCGTGTACATCACGCCTAGGCTCGAGTTGGCCGTCGTCGTGCCGCTGACCGCCAGGTCCGCGCCCAGCCAGTACGTGCCGTCCTCGGCCACGACCAGCGTGACCATCTCGCCCGACGTGCCCAAGGCCACCATGACCTCTTGCGCCACGTAGGTCGCCGACCACATGCCGTCTTCGTCCATGCTCGCCATGTAGGTGCGCGTGCCGACGGTGTAGCTCATTCCGCTCACCAGGGACACGGCCTCACCCGTCAGCGGGTTCGTGAACGACCACTGCCCGGCCTCGTCCTGCACCGCCGTGATGTCGATGCCGCTCATGCCGGCCGCGAAGGTCTGCGTCGCAGGCACGTAAGTGCCCATCCACATGCCGTCCTCGCCCATGCTCAGGCGGTAAACGCGGCCGTCGCTGGCCATCGTGGTCGTCTCGCCGCTGACCACCGGATCGGTGCCCAGCCAGTACGAGCCGTCCTCGGCCTTCACCAGCGTTGCGCTCTGCCCGGAGTTGCCCAGAGGCGCCATGATCATCGGCGCGTCAAAGCTCGCCATCCAACCGTCGGTGGCATACGTCAGCGTGTACGTGCGCCCGTCCGAGGACGTCACCGTCGAGCCGCTCGTCACGGCCATGGCGCCGTGCCAGTACGAGCCGTCCTCGGCCTTCTGGAGCGAGACGCTCTCGCCGCTGATGCCCAAGGCCACCATCACAGGCGCCGGCATCTGGAACATTGCGTCACCGTACTCGCCGTTGTCCATCAGCATCAGGTGGTAGACGTTGCCGTTGGAGGCCGTCACCATGATCATTCCGTTCGCGTCGTCCGCGCTCAGCGCCATGATGCCGCTGGCTCCCACGCGGATCCAGCTGCGGTCCTCAAGCCTCTGCAGCGAGATCGTGGCGCCGCTCGTGCCGAGCATGTGCACCACAGGGTCGTCCTGCACCCAAGTCGCCATCCACATGCCCTCGGCATTCATGGCCAGCGAGTAGGTGTTGCCGTTCTCGGAATGGGTCATGGATCCGTCCATGATTCCCATGTCGCCCAGCCAGTAGGAGTGGTCCTCGGCCTTGACCAGCGTGATCACCGTGCCGCTCATGCCCAGCATCACCATCTGCTCGGCCGGCACGTAGCTCGCCATCCACTCGCCGTCGGCCATCGAGAGCATGTACTCGTTGCCGTTGGCCGCCATCGTGGAGTGGCCGTCCATGATCATCATCCCGTCCAAGGAGTAGCTGCGGTCCTCCTCCATCTGGATCGAGACGCTGTCGCCGCTGGTGCCAAGGGCCACCATGACCGGGTCCGGCGCGTCGAACATCGCCATCCACATGCCGTCGACCAGCGACAGCGAGTACATGTTGCCGTTCTCGGCCAAGGCACCCATCGGCGTCCCGTCCGGGGCGGTCGATACGCTCACGACCATCATTCCGTCCGCCAGCGTGTAGCTGTTGTCCTCGGCGCGCGACAGGGTAACAGTGGCCCCGCTCGTGCCCAGTTCGACGCTAATCAGCTCCGGCTCGTACATGGCCATCCACTCGCCGTCGACCATCGACAGGCTGTAGACGTTGCCGTTCATGGCCGCGCGGGTGTCCCCTGCCATCAGCGCCTCGCCGCCGGCCTCATAGGACCGGTCCTCGAGCATCGTGATGGTCAGCATGTCGCCGCTGGCCCCCAATGTCACTTCGACAACCACCGGGACAAACGTCGCCCCCCACTCGCCGTCGGCTAGCGCCAGCGTGTAAGTGTTGCCGTTCTCGGCGTGTACATCGCCGCCCGTGAAGTCTTCCCCTTCCAGCGTGAAGCCACCCGCTTGGGTGGTCATCAGTGTCACCGTCGAGCCCGACTCGCCGAGCGCTACCTCGACAGCCTGCGGCTCGAATGGTGGCGGTGCCGGCGGTGGTGCCGGCGGCGCTGCGACCGGAGCCGCATCCTCGCCGCAAGCGCCCAGCCCGAACGCCAGCATGGCCAGCGTCAGGCACAGGACTGCCTGCCTAACTCTCTTCCGATTCATGGTCTCCTTCTCTCCTTTGTGATTCACCTGCACCGACGCCCAAGGGCGCAAGCCGCCCTTGTTTGCCGACGCTCACTACGGTTCCCACATTCACGTAAATGCGGATCCAGCCCTATCTTGACACATCCAAATGGTTCCCGTCAATCCGCGCCAATGCCCGACGCACAGTTCTAGACCCATTCGGGCCCAGGACCACCGTCCCGCCAGGCCGTCTCGAGGGAGCTGGCCCGCTGCTCGGCTTCGTGCGCCCTCCTCCGTACGCGGTCGGCACTCCCTCAGCCCTTGTCGCATCCAGCCTTGAGTGGCCGAGGGTGACTCAACTATATAAACAGCGTCCTACGTGCCGGTCTTCCCTCTCGGCGTCCTTGGCACTGGACCTTCTGGGGGCCGCTGGAGACCAGAAGGGCCACCTTGGCGGAAGCTGGTTCTGCTCGGAGAACTATTGCCAGGGCTACGGCGTGGCGGCGTGCATGATGACCGCTCCCGACTCCGGCCTGAACAGCCTCGGATTCCGCTGCGCGGCGGACGCCCCGTCGGCAGTGGGCGGGCCGCCGGGCCGCCGTCGCTCGAGTATGGGGCCAATGCCGCCGCAACAGCCGCCCGGCCCACCGCGCCTGCCAGCGGCAGCTGGCCTCGCGTTCAGCCTTCAGAGCTACGCAAGGCCACAACGCCAGAATCCCTACAAGAACCGACCGGCCACAGACTTGGATTGCGGTCTCTGCGTGCCGCCAGTCCACAGAACCCAACACGAAGGCTGCCGCTGCAAACGCCAGCAATCCAGCTTCGCCGGCACTTTCCTTCAAGACCAACGTAGGAGCCAAAGGCGGGGCTTGCTCGTTCCCCGAAAGTGGCCCGCTGACTGAGGTTCTCAGTTGACGTGCCCCATCCACGGACGACTGGAACGGCCGGCAGCGCCCGAGCCCGCGCAAGCCCTTGCTGCACAGGCTCGGCCCCCGTCGTCGACCGGCCATAGGGTCCCGCGGACGGAACCTGCCAAGCCTTGGCCCTCCAGGCATACACTCTCGATGGCCGGGAAATGCGGGCCACTTCGGCGGGGCCGTCAGCATCGCGCAACCAATCCCGGACCGCCCTGCCCCAGGCTCAGGCAGACCGTTGCGGGAACCCCGCCAGCAGTGCATTTGTGCGATCGGTGGGGTGCCAGCCAATAGCATTCTTGGATGACCAGTCCAATCAAGCTCCTTGCCGGCCGTCTGGCGCCATTAGGCCGCACCAGAGGGGAAGGAACGTGACTGGCACACGGTCGACATTGAACATTGAGACTGGGAGAAAGGCGGTCGGCCAACTGCGCGACCCGCTCAAGCCGGTGCTGTTGTCGCTACGCTCGTCTCCCATAAGTGGCACTCCCGTCGTCGCTGGAAAGCTTCAGTCCTCTCCTCGGACCCAGAGCCTTCGCAGTCGAGGACCTGATGGGTCCTCTTACCGAGTTCGAGCAAGAGTTCGCGCCGGACGCGCTTTACGTCGTGGGGAACGCGGACCTGCTCAGGTCAGGCAGGCGACGGGTGTGGTCGTCGGATCGCGAAGAGCACCCATCGATGTCCTGCGACGGACGAGCAAGCTTGTCCGTGCTCTCGTGAAGCATGACGGGACCGTGGTTAGCGGCCTCGCGGCCCGGGTCGACACGATGGCACACCGGACGGCGCTGAAGGAAGGCGGGTGAACGATTGCTGTCCTCGGGACACCTGTTGACGTACACGTATCCGGCCCGGAACCGGGACCTCCAGCGCAAGATCGGCGAGAGCGGCGCATTGGTGTCCCAATTCGGGATTGGCACTCCCGTGCGCCGCTGGAACTTCCCAAGCCGCAACCGGACGATGGCCCTGATCTCGGATGCGACCGTCATTGTCCACGCTGGTCGCAGAAGCGGCACGGAGCACCAAGGTTGGGAGGCCATCCGGCTTGGACGTCATCTCTTGTTGCTTGAGTCCCTTGACGGGATTGGGATCCAGTGGGCCAAGAACTTGCGCCGCTACGGTGCCGAGGTGCTGAGCGATGCGAACCTGGATCGTTGGCTCAGGCATCTCCACCCTAGGGTGACCTTGAGCGACGACTTCGACATTGACTGATGGGGCAGTTGCCGGATCACTGCCATTGTGCTTCCTTGTTTCCGTACCTGCCGCAGAAGCGAAATGGTGGGGACCGCGGGAATAAGCTGCGGCGACTCTGTTGGGCGCTGAAGAACGGGGACCGGAAGGCAGTCTCATGGGTCGTTGACCGCGTCCTCCAGCTGGCACAGTCCCCGCCACTGAACGGGATCGTCACCGCAGATTCTGTCTTGGTTCCGGTCCCGGGCCACGCTCCGCATCGGAGGGGATCCGTGTGGCCGACGTGGGCACTCACCCGGTGGATGGTCGCAAGAGGCTTGGCTGAGAGCGACGAGACCATGCCCAAGCGGTGGACCGTCGTGACCCGGTCCGCGACCGCGGCGACCGACCAGCGCCCGATGGCGATCAATCGTCTGCAATCCTTTCGTGTGGATTCGCCCTTTGCACCGCCACACCAAATCGTGCTGCTCGATGATGCTGTGACCACAGGCGCAACGATGCTTGCCGGTGTCTCCGCTATCTCGGGTGCGATGGCGGACCTTCGAGTGTGCGGCTTCGCGTTCTTCCGGACGGTGCCGTCTGGAGACGCCGGTCTGCCAATCGAGGCGATCTTGGAAACGGTTCGACTGCAGTCGGACGGTCGAACGGTCCGCAGAGCCTAGAGCGTGCTTCTTAGGCAATGCCAACAAGCACAAGCTTCCAGTTGAAGGCAGCCGGGACCGAGCGGCTGCAGGCCTTGGCGCCTTCGTTCGGGAACCATCTCGGGGACTTGGGGAGGATTCCGATCAAGCAGCTGGCGTCGGACACGGCTGCGAGGGCGATTGGCAGCGCTGCGCTGCTCGCACCAGGGCAGGGAGGCGGAGAAGAAGCGGCTGCTGAGGGACGGCTCGCAATTTGGTGTGCCCGTGGGTGGTGAATCAATGAGCTTATGGGAATTCAATGTGGCAACGCCGCAGGGGGCCAAGCAAGCCAACCTGGAGAGTGGTGAGGCCGTGGTTGGATAGGTTGTGCAGGAACTCATCGATAGGGGCGTGGCCAAGGGCGAGGCGAAGGGGCTGGCGTGACCATTGACGCGGCTGCTGGAGCATCGTCTTGGTCGGCTGGAGAGTACCGTACGCAGACGGATCGCAGTGGCCGCGCCGACTGAGCTGGACGCGTGGTTCACGGCTTCACTGGACACACGGACCCTGGCGGAGGTGTTTCCGCACCTCGACAGGGGCTGAGCGACGAGTCTGGCCGCGCGAGGGCCAGCCATCCCCATGGGATCCGATGGCCGTGGACTCGCAGATCCTGGTAGGCGTGAACGTCGCACCGAGCCGAAGGGGGACGGCGCTGACCGGCGCCATCCACATGGCCCGGACTCTTCCCACACGGAGATACCCAACCACCCCGCTCTCCACCTCTTCCTGTGAGTCCGCCAAGTCCTATTGCGACTGGACGGGGACCCGCCTGCCCGCCGAGGCGGATTCGAAGGGGCTCGCTACGCTTGGGGGAGAAGAGCTAATCCTAGGCGGGATCCACCAAGCCAACCTCTGGCACGGCACCTCGCCCCACCAGGACCGTGTCCTGGACGGGTTCGGCAGCCACGGCCCGGTCAAGCAGTTCCCCGCCAACGGCTATGGCCTCTACGACATGACCGGCAATGTCTGGGAATGGGTCAACGACTGGTACGCGCCGGACTACTTCAGCCGCTTCCCGGTGGACAGCCCGCAGGGCCCCCGCTCGGGGGACCAGAACGTCCAGCACGGCGGCAGCAGGCTCTGCTCGGAGTACCGCTGCTAGGTCTACCGCGTGGCGGCGCCCATGATTACCGCTCCCGACTCCGGCGTGAATAACCTCGGATTCCGCCGCGCGGCGGACGCTCAGTAGGCAGCTGGCAGTCCGCCGGGCCGCCACCGCCCTCGCGAGCGGCAACTCGCCGTTCAGCCCTCAGACGGACGCGACGCCACAAAGCCAGCCTTCGTACAAGAACTGGCCGGCGACGGACTTCGATTGCGGCTCCTGCGTGTCGCCAGTCCTCTGGACCCACCACGAAGGCTGCCGCTGCAAGCGCCAGCAATGCGGGTGCGTCGGCACTCTCCGACACTCCCGGCCAAGAACCGAATGCAGGGCTCGCGTGTTTCTGGACACAACCCCCAGTTGTTGGACACTCTCGGCCCATCGAGTGTCCATCCGCCATTCTCGGAGGCTACTCGCAGCCGGAGGTGCGCGCACATTCGCCAGCCACACAACATGCCCCGCGACCCAAGCCGTCCGGTCGCACACATGCCGATCGGCAGTTCTTATGGCGCAGGTCGGTCCGGTAACCCACTCCGGCAATTGGACTTGGGGAGTGCCCGCGCCATCCCACGCCCTACTGCCAAACCGGCGCAGGCCCCGCTGACAGCGTGCCACCCAGGCCCGTTTGGCGCTTCCGCCGGAAGCCGTGTCTTCTCGGGGCGTGACCTTGGCCGGTGTAGGCTCCCCGGAGCCCTGTCCTCCCCAGTCCATTGGTCTCTGCCGTCCCGGACAAGCGTGCAGCCTTACCGCGGGGTGTTCAAACGTCGGGCACGCCGCATTCTCGGCGGTGGCCGGGTCGCTGCGAGCAACTTGAGCCTTGCCATCAGACGGCCCAATAAGCCCACGCAAGTCTCGCCTCAAAGGAGAGCTTGGCGCGGAAGGGGGCCTCTGGGTCGGGTTCGCACGGCCAGCTCCGGCTCGGGCCCCCGAAATAAGCAGCTCACGGACTGGATTGGGCTCTTACCAACTTCTGCGCCCGAGCCCAGTGGCGGAGCCTGACTTGCACTGGAGTGTTCGGTGCATCCCGATCGGACAGCCGCTGAGTGCCCCCGCCCCAAAAAGTCCTCGTCCTAGAGGTGGGCAAACGGCCTGTCCGCCGGACCATCGGGGCCCCTTGGATGAGAGAAGGACGGAGCCCGTCGCGAATCTTGGCGTCCTACTCGCCAAGGATTCGCACGTAGCACAAACAGAATTACCCGTCGAGCGGAGAATGTGCCGCTCTAGCCCCCCGTGTTAGCGTCTGAAACCGGCCGAGGCTCTTCATGCGCCACTTGCCAGGATGTTGGCTGCTACAGAAACGTTGCGTCTGCGGCAAGGGATCCAACTTCGTCGCTGCCCAGTACGTTCCCGCCCGAATGGTGTCCCTTCCAGCTGGAGGGCCAATCGGTGCAGCTGGTGCTTGACGGGACGGCCATTTTGGGGCACGTACGAACTGGGAAGACCCTCAGGCAACGCAGATCCCCCTAGCGCACGTCTCCAGAATCCGCCGTTGCGGCGCTACAGTGCTCCCTAGATCGCTTCCAGCGGGAAACATGCCTCCGGGTGGCCTTGGCGAATTGGAGGCCGTTACAGGCCGGTTATTCGTGATCTGATCGGATTGCAATCCCTACAGACACGGGCAGGGTTGTGACGGTCCCCCGGCCTCAGCACTTCAAGATCTGGTGGGTGGTTCGGTCAATGCGGCTCGGAAGGCGTGTTGTTGCTCGCGATCTGCTGAGTCAGGTCGCCACGGTACTGGCATCTCGACGTGCCTTCTTGGTAGGTTGAGGCGTTGGTTCCCTCCCTCGGCACCCTATTCGATGACATCTTCAGGCACCGGGCACACTGATGCTGCTGACCCTCGTAGCAGAGCGCGACTGGGTGCTGCCGATGCTCAGGCTGGGCTGGCACCCCATCGCCAAGTCGGTAGCGTTGGCCGGTGCAGCATCGTCTCCAGCAAACTGGGCTAGTTGCAGAAGACGAATTCCTCCGTGAAGTAACGTACCTTGGCGAAGAACTTGCTCCGAGTCTGAAGGTGCTCGCGGCATCGCTGCCACCTACCGAGCAGGCAGACTAGAGTTCTATGCAGCGCTGAAGGTGCCCGGAGTGTTGCGGGTGACCGTGCGCAACGTGAGTGGCGACGTCCTCGAAGTACGGGCACAGCGACTTGTTCGCTACGGTGGCAAGGAGGCTGGAGAAGTTGGAGCAAGCCACAGTGGGGGCCACCAGCCACGGTGTTCGCGGGCGTAATGGACCGTTCAGGACAGCCTGGCGGGAGCGGTCGGGGGACCGAGAAGGGGATAGGTATATCTAGGAGGGGGTTCAGGGGGTCGGGTCGGACGGGTCTTGGCATACTCACCTCGCATCCCTCCGACTTCGTATCACAGGGCAGGACAAAGATGGCAATTCGGAGACGCCAGATAATCGACGCCCTCAAGGACCTCATCGAGGACGAAGAGGGAATGCGTTTTCAGGGGCTTGCGGTAATAATCGGGAAAATGCGCTGGCCCCAATTGATTGCCCACCAGCGAAAGCGGGATCTTGGCCTCGACGCCTATGCACCGGCCAGCGAGAGCCCTAGGCGAATCGGCAAGGGACTCGCCGCTTCGATTACGCCAATGCTGCGGAAGATCTCTACCGACGTAAAGAAGGCCAAGACGTATTTCCCTGAATTGAAACAACTCCTTTTCGTGACGGCCGGAAAGGTGGGCAACGCCAACCGGATCAGTTGGGCAAAGCGAATTCAGGACGAAAGCGCCGTAGAGATTTTTATCGTCGAGCGCGAAGAGATCATCACACTGCTCATGATGCCCGAGAATGCGGAACTCTGTGCTCGTTTTCTCCACCTCGAAATTGATTCCCCACCCACCATCGCGGACCTAATCGAAAAGACTCGTCGTGCGGCTGCCGCTGTCACACAGGATTGGGTACGCAAGATAAAGGGACGTCCTCTAATCGATCTCACTGCGATACAACTTGATCCGTATTGCCCGGACGGCCCCGGTATTCTGCCCCTCAACTGCCTGGACACACTACTGTCACAGCGCAATCGTATCTTGCTCGAAGGACCTGCCGGTTGCGGAAAAACTACGACGCTAATACAGCTCGCACAACGCCAGCGTTTTGCTGGCACACCGATCTTGATCCACCTGCCGGCTTGGGTATCATCGCACAGGGGGATTCTCGAGTTCATCGCCGCAATGCCTACGTTTCTGGCCGAAGGTGTGTCGGCTACCGACCTCGCGCAGGCACGGCAGACCGAATCGTACTGTTTCTTGCTTGACGGCTGGAACGAAATAGCCCATTCAGATTCGGAACGGTCACACGTGGCGCTCCGAGAACTCGAACGGGAGTTCCCCAGCGCGGGCATCATTGTCGCAACCCGTGCTCACCACCTAAAGCCGCCGTTACCCGATGCTCTGCGACTGCGGTTGAGGCGCCTTGAACCTAGAACGCGTACCGCCTACATCGAAGACCGACTAGGCGGTAAGGGAACTGAACTTCGCCGTCGCATTGAAGCCGACTCGTCGCTTGACGAACTAACACGTAACCCATTTGTTCTTTCGGAGGTTGTGGCGCTATTTGAGGCCCGTGCCAGAATCTTCCCAACGAAGTTTGGGATCCTTGCCCAAGTTGTCCGTCTGCAAGAACGCCGAATGGAACACCTCAACGCGCTGGCGGGGGCACCGATATTCGGGCAGCAAACGGACTATCTGAAGGCTCTAGCAGCTGAGATGACCCACCGTAGTGCCGTGGAATTGTCCGAGGCTCAGGCCCGCGCCATCGTCGCTGAGGTCGGACAAGCACTCGCGAACGGTGGACAGATCCAGCCGGCAGCTCCGGCGACTGTCCTCGCAACCCTCACTGGGCACCACGTTCTTGAACGCGTTGACTACCCGGCGACAGCGATTCGATTCGACCATCAGCAGCTGCAGGAGTACTTCGCTGCGCTCGACCTTCAACCACGGCTTCTCGACCTGCGCGACGATGACAGTGCTGCGACTGGCCGCTTCACGGCCAACTACGTGAACGATCCGACATGGGCTGAACCACTGCGCATGATCGCCGCGACGTTTGACGAGACCAGCAATGATGCCATCACCGCCGACGGCATTGCCCGTGCCGGAGCGAGACTGGTGGAGATGGCGCTCGCCGTCGATCTAGTTTTTGCCGGCGAGCTTGTGCGAATTTGCGGCATGGGAGTCTGGGAGGAAGTCCGCCCGGTCGTCGGCGACCGCTTTCGGGCCGTCTATGCAACAGGCGACAGCCACTTCCGGCACTATGCCGTCGCCGCGATGCTCGCGACTGGCATGGACGCCTTTAGCGATGTCATCGTGCCGCTTCTCTCGGGTAAAGGAGAGCAAACGCGCCTTCGTACCTTCGATCTGTGGCCGGACGTCCGGGTCACGTCCCTCGGACGGAACTGGCGCGACGAGATGCGCAGCTGGAGTGAGGAGGCTCAGGCGGGTCTCGTCTCCGAGTTGCTTCATCAGCGGATCGATAGAGACGTTGTGGCCTTCGCTATCGACGACGGGACCGTCGAGGTGAAGAGAGCAGCGGTCTTGGGCCTGATGTGGCACAGGTCCGACGATGTGCTCACCCGCGTTCTCACGACGCTGGATGCTCAGACATTCGAGGATGTTTCGCGAAAGCACGCCGATCTAATGCCCAGAACTCTAAGATCTCGGACGATCGCTGCGTTGCGAAAGTTCCTCGAGACCAGCACTGACCAACCCGCGCGCCTTCGAACGGCCCTCAGCTTGGCCGAATTGGGCGAGACAGACCTAGACGGAGTAGTCAAGGAGGCGATGGCGACGCTTCCAGATATTGATATGTACACGTGGCATTGGGGCTACATCCAACCGGCGCTCAAGCATCTATGCAACACCGACCCGGCTTGGGCGAGCGAGTGGGTGGCAAACCAGATCGCTGACGGTGTCCTATACTCGCACGAACACTGGATGCCCTTCGCGACGATCATTCCGGACCACGTCGTTGACAAGTACCTGAGGCTGCTTGAGACCACGACTCTCGATTGCCGACGCTTGGAGGGCGTCATAACGGTGATCGCCACCAGCGCGGATGTAGAGCTTGCCAGGCGAGTGGTCGCGAAGTCGCGTCAGATGTGGCGAACGGTGGATGCGGAACCCGACCAGCCGCACGAAGTGGAGCAGCAAGTAATACGGCAGCTGCGTGATCTGTTTCGCCAGCTTCCAGATAATGTCGCCGCAGCTAGCATCATCTCGTCCGTCACAGATGGCGACGTCATTGACGTCAAAGTCGCGACCCGACTTCTCAGCAGGGTCGGTATTGCGGACAAGAAGCGTTTGCACATTGCCGATAGCGACATCAAGGCGCGCCTCCGAGCGTACCTCAAGAACAGCATTGATCTTGTCCTCCGCCAGAACGACTTCACCGGCGAGAACAAGGCGAACTTGGCTTCATCGATCGCACAAGTCGGAGAGCCCGAAGACATAGGGCATCTCTTGACCCTCATTCATGCCGACATTGAGCGGTTACGGAGCGCCCTAGCAGCGCGGGCGACCGGGAATCACGGGCCCCTCGCTAATGCTGCTTGCTGGAGCTACGCCAACTGGAATGTCGAAGCCGTTGTGCGCTTGGATCCGGTAGGGGCCGACCAAGTGCTTATCGACCTCCTTCGCGAACCGGAATATCGCAACGCCATAGCGGTTGTGATGGCGCGCCCGTTCCGGACGAGACCCGAACGTTCTCCACAAACGCCGTTCCGGTACGATTTGATGTGGGCTGCGCGTGAAGGCTCACCGTTGCTGCCCGATGATGACCAGCGGCGCACCCGGTTCGCGACCGCTCTGCGGTCGGAGATCACACGCCTGCGAGAGCACCGTGAGGATCCGCAGTCCGCCCGCCATCTGCAGGAGCTCGGGCGGGCACTTGCGGCCATTGACGGACGCCGCTCTGCCGCATTGGTGCTCGACGTGATTGCCATGTCTAGCAAGTGGGACGAGCACACTCGTCTCGAAGCGGCCGAGCGCTTATTGATGGCTGGTGTCGCTTTGCCCGCAGCGACTGCGTTCGCCTTGGTGGACTCCTTGCTTAAACGGACAGGCAGGTGGATGCAGGACTCAGATCGGTATCTCCTGCGTTGTATCCTCGCGCTCTGCCCTTTGGTGGACGACCCTGAGGCAGGCATTGCCAAAGTGCGGGATGTACTAAGAAAGCGACCGCTCAGGGGATACGCACTGCGGGAAGTCGTCGCCGCTCTCGGTGAGAGCCGCTCGGATGCCGCCACCGGCTTGCTGCGCAAGCTCGCATCCAATGAGTATTCGTCTCAGCAACTGGGCGTCGATCTGGTCAACGCCATCGCCACCCTCGATACGCATGGCTCGCGCGAGCTGCTCTTGGGCTTTGTTGATCCGGACCTTCCCGGCGTCTCGTTGACGAGGCATTCTCGATGTGAAGACTTGCTGGTAGCGCGGCTAACTGCGCTGGCACAGCGGAGCCGAAGGGTGAACGTTCGGCTGCAGAGATTATGCAACTTGGACCTGCCGGAACGTAATCGGCACCTGCTGTCGAGGATCATGGCATCGCTCGGAACCAGCCAAGCCCTTGCTGCAAATCTCAACCTTATCGATGATTCCAACTCCTCACCTGTTCCAAGAGGCGTTAGGGATCAACTTGAGTCCGCATTCGTCCAGCAGCGACCCGCCGGGGACCATCCCAACTCGTTCACGTTGCACGCACGTGCGTCGAACGCAGTTCGTGCGCAGCTGTTTTGGATGGCACTACACGACCTGAAGCGTCGGAAGTCCGCCTTCATGCTTCTTGGAATGATCGAAGGATGGCGCCTAGAGCATGGAAGGCCGACAGGTGAACCGCGTCATCCAAGTCTTGCATCCGGTCAATCTTGGCCCCCAGCGGCGCCTTGACGCCGGTCCAAGCCGCCACGCGGACGTCGGCGAGACCAGTACCAGAAACTCGATCGCTAGTGAGTCCATGGCTCGTCCGTGCGACACCCCCTCCGAAAAGGCACCGAATCAGGTTGACGGAGGCAGTTCTTGGACGCGTGCTGGCTCCTCTGCGTTCCGGCGGCGCGTGAGGCGTCGGTTGCCGTGCGACTGGGTACTTAGGGTAGGCGCAGGAATAACGAAGAGGGTTTTTTGGTTGGCGGCGCGGCAGAAGGCGGTCGGCAGTTACAGAAGGAGACCCGGGGCCGCGCCGGCGGGCAAAGAATCAGATGGGGTAAACCGCTGGCACAGGCCTTCGCTATGGGGATTGTTCGGTCGGGCCCGGGTACTGGCCGTTGCGGGAGCGCCCGGTGCGGTCTCCGCCAACCAGGGTGAGACAGCGCAATTCGCTGCCGGCCCCCCTGCCAAGGACTGCGGGAGGCCCTGGCGGGCGGTCCGGGATCGGGGACGAGGGGCCGATCCAAGTCGCGGGCGCAGGTCTCCCGTCGCGCCGGCGCATCCGGCTCGGCGGGCTCTCCAAGCACTGCGGGCGTGTGGCAGTCACGCTCACGAGGTGTCCTCCGGTTCCGGGGCCGCGCCCGCGCGCGGGACCCTCTCGACAGTGACCATCTCCCCGCGGCCGCAGGCCGGGCAGCGGCGCAGCGACTCGCCGGTCAGGGCCTCGTGGCGGTCGCGGTACTCGCCGGGCGGCTGCGGCTGGGGCATGCAGAGCAGGCGGCGGCACAGTTGCAGCTTGCGCCGGCGGTGGCAGTTGGCGAGGAAGCCGAAATGCCGGATGCGGTGGAAGCCGGGTGGCACCAGGTGCAGCAGGAAGCGCCGGATGAACTCCTCGGCGGGCAGCGTCATCGTCTTGGGGCGCTGCGGCTCGCGGTAGTCCTTCCAGCGGAAGCGCACGCGTCCGCCGTCGAGGGACACGAGGCGCTCGTTGGAGATGGCGACGCGGTGGGTGTCGCGGCCGAGGTAGTCGAGCACGCGGGCGGGCCCGTCGAAGGGCGCCTTGGCGTAGACGACCCACTCGCGGCGGCGCAGGGGCCGCAGGTAGCGCGCGAAGGCTTCCTGTCCGCTGAGGCGGGCGAGGTCGCCGCCGGGGACGACGCAGTGCAGGTGGGGGTGGTAGCTGAGGCTGCTGACCTAGGTGTGCAGCACCGCCAGGAAGCCGATCTCGGTGCCCAGGTGCCGGGGGTCGGCGGCGATCTCCGCCGGGAGGGTGAAGACGACGTGGAAGTAGGGGCAGTCGAGGAGCTCGCCGCGTCGCTCGGCGAGCCAGGCGGCGCGGGCGGGGCCCTGGCGCTTGGGGCAGTGGCGGTTGCGGCAGGTGCGGTAGAAGTGGCGCCGGTGCCCGCAGCGGTCGCACTGCGCGATCTGGCCGCCGAGGGCGGCGGTGCGGCACTTCTCGATGGCGCTCATGACGCGCCGCTGCATGCCTGTCAGGGTGTCACCGCAGCGCCGGCGGTAGGCCTCGCCGTGGCGCCGGAAGACGTCCGCGACCTCCAGGGGCGGGCGTTTCACGGTGTGCTCCGCCGGCCCTCGACGGGCTTGGCAGCAGGTCGAGCGGGCTGGTGGCGGAGCAGACCTTGGAGCAGGCGACCTAGAGGTAGCGCGCAGTGGTGGCGAGGCTGCGGTGGCCGAGCAGGAGCTGGATAGTGCGCACGTCCGCGCACGCCTCGAGCAGGTGCACGGCGAACGCATGCCTCTTTTTCCGAGATCGGAATAAGAGGCACTGCCTGGCACTGCACCTGTTGCGCAGCGGTGTGTCAGTGGAATCGATCGGCGGCCTGCTCGGACATGGCTGCCCGGCCACCACCGGTCAGTACCTGCGCGTGCATGATGACGATCTCAGGGCCGCGGCGCTGGACTTGCCACAGCCATCGCAGGAGGTCTCCCCACGAGTGGTCCTTACCACCGTTCCACCCTCGGTTCGGCAATCTCCGCGTACCTCGACCGGCAGAGGTCGCTGGGCTTCAAGTACGACAACGAAGCCCGTGTTCTTGCGCGACTCGACGGCTTCCTCCGCGAGCACGGCCACACTGCTTTGACGGCGGGAAGCTTCGATGCCTGGGCCCTCACGCTGGAGCCGCTGACTCCTCAGGGCCGACGCAAGCAGATGCAGATCGTGCGCAGGTTCACCCTGTACCGCCGCCGCTCGGACCCCGGCTGCTTCGTGCCGGATCCGTCCCGATTCCCGTCCCCGTCCGCTCCGCCATCCCCTTGGATCCTCAGTTCGCAGCAAGTCTTGGCCCTGCTGGAGCAGACGGGGAAACTCCAATCCCCACCCCACTCCCCGCTGTGTGCCGCGGTCTACCGACTGGGCGTAGTCCTGCTGTACACGACTGGCCTGCGCCGTGGGGAACTCCTGCGGCTCTGCATCGGTGACCATGACCGCTCGCGGCACACTCTGCTCGTGCGCATGTCGAAGTTCGGCAAGTCCCGCATCGTTGCGCTCTCCCGCGATGCGAGGCGGGAACTGGCCGCCTACCTGCAGCGGCGGCTGTGCTTCCGGCACACCGCGAGCTCTCCATTGCTGGCCCACGGCCGGCAGGCGCACAAGGCTTACTCCGGGAACGGATTCGGCAGGGGCTTCCGGGACTTGTGCCGGGCGGCCGGGGTTCTCACGGCCTCCGGAGTCCCGCCGCGCGTGCACGACATGAGACACACCCACGCCGCCCATGTGCTGCTGAGGTGCTATCGCGACAACGGCAACCCGCAGGCCGTGCTGCCGGTCCTGTCGAGATCCATGGGCCACGCCTCGCTGGCCTCGACCACGTACTACCTGTCGTGGATCGATCCGGTCATCGAGCAGGCCGTCGCGCGCGTCGCCCGCCACATCCGGCCGGTCCTGGCTGCCGGCTCGGGAGGCTCCCATGGCTGACTCCCGCCCCAATGCCCTGGGCCAGGCCCTGCGCGGCTTCCTCGGCGACAACCTCCCCCGTGTGCGCGGCTTGAGTGTTGAACGTCACACTATTTGATCGTCAGAGGGCCGGTTCTCGTCGGATTGGCAGGACGCCGGAATCGGGATGATGTTCGAATAATCCGGGAATACCAGACGGCTACCGACTTTACCGCCCTATCTAGGAGGGAGGCTCAGCATCATCCCGTCTCCGGGCAGGCTGCCTAGGCTGCCGGAGAGGGTTGGCGGGCCGCACGGAGGCCTGTGCCGAGCCGAATCCGGGCAGGCACGCTGCTGCGCCCGCGTGCAGCGATTCATCCGGCCCCCAGCTGGCCGCCGGGGCTACTGGTCAAGCGGCGCACTTCCCCTCAGGCACCCGCTTGCGGCATGCTGTGGTGCGGGGCGGCCGCCGGGGCCGCCCCGCTGCCAGCCCGGTCCAGCTGGCACGCCACCTGCAGGGCCACTCCCCGCCCATCGAGCTGTCCGACATCCTCGCCGTGATCGACCGATTCGAGCTTGCCGAGGCCGTGGAAAAAGGGGGGCCTGCGCACTGCTGAGCGAACTCCGTCGGCACGCGGGAGCCCCCGGCTGGCCAGCCGAGCGCATCGAGCGCGCCCTGCAGGGCCCGCTCGAGCTGCCGCAGCTCGACTTCCCGACCGAGGACAGCAACTGCTCCGAGTGCGACGCGCCCCTGCGCATTGTCAAGATCAGCACGCGCATCCTCACCACCCTCGCCGCCGGCACCTTCCGGGCGCGCCAACTCCCGCTGCGCTGCCCGCGCTGCACGTCGGCGCCCCGCGCCTCCGGGCAGCTGGCCGCCCTGGAGCCTCCCGGTCAGCGCTACGGGTACGACCTCATCGTGTGGGTCGGACTGCAGCGCTACCACCACCTGCGCCAGCGGAGCGAGATCCGCGAGCGCCTCGCCCAGCGCGGCATCCGACTCTCCGAGGGTTCCGTGTCCGCGCTCTGCGACCGCTTCCTGCACCTGCTCGGATGCCTGCACCGGAGCTGCGCCCCGGCCCTTAGGGCCGCTATGCGGCACGGCTACCCCCTGCATCTCGATGCCACCTGCGAGCAAGGCCGCGGCGGGCTGTTCCTGTGCCTCGACGGCTGGCGCGGGTGGGTGCTGCACGCCGTCCGCATACGCTCCGAGAACGCCGCCGAACTGCAGCCCGCCCTGCAGGCAACGCTCGACGACTTCGGCCCGCCGCTGGCCTTCGTGCGCGACTTGGGCAGCGCCATGGCCAAGGCCGTCGCCGCCTGCCGGACTTCGCCCACACCCGAGCTGGTGTGCCACTTCCACTTACTTGCCGCCGTCGGAGGCCGCCTGCTGGTGTTAGATTTTGGATTATCCGGACGTGAGATTGTCGGATTATTCGAGCCTGGTCGGCTGAGCAGTTTTTCACACTCAGACGAACCATCTACCGCGAAGTCCTTCCTCGCGAGGGACCAAACGATGCAAATTCGTCCATCCACGACGCCGAGTTATCGCCAGGTCCGGATGGGATGGCAGGATTTCCCGGATTGATTGGACGCCGAAATGGTAAGGAAACCCGGATAATCCGACAGGCCGCTACACATAGAGATTCATAGCTTCTGCACGAAGGAATTGGGGCTCCTAGAGTGGCGGCACCGGACATCGAGTTACCTATGTCAGGAAGTTCCTCGCATTAATCGGATCGCTCGCCCGTTTCGACGGCCAATCAATGTGACACGAATCGACCCCCAGACGCCGAAATAAATTGCAATTCAACACTGGACGCCGACCATGCCACACTGCGGCGCGACCTGGCCCGCTGGAAGGTGCGCAGCGGCCTCCCTTCGGACTGCCCCACCTGGACTTCTACCGGCGCTGCCGGCCGTTTGGCAAGCGCGCCGACGAGCGCCTGCCCCAACCGCGCTCCCGCGCCGAGCGCCGCATCCTGCAGCGGGCCTCGGATGTGCTCGAGCGTGTTCGGGAGAGCGCCTTCCGCCTGATGGCTGCCGCCCAGCGCCTGGAGCGCAGCCAAGCGGTGTTCACAGCTCTGCGCGAGCTCTTGCGCCTACGCCACGACGAGCTGCGCCGGCGAGTGCGGGCGCATCGACGGCAGGGCAGCGACGGCGGGCACTGTCCGGAAGCGATCGTGCTCGACTACCTCGACCGCTACTGGGACCACCTCTTCGGGCATCCCCTGGCGCGGGACAGCGAGGGCCGCGTCGTGGCGGTCGTGGAGCGCACGAACAACCCGGCCGAGCACTTCTTCTCCCAAGCCAAGCGCGAGCTGCGGCGGCGGCTGGGCCGTGCGCACTTGGCACGCGACATGCAGGATCAGCCGGCGCAGGTAGCCCTCACCGCCAACCTGCACGATCCGGACTACGTCAGGATCGTGTGCGGCACTCTGGACGGACTGCCCCGAGCCCGAGCGTTTGCCGAGCTGGTGCGATCCGGACAGGCCACAGCCCGTCCCGCTCTCGACCGCTACGCCCGGAACTCCGCTCTGCGCCACCGCGTCAGCCAGTGGTCAAAGGAGTCCGGCAACTGCACAGCACCCTCGCAGCCTACCTCCAGCTCACCTCGCTGAACCCGTCTGCAGTCGCCGCTCCCAACCAAATCATGACGCGATAGCTTGCAATCGCCAGCTGCCAAGCTAAGTCTCTTCAGGAAGGATGGTCTTGGGGACACGACATGCGCCAAGGCAAGACGGTACACTAAGTTCGCTTGGATGGAGTGCTCTTCCTTGCGGTCGACGAGCATTGCGCTATTGACTAGCTCGCCATTGACAATCCGTACTGTTGCGCAACTAACTCTAAGCGTATCGGCAGTACCGGGCTCAAGACTGGAGGCATAGCAATCGCTTATGACCACTGACACGTCCAATGAATACTCAAGATCCGGGAAGCTCACATGCCTTGACGGTCAATCATATTTCTCCTTGATCTGTACCGCCCGAAGCCAATGCAAAATGACCACACTTTGTCGGCTTCCCAGTCTCGGCAACAAGGCTCCGCGGTGCTATGAGCACCTAGGCAGAATCCTAGCACTCCTCGACCAAATCGCTTGCTGTGCTTGGGGTTGTCCGGGGACGGAGAGAGGACATATCATTCACCGTTTGCTTGGACGTGCTGTTAGCAATGGAAACGCGGGAGTGGAACTTGCATTCATCGGCCAATACGATGAATCACTTGCAAACGCACGGGCGATTGGTGAAGTTGCGAATCTTCTCTGGCTGTTCTCAATCGACCAATCAACGATAAGACATTGGAAGTCGTTGAATGATAGGGAGCGGTGGTGGAAATATCGTCCCGCCACAGTGAGGAAGAAGATTCTGGACAATGGGGAGCCGCTGCTGATCGAAGAAGGTAGCTATAGTCTTCTGTCTGAACGCGCCGTGCATGTGACTCCGGTAACGGCACCAAACACACTTGACGTTGCGAGGAGACCGAGTCTTGGAGGTGTCTATCGAGAGGAGATGTTTCTGTTAAGCCTCAACGAGCTCGCATTTGCCGTTGGCGTACTATCCCTGCCGACTGTCAATCTACTAGGGCCCGCAAAGAGTGCAATAGACGTGCTTACAACGGGCAAGACTCTCATCAACAGTGTTGGCGGAGTCCGCGTACAGAAGGTGTCGGAAATATTGAAGTTGAAAAGTCTGAGTCTCCCTTGATGAATGTCCAACACTCGACATGGATAGCTTGTGCTTAAAATTGCCTTCGCGTCCGAATTCTCTCGGAATTCACTCTCCACCTACGCCCGGGCAAGATCTTTCGGCCTCGCGCTAACCCATTTTGATCGCTTGCCCCGTGCATCCCCAAGTATTCCTCGATCCGTAGTTTCATACGAAACTATAAATGCCCTTGCCAGCGAGTTCCCTGTCGATAATCTCTATGTGATGCATTATACTCCATTGCTTGAGTTTTCCGAGGCCTAGATAGTGTCTCGAGGAGTTGGATTGGTGGTACTTCAGTACTCCCTGCGTATCGAAACCGGGCTGGGGCGGATCTCCTGTATGAAATACCAATTGATTGAGGGCGTTGAAGTACTTGGCCTCGTCGATCCCTTTCTGTGGTGGTGTCTGAGAGACAAAGTGGTTCGTCACGATAGTTGCTTGGTGAAGCTCAGTTAGGTGGATTGCGACTTGTTTGGCGGGACCGCCGCTCCGTGAATATACATCGCCAACGATGGAGAAGTCTGAGAAGCCATCGAACCCAAGGCTTCTGTATGTGTACAACAAATCATCAAAGTCGCTCCGCTGCGGATAGTCTGCGTTCCGTGCACACCTACTGAATCCATCCTTCAAGATCACACGGCCAACTGCGGGAAGAGACTTTACCTTGTTGCGAGCAGCACCTCCTTCCAACAAGATCTGGACGGCGGGGCGGGAAAGGCACTTGATCGATCTGCTGAGCGCGTCTCTTGAGTGGGTGTGATTCCGATGAACAAGGATGCACTGCCGGTCCTTGAATGTCTGGGCAAAGCGCTTTACCTCTGAAAGGTGCTGATCCGCACGAATCTCAAACGCCGGAAGCACAGCACCGGGCAAGTCTGCTTCAAGCTTATTGAGTTCTCGAATGGTGGCAGACAGTCGCGGCGGCGGCGCTCCACTCGCGCTATTGACGATGATGGAGAACTTCACTCCGTTCGTGGCTATGGTCCGAAACCGATCAAGTGTCGGTCTTGAGAGGGCTGTTGGCTCGAACACAGGGACGATTCGATTGCCTGAAAGAAATCCCGACTCTCGCACAGCAAGAACTTCGTACTGCTTACCCCTCAGATACGGAAAATACATTCTCGGTCTCCTCCTGTGTGATAACTGGTGGCCGTGAAAGCACACCGATTAGGTTCTCCCAATCTCGCTTCCGCAGACGATACGAAAACGCGCTAGCGTGGAGGCTAGGCGGCAATCTACGACAAAGTTCCGCCAAGCGTTCGGTACGCTGGCGGGTGCGCAAAGCCATCAAAACTAGATTGTAGGCCTTCTCCACGGGGAGTTCCGAGAAACGCTCCAGCGCGACTTGGTAACGGATTGCGGGATCGATGCTCGGTAGATTCACGCCAAGATCAAGAATTGCGTCATGGTATTCTCTTTGCCGTAGGAGGGCGAACATCTGGGAATGATCAAGTGCCTCGGATGTTTCCCTTGGCGATCTCCTGACGCCAAGCGAGAACCGAGAGGTTAGCGCTAGAACGCCTACATGGTCTGGAAGCTCTCTAGTGTAACGCTCAAAGTGGTCTTCCTCCACAACAACGGTCACAGACCGGAAACAGCGGTAGTATTCTTGGAGTTGAGTGTTGAGACGTGTTGTGTCATCAAACCGCGTCTTCACTTCAAATACCTTCGCGTCTCCGTTCACCAACAGAATGTCTGCTCTGGCATTCGCTACGGGAAACTCCATGTAGAGAGCCGTTGTGTTCGGGCTGTGTGTTCCAAATAGCTTCCGCTTCAGTACGCACGCCTTGTACACGTATTCGATTGGGTACTCGCGAAAGAGCATTCTAAATGCATCATCTAGCACATCAGCTACCGTAGATGTCTCAGAGACACTACCTTTGCGTTCAAGGATGTCAAATGACGCGGAAAGGCTCTCGGACCATCCGTACCATGCCAACTTCTGGAGGTGGGCCGAAGTGAAGAGCTCCGCCAAGACCCGAGGATCAGACATCACCATGGCTTGCAGAAAGTCTAGCAAACAGAAGTGGAACTGGGTTTCATGTTTCCCCCCGGCCATCACTTTCCATCGAATCGCAATCTGCGCAGCCCCTCAAGTCAGCTCTATGATTCCGTTCTTCATCGACGAGCACGAGGTCACGAACCGCCAGCACACTCTCGTCGCAGAGGTCGGACTACTCCGTTGCGCACCTCTCTTGGGAGGACGATAATGCCAACTGCGACTGGTAGGGGACCCGCCTGCCCTCAGAGGCGGAGTTCGAGTGCGCCACTCTCGGCGGACTCGAAAGGGCTCGCTACGCGTGGGGGGAAGAGCTGATTCCGGGCGGGGTCCACCATGCCAACCTCTGGCAGGGCACGTTCCCCTACCAGGACCGGGTCCTGGACGGGATTGGCTGCCACGGGCCGGTCAAGCAGTTCCCCGCCAACGGCTATGGCCTCTACGACATGACGGGCAATGTCTGGGAACTGGTACGCCCCAGACTACTTCCGCCGCTCCCCTGTGGACAACTCGCAGGGCCCCCGCTCTGGGGATCAGAAGGTCCAGCGCGGCGGCAGCTGGCTCTGCTCGCAGGACTATTGTCAGGGCTACCGGGTGGCGGCACGCATGATGACCGCTCCCGACTCCGGCCTGAACGACCTCGGATTGCGCTGCGCGGCGGACGCTCCGTAGACAGCCGGCGGTCCCTCGGGCCACCATCGCTCGAGTATGCGGTCAATGCGCCGCAACAGTTGCCCGGCCCACCGCGCCCGCCAGCGGCAACTGGCCGGCGTTCGGCCTTCAGCGCTCCGCAGTGCCACACAGACAGGAACCCTACAAGAACCGGTCGGCGACGGACTTCGACTGCTGCCTCTGCGTAGCGGTCGTCCCGCCGAACCGCCACGAAGGCTTCCATCGCGGACGCCGGCAACGCCCCCTCACCCGTACTTCGCTTCACAACCGACTCGGACCGGACGGCGCGGCTCGCTCATTTCCTGACATCGCCCCGCCGATTGGGGTTCGCAGTTCCTCGATGGACCTGCTGCCATTCCGGAATGTGCAGCACCGCCGGGAGCGCACGCACAGGTACCAGTGCACCACGAGTGCACCGCGTTTCCGCCGCGCCACGACCTCCTGCCATACATGTGCCGAAGGGTTACTGGTTGCCCCGTCTGCCTTGCTCTCGTCACGGGCATCGAGACTTCTTTGCCAACAACTTCGGAAACTCCTCGGCAAATCCACGGTCGTTACTGCTCAGGCGACTCGCCAGCCGGTGCAATCGGACCAGTGAGCTATGCCCTACTGGCTCGTTCACCGTGCCGAGCAGAATGTCCGCGCTCACCTCAAGAGGATTGGTGACCCGCCGCGAGTTGTCGAATGACGGCTTCCGTACGCCGGTATCAGAGTGGGAGATCGTGGCGGTCGGTAGGCCGGCGCGCGTTGCGAGAGCCCTCTGACGTAGCCCACACCCAAGCCGGGAAGTTACGAGGGTCTGTTAGCGAATGACGAGGGTGGCCCCGTCGCAGGGCATATGACGAATCCGTATGCTAACGCCATCAGATATCCCATTTCCGGCCTGTCCGGACGAGGCAGGCACAGTTCTCGACACCGCCATCTCCAGCGGTACGCCAATCCACACTCATGAGAGAGGAGATTCGTGGCGCAAGCAAAAGAAACTGAGAAGGGAGACTCTCCCGTACGGATCCGGGACTACGTTGTGACTCCCATCCGGCTGAACGTGCTGCTCTTGGTGGCGGCGGACATGCGCCAGTTGCTCGGACGTCGGTCGCCACAGACTTGCAGGGTGTGCGAGGGCCTGCGCAGCAGACATAGCAAGAAAAAGTTCGCGGATTCCCGGATCGGCAACTGGCACGAGGGGCACTTGTTGAACCTGAAGAGCCCTCTGGCACGTACGACGGCCTGCAGATTGAGCAATTCCGAGAGTCGGCGGCTGTAAGCTGTGCGTAGTGGCGCGGGGAGCGCCAAGCGGATAGGAGAAACCGATGAGGGTTGCTAGGAACGTGGGAATTGGGCCGCTGGAGCAATGGGAGGATCTGCCGAAGGAAGGAGTGTTCGCTGCACCGCTGGTGCAGACCGAGGACACGCGCTGGGGGCGCGTGCGGTTCGAAGGGACGCGCGTGCCGGTCGCCACGCTGTTTGACTATCTTGCGGACGGGCAGTCCCTGTCGGATTTCTTGGAGGCAATTCCGACAGTCCGGCGCGAGCAAGCCATCGCTGCGTTACGCCTCGCGAGCCGCGTCTTGGCGGGGGAGCGCGGATGAAGGTGCTCCTCGACGAGGATCTGGACTACAGGCTGGCACAATCGTTTCCCACCGGCTTCGATGTCTACTCGACGCAATGGATGGGGTGGTCAGGAATGTCCAACGGCGATTTGCTGCGAGCTGCCGCGGCAGACGGCTTCGATGTTCTGGTCACGGCGGATAGGAACATGAGATATCAGCAGCCGCAACCTTCCATGCCAGTCCTGGTGGTGGAGGCCGGGGCCACGACCTTACGGGACCTGCAGGATTGCATTCCACAGATCGCAAGGGTGCTTGCAGGCTCTCTCGAGCCGGGATTTTACGTCGTCGGGCAGCGAGAACGCGGATGGGACTTCGCCCGCTGAGCGCTGTGCTGCTACCGGCAGTCCGGGATGCGTTCCGCGATCATCCCCTCGAGAGTCGGGGACACCTAATACGTCAGTCATGATGGCCGGATGACGGGTTCGGGCGCGGCCGCCGGGGAACTTGGCATAGCAAGCCAAGCCGGGGAGTGGTGAGGCCGTGGCTGGACAGGTTGTGCAGGTACTCATCGATAGGGGCGCGGCCGAGGGCGAGGCGAGGGGACTGGTGCGAGCTTTGACTCGGCTGCCGGAGAATCGTCTTGGTCGGCTGCCGAGTCCGATACGCAGACGGACCACCGTGGCCATGCCAACTGAACTGGACGCGTGGTTCACGGCTTCGCTGGACGGACAGTCCTTGGCCGACGTGTTTCCGGACCTCGACAGGGATCGAGCAGCATTCTTGGCTTCGATCGGGCCTACCAGTCTCGTGGGATCCGATTTGTGTGGATTCGGGGGGCGTGGCAGGCGTGAAGGGCGCGCCGAGCCGAGAGGTGGCGCCGCTGACTGGCGCCGTCCACATGGCCCGGGCTCTTCCCACACGGAGATGTCGGACCACCCCGGAGTCCACTTCTCCCGGGGGACGCCAAGTCCTATTGCACAGGAAGGGAACGCGCCTACCCACAGAGACGGAGTTCGAGTACGCTGCCCGCGGCGGACTCGAAGGGCCTCGCTACGCGTGGGGGGAAGAGCTAATCCTAGGCGGGGTCCACTAGGCCAACCTCTGGCAGGGCACCTTCCCCCACCAGGACCGCGTTCTGGACGGGTTTGGCAGCCACGGGACGGTCAAGCAGTTCCCCGCCAACGGCTATGGCCTCTACGACATGACCGGCAATGTCTGGGAATGGGTCAATGACTGGTACGCGCCAGACTACTTCCGCCGCTCCCCTGCGGACAACCCCCAGGGCCCCCGCTCTGGGGATCAGAAGGTCCACCTTGGCGGAAGCTGGCTCTGCTCGGAGAACTATTGCCAGGGCTACGGTGTGGCGGCGTGCACGATGACCGCTCCCGACTCCGGCCTGAACAACCTCGGATTCCGCTGCGTGGCGGACGCTCGGTAGGCAGTTGGCGGGCCGCCGGGCCGCCGTCGCTCGAGTATGGGGCCAATGCCGCCGCAACAGCCGCCCGGCCCACCGCGCCTGCCAGCGGCAGCTGGCCTCGCGTTCAGCCTTCAGAGCTACGCAAGGCCACAACGCCAGAATCCCTACAAGAACCGGTCGGCCACAGACTTGAATTGCCCCCTCTGCGTGCCGCCAGTCCACAGAACCCGCCACGAAGGCCGCCGCTGCAAGCGCCAGCAATCCAGCTTCGCCGGCACTTTCCTTCAAGACCAACGTAGGAGCCAAAGGCGGGGCTTGCTCGTTCCCCGAAAGTGGCCCGCTGACTGAGGTTCTCAGTTTACGTGCCCCATCCGCGGATTTCTGGAACGGCCGGCAGCGCCCGAGCCCGCGCAAGCCCTTGCTGCACAGGCTCGGCCCCCGTCGTCGACCGGCCATAGCGTCCCGCGGACGGAACCTGCCAAGCCTTGGCCCTCCAGGCATACACTCTCGATGGCCGGGAAATGCGGGCCACTTCGGCGGGGCCGTCAGAATCGCGCAACCAATCCCGGACCAACCTCCCCCAGGCTCAGGCAGACCGCTGCGGGAACCCCGCCAGCAGTGCACTTGTGCGGTAGGTGGGGTACCAGCCAATAGCATTCCTGGATGACCAGTCCATGTAAGCTCCTTGCCGGCAGTCTGGCGCCATTAGGCCATACCAGAGGGCAAGGAACGTGACTGGCCCACGATCAATATTGAGAACAGGAGAATGGCGGACGGCCAACTGGGAGACCCGCTCAAGGCGGTGCTGTTGTCGCTACACTCGTCCCATAAGTGGCACTCCCGTCGTCGCTGGAAAGCTCCAGTCCTCTCCTCGGACCCAGAGCCTTCGCAGTCGAGGACCTGCTGGGTCCTCTTCGAGTTTGAGCAAGAGTTCGCGCCGGACGCGCTTTACGTCGTGGGGAACGCGGACCTGCTCAGGTCAGGCAGGCAACGGGTGCGGTCGTCGGATCGCGAAGAGCACCCATCGATGTCCTGCGACGGACGAGCAAGCTTGTCCGTGCTCTCGTGAAGCATGACGTGACCGTGGTTAGCGGCCTCGCGGCCCGGGTCGACACGATGGCACACCAGACGGCGCTGAAGGAAGGCGGGTGAACGATTGCTGTCCTCGGGACACCTGTTGACGTACTCGTATCCGGCCCGGAACCGGGACCTCCAGCGCAAGATCGGCGAGAGCGGCGCATTGGTGTCCCAATTCGGGATTGGCACTCCCGTGCGCCGCTGGAACTTCCCAAGCCGCAACCGGACCATGGCCCTGATCTCGGATGCGACCGTCATTGTCCACGCTGGTCGCAGAAGCGGCACGGAGCACCAAGGTTGGGAGGCCATCCGGCTTGGACGTCATCTCTTGTTGCTTGAGTCTCTTGACAGGATTGGGATCCAGAGGGCCAAGAACTTGCGCCGCTACGGTGCCGAGGTGCTGAGCGATGCGAACCTGGATCGTTGGCTCAGGCATCTCCACCCTAGGGTGACCTTGAGCGACGACTTCGACATTGACTGATGGGGCAGTTGCCGGATCAATGCCATTGTGCTTCCTTGTTTCCGTACCTGCCGCAGAAGCGAAATGGTGGGGACCGCGGGAATAAGCTGCGGCGACTCTATTGGGCGCTAAAGAACGGGGACCGGAAGGCAGCCTCATGGGTCGTCGACCGCGTCTTCCGGCTGGCACAGTGGCCGCCACTGAACGGGATCTTCGCCGCCGATTCTGTGCTGGTTCCGGTCCCGGCCCACGCTCCGCATCGGAAGGGTTCCGTTTGGCCGGCGCGGGCACTCACCCGCTGGATGGTCGCACGGGGCTTGGGCGGGAGCGACAAGACAGTGCTCAAGTGGTGGACCGTCGTGACCCGGTCCGCGACCGCAGCAAGCGACCAGCGCCCGATGGCGGTCAACCACCTGCAGTCCTTTGTGTGAATTCGCCCTTGGTACCGCCTCAAGGATATCGTGCTGGTCGATGATGTTGTGACCACAGGCGCAACAATGCTTGCCGGTGTCTCCGCTATCTCGGGTGCGATGCCGGACCTTCGAGTGTGCGCCTTCGCGTTCTTCCGGACCGTGTCGTCTGGAGACACCGGCCTGCCAATTGAGGCGATCTTGGAAACGGTTTGATTGCAGCCGGACGGTCGAACGGTCCAAAGAGCCTAGAGCGTGCTTCGTAGGCAATGCCAACAAGCACAACCTTCCAGTTGAAGGCAGCCGGGACCGAGCGGCTGCAGGCCTTGGCGCCTTCGTTCGGGAACCATCTCGGGGACTTGGGAAGGATTCCGATCAAGCAGCTGCCGTCGGACACGGCTGAGAGGGCGATTGGCAGCGCTGCGCTGGTCGCAACAGGATAGGGAGGCGGAGAAGGTGCCCGTGCTGACGGACCGACCGACGTTTGGCACGCCCGTGGGTGGTGGATCAATGGGCGTGTGGGAAATCTATGTGCCAACAGCGATTCTCGCGAGCAGCTCTCGACGGCGTTGCTGGAGGGCTGGGGTGTCGGATGGGGCGGGCAAGGCGGCCTCCATGTATGTTAGCGTATAACGCTAACATACATGCCGTCAAGCTCACAGCCTCAGTGGCGCGAACTTCCGGCCGGCCGCTGCCAAGTCGTTTCCCAGCCGGCCCGAGCGCTGCCTCGCTTGCGGGTGTCCGGCCAACACTGCCAGCGAACCAGCGTCCCGTCATGAGCCAGCCCTGACGCCGGTGGCCCGCGGCTCTCTTAGCCGCTCACGGGACCAGGGCCAACACTCAGGGTGCTGCGACACCCGCGCTCATCGGGGCTGCGCGTGCACCATTTTGCAGCGCAGCGTCTTCGCGCAGTTCGCAAACGCCATTGCGACGGTGGTGGCTGGTCCTTCGGACAGCGTCTAACCAGCATGGTCGTTTCGGGCAGGTGCCATGCGGCTCCACGCGGCGCTCCACCCAGGTGTTCGCCACCGAACTGCTGCCAGAGGAGTTGACTCGGCGGCCATGCGCTTCGGGAAGGCTTCAAGCGTGCTCTGGAAGCTCACCTCTGACCCTGCTCAAGGCACGGGTCAACTCACTGTGACAGCCGCCCCTCCATCCGCACCCGAGGCACTGCTCGCCCTACGTGTTTGTTCCGCGGTCAACCCGCACGCGCACGCCCATCTGCCTGCCTCCGTCATGTGATCCGGCTCGAGAAAAAACCCGGGGAGTCAGAATCATGTCGTGCACCCTAACACAGCTCAGGCCTTGACAGGTATCACGGAAGGGCTCCTGCTTGCCGGCCCCGGAGGGAACCTTGCAGAACGGGCAGGCAGGCGGGTCAGCCAATATGGGAACCTCGCAGTTATGGGCCCCTGGCGCCCGGAATCCGCTGCCTGGAGCGGGGTTGGGCCCCTGACCGGTTCCCATAACTTCAGCCGCCCGGCGGCTTCGGCAAGCCGCTGGGCATCGCCAGAAGGTCGTCCCGGACACCCTCGAACGAGCCCCTGCGGATGACTGGCTGCTGGCGCGCGGCCAGGGTCTAGAGCTTGCTGGCCGGTGTTGAATTTCAAGTAGGTTGAGAATGGGTTTGGCGGATTGTTTAGACATGGCCGAAGGGGTGGTTTGTCACATTGAGCGGAACATGTTGGGTGTGTGCTGTCGAGTGACCGGGAAGGCGAGCCGGGAGAGAACTGTTTCCTTCTTGCAGTAGAGGGATGTTGGCCGGTCGCGGCAGGACTGGCGAGTTCTGGCAGCGGCCTGCACGACCGGGGTGCGGGCCGGGTTCGGCTGGCGCGGGTGCGGGGAACTTCAGGCTTTGGCCTGCAGCAGCAGGTCGTTCCAGTCGGCGGCGTCAGGGGGGCGCAGTCGGCGCAGGCCGGGATGGCACTCTTGCAGGGCGTCGGCGGCGCGCTCTCCGGCGGCGTCGGCGTCGTAGCCGCAGAGGATGGCGCTGGCCGGGAATTCCGACAGCCAGGCCGGGAGTCGGCGGGCGACGCCGGCCGTGGAGGCGACCAGGGTGTCGGCGGGCAGGTGCCGGGAGAGCAGGCGGGCCGAGAGGGCGTCGACGGCACTTTCGGTGAGCAACACGCAGGAGGGGGCGGCGTCGGGAGGCGGCAGCCAGAATCCGCCGCGCTGCTTGCGGGAGCCTTTGGCCAAGCCCTTGAAAGTGCGGCCGCTGGGGTCCGGGCGTGTTCCGGCGAGTTCGGCCCCTGCAGGGCGGTGCTGGCGGTCGCGGCACAGGAAGACGGCGTTGCGGCGCTGGTCCGCCCACAGCAGGCCGCGGCGGTGGCAGCGGTCCAGCAGGCGGGTGCAGATGCGGCGGGAGCGGGCGAGGTAGCGGCGCACGGCGGGCCAGCGCTCATCGCGGGGTTCCGGCAGCCGCAGGCCGGGGGCCTGGGCTGGTTGCGGGGCTGGAGCGGGGGCCTGGCGGCTGGCGGGCAGTGTGTCGAGGAAGTCGAGGGCATCGCGGAAGGACCCTTGGCGAACGTGCAGCACGAGGTCGATGGCGCCGCCGCCGCCGCGGGCGGCGCAGTGGTCGTAGAAGCGGGCCGCGCTGATCGACAGCACCGATCCGCGCCGTTTCCAGCGCAGGCGGTTGCGGGGGTCGCGGGAGTAGCCGAGGCGCCGGGCGACGCGTTCCAGCGGCAGGGCGCGCAGGCGGTCGGCGCGCGCCTTCCAGGGGGCCGTTGCCGGGCGGCTCACCGGCGCACCTCGCCGAGGGCCGCCTCAACGTGCTCGGCAGTGACCGCGCGGTTGCCGTCGAGGGCGGCCGCGGAGAGCGCGAAGTGGGCGATGCGGTCGATCTTGCGGGGCAAGCCGCCCGTGGCGTGGAAGATGGCCTCGCAGGCCGGCTCCTCGAACAGTTCGAGCTGGCAGCCGGCCAGGCGCAGGCGGTGGCAGAGGTAGGCTTCGAGTTCGTCGCGGCCGAGGGCTGTGTGGTGGTGGCGCACGACGATGCGCTGGCGCAGGGACTCGTGCACGGCGAGGGCCAGGCGGTGGCGCAGTTCGGGCAGGCCGACCAGCAGCAGGCACAGGCGCTGCTGGGAATCCATGCGGAAGCTGGTCAGCAGGCGCAGTTCCTCCAGGACCTCGTGGAGCAGGTGGTGGGCGTCATCGATGACGAGCACCGAGAGCTGGCGGGCCTCCAGCATGCGGCGGGAGATCTCGGCGCGGATGGCGCGGCGGGCGACGGCGCGGTAGCGGCTGACCTCGAGCCCGAAGGCCCAGCCGACGGTCTGGTACAGGTCGAGCACGGAACCGGTGGCGAGCGGGACGTAGAACGTGCGGTGGCGGGCGGGGTGCAGCTGGCCGCAGACGTGGCGCACGGTGCTGGTCTTGCCGCAGCCGGGCTCGCCGGTCAGCAGGCCGATGCCGCGCAGCTCGAGCAGGTGCGCCAGGCGGGTGGCGGTCTCCCGCGCGGGGCGGGACTCGAAGATCTGGTCGGCGTGCTCGAGGGGCTGGAAGGGGTAGCCGGTGAAGGCGAAGTGCTCGCAGTACATCAGGAGTCCTCCTTGGGATCGTCGCTTCCGGCAGTGCCGGGCGGCCGCAGCCTGCGCAGGGGCAGCGGCGGGGTGTCGCGGCCGGCGTCGGGGAGGTCCGGCTTGCGCGCTGCGGGTTTCGGGCTGTCGCCGGCGGGAGCCTTCGGCTTGGGCGGCCGGCGCGCATTGGCGTGGGGATCGACCAGCCTGGCGTGGCCGGCGGGCTGGCCGTCGCACTCGACTTCGATGGGCCTTTCGGGCGGGGCTTCGGGGTCGATCAGCAGCGTCACGATGCGGCCGGCGAAGGCTGCGCCGACCTCGTACTGGCGGTTCCGGAAGCGCACGAGGCGGTGCCTGCTGACACGGCGTTGGTGGCGCGGCCGGAACAGCCGCAGCAGGTCGATGCCATGGGCGGGCCAGCGCACGCGCTGGCTGGTCTGGGCCCAGCGGTCCAGGGGCGTGGTGTGCGCGCCGAGCCCGCCGTGGGGAGTGCAGTGGTATTCCCCCTCGACCCAGGCCCAGAACCGGGAGTTCAGGATTTCCAGGCTGGCCAGGTCTTGCTTGCGAAGCCGGGACAGGAACTGGCCTCTGACGGTCCTGAAGAATCTCTCGATCTTGCCTTTCCCCTGAGGCCTCCTCGGCGTGGCGTGGATCAGCGTGATGTTGAGGCTGGCGCAGGCAACCTGCAGGCGGCGGGACCGGTAATTCGCGCCATTGTCGACATAGCACCTCTCGGGGACTCCCCTGCGCCGGATCGCCTGCCTGAGCACGCACAGCAGGGACTCCGCGTTCTCGGTGAAGTGGAACTCCCCGTACGGCACGACGCGGGTGGCGTCGTCCAGCATCAACGTCAGATAGGACTTCCGCCGCCTGCGACGGTCGCTGCCCGCATCGGCGACCTTGGGCCCGTGCAGCACATCCGACATCCAATATGGGAACCTTGCGGATATGGGCCCTGCGGGCCGGATATTCCCGTCTTGGGGCGGGTTTTGGCCCCTGATCGGTTCCCATAACTTCAGGCGCCGGAGGGGGCCGTCAGGCCGCTCAGCATGGCCAGAAGCTCGTCCTGCACGCCGTCGAACGATCCTCTGCGGACGACCGGCGGCTTCCCCGCTGCCAGCGTTTCGAGCTTTCTGGCCGGGTCCGTGCGCAGGTACATCTCGGTCGAGCGTATGCTCGCGTGGCCCAGCCACAGGGCGACTTGGCGGATGTCGCCGGTTGCCTCCAGCGTGTGCAGTGCGCAGCTGTGCCGCAGGACATGCGGCGTGACCGTCTTGGCGCCGATGGAAGGAATGGCGTGGGCTGCCGTCCCGACGTGCACCGCGAGCCGCTTGGCGAATCCCCTCCGCGTCAGGCCGTTGCCGGAGGAGTTCAGGAACAGATGCGCGTCCGCCGTGCGAGGACGTGCGCGCAGCCACTCGCGCAGCGCGGCGCGGGTCTCCTTCCACAGCGGCAGGACGCGCTGCCGGCGGCCCTTGCCCATGACCCGGATGCTGGCGAGCGCGGGCTGCTCGAGGTCCTCCAAGGCCAGCCCGACGAGTTCTGACACCCGCAGGCCGGCGTTGTAGGCCAGTGCCAGCATCGCCCGGTCCCGCAAGCCCGTGAGCGTGTCCCGGGCCGGGGCGTCGAGCAAGGCTTGGACCTCGTCGTGGCTGAGGTGCTCGACCTGAGGCAGGCCGCACTTCTTCTGGGGCAGGGCCCGCACCCGTGCCGCCAAGTCGAGCCATTCCGGCTTGTGGAATTCCAGATAGCGGAAGAAGGACTTGATCGCGGCAAGGCGGGCGTTGCGGGTTCGCACGCAATTGTGGCGGTCCTGCTCGAGGTGGTCGAGAAACGCGAGCAGCGTCTGCGTGTCGAGATGGGCGATTCGCAGTTCGCTGGGGCGCACCCCGTGCAATTCCCCGGCGAAGACGACCAGCAGGCGCAAACTCGTGGCGTAGCTTGCAACCGTGTGCCGGCTGGAACCGCGGTCTCGGGGCAGGTGCTCCCTGAGGAACACGGCCAGCGGCGCCGCCAGATCAGTCATCGCCCTTCCTCTCGAGATACAGCGTTTCCGCCGCCGCGGACACGCGACGCAGCAGGAGCGGTGTCGCCTCCAAGTACCAGTAGGTGCCCTCCGCATTCGCGTGGCCCAGATATGTGGAAAGGGCGAGCACGTGTCGGTCGGTCTGCCGCCGGTCGCCCGAGACGGCCTCCTCCAAGGCACGCACGGCAAATCCGTGGCGCAGGTCGTGCAGTCGCGGTCCGGGCTTCCCGGGCCCGCCCCGCAGGCCGAGGCCTCGCGTGAGCCGCAGGAATGTGTGCGAGAGGTAATCGGGCCTCAGCGGCCGTCCGTTGGCCAGGACGAAGAAGTGCTCGTCCGCGCCGCCGCACCGCCGCCGGACCCGCAGGTACCGGTCGAGAGCTGCGCGAACCGTCTCGTGCAGCGGCACCAGTCTCGACCGCCCGGTCTTCGCAGCGCGGATGCGCAACCCGTCCGGCGTGTCATCCTGCAGCTGCAGGCCGGTGGCCTCGGAGCGCCGCATGCCGGTTGCCGCCAGCAGCCCGATGATGTGGTGAAACGTCACCGGCGTGATCGTGCCGGTCGGCCCCAGGTCATTCGCGGCCCCCATGACCTGGCGAATCTCGGCCAGCGAGAGCAGTCGCGGCGGCGGCCGGTGCGATGCCGCGATGCCAAGGGCATCCCTGTGCGGAATCTCGTGACGCTCGTCTTCCGCATGCAAGTGCACGGCCAGGCCGCGCACGATCTGCAGCAAGCCCCGCTTGCGCCGGGGGGAAGCAGGCCGGGACGCCCAGGCCAGGGCGCTCTCGACACGCACAACCTCGTCCCCCCGCCCCTCGGCGAAGCTCGCAAAGTCGGCCAACAGCCGGGCCGGCTCCTTGAAGGCCACGCCGGTGGCCCGCTTGAACGCGACGTAGGACTCCACATGCTCAGCAAGGGTCATTCGGGATCTCCAGGCCACGGCTGCGCGATCTCGAGCAGCATGGGCACATCCACGCGGGCGTAGATCGCCGTCGATCGGAGCGACTTGTGGCGCAGGAGCGCTCCGATGGCTTCCAGCGGGGTTCCGCCACGCAGCAGGTTCGTTGCCCTCGAATGCCTCAAGAGGTGGGCGGCCGGGAGGCCTTCGTGATCGATGCCCGCCCGCTCCATCGCCCGCCGCACGATGAAACCCACGCCTTGTCTGCTCAGTCCGCGGTGCGGGGCAGGTACGCGCAGGAACACGACTGTCCCCGCAATGCGCGGCCGGGCTTCCAGGATGTAAGCCTTGACAGCGTCGCCGACCTCCTGCGGCAGCGGCAGGGTCGCGCCCTGGCGGGACTTGCCGCTGACCGTGAGCGCGGCTTGTTCCCAGTCAATATCTCCCAAGTGCAGGTTAGCGACATCGCCGGCGCGCAGCGCGAGACGTGCCAGCAGCAGCAGGACGGCCCGGTCCCTCATGCCGATCGCGGTCGCGACGTCACAGCTGGCGATGATGGCCTCGATGGCCTCTGCTTCGACGAACCGGGGAAGATCCGGCAGGGACCGCCCCGCGATCGAAGGAACTGCCCGGTCAAGTCCGGCCCTGCAGAGTCCTAGGGCGCCGAGGAAGCGCAGGTAGGACCGCAGGGCGGTGGCCTCGTTGGAGACTTGGCCTGGCGATCGGTGCCGCGCCCGCTCCGCAATGACCTTGCGAACAGCCGCGGCATCGTAGTCTTCCGGGCTGTCGTCCAGCAGCGCCAACAGCGCCCGCAGGGAGCGCTCGTAGTTCTGCAGCGTACTGGGCCGCAGGCCCCGGTGCCGGCGCAGCCAGCTCACGAAGGACTCGACATGGCGGTTGCGGCTTGAGCCAGGCGCCGGGCTGCGCCAGTCTGCGGTGACATGCCGCCCGATCAGGAATTGGGCGAATCTGAAGACCATTTGGCGAACGGGGCCACCGCCGGAGAAGGGGCCCGGCCGACCGAAGAATTGCGGGTGGGCACAGGAGCAGTCGTGCTCGAGGAAGCGCTGCAGAACGCCGCCGTCGATTTCTCCCAGGCGCAGGTCTGAGAGGTAGAGCCAGACAATGCAATGCCGGCAAGCTGTCTTGTACGTGCGAAGGGTGCTCTCCGCGTAGCCTTGGGCCTTCAGGCTGGCGGTGAATGATTCGACCAGGTCCCGGCCCCTGACGATTTCTTCGGGCATGCTTGCCCGACCGCTCTCGAGCAGGTGGTCGAGGAAGCGGTTCGCCTGCCAGCGCTGCCGCTTGTCGAACGCGCTCAGGAAAGCGCGCGGGCACCTGCAATCGTGGGCCGCAAAGGCCGCTACCTGGCGGATGTCCAGGGCCGCGACATCCATGTCGTTCAAGACCAGCCAGGCCACCAAGTGCCGGGCAGTCCTGGTCAGGCTGCTGAATGTGGCGGCCGAGCGGCCGAGATTCCTCAGTCGCGCCTCGTACGCCGGGAGGACCCGGTCGACCTCCGCCCGGATGGCCGCCGCTGGCGGCTGGGGCTTGGCCGGTCGTGCCATGGCTTCACCTCTTCGGGGCATCTCGCCTGCCTCGATGAGCAGCATGCCGGACATCGGGCGGCCCCCGGTACCCCCTTTCCTTGTGGAACTGCCCTCCCGAGCCCCCAAATGCACCCGAATGGCGCGGACGCAGTCCCAGCGGCGGGCTCAGGCCGACCAGCCCGGCCCCGGCCAGATGCCGCAGCGCCACCAGCACCCGATCTGTTCCCAAGTGCTTGCGCATCGCTGTCACCGTCGGCTCCACTCCCTCGAACGTGCCCGGATGGAGGCTCGCCATCGCCGCCAGGAAACTGCGCACCGCCAGCGCCCTGCGCTTCACCCAGCGCAGGGGTCCCTCGATCGGCTGCTGCTGCCCGTAGTAACGCTCCGCGACCCACTCGGCGATCTTGCCGAAGGAAGCCCCGCCTTCGCGATCCAAGGCGATGCGCTCCATCGTGTCCAAGTCGCCGCGGCTGCAAGAGGCCAGACAGTCCGGCAGCATGCCGATGGTGCGCCCTGTGCGCGGGCAGCGGTAGCGCCGCACGCGCGCACCCTTTGGATGGACGCGGTCGTAGTAGCCGTGCAGCACCGGCGTGCAGTCGAGCCCGAGCGGCTGGCAGTAGCCGCACTCAGGAACGCTTGCCTTCAGCCACAGCCGTTGTGTAACGTATTCCTCGCTGGTGCCTCGGCACGCGTAGCTCGACTGCATGGCACTGGCCACGGCCCGGCGAGGGACAGGTCGCGCGGGCCAACCCAGATTCGGAGGGCGTCTTGGTGAGCCTCCCGTCCAACAGTATGCCTGCCAAGGTGCCCCACAGGGCAGGCCCGGACGCGCCGATATGAAGCTCTAGTCAGCCCTGTTGCGCCGACGCTTGGGCGGTCCGTCAACAGGCGGTGGAGATCGGGCGATTCCGGCGCTGGCCCGCCGTGCCGGCCGGCGGCGGTCTCCTCCGGCGCCTGAAGTTATGGGAACCGATCAGGGGCCAAAACCCGCCCCAAGACGGGAATATCCGGCCCGCAGGGCCCATATCCGCAAGGTTCCCATATTGGATGTCGGATGTGCTGCACGGGCCCAAGGTCGCCGATGCGGGCAGCGACCGTCGCAGGCGGCGGAAGTCCTATCTGACGTTGATGCTGGACGACGCCACCCGCGTCGTGCCGTACGGGGAGTTCCACTTCACCGAGAACGCGGAGTCCCTGCTGTGCGTGCTCAGGCAGGCGATCCGGCGCAGGGGAGTCCCCGAGAGGTGCTATGTCGACAATGGCGCGAATTACCGGTCCCGCCGCCTGCAGGTTGCCTGCGCCAGCCTCAACATCACGCTGATCCACGCCACGCCGAGGAGGCCTCAGGGGAAAGGCAAGATCGAGAGATTCTTCAGGACCGTCAGAGGCCAGTTCCTGTCCCGGCTTCGCAAGCAAGACCTGGCCAGCCTGGAAATCCTGAACTCCCGGTTCTGGGCCTGGGTCGAGGGGGAATACCACTGCACTCCCCACGGCGGGCTCGGCGCGCACACCACGCCCCTGGACCGCTGGGCCCAGACCAGCCAGCGCGTGCGCTGGCCCGCCCATGGCATCGACCTGCTGCGGCTGTTCCGGCCGCGCCACCAACGCCGTGTCAGCAGGCACCGCCTCGTGCGCTTCCGGAACCGCCAGTACGAGGTCGGCGCAGCCTTCGCCGGCCGCATCGTGACGCTGCTGATCGACCCCGAAGCCCCGCCCGAAAGGCCCATCGAAGTCGAGTGCGACGGCCAGCCCGCCGGCCACGCCAGGCTGGTCGATCCCCACGCCAATGCGCGCCGGCCGCCCAAGCCGAAGGCTCCCGCCGGCGACAGCCCGAAACCCGCAGCGCGCAAGCCGGACCTCCCCGACGCCGGCCGCGACACCCCGCCGCTGCCCCTGCGCAGGCTGCGGCCGCCCGGCACTGCCGGAAGCGACGATCCCAAGGAGGACTCCTGATGTACTGCGAGCACTTCGCCTTCACCGGCTACCCCTTCCAGCCCCTCGAGCACGCCGACCAGATCTTCGAGTCCCGCCCCGCGCGGGAGACCGCCACCCGCCTGGCGCACCTGCTCGAGCTGCGCGGCATCGGCCTGCTGACCGGCGAGCCCGGCTGCGGCAAGACCAGCACCGTGCGCCACGTCTGCGGCCAGCTGCACCCCGCCCGCCACCGCACGTTCTACGTCTCGCTCGCCACCGGTTCCGTGCTCGACCTGTACCAGACCGTCGGCTGGGCCTTCGGGCTCGAGGTCAGCCGCTACCGCGCCGTCGCCCGCCGCGCCATCCGCGCCGAGATCTCCCGCCGCATGCTGGAGGCCCGCCAGCTCTCGGTGCTCGTCATCGATGACGCCCACCACCTGCTCCACGAGGTCCTGGAGGAACTGCGCCTGCTGACCAGCTTCCGCATGGATTCCCAGCAGCGCCTGTGCCTGCTGCTGGTCGGCCTGCCCGAACTGCGCCACCGCCTGGCCCTCGCCGTGCACGAGTCCCTGCGCCAGCGCATCGTCGTGCGCCACCACCACACAGCCCTCGGCCGCGACGAACTCGAAGCCTACCTCTGCCACCGCCTGCGCCTGGCCGGCTGCCAGCTCGAACTGTTCGAGGAGCCGGCCTGCGAGGCCATCTTCCACGCCACGGGCGGCTTGCCCCGCAAGATCGACCGCATCGCCCACTTCGCGCTCTCCGCGGCCGCCCTCGACGGCAACCGCGCGGTCACTGCCGAGCACGTTGAGGCGGCCCTCGGCGAGGTGCGCCGGTGAGCCGCCCGGCAACGGCCCCCTGGAAGGCGCGCGCCGACCGCCTGCGCGCCCTGCCGCTGGAACGCGTCGCCCGGCGCCTCGGCTACTCCCGCGACCCCCGCAACCGCCTGCGCTGGAAACGGCGCGGATCGGTGCTGTCGATCAGCGCGGCCCGCTTCTACGACCACTGCGCCGCCCGCGGCGGCGGCGGCGCCATCGACCTCGTGCTGCACGTTCGCCAAGGGTCCTTCCGCGATGCCCTCGACTTCCTCGACACACTGCCCGCCAGCCGCCAGGCCCCCGCTCCAGCCCCGCAACCAGCCCAGGCCCCCGGCCTGCGGCTGCCGGAACCCCGCGATGAGCGCTGGCCCGCCGTGCGCCGCTACCTCGCCCGCTCCCGCCGCATCTGCACCCGCCTGCTGGACCGCTGCCACCGCCGCGGCCTGCTGTGGGCGGACCAGCGCCGCAACGCCGTCTTCCTGTGCCGCGACCGCCAGCACCGCCCTGCAGGGGCCGAACTCGCCGGAACACGCCCGGACCCCAGCGGCCGCACTTTCAAGGGCTTGGCCAAAGGCTCCCGCAAGCAGCGCGGCGGATTCTGGCTGCCGCCTCCCGACGCCGCCCCCTCCTGCGTGTTGCTCACCGAAAGTGCCGTCGACGCCCTCTCGGCCCGCCTGCTCTCCCGGCACCTGCCCGCCGACACCCTGGTCGCCTCCACGGCCGGCGTCGCCCGCCGACTCCCGGCCTGGCTGTCGGAATTCCCGGCCAGCGCCATCCTCTGCGGCTACGACGCCGACGCCGCCGGAGAGCGCGCCGCCGACGCCCTGCAAGAGTGCCATCCCGGCCTGCGCCGACTGCGCCCCCCTGACGCCGCCGACTGGAACGACCTGCTGCTGCAGGCCAAAGCCTGAAGTTCCCCGCACCCGCGCCAGCCGAACCCGGCCCGCACCCCGGTCGTGCAGGCCGCTGCCAGAACTCGCCAGTCCTGCCGCGACCGGCCAACATCCCTCTACTGCAAGAAGGAAACAGTTCTCTCCCGGCTCGCCTTCCCGGTCACTCGACAGCACACACCCAACATGTTCCGCTCAATGTGACAAACCACCCCTTCGGCCATGTCTAAACAATCCGCCAAACCCATTCTCAACCTACTTGAAATTCAACACCCAGCTGCGCATCCGCTCCGGACTGCGCAGCCTGCTGCTGCGACCGCTGCGGGCCCAGGCCCGCCAGCCCGCCGCAGACGCTCGCCAGGTGGATCTCCCGGCCCTGCTGCTGTGGACCCTGCAGGGGGACGGCCGCAAGCAACCGCCCTATCCCTTCTCCCTGTCCCACTGGGAGCTCTACCAGCGCTGCCGCCAGTTCGACGAGTTGGCCCGCAGGCGCCTGCCCCGTCCCCGCTCACAGCTTGAGCAGGGCACGCTCGAGCAGGTCCGGGACCTGCTCGAGCCACTGTCCTGGGACAACCTTGGCCTGCCCGCCATTGCCGCCCGCATCCAGACCCGCCAAGCGCTGTTCGGCGAACTGCGCAGCATCCTGCGCCTGCGCCACGACGAATTGCGCGGACGCAAGCCCGGCCCGCCGCCCTCCCCATCCGAAAGCGTCGCGCTGCTGGAATCGGTCGCCAGCCGGGTCACCCGATTCCGCGGGCAGCTCCGCCAGCGCATGCAGCAAGCCGACAAGGCGGGCACCTCGGCGGAATCCGTCGTGCTCCGCTATCTGGACCGCTATCGCGACCAGCTCTTCGGGCATCCCGTCGCACACGACGAGAGCGGACGCCCCGTGGCGGTTGTCGAGCGCACCAACAATCCTGCCGAGCACTTCTTCGCCGGCGGCAAGCGCCGCCTGCGTCGGCGCCTGGGGCATGCCAACCTCGGTCGGGCCATGCAGGACCAGCCCGCGCAAGCCGCCCTCACGGCGAACCTGCTCGACCCGCAGTACGTCCAGATACTCTGCGGGACCCTCGAGGACCTGCCCCGCGCCTTCGCCGAACTCGCCACATCAGACGTTGATTGGAGCGCAGCCGCCCTGGATCGCCCCCGGCCTGACTCTCAGCTGCAACGCCGGATCCGAGCTTGGGAAACGGACGCCAAGAGTCCTCCCTCCGTGCCCCCGGCTTCTGCTCTCGAGACTGCTCAGAAGTCCTCAACGCCCGTCAGCCCAACTGAAAACTGACGCGGTAGGCGGAGGCACGGTCAGCCCAAAGTTCCGGAAATGAGTGTCCCGTCCCTGTATCCGAGGACTGAGCCGGAGGTATTTCAGCAGTCCCCACAAGGGGCCTGCACCGCGCCGCGGGGTCTGTCCTGCACTGTGGGCGGCGTCGCCGACTTGACAGTCGCACCCGGTCCGCCCTCCTGCGCGGTGGGCGTTGCCGCTGGTGTCAGCCGCTGACGAAGTCTTAGACCAGGCGCAGGTTGGTGCCCGGGTAGACCGTGCTGGTCTACTTCAACTCTGCCAGCAGCGGCTTGGGGCCTCGTCGAGGCAGTTGCGCAACTGGTGCAGGAGGCGCACCTTCAGTGCGCACTTGGCGCCCGCGCGGCGAGCCCTACCAGTGGCACCGGGCAGTCACGTCCGCAGTGCTGCCAAGTGCCACACGGAGATACCCAACCACCCCGCTCTCCACCCCTCCCGTGAGTCCGCCAAGTCCTATTGCGACTGGACGGGAACCCGCCTGCCCGCCGAGGCGGACTCGAAGGGGCTCGCTACGCTTGGGGAGAAGAGCTAGTCCTAGCTGGAGTTCGCCAACGGACCAAAACATACAGGGGTTCATGATTCTCTATCTACAGCCAGCTGTGGTTTAAGGTGCCCGATGGTACTACGCTTTGTGGGCGGCCGGTCGAGGCCGGCTGGGCCTCAGATCTGCTTCCGGTGCAATTGCGGCTCCACCCCGACGGCTTTCGCGATCTCGACCGCTTCCTGGCCCGGCGTCGTGTCTTTGCAATTCTCGATCAGCCGTCCATCGACTGTACACACGCGGGTCGTGACGCGATCCCAGTGCGCCAGCTTGTTCCGGATCGTGAACCAGCTGTCGCAAATCCCCGCCATGGCCAGCTTGCGCCGCAGCAGGTGCACTGCGTGGCAGGCCAAAACGGCCACGAACAGGTGCGCGCGGATCCGTGGAGTGACCCTGTAGACACGGACAGCCGTCCAGATGGTAAGGACCTACTATCGGCGGTTTTTCTGACGTCGTATTGGGAGGTCGACGTCCGGCACTGGCAGTTTCTCGACGGCTACGCGCATCTCGTGCACACGCTCTTCGAGGCACTGCCGACAACATCCATCGTTCTCGACAACTACGCTCGCTTTCTTTATCACATCGGGGAACGCTCGCTACCCGACGCGTTCGTACGCATAGCCGACGCGCTGCAGCGCGGCAAGACGCAGAAGATGCTCGCCAATCCGAACACCGTCTTCGTGCTGGAGGCCCTGCTGCAACGGTACGTCTATGGTCGGCCGCTCGAGATGAAGCACGACAATCGTATCCGTGACGCCGTGCTCTCCATCCTCGACTACCTAGTCGAGGCCGGGTCATCCGCCGCGTTTCGGATGCGCGACGACTTCGTCACGCCTACCGCATAGTCGCTCAGACGTAAACCCTCCCGATCAATGGCCACCTGCCTTGTAGAGTGCTCTGGCCAAGGAACTTCCATCCGAAAGTGAAAGTTCGGTGAGAGGCAGTTTGTCGGCGTTATCGGCATGCCCGGGGGATGCTTGGAGTAGCGGAAACGGCCCGTCTGTCGGGGCAACTGGGAACGGCCCCACTGGAACGTCCTAGAACCTCAGCCTCGCTGCGACTTGGGCCGTCCGGCCCAGTCCAGACCGCTTGGCGACGCCGAAATACGTGTCGTCGATGTTGTTGAAGGGCGCTGCCCAGTTCCGGTTGCCGAACGCGTTCAGCAAGTCCACGCCAACCTCCATCGAGACTCCCTCGAATGCCTCGATTGCCCTCGCGATGCGAATGTCCCACTGCTGGAAGCCTGCCGAACGGTACTCGTTCCTTCGCGAGGTGCCCTGCCGGACTTGGTCGAAATCTCTGGGCTGCACCGCCCGGAACGCCGTCGGGTCGAAGGCAAAATGTCCCGTGAGCTCGCGCCCGCCGGACAGCGGGAAAGTGTGCAGCTGGCCCGGATCCAATGACGTGAACGGTGCCACTCGATCCGGTCTTCCGACCTGCTCGAATGTGTAGCTCGGGTCTTCCGTCTGCCGGATGTCCAAGGGCAGTCCCGAGCGCCAGCGCCAGATTCCGCTCACTGCCCAGCGGTCGAGCCAAGGTGCTCGGTCAGCCCAGCGTCTTGGCATGCGCATCTCCCACATCCACGCCGCAGTGAGCGAGTGCCGGCGGTCGAAGTCTGAGTGCGTCCAGTCCGCGCCGATCAGCTCGTCGCCCAGAACGGTGCTCCCGTTGTCCATGGAATGGCTCCAGCTGTACCCGACATCGAGGGCTACGCCTCGGCGCAGGTACCTGTTGGCGCGAATCTGCACGGCACGGTATCGGGCGCTGCCACTGCTCTCGAACGAGCGAATGTTGTCGAATCGAGAGTATCGCCGCATGTACCGAACAAAGGCGAACGAGTGCAGCGGATTCCGCACGAATCCGTTTAGCTCCCGCTGTCGCTGCAGCCTCATCGAACGCGTGCCGAGGTAGCTGCCGGTAAGAAACACTCGCCCAGGGAGCAGGCGTTGCCAGCTCAAGTTCCAGTGCTCTGCCCGCGCGTTCTCGAAACCGTTGTCGAACACCAGCAGCGGAAAACGCAGCACGCCCGAGCGAATGGTCGCCAAGGTCGTGTCGCCGAGAAGCCTTGCTGGTTCTTGGAATAGCCCGACCGGGTCGCGCACGGTGTAGCGGTTGTCGGTGCTGAAGGGGGGGTAGGTCGCTTGGAACAGGGCCGCCGCGCTTGAGCCGGCGAAGGTCCCGTGGTCAAAGAACACCCCAAACGCCCCACGCAGGACGGAGCGGCCGGACTCTCCCAAGATCCAGCGGGCACCGCGTCCGTTCCATGAGGGGGAGTACGCGATGCCTATGCGTGGCGAGAAGTTGCGCCCCCGCGTGCCGATCGTCGAGCGCGGCACGACTAGGCCTTCCCGATCAGTGTCGCCGGGGAACAGCAGGTAGGGCGGCGACTCCGGGAACCGCACACTCTGGGATTCCTCGCGGAACGCCACGAGGCGGTCTTCAGTGTCCACCCCCGGGGGCTGCTGCTCGAATCGCACTCCGACCGTGACCTTCAGGTCGCGGCGGGGCCGGATCTCAGCCTCGGCATAGGCCGCGAACTCGAACCAGCGCAGGTCTAAGCTGCGCGGCGTTTGCACGCGCAGCTCTCCCGGTCGCCCCAGCAGGAGGTCGCGTAGCCCCTGTCCCCGGAACCGTGACGGGGGAGATGGCGGCACGGGAAAGCTGAAGGTTCCGGCTGGGTTCTCCGAGTGCGTGAAAGGCCACAGGCCGCGCTGGCCGAGCAGGCCAGCCCGCACAACCTGGCCACGGAGTCGGACTTCGGCATCGTAGGCGACGCTCAGTGTGGTCTGCTGAGATTCCTCGGCCTCGAACAGCGGGGCCACGTGGAGCTGTAGCTGGCCGAAATCATTCCACAGTCTGACGTTGGGCAGGGACTCCGGTTCATAGTCGCCGTAGTTGAACCCGAAGTCACGGGCGGCCGTGCCGTCGCGCCCTGGATGGCCGTTCCTCTGCTCACTGCCCAGCTGCTGCATGGCCATGCGGACCGAGTGGGTGAAGGACGGCGCGGGTGTGTGGGTCAGCGCGTACTGAGAGTGGCGCGAGACCTGTCGGCGGTTGTTGACCGTGTTTGGACTCGCTGTGAACGCCTCTAGCGGAGGTTCCCTGACGTGGTTGGCGTAACTGTGATGGCTGAAGTAATGGCTGAAGTGCCTGCCGCCCCGGTCGATGCGCGCCAAGAATACTGTCCCGGAGCTCGCAAGGCTCTCATCCCAGCGTGTCCAGCCGCCCTCCAGATTGGCTGGCGGCACGAAAGCGGCCAGATAGCGCTGCATGAGGGGATCCAGTCGACTTGCGGGGATCTTTCCCGAGGGGAAGGGCTGGCCCGTGTCCGGGTCCACTGGCTGCTTCTCGAAGCCGAAGAAGTCCCCGGTCCTCTCGTTGTCGCTCAGCACGCGCCGCAGCGCGCTGTGGCTGCGGCCTGTCAGCCACCCCTCGCCGTCGAAGAAGCCGTGGACGTTGCGCTTGGCCCACAGGGGCCCTCCCGCCTGTGCTCCCGCCGCCAGGCCGCCGAGTCGGTCTCGCGACCCGTCGAATGCCCCCGAAGGCCGCGCTTGGGGAGGCCGGCCGAAGGCGCGGACCTGCCCGTGCCACTGGTCGCCGCCCTTGCGAAAGCTGGGTTCGACGACTGCGCCGGCGTTGCGTCCATCCCGGGCCGAGTAGGTGTGGGTGATCACCCGGACGCTCTCGAGGGCCTCTGGTGCCGGGCCGAACGTGGCTGCCTGCGCGCCAGTGATCCGATTCTGGGCATTGTTCGAGGCTCCGTCCAGCTTGTAATTGATGAACGAGCTGCGCGATCCGTTGGCCGACACGAGCGCGGCCCTGCCAGTGTCGGGATCCACGTCCAGGGACCCAGCCGGAACGACGCCCGGAACCAGGTGGAGCAGCTTGTCAACAGCCGTGCGGCCTTCAGAGCCGAGCACGACCGGCAGGGACTCGATCTGCTCGCGGACCAGCCCGTACTCGAGGGCCATCTCTTCCAGGCCCGAGCGCGGCAGGGTGGCGGCGGCTGAGAGCTGCCGCAGGACGATCGCCGGGAATTCGACCGGAATGCCCGGCAGCACTTCGAAGGGTCCGCTGCGCCAGGCTTGGTAGCCGTCCCGCACCAGTGCCAGCGAGTATCGTCCCGATGGCACGGACAGCAGCTCGAACGCCCCGTCAGGCCCGCTGCGCGTACGCAGGACCTGGGCCGTAGACAGGTTGATCAGCTGCACCTCGGCGTCGGCGAGCGGCGCTTGGCCGCTCTGGCGCACGCTTCCGGAGACGACGCCCGATGCCGCCCCCGCGGCCGAGGCGGGAATCAGGAGGACTGCAAAGGCTGCGATGCCCAGCCGGCACGGCACGGCCGCGCCTACCGGATGGCGGCTCTCAGCTGGCGCGTGTGCTGGCGGATGCGCGCCAGCAGGTCTGCCGTCGAAAGGTTGCTGTCACGCGCGTCCAGCGAGGCGCCCGAACCGAAGAACAGGGCCGCGAGCGCCTGGTCGAGCGCCAGCGCGTCGTCCAGCAGATGCTCCGCGGTTGCCCCGGCGTCCTCCGTCCGCGGTGTGCCGCGCCGCTCGCCGCGGTAGGCCCAGTAGCGCCGCGGGAGGGATTCAGAGAGGCGGGACGAGATTCCGGCTTGATGGTTCCCGATTCCATCGAGGTGGAACTTCGCTACTTGCCGGAAACTCTCGTTCCGCGGCGCGTCGCCTTTCTGGACGCTCGTTACCAGCCGATGCAGCCCGTGCACGTGCGAGAGTAGCTCCGAATCGTGCCGCATGATGCCGCTGACAAAGCGGTCCAGCTCACTCGCGAGCAGGCCTTGCGTCGGCTGCTGGAACGACCGTCGCGCGGCGTCCTCATAGTGCTGTAGGAGGGCGTTGCGCACCGGCCCGCCAAGCGTCCCTAGGCGCCAGGCCACCTCCGAGACGCTGGTCGTCCCCATCGGCGTGGGGCTTCCGACCGCGATCTCGAACTCGACAGGTCGCCCGTTGGCGACCGCCAGCAGCGCGCGCTGTGCCGCTGCCCGCTCGCTCTCGCTGGCCAAGGTGCCGCTGAAGCGGACAGCCGGGCCGGACCCGTCGGCCTGAAGCGTCGACTTCCACAGCCCGCTCTTGACGAGCATCAGGCTACCCTCGGCGACCAGCCTTGGGTCTAGCGGTTCTTGGCTGGACCGTGGGGCATCGGCAGGGCCGGGCGCTTGTGCGATCGCTCGGGCGGTGGTTCCGCCTTGGAACGGCGGCAACTCGTCAGACTGAGGAAGGCCCCCTGCCAGCAGTGCCCCTCCAGCCTGCGGTGGGGCCTCCAATACCGGAGCGTTCAGCGCTTCAAGCACGGCCGTTGCGGGCGGGCGGGCGGATCTTGCTGCGATCTCCGGGAATCGTTCCGGAGGCAGCGCCGCCGGTTCGGCCACCGACTCCTCCGGCAGCGTCACCGGTGCGAGCGGGACATCCTGCCCGGCCGGCGGAGTGCGCGCCTCGACCCGCATGGACGGCTCAGTTCCGGCCGGCGGAGGCACGGCGTTCCAGCCCACCCACGCCAGCGCGCAGGCCGCAGCCATCGCCCCGCTGTACGACAGCATTGGACGCAGGGCCGGCATGCGGAATCGGATCACTTTGGGGGTCTGTGCGCCACGCGGCTCCTTCGAGGTGATCTCCGAGTCAATGCGTCGGCGCAATGCCGCCAAGGCCGCGGCCCTGCGCTCGACCGGTAGGTCAGAATCAGCCTGGCGTCGGAGTTCGAACTCGATCGCGGAGAGCTCGGCATGTAGCCGTGACGCGCGCCCCCGGCACGTCTCGCAGGTGGCCAGGTGGGCTTCGGTGGCGTCGTCTAGCCGCTCTTCCAGCGACAGCAGCAGATCCTTGGTCGACAGGTGCATCGCCCGAATCTGCGCATCCGCCGCCATGCGCGAGCGCAGCATGACCAGCTGGTCATGCCCGGGCGGTCCGGGCCGAAGGTGCTTGCGGACCTGCTGCTCGACGAGGACGTAGGACTCCTGCACGTCGACCAGCGTGGCCTTGCAGTCGACGCACCCCACCACGTGCCGGCAAAGCTCGCGGTCTTCGAGCTCGCCCTCAGCGTAGAGGAGCAGTTCTCCTGGAGTCAGGTGTCTCACGTTTCCTCACTTTGGGCTTGCGCAGCTTCTTGACGGCCCTCGAGACGTAGCTGGCGACGGTGGGAATCGCCACTTCCATTGTCTCGGCCACCTCCCGATATGTGAATCCCTGCGTGCGCAGCAGCAGGCACTGCCTCTCGTTCTTGGTCAGCTTGTCCCACGGCAGTTCGCCAACGATCAGCGAGCGCTCCGGGCCGCTCCAGTCCGCCGACGAGGAATGCCGGGCTTCGGCCTCCTCCCAGCGGTCCTCGTCCAGCAGGATGGGCTTGGACCGCTTCAGGTTGTCCAGAAGCAGATGGCGGGCGACTCGATAGATCCATCCCTTTGGGTTCTCGATCTCCTCTCCGGCGCAGCGCGCCTGAAAGTAGCGGAATAGCGCCTCCTGCGCGATGTCCTCGGTGTCGTTCGTGTACCTCAGGCCGGTGCGCAGGAATCGCACAAGGTTCGAAAAGTGCTGCTTGAACAGCTCTTCCGTTTCCCACGCCGCTCGCGTTGTCGGATCCGGCTTGGCGTAAGAATGCACTGCAACTCCGCGCCGCCACCAGATCCGCGCCAGCCTCATAGTCAAGACGATTGAGAGGCCGATTCTTGTGGCGGCGACGCTCCAATTCTCGGCTGAAAGGCGAAAAAAGTCAAACGAAGGCCGACTTCGGGGCTGCGGCCCGGCTCCGGGCGGGCCTAGGCTGGTCCCGAGTCGCGTGAGCGGCCGCTTCGACTTGGGGCCGAGCCAGGGCTACGCTGTAGGTGGCGCCGAAGGCCCTGCGGGTCCTGCCGCAAAGTCTGGCCGGCAGTCAGCGAGTGCCGGGGCATCGTGCCTGGCTGGAGGAATCGTGGACTCAGGCATCGAGAGGTTTCTTCGCCAGATCTTCGCCGCTGAGGCCGACCCGTCCCGCCAACCGCCCGCCTCTTTGCGGCCGGATCCCGATCAGCCGTCCCGCAGCTTCGCCTTGGGTGATCCGGTGCAGTTCCGCCGCAGCGGCAGGAGCGTCAACGGGCATATAGCAAGGAAGACGAAGAAGAAAGGGCTCGTTGTCACCGAGGGCGGCAGGACGTTCTCAGTTCCGTGGCGCTTGCTCATCGCCCGCCCAAGCGCGGAGCCGAGGCGTGTGGTCACCCAGAGCGACGCGGCCAAGGCGCGATTCCGGGTTGGAGACCGCGTCCAGTTCAAGAATCGCGGCCGCCCGGTTCAGGGCACGATCGTCCGAATGAACCCGAAGACGGCGGATGTCGACTGCGACAACGGCGCCGAGTGGAGAATCCACTACCAGCTGCTGAACGAGATCTCACCTGGGCCGCGGAATGGTCCAGCCGGGGTCCTTGAAGCCGTGGCCGCCAAGGCCAATCGCCTAATCGTGCAGCATGGGCTCAAGGGCTGGAGCTTCCAGTTCGACGATGCCGCGCGCAGGGCGGGCGCTTGTTGTCACAGCACAAGGGTGATCTCGTTGGCCCGCGAATACTGCCTCGCGGTACCCGAGGAGGAGTGGACGAACACGGTGTTGCACGAGATTGCGCACGCGCTCGTCGGGCCGGGCCATCACCACGACGCGGCTTGGAAGCGCACGGCACGGGCGATCGGCTGCACGGGCGACCGCTGCCACTCCGTGACGTTCACGCCTCCCCGGTACATCCTGTCGTGTCCCCGGTGCCGATGGGCCGCCACGCGGCTGAGGCGGAAGCGCCGCCTCATCTGCCGGGAGTGCGGCACCGACCTTGTCTACGATCCGTACTCGGCCGCGCGCTGGGCGCGCATGCGGGACGCCAGCCCTCGGGGCTCCGGCGCCGACTGAGGCAGGGCTAGAGGTTGCGTGGTCGGTCGTAGGCGCCGGCCCGCCTGGTCCCTTCCTTCAGGCCTCCCTGGACTCGTGCGAGATCCGCACGGTCCAGAGGAACGTGTCGCCAGGGTCCAGGTGCACGAGACCCTCGCGCTTCACCAGCGAGTTCTGCAGGCCGATCCAGGGTTCTGGGCTGAAGAAGCCCCCGCGCACGTCGCCCCACAGGTTGAACAGCACTGCCGGCGGCGACGGGGGGTGGCTGGCGGAGTGCGAAATGCGGATCGACAGCCCCGCCGGGTCCCGGTACTCGACCTGCGGGTCCCTCCCGGCCGGATAGCCCGTCAGCGATGTGGCGGCCAGCGGAGTGTGCTCCCCGAGAGGCATGCCATCGGCGAACGGAGGTGCCGGCTGGGCTTCTCCCGTCGGGATTCCGTAGGGCGTCTTGAGAAGCTCGGTGGTAGCCGGCGTCACTAGGACCATACGCTCCGGATCGCTGCCCTCCACCAGCGGCGCCACGAATGTCACGTGATTCCCGATCGAGAAGAACATCGGCTCTGAATTCCCGGGGTCGGCGGTCACCGCATAGCGCAATTCGAGGCGCCCTTCCAGAACGGCGTACTCCACAGTGCAGCGGAAACGGAACGGGTACATCTCGAGTGTGGCCGGCGTGTCCACCAGGCTCAGCACGGCGCGGGCCGACTTCGTGTCCGAGGAGATCTCCTCAACGGCCCAGGGCAGGTCCCGGGCAAAGCCGTGAATGGGCATCCGCCTCCGGACGCCCCGATGGTCGTAGGCTCCGTCGTCGAAGGATTCGCCGGCGCGTCGTCGCTCTTCGAGATCCGCAGGGAAGTTGCGGCCGGTCGCAGGCCACAACAGGGGGCCCTTCCCCCCGAACCCCTTGCGCGGAGAGTAGTCGCGGGCAAGTTGCAGCGTCTCGATCCAACGGCCGGCATGCCGCACGCGCAGGCCGCTCAGCTCCCCTCCCTTGGATGGTGCGATGGCGGCCTCTACGCCGCCGACCTCGTCCCGAAGCACGATCAGCTCGACGGCGGACGGGTCGACGCTTGCCGCGGCCCCGTTTGTGTAGTGCGCCGCTGGGTCCCTGGACCCGCATCCCAAGGCCAGCAGGACGACGGCCAACATCATGCGCATGCCGGCCAGCATAGCGCGGCTGACCACCGCTAGATCGGATGTCCGCCGCGGTCGATCAGGTGCAGAATGTTGCCCTCGGGGTCCAGGAAGAACGCCAGCCGGTTCGGCCCGGCCTCGACGAACTGCACGATCTCGATCCCCTTGGACCTCAGGTCGTCCACACCGGCGTCGAAGTCGTCGACCTTGATGGCCAGGTGGCGGATGCCGGGAGTGCGCATGCCGCACTCGGCCGGGTCGCCCTCGGAGGGGATCAATTCCAGCATGGATCCGTCCGAGGCTCGCACGAATACGTTGCCCCCATAGCGGTGCACGATCGGCATCTCCAGAGTGCGCTCGTACCACCCAGCCAGCGCTTCCGGGTCCTCGGTTGCGATGGCGGTGTGCTCGATTCCGTTGTACATCAGGCTCTTTCCCCTTCCCGGCCCCTGCGGCGGCAGATCCCGCGCTTCGAGGACCGGATGAACTCGACCATGTGGCGGACGTGCGGGCCGTCCACCTCGGCTTCTACCCTTGCCAGCGCCTGCTCCAGCGGGAGGGCCGACCGGAACAGAGTGCGGTAGGCCGCGCGGATTCTGGCGATCTCCGCATGCGTGAGGCCGGCCCGCCGCAGCCCCACCAGATTAAGCCCGTGCACGGCCATCGTCGGGCCGGCGTGCATCAGGTAGGGAGTCACGTCCTGGTTTACGCGCGTCATGCCGCCGACGATCGCTAGCTCCCCGATGCGCAAGTGCTGCTGGACCCCGATTCCTCCGGAGACGAAGGCGCGATCCTCGATGCGCACATGCCCCGAGATCAGCGTGCAGCTGGCGATCACCGTCCCGTTCCCGATGCGGCAGTCGTGCGCGATGTGGCCCGACGTCATGATGAAGTTGTCGTCCCCGATGACCGTCTCAGACTCGGGCGCGGTCCCGCGGGAAATCGTGAAGTGCTCGCGAATCTTGTTGCCCCGGCCGATGCGCAGGTAGGAACGCTCGCCGCGGAACGCCCTGTCGAGAGGGTTGCTGCCGAGCACGGCTCCTGCCGAGACTTCGTTATCCTCGCCCATGCTGGTCCAGCGCTTCACCACCACATGCGGCCCGATCTTGCAGCGCCGTCCGATCTGCACGTCGTCCTCGATGATCGAGAAGTCGCCGATCTCTGCGCCCGCGCCGATTTCGGTCGTGGTCCCGAGTATCGCCGTTGCCGCGATTCGCGCCGACGGGTGGACGATCGGCATGCAGCTTCGGGTTCGGCCTCGCGCCGAGCGTGCAGGCTCTGGGGCCGGAGCGCGCGCCGTCGGGCCCCGCGCCCGGCCATGATAGCCTACTGGCTTCGGATCGGCGGCAATGGCCCTCCCCCCGAATCTCCCGCGCGTCTGCGCCTGCATCGGTCACGCTGACGCCGGCCGGGCGGAGGCCTTGGCCCTAGCCAGCTGCGCCCATGGCGAAGCCTTGGTGGAGCTGCGCATCGACGCCTTGGCCGATCCGTCGCTCGGTCCGGGCATCGTGGCGGAAGTAGTGGCCCGTCATCCGTCTGCGTTTGTGCTGGCCACCTGCAGGCGGAGGGGGAATTCGGGGGGGTTCGATGGCCGGGTCTCCGACCAGCTGGCGCTGCTTCGCAGGGCAGCAGATCGCGGCGCAAGGATCGTCGACATCGAGATCGAGACTCTGGAGGCGGCGCCCGGGGCCCTTGAAGCGTTCCGCGGTCGCTGCCTGACCTTGGCGTCGTACCACGACTTCGAGCGGACCGGACCTCTGGACCGGGTCGTGCGAAAGCTCGAGGCGACCGGTGCGGACATCCTGAAGGTCGCCACCCGGGTGAACCGCCCCACGGACAACCTGGCCTTGCTGGATCTCTGCCGGGCGCGCCGAAACATGGTCGTCGCCGGCATGGGCGAGGAAGGCAGCATTGCGCGCCTCGTCTCCCCGCAGCGTGGCGGCCTCTTCACCTACGCTGCTCCGGATTCCTACCGCTGGCCTGCCGGCGGCCCCGGCGGGGAGACCGTTTCGGCCGGGCCGACGGCCCCTGGCCAAGTCTCGGCCCGCGCCGCCCGTCTCCTCTACCGCATCCCAAGCGGCACCGGGGCCACCGGGGTATATGCGGTGATCGCGCGGCCGGTGGGCCACTCGCTCTCGCCGCTGATCCACAATCGCGCCTTCGAGGCGGTCGGCTTCGACGGCATCTACGTGCCGTTGCTCGTGCGCCCTTCCCACGTGCCGGACTTCTTCGACCTGGCCCGGCGGCTGCCCGTGAGGGGGGCAAGCGTGACGATCCCCCACAAACAGGCTGTGATCCCGCTCCTCGATTCGGTCGACGAGACGGCGCGGGAGATCGGCGCCGTCAACACGATCTACTGGCGCGGGGGGCAGCTCGCGGGCACGAACACCGATGCGCGGGGGATCGTCAGCCCGCTCCTCAAGCGGACGCCCCTGGACGGAGCGACAGTCCTGGTGGTGGGCAATGGCGGCGCTGCCAAGGCCGCGGTGACAGCCTTGCGGCAGGAGGGCTGCCTGGTGTCGGTCACTGGGCGCAACCCCGCGCGCGTCGGGCGCTTGGCCCAAGAGCATGGGGTCCGCCCACTGGACTTTGCCGACGCAACCGGCCGCTCCTTCGACATCTTGGTGCAGGCGACCCCGGTCGGGATGACGCCGGACGTGGACGGCAACCTTTTCCCGGGCCGCGTGCCCGCGAAGATCGTCTTCGACCTGGTGTACAACCCGTTGGAGACCGTCCTCCTCCGGCATGCGGCCGACCAGGGAAGGACCGTAATCAGCGGGATCGAGATGTTCGTGGAGCAGGCCGCGGAACAGTTTCGGATCTGGACCGGCATGGAGGCGCCGCGGGCCGTCATGCGCGACGCCTTGCTCGCACATAAAGTGAAGTAAGCGCTCCAAAGGGCGCTGCATCATGGCCCAGCCAGGGTTGAGAGAGTTCAAGCGCCTAGCCGAGACCGGGAATTTGGTGCCGGTGTGGAAGGTGCTCCCCGCCGATCTGGAGACTCCGGTCTCTGCCTACCTGAAGCTCGACGGCGAGAACCGCTGCTCGTTCCTGCTAGAGAGCGTCGAGGGCGGCCAGCGGATCGGGCGCTACACATACATCGGGGTCGACCCTTTCCTGACCGTGACCGCCCACGGCGACACAGTCGAATTGCGCGACGGGGCAAGTGTCCGCACGCTGCGCGGGGACGTGTTCTCGGTCCTGAAGACCTTGGTCTCGCGCAATCGGCCGGCCCGCGTCGAGGGCCTGCCCCCTTTCACGGCGGGCGCCGTCGGGTATGCGGCGTACGACGTGGTGCGCCTGCTGGAGCCGCGCGTCCCCGCCTTCCGCCGCGACGACGTCGGCGCGCCCGACGCAGTCTTCATGTTCTTCACCGAGGTGCTGGTGTTCGACCACCTCACGCACCAGCTGTACTTGGTGGCCAATGCCCGCGTGGATCCCGACAGCGACGAATCGGCATCCTACGCCCGCGCCTGCGAAAAGCTGGCGGCCATGGAGGCGGCACTCTCGCGCCCCGTTGCGGACGGCCGCGCCCCCGTCCCGGACGGCTCGCTGGAGCTGCGGTCGAACATGGGGAAGGAAGCGTACTGCAGTGCCGTCGAGCGTGCCCGCGAGTACATCCTCGCGGGCGACATCCTGCAGGTGGTCCTGTCGCAGAGGCTGGAGATGGAGCCGGGCGTGGCACCCTTCCTCATCTACCGTGCGCTGCGCATGGTCAATCCGTCGCCCTATTTGTTCCACCTGCGCCTGCCGGACTTCGTCGTTTTGGGAAGCTCCCCCGAGATGCTGGTCAAGGTCAGCGGCAGGAGAATCGAGTACCGGCCCATCGCGGGGACTAGGCCGCGGGGTGCCACGCCCGACGAGGACCGCAAGCTCGCCGCCGATCTGCTCTCCGACGAGAAGGAGCTCGCCGAGCACGTGATGCTGGTCGACCTCGGGCGAAACGATGTGGGGCGGGTCTCCGAGTACGGTTCGGTTCGTGTTCCGGAATTCGAGGTCATCGAGCACTACTCGCACGTCATGCACATCGTCTCCGGCGTTGAGGGGACCCTGCGGTCCGACCGCGACGCCTTCGACGCCCTCAAGGCCTGTTTCCCCGCGGGCACGGTCTCCGGGGCGCCCAAGGTGCGGGCCATGGAGATCATCGCCGAACTGGAGCCGACCAAGCGCGGAGTCTACTCGGGCAGCGTAATGTACCTGGACTTCTCCGGCACGCTCACCTCGGCGATCGCCATCCGCACGATGATGCTGCAGGGGCGCAAGGCCTACCTGCAGGTGGGAGCAGGGATCGTGGCGGACTCTGTCCCAGATCGCGAGTGGGACGAGACAATGAACAAGGCGCGCGCCCTGCTGCGAGCCGTCGAGCTCGCACGAGAGCTCTAGCCGAGCGTCCTCAGTCGCGCCGCAGGCTGTCCAGGACGGGAAGCCGCAGGGCCATCGCCGTTGCAGCGGCTCCCGACATCAGGCCCAACGCCACCACCGTGCCAAGCGTGAGCGCCAGACCGATCCACGGGGGATCGGCCGACCCGCCGGCCAAGTGTGGCGCGACGGCCAGCAGGGCGGCCGCCGTGCCGGCCGCTACTCCGAACAGCAGCAGGAACGAGTTCTCCGCCAGCACCAGCCGCGAGACCGCGGACCGCCGGAAGCCCAGGGCGCCCAGCAGGGCGATCTCGCCACGGCGCTCAAGCACGCTGCGCACCATGACCACCGCCAGCCCCAGCGTGCCCAGCAGCAGTCCCAGCCCGCCGACGGTCTGGAACGTGCTCAGGTAGGTGTTCTCCACCGCCAGGAAGCCCGCCAGCCTGTCCGCCGTGCGAGTTGCGTCCAGCCCCGCGTCCGCGAAGGCATCCTCCAGCGCTGCGCCCACTGCCGGGTCCTCCGTCTCGACCAGCAGCGACTGGTAGCCGCTGTGGTCGGGGTAGAGCCGCAGGAAGTTCCGCTCCGACAGGACGAGTTCGGACTGGAAGATGCTCCTTGAGAGCAGACCGGCGATCACGAGCCGCCGCGGCTGGCCGTCGCTGCCCTTGACCTCCAGCTCATCCCCTAGTCCTAGGTGGAGAATCCACATGACGGAGTTGACGTCGCCGAACACGGGAATCGCCCCGGCGAAGTCCCTCTCGAGCAGGAGCCAAGGGTTCTCGCGCTCCGCGTCCGTCTCGGCCAGGCTCGCCTGAAAAGCGAAGCCTCCGCGTTTGACGAGCGTGTCCGGAACGCTGGCCAGCGTCGGCTCAGACGGCCTGTAAAGGTTGAGGCAGCTTGCATCCTCGCCGCCGTGGACGCGCATGGCCTGCAGCGCCACGGGCGAGCCGCTCTCTCCGACGGCGCCCGCAAGCTGCGCCGCGAACAGCGGCACGTCCGCCTCGGCCACAAACCGGAAGCCGCCGTCCCCTGACTCGCGTGCGGGCTCGCGCGAGCTGACGTCGATCCGATTCATGGCGACCGTCACGATCATGAAGGAGGCGCAGGCCACCAGCGTGGCCGTGAGTACGCTGCGGGTAGGGTTGCGGCTTCCGTTCCGGAATCCGAGCGTGGCGATGCCTGGGAGGGTGCCGGCCCCACCCTGGCGCCCCGTCAGAACGGACCGGAGCAGTACCAGCGCACAGGCCAGTCCTAGCGTGCCGGCGCCGAAGAACGCAGCGAGCCGTGCGGTCGCGTCGGCCGCCGCTGAGAGGCCCAGCAGAGCCGAGGCAAGGGCTCCTAGGGCTACGGCCGCAAGCCGCAGGCGCCGGGCCTTTCGGGCGTCGGCTCCCACGCTCCGGCCCGTCTCCGTTCGTCCGGCCAGCAGCGACCGGGGCGACAGCCGCAGCAGCCGCCTGAGCGAGAGCCAGATCGACGCGAGCATCAGGGCGAGGGCGATCAGGGCCCCGGCCAGCGGATCCTGCCATCGCACGTGCAGTTCGAGGAAGGACCCGCCCACGGCGTCGCTCCACCACGTGCTGAGGCCGTACAGCATGGCCCACGCATAGCCGACCGCGCCCGGCACGCCGATCAGGCAGCCGGCACCTGCGAGCAGCGCCCCTTCGGCAAACAGCAGGCGACGCGCAAATCGGGCGGTGTGGCCGGTGGCGAGCAGCGTTCCGATCTCCCTGGAGCGCAGTTCGACGCCCAGCCGGAAAAGCAGGCTCACCAATATCGCGGCGGAGGCGATCAGGAATAGGCTGAAGCCCACGAAGAGTCCGGCAAAGTCCGTGGCGCCCGCCGAGGCGTCCAGCCCTGCCTGCTTGACCGGCTCCAGCGCGAGCCCGAAGTCCGCCGGGTCCAGCTGGCGGTCCAGTTCCCGCCGGAACGGCCCCAGATCGTCGGGCGCCAACGGGCCCGCGGGGACCCGCAGCCGCACGGATGTCAGCTGCCCGAAGCGGCTTGTCCACAGGCTCTTGGCGGTCGGCAGCGAAACGAAGGCCTTGGGGGCGGCGCGGTAGTTGTCCCAGTACTCCTCGTCCTTGGGGCGGATCCGCCTGAGGTCGACAGGGAACGGGGGGTCCCAGCTGGCGATCCGTGTCTTGTCCGACATCCCCTTGTAGGTCGGGGCCCAGTTCCGATCGACGGCGGCCCCGGCCATTCGGGCCACCCCTGCCAGCCGGAACTCGTGCTGCTCCTCTTCCAGGTCGCCCCCGGCCCCCACCTTGAAGTACGTCAGCCGGACTTGGTCTCCGGGCCCCGCCCCCAGGTCCCGCGCTGCCCAGTCGTTCAACAGCAGCTCGTCTTCGCCCAGATCTTGGGCCGTCCCCCCGCCGGTCAGCTGAAGCGCCGCGCCGGCCGACTCCGCGGCGGTGACGGTCGAGTAGGGAACGGTGCGTCCGTGCGCCTCGATGGAGTTCGCCAGATAGGTGAGCACTTCGGCCGCTTCCAGCGCCGCGCTTTCGGCGGCGACCGCGACCGCCCGCGCTTCGGCGGCGGCAAGAACGATGCGCTCGGTCTCGACCACGGCTTCGCCGGAGTCCGGGAGCAGGCGAACCGACAGGCGCGCGTCAGCCGCACGGAAAGTCTCCCGCCAGTTCGAGGCCGCCGGTTCCAGGGCCCCTCCGCCGATGAAGAGAGCGTTCGCCCTCCCCTCTTGGTCCAGAGCCCGCTGCAGGGCCCGCTTGCCCAGAAAGGCGTTGTAGGGCAGTTGCTGCTGCGGCGACAGACCGAACCTGCCTGGGCCGCTGTCCTCCAAGACTCCCGCGACCCTCAGGCGCAGGAGGCGGACGTTGTCCTCCTTGCGGCCCATCACGGACTCAGCCGGGATCAGGGAGTCCGTCTGGAACCGCAGCAGCACGTCCTCTCCTGTGACTGCGCCGAGCTCGCCCGCGAGGCGACGGTTGAGGAGGACATCGCGGCTGCCTAAATCGGGGGGTTCTATGCCGTAGAACTGCCAGAAGGCGTCGTCGACGCCGTGGATGCGGACCCGGGATGCGCGGCTGCCCGTTCCGGCGTGCTCCGCACTGGCCCGCACCAGCACTGCGGTCGCGGCCCGGAGCGGGTGTTCGAAGGCCTCGGAAGCCTCCTCCCGGAAGTAGCGCTCCCCCACAGCCGCGAAGTCAATGGCGCCCAAGCGGTCCAGAGTCAGGCTCCGGAGGCTGCCCCTCACAGAAGAGCCGACAATCAGCGCGCCAGCCAGCACAGCCGTGCCGACGCCGACGCCCAGCGCCACGGCGCAGTGAACGGCGCGGAAGTGCAGAAGGCTGCGGGCGACCAGTGTGCGGGCTCTCATCGGCGTTGGCTCCGGTCTTGCGAAGTGCTACGGCCCGCTAGCGCCCGCACTTGCGGCCGCCGACGAGCGCGCGGCGGCCTTCTCCAAGGCAGCGAGCCGTTGCCGAACCTGACGGGCCACCTTCCCGTTCGGCTCAATCTCCAGGAAGCGCCGATAGGCGCTGGCAGCCGCATCCGGCTCGGAGAGCTTCTCGCGGGCCATGCCCAGTCGCCGGAATGCCTCGGCCAGTCCGGAGTCCCAGCGAGTCGCTTCCTGATAGCGAAGCGCGGCCGCCCTGTGGCTGCCCTTCTTCGCGTAGAAGATCCCGACTTTGAGCTCGTTTCGCGCCTGAACCGGGTTGAAGGCGTACTCTTGCTGGGGCGGGGCGAACTCCTCGTCCTCGTCCACCATGACGGCCGGCTCTTCGGGCCGCTCGCTGAACCCTGGTGAGTCTCCGTCCGGGCTGGCCCACAATCCGACCGTCCCGCCGATGGCCAGCATCAGGGGCAAGTGCCGCCTCACAGGCACAAGTATAGGGTCTGGCTAGGCGCCCCAGTGCTCACGCCACGAATCGCTCGGCGCAGCCTCCCCCAGAGCCACCAGCTTGCGCAGCGAGAGCCGTCGGGTGCGCGAGCAGCCCGACTCGGCTCTGTTCCGCAACCCAAGACTCCATGGACCCGCAGGCCAACGCCTTGATTCCCATGTTCATCACGCGCGGACATATGGGACGCGCCGAATCCTCAAATTAAAGGGACTCTTCACTATGGAAAGGAAGGCCAAGTTCCCGAACCAAGCGACCTACGCCCGCGGAGAGCCCCGTCTTTCCGCAGTTGACCCTGCGAGCGCCCGCTCACTTGGGCCTCATGAACTTGAAGAACAGGCCGACCGACAGGTGGATCACCGTTTCCCCCGAGGGTCGTCCAAGCTGGTTGCGGGATGTCCCGGCCGGACAAAGCAACTGTCACGGCCAACATGTGAAGGGGGACGACGCTGGCGAAGGCGTTGCATGACAGGCTTGCTCCGATGGCACGCTAGTAATCCCTCGAACGATTCCTCCGACCGGGCTCAGCCGATTTTGATCGAGGGCGATGCGGAAACCCCTGAGTCACTCGTCCAGCACCCCGATTTGCTCGCCTGCGCTGACTAAGCCGTCCTAACGTCCGGTCACTTCGTCCGCTGCAGTGCGCTGCAACCTACCGATTGCCGGGGATTGCGGGTCGCCGTTGGCGCAGGTTTCAAGACACCCCGCCGCGTCCCGCTATCCCTCCGCCAATCTGGCCGCTTTATGCTTCAGGCTCGAGTGCCGCTCTCTCTACGCGGCCTGTCTTGGGGAGAGCCGAGTTCGGGGTCAGTGCTCCTAGCCAGAATACGGTCCACCGTGATCGAGACATTGTTGACACGCCAATGCCACTGGACTCCGCAAATCACGCACGCGACATACGAGACGAGCGCGGCAACGACGAAAACAGCATGAACATTCGTATTGTCGACACCCGCAGCTAGTGGGGCGAGGAGTGTAATCGAGACCGCCGCGGCGAAGAGCGTGATATTGGCATCAATCGAGACTTGTCTCTAGTCCTCCTTGATCCTCTCAAGCTACTCGCGAGTGACTTCGAATACTCCGATCTCTCGAGGCCTGTACCGTTTGAATCGCGGAGTATCTTCGGGTTGCGAGGGCATCAGCGGACATTACCAAGGAAAGTTCACTGAGACGGGCGGGGCAGAGGGAACCACCTTGTTCTCCAAGGGCCTCAGGGCCTTCACCAGAAAGCTCTCGACACCGTCTATCCGGTCGACCTGTACCGGGCTCCAGGTCACAAACAGACCCTGTGGCGCGTATCGCAGAATGTCAGCGGCTGTTCGGTGTGCGCTGAGCCGCTCGGCGATCGCCCCCTGGCCTACGTACACCACGCGCGGATCGCTTCCTCCGTACCAGATGATGTACACCCCATGCAAACCTTCGAATGCGGAATGTTGCAAATTGAGGCTTCTCAGCAGGCACCACAGACCTCCCGCGCACTTTCCCCATTCGAGAGAGAGCTCTTCCGATAAGTGCGGCTGGCCCCCCAAGACAGACATGTCTACAAGCCTAATTGCGATCCGACTCTAGCTATGCTGGCGCGATGGTGGCGGATAGCCACGCGGACAGAGTCCGGCCGGACGAGATCACGTCGGTAGTGCGTCCGAGCTCTCGTCCAAACACGGGAAGGCGCCGTTGAGACGGCCGTTGTTGCTTGGCCAGAGTCTCGTCGAACGAGGCAGCTATTTTCTGTGCGGTCTCGATCACGCGGCAACACAGGGGCTATGTCACGGTAACGGTTCGGGCGGTCCGAGGAGCGACTGGACGCTAGGGGTGCCGGACCACGCCGACAGTACAGGACCCTAGCTCCTGATCGGAGGTCGCCAGCACTCAAGGATCGTGCACGCTCCTGCCGTAGGATTCCTCAAGAGGAGGGAACTCCGAGCCTCACCGGTTGGCCGTCTACGCGCGAAAGCCTCCGTAGGCAGGCTCAGACCTTGCCAGATCGTCCACTCTTGCAAGTAGCTCCTCGCCTGTCTCGGCTGCAACCACAAGGTCGCCGACTTGGCCGAGCGGGCCAAGCGATCTCACGGGGAGCAGCAACGCCGCCAATCGCTCCGACACCTGTGGCCCGAAGTGTGCGCGCGCCATACGAGTGTGCTTGCTCCGGATCTGCTTGCGGCCCTCCTCCAGGCCCTTCTCCAAGCCCTGTGCCAAGCCCGCCTGCCGACCGCGACGCTCGCACTGCACCGCGAATGGCACCACGCTCGCTCGCAGCATCGCCTCAATCTTACTCAAGCCCCCCGCATCATCGAGTCCTCCCCAAAGTACGCCGGGATCACCTCCTCGACGAGCACCGTCTCGAACGCCTCCCGCAGGCTGCGGGCGACCAGTGTGCGGGCTCTCATGGGCGTTGGCTCCGGCCTTGCGAAGTGCTACGGCCCGTTGGTGTCCGCACTTGCCGCCGCCGCCGAGCGTGCGGCGGCCCTCTCCAGGGCAGCGAGCCGTTGCCGAACCTGACGGGCCGCCTTGCCGTTCGGCTCAATCTCTAGGCAGCACCAATAGCCACTGGCGGCCGTCTCGGGCTCGGACAGCTCCTCCCGTGCCATGCCCAATCGCCGGAATGCCTCGGCCAGTCCAGAGTCCCACCGGGTCGCTTCCAGATAGCGCAGCGCGACCGCCCTGTGGCTGCCCTTCTTCGCGTAGAAGATCCCAACCTTGAGCTCGTTTCGCGCCTACACCGGTTGAAGGCGTACTCCTGCTGGGGCACGGCGAACTCTTCGTCTTCGTCCACCATGACAGCCGGATCTTCGGGCCGCTCGCGGAACTTCGGGGCATCCCCGGCCGGGCTGGCCCACAGTCCGGCCACGCCGCCGCCGACCAGAATCAAGGGCCAGTGCCGCCTCACACGCACAAGTATGGGATCTGGCGGATAGCCCGGATGGCACCCCGCAAGATCGTCTGGCTAGGCTCCCCCAAGCCCTGTCCTGCGCGGCGCGAGCGGCCTGCGGTCCTAGGCGCGGAGGCCTCGCCTAGGTCTGTCTGCGCCACCTGCGACTCTGTCAACACGCAGGTCGGTGCTATGACCCTATGTCCCTAATGCATGGACATATGAAGAGTTCTGGATTCCCGAACCTGAGCGGACGATAGTCCTCGCTCGACAATCCGACCAGAATCCGCGCAGTGACTCCCGAGGCTAATCGCCCAAAAGTCTAAGCAGGGCCAGCGCCAATACGGAAGCAGTGACGATGGCTGTAATGACCCCGGCGAGGGTCCAGGCCTTGGTTGGCATATGCGATAAGCGCTCCTCGATTCTGGCAAGCCGCTTGTCTATTTCATGAATCTGCCCCAGAAGAGACCCGTTTCCGCCCGAAAAGTCACCCCCCCTGCCATCGGCCTTGCCTTGGGCCCATATATTCTCGTTCGAGTCCGTCACGCTTCGCTCCACTCACCGACCTTCTCCCAGAGAGTCCGCGCCGCGTACCCGTTGTATTCCTGTAGCTTGGCGATTACTGCCGTTCGGCCCGGGCCGAGATTCAACGCACCCGCGACATCAGAAGCTCTGCGACTCTTCGTTCCGATTGCGCATGACACTCCCGGAACGATGGGATAGACATGAGGCATGAAGACTCCGATGTCGTCGTCATTGATCGTGCTGTCCGGCGGAAGTATAGACGAGAAACACGCTCATAGTTCAGACATACGCCTGTCTTGGAGATGGTACTCCATAGTTCGTCGTGGGAAGCGGCCTAGCTAGCTCCGCGGCTGAGTGCTACTTGTACCAGAGTTCGCCAACTGAACGCAACATATAGGTACACCCAGAATTCGCTCTACAAGCTGTTGTGGTAGAAGGCTGGGCTAGCGCTCCGTTGGCACTACATTTCTGGCCTGGCTGGACGGGCGACGGAGCCTTGTGCGGCGGGCCCGTCAGATCTCGACAAGAGCCAACAGGTGGACTGCATGCCCCGGGCGTACGCTTGCGCGCGATGGTGACCAAGCTTCTATCCGCGCCAAGTGCTTGCGATCCGCGTGTGAGCAGAATCCGTGTTGCGAGCATTCCCCAGCAATCGATCAGGGGCGTGCTATCCTCGGCTGGCCCGCTTCGTCGAGGGTTGCGGCCGGGCTCCTGTGCGCACTGATGGAGCGCTTCGCTTGCACCGGACCAGTCTCGATGCGGACCGTGGCACTCTTGGCTGCAACCGTGCTGGCCGCGTGCCCGACCGTTGTGCTCAGGCCCGTGTTCCTAAGGGCCCAAAGCACGGTTCCCCGGGCCGTCGCACCGGCGGTGCAGCAGCGGACACCCCAGATTGGGCGCCGCGCCGCCTTGCCCCGTCCAGTAGCCCGCGGAAGGTCGCCCCTGCCACCTCAGACGGTCTTGGAGCGATTGGGCGAGGAAGCTCTCGGTCGTGCGGTCGAGAGGACGGGTGTCTCTTGGCTCGGCCCGACCCGTGCGATTCCTCCTGGTGCTGACATCGGCCCGCATCCGGGGAATCCCTTGGCCGGCCACGGGCGGTGGACGCAGGTCGCCGGCATCAGGGTATGGCGCGTAACTATCCGCTCGCCAGGAGCTCGGGCGGTCCGTCTTCGGTTGGTCGGCTTCGGGACGCGAGGGCGCGTATTCCTCTATCCGGCTGGCTCGTCCGCCGCGCACACGGGGCCCTACACCGGCCGCGGCCCGCGGGATGCCGGGGACTTCTGGACCGGGGTCGTCGTTTCCGATGCCGTCACGGTCGAATACGTGGAGGACCCCGCGGACCGGGACAGAGCGCAGTCGCCATTCCGCATCGCGGCCTTGGCTCACCTCGTCTCGATTCCAGGGGGGCCGCCGAAGCCCGCGGCGGTTGGGCCCGACGCACCGAGCTCCCTGCCGCTGAGACGGTCGGTGGCTTCGTGCCACCTTGACGTGTCCTGCCATCCCGAGTGGCAGGACCCGGACCTCCCATCAAGCGTGCAGTTGCTCGTGACGGGCGAGGAGGCCACGTTGCAGTGCACGGGAACGCTGGTCAACTCGCGCTACGGATTCCAGGAGCACCTCCTGATGCTGACGGCGGGCCATTGCATCCACAATCCGGACGAGGCAGCCAATACCGTGTTCACCTGGAACTACCAGACGGATCGCTGCAACGGCCTGCCGCCTCCGCCTAGCGCCTTGGTTACGACGGAGGGTTCCGACCTTCTCGCCACGAGGCGAGATTACGCCGGAGACTTCGCGCTGCTGCGCCTTGACGCCCGGGAGGTGAGGGCAGTCACCTCGTGGACGGCCCTCGGCTGGGCGCCCGATCCGGTGTATTCCGGCACGCAGCTCGCCATGGTTTCTCACCCGGCGTTGTCGTTCCGGAGAATCTCGTTCGGTTCTGCTGTGACGATCGACTGGACCGACCGCAAGGCTGGCACGTTCACGGGCATCCGGTGGTCGCAAGGTGCCGCTGAGCCCGGCTCGTCCGGAGCTGGCGCGGTGCGCTTGGCGGATGGGCTGCTAGTCGGCATCGTTATCGGGGGTGCCGCCGGCCTGGAGGCGTGCGACCCGGACCAGCGCGCAGTCCTGTTCCGCTTCCGGGACATCTTCGCCGAGACCCGCGAATTCTTCGAGTCCGCCTCGTCAGTCGAGGATGCCGTCCCGGCAGGGGAAAACGAGATCAAGGTCTCACTTGGGGACGGAGGCGGCACCCTCAAGCTTGTCAGGGCCGGGGATGACACCTACTGGCTTGGCGACGAGCAGGTCACCAACGGGTCCGAGATTGACGTCCCGGACGGGCGGAAGTACAGGCTTGTCCGGAGTGACGACGGCACTTGGACTGCCGAGCTCCTTGAGCGACCGGTCACGCTGCGGCTGCCGGGCGGCGGAGAATTGGCGATTCGGGACACGGTCGACGGACGATTCTGGCTCGGGGATGCGGAGCTTGCCGCCGGCTCCGGCATCACGCACGCCGAATTGGGCACGCAGCAGGTCGTGCCGGGGGCGAGGCCAGAGGACTGGAGATTCGAGCACGTGCCGTCCGGAATTCCGCTGGGCTCGCACGGGCTGACGTACAGACCGGTCGCCGGGTCCGGCCTGTACGGCTTCGCGGGCGATGGAGGCAGTTCGCTGGAAGCGCGCCTGGCGAGCCCTTCTGGCGTGGCGGTCGGCTCCGACGGCGCTGTCTACATCTCCGACACGGACAACCACAGGATTCGCAGGGTCGCCCCTGACGGGCTTATCTCGACGTTCGCCGGTACCGGGGAAGCTGGCTTCGCGGGCGACGGCCGAAGCGCGTCTCAGGCAAGGCTGCGGGCCCCGAGGGGGCTCGCGGTCGGGCCCGACGGGTCGCTGTTTGTAGCCGACACGGGCAATCATCGCATCCGCGTGATAGACCGCGCAGGCGTGATTCGTACCGTGGCCGGCGTTGGAGAGGCGGGTTTCGCGGGCGACGGCTCGTCGGCCATGGCCGCCATGCTGTCTGAGCCGGCCGGGCTGGCGGTGGGCGCCGACGGGACGGTCTTCATCGCCGACAGCGGGAACCACCGCATCCGGAGGGTCGCTGCGGGCCGGATCGAAACCATTGCGGGTCTTGGCCTGCTCGGGTATGGCGGCGACGGCGGCCCAGCCGGGCGTGCCCTGCTGCGGTTCCCCAAGGGCGTGGCTCTCGACGGCGCCGGAAACCTCTACGTGGCGGACACCGGAAACAACCGTGTCCGCAGGATCGCTCCCGACGGGCGCATCGCAACGCTGATGGGAACCGGCCAGCGGGGGCGCACCGGCGACGGCGGCCCTGCCGCCAACGCCACGCTTTCCATCCCCCGGGGCGTGGCAGCGGGCCTGGCAGGCGAAGTGTACGTCACGGACACAGGGAACAACGTCTTGAGGCGAGTTGGCGCGAATGGGGTTGCCGCAACGATCACCGGCGTCGGAAGGGCCTCTCAAGAGTCGGCTGGCGGGCCTTCCACCGTCGCTCGCCTTCACCAGCCGTTCCAGTCGGCCATAGGACAGAACGGATCCCTGCTGATCGCGGACGCCCGCAACCACCGCGTCGTGGCGCTGGAGCCTGGCTGGACGGTGGTCCCGTCGCAGGACATGCCGTCTTCGGTGGACGTCTCGGTAGGCGGAAGCGGCTACCGGTTACGGGTGTGGCGCGCCAGAGGAGGGCAGCACTTCTACGGCGGAGTCCCCATCCAGGACGGAGACCTGATCGCGGGTTGGCCTTACAGGAGGCTATCGCTCGGGAACTGGGACGGCGTGACCTACCAAGTGTCGGACCGGTCGGCGCTCGGCTCGGGCCCGGGATGGGCGGTGGAGCCCGCCGCTGTCGACCCTTCCGAGGCGGCGCGGACCACCCAGTCGCTGGGCGGCCCAGGCATCTCCGAGGTGCTGTTCCGGCTCGGACTGCTGTACAAGACGGGGCGCGACATGCGCGAGTTGCCCCGGAGGTACGCCGAACTGCTCACGTGGCTCTCGCGGCCTGTCGGGCAGGAAGCCCCGGAAGGCACTGAGGACATGGTGCAAACCCTGCGCGAGGCGGCCGGGCGGGGGGACCCGGCGGCTCAGGCAGCGCTGGCCGACCTGCACAGGCGCTACGAGAGCTTCGGCCCGTCCTTGGAGCAGGACTACGAAGCCGCGCTGCGCTGGTATGGCCTATCGGCGGCTCAGGGGAACGCCGCCGGGCAGTACGGGCTCGGCGTGATGCATGCCCGCGGGTTGGGTGTTCCGGAGGACGCTGCGGCCGGCGCCCAGTGGCTGCGCCGGGCGGCGCAGCAGGGCCACGCTGGGGCTCAGCGGCAACTGGGCCTGCTGCACGAAGGCGGCAGTGGCGTGGTTCAGGACAGCGCCGCCGCAGCCTACTGGTACCTGCTCGCCGCGGATCGCGGTGAACCGTGGGCGCAGATCTCGCTTGGGTGGATGCTGGTCTTGGGGGATGGCAGCGAGGCTGACGACCGGGAGGGTGCCCGCTGGATCCGACGCGCCGCACAGCGGGGCTACGACGGCGGCCAGGCTGCCATGGGATGGCTGAACGAGCACGGGAAGGGTGTCGCGCAGGATCTCGTCCAAGCGACTCGGTGGTACCGCCTGAGCGCCGTCCAAGGCAACGCCTACGCGCAGTGGAGGCTTGGAGAGGCCTACGCGAACGGGAACGGTGTCCGCCAGGACGACGTTGCCGCGCTGGTCTGGCTCGGACTGGCGGTCCGGAATGGCGAAGTGCGGGCCAGGATCGGCCGGGAAGGAGTGCGGCAGTCGCTGAACGAAGCGCAACTGAGCGAGGCTGGCGCTCTGGCCACGCAGTGCTCGGCGTCCGAATACGCGGACTGTCCCTAGCAGACCGAACAACCGGCACACCGGCCGAATGGGGCCGGATCGGGCTTCGCTGTATTCCCCTTAAGCCCCGCTGCGGCAGCGACCGCGTCCAAAAAGTAGCCTTGAGGGCCGGATTCCGGCTAGGATGGAGGGTTACCAGCATGTCTAAAGCGGAGTGGTCGGGAATTGCCGGATAAGGAAGCACTAGCGGTCGGGCTTGACTTCGGAACGGAGTCCGTCCGGGCGCTGTTCGTGGATTTGGACGGCAACCAGCACGGCTGGGCGTCGTCGCGCTACAAGCACGGCCAGATCACAAAGAAGCTGCCCGGCAGCGGCCAGCGGCTCCCGCCGAGGTATGCCCTGCAGCATCCCGTCGACTGGGTGGCAGCGGCGGCTCGCGCAACGCGCGGCGCTTGGCGCAAGGTAGCGGACAAGCGCGCCCGGGTCATCGGGATCGGCGTCGACTTCACGAGCTGCACCATGCTTCCCGCATTGCGGGACGGCACGCCCTTGTGCATGCTGCCGGAGTTCAGCAAGAATCCACTGGCTTGGCCGAAGCTCTGGAAGCATCACGGCGCAATCAGCCAGACGGAGCACATCAACCGGGTCGCTCACCAGAGGCGAGAGCCCTTCCTTGAGCGTTACGGCGGTACGGTCGGTCTGGAGTGGTTCTTCCCGAAGCTCCTCGAGACCCTTCAGAACGCCCCGGAGGTCTACCGTGCCGCGGAGGTCTGGATCGAGGCGGGGGACTGGCTGGTGTGGCAGCTGGTCGGGGGCCCTGCCGACCAAGCTGCCCGGTCCACCTGCCAGGCTGGGTACAAGGGCATGTGGAGCTCCAAGGACGGCTTTCCCTCTAAGCCGTTCCTGCGGGCCGTGCACCCGGAGCTGGTGGACGTTGTGCGCACGAAGATGCCGGGCCGCATGCGCGTTCCCGGGCAGATCGCCGGTCGACTGTCCCCGGAAATGGCCTCGCGACTGGGGCTGAAGGCCGGCACGCCGGTCAGCACAGCCATCATTGACGCGCACGCCGGCGTGCCCGGCGTGGGGGCGGCCGACCCGGGTGCTCTGGTGATGGTCTGCGGGACCAGTTCGTGCCACATGATCAACGCCACCGAGTACCGCTCCGTGCCCGGCGTCGCCGGTGTCGTCAGAGACGGAATCCTACCCGGAATGTTCGGCTACGAGACCGGCCAAGCCGCCGTCGGGGACGCGTTCGATTGGCTCCGGCGCCTTGTCGGCAATAAGAACTTCGCGCAGCTCACCGCCAAGGCGGGCGATCTGGAGCCCGGCGCGGAGGGTGTTGTCTGCGTGGACTGGTTCAACGGATGCCGCACGCCGCTGATGGATGGAAACCTTCGGGGGGGCTTCCTCGGTCTAACGCTGGGACATGAGCCGCACCATCTGTACCGGGCGCTCCTTGAGTCGACCGCTTACGGGCTGCGCTGGATCGTGGAGCTGCTTCGCGAGAAGGGGCTGCCCGTGAGGAAATTCATCGCCACCGGCGGCCTCCCTCACCGCAACCCGCTGTTCGTGCAGGTTGCGGCGGACGTGCTTGGGGAGAGCATCCTCATCCATCCTTCTCGACAGGGGCCTGCGCTGGGGGCTGCGATCCTTGGGGCCGTCGCCGCGGGCAAGCGTGCCGGGGGCTTCAGTTCTGTGCGCTCGGCCGTGCGCACGATCGGCGGTGTCCGCAAGGGCGTGAACGGACGCCAGGGCACAATCGTGGCGCCGAATCGCGCTCGCGGCAGGAAATACGGTGCGCCGTATGCGCGCTACAGGCAGGCGGCGGAGTTCATCTGGCAGGCAGGCAGGCCCGGTTCGGATCCATCGGCCGACTAGGGGGCGTCGGCCTAGCCGGTGTAAAGTAATACACGCGCGAGGTGCATGCAATGAGACTTTCGGCCCCGTACAGTTTTGCTTTGTTGCTGTCGGTCGCCATCGTGCCGCAGACCGAGGCGCACTCCAGAGGGGCTCTGCCAGGCTACACCGGGGGCGATTTCCCCGGCGAGAACAGTCGTGCATGCACCCTGTGCCACACCGGGTCGGAGATCAACTCCGGGGAGGGAACGCTGGCGCTATTGGTTGGCGAATCCCCGGCGGCGGAGCACTCCTACAACCCGGGCGAGACCGTCTCCCTGATCGTTTCCTTCGCGGACTCGAGCGCTGCCCGGCTCGGATTTCAGGTCACCGCGCGTTCCGGCGACGGCTGCGGCCCTGCCGGCGAGCTTGCCACCACCGACACAGACGACGGCGCCCAGATCAAGATCATCTCTGGGACTTGCGGTCCCAGGAGTCGGTCCGTGCAGTGGGCGACGCACACGCTTCCCCGCGCGGGCCAGTCGGCGACCTTTGAGATCGCTTGGACGGCACCTGCCGAGAGCGTGGGGCCGATCACGATCGCGGTGGCGGGGAACGGGGCCGACGGCAGCCTGAACGCTCGGGGAGACAAGATCTACACGGCCCAGGCAACGCTGCAGCCGGCGGCACGCGAGCCCGAGCTTGGCCCGCCCGTGATCTCGGACGGCGGCGTGACCATGCTGGGGGATGCCGAAACGCCGCTCAGCACGGCTGCGCCCGGAGCGGTCGCCGCCATCAGCGGCACTGACTTTGCCGCAGCCGACACGACGCACGCCGGCGGTGTCGCGGAGGACGGGACTTGGGCCACGGCCGCCGGAGGCGTCTGCGTCGAGGTGAATCAGGTGCGCGCTCCTGTGCTGCGTGTAGCCGCCGACCGGATCCTCTTCCAGGTGCCGCCCGGCACGGCCGCGGGATCCGCCGCCGTGCAGGTCGTGCGCGAATGCGACTCGCCGATGGACGGCCCGCAAGAGGTCCGCAGCAGTGTCGCAACGCTGCAGGTCGCGAGCGTTCAGCCGGCGCTGTTCCAGTTCTCCGACTCCGTGTCCGGGCTGGCGGCGCTGCATGCCGACTATTCGATCGTCGGCGAAGAGGGGCTGGACCTGTTCCCAACGCCTGCGGCCGAAGACGAGGGCGAAACGGCGATGCCTCCCGCCGACGAAGGGGAGATGGCCGGCACGGACGATATGCCGGACGCCGAAGTCCCCCCGGCAAACCCCCGCCCTGCGATGCCGGGCGATCTGGTGACGGTGCTCGCCGCTGGTCTTGGGGCCACGGAGCCGGCGCTGGCCAGTGGCGAGATCGCGCTGTGGCCGCACACCGTGTCTGCCGAGTCCGTCAAGGCGATGGTCGGACAGCTCGAGGTGCCGGCCTCGGACCTTGCCTTCGCCGGCGCGACGGCGGGCTTCGCCGGGTTGTACCTGGTGAGCTTCCGCGTTCCCGCCGCAGCCCCGGCGGGAGATCATGCCGTCTCCCTGCTTGTCGACAATGTGGCGTCCCCGGCCGGTGCCATGCTTGCGGTAGCGTTGCCTCCCACGCCCGAACCGACCCCGGATCCCGACCCGATGCCCGGGGATCCGGGCGGAGGCACGGACGACGAGCAGACGTGCGTTGTGGGACTGGTCCTCGAACCGGGCGATTCGTGTGTCGGGGAGATCTACTCGGTGAACCTGGGGGGTGTGACGATTCCGGGGCGGTTCGAGATCAGGGAATCCGGGGAAGGCTGCCTAGCGATAACCGGCGGGCCGTTCCAAGCCCTCATTCCGGAGCCCATCTGCGCGGATGAGCGCCAAAACCCTCTGGGCGCCAACCTTTTCGTCGCCGAGCGAGGGGAAGACTCCTCGTGGACGATAGTGACCTTGGTCGGGCCGCCAGAGGAGGAACCGTGATCGATGAAGGGCGCTCCTGTGGGCGTACGACTGGCAATCCGGCTGCGCGTCGGCTTTGCGGAGCCCCGCCTGCGGGCCATCCCGTGCCGGGGCGGATTCTTCATTCGAGCGAGGTGGACGATCTCATGAAGATGCGACGATCTCTCCTGATTCCCGCCCTTGCGGCGGTCTTTTCTTTGGCCGGGTTGGCGCAGGGCCAGGCTCCGGCCACCGACGAGACTCCGCCCGCAGAGGAAGCCTCGCCGGTCGAAGTGGAGTACGCGCCCGAGGATGGCGCGGTCTACGACATCACTGAGCGGACCACCCGCATCAGCACGGTCGGCGGCGCCGATCCCGTGACCGACGTGCGCGAACGAGTGAGCGAACTGGTGATCGCAATGGGCGAGGACGGCTACATGAACCGCGTGACGATTGCCTCCGAGTCTCTCTCGAGGAACGGTAACGCCATCCCCAGCCCGCTCTTCCCGGCCTTGGCGGGACTGGAGCTTGTCTACGAGGTTGCTTCGGACGGCAGCCTCACGGCCATAACGGGGCATGAAGGGCTCACCGCCGCGATTGCCTCGATCTTTCCGGACAAGCTTGCCGGGACGCTTGACGCGCTGCTGAACCACGACGCGCTCCGGCAGCAGGACGCCGGCCGCTATGGCGAGGTTCACGGGCCCTACATTGGGGCGTCGGTCACGCTGGTGGAGAACGAAGCGTCGGTCGCTTTGCAGGTGCTGCCGTCGGGAGGCTCCATGCCGGTGTACACACTGACCACGATCACGCAGGATGATGAGGGAACGCTGACGGTGCAGCGGGTGCACTCGAGCGACGCTGAGGTGTTGGCCGAAGGGGTCGAGAAGGTAACGGAGGACGACCTGCTTGCGCTTAGCGGGGATCTGGAGGTGGACCTGCCCACCGCTCATGCCTCGGCCGCTGTCGGTGGCATGGAGGAGACAACGGTCGAGGCCAGCGGCGCGCTTGTCACCAGCCGGATCGTGCAAATGAGGTACGAGCACACCCCTAGGCAGCCACCGGGATCGGATCCGTTCACGAACACGCTAGACGTGAACGAGGTATATACCGCGGTCAAGCGGCCACCGCCCGATCCGATGCCCGAAGAGACGCCGGCGCAGCCCTAGCCGAAGTTCCCCGACATAGGTTGGGCGTTCCGAATGCAAGTGGGAGTCCGTTCGCACCTGCGCTGGGCAGCCTGTTGCTTCACCGTGGTCCGACGATCGGGCATGGCTTGCCAGCGGCGCCCAAGCCCCCAAAGGGCGGCGTTCCCAGCATCGGTGCATTGCACGTCCGTCCTGCCGGCCCGGCATCCCTTCGGGATCTTGATCGGCGCTGAAAGAGTGAGCCCGAAATGCCGCTGACGGCGGCGCTGGATCGCGGCTTCGGAATAACGCGCCGGGGCAGCACGGTCGGCCGGGAAGTCCTCGCCGGGTCTACCACCTTCCTCGCAATGAGCTACATCATTGCGGTGAACCCGGCGATTCTGGGCGATGCCGGCGTCCCTCCCGCAGCGGCCGCCTTCGCCACGTGTCTTGCGGCTGGCCTCGGAACGGTCGTCATGGGCCTTTGGGCACGCATGCCGCTGGCCGTGGCCCCAGGAATGGGGCTCAACGCCTATTTCGCCTACTCGGTCGTGCTGGGGCTTGGCGTGCCGTGGGAGCGCGCGCTTGGCTTGGTCTTCTTGGCCGGCGTAGCCTTCTTCGTCCTGTCGCTGCTGGGCGTGCGGCAGGTCCTGCTCCGGATGATGCCCGCCCCGCTGCTGCCGGCGATCGGCGCCGGCATCGGCATGTTCCTGGTGTTGATCGGCCTCAGGAACGCGGGCTTGGTGGAAGGGCATGAGACGACGCTAGTAACCAGGGGAGACTTCTCCGAACCGGGCACACTGCTGGCAGTCGGGACCCTGCTGGCATGCGCGACCCTGCTGGCCCGCGGAGTCCGCGCGGGGATCCTTCTGGCGATCGTGGGCGCGACCATCCTGTCGATTCCTCTCGGGCTGGCGGGTGAGGCCGGCCACCAGGACGCCGGATCATTGGGCGCCGTGATGCAGCTCGATTTGGCGGGCGCCTTCGCTCCGGAGATGCTCGACGTGGTCTTCGCCCTCCTCTTCGTCGACGTGTTCGATTCGCTGGGCACGGTGATCGCCCTGATCCGCAAGGCCGGGCTGGCCGGCCCTGATGGGACCATGCCCGGACTTGAGCGCGTGATGTGCGTGGACGCCGGCGCAACCGTGGCCGGTTCCCTGCTCGGAACCTCGACCCTGACGACCTACATAGAAAGTGCCGCCGGGATCGAGGCTGGCGGTCGCACGGGCCTGACAGCGGTGGTGACCGGGGGGCTGTTCCTGCTGGCACTGCCGTTGGCGCCGCTGGTGGCACTGATCCCCTCCGCCGCTGTCGCGGCCCCGCTCGTGATCGTTGGGGCCAGCACGGTCGGCTTGGCGCGCGAGATCGACTGGGACGACACTGACATCGCCGTGTCCGCGCTGTTCACCATGGCCGGCATTCCGCTCATGTTCAGCATCGCCGACGGGCTGGCGATGGGCACGATCTGCTTTGTGGTCCTGAGGCTGCTGCGTGGCCGTACCAGTGAAGTGCCATGGCCCGTCCGAGGCCTGGCGGCCCTCTTCGTGGCGCGGTTCGCGCTGCTGGCGTAAGGCGACGTACGAACGCCGGTCAGGCGCGGGCGGCGGAGTCTAGGGCCTCAGTGAGCACGGCGCGCAGCCTACGGCCCACGATCCGTTCCTCTCCGGCAGCCATCATCCAGACGCCTATCACGAGGCCGTCGTCAGAGCCAGGCCGGACTTCGATGCTCGGCTCCCCCGAGCGGAGCCGCTCGGCCGCGCCTTTCGGATCCAGGCCGGCCCGTTCGTAGTCCCAGCGAATGCGCAGGTGTGGCACGGCATTCGCGACTTCGGGCACGAACACCTCCGTCTCAACGCTCCGCAGGCCGTCCACCACTCCCGCGATCCGGCGGCAGCGGCGGTCCCACTCCTTCCAGTACTGGTCATGGTCGCGCTCAAGGAACAGCGATAGGGCGACCAGCATGCCGACGATCTCTTCCTTGTTGACCTTGTTGGTGCGTCCCACGCTGTCGGAATGTGGGCTGTTGTTCAGGCGCGCGGCCTCGATCAGGTCTTTGCGGCCTAACAGCAGCCCGGCGGACTGCGGTCCCAGCAAGCCCTTGCCCCCGGAGAATGCGACTAGGTCGTAGCCCATCTTGGTGAATCGGAACAGGTTCTCAACCGGCGGAAGGTCGGCGGCGGCGTCGTTCATCGTCGGCACTGAGTGCCGCTTTCCGATGCGCACGAACTCCTCGTGGCCGACCTGGCCGGCTCCCTGCTGGTGGTTGAGGAAGAAGAGCATCGCGGTCCTCTCGCTGATCGCGGCCTCGAGTTCGCTGGCTGACTCGATCTCGACGAGGCGCACGCCGCAATTGCGGACCGCGTGGTCATAGGCGTTGCGGTGTGCCTTCTGCACGACCACCTCGTCCTTCATGCCGGTCGTGTCCGGCAGGCGCCGCACATTTTCCTCTGAGGCTCCCGCAACGCAAGCGGCAGTTCCCAACGTCAGCGCCGACGCGCAGCCGGCAGTGACCAGCGCCGCCTCGCACTCCAGCATCTCGGCAATCCGCTCACCGGCCTTCTCGTGCAGTTCCTGGAGGTCGACGTAGCGCGTCGATGCGGACTGCATCGCGCTGAGAACCTCGGGCGGCATTCTTGAGGCCGTCAGCCGGGTGTAAGTCCCGGCCGCATTGATGAACGATCGAACGCCGAGCTCCCCCAGCACGTCGCGAGCCACCGGAGACCGGGCCTTCTTCTTGGACGTTGCGGCCGACAGCCTGCCTGAGACCGCTGCGCCCACCGCAGACGGGCCCAGGACGTTCCTCAGGAATGTGCGACGGTTGCGCCGGAACAGCTCAAACACGGGCGGATCCCTCCATTCCAGCGCCTGCGCAGGCAGGCTCATTCATTCTGGCGTTCACGGCAGTTCCTTGACGCGGATGTTGCGGAACTCGACCGGCTCGTTGTGGCCGAGGAAGCCGATGTGCCCGCTCTTCCGCTTGAGGCCGGGATGCTTGGCGAGCGTTTCCGTGTCCGTGATGTCCCGGGTGTCCACGGAAAGGATCTCCGTGCCGTTCAGAACAACTCGGATTCTGGGCCCGGAGGCGGTGACCTCCTGGCTGTTCCACTCCCCCACAGGCTTGAGCGCGCCGGTCTTTGCCGGAGCGACGTTGTACAGCGACCCGTGCTTCTGCCATGGCTTGATCGCCTTGTACCGCTCGGCGGAATTGTCGATGATCTGCAGCTCGTTCCCGATATACGCCATGTCGCCCCATCCCAGCGGGCAGCGAATGCAAAGGCCGTTGTTCGACCCGGAATCGAGCTTGAACTCGAATCGCAGCACGAAGTCTTGGTACTCGGCTGCGCTCATCAGGTTCCCGCCGTTTCCGCGGGAGCACGATATTGCGCCGTCCCTGACCGCGTAGCCCTCGCCGCGCTTGCCGATCAGCACCCACCCGTCGAGGGACTCGCCGTCGAACAGCGGTCGGAATCCCTCCTCCTGCGCTGCGCCGGGCACAACGGCGACGAGTGAGGCCAAGATCAGGGAAAGCCGCCAGAGGCGCATCATCGAGACGAATCATAGCACCGCGCGCGCCGCGAGCCTGCCCCGGGGGCGCTCCAGTTCTGGGATTGCGTCCCCAGCCCCGACCTCGGGGGACAATGGGGGCATGCAGGTCAGCATCTACGAGGCCATCGGCGAGGAAGGCTTCGACCAGGTGACAAAGGCGTTCTATTCGCAGGTCCCGGAAGACGAGATCCTGGGCCCGATGTATCCTCCCGGCCAAATTGAGGACGCCCGCGTCCGCCTGCGAGATTTCCTCGTCGGGCGCTTCGGCGGACCTCCCCGCTACATCGCGCAGCGCGGGCATCCCAGGCTGCGTATGCGGCACATGCCCTTCCCGATCGACCGCCGGGCCCGCGACCGCTGGGTGCAGCTGATGTCCACTGCCGTGGAGCAGTCCGGGATTCCCGCCCGTGCCGCGGAGCAGCTGATGCAATTCTGCGAGGACGCCGCTTCGTTCCTGATCAACCGCCAGGCGTAGGTCGCTTCACAGTGGCGCGAAAGCGTCGAACGCGTCCGCTACCTGCTTGGCGATCAGCGCGTTGCCCTCGGCGTTGGGGTGGATGCCGTCGGAGTGGTTCAGCTCGCGAACCATCGCGACGTTCTCGAGCAGGAAGGGGATGAAGTGCAGTTCCATGTCCGCTGCAAGCGTCGGGAATACCCCGTCAAAGGCCTGCACGAACTCAGGTCCGTAGTTTCGCGGCAGCTTCATGCCCGCCAGCACGACGTTCGCCCCGTGAGCTTGGAAACGAGAGACGATCTCTCGGAGGTTGCGCTCCATCGCGTCGATAGGCAGCCCTCTCATGCCGTCGTTCGCTCCGAGGGCGACGATCGCCCACTGCGGGTCGTGGGCGAGCGCAACATCGATGCGCGCCAGGGCGACGGCCGTGGTGTCGCCACTGACGCCTTCGTTCACCACCCTAAGCCGGCGGCCGCGGCGGTCAAACTCCTCCTGCAGGAATCCGGGGTAGGAACTGTCCCGCGGCCCCCGCCGCCCGGCCGTCAGGCTGTCTCCGAAGGCGACCAGAACCGGCCGGGGATCGGCTCCGGCGGGCTCCCTCTCGCGACCGCCGGTCTCGGCGAATTCTCCCGATTCGCGCGCGCGCGTGCCCGCATCCGGCGCGCTGCAGCCGCCGCTTAGGATGGCCGCGGCGCACACGATCGCTGCGGGCAGCAGGCGGCCGGCCGTCAAGTATCGGTGTCGCATCCAACCCTCCTTGACCAGTATCGGCGATGCAGGCGGGTCGCCTATCGCAGAGCCTCGACCAGTTCGGCTGCCTCGTCAGACTCCGGGAACCGTCGCAGCGCCTCGTGGGCTGTCTCCATGGCTTCCTCACGGCGCCCAGAGAGCGCGAGGACGCGCGCCCTGAGCAGCAGGGGCGCGGGACTCCCCGGGGCGAGCCGCTGGGCCTGCTCGATCGCTGCCAAGGCCCGGCCGATGTCGCCGGCCTGCAGCCAGTACTGGGCAAGGTTTAGGCGCGCGCCGGGATCCTCGGGGCCGGCCTGCACGGCCTCGCGAAAGGACTCTAGGGCCTCCGTGACACGGCCTGTCCGCATCAGCAGCACGCCAAGGTTCGAGTGCAGCGAGACGCCCTGCGCACCGAGCGAAGCGGCAGAGCGGTATTCCTGCAGCGCATCCTCGAGCCGCCCTTGCGAGGCCAAGGCTGCCCCAAGGTTCTCGCGCATCCTCGCGTCATCCGGAGCGGACTCGACCGCTCGCCGAAAGAGGTTCTCGGCATCCGCCAGCCGTCCGGCCAAGAAGCGCACGTTCCCCAACGCCGACAGCGCTTGCGCATCCCCCGGCTGGGCGGCCACTGCCCGCTCGAGGAGGTCGGAAGCCTCACCCGTCTCGCCTCGCTGCATCAGGAGGCCGGCCAAGTTGACCATCGCGTCGGCCTGTCTTGGGTCGGCCTGGAGGGCTTCCCGTAGCAGCTGCTCCGCGCGTGCGGTGTCCCCCTCGGCAATCATGGCGCCCGCGAGATTGTTCAGCAGCTGCGGGCTGCGGTCGCCGCGCGCCAGCGCCTCGTCGAACACTGCCCGGGCGGCGGATGTGAGCCCCCTCTCTGCGAACGCCGAGGCGAGCTCCCTGAGGTCACGGGCGGGGGCCTGCTCGACCCAGCGCCCAGAGAAGGGAAGGGCTTGGCCCTGACCGGCGGACAGGTCCCGGAGGAGAGCGTCCGCCTCGACTTCGCCTCGGTAGACCTTGCGGATGCGGCCCGCTGCGTCGATGAGGAATGTCGTGGGTATGGCCAGAGCCCGCCGACGGTCGAAGAGCCGCTCGTTCAGCACGCTGTAGGCTTCGGCCGTCTGTGGGTCCGCCAGGAGCACCGAGAACGCTAAGCCCTCCGACTCTGCCAGCTGCCGAACGGCAGGCTCGGTCTCCGGATCATCGACCGACACCGCGAGAACGGTGGCCAGGCGGCTGATCTCCTCAAGCCGCTGCTGAAACCCGCGCAGTTCTTTCCTGCAAGGAGGGCACCATGTTGCCCAGAAGTTGAGCACGACCGCGCGTCCCCGGTGATCTGAGAGCCGCACCGAGGTCTCGGCCTGTCCCGCCTGCCGGAGGCTGAATTCGGGTGCGGGAAGCGGGTCGGCAAGCCACGTGCCAGGTTCCCGCTGCGGCTCTGGCGGCGCGGGCGGCTCCTCGGTTGGGCCCCGCTCGACGGGAAGCGGCGGCGTTCGGAAGCCCTCCTCGCCCTCGACAAGCACGAGCCCGCCCTCCTGCGGCGGGGCCTCGACCTCTTGGAGCAGGCCTAGGGGCCAACGCACGCGGACCCGTTCGACCCGCTCGTCGGCCGGCAGTCCGAAGCGCGCCTCGCGGGACCTCTGGGAGAGGTAGCCGCTGCCGGACACGATCTCCCGCATCAGAGTTCGGCGCGATGTGTCCAGCCACACGCGCGCGCCTACGCCGTCCCGGTTGCTCCTGCGGCCAGAGAGGCGGACGGCCAGGTGCCGCGCTCCGTCTGGAGCGAGGTCGTTTCGGAAAGCCCGGAGCTGCACGCCGTTGCGGTTCTTGACCAATAGGTCCTGATCCCCGTCGGCGTCGAGATCGAGGGTGACGAACGCGCGGCCGTCGGCGTCCAGATCCAGCCCGCTTGTGTAGGAGATGTCTTCGAAAGTTCCGTCGCCCCGGTTGCGGAAGCACAGGTTGCGCTCTCTCCCGCTCCAGGTCCCGTCCGAGCGGATCAGGATGTTGATCGCCCTCCAGGCGTCCGCATAGCTCTTCGAGCCTTCTGCCGCGAGTGGTGACTGCGACACGACCTGCCGCCAGAAGAAGCTTCATAGGTCGTCCATCCGCTCGCCTGTGATGTATCCGTTCTGCACGAACAGGTCCAGCCACCCGTCGGAGTCGAAGTCCACGAAGTCCGAAGCCCACGCCCAGCGGCCGGTTCGTACGCCGGCCTCGTCGCTGACGTCCGCGAATCCGGCCGGGCCGTCGTTCCGGAACAGGGAGTTTCCCTGTGCCTGGCGACGGAAGCTGCCGCGGACAGCTTCAGATGGGACCGCCTCGCCGAACTGGCCGCTGCCTGTTATCCGCAGTCCTGCCGACGACCACATGTTGGCCGTGTACAGGTCTAAGTCCCCGTCGTTGTCGTAGTCGCCCCACGCCGCCGACATGCCCGCTCCCAAGTCCTCCACGCCCAGATCGGCGGCGATGTCGGAGAAGGTGCCGTCGCCGTTGTTGCGGTACAGGTTGTTGCGCCCGAAGTCGTTGGCGACGTACAGGTCCGGGTCTCCGTCGTCGTCGTAGTCGCCCCACGCCGCCGCGAAGCTGAACCGGTCATTGCCCGGATCGAGCCCCGAATCGGCGGACACCTCTTCGAACACGCCGCTGCCGTCATTGCGGTAGAGCAGGTTGGCCGGGCCATTCACGGCGTCGTAGTAGGGCGTCGGGGCGTCGTAGTCCGAGCCCGCCTCCCAGAAGTCGTATGCGCACACATACAAGTCCAGATCTCCGTCCACGTCGTAGTCCGCCAGCGCCGCACCGGTGAGCATGGCGGCCCGCCCCTCGGGCACGTCCAGGCCGGCCCGCCGGTCCAGTTCGAAGCGACCTGCCGAATCATTCCGGAACAGGAGGGGCGCGGCCCCGACCAGCACAAGGTCTTGGTCGCCGTCGTTGTCTAGATCGCCGAACAGGCTCATGGACGTCTCGTCCAGCACGTCCAGGCCGGCCCCCCGGGAGACGTCGGAGAATGTACCGTCGCCGTTGTTGCGGAAGAGGCGGTTGGGCAGGCCGGCAGGCTGGCTGACATAGAGATCCTCGAGGCCATCGCCGTCGAAGTCCCCCAGCGAGATGCCTTGGTGGCCGTACACCGACACCCCCAGCGCGGCGTCCAGCGAGTCGCGCCAGTGGTCCGTTCCGAGGCCCAGCTGCCTCGCATGGGCGTCATCCTTCCCGAAGGCACGCTCGGTGACCTCCGCGAAACCCCGCCGGTCGGCGCTCAGCGGCCGGACGTTGCCGCGCTCGATCCCTCGGAGCGTCCAGCCGTTCCCCTCCTTGGTCCACAGCGTGGCCATGTTCCCGAGCACCGATCGGAGGTGGCCTTCGCTGTCAGTCCCGCCGACCTCCGCCCGAAGGTGGGCGCGCACCAGGTCTTGGCCGTCTCCGGAGCGCCCGATCTCTGTGATCTTGAACTCCGCCAGCGCGACTTCGGCCAGCCCTGCCGTCCAGGCCGAGAGCGCCTCGAGCGAGCGCGGGTCGGCGGCGAGGGCCTCGCCCCACTGCTTCAGCTCCCTGTCGATTTCTTGGTAGTCTCTCTCGGAGATCCAGCTGTCGCGGCTCGCGTCAACCTTGGCCAGCACCCGGTCTACCGGCCGCTGCTTCGCATAGTTCAGGTCGAGCCGGAGCGAGGAATCCTGGGCTGGAGCGAGTGTGGGCAAGGCCGCCCACAGGACTGCGACCGCCAACCTCACCCCGCGTGCATTGTACTGGCGCACCTAGGGGTGGTGGGCCCTGCAGGACTCGAACCTGCAACCGACGGATTATGAGTCCGCTGCTCTAACCATTGAGCTAAGGGCCCGTGCCAGTACTATCTCAGGGTACGCCCACCGCTGGCAGTGGTCCCGTCCCCGCCCGCGCCGAGGCGACCTCCGTCGAAGACCGCTCCCGGGAAGCTGCACGCTCAGTCCACCGCAGGCCCATCCTCACAATCTGGTCTTCGCCAGCGGTGCTGCCCGGGCTGTAGGCAGCCACCGCTTGGCAGTCTGAGAACGCTGCCGGCGTGGGCGTCGGCCAGATCGTGGTACAGCGTGTCGATGTCCTAGGTGCGGGTGAGGCGACGCGAAAGATGGGAATCGGGCTTCCCCAGCGTTTCTTGCGGACGTTGTTGTCGGCGCCGAGCCCTAGCAGGGCTCTCTGGCGGACGGGAGAGACGAGGCGCTGCGACCGGACCGGGTGGCCGCTGCAAACGCGTTGGCTGGCCTTGGGATGGGGCTTGGTGCCGCGGAGGAAACATGACACCGGCGAAGCTGGCACAGGGACTGTGGGAACGCCGCCAGGGCGGGGCACATTCGGCGCACTCGCCGGTCCAATCGTGGCAGGAAAACAGGTCTAGCCAGGTTTGATTGGGGACCCCTAGTTACCATTGCTGCCTTCTCAGGTGTTCCAGACTGAGGCAGGATAAGCGCGATCCGCCCAGAACTGACGAGCTTGGGACATAACGTTGAAACCGCAACCGTACACGCATCGTCGAACCTGTTGTTACATTGGTCAAGCGCTCGTTTTGGCCACTGAGACGAACCCGCCTAGGCCGGGCGTACCACTTATGCGAATCCTCCTTGGTCAGCTGGCCGCCGTGCTCGTCGTCACTTTCTGCCAGGCGGAAGTCCCCGTCGGGGATCTCGAGCGCGAGCAGGCCGAAGAGGAGCGGCAGTGGGCCGAATTCGAGCACGCTCGGATGCTGGACAGCTTGCTGGCGGACAGGCGCGCCTTAGCCCACTCCCGCCAAGAGAGTGCCGCGAGTTCAATTCAAGCACAGGCGCTTTGCCCGGTGCTGCGCAGCCCGGATCCTGAGCTGCGTTCGTCCGGCAAGCGAATCGCAGGGCCGCTAATTGCGAGATTTGCCGCGCCCCCGGACCGGCTCCCTTGGCGAGGCGTAGCGGTGGACGGGCAATCTGCGAGCGGCATCTTCAGTGACTACATTTCGAGCCAAGTTGTGCAATCAAAGTGCATAGCCTGCCATGTGGAAGGTGGGGCCTCCGGGCACACGCGTCTAGTCCTGACACCTGCTGACGTCGACGGCCACCAAGCTACGAACCTTGCCGCGTTCCAGAATTTCCTAGACACCGTGGAGGGCGGTGCCGATCTGATCCTCAACAAGGTCCAAGGTGCCGAAGGCCACGGCGGGGGCGTCCAATTGGTGTCCGGTTCAACCGATTTCGCCAATATGGAACGGTTTCTGCGCGCCCTAGGAGGCGATGTCTCGGGGGGGCTTTCTCCGCAAACACTGTTCGAAGGCGTGACGATGGCAGCGCCCCAGAGGACGCTGCGGCGGGCAGCGCTGCTGTTCGCCGGCAGACTCCCCACCCCGACCGAGCTAAGTACCGTCCGCCATGGCGGTGAAGCTACCCTGCGTCGAGTGATCAGGGCTTTGATGACCGGGCCGGGGTTCCATGAGTTCCTGATCCGATCCGCGAATGACCGCTTGCTTACAGACCGGGAACGGCCCGGTGTGATCGGTAATGCGGAAGTGAGATTCGTGGACTTGGCAAACAGGCGGTGGGAGTTGGCACAGGAAGGATTGGCAAACGGGTACGCCAGCAACCCGCGCCGATATCCGCCCTATCGTCTTCATGAAAGGGCTGTGCAATACGGCTTTGCTCGCGCCCCGCTCGAACTCATTGCTTACGTGGTCGAGAACGATCTCCCGTACACCGAGATCCTCACGGCCGACTACATCATGGCCAATCCCACCGCCGCAAAGGCATACGGGGCAACCACGGAGTTTGATGATCCAGAGGATGTTACAGAGTTCAAGCCATCGGAAATCGTCAGCTACTACAGACGCAACAGGTCCATGATCGTGGAGGAGGATCCGCCCAATGTCTGGAGGGTAATAGATCCTGGCAACTTGTCCACGGAATACCCCCACGCTGGAGTGCTCAACACTACGGCCTTTCTGCTGCGCTACCCGACCACAGCGACCAATCGCAATCGAGCCAGATCCCGTTGGACGTACTATCATTTCTTGGGCTTCGATATCGAGAAGTCAGCGGCACGGACACAGGATCCCGATGCGCTGGCGGACACGAATAACCCAACGATGAATAACCCGGCATGCACCGTCTGCCATATCCCGATGGATCCCGTCGCTGGCACATACCAGAATTACGGCGACCGGGGGCTCTTCAGGGACAAGAACGCTGGGCGGGACGCTCTTCCGAATCTCTACAGGTCTCCGAAGGACGGGACCGTGTCGCCCTACCAGCGAGGCGACACATGGTTCCGTGACATGCGCGTGCCGGGGTTTGACGGGCGGGCGGCCCCCAGCGCGGACAACAGCCTGCAATGGCTGGCGGAGCGGATGGTTGCGGACGAACGCTTCGCCAAGGCTGCCGTTCGGTTCTGGTGGCCGGCAATCATGGGCCTGAACCTCGTCGAGCCACCGAGCGACAGCAGCGATGCCGACTTCGATGCGCGACTCGTGGCATCGGCAGCGCAGACGTTGGAGGTCGATGAGCTTGCCCGGTCGTTCCGCGAGGGATTCTTCGGAGGACAGCCCTTCAACGCAAGGGACCTCCTCACCGAGATGGCGCTGTCCCCGTGGTTCAGGGCTGAGTCGGCGACTGGGGACGACGACACTCGTTCGGCTGCGCTACGCGACGCGGGCGTGGCACGGTTGCTGACGCCGGAGGAGCTCGCCAAGAAGACAGACGCCATCGCCGGGTATGTCTGGGGCAGGCGCTTCACCCGGCCGTTCGAAATGGGAGAGCCCCGCAGCAAGCTTCATGACCCGCAAGCGTTCAGCGGCTACCAGCTGCTGTACGGAGGCATCGACTCCGACGGGATCATCGAGCGCACCGGTGAAATAACTCCCTTGATGGCGTCGGTCGCCCAGAGCCACGCTGCTGAAGTGAGTTGCCCAATCGTGCGTCGCGAGTTCTATTACTGGCCTGACCAGAGCCGCATGCTGTTTGACGGGATCACACTCTTCGACACGCCTCAATCCGAGGCGAGCGGGCAATTCGACATCACTTCCGAATCGTGGGAGGAGCGCCAGACGGTCACGTTGCCGGTGACGCTTGCTCCAGGCTCCAAGACAGTCCGGCTGTCGTTCACGAACGACCTTCGCGGCCAACAGGTGGACAGCGAGGGCAATCGCCTCGACCGAAACCTGAGCCTGGATCGCCTGATGGTCAGCATCGGCGGCTGGACCGTCGCAGAGGTCGAGCTCGAGACCCTAGACAGGACGGGATGTGGCCGACCCCGAGGAGACTACTACTGGATGTCGAGGAACTGCACGCTGGAGGTCCCGGTCAGGATTTTTGCCGGGGGGGGCTACAGCGTAGACGTTGTCGCGCATCAGGATCGGGCTGGCGAAGAAGCGGCCCGACTCGCCATCGAAGTGGTGTCCCCGGACGGCAGTTCCCAAGGTGAGATGGCAATTCGCCGGAAGCTGGCCGACCTCCACCAAAAGCTCTTCGGCATAGAGGTGTCCGTCGATTCGCCGGATGTCAACGAAGCCTTCGAACTCTTCGTTGAGGTCTGGGATCGCAAGCGCAATTCCGAAGGGCGGAATTTCGCCAACTCAAACTTCCATTGCACGGAATCTGGCGATCATCTCTACTTTGAAGGCCTTGTGCCCGATGCCCGCCGGTTTAGCGAGTACGGCGGCAGCCAGTTGGACTTCGCTCGCATCCGCGAGTTCACTCGCGGCATCGACATGACCGATCCGCACCACGCGGCTAGGACGTGGGTGGTCACGCTAGCTTACCTGCTGACCGACTACCGGTACCTGTACTTCTAGGAGGCTCCTGATGAATCGCCGGGATTTCATGAAGGTCATGACGGGTGTCGGTGTCGCATCCGGCTTCCGTGTGCCCCTAGCTCGTGGCGCCAGCTACAACGGCAAGCTGTTCGTGTTCGTTCAGGCCGACGGCGGCTGGGATCCCACGAGCTTCTGCGACCCCAAGACGAACGTCGGCGGCGAGCCGACCATCAACAATTGGGCGCTGAACGGCGAGGTCCGGCAGGCTGGCAACATCCGCTATGCGCCGTTCGCCGGCAACCAGGCTTTCTTCGAGAAGTACTACCGGCGCATTCTGGTGGTCAACGGCGTCGACGCCCAGACGAACTCCCACACCGCGGGCGTAGTCCACAACTGGAGCGGGCGGATCTCGGAAGGGTACCCGACGACCACAGCACTGCTGGCCGCCCACAATGGCGCCGGCCTCTCGATGCCGTACCTGAGCTTCGGCGGGTTCTCGCAAACTGCCGGAGTAGCCGTGTTCACGCGCCTGAACAACCCAGCCGAGATCCGGAACATCGCCAAGCCCGAACTCAACAGCGGGCTTGCGGACCGGCGGCCGTTCTTCGCACCGGAGGACTGGGAATCGATCACGACCCACCGCGACAAGCGCATCGCGCGGCTGGCGGCGGCCCCGAACATCTTGCCTCGGGATGCACGGAACCGGGAGCTCTACGCCGGGGCCTTGGGCGAGGACGCGGCAGAGGGGCTGCGCTCGTACGCCGACATGATTCCCGACCCGGATGAATTGCAGCCGGTCGAGGAGTACGCTCTGCTCCGCAGCAGGCTCAAGAGGCAAGCGCAGCTGACCGTGTTGGCGTTCAGGGCGGGAGTCGCGGTCAGCGCGGACCTCCGTCTCGGCGGCTTCGACACGCACGACAATCACGACCCGGAGCAGGGCTGGCTGCTGGGGAACCTGACGAGTGCTATCGACTACCTGTGGGACTACGCCGAACTTCACGGGGTTGCGGACCGCATGGTGGTCGTAGTGGGTTCGGACTTCGGGCGCACGAACAAGTACAACGCGGAGTTGGGCAAGGACCACTGGCCGATCGGCAGTTTTCTGGTCATGGAGAAGAACCAGCCGTGGACAAACCGTGTGGTCGGGGAGACGGACGAGCTGCACTTCGCCCGCAGGGTCAATCCTTCGACGCTGCAACGGGACGACGCGGCAGGGACGCTGATTCACCCAAAGCACATCCACAAGGCGCTACGGAAGTACCTCGGCGTCGCCGACACTGCCGAGAGCCAGCGATTCCCGTTCAACAACACGGAAGAACTGCCGCTGTTCAGTTAGACGCACACTCCACCACTGAGATGAAGCCCGACCGCGCCTGGAGCCTTCGCGTAAATCGGTTGGAGGCGGCGTGCGATCCTGCGGCCGCCCACTCAATGCACGCACCGCGCTCCTAGTCAGCGTCGGCGCGATGCCGTCGCGGATCCCATTGCTTCAGGTTGGTCTAGGCGCCACCAAACCCCATATCTGTGCCGCACACGCAAGAACCACTGTGTGGCGTGAGGCCGGACTGTCGCCAACGACCGACTGTTGCGGTACCGTGTCGTGCGACTTCAGGCAGTCCAGACTCGGATCCGGCGGATCGTGGTGCTAAGCCGAAAACGCGATGCCAATGCTATCCGCGGATTGGCGGTCGGTCTGAGGGACTCTTGTGTCGGCAGGCCACGCGGTCACGCCTACTAACTTGTCGTGAGAGGCCCGAGGACCGTCAAGGCGCGATCCAAGATTCCGGTTCCAAGTGCCGGGTCCGGACGGGTGGCTGCGAGCAGTGCCCTGTCGCTCATGGCCAACCGGGCATTTATCTCCGAGGTCTCATGGCCGGAATTGGACGAGTCTGATGGGGCTCTTGAATTCTTGAAGACGTTGAGCCGGGATCGGATGTCTCCCTTACAAATCCATGAGCGCGCCCCGATCACGATGGCACCGTGAAATCCCGCTGCGGGTCCTCATCGCAGCCGGTTGGTTGCCGCGAACGATTCTGCGCGATTCTGCGAGTCGGCTCGGAAATGGGAGCAGGAGGGGGACAGTGGTCCCAGAACATACCGGTGGATCAGTCACCGAGAGCTAACTGGCCCGGCATCCCAGAGTCGTGCCCGGACTGTTGCCACACAACTGCGGGCATGTGGACGGACAGCGGGAATGCCGACCCCGATCCGCCGAGATCCGACGGAATTGAGTTGAGCACCGCCTCCACAGCCCATTCGAAGACCGCTTGCAGACCTTCGACGGCCCCCGCAGGGCGCCGCCGCACATCCAAGAAGTGCGAATCGGCTGGTCGAGACGTTCTAATCAGCTCTTCGCCTAAAATGACATCGTCTCCGAGCACCCGGACCTGATCGGGAACGTCAGAGTATGGATTGAAGCGAGCCCCACGTCCCCGTCAGCTGCTGCTGAGCGCCTCGATGAGCAACATGAGAAGCCGAATCCGCAACGCAGTCTTACTCACCGCCGCGTTGATCGCCGCAACGTCCGCGAGCGGCCAGCCTCCGAACATTGTTCTCGTCCTATCGGACGACCAAGGCTGGAACGACGTCGGCTTCAACGGTGCCGAGTTCTACGAAACGCCCCACTTGGACCGCCTCGCCGGAGAAGGCATCATCTTCACCAACGCGTACAGCGGCGGGCCGAACTGCGCGCCGACCCGGGCCAGCCTGATCTCCGGAATGTATGTGCCCAGGCACAGGATCTACACGCCGGGCGGGAAGTCGAAGACCGATCCGCGCCGGATGAGACTTTGGGTCCCGGTCCAACAGCGCTACCTTGAACGGCACGGAGTGACGGATCCGCCCGCAGATCCGTTCGAGGTTCGACAGGCCCTGATGCCGAGTGTCGAGAGCATCGCTGAGGTGCTCAAGAGGGGCGGCTACACGACCGCTCGATTCGGAAAGTGGCAGGTTGGACCGGACAGGCAGGGATTCGACATCAGCACCAGCGACGGCAAGCGCGGGACGGAGAGGAACCACTACAACGACCCGGATGTGACGTTCGAGCTCACTGACGCCGCCGTTGAGTTCGTCCGTGGGAACAAGGACCGGCCGTTCTTCTTGTTCCTGTCCCATTGGGATGTGCACTCACCGCGGGTGGCCCGCGAGGAACTCGTGGCAAAGTACGAGAAGAAGCTCGCTTCATGGACGACGAATAGGAATCCCTATGATCCGACCTACGCGGCCATGGTGGAGGCTGTCGACACGAGCGTCGGGCGTATCGTGGAGACTCTTGACGAGCTGGACCTCCGCGAGAGGACTCTGGTCATCTTCTCGTCCGACAATGGCGGAACCCGCGTCTCGATCAACCGGCCCCTGCGAGGCATGAAGGGCTCGCTGTACGAAGGGGGGATCCGCGTGCCCACCTGCATGAGGTGGACGGGTGTCATCAAGCCCGGGAGCAAGTCCGCCATCCCGATCACGAGCGTTGACTTTCTGCCGACGTTCGCAGACTTGGCTGGCGTGGCCTTGCCGACCAGCCAGCCGGTTGACGGCGAGAGCTTCGTACGGCTCCTCCAGGGAAGCACGGCTCTGCAGGACCGTGCGATCTTCTGGCACTACCCGCTGTATTTGACGGGCCGCGCGAGTCCGGCCAGCGCCATTCGCAAGGGCGACTGGAAGTTGATCGAGTACTTCGAGGACGGACGCACGGAGCTCTACAACCTGTCGAGCGACGTCGGCGAATCGAGGAATCTCGCAAACACGATCCCTGAGAGGGCCCGCGAGCTGCACCGCGACCTGATTGCATGGCGCAGGGCGACCAACGCCGTCGAGCCCCGCGACCCGAATCCCTACTACACCGAGAAGCCTGCACGCCGGCCCTGATTCGTGTCGGCCGTCAGTTCGCCCGTCTTGAGTCTCCCGTGCTAATGTCCGCTGCCGGTGCGAAGAGCTCAGCCGACTCGAGGACTACGTGAGAACGCCGCGGTAGCGTGGAGAGCGGCACGGGCGCCCAGTGGCGCTGCATCCGGACTGTCAAGCGGCCCTGGTTCACTTCCCGCAGTCGGTGCCGGTGCTGGGGATCGAGCGGGTCCACACGCACAGTCCGAAGGCAAAGCCCAGAATCAACCGGGGCTACGGGACCGGACTTTACGTTACCCGCTGCCCCACACGATCTGGATCATCTGTGGAAAGGCGCGCCAACGCCCCTCGTGCTCGGCAGTGGGGCTGAGGCCGAGGTCGGGCAGCCGGATTCAAAGTGACCTGAGGCTCTGCGGCCCGGTAGGTCGATCTAGCCCCGAATGTCATGAAGACCTTTGCTGATGGCCAGCGACGGGGGGTGTGGTGCAGGAAGGCGGTACTGCGCGTTAGCCTCCCCATGCTGAAGCCGGCGTCGTCTATGCGTCTCGGCGGCGCCGTACGCCGCAACGGTCGCCGCACCCCAGAAGCCCCGTGCGGCGAGATGCCCCCGGCGACGATCTTCAGAGGCTTACCTCCGCAGCAGATTCGCAGAGACCTTGAGACTGTGGGCGAGACGCCTGGCCCCGGGAACTCTTGGCCGCTCGGCCCGTTCGAACTCTTAAGATTCGGTCTCTCGGGACAACCCTTTGCCGCGCGGCAGGCGCAGCCGGACCGTGGGAAAGGGCAGTCCGCAGCTTCGGGCAGTCGCGCTGTCCCACCTGCTGAATTCCACGGTCCGCCAGACTGCCTGGCCCCTGCCCTGCCGCTCGGTCAAGTGCGGTAGTCCGCGTTGATGCGCACGTATCCCTCTGTTAGGTCGCACGTCCAGACGGCTGCCCGTCCTAGGCCGTCCCCACGCAGGCGGAACTCGATCTCTACCGATTCGCCTTCCATTGCTCGCTGTACTGAAGACTCCTCGAATTCGGCTCGCATGCCGCCAGAGCAGACCTGAGTGCCGTTAATGGACACGTCCGCTTGGTCCGGCCGGAAGGGCTGTCCCGACTTGCCCGCCGCTGCCAGGATCCTCCCCCAATTCGGATCTGCCCCGGCGATGGCCGTCTTGACGAGCGGGGAATTGGCGATCGCCATGGCGATCCGCTTGGCGGCAGCTTCCGACTCCGCGCCCTGAACCGCGATCCGCGCCAGCTTGGAGGCCCCTTCGCCGTCGCGCGCGATGTCGATCGCCAGAGCTTGGGTCAACCCGCCAAGCGCCTCCGCGAAGGCAATCTCAGACTCCGCACTCTCCCCGACGGTCACACCCGAAGCCCCGTTCGCCAGCAGGAGCACGGTGTCATTCGTCGAAGTGTCCGAGTCCACCGTGATGCAGTTGAAGCTGCGTCCCACCGCCAACCGAAGGGCCTTCCGCAAGTGGCCCGGCGACACGTCTGCATCTGTGAACAGGAAGCTCAGCATGGTTGCCATGTCCGGCATGATCATGCCCGCCCCCTTGGCCATTCCCGCCACCCGCGCAGTGCGGCCCCCGACCTCGAATGACGCGCAGCGCGCCTTTGGGACGGTGTCGGTGGTCATGATGGCCTTGGCGCATGCTTCGAACTGGCCCCGGTCCAGGGACCGCCACAGGCCGGGCAGGGCATCGGGGATAACGTCCTCGCCAAAGGGCTCGCCGATCACCCCGGTGGAGGCCACCAGCACCTGATGCCGCGGCACACCGGCCAGGGCCGCTGCCGCCGCTGCCGTTGCTCCCGCCACCGCGGCTTGGTTGGGTGTCGCGCAGTTCGCGTTGCCGGCATTTGCGACGATCACGCGGGCCTTCCCACCGCTCTCGCGCAGCGCCTGCGCGCTGAGCTCGACCGGGGCTGCGCGCACGCAGTTCTTCGTGAAGACGCCCGCCGCCGCCGCTGGGCGCTCGGAGAACATCAGCGCTAGGTCATCCCCTCGGTGCTTGCGGATGCCGGCGCGACCCGCCGCAAAGCGGAATCCCAGCGGCAAGTGTGATGCGGTCAGTTGTCGCATTGGCCAAGTGCCTCGTTCGGCGCCAAGCGCCAGCCGCGCAGGAACACCGGTGCAGCCATGCGCCGACGGCCCTCGAGTTGGACCTCCCGCAATACGAGAGCGCCTGCCCCGCAGCCCACGGCGAGCCCTTTGCGGTGGACCTTGGCCCGACCAGGCTCCAGGTCTCCTCCGGCGGTGGGGACGGCATCCCAGATTCGCAGGCGTCGATTCCGGAAGAAAGTGTGAATCCCCGGCCAGGGGTCCAACCCCCGCAGCCGGTCGTAGATCGAGACGGCGGGTAGCGACCAGTCGATCAGGCCGTCCTCTCTGCGCAGCATGGGCGCGTATGTGGCCGCCGCGTGGTCTTGGGGTGTCGGCTTGAGCGTCCCGTCTTGCAGGCGGTCTAGTGTCTCCAGCAGGAGGTCGGCACCGACCGGGGCGAGGCGTCGAGCGAGCTCGGAGGCCCTCTCCGACGGGCCGATCTTGGTACTCCGGCTGAGGAGGATGTCGCCGGCATCCATCTTCCGCGAGATGCGCATGGTCGTCACGCCCGTCTCGCGCTCTCCCCTCATGATCGCCCAGTTCAGCGGCGCGGCCCCCCGGTACCTGGGAAGGAGGGAGGAGTGCACGTTGACACAGCCGTGGCGGGTGAGGACGCGGATGCGCTTGGGGATCATCTGGCCGTAGCCGACCACTGCAATCACGTCAGCATGGCACGCTGCCATCCTGGCGAAGCTCTCGTCCTCGCCCACGCGCCGCGGCTGCGCTAGGGCCAAGCCCAGTTCGGCGGCTCGGCGTTTGACCGCGGGTGCCTTCAGCTTCCTCCCCCGGCCGGCCGGCCGGTCCGGCTGCGTGACGACGAGGCGAACGTCGTGACGGTTCGCCAAGGCCTCCAGCGACGGCACGGCAAACTCTGGCGTACCGATGAAGATGGCCCGCACTTCAGGACCACTCGCCCCGCCTGGCTAGGTTGCGGATCTTCTTCTTGATCAATCCACGCTTCAGCGTTCCGATGTGGCTGAGGAACAGCACCCCGTTCAAGTGGTCGTTCTCGTGGCAGATCGCGCGTGCCAGCAGACCCGTGGCCACGACCTCGCCGTGGCTGCCGTCCACCTTCCGGAAGCGGGCCCGCACGGTCGCGGGCCGGGTTACCTTGCCGGTGAAGCCAGGGATCGAGAGGCAGCCTTCCGTCCCGACCTGCTCGCCATCGGCCGAGACTATCTCCGGATTGATCAGGACGTGAGGCTCGGACCGCGTGTCCGGCCCTGAGCAGTCGATCACCGTCAGGCGCTTCAGCAGCCCGACCTGCGGCGCCGCCAGGCCGACGCCTTCCGCGTCATACATCGTCTCGAACATGTCACTGACCAGTCTCCGCAGCTGGGGCTTGCCGAACTCGTCCTCTTTGACGGGTTCGCACACGGTCTCTAGGACCGGGTCTCCGTACATTACGATCCTGCGCAGCATCGAAACTATGTGCTCGCGGTCCCTCTATCGTAGTTTGGCTGTCCTGCCAGAGATGGGTGTCTCGCGGCGTGAGGGCACCGACCGTTCGGGCGGCTGACACCGACGTGAAGTTGGAGGCTGCGCACGCTAGGGGCTGAGGATGTTCTCTCGACCGCATCCTGCGCCCACTCGGCCCACTGTAGGGTGGCTCTGTGGCGTGCACGAGACGAGACCTGCATCGGGACACGTTGGGTCCCCAGGGCCCGTGCTCCCGTTCTCGCTCGGCTGGCAGGGCCACTTGGCACTGGTGGTGCACTGTTGTCTGCAAGGGCCGACTCTTGGCCCCCTCAATCGGGCGACACTACGCCGGGAGGCATGATCCGAGCCACCAGTGCGTCAATCCGCGCATAGATGCCACTCTGGTCCAACGTGGCGCGGATCCTGTTCGACAGGCCGACTTGGCCCATTGTGGAGGGCGATCGCTTGAGAGATCGCCGCGCGGCAATCTCGGCTTCGGTGCACAGTTCCGCTAACGCAGCGTGATGGACGTTGTTGACATTGAATCTAGGAATCGGAACCTTGTACCAAGGCCGGAGGTGAATGTCGCGCCCACTCTTGCGAGACTGTTTGAATCCAACCCTCAGGCAACGAGCATTCAGCATGGCTACCAAGTAGGCTGCTTCGTGCTCGTCGGAAGCGGTCCATCGATACAGCGTGTGGTCTACGACGACCGTGCACTCAGCACGGGAGGCCCGCATGATGTCACCTGAAGCGGGGTATAGGACCAACCTCTTCCCAGCGTCGACAGCCATAGGTATCTGGATCTGTAGCTTGCCCTGATAGTTAAGGTTTGCTGTCAGAGTTTTCGGCACCGCGTGGCCCTTGCCTCGATTCTGCGCCCAAATACTCTCTAGCTTCTCCCAGAACTCGGAGAACTGCCCGGGAATCTCCAACAGCCTTCCCCTTGGGTCTCTCGGGATCACGGCACTGGACGGCGGCAGCGTTGCGAATGGAAGGACCTGCTTCGAGAGGACCACATCCGTGAGCCAGTGCTTCGGTACTAACCCTTCTTGGGGGTCGATCTGCTTCCATGGCCCGTGGATCGATCGTTCGGTCCGCACGGCCACCTCAGATATCGCGTTCTCCGGCGCGATTTTGCGCGCGAGGACGAGCACTCGGGGAAAGAGGGTCGCGCCATTTCGGAACACCGGTCTGCCCTTTCCGTCAATGTAGGCCGATGGTCCCTGTTTCACTGGTGGTGCCGCGTGCACAACTTCGAACAGCCGGCGGGCCTCCTGCAGACTATGGTGGAGCGAAGGGCGCCGTCTTCGCCGCACTCGCCTAGCAACTAGGCTTGGAGCATTGGAAGTCGTAAGTTCCTTAAACCGCCGATGCTCCAAGAGTACGCAACAACGTCGGGCGTCACCACCGCCGAACGGCTGGAGCTGTTCGAGGTCCAACTGTTGATCTATGTGCTTCTCATGCTGTTCTCTGAACTTCTTCCAGCTACCAGCGGTCAGCGCCGCCTTTTTCACAAGCCACGCTGCTACGCCCTTTTCCCGATTGGCTAGGTACTCGTCGCGGACCCTCCTAATGAACAGCGACGCTATGTCAAAGTGCGGCGCCTGTCTGCCACCTGTCCAGATTTTCAGCTTGTTGGCTGCGAGATCTTCGAGGATCCGCTTGCGCTCCTCGGTCTGGATATCTTTCATTGTCACCCACGGCGGATTCGACACCACCCGGTCCACACGGGTATGCGACAGAAGCATGGGTCCAGTTATGTTGGCGATGTACCAGGCCCACACGGAGTTGCCCTCGTCGCGGATTACGTCCCGCAATGTTCGGCAGAATTCACGCAAGTCCCTGCGGGAGTCCTGACGTTCGATGCCCGCGATGATGTGCTCTGGGCACTCGGTCTCGCCTGCTGCGGCGCGTTTAACCAATACGCTCAGGTCGTCCCTGAAGGACGGACTGGTGATGAAGGATCGAGGGATGGTGAGCTCACGCCGCTTCGGAGTGAAGATCAGGGTCGCGTCGAAACCAGCTTCCATCAAGACGAACCCACTCTCCCCGGCCATCAGCGCGTCACCCTGAAAGATCCCCAGTGAAGCTGTGCCGCCCTCTGGTGGGGCCGGCAGCGCCCTCAGCAGTGTGGCCCTCGCCATTTCCGCCGCCACCGGATGAACGTCTATGCCGTGTACCAGCATGGCGGTCACTGTGGCTTGCCGCACGGGGGAGTGATCCTTCAGGGCTTCGCACGCCAGCAGCCGCCGCACAGCATGGTACAGAAACGTGCCGCTTCCGCAGGCCGGATCGAGGACCCCGATTCCCCGCAGTCGCTGGCCTCTTGCGCGCGCGACGAGGGCTGAGTTCACCGAATCGTTGCACCAGGCCTCGTCGAGCACCTCCCGCACCATCAACTCAGCGAGCCAGTCTGGTGTGTAGTACTCGCCAAACACTCTGCGATCGCTCTCGTCCACCAACGACTCGTACAACGGGCGCAGAACGTCGCCCGGTCGGTTGCGCCATTCGTACGCGTGAATGTGCTCGAAGAGGGCTTGGGCCCACTGCTCGCCTTGGACGTCGTCCGTAACCCAAGCGACGAATCCTTCTTGCAAGGCTACCGATCCTTCAATCGACTCGGCATCCGGGTCCATCAGCGTCGCAATCACACCTCGCGCGACTGCTACGAGGAACGAGTGCGTCACGAAGAGACGGTCAATGGCATTCGGCCCGGGGGCCATCAGAGCCGCCCTCATCATGTCTAGCCACAGGGCCCTCTTCGTCTGCAAGGAGCCGTCTTCGTCCCGACCTTCAAAGAGGCGTTGCAGATCTCGATACCTAGGCTCCAGTACCGTCAGTGGGTTCGAGGGGATTGCTTGCTTGACTTCTTGGCCCTCCAGCGCTTGGATCCAAGTGCACAGGTCCGTCGCGCCCGTCGGGTGCCACGACTGCCTCATGGGCTCTGCCGTGGTCGCTTCCTGGTGACGCCAGCGCCACGTGTGCCAGACTCGGCCATCCGTCACGATGCCGATCCAAGGTCGGCTCCCTCCGCAGTTGAGACCCGACAGTTGCGCTCTTCTCTCGGCCAGCAGGTAGCGCTCAAGTTGAGCGAACGGGGTCTCCCCGTCACGCCGCCCTTGGCTGTCCTCCGGTGTCGTCGCCCGTCCCGGGGCCTTGACCTCGATGAGGATTCGATGGTCCGGGCAGAAGATGTCTGCCCGCGCCGCATTCGTCTGGCACTCCTGCTCGAACCGAATGCCAAACGCTTCGAGCAGGTTTGCAATCTTCGTTTCTACGCGGCGCTCGGGGGCATTCTGGTCAAGCTGAAGCAGTTCGTCTGCCCTAGCCACCGCTTCACTAGGAGGGCCCACAGGTTCTGGATCGCTCATTCGAGCCCTCCAGCGCGGCGTCCGATCATGCTGCGAGTCCACGACGAAGTTGGTTTGCTTGCGCTCCGATGCCCCATTACGGGCGTAGTGTGATCATCGTGGCGAAGGACATGTGCCTTTTTGAGAAACCTTGAGAATTTATTGCCAACAGCAACTCAAATCGTAGCTTACCATCGCCTTGCCCGTGCTGGCAACAGTCTATCAACGTAGAAATTTCGCGAATCGCGGTGCTAGGTCTTGCAAGATTGCTTGCTGGTCAAGACTAGGGTGTCAGACCTAAGCGCTTCCGAGAAGTTGGCGGTTCGCTTGGCTTCGGAGACAGGCCGTGTCTTGGCGCGGGCATCGGGAAGTGCGCGTTCAGGGCGGCTGCAGCCGGCGATTCTGGTGTGCGACGTGCTGGTGCCGATCCATGTGCTTCCGACACAGTCCGTGGTCTACAATCGGGCGCATGGTTCGGGTTCCGGCTTGTCTCATCCCCACATTGCTGTTCGCGGTTGGCCTTGCCGCCGCCCCGTGGGAGCGCCACACGATCGATGCGTCCGGCGAGGGTGCCGACGGAGTGCGGGTCGCCGACGTCAACGGTGACGGCCTGCCGGACATCGCGACGCCTTGGGAACAGTCCGGCCACGTCCGGGCCTACCTGCATCCGGGTGCGGGCAAGGCCGCCGGGGAGTGGCCCGCGGTGACGGTGGGCATGGTCGCCAGCCCGGAGGACGCTGTGTTCGCCGACATGGACGGCGACGGCCGATTCGAGGTCGTCAGTTCGACCGAGGGTGACGAGAAGACGGTCTACATCCACCAGTCGTCGGGCGAGTCCTTTCTGGATCCTGCAGGTTGGGAGACCCGCTCGGTGACCCGCTCGGTGGGCAAGAACCAGTGGATGTTCGCCCATCCGATGGACGTTGACGGGAACGGGTCGATGGACCTCGTGGCGGGTTCGAAGAACGACTTCGCCGCCATCGGGGCTTGGCGCTTTCCGACAAGCGCCGGGGGCAGGGCCTCTTGGAGCCGCTGGTACGGGGCCGGATGGGTGATGTCCATCCTCTCCCACGACATGAACGGGGACGGGGCGCCTGACATCGTTGCGAGCGATCGGACAGGTCCTCGGCGCGGCGCGCTCTGGTTCCAGAACATGCCCGGAAGCGCCGCGTGGCCGGTCGTTCGGATCGGGGCCGAAGGCGAGCACGAGGCCATGTTCCTCGATGTGGCGGATGTGGACGGCGACGGCCAGACAGATGTGGTGATGGCTGTCAAGGGAGGCCCGATCCAGTTCTTCCGCAGCACGTCCGCGAGGGGCAACAGGTGGCGGACGCACTCGATATCGGTGCCGCCCGGCTTCGGCACCGGAAAGGCAGTGGCGGTGGGCGACATGGATCAGGACGGGGACGCCGACATCGTCTTCACTTGTGAGGGTGCTGAAGGGGACCTTTCCGGGGTTGGCCTGCTGAGCAACTCCGGGGACGCGACCGCCTCCGAGTGGGAGGCGACGGACGTGGGCGGCCCGCAAGGCACGAAGTTCGACCGCATTGAGCTGCTCGACCTCGACGGCGATGGGGATCTGGACATTCTCACGAGCGAGGAGACGGACCTGCTCGGAGTGGTCTGGTACGAGAATCCCGCGCGCTGACGATCCGTCCGCCGAAGGCCGCGGGCACGCGCCCCCGTGCCAAGCGCCGAGTGCGCTCTGCTGCGAGACACCCTTTCTGGAGTCAGCCCGCGATCTGGCGGGCATCCCTCGGCACATTGGCCGGCGCTGGGTAGCCCAGCGCTGCCTGTAAGGTGGAAGAATGCAACAGGCGTTCCCCACCGGTCCGGATTCCTTGGGGCACTTCGGCCAGTTCGGCGGGCGCTTCGCACCCGAGATCCTGGTCGCCCCGCTGCAGGATCTGGAGGCCACCTACGAGCAGGTCCGAGACGACCCCGGCTTTCTCGCGGAGCTGGGTGAGCTGAACGACCGCTATGCTGGCCGGCCGACCCCCCTGTTCCATGCTCGGCGCCTCAGCGAGGAGCTGGGAGGAGCCCGCATCTTCCTCAAGCGCGAGGATCTGCTGCACACCGGTGCCCACAAGATCAACAACTGCCTTGGACAGGCGCTGCTGGCGCGCCGGATGGGCAAGCGGCGGATCATAGCCGAGACCGGGGCGGGCCAGCACGGCGTCGCAACCGCGACGGTCTGCGCGCTCTTCGGCATGGAGTGCGTCGTCTACATGGGCTCCGAGGACATGCGTCGCCAAGAGCTGAACGTCTTTCGCATGCGTCTGCTGGGCGCGCGCGTCGAGGGAGTGCACGCCGGCAGCTGCACCCTCAAAGAGGCTATTTCCGAGGCCATGCGCGACTGGGCCGGCAGCTTCGAGTCCACTCACTACATGCTCGGCTCCGCGCTCGGACCGCACCCCTATCCGATGATCGTGCGCGATTTCCAGAGGGTGATCGGCGTCGAGGCGCGCCGGCAGTTTCGGGAGATCGCTGGGGGCGGATGCCCCGACTTGCTGATTGCCTGCGTCGGCGGCGGCAGCAACGCGATCGGCCTGTTCCACGCTTTCTTGGCCGACGAGGGCGTTGAGATGGTCGGCGTCGAAGCCGGGGGGCGTGGCGAGAGCCTCGGAGACCATGCCGCACGCTTCGCCGGCGGCGTCCCCGGTGTGCTTCAGGGGACTCGCAGCTACATCCTGCAGGACGAGGATGGCCAGATTGCCGGGACTCACTCGGTGTCGGCCGGCCTGGACTACGCCTCGGTCGGCCCCGAGCACGCCTGGCTGCGCGAGATGGGCCGTTCCAGCTACACCTCTTGCTCCGACGAAGACGCGGTCTCCGCCGTGCGCAGGTTGTGCCATCTGGAGGGGATCCTGCCCGCACTTGAGTCGGCCCACGCCGTCGCAGAGGCGATCGCGCGGGCGCCGGGATCTCCCGGCCGCTCGATCATCGTCAACCTCTCCGGCCGCGGGGACAAGGACATCGGCATCTTGCGGGAGAACCTTCCCGAGATCGGATAGCAGCGGTTCTTCGGGCTCAGTCCGCGTGGCGGCCCAACTCCGCGCTGCGCCGCGCCGCCAGCCCCGTCTCGGTGAAGAAGGGTACCGCGTCCGCGCCAGGCTCCCCGTGGAGGGCCTTCCGCCCGATCCGGCGCATCCAGTCGCGCGCTGCCGACTGCGACTCCGAAAGCGCCGCTGCCGGGGCTACCCGCCGGCCGCGCCGCATAACGGGCAGCAGCAGGTCTTCCGACGGACCTCCAAGCGTGACCGGCCCCGCACCCGCGCCGGCCGATCGTCCGAGTCCTGCCCACTGCGCAGCGGGCGGGTGCGTCTCGTCGTACAGCAGGTCGGCGGCGGGCCGCTGCCCGTCCCAGAACCGGCGCACCTGCAGCATGCCGGGAGTCGACGACTTGCCGGCGTCCTCCGAGCGCTTCGCTTTGGGCACCCACGTCCCGTTTCGGTCTCTCAACAGCGCCAGCTTGTACACGCCGCCAAGGGCGGCCTGACCCTTGGCCGCCGCAATGCTGGTGCCCACGCCCCACACGCCCACGCGCGCCCCTCGGGCGTTTAGCCGCTCGATGGCGTGCTCGTCGAGATCGTTCGATGCGATGATCGCCGTGCTGCCGAGGCCCGAAGCGTCCAGCATGGTGCGTGCCCGCTTGGAGAGTGCGGCAAGGTCTCCGGAGTCCAGCCGGATGCCGGCGAGCCGGACTCCCCGCTTGCGCGCACTCAGCCCCACTTCGATCGCTTTCCTAATCCCGGCCAGGCTGTCGTGCGTGTCGACCAGCAGCACCAAGTTGTCGGGCATGGATCTTGCGTATGCCTCGAAGGCCTCCCGCTCATTGCCGAAGGCCAGCACCCAGCTGTGCGCCTGCGTTCCCTTGACAGGGATGCCGTACAGCTTGCCGGCCAGCGTGTTCGATGTTCCCGAGCAGCCCCCTATGTAGGCCGCTCGGCTGGCGCTCAGCCCGCCGTCGATTCCCTGGGCGCGGCGCAGCCCGTACTCGATCACGGGGGCGTCGCCTGCGGCGAGGCACACGCGGGCCGCCTTGGTCGCAACCAGCGTCTGGAAGTTGATCATATTGAGCAGCGCCGTTTCGACAAGCTGGCACTGCAACAGGGGGCCTTGGACGCGCACGAGGGGCTCTTCCGCTAGCACCAGCGTCCCCTCCGGCACTGCGTCCACGTGGCACGCGAACTTGAGCATTCCGAGATAGCTCAGGAAGCGACGCGGGAACAGCGCACTGCCGGTGTTTCCCCTCAGGCCGCCGAGGTATTCGAGGTCGCCCTCGCCGAAGCGAAGGCCGTCCAGCCATTGCAGGGCCGTCTCCAGCCCGGCCGCGATGGCGAACGACCCGCCGAACGGCGCTCTCCGGAAGTAGTGGTGGAACACCGCCTCGCGCTCGGCTATGCCCTCCCTCCAGTACCCGCACGCCATCGTCAGCTGGTACAGGTCGGTCAGCAGGGCGAGCGACTGTCCGTACGGGGCTGGCACAGTCTCGGCTCAGCTGCGGTTGCGTGCCCAGATCAGGCGCAGTCCCTCAAGGGTCAGCCCGTCGTCCACCGTCTGCACGTGCTGCGACTCGGGCGCCAGCACGCTGGCCTGACCTCCCGTCGCCACAACGCTCGTTCCCTCGCCGAGCACCCCCAGCATCTCCGCGAGGATGCCGTCCAGCATCCCGAGCATGCCGTAGTAGAAGCCGGACTGCAGGCTGCGCACGGTGTTCGTCCCGATGACGGAGCTGGGCTTGCGCACGTCGATCTGGGGAAGGCGGGCCGTCCTGCGCACGAGGGCTTGGGTGGAGACTTGGATGCCCGGGCAGATCACGCCTCCCAGATACGCCCGTGTCGCCGAGATCGCGTCGAACGTGATCGCTGTTCCGAAGTCCACAGCGATGCAGGGGCAGCCGTATCGATGGGCCGCTGCGACCGAGTTCACGATGCGGTCCGCCCCCACCTCCGCCGGGTTCTCGACACGGATCGCCAGCCCGGTGGGTGTTGCGGCCGTCACCTGGAACGGCACCAGCCCAAGATACCGGCCCGCCATGCCGCTCAGCGACGCGTCCAGTTGGGGCACGACCGACGAGAAGATGAATCCGCGGATGTCTGCCATCCGCAGGCCGGCCAGCGCGACAAGGTTGTGGAACAGGGCCCCCCAGCCGTCGACCGTCTCCTCGGGGTCGGTCTTCAGGCGCCAGTTCGCGACCCGCCGCTGGCCCTCAAAGAGCCCGATCGTGAGATTCGTGTTGCCGACGTCGACAGCGAGCAGCATTCTCTACATTCTGCCCGGCTCAGGGCGCACACTGCCGGCCAGCACGGGCGCGACCGTACCGTCTTCGGCCCGCAGCAGCAGAGCGCCGTTGCCGTCCAGCCCTGCGGTCACCCCGCGTGTGGGTAGTGCCTGCCCTGCTGGGACGTCCTCGATGACCACGCGGCGCCCCTCGACGTAGCTGGAGGCCCGCCGAAACGCCTCGAGGATCGGTTCCGCCCCGCGCGCATGGTGGAGCCTGTAGCACTCCTCTAAGGCGCTCAGCAGCGCCCCCTGAATGGCCCGACGGCTCCAGCGGCGGCCGGTCTCGATCCGCAGGGAAGTCGCTAGGCCGGCAAGTTCGTCCGGGAAAGTGAGGTGGTTTGCGTTGACGCCGATGCCGACGACGACGTGCGTGACGCGGTCGGCTGAGCATTCCATCTCGACAAGGATGCCGCAGCACTTGCGGCCCCCGATCAGGATGTCGTTGGGCCAGCGAATGTCGCACTCGACCCCCGCCACCTGCTCCAGCGCCTGCTTGGCGGCCAGTCCGGCCACCAGCGTCAGCAGCGGGGCGCGGACAGGCGCGCAGTCCGGTCTCAGCACGACCGACAGGTACACTCCCTGACCTGCCTCGGAGTGCCACTTGCGCCCCAGCCTGCCCCTGCCGGCGGTCTGGCGGTCCGCGCTCACGGCCGTCCACTCGGCGCAGCCCTCGAGCGCGAGCTCAGCGGCGACCCGCATGGTCGAGTCCACCGACGCGTAACGGTGGACCGCCCCACCGAAGCCTTTAGCCCCCTTCCCGCCATCGCGGACCGGAGCACTGGTTGCGGATCCGCTCACCGCCGCAGGTCCGGGACAGTCGGGGCGTCCTTACGCGGCAGCCAGCGGCGCAGCGAGCGGATGGCGTCGGCGTGCTTGCCGGTCCCCGCCAGGTTGGAGAGCTCGTCGGGGTCGCTCCTGTGGTCGTAGAGCTCCTCGCTGCCGTCCGCGTAGCGGATGTAGCGCCAGCGGCTCGAGCGGACCGCGTGGTTCCCGCGCTGGTACGTCATCGCCACCGACCGCTGGGGCGATTGTCCCCGAATCGCGCGCAGTAGGCTCTCGCCGTCTAGCCCCTTCCGCTCAGGCAGCCCGCAGAGTTCCACCAGTGTCGGGTACAGGTCCAGCAGCGACACTGGCGCGTCAACCACAGTTCCAGGCTCAATGCGCCCCGGGGCCACCAGGACCAGCGGTACGCGCGTGGACTTTTCCCACAGGGCGAACTTTTCCCAGTGGCCCTTCTCGCCGAGGTGGTAGCCGTGGTCCGACCATAGTGCCACGACGGTGTTGCTGGCGTGCTCAGATTGCGAGAGGGCTGCCAGCAGCCGCCCGATCTGGTGGTCCGCGAACGTGCAGCTGGCCTGGTAGGCTCGCACGGCCTCCCTCCAAGTGCCGGGGCTGCGCGCCTCTCCGGCGCGGATGGCCCGCATGAAGTGCTGCTTCTCGCGAAGCAGCGCCATTCCGCCCTCCGGGATGTCCTCTACGTCGTCCGCCGGTGCGCGAGGCATCGCCACCGCGTCGCTCGGGTACTCTGCGAAGTACTTCGGGGGGACGTGGAATGGCATGTGCGGCCGGAACAGGCCGATCGCCAGGAAGAAGGGCTGCTCGTGCCGCCGCGAGAGAAAGTCGATCCCGAACTCCACCGAGCGCACGTCCGGGGTGGCCGACTCATCCAAGGGCCACGGGCCCCAGTCGAAGTTCAGGCTGGCAACTTCCGGAATCCTGTTCAGCTTCGTGGGCGGCATCGGGTCGAGCTGCATCTTGACAAAGCGGTGGAACGACTCGTCGTCGTGGAAGGCGCTGTTGAGATGGTGGTGGAATATCTTCCCAGCGCCCTCCACGCGGTAGCCGTGGTTCATGAAATGCCGCGGAAGCGTGACTATCGATGGCAGCGCCCCGCGCCAGTCCGAGCGGTTCCCGTACACCCCCGTCGAGGAAGGGCTCAGGCCGGTTAACAGAGCTACGCGCGAAGGGTTGCAGGCGGGCGAAGCGGCGTAGGCTCGCCGGAAGAGGGCGCCCCTGCGCGCAAGACGCATCAGGTTCGGCATCTTCAGGGGCGTGTGACGCTCGAGGATCCAGTCGTTTAGGTCGTCGACCCCGATGAACAGAACGTTCGGGCTTCCCTCGGGGGCCTCCGGTGCGACCGGCGGCCGCTCTGCCTCCCGCACCATCGAGGCCGGCTCAGGGCCGTCCCCTGCGGCCCGCGCGTCCAGCTCCTCGAGCTTGAAGCGCACGCTTGCAATGTAGGGCGCTTCGCCCGCCGTCCAGTGGCCGTAGGTCGTGGCCACGAAGGTCCCGTAGGGCAGCAGCTCCACGGCCGGATAGGCGGTGTCGGTGCCCTTGAGGTTGTCCATGAGGCGCACGCGATACTGGCCCTCCCGGCCCGCCGCGATGTCGCCGTACGTCCCTACCCAGCCCACCCAGTCCCCGTGAGTCGGGCTGACGTGAGTCCGGTCGCGGAAGCTGACGAAGAGGCGCCCGTCGGGCGCGTACCGTGCCACGTGACGGTCCCCGGTCAGCGCGCCCGGCAGCTCGCGGGGCTCGCTCCACGTCTCGCCCTCGTCGTCGGAGAAGACCACGAAGGAATTCAGCCTGCGGCTGTTCTCGCGCAGGAGCAGCGCGATCTGGCGGCCGTCCGGCGATCGCACGGCGCCGGGCTCGCATAGGTGCGCATCGGCGTGCCGCGTCGCTATCTCTGGCTGGGCCCAGGTCTGTCCCCCGTCCGTGGAAACGGTCTGGTAGACGGCGAAACGGGCGCCGCCGGGATGTTCGGGCGGGTCGCGGAGCCAGCGGCCGTCGTCGTGGAAGAAGGCCATGTGCGCCCCGTCCGAGCGCTCCACCACGGACGACATGGCCACGATGCCGCCGAATGGCGGGCCAGGCGTCGCCAGTGGCCGCAGCGCGGACCAAGTGCGGCCCTCGTCTTCGGACTGCGCCACGCGGATGCCCGCGGCCTTGCCCGAGAACAGCAGGACGCGGGCCGTCCCGTCCGGGGCGACCAAGCGGAACAGCGTCGGGACCTCCATCGACGTGGCCCAGTTTTCGGGCGTCGTGAGCCGGCTGCTCCAAGTCAGCCCGCCGTCTGGACTCTTCTTGTAGACGATGGCCCCCCTGCCATGCCCCTTGGGATATGCGATCAGGATCGTGCGGTTGTCGGGGAGCAGCAGCGTCGAGGGATGCCCAAGGTACTGGCCCGGCTCGCGGTCCACAACCACTTGGCGGTGCTCCTCGTGCGCCAAGTCTACCGTCGGAATCGAGTAGCCCTGCGGAGGCTGTGCTTGCCCCAAGGCCACCGCGCCCAACCAGGCCACGGCGCAAGCAGGGAAGCGCAGCCGCGGCTCGGGCAGCACGCCGGCTTGCGGGACGGAGCGGCCCATGGCGCCCCCAATCATAGGCGCCGCGGGCCTTCGGTGGCCCCGAGCCGAACCGCTTGCCCCGACCGGGCCGACTCGTAGACTGCATCCACCACCGCGAGCGTGCGGAGGTAGTCCTCGCCGCTGCTCTCGAACGGCAGGCCGGCGAGCCAGCGGTCCGTGAAGTGCCGCTGCAGGGCGTACACGCAGTCCCCGGCGAAGTTGCGGTCCTCTCGGTCGTAGCCCACGGCGCGAACGGGCTGGCCCAAAGGCTTGATTCGCATTGAGGAGTCCGCCTCCATGGCAAGGTGGCCCCCTGTGCAGTCCAGCCGCAGTTCCCCGAACGTATAGCGGGGATTGGGCGTCTCCGCCTCGTTGTAGCGGTTCGCGTCGATGATCGCGGTTGCCCCCCCGGCGAAGGCCATCAGGATCTGCCCCTCGTCCTCTCCGCGGATCGCCGGGTTCAGCCGGCGCAGCCGCGCGTACACATCCGTGACCTCTCCCAAGAGGTAGCGAAAAGTGTCGATGAAGTGCACAGCCGTCTCGTACACCAGCAGTCTGGGATAGTCCCGGAAAAACGGCTGCCGGTCTAGGTAGGCGTCTTCCGTCCAGCCGTCGCCGGTGCGCATTCGGAAGTACAGGTGCGTCGGACGGCCGAGGGACCCGCCGTCCAGAATGGCCCGGATCTTGCGGTACCAGGGCTGCCAGCGGAAGTTCTCGTGCACCATGAAGCGCACCCCGGCGTCCTTGGCCTGTCGCACAATTGCAGCGCTCTCCGCTAGGGTCGGAGCCAGGGGCTTCTGGCAGATGACTCCCACACCCAGGCCAGCGGCGAAAGCGCACATCTCGGCGTGCGTCTCCGGCGGTGTGATGACGTCCACGAAGTCGGGCCGCTCGCGGGCGATCATCTCCCGCCAGTCCCCGTAGTAGCGCGGGATCCCGTGGATCCGCATGAGCCGGCGGGCCTTGGACTCGGTGCGGTTGTGCATCGCGACCAGCCGCACCTCCGGAATCCGGCCCCAGGCTTCGTACTGGTAGCCCGAAAAGTAGCCTGCGCCGATTCCGACCGCCCGGAGCCCCCTCTGCATGCAGCCACTCTAGCGCCCTTCCGTGCCTCCCCGGGATTGGCGGAATCTGGTATACCTAGTCAGGCGGCGGGACGGCAGGGTCGTCGCGCAGCGTCGAGCTTACGGCGGTGGACTTGCCAACGCATCGTACGAAGGGAATCCTGACGGTCGGAGCGTGGCGGGAGCTTGACAGCGAGAACGCCCTTGCGTTTCAGGACGCCCTGCAGGATTCGGTCGCGGAAGGAGACCAAGGCGTTGTGGTCGACTGCAAGAAGCTCTGCTACATCAGCAGCGCCGGCCTGAGGGCCCTTCTCGCAGTGTCGAGGGCTCTCTCGCGCAGGAAGACCCCCTTGGTCATGTGCGAACTCGACCGCCAGGTGCAGAGGGTGTTCGCGATCACCGGGTTCGACAGGGTCATACCGACTTATCACACCCGCGAGGAGGCAGTTGCCGCGATCCGCCGATGACGCTCCGTTGCGATTGCTGGAAGGTCGGGCTGAGGGGCGGCTCGCGATCTGCTATACCTGTTTAGGCGCTGAGCCGACAGCGCGGCGCCCGGGGACAGCGTAGCCGTCAGGCCCAGGGATCGAAGGAGACACGGAAGATGGAACTCGAAACCACCCGGTCGGGAGACGTGGTGATCGCGGAAGCCTGCACACGCGTGGACAGCACGAATGCCAGGGAATTCGAGCGGACGCTGATGCGCCTGGCCGGAGGCGCTGACCGCGGGATGGTTGTCGACTGCGAGGGTCTCGCCTACATCAGCAGTGCCGGCCTGCGCGCCGTGCTCCTGGTCCGCAAGAGCCTCAAGAGTCAGGGCAAGCGCTTTGCCATGTGCGGTTTGGGACATCCGATCCGCGAGGTCTTTGCGATCAGCGGCTTTGAGAAGATCATCCCGCTGTTCGGCAGCCGGGACGCCGCGGTCGCCAGAGTCTCCTCCTGATGGCGGTGCTCGCCCTACGCATCGAGCGCCGGGCCCGCCGGCCCCGGCGCGGTCGGTAGTTCCACGGTCATCTCCGTGCCCTCGCCCGGTTCCGTGTCGACCAGAATCCGGCCGCCGTGCTTGCGCACGATGTCGTTCGACAGCGCCAGCCCGAGCCCCGTCCCCTTGTCGGTCGGCTTGGTGGTGAAGAACGGGTTGAAGATCTTCTCGACCACATCGTCCGGCATTCCGCAGCCGTTGTCCCTGATGCGGATCTCAACCTTGTCGGTGTCCAGTCGCGTCCTGAGCTGAAGGGTCGGCAGGTACATCTCCGCTCCCGACTGCCGCTTGTCGTCGGTCGCGTGGCAGGCGTTGCCGACCATGTTCAGCACAACACGTCCTACATCCTGGGGCACGACTTCGACCTCGGTCGTGTCCAGACGCTCGTCGTAGTCCTGCTCGATGTGCAGCTGGAAGTTCGCATCGGTGGCCCGGGCGCTGTGGTAGGCCAGGTTGGCGTGCTCACGGACTAGGCTGTTGAGGTTCGTGGGGCGTTTCTCGTCGGACCCGCGGCCCATCATCAGCATGTCGCGGACGATCGCGTCCGCGCGCTCGCCGTGCTGGCGTATGAGCTCCAGGTTGCCGGCCAGATCGTCCATCAGGTCGTCGACCTCCTCCTGGTCCTCTGCGTCCACGGGCTCGCCCGGGTCGGGGAGCAGTTCTTGGAGTTCCTCAAGGAGCTCCTCGGAGACCTCGGCGAAGTTCTTGACGAAGTTCAGAGGGTTCTTGATCTCGTGGGCCACCCCGGCCGTGAGCTCGCCAAGCGCGGCCAGCTTCTCGCGCATCACGATCTGGTCCTGCGCCTTGCGCAGGTCCGCCAGCGCCGACTCCAGCTTGGCGTTCTTGTCGCTGAGGTCTTCGGCGAGTTCCTCCACCAAGTTCAGCCGCTGCACCTCCAGGGAGTGCCTGCGGAAGACTTCCAGCGCCTCTGCCATCTCGGCGATCTCGTCCGTCCCTTCGCGCTCGACCTTGGACTCGAGGTCACCCATGGCCATCCGCCGCATGCGCGTTGCTAGGCGCTCGAGACGCGAGAGCAGATGGCGCCCGATGAAGAGCCAGCCGATCATGACTGCGCTTGCGACGCTGAAGAGGTTCATGGCGAGCAGCAAATTGCGCCCTGTCCGCACTGTCTCGGAACTGGAACGAGTCGATGCCAGCGTTCCGCTGCTGAGCACAGACACCAATGACTCGATCTCCGTGATCAGGTTGGAGGCAACCTCGCGGTTCTCCTCGAGCAGCTCGGCCTGGCGCGTGTCCATCTCAAGCTCTTCCGAGCGCGTCTCGAACACGCCGCCGGAAGTGAAGGTCAGGTTGAACAGCTCCTCGAAGTTGGCGGCCACCGCTAGGGTGCGCTCGTCGTCCGCGAGGGCCGCGAGACTCCGGCCGATCTGGCTGGAGGCCGCTTCGTAACGCTCCCGGAGCGGTATCACCCGGTCCGGGTGCGAGACGCTGAAGAGGTTCGCCAGGACCTGGTCGCCAATGGCGGCCCCCTCCTTCAGGGCCGTGATCTGACGGAAGCGGTCCAGCTCCGAATCCAGGAAAGGCACTGAGCGTTCCGTCGGCTGCGATTCGAGGTCCCGGTAGCCGGTCTTGGCAAAGAAGAACTCGTCATCGACCATGGTCTCCAGCTGCTGGGACAGCCGTCCGCTGACCATGCGGATCTGCTCCCTCTGTGCATCGAGCGTGGCGCCCAGGCGCAACAGCTCGATCTCGGACTGCTCGATTGCCTCAATGTTGGAGGTCATGGCACGACCCCACACGCGGACACGGCGGACGCCCTCGCTCTGGCCGCGCCTCTCGCCCAGTTCGTCCAAGCGGGCCTCGAAAGCCTCCCGCTCGCGCCCGATCTCGGCGCGCACCGACTGGAACTCCGCCTCGCTCGGGGCCACGGTCAGGCGGGGGGCGGTGTCCACGAGTGCGCCGATGCGCTGTGCCACAGCAAACGCGGCGGCCATGTCCGGAACGTTTCGGTCGTTGACCCGGGACTGCTCGTTCCCCACCTGGTTGAAGGTCATCCAGCCCACCGCGCTGGCCGCCAGGGTGACGGCGACGGCACCGCCGAGGCCGACGTATAGCTGGACAGCGATGCTCCGGCGGACGCGGACCAGCCGACGGTGAGACAGTTGCGCCTTGATGGACTCGAACATAGCCCTCGCCTTCTGCATCGGTCGGCCTAGGGATCTTCCGTCAGTGTCTGGACCGTGCGGATCTGCCCATTCTCGGCGATCAGGTTGACATACACCCGGTCCGAGCCTTGGTTGCGGCGCACAGAGAATCTCAGCCGGACCCCTCCAAGGTTGAATGGCTCGCCGTTCAGCAGGTTCTCGAGGAACACCACGCGGTCAACCGCCTGCCCAGAGCGTTCCAGGCCCTCAATTGCGAGCCGGCCCGCCAGATAGCCCTCGAAAGACACGAATCCCGGCTTTACGCCGGATGAGTAGGCCGCCATCGCCCGCCGGAACTGCCGCGCCGCGAGCGAGTCGGACGTTGGCGAAGGAATGACTTGGGTGACGTAGAGCCCGAACTGCCCGAAGCTGCGCAACCGGTCGATAAGGGCGTTCCCTCCGACGAATGACGTGGTAGCGAACACGGGATCCATGCCGATGTGGCGTGACCAGGCGACTGCGGTGGCGACTGGGCTGTAGGCACCGATCAGCAGGATGGCCTGCGGGTCGGCCTCACGCATCTCCAGAATGCCCGTCTTGACCGCCGAGGTGTTGCGCGGATACACGGCGCGCGCGACCGGCGTCAGCCCCCTCTTGGCGAGCGCGTCCTCCACTCCCGCCAGGCCCGCCAGGCCGAACGAATCGTCTTGGTAGAGCACTCCGATCCGCACTATGCCCAAATCTAGGACTAGCCTGTCCACGATCTCGGCCATTTCCTGGGCATACGAGGCCCTCAGGTTGACGACGTTCGTCCATTGCTCGTCGCGCAGGAACGCCGCTCCGGTGAGCGGAGCGACGAAGGGCACGTCTTGGGCGGCCGCGATGGGGACGGTGGCGCGTGCAGTCGGCGAGCCCACATAGCCGATCAGGGCAAAGACGCGCTCCTCGTCGAGCAGCCTGTGGGTGTTGTTGATCGCCTCTTCGGGCTCGTAGCCGTCGTCGAGCGAGAGCAGATCAAGCCGTCGCCCGTGGACGCCCCCGCGCGCGTTGGCTTCGGCAAAGGCGGCGAGCACACCTGCCCGGTAGTCCGTTCCCAGCAGTCCCGTGGGCCCGCTGAAGGCCGCCGACTGTCCGAAGAGGATGGAGTCCTCGGTGACGCCGTCGTCCTGCGCACGGGCGATGCCCCCGCCGTCAGGCCCCAAGGCCAGCGCCCAGACCAGCGCCGCGAGCCGCCAGCGCCGCATCAATCCCTCCGCTTGACGATGACCAGGCGGTTCTTGCCGTCCTCCCGGCGGTAGCTCATCTCATCCGCCACGTCGCGTACCAGGAATACGCCGAGCCCGCCGATCTGGCGGTCTTCCAGAGTCGCGTCCAAGTCCGGTTCCGGCGTGTCCGTGATCGGGTTGTACGCTGGCGCGGCATCGACGACTTCGATGGTGACCGTCTCCGGGTCCGAGGAGACGGAGATCTCGAACTCGTGCCCCCCTTCCCCGAATCCGTGGCGGATGACGTTGGATGCCAGCTCTTCGAGGACAAGCTGCATCTGGAACGCCAGCCGTGGGGGCCAGCCCTCCTGCTCGCCGAAGGCTTCCACCGCCTCCTCCATCTGCTGCAGAGCGGAGATCCGTGTTGGCAGAGTCAGCTTGATGGTCGAGGCCACGGTCAGCAAGCCCTCCGGGAGACCGCAACGCACGTGATGTCGTCGAACTGCTCCGCATGCGTGGAAAACTTCCGGACCGCGCCGAAGATTCGATCGACGGCGTCCTTCTCATCGGCGGGCGGCGCGTTGTTGAATAGGTCCCAAAGACGTTCCGCGCCGAAGTGCTCGCCTGCCTGGTTCTGCGCGTCCGTGACGCCGTCGGTGTACAGCAGCATGGTGTCGCCGGGCTCGAGCCTCGCGCGGCTCGCCGAGTACTCGAAGTCTTCCATCACCCCCAGGGCGAGACCGTCCGTCAGGGGGAGGAAGCTGCACCCGCCGTCGGCCCGCACCAGCAGCGGCGCCTCGTGTCCGCCGGAGGCATAGCTGAACTTGCCAGTGGCCGCGTCGCACACCGCGTAAAGCAGCGTGACGAACATCATGGATGCATTGTCGCGGCTCAGGACCCGATTCGTCTCCTCAAGCACTTCGGCCGAGGTGGATCCGCCGACGGCCGCTCCCTTCAGGAGTGTGCGGCTGGACATCATGAACAGGGCCGCTGGAATCCCCTTGCCGGAAACATCGGCGATTGCCACGCCGAACTGTCCGCCACCAAGGTTGGCCACGTCGTAGAAGTCTCCGCCTATTGCCCGGGCCGGCCGCATATTGGCGTAGATTCCCACCCCCGCGAGATCTGGGAACTCGGTGGGCAGTATCGATTTCTGCATCTTGCGCGCCACCTCCAGCTCGTTCTCCAGCACGACCAGGCGGTCCCGGGACCTGAGCGCCTCCCGCCATTCCTCCAGGTTCTTCAGCGTGCGCGCAATCGTGACGCGCAGGTCTTTGAAATCGATCGGCTTCGTGATGAAGTCGAAGGCGCCGCGGTTCATCGCGATGCGGATGTTGCGCATGTCGCCGTAGGCCGACACGATGACGGCTCGCAGGTCCGGGCTGACGTTCGGGATCTGCTGCAGCAGGGTCAGCCCGTCCATGAGCGGCATGTTGATGTCCGAGAGGACCATGTCGAAGGCGTCCTCTCTCTTGAGCTTCTCGAGGGCCTCGATTCCGTTTCGGGCGAAGTCCAGCACGTACCGGCCGGCGCGGACATCGCGGCGCATGCGCTGGCGAACGAGGCGCTCCAGGTCCGGTTCGTCGTCGACCACCAGGATTCGGTGGGGTTTCGCGGACAAAGTGACTGATCGTCTGACCAAGGCTACCTCAAGGCGAAGGATTGGCTGATGGGCGCAGAGCTGCCGGGCGGACGTGCTCCCTTCGGAAGGGCAGGCAGGCCGACCCGGGTTCGTGCAAGGTCTGTGCGGGCGCGCATCTTCCGGCTCGCTGCTTATAGGATGCTAACACTGCCGGGCCCGGGCCGCACTGCTGTGGGGCGGCCGTCTTGGGCGGCCATCGCCGGGCCGCCGTCGGTTGTTCGCAGAGAAAGGCCGCCCACTCGCGTCGGCGATGATTGCTAAAGTCTAGGCGACCATGTTCTTCCCGCCGCCACGTTGGCGGGCACGGTGGGATCGGCAGGAATCAGGAGGACCGCGATGAACGAAGGAACGAACTATCGACTGCTCACGCTGGCTTGGGGCTCGATGCGCCGCCTGGCCCGTGCGGCTGGAGTCGCCGTCGCGCTGCTGACGGCGCTGGCAGCCGCACCTGTCGAGGCCCGCGCAGCCGTCGACGGCGAGTCCCAGTTCGTGCTGAACACATTCGCGTTCTTGATCTGGGGCGCCTTGGTGATGTGGATGGCGGCTGGGTTCACGATGCTGGAGGCCGGGTCCGTGCGAACGAAGAACGCCTCGATGATCTGCCTGAAGAACATTGGCCTCTACTCAATCGCGGGACTGACGTTCTACCTGATCGGGTACAACCTGATGTACACCGGCGTCGAGGAGGGAGGCTGGCTCGGGCAGGTCAGCTTGCTGTTCGGCACGACGGCGGACGAGGTTGGCCTCTTGGGCGGCCAGGAGGGCGCTGCGGAGGCGGTCCTCGGGACCGGTGCGGCACAGATGTCCGTGTGGTTCTTTCAGATGGTCTTTGTCGCCACGACCGCCTCGATCGTGTCGGGCACATTGGCCGAGCGGGTAAAGCTCTGGTCGTTCTTCGTGTTCGTCGCGGTCATGACGGCCTTCATCTACCCCGTCATCGGCGCTTGGACGTGGGGCGGCGGCTGGCTCGCCGAAATGGGCTTCATGGATTTCGCCGGATCGACCATCGTCCACAGCACGGGAGGCTGGGCTGCCCTTGCGGGAGCGCTCGTGGTGGGGCCGCGCAAGGGCAAGTTCCGGACCGACGGGAGCGTCAAGGCCACGCCACCGTCGAACGTGCCCGGCGTCACCCTCGGCGTGTTCATCCTCTGGCTGGGCTGGTTCGGCTTCAACGGCGGGTCCCAGCTGGCCCTTGGCGGCGCGGTCGACGCCGTGGCCGTCAGCAACATCTTCGCGAACACCAACCTCGCGGCGGCCGCCGGAGTGCTCACCGCCATCCTCGTGTCGCGGCCGATCCTGGGCAGGGTCGACCTGATGGCCGGGCTTAACGGCACGATCGCCGGGCTGGTGTCGATCACCGCCGCCCCGGACATCACGGAGCACTACTGGGCGGTGGTCATCGGAGCCGTCGGCGGCGTGCTGTGCGTGGCCGGCATGAAGTTCCTCGAGCAGATGAAGGTTGACGATGTTGTGGGCGCCATTCCGGCCCACCTGATGTGCGGCGTCTGGGGGACGCTCGCCGTCTGCATCGCGGCCGGCGGCGATCTTGTCGTGCAGCTCGTCGGGATTCTGGCGATTGCCGCGTATGCGTTCGGCCTCTCGATGCTGTTCTGGCTCGGGCTCAAGCACACCATGGGCGCACGCGTCTCCCCGGGGGTCGAGGCCCACGGCCAGGACGTCGGGGAGCTGGGCATCGAGGCCTATCCGGAGTTCGTCCTCTACCCCGAGGAGGACTGAGCCGGGGCCGGGAAGGGCCTGACGGCGCGGCGGGAGGTCTGCGAGCGGTGAAGCTGGCCAGTTTCCGGCTAGGCGAGTCCCGCAGCTACGGCGCCCTGGCCCGCGGCGGGATTGTCGACCTTGGAGTTCGCCATGGCCGCCTCTGGCCAGACCTGCTGTCCGTGCTGCGCCATGGAGCGCTGGAAAGGCTGCGGGAACTGGCGACCGGGCTCGGACCCGACCACTCGATCGCGGACGTGGTGCTGCAGCCTCCCGTGCCGAACCCTGGGCGGATCCTGTGCGTCGGCCTGAACTATCGGTCCCACATCGAGGAGACAGGCCGCCAGCTGCCGGCCTATCCGACGCTGTTCACGCGCTTTCCGGACTCGCATGTGGGCCATGGGGAGGCGATCGTGCGTCCGAGGCTCTCGCGCCAGCATGACTTCGAAGGCGAGCTTGCGGTCGTGATCGGCCGCCAGGGACGCCACGTCCGCAGGGATTCGGCCCTAGGCCACGTGGCAGGCTACAGCTGCTACAACGACGGTTCGATCCGGGACTATCAGGCGCACACCTCGCAGTTCACTGCCGGCAAGAACTTCTGGCGTTCCGGGGCCTTCGGGCCTTGGCTGGTGACCTGTGACGAGATTCCGGATCCGGGCGAACTGCGGCTGGAGACACGGCTGAACGGGGAGGTCATGCAGATGGCGCCGACCAGGGACCTGCTCTTTGACGTGCCCGCCCTCATCGAGTACATTTCGCGGATCTTTCCGCTGCGGCCGGGGGATGTCATCTCCACCGGCACGACGGGAGGGGTCGGCAAGGCGCGCAACCCGCCCGTCTTCCTCAAGCCGGGGGACCGTATCGAGATCGAGATCTCTCGCATTGGGACGCTGTCGAACGTTGTCGAGGACGAGTCGGCCACCGTTTGAGGGCGCCGCGCCGCACCCGGGCGGCCTTGCCACGCGCTGCGCACGGAAGGCTGGCGTACGGTGACGAGCGAGATCGCCCGACTGCGGCAGCTTGACCGCCTTACAGGCGCGGGGGGGTCTCATGAGCTCCGTGAGCTCCCGCTGCCTGGGGGAGGCGTCGTCCGGGCCGTCCGGGGCGCGCCGTCCACGCTGCTGGACGTGCTTGCCGCGACCGAGAGCTTTGCGGGACTGGAGTACATTCGCTACCGGGGCGAGGCGTACACCTTCGGCGACGTCCTCGACCAGACATCTAGGCTGGCGCGAGCCCTCGCGAGGCTTGGAGTGCGCCGCGGCGACCGCGTTGCCGTGTGCATGCGAAACCTGCCCGAATGGCCGGCGGCCCTTTTCGCCCCGATGGCGCTGGGCGCGATCTCGGTTTCGCTGAATGGCTGGTGGAGTGCCGACGAGATCGCCGACGGCCTGCAGGATTGCGGCGCTTCCGTCCTGATCGCGGACCGGGATCGGCTTGCCCGTGTCGAGGACGACCTGCCCGGCCTCGGTGTGCGGGCCATCGGCGTGCGCTGCCCGGATCTGCGGTCCGGCCGTGTCGTGCCGTGGGGCGACGCCTTGGCCGCATCGCGATCTGGCCCGCTGCCGGACCCGCCTGTGGGGCCGGACGACAACTGCATGATGCTGTACACGTCCGGGTCGACGGGCGGTCCCAAGGGCGCCGTCTCGACGCACCGGAACGTTGTGCACGCCCTGATGGCGTGGGAAATCGAGAACCGCGCGCAGGCCGCCCTTCAGGGTCTGCCCGTGGTGAACGAGCCGTTCGATGCGCAGCAGCGCATGCTGGTGACGATCCCGTTCTTCCACGTGACCGCCTGCCACGTCTGCATGCTCACGGGTCTTCGCTACGGTCGCCGCCTTACCCTGATGCGCAAGTGGGACTCCCGCCATGCCGTTGACCTGATCGACCGCGAGCGCATCACACACTTCATTTCCGTTCCCACGGTGACCGGCGACTTGGTCCGGGAGGCGGCCAGCCTGGGCCGGGACCTGCCGAGCCTGCTGTACGTCGGCGGGGGAGGCTCCCATCGGCCTGTGAGCCAGGTGGCTGCGATCGCCGAGACATTCCGCAATGCCCTGCCCAGCACGGGCTGGGGCATGACCGAGACGAACGCGATCGGAACGCAGATCGCCGGATCGGACTACTTGCGCGTGCCGACCAGCAGCGGCCGCCGCTCCGTGCTGATGGACATGCGCATCGCCCGTCCTGAGGACGGCGCAGAGCTTTCTCGCGGCGAAACGGGCGAGGTCTGGGTGCGCGGAACGCCGGTCGTGCGGAAGTACTGGAACAAGCCCGGCGCCAATCGCAGGGCCTTCCGGGACGGATGGTTCCGGACCGGCGACTTGGCCTTCCAGGACGACGAGGGGTTCGTCCACTTCGTGGACAGGATCAAGGACATCGTCATCCGGGGCGGCGAGAACATCAGCTGCCTGCGGGTCGAGGACGCCCTGCACCGCTGCCAGGGCGTGGCCGAGGCCGTGGCTCTCGGCATCCCCGACGACCGCTTGGGGGAAGATCTGGCGGCGGTGGTCGTGGCACGCCCGGGAGCGGACGTCTCCGAGCGGTCGTTGCGGGACGCGCTCGGGGAAAGGGTCGCGCGATTCGAGGTCCCTGCTCACATCCTGGTCTGGCAGGCGCCGCTGCCGCGCATCGCGACCGGGAAGTTCGACAAGCGGCGCATCCGCGGCTTCGCCCTGGCCGAGATCCGAGAGCAGGGCTGAGGGGGCGGGTCAGGCCAGCACTTTGCGGGCCACGCGGCCTGCCACGTCCGTCAGGCGGAACTCCCGGCCACTGTGCCGGTAGGTCAGCTTCTCGTGGTTCAGGCCCATCAGGTGAAGGACCGTCGCGTGCAGGTCGTGGATGTGCATGCGGCCCTCGACCGCGTGGTAGCCGAACTCGTCCGTGGCCCCGTACACGCTGCCGGCCTTGACGCCCCCTCCGGCCATGAAGATCGAGAATCCGTAGGGGTTGTGGTCGCGCCCGTCCGAGCCTTCGGAGAAGGGCGTGCGACCGAACTCCGTGCCCCACACCACGAGCGTCTCCTCCAGCAGGCCGCGGCCCTTCAGGTCCCTGATGAGGCCTGCGATCGGCCTGTCCACCTCACGCGCGCGGATCGGGTGCAGGCGCAGGATGTCGCCGTGGTGGTCCCACTTCTCCTCCACGCCGGAGTGGGTAGCCTGGACCATGCGCACCCCGCGCTCGCTCAGCCTGCGGGCCAGCAGGCACTGCCATCCGAAGTCGCGCGTCACTTCCTCGTCGAGTCCGTAGAGCCTCCGGGTGGCCTCGGTCTCGCCTGAGATGTCGAAGGCTTCAGGCGCCTCGGCCTGCATGCGGAAGGCCAGCTCGAAGGCTTGGATTCGGGCCTCCAGCCGCGGATCCAGCCTGCGGTCCTCGGCGTGCCGCCGGTTCATCTCGCGCAGGAACTCGAGCTCAAGGCGCTGGCCGAGCGGGCTGTCCCCCCGCGGCAGGACGTGTTTCACGGGACTCTCGATGATGTCGTCGACGGCCATCGGCGACGAGCCGATCGGAGTGCCTTGGTAGACGCCGGGGAGGAAGCTCGCCGCGAAGAGCTTGTCGCCCCCCTGCCACTGCGTGGGCTTGATGGTCACGAAGCCGGGCAGGTTCTGGTTCTCGGTGCCCAGTCCGTAGAGCGTCCATGCCCCGAGGCTCGGTCGCGAGAACGAGAACGTCCCGGTGAACAGCTGCAGCATCGCGGCTCCGTGGTCGACCCCTTCCCCGACCATGGAGCGGACCACGCACAGGTCGTCGGCGCAGCGCGCGATCTCCGGGAACAGCTCGCTGACCGGAGTCCCGCTCTGGCCGCGCGGCTCGAATTTCCACGGAGAGGGCATCAGGCCCCCCGCTTGGCCGGGATTGAAGGTCAGCCCGCGCTTGATGGGCAGCGGCTTGCCGCGGTCGCGCTCCAGCAGCGGCTTCGGGTCGAACGTGTCTACATGCGAGACGCCTCCGTGCATGAACAGGAAGATGGCGCGCTTGGCCCGCGCCGGAAAGTGCGGCGTGCGGACGGCCAAGGGGCCCTCGCTGCCGGCCGCGTCGGCTTGGGCGCTCTCGTGCAGCAGCGCGGCGAGCCCTAGCGATCCGAACCCCAAGGCCGCGCGGCGGAGCATCGCGCGCCTCGAGAGGACTGGCAAGGCAGGCCCCATCACAGCCACACCCTAGCACCGGGCGGTTCGGAGGTTTGCCTCATTCGATGTGGTGGAACTCGTTCGATGCGAGGAGCAGCTTGCACAGGCTGCTCCATCCCTGCGCGCCGCCGCCGCGCAAGCGGACGTAACGCTCCGCCCGCGACGTCTCCTCTCGCGACGGGGGCCGGCCGAGGATCAGGCGGTACGCCATCTCTGCCCTGTCCCGGGACGGGCCGGCCAGCCGTCCCGCGACACCTGCGGCCGATACGGCCGCGAAGCCGCTGTTCAGCAGGTACAGGGCTTGCGGCGCGACGTTCGTCGAGGACCGCGTTCCGGCAGAGGTGGTCGCATCGCCGAAGTCGAACAGCCGCAGCAGGGCCGGTAGCTTGTTGCGCATGAGCGGCAGGTACAGCGTGCGCCGCCGGTGCTCGTCCGGATCGATGCGCCGGTTGTTGCGCTCGAATTCGGGCAGGTTGCCCGAACCCAGGTCGGTGTCCCCGCCCACTGCCGAGTCGAGCCGCGCGCTGACGTGCAGGTAGCTGTCCCGCAGTTCCTCGATGGACATCCTTCGGCGGGGGAAGCGCGACAGCAGCGCGTTGTCGGGATCCAACCGGTGTGCAAGGTCCGAGAGTCCGCTGCCCATCCGGTAGGTGGCCGATTCGAGGATCAGGCGCTGGAGCGCCTTTATCGACCAGCCGCTCTCCACAAAGCGGCTTGCCAGCCAGTCGAGCAGGAGGGGATGGGTCGGTTCTTCGCCGCGCGTGCCGAAGTTGTTCGGCGTGCGCACGATGCCCTCGCCGAAGTGCCACTGCCAGACGCGGTTCACGATTACCCGGGCGGTGAGGGGGTTGCTCTTGGACACGATCCAGTCGGCCAGTTCCCGGCGCCCGCTGCCTTCGCGGATCTCCGGTTGGCCGTTTCCGGCCAGCACGAGGGGGAATCGCCTCTCGACGGCAGCCAAGGGGCTCCGGTGCTGCCCTCGCCGGAAGATTCGCTGCCGGACGACGTCGCCCTCGGCGACGCTATTTGCCATGGGAGGCTCTGCGGGCGCCCTCTCGCGCAGTCTCGCCAGGCGCGCCTCAAGGTCGTCTGCGACGGCGAGATCGGGTCGGGCCAGCAGCGGCCGCGCATCTTCGAAGTCCGCAGACAGCGGACCTCCCTCTTCGGCAAGGTCGCGGAACAGCGGCGATGTCGGCAGCTCGACCGGCAGCTCCGGGAGATCCGCTCCATCGCTCGCGTCGAGCGCCGCAGAGGCCCTGCGGACCCAGCTGGCAATGGCCGCGGCTCGCCCTTCCAAGACTTCGAGCAGCTCTGATTGGTACTGCTCGGCGGCCGGCGCACGGTCAGCGCCGATTTCTCTCCAGACCGCCAAGTGGGGGCGGGGCACAGGCCGGGGCGTGAGGTAGGTCCGCAGCCATGCGACGGTCTTCGCGTCTGGTCCGAACGGCCGTTCGGGTTGGGCCGCGGCCAGCATCATCTCAGCGATGCGCGTGCCCGGACCGTTGAGCAGATACCGCATCACGGCCGCCTGGCGGGCCATGCGCACCACCCGCTGCAACCGGTCCACCTTCGAGGCGTGCTGGCTGTAGGCCTCGTACTCCGCGGCTTCGACCAAGGGCTGCTTGAGGTAGCGCGAACCGTTCTTGCGCCAGTCCTCGAATGTGCGCGTGCTGGCAAAGATCCCGGCCAGGGCGTAGTAGTCCGAGGTCAGGATCGGGTCGAACTTGTGGTCGTGGCAGCGGGCGCACGCGACTGTCAGGCCTAGGAAGGCCTTCGTCAGGGTGTCGATCTGCTCGTCGACAACGTCGTAGCGCTTCTGCACGGGGTCGCGCTGGGCCAAGGCCATGGGGCCCACCGCGAGGAACCCGGTCGCGACGATCCCGCGCGCATTCACGGGCTCGCCGGCGGCGGGCGGGAGCAGGTCGCCCGCGACCTGCTCGCGGATGAACCGGTCGAATGGCAGGTCCTCGCTGAAGGCCTGCACGACATAGTCGCGGTAGCGCCAAGAGTTGCCGAACGGATGGTCCTCGTCCACCCCCGTGGAGTCTGCGAAGCGCGCCACGTCGAGCCAGTGGCGCGCCCAGCGCTCTCCGTACTGGGGCGTTGCGAGGAGCGCGTCGACGAGCTGCCCGAAGCCTGTGGGAGCGCCCGGTTCCCCGAAGCGCTCGACCTCGTCCGGGAGGGGCGGCAGGCCTGTGAGGCCGTACCTTGCGCGCCGCAGGAGGGTCAGCGGTGCCGCTGCCGGGGCCGGCTCCAGGCCGGCTGATCGAAGGCGGGCCAGCACGAAGCGGTCAATGCCGTTGCGCGGCCACCGGGAACTGCCGATGTCGGGCGGTTCCGGGTCCCGCAAGGGCTGGAATGCCCAGTGGTCGCTGTGCACGGTCTCCTCTGAGAGTCCGTCGTCCTCTCCGCCCGCAGTCCCGTGTCCCGGCCAAGGCGCGCCCATGCGCACCCAATCGACCAATAGCCGGATCTTCTCTTGGGGCAGCCTGCCGGTGGGCGGCATCTTCACAGCGCTCTCGTAACGCACCGCCCGAATCAAGGGGCTGGACTCGTCGCCTGCGATGACGGCTGTGCCGAGCAGCGTCTCCGGCCGGCGCATGTCGATGCCGGCGGACAGCAGCTGCCCGTTGTGGCACTGTGCGCATTGCTCGGCGAGGAGCGGCCGGATTCGGCGCTCGAAGAAGTCCTCCCCCGCGTCCGCCCGAAATGGTTGCGGGGCGGCAAGCGCGGCTGCTGCGAGCAGTCCGGCTGACCAGGGACCGATTCCCGTCACGCCCTCTACCTTGGCCCATTCCTGCGCGCCCGCGCAATCGCCGCGTCGGCCACGGCCCTCTCGCCCCAGCGCAGTTCTTGACATGCCGCGCGACTCGCGGGTAGGCTTGATGCTCATATGCCGGAAGCTTCCGCCCTGCACGCCGCAATCGCCCTAGCGCCAATCTTGGCGGTGATGTTCTTCCTTGTAGTGCTGCGCTGGCCTGCGACCAGGGCGATGCCAGTCGCTTATGTGATGACAGCTGCGTCGGCGCTGTGGCTGTGGGACGTCAGCGCCGTCCACGTCGCCGCGGCCTCGATCCGCGGCGTGATCATTGCCGTCTCGCTGCTGTGGATCATCTTCGGCGCGATCCTGCTCCTGCAGACGCTATCCGAGAGCGGCGCTGCGGGTGCCATCCGCGCCGGGTTCATGGACGTCTCGCAAGACCGCCGCGTACAGCTGATCATCGTCGCGTGGATGTTCGGCGCCTTTATCGAAGGCGCCTCTGGCTTCGGCACGCCGGCTGCGGTCGCCGGGCCCCTGCTGCTGGCGCTCGGGTTCCCGGCTCTCGCCGCGGTGATGTGCACGCTGATCATCCAGAGCACACCGGTCACTTTCGGGGCCGTCGGCACTCCCATCCTGGTCGGAATGGCTGAATCGCTGAACGTGCCGGACGTCGAGTCCGCTCTCGAGGGCATCGGCATGCCGTACGCGGACTTCATCTACCAGATCGGCGTCTTCGCGGCGATACCGCACGCGATCGTCGGAACGCTGATCCCGCTGATCATCTGCGCCATGCTCACGCGGTTCTTCGGAGCTTCGCGGTCCTTCAAGGAGGGTCTCGGGATCTGGAAGTTCGCGCTTTTCTCCGGGCTGGCGTTCACGGTCCCCTATCTGACCGTGGCAATCTATCTGGGCCCCGAATTCCCGACGCTGTTGGGGGCCCTGCTCGGTCTGGCCATCGTCGTCCAGGCCGCCCGCAAGGGCTTTCTGCTCTCCGACGTCCAACCGTGGGACTTTCCGCCCCGCGAGAGCTGGCACACGAGCTGGATGGGCACGTTCAGCGGTGCCCCGGCCGCTCAAGGCGTGCGCATGTCGCTGGCCCGCGCCTGGATGCCATACGTGCTAGTGGCGGCGCTGCTTGTGATCACGCGGCTGCCAGCGCTGCCGTTCAAGGCTTGGCTCAGCGGAATCCAATTCACTTGGACCGACATCCTGGGAACGGGCATGAGCCAAGGGATCCAGCCCCTCTACCTGCCGGGCACTATCTTCCTCGTCGTGTGTCTGGTGACCGCGTTGCTGCACGGCATGTCGGCGAGGCAGGTGCGCAGCGCATGGTCGGCCTCCGCCCGCATGCTGGCCGGGCCGGCCTTCGCGCTGCTCTTCGCGGTTGCGCTCGTGCGCGTGTTCATCGACTCGGACGCGAATCTCTCGGGGCTGCAGAGCATGCCGCTCGAGCTTGCCGAGTTCGCGGCCTCTGTGGCGGGCCAGGCTTGGCCCTTCTTCGCCGCCATGATCGGCGCACTCGGCGCCTTCGTCGCCGGATCCAACACGGTCAGCGACCTGATGTTCAGCCACTTCCAGTACGGCGTCGCGGACCGGATCGGCGTCTCTCACCTGGTCGTGCTCGGGCTGCAGGCCTTGGGCGGCGCGGCCGGCAACATGATCACGGTCCACAATGTGGTGGCCGCCAGCGCCACGGTGGGGCTGGTGGGCCGCGAGGGTCTGCTGATCCGGCGTACGATCTACCCCATGCTCTACTACGTCGTCGCTGCGGGCCTGCTCGGCCTACTGTTCAGCTACGGGGTCTTCGCGGACCGGTTCTGAGGCCTCTTGGGCCGTTTGGCTCCAGTTCGGTGGTCTCGTGAGGGCTGCGGTCAGAAATAGTGCGGAATTTGTTTCAGATCCTGCCATAAGATCGGCCCGCTCAATCGTCTTAGGTAGTGCTGACAGAGACTACGGTTCGAACTCCTTCTCCTTGTGAACCTGTGGTTGCACGAAGCGGCGGGGCGACAGCCCCGCCGCTTATTTTTTTGGGAGCCCGCTGAGCGGTGCGCCGCTTGGTAGTCAACGCGGACGATTTCGGCTTCACTGAGGACGTCAACGAGGGAATTCTCCGCAGCCACCTTGACGGCATCGTCCGGTCGGCTTCGCTCATGGCCAACGGCGCTGCGTTCGAGGACGCGGTCCGGATAGCCCGCAGGCACCCAGGGCTGGGGGTGGGCTGCCATCTGACGCTCGTGCAGGGCGAGTCCCTGTCCCAGCCCGGGATCCGCCTCCCCTCAAGCCTTCGGTCCCTGCTCGCCAGCCCTCCGACGTTCGCCGAGGCGCGGCGCGAGTTCCAGGCCCAGGCCGACCGGGTCATGCGCAGCGGCATTGTCCCGACCCATTTGGACACGCACAAGCACGTTCACCTAGTGCCCCGCGTGCTTGACGCGGCGCTCACAGTTGCCCAGCGGCTCGGGGTGGGCTGGATCCGCAAGCCGTTCGACGCGCCGTTCGGGCTGTCGCCCGGCCTGCGAGCCTGCCTCGCCATGGCGCTCCGGCCATGGCGGATTCCCTTCGAGGATCGGCTGCGGAAGGCCGGATGCCGGACGGCAGACTACTTCGCCGGGTTCGTGGCCACCGGCCGCCTCGACGGACTCTGGCTGGCGCGGCTTCTCCGGAGGCTGCCGCAGGGCGTAGGGGAACTGGTGTGCCATCCGGGGATATGCGGTCCCGAGCTGCTTGCCGCCGAAACTCGCCTCAAGGCGAGCCGCGAGGTGGAGCTGAAAGCCCTGTGTTCGTCGAGGGCGCGCCGTGCGGTCTCTGAGGCGGGGATCGAACTGGTGTCTTACCGCGAACTCGCCGCGGCGGGCGACGCCGGGACGGCCTGAGCGCCGGGCGCGCCGATCACATCCCCTCCAGCAGGTGGCCGAGCTTGTCGCGCTTCGTGCGCAGGTAGGAGCGCGCCAGCTCACCCGCATCCTCCGGATCGCAGGGTACGCGCTCAACCACTCTTATGCCGCCGCTCTCGAGGGCGTCCACCTTGGCGGGATTGTTCGAGAGCATCCGGACGGCGGAGATGCCGAAGTGCCGCAGGATGGCAACGGCGGAGCCGTACCTGCGCTCGTCCGCCCCAAAGCCCAGCCGCTGGTTCGCCTCGACGGTGTCCGCGCCCTGATCCTGCAGCTGGTACGCCATCAGCTTGTTGAGCAGCCCGATGCCCCGTCCCTCCTGCGGGTCGTAGATCAGCAGGCCGCTGCCGGCATGCTCAATCTTGGCCAGCGCCATGGAAAGCTGCAGGCCGCAGTCGCAGCGCAGGCTGCGGAAGACATCGCCGGTCAGGCACCGTGAATGAATGCGGAGCAGGGGGGCGCTGACGGAGCGGAGGTCGCCCTTGGCGAGCACGACGAACTCCTGCTCGCCGCCCGCGTTGACGGCCCGGAAGCCGAAGATGCGGAAGTCGCCGTAGCGGCACGGGAAGCTGGCTTCGGCTACCAGCTGGACCGATTCCGACAATTGCCCATCCGCGCTCTGCGCGGACCTCTCCGGGCTGCAGCGCCGGAGAAGTTCCTAGAACCGCTAGCGGAGCCTTATTATAGGCGGGCGCCCCGGGTCCCGGCCGGCGCTCTCCTTCCCGCAAGGCATGGCCGACACCGACCTGCTCGTAACCCTCCTCGTGAAGGTGGCGATTCTGGCGTCCATGGCCAGCATTGCGCTGCGCCCCAACTTCGCCAAGCGCCTCTTCCTGCGCGAGCGCCGCACGATCAGGCAGCGCTTCGAGCTGGCGTTGCTGTTCGGCGTGGTGTTCGCCAGCGGACCACTCGTTCGCATGGCTCTCGGCTACCGGGCAGCGGAGGTGGGCGTGGAGGGTGCCTTGGTGTCCGGGCTGGTCGGCGGCTTCGTTCCTGGCGCAGTTGCTGGGGCGCTGATCTCAGTTCCGGCGTTCGCCGGTCCCGCGTTCGAGTGGGGGACTCTGCCGCTCTTGGTGGGAGTCGGCGCTCTGGGCGGGCTGCTGCGTAAGATGGCCAGGGATCCGGAGGATGTCTGGCGCTTCTCGCCGTTCTTCCTCTTTTCGCTGCTGGCCTGGACGCGCGGTCGCATCCCGAATTCGGAGGGCGTCTTCAACAGCTTGCTGCTGCTGGCCTGCGCGATGGTGGAGGCCATTCGCTACGAACTCGCCCGTCGCGGGCTGGTCTTCGACCTCCACGAGGGCGCTGAGCCGGGATTGGCGGCGCTACTGCTGGGTTACTTGGCGACCTTGGTCGGGGCGGGCCTGACGCTCAAGGTCTGGAACAACACCCGCAACGAGTGGAAGATCGAGAACCAGCAGCGCTTGCTGGTTGAGGCGCGCCTGATGAACCTGACGCGTCAGATGAACCCGCACTTCCTGTTCAACACACTGAATTCGGTGGCGGCCCTGATCCGCACCGATCCCGATCAGGCGCGCAGCGTAGTGTACCGGCTGTCCACAATCCTGCGGCGCCTGCTGCGCAAGCAGGACGCTTTCGTGGCCCTGAGCGAGGAGCTGGCGTTCATCGATGACTACCTGCAGATAGAGCAGGTCCGCCATGGGCCCAAGCTGCAAGTTCGCAGAGAGGTGGACGAAAATGCGGCAGCCGCGCGCATCCCGAGCATGATCTTGCAGCCTATCGTGGAGAACTGCATCAAGCACGGCATCGGCCCGAAGTTGGAAGGCGGCACGGTCGTGCTGCGTGCCGAGCTGCGCGGGGGTCGGCTTCAGGTCGAAGTCGAGGACGACGGCGTGGGCATACCGGTGGACGATCTTCCTTCAGTGTTCCGCAAGGGCATCGGCCTCAGCAACGTCCGCGAGAGGCTGACGGTCCTGTTCGGGACGGATTTCCAGTTCGTGCTGGAGCCCCGGCAGGGAGGCGGCGTGCGCGCTCGGGTGCAGATCCCGGAACTGCGGGAGCGGGCGGCAGGGACCGCCGCGCCCGAGAGGGCCAGGGCCGTCGCCTGAGGGTCGGGCGCCCGAATTCCCGCGAATCGTGATGGGAGACCAGCACTAACTCCCGCCTGAAGGGCCTCCGGAGATCGTTCGGCAAGGGTATCTCCGTGGTCGAGGTCGCCCGCATGGGCCCGCTGACCGCGGCGCCGAGAGGCTACTCGTCGGTATCCCGAGTGGGGTTCGGCAACCCGCCCGACCACAGTCTGGGTCTCGTCCACGGGCCAAGAGCATTACCGTCCATCCCCTTGGCGACAGCGACGGGCGCGAGACCGCGCTCCTTGATAGCGTTGGCGAAGCGCGGTGTGGTCTCGACGGAATCGGCGCCTGCAAACGGTCGGCGAGTGTCGCCCCCCGCCATGGCTGAGCCTCGTCGGACCGGGCGCGCCGTCGGAGCTGGACCGGGACTGGATCGCAGTGGTCCCGTTCAGGTCGTTCCTAGAACGGCACCCTTTGCACGTCGCTGGCTCTTGGCATATGGGCTTACGGCTGGGACGATTGGCCCAGATTCTCGTACCACTTGATATTCTTCGTCGCACCGCCGATCTGGACGATGTCCGCAAGCCCGTCTCCATTGATGTCGGCGACCTCGCAACCGGAGGCGGACATTCCCATCGGGTCAAGATCCTGATGGAGCCATTCTGCCCCGCCGTCATCCTGTGAGTAGAAGACGTGGGAGCCGGCGATCTCGCCACGAGCGCGGTCCCCGGCGACTATGTCATCTCGTCCGTCGCCGTTGAAGTCACCCATGCAGATTTCGTGCCCTTCGATGAGCTGGTCGTAAATGACCTGCCGCTGCCAAGTGCCGGCCTCGTCTTGCGTATACACGACGACCTCGTTCCCGTGCCACGGCTCGACCGAAGTGATGATTCGCGTACCGTTGAGGCTGCCTACGGCGACGTCGCTCGCTCCCGCTGTTTTGGGCTCTTCTTTGTGTCCGCGTGAGAGCCGCGTGTTTTCCCAACGGACCTCGTCGCCCTCGCCAGTTGGATCGTGGAGCGTGATTCCGTCGAATCCGGCAGTCAGCAGCTCTTCACGGGGATCGTCGTCCCATTGCACAACACGGACACGGTGCAGAACACCTCGGAGCTGGTCGTCGATAAGGCGCCTCTCCCATGTGCCGTCGAGGGTGTCCGGAACGGGATAGTAGACGAGCGGGACGTTGTCTTCGTACTTGGGAGCCAGCGCGTCTGCGCCGATCAGCGGGCCATTGATCAGCTCCTTTGAGCCGTCCCCATCGATGTCGGCCCAAGCGAGATGGTGGGAGGTTGTCAGTTCATCTACAGGGATGGAGCGCCAGGGGCTGCGGAGGTCGCCGTCTTTCTTGAGGAGCCATACCAGTCCCCTGCTGTTGGCGGCAACCATGCTGAACTCGTTCTCGATCGCGATTTCCGGGATCCCGTCGCCGTCGACGTCATGCGCAGCCATGTTCACCAGACCGTTCATGTCCTGAATCAGGACGTGGCGATCCCAAGAGGGGTTCTCGTACCAGGGCACCTCCTTGACGCGCGAAGTCATGCCCATAATGTCGAGTCGCCCGTCGTTGTTGACGTCGGTCGTCATCACGGCGTATCCGCCCGGGATTTCGGCTTCGATGACGTGTGTTCGAAACTGGACCGGGCCGGGTGCGACGGGCTGCGATTCGGACGAGTTCCCATCGCAGCCGAGGAACGTACTGCCGAGCAGGAGAGCAGCCAATAGGAATCGCACGCAGGCAGGTTAGCACAGGCATCCAAGCTGGGAGATGGCGGACAGGCGGGTCTCTGGGCGCCTCGCGCCGAACATCGGGATCAATCAGGGGCACCGATTGCGGCCATAAACTGTCACGGGCCGGGCAATCTGGCAAGACTCGATCCAGTTGTTCCACTGGACGGCTTGGCGATCCAGCCGTGTGTGCCTCGTCAGGTCTCGATCAGCCTCCTTGAGAGCCGGGGCGATGATCGCAGCAGTGACGGTTCCCGCGATGGCACCAGCCGCATTTTTGGTTTCGCTGCCGTTCGATGCGGGCGCGAATCAGGTCTCTACAGCCGCTTTTCGAGTCTGAGCCCCCGGGACTTGCAGCTGCTGGCAGGAGGCGTTTCGTCGTTCCCGAGCGCGCGGCTGACCGCGCTGTTCGGGAGAGACGCTCAGACCGTGCTTGAGACCTGACTATGAGGTTGCGTACGCCTGCACATGCCCGGACTGCGGGAGTGGCGGGCAGGGACCGGTGCGCTTGAGAGGGCTAGGGCCGTCGCCTGAGGGGCGGACGCCGGAGTTCCGGCGGACTCGATGCGTCGGGCCCCTGTCACGAGGATCCGGCGCTGTGGCACAGTACATCTGAATCCGAGAGGACTCTCCGCGAAGAGCACTGCCCCACTCCCGGATTTTGGGCCATCGTCCACGGGACTAGACGCCCATAACCCCGTAAATCCGGCATGCAATGTTAAATTTACGGGGATGATCACCCGCCAAACCGAACCAACCGTGAGAGAGCGACTTGAGTTTTTCCCAGCGGTTGCGGTGCTCGGCCCGCGTCAGGTCGGCAAGACCACCTTGGTCCGTGGCATCGCAGACAGCCAAGACAGCGTCTACCTTGATTTGGAGAACCCGCATCACCTCCGAAGGCTGTCCGATCCGGCGAGGTACCTCTCCATCCACGCCCAGAGACTGGTTGTTATCGACGAAGTGCAGAGGGCTGCCGACCTGTTTGCGCCCCTTCGCGGCATCATTGACGAAGGGAGGCGTCGCGGGCTCGCAGCCGGGCGCTTCCTCTTGTCGGGCTCCGCATCGGGTGCTCTCCTGAACCAGTCCGGCGAGAGCCTCGCGGGTCGGATCGCCTACGTAGAGCTCAATCCTTTCGGTGTTCTGGAACTGCCGCCAACCGACGCGGACAGGCTCTGGCTCCGGGGCGGCTTTCCGCCCAGCTTCCTGCAAGTGTCAGATGATCGGAGCTTCGTCTGGCGGGAGGAGCTGATCCGGACCTACTTGGAGCGGGACATCCCCCAGATGGGCCCGCGCATCCCGGCGGCAACCCTGCGCCGATTCTGGACGATGCTTGCCCACAGCCAGGGTCAGGTTCTGAACGCGTCGCGGCTGGCAAGGGCATTGTCCGTGTCCGGCAGGACCATAAACCGCTATATCGACCTCTTGGTCGACCTCCTCTTGGTGAGGCGCTTGCCGGCGCATGTCGCCAACGTTGGCAAGCGACTCATCAAGTCCCCTAGGGTCTTCGTCCGAGACTCAGGCCTGCTTCACGCCCTGCTGGGTCTGCCGGACATGGATGCGCTGCTCGGTCACCCGGTTGTTGGGGAAAGTTGGGAAGGCTTCGTGATCGAGAACGTGCTGGCTGTTGCGCCGAATCGTGTTCAGCCGAGCTTCTATCGGACGGCGGACGGCGCTGAGATCGATCTTGTCCTGGAACATTCCAGCGGACAGATCTGGGTGGTGGAGATCAAAAGGGGCACGCCTCCGAAGCTGCGCCGAGGATTCCACAATGCTCGTCGGGATGTCAATCCAGCCCGTACGTTCGCGGTGCACCGAGGGACAGAGAGGTATCCGGTCGAGGCCAGCGTCGAGGCCATCGGCCTCCACGACCTATGCCGTGAAGTCGCCGATTGGGAATGAAGTTGGGTCGCCGGGCACTCCTTAGACCCCGGTCGCTGGGGACGCTGGAGGAGGGAGAGGCCACGACCACGGTCGTCGACGAGGGGTACGGGTCAATGCCAACTCCAGTCGGCGCAGGTGGGTGGCCAGAGAACCGTGAGGAGCGCCTAGCCCTAGAGCCACGACGGTACGGCTTCGCCGGTTGTCTCGAGGCCGACCAAGAGCATGCCCCAGAGACTCAACATAGCTGGGCGGCAATTGAGGAGGATGCCAACGAAAAGCTGTCCGGAGCAAGTGATGCTGATTGGGCCAGCGCATGGCTGCTGGCTCGACTCTCGGGAGACCGGTCAGGTGGCGTTGGAGAGTGGGCCCGCGCGCCATTCTTCAGCGAATCGCTCGCGGATCGTCCTGGCGGGAGGATTGACCCAGTTCGTCTGACGGCGATCACCTGTGGCGCGCCAATCGAAACCAAACAGTCAGGGTCCTCAATCGGTGATCGCCTGATAGACCAACGCCCGCAGCCTCGAGTGGTCGTCCAGCCCATTCGCGGGGATCAACTGGGTCAGGTATGCCACGACAAGTCCCTCCTGAGGGTCCGCCCAATAGGTTGAGTGGTACGCACCGCCCCAGCCGAATTCGCCGACCGAGCCGGGAGTGCCCCGGGCTCCGACATCCTTGATCACGTAGAACCCAAGGCCGAAGCCTTGGCCCGGCCGAAAGTCGATCGCGTGGAGATGGTCCGAGACCATGAGTTCGACGGTCTTGCGGCTCAGGATGCGTCGGCCGTCCAGAGTCCCTCCGTTGAGCATCATCTGCAAGAAGCGGGACTAGTCGCGGGCGGTTGACAGCAGCCCAGCTCCGCCGGAGAAGGTCACGCGGGGGCCATCGAGGTACTGCCCCTGCCCGACCATGTGCCCAGGGTCGGGCGCTCGTTCGAGCCCGTCCCCGCTAGCAGAATAGACCGTTGCAAGGCGACCGGCATTGCCTTCCGGGAGGTAAGAGTGCGTGTCACGTCCAAGGGCTTGCCTCTGGCTCGCTCGGCCACTGCGCCGAGAATGTCGGTGTTGTACGCGTGCACCCAGCGCTCGCCGGGCTGCGCGTAGAAGGGCAGGGACGCCATGCGTGCGATGGTCTCGCCGCCGGGCTCCTCCCTGTCCGCGAAGTACCACCCTTGGACGCCCGCTGCCTCCCAACGATCCTTCACCGTCCCTTGGCCGTAGCTGATGCCGGCGGTGTGAGTCTGCAGGTCCCGAAGCGTGATCGGCCTCTTGGCCGGGACGACTTCGTACCCGTCGGCTTCTGTCGCGACGGCCACGCCGGTCTTGCTGAACTCGGGAAGGAATCTGCCGAGAGGATCGCTGATCAGGAGCTCGTCCCGCTCTTGGGGTGTCTGGATCCCCGCGCTGACCGGTGCTCTGGTCTGCGACGCGATGCTAAAGATCGCGTTTCTTCGCAGGGCGGAGCCGGATTCCGCGTCCCGTGTGCCGATGGCTTGGTGATACACGACTCGGTACCGGCGGGAGACGAGCACGACTAGGCCCGTCCATCCGAGACGTACTGGGGCCGATTGGAGAACCGCATCCAACACGGCACCCGTCCCAAGCTCCAAGGAACACGATCGTGCTGCGCGCCGAAGTGCACAGGGGTCGGATTCCGCCGAAGAGGAGGATGACAGCGTGGGGATACCCGTGGATGAGCTCCCCTCGATCATTCGCAAGCCGATCAACCTCAGCAATGTTCGCACCTGCTTGACCGTCGTCTTCGGGATGGACTTGCAGTTGGTAGTGGAGTCCGCGGGGGCTGCAGCGTGCGGGCAAGTGTGCAGATCCCAATACGGTAGAAGCTCGGGGCAGGGGTCGCTTTGCCCGCGGGGGCCAAGTCCGTTGCCTGAGGAACGGCCGCCTATGTTTGCGCAGGTCTGGATCGGGCCGACGTCTGTCACATATCATCACCGCGGTCGCGGGTGTATGTTGTGAGGAAGGGGTTGTCCCGATTGTCAACAAGGACAGTCCACCTGACCACGACATCGCAGCATGGGAGCCCGTGATGACCGAAGACACTGCGAGCGGCCCCGTTCCCCTCTAGGCCCGTCCATGCCGAAACCCTCCCTACCTGATCGTTGTTCCACGGCGGAGGTCGGGTAATGGCAGATGGCTGCTCCGGATTGCGCGGGTGTCGCGGCCAACTCGCCATGGCCGTTACCCTAGAATCCGAGCGCCTTCTGCGCTGGTGCATCACCCGATGAGCGTCTCCTACCCAACGAAGGTTCGGTTGGCGCTACGCAGCGGTAATCATTGCGCGATGCCCTCATGCCGCAGGAAGCTTTCAGAAGATTGCGGCGGAGCAATCGTAATGTTGGGTGAAGCCGCACACATCGCCGGAGAACACGGGGGAGGGAAAGGGGGCCGACCATCGGCTCGCTTTGATGCGACGATGACGAGTGCGCAGCGGAACTCGCTGTCGAACCTTCTGTACGTCTGCCGAAACTGCCATGCCATGATCGACGCGCATCCTAGCGGGGAGCTAGACTATCCCGTAGAGCGACTTCGTGCGATCAAAGCGGAGCACGAAGGTAGGTTTGCAGCAGCTCAGGAGGATGCTATGGCCACGGTGAGCTTTGGCGAACTTGAAGAGGCCACAAAATGGGTCACCGACGTACCACCTCCTCCGCCGGGTCTGGATTTCTCTCAAATACCCATCGAGGACAAGATTCGGAAGAATGGCCTTTCGGTGTCCTCCCGAAATCTGATCAGTTCCCACCTCACGGCCACGCGTCAAGTGCGCTCGTTCATTCAATCCTTGAGCCAAGACGATCCCGCATTTCCAGAACGTCTGATCGCGGGATTTCTCGAGCAGTACTACAAGCTTCGCAAGGAAGGTATAGATTCTGGCGAAGATCTCTTCAATTCGATGTGCATGTTCGCTCGGCGCGGTTTCACCGACTATAAGACTCAATACGCAGCAGAGACCGTGTTGGTCTACTTGTTCGAGACCTGCGAGGTGTTCGAGCGATGATCCACCCGACGAAGCACATACCTGCCGAGAGAACTCTGCTCGGGGCCGGGGCCGTGATATTCTCCGAACTCTCACAGCCACGTACAGTGACGCGTCTGTGGGAAGCCGTACGCGAGACCAAGGCTGTAGGGACATTCGAGCGGTTCGTCCTCGCACTGACAATGCTGTACTCACTTCGGGCAGTGCGGTACGAACGCGGTCTCCTCCGAAGGCACACTCCATGATCCACGAGATCAGGGCTAACAAGACTTCGTTCCGGACGGTCAAGTTCACTCCGGGCCTGAATGTCGTTCTGGCCGAGCGTGCTGAGGGCTCGTCCAGAAAGGACACGCGCAACGGACTGGGCAAATCCACCCTGATCGAGATTATCCACTTCTGTCTGGGAGCCAACGTTAGAAAAGGCCATGGCTTGGCGCTCCCAGTCTTGGAGGAATGGGTATTCACCATGGAGATTTCACTCGGCTCCGAACGAATCACCGTCACTCGGGCGCTTGCGGCAGCAAGTATCGTGGAGGTTGATGGTCTTAGTGGGGACTGGTCGGGCATCCCACCCCTCACTTTGTTGGGCAAGCGAAGATTCAATCAAAAGCAATGGCGTGAGTTTCTCGGGAAGTCCTTGTTCTCGCTGCCGGAATCTGCCGCTCCGAAGTACAATCCTTCGTTCCGAAGCCTCATCTCCTACTTCGTTCGACGGGGTCACGACGCGTTTGGCGACCCCTTTTCCCACGTCCAGAGGCAGAGCCCGTGGAACGTCCAGTTGCATGTGGCGTTCTTGCTTGGACTGGAGTGGAATTATGCGCGGTGTTGGCAAGAGATCAAGGACCGGGACAAGAATCTAAAAACCCTCCGGCGGCTTGTGGATGCTGGGGCCGTGCCGTATCTCAGCGGCAGCATCGGAGAGCTTGAAGCCGAACGCGTCACATTGTCGCAGGAAATAGAAGAGAGCGCACAAGCTCTCGATAACTTCAAGGTTCATCCCCAGTACGAGTCGATCCAGCAAGAGGCCAATCAACTAACCCAGAAACTACACGCTGCTACGAACACGAACGTCCTCGCTACCCGGCGCCTCAAACTCTACAGGCAGGCCGTCGAATCCGAAGACCCGCCTTCGGGGGAATCAGTCGAGGAGGTGTATAAGGAAATGGGAGTCATTTTCTCCAATTCTGTTCTACGGTCGCTGTCGAATGCAAGGAAGTTCTATCGCTTGGTCGTGAAATCCCGTCAACAATTCCTAGAAAATGAAATCTCTCACCTCGAACGCGCGATCTCGGAGACCCGCAGCAAAATCAGATCGTTGACGGAGGCGCGGGCCGACCTGCTACAGATACTCAGCGAACACGGCGCTCTGAAGGAAATGGATAAGCTGCGGGAGCGGCACAGCGTAAGGTGCGAAGAGTTGGCGCATGTGAAGAAGCAAATTGATCGTCGGCGCCAGATGGAGTCCGAAGAACGTCGGATCGCACGCGACAAGGCCGAACTTACGGATCTAGCTGCCCGCGATCAGGAGGAGCGCCGCGACACTTGGGACATCCCTGTGCGGCTATTCAATCTCAACTCTCAGGCGCTGTACAAGACATCGGGGCACTTGATAATCGACACTACCGATTCCGGATTCAAATTCGACATCGAGATAAGCAAGAGTGGGAGCGACGGAATCGGAAAGATGAAGATATTCTGTTTTGACCTTGCGATTCTTGAATTCTGCACAAGTCGCAACTTGTCTATCGACTTCTTGGTTCACGATAGCGAAATGTACGATGGCGTCGACTCCAGACAACGAGCGGCCGCCCTTGAGCGGGCAAGCGAGGTTGCTAGACGAACGGGTACGCAATACATCTGTGCCTTGAACTCGGACATGGTTCCTCACGATGACTTCCGCAGAGGGTTCGCTTTTGACGAGCACATTCGGTGCAGACTCACCGACGGAGATGCATCGGGAACGTTGCTGGGGATTGTGTTTGACTCTGCTGCGCGTTCGTGAAGGGGATCAAGGTGAGTTTGTAGACAGACGGATAGCGTTGGTATGGTGCTCGCAACCTTTCCGGACACGGATCCTAAATCGACTCTGCGGTTAAGGAGCACTGAGGATATCCACATCATGGCAGAGTCGGATGTTGGGAGGTTCGGCGAGGGCGGGTTAATTGTCGTACTTGACCGTAGGCAGAAGTTAGCAAGTCCTCAAGACTTAGCGGTCACCAGCTTGGTGAGCGAAGTTATGCAAGCTGACCAAGCTTATATCTTATATAGGGTGCAGAGCGTTGCGTTCACTGGTCGGGAGTTCGCGAGCAGAAGGATTGGCGACTTGTAGTCCGCGCGATCAGGAATAAGTGGGCCCGCCCGCCACTCTTCAGCGAATCGCTCGCGGATCGTTCTGGCGGGAGGAGTGACCCAGTTCGCTTGGCGGTGATCACCCGTGGCGCACCAATCGATACCGAACAGTCAGGTTCCTCAATCGGAAATCGCCTGATAGACCAACGCCCGCAGCCTCGAGTGGTCGTCCAGCCCGTTCGCGGGGATCAACTGGGTCAGGTATGCCACGACAAGTCCCTCCTGGGGGTCCGCCCAATAGGTTGAGTGGTACGCACCGCCCCAGCCGAATTCGCCGACCGAGCCGGGAGTGCCCCGGGCTCCGACATCCTCAATCACGTAGAACCCAAGCCCGAAGCCTTGGCCCGGCCGAAAGTCGATCGCGTGAAGATGGTCCGAGACCATGAGTTCGACGGTCTTGCGGCTCAGGATGCGTCGGCCGTCCAGGGTCCCTCCGTTGAGCATCATCTGCAAGAAGCGGGAGTAGTCGCGGGCGGTTGACAGCAGCCCCGCTCCCCCGGAGAAGCTCACGCGGGGACCATTAAGGTACTGCCCTTGCCCGACCATGTGCCCAGGTTCGGGCGCTCGTTCGAGCCCGTCCTCGGTAGCCGAATAGACCGTTGCAAGGCGATCGGCCTTGCCTTCCGGGAGGTAGAAGTGCGTGTCCTTCATGCCCAGCGGCTCTAGGACCGCCTCCCGCAGGAACACGTCCAAGGGCTTGCCGCTGGCCCGCTCGGCGACCGCGCCGAGAATGTCGGTGTTGTACCCGTACACCCAGCGCTCGCCGGGCTGCGCGTCGAAGGGCAGGGACGCCATGCGTGCGATGGTCTCGCCGACGGGCTCCTCCCTGTCCGCGAAGTACCACCCTTGGACGCCCGCTGCCTCCCAACGGTCCTTCGCCGTCCCTTGGCCGTAGCTGATGCCGGCGGTGTGAGTCAGCAGGTCCCGAAGCGTGATCGGCCTCTTGGCCGGGACGACTTCGTACCCGCCGGCCTCTGTCGCGACGGCCACGCCGGTCTTGCTGAACTCGGGAAGAAATCTGCCGAGAGGATCGCTGATCAGGAGTTTCCCCTGCTCCTGGAGGGCCAGGATCCCCGCGCTGACCAGTGCCTTGGTCTGTGACGCGATGCGGAAGATTGCGTTCTTTCGCATGGGAGAGCCGGACTCCATGTCCCGCTCTCCGAAGGCCTTGTGATAGACAACGCGACCCCGCCGGGCGACGAGGACGACCGCCCCCGCCAGGCGTCCGTCCGAGACGTACTCGTGCATGGCGTCGTCGAGTCGCTTTAGCCGCTCGCTGGACATCCCGACCGATTCCGGAACGGCAGGGACGAGGTCTTGCGCCGCCGCCGGCGGAATGGTGAGCAGCGAGGCGAGGACTAGGCAGGTTGCCAGCAGGATTCGTGCGTGATTGTGAACGGGCATGCCCAATGGTACCCATGCCGGAATTGCGGAACGGCGCGCCCCGCCCAGCGCGAGTGGTGCACGTGGGCACTGTCACGGCTCCCCGGGATGCAAGTTTGGCCTGTTGCCTGCCGGGGATCCCGAGCGTGGGTCGCGCGCGACCGCCACTTAGTGGCAAACTATGCATGGACTTGCGAAGCAAGAACGCCGCAGACCCCGCGAGGACGTCCCCAGCGACGACCGGCCGTTGGCGCACTGCGGCATCCAAGGAATCAGAGGGGAGAGAACTATGTCATTGGACCGCAGGGAATTCCTAATGTCGTCGACAGCCGCGATTGCCGCGGCTGGTAGCGCCCAAGCCCAGAGCGCGAAGATCCGCGCCGCCGTCTTGGGAACGCAGCATGGCCACGTGCGCGGAAAGCTGCAGGCCATGATTGATTCGCCCGACTACGAGGTGATCTGCATCTGCGAGCACGACGATGCAGTGCAGAAGCGCCAGGCGGCGGATCCGCTCTTCAAGGGGCAGGCATGGGTCTCAGAGAACGAGCTGCTCAGCGACACCACTATTGACTTGGTGGTTGTGGAGTGCAAGCCTTGGCAGGCGATCCCGTGGGGCCAGAAGGTGATCGATGCCGGCAAGCACCTGCACTTGGAGAAGCCGGCCGGGGACACCTACGAGCCCTTCAAGGAGCTGGTGGACGCCGCGCGCGCCAAGAACCTGCTCCTCCAGAAGGGGTGGGTCTTGCGCGGCCAGTCCGGCATCAACGCGGCCGTCGAGGCGGCCAATCAGGGTTGGCTAGGACACGTGCACTTGGTGCGCGCCACTATGAACTCCGACCGCGGCCAGTCCCAGCGGGATCTGGAGGCGCGCTATCCGGGAGGTGCGATGTTCGAGCTAGCCGGCCACATGATCGACCGAGTGCTGGAGTTCACTGGTCGGCCCACGAATGTCCAAACGTGGCTGCGTCACGACACCGGCCTCGACGACGATCTGAAGGACAACACACTGGCTGTCCTCGAATATGACGGGGGTCTGGCCGTGGTCTCGACGACGGCCCGCATGTACGGGTCGGGGGATCATCGCTCGTTCGAGGTGATCGGCACTGACGGGACCATGATGATCCAGCCGCTCGGCGGTCACTCGAAGATGCAGGTCGCCATGCGGACCGCCCGTGGGCCCTACAAGGAGGGTTGGCAGACGGTCGACCTCGGGCCGCAGCCGCGCTACATTGCAGACTTCGAGGAGTTTGCGAGGGCGTTCAAGACCAAGTCCCCGCTCAAGCACTCCTACGACCACGAACTCTTGGTCCATGAGACCCTGCTCCGGGCATCGGAAATGATGGGCTGAGAGGGGCCAGCGCGAGGTGCACTACAAATGACACGATCTAACACGACTTCCCGCAGGGAGGTCCTGCAAACAGCCGCGATAGCGTTACCCCTTGCGGCCGTGCGTGGCTCCGCGGCGAACTCTGCCCCATCGGTTGGCCTGATCGGATGCGGCGGTCGCGGCGGCTCGCTGGCGCGCTCGCTGCTAGAGGCGACCGATGCGCGGCTGGTGGCGATGTGCGACCTGTTCGACGAGCAGATCGCGCGGGCCAAGCAGCGCATCGGGACGAATGCCCCGAAGGAGTACAACGACCTGAACGAACTCCTAGCCGCAGACGTCGATGCGGTCATCATCGCGACACCGCCCCACCTGCACGCCGACCACTTCGAAGCCGCTGTGCGGGCCGGCAAGCACATCTACATCGAGAAGCCCGCCGCCGTGAGCGTCGAGGACTGCAAGCGGATCATGAGGGCCTCCGATTCCGCCGACCGCCGGCTCAACATCACGATGGGGTTCCAGAGGCGCTACGCGAAGACGTACCTGAAGGCCAAGCGGGTCCACGATTCGGGGGCGATCGGTGAGATCCGCATGGCCCACGCCCACTTTCTCAAGACGGGGGGAAGCTCGCGCGCCGCGTCCGAGCGCCGGCCTCCGGAGACCGACATCGACAAGATCCGCCGCTGGCATGTCTGGAGTGAGCTCTCCGGAGACCTGATCGTCGAGAACAACGTCCACTGCATCGACATCCTCAACTGGTTTGTAGGCGGTCATCCCCTCAGCGCCGTCGGCCGCGGTTCCAAGACGGCCGATCGGGCAGGGGACATGCGAGACAACAACAACGTCGTCTATGAGTACGAGGGTGGCGTGCTCGCTTCCTTGGCCGGCTCGACCCTGGGCTCGAACAACTACAGGGAAGTCCACGAGCAGTTCTTCGGGACCAGCGGAATGATCGAGACCTCCGAACTGCACTGGCGGCACTACCGCGGCCGGGGCGATGAGGTCCTTGAGCCCTCCGAACGCGGCAACACGCTGGACGCCATGGACTCCTTCATCAGGCGGATTGCCGAAGGCAAGCCCGAGAACACCGGTGTAAGAGGGGCCGAGAGCACGCTGACGGCGATCCTCGGTCGAATGGCGATGGACGTCCGGGCTGAGGTGACCTGGGACGAGATGATGGGCGCGTAGGGCATTGGCGGTCCGGCCCGCAGCTCTCAGTCCATTGGCGGATCCATGTCGTCGCGAATTATCCAAACGGCGAACTCCATCTCGCCCGCCAGGAACTTCTCGTAGTACCCGGCCCAGCGCGTCGCGACCGGGTAGGCGTCGAACACATCGCCCTCGCCCGACATCCGCGGATCGCCTTGCTCAGTGAGCCTCGACGCCAGCAGGTCCGCGAGCCGCTCCTTGGCGGGAGCGTACTCAAGGTCGTCAGCGAGGTTCCGCACGCACGCCGGGTCTTCTTCGATGTTGTAGAGTTCTTCGGCCCCCCGCTTCCCGAAGGCCATCTCCCAGAAGCTCGCGTCCCCTCCCGACCGTCTCAGGTTCAGGATTTCAGTCTTGGTCGGACTTGCGTCCACAGCCAGGTATCCCGTTTCCGGGTTTCCGGCCGGCCAGCGGTCGGGGGCGAAGTTCCGCAGGTACAGGAGGTTGCCCTGCACAATGCCGCGAATGGGGTAGCCAGCATCGTTCGGCCGACCGATGTCGTGCCTCTCCTTGCCGATGAGCACGTGGTCGCGGGCCGGATCTAGCTGCCCAGACTCGTCCGACCGCAGTAGCGGGACAAGGCTCTGGCCCGCCGCCGGCTGCATTCCGCTACCGTCCCACTCCACGCCCGCGGCGTCCAGGATCGTCGGTGCTAGGTCGACAAAGCTCACAAAATCCCTGATAGAGCGCCCGGGATGGGGGATTCCCTCCGGCCACATCATCGCCAGCGGCAGGTGATTGGATATCTCGTACTCCTGAGCCTTGGCCCTCGGGAAGGGCATGCCGTTGTCGGACGTGACGATCACCAGCGTGTTGGACAGGATCCCGCGGTCCTCGAGCTGCTGCAGCATGCGCCCGAGGTGATCGTCGAAGTGCTCGATCTCAAAGGCGTAGTCCAGCATGTCGTGGCGCACGGTTTCTGTGTCGGGCCAGTACGCCGGCACGTTGTCGATCTCGTCGGGCCGCTTGCCGCCCACCGTCTCTCCGGACCGAAACTCGTATGCGCGGTGCGGCTCCCGCGATCCGTACCAGAACGCCCAGGGAACTCCCTCGGGCGCCGCCTGAAGGAAGTCCGCGAAGTTGGCAGCGTAATCCGCGCGGGTGATTCTGGGCGTAGGCGGATCGGCCTCCCTGTCGTCATAGGGTGTTCCGACGAGGTGGCGCGGGCCGCCTTCAGCATTCTTGGCCACTCCGGGGGCCCAGCCCTTGGCGGTCATGCCCACGAAGTAGCCGTTCTCGGAAAGAGCCTCCGGAAAGGTCTTGAACTCCACCGGGAAGAACGCCATGTGGTTGCCCGCCGCCTTGAGCTGCCACGAGTTCCTGCCGGTGAGGATCGAGGCCCGCGAGGGGGCGCACTTGGCGTTCGGTGTGTAAGCGTTCCAAAACAGCACACCCTCGTCCGCGACGCGGTCAAAGTTCGGCGTGTGGACCCAGCTCGTGCCGTACGCCCCCATGTGCGGGAAGGACGCATCGTCGGCGATCGCGAAGAGGATGTTTGGGCGCACCGCTGGTTCCTCGGGCGGGTCGGCGCAGGTCCACAGCAGAGTAGAGGCGACCGTGCCGATGACGGCTCTAACGTGCTTGCGGCTCATTGGTGGGCAAAGCCTACCATGCCTTGGCGGAACCTGTTGCCCGACGATGCTTCAGGAAAGGCCCAGGCCGTGAGCGATGCGGTCGAGGTGCCACGCAGTGTCGCCGTAGGTCACCTCGCTGGCCTTGGCCCGCTTCAGGTACAGGTGCAGGTCCTGCTCCCAGGTGAAGCCCAGCCCGCCGTGGAGCTGGATGCCGGTCTCGGCGACTTGCGTGAACGCGCGGTTGGCCGCCGCCTTCGCGATAGACGATGCCCTGCCGAGTTCTTCCGGCATCTCGTCTGCCACCGCGGCAGCGTAGTACACCCCCGTGCGTCCCTTTTCGACCTCGATCAGCATGTCAGCGGCCTTGTGCTGGACCGCTTGGAAGGATCCGATGGCACGTCCGAACTGCTTGCGGTTCTTGACGTATTCCACCGTCATCTCCAGGACACGCGCGGCACCGCCGACCATTTCGGCTGCAAGGCCGATCGTGGCCCTGTCGATTGTGGCCTGCAGGTCCGCGATGGTGCCGCTGCCGATGACCTCCAAGTGTTCCGCTTGGCAGCGCACGTCACCCAGTTGACGGGTTGCGTCCATGCTTGCCAATGTCTCGACTTCCGGCTCCCGAGCCACGGACAGCTCGACGGAGTTCCCTCCCGACCGATTGACGAAGAGAACGACATCCGCTTCGGCGGGACACGGAACGAAGCGCTTTGTGACCGTTGCGCCCGGCCGCGGGGCCAGCAGCCTTGGGGTCCATCCCGACCCTGGCTCATAGACGCCGAGAGTGGCCTTGATCTCCCCCTCAGCGATGGCGGGAAGGTACTCCTCCCGTGCGGCGTCCGTGCCCATCGCCTCAAGCGCTGCCGCGGCAAGCAGTCCGCTGGCGTGAAGTGTTCCCGGGATCAGGAAGGCCCCTGTCTCTTCCATGAGCACGGCCAAGTCGAACATGCCCAGCCCCAGCCCCCCGTCATCCTCGGGAACAAGCAGACCCGGCCAGCCTAGGTCGGTCATCTTATGCCAGAGCGCTGCCGAAGCGGTGCGCCCGTCGGCCGCGTCCAGCATCCTCCGGAGCTCGGGAACCGGCCACTCCTGTCGCAGGAAGTCGCGGGCGGAGTCGCGCAGAAGGACCTGCTCGTCCGTCAGATGAAAGTCCACGGCCCGATGTCTCCCCTCACTTCCGCGGCAGGCCCAGCACACGCTCGGCGATGACGGTCCGCAGAATCTCGGATGTGCCGCCCTCGATGGTGTTGCCCCTCGAGCGCAGGTAACCGAACTGCCAGCTCCTCTCGAAGGGTTCCCCCGCCTGCCAACCTGCGGCGGTCGGGCTTGCGGCCCCGTCGAATCCTCCCTGCGGTACGAGGGCCCCTTCAGGCCCGAGCGTGGACAGCCCGATGCGCTGCAGGCGCTGGTTCATCTCGGCCCAAGCGACCTTTACGACCGAGGACTCGAAGCCGAAGAGCCTGTCGGCGAGGCGCTCGCAGGTCAGGTTCAGGCACTGGCTGTCCACGTATGCGCCGGCGACTTCGCGCGCCTGCTCGGCGTCCAGCGGCACATCGCTGGACCTCACGCTGTCCAGAAGCCGGTCGAACTGCTGCTGGAGTCGGACGCTCAGCGAGACGGAAATGTTGGCCCGCTCGCGCGTGAAGGTCTTCATTCCCACCAGCCAGCCGTCGTTCTCCGCTCCAACGCGGTTGTGCTTGGGCACGCGCACCTCGTCGAAGAATATCTCCCCGAACTCGGCCTCTCCGGTAATCTGCCGCAGCGGTTTGACCGTGACCCCGGGGCTGTGCATGTCGACGATCAGCGCGGTGATCCCCTTGTGGCGGGGAGCATCCGGATCCGTCCGGACGAGCAGCCAGACATAGTCCGCGATGAGCGAGTTGGACGTCCAGATCTTCTGCCCTGTGACCACATAGTGATCGCCGTCATCGACTGCCCTCGTCTGCAGCCCTGCAAGGTCCGAGCCGGCATTGGGCTCGGAGAAGCCTTGGCACCAGATTTCCTCGGCGGTCAGGATGGGTTTCAGGTAGCGCCGCTTGTGCTCATCGCTTCCCACTGCGATCAGCGCCGGTCCGGCAATCATCAGCCCGATGTTATTGACAGTCGGAGGAATCTTGGCCCGCGCGGCCTCCTCGTTGAAGATGGCCTGCTCGCGGAAGCCGAGGCCCTGGCCGCCGTACTCGGTCGGCCACGTCAGGCCGAGCCATCCCGCCTCGTACAGCCTGCGCTGCCAATCCTTGAGTGCGTCGGTGTCGTCTGGCGTGATGCCGGTGGTGTTGTCCTTTAGCCACGCCCGCAGCCGGGCGCGAAACTCTGCCTCTGACGGGCTGTCCCGCAGTCGTGCCATGAAGACCAGAGCCATTGTACTAGCGAGGGTCCCGGTGCCTTCGGAGCCGGCGGGGCGGGTGAGCGCAGCCGGCTTGGATGTCCGCAAAGGGTTGCGAAGGAAGGCATGCCGCACCCGGCCCGGACCATGCATGCGCATTCCCTCTCTATGGGATTCTTGGCAGTCGCATGGTTAAGGCTGCATTTCCCATGCCGATCCTGCGGTACAATCAATTAAAGGCATTGATGCTAAGGCGGCATCCCGAGCGTCCGAGAGGAGTCCTAGCACCTGATTCGCGGGTGGAGCGGGCGGGCCCATTGGCGCGTGAGCACGCCAGACTCGGGATGCATGGCGGCGTCTCTACCTCGACGCGTTGCAACTCAGGGGCCCGGGCATGGCTGTGAGCGCCCTTCCAGTCTTGTCGGGTGAGATCCTCTCGAGGCTGGGGCCCTCGCTGGCAGAGGCGGACCGAGCGGGACATCGGCTGGAAGCCGCAGTCCAATGCCTTCCCACTCCGGACGGATTCCTCGAGATGCAGGCGCGCAGGGAAGCCGTCGCTTCCGCGCGGCTTGACGGGCACTCCGTCTCGGTTTCCGATCTGGCGGGTCGCGCCAGTCCGCAAGAGGCCGACGACGAGCCCGCCGTGTGGGCGGCCCGCTGCTGCATGGCTGCGGTGTCCCTTGAGCGGTCCGCGGGCAGCGGTGAAGCCCGACTCTCGTGGCCTTGGCTTGCGCGACTGTATCGGGTCTTGGCAGGCCTTGGAGACGCGCAACGTGAGCGTCCAAGCGCGGCTTCGGAAGCCGCGCTCTCCGAATTGGGGCGGTACATCGCCGGAAATGCCGGGTTGCCCGCGTTGCTGCGCGTGGGGGTCATGCAGGGCCGCCTGCACCAGCTGGAGCTGTTCGAGGGCCAGCCTGACCGACTGGCGCGGACCCTTGGAATTGGGGGACTGTTTTGGCTGGACGTGCCTGGCAGGCTTGGCTTGGCTCCATCTGATTCGCTCATTCTGCGATTGGAGGAGTACCGCTATCGGCTGACAGCGCTCCGTGAGGGGACCGGATGGCAAGGGTGGCTGCAGTACTTCGTGCAGTGCTTCGCCCAGGCGGCTTCCGCGGCGGAGGAGATCCTGTGGCGCTTCGCCATGCTGCGGGAGGAGCACCGGATGACCGTCGCTGAGGCTCTGGGCCACTCAGCGCACCGTGGCCTGAAGATGCTGGACCGGCTGGCCCACAGCCCCGTGGCGAACGTTGCTGACGTCCGCGAGGTCACCGGCACGTCATACGTCGCCGCAAACCAGCTGGTCTCGCGTTTGGTCGACCTGGGAATCATCGAAGAGGTGACCGGCTTTAAGAGAAACCGGCACTTCCTCTACGGTGCGTGCGTCGCGCTCTTCTCGAAGGGGTCTGCTGAGGCCGAGCCCCCGCCCGAGCCGGTGGCGCAGGCGCCTCCGCCGGAATGGGTCCCGACCAGTGCCCCCGCCGTTGCGCCACCCGCGGTTCGCCAGCCCCGCCCGCGGGCGCGAAAGGCCGCGCTGGCGGATCACCTCCTATAAGACGGGCGTTCCCCGACGACTTCCGTAGGCTATCTGGCCGGGAATCATATCGAATAGTCACATTGGCGATTGGGAAGACAGGACTAGGCTCCGTCTAGATCCATAACGACCACCAGTCCTTGACCACTGGGGCCGCTAGTAATCATCAACGATTTTCTAAACGCTCTCAGAAACTCCATTCCCATGAGAATGTCGCTCGTGCCGGGGGAGAGAAGGACGACACCAGAAAGAGTTTGTCCAATGAAGGTAACGCTTGCCCGAGCCGTTAGCAGAACGCACTCAGAAGAATCCGCAAGGGTGACGGCCGTCGTACCTTCAAGAGGGAGTCCTAGCGCGAACGCTTCATGGAGGGGAATCTGTAGGAACCCGGTGAAGCCAGTATCAATAATCCCTGTGAACTTGGGTCCAGGAACTTGATGGTTTACTCCGCAGAGGTGGAAGTCTACACATGGGTTTCCGTCATCGTCGAACTTACCAATAACTGATTTGGATCTCTCTGCTGGGATGCCTCAACCTGAACGCACTGGATGATCCGACTCGGATCAAATGAAATATACCGTAAGGAGAGCGCTTTCTGCCTTCCCTTAGCGCATCCTCGGCAAAGTCACCAAGGTATGCCTTTTCTCCCCGGATGTCGATAGCAACGAACTTCCCATTGTGCTGGGATTCGTAGTCTTCTTGAAACTTCTCCTTGTAAATCTGCAGGGCCTGATCGGCGATTCTCTCAACGTCGGTCTGCCTGCTCATCATCGTCTCGTCCTCTCTTGACAGGCTAAGTCTACCGACGGCATGCGAATCCTGTCAAACCCGGGAACACGTCACTTGCCATCTCGGTGCCCGAGTTTCCACTCGACCTGCCGCAGGATGGCCTGCAGCATGCGGGCATCTTCGGGCGCCAGCCGGAGGCGGCCGACGAACCTGCGGAGCTTGCGGGTCTTCGCTGGCCTGGCCCCGGTCTGCAGGAATCCGGACGTCTCCAGCACGCCGAGGAGAGTCTGAAGAATGCGCTCGCGGGTGACCGACGCGACGCCTTGGGGGGTCTTGAGGCTTGGAGACGGCCCCGCTCTTCGGGAGATCTCGTAGCAGCACACGGCGACGGCCTGCCCAAGGTTCATCGACGGGCAGTCCGAGTTGGTGGGGATGGAGAGCACCCAGTCGCAATGGCTGAGGTCGTCGTTGGTCAGCCCGCTCTTCTCTGAGCCGAACACAAGGGCGGCTTGGCGGTCCGCGAGGTGCGTGCGGAGGGCGGTGGCCGCCGAGGGCAGTGCACGCTGGACGTGCCGCTGCTTGCGCGCCTCAAGCCCGCTGCAGCCGACCACTAGCTCCGCCTCCCCGAGGGCCTCCGAAAGGTCCGCGCACACCTTGGCGTCGGCCAGCACGCCGCCGGCCCCTGCCGCGGAGCGGGCCGAGCGGAACGACAACTCATAGGGGCGCACGCAGCGCAGGTCGGTGAAGCCGAAGTTGAGCATGGCGCGCGCCGCCGCGCCGATGTTCAGGGAATTACGCGCCCCGACCAGCACGACGCGCAGGTTCTGGCGCCAATTGGCGGCGTCACGCGTGGGCGCCTCAGGCATCCAGCATCTGCCGCAGGGCGTACTGCAGGATGCCCCCGTGGCGGTAGTACTCCAGCTCCTTGGGCGTGTCGATGCGCACGCGCGCTTCAAAGGCCACCGGTCGTCCGCCATCGTCGGGGATGGCCTCAACGCGGACGGTCTCCGGGCAATCGGCGCCCACAGGCGCGATGGTGATGCGCTCGTGCCCGGTGAGGCCCAGCGACGAGCTGTCCTCGCCGTCGGGAAACTGCAGTGGGAGGATGCCCATGCCGATCAGGTTCGAGCGGTGGATGCGCTCGTAGCTGGCCGCGATGGCCGCGCGGACGCCCAGCAGGGCCGGGCCCTTGGCCGCCCAGTCCCTCGATGAGCCCGTGCCGTACTCGCGTCCCGCGAGGATTACCAGCGGCGTGCCCGCGTCCCGGTAGCGCATCGCCGCGTCGAAGATCGACAGCACTTCCCCTCCGGGCAGGTGCTTTGTCCAGCCTCCCTCTGTGCCGGGGGCCAGCAGGTTTCTCAGCCGCACGTTCGCGAACGTTCCCCGCATCATGACCTCGTGGTTCCCGCGGCGCGACCCGTAGGAGTTGAAGTTCTTCGGCGCGATCCCTAGGCCCTGCAGGTAGGCGCCGGCTGGGCTGTCAGGGCTGATCGCCCCGGCCGGTGAAATGTGGTCCGTGGTGACGCTGTCGCCTAGCAGCGCCAGCACCCTCGCCTTCTCGATCGGCGGCACGCTGCCAGGCTGGGGCGCCATCCCTTCGAAGTACGGGGGCAATCGAATGTACGTTGAGTCGTCTTGCCAAGCGAACCGATCACTGCTGGGTGCGTCAAGGCCACGCCAGCGCGGGCTGCCTTCGTAGACGCTCGCGTAGGTTGCCCGGAACATGTCCGAGTCGACGACTCTCGAGACGGTGTCCGCGACCTCCTGCGGCGTGGGCCACAGGTCTGCGAGGTGCACCGGCCGACCTTCCAGGTCGACTCCCAGAGGCTCCCGTGCGATGTCGACATTCATGTTTCCGGCAAGGGCGTAGGCGACGACCAGCGGGGGCGACGCGAGGTAGTTGGCGCGCACCTCCGCGTGCACGCGGCCCTCGAAGTTCCGATTCCCCGAGAGCACGGACGCCACCAGCAGGTCGCCTTCGCGGATGGCCGCGGACACCTCGGGAGGCAGCGGCCCGGAATTGCCAATGCAGGTCGTGCAGCCGTAGCCCACTAGGTTGAAGCCGATCAGGTCCAGATAGCTGTCGAGGCCGGAGCGGGTGAGGTACTCGGTCACGACGCGGGATCCCGGCGCAAGGCTCGTCTTGACCCACGGTTTGACCTGCAGCCCGCACTCGACCGCCTTCTTGGCTACCAGCCCTGCGCCGATCATCACGGCCGGATTAGATGTGTTCGTGCAGCTGGTGATGGCAGCGATCACCACGGCACCGTCCGTCAGCTCGACCTTTGAGCCCCGGATGCGGGTCGTCACACCGGCCGCCGTGGCGACGCCGCCGCCACCCCGCGGGCCAGATTCTCGCAGCATCCGCCCGAAAGAGTCGGCGGCTGCATTGAGCGAGATGCGGTCCTGAGGGCGTTTCGGGCCGGCGATCGACGGTTCGACCTGGCCCATGTCCAGCCGCAGCGTGTCAGAGTAGGCCGCCGGCGGACTCCCGGGCTCGCGGAAGAATCCCTGCGCACGGGCATACGCCTCCACTAGGCGCACTTGGTCCTCGCTCCGGCCCGTCAGAGCAAGGTAGGAAAGGGTCTCCGCGTCGATCGGGAAGAGTCCGCACGTCGCGCCATACTCGGGCGCCATGTTGGCGATCGTTGCGCGGTCCGCCAATGGAAGCTGGTCGAGACCGTCGCCGAAGAACTCGACGAACTTGCCCACCACTCCCTTGGCGCGCAGCATCTCGACCACCGTGAGGACGAGATCCGTGGCCGTCGCGCCTTGCGCCAGCCGGCCTGTCAGCTCGAAGCCGACAACCTGCGGGACAAGCATCGAGATCGGCTGGCCCAGCATGCCGGCTTCCGCCTCAATGCCCCCAACGCCCCAGCCGAGCACGCCCAGACCGTTGACCATCGTCGTGTGCGAGTCCGTGCCCACGAGCGTGTCCGGGCAGACCCAGCTCTCCCCGTCCCGCTCGTAGGTGAAGGCCACCTTGGCTAGGTACTCGAGGTTGACCTGATGCACGATGCCGGTCTCAGGAGGCACCACCTTGAAGTTCCGGAAGGCGTTCTGGCCCCACTTCAGGAACTGGTAGCGCTCGCGGTTTCGCTCGTACTCCAGGGCGCTGTTCAGCGAGATCGCGCCGCTGGACGCAAAGCTGTCGACCTGCACTGAATGGTCGACGACCAGATCCGCCGGTTGCAGCGGGTTGATGCCTGCCGGATCTCCGCCCATCGCCACCATCGCATCGCGCATCGCCGCGAGGTCCACGACTGCGGGGACGCCGGTGAAGTCCTGCATCAGCACACGCGCCGGGCGATACGCGATCTCTTGTGCGGGAGCTGCCGCCGGGACCCAGGCGAGAACGGCGCGGATGTCGTCTGCAGTCACGCTTGAGCCGTCCTCGTTCCGCAGCAGGTTCTCCAGCAGAATCTTCAGCGAGAAAGGCAGCTTCCGGGCCGCGTCGCCGGCGTCGGGAACGGAGTGGTACGAAAAGTCCCGTCCGCCGCAGGTCAGGGATCGCTTAGTTTCGAACGAATTCATGAGGGTCCTCGAACAGATGCGGGCGAGGCGCAGATCTCCACCGCCAGTATTCCGCAGCTCCGTCCAATTTTCCCACGCTGTTGGCTCCCGCACAAGAGACACCTACTTTGAGCGGCGCAATTCGCCGCCGTCAGTCGTTGAGCGAGGAGAGTGAACGGCACTTGCGGGCCGTTCGCCTAGGAACCGTTGCTCGGCGGCATCGGGTCTGGAATCTCGTTGAGAATGGGACGAGGGGTCGCGCACTGATCGCTCCCCGGCTCGCCCAGCGGTCGAAATCGTCGGAAACCCCAAGAGGTGTTGAGCACCCGAATTCGCTTGCTGGAGAACCGACAAGAACGCAGGGCAAGCGGGTAGAGCCGGAACGCCCCCTCCTATACCGTGAGCCAGCTTGTTTCGGTTTCTACCCGCGGAAACCGCTCGCGATGGCTGGGACGCCGGAGTGGCGTCACTTCCGATGGCAGGTCGAGCCAGTCATCGCGAGATGCAGGTCGCTGGGCTGGCTCGGACGACGGCCGAGACCCTAAGGGACCGGCAACTCTCGGATAGTGTCCGTGCAAGGACAAAGGGCGGCCGAGTACCTCTGCGGAGCGGGCCTTGCCTATACCCGGCTCCTAGCGAAGCCGCGTTGCCCGCGAACATGCGGCCGGGGTTCGCCGTACGGATTTGGCGGTGCGAACCTGATTAGCAAGCGACGTATGGTATAATCTGTATACCTGTGATTCTCACGATAATGTTCTGCTACTCAAATGGAGGGCAAGTTCCCCCGTGTGTAGCTAGAGTGAAGTGCAGGCGGCGACATGCTCTCTCCGTGTGGGTCAGAGGCCCGCTGGGCGTCGTCCTCGAGAGCGACATCCCCGAGCGACCCATCGCCTCGCTGTCGACGGTCGTGGAAGGCCGCTGTCTGTCCAGCCCCAAGCTCATGGAGAAGTACTGATGCCCACGTCCACACCCGCTGCCAATCCCGACGGCCTCGCCATCCTGAACGCCCTAACCAGAGAGGGCCTATCGTCGGAGGACGCGTACAATGCGGTTGAGGGGGTGCGCAACATGGCCGGCCAGACCATCGCAGCCGAAATCAAGGTCCACAGTGCCAGCATCGGTGCCAAGATCGAAGCCCAGAACGAGGCCCAGAACGCCAGATTGGACGCCTTGGCCGGGTTGGTTGCCGCCCAAGACTCCAAGCTGAGGATGCTGATGTGGATGATCGGTGCCGCAGTGGCCGTCATAGGCATCCTAATCCGGTTGTGGGGCTAGTCTGTAGCCGAGCGGCCTGCCCGCCTTCGGGGGCCTACAGGAATGCCTGAAGCGTTCGGGAAGAGTTCCCGCGGCTTTGTCCTATGCCCGTGGGCTGGACTGACGGTCCTCCTGCGGAGGTCACGGGGCCAGCCGCTCTAGATGAGCTCGTCCTACCTCCCTCTTCCCGGTTGGCCAGCTGCTGTTCCGGCCGTCGGCTCTCTCCGTAAGCTTCCGCCGTTGGCTCTCGGGCATGCGCCGGGGGTGTCATTGATCGAGTCCGGTTGAGCACACGCGCCGGGCGGTACGCGATCTCTTTCGCAGGAGCTGCTCTCGGAACCCAGCCGGGCACAGCGCGGATGTGGCCCACCGTCCCCGTCAAGGCGTCCTCGTGCCGCAGAAGGTTCTCCAGCAGGATCTCTAGTGAGTAAGGCGGCTTTCGTGCTGATTCCCCAGTGGCGAGTTTGGAATGGTACGAGACGACCCGTCCGCCGCAGCTCAGGAATCGCTTGGTTTCGAACGAATTAGAGGACTCTGCTCGAACAGCTGCGGGCCAAGCCCAAGTCTCCACTGTCAGGACATAGAGACGCGGTCCAGTCTTCCCACGGTGTTGGCTCCCGCACCAGAGACGCCTCCATATAACTGACGCACTTCGCGGCGCTCATCGGTTGAGCGAGCAGATTGAAGAATGAGGGGCGTTGGCCTCGGAGGCTCTCCTCTGCCGGCGTTGGGACCTGGGAGCTCGTTCATGACGGGATGAGATGCGGCGCCCAGATCGGCCCCGGCGTGCTCCGCGGTCGACACCGTCGGAAACCGCGACGGGTCTTGAGCACCCGACTTGGCTCTCTGGTGAACCGACAAAGACGCAGTGCTGGCTGGTGAAGCCGGAACGGCTCCGCACACCGCGGCTCGTCTTGTCTGGCCGTCTGCCCGTGGCAACCGTTCGTGGTGGCTGAGGCGCCAGCGAAGGTCCATCCTAAGGCCGGAGCGTCGCTTCGCTCCGGTCACCCCACCAGGTGTTCGTTTTGGATCGGAATCGGCGTTCACTTTGATAAGAATCGGCAGTCTGGTCATAACAACCGATTTGACGCTCTGGGGGGCTCCACCTGAGCCCTAGGTCCCGGTCCGCAGAAGCACTGTCGACCGGGTCTGTAGTGTCGTGTCCCTGCAGGGGCCAAGCGAAGGTTGCCTCAGCAAGGCCCCTGGCGAAGCCGCGTTGCCCCGGTACAGCTTGGCGTAATCGGGCTCGTCCGGGGTTCACCGAGGGGTTTGGTGGTGCGAACCTGATCGTAAATCTATATATGCTGTAATATACATACCTGTGACTCGCACGATAATTTTCAAATCCTCAATTAGAGGAATATCCGCCCCGTGTGTGGCTGATCTTAAGCGCGGGCGGCGACATGCTCTCTCCGTGTGGGTCAGGGGCCCGCTGGGCGTCGTCCTCGAGAGCGACTTTCCCGAGCGACCCATCGCCTCGCTGTCGACGGTCGTGGAAGGCCGCTGTCTGTTCAGCCCCAAGCTCATGGAGAAGTACTGATGCCCACGTCCACACCCGCCGCCAATCCCGATGCCCTCGCCATCCTGAACGCCCTAACCAGAGAGGGCCTCTCGTCGGAGGACGCTTACAATGCGGTCGAGGGGGTGCGCAACATGGCTGGCCAGACCATCGCAGCCGAAATCAAGGCCCACAGTGCCAGCATCGGTGCCAAGATCGAAGCCCAAAACGCCAAGACCGAGGCCCAGACCGAGGCCCAGAACGCCAGATTGGACGCCTTGGCCGGGTTGGTTGCCGCCCAAGACTCCAAGCTGAGGATGCTGATGTGGATGATCGGTGCCGCAGTGGCCGTCATAGGCATCCTAATCCGGTTGTGGGGCTAGTCTGGAGCCGAGCGGCCTGCCCGCCTTCGGGGGCCTACAGGAATGCCTGAAGCGTTCGGGAAGAGTTCCCGCGGCTTTGTCCTATGCCCGTGCGCTGGACTGACGGTCCTCCTGCGGAGGTCACGCGGCCAGCCGCTCTAGGTGAGCTCGTCCTACCTCCCTCTTCCCGGTTGGCCAGCTGCTGTTCCGGCCGTCGGCTCTCTCCGTAAGCTTCCGCCGTTCGGTCTCGGGCATCCGCCAGGAGTGTCATTGATCGAGTCCTTTATGAGCACAGGCGCCGGGCGGTTCGCGGTCTCTAGCGCAGGAGCTGTCCTCGGAGCCCATTCGGGCACAGCGCGGATGCGGCCCACAGTCCCCCTCAAGGCGTTCTCGTGCCACGGAAGGTTCTCCAGCAGGATCTCTAGTGAGTAAGGCAGCTTTCGTGCTGATTCGCCGGCGGAGGGGGGTACGGACGGTACCAGACGACCCGGCCACCGCAGCTCAGGAATCGCTTGGATTCGAACGAATTGAGGACTCTGCTCGAACAGCTGCGGGCGAACCCCAAATCTCCACTGTCAGGCCTTCGAAACGCGGTCCAGTCTTCCCACGGTGTTGGCCCCCTGCAAGAGACACCTCTACATAGGTGACGCACTTCGCTGTGCTCACCGGTTGAGCCAGCAGATTGAAGAATGAGGGGCGTTGGCCTCGGAGGCTCTCCTCTGCCAGCGTGGGGACTTGGGAGCTCGTTCAAGACGGGATGAGATGCGGCGCCCAGATCGCCCCTTGGCGTGCTCCGCGGTCGACACCGTCGGAAACCGCGACGGGTCTTGAGCACCCGATTTGGCTTCTTGGTGAACCGACAAAGACGCAGCGCTGGCTGGTGAACGCGGAACGGTTCCGCACGCCGCGGCTCACTTTGTCTGGCTGACTGCCCGTGGCAACCGTTCGTGGTGGCTGAGGCGCCGGAGTGGCGTCACTTCTGATGGCAGGTCGAGCCAGTCTGCGCCAGATTCCACTTGCTCGGCTGGCTCAGACGTCTGCGGAGCCACAGCAGAAGTGCTCCAACCGGTCCGAATCCGCCGGTCTGGTCATAACAACCGATTTGACTCTCTGGGTCGGCTCCACCTGAGCCCAAGGTCTCAGTCCGCAGAGGCACTGTAGGCCGGGTCTGTAGTGTCGTGTCCCTGCCGGGGCCAAGCGAAGGTTGCCTCAGCAAGGCCCCTGGCGAAGCCGCGTTGCCCCGGTACAGCTTGGCGTAATCGGGCTCGTCCGGGGTTCACCGAGGGGTTTGGTGGTGCGAACCTGATCAGAAATCTATGTGTGCTATAATATGCAGATATGTGACTCGCACGACAATGTTCGAATCCTCAATTACAGGACTATACGCCCCGTGTGTGGCTGATTTTATGCGCGGCGGCGACATGAGTTCTCCGTGTGGGTCAGAGTCGCACTGGGCATGGTCCGCGAGAGCGACTTCCCCGAGCGCCCCATCGCCTCGCTGTCGGCCGTCGTGACAGACCGCTGTCTGTTCAGCCCCAAGCTCATCGAGAAGTACTGATTCCCACGTCCACACCCGCTGCCAATCCCGATGCCCTCCCCATCCTGAACGCCCTATCCAGAGAGGGCCTCTCGTCGGAGGACGCTTACAATGCGACCGAAGGGGTGCGCAACATGGCCGGCCAGACCATCGCAGCCGAAATCAAGGCCCACAGTGCCAGTATCGGTGCCAAGATCGAAGCTCAAAACGCCAAGATCGAAGCCCAGAACGCCAAGACCGAGGCCCAGACCGAGGCCAAGAACGCCAGATTGGACGCCTTGGCCGGGTTGATTGCCGCCCGAGACTCGAAACTGAGGATGCTGATGTGGATGATCGGTGCCGCCGTGGCCGTCATTGGCATCCTCATCCCGCTGTGGGGCTAGTCTGGAGCCGAGCGGCCTGCCCGCCTTCGGTTGCCTCCACGAACGCCTGAAGTGTTCGGGAAGAGTTCCCGCGGCTCCGTCCGATGCCCGTCCGCTGGACTGACGGTCCTCCTGCGGAGGCTACGGGGCCAGCCGCTCTAGATGAGTTCGTTCTGCCTCCCTCTTCCCGGCTGGCCAGCTGCTGTTCCGGCCGTCAGTTCTCTGCGTAGGCTTCCGCCGTTCGCTCTCAGGCATCCGCAGGGGGTGTCATCGATCAAGTCCTTTACCAGCACATGCGCCGGGCGGTTCGCGGTCTGGTGCGCAGAAGCTGCTCCCGGAGCCCAGCCGAGCACAGCGCGGATGTAGTCCACAGTCAACCTCAAGCCGTCCTCGTGCCGCAGGTGGCTCTCCAGCAGGATCTCTAGTGAGTAAGGCAGCTCTCGTGCTGATTCGCCGGCGGGGGCGTACGGAGTGGTACGAGACGACCCGGCCACCGCAGCTCAGGAATCGCTTTGTTTCGAACGAATTGAGGACTCTACTTGAACAGCTGCGGGCGAAGCCCAAGTCTCCACTGTCAGGACTTCGAAACGCGGTCCAGTCTTCCCACGGTGTTGGCTCCCGCACAAGAGACGCCTCCATATAGGTGACGCACTTCGCGGTGCTCACCGGTTGAGCGAGCAGATTGAAGAGTGAGAGGCGTTGGCCTCCGAATCTCTCCTCTGCCAGCGTGGGGACCTGGGAGCTCATCCAAGACGCGACGAGACGTGGCGCCCAGATCGCTCCCCGGCGTGCTCCGCGGTCGACGCCGTCGCAAACCGCGACGGGTCTTGAGCACCCGATTTGGCTTCCTGGTGAACCGACAACGACGCAGCGCTGGCCGGTAAACACGGGACGGTTCCGTACGCCGCGGCCCACCTTGTCTGGCTGACTGCCCGTGGCAACGGTTCGCGGTGGCTGAGGCGCCGGAGTGGCGTCACTTTCGATGGCAGGTCGAACCAGTCTTCGCCATATTCCACTCGCTCGGCTGGCTCGGACGTCTGCGGAGCCACAGCGGAAGTGCTCCAACCAATCCGAATCCGCCGGTCTGGTCACAACAACCGATGTGACCCTCTGGTGCAGCTCCACGTAAGCCCAAGGTCCCGGTCTGCAGAGGCACTGTCGGCCGGGTCTGTAGTGTCGTGTCCCTGAGGGGCCAAGCGTAGCCAAGCGGCTCCGCCGAGTAGACGTTGCCTCAGCGAGGCCCCTAGCGAAGGCGCGTTGCCCGCGTACAGGCCGGCGGGACCGGGCTGGGCCAAGGTCCACGGAGGGGCCTGGCAGTGCGAACCTGATGAGCAAGCTACGAGTGCCATAGTCTGTAGACCCGTGACGCGCACGAGAGCGGTCTGCCACTTAGTCGGCGACCGAATAGCCCGGCGCTTGGCCGAAATGAAGCGCGGGCGGCCAAATGCACTCTCCGTGTTGGTTCGAGGCTCGCTGGGCGTGGACCGCGAAAGCGACTTTCCCGGGAGACCCGTCGCCTGCCTACCGGCGGTCGTGGCAGGCTGCTGTCTGTTCAGAGCCAAGCTCATGGAGAAGTACTGATGCCCACCTCCATACCCGCCGTCGATCCCGACGCCCTATCCAGGGAGGGTCTCTCTCTGGAGGATGCTTACAATGCAGCCGAGGGGTGCGCAACATGGTCGGCCAGACCATCGCAGCCGAAATCAAGGCCCACAGTGCCAGCATCGGTGCCAAGATCGAAGCGCAGAACGCCAACATCGAAGCCCAATACGCCAAGACCGAGGCCCAGATCGCCAGATTGGACGCCTTGGCCGGGTTGATTGCCGCCCAAGACTCCAAACTGAGGATGCTGATGTGGATGATCGGTGCCGCAGTGGCCGTCATAGGCATCCTAATCCGGCTGTGGGGCTAGTCTGGAGCGGCGCGGCCCGCCTGCCTTCGGTGGACTCCAAGTTGGACTGAAGCGTTAGGGTAAGTGTCCCGGTGGGCTCCGTCCGGTACATTGGCGCTGCAATGACGGACTTCCCACGGAGTCACGGGGCGAGCGGCTCCAGATGAACTCGTCCTTACTCCCCTTCCGGGTCGGCCCGGTGCTGTTCCGGTCGTCGGCACTCTTGGTCCGCTCCCACCGCTCGCTGTCGGTCATGCGCCGCAGGTGCCGCCGGAAGTGCCTGATTCGCGCTGTTCGATTGCCCGAACCTCCCGCTGTCTTACGCTCCAGCCAATCACCCAACTTCGGAAACTCGCTATGCGGGTGGGGGCAAGTCCATCCCGGAAACTGGGCTCGTCGCACTTCCGCTCCGGGAAGCGTCAGTCCGTTGAGGCTTCAGCAAGGCGGCGCCCGGGAGGTGTGCCGGGACAGGTCTGCACGGATTCGAAGCTCGTTACACTGCGGGACTCTACACCGAACTCCACACCCACCAGATGCACGGGCTTGCCCGCGCCGAGGAACGTGGCCGCGTATCGGCGTGCTCTGAGTTGGCCAAGGGCCCCGCCGGGGCCAGAGCGCACCAAGATCTTAAGCTCGAACAGTAGAGTCCGCACCCTGATCCGTAGGATCACGTCCAGCCTTCATCAGTTAATGCTCTCCTCAGTCCGGACGTCCAACCGATTGTGCGCTGAAATTCTCTCCTCTGCTGAATCGACAACCTCCGGGCGGGGTCTCGGCCAGCAACTACCGACTAACTGCCCGTGTCGCGGTCGCCTGCCGGTGAACGGGCGTTCCACAGCCCAGCGACATTGCCCGAGCGCCGCCGGGCCGGTAGGCTGGGCCGGCCCGACACTCAGACATGCTCACATACCGACCCTGACCCCAAATGCTCCGGGCCACGGTCCAAGGGTCTGGCCAGGAGTAGTTTGTCCACGACCCGCGCTGCGCGGTTGAACGCCCTCCGATTCCGTCGGATCAGACTGGTCAACCGGCAATCGGTCGCGATCCTTTCTTCCCATCCTCGCGGAGACTCCGATCTCGATGAGCTGTCGTGCGCCAAGATCGTGGCGACCTCCGACCCCACCGTGGACACTGGCTCACACCAGAACGTTGAAGCGAATGCCACTTCAATTGTATACTCCGAGAATGCCTTGGCGGCGCTTTGGTGATCCGGAGCAGAGCAACGTACCAGGCTTCGACCCAATCAGGGAACAATACCAGAGGCTCGATCTGAACCGATGGCTGAAGGAACATAATGTCCGCAACACGGCCGAGGCTCAAGGTGCAGTCGACCAGCCAACGAGCGATTCCACTACTCTTGATGCTCACGAGGCACAGATCGTGGACTGGGTCAACCATCGCGGCCGTAAATGCCGAGAAGATGTTGCACGCCGCCTTTCAGACTTCGAGCGCGAGTTGGCTAGTGTCGAGAATGAACAAGAACTCAACGCGCTCGAACAAGAGATATCGCAAATCGAAACGGACGCAGACATTGCACTGGAGGGAAGGCTCAAAGCGCTTCTCAATCGTCTGTCCGGGTTGCAAACCGACGTTGTGAATGCTCAGAACGACCTCGCCACATTTAAACAGACATCGGGCTTGACACGTTCACCGGACTACTCACATCGCTCCTCAGTTTGGAAGTATATCCTTGCTTGTATTCTCGTCGAAATAGTTCTGAATTCCTCACTGTTGATGGAAGTTAATCCTCAAGGTTTGTTTGGTGCCATAATGCTGATGACTCTGATCAGTGGTGTCAACGTTGTGGTCTTCGGATTACCAATGGGCGAACTCTTGCGCCTTAAGAATCGTCGCACGCAAAGAACGGTGGCATGGACAGGAATCATCCTCTTCATGTCATTTGCATTCGTATTCAATCTAGCTGTCGGTCACTATCGGGACAGTGTCCAATCTGTTGCAACAGATCGCAATGCAGACATCTTGCGGATAGGGGAAGATGCACTAAACCGATTGTCGAACCAAACGTTTCGTGTTGATTCCATCAATTCAATCTTCTTAGTGTTGCTGGGAATATCTTGCTTCGGATTCGCATCTTGGAAGTGGCTACAACGGGATGATCCATACCCGGGTTACGGAAAACGCGCAAGAAAAGCGAAGCGCACTGAAAGCACCTACATCGAAGAGTACGACCAAGCGCAAGCGGAACTTCGGAAAGTCTACCGAACCTTTGACTCCAAGCTGAAGGACATACGACACAAACTGCAGGCGAGGCAAAGCAAACGGCGTGAACTGTGCAGACGAGGAGAGCGATTAGTAGATGAGTATCCAGTCAACTTAAGACAGTATCAACATGACCTCGACTTCCTGTTAAAGGCCTATCGTACTGCCAACGAGACTGTCCGAGAGAGTCCGGCCCCATTATATTTCAAGAAACCAGTAAAGGTGGACTCCGACATCTTGGATCCTCCGTCGTTTCATCCTCCACGCGAGAGTGATATCAAGCATGCCATGCACGGTGCTCACCAGACGATACGACACCTACAGGGACACTACAAGACCATCCACCGTGGAATCCTAACGCTGGACGAAGTCTTACTTGGAGGAAGCGAAAAGGTTCACATATGACCACACGTGACACGTCGCCCGCACTAAGACGATCTCTCTTTGAAACAGCGGCTCTGACGCTAATCGCAAGTCTTGTCTATGTGAGCTGTCAGCCGGACCGCCTTGACGAAAACCTCTGTCCCGCTGGCAAGCAACCATTACGGACAACGGTACTACTTCTGGACACGTCCGATCCACTGACACCCAAACTTCGCGAGGAACTGGAGCGTCTTGTAGGAGAACTAACGGGAGATAGAGGCAGCGCAAGGCCTGGCTTTCTCGTTGCACCTGGTGAGGCATTGATTGTGTACGAACTGCCCCGAACGGTGTCCAGACTTGAGCCCGCCATCCGAGTCTGCAACCCTGGCGGTGATCCCAGCGATTGGAATACGATGGACAACTTGACCCAAGGTAAAATGATTGCGCTACGGCGATGGCAACGATTTCTTGATGCCGTCGAACCATTATTCAACCGGACTGAAGCCTCACCACATATTCAGTCGCCAATAATCGAAGCCCTCGGAATCATCGTTCCCCGACACGTTATGAGCCAGCGCACGTTAACTGCAGCGGCGAAGCCGTTGCACTTGATCCTATTCTCGGACTTGCTACAACACTCTGATGATTTGTCGCACTACGGTACCTACCCATCGCCCGAAGAGGTCAAGGCCAAACTGCGACATTTGCAGACCGATCTGTCCGGTGTAGAGGTCAGTCTATACCGATTGGAACGCGGTGGAGATTCGCACTGGCAAACGACCGATCACTATTATTGGTGGACCAAGCTTATCCAAGCGTTTAATGGCAGGGTCATTTTCCAGAGGTCGGTCTAGTGTTTGGACCTCTACTTCTCGCGTTTCTTTGCGGTGCGTCTTCAATCATTGTTGTTCGCTTCTTGTTTTCTAATGAAGAAGGCATGATCGCGCCTTCCATTGCTGCTCTCATCGCTGTATTAATTATCGTATGGCTCGGTCATCACTACCACAGTCGCAAGCAAACAGACTTGCGGTTGGCTGGCGACAATCTCTATTACCTCGGCCTCCTATTCACACTGACGTCACTGATCGTCGCACTTCTTCAACTGTTTGTATTTCAGCCCGAGAATGACGACCTACGACAGCGAACACACGATCTGATAGGGAACTTCGGAATAGCTCTGGTTTCCACCGTTGCGGGGATTCTTGGCCGCATCATCCTTCAGACCATAAGTGACGACCAGTCGTCCGATCAGCCTTCCAGCCCCGCGAGTGAAACTGATTTACTATCAGCAGGAGGCGATACAGTTGCCATTTCACATCCTTCTCCGGGTACAGCCGACAACCTGCCTACGATAGCCGAGTCTATGATGGAGTTACGACGTACGCTTCGAGACGCGAGTGATGCATTTAGCCATTTCACTCGACTGACGCAGAATCAGGCGGAACAAGCCAAAGCGCATTCTGAGTCGTTAATTCGTGAGTTTAACAGCAAGATGTCAGCTGAGGCAGAAAGAGGGCTCTCAGATGTGACGACGGCATGGCAGGAGGCTGCAAAGGCCGTCTCCGTTGCCAGTAACGATATGGCAGTCAGAATCGATAGGAAAGTAGCGGCCGCAACTGCACGGACAGAGGGCGAATGGCGCGATCTCTCAGAGGAGGTCGCGGCGGTTTCCAAGTCAGCCCGTATCCAATTGGCATCCGACGTGAGCGATCTATCTGCACTACTTGATAGAATAGCGTTCATCAGTAAGGCGTTGGATTCACTCGCTACGGGTCTGGACATCGCTGGGAGTGGCACCCGATCACTCGGGTTGGCTGCCAGCGAGGCTGCCGGGCGCTTGAATGATCGAGCCGATGAGATGGTTGATGCTTACAAGAGTCTTGTTCGGGGCACAAGTCAAGTTCAGGAAGTGGGTCTGGCAGGATTCGGAGATTCCGTCGTGAAGTTCACGAAAGTTGCTAGGGACCAGCTAGAGAGAGACAGCAAGGAATGGATGAGTTCTGTTACCGAGATCAGAAGGGCAGCGGAGTTGCATGTCGGAAAAGTCACGAGAGATGCAGAGGCAGTAAGGCAGCTAGCGGAGGGAATTTCTGCACAGCTTGACAGATTTCTTCCCCGCATAGAACAGATGACGGATTCCATCGAGAAAGCCGTTCGCGCCACCGACGCCCTGCGAGGACCAATCGCCCTTGAGTCAGGAAAGACCTGGTGGATTGACGGGAAGTGGTACTGATTGGGCGACTGCGTGAGAAAGGACTGAGGGTTGGCGCAGGATCGTGCATTGACGAAGACAGAAACAGCGGATTCTGCATATCGACGCGGGACCGTCTTGGGTCTGACGGTCGCCGAAGTCTTTATTCTATTGCTGTTCTTATTGATGTTGGTCTTTCTGTCCTTGGCACAGCAATGGGGGTCGCAGCCGCCAGCGGAGCAGACGGATCAGGAGAAGGAACTGCACATAGCCAAAACAGTTCTCAACGATGTCGAGAAGGTGGTCCACGAGTATAGGGATTCGTTTCCCGTGCCCGACAAGCCGGTCACGTTGGCGAGTGCGGACGAAACCGAGCATGCGGCTTCAAGGATCTCGCCGGACGACAGACTGAGTCGGTTGCCGCAAGATCTTCGTGCACTCCTAGGCCGAGCAGCCCGTGCGGTAGAGGAAGTGCAGAATAGGGCCGATCAGGCTGAGAGACGAGCGGAGAGCGCCGAGATTGCGCGAAACGAGGCTGAAGCAGCAGCTCAGAGTGCGGGGCGAGATCTCGATATCTTGCGGGAGAAGGGGCATAACCCACCTTGCTGGTATGAGACAGTTTCCCTAGCGGGGGGAGGTGATCGCGAACGACCGTTTTACACGTTCGAAGTGGCAGTCTTCGACGACAGCATGATCTTCCGTCAGGTGCCGGCGCCACCTGGCGGAGCTACAGACGACGAGCACTCAATTCACTCCAGCTATGCCGACGAGTCGCGGGCGCTTGAGCTTGATCATCTACCCTACAGCACGGCACTCAGCGACGCAGAGGTCATGTCTGCGATTCGCCCCATCCACGCTGCTGGCAAGGAAGCGAAGATTCGAACGTATTCTTGCATATTTTGGGCTCGGGTTTGGGATCTCACTTCATCTGATGCCAAGGAACGTTGGAAGTCTGCACACGACGGCGTCTTGGAGAGTCTGCTTGGCACCTACACAGTCGGCCAAGATCCGTGGGAGTGAGGTGGTAAGGCTTCCTAGGTCGGCGAGATTCGGGATCTGGAGCGAGACGAGCACCTCAAGCATCTTCAGGTGCGGTGTGAGAGTGCACCGTCCGGAGGCGAGAGCCGCCGCTGAGACCGAGCCGCAGGCTGCCCATGTCCCAGATGCATGGGCTTGATAGCAAGGGATCCGTAGGGGCTTCGGGCGAGTATCGTCAGTCCGCATCGCAGTATTGCGATCGATCGGAAGCTGGATTACAACCTAGGCGGAGAAATGATCACATTCAGCAGGCCATCCATCGCGACTAGCGAATGCGCTGCTCTCTCAGACGATCTCCTAGCTTGGCTCTTGCCGAACCGTTGGTGGACTTCATACACGAGCCTCATCGCGTCGCGATAGCTCAGTTGGTGTTCGGGGTGAAGTTACGGTCGCGGGCGAGCTTGACCAACCGCAACCGGTGCGGCGGACGAACCGCCCGATCAGGCGGTGTTGAGGCACAGTGTCGCGCTGGTGGACCGCGGTTTCAACCTGCAGGAGACGCCAGCACCGCAGCACGACGACAAGAGGGCCTTGCCGGTCGAGCGCGCCGAGACGGGACGGGGTCACGCGCCGCGCGAATCCCTCCGGCAGACGCTGCCCGTCATTCGCTGGAGCGTGGGTAGGCGTGTCGCTTCTTCGTACGCTTGTTCAAGCCCAGACAGAGCCCGTGGAGAGAGAGATCTACGAGGTCCAGCCGCTTGCTCTGGAGGGCCACTCCTGCAAGAGCGCAAACGCCACGGGAATGTCTCCTTTCCGAACTCTTTGGGGCCGTGTCGGGGCGCGCTGAACCGAAGTTTGCGCAGGGCCGACGTGCTGTGTTCCACTAAAGCAAGGGCCCAAAGGGCCCGCTGAGAAAGCACTTTCGCGGATATGCCTGACACTCCCCGCCCGCCAAGGAAGCCCCGCAAGCGCCGGCCGATCCGCCGGACTCGCCGGACTGGCCGGACTCGGGTCCGTCGACGCAAGAAACCGGCAGTGATGCCGTCCGCCCCTTGGGAGGGCCCGCTGCCAGCAGCCTTGAAGGAGCGCTTCGGGGACGGGATCGAGGGCGCTGTCGTGCTCGGCGGCCAGAAGCTCTTGACGGTGGGCTTGTCCTCCTCAGCAGAACTGCTCGCCAGTCTCAAGGACGACCACGGCTTCGACTACCTCGTGGACGTCACGGCCGTGCATTGGCCGAAGCGCGAACGCCCGTTCGACATTGTCTGGATCCTGTACTCGTTTGCTGCCAATGACCGAATACGGGTCAAGACCACCGCCGCCGATGGCGAGGCCGTGCCGAGCGCCACTGGTCTCTACAATTCGGCCGACTGGCTCGAGCGCGAGGCGTTTGACATGTTCGGCGTGCGCTTTGAAGGCCACCCGGACCTGCGGCGAATCCTGATGCCCGACGAATGGGATGGGTATCCGCTGCGCAAGGAGTACGGCATCCTGCAGCAGGACGGAGCGTGGGTCCGCGAGAACCTGAAGATCGAGAGCGCACAGTGATGGCCGCCACAACCCTCGAATCTGCGTCGGCTAACGGCGACACCTTCCTGGACAGCAACGAGCTGGTGCTCAACATGGGCCCCCAGCACCCGTCGACGCACGGGGTGCTGAGAGTGATCCTCAAGCTGGACGGTGAGACCGTGCTGGGCACGGACTGCGTGATCGGATACCTGCACCGGGGCGTGGAGAAGATCGCCGAGGACCGCACCTATCAGCAGTTCGCGCCCTACGTTGACCGTATGGATTACGTGGCGGCCGTCTCAAACGGACTGGGCTACTGCATGGCGGTCGAGAAGCTGCTGGACGTGGAGATTCCCGAACGTGCGCAGTGCGTGCGCGTGATCCTTACCGAGCTCAACCGCGTCGCGTCCCATCTGCTTTGGCTGGGCACGCACGCCTTGGACATTGGGGCCATCACACCGGTGTTCCTCTGCTTCCGCGAGCGCGAGGAGGTCCTGAAGATCTTCGAGAAGTACTGCGGTGCGCGGCTGACCACGCACGCCTTCCGCATCGGTGGGCTGCAATACGAGACCTACGACACGTTTGAGAAGGACTGCCTAGCCTTCTGCGACCTGATGGATGAGAAGGTCAAGGAGTACCACGACCTGCTGACGGGCAACCGCATCTGGGTCAAGCGCACGACGGGCGTCGGCATCCTCACCGCTGAGGACTGCAAGGCCTACGGCGTGACCGGACCGCTTCTGCGTGCGGCCGGGGTAGCTTGGGACCTGCGCAAGGCACAGCCGTACTGCGGGTACGAGAAGTACGACTTCGAGGTCCCCACCCGGGAGGGCGCGGACACCTTCGACCGGTACATCGTTCGCATGCGCGAGATGGAGCAGTCCTGCCGCATAATCCGGCAGGCGGTCGACGCACTTCCGAGCGGGCCCATCAAGGGCAAAGTCGCTAAGATCATCAAGCCGCCGCCCGGAGAGGCCTACGTGTCGATCGAGGCCCCTAAGGGCGAGCTGGGCTACTACGTGGTCAGCGACGGTTCGCTCAAGCCCTACCGCGTGCGCGTCCGTCCACCGTCGTTCGTCAACCTCGGCGCGCTGGACAAGATGTGCCGCGGATCGCTGGTGGCCGACGTCGTCGCCATCATTGGCACGATCGATATCGTGCTGGGTGAAGTGGACCGCTAGGAGCCGGAATGGAACAACTGCTCGCCAACCCCTACCTGCCCTCCATCGTGATGACGGTGGTGATCATCCTCGTCTTCCCGCTGGTCGCCGGTTACATCGTGCTGGCGGAGCGCAAGGTGCTGGCGGACCTCCAGGTGCGCTTGGGCCCAATGCGCGTCGGCCCTTACGGTGTGCTGCAGCCGCTCGCGGACGCCCTCAAGCTGATGATCAAAGAGGACATCATCCCGGCGAAGAGCGACCGTTGGATTTTCTGGCTCTCGCCCGTCGTGTCAACGTTCACAGCCCTGTCCGCCTTTGCCGTGCTGCCGCTCAGTGACAGATTCTTCGTGGCCGACGTCAACATCGGGATCCTCTTCATCCTTGCGATGTCGTCCATTGGCGCGCTCGGCATCATCCTCGGCGGCTGGTCGGCGAACTCCAAGTACTCCCTGATGGGCTCGCTCCGTGCGGCCGCACAGATGGTCAGCTACGAGGTGCCGCTGGGCTTTGCCACGGTGACCGCCATCATGTGCGCCGGCACGCTCTCGATGCAGGGAGTCATCCATTCGCAGCTCGAGCGCGGCGTGTGGGGCGCATTCGACAACTACGGGCTGATGCTGGTCCCGACGGTGCTGTTCATCATCGCCGGCACGGCCGAGACCAATCGGGCGCCATTCGACCTGCCCGAGGCCGAATCGGAACTGGTTGCCGGCTTCCACACGGAGTACTCGGGCTTCCGCTGGGCGCTGTTCTTCTTGGCTGAGTACGCCGCAATAGTGGTGATCAGCTCCCTGTGCGTGACGTTGTTCTTCGGCGGCTGGCTGCGGCCCTTCCCCAACGTAGCGTGGCTTGAGATGCCGCTGAACACGGCATTTCCGGCGGCGCTCTTCGCCGTCATGGGCTTGGGCTGCCTAAAGGGAGTGCCGCGCCAAGTGATCAACGGCTTCCGGCTGCTGATGCTGGCACTGGGATTGGGCTTCCTGGCGGTCGGCGGGCTATTCCTGCTACCGGCGGCCAACGAGGCGGTGATCGGGCTCTTCTGGTTCCTGTTCAAGCTGGCGGTGATGGTGTACCTGTTCATCTGGTACCGCGGAACGTTCCCGCGTTTCCGATACGACCAGTTAATGGACGTCGGCTGGAAGTGGCTGATCCCGCTCAGCATGGGTGGGTTGATCGTCAATGGCATCGTCCAACTCCTTGTTCGTGGCTAGCTGGCCGAAACGGTGCAATAATCAAGGCAGGGTGCCATGGCCAACCTGATCAAGACTTTCCTCCTTACGGACCTGCTGAAGGGCCTGTGGACCACGTTCAAGAACCAGAAGCCGTCGAAGGTCGTCACCGAACAGTACCCCCTGACGCGGCCACCGGTCGCGGAGCGCTATCGCGGCGCTCCTCGCCTGAACACCCATCCCGAGACATCCGAGACGCTCTGCATCTCCTGTAACCTCTGCGCCTTGGCTTGCCCCGAGCAGCTGATCGTGGTGACCTCGGAGCGAAACAAGGCCACAAAGCGCAAGGATCTGACGAACTTCACCTACGACCTCTCTCGCTGCATGTTCTGCGGGCTGTGCGAGGACGCCTGCCCCGTTGACGCTCTGGAGCTGACCCAGGACTTCGAACTTGCGACCTATACGCGCGAGGGGCAGATCTGGGACAGACAGATGCTTGAGGAGGGGCCCCTGCCCCAGCAGTACACGCACTAAGGCCACCGGGCAGGATTCGCGCCCACTTCTGATCGAAGTTCTGATTCCGGATCGATTCTCACCCTGCTCCGCGGGGATGCGTTCCGCCGCACGATCCGGATTGCGCCGCGACGCTGCGGTGCCAGTACGGCCCTTGTCCGCGCACGTGGGACATGGACTCGGCGGCGTCCCGCTGCGGAGAGGCCACCGAATCGAGGCCGAGTTAGGGTGACGGGATTTGGTTGTCGAGCCTCCGCTCGCGGCGTGCGCAACCGCAGACTAGCACGCACTTTGGGCGCTGATCCGGGGAGTCCGCCGCCGGCCGGGGAGAGGCGATGCCGGGACTTGTGCCTCAATGGCCAGGGCTCCCGGCAAACCCAGACCGGATAGTAGCACACCCCTCCCTGATCCTTGTCCGCGCACACGGGGCATGGACCAGGCGTGTTTGGGACCTAAGCGACAGCCGGAATCGTCATCGGCCGGAGTCGGTGAGATGGCTGCACTGAGCCGTGCTGGCCGGGAGCCAGGCCCGCAGCGGATTGGCTCTAGGGTCGTGCGGCCCGAAGGCTACCGTTGCCGCTAGGGCGGCATGGCCGGTGCCCCCCTGTCGCAAACGACTACAGCGATGGCGGTGTCCTCGCGGGCCACGAGGCCGCGGCACCTGTGAGGCGTGGGGACGTCTGCCTACAGGTCGCTCTGAACGACGTAGACTACCTCGCCATCCCGCATTTCCATTCGGCCACCTTGCTCCAGGATCGCCTTCTTGGCGATCGCCGCGATCCTGTCGACGATCTCGCCTATGGGCGTCCGGAGCCGCACTTCGTCCCGAGTGATATTGACGTACTGGTCATTGAACGGCTTGTCCCAAGTTCTCCACGCGGGAAGTTCCCGCGTGAGGCGGAGCGCCCGGTCCCCCATGCCCGACAAGCCGTTCAGCACGCCGATCAGACCACCCGTCGTGGCGGCTTGGTTATCGCAGTCATAGCCAGCCGACGTGGCAATGCCGACCGTCTTCATGTAGTCGCCCTCGCCGTAGAGCACAGCCATGACACCCGTGAGTCCGTTTACCAGAGACGACACCACGCTCACCGGCGCTTCATACGTGCCCTTCCTGTACGCGTAGTACTTGTCATGGATCCGCTTGCGGGTCTCCCGCCAGTCCTCATGCTGCGAGTGCCACTGGACTACGTCCCGAATTCCCTCGGCGAACGGGCCCTCGTCCGGGACCGCTTCTACCCTAAATTCCTCAGTTGAGAGAGGGCTTCGGGATGGCTGGCACGGGTGATCAGCAGATCAGAACCTCGAATCCAGCCTCGTGGTGGAAACTGCGGGGCTGGACAGCTAGGCATGCTGCGGTCGGACGAACAGAATTGCGGTTCATTCCCCCTAAGAGCCTTCATGTTCGTCGCAGGTTCTTTTCACCTTCCATGCTCCCGCTCGCCCGAACAGGCCGCGACCCCATGTTGTAGCATGGCAATCCCTATGGTCGTCGTACGCAATCCATCCCCGCCTCACCCTGAGGGTGAATCGCCTCAGGCCCCTGCCGGGGCTTGCGAGGGGACCGCTTCCGTGGACACCTACGCGGGCCGTGTGCAGATCCGCTGGGCGCCGGACGAGGAGGTCACGCCGCTGGGACAGCTGGCCTTCCTGATCGACTTCCTGAAACAGGCCGGCCTCTTTGATGCATTCGTGCAGGACGCGCCCCTGTCGTATGCCAGCAACAACGGGCCCCGCGTTCGCGATGTGCTGGGCACCCTGCTGCTGGCGATCCTGAGCGGAGCCAGGCGCTACATGCACGTCAACGTGCTGCGCCATGACCCGGTCAACCCGCGCCTGTTGGGTATGCGCAAGGTGTGCAGTGACGATTCGGTGCGCCGGGCGATCGCGCGCATGGACGAGAAAGAGGCCTCCGCTTGGCTGCAGAAGCATCTCGAGAAGTCGGTGCGGCCGTTGTGGCAAGAGCCGTGGGTGCTCGACATCGACACGAGCGTGAAGCCGGTCTACGGGCGCCAGGAGGGGGCGGAGGTCGGCTACAACCCCCACAAGCCGGGGCGTCCGTCGCTGGTGCTGCACTCGTACCTGATGGGCGAGTTGCGGCTGGTGCTCGACACGGAAGTCGAGGCGGGCAAGCAAGTGCATTCGATGTACAGCCTGCCGGGGCTGGAGCGACTGCTGGACGACATGCAGCCGGAGGAGCGGCCCGCACTGGTGCGCGGGGACAGGCACTACGGCACGGAGCGTGTGATGGCGTCCATGGAGGCCCGCGGTCAGGACTACCTCTTCAAACTGATCCTGCACCCGAGGGTGAAGGCCTTGGTGGCGAGGCTGGCCTGTGAGCAGGGCTGGCAGGAAGTGGGCCGGGGCTGGCAGGCGGCCGAGTCGAAGCTGCAGCTGCAGGGCTGGACGCGGGCGCGCCGGGTGGTTGTGCTGCGGCGGCAGGTGCGGGAGCGCAAGCAGCCGGCGCGGCACAAGCCCGGGCAACTGCTGCTGCCGTTCACGGAGGTGGTGGAAGCGGGCCCGAAATACGAGTACGGAGTGCTGGTGACGTCCTTGGAGGGCGAGCGTCTGACGGTGGCGCAGCTGTACCGGGGCCGAGCCGACGTGGAGAATGCGTTCGACGAGTTGAAGAACCAGTGGGGCTGGGGAGGGTTCATGACGCAGGACCTGAAGCGCACGCGGATCATGGTGCGGATGAACGCGCTGTTCTACAACTGGTGGTCGGTGTATGCGCGGATGATCGATCCGGACACCCGTCGGGAAGCGAAGACCAGTCGCCCGATGATGATGGACGGCGTGGCGCGGGTTACGCGGCACGGCCGGCAAACGACTCTGGTGCTGACGATTGCGCACAGCGCGGCGGCCGGACTGCAGGAATCGTTCGAGGAGATGGCCCGGTTTCTGCGGGAACTGCCGACTGCTCCGCAGTTGGCGCAGGTTGAGCGTTGGTGCCGGATCTTGGAGCGTGCGTTCCAGAAATACTACCCAGATCGAGGGCCGCGACTGACTGCTCGGCCACTTCTGGCCTGATCACACGCCACTGATCACCGCTCCGGAGGCGCCGCCTGCGCGAATGTGACGGCCCCAGAGTCCCTGTTGACTGCGGAATTTAGGTCTACAGCCATGGCGACCAGCCTGTTTACATCGCGCTCAAAAAAGGCAGCGCTGATCATCACAGCGTAGGCGATGGTTGCGTGCGTCCCCCAGTCGTCATTGGTGATACGGGCCCCCCAAAGGGCGCGCTCTGCGGCTCTTGCCGTCATCCCGGGATAGAACGCGCTCCAGATCTCGTTCACAAGCTGTGGATCGATCTGAAACCAGTGCTTGTTGTTCTGTTTGCGGCCCGTGTCGGGTGCCACCAGCCCCAAGTCCATCAGGTTTCGTGCCTCGCGGTTCGCTACCCATATGAAGTCGTTGATGTGGGTCTTCCACATCTGCGTGATCTCCGGGTACGTCAGGTCGAGCCCATACTTTTCAACCGCATGCAGCGTCACGAACTCAATGTCCGTGTCGTCGTCGCTGAATGCGCCACGGAGAGCGCTTGCGATGACTGGGATGTGACCTCGGCGGTCCCGCCGGTTTATCTCAAGGTGCGGATCCCCGTCGTAGTCCGCGGTGTAGACGCGGTCCACCAGAACGGGGACCGCGTCGTCAACATACTTGTTCTCGAAAGGGAAGCCGATATAGTTGCCCAGCAGTTGGCCGATCCAGAAGCCCGAGAGCTTGTCGGTGAGCTCCGCATGGCTGATCACGCGTTCTCCCGCCGCCAGCTGGTTTGCGGCCAGGAGCGCGCACAGCGGGAGCGTCGCGCAGACCTTGCGTTGCAGGCTGGTTCGGTGGAATGAGTGTTGTGCGTCGGGCATCGGACCTCCATCCTACGACTGGCCCAGCCCGCTCTGAGGAGTTCGTGTCGCAGGCATTGTCGAAGTCCAGATGGGGATGATCCCGGACGGGGCCCTCCCTGCCGTCCGCTCTGGCGGTCTGCATGCCATTAGGCGGCTCGGGGAAGTGCCTGCGCTCTCGCTTCGGCGAGCCGGGTACTGGTCTCGAGCGCCGCAGCCGCTTCGTCGGCCCTCGAGAAGCGCACGAGGAAGGCCAAGGCCGACACACTCGTGACTGCGGCACCCAGGACCAGCAAGGCCTGCGGCCATGCTATGCCTGCCGACCTGAATAGGAAGCCAGCTGCCACCGCTCCCGCGTTGCCGCCCGCTCCAACGATGCCGCAGACCGCCCCGAGGGCCTTGCGGTTCACGAAGGGCACGACCGAATAGGTGGCTCCCTCGGACATCTGCACGCAAAGGCTAAAGAGGATCAGCGTGCCGATAGCCAGGGGCAGTGCGGACTGCTGAGAGAAGAGCATCAGGGCTGCACCTTCGAGCAACAGTATGGTTCCTAGGAACCACACCCGGCCGCGCAGGCCCCACCTGAGGCCCCAGCGGTCTCCCACGATGCCTCCGAGGGTTCGCGCGAAGACGTTCATCAGGCCGAACAGTCCTGCCACCAGACCGGCGGCCGAGAGCCCCAGGCCGAAGTTGTCGTGAAAGTAGAGGGCAGCGATGTTGTTGATGGTCAGCTCTACGCCGAAGCATGCCCCATAGATGACGAACAGCGCCCAGACCCGCCGGTCGGCGCAAGCCCTCAGGAATGCCCCGTCGGCAGTCTTGGCGCTCGCGATCTCTCCGGTCGCGCGCAGGTGGCCATAGTTTCCGTCGGGAGAGTCCTTGGTGAAATTCCAGTACAGCGCCGACGCCCCCAGCAGGGCTAGGCCGGGAACGACCATTGCCAGGCGCCAGCCCAGCGCTTCGTCCGCGACAATGCCCACAACGCCTGCAAACAGGAGGGGCATCGCGATCTGGGTCACGCCACCGCCAAGGTTGCCCCATCCGGCTGTGGTTGCGTTGGCCGTCCCCACCACATTGGGCGCGAACATGACCGACGTGTGGTACTGGGTGATGACGAACGACGCCCCGATTGCGCCGATCGCCAAGCGGAACAGGAGGAAGGTCTCGTAGCTGTCGGCCAGCCCGACCGACATCACCGGGACGGCCCCTACCGCCAGCAGCCAAGTGTAGGCCCTTCGGGGCCCGATCCGGTCACAGAGCCAGCCTACAGCCAATCGCGCGACCACGGTGATTGCGACGGAAGCGATGATCGTGTTCCCGATCTGTTCCTTGGTCAGGCCGAGGTCCTCCCGCACCACCGCCATCAGCGGCGCGACGCCGAACCAGCCGAAGAAGCACAGGAAGAATGCGAACCACGTTATGTGGAATGTCCGCATGGGTACCGTGCTGAAGCTGAACAGGCTGATCTTGGTCGCCTTTCCCTTGAAGTCCATGCTTTCTCTCCTCTCTGAGGCCGGGCCGGCAAGGCGGGCCCGGCTGCGCTCGCGGTGGAGCCGCGGGCGCCGGCAATAGCCTTTGTCTCTGGAAAGCCGGACAACCTGGTCCGGCACGAGCCCCGGTCGGACTGGGCGGGGCGCTGTGCCTAGCGGGCCGGTCTGGGACCGCTCTTGGCAACCCGGACCGCCGCCTGCTTGTAGTTCGGTTCCCGAGAGATCGGGTCGAAGGCGCTCTGCGTCAGCCGGTTCGAGTTCTTCTCTTCGTAGTGGAATGGCATGAAGACCTGGCCGGGGGCCACGATCTCGGTGATCCTCAGCTCCAAGTCTTCGATCTGGTCGCGCGGCGACTCCACCGTCACCCGGTCGTGCGGCTTCAGCCCGAGGCTTCGGGCGTCAAGCGGGTTCATCTCGAGCCATGCCGAGGGCGACATGCGCTCGAGGATCTCGACCTCCCTGGTCTTGGTCCGCGTGTGCCAGTGCTCGACCGTCCGCCCCGTGTTGAGGACGAAGGGGTACTTCTTGGTCGGCTGTTCCGGGTAGGGTTCCCATTCCACGGCGAACAGGACAGCCCTTCCGTCCCTTGTCTGGAACTCCCCGTCCTCGTACAGCCGGCTCGTCGGGGGCCTTGCGCCGTTCACCTCCTTCGCTGCCTCGTGGTCGAAGGGCCACTGCACACCCTGGTTCTTCTCGAGAAGTTCGTAGCTCAGCCCGGAGTAGTCGCACAGCCGGCCGGCGGAGACGCGGCGCCATTCCTCGAACGCGTCCTCGGGTCCGGTCCAGCCCGGGTAAAGTTCGTCACGCAGGCCGAGCCGCTCGGCCACCGCCATGAAGATGTCGAAGTCCGGGCGTGCCTCGCCCGGGGGCTCCACGGCCTTGTTGACCTTGCTCACCCGGCGCTCGGAGTTGGTGTAGGTGCCTTCCTTCTCCCCCCAGACCGCTGCCGGGAGCACGAGATCCGCGATCTCAGTGGTCGGAGTGGGGTGGAAGCCGTCCTGAACGACCAGGAAGTCGAGGTTGTCAAAGCCCTGCCGGAGCACGTCCACGTTCGGGAACGAAACGAGGGGGTTCGTCGCGATCACCCACAGCGCGCGGACCTCGCCCCGCACGCAGGCCTCGACGATGTCCGGGTAGGCACGGCCCCGCGCCCGGGGGATGCGGCTCGCGTCGATGTTCCAGAGCTTGGCCAGCTCTTGCCGGTCGGCCGCGCTCTCGAACTTGCGGTAGCCCGGCATGGAGGCCGTGAAGCCCGCCTCTCTGGTCCCCATCGCATTGCACTGGCCGGTGATCGAGAACGGCGATGCGCCGGCGCGGCCGATCTTGCCGGTCAGCAGCGCGAGGTTGTTGATGGCGTTGACCGTCTCTGTCCCCTTTGTGGAGTGGTTCACGCCCATCGTCCATGCCAGCAGGGGAGCCTTAGCCCTTCCGTAGGTCAGGGCTGCGCGATAGACTTGCTCCTCGCCGAGGCCGGTGACGGATGCCACACGCTCCGGCGTGTACTTCTCCAAGTGGCGTTTGAGCGCCTCGAACCCAGAGGTGTGCGCCTCGATATAGTCGAGGTCAATTAGGCCGGCTCGGATCAGGATGTGTGCCATCCCGTTCAGCAGCGCTATGTCCGAGCGGGGCTTCAGCGGCAGGTACAGGTCGGCCATGCGCGCAGTCTTGCTCACGCGTGGGTCCGCCACCACCACTGTCTTGCGGGGGTTGCGCTCCAGCCGATGACAAAGAATCGGGTGATTGTCGGCGATATTCGCCCCGATCAGGAAGACGACGTCCGCTCGCTCGAAGTCCTCGTACGCTCCCGGCGGCCCGTCGCTCCCGAACGACCGCTTGTAGCCGGCCACGGCACTGGCCATGCAAAGCGTCGTATTGCCGTCGTAGGTGTTCGTCCCGAGCCCTAGCTGAACGAGTTTGCCTAGGGCGTAGAACTCCTCCGTCACGAGCTGTCCGGTGCTCACAACCGCCAATGCGGAGGGGCCGCGCTCGGCCTGCACCTTCAGGAACTGCTCGACCATGATCCCGATCGCCTCGTCCCAGCCGACCGGCGCGAGAAGTCCCTTCGGGCCGCGCAGGAGCGGGCGGCGTGCCCGGCTGGCTGCGCTGATGGAGTAGTGCTCCGAAAGCCCCTTCGGGCACAGCTTGCCCAGATTGACCGGATGCCGCTCGTCGCCCCGCACGGCGACCGCCCTTCCCTCGCGGACGCCGATCTGCATGCCGCAGCCCACCGAGCAGTAGCCGCACGTGGTCGGCACCCAGCGGTCCGGAATCTTGGCGGCTGCCGTGTAGCCGTGGTCCGGATCGTTCCCGTAGGCGTATTTCTCCTTGCGGGTGTCGAAACCCAGCAGGCGCCTGAGGCTCATGCTGCGGCCCTCCTTTCGAGGAACGGGAGCGCCATGTTCTTCGGCACGACGCTGACGAAGAACAGGTACCGCCCGAGCAGGGCTCCCGCTGCGGCCAGCGCGAAGCCCGCCACCGGGAGGCCGCGCACAGGCAGAGCGACTGCACCGGCCGCGACCAATCCCAGCCGCAGAAGGAACAGTCGCGCCAGAGGGCCGGACAAGAGGCGGGCCGTAGCCTTTCGCTCGTGGTCCTCGCTCCGGACAAAGTGCAGGAACCGCCAGATCTCCACCAAGATGTTGCCGATCGCCGCACATGCGGCGCTGCTGTGCAGGACATCGGCGGGCATGGCCCCCAGCGCCCCCAGCAGCAGCGGACCGAGCATCGCGCCCGTGAGGAAGAACTCGGCGACAGTGTGGGCGCTGTTCCAGGAGGGCCGGCCGGGGACGAGGTAGATCCGCGACGTCGCGTACATCGCGAAGATGCCTACTCCTGACGCCACCGCCCCGACCGTCTCGATTCCCGGCAAATCCGCAACGAGCATGGCCGCATAAACCGAAGCCGCCGCCCCGAAGGCGCTCAGCCCCAGGATTTCGCGGCTGAGCCACGATGACCGCAGGTTGCGGATCGCCAAAGGGGCCATGGCAGGTCGGCCGAGGTGGAGCGGCGAGGCGGCGAACGCAGCCAAGCCGAGGGCCAGTGTCACGACGGCGGCTGGAACGGCCGCCGTCCCCCCGAACAGGTTCAGCAGCCAGGCGACCGCAAAGCCGGAGATCGAGAGCTGGGTGAGCACCGTCATCAGCACCAGCGAATAGTGGGGCTTGGCCTGGCGGACTCGGTGGTGGTCGGTCTGCTCCGGCATGGCCGGCATGACCTCCGGGAGGGTGACGCGTGTCGTGGAGATCGTGTCTTCGGCGCTTGGCAGCCCAGGCGCGTTGGCTTCGTCCCGGTACTTCCGCCGCCACTGGTCCACCTCCACGATCTCGATCGCGAGGGCCTCTGACGGGCACGCGTCGACGCACGCCGGAGCATCGCCCTCGGCCAGGCGGCCGTGGCACATGTCGCACTTGCCCACGACGCCGCGCTCGTCGTTGAAGGCGGGAACGCTGTAAGGGCAGTTCCAGATGCAGTACTCGCAGCCGATGCACGCGTCGGCGTCGTGCAGGACGATGCCGGTGCGGGTGTCCTTCTTGTACGCCCGGGTCGGGCAGCCGGTCATGCAAGAGGGGTCCAGGCAGTGGTTGCACCCCATGGACAGGTGCAGGCGCTGTGTGTGCGGATACACGCCGCCCTCGACCTCGCCGACTCGGCGCCAAGAGACGTGAGCCGGGTTGTTGTTCTGCTCGGCGCAGGCGACCTCGCAACACTTGCACCCGACACACTTGGACATGTCGAAGTGGAAGCGGTACTGCTGCCCGTCCTCCAGCGGGATGTCGGGAATCAGGGGAGAGTTGCCCTCCAAGCCGCGCTCCGTCCGCGACGGAGCCGCCGTCCCGAGGATCGTGAAGGGGTTGCCGGCGAGCTGGCCGGGTGCGGCCGCGATGGACATGGGTGCGTGTCGTTCCTTCCTGCCGCGGGAGCCGCGGCCCAGTGCGCAGAAAGGCCGCCCGGCCGCAGCTTGCGGCCCTGCGCACCTCGCGCTTCGGTGTAGGGAAAGGTCGATTCCCCGGCTGGCTCTGCCAGGAGCCGAGTGAATCGGCGAACACGCTTCAGCTGTCCGAAACGACCCCGGTTCCGGCCAGTTGGACGCCAAGCGCTGCTTTGCGCTTGCCGATCTGACTTGAGCCTAGCACGGCAGGAGCGCCGTGCGAACTAAGAATTTCTTATCCCCGACATAAGCGGGTGAGGCACCGGGCAGCCCTTCCTAAACTGGAATCGTACTAGTCCATTCGTTCCCCGCCGAACGAATTCCGATCCTCTTGAGGGCTCCCGAGAGGCCATTTGTGGCATCCAGGGCTCTCGGGCCGAGGCGCCCGGGCAAGGGGGCAGGCTGCACGCTGAGGAGGAGTTTGCAATGGCAGGGTCACGGAAGTCCGTGGTCGTGATCGGGAACGGCCCGGTAGGCCATCGGTTCTGCGAGAGGCTCGTCGAGTTTGACGCGGCGCGCCGGCACCGCATCGTCACGTTCTGCGAGGAGCCGCGCCCGGCTTACGACCGGGTCCGCCTGACGGACTATTTTGGCCACCGCGACGCGTCCCGCCTCGCTGTGGCGAAGGCTGACTGGTACCGAAACGCCGGCATCGACATCCGCATCGGCGACCGTGCCACCCGCATCGACCGGGACGCGAAGATCGTCCTGTCGCAGGCCGGGGCCGCCGTGCCGTACGACCGCGTCGTCCTGGCGACGGGCTCGCGGCCATTCGTGCCGCCCATACCGGGCGTCGACAAGCGGGGAGTGTTCGTCTACCGCACCATCGAGGACTTGGAAGGCATCATCGACTACGCTCGCTCATCGACACGCTGCGCCGTCATCGGAGGCGGGCTGCTGGGTCTGGAAGCGGCCAAGGCGGCCCACGATCTCGGGCTCGAGACCCATGTCGTGGAATTCGCCTCCCGCCTGATGCCTCGACAGATCGATGCGGCCGGCTCGCAGCTGCTCGTGCGCAGGATCGAGGACCTTGGCGTCCGCGTCCACCTGGGCAAGTCCACTCGGAAGGTCTTGGGAAACGGCAGGGTGAACGGCATGGCATTCGCCGACGGACGGGACCTCGATGTGGACATGATCATCGTCTCGGCCGGCATCCGCCCTCGGGACGATCTGGCGCGCGAGTGCGGGCTCAGGGTTGGCCCGAGAGGTGGCGTGAATGTCGGGGACACCCTGCAGACCTCCGACCCGGACATCTTCGCCGTCGGCGAGGTGGCCCTGCACCGCGGAATGGTGTACGGTCTGATCGCTCCAGGACTGGAGATGGCCGAGGTCGCCGCGGCCGTGCTGTGCGGCCGCGAGCGGCGGTTCGCCGGAGCCGACCTCTCCGCAAAGCTCAAGCTGCTGGGTGTCGATGTCGCCAGCTTCGGGGATTACGAAGCCCCCGCTGACCGCGCGGTCCCCTTGGTTGTCGATGACCCCTTTGCTGGCGTGTACAAGAAGCTGCTGTTCAGCCAGGACGGCACGCGGCTTGTCGGAGGAGTGCTCGTGGGCGACGCGAGCGACTACCCGGCGCTGGCAACGCTCGCCAGATCGGGCGAGGACCTGCCGGCGCCGCCAGCCCAGATTGCCGGGGTCGGTGCAGACGGCGCGGCGCCCGCATCGTTGCCGAGCGGGAACGAAATTCAGGTCTGCTCGTGCAACAACGTGACCCAGGGCGAGATCCTGTCGGCGATCCGGGACCGGGAACTGACCACGATCCGCGCAGTGGGGGAGTGCACCAAGGCCGGCACCGGCTGCGGCGGCTGCCTGCCGATCGTCACCACCCTGCTGAATGCCGAGCTTGAGGCCGCCGGAAGGAATGTCGAGACGGCCCTCTGCGAGCACTTCCCCTATTCCCGCCAAGACCTCTTCGACATCGTCAAGGTCAAGGGGATCCGGACGTTTGGTGAGCTGATCCGGGAGTACGGCAGCGGGCACGGCTGCGAGACATGCAAACCCGCGGCCGCGTCGATCTTCGCCTCGCTGTGGAACGAGAGCGTCACGGAGCGCAGCCACCACACTCTGCAGGACACCAACGACCGCTTCCTGGCCAACATGCAGCGCGGCGGGCTCTACAGTGTCGTGCCCCGCGTGCCGGGCGGAGAGATCACACCCGAGAAGCTCATCGTCTTGGGAACCGTTGCGAGGAAGTTCGGCCTGTACACGAAGATCACCGGTGCCCAGCGCGTCGACCTGTTCGGCGCGCAGCTGCACCAGCTGCCCAGCATCTGGGAGGACTTGGTGGCGGCCGGCTTCGAGAGCGGCCATGCGTATGGCAAGGCCCTGAGGACTATCAAGAGCTGCGTCGGCACGACCTGGTGCCGCTACGGCGTGCAGGATTCGGTGGGATTTGCGGTTCGCATCGAGCGGCGTTACCGCGGCATCCGCGCCCCCCACAAGGTCAAGGGTGCCGTCTCGGGCTGCGTGCGCGAGTGCGCCGAGGCCCAGTCCAAGGACATCGGTCTCATCGCCACCGAGTCGGGCTACAACCTGTACGTCTGCGGCAACGGCGGCACGAAGCCGCGCCACGCCAAGCTGCTCGCTTCCGATCTGGACGAGGAAACCGCGATCCGCTACATCGACCGCTTCTTCATGTACTACATCTCCACTGCCGACAAGCTCACCCGGACTGCCGTGTGGCTCGACCAGGTTGAGGGCGGCATCAGCCACGTCCGCGACGTGGTCGTGCACGACAAGCTGGGGATCTGCGAGGAGCTGGAGAGGCGCATGCAATCACTCGTCGACTCGTACCGCTGCGAGTGGAAGGAGGTCGTGGAGGATCCCGACCGGAGGAGGCTGTTCCGCCAGTTCGTGAACACGGACGAGACCGACGCCGGAATCGAGATCGTTGCCCAACGCGGCCAGAACCGGCCGGCCGACTGGCCCCGCGACAGCGTGCCGCTCGATCAGGTCAAGCTCGCAGACGGGCGCACACTCGGAGAGCAGCGGAGCAACGGCAACGGCAAGCCCGCCCGCAAGCTGAACTGGCTGCGGGTGGGTCGGGTCTCCGACTTTCCGCGGGATGGCGGTGCCGCCGTGAAGGTGGGCGGCACTCAGATCGCAGTGTTCAACCTGTACTCTCGGGGGGAGTGGCGGGCCTGTCAGAACATGTGCCCGCACAAGAACGCCTTCGTGCTCTCGCGCGGCATCGCCGGCAGCGCCGGCCACGAGCCCAAGGTAGCTTGCCCGCTGCACAAGAAGGCGTTCTCGCTCGACACGGGCGACTGCCTCTCCGGCGATCCGTATTCCGTGAAGGTGTTCCCGGTGCGGATAGCCGGGGACGGGGTGTACCTGCTGCTGCCGCCGGCGAAGCAGCTGGACGCGCTGCTGTCGACAGAACTGCACATGGTGCGGGCCGGGGACGCCACGACCGCCGCGTGCCTGGTCTGCCAGTGACCGTGGAAGTGGCCGCCGTCGCAAGACGTGTCGGCGAAGGGAGGGGAAGTAAATGAGAGGGCAAGTCACAGGGGGACTCCACTCCATGAACCCGCCAAGAATGGTGCCCGGCCAGCCGGGCCCGCTACACGAGCCCGCACATGACGGGCGTTCTTCCCTCGAGTTCCTGCACTCGATCAGCGCGCGTCTTGCGGTTGCGGATCCGCTCCAGGACGTCCTGGAGCAGATCGTCGAGTTCCTCAACGATGTGGTCGGCGCTGACTCGTGCTTCATCTACGTCCTCGAGGGCAGCCACTTGGTTCTGCGGGCGTCGAAGAATCCGCATCCCAACTCCGTCGGCACCATTCGCATAGCGATCGGCGAGGGCATCACGGGCTGGGTCGCACGGGAGCGGTGCGCGGTCGCCATTTCGGAGAACGCGATGGGCGACCCGCGGTTCCGGAGGTTCCGCAGGCTGCCGGAGGATCGCTTCGAAGCCTTCCTGTCCGTGCCGATCTTGGCCGGGGGCAGACTGATCGGCGTGCTCAACCTTCAGCACCAGGAGAGGCACGACCACTCCCCTCAGGAGATGAAGCTGGTCGCCACCATCGGCCACCTCGTGGGCGCCGAGATTGAGCGCGTCCGGCTGGACGCGGAGGTGGCGAAGCTGGCCTGCCAGTTAGAGACGCGCAAGCTGCTCGAGCGCGCAAAGGGCATTCTGCAGAGGGATTTGGGAATGACGGAGGAGCAGGCCTACGTCAGGCTCCAGCAGGAGAGCCGTCGGCGCCGGATTCCGATGAAGCAGGTCGCCGAGGCCGTTGTCCTGTCGGACGATCTGCGGCGGGGCGTCCAGAAGCGCTGACCTCCTGGGTGCGGCCGGAGCTCTCCGGTCGGCTGGCAGGCCGGTCCTCGTGCCGGCCTTCCAGACCGATCAGGCCTAACTCCGTCGTATCCGGGACATCCGTCGAAGCTCTCCACCGCAGTGGTCGGCTCGGCGATTGGTCCGGCGCACCAGCGCTGGCTAGCAAGGTTGAGCGTGAGGGCTCCTTGCCGATCGTTGTCAGTTGCGCTTCCACCGTAGCGATGCGCCCGGCCCAAGAGCGGGTCAAGGGTTTGGGCGGACTCCGATGACCCATCCAATGAACGCCCAGGCGGCCCGAAGGAAGTCGGCCATCGGGAACCAGGCCAGGGCGAGGCCGCCGACCAGCACAAGGCTGGCGGCGTACGCCGGAACGACGGAGAGCAGCAGGTCGAACGGGTGGGCGTTCGCGTGCGCGTCGCGCAAGAGCCAGGTCCATGCAGCCGTCGGCAGCAGTGCGAGACCGAAGATCCAGCGCCAGAATGTAACTTCGCGCACGGTACAAGCGTAACGTCAGCATGGCCGACCTGGCCGTGAAGCTGCGGACCCGCGCGGAGGATTGCTCCTCCGGCGCCCTGGCGGCCGTTGCCTGGGCATTGGGGAAGGTCGCGGACCGTTTGGGGGCCGCTCGGCGGTCCCTTGCGAACTTGGACCGGCGAGACCGGGCGGTCTCGAAGTTCCGGGAACAGAAGGGCAAGCTCCGCTAGGACGACGCAGGGTTGGATGGGTCCGATACCGGACGGGGAAGCTGGGTCGAGAGGACTGGGATGCCGCGAATCCCTCGGCCAGAGTGCCCGAGGAGTTCGATTCGAGCCATCTCAAGGCATGCGCCCTCGGCGCGGCCCATCGCCGATAGCGGGAGGCCGCCACTCCCTCCGTCAGGAAATGCGGCGTGACGGCGTCGACACTCGCCATCTGGTGGCGGCTTCGAGCGCTTCGGTCGCAGGCCGCGGGGATCGTCGCTCCGCTGCGGAGAATACGCGAGGCGGATTGGTCAGGGGGACGTGTTCTCATTCGGGCCGGACCGGGGCCAGGCCGGCCTAGTCGCGCGGCGCGGCCGGGACCTGTCGAGGCAAGCGGCGGGCACCACCGGTCCGTTGCTCGTGAGTGCTTCGCACGACGTCGAGAGCGGGCCAGAGGGGCTGAACGCCCGTCCGGCTGTGATCCGGCGCGGGTGATATGCTGGTTAATCCGGGCTTGCGGCAGCCGCCGATCGTTCCTCGATGACGCTCGACTCAGTCCTTTTCTACGTGCTGGCGGCCCTCATTCTGGCCAGTTCCATCCTTACGATCACACGGCGCAACGTCGTCTACGCAGCCGTTTGGCTGGTCAACACGCTTGTGGGCGTTGCCGGCATTTTCCTTCTGCGCGGAGCCGAGTTCTTGGCGGGAGTGCAGGTCATCGTCTACATCGGCGGGATCATGGTGCTGTTCCTGTTCGTGATCATGCTGGTCTCAGGCCATGACGAGGCCGTGCAGCGGCGCTTCTCAAACCAGAAGTGGCCAGCGCTGGCCGGGGCGGTGGCCGTCTGCGGAATGCTGAGCGTGATCGTACTCCGCGGAGTGGGATCCCTTGACCACCCTGGAATGCCGGAAGCACCGCCGATCGGCTCGATCACGGAGAATTCCCAGCAGGTGGGCCAGGTGCTCTTCTCCCAGTACCTGCTGCCCTTCGAGTTGGCCTCGATCCTGCTGCTGGTCGCCATAATCGGCGCCATCGTCATGTCCAAGACGCGTAACCGCGCGACGGAAGGCTAGTCCCGGGACGCAACCGACATGATGGAGGTCACGACTTCCCACTATGTGGTCCTGAGCACTCTTCTTCTGCTCGTGGGCATTGTCGGCATCCTGACGCGGCGGAACATTCTCGTGCTGCTCATGTCGGTTGAGCTGATGCTCAACGCGGTCAACATCAACCTTGCGGCCTTCTCGGCATCGTTGCAGCAGGTCCACGGCCAAGTCTTCTCGATCTTCGTCATCACCGTCGCCGCGGCCGAGGCGGCGGTCGGGCTGGGCATTCTGATCGCGCTGTTCCGGAACAAGCAGGCCATACACGCGGACGAGATCGATCTGCTGCGCTGGTAGGGGTGTAAGAGGGGTGTTCTTCCTAGAAGCCATCTGGCTGATCCCGATGTTCCCCCTCTTGGGGGCGCTAGTGATGCTGCTCGCCGGCCGTCGGCTGGATCCGCAGCACCCGCTGGGGCCGCCCGAGGATGACGGGCACGCGCACCGCGCGGGACCGTCCCGGGGCAAGGGCTTCATCGACCTGTTCTGCCCGGGCATGGTCCTGGTTTCCTTTGTCTTCTCGCTGGGCGCGATCTGGCAGCTCCAAGGCGTCGAGGGCCACAGTTACGAGGTGGTCAAGTGGACCTGGCTGGCCGGGCTCGAGTCGGGCACGGAAGTGGGTGTGAGGGCCTTCACGGCCGACTGGGGCTTCCTCCTCGACTCGCTGAGCGCCGTGATGGTGCTGGTGATCACGGGAATCGGCTTCCTGATCCACGTCTACTCGACGGGCTACATGGCCCACGACGGCGGCTACTACCGATTCTTCGGCTTCCTGAATCTGTTCCTGTTCTTCATGCTCCTGCTCGTGCTGGCGAATAACTACGCCCTGCTGTTCGTCGGCTGGGAGGGCGTCGGGTTCTGCAGCTTCGGGCTGATCGGCTTCTACTTCCGCAAGAAGTCCGCCTCGACCGCCGCCAACAAGGCATTCATCGTGAACCGAGTGGGCGATGCCGGCTTCATACTGGGCATGCTGCTGACCTTCACCACGCTCGGGACGCTAACGTTCACCGAGGTCGGCCCGGCGCTCGCAGCTGGCGGGTTCACAGCCGAGGAGGCTTGGGGTCCGCTGACAATCATCGGCCTGCTGTTCTTCGTGGGCGCGATGGGCAAATCGGCGCAGCTGCCGCTGCACGTGTGGTTGCCGGACGCCATGGAGGGCCCAACACCGGTGTCGGCGCTGATCCATGCCGCGACGATGGTGACGGCCGGGGTCTATGTCGTGGCGCGTTCCAGCCAGATATACGTGCTGGCGCCGGACGCCATGCTTGTTGTGGCGGTGGTCGGGGCTCTGACGGCGATCTTCGCGGCGTCGATCGGCCTTGTGCAGTACGACATCAAGAGGGTTCTCGCGTACTCCACCGTCTCGCAGCTGGGATACATGTTCTTGGCCTGCGGCGTGGGGGCGTTCTGGGTGGGGATCTTCCACCTCTACACGCACGCGTTCTTCAAGGCGCTGCTCTTCCTTGGTTCCGGCTCTGTGATCCACGCCGTCGGCGGCGAGCAGGACATGCGCCGCATGGGCGCGCTGAAGGACCGCATCCCGGTGACGTACAAGACGATGCTCGTGGGCGCGCTGGCGATCGCGGGCATTCCCGGCTTGGCAGGCTTCTTCTCCAAGGACGAGATCCTGTGGAAGTCCTACTCGTCGCACCACGAGGTGCTGTACGCGCTAGGGATCTTGACGGCCATGATGACAGCGTTCTACATGTTCCGGCTGATCTACATGACGTTCCACGGCGATGACCGCGTCCCGGCCGGCACTCACGTGCACGAATCACCGCGCTCGATGACCATGCCTCTGGTAGTGCTGGCCGCGGGCAGCGTCCTGGCCGGGTGGGTCGGAACGCCGGTGGTCTTCGGGCCAGTGCACGACGCGCTGCCGAGCCTTGAGCACTGGTTGAGCTCGTCGGTGGTTGTCGAAGGTGCCCATGGTGAGGGCGCGGCACACCACAGCGCCCTCCTGGAATGGGGACTGATGGCGCTCTCGGTCGCCCTTGCGGTCGGTGCCATCCTGCTGGCGGGCCGCAAGTTCCGCACGGCCAAGTTGGAGGGCGAGCCGATGCACGGCCTTCTGGGGCAGGGCCTGCACCGAGTCCTGCTGAACAAGTACTTCGTGGACGAGATCTACGGCTTCCTGTTCGTCCGCGGCGCGGCGAAGGGCGGCGGCGGAAAGCTAGCGCAGGCGGACGTGGTGGTTATCGACGGCGCGGTGAACGGCGTGGGGACGCTCACGAGGCTGTGGTCCACCGTCACGATGTTCGTGGACAAGTGGTTCGTGGACGGCATTGTGAACGTGATCGGGTATGGCGTCAAGTTCGCCTCTTACCCGGTGCGCATGTTCCAGACGGGCCTCGTGCAGAACTATGCGCTGCTGTTCCTGATCGGTGTGGGGGTCGTCACGGGGTATTACCTTTTCTGGTGAGGGAGAGCGGCTCGACGGCTAGCGGCCGCGCGACAACATGAGCGAACACATTCTGAGCATCATCTGGCTGACGCCGCTCGTCGGCATGCTTGTGGTCATGAGCCTGCCCAAGCAGAGCAAGGATCTCATCCGCTACGTCGCCAACGCCTTCGCCGTCTTGGGGGTGCTGGTCACGATACCGCTGATCCGCTCCTTCGACAGTTCGAACGGGGACTTCCAGCTGGTCGAGCGGCACGACTGGATACCGGCCCTGGGCGCACAGTATTACCTCGGAGTCGACGGCTTCGGTTATCTGATGATCCTGCTGACCGTGGTGGTCGGCTGGTTGTCGATCCTCTGCTCGTGGGCCTCCATCCAGAAGCGGGTCAAGGAGTACTACGCGTTCTTCCTCTTCCTGCAGGCCGGAATGCTGGGCGTGTTCATGGTCTTGGACGTGTTCCTGTTCTACGTCTTCTGGGAGATCATGCTCGTGCCGATGTACTTCATCATCGGCATCTGGGGAGGCGGCAGGCGGCTGTACGCGGCCATCAAGTTCTTCCTGTACACGCTGGCAGGCTCGGTGCTGATGCTGCTGGCAATGCTGACGGTGTACTTCAGGCACTATGAGCAGTTCGGGTTCTACAGCTTTGCGTTGGAGGACCTCATGCGGGTGGCGGCCTACTCCAGCCCCGAGCTGCAGTTCTGGCTCTTCTGGGGGTTCTTCATCGCCTTCGCCGTGAAGGTCCCGATGTTCCCGTTCCACACGTGGCTGCCCGACGCCCACACTGAGGCCCCCACCGCAGGATCGGTGATTCTGGCGGGCATCCTTCTGAAGATGGGCCTGTACGGGCTGGTGCGCTTTGCCATGCCGATGTTCCCGCAGGGGGCCACAAACGAAACGACGGTGAGCCTGATCGCGGTGCTGTCGATCGTGGGCATCATCTACGGCGCCCTCGTCTCGCTGATGCAGAAGGACTGGAAGCGCCTCGTGGCGTACTCATCCGTGAGCCACCTTGGCTTCTGCACGCTGGGCCTCATAGCCCTCAACCCGAACGGCATCGCCGGGGCAATCCTTCAGGGCTTCAACCACGGCCTGTCGACGCCCCTGCTCTTCCTTGCGGTGGGCGTCGTCTACGACCAGCGCCACACGCGCGAGATCGCCGACTACGGCGGCCTGGCGAACCGGATGCCGGTATACACGGTGCTATTTGCGATCTCGCTGTTCGCTTCGATGGGCATGCCGGGGCTGAACGGATTCATCGGGGAATTCACGATCCTGCGCGGGGCATTTGAGGTCAGCGCGTGGTGGGCCGGATTCGGCGTCCTCGGAATCGTGCTGGGTGCGGCCTACCTGCTGTGGCTGTTCCAGAGGGTGATGCTCGGCCCGATCACCAACCCCAAGAACGAGAAGGTCAAGGACGTGAACCTGCGCGAGATCGTGGTGATGACCCCGCTGATCATCGGCTGTTTCTGGATCGGCCTCTACCCGAAGCACTGCTTCGAGATCCTCGAGCCCCCCACCGTCAAGCTGGTGGAGCGCCTCGACCCGGACTATTTCAGCCGCAACGGGCTGGAGCTGGACGGTGACCGGGCGCTGCTCGGCGCGCTGCAGGCCGCCGAGCCCGCAGCGAGCGAATGATGGATGAACTGATCTTCACAGCGCAGGACTTCAACGTCCTCAAGCCGGCGATCATCCTGTGCCTCTTCGGCTGCGGGATTCTGCTTACCGACGTCTTCATCGTTCGCCGGACGGGGCAGCGCTGGCTGAACGGCGTAACCGCGCTGATCGGCGAGGGCCTGCTGGCGGTCGTCTTGGTGCAGCACCTGGCGCAGGTGCGTGCCGGAGGTCCGATATCGGGGCTCGGCGGATCGGTAGTTGTAGACGGATTCGGCGTGTTCTTCAACATCGTGTTCGCGATGGCGGCGAGTCTTGCCGTGCTGATGACGGCGCGCTACATGGAAGCCGAGGGCGAGCACCGGGGCGAGTACTACGCATTGATGCTGTTCGCCCAGGCGGGAATGTCGCTGATGGCGACAGGCCACGACCTAGTGGTGCTCTTCGTGGCGCTCGAGACGATGGCGCTGAGCTTCTATGTGCTGGTGGGCTTCCTGCGCCAATCGAAGCGCTCCAACGAGGCCGCCATGAAGTACCTGATCCTCGGGGCCTTCTCCAGCGGCCTTCTGGCCTACGGGCTCTCGATCCTCTACGGCATCTCGGGCTCGACCAACTTGGCGGCTGTCGGGGACGCGGTCGCCGCCAGCGGTGCGGACAACTGGGCGGTCGTGCTGGCCCTGATCACGACGTCCGTCGGCCTGTTCTTCAAGATCTCGGCGGTCCCGTTCCACATGTGGGCGCCCGACGTGTACGAGGGGGCGCCGACGCCAACGACCGCGTATGTCTCGGTGGCGTCCAAGGCAGCATCGTTCGCGCTGATGATCCGCCTGTTCACGGAGGCTTACGCGAGCGCAAGCGAAGCCTGGGTGCCGCTGCTGGGAATGATCGCTTTGATCACGATGACAGTCGGCAACCTAGCTGCGATCACCCAGTCCAACCTCAAGAGACTGCTGGCGTACAGTTCGGTGGCGCACGGCGGCTACATCCTGCTCGGGCTGGTGGCCTTCAACGAGGCCGGCCTGCGAGGCATCGCGATCTACGTGCTTGCCTACGTGTTCATGAATTTCGGCGCGTTCGCTCTGGTCACGGCCCTGCGGCGTGACGGAGAGGCGGCCGAAGAGGTGGATGACCTGAACGGGCTGGCCGCCCGCTCCCCGGGACATGCCATCCTCGTGGCGATCTTCATGCTGTCGCTTGCGGGAATCCCGCCGATGGCCGGCTTCTACGGCAAGTACTACATCTTCCTTGCGATCTTGGCCGAGGGCTACTACCTCTTGGCGGTGTTTGCGGCGCTCTACGTTGCGGTCTCCGCCTACTACTACTTCCGCATCATCCGCGCCTGCTGGATTGGCGAGTCTGGAGAAACTCCGGCTAGCCTCGACCTAAACTTCGGCAGTCGCGTGGTATTGGTCGGGAGCGGCGTGCTGACCGTCCTGATCGGAGTGCTGCCGCAGCGGTTCATCGATCTGGCCGGAGAGTCCGTCCTGGCCGCGCTTCGGTAGCGTCAGCGGACCTAGCCCCCGCCGCGGGACGGTCTCCGAGACCGGGCAGTGACTTTCCCGTTTATGCACACAGACTTGGGTTCTGCGGAGCCAAGTACTCTTGCCATTGGCGTCAGGTCCGGATGTCACCCGTGCGGCGCTTGAGGTGCAAGCCGGAAGTTCTCATTTGCCGGGCAGTCCGTTCGGCTTGGCCGGGGAAGGGCACGGGATGATGAAGGACGTGAACGAGCCTGTCTTTGCCGTCAGGCCGTTCATCCCCGAGGGGCAGGCGAGCGCCCGGGAGCCGGTGCTGGAAGTGGGTGAGATGCTTGCCCGCGACGGGTGAGTCGAGAGAGTCCGCTTCCGCCTGTTGCCGCAGAACGGCCTTGGCACACCGAATCGCACGGATCTTTGCCAGCCCGGGCGCGGTCTGTACGATTCGGGGCTATCCGTCATTCGGCCGCGCGCTCTTCGCGCACACTCCCCCATGTCATCTCGGCGTCGGGACTCCGACTTGCTGCTGGTCCGCGGATTGCCGCTAGCACGGGCGTGCGCATGTGGGATGATGTCGAATCGTGGCCGTGCGCTCGCCCAGCAGAACGGATTTTGTGCGGATTCTGGAGTCCCGGACATTGATATGGCGGCGAGAGAACTCACGCGCACTTGCCGTGGTCACTGGTGGAGCAGGCGGCGGAAAAGGATATGCGGATGGGCAGAGAGGTGGTAGAGGGCCCGATGACCCTGTCGTTCTCATCCCGATGACCGAGGATTGAGGCTAGCAGCAATGCAATCACGGGACGGTGCCCCCGGGTCTGGGTCTACTGTGGCTGTATACGGTCGTTGGCCAGGTTCAGTAAGAGACCTCGGCAACACAGATGAAGGAGATGCTTCTCATGCGGTAGTTCGGGCCGACGATGGAAACTTCAGGGTTTGGGTTAATCCTTCAGCTTCACCTGTTGCCAAGACGGCTCACAATGAGACATTGTCTGCGCCGATCGGGTTCCTACTTAAACTGCGAGACTATTGGCACTTGAGTGAGACGGACTTGGTCCCACTGCTGGGATTCACATCAGCAGATTCTGGTCACGTGTCTAGGATCCTTGGCGGTTCTATTAGACTGGAGGACCATGCGGAGTCTCTTCAGGCTAGGGTAGCCCATCTCATCTGGATCTGGACAGTGCTGCGATCTGTCTTCCGAGATCGGCGGGCCGAGAATGAGTGGCTCCGCGAAGAGCACCCTACATTAAGAGGAAGAAGTCCGCTCTCACTGATGTTGGATAAGGAGAGTAGCAATTTAGTGACGGTGAGGGATTACGTTACACGCTTGGGGCAATCCTGACCGTGCGAGACACATCAACATAAGCATTCAGTCCGGGGGGTATTCGGGGCCTGAGAGACTGGCCCTCGCGAGTACCAAGGGGAGGGAAGGCGCGGATGGGTGAAGGTGCGGCCTGCAGGTGCAGGGTGGCTTCGCTCGCCGCGTTCAGGCTCCAGCCTGAGAAGGTCGGCGAGTGTCGTAGGGACGATCGCGAACTGGCCTGAGCGGCGTGTCAAGCTGCGCGCGGGAAAGTGCGGCCGGGGGCGGGAGCCGGCGCTGCCGCTGGCGGCCCGCTGGCCGGGGTCCACAAGCGTATGGGAGGTGCCCGAAGTTCCTACATGCGCTGCTTGTGTCCATCTCCCACGGGAGCCATCGGGACAGGTCCGATGGCACCGTCAACTGGGACCGCGTGCAGGAACTGCTTCGGCAGCATCCGCCACCGTCCGCTCGGGTCGCACGGTCGATTTATGCCGCTTGACTAAGTCTCCAGTGAGAGGAACTGAGTGCATCGGACCCTAACGCTCGGGATATGTGAGGGGTGGGGCTCGGGAACGACCCTAACTACCCGGCTGCGGCAGGCCTGATGTGGGGACCATAAAGCTAGTGACTTACACTAGGCACAGGGACTTAGATTACGCGTCGGGGTGCTTTTGCCGCATTGCTCGGGCAATGATTCCCTCTTGGGGAGAGGATGAGTGCTGTTTGGCATCCCAGATCTCATCGGCCGTGCTGCTTGCAACAGTAAAGCTATGCAGGACAGACTTAATGCCGGCCAAATATTGATCAGATTTTGGCAGCAGTCCTCCCATGAGGTTATTCAGGAGATTTGGAACAGCTTTGTCCAGTTCCTTCTGGCTCCCCATCGGCTGGGAAGCGTACAGCATCATGACAACCATTTGGAGTGCCATTACTTGACCCTCCAAGTGCTCTTGTTTGTCAGTGGTCATTTGGGGTCTCCTTGGGCCGCAATTTCCTTGAGTACAGTTGAGAAAATAGAGTAGTCTTGTCCTTGGAATCTACCCTCCATTCTGTTGATGGATGCACCGAGTTTCCCAAGATCACTCTTGGTAGAATCTATCTTCTTGTCCAAGTGCTTGTACATTCTCCACCAGAGGGTCAGAACACTGGCAGCTGTTCCGACGATTGCGAAAACCAACTGCTCATTGCTCACTTGGTCTTACTCCTTTCCGTAGGCCTGTGCTTGAGCCAGTTCCAGTCCTTTCTTGGAGGGATCTGATAGAAACGCCTTGAGCACACGGTCCACAAGCTCAGGGAAGGGCTCAGTCATGGCGTACTTGGCCGACCTACCCCGAGAAGGTTTGGGATGGCGCTCCTTCTTCATGGGCTGGTCACTCCATCGAGGATTCTAATGGGCTCTTGGGTGCGATGGAGTGAGCGATCCCCCCATGACCCTTGGTCCTGAGACTCAAACGGAAAGAGGACCTGACTAGCTAACGGGACGATGCAGGTTCGAGTCCTGCCAAGGCCAGAACACCTGCATGTTTGGTGCCTCATGCAACGAACCACGATGTTCTCTACTCCGTTCAGAATGCCGATTGCATTTGCATATTAGCATGCGTTGGCGCTGAACTTGGCTTGCCAACGCTACTGCCCGGCCCGATCCAGTCATTCAAGAGTATGGCGAGTGGCGAGAGCGACGATCTAGCTGGTGGCGGGTTGTGGTCAGGCTGGTTTCGTGCCCGTACCCTCCGAGAGTGAGCCCTCGAAGGTACGGAGCCCGGCTGCGGGCAGCTGCTGAGACCCGTTGGGCACACCTCGTCTCCTACCGTGTCAGGGATCGGCAGGGCGGTAGAGCCGACTGGACAGGTACGTTGCCAGGAGGACTGGAGAGCTTCCGCTGAGAGGCCGGAGGTGTCCTGTGCCTGCAGAAGCGCATGATGCCATGCATGGCCTCGAATTGCATCAAGTCAAGAGGACCGTGGCCCTTGCTGCTACTGTTCGCGCCGGAGGTTTGCGTACTCTCGTGCGGCTAGCATAGCCAGATCAACAAACTCCACGACCGATTCCCTGTTTCTGCCGATTGGGCTGCCTTGGCCCCGTCGGCAGTGACTCGTTCACTTAGCGTACTCTCGCATCTTGGTTGTGCTCAAGGGGCCATTGGGCCTGATTCCTGGCGGACCGGATGGGTTCTTGGAGGGTTGCAGCCTCATACATGCGCGAGTGATGCATAGTTGACCAAGCGTCGGTCTGTACTTGATCCTGATACCCACATGCTCCCCCAAGGCCTTTGCTGATGCCCTGGCTGGCCCGGCCCCACTCACCTTCGCGCAGCTCAAGGTCGCCCTCGACGGGGCATCCCACCCGCCACGTGCGCGCCGTTCCCTACCCGCGCAGGGACAGCCACAATCGCCGCTTCTACACCCACGCGGATCCCCGGCGCTTCGACCACTTCGGCCTGGTCCGCCTCGAATCCGCCCTCTCGCGCGACGGCAGCCTCACCGCCACGGTCACCCGCCTTGTCCAAGAGGCCGAAGTCGGCTGGACTCCCGGGGAACCGCGCTCACTGCTGCACGTGCCGTCCCACGCCTGCCTGATGTCGCCCGTGCAGAAGAAGGGCGCAGAAAAAGCGCATCCGGCGCGATTGCAGCGATGGCGTCTAGGTCTACCTGTCCGCCGACCCGGAAGTTGCCAGGCGGCATCGCCAAGCCCACAACAGCAGCATCCGAGAGGCCCGTGCCGACTTCGACCCCTCGCTGGTGATCGAGGTCCTGATCCGCAACCCTCACTTTTCCCCGGCACAGCTGGCACACCGCTTGCGGGGCCACCCCCACCCCATCCGTCTGGATAAGATCACGGGCCTCCTGCAGAGCTTCGACCTTGAACAGGTAGCCAACAAACGGGGGCCTGAAGCCCGCTGATCCTACTCGAGACCTGCTTCCCGTAACCCGACTGGCCCAAGCACCGCATCCGGCGCACGCTTTACACGGCAGGGCCTGCCCGTGATCGACTTCTTCCGATCTGTCCGCCACTGCCCCGGCTGCAGCGGCGAACTGGGTGTCCAGAGAAGACGAAGACCCGCAAGCTCGCCACCGGCACACTGCAAGCCCGCGCTGGGTGCTGGACGCCGTCTGCATCCGTTCCGAGAAAACGCGCTCGGCCATCGATACGACCCTGGCGGCCTTCGGCTGGCGGGTCGCCCCATGTGCGACCTCGGCAGCGCCATCGCCAAGGCTGTCGCCAGCTGCCTGCAGCCTGGCAGCGTCGACCTCGTCTGCCACTGGGCTCCCTCCGTAACGCCCACCTGAGTGACGACGCTCAATTGACTCACCGCGGCAAGGGTGGGAATCAGCCAAGGAATGCTGGGATGCAGCGCCATTCTTGTTCCTCTCCGCGAACTATGCCTTGTCGCTCCTAAGTGCCCGAGGCTCGGGGTTGCCTAGGATTCTTGTAGCGTGTACATTGCGCACCTGCTGTGCGTAGTTGGTTGGTTTGAGGGTCTTGGAAGAGGTCAATCGGGTGGACCACAAGGTCTGGATGAATACTCGCATCAATCTCGTCGATGAGAAGAGCTGCGCCGTCTGCAAGCGTATCGAGTATTGGGCCAGCGAGGCTGGGTACCCTGCAACTCGTCCGATCGCGCGAGCGGCACGGCGGCATGCGCAGCGTCAACACGCGCCAACCGTTGACCACATGCGTGACAGAGCGCGCTGAGCGTGGGCCATCGTGATTCCGCAGCCCCAAGTGGTGGGCCAGCTGTTCCCAACCAGGGGTGCGGTCCAGTTCCGGTGTGGCGAAGGGGACGCCTGTTGCTAGGTGGCGTGTCGCCGTGGGGGCAGCAGGCCTCCCAGCCGAGATCCCCTCAGGCCGCCTTCCAATGATCCCGGTGTCCGGGTCGCTCCCGTTGGGTGCAGCGTGCTGGAATCTGCCCTCTCGCTGAGCCGCAGATCGCCTTGGCGATTTGGCCATGCTCCCTTGTCGAGCCGAGGCGGATTCTGGTATTCTCAAGTCAAGGGCACTGCTCCTGTCCGTTGCCCGTAGGCTCCCGTATCCGTCCCCGCTGACAGTTGGGAAGTGCCGGTTCCCTTCCGACCTCCTAGCGCCGCCGCCACGGCAGCCCTGTCATTGAGTGGCACCGTGCTGGGTGGCTTGCTGGTGGGCGCTTGGATAGGGGATCGCTGGGATTGGAACCCTGCGGCCGCAGTGGCGGGGCTCTTTCTGGGGATCCTGGCAGGCTTCTACAACTTGGCCAGGGGAATGTGGAAGTAGCAATGAGCCCGCTAGTGCCGATCGGACTCGCATGCGGCTTGGCCAGCGCGGCCCTTTCGGAAGCTGTGCTTCGTTTTGGGGCATCTGTGCTGGAGCGGAGTCTCTTCCGCGCCCTCGCCGTTGGCGCGGCCCTGCGGACGCTCTGGGTATTGGCTTTGACCGCTTGGGCACTCACCGGAGGAGTGGGCGACGGCCCGGCATTCGTCCTGCCCCTGCTTTTCGGGTACCTGCTGGCACAGGTGGCTGAGGGCATCCGCTATGAGAGGTACTTCGAAAGGTGCTGAGTCTCCAAGCGCCTCTCGCACTACTCGCCGCTTCGGGCGGTGGGCTGTCCGAAGAGATCATGCACCACATCGCGGACAGCGAACTGCACCTGCCTGCGTGGCTGGACCAGTGGCTGCACCCCTTGGTCGAATCCTTGGGCATCACAAAGGCGGTCTTCATGATGCTGATCGCCTCGGCCATCCTGATCGTCGGGCTGTGCGTCCTTCTCCGCCGCCCGCGAAGCGGCACGGATGTCCCCAAGGGCATGATGAACGCCGTCGAGATGCTGGTGCTGTTCGTCAGGGACGACATCGCCATCGCCAATATGGGAGAGAAGTGGGGACGGCGCTTCACGCCCTTCTTGCTGACGCTGTTCCTGTTCATCCTCGCGTGCAACCTGCTGGGCCTTGTCCCGGGAGGGTTCACCGCGACCAGCAACCTGAATGTGACGGGGTCGCTGGCCATCATTTCTTTTCTGGTGTTCGTCCTGACAGGGATGTACGCCCTTGGACCGGTAGGCTATGTTCGGCACATGGTGCCCTCGGGCACTCCGCTACCGATCGCGCCGCTGGTGATCTTCCTCGAGGTGATCTCGATGCTCGTCCGGCCAGCGGCGCTGATGATCCGCTTGGCCGCCAACATGACGGCGGGCCACATCGTGATCATGATCATTCTGGGATTCATCATCCTGTTCCAGAGCATCGCGCTGGCGACCGTGTCTGTGCCGCTGGCGGCTGCGATCATGTTGCTGGAGCTAATCGTCGCCTTCATCCAGGCATACGTCTTCACGCTGCTGACGGCCCTGTACGTCGGCATGCTGGTCGCCGAAGAGCACTGAGACCTGAAACATCCACACTTGTTCCCAACGGAGGAAACCAAACCATGAGAACCATGAACGTCCTGCTTGGCGCAATGATCCTGCTCGCCTTGCCTGCCGTCGCTTCTGCCCAGCTCCTGGACGGCGACGCCGGCGCCGCCGTCGGCGCGGGCATCATCGTAATCGGTGCCGGCCTTGGCATCGGTAAGTTCACCGCAGCCGCGGTCGAGAGCATCGCAAGGCAGCCCCAGGCGGCGAAGGACATACGCGCCGCGTTCCAGCTACCGCTGTTCCTGCTCGAGGGAGTAGCGGTCATCGGGCTTGGCGTCCTGTTCGTCGCCCTGCTGTTCTAGGCGCGGACTAGCCGCACACCGCCCGCGAGGAGAGCCCCATGGCAGCCGAGAACCCTCTGCTCAGCATGCAGCCCGGATTGCTGATCTGGACTGCCGTCACCTTTCTGGTCACATTCCTGCTGCTGCGAAAGTTCGCTTGGGGGCCCATTCTGGGGGCGATCGACGAGCGCGAAGGGCGCATCCGAGACTCCCTGGAGCAGGCCGAGCGCGCCAAGGCCGATGCCAAGAAGGCCATCGCCGAGAACAGGGCGGCTATGGATGCGTCCCTGCGGAAGTCCCAAGAGCTTGTGGCGCGCGCAAAGCAGGACGCTGAGCGCGTTCGCTCGCAAGCGCGCGAGGACGCCAGGGAAGAGGCCCGCAAGATCGTCGAGCAGGGCCGCCGTCAATTGGAAGCCGAGCGGGTCGCGGCCATCGCTGACCTGCGGCGGGAGGCCGCCGGGCTCGCGATCCGGGCTGCTGAGCACCTGCTCAAGAAGGAGCTGGACGACAAGGACAACCGGCAGCTGGTCAAGGCATTTCTGGACCGCCTCCCGGGCACGTCTGTCCACTGACGGCCCAAGGCAGCGACCAACCTTGGCGCACGGCGCGTGGGTGCTGGCCCAGTGAGTGAGGGGCGTCTTGCGCCACACGGCACGTGGACGTCGCCGATCTCTTCGAGGCTGGTCTCTGGACAGTCGATACGGCTGGGATCGCCCCAGATTGACCGTGGCAGTCTGTACTGGCTTGAGAGCCGGCCGACCGAAGGTGGCCGCACGTCCTTGGTCCGCCGCAACCTTGGCGGAGGGGCAGTCGCCGAACTGACGCCTCCACCTTGGAGCGTGCGCTCCAGAGTGCACGAGTACGGCGGCGGTGCCTTCGCCGTCCGCAACGGCATCGTCTGCTGCTCTCACGCCGCAGACAATCGACTCTATCGGCTCATCCCCGGCTGCGACCCGCACCCGCTCACGGCCAAGGGCCCGTGGCGCTACGCTGACCTAGCGATTGACACGAGGCACCGCCAGGTGCTGGCAGTCGTAGAGGACCGATCCGATTCCTGCGACGAGCCTGCTAACTGGATCGGCGCGATCGACTTGGATCGCGTGGACCGCGCGCCCCGCCAGCTCCTAACGGGATCGGATTTCTATTCCAATCCGCGGCTGAGCCCGGACGGCAAGCGCCTCTGCTGGCTTCAGTGGGCGCACCCGAACATGCCGTGGGACGGCACGGAGCTGTGGGTGGGAGAGCGACGCAAGAATGGCACGATCGGAGATCCGGCCCTAGTGGCCGGAGGCAGTCGCGAGTCCATCTTCCAGCCGCAGTGGTCGCCCGAGGGCGACCTGCACTTCGTGTCGGACCGGACGGGGTTCTGGAACCTGTACCGATGGGACGGACGGTGTCGGCCGCTGCTGGAGCGGCGCGCCGACTTCGGCCTTCCTCAGTGGGTGTTCGGAATGTCGACCTATGGCTTCCTTGGGGACGGCCGCATCGTCGCGGCGTACTGCGAGAGTGGCCGATGGCAGCTCGGAATCGTGACTGCCGACGGGCTTCTCGAGCCGGTGGAGACGGCCTACAGTCAGATTGAGGGATTGGCGGTCGACGGAGCTCGGGTGGCCTTCCGAGGTGCGTCGCCCGGGGCGTCGCCCGCTCTCGTGCACTTGGACTTGGCCAAGGGCGGCGTGGAGGCGGTGAAGCGATCGGTGCCGTTGCAGGCAGGCTTGGGGCGCTTCTACTCCGTGCCTGTGCCTATTTCCTTTCCCTCGGCCGAGGGACGAGAGGTCCACGGTTTCTTGTATCGTCCCCGAAACCCGGACTTTCGCCCCCCAGCGGGCGAGCGGCCGCCGCTGATCATCCGCTTCCACGGAGGCCCCACGGCCGCTGCGACGGACGCGCTCTCGCTGACGGTGCAGTTCTGGACGACTCGGGGTTTCGCCGTGCTGGATCTCAACTACAGTGGCAGCACGGGCTATGGCCGTCGCTACCGTGAGCGGCTCTGCGGGCAGTGGGGCGTGGCGGAAATTGAGGATGCGGTCAGCGCGGCCCGCCACTGCGTGAGCGAGGGCCACGCACGCCCGGACGCCATTCTTGTGAAGGGATCGAGCGCGGGCGGGTTTAGTGCGCTCTGTTGCCTCGCCTTCCGGGATACCTTCGCTGCTGGCACGAGCTACTTTGGATTGTGCGACCTGACGGATCTGACGGAGGGAACGCACAAGTTCGAGTCGAGGTATCACGAGACTCTGGTAGGGGAGTGGCCCGCCAAGGCGAGCGTGTACCGCGAGAGATCGCCGCTGCGAGCGGTGGAGGAGATCACGGCGCCGGTGCTGTTCTTCCATGGGGCCGCTGACACCGTTGTGCCAGTGAGCCAGACCGAGGAGATGGTCAGTGCCCTGCGGGCACGCGGCGGTGACGTCGAGTACGAGCGGTTCGAGAATGAGGCGCACGGATTCCGGGACGAGGCGACTATCCGCAGGACTCTCGACTGCGAGCTGGCCTTCTACCTCAGAGTGCTCGGCATCGATGAAGGAGATGGGTGAGGGTCTTCCGGTCTTTCCCAGAGGGGGTTGCCTCACTAGCGCTTGGGCGGCGCTTGGAACCCCAATGGCCTGGGCGGCGGCGGATCGTCGCCTTCCGAGAAAGGTGCCCGTGAAGGTGGACGTCGGTCCGCCTCTGCAACTGGTCATCTTCCGGCGGGACCTACGCGTAGAAGACAACCCGGCCCTGATCTCCGCACTCGAAGCCGGCCCCGCCCTCGGACTCTACGTCCTGGACGACAACGCCGACGGGCGCCCCCTCGGGGAAGCTGCCCGCTGGTGGCTGCACCATGCGCTGATGGATCTTCGGCTGGCACTGGCGGACCTCGGAGTGCCGCTAGTCTTGCGGAAGGGCTCCGAGCTCGACGAGGTGATGGATGTGGCGGGATGTGCACGGGTGCGAGACGTCCACTGGAATCGACGCTGCACCGCCGCGGGGGCCCTAGCGGACGGACCGCTCAGCCGGGAACTGGAGCGGCGCGGCCTTCGATGCCGCACGTTTGAGTCGGGCTACCTGCGAGAGCCCGGAAAGGTCCGCACAAAGAGCGGCGGCCCGTTCCGGGTGTTCACCCCGTTCTACCGGGCAATGAACAGGCTGGGGGATCCCCCGAGGCCTCTGGCGGCCCCGCCCGCCAGGCTGGCCCCGGCCGCTACCGGAAATCCAGTTCGTTCAGAAGCGCTTCGCGACCTGAAGCTGCTGCCGCTGTCCCAGTCCCGCAGGTCCGGACTGAGCGAGGCTTGGGCACCAGCCAGCCAATCTGCGAAGTCCGTGCTGTCCGCGTTCTTGGAGTCGCGGATAGACGAGTATCATGAGCGCCGCGACCGCCCCGATCTAGATGGTGTTTCCAGAATGTCGCCGTACCTCGCGTTCGGACAGATCTCAGCTCGGCAGGTCTGGCATGCCGTCAAACTGCGATGCGGCCAAGACGGCCCCGGGCGTGGAATGTCCGCATTCCTGCGGCAGTTGGTCTGGCGGGACTTCTGCGCCAACCTGTTGCTGCAGGCGCCCCATCTGGCCGAGCGTCCCTTCCGGGAGGAGTACTCGCGGTTTCCTTGGCACGACGACGATGCACTTCTTGAGGCCTGGCAGAACGGTGCCACCGGGTACCCGTTGATCGACGCCGGCATGCGTCAACTGGCGGTAACCGGCTGGATGCACAACAGGGTCAGGATGGCCGTGGGTTCCTTTCTGACGAAACACCTCCTGCTGCCTTGGCAGGCCGGGGAGCGCTGGTTTTGGGACCGGCTGGTGGACGCCGACCCGGCTCAGAACCCCGCGAATTGGCAATGGGTGGCGGGCTGCGGGGCCGACGCTGTGCCGTACTTTCGGATCTTCAATCCGATACTGCAAGGACAGCGTTTCGACCCGGAAGGGATCTATCGCAGACGTTGGCTGCCGGGGTCAACCGGCTATGGTCCGGGCGAAGCTGGCGTTCCCCCGATCGTTGACCACCGGCAGGCCCGAGCCCGCGCTTTGGGTTTGTACAAGGAGTTCCGGAAGGCCCGACAGTCCGTCGACTGAACTTGCGGCCTAGCCCGCGGCCCTGCGCCGACGCTTGGTGTCTATCCCCAAGCGCTGCACCTTCTGGTTAAGGGTGGACAGGGCCATGCGCAGGGCCTTGGCCGTCTCGGTCTGGTTGTAGCCGTACTTGGCCAGCTCCTCTTCGAGGACTTGCCGCTCGAAGCGCTCCACCAGTTCCGACAGGCTCTCGCCGGCCTGTCTTGACTGGCTGCCAATCGGCATCTCCGGTCGCGACGGGGCCTCACCCCGGATCGACTTAGGGAGCAGTTCCAGCCCGATCTCCTCATCCGTGGTCAGGACGACGGCGCGCTCTACTGCATTGCGCAGCTCGCGGACGTTGCCTGGCCAGCGATAGTTGCTCATGGCACCCTCTGCCTCTGAGGTAAACCGCAGCGTGGAGCGGCGATTGCGATCGAGGAAGTGGTTGCTGTGCTGCCGGCACGCCCGGTTCAGGAATTCCTCGGCCAAGAGCGGAATGTCTTCGGGGCGCTCCCGGAGCGGAGGCACTTCGATCTGGATCACGTTGAGGCGGTGAAAGAGGTCTTCGCGGAGCCGGCCTTCAGACACGGCGGTTGGGAGGTCGGCGTTCGAGGCTGCCAAGATGCGCACGTCCGCATGGACCGGTGTGTCGGCGCCGACGGGGGCAAACTCGTGGCCCTCGATAACCGGCAGCAGCTTGGCCTGGGTCTCGCTGCTGAGCGCGACCACCTCGTCGAGAAATATTGTGCCGCCCTCAGCCGAGCGGAAGCATCCCTGACGATCCCGAACAGCGCCGGGAAAGGCCCCGGCCACATGGCCGAACAGCGTCGAGTCCAGCAGGTCATCCCGAATGATGCCCGGGTTGACAGTCACGAATGGGTGGCCGGCGCGGCCGGAGCTTGCGTGAATCGCGCGGGCGACGAGTTCCTTGCCCGTGCCGCTCTCGCCGGTGACCAGAACGGTTGTGTCGGTGCGTGCCACCTGGCCTATTCGCACAAAGACCTTCAGCAAGGCGTCGGAACGTCCGGTCAGAGGCTGGACCGCATCGGGAAGGCCGGCCGCCTCCCGCAGCCGGGCGTTCTCGGCTCTCAGCCGACGCCGTTCCAGCTGGTGGTCGATCTCAAGCAGGAGCTGACGGTTGTTCCAGGGCTTGGTCAGGAAGTTTGCGGCGCCGATGCGGGTGGCTTCGACTGCCGCCTCGACCGAGCCGTAGGCGGTGAGCATGAGCACGGGCAGGTCCGGCCGCAATGCGGACACATCCTTAAGGACGTCGATGCCGGACCGGTCCGGGAGCATCAAGTCCAGCAGGACCAAGTCGCAGGCCTCTCGGGCCACGGTCTCGGTGCACTCTTTGCCGGTCCCCGCCGAAAGGATTTCGTATCCCGCGGATTCCAGAACCATGCGAAGCGATTCGACGATCGCCGGCTCGTCGTCGACTACAAGGACCCGATTGGGCTGCGGCGCCGCGCTCAGGGAACGGGCCTTAGGCATGCGCGGGCTGCCGCGCGAGGGGGAACTCTAGAGCGAAGACCGTTCCCGCACCCGGCGCGCTCTCGACCGAGATGTGGCCTCGGTGCTCTTGGACGATCCCGTGAACAACCGCCAGACCTAGGCCCGTACCTCGGCGCGCCTTCTTGGTCGTGAAGAACGGATCGAAGATTCTGCGGCGCACATCGGCCGACATACCGGTTCCAGTGTCCCCGACCCGGACCACCACGCACGCCGAGCCGTCGGCGCTCTCGCCAAGTTCCGTTGAGACTCGCAGCAGTCCGCCGTCGGGCATGGCATCGCGGGCGTTCAGGAAGAGATTGAGAAGGACCTGCTGAAGCCTTCCCTTGTTGCCCTTCACAGTTGCTCCGCCTGATAGATCGGTCTCGACGACGACATGGGCCGCGCGCAGTTGCGGGCGGATCAGGTCGAGGGTGTCCTCCACGGTCCCGTCCAAGTCGCAGTCCACCATGGAGGTCTGCGACGTTCTGGAGAAGTCGAGCAGCGAGTTCACGATCTCGCTCGCGCGGAATGTCTGGGTCGTCACCGTGCCAAGCATGCGTGCCTCGTCGCTTCCCGTGCTGAAGCGGTCGGCGAGCATCTGCGTGTAGCTTGAGATCACGGCAAGGGGAGTGTTGACCTCGTGGGCGACGCCGGCCGCGAGCAGGCCGACCGAGGTCAGCCGGTCCGCTTGGCGCACCGCCCGCTCCAGCTCCACACGCTCGGAGACATCGTCCACGATCAGGAGCCTGCCAATGTGGCGGAAGTCCTTGGCGACAAGCGGCGCAACTGCTAGATTCACCACCTGCTCAAGGTCACTCGCGCTCCCCTGCGGCCGGAATTCGGCGGGGAACTCGCTCGCGCGCAGACGGAAGTGTTCCACGCTTCCGGAGCCGGACTCGTCCGCGCACTCTTCGACTGCTTCCACGAGGGCGGCAGGGAGCAACTCCCTGAGAGGTCGGCCAACAGCCCGCTCCCTCGGCACGTGCAGTGAGAGTTCCAGGTGGGAATTCCAGCTCAGCACGGTCCCTTCGGTGTCGGTGACGATAATCCCAACTGAGAGGGATTCGACGATGTTCTCGTTGAATTCCTTGAGGCGCTGGTGCTGTGCGGATTCCTTCTGAAGGGAGCGGTAGAGACGGGCATTGTCCAGAGCGATCGCCAGAGGATAGGCGACAGTCTCCACGAGGGCGAGATCCTCACCACTGAGGAGGGTCCCGGAACGGGTGCGTCCGAGAGCGATCCAGGCACGGGTCCTTCCGCGCAGAATGCAGGGCACGAAGTGCCAGAATTCGCTGCTGGGATCGCCTTCGGTCACTCCGGACCTGTCGGTCAGGGTCACGGTTCTCGAAGCCCGTTTGAGGGCTTCAATCGGGTGCCGTGTCGGCCACTCTTGGCCGGCCAGCCCGGGTCCCCAGAGCAGAGAGAAGTGCCCGGTCGAATTCCCGGCGGGGTCGTCATGAGGCGCTAGAATCGCGACACGCTCCAGCTGCAGTGTCCTCGAAAGCCTGGCGGCGACCGCCTCCAACATGCTTTCGGCGTCAGTCTCCGCGGCCAGTTCGCCGGCGAAGGCTGACAAAGTCCGGCGGTCCACGTACCGCTCCCGATATGCGCGGCGCTCGAGAGCATCGAGCAGGCGGTCTCGAATCGAAACGTAGGCGGCTGTCGCCAACAGCACAGACGCGATCCACACGAGCGGCGCGTATTGGTCTAGCCACTCGCCAGGAATGACTCCTGCGCGTGCGATTGCGAATCCTGCGGCGAGCAAGAATCCCGCCGACAGCGCCGACGCCAGAGTGCGGCGCCACAGGGGTTCAAAGTCCAGCAGCCGGTACTGGAACAGCGCGACCGCACAGCCTATCGGCAGTGCAGCGAGGGAAAGCACGGAGAACGCTTCGCTCGGCCCGGGTGCCAAGCCGAGCGTGAATGGTGCGACATAGAAGATGGTGAACGGCGCGATTCCGGCAATACCGCCGAAGCCGATCCATCGGATCTGTTGCCTCTGGACTGGATTCGGGCAGTCGCTGATCTTGCTCCAAACTGCGGCGGCTGCAACAGCGGTCGCAGCCAAGAGAACCAGAGGAACAGTGTCAAAGAACTGCTGCAAACTCTCTTCGCCGATTCCGCCCTCGATCCATCCCCCAGCAGCGGCGTGGTGGGCCACTCCCGTGGCCACGGCAATCCCGTAGGCGAATCTCGAGAACTGCCCGTATCTCAGCTCACCGGTCGGAAAGCGGAGCAGGAAGTCGAGCATGAGCGCAGGCATCAGCAGAAGCGCCCAGACATCGATCCAGTAGACGATTCGATCAATTCCTTCAAGGCGGCCGGTGGCGCTGAGCGAAAAGACGGCCAGCGATGCCAAGCACCACGCGAAGAAACGCGTAGATAGGGCGCTTGCGGGAGTGCGCGTCCAAACTAGGGAGCCGATGAGGGCGAAAGCCCAGCCCAGCGCGAGCAGGAAGTGCGCCAAGGGCCCCCGGGCGGGACTGACGGCTGGCGTGACCTCCAACGACCGGACACTCCGGTCGCGCTCTACGACGTACTCGACAGGGCTCTCCGCGGTGGACAGGATTCGGGCGACGTCGATGCTCTCTCGCACTTGGAGGCCGGCGACTGATCGAAGGGTGTCGCCCGGCCGCACTCCCACCAGTGCGGCCGGGCTCTGTGGCACGACGGAGGCTGCGATGACGCCTGCCTCTGTTCCTACCCAAGTGACCCCATCCTCCGGCACCCCAAAGCGGCCTCTCTCTGCCCAATTGACAAAGGTGAGTGCGCCCAAGACCGCCGCAACGACGATCCCTAGCGTTTGCCGCCTCGATATGTTCAACAACCGAGTCATGCAAGAAAGCTCGTTAGTCCACAATCAGCGCATACTACTGCGCCCACTTTAATATAGGTGAATCCTGCGGGAGATTCAACCGCTGTTGCTTTGGCAATTCGGCGGTGTTATACGGACTTCAAGGCTTGAGCCCCTCGACATTATCCGAAATATAAGATCCGTTATTCCAAATATTGAAGATCCAGTAAGAGGCAAGCAAAAGGCCCCGACCAAACGGTCGGGGCCTTGGTGCCGAGGAGCGGGTCAGTCCTGCGATGCGGCGAGGGCGCGCTCGAGGTCCCAGATCAGGTCGTCGACATCCTCGAGACCGATCGAGAGCCGGACCATGTCCGCTGTGATACCGGCGGCCTCGTGGTCCGCTTCAGAGAGTTGCTGGTGCGTCGTCGTTGCGGGATGGATGACGAGGCTCTTGGCATCGCCGACGTTTGCGAGGTGTGAGAACAGCTCAAGGGAGTCGATGAACTTGCGGCCCGCCTCGCGGCCGCCCTTGATTCCGAACGTGAAGATTGCGCCTTGGCCCTTGGGCAGGTATTTCTTGGCGAGAGCGTTGTAGGGGCTGGACGGCAGGTCCGCGTGCTTCACCCAGGTGACCAGCGGGTGGCCTTCCAGATGCTTGGCAACGGCGAGGGAATTCGCGCAGTGCTTCTCCATGCGCAGCGCGAGTGTCTCTAGCCCCTGCAGGAAGAGGAACGCGTTCTGGGGTGCCATGCAGGGCCCCAAGTCCCTGAGGCCCTCGACGCGGCACTTGAGGATGTAGGCCAGAGGGCCAAACGTTTCGTTGAACACCATGCCGTGGTAGCCGGGGCTGGGCTCGGTGAGCATCGGGAACTTTCCGTTGGTCCAGTCGAACTTCCCGGAGTCCACGATCACGCCTCCGATGGAGGTGCCGTGGCCGCCGATGAACTTGGTGGTGGAGTGCACGATGATGTCCGCGCCGAACTCGATGGGCCGGCACAGGTAGGGGGTCGCGAAGGTGTTGTCGATCATCAGCGGAAGACCGGCCTCGTGGGCGATCTTCGCGACCGCCTCGATGTCGATGACGTTCATGCGCGGGTTCGCCACAGTCTCCACGTAGACGACCTTTGTCTTTTCGGTGATGGCTCGACGGAAGTTTTCGGGGTCGTCCGGGTCGACGAAGATTGTGTTGTAGCCGAAGCGGCGGAAGGTCGTGTCGAACTGGGTGTAGGTACCGCCGTAAAGCGTTGCGGACGATACGATCTCGTCGCCGCTCTGGCAGAGGCTGGAGATGGCGAGGAGCTGGGCGGCTTGGCCGCTCGCTGTAGCGAGGGCTCCGATGCCACCCTCAAGGGAGGCCATGCGCTCCTCAAAGACCCCGTTGGTGGGGTTCATGATGCGTGTATAGATGTTGCCGAACTCCTGCAGGGCGAAGAGGGAGGCCGCGTGGGCCGAGTCGTTGAAGACGTACGAGGTCGTCTGGTAGATCGGCACGGCCCTTGCGTTGGTGGCAGGGTCGGGCCGCTGGCCGGCGTGCAGGGAACGGGTTTCGAAGCCGAACTCGCGTTCGGGTTGGTCAGGCATGGGCCTATCGTAGCGATTCCCGAGGAGGTGGGGCAATCTCAGCCCGGTCGTGTTCCCGAGACGCACGTTGTACCTAGTCAGCCAAGGCACCCGGCGGCTCGGGGCAGAACATCTCGTCTGATGTGAGCCTGGGTGTGATGACGTTGTTTGCTCCCCAGCAGCGTGTAAGGAGTCCGGGGCAATTGCCCGTTCCGGTGTGCGCATTAGGCGTTCTCGGGCGTAGGGCGCAGTGTCGAAAGCAACTTGACAGCCAATCAGATGCTCTGGAGCCTCAGAATCCCCGGACGTTGACGTAGGCCTGCTTCATGCCCTCTAGTCATGAGAAGCAGAGGCGCACACTGGCGCAAATCGAACAATCGACTGAGCCCATTCGCAAACAGTCTTCACGCTAGCCCAGCCTTCCTATGTCGGTCCGTTGACCGCCCGTGGCCCGACCTGTGCTATAACCTTCCAAGCGAAGTCCGACAGAGCGCCAGCGACTCGGAGACGACGGCGATGCGCAACACTTTCATAGTGTGCTACGACGTATCTGATCCGAAGCGCCTCCGAAAGGTCTTCAAGACGCTCCGCGCTTGGGGAGATCATCTCCAGTACTCGGTCTTCGAGTGCGAACTGACTCGACCAGACCTTGCTCGTCTGCGTACGAGTCTCTCCGACATCATTCATCACAACGATGATCAAGTCCTTTTCGTGGACCTCGGGCCATCTGAACGGCGAGGCGACCGGGTAATCTCCGCGATAGGGAAACCGTATTCGACAGTTGATGCGCCTCTGATTGTAATCTGAGATGCCCCGAGGGCAACATCCTGACTGAGTGATGCAAGTATTCGGTGCCCGACATCATTCACAGAGCAACCAAATCGGCAGTCTGTCGACACTGGGCGATGACTGGACATTGCGTACCTCCAAACGAGTCCACTCGCTGATCAGTAAGCCGTTCCGAGTCCGCGGATGATGGTCACTGGTATTGGGGCAAAAATATGAGCGTGACAGTGCCTTCTAGCACTCATTCAGCAAACGGTCGCGAACTTCCGGATTATCTTCCCGCTAGAATGATTAACGAGTTCGTCTATTGTCCTCGACTCTTCTACTACGAACAAGTTCTCGGAGTCTTCGCGGAAAACGAGCACACAATCAAGGGATCAGCTCAACACAAGAGAGTTGACCGTGAACCTAAGAAGTCAGCCCCGACACCAGAGCAGAGTGTCGTGGAACCGGTTTCGGTGACCTCAATTACGTTGTCAGCTGAAAACCCAAGAGTTATCGCAAAGATGGATCTAGTAGAATTCAGTGATCAGTTCGCAGTGCCGATCGACTACAAGAAGGGTAGGCCTAAGCGGGGAGCCGACGGAGCGGAACCATGGCCCAGTGATCGTGTGCAGCTTGCCATCCAATCGATCGTGCTCAAAGAGAATGGATACAATTGTGAACACGGTGTGCTGTATTATCGAAAAACTAAGCAGCGAATCAATGTGCCGTTCACTCCAGAAGTCTTGGACGAGGCGTCCTCGGCCATAGCTAGAGCGTGGGAAACGGCCGGAGCCGCAAGCATTCCGCCACCGTTGGTTGACTCACCGAAGTGTCCTGGATGCTCTCTGGTGAGCATTTGCCTTCCGGACGAGACTGCTAGGCTTTATGCACTCGAAGCGCGAGAACCTCACGTACAGCTGAGCTTCTTCGAGCCTCCAGAGGAAGACTCTGAGCCAGTCCGAGATGTCCCAAATCCCCGACTGCTTGTTGCGCCACGTGTTGATCGTCGTCCCTTGTACCTTAATTCACAAGGGGTGCGAGTAGGCAAGTCGGGACAAATTCTTAGAGCGAAATATAGAGACAAGCTAATCCAAGAGGTCCGAATCAACGACATTTGTCAAGTGAACCTACTTGGTAATGTTCAGTTGACTACACAAGCTGTCCATCAACTGTGTAGATCGGACATACCGATTTGCTACTTCTCCCAAGGTGGGTGGTTCTATGGCATTACCACAGGTATGAACACGAAAAACGTTCTCCTCCGAAAGACTCAAGTCATCCTCTCCGATCGAAAATGGTTTGGATTAGAGATCGCTCGCAAGCTGGTTGCTGGCAAGATCCGGAACCAGCGAACGCTCTTAAGGCGAAATCATTTCGACCCGAGCGATAGGATGATCGAGAAAATGACACGGCTTGTCGGACACGCTGAGCGAGCAGTGAGCGTTGAGGAATTGTTGGGTGTGGAAGGAAGTGCGGCTAGGATCTATTTCAGTAACTTTTCAGGAATGATCAAGCGCAGTGAGTCTCGGAACTCAAAGGCGAAGTTCACGTTGGATTTTACTGTGAGGAATCGAAGACCACCACGGGACCCAATAAACGCGCTCCTCTCTTATGGATACGCATTGTTAGCAAAAGATCTGACTGTTGCAGCATACGCCGTTGGCTTCGATCCCATGGTTGGCTTCTATCATCGGCCACGACATGGTAGGCCGGCTCTAGCACTCGATCTGATGGAGCCGTTTCGCCCGCTTATTACAGACTCGGCCGTGCTGACAGCTGTCAACACGAAGATGATCACAGCAAAGGACTTTGTATCTGCGGGAAAGGCTTGTGGCTTGACGCCGAAGGGACGCAGACAGTTCTTACGCGCATACGAATCGCGGATGGACACGTTGGTTACGCATCCGCTCTTCGGTTATCGGGTGAGCTATCGGCGACTGCTTGAGATTCAAGCCCGCCTCTTGGGAAAGGTCCTTCAGAACGAACTCGGCGAGTACAGTGTTTTCGTCACACGGTAGATCAAGTACGAGAGGGGTTCGGTCTGGTCGGACTGCTTGAGGCGTATGCTGTTTTCTGGGGGCAGCAGCGCAGGAGAGGACCGAAGGCACTCGGTTAAGAGAAGGTGCGGACCGGTGGTGGTCGCTGTGACAGGGTCGCCGCTCGTGCTTGTAGGTGCCCGTGGTGACGATCAGGACTCGGCGGATGCGGCGTGCAAGGGTCACGGGTCGTTGGCTCCGCGTTGAGCACGCGAGCGGTGAGGTGGCGCAGGAATCGCCTTGGGCGCTCGCGCCCACCCATCGATGTGTACGCCAGCCGTATAATGGATTGGGCGGGGACGGACATATAGCGTGCCCATCTTGGCGTATGGATTGTCACGGTTTCGCTCCGCGGTCCTTGACAGACGTACAATTTCAATTCGCGTTCGTTGGCCGTTCGACGACCGTAGGTGAGTTGTAGCATCTCCGCGACCGCTTGGTCGCGGCCTCATTGAAGCGGCTCCCCCGAATACACCACGGGCGGGCGGTCGCTATCTCCGCGACCGCTTGGTCGCGGCCTCATTGAAGCTGAAAGATGTCATGCGGGTCAGCGACCCGGGAATGGGCTAATCTCCGCGACCGCTTGGTCGCGGCCTCATTGAAGCGTTACGTCCATTCGGTTCTCCAGTCCGTTCGGTCGTATCTCCGCGACCGCTTGGTCGCGGCCTCATTGAAGCTCAAGTGGTTACCGTTATCTCAATGTCGCCCTCGTCATCTCCGCGACCGCTTGGTCGCGGCCTCATTGAAGCCTGAGTCGTCGGTAATGACACCCTCCACCTCTGTTGCAATCTCCGCGACCGCTTGGTCGCGGCCTCATTGAAGCCAGCGCGGCCACGTGTGGACCGAGGCCCAGCAGCGGGCATCTCCGCGACCGCTTGGTCGCGGCCTCATTGAAGCGATAAGGATCACCCGCTGTACGACGCCCGCAACAGCATCTCCGCGACCGCTTGGTCGCGGCCTCATTGAAGCGAGTTGCCCGACGCGAGAGAGAAGTTCGTCTCCTTGCCATCTCCGCGACCGCTTGGTCGCGGCCTCATTGAAGCGCGGTCTTGCTCAAGGCCTTCCGCAGATCCCGGCGGATCTCCGCGACCGCTTGGTCGCGGCCTCATTGAAGCCCCCAAATCGACGGGATGCCCAACACGGATACGGATATCTCCGCGACCGCTTGGTCGCGGCCTCATTGAAGCGCGAGGCCTGGCAGCCCTGGGCCGACGCCTACGGCCGCATCTCCGCGACCGCTTGGTCGCGGCCTCATTGAAGCCCCCCGCTGCCATGTGATCTCGTTCAGGAACCGCTCGATCTCCGCGACCGCTTGGTCGCGGCCTCATTGAAGCCCGGCCTGCGCGGGCCTCGAATCGGCCCGCATCCCCATCTCCGCGACCGCTTGGTCGCGGCCTCATTGAAGCAGCAGCTGCATCCTGATATTCTCCTGTTCGGTTTGCAATCTCCGCGACCGCTTGGTCGCGGCCTCATTGAAGCGCCGACAGGGTGGTCTCGCTGGCCTCTGCCGGAGGCGATCTCCGCGACCGCTTGGTCGCGGCCTCATTGAAGCTCGCGTTCTGCATCTATGCGCTTGCGTTCATTTTCCATATCTCCGCGACCGCTTGGTCGCGGCCTCATTGAAGCCGGAACTTCGCGAGACCGCCCTCGGACCGGCAAACGATCTCCGCGACCGCTTGGTCGCGGCCTCATTGAAGCGAAGACGGTGCTGCCGTGGCGCGGGCCCATGCCGTAATCTCCGCGACCGCTTGGTCGCGGCCTCATTGAAGCGGCGCTGCGCTGCGGAAGGTGCGGCCGGGGCATTTCTGATCTCCGCGACCGCTTGGTCGCGGCCTCATTGAAGCGCGGCGGTGCCCGTGTCGGTCTGCCTCCTGAGCCCGAGATCTCCGCGACCGCTTGGTCGCGGCCTCATTGAAGCAAACCCGGCGTCCGTCGTCGCTCCACGATGACGGTGGGATCTCCGCGACCGCTTGGTCGCGGCCTCATTGAAGCGACGCGATACGGGATAGTATTCGCGCCGTTGGACGCGATCTCCGCGACCGCTTGGTCGCGGCCTCATTGAAGCAGGACCCGACTGAAGGTCGACCCCGGGAACACCAGCGATCTCCGCGACCGCTTGGTCGCGGCCTCATTGAAGCGCGGACAAGCCGAACAGGCTCTCCTCGGCCATCGCGATCTCCGCGACCGCTTGGTCGCGGCCTCATTGAAGCCAGTGAAGTTCATTGATGTGCTTCAGACCACGCTCGTATCTCCGCGACCGCTTGGTCGCGGCCTCATTGAAGCGCGCAACACTTCACCCAGCCGGGCCGCTACGGTTCAGATCTCCGCGACCGCTTGGTCGCGGCCTCATTGAAGCAATTTGGGGAACGTGCGGAACATTGTGGAGGAGCGGGATCTCCGCGACCGCTTGGTCGCGGCCTCATTGAAGCCATCCGCCCGGCGAGCCGCCCGCCGATCCGCCAGCGCTATCTCCACGACCGCTTGGTCGCGGCCTCATTGAAGCGACACCTCCGAGATAGAGATGCACTTCCCGTCCGAATATCTCCGCGACCGCTTGGTCGCGGCCTCATTGAAGCCGGCCCTGCGGCTGGGCGCTGGCGAAAGACCGACCGATATCTCCGCGACCGCTTGGTCGCGGCCTCATTGAAGCATTGCGTACAGCGGCCTTGAGGACGACGACGAATACGCGATCTCCGCGACCGCTTGGTCGCGGCCTCATTGAAGCGGTGAACTTCAAGCCAGTCAGCCCCGACGCGCTGGCATCTCCGCGACCGCTTGGTCGCGGCCTCATTGAAGCGAGAGTAGTGCTATGACCTTGCGGAGCTTGCGGTCTTGGTATCTCCGCGACCGCTTGGTCGCGGCCTCATTGAAGCGACGCCGTAAACTTCTCAGCGCTTGAGGTTGCAGTATCTCCGCGACCGCTTGGTCGCGGCCTCATTGAAGCTAGTAGCGGTGCTCGCTGGTGTCCGCCTTCGCCGCCTATCTCCGCGACCGCTTGGTCGCGGCCTCATTGAAGCCCGTCACTGTCTCCCCTCCCCCTTTCATTCGTCCGCATCTCCGCGACCGCTTGGTCGCGGCCTCATTGAAGCGGATAGGATTTCGGGCTGGGCTTGCTGCCGGGCTTGAAATCTCCGCGACCGCTTGGTCGCGGCCTCATTGAAGCACCGCGACAAAACGCTCCGGTTTGAGATCGCGGAACAGATCTCCGCGACCGCTTGGTCGCGGCCTCATTGAAGCGACGGATGGTGGCGATCCCGCCGCCGCTGAAGGTTACCATCTCCGCGACCGCTTGGTCGCGGCCTCATTGAAGCTGCTTGCTGCTTGACTGATGCAGCGCGCGCGTCCTGCATCTCCGCGACCGCTTGGTCGCGGCCTCATTGAAGCAGCGTGACGATGGCGGGAGAGGCGTGAGGCCTGTGGCATATCTCCGCGACCGCTTGGTCGCGGCCTCATTGAAGCGGCGAGGACTCGCGCCCGGGCCTCGTCGGCGGCCTTATCTCCGCGACCGCTTGGTCGCGGCCTCATTGAAGCCACGCAGAAGGGCCGGACGAGTCGATTATCTTCGGATCTCCGCGACCGCTTGGTCGCGGCCTCATTGAAGCATCGTCGTCACCGGCGACCGGGTGGAGATGCTCGAGATCTCCGCGACCGCTTGGTCGCGGCCTCATTGAAGCTCGCGCGCCCGCAAGCAGATGACGACGTTGGTCTCCATCTCCGCGACCGCTTGGTCGCGGCCTCATTGAAGCATGAGACCCTTAGGCAGCGGGTCGCCGCCGGCTACCATCTCCGCGACCGCTTGGTCGCGGCCTCATTGAAGCGCGGCCAGGTACGTCGCCCGGGTGTTGTCCCACGAATCTCCGCGACCGCTTGGTCGCGGCCTCATTGAAGCCAGCGGGTCAAGGGAACCGACCATAGGAATTGGTACCAATCTCCGCGACCGCTTGGTCGCGGCCTCATTGAAGCGAGCGGCTAGAAGAGGCTGCCGAGAGTGAGTGTCAGCGGATCTCCGCGACCGCTTGGTCGCGGCCTCATTGAAGCATCAAGCGGTCCTACGAGGGGCGGGGCATCCACAAGAGCTCTCCGCGACCGCTTGGTCGCGGCCTCATTGAAGCACCAAGCCCAGGCATTCCTGGCGCTCCGGAGGCCGGGATCTCCGCGACCGCTTGGTCGCGGCCTCATTGAAGCTCCGGATTCGGGCAGGTTCCGCGGCCGCCGCGGCCCGATCTCCGCGACCGCTTGGTCGCGGCCTCATTGAAGCGGGCAGCCGGGCACCAGGGAAGCCCGGAGGCCGGGATCTCCGCGACCGCTTGGTCGCGGCCTCATTGAAGCGGGCAGCCGGGCACCAGGGAAGCCCGGAGGCCGGGATCTCCGCGACCGCTTGGTCGCGGCCTCATTGAAGCGACATCTCGCGGCCGCTGCTTCGGAGGATGCGCCAGATCTCCGCGACCGCTTGGTCGCGGCCTCATTGAAGCCCATGATCCGCGTTGCGAAATTCGAGAGCGTGCCCGATCTCCGCGACCGCTTGGTCGCGGCCTCATTGAAGCACGTGGCGCATGGACGAAATGGGACGGGATATCCCATCTCCGCGACCGCTTGGTCGCGGCCTCATTGAAGCCAGGAACGGTCGGGCAGGCCCGCGAGGCCATCGCGGATCTCCGCGACCGCTTGGTCGCGGCCTCATTGAAGCGAGACGGCTATTACCTGCGGAGCAGTGGCGTTCAGCTATCTCCGCGACCGCTTGGTCGCGGCCTCATTGAAGCAACGTCCTTGCCATCATTCGCTCCTTCCTTCGGGCTGAATCTCCGCGACCGCTTGGTCGCGGCCTCATTGAAGCGACGGCCCGCTGAGCGAAGTGCAGCAGGCGCAGATCGAGATCTCCGCGACCGCTTGGTCGCGGCCTCATTGAAGCCGCGGCTGGCGGCTGCGCTGGGGGTTCGGAGTGACGGCTATCTCCGCGACCGCTTGGTCGCGGCCTCATCGCTGGTGAACTGAGTCTGCCCACGTGGACACGACCAGTCCGCACGCCGAGATCTTTCCAGTCTGTACAGCGAAGTGCGGACTTAAGGATTGTGTGCAGCCTGCTGGGGATAGCGTTGATTGGTTGGGCCGCCAATCAGTGACTCGTTCCTTTCGAACAGCTATGTGACCGAACTAGACAACGCGTTCTCGGCGCAATACTGTGGACGAGACAAGGAATGGTCGATCTTCTCGTCTACAGGCTTGCGTTCTCCATGAAGAGTGTGTTGCTGACGTAGGAGTAGTGTTCGCTCTGGCCCCTGCGATAGGACTGGATACCGATGGAGCGTCTTGGCTTGGTCAGCGTTCAACAGAGCTTTCTATCTACGGGTTGCAATCGTCGTTCCGACGAACATTCCCAAGCCGAAATGGCTTGCGTATCCGAGTGCCAACGGGCCTTGCACAACGGTTGGAAACTCGATTTCCAAGAATGCTCCCGAGGAATCGTGTTGCCGCTCGCGTCCGCGTGATCGGAATCGGTGGAAGTTCAGTGTTCGCAGAGGAGTTCCACCTATCTTTATCTCCGGTAAGTGCTTGACGATCAAGTCCTTGGCATCGATGCCACGTCGTTCGAGAAGACGCCTGACCTCACCAGCGTGTCCTGCCTTCTTTAGGTGAGCCGAGGCCAAGAACGGGGTGACGCTCCGCCACACGCGTGAACGGGCGAGGAGTGGGGAGCTGCCGACGAAATCCTCGGGGTCTCCAAATCCCTCAAGAGCTAGTCGCCACTCATCGATCGGCGGACCGCTTCCCGATCCACTCCCCATGCCCCGCGGCTTCAGGAAGAGTCGCGTGATACCGTCCAGCGCACATCGGGTCTGCGCGTCAATACCACCCGCGATGAATACCGTCACGTGGTCTATCCAGCCATCGTCGTCGGCGTCTTCCGGCAGCCAGAACGCATGAGGATGGGTTGGGTCGCGAACCGGCCCCGCAGTGCCGACACGACCGCTGATGAGCCAGGGCGCTCGAGGCACTCTCCTTCCCGTCTCACGGGCGATGTCCCAACCGAACTGCGACATCGCCGCCGCCCGCATCACTTCTCCGATCTTCACAGCATTTTCGATGCGCGGGCGGGGCCGACCGGCCAGTAAGTAGCGGGCAACGGTCGGCAGGGTCTCGGTCCCCTTGGCCGGTCGCGGCGTTCCCACGGACCGCGCGATGACACGGGGTGTGGAATCCGGTTCTCTCGCGTACACGACTTCGTAGGCGGCGGGTGGCTGGTGCCACTTGCGATTATGAAGGTCAGCGGTGTCGATCGAGAGTGCATCCAACAAGCGGGAGGGAAGCGTGTCCACTCCACTTGTGGAACGAAAGGAACGGCGGAGCTTGCGCTGCAGCACACGCTCGGTCAGCCGTTTTTGTGCCACAGCCCGAATCTGAGTGGCTTCGCGCTTCTCTAGCCCCTCTCGTAGGGCGCGGTACGACTTGGGAGAGCGAGGGAGTAGGACTCGACACAGATCCCCTTCAAACCCGAGTTCTACGGGGCCGCAATTCGCTTTGCCGTTGTGCTCAGTTAAGAGTCGGCACTCCGTCCAGCTCTCGGCACGGCCGAGGTATGCCATACCGTATGCTAGGTCTCGCGCGAGATCAAGCAGGTCAGCACTGAGGGTTATGCTTGGCCAGATCACTCTAATTTCGGCCCCCACCGGTAGATGTACAAATGCGTCAAAGACCAACGTTCTGACTTCCGACCGCCCTTTTCGAATCGGCATGTAGTGTCGAGTGTGGGCGTGGATTGCGCCTATTGGAAGGTGGAAGACAGGCATTTCCTCAGCTAACGATTCGACCAACCGCTCAAGGTCATTCTCGGACCACCGTTCTAGATCGCCTTTGCGCCAATAGCAAGCGACTAGAGCGCGTAGGATTCGCCACGGCTCTGGGGGCCAAGCAACATCAGCTTCATTGACGTTCCGACCCCAAGGAGTAGCGTGATATCGACCTGCTGGAAATCGAAACCTGAAGCCAACCATAACCTACTTCTTGTACTTGACAGTGCGGGCGGTATTCCTTCCGAACTCTCCCGATTCGCGAATAGTGTCGACGAGTTCAGGAAGCTCGGCTTCAAGTTCAGCAAGCTGCGGCAATCTAAACAATTGTGGACGTGTGATGCGGAGCCTAACTACATCCAAGTCGCAGGCAGTGCGAAAGCGCAAGCCTACTTCAAGGAACTTCTGGATCTTGAAGAGCGCTAACAGAATGAGTAGCCGCTCCACGTGAATGCCTAAATCGTAGGATCGGATCTGACGGAGGTCAAGGTTGAAGTATGCGGTAATACGCTCAGCCGTCCATTCGTCTCTTGCGAATGGCACGTTGCCGAAACCTTTGGCGGTATCGCCTCTTGGATCTACCGAATCGTTCTTGACACCTCCGCTGACAGCTCGTTTGGCGCCGTCGGCCTCGACAAATGCTGACAAGGACCTTGGTAACCGGAGCCGTCCCCCTGCTAGATCTTTCTTGGCTAGAAACACACCGTGAAGCAACGCGTTGATGTCAAACTCCAATAGCACCCGAGCTAGCTCTCGCAAGTTGACTCGGCCCTGTTTGAATCTCGCCAACCTCATCTTGAGAGTACTAAAGACCGTCTTATCCTTACCTTCTAGAATGTAGGGCGAATTCAGACGATGGGCCTCAATGAGCGAATTCGTGAGGTGATTCCCGTCCTCGTCCAAGACGTGTACGACTGGGAGACCGCGCAGCGGCGTCACCCAGTCACTGGTTGCTTCATTCCAACAGACGGCTTCTAGACGGTTAGCCATAGATTGAGCACTCTCCACAAGCACAATCTGCCCAGTGCCGTTGGGAGACTCGTAGACCGCGTGCCCCAAATTGGGAAATCCGGTAGGTTGAAATCGGCTCCCTTGAATTGGCCGCAATTCAGCTTCGAGCAGGAGCCGTGGTGCACGGCTGAGTGGAGTGAGGTCAATTGACATCTTGGCTTTCCTCGGACGAATGTGCAGTCGTGGCTGGAACTGTTCCGGGATACGCTCGCCGAAGGATGGTTGCTAGACCACGATCAGAGATTGGAATCAGCATCGCAGCGGCCAGTCGATCAGGCCGCAGGCCAACACCGATTCGTCCACGTCGCAGCGTTGCGACGCCAGCACCGGATTGAGTCGGATCGTACGCAGACGGCAGCCCAGACGAACGCATCCGTGTAAACGCCGTTTGGACTGCCGCATCGATCTTACGACCATTCTGGGTCTGACTGCCAGCCCGAAGCTGTGCAATCAAGCCGGGCGGGACAGGAATCGTCCGCTCTTCAGGGATGGCCCGGATCCGGGCCATGGCATGATTGGTAACGAAGATGGGCTTGAGTGCAGCGTAGGCGAACGGTACGGTCGTTCTGACGGGTCTCGATCGTGCGTCACTGGCAGGTAGCCAACTGGGTTGAGCCCACACCATGCCTGCGATCAAATCCGCGCACCGGGCGTCGTCAAAATCACCTGTCAGGAATGCCACCACGTCGGATAGCGTGGCACCGGTGAAGCCATCCAGCGGCTTATCCGGCAAGCCGCGAACGGATGATTCCACCAGCCGTCGGCCCAACACGGCGACCATGTTTGTGACTAGGCCACCGTGGCCCCACACAACGGTAGGTGGGTTGCTGTCCCTGGCCCACTTCCGGTCCCGGCGCAACGAAGCGCCAAGGAAGAAGGTGTCACGTTCGAAGCCGTGTTGCGGCCCGTTGGTGAGCGGAGCCAAGTGAGCGGCCATGGGTGGTCCGCCGGACCGCCGTGCTCCGCTGTCGGGAGAGGCTGAACTCGGCGTGGACGTAGGCCGACAGATTCCGAGCCCAGCAAGTGCGGATGCAATCCGGAATTCGGCAGTCCCGTCGTTGGCCTGAAGGAGCCATGTCTTGGACAGCGGAGGGGGAGGGTTTATAGTGTCACGGGCCTTTGGGCTGTTGCTTAGCCAGATTCCCAACCGCCCGACGGCGCGGAGAGCCGCTCTGACGGCTCGGTCCGAGCCGTCTGGCGAGAGAAGATCAAACAACGAGTCTTCCAAGTACTTGACAGCATTCCTAACGGAAGCAGGTTGGTTCTTCGTTCGGCCGAGTCTACGTACTCGATTCAACCAACCCCCACGGTCTAGGTCGGCCACTAGGGCTGTACCGATCGAGGGTGCCGCTTGGCGACGCTCCAACGCCGCTGCGTAGTGGTTGTTGCCGGCCCGCCGGAGGAAGCCATAGCGTTGAAACTGGGATAGCCCTCGGCTGACCCCCAAGGAGGCCAGCGCGCGGGCGAAGTCAAGTCCGTCTCGGGCTGTGCGGCCGTTCGTTACCGCACGACCTTCGCCGAACAGCGACTCCACTTCGCAGTAGCGTGCGGGCCGACTCCAGAGGGGGGCCCAGAACTCTGCTCTGGCGTCCGATTCGTCCGTGGCCTCAATCCCGCCCCATCCTGCTCCTGATGATCGCACCGTGAACGGAAAGCTCGCCTGAGACCGAGTGTTGCATTCCAGTCGACGAGTTGCCGCACACGCGAACGTCGCTGCACCCTCTAGCATGAACACGTAGTCCCAAGGATTGACGATGCTCCCACCGGTGTACCCAGCGGTCGCGTTCGGTCCGCCCGCTCCACCCGGTGAGAACTGCCCAATCTTCACGGTGGTCAGTGCATGAATTGGAGTGTTCAACAGGGCGCATTCCAACAGTGCGCCGGCATTGGTGTTCGGCACTCCCGATGAGGCGTCGAAAAGTCCGCGCTCCCTCCGGTCCTCCGAGACCAGTCGTTGCATCAAATTGTTAGTGAAATCGAGTCGACCGTCGTTGCCCCCTGTCCCGAGCAGTTGAGGAAATCTCAAGCGATCCGCACTCAACACAAGTGCCGCATCCAGCCAAGGGAGCGCGGGCTCTGGAAGGCGAGCCCTGAGGTTGGCTACTAGCTGCCTCTTCGTGTTTCCCTTGGGGGCCGCGTCCAGCCGAAGGTCTGCGAGAGTCTCCGATGCGACCTGAATCGTCCTCGAGAACATCCGAAAGCGATTGGCCACGGGATGCACACTCAAGGGCCCGATCCCGGCCTTCGTATCCTTCGCATAGAATCCGCTTCCGCCGTTCCAGGGAGCGATCACTGGACTCGGCGCATATTCGTGCAGGAAGAACTGCAGCAACTCTCGCCGCTCAAGCGGCGTCCTCAGATGGAACGTGTCACCTTCCCACCAGCCCCGTATGTTGCGGTCGGCTGGCTTACCCTTGACGCTGTTCGTTCCGGACGACAGCAGCCGGAGTATACCGAGCGCTTTCAGGTAGGACGCGAGTGGCCTGGTTGAGCACCCATCCAAAGTCAGCCGGTTTGGCATCATCTCAGCCTCCCGACGCCTCCATCGAAGAGGCACGCCAGTCCGCTATGCGCACTAGGGTTTCCAGCCACGCGAGCTGGAATGGGCCGAATTCTAGGAGCAGTTCTCTGGTGCGTTCGGTCCAGCTCTCGTGGGTTGTCTCGTCCAACCCAAGATCCATGACCGAGAGAGTCAGTTCCCCTCCCTTCCAATCGTCACCTTGGCCGAGTTCGAGAGCGGGCAACTTGTCTCCTTCCCAAACGCCCCTTGCGAATCGGGCGGAACGTCTCTCGGGTTTCCTGGGACCCACCTCACGCGGCAAGGCACGGAGGTTCATTCGAACCTTACCGTGATGTGCAGCAATTAGGAACGCTACTAGGTCGGCGGCTCGCGACCAGTTCTCGTGTGCGAGGAACGCCAACGCAGAGGCCAGTTCGTGCCGGAAATAGGCGCGGTTGTGGCGAAGATTCCTCTTCACGGTCTTGGCGAGGAGTACACCTTCAGGGACGCGATGACCGTTGAGCCCTCGCCACATGGTGTCTTGGAACACCTCGTGAGCCTTGCCCAGATCGTGCCAGCGGGCCGCCCGTGTGACGACCACCCGCGTTGCCTCGTCCAATCCGAGAGCCTCACAGATCCCGAGAGCTTCGTGGGCAACGTGACGCAGATGGTCACTCAGCGGCACTGGGCGACCAGTCTCACTCATCGAGTCGTCATCGTGGCCCTCAGACTCGCCGACAGAAGGGCGCACCGCCGACTCCACCGGACTGGCTCCAGAAGGAGCACTTCCCACTAGCGTTGGAATGTGCCTACGGTCACCTGTGAATCCCAGATCCTCTCGGTATCCCCCGGATTGAAGTGCCGCCATGACCGTCATGCCCGGCCATGGGTCCTCACGAAGCGGGATCCAGCCGGGCGCACCAGCCGTGGCCGAGTCCTCTTGGCGACGCCACTGCGGATCTTGAACAAACAGCGTTGCGCCTGCTAGGCTTCTCGTCGCATCGATCCATTTCTTCGCTAGGCCGATCGGAACGGCACAGAGTTCGCTGGCGCTTGGCTTCGGAGGCTCGTTGCTCGTCACCGGTAGTTCACGCCAGAACACCCGAATGTCAGTGTCGTCCGCATCGCGAACCCATTGAGAGATGTCGACATCGAAGCCAGTCAGGTCGGAGTCGGTGTCAAAGAGGTCGTCGAGGTCCCGCCGTCGAACTACCCGTAAGGGAGGATCGATGGCAACGGGTGGCGGGAGGTGGATCGGGGCTACGTCGGTGAGGTCGGCAAGCTCCTCGCGAGCTTCGCGCAACTCGTCGACTTCGTACGGCTTAGACAGCGTGATTGCATGTCGCTCGGCGCGGCTGTCGTTCGACGACAGATGCCCCAGCATGTCGACCCAGTAGACGTCAGCACCTCCCTCCACCTCGGCTCTCCGGTTGGCGCGGCCGAATCGTTGCACCATCGAGGCCCAAGGCGCAAGTTCAGTGAACATCACGGCCGCGGAGATGTCCACTCCCGCCTCCACCGCCTGGGTTGCGATGACGATGATGTCAGTACGACCATCAGCGCCACGGATCTTTGCCATCTCGCGTACTCGGTCAGCTTGGCGGAACCGCGAATGAAGCAAGGCCAGTCGTGGGACCGGCTCCTTCTGGCTGGCCAGAAGCTTGCGGACTCTGCTCTGTAGTCGTTGTGCCCTTCGGACTTGGTTGACGATGACGAGAGTCATGTGTCCCGACCGATGACCGTTGATGACAGAGGCCGCAAGTCTGTTGAGGTATTCTCGTTCGTCGCCGACCTTGCCAGACTGTGGCGCGAACGCGGCTCGGCGAAGGTGCTTGGGGGCTTGGACAAGGTCACACAGCTTGGTGTCGTTCGTCAGCGTTGGATCGACCCTCATGACTTCCGTAGGAGGTCTATGGTCCACCGTTTCAAGCCACTCGGGCCTAAGGGTAGCCGATATCCACAGGCTGCGGCAGGGTCGCCCGGGTCCCCGGCCGTCAGACATGGCTCTCAGCATTTCGTTCCGCCGGAACGCCTCCAACTGGGCGGAAGTCGCGCGACCCGCGCCCATCAGCTGCACCTCGTCGAAGACCCACTGCACGTCGTGGTGCAAGAGGGAGAACTCCATCGGCCAAACTGCACGAGAAGAGGCATAACCACGCATGAGGGCACGGCTCAGAAGCATGTCCTGTGTTCCGACCAGCACCATAGGGCGCTCCGGTGCCATCAACCAGTCAATTGAGCCGATGCCCCCCATCAACACGTGTATGTCGCTGGTCCTAGGGAGCGACCCTGAGTCGTCTAGGTTTGCCGACACCGACAGCCTCTTGAACCAGCCGCGTACCTCGTTCGCAGTCTGCTCTACTAACGTCCTCATCGGCAAACACCAAACCAGTCGTCGCGGCGTGTTCTCGGGATCATGTAGTCGCTGAGCCGCCCAGCCTAAGGTCACCGCGGCGGTCTTGCCTGATCCGGTTGGAGCAATCAAGACGCTCGGCAGCGAGTCACCCGCAAGCTTGAGCTGCCACTCATACGGTTGTGCCCGATTTCCGAATGCGACCGCGTAGACTGCCCTTCCGACTGCGTCTCTTTCCGGCATGTGTCGATAAAGTGAATAATCTATAAAGGAAAGACCGCCAATACTACCACACGCTGGCCGACTGAGTCGCACTCGCCTGGGGGTGGCACAGAATTGACCAAGGGCCTAGTTGCGAGTTGTTGTGGGCACGCCAGTGCCCTCTTCTCTGGAGCACTGTAGGTTGGATGTTCCGCTCCAGGGCCAGGCGCGACGATTCCCCGATTCCTTGGGGAATGCAATCCCTCGCCTGACGCGGGATCGGCAGTCCGATGCCGGTGGCAGGTCGCATCCAGGGGCTCGGCAGCGAATGCAGCGCGTTGGCCGAGCCTGTCGTCATTGAAAACCCATAGGGCACTCGCCGCTGTTGTAGCGTCGTGAGAGGCCACGGATTGCGTGAAGGCCACGCTGTGCGGTAATCCGCAGCCTGCGGGGATTTCGAGGCCACGGCGGTTGCAGAGTGTGAACCGGCGAGTTCAGCGGCGACAGGTTGGTCCAGCCCCCAGGGGGTGGCGCATCTGAATTGCTTGCGACGCTCGTCGCTCATCGCCTAGGGCAGGCATGGTTCCAAGTCATCCGGGGCTCGACTGTGGGTGTGCGCGCAGATGCGACTTACTCTTGCAGTCCTGCGTGCGGGTTGAACGCCGCCGACTTCGCGGTCTCGGTCAGCTGTAATCGGAGGCCCGCCGTCTCGGTCCCGCGCGACCGGTGGGAGTCAGAGATCGAGGTGGCGCAGAGTCACAGACTCGGGGAGTCGGCGTTAGCGAAACGCGACGAAGGGCATGGCGATGACCTCCGTGCACGGGGGTAAGCGGGAGCGACAATTAGCGGTCCTCGACTGGCCAGCATCGCAATCCGCCCATCACCATGGCGGGTAGTCTATCGGAGTCCACCAAGTTGTCTACCCAATGGGCGACGAAGCTCAGATATGAAACGATTGGAACGACGGTTGCCTCGTCATCCACAAGTCACATGAAGATCACCAAAGTCGAGGGGCTGCTGATGTCCTGCCCCTTCGAAGAACCGATCCAGCTGCCGTTCCACGGGGGTCTGCGAACCATCCTGAAGCGGGACGCGATGCTTATCCGGGTCTCCACCGATGGGGGCATCACAGGATTCGCACCGGGCCCGGCCCATGTTCGCGCCGCCCGCGAGATCGAGGGGACGATCGGCCCGTTCCTAGAGGGCCGCGATCCCTCATCCTGGCGCGACTTCGGCTTCCGCGCGCCCCTCGAGACTCAGAAGACCTACCACGCCGTCGAAGTGGCCGTCATCGACGCGGCCGCCAAGGCGCAGGGCGCCACCATGTCCGATCTCTTGGGTGGCCGCAAGCGCGACCGCATCAAGTGCTACGGCTCCGCAGGAATGTACATGAGCCCGGAAGGGTACGCGGCCGAAGCCGCAGCAGTCAAAGACCTCGGCTTTCCTGCATACAAGCTGCGTCCCGCCGCAGGGCCCGAGGGAGATCTCCGCATCACAGAGGAGATCCGCCATGCGACCAGCCCAGAGTTCGGGGTCATGCTGGATTGCCACGGCTGGTGGCGGATGGGAGACCGCAGCTATTCCCTCGACACGATCCGCCAGCTTTGCACGGACCTTGAGCCGCTCTCCCCGTACTGGGTCGAAGAGCCGCTCCCGCCGGAAGACCACGAAGCCTACAGGGCCTTGCGCTCCAGTCAGCCCTTGCCGTTGGCCTCAGGGGAGCACGAGCCGACCGAGGAGTCCTTCCGCGACCTGATCAGCTCTGGATGCGTTGACTTCGTCCAGATGGACGTGTGCTGCCAAGGGGGCTTCGAAATGGCCCAGCGGGTCTTCGCGGAGGCCCACCGCGAGCGGATCCGCTTCGCATTCCACAGCTGGGGCACCTTGCTCGAGGTCTACGCGGCAGCCCAACTAGGCGTCTGCTGGGACGAGACTGTGGTCGAGTGGCTCGAATACCCCTTGCACTCGAACGACGGTAAGCCCGGGATGTACGAGTTCCCGGTGGCAGACGAGATCCTAGTGGAACCCCCGCAAATCGAGGACGGGCACCTCGTCCTCCCTGAAGAGCCCGGAATCGGTGTCGCGGTAGACGAGTCCGTCGTGGATCGCTACCCCTTCATTCCGGGTCCATGGTCGATCTTCCGGATTGACAGCCCATTGGAGACATTGGCTGTTGATGGGGACCACAGCGTGCCATGGGTCGGCGCTGAAGGCCAACCCCTAGAGTCGTAGGCCGACCGCGTCAAGGGGAACGGTCGGCCCGAGTGGCAGCTTCTTAACGGCTACCGACGCCCTCGCGCCCGCGACCGTGCGCGGGAGCGTGAGCGCTTGCGACGCCGCTTGCGCGCGAGCGCCTGCTTCAGGCGCCGCTTCTCGCCCGGCTTGAGGTAATAGGAATGTCGCTTGACATCCTTGATGATGTCTTCCTGCTGCACCTTGCGCTTGAAGCGTCGGAGTGCGACTTCAAGCGGTTCGTCTGTAATGACGCGAATCTCGGCCAACTGCCACACCTCCCCTCCGGGAACGGCTACCCCTCGCGGCTACCAAGCACGTGGCCCGTGCCGCTTGGATCCATCCTAACAGCGAAGGCAGGACCACACGCGCTGCTTGGGATACTGACCTACAGCGCCATGATCCGAATCACAGAACGGCAGGTCCGCGAGGCGGTGACCATGCCCGAGGCTATGGACCTTGTTGAGCGAGTGCTGCGGCGCCAGGGAACTGGCCGCGCGGTGAACCATCCCCGAAGGCGGGTGGTGATGGAAACGCACACCCTCCTGCACTACATGGCCGGCGGGGACAACGATGCTGGGCTGGTCGGCATCAAGGTCTATGCCTCCAACCCAGCCGTCGGCGCGCCGGACTTCGCCGTTTTGCTGTTTGATTCCCGAACTGCCAGATTGCTGGCCAGCATCGAGGCGAATGCTCTCGGACAGATCCGCACAGGCGCTGCCAGTGGCGTCGCGACGCGGCATCTCGCCCTGCCGGATGCCGGCCGCTTGGCGCTCTTTGGCAGTGGCTACCAAGCAGAGACGCAGCTTGAAGCAGTGCATTGTGCCCGTCCGCTGAGCTCCGTTCGGGTGTACAGCCGTCGCGCGGAGCGCCGGTCCCGCTTCGCAGAGCGTATGCGGGAACGGCTCGGTATCCCGATCAAGGCCGTAGATTCGCCGGAGCAATGTCTGGACGGTGCCGACATCGTTGTGACCATCACCAGCGCCAAGTCTCCAGTCTTCCCGGGACGGCTGCTGCTCCCCGGCGTCCACATCAACGCCGCCGGGAGCAATCACGTCAAGCGCCGCGAGATCGACGGGGACGCCGTTGCAATGGCCACGCTCGTGGCCGTGGACTCCCTCGAGCAGGCCCGCATGGAAGCGGGAGACCTGACGCAGGCCGCCCAAGAGGGGCGCTTCGACTGGAGCGAGGCCTGCGAACTGAGCGCAATCTTAGTGGGCCAGGCGCCCGGCCGCAGCTCGGACGACCAAGTCACCATCTTCGAGTCCCAAGGCCTTGCCATCGAGGACATTGCACTAGCCGAGGTCATCTACAGCCGGTACGCACCGCGACTATCATGATCGGCATGCGCGTGATCACTCCTGGATTGGCGCTGCTCCTTGCGGCGGTCGGTTCAGCCCATGCCCAGCAGCGCTGGGAGCCGCCCGAGGGCGTCGACTGGCGGACCGACACGATCGTTAGCGAAGGTACGCGGCTCGCTGCCGAGGTCTTCTCGCCGTCAGGCGGGACCGGTGAACGGCTGCCGTGCATCCTGATGGCGCATGGCTGGGGAGGCACCGTCCGAGGATTGCGCAGGGACGCCGCTGTGTTCGCCCAAGCCGGTTATCTGGCGGTTGCGTTTGACTATCGCGGCTGGGGCAACAGCGATCCCCGCATTCTCCTCGTCAGCCCGGCTCCGAGAGGCAAGCCGCATCGGTTCGAAGCCGAGGTGATCGCTGTGCGCGAGGTGGTCGATCCAGTCGAGCAAGGCCGGGACTGGCTCAATGCGCTGCACTGGCTTCAGGCCGAGCCCATGTGCGACACGGACCGGATCGGCGTCTGGGGCAGCAGCTATTCTGGCGGGCACGTACTCTACGCGGCCGCCCACGACAAGCGTGTCAAGGCCGTATTCAGCCAAGTTGGCGGGATGGACTCCAGGTTCGTGGTGTCAACCGAGGAGGCTCGGGCGAGGACCCTCGGCGACGCCACCAAGCGCACTCGCGGGGAACTGCCTTATCCCGAGCCGGGATCCGTCGAGGTCGGCTCGTTGCGCGGGGCGCCAATCCGCGAGAAGCTCATGCATTACGCTCCAGTGGAGCTGGCGCGTCAGGCCTCCCACGCGGCGCTGATGTTCGTCATCGCCGAGAACGAGGAACTGTTCGACAACCGGGACCATGCAATCAAGGCGCACGCTGCGGCGACTGGCGTCAAGAAGCTCGTCACGATCCCCGGAATCGCCCACTACGGAATCTACCGAGAGGCGCGCGAACGCGCTCAGCAGCTGGCCGTTGAGTGGTTCAACGAGCACCTGTGAGCGGTTGGGTGTCGTCTGAGTGTGCAGCCTGCTGCGCTCGGGCACCGTACATCCCGGCCAGTCGAGAAGGCCCCCACCCAAAGAGCATCTCGGTGACCCGAGACCCACAGTAATGACCCAACGTGTCCAAGACTCTCACCCCAATCCAAGCTGGCTGCGACCGGCCATTCTCATTCTCAAGAACGTGGCCGTCGGATGTTTCCGCACGTCTGTCGCAACGAGACCCGGGAGGGTCTCCCGGTCGCAAAGGAAGAGCTGGCACGCTGTGTCAGAGCGGGCCTTTGACAGGTGCGGCTGGCTGTTGGGCCGCGACGCTCGCAGCGCCTTCGCACTTCTGGCCGTAATCCTTGCCGCGTTGCTCTTCCCGTCTGCCGCCGGAGCCCAAGATCGCCCTAATCTCGTCGTGATCTTCGTAGACGATCTCGGCTACGGAGATCTCGGCGTGTACGGATCGGAGCGCATCCGGACGCCGCACCTGGACAGGATGGCGGCCGAGGGCATGAGGTTCACGGACTTCTACGCCGCTGCCCCATTCTGCAGCCCTTCGCGTGCGTCGATCCTGACCGGCCGCTACCCAGTACGCGCCGGTGTACCCTACGTGCTGTTCCCGACCGAGTCCACCGGGCTGCCACAGGCTGAGATCACTCTTGCCGAACTCTTGTCGGAGGCCGGATACGCCACCGCGGCGATCGGCAAGTGGCATCTCGGGTGGCCGAAGCCATTCCGTGCGCACCGTCACGGCTTCGACTTCTTCTACGGGTTGCCGTACTCCAACGACATGCTCAAGTGGGAGCCGGTAGAGATCCGCCGAGCGCAGCACGCGTTCTGGAAGCTGCCGCTCATGGAGGACGACACCGTCGTAGAGGCGCCCGTCAACCAGCACACCCTGACTAAGCGATACACCGAAAGGGCCGGCAGCTTCATCCGCGAGAACCGGGACCGACCGTTCTTTCTGTACTTCCCCCACACGTTCCCCCACAACCCGCAGTACGCTTCCGAGGACTTTGAGGGGCGCTCACCCCACGGGCTCTACTCCGACACCGTAGAAGAGCTCGACTGGAGCGTCGGCGAGCTCTTGGACACGCTGGACGAGCTCGGCCTAGACGAAAGGACGCTCGTGGTGTTCACGTCGGACAACGGTCCTAGCTCCGGCGGAACCCGCTGGGGCAAGCGCAGCCAAGGTGGTACGACGGGCGGCCTCCGCGGGCGTAAGGGCAACACCTATGAGGGCGGTATGCGCGTGCCGGCGATCTTCCGCTGGCCGGGGAGGATCGGCGCCGGTACGCTGGCGCGGGCCCCAACCTCGATCTTGGACCTGATGCCGACATTCGCCGAGCTGGCAGGGGAGGAGATGCCAGATGATCGGGTTATAGACGGGCGTTCGATCGCGGACCTGCTGCTTGGCAGGGCCGAACTCGCCGAAGCGCCATTCTTCTATTACTTCGGCGTCCAACTGCAGGCCGTGCGGGTCGGCCGCTGGAAGCTGCACATCCGCCGGACGGAGCTGCCACCGCACTCAGCGTCGCTCTGGTACCTCCAGAACGACGATCTCTTCACACGGCACCACAGGCTGCAGCCGGAACCGGAGCTCTACGATCTCGAGGCGGACGCAAGCGAGACTCAGAACGCTGCCGCTGACCACCCCGGTGTAGTCGAACGACTCGACAATCTTGCGCGCCAGTTCGACGAGGACTTGCAGAGGGACAAGCGCCCCCAGATCTTTCTGGACAGCCCGTAGCGTGGTGAGCGCACGTTCCAGCACCAACGTGTGTACGACATGATTCTGATCATCCGCCGCTTCTTGGTGGATTCAGGTCCAAGTGATCGGGAGCGACAGGGCTCGCGACGACGGCGCTCCGCTGCAGCAGTCAGGTTGAGTTCGATAGGGTGGATACGCCCACGTCGGCTGACGGTTGTTTCGAGTGAGTACCGAATGGTGGACGGGGTCCGCGGCAAGAATCGAGTCCGCTGCGCTCAGGGCGAAACCTCATGCTGGGCTTCCCAGCGCCATGCTCAGCAATTGGTGTACCTCCCGGCTGCGGTACAGGCGCGCAGAGCTAGGATGCCCCCCGCCCCGTCCTTGGTCCAGTGCATGCTGGCCTGCTTGAGCCTGGCGCCACGACTGTCTTGCAGCCCGCCTCCGCGGCCCGAGGGCCGATCTGTAGGCCCTGCTCCCGGAAGTCCGTGTAGCGCAGGAGTGCCGTTCGCCCAAATCTACCCCGCGCATTTTGCGGTGGTCTTGAGAAGGTCCGCATGTGTCTGAGAATCGTGACTAGGCGGACGTCCAAGCACCCTTCCTTGAGCTCGGCGAAATGGGCCTTGGCCCAAGTGTCGACAGTTGCTCGGTTATCACGCAACTGGCCCTTGGTAAGCTACCAAAGCTCCTCGGCTGCGTGGTAGAAGTCGACAATCTGGATCGCGGGAGGGAACAGTTCGTTCGCCACCTGCCAGATCCCCTCCGCGATGTCACGGACGATGACGCGACGGGGAAGCCGCGCGGCACAGGCGGCGCTCGGGGGCGGACTGCGTAGGATCGGCGCGGCCCGCGTCGTCGCTGCAGATTGCAGTTGACTCGGTCGTCAAGCACGCTTTGCACACCGGGCGCCAAGGTCACCCAGAATGTCGAGGTCCATGAGATGGTCGCATTCGCGAAGTGGCTGGTCGAGGCCGACTTGGGCCCCTCGCTCAGCTGAGTCCGCCGCTCGTCCTGTGCTCAACGGGCCGAGGACGGGACACTGCCTTAGGCCGCATCCACGTGGACGGTGTCGCGTGACCAATGTTCTCAAGCGGGAGCCCGTAGGCCGACTGAGCACCATCAACCCCTTCCCGAACTGGTCCGGTAGGCGCTTCACGGTTGGCCTGACGACACGGCCATCACGCACGACGATGCGACGCGATGGACCAACGTGCTCCGTGCTGAGGTCGCCCGAGAGCATCCTCGGGTCTCCTACTAGGGCGTCAACCGTCATCACCAAAGTTCCGCGAGGCTACGCAAAAGACTCGATTGTCGCGCCAGATCGACTTGACGCTGATCACTGGCCTAGGCTCGAAGCCGGGCGGCGGGATTAACCACCTCCTAACCGATGTGATCCGGGTGGTCGGGTTCCGCGTCACTGCCGCCACCATGGCGATCGGACTAATCGAGGAATCGATTCACGGCCAACTCACGCAGACAAAGGACCGTTAGCTGGTTTCCCAGCGAGTCGACACAGCAGCGCCAGCGCACCATCCATGGGGCGAAGGAGCTGGCGGCGAAGACCGCCGGACGCACCGCGAGACAAAGGGTCCTCACCGCCGAAACCGTGGATGGAACCAAGCACAGGACTCTGGGGATCCCTGGCCTGGCGCCGAGTCTGGATCCTCGACCAGCCACCAGATAATCGTCCCTACGGCTTGGATCGACGACTCGCAGGAGCGGGCCCCTCGCGAGGAGATGGCCACGATTCGAACGTTCGAAATGCTAGGCTGAAGACCACGCTCGCCAGAAGCGAGGGGGGATCCAGGATGGAATTGCAAAATCAATACAATACGATCGAACTGAACCTCAAAGAAGATCGCCCAGGAGAGCGATACAACGCCACGGTCCTGTTGAGAAGGAATGATGTGGACGACAGGTCTAAAGCAATTGCGACTTGCCACACACTGGCTGAATTCCTTCTGATCGTCCCAAAGCGCTCTAAAGACGGCACAGCCCGATCAGCTTACGACATCCTCCTTCAGAAACTAGGATTTCTGCACGGGGCCATCAACGATATCCGTCAGATGGCTGAAAGAGGCAGAAGCGACGGTAGACTCCGGCACTCGGTGGTTGACTCGTATTTCGCTACGTATACTCCGAAGCTGGATTCAGATCGTTAGCTGAAGTGAGCGAACATGTTCAATCGAGGCTTCCGTCCGAAAGCAACGAAACGAGACGTTTGAGGCCCGTTCAAGCGGTCCACAGCCGAAGAGACCAAGTTGCGAATCATTGTGTGGATGTTTCCGGCTAGGACGGCACGATCGGTCAAATCACTCGGCGATGGAAACTCCACCGTCCAGTTCCAGCGGTTCAGACCCATCCGTGCCGCGACGCTGCAGAGGTCCGATTCGGCGAGCAACGTTGCACTGGGGTTCTACTCCGCCATAGCCAGCTCACATCGGTCCAGACCAAGGTCCACATTGGTCTGGATCACCCACTCGAAGCTGCAGTCTGCGATGAATGTACCTATGAGTGCCGCCACGCAGCCACCAATTCTCCGAGTTTCAAAGTTCTTCTGGAGAGTAGTAGGGCCAGGTTTGGGAAGACGAGATTGGACCAGCGGGCCTCAGTTGTGCTACCATGGCCTTGCCGCAGCGAGACACGATCCCACTGCCCGAAGTGCAGGTGGGCACCTTAAGGCTCGATGAGAATCTGCGCTTTGACACTTTGACGCGCGAGCACCATTACCTCGCGTTCCCCAAGTATTTCCGTCGCAGCCTGTGTCAGGTAGCCTGATGAATAAGCTGCCCCCGGAGCAGACACGCAGAGCAGATGCTGGAGCTCAACCGCGGTTACTGGGGCGCAGTGGAATATGGATTGCATTGTGTACGCGACACCGCACTGCGTGAAGATGCCTCGCGGCTGCACAAGCGTGCGCTGCCGAGGGTGATGGCAGCGTTCGCGAATTTGGTGCTCTCGATCTTGCGCACGTTGAGCGAAGAGAACATCCAGTGCTGCATGAATCAGTTTCCGCTTGCGCCGCACAGTGTGTCCGCATGCGTGGGAGCTTGTCCCGGCTGAAGCGCTGAAGATGCGATACGTGCTCAAGCGCAGAGTCGCGTAAGACTGCCTGAGCGGTTGCTAAAGAGAACTGTTGTCCTGAGGCCGAGACTGAGTGCAAGCCCTGCCAAGAGGTGCACGAGACCCGCCAAGGACGCAGCAGAGGCCCCATCGAGACCTGTGCAGTGACCGACTTGACGCAGTCTAGTCAATTCAAAGTCCTCTCAAGGAACCGGTCCAATGACCCACAGGACAAACATTGAATCTCCTTGGCGACCACTCAGTGGTTCTGCACATTGCGGTAGACCATGCTACAATGGGAACTCGACGATGTGCCGGCAGGGAAACCAGTGTGGTATCTCGGACGAGCAATTCGCGTGCGAATTGCTGCGGGACTACTTATCGAGGCATTTCGACGGCACTCATCGTTGCGAGCAGACGACTGACGATCCGCCGGACCTCATCGCGACGCTCTCGACTGGTGTTCGGTGGGGAGTGGAGGTGACGCGAGCGTATCAGCAAATCCCGTTACCAGGTAAAGAGGAGCTAGGTTCCACAGAAGCGCTAATGGCCAGCTTGACATGCTGGGCGGCGAGAGTCGGCGATAGGTGTGCCGGACTTCGTAAGCACAGATACGTCCTTTACATTGGACCCGGAGTGCTGAGCCTACGGGGAGACACTGCCGGGCTCTTCACCAAGAAGTGGAAGAAGGAAGCTGAAGAGGCAATCCGAAACCACATCCTGTCCGGAGATACGGGACCTTTGAAGCGTCGGGGTTTTACCCTCAAGGCGAGCGGCGAGGGAAGTGGTTGGGCATTCTACGTGAGCCCCGGGGGATCCGCTCATATTGAGTCGACTACCGCGTTGATGTTACGTACGGTATTGTCAAAAAAGACGCGAACAGTTCCTAGGTGGAAGGGATGCTTTGATCAGCGATGGTTGCTCGTGCTGAATAATTATCTTTTTGCGGATGACAACGACGTTAGGTCCATCGTGGAGCGATTCGCTCGATGCAATCCTTACATGCGTCGTCTTGATGGAATCCTGTGGTACCAAGGAACTCAGCCTGAAGTCGTCTCGATATGGGAGCGAAGGAGGAACGTACGATGACAATCCACGCCGACACTAGTAAATTGGAATTGGTCGCATTTATTTCCCATTCACACGAGGATCGTGAGAGCGCAAGGCAGGCGAAGAACGTTCTGAGCAAAGCCGGGGTGCAGGCGTTCGTGGCTCACGACGACATCAATATTTCCGAGGAATGGCTAGGTCGGATCCGTGAAGAGCTGCGTCGTTGCCACCTGTTCGTGCCGCTACTGAGTGAGAACTTTCTGAAGTCTAAATGGGCCCTGCAGGAGATAGGCTTCATCGCGTCACGGAGCACGGTCAAGATCATTCCACTCTCCATAGATGGAACTATTCCCATTGGGTTCATTCGACATATTCAGAGCGGATTCATTCGAAATGGCGGCATCACATGCAAGCTTCTAGTGGAGCCTCTGGTGCGGAGGTTTCCAAGAGAGATCATTCCTTACCTGATCAGGCGAGCCGGGAAGGCCAACAGTTTTAGGGAAGCAGAATTCAAGATGCGCTCCCTTCTCCCATCACTTGGCTGTCTCACGAGAACAGAAGCACAGGATCTGGCCGAGGCTGCGATTGATAACCGTCAGGTGTGGTCCGCTGACTTGTGTCGGAAAGAGTACCTTCCGGCCTTCATTGAGCTTCACAGAGGCAACCTCAGGGCCGAGACACTGAGCATTCTCAAGTACCAGATCCAAGAGGACGATTGGTATCACGGCTCTTCATAGCGGTCAAATCTCCAAGAGGTCGTCACGGGACCTACCCGTTTGGAGCGACGGTGAATAAGTGGAGTGGGACGACGGCATGAGGTGGTCATGATGGAGGAGGCACGACACAATTCAGCAGTTGTTGCGGTCTTGGGCTGTCCGTTGCTTAGGACTCTCTGATCGCTTGGACGGTACAGGCGGATTAGTTCTATCCGTCACAAGGCTGGACTGGACTGGAGTGATTGATCTGAGTACGATCCATGGTGATTCAAGTCTGGGCACGTTTGAGTGAGGACTAGACAAGTTCCACGCCACCTCCATGCGATATCGGTCGGTCGAGAGCTCGACATTCTAGCTATCGTTCGCTTGCGTTTCCGGAGACAACCTTTCCATCTGCGTGACGGAGTGTGGAGCCGTTCGTGGGTTTCCGCACTTCCGACCAGTGCCTGCGTGAAGTCGGCACGGGACCGTGCTCAAAGGTCTGCCAGAGAGGGTCTTCGGCTCGTTGCGGCGAACGGTGCAGCCGTCTTGCCATTCCGTGGACGCCGCAACGGTGCAACCAGAGCCCACACGCCCAACCGCATGGGCGCTGACTTGGTGAGACCTGTAGCTAGTGAGCCCCTGATCGAGAACTGAGCCCAAGTTCGTCACGTGGTGAACTACGAGCCGTGCGATCTCAGCGCCGATGGCACCAAAGGTGCGTAGTCAGGCTCAATGGCCCCAAGGCTTGGAGGTCGAGTTCTTTCACTCTAGAGGGACGGCATAGGGACAGGTGGGGGAGATAACAGGCAGAAAACGGGAATGTGGAGGTGGATCGACCTAAGGCTCTGCAGTGCCCAGGATCACTTCGAATCCGGTGGGCCGTCGTCGGCCCCAGCGCCACTTGGCACTACAGTCTGTGACGTTTCTGGCTCGCCGGTGCGCATGCGGCGGCGGTACAGCCGAGGCTGCAGGCCGGCTGCCTTTGCGATCCGCGCCGCCTCCGGCCTCGGGCGCACGTCCCTGGACAGCCGAGCAGCACTACGGCGACGACGATGCTGCCTGCAACGCCGGTCCGGCAACGTACTCCGCAGCGATCGATAGCGCCGCTTCACGCGACATCGGTCCCGAGCACTCAGCTTTCGCCCGCCGCGTGTGGCGGGAGGCTGAGCGCCGCGTCATCCTTGGTGACGGCGCCAAGTGGATTTGGCGCGTGGCCTACGAGCCGCTTCCCGGAGCAATCCAGATTGCAGCTTTCTACCACGTAGCTGATAGGCCGTTGGAGGCTGCCAAGGACCTGCTGCGGGATGACCGTGCAGCTGCTGGGACGTGGCCGGCGGCGCGTTGCCGGAACTCAGGGAAGGGCGCTTGGACACCGGTTCGACAACGCTACAGGCACATGCGGGCCAGTCCATGAAGGCCACTAAGAGCTAGGTCTACATCGAGACAAACCGTGACCGCATGCGCTACGCGAACTTCCGGGCAGCAGGCATGCAAATTTGTTCCGGGGTTGTGGATTCGGGCTGCAAGAGAGTCGTCGCCGAACGGCTCAAGCAGGCCGGCATCCACTGGTCCAAGGACGGGGCGGACGGCACCCTTTCATGGCGAATCCATCCTAGGTGGGCAGTACGGAGATGTCTGGGCACGGCGTTAGGAATCCCAAAACGCAGCTGCGGCCTGACCGCAGCGAGTCTGACCCTTCCCGCACAACACCCCGCCTGCACATTTCCCGGTCAAGCCGCAAGCGAGGTAGGTCATTCCGTCCGGACCCAACCAGACTGCTGCTGGTCGCCATCCCTCCCGGCACTGGCTCTTCAGACCAATTGGGCTCCAACCCACCTGAAAATCGGCCAGAATCAGCTTCATATCGTGCACCCAGCATCCACCCAACCGATTGCCCGATCCGGCGAGAGGCGATACACTTCCTTTGTCGGGCGTAGCCGAGGGCTGCGGCTCGCGCGAATGCGTGAGCGGCAGAGAGGGCGTGGCCGCCGTCGTGGCGGGATGTCTGAGCCCCAATCCTTCCGTCTGCTACGGCGGGAACTGCGCCGGGCACGTGCCATGGCACTGTTGTTGGCATTCGCAGTCGCACTCTCCGGCGTTTCGCTGGCCGGTGCCGTTCCCGAGGACAGCGAGGGGGGTCCCGCCATCCTGCAACGCCGCTGCGTGCAGTGCCACGGCCCCGCCACACAAATGGGAGACTTGGACCTCTCATCCCGCGAGTCTGCTCTTCAGGGCGGCACGCGTGGCGCGGCCATGAGCCCTTCCGATCCAGACGGAAGCCTGTTGCTCGCCCGCGTGCTTGCCGGCGAGATGCCACCCGGGGCCCCGCTTCCCACGAACGACAAGCAAGCCCTGCGGGAGTGGATCGCCGCGGGAGCGGAATGGTCGGTACCGTTGCACGACCGACGCGCAGGACCGGACTGGTGGGCGTTTCAGCCACTTGCAGCGACCGCCCCGCCCCGGATGGAAGCCGCAGCCCTTGGCTGGTCGTCCTCCCCAATCGACCGATGGATCCTAGATGGGCTTGAGTCCGCCGGCCTCAGTCCGGCTCCCGACGCTGGCCGCCGCGACTGGATTCGGCGCGTCTCATACACGCTCACGGGCTTGCCGCCCACGCCGGAAGAGATCGATTCGTTCGTAGCCGACAGATCACCGCAAGCTCACGAGCGCGTCGTGGACCGGCTGCTGGCGTCGCCGCACTATGGGGAGCGCTGGGCCAGGCACTGGCTTGATCTGGTTCGCTTCGCCGAGAGCGAGGGTTTCGAGAGAGACCTGCCTAGGGACCATGTCTGGCCGTACCGTGACTACCTCGTCCGCAGCTTCAACGAGGACAAGTCCTACCTGCGTTTCGCCCGCGAACAGATCGCTGGAGACGTGATGGAGAAGCCCACGCGCGAAAGTGTCGTGGCCACCACCATGCTGACGCTCGGTCCGGTTGACGCCGTCGGGCTCACCTCAGCGATACCGGAAGAGCGGGCGCTGATCCGCGAGGACATGCTCGAGGAGATGCTGGGGACCGTAACGCAGTCGTTCTTGGGGCTGACCGTGAACTGCGCCCGCTGCCACGACCACAAGTTCGACCCGATAACGCAAGAGGAGTACTACCGCATGAAGGCGGCGTTCGAGGGTGTCTGGCCGCCTACCCGCCCTGTGCCCTCGGCAGGGCTCGACGCCCTGTTCCCTCACGGTCGCCCGATCCTTACGCCGACCGAGGAGCGGTCCAGGAATCGTCTCATCGCGGACCTTGAGAACGGCATCGAGCGCGTCAGCGCCGCGCTGGGCCGGATCTATCGCAACGCACGCCCGAGCGTCCCGGCTGAGGGCCAGCCGCAGCCGTTTGCCCGCTGGACGTTCGACACCGACGGTCGCGCCGACTATGCACCCTTGCACCTGCGATTTGTGCGAGATGCCGAAGTGTCCGGCGGGACGCTGGGAGCCCGTGGCTCGGCCCGGTCGGCCGAGACTGTCGAGCGAGAGGAGGAAGACCCTGGCGCCGGGGAGGGCTTCGCCGTGAGCCGCCTGCTCGATCAAGAGATCCGTGCCAAGACGCTTGAGGCTTGGATCGAGGTCGCGTCAGTTCCTGAGAAGTCACTGACCCTCATGGAGATTCGGGGGCTGAGCGGTTTCCGGGGCGCTTCTGTTGACGGAATTCGCTACGAGGCCGGGGACGACCCGCGATGGGAGAACGTCTCCGTCGGACGGTTTCGATCTCAGAACACTGGAGGCCCTGCTGAAGACCTTCAGCCGGGCACGCGCGTGCACGTCGCCGTCACCTATGCCAAGGACGGCACGATCGCCATCTACCGAAACGGCGAGGCGTACGGTGCCGGCTACCGTCCGGATCCCGGTATTCCGGCGGGGCGGCTCCAGATCTACCCTTCCGGGGACGCCTTGGTGCGCTTCACCGCCAGCGAACACCTGCGCTTGGCGGAAGCCCGCCTGTACGACCGGGCACTCTCGGCATCCGAGATCGCCGCTTCACACCGGTCCGGAATCATTGACTTGACCCCGGCGATGCTCTTCGACCACCTGAGCCTTGCGGACCAGCGTGAAGTGAAACGGCTAGGAGCGGAGCGGACAGCGCTGCAGCGCCGCTTGGACGCCGTCCCAGAGCCGGAGCTCGTGCACGCGGCCACGATCCGCGCAGCTGCGCCGACTCATGTGCTGATGCGTGGCTCAGTGAGCAGTCCCGGGAAGCAGGTCCTGCCCGGAGGCCTTTCTTGCATCGACGGGCATCCGGGTGACTTGGGCCTGCAAGCGTCGTCGTCGGAGGGGCCTTGGCGGCGGGCGATGGCCGATTGGATCGCCAGCGCCGAGAACCCGCTGTTTTCCCGGGTCATCGTGAACCGAGTCTGGCAAGCCCACTTCGGTCGCGGGTTCGTCAGCAATCCCAGCGACTTCGGCTACAACGGCGGGCTGCCCAGCCATCCCGGCCTGCTGGACCAGCTTGCGTCCGATCTCATTCGCCAGGGCTGGAGCCTGAAGTCCCTCCACCGTTCGATCCTCACCTCGCAGGTCTACCGCCAGTCCTCACGCCACGACCAATCTGCTGCCTCCAAGGACGCCGACAATCGGCTCCTGTGGAGCTTCCCGCACCGGAGGCTGGATGCCGAGGCGGTGCGTGACAGCATGCTTGCGGTGTCTGGCGAACTCAACCGGGCGCTGTACGGGAAGAGCTTCCGCCCGTTCGAGTTCGGCGAGAAGCGTGGCAGCCTCAGGCACTATGTGCTGACCCAGAGCGACACTCCGGACACGCGCCGCCGCACGCTGTATCGGATGAACGTGATCACGGCGACCGACCCGTTGCTGGAGTCCCTCGACTGCCCGCTTCCGTCGGTGAAGACCCCACGCCGACGGTCCACGACAACACCGCTCCAGTCGCTCAGCCTGATGAATAGCGCCTTCGTGCAGCAGCGGGCTGCAGGATTCGCCGCACGTGTGCGTAGGGAAGCGACGGGGGTGGAGGCTCAGGTCTCTAGGGCATTCGAACTGGCGTTCGGGCGCCGACCCGACCAGCGTGAGATGGACGACAGCCGGTCCCTCGTGGAGCGCCACGGCCTAGAATCCCTCTGCTGGGGTCTGTTCAACACGAGCGAGTTCCTCTATGTCCGTTGACCCGTCCCGCCGGCGCATGCTCCTCGACGCCGCTGGAGGCTTCGGATGGGCTGCCTTGGCTTCCATCCTGCCGCGAGGGCTGATCCGGGCAGCGGGGACGGACTCTCAGGGAGGGCTGGGGTCCCACTTCACACCAAGGGCGAAGCGCATCATCCAGGTCTTTGCGGTCGGCGGCATGAGCCACGTCGACACGTTCGATTACAAGCCCGAGCTCCAGAGGCGGGACGGCACGCCGTACTCGATGCCGACGTTCTTCGGGCAAGGCGGCAACCTGCGCGGGTGCCCTTGGGAGTTCCGCCAACACGGCCAGAGCGGCACTTGGGTTAGCGGGTTGCTTCCTAGGCTTGCGGAACAGGCGGACAGGCTCACCATCGTGCGGAGCATGGTCTCCAAGAGCGCAAATCACATGCCCGCCGTCGCCCAGATGAACACGGGGTTCATTCTGACGGGATTCCCGGCCATGGGCGCATGGCTCACCTACGCGCTCGGCGCAGAAAACGAGAACCTTCCTTCGTTCGTCGTCCTACCGGATCCCAATAGCCATCCGTGGGGAGGTTCCGCGCAATGGACCAACGGCTTCCTCCCGGCGACGGCACAGGGTACCGCGTTCCGCACGCAGTCGGGTGGCACTCCTGTCCCGGACCTCGAAGTGCCCAAGAGGGTGTCAGCCGAGTCGAGGGCGGACGCAGCCGGATGGCTGAGGCGCATGAACCGGGCCTATGCGGATGCGCATCCTGGTGACACGACATTGGACGCGCGAATCCGCAACTACGAAATCGCTGCCAGAATGCAGTTGAGCGTGCCTGGAATCGCCGATCTGGAGCAGGAATCGGCGGCGACACGCAGGCTGTATGGAGTGGACGATGAGGAGACTGCCGACCTGGCCCGGAATTGCCTGCTGGCCCGGAGGCTCGTCGAGCGTGGCGTACGATTCGTCCAGATCTACCAAGGCGGCTCGGGAAAGAGCTGGGATGCGCACTCCGACCTGATCAAGAATCACGAGGACATGGCGCGGGAGTACGACCGGCCTGTCGCGGCGCTCCTCGCGGACTTGCACGGCCGCGGAATGCTCGATGACACGCTCGTTCTCGGCGTCACGGAATTCGGGCGCACGCCTGTGTCTCAGGGCACTGGTGAGAAGGCGGGCAGGGATCACCACCCCAGCTGCTTTACGTGCTGGATGGCAGGTGGGGGATTTCGGCATGGGCTGACGCACGGACGGTCCGACGAACTTGGGAACCTACCGGTTGAGGACGAGGTTACGATCTACGACCTTCATGCCACTTCTCTGCACCTTATGGGACTGGATCACGAGCGGCTGACCTTCTATCACAATGGGATCAACCGGCGGCTGACCGACGTGCATGGCCGCGTCGTGGAACCCCTGATCGCTTGAGGAGGAAACCCCAACCCGCCCATAGGACTTGGTTGCGCAGTTTCCGCCTGCAACAGACCGGGCGAGACTTGCTGCGCAGGGTGCTCAGACGGGGAGGCGTCCGCGCGGAGTTCGCCATCTTCCGATTCCAAGCCTACGCGAGGGCCCGTCGCGATCCTGAAGCGGACTCGCTACACCACTCTCGGCGCTGTATCTGCCGCTGTCTCGTCACACGGAGAATGCGGTTGGCGTGTTTGTTGAGTTCGGGGCTTGTGGCAGGAATCCTGTTGCCCCAAGCCAGCCACACGGGCTAGGAACATACCCAGTGCTCTGTCAACCATTAGATTCCGGGTGCTTGAGGTCGGAACGTAGGGGCCCGCTTGAGCGCGGGAAGGGCTTCACGCAAAGGTAGATCGTCCGTCTGACGCACGAGGAGCGCAAGACGGACGGGCATTCAAGTCCGAAGTGGTTAGAGGGCAGACTGAGCATGCAAGTCTTCGCATCCTCGGTGCGCGACTGTTGACAATTGGTCAACGCCCGCCGAGATCTCAACTCCGCCTACCCCAAGAATTGTCGATTGACAGAGCCCTAGGTCAGGGCACGTCTCTCCGGTCGACTGCCGTTACGCGGGGCGATTGACTTTCCCTTCTCCCAGCTTGGGACGCAAGCCTCTGACCAGACGCTCGAGTTCCAGCTCTTCGCGCTCGGCTGTTCTTCTCCGGTCGGCCTCTTCGCGCAGTTTCCGCTCGGCTGCTGTTCTCCGGTCGGCCTCTTCGCGGAGCTTCCGCTCGGCTGCTCTTCGGCGGCGGGCTTCTTCGTGGAAAACCCGCTCGGCTGCTATTCGGCGGCGGGCTTCTTCGTGGAAAACCCGCTCGGCTTCCCTTGCCGCGCGGGCTGCATCCCGGAGTGTTCGCAGGAACTCGGCTGTTCGCGGATCCCAGATTCGCAGCCTGTCTCCTCGAAGATGGAATTCCAGATCCAGCACTGGGCTGTACCGTGCAGAGTCCACTCCTGGGCGGTCGAGCACCTCAAGTTCCCGGTAACTCCCGTCCACGAGCTCAAAGCCCTGCAAGCGAGGGTCCAGCAGCGAGCCCATCGGATCGAACATCCAGTATTCCCGCACACCCATTCGGGCGTAGATCCGATTCTTCCCCGCCAGGTCATTCTGCACATTGGTCGGGGATGCCACTTCCAGCACGAAGTCCGGCGGTCCAGCCTCCTCCCACACCTTGAAGGTCATACGGTCGCGCTTCTCACATCCGAACTTTACAAACACGTCCGGTGCCACTGACTTCGTCTTGCCGCCGTCGATGTAGTACACCAGCAAGTCAATGTAGACGGCCACATCCTGGCGGTGCCGGAAGTGCTGCTCAAGGCAGGCGTGGGTCTGGGTCATCGCCCTTGCCTGCCAGGTGTTGTCCGCCATAGGCCGGCCGTCAGAGCTCGGGAATAGCTTCTCCTCCTCTGGATCCCAAGGCACGGGTCCGGCCGGCGGCGTGCGCCGCGCTAACGTCGCGGGCACGGCCGCAACTCCTTGACGGATCGACTTATTCGCCATGCCAAGACCCGCCTGCGATGGGCAGGCAGCGTACGCAGTCTATCAGGAGTCCTGATTGGCCCGGTGCGCGTCCCGGCCAGCCGGTCGAGATGGATCGGCACTTCACACATTGCCCCAATTCTGCTGAGATCCGGGCGACTGCTTCGGCTTTGGACTTCGCTCCGAATGCTCCGATCCGTCCCCGTGTTCCTGTGTGCGCGGGCGAGGCGCGCTCGCTCGTCGCGACTGTCTGCTCCGCCTGGTCCTGCGGGGTCTGCAGGCGGCAGCCGCCCATTCCGGCAGCGGCGCGAGGCATCTGGCCGCGCTTCGACCCAGCGCTTGGACGCAGTGGCGCCGGGCCGGGTCGGTCAAGGGGACTGGGCTGGCCCGAGCCGAGAGGCCGCATCGCCCCCGAGACACCGCGATGCCCTCGCCTATACCCTCGCCCTGAACGTACAATGGCCTCTGTGGCGGCGACCCGAGTGGCGATCTACCCCGGGTCTTTCGATCCCATAACGAACGGTCATCTCGACCTGATCCGTAGAGCGGCGCAGCAGTTCGACGAGCTCGTCGTGGCTGTGCTGCGGCACGACACCAAGGTCGCTTCCTTCCCGCTTGAGCTGCGCCTGTCCATGATTTCCGAGTCCGTGGAGGAGATGCCGAACGTGCGCGTCACGGCCTTCGACGGCCTGCTGGTGGACTTTGCCAGACGCGAGGGGGCTCGGTTGATCGTGCGCGGGATCCGCGCCGTCTCGGACTACGAGTACGAGATGCAGATGGCCCTCATGAACCGCCAGCTGGCGCCCGAGATCGAAACCGTGTTCATGCTCCCCGCAAAGGCCTACAGCTACTTGAGCTCCCGCCTAGTGAAGGAGGTCTCCCGGCACGGCGGGGACATCGACAGCCTAGTTCCGCAGCATGTTGCAGGGCAGCTGCGCAAGCTGCGCCACACCGCCGCCAAGCCGACAGGCTAGGCTGGAGAAATGCAGTTCACCAGCCGAGTTGGGCGTATCAGCGAGTCCACGACTATGGCGGTCACCGCCGAGGCGGCGCGCCTGAAGCGCGCCGGCGTTGACGTCGTCGCCCTGGGTGCTGGCGAGCCCGATTTCCCGACCCCGGAGCACATCAAGCAGGCCGGCATCGATGCCATCCATGCCGACTTCACCCGCTACACCGCGGCCGGCGGCATACCGGAGCTGCGGCAGGCGATAGTCGACTGGCACGCGCGGGAGTTCGGCACGTCGTACGGGCCCGCAGAGTGCATCGCCACGGTCGGCGGCAAGCACGCCATCTTCAACTGCATGGCCGCGCTCGTCGCGCAGGGCGACGAGGTGATCCTGCCGGTCCCCTACTGGGTGACGTTCTTCGATGTCATCAACTACCACGGAGGCACGCCGGTCAAGGTGGAGACGAGCGAGTCGGAGGGCTTTGCCCTGACGGCCGCCGACATCGAGGGAGCGCTCTCGGACCGGACCAAGCTGATCGTGGTGAACTCCCCCAGCAACCCTTCAGGAGCCGTCGTCGAGCGGGCCGAGTTCGAGAAGATCCTCCAGCTTGCGGCCAGCCGAGGGATCACCCTCCTGTCGGACGAGTGCTACAGCCACTTCGTCTACAGTTCCGAGCCGTTCTCCATCGCCGCCGCTGACGGTGCCAAGCCGAGCGTCGTCGTGGCGGGCTCCCTTTCGAAGACGTTTGCGATGACCGGGTGGCGCTTGGGCTACCTGCTGGGACCGGCCGCGCTCATCTCCAATGTCAATAAGCTACAGAGCCACGCCACGTCCAATCCCACGTCAATCGTGCAGAAGGCGGCGCTGGCGGCGCTGACCGGGCCCATGGGACCGGTCTACGCGATGCTGGAGGAATACCGCAAGCGACGCGCCTATGTGATCGAGGCGCTGGAGGCGATTCCCGGCGTCACGTGCCCGCAACCGAGCGGGGCTTTCTATGCCTACCCCAACGTCCGCTCGACCTTCGGCGAGAAGGGCGTTTCCAGCGCGATGGAGTTCGCGAAGAAGCTGCTGGCCGAGGAGCACGTCGCCATCGTGCCCGGCGAGGCCTTCGGGTCCATCGATCAGGTGAGGCTGTCCTATGCGGCCTCGCTGGAGGACTTGGAGGAGGGCATCCGGCGCATCGCGCGCCTTGTCTCTAGGCTGACGTGAACCGACTGGGACCCCTAAAGTTCCGCCCCACGCTCCGCGAGAAGGTGTGGGGCACTCGCGACCTCTCCCCGCTGCTCCCTTCCCAGCCCCGCCGGATCGGCGAGGCTTGGTGCATCCACGATGGCGGTCGTGTGGCCTGCGGACCCAACGAAGGCCGCAGGCTGGCGGAGCTGGTAGTCGAGTTCGGCGCTCGGCTAATGGGTCCGAACTGGAACGCGGCTTCTCGCGGGGCGCACCGGCGCCCGCTGTACGGGAATCTCCCCCGGGACAGCTTTCCTCTGATGGGCAAGCTGCTCTTCGGGGCTGGCCAGCTGTCGATCCAAGTGCACCCTGATGGCGGGCCGGCCACGGCCCAGAGCGGAGTGCGCGGCAAGTCGGAGCTCTGGTACGTGCTGGCGGCTCGCACCGGGGCTCGGCTTGGCCTTGGGCTGAGGCGGTCCGTGTCTGCGGACCGGCTCGCGCCTGCGGCGCGCGATGGATCCTTGGAGCGCCTCCTGCGATGGGTCCCCGCCAGGCCCGGCCGGTGCGTGCTGGTCCCCGGGGGCACCGTGCACTGCATCGCAGGGGGTGTCGTGCTCTGCGAGATCCAGCAGAACTCAGACGTGACGTATCGCCTCTACGACCATGGCCGCCCCGGCTTGGACGGAAGGCCGCGGCCCCTGCAGCTCGGACGCGCCCTGCAGGTCGCCAAGACCGAGATCCGGCCCGAGGTCCGCAGTCCGACGCGCATCTTCAAGCGACCCTGCCTGACAATGGCGCTCGACCGCTGCGCCGGATTCGTGGCCGAGCTCCTTTGCTGGGATCAGCCGTTCCTGTACACGCCCGACCAGCGTCGTTGCCATGCGCTGGTCATCGTTCAGGGCATAGGCTCCGTGAACGGCATTCCGTTCGAGGCGGGGGATGCGTTCCTCGTGCCCGCGGAGTCGCCGCGCTTCCACATCGATGGCAGCGGGTCGCGGGCCATTCGCGCCTACGTTCCCTGAGGCTTTCCCAGTTCGCTGTTTGCGGCTTCGAGTCGGTCGTGCCGCCACGCGCGGCGCATAGAAGCCATCCACACCGCCGCCGGGCCAAGCATCGCGATGCCCAGAATCAGGGCTCCGGTGCGCGCCGGCAGTCCCGAGTCCAACAGCTGGCCCATGCAGTATGTGGACACCGACGCCGTCGCCATGAACAGGCCCATGTCGGCGGCAAAGACCCTGCCGAAGTACTGGTTCTCGGAGTTCAGGTGCAGCAGGGTCGTGGAGCACACCCACACCAGAGCGGCGCCCGCATGGGCGAACACCAAGCAGAGGCCGGCTAGCAGCACGGATTCGATTTGGCTGAACAGCGCGTACCCGCACCCCGCCGCGAGGTAGCCGAACAGCACTGTCATTCGCATGCTCTGCTGGCTGCCAGTGATGCGGCGCCCCATCAGCAGCGGCCCAAGGGTCGAGCCGGTTCCCTGGAACCCGAACAGCATTGCCATCCCGAGGGCGGCGCTGTCGCCCACGAGGAAGTCTCGGCTGCCGAGGATCGTCGTCAGCACCACCCGCATGCCCATGATCCCGAGGCCGAACTTGAGGGTCAGCAGCGTGGCGAGCCGCCAGTTGCTGACCATGTACGCGAATCCCTCAATGATGGGGGCGAAGCTGAGCGTCTCGCTCCATTTCTGCCGCCGGCGCCCCGCCAGATGGCGCTCGATCACCCGCACCCGGTAGACGAACCATGCCGAGACGAGGAACGACGCCGAATTGGCCAGGAACACGAAGGCACGCCCTAGATAAGCCACCGCAACCCCTCCGAGCGCCGCTCCGGCGGTCACCGTCAGCGACCATGTGGTTGAACCGAGGGCGTTCGCGACGGGCAGGTCGTCCCGTCGGACCAGGCTTGGAAGGATGGCGCTGCGGCCGGCCTCGAAGAAGGCCGCAGTGCCGATTTCGAGGGCCAGCAGCACGAACAGCAGCCAGATCTCCTCCCGACGGTCGATCAGCAGCATGCACAGCACCAAGACCGCCCGGATCAGGTCGCTGAACAACATGACCTTGCGGCGGCTCAGGCGGTCGTTCGCGACCCCCGCAGTGGGCCCTAGCAGCATCATCGGCAAGATCTGAAGGATCGCCGCCCACGCCACGTATTCGGCCCGGCCGGTCAGCTCCAAGATCATGGAGTAGATCGCGACGGAGTAGAACCAGTCTCCTGAGCCGCTGATCAACTGCGCGAGCCAGACCTTCCGGAAGCTTGGCGAACGTCGCAGCAGCTGCCAGTAGCCCGGCAGCGACACCGCGGATGCCATGGCCCGCCCCTCAGGCCGAATACAGGCCTGTGCGCTGCTTGGCTCGTCGCAGTGTGCTCTGGGCGATCGGAGCCACGCGTTCCGCGCTGGCGAGCAGGACTTCGCGCAGCTGGGCGCGGTCCGCCATCAGCTCCGCATAGCGCTGCTGGATGGGCGCAAGCTCGGAGTTGACCATTTCGGTCACTTGCCCCTTGAGCGTCCCGTAGCGCATCCCGGCGAAGTGTCCCTCCATCCGGCGGTCCGACCACCCGCTGAAGGCTTGGAAGATGGTCAGCAGGTTGGCCACGCCGGGGCCCGGCGCGCCCCAGTTGACGCCCGGCTGCGAGTCCGTGACGGCACGCCCGAGCAGCTTCTTCACGCGGCCCGGCGGGTCCAGCAGCCTGATGGCGTGGTTGGGCCCCGTGCTGGACTTGCTCATCTTCTTGGTGGGATCGTCCAATCCCATGATCCGCGCCCCGACCGCCGGCAGCTTGGTGCTCGGGACCTGGAATGTCTTGCCGTAGAGGTTGTTGAAGCGCTGCGCGATCTTCCGCGTGAGCTCTATGTGCTGGGACTGGTCGTCGCCAACCGGAACGAAGCGTGCCTGGTAGAGCAGGATGTCCGCCGCCATTAGGGCAGGGTAGACGAACAGTCCCGTTCCGATGGAGTCCCGGCTCGAGCCGGCCTGCTGCATTTTCGACTTGAACTGCGTCATGCGGTTCAGCCATCCGAACGGGACGGTGCACGTGAAGATCCACGCCAGCTCGACATGGGCCGGGATCTGGGACTGGACGAAGACCGCGCAGCGGTCCGGGTCGATGCCGGCCGCTAGGTACAGCGCCGCGACTCGCTCGCAGTTCTCGCGCAGCTGTTTCGGGTCCTGCCGAACCGTGATGGCGTGCAGGTCGACGATGCAGAAGATCGGCTCGTAGTCGTGCTGGATCTCGACCCAGCCGCGCAGCGCGCCTAGGTAGTTGCCGATGTGCAGTTCGCCAGTCGGCTGCATTCCTGAGAAGATCCGGGGCTTCATGGGCGCTGGAACCCCATTCTATCCGCCGCCGTCCAGAATCCGGCCCGCGACGCCCTCAACCGCAGCTGTGCCGCACCGGTCTGGGGCCGATAATGTAGCATGATGTTGCGCCGCTCCGGGGCGGCTTCGAGACGCCCCGCAGCTTGCCGCCGACGATCAGGTTTTGGACTTTGATCAGCTTCATACGTTCCTCGAGATCGTCCGGCTGAACAGCTTCTCGAAGGCGGCAAAGACCTGCTATCGCACGCAGCCCGCGATCAGTGCGCAGATCCGCCAAGTGGAGCAGGAGCTGGGCACGCGGCTCTTCGATCGGTTCGGCAGCAAGATCACCCTCACCACGGCCGGCGGGATCTTCGCCCAATACGCCCGCAGACTCCTCGACCTTCGCCGGGAAGGCTTCGACAAGGTGCGGGAGCTGGAGCATATTGCCCGGGGCGAGATGAGCATCGCGGCGAACGAGGCAACCTGCATCCACGTGCTCCCAAGCGTCTTCGCGCGCTACAAGCAGCAGTTCCCGGAGGTCAGGCTCCAGGTCGTGCGTGCCTACGGCGCTGCCATCTTCGATTCGGTCGTGGACAACTCCGTGGACTTCGGGATCACCCAGCTGCCGCTGCACGACAAGCGCATCGCCGTCGTGCAGATCTATTCTGACGAGGTGATGCTGCTGACCGGCGCCAAGCACCGGTTCGCGAAGCGCAGGACGATCACTGCCGAGGAGGTAGTCCAGGAGGACCTGCTGCTCCCGAAGGCCGGCCGGACCCGGCGGCGCATCGACGAGTACCTCGATCCATATGAGGACGATGTGCGGGTTTCCATGGAGCTCGAGTCCAGCGAGATGCAGAAGCGCTTCACCGAGGCCGGTCTCGGGGTCACCTTCATGGCGGTGACCAGCGCGAGGGAAGAGGTCCGGTCCGGCCGGCTGAGGGCCATCCGGCTCTTGCCGCTGCCCCTGATCCGCACGATAGGCTTGATATACAGAAAGGACAAGGCGCTGTCCCTCGCCGCGCTCGGGCTCATACGCTTGGTTGGCGAGTTCGCCGCACAGACGGGGCTTGGCCTTCCCTCGGTGATGAAGGCTTCATGAAGTGGGTAGCCAGAGCAACCCGGATCATCGTCGCTAGCCAAGAGGGTAGGGCTGCCTACACCTCTCCGAAAGCCTGCCCGCCAGTGATCCTCAAGCATGTCAAGACGGTTTTGAGGGGTGCGCCGACGCGATCGGTGATGGTTGCGAATCGCGAGGCATTGGTCGCGCTCCGGCGCAACGGATCGGATGAACCTGCCCGTCCCAAGCCCGAAGAAAAGAAGGTCGTGCGCCCCGGCCGCTGGCTCGACATCCTGCTGTTGAGGTGGGGGTATGCGGCTACAGGGGTCCTGCTCGTCGCGGCGGCCATTGCCTTCCTCTTGGCTTGGGCATCCGCAGGCTAGGCCGGGATCGCGGTCCGTTCAGTGGTCTCGGGCCGGTTTCACCGTCCTGCGTGACGTAGCAGCGCGCGACCGATAGAGCGGGCGCAGAATAGAGGCAAGATGGGGTTTGAGTTCTGGAGCGTGGCGGACTACGCGAGACGGCTCGAGCGCGGTGTCGACGATGCGTTTCGGTATCGGATGATGATTCACGACTTGCCGCGGTACTACCACTCGGCGTCGCCCGACGTCCGCAAATGGATGTTGGCCGAGCCGCCGCCCCTGACAGAGCGGAAGTGGGATGCCTTGCTGGCCGCAGTCTCAGAGCACTTGGCGATTGTCCATGGCGAGGATGTGCCGGAGTGGGTGAACGAGGAAGAGCGCTTCTTGGACATTCCGTGGCGAGTGCTGGGGGAGGGAGAGAATCCGTTCTTGTGGATCACCGGTTCTCCGGGCGCCTTTCACCGGCACGGCGTGTTGGTGAACGGCAAGGACTTGGACGAGCGCGGAGGTCATCGTTGGTATGCAGCCATTCTCTCTCGATGACCTGTACGAAGGGCTCCGAGCGCTCGCTGAGAAGCTGGAGGAAAGGAACGTCTACGCGCACTTGTATGTAGTTGGCGGCGCAGCGATGGCCATGACGTTTGTGCCGGACAGGACGACGAGGGATATCGATGCGGTGATTGGTGGAGACCGCAGCGTCGTGCTGGAGTGTGTGACAGGTGTTGCGGATGAGCGGGGATGGCCCGCGAATTGGTTGAACGACTATGTCACGAAGTTCGTTCGATTGATCCCGCCAGATAGGGACAAGGAGGCAAGGGTATTGTGGGCCCACAGGAGTCTGCTTGTGAGCGGCGCTCCTCCGAAGTACTTGCTGGCCGTGAAGGTCCGGGCGAACCGGCCGACGGACAATGACGACATCCGGGTGTTGTTGGACGTACTGGGGATTCAGAGCAAGGACGAGGTGTTCGCGATTCACGACGCGGTGTTCCCGGAGTGGCCGTTGGCGGATGTCGACGTTGAGAACGTCGGGGAGAAGGTGGAACGGCTTCTCGGGCAAGGACGGGGCCCACAGAAGCCGTTAGCCGTTCCGGGTTAGGGGCAAGGGCGCAACGACCCGGCCCGGCCCGGCCTGCGGCAGCAAGGAGAAGACATGGACGCACTTCGATACGCCCAGGACTTGGTCCGGTTTCCCACGGTCAGCTCATCCTCCAATGCGGACATTTCCGAGCACCTCGGGGCCGTCCTGGCTCGGCAGGGCTTCTCGGTGGAGCGCATTCCATACACCGACCCGATGGGAGTCGCCAAGGTCAACCTTGTTGGCCGCAAGGGTGCAGGAGAGGGCGGCATGGCCTACTTCGGGCACACCGACGTAGTGCCGGCCCGCGCCTGGACCGGCCCCGCCGATGGCCCATTCGACCCGACCGTGACCGGGAACAGACTCTACGGCCGGGGCAGCTGCGACATGAAGGGATCGATCGCGTGCATGCTGGCTGCGGTCGACCGGACCGCTGGCCTTGAACTGCGGGCACCGCTGTACCTGGCGCTGACCGCGGACGAGGAGGTCGGCTACCTCGGGGCGTCCGAGGTAGCCCGAAGGTCTGAGCACTTCCAAGAGATGGTGGCGACCGGATCAAAGGGGATTGTGGGTGAGCCGACCATGCTGGAGGTTGTGCACGCCCACAAGGGAACCTGCGGCTTCCGTGCTACGGCGCGGGGGAGGGCCGCGCACTCGAGCACCGATCAGGGCATCAACGCGAACTTGGCGATGATCCCGTTCCTGGTGGAGATGAAGCGCATCCACGATGAGACGCGGGAGGATCCGGCTTGGCAGGACCGGCGATTCGATCCTCCCGGCATCAGCTGGAACATCGGCATCAACGACCACACGGCGGCCGTCAACGTGACTCCCGACAAGAGCGTCTGCACTGTCTACTTTCGGCCGGCACCCGGACAAGACGAGACTTCCCTGTTCGACCGGTCTCGAGCTGCGGCCCGGGAGTGCGGCCTGGAGTTCGAGGTCTTGGGCGATGGAGGGCCCCTGCACGTGGATCCCGATTCCAGTTTCGTGCGAGAGGTACTTGGGCTGGCTGGCCGAACCGTACCCCGAACAGTCTGCTACGGAACCGATGGGGCTGTGCTCGGGGATCTGGAGCACCTGCTCGTGCTCGGGCCCGGCGACATCGCTCAAGCGCACACCGCAGACGAGTGGATCCGCTTGGAACAGCTGGACAAGGGCACCGACCTTTTCGCTGGGCTGATCCAGCGCTGGTGCGCCTGAGCGCTATCCTCAAGTCGCCAGCGCGTCGCGTCGTCCGCGAATCGCGGCGTGCCCGCCGGCGCTGGCAGGAGGTCGACTCGCCATGGTAGAACCCTCGAAAGCTGGACTGCTCTCCCGCGACTTGGAGCATCTGATCCACCCCCTGCACTCGAGCAAGACCCATCAGGACGGTCACGTATGGGTCAAGGGCAGCGGCTCCGTCCTCGTGGATGCCGACGGCAAGGAGTACCTCGACGGCCTTTCAGGGCTGTGGAACGTCGTCGCGGGCCACGGGCGGAGCGAACTGGCCGATGCCGCCGCCGGGCAGATGCGCGATCTCGGGTATTGCTCCGCGTACGCCGGCAGTTCGAACGTGCCCGCGATCAAGCTGGCCGAGAGGCTCGCCGAATTGACCTATCCGGCCATCCAGCGCTTCTTCTTCACCTCTGGCGGCGGAGAGGCCAGCGAGACCAGCTTCAAGCTCGCGCGCTCCTATTGGAAGCTGCGCGGCCAGCCAGACAAGACCAAGGTGATCTCCCGCCAGTGGGGCTACCACGGGGTCACTCTCGCCGCCATGAGCGCCACCGGGATTGCGGGCTACTGGCCGCTGTTCGAGCCTCGCGTACCCGGATTCGTGCACGTGCCTTCTCCGTACCCGTACCGCTACGAGGCTCCCGCTGGGTCCAGCCCCGGGATTGCGGCCGCCGACGAGGTCGAGAGAGCGATTCTGACCGAGGGGCCCGAGACGGTCGCGATGTTCCTTGCTGAACCTGTGCAGGGGGCCGGCGGAGTCCTCGTGCCCCAGGACGATTACTTCCCAAGGGTCCGGGAGATCTGCGACAGGTACGACGTGCTGCTGGTCGCGGACGAGGTGATCACCGGCTTTGGCCGCACCGGGAAATGGTTCGCCCTGGATCACTGGGGCGTCCAGCCGGACATGGTCCAGTTCGCCAAAGCGATCACTTCCGGGTATTTCCCTCTGGGCGGTGTCGGCATTAAGGAGGAAATAGCCGGCGTGCTGAACCGCGGTGGCTCGCCTTGGATGCACGCCTACACCTACAGCGCGCACCCGGTCGGCTGCGCCGTGGCTCTCAGGAACTTGGACATCCTCGAGAGTGAGGGCCTTGTTGAGGCGTCGGCCGAGAAGGGCGCATACCTGCTGTCGGGGCTCCGCACCGCGTTGGCTGGGCATCCTCATGTCGGGGAAGTCCGAGGGAAGGGCCTGATGTGCGCTATCGAGTACGTCCGGGACAAGGACACCAAGGAGGAGTTTGCGCCAGCGCTCGGCGTCGGGCCGCGGTTGGGTGCCACGGCACGAGATCTCGGGCTATTCAGCCGCCTGCGGGGAGATGTCTTCCTGCTGGCGCCGCCGTTCACGACATCCGTGCGTCAGCTCGACCGCATCGTGGAGATTTTGGTCGCGGCAACGTCCGAGGTCCTCGGGTAGGGCCTCGGCGGAGCTTCGAACTGGCCGGCGCCAGCGCTGCTCTCACGCGTCCACGTGGCCGTCGCAGAAATGGCGGTCCAAGGCTACCTTGTGCGCTCCGGCGAGCCTGTTGGACAGATTGCGCATCTCCTCCGCGGCCATGGGTTCGAAAGACCCGGCAAGAGCGGCATTTTCCCGGATCATTCCTAGCTGCGGCATTCCGACGGTCACCACGGAGACCGGCAGCGACAGCACGTACCGGAACAGGCTGGCGGCGCTCGCCTTGTCCGGGCCCGTCCCGAGCAGCCCCTCTTGGGCCGTCACCTTCATCCCTACGATCCCCAGGCCTTTCTCTACGGCCACCGGCAGCGCGATGTCCTCGAAGCTCTCGCCCGGAAAGGGGCGAGGAGGGAGCGGATCTCCGAAGATGTCGCTCACCCCGCCGCGCTTCCAGTAGCCGGCGCCGTCCGGGCTGCGCCCTTGCAGTCCGGCGTTGAGCGCCATCTGCGTGCAGTCCAGATCATGCCGGCTGAGGGCAGTTGCCAGCGTTCCGGGATCGGCATGAGAAGTGATGCCGATGTAGCGTACAGCCTTTTCCTCCCGCAAACGCTGGAGCGCCTCAATTGCACGGCCTTTTTCGATCCGCTCCAGATCGTCCGCGTAGCGGAGGCTGTGGATGTGGAGCACGTCGAGGCGGTCCGTGCGCAGCCGCTCAAGGCTGGCTTCGGCCCTGGCCAGCACCTCGTCGTACGTCCGCGCTTGGGTCTTGGTCGCTAGGAAAACCTCGTCGCGCCTACGCCACGTCGCCTCCCCCACCCATGACTCGCTGGTCCCGTCGCCGTAAGCCTGCGCCGTGTCGAAGTAGCGGATCCCCGAATCGAGGGCCAGTTCGAGCGCCTCCAGACCACGATCCTTGGTCCGGTAGGCTGCCCACAGCCGGTTACCGCATCCGATTGCCAGCACCGGCAGCTTCTCTCCGGTCTTGCCGAACTGGCGCACCGGGAGAGCGGGCGCACGGCCTGCGACCGCGGCCGCCGCGCCGGCGGCGCTGAGGAAGAAGCGTCTCGAGTGTTTGCCTTGCATGGTTGGGCTTGCGTTGCATTCTAGCCTGTTACGACGCCGCAACCGCGGCACGCCTTGCGTGCCAAATGGATATTGTTCCTATTCCGAGGGCCCTTGGATCGTGATCTTCTAGCCACTCGCGGCCACCGTGCTCGAAGTCTCTCGCCCCCGCCCCGCCACAGGGGTGGCCGCGCCGAGTCGCCACGCTCTGCTCGGCTGGACAGCGGCCTGACTTGCAACCGGCTTCGCTGTCGTGACCGGGATTTCGTTCGCGACGGCCACCGACTCTCTCGTCCTCCTGTGGCTGAGCCTACTCTCCGCGGTGGTCGTGGCCTACAGCGCGAACACCTCGGCCCGTCTCGTGCCACCGCTGCTCTCGTGGCTGCCCGGTGCGTTGTGCCTGGCGCCCGATGCTTCGATCGTGGTCGAAATCCACCGGTCCAAGCTGCGGTGGATCGGACGCGGGCCAAGCGCGGATTTCAGTTCACACCAACGCCGCCACGTAAATCTTGAGGACCTGCACTTAATGATGCCCGGTTTGCAGTCCGAGGTGCACGAGTCGCACAGGCAGCCCCTTATCGTCAGCCACGTTGGCTTGCAGACTATCTTGGCATCAGGAGGTCATTCTTGATCACTTTGGCTTGAGTCTGGATCGGCTGAGGAATCCGATTAGTGCGCAACAGAGGCCACGGACACTCCGCCTCTTCCCGCCTTCTCATACGGTCACATTAGGGTGTCCGTGCCCCGAATTCTCAGTCGGCAACAGCTGCGTAGCTGTCAACGGCACGCACTGCATTGCTAAGTTCCAGAGCGACGGCAAGATCCCCAGAGCCGTATCCGCTCAAGCAGGCGTGTGATCCATCATCTGGTAAGGGACAGTGGTCAGCACGACCGAGTCTGCCAGTAACTGCTTTGACAGCCGCTTTAGCTGTTTCAACTCTGATTACCACGAAACGACCCCTCGGTCGAAGACTATAGTTCTTCGCGAGAAATACCTGTCTAACTCGCTCAACACAGTCAGGAACTAAGTTCAGACGAAAATACTCAAGCCAATTGACTGACAAATAGGTCTCATGTTTTCTTAGAATGAACGCCGCTGTCATGGGTAAACCATTGTCTCCGACCGCACTTGGCTTGCAGTATCGTGACAAGTGGTGGTTGTCCGGTAGCTGGCAGGTCGTCAATCAATCATCCTTCATAGACGAACAAATTTTCGAATAGAATCCAACGCTTCTCCAACTGTTGACTGGTCATGGACACGTCTGCTATCACCCTGTATCTTTGACATTGCGGCGAACTGCACGAGCCCAGACGGTCGAAAGACCATTACCGCAGCACCGCGTTGCTCAGACGCCCATTCTACGAGCAAGAGACCGTCAGGAGTGAGACCAATCTGCGGTACTTTAAGCGAACTATAGCTGACAAAGAATTGAGCACAAGAACGAAGTGATTCAAGAACGACTTCTGGCTCATCTGGGTCGTCTTTATGAAGGTTACAAAGGTCACGCAATCGGTTGGACGTGTCGTGCAATCCAATGAACGCCAGCGCATTGAGAATTCTATCTGTGTTCCAAGACCTAGAGATAATACCCGCAATAGTGTGCCGTTGGTTGGCATAGAAACCGCCGCTGAGCCTACCAGAATGAACTGGCATTGAGATCTGAATATCCTCCCTTATGGTCAGCAACCATTTCTTGATGCCTTCCGTATTTATACTCGAGCCAACAGTACTCTGGTGATCCGGTTTGGAACGACTTGTGATGTCCCTCGCTGACACAAGTCCCTCGCGAAGGAAGTCTTCAATAGTTGTGCCAAAATCCGATTCGGAGGAATTCATGAGAACTACGGCCCCAACAACTTGGTGATCGTCCGTTCTATGCCATGTCTTTGTATCGGCCACTTTCCAATTGCTCGCGTCAAAGATTCTACATCGTGTGTCTCTTCATGGTGGAGATTGCACTTCGCAAAGACGCTTTCATTCCCATGGTGAGTTCCGGTTTCAAGGCTTATATTGCACACGGCGTCTTCACCGTCTACATCAAAGGTAAATGTGGGCGTGAAACTACGCAAGTCAGGGAAATTCCTTATAGCCTTCACCAAGAATCGATCAATCAACCATCGATTGGCCTTTGCTTGAGGGCAGGACACGAGGCAATTAAGGCCAAGGTATCGATAGGGCACATGTGGGAGCTTATTGATATACTTACTCAGCAAGGTGTGGCACTGATATTTGTCATCGAAACTTGGGCCACAGTTCTCCCTCACTTCCAACTTCTGAGGCTCGACTGTCCATGTAACACCGTTCTCGTAACTCACCACAGAAATTGCGGGAGTGGAGATCGTCTGAGCGACTTCCCAATCTCTTGGAACGATTTCAAGGGACCACAAGAAATCTGGGTTAAGTATCGACGGGTTGTGGGACTGAGCGGTAACGACCACGCTGACGTGGTGCACCCGAATGGGAGTGTCGCGAAGCATGTGCCCCTCAGAAACCATAGACTGTTGGCACACCACGGGTCGCCTGCGGGTTCGGCCAATCTTGGGACCAGATCGGTCTCAACCGCCCCGGGTACGTTTCCACGTGGCCCACGCAGACGAGAGGCAATGTAATTGACGGCTCCTGACCTGAATATAGCAGCCCACCGGTTGCGCGTACGATTCTCTCGCTGAGTCGACCCTTTCGGACATCGTCAGGCGAACTGCTGTCGCGCTACCCTTCGCATCGTGACGCTGATACCGGCCGAAGGCTGGAGTGCCCAAGGCGTCGCCTCCTATGGTGGCTCCCTTAACGGGAGCTTGCCGCCACAGGGGATACTTGCCGCCACAGGGGATAGTAGGAAGGGAGCCTCAGACCCCATGGTGGTGTGCCTACTCCGACCGCATACCGAGGCTGATCCCTTACTTCGCAGTTGTACGACCATCAATCGTACTCAGCTTGAATTCTGATACGGCAGCCTGTCGTGCAGGTTCCCCGCGTGTACCCGCGCTGGGCGGTCAGCTGGTGGTCATGGCCACGGCACTGCGAGCCGATCGTCTGCCAGGCGGCTAGGGAACACCGCGTTGGCGCCGATTGCGACAGCGCTACGGATCCGTGCTGCGATTCGTGCACGACCTACGAGTGCCGTTCGCGAACAACCAAGCCGAGCGGGCCGGCCTCATGATGAAGGTGCGTATGAGAAACTCGCGAGTGTTCCGCTCCCTGCAGGGAGCCTTGGACTTCGCCACACTGCGGAGCGTGCTCCCGACTGTGCAGAAGCGGGGCCTGAAGCGCATCACCGTCGTGACTTAAGGGCCGGAGGGTCTCCTAGCCCACTTAGAAGCTTGGCGGACGCCCTGCGTCCCGCCGACGATTGATCCGCCGCCTTGGCACGTTCCGAGGATCAATGCCGCCATTCTTAGCTGAGGGACCATCGATTCACCCCTCTTATCGCAGTAACTGTTGAGGGACAGCGGGATTGCAGAAACGTGACCCGATGTTTGGAGGCATCCCACAACATGGGATCTCTCTGCGAGGAGCCATAACGTAGTGACAGATGCCACCAGATAGAGGAACGTTGCTCGTTGGTCGTTACCCAAGATCCCCACGATCTCGGGATGTGACTTGATTGAAGATCGTCCGCCGGGCCGATCGCACGCCAGAACCTTACGAGTGCGGTCGTCCGGCTGTCACTCGATTCAGGCTACCGAGCGCCGGGGCTACTACCCCTTCATCCTCGTGTTCCGGGGGTCGAACACTGGCGTGGCGGCCACCGTCACAGGATGCGCCTCGTTCATGTACAGGACTTGCAGCTTGGTGCCGGGTTCTGCGTACTTGGTTGGCAGATATGCTAGCAGCAAGTACTTTCCGACGGAAGGTCCCATGCCAGCGGAGGTTACCCGCGACTCCCGGTTGCGTGTGTCGACGATGCGCGCACGGTCGGCGGTGAGAATCGGCTCGTGGCCACCAGTGGGAAAGCGCCTCAGCCCCGACGTCCCGGCGGTGGTGTCCATGGTCAAGGTGCAGAGCTTCGCCTCGGGTGGTGCCGATCGCACCCGCAGATAGGCTGCCTTGCCGATGAATTCTGCGGATTTGACGCGGGCCCGCGCCAGACCGGCCTCGACCGGTGAATACTCCGAGTTGAGCTCCGCGCCCATGAGCGCGTACCCCTTCTCCAGTCGCCCTGTCGTGCCGTAGACGCCCATGCCCACCGGCCGGGCGTCGAAGTCGCGGCCGGCCTCTAGCAGTGCGTCCCACAAACGCACGCCGTGCGGCGTGCTCGCATAGATTTCCCAGCCGTTCTCGCCCACGTACGAGATGCGCAGCATTGTCACGGGGACGCCCCCGACGACCGCCCGTTGCAATGTGCCGTATGGGAAGGCTGCTTGGCAGAGGGCCGTGTCGGTGACCTTGGAGAGCAGTGCGCCCGCATGTGGACCCCACACGCCAAGGCTGCAGAGCGCAGACGACAAGTTCTCGAATTGCACGGAGCCATCGGCGGGCAGATGCCGACGGAACCAGACTTCGTCGCGCGCGCCGTCGAAAGCACCGGTAACGATGCGGAACCGATTCTCGGCGAGCCGCTGGATGGTGAGATCGGCGCGGATGCCCCCATCCGGCGTGAGCAGCGGCGTGTAGATGCAGCGCCCCACGGGGCGATCGCAGAGGTTTACCGTCAGCCGTTCGAGATAGGGCACGACACTAGGTCCGGACACGTCGAAGACCTGGAACGCGCTCAAATCGACGATGCCCACTTTCTCGCGCAGATGGAGGTGCTCTGCGTTGATGATGGGCGACCACCAGCGCCGGTCCCATTCGTGGGGGCGGTCTTCGATCCCGTACCGCGAAATCAAATCGGCGTTGCTCTTGTACCACTGGGGGCGCTCCCATCCGCGTGCCTCGTGGAACTCCGCGCCCAGGGCGGCGGTCCGGTCATGAAACGGTGCGCGATTCATGCCGCGCCCCGAAGACCACTGCTCTCGCGGATGCACGATGCCGTAAGTCTTATTGAAGTGCTCTCGGCAGCGCTGGCGGATGTGCCGCACGGTCCGCTCGTGGGGATAGAAGCGCGTGACGTCGGACCCGTGTGGATCGCACAGGCGCGGGTAGCCGTGGGTGATCCACTCCGCGACGAGCCGCGCCGTACCCGGGCCTTCCTTGACCCAGACGGCGGCGGCCGACCAGAGCTTCTCCACTTCGGCCGTCTCCCCCAGTACCTGCTGCGCGTCGGGCGTCAGCGACAGAAGGCCGTTGACCGCGTATTGCACCTGTGACCCGGCCAGCAGTGCGCCCATGATCTCTTGGGCGCGATCCATCTGCGGCGCGAAGTCGCCGGAGGTGAACGGCAGCTCCGTGGGCGATCGATGGGCCTCGTCCAAGGACGGAATATGGTCTGGACGCACCAGAATGGGGCGATGGGCGTAGGAGCCGACCTGCATCACGTCGTGGCTCTGCCGCTCGTACATGAAGGTGTCCATGTCGCGCACGATGGGAAAGCCGATCTCGTTGCCGGTCCGGTGCAGTAGGTCTATCGGGCCGAGGTTGGCCATCTGGTGCACAGCCGGGGTGAGGGGAATGGTGGCGCCGGCCATGGCTGCGAGGCGAGGGCTCCAGACGCCGCAGGCGATCACTACGTGCTCGACTTCGATCTCCCCGAATGCGGTGACCACGGCGCGGATTCGTGGTCGACCGAAGAGCGGGCGGGTCACCTTGAGGCCAGTGACTTCGGTGTTGCCCAGCACCGTGAGCGCGCCCGTGGCCTGTGCCCGCTCGCGCATGATCGTCCCCGCCCGGACCGAGTCGACAACTGACACGCTCGGCGTGTAGAAGCCCCCTCGGATCACGTCGGCGTTCACGAACGGAGCCTTGGCGACGACCTCGGCCGGCGACAGCAGCTCGGCCTCGATGCCCCATGCCCGTGCCGAGGTCATGCGCCGACGCAACTCCTCCATGCGCGCCTCGGTGCGCGCCACCTCGATACCGCCGCAGGTGGTGTTCACCCCGAGCGCTTCGTACTGCCGTTGGCTGTCCAGTGTCAGCATGGCGATCTCGCGGTTGTGGTCGGTCGGGAAGATGAAGTTCGATGCGTGGCCGGTGGAGCCCCCGGGGTCCGGTAGCGGCCCCTTGTCGATGAGCAGCAGGTCGCGCCAACCGAGTTCTGCCAGATGACCGACTAGACAGTTGCCGACGATGCCGGCGCCGATCACGGCAATGCTAGCCCGCTCCGGCATTGCGCCTCTTGCCGGGCTGTCCCTGTCGAGCGCCTTCATCCGCATCTCTCGGCTGCACCTTGATCCACGTGATGCCTTCTAGCCTCTGGTACGGTCCTCGAAGGCTTGACCGGAGCAGCCGGGATTGTGCATCATAATGCTTTCGGTTACGCTCCTGCAAGCGTCCAGACGGCGCTGGTTCGAAGAGGACGCTACCAGAAGAGCTATGAGAGGTCCACCGCGCGGCGTCGATCAGTCTGACCGCATCGTACCGATCAACTTGCGCCAGAGCGGCCGCACGCCCGTCGATCTGCTGATCTCTACCCGCGTGCGGAAGTCGCCATTCTGGCATCTGTCCCATGCCGCGGGCTGCTGGCGGGCCACCGTCTACAACCGGATTTACCATCCACGCGGCTACGTCCGACCCGAGGATGGCGGTGCCGCGGCCGAGCACGAGGCCCTGACGCAGCACGTCACTATGTGGAACGTTGCGGTCGAACGGCAGATCCGGGTTGCCGGCTCGGACGCCGAGCGGTTCGTCGACTACGTCATCACCCGTGACGCGACCCGAATCCAGCCGATGCGCGGCCGCTACGTCATCCTCTGCAACGAGAAGGGCGGCATCCTGAACGATCCCGTGCTGCTGCGCCTCTCAGATGACGAATTCTGGTTCTCGCTGTCCGATTCCGACGCGCTCTACTGGCTGCAAGGCGTGAACGTCGGGCTGCGCATGGACGTGGAGATTGACGAGATCGACGTTTGCCCCGTCCAGATACAGGGGCCCAAGTCGCTTGCCTTGATGGTCGATTTGGTCGGCAGTTCGGTCCGAGACATCCCCTACTATGGCCTGCTCGAAGCGGAGATCGCGGGCTGTTCGGTGGTCGTCTCCCAGTCCGGCTTCTCGGGCGAGAAGGGCTACGAGATTTTTCTGCGCGACGCAACCCTGAACGCCGAAGCGCTGTGGAGTGCCGTGCTTGAGGCGGGGAAGCCTCACCAACTGACGGTCATCGCCCCGGGCCATCAGCGCCGCATCCAGGCCGGCATCTTGTCTTGGGGTCAGGACATGGACCACGAGACGGTGCCGTTCCAGTGCAACTTGGCCTATCAGGTGCCGCGGAAGAAGCGGGGTGACTATATCGGGCGAGCGGCTCTCGAACGGATGCGCGCCGAGATCGCCGCGGGCCGTCCGCCGTTCTCGATGGTGCTGGTGGGCATGAAGTTGGGTGGTCGGCCAATCGACGACTATGCGCCAGACTTCTGGCTGGTCTCGGACGCCGACGGCAGCGACCCGATCGGGTACTTGACCTCACCCTGGCACGCCCCAGAGATCGGCTGCAACATCGCTCTCGGATACGTGCCGCTCGGCAAATCGGCGGTCGGGACCGAACTCCGGGTCTGGTTGCCCGACGAGTATGCGAGTGAGCCGGGACGACCGGACCCCGCTCGGGTATGCGAAGTCCCATTCCGTCCATCCGTCAACCCGAGCGCTCGCGAGCGGGCGCACTCCCGCGGCGAAGACACGGCCGACTGACGTCGACTATCCTTCTCGGCCTCCTCAGGACTCCGGCAGGCCGCCGCCCGCGACGGTCCGCAGGGGCCGCTCGAGACGCGACAGACGTTCCGCCAACGAGCCAATACTGGCCAGGGCACGCCCCTTGGTGTCACAGGTGGTCCATCCCTGCGGGGCCTTAGGCGTTTGCAGGTTGCGCTGCTGCTTGTCGAGGCCGCGGGGGTGGCGATTCGTGGGAAAGCCGGAGGGATCGCAGCCCGGAGCCCGGTACTGCGGGAGTTCGATGTGGTGCGCGATCTGAGCCCGTAAACCCGGCCTACTCACGCCGTTACCATCGCCATGCTTGGCTGAATCCCGCTGTCTGCGGCAGCATACGTGCCAACACGAGGCGCAAGTCCGAGATTCCCCGATGTCCGGAACTGGGCGACTAGACGTTACGAGAGACGCGCTTGTCCGAATCTCAACAGGAAGAGGACGGAGTCGACGGCCGAGTGGCACACCGACACAGACCGGAAGACGCAAGCGGCGGGTAGGGTGCGCGGAATCGCCAGCATCGCCTTACTCGACACGAATGGAGATCTCTCATACTCTCAGTGCGGTCATTGAGTACAGTCGTCGCGGCAAGTTCCTGATCCGGGTCACTGGCGTGTCGGCCATCAAGAATGGCAGTGCTGGGAAGATGCAACGTATCTCGGGTTGGAGTGGGGATCAGAGGGAGGGCGGTGCCGACGTGCCGCAGGCGAGATCGCGGTTGAGTCAGTCCGCGGGAATTCACCACCCGCGCATCGAGCACCTTCATGTCCGGGGGTTCCGTTCGTTGGCCGACGTGAAGCTGTCGCCGGTCGCCGGTGCAAACGTGTTGATCGGCGCCAACGGGTCAGGGAAATCCAACATCTTCCAGTTATTCAACATGCTGAGCTGGATGCTGAAGTCGCGGCGGCTTGCGGAGTTCGTCAGCAGGGAGGGCGGAGCAGACGACCAACTGCACGGTGGGAACGACACTACGCCACGGCTGGAAGCTGAAATCAGAATACGAACTGAAACGGGCCGGAACGACTATGCGTTCTCACTCATGTATGCCCATCCCGATCGGCTGGTGTTTTCCGACGAGGCGTTTCGCTACAGTTCCGACAATCTCGGCACCGAGGCGCCGTGGATTCATTTGGGCGCCGGGCACCGTGAGGCCCAGATTCTCAGAGCCGGTCAAGGGAATTACGAAGGATTGGCCGCGAATCGGCGAACTGCACGCACGGTGACACGCCTACTTCGCAACTGCGCGGCGTATCAGTTCCACAATACTGGCCCCACTGCTGCCTTCAAGAAGACTTGGGACGCGGGAGACAACGCCTACATGCGCACGGACGGTGGAAATCTGGCTGCCATCCTGTATCGGTTGGAGCACGAGGATCGCGACCGATATGAAATCATCTGTCGTCACATTCGGCGTGTGGTACCAGGGTTCGACTGCTTCCAGATCGAGGAACAGTACGGGAAGGTTGCCTTGCGGTGGCGATCCCACCTGCTGAACAAGACTTATGGTGCTCACCTCACCTCAGATGGCTCGTTGCGCTTTCTTGCTCTAGTCACGCTCTTGAATCTGCCTAGGGAAATGCTTCCGGGTGTTCTGGTCCTCGACGGACCCGAACTCGGTCTGCATCCGAAGGCCATCGCGCTGGTCGGAGACATGATCAGAGCAATGGCGGAAAGTAGGCAGATCCTCTTGGCAACGCAGTCGCCTCTGCTCGTAGATGTCTTCGAGCTCGATCAAGTCTTCGTAATCGAAATGCGGGACGGCCGTACGGAAGTCACGAGTCCGGTTCCGCGGCAACTTCAGGCTTGGATTGGTGAGTTCAGCGTCGGCGAAATGTGGCAGAAAAACTTGCTCGGCGGTCGACCGTGATCCGATTGGCTGTTTCGGTGGAAGGGCAGACCGAGGAAGAGAACACCACTGGCTTGGGGCAGGAACCCGGAGCGGGACTGATTGCGGACCAAGAGCGGGTGCTGGCGTTGCTGGGGACTGCTCCAACCGATCCAACAGTCCCGGGCGCTAGGGTGCAGAGCAAGGGCGTGCCACCCACGTTGGGCCAGCCAGCGATCGCCCTGCACGGCGACCTTTCGCACGCAATCGCCGCTGTATTTGCGGAGCCGAGGCAATCGTGAGTGCGTATCCGGTCGTCAGAGAGTGGCTCCTCGTCGGCCCGCACGGTGCGAACCTAGACCTATCGCTGTGGGATCGGGCTCTGCTCCACTACCTCCTTGGTGCCAACTCTGATGCCCCGTCACCCCACTGCCACCCGCCCCTCAGCCTCAGTCTGGTCAGTCGATCGTTGAACAGCCCTGCGCCGCCGGCAGCGGATCGCGGTCGCTGTTGCCCGCCGTCGTACCATGGGTCTTCATGCGCCTTGTCACTATCTCGCAGGGGTCCGGCCGGCCCGAAGCCGGCATGCTCGTCGACGGCCACGTGATCGGCCTTGGGCAGATCGGCTATCCGGACGCGATCAGCTTCCTGAACGGCGGGGGAAAGGCCCTGCTGGATGCCGGACGCCTTGCCGCGGATGGAGCCGACGGCGTTCCCTTGGACACTGTGCGGCTGCACGCTCCCGTGCCGAACCCGGGCAAGTTCATCTGCATCGGGCTGAACTACCGCGACCACGCCATCGAGTCAGGCATGGAGATCCCGGAAATCCCGACGGTGTTCACCAAGTACGGCAACGCTGTCTGCGGCCACGGCGATCCGATCATCCTCCCCTCGGTGTCGGACCAAGTGGACTATGAGGCCGAGCTCGGATTCGTGGTCGGCAAGCGGGCCAAGGGCGTCCGCGCCTCCGACTGGGAAGAATACGTATTCGGCTACACTTGCGTTCACGACGTCAGCGCCCGCGACTACCAGCTGGCGACTTCTCAGTGGACGATCGGCAAGACCTTCGACACATTCGGGCCCTTCGGCCCGTCGCTGGTCAGCCAGGACGAGGTCCCGAACGTCGGCAACCTAAGGATCTGGCTGGACCTGAACGGTGAGAGGCTCCAGGACTCGAATACGGACCAGCTCGTGTTCGATGTGCCCTCGCTGCTCGAGTACCTGTCGGCCGTGATGACTCTAGAGCCGGGCGACATCGTCTCAACGGGCACGCCGCCAGGGGTGGGGATGGCCCGCAAGCCGCCCATATTCCTGCGGCCGGGGGACACCTGCACGGTCGGCATCGAGGGCATAGGGGAACTCGTCAACCCCTGTGTCGCCGAGCCAGCGTAGCCTACCGCGACCGGCACGGAATCCCAGCAGCCGTCTACGCGGCTGCGGCGATTCTGGCGCGTGCCCTAGCGACTGCGCGCTGCGCGCGGTCGACGTCGGTCTCCAAAGACGGCGACTCCAGCTGTTGCTCGGCGCGGGCCAGCGCGCTGCGGGCCCGTTCCACGTTGACCTCGCCGGACCGCTCCGCCCGCTCGGCCAACACTCTCACGCAATCGCCCAAGACCTCCGCAACGCCTCCGTCCACTGCGACACGGTCCTCGGCGCCGTCCGGTCCGACGTAACTCAGCACGCCCGTGCCCATCTTGGCGAGCAGGGGGGCATGGTCGGGCAAGACCCCGAGATACCCTGTCGCGAGCGGCAGCTGCACCGACACGGCGCGCTCGTCGAGTACCGGCCTCTCGGGAACGGCGAGTTCCAGCCTCATCGACATGTCCTCCGGGGAGCGGGCCTCCGCTCTAGTCCGCGAGCTTGCGCGCGCGCTCCTGCGCCTCCTCGATCGTGCTGACCATGTAGAAGGCCTGCTCGGGCAGGTCGTCATGGAGCCCGTCCACGATCTCCTGGAAACCGCGTATGGTGTCCGCCAGCTTGACGTAGCAGCCCTTCACTCCGGTGAACTGCTCGGCAACGTGGAACGGCTGCGAGAGGAATCTCTGCAGCTTCCGCGCACGGGCCACGATCAGCCTGTCCTCTTCGGAGAGCTCCTCGACACCGAGAATGGCGATGATGTCCTGCAGTTCCTTGTTTCGCTGCAGGATGCCCTTGACCGATTGGGCGACTTGGTAGTGCTCTTGGCCCACCACGTTGGGGTCCAGGATCCGAGACGTCGAAGTCAGCGGGTCGACGGCGGGATAGATGCCGAGCGAGGCGATCTCTCGCGAAAGGTTTGTGGTGGCGTCCAGATGCGTGAACGCTGTGGCTGGCGCCGGATCGGTGTAGTCGTCCGCCGGCACGTAGACTGCTTGGACGGACGTGATCGATCCTGTCTTCGTGGAGGTGATGCGCTCCTCCAGTGCGCCCATTTCGCTGGCTAGGTTGGGCTGGTAGCCCACCGCGGACGGCATCCGCCCCAGCAGTGCCGAGACCTCCGCGCCGGCCTGGGTGAAGCGGAAGATGTTGTCGATGAACAGCAGCGTGTCTTGCCCCTCGACGTCGCGGAAGTACTCCGCGACGGTCAGCCCGGACAACCCGACCCGCAGCCGCGCCCCTGGCGGCTCGGTCATCTGGCCGTAGATCAGTGCCGCTTTGGACTTTTTGAAGTCGTCGGGGTTCACGACCCCGGACTCCTGCATCTCCAGCCAGAGGTCATTGCCCTCGCGCGTGCGCTCGCCCACGCCTGCGAACACCGAAACGCCGCCGTGCTGCAGCGCGATGTTGTTGATCAGCTCCATGATGATCACGGTCTTGCCGACGCCGGCACCGCCGAACAGGCCGATCTTGCCGCCCTTCAGGTAGGGCTCGATCAGGTCCACGACCTTGATTCCGGTCTCGAGGATCTCCGACTCCGTGGACTGCTGGGTCAGCTCAGGCGGATCGCGGTGGATGGGCAGCGCCATCTCGGTCTCGACCGGCCCGCGCTCGTCGACAGGCTCTCCCAGCACGTTGAGCACGCGTCCCAGCACTTGGGGGCCCACGGGCATCGAGATCGCCCGGCCAGTGTCGGTGACGTGCATGCCGCGCACCAACCCGTCGGTCGGCTGCATGGCCAGGGCGCGCACTCGCTGCTCGCCCAAGTACTGCTGCACCTCGCATGTGACCCGCATCGGCTCGGGCACGTCGAAGCCCTCGCTGCTGACAACCACTGCATTGAAGAGCTTTGGTAGGCTCCCGCCGTCGAACCGGATGTCGACGGCCGGGCCGGCCACTTGGATGACTTTCCCTACGGCTTCCATGGTTGCGATCCTCCTGGTACCGGTTAGGCGCTACTCCTGAGCCGCCGTGCCGGAGACGATCTCGATGATCTCCGCTGTAATGCTTGCTTGGCGCACCTTATTCAGGTGGAGCCTGAGGTTGTCGAGCACTTCGCCCGCGTTTCGGGTGGCCGCGTCCATCGCAGCCATCCTTGCGGCGTGCTCGGCGGCGGCTGACTCGAGCATCGCCACGTGCACACGGGTCGCCACGCGTTTCGGTAGCAGTTCGGCGAGCAGTTCGCTCGCGGGCTGCTCGTATTCATGCTCCATCCCGCCCTGCGCTCCCGGCGCTGGAGGCGCGACCGGCAGGAGCTGTTCGACGGTGACCTCTTGCCTGAGGATGGTGCGGAAGCAGTTGTAGGCGATCCACACGGATCCGGCGCCGCCGCTGGCAAACCTCTCTATGGCCTTGTCCGCCAGCTCTTGCGCCGTGGCCCGGTCCACTTTCACGAAGACCCGCTCCCACCTGCCGCTGATCGGATGCCCGCGCTTGCCGTAGTGCTCAACGGCCTTGCGGCCCAGCAGTTCCAGCTCCACGTCGCTGCCTTCTTGCCGCCTGATGAACGCGTCCGATTCCTTGAACAAGTTGCTGTTGAACGAGCCGCAAAGCCCTTTCTCACCGGCGAGCACCAGCAGCAGCACGCGCCGGGCGTTGCCTGCCTCCAACAGGCGGTGGGACGCCAGCTCTCCATCGACTGTGCTCGCGGCAAGGACGCTCCCGAGCAGTTCTTCGAGCAACCGCGCGTAGGGCCGAGCCCCGACGACGGCCTGCTGGGCCCGCCGCAGCTTCGCGGCCGACACCATCTTCATCGCCTTGGTGATCTGCTGCGTGTTCTTGACGGACTGGATCCGCCTGCGCAGGTCGATCAGGGACGGCATGGATGGCTAGCTGGCCTTGGCCAGAGCGTGCGTGGCCGCGAAGTGTTCCTTGAACTCGCGGAGGGCCTCGTGCAGGGCGTTCGTGACCTCGTCGTCCAGCACCTTGCGCTCGCGGATCATGCCCAGCACGCCGTCCTCGCCCTGCAAGTCGAGAAAGTCGTACAGGTCGCGCTCGAAGTCCGCAATCTGGGAGACTTCGAGATCGTCCAGGTAGCCCTTCGTCCCGGCGAAGATTACGGCTACCTGCTTCTCGACGGAGATCGGCTGGTACTGCTTCTGTTTGAGCACTTCCACTAGCCTGTCCCCGCGGTGCAGCTGCTGCTGCGAGGCCTTGTCAAGGTCGGAGCCGAACTGCGCGAATGCTGCTAAGGCGCGGTACTGCGCCAAGTCCAGCCGCAGTGTTCCGGCGATGGACTTCATTGCCTTGATCTGGGCGTTCCCGCCGACTCGGCTGACCGAGATTCCTACGTCAACAGCGGGGCGCACGTTGGCGTTAAAGAGGTCCGCCTGCAGGTAAATCTGCCCGTCGGTGATCGAGATCACGTTGGTCGGTATGTAGGCCGAGACGTCGCCGGCCTGCGTCTCGATGAACGGCAGCGCGGTCAGCGACCCGCCTCCTAAGGCAGGGCTCAGCTTGGCGGCCCGCTCCAGCAGGCGCGAGTGCAGATAAAAAACGTCCCCCGGATAGGCCTCCCTGCCAGGAGGGCGACGCAGCAGCAGCGAGATCTCGCGGTACGCCGCTGCGTGTTTTGAGAGGTCGTCGAATATGCACAGCGCATGCCGACCGGTGTCGCGGAAGTACTCGCCGATGGCCGCTCCCGCGAACGGTGCGAGGTACTGCATCGGTGCGGGATCGGAGGCTGAGGCCACGACCACGATTGAGTAATCGATGGCCCCCCGGTCTCTGAGGGTCTTAATCACCTGCGCCACAGTCGAGCGCTTCTGCCCGACCGCGACGTAGATGCAGATCACGTCCCCGCCCTTCTGGTTGAGTACGGTGTCGATTGCGACCGCGGTCTTGCCCGTCTGCCGGTCGCCGATGATCAACTCACGCTGGCCGCGACCGATGGGGATCATCGCGTCGATTGCCTTCAGCCCGGTCTGCATGGGCTCTTTGACGGGCTCCCTGTCGATCACGCCGGGGGCGATGCGCTCGATGGGGTTGTACTGGGTCGTCTCGATTGGACCGCCGTCGTCGATCGGCTGCCCGAGAGAGTCTACGACCCTGCCGAGCATCGCGTCGCCGACCGGAATCGAGATGATGCGCCCGGAGCGCCGGACTTGGTCGCCCTCCTTGAGCTCGGTGAAGTCTCCCATCACCACAGCTCCGACCTGATCCTCCTCGAGGTTCATGGCGATGCCGGAGATGCCACCCTCGAACTCGATGAGCTCTCCGGCCATAACGCTGTCCAGGCCGTGCACGCGCGCAATGCCGTCGCCGAGCGAGATCACCGTGCCCACCTCGGCTACTTCGACGGTGGCGTCGTAGTTCAGGATCCGCTCACGGATGAGCTGGGTGATCTCTGATGGATTGATCTTGGCCATGCCTATTCCCCTTCTCGGAGATCTGCGCTCACTGCCGTCCGGATGCAAGCCTGTCGCCGAGCGAATTCAGCGCCGTGCGCAGCGAGCCGTCATAGAGCGTCGAGCCGACCTGCACCGAGCAGCCGCCGAGGATCGCCGGATCGTGGAGATACGTCGTTCGCACCCGGCTTCCCGTGACATTCCGGAAGAGGGCTTCCAGGGCCTGGCTCTGGTCCGTGCCGACCGGACGGGCGAGGCGCACCTCTAGGGCGACTCTTCCCAAGTGCCGATCGAGCCACGACCGGTACTCGTCCACAAAGAGGGCGAAGTTCCCGATGCGCCGCTCGTCAGTGACGACGCAGAGGAAGTTCACCAGCAGTGCGTCCAGGCCGGCCCGCGAGCCGATGTCCCGGATCAAGGCGCGCTTGTCCTCGGGCTTAACGACCGGTGACGACAGAACCCCCTCCAGTTCCGGCGAACTGGACAGCAGCTCCCCGAACGTCTCGAGCTGTTCCAGGGCCGATTCGGGAGTGAGTGCGCACTCGGGCCTGGTCACGATCTCGGCCAGTGCCGCGACGTATCGGTTGGCAATTGCTCGATCCATGGGGGAGGCGCAAATGCTGGATGCGGGTCCTCTTCCCGCAGACCAATCTCAGGCGTTCCGCGCGCCAGTGCCGACAACAGTCACTTGCGACGGCTTCAAGGTCTCAACTTACCACAGGGCCGGATTCCGGGCCGTTGCTGAAATCAGCGCGCCTTAACGTGTTGACGCCCGAGCGCGGTGCACCCATACTCTAGCCAGTGATTCCTTAATCGTGCGCGCCGTCCTCGCGATCGGCGGACCGCTCCGCGAGACGCGGGCAGTAAATTCCGGAAGGAGGGCCAATGTCGCGCCCCATGTATCTTCCTCTCTTACTGGTCGTGCTGGCCGTTGGATCTCAGGGGCACGCCCAGACGATCACAGCGACCCTGCAAGGCATCGTCACGGATGCCACGGACGCGGTCGTTCCCGGAGCGGTCGTGACGGTGACCAACACGGCGACCAATGCCGAGTTCGCCACGGAAACCGGCGTAGCGGGCCGCTTTGTCGCACCTTCGCTACAGCCAGGACCCTATCGAGTCGCCGTTGAGGCAGAGGGATTCAAGCGTGTCGAGCGCACTGGGCTGATTCTGGAGGTCGAGCAGAGCGCCCAGATCCAGATCGTACTGGAAGTGGGGGCTGTCACCGAGATTGTCGAAGTCTCGGCCGAGGCACCGTTGCTGGATTCGACGACGTCTTCGATGGGACAGGTGATCGACAACCAGAAGATCATCGACCTCCCACTCAACTCGCGGAACCCGTACCGGCTCGCCCTGCTGGTCCCGGGCGTTTCCGGGCGCATCTCCGACGTGTTCAACGGCGGCCGCATCCTCGTCAACGGTGGCCGCCCCGGCACGAACGAGATCCTGGTCGACGGCGTGCCGTCATCGCCGCCGCTTGTCAACCCGATCCAGGGCTTCACCGTCCTGCCGTCGGTTGACTCGGTGCAAGAGTTCAAGGTCCAGACGAACAACTACTCGGCAGAATTCGGCCGTAGCGGCGGTAGCGTGATCAACATGGTCTACAAGTCCGGGACGAACCAAGTCCACGGCTCGGCCTTCGAGTTCCTGCGCAATTCAGCCCTCGATTCGAACGACTTCTTCGCGAATCGCAACGGTGTGCCCCTGGGCAGCTTCAAGCGCAACCAGTTCGGTGCCACCGTGGGTGGCCCAATCTCAATCCCCAAGCTCTACAACGGCAGGGACCGGTCGTTCTTCTTCTTCGGCTACGAGGGTCTGCGCGAGCGGCGTGCCGCCACTCAGGTTGCGACCGTTCCGACGCCCATGCAACTCAGCGGCGACTTCTCCCAGACGCTCAACGCTGGCGGCAACCTGATCCGGGTCTTTGACCCGCTGACTACGCGGGACGCTTCCGGAGGAGGATTCGAGCGCGACCAATTCCGGGGCAACGTAATCCCTTCCAGCCGTATCGCGACGGTGTCGCGCAACGTCGTCGGGTACTACCCGCGGGCCAACCGCCCCGGTGCGCAATTCACGGGAGTCAACAACTGGATCACTTCCGGGTCGGATCCGCTGGATGTGAACAAGTGGGAGGTCAAGTATGACCAGGTTGTCACTAACGCGCAGCGGTTCTTCTTGCGCGTCTCGAGGCGCAAGTTCGACGACAACCCGCTGATCGTGTTTCCCGACGACATCGTGATCGCGAACGGCGGGCGATTCGCTCCACAGCACTCGATCGGCGCCGCCTTCGACTACACATGGACGATCAATCCCACCCTGCTCCTCAACTTCCGGGCAGGAGTGAGCCGCATGCATCTTCCTTGGCGGCCCTTCAGCTTTGGGTTCGATCCCGTGACGAATCTCGGCATGCCCAGCTACATTCGCGATCTTGGTGACGGCATCGAGTTCCCCGGCTTCGCTCCGACGGGATACCGGAGGCTGGGCGACGGCGGTCCGAACTTCCGCCGCAATTCGTTCGAGACGCACCCCTACTCGGCCCACCTGACAAGAATCCTCAGCAAGCACTCGATCAAGTTCGGGGGTGAATGGCGCTTCCTGCGGGTCCACAACAGCGAGTACGGTCGCATGAACGGCAGCTACAGCTTCAACAGGGCGCCCACCCAGGGGCCGGATCCCACGCGCGCCAGCAACGCCGCCGGAGACGGACTCGCGAGCATGCTCATCGGCTACGGCAGCGGACCCTTCACGAAGGCGTTCAAAGGGGTCAGCTCGTCGAATAACTACTACGCCCTCTATATCAACGACGACTACAAGCCCACATCCAAGCTGACGCTGAACCTCGGGCTGCGGTGGGAGGTGGATGCCGCCCGGACTGCCCGGCACAACCGAATGAACTGGTTCAACCCGGACGTCGCCTCTCCGCTCGCCGGTCCGGCTGGCCTTCCGGACCTGATGGGCGGTCTGGTCTTTGTGGGTGTCGACGGCGTGCCGCGGGCCCAGTTCGAGACTGACTACAACAACTTCGCTCCCCGCATCGGCGTGGCGTATCAGGCCACGCAAAAGCTCGTTCTGCGATCGGCCTACGGGCTCTTCTACGCACCGTCCCAGATGGGTGCGGGCGGCTCGGTCGGGAATCTAGGCTTCCGGTCCGACACGGACTTCATCGGGATGATCGGTGTCTTCCCGAACCACACCATCGACGACCCATACCCCGACGGCCTGATTCCGGCGCTGGGCAGTTCCCAGGGATTGCTGACCGGAGTCGGCGCCAACGTCAACGCCTACTGGCAGGACACTCGGATACCCATGATGCACGTGTGGAACTTCAACCTGCAGTACGAGCTCCCGGGAGACATCGCCGTGGAGGCCGCCTATAGCGCCAACCGCACGACCCAGCTCAATCTGGCGGGTGAGGGCGGCATCAATCTCAACCAACTGACCGAGAGTCAGATGGCCCTCGGCTCGCAGCTGCTGGAGCGGGTCGAGAATCCGTTCGCAGGTGTCATCGGTATTGGCCCTCTATCGAGGAACACCGTGCCGCATGGATTCCTGCTGCGCTCCTACCCGCAGTACACGCGCCTGGGCAAGATGTTCGCCAGCGGTGCGGACTCGGTCTACCATTCCTTCCAGCTCAAGGCCCAGCGCCGCTTCAGTGACGGTCTGAGCCTCCTGCTGGCCTATACCAACGCCAAGCTGATCGACACTTGGTCGGGCATCTTCGCAGCGGGGACGGGATCGAACACCCAGAACATCTACGACCGCAAGGCGGACAGATCAGTCTCGGGCAACGACATTTCCCAGCGCTTCGTCTTCAACTACGTCTACGACCTGCCGGTTGGCAGGGGAAGGTCCCTGGGAGCGGGTTGGAGCGGAGCGGCCCAAGCGATCCTCGGGGGTTGGCAGGCCAACGGCATCATCACGCTGAGCACAGGATTCCCCCTGCGGCCGACGGCGGCCAACACCGCCCGGGCCGGTAACGGCTACCTCCGACCCAACAACAGCGGCCAGAGCGCGAAGCTCTCGGGCCCCGTCGTCGACCGGCTGGACAGGTACTTCGATACAGATGTGTTCTCCCAGCCGGAGCCCTTCACGTTCGGCAACACGGGTCGCTTCCTCCCCGACGTCAGGCGGCCAGCGACGACGAACTGGGACTTCTCCGTGTTCAAGAATTTCTCCATTACCGAGGCCCTGCGGCTGCAAGTGCGCGCCGAGTTCTTCAATTTGACAAACACGCCCGTCTTCGCGAGCCCGAACACTGCGGTAAACAACCGGAACTTCGGTCGGATCACCCGACAGGCAAATGCCCCGCGTCAGATCCAGTTCGGGCTCAAGCTGCTGTGGTGAGGCGCGAACGGCCGATCTGCATAGGGAACGCTGGAGACAGGCGGGACTTGTGAGTACCTTCACTCGACGCGGATTCGTGGGAGCCGGGGCCGGGCTGGCTGCCGGCGCATCCCGGGCCCAGGCGGCCATGCCCAGCGTGCTGTTCTTCATGCTCGACCAGTGGCGCTTCGACTGTCTGGGAGCGAACGGAAACCCTATCATCCGGACTCCGAACCTTGACCGGCTGGCAGCACGTTCGGCCAACTTCACCCAAGCCTGCGTTCAGGCGCCGGTCTGCGTGCCATCCCGCATCAGCTTTCTGACAGGCCGCTACCCGCACTCGCACAAGAACAGGGTGAACTACACGCCATACCGGCAACCCGAAGCCATGATGCAGCGCCTGTTCGGAGAAGCCGGGTATGCGACCGGCTCGGTGGGCAAGCTGCACTTCCACCCACCCACCGCCGACCACGCGCGGAGCACGGGATTCGACCGAGTACTGCTCGACGACGGCATTCCACGAACGGATCCCTATTCCGACTACGTGAAGTGGAGGAACGCGAGCGATCCCAAGCGCGACGTGCACTATCGCGCAACGGTCCGGCCGCCGCCAGACGGGGGGAACCCGCATCGCGCGGTGATCGACCGCCAGTACACTCCGACCAATTGGACGGCGCGGGAGACCCTCGGCATGCTTCGAGAGTTCGCAAGCTCCGAGAAGCCGTTCTTCCTGTTCTCATCCTTCTTCAAGCCACATTCGCCCCACACGATTCCAGAGCCGTATGACGCCCTCTACAACGATGTAGAGATTCCGCTGCCAGAGAAAGTGGGCCTCGACTACATCCAAACCCTGCCTCTGCCGGTAAGGAAGATGATCCTTCGGGGGTCGCCGCCCTATGGAATGGCCCGCCGTGACCTGCAGTGGCGGTATCGGAGCTATTACGGAGACGTGACTTGGCTGGACGAGGAAATCGGCCAGATCCTGCTGGAGCTCGATCGACTTGGGCTGGCGTCCGAAACGATCATCATCGTCACCACCGACCACGGCGACCAGATGCTCGAGCACGGTCTCATGGGGAAGAACGTCTTCTTCGAGGATTCAGTCCGAATCCCGCTGCTTGTCAGTTGGCCCGACCGCATAAGGCCGGGCGTGTACTCGGAACTAGTCGAGACCGTGGACCTACTGCCCAGCCTGCTGGAGCTGTGTCAGCTGCCCGTCCCGGATACCGTCCAAGGCACGAGCTTCGCGCCGCTCGTTGCCGGAAGCCGCAGTGAATACACGTCCCGGGAAGCCCAGTTCTCCGAGAACATCATGCCCGAGGTGATCACCAACGGTGACGAGGGATATTTCTTCGTGCCTGGCAAGGGGATTGCTGGCGTGCGCCACCCCGACGCAAAGATGGTCCGCACAAGGCGCTGGAAACTGAACTACTACGTCGGCCACGGCGGCGAGTTGTACGATCTCAGGAACGATCCCGGCGAACGAAGGAATCTGTACGGCGATCCCCGCCACCGGGGAACGGTCGCAGAGCTCAAGGGCCTGCTGCTGGACTGGCTGGTGACGGCCGATGAGAACGACCAGATTGCACGTCGCTGGCTGATCTAGCGGCACAGTGCGTGCAACACTCCCCGCTGTCCCGCCGTCCGCTGCATTACCGTCAAGCCGGGGGGCCCCTTTAGGCGCGCAGGCATTGGCCCCGAGAGTCGCAGCGACACCTCGGAGGGTAGTGCGGATGGGTCACTCGTGTCCCGCGCTGGGCTGTCGTGCTCGGGCGGGCATCCGAAATGCAGGCACAGCGACTGGGATTGCACAGCGAGACTGTCCTTGTACCGGAGTCGCTGAGGCGAGTGGCGCCTTCGGGCAGCCCTGCTAGTCAGGCCTTGTGCCCGGCACTCGGCGGCCACCGCGGTTGGGCTAAGGCGCACGGTATGGTCAGCGCTGCGGTGATGCGACCGCATTACCCCAGAAGCAGGCCGGGTGGGGCCTGAGTGCCTCCGTGCAACTCTACACCGCTGTCGCCGAGCGGCCGCCCGGTCCTGTCCGGCATTCGACGTCTAGGCGCCACGCCAGCGCGTCCGACGGAGGCTGGCGTCACCTTTCCGTCAAGTGTCCCGGGTTCGAATGGCTCTCCCGGAGCCCGGCCGAGGAACGGCAACTGAAACCCCTTATGGCGAACTCGCCTGTCGGATATCGCCGTATCAGTCTCTCACTCTCATTACGATCGCAGTGCGGTCGTCGCTCGGCTCGGCCTCCGCATCGAATGCTGCGACGTCTTGAAACAGTTCGTCCAAGATTTCTAGGGCGGGCCGCTCCCAGTGGGCGTGCAAGATCTCCAAGATGCGGCGTTCCGCGTATGAATCGCCTCTTGAGTTGACGGTCTCGCCAAACCCGTCGGACACGCACAGCACCACGTCGCCGGAACGCAGCTTGAGGGTAGTGCTGTCGTAGGTGGTGTTCTGGAACATTCCGAGCGGAATCCCTTCGATCGCAACCTGGCGGGCCTTGCCGTCGCGAATCACAAACGGAAACGGCATTCCCGCGCTAGCGATCTCCAATACGCGGTCATTGGCCCGCCAAGACGCGAAAGACGCCGCGACGAACTTCGCCTCTATCTTGCGGTCCAGCAATGCTTGGTTCACACTCGCGAGCGTGGCAGCTGGCGAACGGTTCGGCTCCGCGAAGCTTCGGAACAGACCGCTGGCGAGCGCAGCGTAGATTGCCGCTGCCGCACCCTTGCCGCTGACGTCGGCATTCAGGATCCCAAACCATCCGGCCTCGCGATAGAAATCGAATAGGTCGCCAGACACCACCGCTGCGGGCGCATTCCGTGCCGCGACCTCGAGACCCTCCACGCTCATGGGCGCGCTCGGCAGCAGATGGTACTGAAGCGCCCGCGCCGCGACGAGGTCGGCTGCCATGCGGGCCTCGTTGCGCGCTGTCTCCTCGTGAAGGCGTGCGTTCTCGATCGCGGCCGCGCACTGTGGCGCTAGGAGTGTCAGAGTCGCCAGATCGTCCTTGCCGAACCGGGCCTCACTGACGCTTTCAAGATCCAGGACGCCCACAAGCTTGCCCTTGAGAAGCAGGGGAACGGCCACCTCGGACTGAATCTCCGCCATGAATTCGATATATCTTGGATCGTTCGCCGTGTTCTTTACCAGGACAGGCTCTCGAGTCGCGGCAGCCTGCCCGACGAGCCCATCGCCGATGCGAAGGTCGCTCCAACGAACAGACTCGTCGAACTTGACGCCCAGATAGTGCCGCAGATAGGGGCCCTGCGGATCCTTCAGGTAAATCGCAAAGGCGTCGTAGGGAATCAAGCGGCGCACCAATGCCGCGATCTTGTGGAGTAGCTCGTCGAGGCTGAGAAGGGTCGAATACTCTTCCGCCACCCTGTGCAGCGTCTCCAGCTTGGCGCGTTGCTTCTCCTTGGCCGCGTAGAGCTGGGCAACATCGATCGCCAGCGAGAATCTGGACGCAACCAGCTCGAGCAGGTCCGACACTCGCGAGTCGAAGGCGGCCGGATCGGCCGACTGCAGGTCTACGACTGCGACCACGCGATCGCGGGCCACCAGCGGGACTGCAACTTCACTGCGCACTGAGGCCACGCCGCGCAGGTAGCGGGGCTCCCGATCTACGTCGTCAGCCGAGACCGTCCTTCGAGTCATCGCCGCGAACCCGGTCAGCCCTTGGCCCGGTCTTACCCTGAGAGTCTTCACGAGGTCCTCAGGCAGGCCCTCGGCATGGGCGATCCGCAAGTCCCCGCCCTCTTGCGGGAGGAGGACGCAGTACATTTCGTAGTCGACGATCCTGCGGACGATCCGCGCCATCTCGCGCAACAGCGCATCGAGATCCAGGGAGTTCGCCGCAGCCGCCTCGGAGGCATCCAGCAGTACGGAGATTCCTTCGTTCCCGCCGACCACGCCGCGGGGAAGTTCCAAGAGGTGCCCGGCGTCCGCCATGATTGCTCCGGCAGCCTCCGATAATCGCCAAGAGGAGCACACCGGGAGCCTAAACAGCAGCTCCCATCACGGGCCGATCATCCCTGCAGTTTCAGACTAACCCACCTCGTGGCGGCTTGCGGTGGGCTCTCGATCACGATGCGAAGGCAGCCCGGGACTGCGACCGACTCAATGGGCTTGGGCTAGCGACCCTGAGAGTGCCGCAGCCTCCTACGTGGAATGCAGTGCCACACGGTGGCCCCTCTCTCATGCGCTCCCCGCCATCCCTTCAGTCCATCGACGGCTCTTTGCTAGCAATTGGGCCCGAGGCCCCGTTCCGTCCGGCGCCGCTCTCCCATGTGCCCCATTACGGATCCGACTAGTCCGGTGCCGGTCGTCACGGTGCCCCTTACTCTCTTGCTGCCTTGCCCGTGCAAGTGGACGGACTGGGTCCCGTATGGTGGACCCCACCCCTTATCGGCCAAGTAACGAATGTCCTGAAGGACCGGCGTCAGCTCGGGTCGCCCGTGTCTCGGCCGCCTGCTGGCAGCGCCGCCTGCCAACCCGCTCGAAGTTCCTCGGCAAGACGCTCGCGGATGTCGGCATGATCGGGTGACGTGGCGAGGTTGACGAATTCCCGAGGATCGCTGGCGAGGTCGTACAGTTCGTACTCGGTAGCGCCCGAGCCCTCAAGGGGCGACCACTCGGTGTAGCGATAGTCGGCTGTCCGAACTGAACGGCCGTGTGCGCCGTTCCGCTTCGCCTCGGAGAAGACGGCACTCTTCCAAGGGATGTGCGGATCCCTGAGCAGGGGTAGGAAGCTGGTGCCTTCCAGTCCCTCTGGTGAGGGCAGGCCGCAGAGTTCTGCCAAGGTCGGGTACAGGTCGACAAGCTCCACCAGCCCGGCCGTGCGAACGCCCGCTGTCCCGTTAGGCACGCGAACTATGAGAGGCACGCGCGTGGATTCCTCGAATTGCGTGTGCTTGCGCCAGAGTCCCCCGTGCTCGGCTAGGTGGAATCCGTGGTCGCTCACGAACACGACGATCGTAGAGCCCGCCAGCCCAAGCGCATCGAGCGTTTCCATCAGCAGCCCGACTTGGACATCGACCAGCGTGACGGTTGCGTGGTAGGCAGCGATGGCTTGACGCTTCTGCTCGTCGCTGTGGTCGGGATCCTCGGGGTAGCCGCCGACGGCGGCTGCCGGGATGTCGGAGCGGTCATCCGCGGGCTCGACCGGCAGCATGACCTCGGAGATCGGGTGCTGTTCGAAGAACGATGCCGGCGCGACCCACGGCTGGTGGGGCTTGTGGAATCCGGCAGCTATGAAGAACGGCCTGTCGCGGTCCGCCCCCATGAGTTCGATCACCCTCCGGGTGGTCCGTCCGTCGGGCGTCTCGGCCTCGGTCTCATCCGTGGCGCGCCAGGTCAATGGCATGCCAGTTGGACGACCGAGGTGCTTAAGAATCTTCGCTCGCGAAAGGCCGTCCTCGGACCCCTCGATCCACGAATTGTCACGGACTTCGGAATGGTCCGTGCCCGGCAAGTAGTGCTCCCTTCGGACCGCGTTCTCGGAGACATCCCAGGAGATGGAGCTCTCGTACCTGCCGTGGGCAACCTTCCCCACCCTCGCCGTGAAGTAACCGTGTGATCGAAAGTGCTCGGGAAGCATCGCGACATCGCCCATGTGGTGCCGAGGCTCGACGAAGTTTCCGTAGACATCCGTGGACATCGGGCGGCGGCCACTCAGGAACGACGCGCGGGACGGGTTGCATAGCGGGTCTTGGGCATACGCCCGGTCGAACTGCACAGCGGTCGCCGCGAGCCTGTCGATATTGGGGGTCACGGCCGTCGGATACGCGCCGTACGCGCCGAGGGCTACGTTGAGGTCGTCAACGACTATGAACAGGACATTCGGGCGGTCCGTCTTCCCCGCTGGCGAGTCTGACCCGCAGCCAAGGGAGAGGAGGAGGGCCAGGCATGCCCAGACGAGCAGGCCCGCGCCCCATCCAACACTCGCTGGTCGCCGGGCTTCCGTGTGTGAAATGGACAGCCGCATTGCCATCAATCTTAGGGCCAGAGGGGAAGCTGCGGGCATCTCGGGCGGGCGCTGCGGTCAGCTCCGAAGAATCGACGTGGCCCGAATTGGGGGAGAAGCGCGGATGTCAGCCCCCATTGCCTCGGGCGGGCCGACCGCTCCCCGCGCCAGGGGCATCGCTTACCATGTTGATGCTGATCCGGCCGGTGGGCGGGCAGTGCACACTTCTCGGCCGCTCTTGCAGAGCACATCGCGGGGGCAGGCGACGTGGCCTTGCTCCTCTTGCTTGGTGCGCGTCAAAGGCGCTGTCGGTGTTGGGCCCGGCTTCCTCAGGGGGCCGAGCCCGAGTCCAGCGCTCCGGCGGGTCCGCGCTGGAGATTGAGACTGGAAGTGGGAGGAAGCATGGCACACATCACGCGCCGTCAGGCGATGGGCGCCGCTCTGGCGGGACTGGCCGCACCGGCCGCCGCCCAGAGCAACAAGGAGACGCTCGGGGCCGCCATCATCGGGACTGCGCACTCGCACGCGCTGGGGCACCTTGAGGCGATCCGGGACTCCGAGAACTATCACTTCGTGGCGGCTGCCGAGCCCGACCCTGCGCTGCTGGAGAAGGCACGGGCCAATCCACGCTGGCAGGGGGTCCGCTGGACCAGCGTGGAGGACATCCTCTCCGATGGGGAAGTTCAGATGGTCTGTGTCGAGACCGATCCTCTCGACGTACTGCCCTACTCCTTGGCCAGCGTGCGTGCGGGCAAGCACACCAAGATCGACAAAGCGCCGGGGGTCAACCTCGACTTGCTGCGACGCATCTACCGCGAAGCTCAGGACCGTAGCGTTGTGGTGCAGATCGGGTATGTTTACCGCTACAACCCGGCCTTCCGTCTGGCCCGGCGCGCGATTGAGGGCGGGTGGCTAGGCCCGGTGCGGTCAGTTCTGTGCCAGATGAACGACACGCAGACTCCCGAGAGCCGCCGGCGCCTCGACCGCTACCCGGGCGGGCAGATGTACGAGATCTGCTGCCACATGATCGATGCCCTGATCTGGCTGATGGGCCCACCGAAGCGGGTCAGCTCAGTGCTGCGCCAAACCAAGCCCCAACAGGATGGCATGGAGGACGATGTCGTCGGGACATTCGAATTTGATCCCGCGGTGGCGACCGTCAAGAGCCACACACGCAACGGCGACCGGTACTTCTACATCTTCGGGGAGAAGGGATCAATCCAGATCGACAGTCCGGACCGGCCCGAGGTGCGACTCTCGCTCAGCGAGCCGAACGGCGAGTTCCCGTCCGGAACGCGGAGCGTCCCCGTGGGCCCGTCTCGGCGCTACCTTCCCGACATGGACGACTTGGCCGGCGCCATCCGCGAAGGTCGCTGGGTCGAGCATTTCACGCCGGAGCACGACTTGGCAGTGCAGCGGGCTCTTCTGCAGGCCTGCGGCATGGGCGTGTAGGTTAGGGCGCGGCACGCACGGCGGAGTCGCTTGGGCGACTGCTGGTATCTTGGGACCCGGCCTAGGGCCGAGCGCCTGCCCCAATGCCAGCGACCAGTCGCCGTCCTACCGGCACGATCGGATTCCCGGTCACGCCATGGGACTCGGACCTGGAACTAGACGAGCCGGCCCTGCGCTTGTACGCAGGCCGCATGGCGGACTGCGGGCTCGATGCGCTGTGCTTCTGCGGGAGCAACGGAGAGCTCCACGCCCTGGGATTGGACGAGTACGAGCGCGTCTGCCAGGTGGCCGGCGAGGCTGTTGGTGATCGTGCCTACCTGATCTTCGGCGTAGGGCAGAGCTGGAGGAATGCCAAGCTGCAGGCAGGCTGCGCCCGGCGCGCGGGCGCGGACGCGGTGCTGTGCGTCGCCCCCTACATGGGAGATGCCAATGATCCTGGCCTGGCCGAGTATTACCGGGCTGTTGCCGGCGAGGCGGAAGTCAGCGTCATCCTCTACCAGACGAAGTGGAGTGGCACGCTGGCGCTGCCCGTTCTGGAGCGACTGGCCAGTGTCGAGAACATCAGCATGGTCAAGGACGAGAACGGCGACCTCTCGCACTACCTGGCCGTCCGCCGTGAATTCGGCGACCGGTTCCGGTGGATCAACGGGATGGCGGAGCCGTTCGTGCCGAGCTACTGGAAGCTTGGAGTGAAGACCTTCACCTCCGGGCTGGCATGCTTCATGCCAGATGTCACACTCAGGATTCGAGAGCTGGCCCGCGCGGGAGACTTCCCGGCGGTGAACCGGATCCTTGACGATGTGGTTCTCCCGATGTACGAATTGCGGAATCGGCGCCCAGGGTACAAGGTCTCCATGATCAAGGCCGCCATGGCCTTGGCAGGCCTGCCGGCGGGAGGTGTCCGGCCTCCGCTCGTCCCGATGGCCCAGGCGGACCGTGAAGACCTGCGAAGATTGATGTCGCGACATGGAATGCTCGCCGATTAGGGCCGACCTGCGCCGGGGCTCGGCCCGGAGAGCTTTGGCGTCGCTTGGCGGCTTGCTGCTCGCCGCAGGCCACCTCTGTTCCCAGCCAGCGGACCCGGGCACTCCCAGTCCGCCTCCGCGGCAGATCGCCCCGGTCATGAGCCACGTCCACGCGGACTGGCTGACGCGGCCCGAACGCGTTCAGGAGGAGCAGCCGGATCGGCTCGTCAGGGCCCTTCGGATTCCAAAGGGGGCCACCGTGGTCGATCTAGGCGCCGGTGTGGGCTACTTCACTTGGCGGCTGGCCCGCGCCGTGGGCTCAGACGGGAGGGTGATCGCCACCGACATTCAGCCGGAGATGCTGGAGATGCTCGCCGCGAACATGCGCAAGCGGGGCGTCGGCAACGTCACCACCGTTCTCGCAAAGGACGACGACCCAGGCCTACCCAGCGGCAACGTGGACTTGGTGCTGATGGTCGACGTCTACCATGAACTCTCCCGGCCGCGCCTGAACCTGGAGCGCATCCGGACGGCGCTCAGCACCGGCGGACGGCTGGTGCTCGTCGAGTACCGCGACGAGCCGCAGATCCCCATCCACCCGCTGCACAAGATGAGCGTCGCCCAAGTACGTGCGGAGGTCGAGCCGGCCGGCTTCGAACTCGTTGAAGTGCTCGGTTTCCTGCCTTCCCAAGACGCGATCATCTTCACACCGGTTCAATAGCCGCGCTACTTGGCCCCTGACCGCATTTGTGACGGGGCCCGCCCCGCCTCAGTGGACCGAGTCGCCCACCACTCTGGTGAACTGCGGGCTGTCGATGACCGCCCGCAGGTCGGGGTCGCGGCGCGCCCATGAGCGGAAGTTGGAGTCGATTTCGATCGCCCTCCCCAGATCCTTGCTGGCAAGGTTAGTCTTCCCGCCCAACGCCCTGGCCACGCACTTGAGGTAATAGAGGTCTCCCGACCCCGGATCCTTGGCAAGCCCCTTGTTGAGCACGCGCACAGCATCGGTCAGCTTGCCGTTGTTGAGCAGTTCGACGCCCCGGTTGTAGTGGTCCTCTACCGTCTCCAGAAGCGGGCTTCGCTTGCGGCGGTTGCGGCAGATGCTCAGGTAGACGCCGGCACGGTGGCTGACGCACGGGTCGGGCCCGGCGACCACCTTCTCCATCATCCTGCGTGCCGCGGCGTACTTGTGCCCTTGGAAGAGCTTGGTGCCGCGCTCAAACTGCTCGCGCTGCACCACCTCCGGACTGCGGCGCCTTGCGCGAGAGCGCCGACGCTTGATCGGGCGCTTCGCGCGCTGATTACTCTCACCCTGCATGGGGGTGACAGCCCGGGTTCGGTACGAATGGAGCGCGAGGTCGGTGAGGTGCGGCCCCGCCCGAACATCCCGGGCGGTGTGCGGTACTTATATCAGATCGGCGCGCTGCGCGCAAGTCGCCCTGCGAGGCGCCGGCGCGGCGCTTGCGTTTCCTGGCGAGCCTCTTGGGGCGCCGGGCCAGACCCTGCTACCGTTTCCCGGCGCCTGAAGGGAAGTCAACGTCGGCCGGTGCGGCTGGTACACTGTCGCGCACCGTGGACGCTCCCGTGTTGGACGGCCCTCTCGCGGCGCTGCGCGACGAGATCGTCGCCTGCCGCCGCTGCGCACGGCTCACAGCCCACTGTCAGGCAGTCGCCGCGGCGAAGCGAAGGGCCTACCGGGACTGGGACTACTGGGGCAGGCCCGTCCCGTCCTTCGGGGATCCGGCTGCGCGCCTCCTGCTAGTAGGTTTGGCACCCGCCGCACACGGGGCGAATCGCACAGGTCGAGTCTTCACAGGAGACCGGTCCGGGGACTTCCTTTACCGAGCGCTGCATGAGGCCGGTCTTGCTTCCCGACCCAGCTCCGTCCATCGAGGTGACGGCTTGGTGCTGCGGGACTGCTACATCTGCTGCGCCGTGCGCTGCGCACCGCCCCAGAACCGGCCGTCGAACGCGGAGTTGCAGGCATGCCTCCCGTTTCTCGTTCGCGAGCTGGAACTGCTCCCGGGCCTCGGTGCGGCGGTCACGCTGGGCCATTTCGCGCACAGAGCGCTGCTGGCGGCGCTGCGCACGCGGGACGGCACAATTCGGCCTGCCGCGTACCCGTTCGCCCACGGTCGGCACTACCGCTTGCGCGGCGGCATGCCTGACGTCGTTTGCAGCTACCACCCAAGCCCCCTGAACACGCAGACGGGAAGGCTAACCATGCCAATGATGCTGGCCGTCCTCGCGACTGCACTGGGCACTCTCTAGGCGGCGGACGGCGCTCTCCTTACATCAGATGGGCCAGGAAAATATTTTTTTACAAAGGTGCAACCACCGAGCGGTTGCAATCATCTATAATGTGTTGGTTCGGCGGTGCGTTCCGAGCGCACCCGGGTCGGCGGGCTCCGATCCAACTGTCAGCAACCGCGCTCAAGACCGCCCCCTAGGAGACAACACTATGCTTTTGCAAGACAAGCTATCTGTGCGCCAGCAGCTCTTGGCCAAGCTCGATGAGCTCGACAGGCGTGACGGCCGTGACGAGTTGATCCGCGAGCGCTGCAACGATCCGATGGACCAGGTGCAGACCCGCTTCGAGATGGACATGGCGATCAGCGTCATCAACACGGACTTCCAGACTCGTCGGAAGGTCGCGAAGGCCCTGAAGCTGCTCGAGATCGACGAGTACGGCATCTGTCAGGACTGCGGCGCCGAGATCAACCCGAAGCGGCTCGACGCCATCCCCTGGACGACCCTGTGCGTCTATTGCCAGGAAGAGTACGACTCTTCCCGCATGGTCGGTCCCAAGCGGTACCGCAGGGCAGCCTAACGACGGGGCCGGCGGGGCGCAGCACTGCCCCGCGGGCCCGTCCCTTGCCTGTCATAAGTCCGGCACATCGGGCGTCAGCCCGAAGGCGGTCTTGTTCTTGGCGGCCGCGACGAACACGAGCTGGAGCCTTCCGCAAGGTGTGTCACGGTAGCCGTCCTCACGGGCGAACTGCTGTGTCGGCACTGCGGGCGGCGACGAACGTGCGCTCGTTGTCGGCGAGGAACACGAGGGCCGCCTCAGGCGGCAGCACGCCGCACCGATTGACGGGAATGGATTCGTCGAGCCGGTGCTCGCAAGCGATGCGTCCTGTGGCCGTATTGACAGCTCGCCGGTTCGTTCGCCGGGCTTTTCTGGCTGGGCCCGCGCGGCTCCGCCGGCGTAGGTGCTGCTTGGCTGCCACGTGTTCTCACTTTGGCTAGAGACTTGGCAGGGCGCGGACGCCAGCCTGGAGTACAGCCCAGCACTCGGTCGACGGCCTTCGGTGATATGCCTGCTGGCTGACTTCCTTCTGGTGTGGGGCGCGTGCGCGCCACCAAGATCAGGCGAGTAGCAGACGTGGACGCTCGCGGTTGCGGTCGCTGCGACGGTTTAGGCTCCGGCGGTCGTGCGGGACCACAACCAGGGAGACCTAGCCAAAGTAGGAGGGCTCGTTCCCGGGCCTCCACTTGATGTTGCAGCCGGCGCTTGGCACCTGCGAACCGGCCGGCGCTTTGCCGGCCAGTACTGCGTCGATTGCCGACCGCAAGTCCCGACCGTCGACCGGCATTCCATTCCCCGGCCGACTGGCGTCAAGCCGCCCCCTGTAGGCCAGCCGGCGGGACGCGTCGAACAGGAAGAAGTCGGGCGTACAAGCCGCCGTGTAGCTCTTGGCCACATCTTGGGACTCGTCGTAGAGGTACGGGAACGAGAAACCGAGCCTGTCGGCCATGGCCTTGAGCCTGTCCGGTGCGTCTTGCGGGTGCGTCCAAGTGCTGTTGGACGAAATCGCTGCGATGCCGAGCCGGCCAGCGCCGCCATAGTCCTGGCCGAGCCGGGCCAGTTCCTTCTCAACGTGGATCACGAACGGGCAGTGGGCACAGATGAACATGACCAGCAGGCCGTCCCGGCCCTCCGCTATCTGGTCAAGCCCTAGTCTCCCGCCGCTAACGGTGTCGGGCAGTTCAAAGTCTGGCGCTGGGGTGCCCAGCGGGAGCATCGTCGATTCAGTCAGAGCCACAACGTGGATTATAGTGCCTGCCCATCGACAATTCGGGCACGATGCTCCCGCCGCTGTCTAGCAGCGCTCGATCCCCCGCCCAAGAAGAGGCTCGCTGTTAGGAAACCCACCTTGATGGAGCGGTCACCGGTGAATGCGGCCATCAAGACTCACCTAGTCGACGCTTGTCACGACGACGAGCCAGACCGCGGTGTCTTGGCTTCGTCCCCATGCCCAGTTGGGCACGCCCGAGCGCCCCGATGTCCCGCCATCGAGAACCGGCCAAAGTGAGCGCGTTCCTGCTGCCAAGGAGTCCCGCCGATGTTTCACTGTCACCAGACGAGCAGGAGGGGATGATCGCCATCCAGAGACTGTCTCTCAGTGCTCTCACGTGGGCCTAACTGCCCGCAACTCTGGCCGCCGGGCCGACTGCCAAGGCAGACTCTTGCCGATTGGCTGGACGGATCGCTCGCCCGCTAGATCGCGGCTGTCGCTCAAGAGTACCTTGAACGGAAGTGACCGTAGGGGTGTACGACATCATCTTGACGGAGGTGGGACGGCTGCAGATTGACTCTGGTTATGGGGTTGCGGAGCGGACTCCAAGGGACCTTGGTCGGTATTGGCCGACATGTGGCCGACGACGCCTCGCATGGCACGTTGTTGGCAGCAGTTAAGTCCTGAGCGGTTTCGATGCGGCTGGCGTTGCGGACAGGCGGACTGAGTGGCAAGCCTCACGGTCAGGGGCTCATCGGTTACTACGGCTGGGGTGGGGCTGGCTGGCCCTTGAGCCGACCTGCTGCCCCAAGCAACTCGCGATCGTCGGCATGCAAGGTCTAGGCCACATCCCAAAGGCGCTCCTTTGCGTGGAACAGGCCGAGGATCTTGATCGCGGCCGGCATCTGCTCGCACACCACGGACCAGATCTAGGTCGCCCCTTCCGCGATCACGATCTGGCACCGGGCTGCGAACGCCCCCCGTTGGCTGGCCTCTCTCCAGACTTGTCGGAAAAAGGCCGACAGCTGCGGGGCAAAGGGGGTTGCTGGCGGCACGCTCGATGGCCGCAGAGACGCTGGCCTAGCCGCGATCGCGCTGCGGGCGACCCTCTGCATCGCGACTCTCGGCCGCGAACACGGTCAGCAGCTTGGCCTCGCGTGTGCGGGCGGAGCCGTCGGCCTACTTGCCCGGGTTCCCGGCGGTCTCGCTCTTGCATGCCGGAACGCCGGTCCCGTCAATCTCTACGTCAATGGTGGCCGCATCGGGCACGACCTCGTGACTGGCGGCGGCCACGTCCCCCGACTCGGCACGGGCGGTCTCTTGACCGAGCGCCGGTGCCGTGCGTTCGACGTGCTTGGGATGGCAGGCGATCCCGGCAAGGTCCTCCAGCAGGCAAGGCCGACCCTTGCCGCGGCAGAGCCGCTGATGCGCTGGACGGCCGGGAAGACCACGCTGTGCGCCATGCCGAGCTGCTCGTCCCGGGGGAAGCTGACCTTGCCGCACTGCGGGCAGGGGAAGGCAGGCCTGTTCCAAGGTCAATTCGCCGAGCGCGCTCTCGAGGGTCTTTCGGCACCGCCCGGCCTGGCGCGCTGGCACTGCCTTGGGTGCGGGACTGGCGCAGATCGTCGCTCGTCTCGATGAGATTCGCCACGAGCCGTCTCAGACGCTGGCACTCGCCGATCTGCGCACACGTCTGCGGCAGGTGGGTTTGCTTCAGCGGCGATAGTTGGCCACGAATAAACCATGTCGCAGGTCTCCGATTGCGCCTATTTTCTGACGCCATTGATCGCGACGGGCGGCGAGGTCGGCAGTCACTGGACACAGGGTGTCGCTGTTCGTCTGATATTGTTCACGCTCTCAGACGCGCCGCTCTGGCGAGAGCAGCGGAGACCTAAGGGATCCGAGCTGAACTTGGCGCGGAACGAGTCGGAGTGCTCCTGAGGGCTGCCTCGCCGGCCACAGCTGCCCTTCAGCCGGTCGACTCTCGGGCCTACACCTGCCGCCTGTTTGGTCAAGGTGATGTCGTACACCCGGAGCCTAGGCCCTGATTGACCTCGCCTAGGCGAATTGGGTACAATATTAGCAGTCATGTGGTATAAACTACGAACGCACCACGCACTTCGTGGCTACGCCGATGCGAAGTGCAGCACAAAGATCGGTCTGGCACCGGCTCAGGTCCAGAAACGGCCATGACCAACGAAACGGCGCAGCAAGCCACGCCATGGGGTGGCAATTGGACAAAGCAAAAGCTGGATATCCTTTGGCGTTACCTAGACGCCTACACAACAGCACTAAAGGACAAACCATTCAACCTGATCTATATCGACGCGTTCGCCGGGACCGGAGACGTTCGAATCCGTACGCGCGACCAAGATTATGAAGAGTTGGTCGCTGGATCTCCGAAAAGGGCGCTTCGTGTTTCCGACAAGCCATTTGATCGACTCGTATTCGTCGAAAAGTCGCCACAATCCTGCAATGCATTGGATTGTCTAATGAGTGAGTACACTAACCGCAATATTTCGATCAAACAACGTGATGCGAACGACTATCTCAGCCGTCTCCACTTGGAGTCCAATTGGCGAGGTGTCCTATTCATTGACCCATTCGCCACCCAGTTGGAATTCTCGACTCTTGAGCATATTGCCCGTCTGAAGAAGCTAGACACTTGGATTCTGTTCCCGACTATGGCTGTTCAAAGAGTGCTAGTATCTAAGTATTCTGAAGGATCATACCCGGCGCATTTTGCAGCAATTTTGGACCGAGTCTATGGCGATGACAACTGGCGTAATGTCTATCGCAAGAGTCCGCAATTAAGTCTCTTCTCAGACAGTCCCAACCTAATGGAACGCTCTCCTGGAGTTGAGAGCCTATTGGAGGCTTACAGGCAGAATTTGCGAAAGTTATTCGGACGGAGGTTGCTGGAGAATAGCAGGTCACTAAAGAACTCACAGTCAAGGGACCTGTTTGAACTGTTCTTTTGTGTTGGCCACCCGAATGGGATCAAACCTGCAAAGTGTATAGCCAAACACATTTTGGAGAATTTCTGAAGATGGCGGACGGCTCACGAATCGAATGGACAGAACGAACTTGGAATCCAGTGACAGGGTGCACCAAGGTTAGCGAGGGTTGTAGACACTGCTACGCTGAGCGTATGTCTGTCCGATTGCTACGAATGGGAATGCTAAAGTACAAGCGTGGCTTCCATCTCGCCGTACATCCGGCAACGCTATCTCATCCGTTCACATGGGCGAAGCCGAGCCTCGTCTTCGTCAATTCAATGTCAGATCTGTTTCATGAACGAGTCCCAGAGAGCTTCATAGTTTCGGTGTTTGATACTATGAACCGGACCGAGAGGCACACTTATCAAATCTTGACAAAGCGCCCTGAACGAGCGGTATCACTCAATCAAAAACTAGACTGGACATCAAACATCTGGCTCGGAACCAGCGTCGAGTCGGAGCAGTGGCTGCAGCGAGTTGACGTTCTTCGAGAGTCACATGCCAGTGTCAAGTTTCTCTCGCTTGAGCCTCTACTTGGACCACTTTCTAATCTGAGCCTAGACGGAATGGACTGGGTCATCGTCGGTGGGGAATCCGGTCCAAAGTCACGTCGAATGCATCTTGATTGGGTCCGCGAGATTCGATCGAACTGTATTGAGAATGACGTGCCGTTCTTCTTCAAGCAATGGGGTGGCACGAACAAGAAGAAGTCCGGTCGGCTGCTGGACGGTAGGACTTGGGACGAAATGCCAGCCCGCAGTGTGGGGACGGAATAGGACACGAACATTTCTGGCACCGCAACTAACGCTAGTCTCCTGCGCACGGTACGGAACAGGACGCTCCTTCCCGTGGGCATGCGCCCATGGCTAGGGACACGGATCCAGATCAGCCAGGGGGGCGAGCACATCTAGGAAGACGGGCCTTGCCAGCTCCGGGGGCCCATTGCTCCCGGTCCGTATCGGCTCGGCCATCTGGTGTCCCATCTGCGAGGGAGGGTTTCAAGTCAGGCGGATGACGCGGCGTCCAGGGCCAGGGGCCACTCGGCCCTCCAGATCGGAGCGTCGATTCTGGGACAGGGCAGCCAGAAACACCTGCGACCAGCAGTGTCAGCGAATGCGGAAGGGAAAGCTCTGGCTCGTTCCAGAACCACCCACCGCGTCGACTAGGCGCAGAACCACCGTGTACTCACCCGCTGGAATCGCCGGATCCAGCTCAAACTCTAGGCTTCCGGGCAGCCAGAGCCGCGGATAGTACGGGCTCCCGGCTTCGCCTCTCGCCTCGAACTGGAACATTCTCCGGCCAAGCGAGTCCGTTACCCATGCGTCCGACTCGACTTGGAAGGTGTTGTCCTCGCGGGTCTTGTAGCCCGTGATGTAGAACTCCGCCCGGATACAGTCGCCGGGCGCGAACACCGGCTCCGGAACGGTCTCGCCATCCTCGGACACGACGAACCTGAAGTTCCTCACGAGCAATTCGCCTGCCGTCTGGATGCGGTCACCGTCAACCTCGATGGGCAGGCTTGCCGTGACGCTGGCCTCGCCGATCTCGTCGTGCACCTCGATGCTGATCGCGTATGTTCCGCCCCCTGCGTGGTCGGGGATCCTCGGCGAATACCGGACCACCGGCATCCAATCCTTGTCCTGGGGCGCGAGGGTGACGTCAACCTCCCCGGCCTCAGCCATGGAGAACCGCCGGCCGTCCGGATCCAGCGCCCGCACTTCATACCGCAGCGAAACGCGGTCCGCTTCCCCAACACCGTATCCGCTCACCTGGAAGTAGACGTGCACCGGCTCACCCGGCAAGAACCGGCTGTCGGCAGGAATCGCGTAGCCGTCCCGGCTGTCCAGGATGCTCAGGTTGACCAGTTCCAAGCCGGTCTCGCCATCGGGTTGGGACTCGTCCTGCTGGCCCGCCGCGAGCATCGGCAGGAGGGCCAACAGCGCAGCGAAGCATCCTGCGGATCTCCGATCCCTAGCGTTCGGCATGTCGGCGACCAATCTCATGGTACGACCGGCCCAGGGTTTCCCGAAGCTGGCGACCTGCAAAGCTCTCGTTTGTCGGCGACAATACGAGGGCGATGCAAGTTCATCCCAATCCGGCCACCTCGAGTCGGTCCCGCCGCAGGTTCCTCCAAGGTGCTGCCACGGCGGGGGCTGCGACCCTGCTGCGGGCCGCCGGCGAGGAGATCAAGGTCGGCTTGGTTGGTTGTGGAGGCCGAGGGACAGGCGCCGCCGCACAAGCGCTGCAGGCCGACGACCTGGCAATCCTGACAGCGGTTGCTGACGTCGATCAGGAGCGTATCGACCGTTGTCTGGAACAGGTCGAGGGACGTCATGCGGGCAAGGGCAAGGTGCGGGTGCCGAAGGCGGGACAGTTCTTGGGCCTCAATGCGTACCAGGGCGTCATCGACAGCGGCGTTGACGTCGTCCTGCTGGCCACGCCTCCAGGCTTCCGTCCCTCGCACCTCAGGGCCTGCATCGAAGCAGGCAAACACGTCTTCTGCGAGAAACCCATGGCCGTGGACACGCCCGGAGTCCGGTCCGTCATGGAATCGGTACGGATTGCGGAGGAGAAGCGCCTGTCGGTGGTGGCGGGGTTCTGTTGGCGCTACAACAACATGATCGTCGAGGCGATGGATCGGGTCCTGTCCGGAGAGATCGGCGACATTGTCGCCTACTACGCGACCTTCTACACCAATCCCGTCAAGCCCATGCCGCCGGCATACGAGCGGCCGATCGGCATGAGCGACGTCGAGTGGCAGATCCGAAATTGGTACAACTTCGTCTGGCTCTCCGGGGACGGCCTCGTCGAGCAGGCCGTCCACAGCGCGGACAAGATTGCTTGGGCGATGGGCGACAACCCGCCCGAGAGCTGCGTGGCCGTCGGCGGTCGGCAGATTCCCGCCAACGACGGCAACATATTCGACCACTTCGAGTTGAACTATCTCTATCCCGAGGGTGTTCGCGCCTTTCTGGGCTGCCGGCAGATCGCCGGATGCTACCGCGAGAACGCCGACTACATTCTGGGCACGAAGGGTCGCCTGACCATTGGTCGCGGGCTGATGCCGAGGATCGAGGGAGAGAATCCCTGGATGTTCCGCGGCCAGCAGCGCAACATGTACCAAGAAGAGCACGACGTGCTGTTTCGGGCGATCCGACGAGGCGAGCCGGTAAACGACGGATTGCGCATGGCGACCAGCACACAGCTCGCTATCCTCGGTCGCATGTCAGCCTATACCGGGCAGGAGCTGACGTGGGAGCAAGGCATGCAGTCCAAAGAGAGGCGATTCCCGCGCCGGCTTCGCTGGAACATGCCCCACGACGTGCCGCCATTGGCGCGACCCGGAACGACTAAGTTCGTCTAGCCGTGAGGCCCCTCGCCGCACTGGTACTCTGCGCTTTGGCCCTCCCTGCGCAGCAGGAGGTGGCCCTCTCACTTCTAGCCGAGCGCTGCTTGGCCTGCCACAGCGAGCAGAATAATCTGGGTGGCCTGAGCATTGAGACGCGCGAAGCCGCGTTCAAGGGAGGTGTCGGCGGCCCTTCCATAGTGCTCGGCGATCCGGCGCGCAGCAGCCTCGTGGAACGCATGCGCCTGCCGCCGGATTCGGCTGGAGCCATGCCTCCTGGGGGGCCCAGCGCAACGGCTGAGGAGATCGGCTCCCTTGTCGAGTGGATCGACGCGGGGGCGCCTTGGAATGGCCCTCTCGCAGCGCGGGAGCCAGCGGTCCCGGCGGGGGCCGACGGGGAAGAGATGGAGCTTGTGCGACGCATTCGCGCGTTGGTGGCGGCAAGGGCCGAGTCGGCCCCTGACGCTCCGACTGCGGCCTACGACCAACCGGTGCCCGGATCGGACGCATCGCTACGAATGGTCCCCATCCCGGCGGGGGACTTCCACATGGGGACGCCTGCAGACGAGGCCGGTCGGGGGGAGGACGAGGGCCCGCAGGTCCGAGTGCGCTTGGGAGGATTCTGGATGGCCGCGCACGAGGTGAGTTGGGACGCGTTCCGCGACTTCATGCTGAGAGAATCTGCCGGGCGCAGCGATCCGGAGCCCTTGGCAGACGCGGTCTCAAGCCCCACTCCGCCTTACATGGAGATGAGCTTCGGTATGGGCATCAGCGGGTATCCGGCCATCAGCATGACGCAGCACGCAGCCAGCAAGTACGCCCAGTGGCTCAGCGCCAAGACCGGCCGTTTCTACCGTTTGCCCACCGAGGCGGAGTGGGAGTACGCCTGCCGGGCCGGAAGCCAAGCGGCGTATGTCTTTGGCGATGATCCTTCTGCTCTGGCCGATGCGGCCTGGTACTGGGACAACAGCGGTGGCCAATATGGGCCTGTCGGCGCCAAGGACCCGAACGCGTGGGGCCTCCATGACATGCACGGGAATGTCTGGGAGTGGACGCTGGACGCGTATCGGCCTGGCTACGGTGCTGGTCCGCTCTCGGATCCTTGGGTGCGCGCGGAGCGGCTCTATCCCAGGGTCGTTCGGGGGGGATCGTGGATGGATGACGCCCCGGCCTTGCGCTGCGGGTCGCGGCGCGCCTCCTCAGAGGACTGGAAGATGCAGGACCCGCAGCTGCCAAAGAGCGTGTGGTACCACACAGACGCGCAATGGCTGGGGTTCCGTCTGGTGCGCCCGGCCCGGCTTCCCAGCGCTGAGCAGATGTATGCGTACTGGAACTCGGCTGCCGGGGCCCGGTAGCTGCCCCGCGCTTCTAGCGCTCGCCCTGACGCTGGCTCATTCTGCCTTCGCTGGCCCCGTTCAGGGCCTGAGCCGCTTCGTCGCGGAAGAGCCCCACGTCGGGACACTCGTGCGCATCGAGGCGTACGTTCCGCCAGATGCCACACCTCCGCTGATCTTCCGCGCCGCGTTCGACCGTGTAGCGGAGCTTGAGGGGATCTTCTCCACCTATAGGCCCGACTCAGAGCTCAGGCAGCTCGAAGTGCGAGCGTGGCGCCACGCTGTTCCGGTCTCAGAAGAGCTCGGGGAGGTGCTTGGGAGGGCTCTGGAGCTTGCTCGGGCGAGCGACGGGACCTTTGATCCGACGCTTGGACGCGCGACACGCTTAGTCCGGGCCGGGGGCTGGGGGCGGGAGGGTCCCGCAGCCGCGGCCCTGGAAGAGGCGCTTCTTGAGTCAGGCTGGCGACATGCGGAGGTTGGAGGAAGCCCTCCAACGGCATACCTGAATCATCGTGGAATCGCACTGGACTTGGGTGGCATCGCAAAAGGTTTCATCGCCGACCGCGCCCTTGCGGAGCTTGCTCGTCTGGGGGTGGAGCGGGCCATCGTCGCAGTGGCGGGGGACATCGCCATCGGAGATCCTCCTCCCGGCGAGGCAGGCTGGACGGTTGCATTGGACGCGGTTGGCCGGCGCGGCACATCCGAGAGGTCTCTCGTGCTGCGAAACGCGGGGGTCTCAACGTCGGGCAGTCGCGAGCGGTACTACCTGCGCGGCGCGCGCAGGTGCTCGCACATCATTGCGGTCGGCGCCCCGTGCCTCCTCCCCGCCAGCGCAGTCAGCGTCGTGGCGTCAAATGCCACCTTGGCGGACGGCCTGGCGACCGCCTTGGCCGCCGCCGGCCCTGAGCGTTCCGGAAGCCTGCTCGAACAGTACCCTCAGGCGCGTGCCTATTGGGCTCCCGAGTCCTTTGATGACGCTCCCCCCGGCGCCCGGCTGCCAGTTCCGGGGCCGTCCCAGAGGTAGAACCCACCCAAGAGTCCGGCCAGGTTCGACACGAAGATCACATTCCCGGGCAGCCCGGCCCGCGCCGCCTTGCGCGAGTTCCCGCCGCCGATGTAGAGCCGCTCAAAATTGAAGGCCCCGTGCAGCTGTGCGACTGCATTGCGCAAGTGCCGTGACCACTTCCGGCGACCCTTGCGCTCAAGCGCGGCGTTTCCTAGGCACTCCTCGTAGGTCTTGTTCTTGCGGAAGACATGATGGGCGATCTCCAGGTTCGGCACCAGCTTCCCGTCGATGTACAGGCTGGACCCGAGGCCCGTCCCCACGGTCAGGACCATCTCGAGGCCTTTCCCAGAAATGACCGCCATGCCCTGAACGTCAGCGTCGTTGGCCACCTTCGCCGGCTTGCCCGTGCGCTCGCGCAAGGCGTGTCCGAGATCGAACCCGATCCATTCCGGGTGCAGGTTGACGGCAGTGAGGGTGATGCCATTCGTGACGACGCCTGGGAATCCGGCCGCAACCCTGTCATAGGGGGGCTGGCGACTTAGGATTCGGTCCAGAACGGCGAAAACCCGCTCCGGGGTGGGCTCGTCGGGTGTGGGCTCGCGGACCTTCTTGTTGACGGGCTTGCCGTAGGGGTCCAGCACGAGCGCCTTGGTGCCGGATCCGCCAATGTCTATTGCCAGAGTCCGGCGACCTGATGCCAGATCCGATTCTCGCATCGACAGCTGCGCCGCCCTGATCTTACCAGCCTGGCGGAAGTCGGGGCTGGGCCCGCGCTGCTGCCTCAGGCACGCTGCGCCACAATGGGCACACAATGAGACACCCATCCACCGGTCCTAGCGAGCGGCACACGCCGCGGACCCGTTCCCGACGGTCTTTCTTGGGCCTGTCGGCTGCCGCATTGGGGACTTCGGCGGCTCGGCCGGCGGCGGGCCGGCAGGCTGGGGCGAGGCCCAACGTCCTGTTCTGCATCTCCGACGACCAGTCGTGGCGGCACACCGGTTCCATGGGCGATCCGGTCGTCAAGACGCCAGCCTTTGACAGGGTCGCGGCCAATGGCGTCCTGTTCGGCAGGGCGTTCTGCGACGCGCCGACCTGCGGCCCTTCCCGCAGTGCGATCCTGACCGGGCAGGCGATCTGGCGACTCGAGGAGGCGGGCAACATCCATAGCACGCTGCCGAGCAAGTTCGCGACCTACACCGGGATTCTCGAGGGCGCGGGCTACAGGATCGGTCACACCAGCAAGGGGTGGTCGCCGGGCCGCTTGGAGCCCGGCGGCCGCACCCGAAATCCCGCGGGTGACTCGTTCGCGAGCTTCGCGGAATTCTTCAGCCGAGGCCCGACCGATCAGCCATTCTGCTTCTGGCTGGGCAGCAGAGACCCGCACCGTCCGTACGAGCTCGGGTCGGGTGCGCGCTCCGGGAAGGCGCCCGGCGAAGTCGTCGTTCCGCCACACCTTCCCGACGATCCGGTCACGCGCAATGACATCCTCGACTACTACGTTGAGGTGGAACGCTTCGACAGCAAGGTGGCTGCGGCCTTGGACCTGTTGGAGCAGGCCGGCCAGATGGAGAACACCATCGTCGTCGTGACCAGCGACCATGGCATGCCGTTTCCTCGGGCCAAGGCCAGCTTGTATGACTACGGCAGCCGCGTGCCTTTGGCGATCTGCTGGCCCCGGTCCGTTCCGGCGGCCCGCAGCGTCGAGGACTTTGTGAGCCTCAGCGACTTGGCGCCCACGTTCTTGGAGGCCGCCGGCCTGGCCGTGCCGGCGGAGATGACGGCCCAGAGCTTGCTGCCATTGCTCACCTCCGGCGCTTCCGGCCAGGTGGATGCCTCCCGTGACGCGGCATACATCGCGATGGAGCGCCACGACGGCTGCCGCCGCGGGGGCAAGGGCTACCCGTGCCGCGCGATCCGCGACGCGAGCCATCTCTACGTTCGGAACTTCGAGCCGACGCGCTGGCCGTCGGGCTCGCCGAATGCAGCGGATTGTGCTCGGGCCATCCCATACGGGGAAATCGACAGTTCGCCCACGAAGACCTACATGATGGAGAACCGAAACATCCCAGAGGTGGACCGGCTTGCCGAGCTCGCATTCGGCACACGCCCCGGGCACGAGTTGTACGACGTCCGAGAGGATCCGGGCCAGCTGAATAACATCGCGGCCCAGCCCGAGGCAGCCGCAGCCTTGGAGGCGCTCCAGGACCGCCTGATGCGCCACTTGGCTGACACGGGCGATCCTCGGGCATTGGGCCAGGATGCACCGTGGGACTACTACCCGTACTACGGAAGGAAGGTCAACAAGGACTGGGAGGTGGACCCGCGGAGCTGACTTGGGGGTTCCCAAGATTCGCGTCGGGATCAGTGCCTTGGCGCGACCGCGTGGGCTGCAGAAGCGCGTCCAGACCCGCATCGCTTTGCGTTGCTGCGGGGGCCTTGAGCCGGATTCTTATAATGGGTCTCCGGCCTTAAGCCCCGAATGCCGCGACGGCGACCGGGCTGGCTTGAGGCCGTGAGGGAGCCCGTTAGTTGCACTGGATCGACTATCTCCGACCGCGCACGCTCGACGAATGCTTGGACGCATTCGCGGAGCACGGTGAGGCAGCGCGCGCGCTGGCTGGTGGCACAGACCTGCTCGTACAGATGCGCGAGGGCCGCCGCAGGAATGCCGTCGTCATCGACGTCAAGGCAGTTGACGAGTGCAACCAGCTCAGCTATGACGACAGAGAGGGCTTGACGCTTGGGGCCGCCGTGCCGTGCTACCGGATCTATGGGGATGAGGCGGTGCAACGGCACTATCCCGGCCTGATCGACAGCGTCTCGATGATCGGCGGCACGCAGATCCAGGGACGTGCTTCGGTCGGGGGAAACCTGTGCAACGCTTCGCCTAGCGCGGATGCTGTGCCGGCCCTGATCGCTCTGCACGCCACCTGCTTGGTGGCCTCGGCGAATGGGCGGCGAAGCGTACCAGTTGAGGACTTCTGCACTGGTCCGGGGCAGACTGTCTTGCGGCCATCGGAAGTGCTGGTGGCATTGCAGTTGCCGCCTCCCGAACCGGGCTCGGGAGCCTGCTACCTGCGCTTCATCCCGCGAAACGAGATGGACATCGCCGTGGCCGGAGCTGGTGTCTCGGTGAGGCTGGACGGGGGCCGGTTCGCTGACGCCTGCGTGGCTCTGGCCGCAGTCGCCCCGACGCCGCTGCTTGTCCGGGAGGCCGGAGAAGTGCTTAAGGGCCGTCTTGTGGACCGGAATGCGCTCGGACTGGCGGGCGAAGCGGCGCGCGCTGCTGCCCGTCCGATCAGCGATATGCGCGGCACGGCCGAGTACCGAAGCAACCTGTGCGCTGTCCTGACACGGCGGGCGCTGGAGACCGCGGTTCAGCGGGCGGGCGGAGAACTCGGATAGGAGGGCAGGGATGGCCATGCGCTCGATTCACGTGCAGACCACGATCAACGGCCAACCGGCGGAGTTCCTCTGCGAGCCCCGCCAGTCGCTGCTGGAGGTCTTGCGCGACGTGCTGCGCCTCACCGGCACGAAGGAAGGCTGCAACGACGGCAACTGCGGCGCGTGCACCGTTGAGATGGACGGGCGCATCGTGCCCGCCTGCCTCGTGCTCGGTGCCGAAGCGGAGGGGGCCCGCATCCTGACGGTGGAGGGAATCGCCGAGGGCGGGGCACTGCACCCGGTGCAGGCCGCGTTTCTGGAAGGTGCGGCACTGCAGTGCGGGGTCTGCACTCCCGGGTTTGTGGTGGCAGCTAAGGCGCTGCTGGACGCGAATCCCGACCCGACCGAGGATGAGATCCGGCTCTGGCTGGCCAACAACCTGTGCCGATGCACGGGCTACGACAAGATCGTACGCTCCGTTCAGGCGGCAGCCAAGATTCGACAGGAGACTGCGGCATGAGCTCTGCAACGACCGCCAAAACGAAGGCCGAAGGTGTGGCCTCGGCTTCCCGGAGCAATGGATCCGGCGGTTCCCAGGATTACGAGCCCAACATGGTTCTCGCCACGCGTCACTTCGACGTTGTCGGCACGCGCCCCGTGCGCCACGACGGAACGGATAAGGTCACTGGGAGAGCCATCTACGGGGCCGACCTGACGCTGCCGGACTCGCTCCACGGAGCAGTCCTGCGCAGCCCGCACGCTCACGCCATAATCCGCTCCATCGACACTTCCAAGGCCGAGGCCATGGACGGGGTCCATGCGGTCGTCACGGCGGACGACCTGCCCCCGGCCGAGGACAAGCAGGTCGATGTGGGAGAGGGCATGACCCGTCTGGCCTACGTCCACGGCAACATCTTGGCCAAGGGCAAGGCGCTCTATCAGGGCCACGCCATCGTCGCGGTGGCCGCTCGGAACGCTCACATCGCACTGGAGGCCGCGCGCGCTATCGAAGTGGACTATGAACCGCTGTCGTCGTCCATGACGGCCCCGGAAGCAATGGCCCCCGGGGCAGAGCTGTTGCACGAGGACCTGCTCACCAAGGAGTTCGGAGAGGAGACCGCCAGCCCGTCCAACGTGTCCGAGCACTTCCGGTGGACTCTGGGCGATGTCGGGGCCGGCTTCAGCCAGTCCAGCGTCGTGGTCGAGCGCACATTCGACACGGCAACCGTCCATCAGGGCTACATCGAGCCCCACAACGTGACAGCCCTGTGGAATCACGACGGCCGCCTGCACATCTGGTGTTCCACGCAGGGCGCATTCGTCGTGCGCGACGTGACCGCCAAGGTGCTCGAGATCCCGGTCTCGAACATCAAGGTGACTCCCCTGGAGATCGGGGGAGGCTTCGGCGGAAAGATCCCCGTCTACCTTGAGCCGGTCGCGGCCCTGCTCTCCCGGAAGACCGGTCGGCCGGTCAAGATGGTCATGTCGCGCGAAGACGTCTTCATCGGCACGGGCCCGACCGCGGGCTCGCACGTGCGCGTCAAGGTCGGAGCGAGCGCCGACGGGCAACTGCAAGCGCTCGAGGCCAGCTTGGCGTACGAGGCCGGCGCCTATCCCGGCTCCTATGTGGCGCCGGGCGGGATGTGCGTCTTCGCCGCCTACGACTGCGCCAACGTCTCGGTCGATTGCTACGACGTTGTGGTCAACAAGCCCAGCTGCGCCGCGTACCGTGCTCCTGGCGCGCCCCAGGCCGCCTTCGCCGCGGAGCAGGTCATCGACGAGGTCGCTGAACGGCTCGGGATCGATCCGGTCGAATTCCGGATGCAGAACTGCTCCAAGGAGGGCACGCGCCGCGTGGATGGCCCGAAGTTCCGCCGCATCGGGTGCGAGGAGGTCTTGCGGGCGGTGCAGGACCATCCGCACTGGTCGGCCCCGCTCGGCGGGCCGAACAGGGGGCGTGGCGTGGCTTTGGGTTTCTGGTTCAACGTCGGGCTCGAGTCCAGTTGTACCCTCAACGTCAACACCGACGGCACGGTCCATCTAGTGGAAGGCTCCACCGACATCGGCGGTACGCGCACGTCCATCGCCATGCAGGCAGCGGAGGTGCTGGGGATTGCAGCGGAGGAGATACTCCCGGAGGTTGTCGACACGGATTCGGTCGGGTTCACTTCCGTCACGGGCGGGAGCCGCACGACGTTCGCCACGGGCTGGGCAGCGCACGACGCCGCCCAGAAGATCGTCGCCGAGATGTGCTCCAGGGCGGGGAAGCTCTGGGGTGTCGGGCCCGAGGCCGTAGAGCACGATAAGGGCGTCTACTCCTGCAACGGCAAGAGCATAGGATTTCGCGAGCTGGCCGCCAAGGCCAGCAGGACTGGGGGACCTGTCAGCGCGACGGCGACGGTCAAGCCGCGCGGAGTCGGGGGATCGTTCTCGGCCGACATCGTCGATGTCGAGGTGGATCCGGAAACCGGCAAGGTCGACATCTTGCGATTCACGGCCGTGCAGGACGTCGGCAAAGCGGTTCACCCCAGCTATGTCGAGGGCCAGATGCAGGGAGGCTCCGTGCAGGGCATCGGCTGGGCCCTCAACGAGGAGTACTTCATGGGAGACGACGGGACGATGCGCAACAGCAGCCTGCTGGACTACCGCATGCCGACCGTCCTTGACCTGCCGATGATCGACACTTGTATCGTCGAGGTCGCCAACCCCGGCCACCCGTTCGGCGTTCGGGGCGTGGGCGAGGCGAATATCATCCCGCCACCGGCAGCCATCGCCAATGCCGTCCGGCGGGCTGTGGGGGTCAGAATGCAACGGCTTCCGATGAGCCCTGCGGCGGTTTGGGCGGCTGTGGCGGAGGCGCGGGAGAAGGCGGCATAGGCCCCGAGAGGAACCTGAAGAAGTGCCCCTGTGGGGCGCATGGTGATTGCAACATGAGTAGCGTTCTGACTGAGTCCAACATTCCCGACCTGCCACTGCTCTCGCGGGGCAAGGTCCGCGATCTCTACGCGGTCGGTGAAGACCGCCTGCTGATGGTCGCCTCCGACCGCATCTCCGCATTTGACGTGGTCCTGCCGACCCCGATCCCTCGCAAGGGCGAAGTGCTGACCAAACTCTCCGTGTTCTGGTTCGAATTCCTCCGGGACTTGGTGGGCACACACTTCATCACGGCCGATGTGAGCGATTACCCGACGCCGCTTTACCGCTACAGGGACCAGCTAGCGGGCCGCTCCATGCTGGTCAAGCGGCTGGAGATGTGCTCGATCGAGTGCGTCGTCCGCGGGTACATCGTGGGCTCGGGCTGGAAGGACTACAACCGCACCGGCGGCGTCTGCGGCATTCCCCTTCCGGAGGGGCTGCAGGAGTGCGAGAAGCTGCACGAGCCAATCTTCACGCCGTCGACCAAGGCAGACGTGGGCCACGACGAGAACATCTCGTTTGACCAGGCAGCCGACATCGTCGGTGCCGAGACCGCGGCCAAGCTCCGCGACCTTTCGATAACCATCTACGAGAGGGCCTCCCTGCACGGTCTGGCCAAGGGCTTGATTCTTGCCGACACCAAGTTCGAGTTCGGGGTCTCCGACGGACAGCTGGTGCTCGCCGACGAGGTTCTCACGCCCGACTCTTCGAGATACTGGCCGTTGGACCTCTACAAGCCGGGCCAGTCTCAGCCTTCCTTTGACAAGCAGTACGTTCGGGACTACTTGGAACAGGTTAGGTTTAATAAGCGACCGCCCGGCCCCGAGTTGGCTCCTGACGTCGTTGAGAACACTACCCGCAAGTATGTCGAGGCCTACCGGAAGATCACCGGCACCGAGCTGTGACCATCGCGCCGCTCGCCCGGTGCTAGAATCCTTGCCATGAACGGTTCGGCTAGCGTCCCCACCCGGCGCGGGGCTATTAAGGCTGCGGCGGGCTTCGGGATCCTCTCAAGCGCCACCCGCGTCGGCGACGCAGCGGAGACAGCGGCGGCGGAAGGCCGCCTCAAGCAGTCGGTCTGCAAATGGTGCTACCGCGACATGGCCTTGGAGGAGCTGTGCGAGCACGCCGCCAAGATGGGCATAGTCTCGGTCGAGCTGCTGGCCAAGGAACAGTGGCCCGTCCTGAAGAAGTACGGCCTCAGGTGTGCGGTGGGGAACGGCATCTGCTCCATCCGCGACGGGACGAACCGCACGGAGAACCACTCCAGCATCGAGCGCAACGCCCGCGAGCTGATCTCAGCCGCAAGCAAGGCCGGAGTCCCGAACCTGATCCTCTTCTCGGGCAATCGGCGGGGCATGTCCGACGAGGAGGCCTGGGAGAATTCCGCGATCGTCCTCAACCGCATCAAGGCGCAGGCCGAGGACGAGGGCGTGACCATCCTGATGGAGCTGCTCAACTCCAAGGTCAACCATCCTGACTACCACTGCGACACGACCCCTTGGGGCGTGGAGCTGATGAAGCGCGTGGAGTCTCCGCGAATGAAGCTGCTGTACGACATCTATCACATGCAGATCATGGAGGGCGACGTGATCCGCATGATCCGCGAGAATGCCGACTACATCGCCCACTTCCACACGGGCGGCAATCCCGGGCGCAATGAGATCGACGACACGCAGGAGCTGAACTACAAGGCGATCTCGCGTGCCATTGCCGACCTTGGCTTCGAGGGCTACTTCGCCCACGAGTTCATCCCGAAGCGCGATCCGATGACTTCACTTCGGGAGGCTGTCGAGCTCTGTACCGTCTAGGCGAGCCCGGCCGCTTTGAAAGCCGGGCTGGGCCCGACGGGTATCATGGCCCTATGCAACCCCCGCAGGGCCTGAACCGCCGCGATTTCTTCCGAACCGGCACGTCCGGGGCGCTTGCCTTGGCCATTGAGGCCAAGGCCAGAGCGGCCACCTCCGACGACGCCGGCGAGTGGCGCAACCGTGTTCCCGGCATGGCGTACCGACGACTCGGCCGCACGAACTACATGGTGTCGGAGGTGATCTGCGGGGGCAACACCATCGCCCCCGACAGCTATCGGCACGTAGAGGAAGCAATCGAGCGCGGCCTGAACTACCTAGATACCGCACCGGCGTACGGGCGAGGCCAGAGCGAGCTTGGCTACGCCAAGGTGATCGCGGGTTCGAAGCGCGAGAAGGTGTTCCTCACCACTAAAGTCAGCGTCTGGAACTCGAACCGCAACGCACTGCACCGTGCGATCTTCGACAGCCTGTCCGAGACAGAGCAGGGCAAGCTGCTCGGAAGGGCCGAAGAGGATCTGGAGCGTCGGCAGGCATTGGCTCCGGACCACATCTGCAACTACTTCGGAGGGCAGGAGAAGGCGCTTCGGGACGCCGTGCTCTGCAATGTCATGGAGCCGCTCTACGGCGAGAAGATCGATCGGCCAGCCGAGTATGGCGAGCGCATCATCCGCTCGGTCGAAGGCAGCCTTCGGGCACTTCAGACGGACTATCTTGATCTGCTCATGGTCCCGCACGGGGCAAACAGTGCGTACGAGGTAACCGCCTTCCCGGAGATCTTCGAGGCCTTCGAGAAGCTCCGCAAGGCGGGCAAGGTGCGGCACTTGGGTGTGTCCGGGCACAGCGACCCGGCTGGCGTGCTTGTGGGAGCCGTTGAGTCCGGGCAGTACTCGGCCGCGATGGTGGCCTACAACATCGTCAACCACAGCTTCGTGGACGCGGCCTTGGACAAGGCCAAAGAAGCCGACTTAGGCGTCATCGCAATGAAGGTGGCGCGGCCCTGCCACCATGGTCGGAACAACGGCCTGCCGAATGATCCGCGTCGCGTGGCGATGATCGAAAGGGCAGTTCCGGGCGACCTCAAGGTCCCCCAGAAGTGCTACCTCTGGGCGCTGCGTGACGCTCGCATCGCTGCAGTGAATTCGGACATGAAGAACTCTGCCATGGTCGCCGACAACCTCCCCTTGGCATTGGACAAGCGCGGCTGAGCGCCATACACGGCCTCGTTTGCCCTAATCTGGGCGTCGCCGGGGTCCGATAGTCAGGCGGTCCGGCCGCCGGTCTCCGCAACCGTTAGCGGACGACGTCTCCCTCTACGTCCAGCAGGATGTTCGCGCAGAGGTCGTTGCCGAACGTCTCCCAGTCCAGAAAGCTCCAAACGATCTGCTTCTCGCGCGTCACCTCGAAGATCTGGGGTGTCTCCCCCTCAGCATGGGTGTTCGTCACCACCACGTTCCCGTTTGGGAGGGCCTGCAGCTGGGTCACCCAGAACAGGCGAATGCCCGGGATCTCGCCGCTCGACAGGCTCCAGACGATCTCCCTTGACGGGCTGACCTCGAGCACCCGGTTGTTGTTCCCGCCGCCGATGAGCGTGTTGCCGCCCGGCAGCCGGTAGGCCGAGTACACATCCGTCCCGTGCCCGCGGTGGGTCGGCGTGGCCGGTCCCGCGAGTTCCATGCGGTACTCCCAGACGATGCTCCCGTCGCGGTCGTATTCCCTAACGATGCCATCGTTCTCTTGGGCGACCAGGTAGGTCCCGTCCGGCGTGAGGCGGACCAGGCGGGTGTCCTTGTGCCAGTGGGGCTTTTCCATCTGCAGTCCGATCTCGTGATGCACGCGGCCCTCGCGGTCCACCTCGATCAGGCGGCGGTTGCCGCTCTCGGAGACCATGGTCAGGCCGTTGTCCAAGCGCTGGAAGGCGTGGATCTCGACGCGGTCCACGGAATCGTCTTTCGGCGTCGACTGCCAGTGCCAGACGACCTCCTTCTCGGGGGAGAGCTCGACAATCGTGTCGGCTGCCGTCGGCACCAGCAAGTTGCCGTTCGGCAGAAGGTGAAGGTCATGCGCGACCGTGCCGTTCTCCCACGCCCACTCGACAGCGCCACTCCCGCCGACAATCGCCACCCGCCCACGGTCCTGCGCGAGCAGGCGATGGGACACGGGAGCAACTCGAGCCGCCCGCCGTGAGCAGGCCGCAGCGAACAACGGTGCCGCTAACCCCGACCGCAGGAAGTGCCTTCTGTCCATTGCTACGCCCCCCGACCGGTTTGCCGGACGCCCGACGGCTGCGCGCGGCTCCCCGACGCGTCCCAATAGCGAGGGGGATCATGAGGGGTCGGACCGAAAGACATCCTCTCGAGTGTTTCGAGTCGTAAATGGCATTGAGTCATTCCAAAGCATTCTACTAATGTGGGCGAGAAAGCTCCGATGGCACGCCGCATCGCAGTGATCGACCTCTTGGCTGAAGCCCGAGCCTAGCTGGAGCGCTAAGTCGGCGCGATGACGACGTCCCCGCCGCGACTTGCGGCGGGCCCGCATCGTGTTGCTGCACTGCTAGGGCCTCGGTCAGCACGAGGTCACCCAGCAGCTGGGTGTCAGCGTTGCCTGCGTTAGTCGCTGGTCGTGGCGTTGTGGTGTCGAAGGCATTGTCAGAAGAATTGCTCTTCAATTCACGTGGTCGAGTCTTGCGATGCTTAGGTGAAGACAGTCTCAGTTGCAGCCAGCTCGAATTCTTCCCCAGCCAAGGATGGACTGGCGAGAGAACATCCCATGCCTCCAGCCGCGAGACCGCTCCTTCCTTCCTGACAGCAGTCTCACAGTTCAGCCCATCGGGAGGTCTAGCTCTGGGTGGCACCTGCGCAGAAAGCGAGATTCATCCAAGCATGGCGTTACGAACGGCCATTGCATGGCGTCGTCTGCTCGTTCTGCTCGCGCAACACGTCGAATCATTCCAGATGTCCCGACGGAAGCACACTTCAGATACCGACGCTGCCCGTGTCGGAGCAGCTCCAGTGATCCCGTCTCCGACTAACTGGTCGTGTCCCGCAGGATCGCTGTCCGGCCCTAGAATCAAGGGCGGCAGGGGCCTTGGCGAGGCGCAAGCATGACCAGCAAACACTTTGCAGGGCGACCGCATGTGCCCGGACGAGGCCGGCCTGCTGCGGAACCGCCATCCCGCTGCCGAGTGCGGGACGCATTGGAGGACACCCCGGGAGGCTTCAAGCGAGGCAGCCGGCTGATCCGAAGATGCATTTCAAAGACGAGGAGCAAGGTGCCGCCGCACAATCGGCGCAACAATGCCCGGCCGCCGTGACCAGGGGCGACACCGTCGCGAGGCTGCTGCACTGCTTGCTATCGGTAGCAAGTGCGCACCTAGTCAGATTTGGAACAGGTAGACGGGGCTCAATGAACAGGGCGTGCTGGACCGGAGAACAGGATGATGTTGTACACGCCCTCTGATGGAATCAGGGACCGGCAGGGAGGAGGCCCCAGCGAAGGTCGATCCTAAGGCCGGAGCGTCGCTTCGCTCCGACCACCCCAACAGCTGTTCGTTTTGGAACGGAATCGTCGTTCACTTTGATCAGAATCCGCAGTTTGGCAGCGCAGCCTCTCTTGACGTGGTTCGCAAACGCCATTGCGACGCTGGTGGCTGGTCCTTCGGACAGCGTCCAACCAGCATGGCAGTCCCGAGCAGGCACCATGTGGCCCCACACGGCGATCCACCCAAGTGCTCGCCACCGAACTGCTACGCGAGGAGCTGAATGGGCAGCCATGCGCTTCGGGAAGGTTCCAAGCTTGCTCTTGGAGCCCACCTCTGACCCTGCCCAAGGCACGGGTGCGCTCACTGCAACAGCGGCCCCTCCATCCGCACCCGAGGCACTGCTCGCCCTACGTGTTGGTTCCACGGTCAACCCGCACGTGCATGCCCATCAGCCTGCCTCCGTCATGTGATCCGGCAGGAGATAAGACCCGGGGAGTCAGAATCGTGTCACGCACCCCTCCAGAACTTTGCCATTGACAGATCGGCAACCGAACTGTTACAATCCACTTGTCGACCGCGTCGGTGCATGGTGCATTTGGCAATCGACATCAGGGGCTCTGGATGGGGTAGCCCATAGCGGTTAGAGCAAGTAACTATCCAAATAGCGGGTCTTTACATATATCTGGCCGAGACGAATAAGAGCGCCTGTCCGGCAGGTCGTAGAGATGCGAGAGGTCAGTGTCGGGTGCCTCCCGCATCTTGGCAGTGACTCGGCGACAACTAGCGTTGGCTGGTACGCGATGTTTCGGAGCATCGATGGTTTCAGCCAACCACATCACGGAGGAGGTTCAACAAGATGAAACCAAGCCTAACGTTCTACCCAATTGGAAATGCAGACTGCTGCCTCGTAGAGTTCTCCGACGGGCGGGTTCTGATTAATGACTTTGCTGCCACCCGCGGGGAGGAGAAGAGTGATCTGCGCATCGATCTCCCTAGAGCCTTACGCGCAGACTTAGGGTCTCGAGGGAATGTCGATGTCTTAGCCCTGTCGCACTTGGACCAAGATCACTATCAAGGAACGAGTGACTTCTTCTACCTTGAGCACCACGTCAGATACCAACGTTCCAACCGGGTCAAGATTGACGAACTGTGGGTACCTGCGGCGGTCATCACAGAGAAGGGACTCGATGGTGAGGCTCGGATTATTCAATTGGAGGCGCGTTATCGCCTAAAGGCGGGAAAGGGGATTCGGATCTTCTCCCACCCCGATGAACTGGAAGAGTGGCTAAAGTCCGAGGGCTTGAAACCTCGTGACCGCGAGGACCTCATCACCGATGCTGGACAAGTCGTTCCCGGTTTTTCGTTCGACGATGGCGGCGTTGAGATCTTCGTGCACTCCCCGTTTGCGGAGTCGGCGGACGACGGTCGCAAGATTATGCGGAACTCAACGTCGATCGTACTACACGCCACATTTAAGGTGATTGGACGAGAGGTACGCGTCTTCTTCGGAGCCGACATCGGCTTTGAAGACCTTGTCAAGATTGTCTCTGTGACGAAGAAGAAAGGGAATGCCATCCGTCTTAAGCACGACATCGCAAAGCTGCCTCATCACTGCAGTTATCTCTCCCTAGCAGCCGAAAACGGACGTGATTCAACGACGCCGGAACCTGAGATCTGTTGGCTCTATGAAGACCAAGGCCATAAGGGGGTAGTCCTCGTGTCTTCAAGTAATCCCATTCCGCGAACAGACACGAATGATCCACCGCATCGGCAGGCCGCGTATTACTATAAGAGGGTTGCCACAGGACATAGAGGTGAGTTTGTCGTGACGATGGAGCATCCGAAGAGAAGCGCACCCGAAAGGCTCAAGATTGAAATGGGTCCTCTTGGTGTGACCGTGAAGAAGGCTACAAGCGTTGGCGCGGCCCTGACCAGCAGACCCGCACCACGAGCTGGTTCTGGACCGGCGTACGTCGTTACGCCGATCGCAGATAGGGAACGATGGTTGCGGACTGCTGGATAGCCCCGAACGGCAAACTGCTCGACGTTGCCGATTCGTTCGGTTACCGCGCCCGCGAATTTGCGCGGCTCCTTCAGGCGGATGAAATCCCATTTGCTCAATTCGTGGCGCTATCACGATCTGAGACGAAGGACATTATCACGTTTGATGTAAGTGTCGAATTACCTCAGGACCGGGTGCACGATATACGCCCATGGGAGCGAGTGTCTGCTGAATTCTCACACAATGATGGGTCTCCGCCGGAAGTACTCGCGTTAAGACGAGATTTCCCATCTGTACCCCATCTGATGCTTCGGGACACTGCAATCCCCCGTGGTCTTTGCTTGTTCGATGCACCTTGGCCCGAAATACGGCTCTTTCTGACGCCCGCTCGGCTTGTAAGCGTGATTCGAAACTGGCTAGCCAAGACGGCTCGGAACGAACTTCATACTGGTGACCAACCACTTGAGCCATTGCTGTTGGCTACCGGGGGAGTAATGATCGTTCCCCAAGGGCTTTCGGACACCTCTATTGACGAGTGGATCGATGTTATTAGCATTCGCGTTCAAGGGGCACCTTTCTCAGTCTATCTGGCACGGCGATCGAACGAGGAGCGATTCGACGAGAAGGACATTGCCCGTCAATGCCAAGTAGTCAACCTTCGTGGCGAACTTACAACACACGGCATCATTGAGCGCACTCCAAAGACACTCAGAGGTTTGAGTGCCGTGTTGGGTGTCGCCGGGATCAACGTCAGTGCGGAACTAGTGACTCGGCTAAATGCTTGGCGGGAGAACCGAAACGTGCTTCAGAGAGAACTGATTCTGGCAGCTATGGTACCGAGGCGTCGGACCGACATGGGGACAACTGAGTCGTTGCAATATTACGCGTTCCTCTTGCACGGAAACATACAATCTCTGGGCGAGTCACTTGGCTTATGGACGGCGCATGAGCAGTACATTGTGCCATTGCTCCCTCCCAAACAGGCCGACCTCAGAGCTATTGACTTGACCTGTCTCAACGTAGTTCAGGAGTTGTCGCCAATCCATGCGGCCCTCATGTCTGGGAGGGATCCAGACCCGCGGGATGTCGTTGCGATCGGACAAGGTGCCTTAGGCTCGCAGGTCGTGACCAATCTAGCCCGAGGAGGCTACGGCTCATGGTTTCTTGTGGATCAGGACGTGCTCCTACCACACAACCTCGCTAGGCATGCCCTGTTTGGAAATCTCACCGGTATGCCGAAGGCAGTAGGGTTGGCAGCCGCAATTGCCAACACAGTTATCGATACACCCGTGCGAAACCTAGTTTGCGACGTTCTTAATCCACGAGATCAAGCTAGTACCCTTCAAGTAGAATTGGAGCGGGCGCAGATCATATTCGATTTTTCCGCGTCTACCGCAGTCGAAAGGCATCTTGCAACTGACGTTTCGTCCGATGCGCGGCGGGTTTCCTTATTTCTGAGTCCCGATGGGAAGTGTCTCGTGATGCTCGCGGAAGATTCTGACCGGGCAATTAAGCTGAATGAACTCGAAGGTTTATTCTTCCGCCTACTTCTCCAGAAATCACCTGCCGTGGAGTTCTACGGACATCGGGCCGGGAGTGTGCGGTATGGTCGCGGATGTAGTGACATAGCAATGAGAATACCCCCAGAGCGAGTGGCGCTTCATGCGGCAATCGCTTCAGGAGCGATACGCGGTCTGAGCAATGATGCATCCGTCACATTGTGGCAGCTGACTGATGAGTTCTCAGTACTATGCCATCGCAAGAGGGGAGCTGTCTGCAAGTGGTACGAGTCGGAGGGCTGGAGTGTGGGCATCGACGTAAGGCTGATTGAGACACTCCAAGTCCACCGGGAAGCGGAATTGCCTTCAGAGACCGGGGGCGTGCTCGTAGGTACGTTGGACGCTCAGCGCAATCGAGTCCTCGTTGTCGATGTCATTCCGGGTCCGTCCGACAGCTGGCGGGCACCAAATGGCTTCATACGGGGATCGAGTTCTCTGACCGAGCGATTGGAAGCGATTGAGAGACGCACGGCACAAGGCGTGCAATACGTAGGAGAATGGCACTCGCACCCATGTGGCGCATCACTAGCGATGAGTTCCGACGATCAGAAGTTGCTAGAGTTTCTCTCCGCGAGAGTGGAAGTAGATGGTCTCCCCGGGATCGTGTTGATTGTGGGTGACGGAAGGGCGAGATTCCATATCGATAACAAGGTTGTCAAGGGCGGTGTGTCGAATTGCACAATCTCGATCTAGCATTGTCAAGAGGCGGGTGGGGGGCGGCAGCCTTCGATTCCGGGACGCTTACGGCTCCCGCCAAGTTCGGGATTGTCGCCTCTATGGATCATGTACAAGGCTCGTGTTCGAGAGTGTGTCGGCGACCGAGGGAAGTTCTCCGAGGTCGTCTGAGCGGAACACGGGACAGTCCCCTAAGCCCTGGTCGAAGTTATCCGGGCAGTCGGTCGTTTGTCCGTGCGGTCGGCACTGTCCACAGGTTCCCGTCCTCCTGCCGCCGGCAGCGCACCAAGGGCACTCCTCCCATGGTCACGCGCGAGTAGAATGGGTTAGGAGCGGTCTCGCAGTGGGCGGAAAGGGTGTGTGATCTGGCATTCACGGGGATCTCAGTTCGTTCCCCGCTGGTATGCGGTCGACGTCGGCTGGTAACAACTGGGCCGAGGGGGGCCTGGACGTGATGAATATGAAGCTCTCGGGCGGGTGCAGTTCGATGCAGGGAGCCAAGGACTTCGCCACGCTACGGATTGTGCTCTCGACGGCCCATAGACAGTGCAGGAACCGCGTCACCATCCTGAAGCCGAGGGCCAGAGAGGCGGCTGGCCCAGCCGGAACTTTGACGGACGCGCTTCGGCCCGCCAACAATTGATGCGTCATTTCGCTACTGCGAGCATCTAAAGCGACGCTGCAATTATCGGCTGGCAAACCCTCAGTCTATCTGGGCAGTTACAGTTTCATGACGCTCGTCGCGGTTCCAAATCAAGAGCCGCTTCTAGCAGGTAACAGGCGTATCGGTTCGCCGCGGTTCGGACCGCTGCCGGGCGCACGCCGACGAGCCAGGCTAGGAGGATGCAAGCTGTCAGAAGACCAGTGACGGCAGGCACTGGAGCTAGGCCGGCCGCCGTGCGCCATTCGTGCAACACCGCGCAGCTGGTCGCCGCAATCCCGGCGAGCGAGAGTGTCACGCCGAGCGTCTTCAAACCGAGCAGGTTTCGCCGGAACCCATATTCGGCGTTGCCTTTGTAGACGAGCGGGAAGCGAGCCGTATCGCGGGTGAGGCGTCTAAGCTCGTCGACAGCTGAGGCGTAGAGCTCGAGGGCCCTCTGCCGATTTTCCTTCTCCTGGACCGTAGTGGGGATATCTAGGCCTAGAGCTCGCAAACGTCTGTGCACACGTTCGCGTGTCACCGGGTTTAGCTCGTCGTTGTCGTGCCTTAGAAACCGGATCGTGGGTGGTCCGCCCCAAGACTTCCAAAGAGCCGGCTCGAGACGCTTGCCGAAGTCAGAGGCGATCTGGCTTAGGAGGTAGCAGAGCGGCACGAAGACGATGGCCGAGACACCACCGAGCGGAACGTTGAGTCCCTCCGGGAGCGCCGCGGCGATCGCCAGAACGGCCGGAGCGGCCGTCAGGCACACGGGAAGGACTCGGGCCCGCCACGTGTAGAGGTCGAACTTGACATCCACGAGCTAAGCGAGGCTGACCTGTTGCCTGACCCACTCGGCGGTCGCCTTCTCTTGCATGGTCCTCCAATCTTCAATCCGCGCCTGGCTCGCGGTGAAGGCGCCCCACTCCGCATTTGGGATGGCGGCGAAGTCATCAGGCATCTCCACGGTGAATCCGCTCGCCTCGAACATTTCCTCGATAGGCGCCAAGTCCGTCTGTTCGGTTATGGAGGCAGGTGGGCAGTGCTCCGTTCGACGGGCCGGGTGTTCGCCATCCATCGCTTCCACGCCGTCAGCGAGCTGTTGAAGATTACGCTCTAGCTCATCGAGATCAGTCATCTCAAGCTTGAACATCAGCCCTTCACGCGCTGCGAGTCGTCGCCCGCAGAAACCGTGTCCTTGTCTCGGGTCTTGCTGTGATCTCTCATCCGCCCTCCTTCTTCAGCATCTCGCAGGCGGGGTCTTGGTTGTCGTTCAGATCCAGCGTGCGACGGACAATCTCAGCGCACGAGGCGTCGATTCGCTTGTCTTCCCCGTCCCATCGGGGCGACGGGACACGGTACGACCTTGGGACCTGCTGATCCTGGCCTTGCCTGCTGCCCAAAGAGAGTTCGGATGCGATCCCAAGTCTACAAACGAAAGTGACCCACAGGACTAGAGTAAGCGATGCGTCAACCGCCGTGAGCGCCGAGAGCCTCTCGGGTGTCAGTCGAGACTCGTTCCTCTTGTTGCCACCCTCCTCCAGCCGCTGGGACGCAGTCATCCCACCCCCGACGGTCTCGGTCTCCAGCTGCGACCGCCTCACCATCTCGTTCAGATCCTCGCGGGCGCCGACAGGTCGACAGCCTGCTCGACGTACGGGACGAGGGACCACGACGTGGCCGGTAGGCTCCCATAGGGATCCAAGATTGACGCTCAAGGGGCCCTCAGAGGCCTATTGGGAGTCTCCTACATGCTCAACGGACCTACGTGTACGGCACCACCGCCGTCAAGTCCCTTTCTACTTGGAATTCGCTGGCGTACAGAGTCAACTGGATCCGTATTCCGCGAAGTGAAACGCTGTCGTCAGCGCAGTCCAACAAGTTGAGAATCGCGTCTTGCCGTTCGATCAGGTGGTGTCCTTTGCCACGCGACAGCACGACTCTTCCATTCCGGGAGCACTCGGTCACACAGTCGCCACGGTGATCGATCTTGGGCCTTGGCCGGCCGCGGTCGCACGATCCTGGCCTCCTGAGGGCGTTCCTGGCACTGCTGACGAGAAGCGGTAACTACCAATGCACACACCGGTTGTTCGGACCGTCAATCCACAACGCCCCCAGATCCGTCCCACCCTGCTCAATTGATCGTCCAGCAGCCCCAATCTCAACCCGCTACTATCGCCTCTCACACTTCCTCGACGAAGTCGCACTCGCCCTAGGCTACGGTTCTCTGCCCAAACAGACATGGACGGCTTGCCGTTCGCCCCAACCACATGGACCGCGGCTCGGTTGCCCCAAGGACCGTCGAAAGGCGGGCGGCCAGCGTTCCAAGGTCGGAATGGCGCGGGCCGTGATGGAACGCTAGTGCTTGGAGGCGGGCGGTGGTCGGAGCGATGAGTGGTGGCGGGGCAGCCGCCCCTCCCCGGTATTCAAACTGACCCTCGCGCTCCCGGTCGAGCCCCGAAGTGTTTCCGCCCTCTGCGCGGGGCGAGTACGAAGAGCGAATTGAGGCTCCCCCGCGGCGGGTGCACCTGCGGCAGGCCGGGACCGTCTACTTGGAAAGGAGCCTACAGCATTCTGCGATAGCAAGCAAGCAAGTTCGGGACACAATTTCAATAGGACCCGCTGCACATGGTGGTGCCGCGGGCGGTGGGGCTGGACGTGCACAAGATGCAGATCACCGCTACGAAGGAGTTCAACGCCCAGCCAATCAGGCTCGACGCGCTGGCCGGGCAAGGAGTCACCGCGGCCGCTATGGAGGGCCCGAGATCGTACTGTGTCATGCCTGCCCGGCGACAACTACTTCTTTCTGCTCGGCATCCCCCGCAGAGTTCCTCTGAAAGGCCAGCCGAAGTCCGGATGCACCTCCGGCGATGCGTCGCCGAACCGCAGCCGATCCAGGTGCGGTGCAGCGGCGCCGCCGGGCTGTGATCGACGGGCCGACGGCTGCGGTCGCCGGCGCGGGGAGCCCCTCTCCTGTTCGCGCTCTGTGGCCAAGCCGCAGCGCTTGCCCGCTTGCTATGAGGCGGCCACTGGCGGGGACAGCCCGTACCGCTCGAGGTGGTGCCACAGCGCCTGCTCAGGCAGGCCCGCGTCGGCTAGGGCGCGCAACCAGCGCGCGGGCCATTGCACTTCGCGACCAGGGCGCTGTAGTCGACCTCCGGATCCACGTAGGGTGCCCCGTCGCGCAGCATCGCGTAGATGATACTCGGAGTCTAGTAAGCCTACCGAGCGAGGGGACTACGATACATACTCACCCATGGGCAGCGAGCGTCAATCTCACTCATATTTCAGTGGTTAGGAGAAGAAGAGCGGATCCAGTGATTTCCAGATGACTTGCCATCTCTTGTACGAGACTTCCCGATCATTATTAATGTGGATCTGACAATAACCATTAAACTCAAAAAAAGACGTGATCGTCATGGTGTCTATGCTTCGTGGAAATCCATGGTATCTTACTGTGATATGACTATCCTCCAAGTAGAACTCTACGCAAGGATGTCTTCCAACATTATCCCCGATAGGTACTCTAAGGACATGTATCTCTTTCTCAGATAGTCCCTCTCTCATCCTGAGACAAACCGGAGCATCTATTTCTCGGAGGGATGCATTTCTCACCGTTACCGCCGCTTCGATATCTGCACGGATGTGTCGAAACAGTTGTCGGGGCACACAGGCAAGCCGTGCACTTACCCAATCAAAATCCTCGGCACTCGGATCCCTAGACATCGTGCATCCAGTATACAGAAACTCTGGGAGCAATCGCGCCATCAAGCAGATGCTGGAAGGCTACCGCAGTCGAGTAGGTGGGGTCTCTCCCGAGCCCAATCGGTCACACATCCCGAGCGCGTGGGGCGCGTCTAACGCAATCCGTTCCCCCCTCTTGGAAGGATTGCTCAAGCGGCATAGATCGAACCCGTGCCCCGGGCAGGCCACAGCGGATGCTGTCGGAGCAGTTCCTATATGCGGTGACGACGACTCTGAAGAGTCAGCTGCACCACTTGCTTGAAGAGGTCGGATTACGCAACGCCGGGATTATAACTGACGTGTTGGGCGCGTCCGGCCTGCACATGCTGGAAGGGCTGGTGCGCGGGGACAGCGTGGAAACGTTGCTGGACGGGGTGAAGGCCAACGCACGCGCCAAGCTCAACCGGCACCGGGACGCCCTCCAGGACGGTCTCGACGAACAGTCGCGGGAGCTGCTGGACATGCAGCACAAGCTGTGGTCGCATGTGCAGGGCAGGTCCTGAAAGCAGGAGACACGAGAATTGGACGCTGCCAATCGCGACTATCGGCCTGGCTGGCGGCAACTGCAGAACACTGCCCGGTGCGGGCCAATCGAGGTTGCGGCCGTGCTGGCAGAGATCGGACCGGACATGGAGCGATTGGGGTCGGCGCGGTGGCTGGCGAGCTGGGCCGGCCTGTGGCCCGGCAACCTCGAGTCCGCGGGCAAGCGGGGCTGCCTTCAACACGCAGGACCAACCGCTAGCTGAGCCGGATCCTGTGTGAAATCGCGCAGGCGTTGGCGCGCACCATGGACCCACAATTCGGCCCGCACAATAAGAGCCAAGACCTCACCGAGGCACCGGTCGCGCCGAGGTGGCGACGGCACAGTGCGCCGTGGTGGCAAGGCGTCTTCTTCTAGTGGGTGCGAACTCCACGCCACTGTCGCTCTGGGGTAGCAGCTAAGGCGCGTCATGGATGTAAGGAGATGGGCTGAATCACTCTGGAGACAACGGGCCACCGTGGGCGGCTCAGCGACCCTGCTCACCAGAACGCGAGTAAACGCCAAGTACACCTCGAAACGCATAATGCGGAAGCCGACCCTCCTGTGACGAGGGGAAGGCCTACGGCGGGTCGGGAAACGAGTGACACAGGCACAGATCCATTTCGGACGGGGTAGTGGCGCTAGCCCGCAGGAAGCCCTGTCGGTGGTGCGCACGCGCCAACCTAGAACCCGCAGGGCCACATAAGCAGGTCAGCAGCCCAAAACACCGGCCGTTCTTGCGCTCTCTCTCACTCACGGGCACCGCTATTACGTCACATGTGCGCCACTCATGGTCCTAGGCGTTACTGCGCGGCCCCTAGGTAGCTTATCTGTCTTGCTCTAACAACAATAACCACGTCGCTAGACGGGATGCCCTTGGGCACTTTTCCCGGAAATCCTCTAGACGAACTCGTACTCGCCTGGACGGGGGAGATCCGGCACGGGATAGCTGGCCTCGAGGCTGGGGTTGTCGGGGATCAGGTTCTGCTTGGAGTTCATGGCCATGTCCCACGTGACCTCGATGCCGGCGTAGGCTGACTCACGTCCCATGATTGCCGTCATCGTCGAGTACGCCACGGCCAGGGCAAAGTTCTTGTACGGCCCCGAGCCGTTGATCGAGTTCACCATTTCGATGTGCTCCTGCACGTAAGGGCTGGTCTTGGATGGAGTTCCGAGGTCGCGCACAGTAGAGCGGCCGCGCGTTCCCACCACCAGCTCGTTCACGCGCCGCACCTTGCGTTCCGGGTATTGGCGGCAATGGCTGGCCATGCGCACGCCGTTGGCGTACTCGAAGTCTGCGTAGACGTGGTCGTAGATGTTGCCGTAGAGCTTCTCCCGAGGCCGCCACACCGCCCCTCCGGAAGCCACAACGCTGACCGGGTGCGTGTCTCCCATGACCCAGTTGATGACGTCGATGTTGTGCAGGTGCTGCTCAACGATCTGGTCGCCGCAGATCCACACGTGCGAGTACCAGGCCCGCTGTTGCCAGGCGAGCGACTCCCCGTTCAGCTTCTCCTCGAAGTCGGCCCCCTTGATGACCGGTCCTGAGATCCAGTTTGCGTAGGTCGCGACGACATCCCCGATTTCGCCGTCCTGAATGCGCCCGACCGACTCTACGTACTCTTTCTGGCAGCGGCGCTGGGCGCCGATCATGACCGTAAGCTTCTTTTGCTCGGACTCCTTCGCCAGGCGGATCACCTTCTGGGCGCCCATCATGTCTGTGGCCAGCGGCTTCTCTGCAAACACGTGCTTGTTGGCGTTCACCGCGTACTCGAGGTGCAACGGGCGCCAGCCCGGCGGAGTGTGCAGGAAGACCACGTCGACGCCAGAGTCGATTACCTTCTTGTAGGCGTCGTACCCGAGGAAGCGGTTCTCCGGCGCGACCTTGATCTGCTCCTTGACCTCGGGCTCGAACTCGTCGGAATCCCGAAGCCTGCGAAGGGACCGCTCGAGCTGGTCCTCGAACAGGTCGCCCATGGCGCGCAGCTCATAGTTCGGGTTGCCGCGAATCGCCTCTGCCACGCCCCGCGTGCCGCGGCCGCCGCAGCCGACGATCCCGATGGTCAGCTTCTCGCCGTCCTGCGCCCGCGCCGCCGGCGGGCGGATGATCTGGAGGCCCGCGGCCGCCGCACCCGCCGTACCGGCGGACCGCTGCATAAAGCTGCGACGCGTGACCCCTGCGGCCTCACTAGGCGCACTCTGTGTTTCCGGCATGTGATTAATCCTCCGCTCCGGCGTCCTATGTCCCGGCCGCGCAAGCGAGGCTGGCAGACGCCTGAAAGCCATTGTAATGGCCAGGCGCGGTTGGCTCCGATTGCGCCGCTGTCCTCAAACCTCCCGGATCTCGTCCGCCATCACGAAAAACTGGAAGCGCTCCGGCGGCAGCGAGGCGTCCATGCCACCGAAACTCCCGGCCCACTTGGCAAACGCCGCCCGCCCCAGGCTTGAGCGGAGCCAAAGAAGGAACTTCTCCGAGAAGAACTCTATGGGTGGGGGCTGGCGGAACGTCAGGCGGTAGCCCATGGCGTCCTCGAGCTCGATGCCCTCATCCGTCGCCTGCTTGTCCTCTAGCAGCGTCACGAAGCTCGAGCGTCCGGCGTGGGGCCACACGTCCGGGCGCAATAGCTTACGGAGCACAGGCCGTGCCTCGAAGCTGGTCTCGCATTGGTGGATCCACTCGAGGACAGACTCGCCCCAAACCCAGTGCTCGACAAACTGCCGGTACTCTGCGATCAGATTGGCCGCGAGGCCGAGGCGCGAGTCGTCCAGAAGGTTCTCGGCGTTGAGCGCGTCTTGGACCGCCCCTGGAATCAGCGCCTCGGCATCTACGATACGCCCGGCGACGTACGTCAGCTCGTTGATCTCGTCCATTCTCGGGCCCGAGCGCAGCACGAGCGGCGGCAGCTCGAAGGCCGCGTCGCCAGGGATCTCGACGTACTTCCTGTCGTTTAGGATTCTGACCATCACAACCTCCCTTCCCGCTTGGCTGCCCCGCCGCTGGGAGTATTGTAGTTGGCCCGGTTGTGCTTGTGGCTCCGCAGACAGGCTTCGGCCGCTGCCAGTGCCCGGTTGATGAACGCGTCGCTTGATCCCAGCCACGCCCTGAGGTCCCCAACAGCGTCCCAGTCGACCGGGGCCTGTGTCATCTTCCGCAGGCTGCGGATCAGATCGCCCCCGGGGTGGCCAGCCCGCAAACTTGCGCGACGCACCAGCGCCGCGGCCTCCGCGGCCGGCATCGACGTTGCAAGCGCCGCACTGGCCGCTTCCGCCAGCAAGCCCCTCCCCGAGAGTCGCATGTTGGCGCGCATGCGGTCCGTATCGACCGCCATCTCGGCGATTGCCGAGCCGGCCAGGCGCAGGCCGGCGCCGGTCTGGCAGACCATCTGCGGAAGGGTCAGCCATTCTAGGGTCCACTCGATCCCTCCGCGCTCGTGGGCAAGGGACAGCGAGTGGTGCATCGATCCGACGAGTCCGGCATTTGCCCGAGCCAGCGCCACCAGCGTCTCGGCCCTCACCGGGTTGCGCTTTTGGGGCATCGCACTGGAGGTCCCTGTGCTCCCCTCAGACACCTCCCCCACCTCCGTCTGGGCCAGCAGCCCTAGGTCCGTCCCAATCTTCCCCAGCGATCCTGACACCATCCCCAGCCAGCCGGCCAGTTCCGCGAACCCGTCCCGCTGGGTGTGCCAAGGCGTCGCGGGCACCCCCAGCTGAAGCTCCTTGCCAAGCTCTTCGAGCACGCGCAGGCCGTCCCGGCCAAGGCCGGCAAGCGTCCCGGCGGGGCCGCCTAGCTGGACCAGCAAGACACGCGGCCTCAGTTCCGAAAGCCTCTGCCGGTGTCTGACGAGAGGGAGCAGCCAGTTCGCCGCCTTGAGGCCAAGTGTGATCGGCACTGCCTGCTGGTGACGAGTGCGGCCGGCCATGACCGTGCGCCGATGCTCCTTGGCCTTGGCCGAAAGGGCCGCTATCAGTTCGCAGAGCCGCCTGTCGAAGTCCTCCAGGACCGGAGCCAGCCGCAGCGTGAGCGCCGTGTCGATAGCATCCTGCGCGGTCGCGCCGCGGTGGACAAAGTCTGCTGCGCTTCCCGCCGCCGCCCGCAGCTGTGCTACCAGCCCTGCCACAGGGTGCCCCGAGGCCGCAGATCCGGCCCCGAGCCGCCGCCAGTCCGGCTCAAGCTCTGCGGCCGCTCGCGAGATTGCCTCTGCAGCGGAAGTCGGGATGACTCCGGAGCGCGCCTGGGCCCTCGCCAGAGCGGCCTCAAATTCCAGAAGGGCCCGCACTGCAGACTCATCCGTGAAACGAGCCGAGGTTGAAGTGTCAGAGAGCAGCGGGCCCAGCAGGGCCGATCCTTGGGGCGAGCCCGTCATGCGGAGCTGCGGCCGACGAGCCCCGGCCTGCGCCGGGCCTCACGCATCGAAGAACACCGTCTCTCTCTTGCCCTGCAGGATGATTTCGAAGTCATAGACGGCCTCGCCATCGCGGCACTGGGCTACGAGAGTCCCTCGCCTGTTGGCGGGCACTGAACCAAGAACGGGATCGGTGCGGTTGGCCTCGCTCTCGTCCGAGAAGTACACGCGTGTGAACGCGTGGTTCAGCATCCCGCGCGCGAATACCGCCAAGTGCACGTGCGGTGCTGCACCCGGGGCAACGGGGCCGGGCTTCACCGTCTGGAAACGGAAACGCCCGGAAGCGTCCGTCCCCGACCGGCCAAATCCCCGGAACCCTGAGTCTGAGTACTCCCCACCGGCGTTAGCCTGCCAGATCTCGACCATTCCGTCGGACACGGCTTCGCCGTCTCCGTCAACGACCCGGCCCTCAAGGCAGATCGGCTTGCTGTCAAGGGCTTCGTCGGTCAGATCGCTGCACACCGGGGGCCGATAGGCGGTGTTGCCCGCTGTTAAGGCGTGCGAGAAGAACGGTCCGATAGTCTGCGAGGGTGTCTGGCCGCGCATCCGCTCAGTCCTCCATGGGCGTAGCCGCAGATCCCCGCAGGACGATGTCGAACATGTAGCCGAGTGCCCATTCCGGCTCCGTCAGTCTCTGGGAGAAGCCCGCCACCAGGCGCGCCCGCGCCGCTTCGTCCGCGGTGGCGTTGTAGATCGGGTCTAGGGGCAGCAGCGGGTCGCCGGGAAAGTACATCTGCGTAACCAGCCTCTGCGCGAAGGCCCGGCCGAACACCGAGAAGTGGATGTGGGCCGGCCTCCAAGCGTTTGCGTGGTTGCGCCAGGGATACGCGCCGGGGCGTATGGTCGTGAAGCGATAGCGGCCCTCGGAGTCCGTGAGGACGTGGCCGACGCCCAGAAAGTTGGGATCGAGCGGGGCGTCATGCTGGTCCCGCTCGTGCGCGTAGCGCCCGGCGGCGTTGGCCTGCCAGACCTCGACCAGCGCCTTGCGCAGCGGCCGCCCGTCTTCCTCGAGCACGCGCCCCGCGACGATGATCCGCTCTCCAATCGCCTCGCCGCTGGCCGAGGCATTGCGCGTCAGGTCGGCGTGCGCCGCCAACACGTCGGCCGGCCGCAACGTCGGCCCAGCATGCTCTCCTGCCCCCGGCGGCAGCCTCACAAGCGGTTGCGACTGCGACCTGAGCAGGGTGGACTTGTAGTCACCGTGCGCTTGGCGAGGTTGGGAGCTCCAGTCCCGCGGCCTCAGCAGAGTCGTTCTCACGGTCGGGCCCTCGTGCCTTCCTGCCCTGCAAGCGCGCGCTTGGCGGCCGCAAACGCTCGGTTCGCCGCCGGCACTCCCGCATAGACGGCCACGTGCAGCAGCGCCTCGGCGATCTCGGAAGGCCGAGCGCCGGTGTTGCGGGCCGCACGGACGTGCATTTCCAGCTCGTCGGTGTGGCCCAGCGCCGCCAGCAGTGCGATTGTCACCAGGCTCCGCGTGCGCCTGTCCAGTTCAGGACGCGCCCAGACAGAGCCCCAGGCCCCTTCTGTGATGAAGGCCTGGAAGGCTTCGTCAAACGACGTCTTGGCTCTCTCGGCAGCATCGACGTGCGCGTCGCCGAGCACTTGGCGCCGAACTGCCGTGCCGAGCGCGGCGCGGTCTTCACCCGGCAAGCCGCCCCTCCATGAAGCTGCGCAGTACCCCCGCGAACTGGTCCGGCTGTTCGACGGGTGTCAGGTGCCCGGCCCCGGCAAGTTCCACGTACGCCGTGTCGGGCAGGGCCGCCGCGAGATCGCGAACGGCCGCGGGCGGAGTAGATTGGTCCTCGGATCCGCAGACGCACACCGAAGGTGCGGCGATGCTTCCCGCAACTTGCCCAAGGTCCGCGTCCCGGAGGGCCGCACAGGACCCCAGGTAGCCTTCCAGCGGGGCTTGCGCGAGCAGGTTTGCCCACCCCTGCGCGTCGGCAGGACGATCCCGCAGGAAGCTGCCTCCGAACCATCGCTGCATGACCTCCCGGGCTATCGCGGGCAGTCCCTGCTCGCCGACCTGCCGCATGCGGGATTCCCAGAATTCCCTGGGGCCGATCACGGTGGCCGTGTCGGCCAACACGAGGCCGAGCGCCACGTCGGGCCGGCGGCCCGCGACCTCCATGGCGATCATGCCGCCGATCGAGAGCCCGCACAGGACCGACGTCCTCCAGTCCAGTCGTTGCAGCAAGGCAACCAGGTCTTTCGCGTGGTCTCCGACGGAGTACGGGCCGGGAGGAGTATCGCTGAGGCCTTGGCCCCGCTGGTCGTACCGCAGACAGCGGTAGCTGGCCCCGATGCGGTCGACCAATGCACCCCAGATGCGCCAGTCCGTGCCTAGGGAGTTCAGCAGGACAACCCTAGGCGCCCCTTCAGGGCCGTCAAGGCGGTAGTGCAGGGTGACGTCGGACAGTGCTGCGAAAGCCATTGCCGGCGCCTGCCTTCGTTGACAGGATATTGCGCATACGCAACACTAGTCAAGCGTGGGAGCCGATGGCAGAGTTCGCCAAATCGCTGGGCATCCGCTTGCGCCGGGCCTACCAATCCCTTCACCGGCGAGCGAACAGCGAACTCCGTAGCCAGTTCGGTGTCACGGCTGACCAGTTCGTAGTCCTGAGCCTGCTGGCCGAGCGGGACGGGATCAGCCAGCAGGATCTCTGTTCGCGCTGCTACTCGGATCCCAGCACCATGGGCGCGCTGGTTCGGCTATTGGAGGGGAAGCGCTGGGTGCGGCGCACTGTCGACCCGGGCGACGGCCGCGCCCGCCTCGTTCATCTCACGCCGGCCGGGCGCGATCTGCAGGCCAGGCTCTGGGAGGCGGCGGGCGAGAGCTTTCACCGCGATCTGTGGGGCATACCCCGCAGTGCGCAAGAGGAACGGAAGATCTTCGATCTGCTCGATCGCATCGTTGCGGCCATGGAGCGCGCCCCGGGCTCAGGGGGGAACCGGTGACGCCCTACCGTCTCTCGCTTGTCTGCGAGGACGACCCTTACCCTGCCTACCGGGCGTTGCGCGACAGGGATCCTGCGCACTATTCCCCGCCCGAGCGCATCTGGGTCCTGACCCGGTACCACGATGTGGCGGGTGGCCTGCGCGACTGGAGGACTTGGTCGTCCGGGAGGCGCGGAAACCTGATCAACGACATGCCGGCGCGAATCGGCCGCACCCTCGGCACGACCGATCCCCCTTCGCACCGCTTTGCGCGCGGCTTGGTAGAGCAGGCGTTCACCCGCGCCACGGTCGCAGGCCTGGTGCCGCGCATTTCGCGGCTCTCGCGGGAGCTTGCAGCCAAGGCCCGTGAGGTCAGCTGCTTGGAGATGGTCGCCGAGATCTCGGCGCCGCTGAACGCCGAAATCCTGGGGTCGATGTTCGGCGTGCCGCACAGCGACTTCCTGCTCCTGCGCCGCTGGCTCGATGACTTCTTCCTGCGCAGCAGCCCGACCAATGGCGCCGAAGCGCCGCAAGAGCGGGCCATGCGCAAGCTGAACGAGTATCTGGACGCCCTTGCGGGCGAGCGGCTCAAGAGGCCGTCCGAGGATCTGATCAGCGCCATGCTGGCCGTCCAGAGCGGCCAGCAGCGGCTCACGCGGGAACAGGTCGTTGTCACGACCATGACGTTCCTTACAGCAGGGTTCGAATCGACCAACAACCTGTTCACAAACCTTGCCCACGCGCTTGCCGTGCATCCGGGCGTCTACCGTCAGATCAAGGACGAGCCGGGGCTGGTTGGCGCCTTTATCGAGGAGGGCATGCGCTGGGATGCCGCTGCCCAAGGCTTTGTGCGCTGCCCGACCCGAGATGTCAGGATGCATGGCACTACCATCCCCGAAGGCGCGCAGGTGCTCATGCACATCGGTTCGGCGAACCGCGACGGGCGCAAGTTCCCGGATCCGGACCGGTTCCTTCTGCGCCGTCGGAGGAACCAGCACCTCGGATTGGGCAAGGGGATCCACTTCTGCGTGGGGGCGCCCCTTGCCCGCCAGATGGCCGGGTCGCTGTTCTCCGAGTTGGTCGCCGCCAGCGGCCGCTGGGAGGCTGACCTCGCGCGAGCAAGACGGGTCGCAACCCCGAATTTCCGCGGATTCCGCAAGCTGCCCCTCTCGATCTGAGGCCCGCACCGATGCACCGAACGCACCCGCGCTGGCCGCTGCTGGTCGCGCTAGTGGCCTGTGCCCTGTTCCAGAACTTCTGGATGTGGTCCGACGACCGCCTAATCGCGGGCGTTCCCGCCAATCTCGCCTACCACTTGGGACTCTGCGTTGCCGCCTCAGGAGCCTTCGCGGCGGTGATCCGCTGGGGCTGGCCCCGGGACCTTGGCGAGTAGGATCCCGACATGGTTCTCACGGTTCTTGGCGCCTATCTTGCCCTGGTGCTGGGCCTGGGACTATTCGGCCATCGGCTATTCCGCGGGACTGGAGAGGACTACTTCCTCGCCAGCCGTTCCATCGGCCCCTTCGTCCTGGTGATGACGCTGCTGGGCACGAACATGACGGCGTACACCCTCCTCGGAGCATCCGGGGAGTCCTATCAGCGGGGCATTGTTGTCTTCGCGCTGATGGGGTCGAGCACCGCGCTGCTCGTCCCGTTCCTGATCTACTACCTCGGGATCCGGGCATGGCAGCTCGGTCGGCGGCACGGGCACGTGACGCAGGTGCAGTTGGTGCGGCAGCGCTACGGATCGGACAGCCTTGGCCTGCTGCTTTTCGCGGTGGTGGTCGCACTGATGCTGCCGTACCTTCTGATCGGCGTCAAGGGCGCGGGGGACGCGCTAACGATCCTCACGGGAGGGGCAGGACAAGGCCTGCCGGGATGGGTCGGGAGCTTGGCAGTCTGCGCCGTGACCTATGTCTACGTCAGCTACGGGGGGATGCGCAGCACGTCTTGGGTCAACGCTCTGCAGACGACCGTCTTCCTGCTGTTCGGGGTTGTGGCGTATGTCGCCGTGATGTCGGAGTTCGGCGGCGTGCAAGCGGCCATGGAGCGCCTGCGGGCCGACCAGCCCGCGATGGCCAGCTTCGGCTCAGGGCGCTTCGCGACGCTGCAAATGGCGTCCTTCTTGCTCCTGCCGCTGTGCACGGGTGCGTTCCCGCACCTGTACAGCCACTGGCTGTCCGCGCGCAGCGCCGAGAGCTTCCGCCTGGCCATCGTGGCGTACCCCGTGCTGGTCGCCGCGACTTGGTTCCCTTCCGTGACGCTGGGTGCCGTCGGCCGGCTGCAGTTCGACCCGCCCCTCGACGGGCCCGTGCTGGTCAAGCTGATCGTCGCCAACACGGGCGATGTCGTCGCGGGGTGCCTGGCGGCGGGAGTCTTCGCGGCAATCATGTCCTCGCTCGATTCCCAAATCCTGGCCCTCGGGGCGATGTTCACGCAGGACATAGTGAGGCACTACGGGTTTCAAGGGACTCTCCGGGAGGACCGCCAAGTTTGGTTCGGGCGGCTCTTCGTGCTAGCGTTCCTCGCGGCGACATTCCTGTGCTCGCTGGTGGCTTCGCAGTCGATCTTCGCGCTCGGCACTTGGGCACTGACTGGATTCGCGGGACTGCTGCCCATGCTTGCGGCCACCCTGTTCTGGCCGCGGGCTACGGCCGGGGGGGCAGCGGCCTCGATTCTGGCGGCGTCGTCGCTGTGGGCGTGGTTCTTCTGGGACTCGCTGAACACTGCGGGGCCATATTCGGTCGGCGGAACGGGCCTTATGCCGGTCGCGCTGATTGTTCCCGCTGCTGCCCTCGCGCTCGTGGCGGGATCGCTGCTGACCCGGCCCGCCCGTGCCCGGCGCTGACCCGCGCCGAAGAATTTACAAGATATTCAATCCAATTGGGTTCCACGCCCGCGAGAGCGTGGTATTGTGCGTGCGGGCTTGGTTGGGTGCATAGATTCCGCGGTACGAACGGCGGTCGGCATTGGCCGAGTTCTTGGTTCCTACTTGTCATTCTTGGGCGGAGGATTGAGATGATCCGTACATTCATCGCCGCCGTGGCGCTGGCTTGCTTGGCCGCGCCCGTGCCGGCGCAAGTGAGCTTGGCGAACGTGACCGGATCGGTCACGGACGAGGGAGAGGCGGTCATTCCCGGCGCCAGCGTCGTCATCCGCAACGTGGACACCGGCATTGAGACCGAGTCGGAGACAAACGAGTCCGGATACTACACGCTCATCAGCCTGCAGCCCGGCCCTTACGAGCTTGAGGTGGCGTCCGACGGGTTTCGCAGGTTCGTGCGCTCTGGCCTGAAGCTGGAGACCGGCCAACAGTTGCGCTTGGACGTACAACTCCAGATCGGAGCCCTCACCGAATCGATCACCGTCTCGTCGGCCGCCCCGACCATCAATATGGAGCGCGGAACGGTCAAGGGCGACGTGATCGTCTACGAGGAGATCCAGGATCTCCCGCTGCTGGGCCGGGACTTCACCGAACTGGCCTTTCTCGTGCCGGGCGTGATGCCGCGAGCGCGGGGACAGGGATCGTTCGCGTCGGTCAACGGAGCCCGTCAGGACCAGACGAACTTCTACGTCGACGGCGTCAGCAACCGAAACCCTGTCGGAGGCGGCGCCCAGGTCCGTCCGCCCTTGGACGCCGTGGAGGAGTTCCGCGTCGTGACGTCCGGCTTCTCGGCCGAGTACGGAGGCTTTTCGGGCGGCATCATCGGCATAACGATGCGCTCCGGGACCAACAGGTTCAACGGCTCCGCGTTCGAGTACATGCGCAACGAGGCGCTGGACGCGAGGGGTTTCTTCGACGAGGAGCGCCTGCGGCTGCGGCGCCACCAGTTCGGCGGCACGCTGGGCGGGCCGATTGTGCGCAACAAGAGCTTCTTTCTGGCCAGCTATGAGGGGCGTGTGCAGTCGATAGCCCGCACGCGCTTGGGCAACGTGCCTACGGCACTGGAGCGCGCGGGGGACTTCAGCCAGACACTGGACATCAGGACGGGCTCCGCATTCGGGGAACTGGAGCCGGTGTACCTGAACGACCCGAACCGCAGGGGTGCCTGTAACCGGCGGGTCCAGCGCGGCTGCTTCCCGAACAACTTGATTCCAGCAACGCAGATCGACCCGGCGGCCCTCAACCTGATCGACTTCTACCCGCTCCCGAACCGCGACAACGTCCGCTTCAACAACATCTCGACGGCCGTCGACGACGACGACTGGCACCAGATAGTGCTGAAGGTGGACCAGAACTTCTCGGCCAAGGACACCTTTTCGGTCAGCTACCAGAAGCGCTTCAACAACACCGAGAACCCGTTCGGTGGCAGCGCCCTCGCGATTTGGGGCGACGAGGGCATTGATCGGCGGGACCTGATCTCGTTGCGCCACACGCACACCTTCTCGCCGACCTTGGTCCTGGAGTTCGCCGGAGGCTTCAGCCACCGCGACAACTATTACTACTCGCTCGCGGCCGACGACGACCCCGCAACGCTAGGGCTCCCGGTGCCGGCCGACATTCCGGACCACCTCAAGGGCCTGCCGCGCGTCACGCTGCAGGGCTACTGGCCATTGGGCCAGGGCGCGAACACGCCCCGCGAACAGGAGATCTGGGATGTGCAGGCTTCCGGCAGGCTCTCCTGGATCCGCCAGAAGCACACCCTGAGGATGGGCTTCGACACTTCCAGGGCGATCTACGACCAGCCACAGTGGAACAACGTGCGCGGTTCCTTCCGCTTCGGCAGGCGGTTCACCCGGCACACTGTCGGAGACTTGCTGCTGGGTCGCCTGCAGAATGTCAACCGGCGCGTCCAGACCACGTTCAACGAGATGCGCGCCTTCGGCTTCGGGATGTTCATCAACGACGACTGGAAGGTCAGCCCGGATCTGACGCTCAATCTCGGCCTGCGATACGAGGTCGAGATGCCGCCGTACGACCTCAACGACCGCATGTCGAACTACCATCCCGGCCTGAACAAGGTCGTGCTGGCCAGCGACAGGTCGCTGTCGGGACTGGAGGATCTGCTGGAAGCCCAAGGCTTGGCGGACCGCACGGTCCTGGCGCCCGACGTCGGCATGACGCGTCACCTGATCGATCCCGACTACAACAACTTCTCGCCACGGGTGGGATTCGCCTGGCGCCCGTTCGGCAACAACAGGAACGTGCTGCGAGGGGGATACGGCGTGTTCTACCAGGGCTACCTGCTAGGGCCCGTCCGCAACCAGCTGGCGGGGGTCTTCCCGTTCACGTTCCAGGAGGTCTACAACTCTGGAGGAAACGCCAGGATCCCGCCGCCGACCCTGCAGAATCCATTTCCGGAGGGCCGCGAGAGTGTCCGGGGAGGCGGCATCCAGAATGTCAACGGGTTTGACCCGGATCCCCCTACGGCGTATCTGCAGTCTTGGAACTTCACGATCGAGCGCGACTTGGGCGGCGGCCAGGCGCTGGAGGTGGGTTACGTCGGTTCGAAGGGCAGCCACCTGCAGAGGCGCTACGACTACAACCAGCCGATCCGCGACCTCGCGCTCGCCGTAGAGGCCTCGAACGGGAACCTGACCTTCCCTCGGCCGATCGACGGCTTCAACGCCATCAACTACACGTCTTTCGGATCGAACTCCACGTACCATGCGCTGCAGGCATCGCTCCGGCGCCGCAGCCGGAGCGGCCTCTTCTACCGCATCAACTACACGTTCGGCAAGTCGCTCGATGATGCCTCATCGGCGATCGACAACTTCAGCACGGGAGGGGCCGGCGCCCTCGACACGCGCAACCTGCGACTTGACCGGGGGCGATCGAACTTCGACCAGCGGCACGCCTTTACCGTGGCTGGGCGGTACGAGCTGCCGGTCGGCAACGGGCGCAGGTTCCTGCGCAACATGCGCGGCGTGTCCCAAGCGATCTTGGGAGGATGGCAACTCTCGTCAACGACGATTGCATACTCTGGCCAGCCGCTCACCGTGCGTGCGGCCAACGTCGACATCAACGCGGGCGAGTCCGTCCGTCCGAACCGCGTCGGACACGGCTACTTGCCCTCTGACGCGTATCCCGGCCTCAAGGGCGTCGACTTTCCATGGTTCGACCTGTCCGCCTTTGAACGCGTTCCGTGCATCGGAACCGAGAACCGCAACGGCATCGAATGCGTCGAGAGCTCCTACGGTTTCGAGCCGTTCCAAGTAGGGAATTCCGGGCGGAACATCATCGATGCTCCGGCGCGCGTGAACATGAACGTCAGCCTGCAGAAGAACTTCCGGTTCGAGGGCCAGCGACGGTTGCAGGTGCGAATGGACGCTTTCAATGCGCTGAACATCACGCAGCTGGCGGGGCCGAACACGCAGTTTGACGCACTGCAGGGCGGATTCATCATCCGGGCAAGGGCTCCGCGGATTCTGCAGGCATCGCTTTCTTACAGATTCTGATCTTGCTACAGTATTTGCGGTCGTATTCCGGCCTCGGAGGGAATTCTGTGGCTACTTGCAGAATATTATTGGCTGGGTTGGTCGCGGCGGCGTGCGTCGCTCCGGGTCAGGAGATGGAACTGGAGCCGGATCCGCCGCCGGAGATCTCACTCCGCGGCTTCCTGCCCGGAATCACCCTCAGGCCGGTCCCAGCCGCAGTTGCCCAAGGCGGCGTTCTGGCGGTAGTCGGCACGGGCTTCAGCTCAGCCCACGTCAATGCTGAGTCCGTTCCGCTCCCGCACGCATTGGGCGATCCCCCGGTCGAAGTGCTGATCAACGGTACGCCGGCTCCGATCTTCTTCGTTTCGCCGACGCAGATCAATGCGCAAGTCCCATGGGATGTCGAGCCGGGTCTCAACGTCGTGTCGGTGCGCAAGGATGGCTCCGAGGTCGGTGCCGCTGTGCCGATTCTGATTGCCGCGGCGAGGCCGGAGCTGTTCACCCTTCCGGGAACGCGGACCCTCGTGGTGATGGGCGGAGAGGGCAGCCCGGACGGTATTGGCCCGCAGCTGGTAGGCACTCCCGCAGCCGAGGAAGAACCTGCGCCCGTGACTGTTACCGCGGGCGAGGCGCTGACGATCTTTTCCGTTGGCCTTGGGCCGCCCGAGACCCCGCCGGAGAATGGCGACCTCGGGGCGGGGCTGTCCCCGGCCAACCAGCAGCGCGCCTATCTGGACGGGGTGCCCTTGGAGATCTCTTCAGTCCAACTTTCCGAGACATCTGTGGGCGTTTACGAGATGACTTTCGACGTGCCGGAGGGCGCTGGGTCCGGAGGTGTCCTGAGCTGGTACTCGGCAAACATCGGCGCTAGGGCCCTGCTGGGCGAGATCGGGTCTCCGGAGCCCCGGTACATGGCCGTGCCCGAGGGGGTCGAAAGCCCCGCTCGCCTCGACCTGTCCGAGCTGGACCCGTACAGCGTCGCTCTGACTGGCCCTCTCGATCTCGACGGGGAGTTCTGCTACAGCGGCGCGAACTTGCTCGACTTTCGGAGTGAGACCGCTACAGTGCTCGACCACTGCCTGTTGCCGTCGTACCCCTTGGCTCCGGGTCAGGCCCAGTACAGGCCGTTCGAGTCGTCGAACGGCACTACGGTGCTGGCGGCGCTGGCCGTCCCCCAAGGCGATGTGGGCGAGGCCCAGACCGACCGGCTGGTGCTGATCGACACGGCGTCGGGTGCCGGTCCGCAAGTGGTCGAGCTGGACGAGCCTGTGGACCGCGTTCAGGCCGCGTTCGGGAACAATCCGGCCCTGCGATTGGAGAAACCAAGCGGGGCCGGATTCTACCTGATGAGCCCGGCAGGCGAGTTGATCGGCGACGTCCCAGGGGCGGTGCCGCTTGAGACACCGCTAAGTGTGAACGGCCGGTCGACGACCATCGCCCAAGCGGCCAATCTGACAGGGTCCGGGGGGTACCGCATGCGGTTCCTCGGCCCGGGTCCGGACTCAGAGGCCTCTGGACCTGCGGCCGTGCTCTTCGACCCACTCGCCAGGGTGGTGTATGAAGGTGCGTACCCCGAGGGATGGGCTCCCGTGTCTCCTCCGCGGCGGGTGAACAATCAGGGCAACGAGGCGGGAACCTCCGTAAGCCCTGCGCTCTCGGACTTCAGCCCGAGCACATCCGTGTTCGGGATCGTCCGGTCCTCGGACGGCATGCGGGACGCTGTAGTGACCTTTCAGGTGGCGCTCCCGGAGCCGGCCCCTGCGGCAGACGCGACGGACGTGCCCGCAGAGGAGCCTTCTGACGCGCCCGCAGAGGAAGAGCCAGGGCCGATCTACCCGGATTCGATTCCAGTCGACGTGAGCGTCACTCCTTTCCCGGAGGGCTCCTACGCCGCGAATTGCCACCCGCTGGTGCGCTGGCTGCCCATTCCCCTGACGGGCACACTCGCCCTTGTCGGTGCCCGCGAACCCTTCGGCGAGTTCTCCCGCCCTCAGGAGAATGAGCTGTGCGTCGGCGACCACCTGATCCTCTTTGATGTCGAGACGGGAGAGATGAGGACCGTGGAGGCCCCAGCGCCGCTCGAGCAAGGGGCCAAAGGCGCCCTGAACTCGTACCTGTACTTCGCGGACGGGGACCGGGATGTGGCCTTGGAGGCACCCACCAAAGTCCACATCTTTGACGGCGAGACGGAGACCTTCTCGACGGTGGAGCTGCCCGAGAATGCGGGGATTTCGCTCGGCAACCCGGTGCAGGTCCAGCGGCTGCCCGGATTGAATCGCATTGTGGCGCTGGCGACCGGAGGGCCGCCGCGGACTAATCCGCGCGGGATCAGTCTGCCGCCCCTCCCAGGCAACCGAGGCCTGATGGTCATTGATCTAGCCCAGGGGACTGTCCAGCGCCTGTCTCTCCCCGAGGATTTCCGGAACGTCCAGCTCGGCCCGAATGCCCTGTTCCAGCAGGGTCGGCGCACATTCGGCCTGATTCCGCTGCTCGGCCGCGCGTTCGCAGTTGGCAGGGAACGGGGCGGCAGTCCAGGAAACCCGCCGGGGTCCAAGCTGATCCTGTGGGATTTGGCCACCGGCGAAGGCGAGCCGGTGCCGCTGCCGGAGGGCGGGGCCGCAGTGGGTTATCCGACCGCCGGGGGGCCCGGCGCACAGTCCAGCATCCTGTGGGACTTCAGCGCCACTAGCGGGACGGTCACTTACGGTGTACGTGACAGCGGCGGTGCGGGCGGCCAAGTGGTGGCGATTGGCGTGCTCGGGCCCTGAGTAACTCTCAGTTCATGCCGCACATCCCGCCCATGCAGGCGGGTGCGCCGCAGCGCTCGGCGGCCGGCGTGGCGCAAGCGTCAGGTGAGGGTTCGCTCGAGCCAGCCGCGAATCTCGAGTAGACCTTCTCGATTGCCCCGCTACCGCAGTCACAGGTGTCGGGCTCGGCCGCGGATCCCATCACTAGAGCTTCGAACAACGTGTCGCAGTCGTCGCACTTGTACTCGTAGATCGGCATGTCGCCTACATTCTACTGCGTTCCCGCCAGCTCCTCCCGGATCTTGGCCCGCACCGCTGCCAGGCTGTCCGGAAGGCCCGTCACACGCATAGGGACTCCGGCGCTGGCCCGCACGTGGCCATTGCCGGAGTTCTTCAGGCCAACGGGCGCCAGAGGCGCGCCCGAGCTCTGGGCAGCGGCGAAGGCTTCGTAGCGAAATCGGAACCGGGTCCGCGCGGAGGCCGGCCCGGACTGGGAAAGGCTGATCACGGCCAAGCCGTCCGAGAGTGCTGCCTCGATCGTCGCTTTGAGGTCCGTCGCAGTGCTGCGCGCGGACGCAGTGGCAACCAATGGGTCGACCAAGAACGCCTGAGACGGAGCCAGTTCGGAGAAGCCGGTTCGGTCCGCGAAGACAAACTTGGAGCTTGCAACCGCCGCGATCCTGAGGGGGTCGAGCCGGTCCGCGCGCCCGACAAGGACGATGCTCCCAGAGTGGAGTCGAACTCCTCCGCGGGTGCGGTACCCCGCTAGCGCACCGCAGATCCTTGCGCCGGCCTTGACGGGGAATCTGGCCGCCCCCGGCCCGGGCGCGAGCCGAGCCGCCAGCCCGAACGCCATCGCGGTGAAGGCGACGGCGGCGCGAACTTGCATGGCGCCGGCATGCCGGGCCGCCTTGGCCAAGGCCGAGGATCCCGCTCGCAGGGTGCCGCGGGTCCACACGCGAGCCAACTGCAGCCAGGTCGGCGCTGCGGCGGAGGTCTGTGCCCGGCCGCCGTCGTAGTCCGCGCGAAGGGCGGAACGCTGGATCTTGCCGCTTGATGTCTTCGGGACCCTCCCCGGCCGTACGAGCACGACGTCATCCGGCGGAATCCCCACTCGGCTTGCGACGGCTTCCGTGACAGCAGAGGCGAGGTCCGCGTATTCGGCGGGGATCCGCCTTGTCTCGGCGACCACGACCAGCTTCTCGGTCCCGCTGTCCGGGTCTGTCGTCCCGAAGGCGGCTACGCATCCCTTTCGGACACCGTCCGCCTCCCAAGCTGCCATCTCGACGTCCTGCGGGATTATGTTCCGGCCCCCCTTGATGATGCAGTCCTTCAGGCGTCCCGTCACGTACAGCTCGCCATCCGCGATGTAGCCCAAGTCGCCCGAGTCCATCCAGCCGCCGGGGCCCAGCACTGCAGCCGTCGCGGCCGGGTTGCGGAAATAGCCGTCCGTGCGGGACGGACCGCGGAACAGGATCCGGCCGCGGGTCCTTTCTGGCAGGTCCGCGCCCTCGTCGTCGACCACCCTCACTTCGTGGTCCGGCATTGCCCTGCCGTTGCTGACGAACTCCAGGACCTTCGCCGATTTGCCGGCCTCTGCCGGGCGCGCCAGACCCTGTTGCTCGTACGCTAGGCGGTCGATCGTGTCCACGACGGGGCCGCGCCAGTACGGCGAGTGAGTGAGTGCCACGGAGGACTCCGCAAGCCCGTAGAAGGGTTTGAAGCTGCGGCGTTCGAATCCCCACGGGGCGAACCGCCGGGAAAAGCGGCGCAGCGTCGCGGCCAGCACGGGCTCGCCGGCATTGATGGCGACCCGCCATGGCGACAGGTCCACTCCCTCGAGCGCGTCGTCCTCGATTTTTCGGACGCACAGCTCGAACGCGAAATTGGGGGCGGGGCACAGGCTGCCCTTCGAGTCGCTCAGGGCCCACAGCCAGCGCTCGGGACGCACCAGGAAGTCCAGTGGAGACAGCACGGTGATGGGCAGGCCGTGGTAGAGGCTGAAGAGCCAAGATCCGATCAGCCCCATGTCGTGGTACAGCGGCAGCCACGTGACCACTGCGTCGTTGGGCCGGACTTGGACACAATGTCCGATGCCGCGGATGTTTGCCAGCACGTTGGTGTGCGTGAGCATGACGCCCTTCGGGTCGCCCGTACTTCCCGACGTGTACTGGATGAAGCATGTCTCGCTTGGCCGCACTTCCGGGACCGGCAGGCCGCGTCCTCTCTCGGAGAGTTCTCCAGCCCCGAGCATCTCCTGCAACGTCGGCAGGTGGCTGCCCAATGCGCTTGCCACTGTGCGGACACGGTCGAACGTGATCAGGAAGCGCACGCGAGCGTTCTGCAGGATGCGCCGCTGCCGCTGGATGTAGCCCTCGATCTGGCTGGCCCGCATGGGGGGATAGACCGGAACGGCGATGCCGCCGGCCAGCATCACGCCCAAGAACGAGCTGAAGAAGTCGGCGCAGGTCGGAAGCATGATGGCCACCGTCTCGCCGCGGCGCAATCCGGATTCGGCAAGTCCCGCAGCGATCCGAGCAGCGCTGTCGGCCAATTCTGCATGACCGATGTCCGAACCGCCGTCGCCGTCCAGCAGGTGAATGTGAACGCGAGCCGGGTCGCGCTCTGTCTGCCGGAGCAGCACCTCGGTCATGCTCGACGCTTCGACCGGGGGAGCGTGGGCCCCCCGGGCCGGCTGGCGGATCGGCCAGCGCCGGGCCTCGGAGAGGTCTTTGGTACTTGCCGCAAGTGCGATGCGAACCCATCCGGCGGGACTCCGGGCAGACCTGACCCCCTCCTCCGGAAGGCGTGTTCCCAGCGCCCTCTCCAGCCGCACCAGCAGTTCGACACGTTCTAGGCTCCCGAGGCCGAGGTCGCCCTCCAGCGAGTCCTTCAGGGACGCTCGCTCCGCGGCCTCGCGGGATCCAAGCTCGCGCAGGAGCTCGCGGACCGTCTCCAACACGGTTGCCTCGACAGCCCCTTTCTGCCTTCTCGCGGGCGCAGGCATTTGACTCCTAGCCTATCCCGGCTGCGCACCGCTGCCTAGGGTGCGACCATGGGGCAATCTGGGAGCACCATGGGCCCGCGTCTGGCAAGCATCCGAATCTACCCGATCAAGTCCCTTGACCCTCTCGAGTTGGACACTGTCGGCTTGGCCGCGGGCAAGAGCCTTGCAGGGGACCGGGAGTATGCGCTCTTCGACCCCTCTGGTCCGGTCCTGAACACCAAGCGGCTGGGCTTGGCACTCCTGAAGATCCGGGCCTCCTACTCCGAGGGCGGGCGCGAAGTCCGATTTGCCTCGGACGGCCTCCACGAGAGCTTCCGCCTTCCGGACGACCTCCGGGGCATGGCGCGGTGGCTCGCGGCCCGTCTCGCCCGGCCCGTCTCGGTTCGGCGCGACCCGTCGGGCGGCTACCCGGACGACACGTTGGCGGACGGGCCGACGATTGTCGGCACTGCGTCGCTGGCCGCCGTCGCGCGCCACTTCCATCTGTCGCTGGAGGAGGTGCGGCGGCGCTTCCGCGCAAATCTTGAGGTCGAGGGCCTTGAGCCGTTTGGCGAGGACCTCCTGTACGGCGCTCCGGATTCCCCACGCCGCTTCCGGCTGGGCACTGTCGACCTGCTGGGTACGAATCCTTGCCGCCGCTGCTCCGTTCCGACCCGCGACTCATACGGGCGCTCCGGTCGCGGGTCCTTGCAGCCGGGCAGCTTCGCCGAGTTCCGGGCCGGTGTTGCCCATCCGAGCTCTCTGTTTGCTCGCTATCCCGGCGGCTTTCGCTTCGCGGTGAACACACGCCTTGCCCCGGACCAGCAAGGCAGGCGATTGACCGTAGGGGACAGGTTGGTGGTTCCGTCCTAGGGCAAGCTCGCGTTGCGCGTTCCTCCCGCGATACACTTGGCGTTTCCAGCGTGATGCGGATCCTCTTTGTGGGCGACATCGTAGGACGCCCTGGCCGCCGGATGCTGCGCGCGCGGCTCAGCGCGATCCGCCACCGCGAGCGCATAGACCTTGCGATCGCGAACTGCGAGAACGCCGCCGGCGGCTTCGGAGTCACACCGAAGATTGCCGACCAGCTGCTCGAGAGCGGAGTCGACGTGCTGACTTCCGGGAATCACGTCTGGGACAAGAAGGAGATCCTTCGCTACATCGACGTGGAGCCGCGCCTCCTGCGACCGGACAACTATCCCGACGCTCCGGGTTCCGGGGTCTTCGTAGGCCACAGCGACGGCGGCGTCCCGTTCGCCGTGCTCAACCTCCAGGGGCGCGTGTACCTTCCATCATTGGACTGCCCGTTCCGACGGGCGGACCGGATTCTGGAGGACATCGACCCTGCCGTGCGCGTTCGCGTCGTCGACTTTCACGCCGAGGTGACCAGCGAGAAGAACGCCTTCGGAGCCTACTTGGACGGCCGCGCAAGCGCGGTGGTCGGGACCCACACGCACGTGCAGACGGCGGACGAGCGCGTCCACCCCCGGGGCACCGCGTTCATCACGGATGTGGGGATGACCGGACCGTCCGTCTCGATCATCGGAATGCGGCGGGACGCGTCACTGAGGCGCTTCCTGACGGGACTGCCGGGACGCTTCAAGCCGGCCTCCGGCCCAGTTCAGCTGTGCGGCGTCGTCATAGACGTGGATGAGCGCACCGGCAGGGCCAGCGCGATCCGGCGCATTGTTGAGAACTCTGCCTGATCTCCCGCCTATAATGGGCCTTTCTCAGGGCCTGTAGCGTGAATCCGCAGAAGACGTTGCTGCGCAAGGTGGGAAAGGCGATCGGCGACTTCGCCATGATCCGGGCCGGTGACCGCATTGCGGTCGGCGTGTCGGGGGGCAAGGACTCGCTGGCCCTCGCGTGTGCCCTGAAGGCCCTTTCGCGGCGATCGCCCGTGGAGTTCTCCATCCACGCCTTCACGGTCGAACAGGGCAAGTTCGTCAGCCCGGTGGACCACTTGGGGGATGTTCTCGGCAGGCGGGGCATTCCTTGGACGTACTACGTCGACGACGCCTCGCTGCGGCTGCTGGACGACCAGCCGGATCACGGCTGCGACATCTGCAGCCGCTTCCGGCGCCGGGCTGTGTACGAGGTTGCGTCGCGGCTAGGGTGCAACGTCGTGGCACTCGGCCACACCGCCGACGACCTCTGCGAAGCGCTCTTGCGGAACTCCCTGTTCACGGGCCGGCTGAGCGCCCTTCCCCCCGTGACGCAATCGCGGTCTGGAGACTTTCGGCTGATCCGGCCGCTCGTCTACGTCACCGAGGAGCTGACTGCGAGGTATACCGACGGCGCCGGGCTGCCGATCACTCCGTGCGTCTGCTCCCACCGGACGGGGACTGTGCGGGAGAGGCTGCGCACCTTCTTGGCGGACCTGCGATCAGACAATCCCCACGTGCTTGAGAACCTGCTCGCGGCAATGGGCCGAATCGACACCCAGCGCCTGCTCGACCGCAGATTCCTGGAGCCGACCAAACCGCAGCCGTCGCCTTCGGAGGCAGTGCCCATGCTCTATCCTGTTGACAGCATTGCTTCAGTGCCCGATGGAGACCGCGGGCCGGTTGGAGTGCCTCCCACGAGTACCAGTGGCTAACCCGCCGAGCCGGGCTGCGATGGGGCACCACTTTTTTCTGCAGTCACACCCTGAGGGGCGGGTTGCTGGCTGCACCTAGGTTTCAGGCCGGTCTTCGATGCACCAAGGCACCAACCCTGCGGCGGAGCCCACCCGTGCCGAGGCCCTGCGGGCCGCGGTGTCGGTTGTCGTGCTGCTGTTCGTGTTCTTGGTCGGAATCCGCGGCTTGGGGGATGGCTTCAAGCTGTTGGGTGAGGACCTCCTAGACCAGTTCTTCAGCGCGACGGCGAATCCCTTCATCGCGCTCATGGTGGGGATTCTCACCACGACGCTGGTCCAGAGTTCCTCTGTCACCACCTCGATGGTCGTTGGGCTGGTCGCCGCTCCGGAGAACCCCCTTCCGCTGGCCAACGCCGTTCCAATGATCATGGGGGCCAACATTGGGACGACTGTGACAAACACGATCGTTTCAATCGCCCACATGGGCCGGCCTGAAGAGTTCCGGCGTGCCTTCGCGGTTGCGACCTGCCACGACTTCTTCAATTTCCTTGCTGTGCTGGTTCTTCTGCCGGTGGAGATTGCAACCGGATTCCTGTCCAAGACGGCGTCGACGTTGGCGGACCGCCTGCCCGCATTCGGGGGCGGCCCCGACATTGACAGCCCGGTCACCATGGCTCTCAAAGCAGTGTTGGGGCCAGTGCGGGCAGTGTCGGAGTGGATGTTTGAGTCGCCCGTGGCGCATGGCGCAGTGCTGGTGCTGGTAGGCGGCGCGCTGATCTTCGGCTCTCTGATGCTGATCGTCCGGACCCTGCATTCCACGCTGCTCGCCAAGGCCGAGCGGATGGTCAGAGCCGCCTTGGGAGGTTCTGGCGTGGCGGCGATCCTGATCGGCTGCCTGGTCACCGCAATGGTCCAGTCGAGTTCGATCACGACCTCCCTTCTCGTTCCCCTGGCGGGAGTGGGCCTGATCACACTGCGCCAGGCTTTCCCTGTCACGATTGGGGCCAATCTGGGCACGACCATCACGGCGCTGTTGGCGACACTCGCGGTTTCCGGCCCCAATTCGCAGGCTGGAGTGGAGATTGCCCTGACGCACTTGGGATTCAACGTCGCCGGTACGCTGCTGGTCTATCCTTGGGGCCCCGTGCGCGGCAGCGTATTGGCCGTTGTGCGGCGCTTCTCTGCCCTTGCGACAGAGAAGAGGCTCCTGGCGATTGCGTACCTGCTGGTGCTCTTCTACGGATTGCCCGCGATCTTGGCCTTGTTGTTCTAGGCCGAGATCCGCTTCGACCCGCGCCAGTGCGCCGCCCAGTGGCCACCGGCTGCGGAGCCTGCCGGCGTCCCGTGGGTCCGGCCGTGCGCAATGGTTCGCTCTGTGGCCGCCGAAGGCCATGTCCGAGCGGGCCGGGAGTTCCGCTGCCCGCTCGCACGCAGAGTTCCGCCCCCGCGGCTGCGATCGGCAAGCGGCAGGTTCACGAGCAAGGTCGGGCAGCAGGCGGGACAGCGCGATGCTGCAGCCTTCCGCAGACCGCCCACCCGGCAGTCGGGCCTGCGGCGGCGACCTGCACCCGCGAAGGCCGGGCTGGGGTGACCCCTCATGTCACCTCGCGGCCACAGGCCTTTCCCAGCCAGCCCCGCAGTGGCTGGGCCCTCCTACCAATCGCCGTCCCGCACCGAGGGACCGTGCGGGCTCAGGGTCTTGACGACCTGCGGCTGCAGCGGCTCGTTGCCGGCCAGCGGCGCCAGGCCCTTCTTGCTCCGCGCTGCGGCAATGCTGTCCAAACCCTCCAGCTTCCCAGCCTGATCCAAGACCTCCCGGTCGCGGTCGTAGTACCGGAACCAAGGAAGCCCCGCCGCAGCGTACTGCTGGGCGGTGGGCGGTTCCGTCGGGGGCTTGCGGCCCGTCACCCCACGGTACTGGGCGCTGTTCAGGATATGGACGAAGCACCTGGCCCCGACACTCTGATCCCAGACGTCGATTCCGAACTCGTCTTCGTAGATCTCCTGCTCCATCAGGCCGCCCGGGGCAAGGCCCATCTCATCGGGGATTCCTGACGCGGCCATATCGCAGCAAACGGAGGCCATGCTGTACACAGGTCTGTTGAAGCGCTTCTCGTATTCCTCCTTGCGCATGGGGTACGCCACGACTTGCAGACCCCCATGCTCGGCTGTGCCTGTCAGCTGCTCTTCTGCTGTGTAGCCTTCCCCGAGCGGCATAGCCACGAATTGGCGGATCAAGCCCTTGCCCGCATAGAAGCCGTCCAGCCAAGGCTGTTCCGGAACGACGACGTAGTCTTGCTTCGGGCTCGCGGACAGCCTGTCCTGCCAAGGTTCGCCCGTGATCGCATTGATCTTTCCCGCCGCGATCTTCACGGCCACCGGATAGCCGTCTCCGTCGAAGCTGAGCCACATGGCCTCGGCTTGGTACATCGGCAGGAATACGCCACCGTGACCGAGCCAAGGCTCGGGCACACGGGCGGCGAAGTCGTCGACATGTTGCAACGGAAAGCTGTCAAGGCCTGGCGGCAGGGCGTACCTGTCACCGTCGTCCGGAATGCGCAGCGTTCGGATGAATTCGATTCGGCACGAGGCGCGTCGATGCACCTCGGGGAAGCTAAAGCGCAATTCATCGCCTCGAAGTTCGATCATGATTCTTCTCTCCTCTTGCTCTCTTGGCAGTGCTCTGTCTTTATCAGTTCCGTCCTCGCTACCAGTCACCGTCCCGGACGACGCGAACGATGCGCAGCACCGCATGGTCAGGCGCCGCACGGAGTTCGCGCAGCAGTGACGAGAACAGCTTCGGCCGCCGTACGATGATTTCGCGCAGGTCGCTCGAGACCTTGCCCGCCATCGCCAGCAGAACGTCCGGATCCTCCCCGAGTTCGTGGGCGATCCGGCGAATGGTGGCTTCGGAGGGTGGCGGCACGCGCCCTCGCTCGACCTTGCTCAGGTAGGCCGGCTCCACCCCGACACGACCCGCGACCTTGCGCAGTGAGTAGGCCCGGTCGGAGACCTTGAGCCCCTCTCGCACGGATCGCACGTGCTGGCCGAATGTCATGTGTCGTACATAGTACACACTATCGGTGGATCTGGCAAGCGGACCTTCGGATCCTTGGCAAGATTCTGCAATAAGTCAGGGAGCCCGCCGCGTCCACGTGGCACGCCGGGATCCGTCCCGTCAAGGGATGGGCTGTGCTTGGCTAGGGGCGACCGGAAGGTGCAGCTTTGCCGAGCTCGTCCTTGTTGCCCTGTCGCTGAAGCGGATCTGCGGCGGAGGCATGCCGAGCCTGCGCTCTCCGATCTGTCCGGAAGGGCGCATCACTGCCCGGCTCCCGAACGGCGGGCGCCTCGAGATTGCCGGAATCCGCCCAGCGGCACAATTCGCAGCCGCAGCCGTGTCCCGGAGCGGCGGCGGGGCAAGCGGTCGGCGTGCGATCGTCTCGGGCCTCCCGCAGCAGGCTGGGAGCACAGTTTGCCCAAGTCCACCAATCATCAGTCGTCGCGCAGCCGCCCTTAGTCTCCTCGCTGCCGGGCTGACGGTCGCCGCTTGCGCCAAGCGCGAGACCTCGCTCACGGTGACCGTCCGCGACGCTGCGACGTTGACGACGTACCGACGCTCTTCCCTGACGGCATCTGCAGCTCTCGTCAGGGTTGGCCCGACCTCGGACGACTCGTTGACCTCCTCTCCCGCGGCCCCTTGGCTGCGCGTCAGTTCAACGAAGCTGATGTCGGGCCCTCACACACGGACACAGGCTCGACATCCACGAGCGCTTCGCGTCGCCCGAAAAGCACATCCTTCTGAAGCCAACCCGTCCCCGCTGGCGTTCGAACGTGGTGACCGAGCCAATCACCGCCCGTTCCTAGTGCTGATGGCCATCCGTTTCCACTGGCAAACAGACGTTGCTCGCACTAGCGCCATTGGGGCCAATCTGGACACTTCTTTCACGGCGCTGCTGGAGAACCGTACAGTTTCCAGGCCCAATTCGCAGACCGGCGCGGAGATGGCCCTTACGCAATTGCGTTTCAAGGTGCCCGGCACGCTGCTGGTCTATCCGTGGCGCTCTGTGCGCCACGCTGTGTTGGCTGTACTGCGGCGCTTCAACGCCTCTGCGATGGGGAAGAGGCCGCTGGCCGTTGCATACCTGCTGGTGCTCGTTCGCGGATTGCCGACAGTCCTGGCAACGTTGCTCTAGCCGTACGCGAACGGCCTTTCATCCAGCTCCAGAGCCGGACCGTGGCGGCGGCATGCGACTACCAGCCCTCTCGCGCGGCTTACGGAGTAGGATGTTTGCGGGAAGGGCCTGCGAGTTGCGTCCCACGACAAATCGCCGCGCGATCGCCTCTGGGCTCTTCGCGGCAGGCCTCGTCGTCGCTGCGTGTGCCGCGCGCGAGGCATCGCTGAGGGTGACGATTAGCGACGCTGCCAGCGGTTTGCCGACGCCGGTCCGAGTGCGCCTCACGGACATCGACGGCAATACTCCAAGGACGATCGCGGCCTCCGATCAGGCCGCATCGGCGTTCGCAGTGCCCTCCCAGGCGATCGCTGTCATGTGGGGTCGCTCCGACCGCGCCGAGGGATACAGTCTGCAGCCGGACGGCTCATTCTACGTGGACGGTTTCTTCGAAGTGTCGTTGCCGGCCGGAAGCTATCAGCTCCAGATTTCGAAGGGCTATGAATATCTGCCGGAGACCCACGAGATTGAGGTGCTCCGGGGCCGACAAGTGCAGCGCAGTTACGAACTTCAGCGCTGGATCGACATGCCCGGGCGCGGGTGGTACTCCTCCGACGACCACATCCACATCCGCCGCTCTCCGCGCGACAATCCGGCCATCCTGAAATGGGTCGCTGCCGAAGACATCCACGTCGGCCACATCCTGCAGATGGGGGACTTCTGGCACTACGTCTTCTCTCAGTACGCATGGGGCGAGACCGGCCGGTACCAAGAGGGCTCGACTATCCTCTCCTCGGGCCAAGAGGAGCCCCGGACTCCGGAGTTCGGGCACACGATCTCGCTGGGTGCAGCCGACTTCGTGCGCTTCAGGGATGACTACTACGCCTACGGCAGGGTCTTCGACCGCGTACGCCAGCTGGGCGGGATCAGCGGCTTCGCACATCAGGGCATGTCCTTCCACGGGTACCGTGGCATGACTGTCAGCATGCTGGCCGGCAAGCTCGACTTCTTGGAGCTCGCGCAGTTCTGCGTCCCGGGCGGGCCAATCCACACCGAGCACTACTACCGATTCCTCGACCTCGGCTTCCGGCTGACGGCGCTCGCCGGATCCGACTTTCCGTGGTGCGGACGGGGAGAGCGCGGGGATCCGAAGCGCTTCGGCCAGATCGGCGACGCTCGGTTCTACACGTATCTTGGGGAAGACCTCACTTTCGAGGGGTGGCTGGCAGCCGTCAAAGCTGGCCGGACCTTTGCCACCACCGGGCCGATCCTCGACCTGAGGGTCAACGAAAGTCTCCCTGGCGGTGTGGTGGACGTCGAGCGGGGCACGTCCGTTCGTGTCACGGCCAGCGCCTTTGGGGATGGCACGCGAATCGCCATGGAAGAGCTTGAGGTCGTGGTCCACGGAGATACAGTCCGTCGAATCACCGCACACGAGGGGGCTCGGGATGAGCTCTCGGTGGACTTCGAGCTGGCGGTCGACCATGGCGTGTGGATCGCCGCCCGGGCGTCCGCAGGCTCCGGGTACGTGGCCCACACCACTCCCGTCTACGTAACTGTCGAGGGTGGAGGCTTCCACAACCCGAAGACCTTTCAGGCGAATCTCGAGCGCTGCGAGCGGGACTTGGCAGAGCTCGAGCGGGAGCTTGCCAATCCCGGGACCCAGTTGGACAGCGAGGCGTGGCGTCACGCCGACAGCCTGAGGCTTCAGATCGAAGAGGCCCGCCTAGGCTTGCGGCAGCACGCCGACCGGCTGGGGGAATAGCAGGCAGGACGGCGATCAGGCGGATGTACCGTCGCGGGCTGCTGAAAGCGCTGCTGCTCGGCGGTTGGTGCCCCACCCGCGCCCAGGACGTCAATCGGCTCATTCGGAGACTCGCCCGCGACGCCCCGCTGCGGATGACCTTCAAGGGCTCTACGGCGAGCGAGTGTCGGGCTTGGCAGCAACGGTTCAGGGCGAAGCTGGACGAACTGTTGGGTGACTATCGGCCACCGACGCGCTGGGCCCTAAGTGAAGGCGAGACCGCGGAATTCCCCGACCACACCCGCACTTCGCTGACGTTGGCCGCAGATGGCCTGGCGGATCTCCCGCTCCACCTTCTCGCCCCGCGGGGGGATTGGCGCGGCAGAAGGCCCGCGATCGTAGCCCTCCACGGCCACGGCCCGTACGGTCATGACGCGGTCGCCGGGATCGACGGCACTCCAGAGCGTGCGCGCAACATTAGGGACGCCAACTACGACTTCGGTCGTCAGCTGGTCGGGAAGGGCTACGTCGTGGTGGCGCCATGCCTGACTCCATTCGGGGTGCGGCTCGACCCGCGGGAGGAATACGGGGGCAGCGACCCCTGCGCGGTCACATTCGTGCGGATGCAGCTACTCGGGCGGAACCTGATGAGTGAGAACCTCCGAGATGTGCTTTGGTCTCTGGACTTCCTCGCGCAGCAGCCGGGAGTGGACGGGAGCCGGATCGGATGCGTGGGTCTTTCGTACGGCGGCCGGATGACGATGCTGGCGGCGGCCGTGGAGCCGCGCATTCGGGTCGCTGCCATCTCGGGAGCCCTCAACGTGATGCAAGAGCGAATCGATAACCGCTACAGCTGTGGTGCGCAGGTGATTCCGGGTTTGCTGCAATTCGGCGACGTGCCGGAGATCGCCGGGCTCATCGCTCCCCGCCGCTCCGTCTGGGAAGTCGGCGGGCGGGATCGGCTTATGGTCAAGAAGTGGATCCCCGTGGCATGGGAGCGAATCGAGAGACCCTATAGGGCCCTTGGGGCGGAGGATCGCCTTGTAATGGACTCCTTTGACGGGGGTCACCGTTGGAACGGCACACTGGCCGAGCCCGTGCTGGCTAGCGTGCTGCGCCCCTGACCACCACTTGAGGCGAGCCGCCGATCCCCTGTACATGCTTCGGTGGGAAGGATGGCCTGTTCTGCACGGTTCGGGCCAAGACAATCCAGGGGCTGCCCGATTCGTTGCGTCCTCAGCGCCGCTCCGCTGCTGGCTGGCCGACGGGTCAGACGCTCCTCGTTCGCCGCTGCGCCAGGCTGAACGTCTGGTGCCACTCGGAGACAGCCCCGCCGCCGTAGCGAGCAGTCTCCACGTCGACCACGTACGGACGCCCTTCGCGAACCGCCTCTACACCTCTCTTCAAAGCGGGCCGGAGTTCGGACGACTCGTTGACCTTCTCCCCGGCGACGCCTTGGCTGCGCGCGAGCTCGGCGAAGCTGATGTCCGGATCGCCTAGGTACATTCCGGTGTACTGGTCGCTCTTGGCCATCTTGCCGCCGTAGCGATGGTAGGCGCGGCGCACGGTTTGGTAGTTGCGGTTGTTCGACACCACGGTCAATACGGGAATCTCGTAGCGCGCCTGGGTCCAGAATCCGGCGGCGCTGTACATTACCGAGCCGTCGCCAATCGAGCAGATGACCTGCCGGTCCGGTTCTGCAAGCTTGGCTCCGGCCGCGGCCCCGATGCCCCATCCGAGGCCGTTCCCGGTGTTGGCAACACGCATCATCTCGCCTTCCCGGTGCCCGAACGGGAATGCGCCAAACTTGGCCGTCAGATTCTCCGGGACGATGATCGCGTCGGCGTCGGCCGCCGCCGCGATGGCCGCTCCGAGTTCGTCCGGGTGCACGGGAGCCTGCCCGAAGTTTGCCCGGGCCGCGCTGTCCGCCATGTCTCGGGCCTTGGTCGTGTAGGCTGCCAGTTCTTGGGCGCGAGGCTTGGCGATCTTGCGGCGACGGGCCTCGGTGGTCAGCGATTTGACCGCGTCGCTCAGGTCGCGGAGACCCTCCCGTGGAGTGCCGGCCAAGGCCAGGTCGGTCGGGTAGTTGCGGCTGATGACGTCCCCATTTGCCGTCAGGCGGATGAACTTCGCAGCAAGCGGCGCCTCGGGGCCGCCCGGCACAACCCTTCCTCCAAAGTCTGGCGCGCCCACGCTGAGAATGAGGTCGCACCCGGCGAGCATCTTGTGGTTCTGGTTGAAGCGGCCCAAGTTCTGCGGATGGTGGGCCGGGAAGTTGTCATAACCCTGCCCTTGGTTGGTGACCGGTAGCCCGAGCGCCTCCGCCAGGCTCAGGAGTTCCTCACAGCCTCGCGACTTCCATACCTCGTCGCCGGCGACGATCACAGGCCGGCGGGCTTCGACCAGCGCCTTGGCAGCCCGCTCCACGGCGTCCTTGGCAGGACGCATGCGAAACTCCGGCATGAACCGCTCTCCGGGCAAGACCCGCGCCTCCACGTCGCGCGCCTCCAGAGTGTGGTGGGCCATCGCCAGATAGGTCGGCCCTCCGGGCGGGGCGCTCGCCACCTTGAAGGCCCTGCGCAGCATCAGCGCCAGGCTGCGCGGATCGCGGGATTCCCACGAGATCTTGGTGAACTGGCGGTTGATCTCCTTCTGGTCGAAGCCAGGGCGGGGCGCCAGTCCGGCGTCGTCGCTCCACAGCTCGTTGTCGTTCAGGCCCGCCGTCACGACCAACGCGGAGCCGTCTTTTGCGGCGTTGTACATCTGGCCGGCGGCCTGCGCGGTGCCGGCGATGACGTGGATGTTCACGAATCCAGGCTTGCCGGAAGTCCGGTGATATCCGTCCGCAAGTGAGATTACGATCCCCTCGTGCAGGCCCATGATCAGTTGTGTGTGGTCCTGCCCCAAGAACGCGTCGAAGAACCCCACCTCGAACGATCCGGGATTGGTGAACAGGTACTCGACTCCCGCAGCCTTCATCTGGGCCACGACGATCTCGCCGCCTGTGCCCTTGACGCTGCTCGCCCCCTGACCGGTCTCTGAGGCCTCGGCCGGGGCCACGACCGACTGAGCCGCGGCTGCGGTGAAGCCGAGGCCTGCCAATGCCTCGAACAGGCCCCTCCTCGAAAGGTCGTCGTTCAGGTATCTCGCGAGCAAGTGGCGCATGAATCCTCCTCCGGGCTCTCTGCCATGACGATGTTAGACCATCCGGTTCACCGTTTTGGGACGCGATTCAGGTCTCGGATGCCCGGAATCGCAATTCGAGGCCCGCTGCCGGACGAAATCGGCCCTAGCGAAGAAACTCGTCGAAGAATGAGGCCATTGCCTCAAACGCCTCAGGGCTGAAGCTGTGTCCGCCCGGCGGCTGGAGGATTCGCAGCGCTGTGCTTGCCCCTCTGCTGGCGTAAGCTGGCTCGGTCCGCGCCCGGAAGAGGTCTACCCCTTGTCTGGGCATTCCGACGTCCGAGGTCGGTGCCCAGACCAGCAGCGGCCGCGGTGCCATAGCAGCGGCGAACTCCCCGTGGTCTCCCCACTTGAGCATTCCCGGGATCCACCAGTAGGTGCCGTGGTACGACAGCCGGCCCTGTCGGAGGAACGATCTCACGGATCCAACGCCGCCGCAGATTGGGGCGGCTGCGGCCACCCGGGTGTCCGCGACCCATGTGTAGAAGGCGGTGATTCCCCCGAACGACATTCCCGTAATGCCGATCTTGCCCGCGTCTCCCCTCTGAGTCAGGTACGTCAGAGCTTGCCGGATCTCGCTGATGATCAGCCCCATGGCAGTGCGGCCTTGGACGAGCAGTGAGTTGGCCTGCACGTTGATCGGCGGCTCGCGGCGGTCTAAGCCTCGCTGGGTCATGGCCAATACCATGAAGCCCTTGCGGGCCAATTCTCGCGCCCAGCCAAGCATCCTGATGTGCGGGCTGTCCCGGCCCGGGCGGGTCCACTCGCCGGCACCGAACTCCTTGGTCGTCATTGAGTCGCGGCTGCCGCTGGAGCCGTGAAGGCAGACGATGGACGGCAGGGGCCCTTCCGCGCCCACAGGCCTGATGACGTAGGCAGGGACGGATTCGCCGTCTGCTGCATTCCAGGACACGTCCTCGATCGACAGCCCCTCTTCGAACACCGTGCCGTGGATTGCGGCTTCCGCGCTCGGCACGTCGGGCGAGGACTGTAGCAAGCCGAACAAGGCTTGGCGGGCAGTCGCCTCTTCGGGCTGCTGGGCCCAAGCCGCCATCAATGTGACCGCTGCGAGCCAGGCCAATCGCGGGACCATGGGGAGTCAGTCGCGTCGAGCCCGCAAAGGCTCGGGTGCTGGCGCGATTGTAAGCTTTTCGGAGATGGCATTATGAGCAGGTGCCATTGCTGTCGCGCATAGCTGTACTCGTTGTTGGGGGTCTGGCGCTACACGCGGCAGAGGTCCCGCATGTGCTTATCGTTGTGGGCCCGAGCAGTCACCCGCCGGGATCGCACGAGGCCGCAGCCGGCGCCCGGCTGCTTGAGAGCGCCCTCGAGACCATGCGCAACGTCAACGGCGTCAGCGCTCAGGTCGTCTATGAGTGGCCCCGTGACGCGGCTCTTAGGGATGCGGCCTCGACGGTCGTGTTTCTCGGCGATACCTTCCCGCCGAACCGATTCGGGAGTCCTCGCCGGAATCTCGCCGAATTGGCGGAAATGATGGAGCGCGGCTGCGGCATCGCCTGCCTGCACTATGCCACCGGGCTGCTGGGCGAGGATGTGACGGCCGACGGGGAGCACCCGCTCCTTCGCTGGCTTGGCGGGTACTTCGCGAACCGCTCCTGCCCCCATCACCAGTCCGTTGCGCGCGTCTATCCGGAGGCCACGATCGAACCTGCTGAGCCCGATCATCCAGTCAGCCGGGGTTGGCAGAGCTTCACTGTCCATGACGAGCCGTACATCAACAACTACTTCGGCGGACCGGGCAACCGGCCAGCCCCCAATGTCACTCCGCTGGCGTTGTCCCTGTTGCCGCCCGACGCTCCCGCAAGGGAAATCGTTGCTTGGGGGGTCGAGCGGGCCGACGGCGGTCGTGGCTTTGGGATCGTGATGCCGCATTTCTATAAGAATTGGGCAAACGACGACCTGCGCACCCTGATCCTGAATGGAGTCGTCTGGACGGCGGGCCTCGACATCCCGCCTGGCGGCGTGGCATCTGACCGCCCTGACCTGCCGGCCTTCGGGCCTGAGGCATTGGAGTTCACCCCCCGCCGAAGGTAAGTCCGGCCCCCAAGGCCGGGCTGCCGCGCGACGGCTTGTGGGACAGAGGCACAGGCAGATCAGGCCTCGTGGTTCAGCAGCACTGAAAGGCTTGGCAAGTGCTAGGATTCGCGAGACTGGAGACCAGATGACACGCCTGACCGCAGCGGTTGTAGTGCTCTTGACGGTATCGGGCCTGACCGCCGGGGAGCCCGACCTTGGCGGCATTGCCCGCCGGTTCGCCGACGAGATGATCGCGGCGGGCTGGGACCGTTGGGGCCGTGAGCAGAGCCCCCAATTCGCGTCAATGCTGCTGCGGACCCATCCGCCCGAGCTGCTGCCCGATGCCGTGTTCCCCACCGAGGGCCGCCCGTTTCAGCGCATGCCGGTCACCAACCTCCCCAACATCTACAAGGGCAACAACCGCGCGCACAAGATCACGTACAGGGGCGGAGACGTGTGTTCCGATGGCGCCCTGTACCAGCTGCTCTACTCGCTCACGGCTGCCACCGGGGAATCGCGGTATGCCGACGCGGCCGACGCGGCGCTGCGCTGGTTCCTAGCCCACGCCCCCCTGCACAACGGCCTGTTGCCTTGGGGCGAGGACTCTGGCTGGGACTTTCGGCGCGAACGGGCCGACTACGGCTATCCCTTCGACCGCAAGCACGAGTTCGACAGCCGATGGCCGCTGTGGGACCGTTTCCTAGCGCTGCAGCCTGCGGCGGGCCCCGGGGAATGGACGGTGCTGGAGCGATTCAGCCGCGGCCTGTGGCGGGGCGCTGTAGCTTCAGACGGCGATGGCCTGCGCTACGGGCGGCACGCGCCCATGTTCGAGTTCGACCGTCCCGAGAGCGGCGACTGGGCCGAATTCGGAATGTTCCCGCGCCACGGTGGCTATTACTTGGACTTGTGGTCGGCGGCCCTCGCCGCGACGCAGAGTGCGGGATTCGCGGAGTGGATGCTCCCTCGGGTGGAGCAGTTCGTGACGGCCCTTGAGAGGCAGACCGACGAGCATGGTTTCGCTGTGTACCTGAGCAAGCAGGATGTCGTCTTCAACTCCCGGCAGGTCGCGTCGTTGGCGGTGGACCTTCAGGCATCCGCACAGCGCCTCGAACGCCGATTTCCCGAGTTGGCGCGACGCATGAGTCAGCTTGCATCTCGGCAGGATGAAGCGGTCATCGAGGCCGAAGAGCAGGTCCATCCGGAGGACGCACTTCGCCGGGCCGAATCGAATCCGGAAGCGGCCCCAGAGTACCGAAGGCGCTTCTTCAATGAGGCGGACAGGCACCTCCAAGCGATCGGGCCACGTGAGATCGGCAGCAGCGTTGGCTCCGCGACCCAGCCCGGAAGAATACCTGAGCAGTATGCCCTTGCGATCGACGTCCTGCTACTCGCCCACGACCGCTCTGATGGGGAGCAGGCAAAGCTATACCTTGCCGCCGCTTGGAACCGGGCCCGAGAGGCGGTTGCTCACTTCTTGCCGGACGATGCGCCCCTGCCGAGAAGTCTGGACCGCCAGCCCCTGCTGATGGACGGCAGCCCGTTCCCGTCGTTCTACAGCTCGTATCTAGGAGGCGACGACCTGATGTGGAGCCTGTGGCGTCTTTCGGCTGACGGCGACACAGTTGCACAGCACTGACCGATTGGTGGCCTCTTCGCCACGCGACGGACTCCGGACCGGAGCGCGCAGCGCTTCAACGACCGTTTCGGCAGAGGCGCTGACAACGAGTGGGCCCGCGCCACGGACATGACTGTGAGTTCGGACTTGTATGCACTCCGTGATGGGGACCTATTCTCTTCCAGCATCCATCAGCGCGAGCAGCTTGTCGCGTAAGACCACGCGGAGGACAGGTGCAACGCCGTCCCTGCTCATTCCGTGATCGAATGCCGTGACAGCGACCCTGCGGCGCATCGCCGCGTCGAGATCCGAGGCGACGTAGTTCTCGCAGAAATCGTCGACCTCGAAGGGCTACTTGTCCCTTACCTGCTCTATCAATTCGGGGGCGGTCGCTTCGGCCCACGCATCGGCACGGAGGTCCTCTGCCTCACTCTTCCGAGGTCGGTTAGGCGAAGCGGCCTGCCACTCTCCACAGTAGTGGGCGGGAGACGGTCGAGGACTTTCTTTATGTCCTCTTGGATGGTCGCCAGCATCTTCCCAAACGCGTTACGATCGCTATCGACCTCGGCGGTCCAGCAGGCCATCTTCCAAAACAGACCCGAGACCGCTAGGACCGCAATGACGATCAAGGTCGTGTTGAGCCACTCAGCCATCGTTCTTCACCGCAGAGACTGCATTATATGCCGCGGGCCACAATTTCATGGTAGATCGGGTGCCGCACACCCGCGAACTTGGCGCGTTACGTTATAGACAAGAGGCCGCAAGCGCGGGAGAGCAATCTATCCGCGATCCGGCCCGCGTTGTCACGTAAGCGCCGCGATGGCCAACTATGTAGAGAGGCTTGAGTACTCCCACGTTCTTCCGATATTCGGCACGTATCGATTCAGGTTTCTGCAGAGTGCCGTGCAGACACTCTGATTTCTTGTAGGTCTCCCCCGCCGTTCTGGTGTAACTGCACGACCAACACCACGCCGAGGAAGGCGTCTTTGCAACTTGGACTCGCGCTGGGTGCTGACCTCCAAGCAAGTAGTCGGGAGGACTTGGACGTATTCAGCCAGAAGGCCTGATATGAACTTGCGGCGGGGGCATTGGGCCTCGTCAAGGGAAGTCCCTGCGTCGCCGTTCTGCAAGAGGTGACTCGAGCGTCGAGGACGAGCCCTGTCATCGGCATTGCAGACACGATGAACGTGCATATGCCTTCGGCGACGCGGTGAGGATTGTGATCGCACGGGGAGACGAATCCGCGAGGTACTCGCTCTCGACAGCAAATTCGCCGCGGTGGGCCATTCTGAGGTGCGCCTGCCCCGAAACGGCCCGACCCGATGTGCCGACAGTTGTAACCATAGCCCGCCACTCGGGCATCGCGGCGTAGCCACGGCCCCGATCCTACGCCGAAGTGGGAGGGCGCAGCGAACGCACTGTGCTACTTGACCGGTCCACCCCGATTTCGGCACATGGCACGGCTTGTTCCAGACCGCCGCATGCTGCCCGAGTGCTTGGTCCCCCGGTCCCGTTGGCCCTACTCGCGCGGAGCGCTGCGGCCGACCCCCACCAGCCTCTCTAGGTCCGCCTTCATGCGTGCCGCAATCTCCGGCCGCTCGTAGTACAGGTTGCTCGTCTCGCCCGGGTCTGCTGCGAGGTCGTAGAGCTGGGCCGGCGCTCCAGGGGCCCCATGGTCGATCGCGAATCCGGCAAGCTCCGGGCGGGCATAGTCATTGCCCCCCGAGCCGGCATGATCAAGGAACTTCCAGTTCCCCTGACGGAGCGCAAGGGCCAAGCGGTTGGTCTGGTGCAGGGTGAAATCACGGACAGGCGCCGGGCCCGCCGTCCCCGCCAATACGCGGGAGAAGTCGAAGCTGTCTTCGGCCGCACTTGCCGGCAGTTCGTACCCGGTGATGCCGGCCAACGTCGCCATGATGTCCGTCAGGTTGAAGGTCTGGTCGGTGACTTCGCCGGCCGGAACGACTCCCGGCCACTTGGCGATCATCGGCACGCGGTGCCCGCCTTCCCACTGGTCCCGCTTGACGCCTCGCCAAGGGCGGGCGCCGTCGTGCCCGTGGTCCGTGCGCATGTGGTAGACCGTCAGCACCTCGGGCCCGTTGTCGCTCGTGAATAGCACCAGCGTGTCCTCGGCCAGTCCGAGCCGCTCAAGCGTTCCCACTAGTTCGCCCACGATGAAGTCCATTTCGTGCAGAAAGTCCCCGTGAGGGCCTGCTGCCGTGCTCCCGTGGAAGAGCGGGGCGGGGAAGGACGGCAGGTGCACCGCCTGCATCGAGTGGAACAGGAAGAACGGGCGCTCGGGGGAGTCCTCGGCGTGCCGCTCGAGAAACTCCACGCTTCGCCGCAGGAACTCGATGTCCACCTGTTCGAGGTCATAGTCCTCTGCGATGAGCCCCCTGCGGTTGTCGCGCGAGTAGGGGTGCTTCGGAAGAGGGGCCCGGTCCAGCAGTTCCGACGGCGGGACCGGCACGCGGTCACCCTCGATCCAGGCGTACATCCAGTCGGTTGTCGGACACGCGACCGTGCCGAAGAACTCGTCGAACCCGCGGTGCAGCGGACCGTCCGGGATCGCCCGCGAGAAGTCGACCCTGCGTACGCGCTCCACCTCCGAAGACGCCCTTTGCTGCGGCGTTGAAGCCGGGAGTTCGAGGTCATGAACCGGCCGCCCCTCGGCGTCGTAGAACGTCATGCCCAAGTGCCACTTTCCGACCATCGCCGTGCGATAGCCCTTCTCCCGCAGCATCTGCGGCAGCGTTAGGCGGCCCGCCTCGATCAGGGACGGCCCCTGCACTCCCACGAATACGCCTGCCATGCCGTTGCGGAACGGCATCCGGCCCGTCAGTAGGCCGTACCGCGTGGGGGTGCAAACGGTCGATGGGCTGTGAGCGTCCGAGAAGCGCAGCCCTTCCCTCGCCAGCCGGTCGATGTGCGGGGTCGCCACCTTGGCTTCCGAGTTGTAGGCGTGCACATCGCCGTATCCAAGGTCATCGGCGAGGATCAGCAGCACATTGGGAAATTGCCGCGTCTCGGCGGCCGGTCCGCAGCCGACGCCTGCGGCCAGTGCTGCAAGGGCCCATGCGAGGAGCGGATGATGCCCGCCCCGGCCCCGCCTGGGCACGCTCACCCCACCCGCGGGGCTGTATCCGTAACCTCTTCGATATCCGGGTCGAAGTACAGAACCTTGCCTTGGCGCAGAGCCATAACGCCCATCGATATCGTCACCTGGGCGCGGTAGGCTGTGTCCGCGTCCAGATTCGGCTTGGCGCGCGTGCGGATGCACTCTAGGAAGTTCTTCATGTGCGCGTCCCGACCGCGGTCTTCGACCTTGATTTGGACGTTCTCCGTGCCGTACTTGCCGACGAACGCGTCCCTGTAGACGCGTTCCGACTCGACGGTGATGTACTCCGTGCGCCCTTCGAACCGGCCGTGCTCGACCATCAAGATGGTCCCCTCGTGGCCGCGGATCAGGCCCGGGATGTGCCGGGAGTTGGCCATGGTGGCGCTCAGGATCAGCGAGTGGCCTCTCGCGAAGTCCGCCAGCAGGTTCATCGTGTCCGGGACTTCGCGATCCCCCGGCGCGTTGAATACATACTTGCCGCCCGAGGCAGTCACCCGATAGGGGAACTGCGGTTGGCCCCAGCAGATATTCAGCGGTGCCACCACGTGGTAGAAGAGGTCCGTGGCGATGCCCCCGGAGTAGTCCCAATACTTCCGGAACCGGAAGAAGCGGTGGGGATCCCACTCGCGCTTCTGCGCAGGACCCAGCCACATGTCCCAGTCGACGTAGTTGACGCCTTGGCCGTGGGGCCCGGCATCGGGCTCGATCACCCAGCCGCGGCCGCGCTCGGGTGTCCAGTTCCACTCTCCCCGCAGAGAGTTTCGGTGGTAGGAGCCTTGGCTCGAAACCAACTTGCCGATCATGCCGTCCTGAATGGCCTTGCGCGCCTTCCACCACTGGTCGGCCGACGTGGTCTGGGAACCGACCTGCAGCACGGCTCCGGTCTCGCGCACCTTCCGCGCGACCGCCTTGGCCTCCTCGATGGTGTGGGTCATCGGCTTCTCGAGGTACACATCTATCCCGGCATCCATGGCGTCGATCGCCATGGTCCCGTGCCAGTGGTCGGGGGTTGCGATCACGACAGCGTCGATGTCCGGACGGGCCAGAATCTCCCTGTAGTCCAAGGTGGAGAACTCGGCCTTGCTGTTCTCCTGGGCCAGGCGCCGCCGCTTCTCGTAGACGTCGCAGACTGCCGCTACGCGGAAGTTCTGGCCCCCCTCGATCATCGACAGCATCAGCCGCTGCAGGCTGCTGCCGCGACCTCCGACGCCGATCTGGGCGACGTTGATGCGGTCGTTGGCCCCAATCACGCGGCGCGCAGAAGCCGCGTCCTGCGCCCTGGCCGCCGTGGCGGCCAAGGCCCCCCCGGCGACTGCGGTCGCGTTCAGGAATTGTCGACGGTTGACTTCGGGAGTTTGCGCCATGGCCTGTCCTCGCCGAATTGTATCAGCGACGGGCCAAGGCCGGGAGATCCGCCGCTGCGCTACAATCCGACCAGTTCCGGGCCGGTCGTAAGATGCACGGTCGTCTCTCGCCGGCAGTGTGCGAATGCTGGCCGCCTCGAAGTCCCGCCGGCTAACGGAGTCTGTGCTCATGGCCGTTGAGCTTCACCCCCCGCTGGCCCGCATGGCAAGCGTGTCGGGCTTCGTGGTCCTTGTGGCCATGAACGGCCTCGCGGCATCGTCCGGTGAGAGCATTCTTTCGGTCCTTGGACGGGTATGCGTACAGTGCCACGGAGCGACCGGACCGCCGCACGGCGGGATTGACCTCCGCGCGGTAACCGGCACCGAAGACCTCGCAGCCCGGCCCGAATTGGTGCGCAAGCTGGTCCGCGTCCTTGACGCAGGGGTGATGCCCCCGCCAGGCGGGCCTTCCATTCCAGCCGAGGACCGCGAGCGGGCAGTGGGCCTTCTTCGGTCCATGCTGCCGCCCGACGAGTTTCCCCAAGGCCCCGCACCGCGAGTGCCGGTGCGCCGGATGAATCGCTTCCAGTACGCGAACGCCATTCAGGACCTCTTCGATCTGAGCGTGGAGGTGTTCGCCCTCCCCGAGCGAATGCTCCGCGACTATGGGTACTTCCGCCCCGAGACCGGCAAGATGCCAGACGAACTCAAGGCTGGCAGCCGGCCACTCGGGAAGTCCCAGCTGATCGGCAAGCGCCTGGCGGGAGTCACGCCGTTCCCGCAAGATCTGCGTGCCGAGCACGGCTACGACAATCGGGCAGACCACCTGTCGCTGTCGCCGCTGCTGCTGGAGTCCTTCCTGAAGCTCGCCACCGCCATCGTCGACAGCCCCGACTTCAACGCCGTTACGAGCGGCGAGTGGGAGCGGCTCTTCGGCCCTCCGGAGGCCGGAGAAGCGACGCGGGCGGCTGTGAGGCGCGCCTTGGGACCGTTCCTGACGCTGGCGTTCCGGCAGGAGGTCGACACCGCCACCTTGGAGCGCTACTCGGACTTCGCTCTCGGCAGAATCAAGGGCGGCCAGCCGTACGCCGATGGCATTAGGGCCGCCGTCTCTGCGGCTCTCGCTTCTCCGCGCTTCCTGTACCTCCACGAAGTCGACGGGAAGGCGGGTCGGAATGCGACGTCCCGCAACGTCAGCTTGGCGTCCCGCCTGTCATTCTTCCTGTGGGGCAGCATCCCTGACTTGGAGCTGCTGCAGCTGGCCGACGCCGGGAAGCTGAACGATCCCGAGACTCTCGCCCGGCAGGCCGACCGCATGCTGCGGGACGCCCGGCTGAAGCGCTTCTGCGACAGCTTTGCGCCACAGTGGCTGCAGCTGGAGCGGATTGTCTCCTCCGTGCCGGACCGCGAGCTCTTCCCCGACTTCTACTTCGCGAAGTTCCGTGCCAGCATGCACATGATGCTGGAGCCGCTGCTCCTGTTCGAAACCGTCCTGATCGAGAACCGGCCGATCCTTGAGCTTGTCGACTCGGACTTCAGCTACCGCAGCGAACTCCTCGAGACGTGGTACCGCGATGGCACGCGCCCGGAAAAGGTCCCGCCGGTAGCGATCCCGTTCCGCCGGGTCTCGATCGACGATCGCAGGCAAGGCGGCGTGATCACCACCGCGGCGGTCATGACCATGACCTCGGGGCCCGCCGAGAGCAGGCCCATCACGCGCGGGGCGTGGATGGCAGGGGTCGTCTTCAACGACCCGCCCGCCCCCCCGCCACCGGAGGTGTCGCCGCTTCCGGTCGTGGAGGATGGGCCTCTGACGCTCCGCGAGCGCCTCGAAGCGCACCGGTCGCGTCCCGATTGCGCCGCCTGCCACGCCAGCATCGACCCATTGGGCTTCGCGCTCGAGAACTACGGTCCCACCGGTGTCTGGCGGGAAACGTACGACAATGGCCACGCGGTGGACGCCAGCGGTGTGCTCTTTGGGCGTCACGCCTTCGCGGACGTGACCGGGCTCAAGCAAGCGATCCTCGCCGAGAGGGACCGCTTTGCCCGCGGATTCGCCGCGCACCTGCTGGAGTTTGCCTTGGGTCGGCAGCTGGCCCCTTGGGACGAGCCGGCATTGGATGAGATTGTGCGCCGGTCGGCACAGGGCGGCTACCGAATGCAGGACATGATCAAGCAGGTTGTCCTGAGCGCGCCGTTTCGGGGCAATCGGTCGGCTGGGGAGACGTACAGTGGCAAACCCTGAACTCGCCGCGCGAGCGGCGCTGACGAGCCGGCGCTCCTTCCTGCGCAGCGCGAGCGGTGCGTCCTTGGCGCTGCCGTGGCTGGAGAGCTTGGCCACAGCCGGCAGCGGCAAGGGTCAGCGTCAACGCCCGCCGCTTCGGATGGGCTTCTTCTATGTGCCGATCGGGGTCGTCCGCAAGGGCTTCTTTCCGGGCGAGAGCCATGCCGGCCTGCCCGCCTTCAACGGGGATCTCAGCGCGATTGCCGAGACCAAGACCCCAGTCGGGTCGCACCGGATCAGCCTCACGCCCACGCTCGAGCCCCTGAACGGCATCCAGCACAAAGTGTCGCTCGTCACCGGGCTCGACCGGACCTTCCAGAACGGCACGGATGTCCACGCGCAGTGCGCGTCGTGTTTCCTGAGCAGCGCCGTGCCGTTCGGCGTTCCGTCGTCGGCTTGGCCCTTGGATCGCACCTTGGACCATGTCGTCGCCGACAGCGTCGGGGACCTCACGCCGTTCCGCACCCTAGAGCTGAGCTGCAACAGCCACCGCGACAATCTCGAGTCCATCTACTTCGACAACATCTCTTGGTACGGGACTGGCCACGTGGCGCCATCGATTCGCGATCCGCGAAAGGCGTACCGGCGCCTCTTCAGCACCCAGGAGACGGGCCAGTTCCGCGACATCACTGACCTTGTGCTCGCGGATGCCCGCTCGCTCAGGCGGCAGCTCGGTCAGGCAGACCGCCGCAAGTTCGCCGAGTACTTCGATTCCATACGCGCCATCGAGAAGCGCATGGACAAGCTCGAGAAGATGCGCGGCCAATTGGCAAGGGTGTCGATGCCCGAGCCTCCCGAGGCGCACCTGCCGCGGGGCGAGCACATCCGCCTGATGGGCGACCTGATGGTCGTCGCGCTGCAGACCGGGCTGACAAGGGTCGCAACCCTCATGGTCGGGCCAGAGCGGTGGAACACCCCGTTCCTGTTCGAGGGGCTCTTCGACAAGCCGGTCAGCCATCACTTGATGTCCCACGCGCAAACGAAGCACGGTGAGGAGCTGCTTCAGATCGACCGCTTTCACGTCGAGCAGTTCGCCTACATCCTCAAGCGCATGGACGCCGTTACGGAGGCTGATGGGTCGACCCTGCTGGACAACTCGATCCTTACCTATGGGTCGGGGCTGGGCGACGGTGCGACCCACCAGTACGACGACCTGCCGATCGTGGTCGCTGGACTGGGCGGGCGGGCATTCAAGCCGGGCCAGCACCTGCACTGTCCCGACGGCACGCCGCTAGCCAACCTGTGGCTCACCCAGGCGCGCATCATGGGCTGCCAGCTTGAGCGCTTCGCCGACAGCACCGGCGTGATTCCCCAACTGCTCGCGTGAGCGGGCCCGCATTACTGCGGGCGCTCGGCGCCCTCCTGCGCTGCGCGATCATAGGATTGGGGCGGAGACCATAGGTGCCCACCTTCCGACAGTGGCTGGAGGCCAATCTGGGCCTGGGGCCGGCAGTTCAGGACCTCGTGCTGTTCCCGCTGTTCGCAGCGACCTTGGTCTGGGCGCTCGTCAGCCTGATCCTGTCGCTGGTCGCCAACAGGGTCGAGGATCCGGAGCGGAGGCGCCGGCTCCGTTCGCTGACCATCTACGGGGCGCTGGTGCTGGCGGCTTCGCTGTTCAGCGGTATCTGGCTCGCCGGCGTGCGCCGCTTCGCGTCGCTCCGTGACGCTCGCTCGCCAGAGGAGGTCGAGACCATCCAGACCTATCTGGACGGCTGCCTGTATGTGGCGCTGGCCACGGCCGCCATGGTGCTGGCCGTGCGCTTCGTGCGAAGCAGTCTGGAGCTTGTCACCCGGCGCATGAGCGTCTGGGCCAGCCACGGCGACTCCATCCGATTCCGCGGCTTGGAGCTGGTCACCCGCCAACGGGTCAGGGACTCGGTCGTGGTGGTCGCTCGGGTTGCAAGGGCTGTCACCCTGCTGCTGCTGGTCTATATCTACATCCCGCTCGTGATGAGCTTTTTCCCCGCCACTGCCCCGTACGCGGCCCAGTTGCTGCAGTACGTTGCCCAGCCCGGCATGCGCGTTGTCACCGCAGTGGTGAACTACCTGCCGAACCTGCTCTATCTTGCGGTGATCCTGATCTCCGTCCGGTATGCCCTCAAGCTGCTGAAGTTCGTGCTGGATGCGCTCGGCAGCGGTGCCTTGGTCTTTGGCTGGTTTGAGGCTGAGTGGGCTCAGCCAACCTATAGGCTGCTGAGGGCCGTAGTTGTAGTCTTCACGCTGATGGTCTCCTACCCCTATCTGCCTGGTGCGGAGTCGGAGTTCTTCACGGGCTTCTCGCTCTTCTTCGGAGCCCTGGTCACGGTCGGCTCAACCGCTGCCATTGGGAACCTTGTGTCCGGCATCATCCTCACCTACACCGGGTCATTTCGCATCGGAGACCGGGTCGGAATCGGCGATTCGGTCGGCGACGTGGTTGCCAAGACTCTCTTCGTCACGCGCATTCGCACGATTGAGAACGAGGACGTCACCTTCCCGAACGGGGTCGTGCTTGGCGGAAAGGTCGTCAACTACAGCAAGGCGGCGGGTCGGGGAGAGCTCCAGCTCGCGGTTCGGGTTGGCATCGGCTATGACGTCCACTGGTCCAAGATCGACGCCCTGCTGAAGGAGGCGGCCCAGCGCACTGACGGGATTGTCCCCAAGCCGGAGCCGGTGGTCTGGCCCGCCGACTTGGGAGACTTTGCGGTCGTCTACGAGCTGAGGGCGTACACCGACCAGGCCAGCAAGATGGGGGCGACATACGCGGCCCTCCGCCGGAGCGTCCTTGACGTCCTGCATGGGGCCGGAGTCGAGGTCATGACGCCCAACGTAGAGGCCCACCGGTCGGGCGAGCGGCTGGCCATGCCGCAGGCATCGTCGGTGGGGCTGTCCCTGGAGGGGCAATGATCGGCCGCCTGCGGCCGCGCGTCTGGAGACGACGCCCAGACGGGCCGAGGACGGAGCCTTGAGACGCACGAAGATTGTGGCCACCCTCGGGCCGGCGACGGACGGGCTCGCTACGCAGCTCGTGCATGCAGGGGTGGACGTCTTCCGCCTGAACTTCTCGCACGGCTCCCGGCAGGACCATGCGCGACGCATCAGCGAAGTCCGCGCGGCAGCGACCGCCTGCGGGCGATTCTGCGCGATCCTAGCCGACCTCCAAGGGCCCAAGATCCGCATCGGGGGCTTCGCCGGCGCAGCCGCGGTGAGCCTGGCCCCGGGCGGCAGCTTCGCCGTCGACGCTTCGCTGAGTGCTGACGAGGGCGACTCCGGCCAGGTCGGCTGCACATACGCACGGCTCGCCAGGGACGTGGGTCGGGGCGACGAGCTGGTGCTGGGGGATGGCATAGTGTCCCTGCGCGTGCAGGGGAAAGCCGGCAAGCGGGTCGAATGCACCGTGATGACCGGGGGCGAGGTGCGCTCCGGCAGCGGCCTCAACAAGCGATTCGGTGGGCTTTCCGCGCCGGCCCTGTCAGACAAGGACTTGGATGATCTCGAATTCGCCTGCGGGCGCGGCGCGGACTACATTGGCGTCTCGTTCGCTCGCACGGCGGCGGACATGGACATCGCCCGCAAGCACCTCGCGCGGCTGGGGGCGCGAAGCCGCCTTGTGGCCAAGATTGAGCGCGCCGAAGTGGTGGCTGACGATGCGAGCCTCGACAGCATGATCCTGGCGTCGGACTCCGTGATGGTGGCAAGGGGCGATCTGGGGATCGAGATCGGAGATGCCGCGCTGATGGCCGTCCAGAAGCGAATAATCCGCAGGGCCCGCACGCTGAACCGCAGCGTGATCACAGCCACGCAAATGATGGAATCGATGATCACCAGCCCGCGCCCGACGCGCGCCGAGGTCATGGATGCGGCGAACGCGGTAGTGGACGGGACGGACGCCGTGATGCTCTCTGGCGAGACCGCAGTGGGCCGCTTCCCGGTCGAGGTCGTGCGGACGCTGGCCCGGGTGGTCGAGGGTGCCGAGGCCAGCGAAGGGCTGCAGTCCCGCATTCCGGACCGGCCCAAGTGCGTCCGCATCGACGAGGCCGTCGCGGTTGCGGCAATGACGGTGGCAGCCAATCTGGACGGGGTGCGAGCGGTGATCTGCATGACCGCATCGGGCAACACGCCGCGGCTCATGTCGAGGATCTACTCGCGTTTCCCGATCTACGCCCTCGCCGCTGACGAGCGGGCCTTGGCCCGAGTGGCCCTGTTCCGTGGCGTCCAGCCCGTGCGTTTCTCGACCGCAGGCTTGGGCCCGGACGAATTGAACGCGGCGGCGGTAGCGCTGCTGCGCGAGGACGGGACCGTCCGGACTGGCGATCGGGTGATCCTCTCCCACGGTGGCTGGCGGGCAGCCCAAGGCGGGACGAACACGCTGCGGATCTTGGAAGTGCCCTGACGCCTCGCGCCGTCTCCGCTACGGCGCCTCCGCTGCCGGGAGCCCGAAGCCGGCCTCGGCGGAGGTGACCGCCGACACGATGGCGGTCGCGAGCGCTTCGGCGGCGAGTGCCCCGATGATGCCCAGCAGGGAGGCATCCGTGCGCCGGCCGCCCGTGCCCAGCGCGAAGACCGTATCGCCGTCGAAGGGCATGTGGGCCGGCCGCACGGCCCTAGCCAGACCGTCGTGCGCCATCTGCGCCACTTTGGAGGCCTGCGCTTTGGTCCAGTCCACATTGGCCGCCACCACCGCCACGGTGGTGTTGCCCGCGGGCTGGGCGCGCCGGGTCGCCGCGCCAGACCGCAGGTGCGCCATGGTGTCCGCGAAGCCGCTCCCGTCCTCGCCGCGCGCGCCCGCCACGATCCGGCCGGTGGCCGGGTCGACAACATCTCCCAGCGCGTTCACGGCCGCGAGCGCCCCCACCACGAGTCCCCCGGGCAGGCTGATCGCGGCTGAGCCTAGCCCGCCGCGCATGGCGCGCCCCCTGCCGAACATCTTGCCCACGGATGCCCCGGCCCCGGCGCCCACGCTTCCCGCCCGGACCGGCGAGCGTGAGGCTGCCTCCGCGGCCAGCCTGCCCTCGCGGGCGCCCGGGCGCACGGATGGATCGCCGATACCGAGGTCGAACAGGATCGCGGCCGGCACGATTGGCACAACCGACGGCCCCGCGCGGAATCCGATGCCTAGCTTCTCGAGGTGCGCCATCACGCCATCCGCCGCGGCCAGTCCGTACGCGCTGCCGCCCGAGAGCACGACGGCGTGTACCCGCTGCACGCTCATAGCCGGCGCGAGCAGGTCCGTCTCCCGCGTGCCCGGGCCGCCCCCACGGACGTCTACGCCCGCTACGGCCCCACCGTCGGCAATCACCACTGTGCAGCCCGTCGAGCCCGATTCGTGCGTCCAGTGCCCTACGCGGAGTCCGGGGACGGCGGTCAGGGTGGCGTTAGCTTGGGCGGCTCTCATCACGTCTGCCGCCGGCAACAGGGCCGCGCATGCAAGGGCGCGCAGCATGCCCCGCCGCGAGGCGGGAGCGCCAGAGGACGCCAGCATTGCACGCATTATCGCCCGGCCCTGCCCGGTATAATGCCATTCCGATGGGCCTTCCCCGCATGGTCGCGATCCGTAGGGAGTTCCCGGACCGCTCCCTGCCGGATGTCTATGGCGCAGTGCGGCAGTCGATGCAGTCCGCCGACTGGGTGCGGCGCGTGCCTCGCGGCAGCCGCATCGCGGTCGGAGTCGGCAGCCGCGGGATCGCGAACCTGAGCGCGATCGTCAAGGGCGTGACCGATTCTTGGCTCGACCGTGGCGTGCGGCCCTTCGTGATCCCGGTGATGGGCAGCCACGGCGGCGGGACTGCCGACGGCCAGCGAGAGGTTCTGGCGCACTATGGGATCACCGAGAGTGCCTTGGGCGTGCCCATCGTCAGCTCGCTGGACGTGGTTTCGGTTGGCGATTCGCCGAGCGGCATCGCGGTGTCCATGGACCGCGAGGCGTTCGAGGCCGACGGCGTGATGCTCTGCAGCCGCGTCAAGTGGCACACGGGCTTCGAAGGGCGCCTCGAGAGCGGAATCCACAAGATGATGGCCATCGGCCTCGGAAAGTGGGAGGGCGCCAAGCGCTACCACATGTGGGCGGTGCGCATCGGCCTGGAACAGGTCATCCGCGAGGTGGGCCAGGTGCTGCTCGGCACGGGGCGGATGCTGGGGGGCATGGCGATCCTCGAGGACGCCAATCACGCCACCGCCGAGGTGCACGCGGTCGGGGCGGCCGGAATGGTGGCTCGCGAGGAGGAGCTGCTGGCGCGCGTCAAGCGCTGGAAGGCCGACCTTCCGTCTCCCGCCTTCGACCTGCTGATCGTCGACGAGATCGGCAAGAACATCTCCGGCTCCGGCATGGACACCAAGGTCGTCAACCGCTCTTGGATGGGTCGCAACTGCTGGCCGAGCCTCCCGAGCATCGGGCGCATCTACGCGCGCAGCCTCACGCCGCACGGCGGGGGCAATGCCGTCGGCATCGGGCTTTGCGACGTGATCCACGACAGACTCTACAACGCCGTCGATTTCGGCAAGACTTGGATCAACTCGTTCACCGCTTCCAGCACCATCAGCTGCATGTGCCCTCCGCACTTCCCGACGGACCGCGAGTGCGTTGAGCGCATCCTCGCGACCTGCGGCCGGGCTGATCTGGGCGAGTGCAGCGTGGTCTGGATCCGCAACACCATGGAGATGGGCCACATGCTGGTCAGCGAGGGCATTTACGAGGAATTGCGGGACGACCCATCTGTGACCGCGGCCCTGCCCGCGACCGAGTTGGGCTTCGATTCCTCCGGCCAGCTCGTCGGAGGTGTCGAGCTGGCCGCCGCCGCCTGACCCGGCTTCCGGGCTCGGCGGTAGACTGGAAGTTCGGAACTGCGCCGCCGGATGGCCATGCTGAGCCAATCCCCAACCTCCCACGCGGGACTGTTCTCGCTGGTAGCATCCGACCTGCGTCGCGTCGAGCAGGTGATAGCGCTCGACACGATCTGCTGCGAGGACGTGGTCACCCGCATCAGCGCGCACCTCCGCTCCAGCGGAGGCAAGCGGCTGCGGCCAGCCCTGCTGCTGCTCTCGGCGCGCGCCTGCGGGGAATTGGGCGAGAGGCCCGTTCGCATGGCGGCCGTGATGGAGATCATCCACGCTGCCACGCTGGTCCACGACGACGTCATCGACAGCGCTGAGGTGCGCAGGGGAGAGCCGTCCACCAACCAGATCTGGGGCAACCAGATCAGTGTGCTCGCCGGAGACTGGCTCTACATGCAGGCATTCACTCTGGCGCTGCAGGAGCGCCACTTCGGCGTGCTGGACATCCTGACGGACCTGACCAAGATGATGGTCGAGGGCGAGCTAATGCAGGCCGAGCTGATCGGTCGGCTCGACGTGACTGAGCAGCAGAACCATGACCTCATGCACCGCAAGACGGCCTGCCTGCTGGCGGCATGCGGTCGCCTGGGCGCCCTCATCGCGGGGAGGTCAGAGGAAGTTCAGGAACGCCTGAGAGCCTACGGCTGGAATCTGGGCATGGCCTTCCAGCTGATCGACGACGTGCTGGACTTTGAGGCGAGCGAGTCCGTGCTCGGCAAGCCCGTCGGCAACGACCTGCGCGAAGGCAAGGTCACCCTGCCGCTGATTCTCGCCCTGCGGTCATGTACGCCGCCCGAGCGCCGGCAGGTGGAGGCGGTCGTCCGAGACCGCGGCTACAACTCCGTCCCAGCCGGACGGATCCGCGAAATCGTCCGCCGCTACGGGGGTATCGCGGAGGTGCGCGACCGCGCGGCCGGCTTCTGCGAGTCGGCCCGGCAGAACCTTCGCCACTTGCCCGAGACTCCCTTCCGGGCGGCGTTGGATCTGGCGGCCGGCCGCTGGCTCGTCGGCCGGGCCAGCTGACCTTGGCGGATCAGGCGAAGGCCTCTTCGATCGGCGCGTACACGTCGTCGTCCGCGACTGGGATGTAGTAGAAGCCCCGTCCTAGCGGATCGTCGTAACGCACCGTAGTCCAATCGATGCCCATCGCAGAGTAGATCGTCGCCTCGACGTCCTCGGGACGGATGTCCCGCCCCCGCGACCAGCCGGGCTCGACCGTGAACGCGCCGGGCCCGCGGCCACCGGCATCGTTTGTGGCGCCGATGACCTGACCGCCCTGAATGCCGCCGCCTGCGAGCAGGAAGAACATCTGCAGGTAGTGGTCGCGGCCGATGCGGGCGTTGGACAGGTAGCCGGGTGTGCGGCCGAACTCGCCGCACACGACGATCAGGGTCTCCTCCAGCTTTCCTGATGCCTCCAGATCCTCCAACAGTGCGGCGTAGGCCGGGTCGAACAGGCTGGTCTGCCGGTAGATGTTGTTGTTCGGGGAAACGTTGGCCTGTTGGTTGTAGATGTCGCTGTGGTGGTCCCATCCGCCCAGGTCGATCTGGATGAAGCGCGTTCCCTGGTCCTGCTCGACGATCTTGCGCGCCGTCAGGACGGCGTTCCCGAAGCCGGAGCTCCCGTAGCGGGCACTCTCCTCGCGGTCGAACCGGAAGGCGGCCTCGACTGCCGGGTTGAACATCAGCCTGTGGGCGCCCTCGTACAGTTCGCTCATGCCGCCGACGTGCGCGCCGAGCGGCGAGTCGTGCCCCCGCAGAGGACGGTCGAGATCGTTGAGCAGCTGCCAGCGTTCCCGGAAGGTCGACTCCCCGTCGCCGTGGATCGCGCTTCCCAGCCCCTGCGCGTTCGCGTTCGTGCGGAAGGGGCCGTACTCTACGGGGAAGTAGCCCGGGCCCGAAGCCCTGTTGGCGTTGAGGGCGACGAATGCCGGGAACGCCTGGTCCGGCCGGCGGTCGGCGTCACGCTCGATGGCCACGATGCTTCCCACGTGAGGCGCAATCCTGCCGGTAGCGGAGGTCGGGTTGCGTCCGATCTGCATCCAAGTCTGGGCCAGGGGGTGCGCCCGCGCCCAAGCCTGTCCCGAGCGGATGATCGTCAGCTTGTCGAGCACCCTCGAGGTGTTCTGCAGCAGGCCCACCGGCAGGGTGACATCGCCGAACTGCTCCGGCTGGAAGTCCGTGGGCGTGATGCCGCTGACCTCCTTGAAGTCGAAGGTGTCCACATGGCTCGGCGCCCCGCGCAGGAACAGGAAAATGACCTGCCGTGCCGTGCCGCGTGGCGTCACGGCGCCTGCGCTCGACGTCTCGCCCTCGACCAGCTGGCGGCCCAGGAAGAATCCCCCCAGCCCCGTGAGGGTGTCCCGGAAAAAATGGCGCCGCGTGCGGTGCGGCCGCTCGAAGAAGTTGTGGTGCACCCGGTGGCGCCGGGCCACCACCCTGTCGAATCGCTCTCTCTCGGTCATGCCCTGCCCGTTCCTCCCGCTCAGTAGTTGAAGTAGAAGTCGGTCTTGTTGAACAGGGCCCAGAGCAGGTTTTGGGCCTGGTCCCGGCGATTGCCGCCCTGCAGGTACTCGACCCCAAACGCCAGCTCCTCGTCGCTCGGCTGGCGGCTCAGCACGTGCAGGTAAAGGTTCGCCACGAGCCCGTCGTCGGGAAGCTCAAGGGACTCGTTCAAGGTCGGACTGTTGCGGACCCGCTGGAGCACCAGCGGGTTGTTCATCAATGTGAGCGCCTGCAGCGGGCTGCCCTCCGAGCTGCGAGGGGTCTCCTCGCGGTCCCCGCGGGTGAATGCCTGCAGCATGGCGCGCGCGGCAGCGGGGTCTCTGCCCCTGCCTTGGGGCAGCTCGATGACGTCGGGAAACTGCATCGCGAACCGGATGCGTCGGAATGTCCGCGAGACCGAGTAGAACGGCAGCCACTGGCTCGCCACCGAGATCGCGTCGTGGACCTGCTCAGCACTGAGTCTCTTGGCGTGGTGCCGCACGAAATAGCGGTCGTCGATGGCCGTGAACACGCCGTCATACCGCGACGAGCGCTGGTATGTCCGCGAGTTCGCGATCTCGCCCATCAGCCACTTCAGGTCGAAGCCGTTGTCCTGAAACTCGGCCCCCAGCCACTGCAGCAGCCACGGATGGGACGGCTGCAGCTCCCAGCCCTCGGGCGGCGGAGACGACGGGTCGATCCGCATGAGGTCGAACTGGTCCGGCGGCTCCACGATTCCGCGCGCGAAGAACTCGCGCCAGATGTAGTTCGCGATTGCCCGGGCAAACTGCGGGTCGCCCGTCAGGTATTGGCCGAGTTGTTCGCGAAGGCGCAGCCCGGAGCTGACGACTGCCGTCGATTCGAACGGGTACGAGGGCTGGACGAATCTTTCGAAGTGAATCCGATCTGGGCGGTTCCCGCCCTGAGTCTGCGCTAGGTACTCTCCGGCCGTGTCGCCGAAGCGGGTCGTCTGGAGCCTTCCCTCGGCGAGGTCGTGGACGAAGTAGTAGTTGGCGGGTGCGAACCCATTGCCGTTCGGCCTCATGACCCGGTTCCGCCCCGGAATGCGCCAAGCCTGGTGGCGGGGCACGTCGGAGAAGAACGCGGCCAGTCCCCAGAGCTCAAGCCGCGATGCCGCCGCGCCCCAAGACGAGAGGGGCTCGAGGCGGCCCACCCCGTCGTGGCACAGGACGCAGTCGCTGGCCGCGATGCCGAGAAAGTCCCTCGCGGTGAAGAACGCGAGCGAGTCGTACGTGTCTTGAGTCGGCCCGCCCGTCGTGCGGCCGCCGACCACCCAGCCCACTGCGGACGCTTGCACCGGATTCGCCACGAAGTTCAGGTAGGTGGACTCATAGTGCTCGTACGAGGTGTAGCGCTCCGGATACGTACGGCCATCGCTGACACCCTCGGCCGCCAGCATCTCGCGGGCCATCAGGTCATACGGCTTGTTCTGGCGCAGGGACTCCAGCAGGTACATATGGAACGAGTCGCGCCCCCATTGGTACCGGTTGACCTGCGCTGTGCGGATCGTGTTGCGGAACAGGTCGCCGAAGAACATCGCCCAGCGGTCGGCCCATTCCGGAGTGTCCAGCAGGCGGTCCACGAGCCGCTCGCGCTTGTCGGTCGAGGTGTCGGCCAGAAAGTCCAGGACCTCCTCCTTGGTAGGGATGCGCCCCGTGAGGTCGAGTCGGACCCTCCGCAGGAACTCCGCATCCGTCGCCAGAGCGGCAAGCGGCTTTCCTGCGGCTTCGGCGGCCCGCTCGATGCAGGCATCGATGCCGTCGCAGCCCGCCGCTCCTCCATCCACGCCTCCCGCGTTCCTGCGGGTGGGCAAGACACCGCCGTAGCGTGGGCGGGGCAGGGCCTGCAGGACGGCGCGGGTCACCTTCGCTCGGCGCTCGGCCTCTGCGAACGACTGAGCCATGGACTGGATAGCCGCCTGGTCGCTCGGCCCGAGGTACGTGCAGCCGCCATGGTCCGGAAACGAGCCGTCCGGCGCTTCCCACTGCAAGTCGTCTTGGGCCAGCGCCGGAACGACCAACGCAAAGGCCAAGAGCGCGGCCCCGATCCACTGCCAGCCCACCATGCGCGATCTCATATCGAAAGCACCCATTTGGAATCCTAACATCCTTCTGCCTCGAATGCCCTCGGCAGCTGGGTTGGGCCAGCCTGCCGCGGCACCTGCTGCGTCGCCCCTGTCTTTACTGGACGCTCGTCGTGCCCGGACGGTTGCGTGGCCGTCCCGACGGCGCATCTGGCCGCGGAAGGGTCGCCCCGATGCCGGAGCGCCATCCGCCGGACTGCGCTGCGGTCCGCGGACCTCGGGAACCCTCCGGGGCCCGCATTGCCGTATCATGAGAGCCGGATGGGTGTGGTGCCCCGCGGGCAGGGCTGGATGAGCCGTCGTGCACAATCCCGGTTGCCGACCACCGGGCTGGTCGCCATTGGGATCGTCCTGCTGCACTGTGGCGCCCACCTTGCGATCGCTCAGGAGAACGCTCCGCTGCTCGATCCTAGGAGTGTTGCGCCCTACGTCCCGACCCCGTGGCACGTTGTCGACCGCATGATCGAGGTGGCGGAAGTGACAAAGGACGACGTGGTCTACGATCTCGGCTCCGGCGACGGGCGGATCCTCCTGCGGGCCGCAAAGGAGCGAGGCGCCCGCGGCGTCGGCTACGAGATCAATCCGAGTTTGGTTGAGGATGCGCGCGAGGCCTTGGGGGCGGCCGGCGTTCAGGACCGGGTAGAGATTCGCCACCAGGACATCTTCGAGGCGGACCTGCGGCCGGCTACGGTCGTGACGCTGTTCCTGATCACCTCGGCGCATCGCCAGCTGCGCCCGAAGCTGCTCGAGGAGTTGCGGCCGGGCACGCGAATCGCCTGCTATCGGTGGGAGATCCCGGACTGGAACCCGTCAAAGACCGTCACCGTGCCTGTAAGCGGCTCGGCCCATCCGATCTATCTCTACATGGTGGGCGCGCACCGCTAGTTGGGGCCTCACTCGCCCCTGCCCTCCTTAGGTGCTATAGAGATAGAGACGACAGCAGCGCCATGCCCGCACGTTCAAAATCCACCGCCGCCAAGAAGAAGCCTGTTGCGTCGAAGCGCAGAGCGAGTGCCCGGAAGCCACGTACGGCCGCCGCGAAGACCCTCGTCATCGTCGAGTCGCCCACGAAGGCACGCACGATCGGGAGGTTCCTGAAGAGGGGCTTCGTGGTCAAGGCTTCCGTCGGCCACGTCCGCGACCTTCCGACCAAGGCGACCGAGGTGCCGGCCAAGTACAAGAAGACCTCGTGGGGCCGCCTCGGCGTGAACGTCGACGAGAACTTCGAGCCGCTCTACGTCATTCCGAAGGAGAAGCAGAAGCTGGTCCGGGAGATCAAGACGGCGGTCAAAGGCGCCGATCGCATCTACTTCGCAACGGACGAGGACCGTGAGGGGGAGTCGATAAGCTGGCACCTGCTGCAGGTGCTCAAGCCAAAGGTGCCCTACGAGCGGCTCGTCTTCCACGAGATCACCAGGACCGCCATCCGGAGGGCCCTCGAGTCCCCCCGGCCAATCGACGGACACTTGGTCAGCGCTCAGGAGACAAGGCGGATTGTGGACCGCCTGTTCGGGTACCAGATCAGTCCCCTGCTGTGGAAGAAGATGGCGCCCAGGCTCAGCGCGGGCCGGGTCCAGAGCGTGGCCGTACGGCTGCTGGTGGAGCGCGAGCGCGCACGGCAGCAGTTCCACGAGGCCGCTTTCTGGCGGCTCAGCGCCCGGTTTTCGAAGGACGACGCCGAGTTCGGAGGGCAGCTGGTGGAGCTGGCAGGCCGGCGGATCGCCGTCGGGAAGGACTTCGATCCGGACACCGGCGCGCTCAAGGCTGCATCGGGTGACCGCGCCGCGCAGCCGCTGGCGTTGGACGGCGAGAGGGCGCGTCAGCTCGAGCGGGAGGTCCGGTCCGGTCCGGGCATCGTCGCGAGCGTCGAGCGCAAGCCGTTCCGCACGGCGCCGCAGCCACCGTACGTCACCAGCACGCTGCAGCAGGATGCCAACCGAAGGCTGCGCCTGTCGGCCCGGGAGACGATGCGCCTTGCGCAGCTGCTGTACGAGAACGGCTTCATCACTTACATGCGCACGGACTCCACGTCCCTGTCGGGCGAGGCCAGGACGGCCGCGCGCAGGCAGATCGTTGAGAGCTTCGGGCGCGAGTACCTGAACCCCAAGGTTCGCTACTACCGCAACAAGGTCAAGAACGCTCAGGAGGCGCACGAGGCGATTCGCCCGGCCGGCCGGCAATTCCGCGATCCCGACGAAGTGCACGCGAAGCTCTCCGCGGCGGCCGGCCGGCTCTACGAGATGATTTGGCGACGCACGCTGGCCAGCCAGATGAAGAATGCGGTCGGGACGAACACGACCGTGTTGGTGGAGGTCGGCGAGGCGCGTTTCAGGGTGGCCGGCAAGACGATCGAATTCGAAGGGCACCTCAAGGCGGGCAGGCCATCCGCGTTCGACCAGCGCGTGCTTCCCCAGCTGGAGAAGGGCGATCCCGTGAACGTCGTCGACGTCACTAGTTCGGAGCGCCGCACGCAGCCGCCGCAGCGCTACACGGAGGGTTCTCTCATCAGAGAGCTCGAGCGGCGCGGGATCGGGCGTCCCAGCACATGGGCAAACATCGTGGATCTGGTCCAGAACCGCTCGTATGCCTTCAAGCGGGACCGGACGCTGATCCCTACTTTCACAGCCATGGCCGTCGTGGGCCTGCTCGAGAAGCACTTCACCCGCTTGGCCGACTACGAGTTCACGGCCAAGCTTGAGGACCAGCTGGACGCCATCGCAAGGGGCGAGCGCGACAGCCAGCAGTATCTCAAGAGCTTCTATTACGGGAATGGATTCAAGGGTCTGGAAGCGCTTGTGAAGGCCGGCGACCAGAGCATCGATCCGCGCGAGGTCTGCGGGCTCCCGGTCGGCGAGGCCGAGGACGGGACGCTTGTCGAGGTCCGCATCGGCCGCTACGGGCCGTTCCTGCTGTCCGGGGACAAGCGCTGCGGCCTTCCGGGCGACGTGGCGCCCGACGAGCTGGACGTGGCCAAGGCCACTGAGCTGCTGGAGATTGCCGCCAGGGCCTCGCAGCCACTTGGACAGGAGCCGCGCACCGGGCGAAACGTCTACGTGAAGCAGGGCCGATTCGGCCCGTACGTCCAATTGGGCGACCGGGACGACGAGGGCGGGCCCAAGCGGGCTTCCCTGCTGAAGGGGATGGTCCCGGAGGACATCACCGCGGAGCTGGCCCTCCAGCTCCTCTCGCTGCCGCGCGAGCTGGGGCAGCATCCCGACAGCGGGAAGGCGGTCACGGCCGCCAACGGGCGTTTCGGGCCATTCGTGCGGTGCGGCGAGGAGGTCCGGTCTATCCCGGCCGGCGGCAGCCCGCTCACGATCAGGCTCGAAGAGGCACTGGATCTGCTCCGAAAGGAGAAGCCGAAACGGCGCTGGGGCCAGCCTCGCCAGCCGATCCGGAAGCTTGGCCCGCATCCCGAGACAAAGGCGGATCTGCGCGTCCTGTCCGGCCGCTACGGGCCGTACGTTACCGACGGCGATATCAACGCGTCGCTGCCGCGCGGCGTCAAGCCGGCGGAAGTGACGATGCACCAGGCCGTGGACCTGCTGCGGCAGAGGGCGGAGCGCATCGCCTCCGGAGCGAAGCCGGTGCGCCGCCGCCGAGCGCGAAAATAGCGAGCCGGGCCAATGCGCCTGCTCGCCGTCGATACTGCACGGCGCCACGGCAGCGTGGCCCTGCTGCGGGACGGGGAAGTGGTCGCGTCGGCGTCCCTCGGCGTCGCGCCCGGGTTCGGGGAGGTGCTCTTTCCCACAATCCAGAAACTCCTGCGCGGGCAGGCCCTCGCCGTGGCGGACATCGAGGCGTTTGCCGGCGCGACGGGCCCGGGGTCGTTCACCGGGATCCGCGTCGGATTGGTGGCCGTGAAGGCTTTGGCCGAGGTTAGCGGGCGTCCGGTGACGGGCGTGTCGAGCCTGCGTGCGCTGGCCGCTTCGGCCAACTGCGACGGTCCCCGCGCTGCGCTCCTTGATGCTCGGCGGGGAGAGCTGTTCTGCGGCTGCTACGGGCCCGAGGCCGAGCCGCTGGCCGCGGAGACGGTGGGCGCGTGGGACGCGGTCTGGCCGCGCCTCCGGGATCTCGGAGGCTACTTCGTAGCGAACGAGCCTTCGCTGTTCACGGTGGGAGGGGCCGCTGAGCGTTCACCGGCCGACCGGCGGCTGAGCGGGCCGCAGGAGCTGGCCGGGGCAGTTGCAATCGTGGCAGCGGCAGACATTGCCGCCGGAGGCGCATTCGATCCGGAGGACGTCCAGGCCAACTACATCCGCAAGCCGAGCGCCCGGCTCCCGGCGGCGATGCGCCGATAGGTGTTCTCCAAGAATCCCCGGATCAGCGGCGTCTGCTCTTCGGATTCCAGGAGGAACGCGTCGTGTCCGTACTGCGATTCGATCTCCACGTACGCCACGTCGCGGTTCCTTGAGCGCAGCGCTCGCACGATCTCTTGCGACTGGTAACTGGGATAGAGCCAGTCGGAGGTGAAGCTCAGGACCAGGAATCGGCTGTCAACGCGCTCGAAGCACCCCTCCAGCGAGTCAGCGGACTCGGTGAGGTCGAACGAGTCCATCGCCCGCGTGATGACCAAGTACGAGTTCGCGTCGAATCGGCTAACGAACTGCACACCGCGATAGCGCAGGTAGCTCTCGACCTCGAACAGGTCGCTGTGGTCGGCCAGCTTGCGCCTGCGGCGGCCGAACTTCTCGCGCATCGAGCTGTCGCTCATGTACGTGATATGCCCAACCATGCGGGCCACCGCCAAGCCCCGCTCCGGACCGGCGGCCCCGTAGTAGTCGCCCTGGTGGAAGTCGGGGTCGGCAAGGATTGCCTGCCTCCCGACCTCATTGAATGCGATCTGCTGCGCGGAGTGGCGGTGGGTGGTGGCGATCGGGATCGCGGACGCCACCGATTCCGGGTAGGACACGGCCCATTCCAGCGCCTGCATGCCGCCCATCGAGCCTCCCGAGACCGTGAGCAGCCGCTCGATTCCCATGGAGTCGGTCAGCATCTTCTGAAGTCGCACCATGTCCGCGATCGAGACCTGCGGGAAGCTCGCCCCGTATGGCCTTCCCGTGGCGGGGTTGATGCTGCTGGGGCCGGTCGTTCCTGAGCAGCCTCCGAGCACGTTCGACGAGACCACAAAGAACCGGTCCGTGTTGAAAGCCTTGCCGGGCCCGATCATGCTGTCCCACCAGCCACGGTGCCGGCCGTCCGGGCTAGGGCCCGCAGCGCAGGCGTCGCCGGAGAACGCGTGCAGGACCAACACGGCGTTTGCGCGCTGCTCGTCCAGCTCTCCGTACGTCTCGTAGGCGACGTCCACGGGGGCGACGGCCCGGCCCGAATCGAGCTCAATCCCGTCAAACCTCTGGACTCCCGTCGAAGTCTTCACCGCGGAACCCCCATCGTCCCAACCATTATGGGCGCTGGCCTCAGGAGCCCTTCTGGGCACTGTCTGGTCGGCGCTGCGGCGACGCTGTGCACACCGCGGCGACCTGCGACGGTTATCATGAAGACAGGGTCACCGGGGAGCGCTGCCCGCCCTCGGTTCGACTGACGAACTCCCTCCCCGCAGTGCGCGCCCTCGCGCTCCCAGCAACGCCCTCGCGCGCCCGACGCTTACCGGCTAGCCCAGCACTGACCGACTTCCATGCCACACGCACTCGATTCCAACACCCTTGACAGCCTACGCGACAGGGCCACGCGCATGCGCATCCACTCCGTGCGCTCCACAACCGCGGCCGGCAGCGGGCACCCAACCACATGCACGTCGGCAGCAGAGATCATGGCGGCGCACTTCTTCCACGCCATGCGCTACGACCCCCATGACCCGGCCAGCGAGGCGAACGACGTCTTCATCCTCTCGAAGGGTCACGCTGCGCCGGTGCTGTACGCCGCTTGGAGTCTTGCCGGGTTCCTCCCCGAGGGAGAGCTCATGAACCTGCGCAAGATCGACTCGGATCTCGAGGGCCACCCGCCCACGACGTTGCCGTTCGTGGACGTCGCCACAGGCTCGCTAGGACAGGGACTGAGCGTAGGCGTCGGAATGGCTCACGCGTGCCGGCTTGACGACACGGACCGGCGCGTCTGGGTGCTTTTGGGAGACGGCGAGATTGCCGAGGGAGCCGTGTGGGAGGCCGCTTCCATGGCAGCGAATGACGGACTCGGGAATCTTGTCGCCACAGTCGACGTGAACCGCTTGGGCCAGAGTGCGCCGACCATGCTGCAGCACGACATGGATGCCTACCGTCGGCGGTGGGAAGCGTTCGGCTGGGACGTAGTGGTCGTGGACGGGCATGACGTTTCCGCCCTTACGGCTGCCTATGACCATGCCCGCGAAAGCCTCGACACCCCGACGGTCGTACTGGCGAAGACATTCAAGGGCCGAGGCATCCCCTGTGCCGAGGACAAGGACGGCTGGCACGGCAAGCCGATACCGGCCGGAGAACTGGCCGACGAGACCTTGGAGTCGCTGCGTGCGCAGCTGACCGGCACGGCGCATGACTGGCAGCCCAACCTCCCGGCGGCTAGGAACGGTGCTGCCCCTGAACCGGGGAAGCCGGAGCCGCCGCCCTATGTGCCCGGCGGCCCTAAGGTGGCCACGCGGCAGGCATACGGTGCCGCGCTTGAGTCTCTGGCACGGACGGACCAGCGGGTTGTTGGGGTCGACGGCGATGTCGGGAATTCGACATTCACGACCGACATTGCGAAGACTGACCAGCGACGCCTGTTCCAGTGCTACATCGCCGAGCAGAACCTGGTGGGTGTTGCCATGGGCCTTGCCTGCCGCGGCAAGATCCCGTTCGCGTCAAGCTTCGCGTGCTTCTTGGCCCGGGGATACGACTTCATGCGGCTTGCCGCGATCAGCTCGACGAACGTAAAGCTGGTCGGCACTCACGCCGGCGTGTCCATCGGCGAGGATGGAGCCTCGCAGATGGGCCTGGAGGACTTGGCAATGGCCTGCGCGCAGCCGAACTACACGGTCTTCTACCCGACAGACGCAACCAGTGCATGGAGGGCGGTCCAGCTGGCAGCCGGACTCGAAGGGCCGGTCTACATTCGAACGAGCCGGCCGAAGACCGCGATTCTCTACGATTCGGGCGAGAGCTTCCAGGTAGGCAAGGCCAAGGTGCTCCGATCCAGCGAGCGCGACGACATCGCTATCGTCGCCTCGGGCGTCACGCTGTACGAAACCCTCGAGGCTGCGCAGCAGTTGGCAGGTGAAGGAATCCGGGCGCGCGTCATCGACCTGTTTAGCGTGCAGCCCATCGACCGTGAGACGCTGGCGGAGGCGGCCCGGGACTGCGGCGGAAGGGTGCTGACGGTCGAGGACCACTATGCGCACGGGGGGATCGGGAGCGCTGTACTGGCGGCGCTGGCGGATGAGCCGGCGTCCGTCCGGCAGCTTGCCGTGCGCGGCATTGCCCGCAGCGGCAAGCCCGCCGAACTGTTGGACCGTTTCGGAATCTCGGCTCGCCGCATCGTGGAGGCGGCTAGGGACGTCGTCCGCTAGAACCTGTCTAGCAAATGCGCTAGGCGGGAGGCGCAGATCGCCCCGTCGCTTGGGAAATGTGCTGAGCATTTCGGGGCACTCTTTGCACCGGAGTCCGCTCTCATGGTGGTGGGCATGTTCAATGGCCGTGCGGACGGCGGCCCCACCTTCCCGCCGACCCGATGGTCCCGACCTTAGGGTGTCCTCAGCGGGCGGACACTCGCTACCGGATTACATGCCCCGCCAGTCTTGACTTCGCCCTCGCTTCGCGGCAGGGCAGCAATTCCTGCGCGCCCTGAACCGAAGCGTGGGTTCAGCCCCGTATTGCAAAGGGGATTACATTGATGGCTTGACAGCTTGCCGGGACTGCTAGCCTAAGGGCGTGAGTGCCGAGTTGACCGGTATCCTCAGCGTGGGCGCGGCCCTTGGCGGCCTCCTTCTGGGGTTGGCCGGTCTCATGCTAACCCTGCAATCCCGCACGGACAAGAGGTTGGATGGCTTCGAGCGACGTTTGGACGCGCTCGGCGTCGAGTTGCGGGCGCTAGGGGAGCGGGTAGCGCGGTTGGAGGGCCTGATCGAAGGATCGGGGCTATTCCGGCCCGCCGAAGTGCCCGAAGCGGTGGGCGACTAGGCGCGACCCCCATCGGATCAGGCGGGCTCAAGCGGTCGGCGTCAACCGGCGACTCGCGATAGGGTTGGTCGTGCCCTCGGCGAAGACCGACGGGACTGTGCGCCCCTCCATCGCGTTACCGGACATGCCTTCCTAGCTTCGACTGCATACTATCCGTCCTTGATCGATCCGATTCTCGAGGAGGCCGCCGATCAAGTCGCCCGCCACGTTGGGCTGGCTGTGGTTTGGTGGGCGCCCTAGGCTGCGTCGGTTGCAGCGTGTTCAGTAGGGTGTGCCCATGACAGCCAAGCAATTGCATTGCTGCGAAGGGAAGAGGCCACTCAGCCATTTCCCGTGCGGGCGCTATGTGGAGGGAGGTAGCGGAGCCGAACTGGAAGCGGACTCGCTCGATCCCACCGCTAAGGAAGGTGTTCCTAGCCTGGTCCACCAAGCGGGCCACGACCGCCGGCTCGGGCGAGACCGACAGCGTGCCCGTCTCGATGCGCCCCTGGTCCAGCAGGGCGGCGACCAGGCCGAGCGTCCGGTCAGCCTGCTCGTTGATGATCCGGAAGAGCTGCACCATCGCGGCCGGGTTCTGGGCGCGCTACACGCCCAGCACGGCGATGGCCGAGCCCTTGATGAACCTCAGCGGCGAGCGCAGCTCGTCGCTCACCATGCCCAGCTTCCGTGATTCTTCTAGAGTCCAGAGGCGAGTCAGCGGTCATCATTTGCCCATTTGTTGGCAGCGCGGATCGCCACGGCTGCTAGGGACTGCCGGTCGGGCGGTAATGGAACAGCTGTGTTGGGGTGTGGATCTAACACGCACTGCAGCAGCAGTTACGAAGGGAATCGGCGTAGCGTCTGGTGATTGGAGCATTCATGTGGCAGCTACCAGCGAGCGATGAGGAAACTCGGGCCGCCAGGAACGGTCGTCTGGCAGCAGGGCGTTGAGCAGGCAGACCTGCTAGCTCATGACGGCGACCAGGGCAACCTTGTGAGGATTCCCCAGTTGCGGGAGACGTGTGTAGGTTGCCTGCGAACCGGGCTCCCAACGGACCGCCGACAGCGCTGCCATGTAGAACACAAGGCGGGCCTTGGCGCGACCGCTCATGACGCAGCGCTGGCCGGAGACGCGATCGAATGCGCGCGATGGCGGTGTCCGAACTGGAGCAGTGGCGGGAATTGGCCTTGGAGCGGCTTAAGGATCTTCGCGCATTCCGACGACCCATGCTATGACCTCCCAAGCGTCCCGCAGGACATCGGCGACCGCGATCGAGACGAGGCGGAGCAAGCCGAACGCAAAGACGCTGACGGCGTACATGGCCGCGACGGAGAGCGGCAGGTCGAGGGCGTGGGCGTCCGGGCCCACGCCGCGCGTGATCCAGACCCATGCCGCCGCCGGCAGCAGGGCGAGGCCGAAGATCCAGCGCCGGAAGGTGACTTGGCGCACGGGGCCAGTATAGCGCCGGCATGCCCAACCTGGCCGTAAAGCTGCAGATCCGCGCGGAGGATCGCGCCTCCGGCGCCTTGGCCGGCGTGGCCCGGGCATCGGGGAAGCTCGAAAGCCGCCTGGAGGCCGCCCGCAAGTCGCTTGCGAATCTGGACCGGCGGGACCGGGCGCTCCGGAAGTTCAGGGAACTGAAGGGCGGCCTGGCCAACGCCGGCGCGGAGGCGGACCGGGCACGGGCACGGACGGCGAAGCTGGGGCGCGAACTCGCCAAGGCCGAGAATCCCACCAAGAAGCTGCGGCAGGAGTTCGAGGCGAGCCGCCGCAAGACCCGCGCCCTCGGCGACGCCCACCGCCGGCAGCGGGAGACCCTGCACTCCCTGCGGCGGGAGCTGCAGGGCACCGGCATCGACACGCGCCGCCTGAGCGCTGTCCAGCGCGCGACGTCCGCAGACATCGAGAGCGCGAACGGGGCGGTATCCAGGTTCGAGCGGGCGCAGGCGGGCGTGGACCGGGCCGCGGGCAGCCTTGGCACCGGGCGGCCTTGAGGCCATGGGGATCGCCGCCGCTCTGTTGCGGCGGGCGCCCCCAAGCAGTCCGCCTTCGCCCGCCGCGTGTGGTGGCAAGCCGAGCGGCGGGGCTCCCCGCCGACCTCGCGCCGCGTCATCCTCGGCGACGGGACCAAGTGACTTGGCGAGTGGCCTGCGAACGTCTCCGGGAACGGAACCAGACCGTGGGCTCTCAACACGCAGCGGAGAGGCTTTGAGAGATTGCCAAGGAGCTGCTGCGAGAGCACCGGGCAGGCTCTGAGACGTAGCCGGAGGCGCGTCGCTCGGAACTCAGGGAAGGGTGCTTGTGGACCCCTGCGGGCAACGCTGAAGGCACATGCGGGTCGTTGCAGCAAGGCCGCAGAATGCGAGGCCTACATCGAGACAAACCGCGAGCGCATGCGATACGCAGACTTCCGCGCACATTCCTCACCACGCCAGAATAGCTGCGGATTCCCTCCAGTTCCTATGCGGGCGGTAACTCGAACAGGAGCTTCCTAACCCTAGGCTCAGCCGAATTCCGGTGCAGAAGGCGTGTAAACCGGACATCAAGACCGGAAGCTGGGGATTCCCGACGGAAGTCCTGCGGGTGGGCAGATGGGACTCGGCTGAATGCATCTTATGGGGAACGACCGATGTAGAAGGGTCCCCGCACGAATCTCCGGAAGCAATGGATGGCCAGGTTGCCGCAGCGGTTGCGTGGAGGCGTCCGACCGGTGCGCCACCCGAGAGCCGGGGTCGCTATTGTGGCAAGCCGAATGAACCGCAATAGTGCGAGAAGACACGCGCGGAACGGAGTTCGCGCCGATTTGGTTGCGCTTACCTGAGAACTGAATCTTCACGGTTCACCGCTTTAGCACTGACCGATCTGGTGGCGTCCGCGTAAGCAGTCTAAGAGCCAATGAGCAGCGTGTGAGTGACTGTACGAGCGGAAGCTCAGCTCGTACGCATCGCATACCAAGTGCGCGCGTGGGCAGTGCTATGGGTGTTGCGTAACGGAAGGACGGTCGACCGTCAAGCGCAACACCAGACGGGATCGGGACCGTAGACTCGTCAACGGCTCGAGCCTGAGCCGCCCTCCGCAGGACGATTCGATATCTTGGTAACCGCGCCAAGCAGAGTATTCCTGATTCCCGATAGGCCCCGGCCAATGCCCAGATGATCGACGCCGCCACGACTTGAGATTCCAGATTCGCCTACTCGCGCCTCCGCCACGTTTCTTCAGGCGGCTGATGCGGACCGTTCGCTCCGTTGCATGCGTGCAGAAGCAACGACGTCTCCCCGCAAGCCTACTCCGAAGTCGCCGCGAAGACCCTTGGCGCGATCAGTCCGCCAAGGTGCGCCACATGCAACAGCAGTGCCAGCGTCTCGGGGCCAACGTGCCAGATCTTCCGGTATCTGCCGACAGATGATCCCAGAGGTACCGGCGCGATGGGAGCCAGCGTTCCAATCCGGATCGGCATCGCCTACAATTCACGCATGCCTGCGGGAGCCTCGCTTCGGGAACAGGCCGCCGCAGCGGTTGGCGGGACCCGTGCGCGGTCACTCTACTTCGACGACGTCTGGACTTGGTCGCGGAGGCAGGCTGCCGCATTGAGGCGGGGTGACTGGGGCGCGCTCGACCTGGAGAACGTGATCGAGGAGATCGAGGACGTGGGTAACCGGCACTCCGACGCTTGGACATCGTACTGCACGAACGCCATTTCCCACTTGCTGAAGATCGAGTTCAGCGGGGCAGCTGAGCACTTGCGCTACTGGAAGGACGAGACCGAGGCGTGGCGTGACTCGATGTTCGACGTGCTCGCCGACAGTCGGGGATTAAAGCACGAGCTTTCCGGGCTGCTGGCCAAGGCATGGAAGCGAGGACGAAGGAACGCGGTCAGGGAGTTGGTCAAGCACGGTGGGGCGGTGGAGGTGGCGGTCGAGAAGCGCCTGCGACGTACCTGGGAACTCGTGCTGCCGCAGGAATGCCCTTATACCCTCGCGGAGATTGCGGGCTACGAGCCCCGCGAAAGGAAGGCTGTTCCACAGCCGGGCGTTTGGCCGGCGCCCGTAGCGCGCGTCTTGGACGAGCGGATGGGCACGAACTACCCCGCCCGGTCGCGCCCCCCCAGAGCGCTCGGGCGGCCGCGGCCGCTGAGCACCTTGTCCGGAGCGCCGTCCGTCCCCCGCGCCGTCACGCCAATCCGACGAGAACCGGCCCTCTGACGATCAAGTCAAATAGTGCGACGTTGAACAGTGCGCACGGACAGTGCGGACTACGGCGGCTCTCAGCGCATGGACCGGGCCGTGCTCCAGAACCTTCACCGACGAATAACAGGGCTTGCCTAGGCGGGTCGCACGCTCCGATTCGGCCCCTATGGGCTTTGCGCGAGGGCCGTAAGGCGGTCGATGTCGAAACCCCCCAGCAAGTCCAAGCAGAACAGGTCTGGCGCGTCCAGATGGCGGATTGGCCGGTCCAGAATCTCCCGCAGCGATTCCAGGCCGTTGCGGCCGACAATCTGAGAGAAGGAGGCAGGCGAAAGAGCCCCAGCCGCCAGGGCGGTGACTTGGCTCCGGGGTCCTTCGGTCTCAATCCGTGCCGCCCCTCCAAGCCATTGCTGGAGAGCGACAAGCTGAGCGGCTTCGACTCCGAGTGGCCGCTCTCCGATCGCGGCGAGGACTTGCACGTTCCGCTCCGGCCGGTCGCCAGGGAGGGTCGCATCTCCAGTGAAGATCAGATCCGCAACGAGGACCCGCTCGCCCTGCCTCACACGCATTGCCGCTGCACCAGCAGCGGCCGTCTTGCCGCTGTCGTGCAGCAGGATCGAGACTGGGCGGGGATCTGTGCTGTCGATCTTCTCCAGCAGCACTCCCGTGGCGGAGAGCCCGTTGTTGAAGTCGAACCTGTAGGACCGGGTGTCGAGCCCATGCATCCGCGTGCCCGAGAGAAACCACGCGCGCTCGACTGTCACCGGGCTGTAGCGCAGGGTCTTTCGCAGGATCTCGCGCTGCTCGTGGGCCCAGTTCGCGCGCTCGCCGGGTTCTTGGGGAATTGCACTACGTTCGATCCGTCGTGCAAGTAGCTTCGCCAGCCCTAGGATCGTGAGGTTATGGGGTGGCAGGCCGACGTGAAGCTCGGCGGCGGTGTGGTGCTCGGCATCGGGGCGAATCTGAGCTGGCATAGTGGGCAGCCCAAATCGCTCTGCGAAGAATCGAGATGCTTGCAGCTGGTTGTCCGCCTCGTAGTTGTGGTCGGCCGGGTCGAAGTTCTCGTGGAACAGGAACGCATCTCCAGCTCCATACAAATCCCAGATCGGGGCAAGGGCGTCGTACGTGCCGGGCTTGACCCGGTGTGACCGGAAGATGTCCTCCGCATTGTGGATCTGCAGCAGCGGCCGCGGCGCGATGAGGGATGTCAGGTGCGTGTACTCAAACTCCGAGAGGAAGTCGGTGCCCTTCTGCTCCCAGTCCCCAATGTCCCCTGGGCCAAAGTCTTCGATCCTTGACACTAGCGAGGAGTGCCCAGCAACCGGAACAGCGGCCCGCACCCTTTCGTCCAGCGCAGTCAGCAAGACGGTCTGCCATCCGCCGCCAGAGAGACCCGTCATGCCGATCCGGTCCTTGTCGATTGCCGGGTGAGCATGGAGGTAATCGATGCCTCTCTTCGCGGCCATGTAGAAGAGCCCGATCCCGTTAGCGCCCACCAGGTCCAGATGCCCCCCGAACCAGTGCTGGTTCTCGGGGTGGGCGAGTTCGCCAAAGTACAGCCATTCGAGGTTGAGCGAATAGATGCCCTGCTTAGCCTGATCGATGCAGCGCTGCTGTTTGTAAGCGATCTCCTTTCCGCTGCCGTAGATGTGGCCGTTGACATTGAGGATTGCGGGGGCAGGGAAGGCTGTCCCCTCGGGCTCGTACAGGAGCGCCGGGACGTGCAAGCCGGGAATGACCTCAAGGCGGAGCTTCCGGATCCGGTAACCCGGCCTTGTTCCTTCGACAAAGCCGGCTTCTTCGAATGCCAGCGGCGCGTCAACCCAATCCGCGGGCCAGCCGCGCAGGATTGTCTCGAGGATCTTCTCGCGGATCCCTGCCGATCTTCTCGTCCACTCGGCAGCATTGGCCGGGCTGGGCGCCTCCGGTACGCGCTCCATCAGGTACCGGCTCAGCTGGTAGCTGACGACTTCCTGCGAAATCAGGCGCTCGCCGAGGACGGCTTCGATCACGGAAGCATCGGTCTGCGCCATGGCCGTACCTGCCAGCGCACCCGCCAATACCGCCACTCGAGTTTCCTTCCAATGTCCGCGCATGGTCGCCCCAGCCACTATAGTTGGGCCGAAGTCCCCGCTCGCTGGGGGCACGTCGATATAATCCACTCGGGCCCTTGTGCCTTGGAGGTGTCATGTGACCAGTCTTCGCCCGGCTAGGGCATTGATGATTGCGCTCTTCTCGCTGGGAGCGGCGACTGCCTATCAGGCGGCCAAGACGGAACAGCTCATGGCGGAGGCCGCCAGCCGTTTCCTCGAGTCGCTGAACCGCATGCAGCTGATGGGCACGGTGTTCCCGATGGACGCCGCGGAACGCACGAACTGGCACTACTTCCCAGAGCCAGGATTCACGGACGAGTACGGCTACGTCCGGAACGGGATCACATTCAAGGGAATGGATCCCAAGCAGAAGCACTTGGCGTACGGACTGCTCAGCACGGGTCTTGGACGAGCTGGCTTCGTCAAGACGATGAACGTGATGGCACTTGAGGAGATCGTCCGAGCCATTGAAGACGACCACACGGGCTACCGGGACACCGAGCGATTTCACTTCACGGTCTTCGGGAAGCCCGCGATGACGGGTGACTGGGGCTGGCGCGTCGAAGGGCACCATGTCTCGCTGCACTACGTCATCCGCGACGGAGAGCTCGTCGCCGCCAGCCCAACGTTCCTCGGAGCCAATCCCCACGAGGTTCCCCAAGGTCTGCACACGGGAATGCGTGCCTTGGCCCGGGAGGAGGACCTCGCCCGCGGTTTGCTCACGTCGCTGGACGCTGGCTTGCAAGAGAAGGCGATTTTCGACAAGCAGGCGCCCTACGACGTAGTGACCATGGCCGACAAGCGGGCCAAGCTGGACGGCGCTCCCTCAGGCCTGCCGGCCTCCTCCATGAGTGACGCACAGTATTCGGACCTGCTTGGCCTGATCGCCGAGTACGCCGGGACGATGCCACCGGAAATCGCAGCACGGCGCATGAAGGCAGCTCGCGAGACAGCCCGCGAGGAGCTGTACTTCGGCTGGGCGGGGGACATAGAGCGCCCCGATGCGAAGCCGATCGAGATTGGCAGCAAGACGACCGAGAACAGGCATTTGGCCGGGAACTACTACCGGATTCAGGCGCCGACATTCCTGATCGAGTACGCCAACACCCAGAACCAGAGCAACCACAGCCACGCCGTGTGGCGGGACTTTAGCGGGGATTTTGGGTACGACGTGCTAGCAGCACACTTCGGTGGGGCGGCGCACGGACCGGGCGAGTTCGCCGCCGACTGATCTTCGGCTCGAGGCAGCTTCGAGGTCGCGGGGGCCCCGCCCGGGGGGTGGCATGCACGGGAGTGCGATCAGCCCCACTTGGACAGCAGGAGCCGATCGTTCGGCCTGGGCTGCCGCCTCAAGCCTTCGTCGATACGCTGGCAACCGTGCCGCTGGTTGGGCGCGATCTGCTTCCCGCGGAACTGGGGCCTTCCGCAACCCCGCATTGGTCCCGGCCAAGTGCGGGCTTGGCCCGCCAATGTTGACGAGTTCGACCGCACGTGGCGTCCGGAAGGATCTGGGCCGCGAAACGGCTTCCCGCCATCGACGCTCGAACAGCGGAACTTCGCGAACTTCCGGCCCTACCCTGCCGGCTGCCCGTGCCACCTATCTGCGCATGCGGGCACGTGCCAGACTGTGTACCGGACGGATCGCTCCTAGCGGCGGCTGAGATGGGTCCAAGCATCCTATCCGTCGCCACGGCGGTTCCCCCGAACAGAATGCCCCAGGTGGAGGTCCGGGATTTTGGGAAGGCCTTCTTCGGGGGCAAGCTCAGAGGTCTGGATCGCCTCCTGCAGGTCTACGACAACTCCGCAATCCAGGCCGGGCACTGCTGTCTGCCGAAGACGTGGTACGAAGTCCCCGACCATGGCTTTGCAGAGAAGAACAGCCTCTACATCGAGCATGCGGTCGACCTGCTGAAGAGCGCCGCCGTCCGGTGCTTGGCCGCAGGAAAGACCGACCCCTCAGAGGTCGACCTGATTGTGACGGTTTCGACCACCGGCATCTCTACGCCCAGCCTGGACGCGAGACTGATGGCCGAAATGCCCTTCCGGCCCGACGTCCAGCGTCTTCCGATCTTCGGGCTGGGATGTGCCGGCGGAGTATTGGGCCTGGCTCGCGCGGCCGCTTGCGCCCGTGCGGTCCCGCCCGCCACCGTCCTGTTTCTCGTCGTTGAGCTCTGCACGCTGACATTTCGGGGTCGCGACCGATCCGCCAAGAACTTGGTCGCCACGGCCCTCTTCCGGGACGGTGCGGCGGCAGTTCTCCTGGCGACGGACGGACCGGGACCAAGAGTCATCGCCTGGGGGGAGCACACTTGGCCTAACTCTCTTGAGGTCATGGGTTGGGAGGTTGCCGATGACGGCCTCGGAGTCGTGTTCTCGAGGAGCATTCCGGACCTCGTCCGTCGGCAGATGCGGGGTGTGACTGATCGGTTCCTTGCCGGCTTGGGGCTGAGCCTCGGCGACATCGACGGCTTCGTCTGTCACCCGGGCGGTGCGAAGGTATTGGACGCCATTAAGGATGCCCTGGACCTTCCCGACCGTGCGCTCGAACACTCTCGGTCGGTGTTGCGCGAGTACGGCAACATGTCAGCTGCCACCGTGTTCTTCGTGCTGGACCGCATGCTCAAAAAGGGGCAGGCGCGGCGTCACTTGATGACAAGCTTGGGCCCGGGATTCTCGGCGGCGTTCCTATTGCTGGAGTCCGACTGAGATTCGAGGCGGTCGAATGAGTGCCCTGCAGTGGGTCGTTGGCTTTCTGGTCCTCCAGCGCCTAGCGGAGCTAGCCTTCGCGCGCCGGAACCACCGTCTGCTGCTCGCGCGAGGGGCCGTCGAAGTTGGCCAGAGGCACTATCCGGCACTCGTCTGCCTCCACATCGGATGGCTGGTGGCGCTGGTGGCGACGGTCGACCCGCAGACGCCAGTGTCCCTGCCGCTGCTCGGGCTGTTCGCGCTACTTGAGTGCGGCCGGGTTTGGGTGATCACGACACTCGGATCGCGGTGGACCACACGTGTGATGGTCGTGCCCGGCGAGCCGAGAATCCGGACCGGGCCCTATCGCTTCGCAAGGCATCCCAATTACCTGATCGTGTGCGGCGAGATCGCCGTCGTCCCACTGATGTTTGGCGCATGGCCTCTGGCGGCGGTCGCGTCCGCGCTGAACTTCGTCGTGCTCCGGACGAGGATTGCCGTTGAAGATCAAGCGCTCGAGGAGGCCTGTACGGAATGGTAGCCTCGCGAGAGTGCACGCGACCAAAGGCCGTGGGAGGCTGACGGACGCGGTGACGACCGCTGCGTTGCCAAGTCTGCGCCCTCAGGATGGGTAGTACTGTGTCAAACGACAACCTTGGGGTAGGCGGAGTTGAGATCTCGGCGGGCGTTGACCAATTGTCGACCGTCGCGCACCGAGGATGAGAAAACTTGCATGCTCAGTTTGCCCTCTCCCCACTTTGGACTTGAATGCCGGGCCGTCTTGCACCGTCGCGGGTCAGTGGCCAGCCTGCTCCGGCGGCAGGGTGTGTGCCAGCGGGGCTGGAACGCACTATCCGATCTCGAGCAATCTTGCCGCGAACTCGCGAGCGTCGCCGCAGTCGATGATCAGGTCGCCAAGCTCCCAGAGCGCACCGGAGTCGTCGATGCCGTCGACCCGCCGCGCCAGGGCGGTCGCGGCGTCGGCCCCGAATTTCCGCTGGGCCAGGCGGCAAAGACCGCTCCGTTGCTCCTGTAAGAGTTCGGCTCGGCCCTCGACACGACCTTCGGCCCGCAGCTTTGCTTGGTACTCTTGGGCACACGCCTCCAGATACGTCAGCATCGTGCCCGACGTCTGCATTTCTTGCATTTTCTGCCTGTCCTCCAATACGTCCAAATCGACGCCTGTCCGGGCGATGGCCAGCCGCGTCCAGCCTCGCAGCAGCTCCAGCACCTTGCGCTGGTCCGGTGATCCCAGCAGCCTGCCCTGCGCTTCCAGAATACGGTGCACGGCCGCTGGATCCAAATCCTTCCCGAGCAACTCGGTCGAGATCATGAGCTCGACGATGTTGTCCTGCGAGAGCTCCTTGCCGGCATACTGCGTCACGTCAACCAGCTCGTAGCGCATGCCTACGGGCATGCGCGCCACCTCTCGGTCCCGCTCCCGAAGTGCCCCCTTCTCGGTCAGGTCCCACACTGAGCGCTGCGCTCGCCACGGGCTGGCCCCGTTGTAGAACACCACCGTGAGCACCGGGGGCAGCCGGTCCGCCTGCCGGACATGGCGCTCCTTCCATGCCTGCTCATGCATGCGCTGCACGTAGCCCTGCAGGCGCAGCGCCATGTCATATTCGACCGTGGACTGGAACTCGACAAGGATCAGCACGCGCAGCCACTCGGAGGCAGCCGCTGCCGCAGGCCGGACCTTGAGGCGCCACGCAGCGTCTCAGTAGCCGGCCTGCAGCCAAGCGTCGATGGTCTCGGTCGGGAGCGGTTCCAGCGTGGAGAAGTCCATGCGCCGCAGCCACTGCTGGCCTTGCTGCATGTTGGAGACCACAAGGCGGACTAAGTGCTCCACCGGCTCTGCGCACTGGAAGACAGCCTTGGATGAGCGGTCCCGATTGAGCCGGGCAAGCTTGGGCTCGACGGTCTTGCCGGGCTGACCTGACGGGGGAACAGGGTTTTGTTCGTGTTTTCGATCTCCCTCTCTTCGAGTGTCCGAACCGGCTTCCATTACTCAAGTATACGATATATGCTCCTTGTTCGTGTGCTGTGTATTTCCAATACTTAACGGGTCGCCATCGGAAAGGGAAGAGGTCTAGCCCCGGTGCTGGCCACGTCCAACCGCCGGAGCAGCAGGCTTCCCGTGCCTCTCAGCTGCCACCGCTGAGCCGGTCCACGACTGCGTCGCAGGTCTTGCCCTGCTCGTCCGTCAGACGGACGACATACTTCGTTCTTGGTGCCCTTCCCATGCCCGAGCGGGCCGCTACGTTTCGACCTCAAGCACTCGCAACCCAATGGTTGACAGAGCAGTAGTCGCCAATTGCCGTCATGCGACTGTCTCGGACCGCGAAGTTCTCTCTACGCCATAGCCGGCTAGCCCTCGGTCGGCGGCAGCGCAGGGCTCATGCACCTTCTTGACGACGTGTCGGTTCTGGCATCGGTCCGCCGAGCGCACTTCGGCAGTGCTGTCGTCTCCAGCTGCGCGGATCCTGCGGCCTCTCATCCGGCAAATCCGTCATCACGCCGTCGCCCTTTGGGCCGTTCCATCTCTCCCACGCTGAAGGAGAATCGTACCCGGACCCGAGTGGAACTGTAGGGCGCCCGACTCCCAATGGCTAGGCCCACTCGCCGGACTGCCTGCGGATCAGTGCAGATCTGCCGTCGCCCCGCCATCGATCGCGATGGCCGTCCCTTGGATGTGGTCGGCGTCCGGCGAACAGAGGAACGCCGTGAGCTTCGCCACATCCTCGGGAGTTCCGAGGCGTCGCAGGCCCTGCTTCCGGATGGCCTTGGCCCGCACTTCGGCGGCGTCCAGTCCCAAGACTCTCGCCCGATTCTCGAACAGCTCTTGGACGCGGTCGGTCTCGGTCAGTCCCGGATAGACGGCGTTAACCCGCACACCGTCCCGTTTCCCACGGGCCGAGAGTCCCTTGCTGAAGTTCGCCATCGCCGCGTTCACGGCTCCCCCGATCAGGAAGTTCGAATCCGGAGTGCGGGCGAACCCGCCAATGATGTTGACGATGCAGCCTCGGCGTCGGGACAGTTCCTGCCAGAACAGCCGGCTCAGCCGTAGGCAGGCGTAGAACTTCAGCGCAAACCCGTCCTCCCATTCCTCATCCGCCTGCTTGAGGAAGTCACCGCCCCTTGTGGCTCCGGCGTTGTTGATGAGGATGTCGAGACCGCCGAAGGTGGCCTGCAACGCTTTGTGCAACGCCGCGCACCCCTCTGCAGTGCGCAGATCGAGACCTACGGTCTCGACCCGGCGCCCGGAAGAGTCGGCGATCTGGCGGGCAGCGGCAATCAGGTGGGATTCTGTCCTGGCGGCCAGGAGGCAGTCGCAGCCCTTTCTGGCCAGTTCCTCCGCAATCGCTCGACCGATGCCACGGCTCCCGCCCGTTACGACCGCGACCTTGCCCTCGAGACCCGTTGCCACTCTGGACTGCCAGAGGATACCATGCAGGTTCGCAGCGCCGGGCAACGCTCCTGGTGGGCCATGAAAGGAGGTATTCTGCCGTGCCAAGAGAAGGTATGACCGCTCTCGTAGCCGGAGCGACTGGCGCGGTGGGAACGGCCCTGATTTGCCATTTGGCAACTCGCAGGCGCTGGACGGTCCTCGGGCTGTCCCGCCGGCCCCCGGCGAATCCGATTCCGGAAGTCTCGTATGTGACCGGTGACCTGGCGGATCCGGGCTCCTGCGCAGCAGCGCTCTCGATGTATCCCCCGGTTACTCACATCTTCTACTGCGCTCGTGTGACCCATTCGGACGAGCCGGTGGAGAGTGTTAGCGAGAACCTCCTTCTGCTGGAGGGTGTCATCGAGGCCGCCGACCGACGTTCGGGCGAGCTGCGGCACGTACAGATTGTTCAAGGCGGAAAGTACTACGGTGTCCACGTTGGTCCGTTCCCAACGCCCGCCCGTGAGGACCAAGGCCGGTGTGCCGAAGAGAACTTCTATCACGCGCAAGAGGACTTCCTGCGCGACCGTTCGACGGCCGGCTCATCCTGGGACTGGTCGGCCTGCCGACCGAACACGCTGCTGCACTACTCGCCCCGCATTGCTCGGAACATCGTGAGCACGTTGGGCTGCTACGCCGCGGTCTGCGGGGAACTTGGCCGGCCCCTCGACTTCCCGGGCCCGGCTGGGGCATACCGCAGCCTGACCCAGGTCACTACCCTCCAGGTCCTCGCGAGCGCTATGGAGACAATCGCTACGAGTCCGGCCTGTGCGGGAAAGGCGTTCAATGTCACGAACACGGACCTCTTCCGGTGGAGGGCCGTCTGGGTCGAGCTTGCCCGCCAATTCGGGATTCCGCTGGGCACCGTGCGACCGTCCCTGCTTGCCGCCACGATGGCAGACAAGGGTGACGTCTGGCGGAGGGTTTGCGAGCGGCACAACCTTCGGGCCAGCTCAATGGCAGACGTAGCCAACTGGCCCTTTGCTGACGCCACTCTTGAGCGTTACTGGGATGAGATCCTGTGCCACAATCGGGCTCGCAGGCACGGCCTCGACGGTTGGGACGACAGCTTCGCCCGCTTCTTCAAGATCCTAGGGGCATACCGCAGCGCTCGCATCCTGCCCTAACGTGACATCCCGGACCAATCGGTGCGCCTGCTCTCTAGCAAGATAGTCTCCGCCAGAGCGGCGGCCTCGCTCGTTCCGGACGGATGTGCGATTGGCGTCACCGGCGGGGGCGGCGGTCTCGTCGAGCCTGACACTCTGCTCCAAGCGATTGAGCGGCGCTTTCTGGAAACCGGTTCCCCGAGAGACCTGACGCTTGTCCACGCGCTCGGGCTTGGCGATCGAGACAGGCGGGGTGTCAACCGGTTCGCCCACGTCGGGATGGTCCGGCGCGTCATTGGCGGCCACTGGGTGTGGTCGCCGAGAATGCAGGCAATGGCCCAGGCGGGCCAAGTGGAGGCTTACGTGCTCCCGGCAGGAGTCATCACGCAGCTCATGCGGGAGATCGGGGCAGGGCGGCCGGGTCTCATCACGCACGTTGGCCTCGGCACGTTTGTCGATCCGCGAGTCGAGGGAGGCAAGATGAATGCCTGCGCACGGGAGGACCTGGTAGAGCTGATCGAGATTGATAGGCAGACCCTGCTGCGGTACAAGCCCTTCCCTGTCGGGGCCGTGTGCATTCGGGGCAGTTTCGCGGACTCCGACGGCAACCTGTCACTGGACGAGGAAGGGGCTACCTTGGACGCGCTCGCGTTGGCGATGGCGGCGCGCAACACCGGGGGCAAAGTGCTGGCCCAAGTGCGGCGCGAAGTCGCACGGGGGGCCATTCCTGCAAGGGCGGTGGCAGTGCCTGGCGCGATGGTGGATGCGGTGATTGTGGATCCGGGCCAGACGCAGAGCTACGCTCCGGAGGCGGACCCTGCCCTATCTGGCTCGTTGTCGGCTCGAGAGGGTGACTCGCTGCCGCCCCCGCCCGCCCGCCTCGACGTGCGGCAGGTGATCGCACGCCGGGCAGCCCGCGAACTGCGGCCCGGAGCTGTTCTAAACTACGGCTTCGGCATTCCGGACGCTATTGCCAAGCTGGTGGCCCGTCACGGCGAGGTCGACCGCTACTATCAGACCATCGAGCATGGCACGTTCGGGGGGGACTTGCTCGATGGTGCGCTTTTCGGGTTTGCCCGCAACCCCCGAGCGATGATCGATTCGCCGTCGCAGTTCGACTTCTACAGTGGTGGCGGATTGGACTTGGCGTTCCTCGGGATGGGGGAAGTCGACGCCGACGGGAACGTCAACGTATCGAAGCTGCAGGGTACGCCGGTCGGACCCGGAGGTTTCATCGACATTGCCCAGAATGCGTCCAAGGTGGTGTTCTGCGGAACATTCGAGGCGAAGCGTGCCGCATTTCACATCGGCGGAGGAATGCTGCGGCTGATGCGGCACGGGAGGGTCCGCAAGTTCCGTCGCCGCGTGGCGCAAGTCACATTCAGTGGCCGGGAGGCCCTGAGGACGGGACAGAAAGTCATGTACGTCACTGAGCGAGCCGTATTCCGGCTCTCGACGGACGGGCTCGTCCTTGAAGAAGTCGCGCCCGGAATCGACCTACAGTCAGACGTCTTGGACCGGATGGGATTCGCACCGGTCCTGAGGGGAACGCCCGCCACCATCCCCCCGGAAATCTTCTGGGACCGCGAGCTGCAGGAGGGTTGATTTCCTTGAGTCAGCCGGTCCGACTCGGGATCGTCGGAGTGGGGGCGATCGGAAGGCGACACCTGAGCTTGGCCCGGGCAGAACCGGGCTGTCGCGTGATTGCGCTGGCAGATCCTTGCCCTGAGACCGTGGGCATTGCAACTGCGGCAGGGCTTCGGCACTACGCTTCCTGTGGGGAGATGGCCGACAAGGAGAGGCTGGACGGGGCCATTGTTGCAGCCCCAACTCAGGAGCACGCGCCAATCGGGATGCAGCTCGTCGCGCGGGGCATCCCGATGCTGATGGAGAAGCCGTTCGCCGACACCGTCGAGGCCGGCCTTCGCCTGGCACAGGCCGCCGAATCCCAGGAGGTTGCCGTATGTGTTGGTCACCACCGCCGCTTCGATCCAGCCGTGGCTGCGGCCAGGAGAATCCTCCGATGTGGGGAGATCGGTGAGCTGGTCGGGGTTTCCGCGACTTGGGCAGTGCGCAAGCCTGACAGTTATTTCAAGATCCGGTGGCGATGCCGCCGTGGCGGCGGGCCCGTCCTCATCAACATGATCCATGATATTGACCTTCTCCGGTTCCTGTGCGGAGAGATTGAGAGCGTCTACGCAGAGACGACTTCCCGGCATCGAGGGCATGAAGTGGAGGACAGCGGCGCAATCCTCCTCCGCTTCTCGGGCGGCGTTCTCTGCACGGTGTCGTTCTCCGACGCGGCACCGTCGCCGTGGGGGTGGGAACGGGGAACTGCGGACAATCCTGCGATCCCCCAGTCCGGGCAGAACTGTTATCACTTCTTCGGGTCGGCCGGCTCGTTCGAGTTCCCGCGGATTAGGGTGTGGGCATACGAAGCCGGGGGGGAACTAGGCTGGGGTCGGCAGATCTTGGCCAAAGACCTTCCCCTTCCGCCCCGCGCCGCTCTCAAGGAGCAGTTGCGGAACTTCTGCGATGTCGTGAGGGGGATCGCGCAGCCGCTCGTCACGGCGCGGGACGCCTTGGGAACCCTGGCGGCAGCGCAGGCGGTTGATTCGTCCGCCCGCAACGGCGGGCCGGTCAGGCCGCAATCCATCCCTAGCGACTAGCCCGGCCGGTAGCCGTAGTGGGCCACGGATGGGACACGAGTAATAGGACTTGCACGGCGCCGAATGGCGGCCGTCGCTCACTCACCGCCATCGACGTGCGGCTAATCAGGCCCATTTCCGGCTCAATCTGGTGGAGACAAGAGCCGATTCGGCTCCAGTACAAGCCGTTGTTATGATTTAGGCTCCAAATCGAAATAGCGAGTCGCGTTATTTCATAACTTGGAATAAGGACTGTCCATCGTGGAGCGAGGGCTGACCGGCAGATACGAGACGACGATCGTTGGTTCTGAGGTCGTCCGCGCCTTCGTGCCGAGGCCTCTCCCTCCTCACCCCCCCATTGAACTGGCAGGCCGTTTACAGCAGCTGCTGGAGTCGGCGGTGTTGAGCCTGGGCCGTCTCGACGGATTCTCGACTCACCTGCCGGACGATGCCCTCTTTATATACTCCTACGTCCGCAAGGAAGCGGTGCTTTCTGCCCAGATCGAGGGAACTCAGTCATCGCTTGCCGACCTGCTTCTGTACGAACTTGAGGAAGCACCCGGGGTCCCTCTAGACGATGTGCAGGAAGTCTCGAACTACGTAGCGGCCATCCACCACGGATTGCGCCGTCTGCGTGAAGACTTCCCTTTGTCGAATCGCCTGCTCCGCGAGACTCATCGAGTGCTCTTGGCCAGTGGTCGGGGCCACGCGAAGACGCCAGGAGAGTTTCGCCGTTCGCAGAACTGGATCGGAGGCACCAGACCGGGCAACGCCGTGTTCGTTCCGCCTCCGCACATCGTCCTGCCGGATTGCCTGACAGCGTTCGAGCAGTTCCTTCATGCCGAGGACGATGGGTTGTCCGTACTGCTGCGCGCCGGGCTCGCGCACGTCCAATTCGAGACCATCCACCCGTTCTTGGACGGCAACGGACGCCTTGGCCGGCTTCTGATCACTCTCCTACTGTGCCACGCCGGCATACTTCGCGAGCCACTGCTGTACCTCAGCTTGTACTTCAAGCAAAATCGGAGCGACTACTATGCCCTCTTGAATGATGTGCGCCTTACCGGAGACTGGGAGGAATGGCTGGAGTTCTTCCTAGAAGGTGTGAAGCAGACGGCCGAAGGAGCGATTACCACGGCCCACCGCTTGTCAGAGATGGTTAGAGAGGACCGCGCCCGCTTGGAAGCCACTAGCGGGCGCAGGGCCGGTTCCGCAATCCGCGTACAGCATGCGCTCGCCAAACGAGTAGCATCCTCGCTGTCGGCGACGAGTAGCGCGACCGGATTGTCGTTTGCGACCGTAGCCTCGACCATGGATCTCCTTGTCAAGCAAGGAATCGCACGGGAGATCACCGGACGGAGCCGATACAGGGTCTTCGTCTATGATCAGTACCTGTCCATTCTCAACGAAGGAACAGAACCAATCTGATACTAGGGCCAAGACTACGGCAGTATCTGGCTCGGGCCGAGTTCCGCTCGGGCACTGGCGGACTGATTCTCTGCCTGTCAATTACACGGACGCGTCCAGATCGTAAGCGCTCGGGCAGTGCTTGAGAACTGGGGAAGGCTGGTCCGTGACCGGCCTCGGTCGGCCGTTGCTTGCGCATCCCGACGGCGGATGCCCGTGCGCTCTCCCCAGCTCGATGGCTCTCTCTCGCCCGTCGTACTCTGAGCCCCGCGCCGGGCCGCCGCCCGCGCCTTGCTCGCATGGCGGACAAGGGCATCATTAAGCAGCACGCCGCGCCGGTTGTGGTGGCAGAGCCCCCACCGGCGGGCGTAGTTCCGGGACCTCTGGAGTATCCCGATTCGGACGGTCGATTCTTGCCCGAGAACCCCATGCAAGCCAACGCCATTTTGGAGTTGCGCTCCAACCTGAAGCAGCATTTCCGTGACCGGCCGGACGTGGTGGTGGAAGGCGACATGTTCCTGTACTACGCGGTGGGGCAGGCCGACGAGCGGCTGGTGCGGGGAAAGCGCGTGGGCGAGTTCGTGGCCCCGGACGTGATCGTGGTGCTGGACCACGACTTGGGGGGACGTGGGACGTACAAGCTGTGGGAGGAAGGCAAGCCGCCGGATTTCGCGCTGGACGTGATATCGCCGTCGAGCGAGGTGCGCAACCGGGAGACGAAGCGCGAGCTGTACGAGCGGATCGGGTGTTGAAATTCACAAAAACTGATCGCGGACGCGTCGGATTCTGTGATTGCGGATGACGGACAGCAAGCACCGATTTCGTCGAATTACGTGAACATCGATGGGGTAGCGGTAGTGATGCTACCAAAGAGGCGCTACCAAACTACCCGGCGGGTGGCGGGGAAGTGAGTGTTGGCTGCCCGGATTCGACTCGGCACGTGCTTCCCAGCGGCCCTTCAACCCTCCCTTTCGGCCGCAGCCTGCCCAGAGACGGGATGATGCTGAGCATCTCGCCAGGATAGGGCGGTAAAGTCGGTGCCCGTCTGGTATTCCCGGATTATTCGACCATCGGCCCAATTCTGCGTCCTGCTAATCCGACGAGAACGGTCCGTTTCACGTCCAAATATTGTGACGCGCAACAATCGGGATCCGGGAGTATTTTGTGTTCCAGCAGGACACGAGGCGCGCTGGGCCGCGGCTGGTGGACTGCGAATTGGAGGAATGGGGCTACGAACGGCTGGGACCGCAGGTTGGTTTGCCGGGATCGGTACGTAGCACTGTCTTGGGGGTGTCGTTGCGGCCGGAAGGGGTGTTGCTGCGCGTGTGGGATCTGGTGAGCGGGACAGACTACCTGTGGAACGTGGAATTGATTGGGGGTTATCAAGATGACTTGAAGCGGCCTACGTCGGCATGCCCCGAACGCGTGAAGCCGTCAAGCACTCGGTCAAGCGGTATGTCTGGGGTCAGGCCCACACCAACGGGGTAGAGTCATTCTGGTCCATGCTCAAGCAGGCGCACATGGGCACGGTCCACAAGATTTCCCCGAAGCACCTGAACCGCTACGTTCAGGAGTTCTCGGGCAAGCACAACGTCCGCGAACTAGGAACGCTTGCCCAGATGACGGCGCTGGTTGCCGGACTCGTTGGCAAGCGTCTCATGTACACGGACCTTATTGCGGACAACGGCCTTTCGTCCGGCGCTCGCTTCTAGCGACCGCCGACGCACTGGCCGCAGGAGTGCGCGAGCTAGGTCTTCCGGTGTCGCGTTACCGTACTTCGGTCGCTTCATGGGTGGGCCGCCACAATCCCCAGTGCAGGACGCGACTCTACCTGTTCAAGTTGGTTGAGGTAATCCCGAAGTTCCCGAATCTCCAGCTTGGCCTCTAAGAGAGCGTTCTGGGCTTGGTTGACGGATTTTTCAGCCTTGCTGACCGATGCCTCAATCTTCCTAAGTGATGCAGCCGTGTCCATCAATGCTCCCTTCATTCATCATGAGACACCCACAAACTGCTTGTGAACTCCCTACATCTACTATCTTAGCAGTTTCTAGTACCGATGTGCTACAATGCACCCGAACACGCGACTAGGAGAGCCCGTGCCGGGCCGCCTGCCGAATAAGCCGGATTGACGGACTGGGGTAGCTCCCCTATCCCCGGCGAACAAGCAAGACTTCTGTGATTCTGCTCGATGTGTTGACGACCCGGCTCCACTGGGAGCCGGTCATGGGGGACACATGCGAACTGTCCCAGCCGCCGATGAATCGGCGGCGCCGGTGGCGTCTGACGACATTCTGGACGCGCTCCGGCTTATGGCCGGATTTACTAGCGAGTGTATCTTCTTTGAGAAGGGCGAAGAGGCGCACGTCTTCGATATAGACCAATTCTTTGGAGACTGGATAGTTGTTGCCAAACGCGGCCATGTTGGACGCTGGAATTCGTTCAAGGGTTGGTGGGAATAGCCAATGGCACTCGAACCGTGCCATGAGTGCGGAGAAGACATTTCCGAACACGCAAACACCTGTCCGCACTGCGGAATCGACAGTCCGTTTCAAGGTGAGTTTGAACGCGGTCTAGAGAACTTCCGTGATGCAGCTGACAGCGCATCAAGTGGATTCTGGGGGCTGGCCAAGCTGGTATTCTGGATTACCGGTCTCGTTTGGCTGTGGAACATATGGGGGCCGTAGGGCTAGTTTGTCAAGCCAGCTTGATAATCCCCAATTGATTCGGGACAAGGAGTCGGACGTAGCGGACCGCCGAAGGGCCGGGCACAGGGCTGAGCGGGAAGTCGCGGCGCGTAAGGCCGTGGAGGGACGCCTCGCCGCATTGGAGGCGAGGCTGGGCCATGGCGGGCAGGACCCAACGGACGCTGGCTAAAGCGCTCGCGGTCAGCCCCTTGGGACATCACACGAGAGAAGCCGGCATCTTACTTCACGTATCTCTCGAACAGTTACTCCAGATCGTCTGGATCGCCGACCAAGCTTAGGCCTGAGCCCTGAATGGCGTGTAGCCCACCAGACTTGATCGACCTCGGTCGGTTGTTCCTCGCCCGCTGCGCAGGCCGTTCTCTCGCACACGAGCCTGTGAACAGTCGTTGTCCGCGGTTCAGGAACTGCGATGCTGCCGTACGCTCAGGTCGACTACCCGCTCGGGGCCGTTTGGCCTGAGTCGCCGTCAAAGAGCGTAGGTTCGCCTGAGTATGCTGATGAATAAGAAGGTATGTCTTGCCCTAACGCATCGCCCCATTGCACCCATCCGCGCCTCGTCTCGCGAGCGAACAGTTCCAAATAAGGCCCCGGACTGCAACTCTCGATGACTTCATACGACTCTGTTGGCTTGCGAGAATGTTCTCGTTTTCTGGATCGGATGATGTTCACTTGGCTACGGCCCGGTTGCAGTGTGCGCATCTTCCCTCGAACACCAAATAGCAGCAACTCCGTGACATTTCGAAAATAGAAGCCCACTCCCCGACCGTCCGGTCCCCCGTCCTTGCGGATCTTGTACCAGACCAAGTTCCCCTTATAGCCAAATCCCCATGCTTCCATGACTTGCAACCCCCAAGGGAGCAGAGCGTTTGGGCACCAGAGGTACAAGTGGCAGTTTGCCTCGGCCAACGAAGCCACGTCCAAACCGCAGATCTGGTCTATGCTCATCGTGTCGTATCGGCGTAGCCGCTTGTGCTCGGGTGCGACCTTGCCCGTTCTGTTCGTGAACCTCCAGGGAGGATCCGCCAGGATCGTTGAGAATCGCTCCCTTCCCGAGCCCCCATCGAGACTGATCGTCGGCATACAGATTCCTCCTGATTCCGATCACGCGAACCGTTCGTCCGCCCCTGGGGCCTCCGCCGAACCGTGGCATTGCCCTCCCCTATACGACATCTACGCCCCGGTCGGCCGCTGCCAGCGTACGCTAGCGGACGCCAGTGGCGCAGCAGCCCATACGCAGCCTCCGAGCGATCGGTATGTCGACACCGGGCGTCACGCGTTCGGGACCCATTGGAGTATGTGGCTTGCCACTCCGACCAGCGTTCCGTCTTGATTGGTAGCCTCGATCTTCGAGATGGACCGGCGACGGTCTAGATTGACCGAGACCACCTCGTACCGGACCGTTACCGTATCGCCTAGGAACACAGGCTTGATGAACCTGATCCGGTCGTAGCCTGCCGACACCGGCGTCTCCGACTCGTTGTCCCTGCAGTGGGCGATTGCCATCGACGATGCCGTGGACATCAGGCCGACCAGCAGCGCGCCGTGCGCCATGCGCCGTCCAAAGTTGGAGCGCTGCATGTACGACTTGTCGACATGGTTGGGCGCGAAGTCTCCGGTGATGCCAGCGAAGAGGTAGACATCGCTCTCGCTGACCGTCTTTGTGAAGCTGACCGTATGGCCGACCGAGACATGGAAATCGTTCATCGGTGCTATTCTACGGGCCCTGCATGCGGCTTGGATCTTCCGATCGGGCGGCACCGGTCGCAGTCGTCACCGGCGCGGCCAAAGGCATAGGGTTCGGGATCGCCAAGCGCCTTGAGCGTGCGGGTTGCCAAGTCTCCGCTTGGGACAACAACCTGCGGCCGTTGCGGGGTCGGCACCGGTTCGCGCACGAGGTCGATGTCGACGTGGTGCATGCAGGTTCGGTCGCCCGTGCGGTCGAACGAACGCTTGCGGACCTTGGAAGGATCGATGTTCTGGTGAACAACGCCGGCGTCAACGGCCCGACTGTGCCCGTCTGGGAGTACCCGGAGGAAGAGTGGGACCGCGTGCTCGCGGTGGACCTGAAGGGCGTCTTCCTGTGCTGCCGGGCCGTCATCCCGCACATGCGCGAGCAGGGGAGCGGCCGCATCGTGAACGTGTCCTCAGTTGTGGGAAAGGAGGGCAACGCCATGGCCCCGGCCTACTCGGCGGCAAAGGCCGGGGTGATCGGGCTGACAAAGAGCTTGGCGAAGGACCTCGTAGGTGAAGGTGTGCTGGTGAACTGCGTGACTCCGGCCATGGTGGAGACCGAGCTGCTCCTCGAGATGACGAGCGACTACATCGACATGGTTCGCGCAAAGATACCCATGGGCCGCCTGTGCACGGTAGAGGAGGTCGCCGACATGGTGGCATGGCTCGCTGGCCCCGAGTGCACGTTCTGCACCGGGGCCGTGTTTGATCTCTCGGGCGGCCGGGCAACGTACTGAGAGGTCTGCCAACATGACTGACGAATCGAGACTGGCGATTCACCAAGTCACGTTCCTGCGGCAGTGGTCGTTCCGCGAGTCAGTCGAAGGACTGGCCCGCCATGGAGTGCGGAAGACCGCTGTATGGCGTCCGAAACTCCAAGAGATCGGCGTAGTGGAAGGTGCCCGCGTCCTCCGGGACCACGGCATGGAGGTTACCGGCCTCTCGGTTGGCGGGCTTGTCACTTCGCCGGACGCCCGGGACTGGCAGGCGGCGGTCGACGATACACGGAAGGTGGTCGAGGAGGCCGCAATGGTCGGTGCCGACCATGTCGTGATGCTCTCCGGCGGGCTTGTAGACGGGTCCAAGGACGTGCAGGGGGCCCGCGAGCGGGCGCTGGAAGGGATTGCCCAAGTCCTGCCGGACGCCCGTCAGGCCGGCGTCAAACTCGGCATCGAACCGCTGCACCCCATGCTGTGCGAGAAGCGGGCCGTCCTCTGCACGATGGGACAGGCCAACGACTGGTGCGACGCGCTGGGAGACGACCGATCCGTCGGGATCGTGGTCGACACGTATGCGGTCTGGTGGGATCCCGCCCTGCAGGCTGAGATCAGTAGGGCGGGCCCGCGTATCTGTGCCCTGCACGTCAACGACTGGCTGCCCGACACCCGCGACCTTCGTCTGGACCGGGGCATGATGGGCGATGGCGTGATCGACATTTCTGGCATACGCTCCTCCGTGGAACGTGCCGGATATCGAGGGCCGTGCGAGGTCGAGATCTTCTCGGAGCGGGATTGGTGGCAGCGGGATCCCGATGACGTCGTGAGGATCATCAAGGACCGCTTCCGCACGTGCGTGTAGCCGAGACAGTGCTAGGCCTATTCTGGGCGGGCGGCCCCGCCTGACTTCCAAGGTCCGCGCCGAAGTTTGTCATGAGCACCGCCCTTGCCGCCGAAACGCGCAGGATTGCAGGAACAAGGCAGGTCGCGGAGCGCTCCCCGCTCCGGCCGCTCATCGAGCTTGCCATAGAGCCAGTTCCTCCCGCACCGACGGACAGCGCTCACGCGAGACTCGAGATGGGCGCCCCCCGCTTCAGGGGCCCTTGGCCGGGCAGCTCTTCCGGAAGTGCGGGCAGTGCCTGCAGTGCGCACCCTCCCGCAGCGGGAAGCTCTGTGTCGCTTGTGCTCGGAACAGATTCGCCACCTGCTCGCGAGCTCCAGCCAGCGCCGCGTCACCGATGTCAACGTCCACCGCCACGCCGTGCCGCAAGTAGAACACAACGGCCCTGTCAACCGGTCGTTCCCCGGAGCTTAGGCCCGCAGCGTACAGCTGCAGCTGCTCGGCATGCTCGAGAGCGGACTCTTCCAGGCGAGAACGGCTTCGGCGGTCCGTCTTGTAGTCCACAAGGACACGTCCTTCGCCGTCCTCGAAAAGGAGGTCGATGATTCCCCGCAGCACGTGGCCCCCGACCGTGAAGACGTACTCCGTCTCGCGCTCTACGCTCCACGCGGCAGAGGCCCGCTTGCCTAGTTCGTGGCGCTCGAACTTCCGTGCGAGCGCCCGCACACTGGGCTTGGCGCCGGCTTTGTCCCCTGCAAGGTAAGCATGCACCAGTCGGCCAAATTCCGAAGGGTCTAGGTTTTGCCGTCGCCGGTGCCTCTGTGGTTCCTCGGCCGCCCTGTCCTCCGAGCCGTGCCACTCCTCCGATCCCATGCCCAGGTAGCGCGAGAGGAAATACTTGCGCGGGCATTCGGCATACAGCGCCACCGACGTGACGGACGCCGCATAGTCGGCCTGCGCTTCGGCCTCTCGAGGTAGCAGCACTTGGCTGGGAATGAGGGCAAGGGGAGAGGCCGCTGGGGCAGGCTGGCTGGGAGGCCCGGATGTCTTCCGGAAGAGGAAGCGCAGCTCATTCCCGGCGGGCACTATAGTCTCGCCGCTGGCGGCGGCGAGCAGGGACTTTCTGGTGATGCCCAAGCCTGGGCAGACGAGCTTGAGCCAGCCCGACAGCATAGCCTTCCCCGCGAACGAGGCGCTGAGGATAAGGTGCTCCTCGGCCCGCGTCATCGCGACATATAGCAGCCGCTCCTCCTCTTGCGCCTCACGGCGGGCCAGATCGGCTACCGTGCGCGCATAGGCCGCGTCCGGTTGCCGGCCTCCGCCAGGCGTAGCCCAGTAGGCGCCGATTCCGTGTCGGTCCGAAAAGAGCATCCCGGGCCGCCTGCGCCGGACCGGGGTGTTCAGGGACACAAGCGCCACCACGGGGAACTCGAGCCCCTTGGCGGCGTGCATTGTGAGAACCTGTACCGCATCCGCGGTCCCGCGGTTTGGAGCGGTTTCTGCCGGCGGCTTCTCCTTCAGGGCGGTGTCGAGTGCTGCCGAGATTTCGCTCACGCTGTGCAGGCCGTGCGCGTGTTGCCGTCCGATCCAGTCCAGCAGTTGGTCTAGCCGGTCTGCCGCCTGATCTTCATCGTCAGCCGCATTGAGGGCCGCCCGGTAGCCGAACGCCGCCAGCGCCCGTGCCAGCAGAGGGCCCGCGGACACGGTCCCCCGGTCTTCCCGGCAGCGCGCGAACTCCAACCGGAATCTCTCGAACCGAAGGGCTTCGTCGCTGTCTAGGCCGGTGTTCTCTGCTTCTGCGCCCAGCGAGTCGGCAAGGTTGTTCGACTGCAAGCGCAGCTGGAGGATAGCCGAGTCGCTGATCCCGCAAAGCGGGGACTTCAGGACGGCGGCTAGGCTGATCTCGTCGCGCGGGTTGCGCAGCGCCCTCAAGAAGGCCGCCACCTCCGCCGTCACTGGCGCGTCGAAGAGTCCCCGGGTGGTCGCCGTGACGCAGGGGATGCCCTCCCGCCGGAACTGTGCTGCGACCGCGCTTGCCACGGCGTGGGTCCGCGCGAGGACTGCGACATCGCCCCAGCGCAGGGCTCGAGCACCGCCCGGTACGCTTTGGTCGGCCACTTGTAGCGATCCATGCAGGGACCGCAAGCGCGCCGCGAGCGCCGCACCCTCAACACGCAGCCGTTTTGGGCCCGTTTCTGAAGCGATCAGCAGTTCGACGCAAGGCCCGCGCTTTGGGGGGAACTGGCCGGCGGCTCGCAGGCGGTGCTTCTCCACGCCGCTGTCCCCACCGCCCGGCAGGATGCGGTGGACTGCGGCCAGGATCTCCGGCCGGCTGCGGAAGTTGTCGAGCAGTTGAACCACTTGGCCGCCTTTTTCTTCCACACCGGCCCGGTAGTCCTGGAAGACCTCGCGGACCGCATGGCGAAAGCCGTAGATGGACTGGTTGACGTCCCCCGCCACGAACCGCACCGGACGCAGGGGGCCGTGGGCTCTCAGGAGTCGCTTGACGAGCCGGATTTGCAGCGGGTTGGTGTCTTGGAACTCATCGATGAGGATGTGCTCGTAGCCTAGGCTCGGGGGCTTGGCGGATCCGAGCAGGTCGGCGGCCTGGGCCAGCGTGTCGTCGAAGTCCATGCGACTCTGCGCCCTCTTTGTGGCCAAGAACCGCCGCAGCGCACGTCGCAGAATCCTCAGCAGGCAGGCCCTCGCAGTCCAGTTGCGCTCTCCGGTGGCCGCAGCCTCGCAGGCCGGGAGCAGCTCGTCCTTGACGCGCGAGACCAGTTCCTTGTGCTTCCCCCTGCGGACGAACGGCCGTACGTCCGACGCGGCGTGCCTCCCCAGGCCTGCAAGCTTCTCCGGATTGCTGACGCGCGCCTTCTGGATGCTGGCCGCAGTTGCGGCAAGATTCGGGGCCCGCTTCGCCTCTGCCAACGCTTCCAGCGCGCGTGACAGCGCGTGCCAAGGGCCCTTGCGCCGCGCCAGGAACGGGCCGCAGCCGTGGCTCAGGACTTGGGCCGCCAAGGAGGCGAGTCCCTCCAAGACCGCACTGGGGTCACTAGGCGAACCGCCCGAGTAGCACTGCAGGAATTGCGCGAGTGCCCGGTTGCGCTTTCGGAACTCCCAATCCAGAGCCTCGGCGACCGCCGCGTTGAGCATCTGCCGGGCTTCTTGCTCGTCTAGAATCTCGAAGCCCGGGTCGATCCCAGCCAGGGCCGCATGCTCGCGCAAGAGCCGGTTGCAGAAGGCGTCGATCGTCGACACTTGTACGGCCTCGAGCCGATCCGTGGGCTCTCCGGCTAGGGAAGCTTCGCCCACCAGCCGGGCGCGCATCTCAAGAGCAGCTTTCTCGGTGAAGGTGATGGCCAAGATGCGATCCGGCTCGGCATCCCGCTCCAGAACGAGCCAGCGGAGGCGTTCCACAAGGACACGCGTCTTGCCCGACCCTGGGCCGGCGATTACGCAGATGTCACCGCGCTGCCAGCTCTGAACGGCGCGCCGCTGGTCCTCGGTCAGGCGCATCATGTCGGCGCCACCGGGTCTCTGGCCCTCACGTCGGGCGCCTTCCAGCCCACCCTGCAGACCGCTCTGAACTGGCATGATCGCTGGCAGAAGCGCAGGTCTCTTGGCAAGACTGCGATCCTGCCGCCGAGCACATCGCCCACCGCCTGCTTCGCCTCTTCAGTGGCGTTCAGAAGCAGTTCTTTGAGCTCGCTCTCGCTTAAAGCCCGCAGGCCGCCTTTACCACCGACGCTGGCGCCGGCCATGCTTGTCTCTCCACGCAGGCCGATGAGCAGCATGCCGGCGGGCTCTAGCCCATACCCCTGCTCTAGGGCCGCAAGGTACAGCGCGAGCTGTAGCTCCTCGCCGTTAAGGTGACGCGCAAGCAGCTTCTTGACGCGGTTCGACGGCGCATACTTGTAGTCGGTCACCAAGCAGCGCCGCGCCGTGTCCACGTCGTAGCGGTCGATCCGGCACCGCACGAGCGGCTGCGAATCGGGTCGGTCGATGCGTAGGCTCACGCTCTCCTCGAAGCGCGCACGCGACTCGGGCGGGAGTGCCATCGCGGCCATGGGCCTCCCCGCGAACCGGACCAAGTCTGCGCGCACGGCCAGCCGGATGCGCTCGGTCCCGGGGTCGGGGCGCAGGTGCAACTCTTCGAGCCGCGCTTGGAAGGCCTCGTCGAGTAGGGCGCCGATGTCACCCCGGCCGCGGTTCCATCGGTCAATTGCCGTATGCACGACGTGACCCACGGTCGCCGGGTCGAGACGCTCGACGGGATCTGGCGGCCTTCTGCGCAGAGCGAGAGTCTTGGACGAGAAGTACAGGTAGGGGCATTGCCGGTAGTCGGCGATTCCCGAGGCGCTGAAGCTTGCGTTCCGAGCGGCGACGGTATTCAGCAAGGATTCCGGCAGTTGCCCGCCCCCGCGCGGAGGGACGGCCTGCCTCGTGCATCCCAGCAGGCTGCGCGGGCAGTCCGTCACCTCTCCAATCCCCTGCAAGAAGGCTGAGGGTTGCAGATCCCGTCCGGTGCTGTCGCGGTGCGGGTAGCTCAGCACCTGCTCTTCCGAGCCCCGCGAGGCGGCGACTTGGAAACGCAGGCGCTCTTGGTCCGCAAGCTGCACAGTGGTTCGGATCTCGATGCCGAGCGAGTGCAGCCGTTGGCGGTCGCTGTCGTTGAAGAACACGTCCTGGGAGGGGGTCCTCGGGAACCAGCCCTCGGCTAGGCCACAGACGAACGCGACGGGTACGGACCATTGCCTCGCCTCTCCCACGGGCAGAATGTGGACCACGTCAAAGCGCTGGTCCGGCGCTCGTCCGCCGTCCGTTCGAAGCACGTCCTCGACGGCGTCGGCGAATGCTGCCAGCGACGGCCTCTTACGGCCCTTGAAGTCCGGCATCAAGACGGACTCTTCTATGGCCCTCCGCACGGCCCGGCGGGCGGCGAGCGCTTCCCGCCAGTCGAGGGTCCGGCGGAAGTCTCCCGGTTCCGGCGGGGGCCGAAGCGCCTGGAGCCGGTCTAGTAGCGAGAGGCAGTCGCGTGCCCATCGCTTCGCGCCGACACGTCTGCCGTGCCAGTGCCGGCAGGGCCGGAGTTCTCCGATGAACTGTCGGATCGCGGGAAACTCTGCGGCAGCCGCATCCAGAAAGCCGAACCCGGAGCCAGGAAGGAGCTCCCGGGTGGCGAAGTCGAAGGCGTCGATCTCGCCAGACGACGCCACCGGCGACAAGGGGGACGTGATGGCCTCCAGGGATTCCTCGCCCGGGAACTGCCGGTGGATGAGGCGGAGCCAGCCGAGAAAGTGCCGGGCGACGCCGTGGCCCGAGACGGGTCCGCGCCCCCAGAATCGATGCGGGATCTCGAGGGACTCGAACACTTCTTGCAAGAGGGCGTCATACCTCTCCGGTGAGCGGACGATCACGGCATGCTCCCGCATGGGCCGCCCGCTGGCCAGGATGCGGCGGGCGATCTCGAGGACCTCTCCCCTAGGGGACGGCGCCGCGATCACTTCGGTGCGTACAACGTCCCTCGAAGGCGCGGGCGGCAGCACGACTTGCGGACTGAACGGAGGGTAGCTGCGCAGGCCATCCGGCATTGCGAGGACGAATTCCTCGGCCTGTTCCTGAAAGGCGGAGAGCAGCTCCTCCTGCTGCCGCGTGAACTGCTCGAATCCGTCCACAAACACGGACTGCACATCGCCCAGTCCCCGTTCGCGCAGGCTGGCCGCCACGATGGCGATGCGCTGGTTCTGGTGAACGCGCCCCTCGCGCGCCAAGGCAGCCTCGAACTCGCGGAAGACCTCCAAGAACGCGGACTGCTGAGTGCCCCGCACCGCGGGCTCGAGCTGGTAGCTGTCCGCCCCGACAGCCCATAGCTCACGCATCAAGCCCGAGATCCGCCCGCGGAGGCGCGCCGATCCGGCCCAAGATCGGAGCCAAGCGGATGCAGACGTCCACAGGACCTGCGCCAGAAGCCTGTCTTCCCAGGCACGGCCGGGCTCCGAAAGATCCGGAGCGTTCTCGGTCACGAACTCGGACATGGTCGTGACCGTCCTGGCCGGCGTCATCAGGCCACGCCGGGCCAGCGTGCTCAGCATGTGGGCCCGCATGCTCGCCGTCGGGACCAGCAGCAGGATCTCGTCGCCCCGCCCAGCTCGGACGGCCCGCTCCACCTCTGAGAGGATGCGCTGGGTCTTGCCGCTGCCGGGTGGGCCGATCAGTAGCACTCGAAAGCCCTCGGCCTAGGTTCGGCGGCCCTGTGCAGATCGATGCCGGCTTCCTTGGCGCACAAGTGCCGTCAACTCCACAGCGCCGGCCCCCGTTGCACCGGCGGCCAGATTCTACCACCCGCGCGTGCTAGTGAGGGTTTGGTATGTTGTCGCAGAATGGGCCACGGTTCATTGTCCGTCAGAGTACTGAACTCATCCTGTGACCGTATCGCAAGCATGGGTCTTGTGCTAGGCCTCTGCAATGCCGAGAGGTGCTGACCGCGGGTGGTTCTGGGGTCCAGACATGGGCCAGCGCTGGACAGGAGGATTGCGGAGGTGCTGCCGGAGGGTCTCGTCCATGGACCATGACGGCCAGGGGTCCGCTTGAGTCGAGCATCTGGCCCGGTCGCAGGCTTATTCGTCGAGCTGGCTGAGCAGCTACATGTCGGAGTTGATCCCGTCCAGCCGCACGGTGGGCAAGACTCCGAATATAGGTCCGATCGTGTTGTCTTTGGCGGGTTCACAAGGGCCGAAGCTGGTCATGAGGGTAACGACCGCATCACACAGGGCGCGCTCGGTGAAGCCGGAGGAGTTGTTGTCACGGTGATCAACAGCAATCACGCTAAGGCCATCGCGATGGTCCATCAGCGAGGTCGCCGGCTTATGTCAGCCTTAGAGATGGCTCCGCCTCAGATCACGGCTAGTCCACTCGATGGGGAACTGAACCTTGGCCACTTCTTGTTCCTAGTCTCGGAGCCGCGGGCCGAGGCCAGTGGCCCGACCCTGCCTGTGGGCCGCCAGCACTACATTCTCGTCGTTCAGCCAAACGGTGGGTGAGGAGGTCAATAACGATGAGAGCTAAGACAGGTTCGGCCTCATTAAGCTCGGTCGGCAAAGTGAAGTCGGCGATTGAAGAGGGCGCCCAAGCATCCCCGAGGTCCGAAGGCGAGGCCGAGCGCTCGACTTCAACGCAGACACCCTTCAACGCAGAGTGGATCCGCGGTAGAGTGCCGTCCCGCAACGCGGCCCAACGCCACCTACTGGACCTTCAAGACGCGCTGACGGCCCTTCGCTCCAACCGGAGACCGCACTTGCGTGATACGGTTTGGCCATTCGGCCTCGACCGAAGCCTACTCAACGAACTTCCTCTGGGTGTCCGGATATTCAATTGTCTAGCTAACGCGCATCTTATGGAAGGCGACGGTGCTCTAAGAGCGCAGCAACTCCTTCGGCTGCCGAACTTCGGAGCGAAGTCCCTGAATGATTTTCTCATCACGGTTGAGAGTTTTCTCAACGAGTGTGTCCGAATTGGAAGCCGGGAATCGCACCACTCAGTCGATGTCGATGAAGGTACACGTGACAGTCCAGATTCGTGCGCCACGGCCACGGCGAGTGCTTCGGAAGCACGGACGCAGTGGGGCAACGCCGGTCAAGTTCTGAATCCTCTACTTGCCACTGCCGCAGAATTGTACGGGGTCAGAACGCCAGCCCATGTGCTAGGCCCCCAAATTGTTGAACTGGCGAAGCGAATCGGGATCCTCAGCAGCGTCGACGGCATCAGGATCGATCATGTGACGGGCGGCTCGGCAGGTCTGGTGTCGATCATATTAGGCCGGGTCACAAAGGCCATCGGCGAGGCGTCTGCGATCCAACGTGAGGTTATCGAGCATCGGTTGCTACGGGCTCCGCCAATGACACTCCAAGAGGTCGGAGTCCGTGTCGGACTCACGCGAGAACGGATCCGCCAAGTTCAGGCTAATCTTGAGCAACAGGTAGAGGACGCCCTCGGCAACGAAACACGGATCGTCGCTTCCGTACTAAAGGAGCGGCTAGGTCACGTGGTGGAGGAGAGTGAGGTCGAATGCCAATTTGATGAGATTCTGCGGACAGAGCATAGATTTGCGCGGGCTCTGATTCGGAGAGCGCTACTTGACCAAATGGGCTTCACACTGAACAGTGGAGTATTCTGCGATGAGCAAGCAACGAAAGTACTGAACGATATTCGAAAGGGGATACACAGACTCGCCGACGATGTGGGGCTCGTGAACGAGCAAGAAGCCATCTCAAGCCTCCCGAGCGAGGAATGGCGGCGTTTCTGGCCGTGGGTGCGTGATCGTTGCAAGTTGATCAAATTGCATGGATCTCTCGGCATCCGTGACACCGCAAAAGCACGTGCAAAGGCGGCATTAATCTCGATTGGTCGCCCTGCGACTCGCGAGGAAATTGCCAGAGCGTGTGGGAACACTAAGATGACGGTTAGGAAGCATCTTGCCAACGTCCCCAGCGTGGTTAGAGCCGACAAATATCGATGGGGACTTAAGGAATGGATTGATGACGAATACAACGGAATTTCTGGAGAAATTTCTCAACAAATTGATCAGGATGGAGGTGCCACAACTGTCAAGAAACTGCTAACGGAACTGCCTAGAAAATTCGGTGTGAAGAAGACGAGTGTTCGAGCATACATGAATGCTCCGAAGTTCGTAATCAATGACGGATGGATCCGCTTGGCGAGCAAATCATCGATTCGGCTTAGAAACCTCGAAGACGTGATTGACGGTCGAGACAACACAGGCGCACCCTACTGGGCATTCTTGGTGGACGCTCGATACTTCTCAGGAGGCACTCTACAAAACGTTCCGCCCGAGATTGCGAAAGCTCTCGGCTGTGGCCCGGACTCCAGCGAGCGTGTGCAGATCGAGAACTTGCCGAAGTGCCGTGATCTGTCCATCCACTGGAACCTCGCATCACTCACCGATGCATCACTGGGGCGCTTGGCCGAGGCCCTCGAACACCTTGGAGTTGAGCCAGGCGATCGGGTACGGTTGGCCATTACGGGGCATTGCCGCGTAAAGCTGATGGCGGGTGAGTGAATCACCCAGCCAGCTCAGGACAGCGAAGTCAACGCGATCGTGGCACGCATGATGGGGTGGCGTAAGGTAGTCTAAGGGTGCTCAGGAGCGAACCCAGCCTGAAGCCGGGTTTCTTCTAGCTGCCGGAGAACCCGGTCGCCGAAAACACCCTGATTCCGGGATTTCGTGCAGCCACATTCGTTCCTTAGGCATTCGGCTGGTTCACAGTTGGGTGGATTGAGCAGTTGGCTCCTGGCCTTTCTGTGTATCTCAATTGGAAGGGCGCGAAGTCGATCGACTTCACGGTCACGGCTGGACTCTTCGGAAACGAATGGATCGTGATCGAACGGGCCGTTCGAGTATCAGGTGACGAGGCGGCCCAGCGGATCGTCGACGTATTAGTAAAGGGGCGCGTCGATGCGTCGGGACTCGCACGACACGCATTCGACTGTCTCGCCTGGATGATCGCGATTGACAAGTTCGTGCTTCGAATCGCGGTGCCGACTCCGGAGTCGAACTATCATCCAGAGATCTGGCTGTCCGACGACGGCGAGAATCAGGTTGTCGTCCGCGGGTCAGGCAACGCAACCGACAGGGGAGTGGCTCCCGGGGTCGAGCATGTCGATGTCGATGTGTCGTGGACGCCTCAGAGCCGACACCGGGCTGGGAACGGCGTTGCCATGCTCGACGCTTGGGCACAAGGCCAGAGCGGCGGCATCGAAACGGTTGTACCGCTACCGGCGGTTCTTGCGCGAGACATCATTCAACCTCCACCTGACAATTCGCTTCAACCCCGCAACTGCGAGACCAGCGCCGGTTACAAGACCGTATTCCGAGTTCCGTTCTAGGGCGTCACCAACCGGCTCCGCTCCCCCAGCGAACTCAAGTGGATCGATGGTACGTACGCTCATCAGAGCGAGGCCGTTACCGCTCTTACGGTTCGGGTCATGGACTAACAACCCCTGACCCGATCTTGGACCGCCCGGAACGCTCGGTTTCTGAGCACGCTCCGCTCTTGATTGGGCCGCAGTGGTCCGTCCGGGTGCGGGCTGCGGGACGGCTCAACTCCGTCTGCATCAGGGGATTGGCACGCCGAACACAATGCGGGGCGCGTGCTCTCGGCCGCGACCCGGTTGCTGTTCAGACTACCCATGGCAGTCTCAAGATGTACCGGCCTACATCGCCGGACCGATTCCAGTCCTGGCCAATCACTACCGTGCGCTCTCATCCGGCGGGGCGAGGCCCGCTCGCACCCTCATGGGCGATGCAGTGATCGCGTGGATATGCGCCGACTCGGTGCCAGCGGAGGACCAAGTCGGGTTCAGGTGGTCAACGCGAATCGCCCTAGCCTACGCGTTAGGTCATTCCTACTAGCCACTGACCTCGCGAGTATGCTAGCCCGGCTCAAACGGGGCGCGAAGTAGCCAAGTTGCCGGATGGTGATTCTCCGGTCACCCGTACCGCGCACTTGGGCCCTTCCGCATGAGTCCAGGCAGTGCCACTTGAGATGACCGCCGAGCCGTCCATGCGCAAGTGATACCCCCTCGTCTCCCCAACAATGCCACTCTGGGATATGGTCCGGGCAAGATCGAGTCGGACGCCGCCCCGGCCTCAAGGCCTCCTCGAATGAGTCTCGTCTATTGATCGACCGTTGGCGGACGTGTGTGGGACAATAGTTCTTCGCCCCCGGCCTTGGCCGCGCCCGGCCACCCATGCCCGCCGACCTGCTCGTGCGCTCGCTGCGCAAGGAGTACCCCCACCCGTCGGGGCCTCTCGTCGTTCTGGACGACCTGTCTCTTGAGATGCGGCTGGGCGAGGCACTGGCGGTGATGGGTCCTTCGGGTTCCGGCAAGAGCACCCTGCTCTACATTCTTGGCTCGCTCGAGACCCCGACGGGCGGTACCGTGCGCGTTTGCGGGCAGGATCCCTTTGCGCTGGATTCCGCCGGCTTGGCCGCCTTCCGCAACAGGACCATAGGCTTTGTGCTGCAGGACCATCACCTGTTGCCGCAATGCTCCAGCCTGGAAAATGTACTGCTGCCGACACTGGCGGGAGGCGCTGCTCCCGGAGCTCCGAAGCGTGCTCGGGATCTCTTGGAGCGGGTTGGTCTGGCCGATCGCATGGATCGGCTCCCGTCAGAGCTCTCTGGCGGCGAGCGCCAGCGAGTCGCGCTAGCTCGCGCGCTGATCAACGCGCCTCCGGTGATTCTGGCCGACGAGCCGACGGGCAATCTGGACCGTGCCAGTGCCGAGGCCGTCGGGACCCTGCTGCTCGAGCTTCAGCGCGAGCACAACGTCTTGCTCATCACCGTCACTCACAGCGCGGACCTGGCCGCCCGCTTCCCGGCCCGCGCGGAACTCTTGGACGGGCAGCTCCAGCGAGCTGCCTGAGACCGCCCCGGCCGGCGGGGCAGCGGAGGACTCAACCCCATGGACAACGTCAAGGTTCTCGGCCTCATCTTGGCCGGGGGCAAGGGCACTCGCCTTTACCCGCTCACCAAGGAGCGCAGCAAGCCAGCCGTTCCGTTCGGCGGGAAGTACCGGATCATCGATTTCGTGCTGAGCAACTTCGTCAATTCCGGGATCTACTCGATCTACGTCCTGACGCAGTTCAAGAGCCAGTCGCTGTTGCAGCACATGCGCAACGCCTGGCAGTTCGCTGAACTCCTCAGAAGCCAGTTCATCCTCCCCGTGCCGGCCCAGATGCGGAAGGGTCCGCAGTGGTACCGCGGGACGTCGGACGCCATCCATCAGAACATCCACCTCATCGACCTCTCGCAACCGGAACTGGTCGCAGTCTTCGGGGCGGACCACATCTATTTCATGGACATCCGCCAGATGATCCAGCACCACCATTCCTGCGGGGCCCGGGGAACGGTTGCGGCCCTGCCTATCCCGTCCCGCGACGCGCGGCGGTTCGGAACGATGGAAATCGATGCCAGCTGGCGCATCCTGCGGTTCCACGAGAAGGTCGCGAACCCTCCCGAGATTCCTGGCCGGCCGGGTTGGTGCCTAGCCTCGATGGGGAACTACCTGTTCGAGCCGGAGGCCTTGAAGGACTCCCTGCATCGGGATGCGGAGCGCACGGACAGCTCGCACGACTTCGGCCACAACATTCTCCCGAAGATGGTTCGCGAGTATCCCATATACGCCTACGACTTCATGACGAATAGGGTTCCGGGCGTGCGGCCGGAGCACCACGGGTACTGGCGCGACGTTGGGACGATCGAGTCCTTCTATGACGCGAACATGGATCTGCGATCGATCTCACCGAAGCTTGTCTTGCACAACCGCAAGTGGCCGCTGCGGACGGCCGAGTACCCGACCGGTCCCGCGCGGTACTGCACGGACGAGACCGGGGGGCGCTGCGAGGTCGTCGATTCTGTGATCTCAGAGGGCAGCGTCCTGTACGGTGCCGCCGTCCACAACTCAATCCTGGGCCGGAACGTCCATCTGGAGTCCGGCGTCCGGCTGGACGACTCGATCGTGCTGGCCCGCTGCCACATCGGGGAGGGGGCGAAGATCCGCAGGGCCATCATTGCGAAGAACGCCACGATCCCGTCCGGCGCCCGGATCGGGTACGACACCGAGGCGGACCGGGAAAGGTACCTGATCTCGGATACCGGGATCGTCCTCGTTGAGGGCAACCGGACCCCGATCCCGGTCTATCCGGCCGCCATTTGAGGCCGGAGGCGAGCCCTCATGGGCGGGATCAGAGCGAGGCGAGGATTCCGGGGATGCGCGATGCCAGCTGACCCTTCGTGAGCACATCGTCGTATCCCGCCAACCTTGCCGCCTCGAGCCGTTCGCCGTGGACATGGCTGCCGAAGGCAATCATGCGGGGCCGGCCCTCGGGCGCTTCGGCATTCAGTTCCCGGGCCACGCCGACCGCGTCCACGGCCGGGGCGTCGAGGTCCGCGACAACCAGGTCGGGCCCGCTCCTGGCCGACTCAAGAAGCGCGCTTCGCGAGGTGGCGAGCTGGACAGCGATCCCGAGCCGCTTGGCGGCCCCGGACAGCTTTGATGCGAAGAACAGGTCGGGAATGCCAGCGACAATACGCTTGCCCGACGGTCGTCCATGGTTACTCGGCGCTCGCATGTCTCTGATAGGCTGAGTCTAACAATGGGCACGCTGGCCAAGAGGCCTTTCACAATCGCGCACAGTCCCGACGCGGACGATGCGTTCATGTTCTACGGGCTTGCGACGGGCAAGGTCGAGTCGGACCTGCTGGAGTTCCGGCACGTCCTGAAGGACATCCAGAGCCTGAATCAGGACGCCCGCGTCGGCAGGTACGAGATGACGGCCATCTCTTACCACGCGTATCCGTACGTTTCGGACCGCTACATATTGACGGCCGCCGGCTCCAGCGTGGGGGACGGGTACGGCCCGGTGGTCGTTTCCCGAGCGCCATTGGACGGATTGGGCGGCCGGCGGGTGGCGGTTCCCGGCATGCTGACTACCGCGTATCTGGCCCTGAAGCTCTACGAGCCCCGAATCGAAGCGGTCGTCGTGGAGTTTGATGCGATCCTCGACGCCGTCGGCAGCGGCGAGGTTGACGCGGGGGTCGTGATTCACGAGGGACAGCTCACATTCGGCGCCGCCGGGCTGCACCAGCTGGTCGACCTCGGCGAGTGGTGGAAGCGCACGCAGGGGCTGCCGCTGCCGTTGGGATGCAACTGCATTCGCCGCGATCTCCCGCGGGCCGTGCAGGAAGAGGCGCGCTCCAAGCTCGCCGAGACGATTCAGTACTCGCTGGACAACCGTGCGGAGGCTTTGGAGTACGCCCTGCAGTTTTCGAGGGGCCTTGAGACAGGGTTGGCGGACCGCTTTGTGGGGATGTACGTCAATCAGCACACCACCGACATGGCCCCAGAGGTGCTCTTGTCGGGCCAGCGGCTGCTGGACATGGGACACTCGGCCGGGCTTATACCGCAGAGCGTGCGCCTGGAATACGTCTAGGGACGGGTTCCCGGAAAGGGAGGCTAAGGAATGGCGACCACGGCAGCGGGGAGGGTTCTGACGATCGTGACGGCTGCGCTTTGCGCCTGCGGGGCCGTGCTAGCACAGGGCGCTTGGGAGACAGGCCTGGATTCCCGCGATCCGGCGGAACGGCTTCGAGCAGTGCGCGCGCTGCGGGAATCAGGGGACGCCCCCAACCAGTTGAACCGGTTGGCGGGCCTTATCTCTGATCCTTCCGACGATGTCAGGGAGGCGGTCATCTCGACATTGATCCGGGTAGGCGGGCGAGAGACGCACCCGATGCTCATTGAGGCGACCAAGGATCCTCTTCCGGCCCTGCAGGCAGTGGCGGTCGAGGCACTGGTGAACACGTACTTGCCAGGCTACGTGCGGACGGGCCGACTGTCGGGCGTCAGGTCACTGGCTTCGTCAGTGAAGGGACGGCTCACGAACCCGACGCCGACCGTCCTTCCCACATACGTCCAGGTCGACGCGGATGTGCCGCGGGCCATTGGCGCGGTGCTCCAGGAAGGCAGGAACGCCGACGTCAGGGCGACCGCCGCCCGCGCTCTGGGGGTCCTGAGGGCCGGCGCGGAGCGAGACGCCCTGCTCAGCGGCGTACGGTCGCGAGATGCTGCTGTGGTGATCGAGAGCTCGCTCGCATTCAAGAAGATCGAGGACGAGAGCGTAGGGCCCGAGCTGGTCTTCCTGCTGCGGGATCCGGAGCGATCCGTGCAGGAAGCTGCCTGCGAAGCCCTCGGCCAGCTGCGGACAGTCGAGGCGATTCCTGCGCTGATTCGGGTCGTCGAAGATTCGCGGTGGTCCGGCACGCGCGCGAGGGCACTTGAGGCCTTGGCCAAGATCCCGGACCGCGGTGGGAGGGACCGCTTCCTGCAGTACTTGGAGCACAAGGACAGGTTCATGCGTAGGGCGGCGGCGGAGGGCTTGGGCCGCATCGGCGATCCGGTCGACGTCGCCAGAATCCGCCAGCGGCTCTCCCGGGAGAAAGCCGGCAGCGCCCGGCTCGCGTTGGCGTTCGCCGCCGTGCGCTTGGGTGACCCTTCGGGCTTGGAATACCTCCTGCGCGCGCTCGACTCGCTGGCCCACCGCTTCGAGGCGCGCGCGTACCTGGAGGAGCTCGCCCGCGAGCGGGGAGTGCGCCAGGGGCTCTACGCTACATTGTCGGCGGGCACCGAAGACCAGCGGAAGCATCTTGCTGCGGTCCTCGGGGCGAGCGGGGGCGAGGACACCCTGCCTCACCTTGAAGAGCGGACCAGGGACTCGAATGCACAGGTTGCGCAGTCTGCGATGGAAGCCCTGCGCGCGCTTCGGGCGAGACTGATGTAGTTTCCTTGCTGGCTGAAGGAGACTCTGCGGCCAAATAGGGGTGTACCTTGCAGAGCAGAATGTCCGCCTGTAGAATACTCTTGCTTTAACATAGCCCAAGGGGAAAGGGGCATATTCAAGGCTGCCTTGCATTAGGAACTGCTGCGCGATGTTGATTCCCGCCTTCGCGGCCGTGCTGTCGCTGGCCGCCCGATGTCCGGCTGAGGAGCCGCCGAACGAGACTGTCGTGATGACTTTCGATCAGGGCTAGGGCAACACGTCCGCCCACCGGAAACCCGTGCTGCGAACGGTGATCTTGGACAGACTTCATGCCCAGAGCGTCCGCTTACCCGACTTCCACGTTGTCCCAATGTGCACGACTGCGATCACGCCTCTGCCGGTCGCGACAATGCCGTCGGGGCCGATTACGTGAAGACTCGCAAGGTCACCGACTGGGCCGCTCTCCAGCGGCAGGAGTTGGTCCGCCACCGCATTGCCGACTGGCAGGTATTCCGCTGTCAGAGGGGTAAGCAGGATCAGTCCCTATTCCACGCCGCCAAAGCACTGGAAAGGGTCCGGCGCGGTCGGGCCTCCTTGCCAGTTGCTTCGAATTCGCTCCGCCCCAGATTCGTTTCAGGCACTGCGGCGTTCGCGCACCAACTCCGTCGCGAACCACTCGACTCTTCGTGGGCGTAACGACGGGTCTGCGATCCGCGGATCGGGGATCATGACGACAGTGGCAGCGTTAGCAGACCGGATGCGGGGCCTACTTTCGCTGCAGAACGCCCTCGCGGACCAAGCGTGTCACGAGAGTCAACTTGCCGTTGGCGTCCAGACAGTCGGGCAAGTCCCGGACGGCGAACTCGTCCGCCGTCGTGGCGAATCGCAGTGCCGGCCACACCCTGACTGGCAACCTGACTTCCCGGCCACAGAACCGCAGCAGACACGTCTCGCCCTCAGTAACGGATTCGGTAAGCAGCCCGACTCGGTGCTTGACCCGAGAGCTGAGCGTCAGCCGGTCTCCACGGAGGCGTTCGGCGAACAGGTCGGTGAAAATCGGAACATCGATGGCCAGGATCTCGTCCTTGAATCGGCGCCACACGACTTCCGGGTCGAACTGCGACTGCACGACTGCCAGCTTCTCCCGATATAGGCGCGCTCTCTCGTCGACGGGGAATCCCTCACGAGCGAACTCACGGGGTAGATTCCGGCGCAGTGATTCTTCTTGGAGTGCGGCCGCGTTAACACTCTCCAGAAGGAATTCGGCCCAAGTGAAGGCAGTGATCCCGAGCGTGATGTGCAATGAAGCTCTATCCGTCGAACGGGCCGAGTGCATCAAACCGCGCGGGATGTAGACGGCGCTGCCTGGACCGAGCTCGAACTCGTCGCTGACGTCACCGGGAGGCGTGCCGCGTTTGAAGCCCTGTCCGCGAAGCGGCAACCTCACCTTGGTGTCGTAGATCGACCAGCGCTTCGTACCGCTGACCTGCAACACGAATACGTCGTGCGTGTCCCAGTGCGGAGCGAATCCCTGCGCCTCGGGCGGCGTGAGGTATACGTTGGTCTGGACGCGCGACGAGAAGCTTCGCCCGAGCTCGGCACAGAGCCGCGCGAGCGTCGGAACACGTCTTTGGAGCTGGCGAAAGATCACCGTCGCGCCACTGTCGAAGTGCCTGACAACTTCGAGGGGCTGAATCCTGCCGTCGCCGTAGGTGTACTCGCTGGAGGCTACGTCGCCGTCTCCCTGGACCAGGCTGATGTCGGGATGGCTGGCCGAGTGCGAACCCAGCACCGTGTCAAGGTCGGCGACCGACAGAAGCTCGGCGTAGTACGGTGACGTCTCGCGCCGAATGTGAAATGGCTGTTGTTCGTAGTATTCGCTTTCGAATTCCGCGGTCGACAGCGGATCGATGAGCCAAGCGTACCAGTCGCGGTCAACCTCCAGCTCGGGATTCGCCTGGTCCGTCAAGGGATGGGTTTTCCTCGCAAGGAGACCAATCGTACGCCCTTCTCGGGCAATAGTGTCCGGATTCGCACCACGCTCAAGCATGGCACGCTTACTTCTTATGCTATAGTTGCTGGAACCGTCGGAAACAACCGAGGAGACTGAGATGCCGAAACCGGAAGAATTGAACCCAATCGAGAGCAGTGGCGAGTCGCTCACGGACGAGGACATCACAACCGTTCAGGTTGATCGTCGCTCGTTTCTCGCGCGTGCTGTCGCGACCGGATCGGTCGCGGTCGGCGTAGCCGTAGCCGCGGCTTGCGCTGGCGGCACGGACGCGGATAGCAGCGACGCCGAGGGCATGGGCTCCGAGGGCACGGAATCCGAAGCGATGGAGTCCGAGAGCGGCGAGTCTGAAGGCGCCGAGTCCGAGGGTACGGAGTCTGAAGGCATGGAGTCCGAAGGCGCCGAGTCGGAGGGTACGGAGTCCGAGAGCGGCGAGTCCCCGTAGCGAGACCACTGACCTCGACAGCGCGGCGTAGCCAATGCAGAGCGGCGGCGATTGCGCGTGTTGTCATTTCCGAAGCCCGGACCCTGTTGGCCCTATGCGGTGTGTAACGGTCCGGCTTTACCCGACGCTCCGTATAGTCGCACCCTCATAGACCTCGCGATTGGCGCCTGACCGGTCGGCATCTGCGTCTATCTGCTCCACACGCGGCATGCCAGAGCACATCAAGGACCGAAGGCGAATTGCATCGGCACTGGCCAGCAGGCGCGCGCGTCTCCTCTTGGTGTGGCCAGCTGAGCACTGTACCGCGGCCTGACGAAGCGCCTTGGTGGCCCCTTGGCCTAGCGGCCCGCAAGACCCACCAGCGGGGCAACTGGAATCGTCTTCGTCATAGAGGTCCCGTCCCAGAGTTCCGCTCGAAGCAGGAGTTTGGTACTGCCTCCAGCACTGGCGGGCACGAGGAGCCGCCCGCGACGGGCCAGCCCCGCTCCGACCAGCGTGGTCGGTGCGGCCTCCCCCGACCCTGCCACGCTGATCAGGAGCCGCTTGTAGTTGGGGCGCGCCTCGTGGCTGCTAATCCACGCGGTAAGCACCAAGTGTTCGCCGGGCTCGACCCGCTCCCGCGCGGTGAGCCGGAGCCGCCATGGTCCGAACGCCCCGCTGAACGCTTCGACGGACTTCGGCGAGCGCGTCACGTCGTTGCAAAACTGGATGGTCAAGACGAGGACCGCTGCCAAGGACAGCCACTGCGGGTACTTCCACTTACCCATGGAGCAATCCGCCCGTTGGAGATGGCGGCTCATTGGGGACTCCGCCGAAAACTCTTGCAGCCTCATGGCGATCCGCGAGCCTCCGAACGCGGCGCAAGTACAGCCAGGCCCCGCTCAGGATCAAGGCATTGAGCGCGAGGCCGAACACGAGCCAAATCAGCTTGGTCAGGAATCCGCCGAAATCGCCGAAGTGCAGGGGATCGGCCGTGTCGACCCAGCGCCAAGCGAGAGAAAGGTCCTGGGCCAGTTGGACGTTGATTAGTTCACCGCTGAAGGGGTGAAAGTTGACCTTGTTGGTGCGGTCCCGGACTAGGATGGCATCGGTCTGGCCCTGAACGCTAATCACGTCGGTGCTGAACGTCGGGAGTCTGATCACGGCCACGCGCAGGCTGGGAACCTCCTGCCTAGACCTCGCGACAATCGCATCGAGGTCGGCCAGCGGCACTACCGGACCGTACGATTTCAGCTGGTCGCTGTCGAGCGTCGGCGTGCTGGTGTACCTGAAGTTCGTGAAATCGAACATCAGTTCTTCGACGAAGTACCAAGCCCCTGTGATCGCGATCACGGCGACGAACCACAGGGACCAGACCCCGATGAGCTTGTGGGTGCTACCCCAGAGGATACGGACTCCGCGCGTGCGATCTAGGGTGAAGAAGCCTCTCCACCACTTGCGATACACAATGATCCCCGTGACCATCGAGACGAGCATGGTCAGTCCGAAGAATGTGACCACATACTTGCCCGGACCGGGCAGGAACAGGTACATGTGAAAGTTGCGCAAGAACCGCTGCGCGGTCAGCCAGCTCGCTTGGCCCTGGATCTCGGCCGAATAGGGATTTGCGTACACTCGCCAAAACTGATTGAGGTCGTGGCGCTGAAGCACGGCTTCCACGGCGAAACCGGGCTCGACGGGTGCCTGCAGCCACAGGATGTGCGCCTCCGGATGCAGCGCTTGGACATTTCGGTGGATCGCCGACCATTCAATCGGACTGCTGCGCGCCGGGGCACGCAGGGCGGGGTTGAGCAGCCAGTCAATCTCGTTACCGACCACTGCAAGGGTGCCGCTAAAGCAGATCGTGAAGAGCAGGATCGACAGCAGGAATCCGCTCCACCCGTGCAGCTTGAACGCAAAGCGGCGACTGAGCCACCGGGCAGCGGACCGCGCGCTGCCGGATTTAGACACCTGACCCCAAAAAACGCCAGCTAATGCGCCAGCAGGACGGATTGGGATCCGCCGTTCTGGCCGCCCGCACCGAGGCCCGACGCAAGGGGCCGGTTTGACAGCGCGGACGACGGATTGGCGAGCTCCGCCGTCCGGCGGCGAAGCGCCGCCACCGGAACATGCAGGAGAGCTTGACGGGCAACGGCAGACCGACCCGTTGCGGAACGGTGAAGCGGTGCCAGCAAGGGGACCGGAGAGATCGCGACCTGCTTCCTTATGCCCATAGATGTCGATGTCGGGAGCTCGGTCGCACGATCGGAGCGAATCCAATAGCGGGCCGAGTGTGCGGTGGACACTAGCGAGGGATCAGCATAGTCTGTGTTGCAAACGGTTGTCAAACTCTACTGTGAGCAGCAAACTTGGAGGGCGAGGCCACACCAAATCAGGTTTCCACGTTGGGCCGCCGCCATTGGGATGCTTCTCGATCACTCCGCCAGCGGTGTCGATGCGGTGCGCTCGGGCAGTCCCGCCGACGAAGAGGTTGCCGGCCGCATCTGCCGCCACCACGTGCGGCATTAGCAGAGAGCCGAATGTGACCGTTTCGATCACACCCGTCACGGTGTCGACGCGGCGCGCGACTAGCTAACGTCATCAACCCGTACCCAATACACCACAAACACGTTGCCGTCCGCGTCGCGGACTGAAGAGAGGCCGTGAGGCGTCGGGAGGGAGGACTTGGCACTCCAGGCGATGGGGGTTCCCCTTCCTGCGGTTCGTTCGTGGTGGGCCATGCAGTCGAGGGTATGGAGTGAGACTCATGAATCGCCATGGCCGACATGCGTTCCCGAGACATTCCGCAACGATTCGATGTCTGGCTGGCCCGGGTCGATTGTGGACGCACATGCGCCAACTGGGGCTTCTGGCCCTCGGGCAGCTCGGCGTGATGGCCCGGCGGCCGACGACAGTTGTGTGATATTCTGTGTAGAAGAGCACACAATGGCAACGAATCTAGGAATCGATCCGGACCTGCTGGAGACGGCCCTTGCGATTGGAGGCGAGAAGACGAAAAAGGCCACTGTCAACCGTGCCTTGCAGGAGTTCATCGCTCGCCGACGTCAGAAAGGGCTGCTCGACTTGTTCGGAAAACTCGATTGGGACGACGGCTACGACTACAAGCGCGAGCGGACGCGCGTGTGAGCCTGTTCGTCGACACCAGTGTCTGGTCACTGGCGCTTAGACGGGATTCACCTCCCGATGTCCCCGAAGTCGGGCGCCTATGGGACGCGCTTGAGGGTGGCGAAACTGTCTGCACTACCGGCTTAGTGCTTCAGGAGTTGCTTCAGGGATTCCGTTGCCCTCGTCAGGGGCAGAGCATCATCGATCTGTTCGCTGGCGTTGCGATGATCGTGCCCACACGGAGTGATCACATCGACGCGGCCATTCTGCGCAATGCATGTCGCGGTCGAGGCATCCAAGTCGGAACTATCGATGCCCTGCTGGCACACGTTTGCATCCGACATGGCCTGCTCATGCTAACGACCGATCGGGACTTTGGCTACATTGCGGGCTCTACGTCTCTTCGCCTCTGGCGGGTGGTCTAGCGTGGAACAGAAGTGTCCGACACCGGATCCTAGAGAGCTCGCGGGAGAACCGAGCTGAACCCCACAAAGTACATGTCGTGGCCTCCTCCGGATCTGATCGGGAACACTCCCGCGTGGCGGACGGTCACGCTCCGCTTGCCCGAGCCGGTTCACCCAAATGGCTCGGTCACGATCAATCCCGGGCGACGGGCCGCCAGCCGTAGAACAGCGAGGAGTCTCTCCCGTTGATGCCGAGCCTTTGCGAATGCCCGGTGCGTGCCGCCTCTCCCCAGCATGTCGGCGCCCCTTTGACGCAGGCTCCGTTCAATTGCTTGGGAGGAACGACCGCGCAGCGGTGTGGGGGCGTTGGATGATGGGTCCGATGCACGGGAAACCACTGAGGCGCTCATCTTGGATCCTAGTCGCGTGCTTCGTGGCCGGCTGTTCCGGTACCGGTGGTCCGGAACCGCATCCCGAGCTGCCAAACGCCGGCCCGCGGCCCGGAAGCCCGATGCCGTCACCTTGGATCACTGCCGTCGAGCCGCACAGGGGCTTCAACGACGAGCCGGCACTGGCGGTGACTCCATCCGGCGAGGTCTTTGTGGGCTGGATCAGTTATCGGGATGGGGCCGATACGCTGGTCATCGCCCGGTACTCGCACGATGCAGACAGCTACTCCAAGGAGGCGGAGTGGATTGCGGTTGGCGGTACCGGAACATACCTCCTGGATCTCGACGCAGTTGCCACGGAGACCGGCGCACACTTCGTGTTCGCACGCGAAATCGCCGGGAATTGGGACGTGTTCGCGGTCAGAGTGGACGCCGACGGGCCGTCTCTGCCCGTGCGAATCGCCGCGGGTCCTGCGTCTCAGATCAAGCCGGCAGCAGCTTGGCGAGCCGACACCTTGTACGTGGCTTGGGAGAGCAACGAAGGTGGAACGCGCCACGTCCGTATGGCATCGCTGAGCGACGATGTCGTGTCACCGGCGGATAGGGTCAGCCCGGCCAGTGCCTCAAGCTACGGTCCCAGCATCGCCGTGGGTCGCGAAGGCCGAGTCTCGGTCGCGTGGCACAGCTACGAAGGCCACAACTACGACGTGTACCTCCGCTCGAAGCTCGCATCCGGAGAGTGGGGTGCTGTGAGGCGCTTGACGACCTCCCCCGGAATCGACCGGCACCCGAAGCTGCTCACCCACAAAGACGACCTCTGGGTCGTCTACGAGTGGGCCCGCATGGAGAAGTACTTCGTGGGCAGGACAAACCAACGCCACCTCGTTGCGGCGAGAGTCACGCCACATGGCCTTGAGGCACCCCCGGAGTATTGGGCCTCATCGCCCCTCGCGTCGAATCGGTCGGAAGCTGGCACCGCCGCGTTTGACTCGCAAGGGCGTCTGTGGATCGCGTACCAACAGCCGCGCGAGCCCCGCGGCGGCTGGTCTGTGCGCATCGTGGGATACACGGGCCAAGAATGGATCGGGCCCCGCGGGCTATCGCAGCGCAGGTCCATGGACAGGGCCGCCCCGATTGCCCCAAGAGGCGACCGGCTCCTAGTGGCCTTCCAGGCGGACAACTTCTCGGATACGTGGTCGCAGTCGGACCCGGACTTCACCGACCGTGCCAGTTCGCAGATCCTTCTGGCGTCCTCTGATACGGGTCAGGCCCCTGCAGCCGCTCCGATGATGCGATTGGCTCCCCTTGTGGAGCCCGACGACCCGTTTGACCCTGCCACACTCCACCAGACCTTCGGGGAGGACACCGAGACACCCACTATCGAGCACAACGGAGAGACCTACCAGCTGTATTTCGGTGAGTTCCACGAGCACTCGGACATCTCGATCTGCAACCGCTGCGGCGACCAGTCGCTCGACGAGAACTACCAGTGCCGCCGCGACATCAACCGCCTCGACTTCGTGGCCATGACCGATCACGGTTACAACATCGTTCCCTACCTGTGGAACTACTCCGCCAAGATGGTTCGGGCAAACTACGACCCCGGACGGCTCGTCACTTTTCTGGGCGAGGAATGGACCTCAAGTTTCGAGGACTACGATGAGGGCCGCCCTTGGGGGTACTACGGCCATCGCAATCTCGTGTTCGCAGACCCGTACTTTCCCAAGTGGTGGACCGCCTACAACGGCGACTCGCCTGCGGATCTCTGGCGGGAGCTGCGCCGCATGAATGCCGACTTCGTACAAATCCCGCACCAGCTTGCCGACACGGGGAACGTGCCTGTCGATTGGGACTACGCGGACGAGGCCGCGCAGCCCGTCGCTGAGATCTTCCAGACTCGGGGCTCTTACGAGTACGCCGGGGCTCCTCGACACGCCAACAACGCGACCGGCGAGCCGGGCAACTACATCCACGACGCGTGGGCGCGCGGCCTGAAGATCGGGGTGATTGCCAGTCCGGACCACGGTGGCGGACTGGGCAAGGCGGCCGTGTGGGCTAGGGAAAAGACTCGGGAAGGGATCCTGGAAGCTGTGCGGGCGCGCAGGACATTCGGCACGACGGCGGCGAGGATTCGGATTGACTTTCGCGTCAACGGCCACCTGATGGGAGAGGTCGCTCAACGCACCGAGGGCCCTGTTTCAGTCAAGGCTGTCGTTGGGGCTCCTCAGCCGATCGAGAAGATCGAGATCTGCCGCAACAACGAGTTCGTGTACTCGGCCTGGCCCGGCGCATCCGAGGCCGCGATCGAGTTTGTGGACCGCGCACCGATTGCCGGGTCCAGCTACTACTACGTGCGTGTCACGCAGGAAGATGGGGAGATCGGCTGGTCAAGCCCCGTCTGGATAGATGAGCGCCAGTAGTCGACCGCAGCCGACTTCGAGACGCCGCGAAGGCGCACGCCACTCAGACCCGGACCGCCTGGTTCGATTCCGGACGGACCGGTCTTGTCCGCTGACCTCGGCCTGACGGCCTGTCCAGACCCTAGGCAGTGCCGGGCGGGAGCGCGCCGCGCCAGCCTGCCCGCAACCGAGACGCCATTTCGGCGACCCTTTGCTGATGGCCATCGTGATGCGCGAGATTCTCGGTCTCCAGCGGCGCTGCATTGAGGTCGTAGAGTTCCCGCGCGGTCAGGATTCCTTGGCGGTCTACCCATTCCGTGTATCGGTACCTGCGCGTCCGAATGCTGTATCCCATGTGCTCCCAGTCCTGATCAGCCAGGTAGGGCCGCGTGATCTGGGTAAAAGCCGCCTGCTTCCATGGGCGCTGGGGGTCGTCGAGGAGGGGCATCATGCTCGTGCCTTCAAGGCCGTCCGCGACCGCGACTCCGCACGCCTCACAGAGCGTAGGAAAGAAATCGACGAACTCGACAATGCCATCGGTTGCGGCCCCGCCTGTTGCCATCCCTGGGACGTGGAGCATCAGTGGAGCTCGGGCGTCGAGCTCAAGAGTGGTGGTCTTGGCCCACTGTCCCTGTTCTCCCAGGTGCCATCCGTGGTCTCCGAACAGCATGATCGCGGTCGACTCCCCCAGCCGCAGCCGCTGGACCGTCTCCACCACACGGCCAACCTGCGCGTCCATGTAGCTCGTCGCAGCGTAGTACCCGTGGACGAGCTCTCGAGCCTTCTCCCTTGAAATGGGGCCGTCGTCCGGGATGTCGCTGTAGCCGCGCAGCTCCCGAGACGTCGTGAAGGCCAGGTCGGGAGCGCCCTTCGGTCGCTGTGGGCTGTCCGGCAAGTCCAGCGCATCCGGGTCGTAGAGGTCAAAGTAGCGCTTGGGAGCGGTGAACGGAAGGTGGGGCTTCTGGAAGCCGACTCCCAAAAAGAAGGGGGCGCCTTGGAGTCTGTGGAGGGCTCGGATTGCGCGATCAGCCACTTGCCCGTCTTGGAGTGCGTTGTCCGGCACGTCGGGAGACTGCCACGACCCGCGCTTCTTCCACTCCAAAGTCGGAACCTCTGCGCCCTTCCAGGCGCGGTCGGGCTCGGCGGAGCGCATTTCCGAGAAGCGCGCCTCGTCCACGTACTGCATGCCGGCCTGCCGACCTCCGGGCGGCCACGCTGGTACGCTCCACGATGGGGGATCCGCCTGATTCCCGTGCAGAACCTTGCCAATCGCCTCGGTGTGATAGCCGGCTTGCCGGAAGCGCTGGGGCAGGGTCACCACGTTGGGGAGGGCGTCCCGGAAGTGGGCCCGGTTTGCCCACACCTTGGTGGAGTCCGGACGGAGCCCCGTGAGCAGGGAAGCCCTCGAAGGTCCGCAGACGCCCGACTGGCAGTAGGCCCTGCGGAACAGGAGGCTGCGCGCTGCCAGCCGCTCGATGTTTGGGGCCTTGACCGTCGCGTTCCCGTAGCAGGGCAGTTCGGGCCGTAGGTCGTCGACCGCGATGAAGAGCACGCTGAGTGGCCGCTCAGCAGACCGCACAGCCAAGCGGCCGGGCATCGAAGCCGCCGCGAGACCGGAGAGGAATGTTCGGCGATCGATCATTCGTCTCCCTTGTTGCCCCGCCGTGCCCAAGTGTAGGCCGCCGCGTCGAAATCGAAGGCGGACTTGCGGAGTGCCGCTGGCGCGTCAACGGTCGGAAGCCAAGCGGCGTGTTCCTTGATAGTTGTCTTGTGCTCGGTGCTTCCGGCAAGGTTGGTCCACTCGTGGGGGTCGCTGGCGTGATCGTACAGTTCCTCATCCCCGTTGGCATAGCGTATGTACCGGTAGCGCTCGGACCGCACTGCGTGGTTGCCGCGTCCAAAGGTCATCACGGCCGGCCGGTCCCAGGCAATGCCGGGTTGTTCAAGGAGCGGGCGGAGGCTCACACCGTCAAGCGAGGCCGGAGCGGGCAGCCCGGTCAGGTCCGTCAGGGTCGGGAAGAGGTCGATCAGGCTTACGGGTCGAGGGCAAGTGCTGCCTGCGCCGGTGATGCCCGGCGCGGCGATCACGAGCGGCACGTGCGAGGACCGCTCCCACAGAGTGTTCTTCGCGAAGTGGTGCTTCTCTCCGAAGTGATAGCCGTGGTCGGACCAGAACACAACGATCGTGTCATCCGCGTAGCGGCTCCGATCAAGCGCGTCTAGGACACGGCCTACGAGCAGGTCGGCGTGCCGGATGCAGGCCGTGTAGGCCTTGACGATGGCCTCCAGGTCGCCATGGCTTGCGATCAGCTCAAGGTCGTTCGTGCGGTAGGCTGCCATCCTTCGGCCAGGTTCGGGAACGTCGTCAAGGTCCCCCGGATGGTCAACCGGCACACGGGCCTCGCCCGGTCCAACGGCATGGTAAATCGCCGAAGGGGCATAGAAGGGCAGGTGAGGCTGGAAGAGTCCGACTGCTAGGAAGAACGGCTTCTCGTGCTCCCGCGCGAGGAACTCTTCAGCCCAGCGGACGGTGGCCCCGTCGCCCATCTCCATGGGTCCCTTGTCCAATGGGCCCCAGTCGAAGCTCGAAATGTGGTCTGGGCGCCGATACGGCACAAGGAAGTCCTCGGTCTTGAGGTCGCTAATCAGGTCAAAGTACTCGTCCCATGTGTCAGGCGGGTTGAACCCTGGCGTGTGGTGAAATACCTTGCCGCCGCCGGCGGCCACGTAGCCGTTGTCCCGGAAGTGTCTTGGCAGCATCACAACGTCGGGCAAGTTCGGCTTCCACCACTCCGCATTCGAGTAGACGCCCGTCGTGGACGGTTGGAGCCCCGAGAGGATGGCCGTACGTGAGGGATTGCACTTCGGTGAGGGGGCGTGTGCGTTGGTGAAGAGCGTGCCGCGCTCCGCAAGTCGGTCGATGTTGGGTGTCTCCGCCCACTCGCAACCCAACGCTCCCACCCAGTCGTTCATATCGTCGACGCTGAGGAAGAGGACGTTGGGGCGTGTTGGAGCTGTCGCGCCGCAGCCCGCCATGGCCGCAAGGACGGCTGCGCACAGAATGGCCACGAAACGCCGACTGGCTTCGGGCGGCACGAGCATCGGGGCCGGCGAGTTGACGGGGGTCGGCCCCGGGTTGTCTGGGATAGGGGTGTCTGCCCGCCACGGCCTTCGCCTGTTGCTCAGCCGCGCAGTCGTGCAACGCCACCGCATCTCCATGTCCCCAATATCCCCGAGTCTTGACTTGGGGACGCTCTCGTCAGGACATTGCCCCTCTAGGCCGCCGCGGGCGACCATCTGGCGATATCCCGACCTCTTGCCTTCCACGTTGGAAGCGTACCAAGGCTTGCGTCGGCAGCGCTTTCCCGTAGTGCCGGAATCCCACGGGCACGAACCGCACAAGATCCTCCTCCCGTCCGACCGTGCGTCTGCTCGGCAAGGCGGGTCGGTGTGGTCTGCCGAACCTGCACGCCCATCTGCAGTGACCGCCAAGGTGTCAATGGGCATCGGAAATGGCACACTCTTGGGCATCGAGAACTGCACACCGCGGCCCCGTCCCCGTGGTGGGAGCGGAGCGGGGGCCGGGGCACCGGAAACGGTTCGATCGCCGGTTGGACCGGATGATCGCGTGCCGCTCTGGCACCGTGTGGACTAAACTACCGCTCAAGGCCGTTCGGCCCAGGTGCGGCCACACCATGGTCGGCGGCGGCCTCGGGTCGGGAGAACAGCGACGATGAGCTTTGGTTTCGCTGCCGCCGAGGACATACCCAGCCCCCACTCTAGGCTTGCGGAATCAGCCCGGCTTTGGCGGGGCCGCATGCGCCCTACCGCAACACTCATGCGCAGGGCAATTCTGGTCTTGGCCGCGGTCTCGGCAGGGTGCTCGGGCCCGCCGGGGCAGGATATGGACCTGCCCGAAGTGGATGTGGCTGGCTACGAACCTCGGGCGCGGCAACTGATCGAGGAACGCCTTGCCGCTGCCCGGGCCCTCCCTCACGACGGACAAGCGCTGGGGATGGCTGCGATGGCGCTGCACGCGTACCAAATTCTTGAACCCGCAGCGCAGGCCTATCGGCACGCGTCGGACCGAGCCCCGGATGAGTACCGCTGGCACTACCTGCTCGGTGTTGTGGCCAGCGATTTGGGCCGGCTCGAGGAGGCGGAAGAGGCGCTTCGAACTGCAGCGGAACTGGCCCAAGGGCACCTGTTTGTCAGGTTGCGGCTGGCTGACTGCCTGCTGCAGGCCGGTGACCCGGAGGAGGCGCTTGACCTCTACGACCGCGCAGCAACCGAGCAGCCGGACTTGATGGCCGCGCACTTCGGCCGCGGTTCTGCTCTGGCCCGTCTCGGCCGTTCCGAAGAGGCGCTTGCGGCGCTTGAGCGGGCAGCCACCTTCGGGGACGACTACCGTCCGCTGCACTATCGGCTGGCCCTTGCGCTGCGGAGCGCCGGCCGCGATGACGAGGCGGCCCATTTCATGGACCTGTACGAGCGGCTGGATCCTACCCCGCAGACTCCGTTTCCGGATCCGATCCTTCGGGAAGTCGAGGAATTGCGCGTCGGTTCGTACCGGCATCACCTCAACCGGGGGATCCGCTTTGACACAGCCGGGAAACTAGGGGAAGCCCTGCGGGAGTACTCGCTTGCAACGCGGGCCGAAGCTGCGCCAGTGCACGCCTTGGTGAACTTGATCAGTGTGTACGGCAAGCTGGGCCGATACGAGGAAGCCGACGCTGCGTATCGGGAGACGATCTCGCGGAACTCCGGGATTGAGGAGGCGCATTACAACCACGCCGTCACCCTGTCGCGGCGGGCGCTCCACGGTGAGGCGGAAGCTGCCTATCGGCAGGCTCTCGCGGTCAATCCGTACTCGGCCGATGCGCGGCTCAATCTCGGTGATGCACTCGAGCAACAGGGCAGGCACGCTGACGCTGCCAAGCAGTTCCGTGAGGTTCTCCAACTCAGCCCCAGCCACCGGCTGGGGTGCTTCCGGTTGGGAATGTCCCTGTACCGCCAGAACCTCCGGCAGGACGCGCTCGTCTACCTCCGGCGGTCGGTCGCTGTCCAGGACAGGGAAACGCCGCAATTCCTCATGGTGCTCGCGCGCGCTGAGCGCAACGCCGGGAATGAAGCTGAAGCCGCCCGCCGCGCGATCGAAGCGCGACGATTGGCCCGGGAGTACGGACGCACGGAAATCCTCCGGATTCTGGACAGGGAATTCCCGTCCGGCGGCTAAGCGGACATAGGCACCCGTCGGCCTAGAAGTAGAACTTCAGGCCGAACTGGATGTGCCGTGGAATCCGCTGCAGGGTGATCGTCGAGGCCGCCGACCGGACTCTTCCAGCGTTCGCGCTGCCGATGTTCGTGGTCGGGTTGTTGAACTGCGGCGTGTTCGTGAAGTTGAAGAACTCCGCCCGGAACTGCAACCGGCGCTGCTGGTCCTCGCTGAAGAAGAACTCTTTGAAGATCGACAGGTCTAGGTTCTTGGTTCCGGGCCCGAAGAGGATGTTCCGGCCGGCGTTCCCAAACATCTGCGGGCCTGGCCGGACGAACGCGTCCACGTCGAAGAAGCGCTGCAGTGTCTGCTCGCTCCGCGGCAATCGACCGTCGGCGATTCGATCCGCGTAGGAGGTGCAGCAGTTGAGTGTGTTTGGCGACACGACCCGCATGGGGAAGCCGTCATACATGCTCAGGATCCCGTTGATCTGCCATCCGCCGACTACGTGATTGAGCCCGCCCCTTGCCTTGAACGGCAGGTCGTACATGAAGCTGGTGACCAAGCGCCGTGGGGCGCTGAACCCCGCCGGCCCCCGGTCGCGGCGAATGTTGCGGATATCGGTGGGTGTTCCGAACTGGCTGTCCAGATTGCTGATCGCCTTGCCCCACGTGTAGCTGACGAGATAGCCGAGCCCGCTGCGGAATCGGCGCTCCGCCGAGAGCTGCAGGCTGTGGAAGTTCGAGTCGTAGCGGCTCTGGATCTGGCGAATCGCCCCAAATGCCGGAAAGTCCCGGCGCGGGGCCACGGGTCCCGTTCCTGGCACTGGCTGGTTGATGTCCGTCTGGCCTTGCAGCCTGGTGCCCTTGCTGCCCACATAGGCGACCGTGATGGACGTCTCGCCGAACTGGCGCTGGATGGTCGCGTTCCACTGCTGGGTGTACGGGATCACGGTGTCCAGGTCGATCGACCGCAGGGTGCCGGCGATCACGCCCTGCGAGGGACGATCGAACCCCATGGAGGCAGGTCGCGCCCCTGCGAAGTCGAACTGGTTGTTGTTGAAGTTCGAGCTGATGAACTCCGGCGGGTTCGCACCGAGGTTGCGCGTCGTGTCGAGCTGTCCCGTTGAGTAGTACAGGCCGTAACCGACTCGGAAGACCGTTTTGGGAGTGACCTTGTAGGCCAGCCCGAAACGTGGGGACATGTTGTTGTTGTCCCCGGGCATGCCCGAGCGCCACGGCACTGGTTGGGTGCCTACCTGAACGACCGTTCCCTCCGACCGCAGGAAGTTGTATAGGCGGTTGTTGACCTCCGTCCACGGCCATCCGAGGAAGTTGTCGTATCTAAGGCCGAAGTTCAGCGTGAGGCGGTCCGACACCTTGTACGTGTCTTGGAGGTGAAAGGCGAGCTCCGTCCGGCGATAGCCCCTCGTGCCCGTAACGAAACGAATGAACCCGCTGATCGGCTTGCCCAGCAGGGCGTCGGCAGGCCCGAGCCCGGTGCCCCGCCTTGAGGCCGGGTTTATCGTGTAGTTGTTGCCGAAGTTCATCCTTCCCCGCAGCGCGTTCGACTGCAGGGCGTTGTAGCGCAGGCGCCGCAATTCCCCGCCGAACTTGATGCTGTGGCGCCCCTTGATGATGCTGAAAGTGTCGCTGATCTGGTAGTTGTCGCTGACAATGACCGCAGGTGAAAACCCATTGCCACCCATAGAGCGGAAGCCAGCGACGCTGATGATGGCCAGTCCTGAGGTCAGTTCGTCCCCCGCCACGTTCGAACCCGGGATGCCGATCTCGTCGCTGACGTACTTGCCGTAGTTCGGATTGAACGACCTCAGGTTGAGCCGTGTCCAGCCAACGCGGAACTCGTTGATCTTCGTCGGCGAGACCAAGTGCGTATCGCTGACCACGACCTGATTGACGGGCTGGTCGGCAGGCCCTGGAACGCCGGGACCGGCGCCGACCGCTGGCGCGGGCAGGAAGCTCGGCTCGATCAGGTCGTCGTCGCTGAAGCTGTAGCGCGCAAACATGTTGTTGCTGTCCGACACCACATGGTCGATCTTGATGTCGAAGCGTTCGCCATTAATGCTGCGGACGGGGTTCGACAGGTAGTTGTCCGTCTCGTCCGCATTGCGGTTCGGCATCGGGTACAGGCCGAGTACGTTCTGGCCGACCTGATCGTGCATCGCGGAGGGGATCGTGTTGTTGGGGAACGGGTCGCGGGTGTAGCTGCCGTCCTCCAGCCGCTGCTGCGTGGTCGGGTCATAGATGCCGAACCGGGACTGCGAGAAGTCTCCTGCCCGGAAGTCCGCCGTCGGAACGCTGCTGATCAGCGTTTGCGCCTGGCGCACGCGCTGCCCCTCGAAGTTGGCGAAGAAGAAGGTCTTGTGGTCGTTCGCGCCGGGAACCAGCGGACCGCCTACGAATGCGCCGTACTGGTTCTGCTTGAACGGCGGGATCGCCTCGTCGGCCCGGTCAAAGAAATTCTTGGCGTCAAGCTTGGCATTCCGCAGGAACTCGTAGGCCCCTCCGTGGAACTCTCTTGTTCCTGACTTGAACGTCAGATTGACGGTCGCCCCCCCGCCGCGTCCGAACTGCGCGTCCGCGCCTGAAGTCTCGCTACGGAACTCTTGAATCGCGTCGATGGAAGGGAAGATGAGAATCCCGAGGCCATTGTGGTTCTCGGAATTGCTGATGCCTTCGATCAGGTAGTTGTTGTCGTTCGAGCGGCTGCCGTTCACGGACGCGTTCGAAACCCCGCGCTTGCGCGTAATGGGGCTTCCTTGAGACTGCGTGTCCGCAGGCTGTGTGCCGGTGCTGAGCAGGATGAGCTGCGCCCAGTTGCGGCCATTGAGCGGCAAGTCCTTGATCGCTTTCTCCGTCCGCAGGTTGGAGAGCGTCGCGGATTCGGTCTGCAGCAGCGGCGCGACGTCGAGCACCTCGATCACTTCTGTGATGGCCCCCAGCCTGAGGTCAAAGTCAATAACCGCCCTCTGGTTGACTTCGAGGTGGAAACGCTTCGCAGATGGCTCGAAGCCCTCCGAGTGCACTTCGACCGTGAATTCGCCCGGCCTGAGAGGCGGGGAGACATAGATGCCTTGGGCACCCGTGCTGGTCTCGATCCGCAATCCCGTTCCGACGTTCTCGACGATCACCGCAGCTCCAGCGATGACCGCTCCGGTCGTGTCCCTCACCGTGCCGGCGATGGTGCCGGCGTCGACTTGGCCAAACGCCACCGCCACACTCGCACCTGCCAAGATGCAGGTCCCTAGTACCCTTCGCATAGCAACCCCCTGTAATGTTCCTCACGCCTCAACCGGCGGTCACGGTGCTGATGTTGAGTCGTCGCAGCCCACCGAGGACGTTATCTATCCGTACTGATTCTAGCCGTTAAGGCGTACCGATGGGACACCTTCCTGCGCTCGAGGGCTGAATCCTCGGGGATTGCCGGGCGTGCGGAGACAGCGCCGTGCCTCGGAGTATGGGGAGCAGGACTTCCGCGGAACAAGCTGTGTCCGGATTCTGAGGCGGTTACCTTCGGGTGGTCGTCCAAAGAGCCGTCGGGCCGGTCGCTTACCTCGAGGTGGTCAATCGATACGGGAGCGGGGACCCTCGTGCGGGCGAACATGGGAGGCCCACCCTGGGCGACTGGGCTCAGGTCGATGAACAGCTCGGTCATTGGGAACTCCCCTGGTAGCCGTTGGCTGAAGTCAGCAGTAGCGCGCCAATCCGTCGTGCGGTGTCGGTGAAGTGTTGCACTTCGTCGGGACGCAGACTACTGCCTAGCACGTTGTGTTCCCTGTATGACAGCCACTTCTTGGACTGGGAGTTCGAATCAGTCGTCGTCGAGTTCGGAAGCGCACTCGTGCTCGACTAGCAAGCCATCTCCGGAAGAACTTGGTGCGGGGATGCGTGAGCCGAAGTGCTGGTCACCAAGGTCGTCGAAGGCCTGCATACGGCGCTGGACGCCATAGCCAAGAGCTGCTCGGACTCTGCAGGAGACGGTACGGCATGCGGCGAGACGTCACGGGAAGACGCTTCGAATCGGAAGAGTCCCCCAGCCCAATGGGTGCCGCTATCAGGTGCGCAAACGGTAATCACAGGGGTGACCGCCGACAGGCGAGCATTTCGCAGGGCAAGTGTTCGAGCGGGTCGAAACGGCCGGCTAGAACGTTCGCCTGTTCACCGCCAGCTTGGCTCTCCGAAGAGCTAGGGCGAACCTCTTGGCTTCGCCTGCATTCGAGCAAGCTCAGCCCTCAGGCGTGCAACCTCCAACTCCGCGGCGGACCTTCCGCGCTCCTCGGACCTTGCCAGATGTTCTGCGGCTTCCGCGCGCCGTTCTGCGGCTTCCGCGCGCTGTTCCGCGGCTGCCCAAGCATCGGCAAGCTCCGCTCGCGTGCTCAAGAGCTGTTGCTTCGTGTAGTCCCAGAATCGCAGCTTGCCCTCCACCACGCACAGCCCCAGGTCCAGTTCATCGCTCCGCACTAGGTCTCCGGACTCGGCGACCAACTGCTCGTACCTTCCGTCCTTGCCCAGCCGCCAGCCCAGCAACGCCCTGCCTTCATCCTCCGGCCGCTGCAGTGCCCCGGTGGGATCGAACCACCAATACTCCCGGAAACCCAGCCGTTCGTAAATCGTATACTTGTCCTCCCGGTCCCGTCGCTGGCTTGACTTGGACGCGACCTCCATCACGAACTGCGGCACGATTCCCACTTCCCAGATCTTGTACGACGACTGCGGGACCTCCACGTCCCCTACCACCACAAAAACGTCCGGGACGACGCTCACCTTTTCCGGGTTCACTCCGATGCGCAGCTTCCTGAAGAAAATGAACATGTCGCCGCGCACATGCACGTCCCGACGTCCGCGGAAATGCTCTCGCAGGGTCTCCACCGTGCTGGTGATCGCGACCAACTGTCGATGGTCCTGTGCCATAGGTTTGCCATCACTGCTCGGATACCTGAGCACTTCCGGGGCTTCGGCCTTCCGCCGCGGCGTGACTAGCACCGCTGCGGATTGCTCAACGCTCGTCCCCTTCTGTCGCATCTCTCCGCCCAGAAGCCTGCCTCCCTGCCGTGCTGAGGATATCACTGCCGGAAACCCGGGATCAGCGTGCCGCATGCTCGCAGCGGCGGGCACGTTCCGCAAGACCACACATTCCCACCGCGGATGCTGCTGCGCTTTCGTCTGGCCTCATCCCGATCCGCTCCGGGCCGCCGAGGACCGTATTCCCGCTACGGATGTCACACGGCAGCTAGGCGCCCGCTCGCAAGGCCAGCCTTGCGCAATCGAATGGCGACTCCCAATCCCCAATCTTCCCAGCGCCCATAGTGAACGCTCGGACGCTTACGCAGATCATCTACACGAGGCGCTGTGCCGAGCTAGACCAAGTTCGCCGTGGCTCGGCAGCCTTCCCAGCCCTGTGCTGAGAGTCTGGCGTCGTCGTCCGCAAGCCACTGTGTTGTGCGCGTGTCCACCAGTAGCATCACTTGTCACCGTCCTTGCCTTCGAAGGCTCCCACTAGCTCGGCCGGAAGCGCCTCGAAGAAGCTGTTCGGGATGCGCATTCCGCGGTCTACGCCGACCGGACGCCGGTCGGCCCTCTCCGCGACGATGGGGCAGAGTTGGGCCACCGCCACATTGCGGCGGCAGATGACAATTGTGTGCCCCTGCTCGACAAGACTCAGGTAGGCGGAAAGCTCCGCCTTTGCGTCGGCAATGCTGACCCGGATACTTCCATATGCTAGGCCACGCTCGTGCTCAGGTTGGCTGCCTACGCCTGTCCTGGCGTTGCATCTCGCACAAGATCAGGCTGTGGTGGGGGTGTCGCAGCCCGTTCCGCGTTCTCGCACCCGCTGGATCGGCCAGGTGAGTGAGTCTTTTCGAAGACCGTCCCCGCGTGCCTCAAGGAGCCTATGATGTCGCCGGAACGGCACCTTGCGCTTGGACGCACCCCGATTCCAGCCCCTATGCAACGTTTTGGAACACATGGGATGGGCAGCCGCCCTGCCACTACCCCCTTTGCGCGGGCGGAATTGCCCGGATGGCCTCAGCGGCCTTCCTCGGCCTCCCGCCGGAAGCGATTGGCAGATGAGAGCGTGTAGTTGCGCATCGGAGCGTTGAATGTCCGCTCCCCGACGATCTCGAGGGCATCTGCCATCATCCGCTTAGAGTCCCGGTCTTTCGGCCGCAGGCGGATCACGTGGCGGAGGAGTTGGGCAGCTCCCAGAGGATCGTCCGCCGCCATCGCCTCCGCAGCTTTGGCCGCCAACCGTTCGACGCCGCCGGCCAGTTCCGCCATCCGCTCCGATTGGCGCATGGGGCTTTCCCTGTGGAGCGTCAGCGGATCCCCGTCGAACCATCCCAGATCTTGTGCGTACAGATCGCGGACCGTACCTTCTACCGACCCGTAGTAGTCACCCAAGTAATCCAGCTTCGCGAACCGCTCCGGCAGACGAGTGTGTTCCACGAGTTCGTCGGGCGTCATGAACTGGGCTAAGCCGTCAAGGGTCCGGTCCAGCACCCACTGCATCGCGTCCCTGTAGTTGGTCAGGACCTGCTTGGCCTCGTTCAGAATGGGTGCGGTGTGTCCGCCGACGACGTGCAACGGATCTTCCCCGACCATCTTGTCGATGCTCGCGATCCAGTCCCGAAGTGACCGTCGAGCCGTGCCGCGCAGCGGGTAGACATTCGGCCAGGACTGGTAGAAATTGTCACCGGCAAAGACGACCCGCTGGTCCGGAAGCCACACGTAGAGTTGGTCGGCGGTCTCGCCCGGCGCGGCCACCAGTTCCAGCCTCACACCAGCGATCTCGAGCGCCTTCCGCTGCTCTCCGAAGCGGTGCGTCGGCTGCACGCCTCGCGGCCCAGGCCTCGCAGCCCGTTGGTTCCCGCGCTGCATGCCGTCGCGCATCATGTTTCCCGCGGGCCGCCGTTCCGGAGGTATCGCGACCCCGATCCCGATGCGCTGCTCCAGAGGGAGGTCGAAGCCCTGCGTGTTGGACGGCCGCATTCCGCCGGCCAGACCCTTGCTCCGCAGGAGGGCTGCCTCGGAGCCGTAGTTATCGCGAGCCCAGACTTGGATCCCAGCCTCGGGCTCGAAGAATGCCGGGGCCCCGCCCGTGTGGTCGCCGTGGCCATGCGTGTAGATGATGGCCCTGACCGGCAGCGCGCTGATCTCCCCGAAGGCTGCGCGCACCCTGCCCGCCGCTGTCGGCATCTGGCCCGGGTCGACGATGATCACGCCATCCGTGCCGATGATCATCGAGTTCGCAGAGACCTGGTAGCCAATGGCTGTATAGACGTTCTCGGCAACGTGGATGATCGCCGGCTCGAACATCTTGTTCCGTTCCAGCAGACGCGTAGTGGCCTCGCTGGGCTGCGCGGCCAGCGACGGTGCCAGCACGGCTCCCAGACATGCGAGAAGAGTGCGCCGGGCGAAGTCCTGATAAGTCTTCATGATCGGATGGGCGGCTTGTCCGGCCCGGGAGGTTACCGCCGTTGTGCGCTTTGCCCAGGTCAGCGCCTGCGCTGCTTCTGCTGTCCGATGCGGACTTTCCTCAGGGTGGCCTTCTGGTCGTCCCAAGCCTTCCAGTCGAAGCGCTTCGCGGCGCCTTCAAGGTACGCTTTCACGTCCGTCCCCTTAGGCAACACTGCGACGACCGTCGCCCGTTCGCCCGTGCCCGGCCTGTAGATCGAGTACTTCTTCGTGTTCGGGATCGCCATGGCTTCGCAGACTCCTATGCTATCAGCCGGGCTACTCCGCGGATGGTTCCTCAGGGTCTCCGGCCGGTTCGCCGTCCAGCCGCGGCAGCGGACCGTGGAAGTACCCGACCCTGTGCCTCAGCCTCAGCCTCTCGTACGGCACCTTGACATCAATGCGGTGGTAGATGCCGCGCTCGTTCAGGTTGTTCGGCCTGTAGCTGAGCCTGTACTGGCTCCGAATGTCCTCGCCAATCGAAATGATCGACTCCTGAACTCCGCTGGTCGTTCGGGGACTGTACGCCCGCCCGCCGGTCCCCTTCGACAGAATCTCTAGGGGGTTGTCGAACAGCAGGTTCTTCACGCCCCGGACCAGGTCGATCACGATCGGAATCATGTTGGGCGTGGCCGAGTAGCTGGCCTGCTGCTGGGCGGTCGGCGTGTCCGGCGTGCCCGGCATGCGGGGCCGCACCACGATGCCCGCCGGGATGTTGGGCGGCACCACCTTGGGCTTGCGCCGCAGCCTCGCGGACAGGGTCGAGAGCCGCACTGGATACACCAGAATGTTGTACAGCTGCGCCGTGCGCAGGCTCTCCCCCAATCCGATGCGGCTGCCGTTGTTCTGCGACTCCGAGATCACCACGATGATCTTGTGATGGTGCTCTGGCCGCTTGAGCAGCAGGCGGATTGCGCTGTACATCGCGTCGGCTAGGGCGACCGCCGACGTGCCGATGCGCATGCCCTTGAGTCCAGTGTCGAGCTTCTTTGTGTCATTCGTGAAGTCCACCAGCAGCTTGATGCGGCTGTCGAAGGTCATCAGCGCCGCCTCGCCGTATTCGCCGAGCACCAGTTCGGTGAACAGGTAGGCGGTCTTGCGGATGTCGCCCAAAATGCCCTCGACCCGGTCGCTGGTCTGGACGCAGATCACCATAGAGATCGGCAGGAAGCTCACATCGAAGCCGACGAGCTGCTGCTGCACATCGTTGTCAAGGATGGTGAAGTCCTCCCTGAGCATGTCGTGGATGTACTCGCCCTTCGGGCCGCGCACCGTCACCGGCACTGTCACCTCGTCAATCTCTTCGAGGAAGATTGCAGGCTGGTCCGACTCGAACAGTGTCTCGGGGTCGAACAGGTCGGCCGTCTCCTGCGGTTTGAGCGGGGCCGCCAGCAGGCCGCAGGCAGCCGCGACGGTGGCTGCCGTCCGCCAGATTCCGATTCGGTGGCGCTGTCTGGAATCCATCCGCGTCATTCTCCCGGAAGTGGCGGCCCTCTTACTCTCGGGCATAACGGCCGCTCTTGCCGCCTCTTTTCTCCAGCAGCACGATCCCGCCGATCTCGATGCCCTTGTCCAGCGCCTTGCACATGTCGTAGACCGTCAGGGCGGCGACGGCGACGGCGGTCATCGCCTCCATCTCAACCCCCGTGCGGGCCAGCGTCGACACATTGGACGTGATCCGCACACCTTGTGGGCCGACCTCAGCTGAGACGTCGACGTGCGTCAGCGGGAGGGGGTGGCAGAGCGGGATCAGGTCAGCCGTCCGCTTGGCCGCTTGGATGCCCGCGATGCGCGCGACCTGCAGGGCGTCGCCCTTGGGGTTGCTCGGCAATGCGGCGACCACGTCCGGCCGCATCCTCACGATCCCGGAGGCCGTAGCCGACCGGCGTGTGGGTGCCTTGGCACCGACATCGACCATGACCGCGGCCCCGCTCTCGTCGAAGTGGCTCAGTCGGCTCACAGCGGCATCACCTGCATCAGGTCGCCCGCCTGCCACTCGGACCGGTCCTCCGTCGCGACCGCAAGGCAGTCGGCCCGCGCGAATGCCGCGACGTCGCCAGAACCCCCGCCGCGGTCGATGCGCACACGGGTGTCCGTGTATGAACCCTCCAACCGCGCCCCGATGAAGCGGGTCAGGACAGGCTTATGGCGAAAGCCGGCGGCAAGCGGCACGCGCATGAAGGGCAGCGGCGAGTCCGAGGCTCCGGCCATGAGGTCGACTGCGATAGAGGCGAAGACCTCAAAAGTGACCATCGTAGAGAGTGGGTTGCCGGGCAGCCCGAACACCGGCGTATCCCTGCAGTACCCGAAGACAAGGGGCTTCCCTGGCTGGATCCTCACGGTGGTGAAGAACAGCTCCGTGCCCAGCCCCAAGAGCACTTCCTCGACCACGTCATGCTTGCCCATTGACACCCCGCCGGACAGCAGCAGGAGGTCGCTCTTGAGGCCTTCCTCGATCAGCCGCCGTGTTTCCGCGAGCGTGTCCCTGGCGACTGGCAGGATCTTGGGAGCACCGCCCCTGCGCCGCACCTGCTCTGCCAGCGAGTGCGCGTTCGAGTTTCGGATCTGATAGCTGGCGGGCGTCGCATCGACCGGCAGGACTTCGTCGCCCGTGGACAGGATTGCCACCTCGGGACGCCGGAAGACCGGGACCTCCGACCGGCCCACTGTGGCCAGCACTGCAATGCTCGCGAAAGAAATCCGGCGACCGGGCGCAAGAACGCGCTGCCCTCGATGCACCTCCTCGCCCGCCATGATCAGGTTCCGCCCGGACGCGATTGGCTTGTTCAGCTGGACGCGCCTCCCATTGCGCTGGGAATACTCCACCATCACGACGGCATCGGCGTTCTCCGGGCCTGGCGCGCCCGTCATGATCTCCACCGTTTGGCCACGTTCGAGGGAGAAGCGGGAAGGCTCGCCCGCCTGCGTCTCACCGATCAGGTCCAAGGTTGCCGGGACGGACTGCACGTCAGCGGCAATCACCGCGAAGCCGTCGCGCGCCGATCGGTTGAAGGGAGGGTAGTCGCGGTCGGCGCAGACGTCCTCGGCCAGAATCCTGCCAGCGGCGGTGTCTAGGGGGACGGTCTCTACCGCAGGTCCGGAAACGCGCTCGCGAATGCGCTCGAAGACTGTCGCCCGTCCTACGTCGAAGCGTAGTGCCTGCATGCTTTAGGGCCGATGCGCTGCGTCGCGCGCCCACTGAGAGTTTCGCACAGGGCGGCTGGCGCGTTTCGCCGGCGGCCTACGCGTGCCGACGCTCAGTTCGCCGCCTGGGCTCAAGGCGTGGTGTCTGCGGTGAATGATGGATGCGGGGTTGGCCCTCAGGCTTCCATCATCTCTTCCCAAGTGACCTCTGCCCGCCGGTCGATGGCCATCTGCCCGAGCAGCGCGGTCAGCGTGCTCTCCGCGCCGCGCACTCCAGTATTAGCCGGCTTTCCGTTCTGGATGCGTCCGAAGAACTCCTGCAGGGCGTCGATGGTGATGTCGTGGGGGGACCGCTCCTCGACCGTGTCGCCTCGCCCCCGGTGATACTTCCAGTAGCCCCGTGCCGTCTCAACGACGCCATCGGAGCAGAAGTACCGCTCGTAGACTTCGCGGTAGAAGGAAGGCGAGAGGTACGAACCGACCATGTTGGCCTGCACGTTGCCGGGATAGTCGTAGGTCACGTTCAGGTGGTCTAGGAGGTCTCCCTGCTTCACCACCGATCGGCCGCCCGTGCCGATGGCCTTCAACGGGTGTGCGCCCACGAACCAGTTCATCGCGTCGATGTTGTGGCAGAACGTCTCGGTGATGATCTCGCCGTAGGTGGACCGCCAGAGCTTCCACTGGGCGAGCCTCTCCGCGTCGTTGGTGGGTGGCGGCAGAGCGGGCTCCTTGCCGGTCATGCCGCTCTTGAGGAAGTGCGAGTGCACGAGGTTGACGGGCCCGATCTTGCCGGAATCGATCAGGCGCTTCGCGTCGCGGTAGACCCTTCCGTGGCGCTGCTGGAAGCCGAAGGTGATGTTCAGGTGCCGCGGGGCCGCGTCCGCGAGCCGCATGACCCGCTTCGCGCCTGCGAGGTCTGCCGCAGCCGGCTTTTCTATGTAGATGTGCTTCCCGGCTTGGATCGCGGCTTCGAAGTGGTCCGGGTGCATGTAGACGGGTGTGGCGATGATCACGGCGTCAACATCACTGGCCAAGACCTCCCCCATGTCCTTGTGGAGGCGGATGCCGTCCAGTGAGACGCGCTCGCGGGCCCTGCGGACCGACTCGTCCGACACCTCCGCCGCGGAGACCACCTTGGCTTCAGGGAGGCTCGCGATGTGGCGTGCGTGGCTGCTGCCTCGCCCGCCAAGGCCGATGATCCCGACCGTCACTGCTGAATTCGCCTTAGTCGTGGCAGCCGAGACGGACAGGGCTGCGGCAGACTGGATCAGTCCCCGCCTTGTGAGTGTTCTGGGTTCCATGGCTCCACCCCCGCGTACGAGTATAGGCGGCAGGCCTGCCGGCCCCCCGCGCAGCGCGAGGGGCGGGCAATTCTTGCGTCGCTGACCGCGGCTCGGAGTCCGGAACGCAGCCGGGCCGGTCGTCTTCGAGTGCTCGGAGGGGGACAGGCCGCCTTGCGCAACTCGGCCGCGAACCGGCGCACAGGCGCGTCCACTTGCCGTTACATTCCCACCAAACCGCGGGCCCCATTCCGGCGAATCCGATGTGGCTTGGACCCGAATCCCCCCGCCCAGACCCCACGAGCGACCGTCTGTGCGTGCCGGTGGGCCGTTCGGACGGCAACCGTCCCTTTGGTATCCTGCAAACAGCCGCCGCGCCACCGCGGTAGAAGGGGTTAGTTGTTGGCTGAGGGGACCCTGAGCGTCACGGACTCGCGCACAGGGGCCCGCTACGAACTGCCGATCACGGCTTCCACAGTCCGTGCGTTGGAGCTGCGCCAGATCCGCGCGGATCCCGCCGAGTTCGGGCTGTTGAGCTACGATCCCGGCTACACGAACACGGCGGCCTGCACAAGCCGCGTTGCCTACCTAGACGGAGAGCGTGGTGTGCTGCGCTACCGCGGCTATCCCATCGAGGATCTCGCAAAGAACTGCACCTACACCGAAGTTGCGCACCTCTTGCTGCGCGGCCACCTCCCCACCAGAGCCGAACTTCACGGCTGGGACAACGAGCTGGCGGCGGAGATGCGCCTGCCGCCCGGCCTTCCGGATCTGATCGAGACGTTCCCTGCGGGCGCCCATCCGATGGTCATGCTCGCCAGCACCGTCGCAGCGCTCGGAACGTACTACCCCGACGGACGGCATGTCACCGATACTGCCTGCCGCCACCGGCAGCGGCTGCGCCTGCTGGCCAAGATCCCCCTCATCGCGGCGCTTATCTACCGGCGGACCCGGCGCTACAGCCGCAGCGAGCCGCGCCCCGATCTCGGCTACGCAGGGAACTTCCTGCACATGCTCTGGCAGGGCACGTCCAGACAGCTCGGCCCGCAGGACCTGAAGGTGCTCGCGAAGGCCCTGGACGCGCTCTTGGTCCTGCACGCGGAGCATGAGCAGAACTGCTCGACGTCCACCATGCGCCAGGTGGCAAGCTCCGAGGCCGATCCGTATGTCAGCCTCGCCGCCGCGGTGGCGGCTCTGTCGGGACCCTTGCACGGGGGGGCGAACGAGAGAGTGCTGCAGATGCTGGACGAGATCGGATCCACCGCCGGGATCCCGGCGTTCATGCGCAGCGTCAAGGCCGGGGAGCGGCGCATGATGGGTTTTGGGCACCGCGTCTACAAGAACTACGACCCGCGGGCGCGCGTGTTGCAGGACTTAGCCGAGGAGGTCTTTGAGACGACCGGCAAGAATCCGAAGATCGCCCTCGCGGTCGAGTTGGAGCGAATCGCGCTGCAGGACGACTACTTCGTCCGGCGAAAGCTCTACCCGAATGTGGACTTCTACTCCGGCATCATCTACGAAGCGATGGGCTTTCCCCCGGAGATGTTCACTGTGCTCTTCGCGATCGGCCGTGTAGCCGGCTGGCTGACGCACTGGGACGAGTCCATGGCAGACCCGGAACGGCGAATCGCCCGGCCACGCCAGATCTACCGGGGTCCAGGCATCACGGCCTTCGTGCCCATCGAGGCCCGCGGCCGGGACTACGGCGAGGAGAGGCCGGCCGCGCCGGTTTCCTCCCACGGCAGCGTTCCGTCGCATCGGTCCCTGTAGAACTCGTCGACACTTCCGGCCTCGGCGAGCACTCGCGCTGGCACACGCTGCATCACTCCCCCGTCCAGAATGGAAGCGTAGTACGGCCTCACCGGGCCCAGCGCGTTCCAAATCTCCTGTGCCGCGCCGCTGCCGCTTCTCGGCGGGCTGAAGGATCCTGCCACGGACCGGGCGCTGACGGGCCGCCGCAGTCCTTGGAAATACCACTTCTGCACCAGGATCTCACCCCGGGGCGGGCTTTCGGATACAGCAGTGTTGGGCCGGAGCGTCGCGACCGTCATCTCGTCAATGGAAGTCCCTGTCGAGAATCCTCCGTAGCTGCCATGCGCCTCGAAGAGGACGCCCTCTCCGCGACCCACGCTTAACAGGAACCGGCTTCCCCCGAGCGTTGCATGGGCGGTCCCCGCCTTGGTCGGGTACCCGAGAACCTCCCGGCCGAACTCCGAACCTCTCAGGGACTGGGCTAGGTGGGAGACCGCGTACCAGGCCACGCTTCCCCCTGCCGCGCACCTCGCGAAGAGCCAGGCTTCGTCCAGAGACGGATCCCTCAGACCTCGGATTGCCATGACGCGCACGGCCCGACTTGGATCGGCCGTGCAGGGTGGCGGCACGAGCGCCGGAGCCGAATCGCCGGTCGGGACGCAGTCCACGTAGGCGATCAGGATGTCCGGGCGCACAAGCTCACGATGGGCTTTCAGGGCGGACCGCGCCCTTGCCGGTGAGCCGAAGTCGGCTGATGCCGCCTCTGGGGGAGGCGCTCCCAAGTAGTTGCGCAGCGCAATCGGCTCCAGCGATGGTGCCTCAACATGCCGCGAGAAGCGGGGCGATGCCTGCGGGAAAAGGCAAATCTGTGCGATCGAGGCGGGACCAGCCGCACCGAAACGGTCCAGCCATCCGTCGAGCGTGCCGGCGATGCGCACGGAGTCCAATTCGACGGTGACCGGGGGCTCAGCATCCTCGGCTCTCAGCGGCCACAGGCCGGCATCGCCGGGGATGAGCCGGTCGGCAGTCCAATCGGGCGAGATCTGGTGCCGGAACGTCACCCACGGACTGGTTTGCGCGGCCGGACCGACCCGGGTGGCCCCTGGCCGGACGGTTACCGAGAAAACTGTGCGGCCGTCCACCGCCAGCGACCAATGCCCCTCGCTGCCGGTCACTTCTCCGCGATAGGCCGGGAGGTGGAGCGCTTCCCGGGCACGTCGCCGTGCGCGGTCGCTTGCCGTCCAGAGGGCGATCGGAAGCACGCAGGGCTCCCGGTCGAGCATTGCGTGGGCGCCAAGGGCGCAAAGGGGGCCTCCGGGCGCATCGCGGAACTCAACTACTAGGCCCGACTGCTCCGGAACGGAGAGCGGCGGCGGGATAGCCGGTGGCGCTGATGCGCCGTACTCAAGGCGTAAGCCCCGAAACGTCTGCGGTCTTTCGGTGGTACCAGGAAGGCACGCAGGCAGCGACAGGCATCCCGCCAGGAACTGTCTCCTCGCGAGCACGGGCACAGGATTATTGTGCAGCACGGCCTCGGCCGGAGCCGGCCGTCAGGAGGTCAGGCTTGGGGCCCAAGTGAGCCGGATCGTGTATTCTGAGTCCCAGAGCGGCCTTGGCGGCCCCGACCGCCAGGCAAGCTTCCGACGCGGTCCCGTGCCGACGTAGCTCAGTTGGTTAGAGCGCCTGATTGTGGATCAGGAGGCCGATGGTTCGAATCCATCCGTCGGTACCAACCTTGCCGTCTCTTGGTCGAACCCCCGTCAGGGTGTCGGCACCTGCAGGAGCGTCATGGCGGCTTTCGCGATCCCGAACAGGCCCTCCCCGGCAATCAGCCCGGAAGCGACCGCGAAGCTCAGCCGTGCGGCGCTTGGTGGGTGGCGGGCGCGCCACGCCACAAGGGCCAGCGATCCGAAGAATATCACCAGCGAGAAGTAGGCCTGCACGATGAATGCGATGCCGACGGCCATTCCGCTGGGCACGTACGGAGCCAAGGCCCGAATCTTGCGCAGACACGCCAGCGCCGCCCCGAATGCGACCCCAGCGCCGACTGCGATGCCGGCCATTGGCGGCAGGGCTCCAAGCCCCTGCGTCAGCAGCTCGGCCATCGCCTTCCATGCGAAGGCCGCCGGTGCGGGCAGCTGCTCTCCGCCCAGCGGGTAAGCGCTGGTAACCAGCAGGTAGGCAGGAATGCAGAACAAGACCCCGGCCGCAATCCCCCACAGCTGGGCGACGAACTGGCGCCGCGGCGACGCCCCGAGGAGCTTGCCCGTCTTGAGGTCCTGCATCATGTCGGCCGCCTGCGAGGCTCCGGCGCCCGTGACGGCCGCCGCCATGAGGTTCGTGCCGATGCTGCCCGGGGCCAGCGCGCCATAGGCCAGCTGCGTCACCTTGCCCATTCCCCCGACGGGGTTGATGTCCGTCTCGCCGGTCGAGCGAACCGCCACCGCGGCCAGTGCGAAGGAGAGGACGAGCGCCACGAGCGTCAGGTGCGGCGGGATCTGGAAGAGGAACCACGCTGCGACGGTCGTGCCCACCGCGGCCACGGCCAACCCGTTCCGCCACCACGGATTCGGTATGCGGTTCGCGCCAGCCTGCTCGCCTCCGAGACCCGCGCCTCCCCGGAACGTTCGGACGAATGTACGCCAGCTCAGCGCCAAGGCCACCAGCGCCTCGGAGACCATGATGGCCACGCCGGGCCACAGCAGCCACCCTCGCGGGCCATCCGTGTAGCTCATGACTGCACCGGTCGCCCAGCCATTCGACTGAACCCACGGCCCGGCAATGCCCCACGCCACGATCGCGCCCAATGCGAGGCTCGCCCCGACGCGCGGCCCGATCAGGATGCCCGCCCCGAAGAGCATGGGGCCCACGTAGAGCCGGAATCCCCAGGCCGCCGCAAGCGCCAGCGCCGCGCTTCCGAACAGCTCTGCAGGTGGCATCTCGAGGGCGGGGAAGAAATAGGTCGCCAGCGTGAATGCGCCCGCTGCGGCCCCCGCCCATAGCAGCGCGCGTGCCTTGTCGACGGCCTCGCGGGCCTTTGCGAACATTGCCAGGATGGTCTCGGCGGTGGCCGTGCCGGTGGGAAAGCGCAGGTTGTCGACCTCAATCATTTGCCTGCGCAGCGGCACTGCGAAGAACACTCCCAGATAGGCCACCGACAGGCTCCACGCGAAGAGCCCTGGCAGCGGGATCTCGGAGCCGAGCAGATGCATGGCCGGGATGGCGGCAAGCAGGCCGGCGGCCGACGCCATCGTGCCCGCCGCGGAGCCCGAGGTCTGGGTGATGTTGCACTCTAGGACTGACAGCGACCGGCCGATGGCCATGAACAGGCCGAAGCCTAGGATGGCGGCGATCAGCGAACCGCCGAACGACCAGCCAATCTTGAGCCCCATGTAGATGTTCATGCAAGAAATGACGCCCCCAAGCAGGCATCCGGCGACGACAGACCGGAGCGTCATCTGCTGTTCGCCAAACGCGGGGGTGTAGATTCTCGAGGAACTGTCCCGAACTGGTTCGGGCTGAGGGGCGCTTGGCTGCATCTCGATAGACCTTACTACGCTGGGCCGGCGGAGTGCTGGGCAGGGTCGTACCCTGATACGATTGGCGTTTGGCAGTGCTCGAAGGAATGACTGACCTGACCGTCGGGGAGTTTGTCCGGTGCAGCGAGGACTTGATGATCCCCGCCGGGGACTCTCTCTCCTTCTTCTCCGTGGTCGCGATGGACAAGGAGGAGACTGAACGGCTGGTGTTCGGGCCATTCGGGGCCCTGCCGCCGGAGGTCCTGCGACACCTGCCCAACCTGGGCCTCGTGCTGGTGCCGTACTTGGAGCGCCCCACGGAGAAGGCCTTCGACCAGGACGACCTCCGGATCACGTTCAGCCCACCCTCGGAGAGCGCCCGGCACGGGGCCCTGATCGTCCAGGCGGGTGAGAGGAACCTCCTGTTCCTGCCAGTCGGCGGTGATGACACGTACGACGCGCACCTTGAGCTGTACGGCGAGCTGGCGCACGCGCTCCGGAAGACGATGGGAGACGTGCTGGCCGACCCGTTCAACTCGCTGCTTGACCGGGAACTGGGGGCGAATGTCAGGGGTGAGGTGGATGGCTATGCTTGGAACGCGAAGCGGGCGCTGCAGCGGCTGGATCGCGGGGAAAACGACGCCGACTTGCTTGCCGGTTACCGGCTGATGGCATTGGAGCGCACGCTGCTGCTCTACCTTCACGGCCTGTGCTGCGACATCACCGTCGAGGCCGGGCCGCAGCAGTTGCCCACGAAGTACATGCGGATGCGCCTGTTGCAGTTGCGCGAGCGGTTCCCTCCGCCCAAGGGCGTGCCCCTTTTTCCTGAGGAGATCGAGTCGGCCCCCGCCCGGAGCCCCGTCCCGTCGTAGATGACATCCGGCAGCGCGTCGGATGTCCGTCGCTTGGAGGACGACCTCTCCCGCCCCACGGACGCGGACGTGGCCGCGATGGCGCGGCTCTCGGGCGACCTCGTGATCCTCGGCGTTGCGGGAAAGATGGGCCCGACGCTGGCCCGCTTGGCCCTTCGCGCTTCGCGTGCTGCCGGCTCTACGCGGCGCATCGTGGGAGTGTCGCGGTTCTCCAATCCCGACGTGCGGGAGCGCCTCGAGAGCTGGGGCGTCCGCACCGTCCGCGCCGACCTGTTGCGCAGGCGGCACGTGCAGCGGCTTCCGAGGCTGCCGAACGTGATTCTGATGGCCGGCCGAAAGTTCGGCACAAGCGGCTTCCCAGGCCGCACTTGGGCGAGCAACATCTACCTGCCCGCCCTCGTTGCCGAGCACTACCGGGCCTCCAGGATCGTGGCGTTCTCCAGCGGCAACGTCTATTCCCTGACCGCGGCCCCGGGCAGAGGTCCGGACGAGTCCACGCCGCCTGGCCCGGTCGGGGAGTATGCCCAGTCGGTCCTCGGCCGCGAGAGAATCCTGGAGCACTTCAGCGAAACCTGCGGTACGCCTGTCGCGCTGATGCGCCTGAACTACGCTGTGGAGCCGCGCTATGGAGTGCTGCGGGACATTGCGGAACGCGTCCGCGGACGGACCCCCGTGGACGTGTCTATGGGCTACGTGAACGTGATCTGGCAGCGCGACGCGAATTCCGTCGCCCTGCGCCTCTTGGAACGCGCCTCATCTCCCCCGCTGGTGCTCAACGTTACCGGCCCGGAGGCTCTGGCCGTGCGCGCCTTGGCCGGGAAGTTCGGGCAGGCTTTCGGCATCCCACCTGCGTTCGATGGGTCCGAGGGGGACACCGCGCTGCTCAGTGACGCGTCGCGCTGCCGCGCAATGTTCCCGGATCCGCTGGTTGGCGTGGACGAAATGGTTCACAGGATTGCTGGGTGGATGCTCGGGGGCGGGTCCAGCCTCGGCAAGCCAACGCACTTCGAGGAGCGCGCCGGCGCCTTCTGAGTTGGGGCCGCGCCGCTACCGCCCTTCCGGCGGACGGCTGATGATCGCGGACCGGCAGCGCTGGGCCTCGCGGTGGGCCACTTCCATCGATTCTTCCATGTGGGCTGCCAGCTGCCGGGTGTATTGCTTGAGCAGTGCGATTCCGTCTGCATTCCGATTGCGCGCCGAGTCGAGAAGGTCCGCTATCGCGCTGTTGTGGTAGCGGCGCACGGCGCCGGAGACGGAACCGATCAGCGCCTCGACGCGGTCCAGCCAAAGGAATGCATCCACGGCATAGGTGAGGCGCTCTGGCTGCCGTGCCAAGGCTGCCGCGGCGAGTTTGACCTGCTGCATCTCGTGCAAGAGGGTGCTGTGCTGCTCGGTGTAGACCTCGGGCGCCCCCTTTGCGACCCAGACCTCCGGTCGAAGCGCTCTCACGACTTTTTGGGCGGTCTCGACATTCTTGACGATGCCGCTGGCGAGGTCCTCAACTTGCCAGCGGGGGATCATGCCCTCCTCCTGCGCACTGCCCCCGGAGGCGGCAGCGATTACGATGACCAGCAGCTTGGCATAGCGCACCCCACCAATTTACCTGAGCACCGTGCAAACGATCCCTTCGGACAGCCTTGAACGCTGGTCCTGATCCTCTGGCGGCGTGCCGAGCCGCTCGAGAGCGGCGAGCAGTCGCGCAGGCATCGATCCTCACTCCATTCGGTCTCAAGCATCTGCAAGCAGCGCACTCCTCCGCTCCGCCCAACCGGAGACCGGATGCCGCCGTGCCACGCCCGCACTGCACGACACGGCCCCTTGCCGCAAGCTCTGGACACTCTGCGGGCCCTCTGCGGAGGGCGCATCTGGCATGCTAAGGACGTTGGCCGATTGCCGAATGCCCATTCTCCGACTGTCCTTGCTCGTCGCCTTTGTGCTGCCGTCATTCGCGGCTGCCGAGCAGACAGGTGGGATCGAGCACTTTGAGAAGTTTGTCCGGCCCGTGCTGGCGGACAACTGCTATGCCTGTCACAGCGCCGAGAAGCTGGCTATGGGCGGCTTGCAGCTCGACAGCAAGGATGGGCTGTTGCGAGGCGGGGGCCGCGGGCCGGCTGTCCAGCCCGGAGATCCCGGCGCGAGCCTCTTGGTGCGGGCCATCTCCTACACTTCGGCCGACCTCAGAATGCCGCCTTCTGGCCGGCTGCCCGCCGAGCAGATCGCGCGCATCGAAGAATGGATCCGCATGGGCGCGCCGGACCCTCGAACTGGCGGGACGGAGGCGTCGGCGGAGACGATCGACCTTGACTCCGGACGGGCGTTCTGGAGCTTTCGGCCGGTGGGCCGGCCTTCGCCCCCCGAGGTCGGCGATGGCGACTGGGCACGCACAGGAACGGATAGGTTCATCCTCGCGAGGCTCGAGGCCGAAGGCCTGCCGCCGCCGGAGGACGCCGACCGACGAACGCTGCTGCGGAGGGTGGCCCTCGGCCTGACGGGCCTTCCTCCAACGCCCGAGGACATCGAGCGGTTCGTCTCCGACGATGCTTCCGGAGCGTTCGACCGTGTGGTCGACAGACTTCTGGAGTCCCCTCGCTACGGCGAGCGTTGGGGCCGCCACTGGCTGGACCTGGTTCGCTGGGCGGAGACGAACGGGCACGAGTTCGACAACAACAAGCTGGACGCGTGGCGCTATCGCGACTACGTCATCGAAGCCTTCAATTCGGACCTGCCGTACGACCTATTCCTGAAGGAGCAGATCGCCGGCGACCTGTTGCCCCCGCGCCTGTCCAGCGACGGGACACACTTTGTCAATCCAATTGCCTCCGGCATGCACTGGCTCTGGGAGGTGCTCAATTCCCCGACGGATTCCGTCAAGGCCAGGGCCGATCAGGTCGACAACCAGATCGACGTGCTGTTCAAGGCCACGCAAGGCCTGACGGTGGCCTGTGCCCGCTGCCACGACCACAAGTTCGATCCCATCCCGACCGCCGACTACTACTCCGCCTTCGGGATCCTATCCTCCACCCACATGGCCGAGGTGTGCATCGACTCGCCCGACCACCGGCGCAGGATTTATGCCGGGGCCGCACGGATCAAGGCCATCAACGGGTTGATCGAGGGTCTGCTGGTGCCCGCCCGGCGCCGGGCTGCGGCCAATCTGGCGGAACACCTCATGGCCGCCGCAGACGAGATCGGAAGCGAGGCTGAGGAGGGCATGGCCGCTGAGCTCCGCTACGCTCTGGGCGAGCCGTCCCACGCGCTGCACCCCTTCGCTAAGGCAGCCTCTGAACTGGCCGAGCAGCCGGACGCTCCGTTCGGCGACCTGCTCGCAGCACTGCGGGCCGAAATGCAGGACTGGGCGCTGAAGGCGGGCCGCGAACATCCGATTTGGGAGGAGCGCGGCGACACCATCTTCGAAGACTTCGAGGACGGCTACGGCCGATGGATGGCGACTGGGGCTGCGTTCGATACGGGCCCAGTCCGGTCCGCCCCTCCCGCTGCCGGGCTGGGCGGGCATGCGGGTCAGGCGCTCGCTTCCTCGTTCGGCGCGGGCAGCCCAGTAGGCTCGCTGACCACCGAGAAGTTCCGCATGCCGGCGCACTACGTCCATGTGCGCATGGCGGGACCGCGTCATGACCCCCGGCTGAAGGAGGGCGCGCCGGTGCGGGTGACGGTTATCGCCGACGAGCACAAGTCCGGTCATGCGATGGCGGACGGCACGGGCCGGCTCCGCTGGCACACCATCGCAATGACCAAGGAGCGGGGCCGGATCTGCTCGATCGAAATAGTCGACCGGGACCGCGGGGCCGGGATGGCAGTCGACCAGATCGTCTTCTCTTCAGAGCGGGAACCGCCGCCGATCGCGGGCCCGGTGGACCCGCGTGTGCTCGCTGTGCTGGAGAGCCCCAGGCTCGAGTCCTTGGCAGACTTGGCCCGCGCGTACCAGGGCTTGGCCGAGGTCCTTGCTGAGGACGGAGAGACCGGACCTCGCGGACGGGCCCTGCTCTCCGCACTGCTGGGCCACCGCAGCGTCGAGGATGCGCACGCCCAGCTGGACTCGCCGGATCTGGAGCGCTATCGGATGATGGCGGACGACCGCGCCACTGTCGACCGCAGCCTGCCGGCTTCGGCTTTCGCCATGACCAGCCGCGACTGGCAGCCCGCCGACTCCCCGGTGCACATTCGCGGCAACCACAAGACGCCGGGGCCGATCGCTCCGCGCCAGTTCTTGCAGGTGGTGGCCGGCAGCGACCAAGAGCCGGTGCAGCACGGATCTGGCCGTCTCGAGTTGGCGAGATGGATCGCCAGCGAGAAGAACCCCCTCACCGCGAGGGTAATGGCCAACCGAGTCTGGCTCCACCACTTCGGGCGCGGGATCGTGGCCAGCCCGGACAACTTCGGTCGCATGGGCCAGCCACCGAGCCATCCCCAGCTCCTCGACCACCTTGCCGGCGTCCTCATGGACGCGGGCTGGTCAGTGAAGGCTCTGCAGCGGGAGATCGTCCTGTCGAGCACATACCGGGCGGCCAGCAGACCGCCGGCCGCAGCAGCGGTGGCCGACCCGTCCAATCGCCTGCTCTCGCACTTCCCCGTTCGCCGACTTGAGGCTGAGGCCGTCCGCGACAGCATCCTTGCCGTCTCGGGCGCAATCGACCTGGCCGTGGGCGGGCCGGGCGTCTCCCCGCACATCAGCCCCTACCAGGACGGAAGGGGCAAGCCGGAGTCCGGGCCGGTGGACGGTCTTGGTCGCAGGAGCGTGTACCTGCAGGTTCGGCGCAATTTCATCTCGCCGCTCTTCCTAGCGTTCGACTATCCGTTGCCGATCTCAACCGAGGGACGAAGGGGCGTCTCCGCCGTGGCCTCGCAGGCACTGCTGATGCTCAACAACGAGTTCGTCAACGGCCAGGCCCGACTGTGGGCGGAGCGCACTCTGCGATCTGCCGGGGATCCGGAAGAGCGCATCCGGGACATGTATCTCAGGGCGTACGGCAGACCGCCGCTCAAGGCTGAGGTCGGCGATATCAGGGAGTTCTTGGCCTCCCGCGAGGACACGGTCGGCGGCGGCGCCTCGCAGGCTTGGACGGACTTGGCCCATGCGCTCTTCAACACGGCCGAGTTCCTCTTCGTGCGATAGCTTCGCGCACCGAAGGTTCACCACGAACCACACATTCGGCAAGCTCTTGCCAGCGCACCTTCAACTAATGGTCTGCGGGTTAGCGTCACCGTGCTGCTGGCCGCTGCATATGCTTCCCGCCGTCCGCGCGCTTCGCGCCCTCAAGCGCTGGCAGGGCCTCCGACTCTCTTGTCGATGGGACAGAATTGACCAATGGTTTAGTTGCGAGGCGTGCCGGGCACGCCAGAGTCCGGTCGCCTACACAGGGCGTGTCGCACGGCGGGTTGGAAGTTGCGCCTCAAGGCTAGGCACGACGATTCGCCGATTCAGTGGGGAAGGCGATCCCTCGCTTGACGCGGGATTGGCAGTCCGGTGCCGGTGGCTGGGCGAATTCAAGGGCACAGCAGGACATGCAACGTACTGGCCGAGTCTGTCAGCATTGCCAAGACATAGGGCGCGAGCCGCTGCTTTGGCGTCGTGAGAGGCCGCGAGTTTCGTGCACGCCACGCTGCGTGGCAATCTGCAGCGTGCGGGAATCTTGGGATATGGCGGTTGCAGCGTGTGAACTGGCGACTTCGGCACCGACGGTGCCGAGCGCGATCGTGTCGGTTCACAACCGCGCTCTCCAGTTCTGCAGGGGTAACCAGGGCGGCCCAGTCACCGCCGCGTGGCGGTTGGCATTCCCTGCGCTCGCCGCGGCCTGCTCCGCCTCCTTCAGGCGCACGCCAAGCTGAACGATCTTCCACTTTCCCAGCCGCGCCAACGCATGTCGGGGACTGGCACTGCAAGGGGCTCGCAACCTTCCCAGGACGCTCCCGCGTTGCTGGCAGCGACAGGCGCAACTTGGCCGCCGAGGCGACGCACAGCTTGCCCTTGGCGTCGCGCCAGTCTTCCCGTTCACACAGCTCCCGGGCCAGACCATAGCCGGAGAGACTACCCCGCTTCAGAGACCCGCCCAGCCAGCAATCCGTCTCCGCCTTCAGCAATCTCAGGCCGATTCGCACCTACACTCGGCATACCTATCCGAGACCCCCAACTGTGGCGAATCGTCAAACGGGCGTGCAGATTCCAGGGTTTTTCAAGAGCCAGCGCGGGGGCCAACTACTTGATTCTTCGTAGCGGGCGTACAGACGACGCCCGTTCGTGCCCCAAGATTGCACAGTTCCTGACATGGGCTAACAATCGATGTCGCAGTCTCGGCCGTCAGTCAGGCCAGTCTTGGTGGCGACGAGACCAAGGGACTGGTGCGGCCCTCCGCATTCCATCGCAGGTCTCTCGCAATCCGCTCGACAGCGAGGCAGAGGCAGTTCCACCTGCGCACGGACCCGGCCAGAAAGCTCGAAACGCTGGCAGCGGGGAAGCCGCCGGTCGTCCAAAGAGGATCGTTCGACGGCGTGCAGGACGAGCTTCTGGCCATGCTCAGCGGCCTGACGGCCCCCTCCGGCGCCTGAAGTTATGGGAACCGATCAGGGGCCAAGACCCGCCCCAAGACGGGAATATCCGGCCCTCAGGGCCCATATCCGCAAGGTTCCCATATTGGGAATAAGGGGCTCAACTCTAGGAACCTCGCCCCATCGGACGGGTTTGGCCGGAACGGTCTCGGAGTTGCTCCTCCAATGACCGGATTCTCTCCCTCGCTGCGCTCGCTTCGTCCTTTGCGACGGTCAGCTGCTCCTCCGCTGCGCTCGCCCGATTCTCTGCGGTCCTCGTTTCGTCCCGTGCGGCAGTCAGCTGCTCCCTCGCGGCAGTCAGATGCTCTTCCGCAAGCCTCCGCTGACGCTCGGACTCCTCCAGCGCACCGTCGAACTCTTCGCCCGTCAGCGGGTCGCGGATCACCAGCACCATCGCCCCGTTCCGCCTCTGAGTGCGCAGGTCCAATCCCAGCACCCGGCTCCGCAGGTACCCGACTCCGCCCGCGCGTTGGATCGACTCCACCCCTTTGAAGCGGCCCCTCCTGGCACGGTAGCCCTCCAACGGCGCCCCCATGATTGTCCCTTCCGGGTCGAGCCGCCAGTATTCCCTGACACCCAGCCCGGCGTACTTTCGCGCCTTGTCCCGCGCGTCGTTGTCCGCCGTCGACGGCGACGCCACCTCCAGCACAAAGTCCGGTGCCTTGCCTTCCTCCCAAACCTTGAACGTGCTGCGGTTCCCCCCACGCCCCACGCCGAACACCACCTGCACGTCCGGCTGCAGCCAGGTGTGCCTGTCGCCGAGCCTGTAGTACACCGCCAACTCCATGGCCACGAGCACGTCGTCGCGGCCCCTGAAGTGGTGCTCCAACGCCGTTGCGGCCAGCCTGACAGCGACACCGTGCCAGACGCTCTGCGCGATCCACTGCCTTTCCGGGTACTCGACCGCGTCGGGCTCGCTTGCCAGCGCTCCGGCCACCGGCGCGGCCACTTCCGGGTATTGTGTCGCTCCGGACGCCATCACCCAGACAGAATACAACGGCAGTTGCGGGAGTCGCCCATCCCAAGGGCCGCGGCATCGCGACACCCGGCAAGCTCAGGCCGACATCACTGGTCAAGGGACCTCAAGACCAGGCCAGTCTTGATGGCGGCGGGACTCAGCGGCAGGAGCGACCAGATTCCGTCCTCTGTTTCCCACCGCAGCAGTGGCGCGCCGGCTCGGACGGCGAGACGGGCCCCGCGCTGTGCGCAGCAGGCTGGCGGCCAGACCCTTGAGGACCTGCCGGCCCTTCAGCACCAGCGCACGGCCCTTGGGCGCGCCGGCCGGGAAGAAGGTTGCGGCGCGGGTCGCCTGCCGCCAGGCCTTGGAACGACCGCTGGCAGGCATGCGCCTGCGACACGCCCAGTTAGTCAGCAGCGGCGGGCCGACAGCCTGCCGGCCTAGCCGAGGCCACGCCCCCAATCCACTGTCAATGGCTCGGAATCGCTATGCTGCGCGTACGATCCGGTTGCAGTCAGCTATTTCACGCACTTGAGCTTGCACCTCATGAGTGAACCTTGCTATCTGCTGAACAGTGGGTCGCCGGCTCGCGTCGCCCCAGAATCCCTCCATGACCGGAACTGTGAGATTGGCGGTGGGATCTGCCGACGTTGCACTGCGAGAGCTGCAAATGCACCACGGGCGGGTCGACGGGGTTGTGCGCTTTGGCAGTGGGGTGTGTGCAGGGTGCTAGGCTGCGGATGTGGCTGGCATCAAGCGGTTGAGCGCGGAGCTGATCGGCGTCTTGGCTGTAGGCGTTGCGCTGGCCGGGCTGATCCTTACAGGCCAGGCCAACACGGATGCGCGGCTGGTTGCGCTCGACGGGCGGCTAACGGCGCTGGAAGCTCGCATGGGGGCGTTGGAGCAGCGCCAAGCCCGGCTGGAGGGCCTGATTGAGGGCGCGGCCCTATTCTCCAGCAAGACACTGCCTGACGACGGTTAGTCCGGTCGGCGGCGTTTCGGCAGCCACGGGGCAAGACTGTCCGGCGATGTGGCGAGTCCTGAACGTGATTCTGGCGGTTGCACTGCCAATATTCGGAGGTGCCAATCCTCTAGCCTTGACGCACTGGACGGGCGGGAGGCGCGCTTCGAAGGCGCCTCGGTCTTCAGCACGGTCGGGCTCGCTCATCGTCCGCCTGCCGCAGCTGGCCTCCCACGCACTGGAAAAACCAGCGCTGAGCTCTGGTAGAGACAGCTAGCGTGGAACGTAATTGACCCATTGGGCTGTCTTGGGCAGAGATGGCCATACTTGCGGGAGTTGACAACGCTGAGGGTCTGCTAGGACCCGCCGCTTGTGGGTTCAGTGCGTGCGCCGGGGGCAGACTTGCTCACGACGGTTCAGGCGCTTCCTGTGGTGACCCGGTCCAATCGGACGGCACGCGCTTGCGGACCGAGCGTGCTTGCCGCCATGCTCGAACCACCCAAAGATCGCCTCCAGCGGGAAACCCTGATGCGGACTGATGGGGCATGGGCAGGGTGCGGCAGGGCGAGTGGCCAGAGAACTACTGGCGGCATCTGGAGTGGCACTTGCAGCGTTGAGGGGAGCACTGGAGCCAGCACCGGCCGCTTGCGCCGGGTGCGGATGGCCTAGGGCAGAGGCCGCGAACGGGCCAGGGCGCAGGCGCGCGCCCAGCGCCCAGCGCTTCAGCGCTCGGCCGCCCGGTCTGACCGCGTATAGCATGTTAGCGTGCGGGCAGCCACCGTCTTTTCGCCTTCGCTAAGTCCGGGGCTCATCCTGGGTCAAGGACGCCAGATCCAGCCGCCGGGGGGGGGGGGAGTAGATGGGCGAGCCGTCTAGCCCTCCGGTCGCCGCAGAGCGTCTCCCAATCGGAGCAGGCCATCCAGTCCTCAGATTCGCCGAGGAACTCCTGCTCCTCCTTATCGACAAGAAGAGCGGGCAGCTAGCTCCCGTCCCCGAGCGGTCAATGCGCTGTGCCCTCGCCGGCGCGGTGTTGATGGATCTCGCGCTGGAGGAGCGGATCGACACCGACCTGCAGCATCTGTTTGTGGTTGACCCGTCCCCGGTAGGCGATGATCTGCTGGATCCCGCGCTCGCCCTGATCGATGGCGGCAACCTTCGAGACACGGCTTACTGGGTGGAGCGGCTCGCCGCGCCCTCCATGGCCGAGAGAACGCGTGAACGGTCCTTGGCTCGCTTGGTCGAACGGGGCATTCTGCAGCGGGACCCTGGAGGCATTCTGTCGTTGGCACTCCTGGTCGCCCGAGCCCGCCGGTATCCCGCCATGGACGGCGAGGCGGGGCGCGAAGTCGAACTGCGCATTATGAGCACGCTGTTCAACAACGAGGTGCCGGCCCCTCGCGACGGCATGTTGATCAGCCTGGTCCATGCTTGCGGATTCTTCGAACAGTTGCTGTCGCGGGCGGAACTGGCGGATGTGCGGGAAAGGATCGATCTCATCTGCCGACTGGATCTGATCGGCCGCGCCGTTTTCGAGGCCGTTCAGCGGGCGGGCGTACCTGAGGTGAATCTCACGCTCGCCGCGGCAGGCCTCTCAGCCGCCGAGCGAGCGAGGGCCGTGGCCGCGCAGCCGCTCGCCGACAAGGGCGGGCTGCCCCTCGTGGGCAACGCCGTCGGCATGGCGGGCGACATCGGTGTGTTCTTGGCCAGGCAGTACCGCGAACTCGGCGCCGTCTTTCGCGTGCGTGCGTTTTCGCACCACTACACGGTCCTCGCCGGACCGGAGGCCAACCTGCTTCTCCAGCAGAAGGGCTTCCGCCTATTTCGATCGTTCACGACCCACGGAGGTCTGGCCGACGGGCTGCAGGCGCACCGTGTCATCACAAGCATGGACGGCGCCGATCATTTCGCTCTTCGCAGGGTGATGAAGCGCGGCTATTCGAGCGGCTACGTCCAGGACCGGATCAAGACCGTCGCCGACATCGCGGCACGTGAAGTGGACAGCTGGCCGGAAGGCAAACCGATCAGGGTTTGGGAAATCGTTCAACGCATGGTCGCCACCCAGATCGCCGTCGTGAGCACCGGCGTGGCACCGGGAGAATATCTGGAGGATGTCGGGTTCGTCATGGACCGGATCATCAACGTGCGGCTTACGCGACGCCTTCCCGAGATCATGTTGAGAACGCCGAGCATGCGCCGGGCGCAGGAGCGCTTGGACAGGCTGTACCGAAAGGTCCTCGAGGCGCACAAAGTGCAACCTAGATCAGGGCAGGAGGCCGGGCGGGACGGCAGGCCGGACTTCATCGACGACCTTCTGGACCAGCACCGGGACGATCCCCAGTTCCTAGCCGAGCGCGATTTGAAGGCGGCCTGCCTCGGCCCCTACATCGTCGGTCTGCACACCGCTGCGAGTACTGTCGCCTTCATGCTGTACATGCTGCTCAAGCACCCGGGGACGCTTGCGCGCGCGCGGTCGGAAGCGGACGCGCTGTTCGCCGGAGAGGGCGCGACGGCCCGGAAACTCCGGAGCATTGACGTCATCCACCGCGTTGCCCTCGAGACGTTGCGGATGCATCCAGTCGTGAAGGTGGTGCTAAGGGAGGCGGTCAACACATTCGAGTTCGGGGGCCACACGATTCCGTCCGGAACGCCGTGCCTCATCGCCGCTACCGTGCCGCACACCTTGCCGGAGTACTTTCCGGAGCCGGAACGGTTCGACATCGACCGTTTCGCCCACGGCCGCCTTGAGCACCGGGCGCCGGGGGCGTACGCGCCGTTCGGCCTAGGTACGCATCGCTGCCTCGGCAGCGGCTCCTTCGAAGTGCACTCTGCAGTTGCCCTCGCGACCATCCTCCACCGTCTGGATCTGTCGCTGGCCCCGCCCTCCTACAGGTTGAAGGTCAATCATGCGCCGACACCCCGGCCGGATGACGGATTCAAGATCAAGGTTTCGCGACGTCGCCGAGGACAACAGAGGAAGGGAAGGTGTTGACACGCACATTGTTCGGCCCCAGTCGGGATTTTCGGATCCGAATTGCATCGTGGTACGCACCCAGTCGGCATGCCGCAGAGAGGACAGACCATGAGTACTCGATACTACGCGTTTGACAGCTTAAGGGCTGTCATGATGATGCTGGGTCTGGTACTGCATACCTCCATCAACTATGTCCCTGTTCTTCCGGCCGAAACGGGCTGGCCATATCAGGATGCGCAGACTCATCCTCTCTTCGATTGGCTAATCGTTTTCATACACGTATTCAGGATGCCAGTATTCTTCGCCGCCTCCGGATTCTTCGCCGCCTATCTCTTAGGTGCTCGGGGGCCAGCAGCCTTCCTGCGACATCGGTGGAGCAGGATCGGCGTTCCGCTTCTCGTCGGCCTGGTCGTTATGATCCCGGCATTGTACGGTGCCATGGTCTACGCCCAGCAATTCACCGCCGTGCCACCCCCGCCCAAGACCGATCTTTCTCTGGCGTCAATTGAGTCCCTGTCAGCGAACATCTTGGCGCATCTGTGGTTTCTGTACCACCTCCTCCTGTTCTGTGTCGGAGCAACCCTGCTCGAACCGATCGTACGCCGCATCCCCGAACGCTATCGCACGTCGCTACTCGACGCATTTGACCGTTCGATAAACCGGGGATCGATTCTCGTTCTGGCAGCGCTGACAGGAGTAGTTCTGTACCAAATGAAGTCATGGTCTCTCGACTATTATGGAGGACTGACCCCGCCTCTTCGCATTCTTTTGTCATACGCAATGTTCTTTCTGTTCGGCTGGATGTTATTCCTAAGAAGAGGTGCTCTTGAGCGGCTCAAGAGCCCGGCTTGGCTATACTTTGCGTTAGGGTTCCTGTTCTTCCTTGCACATCGCCACTTTGTTGATACGGGTTGTGGAAGCGGACGGTTCTGTGACGAGACGGCGGTCCGCGAGCACTTAGGAGCAATTGTATTCCTTGCTCCATCGATCTGGCTCCTAGTTTATGGATTCCTTGGGTTGTTCTTGCGTTACCTCGATAAGCCGAGCCCCCGCTGGCGCTACCTGCTGGACGCTTCTTACTGGATGTACGTTGTTCATCCCCCTGTCGTCATGGTGCTGCCTACGTTCTTGGCCCCCATAGCCGTTCCGGCAATGGTCAAGTTCACCTTGGTAGTGAGTGTGGCGACAGCCCTCATTCTGGTCGCCTATGATTGGGGAGTTCGCCCAACCTTCATTGGCAAGCAACTCAACGGGAGGCGTTACCCACGAGGGCTGCCGCGAATGCAAGCCGACTCGTAGGGGCCGGAGTGAAGGGCGTAATCGGCTGGTTCGCGCGGAACGCGGTCGCAGCAAACCTGCTCTTGTTGATCATCGCAGCCAGTGGAGCGATTGTTCTGACCGACCTGAAGCAAGAGATCTTTCCGGAATTCTCGCTTGACGCAATCACGGTCACAGCGGAGTACCCAGGGGCCTCTCCGGAAGAGGTTGAGAACGCGATCTGTTTGCGCGTGGAGGAATCCCTTCACGGTTTGGACGGCATCAAGAAGATGACGTCCACCGCGATCGAGCGTCGAGCTACCATTAGTCTCGAAATCCATTCCGGCTACGACGTGCACAGGGTCCTCCAAGACATTGAGGCGAGCGTGGATGCGATCGCCACATTTCCCGAGGAAGTCGAGAAGCCGGTCGTCCAAGAATCGACCAGTCGGCTCCAAGTCATCAACGTCGCTGTTGCTGGCAACGCCGATCTCTTGACCCTGAAGCGGATCGGGGAACGGGTCCGGGACGATCTGACCGCGCTTCCGGAAATCTCCCAGGCCGAGCTGCTCAACGCTCCCTCCTACGAGATTTCGGTCGAAGTGTCTGAGGAAGCGCTCCGTCGTTGGGGACTCACGTTCGACATCGTCGCGGACGCTATTCGCCAATTTTCGGTCGATCTCCCCGGGGGCTCCGTGAAGACGGACAGCGGGGAGATCCTGTTTCGCACCAAGGGACAGGCCTACTCAGGTAGGGAGTACGAAGACCTTCCTCTGCTAACGCGTCCGGACGGCACCACGATCCACCTCAGAGACGTCGCAACTGTAATCGACGGATTCGAGGAGCTTTCGGTTTCCGCGGCCTTCGACGGCCAGCCGGCCGTCATGGTGAAGGTCTTCCGGGTGGGCGCGCAGAGCGCGGTGTCGGTTGCGGCGGCGGTCCACGCCTACGTCGAGCGTGTCGAAGGGAGCCTGCCGGAGGGGATCGCAGTGTTCACTTGGCAGGACACTGCCCGGCTGCTTGAGGGGCGGATCGATCTGCTTGTGAAGAACGCGATCGCGGGGCTCGTGCTGGTCTTCGTGGTGCTCGCGCTGTTTATGCGCCTCCGGCTGGCCTTCTGGGTCACGATTGGTATCCCGATCTCGTTCCTCGGTGCGATCGCGCTGATGCCTGCTCTTGACGTGTCGATCAACATGCTGTCGCTGTTCGCGTTCATCTTGGTCCTGGGCATCGTGGTAGACGACGCGATCGTGGTCGGAGAAAGCATCTATGCCACCCAGCAGCGGACGGGAAAGGGAACGAGCGCGGCAATCGTTGGTGCGTACGAGGTCTTGGTGCCAGTGACTTTCGGAGTGCTGACAACCATGGCGGCATTCTCGCCCATGCTCTTCGTACCGGGTGTGCTGGGCAAGATCATCGGAGTCTATCCCCTGATCATCCTGCCGACGCTCGCCTTCTCGCTGATCGAATCGAATCTGATCCTGCCTCGTCATCTTTCCCATCACAAGCGGCCAACGGCTCCCCCAAACCCGAGACTAGCTACACCAATGTGGGACAGGTTCTTCGATTTCTTCTCCAGTGGGATGGACTGGGTGATCCGAAAGGCCTACCGCTCGCTGTTGCGCCGGGCGCTGGAGTGGCGCTACCTTACGCTGTCGGTCGCGTTGTTTACCGTTCTCTTGACAGCCGGAATGGTCGGTGGCGGCATCGTCAAGATCGTGCTCTTGCCTGCGGCCGAGTCCGACGATGTTGTCGCCTACCTCACCATGCCGAGGGATGCCCCTGTCGAGTCGACAAGGGCAGGCGTCGTCCGCATCGAGCGGGCGTCGGCCGAGGTGCGAAGGGAACTCGCCGCCGAGTACGGTCAGGACCCGGTCCGGCATGTTCTCGCATCCGTGGGGCAGCATCCGTTTCGGGACTTTCAAGGCGGTCCCTTGGGCAGCCGTTCCCTAGCCCGCGGCGATCACCTCGGAGAGGTCAATCTCGGGCTTCGACCAGCCGAGCTGCGGAGCGTCAGTGCGGAGGAGATCGCCAGGCGCTTGCGCCAGCGCGTCGGGACGATTCCCGGTGCGGTCGAACTCTCGATTGAGCACGACCTGGTAGGTGGCGGCAAGGCCATCGACCTGCAAATCAGCGGCCCAGACCTCGACGAGGTGCGCCAAGTCGCCCAGACCGTCAAGACTAGGCTGCGCGCTTATCCCGGCGTGATCGAGGTAACCGACACCTACCGAGCCGGCAAGCCGGAAATCGCACTTCATCTGACATCCGAGGGCAAGTCCCTCGGTCTGACGCTCCAGGGGCTTGGGCGCCAAGTGCGCCAGGGCTTCTTCGGCGAGGAGGCACAGCGGATCCAGCGGGGCCAGGACGACATTCCAGTCATGGTGAGGTACCCACAGGAGGGCCGTCGCTCTATCGGTGACCTCGAACGGATGAAGGTGCGCACACCGCAGGGCGGAGAGGTTCCGTTTTCCACGGCTGCCTCTGTATCGATTACCCGCGGTCCGGCGGCAATCACGAGAATTGACCGGCGGCGGGCGATCAACGTCCAAGCGGAGGTTGACGAGGCGACCACCACTGGCGGCGAAGTCATAGCTGCAATGGAGACGGAATTCCTGTCCAAGCTGATGTCCCGACACCCGCGGATCTCCTACTCCTTCGAGGGCGATGAAGCGGATTTCGCCGAGTCGATCGAAGGGCTCGGGAAGGGATTTGGCGCAGCCGTGTTCCTAATGTTCGGGATGCTCGCAATCCCCCTGCAGAGCTACTGGAAGCCGGTGCTCATCCTGAGCGCCATCCCGTTCGGAATGGTTGGCGCGATTTGGGGCCACTTCATACTCGGGATGGACGTCAGCTTCCTGTCGATGTGCGGCATGGTGGCGCTGGCGGGAGTGGTAGTCAATGACGGCTTGGTGCTGGTGGTCTTCGCCAACAGGAATTTGCGCCATTGTGCCTCGCTCAAGGACGCCCTGCAGCGGGCGGGGGAGGCACGCTTCCGAGCAATCATCCTAACCTCATTGACGACCGCGGCGGGCGTCACGCCGCTGATGTTGGAGAAGAGCCTGCAGGCGCAGTTCTTGATTCCGATGGCCGTCGCCATTGCCTCGGGCGTACTGTTCGCTACCGCCGTTACCTTGGTTCTGGTTCCGTCGCTCTACCTGATCATGGATGATTTCAGGTCGGCTGCTTGCTGGCTGGGACGCGCGACCGGTCAGAGGAGCCTTCGCGCCGTCTCTCCAGGCGTCCCCGACCGCCAGTCTCTCGGAGATAGAGGAACCGAGAGACACTGACGTCCGAACGTTGCAGAGGGGCTCATGACCTCTGGAGAGTGCCTTTGCTCCCGCTACGGCGAAGTATTGCGCCCTTGCACCTCGTATCCAGCGTTGGAATTCGATGGCTCCTAGGCATGCACTTCGAACGTGCGCACGTAGCCGTTCGAGAGAGCTGTGGGGATTAGGGCGGCGGTCTTCAACCTCGAAGGCTTGGCTAGGTAGAGCCGATCCCAGCTGAGTCGTGCCGAGTGCGGGTTGGCAGCGCGCCGCGTGCCAAGTGAGGTAAAGGCGTTTGCGGGTGGCGGTGGCCGAAGCCTGGCCAAGATGGCGGCTGCCTGCTGGAGCCAGCGTGGTCATCCGCAGGACTCGGGCATCCCCTGGCCTACCGCGTGCTCATGTGGGTCTAGGACTACGTTTACGGGGGCCAGGAGGCCTGTGAGGAGCGCCACCGCAAACGCACCCTGAGCTACGTCAATAGAACTGCCATGGAGCTCGGCTACCTCGTCCTCCCAAAGGCCGCCACTCCCGAAGCCATCCCCACACCCACATCTCCAGGCTGGGGTGTTTCACATCAGTGGGGCCCCGGGCACGGCCCGGATCATTCAATTTGAAACACCGCGTCGGCTGAGCTGGTGTACAAGCGCGGTTCCGGCAGTCATGCCCCGTTTGTCATTTGTGCTCTCCATGCCCCAACATCAGTCTGGGTCCGGGCGGGCGATCATTCACTAGCGAGGTTTCTTCGGAAGCTCTCCCCAAAGCCAGCATTCACAGCCAGTACCACCCCGGGCCGGAACCCGTGCCTCGAGCGTTGCTCGAAACAGTCTGGACGGAGCACCGCGGTCCCGTGCGGACGGCTGGGTTGGGGTACTTGTGTTCCGATGCCCCTGAATCGCCCGATTGTGTTTCAAGCCAGGGCAGCACGAAATCCGCCTCGTACCAGCCGCCCCCTACAGCCTGAACCCGCTGAACAGGGATTCTGACGCCGCGACGGATTGCCACGACAGAGAGAGTTCCCGGCGGGAGTCCGGATACCGAGTAGCTTCCGTCACTGTCCGTGACCGCCCGGGTACGGAACTTCAGCCCGTAGGGCCGAATCGTGTCGGTACTCGGACCCATTCCGGGCGCTGCCCTACCCCGGTTGAGGCGGGTTGGGTCCGGACTCCGATAAGCACGGTAACGCCGTCTTGGGCTGAGCCGCTCCCCGATGTCACTTTCCCACTCACGGCCGCCACGTTGGATTCTAGGGCGATCACGACCGACTCCGAAGAAGCTTCGCTCACCCCGGTACTTCCCGCGGAACTGCTGGCCAGAACTCCGGAAGACTGCGGCGCCCTTCCCTCGGCTTGGATGTCCAGCACGAAGTGCCCGGCCCCTCCCAAGGCGACCACCACCGCGAATGCGCCGGAGTCGTCCGTAACAGCGCTCGAGGCATCATTCGCTTAGAGACGCCTCCGCGATCCCGGGCTACGGACGTGTACATCGGCGCCCACCTACGGTGTTCCACCCGAATCCGTCGCAGTTCCCTGCACGACCCGCTTGAGGCGCAACGCGAAGCTCACTCTCGAGGACGGAACTCCAGTGGCCTGATCGATCTCGTCCGAGGCATACCTGATTGCCACTGCCGCTACCAATCCTTTTTCAGTGAGCTCGATACCAAGTGTGCCGTTCTCTGCAGTGTCGTAGGTGTCCTACGCAACCCCGTTCGCGTTGTAGAGAATGTGACCCACCCTGCCAATGCGGTCAACGTCCGCCGTTTGCACCGTTCGTCGCAGTACAGCTCCCTATGCTGCCCAGCACGTCAGGAACACCGCAACTGGCGACAATCTTGTCATCATCGCTCTTGCCCTTTTCCACGCGCGACAACAATCAAGATCGAGCCTCGATCCATGTTCCTCGCCTTTCTGTACACGAGGAGCGGAACGGCCACGCCCGCGGCAATAAACCCCAACGACGGCCCGATCTTGTACCCGCCTTCAGGGATTCCTCCCGTAGAAACGGCAGCCAGCACGATCGTACCGACGTACGCTCCAATTCCAATCGGAACGGCCAGAATCGCGGCAATCGCGCAGTTCCTGCGAATGTGTGTCCTTGCCGGGAATACTCGAACGGATGCTACATCCTCACGCAGAACCGCGACTTGTTCCCGGCCTCTCCACAGGGTCAGACCCTTCCCCGTAATCCCCGTGAGACGCGCGCGGATCGCCCGGTCTGGAAGATCCGTCGTCCGCACTCGGACGCGCGGACGAACGGAGGCGTGGGCCAGCACCGTCCTAACTTCTTCCCAGTTCAGCCGGATTTCGAGTGTGCTCGCGGAAGCCGGAAGGGGAATGGCAAGCGCTAAGGCACCTAGGTTCGTCAGTTGCATGTGTTGTCAATCACCGGATCGCAGACCCTCCGTAGATTACGAAAGACGCGGACGTGACCTCGACCGGAGCACTGGCGAAGACGATGCGGGACGAGCCCCGCGTGGAAGTTCGGTGGCCGCTCACTGGGATGTCTCGGCGCAGCACGTCCAGACACCCTCCGGAAACCGGGTGAGAATCCTCGTTCTTGTCCGCCGGAAACGAAACGTTGAGCCCTACGACGCCCGAATTGTGGTTATTGGTCCCACCAGTGGTCTGTTGCTCCCGACCGTTGGCGACATCGGATCAGTCGGTGTTCTGGGCGCGGAACCTGGCAAGATCGGATATGCAGGAATGCCATTGCAGCCACGGGCCCTCGCAATCGACGTCGGATTGCCCGTTGTTGTGGCGTAGATGCCTGTAACGGCACTAACCCTGGAACTAGTGCTCATCACCGAGTTGCGTAGTCACCAAGGACACGTCATCAGATCCTGTTCGGGATGTACGGGCGGGCTGCGTCAACTCCGCGTTGCACTGCAGAGCCCAGGCTCGTTGGGTCTGGCCGGGTCGAGGCCCTGATCCATGCCTCAACTACTACGCTGTCCCGACCACAGTCGGGCAACTGCGGCGGGTGATCAGTCCGAGGGCATGGGAGGTCAGGGAGATACTCCTAGCTGGGCGGAAGTGAGTCGGTTGAGCGGGCGGAGATCGGGCAAGTGGCCCAGTCCAGCAAGAGTATGTTCGGCTGGGCCAGTTGGGTGTCGAGGGTGGCCGTCAGGGAATTGGCTGAAGAGTCGAGAGTCATTGGGAGAGTCGTTCCGTCGCGTGGCCTTGTCCGGTATGCTTGGTACGCAGAGAGTCCGATGCAGCGCATGATCTTGGCCTTCCTCCTCGTCACTGTCGCCGGTTTGGCAGACTCGCCAAACAACCGCTTGACCCACGCAGAGAAGCTGGAAGGTTGGCAACTGCTGTTCGACGGCTCTACGCCGACCGGATGGGAGGGCTTCCAGGGGACGGCTTTTCCTACACAGTCGTGGGCGATTGAGGATGGCGCGCTCCGGACGCTGGCCGACAACAGCGGCGGCGACATCGTTTCGGTCGGCGAGTTCGAGAACTTCGAACTGAGCTTCGACTGGAAGCTCGTGCAAGGCGGGAACAGCGGGGTGAAGTACCTCGTGCAGAAGGCATGGGCCGGTCCGGGCTACCGTCCGCACTTGAGCCCGGAGGCAAAGCGGCGATCAATGCTCCGCGCGACAGGGCCGGAGTACCAGCTGTTGGACGACGAGAACCTCAACCGCCGCAGGCAAGGCTGGGAGTATTCCAGCTGCGGGTCGCTGTACCTGCTCTACAAGCCGGTCGACGGTAAGCCGGTGCGTCCCGCCGGAGAGTGGAACACTTCCAGGATCGTCGTGCGCGGCACGCACGGCGAGCACTGGCTGAACGGCGTGAAGCTGCTGGAGTACGAGTTCAACTCCCCTGACATGTTCGGCCGGGTCGAGCGCACGAAGTTCAAGCGCGTCCCCGGATTCGGCTTTAAGGGGCCGGGCCACATCGCGCTGACCCACCACAACCACCCGGTCTGGTACCGCAACATCAAGATCCGCACGATCGAAGGCCCGCGCGTGAGCGACTACCTTCCCGGAAGGCTCTTCGATCCGGCCGGGCTCGTGCCGCCGCCGCCGCGCTATCCGCAACCCGGCGATCCCACGGCTCGGCAGTCCGCGCCTACTGCCGGGCCCTGAGCCGCTGCCGCGCCGATTCTCCCGTCTCCCGTACTTCAGTGCCGGAGTCCGCGCCTAGAGTGAAGAATGAGTCCGGGCCGCCGCACGCTGGCGGCGCCAAAGTCGGCCATGCTCGCACACCGTATAACCCTCCCCGCCCTATTCGCGCTGCTCGCCGCCGCGAGCTTGTGCGCCGACACTGTCGTTCTGCGCAATGGGGACCGCCTCACGGGTACCGTGCTGCGCCTGGAGGATGAGCGGCTGGTCGTCGAGACAGAGCTGGTCGGCTCGCTGAGGATTCGGTGGAGGGACGTCGAAGGGATCGAGTCTGAGGAGAGCTTCTCTGTCCTGACAGAGGAAGGCGAGCGGTTGGATGGCCTCGTATCGCTCCGAGGGGACCGACTGACGGTCATGACTCTGTCGGGCGCGCAGCGCGAGATCGCGTCTGAAGACATCTCTCGTCTGGCACGCGGGCGTCGGATACAGGGTGCCCGGGCAGCACTCGAAGCGTTGGCCGGGACGGCCGAGTTCGGGTACAGCATCGCCCGCGGCAACCAATCCCAAACGCAGTCGTCGGTGGGAGCCACGGCCGGCTACGCCTCGGCGCAGTATGAGTTCACGGGGCGCTTGGACTCGCTGTTTGCACGCCAAGAGGGGACTCGCTCGCAGAGCCGCCACGCCCTGAGCACACGCCTGGATCGATATCTGGGCGGGCGCAGCTTTTCATACGCTCTGGCGGCTCTGGAGCGCAACGAGCGCCGCCGGCTCGACCTTCGAACGCGAGCCGGGGGCGGTCTCGGATGGCGTGTGTGGGAGCGTCGGCGGTCGTCGGTCTCGCTGCTGGGTGGCTTGGAGTACGTTCACGACCGGCTGCGCGCCCAGGACAACCGTGCCCGGGTGGAGTCGCAGCTTGGCGTAGAGTGGGCCGCTCGGGTATTTGGCTTCGTGCGGCTTGAGAGCCACCTCAGCGTTCACCCCAACCTGTTGGACCGCAGCCACTGGCGCGTCGAGTATGACGGCACCCTGCGCGTACCGCTCGTCGGTCGCTTCTCTTATTCCCTGCGGCTGTTCGACCGCTACGACTCCCGGCCCGCGCAAGGCGTGGCACGCAACGACTACGGTCTGGTCAGCGGCCTCGGGCTCGAATTCTAGTCTGGCATCTCGCCTTGGGGCCGGCCCTCAGCGGGCCGCAGCCAAGCTTGAGGCCGAGTGGACTGACACCCGCACCTGTGTCGCCCGGCCGCCCTCGGCCTCCACCACTTCCGTGCTGGCGCCGTCGAGCTCCACTCTGTCTCCCTTCCTGACGAGCCGGTCCAGCTGTACCACCAGCAGCCCGGAGAGCGTGTCGACGGCAGCCGAGGTGAGGCTCAGCCCCAGCTCGCTGTTGACCCTACCGAGAGGCACGTGGCCGCACACCGTGTACACCCCCTGCCCCTCCTTGACGATCTCGGGGGCCTCCGCATCGAACTCGTCCTGCACGGCCCCGACGATCTGCTCCACGACGTTCTCCATGGTGACGATCCCGACCACGGAGCCGTACTCGTCGTCCACTAGCGCCATGTGTCGGTGGGTCTTCTGCATCTGGCGCAGCAGTGTGCTGATGGGGAGGGTCTCCGGGACATGGTCCATCTTGCGCATCACCTCACGCAGGTCGAGCCCGTTGCCTGTAGGTGCGCCCACCAAGTCCTTGATGTGCACCAGGCCAACAACGCTGTCCAGGGAACCGTCGCACAGCGGGAAGCGCGTGTGCCGCGATCGCCTTGCCAGTTCGAGGCACTCGGCCGGAGACTTGTTGACGTTCAGGAAGACGACCTCCCCGCGCGGGACCATGACCTGGCGCGTGAGCATGTCGTCAAACTGGAACACCGCGCTGAGGAGCTGCAGCTCGGAGGCGCTGAGTTCGCCGTGCTCCTCTCCCAGCCGGATGTTGGCCTGGATCTCGTCCTCCGTGATGGCAGGCATCCCGCGCTCGCGCGTGAACAGATTCGCGAACCCTTGCGTGACGCTAACTGCCGGCGACAAGAAGCGCTCGATGACGGTCAGCGGCCACACAATCCAATGCCACAGCCGTCTCCAGTGGGTGGCTCCAAAGGTCTTCGGCAGCACTTCCCCCACGAACAGGATCCCCATGACCAGGCCGAGCGTGAACGCCGGGACCCACTGGGCTCCCAGCAGGCGGGCCGCCAGCATGCCGCACACTGTGGCGCCTGCTGTGTTGGCGATCGTGTTGAGGATCAGGATCGCGGAGGTTGGGCGCGCGATGTCCTTCTGCATCGCAATCATCCGCTCGGCCCGCTTCTTGCGCCTCCCGCTGGTCCGCTCGGCTTCCAGCACGCCTGTCCGGGTGGAGTACAGGGTCGCCTCGAGGAGCGAGCAGAATCCGGACGCCAGGATGGTGACGGCGGCGCAGGCGATCAGCAGGACCATCGCAGTCCCTCCCTTCTGCCCGGCGACCGGTGTCGGCCTTCTTTGGGCGCCGCACCCGGGCGGGCCTTCAGATGTCGGGGCAGGGAACTTTGAGGACCGGGGTCCGGGTCAGACTTCATGCTTGGTGTGCGGACTCTCCTCAGGCCCCTGCAGGGGTCGCCCAGTGCGTGCGATACCGCCGCTTGACGAACAGGTTCGCGTGCGGGTCCCCAACGATGGTCTCTGTCCCTTGGTCGAACGCCAAGGTGCGCCCCGTGCGGGCGACGATGTTTGCGAGGTGGCAGTGGATCGCGGATATGTGGCCGATCGAAATGTCGGCCTCCGGCAGGCGACGCGTCCGGACGCAGTCCAGAAAATTGCGCATGTGGTGGTCGGACTCGTCGTTCGCGTCGTTGTGCTCCACGAGCTTGCCCTTATTGTCGTACAGTTTGTAGCCCCAGCGGCGGTCCCACCGGCCGATGTGCACGGATCCCTCCGTGCCGTAGACTGCCACGCCGTTGTCTTGGCCCTCCATGGGGTACGGGGTCCAGATCCGCATCTCCCAGATCAGCGCCTTGCGTCCGTAGCGGAACGTCACGTTCATGGTGTCGGGCGTCTGCTGGTCGTCGTCGAAGAAGATCTTGCCGCCCATGCCGCTGGCCGACTCGGGCCAGTCCACACCCAAGGCCCAGCGGGCGATGTCGATCTGGTGCGCGCCGTCGTTGCCCGCGTCCCCCGTGCCGAAGTGCCAGTGCCAGTGCCACTTGTAGTGGAAACGGTTCTCGTTGAACGGGATCCAGGGAGCGGGCCCCAGCCAAGTCTCGTAGTCGACGCCGGGCGGGACGGGCGTGTTGGGCTTGTGTCCGATGTTGTCGCGGAGCTGGATGTTCCAGGCCTTGGCCATCAGGATGTCGCCCAGGTCCCCGGAGCGGGCAATCTCGATCGCCTTGCGGCTTGAGGGCCGGCTCCGGGACTGTGTCCCGACCTGCACGATCCTCGAGTTACGGCGGGCGGCGTCGATCATCAACCGGCCCTCGCGGATGTTGTGGGAGGCCGGCTTCTCGACGTAAACGTCCTTGCCTGCGTCGCAGGCCAGGATCGTGGCCGGAGCATGCCAGTGGTCGGGCGTGGCCACCACGACGGCGTCGACGTCTTTGGAGTCGAGCACGCTGCGCATGTCGCTGGCCGTGGCGGGCATGGGCTTGCCTGCCTCTTCCAGCACTCTCGCCGCGCGCTCCAGCGAGGCCTGATCGGCGTCGCAAAGGTACGAAATGCGCACTTCCGGAAGGACTGCGAAGGTTCGCAGCAGGCTCCTGCCCCGGCCGCCCACGCCGATCATGCCTAGGCTGACGGTGTCGCTGGCCGGGAGGGTCTGTGCCTGCGCTGCCGCAAGTCCGGAAGCTGCCGTGCCAAAGAAGGTGCGCCGATTCATGAGAACCCTCCTACCGAGCCCGTCCGGGAGCTTGCCGCGCTTGCCGCTGACCTGATTGCCCTGCCGGCCCCGTCGGTATTATATGCTTCCCGCCGCGGTCGCATAGCTGTACATCCGGTGATATGCTGGGATCGGGCTCGGGCGATTAGCTCAATTGGGAGAGCGCCGCGTTCGCAATGCGGAGGTTGTGGGTTCAAGTCCCATATCGTCCACCAACCCCGTTCATTTTGGCCCCGAGTTCGGTCCACGAGAGGCCTCTTTGGCTCGCCTAGAGGCTCTCGCTGGCGCTTCGACCCGGCCAAGCGCATCTTTCTTCGCTGAGCAGACTCTTCGCATAAGCCCGATTGGAGATCCGCTTCTGTATCCTGACCGGCCGAACCGTTCCCAGCCGCCAACCCCTCCGTCAGGGAGTGTCCATTGACATTGGCGCCCTTCGGCGTCGGGGATCTCCAGTGCCGCAGCCGCGGTTACGGCCCAGCGCACAACTCGGCGCGCGGCCCCCTGCGGGCGGACGCCCACTCTCGTTCGCGGGGGTGGAAACGGTAGGCCCGACCGTGCAACAATAGCGATGGTGAGGGGTGTCAGAATGCTTAGAAGGATCGGATCGAGTCTAGCCCTCCCACGCCAGTCGGCATTGTGCGGAGCGGCCTTGCTGCTCGTTGCGGCTGTGGGCGGCAGGGCGCAGACCAGTGTGGCCGTAATCAGCTTTCAGGAGGCGTTGCTCGCGACGGCGGACATGCAGAAGGAGTCCGCGTTGCTGGAGGACAAGTACAGGTCGCGCCAGGATGAGCTGACCGCCCTGAGCCAAGAGCTGCAGGAAATACAGACCAAGCTGCAGACGGCCACGGGCGCGGAGGCCCAGCGGCTGCAAGCGGAGGGCCAGCGGAAGCAGGTCACGGCGCAGCGCCTGAACGAGGACCTTCAGTCGGACGTGGAGTTCGACAGGCAGAACATTCTCGCGTCCGCCAGCGCGCGCATGCGAGACGTGGTCCGCGAGCTGCGCGTGGAGCGCGAGATCGACCTGATCATCGACAGCGGGAGTGTGCTGGCCAATGACGCGCTGATCGACCTGACCGCCGAGGCGACCCAAGCATACGACGCCAAGCATCCCGTGCCTTGACCTGCCGGCCCGGCCCTCGCGATGCAGTTCCTTGACAGCTACGCGGACAAGGGTCTGCTCGCCGAGCGCATTGCAAAGGGCGTTGTGGTCGCCGTCGCCGCCGCTTCGCTTCTGGGGGGCGTCTACTATTTCTTCTTCAGGAACTGGCGAGAGGAGCGCCAGGCCCGCGAGTTTTTCGAGCTGCTGCAGGTGCAGGCCTACGAGCGGGCGTACAGCATGTGGGGGTGCTCGGTCGAAGAGCCCTGCCGTTACTACCCGTATGACGAATTCTTGGAGGACTGGGGCCCGCTGGCCCCGTACGGCACGCTCCGGTCCTACGAGCTGGGAAGGTCCTACACCCAGCCCGACGGGGTGATCCTGCGCTACTCGATCAATGGCGATGAAGGGGATCCGCTGTGGATCGAACTGGACCCCCCTGCGATCAATTTCGCCCCGAACTGAGGGGCGGGGCCCGCTGCGGCCTGCCCGTTCAGGAGTTTCGGACGAGTTCGCGCCAGAGTGCGGCGTAGTAGCTCAGGTAGCGCTCCGGCTCACAGCTCTGGGGGGTCTCCGCGAGCGTGTAGCGGTCATACCCGATCGAGCCCAGCAGCCGGAACAGCTCGCGGTGCGGGTAGTCCGGGAGGTCGCGCACGTGGACGTTGCGGATGAAGCCCTTGAGCAGGTCGAATGCTGCGGCGATTGAGCCGTCGCGGATGTCGGTCGGGTTCGAGTTCCAGCAGATTCCAACCGCCGGGTGGCCGCAGCGGTCCATGATCTCGCGCATCGCCTCGGGCTCCCGCGTTCCTTGGCCGTGCACCTCGACCCAGATCTCCACTCCGTAACCCTGGGCGTGCTCCCCGCAGGCCGTCAGGGCATCCGCGATTCGCTGCAGCGTGACATCGCGCCGAACGCCTTCCGGAAGGCCGTTGGGTCGAACCTTCACTCCCCAGCAGCCGAGGTCGTGGGCCAGCTCCACGAAGCGTGCGGTTCGTTCGACATTGGCGCGCCGCTCGACGGTGTCGGGCGAGTGGAACTCGCACGCCGAACCCAGGCTCAGCAACCGCACGCGGCTGTCTTCAAACATGCGCCGGACCTGGTCGGCCGCTTCCTTGGGCATGCCCGGCTCGACGCCGTGCGCGTGCGTGCTGCGCAGCTCGACGGCCTCGAATCGCGCCGCTTGCAAGCGTCGGATGATCGTTTCCACGTCCCAGTCACGGGCGACGTTGTAGGTCACCAGTCCAAGTCTCATGCCGTCCATCTTCGCATCCTGTGGGCGCGCGTCCCGCGCTTCCGGGGCTCCAGAAACCCAAAAAGCGGTCCAATGTTCGCGTCGGTTAGGCCGCCGAATGATCCCGCAGAGCGCAATGTGTGCGCGGATCCTTCCACACATCCACAATATGTTGTGTGTCCACCCCGACAATTGCCCGGGATATTGTTATCGTAATGGTGGCGCCAAGAAAGCGTCTACGACCCCCTTGACAACTGTGCGCTGGGAGTCACATACTGATGTGGTCGATTGTGGCCAAAAGGTGACCAAAGTGGTCAGCTTGGCGCGCGGCAGCCAAGAACGGTTGGGGAACGGTGTTTTGGGGCGTCGAAGGCGGAAACGTGGATGCCAAGGGCAGGCTCAAACTGTCCGCTTCGATTCGCCGTCTATTCAAACAGCGTTACCCGAGGCCTGGGGCGGGCGAGGGCGTGCCTGTCAAGGACGCATTCGTCACCAGTCTGGACGGTCGAGAGATCAAGGTGTTCCCGACACGCGAGTGGGCCAAGGTCCAGGAGTGGCTCTCCGCCAGGCCAGGCGATGGTGCCGGCAAGTCGAACGGCAAACAGAACAACCGCCTGCTGGCCAACGCGATGCACTACGGCAAGAGCGAGAACATCGACGCACAGGGTCGCGTTCTGCTTCCGGCCATGATCCGCAGCAGCAGCGGAATCTCCGGCCCGGTGAAGATCCAGTGGCGCATCCACCACCTCATTGTCATGAGCGAGGCAGACTACAACGCGTTCATGAAGAGCAACGAGCTCACGCCGGACGACTTGGAGTACGCGGCGAACCTGGGGCTGTGACCGTGACGGAAACGGAGCACTACCCGGTGATGGCGGCGGAGATGGAGACGTTCCTGCTCGGCAAGGGTGAGGGCCCGCCTGGGGCCTTCTGCGACTGCACTGTCGGGGCTGGGGGGCATGCCCGGCGCATCCTGCGGGCTGCGCCACACCGCCGGCTGATCGCCATGGACCGTGACGGCGACGCGATCGACCGCTGCCGCAGACGGCTGTCGGAGTTTGGAGACCGCGTGCGATTCGTCCACGGCAGCTTCTCAAGGATTCGCCAGGCGACCGCCGGATGCCAGCCGCTGGCCGGCATCGTCGCCGATCTGGGGCTCTCGCGGATGCAGCTCAACGAGGCCGCCCGCGGGTTCAGCCTGAGGCTGCGCGGGCCGCTGGACATGCGCTTTGACCGGCGCCAGAGCTTGCGCGCCGAGGAGTTCGTGAACCGCGGCGGCGAGCGCGAGCTGGCGGACCTGCTGTACCGGCTGGCCGACGAGAGGCACAGCAGGCGCATCGCCCGCGCCGTCGTGCGCGCCCGGCCCCTGCGCGACACCTCTCACCTCGCCCGCGTCGTGGAGCGCGCCGTGCCGCGCCGCGGCCGCTGGCGAATCCATCCGGCCACAAAGACGTTCCAGGCCCTGCGGATCGCCGTCAACGACGAGGGCGGCGAGCTGCAGGCGCTGCTGGCCGCCGCGCCAACCATATTGGCTGCCGGGGGTCGGTTCGTGGTCATCAGCTTCCACAGCGGCGAGGACCGCTTGGTCAAGCGCAGCTTCCGGCACTTCTCCGCCGACGGCGTCTACACGCTGCTGGTGCGCCGGCCATTGCGCCCGACAGGGGAAGAAGTACAGCGCAGCCCGGCCAGCCGCAGTGCCCGGCTCAGGGCAGCGCAGCGAACGGCCAAGCCGTTTGTCGAGTAGAAGAGATCGTTCAACAAGTTGAGAAGGAGTGCAGCATGGTGATGCCGTCGGTGCGGTCGACTCGTCAGAGATCGACTTCGGGAGCCTTAGCAACTCCGCGCGCGAGTGTGCTCGCGCCCGGCGGCATCTCCCCGAGGACAGCTCCCGAGAAGCCGGGAATGTCCATGGAGGGGGCCGTGCTGTACCGCAAGGCGATCGACAACAGCGGAGTCCGCTACAAGCACGACCCGCGAGATCGCCACTTGTTGGCAAGGAACATCAGTTTGGGGCTATTTGCAGTCTTTGTGCTCTTGGTGCTCTCCGGCCCGCGCCTCTGGGTGCGGCAGTGGGGTTACCGGCAGGAGCAGCTGGCGCAGCGCATTGAGCGGCTTTCTTCCGTGCGGGACCAGCTCAAGGTGCATCGAGGACGGCTGGAGGATCTGGCCCGCATCGCAGCGCTGGCCGAGTTGGACGGTCTGGCCGAGACTGATCCGGAGCGCTACAACTGGGCCGGCGAAGCCCCGCCGGCAGACTTCGTGGCGACTGACACGGCAGTCGCCCGGCTCTTCCCATCCCAAGGGAGATGACGGCACCGGGGCCACGGGTGGGTCCGGGGCGTTCGCCCAAGCCAGCCCGCATTTCGCGCTTGCACGCGAGCGGTGTCGCGGACGCTGGCCGCGCCATGCCCGTCGGGGCGGAGCGGCGCTTGGCCTTCCTGGCCGCCTTGGGGCTGCTTTGGTCCCTGTTGCTGATCCTGAGGCTGGTCGACCTCCAGATAGTTCGGCACGAAGCGCTTGCGGCGAAGGCGGAAAGGCAGCATGAGGCGGCGATCGAGGTCCGGCCGCGGCGCGGAGGCCTGCTGGATCGCCGTGGTCGGGAGTTCGCACTGAGCACGCCTCTGGAGTCGATCGGGATCTTCGCCAGCGACGTTGCGGATCCCCGCGCGGCCGCGGCCGAGCTGGCAGAAGCGGCCGGGACGAGCGAGGCCGCACTGCTGGAGCGGATCCAGCGGGGCGGCTTCCAATGGGTGAAGCGGCTCACGACCTTTGCCGAGACCGAGCGCGTGCGCGCGCTGGGCCGGGGTGACCTGCACTTCGAGTCTGAGCCGCGCCGGTACTATCCGCACGGGTCGGTGGCCGCCCATGTGCTGGGCACAGTTGGCATCGACCACTTCGGGCAGGGCGGCCTGGAGCAGCGCTACGAACGCGAGCTCAGGGGAACCCCCGGCTTGGCCGTGTGGTTCCGCGACGGCCACCAAGAACGCTATGGGAGGCAGGAGCTGCGCCCGGCCGAGCCGGGCAAGGATCTCATGCTGACCTTGGACCTTGACATACAGACCCTTGCGGATTCCAGGCTTGAGCGCGCGATCCACGAGACGAAGTCCGAAGCTGGGGCTGTCGTGCTCATGGAGGCGCACACCGGCGACGTGCTGGCCATGTCGAGCTGGCCCCGATTCGACCCGAATGACCTGTCCAGAAGCCCGGACGATGTCCGCAACTTTCAGGGTTTCGCGACGAGCCGCTTGGTTGAGCCGGGCTCCACCTTCAAGGTCCTGACAGCCACGGCGGCGCTCGAGGAAGGGCTCGTCGATCTCGAGGAGACGTTCGATTGCGAAATGGGCGCGACCCGCATCGGCAGGCGCCGGATTCGGGACCACCACCCATACGGACTCCTGACCATGCCCCAAGTGATTGTCAAGTCCAGCAACGTGGGCATCATCAAGGTGGGCTATCGGCTGGGGGACGAGATGATGCACAGCTACGTGCGCCGCTTCGGCTTCGGCGAGCCGACGGGCGTGGGCCTGCCGGGCGAGGCCCACGGGCTGGTGCGGTCGGTCGACCGCTGGACGTATTCCTCCCTGGCTTCGCTCTCGATGGGCCAGGAAGTCGGTGTGACGGCCATTCAGATGGCGAGGATGTTCGCGGTCGTGGCGAATGGCGGCATGCGCGTCCAGCCGCGCCTAGTGCGGGCCATCCGCGACCACGCCGGCCGCGAGGTCGAACCTCCCAGGGAGCCCCCGCAGCGTGTGATCAGCCCAGAGACGGCGGCCACAATGCGGTCCATTCTGGAGGTGGTCGTGCAACGGGGCACGGGCCGCCGGGCCGCCGTCGCGGGATACAGGATCGGCGGAAAGACGGGCACGGCCCAGATGATCAACCCGGTGTCGCGCTCGTACCGCGACGGCGTCTACATGGCCAGCTTCTGCGGATTCGCGCCGGTGGACGACCCGGCCGTGGTGGGCGTGGCCATGCTCTACAATCCGCGCGGCCAGCACTACTACGGAGGGCTTGTGGCGGCGCCGCTCTTCTCGGCGGTGACGCGATCGGCACTGCGGCTGCTGGACGTCCCTCCCACGGAGTTTCCCGAGCGCAGGCCGCGGCCGGTGCGCCAGTACCCCAACACTGTGCTCGTCGATTTCATCGAAGGGCGCGTTGGAGAGCCGGGGGACTCGCTCTTCTTGGAGGCATCGGAGGGGGAAGCCGACGGCTCGCGGCCCGGTGAGGCCATCGGGACCGAAGGCGAGGCGCCACTGGAGGGCGTGCCGCCCACCGACATTCCGCCCGCGGCGCCGAGACCACGGCCTGAGTTGCACCCGCCTTTGGGCGAGGAGGCGATAGCGCGCGCCGTGCGCGCCCCGGACCAGATACCGGGCCAGTTCTCAGACGCTGGCCGAACGGAAGGCCCTGGGGGCACGCCAGGAGGATGAGGCTCGATTCCATGCTGGAAGGCTGCTCCGTCAGTGCCGTGCCGCCGCTGGATGTGTGCGGACTCCAGTACGACTCGCGCAGGGTCCGCCCAGGGGAGGCCTTCTTCGCGTTCCCGGGCGAGCGCGTGGACGGCCATTCGTTCGTCGGTCCGGCCGTGCGCGGAGGGGCCGTCGCGGTGGTCAGCGAGAGATCCGCGCCGGACGGGCTGCAGGGGCGCTGGGCACGCGTGGCCCACGGTCGGCGCGCTCTCGCCGCCGCCAGCTTGCGGTTCTTTCGCCGACCGGACCGGGCAGTGCGGGTAACGGCCGTCACCGGCACGAACGGGAAGACCACGACCGCGCACATCATCGACTTGCTGCTGAGGGCCAGCGGCAAGCCCACCGCGCTGCTCGGGACGATTGAGCACCGTGTCGGGGAGCGGTCAGTGCCGGCGGTCAACACGACTCCGGAGGCGCTGGACATTGTGCGGTCGCTGGCGGAGCTGAGGGATATCGGCGGCACCCACTGCACGATGGAGGCCTCGTCCCACGCGCTGGCCTTGGAGAGGGTGTCGGGGATTGAGTTCCACACGGCTGTCTTCACGAACCTCACGCCCGACCACTTGGACTTCCACGGAGACATGCAGTCCTACATGGCGGCCAAGATGCGCCTCTTCGAGGGGGCTGGCGCCAGGCCACCGCTGAACGCAGTGGCCAACGCCGACGACGAGGCCGGGCGGCGGATCTTGGGGTTGGGCCTATCCAACACCATCTCCTACGGGCGCAGGGGGCAGGGGGACGTTCGCGCGGAACGCGTTCGGTCTGACGCCGGCGGCGTGCGATTCGAGGTAGCATCGCCCGCCGGGAGGCTGCGGGTCGCGTGCCCCATGCCCGGTGCCTGGAACGTCGAGAACCTCCTTGCGGCCATCGCCGCCGGACTCTGCCACGGCCTGTCGGTCTCTCAGATCGAGGACCGGCTGCGCTTGGCGCGCCCCGTGCCGGGCCGATTCGAGGTCGTCGACTGCGGCCAGCCCTTCCTCGTCGCCGTGGACTACGCCCACACCGAGGATGCGCTGCGGCGGCTGGTCCGCAGCGCCCGGGCAATCGCTGAGACAGGTCGAACACCTGGCCGAGTCCTGCTGGCATTCGGCTGCGGCGGCGACCGAGACCCGTCCAAGCGGGCTCCGATGGGACGGGTCGCCCGCTTGGCGGACTTTTCGGTGATCACGTCCGACAATCCCCGCAGCGAGGATCCGCTGGCCATCATTCGCGACATCGCAGACGGTCTGCGCGGGGCCTCCCGCTGGGCTTGCGAGCCTGACCGGCTCGCCGCGATCCGGCTGGCGCTGGAAGAGGCGCGGCCCGGGGACGTGGTCCTGATCGCAGGCAAGGGTCACGAAACGACCCAGACCGGTCCGCAGGGCACTACACGATTTGATGACCGCAGCGCAGCACGGGAGGCGCTTGGGCAGATGGGGTACTGCTCACCGTGACCCTTCAGCTCTCAGAAGTGTGCGACTGGCTGGGCGCCGCGTCCCCGCCGCACGCCGCGACCGTTCGAGGCTACTCGATCGATTCGCGAACCCTGCAGCCCGGCGACCTGTTCTTCGCGATTCAGGGCGAGCTGCGGGACGGCCATGACTTTGTCGGCGATGCCTTGGGACGGGGAGCTTCGGCCGCGGTTGTGCGCGAGTCGCACGCGGGCGGGGGCCCGCTTGTCCGCGTGCCGGACACTTCCGCCGCGCTCGCGCGCCTGGCAGCGAGGGTTCGGCAGCGATGGGGCCGGCCGGTCGTGGCCGTCACCGGGAGCGCCGGCAAGACGACGACGAAGGACGCGGCGGCATCCTTGCTGGAGGGATTCTTCCGGGTGGCGAAGTCCGAGGGGAACCTCAACAACCAATACGGCCTGCCGCTGTCGCTGCTGCGGGTGCCTGCCCGCGCGGACCTGGCGGTCGTCGAGATTGGGATTAACCGCCCTGGCGAGATGCGGCCGCTGGCAAGGATCGCCCAGCCTGATGTGGCCGTCGTCACGAATGTGGGAACGGCGCATGTGGGAAACTTCTGCTCGGCCGACGGGATCGCCGAGGAGAAGGGCCGATTGGTCGAAGAGCTGTCGGCGGACGGGACGGCCGTGCTCAACGCGGATGATGCCAGGGTTGCAGGATTCCGCCGCCGGACGCACGCCCGCGTCCTGACATACGGCACCGGGCCCGACGCCCAGCTGCGTGCCGAGGGGATTGAGGATCGCGGCCCGGAGGGGGTCCGCTTCCGGCTTGGGGAATGCACCCTCGCCTCGCCTTTGGCGGGTCGGCACAACGTGTACAACATCCTCGCAGCGGTCGGAGTCGCAAGCGCGCTGGGGATCGCGGTGGGGCGATTGCGGGCGGCCGTTGCGGCCCTGCGCCCGGTGCCGATGCGCGGGGCGGTCCGCAAAGTCGGGGGCGTGACCCTGATCGACGACTGCTACAACGCCAGCCCGCCGGCGATGCGGGCCATGCTGGGCGTGCTGGCGAGGGCCGATGCTTCGCGCCGGATCGCGGTCTTGGGTGAGATGCGCGAGCTTGGCGCGCGCTCGGGAGAGTTGCACCGCCAGGTCGGCCGCGCCGTGCGGAGCGCGTCCGTCGACTATCTCGTGGCGGTGGGAGGAAGGGCCGCCGACATTGCGGAGGCTGCGAGGGTGCCTTCGGAGTTTCACGAGTCTCCGCTGGAGGCCGGAGCAGCGCTGGCCGGCCTGCTGCGGCCCGGCGACGTGGTGCTGTTCAAGGCGTCCAGGGCAGTCGGCCTGGAGCGCGCGCGCGACGCGGTCAGCCAGTGCCTTGCCCTTCGCGAGACAGAGGCAGCCTGACAGCCATGCTCTACGAACTTCTGGGGGAGCTGGCGGCCGAGCACGGGCCGCTCCGCGTCTTCGGCTACATCACCGTCCGCACGGCCCTGGCCAACATTACCGCGCTGGCCATCGGCTTGGCGGTCGGCCCGTGGCTCATGCGGCGATTGCAGATAGCCCAAGTGGGGCAGTTCATCCGCGAGGATGGTCCGGCATCGCACCACAGCAAAGCGGGCACTCCAACGATGGGCGGCCTGCTGATATGCCTGGCGACAATCATCCCCACGCTGCTGTGGGCTGACCTGAGCAACGCCTACGTGGGAATCGTTCTGCTGTCGATGGTCGGATTCGGGCTGATCGGCCTGGCCGACGACTACATGAAGGTGACCAAGCGGCGCAGTCTCGGGCTGTCGTCGAGGGCCAAGCTTGGGCTGCAGTTGCTGATGACCATCTTCGTGGGGCTGGCGTTGGTCCGACTCAGCGGGCACGGCGACTACTCGACCCTCCTGACAGTTCCGTTCTTCAAAGAGGTGCACCCGGATCTTGTGGTCGCAGGCCTCCTCGACAACCCTCTCACGTGGCCGCTCGCCTACGCCCTATTCCTGCTCTTCCTGTTCTTGGTCCTCGTGGGCTCGAGCAACTCGGTGAACCTCACCGATGGGCTGGACGGGCTGGCGATCGGCCTAACCGTGATCTGTGCGGGGGCGCTGGCGGCGCTTGCATACGTCGCCGGGCACGCCGAGATTTCGGGCTATCTGGACGTTCCCAGCGTTCCGCTGGCTGGCGAGCTGACGGTCTTTTGCGGGTCGCTCGTGGGCGCAAGCCTGGCCTTCCTCTGGTACAACTCGCATCCGGCGCAGATGTTCATGGGGGACGTGGGTTCGCTGAGCCTCGGGGGAGCGATGGGTACGGTCGCCGTGCTGGCCAAGCAGGAGATAGTGCTCCTCTTCATCGGCGGCGTCTTCGTGGCAGAGACGCTCTCGGTCATAGCCCAAGTGGCCAGCTTCAAGCTGACAGGCAAGCGCATCTTGCGAATGTCACCGTTGCACCACCATTTCGAGCAGCTCGGCTGGTCCGAGTCGAAGGTGATCGTGCGCTTCTGGATCGCCGGGCTGGTGTGGGCGCTGCTGGGATTGAGCACACTGAAACTGCGATGAGACTGAAGGGCAGGCGAGCACTCGTGCTGGGGCTGGGCAAGTCCGGCCTGGCCGCCGTGCGCTTCTTGGTGGCCCGGGGGGCGGTGGTTGAGGCGGCCGACTCGCGCGCGAGAGAGGATCTTCCAAGCGCCGTTGCCGCTTTGGAGGGACTTCCGGTCGTCCCGCATTTCGGGGGGCACCCTGAAGAGCTGCTGGCCAAGCACGAGCTGATCGTCCCCTCGCCGGGAGTCCCGTGGGACCTGCCCGGCCTCCGCAAGGCGCGGCGTCGAGGGGCAACGGTGTGCGGGGAGCTGGAACTCGCTGCAGCCGAGCTGCGCGGACGCGTCATCGGGATCACCGGCACGAATGGGAAGACTACCACCGCATCCTTGGTCGACCACGTCCTTAGGGCGTCTGCCGTGCCGGGCAGGCTTGCCGGCAACATCGGCACACCCGTGCTGGAGATCACGCCCGATTCCCGCCCGGAGGACTGGACGGTCCTAGAGCTCTCCAGCTTCCAGCTTGAGGCTGCCGCGGCTTTTCGCTGCCACGTTGCGGCTGTCTTGAATGTCACCCCGGACCACTTGGACCGGCATGGGAGCTTTTCCCGGTACGCCGCGGCGAAAGCCCGAATCCTGCGCAACCAGCTGGCCGCCGACACCGCAATCCTCAATGCCGCGGATGCCCAATGCCGGAAGATGGAGTGCAAGGCGCGCGGGTCGGTGGTTCGCTTTGCCCGCGCCTGCTCCCGCGGCGTCGATTCCTGCGAAGCTGGGGGACGGATCCGTTTCCGGGGGGAGGACGTCGGCAGCGCTGACCTGCCCATCAAGGGCGGCCACAACTTGGAGAACGCTCTCGCGGCCGTGGCCGCGTGCTCGCTGGCGGGTCTGGCGCCTGCCCAGATCGGGCCGGCACTGCGGACTTTCCGGCCCGTCGAGCACCGTATGGAATGGGTCCGCGCCGTTCGGGGAGTCAGCTACTACAACGACTCGAAGGCCACCAATGTGGCGGCGGCTGCCAAGGCCTGCGCCTCCTTCGAAGGCGGCCTTTGGGCGATCCTCGGGGGTCAGGACAAGGGCTCCGACTACGCGCCCTTGGGCTCTGTGCTGCGCGGGCGGGCCCGCGTGGCGCTACTGATCGGTGCCGCGGCGCAGCTGATCGGCCCGCAAATCGAGGACTGCGTGCCCACGCTGGACTGCCGGACCCTGAAGAGGGCCGTAGAGCATGCGGCGCAGAACGCGCGGGCCGGTGACACAGTCCTGCTCGCGCCGGCCTGCGCCAGCTTCGACCAGTATGCAAACTACGTCGAGCGGGGCAGGGAATTCCGGAGGATCGTGGCGAGGCTCGGGGGCTGACATGCCGCTAATGCTGCGATTCGACCGGGTGATGATCTGGACCATCATCTTCTTGGTGGTCCTCGGGCTGATCATGGTGTACAGCACGACGGCCGCGAGCGGCACGGTCGGTTCCGTGTACATCCTGAAGCAGGGGATCACGGCGGGGCTTGGGTTCCTCGCCATGTACGCGCTCATGTTCGTCGAGCGCGAGAAGCTGCGGCAACGGGCGGTGGTGTACGGGGTATTGGCGTTGAGCGCCTCGCTGCTTGTCGTCGCCGCCCTGCTCGGAGAGGGAGCCAACACCAAGCGCTTCCTGCGGACCGGCCTTCTGTCCTTCCAGCCGTCGGAACTCGCCAAGCCCGCCATCATCCTCTACTTGGCGTACTTCCTTCAGCGCAACAGCGGCTCCGTTCGGGATTTCAGGGCAATCGTCCGGCCCTTGGCAGTTGTCGGCGCCATGTGCGGGCTGATCCTGCTCGGCCGGGACTTTGGGACGGCGGCCACGCTGCTGGTCTTGGCCTCAGTGATGCTGTTCCTTGCGGGAGTTCCGGTGCGCTGGTTCGCTCTGGGCGGGCTGGCGCTGGTGCCCCTCGCCTACTTCGCCGTCTGGCAGGTGCCGTACCGTCGCAGCCGGATCTTCTCGTTCCTCGACCCCGAGGCCGACCCGCTCGGCTCGGGCTTTCAGATCCTGCAGTCCCAGATCGCCGTGGGCTCGGGCGGAATCCTAGGCAAGGGGTGGATGGCCGGCATGCAGAAAATGCGCTTTCTGCCCGAAGCCCACACCGACTTCATCTTCGCGGAGGTGGGGGAGGAATTCGGCCTGATCGGGGCCCTGCTCGTGGTAGCAGCCTTTGTGGTCCTGATCTGGCGCGGCACTCGCAGCGCCTGCCGCGCTGGGGACCGCTTCAGCTTCTACCTTGCTGCCGGCGTGACGGCGATGATCGGCATACAGGCCATGCTGAACATGGGCATCGTCCTCGGGCTGCTGCCCACCAAGGGCATGCCGCTCCCCTTCATCAGCTACGGCGGGTCTTCGCTCATTGTCCTATTAGCCAGTTGTGGCGTTCTTCTCTCTGTGGGGAGGTCAGGGCGAGTATGACGGCGTACGGAAGGGCCACGTGCGTGCTGATCGCCGCGGGCGGAACGGGCGGGCATGTCATCCCGGCCCTGGAGGTGGGACGGGAGTTGCGCTCGAAGGGCTGGGAATGCGTCTTCGTGGGGACGGCAAGTGGCTTCGAGAACCGGCTTGTCCCGACTGCGGGCTTCGAGCTTTGCCGAGTGCCCAGCGGTGCCCTGAACCGTGTCTCATTGCAGCGGCGCCTCAAGACCGTGCTCGCCGCGCCCTCGGGCATCGCCGCCGCGGTCGCGCTCGTGCGCTGTCGCCGCCCGCGTGCCGCGCTCAGCTTGGGCGGGTACGCCGCAGGGCCCTTGGTCCTGGCGTGTGCGCTCCTGGACGTGCCATTGGTCGTGCTTGAGCCGAATGCCACCCCTGGGCTGGCGAATCGGCTGGCGGCGCCGGTCGCGCGGCGTGCGCTGGTCTGCCACCGGGCGGCGGCTGCCTTCTTCAGGCACGGCTCCTGCCAATTCGTGCGGCTTCCGGTCCGGCGCGAGTTCTTCGAGCAGCCTGCCCGCCGGGAGGGGGCGCCGTTCACGGTCCTCGTCCTCGGGGGCAGCCAAGGGGCCACTCGACTGAACCGGGCGGCGGTCGGCGCCGTGCGCTCATGGCGCCGAAGGGGGCTGCCCGTGCCCAGGCTGGTCCACCAGACCGGGCCAAGGGAGCTCGAGGCAGTGCGCCGGGCCTATCGCGAGGAGGGCGTTGACGCGAAGACGGCGTCGTTCTTTGACGACATGCCGGAACGCTTCGGAGCTGCCGATCTGGTGATCTGCCGGGCGGGGGCTTCGGTAATCGCGGAGCTCTGCGCTGTCGGCAGGCCGTCGGTTCTGGTGCCGTTCCCCTACGCCACCCACGATCACCAGCGCGCCAACGCGAAGACGGTCGCCGAAGCCGGAGGGGCCCTGCTGGTCGCGGACTCGGAGTGGACGGGGGACCGCATGGCGGGGCTTGTCGAGTCGCTGGCGTCGGACCGCCCGCGCCTGAGGGCGATGGCGGCGGCCACGGCGCGCTTGGCCCCTCGCGGAGCTACGGAGGCAGTTGCGGCCGCGGTCGTGCGGGCGGCGGCCAGCGGGGAGGAGAAGGTCTGAGAATGCTGTTTCGACGAGAGACGTTTCGCCAGCGGCGGATTCATTTCATCGGCATCGGAGGAATCGGGATGAGCGGCATCGCCGAGATCCTGCTCAATCTCGGCTACACCGTGACAGGCTCTGACCTTCGCGAGTCCCCAGTCTTGGAGCGGCTGCGGAGGATGGGCGGGACGGTCTACGTGGGCCACGCCGGTCATCAGCTGGGAGACGCGGAGGCGGTGGTGACCAGTTCCGCGATCCCGGGCAACAACCCGGAGCTGTCCGAGGCGCGCAGGCGCAGGCTGCCGGTGATCGCTAGGGGAGAGCTGCTCGCGGAGCTGATGCGGGTCAAGTACGGCATCGCCGTCTCGGGCAGCCATGGAAAAACCAGCACGGCCTCGATGTGCGCTGCTATCTTGGCAGCCGGGGGCTTGGATCCGACCGTCGTCATCGGGGGCCGGGTGGCCTCGCTCGGCTCCAATGCGCGCTTGGGGAACAGCGACTACCTGCTGGTGGAGGCTGACGAGTCGGACGGCTCGTTCTTGGCGCTGGACCCGATCGTCGGCATCGTGACCAATATTGACCGCGAGCACATGGACCACTACGGTTCGACCGAGGCCTTGCTGGCGGCCTTCGAGACGTTCTGCAACAACGTGCCGTTCTACGGCGCGACCGTTGTGTGCGTCGACGATCCGTGGGCAAGCTACGTCGCGGGCCGCATCCGGCGCCGCTGCATCACCTACGGCTTGGCGTCGGTCTCGCCGCAGGCCGAGTTCGCCGCCGACCGAGTAGAGTTTTCGCGCGGCGAGCTGTCGTTCGAGCTTTCGCGGAGTGGCGAGTCGATGGGCAGATTCCGTGTGCAGGGCGTCGGTGAGCACACGGTTCGCAATGCCACCGCCGCGATCGCTGTCGGGGCCGAACTGGGCATTTCGGTCGACCGCATCCGCTCCGGCCTTGCCGAATTCTGGGGCGTGGACCGGCGCTTCCAGACTCGGGGCGTCGAGCGTGGGGTGACCGTGATTGACGACTACGGGCATCACCCCACGGAGATCCGGGCCACTCTCTCAGCGGCCGCCGGCTGCGGGTTCCGCCGTGTAAACGTGATCTTCCAGCCGCACCGCTACAGCCGAACGAACGACTTGGCCGCGGAGTTTGCGGGCTGCTTCTCGCAGTGCGACCGCCTGTGGGTCGTGGACATCTACTCGGCAGGGGAGAGCCCGATTTCGGGGGTCTCAAGCCCCGCGCTGGTGGAGCGTATCCTGCGCGCCGGACATCCCCAGGTCGACTACTGCGCGAGCATGGACGCTGCGGTCCAGCGGGCCGCCGCGACGGTGGCGAGCGGCGAAGCGGTGATCACGCTCGGGGCCGGAAATGTCTGGACGGCCGGCGAAGAGCTGCTGCGGCGCCTCAAGTCGGAGGACGCTGGGCACACGAGCACAGAAAGGCTGGCCGCAGCCGATCTGGAAGGGGGCAGCATATGAAGGGGAAGAAGTCCAAGGGCGTGCAGCCGGCAAGCACGGAAGCCAGGAGCGCTCGCGGCCCGGGGGTCGGCCTGACTCTTGCAGCAGCGGCCGCCGTGGCTGTAGGGGGTCTCGCGCTGCTTCAGGCGCTGGTGATGGGTGCGGCCGCATTCAGGCTGCCCGCAGACGGCAGTTCGCTGAAGGTCGCCGGCGTGACCCCGGGCTACGAGAGCGAGGTGGCGGCGGTATTCGCGAGAGATCTGGGGAGGAGCCTGGCGGCGGTGGACATCGACGAGCGGCGTCGACAGCTGCGGCTACTGCCGCCGGTCCGTGACGCCCGGGTGGCCCGCGTGTGGCCCAACGCCCTCTACGTCGAGATCGACGAGCGCGTCCCCGTCGCCCTGCTGGTGATCGCCGACAACACGCTGGTGCGGATGATCGATGCGGACGGAGTGATCCTGGAGAGCCGGGGCCCCAAGGCGACTTCGCTGCCGTCCATCACTGGGATTGCGGAGGACATGCCGATGGCGGACCGGCGCGTCCGCCTCGACCTCTACCAGCAGGTGATGCAGGTCTTCGACCAGCGCGGCCGCGCCAAGGATGTGCAACAGGTCAGCCTGAAGGATCCCACCAATGCGATCGTAAGGGCCAAGCACCGGGGGCAGGTCGTTGAACTGCAGATGGGCGACCGGAACTTGCCCCACCGTCTGGACGTGTTCCTGAGCTACTTCGACTCTTGGCAGGCGGAGTTTGGCCCATTGGAGTCGGTCGATCTGCGCTTTGAGCGGCAGGTCGCCGTGCGACCGCAGCCGGAGACAGGGGGTAAGGGATGACTGACCGGCCGAACACCTACGTAGGGCTCGACGTTAGCGGATCGGTAGCCCGCTGCGTGGTCGGAGTCGGGGAGGGAGCTGGCTTGGAGTACCTGGCCTGCGGCTCAATGCCCCAGTTGCGCTGGGATGACGACGAGGATCGCAGCACTGACCTCACGGCCGAAGCGCTGCACGAGGTCGTGTGCGAAGTCGAACGGGACGCGGGGCTGACGGTGGTCTCGGCGGTTGTGGGAACGACCGGGCCGCATGTCCACGCCCAGCTTGTACGCAGCTCGATCGACCTCCAGTCTGGTCCCCGGCCCGTCACTCTGGATGATGTGCGGGCCGTTCTGGAAAAGGCGGAGGAAGGCGTCCGCGGCGCGAGCGCCAGGACCCTACAGATGGTGCCTCTCGAATTCGCGGCGGCGGGCCACGTCGGCCTTTCCAGCCCCCTCGGCTTCACAACGACCCGGCTAGAGGCCTACACGCGCGTGGTGGAGATCGACTGGCCGAGCTTCGAACGAGTGAACAACATGGTGAAGCGGGCCGGCATCCGCGTCGACGAGTGCATTCTCGGCGGCTTCGCGGCCGCCTACGCGACTCTTGAGGCATCGGAACTTTCCGGGACCGTAGCTCACCTGGATTTCGGCGGGTCGGCCTCCAGCCTGACTGCGTATGTCGCGGGCAGCCTGCGGCTGGCCTGCGGCCTTCCGATCGGCTGGGAGGACTTGGTCCGCGATGTCGCGGCTACATTCGGCACGGATCGAGCCGTGGCCTCTTCGCTCATCGCTCAGCTTGGCCGGGTCGAGTACGACCCCGGAAGCCCGCTGACGACGATCTTCGTTCCTGGCCCCGATCCCACTGATCCGGTGGGATCGGGAGCCGTGCGCTCTTGGAGCCTGCTGACGAAGGTCATCACGAGGCGTATCGACGATTGCTTCGACTATGTGCGCTCCGAGTTTCGCGAAGCGGGACTCGGCCTGGACGACGTGAACGCTTTGGTCCTGACAGGGGATCTGGCGGGCTTGCCCGGGATAGCGGCAGCGGCGACCAGGGCCACCCACATCAAGTCGCGGGTGGGTATCCCCTCGGGCCTGAGGGACTTGCCCGCGGCCCTCCGGAGCCCGGGGTGGGCCTGTGCGGTGGGTTTGGTGCGGTATGCGCACCGCCTTGTCTGCGGCCCGGACGGGGAAGCGGCTGCGTCCGACAAGCGGGACGACAGAGGGCGTCTCACCAAGGAGAGAGTGCTATGACTGACCTTGCTACGGGCGGTGTCTCCGGGCAGACTGATGTCTCCCCCCGATTCACTTTGGAGCGGCTCGACGAATCCCTCCTCACGATCAAGGTGATCGGCATCGGGGGCTGCGGCGGCAACGTGCTCGACTCGATGGTCGACAGCGGGTTGGCGGGAGTCGAGCTCGTCGCAATCAACACGGACCGACAGGCATTAGACGCGTGCCGCGCCCCCAACAAGCTGGAGATCGGCCTGCGGCTGACCCAAGGGCACGGCACGGGATCGAAGCCGGAATTGGGCCGGCAGGCGGCATTGGAGCACACGGAAGAGCTCAACGACCTGCTGAGCGACGCGGACATTCTGTTCCTGATCACCGGACTTGGCGGCGGGACGGGCACAGGGGCGGCTCCGGTCATCGCGTCCTTGGCGAAGCAGCTCAACGTCTTGGGCATAGCATTCGCCGTTTGCCCGTTCTCCTTTGAGGGACAAAGGCGAGCCCGCGTGGCGTCGGACGGGCTCGCGCTGCTGGAGCAACAGGCCGACACCGCGATCGCCATCGACAACGACAGGCTGATCGAGTGGGCCGAGGAGGGAACGGGCGTTCTGGACGGATTCCAGGTGGCCCACCGCGTGGTGGAGCGAGTGATCGCCGGGATCACTGCGATCCTGAATCACAAGGGCCTCTTGAACGTCGACTTCGCCCATGTGCGGGAGGTGTTCCTGAACGGCGGCTCCGGCGTCGCTGGCTACGGGGATGCGAGCGGACCGGACGCTGCTGTGAAGGCGGTCCGTGAAGCGATGGCTCACCCGCTGATGGGCTCGGACATCCTGAGCGGCGCCGGACGTGTGCTGGTCAACCTTCACGTGCCGGACCTCTTCAGCATGGGCGATTGCACGGAGGCACTTCGCACTGTGCAGGCAGAACTCCTCTCGGACGCCCAGCTCATTGTGGGAATCGTTTCCGGGAACATACCGGAGGACACTGCCAGCGCGCTGGTGGTGGCTTCGAGCGCGATCGCCGAGGATGAAGCGATGGGCCCGCAGCCGGAGGATGCCGGGAGTCGGCACTCAGTGGCGACTGAAATGGACTGGAGGAAGGAGCGTCCGATTGAGTTCGGAGGCCGGGAGTCCCCCGAGGTCGATGCTTCGAGTGCCGACATTCCCCCGTCAGAGGCTGAGCCGACTGCCGAAACGCCGCAGGATGCTGCGCCGTCCCCACCTCCAGCTCCCGTCCGAGCGCCTGAGGGCGAAGCCGCCATGGACCAGGCCCCGGACCAGGAACTGATGCCGCCTTCGGTTGCAGATCCGAAAGATGAGACAGTGGACGCGTATTCCCGAGGCGGCTCGTCGTTCTTCGGGCGCAAGCTCTTCCGGTAGATTGGCCCGCTACACTGCCTTGGCCGGGGGTGCCGGGAAGCGGCGGCGGGCAGTGCTATAACGGTCCGCATGCACCGAAGGGGATTCTTGGCCTCATCCTCAGCCGCCATGGCAGCGGGAGCACCTGCCTCTGCGGAGGACGGCTCCCAGAGCCAGATCTTCGAGCTGCGCTGCTACCGACTGCGCTACTCGAAGTCCGACCAGTTCGGCAGGCTGACGAGCTTTCTACGGGACGAGCACCTTCCGATGACCAAGCGATTGGGCTTGGTGCAGGGCTATTTCCGCGTGACTCTGGGCGAGTTCACCCCGCGGGTTTACACCCTGGCCGCCTACGATTCTCTGGCGGACATGGGACAGAAGATGGCGGCGAAGCGGGCCGACAAGGCCTTTGCCGCGGCCAGTGCCGAGTTCGGGGCGGCCGACGAGGCACCCTACGACCGAGTCGAGAGCTGGCTGTTGCGGGCCTTCGACGGGATGAAGTCGATCGAGGTGCCCTCCGAGCCTGACCAGCCCCGCACCTACGACCTGCGGATCTACGAGCAGGAGACTGCCCGCGACACCCAGGAAAAGATGCGCATGTTCAACGAGGCGGAGATTCAGATCTTCCGGGACTGCGGCATCCATCCGCTGTTCTTCGGCGAGACGATCGTCGGCTCGCACATGCCGAGCCTGATGTACATGTCGCACTACGCCGACATGGACGCCCGAGGCGAGGCGTGGTCCACGTTTGCGCGCAGCGACGGCTGGAACGAGATCAAGAACCGGCCCGGGTGGAGCAATGCGGACATTGTGTCGACGGTCTCGAACATTCACCTCGCCGGACTGCCGTTCTCGCCGATCCGCTAGCGGTCTAGGGGTGCGCGCTTCAACAGTCCTGCCCTCCGGGCCGGCCCTACGGGCAGGAGTTGGTCGGTCTGGCACGAGCGCGTCGCGCCCGTTGGCAACTTCTTCGGTCGGTCGTGGTCGCCGTTCTCGGCATGCTGGGATACGATCGTCTTGCCACTGATAAGCCAGTCTTTGGAATTGTCGCTGGGAGTCAGGGGCCATGCGGCATGGGCCAAGACCTGCTGGAAGTGCTGGTTTAGACCCACCCCAAGGATCGTGGCACTCAAGCCGTCCTTCAACTGCGCGACATGGGATTCGACTGGAGCCTGTCAGGTCTCCCGTAACGGCTTGTCCACGGTGAGTCCAAGTCCGCCAGCGGAATGTCCTCGGCCCAACTTCTACCGGCAGGCTGTCGGCCCGCCACTGCTGACTAACTGGGCGTGTCGCAGGCGCATGCCTGCCAGCGGTCATTCCAAGGCCTGGCGGCAGGGGACCCGCGCCGCAACCTCGGCCGGCCTTAGCCGGCAGGTCAGTTCCGCCCAGAGTGGCCGGAGCGATCCCGGGGGCTAGGCGCACAGGTCGCTGAAGTGCTGCTCTGAGACCCCGTCGTACCCGGTCGCCGGCCCGGACGGCCGGAGCTGCGCACGACCGCCAAGAAACCGCTGGCCGCGGCCAGGCGAGCAGGCCCGTGCGCTTGGGCCGGCGGCACTTGCGCTGAGCCGTGGGCTCGTCTGTGAGAGTAGAACAAGAGCAATTCAAGAATGTTTGGCGATTGCCTTGCTGCCGTCGCCCATCTGTTCCGCCCCCAGGGAAATGACAGGGGGTGCTCGAACGCTTAGAGGCCAATGGCTCCGCCATTCATGTGTCCTGATCCCCAATGCGGGACCTCGCCGTGATCCGACCGGAGAGACCGCGCCGGGGAACACCGTCCTCGAGATCTCTGGACGGCAGACCGGCCAGCACGTCGTCGTCGGCTAGAAGTCCGCCGGCATGGTCAGCCGCTACACTAGCCTACGTAGGACTGTGACCTGCATTCTCGGAATCCTTGCTCGGGAGATCGGCGCGAACTGGGCACCGAGGCTAACTTGGATGGCGGCCCTTCTGCTCTTGGCAGGACTGACGGCTCCGGCCAAGGTCCGATCCGACTGGTCCAAGGTAAACGCACTGCCTCCCGGAAGGCCGATTATAGTTCTGTTCTACAAGGACAAGATTCCGCCGATGGATCGACGGATCGTGGGCCGATTCGCGTCTGCTACAGAGGCGTCGATCACCCTCCTTATGCCGGAAGGGCAATCCCGAACCGTGGAGCGGACCTCCGTTCGGAAGGTTCTGGCACGCCGACCACTCAAGCAGCGCTGGCCCGGGTGGGCAGCGCTGGTGGTCTCGGCCACGACCCTCGAACTCTTCTGCGTCGTCGTCGGCGACTGTAACTTGGGCGTGCTGCGCAGGCTTCAAGCGCATGGGCTGTTTACCGGGCTGATCTCGGGGGGATTCTTCGGCGGTTCCCGGAACGTAGGGGTCTACAACGTGCCCTCCAAGCACAGGACCCCGTAGGACTGAGAACCTGCCTGTTAGGGCTCTCGATAAATACCATTAACATCGAACAGGCTTCTGCTCATCCTGCCTCTGTAGTGCCGGACGGGCCCTGTGCGTCCTTTCAAGCCTCTCCTCTCTCTAGGCCATCCAGCGGTACGGTGCCGGATTCTCGTTCCGCTCCGCCAAGTAGGTCGTGATCTACCGCGTCAGTTGCGCAATGCTGGCGGAGCTTCCCGGCCGTAGGCACTCTTCGGTCAGGTCCTCAATGAAGCGCTTGGCCAGATTCATCCACCAACTCGACGTAAGGGTGAAGTGCATGTGCAAGCGCTTCGTTCCCTCGATCCATCAGCGGACGGTCTTCTGCTTGTGCGTGCAGTGCTTGTCCGCAATCAGGTGGATCTTGAGGTCCTTCGGCGTCTGGCGGTCAATCTGCTTCAGGAAGCGCAGCCATTCCACGTGAGTGTGCTTCTGCTCCGTGCGATAGATCTGCTTTCCCTCCAGACAGCTCAGGGTATTCAATCGCTCCATGTCAGCGCACGTGGCGACAACGTGGGCATCCGGCAAGAGCGCTGCGAGGCGTACTCTGCTCCGTCACCACTGTCACCTCAGAACGATGCGGACGGCCCGTACCTGACGTAGGGCGGTTTTCGACCGTGCACAATCACATCGCACTGATCCTCCCAGATCCCCTGCAATCGCCCTTGCCGACCATCCTGACCAGAGACGTCTTGCAAGGGCCGCCCCTGTATAGGATCTCCGCAGAGCGAGCGACTCTTGACCCGTGCCCCTCGGGCAGTATGGGACAGGAAACCGGAATTGCCGCGTACCCAAGCATCCCTCCTGTCGCTGGGGGAGACGTGGCCGCGGCTAGAATGTCCGCATGCGACGACGCGACTTCCTCAAGGCCGCCCCCGCCACGGCCGCTCTGGCCAGCTGGCGCTGTTCGGAGAGCGACGGTCGGCCGAACGTACTTTGGATTCTGGCCGAGGACTTCTCTCCCGACTTGGGCTGCTATGGGAACGACCTCGTCCAGACCCCAAACCTGGACGGCCTTGCTAGCGAGGGTGTGCGATATACGCACTGCATTTGCACGGCGCCGGTCTGCTCCGCGGCCCGTTCGGCACTGATGACGGGGATGTTCCAGACCTCGGTCGGAGCCCACAACCACCGCAGCCACCGCGACGAGCCGTACGATCTCCCCGAAGGTGTCCGGACAGTGACCGGGATGTTTCGAGAAGCCGGCTACTTCACGGCGAACTGTACGGCCCCAGCCGAGGGTGTGCGCGTCGGTGGCAAGACGGACTTCAACTTTCGCGTGGACAGGCCCTTCGACGGGCAGGATTGGGCCGAGCGCCCTTCCGGCTCGCCGTTCTACGCCCAGGTGAACCTGCCCGAGACCCATCGAAAGTTCCGGCGATTCGACGCGTCTCCCGTGGATCCGGAGTCCATTGAGCTGGCGCCCTATTATCCTGACCACCCGGTGGTGCGCCAGGACGTTGCCCTGTACCTGGACACGGCCCAGCACCTGGACGTCAAGGTCGGCAAGGTCCTGCAGCGCCTCAAGGACGAGGGGCTCTACGACAGCACCATCATCATCTTCTTCGGAGACCATGGCCAGGCTCTGCACCGGGGCAAGCAGTGGCTGTACGAGCAGGGGATCCGGATCCCACTGATCGTCCGCATTCCGGAGCCCTACCGCCCGGCAGGATTCTCACCTGGCAGCGTGGATGACCAGTTGCTCCAGCACATCGACATCACGGCCACGTCCCTGCACCTTGCGGGAATTGCCCCGGCCGAGTCCATGCAGGGGCGCGTGTTCCTCGGGCCTGACGCCGGCCCGGAGCCCCAGTATGCCTTCTCGGCGAGAGACCGCTGCGACGAGACCGTGGACCGCATCCGATGCGTGCGGGACAAGCGCTACAAACTAATCCGGAACTTCCTCCCGGAGAGGCCTTACTCGCAGACGAATCACTACAAGGACACGAGTTATCCGGCCTTGCAGGTCATGCGGCAGCTGCATGCCGAGGGCTCGCTGGACGGCCCGCCATCCGTGTGGATGGCGCCGTCCAGGCCGGAGCTTGAGCTGTACGACCTCGCCACGGATCCGCACGAGGTCGTGAACCTAGCCGACGATGCCGAGCACGCTGAGACGCTCGAGGCGCTGCAGGCGAGCCTTGACGCCTGGATCGACTCGTCAAATGATCAGGGCAGGGTTCTCGAAGATCCCATCCCCGTGGAATACGGCCTGCGGACGATGGTGGACGGTTGGCACACCAACCGGGGAGTGCTGTCGCGGACGCCCCAAGGCCTGAGCCTCGACATGGACAGCAGCAGGCGTCGCGAGGCGGATGTGATGGTGCCTTGGGTCGCGCCTGGCGGCCCGCTCAGGCTGGAGCTCTCTCTGCGCAGTGAATCCCCGGTGGAGTTCAAGGTGCGATGGGGCAGCCCGGCGTCCATGGGCGGGCAGGGGGAGCGCGTCGCACGGCTCGCCGGGGGCGGCGCCTTGGAGACCGTAGCGGCGGACTTCGAGTGCGATGGATGGCTGACCTGGTTCGGCCTGCGCTTCGGAGCTGGAAAGACTGCCTTGGAGTGTCGGAGCGCCCGTCTTCTGCGGCGCGATGACAGCTCTGAGGCGGTGATCCGAGAGTGGACGTTCGCCTGACGCGCCACGCTTGCGGAGTCAGGGCCCGGTCTTTACTTGACGGCCCAAACCGCTGTCCCGGGACGCGTGCCGACCGCACAGCGGCCCGCCCGGCTTGCCGATAGGCTGCCCGCAGTTGTCTAACGCTCCGAGTCAGACGATCGCGAAGCCCTCGCGGCCTGCGGCTTCTGAGAGCCTCTTGTCGGAGCAGACGAAGTCAAGTGTCCTTGGATCCTCCCCAGATGCGACGAGGGCTGCCGCCAGCTGCATGGCGTCGGAACTTCGCAGGGCGTGGAAGCGCAACAGGCGGAGCGCACGGTTGCGAACGCGGTCGAGCGCGTCGACCTCGACCCAGCTCGCGGCGAATGTTTCCAGCCGTTCGAGGCACTGATTCAGCTCGACCGCATTAATCAGCCGTTCCCGGTGCAGCCGGTTCAGGGCGGAGGCGCACTCGACACGGCTTCCCCACCAGGTCACGACGGATGGATCCCGTACCAGCAGCTCGATCCTGGCCGCAGTTTGGCACTCTTCAACGAGCAACGAGACCAAGGCTGACGAGTCCCAGTACTTCATCGATTCTTGCGTCGCTCTTCGGAAATCAGCCGGCTAGCGCTTCGCCGTTCAGGAAGGCGAGGCCGGTCGGGTCCCCGAAGCCAGTGGAGGTCTAGGCGGGACCTTGGGGGGCGGGCGATGCCTTCTTCGATCAAACGCGCCGCCGCCTCGTCAGTCAGTGAGGCAAGGTCGATGGGACTGATCTGTGCGACAGGCTTGCCCCGAAGTGTGACAAGAATCGTCTCCCCGCGACGCACTTCGGCGAGCACGGCGCTCAGGCTATTCTTGGCTTGGCTAATGCTGGCTCGTCTCAAATGGCCAATATAGCCTAATATGTATGGCTTTTCATGCCGAGGTCCCGGCGCTACGCGCCGGCGGGCCTACACGACAGGCAGGGCCATTCGATCCCGCACCGCGCCGCGTTAGGACTGCAGCACATCCGCCTGGCGAGGTCGGGTCTCCCGAGCAGGATGCTGCCCACCGCGAGCCCGAACGTGAATCGTCAGGCGTGGATCCTCCCTGGGACTGTGGACATCAGGGGGGACGGCAATACGCCGCTCGATGAGAAGGCCCGCTGGTCCCTATCGTCCGAGGAACTCAGGGCCTTCAGGGAATCGGTCGCTGAGCAGCGCGGCCCTGAGCGCGTCGCCTCCTGTACAGGTTCAACCCCCAGAGTGCAACGGTGCCGCCGGCTGTGGCCGCACTACCCGCCGCGATGGCATCCCAAGGCACCGGGAAGCGGTTTAGGACCTCGAGCCGCTCGAAGGACCAGTGCCACGCCTCGTGCGCGGCAATGGCCGAGATCACGACCACTCCGGGGCGTTCCGCCACCGCCCAGCGGAACAGTCCGGCAAGGGCCGGCACGAGCACGCAGAGCACGGCGAGCTGGCCAAGTTCCACGCCGATGTTGAACGCGAGCAGGGATGTCACTACGTGCGCTCCTGCGAACTGCAGGGATTCCGAGAGCGCAAACGAAAACCCGAATCCGTGCACGAGTCCGAAGCCCAACGCCATCAGCCAACGGTGGTGGGCAGTTCCGACCGCGCTCTGGAGCGCCATGAAGAGGATAGAGACGGCGATCAGCGTCTCGACCAGCGGGGGGAACCAAGACGCCGACGGGCCGTAGCCCATGGCGCTGGCCACCAGCGTCACCGAGTGCGCGGCGGTGAAGGCCGTCACGATCAGCACCAGCGGCCTGAAGCGGCGTACCGGCAGAACGAGACACACCAGAAACAGCAGGTGGTCGGCGCCGTCCAGGATGTGCCAGAACCCCAGTCGCACGAATTCCCCGGCCGCTTGCAGCCAGCCCGGGTCGAGTTGAACGCGACCGCGGTCCCTAGGAATCTGGTAAGCGCGCTCGACCCCGTCGGGCAGGTTGACGAGCAACGATGTCGTCACGTCCTCGGCCAGATGGCCGAGGCCGGGGTTCAAGGCGAACGCCGAGCGGTCCGAGCGGATGGAGTAGCGCAGCAGAACGTCCAGATAGACTTGATCCCAGACTAGGTTCTCGGAATTGGCGGGCTTGGGCTCGGCGAGGTGGGCCAGCGCGAGGTCCAGCGACGAGAGCGACCTGTCCGACGGCAGCGAAACCTGCGTGCCGGCGACGGCCGGGGCGGGCACGCGTGAGCTGTCCTCGTACAGCTCAACGAAAGGGGCGATCCACTGCTCGGCGAGTCCCGGCAGCTGTGGCTCAAGCCTTGCGACGTCCAGGTAGCCCGGGCCGAACTCGGGGACTTCCACGTCGCGAATCGCACTCAGCGGGACCCGGGCGACGACCAGAAAATCGTTGCTGCGCGCCTCGGCGACCATCCGCACGACGAGCCGGCTCGGGATCTCATGTGCCACCCCCGACGCGGTCGCCAACAGGGCCAAGCCGACGAGCGCCGCTGGCCGCCGCTTCCGTGTTCCGCTTGCCCGGTGCATCCCTTAGAAGTATGATGGCGGGCACGATGCCGAACCCAATGCGCGCGGCGCTGGCCGCAGCAACAATCCTCACACTGCTGGTCGCGTGTGGTGGGCCGCCGAACGCTGAGCTGGCCAGCGAGGATGCAGGGCCGCTCGCGCCCCGTTTCGAGGTTGACCCGCTGTGGCCGAAGCCTCTGCCCAACCACTGGCTTCTGGGAACGGTAATCGGGGTTGATGTGGATGCGGAGGACAACGTCTGGATCGTTCACCGCGGGAGCTCGCTTGAGCCGAAGGAGGTGTATGCGACATGGGACCCGCCCGCGTCCAAGTGCTGCTTCCCGGCTCCGCCCGTGCTCGCCTTCAACCAGCAGGGTGAGCTCATCGAGCATTGGGGCGGCCGCGGGGACGGATTCGACTGGCCCGCGTCCAACCACGGGATCGATGTGGACCACAAGGGCAATGTCTGGATCGGCGGGAACGGGCGCGGCGCGTCTCGCGAAGCAGCGGCGCTGCCGCACCACGAGGACGCCATGGGACAGGGTCGCGTGCACGACAGCATGGTCCTGAAGTTCACCAAGACCGGCGAGTTCCTGATGCAGCTCGGCAAGCCGTTCATGGGAGAGGGGAGCCACGACCTGAACAACTTCAAGCTTCCCGCGAAGACCTTGGTCGACCCTGCCACGAACGAGCTGTACGTCGCGGACGGGTACGGCAACCGGCGAGTGATCGTGTTGGACGCGGACTCCGGCGAGTACAAGCGGCACTGGGGAGCTTACGGCAATGAGCCGGACGACACGCAGCTGGGACCGTACAAGCCTGGCGAGAAGCCCGACCAGTTCCGCACACCGGTCCATGGCGTGGCACTCTCCGAAGACGGCCACGTGTACGTCTGTGACCGGACCAATGACCGCATCCAAGCCTTCACCACCGCCGGGGAGTATGTCAATGAGACCTGGATCGAGCCTGACACGCTCGGCGACGGATCGACGTTCGACGTCGCGATATCGAGAGATCCGGAGCAGAAATACCTCTATGTCGCGGACGGGTCGAACCAGCGCATCCACATCCTCGACCGTGCGTCCCTGGAGATCCTGACCAGCTTCGGCGACGGCGGTCGCCAGCCGGGCCAGTTCTACGCCGTGCACAGCATTGCCACCGACTCGAAAGGGAACCTGTACACCACCGAGACCTACCACGGGCGGCGCGTCCAGCGGTTCCTGTACAAGGGCCTTGCTCCGGTCGAGAAGCAGGATCAGGGCGTCGCTTGGCCCGACAGCTGACGGAATGCCGCAGTCCGCATGCGGCCACCCGCCTGAAACCTGGGGCAGGAGTCGGGCGTAAGCTTGAATCAGGCAGGCCCGCTGGGCCAACTCGCCGATGGACACTCGCTCGGCACAGCTGCTAGACGCCGCTCGCGCCGATCCCGAAGCGTTCGCCGGGATCGTGGACGCGACAAAGGGAATGGTTTACGCCATTGCGTATGGTTTCTTCCGCGACCGGCTGATCGCCGAAGATGTCGCCCAAGAGGCCTATCTGGCGCTGTTCCGCAACCTCCACAAGCTGCAATCCGACCTGCACGTGAGGAACTGGCTGCGGCAGACCACCACCCGCAAGTGCATCGACTACTCGCGCCGGAAGCGCCATCAGCCATTCGTTGCCCTCGAATCCGTCGCCGAGCCTCGGACGGCCCCGCGCGAGCCGGATCCCTTCCTCGCGGACGAACTGGGCCGAAGGGTCGCTGAGCTGCCGCCCAAGATGCGCATGGTCGTGATCCTCCGGTTTCAGGAGGACCTTAAGCTGCGGGAGATCGCTGAAACCCTCAGCATGAATGTGAACACCGTCAAGACGCAGCTCCGCAGGGCGCTAATCCGCTTGCGGCCGAAGGTCGCACATCTCAGGCAGGAGGTCTCCTATGTCCCGGCAGCACGCTGACAGCGGCTTGGAGAGGGATCTGCGCCGCTTGCTGCGCCGCACGCCGCCGCCGGCGGGCTTTCGGTCCCGTCTCATGCGCCGCATCGCCGCTGCTGCGGAAGCTGGATCCAGAAAAGGGGCCCGCACGCCTCCGTTTCGCCTGCCGACGGCGAGCCGACGGGTCTGGGCGTTCGCAGGGCTCGCGTTCGCCTGCGCATTGCTCGCCGTGCTGGCCGGAACGGGCACAGGTCCCACGGGAAACTCGAGGGAGACGGTCGAGGCCCGTGCCGAGCGGGAGCTCGCCGAAGTCTTGCAGCTGGCCGGCAGCCAGTGGCTGCGTGCCCAGCAGGCCGCATTCGACCCACCACAGGAGCACGCTCATGACTGACGCAGCCTTGCGCGCCAAGCGCGCACGCCCCGCCGCGGCGTTGGCGGCGCTGCTGCTGGCATTGGCCGGCGCGGCGACGCCTGCACTCGCCCAGGAACACGAGAGCGGCGCGGCTCTTGAGTTCGCCACCTTGGAAGAGAAGGCGGACGAGGTCGTGAAGGTCAATCTCTGGGGGCGTTCGCTCGACCAGGCCAAGCGGCTGCTCGGCTTGCGCAAGAACGTGACGGCGTCCGTAAGAGGTTTCTTGGGCGGGCTCAAGGGCGTCTACCGCCGGACCTACCGGTTCCGCGGGTCGCCGGCCAGCGAGGACGATGTTCGCCCGGTTCACGAGAGCCTCTCGGACAACGGCTGGGTGCCTATGATCGAGACTGCGAACCGAAAGGGCCCCGAGTCCCTGTCGGTCTATTCCTATTACGAGGATGAAGAGCTCGCGGGAATGACGGTTGTCTCGAGCGATCCCCGGGAAGTCACCGTCGTCAAGATACTGGGTCCGGTCGATCTGGAGGCCCTGTCCCAGATCGGTCGCGGTCTCGGCATTCCGCTGATGAACGTCGCCACCACCGAACTCTCGCCGGTCGCCGATCCGCCTCCCGCCAAGTGAGCGTCAGTCGAGGAGACGGCCCTCTGGGCTGAGCCTCCGGACTTCTCCGAAGTCCAGCTCGCGGACGCCTGACTCGATCTTCTCCAGATCCCCAACCACGATCCAGACCATGCGGTCCGGGTGCACGATCTTCTGCGCAGCCTCGTTGACGTCCTGAAGCGTGACGGATCGGATTCTCGATGCGTAGGTCTCGATGTAGTCGTCGGGCAGGCTGTAGACCAGCTGCTTGACCAGTGCGCCTAGGACAGCCCGCTTGGTCTCGTACTGGCCAGGCAGTCGCAGAGTGCGATTCTGCTGGGCCTTGGCGAGTTCGTCCGGCTCTGGCGGCCGTGGTCCCAGAATGTCGCGCAGCTCGCGGTCCATCTCGACCATCGATTCCTTGGTCTTGTCGGTCTGGACCGGCGCAAAGGCCATGAACATGCGCTGGCCGACGGCGTCCACCAGCGCGCTGCGTGCCCCGTAGCTCCAGTGCTTGTCCTCGCGCAGGTTCATGTTGATGCGCGATGTGAAGGCCCCTCCGAGGATGCTGTTCATGCTCTCTATGGCAGCTTCGCCAGCATTGTTGGTCGGTGGCGCTGGCAGTCCGGCGATGAGCACGGACTGCTGGGAGTTGGGCTTGTCGACGAGATACACCATGCGTTTCTCGGGTGCGGCCACCTCGGCCATCTCGATGCCCGAGGCGTCCCCGGCAGCCCTCCAGCCGCCAAAGCGCTCCTCAAGCATCGGCTTGATCTCTTCCAGGGATATGTCGCCGACCACGACCAGAGTGGAGCGCTCAGGCCCGTACCAGCGTCGCTGGAAGGCGACCACGTCTTCCCGACTAATGGCCTTCACGGACTCGATGCTCCCGCTGCCCGTCATCGGCCCGGAGTAAGCGTGCCCCTCGCCGTACAGTAGGCGGGGCAGCAGCCGCAGGCCGACGGTAAATGGCTGGGCCATCTCCTGCTGGATGCCCGCAATCTGGAGACGCTTGAGTCGGTCGAGCTCATCTTGCGGGAAGGAAGGCCGGAGCACGACGTCGGCGAAGAGGTCAAGAGACTCGTCCAGATTCTCCGACAGCGCAGACAGCGAGATGCGCGAGACGTCGAGCGATGCGCCCGTGGTGATGCGGGCGCCGAGGCGTGTGGCCTCGTCGCTGATCTCGAGCGCCGAGCGGGTCTCGGTGCCTTGGTACCCGATCTGCGCGGCGATCCGTGCGAGCCCGCGCGTGCCGCTGTCGTCGGCTGCGAATCCTGATCGCACCACGAGGGACATCTCGACCGTCGGCACAGATGAAACGGCGGCGTGGACTACCCTGAGGCCGTTGCTGAGCTGTGTTTCGGCGGTTTCCGGAAACCGGAACTCGGCATAGCCCTCCGGCTCAGGCAGCTTCGAGCGGTCCACTTGGGTCTCGCTCACGCCACGTTCGGGGACGGGGTGGATCTCGAGGACGTACACTCCGTCTGAGAGGTATTCACGCGACACGTCGCGGACATCCTCTGTGGTCGCCCCAGCAACCCAGTCCAGCACCCTCTTGTAGTGGGCGGGGTCACCTGCGTAGACCTCATTGCGGGCGAGGATGTCGGACTTTCCCCCGAAGCCGCCGATACGTTCCGCCCCGCGGATGAAGCTGGCTCTGTAGGCTGTCTTGGCGCGCTCGAGCTCGTCCTCTGTCGGGCCACCCTTCAGGAATCTTGCCAGCTCTTCGTCCATCGCGGCCTCGACTTCGGTCAGGTCACCCCCCGGCTGCGCAGTCGCTTGCAGCGTCACCTGTCCAGCGATCTCCATGGCGTACACATACGCCGTCGCATTTGTGGCGATCTGGTCCTCGTAGACCAGCCGCTTGTACAGGCGGGAACTCTTGCCGGAGGCGAGGACATCAGTGGCCAAGTCGAGCAGGGTAGCCTCTCTAGTGCCCCATTCGGACACGTTCCAAGTCTTCATGAGGCGCGCTTGGGGGACGTGGTCCTGCACTGTCTGGCGGTGCTCGCCCGTCATGCGGGCGACCCACGTCTGCTGGCGGGCTACCGGCGGGCCCGAGGGGATGTTGCCGAAGTACTTCTTCACGGCCTTGAGCGCCTCTTCGGGCGAGATGTCGCCGGCGATCGAGATCACGGCATTTGCAGCGCCGTAGTACTGCTTGAACCACTCGTGGACATCCTCGAGGGTGGCGGCATCGAGGTCCTCCATCTCTCCTATCACCGTCCAGGAGTATGGGTGGCCTTTCGGGAAGGTGTTCTTCGTGATCAGGTCATAGGCGATGCGGTAGGGCTGGTTCTCGCCTTGGCGCTTCTCGTTCTGCACGACGCCCCGCTGCTCGTCGAGCTTTGCTTGGTCGATCGCGCCCAGCATGTGCCCCATCCGGTCGGACTCCATCCAAAGCGCCAGGTCGAGGGCCGGTCGGGGCACGTCCTGGAAATAGTTCGTTCGGTCGTGGTTCGTCGTTCCGTTCAGGTTCGTGGCGCCGACGCGCTCAAGCGCCTGGAAGTAGTCGTCATTGAAGTGCTCCGAGCCGTTGAACATCAGGTGCTCGAAGAGGTGCGCGAAGCCAGTCTTGCCGGGCCTCTCGTTCTTGGAACCGACGTGGTACCAGACATTGACCGACACGATTGGCGCCTTGCGGTCCTCGTGCACCAGCAGCGTCAGCCCGTTGTCGAGGACGAACTTGGTGTAGGGAATGTCGAGTTCGGTCTTGGCGGCCCGTGCCGACAGGCAGGCCATGCAGAAGAATGCCGCCAGCATAAGGAGAGATGCCTTGTGAGTGATTGCCGCTTCCATGGAGTCCTCCCAGTGGCGGAATTGGGTTCTGGCGGTCACCTGCCCCGGTCAGGGCGGCCACCCGCCTCGCGCCCCAGAGCGTGAGTATCGCACGGCACCTGTCGGCGCGCCTGGGTGCCTCTCTCAGTCACCGACGCGGTAGTTCGGAGCCTCGGTGGTAATGAGCACATCGTGCACGTGCGCCTCTCGCAGCCCGGCCGGCGATATGCGAATGAAGCGGGTGGCGTTGCGCATGGTCTCGATGTCGGGGCACCCGCAATACCCCATTCCGGCCCTGACGCCTCCGACAAGTTGGTGCAGCAGGTCCCCCAGCCTCCCCTTGTGCGGGACGCGCCCCTCGACCCCTTCCGGCACAAGCTTGGCTTCAGACTCCGTTTGGTCGTAGCGGTCGCTGCCCTGTTCCATCGCGCCCAGCGAGCCCATGCCGCGGTAGGTCTTGTAGGTGCGGCCTTGGTACAGCACGGTCTGGCCCGGGCTCTCGTCCGTTCCCGCTAGCAGGCTTCCGACCATCACCGAATGGGCGCCCGCCGCGATGGCCTTGGAGATGTCCCCCGAGTACTTGATCCCGCCGTCGGCGATGATTGGCACGGACGACCCTTCGGCCGCCCTCACGCAGTCTGAGATGGCCGCGATCTGAGGAACGCCGGCCCCCGAAACAATCCTGGTCGTGCAGATCGAGCCCGGACCGATGCCGACCTTGACAGCGTCGACATCCAGACGGATCAGGTCCCGCACGGCCGCCCCTGTGGCGACGTTTCCGGCGACGAGCTGCACTCCCGGAAGCTCCCGCCGGAGGGTCCGGACCGCATTGGCCACGCCCAGCGTGTGGCCGTGGGCGGTGTCCACGACAATGACGTCCGCCCTTTTCTTGCAGAGCGCCTGCGCCCGCTCCAGGAAGTCCCCGCGGGCCCCGACCGCGGCTCCGACCCGCAGTCGGCCGTGCTCGTCTTTCGATGAGTTGGGAAAGCGCCGCTTCTTCTGGATGTCCTTGACGGTTATGAGGCCCTTGAGGTCGCCGGCATCGTCGACCACGGGGAGCTTCTCGATGCGGTGGCGGTGGAGCAGGCGCTCGGCTTCGTCAAGCGTCGTCCCGACAGGGACAGTGACCAGGTTGTCCTTGGTCATCAGCTCGCTGACGCTCAGGTCAAGGCGCTTCTCGAATCGCAGGTCACGGTTCGTCAGGATCCCGACAAGCTTGCCGGCGCGCGTGACGGGGACGCCCGAAATGCTGAAGCGGTCCATCAAGTCCAGCGCATCCCGGATGCGGCTGTCCGGAGAGATCGTGATCGGATCCACGATCATCCCGGACTCGCTGCGCTTGACTCGGTCGACCTCCTCGGCCTGCCGGTCGATCGACATGTTGCGGTGGATGACGCCTAGGCCACCGTGGCGGGCCATGGCGATCGCCAGCTTGGACTCCGTGACGGTGTCCATTGCCGCGCTTAAGATCGGGACGTTGATCGAGATGCCCCGGGTCACTCGGGTGTGCGTGTCGACCTCCGAAGGCAGGACCTCGCTGTAGGCCGGGAGCAGGAGGACGTCGTCGAAAGTGAGGGCCAGCGGTGGGACTTCCGAGACCATGCATCATGGTACCCCGCAGCGCCCGGCGGGACATGGGCAACTGCTCGGAGTGTGTCTGCCGGGCATAATGGCAGGTGTGAGCTGGATTCCGATCTTCCGTCGCCGCGTTTGTTGGCTCCGACTTGCCGCCGCAGCGGCGCTGATGGCCCAAGTGGCAACCGCAGCGACCAGAGTCGGCTTCGTTGGCCTTCGGCATGGCCACGCCTGGCGCCAGCTGGCGCAAATCTCGGATATCGAAGAGGCGGAATTCGTTGGAATCGCGGAGTCCATCCCTGGCATCGTCGCCGAGGCCAGAAAGGTCCAGCCAGAGGCCCCCGTCTACGGCTCCTACCAGGAGTTCGTTCGCAAACAGCGCCCGGAGATCGTGTGGGCCTTTGTGGAGAACAACCGACATGTCGAGATCGCCGAACACCTCGCCCCGCTCGGCGTGCACCTGATCTTCGAGAAGCCGCTGGCCGGCAGCTACAAGGACGCGCTTCGGATCCAGGAATTGGCGACCGAGCACGGGATCTCTGTGATGACCAACTACCAGATGGCCTGGTGGCCCTCGAATCATGAACAGCGGCGACTCGCGGGATCAGGCGCCGTCGGAGATGTATGGAGGTTGCACGGCGTGGTGGGCAACGGCGGCCCCTCGCCGCGCGACCTGCGGCGCAAGGTGTTCTTCGACTGGCTCACGGACCCGGTGCAGAACGGGGGCGGGGCCTTGATCGACTTCGGAATCTACGGCGCCGTTTGGGCAGCATGGCACCTTGGTCTGCCTTCACAGGTCTACGCTACGGTGAGCCACCTGCAGCCGGAGCGCTTCCCGAAGGTTGAGGACAATGCCGTTCTCGTGCTCACGTATCCGGAGGCGGTCGGCATCTTCGAGGCCAGTTGGGACCTGCCGGGCGGCTTCCAGCAGCTTGAGATCCACGGCCGCAGCGGCACGCTGTCATTGGTTCGGGACTCGCTATCGATCCGCACGGGCCGGGGCAAGGCCAGCGCCGTCGAGAGTCCGCCCCTGGCACCCGAGGCGAGCCATCCCGTGCGCTACATGATCGACCGGGTCCGCCGTGGGGAGCCGATGGAGCACATCTTGGGGCTGGACGTCAATGTCGCCGCCGTCCAGATACTGGAGGCGGCCAAGCGGTCCGGTCAGGACGGGATGGCCGTCCGGTTGCCCTTGGAGGAAGTCGGCCGGCGCTGATTCTGGCGCGGCACTCCCGGCCTTATTCCTGCGGTGGCGGACTGGCCCCGGCTGCTTGGAACTGCTCGATGCGTCGGCGCAGCTCCGCCACGATCTGCGGGTTGTCGGCGGCCACGTTGTAGCGTTCGGAGGGGTCCAGATCGAGCTGGAAGAGCTCGTCGCCGTCCACTGTGCGGAGCTTCCAAGGTCCGACGCGGACGCCCTGCACCGACCTGCCGCGGTGGTACAGGAACTCCCGCCGCGGCGACTGGCCCGTCTTGCCGGACCATAGCCCAGCGAGGTCGTGGCCGTCGCAGCCCTCCGGCAGTGCCACTCCCGCCGCCGTCAGGAGCGTGGCGTAGACATCCAAGGTGGCGCCCATCTCGGCCGTCACCGCCCCGGCCGGGACCGTACCGGGCCAGCGGACGATGAACGGCACGCGAACTCCTCCCTCGTAGGTCGTGTGCTTGGCCCCGCGCAGGGGGCCGGGCGAGCCTGCGTGCCATGGTTCCACGCCGCCAGACAGCATGCGGTCCGGGAGGTTGAGCCACGGCCCGTTGTCACTCGTGAAGATCACGATCGTCTCATCGGCCTTCCCGCTCTGCTCGAGCTCCTCCAGAATCGCCCCGACCGACCAGTCGATCGCTTCGATGACGTCCCCGTAGAGTCCCGCCCGGGAGCGGCCGCGGAAGCGGCCAGCGGTCCGCAGCGGCAGGTGCGGCATGCTGTAGGCGAGATAGGCGAAGAACGGACCGGACGAAGCCTCGCGAATGACGCTGGCCACTTCTTGGGTGTAGCGCATCGTGAGCTGGTCCTGGTCCACCGGGTGCTCGACGGGCTCCGCGCCGCGGTACAGCCACAAGGGCTCGTCGGTCTGGACCCATGGGCGGATCATGTCGTTGGAGTAGGGAAGGCCGAACCAGCTGTCGAACCCCTTGCCGACGGGCAGGAATTCGGGCTTGGCGTAGCCGAGATGCCACTTGCCTGCCATCGCCGTGCGATAGCCGGCCGTCTTCAGCCCTTGGGCAAGCGTGGTCAGGTCGGACGGCATCCCGCCGTCCCCCCCGACCGACGTGCGGCCTACGCGGGCGCGGCTCGGGTAGCGTCCCAGCAAGAGCTGGGTGCGCGCGGGCACGCACGAAGGCGCGGAATAGAAGGAGGTCATCCGCAGGCCCTCGGCTGCGAGGCGGTCCAGTTGGGGTGTGCGGATTGTGGGACTGCCGAAGGCTCCCAAGTCGCCGTAGCCGAGGTCGTCCGCGAAGAGCAGGACGATGTTGGGCGAGGGTTGCGCCAGCGTGGCCGCCGCCAATCCGCTGGCCAGAATCCACAGTGCACGGGGCATGGCCGCCATTATCCAACTTTCGGGCTTGCGGGCAGGTTGTCGATCAGCCGGGTCGTCCCTAGGAATGCGGCTGCGGCGATTCTCACCGGCCCCGTGATCTCCAGGATCGGCCGGAGCGTGCTTGGGTCGACGATGTCGAAGTAGTCCAAGCGCAGCAGCGGCTGGGCCTCGAGCGCCCGCCGCGCCCTCCCAAGGATCTTGGCGGCGTCCGACTCACCGGCTCGCACGGCTCTGGCAGCGTTTCGCAGTTCCCGCGCGAGTGCGGGTGCAGCCGCACGCTGATCGTCGGTGAGCAGTGCGTTGCGCGAGCTCAGCGCTAGGCCGTCGGCCTCCCGCACAGTCTCGACCGCCCTGATGCGCACGGGCAGGCAAGTGTCCTCGACGAGTGCCCGAATGATGACCAGTTGCTGGTAGTCCTTCTCGCCGAAGTAGGCCACGTCCGGCCGGACGGCGTTGAGGAGCTTCAGCACGACCGTGGCAACCCCGCTGAAGTGCCCCGGACGGCTTGCTCCGCAAAGCCCGTCGGCAAGGCCCCGGATCTTGACGGTGGCCACTGGCTCGCGCGGGTACATCTCGTCCACGGAAGGGGCGAACACCACGTCGGCCCCGTGCCGGTCGCACAGCTCCGCGTCGCGCTCAAGGGTGCGGGGGTAGCTTCTCAGGTCGTCTTCGCGGTCGAACTGCAGCGGATTGACGAACACGGTGACCACGACCAGCCCGCACTCGGCCCGGGCCCGGTCGATTAGCTCGAGGTGAGCGCGGTGCAGGGCTCCCATCGTGGGCACGCAGCCTACAGCGAGGCTTTCCCGCCTTGCGGCAGAGACACGTTCGCGAAGGTGCGCGATGCGCGCGATGCGGTCGGCCGCCATGGCCGGTCAGTCCGCCGAGCGCCTCGCGAGAGAGGCTGCGGGGGATGAGGGAAACTGCCCCTCGCGAACCTCCAGCACATAGTCCCTTGCAGCAGCCGCCAGTTGGTCGCCAAGCTTCGCGAAGCGCTTCACGAATGGTGGCGTGAACTCGTCGTAGAGCCCGAAGGCGTCGTGGCTCACTAGGACTTGGCCGTCGCAATGCGGGCCAGCCCCGATCCCGATCGTGGGGATTTCCAGCGAGGCGGTGACCTCGGCTGCGACCTTGGCCGGGATCGATTCCAATACCACGGCGAAAGCCCCGGCCGCCTCGAGGGCCCTTGCGCTATCGACGAGCTTTCGCGCCTCTTCGGGGCTGCGCGCCTGTTTCCTGAACCCGCCGAGCCTGTGGATGGACTGCGGCGTTAGCCCGATGTGGCCCATCACCGGGATGCCGGCCTCCCCCAGTCTCTGGACGACTTCGAGAACCTGGAACCCGCCCTCGACCTTCACCGCCCGGGCGCCGGCCTCGCTGAGCAGCCGCCCGGCCGCGCGAATGGCGTCTGGCACGCCGGTGTGGCAGGTCAGGAACGGCATGTCGGCCACCACCAATGCGCGCGACACGGCGCGCGACACGGCGGCCGTGTGGTGCAGCATCGCGTCGAGGGTCACGCCGAGGGTGTTTGCCTGGCCGAGCACGACCATGCCGAGCGAGTCGCCGACAAGCAGAACGTCCACTCCGGCGCGGTCCAAATGGCGCGCCATGGTGAAGTCGTATGCCGTGAGCATAGCGATCCGCTCGCCGCGACGCTTCATCCGCAGCAAGTCCGGGGCCGCGACTGCAGCGTCTGGGTGCCTCACCGACGCGCCGCTCTCTCGCCGAGGACGGCCTGCAGGCCGTCGGCCGTATGCGGATCCAAGCCCCCTCGCCGGGCGATCGCCACCAAGCGAAGGCCAATCAGGCGGTAAAGGTCCCCGAGCGGCTCGGACACGGTGCTCACGGAGTCCAAGTGCCGGCCCACAGTGCCCACGTCCCCTCGGGACACCGGTCCGGTCAGCGCCTGCTCCGCCCCCATTGTAAGTGCATTGCGGAGGCTGGCGGTCGCCAGAGGGGCCAGCGCCGCGCGCCCGGTCTCCCGTGCCACGCCCGACGCCTGCAGTGCTTCAGTGGCGGCGTCCAGCAGGCCGATCAGGCAATTGCTGGCTAGCACGGCGCCAGCGTGGTAGAGCGGCAGCTTGCGCTCTTCGACCGCCAGGGGTGTGCATCCGATAGCCCGGGCCAGGCGTTCGCACCAAGTCCGGGCCGGGCCGTCGCCGCAGACTCCGATGAACGATCCAGGGAGGCCACTGACGGCCGCTGCGGCGTCGGGGAACGTCTGCAATGGATGGAACGTGGCCGCCGAAACGCCAAGACCGGCCGGGAGCCCGAGATCGGCCGGCCCCAGGGCACCGCACGTTTGCAGGATGATCGGCGCACCTTGATTCGCCATCGACACGGCAACTTCGGGCACGGCGCGGTCGGGAACGGCTAGCACGCAGCAGCGCGCGGAGCTGGCCAATGATCCCGCGGAAACCGCTTGGACGCCGCCGCCGACGAGGGCCGCGGCCTTTCCTGCGTCTCGCCGCGAAGCCACCAAGACGCGGAATCGTGGCGACAGCAGCCGAGCGAGGGCAAGGCCCACCCTTCCGCAACCGACAATGCCAACGGTTTCTGCCACGGTCGTGCCGGACACATTATTGCGCTACAGGCGCTTCGGCACCCAGCGGACGGGCATCAGGAGCGGTCGGGACGGTTGTCCTTCAGGTACGAGGCGATTGACGACAGGGGCGACCCAGGCTGGAAGACCTCCGACACGCCCAACTCCTTGAGGGCCGAGACATCGACATCGGGGATGATGCCGCCAACGATTACGCGGACGTCGCAAGCGCCGGCTCGCCGGAGCAGATCGAGCACGTTGGGAACGATCGCCATGTGGGCTCCGGAGAGGATCGAGAGTCCGATGAACTCGACGTCTTCCTGCAGGGCCGCGCTGACCACCTGCTCCGGTGTCTGGCGCAGACCGGTGTAGATCACTTCCATTCCCGCGTCCCTGAGGGCTCGGGCGATGATCTTGGCCCCTCGGTCGTGCCCGTCGAGCCCGGGCTTTGCAATCAGCACCCGAATCGGGGGCGTGGCTCCAAGCTGGGCCATCGCTGACATCATAAGACCCGGGTAGCGGTCGTCTCGCTTGGTCCTGGCGCGGCGGCCGACAGCAGGTGCCGGAACCCCAGACCAGGGACACGGATTCCCGCCACGCCGTGGCCAGACGGCGCATAACCGGCGGCTCGTCCAATCCAGCCCTTGCCGAGAACTCCGCGTGGCCGGAAATATGATGGGGGCTCGTGCGAGATTTCCACTCAATCGGACACATCGACCGCTTCGCCCCGGAGTTCGACGATCTCGTCGGACCCGGGCGCAGTATCGAACTCCTCGACGTCGGGTTCGCTTGGCCCGAAGGGCCCGTTTGGGCGGCTCGGGAGGGCCATCTGCTGTTCTCGGACATTCCCCGCAATGCCATCTATCGGTGGACCGAGGCAGCCGGCGCGAGGATCTGGATGCAGCCCTCCGGGTATACCGGGATCGAGTACTACGGCAAGGAGCCGGGATCGAACGGCCTTACTTTCGACGCCGAAGGACGGCTGCTCGCGTGCGAGCACGGTGACCGACGCGTGTCCCGGCTGGAGCCCGGCGGAGGAAAGATCACGATCGTCGACTCTTTCGAGGGACGACGGCTGAACTCTCCCAATGACCTGGTGGTGGGGCAGCACGGGGACCTCTACTTCACCGACCCGGCCTACGGCCTGCACCACCGATACGAGGACCCGGCGCGGGAACTTCCGTTCTGCGGGGTGTACTTGGTGCCTGCCGGCCAGCGGGAGGCCATCTTGCTGACGGACGAGCTCGAGAACCCCAACGGCGTAGCTTTCAGTGCCGACGGGAGTTTCCTGTACGTCACCCAGTCCAATCCGCGAAAGGCCATCGTAATGAGGTACCCGTTGCGCGAGGACGGCACTCTCGGCCCCGGCCGCGTGCTGATCGACCTGACTGAGCGGGCTCCCGAGGCCCCCGGCCTGCCTGACGGGATTAAGGTCGATTGTCAGGGCAACATCTTCACCACCGGGCCTGGCGGCGTATGGGCAGCGACTCCGAGCGGTCGCCTGCTGGGGCGCATCGCACCCGGGCGGCGCGTCGCCAACCTTTGCTGGGGGGACGATGGCGGGACGCTCTACATGTGCGCCGACGACTACCTGTGCCGCATTCGCACAGACACGCGCGGCCCTTTGCCGGGCCCCGGCGGGTGATGCTTGGCCGATAGGCTAGATCACCGGGCGGATCGTGCGGATCCCCTGCTTTGCCAGACCTCCGCGTAGCGCCTCGAAGTGCTCCTCGTCCCGATAGGTGCCCATGATGGCCCCTCCGGAGCCAGCGAACTTTGCCGTCGCTCCCAGGGATCTCGCGGCTTCGACCATCGTGCGGTTCTGCGGACTGAGCTCGGTCACTTCGGCCCTAAGGTCGAAGTTGTCGTCGATGAGCTGCCCGAAGCGTCGGGTGTCGCCCGCCAGCAGGGCCGCCCGGCCCTCTTCCGCCATCCGGGCCCACTGCCGCATCGCTTCGCGGACCAGACTGTCACCCGACTCGTACCGCCTGCGCAGGCTGTTGTGGAACACTTCCGTGCCCTCGCTCAGGCTGGTCCGATAGGCGACGTACAGATTCGGGAGCAGCGCGCTGTCCATCACCTCGTACTTGCCGTAGCCTCGGGATTGCATCAGCGCCCGGTTGAAGTCCATGTAGACCAGTCCCTCGTAGACCTGCACGACGCGGTCCTGCAATCCGGCCGAGACGCCCAATTCCTTTGTCTCGGTCTCGAGCACGATGTTTGCTTGTACGTACGGGGGAATCTCAACCTCGAAGAACTCCATCAGGGCACGGAGCGCCGAGGTGATGATCGCCGAAGATCCGCCCAGCCCGAGGCGAAGCGGGATCGTTGATTCGTACTCGATGGTGAAGTTGCGGTCGTGGAGCTCGATCCCCTGCTGCTCGCAATAGTCGCTGAAGCGCATCAGCAGCGCTCGCAGGATGCGGATCCCGCCGTAGTAGCCGTGCCAGCGCGTCTGCTGCCGCAAGTGCTCCAGGTTCTCCCAGATCGGTAGGTCGGTGGCGGACGGGCGGATCTCGAGTCGCGCGCTGGGGTACAAGAGCGTCCTCGACCGGAAGTTCCGGAGGGTGAGCGCGATCGTCTTGCCGTAATAGCCGTCTGACGGGTTCCCGAGAATGCCGGCACGGGCGTGGGCGCGGGTCTCGATCACGGTGTTGCTACTCGGAGGCCCGGGCTGTCTCAGGGTCCGCGGCCGGCGGCATCAGCAGCCACCCGAGGACGTAGGCGGAGACGCCGGGAAACAGGGGAGGCAGGATTGCCGCCAAGACCCAGATGATCCGCACCATCGCCACGTCCTTGCCGAAGTGCCTCGCGAATCCGCTGCAGACCCCTGCGACCATGCGGGTGTCCGTCTGCCGCGAGAATGAGCGGGCTTCCCGGCCCGGCTCACCCGTGGTCGACAGCCCGCAATTCCTGCAGAAGGAGTCCTCTTCCTCGATCTCGAATCCGCACCGTCCGCAGAACATCGCCTGCTACGAGACTAGCCCAGAACGGCATGTCGGGCAAGCTTCTGCGGCCTCCCCCAGGCGAGAGCTCCTATCGCGCCCGGTGGGCGGCGTTTCGCGCGCTGGCCAATGCCCGGCCACAGGGTCAGCGCAGGTCGGTGGGCAGGATCTTTGGCGTCTTGCCCGACTGCACCGTGAGCTCGTAGAGCAGTCTCGAGGCTTGCTCGACCGGCCAGATGTCGGCAATCGATATGGGAGTCCGGCCTCCTTCGTCAATCGGATCCGGATCTGCCCCGCGTTCGGCGAAGAAGCTGATGATCGCGCAGATCTTGTCGGGAACAGGGCTGAACGATGCGGGGATCACCGCGGCGTGCATCACGGTCCGACCAATGGAAGTGGCCGCGTCCACGTCGGTGTCCAAGGAGTAGGCGTACCGCACAACCGGCATGCTAGAACTGCGCGCTGCCTGCATCAGTAGACTCTCTCCACTCTGGGCACGGGCCTTTGGGTCGGCCCCCGCCTCCACCAAACGGCGCATGACCGCCAAGTGCCCTCCCTTCGCCGCCGCCAGCAGCGGAGTGTCTTCCCCTTCCGGCCTTCGGACGCTGCGCGCCGACGTGGGATCGTCGATCCGGGAAGTCCGCACGTTGGGATCGGCTCCGGCTTCGAGCAATAGCTCCACAGCCTGGAGGTGGCCGGACGTTGCCGCTGTGTACAGCGGTGTCCTGCCTTGGCTGTCGGCAGATCCGGGGTCGGCTTCGGACTCCAACAGGACCCTGAGGGCCTCGATGCGGCCATGGGAAGCTGCCACGTTGGGCGGTAGGCTGCCATCGTGCGCCCGCGGGTTCGGGTCCGCTCCCGCGTCCAGCAAGACCTTCAGCGTCTCGGTGTCGCCGGCCCTTGTCGCGAACGTCAGCGCCGTGAAGCCGCCGTTGGAGGCCGCGTCCACATCGGCTCCGCCTTTCAGCAACGCTCTGACGGTGGCTGGCGAACCTTCAGCCGCCGCCCACATGAGGGCAGTCTGGCCTCGGCTGGATTCTCTCTCGTTCGGATCGGCTCCCAAGTCCAACATTCTCCGCACGGTTGCCTCAAGGCCGGAGCCAGCGGCCAGCATCAGCGGCGTCTCGCCGTTCCAGCGCTTCACGGCCGGATCGGCGCCAGCGTCCAGCACGAGCGCCGCCATCGCGGCGTCTCCGTTCGCGCACGCCAGCGTCAGCGGGGTGTCGCCGTGCGTGTCAGCCGCGTCTGCCCTCGCCCCGGCTTGCACGAGTCGACGGGCCGTCTCCAAGTCTTGGTAGTGGGCAGCCCAGGCCAGGGCTGTCGATCCGTCGTTTCCAGACGCGTTGGGATCCACGCCAAGGCCCAACAGCCGCTGCACGGCAGCGGAGTCGCGGCGCTGCACGGCGTCGAGCAGACTCAAGTCCGCGGCATTGCCCAGCGGCAGCAGCGCCGCCGCGAGGGTCGGGAGGATCCAGCTCCGGGCGGGGCGGCCTCTCGCGAGCACGGGTCCGAACTCTAACCGTGGGTGAGGCCTTCGAGCCTGCCCGTGCTGTCTCCCAAGTGTCCCGTCCGAAGGCCCACGATATCCAGCATGCTCAGAAGCAGGTTGGTCATGGGGGTCTCTCTCGCGTAGCGCAGGTGTCGGCCTCCCGGGATCCGACCACCGCCGCCGCCGGCCAGAAGGACCGGAAGGTCGTGGTGCAGGTGCTGGTTCCCATCCGAGATCGAGCTTCCGTAGACGACCATGCTGTTGTCCAACAGGGATCCGTCCACGTCCGGGGTCGACTCCATTCGCTGCAGCATGTACGCGAGCATCTTCACGTGGTGCTGGTTGATCCGGATCGTCTTGGCGATCTTCTCCTGATCGCCGGAGTGGTGTGTGACTGCGTGGTGGGCGTCGGGAACGCCGATTCCCGGGTAGCTGCGCCATGTGCCCTCGCGGCCCATCATGAATGTGGTCACGCGGGTGAGGTCGGCTTGGAACGCAAGGACCTGCAGGTCGATCATCAGCTTGGCGTGGTCGCTGAAGTTGTCAGGTGCACCCCCCGGGCGGTGCATGGTCGGCAGCTGCCTGCCGCTGTCGGCCTCTGCGCGCTGGATCCGGCGTTCCAAGTCCCGGATGGCTTCGGCATACTCTTCTAGCTTGCCGCGGTCCGTCGCACCCAGTTCGCGGCGAAGTCGTGCCAAGTCCTCGCGCACGAAGTCCAAGATCGTGCGCTGCTCGCGCAAAGCTGCGAGACGTTGGTTCGCGTCCGTGCTCGAGCCGTCTCCGAAGAGGCGTTCGAAAAGGCGCCGCGGGTTGTCCTCCACCGGGTTCGGCGTGGTGGGCGATCGCCAGGAGATGGTGTTTGTGTATGCGCAGCTGTAGCCAGAGTCGCACCCGCCCGCGACGCTGGGCTCCTCGACCCCCGTCTCGAGCGAGGCGATTTGCGTGTGCTTGCCGAGCTCCTTCGCGGCGATCTGGTCCGCCGAGACACCTGCGCGGATTCCGGCACCTTCGGTCTTTACCGGGCGCTCCCCGGTCAGGAAGGTCGCACCGGCGCGGGCGTGGTCGCCGGGACCGTCGCCGCCAGGGCGCCCGTTGACGTGCGCCAGGCCGCTCAGGACTGTGATGTGGTCCCGCAACGGCTCCAAGGACGCGTTGATCTCGCTGAACTCGAAGTCCCGCCCTTCCCCCTTAGGCGTCCACTCGCCCTTGAGGTCGATGATGCCGTTCGGCACGTAGACGAAACCCATCCGCAGCGCCTTTTGGGCAGCGGCCGTTCTGGGAGCAGCCATCGCCGGCGACATCGCATCCAGCCACGGGAGCGCGATCGTCACGCCAAGTCCTCGGAGCACTTCGCGGCGGGGCAGGGATCTCTTGGTCAGGAAGGTCATTCGGGTCCCATCCTCATCTGGAATGGCATGCTCTGCACCACCGCCACGACCATGTCAGCGAAGCCGTAGCCGGGTTCTTCCGTAGCCCGGGCGATGGACCGAACCGCAGGTCTATCGTAATACTCCAAGCCTCGCCCTAGGGCGTAGGTCAGGAGCTTCCCGGCTACAGTCCGCACGAAACTGTCCCTGAGGGTGGTTGTGAGAGCTTGGCGCAGTTCCGCCGGCCCGTCGAAGCGTACGCCCCCCGGGAGTTCGCCGGACGCGTCGATCGGCTCTCCGTTCTCGCTGTCCCGCCATCGGCCGATGGCGTCGAAGTTCTCTAGGGCGAAGCCGATCGGGTCCATCCGGACGTGGCATCCGGAGCAGCTCGGGCTCTGGCTGTGGAGCGTCAGCAGCTCGCGCACGCTGAGCTCTTGCCCGGGAGGTGCAGCTTCCTCCAGCTCCGGGATGTCGGGGGGCGGAGGGGGAGGCGGCATCCCGAACAGGTTCTCGAGAACCCACTTGCCGCGGATCACCACCGAGGTGCGGTTCGGGTACGAGGTGACGGCGAGAATGCTCCCCTGTCCCAAGAGGCCCCCGCGGCGAGGGTCCTCCAAGGCCACCCGCCGGAACTGCGTGCCCCGTACCCTTTCGATGCCGTAGTGCTCCGCGAGGCGCTCGTTCAGAAACGTGTGATTCGAGTCGAGCAGCTCCAGAATGCTGGCGTTGCGGCGCAGGGCGTCGGACACGAACAGCTCCGTCTCGCGTTGGATGGCCAGTCGCAGGTCTGCGTTGAATTCCGGGAAGATCCTGTTGTCCGGCTTAATGCTGGCCACTTTCCTCAGTTCGAGCCACTGTCCGGCGAAGTTGTCGACCAGAGCCCGAGACTTGGGGTCGGCCAGCATGCGCCGTGCCTGGCGCTCCATTTCCGCTGGGTCGCTGAGCTTGCCGCTCTCGGCAGATGCGAGCAGCGCCTCGTCCGGCAGGCTGCTCCAAAGAAAGTAGGAGAGGCGGGACGCGAGGGCGTGATCGCCGAGCCTGTAGGGCACTGGGGCCGTGGCTCCCGGTGGATCAGGCTCGACGCGGAACAGGAAGTTCGGCGAAACGAGCATGGCGCGGATGGCGCGCTCGATCCCGGCCTCAAAACCGCCTTGGGAGAGTCCGCTCTCGAATATCGCCATGAGCGCCGACGTGTCGTTCTCGTTCACGGGCCGGCGATACGCTTGGCGGGCCAGCCGGGAGAGGATCGCCCGGGCGCAGGGCCGCAGGTCGGCCGCGGTGTCTGGCAGGCACGAGAAGATTTTGCGGCGGCTGGGCGTCAGGCCCGGGCCCGTAGCGTTGAAGGGTCCCTCAATCGATATGTTTCGCAGCCGGTACGGCCTGGTGGTGTCCTCGAGCTGGACGAGCGTCACGCGACGGCCGTCGATGCGCACATCTAGAGGCGGGTGCGGCAGCTCCCTCGCGGCTCCCCCGTCCGGCTTGGTGGTCTCGGATCTCGGTGAGCCGCCCGGGAAGGACACGGAGACAGCGTGAATGCCCGCTGTCACGCGGACCCGGCCGGAGCGGCGCTCGTAGTCAATGAGCGATTCGCCGCGGTCCAGGGTTGCCGCGATCACGTACTCGCCATCGAGGGGGAAGTAGTAGCGTATGGCCGCTCCTCGAACGGCCCGTGGAGGAAGGTCCCCGGGCTTGGCCGGCGCATGGCCGGCAAGCGCAAAGCCGGTCTCGCGGTTGCGCACGAAAACGTCTCTCTGGGGTTGCAGCCCCGCCCGGCCGACAGCCAGCCGGCTGGCCCAGCGGGCAGCGATCAGGTAGCGCTCCATCAACGCCGGCGTGAGCGACAGGACGTCTGCGATGTTGTCGAATCCGTAGCCTGAATCATCGCCCGGGAGCAGGTGCCTGATGTCCACGTCGAGGTCGAGCAGGTCTCGGACGGAGTTGGCGTACTCTGCCCGGTTGAGGCGGTGGGGCGGTGTCCGGCCGACGTTCGGCTCGGCGGCAGCGGCTGCGTCCAGCGCCCGTTCGAGCCGGGCGGTGAACAGGGACCGCTCAGCGAGCTCGGGGGAGGGCATTTCGGGCGGGGGCATTTCGCCCGATGCCACCTTCCTCAGCACGCGTTCCCAAATCTCGGGCCGCTCTCCCGGTGCATCCGCTGTGAGGCCCTCGAGGGACACGCCCGCCGTGGCGGTAGATTCCCCGTGGCAGGCAAGGCAGTAGCGCGCGACAAACCCCGAATCAGCGGACTGGGACGGCTGAGCGGCCAGAGCTGCGATCGCTGCAGCCGTTGAGATTCTCCGCCGCATCGCCACAATGGTACCGGGTCGGCTGCCTCTAGCCGTTGGTCCAAGCCTGCTGCCCTACGGACCTTAACTACAATGGAGCCGACTGGAATGGACGAGCGACACATCGCCGCAACCCTTGGTCGGCGCGACTTCCTTCGTAGCGCCGGCGGAGGGGTCGGGATCGCCGCCTTGGCGGAACTCTTGGCCGCCGACGGGCTGACCGCCGCCGGGCCTCTTGCCCCCAAGGCCCCGCACTTCGCGCCTAAGGCGAAGAGCGTGATCTTCATGTTCATGGAGGGTGGCCCGAGCCAGTACGAGCTCTTCGATCCCAAGCCCGAGCTGGAGCGCTGGGACGGCAGGTCCCTGCCGGAGTCGATCACCAAAGACCTGACTCTGGCCTTCATCAAGCCGACGGCCAAGGTCATGGCAAGCCGGTACAAGTTCGCGCCGAGGGGCCAGTGCGGAATGGTGCTGTCCGAACTGGTCCCGCATCTTGGATCCGTGGCGGATGAGATCTGCCTGGTTCGTTCGATGCACTCAGATGCCTTCAACCACCATCCTGGGCAGTTGTTGCTGTTCACGGGTTCGACGCTCCCGGGCCGGCCGACCCTCGGGTCTTGGCTGCTGTACGGGCTTGGCAGCGAGTCCGAGAACCTGCCGGGCTTTGTAGTGCTCGCGTCGGGGAAGGGAACCTCCGGCGGAACGACGAACTTCTCGTCTGGGTTCATGCCCTCCCACTACCAAGGCACCCTCTTCCGTAGTCAGGGAGATCCGATCCTGTACCTGTCGAACCCGCCCGGGGTAACCCGTGACGTCCAGCGCGAGACGATCAGCTTTGTCAATGACATGAACCGGATGCGGCACGAGCGCACCGGTGACGCAGAGATAGCTTCCCGCATCAACGCCTATGAGCTGGCGTTCCGCATGCAGGCGGAGGCTCCCGATCTGGTGGACCTGTCCAGCGAGTCACCCCAGACCTTGGAGATGTACGGGATCGAAAGTGACAACGAGCACCGCAGGCAGTACGCAACGAACTGCATCTTGGCCCGCCGTCTCGTGGAGCGGGGTGTGCGGACCGTGCTGCTCATGGACGCCTCCTGGGATGACCACACGTACCTGAACACGAAACTCCCGCAGCGCATGCGCGAGACGGACCAGCCGACGGCCGCTCTCATCCGTGATCTCAAGCAGCGCGGACTGCTGGACGAGACTCTGGTCGTGTGGGGCGGCGAATTCGGCCGGACGCCGATGGTCGAGATCCGCAAGCCCGAGGAGGCCGCGAACGCGGGTCGGGACCACCAGCCGACGGCCTACTCGATGTGGATGGCCGGAGGGGGCGTTAAGGCCGGCAACGTGCACGGCGCGACCGACGAGCTGTGCCTGAACATCACCGAGGATCCGGTCCATGTGCACGATCTTCAGGCGACGATCCTGCACTTGATGGGCTTTGACCACGAGAAGTTCACGTATCGTTTCATGGGGCGTGACTTCCGGCTCACCGACGTGAGCGGCACCGTGCAGCAAGGCCTGATGGCATAGGGCGTAGCCGTCCCCGACCTTCCGAGGGATTGATTGCGCGGCATAGTGTCGACGCCGATGGGGTGAGAATCTGGTGCGGGGCTGCTATGTGCGATTCTCTGGCAAGTCCGGGGAGCGTCGCCGATATGTCTGTCCGGGCGTCCGGGGCGGGACGTTCGGGATCCGCAGGTTCGCTGCCAGCCATGAACCACTTCAAGGCTGATCGGGCAATCCGCCCATCCTGTTCTCTTCAACGGCCAAGGGGCTATCGTCGACAGCTAGGCCCAGCAAGCCCCGCAAAGGCGAAACTTGTCCCGCGAGTGTCTGTGCGGACGTCTGGCACCTGGCCGCGGGATAGAAACATCGTGCCGGGCCTTGCCTGACGCGCTCAGGCCATGAAGCGGCGCCTACTCCCGATCGGCATTCAGGACTTCCCGACAATTCGAGGAGACTCGTACTACTACGTTGACAAGACTCTCCTGATTCGCCGACTGGTGAGCCAGGGACGGTACTATTTCCTGTCCCGACCGCGCCGGTTCGGCAAGAGCCTGCTGCTGGACACTTTGCGCGAGCTGTTCGCGGGCAGCGAGCCGCTGTTTCGGGGACTTGCCATACACGATGTGTGGGACTGGAACTGTGCGCATCCGGTGGTCCGGCTGAGCTTTGACGGGAAGTATAACGAGCCGGGGGACTTGGACAGCGACGTGGTCAACCAGATTGCGTGGATCGCGGAAGATGCTGGGATCGAACTGTCGCCGTTGGCCAGTTCTGGGCCGGAACGTTTTCGTGACATCTTGCATCGTTTGCACAAGGCCTCGCGCAGGCAGGTCGTAGTGCTGGTCGACGAATACGACAAGCCGATCTTGGACGTGCTCGAACACCCAGAGTTAGCCAAGGCAAACCGCGACTACTTGCGCGATTTGTACGGTGTCATCAAGGGCAGCGCTCGTCACGTTCGATTCGTCTTCGTCACCGGGATCACTATCTTCTCCAAGGTGAGCCTGTTTGCTGGTCTCAATAATCTGGAAGACATCAGCCTAGACCCGCAGTACGCCACACTCTGCGGCTTTACCGACAGGGAAATGGATACGGTGTTTGCGCCGGAACTGTTTGGAATTGACCGGGACGAGATCCGGGCTAGGTACAACGGTTACCGCTGGCAGGCTGGGGAGGATGTCTACAATCCGTTCGATGTTCTGTTGCTGTTCAAGAAACGTGTGTTTCGTTCGTGGTGGTTCGAGACCGGTACCCCGGACTTCCTGTACCGGCTGATCGTTGAGCGGGGAATGAATCCAATGGAGTTGGAACACCGCCTGATCGATGCCGAGCGGCTCGCCAACTTCGATGTGGGGGACATTGACCTGAGGGGACTGATGTTCCAGGCGGGATACTTGACCATTGGTGGCGAGGAGCGTGTGGGATCTGACACGTTCTATGCGCTGGAGTACCCGAACTTGGAGGTCCGTCGGAGTTTCAGCAAGGGCTTCCTGTCGCATTTGGGCCAGCGGGAGGCTGCGACGGAGGCGAATGCACTGCTAGTGCTGCTGGCGCGGCTTGATTTCCGGGGCTTCGGCGAGCGGCTTCAGGCGTATTTGGCGGGAATCCCGCACCAATGGCGTGGCGCAGGGCAGTTAGGGGAGTATGAGGCGCACTACGCGGCGATGCTCTATCTGGCGTTCAGTGCGGTGGGGTCGGACGTTCGGGTCGAGGATGCCACAAGCCGCGGACGAGCGGACATGGTGGTGCTGCATGGCGGGCGTGTGTTCGTGCTCGAGTTCAAGATGGCCCCGGACAGGGCGGGTGTCGATGCTGCAGTGGGGCGGGCGTTGTCGCAAATGCGGGAGCGGGGATATGGGGAAAAGTACCGTGCGCGGGGCGAGCCGATTCGCCTAGTGGCTGTGGTATTCGGCCGAGAGGAACGCAACCTGCTCGCGGTAGAGGCGGAGCACTGCTGACGGACCCGCCTAGCACCGCCGGCCTTCGTTTCCTCGTTGTCCAATTCCCAGATGTGACCGCCGGAACCTGTGAGTGGCCTGAGAGCCGTGCCCTCGAGCAAGCGCGGCAAGTCCGAGACCGCGCATCGTGCCACCCCTTAGGGGAGTGTCTTCCGGGGCTTGATAGACGGGAACTGTCGCTCTGCTTGCCAGTCACGAACTGCCCCGTGCAACCGCAGTCGGAGGCGGGCAGCACGGTCCGCATCACGCCGGTCCTGGACAATTCAAGGGTGCCGATCGGACGAGTGACGTTCCCGCGTCGCGCAGGGGAGGCGCAGGTACGTAAGGGCCTTCGTGCCGGGCGTGAAGGCGGCGGTGTCGGGTGTCTCCCCGGAGTGCGGGCGCAGGGCGGGGCTCATTATCCGGATTCCGCATCGTGCCCCAAGACCAAGAACCCGCGCGGAGATGCGAGGGACTTCCGGCGACCGAGACTTGCCGATCAGGAGGTGTGGATGGGGAACACCAAGAGCCGCGTGGACGATTGTCTGGCGCGACCTCAACCGGTCCGAGCGCTGCCACTGCGGTCGGCTGCGAGGCATCCAGTCAAAGTTTCGACGGCGCTTGCCGAAGAGCTTGGATAGCAGACAACATGCTATAGAGTTCCTTCATTATAGAGCCGCAGCGCATTCTCAAGTTAAAGAGGCCGATAGCACAGGCCTTAGGCTCGCTGGGAAGTCCCGGGCAGGTTCGTGCGGCTAGACTGGGCGCCCGACGTTCAGTGCGAACTGCCACAGAAGGTCCCGCCGATAGCGCGGTTGAGCGCCCCGGTCCAAGCCCGGACATACTATCAAGTCTGTGGGACCCCAAATCCAATACAACTCGACACACTCGTGCCTGACACGCGTCCTGCAGTCCATTGACCGCGCCGGGGACTTCTGCTGTTCGGGCCGGATCGAGGCTCCTCCGCCCAGCATGCAGGTGTCTTCGGTCGGAGCGGTTGCGTTCCCGGTCTTGGAATGGCAGATCCATCGCCTGATCGCTGTTGCCGAGCGGGCGCCGTACGGCCGCGGCCCGGAGACCATAATCGACAGTTCCGTTCGAGACTGCTGGCAGGTCAGCGCCGACGACATCAGCCTGGGTGGGGCGCGCTGGCCTGCAACGCTCGAAGCAGTCTCCAAGCGGGTGGCGGACGGCTTGGGAATCCCGGCGGATCGGATCGACCTCGATCTCTACAAGCTGCTGATCTACGAGGAGGGAGGGTTCTTCAAAGAGCACCGCGACACAGAGAAGACGCGGGGGATGGTTGGAACGCTGGTGATCTCCCTACCCACGGAGGGCGCTGGCGGCGAGGTGGTGGTTCGGCACCATGATCGCGAGGAGATTGTCGATCTCTCGATCACAGACCCGGGAGAGTTGGTCTTCGCCGCGTTCTATGCCGATTGCGCCCACCGGACCGAACCTGTCCGTGGCGGGCACAGGGTATCCCTCATATACAACGTCGTCGCCTTACCGGAAAAAGGCAAGCTCCCGAGGCTGGCGCCCGACGTGTCCTCTGAGACAAGGAAAGTTGCTCAAGTGCTTACGGAGTGGGCTTCCGGCGAGCCCGAGCCCAAGAAGATCGTATGGGTGCTTGACCACCTGTACACCGAAGCCGCCCTCGGCTTCGAGGGTCTGAAGGGCCGGGACGCTGTGGTTTGCCGGGCCTTGGCCACCGCGGCTAGGATCTCGGGCTGCGAGTACTACCTCGCTCTCCTGCAGATCGATGAAGAGGGCACGCCGGAGGACTACTACGGCTACGGCGAGTGGGACGAAGATCCCGTCGAGGACGAACCGTACGATCCGGTCGAAGTCTTGGAGATCTACCAAAGCACGCACAGGCTAACGGCATTTGTCGGCCCATCCGGCCGGCCGCCGAACCTTGCGAGTGGTCTTCCAATGAATGAGGGTGAGGCACTTCCCTCCGGCGCGCTGGACGATGCTGCGCCGGACTCGCAGCGCGTCTTGGAGGCCACAGGAAACTCGGGTGCGACGCTTGAACGCGCCTACCGGGCCACGACCTTCGTTGCGTGGCCCCGCAGCTGGCACGCCTCGGTCCTCGCAGACGGCCCGGTCGACAACCTCATCGAGCACACGACGGGAGTCCTTGCCTCAGACCGGGAAAGCGGTCTGGATCTTGTCAAGGTAGTGGTCGACCAGTGGCTGAAGCTCGAGCGCCAACGGTGGAGCTTCAGCCATTCCCGGACCACGGCCGAGACCCTGCCTGCCACGCTGAGTCTGCTGATCCGGGCCGACGACGAGGTACAGACCGTGCGGTTTCTTGAGGGCGTGATGCTCTCTCGATTCACGAGCGAGATCACCAGCAGCCTCGTGGACCTGATGGAGCGTGTCAGGGGGGACAAGCTGGAACCGTTCCTCAAGAAGCTTGTCACCAAGAGGCTCGGCTCCGACCCAGGAAGCGTATTCAGGCTGTTTGCGGAGGCCTCTTCAAGAAGCGTGCCGACGGACGCGGTGGCTTGGACGAAAGTCCTGCAAAGACAAGCGGCCAGGGCCTTCCAGGTGTTTCCGGCATCTTGGGCCCGAGGGCGAGAGGAGGCCTACAAGCCGTGGCCGAATGAACCTAACAAACAGGTGCCGGCTGCGGTTCGGGATGCGATCCTGGTGGGGCAACGTTTGGACCTGCCAGACGAGGGACAACAGGCAGCCAACGTCGTCCTGCAGCAGCAGTCGCAGCGTCAGCCCGCCACAGATCTGCCCCGGCGCTTGCAGGAAGTATGGGCACTTGATCCGGAACTGATGTCCGCGTCGGCCCTTGCGCTGCTGTGGCGCAATGCGGCGGGGCTCTTGCTCGAGCGCAGTTCCTGCCCCCCGGGCAACCGGTTGCCAAGGACCTGCTCCGGCCCGGCCTGCCAGTGCCAGCATTGCCGCAGATTGACAGCGTTCTGCCAAGATCCTAGGGCTGCCGTGCTCCGATTCAGCATGCGGAAGGACTTGCGAATGCACGTGGAGTTCGAAATCCGAAGCGCAAGGCTCCCGATCGAGTGCACGACCGAGAAGAAGGGGATTCCGCACACACTCGTATGCACCAAGGTTTCTGCCGATTACATCCGACGGGTCAATCGACACCGGAAGGACGTCGCCCTGATGAAGGTCTTGCTCGCCATTGCGCCCACAACCAACACGCCTCGGGTCACCGCAGTAGCCGACCGCTTGCGCCTGGCGATCGGAAGAGCGACGAAGTAGGGCTTTAGGGCTCCCGCAGGCGTTGGTGGCGGTGGTTGGCGGATATACATCACCTGACTGCCCGGGGCGGTGGTCAGATCGGGTCGCATCCGGGCCTCGTTGATTCACTGGGATGACATCACTAGCCGATCTGGTATCGTGTTGCAAAAATCTATGGGACTCAAGAAAACGCCAGCATCCGTGCGAATCGGAGCCATCGTCGCCTTCTTGTTCTCGGCTGCCCTGCCCGCAGCGGCAGCCGCCGGGCCCGAGTGCTCGGATCGCCGCATCTCGGCGAAGGCCATATCTAATGCGGACGACATTCAGGCGTTCGTGGAGTGCGCGGCCGAGTACGTGCGCCAGCATGGAACCGAGGAAGCCCATCGGGCCTTTGTTGAAGATGAGCGCTGGTACTACGGCCCCATCTACATCTTCGTCACCGGAGTGGGCGAAACCGGCAACGACACGATCACCTACGTGTTCCCGCCCCAGCGACATATCGAGGGGAATTTCCGCGGACCTGTGGTCGACACGTTCGGCACTGACTACTATGCCGAGGCGCATCGGATTCTCTCCGTCGTGGATGCGGGATGGATCTACTATGCCTTCATCAACTTCACGACCGGCCGCGATGAGCCAAAGCGCTCCTACCTAGTCGAGATCGACTGGAACGGCGAGCGAGCCGTCGTTGGTGCTGGCTACTACGCGAACGACCTTCCGGGCACGTGCGAGCCTGAGAGGGTCAATGCCGGTCAGCTCTCGGCCGCGCCCACGGACAAGACCCTGCAGGAGTTTGTTCGCTGCGCTGCGCTGATGGTCGAGGCGAAGGGTTACTTCGCGAAGCACGAACTGCAGGACGATCCGCGATGGCGGGACGGCTCCAGCTATGTCTACGTCATGGACATGATGGGCAACCAGCTCATGACGTCTAACCGGCTTAGCATCGGGGGCAGGATTCGCCACGAGTGGGGCGAAAGCGGGAGGATCCTAGATCGATTCGGCGGTCGCGATGTGCTCTCGATCGCAGATTCCTTCGGTGAGTCGTACATTTACTACAACCACGTCAATCCTGTCACCTTGCGTCAGGAGAGGAAGGTCGGCATGCTCAAGCGGGTAGTGTCCCAGGGTGTGCCAGTCTTGGTGGGCTCTGGATACTACCCCTCCCTTGGCCCGGCGGCGCAAGAGCCCCGATGCGAAGACGACTACATCGCGGCCCGCGCGGTTCGAACGCGGCGGGATCTCCGGGCTCTGGTTAATTGCGCGGCGGAGTACATCTCGGAGCGAGGGCCGGAAGAGGCCTATCGGTCGTTCCACGAGGATCCCCGCTGGGACGACGAGAACTCCTATGTCTTCGTCCGGCTCTTGGAACGCGAGGAAGTACGGTCGCAGTTGGTCGCATACCCTCCCGATGCGACCCGGGAGGGCATTCCCGGGGACGCGCTCCACGACGTTCCGACAGGCGTGGTCGGCGACTATCTGCGAGAGCTTCACCGCCTCACGAACGATTTCGACTCGGGTTGGATCCACTACTACTTCAATAACTGGGAGACCGGGATGCTCGAGCCGAAGACGACATACCTCGTCGAGGTCGACTGGCACGGACAGGCTGCCGTGGTCGCTGCCGGGATCATCGAGCCAGATCTCCCCGGCACCTGTTATGAAGCGCAGGTCAATGCCGCCGTCCTCGAAGCGAACCAGAACCCTTCCACTCTCAGAGCCTTCGTTCGCTGCGCTGCCTCCGAGGTCGAGGAATGGGGACTCTTTGCCGCGCCGATACTCTCTCGTGACTCCCGTTGGAATAGCCCGGGGAGCCACGTGGCAGCAATCGACGTCGCTGCGAACGTCTTATTCAGCGGTGTGGAGTACGCCATCCCGTTTGCGACCTTCCTCCAGCACGCCTTCGGTCCCAGGGATGTTGTCCGCATGGTGGATGTCTTTGGTGAAGCGTACTGGTACTACATGCTCCCGGGCGGGGGGGGCTCTGAGATCGCCTTCGTGAAGCGTGTCCTCGTCCAAGGTCAGCCTGTCTTCGTCGGCTCCTCCTACGATCTTCCGGTGAAGCACCCCATTCCTTGACGCACTCTCTGCCAGCCGTCGGCTGTCGGGCCCGTCCCGTGAATCGGCTTGGCCGCTTCTGGCGAGCTATGGTTCGACCGCTGCCCGGGTGCTTCTGTGCAGCGGTCCGAAACTCATGTGGGTGCGGGTTCTCGGCACCGGCTACCGGATGAACGTCGGTGTGTACACTTGTGTCGGGCTTCGAGCAGGTCAGGACGGGCCCGAACAGTGAGAAGATTCGGCTGGGGGATGGTCAGGCAGGTTGGGGGGGCATCGCTGTTCGCCTCGACCATCTTGGCTTTGCTGGTGGCGGCTCTTGGCTCGGCGCAGCTGCCGGCCCAGTTCGTCTCCCAGCGCACGCCTGACGGCGATCCTGACCTCAACGGCATCTGGCAGGCGCTCGGTTCGGCCCACTGGGATCTTGAGGCGCACGCCGCACGGAACGGTCCCGTTGAGGCGTTGGGCGCACTTGGCGCGATTCCGGCAGGGCTCAGCGTGGTTGAGGGCGGTACTATCCCGTATCAGGACTGGGCACTGAAGAGGCGCGCCGAGAACCGTGCCGACTGGCTGAAGCGCGATCCCGCGGTCAAGTGCTTTATGCCGGGGATTCCAAGGGCCACCTACATGCCGTTCCCGTTCCAGATCGTGCAGACGTCGAAGACGATCCTGTTCGCGTATGAGTTCGCCAGCACGAGCAGGGTGGTGAGACTGGACCGTCCGGGATCGGAGGCGCTGGCACCGTCTTGGATGGGCTATGGCCTCGGACGATGGGAGGGCCAGACTCTCGTGGTCGACGTGACCGCACAAATGCCCGACACTTGGTTCGACAGTTCCGGGAACTTCCACAGCGAAGAGCTGCGTGTCGAGGAGCGCTACACGCCTGCCGGGCCGAACCTGCTTTGGTATGAGGCCACGATTGAGGATCCGCAGGTCTACACCCGGCCTTGGAAGATACGCATGCCTCTGTACCGCCGACAGGAACCGAACGCCCAGATCCTGGAGTTCAAATGCGTGCCATTCGCCGAAGGGGCGGTCTACGGGCATTTGACGAGAGGCGAGCCCGCAACTGGAGAATCGGCCTCCGAGGCATCGGCCACGTCGGGACAAGAGTAGGGAGGTGCCGCAGCATGTACGGGCGCAAGAACACTAATGGATTCGGGGGTCCTTCGGTCGGGAGCGCTGCAGTGGCGGTCGTCGCCGTCTGCGCAATGACGTTGGCGGCGAGTGCGGAACAGACGCCCAGGACAAGCTGGGGAGCGCCAGACCTGCAGGGCACCTGGGACTTCCGCTCGATTACGCCCTTCGAGCGGCCCGCCGAGTTCAAGGACAAGGAATTCTTGACCCCAGATGAGGTCGCTGCTTGGGAGGAGCGCACCCTCAAGGCTCGACAGGAGAGGAGGGAACGGCCGCCGGGCGAGGGCCAGAGTGACGTGGACGTCGGCTACAACGCCTTCTGGCTGGACCGCGGCGAGCGCATGACAGGGACCATGCGCACTTCCCTCGTGGTGGACCCTCCAGACGGGAGGCTTCCAGCGCTGACAGAGCTTGCGAAGCGGCGGTCGGCGGAGCGTTACGCACGCTGGGGCGCGGTTCCGGACGGCCCGGAAGACCGCAATCCCCTAGAGCGCTGCATCATGGGCTTCAACTCCGGGCCTCCGATGAATCCGGGGGCATACAACAACTTCCTCGAGATCTTTCAGACCCCCAACCACGTGGCCTTCCTCAACGAGATGGTCAACGACCACCGGATTGTGCCCTTGGACGGACGACCGCACGTGCCGGACAACGTGAGGCTATGGAAGGGCGATTCTCGCGGGCATTGGGAAGGCGACACTCTGGTCGTAACGACCAAGAACTTCACGGAACACACCAACTTCCGCGGCTCTGGACCCAACATGGTCTTGGTCGAGCGCTTCACCCGCAACTCGCCGGAGACGCTGCTCTACGAGTACACGGTCACGGATCCGGAGTCCTTCGAAGCGCCCTGGTCGGTCGCTGTGGAGATGATGCGGACCTCTGACCCGCTGCTGGAGTATGCCTGCCATGAGGGGAATCGGGCCATGACCCTGATGCTCTCCGGTGCCCGCGCTCGGGAGGAGGAGGGCACACAGGCGAGCGACTGGCTGGCGAGCTGGTATGGCGGCGCGAAGGCTTTCGAAGAAGCCGAAGAGCGGCTGAAGAAGGAAGCTGAGGAAGCAGGAAAGCCCTGAATCAGGGCCGCGGCGGCTCGCTCGGATCTGCCCCGTCCCTGGGAGCCCCGGTTCCCGATGAGCCCATGAAGATCTTGCGGCCATCGGCGAACGTAATGTCGCGGCCACTGCCCTTGCACGTGGGATTGCAGAGCTTGTCCTTGCTCTGGTAGCCCCGAACGATGACCGGCGTTCCGGGCAGCAGCAGTGTCCGGGTCAGCCCTCTGCGCAGAAGCGTGTTCGGCGTTCCGGCTTCAAGCTCCCATGTCAGCGTGGCTCCGTCCGCCCGCTCGATCTGCACGTGGACCCAAGCGTGGGGATTGATCCACTCGACCTTGACGACCTTGCCCGTGATGCGGATCGGCGCGTTCGCGTCAAACTCCGCGGAGAAGGCGTGGTGTGCCTGGCCGGGATGGAGTGCCGTGAACGCAGTGGCCAGCAGCACGGCGGCGGCGATATTGCGGATCATCTTCCGGCTCCTTTCTCGCCCTGGTATGGGCGCCTTGAGTATACGGCGGACGGGCGCGCTATTCGCGTCCGGCGGCATTCCGGTCGGCGGTCGCCCTTGAGATGATGTACTGCCGGACCAGCTCTGTCTGGCCCTCGTCGAGATCCACCGCGAAGCTGTCCATGCCCAGCTCCGCGAGCAGGCCATCCCGGACTACTGACTGGAAGGCCGCGTGCATGGCGCGGCTCATCAGGCGCAGGTCGGCGTTGCGGTAACCCTTGGCGCGGGATCCGTGACAGGAGGAGCAGTACTGGTGGTACAGCCGTTCTCCTTCCGCGAGCTCGTCGGCTGATGCGGTCAGGGGCGGCTGGTCGGGGATCGCTCGGTCCCGTCGTGGAGGCACGGGAATTCGAGCAGACGACCCCAATGCGAACGCAAGGATCTTGCCCTGCTGGTGGAAGTCGTAGCTGGCCCCCGTGATGACTGCCACGTATTGCGTGTTGCCGACGCGGTAGGTGACAGGCGGCGCAATGATCGAGCCGTAGGCATCGATCTCCCACAGCAGCTGGCCGCTGTCCGCGTCGTAGGCGGAGAAGAACCCGCTGCCGTCGCCTTGGAACACCAGCCCGCCAGCGGTGGCGAGGACTCCGCCGATCGTGGCGGATCGGTTGCGCACTCGCCAGACCGTCTCGCCAGTGAGGGGATTGAAGGCCTTCAGGTATCCGACGGCATCCGGCGCCTCGCCGGCCTGCTCGATCAGCGCTGCACGGTAAGCGCCCGTGGCGACCCCAAGGTTCATCCGGTTCAGTCGGGGCGCGTAGACGCCGGTCTCCTGGTAGTCCTTCGGGAAGGCGAAGAAGAAGGGACGGTCATGTGTCGGAATGAACGCAAGCCCGCGGCCCGCGTCGAAGGCCATCGGCTCCCAGTTGTGCGCCCCAGTGTTGCCCGGCAGCATCCATTGCGGCCGCTGCTCCCAGTCAGCCCGCGGATTCTCGACGGGCCGCCCGGTCTCCATGTCCACATGCGTGGCCCAGGTCATCGCCCCGTACGGGTGTGCCCGCAGCAATTCGCCGTCCACCCGGTCGAGAACGTAGAAGAAGCCATTCTTGGGAGCTTGGAGCAGGACCTTGCGTTGCAATCCGTCGACGGCCATCTCGGTCAGCACCATGTCCTGCGTCGCTGTGTAGTCCCAGTTGTCGGCGGGGGTCGTCTGGTAGTACCATTTCATCGTTCCGGTGTCCGGTTCGAGAGCGAGGATTGAGGAAAGGTACAGGTTGTCGCCTCCGCCGGGTGACCGGATCCGCCTTGCCCACGGGGTGCCGTTCCCAGTACCGATGTAGACGGTCTCGAGGTCCGGATCGTAGGTCATCGCGTTCCAGACTGTACCGCCTCCGCCGAGCTTCCACCAATCGCCATTCCATGTTTCGGCGGCCTTCTCCAGCTCGGGGTGCTCGAACGGTTTGGACGGGTCGCCCGGAACCGTGAAGAACCTCCACAGCCTCTCGCCGGTCTCCGCGTCGTAGGCTGTGACATAGCCGCGATGGTCCCACTCGGAGCCGCTGTTGCCGATGAATACTCTCCCCGCCGCCGCCAACGGGGCTCCCGAGATCGTGTACGGAACGCGAGACGGATAGTCGGCGGTGTCGATCTCCCATGCCTTCTGGCCCGTCGCGGCGTCAATTGCGACTAGGCGCGCATCGAACGTCGTAGCGTATACGCGGCCCCCGTAGAGGGCGACGCCACGGTTGATCGGACCACCGCAGCAGGACCAGCGGGCGACGCTGCGCTTGGTGGCCGGGTCGAACGTCCAGATCTCTTCCCCCGTGTCGGCGTCAACTGCGGACACGACGCTCCAGCTGTCTGTGTAGTAGAGGACGCCGTCGGCGACGATGGGGGAGGACTGCAACCGGTGGCGGACGCCGATCTCGCGCCACCAAGCAAGACCCAGATCTCCCACGGTCTCGCGATTGACCTGGTCCAACGGCGAGAACCGGTGCTGGCGGAACCCGCGCCCATATGCCAGCCAGGAGCCGGGATCGTTCTCTTCGATCCGCTGGTCGTCTACGGGCCGCGGCGCGGCCGATTCTCTTCCGACCTGCGCCGGGCCCGGAGCCGGCAGCGCCAGTGCGATCAGTACTGACACCGCTGCGCGGCCGCGGGAGGTTGTGCGGATGGGCATAGTGTGTGCGGGTGCCCCGCCGATTCTGGACCAGCGTTTCCTACGCTGATCGCGCCGCAGTATAGCGCAGGGCGTCTGGCCTAGGCAGACGCTTGGGCTCGGGCCGCAGCCCGAGCCATTCCGACGGTGATCCTCGTGTTCCAGCGGCCCGTGGCCGACGTCACCAAGCGGCGACAGCGCCGTCCTTGCGGGGGTCGCTGCCGCCGATCAGCACGCCCCGCTCCCAGTCGATCTCGATTGCCTGATAGCCGCCCATCGCGCCGGCTGTCCTGACCTGATGGCCCATGCTCTCGAGCTTGGCCGTTACTCCGTCCGGGAATCCGGGTTCGAGGCCCACGCCCCCTGAGGGGCTGTGGCTCGCCCTTGGTGCCTCGCCTGCCTCTTGAACGTTCATTCCGAACTCGATCATGTTGAGCAGCACTTGGACATGACCCTGCGGCTGCAAGTCGCCACCCATGACGCCGAAGGACAGCCAAGGCCTGCCGTCCTTGAAGGCCATTGCCGGGATGATCGTGTGGTAAGGGCGCTTGCGGGGCTCGATACGGTTGGGGTGCTCCGGGTCCAGCGAGAACAGCGCGCCGCGATTCTGCAGCAGGATTCCCGTTCCCGGAACGACGATGCCCGATCCGAAAGCGTGGAAGATGCTGTTGATGAAGGAGACAACATTCCGGTCCTTGTCCGCAACGGTGAGGTATACCGTGTCCCCCCTGCCGCCAAACCAGCGCACGGGGCTGTCCACGCCGGTTGCAACGTCTTCGGCGGCGCGCGTGGCATCAATGCGCTGCCGCTGCCTTGTTCCGTATGCCTTGGAGATGATCGTGGAGACCGGGAGCTCTGCCCGAGTCGGGTCGGCCAGCCAAGCCTCCAAATCGGCAAATGCGAGCCGCTTGGCCTCGACGAACAGGTGGACGTACGGCGCGCTGTTGTGCTCCATCGACTGCAGGTCGAAGCCCTCCAGAATGTTGAGCATCTCTAGGGCTGCCATCCCTTGGCCATTGGGCGGCAGCTCATAGATCCGGTGACCCTTGTAGGTAGTGGTGATCGGCTCCACCCAGTCGGACCGTTGAGCGGCGAGGTCCTCCACAGTGACGGGCCAGTCGAGCTCCCGCAATCGCTCTGCTGTCCGCTTTGCGATCTCGCCCTCATAGAAGGCGTCGCGGCCGCCTTGGGCGATCTGCCGATACGTCCACGCCAGATCCTTATTGGTGATCACGTCGCCGTGTGCGGGGGGCTTGCCGTTGACAAAGTAGGAGCCGGCGAACTCCGCGTCATCGGCAAACGCCTCCCCCGCAGACGCCCAGTTCGAGGCGAAGATCTCCGACACGGGGAATCCCTCCTCGGCATACTGGATCGCTGGCTGCAGGACCTCCTCTAGGCCCATGCTGCCGAAGCGTTCGAGGAGGGTCGCCCAGCCGTCCACCGCTCCCGGGATCGTGACCGAGGAGGCCCCGTGAACCGGTATGCTCTCAAGCCCTCTTTCCCTGAAGTAGTCGAGGCTGGCCGCGGCGGGTGAGAATCCGCTTGCGTTGAGGCCCGCCAGTTCGCCCGTCTTGGCCATGTACACCAGGGCGAACACGTCCCCGCCCGGGCCGGTCATCATCGGCGCCATCAGTCCCAGCGCGGCTGCGGTCGCGACCGCAGCGTCCACAGCGTTGCCGCCTTGGCGCAGGATCTGCAAGCCGATCTGTGCGGCGAGCGGCTGGCTGGCGGCGACCATTCCGTTGCGGGCGATCACGGGAGAGCGCCCGGCTGTTGGGATTGGGCGGACCGAGTCCGCCTTGAGGATCGGGACTGTCAGGAGCATTGCGAGGAGGAAGCGTACGGACATCAGGAAACGTGCTTGGCAGGCAGATCTTAGCGGACCGGCTGTTCTCCGATGCGCTCTTCGACGGCAGTCCCAAGACACGGCGGAGGATGGCAGACCGATTCCAAGAGCGTAAGCGAGGGACCGAGCCGGTCCGGCCTAGGGGTCGGGGACATCCTGCACGCAGCGGAAACCCAGATTGGGGGTCCGCTGATTGGGCCGCACCCAGTTTCGGAAGAAGACGGTGATTCGGTTCGGGCCGTCCGACCAAGCCCCACCACGCACGATGCGGTACAAGCCCTCTTCCGGACCCTCCGGATTCTGGACCGGGCTGCGCTCGTAGTACGTCCGCTCGAACCAGTCCTGGCACCACTCAGCGGCGTTTCCGGCCAGATCGTGCACGCCGAATTCGTTTGGAGGGAACTCTCCCACGGGCCCGGACCCCTTCGGGGTCGAGTACCGCGCGGCCCCCCTGTCGGGACTCTTGTCGCCCCAAGGGTACTTCTTGCCCTCCAAGCCGCCGCGTGCGGCCCGTTCCCACTCCGCTTCCGTGGGAAGACGCTTTCCGCGCCATTCGCAGTACGCCCGTGCATCCTCCCAGTCGACGTTGTGCACGGGATGCTTCGCGAGCGCCTCGGGCATCTTGCCGTCCAGCCAGTGGTAAGGCGTGCGGCGGCCCGTGGCCGCCACAAACTCCCGGTATTCCGCGTGCGTGACCTCAGTTGCATCCATCCAGTAGGCGGATAGGCGCACGGTGTGCGCTGGTAGGTCGTCCCGAAGGATGAGCGGCCGCATTCCCGACTCGTCATCCGAAGTGCTGAACGTCCGCCCCATTGTGAACTCGCCCTCCGGAATCAGGACCATTCCTTCTGGCGGCGCGGGCAGGGTCGGCCCGCCACCCGCAGCCAGCAGGAATGCCGCCGTCGTCGTCAGGTAAGCCAGCAGGCGCGCTGCCGACCCGCGCATCAGGCGAACAGCGGAGCGATCTCGTCGGCGATGCACGGCTCGGTCGCTCCAAGGGGGTCAACCAGCCGGTAGACCCGCTTCGACGGCGTGTTGGTGACCTCCTTGAGCCAGTCGATGCCAAGGGCCGAGTAGACCGACGCCACTATGTTCTCGGTCTTCGGCTGCATAGAGTAGTCCCAGCCGGTCTCCACGATGCGCTCGCCCACAGGGTCGGTTCGGCCGATGATCCGGCCTCCCTTGACTCCGCCCCCGGCGAACAGGCCGATGTAGACCTGGTTGTAGTGGTGGCGCCCGCCGACAAGGTTGAGCGCTCCCGGCACGCGGCCAAACTCGGTCGGCACGACGATGATCGTCTCGTCGAACAGAGTCTTAGAAGCGTCGCGCGGCGAAGGCGTCGAGGACAGGTCCGCCATCAGGGCTGCCAGCGCCCGGTCGAGGTCGTTGCAGTGCTTGTAGTGGTTGGATTTGGCCCCGTGGTCGTAGATGCGCTTGTGGTGGTCCCACCCGCCGTGCTTGACGTGCACGTAGCGGGTTCCCGCGTCGGCCGTGACAAGATTGCGGGCCAGTAGGCAACCGCGGCCGACGTCGTTGTCGCCGTACCGCTGCTTCTCGGAATCAGCCATTTCCAGGGCCCGCGGCCAGCGGGAATCGCCCAGAACGTGGTAGGCCTCCTCCTGAAAGGAGCGGAAGGCGCTCATCTCCGGCCCCCGGGCACCCATTTCCCGCCGGACGGCCCGTTCGAGGTCTCCCAGCAGGCGGTAGCGCTCTTCGAGCAGACGCAGCGCCTCTCCGGAGGCCGTCACGCTGTCGGCCCCGGCCCCGGCATCGATGTCCAAGCCGGAGAATTGCGGGTGATAGAGGCCGCTCGGCAGGGCCAGGCTGCCCAGATTGCAAGTCACGAATGTCGGGAAGGTGTCGCTTTCGCGGCGCTGGCTGTGCAGCTCCGAAGCAACCACCGTCCCCACCGGTGGGATCTCCGCTGCCTGCGCAGGGTTGAGCGGCCGCCCCGCCCGCGTGTAGTACTCGCCGCGGAAGTGCACCACTTCATGCGACTTGAAGGAGCGCACGATGGCCACCTTGTCCATCACTCCGGACAAGTGCGGGAAGAGGCGGCGGGAGAGGTACAGGCCGGGACGGACTTCCCGCACGTCGAAGTCGGCCTGGGTGCCCGCATCCTCCTTGAAGTCGAAGGTGTCCACGTGGCTGATGGCGCCGGCAGCCTCGACTACGATCGCGAAGCGCGCCGTGCCGCGCGGATTGGAGCGACCGTTCGCTCGCGCCTTGGTCGGCCACAGGCCATCGCCCACAATGCCGCCCAAGAGGCTGCCGGCTCCCAGCCGCAGCGTGTCGCGCCGCGTCGGGGCCAAGTCTCGAACTGTGCGCATCGCCGTTGCCCTCCCTCGCTAGGCTATCAGTAGTTGAACAGGAACTCCGGCTTGTTCAGCAGGGCCCACTGCAGGTTCTCTGCCCCTTGGCTCAGATCGTCGCTCAACGCACCGAGCGCGACGTCCATCTCGCTCGGGAGCGGCCTCCGCGACAGGGTGGATAGGTACAGCTTCTCCACGATTCCCCGCCGCACTGCGGCCTCTGTCTGGACTGCCGCAGGCTCGCTGCCCGTGGCCGCCTTCCAAGCCGCGGCTGCCACGATCCGGTCTCCCTCGACACCCTTCAGCAGGATGCCCACCCGGCCGGCCCCGTCCGACTGGACGCGGTCGAGGACCGTCCGCGAGTTCATCATCAGCATCGCCTGCAGCGAGGAGCCCGGTGCCCGCTCGGGGAACTGGTCCCGGCTCTGCTGTCCGAACGCCCGCAGGAATTCGCTCACTTCCCCGCTGGCGTAAGCGGGATCCAGCAGCTGCCGCACCATTCCGACCGGCTCGTCGCTCTTGTTGGAGTAGCTGCCCGGCACGGCCGTCGCCGTGACCAGCGCGTCGTGCAGTTGCACGGAGCTGAGCATCTTGACGTTGCGCCGCGCGAAGTAGCGCGAATACTCGGGCTTCCATTCGGCGGGGAACTGCGAGGACAGCTGGTAGGCGCTGGAGCTCACGATCGTGCGCACCAAATGCTTGAAGCTGAAGTTGCTGCTCCGGAAATCCCGCGCCAGATCGTCGAGGAGGTGGGGATGCGAGGGCTGAACTGCCCATCCGTCCGGCATGTCGTCCCGGGGGTAGTAGCGTGCCAGGTCGAAGCCGTCCACGGGCTCCACAATGCCGACGCCCATGAGCTCGGCCCAGATGCGGTTGGCAGTCGCTCGCGCGAACTGGAGATGCCCGGTCAGCAGTCTCGCCAGAGCGTCGCGCGGCATTTCGCCGGGCTCCGGGGCCCGGTCGTCCAGGATGAACTTGGGCGCATTGGAGCCTCCCGTGCGCGGTACGCGGACGATGCTCTCGCTGAGGGTCGGGTAGCCCGGCTCCACGTCATCCACCGTGTACTCGGTGTTGGCCTGGAAGCCGTTCTCCCAGTTCATGATCATGCGCGTGCGGCCGAAGAAAGCCGCCTGGCGGAAGAAGTCCTCGCGCGTCTTGCCGGTCAGGTACACGTTGACCTGCTCAAGGTGGTTCTGGCCGTCGTGGCAGGAGATGCAGGCTAGGTTGAGGCCCAGCAACACCTTCCCGTAGGTGATCGTGAACTCGTCGATCGAGTCTGCTCGGTTGACCAGATCGTGGGCGTCGGCCTCGTCCGGGTCGTCCTTCGCCTTCACAAAGTCGCGGGCGAAGTAGAGCGCGCCCGGCGCGGAGTGGCTGCTCTTGGTGCCTTGCGTGAGCAAGTCCGCCACCACGTCGGCGTAGGAGCGGTCCAGTGTCAGCCACTCGTGCGTCCAGTATCGGAACAGGTTCTTGCCGTGCCCCATGCGGTTGCCCGCCCGGAATAGGTCCTCGAAGAAGTACGACCAGCGCTCAACGAACTCCTCGCTGCCGATCAGGCGGTCGATGAGCGACTGGCGCTTGTCGGGCCGCGCGTCCCTCTCGAACTCGAGGACCTCTTCCAGCGTTGGGATGCGGCCGATCAGGTCCAGGCTGACGCGGCGCAGGAATTCGCCGTCACCTGCGAGGCTGGCGTGCGGCACGCCGTCGGCCTCCATCTTGGAGAACAGTGCCTCGTCGATGAAGTTGCGGCGCTGCACCGGCCCTGCGGCTGGTTCGGAGGGACGCAGGCCAGACACTTGCGCAGTGACCTGTTCCGCCACGGAGGATGCCGACGGTCCGGCATCCTCCATAGAGCGGTGCGCGCGCTCCGCGCGGGCAACCGCCTCTGGGGTCAGCGAAGGGGTGTCGCTCGGTGCGGCCTCGGCTGCCAGCGAGAAGGCAAGACCGACCGCCGCAGCCAAAGCCGCGGCCTTGGCGCAATCCCTTTCACTGCCGATGCCGATCAACATTGCCATTGCCCTCGCTGCCATTACCGTGTTCAGTATCGCCTAACGGCTCCTAGAAGATGACCTTCAATGCGAGCTGAAGGACGCGCGCGTCTCTCGCGTTCACGATTGTGCCGAAGGTTGCGGACCGGTTCATCCCGTCGGCTCCGGCCACGAACCGCGTGTTCACGCCGTTCCGGGCGCCGAGGTTCACCTTGTTCATGAAATTGAACGCCTCGGCTCGGAACTGAACGTTGATCCGCTCGCCGATGAAGGTGTCCTTGATCAGTGACAGGTCGAAGTTCAGGATTCCTGGGGCTCGCACGTCCGGGAGGACGCGGCCCACGTTGCCGAAGGTGAAGTCAGGTGGGTTGACGAACGCCGACGTGTCGAACCAGCGCTCGGCTGTGGGGTTGTCCAGCTTGGCGCTCTGGCCCGTCGAGTTCGGCCGGTTTGCTTGGAGGTTGCTCGCTCCGCGGACGATCAGTGGAAGGCCGTCCTGCATCGTGCCGATCGAGTTGATCTGCCAGCCTCCGATCAGCTTGTTGAGCGCACCGCCGCCGCTCCTCCCGAAGGGGAGCTGGTACAGCAGGCTGACCACGGCTCGCTTAGCCACGTCCGTCGGGTCGGTGGACCGCTCGGCCTGACGGTTGTAGAGCCCGTTCTGGAAGCTGTTCTCGTTGGTCTGCTCCACCAGCCCGAAATCAACCGGCACTTGGGTGGAGTCGCTGATCTTCTTGCCGCCGGTGAAGGCGAAGTGCAGCATCAGGCCGTCCGAGAGCGGCCGCTTGACGTTGATCTGCAGCTGGTGCGACATGTAGTTGCCCAGCCGCGGATTCAGGACGCCTACCGAGGTGAAGTGCGGAAATGCCCTCAAGGACTGCTCATAGGTGATCCTTGCCCCTCCGAGGCCACCCCGGACGAGCCCCCTGTTGGGATTCGGAACGCGGTCGAAGAGCCTCTGCCCCAGCTGCGCGCGCAATTCCGGAGGTAGCTGGTTAAGGTTGTAGCCGTTTGCCGAGAAGTGGCTTCCTTTGTTGCCCGCGTAGGCGACATCGACGAACCAATCCCCCATCTGATGCTGCAGCGATGCATTCCACTGCTGGGTCATTGGCGTTGTCGCGTCTGGCTCCCGCAGGGTCACGCCCTGCCCGAGGCGACCGGCCGGTCCCGCCGATGAGCCCGGCGACTCCTGGAACGGTCCGGGGAAGCCGTCGGAAAACTGGAAGGCGGCCTCGTCCCTCGTCTGGGGCACATAGTTCGTGCGGGTACGGGAGAAGAGGTTGATGTCGCCAGTGAAGCGCCGGAAGAAGATCGACGGGTAGTAGATGCCGTAGCCTCCCCGGAAAACGGTCTTTCCCTTACCGGTCAGATCGTAGGCGAATCCGAGCCGCGGCCCGAAGTCGTTGTAGTCCTCTTCCATGAACGTGCGCGGCTGGCCGTCTACGCCGGCGTAGACCGTGCAGCCCTGCAGCCCGGACGTGGGCTCGGTGCAGTTGGGGTCGAAATTGATCTGACCGTTGTTGCGCTCGAAGGGCTTCTGCTGAAAGTCCCACCGCAGGCCCAGATTCACGGTCAGCCTTGAGGTCAACCTCCAGTCGTCTTGGACAAAGGCGCTCCAGTTGAATCCGTGCCATGAATTGCCCAAGATTCGGTCGATGCCCGCCCTCGACACGTCCCCGGTGAGGAACTGGGCCAAGGCGAAGCCCGTGCCTGCAGGCGATTGGGGATCCGTCGTGAGCCCGTTGAACTGGTAGAAGCCCGACAGTGCACCGCCTTGGCGGTTCCCGCCGTAGAGGTCGCGGGCATTCACGCCGATCTTCAGGGTGTGGTTGCCTCTGATGTGGGTCACCATGTTCTGGATGTCCCAGTTCAGGGAGGTCCTCTTGCCCAGTGCGCCTCCACCGATTCGTGGATAGGGGCTGACGTTGATGTCGGGCACCTGATCCGCCGGCACGCTGTCCGGCAGACCGATCTGCTGGGCGTAGCCCATGTACCTTCCCACGGTCTCGAAGGTGAACCTCTGGCGGCTGGTTCCCACGCGGAGATTGTTGATCAGCGTGGGAGAGAAGGTGTGCGTGTCAGAGATCACGAAGTTGCGATTGGTCTGGTCGTCCTCCCGGCTCCGGCCAACGTTGGGGTCCGTGAACGGGTTGTTGCTGAACGGCTGGTGCCGTGCCGTGGTGTAGCGCGCGAACATCGAGTTCTTATCGCCGAAGCGATGGTCGATCTTCAGGTTCCACTGCGACCAGTTCACGCTGCGCCTGCGTGCCCACTGGAAGTTCTGGCTGAACGTGTAGGGATTCGACGGGGTCCTGTTAGGAGCGGGGTACCACGGAAGGACGTTCCTAGACGCGGGGTCGAAGCTGGCCGACGGCACTTGGTTGTTGGGATACGGATCCCGCACGGATCCGCCACCAGCTGGATTTGGGCGGGTCGTGGCGGGATCGAAGAGGGGTATCGAGTCTCCGCTTGCCGTGCGCAACTGCGAAAAATCGCCCTGCAGGAATTCGGGCACGGGCACGTTCAGGATGGACGGGCTGCTCCGCCTCAGGCGGTACTCTTCCCAATTGAAGAATCCGAATGTCCGGTTCTTGATGACCGGGCCACCGACAGCCGCGCCGTACTGGTTGTAACGGAGGGGAAGCCTCCTGCGTGCAAACGTGTTCCGGGCATCCATGGCGTCATTGCGCAAGAACTCGTACACGCTTCCATGAAGCTGGTTCGTACCGGAGCGGGATACCAGGTTGATCGCTCCGCCGGCTGTGAAGCCGTACTCGGAGGACATCGTGCCGCTCTGCACCTTGAACTCCTCCACTGCATCAACCGCAATGGGGACGCCCACCTCCCCCACGTAGCTGAGGATGTTGTTGTTGCCGTCGAGCATCTGGGCGTTCATCGAGTTCGGGCTGCCGTTGATGGACACCGAGGACAGTTGGATGCCGCGATCGCCGAAGCCCGAGTTTGTCGGCCCTGCGTTCGAGACCACGCCCGCTGTCAGCATCGCCAGAGCCAATGCTCCCCGACCGTTTAGGGGCAGGTCGGAGACCCGCTTCCGCTCGATCACCTCGCCGATGGTCGCTCCGCCGGTGTCGACCAGCGGCGCTTGGCCGATTACCTCAACGACCTCCGTCACCTGGCCGATTTCGAGGGTGACGTCTACCGCCGCGTTCTGGCCAACCTGAAGAGTTATGCCCGAGCGCACGCTGCGGCGAAAGCCATCCGCCTCGACAGTGACTTCATACTCGCCGACTGCCATACCGGGAGCAACGTAGAGACCGCTCTCATTCGATGAGGTGCTGAACTCCGTGTTCGTCGATACGTGCAAGACCGACACTTGGGCACCTGGGATGACGGCACCCTGCTGATCGGTGACGACACCGGAGATAGTCCCCGTGCTCTGCTGAGCCACAGCGACCCCAATGGCGAACAACGCCAACATTGCGAGTCTGAGCCCGCCAATTGCTACTTTCATTAACCCCCTCCTGTGATCTGTGATACCAGATTACCTATAGAATAAGCCGACGCACCTGCGGGCGTCAAGAGGTCTTGGTGGGCTGTTGCGGACTCCTGCGGCATCGTTCCACAGGGGACCACGTCGGGGCTTGGGCCCGATGGCCATGGGGTTGGGCCAGTGTAGTGGCCCTGCAGCCCGCCCTATCGTCGGGTCAACGGTCCGCCGGGCGGCACTCCGTGCTGGCTAGGTGCCGTAGGCCCGCTGCATGCTGCGCTGTGGCTCGGCCATGGATCGGAATCACTGTCTCAGCCGAGACCGCCTTGACCGCTCAACGATATCCGTCAGTGCGTTTCAGATGCCGCGCAGCCCTTGGTCGAGCGCAGCGGTTCGGGGCACTGCCGCGCCACGATGCCGCCCCGCGGCCGGCCAGAGCTCATCGGCGACGGCGGATGTCTCCGACCAGGGCGAGCTTTGACCGCTTCGCATGGTCAGCTAGCACACGGGACAGATCTTCGGCTGAGCGTGCGCGGAGCGCTTGGATCATGGCGCGGTGCTCTCGCTGGGCCTGAGGCACCCTCTTGGCCCAGTCCCGATTCGAGACGTGAACGCTTGCGATCGTCAGGTGGGCGTTGAGCTGCTTGTACATCTGGTACAGCTTTTCGTTGCCCGAGAGACCCACAATCAGCAGGTGGAACTGCCAGTTCAGTCGGTCGTGACGCTTCATGCCGTTTGAGCCCAACGCGTCAAAGTCGTCCATTTGAACGACGAGGTCCTCGAGCTCGGCGATGTCCTCGTCCGTTGTGTGGTGCACTGCTGTCTCGGCGGCTAGCTGGTCAAGGGCGCGCCTGATGTCGAAAGTCTCGGCCACGTCCCTCTCGTCCACTTGCCTGACGTAGGACCCGCTTCGCGGGCGGATGTCCACAAGCCCTTCCTCCGCCAGCCGGTCAATCGCTGTGCGCACAGGCATCTGGCTGATCCCCAACCTCTTGGCCAGATCCCGGATGGAGAGGCGCTGTCCCGGCTGGAAACGGTGGTCGAGGATGGCGCGCAGCACATCTTCGTAGGCAAGGTCCGAGATTCTGGGACGGTCGACTCGCTGGGCTAGAGCGTTGCGGGCTCCACCAATGGCGTTTGGCGACATCTGGCAGCTGCCTTCGAAGTCCTGCCGCGGTCCGGCGAGAACCAAGACCCGCCGGATGCTCCTAGATTTGGTCTGGCGCCTTGGCCGAAGCGTGTGCAGGCGGGTCCACGGCCCGAACCGCGCACTTCATCTTATCTTCCTATCCTGTCGGTCGCGGTCGCGCGCGTGTTGCGGTCGGTCCCAGGGAAGCTGGCATAATGAGCCCCGCCAACCGTGACCGTGCGCACTTCCCCATTGTTCCTGTTATTGCTTTGCAGCGTGGCTGTCACAGCTGCCCAGAGTCCGCAGCCCAACATCCTGTTCGCCATCTCGGACGACCAGTCCGCGATGCATGCAGGGGCGTACGGGGACGTTGCCACGCTCACGCCAGCGTTTGACCGGGTCGCGAGCGAGGGAGTGCTCTTCAACTACGCCTTCACGGCCGCGCCATCGTGCACGCCCTCGCGCAGCGCGATCCTGACGGGCCGCAATATCTGGGAGCTTGAGGAAGGCGGCATCCTGCTCGGCATCCTGCGCTCCAAGTTCACGGTCTTCACGCTGCTGCTGGAGGACGCTGGCTACGAGATCGGGGCCACGGGCAAGACGTGGGGCCCGGGTCGCATGGAGGGCTGGAATCGGGACGTCTTCGGAAAGAACAGCAGCGATCGCAAGCTCGCAGAGGAAGATCGGCGGCCGGGCCTCAACGCCACCGACTATGCTGCCAACTTCGAGGAGTTTCTCGCAGGGCGCGATCCTGAGAAGCCATTCTTCTTCTGGTTGGGGACCTCCGAGCCGCACCAGCGCTATGACATCGGTGCTTGGAAGCGCGCCGGCAAGGACTTGGCCTCGGCCCGCCTTCCCGGCGCATTGCCCGATCATCCCGACGTGCGGGGAGAGATCCTCGACTACGGCGTCGAGATCGAGCATTTCGACCGGCATTTGGGCCGCGTGCTGCAGATGCTTGAGGACAGGGACGAGTTGGACAGCACCTTGGTGATCGTGACCAGCGACCACGGCAATCCGCTGCCCCGCTCGAAGTGCAACCTGTACGACTCGGGCATCCAGGTTCCGCTCGCCATGCGTCTACCTAGCCAGATCCCTCCTGGCCGCAGGGTCGACGATTTGGCCAGCTTGGTCGACATCGCGCCCACGATGCTAGAGGCCGCGTCAGTCGATGTGCCCGATGTCATGTCCGGCCGCAGCCTATGGGAGATCGCACGCTCGGACCGCGAGGGATTAGTGGACCAGTCGCGTGACTTCGTGGTCGCGGCTTTTGAGCGACACACGATCGCCCGGCGTGGCGCCGTCGGCTATCCCATGCGCGCGATCCGCACACACAAGCACGCCTACATCCGCAACTACGAGCCAGATCGCTGGCCGGCGGGAGATCCGGACTACAACGCGCCGCCCCAGGGCTTCTTCGGGGACGTCGACCGTGGCGTTACGAAGACATTCCTGATAGCGAATGCGCTGGACGAGAACGTCCGCCCCTACTACCTGATGGCGTACGGCCGCCGACCGGCGGAAGAGCTCTACGACCTCGAGGCCGACCCACACCAGTTGCGGAACATTGCCGAGGATCCGAGCATGACCGAGGTCAAGCAGGAGCTTCTGTGGCGCCTGGAAGCATACCTTCGAGCGCACGGAGACCCGCGGCAGCGGGGCGAGGCGCCTTGGGACTCCTACCCGTTCACAAACCCGTGGAGGCTGCTTGAGAACCCCGCTTGGAAGACGGAGGGCATGCCGTCTCGCCTGCCCTAGGGACTGTCCAAGCGGGCCCTGACGACCTCAGCCTTATCCAGCCGCCCGCCTAGCTGGAGTTCGCCAACGGACCACAACATATAGGTGTCGATGGCTCGCGATCTACAACCCATTGTGGTTTGAGGTGCCCGATGGCACTACGCTTTGTGGGCGGCCGGTCGAGGCTGGCTGGGCCTCAGATCTGCTTCCGGTGCAGTTGCGGCTCCACCCCCACGGCCTTCGCGATCTCGACCGCTTCCCGGCCCGGCGTCGTGTCTTGGCAATTCTCGATCAGCCGTCCATCGACCGTCCGCACGCGGGTCGTGACGCGATCCCAGTGCGCCAGCTTGTTGCGGATCGTGAACCAGCTGTCGCAAATCCCCGCCGTGGCCAGCTTGCGCCGCAGCAGGTGCACAGCGTGGCAGGCCAGCACGGCCACGAACAGGTGCGCGCGGATCCGCTCCCGCTTGCGATGCCAGACGGGCCTTAGGCCCATCTCCGATTTCAATGCCCGGAACGTCGCTTCAATTTCCGCCAGCCGCCAGTACGTGCGCACGATCTCCTCGAGGTCCCAGTCCGCGCAGCTGGTGCGCAACTCGTAGGTGCCCACGCGGTCGTCGCGCTCGAATCCCTTCCCGTTGAGTTCCCACTTCACCGCCACAGCGTGCCCCTGCTTGGCCGCCTCGCTGCCCTCGGGTCCGGCCTGCACCTGCACCTCGTACTGCGAGGCGACCCGCTTGTGCTTCTCCTTCAGGCGACCCACCTTCTCAACCACCCGTTCGTACTTCTTCAGGCAGCCCTTCCGGTGCAGGCCCGTGTGCAGTGCTTGCAGTTCCTTCCCGAAGCGCTCCCGGGCACGCTCCTGGATCGCGTCTTCCTTAGCTTGGCGTGCCTCGGTCCACACGCACACCAGCTTCTCCTGCGCCCCGGACTTGGAGACCTCCCAGGCCTTGGCCTGCACTCCCCCGCGCGTCTCGAAGCACGCCGGCGCGGCCCCTGCGGGCCGCTCGGCGCGCTTGCCGCGCTGCACGGTGATCCAGTCGTAGCCGCGCGCGCGCAGCCAGTCGAGGTTGGCCTGCGAGCAGATGCCGGCGTCCATGATCACCAGCGGCAGGGGCCCGCCGCCGGTCGGGGAGCGGGCTTCGAGGCGTTCGATGGCCGCCTTGAGGGTGGCCGGTTCGGAGACGTTGCCGGGCAGCACCTCGGAAGAGCGCGGGAAGCCGGCCTCGTCGATCGAGAGCGCCAAGGTGACCAGCGGGCAGTCGCTGCGCTTCTGCTTCGAGCGGCCGAACTGGCGGTCGCCGCGGGCCTTGCCGAAGGTGTGCACGTTGGTCAGGTCGTAGAAGGCCAGGGCCCGGCGCGGGCTTTCGAAGAGCGTGCGCTGGCGGTTGGCGAGGCCGCTCTCGAGGCCTTCGCGGCACTGCCAGAGGCGGTCCCCGATGCGGTAGAGCGCATTGAGGGAGGGCGGCTGGCGGGAATCGAGGCCGAGCAGTTCCCAGGCCGAACTGGACGCATTCAGCCAGCGGCTGGCCTCGCGTTCGGAGGAGGGGTGCAGCATGCGGGCGAGCACGAGGGCGCAGGCGAGGGAGACCTCGCGCGAGGAGAAGCCCTGGCGGCTCAGGATGTCGGGGAACTGCAGGGCATCGAGGGCGGCAAGGGCGATGCGTTCGCCGCCGACCGATCGGGTGGGGGGGTGCTCGAAGGAGCGCAGCAGGACCGTGGCGACAGGCTCGCCGCCGGGGGCAACGTCACCGGAGGCAGCCTCACGGCGGCGCTGGATCCGGCGGGCGGCGTTCTGGGCCAGGGTGAGCAGTTCTTGGTCCGGTTCGAAGAGAGGGGGCGCGCCATCATCGATGCACTGGACGAGGAAGGCGAACTCTTGCCAGCGGTGTTTGGGGAGCGGGAAGTCGGCGCCGAGATTGAGGAGGTTGACTTGGCGGACGCTGGAGCCGGAGCGGACGGACTTGCAGAGGCGATGGGAGCATCGGGGACCGCGCTTGGAGGAGCCGGTCTGGGTGCGTCGGACGTACATGCTGCTAGAGGCCAGTATGAACTGCCGGGCAGCGAACATGAAGCGAACAAGAGGCGCTCCAAAAAGAAGATGGCCCTACTTCCGGGAATGCGCAGTCATTGACAGCAGACAGAAGCACTATTTGCAACTCATGAAGAAGCATTGCACACGATTCACAGGAACACATATCACAGGTGCCGGATAGTGCTTGCCACTAGTGAAATCGGAGCTCACCTAGGGGGCCGCTAGCCCATCTCTGACCAAGCGCTTGGCGAACTCCAGCTAGGGAGCCTCCACCGTTGGGCTCATTCTCGAGAAACAAGAATTGGATTCGTCGGACTTGAAGTTGGGTCGACCAAACCAGTGGCGATTGTCTCAATCCGACGTTCCTCTTGACGGGAGGTCGACAATTGGCCGGGGGGGCTAAGTCCCCGTGCCCCTTCCGTGAAACACCGATCTTCTGTCAGCCATTGGGCGTGGTCGGCGCAAGACCCGTCGGGCCGGGCCGGTGGATCCGATTGATGTGGCAGGCCGCTAAGAACCAATATTCACGAGAATCGGCCACCAAGGATCAATTTTCGTGCAATAGAATCAGGTTTCGGAGAGATGCTCTCCCCGGAACCGACGGAGGTCGAGCCACGAGCGGCTGTCGTGCCCAAGATCCGTATCCACCCCTTCTCCCGCCCTGTGGAGGTTTTTCGGGGCAGACGGCTGCCCAAGACCGCAACGCCGGCGGGCTAGAGTGCGCTGATCGATGCCTTCGACCTTGAAGTCCCGCTGCCCCGCAGGCTGAGAGCCACCGGCCAGCGCCACCGCATCCGGGACTACGACCGCTGGCGGATCATGACGCCCCGCCACGCACCCGCACCCACATTGGAGGGGCACCTGACGTTCGCGTTGAAGTACGAAGGGCTAGACTTGGCGGTCCTCAAGCGGCTGTTCCCCACCGTCTCCACTGCCCCGATTGAGGAAATCGCGCGGGCGAGGCCGACTGGCAGCTACGCACGCCGCGTCTGGTTTCTGTTCGAGTGGCTGACCGGACGCAATCTGGACTTGCCCGACGCCAAGAGCGACCGCTATGTCCCGGTGCTGAACCCATCCCAGCAGGTGGGCATTGGCGGTGAGACCGCGCCTAGGTTTCGGCTGAGGAACAACCTCCCCGGCACACCTGAATTCTGCCCGCTCGTGTTCCGAACCAAGACGCTCGAAGAGTTTGCCGGGCTAGAGTTGCCACGGCGCGCACGGGATGCGGTCGCCGACGTGCCGCGCGATGTGCTTGCCCGCACCGCTGCCTTCCTATTGCTTAAGGACTCTAGGGCTAGCTTCGTGATCGAGGGCGAGCGACCGCCCTTGGACCGTATCCAGCGCTGGGGCAGCGCTATCGGCGAGGCCGGGCGTCGGCCGCGGTCCTGCGCCAGATCGACCGATACCGCGACACGCTGGAATCCTATTCGCACCGCCTGCTGCCACACATCAGATGGGAGCCGACCGAAGGGTTCAACGTCCGGGTCAAGAACGACACTGCGGAATTCTACCGCTTCTTCGACGCCACTCCCCACGCGGAGTTCCTCTACAACTGTGTCCGCGAGGTGATCGAGCGCGACCTTCCGGAAGAGTCCGACTGGCTACGTCGTTACGTTGCGTTCCGCGGACGGATCAGGGCGATGCTCGAGATGCCCGAACGAACCATCGACCTGCTCTTCCGCTTGCTCGACCAGAACAACGGCATCCTCTCACGCCGCGCGAACATAGAGGAGTTCACGGCACTAACGGACGCAGAGTCCAAGCGAGTTGAAGCCGTCTTCGCCGGTGTATTCGGCGACCGGCACCTATCGGAAGAGCGGTTGCCGTCCGAGCGTGGCGGTTAACCTTCTCCCGACACGCAGGTCTGGCTGCCAAGAACGCCACCCCTAAACGCCGAGCATTCCCAACGCGCGTCACTCCCACGGGCCCGGGCCAGCAGTGCGATTGTCGTGCCCCTGCTCGGTTTGCGTAGCAACGCTTCCCGAGGAGGGTTCTGCTCGGCCTCCTCCACCGTTCCGGCGAATGGCCATGCCTTCCGACGGGGAAGAAATGCTGGACAGGTCCATTGGTTTCTTTCGCAAGCCGGTCTTCGCGACGCTGGCGATAACCCTCGGACGCGGGCGGTCCGGTCAGAGCAAGCAGATTCGGGGAAGTCAATGAGCGCGATGGGTCCCGACACGAGAATCCGGCTCCGTGCCAGTTGTGTGCGCAATGCAGGATGCGGGCCAGAGAAGCCGCCCTATCGCGCACGGCCTTCCTTGCGCCAAGGGCCGTGGACCCTTCGGACGATTGTGCCTGGCCTGACGCTTGTTACGCGCTTCGCGGCGCGGCGTCTCAGCGGTAATCCTCTAGGCCCAACTCCTCCCAAATCCACCGCGTGTCGTAGGGGTCACATCCTTGGTCCGCTGCGCGATGGTACTCGAGAATCTCCAACTGCTTGAGCCAGCTGAGGGCCTCCTCGCGGCCCCTCCTCGTCCTCGCCGCCTTGCGCAATGTCGTGCCTCCAAGCACGGGCAGCGGATCGTCCAGCGTGCGGCGGTAGTGATCGTCAAGGAGCTGATGGATTGCCTGAAGCTCCTCTTCGGCCGGAGGCGCTTCCGGCGGGGGCTCCGGCTCGCTCTCCCTGATCGCTTGGAGTACGTCATGGGTGCTTGTTTGCGGCGGTCCGACGAGACCACCCAGCTTGGAGAACAGGATAGAGCGGCCACGTTCGGCCCGTTCCTCCGAGTTCACGCAAAGCGTGAGGACACCATCCTCGACTTGGGCCATACCGAGAACGGTCGTCGAGGACTCGCTCCCGCCCGCCGCAGATGGAGTCTCGCCACCATGCTGGCCAACCCGTTGCATGGGCGAACCCGGGGCGGACCACACCCACTGTGCTTCATGTCCCTCAACTCGCTCGAAGTCCGCAATCTCATCCAGCAGCGCCGCGACTCTTGCCTCGTCACCGTTTATCGGGAATCGGAGCTCGGAGATGACGAGCCCTTCGCTGTCCGTGTTCAACAGCTCAGGCATCGCTGTGTAGCTCCGCTCAATCATGTCCTGCGTCCAGAAGCTCGATAGGACCTCGGTGTAGGGCAGCGTGCGAATGAATGCTGCTCTCGACATCGGTGACGCTGCCGCGCGTGATGCCCTGCGTCGGCGGCGTCTAACGCGGGCCCTTCGCCGGGCTAGGACGATTCTCTTCCTTGCCTTCCTTGCCAGGTCCTCGACCGCTTCCTGCGCACCCCTCGCCCAGTCGAATCGGTAGTGCAGCATGCCGCCAGTGAGCTCCCTCTTACCGTCCACAGTGACGATGCGTGCTGCGATTCGTTCCCACGGCACTAGGCTCTTGGATGCAGTCCTCTCCCACACGGTGATGGGTTTGCCGCCACGAAGCAAATCACGCAGCTGCAGAGTCCGCCCGGGGTCGACGGCGACAACCTCGAACAACGACGCAGTGGAGTCGCGTAGCGATTCAAGGTACTGCCTGGATCGAGCAGACTCCCGCCAACCCTGCCTCTCGAGATAATCGTCGACCACGTTCGACTCGAGGTTGTCGCCGAACCTCTTGGTGCAGAAGTCTTCGAAAATGAAGGCATATAGGGTGACATCGGCTTGCTCGACTTTCTGCAGGCTGTCGAAGATCTCCCCCCTGTCAAGGGGAACCTGCTCAACGTGGTCGGCCACCACATCGTCCAGGTGCGCAAGCCATTCGCCCTGTACTGCCCACCGCGTCAGATTGTCGATTGCCTTTAGGATTCCGCCATCTCTCATGTGGCCAGCGGGTGGCACTGCATTCCCGACCTTGGTCATAGTATCGGCGAACTGCCAGTCTGCACGTTAGTGTCTCGGGAGGGCCTTCGACTTGAAGCGGATGCGAATCCTCTCGCACTGGGGGGTTCGATGCCGGACGCAGCCGTTGGAGATGTAGCTGCGGAGTTGCGATGAGGGCAGTCCTGCCTAGAAGTCGGAGACCCCGAAGTCGGCAGACCACGTGCCGCGACCGACAGTGCCAGTCCGACAGATTCCAACCAGCTCGAGCAGCTTCAGCGGGACTACCGGAGTTTCGCTTGTAGCGCGGGGTCTTGGCTGAAGCACTGGAGTGGCGAGCATCAGACGCCGGTTCGATCCAGTCAGGGCCTTCGAGCTCGCGGAGCACACGAGAGGAAGTGCTCTGCTTTTCGGGATGGTGCCATGCGTGTCGTTCGTGGGATTCGGCAGTTCGGTCCCAAGGCTCTGCACGGTCCATGCGGGCATCTGGGTGCCGACCTGAATCTAGGCCGACTCTGTCGGCGTCCTTCTAGTGCTCCTAGCGCGGCGCTTGGCCTCGCCGCGATCCAGCGTCAGGGTGGCAAGCTCGGGGGAATGCCATCAGCTGTCCAGACGTGCTTGCGCACTAGGCGTCAGAACTTCCACCGCCCGCCACGGCACCGGCCTCTATCGGACCAAGGTTCGGACCGCTTCGAATGACCACAGCCAGCGCAAGGCACCGTTTGCCGATCAACACGCAGACAGTCCGCAAGCTGCGCGAAGGCGGCACCTCCGACGCCGACAAGTACCGGTGACTGGGCGAGCCGGTTTACTTGCTGGGGGTGGAGTTCAGCTCGGTGACGCGGAGGTTGGCACGCTTCGAAGCGGAGTTGGCCTCACGCCACCGACGCCGCGCGGCCAAAGATTGTCGCGGAGCCCCTCAGTTTCTCGACGGCTTGGTTCTGCATCAACTGCCAGTCTGAGGCTAGGCGGAAACGAGATCTCGGCGGGGGTTGTCAAGTTGTCGACCGTCACGCACCGAGGATGCGGGAATTGCCGCACTCGGTGTGGCCCCCCCACGTCGGACTTGATGCCGGTGCGTCTCGTGCCACAACCCGCGAGTAGCCAGTTTCCGCCGGCGGCATGATGCGTGCCAGCGGAGCTGGAATGAACTATGCGATCTCGCGCAATTTAGCCTCGAAGTCGCCAGTGTCAACGCAGTCGACGATCAGGTCGCTAATGTCCCACAGCGGAGCGAAGTTGTCGATGCCCTCCATCCGCCTCGCAAGGTTGGTTGCGGCAGCGGCCCCAAACTTTCGCTGGGCTTGGCGGCACAGACTGCTCTTTTGCTCCTGTAGACCCTCGGCAAGGGCTTCGGCGCGCAGCTTGGCTCGATACTCTTGGGCGCATGCCTCCAGGTACGTCAGCATCCGGCCCGACCTTTCCATCTCTTGCATTTTCTTCTTGTCCTCCAATACGTCCAAATCAACGCCTGTCCGGGCGATCGTCAGCCGTGTCCAGCCCCGCAGCAGCTCCAGAACCTTCCTCTGGTCCCGCGACCCCAGCAGCCTGCCCTGCGCTTCAAGAATAGACTGCACGACCGCTGGATCCAAGTCTTTCCCCAGCAGTTCGGTCGAGATCATGAGCTCGACGATGTTGTCCTGCGAGAGCGGCCTACCGGCATGCTGCGTCACGTCAACCAGCTCGTAGCGCATGCCTACAGGCATGCGCGCCACCTCTCGGTCCCAATCCCGAAGTGCCCTCTTCTCGGTGAGGTCCCACACTGAGCGCTTTGCGCGCCACGGGCTGGCCCCGTTGTAGAACACCACCGCGAGCACGGGGGGCAGCCGGTCCGTTTCGCGGACGTGGCGCTCCTTCCATGCCTGCTCATGCATGCGCTGCATGTAGCCCTGCACGCGCAGCGCCATGTCATGTTCGACCTTGGACTGGAACTCGACAAGGATCAGAACACGCAGCCACTCCGGGGCACCCGGCGCTGCGGCGCGGACCTTGAGTCGCCACGCAATGTCCTGGTAGCCGGCCTGCAGCCAAGCGTCGATGGTCTCGGTCGGGAGCGGCTCCAAGGTGGAGAAGTCCATGCGCCGCAGCCACTGCCGGCCTTGCTTCATGTCGGAGAGCACGAAACGGACCAAGTGCTCCACCGGTTCTGCGCACTGAAAGACGGCCTTAGACGAGCGATCCCGACTGAGCCGGGCAATCTTGGGAGCGACGGCGGTTTGTGTTTTTTGTCGATTTCCCACTCTCTCTGAAGTTCCGGATGTTGCTTTCACTACTCAATTATACGATATTTCATGCTATTTCGGGTGTTATGCATTTCCAAGACGTGACGCGTCAACATCGGACAGTGAAGCGGTTCCAGGCCTTGGGCTGGCCACGTCCTACCGCCCCAGCGAGTGAGTTCCGGGTGCCTGTAGGTTGCCACCGGCGAGACGATTCTGCGGTGGTGGATTGAAGCGACGACTCTGGCCGGAGTCCGGCACTTTCGGGCCGGACGAGACGATTGCGATTGGTCAGGGACGCTGTGCTAGGCGACAGATTGACAGCCGACCCGACTTGGTGGATGGTGCGCCTGTGCCAATTCTCAGCAAGCCAGTGGCTGCCTATCGGCCAGCTCGATTCCTTCCCTTGTTTCGGCAGTTGCGAGATGCACAACTGAGCGCAAGGCCTCAGCTTCGCTGTCACCCTCAAGCCGACGCAGCCGGTAGTGGTCGACCTGCCGGTCCGCTCCAGCGCCGTCTCGGACTATTTCGGCAGCGCGGCGCAGCTCCGTCTCGCACCCGAGCGCAATAGCATCTTCTGCGAGGTCTTCGACGAGCCGAGCCACGTAGTCGTCGATGTCGACTCGCCCGCCGTGGTCGGGATCGCCGAGGAAGGCCATCACGCCGTATCGCTGGGCGAGCCAGCGGTTCTCGGCGATGATCTCAACAGGCAGGTCCGGCGGTAATGTGCCCCTCTTGTCCCGACGAATCAAGTGGCGCACGAGCGAAGCGTAAAGCGCGACGATGCACATTGCATCTTCAATGCGGGTGCAGATGTCGCAGATACGCAGTTCGACCGTCGGAAAGCGGCGTGACGGTCGGATGTCCCACCACAGCTCGCTGCTGTCGTGGATGAGATGCATGCGACGGTAGTCGTTCACCAAGCTCTCGAATTCGTCCCAAGAGGCCAACGCATTCGGCAGGCCTGTACGCGGCAACCCATCCACCAGGCTGAGCCTGTACGACTTGAAGCCTGTCGAGCGTCCCCCGCTGAATGGAGATGAGCCGGAAAGCGCGTGAAGCAGTGGCAAATATCGCCGAAGGGCCGTCATTATGCGCACGCGGGAGTCCTTGTCGCCGAATCCGGCATGGATGTGCATCCCGCCGGCGAGGAACCGACGCAAGGATTCCTGATACGTGACTACGAAGTCGCGGTACCGACTACCGGGCGTCACCATCTGCGTCTCCCATTCGGCGAATGGGTGCGTTGATGTGGCCAATACTCCGGCACCGTACTTCTCGGCCGCCCGGACCACGATTCCTCGTGTCTCGCTGATGGCCGTTCGAACTTCGGCAACCGAGGTGCAGACGCGCGTGTTGGTCTCGATCTGGGCCCGCATGAACTCGCGAACGAACTTGTGCCGGCCCCTGTGTTCGTTGCACGTCTCGAGAATCCCCTCGTCAGGGTCGCGGAGCGTGTCGCCGCTCACGGGGTCGATCAGCATGAACTCTTCCTCGACGCCGAGCGTGATCCCAAGATCGTTCCTTGTTGGCCGGCCGGTCATTTCCTATCTCTCAAGGGTTTCCCCGCAAGAACAGCGGGGCACAAGTCGAGCACTGCCCTAACGGCGGCTTGCCCTCTGCCTCGTCCGCCGAAGAACCCGCTGGCCGGGCGGGACGGGAAGAGTTCATCAAGCAATCATAAGCCCATCCCAAGGATGCCATCGATTAGTCGCAGGCTGGTCGCAATGCGCGACGAACCTGTTTGCCGAGAATATCAACGACTAGAACTGGCCGAACTTGGCGGCAAAGAACTCGGCTACCGACGAGTACTCGGATTTGGCACCGGGATAGGACAAATGTGTCTCGACGCCGACGGCGGTTAGGCGCTCTCTCAGCAAGAGCCCAAACTGTACGTGGTGCACCGTCCAGCCACGTGCGCGGTCGCCTTCGGGAATCGGATCCCCTGGGGCCATCGAGTACCGCATGTACGTGGGAGGATCGTCGGCCGACACTAGGGAAACCGCCGAGAGCTCTTTAGCGATTGCGGATTGTTCGGCGCGAACATCCGTTCCGAAGATTCCAGCCGGGTCGCGATGGGGCCCTTCATACCCCGGAATATTGCTCAGTCCACGTAACTGCCCAGCTAGGCAGTCGCGATGTATCTGAGTCGAGTGAAGGGCGGATTGGCCGTTTTGACGGGGAATCCCGGTGACTGTCCGGTAGAGGCAGGGATTCTCAGCCGAGAATCGCAGCGTCGCGGGAGATCCTTCCGGTAGCGGGGCGGGGGGCAATCGTTGGCGGGACGCAGGGCGTCCGCTACAGTTCCAGCTAGCAGGCTGTCCGGCCCTTGCATCAGGACAGCGATGCAGGCCCTGCTTCTGCGCCGTCGAGAGCACGCTGCGCAGCGTTGCGAAGTCCTTCGCTCCCTGCTGGGAGCGGAACCCGTCGGAGATCTTCATCTTCAGCTTCATCATGTGCAGGTCGCGCCCGGCCTGGTTGTTCTTGGACGGGACCTGCAGGTCGTGCACGAACCACAGCACGGACTCCTTGCGCTTGCGCAGACGACGCACGAGATTGTGGCCCGGCCGTCGGCTCTTGTGGCCCGGTCGTAGGTCCCGTCCGGATGGACAGTCAGGACGGCCATGCACCCAGAAGGGCACATTCTGCACTGATTGGTGGCGCCTGCTCCGGCTCAGGATCGCAACTCCGAATTCTTGCGGCTCCGCAGGGGGCGCGGCACCACTGTGCCGGTTCAGCCCCCCGCCGTCCGGACGGCGACACCGTTCGCACGGTCGCAGGCTCGGTTCTCGCCGCCAGCGCCACGTCCTCCTTGGCGGCAATCAGCGGTCGGCCTCTGGTCCCGGGACAACCTCCCGCTTGGCGTCCGGGCCGGCTTGCTCGCGCCCCGCTAGAGTCGCGGGCCCCTTCTTGGACCTGGAGCAGATGAATAGTCCGGACAGACCGGCAACCGCGGCCAACAACGCCGTCATGCCGTACACCGGCCCGCCAATCGCGATCAGCACGGCACCCGCAGTGAATGAAGACAAAGCGATCACGAAACCGAACACCTGACCACGAAGCTCCACTTTGGTGTCCCGGTCCTCCCGCTTTCGCTCCATGTCGCGGCGATGCTGCGCCGTCTGCTCGGCCATCGTAGTGATGCGGTCCGCCAGTCCCGGGAGGGTCCTCTCATAGCCTTCAAGCACCTGCGGTGGGGGGAGCGGGCCTGAGAAGAATGCCGCTGCCGAGAAAACACTCACGTCCACCGTGCGCCCCCCGCGCACCGGGGATCCGGCCGGCTCAGATTCCTCCGGCACCCCTGTAAGGTCGGGGATCTGGGTCTGCGCCCTGTGGTGCGCCTCCGCTCATCAGGCCCGGAGGCCCCCCGACACCTGCTCCATGGCCATCCGCAAGTCTTCGCCCGTGCTTCTCCAGGCTTCGCCGATAGGATCTCGGCTCCAGCCCGGCCGCTCGCCCGGCCTGCGGAGGATGCCGACCACTTGCGCCATGCCGCGCAGGAAGGGGTGCATCTCCTCGCCCGGCTCCCGCCCCAACTCTTCCACCACCGCCGGGGGATAGCAGCTCGCGGTGGCCATGTCCGGGTAGCGCCGGAGGATCGTTGCCACCAGCACCCAGTAACTCGCGGACAGCACCCACCCGGCAGCATTCTTGACGAACTTGACTGCCGCTCGGGGCAGCGAATCGAGCGCCAGCCCGCCCGTGGCCAACCCGCCCGTTGTCGCCGCGAACGTCCAGTATGGCCCGGAGGAGTCAATTAGCACCTTGCCGTCGGCAGCCAATGCTTCAAGGGTCTCGTGCACTGCCGGGTCATAGGGGCCGTGCGGGTACGGCGCGAAATCAAAGTGCGGGCCGCCAACCTTGTCGGCGATTTCACGGTCGATGAGGAACAGCAGGTTGCCCAATTGGACGGCATTAAACCGAGCACCGGGAGGTGCTGCTGCCATGGCAGCGAGTACGAGGTCTGTGCGATGGAATCGTGCACGGCGGCGGCCTCGCTGTCTCCGGGCCTGTCGGATGGATTCCACTCTCTGGATTGTAATGAACCCACGCTATGAGCACCGTCGCCAAGAGGGCCATAGGTGCGCGACACGATTCTGACTGCCGGGATTTTTTCTCGATCCGGACCACATGACGGAGCCAGGCAGATGGGCATGCGCGAGCGGGTTGACCACGGAACAAACACGTAGGGCGAGCAGTGTCTCGGGTGCGGATGGGGGGCGGCTGTTGCAGTGAGTGGCCCCGTGCCCTGAGCAGTGTCAGAGGTGGGCTCCAAGAGCAAGTTTGAAGCCTCCCCGAAGCACATGGCTCCCGACTCAACTCCTCGCGCAGCAGTTCGGTCGCGAGCACTTGGGTGGAGCGCCGTGTGGAACCACATGGCGCCTGCCCGGGACCACTATGCTGGTTGGACGCTGTCCGAAGGACCAGCCGCCACCGCCGCAAAGGCGTTTGCGAACCACGGCAACAGATGCTGCGCTGCCAAGTGGTGCACGCGCAGCCCTGAGGAGCACGGGTGTCGCAGTACCCTGAGTGTTGGCCGTGGTCCCGTGAGCGGCTGCGAGAGCCGCGGGCCACCGGCGTCAGCGCTGGTTCATGACGGGACGCTGGCTCTCTGGCAGTGTTGGCTGGGCACCGGCAAGCGAGGCAGCGCTCGGGCCGGCTGGAAAACGCCTTGGCAGCGACCGGCCGGAAGTCCCCGCCACTGAGGCTGTGAGCTAGACGGCATGTCTGTGAGTGTTATACGCGAACATCAAGGGAGGCCGCCTTGCCCGCCCCGTCCGATAGCTCAGCCCTCCAGCAATGCCGTAAGAAGCTGCTCGCGAGAATCGCCGCATTGGGCGACCTGTGATCGGGATCCTTGGTGCAGAACTACCGCCGCTGCGGCAGGCTCGACTGTTCCTGTGCCGACAAGCAGCACCCCGGTCACGGGCCCTACTGGCTAGTCACCCGCACCGTCAAGGACAAGCCCGCAGCCAGTCCATATGGCCTCGCAGGTCAAGGCGCCCCAAGCTCAGATCGCAGAATGCCAGCGCCTGTGGCGTCTGGTGGCGGAACTGATCGACGTCACTGAGGATCTTTGCCGGCCGCGGCTCAAGAAAGGCACCGGCGCAAGAAAAGAGTCTGCCGCAGGAGTGCGCCCCGGCGCTCGAAGCCGAGATAGACCGCTTCATAGCCCCCGCAGCGGCGGACGGGATCGACATCGAGGCGTTCGAATTGCACGTGCGGCACCAAGCCCTGAGATTGGCAGCGCGGGCGGTCGAGCGGCGGCTCAACGCCGACCTTTCCGACGGCGGGCAGCGGCCCCGAGAGTGCCGCTGCTGCGGTCGGCAGGCGCGCTGCGTGGGCCGCTTTCCGAAGACTCTCGAGACGGTCCTCGGGCCGCTGACCCTCGAGCGCTTCTACTATCCCTGCCGCACATGCGGGGCGGGCTTCTGCCCGCGCGACAACAGCCTGGGCCTGCAAGGCGCCAGCCTGTCGCCGAGGCGCTCGGCCGCGAGATCACAGCCGCCGAGAGCGCGGCCGTGTTCGACCGCGAGCCTCCTGCCGCGCCCACCATGCACCTCGGCATCGACGGCATCGGCGTGCCGATGCGCCCCAAGGAGGTGGCCGGCCACCCCGGCAAGCAGGCCGACGGCTCGGCCAGCACGCGCGAGGCCAAGCTGATCGTGATCCGGACGGCTGAGCAGCGCGACGAGGACGGCTGCGCCGTCTGCGACGCTGGCTCGACAACCTACTCCGCCGCGACCGACAGCGCCGCTTCCCGCGACAGCGATCCCGAGCGGTCCGCCTTCGCCGCCGCGTGTGGCGGGAAGCCGAGCGGCGCGGCTTTCCGCAGGTCTCGCGCCGCGTCATCCTCGGCGACTGTGCCAAGTGGATTTGGCGCCAGGCGTACGAACTGTTCCCGGGCGCGATCCAGATCGTGGACTTCTTCCACGCAGCCGAGAGGCTTTGGGGGGTTGGCAAGGTCCTGCTGCGCGACGATCGGGCAGCCGCTGAGACGTGGGCGGAAGCGCGTTGCTCGGAACTCAGGAAAGGGCGCTTGGACACGCTGCTGGCAACGCTGAAGGCACATGCGGGCCAGTGCGCGAAGGCCGCAGAATGCGAGGCCTACATCGAGACGAACCGCGAGCGCATGAGCTACGCGGACTTCCGCGCACAAGGCCTGCAGATCGGTTCCGGGGTTGTGGAGGCAGGCTGCAAGACAGTCGTCGCCGTGCGGCTCAAGCAGGCCGGCATGCACTGGACCAAGGACGGGGCGGAGGGCATCCTGGCATTGCGCGCTTGCGTTCTCCGCGGGCGCTACGAAGACTTCTGGGCATGGCGCTCGGAATCCCGGCACGCAGCTGCGGCCTGACCGCGACAGGCCCGATCCTCCCTACGCAGTACCCCGGCTGACCGTTCCCCACTTAGCCCGCATCCTCAACGGCGGCCTGTCCATCGGCCCGGCCCACTCGCTTCAGACCTGCGTAGCCGCTAGGAAACCGGTGAGAATCAGAATCGTGTCGTGCACCCAGCGCCCAAACGCCGCTCCGCCGATAGAGAACTCCCGGACTGGCCTCGGCGCATACCAGATAACGGAATAGGCTTGGGTCGCAATGCGCGACGAACCCGTTTGGCGAGAATATCAACGACTAGAACTGGCCGAACTTGGCGGCAAAGAACTCGGCTACCGACGAGTACTCGGATTTGGCACCGGGATAGGACAAGTGTGTCTCGACGCCGACGGCGGTTAGGCGCTCTCTCAGCAAGAGCCCAAACTGTACGTGGTGCACCTTCCAGCCACGTGCGCGGTCGCCTTCGGGAATCGGATCCCCTGGGGCCATCGAGTACCGCATGTACGTGGGAGGATCGTCGGCCGACACTAGGGAAACCGCCGAGAGCTCTTTAGCGATTGCGGATTGTTCGGCGCGAACATCCGTTCCGAAGATTCCAGCCGGGTCGCGATGGGGCCCTTCATACCCCGGAATATTGCTCAACCACCAATCGAAGTCCATCGTGGACTGACCGTTGAGCGGGGCTACGGCAGCCAGCCGTGTCGACTCGCGAGCGATGGGATCGCTGCTCGCAGGATCCGCGATGTCGTCACCGTACGCCAGCCACATGCACAGTTGCGCACCGGCGGAACCACCGAACGCGCCGACTTGGTTCGTGTCGAAATTCCACTCCCGAGCCCTCGTGCGTATTGTCTGCAACGCTCTCTGGACGTCCCGATGGGCGGCCGGCAGCGGTGCTTGGCCCACGAGCCGATAGTTGATCGCGGCAACCGAAATGCCCTCTTCCAGAAGCTGCCTCAAGGTCCGCTGGTTGATCCCGCTCTTGTTTCCCCCTCTAAAGCCACCGCCGTGAATGTAGAGCACCAATGGCGTCGGAGAAGACGACTGGGCCCTGTAGAAATCCAGCGCTTGCCGTTCGTGGTCGCCGTAAGAGAAGTCGGCAACAGTAGGCGCCAGCCGCGAGGCCTCTTGCGCCGATTGTGAATGACAGATCACCACACCTACGGACATGGCACACACAGGAATGGCCCAGCGGGCATGGTTGATGAACACCTTTGGCGAGTCCTCCTGCTTGTAGATCGTAGCTGGCAAGCTGCCAGTTGCCAAGCGCCTGTGCGCCTGTACCACGCACTTCAGGACCGGTTATTGCGTTGAGGGTAGCTGCCGAAGCATCCAAGCGGTACGCATTGGCTGCGATGAGCCGACGGCTTTGGGCCGATTCGGGATGATGTTTGCGCAGGAGAGAGGCTATCCCCGAGGTCAGGGCGGCCACGGAGCCTCCGGCCGCTCGTGCAGGACGCCCGGACCTTGCAGCAAGGCCCCGATGGTTGCCCGGTCAGGATGGGAATCCGGAGGCGCGAGCAGTAACGGGTCCGGACGCTGAATTCCGCTCGCTCCTGTCATTCAAGGACTTCTCTGGGAATAATCGGAACGTTCCGATTATTCCCACAGGCAGAGTTCGCTGCCTCTACGTCAACTTCGAGCCCGGCCAGACTGCGCGTGAGGACGTCCCAGAAGCCATGCGGGTCCTATTGGGCCAGATCGGAGAGGAAGCTGAGGCAGTGCTGGGAGATGAGTTCGTCAGCCAGGCGATGCTGGACCTGCTTGCCAAGCATGGCGGTCACGGTGCCCTCAACGTAGCCCTGTCCCGTTGGTCGAGGGTCCGCAAGGAACCACTGGTGCTGCTCCTCGACGAGATCGACGTGCTCTTGGGCGACTCCTTGATCTCCGTCCTGCGACAGCTCAGGGCTGGCTATCCCTAGAGACCGCGCGGCTTCCCGCATAGCATCATCCTGTGCGGCGTGCGCGACCCCCGGGACTACCGCATCTTTTCCACCTCGCTCGGAAAGAACGTCACTTGGGGCAGCGCCTTCAACATTAAGGCCAAGTCGGTGCGGTTGGGAGACCTCACCCATGACGAAGTGCGCTCGCTGCTGGGCCAGCACACCGCCGAGACCGGCCAAGAATTCGCGCCCGGCGTGCTCGACAGAATCTGGCACCTCACCCAAGGCCAGCCCTGGCTGGTGAACGCCTTGGCCCTCCTGGCCTGCTTTGAAGACAAGGCCGGCCGCGACCGCAGCCGGCCCATCGGCCTGGCCGCCGTAGACCAGGCCAAGGAGAATCTCATCCTCAACCGTGTCACCCACCTCGACCAGATCGCAATCCAACTCGGCGACGAGCGCGTCCGGCGCGTGATCCTGCCCATGATCGCCGGCTCCGACGATGCCTGCTATACCCCGCGCGATCTGGAGTACGTCCGCGACCTCGGTCTGGTCGCAGCCACAGGCCCCGTCCGCATGGCCAACCCCATCTACGCCGAGGTCGTCCCCCGCGAACTGACCCTCACTCAGCAGTCTGTGCTTGAGAGCTTCATCTCCCCGACTTGGTATGTCCGCAAGGACGGCAGCCTGAATCTCCCGAAGCTCCTGGAATCGTTTCAAGGCTACTTCCGCGAGAACTCTGAATCGTGGCTGGAGCGCTACGGACACCGCGAAGCCGGGCCCCACTTGGTGCTGCAGTCCTATCTGCACCGCGTGGTCAACGGCGGCGGACGCATCACTCGGGAGTACGCCCTCGCCCGCAGGCGAAGCGACCTGCTCATCGAATGGCCGCGCCCCGGCGGCACGCTGCACTCCAATCCCAGCAAGCACGTCGTCGAGTGCAAGGTGGTCGGCGAACGCTCCGGACTGGAGCGCGTCATCCGCGAGGGATTGCAGCAGACGGAGTCCTATATGGACCTGTGCAGTGCGGAGTCAGCACACCTGGTGGTCTTCGACATGCGCCCCGAGAAGGCTTGGAAGGATCGGATATTCGTGAGGGGCCCGGAGCCGGGCGAAGCGCCGATCACCGTGTGGGGCATGTAAGCGCAACTGCGGGCCGCAGATGCGCAAGGATGGCCGCTGCTCTGTCCGCTGTTGGCCACAAGCCCGACCGTCTTGGATCGTCTCCCTGCAAGCGGACAGTCCTGCCTTGGGTTGCCCAAGTGTGGATTAGGCGCTTGAGCGACGGCGTGGATTGGGCCGTCAGCACTGAGATACACCCGAGCCCGTCGTGGTCTCTTGGTCAGCGTCTGCAAGGAGTGGCCGGGACCGAGCGTCATGACCGCGAGACTGCGAACACTCGGTCGGGCTGCCGGAACGGCACAACCTGCTGAATAATTCCAGTTCGGTAGCCCCAAGCGTTTGGCGAGTTCCATGGATGCCCTGCGCGGCTGGCTCACGGCGCGGAGGAGCCTTCGGACCGGGCGGAGATTCGGGCAGCCCAAAGTCCGGTTCTAGCAGAGACTCAATAGGCCGCCCATCGTCAATCCTCCGAAGTGGGCGGCGGCCATTCGCAGGTCAGGCTACGCTTGTAGTCCGTCCGCCGCGCCGCCGTAACCTCCGATGGCGATAGGCTCCTGCGAGTGACCAAGGCCAGCCTTATGCAGCGGACAACTGCTTGGCAATGAACGGGCTTGGCGTACCGTGGCTGAGCACAAGTAGCTCCTGCTTGGCCCTGGACGCCGCGACATACAACAGCGCTCTCTCTTGGATCTCCGTCTCCTCGAGCAAGGTGTCGTCCGTCGCTCCGCGCAACGCTAGGTTCAGAGGAAGCACACCGGAGTTTGCGCTGACCACGACTACACGCTCAAACTCGAGACCCTTGACCCTGTGCATGGTGGCGACTCGGACGCCCTGCGACTCGCGGTCGTCACCCGAGGCTTCGATCGCCACTGCACGGATGCCTGCGGAGTCGATGGCGGCCTTGGCGGCATCCCTATGCCTGATGGTCCTAGCGACCACGCAGACGTCCCTGAGGTCCCTACCGTGCTGAATCAGGCCCTGCAGATACTCAGCGACCGCCCGAAACTGCGCTTCTGCCGTCTCAAAGTTCCGGACGAGCGGAGCCGGGCCGGTGGTGAGAGACTGGATATTACGGTTGTCGTCCCTGCCACCGTCGAGGTCGTCGATTTCCCGTCCTTCGAGCAATAGTGCCGCCCATGACCGGGTCTCCTCCGTCGTCCGGTAGTTCAGGCGCAGCTTCCGGGAGCGCCCACGGATGTCGATGCCGCACCTTCCAAGGACGATCTTTGATCCGTAGATCCGCTGGTGGCAGTCCCCAGTGATGAAGAGGTCGTTCTTGCCGGGTGGGGCTAGGGCGCGGATAAGCCGGAACGCTTGGGGCCCAAGATCCTGCGCCTCATCGACGATGACGCTTGAGTATGGCGGCCCTTCCGGAGCGTTCCGAATGAGGTCGATCGCATCTTGGTAGGCGTCATCGCGGGCCCTGAGTCCGCTGGCGGCCAGCAGCTGCTGGTAGGTCTCGAACACTCTCCAGACCTTGACGCGAGCGGACCGGTGCAGCGGTGTTCCTCTGCCGACGCGCGAGACCCGCTTGTAGCCGGCGAGAGTCTGGACGCCATTCGCTTGAACAACGCGCTCCAGCTCCGCCTCGTAGAATCCGTGCGGCAGATCCAAGTCGGTGGGTCGCTGGGAGAGAGCTTCCTTCCAGGCTTGGTTGTCCTGCTTGAAGATGATCCTTAATCCGTATCGATGTCGTTTGAGGAAGGCATAGGTCCAGGCGTCGAGGTTCCGGACATCGATCCGGCCCATCTCTTCGTCGGTGCAGATTTGCCGGAGATTCTGGCGGATGTCCTTCGCTAGGTTGCGATTGAACGTGACGAACAGGATCCGCTCGTTGGGCTGGCACCGTCGTGCGAGCCAGCGGGCCCGGTGCATGGCCACGACGGTCTTGCCTGTGCCGGCGGCTCCGAGCACTCGCACCGGACCGTTCCAGTGCCGGTTCGAGATTTGCCGTTGGCTCGGATGCAGGAATACGCGCCACTTCTCTAACGGTGCGTTCAGCATCGCCTCTAGATCGCGCTGGTTGTCGACCATGGAGAATCGGGCCTGCGATTCGCGGTGCTGGAGGGCCTTGGCAAAATCGCTAGTGTCGACAGGCTCGTCGGAGATTTCCCTCTCCCGGAGGATGTCTTCGTAGGACGTGCCGGCAAGGTAGAAAAACAGGCCTTCGTAGGCTTCCCTGGGCAAGCGGGGCCTGATCGATTCGAGAAATTCCTCGCCGTCACCCTGTGCTGCGTGCAGTTCGCCGACCATCACCTCAGGCACGCCGAGGCGCACCAGTTGCCTGCGCTTTAGGGCGGCGAACGGCCCGGGAGGCCCTGAAGGCTGGGCTGGCGATGGCTTGTGCGGCGGTTGGGGAGGTTCCACCGCCGGGATATAGATCTGCAGTGCCCCGGTCTCGGGGTTGATATCGCATCGATGGCGGGCGGCCCACTTGTAGGCTTCATCGTGCTTGTCGGCCCACAGCAACAGATGGCCGTCGCCCCGCGGGGCTTGCTGCAGGATCGCTCGGTATCCCTTGCCGAGCCGAATCGACCTTACATTGGGGCTCAGGGCCTTCTGGACCCGTTCGAAATTCAGGCCGGTGCTGGTTGAGTCCGCCCGAAACTTGGCGAGCATGGACGTGACTTTGCGTTGCTGCTGGGAAGGCAGGCGGGCAAAGGCGCCCAGAAACCCTTCAGCAAGTGCCATCTGGCCTGCGATTGCCATTGATCAACCCCTCACTCGGCCCCGACGACCGCCTGTTGCACGACATCCGGTGGGGCGTGCTGGTCAAGCACGTTCCACCCCGCATTCTCGAACGCACGACGAGAGTCCTTCTGGTAGTCCATGAGCACAGCGACCTTGCGGTTCTTCCATGCCAGTTCAGCTTCGCCGACAACCACACCAGAAGCGTTTGCGAGCTCATAGCCGACCTCATCGGGCGGCTCGGTCCCGGCGGCCGCGAGATCGTGCAGCAAGGCCCTGACTGAATCGTCGGCTTCTTCGAACACTTGGGACCAAGCGCCGTCAAGGTCTGGTCCCTCCGGACTTCCCGCCTCGAACTCCGGATAACCGACCTCGGCGACGGCAGTAGTCGTCGTCCACCAAGGCTTTGAAAGGAACTGAACCAGATTGAAGAGGCGCAGGGTGCCGTTCCAAACTTCTTGATAGCGTTCCCCGCTTGGATTGGAATCGTCCAGATGCAGCGCAAAGGTCATCCGGTCGGGCCGCAGCTCCTGAATTGCGGACGGCAACAGGGAGACGAATAGGTTCGCATGCTCGAAGCCCGAGCCGAACTCCGTCCCGCCCCCCGCGTAGACTGCGGAGTCGCCCCAGGACATCAGCCGCTCCTGCGCCGGGTAAGGGAGCAAGTGTCGGGCCGAAGCCTCCACTCGCTGGCGGAAGTGCGGAGTGGCCATTGCGGATTGGTCGAAGAGGCAGAGCGCATTTGTGAACACTGCCCGGCGCCAGTGCCCGAAGTCCGGTTCCTCCAAGAATCGAAGCAACAGATCGAACGAAGTCGGGGACGTGTGCAGGGATTGGCGGAGCGGTCCCGTGTTCCACTCGCCGTCCAAGCCTCGCTGAACTTGGGCCATCGCCTGAGGAGAGCCGCTCGCGCCGATAGACCCACGCAGAAGGTCCAGAGTCGCCCGAGGCCGGTCGAATGCCGAGTCGAGGTCCTGCCAAGTCAGCGACCACTGCAGGAATCCGGCCCGCACCAGTGCCATGCGCTTGACGGAATCCTCCCCGGTGCTGTCCTTGTGGAATTCAAACCCGTCCAGGAACACCGCTATGGGGCGCGCTCCCGACTCTCCGCCGGGAGGATACATCACGAAGTCCGGCTTAGATGGATGAACGACGCCGTCTTCGGCGCCAAGGTTCACCTGGGCCTCAATCGACCAGGTGCGCTTGTTGAGGGTCAAGGCCCAGCCCCTGCGGCCTCGCACGATTGCGTTTCGCAACGCCATTCCGCGTGTGCCGGCTGCCCGAGTTCGCAGGGCGCCGAGGAACCGCACCTCAAGCTCGCTTTCGACGGAACTGTCGGAGGCGATCTTGTCGATAGTGTCGATCGGCCTGAGCTCTCCAGACCGCTCCAAGATCTTGTCCAGCACGGCAGTCGCCTCGCGCTTTGAGGGGTTTGGCAGGTCGGGCCCCGGCCTATACGCCCTCAAGCAGCGATGGCATCCGTCGTCACAACGGCACGCCTGTATGTGGTCGCGGGCCGTCCGGAAGACCTCTACGAGCCGGGTGGATGTGCCGGCAAGGTCCTTGAGGTAGCCCGTGCCGCCGGGAACGGAATCGTAGAGGATGAGGGCCGTGCGGCGTGCGGAATCTCCCGGCGCAAGCTTTCGCTGCACGATGACCCGAATGTGGTCGACCTTTCCCCGGTACTTCTGTTTGAGGCCTAGCTCGACCGCGGCGATGAACGACTGGACCTGAATGCCGAAAGGGTCTTCGATCAGGCCCGGCATCAGGATCGTGAGCGACTCGGAGGCGAACTCCCGATAGAGGTACAGGCAATCGACGATGTCAGGGTCTTGGCTGACCGGGCTGACACCGCGGCCGAAGTTCCACGTGTCGGGCAGGGCTTGGAAGTGGCGGTGGTCGATCTTCGAGCAAGTCCAGTCGTGCCGCGGTTCGTCCCCTTGGCGGCGCGACTGGACCCGGCCACACTTCCTGCAGATGCGGAAGCCAATTCTGGGAATCTGGCTGCCATCAAAGCGGACGAGGCTTCCTTTGTTGGTTCTGGGGCCGAAGTTAATCTCGCGGAAGGTGGTTGCCGAGACGTACTCGAAACCGAAGGCGAGCTTGCCTGGGCTTGGCGGGACACCGTATGCTTTGCGCGGCGCCTGCGGCTTGGGTTCTGCCACAAGGTGGCGCTTGTAGAACAGAGGGTCCCGGACCTCAAGGTCGTCCTTGATCTGAGCCTTGCGGATCTTGGTGGTTGCGTGGACTAGCCGCAGCGGCAGCATAGTTTGGACTTGGCCCGAATCGCTCCACATCGGATCGCCGCACAGCGGGCACGAGCGGGAGGCATCTCCGGTGTCGATCCGTTCCAGATGTGTGCAGTTCGGGCAGAGCCTCCAGCGCTCAAAGTTGCTTAGGGCAAGGTTGACGCGGTCGATGGTGACCCGGTGGCCCTCGGCGAAGAATCGGTTCTCCAGCGCAAGCTCGCTGAGCGCCGCGGAGGCCGGTCGCACGTACTGGTAGACCTCGCTCTCGGCCTCGTTGTCATCGGTGGCGTCGTCGGGCGGCTGCTGCTGGGCCTTCTGCTTTAGCGGGCTGACGATGACTGAGCGGAGGGTGACCCCTTCCTCCGGAAAGGCGTAGTTGGGAATCAGCCCTTCATCGGCAAGGAAGCCGAATGTATCGCGGCGGCCGAGGGATCTCCTGAGCTTGCCCAGGCCCTTCCGCTCCAGATCGACCGCTTGTCGGTCTGTCGCCGTCTCGGTGTCATCGGGCGCATTCTTCAGATCTCTGAGCCGTTTGCCCAGGCTTCGAGCATCGCGCCTGATCGCGTTCAGTTCCATGAGCGCGTGCTCCAACCGCTTCAGGATCTTGCGCTCCAACTGTGACTCGTCGTCAGGCCCGCCCCAGAGGAAGTTACGCAGGTACTCCTTGGAGTCTTCCTTCAGCGATTCCCCGAACGCATCCGTAAAGCTCTGGAAGAGAGCATCCCGGTACCGACTGATGTGCGCGAAGAAGGTGTACGGGAATTCCGTCTCGACCCGATCTTGGACAGCCCTGAGCACCGGGCCAATCGTCTTGGGCACTGCCTTCGGATCGCCGCAGGATGCGGCCCAGTCGTCGAGGCAGAAGGAGGTGAGTTGCCGCTCCAGGACTGCCGAAGCGTTCAGGAAGAGGCCTGGGGTTGCCACGGATCCGTGCAGCATTTCGAGAGGGTCGGCGTAGAAGGCAAGGTCGTGGGCCCTAGCAGCCGCGACGGTCAGGCTCAGAGCATTTCCGTCGCGACGCCCGGCCCGTCCGATCCGCTGGAGGAAATTGGCCTGGGCGGGCGGCACTGAGCACAGGACTACGGTCGAGAGGTCGCCGATGTCGATGCCCATTTCCAGCGTTGGCGTGGCCGAAAGGAGGTTTGGGCTGAGCGGCTTGCGGGCCTTTCCTTCGGCGGCGAAGCGTCGCTGGATGCGGTCGCGCTTGGCGCGCGCCAAGAGGGCGGTATGCTCAGCAGCCCAGATGCGGCGTACTTCGGCCTCCCGGTACATGCGACCGGCCCATGTGGGCGACTCGGCTGCATGATGCGTGTAGCGGTCTTGAACACCGAGATCCATGCAGGGCGCCCCGACCCAGAGGGCAGCCTCGTCGGGGGGAACAATTAGCTCCCGTGCAGGATTGGTGCAGCGCAGCACATGCGCATCCCGCCAGACTCGGAACTCGTCAGGGTTGACGGCCCAGACGAGCGTCTTCTTGGATGGCCGAAGCACCACGAGTGCTTGGTCCCGGAGGTGGTGGACCACGGTCTGTAGCACTTGGGGGGCATCAATCAGGATTGAGTGATCCTGGAGGAGCACCTTGCTGACCCATTGCTGGTACCAGCTCTTTGGTCCCGAGCCGGCCAGCGGTTCCGTGCCCTTCTCCGACGACGGTGCACCGGGTTCGTGAGGGAAGACCAGTGGGGCGTAGGGCCCGTAGTCGGGGAGGGCTCGGTTCCCTTGCAGGTTCCAGGTATTGCAGCCGGCCTCGATGAATCCCCGCACCGCATCGACGTCTTCGATCGCGATTGCCCCGCAATGGAGCATGCGTCTGAGAATGCCGAGGGCAATCCACCGGACTTGCTCGACAGATACCCCTTCTAGGCCACCGATTTCCTCCCGCAAGGTGCGGGTCGCGGCCTTGCTGGCCGCGCGCACGCTGGTGAGGCTTGGACCGACGGCTGCAGTGCGGGCTCTCTGCAGCGAGTGTGCAAAGCGGGCGCCGAAGCCGATCTCCGAGAACGCCTCCCACTGCAGGCGCTGGCGCACTAGGTTCGGTAGGAACGAGGAGCGTTCCAATCGGCCTGCCTTCTCGAATTCCTTGAAGTCCCTGAGCCAAGTCCGGTCGGGCGAGATGAACTGCGCAACGAATTCCTCTAGGGCAAGCCATCCGTTCCGACGCACCAGCCTCTCGGCGTGATCCTGCACACTTTTCGGGAACTTAGCGAGAGGCAGACCTGTATCTTCTGGCACGGCCTGCGCGATGAGAACTCGCTTGGCTGTTCGCCAAGTCCTGTGGGCGATGAACGCTGCGCGGTGTGCCGCGTCCTGCACGTTGTCCGAAAACGCAATTACCTTGGCGTCGTCGTTGAAGTGGGAGCCATAGACTTGGGCGAGCGCTGTGCTGACAAGCAAGGTTGAGCGGGCACCTAGGATGGACAAGCCCTTGCGCGCCGTGCAGAAGGGGCAGTCCCGCGACAGCCTTGGCTTGCTGTCGTCGCTTGATCGGTCGACGACTTGGTCCGGCACGAAGACGTCAACCAAGTGGTCCGGCCCACAGCTGTCACACGAGACGGTGTGTGGGCCGAGGTACCCGCAGCTGCCGCAGACGACCGCCTCGCTGCCCTTGGCGCCGGTCGGCCGGCTCGCCGGAAAAAGGAATCGAACGTCAACGTCCCGGTCGAAGAACTGGTTGTAGAAGGTGCGGATGTCGCGGCTAACCCGATCGCCCCCTGGACCCAGACTGGCCCCCCAGCCAGTCACGTGGCAGGTCTGGCACTGAACAAGGGGGAGATGGACGGGGCCTTGGCTGGGATCGATGTCGTCCGAAGGGCGAAGCCTGCGGTAGTCATTCGTTCGCGCCGGTGCGGGTTTCGGAACTAATGGGGCTTCGTCGAGTGCAGCCTCACCTTCGGTCCGTTCAGCCGTCGCTAGATGCCCGTCGTCTGCCCGTTCGTCGACCGGTGACTCTTCGGAGATGCTGCAAACCATGCGTCCCATCTCCCGTGTCCAGAGATGCACGGAGACATTGAGGAAGGGGCGGCTGCCATCCGGGGAACGGGCGTGCGATATCAGCGCGACAAGGCCATTAACGAGGGCGACTGCCTCGGTCATGCTCTTGGAGGGCAAGGATGCTCGGAGACTCAAGGCGATCTCGCTGATGGGTCTGGGGCCGGAGTCGAGAGACTCGAGCAGCCTGTGGAAGCTGGCATGGCTACGAAGCCGATCACCTAAGGTGGATCGCCCATCCGATGAATTCAAGCGGTCGCTGGGAGAAGTTCCAAAGAAGAACTCGTACTGGTGGCGAAGATATGCTGTCGTGTCCTCAAATTGCGAGGGGTCGATGGATTTCGAGAGATCCGCGCCCGGGGGAAGGTGGTACTGCACGGAAGATTCGCGCAAGAAGTCGGCGACTGTCTGGCGGCTCTCGCCGATGATTGAGTCGCGTCCGAACGGCTCGCCGAAGACGTTGGCGACGTAGTCCCTTAGTTCGCCCGTGCTGGAGGTGCCTAGGGTGGCGGAAGTGCCTACGCAGGTTAGTTGGTTCCCGCCTGCTCCGAGGCGGACCTTGAGCCGCCGGATGAGGCAGGCGAGGTCCGTGCCTTGGGCCCCGTCGAAGGTGTGCAGCTCGTCGACCACGAGCCAGCGCAGGGTGCCGGGAGCGTTATTCCTCCAGAGCCGTTGGTCACTAGGACGGCTCAGGAGGTAGTCGAGCATCTTGTAGTTCGTCAGGAGAATGTCGGGGGGCCGCTCGACGATGACGGAACGGTCGGCGAGGATGTCGCGTCTGGTCATCGTGGGCTGGTCGGACGGTCGGTCCTGGCCGATGTAGACTCCGGCAGTTACCTTGCCCCGCAGCCATGGGTTTTCATAGATGCGCTTGGCGATCCTTGCCGCTTGATCATTTGCCAGCGCGTTCATCGGGTAGATGAGGATCGCCTTGATTCCTGGCTCGCCGGAGTGCTCGCGGCAGTATTCGAGGATTGGCAGCAGGAAGCACTCGGTCTTGCCCGAACCGGTTCCCGTCGCTACAACTGTGGACTGCCCTTGGCCGAGGCGGTCGAACGCCGCACGCTGGTGGCGCCACGGCACGAAGCCGAGCGGCACCTCGGGGAAGGCCTCACCTCCCTCAGGCGCTTTCTGAAACGGCAGCGCCACCGACAAGTAGGGGCCCTTGAGGAGGTTCTCTGGGGTTTGGAGGAAGTCCTGGATGACGCGGGTCATTCTGCGGTTGGACGGGAGGAATTGGGTTCTTACGAACTCCGTTAGGGCCGAAGCAACTTCGGACGCAACCACTGACGGCAGCATTCGACGTGACTACCCTTTCGGCCGCAAGAGGGAACGGGCAGATTCTTGGCTAGAAGCTGTCCGGGTCATTGGGACGGCGTATAGGCCGAGATGCGCGAGATCGGAGCTGCTACTCGATGTGGAAAGCGTTCTCGGATCGTGATGCATCGGCTTCGTTCGACGTTCTTCCTATGGAGCCTTACCTAAGCGACGCGAGAACTCGTCCCACGCACAGCGGTAGTCCTCTTCGCGGTCGCAGCGGGCGAATGGAGCCTTGTACTCGATGACGCGACGATGGGGACCTCCGGGAAGGGTGTCGTCGAGGATGCGACGCGTCACTGTACCTTCCTGCAGATGGCGAATGTCCTCCCAGCCCAAGGCGGTGTCGGACAGGGTCCGGTCTGGGGTGATGAGCCCGTAGTTGGTGTCGGTCTTGCGGGCCTTGCGGGGAAGGCCGACTCCGGTCAGGCCCTTGGACACTGTGAATACGATGCGACCGTTGATGTCGTACCAAGTGTCGGCTTCGTATTGGCGCAGCACTGGAAACTGGACGCGATAGACCGTGAGGAGCTCGTCCAACGTCAGGCCGAGGGCCAAAGCGACGAGAACGTCGATCTCAACGAGTGCCTGCCGCCGCTCGTAGTCGGTCCGGAGGGCACAGTGGCGAGCCCATGTGGGTCTGAGATTGCTGAAGAAGGTGGAACTTAGCCGCGTGTCGGTCTTGGTCCAACAGTCAGAGCGAAAGGAAGTAAGCCATGTAGACTTCCAAAGGTCACAGTAGAAAGTTGTGAGGGAATTCAGGGCCACGGCCCTCAGATGTAACGCTGTCCGAAGGTCACCACCAATGGTCGGTACGGGTAGGGACGAGGTGACTGATGGATGGAGGTTGATGGCTCCCGTGATCTTGATGTATGCGTCGAGGGCCACCGAGAGACAAACGGAGTGGTAGTCCAGAAGCGATCCTTTTCGTGCAAGAGCCGTACCTAAGCACGAGTCGATGTAAGCGACAGCAGGAGGTATGATCGCCGCGCTCAGTGTTCGCTCGCTGGCGGAACCAACGAGTCTTCGATTGATGTGGCGGTAGTACTTTGTAATCTTGGTGCTTTCCGGTTCATTCCCACCATCGCTGAGCCGGACGGTCGCAATCCGTTTGCTGTAGTCCTCCGCGCCACAATCCGGGACGTAGTTGGTCCGAGGCAGGTAGTCGTCCGGAATGGCCGTGAGATCGATGCAGTCGTAGTGGCCCTTCTCGGTACACGTTCGGCGGGGTGTCTTGTAAAGCGGATTACCGACGAAGAAGTGCGGGCCCGACAGAATGCACTCTCCTGGATCCTCTGGGAAGCGCGTCTCGCGCCGGATCGTCCCGTCGTTCACGGAATTTGTCTCGTGGAACATGGCGCTGCTCACATACTGCCCTGCCAGATCCCTCAGCCGCCTAGGCTGCGCCGCAAACTTCCGCAGGAACTCCATCAGTTCGACAGAGTGCAGCGCAGGCAGGCGCGCCTCCTCGGGCGGTGTGCCGCTTGGATCGAGCGCCTTGGCAAACGTACCGAGCTCCTCAAGCCGGACCCGGACGATCCGGCGTCGATGGCCGGACGTGTCCCACTTGCCATCTGCGTTCTTGATCCCCGGCACGGCCCCATCGCCGAGATGGTCGAAGGACAGGTCAACAGTCCGTGCCGCAAACAAGTTGGCTAAGTGCTCGAAGCTTGGCTCATCTTGCGACGAGGCGTAGACATTGGCGCTAAACCTGAGCCGGTGTCCGATCGGGAACAGGATGTGCTGGTTCTGAAACTGGAAGTGTGCTCGAAGCCGCCGATACATTGCCGCTCGCAGCCGTCCCCCCTTGGGATCGTCGTACACTCCCTCCGGGTGCAGGAAGCCCACTGCTCCGCCCTGATGGACTAACTTCCACGCCTGTGGCAGAAAGCACTTGTACAGATTGGTCTGCATCCCCTTCAGCAACGGGTAGTTCTGTGTCGCATTCAGATAATTCTGAGTGGCTTCGGACCACACGTACTCCGAGACGAAGGCATCTCGTAGGCCTTCCCGAGCGCTGATCGCCTGCCGACGCTCGCGTCGGAGATCCGGCGCCCGCATCTTGCGGAGTTCGACCAAGGGCTCGAAGTCCCCTATGACTCCGCTCTCGTCCCACTCCACCTTCACCCAAGGTGGGTTTCCGACCACTAGGTCAAAGCCACCACGCGGAATCCCATCGGCGCGAGTTCCGTAGAACACATCCGCAAACTGCAATTCCCAGTGCAGGAACCGAAGTTCATCTGAGAGACCGTCAACAAACTCAAGACGCGAAAACTTGCCCAAGAGCGCGTCCAAATCCAAGGTGCCCGTCTCTTCTAGGATCTTCCTCGCCAAATCGGTCGCGTGCTCGGCGTACGCGTCACCGAACAGGAAGCCCGAGTCCGTGGGATTGATTCCAGGCAGCCGCACATCCCCAGTGAGCACAAGGCTCACTTCCGCCATGAACTCATCCCTGTTTGGCGGAGCTACTTCCGCATCCAGCGGCCAGTACCATAGCGCGCACCAATAGTCCATGACCAGCTTGAGCCGGCGGTAGGGAGAGGCAGCGAACGCCTCCTTGCCGAGGGCGCCCTGGCCGAGGATTTGATCCTTGAGTTCATTGGATGTGCGCCGTTCCGCCGCCTTCCTTCCCCATACTCCGATGTCGTCGCTCGTTAGCACGCGGTCCTTAGCCAATTGCTGCGCATGCAGGCTCCAGAGCTTGTCGATCTCCTCTGACAGCCGCTCCAGATCATCCAAGTCGTTCTTGGCAATCGGTTTGACAAATTCCTTCTTCCATCGGCGCAGCCGCTCAGCCGCCTCTGGAGCGAGGGACTTCACGAATCGGTCCCTGTAGGTCGCCATGCCTGGGTCCGGCAGCAAGAAGTGGTAGACCGTGCCAGGCGGTCGCTTCGGGTCTGGCCCTCTGGAAATGCTGTCAGGAGCCCGGTTGAACCAAAGCTTGCTTCTGACTGTCCCGCCCTTGATCTCTTCTCGCCGGTAAGTGGCTCGCCGCGCTCCTACCAGCGAGTTCCCTGCCACCAGTTGGTAGCCGAACCACGGCACGTGGCCGTCCTTGACGATCGAGTTCAGCCACAGAGACACCTCTGCCAGCTCCATCGCTACCGGATTGAGATCAGCTCCGAAGACGTTGTGGTCCGCAATGTAGTGCCGCACGCGCTGCATCTCTTCATCGAAGCGCTTCCGGGGTATCCGCGTACCTAACTCCCGCTGTCGGCGGTCTAGGTACTTGGCTGCCAGCTGGTTCACCGCCTCGTTCAAGAACGCGGCCGATCCCATCGCCGGCTCGCAGACGGTCAGGTCCAGAATCCCCCTCGCTGGCATGTCGTCGGGAACCAGTTCCCGAAGGGCGTACTTCACGACCATACGGGTTAGCGACGCCGGCGTGTAGTAGCTTGCCGACTTCTTGCGGTCCCGTCCGCGGAGGCGGTAAAGGAAGGTACCCTTCCTGTACATCACGGCCTTCAAATCGCCGTTGCGGTCCTTAACCCGAACCTTCTCCCCCTCTCGGTAGCGACCCAACTCGCCTTCCAGCGCAAACCAAGCCTCTTGGAGTTCATCTCGCTTCTTCTTCTCAGGCTTCAGTTCGTAGAGGTCTTCCTCTGCGAGAAATCCCCGAAACGACAGCAGGGCCTCATAGACAGCCCCGAGTTGGTTGATCCCCAGCTGGCCGTACGAGATTCGCCCCCGTCGTTTCTGGCGACCCTTCGCGGGAAGCGTCAGCGAGAGGAGCCGAATGACCTTCTGCAGGACCTCATCCCGCAACCGCGCCTTCGCAAGCATCGGTGTCTGCCCCTCGTCGAACAGAGCACTGTCAAGTGGGCGCATCTTGAACGTACGGGCCAAGTGCTCCCTTCCCATATGCAGCACGCCCTGCGTGGCTGGCTTGGGACTGAACCCCTCTCGGACTAGGGAAAACAGCAGCTTGAGGCTTTCCTGGATGTGATTGCGATCGAGCGCGGCCCCGCTCGACAGCCTTGCGAGTTCCATGTCTCGCAACCGCTCTAGGCTGTAGCCCTTGCGGTACGCCTCGGCCCGAATCGGAGCAAACCCGAGCTCCGGCCTTGCCTCGATGTAGAAGAGGAACAGCAGCCGGTACATGTACCGCAGGCACTCGAGGGTCAGCTTCTCGGCAAACTCCGGGCCCTCATTCAGTGGTTCCTTTCCGGCATCGCGACGAGAGCGCAGGACCTCGTTCCCCAGCAGTTCGATCGCCTCCCGCAGCGCGTACTTCAGATCCCCCGACACCCCGAATGCGTGCCGATGGCTGTTCTCGTCCAGCTCGTCGGCCAGCGACGTACCCGAATTTGGGATCAGCGACTCCCGAAGCAGCAGCGCCGCCGTTGCCTGCAGTGTTGGGATCTCCCGACGGCCGAGGATCTCGCCCCAGTCAAACCGCAGCAGCCGATTCTGGGCCCACTTGCCCCGCTCGATCAGCAGTGTCTGCCCGCACGACAGCAACAGTACCCAGCGAGGGGCCCGATCTTGGCGGAATATCCTGCGCGTGATGATCTCGTCCCAAGTCTCGGAGAGAAGTGCGCTTTCCGGTGGCGCCTCTCCGAGGAATTGGTCCGCATGGGGCTTCAGGGTGAGCGGGTCGACATCCTCTGCGTCGGCATCGTAGGCCCCGAGGGCCACAAGCCGCTGCCCGAGCGGCCCGGCGAGGGCCACTAACACCGGAACTTCAATCTCGTCTTCGACTAGCTCATTGCCAGGACCCCACACGTACCCCAATGCCTCGAGTTGGCGGCGATGCCACGTCTCTTGCAGCTTGATCCGTTCACTCGTTGCGACGCCGAGGCGGTCAAACTCGGCACGGAACGTCCGGTAGTGGCTCCCAAGCAATCGGAGCTGCTGGTCGGGCCGCAGACTGTCGGGGCCGGAGGACTCCTCCGCGGCCCTCCACCGCTTCACGGTCGCCCGGAGGTCTTTCGTCAGAATCTCGGCGAGGTAGTGGTCGCTGTAGAACTCTCGCTCGTTGTGGATTCCGACGAAGGTTGCTGAGGTTGCCTTGGCCACGCTTTCACCTGCCCCCTGTCATCACGCTCAATAGCTTGATCCAAGGGTGCCCACTCTCCAAAGTCATGGTGTCTTGAACCCAGTCCAGGAACTCCCCAAAGATGCTCTCGATCTGCTCCTCTTTCTTCTTGGCCTGTCCCCGCTTTAGGGCTTCGGCCGCGGCGGACTGCAGCATTCGTTGCTGCACGTGAGCAAGCTGCCGTCGTTTGAGGGTCTCCAGATCCTTGAGTGTCCGCTCAAGCCGACGGTTGCAGATCGCGTCCAGTTCGTCGGCTCTCTCTCGGACCCATTGAGCCGCACGGTCGACCGCCTCAGGCAAGTGCTTGCGCAGAACCCTCCGGTCGGGCCTCAATCCGCGATTCGGGACTTGGCCACCGGCCAATCCCGTCCTGCGTACAAGCTCCTCTAGGGTGATGCACTCCTGAAACTGCCCCTCTAGGAAGACCGTCGCGCACCATGCGCTTACAAGCGGATGGCTCTTGTTGTTCGGCACCATCCCCGAGAACGCAAACGCCACGGTCCCAGTTGGCAGGCCGGGTACGCCTGCCAGCACCGGAGCGTCGTGGCGCCCGAAGGCCGCCAGCATGCGGTCGTTGATCCACTCGACCACTGGGTTGTGACGCCAGAGATAATGCCTCTGCGGCCAAGCGCGCTCGTCCCTGCGGCTTTCCTCAATCGCCCTGCTCATCTCCTGCTTGTCGGAGGTGAGCTCGAACCGGCCGTTCACGGGCCAGATCTCCTTCGGAAAGTAGTCGAATCGCTGCTTAAGGTCCGCCGGAGCGTCCAGCTGCAGCGCCCCCGTGTCCGGTTCTACAGAAAAGTCGAGGTCCGGATGGTCCCTCCGCATGTGATGCAGCGCCTCCTCGCAGTACGAGAGGTCGTCGGGAAACACTGAGAGCACGGATTCCGGTTCGGCAGGAAGAGCCCCGTTCCCGGCGGAGCCGCTTGCCACCTGTGGTGTTTGATGCGCCTCGGTCTGACCAATCGACAACGAGAGGTCGGTTTCCGGACCGGCGCTGTCTCCGCCCCCCAGGAACATCTTGAGCAGCTCGTCGCCAGGATTTGTCGCGGGAGTGAGTCTCTCTGAGAACTCGTCCGCGTCCGCGCCTTCCGCGATTGCCTTCCGCGTAACCTCTTCCTCGGCTTCGATGCTGTGCACATTCATGAAGACAGACGGATCGCCGATGTTCCTGTACGCCTGGTCGTCCTTTTCCCGCAAGATCTCAAGGATTCGCTGATCCCCCCGAATCGTCTTGTTCCTGCTCTCGGAAACCAGATAGACAATTTCGGGCTTGGACTTCTGCCCGTAGCGGTCGATCCGCCCATTGCGCTGCTGGAAGACCATCAGCGACCACGGCATGTCGTAGTGAATCAGCCGGTGGCAGCGATAGTGCAGGTTGATCCCCTCAGAGGCGACGTCAGAGCACACGAGCAGCCGAGTCTTGGCTCTCTGATTTCCGAACCTCTCCACGACGGCCTGCTGGTCAACATCGCTCATGCCCCCATGGAGCATCTCTACTTGACTTGCCTTCAGCCGGAGGTCCCGTTTCACCTGCGCGGCGAGCCAGTGCATCGTCGGGATTCTCTCGGTGAAGATCACGAGCCGGTCGTCTGGCTTCCTGCCACTCCAGCGGAACGGTCTTCCGTCGCGGACTGCGCCGAGCAGAGCTTGGTAGCGGCTGTCGTCTCGCTTCCTGATCGCCTTTAGGACGGCCTCAAGCTCATGCAGCGATTCGAGTTCGGCCGGGATTCCCTTCCGCCGCGCAGCCCCGGGGTCATTCTCCACCTCGCGTTCCCGCCTCCGAATCCGCTGCCGGACCGTCTCAATGCAAGCTGCCGGGCTCGAGAACAGCGCCTTCTCAAGCCCGACGCTGAACAGGTCGCGCTTGCCCGAACGCGCCCGGGCCGTCGCCACCTTCACGGCCACCAGAGCCTCGTAAGCAGCCTCTTCACGGTCGGTGGATCGTACTTGGACGGAATGCACGACCCGGTCACGGAACGCTTCCCGCACTTGGTCTTGGATGTCCTTCTTGAATCGGCGGACCACCAGGCCCTTGCCGCTGTAGTCCTCCTTCCGGTAGTCCGAAGGATCTGCGATCGCTGTCGGATCCAGCATGTTCATCAAGCTGGCAAAGCTGCGAGCCTTGCCGTCGTGCGGCGTGGCCGAGAGCATGATGAGCGTGTCGGATCGCTTCGACAACAGCTTTGCGAGTCGGCTGCGCATCGAACTCGTGCCCCGGTCTGCAACGTTGTGGGCCTCGTCGATGACGATGACGTCCCAGTAGGCGTCCTCTAGGTATGCCCGGTACTCGGAGTCCTGCTTGAGGGTGTCGATCGAGATAATCGCCTTGTCGTAGTAGTAGAAGGGATTGTGGTTCGTCGGTATCTGCTGGCGCACTCGTCGAATGCCCACCGAGTCCAGCCTCGTCAGCGGAATCGTGAAGCGATTCCAGTACTCCTTCTGGAACTGGGTCAGCATGCTCTTGATGGCCAAGACCAAGATTCGCCGCCCACGTCCGCGCGCGATCAATTCGCTCACGAGAATCGCCGATTCGAGTGTCTTGCCGATTCCGACGCCGTCGGCGATCAAGATTCGCTGTCGGGGCTGCCTTAGGGCTTGGGCTGCCGGCTCGAGCTGGTAGGGGACCGAATCCATCGCTGCCAAGTGCCCGACCCGCAATTTGTCGTCGCTTGGTTGGGCCTGCCGCAACTGGCTCTCGATGAACAGCCTGCTGGCGGCGAAGCCTGGGGACTCATCGTGAACGAGCTTGGTCTTCTTCGGGTCCAAGACCTTGATGTCTTTGTCCAAGGAGGTCAGAAAGATGCCTTCTTGACCTCGGACAAGCTCCGAGATGCCGTCACAAGTCAGCTGCTGCCCGCCGTCGAATGAGACATCCACGCGGCGGACGACCCACTCGGCGTCCCGCACAACGACCCGGGCCCCAGGCGCGAACGCCACGGCTCCTCGGCGGATGCTCATCTGGCGGTCTGGTTCCTTTGCGCTGAAGGATGGCAGTCACCTACAGACTTCGGTAGACGCCGAGCTGCACTAGCTGTCGAGCACACCGGCCTTGGCTTGGCGATGGCCCTGTCAGCACTCGGCGCATGGCCGAGGGGATCTCTGCCTAGTGCCGTGCCCACCTCCACTTGGACCAAGCCAACTGGCTGGCTATACGGTTGCACGCGGGAGTCGGCGGGCCTGATGGTCCGACGACTATCGGCACTGAGATGTTGCGCTTCGCACTGCTGCCAAGCGAACAGCCGGTCTCGCTTGCTTTGACCACACCAAGGGATCGGAGAAGGAAAGGTCCCCCCAGACTTCATTGATGGCCGCCCCCAGACTTGAGCTTTCGAGCACAATGCGGGCTTCTCTTGTCGCTTGAATCCAATGTGTGCCATCGCGCGAAGGCTGGAGTAAGCGTACCCCTTTCGCTTATTCGGTTCGCACAGCGCGAAGTGCCTTGCCGAAGCGGCTCTTTCCCGTTCTGTGAGGGACTTGTCATGCGTACTAGGTACGGATGCTACTCCTCGGATGTCTTATCCGACTCGCGAGCCTGTTCTCACGACTTGTGAACTTGGGCGAGCAGCTCCTCGCCACTCTCGGAGACCACGATCCATTCGCCAATGACCATTAGGCGGTCGGTCTTGGTGATTCCCTCAAGCAGGCTGGCCAGTCGCTCTGCAAGGCTATCGCCGAATCGCACTTTTGCCTGCCGCAGCAGCATCGCCACCATAGACCTTCGCGCTTCAGCGCGCCCCTCGTCCTGCATCCGGTCAGCCCAAGTCCGGGGCTCTTGTTCCAGCATTCCCAGCACCTCCGTCACATCATCGATCATCGGCACATCCATGATTCCTAGGTCTGGCAAGTTCACCGACGTAATCCACGCTGCGAGAGCGCTGGCGAGCTCCGCGTGTGCCGGATCGGTCGCCCATGTTTGTAGCGGGCGCCGCCGCCTGGCGCAGTGCTTCCGGGGCCTCACGCCGCTACACGCTCGCCAGCAGCACCGCCAGATTCTTACCCCCACCGGGGTCCAGCAAGCGCCACAGGTCCAGCAGCTGGCAGACACGGGACAGCCAGTGCCAGTAAGGCTCGTTTGGCTCGCTGAACTCCGCATCAACCCCGGCATGGAGCACGCCCGCCCGCCTGTGTAGAGCGTCAGGTAGAGGACCGGCGGCACGCTTGTCGGCGAGTATCTCTTTGGCAGAACGCGGCTCAGCTCGATGCGGAGCGTTGCGACCGAATGCAGCGCCCGGAACGGCATCGTAGGATCCGGCTCGGCTTGCCACCCCAACAAGAGGCAGGCTAGGTCGCCGTCCCGAAGCTCAATCTGCCAAGCAGCGTCCGTAAGGCGCTGAGAGAAGTCCGGGCCGATGAGGTTCGCGCTGGTGGGTTTGGTAGTCGCAATCTGCGCGTCGTCGAGACGATCAAGAGGGAACGCGCCGAGCAGATGTCACAGGAAGTCGGTGTTCAGGGCGAACCGCTTCATTGCATCATCGCGTGGAAGGCGCATTTCGACGGTGACCAGCGGTGATCCGATGGCCGGTGTCGCTGAGCCGAACATCTTCGATTGGGAACTGCAGTCGAGCCAGCTTGGGCTGGCTTAGAGCCGCAAGCCCCATTCCTCGCGGATCTGTGGGCGCGGCAGACGAAGAACTTTGCCATGGTGCCAAGAGACTGCAGGACGGACGCTATTCGTGCGCCCGCGCGCGTTGGACGCGCCGAGGAGTTCTGCTAGATGGGGGTTGGGGGCGAGATCGACCGGAAGGCCGTGGTTCCTCGGCTGGGACTGGCAAATTGGACCGCCTATGTCGGGCTTGCTGACAGAGATGCCCAGCGTGTCTCTGGCGGAGCCAAGCCCTTGGTGTCGTTTGCCCGGAATCTCAATAGATTGCAGGTGGCCCGGTCTAGTTCGTCTCCTCTAGGCTGCGGGATCGTCCTCAAGCCTCACGGAGCTGCTTGAGCAGCGCCTCGCCACTCTCGCAAACCATGACCCATTCCCCGATGTCTTCTAAGCGCTCTGTGTCGGTGATTCCCTCAAGCAGGTTTTCCAGTCGCTCTGCTAAGCCACCTCCGAAGCGCAGTCTGGCCATTCGCAGCAGCATCGCCACCATTCCAGACCGACGCCCCTCCGCCCGGCCTTCGTCCCTCATCCGATCAGCCCATGTCCGAGGTTCGTGTTCCAGCATTTCCAGCACCTCCGTCAAATTATCACTTACCCGAACATCCATAATTCCCATGTCCGGCAAGATCACATGCGTGATCCATGCTGCGAAAGCGCTGGCCAGCTCCGCGTGCGCCGGATCGGCTGCCCATGTTTGCAGCGGCGCAGCTGCCTGGCGCAAACCTTCGGGATCCTCACACCGCTGCACCCTCGCTAGCAGTACCGTCAGGTTCTCGTTTCCGCCGGGGTCCGGCAGGCGCCGCAGGTCCAGCAGCTGGCAGACACGGGACAGCCAGTGCCAAAAAGGCTCTTTCTCCTCCCCGGACTCCGCATCAACGCCCGCAACGGGCCACGCCCGCTTGCCTGTGTAGAGGGTCAGGTGGTGCACCGGCGGCACTCTCGTCGGCGAATACCCCTGTGGCGGACGCGGCTCAGCTTCAGGCCGAGCGTCGCGACCGAATGGAGTGCCCGGAACGGCATCGTGGGATCGGGCTCGGCTTGGCATTCCAGCAGCAGGCAAGCCAAGCTGCCGTCCCTGAGATCTATCTGCCAAGCAGCGTCCGTATGGCGCTGGGACAAGTCCGGGCCGATGAGGTTCGCGCTGGCGGGTTTGATGTCCGCGATCTGCGCCTCGTCGAGACCATCGAGAGGGTAGGCGCGGAGCAGGTGCCACAGGAAGTCGGCGTTCAGGGCGAACTGCTTGAGCGCCGCATCGCGCGGAAGGCGCATTTCGGCAGTGAACCGGGGCAAGCCTGAGGCCGGTGTAGATGAGTCGCACATCTTCGACTGGGGATTGTAATCGATGCAGCTTGGACTGGCTTGGACCCGCAAGCCACATTCCACACGGATTCTTAGGCGCGGCGAACCAAGCTTCGCCCCATACTGCCAATGAGTGCGGGACCGGGGCCATTCATCCGCTCGCGTGCGTCGAACTTGCCGCCAACTTCAGCCCGCCGGGACTCGGGGAGTGATCGACGGGAGGTTCTTGATGCTCGGCTGGGCTTGACGCATTGGGCCCCCATATTGGGCTTGCTCACAGAAATGCCCAGCGTTCCTCCGGTAGAGCCAAGACCTCCGAATCCTTGGCCACCGTTGGCGGGAGATTCGCGTAGCCCGGATTGGTGAGCATCCTCTCGGGACGCAGGACCGTCCTCAAGCCTCACGAAGCCGCGCGAGCAGCGCCTCGCCACTCTCGCAAACGACGATCCACTCCCCGATGTCTTCTAGGAGGTCGGTATCGGTGATTCCCTCGATCAGCCCTTCCAGTCGCTCTGCTAAGCCACGTCCGAAGCGTTTCCTTGCCAGTCGCGGCAGCAACGCCACCAAACCGGACCGATGCCCTTCGTCACGCATTCGGTCGGCCCATGTCCGAGGCTCTTGTTCAAGCATTTCCAGCACCTCCGTCAAATTATCGCTCACCGGCACATCCAAAATCCTCATATCCGGCAAGATCACATGCGTGATCCACGTGGCGAAAGCGCTGGCCAGTTCCGCGTGCGCCGGATCGGCTGCCCATGTTTGCAGCGGCGCGGCCGCTTGGCGCAACGCTTTCGGGTCCTCACACCGCTGCACCCTCGCTAGCAGCACCGCCAGGTTCTCGTTTCCGCCGGGGTCCGGCAGGCGCCAAAGGTCCAGCAGCTGGCAGACACGGGACAGCCAGTGCCAGAAAGGCTCGCTCTCCTCCCCGGACTCCGCATCAACGCCCGCAACGGGCCACGCCCGCCTGCCTGTGTAGAGCGTCAGGTGGTGCACCGGCGGCACTCTCGTCGGCGAATACCCCTGTGGCGGACGCGGCTCAGCTTCAGGCCGAGCGTCGCGACCGAATGGAGCGCCCGGAATGGCATCGTGGGATCGGGTTCGGCTTGGCATTCCAGCAGGACCCAAGCCAGATTGCCGTCCCGAAGCTCGATCTGCCAAGGGGCGTCCGTCAGGCGCTGGGACAAGTCCGGGCCGATGAGATTCGCGCTGGCGGGTTTGACACTTGCTACTTGCACCTCGTCGAGACAATCGAGAGGGTGGGCGTGCAACAGATGCCGCAGGAAGTAGGCGTTCAGGGCGAACTGCTTGAGCGCCGCATCGCGCGGAAGGCGCATTTCGGCAGTGAACAGGGGCAAACCTGAGGCCGGTGTCGCTGAATTCTACATCTTCGACCGGCGATTGTAGTCGAGGCGGTTTGGGCTGGCTACGACCCGCAAGCCACAATCCACACGGACTCTTACGCGCGGCGAACCAAGGTTGTCACTATGCTGCCAAAGAGTGCGGGACGGGGGCCATTCATCCGCTCGCGCGTGTCGAACTTGCCGCCGAGTTCAGCCCGCCGGGACTCGGGCAGCGATCGACCGGACGTTCTTGATGCTCGGCTGGGCCTGGCGCATTGGGCCCCCATATTGGGCTCGCTTACAGAAATGCCCAGCGTACTTCCGGCGGAGCCAAGACCTCCGTCTCGTTGGCCGAGTTTGTCAGAAGATTCCACGTGGCTTGGTCGTGTGCGCCGCCTTTGGGCTGCCCGACTGCCCTCAAACCTCACGAAGCCGCGCGAGCAGCGCCTCGCCGCTCTCGCAAACCACGACCCACTCGCAGATGTCCTCTAGGCGGTCGATTTCGGTGATCCCCTCGAGCAGGCGTTCCAGTTTCTCGGCCATGCCACCTCCGAAGCGCATCCTTGTCTGCCGCAGCAGCATCGCCACTAAGCCAGACCGACGCCCCTCCGCCCGGCCTTCGTCCCTCATCCGGTCAGCCCATGTCCGAGGTTCGTGTTCCAGCATTTCCAGCACCTCCGTCAAATTATCACTTACCCGAACATCCATAATCCCCATGTCCGGCAATATCACATGCGTGATCCACGCGGCAAAAGCGCAGGCCAGCTCCGCGTGCGCCGGATCGGCTGCCCATGTTTGCAGGGGCGCGGCCGCCTGGCGCAACGCTTCCGGATCATCACACCGCTGCACCCTCGCTAGCAGCACCGCCAGGTTCTCATTTCCGCCGGGGTCCGGCAGGCGCCGCAGGTCCAGCAGCTGGCAGACACGGGACAGCCAGTGCCAGAAAGGCTCTTTCTCCTCCCCGGACTCCGCATCAATGCCCGCAACGGGCCACGCCCGCTTGCCTGTGTAGAGCGTCAGGTGGTGCACCGGCGGCACTCTCGTCGGCGAATATCCCTGTGGCGGATCGCGGCTCAGCTTCAGGCCGAGCGTTGCGACCGCATGGAGCGCCCGGAACGGCATCGTGGGATCAGGCTCGGCTTGGCATTCCAGCAGCAGGTAGGCCAAGCTGCCGTCCCTGAGATCTATCTGCCAAGCAGCGTCCGTATGGCGCTGGGACAAATCCGGGCCGATGAGGTTCGCGCTGGCGGGGCTGAGGCTCGCAATCTGCACCTCGTCAAGACCATCGAGAGGGTGGGCGCGCAACAGATGCCGCAGGAAGTCGGCGTTCAGGGCGAACTGCTTGAGTGCCGCATCGCGCGGAAGGCGCATTTCGGCGCTGAACAGGGGCAAGCCTGAGGCCGGTGTCGCTGAGTCGTACATCTTCGCTGGGGATTGTAGTCGAAGCGGCTTGAGCTGGCTACGAGCCGCAAGCCACATCCCACACGGATTCTTAGGCGCGGCGAACCAAGGTTCTCGCCATGCTGCCAACGAGTGCAGGACGGGAGCCATTCATCCGCTCGCGCGTGTCGAACTTGCCGCCGAGTTCAGCCCGGCGCCGCTCGGACGGCGATCGACCGGATGTTCTTGATGCGCGGCCGGGCTTGGCGCATCGGGCCCTCGGAAGTCGGGCTTGCTGACAGGAATGCCCAGTGTCCCTCTGTTGGAGTCAGGGCTTCTAGGTCCTTGGCCACTGTTGGCGGGAGATTCCCACAGCCCGGGCCAGTGCGTCTCCTTTGAACATGCGGGACGGTCCTCAAGCCCTATGAAGCCGGGCGAGCAGCGCCTCTCCGCTCTCGCAGGCGATGACCCATTCCCCGATGTCTTCTAAGCGCTCTGTGTCGGTGATTCCCTCAAGCAGGTCTTCCAGTCGCTCTGCCAAGCCACCTCCGAAGCGCAGTCTGGCCATTCGCAGCAGCATCGCCACCATTGACCGCTGCACTTCCGCACGGCCCTCGTCCCGCATCCGGTCGGCCCATGCCCGGGGTTCTTGTTCCAGCATTTCCAGCACCTCCGTCAGATTATCGCTCACCGGCACATCCATAATCCTCATGTCCGGCAATATCACATGCGTGATCCACGCGGCAAAAGCGCTGGCCAGCTCTGCGTGCGCCGGATCGGCTGCCCATGTTTGCAGGGGCGCGGCCGCCTGGCGCAATGCTTCCGGATCCTCACACCGCTGCACCCTCGCCAGCAGCACCGCCAGGTTCTCATTTCCGCCGGGGTCCGGCAGGCGCCGCAGGTCCAGCAGCTGGCAGACACGGGACAGCCAGTGCCAGAAAGGCTCTTTCTCCTCCCCGGACTCCGCATCAACGCCCGCAACGGGCCACGCCCGCTTGCCTGTGTAGAGCGTCAGGTGGTGCACCGGCGGCACTCTCGTCGGCGAATACCCCTGTGGCGGATCGCGGCTCAGCTTCAGGCCGAGCGTCGCGACCGAATGGAGCGCCCGGAACGGCATTGTGGGATCGGGCTCGGCTTGGCATTCCAGCAGCAGGCAAGCCAAGCTGCCGTCCCTGAGCTCTATCTGCCAAGCAGCGTCCGTATGGCGCTGGGACAAGTCCGGGCCGATGAGGTTCGCGCTGGCGGGTTTGATGTCCGCCATCTGCGCCTCGGCGAGACCATCGAGAGGGTAGGCGCGGAGCAGGTGGCACAGGAAGTCGGCGTTCACGGCGAACTGCTTGAGCGCCGCATCGCGCGGAAGGCGCATTTCGGCAGTGAACAGGGCAAGCCTGAGGCCGGTGTCGCTGAGTCGCACATCTTCGACTGGGGATTGTAGTCGAGGCGGCTTGGGCTGGCTACGACCCGCAAGCCACATTCCACACGGATTCATAGGCACGGTGAACCAAGATCCTCGCCATGCTGTCAAAGAGTGCAGGACGGGTACATCCATCCGATCGCGCGCGTCGAACTGGCCGCCGAGTTTAGCCCGCCGCGACTCGGGCGGCGATCGACCGGATGTTCTTGATGCTCGGCTGAGCTTGGCGCATCGGGCCCGCGGAAGTCGGGCTTGCTGACAGGAATGCCCAGCGTGCCTCTGGTGGAGTCAGGGCTTCCGAGTCCTTGGCCACCGTTGGCAGGAGATTCCCATTGCCCGGACTAGTGCGTCTCCTTTGAAGTGCGGGATCGTCCTCAAGCCCTATGAAGCCGGGCGAGCAGCGCCTCTCCGCTCTCGCAGGCCAACAGCCACTTGCCAATCTCCTGCAAGCGGTCGGTATCGGTGATTCCCTCCAGTAGGTTGGCCAATCGCTCTGCCAAGCCATCTCCGAAGCGCATCCTTGCCTGCAGCAGGAGCATCGCCACCATTGACCGCTGCACTTCGGCACGCCCTTCCGCACGGCCCTCGTCCCGCATCCGGTCGGCCCATGCCCGGGGTTCTTGTTCCAGCATTTCCAGCACCTCCGTCAGATTATCGCTCACCGGCACATCCATAATCCTCATGTCCGGCAATATCACATGCGTGATCCACGCCGCGAAAGCGCAGGCCAGCTCCGCGTGCGCCGGATCGGCTGCCCATGTTTGCAGGGGCGCGGCCGCCTGGCGCAACGCTTCCGGATCATCACACCGCTGCACCCTCGCTAGCAGCACCGCCAGGTTCTCATTTCCGCCGGGGTCCGGCAGGCGCCGCAGGTCCAGCAGCTGGCAGACACGGGACAGCCAGTGCCAGAAAGGCTCTTTCTCCTCCCCGGACTCCGCATCAACGCCCGCAACGGGCCACGCCCGCTTGCCTGTGTAGAGCGTCAGGTGGTGCACCGGCGGCACTCTCGTCGGCGAGTATCCCTGTGGCGGATCGCGGCTCAGCTTCAGGCCGAGCGTTGCGACCGCATGGAGCGCCCGGAACGGCATCGTGGGATCAGGCTCGGCTTGGCATTCCAGCAGCAGGTAGGCCAAGCTGCCGTCCTTGAGCTCTATCTGCCAAGCAGCGTCCGTATGGCGCTGGGACAAGTCCGGGCCGATGAGGTTCGCGCTGGCGGGTCTGAGGCTCGCGATCTGCACCTCTTCAAGACCATCGAGAGGGTGGGCGCGCAAGAGATGCCGCAGGAAGTCGGCGTTCAGGGCGAACTGCTTGAGTGCCGCATCGCGCGGAACGCGCATTTCGGCGCTGAACAGGGGCAAGCCTGAGGCCGGTGTCGCTGAGTCGCACATCTTCGACTGGGGATTGTAGTCGAAGCGGCTTGAGCTGGCTACGAGCCGCAAGCCACATCCCACACGGATTCTCAGGCGCGGCGAACCAAGGTTCTCGCCATGCTGCCAACGAGTGCAGGGCGGGAGCCATTCATCCGCTCGCGCGTGTCGAACTTGCCGCCGAGTTCAGCCCGGCGCCACTCGGACGGCGATCGACCGGATGTTCTTGATGCGCGGCCGGGCTTGGCGCATCGGGCCCGCGGAAGTCGGGCTTGCTGACAGGAATGCCCAGTGCGGCTCTGGTGGAGTCAGGGCCTCCAGGTCCTTGGCCACTGCTGGCAGGAGATTCCCATAGTCCGGGCCAGTGCGTCTCCTTTGAAGTGCGGGACCATCCTCAAGCCTTATGAAGCCTGGCGAGCAGCGCCTCTCCGCTCTCGCAGGACAACAACCATCTGCCAATGTCGTGCAAGCGGTCGGTATCGGTGATTCCCTCCAATAGGTTGGCCAATCGCTCTGCCAAGCCATCTCCGAAGCGCATCCTTGCCTGCAGCAGGAGCAGCGCCACCATAGACCGTTGCACTTCCGCACGCCCCTCGTCCCGCATCCGGTCGGCCCAAGCCCGGGGTTCTTGTTCCAGCATTTCCAGCACCTCCGTCAGATTATCGCTCACCGGCACATCCATAATCCTCATGTCCGGCAATATCACATGCGTGATCCACGCCGCGAAAGCGCTGGCCAGCTCCGCGTGCGCCGGATCGGCTGCCCATGTTTGCAGGGGCGCGGCCGCCTGGCGCAATGCTTCCGGATCCTCACACCGCTGCACCCTCGCCAGCAGCACCGCCAGGTTCTCATTTCCGCCGGGGTCCGGCAGGCGCCGCAGGTCCAGCAGCTGGCCGACGTGGGTCAGCCGATTCCAGTAGGGCCTGTCCGCCTCGCTGGACTCCGCGTCAGCGCCCGCGACGGACCACGCCCGCCTGCCAGTGTAGAGCGTCAAGTGAAGGACCGGTGGCACTCTCGTTGGCGATTATCCCTGTGGCGGAGCGGCTCAGCTTCAGGCCGAGCGTCGCGACCGCATGGAGCGCCCGGAACGGCATCGTGGGATCAGGCTCGGCTTGGCATTCCAGCAGCAGGCAAGCCAAGCTGCCGTCCCTGAGCTCTATCTGCCAAGCAGCGTCCGTATGGCGCTGGGACAAGTCCGGGCCGATGAGGTTCGCGCTGGCGGGTCTGAGGCTCGCGATCTGCGCCTCGTCAAGACCATCGAGAGGGTGGGCGCGCAACAGATGCCGCAGGAAGTCGGCGTTCAGGGCGAACTGTTTGAGTGCCGCATCGCGCGGAACGCGCATTTCGGCGGTGAAGGGGGACAGCCCTAGGTCCGCTGTCTCGTAGGCGGCCATGTTCAACTGGGGATTGCAGGTGAAACGGCCTGGAGTTCCTGCGGGCCCGACCCATCAGACGTTCTGGATGGCGGATGCCTCGCCGCCCAGACCGGTCCGTCGGCGGTTGCCGTAGAATCGGCGGGATGGACCGCTGCCACTTGCTCGTCGTCTCGCTGGCCTTCCTCGCGGGTTGCGGACCGGCGCCCGAAACAGCCAACTCCCGGCGGCCCAACGTCGTTCTCTTCGTCAGCGATACGCACCGCTGGGGAGCGATGTCCTTCACGCAGACGCCGCAGGTCCAGACCCCGAGCCTCGAGCGCCTCCGGGCGGAAGGGGTGTCGCTCGACCGGCACTACGTCAACCTGCCGATCTGCACACCCTTCCGGGCCATCCTGATGACGGGACGTTGGCCCTACCAGCAAGGCCTGATGGCCAACCACATGTCCCTTGCCGAGCGGGTCGATATGCCCGAAGGGCAGCAGCACCGCGGAACGCTCGCGTGGGCATTCAGCGACGCGGGTTATGCCACCGCCCATTTCGGCAAGTGGCATCTGGGCGGGCGGGACGCGACGCCCTTCGGGTTCGACCGCTCCATCGTCTGGGGCGGCACGAACAATCACAGGAGCTCGCGGTACTCGATCGACGGTGGCGAGTGGGTCCAGTGGGAGGGGCCGTCGAACTCCACCGCCACGTCCGCACAGGCGCTGGAGTGGGTCCAGCAGGAGGCCGCGGCGGATCGCCCGTTCTTTGCGGTGATCTCGGTCAATCCGCCGCACGGCCCCTTCCACGACGCTCCGGAGGACATGCAGGCTCTGTATCCGGACGAGAGGGCGCTGCCTTTCCATCCCTTGGACATCATGCGGGACTTCGCCCAGCATCGCGACTACCACGCACTGATCAGCGGCATGGACCGTGATGTGGGGCAGGTTCTCGACAAGCTCGACGATCTGGGTATCGCCGATTCGACGATTCTCGTCTACACATCCGACCACGGCGGGATGACGGGCATCGACGGCGTCGCCTACGGCCAGAAGCGCCATCCCAACGACGAGTCCGTGCGAATCCCGTTCTTGGTCCGCTGGCCCGGGCACCTGCCCGCGGGTGTCAGGACGGCGGCGCCGACCTCGACGATCGACGTGTTTCCCACGCTTGTCTCGCTCGCCGGACTGTACGAGTCTGGGCTGGGCGAGTCCGGAGATTATGTTGGTTCGCTTCCGGGCACGGACTTGTCGGGCCTGTTGCGCGGCGCGCCGGACGCGGTGCGCCCCGACTCCGTCTTCTTGGCACACCCGTCGAACATGAACAACAGGGGCAGCCGGCACGAGATCATCTGGCGCGCGGTGGTCACAGACGGCTTTACCTATGCCGTCACCGACCAAGGCGAGCACCGTCTGTGGGCCAACGCGGACGGCTATCAGGACACGAACCTGCTGGACGATCCAGCCCACACTGCGACTCGAGAACGGCTCTGGGAGAGGCTCGATCGCTGGATGGACGAGGCTGAGCGGCCGTTCTACGACAACTGGTTTGCCCGCGCCTCCGAGAGCGAAGTGGAGGCCTGGAACACCGAGCATGGCTTGGGGGCGAAAGGCGCGGACCGGCAGGCTGGCCGATCCGAGGTGTTCGACATGGAAGTCTCGCGGCCTCGGTAGTGACGTGGCCCTGCTATTCTGAGGCTCTGCCGCGGGCCCGCCCGCCTTTCCCTGCCATTTAGGCATCCCTATCACGAGGAGTGGACCCAGTGCGCACCCCTGTCGTCGCCGGCAACTGGAAGATGCACAAGACGGCCGCGGAGGCGGTCGCTTTCGTTGAGGCTGTCCGGCCAGTCGCAAGCAAAGTCACGGAGCGCGAGATCATCATCGCCCCGGCGTTCCCCGCGCTGGCCGCCGCCGCCGCTGCCGCCCAAGGCAGCAACATTCAGATCAGCGGCCAGAATCTGCACTGGGAGTCCCACGGGGCCTACACGGGCGAGGTCTCTGCGGACATGCTCGTGGCGGCCGGATGTTCGCACGTGCTCATCGGCCACAGCGAGCGCCGACAGCACTTCGGCGAGACCGACGGGACGGTGCACCTGAAGGTGCTGGCAGCGCTGGACGCCGGCCTGACCCCGATCGTCTGCGTCGGCGAGACGTTGGAGCAGCGCGAGGCGGGCAACACCGAGGCTGTGCTGCGGGAACAGTGGAGTGCCGGTGTAGGGGGGCTCGAGCCGGCGCAGTTTGCACGGCTGATCATCGCCTACGAGCCGGTTTGGGCGATCGGGACGGGCAGGACCGCGACGCCTGAGATTGCGGAAGCGGCGCACGCCGAGATTCGGTCCTTGGCCACGGAGCGTTTCGGCGGTGAGATCGCCGAGAGCGTGCGCATCCTCTACGGCGGGAGCGTGAAGCCCTCCAACTTCGCCAGACTCCTGGACTGTCCTAACATCGACGGCGGCCTTGTGGGGGGCGCCAGCCTGCCCGCGGGCTCATTCTCCGACCTGCTGCTGGCGTGACCGCCGTTCGGGCGTCGCGCAGTCATACATAATGGGGGAGAGATGGTCATTCTGCTGACGATCCTGCATATCGTAGTGAGCTTCTTCCTGATCATCGTCGTGCTGCTGCAGAGCGGCAAGGCGGCCGATCTGGCGGGTGCGTTCGGTGGCATGGGCTCGCAGACGGCGTTCGGGCCCCGCGGAGCGGCGACCGTGCTGTCTAAGGCAACCACAACGGCTGCCGTGCTCTTCATGCTGACGTCGATCACCCTCGGCATCTGGCAGGGGCGGGTCACAGGCGGGCAGTCAGTGATCGACCGAACTGGCGTGGGTGCGGTGCCCGCGGCAGAAGACGCCAGCGAGGAAGAGGTGCCGGTCCCGGCCGTGCCGGATCCCAGCCCGCAAGAAACGGGGGAAGAGGAGAGCGGTCAGTAGCTTGCTGTCGATTGCTGGCCGACCGGGCACTTGAGGTTGGCGGTGACGAGGACGCGGAGGTGGCGGAACTGGCAGACGCGCTAGCTTGAGGTGCTAGTGGGAGCAATCCCTTGGGGGTTCGAGTCCCCCTCTCCGCACCAAGCCCTTCCCGCCCGAGGGCCGGTGCAGTACCGTTTCTTGCCGCGGCATAGGACTGTCGGAAGTGCTCGCTGCACTCTTGCCCCCATCCCGTCCCCGGTCCCTCACGGCCTGTCCTTGGGCGGCGACCGCGACTGATCGGGCCGGGAACCGGCTCCTTGGCCCGGGGTGGCGGCTTGTTCCGCGCAAGGCGGGCGGTTCAGGCGCCGGTGGCACCTGAGGGAGTCGGGGTCTCAAGTCTCCCCTGAAGGAGGCTATTGCCTTTCTGTTGGGGCAGTGGCACAGGCCGACGTTTCTGTTGTTTTCGCGTATTGCTCCTATTGTGGGCTTGATATGTAATATAATACAAATACATAACGAATATGAAGGCCGCAGCCTCACCTCCCAAGAACATCCGTGCGCTCAATGCACTCATCCGCGAGCACGGCTTGGGGCAGACCCTGCCGAAGCTGGGCAAGCGGCGCTATCCGCCGCTGCCGAGCGGGACCGCGGAGTTTGACGAGCGGCTGGGGGGCGGATTCCCGCGAGGCGTGATCAGCGAGGTCACCGGGCCGTGCTCGTCGGGCCGGACGGGACTGCTGCTGGCAGCGCTGGCCCAGTCCACCCAAGCGCACGAGATCGCGGCATACGTGGATGCCACCGATTCGCTTGACCAGCGCTCGGCGCAGCGGGCCGGGGTGGTGCTGGACCGGCTGCTCTGGATCCGCTGCGGCCAGGCGGCTGGGCTGTCCGGTGACCTTGGCCAGTCCGGGCTGGCTTGCATGGATGCCGCTTGGCGTGCGGCGAACCTGGTTGTCTCGGCCGGCGGTTTCGGGCTTGTGGCGGTCGATCTGGCGGGACTTCCCAAACGTGCGCTCGGCGATTGGCAGAGGCGGCCTTGGTTGCGGTTCAAGCACGCGCTGGAGGGGTCTTCGACAGCGCTGGTCGTGCTCGCGGAAGCGCCCTTGGCGGGCAGTGCCGCCGGCATGGTCCTAGAGCTGCAGCGTGAGCACACGCAGTGGCAGGGAGTGCTGGGCGCCGCGAGCATCCGCTTGGACGTTGTCCGGGACCGGACGCATGCCACGGGAGTGCGGGCGTGACGATCGGCGCCTCGCGCACGGGCACGTCCCGGCTGCATGCAGCGCTGCACGTGCCCGATTTCCCCGTGACGGTGCTGCGGCGCGCGCAGGACGGCAATGCGCCGGCTGTGGTCGCCTGCGGCCGCCCACCGAAGCGGTTCGTCTATTGCGCCGACGCATCCGCCAGGCAGCACGGCGTGCGTGAGGGGATGGCCTTGGCCGCGGCACGGGCCCGCTGCAGCATTGCCGGAGCCCGGAGTGCGCTGCTGGTGCTAGAGCGGGACGAGGTTGCCGAGCAAAGGGCCCAGACGGAGCTGCTGGAGCTGGCGCAAGCGGCCACGCCGCGGTTCGAGGATGTCGGGCCGGGATTGCTGGCGCTTGACTTCAGCGGCCTGCGGGCTCCCTACAGCGCGGCCGAGGAGCTGCTGGCGGGGGCCTCCCGGCTGGGCCTCAGCGCCAGCGTCGGAGTCTCCGAGAGCCACTTTGTCTCCCTGTGCGCGGCGCGCACGCGGGGTGGCATCACGCATGTGTATCCAGGACAGGAGGCTGGCTTCCTGCGGTCGCTGTCGCTGGACATGCTGCCGCTCGACACCCAGGAAGTCCGGACCCTCGCGCGCTGGGGAGTGCGCACGATGGGAGATCTGGCGCAGCTCCCCCAGGCGGAGATGGTCGAGCGCTTCGGCGGCCACATGGTCCGCATCTGCAGGCTGGCCCGCGGCGAGGCAGACTTGGCGCTGAAGCCGTGCCCACCTCCGGAGCGCTTGGAACTGTCGGAGGACTTCGACTGGGAGGTGACGGGGCTCGAGCCTCTGGCGGTCGCAATGGCTGGACTGCTCGAGCGCCTCTGCCTCAAGCTGCACGGCCTTGGCCAGGTCGTCCGGCGGCTGACCACCCAGCTGGGACTGGTCGGGGGCGGGACTTGCGAGCGCAGCATAGATCTGGCGCAGCCGCTCGGAGACGCTCGAGCCCTGCTGGAGCTGGCGCGCAGTGATCTGGCGGCCCGTCCTCCCGGCGGGGCGGTCGAGAGTGTGCGGATGTCCGTCAAGCCCACCAAGCGGAGGCATGTGCAGCTGTCGCTATTCGCCGTCGACCTGCCGAGTCCGGAGCGGCTGGCTGTGACGCTTGCGCGGCTGACGGGCCTCGTGGGCGCCGAACGGCTCGGAGCCCCGGACGTGCCAGACACCTACCGATCGGGCGTGGCCGCCTTGGCGGCCTTCCGGCCGGGTTCGGAGGCTGAGGCCAAGCGCCGTGCGGGTCGGGGCCCCTGCGCTGTTGGTCCGCTGCCGGTGGGCTTGGGGACGCGGCGCGCAAGCCGGCCTCCGGGCGTGGCGCGCAGGCCCCTTGTGTTGCGCTGCTTCCGGCCGTCCCGCCCGGCGCGGGTAACGCTGGCCGCCGATCGGCCGGCTGGCGTCGAGGCGCGGGATGTGCGCGGGAAGGTGACGGCGTGCGCAGGCCCTTGGCGTGTTTCCGGCGAGTGGTGGACATCGGACGGCTGGCAGTACCAGGAATGGGACATCGAGGTCGCGGGCCACCTGTACCGGGCGTGCTGCCAGCCGGCGAGCGGGGAGTGGTTCCTTGCGGGGGAGTACGACTGAAGAGGCCGACGGCGCGCGGCCCTGCGGCCGCGCCGGAGGTGACGCGCGTGTACGTTGAGCTCCACAGCGCATCCGGCTTCAGCTTTCTGGAGGGTGCCTCGGACCCGGAGGATCTTGTCTCGGCCGCCGCGGGCTTTGGCTGCGGCACGCTGGCGCTCTGTGACCGTGACTCAGTCTCAGGCGCGCCGCGGCTCTTCAATGCGGCGCGGGCGGCCGGCGTGAGGGCGTTGGTCGGCTGCGAGATCTCGCTGGGGCAGCCGGATGTGCGCCCGGGGACTCCGAATGCGGTCCTGGACCGACGGCTGACAGTGCTCGTCGAGAGCCGGGCAGGCTACCGCAACCTGTGCCGGCTGCTCACGCGCATGAACCTGCGCGCCCCCAAGGGCCAAGGGCGGGCGCGCTGGGAGGATGTCGAGGAGCACTGCGAAGGGCTCGTCGCCCTGCTGCACGACTTGCGCGACGAGGACACGGTGCGCGGCATCTTCGGGCCCGACCGCTTGTACGTCGAGCTCCAGCGCCACATGGTCCGCGAGCAGGAGCGCGACAATCAGGCGCGCATCGAGCTAGCCCGGGCGCACGGGTTGCCGCTGCTGGCCACGAACGGCGTGTGCTACGACACGGCCCGCCGCAAGCCGCTGCACGATGCCCTGACCTGCCTGCGCTTCAAGCGCAAGCTGGACAATGCCGGACGGCTGCTGGACCCCAATGCCGAGCGGCGCATCAAGTCCACCGAGGAGATGGAGAGGCTCTTCTCGGACATTCCCGAAGCCGTGGCGAACACCGCCGAACTGGCCCAGAGGATCGCCTTCACGCTGGAGGATCTCGGCTATCGCTTCCCGAGCTATCCGCTGCCCCCGGGCGAGACGGAGGAATCGCTGCTGCGGCGCGAGACCCTGCGCGGCGCCTCGGCGCGCTACCGCGGGCTGCCGCACAGGGCGCGCGCAATGCGCCAGATCGAGCACGAGCTGGGGATGATCTCCAAGCTAGGGCTCGCGGGCTACTTCCTGATTGTGTGGGACATCTCGGAGTTTGCCCGCAAGAGCGGGATCCTCTGCCAGGGGCGCGGCTCGGCCGCCAATTCCGCCGTCTGCTACTCGCTGGGCATCACAGCGGTCGATCCCGTAGGGATGGACCTGCTCTTCGAGAGGTTCCTGTCCGAGGAGCGCGGCGAGTGGCCGGACATCGACCTGGACCTGCCCTCCGGCGCACAGCGCGAGCGCGTGATCCAGCATGTCTACGCCCGCTACGGGCAGCGCGGCGCCGCCATGACCGCCAATGTCATCACCTATCGCAGGCGCAGCGCGGTGCGCGAGATGGGCAAGGTGCTGGGCTTCCCGGAGGAGATGATCTCCCGGCTCGCCAAGGCCGTCAGCGGGTTCGAGTACACCGACAGCCACGACAGCCTGCTGGCGCAGGCGCAACAGGTCGGCCTGGACCGGCGCGACGCGCGCGTGTCCCACTGGCTGCGGCTGTGCCTCGACATCCGGGGCCTGCCGCGCCATCTGGGCCAGCATTCCGGAGGCATGGTCATCTGCGCCAGCGAGCTCGACGCAGTGGTGCCGCTCGAACGCGCCCGCATGCCGGGGCGCGTCGTAGTGCAGTGGGACAAGGAAGACTGCGCCGACCTCGGCATCGTCAAGGTCGACCTGCTGGGGCTGGGAATGATGGCGGTGCTCGAAGAGTCGGCCGAGACCATCCGCTCGCGCGGCGGGTCGTTCGACCTCGCGCGCATCCCGTCGGACGATCCCGAGACGTACCGCATGATCCGGGCTGCCGACACGGTGGGCGTCTTCCAGATCGAGAGCCGCGCCCAAATGGCCACGCTGCCCCGGATCCGCCCGACTAGGTTCTACGACTTGGTCGTCGAGGTGGCGATCATCCGCCCCGGGCCGATCACGGGCAACATGGTGCACCCTTACATCAACCGCCGGCTCGGGCGCGAGCCCGTGCGATATCCGCATCCCTCGCTCGAACCGATCCTCAAGCGCACGCTGGGGGTGCCGCTCTTCCAGGAGCAGCTCCTGCGCATTGCGATGGTGGCGGCAGGGTTCACAGGGGGCCAGGCCGAGCAGTTGCGGCGTGCGATGGGCTTCAAGCGCTCGGCCGAGCGCATGGCGGAACTGGAGGGCCGCCTCCGGCAGGGCTTGGCGGACAACGGCATCGTGGGGGACCCGGCGGACGAGATCGTCCGCTCGATCTCGTCCTTTGCGCTGTACGGCTTCCCCGAGTCCCACTCTGCGAGCTTCGCCCTGCTGGCCTATGCCAGTTCGTATCTCAAGGCCCACTACCCGGCCGAGTTCCTGGCCGCACTGCTCAATTGCCAGCCGATGGGCTTCTATTCCCCGGCCGTGCTGGTGAAGGACGCGCAGCGCCATGGTGTGCGCGTGCTGCCGATTGACGTGAACCGGTCGGACGTCCGCTGCGTGGCAGGGGATGCCCCCGGCCAGAATGCGCACCCCCAAGGGGCACCGGCGTCGCAGGTGCGCCTCGGGCTGCTGTACGTAGGGGGCCTCCGGTCCGAAGCGTCCGCCGCCATCGTCGAGGAGCGCACGCGGCGGGGCCGGTTCCGGAGCATCGCAGAGCTCGCCCGGCGAGTGTCGCTGCAGAAGGCGGAACTGGACGTGCTGGCCGAGATTGGGGCGCTGAATCCGCTGGGGCAGGGGATTCACCGGCGCGAGGCGCTGTGGCAGGTAGAGAGCGCCTGGCGCTCCAAGGGCCCCCTGTTTGACCGACAGAAGAGCAAGGTTCCGGATCCGGGGCCTCTGGCGCCCATGACTCCCATGGAGCGCCTCGAAGCGGACTACCGCGGCGCGGGGCTGACAGTCGGCAGGCATCCGATGCACTACCTGCGGCAGCAGGTGACATCGCTGGGTGCCCTGTCCTCGCGGAGGATCGAGAGCGCACCGAACGGCAGCCGCGTGCGGGTGGCCGGCGCGGTGATCACCCGCCAGCGGCCCGGAACGGCCAAGGGGTTCTGCTTCATCACGCTTGAGGACGAGGAGGGAGTTGCGAATCTGATCCTGGCGCCGCGGATTTTCCAGGCCCACCGCAACATCGCCATCGGCGAGCCCTTCTTGCTGGCTGAGGGAATCCTGCAGATCGCCGACGGGACCGTGGCAGTGAAGGTGGAATCGCTCCAGGCCCTCCGCATCGCGGCTCCGAGCATGCAATCGCACGACTTCCACTGAGTTCCACTGAGCGCGGCGCAGCCGCATTCTCGATTGCGCATCCACGGCCCGGCAAGCGGTACCATCCGTTGCACCCGCAGCGGCTGCCCGCCTCGGCCAAGCAGGGCCGTGCTTGCGGACCAGCGCGCCGCCGGCCGCAGCTATTGCGTATCGGGCCTTTCGCCGCGAAGCTTGGCGATCGTGGCCAACGACTGCACGACCTCCGGGTCACCGGAACGGATCGCTGCCGCCTGCTTGAGCTCGGACTCCGCGCTGTCCAGATCTCCGGAACGGGCATAGATCAGCCCGAGATTCTTGTGCAGCAGGAACTCCGTCCGGCAGCCCTTGCAGATCTCGATGGCCTCCTTCAGCTGCTCGATGGCCTTGGCCGTGTCACCGGCCCGCAGGGCGGCCAGCGCGAAGTTCCCCAGCGTGTCCGCCCGATCCGTCGCGCGCCGCTGCGACTGGGATTGCTGGAATCGCCCGAGATAAGTCTGGGCGGTCTGCGGATCTTCTTGGCGCAATTCCCTGGAGAGGTTGTAGAGGGCTTCCCGGTGGCCCGGATCCAGCTCCACCGCACGCTTCCAGCGGCCGATTGCGGAAGAACGGTCCCCGAGATCCATTTCGACCTGCCCAAGCTCGTAGTGCCCGCGGGCATCGTCGGGCTTGAGATCTACGTAGCGCCGCCAGACATCTGCCGCTCCTCCCGGATTGTCCACGCGCTGCTCGGCCAACGCTAGGAAGTAGAGGGCCTCCGCGTTCTCGCCGTCGAGCCGCACCGCCTCCCCTAAATCCAGGCGCGCTTCGTCTGCGCGTCCCAGCTCGAAGAGCATGCGGCCGCGGTTGAAGCGCGTCGCGGGACTCTCCGGCGACAGCTTCACTGCTTCGTTGAACTCAGAGAGCGCCTCGCCTGTCCGGTGGGCGTCGGCGAGCGCAATTCCCAGATTGAGCCGGGCCTCGGCGGAGTCGGGATCCATGGCGACCACCCGGGCCAGGGTCGATGCCGATTCTTCGGCCCGGCCGCGCCGAGCCTGGATCATGCCGAGGGCTGTCAGGGCCTTGCCGCTGCTGGGGTCAAGGCGTACTGCCTTGCGGACTTCGGCTTCGGCATCCTCGTACCGTTCCTGACCCGCCATCAGCAGGCCGAGATTCACTCGCGCCTGCGCATAGTCAGAGTCGTCCTCGGCGGCCCTCCGAAACTGGCGCTCGGCCTCCTCGTTGCGACCTTGGCGGCCGTACAGGACTCCGAGATTGTTGTGGGCCTCTGCGTATTGCGGGTCAATGCGCACGGCCTCGCGGAGGGCCTGTTCGGCTTGGGGGAACCAAGCGATTCCCAGGTACAGGACGCCGAGGTCGTTGTGGGCCCTCGCCATGTCGGGATCGAGTTCCAACGCCTTCTTGAGGGCATTGAGCTGGTCGCCCTTGTTCTCCAGCGCCGAGTGCGCCAGCGAGATGTCGTAGTGGTATCGCGCATCCGCAGGGCTGAGGCGGATCGCCTCGCTGTACTCCGAGACAGCTTTGGCGGGATCGTCGGCCTCCAAAGCCGCGTTTCCTCGGGCGGCGGCGCTCTCGGCTTGGCTGTTCTTCAGGTCTTCCTGCTTTCGGTCCTGGAACGCCCGAAGTTCATCGCGGGCCTCGGTCTCGGCGCTGAGTGCCCGCAAGACCCGTCCGAGCTGGAACCGGATGTCCGCCGACTCCGGGTCCAGTTCCCTGGCCCTCTCGAGTTCGATTCTGGCCTCCTCCCACTCTTGCTGCCGAGCAAGGACGAAGCCGAGGTTGTAGCGGGTGTCTGAATGCCCCGGCCGCAGTTCGGCGGCCCGCCGCAGACTTTCCGCAGCTTCCGCGTACTCGCCGATGCCCCGCAGTGCGACACCCCGAAGGTGGCGAAGCTCGAACTCGTCCACGGATAGCGGCCGCTCCGACAGGTACCGATCTACAAGTTCGAGGACTTCCCCGTGCTGGTGCATGTTCGCCAGCGCTTTCGCGGCGGCCATCCTCGCGGTGTGGTTGTAGGGGTCGAGCTCAAGGACCCTGCGATAGTGATCCGCCGCCGCGGGGAAGTTCTCTGTGCGGGTGTACGCCGTCGCAAGGTTGAAGTGTGCACTCGGGAGCTCCGGGTGCGCCGCAGCTACTTCAGAAAGGACATCGATTGCTTCGGCGAACTTGCCCTCGGCGGCGAGGGCCGCGCCCATCATCATCGGGATCTCCGAACTTTCGGAGTCGATCCCGCGCGCCCGCTCGAGGTAGTCCAGTGCGGCGGACGGGCGTCCTTGATTCATGCGGACGCGAGCCATCCCGAACAGTGCTTGGGCGGACCCCGAACGAAGGCTCAGAGCCTTGTCAATGACCGCTTCTGCAGCGGTGGCGTCCTCGGCTTCGAGCAGGGCGAATCCCCACGCCAGATGTGCGTCGAATGATTCGGGGCGCAGCCTAGCGGCCTCACCAAGGTGGTTTGCAGCCTTGCGGGACTCTCCGGCCTTGGCAAGCAGCAGGCCCAGATTGAACTGGGGCTCCCAGTAGTCGGGAGCCGTGTCGATGGACTTCTGGAATGCGCGCTCCGCACACTCCCCCTGCCCCTGCTGGGCATACCAGCCTCCCAGCGCGTTATAAGCCTGCGCCGAAGGGTCAGTGGCAACAGCGCGTTGGAATTCAGGCGGAGGCCTGCACTCGGGCTGTGCCAGCAATGGAGCCGAAATGGCCAGCAGCGATCCGGCAACGACGACCGCTGGACTACTTTCACGACGGGGGCCGAACATCGCTACTTGAAGATTCTACGTGGCTGCGCTGCGCACGGGTACCGACCAGTGGGCCGGATCGGATGCCACCGCGGGAACGGCACTCCTAATATTTTCGTTCCTCACCAATGACATCGGAGGGCGAGTTCCAGGCCCACGTGGACCCGGCGCTCCCCCATCACGTGGGTTTGGCCAGAGCGACCAGTCGTGCGCGAACGGTGCTGAAGCAAACGCTAGGCATGCTGCGAATGCGCCGGCTGTGCTACTCGCACCGCTCTCCCGACGAGGGATTGGCTGTCCAGACTGATTCGCACGGGCTGAGGGCCTTGGCTCAGAATCTGCGAGCCCGCATCCCGGCCCTCCAGCGGACGTCACCTGAGTTTGTCTCCCTCAGACCGTCTCGACCTCAAACAGAGTCACGTTGCCGTTCTCCGGGCTGAACTCGACCGTCACCAAGTGGATCGGCTCTCCGAGACCCCGATACCTGTCGGCGTACCCTCGTGCCTTTAGCTGCTCCATTGCGGCCGCAGCCCCTCCACGGCTCTTCATCTTGAACTCGAACACGTATACGTGCCCAAACGCCCGCACGCATAGGTCTGCCCGGCCAGTGCTTCCGCTCTCTTCTGCTCGAACCTCCGCGCCTGCCGCCGAGAAGTGAGCGTACAGCACGCTCGCGTAGAACGCCTCATACACCGCCATCGGATTCCGCCCGTGCCACTCGTGCGGGATTCCGGCCAGCAGCGAGTGTACCAACACCTCCAGATCAGCAAGATCGCCGGTCCTCAATGCGTGGATCAAGCGCCTCTTCTCCTGCTCGCGTTGCCACCCTGTCCCAAGCAGGTCGTCCAAGAGGGACTGATTCAGGCTCTGCCTCACCTCCCGGTTCGGATAGCCCAAACGGTAGCTGACACCGTCGTCGAGGGCCTCCCGCTCGACGACCGTCAGGTGACCGGTCTGGAACAACAGCGCTTCGGGCGCGATCCTGCCCACATCGAAGGTCGAGAGCTGGCGATCAGAAGCCCACATCCCGTCAAGACGGTGCCAAGGAATCCCCGAATCGGCGAGCTGTCTGATGAGAAATGTCGGTGTGCCCGTCTCGTACCACCAGTGCTTGAACTCGCGCATCCGCAACAGTAGCAGCACGTCGAACGGGTTGTAGACCTTCTCCGCGCCACCCCAGCTGTAGCCGTTGTACCAATCCCGGATCCGTTCCCTGTCGAGCCCCGCGAGTTCGTCGCCGAACACCTCGTCAAGGTCGCGCTCCGTGTAGCCGCAGATGGAAGACACTGCTGGGTCGAGCGTGATGTCGATCAGATTGTTCAGCCCTGAGAAGAGGCTGACTTTCGAGAATTTGCTCACTCCGGTGAGGAAGCAGAAACGGACATGCGCGTCGCAATCCTTTATCACCGAGTAGACGCTGCGGAGATAATCGCGGTTCGCCTCCGAAATCGTCGGCTTATGGAGCGTGTCCAGAATAGGCTTGTCGTACTCGTCTACCAACACCACAACCCGGCGACGGTGCTGGAGATGAAGGGCCTCCAATAGGTCTGCGAGGCGCTGCGGCCCAGCCTTGTACCGGGAAGTGACGCCACTCCGCCGCTCGACTCCGTCGAGTTGCGCCATGAGGTCAACCTCCAACTGGTCCGGCTGAATGTAGTTACCTCTGCCGAACGACAGCCCCACGACGGGGTGGCGCACGGACCAGTCCCATCGGTCGTAGGCCTCCAGCCCTTGGAAGAGCTCGCGGCGGCCGCCAAAGAGATCCTTGAGGGTGTTCAAGAAGAGGCTCTTGCCAAAGCGCCTCGGCCGCGATAGGAAGTAGTACTTGCCCGCTGCGACGAGTTGCAGAGCAAACCCGGTCTTGTCGACGTACAAGTACCCATCGTTCCGAATCTCGCGGAACGTCTGGATGCCGATTGGCAGGCGACGCTCGGCTGGTTGGGAGCCCATCCTCGGTGCCTAGAGGACTCCGATCGTATTGAAGCCGCTCCGTGCCGGGGCGGGGAAGTCCTTTGCTGATCCCGAGCGCGTCCCTTGTCTAGGCCCCACCTTCGACGCCCGTCAAGCGTACCGCGCAGTGTTCGCGCCGCCCCTTCCCCAGCGCTGCCACGGCAGTCGCCGATCTTCTTCTGCACCTGAGCCGAGAGGTGAGTCTCAGCTGTTCTGGACCCAGAAGCTCCAATGGTTCGGGTCTTGAGTCAGGAGATGACTTGCAACCGGTCCATCTGGTCGCCTCGGCGCGAGGAGCTGTCGGCGCTGGTCCGCGAATTCTGTCCCGGGACGGCACCTCGACCGAATTCGCTACAAAGGCCGGCCACACCCAGGCCCAAGGCAGGTGCGGTGGCGGTTGATCGTTCGCCCCCAGAGAATCGCGAGCAGCCGTCGCGAAACCTCCGGGTAGGCTAACTCGCCCTTTACACGCCATGACCAGACGAATCACCCGCCCAGCCAGGCCGCCGTCGATGCACCACGCCCCGCACGGTGTCCGCGAGACATTCCAGCACTACGTTGGTGACCTGATCTACGGGACGAATGACGGGATCCTGACCACGTTTGCCATCGTTGCCGGCGTTGCCGGAGGCGACCTCTCCTCCAATGCCGTGATCATTGTCGGGATTGCGAACCTCTTCGCAGACGGGCTGTCGATGGGGGTCGGGAACTACCTGAGCATCCGCGCCCACGAGAGCGCATTGGAGCTTCAAGGCCTGGCTGAGCAGGAGGCCTCGCCGGCCCGCCACGGCATTGCGACTTTCCTGGCCTTTGCGATCGCCGGTGCCATACCGCTGTTGCCCTACCTGATCCCCGGACTCGAGCAGCCATTTATTGCGTCCATGGTGGCGGCTTTGGCTGCCCAGTTCAGCGTGGGGGCCCTCCGCTCGCTGGTCACCGCTTCCCGCTGGTGGGTCAGCGGTCTCGAGATGCTTCTTCTCGGTGCGCTCGTGGCGGCCGTGGCGTACGGCACGGGAGCCGGCATCGCCGCGGCGATCGGGTCTGGCACATGACAGAGTCCTTCACAGTCCTTCCCCACTCTTCACGTGAGGAGTTGCTCGGCGGCAAGCGAGGCTTGCGCACTACGCCAAGTTGATCTGCCAGCTCACGCCGTACCGGTCCTGCACCCAGCCGAAGCGCGTACTGAACCCATAATCGTCGAGCGGCATCAATTCCATACCCCCATCCGAGAGCGCGTCGAAGGCAGACTGAAGTTCAGCGCTGGACTCGCAATCGACAAACATGGAGATCGACGGCGTGAAATTGAATGCGTGAGGGTATGCGCTGTCCGACGCCATGAAACCCACGCCGTTGATCGAGAACCGCGCAACCTTGACAAAGCCCGGTGTTCCGGGCTCGCCCGGTCCCCAGCGCTCGACGCTCAGGATCGCCGAGTTTGCGAACACTGAAGTGTACAGTTTCATGGCCTCCTCAGCCTTGCCGTGCTGCTCTCCGGAAAACATCAGAAACGTGGAAATGCTGTTCACGATATCCCCCTTATACCAGCCGGTCGCCAGTCCGTTCCTGTCAGCGCCAGTGGCCCGTCCCCTCTGCCGTACCTAGGACAGATCGCGACAGGGCGGGGCGAACATGGGCTGTCATCCGGTGGGTGACCGTCCCGGACCCGTGTCTGACTCGCGTCAGCCCTAGACCTGCGGCCGTGCTACCGTGGCCCGGCATGTCGAGGACATTGAGCCTTCGCTGTCGGAAGGTGCTCAGCCACGCGATCCTGCCGGATCGCCCGCATGGCTCGGCCGAGGACGCGGGCATGGATCTCTACGCTGCCGAGGACGCACGTCTGCAGCCCGGTCAGTGGAAGGCCGTTCGCACTGGGATAGCCGTCCAGCTACCGCCCGGCTACGAAGGCCAGGTCCGGCCCCGGAGCGGCCTGGCGAGCAAGCATGGGGTGACGCTGTTGAACGCCCCGGGCACGATCGACCCGGGCTACCGAGGCGAGATCCGCGTGCTGCTCGTCAATCTGGGGCCCCAGCCGTACCGGGTATCCGCCGGGGACCGGGTCGCGCAACTGGTTGTCGCGAAGTATGCCAGCGTCCGGTGGGTGGAGGTGGAGTCGTTGGACGCCTCAAGCCGAGATGCTGGTGGTTTCGGTTCTACCGGCCGCTGAAATCGCTCTCCCCGAGCTTCCTACTGCCGATACAGGAACTCGTTGAGGTTGAACAGCGTCTGGCAAAGGTCGACTAGGCCGGTCGGCGTGCTTCCCACGAACTCCAGCGCTCGTGCCATCTCGGTCTCGCCCGGCGGGCGAGACAGCGCCAGCTCAAAAGCGTGTCTGACCTGCGACCGCGAATCATGCCCCGCCTCCAGGACAACTCGCTGGGCAAAGTGCTTCGCCTGCAGCAGCACCTCTGCGTTATTCATCAGCAGCAGCGCTTGGGGGGCGACGGTGGAGCGGGTCCGCTCGCTGCACGAGCTCACCATGTCCGGCTGGTCGAACGCCTCAAACATCGGATATCGGATGGACCGCTTCGAGAACACGTAGACGCTGCGCCGCCAGCTGCGAGGATCCCCGATCGAGAGCCCGGGCCAAGTCCTGTCCGTGCTGGACTGGAACAGCGACGGATTGATGAACGGCCGCACAGCGGGACCGCCCACCGTGAGGTCCAAGGTGCCCGCCGTCGCCAAGATCTGGTCGCGGATGACCTCCGCCTCGTGGCGGTTGCGGGTCTGCCGCCAGAAGCGAGTGTTGCCCGGATCCTTCTGCATGTTCTCCGGCAAATCACGGCTTGATGCGCGATAGGCCTTTGAGGTCGCCATCAGACGGTGCATGTGCTTGACCGACCACCCGGACCCGATGAACTCGAGAGCCAGCCAGTCGAGCAGCTCTGGGTGGCTCGGCAGGCTTCCGGTCGTGCCGAAGTTGCTGGACGTACGCACGATGCCTTCGCCAAAGTGATGCTGCCAAATGCGGTTGACCATGACCCTGGCCGTGAGCGGGTTGTCAGGCGACGCGATCCACTCTGCGAAGTGTTTCCGCCGCCAACTTGTCGAGACTTGATCCGGCGGTTCCCGGAACGTCGGCTCCACCCGAGCTGCAACCGTCAGCACGCCTGGCGGCATCAAGGAACCCTTCGAGCCCGGGTCCCCGCGGTGCAGGAAATAGGACGGCAGGGCGTTGCGGCTTTCCTCTGTCACCGTTCGCGCGGTCGGGTAAGGGGCAGGTCGTGTGGCGTCAAGCTCCTTGACCTCCATCTCCGACGCACGATGCTCTGCCCTGTCGGCTTCGTCCATCCGGTCCAAGATGTCGGTGATGCTGATCTGGCTGAGGAGGGCCTCCACTTGGCGCGCGTTAAGGCGCTGCCCCTTGTCGCGGTCCTCGGGCGGTGTCTCCCAGGCCTGTCGGTAGTACGGGGGCAGCTCATCAAGCCGAGCCTCGAAGAGCGCCTTGCGGTGCGGCTCCTCAAGCTCCTTCATGCGATCCTTGAGCGGCTTCTGCTGGCTGCTGATCTGTTGGTTTCGGAGCTTGTGCTCGCGCACGACCTCCGGCCCGACCAGCGGGTAGTCGGTCTCCTTGGTCGAGAAGAACACAGCCTGCATGCGGTAGTAGTCCTTCTGCGGGATCGGGTCGAACTTGTGATTGTGGCAGCGGGCGCACTGCGCCGTGACCGCTAGGAACGTCTGCGCCGAAGTCGCGATATTGTCGTCCAGCTCGTCCATGCGCGTCCGCTCGTCTTTGATGTTGTTGTCCAGGACCATGCGCAGGAAGCCCGTGGCGATGTGCGCTTGGTCCGAGTCCGGGTAGATCTCGTCCCCGGCGAGCTGCTGCTTGATGAAGCGGTCGTACGGCAGGTCGCTGTTGAAGGCGTCCACTACGTAGTCCCGGTAGCGCCACATTGAGGGCCAGTCGAAGTCGCGCTCGTATCCGCCGGAGTCCGCGTAGTGCACCAGATCCAGCCAATGGCGGCCCCAGCGCTCACCGTAGTGCGGGGACTCCAGCAAACGGTCGACAAGGTTCGCCCACGCCTCGGTCGAGTCATCGGACAGGAAAGCCCGGACTTCCGCGTTGGTGGGCGGCAGGCCCGTCAGGTCCAGGTAGAGGCGCCGCACGAGCGTCCGGCGGGACGCCTCCGGGCTTGCCTCGAGCCCCTCTGCGCGCAGTTTGGCGTCCAAGAACGCGTCGACCGGATTCGCCGTCCCGTCCCCCGGGATCGGCGGTGGGACAGGCTTCACGAACGCCCACCACGACCGCTCTTCCTCCGTGATCGGCCGCTCCTCCAGCCTTTGCAGGGCCGCCCTGCGCTGAGCCTCTTCGTCCGAGATTGGCCCTTCGGGCATCGGTGCGCCAGCCATGATCCACTTGCGCAGGACCTCGATTTGGTCCTCGGCCAGCTTCTTGCCCGGAGGCATGTTGGGCTTCACCTCATGGTTCACGAGCCGCCATAGCCAGCTAAGGCCAAGGTTCGCCCCCACGACCGCCGGGCCGCGCTCGCCTCCGGTGAGGATTCGTTCACGAGTGCGGAGGTCCAGCCCCGATTGCTGGATGGCCGCGCCGTGACAGATTTGGCACTCTTGCTCCAATAGGGCGCTGGCTTGCTCGGCCAGTTCCGAGGCGGCTCCGAGAGGGGCCAAGACTAGCGCAATCGCGAACGTCGCGACATACTTCCACATCATTTCCTATTCTTGCCATAGAACCTGCGCATAGCAAGTGTGATTCGCAAGGCACGGCAGTTGATTGCCGCACGAGAGGTGCCGCAATAAGGACTGGCGCTAGACTCTTCGCTCGCATGCATGGTGGATTACTTCCGAATGTGGCGACGATTTCAGGGTGCGAAGCGATTCAACACTATCAAAAGCATGCTAGCCTGAGTCCAGCGATCAAACGCCACCGTTCGGCCTCACACCTGTCCGGGACTATTGCCGCTGGAGCATCGACGTGGGCCGCTGGGCCGTAGGTTGCTCCACAATCGTATGCGCCAGCGGCTTCGCCGCTCTCGACACGGACCCCTATACTTGACAGCGGAGGGCCGCAGCCATGAGGCGCTGCTACTTCGACCACAACTCGACGACACCTGTGGACACCCGCGTGCTGGACGCGATGCTTCCGCATTTTGGCGAGGTCTTCGGCAATGCGTCGAGCCTGCACGCATTCGGCCAGAAGGCGAGGTTGGGAGTCGAGACCGCCCGCAGGCAGATTGCCGCCCAGCTCGACTGCCAAGCCCGCGACGTGGTGTTCACCAGCGGGGGCACAGAGGCCGACAATCTGGCGGTGTTTGGCACGGTGCGCGCGTCCGCGCAGCCCACCCGTCACGTAATCACGAGCCAGATCGAGCATCCTGCCGTGCTGAACGCTTGCCAGCAACTGGAGCTGGAGGGTGTTGATGTAACCTACCTGTCCGCTGGGACGAACGGGCTTGTGTCGCCGTCGGACGTTCGCACGGCGTTGAGGCCCGATACGGTCCTGATCACCGTTATGCATGCCAACAACGAACTTGGCACGCTCCAGCCCATCGCGGAGATAGGCGCCATCGCAAAGGAGGCGGGCGTGCCGTTGCACACGGACGGTGTCCAGAGCTTCGGCAAGGTTCCTTCCAGCGTGGATGAGCTGGGCGTTGACATGTTTAGCCTGAGTGCGCACAAGATCCACGGCCCGAAAGGGGCCGGAGCCCTCTATGTGCGCCGCGGGCACCAACTCCGCAAAGTGCAGTACGGGGGAAGCCATGAGCGCGACCGTCGGCCGGGGACGGAGAACGTCCCGGGCATCGTCGGCCTTGGGGCGGCCGCCAATCTGGCGGGACGCGATCGAGCAGCCGAGGCCGAGCGTGTGGCTGCGCTCCGAGACCGCCTGGAGCGCCGTGCGCTGGACCGCATCCCTGCCGCATACGTGCACGGGGCCGGGTCGCCGCGACTTCCCACGACTTCGAGCATCCGCTTCGAGCACGTCGAGGCAGAGCCTATGCTGATCGCGCTGGATCTGGAAGGATTCGCCGTGTCGAGCGGCGCGGCCTGTTCCAGTGGAACTGTGGAGCCATCGCACGTGTTGCTGGCCATCGGGCTGAGCCGTGCGCAAGCCAAGTCAACCCTGCGGTTCTCTCTCGGGAGGCAGACCGATGCCGCCGAAGTGGATGCGCTAGTGGATGCTCTCGAAGCGATCGTGGACAGGCTGCGAACTCTGTCCCCGGCGTGGGCGGCCGCCTCCTGATATTGGTGGGGGTGTCCCGCGGGAGCCGTGGTCAATCAGGGTTCAGTCCATCAGCATGCCGCCGTTGACCTCGATCGATTCCCCTACCACGTGGGACGCAGCGTCGCTCGCCAAGAACGAGATCACAGTGGCTACCTCCTGTGCCTGTCCTGCCCGGCCCTGAGGGATCTGGCTGACCATGTCCCGCATTCGCTCCTCGCTGGAAAACCGTTCATGGAAGGGCGTCAGGATTACGCCGGGATTTACGGCGTTTACACGGATCCCGTCGCCGATGAGCTCCTTGGCCAGCCCCTTGGTCAGGGCCGTGACGGCCGCCTTGGCCGTTGCGTAGAGCACTGCTCCCGGACCACCGCCGTTGTGACCCGCAATCGAGCCCAAGTTCACAACCGAGCCGGAGCCGCGCCGCCGCATGTCAGCGACCGCGCCCTGCGTGACCCAAAGGACGCTGGCCAGATTGAGATCCATCACCTGGGCCCAGAACCTCTCGTCGATTTCCTCCAGCTGGCGCCGCCCGATCAGCGAGCCCGCATTGTTTACGAGCACGTCAATGCGACCGAAGTGTTCCACCACGTCCACGACGAGCTGGCGGCATTCGCTGGCGCGTGACAGATCTGCCCGGAATGTATCTGCGCGACCGCCTGCAGCTCGTACGGAGCCCGCCACCCGATCCGCATCCCGCTCGCTGCTGTTGAAGTGGACGGCCACTGAAAGGCCGCGCCGGCCGAACTCCACGGCGGTTGCCGCGCCGATGCCTAGGGAGGCGCCCGTGACGAGCGCAACACGCTGGTCTGTAGGCCGGTCCATAATGACCCAGTGTATTCCCCGTGCCAGGACCAGTGTGCTTGGGGTAGTCTGGACCCAGACGTCCTCGACGCGGAACCATCATGCGAACTTACCTTTATCGGCTGCTTCCCTTGTCCCTGCTCGTGATGGCATGTGCCGCGGATGAGTCCCCGCCTCCCACGGCCGATCTCAAGAGGCTCGCCTTCGACGAGCAGTCCGCCGAGGCCAAGGAACTTTTCGAGGCCAACCGCCCCCAGGCCGATCCGCTCAGCGAGGGCTGGCTGGAGGCGATGTCTTGGGTCGGGCGTGCCGGTGCCATCGCTGGAGACTGGGACATGGCGGCGGAGTATGCCCAAAACACGCTCGAGCACGCCGAGCGGCGCCTCGCCGAGGCCCCTATGGGGCCCAATCCCGAAGGCTCTCTGGCGATCGCAACCGGCGCGGCGATCGAGACGCTCGGGAAGTTCTACGTCGCGATGAACGATCGCGGCCAGGCCGTGACCTATCTCCGCGACAAGGTTAGGCAGTACGGGGGCACGGCGATCGAGACGAGACTGAACAAGAATCTTCTGGCCCTGGACTTGGCAGGCAAGCCAATGCCCGCCTTAAAGGCCGACGATTGGCTCGGCGAGCGCCGTTTTGAGCCGGAGGAATTGGTCGGAAATGTCACGCTGTTCTTCTTCTGGGCCCACTGGTGCGAGGACTGCGCCGAACAAGAGCCGGTTCTGTCGGCCCTGTCCGAGCGCTACGCGGACCGTGGCCTGAGAATCGTAGCGCCCACGCAACTGTACGGTTACCTCAAGCGCGGCAGCCCTATGGAATCGGGAGCCGAACTGGAGCACATCACCGAAGTGCGGATGTCTCACGGCGACCTGCTCGACAGCCTGCCCGTGCCGCTGAGCGGCGAGAACTTCGTGAGCTTCGGGGTGAGCACGACGCCAACGCTGGTGCTCGTGGACCGCGAGGGGGTCGTCCGGCTCTACAACCCGGGATTCATGCCCGAGGCCGAGCTCGCGAATCGGATCGAAGCCCTGCTGTGAGGGCTTGCCCGCGGTCAGGGCTCTACGGTGTGCAGCAGCGGTTCTCCCCGCAGGCCCCGGTGGAGGTTCTCGATTGAGACCTCCGCCATCCGGCGGCGCGTCTCGATGGTCGCGCTGCCCAGATGGGGCAGTATCGTCACATTTGGCAGGTCCAGCAGGGGATGGTCCCGCGGCAGCGGCTCCGGATCGGTGACATCCAGCCCGGCACTTTCGATCACGCCGTCGCGGAGTGCCTCGTAGAGGGCCTGGGTGTTCACGATGGGCCCGCGCGCAATATTGATCAGGACAGCCGTAGGCTTCATGATCCGGAGCTGCTCGGCACCGATCAGGTGCTGGGTCTCCTCGGTCAGCGGGCAGGTCAGCATCACGTAGTCGGCCCGCCGCAGCAGGTCCTCAAGCGTCGAGTACTGAACACCTAACTCGGCCTCCTCCGCCGGTCGCCGGCGGCGGTTGCGGTACAGCACCCGCATGTCGAAGCCGATGGCCCTGCGCGCGACCTGACGCCCGATGTTCCCGAGTCCGATGATGCCCAGCGTGGTCGAGTGCGCTTCGCGGCCCAGCATGAAGCCCGGGTCGTAGTGCACAAACTCCGGCGAGCGGGCGTATCGGTCGCCCTCGACGATCCGGCGGGCAGCGGCGAGCAGCAGCGCGAAGCCTGCGTCCGCGGTGGCCCCGTCCAGAATGCCCGGCGTGTTGCCCACTGGAATTCCGCGCGCCGCAGCGTCCGGCACGTTGATGTGGTCCACGCCGACTCCGTAGTTGCTGATCACCCGCACTCCTTGCACCCTGTCCAGCAGCTCGCCGTCCAAGAGGGGGTGCCCGTATGTGTAGAAGCCGTCGACAGGCTCCGGGCAGCCCTCCTGCGCCGAGGACCATGCCAGAAAATTGATCGAGGGGCCAGCCAGACCCAGCACGGTCGAGTCCAGTGGCAGGTCGGCGATGACGCGGTATTTCGCCACGGCGCTATTGTACGGGCCGATTCAGGCGCGTGCCCACCGCGTTATCCCGTTGCTCTCCACCCGAGCCACGCGACCATGGCCTGCCATGTAGTGGAGGTGGGACAGGGACTCGGACATCGCGAACCGCCGATCCATTAGAGTGCGGTCCTCACCCCAGATGCGGCCTGCGATCTCGTAGGCATGGATCGGCTCGTCTCCGAGCTCCGCCTCGATCGAATCGCAGCGCTTGTGGTGGTGCCCTCGCGTGCCGTCTATCCAGTCCCGATGCCCCCGAAATGGCCGGCCGTGGGAGGGGACGACCCTGTCGACGTCGAGTGCCCATAGTCGGTCCAAGGTGCCGAAGTAGTCCCCGAGGGGGTCTCCCTGATAGAACCACTGCACGCCGATGTTGGGCGTGATCTTGGGCAGGATGGCGTCCGTAGAGAAGAGAACGCGCGCTTCCGGCCACACGAAGCACAACTGTGCTGGCGAATGGCCGGGGGCCGCCACCGCGGTCAGCGTCCCGCCATCGAAGTCGATCTGCTCGCCGACGGCAAGCCCGCCGTCGACGTCGAGCCGCTCGTGTCCAGTGGCGCCCGCCGCAGCTCTGGCGCGCATGGTCGCAACCTCGGAAGGCGGGACGCCGTGCGTGCCGAGAAACTCTGCCGCCTCGGCGAAGAACTCTCGGCCCGGACCCAAGGGCCGCACCAGCTCCGCCTCGACCATAGGCATGCGCACGGGCGCACCGCTCCGCCTTCGGATCTCCGCAGCCGCCCCGAAGTGGTCAGGGTGCAAATGGCTGACCAAGACTTTCGCGATCGAGTCCCAGCCGACATTGAGGCAGTTCAGCGCGCTCTCGAGGGATTCTAGGGATTCTTCGGTCCGCAGACCTGTGTCCAGCAGGAGATAGTCGCCGCCACGGCGGAACAGGAACACGTTAACGCTGACCAGCTGCCAAGGCAGTGGCAGCCGGATCTGCCACGCACCTTCCCCCACGGGCCAGTATTTGGCGGTGGGCCTTGGGAATGCCAATGTGGGCGGCGGCTCCGCGGCCATCCCACGGAAGGCCCATTCTAGCAGCGGCTCGGACTGGTACTCTGAGGCATAGGCGCTGCCGGATGGTATCAGTGCTGAAGCTTGCCTTCCTTTGCTGCCTTGCGCTGACACCGGTGGCGCACGGCCTTACCGACAGCCCCACGATTCGCTGCTCCGCGAAGTCGTTAGGACCCTTCCTAGACTTCGAATTCCGCTTTGTCGCCGGCCATTGGTTCACGATGCCGGTACGGCAGTTCTGGGAGCAGTCGGTGCAGGTGCGCGTCACCTTGGACTTGGAGCCGATCGACGGAACACCTGGAGAGCCGAAGCGCGTCGTGCAGCATCTGGGATCCGAGCGAGTGGTCCCGAAAGGGATCAAGGGAGACTTCAACTTTCCGGGTGCCGTCACCGTAGGTCTTGGAAAGTACCGAAGCTCTTGGACAATCCAGGACATAAACGGACGGAAGTGCTCGGGCAGTCGCACCTTTACGGCAAAGCTGCCCAACCGCGCGCGCGGCGTCGACGTCTCGCTTGGACCAGGCGAGATCGTAGACACGAACATGTACATCTACCGGTCGGAGAAGAGCGTCCCGAGGCCTCACCTGTCACAGGTCAGGAAGCTCAAGGTCTTCCTCAGCTTGGACGTCTTGGGCCGACGGGGGCGGGTCGTGCGGCCCAGAACCTTCCACCTGATGCCCCAGGTGGCGGCGCTGCGCCAGCTGTCTCGGAGCCCCAGTTTCAACGAATTCTCGCTCGTGGCGTTCAGCTTCGAGGATCAGCGTGTGCTTGCCCGGCAGGAGTACGGTCCAACGTTCGACTTCAGGCCGCTCAGCAAGATCACGCAGCAGTTGCGGCCCGAGCAGGTGGACTTCCGGGACCTCATGAAGGGCAGCGAGATGAAGTTCTTCGAGAGGCTGGTCGAGCAGGAGATCGAGGGCCCCGATCCTCCCCACGGGGTCGTGTTCCTAGGGCAGGACATGCACTTCGGGAAGCGGCTGCCGCGCAGCGTTCTCGACCGCCTGCGGCACATCGGGGCGACCGTCGCCTTCTTTGATGCGTCTCGCTATGCGTGGGCCGGCCTGATGGGAAGCCTAGTGCGGGCGTTAGGCGGCAGGGAGTACCGGATGAAGGCTCCGTCCGACTTGGCCCGGGCGATCTCCTCGTTCGAGTCGCAGGCCCGTGCCTCCATCCCGCAGTAGGGCACAGGTGCGCTTCATACCGGAAGAAGGTGGCGCCCCGTCATCGCTTGCGCGATCCTGTGCGAGGCTTCCGGAGTGCGCTAGGTGAGGCAGCCTGATAGGCGTGGATTCCTGACTTGGCTCGCCGGCGCGGCAGCGTTCCGGCCAGCGCGTGCTCTTGGCCAGGAGGACCTGGCAGCAACCTTTCGGCGGGCTCGCCCTTGCAGAGGCCTCAGGGAATTGGCCGATGCCGCCGCCGACACGTTCGAATACGAGCGCCTCGCGATGGGAGTGGAACGAGCCCTCGCCGACATGCTCGAGGACGCCAAGCTGCCTCTTGACGCGGGATTCGAAGGCCCGTCGCCCATGCCGTCGCGCTACTCGGTCCGAGACGGTCTGCTGTTCGGCGAGTACGCTTCGGGCGAGGGGTTCAGGTCAGGTCTTGAGGAATGGGTGTCCTCCCTTGGAACGGTGCGGCGAGCGATGTTCCACGCGCTGCCGGGCGACGTCGTCCGGTTCGAGGTCTCCTCCGAGGTGGAGTCCCGCTTGGAGCACCGCGTCGGCGCATGGCGGATGGCGTGGCGGGATGGCCGGCTGGTCCGGTTCGAGCCATTGGAAGAGACGCTCGCTCGCTCCGAGGCCCCTCTGTTTGCAGACGTGACGGCGGAGTTGTTCGGGTCGTGCGAGAGTTTCCGGGACCAGCTAGCCAAGGGCATTCCCTATTGGAGGTCGCGGATCGACGTGGCCTCCGGGATCGGCGTCTACGGCAATCAAGGCATTTCTGTGGGGGACATCGACGGCGACGGCTGGGACGAAGTGTACGTTTGCCAGCCGGCCGGGCTGCCGAACCGCCTCTACAGCAGGCAGGGGGACGGAACTTGGGCGGACATCACCGCCGATGCAGGGGTCGACGTCCTTGACGACACCTCGCAGGCGCTGTTTCTGGACCTGCGAAATATTGGCGTTCAGGATCTGGTGGTGCTCGCGGCGGCGGGTCCGCTCCTTTTCCTCAACGACGGAAGCGGACGCTTTCGCCTGCGGGAGCGCGCCTTCCGATTCGAGACGCCGCCCAAGGGCACGTTCGCCGGCATGGCGGCCGCGGACTTCGACCGCGACGGGCTTGTGGACCTTTACCTCTGCTCGTACCTGTACTTCCGCAGCGAAGACCAGTACCGCTATCCGGCCCCGTACCACGACGCGACGAACGGGCCGCCCAACTTCCTGCTGCGCAATGAACTGGGCCGCGACGGCGAGGGCCGATTCACGGACGTGACCGAGGCCGCGGGATTTGGCGAGAACAACAACCGCTACAGCTTCGCCGCAGCTTGGTGCGACTACGACGAGGACGGCTGGCCAGAGCTGTACGTGGCGAACGACTTCGGACGCAACAACCTCTACAAGCGCGAGGGTGGAAAGTACCGCGACGTCGCCGCGCAAGCCGGCGTCGAGGACATCGGGCCCGGCATGAGCGCCGCTTGGTGCGACTACGACCGGGATGGCCGACTGGACCTCTACGTCACCAACATGTGGACTGCGGCCGGCCAGCGGGTGTCGCGGGACCCGGGCTTCGGGCCGATCCGCTCAGGGGCCCCGGCAGAGGCCTTTCACGGGCACACCAAGGGCAACTCGCTCTACAGAAATCGCGGGGATGGAGCGTTCGATTATGTCGCTGACGCCGAGGGCGTGGAGATGGGGCGCTGGTCTTGGTCCGGCGATGCCTGTGACTTCGACTTGGACGGCACGCCCGAGATTCTGATCACAGCGGGTATGATCACCCACTCGCCGGACAAGGATCTCTGCAGCTTCTTCTGGCGCAGAGTGGTGTCCGAGTCCTCCGCCGACGACCGCCCCATGGAGGGCTATGAGCAAGGCTGGAACTGCCTGAACCAGATGGTCCGAGAGGACTACAGCTGGAACGGGAACGAACCGAACGTCTTCTATGCGAGGCGCGACGGTGCCTATCGCGACCTGTCCGGCGTGTCCGGCCTGGACGTTGCCGCCGACAGCAGGGCCTTCGCGGTCACGGACCTTGACGGGGACGGGAGGCCGGATCTCTTGCTCAAGAGCCGCCTTGGCCCCCAGCTCATGGCATTTCGTAACGAATCGGCCGGAGCACGGCTGCCGCTCGTCCTAGAGCTTGAGGGGACTGAGTCGAACCGAGACGCCATCGGAGCGATCGTGAAGGTGAAGTCGGCGGTCGGCGTTGCGGCCCACTGCGTGTCTGCTGGATCCGGGTACATCTCACAGCACACGAAGCGCCTGCACGTCGGGATCGGGGATCACGCCAACGCGATAGAGGTCAGCGTGCTGTGGCCATCCGGCCGTATGGAGAGCTTCGAGAGCCTTGAGGCCGGGTACAGGTATCGGATCCGCGAAGGCGAGCCGGAGGCCAGGCCCTCGCCAATAGGAACGCGGCAAGTCCGGGGAGAACCCGCGGGAGCCGTGGCGGCAGACAACAGCCTTGGCCTTGAGCCGACTTGGCTACTGGATCCGTTGCCCCTTCCCCAGCCTGTCAGCGCGGGTCTGTTAGTGCTGGCCGCCGGGCCTTCCATCCGCTTGCCCTCGGGAGTTCCGGCCCAAGTGGTGGACCTGTCGTCCGCCCAGCATGAGACGGCATCGGCCTATGCGGTCTTCCGCCGTTACATCTTCGACTATCGCGCCGACCTCGAACTTCCCATGAGCATGCTGGTGGATGATCGCAGCCGAGTTCGGAAGGTGTACCCAGGGCTGCCATCGGGTGGTGTCATCCGCATGGACTACGAGGCCATGCTCGGCGGCGCGGAGGTTTCGCCCCTGCCGTTCCCAGGCCGGTATCATCGGCCCGTTGCGAGGAACCAGTACCAGATGGGTGCTGCTTTCCTGCAGGCGGGCCAGCCGCGGCTTGCTCTGCCCTACTTGCGCGAAGCCGCGGACCGGAACGCATCGAACGCCAAGGCTTGGCTCGCGATCGGGCAAGTTGAATTGGGCCAAGGCCGTCTGAACGAGGCCGATAGCGCCCTGCGGCGAGCGCTGGCGATTGACTCTGGGTTACCGCAAGCCTGGAACAATCTCGGCGGTGTGGCGATGGGCCGGCAGGACTATCGGGCTGCGGCGAGCCACTTCGAGCGGGCCCTCGACATCAACGGGAATCTGGCATACGCACTCATCAACGCAGCACAAGCGCACAGCCAGCTCGGGAACGCCAGCCGAGCGGAGGTCCTGCTGCGCCGGGCACTGGACGTGGATCCTGGTGAGGCGGACGCAGCCAACAAGTTGGGTCTCGTCCTCGCCAAGCAAGGCAAGCTTCAAGAGGCCAGGGTGCTGTTCCAGCAGGCGATCGAGCACAAACGGGACCACGCAGAGGCGATCAATAACCTCGCGGTGCTGTACCTTCAGTTGCGCCAGGTCGGCGACGCGATCGCCGCCCTGCGGTACGGGATCTCCCAAGTACCGGACTTTGCGACGTTCTACATGAACTTGGCGCGCGTCCACGCTGACCGGGGCGATTACGCCAGTTCCAGATCCGTGCTTGAGGAATTGCTGCTGCGGCAGCCCCAGCACGGAGCCGCTCGGCGGGCGCTGGTGCAGATTCAAGGCCGATAGGAGACCGAATCGCGACGGCCTTGTTTCGGGGGCCTCAGGGGTGACTCCGAGGTTCGGCTCTCGCCACGAGCTGCAGTGTGCTCCGCCGAGACCTTCGATGTTGGTCGTAGCCATTCGACCTAGGCTGGTGTTGGGAACTGATGTGGGTATGGGGAATGGATAGACCGAGGCGGTTGATCAAACTCTTGGGCAAGGGGTCACAGGTCATGCCTGTAGTAGTTACCTTGTCCCGGCGTCAACCGGTCTCTGGATCGGTGGTGAGCGTCCTCGACACCAGCGTGCTCAATCCTTCCAGCAGCGCAGTCGCGCAATCGCGGTCCAACGGCAGGCTTCGGCCCGCCAGCGCCTCGTATCTGTGAATGACGGCGAAGGGAGTGAACTGCAGAAGACCCCGGATATCGACTTCGGATTGGTCAAATGACTCGGCCAACGCCTTCAGGTCATGCGTCAAGGGGTACTGCTTGCCTTGAATCGCCATTCTAGCTTTGAGGAGCTTCTCGGTGGCTTGCTGGACGTGAAAGCCGAAGACCTCGTCGGAGCCGCCTTCGTGCTCCACCATGAGGTGCAGGACCTCGATACCGCGCCGAGCCGCCTCGATCAAGGCCCGTGCACACTTACGGTCGCTCATCACCGATTTTCATGACATCAATTGCACTAGCCTGCGGACGGAGGCTAGCCAATGCTGAATTCCTTAGGGTCCGACATCTGAGACGTTGTCTGACCCGGCAGTCGGCGACGAGAACCGCTGTTGGGCTTGCCAGGCTGACAGTGGAACTCTGAGCGCCCCAGACCCGGTTGACTGAGCGTGCCGTAGCCGACGCGGCAAGGGTGGCTTGGAGTGCTTGGTTCCAGTGGTGCCCAATGACCGAATTCCAGCCATTTCATGCGAGTATGTCCTGCCAATAGCGCCTCATGGGTGAGCGACTGGTGGATGCAGGCGCTGGTGGCCGACTGGAGGAGGGGGCCAGTGCGCTCCGTGCTGACTGTGAGGCGGCTACGGTGCAGGCATGGCAGCCTGTTCGTGAACGCTTGAAGCGTTATGCCAGTTCCGGCGCATGAGAGGCTCTTGGCACGGCTCACGGGAGCCGCCAAGGTGCACCGTCCGCGCCCGAAGCGGCCAGGGCTTGCGGCAATTCGTGCAATTCTGCGGGTTCTTGGGTGCAGACCGCCAACCTTATGCAACCGATTTGGCCGCGATCGATTGATTTAGCACATCAATACATTTCCGTCATAATCTGTTATTATACGAATCCTGGTAGCCTCCATGACCCGCAAGGAGATCGCCCGCTTCTTTGCCGACCCGCAACACCCCCTGCAGCGCCGCTTCGAAGCCATGCGGCTCTTCTTTCAGGAACGGCGACCGGCACTGGAGGTCGCCCAGCGCTTGGGCTACTCCTTGTCCGCCGTCTACAACATGACCCGCGCCTTCGCCAAGCTTGACGATCCCGCCGCCGCCTACTTCCGCGATCCCGTGCCGCGCGGACGGCCCCCCGCTCGGCCCGCAAGCAGTCTGCGCCAGCGCATCGTCGCACTGCGCAAGCGCAACCTCTCCGTTCCCGACATCAAGGCTCGGCTCGACGGTGAAGGGGAACACAGCGCCAGCGAACGCGTGGTTTACAGAGTCCTTCAGGAGGAAGGCTTCCAGCGCCTGCCAAGGCGCTCGCGCGCCGAACGCCGCTCGGCGGCGGCGCCCGTGCTGCGCGCGCCCGTCAGCCGCGCCCTGGACCCGCAGCACCGCGAGTCGTTCCAGTGCGAGTCGGCGGCCGGCGTGCTGTGCCTGCTGCCCTGGGTGCGCCGTTACGGCATCGACACGGCCATCGAGCAGGCCGGCTTCCCGGGCTCCTCGCAGCTGGCCGCCCTGCCGTCCGTGCTGGCATTCGTGGCCCTGAAGCTGGCCAGCGTGCGGCGCTACAGCAGCGACGACTTGTGGTGCATGGATCGCGGGCTGGGCCTGTTCGCGGGCCTCAACGTGCTGCCCAAGGCCGCCTGGTTCTCCTCCTACTCCGACCGCGTGGTGGGCAACATGAACCGGGGCCTGCTGACTGCCCTCGGGCGCGTCTGGAAGGAGCACGGCCTGGTCTCGGGTGCCGTGAACCTCGACTTCACGACGATCCCGCACTGGGGCGACGACACGACGCTGCAGTCCCACTGGTCCGGACACCACGGCCGCTCGCTCGTGGGCCTCTCCGTCGCCCTCGCCCAAGACCCCGACTCCGGCCTCCTGCTGCGCAGCGACCCCCGCACCCGTCGCGAGACCTCCTCCGAAGCGATCCTCGAGTTCCTCGACTTCTACCGCGACAACGGCCCCGAGCTGCGCTACCTGGCCTTCGACAGCCGCTTCACGACCTACGCCAACCTGTCCCGCCTCAACCGCGACAAGGTGCGCTTCATCACCGTCCGCCGCCGCGGCAAGCGCATCATCGAGCAAGCCCGGCAGATCGACCCCAAAGACCGCCGCCAGATCCGCGTCCCGCTCCAGCGCGGCACGCGCTTGGTGCGCGCCCACAGCTCCCAAGTCCGGCTGCGCGGCTACGACGGCAAGCTGCGCCAGATCACCATCTTCCGCGGCCCCTCCCGACGCCCGGCCCTGCTGCTGACCAATGACCTTGCAACCCCGACGCGGCGCATCCTGCGCCGCTACGCCCGACGCTGGCTCGTCGAGAAGTCCATCTCGGAGCAACTCTCCTTCTTCCACCTCAACCGCCTCTCCTCCTCGATGGTGATCAAGGTCGACTTCGACCTTGCGATGACCATCACCGCCTACAACCTGTACCGACTGCTGGCTCTCGACCTGCCAGCTGGCCACAGCCACCTGACCGCACGCACGCTCTTCGAGCGCATGCTCTGCACCGGCGCCACGGTGCGCCTGGGTCGAGACACCTGCCTCGTGACGCTGAAGAAGAAGCGCAACCTGCCCGCACTGCTCGAGACGCTGCAAGCTCAGGAGCCGGTCCGCGTCCCTTGGATCGGCAACCGACGCATCGTCTACGAGGGAGACACCCGGTCCTGATTCAACACCTTCCAACGCTCCCTAAAATTAGTTCAATTACGACCATGAAAATCGGTGCTCATAGAGCACTCGTCCCTCGCGCAGTGCTCGGGCGAGCACGTAGTTCAGGGAGTCCTTCCAGTACTCGACATCCTCCTCGCTGTAGACAAGGATGTCCTTGCAGACCCTCACATCAGCCAGCACGCGATATAGGCGTGCCGCTTCCTTGATCCTGGACCGGCCATCAGCGAAACCGCCAGACTCGATGACCACGACATCTACATCAGAGTCCGGCTTGGCATCTCCACGAGCTCGTGAGCCGAAGAGGATGATCTTGACAGGATCGACCTCTGAGACAATCCTTCGGACCATTAGCTCGAGCAAGTCCTCGGTCACCGGCACGCCCCGGATCCGACGGTTGCTTGACTGGCGTTCCATGTACCCGGTCTCGACGGCACTAGCTCTTAAGATCTCTCAGGTCTCCTCGGCCCCGATGCACACAGAACGGCTGCGAAGTGCGTCGCAACAGATCAGGGCACTTGTTTGCATCTCTTGGCCATTCCAAGTCTCGATCGCACCGCCATCACTGACGAACTAGGTGCACTTGCCACGCGCCTCGGGTCGCGTCGCCGATCTCTAGGCGCACTTCGATGGCTCCCTCTCCCTCTGGAAGCTCTATGCCTTCGAACCGCACCTCTTGCTGGCCGGCAGCCAGATTGGCCGTCAGCTCCGTCTCGCGGAAGGCGAATGTCGCAATGCCAGCCGCAGAGGCCGGCTCGCCAAGGACAACCGTGGCGTCATAGGGTCCGGTAGCTGCCGATTCGACCTCCCACCGACCCAAGACGGGATCGCCACGCCCCCACCCGTCCGGTGTGACCATGCGCCAGTCCTGTCGGGTCAGTGTGACATCGGGCTGGGCGTCGCTTCCGACCGCGAATCGAACTGCATCGAACCCGCGCGTAGAAGAGACGTCCTCGAACCACCGCTCATACGATTCCTTCATCCGCTTGAGAACCTCTGTGCGCTCCGCTGCCAAGTCGTTCTGTTCCCCGGGGTCAGAGATGAGGTCGTACAGTTCCACTGCCTCCAACTCGGCCGGCTCCGGATCCGGTCGGCTAAAACGGATTGCCTGCACTAGCTTGTACCGCTGCTCAACAGCGGCGAACGCTCGGTACAGCTCAGGTGCGTCACCGCGGTGTGCCTGCACGAAATAGGTTCTCTCGGGAAGCGACTCCACCTCTCCCCTCCAGAGAGGGAGCAGGTCGATGCCGTCGAAGTGCAGGTCCGATGGCGGGGCTGTGCCCGTGGCCGAGAGGAGTGTGGGAGCAACGTCGATATGCGCGCCGAGCTGGGCGGTCTGGCGGGGCGAGAGTTCATCGGGCCAACGGGCAAAGAACGGCACGCGTATGCCGTTCTCGTAGACGCTTCCCTTTTGAAGCCTGAGCCCGGCATTGTACAGCCGGGTCGTCGGTCCGTTGTCGGTCATGAAGATGAAGATGGTGTTGCCCGTCAGCCTGTTGGCGTCCAAGTGGGCCATCAGCCTTCCAACGTTGTCGTCGATATTCGTGATCATGCCGTAGATGCGGGCGTCCTTGTCAGAGAGGCCTTGCTCGGCATACGGCTCGCGGTACGAGTCGGGCACCAGATAGGGCGAGTGCGGCGCGTTGGTCGGGATGTACGCGAAGAACGGTTCGCCACTCCCGTCGCCTATCCAGCGGATGGCTTCGTCAAAGTAGACGTCAGTACAGTAGCCGCTGAACGACTCCTGCGTACCGTTGCGGAACAGGATTGGATCGAAGTAGTCGGAGCCCGGCGGGTCGGAGGGCTGTCCGATGCCCCCTCCCTTGTGGACGACGGCTTCGTTGAAGCCTTGGTCTATTGGGCGCTGCGGGTAGTTGTCGCCAAGGTGCCACTTTCCGAAGATCCCGGTCCGGTAGCCCGCCGAGGCCAGGATCTCGGCAATCGTAACCTCGTCGGGGTGCATCATGGCGCGGCCCAAGTACGTGTCCACCACGCCCGTCCGGTAGTTGTACCGCCCCGTCATCAGCGCCGCTCGAGTGGGAGCGCAGACCGGTGAGACGTAGAAGCGCGTCATCTCGACGCTCTCAGCTGCCAACGAGTCCAAGTGTGGCGTTTGCAATACAGGGTCGCCGTGAGCGCCGAGCTGCGCCCAGCCTTGGTCGTCGGTCATGATCAGGATCACGTTGGGGCGTGCGTCACGGCCGGCGTCGGGAGGCGAGCACGAGACGGGAAGCAACATGGTTGCGAGGATCGCTTGAATTCGTAGAGACACTCTGCTTAGGCTGACCTAGTAGCTTGCTCCGAGTCAAGCCCCATGCATCAGTTCAAGGCGCGCATCTTTGGTTGCGCCAAATGGAGAATTGCACGATCCGACTCGTGCGAATCGAAGCGCAGTCTGTTAGCGGCATGAGCGATTCCCTGAAATGCGTCTGTCAATGGCGTGCCTCGTTGGGCCTCCGCTGGTGGAGGCGTCTATCGGCCGCGGACGCGCCATTCTCCCTTGGCGGTACGACCTTGAGCCGGTGGAGGCCCCTTGCATGGGGCACGGATTTCACTTCATGCCGGGCAAAGATGTGTGGGCTGTTGGAGACGCGTTCTCATTTTCGGACAGGATCAGCGAGTGGGATTCGATCTCCGGGCAACTACTTGCCGCGAAGAAAGAGCCATCCGCTGCTGGCATCTACTCTGAGCAGACTAGGTCACCTCTAGGCTCATGGTGGCGAGGGCCTCCAGATAGGGATGTCCAAGCGCATCTCTAGAGCGCCGTGTGATTTGCGGAATTCACCTAATGTCCTTCCTCTGCGCTACGACCCGTGTATCAGCGGGTCTGCGAATGGTCGCGTGCGGGAGCCGGTCCGTGGCGTCCCTTCGTGGAAGGCCTCACAGGGCGTTCGATTCTTGGCAGCTCTACCTTGACTCTAGCCTGCTCCAACTGAGCTTGCAGCACCACATCGTTGACCTCACTTGGCTCGCGCGGTCCTAAGCTCTATCAGCCCTAGCGGAAGGCTGTTGACGGACCGCGCGAACCGTCCGAATCCCCAAGAAGGCAGGGCGGAAATCAAATCCACAGTGCAGATTCTTGGCTTGGATGAATACGTTCGGGTCGATGAGATCAATGGTCACCTCGTCACTCCGATTCTCCGCCCGAGATCGCTAATCGTCGAGGTCTTCGTGATCCCCAACATCCTGAACGCGTCCCGATAGAGCGTATGCCCCTCTAGCGTACTCATTATCAAGCTGCGAGCGAAGCGGATGCTCACTCTTGACAGCGTTGTGCGGTAGAAATCGGCGCCAGTCGTGCCGTCTTGGACGGGGACTCTCAGCCTCTCGATTTCTTGGCCCCACGCGTCATCGAAACAGGCACGGTCGATCCATCCCGTATCGAGAAGACGTCGCAGAATGACCAGAGTGCTTACCTTGAAAACCCGCGCCAGCCGGGAAAGAGCCTCTGGGAGCGGCTCCGGCTGCCGCAGCTCCGGCTGCAGCGCGGCCAGGGGCACGAGAAGCTCGGCCGCCACCGCGTCGCACCACATTTCCTCCCGACGAAAGCCCGATCGTGGCGCTACACCAAGGTTCGACAATCCGGAGGAACCAAGCCAGATACGGGCGAGTTCGTGGGCAAGCGTGAACATCTGGGTCGCCTTCGTGTCCCGGCCGTTGATGAAGACCAGCGGCGCGTGAGGATCGGAGAGAGCGAATGCGCGGAACTCGGTGGGATCGAGACTCCAATGGTTGTTGCTCATGACGACACCGCTGATCATGACGAGGACGCCAGCCGCGTCGGCTTGGCGAATGAACATTCGCAGGGCATCAGTCCATGCTCGGCACTTCTGGCGGGCGATCAGGTCGAAGCCGAGGGTCTTGCGCATCTCAGACGCAATGATCTTGGGCGACGTATTGATCGTGGCACTGCCGACAAGACCGAGTTCCGGTTGGTGGGCGATGCGGACGAAATCCCGATACCAGCTCTGCCGTTCCTGACAGGTGTAGATCGTGTCGAGCAGGTTCGGGCTCGGTCGGGTGACCTCGTGTGCGGCGAACGTCCGGTAGTCAGGTATGGGGACGTTCTCTTCCGGCAGTTCTGTGAGGAACAGATAGCCGACCGGCACATGGACCGCACGCGCGAACGCCTCCAGCTGCCTTAGGGTGGGATCAGTCTTTCCTTCCTCCCACTCTGGGAGCTTCTTGAACTTTGCCGTCAGAGTCTCATAGGCGACCCCAGAGCGCTTGCGCGCCCAACGGAGAATGCCGGGGCTTACAGGTACGCGAATCACTACCGCTCACCTGCTAGGCTTGCCAGCGCTGTTTCAAGAACGTGGGAGCAGACGTCGACGGTGAGTTCGTCTGGCGTGAATCCCGAAATCCATTGCTGGTCCGGTTGGATGTAGCTTCGGAAGTCGCCCAACCCGTGCACGAACTTCTTCACACCGAGTTGCAGGTCGCCGACCCCGTACACGACATGGACAAGTTGGGCGAAGCTCCATTCGGGCACGTGTCTTGCCGAGCCATCCGGAGTCTTCGGCGTCGAACGCGCTTGGTTGGAGCTTACTGCGGCCTGCTGAGGCGCATTAAACGACCTAACCAACACTCGAACCATCGCCTTCCGTTCCACACTCAGCGTAGCCCGGCTGACGAGCGGTGAAGGCGGACAAACCGGCGACAGAGTTGAGCATTGGGAGCGGGACTGCACACCGCGCGTGGATTGCTGATCAGAGATCGCCCACGTCGGAAAGCGGCCCGGGGCCAGCACTGTGAGCCGATGCCTCAAGGTTCTCGGCAGTACAACACGGACAATCGGCTCTAGCAGGGGGACTGCACAGAGGTGTCGCACGGTGGCACCCTCGTTGGGAGAAGGAACAAGAGTGGAGCCCGCCGAAAAGAGGGGGCATAATCGAACTGTGCCAGCATGTGAGACGCCGTCCTTCGCTTACAAGCCTGAGCGAAGAATCTGACCATGTCGCCCTTCTATGCAATTCTCTTCCTCGTCCTCTTGGCCGCCCCGCTGGGGCAAGCGGTCGATCATCCCCTCGACCCCCTCAGCTATCAGGAGATTTGGAAAGTTCTCGAAATTGTCCGGGATGCCGGGCACATGGACAGAAAGACTCGCTTCTCTCAGCTGACCCTGCACGAGCCCCCGAAGAGCGAGGTGCTGGCTTGGCGCCCGGGCACGGCAGTGCCTCGCAAGGGCTACGCTCTGGTGCGTCGAGGCAATGACGCGTTCGAGGCGATCGTGGACCTGACAGCAGGCAGGGTCACATCTTGGTCACCACTCAAGGATGCTCAACCGAACTGGTCCGGGGACGACTACAAGGCTGTCATTGATAGCGTCTTGGAGCATCCCGACTTTCTTGCAGCGCTTAAGGATCGAGGGATCACCGACACCACCTTCCTGGATTGCAGCACTGGGCCGCCGGGCTACTTCGGGACCGAGGAAGAACGCGGGCGCCGCATCGGCAACGTCCGCTGCTCAGAGCCCCGGGGAGTTCGCAACGCGTGGACCCGACAGGTCGAGGGGCTGTCGGCAGTCGTCGATCTCGACTCCGAGAAGGTCCTGCGGGTCGTAGACGACGGGCCTGTGGCGCTCACCGGAACTGACGGCGACTACGATCGCACGACGCTCGAACGCCCGCGGGCCGTTCCGGGCCCGATCGATACGCGCCAGCCTCTCGGTCCCGGATTCGAGATCGACGGGTTCCAGGTGCGTTGGCAGAATTGGCGCTTCCACCTACGGCCCGATCAGCGTGTTGGCGCAGTCCTATCACTAGTGAGGTATCAAGAGGAACCGGGTGCCCCGGAGCGATCGGTCATGTACCAGGGGTACCTGTCTGAGTTGTTCGTCCCTTACATGGACCCGTCGTTCGGCTGGTACCGGCGCAATTTCATCGACGTTGGGGAATTCATGGCCGGCGGCTTTGCAAAGGCGCTGCTCCGCGGCCGTGACTGTCCCGATTACGCCACGTACGTCGACACCGTCATCAGCAACGACAAGGGACGTCCGAGCACCCTGCCCGACACGATCTGCGTCTACGAACGGGAGACGGGCGATCCCGCGTGGCGCCACTGGGCTGCCGAAATGCCGGACAGCCGGAAGAGCCGGGACCTCGTTGTGCGAGTTGGCGCGGTGGTCGGCAACTACGACTACCTGCTCGACTGGATCTTCCGCCAGGACGGCTCCATCGAAGTTCGCGTGGGCACAACGGGGATCTTGGAAGTGAAGGCAGTCGAGGACAAGGACGCACTACACGCGAAACCGAAGGCCGACGCCTACGGGCGGTTCGTGGACCGCAATATCGTTGCGGTGAATCATGACCACTACTTCAGCTACCGTCTCGACTTGGACATAGATGGCATTGCAAATCGATTCGTCGTCGATAGGTTGGTGACAAAACGACTGGCCGCCGACCATCCCCGTCGCAGCTTGTGGGTCCGGGACGAGCACGTCCCGGCTAGCGAGCACGACGCGCAACTTGACATCAACCTCATGCGTCCGGCCATGTGGCGCATCCAAAGCAGCGAACGACGCAACTCCTCGGGCTATCCGACGAGCTATCAGATGGTTCCCGGGCGCAACGCCAACACGCTGTTGTCGGACGACGATTACCCCCGGCGGCGTGCCGGCTTCATTGACCACCACCTCTGGGTGACTCCCCAACGAGACGCGGAGCGCTATGCCGCCGGTGAACATCCCACCTTGAGCGAGCCAGGGCTAGGACTTCCCAAGTGGACGGCAGCCGACAGGGACATCCGCGACACGGACATCGTCGTTTGGCACACCATCGGCATGCATCACCTGCCTCGATCTGAGGACTGGCCGGTCATGCCGACCGTGTGGCACGGGTTCGAACTCCGTCCATTCGACTTTTTCGACCGCAACCCGGCTCTAGACCTGCCCTGATCCTGGATCTACGGAGATCGCTGTCTCGCTTTGGCCGCCGCAACTCCGAGGTGTCCGGACACATTGCTCTCCGGTAGTTCCCGGCTTGGCAGCGGAGGCAGCTGTTGTAAGCCCGTGACGAAGTGGCCAGCAAGCGGGGAGGGCGATGGTTGTTTCGCGATCTGCCTAGATCCGCTTTGGACTCAGCCAGAATCAGGCGGGCAGTTACTGGAGCACTCGGCACACGGATGGCCTTATTCGTGACGATCCGGCGCGGCACAAGCGGGCCATCGGAGAAGTCCCGCCCTAGGCCTGTCGAGTACATCTTGGAACGCCGCAACACAAGGATGGATTGGTCCATCCGGGCAGGCTGGTGTCAGGATCGCCCCGAGTTCGAAGCCGGCAGCCACTAAGGGCATTGAGCGGGGGGCGTTTAGACCCGTATAGGCTCAGGGCGGCGGACCGATTCCCCTCTCGACGGCCCGCATGATCGCCGACACTTCCTCTTTTTTGCCACCTTCCCCAGCCTGTCCGCCGATCCCGGCTCCGCAGCTGCACTGATGGAGAGACGGCCCATTCAGATGCTGGAAGAGAGCCCTACCACAGCACCGATTCTCGTGGACGACATTGCACTGATCTGAAGCACAGATGATGAGATTCGTTGAACTATGTTCCGAGGCTTGCGGTTCTTGTTGGCGCAGCGATCTGTAGAGAGCGCTGATGTTAGGCGCGACGCTAAGTGCGGACCGCAAGACGAGCGCGGCTTCTTGGGCTGGGTTCTGCCACCGATGGCGTGGGTCGTTGCGACTTTGCAGTGCCCCGAGGTTGGAGACGGGGCTCCATGTCCGATTCCCCCTCGACTGGTGGTGACCGTTTCAGCTTGGACATTAGTCTGGCTCGCGAGACTTGCCTAGGTTGCCTTGGAGTCTGGCTCCCACCCAGTCGCTGGGAATGCGTGCCAAGCAGAGAAGATGGGGGCTTGACCGCGGTCCTTCCCTCTATAGAGGAGGCGGTGGGTATGAAGCCGCTGCCTTACCGGTCTTCAGAAGGGTGTTTCCGGACACGTGTGCTTGACCGCTTAGGCGTGCCACGTTGGGCACACCTTGCGGCACAGACTGAACAACACGAGGGATCAACAGCAACTCGAGGTCGACACCCGGGAGCGGATACGGACGTGCGCGCAACTGACAACAACGATGGGGACGGCAGACGGGCAGGTGGGGAGTCAGCAGCAGGATGTCCATTCGAACACTGAGCGAGTGCAGATCGCGGCGACGGTGGGCAGTTTCCGCGGACATCGACCGTCGCTGCCGTTGGTCTATGGGAGCACCACGGACGGTGCCGGGGCGGGGAAAGAGAAGGAGCCAGCCCTCAAAGCATAGTGACATCGAATTGAAGTTGCAGACTCTGGACCACAATATCTAGATAGAGTGATCAACTCCAACTACCATATGAGGTAGGCAATTCTAGAACGGCTCACAACGTCGGGAAGGATCCGGACCGCGGATTACGGTAGTCCAAGAAGAGACGCCGAACAGGCCTATGCCCTACACAGGGGCCGAAGGGCGACAACGATGCCGCAACACGCTGATGACCGGGCGACCGAGTTGCAGAAGAACTGGGTAGCCTTCAAGGCGCGGGAGGAATCCCTAAGAGCGGAGAATCTCGGACGGACGGTCTTGCTCCATGACGGAGAGATCGTTCAAATCTACAATGACAGCGGAGATGCCTACTCCGTAGGATGCGACAAGTTCGGCTTGGGCAAGTTCTCAATCCAGACTATCGGCGAGAAGCCGAGGTCCCTCGGCATCCTCACGATGCCCATTGGGTCGTGAGACAGGAGAATGCCGACGTTCAGGGGCCAGATCAGAGACAATCAGATCATTCTGATAGCCTTGATCGCTGTCTCGCAGGCGAACGACGGTAGTCGGAAGTGCTGTCAGGCGCTACTGGGCACCGGAGGGCAGTTGACCATGGTTTCCGACAAGTTGGTCCGAGAAGTCGAATTTTAGCCGACCGGGAACAGCCAGATCGTCCCGGTTACCCGAGATCCCGTCGTCACCGAGAAGCATCGTGTAACGGTGGACATTCCGATTGCCACTCAGGTCCAGGGGTCGTAACCGTTCGGGAGAGGCGTGGAGTAGGATTCTGGTTTGTCTCGTGCGATGTTGCAAGGGGCTGACCGCGAGCGCTTCAGCCAGCGTCCGTCGGGTGCTGCCCGCCATGGCCTAGCCTCGCCTCAAATGTGGCGAGGCGCGCCTCCACAGCCTTGCGCGCGACGGCTTCCCGCTCAGCCCTGTGCTCGGCCTCTCGTCGGGCCGCCGCTTCCTCCCGGCGCGCAGCGGCTTCCCGTTCGGCTCTGTGCTCGGCCTCTCGTCGGGCTGTCGCTTCCTGCCGGCGTGCGGCGGCTTCCCGTTCGGCTTTGTGCTCGGCCTCCCGGCGCGCGGCGGCTTCCCGCTGAGCCTTGTGCTCGGCCTCTCGTTGGGCGGCCTCAGCCACTCGTCGTGCCGCCGCCTCCGCTTCCTTCTCCTGAATCACTTCCACGTTCCACAGGTAGTCCGTCCCGCTCCGCAGATCCCGCACGCGCAGCAACGCCCCTTCCGGACGCAACGACACCCCCAGCACGTCGCTCCGCACCGATCCCGGCAATCCAACCTGCGGTCCCAGCCGCTCGTAGCCCCGTTTCTTCAGTTCGTAGCCCACCAGCCGCGGCCCAGCGCGCCTCGTGTCCGGCTGGAACACAAAATATTCCCCGATCCTGATCCGCTCGTACAGATCACGCTTCGTCTCCCGGTTGCGCACCTCGCTCGACGGCGAAATCACCTCCAGCGCGAAATCCGGCGGCTTGCCCTCCTCCCACAGCTTGTACGTCCCACGTCCGCCCAAGTCGTGGTCCAGCACGACGATCACGTCCGGGGCCACGAACTTGCCCACGCGCTTTCCCCGCACCAGCCGCTCGTCGGCCTGCCCCTTCTCGTAGTAAAGGAACATGTCGCCTTCCACCACCACGTCCGGCCGGTCCCGGAAATGCTGCTTCAGGTTGGAGCGCAACTCCACGATGGCGTTGGCTTGCAAGGGGTTCTCGGGCAAGAATCTACCGTCCGAATCGGGATACTCCAGAGGTGCGGGAACCACAACCGTCGGTGGGGGCTCGGCCACCACGACCGGCGCGGCGTGCTGCTTGATGATGCCCTTGTCCGCCATGCGAGCAAGGCGCGGGCGGCGGCCCGGCACGGGGCTCAGAATACCACGGGCGAGAGAGTGTCATCGAGCCTGGCAGAGCGCACCGGCATCCGCCGCCGGGGTGTGCGAGCAACCGTCGGTCGACGCCGGTCACGGACAAGCCTTCCCCAGTTCTAACGCCCTGCCCGAACGCTTACCAGGGGTCAAAGGCCAATGTGATTCTTGAGAGATCGCTTCGCGGGATGGATATGGAAGTCGCGCGTCTGCCCTACGAGCCTACGAACCATGACGTCTTGCTCGGAATGGACTTCCTTCAGGGGTTCCACGTGACAATCTACGATGGGACGTACATTCTCAGCAGCTGAGTCTCGCGACCCGGATTGTTGGAGCTACAAGTCGCCGCCCAGCATCCTGTTTCGGTCATCAGGAATAGGAGTCAACAGATCACCTACACACACTTCTCAATAAGAAGCCGGTGTAGCAAGTTCCCGCGGCGATATGCCCTATCGACAGAGTATGGGGTCCTCCACGGCGTTGGCTCTACCTCGGTGAACCAGCAATCTTACGCGGTTGCGAGCCGCTTACCAATGGACGTCTCCCCCCACAGGCCTACTTCCAAGTCACTTCCATAGCGAAGAAGTGGTCAAACACCTCCCGGTCCGGGTGGTTGGCGTCGTTCTTCTCGGGACTGCGGATGTAGAAGTCCAGTTGCTGCAGCGCCGGGTTCACCGCCCCGGCCTCGGTGGCCTTCCCATCCATCGGGTAGCGCGCCACCAGATTCCTGTCACGCATGCCTTGCGTCACCATGAAATGAATCTCGTAGCCCTCGTAGAGGGATTCGTCGTTCAGGGTCACGGAGCCCATTCCCCAGCCCGCGACGTACAGAAGACTCTTCGGCCAGTTCGCGTCGCCGCATCCGGAGTCCCCATGCTCGAACAAGAAGGCGGCGATCCCACCGTCCTGGCACGGGCTGAACTCCTTGATCTCTTCGAGCTCCATCACATACTTGCCCTCCGGTAGCTCGAGTTCGGCCCGGAAGGTGCCGGTGTTCTCAATCTCGTTCACGTCGATCTCGGCCGTGCCACCGACTGGGCGCAGATTGGTTCCGTCGTTCCCCATGTGATCCCACGGGCTCTCGTCATTCAGTGTGCCGACTTGATAGATCCGGTTTCCGCTGATGACGAAGCGCCCGTCATACAGGTCGTGCTGGTCCGGCGCGTAGAGGCCCATCTCCGTACCTGGTTGGGTGCGCGGACCGCGCTCGGGCTCGGCCTCTCCAGCTTCGCCGCTGTCCCCAGAGGGAGTGCAGGACATCGCGACCAACAGTGCTACGACGGCAAGTGGGCCTCGTGCTGTCATCGCACGCGGGAGCAGGGTCGGCTCGTTCATGGATGGAAGCGTACCACGGCTAGTCCCAGCGCCGACCGGCCGACACCTCGTAATTGACAAGGGACTTGGCTTGGATCGTGATGCCTTCCACAAGGCCCTGTAGCCACGCCTCGGCGTGGCCCGATTCCGGCGCAGCCCGCACGGCCTCTAGGTGGCTCAGGCCGCCTTCCCTAGCATTACGATAGCCGCGCATGAAGTCGGAAGGTGGCGGCATTTCGTCCAATCGCGCTTCCAACAATCGCCTCATCTCTTCCCATGTCCGTACCAAGTGCGCATGTTCACGTGCGGTAGGCTTCGCCCAGGGCGCCGCAGCACCATCTCCTTGTCCTAGGATTGAGACGACCCTCCTCAGACGCTTAATCCGCTCCGAGGCCTGCGCCTCAATTCGCCCACGCGCCGCAGCGTAGAGAGTTCGTTCTCGACTATCGGAGTACGGCAGCCGCACGTTCTTGTACCAAGAGTCGAAGGCGCGCAGGGTCGCAACGAGTCTCGCCGTGGTGACGAATGCCCTTGCTACACTGCCACGCTTCCTTCGGTCGAAGCCATTGACTTTGACGTTTCGGCTTGAGGTCGCTACCAAGGTGTTCGCGGACACTGACCTGCGGATAGTGGAACCCGCGGCCAGCACAGCGCCGAAGCCAATCTCAACAGGGCCGACGATTCCGCACGTGCCCCCTATGAAGACGGGATCCTCCCGAAGCAGCACCCCACGAATGCCTCCCAACAGGCTGCCCCACTTATCGCCCCAAGGGTCGAAGTTGTAGTGCACGGCTGCCGAACCCACCTCCGTGTGGTCCCGCCGGGACGTGCCCCCGCTGAGGAACACGTCGCAGAAGTTGATCAACGATCCGGCGACGCAACAGGCAGTGAATGTGGTGTTCTTCAGCGCCACGCAATGAGCTAGGTCGACTTCCTCTTCTAGCAGCGTCCCCGGTCGGATTTCTGCGAAGCCCCGAATCTTCACGCCATCCAGGAAGGTCGAGGAATGGTACATGCCCGATCCAAGCTCAACGTTCCGCCCGATCTGGCAATCGTCTACTTCTGCATGGCCACTTGTGCCGATCACTGAACCGGCGCCAATCGACAGCGTGGAGCCTGACAGCGTCGCTTGCCGCACGACAGCACCCGCTTCTATCGCATCTAGGTCGACGCTGGAATCCACGTAGACGCGCTCTGGTCCCCAGACCTCCACGCCCTTGGCGCACAACTCACTGACACGCTTCCGGTTGCCGGCCTGGTCGAAGTTCATCCAGCGACCAGTTTCCCACGGTGCATTTACCGCGCCACCGCGACCCGGACAACGATCCAGACCTTGGGCCAATCGGACTCGACAGCAGCGAGGGACATTGGGGACTGCCCACAGGTCAGGGAAGCAAGACTTCTTGCCCTTGGCGGTTTGTTCTGGGGTAGTGAGAGCCAACACGCAGATCTGCACCGCTCTCCGTCAAGTCCGATGCAGGTCGAATGCCGGAGGCCTAGGTCATCGTTGGGGAGAACTCTGAGGCGTCAGGGGCCGGACTCTTCAGCCCCCTGTCGGAGCAGCGCGACCCTTTCCGGGCCGCTGCTAGAGTCAGGTCAGGTCCGTCTCGTAGGAGGCTTCAGTTGCCTCCGCGACCTGTCTCTCGGACACGCCCGGCATGAGCTGCACCAGCTTCATGCGCCCCTTGGCGAAGCGAAACATGGCCAGTTCCGTGATCAGCACGTCGACGACCGCTTTGGCCGTCAGCGGAAGGCTGCATCGCTGCACGACCTTGGAGGAACCTCGCTTGTCCCGGTGCTTCATCGTGATGATGAGTCGGTCTGCACCGGACGCCAGGTCCATGGCCCCTCCGACTCCCAACACGGGCCTTGCCGGGATGGACCAGTTCGCCAGGTTGCCGGCCCTGTCCACCTGCAGGCCGCCCATGATCGCCACGTCGATGTGCCCGCCTCGGATCATGCCAAAGGAAGCGGCCGAGTCGAAGTAGCTCGCGCCCGGCATGGCGGTGACCGGGATCTTGCCAGCGTTGACCGGGTGGTCCATTGCCCCGCCAGACTCCGGTTCGGGCCCGACACCAAGCATGCCATTCTCCGAGTGCAGAACGATTCCGTGCTCGGGACGAATCAGATCGGCCACCAGCGTCGGTATGCCGATTCCGAGGTTGACGACGTCACCCGGCCGCAGCTCAGAAAGTGCAGCCCGGGCCATTGCCATCCGGGAATCGTCGACGCGCTTGGGGCTGGCGGAGACCGAGACGGAACTGCCCAGATCTTCCGGTCGAACGCGGGCGTGCACTAGGCAGTCGACGAAACAGCCAGGCGTGTGGATCGAGTTGGGGTCCAGTTCGCCGACCGGCACGATGTGTTCGACTTCGGCAATCACCAGCCTTGCGGCGGTGGCGGCCGCTTGGTTGAAGTTGCTCTCGGTCATGCGGTATGCGAGGTTCCCCGCTTCGTCCGCCCGCCAAGCGCGCACCAGAGCGACGTCGCCCCGGATCGGAGACGCTAGGACCATTTCGCGACCGTCGATCCGGCGGGTCTCCTTGCCTTGGGCGAGCGGTGTCCCGGCCCCGGCCGGAGTGTAGAATCCTCCGATACCTGCACCCCCGGCCCGGATGGCCTCCGCAAGGGTGCCTTGCGGAAGCAACTCCACCTCGAGGCGCCCCGACTGAACAGCCAGCACAACGTCACGGTTGCTCGTGAAGTACGAGCCGATTGTCTTCCGGATCTGCCCGTTCCTCAGCAGGCGCCCACCTCCAAGTCCCGGCTCACCGACGTTGTTCCCGACGTAGGTCAGACCACCCGTCCGCGTTTCCGCAAGCGCATGGAGCAATTGCACGGGATGCCCTGTCATCCCGAAGCCACCGACGATCAGGACGTCGTCCGGGCGAACCAGGTCTGCCGCCTCGCGTGCAGAAACCTGCGGAACCTTCTTCAATGCCACCCTCCACCGGTCCACTGCTTCAGCGGGCGGGTGAGCCCGCTCCAAGGGGCCGCCCCGACGTGAACCCTGTATCGAGCTGCGACGGCCCGCATCCAGCCCCCGGGGGCACGAGCCGTCGCACTCAATATGCCCACGGGCCAGCGGACAGCGCCAAAGGCGGCCAGGGGAATCACACTCAACCTCCGGGCATAGACCAGCCGAGCCCCTAACACGAGGCACCCGCCTCTTCAACGACAGTGACGAGCGGGCCCGCGTCCACCGCCACCAGCCCCCCACCGTGTGGCCTGACCGGTTCCGCCGTAGCCGGACTCACTGCCGGAATTACCCGCACAATCGGCTTGCTGTTAGGAGGTCGGAGGTGCCGACACGTTCGCAGCCATACCCCTCATCATCGGCACCAGGATCGGCATGAGGTGCTCCATTGCAGTCTCTGGATCGGTCATGCTGACCAGCCCGGTGGAAATGCGATGGATCCGGTTCGGGTTTTGCGCCATCGTCACGAACACGCCCGTGAATGCCGTGTAACGCCAGTACACCTCTTCGAGCGACTGGGCCGGTAGCGCACGGCTGAAGGCAAACATGAATCTCTTGTGGAGGTTCGCGTAGCAGCGCGCCATGATCGCTTGCATCTCTTCGGCAGGATCCTGCGCTATGCGCCCGAGAAACCTCATGTAGCTGGCGAACGCGGGATCCGAACTGGCCGTTGCCCGCAAGCCCGGAAGAAAGAACGCCTCGATGACCGCCTCGAGGCTCGGCGGGTTGCTGCGCTCCTCGGCCGCGTCCAGCATGCGGTAGCGCTCGCTGTCGAGTTGGTCGACCCGTCGCGCGCAAATCCGGTAGAGAAGATCGTTGCGGGACTCGAAGTGGTACGAGAGTGTGGCGTTGCTGACTCCGGCGACCCGCGCGATCTCGCGTAGCGAGACCTCGAGGCCGTGTTCTGCACACAGGGCCTCGGCAACGTCGAGGACGTGCTGGGCGGTCTCCGACTTCAGCAGCCTCGGGGCGTCCGCGGCGTTCCTCCGCCATCGGTAGTAGGTGGGCTTCGTGATGCCCACCTCTCGGCACGCTTCCGGAACCTTCATCCCGCCCGCTACGCGCCGCTCGACCGCGGCCAAGGCCGTGCGAATGCGGGCGGATCCCCTCACGCGTCGGGCTACGGTGACCGAGGCCCGATTCGGTGTCACAGTCTTGTTCATGTGGTCGATACGATCAACGGACGCAACCGCTCGAACGCTTCGAGAGTCAGCCGGCAGTCTCCCGTCGGACCGTCTCCGCGCCCCTGCGACACGCGTCAGGGACACTTCCTATCGTAACGGTTCGGGATTGGCCTAGCTGGTTCCTCGCCAAGTTGGGCGATGGGCAAAGTGCTGGCTCGCCCCATCTAGGCTGATCCCGCGGGACGTCTGGCCTAGGCTCACGAATTGTCCGATGGCCTGCTGCCGAGCAGGTAGCCGGGCCGGCAGAGTGGCCAATTCGGCCGAAACCGGGTGCAGAACCTTTCCCAGGACGCCAGCGGTGTCGCGTTGCGTCGTCAGACACTTGCCAATTGAACCTCGGACGGCCGACTGAATCTCCTGCAGGCATTGCGGTTAGGGCCGCTCCCGGGACAGCTTCGTCTGCTGCCCGGCCCACGAGCATCGTTCGTGTCCAGCCGATCCCCTGCCTCTAGAGACTGCACAGCCGTGGTCGGACTGGAGGCCCACACTACGGAGCCACTTGGATCGGCAGTTGGCAGAAGTATCGAACAGTTGTATGATAACTTCTTGTCCGCCCGTCGGTTCTCCGCTCCCGCAGACCGGGAGTGGCAAGGACGGAACCGTGACTGGGCAGAGTCGTGATGCAGCAGGACATCCGCCAGGTCCTCGCCCGTCGGCCCATGACGGGCTTCCAGATCGCTACAGTGCTGATCTGCCAACTAATCAACATCCTGGACGGATTTGATGTCGTCTTGATCTCATACGCTGGCCCGCTGATCGCGCGGGAGTGGGACCTGCCGTCGGAGCACCTGGGAGCCGTTTTCAGCGCAAGTCTCGTCGGAATGACCATCGGAGCCTTTGCGCTCGCGCCGCTGGCAGACTACATTGGCCGTCGCAGGACCATCGTTGCAGGCCTGATCACCGTCACCGTCGGGATGCTGCTGACATGCCGGACCGCGACCGTCGGCCAGATCGTGGGCACCAGGATGCTCACAGGACTTGGTGTGGGTGCGCTCTTCGCGAGCCTTACCACGCTCGTCGTCGAATACTCGTCCGCGAAGCGTCGCACCTTGTCGGTGACGCTGCTCTACCTTGGATACCCGATCGGGGCAGTTCTCGGAGGGCTGGTCGCACAGCACCACATTGAGCATGCCGGCTGGCAGGCCTTCTTTCTGTACGGCGGGATCCTAACCGGCGCACTGATTCCCGTGGCGCTGCTGCGATTGCCCGAGTCACTGGACTTCCTGCTGACGAGGCAGCCAAAGAGTGCGCTGGCCGCGGCAAGGGCCTTGGCCACGAGGCTGGGCTGTCCGCCGCCCGACGCCCTGCCACCGAAGCCGCCCGCCACGGCCAAGACGCCTGTGAGCCTTCTCTTCTCGAATCCATACCGAATGCAGACGGCCTCGTTATGGTCGAGCTTCTTCGTGTCCTTGCTCGTGATCTACTTCCTGATCAGCTGGACGCCCCAGATCCTCGCCAGCGCAGGCTTGCCGCTGGACCGCAGCATTCTCGGCGGCATGCTGCTCAATGTGGGGGGCGGCGCCGGCATGCTCATGCTGGGACTACTCTCGTCACGCTATCCGCTTCCCCGGCTGATCGCAACCTACTTCTGCTGCGGATCGGCGTTCATGGTCGTCTTCGCGTTGGCCGGAGAATCCCTGCCGCGGCTGATTGCGGTCACCACTGTGATCGGATTCTTCACCTACGGCTCGCTGATCGGGCTGTACGCGCTGGCCGCGCAGCAATACCCAGCAAGCGCCCGATCGACGGGCGTGGGCTGGGCCATCGGCGCGGGACGGATCGGCTCGATCGTGGGGCCATTTGCTGCAGGGCTCATGATCGGCTGGGGCTGGGAGCGTTCCACATACTACCTAGTGCTGGCTGCACCTCTGGTGCTCGGCGCGGGGACCGTTCTCTTGGCTAGTAGGCTCGCACCTGGAGGTTGCGACGGCGCCGCCGACCGCAGCGCCGTGTAGGTGCCAATTGGAGAAACACAAATGAAAGCAACTGTCATTCGCTTGGCGTTCCTCGCGGTCACGGTGATGCTGATCGCTTGGGAGCCTCTCTCGACTTGGGCTCAGGCGCAGCGCTATCCCCGCGTCATGGTCGTTCCCGAACGCGATATCCAAACCACGCTCGACGGTGACTTCACCATCGCCGCCGTGGGAGACGTCGTGGCAGTGAGGCCCACAGCCAATCTGGAGGTTCCGGAAGTGCAGGGGGCCTACTCGATCCTCCGGGAAGCCGACGTGGCCTTCGGCAACCTTGAGCAGAACATCGCGGATCCGCTGAAGGTCCTGTCCGAGAACGACGCACACATTTTCCAGGCTCTGGCGCGGCCCGAGATCGCGGACGACCTGCGCTCCATCGGTTTCGACCTGATGAACTTCGCGAACAACCACACGACACACTTCGGGCTTGTGGGCCTGCTGGAAACCATGAGCCACATGAAGCGCGTGGGCATCGTCACGGCCAGCTGGGGACTCAGGCTATCGCAGGCGCAGCGTGCCAGCTTCCTCGACACCCCCAAGGGGAGGATCGGGTTCATGGGCATCACCACAAACTCGTTCCGCGACGCGCGCCATGCGGGCGAGGATTCGCCCGGCTACGCGGGAGCGAACGCCATCCACCCGCAGCGGACGGTGACGATCTCCCAAGAGGCGCTGGACGCAATCCGCACGGCCAAGAGGCTGTCGCCCCAGCTGTTTCCGGGGCTGTATCCCATTACCAGCACGCGCACCTACCGGGACGAGGGAGACAGGATTCGCCTGTACGACGAGTACTACGTGGCCGGCGATCACGCTCACTACTCGTACGCCATTCCGCCAGACGAGCTGCAGGCCTATGCCGGCGAGGTAAGGAGCGCAAAGTACCTGTCAGATTTTGTGGTGGCGAACATCCACTCGCACCATTGGCAGGTCCCCGACGATGCGACCTCCGCCGGAACGGAGACCCGCGAGCCTCCCGATTTCCTGGTAGAGCTGGCACACACGGCCGTCGACAATGGCGCGGACGCATTCTACTCGCACGGAGAGGGCGAACTGCGAGGAATCGAGATCTACAAGGGCAGGCCCATCTTCTACCAGCTGGGCAACTTCACGCGCCAGCCGTTTTTCCAGGAGATCTTCAATCCGGAATACCGCGACAGGGTCCGGCGCATTCCCGGTGGCAACCGCGGGGCCCTCACCCGGGCCGAAGTGCAGGGCATGATCTACCCTCGCAACCACGGCCGGGAGTACTTCGAGAGTGTCGTGGCGGTGAGCCAGTACTCCGCCGGGGCCCTCAAGCAGATCCGCCTGCATCCGATCGATCTCAAGTTCGACGGTCCGTTCGTGGACATCGGTACACCCCACCTCGCCAGCGGAGAGATTGCCCAGCGAGTGCTGGAAACCATCCGGGTGGCCTCCCTGCCATTCGGAACAGAAGTGACCATCCGCGGGGACGTGGGAATCATCGAGGTCAACTAGCACGGGCCCCGTGCGGGTCAGCCCGCACGCGGACCGACGGGTCAGCAACATGTGTCACGTGGACAGGTTCTCGCTCTGCGCGGTCGAGGCAGCGGCGTCCGGGTATGACGGCACCGTCGCTGCGCAATGCTACGGCGGCGACTCTGCCTCTAGGCGAATCGCGGTATTGCCCGACATCTACGGCGTGACGCCGTTCTACCGGGGCCTGTCGTCGTACTTGTCCGGTCACGGTGCCACCGTATACCTAGTCAACCCTTGGGAGCCATTCGGTGAACTGCCTGAAATGACTCGGCAGGCCGCGTGGGTGAGACGCCACAAGATCGGCGACCGCGCCTTCTGCAACGACCTGGCGAAGTTTCTCGAACGGGAGAGCATCGACGCCCTCATCGGTTTCTGCATTGGCGGAAACTTCCTGTTCGAGGTGGTGCGCAGGGGGTTCACCGGAACTTGCTGCGCCTTCTATCCACTGCCTTGGGGGATGGCCAACCGGGACGGGCTACAACCGCCGTTTGAGTACATGGAACGGCTAGACCAGAAGGTGACGGTCCTCATGGGCGGGGAGGACCCACTTGCCGGCGCTGCAAACCTGGAGAGGCTGCGGAAGATCTGCGACAGCAACCCTTCGCTGGAACTCCATCTCTACGAGTCGTCGGGACACGGCTTCCTGGCGGACCTGGACAGCGAGGAGCCAATTCTGAGCAGCAATGCTCGAAACGCCCTTGGCATTCTGCTGAACGCGGTCTTTGCCGATTCGGCGGACGGACCAGCAAGCGGGTCGGCGCAGTCCTCCAGGGAATCTGGTGGCGGAGGGCTGCTCCCGTGACCGCCTTTGCCCACCAGGCGCTTCCCTGGAACATCATCTTCGGGCTCGGGTCTATCGACCGCTTGCCTGCCGCGATGGACGCCCGCGGCATGGATCGGGCCCTTGTGCTGACGACGCCGGGCCGGGAGGAATCGGGGCAGGCAGTCGCCCGGCTGCTCGCGGACCGTTCCGTGGGACTGCTCGCCAATGCCCGCATGCATGTGCCGCGGGGGACCGTGGAAGAGGCAGCCAAGGTCGCTCGTGACCTCGGCGCAAAGTGCACGGTCTCCATCGGCGGTGGCTCCACCACCGGGCTGGGCAAGGCCTTGGCCGCCCGGGAGGGGCTTAGCAACATTGCGGTCCCAACAACTTACGCGGGTTCGGAGATGACGGACATCTGGTCCGTTACGGAGTCCGGCCGCAAGGTGACGCGCCGGGATGCCTGTGTCGTCCCGGCGATCACGGTCTACGATCCAGGACTGACAGTCACCCTACCGCCACGGGTATCCGCGGCGAGCGGACTAAACGCGCTGGCCCAAGCGGTCGTCAATGTCGCCACCAGCGTGCCCAATCCGTTCGCGTCGTCACTCGGGGTAGAGGCGATACGGAAGCTCGGGAAATGGCTCCCGGTGGTGGTTGCGGAACCTGGAGACCTCAAGGCGCGGAGCGAGGCTCTTTGCGGGGCATGCCTTGCTGCAGGCGCGCTCGGGGTCGGCTCGACCGGGCTACACCACCGTCTGTGCCACGCGTTCGGCGGCACGTTCGATACACCGCATGCCGAGACGCACGCGATCCTGCTGCCGCACACGGTCGCGTTCAACGCGCCGTCCGCAAAGGAGGGAACGCAACGGGTCGCCCGTGCCCTCGGTGTCGATGACGCCGCACTCGGTCTTCATCACCTGGCCTGGCGGATCGGAGCGCCGACTGCCCTGCGTCGGATCGGCGTGAAAGCTGGTGACCTCGAGGTGGTCGCGGCGGTCGCCTCCCGAGGATCATTCAGCAACCGCGAGCACGTTGCTGCGGCGAGGGTTCGGGCGATGCTGCAGGATGCGTTCGAGGGACGCGCGCCGGGTTCGGCGCACGCTGCTCGGGGGCCCGAGTCGAAGAGAACGGAAGCTAGCAAGTGAGTGGAAACTCGGTTGAGAGAGGACAAGAGGAGGAACAGAATGCTGCACCAATACAAACGACTGATTGAGCCGACCCGTCGGCAGGCACTCGCGGCCGGGGGTACCGCCCTCGGCTCGCTTATCGTCGCGCCAGGCTTTTCCCGCGCTGCCGAGTGCGTACTGACCTCGCGGCAGATCGACGGGCCCTACCACATCAAGGATGTGGACGACCGAAGGGATGTGCGAGGGGGCAGACCTGGAGTGGACCTGATCCTCCGGATGAAGGTCGTCGACGCTGGTACTTGCGAGGCGATTGCCGGAGTCAGGACCGAGATCTGGTCCTGCGACGCTCTTGGCAACTACAGCGGCCATCCGGATGTCGACCCCAACGTCCCGCCGGGTGGCGGGGCCGGACCGCGGGGCGGAAGGCCGGGAGGACCGCCGGGAGGACCCGCCAGGCGACCAAGGGGCGAGGGTGGTCCGCGCCCCGGGTTCGGGGGGCGACCCGGCGGCCATCGCGAGCCGACCGGGCCGCAGCGGTTTCTGCGGGGCACCCAGGCGGCAAACGACCAAGGCGAAGTCGAGTTCCTCACCATCTACCCGGGCTGGTACAACCCGCGTGCAGTGCACGTGCACGTGAAAGTCCACCTTGGCGGGAACGAGCTGCTCACGACGCAGCTGTATTTCCCGGACGACCTGACCGACACGATCCACCAAGTGGAACCCTACGTGGCGCGGCACCCTACGCCCTTCCGCAACTCCAATGACTTTGTCATGCGCACCGGGCCCAGCGGAGGCGATCCCGTGGGTGTGTTCCCGACAATGACGGCCGAAGGCAAGACACAGGTCGGCACGATCACCATCGGTGTCGAGCGGACCTAACGTAGGCGGAGGCTAGAAATGAGAACCATAGATCGGGCAGCCCTGCTCGCGCTGCTGCTGTCGGCCCTTGCGCCGGCAGCCTGGGGAGCCAGTCCCAATATCGTGCTGATGATGGCCGATGACGCCGGGTGGAACGACGTCGGTTTCAACAACAGCGAGATCAGGACGCCGGCGATCGACAGGCTGGCGGCGGAGGGCCTGCGCCTGGACCGCTACTATGCCTACTCTCTCTGTACACCGACGCGGGTTGCCGTAATGACTGGCCGGTCACCCCTGCGATTCGGGATCGCCAGCCCAATCATCGACCATGGCGGACTACCGCTGGACGAGATCACCATGGGAGACGTCTTCGAGGCGGCCGGGTATCAGACGTGGTACGCGGGTAAGTGGCACCTCGGTCACAGCGAGCGCGCGTACTTCCCGAACGAGCGAGGCTGGAGCCACTCGTACGGCTCGCTGACAGGCGGCCTCGACCACTACTCACACAACAGCGATGTGCTGATGGGGGCTCCCGACTGGCACAGGAATGGCGAGGCTCTCGAGGAGGAAGGCCACACGACGGACCTTTACACCGCGGAGGCCGTGCGTCTTATCGAGGGCCGTGACAGGGCAAGGCCGTTCTTGCTGTACCTGTCCTGGAATGCACCGCACACGCCCTTGCAGGCGGCAGAGGAGCACCTCCTGCGGTACGCGCACATTGAGGACGAGGTCCGACGAACCTATGCCGCGATGATGACGCACCTTGACGAGTCGGTCGCAGCAGTGATCGCCGCCCTGGAAAGGGAGGGTCTCCGTGAGAGCACGCTGGTGATCTGGCTCAGTGACAACGGGGGATTCCCGCAGGGCGGCGGTGACAACAGCCCGTTGCGCGGAGGGAAGGGCAGCCCGCTCGAGGGCGGCACAAGGGTTCCCGCCCTCGCGAACTGGCCCGGGATGATTAAGCCCGGGACCATGGAGCAGCTGGTGAGCGCCCACGATTGGCTTCCGACCCTGATCTCGGCGACCGGGATCGAACGCAAAACCGGGAAACCCTTCGACGGATACGACATGTGGCCTGCGATTTCGATGGGTGAGCCGGTCGAGCGGGGAGACCTGATCCTCGGCAACCGCTTTGGCCGAGCTCTCTTCCGCGGGCGATGGAAGTACATCGAGACCGTACCCGGATGGTTGGGCCTCGGAGGCCGGGCTGCCGCCGGTCGGCCTGCCATCGGGGCGGGACGCCGGACGGGTGGCGGAGCTCCTCCCGGGCGCCGGCCTGGAATCGCCGGGCCTGCCGCGGCCCGGGAACAGGCGCTGTATGACTTCCGCGCGGACCCCGCGGAGGCCAACAATCTGGCTGCCGAGTACCCCGAGCTGGTGGAGGAGCTTGCAGCCGCCGCAAGGGGAATCGGTCGCGATGCGTCGCCAATTACGGGAGGCTTCAGGCTGCGCGACGGAGCAACGTTCGTGCGGCAGGGGCCGCTGGTGGGCTTCCCGGAGGACCGCGGGGCGCATGTCGTCGATCGTGTGGACGAAGACCAGCCCTAGTCACTGCGTTAACCCGCTACATCGTGTCCCAGGCGCCTTCGTACCAGTGCAGGCGCCTACGCCACCCTCGGCGCCAGTACCTCCTGGCATCGCCGAATAATTGGTGGGGATGGTCGGCGGCGCGACAGACCTCCATGCAGGGCCGGCCCTCGCTCGTGTACAGTATTCGCAAGGTAAATATCCCCATGTCGCGTTCTCTGATCACCGGGCTCTTCGCCGCACTCCTCATGTTCGCTTGGAATGCTGGCTTTGCGCCCTCGCCCTCCTCTGCCGACAACCACCTCACGAGTGGCCAGGGCAAGTACAAGTTCAAGGTGGCCTACAAGTCGGACCACCTCCCTAGCGAAGCCCAAGCCGTCCTCGTGAAGGCCCACGGGGGTTTCGCAATCGACCGTAGGGACGGGAAGGGCGAGGTCTACTTCTCGCTTCCCGGCGCAGGCATCATCCAGATCAGCAGCGATCTCGGCTCGACCCGCATGATCGAGACCGACGCGAAGATGAAGCCGCACAACATGCACAACGCCACCATCTGGTACGACTCGGGCGGCGAGCCCCACCTGACCTTCCCCGGGAATGGCAATGCCACCGTCTACACGACCGGACTGGACGGCAAGATCCAGCACGAACTCACCTCGCCTTCGGGCGATCTCGGCGCTCCCGCGGCGACTGACTATTTCATGGGCCGCGGGAATTTCGTGCCAACTGACGTCGAGGAGCTCGACGGCCTGCTCTACGTCGCCACAGGCTATTCAGCGCTTGACTACGTGATCACGGCCAAGGTCGAGAGCACGAGTCCGTTCAAGGTTTCCTGGTTCGATCTCTCGTTCGGTGGCAAGGGCAGCGGTGCGGGCCAGTTCGGAACTGGACACGGCATCACCGTTCCAGGGGGTACCAAGCGCATTGACGTGGCGGACCGCCCGAACGCCGAGATCGACCGCTTCACAAGGCACGGGCAGTACATCTCGACCCTCAAGCTCCCGCTCGGTTCGTATCCCTGCGATGTCGATTACCTCGACAATCTGGGCGTTGTCGGTGCCCTGCACGGTGCTGACCGGCCACAGGGCGCGCCGATCTACATCTTGGAAGACGACAAGCTCGTCTCCACCATCCTGCCGAAGGCCGAACTCGGGCTCGAGAACTTCCAGCACGTCCACAACGCAGTCCTGCACCGCGCGAATGGCAAGCTGTACGTCATCGCCCAAGCTTGGAACCCGGGAGACTTTGCCATCTTCGAGCAGGTGATGTAGGCGCCAATCCGGTCCCGCCCGCACCACAGCGTTTCACGCGCATGCCAGCAAACCAGGTGTGTGCCTCCGCATCTAGAGCGTCATTGCCATGCCCGATCTGATTGCACCTTCGACAGTCGAGGAACTGCGCGATGCCGTGCACGAATGTGGCCGACAGGAAGCCACTGTCGAGCTCGGAGGCTCGTTCTCCAAGCGGTGCTTCGGCGGACCTGTCGCCCCCGCCGACCGTTGCATCGAGACGGCTCGGCTGAACCGGGTGCTGGCCTACGAGCCGGCAGACCTGACCGTGAGCGTCGAAGCGGGCATGCCGATTGCAGAACTCAACCGCATCCTGGCCCGCAACAACCAAATCCTTCCGCTCGACCCGCCCTGTTCCGACAGCGCCACTGTGGGCGGCGTGCTGGCGTCGAACGCCAGCGGCAGCCGCCGAAGGCGCTACGGCACGGCGCGGGACATGGTCATCGGCATGCGATTCGCGACGCTCGACGGCAAGCTCGTCAGTTCCGGGGGTATGGTCGTCAAGAACGTGACCGGCCTGGACATGGGAAAGCTCATGATCGGATCCTTCGGCACGCTGGCCGCGATTGCCTCGGCGAACTTCAAGGTGTTTCCGAAGCCAGAGTCGTCAGCGTCGTTCCTGTTCCGGTGCAGTTCCGTGGAGCCGCTGCTTGCCGTCCGGTCGGCGATCCTGACCGGCCAGCTGCAGCCTGTCGCAATCGACTGGCTGGATCCAAGCGTTGCCCGGTTCTTGGGCCTAGAAGCAGCGCACTCCCTGCTGGTCGAGGCGACCGGAAGCGACGCGGTGACGCGGCGCTATCGCCGTGCATTCGAAGCCTTGGCAGCGTCGGAGGACGTCGACTTTGAGGGTATTCCGGCAGGTGTTTGGAGCCGGGTTCGCGAGTGCGGCCCGAGTTGGCTCTCCGCCCATCCCGCCGGCGCCTTGCTGCGGGTGTCTACGGTCCTGTCAAGGCTCGGGGAACTGCTCAGCATGTCCGGCAGTGTCGGATGCGGTGCTTCGCTTCGGGCCGGGAACGCCACAGGCACTGTGATGGCTCCCGATAGCGCAAGCGCCCGCGCTGCCCTCACTGCCCTCCGACGTGCAGGCATGCTGGCCACGCTCGAGGCCGGCCCGGACGCCCTGAAGCAAGAAGTTGAGCAGTGGGCCCCGCGCGCGGCCGAACTGCTCCTGATGCAGCGGATCAAGGCGGACTTCGATCCCCTTGTGGTCCTGAACCGCGGTCGGCTCTACGGCGTTCTCTAGCGAACGCTCCGTGTCATTATGACAACACTTTAGTGTGTCATTCCCTCCATTCGAGCGGGGCTTGGAAATGGCTCGAAGACCTGCTATGAAGGATGGTGAGCGGCCCTCGTATGGCCCAAATGCCCCTCGATCCTTCGGCTCGCTACGAGCACACCATCAAGCGGCCGGTAGAGGTGCGGGGCGTGGGTCTTCACCACGGAGTGGGGGCCGAGCTGCGGATGCTCCCGGCGCGCTCCGGGAGTGGGGTGGTGTTCGTCCGCACCGATCTGGACGGCTTCGAGATTCGGGCCAGTTGGCGACACGTCGCCAAGGTGAGCTACGCGACGAGCCTCATGCGCCAAGGCGTGCTGCTCTCCACGACTGAGCACTTGCTCAGTGTATTGCGGGCGCTGGGCGTCGACAACGTCAGGGTGGAGATCGACCAGCTTGAGCTGCCCATCCTCGACGGCAGCGCACTGCCGTTCGCGCACTTGCTGCAGGAAGCAGGACTGAAGCGGCAGCGCCGCTGGAGGCGGTACCTTAGGATGCGCAAGCGCGTCGAGGTGCGCGAAGGCGACAAGCGCATCTCGATCGAGCCGGGGTCGGCCTTCGACGTGGACTGCGAGACCCTATATCCCCATCCGCTCGTGGGCCCGCAGCGTATCCAACTGCGAATCACTCCTGAGAACTACCTGAAGCAGATCGCCCCGGCCCGCACGTTCGGGTTCGAGAGGGACTTGGCGATGCTGCGCGACATGGGCCTCATCCGAGGAGCGTCGCTGGAGAACGCGGTGTGTTTCGGGGCCGACTGCGTGATGAACGATTCTGGGCTTCGCTACCCGGACGAGCCGTGCCGGCACAAGCTGCTCGACCTGATCGGGGACGTAGCGCTGCTGGGCCACCCGTTGCTGGGACGGGTCGTCGCCCGGCGCGCAGGCCACGCGATGCACGTGGCTCTGGTAGACCGCATCGTCCACGACGCGACGTGCTTCGACTTGGTGACTCTGGATCAGCTGCCGGCGGACGCGGCGCCGTCGTCCTGACCGCTCGAGCGGCTGCGGATCCTGTCCAACGTCAACCGGGCCTGTTGGGCAACTTGTGGGCCGAGGCCCTCCCTGGGCCGCTGATACGGCTGCACGATTCCGATGTCGTCCTCCGTTCCGACCATGTATAGGCCAAGAAGCGCTTGCAGGACGTGCGTGGCCTCCGGACGGACGACAGTCAGTTCGTCTCCGACCGTGACGGTGTCACCCTCGCGGCGGATCTGTCGGTCTAGAATTCCCGGGATGGGCGCCCGGACGTCATGGGGCTCACCTCCCCCTGACGGCTCGATCCGTACGAGCAGGGCCCCGGCATCGAACGTGTCCCCGGGCTCCAGCCGGTTGCGGACCAGGCCGGCATGCGGGCTTCGCAGCCGATAGTCGCGCAGCATTCCGCGCATCTCCTCGCGGCCAGTCGGGTCACCGAACTTGGCCAGCGCCAAGGCGGCGTTACGCCGGACCATTGGGTTGGGGTCCGCCACAAGTTCGAGCAGGGCAGCGTGAAACTCCTCACTTTGCGGGTCGTCGCCCATCAGCCAAGCGACTGTCAGGCGCAGCTCCGGCAGTTCGTGACGAGCGACCTGCAACAGAGCCGGGTACCAAGTCTTGACGGATTCGTCGCCCGCACTGATGCGGGCCGAGATCTGCGCCATTGCATGCTGTGCACGCCGAGGCCTCTCGGTGTCTGCTAAGTATTCGGAGATCTGATCGTCCGACAGGGTCTTGCCGAACCAGGTGTCCATCCAGAACCAGAACGGAATCACGATGCTCGCTACGGCCAGCGCCGTGGCCACCAACGTGGCAGTGCGGGATGCGAACGCATCCCGTGGCGCTCCTTGGTCAGGCATGTCTTCATTGTGATATAGCCTTGCGGCGGGCGACCTCTTCACTTGTCGCGCCGCCCTGCCCAGAACGCGGGACCGCGTCTCAACTCTCGGGTCGGCCTGTGACTTCACAGCTGACCCGCGGTCGAAGTGGGTCCTGTCTGGCGTAGGTCATTCACCCCGACGCGCGATGGAAACTGGGCATCAGATGCGGGATCCTGCGTCATAAGCCACTCAGTCCTCTGATCCGCGGCGGAGGCATGCGCACTTGGAAGATTCGAAGGAGATGTGGTGAGATCTGCGACGAGCTGACCGAGCGGGGAAATCTCCGTTCCAGTTCCGGTAAGCAACTGCCTCAAACCTAGCGGCTCAGCCAAGCTTCCGATCCGACCCTTGGAACTCGTCACCACCCTGTGGCCCCCGGGACAGGCTGCCCGCGATTCCCTCTACAGGCGCTTCACATAGACATAGAATGCGCCCACGGAGCTTCCGTCGCGCAACCTAAAGTCGGCTCTCATGCGGGTCTTGCCGGCGGGCAGGGTGACTCGAAGCAGCACCTCTTTGGCCCCCGGTTCGACCGGGGCCTCGGCCGTCACCTGGCCAACGCGAACGGTGGCCTGCACGGCCGGCAATGCTCTACCTGGGCTCGCCCGGAACGGCGTATCGCCCGGAACGTCGGCCCCGGGAGGAAGCTGTGCGTCGATTGGCGAGTCGGCCTCCCGGGGCCAGCGGCGCAAGCCGATCTCGTAGTCGCCGGCTCTCGCTACGTTGACGTTCCAGTAGCCAGTCGACGAAGCCTTGGCCCGCGCCCTGCGGACCAGCGACTGGTTCCATGGCGGCGACTCGCTGGTGATCCAGTCGTGGCTAGTCAGCCGCGCGGGGTTCTCCGATTCGTGGCCTAGGTGGATGGCGGGTGCCTCTCCGAACGTGGGCTTCAGATCGGCCCACCACGATTCGTAGAAGGCCCTCAAGCGGGCGAGAACACGCGGCTGGGCAGCGGCCACGTCGTGGTCCTGTCCCGGATCTTGCTTGATGTCGTAGAGCTCCGTGCCGTTGATCAGTCGCCATTGGCTGGTCATCACGGCGCTCCTGCGCCACTTGACGGGCTGCATGACCCTCTGCGAGTCGGTTACCAGAATGCGGTCGGGCCAGGATCCGTCGGCGCCCGCTACCTTGGCTTCCAAGAGCGGGCGGATGCTGCGTCCGTCAAACTCCACTCCCTTCGGTGGCGCAATCCCCGCAAGATCGATCAAGGTTGGAAGCAGGTCAACGTGCGCTGTAATCGGCTGGACGTCGCGCCCGCCAACAAGTCCGCCGACAGGCCAGCGGATGAACAGCGGCACTCGATGTCCGCCGTCATACTCGCTCTGCTTCCTGCCCCTCATTCCGGCATTGAAGATCTCGTGGCCCGCGCCGGTGCCGTTGTCGCTGGTGAATACAAAGATCGTGTTCTCGGCCAGTCCCTCGCGGTCGAGGAATGCCCGCAGACGGCCCACGTTGTGGTCAATGTTGGCGATCATTCCAAGGAAGTGCCCAACGTGGGTGCCAAACCGCTCCACGTAGGGCGCGGCGAACTCCGGCGGCGCATGCATGGGCCAGTGCGCGGCGTTCGTCGCAATGAAGGCCAGAAATGGCTTGTCCGCTGCCCGTTGCGCCTTGATGAAGCGACGAGCGTAGTCAAACCACACATCCGTGCAATAGCCCTTGACCGGCTTCGGCACGGAGTTGTAGAGGTAGGTTCCGTCGAAGTAGGCGTTGTCCCAGAAGTCGGGAGTCTGGCCCACGCCTCCGCCGCCGTGGCGCATCACCTCGCCGAAGCCGCGGTCTTCTGGCCGGAAGGGGTAGTTGTCGCCCAAGTGCCACTTGCCGAACATGCCGGTGGCGTACCCGGCATCTTGGAAGACCTGGCCCATCGTGACCTCGCCTTCGGGCAGCAGGGAGCGGCCACCGCTCGTGTGCCAGACTCCCGTACGGTTGGTCCAGCGCCCCGTGACCAGTGCGGCACGGGTAGGCGAGCAGGTTGGGGCCACATGGAAGTCGACCAAGCGGACGGACTCGTCGTGTAGCCGATCGAGGTTCGGCGTCCTCAGCACTGGGTTGCCGTGGCAGCCCAAATCACCGTAGCCCTGATCGTCGGTGATGACCAGCACGACGTTGGGGTGCTCGTCAGCGGCCACGGCGCCGCCCGCCCCCGAAGCAGCCGCACTCAAGAGCAACGCGAATGGACTGAGTGCGCTGGCTGCCTTGGTCGCCATCGTATTGCCCGAATGTGCGCGCCCTCGCGCGATGCAATATACTACCGTGGGCACGGAGCTGTTGGACCGGTGCAACGAAGTGCGGTGACCAAGAAACTTGGTGCCTTCCTTGCGCTCTCCGCTCTGGCCACAGGTCTCGCGCTGGGTCGGCTGGCACTGGCGGATAACGACGCGGAACCAGTGGCATGTGCGTATGAGATCAGCCCACCGGACCCGCCGAACCAAGGGATCCTCTTCGTCGACCATTCCCGGACCGGAAGAAGCGGGCACCTTGGGCACGCCCTCGTCGAGTACCAGGACGGGAAGGTCCTGGCCTTCTATCCGAACTGCTCGGACGACAACGGTGGGCACTCGGCAGTGGGATGGACAGAATGCAGGCGTTCTGAAGACGGCGGCAAGACTTGGGGCGACCCGAAAGTGCTTGCCTACTCAAAGAACCTGCTGGAAGCAGGGCAGGCTGCTGGAGCAAGCGTCCGAAAGCTCTCCGCCTTCGCCGAGAAGGCGGTTGTGACAGACAGCGGCGAGATCGTCCTCTTCTTTCTGGTGTGTGACATCTCGAGGAAGACGGTGTGGTCGCATTTTCAAGTGCCGACGTATGTCACCAGTTCAGACGGAGGACACACTTGGAGCGAGCCGTACGAGCTCGGCGACAAGCGGGGCAGGATATACGATGCACGGGTCTTCAACGGAGAGATCCTCGCTCTCAACTTCGCTAACGACAATGAGATCAGTTTTCTAGGCAACAAGCAGGAACACGTCTACGAACTGTACTCGAGCGGTGACGGTGGCCGCACGTTCCAGAAACGGAGCGAGCTTCCGTTCAATACCGCCGGAAGATCGTACGGGACCATCGGCCTGCTCGAATCCGGGAGCATCGTCGCCTATGTCTACAACAGGAACGACGAGCGAGCGCTCGACTTCGTAGTGAGCGACGACGGTGGCCGTACCTGGTCCGAGGCAAGGACCTCTCAGTTCCGAAAGAAGATCCGAAACCCTCAGCTGATCTCGCTAGACGGGTGTTACTTCATGCACGGGCGAAGCGGCAGCTTCGGCGACGAGAAGGGGCACATGGTCCTGTATTCCTCACAAGACGGCCAGAATTGGGATGAAGGCTCCTACTTGAGGATGCGTGAGGCAGGACTGGGCGCGTACTCGAACAGCACAGTGATCGGTTCGTTGAGCCGCGACGGACCGCGACGCTTGCTGATACAGGCGTCTCACGCGTACGAGCGGAACAAGACCAACGTGCTGCACTGGTGGCTCGAAACGCGACACGGGCACGGGCATTGAGGAGGCTGGCCCCCAGGACTGCGCAGCGCGAACAGAGTGTTTGCCCGTGCATCGGCCAAATCCGTGTGGACTTGGCATGGCCTCAAGCCCATGTCTGGTCCCGGATGTGCGAAGAGTGGGGGGAAATCTCCGCATAGAGCTATCACTCCGGGAGATCCCGACACCGAAGACAGTGGATAGTGATCCGAAGGCACTCGCGTGAATTCAGGGAAACTGGCAGGGAAGACGGCACTCGTCACAGGCGGCAACCACGGAATCGGGGCCGCCATCGCGAAAGCCATCGGCGCCCAAGGCGCGAATGTGTTCGTCACCTACTTCCGGCCGGAGACTTCGTGTTCGGAACGCGAGCTGCGCGAGGCTGTGTCAGCAGGAATCGGGGGTAGCGCGCTCTATCAGGCCAACCAGCAGCGGACTCCCGATCACGTTGTGTCTTCGATTGCTGCGGCGGGCGGGTCGGCCTCGATGATGGAACTTGATCTCTCCCGCAGCGAGTCTGCGTCAGCGGCGATGGACGCATGCGAGGCTGAATTTGGCCGCGTGGAGATCTTGGTGAACAACCATGCCTATTGCTCTCTAGAGACCTTCGATCCTGCCAGCGTCGGGGGGAGCGATTACGACGCAAGCGTGGGCCTGACATCCGCGGGCGGGATCGACCGGCACTTTGCCGTAAACGTCAGGGCCACCACACTCCTGATGGCCGAGTTCGCGAGGCGGCACGTCGGAAGTGGTGCCACGTGGGGCCGGATCGTCAACATAAGCACTGATGCGGCACACGCCCACAGCCTGAACGTCAGCTACGCGGCCAGCAAGCATGCAATCGAATCCTACAGCCGGTCCGCGGCCACGGAACTCGGCAAGTATGGGGTCACCTGCAACATCGTGGCGCCAGGGCCGATACAGACCGGATACATCACCACAGAACTGGAACGCGACATCATCGACCGCACCCCGCTTGGTCGGCTCGGTATGCCCCGAGACGTTGCAGACGTTGTCTTGTTCCTCGTCTCCGAGCAGGCGAGATGGGTGACTGGGCAACTGCTCTATGTCGGGGGCGGATATCGAATGCACCAGTAGTCGGGATCTCCGGATCGCTAGCGCGCCGGAAAGGGGCCGCTCTAGGAATTCCGGTTGCCAAGCCCGGTGCCGATGAAGGCGCGCCGGTCGCGCCGGGCCACGCTGACGCTGGCCGGGTGCCTAGAACAACCGACTTGCGAGGGAATACGATCTCGTGCGGGATGTGGCAAAGAATCTCCGGCAGTCTGCCCCACAGGGACAGACTGGCCGATGTTCCTCTCCGTCAGGGCCGCCACGGCCAAGAAACGGTGGTAGCTAGACGCCTGAATCCTGACCCGATGCAATCTGGGGGGATCTCCCCGGTCTGGTGATCGGTGGCTGGGGGCGTCCTGCGCGCAGCGGCTTTGCCTTTAGTCTGATGGCATGTCGGTCTTGCGTTCCCTCACCGCATTCGGATCTGTCAGCCTCATGCTCCTGACCGGTCCGTTGATCGCAGACGAGACTCTCTCCATGTTTGAGGCTGGCGAAGACCTCTCTCTCGAAGAGGTTGCGGCTCTTGAGAGGATGCTTGAGGCAGAACCCGATGACAAGAGCATCCGCGCTCGGCTCTTGGGATACTACTCGGGAATTGATCGCATCAGGGACAGAGCGGCACAGGAGGCGAAGCACAAGCACACCCTCTGGTTCATCCGTCGCGCTCCTGAATCGGAGGTTCTGCGCTGGAACCAGGAAATAGAACCGTGCAACGATCCTGCGGCGTACGTGGACGGCAAGAGACTCTGGTTGGAGCATCTCGAACGGGAACCTGAGAACTTGGTGTTCTACAGGCACGCGGCGCAGTTCATGTTTCTCCGCGATGAGGACCTCAGCATCGATCTGCTCCGTCAAGGCCAGGATCGCGAACCGTCCAACCCGGACTGGGCGATCCAGTTGGGTCTCATACACTCATTCGGGATCTCGGGGCCCGCCGTTTCGGAAGCGATGGGCATCGAAGCGGCCCAGCAGGCGCTAGCCCAGTACGAAATGGCCTATGAGATTCAGGGAGACGACCGGGCAATGCGTGGGCACTTGCTGCGGTCGCTTGCCGAGGTCGCGTTCGCAGCCGGGCAGGACGACAAGGCCCTAGAGTTCGCGAGACAGGCCGTGTCGAGTGATCAAGCTTGGGACCAGGCCGAACTTGCGCATGTGGGAAACATCGTCCTTGGCAAGCTCGCCCTTCGGAGGGGTGATGTCAAGCAAGCAAGAGCGAAACTCCTCTCGGCAGCAGCTGTGTCGCCTGATTCCGCCGTTGCTTGGTTTAGTCCCGACTTTTCTTTGGCAAGCTCGCTCTTGGAACGAGGGCAGAAGAAGGCCGTGTTGCGGTACTTGAGGCTCTGTTCGAGAACTTGGACAGACGAGCGAGACAGGTTGGAGGAATGGATCGTCCTGTTGAGGAACGACCGAGTTCCGCTTGAGTTTGGCCAGATCTACTGAGGAAACCTGCTCCTCCGGGAACCCCGAGCCGGCAGGCGAATCAATTCGATTCTGGGCCGTCCGTACCGATTCGTCCACTCCGCACTCCTGATGGCCGAGTTCTCCAAGCGGCAAGTCGCGAGCCGTGGCGGATGGTAAACATCAGCACTGATGTCGCAGTCGCCCACAGCCTCAACGTCAGCTGTGCGGCCACCGATCACCATGTAATCGGACTCCTACAGCCGGTCTGTGGCCATCGCACTCAGCAAGTACGGCGTCACCTGTAGCGTCTTGGCACAGTGGCCGATCCGGACCGGGCACATCACTCCCGAAGTGGAATGGTAGACCACCAACCGCCCCGTTCCGGGGCAGCTCGGCACACTCGAAGCGAAGCTGACGTGGTCCTGTTCTTTGTCTCCTAGAAGGCGGGATGGATGACAGGACAGCTGCTGATTGTCGCGGGCGGATGTCGATGCGCCAGTAGTCGGGATATCCAGATCGCTGGCGCCCTGGAACTGGCCCGCTCTGGGAGATCCGGTTGGCGAGCGTCGCGCCCGCGAGGGCGGGCCAGCCGGACTGGGCCACTCTGACGCCTCTGCTTGAACGCTGGCCCCTTCGCCGATCACAGTCCGTCTGGCCACCGTAACCGTCAGAATGACGAGGGCGGTCGGGTGGATGTGCTTGCGGGACGCGCTTCGGATGTCCCAAGAAAGTCATTGCGTCAGCGGGGTGTCATTGGGAGACCGGGCCGAACTGCCCCCATGGCATTGCGAAGATCCGTTAGGGGGACTGATCGGCGGCTAGACCGTGTGGGTGGAATCCCCGGAGCAGCGCCCCGAAGTGCTTCAGCTACCGGGACCCTGCCCCAAGGACCTCTCCCGGCGCCGCTTCGCGCGCTCTTCATGCAGACGCCGCCGTTCCCGCTTGGCCGCCAGCATGCGGAGAGACTCACGCCGCGACCGGTATCCTTCGAGCCACTGCGACGACCAGCCCGCCATTTCGTCCGCCTGTCGCACCACCTCGCCGCGCTCCAGAAGGCACTGGCTGGCCAGCCTCGTACGGTACAGCACGTCGTGCCGGGAGTTGTCGAACAGTTCGAGGTCGTCGAAGAGCTCCGCCGTCCGCCGCAGGTTGGCCAGAGAGAACTTCCAGCGCTCAGACACGCGCTCAGGGTCCACCCAGTGGCCGGTGAGGTCGTCTACCCGCTGCCGAATGCGGGCCACGTTGATCTCGGGATCCTCCGTGCCGATGTACACACCCTCGATGCGAAAGTCGGCCGCCTTCGCTCGCTCCACCAGCGCCCGGCCCGGTCTGCCGGAATAGGTGCTCTCTATGCCAAAGCTCAGCCGCTCCACGAGGGACTCGTCTATCTTGGATTCCACGAAACGGCGCGCCTCCTCCCGCGCCACCTTCTTCTCCCAGCCCCCGACTCCCGCTGCGACGGAATCCTGATCGTAGTAGCGATCCGGAAGGAGGTCCCAGCTCTCGCGCTTCCACATGCTCTTACCGCAGCCGTTGCAGCCCATGATGATCGTGAACACTGGTCGCGGGTCGGTCAACTCGGACACACCCCCACGATACGGCAGACTCAGCCGCAGAGGCATTCAGCAGTGTGGTGGTTCTCCAGAAACTGGAGCACTGCCGCCTAGAGGCCCGGCTAATCGCCTTAGGAGACCACGCAGCCGTGGTGCCCTCCAGCCGACCTCTGCTGCCCTCCTGATTGTGACCGCAGAACTGGCCACAGCGCCATGCCCGACCACGACTGGCCAATCGCCGCCGCCTGGGAGCCTACCTCTGCCAGCGCCCCGACCACTGGCTGCTTGAACTGAGGTTCCTTCCGGTTTCTTGAGTACCCAAGTCCACACTCCGCCCAACCCCGGAGTAAAGGCTTGAGGTCGCTGTTAGCGCCACTAGCCGCCTCACCCTCAGGGACTCAGGACATCCGCTGGCGGAAGAAAGCTGCGTCCAGAACGTTTCCGGCAGGGGTGTCGGGCGCGTCCACGACGATTCGGCCGAGTTCAGAAATCATGACAGCACTCTCCGCGTCCTGCGCCAAGCATCTCTCATAGGCCAGTCTCGATCGGATGCCGCCGTAGTAGTCCAGTATTCGGCGGTCCTCAGCTTTCACGCCGGCCCTAAGCGTCCTGAAGTAGTTGGCCAGCGTCCAGCGCTGTTCGTACTTCAGGAGTAGCTCTTGTATGTCGGTTACATCCAAGTCTTGCCCGGCCGCAACGAACAGCCACTGGAATGGGCGGAGACCTCTAGGAGCTTTGTCTTCAGTGACCATGAGCGCCGTAACCGCCGTCGCTTTGCCGCTCTTGGGCTCCAGGAGACCGCCGCTTGCTCTCACCGATACCCGAGTGGCACGGCTGTAGCGGGACTTCGTCCCTCCGGAGCCTCCGTACCGAAAGCGCAACCCTCGGATGACCGGATCCAACCTCAATAGGCGCCGAGATGGCCGCACGGCTCGTTGAGAATCGGCGAATCTGAAACGCACGCTCCCCGAATTGGTAACCCGGACCAGCAGTGTCCCGCTGGCTGCTCCGTCCCGATGGGCCCGAAGGAGGCCGTGCAGGCCGTCGCCAACACCGACATCACAGACTTGGTGAATCTCTGTTGCCGGGCAGCGGCGGGCAAGGGTCCGTGCGCTCTTGAGACCGTCAAGCCACCGATCCCTGTGAATCTGGCCAGGCCACAGCCTGCTCATGTCCTCTCGGGTGGACCAAGGCCGGAGGCAAATCAGTCCCAAGGCTCGATTCTCGTCGGAGACGACCAAGCCCACATGGGCCCAATAGCCCTTCTGAACTTTCCACATGTCAGGACCGTCCTCGCCGAGTGCGTATGGGAGTTCGGTCGAGCCTTGGACAAGAATGACTTGTTCTTCCTTGTTGCACTTGGCAACGGTGCTCTTGTAGTGCTTGCGGAGCCGTGCGTCGGGTTCCCCCCAAACTACAAGGCCGTCCAAGTCGTCTGATTGGTAGGCAGTGCGCATCTGACTGTCTCCTAGCTTCTCACTTGCGGATCCCTCTTCACGGATTGATCCACAGGTGACCCACCCTGGGCCTAGGTCCAGAACAACTTGCGAGCCGCTCTTGAAAGCACGATGGTGATCATCCGCCAGCGCCCCGGCATGCGAGAATCTTCGCAGCCATGAACCGACGCATCTTCTTCATGTCGTCCGCTGCCGCCGCACTGGCCCAGCCCCCGAGCGACACGGTACGCCTCGCCCTGATTGGTTCGGGAGGCCGCGGTCGGCGAGTCATGACCGAATTCATGCGCGACCCCAACCTCAACGTTCACGCAGTCTGTGACGTGTACGAGCCCAATCTTGAGCAAGGGCTGTCCGCCGCGGGTCCAGGTACCAAGGCCTACAGGGACTATCGGCGGGTTCTGGACGACCCCGAGGTGGATGCTGTCCTGATCGCTACTCCTGAGCACTGGCACCATCGCATGACGCTCGACGCCATGGCGGCGGGCAAGGATGTCTACGTCGAGAAGCCCCTCTGTCACACTCCGGAAGAAGGACGGGAATTGGTCGCGGCGCAGCGGAACTCCGATCGGGTAGTGCAGGTGGGCATGCAGCGCCGCAGCTACAATCTCTACCTCGAAGCCCGTGACATGCGCCGCGACGGCAAGCTCGGGACAGTGCGCATGGTCCGCACCTATTGGCTGAACTCTCGAACTCAACCTCGTCGGGACGAGTTCCGCGGGCCCATCGATTGGCAAGGCTGGCTCGGCCCAGCCCCAGCCGTTCCGGAGGATCCGTTAACCTTCTTCAACTGGCGCAGCCTATCGGCCTACTCGGGTGGCATCGCCCAGGATCAGGGGTGCCACATTTTCGATTCCATCCATCTGATCATGGACGCTGGCTACCCCGTTTCGGTGAACGCCACTGCTCTCTCTCCTCATGTAGAGGGAATGGACACGCCGGAGTCCGTGGTAGTCGCCGCGGAATACCCGAATGACTTCCTGGCCGTCTTCACCATCAATTACAACGCCATGCGTTACGCCATGCGCGCCGACCAGCTCAACTGCTACGACGGCGATCTCGCCCGTCTGGACATCGGTCGCGAGTTCCTTCGGGTCTTCCCCCGGGACGCGCCCGAGACTCCGCAGTTTGCCAAGGAACAGCCCGGCGGCTTCGCTCAGGCAACCATCGACCACGTAATGAACTTCCTGCACTGCGTCCGCACCCGGGACACTCCGAGGGGAACGATCGAGAAGGGCTTCCAAGCAGCGCTCATCGTTCAGTTGGCGAACATTTCATTGGCAGAAGGCCGGAAGGTCCGCTGGGATGCCGAGGCGCTCGCGGTGGTCTGATGGAGCCTGACAGTCTCGTACTCGTAGCGCTCATTTTGTCTGCTATCGCCGGGCTGCGAGCTTGCTGATGGCCGGGGGAATGCCAAACGCTCCCGGACCAGATCTGCGGCGTTTGGCCATCGTCGTCGCCGCGGGTGTCGCCGTTTGCTGGATCTTTCCGAGACCGGACGGTGTCTCTGCCGAGGGCTGGCGGCTGACTGGTGTATTCACTTCCGCCATTGCCGGCCTGATGCTCCGGCCCCTGCCGGGGGGCGCTGTGATCCTGCTGGCATTGATCGCTGCTGTCTGGCTCGACGCACTGACGCTCGAGCAGGCGCTCGCTTCCTTCGCTGCCCCTCCCGTGTGGTTGGTCGTCGGGGCCCTGCTGATGGCCCACGCGCTTATCGCCACCGGGCTTGCGCGGCGCATCGCGCTCCTGTTTGTGCGCCACTTCGGCACAAGTTCCAAGGGCTTGGCGGGCGCTCTCATCCTCAGCGACCTGTCGCTCGCGACGATGATCCCCTCCAACACCTCTCGCGCCGGAGGGGTGATCATGCCGATCACCCGCAGCATGGCGGAACTCTACGGATCCCGACCGGGCCGCACGGCACCCTTGTTGGGAACCTACCTGATGGTGGCGGTCTATCAGGGCGAGATTGTCGCCACGGCCACATTCCTTACGGGCCAGGCAGGGAACTTCGTAGCGGCCGAAATAGCGGCCACCGTCGCAGACTACCAGCTGACGTGGGCCCGATGGGCCGCCGCCGGAATCGTCCCCGGACTGGTTGCAGCGGCGGGCGTGGTCTGGCTCGTTGCAAGACTCCTCCCGCCGGAGATAAGGCGCACGCCAGACGCAGCCAGATTCGCCGCCGACGAATTGCGAAGAATGGGCCGCCTCGGGACTCGGGGCTGGTTCACGGCGGCGGTCGCGTGCGTGGTGTGCGGCCTTTGGATCACCGCCAACCTGCACTCAGTTCCTGTCGCTCTGGCGGCGGTCTCGGGTGCCGGTGTGCTGATCCTGACAGGGATCTTGCCTTGGCGCGAGGCTGTCCGACAGCACCTCGTCTGGGACATCATGGTCTGGTACGCCGGAGTCATCACCCTAGGCCGCGAGCTCAGCAACGCCGGCGTGCCGCAAGCGCTGACCCAAGCGATCGGGGACTCGTCGATCGGCGGACTGCCCTGGCTGCCGCTGCTCGCGTTGGCCCTGCCGATCTACTTCTTCGCGCACTACGGGCTTGCGAGCATCACGATGCACTTTCTGACGATGTTCCCGGTGTTCCTGCTGCTGCTGCTTGAGCGTGGAGCGCCGCCCGGGCTTGCCGTCTTCCTGTTCGCGTGTTTCGGCAATCTGTCCGCAGGGCTTACCCACTACGGCACCGTGCCGTCACCCATCTTCTTCGCTCAGGGCTACGCCAGCTTCGCGCAGTGGTGGACGGTCGGACTCGCCGTCGCCCTATGGAACTGGCTGGTCTGGAGCACGGTGGGACCGGCGTGGTGGAAGCTCATCGGGCTCTGGTGATCTCTGTCCCCGTCCTGCGCTAACCTTTGGCGGTGGCCGTCCCGCTCACCCCGCTCGACATCGCAATCTTCATTGCCAGCATCCTGATCGTCCTCGGGATCGGCCTCTGGGCGGGGCGTAAGGAGGACAGCGCCAAGGACTTCTATCTGGCGGGCCGCTCGGTCCCTTGGTGGGGTGTGGCCGGGTCCATCTTCGGCACCAATGTCAGCGCCGAGCATCTGGTGGGCATGCTCGGGATCGGGTATTCAATAGGCTTCGCGCAGGCGCACTTCGAGTTTCTCGCCATCGGCGGCCTGCTCATGCTGGCCTTCGTCTTCTTGCCGCTGTACCGCGGCATGGGGCTATACACGCTCTCCGAGTACTTGTCCAAGCGCTATGACGAGCGCAGCGCCGTGCTCTATTCCACCTTCAACATCCTGACGATCGTTATCGTTCGGATGGCGCTCGGTTTCTATATCGGAGCCCGCGCGCTCAGCTTCCTGCTGGAGGGCACGCCGCTCGCGTTGAGCTACGAGGCAGGGATCGCGATCTTTGCGCTGGTCACGGCGACCTACACGATTGTCGGAGGCCTCAAGGCCGTCATCTGGACCGATGTGATGCAGTCCTGCCTGCTGTTGGCTGCGGGAATCTTCGTAGCAGTGCTGGTGTTCGGACAGCCCGAGATCGGCGGGTTCGGAGGCCTGCTCGCACAAGACGCGGCCCTCCCTGCCGCCGACCAGAAGTTCCACCTCTACCTGCCGCCGGACCACCCGCAGCTGCCATGGACGGGCGTCTTCACCGGGCTGATGATCATTCACATCTTCTACTGGTCGACCAATCAGTTCATAGCGCAGCGGGCGCTGGCCGCAAAGAGCGAGTACCACGCGCGCATGGGCATTCTTGCCGCGGGCTTCGTGAAGCTGCTGATACCGTTTGTCTCCATTGCCACCGGTGTTGCTGCGGGGCTGCTGTTCGAGTCGCGGCTCGCAGCGGGTGAGCTGGACGCGCTGCCCTTGCCGGACGACGCCTTCCCTCTCCTGGTGCAGATGATCGTCCCTGCGGGCTACGGCTTGGTCGGCCTGATCACGGCCGGCCTGATCGGTGCCATCCTCTCGAGCATCGACTCGATGATGAACTCTGGGGCGACGCTGCTGACGTTCGACTTCTACCGGCGCTACGTCAACCCGCAAGCCTCGCAGCGCCGCCTCATCCTAGTCGGGCGCGTGACGATCCTCGTCTTCGTGGGTATCGCCGCCTGCATTGCTGCGGTGATCTACACCCAGGACGCCTCCGACAACTTCTTCCTCAAGGTCCCCGCTCAGATGGGACATGTCGTTCCGGGGATCACAGTTGCCTTTCTGGGGGGCGTCTTCTGGCACCGCGCATCGGCGTCCGGCGCGTTCTGGGCGCTCTTGATCTCGCCGGTCTTCTCGTTCTGGATTGAGTGGGCCTACCCAGGCTGGGCCGCCGGGACCGGGATTGGGAATCTGTTCGGCTCGCAGCTGAACTTCCTGCACCGGACGGCCGTGACCTCGGCTTTCGCGCTGGCCGTCCTCGCAGCGCTGAGCTGGAAGAGCCGGCCCCGGCCGAAAGACGTGGCGCGGTACATCTGGCGCGTGCGTGCCGGTCGTCGCCGTCGCGCCTTCTTGGCCAGCGAGATCCCTTGGGCTTGGCTGCTCGCGGCCAGCACCGTCTACCTTCTTGTGCGCTTCGCGTGATGCCCGGGCCGCGTGCTGACCGTCGGGCTGAAGCGGAGGTCGGTCACGGCAATCACTCTCCCGCTGCCCAACGCTGCCAGCTAGGCTTCCGCCCTACGTTTTGGCAGTGTCTGGGCCGGGAGCGTCCAAGAATTCCCTGAGGCGCTTCGCCAAGGCCTCGCCGTCCTTGATCTGACACTCCCAGACAGTCAACACGCGCCACCCATCTGCGGCCAGCTTTTTGACGTTGGCCGCATCGCGCTCCTTGTTGGCCGTCAGCTTCGGGATCCAGTACCCACGCCGCGACTCTGGCATGCGCCCGTTCTTGCAGTTGTGCGCATGCCAGAAGCACCCATGGACAAATATCACCTTCTTGCGCGGCCCGAACACAAGGTCTGGCCGTCCCGGTAGGTCTCGTCTGTGGAGGCGGTAGCGGTAGCCCATGGCGTGCACCATCCGCCGCACCGCCATTTCGGGGCCCGTGTCCTTGCCCCGGATTGCCTGCATCACCCGACTTCGCTGCTCCGGGGTGAGCCTGTCCATGCCGGACCCACTGTAGCCGACCAACGCCGCTGCGCCGACTCGGGACTAGGACAACACGCGCAATCCGGAGCTGCATGTATGCTGTGGAATCACCGCAATGAACCGCTGGCAGGAAATCTACGACTCGGCTGCGTATAGGCAGATGGTCGCGGGCAAGATCCGCGCAGTCTGCCTCCTGACCGTTTTCTTCATCGTTTACTACTTCTCATTGCCCGTCCTGGTGGGCTACTGGCCGGAGTTGATGGCGAAGCCTCTGCTCGGCAAGGCTAACGGGGCATACCTGCTGGCCTTCTCGCAGTTCCTCATGGCGTGGGGTGTGGCTTTCGCTTACATGCGCTTCGCCGGCCGCTACGACGTGCAGGGGGCGAGCATTCTGGCGCACGCCGACGCGGAATCTGCTGGGCGAGGTGAGTGACGTGTCCCTCCCGCTGCTGATGTTCTTGGCGTTCATCGCCGCAACCCTCGGTATTACCTATTGGGCTGCTGGACGGTCTGCTGGGGAGAGCGCGTTCTTCGCCGCCGGCCGCCGCATTACCGGCTGGCAGAACGGCCTCGCGATCTCCGGAGACTACATGAGCGCCGCGTCGTTCTTGGGAATCGCGGGCCTGATAGCCTTCTACGGCTACGACGGCTTCATGTACTCGGTCGGCTTCTTGGTGGCCTACCTGACTGTGCTGCTGGTAGTCGCCGAGCCCCTCCGCAACACCGGCAAGTACACCATGGCCGACGTGCTTGCGTTCCGCCTGAGGCAGCGCCCAGTTCGGGCATGGGCGTCCCTGAGCACACTTACGGTCTCGACGTTCTACATGATTGCGCAGATGGTGGGCGCTGGGGCCTTGGTGAGCCTACTGCTCGCCGGCTCGGGGATCGGCTACTCCACGGCCGTCACCGGCGTCGGGATCCTGATGATCATCTACGTCGTCTTCGGCGGGATGATCGCCACTACTTGGGTGCAGATCGTGAAGGCTGTCCTGCTGATGAGCGGCACGTTCCTGCTGAGCGCTCTGGTTCTGGGGCACTTCGGCTTCAACCTCGGGGCCATGTTCGAGGCAGCTTCCCGCGTCACTTTGCAGGTAGACGGCGGCACAGTGACGCGAGACTTCATGCAGCCGGGCCTCTACTACAAGCCCCCGTACGGCTCGCTCGACCTGATCTCCCTGGGCATGGCCTTGGTCTTCGGCACGGCTGGGCTGCCACACATCCTGATCCGCTTCTACACCGTGCCGGATGCCAAGACCGCAAGGGTCAGCGTTTTCTGGGCCATGCTGGTGATCGGCGCGTTCTACATCATGACGACCTTCTTGGGGTTCGGTGCTGCCACGATCGTCGGTCCCGACGACATTACGGCCAACGGCGGCATCAACATGAGCGCTCCGTTGCTGGCCCAAGCCCTCGGAGGAGACGTCTTCTTTGCGTTCATCTCTGCCGTCGCGTTCGCCACGATCTTGGCCGTGGTCGCCGGGCTCACGATCAGCGCCTCGACATCGTTCGCGCACGATTTCTACTCGAATGTCCTGCACCATGGCCGCGAGAGCGCCCCTGGTGAGGAAGTCCGCGTGGCGCGCTGGACGGCCTTCGTTGTCGGGGCTGTCTCGATCGCGATCGCCATAGCGCTCGGGCCCGACGCCAACGTTGCATTCCTAGTTGGGCTGGCGTTCGCCGTCGCGGCGTCGGCCAACCTGCCGGTGATCTTGTTCTCGCTGTATTGGCGGCGATTCACAACGCGCGGTGCCGTCTGGGGCCTCGTCGCAGGGCTCGGCTCCGCGGTCGGTCTGATTCTCGTCAGCCCGACCTTCATGGGGGTTGACGGTCCAGAGGTCGCCGACGGCGCTCGCCGGCTGATCCAGGCTCCGACGCTCTATCCGCTGCGGAACCCCGGCATAATCAGCATCCCTGTCGGATTCCTCGCGGCAGTTCTTGGGTCGCTGCTCGGGCGCGAAGCCGAGGCCGAGGGCAAGTATGTCGAGCTGACCGTGAGGGCGAACACAGGCTTGGGAGCCGAGAAGGCCTAGGTCCAGCGCGGCGCATCATTCGCGCTACTCTCTAGTCAACCGCGTGAGCGATCCAGTACCCATGCCTCCCTCCACCAGTAAACGCGCCCGCTCGCTCACGTCCGAGGACTGGGTGGCATGTTGGCTTGGACTGGCGATGATCGTGCTGGTGCTGGCCGGTCTGCGGCTTGCCCTGCCGTCCTTCACCTGGGACGCTTCGCTCGCTGATGTGCTGGAGCCGGGCAACCTAAGGTCCAGTGCCCTGCTGGGGCTGGTGCTGCTGGTCTTGGCCGCTCTCGGCACGTTGCTGATGGGCGGCGCACTGCGGGCGTTCTGCCTCGCGTTCCCAGCAGTTTTTGCGCTTGCATGGCTGGCTCAGGTTCTGGCCGGCAACGCTTCCATGAAGGCGGCCGGCCTGACCTATGTGCTGACCGGGCTGTTCATCGGCCTGTTCATCTCCAACGTGCTTTCAGTCCCTGCGTGGCTGCGCCCGGCCGTGCGCACCGAATACTACATCAAGACCGGCCTAGTCGTTCTGGGGACGAATATACTGCTCTACGACATCCTCCAGGCGGGCAGTCTGGGCATTGCCCAGGCCTTTCTTGTGATCCTGCTGGTTTGGTACGTCTGCTACTGGATCGCCCGCAAGTTGCGAGTCAGCGAGGATTTTTCGGCCATGTTGGCCACGGCGGTCTCGGTCTGTGGCGTCTCGGCGGCGATCGCCGCCTGCGGGGCCGTCCAGGGGGATCGCCGGCAGCTCTCCTACGTCACGTCGCTCGTGCTCATAGTGGCGATCCCAATGATGATCGTGATGCCATGGGCTATCTCTGTGCTGGGGATTCCGGAGGTAGTCGGCGGAGCATGGCTAGGCGGAACGATCGACACGTCCGGAGCGGTCGTCGCGGCAGGCGAGATTGTAGGCGATTCGGCCATGAACGCTGCCGTGATCGTCAAGTTCTCCCAGAATGCGATGCTCGGGCTGGCGGCATTCGCGCTCTCTGTGTGGTGGACATTCCGCTCTCAGGCAGCCGGGAGCGAGCCGCCTTCGGTCGCCATCATCTGGGACCGTTTCCCGAAGTTCGTGCTGGGCTTCATGCTTGCGTCCGCCCTCTTCTCGTTCGCCCTGAGTTCGGAATTCGTGGAGTCGACGAAGGGTCTGATGCGCGGCCTGCGGACTTGGTGGTTCGCTCTGGCCTTCGTCTGCATCGGCTTGGAGACTAGGTTCCGCGACCTGGTCGCCCTGGACCAAGGGCGCCCGGCGATCGCGTTCTTGCTGGCCCAAGCTGTGAACATTCTGTGGACGCTGCTGATCGCGTGGCTGCTGTTCGGCGGGATCGTATTCGCGATCCCCATGCTTTGACAGCCGGGGCGAGCCCCCAGCCGTCCTAGATGTTGCGGCACCTGTGGATCGCCACCTGACCATGGTTCGCTGTTCTTGAGCATCCCCAGGTCGCCCTGAGTGAATCCTCACTCTTCGGCGGGAACAGTGCGACCAAACCCTCATGAACGGGTAGCCGTTCGCCCCGACGGCATGAAACACCTCTCGAGGTGAGGCCAGCAGCAGCCCTCCGGGCGGTCTCCCGGCGCTGACGCCCGTGCTCCAATACCAGGTGGCGAAAGCGGGGCATGGTCGGATTTTTTACTGACGGTTTCGTCTTCGAAATCCAAACTGATCCTGCGGTCCCGTGTCGAGCCCCGAATTGCTCCCGTCTTCCCTCTCCGGGAAGCGTGGGCGCATGGCAAATAGTGCCCCGCCTCCCGGGCGGGTGTCCAGTTCCGGGACCGCTACCCGCTCCCGCCGGAAAGGAGTATAACCGATGCAGAACGATCACTTCGTGCCGGACGCGATGCATGTCGCCGTGCCCCGCGCTGCCGGCGTCGATGTCCACAAGATGCAACTCACCGCGGCCGTGCGGGTCTACGGGCGTGACGGCGGCGACGCGCAGGCTTCCATCCGCATCTTCGGAACCGACCCCCCGGCCCTCAAGGAGTTCACCGGCTGGCTCAACAGCCATGGCGTGACCTCTGCCGTCATGGAGGGCACGGGCGTGTACTGGATTGCGCCCTTCCGAGCGCTGGAGGACGCGGGAATCTCCCCGCAACTGGTCCATGCTCAGCATGTGAAGCAAATCAAAGGCCGCAAGACGGACATCCAGGATGCGGTGTGGCTGGCCCGCGTGTGCCAGTTCGGCTTGGCTCGGCCCAGCTACGTGCCTCCGCGCGAGTTCTCCGAACTGCGCCAGCAGTGCCGCTACCGGCGCAAGGTCGTCGCCGACCGCGCCCGCATCCGCAACCGTCTGCAGAAGACGCTGGACCACGACGGCCTGCGGCTGGGCGGGCTGCTCTCGGACTTGCTGGGGCTCAACGGCCGCCGCATCCTCGACGGCCTGGTGCAGCGTCACAGCGTCGAGCGCATCCTGAAGAAGCTCACTTGGCACATGCGCGACAAGCTGGAGCCGATCGCACGCACGCTGGAGGCCGAGCTGTCCCACGCTGCGCTGTGGCGGCTGTCCTCCCTGCTGCAGGACTTCGATGCGGCGAACGAGCGCTTGCAGGATCTGGATGCCTTGGTGGGCAACGCGCTGCAGCCTTGGGAGCGCGAGCTGGACCTGCTGCAGACGATTCCGGGCATTGGCTGCAGCAGTGCCCATGCGATCTTGGCCGAGATCGGTCCCGAGCCCACGAGAGCATTCCCGAATGCGGCCAGCCTTGCAGCTTGGGCCGGCGTGTGTCCGGGCAACAACGAGAGTGCCGGCAAACGGCGTTCCGGTCGTGTCCGCGCGGGGAACAAGGCTCTGCGGGCCACCCTGACGGAGTGCGCCCTCGGAGCAGCCCGCACCTCGTCATCGCAGTTCCACGGCTATCACCAGAACATGAAAGCGCGCATCGGCCACAAGCGCGCGACCCTGGCGACGGCGCACAAGCTGCTGCGCACGATCTACGCCATTCTGCGGGACGATCATCCGTACCGCGACCCCAAGGTCAACTACGAGAGCCTGCTGGTGAAGCGCAACGCGTCCCGCTGGATCCGCATGCTGACCAAGCACAACTACCTCAACGAGGTCCGGGCACTCGCCTAGGCAGAGCCCGCCAGCCTACAGACAGCAGCGCAGGTCCTTCCACCCACCGTCGTCGGGCCCAAGGCCACAGATCGGGGCTGCCTTGGGACGGCACCAACCGGAGGCCCACGCGTCACAGTGCCGTGGCAAGCGAAGCGCGCCACGGCCACAGCCGAATTGTGTCCGCCCATCCGAGTGTTTCATGGCAAATCTTGTCGCGTCCTCCCAGATACCGCAGTTGAGGGTCGGGGACCGGCTTGAAGCTGAGCACACGTGAGCGCGAGGTGGGCCGAAACGGGACAGGGCTTCGACGCCTCCCGCCACTCGGGGCCACGGTGGTCTGGAACGACCATGCGCGGTCGGCAGATCTGCTGCGCGTCCGTTTGCCTTCCGCGGGAAGCAGGATATTGCATGCAATATCCTTAGATACGGGTGCCCACATCATGAAGACAACGATCGACATTGCCAATGACCTTGCCGTCCGGGCTAAAGAACTTGCCGCCAAGAGACGCACAACGTTTCGTGCCGTGGTCGAAGAGGGCCTCCGGATGGTCTTGGAAGGCGATCGAATTGCAACGCAGTATCGGCTTCCGGACAAGAGCGTTCAGGGTAGGGGACTGCATCGGGAGTTCCGGACGAAGCCCTGGTCGGACATTTTGGAAACGTCGTACGGAGGTCGTGGGCAATGATCGCAGTCGATTCGAACATTCTCGTGTATGCCCACCGCGCCGACTCAGAATGGCATGCTCCTGCGGCATCAGCGATCAAGCGTCTAGCCGAGGGGCGCACTCCATGGGCGATTCCCTGGCCATGCATTCACGAGTTCTTGGCAGTCGTTACCAACCCCCGAGTCTATGATCCGCCTTCGACGGTCTATGAAGCGACCGATCAGGTAGAGGCGTGGACGGACTCGCCATCCATGGTCGTACTCTGCGAGTCCAGTGACCATTGGAGGCTCCTCAAGAGGTTCTTGATTCGAGGAAAGATCAGGGGCCCAATGGTGCATGACGCTCGGATTGCAGCCATTTGCTCCTCCCACGGAATAAGCGAGCTCTGGACGGCGGATCGCGACTTCAGCCGCTTTCCGATGCCCGCTAGGCGAAACCCTCTCTTGGTGTGAACACAGTGGCGTCAAGTGACCGGCACCTCAGTCACCCCGGAACTGCAGTATGAGGATCTCTCAAGCTTTGGGGGAATCCAGTCCTGACGCGTCTTCGCGCGGACTGTCTGGCCTCGCCCCTCGTAGCAGAGGGTAAGAATGGAGTGCCCCGGCACCCGCCGCCGTTACCCGCCGCCTCGCACTTTGTGCTCTTCTGCGTCGATGATGGCGTGGTCGCGGAGACTATGGTCCACCTTGGCACCGAAAAGGCTCCAGATGCGTCCCTCGTTCAGTTTCAAACCGTCAGCCGGGATGCTGATTCCGTCGGTGTCACGGTCCGACGATTGGACCCTGTACGTGAACCACACAGAGGATATAGCTCTTCCGGTAAAAACGGCTGGGCGTCTGTTGCCGCCGATCTCCACCTCAAGATGCGACCCACGGGAAGCCTCGATCGGTCCGGTGAATTCAATCCGGACGCCAATCTCTTCGTCCGTCCCGTATGCCGCGCCGTCTCGTGGCGAGGTATGGATTCGCAGTCTTCGGACGACCAGAGTGGCTGGCGTGCTGCCGTCTACAGCTTGGCCGCGTGCGTTGTCGACGGCCTGCACGCCGACGGCAAGGTCCGCGTCGGCACCGGTACTACCTTGAATCGTGCCGCCGTTCAGCGTGAGAGCACCGGCGGCGACACCGATCCCGTCGCTGTCCATATCACCGGACTGCACTGCATAGCGAAACCACACGGACGTTGGGCCTGTAGCGTAGTGATTTGCCTGCCGTGCCTGGCTACCGATCGTCAGTGCCAGTTGCGGTGTGCCCGATACTTCGATCTCTCTGTCGAACCTGACCCAAGCCCGGATCCATTCGCCCGCGCCGTACGCCGTTCCGTTCTGTGGTCTGGAACTGATCCCTACATCGGCCACTCTAGGCGGCACGACTAGGCTGCCGTCAATCCTATGGCCTTGAGCCGCAGGGATTGCGTGATTCCTGAGATCGAGGTTCGCGGTCGTACCGGCTAGGCTGCGAATTGTCCCTCCGTTCAGGGTCAGGGCGTCGGTTGCGATCGCGACGCCGTCCGCGTCGACGTCCTCGGCCTGCACTTCGTAGCGGAACAACATCCGTTCGTGGCCCCCGCACTGATTCGGGATACTCCCGGCACCATCCGCTTGCCGAGTCTGGTTGCCCACGGTGAGAGCCATCCGGGGCGTCCCGGTCACCTCAACGGGTTCCCCGAAAAGCACTTCGACCACGATCTGCTCTCCCTCGGCGTATGTGTCCCCGATCCCTGGGCGGCTGGCGAGACGGACACGGCTGATTCGCGGGGCGCTCGTGCTGCTGGGGCTGGCTTCAATGATCCCCACGAGTACCGGAATCTCGATCCCCGTCGGAAGCATCTCGTCGTTGCTGACCCGAAACACTGTCAGGCTTCCGCGGTGGGATCCAAGCTCTTGGCCCGCGCTGTTCACAGTGACGGCGACGTCGGTCGTCCCTGATTCCGATTGGACCCACTCCTGCGGGGAGACTGCGACCGACGCGAGGCTCGAAACGATGCGGTACCGGACCGAACCGGTCACGTCGTGGCTGAATTGGATTGTCTGCGCAGCCGGATCGCTCATGTTGCTGCTGATGAAGGTCAGCGCCGTCGGACTCGCTCCGGTGATCCCGCTCCGCCGGACTTCCACCGACAACGTGCCTTGGATTTCCGTCTGTGTCGGATGGACCGCCAGACCGATGTAGTAGACTTCGGCGCGCAACGGCGGGACCGAACTCCGGTTGATGGTGATGCTCTCGCTGGCACCCGTCGATTTGGACTCGAAATCGGCGAGAATTGTCTCGGTCTCTCCGTCCTCGCCTTGACGTTCCGCGACCTCCCTGCCAAGAGCCACGTACAAGTCGACCTCGGCTCCGGGCGTGTTTGACTGGAAGGTCACGGTCAACTCCTCCGCGTCGCTCGGCACGAGCACGTTGTATCCGTCCGAACGATTGTGAAGTTCGAGTCGGTCAGTAGGCGCGAGCGGCACCGCGCTTGATTCTCCTGGGGTCACGGGCTGGCTTTCGGCGAAGACTGGCCATAGGGTTCGCGGAGCGTCCGTCTGGACGGTCTGGGCCAAGTCGGAACTGGACACGTCACCGATCCATCCGGCGAATGGCCGATCCGCCGTCGGAATGGCCGTCATCGTCACCTGCGTCCCTTCCTCGTAGTAGCCGTCTTCGGACTCCGGGGTGATCTGAAGCGCGGCATCGATGTCGCTTGCGCCGATGGGACGCCCAAAAATGAGGTGCTCGCGGGACAGATCAAGCCGTACGGATCCGCCGGCAGATGGCACGGGGACAGTGCGGACCCGCTCGCCCCCATCGCTCCATCCGTTGAAGCGATACCGGACTCCGCTTCGGACAGGAATCGTTTCGGGCACGTCCACGGCAATGCCCTCTTGGTGCTGCGCGGCGGGGACAGCGTACGGCAAGTTCCGAAGTCGGTCGTTGACTCGGATCCGGGCCCACTCCATGCCAGTGTCGATCACGAATAACGGACCGGCCCTGAAACGGGCTTCGTACGTCGTCCAACTGCTTGCGCGGCTGACACTTGCGACCACTGCGGGATTCTTGGACTCCCCGTGACGTGCCGTGGAGTTGTTCCAGTCCCAATCTGCGAACTGGAGACCGCTGTCCGATTCCGGTACCGCTTCGAACTCGATCGGAGCGCCAACGGTATGAAAGCCGCCCTCCGATTCAGGACGAACTGACACATAACCGGCTTCCGCCGGTGCAGCGCAAGCGAAGAACTGCTTCTGCACAACAAAGTTTGCCTCGTACCAGGTGACGTCCGGGCTGGAGGTGATGGTCTGCTCCGAACTGTCTCCTTCGTTCCACCGTACGAATACGTATCGCTCGGCTCCGAATGACTGCGGAGACGGAGCTTGCAACACGTGCCTACTCCCGGCATCCCAGTCGAAAGTGGCGGGAGTGACAACGCGATCCCCATCGACGACGATCTCCAGTCCCGGCGGATTCGTCGAGATCGTTGTCGCCGTCGGCGGCATTCCGTACATTCGGGCCACGCCGTCGATATCCCCCTCGGACAACCATCTCGACGACCTGATCGGCATGCCGGGAGGGATCGATTCGATTCCTCCCGAATAGTGCATTACCGAAGCGTAGTCGTACGGGCCGGCCATCGGGCGAATGCTGCGATACGAGTACCTGCTCGGCCCGGTACGCAGCCGGCTGGGAACCTGAACGTGGCGGTCTCGATCCTTGCGCTGGTGCTCGTGGCGCAGACCCGCGGAGTGGCCGATTTCATGGACGGTAGCGCCTATGCCACAGCCCTCGGGACCCCGTAGCCATACTGCGCGCGCTCCGGCCCCATAGCCAACAGCCGCGCTGCAACTCGAACCCGACGGCGTTGACGATCTGGGTCGGAACTGGACGAACGAAGACTCGATTGTCCTTTCCACCAGCGTAAGGACCGTTCTGGAATTCCATTCGTGGATCGCCGCGTCGATGTCTTGCAGGGCCCTTGCCGTGAAGCCCGGCTCGATCTCGTACGGGATGATTCCATCCGGCCAGAGGTACTGCCCGCCCTCGGGCGAGAGACTCCTCCTTTCGGGCAAGCTGCCCGAGACCGCCTTGCCGGACCTCCATCTACGAGTGGCTTCGACGACCTCCTCCACAGTGCCCAGGACCATGTCTCCGTCGTGGATCGCAATGCCGTCGATGACTTCGTAGTGCAGTGCCTCGCCGCCAATAATCGCTACGCCGACGGAGCCGTTCAGTCGGTGTTCCGATTCGATCGCACGGTCGTCTGCCAAGAGGGCGGACGGGGTGAGCAGCCGAAGAACGAGTGCCGCCAGACCCAGCGTACGGGCCAGCGGCAGCAATCGAAGGGCGGCCGAACGACGGAACCTCTCCGATCCAGTCGTTCCTTGCGGCTGAGATCGTCTGGGCACGACTGGACAGCGGCTCTGATGTCGAGTTCTGCTCCAGCCAGCTCCTGGAGATTGGCTTGAACAGGGAAGATCTGGTCGCTTCCCGCCGAGAGACGATCGGACGTAGCAGTCTCCTTCGGTTCAGGCTTGCGCTCTTAAGACAAGGATAGGGCATCACTCAGGTTCCATCAGGGACGGCCAGCCGCGCGGCCTCTAGCTGCCTCTCTGACTGACCTTGGGCCAAGGACCACATCTGAAACGCCCGTTCAGTCCTTCATTCGGTGGCGACGTCGGGTGTGGGCCAGGCTCCAGAGGGTGCTCGGCTCGTGCCTGCTTACACTCCGGTAGGACGGGCCGCAGCCACCACCGCCAGAATGGCGGCAGGTCGACTAGGATTCCTCAAGTGGAACAGGGGTGGAACTATAAGCCTCTGAGGCTGAATTCGGTGGCACTACGCCAGACCACAGGTGGTGGGCGGAGTGCTGCTTTGTCGGCGGTGGCCCCTGCCGCGGCTGCTAGTCATCGTCGGGTGCGACTTCCTGGGCTGCCAGCGGATCCTGTGCGGAGTCCTTCGCCGCTTGCGCGGCCATGAGGTGCAGGGAGCGCAACTCTCGGATGTCGGCGCGGATCTCGGCCACGTTCGCTTTCAGGGCCGCGATGTCGGTTTGCATGGCACACGTCTGTTGGAGCAGTACGGCACCCAGCGCTATCAGCGTGCCGATGATCCAGCGCGTATCGCTACTCACGCTCTTCAGTCTACACAGTTCCTTTGGGCTCCTTTGGGTCAACCAGCGATGTCTCAGCCCTTCGGCCGTCAGGCCAGCTTTGCTCGCGGCGGGACCGAGAGGCAGGAGCCACCGAGGGCGGCTGTCCTCCGTTGGCCATCGAGAGACCACGCAGTTCCTCAGACGGCGGGGCAGACAGCCCCGCTGAGTGCTGCACTACAAGACTGGTTGGTGCGTTGTAGATGAGGACGCGGCGGCATGCCGGTTGGCCAGAACGGTGGTGTCTCTTGCAGTGCGTCGCTCAATTTGAGCAGACTTGGCACGCCGCGCTCCGCTAGCACGCACCCTGCGTGGCACACGGGGATCGGCCAATCCCCCTTGGTCGAATTGCGACCGCAGGCCCGTATACACAACCCGACCTAACGAAGAGGATTCTTGGTTGGCGGCGCGGCAGAAGGCGGTTGGCAGTTAGAGAAGGAGACCCGGGGCCGACCCGGCGGGCAAAGAACCAGATGGAGTAAACCGCTGGCACAGGCCTTCGCTATGGGGATTGTTCGGCTGGGCCCGGACACTGGGGGTTGCGAAAGCGCCCGGTGCTGTCTCCGCCAACCAAGGTGAGACAGCGCAATTCGCTGTCGGCCCCCCTGCCAGGGACTGCGGGAGGCTCTGGTGGGCGGGCCGTGCGTGGTCAGGGTTATCCGGGGAGGATTGCGCAGCGTGTCACGATTGCGGGGCTTATCGTGCTCTCGTGCCAAAGATCGGAACACTCATTGCGCGCGCACAGGCAATCAGCCGCCGATCGAAGCTCGCGAGTGCTACCGGCTGAGTGTGATCGATCAGATACGCACACGACGCCAGATGAAGAGCATCGAGTGTCCGCAAACGACAGGGTCCCGGAAAGGCTTCTAGGGCCCGCGCCAGAACGGTCGGGGTGAGTTCCAGCATCGCGACCCGCCCGATCAGCCAGCGGGCTGCGTCACCATAGGCTCCTGCGAGCCTGCGCCGGTGCAGCATGGTCCAGAGCTCGTATTCCAGCAGCCTACTGGAGACTAGGGTCTCGTCCCAGAGCGACGCCGGCGGCTGGCGGTCCTCCGCGAGCAGGTGCGCGAGCGCGACGGAAGTGTCAAGATAGATCATCGGTCGCTCCGGCTGTCATCTAGTTCCGCCAAGATCTCGTCCAGCCGGGCGACCGGTGGAGGCTTCGGCGGCGGCCCCGAGCCAGCCAGCGTTGGCGGCGTGAGCATGCCGGACCGCACGGCGTCGGCCAGAACGGCATCGGCAAGGACCGGGCTCCGGCTCTCCCTCAATGGACCAAGCTCCGCCACTACCCGGTCACGGTCCGTAACCAGGATCGTTTCGCCCGACTCGGCGAGCCGGACGTACTGGCTCAACCGATTGTTCAGCAGTTTGATGCCGACCGATCGCATGTCCTCACGGTAGCGACCAGTAGCTACCCTGTCAACATTAGCCTCAGGAAGCTGGAGCGTCTCTAGCGCGTGAGCCTGTCGGCATTGCAGCCACCGTCGTCCGTTCTTCAGGACAGGACTCTAAAGCGGTAGTGCGAGGCCAATCCACTGGGCGCGAATGGCGTCATTCGCTGCAGGCTCCTGGCGTTTGCTCTCGCATCCAATTCGGCGCGATTGCTCTCGCTCGGCCAGTGCCAGGATCCGACCCGCGCTGCGTTCGGGCACTTGATCAAGGCGACCGAACATCGAAGGTGGCCGAAGAAGCCCGCTGAATGCTGCCCCCTCGATCACCGATCCCCTAGCATCAGCGGGAAGCCGACCAAAGACCTCATCGGGGATGATCGGCCTTGGGACGCTGAACTACGAAGGCGTACCCTTACTCCGCTGACGCTTTTCAGCTCTCTTGCCCTTCAGTGAACGACTGGAAGCTCCGATACATGTCAGCGCCGATCTTGGCCATATCCTCCGATCGTACATCGGTTGGGCAACGGGGTGTCGAGAATCGTGGACTCACGAACGTTCTCCCAGCGAGGACGTCAATTAACGCTCGCACGAAACCCTGATTGCGCGCGCTCGCATGGCCCGAGGGCGGCGGACCCTGTCTCATCTGCACGCTGCAGCGATGTCTCGATATGGAGAGCGTTCTGACGCTGGTCTGCTCCTCATGGAACGATTCTCGCCCCTTGGTATAGCCCTCTGCCCCGCACGAGTACAAAAGTCGTCGGTCGGCGCGGGCTTCGATCTGGCGGAGCTCGACTCAGGATGGTGCTGCCGTTTCGGATCTTCACTCGCGTCCCAACGGGCGGGTGTTGGCTTCCAGATCCGCCAGAAACACCTTCGCTTCCTCCAGCAGTTCCGAGGCGAGCACGGTGTTGCGTCCGCTAATGTCGAACCGTTCCGCCGCGTCGGCGTGCAGATCGTATAGCTCCTCCGCGACTAGGTCGCCTTCCGTGTTCGTGGAAAGCCGCAGCTTGTGGCGGCCCTTCCGGATGCCCTGAAGACGAGTCCTGCCGCCGCGGCCGCGGCCGGCGAAGTAGTAGAAGTGCTCGTGTGGCGACGCTTCGGTCTCGCCGCTCAGCAGGGGCCACAGGTCACGGCCGTCGAGTGCCCGGTCGTTCGGCAGCTCCGCTCCAGCCAGGGCCGCGAATGTCGGCAGCAGGTCCATGTTGGCCGCCACGGCCGAGCTCACGCGGCCCGCGGGCAGCCGCCCGGGCATCCAGAACACTCCCGGAACTCGCATCCCGCCCTCCCATGTCGTAGCTTTGCCAAGCTTGAACGGGCCGGCCGAGCCGGCATCGATGCCGTACTCCAGCCAAGGGCCATTGTCGGAGGTGTACACGACTAGGGTGTCACAGGCGAGTCCGAGTTCATCGAGCTTGGCCAAGATCTGTCCGACGGACCAGTCCAGCTCTTCAATGACATCTCCATATCGCCCGCCCAGCGATCGCCCCCATCGCTCGTTGGAGACGAATAGGGGCACGTGCGGCATCGCATACGGGAGGTACAGGAAGAATGGGGCGTCGCGGTTCTCCTCGATGAACTCCAGCGCCAGCCGCGTGTACAGCGTTGTGAGCTGGCGCTGGTCCGGATCCGTCTCCACCACCTCGTCGTCGTGCATCAGCGGCAAGGGCTGCGGGAACCCCTGTCCTGCGTCGAGGTTGTAGTACCGCCCTTGGCCAGCGTACCCAGTCATGGCCGCCCGCTCCCGTGCACCCTGCATGCGCTCATCCTCCGGCTCTCGGATTGGCATCATTGGGTGGTAGCGCCACATGTCATTCGAGTACGGGATCCCGAACCATGAGTCGAAGCCATGGCGGTGGGGCCTGTAGGGCGGTGCGTCGCCGAGGTGCCACTTGCCGATCATCTTGGTGGCGTAGCCGTGCTCTTGCAGGATCTCTGCGACCGTGACCTCGTCCGGGTGGATGCCCGTGGTTGCCTCGGGGCTGTGATTGAAGTCCAGGCTGTTGCGCGGAGGGTAAGAGCCGGTCATCAGGGCCGCGCGCGACGGACCGCAGAACGGCGCCGCGTAGAAGCTCGTCAGGCGCACTCCCTCGGCCGCCATGCGGTCGATGTGCGGCGTGCGGATATCCGGGTGGCCGTAGGATCCCAGGTCACCCCAGCCTTGGTCGTCGGCGAACAGGACGACAAAATTCGGCGGGCGTTCGGACTGTGCGAAGGCCGGGACGCTCGCGGACAGGGCCAGGGAGAGGAGCGAGAGACGGAGCATGGCGTACCTCCGGTTTAGCACGTGGGCGCGAACAGGTTCTCGCCTAGTTACTCGACCCAGATCGGCGAGCTCCAGGCCACTTGGCCATCGTTCTGCAGAGCCCGGATGTAGTAGTAGTTCTGACCCGCCTCGAAGTTCCTGTCGGTGTACTCGAATGAGTACTGCTCTTGGTTGGGGTGGCTGGTGTACACGATCTGCTCGTTCTTGACGATCACGAACTGCTTGATCCGGTCTGTGCCGATCACGCGGATCGTCAGCCGAGGCGCGCGATCGGAGTCGATGATGTCCCCCATGATGTAGCGTCGGCCCTGGCCGTCCTCGGCCTGGAAGTCCAGCACGATGTTGTCGGTGGCCGCATAGGCGTGCCGGGCCTTCAGCGCGGCGAACATCGACTCCCGGGTGAACTCCTCGGCGACGATCATGGCGTAGGACATGTGCGTGGACCAGTGGTCCGAGGACGCCTGCACCCCGATCTTGTAGCCTTTTCTCAGGGCATCCCACCAATAGCCGATCGGATTGAAGCCAGAGCGCTGTTCGCGCAGCTTCTGCGGCGAGGCCGCCAGGGGGGCGCCCATGTACTCGTAGCTCGCCCGGTAGCCCTGAAAGATCTCCACTAAGGGCTCGATCTCGGGATCGTTGTCGAACCAGTCGGTCCCCTGTGCCGTGCCGGAGCTGTGCGGCATTGAGATGCCGTCGTTCTCGTGCAGGTAGGCGTACAGCCTGGCTGCGCGCTCCTCGCCGCGTTGTTCCGCGTCGGGAATCGGCAGCGTGCGCGTACCGCGCTTGCCGAAGATGATGTTTCGGTGTCCATTGGGGAAGCGCAGCGAACGCTCGTACCCGAACATCGGCACGAAGGACCCGGGGACGTGGAATAGGTCGGCCAGCTTTTCGTCCTGCCACCAGGTGAATTCCTGGTCGTAACCGAGCTGGTGGTCCGTTGGCACGATGTAGTCAAACGCGGCGGCGTCCAGCGCGTAGCGGTAGACTTCGATCAGCGAACCGTCGTACTTGAAGTCTTGGGAGACATCCGTGTGCCGGTGCATGTCCCCTCTGTAGATCTTGTATTCCCGCTCACCGGCGTCAATGGTGTATCCGCGGATCGTCTTGACGTTGCGCTCTTCGAAGGGGTGGACCGGGATCTCTTCGGCGAAGGGCTCGTCGTAGCGCACAAAGTTGGATTGGGCGTAGTCCGGCTCTTCCGACGCGGTTCCCAGATCCGCCGCGTACACCTCCGCATTACGCGGGACGTTGTCTGAGAATGGCCGGTTGTCTGTCATCCAGGCGGCCAGCAGCTGGCCGCCCACGGATGCGACCTCCGGCCTCTTTTCGATAGACCCTTGGCTATGCGGCAAAGGCAAGGGCGTGCTCCATGAATTGCCGTCGAACCGCGTCAGGAATGTCTCCCACATCATCCGGGCGCCGATGCTGTGCGCTCGCTGCCTCGTCCAGTGCCGGAAGAGCAGCGTGAGCGTTCCGCTGGAGTCGAAAGCAAGCTGGGGATTCTCGAAGTTCGGGAACAGCCGGTAGACGTAGAAGGGCTTCAGGCGCGCCTTTGGCGCGCTCCAGGCTCGGCCGGAACGCCGGACGATCTGGAGCGACCGTTCTTGGTGCAGGGGCACCGAATACGCGGGCGTGATCAGATATCCCTGATCCTTGCCCCAGTTTGAGCCGGACTCGTCCCACGCGAGCCAGGGAGTGCCGTCAGGAGCCACCGCTACGTTGGCATGGGCCTGGAATCGGGGGCTCGTCGTGACCTGCTCAATCTCACCAAGGCCCACCTCTGAGAATCTGCGGTAGAAGATGTCGTAGTTGCCCCCGTGGTAGCTGTCCCAGACGATGTGGGCTTCGCCGCCGGGGCCCCCGGCGACCTGTGGTTCCCAATCGTTTGCGGGAGACTCGCTGACGCGCATCGGCTCTCCCCACGACCCGTCCCAGGCGCGCATCCAAATGTCATTGTGGGCCTGCCCGTCGGGGCCGTCCGCGCTCTGCCAGACAACGACCACCGTGCCGTTCCCGGTGGCGGCGGCGCGGTGGAAGGTGCTCGATCCCGCGGCGCTCACCTTTTGCGGCTCCGACCAGCTGTCCCCGGCGAGCATCCGTCCCCACAAATCCCAGCGAGTGCCGTCGCGCTGGGACCAGAAGGCCCAAAGGCGACCGGCGCCATCCGCCGCCAGGGAGACTCGCCATATGTCCGCCGGCGCCGTGGTCACCTCCTGTGCCGCTTCCCAATTCCCGTTGCGGCGGAGCCTAACTAACACGCGGTCCCCGCGTTCTTTGTAGGCCACCCAGGCGACTGCGGCCACCCTTTCGGAAACTGCGGCCACGGCTGCCTCGTCATCTTCGAACTCTTCAGTTGAGAGGCGCTCGGCGGTTGGCGTCTCTTCCGCCCGGGCCCGACCGTCGAGAAACTCGAGGCTGCCGCTGGACAGGTCGCCCAGCCGAAAGCTGAAGTTGCCCTGGACTGTTCGAATCTGGACGCCTGTTGCGTCATCGCCGTCGACGATCACGAACAGCCCAACCGGCGAGTGCTGGGTCGGAGGAAGCTCGGCCGGACTCATCTCGTTGTAGTTCACGCGTGGGAACCCGCGGATCTGCTCTTCGCGCGTTGATGCCTCCCAAGAACTGCCATTCAAGACGTCGCCCGGCATGAAGTGGCGCTCTTCCACCGCGACGAGATCGCCGCCTGTCACCCTTAGTGAGCCGTCCCAGTCTTCGACCGCGCCCGCATTCAGGCCGAGACTGACATAGACCGTCCTTGTGCTGGATTGGGCTGGCAGGAGCGTTGCGCTCAGAAGCACAAGCAGTGGCACTGGGAACCGCATTTCGCGGCGATTATATCGGACGAGGTCGCGCCACTAGACGTTCTCGCGGCGACCGGAGGTGCTGCCACGTGCGCTGCCGTACAATTTGCGCCTGTAGGGCGCGCCTTGGCGTGCACGCAATAGAATGCAGCTCCCCGATCCCCGCAACGAACAGATCTTGGTCCACGTCGCAGGAGAACTCCGGCCGCGGCACGAGGCCAAGGTGTCCGTGTTCGACAGTTCGGTGCAGGGCGGCGATGCCGTCTGGGAAGGCCTCAGGGTCTACCGGGGGAGGGTGGCGGACCTCGACCTCCACTTGGACCGCCTGTTCGCCTCGGCCCACGCGATGGCCTTCGAGGCCATCCCGCCGAGGCAGGAGGTTACCGCGGCGCTGTTCGAGACCCTGCTCGCGAACGGCATGCTTGACGGTGCCCACGTCCGCCTCACGCTGACTCGGGGCGAGAAGGTCACCTCCGGAATGAGCCCACACTTCAACCGCTCCGGCTGCACGCTGATCGTCCTGGCGGAATGGAAGGATCTTGTCTACGACCAGACGGGCATCCGACTAATCACCTCCTCAGTCCGCCGCAACACTCCGCAGTGCCTCGACTCCAAGATCCACCACAACAACCTGATCAACAACATCCTCGCCAAGATCGAGGCGAACCACGCAGGAGTCGACGACGCGCTGATGCTCGACGTACACGGCTTTGTCTCGGAGACCAACGCGACCAATGTGTTCGTGGTGAGGGCAGGCCGAGTCTTCACGCCGCATGCCGACAGCTGCCTGCCCGGGATTACCCGCCAGACGATCATCGATGCCTGCCGGGACAGCGGCATATCGCTGGTCGAGAAGAACCTGTCGCTGACCGAGGTGTATACGGCAGACGAGGCCTTCACAACGGGAACGATGGGAGCGCTCGCCCCCGTCCTTGAGGTCGACGGTCGGCGCATCGGGCCAGGGGAGCGGGGACCGCTGACAACTCGTCTGCAACGACTGCATGCAGAGCGCGCTCACGCCCGCGGCGCCCCCATCGGCGGCTCATTGCAAGCCAACCTATAACATGAGGGTTCCGCAACTCTCATCTGAAAGGAAACCTGTATTATGGGTCGGCGAACCTTCGGCCCATGATCGTCTCCTGTAGTATAGGATTATTGCGGTTGACAAAAACAAGTCTTCTTTCGGTGTGTCCTGCAGCGACCGCTGCCGGGTGGCGGCCCTTGGCCGCGCCTGACCTGGGCAGTGCGCGGGTGTGCTGATGGGACGGTCAGTAGAATTCCTGCTGGTTCCGGACGCGAGTGCAGGCCGAAGGGTTCGCCGGGCGCTCGCGAGCCGACGGGCGTGGACGGGCGTGATTGTCGGAACGTGGGTCCGGCTGTTGAAGGAGGCTCTGCGCACGTATGCCCTTCCGCAGCCCGCCGCCGATCCGAACAGTTTCAGGGACGCGCTCGGGACGTTTCGGCACGCATTCTGGAGCAAGAGTCTCACGGCGGCACCGGAGGAGACGGCGGCCGTGGTCGCGGCTGCGCTCAAGGACGTGTCTCTTGCGTCCGACCCCGGGGTCGGCTTGGCCGGAGTCGCCGGTCGCCCAGTTGAGGGCCGGCTTAAGCAGCGCTTGCACGACTTGGAGAGGCTGGCGAGGTCGAATCCGGCCGCCGTGCCGTGGGATCTCCAGGCGGTCCAGCTGCTCCTCAAGTCCTCCGACGCTCCGACAGTACCGCTCCGCGTACGCACCTGCCCGGGCGTGCCGAGCCTCTCGAGATGGCAGCAGGCCGTTGTCGACCGCCTTAATGCCCACTCCGACGGCGCTTCGCACCCGTACGGCACGGATCTGGAGGGCGTCCTGCGAAGCTGCTTGGATCTTGTCCCCAGCGCTCGCCCCGGCTCTGCGCTGCGCACCATGCAGGAGGGACTTTTCGAGCGCAATCCACCCGCGGCCGATATGGACGCGACGGTCCAGTGGGTCGGCCTGAGAGACCACTATCAGGAGGCGGAGATCGCGGCTGGAATGGTGCAGTCCATGCTGGCGCAGGAGCCGAGCCTGAACGAAAGCGACATTGGCCTGCTCGTGCCCGACAGCTTCGAGTATTCGGTCGCGGTCGCCGACTGCTTCAGTCTTGCCGGCCTGCGCTTGTCGGGTCTGCACGGCGAACGCTGGAAGCGCGACCTTGGACGTGAGGCTGTGTACCACTTCCTGCACTGCCGCCAGAAGCCGGCTCCGGCCATGGCTCTCGCCGCGTGCTTCTCCTCACGGCTGATGCCTTGGCCCAGAGAGGTTGGGGGCGAGCTTGCACGGCAAGTCATGGACGGGGATTTCTCGCCCGAGCTTCCCCGAGACGCCGGAGCGGCTGCGCACCGCATGCGCTCCCTCCTCTTGGGGGCGGACGAGACGCCCGAGAGTCTCGGGGCGGCGCTGGCGGCGTTCGCGGGGCTACTCAACGGCGGCGAGCGCTTCGCGGCGCACGCCAAGCGTGCCGTTGAAGCGGTCGAACTCCTGCGGGACGCGCTGCGGGTGGCGGCCTCGGTCGACTGGTCCGAACTTCGAAAGCTGGTGCAGCCCGCAATGATCACCAACGGGTCCGGGCCGGAATTCAGCGTGGAGGGCATTGCCGTCTGGCGCGAGCGCCAGGAGGCTTGGAGGCAAGTCAAGCACCTGATTGTGCTCGGCTTCTGCGAAGGGCGCTATCCCGCCAGAGTGCCGTTCTCGGCCGTCTTTTCGCCGCCTGAGCTCCGCGAATTGAGGAACAGGCTCGGCCTGCCCGTCGACGGGCACGCCGACAAGCAGGCCCGGGCACGCCTGCTGTTCCGCAGGCAGCTTCGCGGGGTCTCCGGATCGGTGACCTTCCTCGTGCCCCACTTGAGCCCGGGGGGAGAGGTGGTTCGGGAATCGGAGAGCTTCGTATTCATGCAGCAACTGGTCACCAGCGCCGGCCCTGGTGGCCTGGTCGCCATGCTGGACTCGACGGCGGACCGGCCTCGGATTCGCCACTTGGCAATCGCCGAGCCAAGCGCTCCGACGGGCCCTCGAGCGTTGCGCCCGCGCGCGCCGCTGCTGCGGTTGGGCCGGGATCTCCTCGCGCTCAAGTCGGACCGAAAGGGTGGGCTTCGCGCGCAGTCCCCAACCAGTCTCGAGCGGCTGATGGTGTCTCCCCTGGGCTGGCTCCTGCATGGTCTGAAGGCGGAACCGATCGAATGGAGGCCAGAGTCTGCCAGCCCCCTAGTGACCGGGGCACTGGCCCATGGGGTCTTCGAGAGACTCTTCAAGCCCGGCAGAGCCTTGCCGTCCCGGCAAGCTGTGGCCGGTTCCGCCAAGGCCGAACTGGCCACGGTGGCACGGCAGCAGGCACCCTTCCTCGCTGGCCCGCATTGGTTCGTCGAGCGTCGAAGCCTGTCAACCGGCGCGGCGCGCGCAGCGGAGGCTTGGCGGTCGGTTCTGGAGGACCTTCAGGCGGAGGTCCTCGGGATCGAGGAGTGGCTCGAGGGCACTTGGGCTGGCGTCAGGCTCCATGGGAAGGCAGACCTGATCCTGGGACTCGCGGATTCGAACGTACTGATCGTGGACTACAAGTGGTCCATGTCCCGAAAGCGCTGGGAGCGCATGGAGAAGGGCTACGAGAGCCAGATCGCACTCTACCGCGAGATGCTTCGCAGCGGCGGGCTCAAGGCCTTGGGCGGCAAGAGGACCGCAGGCCGCTCGCGATTGCCGGAGAGGCTGCGCGCGGCGCAATCGATCGGCATCGCCTACTTCACGATGCTGGATCAGGCCTGCCTATCAGACTTCGTGCCGGCCTCCCTCCGCCCAGTGCCCAGTTGGCGCGCCGTGGGCCGGGATCCCTCCGAGAAGGCGCTGGGCTGGATCGAAGACCGGCTCCGGAGCGTGCGGCGCGGCGAGATCGAGCTCAATTTAGCTACGGACAAGGAGCAGTTCGAGAGCAAGCTTGGCCTGGCCACGTTCGCCCTGCAGATCAGTCCTCTGATAGAGCTGTTCGCGATCGAACCCGGGCCCGCCCCGGAGCGGGCGCAGTCATCGGTCGGACGAGGCGCGGCCGACAGTCCAACCAGAGTGGGCCGGCTAGGCGATCATTCCAGCTTCCCGAAGGAAGGCGAGACGTACGGGGGACTCAAGTCGGCCCGGCCGGTCTCAGCGCGAGACAAAGGCTTGCCCGGACGGGCGATCGAGACTGACACCGACTCAGGCTTCGAAGGGATGTGAGCCTGTGAAACCACTGCGGATCGTTCGGGCAGGTGCGGGTTCTGGGAAAACGTACAGCATTCAGCACAGCTTGGGCGAGTTGGTCGAATCCGGGGAAGTGGCCCCCGAACGCATCGCCGCGGTGACCTATACCGAGGCTGCCGCTGGGGAACTGCGGGAGAGGATCGGTCGCCGACTGCTCGAGATGGGCCGCGTGGATGACGCGCTGCGGCTGTCGGAGGCATACATTTCGACGATCCACGCCTTCGGGCTGCGGATTCTCTCCGAGTTTGCCTTTGAGGCCGGCACTTCGCCGATGCCCCGCCTGCTAACGGAGCACGAGCAGGGCGCGCTCCTGCGCCGGGCTCTGGCGACAACCGACAAGGCCAACGCACTGGTGGACGAGCTGGAGTCTTTCGGGTATGTCTACGATGCTGCCACCAAGACCTCGGGTTTCGACCGCTTCCGGAACGACGTGCTGGACGCAGTGGAATTGTTACGGGCCATTCGGGCCCAAGAGTCGGCTCGGGTGAACGATCTGATCCGGAGGGCCAAGCGCCAGATTCGCGACCGGTACGGACTCGTCAGGGACGCCGACCAGTCGAGGAGCCGCCTGACCGCGGCTGCCAGGGCGCTCTTGGCGAGGTTTCCGGGCCCGCTCGCCGACAGTTTCGGCACCAACAAGACGGCGCGAAACGATCTGCACCGCGACTTCATCCTTCTCAGCAGGGCCGTGAGGACGCGCGCGCTGCGGACGGACTGGAAGCTCTGGCAGGGACTGCGCAACCTGCGGCTGTCCAAGAGGGGTTGCCAGCTCCCGGAGGAGTATGACGTCCTTGCCAAGCGCGTCCGGGACGCCGCGGACAGCTTGGTGACGCATCCGGGCCCCTTGAGGCACGCGTGCGACCACTTGGAGGCCTTGCTGCTGGCCGCCCACGACGTGCACGGGCACTACAGGACGGCCAAGCAACAGGCCGGCTTGGTTGACTATTCGGACATGACGGCCGCGGCAGGCCGGCTGATCCGTGAGCGGCCTGACGCGCTGGCAGCCCTTGCCGCGCGCATTGACTGCTTGGTGGTGGACGAGTTTCAGGACACCAACCCGCTCCAGTTCGCGCTGCTCTGGAACCTCCGGCAGCACGGCATCCCAACATTCGTGGTCGGAGATCTCAAGCAGGCCATCATGGGTTTCCAGGGTGCCGACCCGCGCCTGTTCGATCATCTCGCGCGGCAGCATCCGGAGGCTACCGAATCTCTGAGGCAGAACTGGCGGTCCCAGCCAAGCCTGATGCGCGTCATCAACGCGATCGGCCGGCAGCTGTTCGCCGGGGAATACACCCCGCTGGGACCGCGCGCCCAACCGAGCCCGATCAGACCTCTGGACTTGGTGGTGACCCCCATCAAGCCCAAGAAGAATGCCGTCCCACTGCAAGCACGGGCGATGGGCCTGCACCTGAGGGAAGTCCTGCACGCGCAGGCGCTGCAGGTCACCGACCGTGAGAGCGGCAAGTCGCGCCCCCTTCGCGCTGCGGACATCGCCGTCCTGTGCCCGACGAATTTCCTGCTGGCCACCTACGCGGACGAATTGCGGAAGCTTGGGCTCGCCGTGAACTGTCCGGCCGAGGGCTGGTTGCAGTCTCGGCCCGTGCAGATCGCAAAGCACGCATTGGCCTATCTGGCGAACTCCGCCGACCGTCATTCGGCACTGTACCTGGCCGTCACGGAGCTGGGATCGCTTCGCCTCGAAGAAGGCCTGCGTCAGCTGATGGACACGGGTTCGGTAAGGGACCCGCTGCTGCACAGGCTCGACGAGCTGGCCGACGGGGTCGCCGACCGCACCGTCTACGCGCTGGTTGCCGACGTTGTTGACGCCTTGGGCCTATTCGACGAGGTCTCCACGTGGAGCGACGCTGAGCAGGCGAGGGCCAACCTGGTCCAGCTGCTGTCCACCGCCGGCGAATTCATGAATTCGGACAGGGCCGCACTTGCGCACGGCGGCTACCACGGTTCGGGGATCCTGCCGTTCTTGGCGTGGTTGGACGACCGTGCGTTGCGGGACGACGCCCAGCCGGACAAGCACGTCATCGACGAGGACGAGATCGTCTTTCGCACTTGGCACAGCTCCAAGGGACTCGAATGGCCAGTCGTCGCCGTCTGCGGGCTGTACCGCAGGGTCGCGGGCCGCCTTCCATTCATGGGCACGGACTATGACTCGTTCGACGACTTGGCGGGCATCCTCGAACGCGCATACATCAGGCGGTTCCCAAGGTTCACGGCCAAGGAACACAACCAGTCGGCGTTGGAAGATCTTCAGACGGAGGCCGAGACCGAGGCAAGGCGCTTGCTGTACGTCGCTCTGAGCCGAGCACGCCACAAGCTCGTTATCGAATGGCCGCAGTATCTGGCGAGGAGTCGGGGCAGGAGTGTGACCTACTGGTCCGTTCTCGGTGCCGAGGTCAGACGCATAGGGCCGTACCGGAAGTTCCGAATCGGCAGCGAGTCGTTCCCGTACGAGCCTGGCATCACAGCCGATCCCGATGCCACAGTGCGGGACGGTGGGCAAGACCGGCTACCCGAGACGGGTCGGCGCGCCATCCGGCGCGCGCCCATTCACGACGATTCGACGCCGGACAGCCTCAGCCCCTCCATGATCGACGCGGGATGCGACCGGCCGGCCCAGTACCGGACCGAGCGATACGGCCCGGGGCTGAACCCCGAAGTGGGCCTCGCGGGCACGGCGTTGGGAGATTTCCTGCACCAGTGCTTCGAGCTTCTGGGGCCCAATCCGGGCTTGACCGACAGGATTCCCGAGCTGACCGGTGTCGACGTGAGCCCGAAGGTGTTGGACGAAATCCTAGGCGAAGTGCGACGGTTCGAAGGCTGGCTCACGGCATCCCTGCAGCCCCGCGAAGTTCTTCGGGAGTGGCCCGTACTCATGCTCGATCCAGCCGGCACTGTAATCTCCGGAACGGTCGACCTGATCGTGCACAGCAAGAATGGCTGCTGGATTCTGGACCACAAGTCGGACAATGTGTCCGACCTCGGCGATGCGATGGGGCACTATCTCGCGCAGCTGGAGGCATATGGCAAAGCGCTCGCGGCTGCCGGGGAGCATGTCCTTGGAATCGGGATCCACTGGATTCGCCGGGGCCAGGTCCAGTGGACGAATGCTCCTGAGACCTAGGCGTGCAGGCCGGGCCGCAGCAGTTGCGAAGGACCCGGCGGTCCGGTTGGTGCGGATTCGACGGCCACAGCCCTGGCCCGTGCCCCGCGTATCGTGGCCCCCTGCGCTGCCCGCCGCCGTATGCGACGAGGAACCGAAGACTGGCCGCGGGCCCGCTCGGCGCCGGTCAAGGCCGTACTCGGCGGCTGTTCCCGTTCTGGGCCATGCGTCGGCCGCCCTTCCGCTCCTAGGACTCGGCGATCATAGATCGCCCCGATTCGGGTAGACTGATCATGCTCTCAGGGATTGATCGCTCCGAACGGCGACAGGGGGCTGGCCCGTGATGCGGGCCAGGGCCCACACAGCCTCGGACTCGCGGTCCAGTCTCCGAGAAATCCGAGTCGTCCATGGGATTTGAAGGATACGGGACGGAGGGCTTCTACGATGAGCTCTTTCTGGGCGACGGCACGCCCAGGCAGGAGTTCGGCACGCTCGTGAATCGCATCAACTCGCTGCCCGCCGGCGCCTTCGAGCGGCGGCAGCGCGCCGCCGAGCGGAACCTCATGAGCATGGGGATCACGTTCAACGTGTACGGCGACACACGTGGACAGGAACAGATCTTCCCTTTCGACTTGGTCCCGAGGCTTGTTCACTCTGACGAGTGGAATTGGATCGAGCGCGGGCTGAAGCAAAGGATCCGAGCGCTCAACCTCTTCATCGACGACATTTACCATCGCCAGAGGATCGTGCGCGATGGCGTAGTGCCTGAGGAGATCATCCGTTCGGCCCAAGGGTTCCGGGAGCAGTGCGTGGGCCTGGCTCCTCCCCTCGGGATCTGGTGTCACGTCACAGGGACAGACCTGGTCCGCCACAAGGACGGCCAGATCTACGTGCTCGAGGACAATCTGCGCGTGCCGTCCGGTGTCTCCTATGTGTTGCAGAACAGGGCGGTGATGAAGCGCACCTTTCCGAACGTCCTGCGCGGGATGGGCGTTCGGCGGGTTGACGGCTACGCGGGAAGGTTGCTGGCGACGCTGCAGGAGATGGCACCTACAGCGTCCGGTGTGACAAGGGTCGCCGTCCTGACGCCGGGCCAGTACAACTCGGCGTACTTCGAGCACTCGTTCCTTGCCCAGCAGATGGGAGTCGAGCTCGTTGAGGGCCGCGACTTGGTGGTCGAGGACCAGACCGTTTTCATGCGCACGACCAAGGGCCTCGAACGCGTTCATGTCATCTACCGCCGCATTGATGACGACTTCTTGGACCCGTTGGTCTTTCGTCCCGACTCGCTGCTCGGCATTCCGGGCGTGATGGAAGCCTTCCGGCGCAGCCGCGTGGCCCTCGTGAATGCTCCCGGCACGGGCGTGGCCGACGACAAGGTCGTGTACGCCTACGTCCCGGCCATAGTCCGGTACTACCTTGGCGAAGACGCAATCATCCCGAACGCGCCGACCTTCATGTGCTGGGACGACAAGCAGAGGGCGCACGTGCTGGAGAACATCGGGAAACTGGTTGTGAAGCCCGCGAACGAGTCCGGCGGGTACGGCATGCTGATCGGCCCGCACAGCACGGCGCGAGAGCGCGAGGACTTCAGGCAGAGGATCCAGGCCAATCCCCGCAACTACATCGGCCAGGAGACCCTGTCCCTTTCGCGGGTGCCAACGTTCGTGGACGGCCACTTCGAGGGCCGGCACGTGGACCTGCGCCCGTTCATCCTATTCGGTCGTGAGCCGTTCGTGCTGCCGGGAGGTCTCACGCGCGTAGCGCTCCGCAAGGGATCGCTCGTGGTGAATTCGTCGCAGGGCGGCGGGAGCAAGGACACTTGGGTCCTGACCTCTCCGGCGGGCGCCTCTGCTGGGGCAGGCACGGTGGCGGCCTGACCGGCCGTGAGCGGAGTGGGACTGGAGGGCACCTGAGGAGATGCTGAGCCGGGTCGCCGATTCGATCTACTGGATGAGCCGCTACATCGAGCGGGCCGAAAACGTCGCTCGGTTCGTCGACGTTAACCAGCACCTGATGCTGGACCTGCCGTCGGGGATTCCTCCCCAGTGGGTGCCGCTGGTGGAGATCACCGGAGACGCGGACCGATTCTGGTCCACCTACAGCGCAGCCGATCAGGCCGAGGTCTGCTGGTTCCTGACGTTCGATGCCGAGAACCCAAATTCGATCCTCTCCTGCTTGAGGGCTGCCCGCGAGAATGCCCGCTCGATCCGCGAGACGCTATCCTCCGACCTGTGGCTGGAGGTCAACGAGCTCTACCTTTACGTTGAGCACCAAGCAGTTCATTCCAAGTCCTCGCTCGACTATTTCCTGAGGCACATAACCCGTGCCTGCCACGCCATTGAAGGTGCCGCATACTCGACACTCTCGTTCGGGGAGGCGTGGCATTTCAGCCGGATTGGGCGCATGATCGAGCGCGCGGACAAGACCACGCGCGTCTTGGACATCAGGTACTTCACGGTACTCTCCTCGGCGGGCGGCGACGGCGGCCGAACCGAGGACCTGCACTGGACCGCCGTCCTGCGGTCCGTCAGCGCACTTGAGATGTACCGCAAGAAGCACGGCATGGTTCGGATGAGCCGGGCTGCCGAATTCCTTGTCCTGGATCCCGTGTTCCCGAGGTCCGTCAGGAACTGTGTGCGGCGCTCGGACGCATCCCTGCACGCCATCACAGGCTCGGCACCCGGAACATTCGACAACGAGGCCGAGCGCCAGCTGGGCCGGCTGACCTCCGACCTGGCATACACCGCGATCGACGAGGTCATCGCCGCGGGCTTCCACGAATATCTCGACGCGCTTCAGGTCAAGTTGAACCGCATCAGCAACGCGCTCCACGAGAGCTTCTTCGCTCCGCGCCTGCACAGCCAGCGGCGATCGCCGGAGGACGGCGTCGAATGACGCTCTGCCTCGGGATCAACGTGCGGGAGGGGCTGGTCGGGATCGCCGACACTCGGATCACCTCGGGTAACGAGTGCCTAACGGCGCGCAAGCTGCGCGTCTACCACCGGGACGGCGGCGCGATCTTCATCATGACGTCTGGCCTCCGGTCGGTGACCGACAAGGCGCTGACGTATTTCGAGCAGGCCTTGGAAGAGCGCGACGAGGCGTTCGGGAGACTCTACCAAGTGGTCAACCTCCTCACGGACCAAGTCCGAAAGGTCGCCGATGAGGACAGGGCCTACCTGGAGCGCGGTGGCCTGCAGTTCAACATGAAGGCCCTAGTCGGCGGGCAGATGTCGGGAGATCCCGTCCACAAGCTCTACTTGGTCTACCCGGAGGGAAACTGGGTCGATACCGGTCGGGGGACCCCGTACCACATCATCGGTTCGAGCGGGTACGGCAAGCCCGTCCTCGTCCGGGCGCTGCACTACACGGACTCGATGCGGCACGCCTTCAAGGCAGCGTGCTTGGCGTTCGACTCGACGCGGATCAGCGCGGCCGATGTTGATTTCCCCCTGGACGCCGTACTGTACTGCTCGAACACCCACCGGATCGTGCACCACAGGTATTACGAGGAGGACTTGCGTGAGATCTCCAACTGGTGGCAGCGGCACTTGCGGCTGCTGATGGCAGACCTGACCGGCGACTGGGTCGAGACGGCGTTCGCCAAGCTCGACAAGTCCCTCAGTTCCGAGGCCCGCGACGCCTGACCCGTCTCGCTTCCCCAATCATGCGATACCGGGTGAGGCACGAGACGGTTTACCGCTACACATCGGAAGTCTTCCTTGAGCCGCACACCATCCGGCTCCGGCCCCGTTCCGACAGCTGGCAGCGCTTGGAGCGCTTTGCGATTCTCATCGACCCGCAGCCCACGATGCTTGCTGAAGGTGTGGATGCCGAGGGCAACGATGTCGCCCATGCGTGGTTCAGCGGGCTCACGGACTCACTGCGCATACAAACCGACTTCGAAGTCGAGACCCTGAGGGAGAATCCGTTCGACTTCCTCGAATCGCTCCAGATGCCCGACTGGCCGCCGATGCGGTATCCGGAGGACCTGCACGCCCGGCTTGCCCGCGCCCTGCTCCGCGTGAGTCCGACCGGCCCGGCTGTCGACAGGCTGGCGCGGGACCCTGCCAGTGGCTCCGGTCAAGCGCTCATTCCGTATCTCTGCTCGCTCAGCAGCAGGATCAACGAGATGCACGAGGTCGTGGTCAGGCCGGAGGGCAAGCCGATGCATCCTGCCGAGACCCTTCGGGCCGGAAAGGGCGCATGCAGGGATCTTGCCGTGTTGTTCGTGGACTGCTGCCGTTCGGCGGGGTTGGCCGCCCGCTTCGTCAGCGGCTACCAGGAAGCGAGCGTTGACGCCAACGACCAGCAGATGCACGCTTGGGCCCAAGTGTACGTGCCGGGAGGGGGTTGGCGCGGGTTTGACCCAAGCTTGGGCCTGGCGGTCGCGGACCGCCACATCTGTGTGGCGACAGCAGCCGAGCCGCGGCACGCCGCGCCAGTCTCGGGATCCTACCGCGGCGACGCCGTGGCCCTGCCGTTAGAGGCATCCCTGAGCGTCAGCTCGTGCTGAGGGCCCCATTTGCAGCGCCGCGGCGTGTAGCGAGGCTGCGGCCCGTCCGAGCGCAGCAATCCTTGTCGTCTTCGCGACCTCAAGCCGGTGTTTCGAAGCCTACCACGCAACCGAATCCCCTGACCAGCGTCTATTAGAGTATTGCCCTGCGGCGTGGGCATCACCAGCGACGCCGCGATGTACAGAAAGGATCGAACCATGAATCGCCACCAACGGATTGCCGCCATTGCCACTGCTGTGATAGTCACGGCAGGGATCGCCTTCAGCCAGAACAACCCGAACGCCCAACAGCGCCGCGAGAACATCAGCGCCGCGGTCCAGTCGGTCGGCCTGACCCAAGATCAGATCGCCGAGATCCGCGAGATCCGGCGCGTGCGCCCCGCCGAGGATGCGGACCGTGCCGCGCGCAGGGCCTTGCGTCAAGAGAAAACGGACAAGATTCAGGCTCTGCTGACAGACGTGCAGAAGGCCAAGCTCAAGGAGTTGAGGGCGGCCGGAACAGATTCGAAGGCCTTCCAGGGAGCCGTTTTGCTGGGTCTGACGGCAGCACCGCCACGGAACTAGCGGCCCGGAGGGGGTCGAAGTAGCCGGTCTGCATTTCTCCGATGTCCGTGCCGGCTCTTGGCGGCGGCCTGTCCGGCGCCAAGGGGCCGGCCAGTCCCAGGGCGTTCCGGCGGCCAGGTCCTGCCCGGCCTGCACGTCGGCCGTCCAGCGTCGATCCGGGCCCGTTGCGACAATGTCGGTTGGCGGGGCACGCCTAGAGACGAGCTGCCCAACACGCATGCTGGGCACAGATCGTCCTAGGCACAGCCCATGATCCAGCCCACTCCCGTCCTGATCGACACCGACCCCGGGCTTGACGACGCTCTGGCCCTGGTCTTGGCCCTGCGTTCGCCCGCTGTCGACGTTTGCGCCATCACGGTGGTGGCCGGGAACGTGCCCCTAGGAGTGTGCACAGAAAACGTGCTGAGAGTCTTGGAGGCGCTCGACACGAACCCACCCCCGCCGGTCTTTCCAGGCTGCGAAAAGCCGCTAAGCCCGCCGGTGGCCCGTGCCGAGCATGTTCATGGCAGCGACGGGATCGGCGGCGTCTCGAAGGACTTCCCGGTTCGCCACCTGCAGGCCCGTTCGACGCATGCCGTCACGGCAATCATCGACGCAGCCCGCCGGTTCAGGCGAAGGCTCACGATGATCGCTCTGGGGCCCCTAACCAACGTCGCGAGGGCCTTGGCACAAGACGCGCCAGCGATGAGGGGCATTGGCCGGCTCGTCGTAATGGGCGGATCGGTGGATGGACGCGGCAACGCGACCCCGTCGGCTGAGTTCAACTTCTTCTCCGACCCGTCGGCGGCTAGGGCCGTCGTGCGGTCTGGCATGCCCGTGGTCGAGGTTGGCCTGACCGTGACGAAGAAGGCGATTCTTCCCAAGGCCAGGTTTGATCGGCAGTTGGCCCTCATGACCCGCGAGCCGCTGCGGTCCTTTCTTGCCGCTTGCGCAGAGCCTTACTTCGAATTCTGCCTCAAGCACGAGGGCGCCGATGGGTGCGCGCTCCATGATCCGCTGGCCGTGGCGGCGGCGATTGAGCCCGGCCTGGTCTCGACAGACCTGTTGCGCTGCGACGTCGTAACCGCGCAGGGGCTGACGCGGGGAAGGATGGTTGTGGAGGAAGGTGGGCGAGATCGTGACGGGCCCCGGATTCAGGTGGCGACCGCCGTAGACACGCCCCGGTTCATCGACCTGTTTCTCGAGACCGTGTGCGGGCCCTGACGCGAAGAGGCACATGGCACGTGAGGGGCCCCCGCGATTCCCGGCCGCTCTTGGCCAGGTAGCGCCCGAATTGCAGTCACCGTACCCAAGCTGCGGGGCGCTTTCGGACCGGCGGCGGACTGCACGGCCCCCGGCCCGACTGGGCGGTCGTTGAATGGTCCGGTGCGGCCTGCCAACGGGGGCGGAATTGCTACAGGACCGGCTCGAAACGATCCATCAGGGCCTCAATCTCGCGCACTTCTTCGGGGCGCACCTCCGGCAGGGGCGGGCGGACGGGGCCGGCAGGTTTGCCGAGTATCTCCATGGCTTTCTTCATCACGCTCACTTCGTATCCCTTTCGCCGCGCCCTCATGGCGTACAGCGGGAGGACATAGTTCCGCATCAGGCGCGCAAGGCTGGCACTGTCCAGCATCGAGGCACGCTCGTGAAGCTGAAGCGACAGTCGCGGCGCAATGGTCGCAATGCTGGAAGTGTACGTACGGATCCCGATCGAGTAGTACCCCGGGACCATGTCGTCTCCGATGCCGCCGATCCAGTGCAGCCGGTTCCCGCATCGCTCCATGATGCGCTGGTAGTTGCGGATGTCGCCTTGTCCCTCCTTGAGCGCGATCAGGTTGGGCACTTCGCGGGAGATGCGGAAGACCTGGGTGGCGGTTAGGTTGACCGAGTCCCGCGAATACAGGAACAGGCCCAGCTCGACTGCTTCGCCGATGGCCTTGTAATAGCGGACCAGGCCCTCAAAGTCCGCGTTGGGGTAGTAAGGAGGGAACATCAGGATGCCGTGCGCCCCGGCCTCTTGCGCCTGTTTGGCGAGTTCCACGGCCATCCCTCCGCCGAATCCGACACCTGCGATGACCGCCGTTCTGTCGCCTGCCTCGGCGACCGTGGCCTTGACCAGCTCTCCGTGCTCGTCGGGCGTAAGGGAGTACAGCTCGCCGGTTCCGCCAGCGGCAACTACGGCGCACAACGGGTACCGGACCATCTCGGCGACGTTCGTTCGGTAGCCGTCGAGGTCGAGGGAGTAATCAGCATTGAAGTTCGTGACAGGAAAGCCGATCACGCCCTGAAGCCTGCCGCGGAGTTCGGTCGGGGACATCCCCGCCATTGTCGCACCGGCGCTGCCGTCAAAGGGCTGCGGGCCTCAGTTGCAGAGCGTCAGTGCCAAGGGCCTTCTACCGCTCGCGGGACGGGGCCGTCGCGCATGCGCCCGCAGCGCACCCGGTATGGCGGCGGCCATTGATGCAACGCGGCTACCTGCCAGCTATGGCCGAGATCGCCCCGGCTCATGCCGGACCGCCGCTCGTCCCGACAATGTCCGAGACGTCGATCATGTACATCTGACGTCCATTCCCCCCGTGAGGCGAGTCCAACACGACCTTCATTCCGTCGGGACTGCAGCGCGGATGCGTGTCGCAGCGCCATTCCCCGCTATATTCCGGGGGCGAGACGAAGTGTCCCAGCGGCACGCGCCGCCCGCTGCTGACCTCGTACAGGTACGGGTGCTGGAGCCTGTTCTCGTCCGGATAGGTGTCGTTGAGGATCCAGCGGTTGCCGGGTAAGTATGTGCAATGGCCGTTCCGCGGCATCACGTCGGGCGCAATCACCTCCGTCTGGTCCGTAAGGTCTTTGAACAGGTAGAACTTCTCCCTGTGCGAGGGATGCCATGCCCACGCGAGGATGTGCTCGGGATCGCGCCAAATGAAGTGCGACGTCCTGCCGTGAGGGTCGAGCACGTGGGGTCGGGAACCGTCGCTGCCAATCGTGAACATTCGCGTGCCAAAGCCGGGCCCTGAGCCGGGGCGATTGCGCCAGCGGTGCAGGAAGATGACCCTGGTCCCATCGGGAGAGACGAGCAAGTGGTTGAAGTAGTGCTTCAGGCCCGTCGCGTCGGTGTGAAGGTTCGGAACCGCTGCGGCCTCGGCGACCGAGATCAGCAGTTCCCGCTTCCCGGTAGTGAGGTCTAACTTCCACACGCCGACGTCTTCAGGCGTCTCCACTGCGGCGTTGGGATCCGGGATTCCCACATAGCCGTAGCCCGGCCGCGTGTCGTTAAGCCTCCTGAAGTCGGTGGTCACGGCCCAGCTGCCGTCTGGGCTCAGCGCATAGACGGGCGAAGGCAAGGTCCGGGTTGCCCCGGTCTCGACGTCGAGAATGCGACTGACGTACTGGCCATCTTGGCGGTCATTCCAGATGACCTCCGAGGAAGACCCGGGGATCCACTGCAGCATGCAGCCCTGCTGCCAGCACCATGCCGTACTGCTTCCCAGGTCGGACCACCGGTCTCCATCGTGGATGTCGACCATGCCGATGCGTACTTCGTCCGTCGGTGATGGGGAACGGTGTTCAAATCCCACCCGCATACCCAGCGCCAATCGGCCCTGCGGGTCGAACTCGAGCTTGTCGTAGTAGCCGAACCAGTGATGCCCGGGACCTCTGGTTATTGCCCGCACAGGCGGGAGCGCCGGAGCCGCTCTCCGGCCGCAGGCCTGCGCAGCCAAGCCGGCTGCTAGCGCAGACAGGAAGCTCCGCCGCGTCGTGTTGTACACAGGCCACACGCTAGCACGGGGGGTCCCGGGTCCTCGCTGGCCATGCCGTTCAGTCTGGTAACTTGGGGCCGTGAGAGGTTTGATCGGGCCACTGTGTGCCGTACTGCTGCTAACGGTCTGCTCCCCATTCGGTGATGAGGTGGCCGATGCGCCGGCGACTGCCCCCTCAGAGCGTCAGGCCCTGCTGTCTGACGATGGGACGACCGAGGGCGTCTTGGCTGGAGGGACGCTCTACCTGAGCGGAATCTTGCCGCCCGACTCCAATGCTCCTGTCGCGGACCAGACCCGCGCTGCCATGGAGAGGATGGGCCAGGTTCTTGGGAAGGCGGGCTTGGACCATGGCCACGTGGTCAGCTGCCACGTGCACCTCGCAGACATGGAGAGCTACTCGGAGATGAATGCCGTCTACGGGAGCTTCTTCGATGAGGGGGCCTACCCGGCGAGAACGACCGTGGAAGTGCCCGGCATTCCCGGAGGCGCTGGCGTTCTGCTGATGTGCATCGCACACGCCGACCGCTCCGAAATCTCTGTGGTGTCACCTCCGGCAGGAGAGACACCGCCCGCGATGGGGCCCTACTCGTCGGCCGTTCGGGCAGGCCGCACACTCTACGTGTCGGGTCAGGGTGGCCGGGATCCGGCTACTGGCCAACTCGCAGATTCCACCGACGGGCAGGCGCGCACGACACTGCAGACGATCGGGGCCATCTTGGCCGCGGGCGGCCTTTCCGTAGACAACACGGCCATGGTCAGTTCCTACGTGCCGCCGGCTGGGGACGGCGAGGAAGTGGCCAAGGTCTTCGACGAGCTATTCCCGCCGGGCGGGGCGCCGAGCCGCGTGCCCGTTTCGCTGTCGCGATTGCCCGGGGACATCTTGGTGGAGATAACGTTCGTGGCGGTTGACGACCCGTACATCAATCGCCTGTTCATGCACGATCAAGTGCCGACGGCCGGTTCGAGCCCGGCCGCGCTCAGCGGGGGCGTACTGTACGCCTCTAGCATGACCGGTCAAGGCGAGACCTTTCAGGACGAGGCCATTGACGCGTTGTCGAGGCAGAGGTCCTTGCTGCAGCTCGCGTCAATGGACTGGCAGCACGTCGCGCGAATGACGGTGTACCTCGCCGACTTGGCCGTGCAGGACGAGTTGATGGCGCTGATTGGCGACATGCTTCCGGGCCCGCTTCCGGCGATCTCGGTCATGCAGACTCGCCAGCCTGACGGCGCACAAATCGCTGTGGACCTGATCGCCGTTCAATGACCTGCGGCCGGCGGCGAGTCGGCAGGTTCCGGTTGGCCGATTGAGCGCCAATTCGCCGCTCTTGGCGGCGTTGCCAGGCGCAGACCGGGTTGGGCCAGAGTCGCACAGGCTGGGGCGTCATTCGTTGGTGACGGTCGTGTCTGGATTCGGGTCTGTAGCATGGGAACGCTGATGCACTTCGCTCCCAATCGGCAAGATCTGCTCGCGGATCCGACCCGGCCCTTCCCCGTAGAGTCGCAGAACTCAGCATCTTCCCTGCTCGAGCGCATGGCCGGTACGGCCTTCCAAGGGCGCCAGCTCGGCGAAGCGTTCCAAGTCTGGAAGAGTATGTTGGCCGACCCCGAATGCACGATCCTCATGGGCCTCGCAGGGGCCATGGTGCCGGGCGGAATGCGCAAGCTGGTCCGGTTCATGATCGAGAACCGCCTGATCGACATATTGACGTCTACCGGAGCGAACTTCTTCCACGACATCCACGAGACCCGGGGCTTCCATCACTATCAGGGCTCGCCTTCAATGGACGACGAAGAACTTGGCGACGCCATGGTGGACCGGATGTACGACGTCTTGGCGGACGAGGTCCGCTTCCGCGAGCACGACCTATGGATCGGTGCGTTCGCGTCGCGGCTGGACCAGTCGCGACCGTATACGACGCGCGAGTTTCTCTACAGGCTCGGGCTCGCGGTCGGCAAGGACTGTCCGGAGGATGGCATCGTAACGGCCGCGGCCAAGCATCGAGTGCCGCTCTTCTGTCCGGCCATCGGAGACAGCTCCATCGGGATCGGAGTGGCAGAGAGCCGCCACCGTGGTGAGAACCGGCTGATGTTCGACATGATGGCTGACGTTCTGGAAATCACCAATGCGGTCGCGGACTCGAAGGCCACGGGCGTGATCTACTTCGGCGGCGGGACTCCCAAGAACTACACCCAGCAATCCGAGGTCGTCGCCATCCTCATGGAGCGGGGTAAGGAAGGGCACCGCTACGGCGTCCAGATCGTCACAGACGCTCCCCACTGGGGTGGCCTCTCGGGATGCACGCTGGCGGAGTCCCAGAGCTGGGGAAAGATCGCCAAAGGAGCCCGGATGGTCGATTGCCACTGTGACTCCACGATTGCCATGCCGCTCTTGGTCTCGGCGCTCGCGGAGCAGCGCGAACTCATCAGTGCCCGGCGCCCACCGACATTCGAAATGGGTCGTGTGCTGAAGATCCAGTTGCCATGCAAGTGATCGGCACGAGCCGCGGCCAACCGAGTGCTCGATTGGCACTTGTTCTCTCGCGGATGCGCTGCGGCGGCAGAGTCGGTCCACCGGTTTGCTAACCGGCCCGACGGGGTCTGCCTACGTGGTCGCTTGCGGAGTGTCTATCATTGGTCGGCAACCACGGCAAGGAGCGGCGAATCCGTGTCTGAATGGGGCGCGTGGCCATTGGGAGCCGGGTGCCCCAGGCTACAGCGACGAAGCGACGGCACGTCCACATTTGCTAGCCTTAGCCCCTACATGGCAAGGAGGCCCTTCAGGATGGAGACTCAAGGATTACTGACTCCGAGATCTATGGTTCGCGTCGTCGGCCTGCTCCCGCTGGCCGGCCTCCTCGCCAGTGCCGACCACCTCTTGGCACAGGATGTACGCGGCGGGCCGGTGATCACGAGTGGCTGCTCGGATCGCAAGATCGCCGCGAGCGCGGTTCGCACGCAGAACGATATCCGTGCGTTCGCGGAGTGCGCGCAGGCTTACCTGACCGAGCACGGAACGGTCGAGGCCCGCCGCGCGTTCAACGAGGACGAGCGCTGGAAGCACGGACCGACATACGTGTTCGTACAAGGCATCGCCAAGTCCGGCAGCGACGCGAAGACTTTCGTCTACCCGCCAGACCCCGGCCGCGAGGGTCGGCTGTGGGGCGAGTCGATCGACGACTTCGGCAACGACCTCTTCTACGAAGGCTACCGCCTGACTCGGGTGGTAGATGCCGGCTGGACCTACTACTCGTTCCCCAATCCGGCGACCGGCAAGAAATCGGCCAAGGCTTCCTACATCATTGAGGCCGACTGGGACGGCGAGCCGGCAGTGATTGGATCCGGCATCTACTCGCGCGACTGGCCGGGCACCTGCTACGCGGACGAGGTGAACGCGGCGGTCTTAGGCGCCGATCCGAGCCCGGAAGCATTGAGGGAGTTCGTCCGCTGCGCGGCGATGGCGGTCGAAAAGGACGGCTATTTGGCCAAGCCGGATATTGAGCGGGATCCGCGCTGGACGCAAGGGGCGCACTACGTGTACGTGCTGGACATGGTGGGCAACCAGCTGATGTCCGGCAACCCCATGCGCGTACGAGGGAGAGTCCTGCAAGAGTGGGGACACGGAGCCGATCAGTTCGGCGGGCGCGACATGATCGATGTCGCCGACACGTTCGGAGAAGCGTATGTGTACTACCGGTCAGTAAACCCGCAGGCTGGTGTACAACAGCCGAAGATCGGATTCCTGAAGCGCATAGTCGCGCAAGGTGTGCCGCTGCTGGTCGGGGCAGGCTACTACGTCCACAGCCGACAGCCCGAAGCCGAGTCGAATTGTGCCGATAACTACGCTGCGGCAGGGTCGGTCCATACGCAGGGGGACCTGCAGGCGTTCGTTCGCTGCGCTGCGGAATACGTGCGGAACCACGGGGAAGAGGAAGCGCAGCGCGCATTCAACGAAGACGCGCGCTGGAAGTCCGGCCCGATCTACGTGTTCGTGGACGGTGTCCAGCCTTACGGCGAGACCGCCCTGACGTACGTGTTTCCGCCCGATCCGGCCCGGGAGGGCTCGGCGTGGGGGACCTCGATCGACACCTTCGGCAGCGACTACTTCTACGAGGTGCACCGAATCCTATCGGTGGTGGACGAGGGGTGGATCTACTACGCGTTCACTAACCCGGAGACGGGGCGGGGCCAGCCGAAGAGTTCGTACGTGATGGAGATCGACTGGAACGGAGACCGGGCAGCGATCGGGGCCGGGATCTATGGGCGGGACCTTCCCGGGACGTGTGATCCCGGCGAGGTCAACGCGGCGGTTGTGGCGGCCATGCCGGGCGAACACGGGCTGCAGGAATTTGTGCGCTGCGCTGCGCTGGAAGTCGAGTCGGCGGGATTCTTCGCTGGCCCAGTTCTGTCAAAGGACCCGCGCTGGAGGAACGGCCCAATCTACTTATCCGGCATCAACGCCGAAACCGGCATGGTCGAATTCAGCGGCAACGAGAATAGCTTCGCCGTCTCGGGAAGGATCCCGGAAGTGCTGTTCGACGGGAGGGATGTGATCCAAGCCGCCGCACTGTTCGGGGAGACGTACTGGTACTACAACTTCACGAATCCTCTGACGGGCGAGGTTGAGCCCAAGGCAGCCTTCTTCAAGCTTGTGCGGGCGCAAGGTGTTCCGCTGCTCGTCGGTGCAGGCTACCACCCTTAGCGCTCTGATCGTGCAACACGTCAACGTATGACGAGTCTTGTGGACCAGCGTCGGGTGCCATTCTCGTCCCGGCAAAGCTCTCTTCATGCCACGCAAGAGCAGATCTAGCAACACCGTGTCCTACTAGGAGGGTCAAGAACTCCATGGTCGCGCCCGGACGATCCTGTCCGTCGCCCAAGGCGTTAGCAGCAACGCCATCACTTGGCACCTCGCCAGCCGCCTTGGAGTCGTCAGGACCAATGTTCATTGCGAAAGACACACGAATCCAACGGGACTCTACAGTGCGTCGAATCAGCACCGCATGGCCCCTGACAGACGATGCGTCGGTTGCCCAACCATGGGATACGGACCCCCTACACTTGAGCGTGGACGGTCTCGAGCAGGGCGGGAAATTGCGCTTCTTCTTGAGGGATTCGGCACATGTATCTTGCTCTAGGTGCAGCGTGGCACTGGTGCAGAGCATGACTTCGCACTCTTAGAGTGCGGTTGTCACCCGCCGCCGCTCCGCGCTCCGCCCGCCCGCTAGGTCCTCGCCCTGGCACGGCGCCTCGGCCAGTGCTCCCCGCCGGTACCATTCCACGAGGTACGCCAGTACGTAAGGAACATGTCCTACCACACCCGCCCTTCCAGGTGGTGGTGTAGCTAGACCCTGCCCAACGGTGCAGTTGCGTACCCGGCCAACCGACCGGAGCACCAGATCCGACACCGTCAAGACTGCGGAGCGAGCGCTGAGGTGCCACTTGACATGTAGTACGCGCTTCGCTGCCCAGATCTTAACCAGTGCGGCGCGTGCAGCGCCCATGATCCGCCGCCGTTTCGGTTCAGCTGCCAGAGCTGCCGCCAGCCCCTGACTGGCGAAAGAGAACTGCGACACCTCAGAAACTTGCGTTTCGTAGCCTGTTGCGCTACACTCAACACATGAAGGACGCCCAACGACTAGTCGGATCCTATATCAGACAGCACGTTTTGCCGCCCGGCATGTCAGTTACCGAGGCAGCCAAGCGACTCGGAGTCGGTCGACCCGCGCTGTCGAATCTTCTGAACGGAAAATCAGCACTGTCAGTCGAGATGGCCGTGCGCTTGGAAAGGGTCTTCGGCGCGGACCGGAATGAGCTTCTGCAGCTTCAGGCGGATTCTGATCGGCGAAGCCCGAATGGGAGAGAGATCGTAGTACGTCCCTACGTGCCACCGTATCTCCAGATCACGTCGCGACAGATCGACGCATGGGCGGACCAGATCGAAGCTCGCCACATGCTCCCCGTCCTGCTGCGCCTACTCATCGTCTCGACGCACGAAGGTCTGAGCCGTGTCACCTTTCCCGGCCATGACGACGCACAGCGGCACGGATGGGACGGTCTGGTGGAGGCTGATTCGGCGACTCCCTGGATCCCCAAAGGCCATTCCTGCTGGGAGTTCGGGACGAATCGAAGACCCACCGAAAAGGCCAGCAACGATTACAACAACTCCCTTCAACGTCGTTTGCCATTCCCGGACCGTGGGGAGAGCACATTCGTCTTCGTCACACCCCGAAGATGGGATGGCGCGACCGACTGGGCCGCCAAGAGACAGCTTGAGGGCCATTGGAAAGCAGTGAAGGCGCTTGATGCCAGCGACCTAGAGACATGGTTGACTCAGTCGATCCCGGCTCAGACATGGTTTGCCGAGCACATCAATATAGACACCGATGGCGTTGAAACCTTAGAACGTTTCTGGCACCGCTGGTCGTCAGCAAGCACTCCGAAGCTCACGTCGGACGTCTTCGGTCCTTCTCTGGAGGCATATCGCGATGAAATCGTGGACTGGCTGGTAGGGGAACCAGAACGGCCGTTCGTGATCTCGGCCGATTCGAAAGGCGAAGCGATCGCCTTCCTAGCGTGCCTGTTCCGAGAAATCCCGATCAAGTCACCAGACAAAGCCGCCGCGGCTAGATCAATCGACTTAGCCGCAGTGTTCGACTTGCCTTCTACGCTGAGAAAAGTGGCAGCATCACGTACGGCTTTCCTACCAATCGTGCGTAGCAAAGAGTGCGAGCGAGAACTGGCTCCCATTCATCGCCGACTACACTGCGTCACTGTCCGCCCTCGGAATGCCGTAGATTCAGATCCGAACATCGCCCTAGACCTGCTCAACCACGGAGCGTTCACCCAAGCGCTCACGTCAATGGGTATCGAACGCGACCGTGTACAGAGCCTAGAGCGAGAATCGGGTCGATCACCAACTATCCTTCGCCGCCGCCTGTCTAGCATAGATGCCATCAGGGAACCTAGATGGGCGGAGGACGAGCCTACAGCGAGAGCACTGATACCGCTAACGTTGGTGGGGGCATGGAATAGCGCGTCCTCGGCAGATCGGAAGGTTGTATCGACGCTGGCGAGCCGACCATATGAGCAGGTGGAAACGGACATCGCCAAGTTGCTATTAGCAGATGACAGTCCCGTGTGGGCAGCGGGTCAGCATCGCGGCGTCGCCTCTAAGCTCGACGCTCTGTTTGCTATACGCAAACGCTTTATTGGTGCCGACCTGTCTAGGTTTTTCATCGTCGCTCACTCCGTCCTAGCGGAGGCTGATCCGGCCTTGGAGCTGCCAGAGAACAAACGATGGGCGGCGGGACTCTACGGCAAGGTACGCCATCACTCTACCGCTCTCCGCAGTGGCATCTGTGAAACACTTGTCATCTTGGCGGTCCACGGCAACCACCTCTTCTTGGATTGGCTTGGAGTGGACGCGGAAATGAGAGTGAAGTCACTGGTCCGTAAACTGTTGACACCGCTAACACTGGAGAACCTCTTGTCCCACGACAGCGACCTTCCGAGTTACGCGGAAGCTGCCCAAGGGGAATTTCTCCAGCTTATCGAGGACGACTTACGGTCTCCCTGCCCAACAGTCCTTGGCCTCCTCAAACCGGCGGATCGGGGCCTGTTCAGCGGATGTCCGCGAACCGGACTGCTGTGGGCTCTGGAGTGCCTTGCATGGAAACACTTGGCACGTGTGAGCACGATACTCAGTCACCTTTCGAGAATAGCGATCGACGACAATTGGGCCAACACGCCTATCAACTCACTCAAGGCCATCTACAGTTCGTGGCTACCTCAGACTGCTGCTTCGCTTGAAGACAGAAAGAGAGCAATTACGGCTCTCTCCATCCGATTTCCAGAGGTCGCGTGGCAGGTTTGCTTGAACGAACTGCCGGACGGCACATCTAAGGTCGGTCATTTCAGCTATCGACCTCGTTGGCGTAGCGATGCGACGGGTGCCGGGACAGGTGTTACGTATGCGGAACGGAGCGAGTTCCTACGCCACGTGCTTGACATGGTGCATGGGTGGTCAATGGTGGGGGAGCGGGAGTTGCGAGACATCGTACGGCACGTGGCGTGGATACCGAGAGATGATCAAGACCGAGTGTGGGATCGCATCATTGCTTGGGGCTGTACTCAAGCCGACGACCGTGGAAGGACGGTGATACGCGAGACAATCCGGCGGTGGTACCTGACACGTGTTGGTCAAGTCAAGAACATCTCTCCAGCAACGATCAAAGCTGCACGCCGGACATTCGAGAGCCTAGAGCCTCGCAACATCGTCATCCGGCATCAGTGGCTCTTCTCCGACCGCTGGATTGAGCCATCTGCTGAGGATGTTGACGAACAGAACAGGTCGACCTCGAGTCGTCAGGCGGTCATTCGCAAGCAGCGCCGCGCCGCGATTGCTGAGATCTGGGAGAGTCGTGGTCCGCGTGGCGTCATCTCGTTTCTGGCGGAAGGAGCTTCCGGACATGTCGTTGGGACATCGTTGGCGCCTGTGATTCCTCGCGAGGCCAGAGCTACCTTCCTCATGCTATGCCTGGACAGTGCCGACGAACTAGCCATTCGGATAGACGCTTGCATGCAGGGATTCCTGTGGGCACTGACAGACGAACAACGGAAGGTAGTACTCAAGGGAATCATTGAGAACACCGATCAGACGGTGACCGTGCGGTTGCTGCGATGTGCACCTTTTCGCATACATACATGGCGGCTAGTTGCGCGAGTCGGTCCACAGGTGGAGGAGACCTATTGGGCGAGTGTAACGCCCCAGTGGGAACAGCACAGCGAGCTTGAGTTGACAGAGCTGATTAATCGCCTCCTTCAAGCTGGGCGCCCACGGAGCGCGTTTTGGGTTGCAAGCCGAGAGTGGGCACTCGTCGAGACTTCTCTCCTGAGACGACTTCTGTTCGACCTAAATACTGTAGAACCTAGACCAACTGACCCGGCCCACGTGGACGCGTTCGACGTGAATGAAGCATTCAAGTCACTCAATGAGCGTACGGGGGTCAATCCCGACGACATGGCCGCGCTGGAGTTCATGTACCTCGATGTCATCGACAACGGCGAATATGGCCTTCCCAACTTGGAGAAGCAACTTGCATCTTCGCCTGAGCTCTATTTCAGAGCTCTGACGCTTGCGTTTTCGCGGCATGATCATGGCAACGATCCAGCCGACTGGCGAATCGACGGTCCCAAACGTTCTGCCACCATTGTATCTAGGGCCTATAAGTTGTTGGACCGAGTCAGCGGTCTCCCAGGAGCTAACGCGGATGGCACGGCTGATCTGACAGCGCTGTTGAAGTGGGTCGCGGAAGTACGGCGGCTCTGTGGCAAACACGACCGCACAGTTGTCGGTGACCGCATGATCGGCGGGCTGCTCGCCCGGATCGATCCGGTTCCCGAGGATGGACTATGGCCTAGGATGGAGGTCTGCGAGGTGCTGGAGCGAACGGCTACAAAAGAGATGGGGTCGGCATTCTGCGATGCCGTCCACAACGCCCGAGGCGTGCAGATCCGAGGCGAAGACGGTGATCCCGAAAGGCGCCTTTCTGGGAAATTCCGAAAGCTTGCACGTCAGCAGGCTTTCTCTTATCCGTTCGTTTCCAGTGTTCTCGAACATATTGCATCGAGTTACGATCAGGAGGCAAGGTGGCACGATCTGGAAGGGGAGGTACGCAAGAGGCTGGAATGAGACAGCTTGGGGATTAAATCCGGGTCGAAGCGTGGGATCCCTTATCGCGTTACGAGATAAAGGCTAGGGCAGGGATGCAGCCCTAGGTGTGTCGAGCTCGCCGAGGCGGAACTCAAGGGGATCGTGTTGTCCGGTTCTGGACTGAGGCTCGCACGTCTGCTCATCCCGGCACTACGAAACCTGCTGTGGCAGAAGACTGCGACGTGCGTGACCACCGAGGCCGAGTTCAAGCTGTGTGCTGGGATTTGAGCGGCAGATACGTGAAGGCGGTGGGAGAAGTTGTCGGCAGCGATGTCTCTGCAATTAAGCTGAGTCGGAATCCCCGATTTGTATCCAAAACGTGCCCCTGATCACAAGAGCATGTGGACGAACACGAAGTGGACCCGTTCCAATGAGTGCAATGCACATTCTGGCCAGAGTGAACGCCCACTCCGATGCAAGTTAAACACCAGTCCGAAGACCATTGCCCTGTCGGAGCGAACCGACGCTCCGCTTCAGAGGAGGCTCTTGAGCACGCCCGTTCTGCGGACGCCGAGAATGGTCCAAGAAGTAATTCAACGCGAAGTCTTCCGTTTTCGCGATGTGCTCGACACTTCGGCGGCTCCGAGGCGGCCGCGGCCTACTCCAGAAACAACTCGATGCCGAGTGCCCGCAACGAATCGCGCGACTTCCCTATCCGCTTGAGCAAGCCCACGTCCGACGGCTGCGCGAAGTCTGCCTAGTCTGCCCCTACCACCGTCTCCCACGATGGATGCTCGCAGGCCAGATTAATCAGTTGGGCGCGCAGGAGGCAATCGGGCGCCTTGTCCTTCCGAACCAATCTCAACGTGCCCGTCCGCACCGTCAGATACCCTTAGTTGGGAGTTTTGAACGACCTGAGCAGATCGCAGTCTTCGATCAGGGCTCACTATCTGCAGGTCTCACCGCTCCGCTGAGGCATCAGCAACGCTCCAGTGAATCAAGTTGAGTCCCGCCCACCTAGTCAATCAATGAGTCAGCGCCAATGACCCCGGCACTGCATGCGTGTTTCCAGGCTGAGCCTGGTAGTGCGGGACTCTGCGTTGGTGAGTCACGGCACCACGCACCTGTGGCGGACCCGCCAGCGGCTCGCCGGGTTGCGGGACACGGAAAGTAGTGGGGGCTGACCGCGCCGCTTTGGCGCGGCGACCGTTATCGCACTCAGGCCAAGTCCGCTCCGCCCCGCAACCATCACTTGGTCGGTTCCACTTAGGATTGCGGAGCTGCCGTCCCCAATCCGCCATATCCCGATCACCGCGCGTGGCCCGTCCAGCCCCTTGCCGACAAATGCGGCGTTAGGGAATATGTTCGCCGTGTCGGTTTCGTTTCCGGCGAAGCCGTCCCGGTAGGACACTCGAAGTGTCGACGACTCGAACCGCAGCTGAGTAAGATTGTCGCCCGTTCCGACGGCAACGTTTTCCCTGCCGGTGAAGATCAGGTCGCTGACCACCGCCGTCGCGTCACTGCTGGCTATCGCGCTGGCGTCCGAGTTGACGAGCACGGCGACGTTGCCGGCCCAGCGGGTTGTGTCCTGGGTGGCTTCGGTCTTTCCGCTGGAGGTTACTGTGCATGTCGGATTCGCGGGATCATCCGTGTCCGCTTAAATGGCCGCCGCCAGCGGGCTGAACGCGAAGCCGTTGTTGCGGCTCCCGATGTCCCCGCTCGTACTGTTGTCTGTCACGTACCCTGCGCGGGCGGCGGAGGTTCTATACCCGCGGCGCCAGAAGCCGAACCGCGCGTAGTCTGTTGTGTCGAACCCCACGAAGAGGCGCTCCTCCCTACTGCTGAACACGGCGGAACCCCCCTCGAGATTCCTGTTGACTTCCGAGCAGCCCTGACGTTGCAGGGCTGATAGTTCCGGCCATTGGCATCGCAGTGGAACACCCCTCTCGTGTCGTGCGGCGTCCCAGCCGGGCGAGCTGCGGATCCCAGCCTCCAGTCGGTCGAAGAATGCAATTCCCTCGATGTCATCCCCGACCGTGGCAAGGCTCTCAGTGTCGGCGGCGTTCCTAGCGCAGGGATAGGTCAAAGGCATGAAGCCCAGCGTGTCGTCAAGAGTTCCTCCGGGGCTTGCGGCCGCGAACTGCGAACCTATGCCGAACACGCTCCGCAGCACCCAGGCCCAGATGTTCCGCCAGATCGTGTTGCGACCTGTGTTCGTCTCCTGCTCATTGCCGTCGGTGGTGGCGTCCAGCGCGATCCACCCCAGCAGGATCTTCCGCTGGGCCGCGAAGAATTCCTGCAGCCTGACCCTTTGGATCATCCCGTTGATGATCTTCTGTCCGCCCTGCTCCAAGTCTGCGAAGGGGATCCAGAATACTACGCTGTTGTCGGTGGTCGCTAGGTCGCCCGGGTCAATCGTGCCCTTCAGATCGCGGTCCTCGACTGCCACCGCAGCGGTTGCGCCGCCCCAGACGGACCATTGGCACCGGGCGGTGCGATCCACCAGTCCCCGACCACCGCGGTCGCCAGCTCAGTCTAGGTTCCCAGCAGTAATCCGCGCCACTCCCCCTGCGTGGGCCGCTTTACGCGTGTCCTCCCGCGTAGCTCGCGGAAGGAAACCATCGCCAGATTCGTGCTGGCGTCCGCGCTGGTCTCGCCGCCATCCACCGGGCTGCCACTGAGGTGTGCGAGATGTCGAACGCCAACCAGTTGGTCATCGCCTGCTCCCACTAGGCGTCCCACACTCCCATCATGCTGCGCTACTGTGCCCTTCAGCGGGTGCTCGGCGAAGATGTCCGGATCCGCATCCTCACCTACCACAACTACGTCCAGAACCTGCCGGTCGACCTGATCGCCGATATCCTGCTGACCTAGGACGACGCCGCCGCCCCGCCGGAGGACCGGGTGGTCGCCGTCAGGGAGGCGGTCCGGGCCGTCTGCTCGCCCGCCTAGGCCGCCAAGCACAAGCGGACCCTTGCCGGACCCGTCCCAGGCTGGGGCGGGCTGACCTTTCTCGACCCGCAGCGGTCCGACGAGAGCTCGGCGACTTGGGAGGACTGTTTCGAGGTGGCCGGGCACGGCGCTGCGCTCGGCTGGCGCCAGTTCACGGAGCGGTTCCTGGGGTTCGGCGCACTGGTCGCTCTTGGTGGTGGATACGTTGAGTTCGACCGCGCCTACTACGGCGTCCTCACCGAGAAGGGACGCCGCAAGCCGCTCGCATGCCGATGCCTCGCTTTCTTCGACCAGCACTGAGTCTAAGCCGCGCCGATTTGCCCGAAGCGCGGCACAAGGCGGGCGCGAATCCCGTCCACGCGGGATAGGTGAAGAGACTGTGGCTTTCCCGGAATCGCAATCCTGAGGCGGATTTCCCGACGTCGCGCGCCACTCCCCAGTGAACCGCCGAGGCCGCTACTCAGCCCGAACCTGCTCCGCTAGGAATGCTCGCGGAGACTCCATGAGCGCCCGACGGCACCCGAACGGGTCTGCGGGGGCCGCCGGGCAACCCGCGTCCCTATGACAATTGGTCAGACTATGTCGACAGCGCTTGTTCCAGTTCCGGCTGGCGGGCCTTGAGGAACTCTCCTTTCCCAATCGTGCTCGAGCCTTGCCCGGTCAGTCCTCCGTCCACAGCTGCGGAACTCCAAATCGTAAACAGCGGCTTACTCAATTGGTGCGTGCGTCGCGTGCGAGATCAGGCGACGGATTCGTCGAGCCTAGCGATGCGTTCGTTGCTCGGCACATGAGGAGTTCTGGCTTGCCCAAGGCATCCACCGGGTGAGCACTTGAGGTCACGCCAGCCACGAGTCCAGATGTGCCCTGACGAATGCGTCGTCGGTCAGGTGGGGATACGTACCGCAGACCCTGTCGATCTCGTCGATCTGGCCGGGCGAAAGATCCTCGGACTCGTCCAAGCACCAGATGCCCTCGAGGAAGCCCTGCCTTCGCAGTACTTCGTGAATCCCCGCGATGCATCCCGCGAACCGGTTGCGCACGTCAAACAACGCCGCGTTCGCATCGCTCAGATCGGCGTTCAGCCGAAGTAGGGCCGACGCTGAAGCTGGCGTGTTCTTCAGCGCGGATTCGCGGCATAGCCGCCAGTGTCGGCAGGCCACCCGTGTCCACACCGCCCACTGGCCCAGCAGGCCTCCCACAAAGCGGACACGGGCTTCCGGCGGGCCGTAACTTGTGAGGAGGTCTCCGATGATGTTGTCGTCGTTGCCGGTGTACAACCCGATCTCGCTCGCCCGGCCGGAATCGGAAACGGCCCTCATTACGTCGAGAGTCCGGTACCGGTCGAAAGGTGCGACCTTGATCGCCGCCACCCCCTCGATCTGGCAGAACTCCCTCCAGAACTCATAAGGCAGGTCCCTACCGCCCACCGCCGGCTGCAGGTAGAAGCCCATGACAGGCAGGATCTCGGCGACGGCCCGCGCGTGATCGAGCAGTCCTCGGAGCGAGTGCTCAGGCATGCCCGTGAAGCTCAGCAGGCCAAGCCGGTACCCGAGGTCCGCGGCTAGGCGGGCTTCCTTCACGGCCTGTCGCGTTGCGCCCACAATGCCCGCAACGCCGATGACAGGCTCCCCGGTCATTCTCTCGTGATCGCGGACCACTTGGCCAGCGAGCTCCAAGACGGGACGGTACAGCCCGCACTGGGGCGAGTGGATCCCAAACTGCGTTGTGTGCACCCCGACGGCCACGCCGCCGGCACCGGCCGCAAGGTAGTAGCGCGTGAGCGCGCGCTGGCGGCGCTCGTCAAGCCTCCTTTGGGCATCCAGGGCTAGGGGATGCGCGGGAATCACCGCGCCCTGGAGCAGCTTCGAGCGATGGGTCTCCGCCAGTTGTGCTCTGCCAGGCACGCATTGGCCCTCGTCAGTCCACGCCCGAGCGCGGACTGTCCCCGGTCAGAAGCGCAGCGACTGCTGCGGCCGCGCGGTCCGCGCGGTCCTCGATCTCACCTCTGAGCTGGTCTTGGATGGGATGCGGCACGTAGACGGCTTGAAGGTCAGCCCTCCCCAGCGCCGCGGCCTGCGCCCGGGCCGCCGCCCGGAACACGTCTGTCGCGACCGCAACTGCTGGAATCCCGCCGTTCTCGATTCGAACCGTGTCGTGCAAACTGCACGTCGTGCACGACCCTCAATCTGCTAGGGCTTCGACTACTGCGTGCGGCACGGACCTGCGAATGTCTGCCAGCACGGCCTCCGGGGCCGGCTTGGCGAACGTTGGCTTTCGGAATCGGAGAATCTCAGCCACGCCGTAGCGCTTCCGCAACAGGCCGCCCAGACGGTCGAGAAAAACGGAGCCGCCAGGCTTACTGATGTCCAGCAGGGCGATCTTGGTGCCCTCAAGGGACGCTAGCCGATCGGCCGAGGACGCCTGCGGCGCGGGGCGCTCGTCAAGCGGATTCACGAGTGTGACGGACATTGCGGTGTTCTCCTCCCGTGGAATTCTGCCCGCCCAGCCTAACACCGCTTCTACTTCCACTCGAGGCCGGGTAATCTCGACCCGTAAGTGGGTGTCACGCTACGAGGTCCAATGATGCGGCCCAGGTGGCGACAGCCACCTCGATGGCGCGTCGCTAGCGAGATTAGAGGCCTCTTGGGCTGCCCGCAAGCCGACAGCGGTCACCCGCTCGATTGGGCCGGCACCGCCCTGAGGGGCAGTCTTTCGGCCAGTGGCTGTAGCAGGCCCTCCGGGCGTTTAGTCGAACCCGTAGCTGACGATCTGGCTGCCGCGAGGGCCTGAGGCCCACGATCCCAGCACCGCCGAGAACTTGCCCGCAGGCCCCCCGGCTACCATGACGCGGATCGCCTCCGGGCCTCGGAACTTGCGGTAGCAGCGCACACCGCGGATTATGCACTCCTCGTAGGATCCCGCCTCGTGTGTGCCTTCCCCGCCGTCGCCGTCGTACTCGGCTACCGGGATGCCCGTGTTCTCGTGCAAGAAACCCACCACGTCCGTCTTGGTGAAGCCGTCGCGGCCCAGCGTGGCGGCGTGTTCCGGTCCGATGACCACCAGCGCTTCGGACCGGCCGCAGGTCCTGCGGCTCCACACATTGGCCAGCGCGGCGCAGACGGCCCGCAGCAGGACGGCACCCCTCCTCGCCTTGTGCTCGCTGACAGCTCGAGGCGGCTCAGCGCAGAAGAAGGTGACGGCGTTGCGGCCCGGAGCGATTCCGAAGTCGGTAGCCAGGGGATCCCATGGGCTAGCCTCTTCGTTCTCCCCGATCACATAGCTGAACCGCCCCGGATTCCCCAGAGTAGACATGTCGATCCGCCCAGGGGCAGATCCCCCGATATTGCGCAGCACGAGCTGCAGCGCCCTCCCGATCGTGGAATTGGCGCGCGCCGCGTTGGAGAACACGTTGCTGCCGCAGGCGAAGCCCATCTCAAGGCGCACGGGTCCGTTGATGATCGCCAGCGGGGCCGCGAAGTGCGTGGTGCCCTGCACCCCGTGGATGTCGAGCCGCTCATCGCAAAGAGCCCTGAGCGCCGGGACCAATACCCGCATGTATTCCGGGCGGCAGCCAGCCATGACCGCGTTCGCGGCCAGCTTCTCGACGCTGGCGGGTGCATAGTTCGGCGGCACGTGCGCAAGAATCTCGTCCGCTGGCCGGCCGCTGGCCGAAGTCATGGCGTCAACCCTGTCCGCAGTTGGTGGAACGACAGGCAGCGGGTCCGCGAAGCCCTGCTCATAGCACCACTCGTGCAGGTCTGTTCCTTGGGGGACTGGGACCCGCGAAGCTCGGCCCGACCGTCTGGCGTAGAGGTCGAGCGGGGCGGCAACTGCGCCCTCTCCATCGGGTTCCAAGTGCCGTGAGACGCAGCCCGGCTGGAAGTCCGGGATGCCGCGGGCCCCCAGAGGGCCCGGGTCGGGCACGCCGGCCAAGTCCGCCAGATGTCTCGATAGCCTCTCCAAATCGGCTCTGTCAAAACCTTGCGAGCGTGCGGCCACCCTTCCCTGCGCATCTAGGACGAAGATGGCTGGCACAGCCTCCAGGCCGTAGGCGACGCTTCCCCGAAGGTCCAGATCCGAACGAGTGGGGATGCAGATTGCGAGGGACTGTGCAAGCTCGGCTGTCGGGTCGGGGTCGTCTTGGGAGATCCCGATGACCTCTGCTCCTACCCCGAGACGGCGGGCCGCGGTGTCCAGGCAGCGCAGGGCCAAGTGGCAGGCCGGACAGTCTACCTTGAAGAAGCAGATCAATCCCAGGCCGGGCGGTCTTTCGCCGGCGATTCGAGGCGCGATGCTTCCCAAGGCGAGCATTGCGAATAAGAGCCCGCTACCCGAATCGCGGGCTAAGGGCCCATGGTATCGGAACTGCGAAACGCCGGGCCCCAGCAGGAAACGGCCTAGGCCAAACTTGCGGTCTGCAATGCCGCCAACCGCGCAAGAACGTGCGCGGCCCTGCGGGACGGACCAGAGCTTCAGGCCCTTCCTTATCTCACAGAACCCGGACGCGGATCCGTCGCCAGCGACACACCCTGCCCGGAAGCCAGCGCTCTGCTCCCAGCCGATCGCCTTGTCCGCTGTGATGGACCTCCAGCGCAATGTGACCGGCACGGCCGAGGAGCTCCGCCACTGCTTGGGCGTCGTAGCCTGCTGCCTTCATGTTCGCCGCGTCGAGGGTAGCCATCTTCTTGCCGTTAATCCAGGTGGTGAGCGTTGGCAGGTGCCCTTGGCATCGCACGCGGACCTCGTTCCATTGACCGAAACGCCATGTCTCGAAGAAGTCTTCCGGGCTCGCGGACCAACTGGCGGCGCTCCTGCCCGGATCGGGTTCAGGAGTCAGGTCTTGATAGGCGATCGGCGTCATGCCGACTACTGAGCCCGTGGAGTCCTTCTGAGCGTTGAACCCGAATTCACGGGTGTTGAACCCGCCGATTCCGTTTCCGTAGAAGGCGCCGATGTTGCCGCCCTCGCGGTGGTCCACGAGAACCTGAAAGCCTTGGCTCCCGATGCTTGTGGCGCGGACCATGATTCCGGTATCGACTCCCCAATCGGGGTTTGCCTCAAGGCTGAGTTCGAAATCGCCGAATTCCTCATCCGTGATCAGGTAGCCCCCGACGCCGGAGCCTGGTGGCTCTTGGCCGCCAGTAATGGCTCCGTCGACCACCTTCCAGTCGCCCTTACTCCGAAGGGCCCTAAGGTACTGTGGCGAGTCCTTTGCTGCAGACCGCCCTCCCGGAATCCTAGGCACCGGCAGCCGATGAATCGCGTGCCAGCCGTCGAGAGTCTTGCCGTCGAACAAGGGTTGCCAATCGGTCCGTGCGGAAGCGGTCCCGACGGGCAAGGCGCAGGCGCAGCCGACGACGAACTGTCTTCGGGTCAGGGTGGTGAGTCTGTTCATTTGGAATGCGGTCCTACGCCAGCAGCTCGCCAATGACGCGTCCATGCACGTCCGTCAGGCGGAAGTCCCGCCCTTGGTGCTTGAACGTCAGCTTCGTGTGGTCAATGCCGAGCAGATGGAGAGCGGTCGCGTGGAGATCGTGCACGTGGACCGGGTCTTCGGCCGGCTCGAAACCGAAGTCGTCGGTCGCTCCATGAGTCAGCCCAGGCCGCGTGCCGCCCCCGGCTAGGATCAGCGAGAAGCCGTCCTTGTGGTGGTCGCGCCCTGGGTCTTGCGTGAATCCCTGTGGGGAGATGGCCTGGACCATCGGAGTGCGGCCAAACTCCCCGGTCCAGATCACGAGCGTGTCGTCAAGCAAACCGCGCTGCTTCAGGTCGTCGATCAGGGCAGCGGTCGGTCGGTCCATGATCCGGCAGGAGCGCGGCAGTCCGTTCGGCCCGTAGATTGCGCTGTGGTGGTCCCAACCGGCCATCATGATCTGCACGAATCGCACGCCACGCTCGACCATCCTCCGTGCGAGCAGGCACATGTTCGCGTAGCTCGCGCCGCCTGGCTCTGCGCCATAGGCCTTGAGGACGTGCTGCGGCTCATTCTCGAGCTGCATCAGTTCAGGGCCCGACGCCTGCAGCCGGAAGGCCATCTCGTACTGTGCGATCCGCGTGGCAATCTCGGGATCCTGATAGCGCTCGTAAGCCAGCTGGTTGAGAGCGGACACTCCGTCGATCACCCTCCCCTGGCGGTCTCGACTGACCCCCTCCGGGCTGGCGAGGTAGTGAACCGGTTCCGCTCCAGAGCGGAACTTGACCCCTTGGTGGACGCTGGGCAAGAAACCGCTTCCCCACGCGCTGTTGCCGGCAGTGTTGGCCCCGGTTGCAAGCACGACAAAGGTCGGCAGGCTGTCGCTGAGTGAGCCCAGGCCGTACGAGACCCAAGAGCCGAACGTCGGCCTTCCGAGGCGGCCGAATCCGGTGTGGAGAAAGAGCTCGCCGGCGCCATGGTTGAATTCGTCGGTCTGCATGGAGCGGACGACGGTCAGGTCGTCCGCCCGTTCCGCCAGGTGAGGAATGAGATCGGAAAACCAGGTGCCGGACTCGCCGTGCTGCTTGAACTTGTATGGCGAGGCCAGTGCCCCCGCCCCATTGGGCACAAAGGCGAATTGCTTGCCCTTCAAGATGCTGTCCGGCAGGGGCTTGCCCTCGAACTGCGCGAGCGCCGGCTTTGGGTCGAGCAAGTCTACCTGTGATGGTCCCCCGAGCATGTGCAAGAAGATGATGTGTTTGGCCTTGGGGGCGAAGTGTGGCGCAGTTGGTGTGCCGTCGTCCGCCGCCAGCAGCGACTGCAAAGCGATCGACCCGAGGCCGGCGGCGCCGGCCCGCAGGAACTCTCTCCGTTGAATCTGCATTGACATCAGCTCTTCGTGATGGCCTCGTCTAGGTTCAGCAGGACTCGCGCCAGCGAAACCCAGGCTTCGGATTCGTTCTCCGAGGTTTCTCGGAACTTCTTCAGGAGGCGAGTGAGCTCCTCAAGCTCGGCCGTGTTGGGCGAACGGGTCACCGCTCGTCGGAAGGCATATGCGAGCCGACTCGTGTCAGACGGCAGCTGCAAGCCCGTCACAAGCCTCGCCAAAGCGGCGGCTGCCTCGACATAGGCCGGGTCGTTCAGCAGCGTCAGGGCTTGGAGAGGCGAGTTCGTGCGGGCTCGACTTGCAACGCAATCTTGCCGCGGAGATGCGTCGAATGTGACGAAACTGGGGTAGGGAGCTCCCCGGCGCAATATTGTGTGGACGCCCCGCCGCTGCCTATCCTCCCCCTTTGACGTTGGGTAGTTCCGTTCCGCTACGCCGCTGATCTCTCGCCACAGCCCCTTTGGCTGTGATGGATGCACAGCCGGACCACCCATCTTGAGCGACAGGAGGCCGCTTGCCGCAAGCAGGGAATCGCGAATCGCCTCAGCTGGAAGGCGGAATCGCGGTCCTGACGACAGGAGCAGGTTTCCCGGATCTGCTTCCAGCAGCTCGGCTGATCCTCGCGAACTCTGTCGATACGTCGCGGAGGTCACGATCAGCCGCACAATGTTCTTTACAGACCAGCCTCCGGCGGCGAACTCCACCGCCAGCCAGTCGAGAAGTCCTGGATGAGTGGGGACCTCGCCGCGCTGGCCAAAGTCCTCGGACGAAGCGACGATCCCGCGGCCAAACACCTCCGCCCACAGGCGGTTGACGGTCACCCTAGCCATGAGCGGATTCTCGGGAGAGGTGATCCACTTGGCCAGCCCAAGGCGGTTGCGAGGAAGGTCCGGGTCAAGGGCGTGCAGCGCCACCGGCGTTCCGGGCTTGACCACTGTGCCATGGGCCCCGATCTGGCCGCGCTCGAGTAGGTGGGTCTGGACCGGCCCAGGCTTGTCGGCCATGATGAGCGTTGTCGGCGGCGCCAAGGCCTTTGCCTGTGCGGCAAGGTCCTCCAGACCCTTCCGGAGTTCGACAATTTCGGGCCGCGTGTTGAGGAAGGCCACCCGGATCGAGTTGTGGTCCGACTCCGTGCGCTCTTCAACCGGCTTGGCCAGCGCGCTCTTGACGTTCGGGCGCAAGTCGCGACTGGTCGACTGGCGATCCGCCCACTCCGGCAGGTCTGCGATCGCTTCGAACTCTGCCTGGTTGATCACCATCTTGAGGTGTTCGTGCTGGGCCTTGACGGCGGCATACCGCGCCCGCCGACGAATGGAAACGGGCAGCTCGATCTGGGCACCCAAGTAGAACTTGCGCGTGTTGCCCCCGCCGCTCAGCACGGTCTCGTCCACTCCCCGGTCGAAGTACGCGTAAAAGCGGTAGTACTCCTGGATCGTGAAGGGGTCGTACTTGTGCGTGTGACACTGGGCACAGCCGAGCGTGGCCCCGAGCCAGACCGTCGCGGTCGTATTGACCCGGTCGACGAGCATGGCGTTGCGGACCTCGTCGATCTTCGACCCCCCTGACCCATTCATTGGCGAGTTGCGGTTAAAGCCGGTCGCGATCAGTTGTTGCAAGGAAGGTGCTTCGAGAAGGTCCCCCGCCAGCTGCTCGACAGTGAACTGGTCAAACGGCATGTCGTCGTTGAATGCCCGGATGACCCAGTCGCGGTATGGCCAGATCTCGCGGAGGTCGTCATGCTGATACCCATTGGAGTCGGCATAGCGGGCGAGGTCGAGCCAGTGCCGTGCCCAGTGCTCGCCGTACTGAGGCGACGCGAGCAGCTCTTCGACCTTTCCTCTGTAAGCCTCGTCCGTAGGTCGAGCGAGAAAGTCCTCGATCTGCCCGGGCGACGGCGGAAGCCCGGTCACGTCGAGGTATAGGCGCCGCATCAGCACAGCGGGCTCGGCTTCGAAGGAAGGCTTCAGGCCCGCTGCGTGGAGCTTGTTCAGGACAAAGAAATCGATCGGATTGCGCGCCCATTCCACGTCGGAGACCGCAGGCAGTTGCGGACGATGGGGCTTCTCGTAGGCCCAGTGGCGCTCGTAGTTCGCTCCCGAGGCGATCCATTCTTCCAATAGCTTGATCTGCCCTTCGGCCAGACGCTGCCCTCCGAGCGGCATCCTGTACACCGGGTCCTCCGACTTGACCCGCGCGATCAGTTCGCTAGCCTCTGGAGCCCTTGGTGCGATTGCTCGCTTTCCTCCCCGCTCCTCAACGGCTCCTGCATACTCATCGAGCCGCAGTCCAGCCGCCCGGGCCTGCTCATCGGGGCCATGGCAGCTGAAGCACTGTTCAGCGAGTATCGGCCGGATGTCACGAGCGAAATCGACGGTCGTTCCGTCGTCAGGGAGGCCCGAGGGCGTCAGCAACGCCGCGAGCACAACTAGCCGTAGTGACTGAATGCCCATGGGCCGTCGGCTCCGTCCCCCGGTCGTGCGGTACGGCACCGGTCAGCGTCCCTCAGGCCGTGCGTGGCAGACGTCGTGACAGCTATTCATATTTGACGACCCCACAAGCATGCTCATCATACCGACCCTTGTGACGGCAAGCGACTGCCAAGGCTAGGACGATCTGGATGTCGGCCATTTCCTGTCGAGGTGCTTGAGGAGTGGCCCGTAAGGGTGCTCCGAACGCACTCGCCACCTCGAGCCATTGCAGAACGCACCTTTGGGGGAAAGCCGTGCCGGCCCGTCATTCTCCGCAGTCGGAATCAAGCGGCAGACCGTAACGCCGACCTTGGAACCGAGCACATTCCTGACCGTGCCCTGACCATCCCACCGCTCGCGACCATCGAGCGGCAGCACCTCGTCTTGGACGAGTTCTCAGATGCGCCCCAGCGTCTTGGCCGCCCTCTGGGAGTCCTTCCGCACCTTGCCTGGGCTCATCGCGGCCTCCAGTTCGCCCCCGGGATCCCGCTTGCGACGACGAGTCCCAGAGCATGCGGCTGCATAGTTCGTTCCTGATGCGACGCCACCGGTCCCGATCCGGGCTGCCCCAATCGTTGCAGCCCGGTGCGTCCTTCCGCCAACCGACGGTGGCATAGGCCATCTGAGCGCCCCGCTGGCGGGCTTTCCTCAACCTCAGCCGCAACGTGAAGGCAATGTCGCTATGCCTAGGTTGGCGTGGCGAACGAGCGGCCAGTTCCGGCCGCCCGCGCATGCTAGACTGCTCGGATCATCGATGCCCTAGCCGACACGACCACCTCGGCTTGAGAGAGATCGTATGTCGGTTGGAGAGAGCACGGCCGTTGTGCAGGTGCTTGGGTCGAGACGGCCAGCGCACGCTTGCTCTGTCATCATGATGGTGCGCTGATGGCGCATATTCCCCAGATTGTCGCCGCGGACCGGAGGTGAAGGAGTGACAGACTACAGGAATTCGGGTCGGAGGGTGCTCGCTAGTACGTGTTCCTTGGCCTTCGGGGCCATTGCCGCTTGCACCACCATGCCGGCAATTGCTCAAGTGCTCGACGAACGCCCTTCCGCACGCCGAGTCGCCGCCGATTCCACGCTTGCGTTTCGGTCCCGTCCACTGAAGTTCGCCGAGATGGCCCAGGGCCAGGCTCCGGATCGGTTGTTCATCACCTGCTCGGACTCGCGCCTGATCCCGTCCCAGATCACGGACACCGGGATCGGCGAACTGTTTGTCATTCGAAATGCGGGGAATGTTGTGCCTCCTTATGACGCTAGCTTGGACGGAGTGAGCGCCACTCTTGAGTACGCCGTGGCCGTGCTTGAAGTGCCGACGGTTGTCGTCTGTGGCCATACGCGGTGCGGGGCGATGAAGGCTGCATTGGATCCGACCGGCCTCGATGCAGTTCCGAACGTCGCAAACTGGATCAAGTTTGCCGAACCTGCGAGATTGGCGCTTGACGAGTTGCACCCCCATATCGGACCCATCGAGCGCTGGAATCGTATCGTCGAGCTAAACGTGTTGCAGCAGATCGCGAACCTGAGAACGCATCCTTGGGTCGCAGCTCGTACGGCCAGCGGCCGCCTCCGGCTTGAAGGTTGGGTATTCGAGCTTGAGAGCCATCAGGTGCGTCTCCTGCCCCAGCCATGAATGTGCGCGGTGGAATTCCGTTAGCCTGATTGGGCGTAGGATACCTGCGTCTGCTGGTGGGTCTTCCGCACGGACGTTATGAGCGACGCCCAATCAGGCAAGAGCTTGCTGGGCGCGGTCAGGGCGTATCCGGCCCAAAAGCCATAGCTGACGAGTCGCGCCTGGCAGGCGCCCGCGGACTGAACGAGGCAAGTTGAGGGATTCGCCTATCGGTCCGCGAGCTTGTTCAGGAACTCAAATCTCTGTCTCATGACACGTCGGTATGCGGCCTTGAGTTCATTGTAAGAACGGTGGAGTTCGGAGATTGATGTCTCGTCGAGCGGTTCGCGGACCGAAGCAAGGATCCGCCGATTTGCGTTGAGCACCGTTCCAACGAGGTTCCGGTTAGGCTCGCCGTCAATGTTGAAGAAGCCCGGCTGACCACGGTCGTAGGCTCGCCGCCAGTGAGACTGGTCGTAGAGGACGGCACAGAATGACACGCCGATGAACTGCGGATCCTGGGAGATGCGATCGGCCAGCAGGTCGTACAGGATCCGGCGATCAACGTGGTCCGGCACGGCACCGGGAGCGCCTGCCTTGCCTTGGAGAGCAAGGGGATACACGTTTCCGAATTCTTGGTCGCTCAGGATTGCCGGCATCCCCGTTGCTTCGACACTCTGCCTGATGGGATTCGCTTCGCTCAGATCTTGCGGCCCCAATACGTCGATGTAGGGTGCGATTCGCTGCCAGATGCCTTTCGTGAAGGTCGAGTCCTTAACGTAGGCTCCCAGCACCATATGGTTTGGATCGCGACTGCGGATCTCTGCGTATCCGACTTTGTGGAGTTGTTCGACAATCTCCCCAAGCAGCGCCTCCGCATCTGCGAGTATGTCCTTTGAACCGGCCTGAGCCGGTAAAGGTTGGCCGCTCTTGACCGCAGCGAGCCACCGCGGGTACGTCAACGAGCCATCCTCGCGCAGATCCGAGAACGAGGCGAAGCTGGTTTGGTATGCCGTGTTCAGCTTCTTGATGTCGCCAAGATAGCGTCGCTCCAGGATGTCGAGCAGTCGCTCGCGTCCGGGGCTCCCGGGTCCATAGGACAGGGTCTGGTTAATCCAGAGGTCTTCACGCATGAACGATCCGTAGCCGTAGTAGTAGCCCAAGACCCACGGGTTCTCGCTGTTAGGCACGACACGCCGCGCCACTTCTTCCCTTACATACCGGAGGTAACTGTCGCTGAAGACATCCGGACGCCTTTCGCCGGGCTTCAATTCGACCTGATGCTTGATCAGCGGAATATGGAGCGCGTAGGGTATCTTGGCCTCGCGGTAGACTTTCTCCGCCAGATCGGCGTCGATGTTGCCGAATCGAATGCGCTCAAGGCTGTAGGGCCCGGACCAGACGCTGTTGAAGCCGAGTTCGCGCATCTTGCGAATGCCATCGCGCATCCACCGTTCTTGGTCGCCCCCGTACGAGAATGTGATGGCTCCCTCGGACATGCTCGTGATCGGGTGACTGACCCCGATGCCGAAGAATCCGTGCCCGTCGGGAGTGACCAGCCACCAGCGGCCGGCAATCCGCTGGGTGTGAAAGAAACCCGTACGGCTGCCGTTGATGTCAAGGAATCCGCCATATGCGTCCAGCTGTTGCCCGCTCGTCCGGGTGGAGAGCAGCATGACGATAAGGCAGAGGACTGCTGCGGATGCGATTCGACGAAAGGCTCTCATGAGGATTGGCCGCTCCTAAGATCGACGAGGGCCATCTTCGCACGCGAAGCGAAGCTGGCCTGCACCGACAGCATGCTCTTCGTCCTTGGCCTCGGACCGCTCTGGCCTCACCGTCCCCGCACCCGGTTCGGCGGTGCTGCTAGAGCTTGCAGACGGGAGCCCGTTCCGTCCCTCCACCCACTACAGACTAGGGCATGCGTTCGGACGGCGAGCCAGCTCTCCCCCACAGTGACGGCCTCGTCCGTTGCGGCAGCCGTCGGCAGGTCGAGCCCACGGTCGCGAAGCCCGGCGGCGAAGGACCGCCGTCGGCTTCGGTCGCCGCTGCAACGGCCCGCCTCCCAGTTCCCCACGTCGTATCTCGTGCATACCCCACCGTTGCAGTGGCACGGTGCAGCCGACATATCCCCTCCAGGCTCAGCGAGCGCGGCCCACCACGCAGACCCCCCTATTCGTGCGCCCGTGCCCGCCTGCCGCAAGCGCGAGCCTGCCAAATCGCGACGCCCCTCCCGGTGATACAATGGCCCCTCCGGCGAGACGCCCCCCGTCCACCGTCGATGAAGTTCGGCGTCGTCATCTTTCCCGGTTCGAACTGCGACCACGACGCGCTGTACGCGCTGAGCCGCAATCTTGGGCACGAGGCAATCGAGATCTGGCACGAGTCCGAGGCATTGGGGGGCGTAGACGCGGTCTTCCTGCCAGGCGGGTTCTCCTACGGCGATTACCTGCGCTGCGGTGCCATTGCTCGATTTTCCCCGGTCATCCGCCCGCTGCGCCGATTCGCGGCTGACGGAGGGCTGGTGATCGGCGTGTGCAACGGATTCCAGATCCTGTGCGAGGCAGGGCTGCTCGACGGGGCGTTGCTCAGGAACCGGGATCTGCGCTTCATTTGCCGCACTGTTGAGATCTTGCCGGGCACACGTGCCTCCGCGTTCACGTCGCATTGCCCGCCCGAGCGCCCGATGCGGATTCCCATCGCGCACGGAGAAGGCTGCTACTTCGCCACTGAGTCTGTCTTGGACCGGCTTGAGAAGGAGGACCGCATTGCATTCCGATACTCGGGAGCCAACCCGAACGGATCTTCGAGAGGGATCGCCGGAGTGCTCAACGAGGGTCGCAATGTCCTCGGGATGATGCCGCACCCGGAGCGTGCCTGCGACGAAGCGGTGGGCTCTACCGACGGAATCGCCGTGTTCAGCTCGATGGCCGCCGCTCTTGCAAAGTCGCAAGCCACTCCCGATGCCGCCTGAAGTCAGCGAAGCCGTCGCAATAGAACACGGCATGACTTCGGAGGAGTACGGGCGACTGACGGAAGGCCTTGGACGCACGCCCACCATCACCGAGCTCGGCATCGTCAGCGTGATGTGGAGCGAGCACTGCTCCTACAAGAGTTCCCGCCTCCACTTGAAGAAGCTCCCCACCACCGGCGAGCGCATATTGGTCGGTCCGGGAGAGAACGCGGGAATCGTCGACATCGGGGGCGGGTGGGCTGCCGCCTTCAAGATCGAGTCCCACAACCATCCCAGCTACATCGAACCGTTCCAGGGGGCGGCCACGGGGGTCGGCGGAATCCTGAGGGACATCTTCACCATGGGCGCCCGACCGATCGCCGTTCTCGACGCCCTGCGCTTCGGGCCCCCGGACGATCCGCTCCATGGCCCGCGCAACCGGCGCATTATCCAGGGGGTGGTCGAAGGGATTGCCCATTACGGCAATTGCATCGGCGTGCCGACGATTGGGGGCGAGTGCGTGTTCGCGCCCTGCTTTAGCGCGAACCCCTTGGTCAACGTGTTCGCGTTGGGCGTGTTCCGAAAGGACGCGATCTTTCTGGGGTTGGCCAAGGGAGTCGGCAACCCCGTAATCTACGTCGGCGCGAAGACCGGCAAGGACGGGATCAAGGGAGCCTCGATGGCGTCGGAGGAGTTCAGCGAGGACTCCGAGGCAAAGCGGCCGAACGTGCAGGTCGGGGACCCTTTTTTGGAGAAGCTGCTGCTGGAGGCCTGCCTCGAGGCCATGCGGACTGGGGCAATCCTGGGCATCCAGGACATGGGAGCGGCCGGACTGACCTGCTCGACCGCGGAGATGGGAGGACGGGGCGGCGTAGGGATCGAGATCGACCTGGACCTCGTCCCGCAGCGCGAAGAGGGGATGACGCCCTACGAGATCATGCTGTCCGAGTCCCAAGAGCGCATGCTTCTGGTTGCCGAGCGCGGGCGAGAGCATGAGGTCCTAGAAGTCTTCCGGAAGTGGGGCCTAGACGCCGTCGAGATCGGGTCGGTCACATCCGACCGGATGCTCCGCGTCCGACACCAAGGGGATGTGGTGGCCGAGCTTGACACCGTATTCCTCAGCGAAGACGCGCCGCTGTACGACCGGCCGTACGGCGCTCCCCGCAGGACAGCCCCCATGGCCGGGCCCAGTCTGCCCCAGCGGACCGGTCGCCAGCTCAAGGAAGACCTGCAGCGCCTGCTATGTTCGCCTGACCTGAGCTCGAAGCGCTGGATCTGGGAACAGTACGACCACCAGGTGCGCACCAACACCACCGCGGGCCCCGGAAGCGATGCAGCCGTGGTCCGCATCAAAGAGGCTGGCGTATCGCTTGCGATGTCCCTGGACGGCAATTCCCGCTACTGCGGACTGGATCCGCGACTCGGGGCGCAGCTGATCGTAGCCGAGTGTTGCCGCAATCTCAGCACTGTCGGGGCCATGCCCATCGCTACCACCAACAATCTCAACTTCGGCAACCCGGAGAGGCCCGAAATCATGGCCCAGTTGGTAGAGTCGGTAGAGGGCATGGCAGCGGCTTGCCGACACTTCGGCGCGCCTGTTACCGGTGGCAATGTGAGCCTCTACAACGAGACCCTCGGCGAGGGTGTCGACCCGTCCCCGGTGGTGGGTATTGTCGGGCTCTTGGGGCACACGGGCCGTCCGCCTGGGCCGTGCTTCAGCAGGGCGGGCGACTGCGTTTTCCTGCTGGGAGGACTGCTGCCGGGCGCGCAGGACGACTTGGAGTGCAGGTTCGGCTCATCCCAGTTCGCCGTTTCCATCCTTGGCCAGAGTTGGGGCTTGCCCCCGGCAGTGGACCTCGCCTACGAGTCCGCCGTACATGAGGCAGTCCGCGAGATTGTCCGCCGGGGTTTGGCCCGCTCGTCGCACGACGTCGGCACCGGTGGCCTGGCCGTCGCGCTCGCCGAGTGCTGCTTCGGCGACCCGCTCGTGGGCGCCGAGATCACGCTGGAGCTTGGAGTGCCGGCCTTGATGGCCCTTTTTCATGAGGCGCCTTCGCGCGTACTCGTGTCTGTTCCGCAGGAGCGAGCCGGCGAAGTGGAGGCTGTTGCCCGCGCCTCGGGCATCGCGGCGCCACGGATAGGGCACACAGGAGGGCGCGATCTGGCCATTCGCGTGGACGGCGGGCTTGGCTTCCGGGCCTCCGTAGAACGCCTGCATGCCGCGTGGGACAGTTCGTTCGAGTCTTCCTTGGACGTGCAATGAACCCGCTCCGAGATCTGCCGTCCCCACCGTCCGCCAAGATCGACCCGTACGACGGCTTTCGGGAGGAGTGCGGAGTCTGTGCGATCTTCGGCCACCCCGAAGCGGCGAACCTCGCCTACTTGGGGCTCTATGCGCTGCAGCATCGCGGTCAGGAGAGTGCGGGGATCTGTTCCAGCGACGGCCACACCGTTCACACCCGCAAGGGTCTAGGGCTTGTCGGCGAGGTCTTCGGCGAGCGCGAGTTGCGCGAGCTTCGCGGGCACATGGCCATCGGCCACACGCGCTATTCCACGGCGGGAGACATCGGCGCGCGGAACGTGCAGCCGTTCTGCGTCGAGTGCAACAAGGGCGTCTTGGCCATCGCGCACAACGGCAACCTCACGAACGGCTTCGCGATGCGTCAGGAGATCGGTCGGCTGGGCTCGATCTTCCAGGGCACCAGCGACACGGAAGTGATTCCCCACCTCATTGCTCGCTCCAGGGAGCCCGATCTGCTTCACGCCCTCCGGGAGTCCCTGCTTCGGTTGGAGGGCGCGTACTCGCTAGCACTGCTGAGCAAGGACAGCATCATCGTTGCCCGCGACAAGCGCGGCTTCCGGCCGCTGGCCCACGGCACGATGCTCCACAAGGGCAAGCAAGTCCACGTCTTCGCTTCGGAGACGTGCGCGTTCGACCTGATCGGCGCCAAGTACGTCGACGACGTAGACCCTGGCGAGATGGTCATCGTGTCCGACGAGGGGGTAGTGCGCCAGCGCTTCGTCGCCCCGGCCGAGCGGCTCTCCCAGTGCGCGTTCGAGCACGTGTACTTCTCGCGGCCGGACTCGATGGTCTTCGGCCGATCCGTTCACAAGTGCCGCGAGAACCTAGGACGGTTCTTGGCGCGGGAATGCCCGGTGGCCGCGGACTGCGTCGTGCCGGTCCCGGACTCGGGAAACGCGGCGGCCCTCGGATTCGCCAAGGAATCGGGCCTGCCGTTCACTCTCGGCCTGATCCGCAATCACTACGTGGGGCGCACGTTCATTGAGCCCAAGCAGTCCATCCGCAATTTCGGGGTCAAGCTCAAGCTGAACCCGGTAGGTCGCCTAGTCCGGGGACAGCGGGTAGTGCTTGTCGACGACTCGTTGGTGCGTGGCACGACCAGCCGCAAGATCGTCACTATCATGCGCGACGCCGGGGCTACGGAGGTTCACGTTCGGATCTCATGCCCCCCGACTATCGCCTCTTGCTACTACGGGGTTGACACGCCGGACCGGAACGACCTGATCGCAAATCGCATGTCTGTGGAGGAGATCCGCCGGCACACGGGCGCCGATTCGCTCGGCTATCTTTCCCTAAGGGGACTGAAGACGGCCATCGCCGACGCGGACGGCCAGTACTGCTACTCGTGCTACACAGGCAAGTACCCGACCGAGATCGTCGGAGTGGACCAGCTGATAGCGGACTATCGCAGTAAGAACGCGGCGGACGAAGCGATCGCGCTGGCCTCGCGCCGCGACGCGTAGCCCGTCGGCCCGTGCCGCAGCTGCACGGCGCGGTAGGGCAGCACCGCGAAGACCAGTTGTGCCGAGACTTGGCGGTACAAGCTGTGGTGGATCGGGAGCAGGCCACTCGCGGATTTGACTCCGGTTCCTTCGCACTCTAGTCGGTAGGCAAGTAGCTGGTTCCTGCCACCTTGACTTCCCGTTCAAATGGGTGGGCGAATGGTGGTACCCGCAAACCGGGCGCACCGGCGCGCTACTCTGCCACTCTCCTTTCGCCTCTTTCTCCCCTCTTAGCCAGCGGAGGCGCTGCCTTCCGTCGAGGGCATGCAGTGTCGGCGATTCTGGCCCGGAGTTGCGTCTCGTTCGCGGGCCTTTATACTGAGACCCGCTTATCAGGGAGGGCAGGAGGACCTGTGGTCAACGGAGCGAACCAGCCCTTTCACAGGAGTCTACCTTAGGAAGGTGCTTCCGAATGGTGCCAGCTGCGGAAACGCCGGTTCGCGGCGCATCCGAGGAGGATGCGCAGCCCGCAAGATCGAGCGCTAGGGTCTGGAAGCGCCGTCGTCTCTACAGGCTCAGCAGGTTCGCGACCTGCGCCGTTGTGGCGGCAAGTCTGGGCGGCCTGTTCCTTGAGCCGACGGGCCCGTGGCAATACACGGCTGACGTCCTCGTTCGGTCCTATCTGGCGTTCTTGGGCACCGTAATGGCTCACGAGGCCGTGCATGGCTTGATGGGAAGGACACCACGGTCCAATCTCTGGTGGGGACGCTTGGCGTTGGTCCCGTCCATGGTGCCATTCACCAACTTTCGGAAGACCCACTTGCTGCACCACCGGCACACCAACGAGGCAGGCCGCGACCCGGACCACTTCATCACTCCACGCCAAGGTCGTGAATGGGAGATCCCGATTCGGGCGGTGGCAATGCCCCACCATTGGCTCCTTTGGCTACGCAGGCGCCAGAGCATAGACACCGCCCACATTCGGGAACTGCTCCTTAACTACGCGGGCATCGCCCTGATCTATCTCCCGATCCTAGCCGTGGTTGGCCCGCAAAGACTCGCCTTCGGAATGATCCCCTTGCTCGTGATCGTTTCGCTCCTGCTCTGGTATCCGTTTGCCTTCAAGACGCACGAGGGATTTTCTACGGGAGACGCCACTTCCCGGTCTCACAACTACTACGGCCGACTGATGTACTGGTTCTCGTTCGGATTGTCGATGCACAGGACGCATCACATGCGCCCCTACCTGGGCTGGATCGAGCTGCTCCAATTCGTTGAGTCGGCCCCGAGCGTGGCTGGCAGGCTGATTCCGATGCGCGACGTCCAGATCGACGAAGCGTTGCCGATTCCCGATGCCCAACCACGATCTCACCACGCTTGACTTGGTCTGCGTGCTGATGGACACGGAGCTCCGGCCGCTAGATTTCGCCCTGCTGCTCGAGTTCGAACGCAAGATCAGCCCGGAGAGCCTTGCTCGCGGGGCAGACAGTGCACGCAACCGGTACCCGACGACGGGGTGCAAGGTTGTCGACGGCCGATGGGTTCGGCTTGGAGCGGAGACCTGCAGATCCGCGTTTCGAGCCGTTCCTAGGGAAAGAGAAGCGAACGACATCGACTCTTTTCTGCGGGGTCGGTTGAACGTCGCCACGGGGCCTCCGATCCGACAGGTCTTGATGGGTGACGGCGCAGACGGGCCTGGGTACCTCGTTACCAGGATTCATCACTGCGCAGCGGACCTGCTAAGTGCCTTGGGATGGATTCGACACCAGCTGCGCGTGGCCGCAGGCCTCGACGATCCCTGCGCCGTCGCGACTGAATCGGGACCCCCGGCGCTGGCCCACGCCCCTGCCGGAGCTAAGCGCAATCCGGATTGGTACCGATGCGCACCGGTCTGGACTCGTCCCTCGCCAGCGTCTTCCGAGAGGCGCTGGGTAACCTTCACGCTGGCGGCCAGAGGACTTTCCGACCTTACCTCCAAAGGCGACGGATTCACGTTCAACGATGTGCTGACAGTGGCGTTCTTGGAGACACTGCACTGGTGGAATCGCGTTCACGACGATGGCGAGCGGAAGGTAGGTGTCTGGCTACCCGTAAACATCCGCAGGGACCCGTTCCACGGGTTCGGTAACGCGTCAAGCCGGATTCGTGTGCGCCGCACGTACGCAGAGGGGCTCGCGCTGGCAGACAAGTGCCGCGCGGTCCGGTCCCAGATCAGAGCGGCGCGGGAGCGTGGCGAGTGGGTCGTTCCCGAGCAGACGTTCGCGACCCGGACTCTTTTTCGGTATGGGAGCCGTCTCGTGCGAGGCTACCTGAACCGGCCATGGGCAGACATGGGCTCAGCCTCTTTCAGCCATGTCCAAAGGTGGCCGGGCCAGACCGACCCGGTCTTCACCAATGTGCGGAAGGTTGCGGTGGTGGGCGCAATGCACCGGCGACACGCCCTGATGCTCGCCGCCCTCACGTTCCACGGGCGAACGCGAATGACGATCACGTATGATCCGGCGCTGCTTTGGCGACAAGACCTCGCCGCCATCAGAGATCGCTACGTCAGCACTGTCGAGGCGGTGGCGCGCGGATCCTGATGCGGGGCGCGCTCAACGACGCCCTCCGGCGCCTGATCGCCGTCGCCCTGCGGATAGGCGGTGGCCTTGGAGAGGCACGGCACCGCCTGAGGGTGCGCTACCACCATCGACATTGGTTGCGGTTGAGGCGGCGGCTCCAGATTCAACCGGACACAGAGCTGGCAAGTAGCGTTCCGCAGGTCAAGCTCCCCTCGTCGGGCCCAACCGGAGGATCGGTTCGGCTGGTCAGCACGTCTGGTTCGACCGGAACGGCGAAGGTGGTCGCGTATCCGCGTGGGCGGACCGAAGTCGTGCGATGGGTCTTCGTCGATTCGTTCATGCGGGCGTTCTGGGCGTTCGACATCCGACGCACGAGCATGTACATCTTTGGCCCAGTGCGAGGTGACGATTCGTTGACCAGCCTGTTGCTAGATGAATCTGGACGGCCTCCCTACCTCGCTGTTCTGCAGGCCCCATACCGCATACATGCCTGGAATCGCCTGCGACACCTGCACGATACCTACGGAACGAACGCCGTTCGACTCTGGGTGCTGGCGCTCTCGAATCCAGGCGTGCTCTACAGCACCAACCCGTCCACGATGTCGACATTCTTCGAGGAGCTCGAAGCCGACTGGCTTCAGTCTTCGGCACTCGTTCGTGACATCATACGGGGAAACCGCCCCATCGATCCGACTTTGGCTGACGTCACGCGGAGACTCGCATCGCGGGGATTCGCGGACCGTTTCCGGACGATCGCCGAGAGCTCGACCTACCTGCCCATCGATCATTGGGCACCGGCAGCAACCGCCTATTCGTGCTGGACAGGAGGATATGTCTCCCCGTTCTTGGACAGCCTCGAAGAATACCTGCCCAAGAACCGATTCCTCCGGATTCCGATGTACTCGATGTCCACCGAGACTATAGAAACGATTCCTGACTTCCGACTCGGGGAGGTGGCTTTCCTGCCGATGGCCCCAGGCGTCTGCTGCGAGTTCCTGGACCATAGAGCTCCCCGTGAGCCAGGTTCGCTCCTGCCGCCACGGCAGCTTTCAGTCGGCGCTGTCTACGAGCTCGTCGTCAGTCACAGCCACGGCCTCCGACGGTACCGTACCGGCGACCTGTTCAGAGTCCGGAGGTTCGTCGCCAACCTGCCGGATCTCCGGTTCCTGCGGCGACGTGGCCTCACGTATTCGTTCACTGGCGAGAAGCTGACGGGTACGCAAGCCATGCTGGCGTACGATCTGCTCAGGACAGAGTTTCCGGATACGGTCGGAGACCTGCCACTGACCTGCTTCCCCTGCCGACGCCCCGCCACGGGGTTGCCGCACTATCGGATTGTGGCGGTCTATTCTGGCCGGGACGATCCCGGCCAGATCCCGGGCCTTGCGCAGCGATTTGACGAGCTGCTGTGCGAATCGAACTCGGAGTACAGGGCCAAGCGGGCAAGTGGACGGCTGGGTCCGGCACGCCAAGAGAGTGCTTCCTTGCTAGCCATGCGGACGCACCTTTCTGACCGGCTGACCCCGGGCGTGGAGTCGCAATTCAAGCTGCTGCCGCTCTATCCCCGCCTGTGGGAAGAGAGGAACCTGCCGTGACCCTGACCGGGATCACCACCGCGGACCGTAGACTGACCGTGTCTCGGCATATTGGTCGGCCATGACCGCTTGGCCCCGCCCTCTCAACGGACCAGCATCGTCTGAAGCTCCCGGAAGGACCGGAAGTCGCGACTGAGCAGGAGGAACCTACAGCCTGCCGCCGACGCTCCGCACCCGTCGGTTTCCGCACGGTCGCCTATATGCAGCAGTTGCTCCGGCATCAGTTCGAGATCGGCAAGAATGCGCCGGAACGGCTCCGGCCTGGGCTTGAGCCACCCCATTCGCTCCCCGGAGTAGACGGCGTCGAAGTGTCGTGTCAGTCCAAGACTGGCGAGCTTGTCCGCTGCTTCGAAATCGGAGAATGCTACCTGCGCCCGGAACCGGGATCTGAGCGCCCGCAGGGCATCATCGACACCTGGGCGGGTACCCACGGCCGCCATCGCGGGCAATAACCATCTCCGCTCGAGTGCCAAGCGACTCTCGATGCGAGCGTCGTCTGGCTCAATGAGCCCCGTCTCGCGACGGACCCGCTCCATGCGCTGGCGGAATCGGCGCAGGGACGCGGTCGCCCCCCAGGCCGACCGGCCATCACCGGACAGTGACGCAGCCAATACCGCGAGCCAGTATCGAACGGCGACCCTGCGGGTCGAATAGAGCGTTCCGTCGACGTCCCAACTCAACGCTCGGACCGCACCAGTCTCGAACGTCCGGGAGGGCATTCTGGCGAAGGCCTCGATGCTACTGTACCGACATGCGAGTCGTGGGCCCTCCGTCGCCCCGTTTCGATCCTGCAGTCGTTCACAATCCGTCGTCGACCGGGGAAATGGACTGGTCCGGATTCAATTCCAGCTTCGATTGGTTGCTCCGCACGGACTGGCGGGACGTGAATGCCCACGTCGCTTGCCCGTTTCCAAGGCGTCTGCTGCGGCTATGGCTGGCCTTCGTCCAACAGCGGTGCAACGCGATCCTCGATTTTGAGGGCAAGCTGCGCACGCTCTGGCGCCTGAGGCTTCCACCGAACCCGAGCATCGTGCAGTTCGGAGCCGAAGCAGGTTGGGAGGCGGCCCTTGTCCAGGCGCTCTACGGCAACCAGGGGAGAGCGTTGCTCATCGACAACGACCCAATGGCATATCAGCGCTTCATGACGGCGCCCCGGCATGTCCGCGTTCGCGCTCCCAAGGGAAGTGGGCGGCGGTGGATTGACGTCTACCGCGACCCTGCACGATTCGAGTACTCGCGGGACGACTTCTTCAAGATGGAACCTCCCGGATCCTTCGATGTGGGCCTGGACTGGGGCTTGATAGAGCACTACGACGATCGGGGAAAGCAGTCCTTGATTGCTCTCTTCCGCAGGTTCCTGAAGACTGAGGGGGTCCAAGTCTCGTCGTGTCCCAGGGACCGACTCTCTGTTCGATTGTTCTACGCCGCTTTCTCGGACGAATTGAACTTTGGGTACCGCGAGCTGATGAAGCTGCGCGAACTCGCCGCACACATCCGGCGTGCCGGTTGTCACATCACGTCGCAAAACCGGCTGGCCGCCCATAACGTGGTGGCATATCGTTTCGCCTGACCGCCTGCCCGAACTGGCCGGTGACCGGATGCGAAATGCCGAGGCGACCGACCCTCTTGCCACCGGTGACCCGGGCTGTGCCGAAGCCGCGTGATTACGGCTCGTCCGGAATCCAGCCAGCAGCTCAGCGCGACTCCCGACAGCTGCCGAGGCCGGCGGCGAGGCGGCGGATCCGTGCGACACCTTCGAGCAGCGGGCCCAATCGGTCGAGCCGCAGCGCCGTGGATCCATCCGACAGCGCGACCGCCGGGTTGTCGTGGACTTCCAGGAACACCCCGTCAACTCCGCATGCAGCTCCGGCACGCGCCAGCGTCCCGATGAACTCCGGTTCGCCCCCGCTCGAGCCTCCGGCGGATCCCGGAAGCTGGAGGCTGTGGGTCACATCCAGCACGACCGGGTATCCGAGCATCTGCATGCGGGCAACGCCGCGGAAGTCCACGACCAGATTCCTGTAGCCGAAGCTGGAGCCGCGCTCGGTCAGGAGGATCCTGTCATTCCCCGTGGACGCGACCTTGTCGGCTGCGTGCCGCATGTCGTCGTGCGCGAGGAACTGGCCCTTCTTGATGTTCACCATGCGGCCCGTTCGGCCGGCAGCAGCCAGCAGGTCCGTCTGCCGGCACAGGAAAGCCGGTATCTGGAGGATGTCGCAGGTGTCCGCGGCGCGTCCTGCTTGGTCGGGATGGTGAATGTCGGTCAGCACCGGCAGTCCGGTCGCTGCGCGAACCTCTCCGAGAATCTCTAGGCCACGCCGCAGCCCCGGTCCCCTGTAGGAGGTCACGCTTGTGCGGTTGGCCTTGTCAAAGGATGCCTTGAACGCGGCGGCCACTCCTGCCGACTTGGCGGCGACGGCGACCGCATGGCCCATGGCGACCGCATGGTCCCGCGACTCGATCACGCACGGTCCGCAGATCGCGAACGGCCGCTCCGCCGTGAGGAGCACTGATGCTCGATCGTCCATCGCAGGTAGCCGGTTCAGTTCACCGGCGCTCGACCCAGCATACGGCAGGCCTGCCAGGCCGAGGCTGCAAGGGTGTTCGGTCTAATGGGCCCCGCCGCTTGAGACTCGGCCCAGCAGGGTCAGCAGCTCGGCCTGGATCCGGACAGAGGACTGCGGCTCGACCCGGCTCGTGCCCAGCCACGTCTCGTACCCGCCGACTTCGTGCTGCTCCGGAGTCGGCAGGTAGCCTTCCGCCCCGTTCGCGAGGGAAATGGTGAACGTCGGCTTGAGCGGGCTGAGCTGCTTGATCGCGAGCCCCGTCTCGGTGAACGTCTCGAACGGAAGCGCCACGATGCCCACGGGACCGATCCTGATGGCCTGCAGGACGACCGATACACTCCCGGGCCCCCGGTGCAGGTCGACGGCCCGCTGGGCATAGACCCGCTGCCGCACTGTCGCGTCGGCCGGGGGGTCGTCCAATAGGCCCAAGGACCGATCGAGGATTTCGGGCGAAGGCTTCCTGCGGGCGAGCTGCACCTCAGACTCCTCCATGGCGACATCTGCCTGGCGCTGGTGCTCCAGGTCCTTGCAGACCTCGATGACCACGTCTGCCAGCTTGGCTGCGACCAGACGGATCTGCTCGAACGGCTCTCGGCGGGCGCGGGGTTGCACGAAGTTGAGATTGTTGACGTCGGCGCTTGTGCCGTTAGAGAGGATTGCCACGAAACCATCGTCCTGCCCGATGCGGCCCTCTATCAGCCGTGCGAACTCACCGAAATAGTCGGCCGAGACCTGTCCCGCAGGAACTCCGCCCACGTAGTGCAGAGAGTAATTGGTTAGCAGGGCTATGGGCCTGCCTGTGGCCGAGCGGATGGACAGCACTGCCACTTCCGAGTCCACCGGCCCCGCCGGCCGAACAAGGCCGGGATTCCCAAAGCCGGGGTTCATGCGCACCTTGTCCGTAGTCCCTCCGAACGGGTCCGGCGGAACGCTGCCCTCCTTCATGAACCATCGCCGATTGAAGACCTCGTCCGGAAGCGCGGTCGTCGCCCACCCGATCGCGGCCGGCTCCAATCTGGAAAGGCTGTCAGTGATGGCCGTCGCGATGCCTTCTACGAGCCGGTCGACATACGCTGTCTCGCTCTCGAGGTCCGGTCCTCCTTCCAAGCCCCTGAGGCCAGCCCCGGGAGCCGAAGGCGGCGCGCTGTGCGTGTGGGTTGCCGAGACGAGGATGCGGCTCGCATCCAGCCCAGTGTCCTCAGCCACGCGCTGTTTTGCCCGGTCAACGGTCTCCCGGGGGATGTAGCAACTGTCCACAACAGCGATCACGACCGTCGAATCGCCGCTTCGCAGGGCGACGGCCCGAGCGTGGAGGGGATCGTGGGCGCTCTCGGCCGGACGGTACCGGAACGATCCAATCATCGGAAGCGGCCATTGCAGGGGTGTGATGTCAACGGCGGCGGCACCGGCGAGAACCCCCTCGGGCGGGCCAACGGCGCACGCTCCCAACGCTAATTGCAGGACGACCGTGAGCAGTCCCACAGTCCGGGCCGCGTGGACGCCTCGATTCGTGTTGTCGCTCATCTGACGGGCTCCAGTCTAACCTTGCTGTCCAGAGGTGGTCCACAGTGGGATGGCCGGTGCGTCCGGAGTCCAGCCAACGCATCTAGCCGTCCTCCCTTCCTTCCGCCCCCACCGCCAGTGGCCATGCTTTCCAACATAAGAGGGCAGGCCAAGCGCCGTTCCCAACCCTTGAGCCTTGTTCTTGTCCGGTCGAGTGGCGCCACGTTGTCTCCCTTCCGGGCAGCTTCCGAATGTTGATCTGCCCCCCCAACCCGTCCGGGCGAAGCGATTCCTCTGCACTGTCTTGCTGCCTCGCCTGTACGATTGGGTTATGAAATTCGGACGACGGCAGATCCTCTCACTTGCCGCCCTCCCCGCGTTGGCACTTCGCGCGGGAGCCCAGCGGCGGAAGCCGGTATTCAGCACGAATCCCTTCACGCTCGGAGTGGCGTCGGGCGATCCTGGCACAGACGGGTTCGTCCTGTGGACCCGCCTGGCCCCCGAACCGCTGCGGGGCGGCGGACTCGGCGCTGAGGAGATCGACGTGGGGTGGGAGGTTGCAGAGGACGAGGCGTTCCGTCGGATTGTCCGATCTGGGACGGCAGTTGCCGATCCGCGGCTCGCGCACTCCGTCCATGTAGAGGTCGACGGCTTGCGTCCTGACCGGTGGTACTGGTACCGATTCTTCGCCGGCGACGACGGGAGCGGAGTCGGCAGGGCACGCACGACCCCGGCCCCCGGCGCTGTCTCCCCACACCTCTCGTTCGCGTTCGCCTCGTGCCAGCACTTTGAGACTGGCTATTACACGGCCTACGCACACATGGCGGCGGAGGCCCCGGACCTAGTGTTCCATCTGGGCGACTACATCTACGAGGGGCGGTCCGCCCCGCGCGTGCGCGCGCATTTAGGCGGAGAGCTCCGGAGCCTCAGCGATTACCGTGAACGCTACGCGCTCTACCGCACTGACGCGGATCTTCAGGCTGCCCACGCAAGCTGCCCTTGGGTCGTCACCTGGGACGACCACGAGGTCGACAACAACTACGCCGCAGACGTCTCTGAACAGCCGGATGTGATGCGCGAAGAGTTCTTGGAGCGGCGGGCTTCGGCCTATCAGGCGTACTACGAACACATGCCGCTGCGGGCCGCCCAGATCCCACAAGGTTCGTCCATGCGTCTGTACCGTCGTCTGGACTTCGGCGGGCTGGCCCAGTTTGCCGTCCTCGACACGCGCCAGCACCGCAGCGACCAGCCCTGCGGCGACCGCACCAAGCCGCCATGCGACGGCATGTCCGAACCGAGCGCCACTCTATTGGGCAGTGCCCAGAGAGACTGGCTCTTCTCTAATCTGCGAGGCTCCTCGGCCATCTGGAACGTGATCCCGCAGCAAGTGATGGTCGCCCGGGTGGACCGCTCGCCGGGCGACGACGTGACCTACAGCATGGACCAGTGGGCGGGATACGAAGCTGCCAGGGTGGACCTATTGCGGTTTCTTGACGAGAGCCGCGTGCGGAATCCGATCGTCCTGACGGGCGACATCCACAGCAATTGGGTCAACGACCTGGTAGTGGACTTCGACGATCCGGAATCCCGCCCTGTGGCGACCGAATTCGTCGGAACATCGATCAGTTCCGGCGGCGACGGCAGTCCGAACACCGCCTATGGCGAGGGCGTGATGCGCGACAACCCGTTCGTGAAACTGCACAACGCCCAGCGCGGCTATGTTCTGTGCGACGTGACTCGGGACCATTTCACGGCGAGGTACAGGGTCCTCGAGTCGGTGACCCGTCGGGGGGCCGAGCGGGAGACGCTCGCCGAGTTTGCCGTGCAGGACGGCAGGCCCGGAGCGCAGCCCGCTTGAGCCTGCCACTCCCGCCGGAAGTCCCCGAAGCCGGCCATGCGAGTCTACGGACACCTTGGGGGTGGCCAAGAAGCTGAGCGTCGCCGTGGACGCTGAATCTGCTCGGTCGTCCCAATCGGGGCTGGCCGGCCCTCCGGCCCTGTACGGTTCGAAAACTTGGCCCCTGCAATATACTCGTGCCATGACTCGACGGAGATTCGCAGCGGCCTCGGGGATCACGGCTCTCGCGGCCCGACGCGTCCCGGGCGCGAACGACCGGATCGGGATAGGCATCCTTGGCTGTGGACGGCGGAACCTCCTAGGACAAGTGCTCGAGTTCCAAGGCCGGGTGAACGCGCAGGTGCGAGCTGTCTGCGACATCTGGAGTCAGCATCGAGAGGCAGCCGCCGCACGCGTGCGGCAGTCCGGTTCGACCTCCGTTGCGGCGCTGCACGAGTACGACGACCTTTTGGCTCGTGGCGACATCGATGCCGTGGTGATTGGCACGCCCGACCACCAGCACTGCGCCCAGCTGATCGCAGCCGTCCGCGCCGGCAAGGATGCCTACGTGGAAAAGCCGCTCGCGATGGACCTCAAGGAACTGAGGAGAGCCCATGATGCGGTCAAGGCATCCGGCCGGGTCGTGCAGATGGGCACGCAGGTCCGGAGCTTCCCGACTTCCGTTGCGGCCAGGGCCTTCGTACAGGCCGGCGGCCTCGGGGACATCTTTAAGATCGAACAGGCCCGGAATTCGTTCAAGCCCTACTGGTACCGGTACGCCGAGCGTGCGATCGACCGGGGCGACACGGACTGGAAGCGGTTCCTGATGCACCGTCGGTCGCGTCCTTGGGACCCACAGCAGCACGCAGGGTGGTTCGGCTACCGAGACTTCTCGCAGGGGCCCCACTCGAACCTCGGCGTACACTTCTTTGATCTGGTCCACTTCATCACCGGGTCTGGCCCACCCTCCCGTGCCGTGACCATGGCGGGCAGCTATCGCTGGAATCGCGACGGGTTCGACGTGCCAGACTCGGTCGAGACTACGCTCGAGTACCCGGACCAGGGCTTCTTGGTGCGCTACAGCTCGACGTTCGGCGTCCGCGGCAACAGCTTCCTGAAGTTCTTCGGCACCCGCGGCGAAATGGACGCGACCCGTTGGGGCGATCCGTTCGGCATCAGCGGCGCCACCGTGGAAGACGAGGACCGCGTTCGCGATGGGCAGGCCATCGCCGAAGTGGAGAGCACACCGCACATGCTCAACTTTCTGGAATGTGTCAGGTCCCGGGAGGAGCCCCACGCTCCGATCGAAGCGGGATACAACCATTCCGTGGCGGCGATTCTCGCCGACGAGAGCATGGTGCGGGGTTGTCGCGTCGAATACGATCCGCAGAAACGGCGCATCCGGCCAGGATGATGCGGTCGCAGCATCGATGCTCTGCGGCGGTTCGCGCCAGCCCGTCCCGACCTGATTCCGTGGCCTCCTTGGTCCGCAAGGATGCTCTCGCGGCAGCGGCTGCCTTTCTCGTTCTGGCCACCGGGGCTGCCGCGCAGAGCCCGCTCCCGCAAACGGAGCCCCTGGAGTCCGAGGGTGACTTCGCAGTCGAGATGGTGGAAGGTATCCACCGGTACCTAGACCGGGCCCTCGGCAAGGCCCAAGCCGAGCGAGGACGATTCTGGAACGCGGACTTTTCGTCTATCGCGTCATGATTTGGTTGGGAGCGGCGACTGCAGGCGGGTTCAGCGAGGTGAGCTGGAGGTAGGCTGCGAGGGTGCTGTGCAGTTGCCGGACTCCTTTGACCACTGGCTGACGCGGCGGCGCAGAGCGGAGTTCCGGGCGTAGCGGTCGAGAGCGGGACGGGCCGTGGCCTGTCCGGATCGCACCAGCTCGGCAAACGCTCGGGGCAGTCCGTCCAGAGTGCCGCACACGATCCTGACGTAGTCCGGATCGTGGAGGTTTGCGGTGAGGGCTACCTGCGCCGGCTGATCCTGCATGTCGCGTGCCAAGTGCGCACGGCCCAGCCGGCGCCGCAGCTCGCGCTTGGTTTGGGAGAAGAAGTGCTCGGCCGGGTTGTTCGTGCGCTCCACAACCGCCACGACGCGGCCCTCGCTGTCCCGCGCCAGGGGATGCCCGAAGAGGTGGTCCCAGTAGCGGTCGAGGTAGTCGAGCACGATCGCTTCCGGACAGTGCCCGCCGTCGGTGCCCTGGCGTCGATGCGCCCGCACTCGCCGGCGCAGCTGGCGGCGGTGCCGCCCGACTTGCTCGGCGAGCGACTCCAGCAGGGCGGCACCGGCTGCGGCGGTCAGGGGCTCGTGCGGTGGCCGCCCGCGCAGCTCGTCGTGGCGTAGGCGCAAGAGCTCGCGCAGTGCTGTGAACACCGCCTGGCTGCGCTCCAGGCGCTGGGCGGCGGCCGTCAGGCCGAAGGCGCTCTCCCGAACGGGCTCGAGCACATCCGAGGCCCGCTGCAGGATGCGGCGCTCGGCGCGGGAGCGCGGTTGCGGCAGGCGCTCGCCGGCGCGCTTGCCAAACTGCCGGCAGCGCCGGTAGAAGTCCAGGTGGGGCAGTCCGAAGGGAGGCCGCTGCTGCCGCCCGCCGTCGCCTTCCAATGTCCAGTACAGCAGGGCCGCCAAGTCCGTCCCGCGTTCGGAGCCGCCCGCGGCGAGTCCCGGCCGGCGTGCGCTGCGCAGCAGGTCGCGCAGGCCGCTGCGCACCTTCCAGCGGGCCAGGTCGCGCCGCAGTGTGGCATGGTCGGCGTCCAGCAGGCGGCCTCCGACGGCGGCAAGGAAGTGGAAGTGGCACACCAGCTCGGGTGTGGGGGAAGTCCGGCAGGCGGCGACGGCCTTGGCCATGGCGCTGCCCAAGTCGCGCACGAAGGCCAGCGGCGGGCCGAAGTCGTCGAGCGTTGCCTGCAGGGCGGGCTGCAGTTCGGCGGCGTTCTCCGAGCGTATGCGGACGGCGTGCAGCACCCACCCGCGCCAGCCGTCGAGGCACAGGAACAGCCCGCCGCGGCCTTGCTCGCAGGTGGCGTCGAGATGCAGGGGGTAGCCGTGCCGCATAGCGGCCCTAAGGGCCGGGGCGCAGCTCCGGTGCAGACATCCGAGCAGGTGCAGGAAGCGGTCGCAGAGCGCGGACACGGAACCGTCGGAGAGTCGGATACCGCGCTGGGCGAGGCGCTCGCGGATCTCGCTCCGCTGGCGCAGGTGGTGGTAGCGCTGCAGTCCGACCCACACGATGAGGTCGTACCCGTAGCGCTGTCCGGGAGGCGCCAGGGCGGCCAGCTGCCCGGAGGCGCGGGGCGCCGACGTGCAGCGCGGGCAGCGCAGCGGGAGTTGGCGCGCCCGGAAGGTGCCGGCGGCGAGGGTGGTGAGGATGCGCGTGCTGCTCTTGACAATGCGCAGGGGTGCGTCGCACTCGGAGCAGTTGCGGTCCTCGGTCGGGAAGTCGAGCTGCGGCAGCTCGAGCGGGCCCTGCAGGGCGCGCTCGATGCGCTCGGCCGGCCAGCCGGGGGCTCCCGCGTGCCGCCGGAGTTCGCTCAGCAGTGCGCAGGCCCCCCTTTTTCCACGGCCTCGGCAAGCTCGAATCGGTCGATCACGGCGAGGATGTCGGACAGCTCGATGGGCGGGGAGTGGCCCTGCAGGTGGCGTGCCAGCTGGACCGGGCTGGCAGCGGGGTGGCGGATGACGGCCAGCAGCACCTCGATGACCACCGCGGAATCAAGATCGACGCTGCGGGGCATGCGCCGGAGGCGGTGCTCGCGCTGGCGCCCGGCGACTTGGACGTCCGCGGCGAAGTACACGAAGACGCCGTGCAGGGTCTCGCGCTGGACGAGTTCCGCGCGCAGGGCGGAGAGCAGGAAGGGCCGCACGGGGACGTGCAGCAGGGAGCGGAGTTCCTTGTCCGTCCAGCCGGCTTCGGACTCCCGCACGAGGCGGGGGACGGTGCGGGTGAGGGTGCGGTCGCGGGAGAAGCGGGCAGTGCCGATCGAGAGCAGGCCGAAGCTGTCGAAGCGCTGCGGGTCGAGGCGGGTGTAGAAGCGGCCGTTGCAGTTGTAGCTGCGCAGGTAGCCGACTTGGCGGAGGTAGCGGAAGGTGGTGGTGCGGGAAGCTCCGTGGAGGGCCTTCTGGAGCTGCGGGAAGGTGAGCGGCTGCGGTCCGGCGAGGGCATTGGAGAGCAGGTCGGGGGTGCGTCGGGGCATGTCCGCATTGTATGTCGATTAGCACGTAATACAGTACCATTCCAGAGTGCCCAACCACGCTGGAACAGGCCGGAAACGGTCGCAAGCAGCCGGAAATCGGCTCTCAAGCCCGGGAAAACGGCACAGTATGACGGGGTTGCAGGGCGGCTCCGGCGAGGCCCGGGGGCAGCAGTGGCGGCATCCGTGCGGGACGTGCAGCCGAGTACCGCCAGTGGCTGCCGTGCTACCGGGCCGAGGTCATCAGGGAGGCTGGACTTCTCATCAACGACGAACACTCTGCACTGCAGGATCTCTACATGTGTCCATATGCGTCCGTTACAGCCGTTACTGCGGCAATCTGACCGTACAGCCTCACGTCGGCATGCCCTGACGTGAACACCCCAGCCACAGTGTCCAATCAGTGGAATCCAACCGCGTCCGGGCGAGTCGGCGCTCTCGCCCTGGTCGTCAGAGCACTATGAACGCTACCCCGGCCAACCCAATCGTGACGCGATAGCTTTTCGTCGTGGGAGGCCTACGAGCGTTCCGTAGACCCTAACCGGGATCGGCTCAAGACGATCTTGGGGCTGGTGGACCAACGGGTCGGAGACGCGTCCTTGGAGCTTGTCACAACGTTGGCCCGCCCGTCGAGGATTGCCGCCGGCCCCGGATACGTCGTCCACGAGGTGCGTTGGGAAGCGCTCCCAGGCGTCTATGGCGAAGGCTTGCTGCTGCAGCCCGAAGGATCTCCCTTCGCAAGGGTTGTGGCGATTCCCGACGCGTCGTGGACGCCTGAGTCGCTCGCGGGGCTGACCGGGGACTTGCCGCCTGGAGCCCAGTTCGCCCGCCGGCTCGCTGAGAGCGGCTGCCAGGTTGTCGTTCCCGTGCTGATCGATCGCACGGCCCGCTGGAGCGGGCTGGATGGCTTCCGGCGGACGAATGTGCCCCACCGAGAGTTCCTCTACCGAATGAGCTACGAGCTCGGTAGGCACTTGATCGGCTATGAGGTCCAGAAGGTCGTGTCGCTCGTCGACTATTTCGAGACAGCCAACCGCACCGGCTCTCGCGTGCCCACGGTCGTAATCGGATACGGCGAGGGAGGGCTGGTTGCGCTGTACGCCGCGGCTACCGACGTGCGCATCGACGCGGTCGCCGTGAGCGGGTACTTCCGGGGCCGGGCCGGCTTGTGGGAGGAGACGATCGATCGGAACGTTTGGGGCCTGTTGCTCGAGTTCGGTGACGCCGAGATCGCGTCGCTTGTGGCTCCGAGGACGCTCGTCGTCGAGTCCTCGATAGGGCCGCAAGTGCCGGGGCCCCCTCCGGCGCCAGACCCGGTCGCCGACCGTGCAGCGTCGGGCCGGCTGGACTCGCCCCCGCCAGAATCGGTTCTGCGCGAGCATGCGCGTGCGCGTGGCGTGTACGAGAGGCTGGACGCGACTGACCGCCTGCACCTCGTCCAGGGAACGGAATTGCCAGGCGCCGACGGCACGTTGGCGGCGCTGATCGGTGCTTCTGCATTGCGTGCGGCGGGCCCGTTGCCGGTTATGGAGGGGCCGCTCCCGGACCCGGACCGTCGATTGCGCCGTCAATTCGATCAGATCGTTGCCTTCAACCACGGATTGGTGCGGGACGCGCCGCGTCGCAGGGCCGAGTTCTGGGCAAACGCATCGGCGGCGTCCGTCGAGGAATGGACGCAGTCCACGGCCTTCTACCGAGACTACGTTTGGGACGAGGTGATCGGGAGGCTGCCAGAGCCCGACGTTCCGCCCCGGCCCAAGTCTAGGCAGGCCTTTGACCACGCAGACTTCACCGGCTACGAGGTCGTGCTCGACGTCTGGGAAGACGTGTTCGCGTACGGGATCCTGCTACTGCCCAAGGGCATCCGGACAGGGGAGCGCCGGCCCGTCGTAGTCGCCCAGCACGGCCTTGAAGGCCGGCCTACGGATTTAGCCGATCCCGCCCTCGACCACCGGGCCTACCATCGCTATGGAGCCCGGCTGGCGCAGGAGGGTTTCGTGGTGTATGCGCCCCAGAATCCCTACATCGGGCGCGACAGGTTCCGCCAGATCCAGCGCAAGGCGCATCCGCTGAAGCTGTCCCTGTTCTCATTTGTGCTGGGCCAGCACCAAAGGACCTTGGAGTGGCTCAGGAGCCTGCCGATCGTCGATCCCGAGCGGATCGGATTCTATGGCCTATCGTACGGGGGCAAGACCGCTGTAAGGGTGCCGCCGCTGCTGGAAGGATATGCCTTGTCGATCTGCTCGGCGGACTTCAACGAGTGGGTCTGGAAGAACACCAGTACGACCGACCGCTACAGCTACCTGTTCACGCAGGAGTACGACATGCTCGAATTCAACTTCGCAAACGTCGTCAACTACGCGGAGCTGGCGATGCTGATGGCCCCACGACCGTTCATGGTCGAGCGAGGACACTCGGACGGTGTTGCCCCTGACGAGTGGGTTGCGTACGAATTCGCGAAGGTGCGCCGCTTCTACAATCGGCTCGGGTTGGGGGACCGCGCAGAGATCGAGTTCTTCGACGGCCCCCACGAGATCCACGGGGTCGGCACGTTCCGCTTCCTACGCAAGCACTTGCGACTCGACTGACCGAAGCCGCGTTCTTCCCAAGGTGGCCTCCGGATCGGCGGCCGGATTCTCCAGCCGATTCAGGGTCGAGCCAGAGTGATCAGAATCGGCCCCCTGATGCCGAGAACAACGTGCAAGCTCACAGTGGTGGTTGCGAATCACCAACAAGAGACTCAGCTTCCCCTTGCGTGCAGCCCCAGCCATAGTGGGGAAAGCTCTTGGACCGGTCGGGGCCATCTCCCGCTCAATCGCTTCCATGAGCTGCGAGCTATCGAGACACTCTAGCTTCGTCGGCTTGCTGCGGTAGCCCACAGCTCGGACGCCGGTTGCTGCGAATTGGCAGTGAAATTGGGAGTGACCGGCACGGGATACGTTCGGGAATTACATCGATACTTTGACAAGTCCGTGTCGCTGTGTCAAGCCATCGCTCCGTGGGTGAGCCTACTTCGCGACCGGTGCCGTCTTCGTGGTAACAACGCGCTGTGGCGGTCGTGCGCGTCTGGCCTTCGGCCTGCGAATCGGCCCGAGAAGAGCCTTGGCCAGCGCTTCCGACGTGGCTCCCTCTAAGGGGCTCTTCATCCTCGTTTCGTCTCATCCCAGCCTCTCTGTGCTAGCAGAGAGGCTGGGATTATGATACCATAACTGAGCAACATTCGAACGGAAGTCCGCGAGTCGGGCCTCTCGCCGAATACAACAGCCAGATAGACGGCAAGGGGTAGCTCCCCGAGCCCTTGGTGAATAAGCGGGACTTGAACGCACTCCGTTCGAATGTTGCAGGGCCCGGCACCTGCGCCCCGTCCTAGCCGCTGTTCAAGGGATGGAGGCCGCTATGGCTGTCGGGAGCCCGTGATCGAGATCGCATCAGGCAGGCCGCGGAAATTTCCCCTGAACAGCAGTTTCTGGAGCAACTCTGCGAGGCGTACCGAGAAGAAAGAAGTAGTTGTCGCCGGGCATCGGCCACCTGCTCGGCATCGGCCACATTCCCGTATCTGGCAACATCATGAGTTACAACTACATGCCAGCCCTTGAGAGTCAGTGGAGGATCCCGATGGTGCTGTACGTCTCCGGCGTGGCGGAAATGAGGCGGAGGCTGACTGGATCCAGCGATTTCTCCACCCTGCCGTATGTGTACCCGAAGAGGGACAAGCGATCCTTCTTGATGTCGGTCACCAGCGATAGCATCCTCTCCTGAACTTAGCCTACTAGCTCTCGATACATGAGTCGCTTGAGCGGTCAGGCAGACTTCTTACCTTTCCGCTGTTTCTTGAGATGCTTAACAACATCGTGCCAATACGCGCAGTTATCAGCCACCATGAGGCCGGGAATCACCTCGTGGCCCGCTCTTGCGGGGGTGTAGGCTGTGATGGAACCTAGTATATTGATATCTGGAGGATCATCATTATGGGAATTAAGGAAGGCGGGACCACCACTCACCCCGGGGATCGCAACTCCGTCTATGAAGTAACGCCCGTTGACGTAGGCGCTCACGTAGCCGGAAAAGAAGCAGGGCCGATTGGTGTTGACCATATAGGGGAAGCCCACCCATCCAACCTGCACACCAGGCTTGACTGTGCGCCCAGATGGAACCGTTTCAATCGGTTTGTTCGGAAAGGAATTCCCTACGACATCGGGTAGCATGATCCCTAGATAAGCTGAATCCAGTTCATGGTGGATGTTTGTAATCCGATCATCTTTCATCACGGAAATCGGTGAACCTAGTTCTGGATTGCTCACGGTAATCACTTGCCCCCACGTGATGGCGTCCCGAACAACATGCGCAGCTGTGACAATCCCGAGCCACGGGTCTGCTCTGTCAACTAGGAATCCCGTCCCTGTGGTCGTAGGGGTTGTGACCCTGAAGACGTGAGGTTCTACAGCCTCTACAAGTTTGTGCCAATCCATTAGCGCTCGATTCTATCGCACCAGTTCTCTGTACATCAAGCGCTTGCCGATCAGGTTGGCCACCCACGAGTGCATTTGGTCGATGGTGTCCTGGCTGCGGATGTTGTGGCGTCCCGTGAACTCCGCGACGTAGCGGTGCAGGTGCTTGGGACTCATCCGGTGGTAGGTGCCGACATAGCCGCGCTTGAACAATCACCAGAACGACTCGATCCCGATGGTGTGGGCATCGCCGCGGACGTACTCTCCGCCCCTGTTGTTGACAGCCTCTCGATTCGGGATCCTGTCGTAGACCCTGCTCTCGTCGCTGTAGACTTGGGTGCCATCCTTCAGGCTCGACACATAGAGCTCGCCGGCCTCGACCTGGCTGACATTCTCGACCTGCTTGGCCGCGACTCGGTTGGAGTCCCGATCATTCACTCCCATGACGGCTGACTTGCCGACATAGCCGCGGCCGGACGTGAGTTTCTTGGCCTCGTGCTTGTTCTTCTCTTTGCCGCCGATGTAGATCTCATCCATCTCGACGGGGCCGCTGAGAGGTTCTGCGGGAGCTTCCTCGGACCACGCCTTGCGGAGCCGGTGCAGCATGAACGACGCCGTTCCGGATCACATTACGGAGGCAGGCAGATGGGCATGCGCGTGCGGGTTGACCGCGGAACAAACACGTAGGGCGAGCAGTGCCTCGGGTGCGGATGAAGGGGCGGCTGTCGCAGTGAGTGGACCCGTGGCTTGAGCAGGGTCAGAGGTGAGATCCCAGAGCAAGCTTGAAGCATCCCCGAAGCGCATGGCTGCCGACTCAACTCCTCGCGAAGCAGTTCGGTGGCGAGCACTTGGGTGGAGCTATATGGCGCCTGCCCGGAACCACCATGCTGGTTGGACGTTGTCCGAAGTACCAGCCACCACCGTCGCAACGGCGGTTGCGAACTGCTGCAAGGGACGCTGCGCTGCCAAGTGGTGCACGCGCAGCCCCGAGGAGCGCGGGTGTCGCAGCACCCTGAGTGTTGGCCCTGGCCCCGTGAGCGTCTGCGAAGTGCCGCGGGCCAGCGGCGTCAGGGCTGGCTCATGGCGGGACACTGGCTCGCTGGCAGTGTTGGCTGGACACCCGCAACCGAGGCAGCGTTCGGGCCGACTGGGAAACGCCTTGGCAACGGCCGGCCGGAAGTTCCCGCCACTGAGGCTGTGAGCTTCACGGCATGCCCGCCCCATCCGACACCTCAGCCCTCCAGCAACGCCGTCAAGAGCTGCTCGCGAGAATCGTCGCGTTGGGCGACCTGCGACCGGGACCCTGGTGCAGAACTATCGGCGCTGCGGCAGGCCCAACTGTTTCTGTGCCGACAAGCAGCACCCCGGTCACGGGCCCTACTGGCTGCTCACCCGCACCATCCAGGGCAAGACCCGCAGCCAGTCCATCCCGGCCTCGCAGGTCAAGGCGCCTCAAGCTCAGATTGCAGAGTGCCGGCGCCTGCGGCGTCTGGTGACGGAACTGATCGACGTCAGTGACGACCTGTGCCGGTCGCGACTCAAGAAAGGCACCAGCGCAAGAAAGGCTTGCGCGCAGGAGTTCGCCCCGGCGCTTGAAGCCGAGATAGACCGCTTCGTGGCGCCCGGAGCGGCGGACGGGATCGACCTCGCGGCGTTCGAATTGCACGTGCGGCGGCAAGCCCTGAGATTGGCAGCGCGGGCGGTCGAGCGACGGCTCAACGCCGACCTCTCCGGCGGCGGGCAGCGGCCTCGAGAGTGCCGAAGCTGCGGTCGGCAGGGGCGCTACGCGGGCCGCTCCCCGAAGACCTTCGATACGGTCCTCGGGCCGCTGGCCCTCAAGCGTGCCTACAATCACTGCCGCGCATGCGGGGCGGGCTTCTGCCCGCGCGACGCCAGCCTGTCGCCGGCGGTGACGCGCATGACGGGCTCGGCAGCGGCGCTGGCCAGCTTCAGGAGGGCCTCCGAACTGCTGGCCGAAGTGGGTGGCGTCACGGTCCGTGCCAAGCGCGTGGAGCGTGTCGCCGAGGCGCTCGGCCGCGAGATCACAGCCGCCGAGAGCGGGGCCGCGTTCGAGTGCGAGCCCCCTGCCGCACCCACCATGTACCTCGGCATCGACGGCACAGGAGTGCCGATGCGCCCCAAGGAGGTGGCCGACGGCTCGGCCAGCACGTGCGAGGCCAAACTGATCGTGATCTGGACGGCTGAGCAGCGTGACGAGGACGGCTGCGTCGCCTGCGACACCGGCTCGACAACCTGCTCGGCCGCGATCGACAGCGCCGCTTCCCACGACAGCGATCCCGAGCAGTCCGCCTTCGCCCGCCGCGTGTGGCGGGAAGCCGAGCGGCGCAGCTTCCCGCAGGCGCCGCGCCGCCTCATCCTCGGCGAGGACACCAAGTGGATTTGGCGCGTGGCCTGCGAACTGTTCCCGGGCGCCATCCAGATCGTGGACTTCTACCACGCAGCCGAGAGGCTTTGGGGGTTGCCAAGGACCGGCTGTACGACGATCGGGCAGCCGCCGAGACGTGGGCGGAGGCGGGTTGCTCGGAACTCAGGGAAGGGCGCTTGGACACGCTGCTGGCAACGCTGAAGGCACATGCGGGCCACCGCACGAAGGCCGCAGAATGCGAGGCCTACATCGAAACAAACCGCGAGCGCATGCGCTACGCGGACTTCCGCGCACAAGGCCTGCAGATCGGTTCCGGGGTTGTCGAGGCAGGCTGCAAAACAGTCGTTGCCGTGCGGCTCAAGCAGGTCGGCATGCACTGGACGAAGGACGGGGCGGAGGGCATCCCGTCACTGCGCGCTTGCATCCTCGGCGGGCGCTACGCAGACTTGTGGGCATGGCGCTCGGAATCCCAGCACGCAGCTGCGGCCTGACCGCAACAGGCCCGATCCTCCCTGCGCAATACCCCGGCTGACCGTTCCGCACTTGGCCCGAACCATCCCCAACGGCGGCCTGTCTCACTCGCTTCAGACCCGCGAAACCGCCAGAAAACCGGCGAACATCAGAGAACATCAGAATCGTGTCGTACACCCATGTAATTCCCATGAGTTCTGTATAGGTCTTGTGTACTGTTGGCGAGATGGGCATGAGAGCGGAGAGGGCCGCTTGGAGCATGATTCGCAGCCACGGTCGGCTGCTCCTGGAAGCTAACGCTTGGTCAGAGACAACTCGCTAGGATGAAGGTCTCGTGTCGGGTGCGTCCAGTGCAACCCGCGTATCTCGCCAAGCGTCCCGCACACCGGCCTCGTGCGCTAGTTTCCAGCGTGCCCGCGTTCCAGACCGCTCCGTACGCCGAATCGCTGGAAAGTGTTTGGCTGCAGCAACCGAACCCCGAGGGGCACTACAGAGCCGTTTTAGACGGTTGACCCCTGTGGGTGAGGTGTGATTCAGAGCTAGATGCGCCGATGTGAGACCGTAGCTCAAGGTTACGCTGGTCCTAAGTTGCCAGTTCCCGACACCGCCGCAGTCGGCGACTCCACCGCTCGGTCGCGTCCGGTCGTGCTCATCGCCGGAGCATCAGGCTACATCGGCGGGCGCCTGCTAAGGAGGCTGACGCAGGAAGGTGTCCGCGTTCGGGGCCTCACCCGCGAGCCCTCGAGCCTGCGGCACCGGATTCCGGCCACGGCTGAGATCTGTCGCGGGGACGCGCTTGACATCGAGTCCTTGCGGCTCGCACTGAAGGGAGTTCAGAGTGCCTATTACCTAGTCCACTCGATGGCAGCTGGAGCGCGTTTCCGCGAAATCGACCGCCAAGCCGCCGAGAACTTTGGCAGGGCCGCCCTCGAACGAGGAGTCCGTCGGATTATCTACCTCGGCGGATTGGGCAGCGGGCGGGAATTGTCGACCCACCTCGAGAGCCGGCACGAGGTTGGACGCTTGTTGCGAGCTTCCGGAGTCGTGACCCTTGAGTTTCGGGCCTCAATCATCCTAGGATCCGACAGCCTCTCCTTCGAGATGCTCCGAACGCTGGTAGACCGCCTCCCCGTCATGATCACCCCGCGGTGGACCCGCACGCTGGCGCAGCCGATCGCCGTCGAGGATGTTGTGTCGTACTTGGCTGCCGCGCTTGACTGGAAGGGGAACGACAGCGCGGTGTTCGAAATCGGGGGAGCGGACAGGGTCTCATATCTGGACCTGATGAGGGGCTACGCGCGCATTCGCGGTCTCCGTCGGCTGATCGTCCCAGTGCCTTGCCTGACTCCCCGTCTCTCCAGTCTGTGGCTGGGACTCGTCACTCCTGTCTATGCAAGGGTCGGTCGCCACCTCATCGAGGGGGTTAGGAATGAGACCGTTGTCACGAATCACCTCGCTTTGCGAACGTTTCCGGTCGACCCCATGACTGCGGTAGTTGCGATTCAACGGGCCTTGACGAACGAGGACCGAGAGTTTTCCGAGACTCGCTGGTCGGATGCATACCGGAATCCGGGTGTTGAGCGGAAGTGGGGTGGCGCTAGATTCGGGCGGCGAATCGTTGACTCTCGCACGACCGTCGTCAACCTGCCCGCCCGCAAGGTGTTCCCTCTCGTGGAGGCCGTCGGTGGAGACACGGGCTGGTACTACGGGAATTGGCTCTGGAGGCTGCGGGGCTTCCTTGACCTGCTTGTGGGTGGCGTTGGATCGCGGCGCGGACGCCGGCATCCGCGGAAGTTGATGCCTGGAGACACGGTCGATTTCTGGCGCGTGGAGCAAATCGAGACTGGCAGACGGCTGCGGCTGAGGGCTGAAATGCGGTTGCCGGGGAGGGCCTGGCTCGAGTTCGAGGTCGAACCGGATGGGCCCCGATGCACGCTGCGGCAGACGGCCGAGTTCGATCCGGCGGGATGGACGGGACAGTTGTACTGGTATGCGCTGTTTCCCGTGCATGGGCTTATCTTTCGCAAGATGCTGGACAACATTGCCCGGGCCGCCCTCGCGCGAAATCAGGACTCCAGCAGGTGATGTCCAGCCTTGCCCGCCTCCGTCAGTCGAATCCGGGCGGCACAGTTGCGACGGACGGGCCACGAGCCGTCCTGAGGGGGCCCGCGCTGTCGAGCGACGGGGCACGTGAGCCGACGCCATCCTGATGAGGCGGCGTCAATAAGGACAGTTGTTTCCGGATTGGCTGCGATTGCGGTCGTGGCTTGGCCGGTGGATGCGGAGACGCTTGAGGGACTAGAGTTCTTCGAGTCCAACATCTTGCCCACCTTCTCCGCAAGTTGCTACGTCTGCCACGACCCGGATGGGCGGGCTCAGTCTCGAAAGGCGGAACGGGCCGCAGGAGGACGGCCAACCTGGCCATGCGGTTGCACCGAAGGATGTGGAGCCCAGCCTGATTGTGGGGCCTCTGAGCTACGCAGGCGACCGTGCGCCACGAAGGCGCGCGAGGAGGGCGGAAGCCCTCCGCGCAGCCGTGCTGCGCAAGAGATGGAGGGAGGTCCTCCGCAGCCGCCGTGCAGGCGGAGGCTGCAAACCACCTACTGCTGCTGCGTTTAAGAGACGTGGTGGTGAGCGAGCTAGGAAAAGGCAGGACGTAGATTCTGTCAGGTATGGATCGTGGAGCCGAACGCAAGTGAACCGCTGATGAGGTGTCGAAAGCGTAGGAACGACGTCAAAACCGGAGGGAAGTCGTTACTCCGGGATCAGGTCGGGGGGTACCTGCTTACTGCCCGGTCGGCGTCCGGCATAAAGGCGGCGGGAACTCGATCCGGGCTCTTGCGTGGAACGTGGGAACCTGTCGTGCTGATGACAAGGGAGACTCGCAAGCGGCAGAACCGTGAGCGATTGAGTACCAATGCGGCGCACAGGGACGGAGTGGCCAGTAGTAGTGACGAAGGTCCTGTAATGGGGCCGGAGCGAAGGGGCCACCTCAACCGGTGTGGGAGGCTGGGGCAACCGGAATCGGGAGGACCCCGGTCTCGCATGCAACCCGTCGGCCGCCGTCCTGGCGACCGTCGGGCATCGGTTGAGAGGAGCCACATGCGCGGAGACGTGCACGTGTGGTTCTGAGGGGGCCTGGGGGTGAGATTCCCCCGGGCTACCCGACTCAAGATGCCTCTAGGCCGTCGGCGGTCCAAAGAGGTCGTAATCGACTTCGAGGGGTGGATCCGTATGGGCGCTCCGGATCCGAGCGAGGTCGAGGTCTGGGTGCCCCGGGGCACCATCGACATAGAACAAGGCCGGAAGCACTGGGCCCTTCGAGCCTCCCGGCCGGCCCTACCACCTTCAGCCAAGGGCCGCGCTTGGCCCGAACTAGGTCAAGGGGTCAGCACAAACCATTTCCTACCCAAGCACTTGCGGCTCGACTGACCGAAGCCGCGATCTTCCTCGCGTGACCTCCGGTTCGGACTCGCGGCGACCCCTCAGGGGTTGATGCGGACCGCGATCAGCATGGTCGCCGCAAAGCCGAGCGAGGCGGCAAGCAGAAGGCAGCCCACGAACCGTTCCTCTTGGGTCTTGAACCACAGGTAGATTCCCGATGCGCCGATTGCGAGAAGTCCTAAGGAGGTCAGAAACAGGACCGTCCCCCACAGGTTTTGAGCAGCGTCCTCGTGAAATACGCCGTACGAGAAGTGCAAGCCGAGAAGCAGTCCCGTGAAGCCCGCCCGCTCCTCGGACACCGTCGCCTCCGAGTCACCGAATTCATAGCGCACACGGGATCTCGTGCCGGGACGGCGGACCACGAAGCTGTAGCTGGTGCCCTCGTCCATTTGGATCTGGACCAGATCTCCCCGAAGGCCATGCCTTTGCCGCAGGTGCCTCCGCAAGTCTCTGGGCGTGCCCGCCTGGTCTGTGTCGACCGCTAGCGAAGTCTCGTAGGTCGTGGGGTTCGGAGCAAACCAAGACTGGTGGGCGATTCGCACGGAACTCAGCAGGTAGACGCCTAGGGCGAGCGCGAACACCAAGCCCAGTACGAGATGGGTGTTGCGCATCAGCCGGTACATCGGATCACCTCAGCCAAACGACAAGCCCGACCACGACGGCAGAGGCAGCCCCAGCCGTCCACACGGCCCACCGCATTCCGGGACGGGTAGCGAGCCACATGTACACTCCGGACGCCGTCATGAATAGGACCGCCCAAAGGGAGAACTCGTTGTAGGCTCCCCACAGAGCCATGTTCCAGCCCGGATTCTGGCGCACTACAGTCTGCATGTGCATGATGTTCAAGTACTCTCCGAGCTTGGTGTTCGCCTGTTCAATGCGGATCTGTCCCCGATCCTCCAGCAGCACGATTCGTCGCATGCCGTTCGGCGTGTAGTAGCGCACCTCCAATCGCTCCTGTGAGTCGCGCCTCGGCCTTCGCCCCGGCCCAACGTGCTGCAGGCCGGATGCGACGATCATGCGGTCCGCGACCTCTTGGTCCGTCTCCGTGCCGTTCACTCGGAATTCCACCACGCGCGAGCTTGGCATGCCCGGCTGTCTCTCCGACGGCGGGGGCAGGAAGCTGGCCCAGATTCCGACAATCCCCCAAACCGTAAAGCCTGCGTAGCTGAGGAGGCCGGAGTAGATGTGCAGCTTCTTGATCCAGCGGTACATGAGAGGTGCGAGGGTGTAGGGCCGAGCGCCCAGCAGCCTGCGATTGTAGCCGGACGCCGTGGCCGCTCACGAACGGAGACTGGTGCTTCCAGTGCCCTCTCCGTGCGAGAATCCCCTCTGATGATCTTCCGCAGCCTACTCCCCGTCGTGGCAATCGTATCCGCCTCGGCACAGCCGCCGCCTCGCCCGAATTTCGTGGTGTTCCTCTCGGACGACATGGGCTGGGAACAGGTCGGCTTCAACGGGGGGAGGGAAGTGCCGACGCCAAACATCGACCGCATTGCGCGGGAGGGTGTGAAGCTGACCCAGTTCTATGTGCAGCCCGTCTGCTCCCCCACGAGGGCCTGCCTGATGACCGGGCGCTATGCCTGGAAGAACGGAATGGAGGTCCGGCCTACAGCCCAGTCGAGGCACGGCATGCTCCTTGATGAGCGCACCATCGCCGAGGCCCTGCGCGAGGCAGGCTATCGCACTTGGATGGTGGGCAAGTGGCACCTCGGCGAATGGCAGCGCCCCCACCTGCCGCTGCAGCGGGGCTTTGACCACCACTACGGCCACTACTCCGCCGCGATCGATTCCTTCACGCACATGCGGGGCCCGGTATTGGACTGGCACCGCAATGGCCGCCCCGTTGTTGAGGAGGGCTATTCGACATTCCTGATGGCCCGAGAGGCCGTCAGCCTCATCGAAGCCCACGACGGCCGGGAACCGTTCTTCCTCTACCTGCCGTTCAACGCCGTTCACGGCCCGCACCAAGCGCCGCAGGAGTATCTGGAAAGGTACAGCCGCATCGGGCGTGCGGGTGCGCAGCGGGCCCAGCTCGAGTGCATGGACATGGCGGTTGGCCAAGTCCTCGCGGCCCTCGAGCGCGCCGGGATTCTCGATTCGACCCTGGTCATGTTCACCAACGACAACGGCGGAACAAGGATCACTTCGAACGGGCCGTATCGCGGGTTCAAGTCGCACTACCACGAGGGGGGAGTGCGCGTGCCGGCCGTGCTCCGATGGCCAGGGCGCATTCCCGCAGGCTCGGCCAGCGACGAGATGCTCCATGCGGTGGACCTATTCCCGACCTTCGCGAATCTGGCTGGAGCGCGAATCGACGGCGGACTCCCCTTGGACGGGATGGACGCTTGGCCCACCATCGCCAGCGGTGCCCGAAGCCCACGGAATGAGATCGTTCACTCCCTCGACGTTCTGCGGCTGGGGGTCTGGAAGCTGATTGAGGAAGGGGCCACCTACTACGGATGGCCCGAGCAGCCGCTGCAGCTCTACAACATCCGCAAGGACCCGTTCGAAGAGGACAACCTTGCCGAGGGCAATCCTGACAAGGTCGCCGAACTGCGGTCCCGACTGGCGCACCATCGAGGCTTCGCGCGAGTGGCCGAACCTCTCGAACCGATTCCCGGCTTTCCGCCAGCCGTCTATGGAGAGGTCGAAGAATCCGTCTTTGGCCAAGATCTCAAAGCCCGGTCGCCTGTGGCTAGGGAACAGTGACCGGCGGTCGGTTGCCCGCCAAGTGCACCGCCCCGCTGCTCCTGTATCAGCGCAAGAGCGCCATGCAGATCCGCCATTGTGGCTCCTTGGACGCGACCGTTTTCCGGGCCCGTCAGGTTTCCTGCTGTGGCAGCCCGGCGACCGGGTCAGTGCAGACGGCTGCGAGGGTCGCGTAAGGCGTGCGACTCGCGCCACGACTGTTCCCGGTGGCGGGCACACGCTCGAGAGCTGTGTGGTCGTTGCCACTCTGCACCAGAGAATCGACTCGGCTTGGCGAATGCCTCGAAGGTCACGTGGGGGCTGGAGACTCCGATCGGAATCTCATTGGGTGGCCTTCACTTCTTGGCATCGCCGGGCGGACTGCACGCACGAGTGCCGAGGCTGGCTCGAATCTGGCGGTCCGCAACAGCAGTGTTCTCTACCCGGGCGCGTCACACTGCACCTCCACAAGATTGGAGAGTCCCGGCTTCGGTGGGGGCAGAGTTCAACGCTGGTCTTCGGACCCGGGTGACCCACAATGGAGTGGCTGACGGGATCCAGGTCAACTCAACCTCGACTGATGTTGCCCTCCGGATCAACCGTGACCGGCAGAACAGGCCCAGTCGAGATGGTGGGATGGTAACGCGTGTATCGGCGAAGCCCGGTCCTCGTGAGCGCTCCTTTTGACACCAGTCCGGCCAGATCCCGCCTAGCCGTTGAGGGGGTAGCATCAGTTATCGTCATGTAGTTTCCCGCGCTGAGACCGCCTCGGAATCCGTCAGGACCCTCCCTTAGAACTCTGAGCAAGGCCTTCTCCTGCCTGGTGTTCAGTTGTCCATTCAACCTGTCTAGGAGCTTGGTCTTCTCGATGAGAAACTCAACGTGCGCCGTTGTCCGCTGCTGAGCCTCGATCGCAATTCCGGCAAACCACCTAAGCCACGCGGTGATCTCATTGCCTTTGTTCGCGTTTTCGAGCGCCCCATAGTAGGCCTTCCGGCGACGTAGAATCGTCGCCGCAAGCGCCACTAGAGTTGGCCGCCCAAGGCACTGTGCCATCGCCTTTTCTGCGATGGCGCGCCCGATGCGACCGTTTCCGTCGGTGAAAGGGTGTATGGACTCGAAGTAGATGTGTGAGACTCCGGCGCGGGTAATCGCAGGAAGTGCCGAGACGCCGTCCGGGGCCGTGCGATTGAACCATCGGACGAACTGCTCCATCTCCCGTTCAAGTCTCGAAGCGGGCGGTGCCTCGAAGTGCACTCGGCGTCTGTTGACGGGACCGGAAACCACTTGCATTGCGGCCTCGTCTGAGCGATAGCAGCCTAGTTCGCTTCCTGCAAGTCTGCCTACTAGCAGTTCACGGTGCCACTGTTGGAGCGTCTTGTGCGACAGGGGGGAAGCGAACGAGCGTAAGAGATCTCCCATCATGGCCGCAACGCCCCGCTCGGACGGTCCGGCACGATTCTGTGAAACCGCAAGACCAAGCTCAACGGAGAGTGACGACCGCACACTTGCCCGGTCGAGGATTTCGCCTTCGATTTCGGACGTTGTTAGCGCCTCGGAGGAAATCACATCGACAACGAACTGCTTCCTGGCCCTTGCTGCGAGATGTTTCATGGCGCCGTCGGATACGCCGCTGCCAAGGAGGAACATGTCTTCCGCCCTCCTCAAGACGGCACTGTTCCAGCGAAACTGCGGCCAGTCGGGCTGATTCCAGTTCCACGTCATGAGCGATAGCGAGACCGTCTATCGATCATCATACGGGCCTTGCATGATCGATAGGATGGCGGAGCGTTCCCGGCGTGCATTCCGGACGGGGCCATTGCGCTGCTTCTTGGCCCAAAACGGTCGTGCGTGCGCATCAAGCGACGGATGGAACAAGCGCACGCCCGAGATTGCAGTCACGGCCCAGGGGCGGGGGCTGGCAATTGCACAGGATTCTCTGGCAACTGCCGACGTCAATGAGCATGGTGTTGGCACATTGGCCGGCAGGCCAGCGGAGGCAATCGCCCGTGCGCTTCCGAGTATTCTCATGACTCCTCGCCCACCTCAGCATTTCGGCCGTCGCCGCTCTGGTGGCCGTTGGGATGGCTGTAGGAGAACTGCACCTTGGCCACCGGCACGGCCCTGCCTTCCGTTACGGCGGGGCAGGGACGGCCATCAAGGCCACTGCGCCACCGCCAAGCTGCTCGAAGCCCACGACGGCCGGGATCCGGTCTTGCGCTATCCACTGTTCACAGCCGTGCAGCGCACGCACTGCGTGGCAGGGTCATGTGCAGAGGTACGGGCGTATCCTGACCACTTTGTCCACAACTGACCCGGCCCGTTTGCACGAGTCTGGACGAGGGCCAGATTCTCGCGGGGCTCAACTGCCGACGTGCCCCCCTCGTGCCTCGTCATGTTCACATAGGACAACATCGGAACGCGGATCACGAATTCAAGTCGCATTGCTGCTGCAGACTACGGCCTGCGGCCGGGCTCTGGCACGTTGGGCCTATACCCTCCGGCTTGGCCAGTGACGAGATGCTCCAAGCGGTGGGGCCATTCTCGCCCTGCGCCACTCGAAGGTGGGAGGACCGGTGGGGAGCTAACTCTCGACCGGTCGGACGCTTTGGCCACGACCGCCCGCTAAGCCCTTGACCCAAGGCACGACAGAATCCCCTCGTTCGCAGTTCTCCGGATGCGGGGTAGGGAGTCGATTGACGAGGGTGCCACTTGCCACGGATCGCCCCACCGACCGCTGCATCTCCGGAAGGGACGCGAAGACCGGTACTAAGGGGACGACCTGGCCCAGCGCCATCCCGACAACGCGGCCCGGCTATGCTCCAGACTGGCGCGGCACCGGCGTTTCGCGCACGAGGCCGGGCGGACCGATTGGGTTTCCGGCTCTCCGCCAGCGATGCACGGCCAGGCAGGAGAAGCTGTCTTCGGCCAAGATCGCAGGGACCGGCTACCCGCTGACAAGGATCAGCGACCCGTGGCCGGTCAGCCGCCGTCTGCTGCGTCGCGCTGCTTGGATGTCAGCACTAGAACGCCCCATGGCTTCACCCTTGTGCCATCCTCGACCTCGACTGTCTTGCCGGCCCACCAAGTTTCGTGGTGCAGCAGGCCGTCTGGCGACTTGTCGGGCGTGTCCACGTCACCGATTGCGAGGTTGAAGCCTATCGGGGTGTCTGCCATGCCGTCCTTCCAGTGCTGGCCATCCGCGATCTCAAGGCCCCCGTCCAGCCGGAGCCGTAGCTCCATGGTGTAGCGGTTCTGGGCGGGGTGGATCACCGTTCGCGTGTCGATGATGTCGTCCACAATCCAGTTCTGGTTGTTCTCCCAGTTCTCCAAGGTGCGGTTCGGCCCGTGGGGCAACATGCCCGGAGTGCCAACGCCACCCTCGTGCGACTTGGTCAGGTTGTAGATGATCTGCACGCCTCGCCCGTCTCCGGTCACGTCCGAGACCGGCACTTGGAGATCGAGCATCCGGGAGTACGTCAGGATTTCGATCATGTCCCCGAACCACGGCCATCCCCGCTGACGCTCCCCGATAACGTGGGCGTCGGGATTCCGAGATGGCACCCAGCGCTCGGTGTCGATCCCGTAAAACACGTCATCCCTGACGTCGAACGCAAGGTAGAGATGCTCGCCGTCATGCTTCACCCAGCCATTGAAGTCCAGGTCCTCGCTTGACTCGATCTCAAGCTGCATCGCTTCGGTCCAGTCGTCATTCCACTCGAAAGCATCAGCGTCGCTGTATTCCTCCGGCCCGACCTGTCCGTCGAATACCGGGGTCGAGCCCTTCCAGCAGGTCAGTTGGCGTTCGGTGTTTGCCATCGCGCGCTCAGCCGCCACGACCTGCTCAGAAGACTTGGACGAGCCCTGCGGTACTGGCCCCCCGCACCTCACTGTGAGCAGGAGCAGTCCGGCCAGTGCAGCCCGAGGGCCACCACCAGCCAATCCGTCGAACCTGGTTCTTGTCACCAACCCTCCTGTGCTCGGTTGTTCGGTCCTAGGAGGCCGTCTTGCGCTTTTCGACGCCGGCTGAAAGGCGAGCTGACGCCGGCCCGGGCCGTTTGCTCGTGATCCGGAGTGTAAGACATGGGTCCGCTGACTAGCTGCCCTGTTCGTAAGAACATCCGGTCTGCCCAGAGATTTTTGAACGGTCCAATCTCTTTGCACACGCCTGAGTCTCCAATACCGGCTCCTCGAGTTGAGGTCGGATACCTGCGAGGTAGCCCCCCTGTAACTCGCTCAAGCCACGAAGGAAGTCCAAGAAAGGAACTACTCAAGTGCTGCCAGCCAATCTCAGTCACGCTGATTCGACCCAAACCGGGCTTGACCACGCGAGTTCCCCGTTCGACTCGAACACGCGCACGTAGTACCAGTCCACATCCTCGCCGTCATCCTCGTCATGCGCCGAAAACGACGTCTCCCAATTGTCATGGAAGACGATCCGGTGGAGCATGGCCGACTCCCACGGGAATGGTCGCGTGAAGAGCATTTCGTTGGACTCGTCGAGCTGTCCCAGGGTCTGTGTGACCGAGCAGCGCGTCGGCTTGGTGCAGTTCACGCTTATACGTGTGGCCGCGTCTCCCTGGATACGCAGCACGAGCGCCTTCTGGGAGTAGTCGTCCAGTTGCTGCTTGAGCGCAGTATAGGACTGCACCCGCACCGCGGATCGGCTGCTGCTCACTATCCGGTCGCGCCGGAACTCGTCGAGCGGACCGGACGTGAAGCACGGGTGAAAGCCCTCGATGGACCCGCCCTCCACGACCAACTCGAAGTCCCAGTCCGCCGTGCCGCCCCAACCGAGCGCCGGCCACGGACCCCAGCCGTACTCGAAGCGCACCACCACGGGCTCGCTCCAGCGGTCGGCTCCGGGGATGCGGTCCACGGGAAAGTCCCGGTGGATCACGCGTCCGTTCTTGACGATCTCCACGCGGTCCACCATGTCCCAGCCTCGGATGGTGGCGCGGATTTCCCGCTCGCGCGCGAACGGTATGGATTGGCCCATCATCGCGCCGTTGACCGAGAAATCCAGCTCGATGCGATCGCCCGTGACTGCATACGTGCGCCTCGACCGGATTGCGTCGAAGATCGCTTCCCGGGTCAGTGTCGTGGCCTTGACAACTGCCAAGCCTTCGCGGTAGCCCCCGGGGTAGCCCAGATGGTCGTCTGTGCTGGCTATGACACCTAAGCGGTGGCCTTTGCTCAAGTAGTGCTGGAGGGTGTGCTTGGTCCAGCGGCCGCCTTCAGTGTGACGCTTGTATGGGTGCGGGGCGCGGTCGTGCTCCGCACAGCCCCACTCCGAGTGGATTTCCAGCACGGGAGACACGGACGTGTCGATGGAGCTGGACGCGACGCCCCGGTGTCCAAGACGGTTGGCGGGATGGTGGGGCACAAGGATGCAGCCCCTGCGCTTGGCGAACGCTTTGAGGTCGTCGAGCCTCTCGACAAGCTCGTAGTCCCCGTCAAGGTCCGGGAACAGGATGTGGTAGTCACCCTCCATCGTGCCGTGGCGCTCGTAGCCCAAGATGGTGGTGAAATGGCCCGGGTCGTCGAACTCCCGCGCCAGCCTGACCACGTCCGGCCAGCGAGCCTTGGCGACCGCAAACCCGTTGCGCCACTTGTACTGGATCTTCCCGTCATACTCGCCCATGTCCGGCCAGTAGGAATGCGGAGTGAACGCGTAGAAGTCCAGATGGTTCCGCGCTACTTCGAAGCTGCGCTCCAGACTCCCCTGCGCGTAGCCGACTTGGTTGTGGTTGTGCAGGTCGCCAAAGTAGTTGGTGTACGTGGCCGAGGCTGCCTCCGCGGCTCCGGCCACCGATGAGGCAGCTCCTGCTAGGGCTGCGCCCGCCCCGCTGCTAGCGCAGTGGCGCATCCAATCTCGTCTGGAAATGAAGCCTTCGGGCACTCCCACTCCCTCCTGAACCGGCCCTGGCCGCCGGAGCGCCGATCATGCTAGCACGGCGGGGAAGCGTCCGAAGATCTGTCGGACGGGTCGCTGCCGAGAGCCCCGGTTCTCGCCACACATGTTGCCGTCCGAGAAACGGCGCCGTGGTTCGTTCTCACAGGCGTCGGGCGTAGACGTAGAATGCACCGCGCTCGGCGCCGTCCGCGGCCCTGAAGAGTGTGTGCAGCGTGGTCTTGCCCTCCTGCAAGTCAACTTCAATCTGAACGCTCGGCGATCCTTCCGGAACGTCCCTAGTGCGCTCGATGTCTCCTACTGTGAGGGTTGCCGTCGCCGCCTCGATCGGAAATCCGGCCGGCTTGTCGCGCTGGAACAGATCGAACTGGTACGTCCCAGCCTGCGCAATGCGGATGTTCCACGTCCCGTTGACCGCAGGTCCTTGCGCAACGTGCCCCTGATTCCAGGGGACCCTAACCGAGTCGTCGGGCGGCAGCCAGTCATGGGCGGTTATGCGTGCTGGATTCTCGGCATCCGTTCCGATGTCGATGTGGACGTGCGTCTCGAAACGCTCGTCAATTCGATCCCACCAAGCGTCGTAGGCCTCTCGCAGGCTCTCGACGACTTCAGGACTCTCAGCCGCGATGTCGGACTCCTGTCCGGGATCCACCGTCATGTCGTAGAGCTCGGTGCCGTTGACCAGTCGGTACTGTTCGGTCATTACGGCCGACTTCCGCCAGCGTTCAGGGAAGCGGATCCGTTGGGAGTGAACGACCAGTGTGCGGTCGCTCCACTCCCCGCCGCGCAGCAGCGGCAGGAGGCTCGTGCCATCCCAGTCAAGATCCTCACGACGACCGATGCCGGCCAAGTCGGCGAATGTTGGCAGCACGTCGATATGTGCGGTGAGGTTGCCGACGTCACGGGGCTCGCCCAGTCCGCCTTGGGGCCATCGGGCCAGGAACGGGACTCGGTGGCCGCCGTCGAACTCCGAACCCTTCCGGCCGCGCATTCCTGCGTTGAAGCCCTGCCACGCCCCCTCGGCCTCTTCCCTTGCGGCCCGCTCCAGCAATTGGCGGTTCGTCGAGCCGACCCGTTGGGTGGGATGGGTCGCTGTTACCCCTGCCGCCGTCCCGTTGTCCGTCATGAAGATGAGTAGGGTGTTCTCGGCAATGCCAAGTTGGTCGAGCTTCCCAACGAGACGGCCCATGTTGTCATCGATGTTCTCGATCATTCCGTAGAACTTGTCCATCGGGCTGGGCACGCCCTCTTCGGCGTAGGGGGCGGAGTAGGCCTCGTCGACCAAGAACGGACCGTGGGGCGCGTTCGTCGAGAGGTAAACGAAGAACGGCGATGAACTGTCTGCTGCTTGGTGCTCGATGAAGGCCAGCGCGCTGTCGAAGAAGACGTCCGTGCAGTAGCCTTCGTAAGCCTTCGGCTCGCCGTTGTGCCAGTACGTGTCGCCGAAGTAGTCGTTGCCCCAGTAGTCCGGAGTCTGGCCGACGCCTCCTCCTCCGTGGAACACGGCTTCTTGGAAGCCACGGTCGATCGGGCGGTAGGGAGCGTTGTCGCCAAGGTGCCACTTCCCAAAGAACCCCGTCGAGTATCCGGCCTCCGAAAGTACGTCCGCGAAAGTCCTCTCGTCACGGTGCACGATTGAGCGTCCCATGATCGTGTGCCAGACCCCGGTACGCGACGAGTAGCGGCCTGTCACTAGCGCCGAGCGGGTCGGGGAGCAAGTCGGGTCAACGTGGAAGTTGGTCAGCCGCACACTCTCGGCGTGGAGGGCGTCGAGGTTGGGAGTCCGAATCTTGGGGTTTCCATGCGCACCGATGTCGCCGTACCCCTGGTCATCCGTGATGACCAGGACGATGTTCGGCCTGGAGTCGGCCGGGCGTGAGCATCCCCCTAGCACTGCTCCCGCCACGGCGAGCATCGCCGCAATCTGGAGCCCCGAGTCCGATATCCTTGATCTCACTGCTGGCACCCTCCAATTGGCTCCGCTGACAATACCACAGGGTGCTAGCGTGCGGCCACGCAGGCTAGCGCTAGGCCGGAGTTGACTCATTCTTTCAGCTGCGAGTTGAACTTGGCCCAGCCGAATCTGTGATAGCACCGGGGGGGGCGGGCCAAGTCGGGAGGATGGCAGCAGCGGAGCGGACGAGTGTAGTGCCGGCGGCGTCTTGGGCGTTCTCCAGCCCGCCGTCTTCGGGGGATTGGACGGGAGAGTGCGCGGTCGCTGTCCCTCGAGCGCCAGCACCTGCCATGGCCGGCGACTGCGGCCAAGACATGGGTCGGTGCGGGGTGCTGCCAGCAGACTGGCCGACCCCACGCCGACTGCAGGCGGGCTGGAAGACGTTCTCCGGGCTTTGCCGCCGCTGAGGGGCCCGGTGGCTGGCCGCGATTTCTCGCGCTGGGCCCGAGCTCCCCGCCTTCCCGCTATCGGGACTTGATGGCCTGCCGCCGGGCTGCGCTCGGCGGCTCCGCGAAGACGGGCCTGCCGGGCATGGGCTGCACGGACCGCTCCTGCTCGGACTGCAAACCGTGGACCGATATGTGGGCAAGCGCCAATAAAGCCAATCCTGCCGTCGGGGCGACAAGAACTGCTGTACCTTGAAGGACCGACGTTGATGTTGGTTGCAAGTCTCCGCCGGATAGAACGACGTCAGGCTGAGATCACACGAACCTCAACACGGGTGCCATCGCCAACCCAGCCACTGCCCACGCCCCGACACGTTCTCTAACGGGAGGTCTCTCGGCCTTTACTGCATCTATCACGACTGAAGCTCAGACTGCTCGGACCTCGTAGCCCTCAGGCAGGATGCAATCGTCACGATTGCAAGGATTGCCTTGTTCACGCCGACCAACTTCGCTGATCTTGCTGGGTTCCGGCCAGCTAGGAGTGCCCCGGCAGGGGACTCGATCCTCTCTGGATGCTGAAGCCAGCTTCGGAGGCCCCCCCAATGAGTGACTTCCCAGCACCGATCAGCCGGGCAGATATCCATCCGTATCCGCCAATCCTCTCTGCACTTGGTGCCCTTCGTCGTTGCGAGACTCCGTCCCGCCGGAATCAGGGCGGTCACACTGAGAATCGAATCTTCGTAAGAGTGGGCTCGAGGGAATTGGTATCGTGACGTGGGTTCTTTCGAAACGGGGTTCGACATAATCGGAAACATGTCGGTCAGAGGGAAGGCCAACCGTTCGAGGGCCAGCGAGGTGAGCTGCGCTGTTGGCCTTGGACGTCGTCGCATCCGGCCGGTCCAAGCGGCATTGGCAGCCTTGCTATTGAGCGGGCTCATTCCGCAGTCCCTTTCGCAGGACATGAGCGGCAGGATCGCCGTTCGGGTGACCGATCCAGCTGGCCGGGGCGTGCCCGCGCAAATCGAACTCGAAGGGCGAAGCCCAGCATTCGCGGCCCAAGCGACCGCCGATGGTGATGGCCGCGCGGTTCTAACTCGCATACCACCGGGCACTTACAGGCTGACAGTTGCCCACGAAGGGCTTGCCTCGGAGGTGCGCTCCGTAGAGGTCCGATCTTCCGTTCCCCGAAACATCGATGTCGCGCTGCGGCTCGAGACTGTACGGGAGCAAATCAGCGTGGTCGCCGAACCACCTCTCCTCGACCCGAGGGTGCCATCTCAGCCTGTCCAAGAAGGTCGGACGCAGCTTGACCGGACTCTGGGAACGACCTTGGGTCGCAGTGTCGTCGACGTGGTCACTACCATGCCCGGATGGCTGCTAGAGGCCAATGCAGTCCTGCACCCGCGAGGCTCCGAGTACGACACCCAGTACGTGATTGACGGGCTCCCCCTGTACGACAATCGCTCGATCGCGTTCGCTCCGCCCTTCGAGACCGACGAGTTCGAAGCAGTGCGAGTGCTCACGGCCGGGATCCCGGCCGAGTACGGACGCCGGCTCGGAGGAGTGATCGCACTGGACACGCGCAGGGCGCCAGCGGACGGCCACCGTTCCGAAGCGGCCCTCCAAGCGGGCAGCTATTCCTCAAGAATGGGGACTCTCACCCACCAGTACGCCCGTCGCGGGAACGAGGTCTCCTTCGGGTTGCGAGGCGGGGCGACCGACCGCTATCTCGATCCGCCCTCCTTAGAGAACTTCACGAACTCCGGAAGCTCGGGCGGTGCCAACCTGCGAGTGGCGCGCGACGTGGGTGCGCGTGATCGGCTGACATTCTACGCCCGGAGCAATCGCACGCGATTCTTGGTCCCCAACGACCTCGCGCAGCAAGCGCATGGCCAGCGGCAGGACCGGCTCTCAAGCGAGTCCGCGGGTCAGGTCCACTACCAGAGTGCACTGACCTCTACGCAGCTGCTCGCTGTGCGGGGCATGTTCCGTGATCTGGGGGCTGAGCTCTGGAGCAACGCTCTGGCGCTTCCGGTCTTCGTTCAGCAGGACCGGGGTTTCCGAGAGGGAGCCCTGATTGCGGATCTGACCGTCGACAAGGAGCGCCACACTCTCAAGCTTGGTGGTGACCTTCGCGTTACTTCGGTCCGGGAGGCCTTCCAGATGGCCGAACCGGACGAATTGCCCGAACTGGACCTGGACTTCTTTCAGAGGGAAAGGGCGGTGGAGACGAGCGCGTTTGTCCAGGACTCGCTCCGGCTCGGCAGCTTCGCGGCCAACATTGGCCTGCGGTACGACTACTACAGCCTTCTGAGGTCCGAGAACGCTCTCAGTCCGCGGCTTGCCGCAAGCTACTTGGTGCCGAAGCTGGGAGTCCAAGCCTACGCATCCTACGACAGGATTTTTCAACCGCCCCCCAGGGAGAACCTCCTCCTGAGCAGCGCCGGCCCGCGACTGGGTCTCGAAGAGGTCACCGGAGTGCTGGTGGTCCCGGCCAGCCGGGCGAACTTCTTCGAGGTGGGCCTCCGAAGAGCGCTGGGCAACGTGGCCCGCTTGGACGTCAAGCATTACTGGAGGGACTTCCGGCACGCGATTGACGATGACGTCTTGCTGAACACCGGCCTCTCATTCCCGATCACATTCGATTCGGCGAAGGTCGAGGGAACGGAAGCGCGGCTCGAACTGCCGTCTTGGGGGCGCGTCTCGGCAGTGGCCAGCTACTCGCACATGGTCGGGATTGCCGCATCCCCCGTGACCGGTGGGCTCTTCGTAGAGGGAGGCGAAGCCGAAGAGCTGCGCGACGAGCGGGTTGAGTTCCCCATCAGCCAGGACCAGCGCAACACGGTGGCCGCACATGTGCAGGTGGATGTGACCCGGAGGCTGTGGGTCTCGGCCGGCGTCCGCTACGGCAGCGGCCTTCCCATCGAATTGGAAGACGATGACGACGACGAAGATCTCGACGAAGGCGAGGTTGGTGACGACGATGACGACGCCGGCGAAGCAGAGGGAATCGACGATGACGACGACAACGGGGACGTGGAAGAGGAAGTCTCGGCGGCGATTCTGGACCGCGTGAATCTCTCGCGCGGCCGCGTGCGCCCGGTCCTGAGCATCGATTTCTCCGTAGGAGCGCGAGTGTGGGAGCGCGGCAACCGCTCGGCGACTCTGCAATTCGACCTGCGCAACGCCACGGATCGTCTGAACGTCATTAACTTCACCGGGCTCTTCTCGGGCACGGCCCTGGCCCCGGGCAGGCAGGCCACGGTGCAGCTCCGGCTGCGCTTCTGAGAAGCGGGTCCGACTTGTGGCCGGGAGTCTTCCCAGCCTGGGACATTGAGATGAACGCAGGATTGCTGACGAGAGCATGCATGCTCGCCGTATGGCTGGCCGCGGCCATTCTGGGCCAGGGGACACGGCAGGTCCTGATCCTCGACGACGGGACGGAAATCGCCGTCCGCGAGTATGAGGTTGGCCAGGATCGCGTGCGGTACTTCAGCACGGCAAGGGGCCAATGGGAGGAAGTGCCGACCGCAATCGTGGACCTGGCGCGGACCGGGGAGCGCAACCGAAGTGCCCAAGCTGAACTCGACCGCAATCAGGAGGAACTCCGGCGCGAGCGGGCCGCCGAACGGCGGGCCCGCACGGAACTGCACTCCGTGCCGCTAGACGACGGGGTCTACTATCTGGGGGCGCAGGGCCTCGTCTCACTAGAGCAGGTCTTCCTCAAGCTAGACAAGAGCGCTGGGCGAACGGCGCTGAACGTCATCGCTCCGGTCCCGGTGATCACGGGCAAGCAGACATTGTCGATTGAGGGCCTCAGTGCTGGTACGGTCACCACCAACGACCGCCCAATCTTCTACCTGAGGCTGGACAGCTTCGCTCGTTTCGGGATATCCCGCGTGAAGCCGGAGCCGAAGAAGAAGAGACGGGTAGTCCAGCAGATCTACACCGTTCCGAGGACCGAAGAGCAGGCCGAGGCGCAAGACGACATAGAAGTGTTCCGGCAGCAGCTGGCTCCGCTGGTCTACAAGGTCTGGCCCGTTGAGTCGCTTGAGCCGGGAGAATACGCGGTCGTGGACTACACGGCGGGGAAGTCCGACCTGCGGGTGTGGGACTTCTCCCACCGTCCCGGCGGGACCACTGAGGAGTAGTAGGAATGCGCGCCGCGAGGTCCGCGAGTCTGTTGGCGCTGGCCTTGGCACTTGCGGCTGGCTGCGCCGGCGAGCCGCAAGCGCTCGATGCGTGCAGGGCGGAGATCCGGGACATCGAGGTGGCCGTGACCACCGACGGGCGGATCGAGGCGACCAGTTCGTTGGCGCTGCACGCACCTCTAACGGGCCGAGTGGAATACGTCGGCCTGCAGCTCGGCGGGACGGTGACCAAGGGCCAGGAGACGCTCCGCATTGCCGATTCTGGTCAAGGTTTGGCGCACGAACAGGCGACCGCGCGGCTGGAGGCCGCCAAGGCACGCCTGGCGCGTTTCGACGCGGTGTTGGGCCCGACCGAGGCGGCTGATCTGCAGGCCCGCCGCAGTAAGCTGGCGGGAGCCTTGCGGGACGCGGCCGAGGTGGCCTCCCGGTCACTCAGGCTGCACGCCCGGGATGCGGCGACTCGCGCCGAGCTCGAAGCGGACAACCGTTTGGTCGACGACCTCCAGGCCGAGGTTGAGGCGCTGGATGTGCGCCTCTCGTCTCCCCGAGCTGAAATGCAGCGAGCCGAGTTGGCGGCTGCCGTCTCGGAGGCAGCCGCCGAGCTTGAATCGGCCTCTCGCGCCCTTCGAGATCTGTCCATCCGCGCGCCTGCAGCGGGTCGCGTGTACTCCATTTCGGTCGAGCAAGGCGACTTCGTCGAGGCAGGCGCGTTGCTGGCTCGCCTAGGCTCTACAGACGAGGTCCGTGCGCGGGTTCACATTGACCAGCCGGACTTGGGCGCCGTGCGGTTGGGAGTGGCTGCGACGCTGACGGCGGACGCGTACCCTGACCGCGAATGGGCATGCACCGTGGACGGCCTCCCGACCGAGGTTGTCGATGTCGGTCCTCGGCGCGTCGGCGAGGCCCGGTGCACCGCGGAGAATTCGGACGGCGTGCTGCTGCCCGGCCTTGCGGTCGGCGTCCGGATCGTGATCCGGACGGCGGAACAGGCTCTGAGCCTGCCTCGGGAGGCCATCGCGGGCAGCGGGTCGGGGGCGCATGTTTGGGTGTTGGAGGGTGGGCTGCTGGACCGCCGCGAAGTGGACTTGGGAGCTGTCGGACCCTCCCATGTTGAGATCCGCGGAGGCATCGACGAATCCGACGTGGTGGTAATCCCGGCCGGCGCACAGCTCCGCAGGGGGCAGCGGGCCCGCGCCCGCGCCGTCCGAGGCCAAGATGGCGCCTAGGCTAATCGCCGCGCTCGCGATAGGCGGGACTCTCGCGGCTGGAGCCGGCTCCGATTTCCAGGAAGGCGTCCGGCACTACGCTGCCGAAGACTACCGCGAGGCGCAAGCAGCGTTCGAAGTGGCACTCGAAGAGGCCCCGGACAGTTCCATCAACAACCTGTGGCTGGGCTTGGCGATCGGTCGGCGCCTTCAAACCATGTCCGCGATTCGCCGGTTGGGGGCGCTTCCGCTGGTGAGAAGGGTCAAGCGGCAGTTCGAGCGCGCAGTTGAGCTGGACGGCGAGAATCTGGAGGCCTTGGACGCACTGTTGGGATTCCATCTGGAGGCCCCGCCGATGGTGGGCGGCAGCAAGGCGCGGGCTCGGGAGGTCGCCGAACTGATTCGGAGGGAAGATCCAGTCTTGGGGGCCGTTGCCTCAGCAGCATGCCACGAGGCCGCCGGCGAGTTCGGCAACGCTGCCGGCGAACTGGCACGGGCCCGGGAACTCGCGCCGGACGACATCGGCCCCGTCTTGGCCCAAGCTGCTTTCTTGGCGAGGCGGGGCGACGACACGGCCAGCGGTGAGCTCTTCGAACTGGCGTTCCGACTCGACGGCGACAACCCGTCAGTCTGGATTACGGCAGCGCGTGCCTGGAGTGAGGCGGAGAGTCGGGAATTCGTGGAGAAGGCAGCAGGCTTGGCGAAGCGCTACTTGCAAACGCCCAAGCCGGCTGCTAACGCCGAGCCTTACTTTGAAGTCCGGGCCCTGCTCAGGAAGCTGCAGCGAGCGCTCTGAGCGCCAATCCGGCGCGAGTTGCCCTGAGGCTGGGATTGTCCGATTGTCCCTTGGTGCTTGATATGCTGGTCTCGGTGGGCTTGAGTTCGGCAATGCGCTTGGTTCACAATTGTTTAGTACGGGGCTTAACAATCTTGGCCCCAAGGGAAAAGGAGCGAATTGTGAGGAGATTCCTGCACCCGGGGGGACTGGCCGTCTTGGTCGGGGTATTTTTGCTGGCCGCGCCGGCCATGGCCCAGCGCGACATGGGGACGTTGCTGGGCAGTGTCACGGATCCGTCCGGCGCCGCGATCCCCGGGGCCACGATCACGATCACTGAGGAAGCGACCGGCGTTACCGACACCGTCGAGTCGGACGTCGTCGGAAACTACATCCGCCCGCTCATCAAGCCGGGCGTCTATACGATTGCGTGCGAGTCGCCGGGCTTCAAGAGGTCTGTCCAGACTGGCGTCATCCTGCAGTCGGCGGGCCGAGTTCAGGCAAACTTCATCCTCGAGATCGGTGAGGTAACGGAGACCATCGAGGTCTCGGCGGCACCGCCCGCGCTCCAGACAGAGTCCACCCAGATGGGAGGCACGCTGGAAAACCGGCAGACCAGTGAGTTGCCGCTTGGAGGCCAGCGTCGCTTCGCCTTCTTGGCACGGACCGTGCCGGCGGTCGTTCCCGCTGAGCCAGGGGCGCGTGATGCGGCCGGCGGCGGTTTCTCCGCCAACGGCGTTCGCTCGAACGGTCAGAACAACTTCTTGCTGAATGGCGTCGACAACAACGTCAACGTGATCGACTTCATCAACCAGACCGCGTACGTCGTCGGGCCCTCGGTAGAGGCGATCGGCGAGATGCAGATCCTGACCAACGGATACAACGCTGAGTATGGGCGTGCGGCCGGCGGGGTCGTCAACGTCACCATCAAGTCCGGGACCAATGAGATCCACGGCACGCTGTTTGAGTTTCTGCAGAACACGAAGGCCAACGCAAATACATGGGAACTGAACAGGAATGGAAACCCTAGGCAGCCCTACAAGCAGAATCAGTTTGGAGCTGCCGTGGGTGGTCCGATCGCAAGGAACAGAACTTTCTGGTTCGCGGACTATCAGGGCACTCTGATCCGCGACGGAAGTCTCTCCAGCACCCTGACCGTTCCCGCTCCAGGAATGGCGCAGGGGGACTTCTCAACTGTCCTTCGTCCTTCCGACGTGCTTGGCCAGGACGAGCTCGGACGCAATGTCTTGCGCGGGCAGATCTTCGACCGCGACACGCAGCGGGAAATGAACGGAATCGTGATCCGAGATCCGTACCCGAACAACATGATTCCCGCGTCCCGGTTCGACTCCATCGCATCAAACCTGATCGGCCAGTACCCGACGGAGAACCAGAATCTCACTCCTGCCGGCGAACGGCCCGGAGGGAACTTCTTCACCGCCCGCAATGCAATGCGCGACGTTCACCAGTGGGACGTGCGGATCGACCACCGAATCTCGGACAACGACAGCCTGTTCGGCAGCATTAGCTGGATCGACGAGCAGAAGTTCCAGACTCCGCCCCTGCCTGGCGACTTGGACGCGGGCGGATTCCTCGGCGAGACGGAGGAGAACTTGAGCCGTGCGGCAATGCTGAGCTACACGAAGATCTGGTCTCCGTCGCTGATCACCGAGTCTCGCGTCGCATACTCCCGGCTCATCACCACCAGAGTGCAGAGCAACGCGGACAACGACTCGTTCTCGTCTCTCGGCTTCGGTGGCCTAAACCCCTTCACGACAAACAACGGCGGCATGATGCGCCTCGGACCACAGGGCTACAGCACGGTTGGCGGTTCCGAATGGCTGCCGACGCAGGAATACAACAATGTCTGGGACTTCATTCAGAACGTGTCTTGGAATAAGGGCGCCCATGCGATCAAGTTCGGCGCCGAGTACAGGCCAATCGGATTCCCCTTCTTCCAGGTGCCCTCTCCGCGTGGGAGGATGGACTTCAATAGGGCGGACTCCGACCAGGTTGGCTTCAACGACACCGGCGACGGAATGGCGTCTTGGCTCTTGGGCGACGTGCACTGGGCCCGCATCACCACTGCGAACTTCATTTCATCGTTCAAGGATGCGTACTCGTTCTTCGTTCAGGACGACTGGAAGGTCAGCTCGAAGCTGACGGTGAACCTTGGCGTGCGGTACGAGCTCACAACGCCAATCGGTGAGAAGTTCGGTCGGCAGGCCCACTTGGACGTATTCGGCGCTGACCACAGCGAGCCGACGCTTGTGATCCCCCAAGGCAAGGATCAGGACGCCCCACTGCCGCCGAACTTCGCGACGGACTACCCGAACATCAGTGTCTCTCGTGGCGTCACCTCGCTGTACCTGAGGGATTGGGACCGAACAAACCTAGCACCGCGCATCGGCTTTGCTTACGAAGTCATGCCGGGAACAGTGATTAGGGCTGGATACGGAATCTTCTATGGTGCCGAGGAGAACGAAGGTGGCAATCCCAACCGTGGGGAGAACGTGCCGTTCAATCAGGAGACCAGATTCGTGAAGGACCGCGGCTCGGACCGCAACCCCTTTGTCAGGAAATTCTCCGACGGTTTTCCTGTTGACGCATTCTCTCTTCCCGCGCCGATCTCCTTCCGATCGGTCTACACTCAGCGCCGCTGGCCGTTGGTGAACAAGTGGAACTTCAACCTGCAGCGGGACTTGGGTTGGAACTCAGTGCTTGAACTCGCCTACATTGGCTCAAAGGGAAACCGGCTGACGGACAACTACAACGGCAATCCCTTGGTGAACGATCCTCGCCCCAACATATCCCGCTTCAACCGTAGACCTTTCAAGGACGTTGTAGGTAATGTGAACATCTCCTTCACCAACAGCAATGGTCGCTCGTCGTACAACGCCTTCACAGCGAAGCTGGACAAGCGCTACTCCGACGGACTCGGATTCCTTGCCGCGTACACATGGGGTCATGCACTTGCAGACACAGGAACGACGCTATCCGGGGGTCCCGGGAATCGTACACCGCACCAGTATCTCGAGTACGCGCACGCCAGTTTTGACATCCGCCATCGCTTCGTACTGAGCGGGAACTGGAACTTGCCGACTCCGGCGCAGTTGAGCGGCCCAGCCCGAATGCTCATCGGCGGCTGGCAGCTGAATGGCATCCTCACCCTCCAGACAGGCAATTACTTCAATGTCGGCACGAATCGAGCCATCTGTTCGTGCAGCGGCACGACTCGTCCGGACCCCGTTTCGGGTCGTGATCCAAACTCGGCCCCCTCTGGCGGGCGAAGCCCGGACGAGTGGTTTGACACCTCTGCTGTGCAAGATCCCGCGCCCGGGACGTTCGGCGCTCTCGGAAACTACTCGAACATCGGACCACCTACAAACACCGTTGACCTCTCGCTCTTCAAGGACTTCCCAATCACCGAGAGTTCCAAGTTGCAATTCCGGATTGAGTCCTTCAATCTGATGAACACACCTCAGTTCAACACCCCGAACGCTACCCACGGTTCCGGCAACTTCGGTCGGATCTTCGGTACGCGTGCCGGGCTGAATCGGCAGTTCCAGTTTGCGCTCCGATTCATGTTCTGATCGGGCAGGCTGCCTTCCTTTTGGGCCTCCGTCCTCCGGGACGGGGGCCCTTGTTGTTGACCGCACTGGTGGCGGTCGGGTGGCGATGACAGCTGGCGCAGCGTCGGCTAGCCACGGGCTGTCGGCGGTCCAGGCCGTGGCCAGAGCTAGGGCTGCGCGGATCCCGGCCCGGTCGTCGCATGAGTCCGGGAGGGTGGCCTGCATCGGCGCGTAACGCGGTCAGAGGGTCCAGCCGGGACACTACGTCCGCGCGCAGGGCCGCTCCGCGCAGGCGATGAGAGTCCGCGTCGGGCGTCGGCCAGGCATCGGGTGGCGCGGATATCACCAACGGTCTGCGCAGCCTGCCAAAGTTCAGGACTGTAGACCTGCGGGCTCGGCTGTAGCCTGTCTGTGCCAGCGAGGAGCCGGCGACGCCGGGGGCGGTCCCCGTGTTGACGGTCGTCCGGCCTCCTTTGTCACTGCCGTCTATGCTGTAGGGACGAATCGCTACCAGGAAAAATGAAATGAGCAGTTTTGATTTTCCTGTTTAGACGCTCGCCATGATCCCACGTCTTCGTCACGAATCAGAAGTCCGGCGCCTGCTAAGGCAGTTCCCGGTCGTGGGTCTGATAGGCGCGCGCCAAGTCGGGAAGACCACGCTGGCCCGTCGCCTGATTGCGCAAGAGCCGGGCCCGGTCGCGTCCTTCGACTTGGAAGACCCGACCGACGCTGCCCGCTTTGCCGATCCGATGCTGGCTCTCCAAGGTCTGGAAGGGCTAGTCGTCATTGACGAGGTTCAGCACCGCGAGGGGCTCTTCCGTGTCCTGAGGGTGCTTGTGGACCGGCCCGGAGGGCGGGCCCGATTCTTGGTGCTCGGCAGCGCCGGGCCGGAGCTTCTTCGGCAATCTTCAGAATCGCTGGCCGGACGGATCGCCTACCATGAGCTAACCCCGCTTGCCGTCGACGAGGCTACCTCTGTAGGGGGCGACCGCTTGTGGCTGCGGGGCGGATTCCCGCGCTCGCTCTTGGCGAGCGACGAAATAGAGAGCGCAGCTTGGCGCAAGGCGTTCGTGCGCACCTTCTTGGAGCGGGATCTGCCGCAGCTTGGCATCAGTGTACCGGCGTCCACGATGCGGCGGTTCTGGACGATGCTGGCGCACTATCACGGCAACCGCTGGAAGGCCTCGGAACTGGCGCGCTCCCTTGGGCTGAGCGCCCCGACGGTGAACCGCTACTTGGAGACCCTCGTCGATGCGCTGGTTGTGCGCAGGCTGACTCCTTGGTTCGAGAATCTGAAGAAGCGCCAGGTCAAGGCACCAAGGGTCTACCTGAGCGACACGGGGCTCCTGCACACGCTGCTTGGAATCCGGAGTGAGTCGGCCCTGCTGGGCCATCCCAAGTGCGGCGCTTCCTGGGAAGGCTTCGCGATGCAGGAGGTCGTTCGAATCCTCTCTGCCGACTGGGATGACTGCCATTACTGGGCGACCCACGGCGGAGCGGAGATCGACCTGCTGGTCTTTGACGGGAGCCGTCGCCTCGGCTTCGAGTTCAAGAGGGCCAGTGCTCCGAGGATGACGCGGTCGATGCATTCGGCACTTGCCGACCTGCGGCTCGACCGAATCACAGTCCTGTTTCCCGGCGACAAGCGGTTCTGGCTCCACGAGCGTGTTGAAGCGGTTGGTCTGCCGCTCGCCTGCTCTCAGGGATTGGAATGATCGCCGGACGGCGTCCGCATGCGGGGAGGATCCGCCGAATCGGCGAAGCTGCCCGAGAGTTGCGTGACGGATTCGCGGGCGGGACACACCGTCCTAGGACGCGCACCCACGATCTGCACGAACCATGTCGCCGACGGATGGGATGGCCTGCAATCCGAAACAATGTTCGCTCTGCCACGAACTCCGACGATCCCTGATCCAACGAAGGTCGGCGAGCTTATCCCGCATTGCTCTTGACCACCGACAGGAAGCGCTGCCGGTCGCACGATCTCGGCTCAGACGGTCAGGGGCGATGGATGAACCCAGGGGCTGCGATAGGGCCGGGCGAGCTTGGCCGCGGCTTCGGGGTCATGCGGAACAGTCCCGGTCTCCTCATCCCAGCGGACGGAACGCCGGAGTTCCATCGAGACGTTCGCCAGAATGCAGCAGGCCGTTGAAATGTGCCCTTGTTCAATGTCGGCCACCGGTTTGCGGCGCTGGTCGATTGCCGACAGGAAGTCGCGCATGTGGGCGCGCAGCACAGGGAATTCGTGCGGCCCCAGCCTTGACTCGACGGAGTCGACTTGGTCGATCTCATACCTGTCCATCTCCGTGAACGCTTCCCGGCGAATGGCCTTCGAATTCTTGTCGACCGGTATGAACTCCCACTTCGTCGTCGACCCCTTGAAAAGGCCCTTCTCGCCGTAGATGAAGTAGGCCCACGGATAGCCAGGGTATACCGGGCTGCCCCAATTGCGATGAGTCCAGACGACGTTGAGGTCCGGGAAAGAGAACGTTGCGGTCTGGGTATCCGGAGTGTTTGCCTTGCTGTCCTTGTCCACGAAGATGCCGCCGGTGGAATGGATGACGGACGGCCAGCCCAAGTTCAGCGTCCAGCGCACCAGGTCCAGCATGTGGATGCACATGTCCCCGATCACCCCGTTGCCGTACTCCATGAAGTAACGCCACCGCCGAGGATGCGTCCACTGGCAGAACGGTCGCATCGGGGCCGGGCCCGTCCACATTTCGTAGTCGAGATGCGGGGGCGGATCGGTGTCCGGAGGATTGCCACGAGGGCTCCGGTAGATATAGCAGCAGACCTCAGCGTGGGAGATCTTGCCGAGCATCCCGCTCTGGATCCGGTCCCGCGCCTCGATCAAGTGTGGGGCCGACCGACGCTGCGTGCCGACTTGGCACACCCGACCGTACTTCCGCGCAGCTGCGACCATCGCTTGGCCCTCGACGACGTCCACTGAGATGGGCTTCTGAACATAGACATCAGCGCCAGCCTCCATGGCGGCGATGGCCGGCAGGCAGTGCCAGTGGTCGGGCGTCGCCACTTCGACGATGTCCGGCTGCTCTTGGCGCAGCATCTCGCGGTAGTCGACGTACGCTCTTGGAGCCTTACCCGACCTGTGCCTGCCGGCGGCAGTGGCAACGTCGGCCGCCAAGCTATTCGAATCTGGGTCGCAGAGCGCAACGATCTCAACATCCTCCACCTGGACGAGACGGAATAGGTCGTTCTTGCCATACCACCCGGAGCCGATCAGCGCGACGCGTCGGGGTGGATTCGCCGCTCTTGCCCCCACAAGAGGCAGGCCGGCCCCGGCCGTGGCGACGAAAGTGCGCCGGTTTAGGGAGACGCTGGACATGGTGGCTTCCCGGGCACGACACTATCACAGATGCTGGGCGAGCCCCTGCGAGGGGCGGGAGCACGCCATCGCAGGCATCGTCGCTGCGGGAGACGCTCTATTCAACCCGCGCCATGCGCGGAACGATCGGTCCAATGAGAACTTCAGCGGGGTCCGTGGGAAAGCGGCACGGGCTCGTCCGTGGGACGGGACATGCCGACTTTCGATTGCGGCTCGTCCAGCGCGTCGAGAATCGGGGGCTGGTGCCCTTCCGAGTTAGGCGCTCAGGCCCCGGTCCGTTCAGGGAGCTCGTGGAGACTTCTCATCGGCTGCCCCAACACAACGTGCGGCATGGGCACAGGAAACGGATCGGGGCGGCAGCGCTCAGCGGGTACGTGACTGCGGTTGCCGGCTGGCGGCTGAGCCGCCCGGCGAATCTCGATTCCGAGAATGGGAACCAGTCCATGCGATTCATCGCACAGGCTGCACTGGCTCGCATGCATCGTCCCCTGCACCGCGTTTGGATTGCGGATCCAGAGGCAGGCGGGCGCAAACTGCCTGTCTGCACGGGACGCCAGTCATCAGATGCGTCGGTAGATGCCGTCAAGTCCCGGCCCCCTGCTCACCCGACGCTCGGCCGCCGTCAGGTGCGACGCATCAAGACGACCACCCGGCAGCGGCCCGAGCCCTCGGGCCGCTGGCCGACACTGCCAACAGCTTGCGCGAATCTGCCCGGCAGATGCACTCGCCAGATACACGCACATGCTCCCGGCGGACTAGCATCCGGCTCCGGTCCGAAGCCGATGGCGCGTTTCTCCGTTAGCGCACGTGTGATGGGCCAAGGACTCCTGTAGTAAACGAGGCGCAACTAACCGGGCAGGACGCCGACACATGTTGTAGGGCGGCGATAATATGGGTGACATGGGACCGGAGACCGAGGACGCTCTTGCGGACGCTTGCCGCAACAGGCCGCGCTGCTCGCACCAGGGGGGCGGGACTCTCTGCGTCGTGGCGCTCGCGCCTCGGACTCGACGGTACGCGGTGAGCGGGTAGGGGCGATTCGCTCGCCTGTCCGGACCACCGCGCTGCGTGCTCCGGAGCGTCGTTGAAGTCTGGCAATCAGGGCATCGTTGCAAGGGCCTTGGCGCGGTCCGCCGTCGAAGCGCTCTGGGCCCAGCGGCTCCGCTCGTGTCTGGCGGCGGGCAGCATGGCTGCGGCCGTATTCACCGTCGCGAGCGTCTACGGTGTCGCAGCTACCGGAAGGGCCTATGTACTGGCCCAGATCGAGGGCGTCGGCTCCAATCTGGTGTACGCCTACTACGAGGCCGGGGGCAACGTGTCCGCCTCAGAAGCCGACTACATCAACCTCCGGGACGTGGCCGCGGTTCGGCAGCGCCTCGGAGGCCTGGCAACGGCCGTGGCCGGCGTAACCAGCACGTGGGATTGGATCACCGTACAAGGCCGGCCAGTTCAAGTGCGCATACTAGGCTCGGACGAGTCGTACAGAGCAGTCCGCAACCTTGTCGTCCACCAAGGCCGGTTCTTGGATCGTCTGGACGTCGCGTCGCGCGCCAAGGTCGCTCTGGTTACCGTCGAACTCTCGCGAAAGCTCTTCGGCCCCGGTCCGGCGCCCGTAGGACAGCACGTCGAGGTCCATGGCCTCCCATTCTTGCTCGTGGGGGTGTTCTCGGAAGGCGTCGAGACGTTTGGCCAGTCCGAGGTCTCAGACAACTCGATGCTCGTCCCCTACACTGTTCTGGCTTCTTTCCAGCCCGTCGAGCGCGTGGATCCGCTATATGTCTCGGTCCGGTCGCAAGATGAAGTTGGCCAAGCGGCCGGCATCCTGCGGGAGACGCTCGAGAGTCGGCACCGTCTCGGGTCCTTGTACCGTGTTGAGACGATGAGTGGGGTCCTGTCGGCTGCAAGTCGCATCATGACCGCAATGACGGCGGCCATGGTTCTGATCGCATCGCTGACACTGGCGGTTAGCGGTGTCTTCATCATGAACATGATGCTCATGGCGGTTTCGGAGCGGACGGTCGAGATTGGGGTCCGGCGGTCCGTCGGTGCGACCACACGCGACATCGGAGTCCAGTTCATCCTGGAAGCAGTCGTGGTCGCCGCCACTGGCGGGATACTTGGGGGTGCCGCCGGAATCGCCGTTGCTCTGGCCGTGGCACACTCTTGGCCGGACCTGCCCGTGCATGTGCCGTTCGGCTGGACAGCCCTTACCCTTGCCTCGGCCGTTGTTCTGGGGGTCGGCTTCGGACTTCTGCCGGCCTCTAGGGCGGCGGGCTTGGCTCCAGCGGAGGCTCTCAGGAATGAATAGCATCCTGCTATTGCTCGTTCTCTTCTCATCTGCGGTCACAGGCCTCGGGGCCGATCCTGAGGGCCAATCGCGTTCCATCGGCCTAGGGGAAGCCATGCGCATCGCTATGGAAGGCTCCGTGGATGTGGAACTGGCACGGATTGAGGTGGGCCGCGCCCGAGCCGGCGTTGCGTCCGCCCGAGCCGAGCGCTCCGCCCGACTGCTGGCCGGATCGGGCCTCGGGGCGACCTCTGGCATTCCGCAGAGCGTTCTGGGCGCCGCTCCCTCGGTCGCCCACCTCACGGTCAGTCAGCCACTGCTGGATGTTCAGCAGCCGCGGGCGAGCCAGCGCGCGCGCGAATCAGCCCGCGCATCCGAGCACCTTGCACAGTCGGCCGCCGAGCGATCCGCCTACGACGCGGGTGTTCGCTATCTCGAGTTCGAGCTGGCATCTTTGGAGGAGCATCGGCGGCTAGCGGACGTGACCCACTTCGCACAATTGGAGCGGATTGCGGAGGCGAGAGTCGAGGAAGGCATTGCCGTTCCCCTGACCTTGGCCGGCGCGCGGCTGGAGACGGCGAGGGCTCGCGAGAGGCATGCGGGCGCCAGATCACGCGCCCGGCTGCTGGAGGCCGAACTTGGGCACGCGCTCGCGCTGGATCCGACCGTTCGCCTCGTTCCCGCAGGGCTTGACGCGCAGTCTGCCGCACGGTTGGAGGCCGCCGCCAGCAGCCAGGCTCGGGATCTAGACGCTCACCCCGAGGTGGCCGCCCTCGCTGCCCAGATGACCGCCGCGCAGTTCCGGGTCGAAGAGGCTAAGGCCGAACGACTGCCCAAGCTGGACATCGTGGCCCAGTACGCAGTCTTGGCGCGCTTCAACAACTACGACGACTACTTCCGGCGCTTCCAGCGGCACAACTTCCAGGCCGGTGTTGCGGTGCGGGTGCCGCTCTTCGCCGGCCGCACCGTAGCAGCGGCTGTGGCCAGGGCTCGGCTCGACGAGCGCGATGTGCTCGTGCGGCACAATGCCAAGCGCGCCGCGCTGGCGTTGGAGCGTCGGCGGTCGGACGAGGCATTGCAAGAGGCTGAGCGACGCGATCGGCTGGCGGCCCAAGAGCTCGAGTATGCTCGTGCCAGGCTCGACGTGACACTCGCCCAGTTCGAAGAGGGACGAGTGGGCCTAGAGAGCGTGTTGCGGGACCGCGTCGCGGAGTCCGCCGCTTGGGGTGAGAGGATGGCAGCGCGCTTCGGAGTGGCAATCGCGAGGCTCGAAGCCGTCTATTCTTCAGGGAGGATAAGCGATGTTCTGGCGGACTGATCCCAGCGCGGGTGACTGCGTCGTACGGGCCACATCATGTTGGCTGCTCTTGGCGTTGGCCGGATGCTCCGAGTCTCTGCCGCCCCTTCCCGAAGTCAGCCTTGAAACGTTCGCTACCGCTGACCAGTCCCGCGTCCGCAGTGCCTACGATCGTGCGAACGCGAATCCCCTCAGCCCCGCTGCCGTCGAAGGGCTTGGGAAGACGCTGTTCGCCCACGGCCGGCCGGAGTCGGCAGCCGCCTGCTTCGAGCGTTGTCTCGCGCTCGACCCGCAAGGCTTCGCCTGTGCGTACCTCTTGGGCGTGGCACGGTCCGACCAGGGCCTGCTTGCCGAGGCCCGGGCCGCGTTCGAGCGGGCCGAGGGGATCCAGTGGCGGGACATTCCGACGTCCGTCCGCCTCGTGGATCTGCTGACACAGGCCGGCGAGCTGGAGCGGGCCCGGGAGATATTGGAGCGCGTCCTCAGAATGGAGCCATCCAGCGCGGCCGCGAATTACCGCTTGGGCACGATTCTGCCGGACGATCCAGACCGAGCGATCCGCCACCTAGAGGCTGCCGTCCGGACCGCTCCCGAGTACCGGGATGCGCTCCGGTCGCTCGCTGCGGCGCTGCGGCAAGCTGGCCGCACGGATGAGGCGGCGGAGGTTGATGCGCGGTTCGAACAGGCAGACCCCGCACCACGCCGTTACTACCAAGATCCGCTGGTGGATGCACTGGAAGCCCTGCGGCCGGGCGGTCCCGAATCGGAATCCTCATTCCCGGACGCCCAGTAGCGGCGGGTTGCCTTCTGGCTGGGGCCGCCGGCTTGCCCGACACGTATTCTCGGCGCCTTCACGCATGGCAATGCGTAGACGGATTGCCGTGGCATGCCCGGTGGGCGGTGCATTATGACCGATTCGCGCCGTGGGCGGCCTTGAGGCTGAGGTCACTCAGGCCTCGGTCCGACGTTGACGGCGACAACACGCAGCGTCATGCCGGATGCTCCCACTACGCGCACGGGCTGGCCCACGACCACCGGCTCGGCGCTCGTGGCGCGCCAGAGTTCCGATCGGATCTTGACAAGACCCGAGGGATCGAGGGTCTCGTGTGCCCTTCCCACGGACCCAACAAGCGATTCGACGCCTGTCGGCGGACCTGCCGAGTATGCCGAGCGCAGCATGGGGTACATTACCGCATCCTTGGCCGCCCAGGCTCCGATTGCCACCCAACAGATCCAGGGCGGTAGCTCGAGCCATCGCGCGACTGGCCAAGCGAGTGCCCCTACGAGCACGAGGCCTGGGAGCTGGAACAGCCAGTAGCGCTTCCACGTGCGCTCAGGCCGCGTCGCTGAGGGTCGAACGGAACGGGACAATCTTGGGCACACCTCGGAAGGGAAGTTCCAGACCTACGGCATTCGGGCTGCCCAGTCTGCCCGTCGATCGCAACCCGCACTGAATCGAGTCCGGTTCCAGTTCTGGAAGCGACGGCACGTGCGTCGTTCGCAATCGATAGGACGCGCATCGCGCGAGCAGTTGTCCGCTTGGAGGCGGCCGGTTCGCGCAACGTGAGACGCAAGAGCGGCCGGATCCTCTACCGATGCCCGCCCATGTGCTCGTACGTGTAGAAGCCCGACCCTTCGCTTCAAGGACAACAATGTTTGCCGAGCATAACGGGAGGATCGTTCGGTTCGGCTCGAGAGGGCTGTCGAGCAGCCCCATGGGGTCTGCCGCGCGTGGTACGTTCTAACCGTTCCCATGAAGTTCCGAGCCCCACTCGCCGCTTTGGCCGCAATCCTGCTCGCCGGCTGCGCGCCAGCGACCGACGATGTCTACCGTGCCCTGATTGTCGACGGCCAGAACAACCATCGCATCTGGCCCACCACCACACAGTATCTCAAGGGTTACTTGGAAGAGACGGGAATGTTCAGTGTCGACACAGCGACAACTCCGCCAGCCGGCGAGCCGATGGACAGCTTCCGGCCGCCGTTCTCCGAGTACGACTTGGTCGTCTCCAACTACAACGGTGACCCATGGGGCGCCGAAGCGATGGCGGACTTCGAGAGCTTCGTGGCCCAGGGCGGGGGGTTCGTTTCCGTTCACGCCGCAAACAACGCCTTCCCTGAATGGACTGCCTACAACGAGATGATCGGCATCGGCGGCTGGGGAGACCGCACCGAACGCCACGGTCCCTACCTGCGCCTGCGGGATGGCGCCTTCGTGCCAGACCACGCTCCCGGGATTGGGGGCAGCCACGGAGAGAGGCACGAATTTCCCATCGACGTCCGTGACACGGATCACCCCATAACCAGGGGCCTGCCTGCCCGCTGGATGCATGCTAACGACGAGCTCTACGACCGTTTGCGAGGCCCGGCCACGAACGTCCGCGTGCTGGGCTCGGCGTACTCAACGGTCGAGTCTGGGGGGACAGGGGAGCACGAACCAATTTTGATGGCAATCCCCTACGGGCAAGGCCGCGTGTTCCACACCACCCTCGGGCATGCGCTTGTGTCCCAGCGCTGTACGGGCTTCATCGCGACCTTCCAGCGGGGCGCCGAGTGGGCGGTGACCGGTGAGGTCACCCAGCACGTCCCGGAGGACTTTCCGACCGCGGACCAGCCCCGTGCTCGCCCCGAGCCAGAGTGACGGCTCCGGTGACCCTGCGATAGCCGGACAGGCACGCGCTGCCGTACAGTAGGGCCATGCGGACCATTGCGCTGATACCGATCCTCCTAATCTCCTGCGCTCCAGCGAGCGTCACCCCGGAGGCCCAGCTGGAACTGGAGCGCGCATTCGAAGAGTCCATGCGCGGTGCCGTACTGCAGGGGAACTTCACAGTCTTTCGCACCGACGGCGAGCCGGGCGAGGACAGCGACAAATCGGAGCCCGTGCGGCTCCGGCAGGAAGCCTACCGGATCGAGAAGGTAGTGAAGCGGTCCGACACTCTCTGGACGTTCCACGCACAGATTCAATTCGGGCAGACCGACGTGACGCTGCCAGTGCCCGTGCAGCTGCACTGGGCCGGAGACACGCCCATCGTGAGTGTCACAGACCTTGGCCTTCCCGGCATGGGCAAGTACACGGCGAGGGTCGCATTCTACCGGGACCTATACGCCGGAATGTGGTGGGGATCCAGTCACGGCGGCAACATGTTCGGGACGATTGAGCCCGGCGAGGGCGAGTGAGGGTGACGCACGCTCGCCAGGCCGCGGAGTGGGCGGTCTGAAGTACTCTCGCGAGCAGCGCGGCCAGCCCTTTGACCGGGCAGCGGCGCTGTATCCTACAGGGACATGACACGAAGGGAACTCATGTCCGCCGCGATAGGGGCAGCAGCGGCGCTCCCGGCCACCGGCCAGCAACGGCGTCCGAACATCCTGTTCGCGATCGCCGATGACTGGGGCTGGCCCCACGCTGGGGCCTACGGCTGCGACTGGGTCAAGACGCCGGCCTTTGACAGGCTTGGCGCCGAGGGCGTTCTCTTTGAGAACTGCTTCACATCGAACCCGAAGTGCTCGCCTTGCCGAGCCAGTATCCTGACCGGACGCAACACTTGGCAGCTCGAGGAAGCAGTCAACCACTTTGGGGTTTTCCCTGCAAAGTGGGCGGTATTCCCCGATCTGCTCGAGAGGGCCGGATACCACGTCGGCTACACGGGCAAGGGCTGGGGTCCGGGTGACTACACGGCAGGTGGCTTCGAGCGCAACCCCGCGGGCCCGGAGTACCGCAAGCACACCGCCCGGCCCGAGTTCCGTGCCATGTCGAACAACGACTATGCTCGCAACTTCGAGTACTTCTTGGAGAGCCGCGAGGCTGACCAGCCATTCTGCTTCTGGTACGGCACGCACGAGCCTCACCGGGCATTTCAGGACGGCGCCGGAGCGATCCGGGGAAAGCGCCCTCAAGACGTGGACGTGCCCAAGTTCTATCCGGACGATGACACGATCCGGCGGGACCTCGCGGACTACGCTGTGGAGTCCGAGTGGTTCGACACCCACCTGGGCCGCATCCTTTCCAAGCTTCAGCAGATCGGCGAACTGGACAATACCCTGGTCATTGCAACCTCCGACCATGGAATGCCCTTCCCGAGGGTCAAGGGCCAGATCTACGAGTACGGCTTCCACCTCCCGTTGGCCGTCCGCTTCGGCGGGGGTCGAGCCGGCCGCGCCGTGAAGGACTTTATCAACGTCAGGGACATTGCACCGACGATCCTTGAGATAGCGGGCCTGGAAGTGCCCGATTCGATGACCGGCAGGAGCTTTGCGGACATCCTGCGATCCGACGAGGAGGGTTGGATCGATGCCAAGCGCAACCGCATGCTCGTCGGCAAGGAGCGCCACGACTTGGGACGGCCTGACGATCAGGGCTATCCAGTGAGGGCGCTGCGCACGCCGGAGTACCTCTACGTACGGAACTACGAGTCTGACCGCTGGCCGGCGGGGAACCCGGAGACCGGCTACCGCAACTGCGACGCGAGCCCCACCAAGTCGCGACTCCTGAGAGGGTTTGACCAGTACTACAGGATGTCCTTCGGCAAGCGGCCCGCCGAGGAACTGTACCGCGTCGACCGTGACGCGGATTGTGTGCAGAACCTCGCTTCCGACCCTGCCCATGCCGAGGCCAAGAAGGCGCTCCGGGCCGAGCTGCAGCAGCGTCTGGAGCAGGACGGTGACCCGCGGGCATTGGGCATGGCGTGGGTCTTCGACACCTACGAGTACACGGGCTCGCGCAGGCACTCCTACTCGAGCTGGCTCCAGAACAACGGTTCCTAGACTCGCGGGCCCATAGGGCCTCAGCCCTTATACTGGTCGCCAAGGCCCCGCTTGCGGCCTCGTGCCGCGTCGGTGCCGCCGTCTCGGCCTGTCCCGGCGTGCTCCTGCAGCCCGGCGGGATCCGTGCTACCCCCGGGAAGTCAGCAGATGAAGGAATTCCAAACCAAGGACATCCGCAACGTCGGCGTTGTCGGCCATGGCGACTGCGGAAAGACCACGCTCGTGGCCGCAATGCTGTTCACAGCGGGAGCGACCAACCGGCTCACGAGGGTCGACGAGGGCAACACCATCACCGACCATGACGAGGAGGAGATTCAGCGCAAGGTCAGCATCTCCACGTCCTTGGCACACGCCCTGTGGAAACGAGCGAAGGTAAACCTTCTGGACACGCCCGGCTACAACATCTTCATCAACGAGGCCAAGGCCGCACTCTCGGCCGCTGATGCTGCCCTTGTCGTCGTCGATGCCGTCAACGGGGTCGAAATCCAGACAGAGAAGTGCTGGGCCTTCGCGACCGAATTCGGCCTTCCAAGGGTCGTGTTCGCTAACAAGATGCGCCGGGACCGGGCCTCTCTGACCCGTATCGCAGAGCAAGTCAGGGAAGTGTTCGGAGTCACGCCAGTGCAGATCCACATTCCTCTGGGGCAGGAGGGGTCCTTCCGCGGAGTCGTCGACCTGCTTTCTGAGAAGGCCTACGAGTACGAGATCGGGGGCAGGGGAAAGGGTGTGGAAACCGAGATTCCTGAAGAGCTGGCCGATCAGGTTGAGGAACTCCGCACGCTACTGGTCGAGGCGGTTGCGGAGACTGACGAGGACTTGATGGAGGAGTACTTCGAGGAAGGCACGCTGGATGCCGAGACGCTGGCCTCCGGCCTTCGCGCGGCCCTCGTCCAAGGGGAGGTCCTCCCGCTGCTTTGCGGGTCTGCGGCGGACAACATCGCAACCGACCTGCTGCTGGACTTTTTGGTCGCCTCCACACCATCGCCAGCTGACCGAGGAGAGTTCGCGACGGAGGAGGGAACCATCACGGTCGAAGATGACGGACCTCTTGCGCTATGGATCTGGAAGACGGCATCCGACGCGTTCTCGGGCCGGCTCAGCTACTTCCGGGTCGCCTCTGGCGTGCTGGCCAACGATGCCGTCGTGTACAACCACGATAAGCGCACGACGGAGAAGTTCGCGCGGATCAGCATTCCCCAGGGCAAGGCCAGTTCCCCCGTGCCGGCAATTCACGCTGGAGACCTCGGCGTGGTCGCGAAGCTGAAGGGATCCACCACTGGGGACAGTTTGGGCAGCAAGGATTCTCCGGTCGCTTTCCCCGAGGTCGAGCTGCCTCCGCCCTCCATTGCCTACGCCATCCAGCCGAAGACCCGGCAGGACGAGGACCGCCTCGGAACAACGGTCGTGCGTGTGCTGGAGGAAGATCCGTCGCTGCAGTTCTATCGCGATGCCCAGACGCAGGAATTCCTGCTGGCGGGGAACGGACAGCAGCACATTGACATCGTCTGCAGCAAGCTCCGCAAGCGATACAACGTCAACGTTGAGCTGCGGGCTCCGAAAGTGCCCTACCGCGAGACGATTCGCGGATCCGCAGACGTGCACGGCCGGCACAAGAAGCAGACTGGTGGACACGGGCAGTTCGGGGACTGCAAGATCAAGGTTTCACCGCTTGAGCGCGGCGCTGACTTCGAGTTCGTCGACGAGATCTTCGGCGGTTCGATTCCCAAGACCTACATTCCGGCGGTGGAGAAGGGCATCCGCGAGGCCGCGGCCCGAGGCTACCTCGCTGGCTACCCGGTGGTCGACTTCAGGGTGATCCTCTACGACGGGTCACACCACGATGTAGACTCGTCCGAGCTTGCCTTCAAGCTGGCGGGCAGCAAGGCGTTCAAGCTGGCCATGGCAAAGGCCCGGCCGGCACTGCTGGAGCCGGTCATGAAGGTCGAGGTGGTGGCTCCGATGGAGTTTGCGGGAGACCTGATGGGGGACCTCAACAGTCGCCGCGGGAGGATTCAGGGGATGGACATCAAGGGCGGCACCCAGGTCATCCGGGCGGACGTGCCAATGGCCGAGATGCTGACCTACGCCAACGACCTGACGTCCATGACCCAAGGACGCGGTTCCTTCTCAATGGAGCAGGACCACTACGATTTTGTTCCGGTACCGCTCGCCGAAAAAGTGATTGCCGCTGCCAAGCGGGGTGCCAAGGGCGGCGACGACGACTAGCGCGCGCCGTACCCTGCTGGGGCTCTTCCTATCCCGTAGTCCACACGCATCAGCGGTCCAGATGATAGGTTGCAGTCACAGGGCCGCGGGTGAAGCCGGTGACACTGAACCCGCGCGCGAACGCTGCCGGGAACTCTGCGCGGAGCCTGCCTCGCGCGGCAAGCGCTTCGGCCCGCGGCAGCTGCTCAATGCTGGACGGGATCTCGACCAACAGCGAGCCGCGGGCAGGTGGGGGCTCTAGGCCCAGCACCCGATCCGCAACCCGCCGGCTCCGCAGGTGCCAGACGGCTACCAGGCGGTCCGTGGGCAGGCCCCCGTGCAGGTCGCTCGATGTAGTGCCGTAGAAATCTGGGAGATACTCGTGCGCCACAGTTCCGAGCTTGGTCACGTTGAAGTGCGCATTGCGCGCGCGCAACGGGTCGAAGGTCCACTCGATCCGCTCCACGCCGGCCGATAGCGCAGCCTCGCGCTGGGCGAGCTTGATCCGGTATCCGATGCCGCGCCCGTGCAGGCTGGGCCGCACTCCGACCATGTGGCTGTGCCAGTAGCGCGCCCCCGAGGCCTTGAGTCCTGCGAAGGCCAGTGAGAAGCCGACCATTTCGCCCTCTAGGAACGCTCCTAGGCAAGAGCCGCCCGTCCTCAGGATGACCCCGAACAGGCGCGGAGGAACCTCATCCGTCTCGTCAAAGCCCCAGATTTCCCGTTGCAAGCCTACGGTTAGCTGCCACTCCTCAAGCGATTTGACCGCCCGGACCTCGAGCGAGCCTAGGACCGCTTTGCGCGCTGCCATAGTTCTTCCAGCCCGTCGATGTCGCAGTCCACTGTCGTGCGTCCTGACTTGGCCAGTTCGAGTTCGATGGCGCGGAAGCGCCTCCGAAACTTGGCGTTGGCGCGCTTGAGGGCCAGTTCTGCGTCGACGCCGCAGTAGCGAGCTACATTTACGGCCATGAACAGCACGTCCCCAACTTCGTCCTCAATCCGATCCGCGGCACCGCTCTGACGAGCCTCGGAGAGCTCGTTGAACTCCTCCGCGAGCTTCGTGCCCAAGTCCTCGAACTGCCGCCAGTCGAAGCCGCCGGCGGCAGCAGCCTTGCCGACCTGCTGGGCTTCGAGCGTCGCGGGCTGGTTCGATGGGATCCCGCCGAGGAGGCCGCTTTCGTCGGTCGTCGGTTTCTCGTTGCGCTTGATCTCGTCCCAGCGCTGCTTAACGGCACCTGCAGTTTCCAGGGATTCCGACCCGAAGACGTGGGGATGGCGCCGCACCAGCTTGGAACTGATGGCCTCCAATACCTCGCAGATGTCGAACAGCCCTTCACTACGCGCGATCTCCGCCTGGAACACGATCTGCAACTGCAGGTCTCCAAGCTCCTCCACCAAGCCCTCCCAGTCGGAGCGGTCGATGGCGTCGATGACCTCGTAGGCCTCCTCGATCAGATAGCGCCGTAGTGACCGCAGTGTCTGCTCTCGGTCCCACGGGCAGCCCTGCGGGGAGCGCAGCTTGTGCATGATCTCGAGCAGTTTCCCGAACTGCCGCCGAGATTCCTCGATCGGGAAGTCCATGGTTGTGTGACGCGCCGTGACCGCATCGCGCGGCAGGGAACGCGCTTGGCGGGATTGCTCCAAGCGCTCCAAGTTGCAGGGCGCCGTGGCCACTGGCCCGAAGAGCTGCGGTCAGGTCCTTCTGGGAAGACGCCTCCAGTGTATCCCTCCGTAGACGCTCAGTCGGCCTTCGTCGCCCAGCGACAAGCGGCGGCGAGGGCTCGCCGATTTCCCTGGGAGACGCTCGCCTTCGGAGACTTGGGCAATCGACTAAGGTGGGACGGCGGAGTGCAAGGGACGGTCGTGAGGATTCCACAGGCCGTAGCTGCGACTGTAGGCCCTGCGGCCGCCGCTTGGCGCCGGTCGAACTTGGTGTCAAAGCCCCGTCGGTCCTGCGATTGTGTGCTAATGACGGCCCGCGCGTCCATTGCCCTCGTTCTTACCGTGCTCGTCGCGCTCCCCGATGCGGCGCATGCATCGGCAACAGGAAGTTGGGACGGTGTTCGGGAACTCCCGCCGGGCAAGCGTATCCGAGTCGTGCTTGCGTCCGACGGACGGCTACAGCGAGGAATCGTCGTGCAAGGGCGATTTGTATCCGCGACTGAAGGCCACATCGCACTGCTCGCGCGAAACGGCGGCACGAGGACATTCCCGAAGGCGGAGGTCTATCAAGTACGCGTGCGAGTGCCGTTCATGAAGCGGAGGGTCGCGTGGCTGGTTGCGGGTCCGGTCGGCGGTCTCTTGACCGGTCTTGGATACTACCTGCAGGGCCCCGTGTACGCCGCGTTCACACTCGGGTGGTACTTCTGGGTTCCCTATGCCCTCCTGTCGCCTATTGGGCGCACCGCGCAGGCCTACACGGCAGCTGGGAAGTCGACTGGCTCGCAGCATCCGCCGCCACCGCGCGACACCACGCCGGCTTCCCAAACCGTCGACGGGGACAGGGGCACGGACGGCCCGGCCTGGTAGCGGTCCGGGCCGGCGGTCGCGTTCGCGACCAGCAAGGATCGGCAACCCAACCGCTTTGCTCCCCGGCGCAGCATCGAGACAAGACCGTTTTGGGTTGGTAATCGCAGCCGAGACGTTGCCGCCAGCGCTAGGGGTCCGGGCGATTCAGGTCGGGGATTCCAAGCCTGCGCCGGCTGCACGCCCGCCAAAGCATGCCCGCAGCGGGGGTTCTTGCGCCAGCCCGTTATCACCCCATGGGAGCCAAGCGGCCAAGGGCCCGCCCGCGCGGGGACGCGCTCGCTGTGGTACCGTCAGTTCCGGCATGACTCCTGTATCGCGAATTCCCGTCGTGGTTGCCTTAGCGTTGCTCGTGGCGGGCTGCACCGCCGACACGCCTTCAACACCGCCCAACATCCTGTTCATCGCGATCGATGACCTCAACGACTGGGTAGGGCCCTTAGGTGGCCACCCGCAAGTCCGGACTCCGCAGATGGATCGCCTCGCCGCGCGCGGCACCACATTCCTCAACGCGCACACTCAGGCCCCCCTGTGCAATCCGGCACGAACCAGCCTACTCACGGGTCGCCGCCCGACAACCACGGGCATCTATGGGCTGTCGCCTTGGTTCCGCGAGGTTGAAGCCCTCAGTTCCATCGAGACGCTTCCGCAGTTTCTGGAGAGAAACGGGTACGCCACGTATTCGACGGGAAAGATCTACCACGGCCGCTACGGCCGGGCGGACACCGACAGCGAGTTTCAGTTCTTGGGCCCGGCAGCTGGCGTCGGCGCACGCCCGGAGGAGAAGCTGGTCCAGACGCCGCAGAACCACCCGCTGATGGACTGGGGGACATTCCCCCACCGCGACGAGGAGAAGGGGGACTGGAAGGTCGCCAGCTGGGCCGTCGAACAGCTCGAGGGGCCGCTCAACGGTCCTCAAGATCGTCCATACTTCCTTGCTGCGGGGTTCTTCCTGCCGCACGTTCCCTGCTATGTCACCCAGGAGTGGTACGACATGTACCCCCTAGAGTCAGTCCAGTTGCCCGAGATCCGGCGCGACGACCGCGACGACACACCCCGCTTCAGCTGGTACCTTCACTGGAAGCTCCCGGAGCCTCGGCTCAAGTTTCTCGAAGAGGCTGGGGAATGGCGGAACCTCGTGGCGTCCTACCTCGCCTCAGTCAGCTTCGTGGACAGCCAGGTCGGGCGCCTCTTAGACGCCTTGGACGCGAGCGGCAATGCCGAGAACACGATAGTCGTGCTTTGGTCGGACCACGGCTGGCATCTGGGCGAGAAGCTGATCACTGGCAAGAATACGCTCTGGGATCGCTCCACGCGCGTCCCTCTAATGTTCGCCGGGCCGGGGGTCGCGGCGGGTGCCAATGTGACATCCCCGGCCGAACTGCTCGATATCTTCCCTACGCTTGCCGAACTCTCTGGCCTGGACTTGCCCGAAGGACTTGAGGGCCACAGTCTTGTACCGCAGCTTGCGGATTCTGCTGCCCCGCGACAGTGGCCGGCCATCACCACCCACAATCCCGGCAATCACGGCGTGCGCACGGAACACTGGCGTTATATTCACCACGCCGACGGTTCCGAGGAACTGTACGACATGCGCATCGACCCGCAGGAGTTCGACAATCTCGCTGCGCGGCCGGAGCACGCGGAGGTCATAGCGGAGCACCGGCGCTACCTTCCCGCGGACGAGCAGGCCCACGCGCCGGGTAGCCGGGCGCGTGTGCTGATCTACACCGATGGCGCCGTCAATTGGGAAGGAGAGGACATCTCACCCTCCGATCCAGTGCCGGAGATTTGAGCCCGGATCGCTAACTCGAGAGCACAGCCCCTGGAGAGAACAGCTTCCCGATTCCATGGTCGAACCCTGCCCGTCGCCATCCGCCCGACGGCCGATGATAGATGGCTCCTCTGTTCGGGTCCTGCTTGTCGCAAGAGCCCGATGGCTTCCAGTGGCAGTCAACCCGGCCCTGAGCCTGTATCGATCAGGCGCTCAAACCCGGCTGGCGGTCCCGTTGTCCAGCCAGCTTCGCAGGGCGCATTGACGAGTGTTGCTGCGCGCTTCCCACCATTCGCGCACGTCATGCAAGAGAGTCTGACCCTGTGGTTGCGGGATCTGGGGCACATCCCGATCGATCGGATGGCGTCGGACCCGGCTGCCTGGGCGGGACTGGTGGCGCTGCGCTATTCGCAGAAGGCAGGAGAGGGGGAGAAGTTGCGCGTGCTGCTGGAGGTGCTGTTGAACTTCACAAAAAATGATCGCGGACACGTCGGACTCTGTGATCGCGGATGACGGACAGCAAGCACCGATTTCGTCGGATTACGTGAGCATCGATGGGGTAGCGGTAGCGATGCTACCAAAGAGGCGCTACCAAACTACCCGGCGGGTGGCGTGGTAGTGAGTGTTGGCTGCCCGGATTCGACTCGGCACGTGCTTCCCAGCGGCCCTTCAACCCTCCCCTTCGGCCGCAGCCTGCCCGGAGACGGGATGATGCTGAGCCTCCCCCCTAGATAGGGCGGTAAAGTCGGTAGCCGTCTGGTGTTCCCGGATTATTCGACCATCATCCCAATTCCGGCGTCCTGCCAATCCGACGAGAACGGGCCCTCTGACGATCAAATAGTGTGACGTTCAACAGGTGCTGGCAGCGCTGAGGGACGGATCGGAGTTCGAGAAGCAAATGGTGTTGTAGGTTATGAGCGTCTGGGAAGTTCAGACGACGACGCTGGAGACGGCAGCCGAACAGGCTAAGCCGGGGAGGGGTCAGGCGATGGTAGGACAAGTCGTGCAAGAGCTCATCGAAAAGGGCAAGGCTCTGGGCTTGGAGCAGGGCATAGAGCAGGGCATAGAGCAGGGCTTGGAGCAGGGCTTGGAGCAGGGCATAGAGCAGGGTGAAGCCAAGGGGCTGGCAGGCTCGTTGTCGCAGCTGTTGGAGCATCGATTTGGCCAGCTGCCGCATCCGGTCCGCAGACGGATCGCAGTGGCCGCACCGACTGAGCTGAGCGCTTGGTTCACGACTGCGCTAGGCGCAGAGTGCCTCGCGGAGGTGTTTCCCGACGTCGACTCTGATTGAGCGGCGAATCTGGGCGCCCGAGGAGCCTCCTTCGTAACCGGCGAGTGCCGGTTCCCGCGGGAAGCGCACCTTGGCCGTGCCCCAAGCGCTGAGCATATCCCTCGCCGAGGATTGAGAGTGCTACCGCGCCCCAACCGGATCCACGTTGCTCAGGTCGCAGACCGGGGCAGGATCGACACCCAGCACGAGTGCGTCAAGTGGGAGAAGATCCTGCCCGTGAAGCCGTTCTTCCTTGGTTGGACGACGAACCCCTGCCACTGATTCGACATCTCCCTCCACGCCTCCGTCGAACCGTTGCATGCCTGCTGTCCGGGAGGTTCGGCAAGCGCCGCGCGCGACGCGATCCTAGACTTCTCTGGTCGCGTGCGCATTCGAGGCGACCAAAGCATGGGAGGCAGGAGGGACTTCGCATTCAACGCTGCCTCCGGTTGGTAAGGTCTTCCCCAATATCCGTCGCAGTGCGCCGCTGTGTTGCTAGGATCGTCGGCTTCCCGGCGTGCATTGGACTGAGACCCTTTGCCCCAAAGTGTCCTAGGAGTTATCCCGGCGCGCTACGCAGCCCGGCGCTTTCCGGGTAAGCTGCTCGCCGACCTCGGCGGAGAGCCGGTTCTGCAGCGGGTCTATGAAGGAGCCATCTCCTGCCCGCGGCTCGACCGCGTGGTCGTCGCCACGGACGACGACCGCATCCGGGCGGCTGTCCGCGCTTTCGGCGGCGACGTCGCCCTCACCTCCTCGGCGCACGTTTGCGGGACAGACCGGGTTGCCGAGATGGGCAGCCGCACAGCCTGCGAAGTGATCGTCAACATCCAAGGCGGCGAGCCCTTTGTGAACTCGGCTGTGCTGGAGGAGGTCGTTGGGCCCCCTTTCAGGCTGATGGGCCCGACATAGCGACCCTCTGCAAGCGGATCGCCGACCGCGAGAATCTCGAGGACCGGAATCCCGTGCAGCCCAACCCCTTGCCCCCATAGCGAGGCTGTCGCTCGGGGCTGAGAGCGCATTGGAACCTATGCCTACCGCCGGAACTTCCTGCTAGCCTTCAGGCGAGTGCCGCTACGATCGCTGGAGAAGGCAGAGGGCCTGGAGCAGCTTCGGGCTCTGGATCGGGGCTATCGCATCGCGGTGGTGGAGACCCGCGATGCTGTCGGTGCGAGCATTGACACTCCGAACCATCTGCTGCGCGCCCGCACCTTGCTGGAGGCTGAATCGGAGCGCGCGCTGAGCGGTGACCGGGCGGCGCAGCCGAACCGAGCGCACTCCAGCCGGCCCGGCCAACATTCGCCCAAACAGGAGCGGCGACGTCTCTTGCCGCGCGTGCAGACGCTGCTATCCTTCGCAATCGTGCGCCCGCGGCCCTTGCGCGCCAAGGCTGCGGTTGGCGCGCAGAGACCATGGCGACAGACATCAACAACCCGCACGACCTCGTTTTCCGCGCAACGCTGTCTGACGAGCGTCGCGCCCAAGCCGTGCTCCAGGCCCACCTGGAACCGTGGATTGCAGCGCTGGTGGCCGACGAGCCGCCAGTTCCGCTCGACGGAAGCTTCGTGGACGAGGACTTGCGCGGCAGCCGGAGCGACAAGCTCCTTCGGGTGACCCTCAAGACCGGCGAGCCCGGCTTCGTGCACGTCCTGCTGGAGCACAAGTCGTCGTCCGACCCGGGCACGGCGCTGCAGGTCTTCAGGTACAAGCTGCGAATCTGGGAAGCGTACGCGCAGGGCAGCCGGGCCAAGCTGCGGGCGCTGCCGACGATCATTCCATTGGTGTTCTACCACGGAAGAGCGGCCTGGACAGCGCCGGGCTCGATCACTGAAATGCTGGCGACGGGCGACGAGCGGCTGCGCGCCCTAGAGCCTTCCTTCGGCTACTACCTGCGCGATCTGGGGCACATTCCGATCGACCGGCTGGCGTCGGACCCGGCTGCCTGGGCGGGACTGGTGGCGCTGCGCTATTCGCAGAAGGGAGGAGAGAAGGAGAAGTTGCGCGTGCTGCCGGAGGTGCTGGCAGCGCTGCCGGACGGATCGGAGTTCGAGAGGCAAATGGTGTTGTATGTTATGAGCGTCTGGGAAGTTCAGACGACGACGCTGGAGACGGCAGCCGAACAGGCTAAGCCGGGGAGGGGTCAGGCGATGGTAGGACAAGTCGTGCAAGAGCTCATCGAAAAGGGCAAGGCTCTGGGCTTGGAGCAGGGCATAGAGCAGGGCATAGAGCAGGGCTTGGAGCAGGGCTTGGAGCAGGGCTTGGAGCAGGGTTTGGAGCAGGGCATAGAGCAGGGCGAAGCCAAGGGGCTGGCAGGCACGTTGTCGCAGCTGTTGGAGCATCGATTTGGCCAGCTGCCGCATCCGGTCCGCAGACGGATCGCAGTGGCCGCACCGACTGAGCTGAGCGCTTGGTTCACGACTGCGCTAGGCGCAGAGTGCCTCGCGGAGGTGTTTCCCGACGTCGACTCTGATTGAGCGGCGAATCTGGGCGCCCGAGGAGCCTCCTTCGTAACCGGCGAGTGCCGGTTCCCGCGGGAAGCGCACCTTGGCCGTGCCCCAAGCGCTGAGCATATCCCTCGCCGAGGATTGAGAGTGCTACCGCGCCCCAACCGGATCCACGTTGCTCAGGTCGCAGACCGGGGCAGGATCGACACCCAGCACGAGTGCGTCAAGTGGGAGAAGATCCTGCCCGTGAAGCCGTTCTTCCTTGGTTGGACGACGAACCCCTGCCACTGATTCGACATCTCCCTCCACGCCTCCGTCGAACCGTTGCATGCCTGCTGTCCGGGAGGTTCGGCAAGCGCCGCGCGCGACGCGATCCTAGACTTCTCGGGTCGCGTGCGCATTCGAGGCGACCAAAGCATGGGAGGCAGGAGGGACTTCGCATTCAACGCTGCCTCCGGTTGGTAAGGTCTTCCCCAATATCCGTCGCAGTGCGCCGCTGTGTTGCTCGGATCGTCGGCTTCCCGGCGTGCATTGGACTGAGACCCTTTGCCCCAAAGTGTCCTAGGAGTTATCCCGGCGCGCTACGCAGCCCGGCGCTTTCCGCGTAAGCTGCTCGCCGACCTCGGCGGAGAGCCGGTTCTGCAGCGGGTCTATGAAGGAGCCATCTCCTGCCCGCGGCTCGACCGCGTGGTCGTCGCCACGGACGACGACCGCATCCGGGCGGCTGTCCGCGCTTTCGGCGGCGACGTCGCCCTCACCTCCTCGGCGCACGTTTGCGGGACGGACCGGGTTGCCGAGATGGGCAGCCGCACAGCCTGCGAAGTGATCGTCAACATCCAAGGCGACGAGCCCTTTGTGCACTCGGCTGTGCTGGAGGAGGTCGTTGGGCCCCCCTTTCAGGCTGATGGGCCCGACATAGCGACCCTCTGCAAGCGGATCGCCGACCGCGAGAATCTCGAGGACCGGAATGCCGTGCAGCCCAACCCCTTGCCCCCATAGCGAGGCTGTCGCTCGGGGCTGAGAGCGCATTGGAACCTATGCCTACCGCCGGAACTTCCTGCTAGCCTTCAGGCGAGTGCCGCTACGATCGCTGGAGAAGGCAGAGGGCCTGGAGCAGCTTCGGGCTCTGGATCGGGGCTATCGCATCGCGGTGGTGGAGACCCGCGATGCTGTCGGTGCGAGCATTGACACTCCGAACCATCTGCTGCGCGCCCGCACCTTGCTGGAGGCTGAATCGGAGCGCGCGCTGAGCGGTGACCGGGCGGCGCAGCCGAACCGAGCGCACTCCAGCCGGCCCGGCCAACATTCGCCCAAACAGGAGCGGCGACGTCTCTTGCCGCGCGTGCAGACGCTGCTATCCTTCGCAATCGTGCGCCCGCGGCCCTTGCGCGCCAAGGCTGCGGTTGGCGCGCGGAGACCATGGCGACAGACCTCAACAACCCGCACGACCTCGTTTTCCGCGCAACGCTGTCTGACGAGCGTCGCGCCCAAGCCGTGCTCCAGGCCCACCTGGAACCGTGGATTGCAGCGCTGGTGGCCGACGAGCCGCCAGTTCCGCTCGACGGTAGCTTCGTGGACGAGGACTTGCGCGGCAGCCGGAGCGACAAGCTCCTTCGGGTGACCCTCAAGACCGGCGAGCCCGGCTTCGTGCACGTCCTGCTGGAGCACAAGTCGTCGTCCGACCCGGGCACGGCGCTGCAGGTCTTCAGGTACAAGCTGCGAATCTGGGAAGCGTACGCGCAGGGCAGCCGGGCCAAGCTGCGGGCGCTGCCGACGATCATTCCATTGGTGTTCTACCACGGAAGAGCGGCCTGGACAGCGCCGGGCTCGATCACTGAAATGCTGGCGACGGGCGACGAGCGGCTGCGCGCCCTAGAGCCTTCCTTCGGCTACTACCTGCGCGATCTGGGGCACATTCCGATCGACCGGCTGGCGTCGGACCCGGCTGCCTGGGCGGGATTGGTGGCGCTGCGCTATTCGCAGAAGGGAGGAGAGAAGGAGAAGTTGCGCGTGCTGCCGGAGGTGCTGGCAGCGCTGCCGGACGGATCGGAGTTCGAGAGGCAAATGGTGTTGTATGTTATGAGCGTCTGGGAAGTTCAGACGACGACGCTGGAGACGGCAGCCGAACAGGCTAAGCCGGGGAGGGGTCAGGCGATGGTAGGACAAGTCGTGCAAGAGCTCATCGAAAAGGGCAAGGCTCTGGGCTTGGAGCAGGGCATAGAGCAGGGCGAAGCCAAGGGGCTGGCAGGCACGTTGTCGCAGCTGTTGGAGCATCGATTTGGCCAGCTGCCGCATCCGGTCTGCAGACGGATCGCAGTGGCCGCACCGACTGAGCTGAGCGCTTGGTTCACGACTGCGCTAGGCGCAGAGTGCCTCGCGGAGGTGTTTCCCGACGTCGACTCTGATTGAGCGGCGAATCTGGGCGCCCGAGGAGCCTCCTTCGTAACCGGCGGGTGCCGGTTCCCGCGGAGAGCGAACCTTGCCGTGCGCCAAGCGCTGAACATATTCCTCGCCGATGAATGGAACGCGCTACCGCGCCCGAACCGGATCCACGTTGCTCAGGTCGCAGACCGGGGCAGGATCGACACCCAGCACGAGTGCGTCAAGTGGGAGAACATCCTGCCCGTGCAGCCGTTCTTCCTTGGTTGGACGACGATCCCCTGCCACTGATTCGACATCTCCCTCCACGCCTCGGTCGAACAGTTGCATGCCTGCTGTCCGGGAGGCTCGGCAAGCGCCGCGCGCGACGCGATCCTAGACTTCTCTGGTCGCGTGCGCAATCGAGGCACCCAAAGCATGGAAGGCAGGAGGGACTTCGCATTCAACGCTGCCACCGATTGGTAAGGTCTTGCCCACGATCCGCCGTAGTGCGCCGCTGTATTGCTCGGATCGTCGGCTTCCCGGCGTGCATTAGACTGAGACCCTTTGCCCCAAAGTGTCCTAGGAGTAATCCCGGCGCGTTACGCAGCCCGGCGCTTTCCGGGTAAGCTCCTCGCCGACCTCGGCGGAAAGCCAGTTCTGCAGCGGGTCTATGAAGGAGCCATCTCCTGCCCGCGGCTCGACCGTGTGGTCGTCGCCACGGACGACGACCGCATCCGGGCAGCTGTCCGCGCATTCGGCGGCGACGTCGCCCTCACATCGTCAGCGCACGTTTCCGGGACGGACCGGGTTGCCGAAGTGGCTGGCCGCACACCCTGCGAAGTGATCGTGAACATTCAAGGAGACGAGCCCTTCGTGAACCCCGCGGTCCTCGAACAGGTCGTGGACCCCCTTACCGGCGTCGGGGGACCGGACATGGCGACACTCTGCAAGCGGATCGACCACCCGGGCACGTTCGAGGATCCCAATGTCGTGAAGGTGGTCACGGACGACGCCGGAATGGCTCTGTACTTCTCGCGCAGTCCGATCCCGTGCCCCCACCGCGAAGCTGCCGTTCGGGCTTGGGAGCACATCGGGATCTACGCCTACCGTAGGAACTTCCTGCTCGCCTTCAGCCGAATGCCGCCAGGATCGCTGGAACAGGCCGAGGGACTGGAACAGCTTCGCGCCCTCGAACGAGGCCATCGCATCGCAGTGGTGGAGACCCGCGATCATGTCGGCGTCAGCATTGACACGCCGAAGGATCTGGAGCGGGCCCGGACGGTGCTGGAGGCCGCTCGGAAAGGGTCCGCCCAGCGGTGACCGGGCGGCGGAGCGGCGGATTGAAGCGGGGCTCCCGGGTTCTCTACAATGGGGGACGGGGATCGGGCGACCGCGGTTGTGGATGTGCCCATCCGGAGGGTTGTGCATGGCAGCATCAAATAAGGGTGGCGCAGTGTCGGGCGGATCACTGATTGAACGCATCAAGGCTGCCCTCCGTGCTGAGGACAGGGAGGAGCAGGTCAAGATTCAGTCCCGGCGCCGACTCGTCGGCCTGCTGACCGGCGGCTTCCTGACCGCCAATTTCCTGATGTTCCTGCGGTTCTTCTTCCCGCGCACGATCTTCGAGCCGCGCACGCAGTTCCGCATCGGCCTTCCCACGGACTTTGCGATCGGCGTCGACACGCGATTCCAGAAGAGCAATCGCATCTGGGTCGTGCGCACGACGGACCGGCTATTCGTGATCTTCGCCAGCTGCACGCACCTTGGGTGCACTCCGGACTGGAAGCTGAGCGAGGCGAAGTTCAAGTGCCCCTGCCACGGCAGCGGCTACGATCCGGAGGGCCGCAACTACGAGGGGCCCGCGCCTCGACCGATGGACCGGGCCTACGTCGCGCTCGACCCGCAGGGCCGCATCGTCGTTGACACGAGCGTGCTGTACCGAGAGGAGAAGGGCCAGCCGACGCAGTTCGACTCCCTGGGCAGCTTCATCCAGGTCTGAGGACGAGAGGTACACACCAGCATGGAAGCTTCCAAGAAGGCCGCAGCCAAGTCCGCGCCCTCGGCCACCAACGGCAGCAACGGCAGTCGCCAGCTGCTGGGCGTCACGGTCGATCCGCAGGAAATCAAGCAGAAGGCTCTGATGGACCTCAACGCCATCAAGCAGCCCACGAAGACCGAGGTCTACAAGTCCATCTTCCGGGTCAAGCATGACCAAACTGCGCGGAGCCGCACTCTGGGTGTGCTGAGCAATGTCTTCCTGCACCTCCATCCCGCGCGGGTCAACCGCGACGCCGTGCGATTCAGCTTCACTTGGGGCATGGGCGGCATCAGCTTCTACCTCTTCTGGGTGCTGACGTGGACTGGCGTTCTGCTGATGTTCTACTACCACCCGACCAAGGTGCAGGCCTTCCGCGACATCCTCTATCTGGAGCACGACGTGCCCTTCGGCAAGCTGCTGCGCAACATGCACCGCTGGGCGGCCCATGCCATGGTGCTCACGGTTCAGCTGCACATGTTCCGCGTCTTCCTGACGGGCTCCTACAAGAAGCCACGGCAGTTCAACTGGTCCGTGGGCGTAATCCTGCTGGTGCTGACGCTGCTGTTGTCGTTCACCGGCTACCTCCTGCCGGACGACCAGCTGGGCTTCTGGGCGGTCACGGTGGGAACCAACATGGCCCGAGCGACACCGATGCTGGGGCACGAGGGTCCGTTCGGCCCGCAGTTCGGCATGACGCCATTCAATGACGTGCGCTTCGCCCTTCTGGGCGGGTCCATCGTCGATGCGAATGCGCTCCTGCGGGCGTATATCTGGCACTGCATCGCAATACCGGGATTTGCCGCGACGTTCATGATCGTCCACTTCTGGAGGGTACGCAAGGACGGCGGGATCTCCGGGCCCAACCGGATCATGCTGGAGAGTGAGATCAAGCCCTTGCGCAGATAGAGCGTCGGCCGGAAGGAACGTTCACCATGGACTGGCACCAACTCTGGACCATCATCTCGCTGCCCGACAACATTCCGATCGTCGGGATGATCTTCATCATTCCGTTCTTCACCTGGTTCGGGCTCCGGCAGGGGTTCGCAAACGATCGGTTACTCGAGAAGCTCAAGGGCGACCCGAAGCTGGCAAGGACGCACCACCGCAAGACCCAGCCGTTCCAGAAGGGCTGGGCCCGCGAACTGCCCGTTTGGCCGTACCTGCTGCGCATGGAGTTCTTGGCCGTGGTGATCGTGACGTTCATCCTCATGGTCTGGTCCATCACGCTGGACGCGCCGTTGGAGGAGCCAGCCAATCCTTCGCTCACGATGAACCCCTCGAAGGCCCCTTGGTATTTTCTCGGCCTTCAGGAGATGCTGGTCTATTTCGACCCCTGGATTGCGGGAGTCGTGATGCCAACTCTGATCATCATCGGTCTGATCGTGATCCCCTACATCGACGAGAACCCGCTGGGCAACGGTTACTACACGTACAAGCAGAGGAAGTTTGCAATCTGGACGTTCATCTTCGGGTTCATCATCCTGTGGTGCTCCATGATCGTCATCGGGACTCTCATCCGCGGCCCGGGCTGGATGTGGTTCTGGCCCGGCATGACTTGGGACCACAACCGACTTATCTTCGAGATCAACCGCGACCTGCACGAGATCATCGGAATCACGTCCCAGCCCTGGATCGGAATCTTCGGGGGCTTAGTCGTAGGCGGCTTCGTGACCGTCGCCGGGTACGCCTGCCACCGCCTCATCGTCGCCACCGAGTTCACCCGAAAAATCCTCGGGCGCATGTCGCTGCTGCAGTACGCGATCCTGCAGACGCTGCTGATCATCATGCTGGCCCTGCCGGTCAAGATACTGGCGCGCCTGCTGTTCCGCATCAAGTACGTCTGGGTGACGCCTTGGTTCAACGTCTAGGGGTGCCGGTCGCCGAGGGCCTCCGAGGAAGCAGATAGGGATTCACATGCCAGACGAGAGAAAAGTCCAGCCGGATCCGATCACCACCAAGTCCTACAGCGTCCACCTGCTGGTCTCGATGCTGCTACTCACGGCGTCGCTGGTGTGGGCGGTCTACGACGAAGTGGAGGTGATGCGTCCGTACAAGGACTACCAGGCCCGCTTCCGCGCGTATTACACGCGCTTCCTCACGGAGCTGCGGCCGCAGCAGGCGGCCAAGGAGCAGGCCATACGCCAGTCGCCGGAGTATCAGGAGCTGAATCGCCAACTGACCGACGCCGAGCAGCAGGTCACCGGTCGGATACAGGAGATCGACCGCATCACGGGAAGCGGCGTCGTGCCGCGCATGACGGCTGCCCGCAACGCGTTTCAGGTCTTGCGCAGCGAGATCGACGCTCTCAGGTACCAGATCGAAGTCTCGGAAGATGACGGCGAGAAAGACGAGATCCGTGAGGAGATTGACGAGATCCGCGCGAGGATCGTCGAGGTAGATCTTCCTCTCGCGGACGGGTCCGGAGACGTCGAGGAGCGTGAGATGCGCTTCGGGGAGCTCGAGCAGGAGTTCCTGAGCATGCAGCAGAGTCGCGTCGCCCTGCAGGCCGAGCGCCTCGAACTGCTGGAGAGGGCCAATGAGCTTCGGGCTGAGCGGGACGGACTGATGGCCGACCGCTTGCCGGGCCTTGGCGCCACTCAGATTGACGGGCTGCTGTCCAACATGGGGAACTTCGAGATCGGCATCAAGCAGATCCACTTGCTTGACATCGACCTGGTGGACCGCTGCGAGTCCTGCCACTTGGGCATCCGCGAGCCGGTTGAGATCGGGCCGACGGACCTGCTTTATCCGGTATTCCGCAGCCATCCGAGGCCGGATCTGCTGGCCATCCACGACCCGGAGGCCTTCGGCTGCTCGTCGTGCCACAACGGGAATGGCCGCGCGACCCGCAACATCACCAAGGGCCACGGACGGCACAAGTTCTGGCTCTGGCCGCTTTTCTACCCGGAGAATGTCGAGGCAGGCTGCCAGCAGTGCCACGCCAAGGAGATCGTCACTCCGGGCGGCGAGACCCTGAATCACGGCCGGGAGCTGTACATGAACAAGGGCTGCTGGGGCTGCCACCGGTTCGAGGGATTCGACGCGGAGTCCGAGGAGCTGACGGCGATCGTCCAGCAGCTGCGCAATCTGGAGGCCACGCGTGATGCCAACGCCAAGGAAATGCGCGAGAGCATCGAGCTTGGCGACACGTCCGCCGACGGGGCGACGGCCCAGCGCTACTACGCGAGGGCCGAAGAGTTGCGCCTCACCAATTCGCGCATTGACGCGGAGGCCCACAACCTCGGAGTCGAGCGCGCCAATTTGGCCCAAGAGGTCAAGAAGTTCGGGCCCAGTCTCAAGGAGATCAAGGTCAAGGACGTGAAGGAGTGGATTCCGGCCTGGATCAAGAATCCCCACGAATTCCGCCCCGGATCCAAGATGCCGGTCTTCCGCCTCTTGGATGAGGAAGTCCAGCAGATCTCGGCCTATCTCTGGCAAAACGCCCTGGACGGGGACCTGCGCTCGCACCCGATGGGCAATGCCACCCGCGGCAAGGAGCTCTTCGAGACGCGAGGATGCATGGGCTGCCACTCGATCGGGGAGGGGGACAGCCGCGTAGGCGGCACATTCGCCGCCAACCTCAGCCGCGTCGGCGAGAAGATGAACTACGACTTCATGGTGCGCTGGATCCATGACCCCTCTGAGGTGACGCCGGATCCGGACGTTCCAGACGAGCTGCGACCAAGGCCCGTCATGCCCTCCCTGCGGCTCACCGAGACAGAGGCCAGGGACATCGCGGCGTATCTGAGCCAGCAGCGCACGGATCAGGAGTACCCGCCCGCCCTGTACATGGACGACCCGCAGATGGCCGAGGCTGGCCTTGCAGTCATCCGCCACTACGGCTGCGCCGGCTGCCACGAGATCTCCGGGCTGGAGGAGGAAGGGCGCATTGGCACCGACCTCACCGTTGAGGGAAGCAAGCCCCTTGATCGTCTTGACTTTGCCCTCAAGACCCACGAAGCCGAACTGAACGGCTGGCACAGCCACAAGGGATTCTTCGAGCGCAAGCTGGAGAACCCGGCCTTCTTCGATGAGGGCAAGGAGCGCGAGCACCTCGAGCGCCTCCGGATGCCGAACTTCAACCTGAGCCCGGGTGAGATCACTGCACTGACGACGTTCCTGCTGGGAGCCGTTGAGACGGTCTTTCCCGAGCAGTACCGCTTCGAGCCCGAGGACGACCGCGCCGCCGTTCAGGAAGGCTGGTGGATCATCACACGGCACAACTGCACCGGATGCCACCAGATCCGCCCGGGCAACGTCTCGGCTTTCATGACAATCCCCCGGTACACGGACGATCCGGACTGGGCCGAACAGCTGCCGCCCCAGCTGTACACCCAAGGCGCGCGCGTCCAGCCGGACTGGCTCTCGAACTTCCTGCACAATCCCGCGCTCAGCGAGACCGCCACAAACCGCAACGGCGTGCGCCAGTACTTGGAGGCGCGCATGCCGACCTTCTACTTCTCGGACCGCCAAGTGTCCAAGCTCTCGAAATTCTTCATGGCGCGCGATTCCCAGCCCGTGCCGCACCTTCCGGAGGCTATGGTGCCGCTGACGCCAGCGGAACGCGCGGTCGGGCGCCAGCTCTTCACCAGCGACGCCGCGCCGTGCTTGGACTGCCACATGACCGGAATTCCGTCGCAGGACGTCGACGCCACCGCGCCGAACTTCCTGATCGCTGCGGAGCGGCTGAAGCCGAACTGGACGTTCCGATGGCTCCTGGAGCCGGCGTCGATCGCACCCGGCACGGCGATGCCATCGGAGTTGTTCGAGCGGGACGGTGACCGCTGGGTCTTCGCCGGGCAGATTCCGGCCCAGGCCCGAAACTACGCCGGGGACCACGCAGACTTGCTGACGCGCTACATGTTCCAGATGGACTCAGCAGAGCTGGCAAGGCTGCGGGCCCTACAATGACCCTGAGGGGCCCGTACCGGAGGAGGCTGACCAAAATGCATCGAATTGTTGTGGCCGCTTTAGCGGCGAGTGCCACCCTGCTGGCCTTGGCATGGGGCTGTGGCGGGGACGATTACTTCGAGGAGTACGACGCGAGGTCGTCTGGTGCCGCGGCGTCCGGAGACGCTGGGGCGCCGGTCGCCGAGATGGTTACGGTTGACCCGGCCACCGCCGCCACGGTCAAGGGCGTGGTCACCTTCTCGGGCGACGCGCCGCGCTTCCCGCCAGTGAACATGAGCGCGGAGCCGGACTGCGTTCGCCTGCATGGCGGCCGCGTGCCCTCAGACAGGGTAGTCGTCAACGACGGCAACCTGCAGCACGTGCTGGTGTGGGTCTCCGGAGGCTTGGAGGGGAAGCAGTTCCCGATCCGGACGGACGCCGTCAGCCTTGACCAGGACGGCTGCATCTACAAGCCCCACGTCGTGGCGGTCCAGATGGGGCAGGCCATCAACATCACGAACTCGGATCCCACGACTCACAACGTGCATCCGCTGCCCCGGGAGAACCGGGAGTGGAACAAGTCCCAGACATCGGGAGCGCCGGCGATCGAGTACGCGTTCCCACGGGCGGAGATGAAGATCGCGGTGAAGTGCAACATCCACCCCTGGATGCAGGCCTACATTCACGTCATGGAGCACCCGTACTTTGCCGTCAGCGGCGCGGACGGAACGTTCGAGATCGGCAACCTGCCCCCGGGCACGTATACCCTGCAGGCCGTCCACGAGCAGTTCGGCGAGCAGGAGGCGCAGATCACCATCGGCGCCAGCGAGACACAAGAGGTCGCCTTCGCGTTCGCCGGTTAGCCCGCGGACTGCGATCGGCCCGGCGCGCGCATGACCGCCAAGCACACGCAGGCCGTGCCGCGCGTCGCCGGAAGTCTGGGCTGGACCGCGCAGCTGGCCGACTACTACGACCTCACGAAGCCGACGATCGTCTGGCTGATCGTGATGTCGACGGCCGTGGGCTGCTTCCTCGCGGCGGACGGATCGCTAGCGCCGGTTGAGACGGCGCAGGCGCTGCTGGCGACAGCGTTGCTGGCGGCGGGGACGGGATCGCTGAACCAGTGGTCCGAACGGCGCGAGGACAGCCTGATGCGGCGCACTCGGCTGCGCCCTATTCCGGCGGGCCGCATCTCGTCGAAGGCGGCCTTTGGGTACAGCGCTGTGCTGATCGGTGCCGGACTGGCCTACCTGCTGCTCGCGGTGAACGCTCTGTGCTTCTGGGTGGGAGTGGTCACCGTGGTCTCGTACAACTTCGTCTACACGCCACTGAAGACCCGCACCTGGTGGTCCACGGCGCTTGGCGCGGTCCCCGGTGCGATGCCGGCGCTGATGGGCTGGGCGGCGATGCAGGGCAGTTTGGGACCGCGCGCTTGGGTGCTCTTCTCGATCTTGTTCCTCTGGCAGTTCCCCCACTTCTACGCGATCGCTTGGATGTATCGCGAGGACTACGCTCGCGCCGGAATCAGGATGCTGCCGGTCATCGAGCCGTCCGGGAAGTCTACGAACCGCCAGATTCTGGCGACACAGCTGCTGCTGGTGCCCGCCTCGATGGCACCGGCCTGGACGGGGCTGGCCGCCGACTGGTACGCCCCGTTGGCGCTGCTGCTCAGTGGCGCGTATCTCGCTGCCGGCGTGCGTCTGGCTCGGAGCGGCTCGGCCCCGCACGCCAGGGATCTGCTGAAGGCCTCAGTCTTCTACCTGCCGCTGCTCTACGCGCTTCTCGTGATCGCCCGGCCGTGATGCGTTCGCCGGGGCTCCGGCCGGTCTCAGTTGGCCTCGTCCCCGGTGGCGACGTCCTTCATCGCCTCTGCTGGCTGGGCTAGAGCAGCCTTGGCCCCGTCACGGATCAGGCTGCCTTCCGACGGCCCTTGGAAGAACATGAAGCCTTCCCGGTCCCGCCATGCAAGCGGTCCCGCCAGGATCTTTCCGGCCTTCAGCGTCTCCTCCCGGATGGTGTCAATCAGCTTCACGTATCGCGGGTCGTCCCTTGAGTAGCCCGTGAAGCTGCCGATGTCCCCACTGGCCGCAAACACCACATCAACGCCGTCGATGGCGGCGACTTCGCCGACTATGTCGACACCCGCCGGGGACTCGATCATGACCACGACCATGATGTTGTCGTTGGCGGCCGCGCGATAGCCAGGCCCCCAAAGGCGCCCGTACTGGCCCCCGCCCTGACTGCGCTTGCCACGGGGCGGGAACTTGGCGTACGTCACGCCGTCCTCCGCCTCCTGGACGCTGTCCACCATCGGAACAACGATGCCCAGGGCACCGATGTCAGTTGCCTTCTGGATGTCCCCCTCGGTGGGCGTTGGGACGCGGATGAAGGGGATGGCCGGGGCGTCCCGGCAGGCCCAGATCATCCTTGCTACCTGCTCGTACGTGAGCGGGCTGTGCTGCATCTCAATCCACATGAAGTCGAACCCGGAATTGGCCATCGAGCAGTAGATGTTCGGGTCCGACGTGTTAATCGTCCCGCCGACAACCTGCTTACCCTCTGCAAGCTTCTGCTTGACGGTGTTGAACAGCTTGCCGTCCTCCGCCCCCGCCAGCGAACTGCCGGCAAGCAGGAGGGTGGGCAGGATCGCGCTGCGGATGTTCATGTGGCTTCGCCTCCGATTCTGGGTCTGGCCGCCCCCAAGAGGCGGCCCGCAACAGTATACACCCGGGTTGGCTGGACTCTACGCGAGTCCAAGACCGCACACGCGGGCCGGGCCCGGAGGCGGTTCAGGCTCCTGCGCGCACTGCCGGCGAGCCTCTCCCGAAGGAGTTCCATTGCCGGATGAAGCGCCGGCCAAGCCACGACCTCAGGCGCCGCTTTCTTCCCTCGGTGTGCGGAGCGCAAGAATGTCCAGTCAGGTGATCAACGAAAAGCAAGATGAATACACGTATGCAGTGCGAATACTCTATGATAGAGACGTGGATCCGGTCCAGCTGGCCCTCGTCGTCGTCCTTGTCATCGCTTGCGGCCTGCAGTTCGTCCTGCTCGCCCAATCCCGCGGGCGCCGGGCCGGCCAGTTGCAGTCGTCCCTTCTGGGGATTCAGGCGCGGCTGGATGAGCAGGCGCGGCGCCAGGGCAATGAGTCGCGTGCGCTGCGCGAGGAGCTGGACCTTCGTCTGGCCCGCAGTTCCGAGTTGTCCGCGAAGGGTCTGGCCGACATCAGCAGCCGTCTCGCCCTGATAGACCGGGCACGGCAGGGCCTCCTGGACCTCTCCGCCGAGGTGGTCTCCCTTCGCCGCGTCCTGTCGGACCGCTCGGCTCGCGGAGCCTTTGGAGAGGTCCAGCTCGGGGCTTTGGTGCAGGACGTGCTCCCGCCAGGGAGCTACCGCATGCAGTGCGCCTTGCCGAACGGGAAGAGGGCCGACTGCGTCCTCCTGCTGCCGCCTCCCACGGGAACGATCGCGATCGATTCCAAGTTCCCGCTCGAGAACTACCGCCGCGGGTGCGACCCGAGCTTGGATGTCGATGCGAGGCGGCGCTCGTCAGCAGCCTTTGGGCGAGACCTCCGGAAGCACATCGAGGATGTGGCGCGAAAGTACATTGTGGCAGGCCACACTTGCGACTACGCGATCCTTTTCGTGCCATCTGAGGCCGTGTTCGCCGAGATTCACGTATCGCATCCGGCCGTCGTTGAGCTGGCCCAGAAGCGCCGCGTGATGCTCACGTCGCCGACTACTCTGATGGCGGTCCTGACGACCGCCGTCTCCATGCTTAAGGATGCTGGACTTCAGAAGCACGCCCGAGATATTCAGGAACACCTGCGCAAGCTGTCGGACGACTTCAAGCGATTCGAGGACCGCAGCTCCAAGCTCGCAACCCACTTCCGACAGGCCGACCGGGACTTGAAGGGCTTGACGACCTCGGCGCGCAAAATCGCGACGCGCTTCCGACGGATCGATCGGCTGGACCTTGGCGAGCCGGCCGGCAGCCATCAGGGTGTGGCTGGCCTGGACCGCCAGAAGGCGGGCCGGAGCTAGTCCCCCACGAACCGGGAGTACAGGCTGCGTGCCAGTGCCGGGTCCCGCGTGCCCTTGACGATGGCCCGTCCGTCGGCGAACACCGTCAGTTCGTGCGGTGGGCACAGAAAGCGCAGCGCCAGCTCGCTGCGCCGCACCTCGCCGATTCGCTCTAGGCCGTCGGCCAAGATCCCAAGGCTGATGCGGCGTCGTCGGCCGCGGACCTGAACGGCATCGCGGCCGCACAGCTTGGCGGCTGGGTCCGAGACGGCCGCCAAGGCCCTAAACTGCCGGCCTTGGCACGTCGGGCACTGCGGGTCCGGCGAAGCGGTCGCCACCGATGAGCGCTGACCGCGCCACGGGTCCAGCGTTACGAGACGGCCGGTGACGCTGTCTAGCTGGCCAGTCAGCACCTTCAGCGCCTCCACGACCTGCAGCGACGCGACTAGGGCAGTGACGGCGTTCAGCACGCCCGCGGTGTCGCACGTCGGCTGCGGTGATGTGGGTGCCGACGGGAACAGGCATGCCAGGCACGCCGTGCTTCCCGGGACAATGGCCATGACGGAGCCGTGTGTGCCAACGGCAGCGCCGTAGACCCAGGGGATCGCCAGCTTGACCGCGGCGTCGTTCAGCAGGTATCGCGTCTCGAAGTTATCCGTCCCGTCCAGGATCACGCTCGCGCCCCCAAGGTGTCGCTCCGCGTTGCGGGCCGTCAGGTCCGCAACTACGGGCACCACGCTGACCTCGGAGTTCGCCAGTCGCAGGTGCTTCGCGGCGGCCTCGGCCTTCGGTGTGCCGTGGTGCGCGTCCCGCTCGTCGAAGAGCACTTGTCGCTGCAGATTGCCCACTTCGACGTAGTCCCGGTCCACCAGGACGGTCTCGCCCACTCCGGCCCGAACGAGCAGGGATGCTTGGACCGTGCCCAGCGCTCCGCAGCCCACTACCACTGCCCGTGATGCCCCCAGCCGCGCCTGGCCCGACGGACCGATCTCCGGAAGCACGCACTGACGCGAGTAGCGATCGTCCGCGCGTCCCGAAGCCGTGCCGGACTCGCGGGAGCCCCGTGCCTGTGCAGCTGTCCGCGGCATCCCTATAATTCTCTTAGCATTGCACTGCAAGTGGCTGACCGTGCTGGCGCTGTATGGCTTGGCGGCCGTGCCTTGCGCCTCTGCGACGTACTTCGGTACGTCGGTCTCGGAGATTGTATTTGAGCCTCCGCTCGCGCCGGAAGCGCAGCTGGAGCACGAGGCGCTGCTGGAGGTCCGGCAGGGGGAGCCCCTGGGGTCGGGGCAGTTGCGTCGTTCCATCCAAGCGCTGTTCCGCACCGGCCGTTACAGCGACATTCAGGTCGACGCCAGCCCGGCAGGAGATGGTGTTCGTTTGACGTTCCTCACCAGCCCGGCTTGGTTTGTGGGCAATGTGCGCGTGACCGGCGTGGCCCGGCCCCCGTCGGCCGGTCAGCTTGTCAACGCGACCAAGCTGAGGCTTGGCGAGCCCTTTTCTCAAGAGCGGATCGGGGAAGCCGAGAGTGCCGTCCGATCCGTTCTCGCCGAGTACGGCCATCGCGAGTCTGCCGTCAGCGTTTCCTTGGATCGGGAGATCGACACCCAACTGGTGCACGTCACCCTCGAAGTGCGGGCCGGTCGCAGGGCCCAGATCGGCGCATTGCTGGTTTCCGGCGAGAGCCCCGCGCTGGGCGAGGCTGAGATCCGCGCAATCGCGCGCTGGAAGCGTGGCTCGGTCTTTCGCAGGGACCGCATCCAGAGCGGCATCGCACGCCTCCGGCAGCACTTTGAACGCCTCGGTCACTCGCGCTCCTCAATTCGCGTCCTGGCGGCCGAGTACCGCCCGTCGGTGAATGAGATCTCATTGGTGGCGCACGTCAGTCCCGGGCCGAAGACGGATGTTCGGCTCGAGGGCGCCCGGATCAGCCAGAAGCGGCTGCGCCGGCTGCTTTCGCCGGTCTTCCGGGGCTCCTTGGATCAGGACCTGCTCGAGGCCGGCCGGTCCAGCCTGCTGGATTACTTCCAGGCGCAGGGCTTTGCGGAGGCTGAACTGAGCTATCAAGTGGACCGGACAGATGGACAGGACGCGACGGTCACCTATCGGATCGAGCGCGGCGTCCGCCGGAAGCTGCGGGCCGTGGAGATCGTCGGCAACGCGTACTTCGACGCTGGCACGATTCGAGAACGGATGCAGATCCTCGGAGGCGGCACTAGGGGCGGCGCTAGTCGGTACACCGCTTCGGTGCTGGAGGCTGACCTAGCCGCCATCCGCCAGCTGTACTCATCGAATGGGTTCCGCGACTTCAGCGTTTCGGGGAGCCTCGTTCCGCGAGACGGTTCCGGCGATTTCACAATCCGCATCGAAATTGCAGAAGGCTCTCCCACCCTCGTCTCGAGATTGGAGACGTCGGGCATGGCAGGGTTTCCGGCCGACGAAGAATCGTTCCAGTTCGCGTCGGCCGAGGGGCAGCCCTTCAGCGAGGCCAGCATCGCCTCCGACAGGCAGCGCATCTTGCGGGAATTCTCCGAAGCGGGCTATCAGGACGTGCGGTTCGACTGGAGGGCCGAGCCATCCGAGTCTCCGGGCCAGGTCGTCGTGCACTACGGCACAAGCCACGGGCCGACGCTGCGCACAGGGCGCGTCATTCTCTCGGGTGCGTTGGGCACGCGCCCGGACGTGCTCGCGCGCACTGTGGAACTGCGCACAGGTGAGCCGCTGTCTCAGGCGGCAATGCTCGCGACCCAGCGCAATCTCTACGACCTAGGTACGTTCTCAAAAGTGGACGTGGCGCTCCAGAATCCGGAAGGCAGCGAGGCCCACAAGAATGTCCTTATCCAAGTCGAGGAGGCGCGTCGGTGGGCTTTCGGGTTCGGCGGGGGAGCCGAGATCGGCCAGATCGCCCGGAACACCGCTGAACTGACGAACCCTGCCGGCGAGGCCGGCTTCAGCCCGCGGATGACGGTCGAGGTCACGAGGCTGAACGTGCTCGGCAAGGCCCACACGCTGAGCTTCAACACGCGGCTCTCGCTGCTGCAGCAACGTGGCCTGTTCACCTATCAAGCGCCTCGCTGGTTCGATTCGGACCGTTGGGAGCTTCAGATCACCGGCCTGTACGACACGTTCCGGAATGTCAACACATTCGCCGGACGGAGGTTCGAGGGTGCCGTGCAGCTCTCCCAGGACCTCAGCAGGACCACCACGGTGCTGTACCGCTATGCCTACCGTCGCACGTCCATTGATGACGAGACACTGAACATTGAGCCTCTCTTGGTGCCGTTGGTCTCCCAGCCGGTCCGCGTCGGGTCCGTCTCGTCGACGTACATCGCGGACCGACGGGACAACCCGACCGACACGTCGGCGGGCATGTACAACACCGTCAACGTCGCCTTGGCCTCGATGCTGCTCGGGTCCCAACCCAGCTTTGCAAGGGTCATCGCCCAGAACAGCACGTACCACCAGGTCCGCCCAAGGGTGGTCTTCGCGCGCATGCTGCAGCTCGGCGTGGCAGTGCCGTGGGGGCGTTTCGCCACCGGAGGGAGGGAGGATGCGGGCTTCTTCCGGCGGCCGGACCCGCGCGTACCGTTGTCGGAGCGGTACTTCGGCGGAGGAGCAAACTCTCACCGAGGATTCGCCTACAACCAGGCCGGGCCTCGTGACGCTGCCACCGGATTCCCCTTGGGCGGGGGCGCACAGCTCCTCAACAGCGTCGAGCTGCGCTTCCCGCTCGTGGGCGTGGGCATCTCGGGTGTCGTCTTCCACGACGCGGGCAACGTGTACTCGCGTCCGGGGCGAATCAGCCTGCGGTCGAAGCAGGTTCTCCAGCGGTCTCCGGACGGCGGTCGGGACTTCGACTTCGACTACATGGTCCATGCCCTTGGCTTCGGCGTGCGCTACCAAACTCCGATCGGCCCAATTCGCCTGGACTTGGCGTACACCGCAAATCCGCCGCGATTCGTTGGGTTCGACGGGACACGCCGGCAGCTGCTGCGCGGGGCTGGTACGTTCCGCGAACAGCGCGCGAGTGCCTTCCAGTTTCATTTTTCGCTCGGCCAGACGTTTTGAGGATCCCGGACTGATGCGACGAATCGCGGCCTGCGCGGCGCTGCTCGCGATCGCCGTCTCGCTTTGCGGCCCCCTGCGGGCCGAATTGGTCGACGGGGTCGTAGCGATCGTCGGATCGGAGGCGATCACCCTTTCTGAAGTGAGAGAGGAGATCCGCTTGCAGGCCCTGCTCAACCGGGAGGAGCCCGAACTGGCTCGAGACCGCGGTCCCGAAGTGCTTGGCATGCTGGTCGACCGGCGCCTCGTCCAGCTGGACTTGGCCCTGACGCCGTTCTTGGCAGCACAAGGAAGCGACGTGGAGGCTGGCCTGCGCCAATTGCGGGAAGATACCTTCTTGGGCGGCCGCAGTTTCGCCGTGGCGCTCGGTCATTACGGCCTGACGGAGGGCACTGTGCGTGAGTACCTCCGCCAGCGCGCGAGTTTCGAGCGCTACGTGGCGTTCCGGTTCAAGACCGGCCTGCGGATCGATCAGGACGAGATTGAGCGGCGCTACTGGGACGAGTACGTGCCGGCGCGGTCCGAGCGGGGCTTGGCTGCGGAACCGTTGGAGTCTGTCTCCGCCCGCCTCGAGGACGAACTCGCCGAGGAGCAGGCCAACGAACTCCTCGAAGTGAGACTTCAGGAGCTGCGCCTGCTGCATCGAATAGAGGTGTTGGGCCTACCCAACGGGAGCGGCACGTGAAGGTGTCGGCCTTGCGTGGGGGCCCAGTGCGCCTGGCCGCCTTGGCGAGCGTGGCCGCAGGTGGCCTGTTGTGGGGCTCCCTCGAAGTGCTGCTGCGAAGCGCTTGGCCGCTGGATTGGATGCGCGAGCGGATTGTCTCGCAAGCCAGCCGGACGTTTGGCGCAGACGTCACGGTCGAGCAGCTGCACCGGGGCGACGCTCGCCTTTCGTTCGAGCTGGTGGGCCTAGACGTCCGCGGCTCCGCCGGGGAAGAGTTCCTCGAGATCCCCAGGGCCGAGGGCCGGCTCGGCTGGCGCACGCTGCTCGGTGGGCGGCCGGTCGTCGAATCCTTGATCCTGCACGACCCCGTGGTTTCCATGGTGGACGGGGTTCTCGCCGCGCGAGCCGTGGACGAGCTGGGAGACCTACGCTCGATTTCCGAACTCGAGGTCCGCCACTTTGAACTTCACAACGGTCGCTTGGACTGGAACGGTCAGCGTTTTCCATTGGCAGCACGAGGCAGCGGGCTCTCTGTGCGCTCTGAGTTCGACCCGGTCGTGCGCTCCCACCGCATTGAGGCGTCCGTCGCGGACTTGGAGTGTTCCGCCCCCTTTGGCGTCGTCTTCTCGGATGCCGCCGCCAAGGCGTCGCTGGTTGTCGGAGCGGCAGGGGTCGAGGTCACGCAGGCCACTCTCAGAAGTCGGGGATTGGAAGCATCGCTGGAGGGTTCGCTGCTGGGCCCCAAGCTTGAGACCGTCGCATTGCGCTACACCCTGCGCGCTGCCGTCCCCATGCTCGCCGCTGCTGCGGGATTCGATGGCGGCCAATGGGGCGGTGAGGTGGAGTTCGCCGGAGACGTGCGCCGGGACACGAGTGCCGTCGGGTTGCGGCACTCCGGCTCGATCCGTTCCACTGGGGTCGAGCTGCCGCATGTGGATGCGGACGTCTCCGTATCCGGGAAGTTCTCCGGATCCGGCACCAGCCTTGAGGTTAGCGACCTCAGGGGCAGAGTCCTCGACGGATCGTTCACCAGCGCCATCTCCGTGGCCGGGTCCTTTGCGGACTGGACTTTGTCGATGAGCGGACAGGCCGACGCGATCTCACTCGCGGCTGCATCAGGCGCCGCCGGCGTGGCAGCCACGCCGTGGGATGGCCTAATCGGTATGCGGTGGAAGTCGTCCGGCTCCCGTTCCGGCGGCGTTCAGACCGACGTCGCGCTAGAAGTGCTCCCTATTGCCGGCCCCTCCCAGTTCCCGCTCGGTGCCGCCGCAAGCCTGACTCACTCTACGATCACGGGAACGGCCGAAATCGAAGACTTCTCAGTCCGCACTCCGAACTTACGCGCGGCCGGGCACGGCCGCATTGCGCTTGACGGCAGCGGCACGCTGCAGCTCGAGCTGGCCGCGGATTCGAAAGGGGGGGTTGAGCGGGCGCTGGCCATCGCTCAGCGCGGGGCGGCGCTGCCTAAGGACGCTCCCGAGGGATTCTACGGATACAGCGGCGCCGTGCTCTGGGAGGATCCGAGCTTCGCAGGCTTGCGGTTCGACGGGACATTCTGGATCAACGACATCGTTGCCAGGTCGCAGCCGTGGGGACGGCTGCAGATCGACGGGACGCTGCGCCGCGAGGGCCTATACGTTCGCAAAGGCCGTCTCGAGGACGGCGCTGCTCAGGTGACGTTCGCCGGCAAGCTGCCTTTGCTGGAAGACGGTGCGGCGGACATCGCGGTCGCCGCAAAGGGCCTCGACGCCGCGAAGCTGTCCCGGACGGTCGGTCTCGAACTGCCCGTCGCTGGAACTCTCGACATGCGTGCCAGATTGCTGGGCACGCTGTCCGCTCCGCAGGTCCAGGGCACGGTCGAGGTGGACGCCCCGACGTGCTTCGGCGAGCGGTTCGACCGCTTGGAGGCACGGGTGGAGTACGCACCTGGCGGGCTTGCCGTGCGCGATGCGGTGCTCTTGCGGGGCGCTTCCACAGTCCGGGCGCGAGCGTCGTATGTCCCGGCGACTGGGGACGTGGAGTTCGCCGCGGCGAGCGGGCTTTGGGCTGTGGGGGGCTTCACTTGGGCTGGAATCCTGCTGCCAGGCATCATCGGGGAGGCCCAGTTCGACCTTCGGGCCGAAGGTCGCGTATCCGAGGAGTCGCTGCTGGCTGATCTTGCGCTGCATGGCTCGTGGACCGTCACCGAACTGCGCGCGGGGGAGGTGCATCTCGGAGACTGGCGAGGGTCGCTGCGATCCGAGCGAACCGATCCGGAGCTCCACCTCTCGTTGGATGCGGACGTGTTCGACGGCCGCCTCCGCGGAACTGCACAGATGGGACGGGCAGGCTCTGCGGAGTATCGGGGGACCCTTGAGTACGTCAACATCAACCCGATGAGGGCGGTCCCGCTTCCCGGACTGGTCGCGTCGGGCGCCAGAGGGGCCGTGTCGGGAAGCGCGGATTTCGAGGGTCTCTCCGGCGAGGCGGGATTCTTCAGCCTCGCAGGAGTTGTCGACCGTGTCGAACTCTCGGTGCCGGCGGCGGACGGGACAGCCTACCGTGTCGCGAACGTGTTTCCGCTGCGCTGGGGCGTGCGAGAGGGCCTGCTCGTCCTAGACGCAATGAGCGTTGCCAGTCTGGCCACCAGCTTTCAGGTCGACGGCACGATTGGCTTGCACGAACCTCGCGATCTGGACTTGGCTGTTTTGGGCGACATCAGCCTGGCCGAGATGCAGGGCGCCTTCGGAGCGCTTCGCCAATCCGGGTCGGCGAGTCTGAGCTTGCAGGTTCGCGGGACGCTAGGGGACCCATTGGCAGAGGGCACGGTGGCCTTGCGCGGGGCTTCGCTTGAGTACCCCGGAAGCCCGCTGCGCGTGAGCAACCTGAACGGCACGATCGTCCTGGAGGGGACTCAGGCGCGCTTGGACAGTCTGGTAGGCCAGTCCGGCGGCGGCCATGTGCGATTCGACGGCACGGCGCAGCTCCGGGACTCGGAGCCGCAGTACCGGCTCCAAGCCGAGTTCGACGCGGTCCGGGTGAACTATCCCCCGGCGGTTAGCAGCGTGATCGACGGGCGACTGACGCTCGCCGGGGCCGGCACGCGAAGCCTGCTCAACGGCCAAGTGCTCGTATCCCGGCTCTCGACAGAAGAGGGCCTGTCCATCGGCGAACTCTTCGCGGCCATGCGACCGCCGGCGGCCGCCGTCGCGAGCGGGCCGTTATTGGAGGGCATGCAGGTTGCTGTGGACATCGGGGCCGTGCAGCAGCTGCCCTTCGAGACCCAGCTCGTGCGAGACGTCGAGGCCAGCATCGACATGAGCGTGATGGGCACTGTTGCCGCCCCCGCTCTCATTGGCGAGGTCCAGATCGTGGAGGGCGAGGTGCGCATGCTTGGCACGCATTACCGCATCAACCGCGGCCAGGTCCGCTTCTTGGGGCCGGGCCAGGCTGAGCCGGTGCTCGACTTCGACCTTGAGACCCGCATCCGGGACGTTGACCTTGAGCTCGTGCTGTCAGGACCGCTGGGCAACCTGAACCTCAGCTACCGCTCAGATCCCCCGCTGCCCTTCCACGATCTGGTGGACTTGGTCGCCGTCGGCAAGGAGCCAACGATCGACCCCAGCATTTCCTCCCGCCGCAGGCTGGAGCAGCAGTCCCTGGTCCAGACCGGTGCCGACGCGATATTGAGCCAGGCGATTTCGCGTCCCGTCTCCAAGCGCCTGCAGCGCTTCTTCGGCGTGAGCCGCCTAAAAGTGGATCCCCAGATAGGAGGCCTCGAGTCAAACCCGAGCGCCCGCCTGTCCACGGAGCAGCAGATCGCGGATGACATTACGTTGATCTACAGCTACGACCTATCTTCGGCCCAGCAGCAGGCGATCCGCATCGAGTGGAACCCGGACCGGAAATGGTCCTTCATCGTCACCCGGGACCAGAATGGGATCATCGGATCAGACATACTCTTCAAGCTGCGCAGGCCGTAGGCGTGGGCGGGCCCGTCGCCTCAGGCAAGGCGCAGGGAAGGGTCGGCTGAGAGGTCGAAGGCGTCGAATTGCGCGCGGACCAGGCGAGGATGTGCCGCGGCTGCGATCATGGCGGCATTGTCCGTGGACAGGGCCAGCGTGGGGAAGTGGCAGGGGATCGTGCTGGACTCGAAGGCCTTGCGAAGTCCGCGGTTGGCGGCCACTCCGCCGGCGACGATGATCGATGCGAACTCTCGCTCGCGGGCCGCTAGGGTGACCCTTCGGGAGAGTTCGCTCACTACCCTGTGCTGAAAGGACGCGATAAGGTCCAGGCACAGCGTGCCGGCGGACGCCTGCAGGGCCTCGAAGCTCGGCTGTCCGCTAGCCATCAGCCGCCGTCGAGCCTTGATCTCGGAGGCCAGTCCGGAGCGCTCGACGAAACGTCGGACTGCCGTCTTCAGGCCGCTGAAGCTCATGTCCAGATTGTTGCCTTTCATGCGGACGGCTGGCAGGCGCACGTTTGACGGATCTCCGTAAGGGGCCAGCCTGTCCAGGACAGGGCCGCCCGGATACCCGAATCCCAGCAGCTTGGCGACCTTGTCGTAAGCCTCGCCCGCGGCGTCGTCGCGTGTGCGGCCTAGCAGGCTGTAGGAATAGGTGTCCTCCGCCGGTCGATTAACCAAGAACATGTGGCTGTGCCCTCCGCTGACGACGAGCGCGACGGCGGGAAACTCCACGTCCGAGCCCTCGGCACGCCGCTCCAGCACGACTGAGTGGATGTGGCCTTCGATGTGGTTGACGCCGATCAGCGGCACGTCCAGAGCAGCCGCGAGCCCCTTCGCATATGTGACTCCAACCAGCAGCGCGCCGATCAGGCCCGGGCCTCGCGTCACCGCCACGGCGTCGAGGTCACGGTATTCCAGCCCGGCCTTCGCGACCGCTGCCCGCACGACCGGCACGATCGCGCGCAGGTGCTCCCGGGACGCGAGCTCCGGCACGACGCCCCCGTAGGGCGCATGTATCGCGTACTGCGACGAAATGACGTTCGACAGCAGCTTCGTGCCATCGGCGACGACTGCGGCGGCAGTCTCGTCGCAGGAGGTCTCGATGCCGAGCAGGTTCATGGTCAAGGTATGCCCCGGCGGCCATGGCGGCCGGCCGGGGCATTTTTGGCGCACTTGCGCCTGTGTTGGATCACTGGCAGCCTGCCTGACGCGGCGCTGTGCCGGCCCGCAGGAATGTTGGCCCCGGTCTGGCTAAGACGGGGCTCGGAAACACTCCCGTGGTTGAGCTAGCTCTCGGGCACCTCCGCGTCCAGAACGATACTGCCAGAACTACTGTCACTCATCTCTCTGAATCACCCCCTTTCGCCAGTGGTTTGGTGAATCCATGCTATCTCACTCTGTGCGGGTAGACTCGCGACGATCACGACGAGCTGCGGACGCGACCCGCGCGGGGCGCGGTTGCCTTCGGGCCGGCCCACCGTCTCGCCCTAACTGTGGCGCGGAGGGCGGCTGTTTCGGCCAGGTCGCTCGATAGGGTTGGCACCGGCGCCTCCGTTTGATGTCCCGGCGGGCCCGAGGTCCGCTGGCCGTGACGTCCGCGACGCGGCTGTCGCAATCGTGCGTCAGCGCGGTTACGCCGCCGGCACTGCGGCCGTTCATCCAACCGGCGTGATTTCGCCTTCGCCCCTTTCCTCGGGGCGAACGGGGCTTGGCGTTCCCTTGCCGATCGCCACTCGTGCCGGAGCGAAGGTCCGCCACACCGTCAGGTTGGTGATCGTCAGCTCCCCCAACGCTCGCCCCGGCACTGCTGAATCCCGGGCGTCCGCAGGGCAGGTTTCCGCCCAACGGAGGAAAAGCGGGGCGATGGCAGTGGCCGCGGATAGACTCTTCAGGGGTGCGCTCGTGCTCAGGGCAGGCCCAACGGCCGAGCTTCCGCGCGGCGCGATTCCCGAGCTCGAGGCTCCCCACTACGGTGAGCTTGGCCCGCGTAGGATTCGGGACGGATCTGGAGTCGGCGGCGTCGGGCACTAGATTCGGGCTGCTTCCTGGCCTGCCGCTAGAATGGAACTCGGGACGACCCGGGGCATCTCCATGCACAGCGTTGTAGTGATCGGCTCCGGTTGCGCCGGAAGCACCGCCGCGATTTATGCCGCGCGCGCCGGGCTAGAACCGTTGGTCATCGAAGGCCTTGAGGCCGGCGGCCAGCTGACGCTCACCACGGACGTCGAGAACTTCCCCGGTTTCCCTGATGGCATCATGGGGCCGGAACTGGTCGACCGCATGAAGCGCCAGGCACAGCGATTCGGAGCCGTGTACCGGCACGGCGAAGTATCCCGCGTCGACCTGTCCGAGCGGCCGTTCAAGGCTTGGATCGGAGATGAGGCTCTTGAGACGAAGACCTTGATCGTTGCGTCGGGTGCATCGGCACGCTGGCTGGGCCTGCCATCAGAGCAGGCCCTGATCGGCCACGGAGTGAGTTCCTGCGCCACCTGCGACGGCTTCTTCTTTCGCGGCATGCCGGTGACGGTTGTGGGCGGCGGAGACAGCGCCATGGAAGAGTCGCTCTTCCTGACCCGGTTCGCGACGGAGGTATCGGTCGTGCACCGCCGCGAGGAGTTCCGGGCGTCCAAGATCATGCTCGACCGTGCCCGGTCGAATGAGAAGATCCACTGGATCACGAGCGCCACCGTCAGTGCCGTTGAGGACCCGGATGCCAAGGAAGTGACCGGTGTGCGGCTCAGAAGTAGCGTCGACGGCCGCGAATGGGACCACAAGACCAGCGCCCTCTTCTTGGCAATCGGTCACATCCCCAACACGGGCATCTTTGCGGGCCAGCTCGATCTCGACGAGCAGGGCTACATCGTCTCCCACGGCGGGGCCAAGACGAGCGTGAAGGGCGTCTTCCACGCCGGAGACGTGCAGGACCGCGTCTATCGGCAGGCGGTAACGGCCGCCGGAGCGGGCTGCAAGGCCGCCATCGAGGCCGAGCGGCTACTCGAGGAAGAAGGCTAGGCCGGAACCGGCGTCAGGAAGAGGGAAAGAGCGGTACCTGGCCCGCTCTGCGCCTGCCCGGCCTCGGCGGCAGTCGCGTGCCGTACGGCGAGCGCCCGATGAGTCCGATCACCACCACGCGGTCCAAGGCTGTCTCAGGCACGAAGACACTCCGGTTGAGCTGGTTGGCGTGCGGCGGCGTGATCGTCAGGCCAGGCTGGCCCATCAGGAGCAGGTCATTCGGCATGACCCCTTCCATGTAGCCGCCGTCCGAGAACAGCAGCCGCACCCACAAACCGGCCTGTTTCGGGCGCGATGCAAAGTGCATTCGCTGCCCAGCCTCGGGGTCCTTACCGAAGTCGCGGACGAAGTACACCGCACGCACTTGGCTGTACGGCACGACGACCGTGCGCGCGTCCAGCGTCGTGACTTCGACCCCCGTGCCGCTCAGGTAGTGCTGCGGGTTCACATAGCCCTCAAGATTGTCGCCCCCAAAGCGGCGGACCGTCACCTTCTTTGTGCGCAGTCTGGACAAGACCTCACCATTATGTTTCCAACTGCGGTTATGCTAGTACGGCCCGTCCCCCCGCGTCAACCTGTGGGGGGCTGGAGCGGGCTGCTCGGCCCGGTGCATCCATCCCTGCAGGACTTCCTCGCGTTCGCCAGCGTCGAGCGAGGCTTGGCTCCGAACACTTTGGCCGCGTACCGTCGCGACCTTGGACGGCTGGCCCTATTCTTGGCCGACCGCGGCTTGGAGCCTGCCGACGCCTCCAAGGCCGACCTCCGGGACTTCTTGGGCAGTCTCCGCGAGGCTGGCCTCTCGGGGCGTTCGGTGGCGCGCTACTTGAGCAGCGTCCGCAGTCTGTACCGATTCCTGCTGGACCGAGGGGTCGTCCAGGACGACCCGGGCACCGGCCTCCGGTCGCCGGCGCAGTGGAAGACCCTGCCGGCGTGCCTCAGCTTGGCCGAGGTCGATAGCCTTCTGGACGCTCCCAGCCCAGACTCCGACCTAGGAGTGCGCGACCGGGCCATGCTGCAGTTGCTCTACGCCACCGGGCTCAGGGTGTCGGAGCTCGTGGCGGTCAAGGTGACCGATCTGGACGCCGCGGCCGGCATCCTGCGAACGACCGGGAAAGGCGGCAAGACGCGTCTTGTCCCAGTGGGCCGGTCTGCCTTGGAGGCCATCGAGACCTACCGCAGAAAGCACCGCGGAGCCATTCTCAACCGGCGCCTCTCCGACCACCTGTTCGTCACTGCGGCAGGGTCGGGCATGACCCGCCAGGGGTTCTGGAAGCTCCTCAAGAAGCACGGCCGCTCCGCCGGCATCGCCACGCGCATCACCCCCCACGCCCTTCGGCACAGTTTTGCGACCCACCTGCTGGAGCGGGGCGCGGACCTGCGCAGCCTGCAGCTGATGCTCGGGCACGCGGACATCTCGACCACCCAGATTTACACGCACGTTCTCCGCACGCGCCTCCGCCAGGTCTACGACAGCCACCATCCGCGCGCCTGACTGCCGGAGCCGCGTCGCCGCTCTGCTACGCTTCCACCATGGACGGCGAACGGCTGTTGTCGCGCAATGCTCGCGCGATGCGCTCCTCGCTGATCCGCCAGCTGACCGGTCTGGTCAACCGGCCGGATGTCATCTCGTTCGCGGCGGGATCGCCAAATGCCGGGACCTTCCCCCACGAGCAGTTGCGCCAGATCCACAACGACCTGGTCGACCGGGAGCGTGGAGGCATGTTCCAGTACTCGGTCACGCGCGGCAATGCCCGGCTGATCGCCGCCGTGCGCGACCGGGACCGCAGGCTGAAGGGCGTGCGCTTGGGCTCGGCCAGCACGCTTGTTGTCAGCGGCTCGCAGCAAGGGCTGGACCTTGTCGCGAGGGTACTGCTCGATCCCGGTGACGCTGTATTCGTCGAAACTCCCAGCTTCATCGGCGCGATGGCGTCGTTCGAAAACGTGGGGGCGAAGCTGTTCGAGGTCCGCTGCGACAGGCAGGGAATGGATCCGGCGCATTTAGGCGCACGCGTGGCCGAGGCCCGTGCGCTGGGGCACCCCTGCAAGCTTGCCTACGTGATCCCCAACTTCCAGAACCCGGCCGGTTCGCTGTGGTCCCTCCAGCGGCGCCGGGAGGTGTGCGCCGCCGCAAATCAAGCGGGCCTGCTCGTATTGGAGGATGACGCTTACGGCGAGCTCTACTTCGACGGTGTCGACAGCGCCGACCTCGCCCCGCTCAAGGCGATGCCCGAGAGTTCCCACGTGCTCTACCTCTCGACCTTCTCCAAGATTCTCGCCCCAGGGCTACGGGTGGCTTGGGTCCATGGTCCCGAGCCAGTCCTGCGACGCATGGAGTACTGCAAGGAAGCCGCAGACCTCTGCACCTCCACCCTCGGGCAGCGACTCGTGCTCGAGTTCCTGCGTCGCGGCTGGATGCCCGCCCAAGTCGGGCGCGTTCGGGCCTTCTACAGCGCCAAGTCGAGGCTCTTGAAGGCAGCGCTGGGCGAGAACTTCGGCCGGTTGGCCCGCTGGCGCATGGCCCGCGGCGGGCTCTTCCAGTGGCTGGACCTGCCTGAGGGCGTTGACGCGCTCGCGCTGCTTCACGCCAGCTTGGAAGCGGACAAGGTGGCCTTCATCCCAGGCGCGCCCTTCTTCGCCGGGAAGCCTCGCCCCAACTCTCTGCGCCTGTCCTTCTCCAACGTGGAAGATGAGAGTATAGGCATCGGCCTGTCCCGGCTGAGCCGGCGCGTCCGGCGGGCACTCGCCTGACGTCGCGGACTGCACGGGAGCGGATGCCGCGCCGCGAGCCGAGCCGACAGATGCCAGCCTATCCCAGTGACCTCGCGGAGCAGATCGGCCGATTGGTCGAGGGCGAGGTGCGCTTCGACCCCTACTCCCGCGTCCTGTATTCCACCGACGCGTCAGTGTGGCAGATCGAGCCAATCGGGGCTGTGATCCCCCGACACCAGGGGGACGTGCGCGAGCTGGTGAGCCTGTGCGCCCGGCACGGCGTGCCAGTCCTCCCGCGCGGAGGGGCGACCAGCCTGTCTGGCCAGACGGTCGGAGAGGCCGTCCACATCGATTTCTCCAAGTACATGTGTCGCATCCTCGAGACCAATCTGGAGGAGCGCTGGGTGCGCGTCCAGCCGGGCGTCGTGCAGGACCAGCTTGGCCGGCACCTGAGGCCCTTGGGATACCAGTTCGGCCCCAACACTTCGTCGGCAAGCCGCGGAACGGTCGGAGGAATGATCGGCAACAACTCCGCCGGGTCTCACTCCATCGTCCATGGGAAGACGATCGACCATGTGCTGGAACTGCGCTGCGTGTTCTCCGACGGCACCGACGCTTGGCTCAGGCCGGCCGAGGCCCGGAACCTCCCCGCGCTGATGTCAGGGGACGGCTTGGTGCCCGCCCTATACCGGGAACTGCCGAAGCTCGGCGAGCGCTACCGAGGTGAGATTCTCGATCGTTTTCCGAAGATCCTGAGGCGCGTCAGCGGGTACAACTTGGATGAACTGGTGCGCGACGGGGATCGTTTCGGGGCCGGATATTCCAGCCGGCCCGGGCCGCTCAACCTCAGTCGCGTGATCGTGGGCTGCGAGGGCACCCTTGCCGTGGTCACCGAGGCCAAGCTGCGCATCGTCCCGATGCCGCCGGCCAAGGGAATCCTGGTCGTCCACTTCGACTCGGTCTTCGCGGCGGTGGACGCCACCCAGCTTATCGTCTCGACCGACCCGTCGGCCGTCGAGCTGATCGACGAGTTCATCCTCGAGAACGCCCGAGCCAACCCTTCGTTCTCGGCCAAGCTCGACTGGGTAGATCCCACCGCTCAGGCTCTGATGGTGGTGGAGTACCACGGCGAGAGCCCCCACGAGGTGAGCGGAAAGCTGGAGAGGCTCCGCCGGCTGCTGGGCCGCCGACGCGTCGGTTTCGGCTACCTGCCCGTCACCGACCCGTCCGTTCAGGCGCGGATTTGGGGTGTGCGCAAAGAGGCGCTTGGAATCCTGATGTCCGTGAAGGGGGACCACAAGCCGATCGCCTTTGTGGAGGACCCGGCCGTCCCGATTGAGCGAATGGGTCGCTTCCTTGCGGACTTTCGGGCCGTGCTCGACCGGCATGGCGCGCGGGGGGGCTACTACGGCCACGCATCGGTGGGCTGCCTTCACGTGCGGCCGATGATCAACCTCAAGCAGGCCTCCGAGGTCCGCAAGATGGCCGAGATCGCCGACGAGGTCTTCGCGATCGTCATGGACCACGGCGGCTCGATGTCCGGGGAGCACGGCGACGGGATCGCCCGGAGCAGGTACAACCGGTGGCTGTTCGGGCCAAAGATCTATCGCGCTTTCCTCGAAATGAAGCAGATCCTTGACCCGCAGAACATCCTCAACCCGGGAAAGGTAGTCAATGCGCCCGATCTGGAGCACGACCTGCGCTGGGGACCCGGCTACAGCACCGTCCCGGTCGAGACCACGCTGGACTTCTCCGCCGAGCGCGGCTTCGCCAGGGCGATCGAGATGTGCAACGGGGCTGGAGTGTGCCGCAAGCGAATGGCCGGCACGATGTGCCCGTCCTACCACGCCACGATGGACGAGGAGCACTCCACACGCGGGCGCGCGAATGCGCTTCGCGCGGCCCTTTCGGGCACCCTTCCCGCGCAGGAGTTCACATCCCGCCGGATGTACGACGTGCTGGACCTTTGCCTGGCCTGCAAGGCCTGCAAGACAGAGTGCCCGTCGAACGTTGACATGGCAAAGATCAAGTACGAGTGGCTCTCGCAGTTCTATGCCCGCCACGGCGTGCCCCTCAAGGCGAAGGCATTCGGCCACATCGGGCGGGTTTACCGCATCGCCGGGCGTGTGCCCCGGCTCTTCAATGCCCTAGCGGCACTGCCTCCCGTCCGCTGGCTCAACGAGGCATTGCTGCAGGTGGACCGGAGGCGCCCGCTGCCAGCGCTTGCGCGGCGGCCCTTCAGGCACTGGTTCCGGCGCCGCCCAGCCGCCGCCGGCGCGGCCCGGCGGGGACCGGTCGTGCTGTTCGACGACTGCTTCATGCAGTTCAACTATCCGCAGGTGGGCAAAGCGGCCGTTGAGCTGCTGGAGGCGGCTGGCTACGAGGTGCGCTTGGTCCCTCACCGCTGCTGCGGGCGCCCGATGCTGTCCCACGGGCTGTTGGCGGACGCCCGGGAAGCCGCGGAGCAGAACGTGAACACCCTGGCAAGGCCGGCATCGCAGGACGTGCCGATCATCGGATGCGAGCCGAGCTGCCTGCTGACCCTGCGCGAGGAGTATCCGGAACTCGTCTCTGCACCGGGTACGGCCAGCGTGGCCGCCCGAGCATTGATGCTTGAGGAGTTTCTCGCGGATCTGCACGAGCGCGGCGAGCTCGATATCCCTTGGCGCCGCCTCGAGCGCAAGGTGGTGTTCCACGGGCACTGCCACCAAAAGGCACTGATCGGGACGGAACCTGCGCTGCACGCCTTGCGCCTCGTGCCGGGACACCAAGTGGAAGAAGTGGCATCCGGGTGCTGCGGCATGGCGGGCTCATTCGGATTCGAGAAGGGGCATTACGAAGTTTCCCGGAAGATCGGGGCGGAGCGCCTCTTCCCGGCGGTCGAGGCGGCCGCTCGGGGAGCGGAGATCGCCGTGTGCGGCGCATCCTGCCGCCAGCAGATCGACCACTTCACGGCGCGCCGCGCGCGGCACTTGGCGGAATTGCTTCAGGACGGACTGCGAAGCGGCACGACCTGATCTTCGTGTCACGGGTGTGGAGAAGGTGCGGCCGAGTTGCGGAACCCGTCCAGTCGCCGCTCGGGCCGAGGGTCTCGGGGCCGAGGCGCTACCGTGGGGAGAACAGGCCACATGGACCCACGCCATGCACGCGCGACTGTCACGAGGCCGCTTACCGTAGGGGCCGGCCTGATCGCCCTGTTGGTCAGCTTCCTTTGGAGCGGCAACATTGTCTCGATCAAGTTTGGACTGGCGGCCATCCCTCCTTTCTGGAGCGCCTTCTGGCGGATGCTGATCGGTTCGGCGGTGGTTGCCGCGTGGGGCATCCTGCGAAACGACCAGCTGCTCCCGGCCCGTGGTGAGGGCCGCCCCTTTCTGGTGCTCGGCATCCTGTTCACAGCCCAGATTGCGATGTTCAACCTGGCGGTGTTCTACACGTCGCCGGCCTACGCCGTGATCCTTCTCAACACCAACCCCGTGCTCGTGAACCTGATCAGCCACAGGTACGTCCCGAATGACCGCATCACCCCCCGGCGACTGCTGGGCCTGGCAGTTGCCTTCGGGGGCATCCTGCATGTGCTGCAGGGGCAGCCCGAAGCGGGCTTGGCCCCGGACCCTGCGTTGGGCAACGCTCTCATGCTGGCCTCTTCGTTCTTGCTGGCGTCCCGGATCGTTTACACCCAGCGCCTCGTGAACAGGACGGGTCCGCTAAGGCCCGTCGTCTGGCAAATGGTGGCTTCGCTGCCCCTGTTTCTGGGGGTAGCGGCCGTGCTCGAGGAGCCCCTCGTGCAGCCGCTGACCGTGGGCCCGGTAATTGCGATGCTCTATCAGGCGGTGGTCGTGGCCGGATTCTGCTTCGTCGCGTGGACCAGCCTCCTGCAGGACTACAGCGCCGGGGATCTCGCGATGTACAGCTTCACCGTGCCAGTCTTCGGCGTCCTGCTCTCAGCTGGACTGTTCGGCGAGAGGGTCACCATGCGATTGGCTGTCGGCGCCGCCGCTGTCGCTGCGGGGATAGCGATCGTCACAGGGATCCGTGGGAACGCTAGGCGTCGTGGGCGGTAGCGTCCCCCGCCGCCTCAGCCGCGGCGCGGCCGTGGGGGCGGTGCTCATCTCGGCTATGTGGGGGCTCAACATCGTCGGGATCAAGGTCGCGCTGTCGGCGTTTCCCCCTGTCTGGAATGCGTTCTGGCGGATGCTGCTGGGCTGGCCCGTGCTCTGGCTTTGGGCTCGAAAGGGCGGCGTAAGGCTTAGGCTGCTTGAGGCCGAGGTGCGGCCCCTGGCCAAGCTTGGCGTGTTGTTTGGCATCCAGATCATCCTTCTCAATCTCAGCGTGGACTGGACTTCGGCAGGATTCGCCGCCGTTCTGCTCAACGCCGCGCCCGTATTTATCAATGCCCTCGCCCACTTCTACGTGCCGGGAGACCGGATTTCTCCTCGCCGGGCGGCTGGTCTGGCGCTCTCGTTCGGGGGCGTCGCAGTTGTCATGCTGACGGATCCCGATCCCTCCGTGGCCGCACGTCCGCTGCTCGGCAACGTGCTCGCCTTGTTGACCGCTGCGCTGATCGGAGCCCGCATGGTGTACACGCAGCGCTTGGTGCAGTGGATTCATCCGGTCCGCGCCATCTTCTGGCAGGTGGGGTTCTCGCTTCCCGTCTTCTTGCCCTGCGCCCTAGCCGCCGAGCCGCTGATGGTCGGTCCGCTCACGCTGGAAGCCATGCTGTCGTGGCTCTACTGCTCCCTTGCGGTTGTCGGTTTCGCGTTCGTGATGTGGATCCGGCTGCTCGAGGCCCACTCTCCGGGGCTGCTGTCTGTGTTTGTGTTCCCCACCCCGCTGTTCGGCGTCGTCTTCAGCGCGCTGATCTTAGGGGAGGACCTGCCGGCCGGCCTGCTGGCAGGGGTCGCAAGCGTTGCCCTTGGAATCCTATTGGTAGCACTTGAGCGGCGAGCGGCAGGAACGGAGCTGCCGGAGGGTGCCCGCGACCTTGCACGAGTCTCCTGACGTGCGCGGCACGCCTGTCTGCATCGCCGCAGTCAGCGAGTCTACGATGGTATTCTTGGTCGCGCCAAGGCGGCGGCCGGCCGCTATTCGGTTCCATGCTCGACCTTCCGCAGATTCGGGAAGTCCTACCTCACCGGTACCCGATGCTGCTGGTGGACCGGATCGTCGAGATGTCCGAGACGCAGGTGGTTGGGCTCAAGAACGTCTCCGCCAACGAGCCGTTCTTCCAAGGGCACTTCCCCGACTATCCGATCATGCCCGGCGTCCTGATCGTGGAGGCCATGGCCCAGTGCGGCGGCGTGCTGGCACTGTCGTCCATCAAGGACCGGGACCGCAAGGTTGTGCTCTTCACGTCCATTGACCAGTGCCGCTTTCGCAGCCCGGTGACGCCCGGTGACCAGTTGCGCATGGAGCTTGAGATCCTGCGAAGGCGCGGGCCAGTGGTCAAGATGGGGGGGCGCGCCTATGTGGCCGGGAGACTGGTCGCGCAGGCTGTGCTCATGTGCAGCATCGCTGACAAGCCTTCAGCGACTGCCTGATGGCGATCCACCCCACGGCGATCGTCGCCCCCGGGGCCAGCATCGACAGCAGCGCTGACGTTGGGCCCTATTGCATCGTGGGCCGGCATGTCTGTATCGGGCCACGCACGCGCCTAGTGGCCCATGTCTACGTGGACGGGCGCACCGAGATCGGGGAACGGAACGAGTTTCAGCCGTACTCCACCGTCGGCATCGCGCCGCAAGATCTCAAGTACCGGGGTGAGCCCTCCCGCACCGTGATCGGCGACAGGAACTTGGTCCGCGAGTTCTGCACGATTCACCGGGGCACGGAGGGTGGAGGGAGCCTGACCCGCATCGGTGATGACAACTTGCTCCAAGCTTACGCGCACGTCGCCCACGACTGCACAATAGGTTCCCGCTGCATCCTAGGCCACGCCGCAACGATGGCCGGCCACGTGACCATCGAAGACTACGGGGTGGTCGGCGCCCATTGCGGTGTCCACCAGTACTGCCGCGTCGGGACGCACAGCTACATCGGGGGATTCAGCGTGATCACACAGGACGTGCTGCCCTACGCGGTCGTGGTCAGCGAGCGGAGCGCGCGCACAGTCGGCGTCAACAGGATCGGCCTGAGGCGCCGGGAGTTCGCGCCCGTCGAGATCGATGCGCTCCACAAGGCATTCCGAATCCTGACGAAGTCCGGGCTGAACACCGAGCAGGCAATGGCGCGAATGGAGGACGAGCTTTCTGGCTCGCCGGGGGTGCGCCGTTTGCGGGAATTCGTCGGCCAATCCGAGCGGGGCTTCGTGCATTGACCTACGGTCTCATCGCGGGCGGCGGGGAATTCCCGCTGCTGACGCTGCGCGCCGCGCGGGCGCTGGGTCATACGATCTTCGCCGTGGCCGTCCGGGAGGAGGCCTCGCCGGAGGTCGAGCGCCTTGCGGACGGTTGCGAGTGGGTCTCGTTGGGCGAGCTCTCAAAGCTGGTTCGGGCGCTCCGCTCCCAAGGAGTGAGGGAGGCGGTAATGAACGGCCGCATCCAGCACCGGCGGATTTATTCGGCCATCCGTCCCGACTGGAGGCTGCTGAAGGTGCTCAATGCCCTCCGACGCAAGAACACGGACTCGCTGCTGGGCGCCGTCGCTGGCGTCTTGGAGGGCGAGGGCATACGGATCCTCGACTCGACGTACTTCCTGAGGGATAGCCTGGCGCGAGCAGGCGCGAACGGCCGACGCTCACCTTCAAGGGCCGAGAGGAAGGACATCCGCTACGGGAGAGAGATAGCCCGCGCGCTGGCGGCGCACGATATCGGGCAGAGCGTTGCGATCTGCGATCAGGCATGCGTTGCGGTCGAGGCCATGGAAGGCACTGACGCAGTCCTGGAGCGGGCCGCTTCACTCGCCAACGGCCGCCGTCTCACGCTCGTCAAGGTTGCGAAGCCAAATCAGGACATGCGTTTCGATGTGCCAGTCATCGGGCCGCGGACGATCCGTGCGATGCGTTCCGCAAACGCCACGGCCGTGGCTGTTGACGCCGGCCGAACGCTGCTCCTTGACAAGCCGCGCGTGATGGGTCATGCGGACCGCGCCGGAGTGTCCGTGGTCGGGATGGACAGCGTGGGCATCACCAAGCCCGGCTAAGCCTCGCCCGAACTGCCCGGCTCAAGAGCTCGACAGCATCTCGACGATTTCCATGGCGGCCGACCGTGCAGTCCCGAACGCGTCCGGCGGGAAGCTGATAGCCCCGACGCGCGGATGCCCACCCCCCCCGTAGCGCTCGCAGAGCTCAGCAAGATTGCGGTCCGGAGGCCGCAGGGCCCAAGGGTTCGAGCCGACCGAGACCTTGGCCCGGAAGCCGCCGTCCAACAGGGAGACTGTGTACACACTGTCCGGATGCAGGAAGTACGGCACGAACTTGTTGTATCCGCGCAGGCCGGTGCCCACCAGGTCGAAGAAGACGACGCCGTTGCGGCAGACGGTCCGTTCCCGGATCGTGTCGATCGTCCGCAGATGAGCCTCGAACAGCCGCTCGAACTGGCTCGCGATCTCCGGACGTCGGACAATCGCATCCAGCGGTTCGCACTCCAGCAGCGGAATGATGCTGCCCGTCGCGTTCGGGTCGGCCGACTCGATCACGAGGTTGAGCTGCAGTGCAGGTTCCTTCATTTCGATTGCAGCCCGGGCGCTCTCGTACTGCGCGCCGTCGAGGATGTCTGCCCAGTGGATCAGATCGGACATATGGCTGCAGTCGAAGCTGAACCTCGACGACAGGATGTCGGCGATGAACTTGGTGCAGGACCGGTACCCCGGATCAAAGAACTTCGTGCCTGAGCGGTCGTTGCGGTAGTCCTCCTCGTCCTCGGGGCTCAGAAAGGCACTCTGGTGGTGGTCGAACCACCAAGACACGCGTCTCGACGGGGAGTACTTGAAGTCGACGATAGCGTTCAAGTCCCCGTCGAAGTCTCTCTCGTCGAAGAGCTGGTTGGCCCGGTGGAGCAGTCCACGGAAGGCGATCTCTGAGCGCGGTGCCAGCGAGTGCCGCACGTAGCTACCGAAGAGGGCCGCAGAACACGCCCCGTCGAAACAGCGGTCGTGGTGCAGGATGCGAACGCGCATGGTCTCGGGGAAGCCCATTACTATCGCTCACTTGGCCTCAAGGTTCAACGGGCCTGCTTCCGAGACCGGCCCCGGCTGCATCCGAGGGGCCGCAGTGAGATAATGAAGCAGCCAAGAGGCAAGGAAGGCGGGCACCGGAGGGCAAATGAGAACGGAGTGGGTGGCTAAACGTGCGGGGGATCGCGTGCGGACGCAGATGCACTACGCACGTCGCGGGATCGTCACGGAGGAAATGGCGTACGTGGCGAAGCGCGAACAGCTGCCGGCCGAAACCGTGCGGGATGAGGTCGCGCGCGGTCGGATGATCATTCCGGCCAACGTCCGCCACGAGAATCTGGAGCCGATGTGCATCGGCGTGGCCTCGCGTTGCAAGGTTAACTCCAACATCGGGAATTCAGCCACCACCTCTGGGATTGATTCCGAGCTGGAGAAGCTGCGCTACTCGGTGCGCTACGGTGCCGACACCGTGATGGACCTCTCGACCGGCGGCGACATTCCAACCATCCGCAAGGCCATCATCCGCAACTCGCCGGTGCCGATCGGGACCGTGCCGATCTACGAGGCGCTGACCCGGGTGAACGGACGCATTCAAGATCTGAGCTGGCCGATCATGCGCGACGTGATCGAGGAGCAGGCCGAGCAGGGAGTGGACTATATGACCGTCCACGCTGGCGTGCTGATCCAGCACGTCCCGCTTGCCGTTAAGCGCGTCACGGGAATCGTCAGCAGGGGCGGATCGCTGCTGGCGGAGTGGATGGTGGCGCATCACCGCCAGAACATGCTCTATGAGCACTTCGAAGAGATCTGTCAGATATTCCAGAAATACGACGTCAGCTTCTCCTTGGGAGATGGCTTGCGTCCCGGGTCGATCGCCGACGCTTCCGACGAAGCCCAGTTCGCCGAGCTTGAGACCTTGGGCGAGCTGACCACGAAGGCTTGGGAATACGACGTGCAGGTCATGATCGAGGGCCCGGGGCACATCCCGATGGATCAGATCAAGCTGCAGGTGGACAAAGAGCGCGAGATCTGCCACGAGGCGCCCTTCTACACCTTGGGGCCTCTCGTCACGGACATTGCCCCGGGCTATGACCACATCACGTCTGCGATCGGAGCCGCCATGATCGGCTGGCACGGAGCCTCGATGCTCTGCTACGTAACACCGAAGGAACACCTCGGCCTGCCGAACAAGGAAGACGTCAAGCAAGGCATGATCGCCTATAAGATCGCGGCGCACGCGGCCGACGTTGCCCGCCAGCGGCCCGGTGCGCGCGCTTGGGATGACGCCCTGTCCAAGGCTCGCTTCGAGTTTGACTGGAATCGTCAGTTCGAATTGGCTCTAGACCCAGAAACGGCGCGTAGCATGCACGACGAGACCTTGCCGGAAGAGGGCTACAAGTCAGCGCGCTTCTGCTCAATGTGCGGGCCCAGCTTCTGCTCGATGAACGTGTCTTCCAGAGTGGCGGACTTCAGCGCCGAGGATGCCCGCAACGTCCTGATGCAGATCCAGCAGCCGTCTGGTGGCGGACTGGCGGCGGCCAGCGGCGACTGAGATCGCCGAGCAGCGCCGGATCCAACTGGTGCCGACCTGCGGATGGCCGCGATCGCGATCGAGCCGCAGCGGCACGGCTGAGGGGGCCCCGAGCGCAGCCAGCCTTGATGGGCGACCGTACGGACCTGCGCCTTTCCGCGCCAAGGGGTGCTTTCCGCCCCCAAGATCGCCAGCAACCGTGCGTCCGTAGCGACCAACGGCCTTTTCAACGTCAGCTGAACGAGTCGCCACGACTCGCGCCGGACGCGATCTTCCCCGACGTGATGGACCGAAGCGTGATGTGACTGTCGCCTCTTCGAAGCAATAGACCCCGCAGTCGCCATCCCGCCAAGCGCCTCTCGCCCGCATTCACCCAGGACGCACCGCGAAGAGGGCACTGCGACGGTTGTAGTGTCTCTCCTAGGCCTTCCCTCCGGGGTCCGAAGCTGGGTCCAGGGGCTCGTCCTCTGCTGGCGTCGGCACGAAGTCGGACTCGTCCGTAGCGCCCTGGTCCTGCTCGCCGAGCGCTATCGGGAAGGGAGGCGGCGGTATACTTCCCTTCCTCCCAAGAAGGTGGCCATCACGCGCGTGTCGCGGAACTCCTCGTCCGAGCATGTGAGGACGTCCCGGTCGACCACGACGAAGTCGGCGAGCTTGCCCGGCTCGAGGGACCCCTTGATGTCTTCGTCGAACGTCAGGTAGGCGGCGTTCCAGGTCCACATCTGCAGGGCCTCCATGCGGGTCACGCGCTGCTCCGGGTTGTGCACTGTCCCGTCCGCAGTGATCCTCGTCATGGCCACCCACATGCCGAAGAACGGGTCATAGGGGTTCACGGCCTCTCGGGGGTCGAGCTTGACCATGTGGTCCGAGCCTCCGGCTACGACCACCCCTGCGTCTATGATCGAGCGGTACGGCTGAAGGGTCGCCATGCGCTGCGGACCCAACACCCCGGCCAGGGCCGGCCCGTCGAAGTGGTACCAAGCCGGCTGCATGTCCACGGCAACGCTCATCTCGGCCGCGCGTGCGATCGCCTCCCCGTGCAGGAAGTTTGCGTGGGTCAAGGTGAATCGGCGGGCCGTGATGGAGGATTCGCGGTGCACCTCCGCATAGGCGTCGAGCAAGATGTCGGTGGAGCCCCCGCCGGTGGTGTGGGCTGTCACCTGCCAACCTAACGACGCGGCCGTTCGGACGATCTCGTTGAGGACCTCGGGTTCGATGCGCAGCTCACCGCGGTAGCCGGGGTCCTTGTAGCCGTAGACCGCCGTGTTCGGTCCGTACGGGGTTCTGAGGTAGGCCGTTCCAAGCAGGATGCCGCCGTCCAGGATGACCTTCATGGGGCCCATGCGAAGCATGTCGTCTCCGTGGCCGGTGACCATGGCTGCGCCGCGAATCTCCGCAAGCACGTCCGCCAAGGGACGCTCTGCGTTCACGATCCGCGTGACCGTCGTGCGAACCTGCAACCTGCCTGTGCGCCAAAGATCTTGGTACGCCCGCAAGCCGTCCGGCCCTTGACCGCGATCCCCAACGCTCGTCAGGCCCGCACTGCTGTAGCCAAGCTGCATGCGGGCCAGCGCCCCGACCATTTCGGAGTGGCTGGCGGTCCTTGCGCGCAGCAGGGGGGCCACGAGCTGCCGAGCCCCTATGACCAGCCCAGTGGGATCTCCCGACGCGTTCCGGATCAGCTTCCCGTTCTCAGGGTCCGGCGTTGCACCGGAGATTCCTGCCAGGCGCAGGGCGGCCGAATTCAGAACGGCCGCATATCCGTTGTCCAGCAGGACGGGTCGGTCCCGGGAGTACTCGTCGAGCTCCCACCTGGTCGGGTAGCGCCTCTCGCGGAGCCTTGTGGAGTAGACCTTGGGCACGAACACCGGTCCCTCCCCCTTGGCGCGTTGTATGAAGCTCCTGAGGTCGTCGAAGCTGCCGAGCGCGGGGACTGCGGACTCAGCCTCGGCTAGGGCAGCCCTGATCGGGTGCACGTGGCTGTCGATCAGGCCGGGAACGACCGTCTGGCCATTGAGGTTGACCTGGCGCGTCCGCGGCCCCGCGTCGCGGCCCACCAGTTGCGTCGTGCCCACATTGAGGATGCGCCCATCGGCGATGGTCATGGATTCCACGACTGGCCGCTCGGACCACATCGTGATGATCTTGCCGTTGTAGTACAGCGTCTCCGCCGGACCTGCCGGCACTCTCCGCTTGGGGGGCCAGCCTTGCTCCGAAGCCGCGGGGACCGCAGCCAACGCTAGAGCCAGCGCTAGCGCAGGATGCCCGGCGAGCCCGCCCCTACCAGGTCGGATCACCGGGCCGGCCGACGGTGGGTTGGCCTTGCAGGTATCCCAGCGACGCTAAGAAGCGGTCCATGTGCCAGACCGTGCTGGTGTACATCGTCCGGCTGCGGCCGTAGTTGAAGAATCCGTGCGGGCGTCCCTCAAAGCCGACGAGGTCGCAGCGGTTGCCCGCCCGCTGCATGGCATCGCAGAATGCCACTGCCGTGTCGTACGGCACCGTGGTGTCGGCCTTGCCGTGGAATACGATCGTTGGCGGGTCGCCAGCGTCCACGTGGTGCAGCGGTGAGCCCCGCTCCGCATTCTCGCCCCAGCGCTGGATTCTGCTCACGTCCGTGGCCGGATTGAAGAGCACGAGGGCGTTTGGCCTGGAACTCACCGAGGAATCCTCGCCCGGCTCATCAAGGCCGCCGATCACGCCTGTGGCCGCAGCGACGTGCCCACCAGCGGATCCGCCACCGGCGGCGATGCGATGTGGATCGATCCCCAAGTCCGAAGCGTGCGCGCGCATCCAGCGGACCGCCGAGTTCCCGTCGATGACACACTGCACCGGGTCTGTTCCATGGCTGCCTCGTGTCCGGTACTGGGCGCTGACGGCAACCATTCCGCGCGAGGCCAGGTAAGCGCTCTGAGGAAAGAACTGGGACGGGTTCCCGCCGACCCAGCCTCCGCCGAAGAAAAAGACGATGGCCGCCCGCCTGTCACCCGCCTTCCAGCCGTCCGGCAGGAAGACGTTCAGCTCCAATGGGTCGTTCTCGAATTCCTTGAACACGATCTGCTTGTCTGGCTCAAACTCGCGCTGTTGAGCCGGTGCGACAGCCGCGGCAAGGACGGAAAGGCTGAGCAGGGCCCGGACGATCATCGCCTTGAGTCTACCAACCTGCCGCCGGGCCGTAGCCTGCTTGTTGCGCATTGCGGTCGGCGGCTACGGGACGGCTCAGTCCAGCAGCCGCGGGCACGGCGAAGCACTTAGGCACGGCTGGGCCGGACGGAGCCGATCGGCCAAGCGGCGGCTTGAAGGGGCCGGAATGAATCCTGCGCGTCCGGTCGCAGCCTCGCCGGTTCGCGCCATACCGAACGGAAACGTGCGATGCACTCCGTCTCGGCTCGCCGTGGCCGGTCCAGGGGCGTCCCATCGGCAGCGAACCCCCTGCGGTCCACCCGAGACCTCGTACTTGGAATCGGCGCCAACAAGCCCGGTCGGTCGTGTGCCAGCCGACTGGCGATCCGTCTAGGACAGCCTCCGGAAGGGAAGTGTCCTTCCCCTAGAGCGTCCCGGCTTGCCGAGCAGATGCCGTCATCTGCGGGCTGCGGTGAATGCAGTGCCCGGATCTTCCGGCAACACGTGGATTGAGTGGCTGATCTCGGCCTCGATCCGCTCTCCCTTGGCTGTGCGGATGCTGGCACTGGTCATCATTTGCATCACTGGCCTGAGGTCGTCCACCTCAATCCGTACCGTCTTGCCGTCCGGGAGGAGTCTAGCCGACCGGACGGCCATTGTCTCGACCCCCCGGTCGCCGTCCAGCTTCCAGCGATCCGAGCCATAGCGGCTGAGCCACTTGTAGTTCCAGCGCTTGACCGCGTAATTGGCAGGATCCCCCGCGCTGGCCGGGTCGAGTTCGTGCAGAAACGTGATGTCGATGCCCCTGCGGCTGACGTGCAGTTCCGTCGGAACCAGGATCTTCCCCGTAGATCGCCGTGCCCGGTAGAACCCGCCTACCGCCTTGCGCTTCGTCCCCCACCCGTACAGGCCTGTCAGGTACAGGTTCCCGTCACTGTCGCGGAAGTCCGGGCGCATCAGCCCAGTGTTGAAGTCGACGGGCAACTCGACCGCTCCGCCTTGAACCATGCCCTCTGCGCGCTCCATGAGCACGAGGAAAATCTTCCCTCGGCCGAAGGAGGAATGCACAAGGTGGCCATCGAACGGCCCCCATCGCTCGCCACTCACCCAGGCCTGCCCGGCTCCCGAGTTGTCGACGGAGATCGGGAGCCAGGTAATGGGGTTGTCATAGCCTTCCTTGTCAGGAATGCTCCCTCCCCACATGTAGCCGTGAAAACTGCCCGGAGTGCATAGGTTGACCCGCGTCGAAGGGATCCAGTGGCCTTCTTGGTCGGAGGTGGTTATCTCGCCGTTCGGGCCGACCGCGACGCCGTTGGGAACGCGAAACCCCGTGCACACCACCTCCAGGTTGCTGCCGTCCGGGCCCATCCTGAAGATCACCCCGTGGTGCTTCACCATTGCAGGCAGGGCGTGGCGCGCCGCCTTTGCGAAATAGAAGTTGCCCTTGGCGTCCCTGTCCAAGTCAAAGGTGAACTCATGGAAGTGGTGCGTGACGTGGAACTCGTTGTTCAGGTTCTCGTAGTAGTCTGCTTCGCCGTCCCTGTTCAGGTCGTGGAGAATCGTGATCTGATCCCGGTCCAGGACGTGCACCTTGCCGTCCACCACCTCCAGGCCTTGAGGCATGTGGAAACCGGTTGCGAAGCGCGTCCACTCGAGCCTGTCGAGGTCGGCGTCCACGCCGTCTACGATCCAAACGTCGCCCGACCAGGTGGCCACGGCCGCGCGGTCATCGTCGAAGAACGCGAAGTCTGTGGGGCGGAGCCACGATTTCCACGGGTTGTCGAACGGCAGCGTGATCTCATCGACGGCCCATGCGCCGCCTTCGCGGCCCAGCCGCCCTTGCGTGACGATCGTTTCGCGGTACACCCGCGGGCCTCCGCGCGTGTAGGGTTCCAAGCGCTCCGTGCGGGGGGCGTCCCGCATTGCGCCCGCGAATGCGCCCAAGCGGCGATCGGGCAGGGCGGCGTAGAAGAGCGTGAACCTCTGGGTCTCGCCTGATCTCGGGATCCGAAGGCGTACCTCTCCTGCGGTGCCGAGGTCCCAGCGCGCCCGTTTTGGCAGGCCGGCGACCGCGATTGCCGTAGGAGAGTCGCCAGGGATGTGGACCATGTGTTCCACCGCCGGCCCGCGTCCGGGAGCGAGCCGACGTATCGAGAGATGCCGTGCCTCGCGCTCGCCGGTAGCCGCTACCGCAAGCGACAAGTCCTCGCGCGAAGGTCCTATCTCGATGGTGCGCGCGAGGGCATCAACGCCCCATCCCGAGTGCATCCCGGCCATCTCAAGCACCCGAGTGGCTCCCACCCGGTACTCCAGCACCACCTTGCCGCCGGACATGTAGCGGCCCGTGTAGCGCGCCCAGTTGGCTGGGAGGGGGCCGAAGGGCTCTTCGCGCGGATCCTCGAAGCTCCCGTCCCGGGCCCATCCTGGGGCCACCGAGGTCTCGAAGACAGGCTCTCCGTCCAGAAAGGGGTGGGGTCCGTGCTTCCAGTCGTAGACCGTTCCCGTGAGGACGTACTGGGGACCGTTCCAGCCGGCCGCCATGCGCAGCAGTTCGGTGTCGAAAATCACGCCAGCGCGGCGCTCAGGGGCCAGCATGACGGCGTGCGAGCGGTAGCTCACGTTCTCGCCGGGAACCTTGTCGGCGCGCGGGTCCTCCGGCTCCCTCACGGTGACGCTGGCCGAGATGACCGGCCCGTAGTCCATGTGGAGCCAAGGCTCGTCCTGTCGCAGCGTGCTGTCGTCGAAGCGGGTTGCCGAAAAAGGGGCGCCCTGGTCGATCCAGGCCCGCAGGACGCCGATCTCGCGGTCGCTGAGGCGTCCGCCCGTCGGGGGCATGAGGAGGTTCTCCTCCATACCCGCGACCAGATGGATCAGCCGGCTGTTAGCGCTGTCTCCGGCAACGAACCCGGCCTTGCCAGAATAACCGCCGCGTTCAGCGGACTTTCTCCGCCAGAGGCTGTAGCCGTTCATTGCCGCCTCGTCCCCGTGGCAGGCGTAGCAGTGTCGCACGAAGATCGGGTCGACATCACGCATGAAGTCGACCTGGCCGGCAGCCGGTTCCGGCAGTTCCGCCGGATGGGCCGCCTGCGGGAGGGCGAGGAGGGCCAGTGCATAGAGAATGCTGTTCAGCACTTGCGAACGGACCATGGCAGTGCGCCCATTGTAGGAAAGCGACTGCGGGGCACTAGACTGGCCCCATGTCTGCATGCATCGACCGGCGCGGCTTCCTCGCATCCGTCTCTGGGTCTGTAGCGGCAGCCGGTTGCGGCCGCCGCCAAGCCCGCCCGCCACTGGAGCTCTGGTATCCTCGCCCGGCCCGAAGCTGGGTTGAAGCGCTGCCGGTCGGCAATGGGCGCCTGGGTGCGATGGTGCATGGAAGGCCCGCGTCTGAACTCGTCCAGGTCAACGAGGACACCGTCTGGCAGGGGGAGCCGCGAAGCTACGCCAATCGCGGCTCGCGGCGCTGGCTGGGTCGGATCCGATCCCTGCTGAGTTCCGGCGAGCAGGCGCAGGCTGAGGCCCTTGCAATGGATCGGTTCATGAGCGTGCCTCTGCGCCAGAAGGCGTACCAGCCGTTTGTTGACCTCTTGATCGAGAGAGACGGCGTCGAGGGGCATGCACTCGAGGGCTACCGCCGCTCTCTCGACATTGAGCGTGCCTTGGCGCGGGTGGAGTTCTCGGCGGGAGGAGTGCGCCACTTCCAGGAAGTGCTGGCGAGCTTCCCGCGGCAGCTGTTGGCAGTGCACCTTACCGCGGCTGGCGGAGAACTGGCCTTCGCAGCGCGTTTGGCCTCGACGCACGTGGCGGACCCGGTCGAGGAGTTGCGGGACGGGCTGGCTTTGCGGGGCCGCGTGCGTGACGGGGCCATTCGCTTCGAAGCCCGGTTGGCGGTCGTCAGCGATGGTGATCTCACCTTGAGCGGAGGAGCACTCCGAGTGCGCGGGGCGCGGCGGGCCACGCTCCTGCTCGCAGGCGCCACGAATCTCGTCGATTTTCGAGACGTCTCGGCCGACCCTGCGGCGCGCAACGCGGCGACTCTGGGCAACGCCATTGGCTTGCCTTTCGATGCCCTCCGCACGGAGCACGTCGTCAGCCATCGCGAGCTGTTCGACCGGGTGCGCCTAGACCTCGGGCGAACGTCGGCGGCCCGCGAGCCGACCGACTTGCGCATCGAGCGGTTCGGCGCCCGGGACGATCCGCAGCTGGTTGCGCTGTTGTTCCAGTACGGGCGCTACCTCTTAATCAGCTGCAGCCGCGGCGATTGCCAGCCGGCAAACCTTCAAGGGCTGTGGAACGACCGCCACGACCCGCCTTGGGACAGCAAGTACACGGTCAACATCAACACCCAGATGAACTACTGGCCTGCCGAGACGACGGGCCTCTCCGAGACCCATTGGCCCCTGTTCGCCGCCCTGCGCGAGGTCGCCGCGTCGGGAGCGGAGACGGCTCGCGAGCATTACGGCGCCAATGGATGGGTCCTGCACCACAACTTCGACCTATGGCGCGGGACGGCGCCGATCAACCACTCCAACCATGGCGTTTGGCCGGCGGGCGGGGCGTGGCTTTGCCAGCACCTGTGGCAGCACTACCTCTTCAGCGGGGATGAGAACTTTCTCCGGAACGAGGCCTACCCATTGATGCGAGGGGCGTGCGAGTTCTTCCTGGACACGCTTGTCGAATCCCCGGACGGGGCATGGCTGATCTCCGGGCCGAGCAATTCGCCAGAGAATGGCGGCCTTGTGATGGGGCCCACTATGGACCATCAGATCGTCCGAAACCTATTCGGCAACACGGTCGCTGCCGCGGAGGTCCTCCGCTTGGATGACGGGTTCCGGCGGCGGCTTTCCGCTGTCAGGGAACGCATCGCTCCGAATCAGGTCGGTCGGCTCGGACAGCTGCAGGAATGGATGGCGGACGTGGACGACCCCGAAAATAAGCACCGGCACGTGTCGCACCTATTCGGCCTGCACCCCGGCGTCGAAATCACGCCGTTTGGCACTCCAGATCTGTTTTCGGCCGCGCGCACTTCACTGGAGATGCGAGGCGATGGCGCTACCGGCTGGTCCATGGGGTGGAAGGTCAACCTCTGGACGCGTCTGCTGGACGGCGACCGTGCGTTCAAGATCTTGGAGGGGCTGTTGGCTCCCGTCCCGGACAGCGCTGTACCTGCGCCGGACGGTAGGAGGGGCGGCCTCTATCCCAACATGTTCGATGCCCATCCCCCGTTCCAGATCGACGGCAACTTCGGTGCGACGGCGGGGATCGCCGAGATGCTGCTGCAGAGCCACGACCCTCACGGCACGCCGCTCGGCTCCGGTGCTGTGCAGTCTGGTGCCGCCGGCTTCCTGCATCTCCTCCCGGCGCTGCCTGCAAGGCTGGCCAGCGGTCGCGTCGCAGGCCTGCGGGCCCGCGGCGGGTTCACCGTGGACCTGGAGTGGAGGGACAGGGGCCTGGTCCAGGCCAGCATCGAGTCGCGACTGGGCCTGCCCTTCACCGTGCGCTACAGGGGTACGGAGATGCGAGTCGAGCTGCCAGCCGGCGAAATGCTGCGGCTCAACCCGGAGGACTTTCCGACCTCAGCACCGACCTGATATCCGCCATGGCCCTGCCCAAGGTCCCGAGGCCAGACCGACCGGCGCCGCTGGGAAGAGGCTTCCCTTGGCTGCCCGGCCCGCGGGGCTGGCCCACTCTTCCTCGATGCGGACCCTCCCGCCGCTGGCAGGTTTTCCGCCCGCGATGGTGTCGCGATGGTGTACGGTGAGCGAGTGCGCGAGGATCGCTGGCCGGGGAGCGTGCTTCGGCGCCGGCTCCCGGGCTGGCTGCGGCGTGATCGCGTGGTGTCGCTCGCAGCCATGCTGGTGGGGGGCAGCTTGGCTGCTGGGCTCCCGATGGCCGCCCAGTTTGACCTTGAAGGTCTGGAGTTCGTTGAGGTCACTCGAGGCATCGACGGCACGACTTCGATTGCGCATGCTGGAGACGGCTCCGGCCGCCTGTTCCTGACGGAGCAGGCTGGGACGATCCGAATCCACGACGGGAATGCCCTTGTTGCGGCGCCATTCCTAGACATTCGCGACCGCGTCGCGGCTGGTGGCGAGCGAGGACTGCTGAGCGTCGCGTTCCACCCCGAGTACGCCATCAACGGCCGCTTCTTCGTGTACTACACCGATCTCAGAGGGAACACCGTCGTCTCCCGGTTCCTGGCCACCGCAGATCCCAACATCGCGGATGCCCGGTCTGAGGCGGTCTATTTCCGGGCGACGCAGCCGCGGCGCAACCATAACGGAGGCCAGTTGCAGTTCGGGCCGGACGGATACCTCTACATCGGGCTCGGGGACGGTGGGGGGGCGGGGGACCCGCTGGACGCTGGCCAGGACCTCGGGACCCCGCTGGGGAAGCTGCTGCGGGTAGACGTGGACAGGGGAGCACCGGCAGGCGCGCCTCCGTCGAACCCCTTCGTTTCAACACCGGGTGCGCTTGCCGAGATCTGGGCCTACGGCCTACGCAACCCGTGGCGGTTCAGCTTTGATCGGCTGACCGGAGACCTGTTCATCGCCGACGTTGGCCAGAACGCAGCGGAGGAGATCTCGTTCCAGCCGGCGGCTAGCACGGGGGGCGAAAACTACGGATGGCGCCTCATGGAAGCCTCCCTCTGCTTCCGTCCGACTTCGGGTTGTAACGACGGTTCGCTCGTTCTTCCGATCTTGGAGTACGGCCATCTGGAAGGCAATTGCGGTGCATCCGTGACAGGGGGGTACCGCTACAGAGGGGACATGTTCCCGGAGATGTCTGGCCTGTACTTTTTCGCCGACTACTGCACGGGCAACTTCTACGGCGGACAGGAAGGAGTGTCGGGATGGACCATTGTCGGGCCCCGCCAGACTTCCTTCCAGATCCGCACGTTCGGGGAGGACGAGCAGGGAGAGCTCTACTTCGCGGGACCGTCCGTTCTCTACAGGCTGGAAGTGTCGCGGCCGCCTCCACAGGTGTCGAGCCTCGGAGCCGTCAACGCTGCAACCTTGGAAGCAGGGGCGGGGCTTGCCCCTGGCAGCCTCGCCACTGTGTTCGGGACTGGGCTCGCTCTCCGCACGGCCGCTGCCAGGGGCTCCCAGCTGCCATTGGGCCTCGGCGGAGGGTCCGTCGTGTTCGGCAGTACTCACGTGGCACCGCAGGTGTTCGCTTCTCCGGGGCAGCGCAACTTCCAAGTCCCTTGGGAGCTAGCCGGGCTCGCGAGCGCGAGCCTCACTGTGAGGGTCGGCGAAGTGGCCAGCCCCGCTGTCCCCGTCGCACTCGTCGACATTGCCCCCGGGGTTTTTACCCTCGAGGGGTCCGACCAAGCGTTTGCCCTCGTCGGGTCAACCGGCCTCTTGGCCGGCCCGTCCGGCCCCTCTGCCGGCGCCCGGCCGGCCGTGGCGGGCGAAACCGTGCACATCTTCGCCACGGGGCTCGGGCCGGTAACGAACGGGCCCCCCACCGGTTTCGCGGCCCTCTCCGTGCCGGCGTCTGAGGTGGAAGCGGATGTGCTGGCCGAAGTCGGGGGCGCATCGGCGCCCGTGGTCTTCGCTGGATTGGCTCCCGGCTTTGCAGGGCTCTACCTAGTGACCATACAAGTCCCGGCGGCAGCGCCTTCCGGCAGTGCGGTCGCCGTAGTAGTCCGCGTCGGAGGCAGACCGTCGAACACAGCCAGAATTGCCGTCGCGACCCGTGTTCCGGCACCGCCCGGCAATCCGTGAATCCCCCTCCGGGCATCCGCCGGATTGGCACCTATACTAAGTCTGGCTCAGCGGCGGCCGTGATGGCCGTCACGCTGTCCGGGACACAGGTGATGCGGGTCAACAGGGTCGGTCTGCTGCTTGCTGCGGCGCTATCCGTCGGCCTAGTTGCGCCCATGTGGGTCGACACTGCGAGTGGCCAGCGCCGCAGGGTCAGCAAGCTGCGGCTCGGAACGGTCGCACCAAAGAACAGCGTCTATCACGAGATGCTGCTCGAGATGCGCGACCGCTGGCGCGAGATTTCGGGCGGAGCCGTGGATCTGGCTGTCTATCCGGGAGGTGTCGCCGGGGACGAAGTCACCATGCTGCGCAAGATCCGCGCCGGGCAGATGCAAGCCGCGCTGATCTCCGGCAGCGGAATGTCCTTCCTCGACGAGGGGATCAGCGCCCTGCAGGTTCCGCTGATGTTCGAGTCGCTCGAGGAATTCGACTACGTTCTGCGAAAGGTCGCCCCCACCTTGGAGCGACGATTGCAGGAGAAGGGCTTTTCCGTACTCGGCTGGGGCGACGCCGGCTGGGCATACTTCTTCTCGGTTCGCGAGTTTCGCACTCCTGAGGACTTGCGCGGCATGAAGCTGTACACGTCCAAGGGCGACGACGACATGCTCCGGCTCTACGACGAGTTCGGTTTCCGCGCTGTCCCGCTGGACTTTACCGAGCTGCAGACCAATCTTGAGACGGGGCTGGTGGACGTGTTCGCCGTGCCTCCGCTGATTGCCGCCGGCTACCAGTGGTTCGGGTCAGCCCCCTACATGCTGGACCTGCGGTTTGTCCCGATCGTCGGCGGACTGCTCGTTGCCCAAGAGTCGTGGGATGCGATCCCGGAGGACCAGCAGGCTGAGATGAAGCGGGTTGCCGACGAGATGACCGAAGTGATCGAGTCGTCCGTCCGCGAGCAGGAGGAGGCCGCAATCCGGGAAATGGCAAAGTACGGCCTGAAGGTGGTAGAGCTAGGCGAGGCCGGCCTGCTGGAGTGGCGGCAGGAGATAGACGCTGCGTTTCCGGGCCTGCGCGATCGTTACGCACCCGGCGAGATGCTTGATGAAGTCGTCCGTCTGCGGGCCGAGTACCGCGCCCGATGATGCGCCACCGGGCCGCCGCAGCCGTGCGAGGAACCGGGGTGTCCGTGCTGACGCGCCGCCAGTTGCTGGCTGCGGCATCCGGCGCGCCGCTGGCCGCCGGCGCATCGCCCGCACCGGTGCTGTGCCTGTTCACGAAGCACCTGCCCCACTTGGGGTACAGGGAACTGGCGTCGACGCTGCGCTCGATGGGCTTTGCGGGTGCGGACCTCACGGCCCGGCCGCGCGGCCACGTGCTCCCGGAGAATGTCGAGCGCGACTTGCCGAGGGCGTACGAGGCTCTGGCGGCAGAGGGCGTTGCACTGCCAATGATCACCACCGGTCTGCTTTCCAGCCGAGATCCGGCCGCCCGGACGACGCTCTACACAGCCGCCAGGCTCGGTGTGCCCTTCTTCAAGCTCGGCTACTTCCGCTATCGCGGCTACGACGGCTTCGACGAGCGCCTGGCGCGGGTCAAGGCTGACGTCGAGGGCTTGGCGGCGATTGCCTCGCATGCGGGCATCACGGGTGGTTTCCACAACCATTCCGGCGATTACGTCGGCAGCGCCCTCTGGGACCACTGGTGGGTCCTGCGGGACACGAATCCGGACCACGTCGGGTTCTACTTCGACCCGTGCCACGCAACCATCGAGGGCGGCTCCGCCGGCTGGGAGATCGGGTTCCACCGGCTCCAGCCGCACGTCAGGATGGTCGCCTGCAAGGATTTCCGGTGGGAGCGCGCCGAAGGGGGCCGCTGGCGCCCGCGGATGTGTCCGCTGGGCGAGGGCATGGTCGACTACCCTCGATTCTTCGAGCTGCTCGCCGCAAGCGGCTTCAGCGGCCCGATCTCGCTCCACGTGGAGTACCCCATCGATGCCCCGACCGAGGCCCAGCGAATCGACCGTGAGATGCAGGCGATCGAGCGCGACTTCGCGCGCCTCCGTGGATTCTTCGAGGGAGCGTACGGGCGGGCCTAGCTCAATCGGAACTTCTCCGGGTGCAGCGACGCATCCCCTTTCACCGTCAGCGACGCGCCGGCGGCCACCTCAAGGTCGCGAAGGTGGGAACTGGCCCTGCGTTTGAGGGATCTGGCCACTTCCGGATGCACCCTCAGGGTCATTTCCCGCCCGTCTTGCCCCGTGCTGGGCTTGCGGGAGTCCCGGCCCTTGCGGCTCACCGCCGAGAAGACCTCCGAGAGCACGGTCTCGGACGACTTGACTGTGCCCGCGCCCGAGCACGCAGGACACGGAACGCACATGGCCCGTTCCAGTGATTGGCGGGCCGACTTGCGGGTGATGACCACCATGCCGAAGTCATTGAACGGCAGCAGCCGCGACGGCGACTTCATCTTCCTGAGTGCATCCTGCATGACTTGGTGCACTTTTTGGCGGTTCTTGCGGCTCTCCATGTCGATGAAGTCGACCACGATGATCCCGCCCAGATCCCTCAGCCGCAGCTGGCGGGCCACCTCTTCGGCAGCCTCTAGGTTCGTCTTCAGGACGGTGTCCTCGAGCCGGTCCGACTGCCCCACATAGCGCCCCGTGTTGACATCGATTGCCACGAGAGCCTCGGTCTGGTTGATCACGAGGTATCCGCCCGACTTGAGCCAGACCTTAGGCCTTAGGGCCTTCTCGAGATCTTTGCGGATCCCGAAGGCTTCGAAAATGGGCTGGCCCTTCTTGTACAGCTTGATGCGGTCGGCGAGGCTCGGCCGGAACCGCTGGGCGAATGCCCTGACGCGCTCATGCTGCTGCTTCGAGTCGACCCAGACCGCGCTGCAGTTGTCGCCGAGGTGGTCGCGAAGGACCCTCTCGACAACGTCAAGGTCGCGGTGAAGCTCGGCCGGAGCTGTCGCGGACTCGGCCTTCTGCCGGATGCCTTCCCACAGACCTCGGAGGTGGTCGACGTCTGCCGCGAGCTCTTCGTCGCTCACGCCGCCGGCTGCCGTGCGCACGACAAACGCGCCTTGCTTGCCCTCCGAAAACTTGTCCACCAGTCTGCGGAGCCGGGTGCGCTCGGATTCCGGTTGGATTTGCTTAGCAACGCCGTTCTTGTCGGCCGAAGTCATGTAGACCGTGAAGCGCCCCGGCAGGTGGACGTGTGACGTTATGCGCGCGCCCTTCTTCCCGACCGGCTCCTTATTGACCTGCACGATCACGTTCTGGCCGGGCTTGAGCAGGTCGGAGATGCTGGCCGCTGGCTCTTGGGGCTTGGACCGGGCCCCATTGCCTGTCCTCTTCCATGCGGTTCTTTGTGCTGGCCTGGATGTGGCCGGGCGTCGGCGCCGACGCCGGCGCGAGCGGCGCCTCGGCCTTCCCTTGGGGGCTTCGGCCTTGGCGTCCTTGGCCAGGGGCCTCTCGCCCGCCTTCGCGGCGGTTGGGGACTTGCCGCGACGAGGCCGTCGACGCCTGCGCCGCCGTTTCGGCTTGGCGGGCTCGGCCTGCGTAGGCGGCTCTGGGACAGCTGCCTTCCCGCCCCTCAGCCACTTGAAGGGAGTCCAGAGATTCGCCACAACCGACGGCGCTTCGACCGTTGCGCTCTCGGTCGGGGGCTCAACCACCCCATCGTCCTTTGTGACCGGGCCTCCGGCCTTTGGTTCGGCAGGTCGGTCATTGCTGGGTGCCGCCGGGCGGGCGGTCCTTCGCCTGCCCCTCCGCCGGTGGCCTCTCCGACGCCTTCGGTACTTTGCTAGGGACTCCCCCGGTAGCACGGGGCTGGGCTCGCCGTCCGGCGGTCCAGAGTCCGCGTCTTTTCGTCCCGCCGCTGCGGCGGTCTCGCCGTTGCCAGTGCCGACTTGTGCCTTGGGCCCTCGGCCGGATCTCCGTCTCCGCTGCCGGCGCCTTCTGCGGCGCCTTGGCCGCGAAGGCCGGGGCGTTCCGGGGCTTGGCGTCCCTGCCAGTTCGCCCTTGCCCTCCGCGGAGGCGACCGCCCCAGCGGAAGGCTGCGATCCGTCGTCTCCGGCCTTAGGCCCGGAGGGCGGGAGCACGTCGCTCACGTACAGGAACGCGTCGCGTTGCAGGCCCAAGTCGACGAACGCCGACTGCATCCCGGGCAGCACGCGCGTGACCCGTCCCTTGTAGATGCTTCCTGTGATGCTCCTCTGCTTCGTGTGCTCTACATAGATTTCAACCAGGCGATTATCCTCTCGGATCGCCACTGTCGTCTCAACGGGGTTCGATGAGATGACAATCTCTTGCGACATGGGATTCCCCTCCCGGGGAAGACTGACTTGCCACGCTGGTGTGCCCAGGCAGGCGTCGCGCCTTCCCGCCTCATGGGCAATTCCCTATCACGGGGCGTTGGCCGGTCGCACGGCGGGCCGCTTGTCTGCGGCCCCTGCGGCACAGGCCGTTCGCAACACGAACGGGTGCCTGCGAGCCGGGTCTGCCCGGCTTCCGCGTCTTCGGCCCTCCAGTGGAAGTCTTCCCCACCAAACTCTCCTAGCGTCCGCCACGTCCGCTGCCCGGGCGCGCGAACGGCACTCAATTCACAAACCGGCGTATCCGAACACTGTTGACCAATCCCAGCATCGCCATGGCGGCCAGCAGGTTGGATCCTCCGTAACTCATCAGCGGAAGCGGCAGGCCGGTGACCGGCAGCAGGTTTGCCACCATTCCGCCGTTCACGATCAAGTGGAACAGCAGAAGGGCTGCCACTCCCATAGCCACCAGCACCCCCTCCGGTTCGCGCGCCTTCCTTGCCGTGTCGGTGATGCGCCACAGAAGCCACATGTAGAGGGACACTACTGTGGCGACGCCCGCGAAGCCGTGCTCCTCGGCGAATGAGGCAAGGACGAAATCCGTGTGGGCCGCCGGCAGGAACCGCAGTTGGGTCTGCGAACCCTGGCCGAAGCCCTGTCCCCACATTCCGCCCGCGCCGACCGCGACCTTCGCCTGCAGGATCTGGTAGCCGCTGCTCAGCGGGGCTTCGCTGGGTCCCCAGAAGCCCGCGATGCGGTCCTTCTGGTACGGCTTGAGGAACGACCATGCCAGCGGCGCGAGCAGTGCCAGCAGCAGTCCGAAGATGGCGAAGTACCGCTTCGGGATCTTGGACAGGAACAGGACCATACCGAGAAGTGGCAGCAGGCTGAGGGCCGTGCTCAGGTCCGGCTGCAGGACCACCAGCAAGAAGACCGCGAAAAACAGTGGGGTGACCGGGACAACGTCCCCGGCGCGCAACGTCCCGGCCACGAATCCTCCGCAGTACCGCGCCACTACCAAGAGTAGCACCACCTTGGCCATCTCGGAGACCTGGACCGAAGTGCCGATTGGCAGCACTAGCCAGCGGCGCGCGCCGTTGATCGGTTCCGCGAACGCCAGCACGCACACTAGCAGCAGCACGATGACTGCCCACATCCAGGGGGACAGGGCGACCAAGTTGCGGTACTCCGCGGTCGACAGCGCGACGTAGGCCACAAGTCCGACCGCGAGCCATGTGCACTGTTGCGGGAATGCGTCCGCGAAGTCCGAATTGTGCGTTGCGCTGTAGATTTGCAGCAGTCCCACTAGCGCGATCGCGAGCATTAGGCCCGTCATGACCCAGTCCGAGTCGGCCCAAAAGCCGGTCTTGGCCGCTCGCTCGCCCTTCACAAGCTGGGCCCCGCCATCGCCAACGTGGGCGTTTCCCGCCGCCTGCGCTTGGGGTCGTCATCGGGCCGCCTCTTGAGCAGCCAGGCCTGAAGGATGTCGCGCACGACGGCCGCGGCGAGGCTGCTCGACCTTCCGTTCTCGATCAGCACACCCGCGACGATCTTCGGGGAGTCGCAGGGTGCAAAGCCCACGAACCAAGCATCGTCCTCGAAGTCGGCGCGCCCCGACCGGATGCGCAGGCTGTTCGAGACGCGCTGCGAAGTGCCCGTCTTGCCGCATACCTCCTCGCCGGCCAGCCTGGCCTGCGCTCCCGTCCCGCCGCCGTTGACCACCTTCGACATCGAGTCGCGGAGTGTGCGCCAGTGCTCCGAATCGATGCGGGCCGTGCGGGGCTGCGGAGCGCGCCAATTCTCGTCCATCTTGCGCCTGACTTTGTCCGACACGAGCCTCGGGCGGTGCCAGACTCCCCCGACCGCGAGCCCGGCGATCGCGTGCACAGCCTGCAGGGGCGTTACGGCCATGGCGCCTTGGCCGATCGAGACAACCGCAGTCTCGCCTGGGAACCATGGCTGTAGCGAGCGGCGAGCTTTCCACTCCGCCGACGGAACCAGTCCAGACGCCTCCCCGGGCAGGTCGACGCCTGTCTTGCGGCCGAGCCCGGCAGCCTCTGCGTACTTGCTCAGCGTCTCAATACCCAGCCTCAGCCCAAGCGTGTAGAAGTAGACGTCGCAGGACAAAGCGATTGCCCGCTCTAGGTCGACTGTCCCGTGACCGTCGCGCTTGTGGCAGCGGAAGTAGCGCCCGCCGATTGCGGATCCTCCCTTGCACGTCGCGGTGAATGATGGCCCCGCGATGTCGTTCTCGAGGCCCGCAAGGCCGACGATCGGCTTGAACACCGAGCCCATGGCCCAGGTGCCTTGGATTGCGCGGTTCAGCAGGGGCGTGGACGGGTCCGAGTTCAGCCTGGCCCAGTCGTCGTGGACCATGCCTGTGGCAAAGCCGTTGGGATCAAAGGACGGGGCGCTCGCCATCACCAGGACCTCGCCGGTTCTGGGGTCGATGGCAACGGCCGCCCCCTTCCGGCCGCTCAGCCCCAGTTCGGCGACGGCCTGCAGGTGGCCGTCGATGGTCAGCTCGAGGTCGCGGCCCGGCTCGGGGCGCTCCTCATCGAGCTTCTTCATCGCGCGCCCATGAGTGTCGACCTCTGTCCGGCGGCGGCCGGCCTTTCCGGCCAGCCAGTGGTTGTACTGGCGCTCGATCCCGGACTTCCCGATCTCGGCCCCGAATTCCACCAGCAGGAACTCGCGCCTCGCCAGGTCCTGCCTGCTCGCCCGGCCCACGTAACCGACCGCATGCACTGCGACGCGCTCGCGCCCGTAGTGCCTGCGGAACTCCTCGACAAGCTTGACTTGGGGGAACTCCTCGCGGTTCGCGTTCAGGTAGGCCAGATCAGACAACCGCAGGTCCTGCTTGACCACGAGGTGCTCGTATGGGGCCAGCGACGGGGCCTGGTCGAGCAGCCGACCGACGTGCCCCGGCCCGATCCGCAGCCTTGCCGCGACCTTCCTCAGCAGGTCGGGCGTGGCCTCCCCGCTCTCGACTTGGGCAGAGATCCTCATGCTGCTGCCAGCAATCAGGTTGCCGTCCCTGTCGCGGACTGTGCCGCGCGCCGCTGGGATCGGGTGCGATTCCGTGCTGTTGTCTTCGGCGCGCTCCCGGTAGCTATCGCTCGCGACTTGGATGCCCCAGAACGCCAATAGCAGTACGACGCAAACGCCCGCGCTTACCGCCCGGAACACGAAGACCCGGATCTCCAACGCCGCGCGCCTCTCGTAGAACGCGGTCTTCACTGACCGTAACCCTGTTAAGCATAAGCCACAGCAGCATTCCGAGGCCGGCGTGCAGCACGGCGGCCGGCAGGACCTGCCACGAGAACTCCACCGTCAACCGATCGCGCAGCACGATCAATTCAAGGCCGGAATAGACGGCCGCCTGCAACAAGAAGACCGCACCGCTCAAGCAGGCGATCATGCCCGCGTTGTGAATGCGCAGCCTCTTGGCGAGAAAGGGCAGGAGGAAGCCGACGATGGTCCAAACGATGCCGCGCAGCCCGACAGGACTGTGGGTCAGCCCATCGTACGCGCATCCCGCCAAGGCCCCGTACAGGGCTCCGTGCAGGTTGGCGGAGCAGCGCACCATGGTCAGGACCGCCACCAGCAGGGGGAAGTTTGCCGTGGGCAGCGGCGAGTCAAGCACGCCTTGGATGGCCTGCAGCGCTAGCGCGCCGCCCAGAAGGGCCAAGGCGACCCGTACCGATGGAGGTCTCCGCGTTGGCGGAGGCCCGCCTTCGCGGGAACCGGGGGCCCCGTTCACTCCTCGTTCAGGCTTGAGGCTTCCGACAAACCGCCAGAGTCTTTCAGCGAGGCCACGACCGCGCTGAAGTCCGGGGGGTTCCTGCCAGTCTCGCCGACCTGTCGGTCTTGCTCGGCCAACGCCTTGCGCAAGGCCTCCTTCACGCGCCCGACGCCCGTCGTCGGCATCGTCCGCGGGTCATCCAGCGCAATTCGAACGGCTTCCGGGAACTCCGTTTGCTGTTTCTGCAGCAGAATCGCCACGTCGGTCAGCCGTTCCATGTCGACCGCCAGCCGTACGGCGACGCGGTGCACATCCTGACCGCTATCCACCGAGCGAACCGTGCCGACCGGCAGCCCCCGAGGGTAGATTGCGTCCATTCCGGAAGAGTAGATGCGTTCGCCCGGAGCCACTGGCACGGCTGACCGGATGTAGTTGACCTCACAGGCCGCGCCATTCTTGCCGAACAGCACGCCCCGGGCTCCGCTCCCGGCAAGTACGACTCCCGCGGCGGAGTCGGGATCGTGCAGCAGCATCACTTGCGCCGAGTTCCCGTTGCATGCAACCACCCTTCCGATGATGCCGCCAGGCGCAAGCACCGGCATTCCGGATCGGACTCCGTCATTCTCTCCGCGGTTGACCACCACTCGCGTGGGGGAGTCTGCGTGGCTTTGGACGATCACCTTCGCCGCCAGCGTGTCGACCTCAAGGCTGCTGCGATAGGTGTCCGTCTCAAGCCTCGCCTTCATCGCCCGCAGTTCGCCCTGCAGGCGGACGTTCTGGATCTGCAGGTCCCGTGCCTGGTCGCCTAGGCTCTCGTACTCCCTCGCCGCGCTGACCTGCAAGAGATAGGTTGACCAGAGGCTCCCCGCGGACCGCGCAGCCCACGCGGCGGCGTGCTGGACCGGCGACACGGCGCTGGCGACCCAATAGCCCACGCGGACGGCCGATGGCTCCTTCCCGATCTGGTGGCCGACCAGCAGAACCTGGGCCAACACCAGCAATGCGAGCGCAACTCCGTCCCAACGCCCGCCATCGACCGCAATACGCTTTACCGGGCTTGCCCGGTTGGCAGGTAGGACTCGCACCCGATACTATTCTATCATCACCCGCGAAAGCAGGGTCACGTTCTTCAGCACTTGGCCCGTCCCCTCGACCACGCAGTGGAGCGGGTTGTCCGCGATTGACACCGGAATCGCGATCTCGTCCCTGATGCGGCTGTCCAGTTGCTGAAGATACGCCCCCCCGCCCGTGAGGACGATGCCACGGTCGCAGATATCGCTGCTCAGCTCTGGCGGCGTGTGCTCAAGGGCCTCGCGCACGGCGACCATGATCTGGTCCACGCAGGGTGCGATCGCATTGTAGATGTCCACGTTGGTGATCTCCAGCTTGGCAGGGATGCCCATCACCAGGTCGCGCCCCTTGACCTCGAGCGAGACTTCTTCGGTCGGCTCCCGAGCAGCCGCGATGTCCACCTTGATCCGCTCCGCTGTGCGCTCTCCGATCAGGAACTTGTAGTTGGACTTCAGGTGCCGGATGATGGCTTCGTCAATCGCATGTCCGCCAACGGTGACGGTCTTCGAGTACACCACGCCGGACAGCGAGATCACCGCCACGTCGGTCGTCCCGCCGCCGACGTCCACCACCATGTTGCCTTCCGGCTCCTCCACCGGCAGGCCTGCGCCGATGGCGGCCATCATCGCCTGCTCGACCAGGAACACCTGGCTCGCATGCGCCCGCATAGCGGAGTCGTACACCGCGCGTCGCTCCACATGCGTGATGCCGCCCGGCACGCCGATCACGATGCGGGGGTGGACGAAGATATTCCGGTTGTGCGCCTTGCTGATGAAGTATGCGAGCATGCGCTCGGCCACGTTGAAGTCTGCGATGACCCCGTCGCGCATTGGCCGCACCGCGGAAATGATCCCGGGAGTGCGGCCGAGCATGCGCTTGGCTTCCTGTCCGACAGCTTCAATGTCTCCGGTTCGGTTGTTTATGCCCACCATCGAGGGCTCGTCCACGACGACGCCCTGGTTCATGACATAGACGAGTGTGTTGGCCGTTCCCAGATCGATCGCCAGATCGTGGGAGAACAGCGACATCAGAGATCGAAGTCTCATGGATCCTTCTCGACCGGGTCTGGGCAGGCGGCCCCGTTCCGCCCTGTGCTAGCCTGCCCTCGTCGCATGCCTTGCGGCCCTCTGTCCAGCGGTCCCGGCACGTAGCCGCTGGATGGCCAGCGCCTGATTGCCCGAAGGATAGCACGACAGTCGCGGCGCCTTCGTCGGCCGAGGTGACCGCCGCTGATTGGCCACGCCACCGGGTTTGCGTCGACAACGGCGGGTGCGGGACAATCACCCCGAGGAAGCTTGGTACGCGCCGAACACTGTCTCGCGGTTGATCTCGGGGCCGGCAGCGGCCGCGTGATGCTGGGTTCTTTCGACGGCGAGCGCCTCTGCGTTGAAGAGCTGCACCGGTTCGGCAATGCCGGCGTCGATGTGCTGGGCCGTCTGCACTGGGACGTGCTTCGGCTGTTTCGCGAGGTGCGCCAGGGCTTGACCGCTGGCGCGCGGGCCCGGCCGGTCTCGCTGGGCGTGGACACCTGGGGTGTTGACTTTGCTCTCATTGACCGGGACGGAGCGCTGGTGGCGAACCCCCTGCACTACCGCGACGCCCACACGGCCGGCACGATTCAGGAGGTCACCCGAATCGTTCCGAAGGAGGAGATCTTCCGGAGGACCGGGCTGCAGTTCATGGAACTCAACACCCTCTTCCAGCTGTGGGCCATGAAGGGGAGCCGCGCACTCGAGTCCGCAAGTTCGCTGCTGATGATGCCAGACCTGTTCCACTACTGGCTCACCGGGGAAATGGCCTGTGAGTACACCGACGCGACCACGTCCCAGTGCTTCGATCCGACCCGCGGGGAGTGGGCCGTGCCCCTGCTGGAGCGGCTCGGCCTGCCGACGTCGATCCTCGGCCCTGTCATCCAGCCGGGAACGGTGGTGGGGCCCCTGCTGGCGGGAATTGGCGAAGAGTGTGGGCTTGGCGCGGCGAAGGTCGTGGCGCCCGGCACGCACGACACCGCCTCGGCCGTCGCTGCTGTGCCCGCCGAGGGGCACGGTTGGGCGTTCCTGAGCTCGGGAACTTGGTCCCTGCTGGGCGTTGAGGTCAGCAGACCCCACGTCAACCCTTCAGTGATGGCCCGGAACCTGACCAACGAGGGTGGCGTTTGCGGGACAATCCGGCTGCTCAAGAACATCAGCGGCCTGTGGCTGTTTGAAGAGTGCCGGCGGGAGTGGGCGGGCCGCGGATTGGACGTGGGCTACGACAGCTTGCTGGGGGCGGCGGCTGCCAGCGAGCCGTTCCGCTCCGTGTTCGACGTGGACGCCCCCGAGTTCGTGGCCCCCGGCGACATGCCCGGGCGGATCGCGCAGAGGTGCCGCGCGAGCGCGCAGCCGGCCCCGGAGACGGCCGGGCAGTTCGTGCGGGCGATATTCGAGAGCCTTGCCCTGAGGTACCGCTCCGTGCTGGCCGAGATAGCGGGCGTGACAGGGATCCGTCCGTCCGTGCTGCACGTCGTCGGTGGCGGCTCCCGCAACGCGATGCTCTCGCAGCTGGCTGCCGATGCGTGCGGCATTCCGGTGATGGCCGGGCCGGTGGAGGCGACCGCGGTGGGCAACGCCCTCATGCAGTTCATCGCCAGCGGGCGCATTGGCGGACTTGCGCAGGGCAGGGAAGTGGTCCGGCAGTCCGTCCGGCCTGTGAGCTTCGCTCCGGGACTTGCAGACGCCGACCGCTGGGAAGAGGCCCAGGCGCGCGTCGCGGACGGCCGCGACAGCTGACGGTACCTGGAAATGGCAAGCGCGGCCGCCCTCAACGTTGCACTGATCGGCTGCGGCTTCATGGGCAAGGCGCACAGCAACGCCTACGCACAGGTCGGCCATTTCTTCCCCCACGCGCGCAAGATCCGCAGGCGGGTGGCCTGCTGCAGGGGCAGGGCGGGACTGGAGGCGCTCTCTCGCGCTTGGGGCTGGGAGGGGGTCGAGACCGACTGGCGGAGGGTCGTCGAGCGCCCCGATGTCGACTTGGTGGACATCTGCGCCCCCAACTACCTGCACGCCGAAATGGCCGCCGCCGCTGCAGGTGCGGGAAAGATCGTGCTCTGCGAGAAGCCACTGGCGAACAATATCCGAGAGGCCGAGGCGATGGTCGCGGCCACGCGGTCAGTGCCCACGTTCGTGTGGTTCAACTACCGCAGGATCCCCGCCGTCGAGCTTGCTGCCCGCCTGTTGAGAGAGGGCCGGCTGGGTCGGATCTACCAGTACCGGGCGCAGTACTTGCAGCAGTGGGGTCCGGATCCGAGCCGTCCGAACAACTGGAAGATGTCCAGGCGGACCGCCGGCTCGGGGGCGAACGGCGACCTGAACTCCCACTTGATCGACACCGCGATGATGCTGCTGGGGCCGATCCGCGAGATCTCCGCAACGCTGCAGTCGTTCCTGCCGGAGAAGCCCGATCCGGAGGCTCCTGGCGGGACCTACTCTGTGGACGTCGACGATGCCGTCCTCGCTCAGGCGCGCTTCGCGGACGGGACCCTGGGCTCGTTCGAGGCGACTCGCTTCGCGACCGGGTTCCAGAATGACAACAGCTTCGCCGTGCACGGCGAGAAGGGCATGCTGGAGTTCCACTTCGAGGACATGAACCACCTGACGTACGCCGCAGTCTCCGGCGATCCGGACCTGCGTGGCCGGAGAAAGGTGCTGCCCCCGGCAAGGGGCCCGCTCGACAGCCCCAACTTTTGGAAGGCTGGCCATCCGATCGGCTACGAGCACACGTTCATCGCGTCCTTGGCGGACTTTCTCGACGGCCTGGACTCGGGGCGGCCGGCAAGGCCGACGTTCGAGGACGGACTCGCGGTCCAGCGCGTGCTGCACGCCATCGAACGCTCAGACCGGGAGCGGCGTTGGGTCGGGACCGGGCTCTGATTCCCCACCGCTCACAACCGGGCCCCAACCTCCAGCGATCGCCGCAGTGACGGTCAGGAGTCTCCATCGGAGGCATGTGAGTGTTTCACGTGAAACATGTCAGGATTCACGGGAATATGGAAACATCCATGCATGGCACATACTGACCCCGTTCGCGGGACATTGCGCCGCCGCCAAGCTTCGGCGGGCCTATCCTCGGGGCGGGCCGGCGCCCAGCCCGCGCTACAATCGGCGCGTTCCCCCGGGATAGGCCGATCCGGGATCCCGACACCGCCATGACCGATGCCGCGAAGTCAGCCGTCCTCTGCGCTCTGTTGGCGGCGTGGCTGGCTCATGCGGCGGCGAGCCCGCTCAACGCGCAGTCCGTCCCGGCGTCGCAGTCCGGGGCCGCTGCAGCCGCCGGGGAGGACTTGTTGAGCGCGTTCACCTGGCTGCCCGGAGGCACCCGCGAGGGTGACATGTGGCAGGTCCTCGTGCTCTTCGGCGTCGGCGACGCCGCGGGCGAGCCTTGGGACGGGAGCCTGTCGGTGCGTAACGGGGAGATCCTGTCACTCGAGCCGCATCGGCAGGAGCCGCCGGACCGCATCCTGCCGGAGGGCGGGTGGCGGCTGCGGACGCAGGACGTGCGGGTCATGCTGCGGTCGACCGTCGTGCCGAGGCCGACGCCCGTGGACCGCGTGGAAGTCCTGCCGAAGGGTCTCTGGATCCGCGGCAGCGGGAATGCGTCCACGATTGTGGCGGTCCGCACCGTGCAGGGCGACTTCGAGTTCCGGCCAACGGAAATGCCGGTCGGCCCGTGGGCCCGGGCGGTGGGCGGTCGGGTAGCCATCCAGCGCACCGTGCCTGCCACCGACCTGTCAGGGACTGAGCTTCGGCAGCACGACTCGCCGGACATCGCCGCCGACACGGCCGGAAACCTCTACGCGACGTGGTACAGCTATCACGACCGTCGCGAAGAGCTGAACTTCCGCCGCTACCACGAGGGCCGCTGGTCGCGGCTGATCCCGGTCGGAAGGGCAGCCGAAGACCTATGGCGGCCGCAGGTGGCGGTCGATGGCGGGGACAGGCCATGGCTGGTCTATTCCCAGAGCCCACTGCACAGTCGGCCCGCTAACTGGGACATCTACGCGATGGCCTGGGAGGACGGCGAGTGGGGCAGGCAGCACCGGCTCACGGACAGCCCGCTGCCGGACATCGAGCCGCACGTGGCCCGCGCCGGAGACGGCACGATCTACGTAGTCTGGCAGGCGATGGCCGGCAGGCACTCGCAGGTCCGCCTCAGGTACCTGAGAGACGGTCGCTGGTCGCGGGCCGTGACCGTGACCAACACAGATTCTAACGACTGGGCCCCGGCCGTTGCGGCCGGTCCGGGAGGGGTGGCTTGGGTCGCCTGGGACCGGTACGGCAAGGGTTCGGGCGGAAGCTACGACATAGTGGCCAGATCATTCGCCCCGGGCGAGGGCCTGGGGCCGGAGATGACCGTTGCATCGACGACCCGCTTCGAGGCCCACGCCAGCCTTGCCGTGGACCGGCAGGGACGGCCTTGGATCGCTTGGGAGACGTCCGGCGTGGGCTGGGGCAAGGATCTGGGACGGGGGCTCGGGGATCGGCAGCCGGGCACTCCGCTCGGCTCCGCCCGGCGAATCGAGCTGGTCTGCCTGGACGGGGGCCGCTGGAAGGCTCCTCCGCCCGTGCGGTTCTCGGACCCGGCAGCGCCGGGATCGACGGGCGAAAGCCGCCCACAGCTGTTCTTCGACCCGGACGGCAACTTGTGGATGTCGTTCAAGCGGCGCTACAGCCGGCGGTCCTACCGGCCGACCTCCTACTGGGAGTACTTCGTTACGCGCCTTGACGGCGACCGCTGGACCGACCCCATTACGCTCCCGCGGAGCTGGTCGCGCAAGAGCACGCGGATGGGCATCGCCGCCGCCGGAGGGCGGCTGTGGGCGTTCTGGCCCGACGAGAGCCGCCAGTGGGCCTTCGCCAGCCGGCCGCGGCTCAACCGCGTCGTGGCTGGTTCCCTGCCGCTGCCCGGTCCCGGCCGGCCGGCCGACCTGTCCGAGTATCGCCCCGCGCCGGGTGAGCTGCGGCCGGACACGCACCCCACGGAAGTGGGCGACGTGCGCTACATCCGCGGATTCAGGACGGAGCACGGCGGGCAGGCTCTGCGCATCCTGCGCGGAGACCTGCACCGGCACACCGAGCTCTCGCAGGACGTTGGGGGCGTCGATGACGGTTCGCTGCCCGAGTTCTACCGCTACATGATTGACGCCGCGGAGATGGACTTCGGAGCCTCGACCGACCATCAGGCGGGCGGCACGGACTTCTGGAACGCCGTAACCCAGAAGCTCGCCGACATGTACCACTTTCCGGAGCGCTTCTCGACGCTCTACGGGTACGAGCGCAACCCGGGGAACCCGTACGGCCACCGCAACCTCATCTACACGCACCGCGACTACCCCATCGTGCCCTTCTACATGCCCATGCACCCGCGCTTCCTGCTCCCGGACAGCCCCGACGGGGAGCTGCTGACTTTCAGCTCCATGGGCTTCGGCAGCGGAGTGCGCAACGAGACGCGGCTGATGTACGAGGTCGCACGCAGGACGGGCGGAATTGCGATCCCCCACACATCGGGCACGAACTCGATGGGAACAGACTGGCGGGATCACGATCCGGAGGTCGACATGGTCGCGGAGATCTACCAGGGGGCGCGTCAGAGCTATGAGCACAAGAACGCCCCGCGCGGAATCTTCGACGGGGAGGAGGCGAGCGCTGCTGGCGGGTTCCAGGAGCCGGGGATGTTCTGGAATGCATGGTCGAAGGGCTACAGGATTGGCGTTATCGCCAGCTCTGATCACTACTCGACCCACATCTCCTACGCCATGGTCTACAGTCCCGGGACTAGCAGGGAGGCGATTCACGACTCGATCCGGGCGCGCCGGACCTACGGCGCCACGGATAACATCGTGCTCGAGTTCCGCATGGGAGGCGCGTTCATGGGCCAGGACGTGCCGATGTCGGGACCGGTTCCAGCGCGGGTGCGGGTCCGGGGTACTGATGCCGTCGCCGCAGTCCACGTGATTCGGGACGGCACCTATGTCTACAAGGCCGAGCCTGGGACGCAGGAGGCCGAATTCGAGTACTTGGACGTGGACGCTCCGCCCGGGGACCACTGGTACTACGTGCGTGTCGAGCAGGCCGATGGGGAGCTGGCTTGGTCGAGCCCGATCTGGACGAGTCCGGCGCCGTAGGCGTCCTCGGAGCGGCGAGGCGATACTGGGCCAGTTCCCTCGGAGCGCCTTACGCGGGGCCGGAATCCCGACTGCTGTGGTAGCATCGCTATGCACGCGCCAAGTGAGCAGCCCGGAGGGCGCCTGCATGAGATCGTGAGCCTTGCCCGCAGCCACGGGCCCGTCGTCGGGGCCGTCCTTGCGACTGCGCTCGCCGTGCCCGCGGTAGGTGAGGCTCCCTTCACTGCTGCGCAGCGAGGCTACTGGGCCTTTCAGGGCGTTGCCCGGCCTGAACTTCCGCTGGCTCGGGGCGAGCGCTGGGTGCGCAACCCCGTAGACGGCTTTGTCCTGCGGTCGCTGCGGGCGAATGGCCTCCGCCCCTCGCGGGAAGCAGGCCGAACAGCCTTGATCCGAAGGGCGTCTCTCGACCTGATCGGCCTGCCGCCCTCGCCGGAAGAGGTGCGCGAATTCCTCACGGACGAGTCCGCTCAGGCCTACGAGCGGCTGGTGGAACGCCTGCTCGCCTCCCCCCACTACGGCGAGCGCTGGGGCCGGCACTGGCTGGACTTGGCGCGTTATGCCGAGAGTTCCGGTTTCGAGACTGATGTCACCCGGCCGAACGCATGGCGTTACCGCGACTACGTGGTGTCAGCGTTCAACGCGGACAAGCCTTACGACCGTTTCGTGCAGGAGCAGATAGCCGGCGACGAGATCTGGCCCGAGAGCGCCGAGGCCAAAGTCGCCACGGGATTCAACCGCCACTATGCGGAGGAGGGCAACCAGAAAGACTTGCTGCTGGCCCGCCAAGAGATGCTCCACGACATCACCTCCGTTGTCGGCTCCACCTTCCTTGGCCTGACCTACGGTTGCGCGCAGTGCCACGACCACAAGTTCGATCCCATCACTCAGAAGGACTACTACCGGCTCCAGGCGTTCTTCGCGAACGTCAACCATGACGACCGCATTCCGATCGTGCCGCGCGCCGCCTTCCGCGAGTACGAGCGCCGGCTGGCGATTTGGGAGGAGAGGACCGCGCCCATCTGGGCGGAGATGTCGGATCTCCTCATGCCGCTGCGCAAATACTCTCCGCAACAGCTCTTGGCTAGGTACCCGGACTACGTGATCAAGGCCGTCACGAAGCCGGCCAGCGATCGGACACCCATCGAGGCCTGGATGGAGAACTTGCTTGCGATCAAGGACTGCAATACCTGTGCGCTCCGCCCGCCGCCGTACCTGGACCGGCGTTTTCGGTCGGTCGTCGGCAAGCTCACGGGCGAACGCAAGGCCCGGTTCGATGAGCTCGACCGCCAGCTCGCGCAGCTTGCCCATCTCAGACCGCCCGAGATTCCACGCGCCAGCGGCATGCTCGACGTGGGCGGATCCGCGCCGGTGACCCGCGTCCTCTCCAACGGACAGTACACAAGCCCCCAAGAGTCCGTCCAGCCGGGCTTCCTGTCGATCTTGGATCCCGGGCCGGCCAGCATTGAAGCGTCGACCCACTCGAGGTCGACGGGACGCAGGACGGCACTGGCGAAATGGCTGTCAGCGCCGGAGAACCCCTTGGCGGCGAGGGTGATGGCGAACCGAATCTGGCAGCACCACTTCGGCCGAGGGATCGTGGCCACGGCCAGCGACTTCGGAATGATGGGCGAGCGTCCCACGCACCCCGAGCTGCTCGACTGGCTGGCGGACGAGTTCGTCAGTTCCGGCTGGAGCGTCAAGCGCCTTCATCGGCTGATCATGCTGTCGAGCACCTACCGCCAGGCGGCCGCACCGGAGACGGCTTCGGGCGGCGGCACCGACAATCCCGGCGATAGGGCGGCACGGCGCGATCCTTTCAACAGGCTGCTCTGGAAGTTCCCGCGGCGCCGGCTTGAGGCGGAGGTCCTGCGCGACTCTGCGCTTTGGGCGGCGGGCTTGCTGAACACACGGGTCGGCGGGCCCAGCGTCTTCGCGCCGCTGCCTGCGGGAATGCCCGCGCCCACAGGCGGATGGAAGGTCAGCGAGAGACCGTTCGAGCACCGTAGGCGCAGCATCTACCTCTTCGCCAAGAGGAACAGTCCGTACCCTCTGCTGGCCGCGTTCGACCTGCCGGACACGCACGAGTCCTGCGCTGTGAGAAACCGAACCATCACGGCACCCCAGGCCCTGTCGCTGCTGAACGGGGAAGAGGCCGCAGAGTGGGCACGCGCGTTTGCCGGCAGGATCCTCGGGATAGCCGGGGAAGATAGGGACGAGCAAGTTGGGGCCGCCTACCAGCTGGCCTATTCTAGGGAGCCAACGGCCGTCGAGAAGGAGTCCGCGGTCGCATTCTTGGGCAGCCATCGCCGAATCATCGCCGCTCAGGTCGACGCGGGCGCCTCCACGTTTGTCCCGGAGCGGGTCCCGTCCGGGGTGTCGCAGGAGGAAGCGGCTGCGCTGGTCGACTATTCCCAGATGCTCCTGAACTCGAACGAATTCGCATACGCATTCTGAACAGTCATGGCACTTGCAACCCAGACCAGCAAGCAATCCGGCGGTCCGACAGGCTCGCCGCGGCGGGAATTCTTGGCGCGCTCCGGCAGCGGACTCGGGAGCTTGGCCCTAGCGCACCTGCTCGCGAGTGCAGGCTTCCCGCGCAGGGCCTCCGGCGCCGCCAGCGGCCCCCTGGATCCGCGCGAGCCCCATCACGCGCCCCGCGCCAAGTCGGTGATCTGGCTGTTCATGGAGGGCGGCCCCAGCCACATCGACCTTTTCGACCCAAAGCCGGCGCTCGAGGGGCTTGCCGGACAGGTCACGCCGGAGTCGTTCAAGCTTCCCGTCACGAGCGCGACGGGATCCCACAGGATGCCCATCGTTGCGTCGATGCGGAAGTGGAAGCGCCACGGGCAGAGCGGGCTCTGGGTATCGGACTGGTACCCGCGGATAGCTGGGCACGTCGACCAGATGGCGGTCGTCCGCTCGTGCTGGGCCGACGGCGTGAACCATGTGGGCGCCAACCGGCAGATGAACTCCGGTTCGACACTGGCCGGCCGGCCGTCGATTGGCGCCTGGACAACTTACGGGCTGGGAAGCTCCAACGAGAACCTTCCGGCATTTGTCGTGCTGACGGACAGCAAGGCGGTCAAGGGAGGGCCGACAAACTGGGGCTCCGGCTTCCTTCCGGCGAGCTACCAGGGCACCCACCTGCGGCAGGAGGGTCCGCCGGTCCTCAACCTGCGCCCTCCCGAACACGTGAGCGAGGAGCAGCAGCGAAGCCGGCTCGACTACCTGAAAGTGCTCAATCGGCACCATGCCCGCCGTTTCCCGGACGACGACGAGCTTGAGGCTCGCATCGAGTCGTACGAACTCGCATTTCGAATGCAGAGCGCCGCGCCCGAAGCCGTCGACTTGGGGCGGGAATCCGTCGCGACCAAGCGGCTGTACGGCATGGACGACGAGGACGCAAGTAGGTTCGGAGCAAACTGCCTGCTGGCGCGTCGGCTCGTGGAGCGCGGCGTCCGCTTTGTGGAGGTCTACTGCGGCAGCGGCGGAGGCTGGGACTCCCACGCTAGCCTCGAGCGGAACCACTCCAAAATGTGCAGGGTGTCCGACACGCCCATCAGCGGCCTGCTCACAGATCTGGAGTCGCGAGGGCTGCTTGACGAGACACTGGTCGTGTGGGGCGGGGAGTTCGGGCGCACCCCGTTCAGCGACGGAGGCCCGGGCTCGATCGCGCCGGACGTGTATGGTCGCGACCACAATCCTTGGGGCTTCACGATCTGGCTCGCCGGCGCGGGCATCGCAGGCGGCCAGGTGGTGGGGTCGACGGACGAGATCGGCTTCCGGGCCTCAGAGAGGCCTTGCCACGTCCACGACATCCACGCGACGATCCTGCACTTGTTGGGCCTGAACCACCTCGATCTGACCTACCTTCACAACGGCCGCGCCGAGCGCCCGACGATCAACGGTGGAGAGTTGATCGGCGAGCTGCTGGCCTGAGGGCGTGCTTGGGCCCGGCTTTCGGCCGAGCGTCTCGGACCGCTTCAGGCGGGCTGGCATGATTCTCCGGTTGATATGATCGGGGCGCGGGCGCGCTACCCGCATTCCGGCCATGCAGTCGCTCTTCGGCGCCCCGCCCAAGAAGCCCGGACTGTTCGGCCGGTTCCGGAAGGCCGTCACCAAGACGCGCGAGACGCTCTCGGAGCAGCTCGACGGGATCCTCTCCGGCCCTGTCGAACTGGACGCTGAGCTGCTTGAGGACCTCGAGATGGCGCTCATCGGAGCCGATCTCGGCGTGCGCACCACCGATGAAATCCTCTCCGACCTGCGCTCCGCAGTTCGAAGCGAGGAGGCCGCGCGTGCCGAGGCCGTGCGCGGATTGATCGCCGAGCGTCTCGTCGCGATATTGGGCCAGGCCACCGCCACCGACGAAACGGGGAGCAGTCCCGACATAGAGGTGATCCTGGTCGTTGGTGTCAACGGCGTTGGCAAGACCACTACCATCGGGAAGCTGGCGCACCGCCTGCGAACAGAGGGACGGGAGGTCTTGCTGTGCGCAGCAGACACGTTCAGGGCCGCAGCCGCCGAACAGCTCCAGATCTGGGGCGAGCGGTCCGGATGCCCGGTGATCCGCCAACACGCGGGAGCGGATCCCAGCGCGGTCGTCTACGACAGCTTGCAGGCCGCCAAGGCGCGGGGGGCCGACACCGTCATCGCAGACACGGCGGGTCGGCTGCACAACAAGGCGGGCCTGATGGCGGAGCTCGCCAAGATCCGGCGCACGGCGGCGCGGCTCGTCCCGGGCGCCCCCCACCAAGTGCTGCTGGTCCTCGACGCAGTGACGGGCCAGAACGGTCTGCAGCAGGCCCGACAGTTCGCCTCCACCGCTGGCGTGACGGGCTTGGTCCTAGCAAAGCTCGATGGGACGGCAAAGGGCGGAATCGCCGTCAGCATCGCCCGGGATCTCGCGATACCGATCCGTTGGGTGGGTGTCGGCGAGACCATTGACGACTTGGTTCCCTTCGACGCGGAGACTTTCGTGCGTTCGATGTTCGACTCGCTGGAGACAGCGTGAGCGAGTCGGACGGCAGGTGGCTCGCCGAGGCGGTCGAGCTGGCCCGTCGAGGGACCGGGATCGCCAGCCCCAACCCCATGGTCGGAGCGGTCGTGGTGGACAGCACCGGCCTCCGCGCCGGCGAGGGCTGCTATTCCTACGAAGGCCGCAAGCATGCCGAAGTGCTGGCCTTGGAACAGGCGGGGGGCCGCTCTCAGGGGGCGACCCTGTACGTGTCGCTTGAGCCGTGCTCCATCCACGGGCGAACGCCGCCGTGCGTTCGTGCGGTATTGGAGGCCGGTATCGCCCGTGTCGTCTGCGCGAGCCGCGACCGCAACCCGAACATCGACGGCGCAGGCCTGGACGCGCTCCGCCAGGCCGGCGTCGAGGTCGTCGAAGCAAGCGGCGAAGTCGCCCGCCGAGCGGAGCGCCTGAACCAGGCCTTCTTCCACTTCGCGCGGACCGGTCGGCCCTTGGTGACGCTAAAGACCGCGCTGACCTTGGACGGCAAGATCGCGGCTCCCGACGACAACACGGGCTGGATCACAAGTTCTACCGCTAGGGCGCACGTGCACCGGGTGAGGCACAGCCACGATGCGATCATGACAGGCATTGGGACGGTACAAGCGGACGATTGCCGCCTCACCGACCGCACGGGCTTGCCGAGGCGCCGACGCCTGCAGCGCGTCATCGTCGACTCGCTTCTGCGCATTCCGACGGATTCACGCATCGTGGAATCGGTGCAGGGCGATTTGCTGGTGGCGACCACTTCGGCCGCCACAGAGCGTCGGAGGCGTGCTCTAGAACGGGCCAAGGTAGCGATCAGGGTGTTCGACTCGCCAACCGGCCGAGTGGATCTCCACGCGCTCTTCGCTTGGCTCGGCCGGCGGGACATCACGTCTGTGATGGTCGAGGGAGGGGCGAAGCTGAACTGGGCGCTGCTTGAAGCGGGTGCCGTGGACAGAATCCTGCTGTACTTCGCTCCGAAGATCCTTGGGGGCTTCGACTCGCTGCCCATGGTCGGAGGCGCGGGCCGCCGCTCGCGGTCGGGCGCGATTCGTGTGCGGAACCTGCGGACCCGCCCCGTCGGTCCCGACGAGTTCCTGGTCGAGGCGACAGTTGTCAACGACCATGTTTCGCCCAGCGACTGGGCCTAGCCCGTCATGTTCACCGGAATTGTCGAAGAGGCAGGCCGCATCCGCGGCATGGAGCACTCGAGTTCCGGAGCCCGCATTCAGGTGGGGGCAAGGGAGGTTCTCTCGGATCTTCGCAAGGGCGGGAGCATCGCGGTCAACGGTTGCTGCCTGACTGCCGTGGAGGTCGACGAGCGGGGCTTCGCGGCCGACCTGTCACCTGAGACGCTGGCCCGAACCGGCCTCGGGACGCTCACCGCCGGGGATCTGGTCAATCTGGAGCGGCCCCTGCTCCCGACCAGCCGGCTAAGCGGGCACTTTGTCCTCGGACATGTCGACGGCACGGGGACGGTCGATGCGCTGGATCCGCTTGGGGACGGCAACTGGTGGCTCTCGGTCCGGGTTCCGCGCGGACTGCTGAAGTACTTGGTGTACAAGGGCAGCGTGGCGATCGACGGCATCAGCCTGACGGTGGCTTCGCTGAAGGGCGACACGATCGGCATCGCGATCATCCCCCACACCTACGAGGTGACCAACCTCGCCGTGCGAAATGCCGGGGAACCGGTGAACATCGAGTGTGACGTTCTGGCGAAGCACGTCAGCCGACTGCTGGACTCGCGTGAGGGTCTCCACCCGCAGGTGGCTACTGGCTAGGCCCGATCGCGGTTCTGGCGGGAGGCTTCCTGCGCCAGACATGCCGCGATGCCCTCGCGGTACGTGGGATAGAGCAGGCGCACGCCAGTGAGCTGGCGGATTGCCCCGCCGTCGACCCTCCGATCGGCCCTCCTCGTTGCCGAGACTTCGGAGGCGGGGACGAACGCGGGCAGGGGGAGGCCCATCGCTTCCGAGCAGAAGCGGGCGACCTCTGCGGACGGGGCCGGCGATTCGTCCGCCACTGGGAAGGCCCCATCCACGTCGCGGACCATGCTTGCGGCGACGATGGCGGCGAGGTCGTCGACGTGGATTCGGGACACCATCCGTGGCCGTCCGGCAGGCAGCAGGAAGTCTCCAGCGCGCATCCTAGCGTGGACGCCCCTGCCAGGGCCGTAGATGGCCGCCGGGCGCAGAACGGCCGTCTTGCACGCCAAGCGCCGCACGTGCCGCTCGGCCAACACTCTCAGGCGCTGGCGCTCTGTCCGTGGGGCCGGCGGGGTCCGCCCGTCCACGTAGCGCACATCCCCGTAGACCCCGGTGGTCGATAGGTACGTCACGTGGTGCGGCAGTCCCCTGAGTGCGCTGACGACGCGCGGTGTGGGCTCGTCAAGCTCCCCTCGGCGGCGCAGGGTCGGTATCGAGATCAGGACGTGCGCACCGGCTGCCGATACGGAGACTCCCGTTTCGGCAGCTGCATCGAAGGGCAACACGAACGCTCCTGCCGATCTCAGGCAGAGGAGGCGCTCAGGCTTTCGGGTCGTCGCTGCGACCTCCCATCCTTGCTGCAGCAGCAGCTTGGCCACCCTGCGGCCCGTGAAGCCGCATCCCAGGATCAAGGCACGGTGTCGCACTCTACCTCCGACTGGTCCGCATGGCTCCCCATCCACTCCCGGAACTCGGCCTCGGCCCACGCCCAGGCGGCTCTCTTGTCACCGAACCCGTGCAGCCAGCGAACTTCGCCGGCCCGGTTCCGGAACCAGGTCATCTGCCTTTTTGCATAGCGACGGGTTTGCTGGGCGGTGGCCTCCACCGCTTCCGGGAGGCTGCACTCGTTTGCGAGGTAACGGCGGCATTGCGCGTAGCCGAGCGATCCGAGCGGACGCCAACATTCCGGGATTCCTCGATCGAGGAGTCGCTTCACCTCTTCGATCAAGCCTTCAGCGAACATTCGCCGTGCCCGCAGGTCGATTCGGGCGTAGAGTGCGTCCCTCGGCGGATCCAGCCCCAACAGGAGCACACGGTACCCCCGCAACGGATCCCTGGGCTGGTTCCACTGCTCTGTCATCGGGCGTCCTCCCCCCACGGACACTTCGATGGCGCGCACGAGCTTCGGGTGGTCGTTCGGGTGGATCCTGTCTGCCGCGGCTCGGTCCAGCCGTGCCAACACCCGCCAAACGTGCCCGTCCCCATGGCGCGCGGCCGACTCGTCCACGCTCCTCCGCAGCGCGTCGTCCCGGGGTGGGCCCTCGAACAGGCCCTTGAGCAGCGCTTCGAGATAGAATCCGGTCCCTCCGACCAGGATGGGCAGCGTGCGGCGCTCCCGCAGATCCGCGAGCACTCGTTTCGCGTCGCGCGAGAAGTCTCCGGCGGAATAAACGTCGCACGGCGCGACATGGTCAATCAAATGGTGCGGAATCTCACGGCGGACCCCGCGACTAGGCTTGGCGGAGCCGATGTCGAGGAACTGATAGACCTGGACGGAATCGAAGTTGACGATTTCGGCCGCATGCCGCCGTGCCAAGTCCAAGGCCAGTTCGGTCTTTCCAGAGGCCGTCGGGCCAACGATGGCGACGGCTGGCGCAAGCCCGGTCCCGGTCACAGCCGACGGTCCATCTCCGGGAACCAGATGCGGCGGGCCGTTTCCCCCAAGATCAGCCGCCGGTCGCGGTCCGAGAGGTCAAGCCCGGAACGGTAGATCTCCAAGTGCTGGCCGTAGGTGAGCGGGCGCGCGTAGCGTTCTGTCGGGAAGTGGGACCCCCAGGCACAGCGCTCGGCGCCAAACAGGCCAACAACCCTCAGGACGGTGTCGTGCATGTCCTCGCATGGATAGCGATCTGCGCAGCCCGCTTCGCCATTGGCGATGAATGAGAGCTTGGCATACAGGTGGCGGTGCCCGCAGAGGCGTTCCAAGGTCCCGAGCGTCCTCTCGCGTTCGGGTCCGGCCTGAAGGCCCAGGCTGTGGTCCAGGACGACCGGCAGGCTGGGAAACTCTCGCAGCAGATTCGCTAATTGGTCCTCCAGCCCGTGGCGGCCCAGCACATTGACCGGAAGGCCCTCGTCGCTGGCGGCGCGCCAGAGGGCTCTCACTCCTGGATGGTCGAGCCGGTTGCCCGGTGCCGGAACGCTTCGCAGACCGCGCATGGTGCCTTCCCGCGCGAACGTCCGCAGTAAGGCCGGGGCTGCCTCGTCCAATGGGTCGAGCGTGCAGATGGCCGCGATCCAGTGAGGGTTCTGATGCGCCACTGCCCGGACGTACCGGTTGTCGAACCCATAGAACCCGCTGACCTGCACGGCCGTGACCGCGCGCACATCGTGGCGTTCCACCTCATCGGTAAGCCGCTCCAGCGTACCCGAGCCTTCTGGCGGGCGTGAGGGTTGGAGCCTCGGAGGATAGGCGGACTCATCCGGAGAGAAGACGTGGGCGTGAGTGTCGATGATCAGCATGCGAGGTGCACAGTTAGGCTGGCCGGGCAGGCCGCCCCAGCATCAGCGCCGGGGTTCTCCGCCCACCCACACCGGTGACGAGTAGGCGCGTGCGCCGTCGAGTTGGTCGATGCGCACGTAGTAGTAATCTCCCGGGCGTGCCTCTCCAGTGTCGGTGAACTCGAATTCGGCCTCCATGGGCTGATGCGATCCGATCATCTCCAGCGTCACCGAGTCGCGGTCGACAGTCTCGGACAGGGCCTTGCGAGCGAAGCCGTCGGCCATCTCGCTCAGTGCGATCTGGAATTCCCTTGCCTTGAGTTTTCCAGGCGGGCGTATTGGCACGGGAGACTTGCCCCACTCTGTGGCCTCGTCTAACCGGAACTCAATCGAGGTCGAGGGGGATGAGCCCTCCAGTTCGAGCAGCAATGTGTCCGCTTGCCCTCTGGTCCCGGTGCTGAACAGGACGGTGTTGGGATCGTTCTCGGCGATTGCGGCCCACTCTTTGTGGCGGTTGTCGAAGTGGAGCGGGCGCATGCTCGCGAGCTTTGCGTCATGCACGGTCAGCGAACCCGTCCACGGCCGGTAGCCGCGGGGGTTGTCGCGGAAGAATGGCTCTGACGAGGACGCAAAGCCCACCACGAGGCTGGTGATGCCCTGCAGTCCGGAGCTGAGAGGCCGGCTGGAGTAGACAGTCTCACCGTTCTTGACCACTGTCAGCCTGCGGATCGGAGAGGTGCCGATCACTCGAGCCCGCACCTTGCGACGCTCGGCGTAGGCGGTTCGCAAGCCCATTCCGGTCCCGTTGACGTCCACTTCCAGGATGATGCGCTGGGCGTCGGTGACGGCGTAGGCGCTCCGCTCCTTGAGGGCGTCGAATATTGCGTCCGCAGTCTTCTGGTCGGCTCGCACACCGGCTAGGCCGCCGAACTGGCTCAGGGAGGATCTCGGCTGGCGGCTGGAGGTCCAGCTGTAGCCAGGCCGCGAGCGGTGGTCGTCGGAGGCGGCCAGGAAGCCGACTTGGTGGCCTTGGCGCAGGTAGTAGTTCCCGAACCACTCGAACGTTCCGTGCATCGACATGATTTCGACCATCGTCTCCATCTCGGAATCGTTGGTTCTCCAGTCGCCCGCTTGGTGTGCGTGGGGGATGATCAGAACGTCTTCGGTCGGGTATCTCGCCCGCAGGCCTTGGTACATCCCGGTCAGCGTTGGCGCGATCTGGGCCCCGACCCGATTGGCGTCTGGAGAACGGAAGAAGACGTTGTGGTGGCCGCCCCACTGCCTTCGCAGTGTTCCCTCGTACCCCAAGAACGCTACGAACTCGCCCGGCACAGTGTTCCTCCGAGCGAACTCCTGCATGGTTCGCCACTCGCGGTCGTCCAGCCAGATGTCATGCTCGGAGAGGCCTAGGAAGTCCAGGCGCGCGTCCTCGCGAGCGAACTCGTACGACCGGCGGATCGAACCCTGGCCCTCAGCCATGCCGGTGTGCGTATGCGTTTCTCCCCACCAGATGCGATAAGGCGGTTCGCGGCGGACCCATACCGGGTTGCTCAGGCCACGGATCTTCCCGTCGCCGCTGACCACGGAGAACCTGTAGACACCTTCTTGCGACAGGCGAATGTCCGGAAGCCTCCGCAGGGGCTCAGGAGTTGGAGCCAAGGTACGAAAAGGCTCGCCGTTGACGAGAATCTCTGCGGCCGGCATTTCCCCTGTGGCACGGTTACCGGCGTCGTCCTCCCAGCGGATCGCGAGCGTGAATGGTTCCTCCGGGGCAACGATGGAGGGGACGACGGCCGTGACGCCGGCGGCCGAGTTTCCGAGGATCGAAAAGGCGGGCCAGCCGGGCGTCAGGAAGTTCCCGGACCCGTCAAGGTCGATGTAGACCGGGAGGATCGCCTCGTCCGTAGCAAAGGTCTGCATTCGCCAGCCTTCGGATCCCTCGTTGCGGTCGCCGTACACGATCGTCACGGTCTCGCCCGGCTCCAACGTGTCACCGACTACTTCGAACGTGGGCATCGGCGTGGGGCTGCGAAACCCTCCGTGCATTCCAGAAAGGGGAACGGTCGTGCGTTCCAGCCGCACTGTCGGTCTCGACGCTGATGCGGAGACGAAGTGTGGGCCTGCGGCGTCCCTGTTCTGGACGTATCCCCCGTCGGCCTGCAACTGCCTCGCCACCATGATCCGGGCTCCCGGGCCGAGTGGGGCCTTCCCGACGGTGTACGTCTGGCGGATTGTGGCCCAAGAGCCGACGTGGACGGGGCCCTCGGTCTCCAAGGAGACCGATCCTAGCGCCTCCGGGTGGAGGTCCTTGACGGTGAACTCGTGGATCAGTGCGTCAATGCTGGCCAAGACACTCGGTCCGGGTTGGATCCCCTCCAAGCGTCGGGCCTCCAGTGCTCTGAAGGCTGTCGCCACCTGGAGCGTGGCGTTGACCGGCACGGGGCCGTCAGTGAGAGAGTAGGCGTTGATCCAGGGCCAGAGAGTGTCGAGCCGAGCCTTGAGATTGGCGGCGGTCGTGCCATCGCTGCGGGCTGCAAGCTGCAGCTCGTCAACGCGTTGCCGCAATTCGTCGGACAGGTAGGATTGCTGCGGGCCTTGGGCAAAGCCCGCGGGATTCGCGGCGAGCACGGCCAGCAGCACGCCGACCGCCGCTGGGGGGACGTAACGCGGGGGCATCGCCAGACATTCTATCGACTAACCCTGCAGTCTCAACCACGGCCCGAGACATAGTGGCTAGCGAATCAACGGTGAAGTGCTACCAAGCCTTGGATGAAACCGAGGACCCTTGCCTTCAGGCCGCCCGCTTGGTCGGCGACGGCGAATCGACCCGTCCCTCGTCTGGCGTAGCCGGTCGGGATTCGACCGCTACCGACGCGAAGCGCGACCGCAGCAGCTTGACGGCCATTGCCTTCGCGGTACGGCGCCGAAGAGAGTAGGCTCGAGCGGACTTAGAGGCTGCGCGGCCACGCCACGGTTCGTAGTGGGAACCAGAGGCAAGCAGGACGGGGCTCTTGGCGCGGCGCCCGAGGCGCATCGATGCAGTCGTGGAAGATCCGGATGGTGGCAGCCGTCCGCACGAAGTGCCCGAGGTGGCGGACAGGGGAGGCTTGGCGGGTCTGTCCCGTCCCGCGACCGCGGTTGCCGGCCCATTCTGGGGCTCAGCCAGGCTGCCGATTGGCGCGATGGAGCTACGCGCGACGCCCAATCCGCAATGTCACCCACAGCCCACATGCACCGAGCTGGAGGTCGTTGGCATCTCCATGCGATCGACGGAGCCGGCGGCGAGGAGCCGTCGTTCCCCGACTGGTGGACGCATCCTGCGCCGGCTCGGGTTCTCGGTGACATCTCCCGAGCCGGAGGGCCATTCGAGGGGAACATGCGGGCCTAGCCTCGGACTCAGCGCTGAGCGTCCGCCCTCCCATGGCTCGGTCTCGGTGTCTCACGTTCCCAAGCCGCCTGAGCGCCCTATGCTCGTGGCGTCGCCATGTCAACTGCCGGTTCGACCGAAGTGCAGGCTAGAGATCGAAGACCGATGTCGGGGTGTCCTGCGCTGCGACGCAGACCTGCGTGTCGCCGGCTCCCGCGGACTCAATGGCCCCAGAGGCGCCCATCTCGGCGATGGCCGGATGATTGTTGTTGGCGCTCAGGTGCGCCAAGACGACCGTTCGTGAGTGCCGGTCCCAGTCTTGGGAAAGGTAGTCCGCGACGGCGGTGTTCGACAGGTGGCCGCTGCGGCTCATAACCCGCTGCTTGAGGTCCCACGGGTACGGCCCGGACTTGAGCATTTCAAGGTCGTGGTTCGATTCAAGGACGAGCAGGTCGGAACGGCGGATGTGGTGCCGGACCGAATCCGTGACATAGCCAAGGTCGGTCACAATGGCGGCCCTCCGGCGGTCGCCTAGGACGCAGAACCCAACGGGGTCCACGGCGTCGTGGGAGACGGTGAAGGTTTGGACTTGGATCTCCCCGATGACGATGCTGGAACCGGCCGCGAAGGTAAGCAACGCTGGCCGTTCCCTCTTCCACGAGAGGTGGGGGGCCGTGCGCTCGGAGGCGAAGATCCGCACGCCCGTCCTGCGCGCCAAGACTTCGAGGCCCTTGACGTGGTCCGAGTGCTCGTGGGAGACGACCACGGCGTCCAAGTCCCGGAAGTCCTCCCCGATCCGTGCCAGCCTGAGCTGGATCTGGCGGCAGCTGAAACCAGCATCGAAGAGGACCCGCGTCCCCCCGCTGCTCACAAAGGTCGCATTGCCGCTCGAGCCGCTACCGAGCACACAGACTTGCAGGGTCGGAACGCCTCCTCCGAGAGACCGGCAGCGGCAAGGCCTGGCTCGCTCCCGGCAGTGTTCCCCAACGATACCAGAGCCTTGGCGGAGCTCAGCTCCGTCCTGCGATGCGCGCGCGGGCCCGTTCCCAAGCATCCGGGTTGAGCAGATGCTCGGGCCTCTCCAGCGACAACACGAGCCTGAGGTTCTCGATCGCGTGCGTCAGGATGCGACGTTTTCCCTCATAGCTCGCCGAGCCGACGTGCGGGGTGACGATCACGTCATTCCTGTGCAAGAGCGGGTTGTCCGCTCTGGCAGGCTCCGGATCGGTCACGTCAAGGCCCGCGCCACGGATGTGCCCGCCATCCAGCGCGGCGACGAGCGCAGCCTCATGGACCAGCCCGCCGCGGGAGACATTGATCAGGATCGAGCCCGACTTCATCTGCGCGAGCGTCTTCTCCGAGACCAGATGGCGCGTCTCAGCATTGAGTGGCAGATGCAAGGACACAATGTCCGATTCGCTGAGCATCGCCCCGAGATCCTGGCAGAGCTCGACCCCCAGCTTGGACGCCTTGCCGGGGTCCACGTACGGGTCGAAGGCCGACACCCGGGCACCTGCGGCGAGCAGGATCTTGGCCACTCGAGAACCAATGCGCCCCAGACCCACCAGTCCCACTCGAGAGCTGAAGATCTCGATGGCGGAGTGCCGCCCGTAGTAGTCTGGCCGGCGGTCGTGGATCAGGCCGTCCGAGGACTTCTTGAGATCCTTGCCCACGGCGAGCATCAGAGCGATGGCGTGCTCGGCGGTGGCGATTGTCGGCCCGTCAGGTGTGTAGGTGACGGCGATGTCGCGCTCGGTCGCCGCTGCGACATCGACGTTCTCGAAGCCGATCCCCATTCTCGAGATCACCAGAAGGCGGGGTGCCAAGTCCATCAGCTCGCCGTCATAGCGCATTCCTCCGGCAAGGATGCTGTCGGCTTGGGGTAGCTCGGCCAGCGGTGCCTCCGGCGTGGCCGAGCCCGGCCCGATGGGCTCCGCGACGCCCTTGAGCAGCCCCACGCAGTCGGGGAGGATCTGGCGTTCGGACCATACGCGGAACATCCTTCGAGTCTAAGCCAGAATCGTCGGCTGTGGCGTTAGTGGTTATGATTGCCGGAGAGGCCCCGTACATATGGCAGTCCACCACATCCCCAAGGGCTACGCGCCCCTCACGCCCTACCTCATCGTCGACGACGGCGCAGCCGCGTTGGAGTACTACAAGAACGTATTCGGGGCCATTGAGCTGATGCGCATGGCGATGTCGGGGGGCAAGCTCGGCCATGCCGAGTTCACGATCGACGGATGCCGCGTGATGATGGCCGACGAATTCCCCGACCTTGGCGCGGTGTCTCCCAAGACTGTCGGCGGGACGCCGGTATCGCTGTCCCTCTATGTCCAGAACTGCGACAAAGTCTTCGCGCGTGCGATAAAGGCCGGCGGCACGCCGATCCGGCCGCCTGAGGACCAGTTCTACGGCGATCGGGCCGGCGTGCTGAAGGATCCCTTCGGGCACCAGTGGACTGTCGCAACCCATGTGGAGGACGTGTCTGAGGAGGAGATGGAACGGCGCCTGGCGGCGATGGACGCTGCAACGGGCGAACCCAGCTAGTCCGGCCTCCAAGCCGCGAGCCTGGCGCCTCGCTGGGCGCAGTCTGGTCCTGGTCCGAGGTGCGCCTGCCCGTCCCACCGAACTGGCGGCGGGCCCCGTCAGCCACCCTCAGCCACTGGCTTGGTCTGCACGGGCGCAGCGCACAGCTCGGATGGGCCCCGGCGCAGATATTGCGCATACGCAGTTAATGCGGCATACTAAGTAAACCTAGGCGGGTTCGCGGGTTGCCAGGCCTGCGGACCGAAGGGGTGGTCGCGGACACCCGGGCCCGGTCTTTGAGCCGGGCGAGGCACAGACGCATCCAGCCGCGACCGGGACATCCGCAAGCTTGGCGTTGGGCAGCAGACGGCGGGCCGTGCACGAGAACGAAGGGGGTGCGCAGTGATTGATCAGTTCGGAATGGCCGCGGGGCGGCGGAAAGCTAGAGTCGCGACAAAGCGGAAGACCAGAGTCGCGGTAAAGGCGAAGAAGAAGAAGGTATCGAAGTTCGCCCGTGCCAAACGCGGGCGCCCGCGTCGCCGGCCCGTCCCCGGACCCGAGGACACGGTCTTCACCGACGACCCGGTGCGCGTGTACCTGCGCGAAATGGGGGCCGTGCCCCTCCTTACGCGGGAAGGTGAGGTCGACTTGGCCAGGAGGATGGAACGCGGCAAGTTCCGGATGTGGAAGGCTATGTCCCGCAACGCCTACACGATCAATGCCTTCCTCAACGACTGCGAGAGGGAGAGGAGGGAGGAGGTCAAGATCACGCAGCTCGCGGACATTCCGCACGGGGTTGACGGTCCCGAGGGCTTCAAGCGCAAGATAAAGGCCGTCCGACGTCAGTTCCTGACAGTCCGTCGCGAGTACGGCAAGCTTCTCGACATCCAAGATGAGCAATCCAAGATCAAGCGCCGCACTGCGGCAAGCCGTAGGGAGTATCGCAGGGTCGACTGGCTGCGGAGGAGGCAGATCATCAGAGTCTCGCAGTCCATGCAGGCCATCCGCCTCAAGCAGCTTCTGTGGGACCGCTACTGCCGCGAACTGCGGGAAGCGTGCAGGGAGCTGGTTTTCTTGACGGATCGGGTCGAGGACGCAAGGGCGCGGCCCGGGAAGCCGGCCGACTACCACACCGTGCTGCGCCGGTGCCAGAAGGACTTGCGCGAGGCCAAGGCCAAGTACCAGATGGACGCCAAAGAGGCGCGCGCCTGCACGAAGATGCTACGGCTCGGCGAGGACGAGGCCGAGGAGGCCAAGAAGGCGCTGGTGGAGGCCAACCTCAGGCTTGTCGTGTCCGTTGCCAAGAAGTACGTCAACCGAGGGCTGCACCTGCTGGATCTGATCCAGGAGGGCAACATTGGCCTGATGCGGGCAGCCGAGAAGTTCGAGTACCGCAGGGGCTTCAAGTTCTCCACGTACGCCACGTGGTGGATCCGTCAGGCGATCACGCGGGCGATCGCCGACCAGTCGCGCACGATCCGCATACCCGTGCACATGAACGAGTCGATGAACAAGTTCCTGCGGGCATCCCGCGAGCTGGAGAAAGAGCTAGGGCGCACTCCGACGAATGACGAGATAGGAGAGCGCATGGAGATCACGGCCGAGAAGGTTCAGAAGCTCAAGAGCATTTCCCGAGATCCGGTCTCGCTTGAGACGCCGGTAGGCAGGGACGGCGAGTCCGCTCTCGGCGACCTGATTGAGGACAAAGAGGTCGAGTCTCCGGTCGAGACGGTCATCGACTCTACGCTTAGGGACGAGACCTGCGAGGTTCTCAAGACGCTCTCCCCCAAGGAAGAGAAGGTCATCAAGATGCGCTTTGGGATCGGCTATGACCGGGAGCACACGCTTGAGGAGATTGGTCAGGAGTTCTCGGTGACGCGGGAGCGGATCCGCCAGATCGAGGCTAAGGCGCTGAAGTCGCTCCGCTCCCCGGAGCGGACGCGGCGGCTGCGTGCAGTGTTCCCCAAGGTCTCGGCCGCGTTCGCGCCCTAATCCCCTCTCTCGTCTCCGAAGACGGCGCGTCCGGCGGCGCTGCTGATCGAGCGCTGCGTTGCGGAGCCCGATGCAGGCTGGCGCGAACCGCGATCAGTCTGAGATCAGGCACCGTCAGGATCGGTCGCGGGCAGCCTTTCTCGGTCGGCCCGGACGACTGCCGCGCCAGGACGTCACCCGATGCGGTACAGGTTCTCGGCGGTCCGCAGCACAAGGCTGCCCCCGCAGATGGCCGGTGTGGCCATGCACAGCTCGCCGATGGAGTTCTTTCGCACTAGGCGGTACTCCCGCCCGTGCTCGACGACGAAGCAGTCCCCGTCCTCGCTGAGGCAGAAGACACGGTCGTTGTATGCCCAAGGGGATGCGGTGAATGCGTTTGCCCCTGCCTCGAAGCGCTGCTTGCCGTATACTTCGCTGCCGGTCCGCGCATCGTGGCACGTGAGGAATCCGCGGTCGTACAGCGTGTAGTACAGGTCCTCGTACAGAAGCGGCGAAGGGTTGTAGGGGCCCGCTTGGGGTTGGTGCCAAGCGATGAACTCGTTCTCCGCCTGGCCGTCGCGCAACGAGATGTCGCCAGTGGCCCCGGGGCGGATCGCGAACACTGGTCGCTTCTGATCTCCCACGTACCCCGAAGCGATGTACAGCATCCCGTGACCCGCGAATGGCACGGGGATCACGATCGAAGACATGCCGCCCAATTCCCAGAGCAGCTTTCCGTCCTCGTCATAGGAGCGCACCTTGTCCGTGCCGGTCGTGACGATCTCCGTCCGCGAGCGGTTCTCCCAAACGAAGGGTGTGGACCAGTTGCTGCCCTCTTCCCGCTCGACCTCCCAGATCGTTTTGCCGTTGTCCTTGTCCAGGCAGGTTAGTGCGGAGCGCTCCTCGTTGTCGTTGACAAGGTACAACCTGCCCCCATGCAGCACGGGCGACGCCGCCGTGCCCCAGTCGTTGCGCATCTTGTGGGGCTTCCAGTCCCGCCGCCAGGCAACGTTGCCGTCCATGTCGAGGGCCCAAGTGGCCAGATACCCGAAGTGCGCGAAGATCCGCTCTCCGTCAGTGACGGGCGTTTCGGAACCGTAGGAGTTCTTCAAGTGCCGGGGAGCGGGCGGAATGCTCGTGCGCAGTTCGGTCTCCCAAGCGACCTCGCCGGTGTCGAAATCGATCGCCAGCAGCGACCAGCGGTGCGGATCCTGCGGAATGTCCGGACGATTTCCGCCGAAGTAGAGCCCCTTCTTGACCGGCTCCACGCTTCCCTCGCTGGCCACGTTCGCCAAGAAGATCCGGTCTCCCCAAGCAATAGGGGACGCCCAGGCCATACCCGGAACTGGCGTCTTCCAGACCACGTTTTCGGTGGAGCTCCAAGCTTCCGGCAGGCGCGGATCGTCGCCGGAAGTTCCCAGCGAGCCGGCTCCCCGGAACTGGGGCCAGTGATCGGGGGATGCGGCCCCCAAGGGCGCAGCCGCAAGCATGGACAGGAAATGGCGCCTTGTGCTCATTGCCCAATTGTACGGTGCAGGGCCGTGCTCGATCCCTCCGGTTAGACCGTCTCCGCGCGGTAAAGGCCGTGTTCCCAGATGTAGGCGCAGACTTCGGGAGGGGCAAGATCCGCGAGGGTTCCCCCGATCTTGGCCCGGTGTCGGACCAGCCGTGACGACGCGGGGTGTGCGCAGTGCACAATCCGTTCGGGGATGACGGGCGCATTGCGACCGGCGTGGGCTTCGTAACCTTGGCGGGTGACCACCACGAAGCTGACTGAAGCGACGACGCGGCGAACGCTCTTCCATGAAGCCAGATCCGCGAAAGCATCGGCCCCGAGGATCAGGCGCAAGGGGGGCTCATGGGCCATTGACGCTAGCACGGCGTCGACCGTGTCGATGGAATAGTGGGGCTTGCCCGAGGCGCGCGGCTGCTCCAGCAGGCTCGGCCGGAGGCGCCGGTCCGCCCTGCAGGCCAGACTGACCATCCGGCAGCGGTGCTCATAGTTCGCGCGACAGCGGCCATGCTTGTGCGGCGGGTGGCCACTGGGGATGACCAGTACGCGGTCCAGCAGGCATGCATCGGCGGCTGCGAGCGCAGCCTCAACGTGACCGCCGTGGATGGGGTCGAAAGACCCGCCAAACAGTCCCAGCCTCACTAGTTCCCCTCCTCCACAGGCGCTTGAGCCGAATTGCGCATCTCGTGTAGGCGCCTCCGGACGCACTCGAGCAGATCGCGGATTCCCGAACGCGTGACCGATGAGATTGCCTTGACTTCGAGGCCACGCGCTCCGCAGTGCGTTCGAAGGGATTCCAGCCGGCCCGAATCCTGCATGGCGTCCAGTTTCGAGCCCGCCACGATGCGCGGCTTCGAGGCCAGCGCGCTCGAGAAGCTGCGCAGCTCCCGCTCCACGATCTCGAAGTCCTCAACGCAGTCCCTGCCGTCCGCGTCGCTGAGGTCCACCATGTGCACCAGCAGTTTCGTGCGCTCGATGTGGCGCAGGAACCGGTCTCCGAGCCCGTGCCCTTCATGCGCGCCCTCGATCAGCCCCGGAATGTCAGCCATCACGAATGTCTCGAAGTCCCCGAGGTTCACCACGCCCAGATTGGGGTGCAGTGTTGTGAAGGGATAGTCGGCAACCCTTGGGCGCGCGGCGGAGACGACTGAGATCAGGGTCGACTTGCCGACGTTCGGGAATCCCACCAGCCCGACGTCGGCCAGCAGCTTGAGTCGCAAGCGCAGGGTGGCGGCCTGGCCCGCCAAGCCGTCCTCGGCGAAGCGGGGCGCTCGGTTCGTAGAGGACTTGAAGCGCGTGTTTCCGCGTCCGCCGCGTCCGCCGAGCGCCGCCAGGAACCGTTGTCCCGGTCCGTCAAAGTCGCGCAGGAGCTCGCCGCTCTCGGCATCGTAGACGAGCGTTCCGGCGGGAACCTCCAGGACGAGTTCCCGCCCGGACCGACCCGTGCGATTGCTCCCTTCGCCATGCCGGCCGTTCTCGGCGAACTGCTCGGGTTGGTAGCGGAAGTGCGTCAGGGTGTTGAGCCGGGATGTGGACCGCAGCACGACGTCCCCACCGTTTCCTCCGTCGCCGCCGGAGGGCCCGCCCCTAGGGACGAACTTCTCCCGGCGGAACGCCACGCAGCCGCGGCCGCCGTCCCCGGCCCGGACTTTCACCAACGCCTCGTCTACGAACATCGCCCCGCTACGATCCTGCCAGCCGGACCCGGAATCCGCTGGCCCGCACCCGCTACCATCGAAGGTATGAGCCTCCGGATCGCTGGCCGCGAATTCGCTTCGCGCTTGATCGTCGGTACTGGCAAGTATCGCACCTTCGAGGAGATGCGCCGTTGCCACCGCGTGTCCGGAGCGTCAATGGTCACCGTGGCCGTGCGGAGGGTCAACCTGAGTGACCCCAAGAAGGAATCCTTGATCGACTACATCGACAGGGAGAAGACCTTCCTCCTACCCAACACCGCCGGCTGCTACACCGCCGATGCCGCCATTCGGACGGCACGTCTAGCTCGGGAAGTGGGCATGTCGAACTGGGTCAAGCTTGAGGTGATCGGAGATTCCGAAACGCTGTACCCGGATACCGAGGGGCTCCTTGATGCGACGCGAACGTTGGTCAGGGAAGGCTTTGTCGTGCTCCCCTACACGAGTGACGACCTGATAGTCGCGCGGAAGCTGATCGACTCGGGGGCGTCCGCAGTGATGCCGCTGGCGGCTCCCATCGGATCCGGGCTGGGAGTGCAAAACCCCGCCGCTCTGCGCATCCTGCGAGAGAAGATTGACGCGGTCCCTCTGATCGTCGATGCGGGGGTCGGCACTGCTTCGGACGCCGCGCTGGCCATGGAACTCGGTGCCGACGGTGTCCTGATGAACACGGCCATCGCATTGGCGGACGATCCGGTGAAGATGGCCGAAGCGATGAAGCTCGCCGTGGACGGCGGGAGGCTAGCGTATGAGGCCGGTCGCATGCCGAGGCGGCTCTACGCTTCGGCTAGCTCGCCCTTGGATGGGATGGTGAGCTGAGCCGCCTGCTAGGCCCTGCTTGGAGACCTGTTCGCAGTCAGGCTTCCTCGGCCCGCCGTTTCCGACTCATTCCTCGGCCGGCGATCCTCCACGTTCCGGGACGCCTTCCGGCGACAAGGATGTTCAGCTCCGACGCCGCGCGCGAGCCGCGGCCCCTTCGGCCGTGCCGCGGCAGGTCGGTCGATGGCCCCGGGGCTCAGGCTGGCTCAGACCAAGGGCTGCCAACGGTCCACGCCTCAAGATTCTCTCTCCAAGCTTGCATTCGGCCCCGCAGTCGGTCGAGTGCGGCGGCGTGCTTCTCAGAATTCGCCAGATTGATCGTTTCGTGGGGATCGACCGCCAGATGGTACGCCTCCTCATGCGGCGGTTGCGCTTCGTGGAAGACGAAGTACTTCCAGTCGCCGGTGTGGACTCCTTCGCTCTTTGGAACGCGCGGATGTTCGAATAGGTGCTCGTAGAACCATTCCGTGCGCCAGTCAGGGGACTCGCCCCGGACGAGCGGGAGCAGGTCGCGGCCGTTCATGGAGGGTGGCGCTTCGAGTCCGGCCGCGCTCAGGATCGTCGGACAGACGTCGATATTCAGGGTCATCTCCCGGCGCCTCGTCCCGGCCCGGGCACCCGGCCGCGGGTCGCGGATGACCATCGGCGTGCGGATTGACTCCTCGTGCATGTACCACTTGCCGGCCCAGCCTCGCTCGCCGAGGAAGAAGCCGTTGTCGCCAGTGAAGATGACAACGGTGTTGTCCAGCTGGCCGCTGGCCTCAAGTGCTGCGAGCATGCGCCCTATCTGGATGTCGACACCGTGGATGAGCGCGTAGTAGCGCTTGACCGACTCCTCCCACCGCTCCGGCGTCCCGAAGCGCCGCTCGAATCGGATGCGGCTTTCGGTGTCGGCCTGCAGGAATTCAGGCAGGGACCGGTAGTACGAGCCGTCCATGTGCGGAAACTGTTGCAGCCGCAGGCCGTCGTACATATCATCCAGCCTCGGATCGTTGATGAAGTACGGTGCGACCCCGTCTTGGACGTGGGGTGCCTTGAAGCTGACCGACAAGTTCCACGGCTGGTCGGCGGTAGTCCCCTGCAGGAAGTCCAGAGCCTGGTTCCCGAGGTGCTCTGTCATGTGCGCCCGGCCGGGAACCAAGTACTGGCCTTGGCCGGGCCAGCCTTCGAAGTAGTCGAAGCGCTTGGCGGCGTCCTCGATGTGCTGCGCGTTACCGACACCGTACTTGCCAACGAAGCCCGTGCGGTAGCCCGCCTCGCGCAGGCGTACCGGATAGCTCTGCTGGTGCTGGTCGTCGCTCAGCGGCGTGGCGAAGCCGTGGATTCCGTGGCAACTGGCGTACAGGCCGGTGAAGAACGACGCCCGCGAGACCGCGCAGATCGAGGTCGTGACGTAGCTGTTCGTGAAGAGGACCCCCTCGTCTGCGAGACGGTCCATGTTGGGGGTGCGGATGATCGGGTTGCCCCCGGCTCCGAACATGTCGAAGCGCTGGTCGTCGGTGAGCAGGAAGAGGACGTTCGGGGGCCGTGCGCCCGAGGCGCGAGGCCCGCACCCGAGTGCGGCCCCCGCCGCTGTGGCAAGAGTGCCCAGCACTTCCCGGCGCGTCTGTCGCATTGCATGGCAAGGATATCAGAGCGCGCTGGAGTTCCATGGCGGCCCGAGGCTAGACGGGCACAATGGGAGGCAGGTGCCCCGACGCCGCTACTTCGATTCGCCACGGCCACTCCTCATGGGCGTGCTGAACGTCACTCCGGACTCGTTCTCTGACGGAGGTTGCTACTTGGACCCCGATCTCGCAGTGGACCGCGGCCTCGAGATGGTTTCCGAGGGCGCGGACATCTTGGATGTCGGCGGAGAGAGCACGCGTCCCGGCGCGGCCGACGTCAGTGAAGACGCGGAACTGGGGCGCGTCCTGCCTGTGGTGGAGAGGCTTGCCGCCAACACTGACGTGCCGGTCTCCATCGACACCAGGAAGGCCCGTGTGGCCCGGCTCTGCGTGCAACGCGGCGCCGCGATCATCAACGACGTCAGCGGACTGCGCGACCCCGCTATGGTCAGGGTAGCCGCGGAGACCGGTGCAAGTGTGGTGCTGATGCACATGCGGGGCACGCCCGCGACGATGCAGGGCAATACGGAATACGAAGATGTGGTGCTTGATGTCTGCGCCTACCTGGGCAGCCAGGCTCAAGCCGCCGACCGTGCCGGGGTCCGGGAGATTGCCGTGGACCCAGGGTTGGGCTTCGGCAAGACGGCCAGGCAGAACTTCGAGATCCTCGGACGCCTGCGCGAAGTCGCCGATCTGGGGTATCCCGTCGTTGTCGGTCCCTCGCGCAAGTCCTTCTTGGGTAGCTTGCCCAGCCGCCTTCCAGTGGCGGACCGGCTGGAAGGGACGATTGCGGCGGTTTCGGCGGCGGTGATGAACGGGGCGGCGGTCGTGCGCGTGCACGACGTGCCACCGTGCCGCCGCGTCCTGGAGGTTCTCGCGGAGGTCTTGGAGGCGGGCGATGGCGGATAAGATCGTGATTCCCAGGATCCCGCTGAAGGCGGCCGTCGGCTGCACAGAGCAGGAGCGTCGATACCCGCAGCCGATCCTCGTCGACATCGAGCTGATCTGCGATGTGAGCCGCGCTGCGAGGACGGACTCGATCGCGGACGCCATTGACTACGTGGCCGTGCGGCGCGAGGCGGCCCGAGTGGCCGCCCTTCGGCCCTACGCTCTCATCGAGACCATCGCCGAGAGGGTTGCGGCGGCCTTGCTGGACAGGTTCCCGGCATCAGCGGCCCGGATCCGCGTCAGAAAGCCGTCAGCCTTGGCCGAGCACGAGGTCCCGTGGGCCGGTGTCGAGGTGTACCGAACGGGGATTGCATCGAACGATTGACAAGCCAAGATGAATCAGCGATCAATACGCGGAAGTTCCCGTCCCGTCCCATCGGTTGGGTCATACAGAATACAGCGAAGGCAGGTGCCGACGCTGGCGGCTGGGGTTGTCGCCGCCGCAGCGCCAACGTGGGCCGCCGGGCCGTGCTTCGATCCAGAACCGTATCCGAATGCCCAGCATTCCAAGTAAGCCCCTAGCCAGGGCGTACCTCGGCCTCGGTTCGAATCTCGGTTGTCGGCGCGGTCACCTGCAGTTCGCGGTTCGTGCGCTGGCCCGGCATGGTAGCGTGGCGGCGCGCTCGCGGCTGATCGAGACGGAGCCGGTGGATTGCCCGGATGGCGGTCCGTTCCTGAACGCCTGCGTCTGCCTGGAATCGGACCTGAGCCCGCGGGCGCTGCTGAAGCTCGCGCTGCGCATCGAGCGTCGGCGCGGGCGTCGACGATTCGCCTGGAACGCTCCGCGGACGCTCGACATTGACATCCTCCTCTACGAAGGGGAGCGCCGGGCGGAATCGGGCTTGGTCATTCCCCATCCGAGAATGTGCGAGCGGCGGTTCGTCCTGGAGCCGCTGGTCGAGATTGCCCCGGAGATCATCCACCCGGTGAGGCTGGTGACCGTCAAGGAGTTGCTCCAACAGCTGCCAAGCCCACCGCTGCGCCACACACGTGCCCGGCATGACCCGGCCTGAGGGGGCGGCACCGTGCCGTGGCGTCAGCCCGAGGGGCGCCCGTGAGGACCGGCGGCCGCGGACCAGGCGGGTCCGCTCGTGGCTATCATGGGCACGGGTCCGGCGGCATCGGTCCATGCAACTGAATCGTCTCGGAAGGGTTGCGCTCCGCTTGGCCGCGCTCGCCGGAGGCGCGGTGATCGGGGCCATCCCGGGACAGCCGGTCGACTTCACCCGTGACGTGCGGCCGATGCTGGCCGAGCACTGCTTTCCTTGTCATGGGCCGGATGCCGCTCTGCGCCAGGCGGGGCTGCGGCTTGATCGGAGAGAGTCTGCCACCGGGAGAACGCTCTCCGGCCGCGTCCCGATCGTTCCGGGTGACCCTGGCTCCAGCGAATTGGTCCGCCGCGTAGGCGCGGCGGACGAGTTCGAGAGGATGCCGCCTCTGTCGTCCAACCGGGCCGCTCTGGATCCGCTCCAAGTTGACGTGCTGCGGCAGTGGATCCGCGAGGGTGCGGCCTACGAAGGCCACTGGGCATTCTTACCTCCCCGCAGGCCGGCCCCGCCGCCCGTGTCGGATCCCTCATGGGTCCGGAGTGCGATAGATCCGTTCGTCCTCGGGCGGTTGGACGCCGAAGGCCTGGCCCCGTCGCCTGAGGCTGCGGCCGCGGTCTGGCTGAGGAGGATGACCCTCGACCTGCACGGGCTGCCGCCCAGCTGGCCGGAGGTCGTGGCATTTAGCAGGGATGCTGCCCGTCGAGGAGAGCCCGCCTTCGAAGCAGCGGTGGATCGGGCGCTAGCCTCGCCGCGCTACGGGGAGCGAATGGCGATGGACTGGATGGACGTGGCTCGCTACGCCGACACCCACGGGTACAACAACGATTCCGAGCGCTCGATGTGGCGCTGGCGGGACTGGGTGATCGACGCGCTCAACAGCAACCTTCCGTACGACCGCTTCATCACCGATCAGCTGGCCGGCGACCTGCTGCCCGATCCAACCCTCGGCCAGCGCATCGCCACGGGCTTCAACCGCAACCACGGAATCAACTCGGAAGGCGGCATCATTGACGAGGAGTATCGGGTCGAGTACGTCGCCGACCGCGTGCGGACCGTCGGGATGGCGTGGCTCGGAATCACCCTGGACTGTGCCCGTTGCCATGACCACCGATACGACCCGATCTCGCAGCGCGACTACTACCGCCTCTTCGCATTCTTCAACAACCAGCCAGAGTACGGCGAGGCCGGAAGGGTGGCCAACGCCGCTCCCTTCATTGCCGCTCCCACATCGTCCCAAGCTTTGCAGCTTCGTGCCTTGCAAGAAACGGTCGATCGGTTAGAGAGCGAGGAGCGCCACGCCCTCGCGGCGTGGCAGCCGGGGACCGACGATCTGGAGGCGCTTCGCGCACCCCGTCACCCGAGCCCCCCCGACCTGTCGGTCGCCTGCGGCGATGGTGCCGTTCCGGGCGTCTTAGGCCCGGCGTGCACCCCAACGGAACTCGGCGGGGCGGAGCTCGGCGAACTGGGCTCAGGCGGAGACTTCACGCTCAGCCTCTGGCTGCGGGCGGACAGGCCCCAGTCCGACGTGCCCTTGTTCTCGGCGATTGACTACGACCCCGATCAGGCATCGGCCGTGCACGGCGCAGGCGTCCAGTTGCGGCTTGTCGGCGATGAGATCGAGCTGCGGCTCAGCCACCGATTCCCCTCGTATTCGATCACGGTGCGAAGCCAGGGCGCCGGCATCCGTCCCAACCAGTGGCACCACGCTGCGGCACGCTACGCAAGCTTGCCGGGCCAGACTACGCCGCGGGCGCGCGCCAGCTCCGTACGGCTGTTCGTTGACGGCCGGGAAATGGCGACGCAGGTGTTGAACGACGACTTGCAGTCCGCGGCATCGTTTCGCGAGCCATATCGCATCGGGCTCGAGAATGGCAGGCTGGCGAAGCGCTTCAGCGGTCGGATCGACGAGTTGGGTGTCTGGCGGAAGGCCCTGCCGGAGCGCGATCTGCGGGAGGCCTTCGAATCTGTTGCCCTGCCTTGGGCCCTCCAGCGGGCCCGGTCGGCGCGCGAGCGCGGGTGGCTCTTCAGGGCGCTCCGTTCCGAGAGCCTTGCCGAGGCCGCCCGGCGGCGCCTGCTATCGCTGCGACGCGAACTTCCGACAACCATGGTGATGCGCGAGCTGGCCGTCCCTAGGCAGACGCGCGTCCTCCGCCGCGGCCGATATGACGCTCCGGGGGAGCCAGTTGCCCCAGGTGTCCCCGAGGCGTTGCTCGGCGCTTGGCCCAAGGGCCAGCCCAAGACGCGGCTGGGCTTGGCGCGGTGGCTGACCCGACCGGACCATCCAACCACCGCAAGGGTGGTTGTGAACCGTCTCTGGCAGCAGTTGTTCGGTTCCGGGCTTGTCAGGACGAGCGAGGACTTCGGCACGCGTGGCGAGGCGCCCAGCCATCCCGCCCTGCTCGACTGGATGGCGGCTGAGTTCGTCGATTCCGGGTGGGACGTCAAGCGGCTCCTTCGCCGGATCGTGCTGTCTGCCACGTACCGGCAGGCTTCCGAGAGCCGTCCGGAGTTGCGAGGCCGCGATCCGGGCAACCGCCTTCTCGCCCGGGGGCCCATTGTTCGGCTGCCCGCAGAGGCGATTCGGGACCAAGCGCTAGCCGTGGCGGGTCTTCTCGGGTCTCAGGTCGGCGGTCCAAGCGTGCGCCCACGGCAGCCGGAAGGCCTCTACGAGGGCATAGTGGTCGGCGAGGCGTTCCCGGGGACGACTTGGGACCGGGGGGCCGGGGAAGATCTCTACCGGCGAAGCCTGTACACATTCTGGAAGCGCACGCTTCCGCATCCGCTGATGACGGTGTTCGACGCCCCCGGCAGAGAGGTCTGCACGGCTGGGCGTCAAGTGACAAACACGCCCCTGCAGGCACTTGCCCTCATGAATGCCCCGGTCTTCACGGAGGCGGCCCGGGAGATCGCTGCCCAGGTGTTGGAGGAGGCGCCCGGTGCGCGGGCTCGAACCGATGCACTGTTTCGCCTCGTGCTCGGCCGCAAACCGCTGCCAGAGGAATCGGCAGTGATGCTTGACGCGCTCGCGCGCCTGATGCGTTCCTATCGTTGGGACAGGGCTGCGGCCGACGAGATGGCGGGACACATGGCCCGCGGCCCTTGGAGCTTGGACGAGCGGGCCACTTACACGGCGCTGGCCAGCCTGGTGCTGAATCTGGACGAGGCCATTACGAAAAGATGAAGGGCTTGCCAGCGCCGGTGCAGCCGTCTCGGCGGGATCTGCTCTTCCGCTCGGGCTACGGCCTCGGCGCGGCAGGGCTCCACTGGCTGGCTGCGTGCGATTCGTCAGGCCTGCGGGAGGTGGCGCAGCCTTCGGGGAAGGCTGCCAGGGTGATCTTCCTGTTCCAGTCGGGCGGACCATCGCACGTCGACCTCTTCGATCCCAAGCCGGTCCTCGCCCGGCGGGCGGGAGAGGAGATTCCGGAGTCCGTGTTCAACGGCCAGCGCGTGACCGGCATGGTTGCACACCAGAAGAGCTATCAGGCGATGCCTTCGACGTTTGCCTTCGAGCCGCGTGGCGAATGCGGGATGGAGCTCAGCGAGCTGCTTCCCTTCACGGGAGAGGTCGCCGACGAGCTCTGCCTCCTGCGTGCCGTTCACACCGACGCGATCAATCACGACCCTGCCATCACCTTCTTCCAGACCGGCAGCCAACTGCCGGGACGGCCCAGCTTGGGCGCATGGGTTCACTATGGCCTCGGCAGCGCGAATCAGGACCTGCCGGCGTTTGTCGTGCTGCACTCGGTAGCCAGCGAGGGGCCGGCCGGGCAGGGGCTCTTGGCCCGCCTTTGGGGGGCCGGGTTCCTTCCAAGCGGCCATCAGGGCGTGCCGCTGCGCCCGAAGGGCGATCCGGTCCTGTACCTGAGCGATCCGCCTGGCATCAGCCGAGACCGCCGACGGATATTCCTGGACGGTCTCTCGTCCCTGAATCGGCTGGCGAGCGGTCGCTCTGGAGATCCCGAGATCGCGGCCAGGATTGACCAGTACGAGCTGGCCTATCGCATGCAGGCCAGCGTTCCCGGCTTGATGGATGTATCAGGGGAGCCGGAGTGGGTGTACGACCTGTACGGCGAGGCCTCGAAGATTCCGGGCACATATGCTGCGAACTGCCTGCTCGCTAGGCGATTGGCCGAGAGGGACGTGCGCTTCGTGCAACTCTACCATCGGGGCTGGGACCACCATCAGGAACTGCCCCGGCGGCTTCCGGTGTCCGCAAGGGACACCGACCAGCCCTCGGCAGCGCTTCTGCGGGACCTGAAGCAGAGGGGAATGCTGGACGACACCCTAGTGGTTTGGGCCGGGGAGTTCGGGCGCACGCCGTACGCCCAGGGAGAGATGCGGCTGGATGACTACGGCCGCGACCACCACGGTCGGTGCTTCTCGATCTGGATGGCCGGGGCAGGCCTGAAGGCGGGCGTCGTGCACGGAGCTACGGATGAGTTTGGGTTCAACGCTTTCAGCGGATCCGTGGCGGTCCATGACGTTCAGGCGACGATTCTGCACCTGCTGGGGTTGGACCACGAGCGGCTGGTCTATGAGTATCAGGGCCGGCATTTCCGCCTGACCGACACCGCTGGCCGAGTGGTGAGGGAAGTACTGTCGTAAGCGTCGGCAACGTGCGCAGGGTCTGATAAACTCTTATTCAATCGGTTCGTTTCGAATTGCCCTGCTTCCGGACCGAGTTGGCTAGCTGTCCGAGGTGGGTGGGGCTTCACAGGTATTAAGGGGGGGTATCCCAAGTGATCTCAATGCAATGGAGGCGGATTGGGCTAGCGCTTTCGCTGGCGGTCTTCGTCTTGATTCCGGGCCAAATGTCCGCGCAGACGGCGACAGGACAGATCAACGGCACAGTGGCGGACGCGACCGGGGCCGTCGTGCCGGGGGCCGGCGTTACGGTGTCCAACCAGGAGACAGGCCTGCAGCGCGAGACCTCGACCAATGAGCGTGGCGACTACACATTTCCCTACCTGCCGGTGGGCATCTACACGGTTCAGGCAAATACGGAAGGCTTCCAGCAGGCCCGCCGGACGGGAGTTGTCCTCAACGTCAACCAGACGCTCCGGGTTGACTTCGACATGGTGATCGGCGAGGTGACCGAGACGATCGAAGTTGCGGGCGTCGTCGCCGCAATCGACACCGAGACGGCCGCCGTCGGTCACATCGTGAGCCAGCGGCAAGTCACGCAGCTGCCGCTCAACGGGCGCAGTTTCCTGCAGTTGCTATTCCTAGGCAACGGGGCGGTCGAAACCCGGGGCGAGCAGAGCTCCATGCGAAGGGACGCTGGCGGCGCCATCAGCATCAACGGCGCCAGGCCGACGTCCAACAACTACCTCCTTGACGGCACTTCTAACACGGACACGGCCCTCGGCACGCCGGCGGCAATCCTGTCGATCGACGCAATCCAGGAATTCAAGGAGCAGACAGCGACGTACTCGGCGGAGTACGGTTTCAGCGCCAATCAGGTCAACATTGTGAGCAAGACCGGCACGAACGAGCTGCACGGGACACTCTTCCACTTCCTGCGCAACGACGCGCTCGACGCCAGCACGTTCTTCAACAACCTTGCCGGCCGCGAGAAGAACCCACTGCGGCAGAACCAGTTCGGGTTCGTCGCGGGCGGCCCGGCCGTCAAGAACCGGACATTCTGGCTCGGCAACTTCGAGGGCCGCCGGACGCGCAGGGCTGCGCTGGGCTTCCTGAACGTCCCCACGCCGGACCAGCTCGACGGCGTCTTCACCGGGTATCAGGGGCCCGGCCGCGCAGCCAATCCACAGCCTGTGCTCGACCCGCTCAGCGGTCCGGTCGGAGCTCCGACGGTCCCGTTTCCGGACAACCGGATCCCCAAGAGCCGCTATTCGCGGCTGGCCAGCCTGACTGTGCAGAAGTTCATTCCGGCCCCGAACGCAAACTCGGACCGCGGGAACTACCTGCGCCAGCGTTCGATCCCCACCGACACCGATCAGTACACCGTTCGCGTGGACCAGAATCTCGCGTCGTGGGGAAACCTTTTCGGGCGCTACACACGAACGGACTACACCGCTATCACGCTGGGCAACACCACCGAATTGGGGGACGTCTTCTTCGTCCAGGAGACTGAGAACTGGCAGGTCTCGCACACGGGCCTGTTTGGCCCCAACCTGATCAACGAGTTCCGCTTCGGGTACGTGCGGGCGCTGGCCAACCAGCACAGCGCCTTGGCCGATCAGGCCGACATCGACACGCTCGCGCTGTCAGGCGTGTTTCAGGGGCTGAACGAGGAGCAGCGATCCTACCCGGGCGTGGGCTTCGGCGGCAACGGCGCGGGCCTCTCGGGGGGCGGCAGCGCGGTGAACGACTATCAGGCCAGCAATCAGCCGATGTGGGACATCTCGAACGGCACGACGTGGATCCGCGGTAGCCATACCTTCAAGTTCGGGGCCAATTTCCGCCAGTGGTCCCTGCAGCGCGACTTGGCCAATGACTTCTTGGGCCAGTTCACGTTCAGCGGCTTCTTCAGCGGGAACCAGAACTGGGACCACGCCGTGGCGGACATGCTGCTGGGCTACTACAACAACGCCAGCGTGTTCCAGCCCGGCGGATTCGCGGTGGGCGACCAGGCCGGCAATCCCCGCGACTTCAACTTCCTGTACTTCGCTCCTTACTTCCAGGACGATTGGAAGGTCAACTCGCGCCTGACGCTCAATCTCGGTCTGCGCTACGACTTCCGCACTACGCCAAACGAGACCAACGACCGCATGGGATGGCGCGACCTTTCGAACGCGACCGGAGGGATGCTTGTAGCGGACCAGAACCTGGTCGACTCGGGGATCGTCGGCGACCAGTCCTACTATCGCTTCGCGGGCAGCCGCAATCCCTATGCCGCCTCGCGGCGCGTCTTCGCGCCCCGCTTCGGCTTCGCGATCCGTCCGTTCGACGACGAGAAGACTGTCATCCGCGGCGGATTCGGGGTCTTCTTCGACTCGGCCGAGGGCCGCGAGATCGACGGCGCGTCCGACATTTACCCGTATGTCAGCCGCGGCCTGTACCAGCAGACGATCGGCAACGGGGAGGGACCCGGCGGCGCACTGCGCTCGACCGACCAGATGTTCCCCGCGATCCGCAGCGGCGATCCCGCCGATCCCGCCTTCAACACCTTCCTGGCGGTCAGCATGTCGCCGGAACCGCGCAATCCGTACGTGAACCAGTGGACGTTCGGCATCCAGCGAGCCTTGGACCAGTACTCGAAGATCGACTTCAGCTATGTCGGCACGAAGGGTACGGCCCTGCTCATGCGGCGCAACATCGCCCAAGCCCTGCAGATGCAGGATCCCGGCTTCTGCGGCACTCCCGGCAACGAGGGCCTGCGGGACTGCCCGGTGCCGACACGCAAGCCGTTCCGCAATTTCCAGGTCTACATCGACAGCGACTGGAGCGGCATATCAAGCTACAACGCGTTCAACTTCAAGTTCGAGCGGCGCACCAGCTCGATGATCTTCACGACAGCCTACACCTGGTCGAAGAGCCTTGACAGCAAGTCGGCGGCGGCCGGGATCGGCATTGGAGGGGCCGTCGCCGGCTGGCAGGGCTTCTTGGACAACCACGATTGGCGGCGCGACTACGGGCTCTCCGACTTCAACGTGGACCATAGGCTTGTCACGAGCTTCGTCTACGAACTGCCGGTTGGCCGCGGCAGGAAGCTGCTCTCGAACCTGCCGGCCGTAGCCAATCACATCTTGGGCGGATGGCAGGTCAACGCGATCGTCACCTTCCAGGACGGCTTCCCAATGACCGTGCAGGCGGCCGATATAGGCGGGCTGAACGACACGTTCGGCACGAACCGCGCCAATCTCGTCGGCGACCCGGTGCTGAGCCCGTCAAACCGGACGATCGACCGCTGGTTCAACACCGATGCATTCGAGCAGCCCAACCGCGGCGTACTCGGCAACTCGGGACGGAGCATCATGGAAGCGCCCGGGATCAACAACTTTGACACTGGCCTGTTCAAGAATTTCTCCGTCACGGAGACACTCAGCGTGCAGGTGCGGTTCGAGTCGTTCAACGCGTGGAACCATGCCCAGTGGAGCCCGCCCCAGAGGAACCGCGCTTCGCCCAATTTCGGCAAGATCACGGGCACGCGCCCGGCTCGCATCAATCAGGTTGGGCTGAAGGTGGTCTGGTAATCCTTGATCCTGCCTGGGGGGCACTGGCCGGGCGCGGGTTCAGGCCAGTTCGGGCGTCAGCCCGAAGCGCCAGGGGGTGAGCCGTCCGACCGCGCGGCCAACCCCGTACCCCGGGGCAGGCCGGCGGTCGCATTGGCGCTGCTGGTGGCAGCGTTGCCGTGCGCTGCGCAGCAAGAGGCGGCCGACCTCGGCTCGATCTTCGAGCGCGGGCAGCGTGCGATTGTGGAGAACCGCTACGCGGAGGCGTCCCTGGCTCTGGAGAGAGCGGCCGAGCTCGGTCCGGACATACCGGAGGTCTTGGCAAGCCTCGGGTTCTCCTATTTCCAGCAGGCGAGGTTTGACGACGCGATTCCGGTGCTTCGGAGGGCCGTGGAACTGAAGCCAGAGCTTCCGGGAGTCGCGACGCTGCTGGCCGCTTCTCTCAGCGAGACCGGACGCTTCGCCGAGGCGCTGCGCGATCTGGAGCGAGCCTTTCCCGCCACGGCCGATCCGGCACTGCGCCGACTGTCGGGGCTGCAGCTGCAGAGGTCCTACAGCGGACTCGGGCGCGACCGCGAAGCCGCGGAGACGGCCCTCCGGCTCGCACAGCTGTACCCGGAGGATCCGGAAGTGCTCTACCACGCCGGGCGCGTTCTGGGGCATCTGGCCTTCGTGATGGTCAACAGGCTCTCGACTGTCGCACCCGGCTCGGTGTGGACCAGCCAGGCTCTGGGCGAGGCCTATGAGAGCGAGGGAAAGGTGGAGCAGGCGCTGGCCGAGTACCGCCGGGCCTTGCGGGCCAATCCGGGCCAGCGGGGAATCCACTATCGAATGGGTCGCACGCTCTTGCGGGACTCCTCGAATCCGGAATCCTTGGAGCAGGCCATTCGCGAGTTCGGCCTCGAGCTCCAAGCGGATCCCTCCAATGCGAACGCGGCGTACGAGCTGGGAGAGATCTATCGCAAGCGCGGCCAGCTGGACCGCTCCCGCGAGCTGTTCGCGCAAGCAATCGGCTTCTATCCCGAGTTCGAGCAGGCACGAATTGCCTTGGGCGGGGTCCTGACGAGCCTGCGCGAGCCGGAAAGGGCGATCGAACACCTCCAGGCAGCGATCGCGATCGACGACAGCAACGAGGTCTCCCACTACCGCATGGCCCAGGCGCTGCGCCTGATGGGTCGCGAAGCCGAGGCCCGGGAGGCTCTGGGCCGATTCATGGAGTTGCGCCAGTCGAACCGGCCGCAGGTTGCTCTGGGGGTGGCGAACGATCCGGTCACGCCGCAGGAGGCGGAGCCGCCCGGTCGGTAGCGTCGGGCGACGCCGCGACGCTGTGGTCGGCGGCTTGCCTCGGCGCGCTGGCTGACCCTGCCCGGTGACGCTTCAGGTGCGGTCGACCCGCAGCCGCCGGGTGCGCTGATGGCGGACCATGGCGCACTCGATCAGGCGCGTGATCAGTTCAGGGAAGGGAACACCGCTCGCCTCCCACATCCTTGGGTACATGCTGATGGAGGTGAAGCCGGGCATCGTGTTCACTTCATTGACCAGCGGCTCCCCGCTCTCTGTGTCCAAGAAGAAATCGACCCGCGCTAGGCCGTCGCAGCCGATGGCGCGAAATGCCCTGACCGAGAGTTCTCGGATCGCCCGCGTAATGGCGGGTGGTATTGCAGCCGGCACGTGAAGCTCCGCGGAGTCTGTAAGGTACTTTGTCTCGTAGTCGTAGAAGCCCTCGTGCGTGACGATCTCCCCTGGCACGGACGCCCTTGGTGGGTCGAGGCCGAGCACGCCGCACTCGATCTCTCTGCCGTCCACGGCGGGCTCGACGATCAGCTTGTCGTCGAATTGGCCCGCGTGCGCTAGGGCCTGCTCCAGACCCGCCCGGTCGGCAGCCCGCCTGATGCCGACTGACGAGCCAAGGTTCGCGGGCTTGACGAACGCCGGATAGCCGATCGCCTCCTCCACCTCGGGCATCTTCGCCTCGGCATCCGCCCAATGCACGCTGATGTGGGGCAAGGTGGGAATGCCGTGGGAAAGGAACAGGCGCTTCATGACGTCCTTGTCCATTCCGCAAGCAGAGCCCAGCACGCCGCATCCCACATAGGGAACGTCAGCCAAATCCAACAGTCCCTGCAGGCGCCCGTCCTCCCCGAATGGCCCGTGCAGGGCTGGGAAGACCACGTCGAAGCCGCTGGAGCGACGGGGCTCGGGACGCAGCATGACATCGCCGAGTCCGCATCGGGCGGCAGCATCGGGCGGCAGCAGCCGGACTGCCCCGTTAGGTTGGATCCACCGTCCCGAGCGGGAGATGGCCACCGGAACGGCCTCGAAGGCGTCGGGCGGGAGCGCGGAAATGATCGAGGCCGCCGACCGAACTGACACATCGTGCTCGGCGGAGCGGCCTCCGAAGAGGATTGCGACTCGTGTTCGTTGCGCGGCCATCAGCGTAAAGGAAGGGCCCCGCGGGGACGAGGCGCATATCCCTTCAACCGTCTTCCCCGCTGTGGCGGTGGGCTGTGCTTCAAACTAGACAGTATGCCTGAACGCCCGATCGCCGACGTGCTCGCGGGAACGGTGGCCGTTGGGGGCCGAGTGCGCGTGCAAGGCTGGGTCAGAACTCGCCGGGACTCCAAGGCGGGCTTTTCGTTCCTGCAGGTCTCCGATGGCTCTTGCTTCGCGGCCCTGCAGGTGGTGGCGGACAAGTCGCTACCCAACTACAGCACCGACGTCCTGCATGCCGGCGCGGGCTGCTCGGTGTCGGTTGCTGGAATGCTCGTCGATTCGCCGGGCCGCGGGCAGCGCGTGGAGCTGCGCGCCGAGGAGCTAGTCGTGCTGGGCCGCGTCGAGCAACCTGACACATACCCGATCTCGCCGAAGCGCCACAGTTTCGAGTTTCTTCGCGAAGTCGCCCACCTGCGGCCGCGGACCAACACGTTCGGTGCCGTGGCCCGGGTGCGCCACTGCTTGGCGCAGGCAGTGCACGAGTTCTTCGACCAGAACGGCTATCTCTGGATCCACACGCCGATCATCACGGCATCGGACACTGAGGGTGCCGGCGAGCTGTTTCGCGTGAGCACACTGGACCTCTCGCGCCTTCCTAGGACGGCTGGCGGCGAGCCGGACTACTCCCGGGACTTCTTCGGCCGCGAGGCCTTTCTCACGGTATCGGGCCAGCTCAACGTTGAGGCCTACTGCCAGGCGCTGAGCCGGGTGTACACCTTTGGCCCCACGTTCCGCGCGGAGAATTCCAACACGAGCCGGCACTTGGCGGAGTTCTGGATGATCGAGCCGGAGACGGCCTTTGCGGACCTAAGTGCGAACGCGGACTTGGCAGAGGCCCTGCTCAAGCATCTCTTCCGGGCTGTCCTCGAGCGGCGCCCCGATGACATGGAGTTCTTCGACAAGCGCATCCACAGGGGGGCGGTCGCGCGGCTGCAGGCCGTGGTGGACGGGCCCTTCGAACGGCTCACCTACACCGACGCAGTCAGGATTCTCCAGCGTTCCGGCCGCAGGTTCGAGTTTGAGGTCTCCTGGGGTGCCGACCTGCACTCTGAACACGAGCGGTTCCTGACCGAGCAGCACGTCAAGGGCCCAGTGGTCGTCACGAACTATCCCAAGGGGATCAAGCCGTTCTACATGCGCGTCGACGACGGTGGCGAGACCGTGGCTGCAATGGATGTGCTGGCGCCCGGGATCGGCGAGATCATCGGCGGCAGCCAGCGCGAGGAGCGATTGGACGTTCTGGACGGGCGGATGGCCGAGTGCGGGATCGAGCCGCAGCCATACGGGTGGTACCGGGACTTGCGGCGCTACGGGACCGTTCCCCACGCTGGCTTCGGTCTCGGCTTCGAGCGCACCATCAGCTATGTGACCGGAATGGCCAATGTGCGCGACGTGATCCCATTTCCGCGCACGCCGGGAAACGCCGACTACTAGGTGCGCCGCCTGGAAGGCGCATCTGCTTGGGCCGCTTGGCTCGCCGCACGCTCGCGGAGCGCACGGCGCAGCTCTCGCGGGAAGACCTTCTTGAAGAGGCTGCTCATGGAGTCCCAGTGCTCTAGCACCCACACGGCCTTTGGGCTGCGCGTATACCGGACGTGCCGTCCCAGCAGCCGCCTAACGAACGCCCTGTCCTCCGAATCGAGGGGGTCGATGTCGACGTCGGCGTTCTGCAGACAGCGCGTCTCGAAGTCGCCGCGCTCGTCCAGGATATAGGCGATTCCGCCGGACATCCCTGCTGCGAAGTTGCGGCCGCATTCGCCGAGGATGACCGCGTGGCCGTTCGTCATGTACTCGCAGCCGTGGTCGCCCACACCCTCCACGACCACGGTGGCCCCGGAGTTGCGGATGCAGAAGCGCTCGCCCGCCATCCCGTTGACAAAGGCCTCGCCGCCGGTAGCGCCGTAGAACGACACGTTGCCGATGATGATGTTCTCCTCGAAGACGAAGGTCGACCCGGGCGGCGGCGCTATGACCAAGCGTCCTCCGGAGAGTCCCTTGCCGAAGTAGTCGTTTGCGTCCCCGCGGACCTGCAGGGTCATACCGCGGCTTGCCCACGCCCCGAAGCTCTGCCCCGCGCTTCCGGAGAAGTGGATCTTGATGGTGTTGTCCGGCAGGCCTCCCTCGGCGTAGCGCTTCGCGATCTCGTGCGAGAGCATCGTGCCCACCGTACGGTTTGTGTTCCGCAGGTCGTAGGCGAACTCGACGGGGCTCAGATCTTCGATCGCGGGGCGGCACAGCTCGATCAGCTGGTTGTCGATCTGGCCCTCCAAGCCATGGTCCTGCTCCTCCTTGTGGAAGCGCGCGATCGCCCGGTCCACCGGTGGGTCGAAAAAGACCCGAGAGAAGTCCAGCCCGCCCGTCTTGAGATGGTCCACGGCGTGGCGCACGTCCAGGCGATCGACCTTCCCGATCATGTCTTCGAACCTGCGGAAACCCATCTTGGCCATGATCTGCCGCACTTCCTCGGCCACCAGGAAGAAAAAGTTGATCGCGTGCTCGGGAGTGCCTGCGAACTTCTTGCGCAACTGCTTGTCCTGCGTCGCGATTCCGACCGGGCAGGTATTGAGGTGGCACTTGCGCATCATGATGCAGCCGATCGCGATCAGCGGCATCGTCGAGAATCCGAACTCGTCGGCGCCGAGCAGCGCTCCCACGACGACGTCACGGCCTGTCTGCAGCTTGCCGTCCACTTGGACGCGGATGCGCCCGCGCAGGTCGTTCATCACCAGAACCTGCTGCGTCTCGGACAGGCCAAGCTCCCACGGCGTGCCCGCGTGGCGGATCGAGCTGACCGGAGATGCGCCCGTGCCGCCATCGTGCCCGGAGATCAGCACGAGGTCGGCGCGCCCCTTGGAAACGCCTGCGGCGACCGTTCCTACCCCGACCTCCGAGACGAGCTTGACGGAAACGTTGGCCGCGGGGTTGGAGTTCTTCAGGTCGAAGATGAGTTGGGCCAGATCCTCGATAGAGTAGATGTCGTGGTGCGGCGGGGGCGAGATGAGGCCCACTCCGGGCGTTGAGTGCCGCAGCCAGGCGATGGTCTCGTCAACCTTGTGGCCGGGCAGCTGTCCGCCTTCCCCCGGCTTGGCGCCCTGAGCGATCTTGATCTGGAGCTCGTCGGCATTGGCCAGATAGTTCGCGGTCACGCCGAATCGGCCTGACGCGACCTGCTTGATTTTCGAACGGCGGTCGTCCAGGAATCGGGCAGGGTCTTCGCCGCCCTCCCCGGTGTTGGAGCGGCCCCCGATGCGGTTCATGGCTACCGCCAGCGTCTCGTGCGCCTCTGCCGAAATTGAGCCGAAGCTCATCGCCCCTGTGCAGAACCGCTTCACGATCTCCGACGCCGGCTCGACTTCTTCGAGCGGGACTGGCTCGTCAGCCTGCTTGAGGTCAAAAAGTCCGCGCAGCGTGCAGAGGTGACGGTTCAGGTCGTTGACGGTGCGCGAGTAGTCCTGGTAAGTGCCCCAATGGTTCAGGCGCACGGCGTTCTGCAGGCGGGCCACCGTGTCGGGATTCAGGAGGTGCTTCTCCCCGCGCAGCCGGTACTGGTACTCGCCACCGACCGGGAGCTCCGTGTCCGGCGAGGTCTCCCCGGAGTAGGCATACGTGTGCTTCGCCAACGCCTCGTTGGCAAGAGTGCGCAGCCCCACTCCCTCGACCTGGGAGGTCGTCCCGGTGAAGTACCGGTCGACGACCTCGCGCGCGAGCCCGATCGCTTCGAAGATCTGCGCTCCGTGATAGGACTGCACCGTGGAGATGCCCATCTTGGACATCACCTTGAGGATCCCCTTGCGCATCGCCTTCTCGAAGTTGTGCTGGGCGTCCTCCAACGAGAGGCCGGGACGGTCCAGGATCCCCTCTTGGTGCAGTCGGGCGATCGACCGATGGGCCAGATAGGGGTTGATGGCATTGGCGCCGTACCCGATCAGCAGGCAGAAGTGCATCACTTCGCGGGGCTCGCCCGACTCGACGACCAGCCCGACCTTGCTGCGCTTGGCTCGGCGGATCAGGTGGTGGTGCACGGCCGCGCATGCCAGCAGCGACGGTATCGGGGCGCGCCCCTCGCTCACGTCCCGGTCCGAAAGGACCAGCACGCCGGCACGGCAGTCGGCCGCCTCCTCGGCCTCCCGGCAGAGCCGCTCAAGCGCCCGCTCGAGGGCCCCCGGCCCTTGGCTGACATCGAAGGTCGTCCGCAGCGTGCGCGAACCGAAGCGCACTCGCGGGCCCAGATGATGCAGGCGCGCTAGTTGGCCGTTGTCCAAGACGGGTGTCGGGACCTTGATCTGGTGGGCGTGCTCGGGCGATTCACCAAGCACGTTCCCCTGTGGGCCGATATAAGTGACGGTGGACATGACCAATTCCTCGCGGATCGGGTCGATGGCCGGGTTGGTCACTTGGGCGAACAGCTGCTTGAAGTAGTTGAAGAGCAGCTGTGGCTGTTCGGACAGGCAAGCGAGCGGAATGTCGATACCCATCGATCCGGTCGGTTCCTCGCCCTTTGTAGCCATGGGCGCCAGCAGCAGGCGCTGGTGTTCCAGCGTGTACCCGAAGGTGCGCAGCAGCGGCAGGAGCTCATCGTCCAAGATCTCTGGCGCTGGCCCAGGCTCCGGCAGGTCGGCCAGACGGACCAGGTTGTCCTTCAGCCAGGCCCCGTACGGCTGCCTGTGCGAGATCGTCTCCTTGATCTCCTCATCGCGGATGATGCGTCCCTCTCGCATGTCCACAAGGAACATTCGGCCGGGCTGCAGTCGCCCCTTCATGCGCACGTCGGCGGCCTTGATGCCGCTGACCACGCCGGTCTCGGAGCCCATCACCACCAGCCCGTCGTAGGTCACGCAGTAGCGTGACGGACGTAGGCCGTTGCGGTCCAGCGAACCTCCCACGTAGCGGCCATCCGTGAAGACGATCGACGCGGGACCGTCCCACGGTTCCATGAGGGAGGCGTGGAACTCGTAGAACTCCTTCTTGTAGGGCTCCATCAGCTCGTGCGAGGACCACGCCTCGGGGATGAGCATCATGAAGGAGTGCGCGATGGACCGACCGGACTGGATGAGCAGCTCCAGCGCGTTGTCGATCTGCGTCGAGTCTGAGCCAGTCTCGTCGATGATCGGCTTGATCTTTTCGATGTCCGCACCGAACAGCTCGCTCTCCAGCGTCGCCTCCCGGGCGCGCATCCAATTGGCGTTGCCGCGCAGCGTGTTGATCTCGCCGTTGTGCGCCAAGTATCGGAACGGGTGGGCCCGCTCCCAGGTGGGGAAGGTGTTGGTTGAGAACCGCTGGTGGATCAGCGCCACCGCCGACTCGAAGTCCGACTCGCCCAGGTCCGGGTAGTAGGCGAAGATCTGCGGTGCGAGCAGCAGGCCCTTGTAGCAGATCGTGCGGGCCGACATGGTGACCGGGTAGTACTGCTGGAGCTGGCGATCCCGGGCGAGCCGCTCTGTGCGCTTGCGCGCTATGAACAGCTTGCGCTCAAGGGCGTCGTGGCTCAGCGCGACACCTGCGCGGGGCTGCAGGAAAACTTGGTAGATGCTGGGCTCGCTCTCTCTCGCCAGCCATCCGATAGCGCCCGAGTTCGTGGGCACGCGTCTCCACGCGAGGACCCGCAGGCCTTCCTCGGTGGCCACTTCCTCAACCATCTGTCGCGTTTCCCGGTCACGGCGCGGATCCGGATGCACGAAGAGCATGCCCACCCCGTACAGCCCCGGCTCCGGTAGGCTGACGCCAATTGCCCGCGCTTGCCTTCGGAAGAAGGCGTCGGGAATCTGCAGCAGGAGGCCGGCGCCATCGCCTGTGTCGGGGTCGCAGCCGCACGCGCCGCGGTGCGTGAGGTTCACTAGGGCCTCAACGCCCTGCTCGACGATCTTGTGGCTCGGCCGACCGAGAACGTCTGCTACGAATCCGATCCCGCACGCGTCATGTTCATTGCGCGGGTCGTACAGGCCAAGCTTTTTGGGCAGTCCGTACTTCATGGCGATCTGGGTGGGCCCAGCAGGCCCGCCCTTCGCCATTGCGGTGCGCAGTTGGCGGTGGCGCGATGTTGCCAGTACCCTAGGGGATCCCTTCCAGCAACCAGCCGATGGGATCCGCACAATTATCATACCAACAGGGGAGCGATTGCCGCTCCGACCCCCGGGAACCGAGAAAATGGGCATCTCCAAGCGCCACCAAATCCATCTTGAGAACGACCGAGTCCGTGTCACGCTCTTGCCGAGCGGAGGCCACATCGCAGCGGCCGTGCTGAAGGAGACCGGCGTCAGCCCCCTTTGGGACCCGCCTTGGGAGACCATCGAGCCGTCGGAGTACGATCCGGGCCGCCATCCGGAGTATGGCGGCGGGGTCGACGCGCGCCTGCTGTCGGGGATCGCCGGGCACAACCTGTGCTTCGACCTCTTCGGCGTGCCGTCCGACGAGGAGGCTGCGGCTGGCCTGGACGTTCACGGCGAGGCTTCCTGTGCGGACTGGGATGCCGATTCCGGGGAGGGCTGGGTCGAGATGCGCGCGGAGTTTCCGCTGTCGGGGCTGCGCTTCGAGCGTCGATTGGAGCTGCCCGAAGACAGCGGCCGGGTCCGCATCGTAGAGACGGCCACCAACCTGGCCGGTGTCGATCGGCCCGTCGGCTGGACCCAGCACGCTACTCTGGGCCCCCCGTTCCTGGAGAAGGGCCGCACGCTCTTCGAGATGTCCGCCACGCGCTCGAAGGTGCTGGACGCGGAGTTCGCGCCCGGGGCCGACCGGTTCGTGGCCGGCGCCGAGTTCGACTGGCCTCTCGTGCCGCTCGCAAAGGGCGGCCTTGGGGACATGCGCCGCGCCGTGCGCGCGGAGGCGTCGGGAGCCTTCACAGCCCACCTGATGGATCCGGGCGCGACGAGGGCCTTCTTCGCTGCGTACCATCCCGGGCTAGAGACGGTGTTCGGCTACGTGTGGAATCGCGCTGATTTCCCGTGGCTCGGGATCTGGGAGGAGAACTTCTCCAGGCGCCACCCTCCGTGGAACGGGCGGACGCTGACCTGCGGCATGGAGTTCGGCGTATCCCCGTTTCCCGAGACGAGGCGCGAGGCGCTCCAGCGTGGCCGGCTCTTCGGCGAGAGCACGATCGGCTGGCTGCCGGCGCGCTCGTCCGTGCGGATAGAGTACGGTATGTTCCTGGCCCGTGCAAGAGCGGATGCCTTGCCCGGATTCGGGGGAGGGCTGCGCCTCGAGAGCTTGCAGCGCTACGCCGAGGGAGGCTAGCCCTTATGGCGTATAATGGCGCAGGGTAGGCACTGGATTGGTGCATTCCTCGCTTCGCCCGTGCGCAAGTGGCGGAACTGGCAGACGCGCTAGGTTCAGGTCCTAGTGGGAGTTAAATCCCGTGGAGGTTCAAATCCTCTCTTGCGCACCAATCTCCGCGCGGCGTTAGCCGTTGGCCGGGCGCGGATTCTGGGCGGGAGTGGGAGTTCCGTTTCCGGTTCGGGGAGGTCAATTTGGAACCAACAGCCGCAATCGAACAGCACTCGGGTGCCGGCGACACGATACTCGTGGCGCTGGAGACTCTGGAGCGCCGCGTGCAGGAGTTGTTGGACCAGCTGCGCGCGGCCCGCGCGACCCGAACTTCGGCCAAGGACGAATTGGAAGCCTTGCGCGAGAAGCTCGCCGATCGGGACCGGAAGATCGACAGCCTGACCGCCCAACTCCGGAACGGCGAGAAGCTGCGTGACGATGTCCGGCAGAGGGTCGAATCCCTCTTGGACCGGGTCGGAGAGATGGAGTCACGCGGTTGAGCGCTGTCAGGCGAAGCGTCACGGTTCGGATCCGAGGGCGATCGTACAGTATCGCCGGGTTGTCGCCCGTCCGCGCCCACCGTCTGGCCGAGAAGGTTGACGAGGCCATGGCGGCCGCCATTGAGAGTGCTGAGGGCGCGCCGCCCTACGATCAGGCCGTCTTGGCGGCCCTGCTGATCGCGGACGAGCTTGCAGAGGAGCGCGAGAGCCACGCTGGGCTGCTCTCTCACGTGAAGTCCTCGGTCAGCCGCGTCCTTGAAGGCGTGGACAGCGGCATGGCCGAGTCTGCGCCGGACGGTTCCGATCCGGTTGCGGGGGAGTAGCCTAGGTTTCCGCGTCCTTATCTCACGATGTAGCCGAGGCTCTCCAAGGCTTCCTGGTCGCGTTTAGTTAGCCGCGTTTCGCTTTCGGCTAGGTCCGTGGAATCGAACCAGCGGTGAAAGCCGTCGCGCTCGAACGGATAGCTGCGGTCCTTGGGCGTCAGCTGGGCAGGGCGCAGCTCAAACGGGTCTTGCGCCAGATCGAAGATCTCGAAGCTGTCCGCTTGCGGCGTCCAGACCATCTTCCTTTGCCCTTCCAGCTTTCCGATCCGGAACGGGAGCCCTGAGTTCGGCTTCCAGACCCACGATAGCCAGGTTGGCGCGAACCCCTTCTTGCCCTCGAAGGACACGAAGCGGATCTGTCGAGTTGCGGGCGATACTTCCTCATCGACGGCCGCAATTTGGCTACGGCCGGCAAAGGAGATCGGTATCGGGGCCTCGCTGCGGAATTCCGGCACGACCAGGTCAAGCAACGTCGGAGCGAGATCAAGGATGGAGACGCTCTGCCTCACCACCGTTCCCGGTCGGATCCGGCCCGGGAGGCGCATCATCCAGGGAACGCGAACCGTGCTCTCGTAAAGCCAGCGGCCGTGGCCGTGGAAGCCGTGCTCGCCGAGCCCCTCGCCGTGGTCGGCCACCAGCACGACCAGGGTGTTATCTCGCATCCCCAGGCGCTCGATGCGCTGCAGCAGGCGGCCGATGTGCGCGTCGGCGTACCCGATCTCCGAGTCGTAGCGACGAATCCGGTTTTGCACCTCTTTTGAGTACTCGGGCGTGTCCGGGTGTGGTTCTGCCACCGCCTCGGGGTCGGCAAACTCTTCGCGCAGGTTGTAGGGCTCGTGGGGGTCGAAGTAGTGCACCCAGAGGAACAAGCGCCCAGCATCCTGATTGTCCTCGAGCCAGCGCAAGGCTGGCGAGGTCACGTCTTCTGCCCAGCGCATCGAATGCACGAGCTGGTACGACCGCGTCAGCTCGTCGTTGTAGTGGTCAAAGTGCCGGTCTAGGCGGGTCAGGCGGCCCAAGAGCGGCCAGGCGCTGACAAACGCCCCGGTCTTGTACCCGAACCGCCGCAGGATTTGGGGGACGGTCAGGAACTTTGAAGCATCGGCCACGGACACGCCATTGATCCGGGCCCCGTGCTCCTGCGGGAAGCGCCCGTTGAGTATCGAGAAGTGTGCCGGACCGGTCATTGGAATCGGCGTGTAGGCCCGGTCGAAGCGGACGCCTTCGGCGGCCAGTCCGTCCATCGCCGGGCTGGTCCTTAGGTGGTAGCCGTACGACGAGAGGTGGTCGGCCCGCAGGGTGTCGACCGTGATCAGCACGACGTGCGGGTACGGTTCAGGGGAGTGTTGCTCTTCGGCTGTTCCGAGGTGCAACCCGCCGATGCCCAGCAGCAGAGCGGCTATAACGACGGCCAGGCGGCCCTTGGACATTCCGCTCAGCATACTGCTCAATTGTAACCAAGAGCCTTGCGTCGCCGGGCCTGAGCCGAGGTCGCGGGGCTCGCCGTTCGTCCGAAATCGAGCTCGACCAGAGGAAAGAACTCCCGGAAATCCGACCGGAATGCCCGATAGTCCCTTTGCAGCACGCTGATGCCGGTCTCAAGCGGGTTTTCCCTAGGGAAGCGCCTCCCGATGCCTCGCAGGGCTCGGTCGACCCCATCCAGGCTCCGGTAGCTCACCAGCCAGTCGTCGCGGTGCATCGCGTCAATCGCCCTCGAGTAGCGCGGTGCCGGAAGTCCCCGGTACAGGCCCAGCACCCGGTAGCAGGATTGCGCGAACTCCGACAGCGAGTTCCCGAGGCCGTAAGCGTGCCACTCAACAGCCAGGAAGTGGTCGAAGAAGACGTCCAGAAGCACGCCGGCGAAGCGGCGATGGGGAGGCCGCATCCGCCGCCTCGCCCGGGCGAAGACCGGATGGCCGTCGGTGAAGGCATCGATCCGCTGGTGGCGGCGGATGCCCGCTTGTATGCCAGAAGGGAAGCTGCTGATCTCTCCTGCCTTAACGAAGTCTGCCAAGACTTGGCCGACCATATCTTCCCGTGCCGGAGCAGCCAGCCGAAGGTGGGCGAGATGGTTCACGTGCTTCGTTTCGCCGTCTTGGGACGGCGGCGCGGAGCCAGTGCGCGTGTCAATTGTAGGTCGGCCAGCTCGAACTGGCTCTGTGCCGCTGGTTGGCCGGGCCCTGGCGCCGCTAAAGGTTGCATTGACCCAGCGAACGTGGCGGGATGGCCGAGGGTGGTGGACAAATGGGGCCCGATCTCGGCTCCAGGCTCAGCGTTGGCCGCAGGCTCGGCGCGGTGGTCGGCTACGAGGCCCACAACCTTTCCAAGCGCCTGCCTGCCTACGCATTGCGCCACGGCCGCCAACCACTCGCGACGGACCACAGGCACACCGTCTTGAGGCCCTTGCTCCACCCCACCATGCTGACACCCCCGCGATTCAGCCCACTGCCCGAGTTCCTTTCAAGTGTCCCCGAGCAGTGCGGCTTGCCCGGCTTCGCTAATGGTCTTGGGGGGCGGATCTGAGGAACATCAAGGCATGGATGCGTCGCGAACCGGTCAGCGGACCCATCGGACGCGGCGCAGCGGTTCGAGGCAGCCGCGGTCAAGCCGCCGGCGGACCGCCAGATCGCGGGAAACGGGTGTGGGGGCGGTTCGCCCGCCCCGCCGGCCTGTCGGCCTCCTTCGCGCCGCGGCCGCTACGGCACGCCTGTCAGGTCTGCCCCGAACCCGCCCACCATCACTTGGCGGGCTCCGTTGAGGATCACGGCGCTTCCGTCCCCGATACGCCAGGTCCCGATCACCGCGCGCGGGCCGTGCAGCCCCTTGCCCACGAATGCGGCGTCCAGGAACACGCTCGCCGTTTCCGTCCCGTCCCCGCCGAAGCCGTCTTGGTAGCGCACCCGAAGAGCTGACGAGCTGAACGTGACCTCGTTGAGATTGTCGCCCGTTCCGAGGGCAACGTTGTCCGTGCCCGCGAAGATCAGCTCCCGGACCGCGCTCCCGTTGTGCGTCGCCGGCAGGCCGTCGGTGCTCACCAGGTCGCTGATCACCACCGTCGCGTCACTGCCGGCAACCGCGCCGGCGTCCCAGTTCACGAGCACGCCGACGTTCCCGGCCCAGCGGGTCGTGTCCTGGGTGGCCTCGGTCTTCCCCCTGTAGGTGGCCGTGCCTATCGGATACGCGGGATCGTCCGTGCCCGCGTAGGCCGCCGCTGCCAGCGGGCTGAACGCGAAGCCGTTGTTGCGGCTCCCGATGTCGCCGCTCGTGCTGTTGTCCGTCTCGTACCCCCCGCGGGCCGCATACGTGCTGTACTCGCGCCGCCAGGACCCGAAGCGCGTGTAGTCCGTGGTATCGAACCCGACGAAGAGGCGCTCCTCCCTCCGGCCGAACACGGCCGAGCCCGCCTCGAGATCCCTGCTGACCTCCGAGCAGCCCTGGTCGTTGCAGGCCTGGTAGTTCCGCCCGTTGGCGTCGTCGTGGAAGACGCCCCCTTCCTGCCGTGCGGCTTCCCAGCCGGCCGGGCTGCCGATCGCAGCCTCCAGCCGGTCGAGGAACGCGAGGCCCGCGGCGTCATCCGCCGCGGTGGCGAGGCTCTCGGTGTCGGCGGCGTTCCTGGCGCCGGGGTAGGTTGCCGGCATGAAGCCCAGCGTCTCGGCGTAGGTGCCTCCGGGGCTTGCGGCCGCGAACTGCGACCCGATGCCGAACACGCCCCGCAGCGCCCAGGCCCGGATGTCCCGCCAGACCGCGTTGCGGCCGGTGTTCGTCTGCCGCTCGTTGCCGTCCGTGGTGGCGTCCAGCGCGATCCACCCCAGCAGGATCCGCCGCTGGGCCGCGACGAATTCCTGCAGCCTGGCCATGTGCGTCATCCCGTTGACGGTCTTCTGCCCGCCCTGCGCCAGGCCTGCGATGGCGATCCGGAACACCACGCTGTTGTCGGTGCCCTCCAGGTCGTCCGGGTCGATCGTGACCTTGAGCTCGCCATCCTCGACTGCGGCCGGCGCGGTCGTGCCGCCCCAAACGGACGACAGCATGGTGGCCGACTCGTGCAGCGGCGGCAGCGGCGGCGGCGGTGGCTCCGGAACGTGGACGCGCTCCGCGCCGAACGACCCCGTCAGCGTGTTGCGGTCATCGGCGCCGGGAGGTGCGATCCACCAGTCCCCGACCACCGCGGTCGCCAGCTCGGGCCCCGTCCCCAGCAGGAACCCGCGCCACGCCCCCTGCATGGGCTGCCTTTCGCGCGGCCTCCCCCGCACTTCGCGGAAGGACACCATCGCCGGATTCGTGGCGGCGTCCGCGCTGCTCTCGCCCAGCCCGCCGTCGGCCAGGGACGTGCCTCCGCCGTCGCCCCACACGAGGCCCGGCGGCAGGCTGCTGACCATCGGCAGGTGGATCTCGTCCACCTCCGCGAAATTCATCACCAGCGGGTTCGCGTCCATGTCCCTGAGATCCGACACGACCGCCGAGACCGAGCTGCGCGTCAGGCTCAGCCGGATGTCGATGACGCCTTCGTACACCGTCGGGGTGTCGTGGCCGTCGCCCGTCGCGACCGCGAGCGTCCCGCCCGTGTAGTGCAGCGTCCCGGCCGCCGGCAGGTGCGACCTGTGGATCGTGTCCGGGATCAGGCCCCACCAGAACACGCCGTGGTCCCCCACATCGTCGGCCGTCCCCGAGGCGTCGCTGAATGCCAAGTCTTGGCTCGCCGCCGTCCGGGTATGCCGGAAGTACGCCCCGTAGCGCGTGTTCTCGGTTGTCCGGTAGAACGCCGTCGACTCGTTCATGTTGGCCTCGAAGTGCCTCGTCGCGTCCTCGGCCGACAACGCGGCCGCTTCCAGAATCCCGCCGCCGTCCTCCGCGGTCGCCGCCGCGAACGCGGCCGGCCCGGCCAGCGCCGTCACCAAGGCCGCAAGGTTCTCCAGCGCGTCGTCAGCGCTGGGCTCCGGGTCCCCGGCCGTGTGCAGGTCAACAGCGCCGTCACCGGTCCCGAAGATTGTGTCGATGTGGCCCTGCAGGGCGTCGCCGGTCCACAGTGCCCGGATCTGGGGGTCGTAGGTGTCGGCCTCCAGATGCTGATTGAGGGCCTCGTAGGCCAGCCCCCGCCTGTGCAGCTTCGTGACCTCCTCCAGGACCTTGGCGACGAAGTTGTCGCCGGACCTGTGCGATGTGCCCCAGCCCAGCAGCTCCGCCACCGGGAAGTCCTGACCCTGGATCGTCAGCATCGTTCCGGCCTCGTTCGCCGCCGTGCCGCGCGTGTCGCCGACGAAGTCCACCACTCCGGACAGCCCCAGGTACCTGTCGTCCGAGTCCCCATGCTGCGCAGTGTCGTAGCGGGCGCCGTGCAGCATGCCGTCCTGCATGTGCACCCGGTACATCGCCCCGTCCGAGGTGGTGAGGTCGCCCTCGCCCGACTCCGGTAGGCTCGCCCCGTCGATCGTGTAGCCCTTCCTGTCCTCGTTCGCCAGCGCCACCAGCCCGGTGCCCGCGACCTCCAACTCCGCCGGAACGTAGGCCGCCGTCCACTTGCCGTCCCGGCCCATGCTGATCCTGTACACGTTCCCGTTCGCCGCCGCGATCTCGCTCCCGTCGGCCACCAGGTCCGGACCGTGCCGCCACCTACCGTCCTCGGCCAGCTCGAGGATCGCAGTCCCGGAAATCCCGAGCCGCACCGTCGCTAGGTTGCCCGTCGGCGTGGCCGTCCACATGCCGTCCTCGCCGATGCTCAGCGTGTAGCTGACCCCCACGCTCGACACTGCCGTCGCCTCGCCGCTGACCGCCAGGTCCGCGCCCAGCCAGTGCGTGCCGTCCTCGGCGACGACCAGCGTCACCGACTCCCCCGACATGCCCAGGGCCACCGCCACCTCCCGCGGAACGTACGTCGCCGTCCACGTCCCGTCTTCGCCCATGCTCGCCGTGTAGGTGCGCGTGCCGACCGCGTAGTTCATGCCGCTCACCAGCGCCACGGCCTCTCCCGTGAGCGGGTGCGTAAACGACCACTGCCCGGCCTCGTCCTGCACGGCCGTCACGTCGATCCCCGAGTTGCCGGCCGCAAACGTCTGTGTCGCAGGCACGTAAGTGCCGGTCCACATGCCGTCTTCGCCCATGCTCAGGCGGTACGCGCGGCCGTCGGTGGCCATTGTGGTCGTCTCGCCGCTGACCACTAGGTCCGTGCCCAGCCGGTACGATCCGTCCTCGGCCTTGACCTGCGTGGCGTTCTGCCCGGAACTGCCCAGCGGCGCTGTGATCATCGGAGCGTCATAGCTTGCCGTCCAGGTGCCGGCCGCATGGGTCAGCGTGTACGCGCGCCCGTCGGAGGACGTCACCCTCGAACCGCTCGACACTGCTGTGCTTCCGTGCCAGTACGAGCCGTCCTCGGCCTGCCGGATCGGGGCGCTCTCGCCGCTCGCACCAAGCGCCACCATCACGGGCGCTGGTGCTTGGAACACGGCGTCGCCGTACTCGTCGTCCGCCAGCGTCAGGCGGTAGGCATTGCCGTTGGCGGCCGTGACGGTGATGGTCCCGGTCGCGCCGTCCGTGCTCAGCGACAGGATCCCGCTGGCGCCCGCCAGCTCCCAGCTGCGGTCCTCAAGCCTCTGCAGTGAGATCGTAGCGCCGCTCATGCCGAGCGTGTGCACCACGGGGTCGTCCGGCACCCAGCTCGCCGTCCAGGTGCCGTCGGCGCCCATGGAGAGCGAGTAGGTGCTGCCGTTCTCCGCCAAGGCCGTCGAGCCGTCGGTGATTCCGGCGTCGCCCAGCCGGTAGGAGCGGTCCTCGGCCCGGACCAGCGTGACGACCGTGCCGCTCGTCCCCAGCGCCACCGCCTGCTCGGCCGGCACGTAGCTCGCCGTCCACACGCCGTCGGCCATGGAGAGCGCGTACTCGTTGCCGTTCGACGCGACCACCGGGTGGCCGTCCGCGACCGTCGCCCCGTCCAGCGTGTGGCTGCGGTCCTCCCCCATGCGGATCGATACGCTGTCGCCGCTGGTGCCGAGCGCAACCATGACCGGGTCCGGCGCGTCGAACACCGCCCTCCACTCGCCGTCGACGATCGACAGCGCGTACGCGTTGCCGTTCTCCGCCAGGGCGCCCACCGGCGTCCCGTCCGGGGCCAGCAGGACGCTCGCGACCATCGTTCCGTGCGCCACCGAGTAGCCGCCGTCCTCGGCCCGCGACAGGGTCACGCTCGCACCGCTCGTGCCCAGGCCGACGCTCGCCAGCGCCGGCTCGTACGTCGCCGTCCAGGCCCCGTCGGCCATCGTCAGCCTGTAGGCGTTGCCGTTCATCGCCGAGCGCGTTTCGCCTGGCGCCAGCGCCCGCCCGCCGGCCTCGTAGGTCCGGTCCTCCAGCATCGAGACGGTCAGCACGTCGCCGCTGGCCCCCAAAGCCACTTCGACGACCACGGGAACGAACGTCGCCGACCAGTCTCCGTCCGCCAGCGCCAGGGTGTACGCGTTGCCGTTCTCGGCCTCCACGTCCCCGCCTGTGAAGTCATCCCCGTCCAGCGTGAAGCCGCCCGTCCGGGTGGTCATCAGCGTCACCGTCGAGCCCGACGCGCCGAGCGGCACTTCAACGGCCTGGGGCTCGAAGGGCGGCGGTGCCGGCAGCGGCGCCGGCGGCGTCACGGCCGGGGCCGCATCCTCTCCGCAGGCGCCCAGCCCGAACGCCAGCACGGCCAGAATCAGGAACAGGGCTGCCCGCCCGGGTCTCGAGCGATCCATGGTCTCCCCCTCTCCCTTGCGGGTTGCCCGAACCGGCGCCCGCTGGCGCGAGCCGCCCCTGCCTGCCGACGCTCCCTGCGCTGCCCCCGGGCATGCGCATGCGGCCAGGGCCCCACCCTGAGCGGCCGCGGTGCGCGGCTCCCCGGCACCGCCGGACCGGTTCCGGCCCGCCCCGGGAAACCCGCCGCGGGCACCGGCTCCGCGCAGGACTCCGGCTGCGGATGCCCGCATCCCATGCCCGGGCGAACAGCCCGCGGTGGCCTCCCCCAAGCCGCCCATGCCGCTTCTCCCCACTACTGCTGCCGCACGCCGTAGATCGGCTCCGGGCCGAAGACGGTCCACCCCTCAAGCCAGTTCTGCGCCGCGCCGAAGGCCCCGATGTAGCCCTCGCCGTCCTCGGCCAGCGCCGGCGAGCCCGCCTTGGGGCGCGGGTCCGGGTTGGCGAACCGGCGCACGTCGCGCAGTTCCGGGTCGCGGTCGAGGAACTCTACCCCGGCATCGAGCCCGCCGCCCAGCTGCCCCCGGCCCAGCCCGTTGAGGTGCAGCAGGGCGCTCTCGACCGAGCTCTCCCCGCCCTCGAACAGCAGCACGCTGCGCATCGTCGCGCCGATCGCCCCGCCGCCGAAGCGGGTCGCCAGCAGGTCCCGCGCCGTCAGCCCGGAGCCGGTCCGCAGGCGCACGCCGAAGGCCTCCCGCCGGCGCGGGCCGTACGGCGCGCTGTGCACCAGGGTGACGTTCGACAGCGCGGGCAGCGAGCGCGGCTCGCGGTCGTAGCCCTCCCCGTCGCTGCCGCCGTCGATGCCGTGCAGGCCCTCGAGCCCCTGCTGCACGTACAGGTGCGAGGCGCTCCCCCGCCAGCCGCGGTCCCACGACAGGCCCGACTCGCCCGACTCGCTGGCGACGCAGTGGCCGCAGGCGGCCGTGCCGCCGCGGAACGCGAAGCCGTCGCCGAGGCTGGCATGGGACTGCACATGGTCGAGGACCGTGCCGCTGCCGGCGGCGTACAGGCCGATGGCCGGAGAGTCCTCGTCCGGCCCGGCGCCGGCCCCCGCGAACTCGACGCGCACGTAGCGTAGCACGCCGCTGGAGTCCTCAGCATCCGTGCCCCCGTAGACCGCCCGCCCGGGGGGCAGCACGCCCGGCGCCACGCCCTCCAGGCGCGTCACAGGGGCCCTGCCGAGGATGCGCAGCCCGCCCCAGCAGCCGGGCTCGCGCTGGCCGGCGGGCAGCGCGCAGCCCAGCACCACGGGCGCCTCGCGGGTCCCCTCGGCGACGATCCTCCCGCCCGGCTCGACGATGATCGCCGCGCTCGGCCCCCAGGCCAGCACGACGGTGCCCGGCTCGATGGTGAGCGTCGCGCCGTCGCCGACGAACAGCTGGTGCCCCAAGTAGTGGACCGTGTCGCTGCGCAGCGTCATCTCGGACAGGACCTCGCGGTCGAAGCCGGAGCGGTTGAACGCCAGCGCGCGCTCGGCCGCGACGAACCCGGCCCAGGCCCGGCGGGTCCGCAAGGGCCCGTCGAGCTCTTCGCGCTGCTCGTGCGCCGCCCCGGGCCGCAGCTCCATCACGAACCGCCATGAGCCGGCCTCAGGTGCGGGCCCCTCCCAGGCCAGTTCCCGGTCCGCCGCGGCGAGGCTCAGCGGCAGCGAGGCGCTCTCGGGCAGCCCGAAGGAGTCGACCGCCTCGGCGTGCAGTTTGCCCCCTCCGGACAGCGGCCCGACGTAGCGGCGCCCGCCGCCGCCCGCGCGCTCCAGGTAGAGGAACGTCCGGTAGCGGCCGCGGTCGGTGTGCGGGATGAGCGTGCGGTACAGGCGCACCGTCTCGCCGGGGAGGTAGGCGTGCCGGTCCGTCCACAGCGCCAGCTGCAGCGCCTGGGGCCTGGGCTGGTACGTCGGCGCTGCGGGCAGCGGCGGCGGGTCCGCCCCGCCGTCGTTGTCGCGCACCTGCAGGACCGCCTGATAGGTGCGGCCCACGACGTAGTCCGGAGGCGAGGCGCTGTCCTCGGCGAGCTCGACCGTCAGCAGGGCCCCGGGCTCGGCGAGCGCGTCGTCCTCCGTGGGAATGTCCAGCTCGACCTCCTCCTCGCCGGGGGGGAACACCGCCGCCCGCAGCCGGCTTCCGCCCATGAAATCGCCGGCCCCGATGACGCTCAGCCGCACGGTCAGGGCGGACTCCGTTCCGCCCGACCGCCGCAGCCGGAACACCGCGGGCTCGCCCTCGGTGATCGCGGTGGCGACGGGCGCGACCGTCACGACGCCGGTGTCCGGGCCGCGCACCAGCGCCTCGACGCGCTCGGACAGGGGCCGGCCGTCGCTGGTGCATAGTGCGCCCGGGGCGGCGCAGTCCGTGGTCGGCAGCAGGGCCACGACCACGGCTCCGCCCCCGTCCGGCTTGACCGTGACCTCCCAGCGGCGTCCGTTGAGGCGCTTTGCGGTCGTCACCCTCCCGCCCAGCGCCTCGACGGAAAGGTCCCGAAACTCCGACTCGGCCGTGATCGTGACCGCCTCGCTGAACTGCAGCAGCACGCTGAACGCAGTGCTGCCGTCGTGGGTCGCTGGGGCCGAGCTAGGACGGGCCATGAGGGCCGCCTGCGCTTGGCGCGTGACGCCGACGGTGTAGTCCTGCGTCATCGAGTCCTGGGCCGTCACCCGCACCGTGATCGCGGTCAGCCCCACCCCGAGTGCGATGGCCCGGCTGGCCTGCCCGCTGGTCACCGGCACCAGCGTCGCGCCCGCCCTGCCGACTGCCACCGTGGCGCTGGGCTCGGTCACTGTCGGCGTCAGCTTCACGTGCGTGACCGCGTAGGCCACCGTCGCCGTGTAGCTCGTGGTGGCTGGAGCGAAGGTCCCGATGTCCAGCGCTTCCCCGAAAGTCGTGCCGTCCGTGCTCGCGGTTCCCGCCAGGGCGCTCAGGGTGGCGTCGGAGGAGGAGGCCTCCACGGTGAACGTGGCGCTGGCCGCGGCGCCCTGATTGCCCGAGGCGTCGAAGTAGGCGTTGGAGATCCCCACGTAGATGTCGCCCTCGGGCAGGTCGGAGGCGGGGTTGATCGTGATGATCGTCTTGGTGCCGTTGATGGTCGCCGCGTAGGGGATGGCCGCGCCGCCAGCGCTGGTCTCCGCCAGCGTCAGAATGCCGGACAGGTCCGAGTTGGCGAAGTCGGTGTTCGAGCTGTCCTTCTTGATGGCCTCGTTGAAGGTCAGCGTGATGTTCGTCCCCGCGTCCGTCACCGTGGCCCCGTTGGCCGGATCGAACGAAGGCGTGGCCACCCCGGTCGCGTCCACCGTGAAGGTCGCGGTCGCCTGGCTGCCCTGATTGCCGTGTGCGTCGTAGTAGCCGCCGCTGACCGCCACGTAGACGTCCCCGTCGGAGAGGTCGTTGGCGGGGTTGATGGTGATGATCGTCTTGGCGTTGTTGATGCTGGCCGCGTAGGAAATGTTGGCGTCGGCGCTGCTGCCCGCCTTCAGCGTCAGGATGTTGGCCAGCTGCGCGTGGCTGGTGAAGTCCGCGCCGTCGGCAGTGCGCTTGATGGCCTCGACGAAGGTCAGCGTGATGTCCGTGCCCGCGTCCGTCACTGTGGCGCTGCCGAGCGGGCTGAAGGTCGGTGCATCCGGTCCCGTGGTGTCCACCGTGAAGGTGGCCTCGGCCGCGCTGCCGCGGTTGCCGTTGGCGTCGAAGTAGGCGTTGGAGATGCCCACGTAGACGGCACCCTCGGGCAGGTCGTTGCTGGGATCGATGGTGATGATCGTCTTGGCGCTGTTGATGGTCGCCGTGTACGTGATGTTCGAACCGGTGCTGCTGTTCGCCTTCAGCGTCAGGATGCCGGCCAGGTCCGAGTCGGCGAAGTCGGTGTTGCTGTTGTCCTTCTTGATGGCCTCGTCGAAGGTCAGCTTGATGTCCGTGCCCGCGTTCGTCACCGTGGCGTCGTGCTCCGGGAGGAATGTCGGCGCGGCCACCCCGGTGGAGTCCACCGTGAAGGTCGCGGTCGCGGCGCTGCCCTGGTTGCCGTGCGCGTCCCAGTAGTCGCCGCTGACCGCCACGTACACGTCGCCGTCGTCGAGGTCGGAGGAGGGGTTGATGGTGATGATCGTCTTGGCGCCGTTGATGGTCGCCGTGTGCGTGATGTCCGAGCCGGTGCTGCTGCCCGCCTTCAGCGTCAGGATGCCGGCCAGGTCCGAGTTGGCGAAGTCGGTGTTCGAGCTGTCCTTCTTGATCGCTTCGTCGAAGGTCAGGGTGATGTTGGTGCCCGAGTTGGTCACCGTGGCGCCGTTGGCCGGGAGGAACGAGGGTGCCGGTCCCGTGGTGTCCACCGTGAAGGTGGCCTCGGCCGCGCTGCCGCGGTTGCCGTTGGCGTCGAAGTAGGCGCTGGAGATGCCCACGTAGACGGCACCCTCGGGCAGGTCGTTGCTGGGGTCGATGGTGATGATCGTCTTGGCGCTGTTGATGGTCGCCGTGTACGTGATGTTCGAACCCGTGCTGCTGCCCGCCTTCAGCGTCAGGATGCCGGACAGGTCGGAGTTGGCGAAGTCGGTGTTCGAGTTGTCTTTCTTGATGGCCTCGGCAAAGGTCAGCGTGATGTCCGTGGTGGCGTCGGTCACCGCGGCGTCGTGCTCCGGGAGGAACGCCGGCGCGGCCACCCCGGTGGAGTCCACCGTGAAGGTCGCGGTCGCGGCGCTGCCTTGGTTGCCGTGCGCGTCCCAGTAGTCGCCGCTGACCGCCACGTACACATCGCCGTCGTCGAGGTCGGAGGAGGGGTTGATGGTGATGATCGTCTTGGCGCCGTTGATGGTCGCCGTGTGCGTGATGGCCGAGCCGGTGCTGCTGCCCGCCTTCAGCGTCAGGATGCCGGACAGGTCGGAGTTGGCGAAGTCGGTGTTCGAGTTGTCTTTCTTGATGGCCTCGTCGAAGGTCACGGTGATGTTCGTGCCCGCGTTGGTCACCGTCGCGCCGCTTTCCGGGCGGAACGCCGGCGCCGGCCCGCTCGTGTCCACCGTGAAGGTGGCCTCGGCCGCGCTGCCCGGGTTGCCGTTGGCGTCGTAGTAGTCGGCGCTGATCCCCGCGTAGATCTCGCCGTCGGGCAGGTCGGCGTCCGGGTTGATGGTGATGATCGTCTTGGCGCTGTTGATGCTGGCCGCGTACTCGATGGCCGTGCCGCCGGCGTTGGTCTCCGCCAGCGTCAGGATGCCGGACAGGTCGGAGTTGGCGAAGTCGGTGTTCGAGTTGTCTTTCTTGATGGCCTCGTTGAAGGTCAGGGTGATGTCCGTGCCCGCGTTCGTCACCGTGGCGGCGTTGGCCGGCAGGAACGCCGGCGCGGCCACCCCGGTCGCGTCCACCGTGAAGGTCGCGGTCGCGGCGCTGCCCTGGTTGCCGTGCGCGTCCCAGTAGTCGCCGCCGACCGCCACGTACACGTCCCCGTCGTCGAGGTCGGACGATGGGTCGATGGTGATGATCGTCTTGGCGCTGTTGATGGTCGCCGTGTGCGTGATGTCCGAGCCGTTGGAGTCCGTCTGCTTCAGCGTCAGGATGCCGGACAGGTCGGAGTTGGCGAAGTCGGTGTTCGAGCTGTCCTTCTTGATCGCTTCGTCGAAGGTCACGGTGATGTTGGTGCCCGCGTTGGTCACCGTGGCGCCGCTCTCCGGGCGGAACGCCGGCGCCGGCCCGGTCGTGTCGACCGTGAAGGTGGCGCTGGTCGCGCTGCCCGCGTTGCCGTGCTCGTCGTAGTAGGCGTTGGAGATCCCCACATAGATCTCACCGTCGGGCAGGTTGGCGTCCGGGTTGATGGTGATGATCGTCTTGGCGCTGTTGATGCTCGCCGCGTACTCGATGGCCGTGCCGCCGGCGTTGGTCTCCGCCAGCGTCAGGATGCCGGACAGGTCGGAGTTGGCGAAGTCGGTGTTCGAGCTGTCCTTCTTGACGGCTTCGTTGAAGGTCAGGGTGATGTTGGTGCCCGCGTTGGTCACCGTGGCGCCGTTGGCCGGAAGGAACCCCGGCGCCGGCGCGGTCGCGTCCACCGTGAAGGTGGCGCTGGCCATCGCCCCCTGGTTGCCGTGCTCGTCGTAGTAGCCGCTGCTGACCGCCACGTACACGTCCCCGTCGTCGAGCTCGGAGGAGGGGTTGATGGTGATGGTCGTCTTGGCGTTGTTGATGCTGGCCGTGTACGGGATGTCCGAGCCGGCGCTGCTGCCCGCCTTCAGCGTCAGGATCTTGGCCAGATGCGCGTTGTTGGCGAAGTCCGTGCCGTCGCCGTCGCGCTTGATGGCCTCGTCGAAGGTCACGGTGATGTTCGTGCCCGCGTCCGTCACCGTGGCGCTGGCGAGCGGGAGGAACGCGGGCACCGGCCCCGTGGTGTCCACCGTGAAGGTGGCGCTGGCCATCGCCCCCCGGTTGCCGCTGGCGTCGTAGTAGTCGGCGCTGATCCCCGCGTAGATCTCGCCGTCGGGCAGGTTGGCGTCCGGGTTGATGGTGATGATCGTCTTGGCGCTGTTGATGCTGGCCGCGTACTCGATGGCCGTGCCGTCGGCATTGGTCTCCGCCAGCGTCAGGATGCCGGCCAGGTCCGGGTTGGCGAAGTCGGTGTTCGAGCTGTCCTTCTTGACGGCTTCGTTGAAGGTCAGGGTGATGTCCGTGCCGGCGTCCGTCACCGTGGCGCCGGCGGCCGGCAGGAACGCCGGCGCGGCCACCCCGGTCGCGTCCACCGTGAAGGTGGCGCTGGCCATCGCCCCCTGGTTGCCGTGCTCGTCGTAGTAGCCGCTGCTGACCGCCACGTACACGTCCCCGTCGTCGAGGTCGGAGGAGGGGTTGATGGTGATGGTCGTCTTGGCGCTGTTGATGCTGGCCGTGTACGCGATGACCGATCCGTCGCCGCTGCCCGCCTTCAGCGTCAGGATCTCGGCCAGCTGCGCGTGGCTGGTGAAGTCCGCGCCGTCGCCGTCGCGCTTGATGGCCTCGGCGAAGGTCAGCGTGATGTTGGTTCCGGCGTTGGTCGTCGTGGCGCTGCCGAGCGGGTTGAAGGTCGGTGCCGCCGGCCCCATGGAGTCCACCGTGAAGACGGATCCCTTTTGAGTGCCGCCGTTGCCGTGCGCGTCGTAGTAGCCGGCGTCGATCCCCACGAAGATGCGGCCCTCGGGCAGGTTGGCGTCCGGGTTGATGGTGATGATCGTCTTGGCGTCGTTGATGCTGGCCGCGTAGGCGATGGCCGTGCCGCTGGCGTTGGTCTCCGCCAGCGTCAGGATCTGCTTCAGCTGCGCCTCGGTCGCGAACTCCGCGCCGTCGCTCGTGCGCCGCACCGCCTCGGTGAACGTCAGCGTGATGTTCGTGCCCGCGTCCGTCACCGTGCCGCCCGGCTTGACGGCGGGCTGCGCCGGCCCGGTCGTGTCCACCGTGAAGGTGGCGTTCCCCCCGATGCCCTGGTTGCCGAAGGCATCGTAGTAGCCGTCGCCGATGCCCACGTGGATGGCGCCCTCCGGCAGGTCTTCGCTGGGGTTGATGGTGATGACCTGTTTCGTGCTGTCGATGCTGGCCGCGTAGGCGATGTTCGTGCCGCTGGCGTTGGTGCGCTTCAGCGTCAGGACCTCGGCCAGGTCGGCGTGCCCGGCGAAGTCGGTGTTCGAGTCGTCCTTCTTGATCGGCTCGTCAAAGGTCAGGGTGATGTTCGTGCCCGCATTCGACGTCGTCGTGCCGCCGGCCGGCTCGAACTCGGGCGCGGCCACCCGCCCGGCGTCCACCGTGAAGGTGGCGCTGGCGGCCGAGCCCTGGTTGGCGTGCGCGTCGAAATAGCCGTTGGACACCGCCACGTGGACGTCGCCGTTGGCGAGGTCCGAGGAGGGATTGATCGTGATGACCTTCTTGGCGTTGTCGATGCTGGCCGCATAGGGGATGTCGGTGCCGCCGCTGTCGGTCGTCCGCAGCGTCAGGATCGCCTTCAGGTGCGCCTCGGTCGTGAACTCGTCGCCGCCGGCCGTGCGCTTGATGGCCTCGCCGAAGGTGAGCGTGATGTCCCGCCCCGCGTCGTTGACCGTCGCGCTGTTGGCCGGGCTGAACGCCGGCGCCGCCGGTCCCGTGGTGTCCACCGTGAAGGTGGCGGTGGCCGCCGTGCCCTGGTTGCCGTGCGCGTCGTAGTAGCCGTTGCCGAGCGCCACGTAGACGTCCCCGTCGGCGAGGTCGGACGAGGGGTCGATGGTGATGGCGGTCTTGCCGGTGTTGATGCTGGCCGCGTACATGATGGCCGTGCCGGTGGCGTCCGTCCGCCTGAGCGTCAGGATCGACTTCAGCTCCGTGTTGGTCGTGAACTCCTTGCCGTCGCCGGTGCGCTTGATCGGCTCTGAGAAGGTCAGGACGATGTTTCTGTCCGCTTGCGTTGTCGTGGACCCGCCCTCCGGGCTGAAGCTCGGCGCCTGCGGGCCGGCTGTGTCCACCGTGAACGTCGCGCTGGCCGCCGGACCCTGGCTGCCCGACCAGTCGTAGTAGCCGTTGCTGATCGCCACGTACACGTCCCCGTCGGGCAGGTCGGCGCCGGGGTCGAGCGTGATGGTCGTCCTGGCGTTGTTGATGCTGGCCGCGTAGGTGATGTCCGAGCCGGCGCTGCTGCCCGCCTTCAGCGTCAGGATCGATTTCAGCTGCGTCTCGGTCGTGAACAGCTCCTCGCTGTCGCCGCGGTAGATCGGCTCGGCGAAGGTGAGCGCGATGCTCCCCCCCGCAGCGGTCACGGTCTGGCTGTCGGCCGGATCGAAGGAGGGCGCGGCAAGCCCCCCGAAGTCCACCGCGAAGGTGGCGCTGGCCGCGCTGCCCCGGACGCCTTCCGTGTCGTAGTAGTCGCTGGAGATCGCCACGTGCACGAGCCCGTCGGCGAGGTTGCCCGCGGGGTCGATGGTGATGGTCGTCTTGGCCCCGTTGATGCTGGCGCTGTAGGGGATGACCGAGCCGGCGCTGTTGTTGGACTTCAGCGTCAGGACGGCGGCCAGCTGCGCGTGGCTGGTGAAGTCCGCGCCGCCGCTGGTGCGCTTGATGGCCTCGGCGAAGGTGAGCGTGATGTTCGTGTTGCGGACCTTGGTTGTCTCGCCGTGCTCCGGGTCGAACGTCGGCGCGGCCACCCCGGCCAGGTTCACCGTGAAGGTGGCGCTGGTCGCGCTGCCCCGGTTGCCGTGCTGGTCGAAGTAGTCGTTGGAGATGCCCACGTGGACGGCGCCCTCGGGCAGGTCGTTGGAGGGGTTGATCGTGATGATCGTCTTGGCCGTGTTGATGGTCGCCGTGTATGTGATGTCCATGCCGTTGGAGTCTGTCTCCTTCAGCGTCAGGACGCCGGACAGGTCGGAGTTGGCGAAGTCGGTGTTCGAGCCGTCCTTCTTGATGGCCTCGTCGAAGGTCAGGGAGATGTTGGTGCCCGCGTCCGTCACGGTGGCTCCGCTCTCCGGGAGGAAGGTGGGTGCCGGTCCCGCGGAGTCCCAAGTCGCCGTGGCCGTGGCCGCCGCCGCCGGGCCGGTGTTGAGTCCGTCCGTCGCGGAGTTGGCGGTCACCGTCACCACCACGTCCGTCGAGCCGGTCGGGGTCACGCCCAGGGTGTAGGTCTTGCCGCTGCCAGAGAATGTTCCCTTCGACCCGCCCGTCACGGTCACGTCGTCCGTCGCGAACCCGGTCACATCCTCCGAGAAGGTGAAGGTCGCGGTGAACGCATCCATCGAGTTGATCGCCGTTGGCACCCCGGAGATCTGCACCGTCGGGGCCGTCTGGTCCCACGCCGCCGTGGCCGTGGCCGCCGCGGCCGGGCCGGTGTTGGTCCCGTCCGTCGCGGAGTTGGCCTTGACCGTCACCACGACGTCGGTCGAGCCGGTCGGGGTCACCCCCAGGGTGTAGGTCTTGCCGCTGCCGGAGAATGTTCCCTTCGACCCGCCCGTCACGGTCACGTCGTCCGTCGCGAACCCCGTCACGTCCTCCGAGAAGGTGAAGGTCGCGGTGAACTCATCCGTCGAGTTGATGGCCGTCGGCACCCCGGAGATCTGGACGGTCGGGGCCGCGTCGTCCCACACCGCCGTGGCCGTGGCCGCCGCAGCCGGCCCGGTGTTGGCCCCGTCGGTCGCGGAGTTGGCCTTGACCGTGACCACGACGTCGGTCGAGCCGATCGGGGTCACCCCCAGGCTGTAGGTCTTGCCGCTGCCGGAGAAGGTGCCCTTCGACCCGCCGGTCACGGTCACGTCGTCCGTCGCAAATCCCGTCACGTCCTCCGAGAAGGTGAAGGTGGCGGTGAACGCATGCATCGAGTTGATGGCCGTCGGCACGCCGGAGATCTGGACGGTCGGGGCCGCGTCGTCCCACACCGCCGTGGCCGTGGCCGCCGCAGCCGGCCCGGTGTTGGCCCCGTCGGTCGCGGAGTTGGCCTTGACCGTGACCACGACGTCGGTCGAGCCGGTCGGGGTCACCCCCAGGCTGTAGGTCTTGCCGCTGCCGGAGAATGTTCCCTTCGACCCTCCGGTCACGGTCACGTCGCCCGTCACGAACCCCGTCACGTCCTCCGAGAAGGTGAAGGTGGCGGTGAACGCATCCATCGAGTTGATGGCCGCCGGCACCCCGCTGATCTGCACGGTCGGCGCCGTCGTGTCCACCGTGAAGGTGGCGCTGGTCGCGCTGCCCTGATTGCCGTGCTCGTCGTAGTAGTCGCCGGAGATGCCCACGTAGACGGCACCCTCGGGCAGGTCGTTGGAGGGGTTGATGGTGATGATCGTCTTGGCGCCGTTGATGGTCGCCGTGTACGTGACGGCCGTGCCGCCGGCGTTGGTCTGCGCCAGCGTCAGGATGCTGGCCAAGTCCGAGTTGGCAAAGTCGCTGTTCGAGCCGTCCTTCTTGATGGCCTCGTCGAATGTCAGGGTGATGTTGGTGCCGGCGTTCGTCACCGTGGAGCCACCCTCCGGGAGGAATGCGGGCGCCGGCCCCGTGGCGTCCCAGGTCGCCGTGGCCGTGGCCGCCGCGGCCGGTCCGGTGTTGGCCCCGTCCGTCGCGGAGTTGGCCTTGACTGTCACCACCACGTCGGTGGAGCCGGTCGGCGTCACGCCTAGGGTGTAGCTCTTGCCGCTGCCGGAGAAGGTCCCCTTCGACCCGCCGGCCACGGTCACGTCGCCCGTCGCGAAGCCCGTCACGTCCTCCGAGAAGGTGAAGGTGGCGGTGAACTCATCCATCGAGTTGATGGCCGTCGGCACGCCGGAGATCTGGACGGTCGGTGCCGTCTCGTCCCACACCGCCGTGGCCGTGGCGGCCGTTGCCGGTCCCGTGTTGGCCCCGTCGGTCGCGGAGTTGGCCTTGACCGTCACCACGACGTCGGTCGAGCCGGTCGGGGTCACCCCCAAGCTGTAGCTCTTGCCGCTGCCGGAGAACGAGCCCTTCGATCCGCCCGTCACGGTCACGTCCTCCGTCGCGAACCCGGTCACGTCCTCCGAGAAGGTGAAGGTGGCGGTGAACGCATCCATCGAGTTGATGGCCGTCGGCACCCCGGAGATCTGGACGGTCGGGGCCGCGTCGTCCCACACCGCCGTGGCCGTGGCGGCCGCGGCCGGTCCCGTGTTGGCCCCGTCGGTCGCGGAGTTGGCCTTGACCGTCACCACGACGTCGGTCGAGCCGGTCGGGGTCACCCCCAGGCTGTAGGTCTTGCCGCTGCCGGAGAATGTTCCCTTCGACCCTCCGGTCACGGTCACGTCGCCCGTCACGAACCCCGTCACGTCCTCCGAGAAGGTGAAGGTGGCGGTGAACGCATCCATCGAGTTGATGGCCGCCGGCACCCCGGAGATCTGCACCGTCGGCGCCGTCGTGTCCACCGTGAAGGTGGCACTGGTCGCGCTGCCCTGATTGCCGTGCTCGTCGTAGTAGTCGCTGGAGATGCCCACGTAGACGGCACCCTCGGGCAGGTCGTTGGAGGGGTTGATGGTGATGATCGTCTTGGCGCCGTTGATGGTCGCCGCGTACTCGATGGCCGTGCCGCCGGCGTTGGTCTGCGCCAGCGTCAGGATGCCGGCCAGGTCCGAGTTGGCAAAGTCGCTGCTCGAGCCGTCCTTCTTGATGGCCTCGTCGAATGTCAGGGTGATGTCGGTGCCGGCGTTCGTCACCGTGGAGCCACCCTCCGGGCGGAATGCGGGCGCCGGCCCCGTGGCGTCCCAAGTCGCCGTGGCCGTGGCCGCCGCCGCCGGTCCGGTGTTGGCCCCGTCGGTCGCGGAGTTGGCCTTGACCGTCACCACCACGTCGGCCGAGCCGGCCGGGGTAACTCCCAGGCTGTAGGTCTTGCCGCTGCCGGAGAACGTGCCCTTCGACCCGCCCGTCACGGTCACGTCGTCCGTCGCGAAGCCCGTCACGTCCTCCGAGAAGGTGAAGGTGGCGGTGAACGCATCCATCGAGTTGATGGCCGTCGGCACGCCGGAGATCTGGACGGTCGGTGCCGTCTCGTCCCACACCGCCGTGGCCGTGGCGGCCGCGGCCGGTCCCGTGTTGGCCCCGTCCGTCGCGGAGTTGGCCTTGACCGTCACCACGACGTCGGTCGAGCCGGTCGGGGTCACCCCCAGGCTGTAGGTCTTGCCGCTGCCGGCGAAGGTGCCCTTCGACCCTCCGGTCACGGTCACGTCGCCCGTCACGAAGCCCGTCACGTCCTCCGAGAAGGTGAAGGTGGCGGTGAACGCATCCATCGAGTTGATGGCCGCCGGCACCCCGGAGATCTGCACCGTCGGCGCCGTCGTGTCCACCGTGAAGGTGGCGCTGGTCGCGCTGCCCTGATTGCCGTGCTCGTCGTAGTAGTCGCTGGAGATGCCCACGTAGACGGCACCCTCGGGCAGGTCGTTGGAGGGGTTGATGGTGATGATCGTCTTGGCGCCGTTGATGGTCGCCGCGTACTCGATGGCCGTGCCGCCGGCGTTGGTCTGCGCCAGCGTGAGGATGCCGGACAGGTCCGAGTTGGCAAAGTCGCTGTTCGAGCCGTCCTTCTTGATGGCCTCGTCGAACGTCAGGGTGATGTTGGTGCCGGCGTTCGTCACCGTGGAGCCACCCTCCGGGAGGAATGCGGGCGCCGGCCCCGTGGCGTCCCAGGTCGCCGTGGCCGTGGCCGCCGCCGCCGGTCCGGTGTTGGCCCCGTCCGTCGCGGAGTTGGCCTTGACCGTCACCACGACGTCGGTCGAGCCGGTCGGCGTCACGCCCAGGCTGTAGCTCTTGCCGCTCCCCGAGAACGTGCCCTTCGACCCGCCGGTCACGGTCACGTCCCCCGTCTCGAACCCTGTCACGTCCTCGGAGAAGGTGAAGGTCGCCGTGAACGCAGCCATTGAGTTGATGGCCGGCGGCACCCCGCTGATCCGCACCGTCGGGGCTGCGTCGTCCCACGCCGCCGTGGCCGTGGCCGCCGCTGCCGGCCCGGTGTTGGCCCCGTCTGTCGCGGAGTTGGCCTTGACCGTCACCACCACGTCCGTCGAGCCGTCCGGGGTCACCCCCAAGGTGTAGGTCTTGCCGCTGCCGGAGAAGGTGCCCTTGGACCCGCCGGTGACGGTCACGTCCTCCGTCGCGAAGCCCGTCACGTCCTCCGAGAAGGTGAAGGTGGCGGTGAATGCAGCCATCGAGTTGATGGCCGTCGGCACGCCGGAGATCTGCACGGTCGGCGCTGTCTCGTCCCACGCCGCCGTGGCTGTGGCCGCCGCGGCCGGGCCGGTGTTGGCCCCGTCCGTCGCGGAGTTGGCCTTGACCGTGACCACGACGTCGGCCGAGCCGGTCGGCGTCACGCCCAGGGTGTAGCTCTTGCCGCTCCCCGAGAAGGTGCCCTTGGACCCGCCGGTGACGGTCACGTCCTCCGTCGCGAAGCCCGTCACGTCCTCGGAGAAGGTGAAGGTGGCGGTGAACGCAGCCATCGAGTTGATGGCCGTCGGCACCCCGGAGATCTGCACGGTCGGCGCCGTCTCGTCCCAGGCCGCCGTGGCCGTGGCGGCCGTTGCCGGTCCGGTGTTGGCCCCGTCCGTCGCGGAGTTGGCCTTGACCGTCACCACCACGTCGGTCGAGCCGGTCGGCGTCACGCCCAGTGTGTAGCTCTTGCCGCTGCCGGAGAAGGTGCCCTTGGACCCGCCGGCCACGGTCACGTCGCCCGTCACGAACCCCGTCACGTCCTCCGAGAAGGTGAAGGTGGCGGTGAACGCAGCCATCGAGTTGATGGCCGTCGGCACGCCGGAGATCTGCACGGTCGGCGCCGCGTCGTCCCACACCGCCGTGGCCGTGGCCGCCGCTGCCGGCCCGGTGTTGGCCCCGTCCGTGGCGGAGTTGGCCTTGACCGTCACCACGACGTCGGTCGAGCCGGTCGGGGTCACCCCCAGGGTGTAGGTCTTGCCGCTGCCGGCGAAGGTGCCCTTCGACCCGCCGGCCACGGTCACGTCGTCCGTCGCGAACCCTGTCACGTCCTCGGAGAAGGTGAAGGTGGCGGTGAACGCAGCCATCGAGTTGATGGCCGTCGGCACCCCGGAGATCTGCACCGTCGGCGCCGTCGTGTCCACCGTGAAGGTGGCGCTGGTCGCGCTGCCCTGATTGCCGTGCTCGTCGTAGTAGTCGCCGGAGATGCCCACGTAGACGGCACCCTCGGGCAGGTCGTTGGAGGGGTTGATGGTGATGATCGTCTTGGCGCCGTTGATGGTCGCCGTGTACGTGACGGCCGTGCCGCCGGCGTTGGTCTGCGCCAGCGTCAGGATGCTGGCCAGGTCCGAGTTGGCAAAGTCGCTGTTCGAGCCGTCCTTCTTGATGGCCTCGTCAAATGTCAGGGTGATGTTGGTGCCGGCGTTCGTCACCGTGGAGCCACCCTCCGGGAGGAATGCGGGCGCCGGCCCCGTGGCGTCCCAGGTCGCCGTGGCCGTGGCCGCCGCCGCCGGGCCGGTGTTGGCCCCGTCCGTCGCGGAGTTGGCCTTGACCGTGACCACGACGTCGGCCGAGCCGGTCGGCGTCACGCCCAGGGTGTAGCTCTTGCCGCTCCCCGAGAACGTGCCCTTGGACCCGCCGGCCACGGTCACGTCGCCCGTCGCGAAGCCCGTCACGTCCTCCGAGAAGGTGAAGGTGGCGGTGAACGCAGCCATCGAGTTGATGGCCGTCGGCACTCCGGAGATCTGCACGGTCGGCGCCGCGTCGTCCCACACCGCCGTGGCCGTGGCCGCCGCTGCCGGCCCGGTGTTGGCCCCGTCCGTGGCGGAGTTGGCCTTGACCGTCACCACGACGTCGGTCGAGCCGGTCGGGGTCACCCCCAGGGTGTAGGTCTTGCCGCTGCCGGCGAAGGTGCCCTTCGACCCGCCGGCCACGGTCACGTCGTCCGTCGCGAACCCTGTCACGTCCTCGGAGAAGGTGAAGGTGGCGGTGAACGCAGCCATCGAGTTGATGGCCGTCGGCACCCCGGAGATCTGCACCGTCGGCGCCGTCGTGTCCACCGTGAAGGTGGCGCTGGTCGCGCTGCCCTGATTGCCGTGCTCGTCGTAGTAGTCGCCGGAGATGCCCACGTAGACGGCACCCTCGGGCAGGTCGTTGGAGGGGTTGATGGTGATGATCGTCTTGGCGCCGTTGATGGTCGCCGTGTACGTGACGGCCGTGCCGCTGGCGTTGGTCTGCGCCAGCGTCAGGATGCTGGCCAGGTCCGAGTTGGCAAAGTCGCTGTTCGAGCCGTCCTTCTTGATGGCCTCGTCGAATGTCAGCGTGATGTTGGTGCCGGCGTTCGTCACCGTGGAGCCACCCTCCGGGAGGAATGCGGGCGCCGGCCCCGTGGCGTCCCAGGCCGCCGTGGCCGTGGCGGCCGTTGCCGGTCCCGTGTTGGCCCCGTCCGTCGCGGAGTTGGCCTTGACCGTGACCACGACGTCGGTGGAGCCGGTCGGCGTCACGCCCAGGGTGTAGGTCTTGCCGCTGCCGGAGAAGGTGCCCTTGGACCCGCCGGTGACGGTCACGTCCTCCGTCGCGAAGCCCGTCACGTCCTCCGAGAAGGTGAAGGTGGCGGTGAATGCAGCCATCGAGTTGATGGCCGTCGGCACTCCGGAGATCTGCACGGTCGGCGCCGCGTCGTCCCAGACCGCCGTGGCCGTGGCCGCCGCGGACGGTCCGGTGTTGGCCCCGTCCGTGGCGGAGTTGGCCTTGACCGTGACCACGACGTCGGTCGAGCCGGTTGGGGTCACGCCCAGGGTGTAGGTCTTGCCGCTGCCGGCGAAGGTGCCCTTCGACCCGCCGTCCACGGTCACGTCGTCCGTCGCGAACCCTGTCACGTCCTCGGAGAAGGTGAAGGTGGCGGTGAACGCATCCGTCGAGTTGATGGCTGTCGGCACCCCGGAGATCTGGACGGTCGGCGCCGCGTCGTCCCACACCGCCGTGGCCGTGGCCGCCGCGGACGGTCCGGTGTTGGCCCCGTCCGTGGCGGAGTTGGCCTTGACCGTGACCACGACATCGGTCGAGCCGGTCGGGGTCACCTCCAGGCTGTAGCTCTTGCCGCTGCCGGTGAAGGTGCCCTTCGACCCTCCGGTCACGGTCACGTCGCCCGTCACGAACCCCGTCACGTCCTCCGAGAAGGTGAAGGTCGCGGTGAATGCAGCCATCGAGTTGATGGCCGTCGGCACGCCGGAGATCTGGACGGTCGGTGCCGTCTCGTCCCAGGCCGCCGTGGCCGTGGCGGCCGTTGCCGGTCCCGTGTTGGCCCCGTCGGTCGCGGAGTTGGCCTTGACCGTCACCACGACGTCGGTCGAGCCGGTCGGGGTCACCGCCAGGGTGTAGGTCTTGCCGCTGCCGGAGAACGAGCCCTTCGATCCGCCCGTCACGGTCACGTCCTCCGTCGCGAACCCGGTCACCTCCTCCGAGAAGGTGAAAGTCGCCGTGAACGCATCCGTCGAGTTGATGGCCGTCGGCACGCCGGAGATCTGCACCGTCGGCGCCGTCGTGTCCACCGTGAAGGTGGCGCTGGTCGCGCTGCCCTGATTGCCGTGCTCGTCGTAGTAGTCGCCGGAGATGCCCACGTAGACGGCACCCTCGGGCAGGTCGTTGGAGGGGTTGATGGTGATGATCGTCTTGGCGCCGTTGATGGTCGCCGTGTACGTGACGGCCGTGCCGCCGGCGTTGGTCTGCGCCAGCGTCAGGATGCTGGCCAGGTCCGAGTTGGCAAAGTCGCTGTTCGAGCCGTCCTTCTTGATGGCCTCGTCGAATGTCAGGGTGATGTTGGTGCCGGCGTTCGTCACCGTGGAGCCACCCTCCGGGAGGAATGCGGGCGCCGGCCCCGTGGCGTCCCAGGTCGCCGTGGCCGTGGCCGCCGCGGCCGGTCCGGTGTTGGCCCCGTCCGTCGCGGAGTTGGCCTTGACTGTCACCACCACGTCGGTGGAGCCGGTCGGCGTCACGCCTAGGGTGTAGCTCTTGCCGCTGCCGGAGAAGGTCCCCTTCGACCCGCCGGTCACGGTCACGTCGCCCGTCGCGAAGCCCGTCACGTCCTCCGAGAAGGTGAAGGTGGCGGTGAACTCATCCATCGAGTTGATGGCCGTCGGCACGCCGGAGATCTGGACGGTCGGTGCCGTCTCGTCCCACACCGCCGTGGCCGTGGCGGCCGTTGCCGGTCCCGTGTTGGCCCCGTCGGTCGCGGAGTTGGCCTTGACCGTCACCACGACGTCGGTCGAGCCGGTCGGGGTCACCCCCAGGCTGTAGGTCTTGCCGCTGCCGGAGAATGTTCCTTTCGACCCTCCGGTCACGGTCACGTCGCCCGTCACGAACCCCGTCACGTCCTCCGAGAAGGTGAAGGTGGCGGTGAACGCATCCATCGAGTTGATGGCGGCCGGCACCCCGGAGATCTGCACCGTCGGCGCCGTCGTGTCCACCGTGAAGGTGGCGCTGGTCGCGCTGCCCTGATTGCCGTGCTCGTCGTAGTAGTCGCTGGAGATGCCCACGTAGACGGCACCCTCGGGCAGGTCGTTGGAGGGGTTGATGGTGATGATCGTCTTGGCGCCGTTGATGGTCGCCGCGTACTCGATGGCCGTGCCGCCGGCGTTGGTCTGCGCCAGCGTCAGGATGCCGGCCAGGTCCGAGTTGGCAAAGTCGCTGCTCGAGCCGTCCTTCTTGATGGCCTCGTCGAATGTCAGGGTGATGTCGGTGCCGGCGTTCGTCACCGTGGAGCCACCCTCCGGGCGGAATGCGGGCGCCGGCCCCGTGGCGTCCCAAGTCGCCGTGGCCGTGGCCGCCGCCGCCGGTCCGGTGTTGGCCCCGTCGGTCGCGGAGTTGGCCTTCACCGTCACCACCACGTCGGTGGAGCCCGTCGGCGTCACGCCCAGGCTGTAGGTCTTGCCGCTGCCGGAGAACGTGCCCTTCGACCCGCCCGTCACGGTCACGTCGTCCGTCGCGAACCCCGTCACGTCCTCCGAGAAGGTGAAGGTGGCGGTGAACGCAGCCATCGAGTTGATGGCCGTCGGCACCCCGGAAATCTGGACCGTCGGCGCCGCGTCGTCCCACACCGCCGTGGCCGTGGCCGCCGCCGCCGGTCCGGTGTTGGCCCCGTCGGTCGCGGAGTTGGCCTTGACCGTCACCACGACGTCGGTCGAGCCGGTCGGGGTCACCCCCAGGCTGTAGGTCTTGCCGCTGCCGGAGAAGGTGCCCTTGGACCCGCCGGTCACGGTCACGTCGCCCGTCGCGAACCCCGTCACGTCCTCCGAGAAGGTGAAGGTGGCGCTGAACGCATCCACCGAGTTGATGGCTGTCGGCACCCCGCTGATCTGCACGGTCGGCGCCGTCGTGTCCACCGTGAAGGTGGCGCTGGTCGCGCTGCCCTGATTGCCGTGCTCGTCGTAGTAGTCGCTGGAGATGCCCACGTAGACGGCACCCTCGGGCAGGTCGTTGGAGGGGTTGATGGTGATGATCGTCTTGGCGCCGTTGATGGTCGCCGTGTACGTGACGGCCGTGCCGCCGGCGTTGGTCTGCGCCAGCGTCAGGATGCTGGCCAGGTCCGAGTTGGCAAAGTCGCTGTTCGAGCCGTCCTTCTTGATGGCCTCGTCGAACGTCAGGGTGATGTCGGTGCCGGCGTTCGTCACCGTGGAGCCACCCTCCGGGAGGAATGCGGGCGCCGGCCCCGTGGCGTCCCAGGTCGCCGTGGCCGTGGCTGCCGCCGCCGGTCCGGTGTTGGCCCCGTCCGTCGCGGAGTTGGCCTTGACCGTCACCACGACGTCGGTCGAGCCGGTCGGCGTCACCCCCAGGCTGTAGCTCTTGCCGCTCCCCGAGAACGTGCCCTTCGACCCGCCGGTCACGGTCACGTCCCCCGTCTCGAACCCTGTCACGTCCTCGGAGAAGGTGAAGGTCGCCGTGAACGCAGCCATTGAGTTGATGGCCGGCGGCACCCCGCTGATCCGCACCGTCGGGGCTGCGTCGTCCCACGCCGCCGTGGCCGTGGCCGCCGCTGCCGGCCCGGTGTTGGCCCCGTCTGTCGCGGAGTTGGCCTTGACCGTCACCACCACGTCCGTCGAGCCGTCCGGGGTCACCCCCAAGGTGTAGGTCTTGCCGCTGCCGGAGAAGGTGCCCTTGGACCCGCCGGTGACGGTCACGTCCTCCGTCGCGAAGCCCGTCACGTCCTCCGAGAAGGTGAAGGTGGCGGTGAACGCAGCCATCGAGTTGATGGCCGTCGGCACGCCGGAGATCTGCACGGTCGGCGCTGTCTCGTCCCACGCCGCCGTGGCTGTGGCCGCCGCGGCCGGTCCGGTGTTGGCCCCGTCCGTCGCGGAGTTGGCCTTGACCGTGACCACGACGTCGGTCGAGCCGGTCGGCGTCACGCCCAGGGTGTAGGTCTTGCCGCTGCCGGAGAAGGTGCCCTTGGACCCGCCGGTGACGGTCACGTCGCCCGTCACGAAGCCCGTCACGTCCTCGGAGAAGGTGAAGGTGGCGGTGAAGGCAGCCATCGAGTTGATGGCCGTCGGCACTCCGGAGATCTGCACGGTCGGCGCCGCGTCGTCCCACACCGCCGTGGCCGTGGCCGCCGCGGACGGTCCGGTGTTGGCCCCGTCCGTGGCGGAGTTGGCCTTGACCGTCACCACGACGTCGGTCGAGCCGGTCGGGGTCACCCCCAGGGTGTAGGTCTTGCCGCTGCCGGCGAAGGTGCCCTTCGACCCGCCGGCCACGGTCACGTCGTCCGTCGCGAACCCTGTCACGTCCTCGGAGAAGGTGAAGGTGGCGGTGAAGGCAGCCATCGAGTTGATGGCCGTCGGCACCCCGGAGATCTGCACCGTCGGCGCCGTCGTGTCCACCGTGAAGGTGGCGCTCGTCGCGCTGCCCTGATTGCCGTGCTCGTCGTAGTAGTCGCCGGAGATGCCCACGTAGACGGCGCCCTCGGGCAGGTCGCTGGAGGGGTTGATGGTGATGATCGTCTTGGCGCCGTTGATGGTCGCCGTGTACGTGATGTCTGATCCGGCGCTGCTGCCCGACTTCAGCCTCAGGATGCTGGCCAGGTCCGGGTTGGCAAAGTCGGTGTTCGAGCCGTCCTTCTTGATGGCCTCGTCGAAGGTCAGCGTGATGTTGGTGCCGGCGTTCGTCACCGTGGTGCCGTTGGCCGGCAGGAACGCGGGCGCCGGCCCCGTGGCGTCCCAAGTCGCCGTGGCCGTGGCCGCCGTGGCCGGCCCGGTGTTGAGTCCGTCCGTCGCGGAGTTGGCCTTGACCGTCACCACCACGTCGGTCGAGCCGGTCGGCGTCACCCCCAGGGTGTAGCTCTTGCCGCTGCCGGAAAACGTGCCCTTGGACCCGCCGGTCACGGTCACGTCGTCCGTCTCGAACCCTGTCACGTCCTCGGAAAAGGTGAAGGTCGCCGTGAACGCATCCGTCGAGTTGATGGCCGGCGGCACCCCGCTGATCCGCACTGTCGGCGCCGTCGTGTCCACCGTGAAGGTGGCGCTGGTCGCGCTGCCCACGTTGCCGTGCGCGTCGTAGTAGTCGGCGCTGATCCCCACGTAGACCGGACCGTCGGGCAGGTCCTCGTCCGGGTTGATGGTGATGATCGTCTTGGCGCTGTTGATGCTCGCCGCGTACTCGATGGCCGTGCCGCCGGCGTTCGTCTGCGCCAGCGTCAGGATGGCGGCCAGGTCCGAGTTGGCGAAGTCGGTGTTCGAGCTGTCCTTCTTGATAGCCTCGTCGAAGGTCAGCGTGATGTTCGTGCCCGCGTTGGTCACCGTGGTGCCGTTGGCCGGGAGGAACGCGAGCACCGGTCCCGTGGAGTCCCAAGTCGCCGTGGCCGTGGCCGCCGTGGCCGGGCCGGTGTTGGCCCCGTCCGTCGCGGAGTTGGCCTTGACCGTCACCACGACGTTGGCCGAGCCGGTCGGGGTCACCCCTAGGCTGTAGGTCTTGCCGCTGCCGGAGAAGGTGCCCTTCGATCCGCCCGTCACGGTCACGTCCTCGGTCGCGAACCCGGTCACGTCCTCGGAGAAGGTGAAGGTCGCCGTGAACGCAGCCATCGAGTTGATCGCCGCCGGCACCCCGGAGATCTGCACCGTCGGCGCGGTCGCGTCCACCGTGAAGGTGGCGCTGGTCGCGCCGCCCTGATTGCCGTGCTCGTCGTAGTAGTCGCTGGAGATGCCCACGTAGACGGCGCCCTCGGGCAGGTCGTTGGAGGGGTTGATGGTGATGATCGTCTTGGCGCCGTTGATGCTCGCCGTGTACGTGATGGCCGTGCCGGTGCTGCTGTCCGCCTTCAGCGTCAGGACCTCGGCCAGCTGCGCGTGGGTGGTGAAGTCCGCGCCGTCACCGTCGCGCTTGATGGCCTCGTCAAAGGTCACGGTGATGTTCGTGCCCGCGTTGGTCACCGTGGTGCCGTTGGCCGGGAGGAACGCGGGTGCCGGCCCCGTCGTGTCCACCACCGTCACCTCGACCGAGTCGATGGCCAGGCCGGACGGGTAGTTGCCGTCGCTGCTGGTCGCCGCGTGGGTGACGGTCGAGGCACCCGCCCTCACGCCCGTCACGGTGATCTTCTGCGGCGTGTCCCAGTCCGCCGGCGTGAACGTCACCGCGGCGCTGACGGTGGCGTTGGCCGGCGTGCCGCTGGTGGGCGTGACCGCCACGTCGGCCGCGGGCTTCGACTTGAGGACCACCGTGTAGTCGGCCGTCGAGCCCACCGCCACGCTCACCGGCCCGCCGGCCACCGTCACCCCGGCCGTGTCGTTGTCGGTGATGGTGAGGGTGGCCGTGCCCGCCGTCAGCCCCAGCGCAGTGGGACCCGTGCCGGTCAGGATGACCGTTTCGTTTTCCTCGTCGAGCGCGTCCTCGGTGGGATCGAAGCTCAGCGTGGCCGTGCCGCTGCGCGCCCCGGCCGCGATCGTCACCGTGAAGGCGCTGATGGCCGCGTAGTCCGTCCCCGAGGTCGCCGTGCCCCCCGTCCGGCTCACGCTCACCGCCGTGGCCGCGGTGCGCAGCGAGCCCTCCAGCGAGGCTGTCACCGTGATGTCCGTGGCGTTCGCGCTCTCCAGCGCCGAGGCCGGGCTGACCCCCAGCGTGACCGCCGTGGGCGGGTCATCGTTGTCGGTGATCGTCAGCGTCTTGTCGGTCACCGCGAGGCCGGCCACGGCGGTCGTGAGCACGAGCGTCTCGCTGCCCTCGTCCACCTCGTCGTCGACGATGGTCACGTCGCCCGTCGCCGAGGTGTCGCCCTCGGCGATCGTGAACGCCATCGGCAGCCTGTAGTCGGCCGTCGCCGTGGCGGTGGAGGCGGCGCCGGCCGCCAGCGTGACCGCCACCCCGCCCGTGCCCGCCGGCCGGTTGAGCGTCGCCGTCACCGTGACCGTGCCGGCGTCCTCCGCGGCGCTGTCGCCGGCGGCGTCCGTGGTTAGGGTCAGGGTGGTGGGCGGCACCGCCGTCTGCAGCGCGCCCTTGACGCGCATCTTCAGGTACGGAGGCGATCTGCTTTCCACCCAGCGTCCTCCGCCCGGCCGGTTCGCGCCGACGGAATAAGACGCGTCCGCGATACTCCAGCCGGGCTGGCCGCCCGCATCCTCGTCGGTCGTCGCCGTGCCCCAGTTGTGCCAGTCGTAGTCTCCCGTCGTGTAGTAGACGAGGTAGTACGTCATGTCCGCTGCCAACGCAGTGCCCGCCGCCGCCCCGAACGACAGCGTGCCCGCCGACACGTTCGGCGGGACGGTCAGGTCCGCGAGCTTCGAGTCCGGGCCGCCGGCCGCCGCCGCCGACCACAGCTCCGCCCGGACCTGCCCGCGGTTGGAGGGGCTGAGGGCATAGCGCGTCGACACCTCGATGCTCGAGAGCGTGTAGCCGCCCACCGCGCTCCCCGTCGTGAACCCGGTGGCGTAGGAGTAGGCATAACGACGAAAGGCAGGCCCACCTGGGACAGGGGGATTGGTAGCGATCGGGGTTCCGCTAGACGTGTCTTGCCCGATGTTGCTTACCAGGGTCACGTTCGTCTGCGACGTCACCGTCACGTCGACCGAGGCGATGACCAGGGAGGAGGGGTACCTGCCGTCGCTGCTGGTCGCCGCGTGCGTGACGGTCGAAGCGCCGGGCTTCACTCCGGTCACGGTGATCTTCTGCGGCATGTCCCAGTCCGACGGCGTGAACGTCACCGCGGCGCTCACCGCCGCGTTGGCCGGCGTGCCGCTGGTGGGTGTGACCGTCACGTCGGCCGCGGGCTTCGAATCCAGCACCACCGTGTACTCGGCCGTCTTGCCCGCCCACACCGCCACCGGCGCGCCGGCCACCGTCACGCCCGCGGTGTCGTCGTCGGTGATGGTCAGCGTCCTGCCCGTCACCGTGAGGCCGGGAGCGGTGGTAGTGAGCGCCAGCGTCTCGCTGTCCTCGTCCACGTCGTCGTCGACGATGGTGACGTCGCCGGTCGCCGTGGTGTCGCCCTCGGCGATCCTGAACCGGGCCGGCAGCGTGTAGTCGGCCGTGGCCGTGGCGGTGGAGGCGGCGTCGGCCGCCAGCGTCACCGCCACCCCGCCCGTGACCGCCGGGTGGTCCAGCGTCGCCGTCACCGTGACCGTGCCGGCGTCCTCCGCCGCGGTGTCGCTGGCCGCGTCCGTGGTCAGTGTCAGGGTGGTGGGCGCCGCCCGGCGCGTGACCGTCACCGTGTAGGTCTTCGTCATCCCGTCCAGGGCCGTCACCTCCACGTCGATCGCGGTGTCGCCCACCGCCACGGCGATCGCCGCGCTGGCTGTGCCGCTGGTGACGTCCTGCAGCGTCGAGCCCTGCTTGCCCACCTTCACCGTGGCGGTGGAGTCGGTCACCGTCGGCGTCAGCCTCACATGCGTGATCGCGTTGTGCACCGTGGCGGTGTAGCTGACGGTGGCCGCGGCGAAGCTGCCGATGTCGAGCTTGCCGCCGAAGGTCGAGCCGTCCGGGCTGGTGTTCCCCGCCAGGGCGCTCAGGGTGGCGCTGGCCATCGGCGTGCCCGTGTCCAGCACCCACGCGCCCACCCACTGCCAGCCACTGGGTCCAGAGCCATAGTGCCTGCCCCGCACCCGCACCCGGTACGGGGTGCCGCTCGTCAGGCCTGTGATCGCGTGCGAGGGCGCCCTGCCCGTGTGGCCGGCGTCCACCCATGCCGCCGACGCGTCCGCGCCCGACGCCGGCGCGTCGTTCGCCACGGTCGACGACGACGTGTAGTGCACGTCGTAGTCCGTCGGCCAATCCGGCCACGCGGGCGGTGTCCAAGAGAGGTCCAGCTTCGCAATGCCCGGCCTCACGCGGAGAGCGGGCGGGGCAGTGGGGACGGGCGAAAGCTGCACGCCTCTGACGCGGATCCTTAGGAAATCGCGTTCCGGGTCGCTCCACTCTCCCGATGGTGTGAAGGACGCGCGGATCTGGCGGTGCCCAACGGGGGTCAAGAGCTCGGAGTAAGTGCGCCAGAAGTCGGCCGAACCCGGATCGACCTCGATCGATGATGTAAACCCCACCCGAACTCTGTTCCCGACCGTGCCCGTGGTGTCGCTTACGTAAAGGACCAGCCAAAAAGTTTTGATCGGGCGAAGAATGGTGTTCTCGGGCGCCGAAAACGAAACGTTACCGGACTCGAGACTCGACGGAACCGTCAAGCGGGCAATTCTCTGGCCCGGAACGGAGGGGTGCGTGTCCACGTCAGACCACAGCTCCGCGTTGATTGCTTGAATCTCCGAGGCATTCAGTGCGCCTGTGATCTCCAGCGGCACCTCGATGCTCCCCAACGCGTAGCCGCCGAAGTTCGGTCCCGTATGGAACGCTTGGGCGTAGACCACGCCGTAGCGGGACCCTATGGTGAAACTCCGGCTGCTGGACCTGACCTGCCCGAAATTGCTCACCAGCGTGGGCAGCGGTCGCGTAACCGTCACCGTGTAGGTCTTGGTCGTCACCCCGTCCGGGGCGGTGACCTCCACGTCGATGGCGGTCTCGCCGACGTCCAAACCGATCGCCGCGCTGGCCGCGCCGCTGGCGACGTCCAGGAGCGTGGTGCCGCGCTGGCCCACCTTCACCGTTGCGTCGTGCACGCTCGCCTCCGCAATGAGCTTCACGTGCGTGACGGCGTTGTCCACCGTCGCGGTGTAGCTCGTGGTGCCAGAGGAGAATGTCCCGATGTCCAGCGCGCCGGTGAAGTCCGTGCCGTTCGTGCTCGTAATGCCCGTCAGGGAGAGCAGGGCGGCGCCGCTGGACTCGAGCGGCCTGCCCGCGCCGTGTGCCCAGCTGCCGGCGTGGGCCAGGAAGCTGGCGCGCAATCGCACCCGCACCCGGTAGGCCGTGCCGTTGGCAAGCCCGGTGATCGTGTGCCCGGCCGCCGTGTAGGAGTAGTGGGCGTCCACCCAGGCCGAGGCGGGGTCGGCGCCGGAGGCCGGGGCGTGTCTGTCGACCATGCCGTTGCCGGTTGCCGGGGCCGAGGTGTAGTGCACGTCGTAGAATCTGGGCGGGCCGGCCGGCGCCGTCCAGGCGAGGGCCAGCTTGGAGTCGCCCGCCCTGACGGTCAGGCCTTGGGGGGCGGCTGGTACGGGCTGCAGCCGGATCACCGTCAGCGTGTAGATGTTCAGCGTTCCGTCATGGGCCCTGACCTCCACCTCGATGGCGTTCTCGCCCACGTCCAAGGCGATCCGCCCGCTGGCCGTGCCGCTCGCCACCTCCGTCAGCCCGTAACGCATGTGCCCGATGCCGGTCCACTGCTTGCCCACCAACACCCTGGCGTTGGACTCGCTCACCGTCGGGGTGAGGTTCACGTGCGTGACCCCGTGGTCCACGGTCGCCGTGTAGCTTCTGGTCCCCGCCGAGAAGGTGCCGATGTCGAGCATGCCGCTGAAAATCGAGCCGTCCGTGCTCGTCCTGCCGGCCAAGGCCCTCAGGGTGGCGTCGCTGGACGACGGGGGCTGCACCGTCCGCGGGGGAGCTCCGACCGCGGAGCCGTTGACGCGGAATTTGAGCTTGGATTCCGCATCGGTGCTCCAGACTCCTCCCGATGGCGTGAAGGAGCCCTCGATCTTGGAGTGCCGGTCGTGGATGCTCCACCCGGCGGCCGAGCCCGCGTCCTCCCCGTCCGAGGCCGTGAACCGCGCGAAGACATCCTTCCCGAAGCGTCCCGAGGGATCGTTTACGTAGAAGACCAGATGATAGTCCGTGCTCGCGGAAAGGACGGTGTTCTCCGGCGCCGCGAAGGAATTCTCACCGTACTCGAGACTCGAGGGGGCCGCAAAGGCTGCGATTCTTGCGTCCGGCGTGCCGGTCTCGGTGCTGGACCACAACTCCGCGCGGATCGCACCTAGCGCCCGGGAGCCCGGGCGCACTGGGTTTGGCACTGCGTAATTCAACGGCAACACGATCCTCGCCAAGGCGTAGCCGCCGGCGTTGCTTCCGGTCGTGAACCCTTGGGCGTAGACCCTCCCGGTACCGTCTGAGTAAGAAACAAGGCGAGGCTCTGGGCCGCGAGCCTGCCCGACATTGCTCACCAGCGCGTCGGGGAACCCCTGCCGCGTAACCTTGATCGTGGAGTAGAACCTGTGGCCCTCCACCGTCGTCCGCTCCAGCGTGACCGCGTTCGCGCCGACGGCTAGGTCGATCTTGGCGGGCGACCCGTTCGCCGCCGGCTTCAGGTTCGTCCCCACCCCCACCCGCACCGTCGGGGCGGGGTCCGAATTTTGTTGGAAGAAGACCGTGAACCAAGCGTCATAAGGGACAGCACGAAGCGCGTGCAACAAAGCACCACTTCCCCTGCGGTGAACCTCACGGTTGTGGTCTTGGAGCAGGATGCGGCTCCGGCCCACGACGGTCCTGTTCCTCGGATCCTCCGACGGCTCGCCTGACGCGAACGCCCACGGGCCCGCGTGCGGCGAGTTCACGCCCCGGACGCGCACCCGGTACGCCGTGCCGTTCATCAGGCCGGTGATGAATTCCGTTGTACTCGAGGAGGTCCTCGGGGCCACCACCCACTCCGACTCCACCGACGAGCCCGCCGGCGCGTCGTCCGCCACCGACGGAGACGACGTGTAGTGAAGCTCGTAGCTCGTCGCCGCGACCGCCGGCAGCCAGCTCACCTGCAGCTCCCCTCGGCGGGCGCCCACGCTGTGGACGAAGGGGCGGGCCCGGACGGGGCGCAGCGTCATGCTCACCTGCACCTGATTGCCGGCCTGCCAGTCCAGACCGGATCGCCGCCAGTCCACACGTCGATCATTTCCGGTTACGCCGTCAGCGTCAGCAAACGCAAGTTCCACCGGCGGGAAACCAGGTCCCACCAGCTCGAGATTGAGTACGGCCCGCCGCCGGAGTGCTCGTATGGCTTCAAGGCCGGCTACAGGGCCGCCGGCATCCAGCCGTTGGAGATGCAGGACAAAGCCGAAGAGAGGGCTGGGAAAGCCCTGATAGAACTCAACGATCTTGTAGCGCTGCCCCTCGAACTCGAACTCGTCTTCGGAGAGCAAGTCGGCACAGTCGGCGCCGCTGGAAGGAAGCCCACAACCGACGCCAGTTGCAAAATTCGGACGTACCACAGACTTCAGCGTCAGCTGCGCCGACCAGATCTTGCTGTCTGGGGCCATCTGCGCCGCCGCAGGCGCGCCGGCGAACAGTCCCAGCGCACCAAGAAGCAGCACGAGGGCGCGGAGCGGAGAGCGCCCGAAACGCGGATCAGGACTATGCGGGGCGCCTGCCGGGGTCGGGGGAGCCGGCCAGCGCACGCCGGCCAGACGCCGGGCACGCGTCATGCCGCGCGGGAGCCGTCCCGCCGGTGACGGGCGACGGGACAGCCGGCTCATCCAGGCTGGCGCCCCGCGCGGCGACGCTGCGAATCGCAGTGGCACTGGTTACCCGCGACGCTTCCGCCCCCGCGCCGCCGGGGGGGGGGGGGCGACTGCGCGGGTCGTGGCGCACAGCGAGCCAGAAGTACGACTATTCGCACTCATGGCTTAACGAAATAGCAGATTCGTGTGAGATTCAGACGATCATCAAGGTATATATAGCGAGGATTGCGAGAAGTCACCGCAATTATGTCGTTTCGGCGCGATGGGCGGGCAGGTTAGCGGCAGCCGCGGGAGGGCCGGCGCTCCGCCCGCGGGCGGGACTGGCCCGGCGCAGCCGGGGCTTTGGCGGGCCTAGCCGGAACCGTTCCGGCCGGGGGAGCCGGCGGCCCGCTGCGAGGAGCGCCGCGTCAGCGCAGGCAGGCCGCCCAGTCGGCCTGAGGATGACAGGGTTCGAGGTGCTCCGCGTGCTCTCGGCCTGCCCGCCCGGGTCGTGAGCTACGAGTCGCTGCTGCGCCGGTTAGCGATCATCGCTTGCAAGCCACCTACCTGCTTACGGCGCGGTCGGGCCGAACGGGTCGCACTCGGCCAACGCATCCGTCCCGGCGGGCTCCGGAGCGATCTCGAGCTGGCGACAGCCGTGATCGTCCGCCAGCTTCTGTATGTAGAACTCGCAGTCTGTTGTCGCGCACGCGGCGAGACGGTATGGACTCACCTTCTGCACGACCGAGAAATTATGCCGGTCGGTACCCTTGCGATATCCGATCCCGTACAAAGCCTCGCTGTCGGCACACGCGAACAGGCTCGCCCTGACTGGCAGGGCTCCGCGCTGTTGCAGAGCTGGCGAGGGCTGCACCTCCGCTTGCGTGTGCGACCCGCAGTCCGCCGCCCGGATGCCGTCGACTCCGGCGAGTTCTCGGATGACTTCGAATTCGCTGCCCGGATCCGTGCCGCTCGGCACGGGCCCGATCTCGTCGGCCGTCGGTGCGTAAGTCCGGAAGATTTCCCAATCGACGAAGTACTCGATCATGGGCGGGGACTTCTCGGCGAGTCGCTCCATCGCCGCCGCCGCGGCGCTCGATTCCAGCGCCGTCTGCACCGCCTCTTCGACGCGTCGAATCGGGGCATCCGTCGGCGAGTGGATCTCCGCGACCATGGCGAGCCGCCATGTCCGCGCACGGGGCACGACCGCGGTTTGGTGCAGGTACACGAGTAGGTTCCGATTGCTGTCGCCGCAAGTTCCGACATGGGCGTATCCGGCACTGCCGATTCCGTAGTGCACCGGAATATGACCCTGTTCAACCCGCCAGCCGCTGCAGGGGCCGAAGTCGGACGCCTCGATCGCGGCCATCGGATAGGTGTAGGGCCTAATCGGGTCCCCCTCGTCTGGGAGCCACTGCGGATTCCCCAACGCGACCGGGACAAGGTCCCGCATCCGCTTCTTCACCCTCGCGTAGTTCGCATCGTTCGCCAAGTTGTGCCACTCGGTCGGGTCGCGAGCGTGATCGTAGAGCTCCTCGCTGTCGTCCCGGTAGACGGTGTAGCGGAAGTCTTCGGAACGGACCGAATAGTTGCCCCGCATGTGCGACATGACCGCCGGCTTCCACGGGCGCCCGGGATCGCGCAGCAGCGGCACGATGCTCGTCCCGTCCAGCGGCACGGTCGGCTCCAGGCCGGCCAGCTCCAGCAGCGTGGGATAGAGATCGAGCAAGCTGACAGGGCGGCCGCTCACCGCGCCCCCGCTGGTGCCTTCCGGCAGCCCCGGCGTGCCCGGCGGCACGCGGATCATCAGCGGCACCCGCGTCGCCTCTTCCCACAACGTCCGCTTGCGCCAGTGCTCCTTCTCTCCGAGGTGGAAGCCGTGATCCGACAAGAGCACGACTACGGTGTTGTCTGCGTGCTTGCCTTCCTTCAATGCATCCAGCGCCACGCCCACCAGTCGAGTCGCCCGGGGGAGTTGCACCCCCGGGCGCTCTCAGAACCGGACGTGAACGTCTCCGCTCATCCGGCTCCTCCGAACCGACCTTGTCCATAGATCAACCGCCAGTGCGCAAACAAGTCCATGTCTCGCCGGGCGATGCGCCGCAGCCAGTGCGACGCCCGCCGGCGGTGTCTTCGCAGACGCTTGAACTTGCGGGTAGCCCATCGTACGAGCTTCCGGTCAATGTGCCGCAACGTGGGATACAGTGCCGACTTGTAGTAGGCCCCGTAGTAGTTCACCCACCCGCGTATGGCCGCGTTATATGCCCTCGCCAGATCGTTCAGAGACAGGTCGCTGCGACACGGCAGCTTCCATGCCCGCACTTCCCTGCGAATGGCTTTCGTGGCCTTTCCGCTCACCGCCGGGCTGAAGTTCACAAAGTACTCGCCCTTCCAGTTCTTCGACCTCCGGGCTCGGAACGTGTACCCCAGAAAGTCAAACGATGTCACCGGGTGTTCCCCGGTCCGGTCGCCGTCTTTGCAGTACACGACCTTCGTTTTCCCAGGGTGCAGTTCCAATCCGCACTCCGCGAGGCGCCTCTCTAAGGCTGCCCTCAGGTAGTCCGCTTGGGCTTTCGTCCGGCAATGGCACACGGCATCATCCGCGTACCGCTCGAACGGGATGCTCGGGAACTCCCTTTGCATCCATGCATCAAAGGCGTAGTGCAGGAACAGGTTCGCAATTAGCGGGCTGACCACCCCACCCTGTGGGGTGCCCCTTCCACGTGCCTCGCAAGTCCCGTCCGGCATTGCCACCTCGGCTTTCAGCCAGCGCTCGATGTACAGCAGGATCCACCGCTCGCCGGTGTGGTGCCTCAGGGCCTTCAGGAGCAGGGAGTGATCAATGTTATCGAAGAATCCCTTGATGTCCAAATCCAGTACCCAGTCATAGCGCCAGCACCGCCTACGGGCCTGCCCGATTGCCTGATGCGCTGATTTGCCCGGCCTGTAGCCATACGAGTCGGGGTGGAAATGCCGCTCCAACTCCGGCTCCAGTGCCTGCTTCGCCACCATCTGGGCCACGCGATCCGCTACTGTCGGCACCCCCAAGGGGCGGATTCTCCCGTCCGCCTTGGGGATCTCAACCCGCTTGACCGCTGGCGGCATGTAACTCCCCGACGCCAGCCGGTTCCACAGCTTGTAGAGGTTGTTCCCCACATCTTGTTCGAACCCTTGCAGCGTCTGGCCGTCCACGCCCGCTCCACCCTTGTTGGCTTTCACTCGTTTATAGGCTTCCCACACCTGACGTTTGGTGATAGGAAACGGCTTCGCCTGTGTCACAGAAGTCCTCCCGATTCCGGTTGCTCCTCCAACACCGGCTGGTTCGGGCAGCCCCTTCGCTCCAGCCCCATTACGAACCTTCCCGGCTACTACGGGCTGCTCCGCCCCTGCACGCCGCCTTGGTACTCTCCCGCTCACGGTTCTGCCGCTTGCGGTTCTCCCTTGCCATCGGCGTGGCAGGTTCCCACGTTCTACGCAAGAGCCCGGATCGCGTTCCCGCCGCCTTTATGCCGGACGCCGACCGGGCAGTAAGCAGGTACCCCCCGGCCTGATCCCGGAGTAACGACTTCCCTCCGGTTTTGACGTCGTCCCTACGCTTTCGACACCTCATCAGCGGTTCACTTGCGTTCGGCTCCACGATCCATACCTGACAGAATCTACGTCCTGCCTTTTCCTAGCTCGCTCACCACCACGTCTCTTAAACGCAGCAGCAGTAGGTGGTTTGCAGCCTCCGCCTGCACGGCGGCTGCGGAGGACCTCCCTCCATCTCTTGCGCAGCACAGCTGCGCGGAGGGCTTCCGCCCTCCTCGCGCGCCTACGTGGCGCACAATCGTCGGCGAAGCTGACCGAAGCCAGGTAAGCCTGCACGCCGGCCTTCCAGGCCCCCTTGTCCTTTTCGGCTTCCTCGATCCTGCGATGGTGCTCACGCCGGTCCGGATTGCTATCGAGGTTGCGGCCCGCATCGGGAACGTCCGACACGTCCTGATCAAAGACCTCGGGCAACTGGATGAAGTCGGTCCGACCGAATCTTTGGAAGTACTCTTCCGGGACGATCCACGGTAGGTGGGGCCTGTAGATGCCGAGTCCGACGAAGAAGGGTTCCCTGAAGTTCACATCCAGCAGCCTCTCCTTCACCCAGGAAGCCGCCTTGAAGTCCGGCATGCGTTCCCGAGGGATCGCCGCCGGCCCCCAGTTCAGGTTGCCCACGTCCGGCACGGCCTTTCCCCTCGCATTCCTCTTCTTCCGCACATCCGGGGGGATGCGCTTGAACTCGTCCCACTTGCTACCGTGCTGCTGAGCATGAAAGATCTTGCTCACGCCGGCAGACCACCATCCGGCCGCGCTGAATGCCTCCGGAATGGTCACGGCCCGCCGCAGGTCCTCCCGGTAGGGGTTGTATTCGGCCTGCCCGGATAGCAGCGCCCGTCGAGAGGGAATGCACAGCGGCGCTGCGGCATAGGCGCGGGTGAAGAGCACGGACTGGCCTGCGAGAGCATCGAGATTCGGCGTCTGGCTCTGCGGATGGCCCCCCAAAGGACTGATCCAGTCATTAAGGTCGTCGACAACGATCAACAAGATGTTGGGCCGTGCCGCAAGACCGGTAGCTGCAACCGCAAGGGTAAGGAGGAGCAGCACGGGAATGGTCCGCGATTGACTTGGGAATCCCCCACTGGACTCCCGGAACGAGGATGAGACCGCCGCCCCGGAATCGCATCCTGTGGCGACGATGTTCCTTAGTAATGGAGCCATGCAGGCAAGATATCGAAGGCGTGTGGGTTTTCAGTGATTTCCAGAGGATTCATGGTGAGGATTTCGCGACGACGCGGCAGTCTTGACGTTCCCGCAGGATATCCGCACGGAAGTGCGACAGCCGCGGGAGGGCGAGCGCCCCGGCCGCTGGCAGGACTGCGGCGGCGTGGCCGGAGCTTTGGAGGCCGAACCTGCCCGCCCGGTCGGGCGTGTGAGCCGGGTGATGCGATTCGCCATAATGGTGGCAACTAGGCGCATGCGAGCGACCACTAGGGGTGGCCGCACCCGTCGGCGGCTCGCGCGGCGTCCGACAGGCACGACTGGTGGCGGAGAGTCATGGCGAATTGCGCCGACGCAACGAGATGCTCGAGGAGCGCATCTCGACCCTGGCCGCAGCCGTGCTGCGCGTCAACGCCAGCCTCGACATCGAGACCGTCCTGCGCCAGATCATCGAGAGCGCCCTCGCGCTGACCGGCGCCCGCTTCGGCGTGATCGCGACTGTCGACGACGCCGGGCACCCGCAGGAATTCGTGACCGCCGGCCTGGAACCCAGCTATCGAGCGGGACTGGCCGCGTGGGCCGACGGTCCGCGGCTGTTCGACCACTTCCGGAAACTGCCCGAGCCGTTGCGGGTGGCGGATCTGCCGGCCTACGTCCAAGCTCTCGGCTTCCCCACCGGGCTGATCCGGTCCAAGACGATGCAGTGCACGCCGATGCGCCATCGCGACGTCCACGTCGGCACCTTCTTCCTGGGGGACAAGGACGGCGAGCAGGCATTTACGCGCGCCGACGAGGAGGTGCTGGTCCTGTTCGCCTCGCAGGCGGCGTCGGCCATCGCCAACGCACGCACGTACCAGGACGAGCGGCGGGCCCGGGCCGATCTGGAGGCACTGATTGAGACCTCGCCGGTGGGCGTCATCGTCTTCGACGGCGGCAGCGGCAAGCTCCGGTCGTTCAACCGGGAGGCCCGGCGGCTCGTCGAGCGCCTGCGCCTGCCCGGACGGGCTCTGGAAGAGCTGGTGGATGTGGTCACCGTCCGCCGCGGCGACGGGACCGAGGTCACAATGGCGGAGTTCCCGCTGGCGCAGCAACTGGGCAGCGCCGAGACCGTGCGCGCCGAGGAGATCACGCTGTCGGTTCCCGACGGCCGCAGCGTGACGTCGCTGGTCAATGCCACACCGATCCGCTCGGCGGACGGCGCGGTCGAGTCGATGGTGGTCACCCTGCAGGACTTGGCGCCGCTGGAGGAGCTCGACCGCATGCGGTCCGAGTTCCTGGGCATGGTGAGCCACGAACTGCGCACGCCGCTGAGCTCGATCAAGGGCTCGGCCATCGCCGTGCTGGGCGCGTCGCGCGCCCCGGACCCGGCCGAGATGCTGCAGTTCTTCCGCATCATCAACGAACAGGTTGACCGGACGCTCGGCCTGATCGCCGACCTGCTCGACCAAGGGCGCATCGAGACGGGCGCGCTGTCGGTCTCGCCCGAGCCGGCGGTCGTGGCCCACTTGGTGGACCAGGCCAGGAACACCTTTCTCAGCGGCGGCGGCAAGCACGCCCTGGAGATCGACCTGCCGGAGGACCTGCCGCGCGTATTGGCCGACCCGGGACGCATCGTCCAGGTCCTAGGCAATCTCCTGTCGAACGCCGCGCGGCACTCTCCCGAGGCGTCCCCGATCCGCGTCGCCGCCGCACTTGACGGCCTGCACGTGGCGATTTCGGTTTCCGACCAGGGCCGGGGTGTGCCGCCGGAAAGGCTGCCGCAACTGTTCCGCAAGCATGGCGTCGCGGTCGCCGGCGAGGGGCGGCTGGCGGACACCGGGCTGGGCCTGGTGATCTGCAAGGGACTCGTGGAGGCCCACGGAGGCCGCATCCGGGCGGAGAGCGAGGGGGCGGGGCGCGGCACCCGCTTCACCTTCACCCTGCCAGCGGCCGAGGATGTCTCAGGTGCCGCGCCGCGCCGCCCGCGCCGACCCCGCGAGGGTCAGGAGCGGCCGTGCATCCTCGTGGTGGACGACGACCCGCAGACCCTGCGGTACGTCCGCGACGCCCTGTGCGAGGCATACTACACCCCGGTCGTGACCGGCGATCCGGATGCACTGCCCGGTCTCATCCGGAAGCACGAGCCCCGGCTGGTCCTAATGGACCTGGTGCTGCCGGGCACGGACGGCATCGCGCTGATGGAGGCCATACACGAACTCGAGGATCTGCCGGTCATCTTCATTTCGGCCTACGGCCGGGACGAGACCATCGTCAGGGCGCTGGACGCGGGAGCTGCCGACTACATCGTCAAGCCCTTCTCGCCGTCCGAGCTAACCGCGCGGGTGCGGGCGGCCCTGCGTCGGCGGGCCGAGCCGGAACCCTTCAGGCAGGGCGATCTGGCGATACACTACGAGGACCGCCGCGTCAGCGTGGCCGGTCGTCCGGTGGCCCTGACGGTGACCGAGTTCGAGGTGCTCCGCATACTATCCGCCAACGCCGGCCGGGTGGTGACCTACGAGTCGCTGCTCCGCCGGGCGTGGGGCGGGCGGGACACCAGCGCCAGCGGGCCGAAGCTGGTGCGCGCGATCGTGAAGGGCCTGCGCCGCAAGCTGGGCGACGACGCGGCCAACCCGGCCTACATCCACAATGTGCGCGGCGTCGGCTACCGCATGCCCGGACCGGGCAACCCGTGAACCGTTGCAGGACGCGTAGAGGATCCGGTCTTCGGGCTTGAGGAGGTGGGAGAATCGAGCGAGTTCCCTTCCAGCTCGGCTCCGCGCCCCCCTTATGACTCCCGCACGGGCAATGGCTTCGTCCTGATTGTCCAAAGTTCACCCGCACAAGCTGAAGGCCAGAGTCGCCAGGTTGGAAGAGTGACAAGACTCCATACCGGGTTGGCCCTATTCACTACTTCAAGCGTACCCTTGACCGCGAGTGGCCAGACAAGCCGCACCAGTCACAGGATATCCGCTTAGTCAGTTGCCACGACCGGAGGAATCCAGGCGTTCGTGCAGTGTCCCGCCGAGTATTCGTTGGAGCATCGTACTGAGGAAGGACATCGGGCTTTAACTGCAGACGAGCGCTGCCACTTGGGCTCGGTATCCGTAGTCGTCACCGGCATCGCGGAAGCCGGGGAGGATTCGACGATCTGTGTCTTTCCGTCCGATATGTCGCGCGAAGGGAGGCCTTGGGGAACGTTGACTGACAGCTTCGGAACGGACTATTCCTAGGAGCTGCATCGGATCCGTACATTCTGGAGTCCAGTTGGGTCTACTACGCTTTCACAGACCCGAAGTCGGGGCGCGAGGAGGCAAAGACTTCCTACGTGACGGAAATCGATTGGGACGGCGTCGAGCAGTGATGGGAGGCGGCATTCTCGCTGACGGCCGATCAGGCACGTGTATTGCCGGCGAAGTGAGCGCCGCAGACCTTTACGCCGAGCCGACAGATGGGAACTTCTAGGAACTCGTCCGGTGTGCCGCGCTTACAGTAGAGTTCGGAAGGCTGCTTCGCCAAGGACGAACTCGAAGGGGACCCTCGGTGGGCCGATGGCTCAACCTACGTCCTCGTGGTGGACATGATTGGCAACCAAGCGATGTCCTCCAGCAGAGTCCGGGTGAACGGAAATGCGTTTCATGAATGGGGGGCGTGGCGAACTGCCATGCAGCCTTCGACGCTCGCGACGTGGTCTCGACTAGTGACTCATTCAACGAGTCATACATTTACTATCGGAGTTCCAATCCACGCACCGGACAGCGGCAGCCAAGGGTTGGCAGGCTCAAGCGCGTTGTAGCGCAGGGCGTGCCCGTGCTGGTCGGTTCCCACTTCTACGTCCCACCGGACTGACCGGAACGACGTCCAAGTTGCTTCGATAACTTCATCGCGGCCACTACAGTTCAATCGCGCAGAGACATCCGGGCCTTGGCGACGGCCGGGGCCGCCTGCGAGGCGGACAGGACCAGCCGTTCCTCGCCGGCGCGCGTGAACGCCTGCCCGCCGTCCTTCTCCTGCAGGAAGAACGTGCCGACGTGGACGTCGAGGCGGCGCATCGGTGTGCACCGCAGCGTATTGGACCGGATCAGCCCGGTTGCGAAGCCGAGTTCCCGGACGTAGGCGGGCAGGTCCGCCACCCGCAACGGCCCGGGCAGGTTCCGGAAGTGCGCGAAGAGCCGCCGCCCTGTGTCGGACCGCCCCGCATGGGCATCCAGTTCGACTCGGGATAGTCCGGCCTAGTACCACCGCGTTATCGGGACTCAATCTGAATCCCAACGGCAGCCAGCGGGGGAGAGTGGCAGCAACGCCGACGGGTGAGGCCACCGCGGTGATCGCTCGCATGCGCCGGATTACACCACTGTGACGGATCGCCCCACCCGAATCGCACACTCATCCGGGCGGGCCGACTCGGCCCGCCGAATCCCCGGCTATGCCGGGGCAGTCCGGCCCGCGGTCGGGGCGCTCACCCTGCCGCGACTGCGACGATTCCGCCCGCCGATCTCGTCGGAACGACCATTCTGGAGAGACATCCCTGAATCATCACCATGAATCCGATCACGATCGTCTAACGTTCACACACTTCTGGTATCCGAATATATGGCCTCGAACGGTGGTGCCTTCGGCTTGCTGTTCGCTACGACCTTCGAGACCGAACGTGGCTGTCCCGATCTCCCTCCCGAATTGGGGGCAGGGAGCGTCGGCGAGCAGGGGCGGCTTGCCCCGGCGGGCGCCGGTTCGGGCGACCCGCAAGGGAGGGGGGAGACCATGGATCGGTCGAGAGCCGGGCGGGCAGCCCTGTGCCAGATTCTGGCCGTGCTGGCGTTCGGGCTGGGCGCCTGCGGAGAGGATGCGGCCCCGGGCGCGACGCCGTCGGCGCCGCTGCCGGGACCGCCGCCGTTCGAGCCCCAAGCCGTTGACGTGGCGCTCGGTGCGTCAGGCTCGACGGTGACGCTGATGACCACCCGGACGGGCGGCTTCACGCTGGACGGGGAAGACTTCACGGGCGGCGATGTGAACGCCGAGAACGGCAACGAATACACGCTGGCGCTGGCCGACGGCCAGTGGTCGGCGACGTTCGTGCCAGTGGTTGTCGAAGTGACGTTGGGGGCAAGTGGCGACATGCTGACCATCACGATGCTCGAGGACCGGACTTACGAGGCCGGCGGGGAGCCGCTGATGGCAGGGGACACCCGCGCGGCGTTGAACGGCAACTTCTACAACCTGTCGATGGTCGACGGCGAGTGGATGGCAATGTACGAGCCGGCTCTTGTAAGCGTCGAGTTGGGCACGAGCGGGGCCAGCTTGACCCTGTCGCGGGCCGAGGACGGCAGCCACACGCTGGCGGACGGAGCGATGGTCGTGAGCGTGTCGCTCGCACCGGACGGAACGCCGATGGGCGCTCTGGCCGAGAACGGCAACGTGTACTCGCTAGTGCTGGTCGACGGCGAGTGGATGGCGATGTTCGATCCGCCGGACCCGGTGACGGTGGCTCTTGGCACGAGCGGGGAAAGCGTCTCGATCCAGATTGGGGAGGGCCGTGGCTACTCGCTGGACGGGATGATGATCATGGACGGCCACTCCACGATGGCGTCGAACGGCAATGAGTACATGCTCTCGATGGCCGACGGCGAGTGGATGGCGAGCTACGTGCCGACCGAGCAGATGGTGACGCTGGGCATGAGCGGCACGGTGATCACGCTGGTCAAGGCGGAGGACCACTCCTACTGGCTGGGCGACATGGGAATCATGGACGGCTCCATGACCATGTCCGAGAACGGCAACACCTACTCGCTCACCATGGGTGCTGACGGCACTTGGATGGCCATTTGGGTGCAGGACGACCCAGTGGTGCACGCGCTCGGCACGAGCGGCGCCACGATCTCGCTGCAGAGGCTTGAAGACCGCCGCTGGGGACGCGTGGGCGCCAGCGGGATCATGGCGCTGAGCGCGGACGACGCGAGCGGGTTGATCACAGTGACGGCCGCCAACGGCAATGTATACCGCCTGATGCTAATGGACGGCGAGTACGGGGAGGCCGTATTCCAGGCACCGCGGGCTTTGACGGTTGCGCTGGGCGCGAGCGGCGAGAGCGTCTCGATCCAGAAGGCCGAGGACGGCACGTACTGGCATGGGGACATGGCCGTCTCCGGCGGCACGACGCTGAGGTCATCGGACGGGCGCGCGTACACGCTTACCTATGCGGACGGTGCTTGGACGGCGAACTTTGACGCGCCGATGATCCCAGTGCAGTTGGGCAACTCCGGGCGGCACGCCACGCTGGAGCAGGCCGAGGACGGTTCGTACTGGCTGAACGCGGCCCCGGTGGTCAGCGGTGAGACTACCACTGAGATCTCCGACGGTCGGGTGTACCGGCTAAGCATCGACGAAGACGGCATGTGGATTGGCACTTACGTGCCCGCGACGCAGCAGGTTGCGGTAGGCAGCTCGGGGGTCGACGTTACGGTGGTGCAGGACGAGTCTGGGCAGTGGACGTTCACCCACCCGCTCACGGGAGAGACCGTGTCGCTGATCAGCGGCATGAACTATGCGGTCGGCACACGCACCTACTTGGCGAGCATGGACGAAGACGGCATCTGGACGGCGCACTATGTTCCGCGCGAGGTGATGGTGGGCTTGGGCATGTCGGGCGAGTCGGTCACGCTGGTTGTCGCCGAGGACGGCACGCACTGGCTGGGCGGGGACCTGGTGGTCAGCGGGGAGACGCAGACCACGTCAAGCCTGGGTGTGAGCTACACGCTGAACATGGGTGAGGACGGCATGTGGTCGGCTGCGCTGATGGGCAATCTGGTGACGGTGACGCTCGGGAGTTCGGGAACGACGACCTTCTTGCTGGCCGAGGACGGCACGTGGTTGCACGGCTCGGAACTGGTGGCCGACGGGAGCGTGATCTCGGCGGCGAACGGGAATTCGTACCGGGTCAGCATGGACGCGGACGGCGCGTGGACGGCGACCTACCTGCCCATAGAGATGGAGGTCCGGGGCACCGCACTGGTGGCGATGGCGAACGAGGACGGCGTGGGCTACACGATCGACGGGGCAGTTTTACCGGCGTCGGGGATGGGCAACATCACGACCTCCGACGGGGCGATGTACCGAGTGCACATGGAAGACGGCATACTGCACGGCGCGCGCTACGACGCCAACCAGCATGTGGACTCGGACGACAAGTACCTAGGGCTCTCCGCAGTGGTGGACTTTGTCGGCGACACCTACGGCACGGAGGCAAACGATGCCAACACGATGCTGCGGATCCACGGGGAGGACTTCTCGGTGGCAGAGCTGCTGGGCGGCGGCATGTCGGGCAAGTCTGGGGACAACTTCGTGGCGGAGGCCCTCAAGGAGATCACGAAGGTGCATTCTCGGGCGTTGGCCTACGAGGCCCTGAACGAGCACCTGGATGCCACCACCTACGACGCAAACATCTTGGCACTGTGGGACGGCGACGGCTTGCAGGCCGAGATCAACAAGATCTTCGGTTCGGCCGAAGGAGGCGATCCTAGACTGGACATTAACGGCGGCGAGAACGCCACCACCGACGCCGACCAAGTGCTGGAGAACTTGGCAAAGCTCGTTACGGCGCTGACTGGAGTGCCCGAATTCGCGGCGGCGACCGCGGAAGACGGCGGCGGCATCCTTGAGGCGGCGGCACTGTCGGCTGCGGACGCGATGAAGTACTTCGACGCCAACAGGAGCGAGTCCATATCGCACTACCGGACAACGGAGAACACGCGCTACGGGGCGTACTACCAACAGGTCCGGGCGACGGCGAACCAAGACCTGATGTTCGAGGACGCCACGGGCTCGGTTGAGGACGTGGGGGACCACGGCGTGTTCTGGTGGGGACTCATCCCGACCGCGAGCAGGAGGGCGCAGCTACCGGCGTCCGGAACGCTGCACTACTCGGGAGGGACGCTCGCGGTCGGGATGGGCGACAACGACGAAGGCCCAACGGTGTACGAAGGGACCATCGACATTCAGGTGAGCCTGACGCGGAACACCATTTCGGCGATCGTGTCGAATCTCAGGGACATGGACTCGAACCCTCTGGTGATCACCTTCTTCGAGGTGGACCACATCGTCCTGCCGACGGTCAGCAGCATACCGGCGACCCTCCAGTGGGGGGACGGTGGCGGCACGTCCGTGGCAAGCGGCGGAGCGGGCGAGAGCAGCGCAGACGCCAGCACGAATCCGGCGATGATTTTCCACCGCGGAGGGTCGTGGAGCGGCCGCGCGAGCCAGACCATGCAGGGGGCGTGGCGGGGGACCGTGCTGGGAACGGGGTCCAGTTTGGCGACCGCCGTGGTCGGGGACTGGTGGATTGCCGCGCCCAACGCCGAGGACCAAAACACTCTGACGGGGTCCTACGGCGCAGAGCAAGTCGACCGACCGGAGCCACCGACGATGCCGCTGCCGCCGCTCGCCGATGCGGAGAGCATAGTCTTCGGCACTGCCGTCCCCAACGCGAAAATCGAGAATGGGGACCTGATGATCACCATCGACCCCGACAACGAAGCGATTACCGACAACTCCGTTCTGTTCACGATCCCCATCTCAACCTTGGTGCAGGGTGGCCAGAAGACCGTCAACGGGACGACGCACATGAGCGAGCTGCAGGAATACGTCGCGGCCCAGCGAAGGGTCTTGGCAGGATGGATAGCCCTGGACGCCGCCGCGGACGGAAACGAGCGGGAGACGAACACCGGCCGCAACGATATCTGGCAGGCCATCCGTGCGCGTGTGCTGCAGAGCGTATTCGGCCTCGACGACCTGACCGCCCTTCCCACCTCAGGGACCGCCAGCGACACAGTGGGTTTCATGGCGGAGACCTATCCCGGCACTAGGAACGCCGACGACAGCGCGAGCCTAGACACCGCCGCGGATGACGTTGAAGCCCTCGTCTTTCTCGACCGGCTGGTGGCTGCGGTCGGCAGCGCGGCAGGCTGGGAGGCCGCCCGGCTCGAAGGCGGGATCTTCTTCGACGATGACAATCAGCGCAGCTATCACGCTTGTGACAACGAAGGGTGCGCCAATGTCAACAGAGGCCTCGAAGCGGGTTCCGCCGTGTTCAACAGGAGGCAGGAGCGCCTATTCGTGGGATTCGACACCACCGATTACACCCGGTTCGGGTTCTGGCGCCGTGAGTACACGACCTATGCTGCACGCGGAGGGTACGAGACCGACAACAGGACGGACGGGGATGCCGCGAGCCGGAACAACGGCTTCGCGTTCAGTCCGCTTGCTGCGGCGACTTACGCGAGTCCGCGAGATCCGGCGCACCCGGAGGGAACGGCACGCTACGCAGGCAAGACTGTAGCCAACCAGCACACGACCCGCTGGGTGGGGAATGTCGGCGTGACCGTCCGTTGGCATGCCGAGACGATTACCAGCAGTGACGTGACGGTGGTAGTCAGCGACCTAGTCGACCCCGACGGCCTTCCGGCGAGCTATACCGAAGGCAACATCAGTGAGCTGATCTTCACCGGCACGGACAATGTTACGGCCGACGCCACCACTAACGAACTCACCTTCAGCTCGAGCACTGCGCGTGTGGCCTACCGGAATCGCTCCACACCGGACGGAACGGTCGGTGAGCTTACTGTCCTCAGAGGGATGTTCGTTGGCAAGGGCTTGGATGGGCCCCGCGCGCTGATCGGAACTTGGTCGATCTCGGGCGGGGGCATGAACGGCGATCCCCGCCCGATGGTCGGTGGGTTCGGAGCGGACCTGACAGGGTCGCCATGACTGCCACGTCGCAGAAGGGTGGCCACGCTGCCGAGGGGACGCGGCTGGACTTCGATCGGGCTTAGGGTGCTTGCTGTCCCAAGTCATAACCCCAGGCGCGCTAGGCCTTCCAGCATTCGCCGGCCGGACGCGCCCAACACGTCGGGAAGGATCCCGCCGATGCGCAATCCGTCCTCGCCCAGCAGGCGGTGCAGCTGACCCTTCAGCTTCGTCGCCACGTCCCGCAGCCTCGTGTGCGTGCGCTTCAGCTGCCCCAGGCACTCCAGACGGGCGTCCGGCACGAAGCTCGGGCGCACCAGGCCTTAGCGCGCCAGCGTCGCCAGCCACTCGCTGTCCCGGAGGTCGCTCTTGCGCTCCGGGTCGTGCTTCACGTTCCTCACGTTGACCAGCCAGCGCACCTCGGCCCGCTCCAGCGCCCGCAGCACACAGCTCCGGAACACCTCCGTACTCTCCATCACCACCCGTCCCGGTCGTTGAGGGACCCGCGCCGCTCGGCGCAGCGCGCCGTCACCTCGCGCTCGCCCAGCGCCATGGCCACGGGGTACTGCAGCTGGCGGAACTCCTCCTCCGGCCAAGGCTCTTGCGTGCCCGTGCGCCAAGTGATGAAGGCCACGCCCAGCCGGTCCAGCTCGTCGAACAGCCCGTGCGACGAGCCGCCGCGGTCCAACACCAGCGTCAGGCGGGGCGCATGGCCCTGGGCGGGACGGCCGGCCCGCCCCTGCTGGGCGCGGGCGTCCATCTGATTGCGCTGCTGCTTGTCCCGGCCGGGGCGGCTGGGCTTGCGGCCGAAGGAATCCCATCCTTCTTGGCGGCGCTGGCGCACGACGCGGTGGGCGATGCGGACAGAGACGCCGGTGGGGCCGGCGATCTGACGGGCGGTGGCGAGGCCCATGTCCACACAGCGGGCCTGGATGGAGTTGCGAGCGGCGCGGCCACCGACGCGGTGCTCGTCGATGGGGAATCCGCCCGCCAGGAACAGGCAGGTGTCGCCTTGGAAGTAGAGGTTGACGTGCGTGGAGACGACGACGGCACCACCGGGGGTGAGGTCGGGGACGACTTGGGAGCGCCTCCGCTTCCATGGCCCCATGGTGGCAAATCGGGGCGTGGATTCAATATCCATGTGGTTAACGAATGCTAACCATCGTCGCCATCCTCCTCAAATGTTCTTTCCGAGGTGCGGAAGCAGTTGGCAGCACAGCCTGCGGGCGCCTGCGAACGGCCGATCGTCGCCGCGCGTTGTCCGAGACAGGCCGTCGCGCGGCGGGCCGCCCTGTGCGGGCCCATCCAAGTGTCCTTGAAACCAGTGCCCGACGCCCGCCCGGAGCGACACGACCAGTTAGCCGGACGCAGCCTCAGCGGCGCTGGCCCGACGCGGGCGGCATCGGTCCATGGAACATCCTTGCGTCACCACCTGTGGTGCGAATCCGATGTGTTCTGCGAACTGAACGGACAAACCCAGCCTACGCAGGCCGTCATCGACGCCATGCCTGGATGAATCGCCCTATTTGCGAAGAGCAGTGCCGCCACGAGGCGAAGGTCCCCGATCTTCCGATGTCCGAACTGTGAGACTGCCATAAAACCATTCTCGGTGTCCAGCGTTCTCAGAAGCTTGTTCTCAACCCACTCTCTCACCATCCCACCGCTACCTGCCCGGCCCGCTCGAACGCTTACCCGACGGCAGAGCATCGCATTTCGCAGTCGGAGGCAAGAATTGAGCCGTTCGGCTGAGCTGATTCGAAAGGCCGTGAATGAAGTGGAACCTAGCGACATCAACGACCGTGATTTTGACACAACTGATGCTGCCGAGTCCGACGCGTTGGATGTGCTCCGCAGAGCGGCGCGAACGCAGCGTCAGAGCCACAGTTCCGGTCATGGACGGATTCTGGGGCGACGCGATCCGGCGGCCCACTGTTCAGCAGATAGCAAGGTTCACTCATGAGGTGCAGGCTCTAGTGCGTGAGATAGCTGACTGCAACCGGATCGTCCGCGCAGCATAGCGATTCCGAGCCATTGATAGTGGATTGGTGGCTTGGCCTCGGCTAGGCCGACAGCCTGCCGGCGGGCTGTCGGCCCGCCACTGCTGACTAACTGGGCGTGTCGCAGGCGCATGCCTGCCAGCGCTCATTCCAGGGCCTGGCGGCAGGGGACCCGCGCCGCAATGTCGGCCGGCCTTAGCCGGCAGGTCAGTTCCGCCCAGAGTGGCCGGAGGGCCCCGGGGGCTTGGCGCGCAGGTCGCTGAGGTGCTGCTCTGAGACTCCGTCGCAGCCGGTCGCCGGCCCAGACGGCCGGAGCTGCGCGAGACCGCCAAGAAACCGCTGGCCGCGGCTAGGCGAGCAGGCACTTGCGCTTGGGCCGACGGCACTTGCGCCAAGCCACGGACGCGTCTGTGAGATCAGAATAAGAGCAATTCAAATATATTTACCGAGCACCTTGAATATTTCTCCCGAATCTTGCCCTCGATTCTGCTATGCTGGGTCCATGGACGTGGACTCCATCGCGCGCAGTCCACTGACCTGCCTCGACCTCCCGCCAGGCGACGCCCTCTTCGTTGGCCCCCACCTGCGCCTGCACTTCCAGGCAGACACCTGCTTCTACTTCGTCGGCAGCCAGCTCTTCGACTCCCACCAGCTCGACGACCACCCCGCCCGCAACCTGGCGGTGGCGCGCTGCGCCGTGCACGGCCTGGCCACTGCCAAGAGCCTCGCCGCCGTGCACGGCGTCAGCCCGCGCACGGTCTCGCGGGCCGCCAAGCTCCTGCGCGAGCAGGGGCCAGGCGCCTTCTTCCCGGCCAGCGCCCCCAAGGGCCGTGCGCTGGTGCTGCAGGACCGGCAGCTCCTCAAGGGTCTGGCCGCCAGCCTGCTGTCCGGTGCCAGCCTGCGCCGCACGGCCCGCCGTTTCAACGTCAATTTCCAGACATTGCGCAACTACGTCGCCGCCGGTCGCCTGCCAGGCTTGCCCTCCCTGGGGCCGGGCCCGCTTGCGCCGGGCGCCGCCGGGGGCAGCCCTGCCTCAACGGCGGAGGCTGACGGCGGTCCCCGCGGTCCCGACAAGGAACAGCGCAACCGGCGCGATGCGGCCGCCCCCCAGGGGCGTGCCACGCGCGACAGCCTGCAGCGCGCCCTGACGAGCATGGGCCCCCAGCAGGAAGCCGAGCCCAGCTTCGGGCTCGCGCTGCCGAGCGTCACCTGCGGCGGCCTGCTGACGGCCCTGCCGGCGCTGCTGCAGGAGGGGCTGCTGTCCTGCGCCGGCGCCCTGAGCCTGGACAAGGGCTTTTACGGGTTGCGCTCGGTGCTGCTGACGCTGGCCTTCATGCTGCTCTCCGGCACCCGCAATCCCGAGCGCCTGAGCTACCTGCAGCCGGGCGAGTTCGGCGCCCTGCTGGGGCTGGACCGCTGCCCCTCGGTGCGCACCCTGCGGCGCCGCACCAAGCAGCTCGCGCAGGACCCGGCGGCCTTGGCGACGTGGCGCAACGAACTCGCGGCGCTGTGGGTCGAGGAGAGCCAGCCGCAGGGAACGGCGACGCTGCTGGTCGACGGGCATGTCAAGACCTACGGCGGCAAGGGCCGCCTGCCGAAGCAGCACGTGGCGCGCCAGAAGCTCAAGCTGCCCGGGGCCGCCAGCTGCTGGGCCTCGGCCTTGGGCGGGGCGCCGCTGCTGTGCCTGCACGGGGACCTCAACACGTCGCTGGCCCAAGAGCTGCGCCAGATGCTGCCGCAGCTGAGGCAGCTGGGCCTGATCGGCGAGCAGGCCGGCCGTCCCAGCCAGGGGCACCGGCCGAGCCTGACGCTGGTGTTCGACCGCGGCGGCTGGGACCTGCAGCTGTTCGAAAAGCTGGACGGGCTGGGCGTCGCGTTCATCACCTGGCGCAAGGGCCCGCAAGACGAGCCCTGGCAGGCAGGCGAATTCCGCGAGGTGAGCTACAGCGTGCCGGTCCCGCTGGGGGAGCGCACGGTCAAGGCGCGCTGCGCCGAGCGCTGGGTTGCGCTGACCGGCGAGGACCAGGGCGCGTCGCAGCCGGCCGGCCCGGACAGCCCGACCGGGGGCTGGCCGTGGGTGCGCGAGATCCGCTTCTTCGAGACCAGCCGCAGGCCGATGACCGGTCGCAGCGGCCAGCCGCGCCAGGAGCGGGCGTGCCGCGCACGGGACCCGCAGGGACGCCAGCCGGCGCTGGTGACGAACCATTTCGGCCTGCAGGCCGAGGATGTGGTGGCCCGCCTGCGGGGCCGCTGGGCGCAGGAGAGCCTGTTCCGCTATCTGCGGGCGAATTTCGGCCTCGACAGCTTGCCGGAGCACCGCCTGGAGGAGATGGACCCGCAAGCGCGCGTGGTCAACCCGGTCTGGCGCGAGGCCGACAACCTGATCCGCCGGCTGCGGGGCCGCAGCGGGCAACAGCAGGAGCGTCTGCGGCGCGGCCGGCTCAAGGCGGAGCAGGAGCAAGAGCTGCGCCGCGAGATCGAGCAGCACGACGATGCGCTCGACGGCGCCGAGCGTCACCGCGGGTGGACCCCGAAGCATGTGCTGGCCGGCGAGCTGCCGGAGGGACTGCGCTACCAGGCGCTGCCCAGGCCCATGCGCTACCTGATGGACACCCTGCGCATGCTGGCCTACCGGGCCGAGTTGCGCCTGGCGGAGCAGCTGGCGCCACACCTGTCGCGGCCAGAGATGGCGCATGAGGTGATTCGCGAGACACTGCTGTCCAGCGAAGCCAGCCTGCTGCCGGAGCCTCGGCGGGGAATCCTGCGGGTGCGGCTGCCGCGGCAGTCCCAAGCGCACCTCGACGAGGCGCTTGAGCCCGTGCTGCAGGCGCTGAACGAGACCCGGACGGTCTATCCGGGCACCGAGCTGCGCTTGGTTTACGAATTCAACGGCGGCTGAACCCGTCCACGGCCCTCAGCCAGGCCTGCTTGCCGACATGCCAGCGCGCCGAGGCGCGTGGATTCATGCCCGACTCGCCCCGCCGCCGCACTGGAGCGGCGCAAGTTGCCGGCCTCGGCACTGCGTCGCGAGGCGTTCGCCGAGGGCTACCCAACTCGGCGAGGACGTCTGTGGTGCTCACCACTGCCAAAACAGTAGCGAGCATTTATGTTGGCCCGTTGCCGCTCAGAATCTGACTCGCGGCCAGAACCGTGGACACCGCCAATTAGTCCATGACCGGAAATGTGAGCGTCAGAGCGCGGCCCATCTGCGTCAAGCCGCGACGGACCCTGAAGAATTCACTACGAAGGTTCGTGAGCAGGCTGAGAGCTCCGAGCTTCTAGGAAAGGCTATACAGGCAAAGCACAACTACGATTCGCTAAAGGCCAGTCTCGAAGACGCTACGATTGAAGATCCAAAGGAATTCTCATCTCTCATTCAGCAGCGTCAGGCGATTGAGGGCCAGCTTAGGCATCTCGACCAGATCGAGCACGAGATTCAGACTCTCAACTCTGAGGCTCGCGACGTTCTGGCAGATTTGGAGGCCCTGCACCTCGATCTCGCAGAGCAGCGCAGAGCGTTCTTGGGGCGAACTTTGACCGGCAATCCATTCGTGAGAATGATGCTGGTGCCGTTCGGAAATGATCCTGCACCGCAAGAATCTGACTTTCGGAAGTCGATAGCCAAGGTAGATCGTCGCCTTGCTACTGACATTTGGGATCCCGGTGGCTCGCGCGGGATACTTGCGGATCTCTACCGAGGTTTAGAAACAGAGCCGAGTGATGAACGGGCAAAGGAGGTTCTGCGGCGGGTCCGGACCATCAAGAGAGACATCTTGGCTGAGCGTGAAGAGGTCGGGAGCACTGATCGGACAAAGTCGTTTCGCAGGCACATCCGGAGCCTACCGCCTGAGCAGATCGACCGTCTTCAACTTTGGTGGCCAGTTGACACGTTGCAGATCGAATACCGACGCCCGCAAAGGAGCGGATGGTCGCCTCTCGAGAGTGGATCCCCGGGGCAACAGTCTGCTGCACTACTGGCCTTTCTCTTGTCCTACGGTGAAGAGCCTCTCATTCTCGATCAACCCAAAGATGATCTCGACAATCACCTGATCTACGATTGTTAAGCAGCTCCGTGGCAACAAGAGAAGACGGCAGGTGGTCTTTGCCAATCATAATCCCAATATTGTCGTGAACGGCGATGCAGGACTGGTCGTTGCCATGGATTTTCGACGAGGCCAGTGCGCGATGTATCGGGATGGAAGGGGATGCCTTCAAGAAATGGGGGTTCGCGAAGAGATTTGCCGGGTAATCGAGGGCACCCGGAAGGCATTAGACGCTAGGCACCAGCGACTCGCAATCGAGGTCCAGCATGCGACATGGCCCTCATGAGCTGCATTCACGAATCGCGGCAGGAGAGGACTCATATCTGGAACTCAAGCAGTTGTTTTTCAGCAGTAAGGTGCAGAAAAGCCCCAAGAGAAATGCACTTGCTGACGAAATTGCGGCTTTCTACAATGCGCGGGGTGGAAGACTCGTATTGGGGATTGAAGACGATACGCACGAGATACTTGGTATCCCCTTCGAGAATCTGGATTCCGTTGCAAATCTTGTGACGGAGATCTGCCACGACGCGATCGATCCCCCCGTCGATGCGATGGTTGAGAAACTCGAGCTACCCGACAGTTCCGGCAGTTTGCGGTGGGTTCTACTGGTCGAGCTCAATCGAAGTCTGTCAGTCCACCGCAGTCCGGGAGGATACTATCTTCGTTCAGGTACGTCGAAGCGAAGAATGTCACAAGATCAGTTGGGCAGGCTGATGCAACAACAGAGCAGGACCCGCTTGATCCAGTTTGACGAGACAGCAGTGCCAGACACATGGCTGTCTCACCTTGACCCCATGCTAGTCGGACGGTTCCGAACGAGTCGTACTTCGGATGGACTTGAAACTTTCGAGGTGAAGCTCGGAATGGCTGTCAGGGTCGGTGCTGGGAACACGAATCTGACGCTAGCAGGCGTTCTAGTTGGCACGATGCATCCCGAGCGATGGCTTCCAAACGCGTTCATTCAGGCGACGGCGTATCGTGGGACGAGCATTGGAAGGGCGCTAGACAAGTCGAACTACCAGATAGACGCTAAGGATATTCGCGGGCCGCTCGACCAACAGGTGGCGGAAGCGTGCCGATTTGTGGCTAGGAACCGGCGGCTGTCGGCGCGGAAGTCACTCGGGCGAACAGACTCCCCGCAGTACGAGATCACAGCAGTCTTTGAAGCGCTAGTCAACGCAGTTGCACACAGAGACTATTCTCTACAGCGGTCGAAGATTCGACTTCGCATGTTTTCGAACCGCCTCGAACGCTACTCCCCGGGTGATTTGGTGAATACGATGACGCCAAGTACAATGGCCTATCGCCAAGCCACTAGGAACGAGGTGATAGCTAGCCTCTTGGCCAAGTGCAAAGTCACGAACGAGATTGACAGATTGGGAACTCTCCGTGACACGCTTATGGATCGACGCGGGGAGGGTGTCCCGATCATACTCGAGCGTAGCCAGGCCCTGTCAGGGCGGGAGCCGCGCTACGTAGTGATCGATGGAGCTGAATTGCTGCTAACCATCTTTGCAGCAGGGTGATGGATGTGGAATCCGTGGACGCCGGGTAGAAGGGGCGCAGCAATGCCCCCTTCTACCCGGCGGCTACGCGCAGGAGCTTGTGGGCTGTCGTCACGGCTGCTTTCTTGTACCCGATGCGCGCGGTCTGCACCCGGCGGCATGCGCGCACTCGCTCAGGCTGGCCCGCAACGTCGCGTTAGCGCGGCGTGTGTGGCCCGAGCGGCGCTTGCCGGCACTCTCGTAACTGCCGGGGCACATGCCGACCCACAAGCCTTGCCGCACGGCACTTCCGAAGGTTTGCGCCGGATGCGGGCCGACCTCGGGCGGGATGGCGTGGGCCGTCGGGCGGCCGATGCGGGGGATCGTCTCCAGCAGGTTCAGTTCGTGCCGGTACGCCTCAAGGGAGCGCCCGACACGCTCGTCGAGATCCTCGATGCGCTCCGCCGTCATGGTCGTCCAACAGTCCCCGCAGACGCCAGACGGAGTGTGTGTTCAGCTTCGCCTCCAGGGTGAGCGTCAGCCGCTCGATCTTGCTGCGCACGTGGTGGGTCAGCTCGACCTGCATCCGCGCCGCCGTGCGGCCGGCGATGAGTCCGTCGAGGATGATGCGCCCGGTGACGCCGAACATGTCGCTGAGCACCCCACCGACGGGCAAGCCGGCACGGTCGATGATCCTGTGGATGCGCTGGTGCAGGCGTGCTCCATCCTGGACGAGCTTGCGCTCGAACCGGCACATCTGGTGCAGCTCGGAGAATTCGCGGGACGGCACGTAGCTGGCCTGCCCTAGCTCTCCGGCCGCGCTCTTCCAGATAGTCGAATCGCTGGGGGCTCGCCAACCGTTTGAGTCTCCGGTGACCCTACTCCGTTCCAACTGCGCTTCGCAGTATCTGGAGTGTGGTTCGGAGCCCATCGTAGTCGGGGTCCAGCTGTTGGGCCCTCTCGAATACGGGGAGCGCCTCCTCGTCACGCCCAAGCTTGACAAGGCTTGAACCGATATTGATATGAGTCTGCGCGATGTCCGGCCGAAGTTTTTCCAGGACCAAGTACTGGTGCAAGGCATCCCGGAAATGACCGTGCTCGAAGTACAGCAGACCCAGTCGGTCGATCGAGTCCGCGTCGTCCGGGTCGGACTCGATGGCCCGCCTGAGGTTCTCGACTGCTTCCTCGAGGTTTCCCAGATCGGCGTGGGCACTGCCCAGGAAGCGGTAGACTTCGCCCCTTAGCGGCAACTCAGGGTCCAACGCAATCGCAGCTTCGCTCGCCTCAATCGACTCGGTATAGCGGTTCATATCGAATAAGGCCAGTCCTATCCCGGCGAGGGCTCGCGCACTGGCGGGAGATTTCTCGGGCACTTGCCTGTAGAAAGGCAGCGACTGCTCGGCGTAGCCGCTGATTCGGAGAGCATCGGCCACCTCAAGCAGCGTCGTCGAATTCTCCGGTCGCAGGTCCAGTGCCCCGCGCAGGTGTTCACGGCCTTCCTCAAATCGATGCTGCTCCAGGCGGACCCTGCCGAGGTTCAGATGGATCTCCACGTCGTTCGGGTCGGCCTCGAGACCGATCTGAAAGTGGTGTGCGGCCTTCTCAAGATCGTTCAGTTTCCATGCCGCATAGCCTGCCGCTTTCTGCAAGTCAACCGACTGCACCAGGTGCGGCCACTGCGACATGGCCGCGGTGGTAGCCTCCAGGGCCTCCTCATAACGCCCGAGAGCGTTCAAGGCGACGCCCATCGCCCCATTTGCGAAAGCGAGATCAGGCTGTATCGCCAGCGCTTCCCTGAACTTCTCTACAGCGTCTTCTTGTCTACCGGCCTCACGGAGCATCTGACCCGTGTTGTAAGCGATACTCGCGTCGCGAGGGGCCATTTCCCGGGCCTTGGAGAGTGCGTCTTCCGCTTCCTCGAATCTCTTGAGACCGGCGAGGGCACGGCCGAGGACATGATGGGCGTTCGCGTGGTCGGGCCGCTGTTCAATCGCGATGCGGGCCGCCGCAAGGGACTCGTCGAAGCGACCCTCCTCTACTAGGGCGTCGGCGAGATTGAGGTAGGCGTCCCTCGCGTTCGGGTTGAGCGCGATGATGTGCCGGAAAAAGGTGGTCTCATCCCGATAGACCTCCGCTTGGGACCATGTCTTCACCGTCAGCACTGCAAGCACCATCACCCCGCCCGCGTAAACGGCCATTCTGGACCGGCCCTCCAGCTTTCTCGCCGCGTGCACTATGGCCGAGACCAGGACCGCCAGGACACCTAAGCCCGCGAGATATTGGTAGCGGTCCGCCACGAACGAGAACTGCATGAAGCCGTAGTCGACGAATCCCAGCACGGGAGCGAGCGTGACCGCGAAGTACGCGGCACCGACGAGCGGCCCCGTGCCGATCCGACGCCTCAGTGCCCAGAGCGCTGCCGGGACTGCCACTGCGCCAATCAAGAACGCCCACGAAACGGGGTCGGAGACGTCGACAGGCCAATGCGGATAGATCACCGCCAACTCGGTCGGCCACAGAAGCATCCAGGCGTAAAAGAAGAGAGCGCGGGATGCTATCAACGCCCTCTCGGTCAGCGAATAGCCGAGATCCAACGGCTCCCGGCCCTGATAGAAGGACAGATCCGCAGCCGTAATAAGGATTGCCACGGCAAAGAACGGCACAAGTCGCAGCCAGTCTGCATGGTCTAGCCTCCCCCGCCTCCACGCATGCCAGATCAACAATGCGGCCGGCAGCGTAACGGCAATCGATTTCGACAGCAGCGCCAGCGTGAAGAGGGCGAGAGCGCCGCAATAAAGCGATGGCCGGCGAGCGTCCACGAAGCGTATCCAAGCCAGCACGGCTGCTATGTAGAACAACGCCGACAGCAGATCCTTTCGCTCGATGATCCAAGCGACGGAATCCACGTGCAGGGGATGTACTGCGAAGACCGCGGCAATTGCCCAGGCTCCTGTGACGTTCAGGCGCACCATCAGGATCCACACCAGAAGGCTATTGGCAAGATGCAAGAAAACGTTGACCGCGTGGTAGCCGGCAGGCTCGAAGCCCCAAAGCTTGTGTTCCAACCAAAAGGATGAGTAGACGACGGGCCAGTAGTGCGCTTCGAGGAGGTCACGGGGCGACAACCAGATGCTCCAGATCCCCGACCATTGCTGGATTAACGGCTCATCAAGGAAGATCTTGTCGTCCCAGATGAACTCGGCGTCGAGAGCCGGGAAATAGCTGATTGCGACCAGCAGGGTCAGACACAGGATTCCACGCCAGTACCGCAGCAGCAGAATCCCTGCGCCATTGATCGAGGCCCCCGAAAGTCCGGGGAATGCGGCCTCCCTGCTCTTTCCGTTTTCTCTGATTCCGACGTGGTCGGAGCGCACTGACTCTGCGCCCTGTTTTCTTCGTGGCGCCCTTCTGGCTTTCTTGGCCGCCCCCATTGCGGACTGCAGATCCTGATTATATTCCGATGGCCCTTACGCTGGGCAACCAGGCACCGGCTGGCTCGGCCCCCGCGTCGTTCCGTCGCCGAGTTCCGCTCCCGCCACCCAGTATCAGTTGAATCTGCCGGACGCAGTCGTCGCGCCGCGGCGAAAACAAGGCGGTGCAGCCGTTCGAGGGAGGCGTGCAGCGGGATTCCAGATCAGCGGTTGAGGATCGTCTGCCAGTCGCCGCAGGGCAGTTTCACGAAGATTCTCTTCACGGGCTTGGCGTACTCGTGATGCGTGTCGAGCTTGCCTCGACCTTGGGTCTGGCCCACCTGGATCCAGTTGGCCCTGCGGTAGCAAGTTCCCGCAAACCGCGTTTTCTCGCAGAAGGTCTCCAACAGCACAGGCCGGATCCGGCAGCGCTGGTCCCAATCCTCGGGCAGCTGGCGCTCGACGCAGGCCAGCATGTGCGAGGCCAAGTTCTTCAGCCGGCCCCAAGGCAAGGTGGCCACATACACCCCACCTGGAGAAGGACGAGGTCACCGTTCACCATCGGTCCCATCCCGTGGCCGGACAGACTGCGGCCTGTCTCCATCGCCGGTCCTGGCGGGGGGCAGCCTCGCTGAGGGTGGTGAGCGCTCAGGGCGGCTGTCATGAGATGCCTGTGCGAATGACGGATCCGGAGGCGTCGCAGTGGGCGGTGCGGGCAATGGCATTCGTTTAAGGATGGAGACGCATTCGGTTTAAGCGCCGCCGGATGGCGTCAGGGCGGGGTGCGATTCAGTCTGCGGTCGGGGGGTCGGCGGGCTTGCGATTCCTCCATTTCGTGCTCGGGCGGCGGGACCGGCGTGGGTAGGAGCGGTCGGGCCGCTCCCGCTGGGGACTCCGTGCCCCGTGCTCCAGCACCCGGTTCAGCGTGTCCCGCAGCGGCGGTGCCTGCAGCAAGAGCCCTTCGAGTTCCCGCTCCACCGCGCCTAGGCTCTGGTTGAAGTTCGCCCGCAGCGGCGCTCGGTCCGCCTCCTCGTCCCGCGACTCGAAATGCCGCTCGTTGTGGCTGGCGAACAGCCGCGCCATCGCGATCAGCGTGAAGTGCGCGTACAGCTCCTGCTGGACCGCCTGCTCGCTGCGACCGTGGAAGCCCTCGAGCTGCAGCAGTTCCTTCGAGATCTTGTACAGCTCTTCCACGCTCCAGCGTCCGTGGTAGAGGGCGGCCAAGTCCGCCAGCGGGTACAGTTGCGCGTCCAGCAGCGTGGTCCCGAGCACATAGGGCGTCTCGTGCACGGCGTACTTCACCAGTCGCAGCCGGAGCGGGGCCGTCCCGGCCGGCCCCATCGTGACGACTTCGTCACAGCTGCCGGCAGCGACGAAGTCGCACACCTGTCTGCTGGCGTTGCGCTTGAGGCGGAAGACGGCCTCCACCCGGCGCTCGTTGTGCGCCTGCAGCAGGGCCAGGCTGTAGTAGCCGCGATCGTAGACGACGAGGTCGCCGCGGCCGAGCGCGGCCAGATGCCGGCGTGCGGCCCGCCGCTCGTCCAAGTGGGGCAGCAGTGCGAAGTCGCACGGCAGGCGCCGGCGGATCTGGTACAGGCAGCTGAGCAGTCCCTGCGGATAGTGCGCCTGCGGCGAGGGCGGGGCGTAGCCTTCCCGCACCAGTTCCCGCGGCAGGTTGAGCTTGGAGCCGTCGACGGCGAAGGCCCGCAGCCCCTTCCACAGCGTGGAGCGGTCCGGGCCGGCATGCCGCAGCACGGCGGCGTGGATGCGCCGGAACACCTGCGCGCCCACCTTGGCCCGCGCCACGCACATCGACGAGGCCGCCACCGGGCGGGGCTTGGGCAGCTGCAGGCCCAGCCGCCGGCAGCACTCCCACAGGTCGGCCAGGACCCGGGCGTAGCCCTGCCGGCGCGGCGTGCGCACCAGGCGGAACACGAACAGCACCACCAGCAGCGTGTGGATCGACCGCCGCCGGCGCTGCCAGCGCTGGTCGTGCGCGTTGGCAGCCCGCGCCACGGAGCCCAGGATGTCCCGCCACATGTCCACGAAGTCGTCCTCGGCCCACGGCCGCGGCGGCGGCTGCGGCTGCGGGCCTTGCGCCAGGATGCGCTTCCATTGCGGATGCAGCGGCAGGACGTAGACTTGCTTGGGCTGCTTGGCGGGGGCCTTGCCGCGCGCTCCGCGGGCCTGCGTGTGACCGACCAGCTGCCAGTTGGCAGCCCGGTAGCAGGCCGCCTGATGCTGGCGCGGATTCACATAGGTCTCCAGCAGCACGGGCCGCCAGCCATGCCAGCGCTCCCAGTCCCGCGGCAGCTGCCGCGCCGCCAGCCCCAGCACGTGCGAAGCCAGATTCCCGACCTCCACCCACTCGAACAGCAGGTAGCGTGCGTTGCGCACCACCAGGTGCAGGCGCTCGTGGAAATCCTGCCCCTGCCAGCCGATGAAGCGGTCGCGGCAGGGCAGCCGCCGCGTCGCGCGGTCGAACAGCAGGCAGCCCAGCAGGCGGTCGCGCCGGTCCCGCACCCAGTAGCGCAGATGCACGCCCAGCGGCTGGCGGTAGCCCAACGGATGGTAGCGTTGCACCCATTGGTTCCACAGCGCCACCTGCTCGGGCTCGCTCGCCGTCTGCAAGCGCACCGGGGCGAGCCGGGCCAGGGGCTCGCGCACCGGCGGCTGGGGCGCCGTGCGCTCGTCGAACTGCAGCGGCTTCTGCGGCCCCCGTCCCGGGCCCCGCTTGGGCGGCAGCTGGACAATGCCGCGGCGTTGCAGTTCCTTGAGCACGCGCAGGCCGAAGCCCAAGCGCGTGGATCCGCCGGGCGTATGCCAGTCCATCTGCACGCACACGGTGCGCACCAGCTCGCTGCGGCTGAGGTTGGGGAAGAACTTCACGGTCTCCTGGATCTCGGAGATCTGGTGCCGGCTCAGACGTTCTCCGCAGAACGTGGTGGAAGGCAAATTGCGGATGAGCGGGTCCATGCGGGGGCCAGCGGCAGGTCGGCTATCCCACCATGACAAATCGGAAACGCTTTGTTAAGCGCTGGCGCGAATTCACTTGAATTCGCTGACCACCCCGCACGCCGCCTGTATCTAGCGGTCCTGGCAGCCTTTGCGGGCCAGATTTTACAAATCACCTAAGAACGCTTATACGAATGCCATTGGCGGTGCGGGAGGGCACGGAGCGCTCTTGGCGGCGGATCCATGACGCCTTGGCACGCTCCCCCCCCCCCCCCCCCCCCGAAATTATTGCCATAACATCGCGAAGTCCAATGAATGATCACGCTAATCTCACAGATGATTCCTACAATGTGGAGTCAGGTTGCGGTCGCAGTCAAATGACGGAAGCAGCAAGGCACATGGGGATAGGCCCAGCTGCGGGATTCACGCAAAGGTCTCAGCAACATGAGTCCCGATAGCTTCGCTGAATCCGCACGGCGTATACACCCTCTGGCTACCTCTCTTCGCATCCGGCGGGATTCGACGTGGCAAGACGCGCCCCCGCCTTGGCGGGCGTCGGCTTGGGGGCCGCGCTCGCGGTGCCCGCTCGGCGGCGGCCCTCGGTGCCGTCCGCTTCGCCAACCTGCGTGTCTGGAGCCCGTGCAGCGACAGACTCTGCCGTTAGCCCCGGACTCTCCGCAACTCGATCTTCTCACCCGACCGGGACCGTTTCACCGGACCGCACGGCGAGCGTGGTGGTTGATTCCGTGGTCGCTGGAACGCCAGGAGACCATCTGTGCCGCGCGACCGGCTCGTCGGAGGCTTCGGCAAGGCCGGATCCATTCGACTGTCGTGGCGAGACCGTCCGGGACGAAGAAGCACTTCCCGGCGCCGCAAGCCGCTTTCCAGGAGCATCTCTGATCCTGCCTGCCGAGAAGGGGGCAGGCTGCAGCTGCCGGGGCCGGACGGGGCAGCGGCGTCGCACTTGGGCGCGGGCCCGGGTGCTGGAATGCGGGGCGCTCGCCGCGTTGCGGTCCGGAGGCGGCCGGCTCGCGTTCCTAGTGTTCGTGGTCACCATTGCCTCGACGGCGGTCCGTCCGTCGGCTCACGCGCAGACCGTCACACTGGCCGTTTCGCCGACGAAGGTGGCGGAGGGCAGCGGCGCCACCGACGTAAGAGTCACGGCGACGCTAGCACAGGCACGAACCTCCCCGACCTCCGTCACCGTGACCCTAGGGGGCGAAGCAACGGCAGGAACTGACTATCGCACGCCAGGCTCCTTGCCAACCATCACGATTCCCGCGAACCAGACAGAAGCGGAGGCGACCGTGATCCTCACTCCGATCGACGACAACTTGTGGGAGGGATCGGAGGCGATTCGGGTCGGAGGCACCGCCTCGGGAGGGGCCAGCGTAAGCGAAGCCTCCGTTACGCTGGAAGACAACGATACCAAGCCGAGCATCTTGGTCTCCGTCGATGCGGGGCTGTCTATAGACGAAGCGTCTGGCACTGCATCGCTTTTCACGGTCCGGGCCGAATTTCGCAACGGGTCACTTGTGTCGGTAGACACCTCGGTTACGCTCAGCACACGCGGAACGGCGACGCTATCCACCGATTACACTCTGGCACCCCTAGCACCGACCATTACGATTCCTGCGGGGAAATCAGAGGGTACAGTCGAAGTTTCAATCACACCAATTGACAATGATTCGGTGGATTCAACGCGCGACATATATTTCGGCGGATCAGCCACCGATCGTTTCGGGACTTCTTTTGCCTTCTTGCCAACCGGCCTGTCCCTTCATCGAATAGTCATACTCGATGACGAGGCCGCCTCGCCAATTATCCGACCTAGGATAAGTCCCACCTATGTTCGCACAGGTGACCTAGACCTCGACAGCCCAAGTTTCAACGTTACGTTGTCTGCGGTGACTGACCAGACTGCACAGTCTCCCGTCAGCGTGCAGTTTCTCTTCATGGGGGCTCTTGGTTGCAACGAGCCAAGTCTATCTGCAGCAACAGCAGTGATCCCTAGCGGAGAGCGCGAATCGAATGAGGTGACGGCAACTCTTCGATGGGATAGTCGCCAGAGTTTCGACCGAACTTGCGGCATAACGATCTCGGCCACTGCTCAAGGGCACATAGCGCAATTCGGCCAAGTTGCTGTGGTCCCGAGCACGAGTCCACGCGTGTTGTCCGCATTGATCGAGGTTGGAAGCGGGTTAATTACGGAGCCTGCATCTGTCCTCAACCTGGGAGAGGAACTAGTTCTCGGGATTCAGTTCAGCCGAGGCTTTGTGTCCTCCTCCGGTCTCACGCCCTCGATTACCGTTCTGATCGGCACTGAGACCAGAACCGTGAGTTGCAGGCCCGTTAGCAGTTTCGGATTCCTTGAGTGCGTTGTCCGGGTCCAGCTCGGCGACCGGGACCTGGACGGCGTGTCCATGCGCGATGTCACGCTAACGATTCCCGGGGATACGGTCGACTTCTTCGACCAGACTGTCGCCGTGACTGTCGACTCGTCGATCCCTCCCGCGGACCTCGACCAGCATCTTGCCGTGCAGGTTCACGGGGGGGCCACATCGTTCGACCTGTCCCCGAGCCTGCAATCCGCGCAGGAGGGAATCGGCCCGACGGAAATCGAGATCACGGCGAAGCGGGCGGGGGGTCTCGTCCCTGCTGCCGATCTCAGGATTCCCATCGTCGTCCGGAACGGTACGGCGGACGAGGCGGACTACGAGGTTCAAGGCGAGGCGATCATCAACGTACCTAGAGGATCGACCTCGGGCACGGCTTCGTTGACGTTCACTCCAATCGATGACGGCGTGAAGGAAGCGCGCGTCGAGACACTGACTTTCGAAGCTGGGGAGACCGAGGCATTCGTAATCGGAGCGGAATTCCGCATCATCGATGCGCCGTTCGTCCGCCTGTCGGCGACGCCGGCATCGATCAGCGAGGACGGAGGCCCGCAGTCGGTGACGGTGCGTGCCGAGCTAGGTCACGATAACGACGCTGTGCGGCCGCGCGCGATCTCTGTCCGCTTGTCGTTCGCGGGCTCGGCCAGCCTCGGCGATTACTCGGTGGCCCCGCGGCCCGCTGTGGTCACGATTCCGCCGAATCAGCGCTTCGGGACTGCAACCTTGACATTCAGTCCGGTCGACGACCTGTTGCTGGAGGGGGACGAGTCCGTCGAACTGTCGGGCTCGACCCCCGGACTATCCGTCGTCGGCTCGCCCGTGATAACCATCGAGGACGACGAGACCGAACCCCAGGTCGTCCTTCGCGTTACGCCCAAGACGATTCGCGAAGACGACGAGGAAGCGACGCAGATTACGGTGTCTGCGGAACTGGGTCCGAACTTGGCCCTCCAGGACGGCGCAACGCTCGTGTCCCTCACGCTGGGCGGGACCGCGACCGCGGGTAGCGAAGGGGACTACAGCGCAGTGTGGAGTTCGCAGACTCCGCAACTCACGATCCCGGCGCGCCAACGTCAAGCCTCGACAACGCTCACGCTGACTGTCACGCCGCACCAAGACGAGATCGCCGAAGGCAACGAGACGATCGTCGTCGAGGGCACCGCTTCACGGGGTCTGGTGGTGGACGTGCGCGATTCGGGAATCACCTTGGTGGATGACGACATCCCGGGCATCGTCCTGGACCCGTCGCCGCTCGAGGTCGAGGAAGGCGGCATGACCGGCTACTCGGTGGCCTTGGCCCGAAGGCCCGCCGCAAACGTGACCGTGAGAATGACGACCAGCCTGGCAGGCACCGATCTGACGCTGGACAACACCGAGTTCTCGTTCACCCCGGACAACTGGGACACGCCGCAGCCGGTCAGCGTCACCGCGGCGCACGACGAGGACGCGGTGGCGGACGCTCCGGTGGCGCTGACGCACGCGGCAAGCGGAGGGGCCTACAGCGGAGTCTCGGCGGAGTTGACCGTGACGATCAAGGAGGACGAGACCCCGAACGTGGTGGTGTCGCCCACCACGCTGATGCTGCAGGAGGGCGGCAGCGGCACGTACAGCGTGAAACTGACCGCGCAGCCGACCCAGGACGTGACAGTCAAGATGACGACGGATCTCACAGGCACGGACGCGACGGTGTCCGGGCCGCCTCTCACCTTCACGGCGCAGAACTGGGACAAAGAGCAGTCGGTGACCGTGACGGCGGCGACGGACGCCGACGAGCTGAACGAGTCCGCGATCACGTTGACGCACTCGGTGAGCGGCGGGGAATACGAGGGCGTCTCCGCGTCCTCGGTCACGGTCTCGATCATCGACACAACCCTGCAGGAGCTGTCGGTGACGGGCGGCTCGGCGCAGGAGGGCAGCGACGTCAGCTTCACGGTCAGCATCCCGCAGGCCAGCCCGCGTCGGATTCAGGTGGCCTACGCAACCTCGGACGGCACGGCGAATCAGCCGGGCGATTACACAGCGACAAGCGGGACGCTCACGCTCGAGCCGGGGCAGACCAGCAAGACGGTCACAGTCAAGACGGCAGAGGATACCTTGGACGAGCCGAACGAGACGTTCCAGTTGGGCCTGAGCAGCCCGGTCAACGCCGTAGTCAAGTCCAGCGCGGCCACCGCAACCGGGACGATCACCGACAACGACGCCGCGCCCACCGCGATCACGCTGGGGGTCAGCCCGGCCTCGGTGGCGGAGAGCGCGAACGCGACCAGCATCACCGTGACAGCCTCCCTGGTCGGCTCCCAGCGCACCGCGCCGACGGCGGTGACGGTGCGCCAGACGGGCGGCACGGCCACCTCGGGGACGGACTACACCGCCATCAGCAACTTCACCGTGACGATCGCGGCCGGGGCCAGCAGCGGCACAGCCACGCTGAGCTTCGACCCCACTGAGGACGCGCTCGACGAGCCCAACGAGACAGTGGTGCTGACCGGCTCGGGCCCCGCCGCGCTGGGCCTGACGGCGGGCACGGCCACCCTCACCATCACGGACAACGACGCCGCGCCCACCGCGGTCACGCTGGGGGTCAGCCCGGCCTCGGCGGCCGAGAGCGCCTCTGCGACCAGCATCACCGTGACCGCCTCGCTGGTGGGCACGCTGCGCGGCAGCTCCACGGCGGTGACGGTGCGCCAGACGGGCGGCACGGCCATCTCCGGGACGGACTACACCGCCATCAGCAACTTCACCGTGACGATCGCGGCCGGGGCGCGCAGCGGGACGGCCACGCTGAGCTTCGATCCGACCGAGGACACGCTCGACGAGCCCAACGAGACCGTCATCCTGACCGGAGAAGCGCCCTCGGGCCTGAGCCTGACGGCGGGCACGGCGACGCTGACCATCACCGACAACGACGCCGCGCCCACCGCGGTCACGGTGGGGGTCAGCCCGGCCTCGGTGGCGGAGAGCGCGAACGCGACCAGCATCACGGTGACGGCCTCCCTGGTCGGCTCCCAGCGCACCGCGGCCACGGCGGTGACGGTGCGCCAGACGGGCGGCACGGCCACCTCCGGCACGGACTACGCGGCGATCAGCAGCTTCACCGTGACGATCGCGGCCGGGGCCAGCAGCGGCACCGCCACGCTGAGCTTCGATCCCACCGAGGACGCGCTCGACGAGCCCAACGAGACGGCGGTGCTGACCGGCTCGGGCCCCGACGCGCTGGGCCTGACGGCGGGCACGGCCACCCTCACCATCACGGACAACGACGACCCGCCCACCGCGGTCACGCTGGGGGTCAGCCCGGCCTCGGCGCTGGAGAGCGCGAACGCGACCAGCATCACGGTGACGGCCTCGCTGGTGGGCACGCTGCGCGGCAGCTCCACGGCGGTGACGGTGCGCCAGACGGGCGGCACGGCCACCTCGGGGACGGACTACGCGGCGATCAGCAGCTTCACCGTGACGATCGCGGCCGGGGCGCGCAGCGGGACGGCCACGCTGAGCTTCAACCCCACCGAGGACACGCTCGACGAGCCCAACGAGACTGTCATCCTGACCGGCAGCGCCCCCGCCTCGCTGAGCCTGACGGCAGGCACGGCGACGCTGACCATCACCGACAACGACGACCCGCCCACCGCGGTCAGCCTCGCCGTCAGCCCGGCCTCGGTGGCGGAGAGCGCGAACGCGACCAGCATCACCGTAACGGCCTCCCTGGTCGGCTCCCAGCGCACCGCGGCCACGGCGGTGACGGTGCGCCAGACGGGCGGCACGGCCACCTCCGGCACGGACTACGCGGCGATCAGCAGCTTCACCGTGACGATCGCGGCCGGGGCCAGCAGCGGCACCGCCACGCTGAGCTTCGACCCCACCGAGGACGCGCTCGACGAGCCGAACGAGACGGTGGTGCTGACCGGCTCGGGTCCCGCCGCGCTGGGCCTGACGGCGGGCACGGCCACCCTCACCATCACGGACAACGACACCTCGCCCACCGCGGTCACGCTGGGGGTCAGCCCGGCCTCGGCGCTGGAGAGCGCCAACGCCACGGACATCACGGTGACGGCCTCGCTGGTGGGCACGCTGCGCGGCAGCGCCACGGCGGTGACGGTGCGCCAGACGGGCGGCACGGCCACCTCGGGGACCGACTACACCGCCATCGGCAACTTCACCGTAACGGTCGCGGCCGGGGCGCGCAGCGGGACGGCCACGCTGAGCTTCGATCCGACCGAGGACACGCTCGACGAGCCCAACGAGACCGTCATCCTGACCGGGGAAGCGCCCTCGGCACTGAGCCTGACAGCGGGCACGGCGACGCTGACCATCACGGACAACGACGCCGCGCCCACCGCGGTCACGGTGGGGGTCAGCCCGGCCTCGGTGGCGGAGAGCGCCAACGCGACCAGCATCACCGTGACGGCCTCCCTGGTCGGCTCCCAGCGCACCGCGGCCACGGCGGTGACGGTGCGCCAGACCGGCGGCACGGCCACCTCGGGGACGGACTACACCGCCATCAGCAACTTCACCGTGACGATCGCGGCCGGGGCGACGAGCGGCACCGCCACGCTGAGCTTCGACCCGACCGAGGACGCGCTCGACGAGCCCAACGAGACCGTCATCCTGACCGGCTCCGCTTCCGGCCTCACCGCAGGCACGGCCACCCTGACGATCACGGACAACGACGACCCGCCCACTGCGGTCACGCTGGCGGTCAGCCCGACCTCGGTGGCGGAGAGTGCCGCTGCGACCAGCATCACGGTGACGGCCTCGCTGGTGGGCACGTTGCGCGGCAGCGCCACGGCAGTGACGGTCAGCCAGACGGGCGGCACGGCCACCTCCGGGACCGACTACACCGCCATCGGCAACTTCACCGTGACGATCGCGGCCGGGGCGCGCAGCGGGACGGCCACGCTGAGCTTCAACCCCACCGAGGACACGCTCGACGAGCCCAACGAGACTGTCATCCTGACCGGCAGCGCCCCCGCCTCGCTGAGCCTGACGGCAGGCACGGCGACGCTGACCATCACCGACAACGACGACCCGCCCACCGCGGTCAGCCTCGCCGTCAGCCCGGCCTCGGTGGCGGAGAGCGCGAACGCGACCAGCATCACCGTAACGGCCTCCCTGGTCGGCTCCCAGCGCACCGCGGCCACGGCGGTGACGGTGCGCCAGACGGGCGGCACGGCCACCTCCGGCACGGACTACGCGGCGATCAGCAGCTTCACCGTGACGATCGCGGCCGGGGCCAGCAGCGGCACCGCCACGCTGAGCTTCGACCCCACCGAGGACGCGCTCGACGAGCCGAACGAGACGGTGGTGCTGACCGGCTCGGGTCCCGCCGCGCTGGGCCTGACGGCGGGCACGGCCACCCTCACCATCACGGACAACGACGACCCGCCCACTGCGGTCACGCTGGCGGTCAGCCCGACCTCGGTGGCGGAGAGTGCCGCTGCGACCAGCATCACGGTGACGGCCTCGCTGGTGGGCACGTTGCGCGGCAGCGCCACGGCAGTGACGGTCAGCCAGACGGGCGGCACGGCCACCTCCGGGACCGACTACACCGCCATCGGCAACTTCACCGTGACGATCGCGGCCGGGGCGCGCAGCGGGACGGCCACGCTGAGCTTCAACCCCACCGAGGACACGCTCGACGAGCCCAACGAGACTGTCATCCTGACCGGCAGCGCCCCCGCCTCGCTGAGCCTGACGGCAGGCACGGCGACGCTGACCATCACCGACAACGACGACCCGCCCACCGCGGTCAGCCTCGCCGTCAGCCCGGCCTCGGTGGCGGAGAGCGCGAACGCGACCAGCATCACCGTAACGGCCTCCCTGGTCGGCTCCCAGCGCACCGCGGCCACGGCGGTGACGGTGCGCCAGACGGGCGGCACGGCCACCTCCGGCACGGACTACGCGGCGATCAGCAGCTTCACCGTGACGATCGCGGCCGGGGCCAGCAGCGGCACCGCCACGCTGAGCTTCGACCCCACCGAGGACGCGCTCGACGAGCCGAACGAGACGGTGGTGCTGACCGGCTCGGGTCCCGCCGCGCTGGGCCTGACGGCGGGCACGGCCACCCTCACCATCACGGACAACGACACCTCGCCCACCGCGGTCACGCTGGGGGTCAGCCCGGCCTCGGCGCTGGAGAGCGCCAACGCCACGGACATCACGGTGACAGCCTCGCTGGTGGGCACGCTGCGCGGCAGCGCCACGGCGGTGACGGTGCGCCAGACGGGCGGCACGGCCACCTCGGGGACCGACTACACCGCCATCGGCAACTTCACCGTGACGGTCGCGGCCGGGGCGCGCAGCGGGACGGCGACGCTGAGCTTCGATCCGACCGAGGACACGCTCGACGAGCCCAACGAGACCGTCATCCTAACCGGGGAAGCGCCCTCGGCACTGAGCCTGACAGCGGGCACGGCGACGCTGACCATCACGGACAACGACGCCGCGCCCACCGCGGTCACGCTGGGGGTCAGCCCGGCCTCGGTGGCGGAGAGCGCCAACGCGACCAGCATCACCGTGACGGCCTCCCTGGTCGGCTCCCAGCGCACCGCGGCCACGGCGGTGACGGTGCGCCAGACGGGCGGCACGGCCACCTCGGGGACGGACTACACCGCCATCAGCAACTTCACCGTGACGATCGCGGCCGGGGCCAGCAGCGGCACCGCCACGCTGAGCTTCGACCCCACCGAGGACGCGCTCGACGAGCCCAACGAGACGGTCATCCTGACCGGCTCCGCTTCCGGCCTCACCGCAGGCACGGCCACCCTGACGATCACGGACAACGACGACCCGCCCACTGCGGTCACGCTGGCAGTCAGCCCGACCTCGGTGGCGGAGAGTGCCGCTGCGACCAGCATCACGGTGACGGCCTCGCTGGTGGGCACGTTGCGCGGCAGCGCCACGGCAGTGACGGTCAGCCAGACGGGCGGCACGGCCACCTCCGGGACCGACTACACCGCCATCGGCAACTTCACCGTGACGATCGCGGCCGGGGCGCGCAGCGGGACGGCCACGCTGAGCTTCGCCCCCACCGAGGACACGCTCGACGAGCCCAACGAGACCGTCATCCTGACCGGTAGCGCCCCCACCGCGCTGAGCCTGACGGCGAGCACGGCGACACTGACCATCAACGACAACGACGGCCCGCCGACCGCGGTCACGCTGGGAGTCAACCCGAGCTCGGCGGCCGAGAGCGCGAACGCGACCAGCATCACCGTGACGGCTTCGCTGGTCGGCTCGCAGCGGACGGCGGACACGGCGGTGACGGTCAGCCAGACGGGCGGCACGGCCACCTCGGGAACCGACTACGCCGCCATCAGCAACTTCACCGTGACGATCGCGGCCGGGGCCAGCAGCGGCACCGCCACGCTGAGCTTCGACCCCACCGAGGACGCGCTCGACGAGCCCAACGAGACGGTCATCCTGACCGGCTCCGCTTCCGGCCTCACCGCAGGCACGGCCACCCTGACGATCACGGACAACGACGACCCGCCCACCGCGGTCACGCTGGCAGTCAGCCCGACCTCGGTGGCGGAGAGTGCCGCTGCGACCAGCATCACGGTGACGGCCTCGCTGGTGGGCACCCTGCGCGGCAGCGCCACGGCAGTGACGGTCAGCCAGACGGGCGGCACGGCCACCTCCGGGACCGACTACACCGCCATCGGCAACTTCACCGTGACGATCGCGGCCGGGGCGCGCAGCGGGACGGCCACGCTGAGCTTCGCCCCCACCGAGGACACGCTCGACGAGCCCAACGAGACGGTCATCCTGACCGGTAGCGCCCCCACCGCGCTGAGCCTGACGGCGGGCACGGCGACACTGACCATCAACGACAACGACGGCCCGCCGACCGCGGTCACGCTGGGAGTCAACCCGAGCTCGGCGGCCGAGAGCGCGAACGCGACCAGCATCACCGTGACGGCTTCGCTGGTCGGCTCGCAGCGGACGGCGGACACGGCGGTGACGGTCAGCCAGACGGGCGGCACGGCCACCTCGGGAACCGACTACGCCGCCATCAGCAACTTCACCGTGACGATCGCGGCCGGGGCCAGCAGCGGCACCGCCACGCTGAGCTTCGACCCCACCGAGGACGCGCTCGACGAGCCCAACGAGACGGTCATCCTGACCGGCTCCGCTTCCGGCCTCACCGCGGGCACGGCCACCCTGACGATCACGGACAACGACGACCCGCCCACCGCGGTCACGCTGGCAGTCAGCCCGACCTCGGTGGCGGAGAGTGCCGCTGCGACCAGCATCACGGTGACGGCCTCGCTGGTGGGCACCCTGCGCGGCAGCGCCACGGCAGTGACGGTCAGCCAGACGGGCGGCACGGCCACCTCCGGGACCGACTACACCGCCATCGGCAACTTCACCGTGACGATCGCGGCCGGGGCGCGCAGCGGGACGGCGACGCTGAGCTTCGCCCCCACCGAGGACACGCTCGACGAGCCCAACGAGACGGTCATCCTGACCGGCGGCGCCCCCACCGCGCTGAGCCTGACGGCGGGCACGGCGACGCTGACCATCAACGACAACGACGGCCCGCCGACCGCGGTCACGCTGGCAGTCAACCCGAGCTCGGCGGCCGAGAGCGCGAACGCGACCAGCATCACCGTGACGGCTTCGCTGGTCGGCTCGCAGCGGACGGCGGACACGGCGGTGACGGTCAGCCAGACGGGCGGCACGGCCACCTCGGGAACCGACTACGCCGCCATCAGCAACTTCACCGTGACGATCGCGGCCGGGGCGACGAGCGGCACCGCCACGCTGAGCTTCGACCCCACCGAGGACGCGCTCGACGAGCCCAATGAGACGGTCATCCTGACCGGCTCCGCTTCCGGCCTCACCGCGGGCACGGCCACCCTGACGATCACGGACAACGACGACCCGCCCACTGCGGTCACGCTGGCGGTCAGCCCGACCTCGGTGGCGGAGAGTGCCGCTGCGACCAGCATCACGGTGACGGCCTCGCTGGTGGGCACGCTGCGCGGCAGTGCCACGGCAGTGACGGTCGGCCAGACGGGCGGCACGGCCACCTCCGGGACCGACTACACCGCCATCGGCAACTTCACCGTGACGATCGCGGCCGGGGCGCGCAGCGGGACGGCGACGCTGAGCTTCGCCCCCACCGAGGACACGCTCGACGAGCCCAACGAGACGGTCATCCTGACCGGCGGCGCCCCCGACGCGCTGAGCCTGACGGCGGGCACGGCGACACTGACCATCAACGACAACGACGGCCCGCCGACCGCGGTCACGCTGGCAGTCAACCCGAGCTCGGCGGCCGAGAGCGCGAACGCGACCAGCATCACCGTGACGGCTTCGCTGGTCGGCTCGCAGCGGACGGCGGACACGGCAGTGACGGTCAGCCAGACGGGCGGCACGGCCACCTCCGGGACCGACTACGCCGCCATCAGCAACTTCACCGTGACGATCGCGGCCGGGGCGACGAGCGGGACGGCCACGCTGAGCTTCGACCCCACCGAGGACGCGCTCGACGAGCCCAACGAGACGGTCGTCCTGACCGGCTCCGCTTCCGGCCTCACCGCGGGCACGGCCACCCTGACGATCACGGACAACGACGACCCGCCCACTGCGGTCACGCTGGCAGTCAGCCCGACCTCGGTGGCGGAGAGTGCCGCTGCGACCAGCATCACGGTGACGGCCTCGCTGGTGGGCACGCTGCGCGGCAGCGCCACGGCAGTGACGGTCGGCCAGAGCGGCGGAACGGCCACCTCCGGGACCGACTACACCGCCATCGGCAACTTCACCGTGACGATCGCGGCCGGGGCGCGCAGCGGGACGGCGACGCTGAGCTTCGCCCCCACCGAGGACACGCTCGACGAGCCCAACGAGACGGTCATCCTGACCGGCGGCGCCCCCGACGCGCTGAGCCTGACGGCGGGCACGGCGACACTGACCATCAACGACAACGACGGCCCGCCGACCGCGGTCACGCTGGCAGTCAACCCGAGCTCGGCGGCCGAGAGCGCGAACGCGACCAGCATCACCGTGACGGCTTCGCTGGTCGGCTCGCAGCGGACGGCGGACACGGCAGTGACGGTCAGCCAGACGGGCGGCACGGCCACCTCCGGGACCGACTACGCCGCCATCAGCAACTTCACCGTGACGATCGCGGCCGGGGCGACGAGCGGGACGGCCACGCTGAGCTTCGACCCCACCGAGGACGCGCTCGACGAGCCCAACGAGACGGTCGTCCTGACCGGCTCCGCTTCCGGCCTCACCGCGGGCACGGCCACCCTGACGATCACGGACAACGACGACCCGCCCACCGCGGTCACGCTGGCGGTCAGCCCGACCTCGGTGGCGGAGAGTGCCGCTGCGACCAGCATCACGGTGACGGCCTCGCTGGTGGGCACCCTGCGCGGCAGCGCCACGGCAGTGACGGTCAGCCAGAGCGGCGGCACGGCCACCTCCGGGACCGACTACACCGCCATCGGCAACTTCACCGTGACGATCGCGGCCGGGGCGCGCAGCGGGACGGCGACGCTGAGCTTCGCCCCCACCGAGGACACGCTCGACGAGCCCAACGAGACGGTCATCCTGACCGGCGGCGCCCCCGACGCGCTGAGCCTGACGGCGGGCACGGCGACGCTGACCATCAACGACAACGACGGCCCGCCGACCGCGGTCACGCTGGCAGTCAACCCGAGCTCGGCGGCCGAGAGCGCGAACGCGACCAGCATCACCGTGACGGCTTCGCTGGCCGGCTCGCAGCGGACGGCGGACACGGCGGTTACGGTCAGCCAGACGGGCGGCACGGCCACCTCGGGAACCGACTACGCCGCCATCAGCAACTTCACCGTGACGATCGCGGCCGGGGCGACGAGCGGCACCGCCACGCTGAGCTTCGACCCCACCGAGGACGCGCTCGACGAGCCCAACGAGACGGTCGTCCTGACCGGCTCCGCTTCCGGCCTCACCGCGGGCACGGCCACCCTGACGATCACGGACAACGACGACCCGCCCACCGCGGTCACGCTGGCAGTCAGCCCGACCTCGGTGGCGGAGAGTGCCGCTGCGACCAGCATCATGGTGACGGCCTCGCTGGTGGGCACCCTGCGCGGCAGCGCCACGGCGGTGACGGTCAGCCAGAGCGGCGGCACGGCCACCTCCGGGACCGACTACACCGCCATCGGCAACTTCACCGTGACGATCGCGGCCGGGGCGCGCAGCGGGACGGCGACGCTGAGCTTCGCCCCCACCGAGGACACGCTCGACGAGCCCAACGAGACGGTCATCCTGACCGGCAGCGCCCCCACCGCGCTGAGCCTGACGGCGGGCACGGCGACGCTGACCATCAACGACAACGACGGCCCGCCGACCGCGGTCACGCTGGCAGTCAACCCGAGCTCGGCGGCCGAGAGCGCGAACGCGACCAGCATCACCGTGACGGCTTCGCTGGCCGGCTCGCAGCGGACGGCGGACACGGCGGTTACGGTCAGCCAGACGGGCGGCACGGCCACCTCCGGGACCGACTACGCCGCCATCAGCAACTTCACCGTGACGATCGCGGCCGGGGCGACGAGCGGGACGGCCACGCTGAGCTTCGACCCCACCGAGGACGCGCTCGACGAGCCCAATGAGACGGTCATCCTGACCGGCTCCGCTTCCGGCCTCACCGCGGGCACGGCCACCCTGACGATCACGGACAACGACGACCCGCCCACCGCGGTCACGCTGGCGGTCAACCCGACCTCGGTGGCGGAGAGTGCCGCTGCGACCAGCATCACGGTGACGGCCTCGCTGGTGGGCACCCTGCGCGGCAGCGCCACGGCAGTGACGGTCAGCCAGACGGGCGGCACGGCCACCTCCGGGACCGACTACACCGCCATCGGCAACTTCACCGTGACGATCGCGGCCGGGGCGCGCAGCGGGACGGCGACGCTGAGCTTCGACCCCACCGAGGACACCCTCGTCGAGGACGACGAGACGGTCGTGCTGACCGGCACGGGCCCCGCCGCGCTGGGCCTGACGGCGGGCACGGCGACGCTGACCATCTCCGACAACGACGGCGCGCCCACCGCGGTCACGCTGGCGGCCAGCCCGGCGACGGTGGCGGAGAGCGCCGATGCGACGAGCATCACGGTGACGGCCTCGCTGGTGGGGGCACAGCGGACGGTGGAGACGGCGGTGACGGTGAGCCGCACGGGCGGGACGGCGACTTCGGGGACGGACTACGCGGCCATCAGCAACTTCACCGTGACCATCGCGGCGGGGGCGACGAGCGGCACCGCCACGCTGAGCTTCGACCCCACCGAGGACACGGTCGACGAGGAGGACGAGACGGTCGTGCTGACCGGCACGGGCCCCGCCGCGCTGGGCCTGACGGCGGGCACGGCGACGCTGACCATCACCGACAACGACGGCGCTCCGACGGGGGTCGGCCTGGCGGTGAACCCGGCCTCGGCGTCGGAGAGCGCCGGCGCCACCAGCATCACGGTGACCGCATCGCTGGTGGGCTCGCGGCGGACTTCGGACACGGCGGTGACGGTCAGCCAAACGGGGGGGACGGCCACGTCTGGGACGGACTACGCGCCGATCGGCAACCTCACCGTGACCATCGCGGCCGAGGCGGCCAGCGGCACGGCGACGCTGGCATTCGAGCCGGCCGACGACGTTCTGGCCGAGGAGAGTGAGACGGTCGTGCTGACCGGCACGGCCTCGGGCCTGACGGCGGGCACGGCCACCCTCACGATCCTCGACAACGACGGCACCGTCACGCTCAGCGTCACGCCGCACAGCATCGGCGAGGGAGCGCCGCCGACCGAGGTGACGGTGCGGGCCGGGACGAACCGGTCCGTCGAGGGCCCGCTGGCCATCAGCGTGCGCCTCGAGCCGCTGGAAACCGAGCCGGCCGTGGAGTACTCCGCCGTCCCGGAGTCGCTGTCAATCACGATTCCGGACGGGGCCGACAGCGGGTCGGCGACGCTCATGCTGAGCCCGGTCGAGGACAGCGTCGAGACGCGGGACGCCCGGATCCGGGTGACCGGCACTGCCGATTCTCCTGACTGGGGCATCCGGCCGGCCACGCTGCTGGTGGTGGACAACGACGGGGGCACGGGCGTTCCCGAGAGGGGGCCGCCGGCGGTCCGGCTGTGGACGGAGCGGCTGGGGTACCGGACCGACGAGCAAGTGCGGCTGTATCTCGACATCGACCCGCACGGCGACGAGCGGGAGTACACGGTGTTCTTCTACTTGGAGAACATCGCGACGGGCGAGCGGCAGTACCTTGCGCCGCGGACGGGATCGCGTGCGCTGCGGGATGACGTTGTCGACCAGGACGGGCAGGTCCGCGGCGCATGGAGGGTGATGCGGCTGGAGCGGATCGAGGAGCTGCTGGCATGGGAGGGCGAGGTGCCGCAAGCGGGCCTGTGGCACTTCGTGGCCGAACTGCGCAGCCCGGGCACAACGCAGGTGCTGAAGCGGGCGTGGGCGAAGTTCGTGGTCGCGGGGAACGGCCACGCGCAGCTGTACCGATCCGGCAGCGGGCGGGCGATCCGCACCGACATGCGGCTCGCGAACGACACGGTCCACCACCTCAGGGGCACGCTGCGCGTGGGCAGCGGTGCGACGCTGGTCATCGAGCCTGGCACGCTGATCCAGGCTTGGGGGACGGAGGCGGCGATCGTGGTCGAGCCGGGAGGGCGGATCCTGGCGCGGGGCCGTCGGGAAGCCCCGGTGGTGATGACCTGCGACGCGCCGATGGGGCAGCGGTTCCCGGGATGCTGGGGCGGCCTGAGGGTGCGCGGCAAGGGCGGCCGGCGCGACTCCAGCGGGGAGCTGCGCTACCTGCGGGTGGAGTTCGCGGGCGGCGCGTCCGCGGCCGGAGCGCCGACGGCGGCGCTGGCCTTCGAGGACGTGGGGGGCGCGACGCGCATCGACCGCGTGCAGGCGCACGCCTCGCTGGGGGACGGTCTGGCGTTCGTCGGCGGGACGGCCCACTGCGGCCACTGCGTGGCGAGCGACACGCAGGGGGACTCGCTAGCTTGGTCGGGAGGCTGGCGGGGTTCGGCGCAGCACCTGTATGTCCGGCAGGGGGCGCAGGCTTCTGCGGCCCTGCGCGGAAGGGCGGGCGCCGGCGCGCCGCCGGCCGGGCCGGCACTGCGCAACGTCACGCTGGTGGGCGGCTACATGCTCGGCGCGCCGGGCGGCGCGCCGGGGACGCTGCGCTCGATCGGCCCCGGGATTGTCCTGGAGGGAGAGGCAACCGTCACGCTCTCGAACGTGCTGGCGGCGGGCTTCGGAGGGCCCGCGATCGACGCGCCGGCGGCGAGCTTCGCGGAGGGCCGCAGCCGGATCGCGGGGGCGCTCCTGAGCCACTCGGGATACAGGGACCGGCACGCGCAGGTGCGGGCAGAGCTGGAGCCTTGGGTGCAGTACACGCACGCCGATCCGGACTTGGTCGACATCCGGCACGGGGCCAATCCCGACCCGCGGCCGCGCAGCGGCTCGGCCGCGCGCAAGCTGGGCACGGCCGTGGCGCCGCCCTTCGACCCGCGGTTTGCCGCCGGGGCGGACCATGCGGGGGCCTTCGGCGGGCGGAACTGGCTGGAGGAGTGGACCTTTTTCGGCCCCGAGCGGGACTACGTGCAGCCGGGGCGGGATCGCTTCGGCCAGTCGCGCAGGGGCGCGCTTCCCGCGGCGGCTGCGGCGGGCGCGGACGGCGGTGCGGGCGGCCCGCAGGGAGGGGGTCGGCCATGACCGCAAATCGGGTGCTCGGCTTGGCGCTGCTGGCGGGCGGGGCCTGGGGGGGTGTCGAGGCGGTGCGCGGCCAGGAGAGGGACACGGCGAGCAGGAACGAGACCGCGAGGCTAAGGCCGACGGCGGCGCGGCTGGCGGTCTGGACCGACAGGCCGGGCTACCTTTACTGGCATGGTCGGGTCCGGGCCTACGTGGCCATGGATCCCGGAACGGACCGCGGCCGGTACCAGCAGTTCCTGTACCTGGAGCAGGCGGCCACGCGCCAGCGGCGCTACTTTGTGCGCGACGGGGACGGGACCGGATGGTCGGTGGCGAACGGCGTCGCCGACGTGGGCGGGCGGCCCCCGGCAGGCCCGGGGGAGCGCATTGCCGCCGCACCGGCCACGCGGATCTGGAGCGGGCGGGCGCCGGAGCCCGGGCGCTGGCAGTTCGTGGCCGAGCTGCGGAGTCCCGACACCACGGAGATCGTCAAGCGGGCGCACGCGAAGTTCGTCGTGTCGCAGTGGGTGCCGGTCGTGCTCGGCGCGGGCGGTCGCGAGACAGGGATCGCCGAGGACACGACCTGGACCAGCGACCGGATCTGGTCGGTGCGGGGCCCGGTTTTTGTGCAGCCGGGCGCGACGCTGTCGATCGAGCCGGGCACGGTGGTGCTGGGCCGCGGCGCGCAAGCCCGCATAGTGGTCGCGCGAGGGGGCCGGATCGTGGCGCGCGGCCGGCGGGACGCGCCGGTGGTGATGAGTTGCGACGCGCCGGTCGGGGAGCGCTTCGCGGGCTGCTGGGGCGGGCTGACGGTGCTGGGCCGCGCCCCGATGTCGCGGGGGACGGGCCTGGCTGCGGGCGTTGCGCCGGAAGCGTGGGCGGCGTACGGGGGATCCGACGCCGGGGATGCGAGCGGCGTGCTGGAGCACGTGCGGGTGGAGTTCGCGGGGGCCGCAGTCGGCGCCGTGAGGCCGGCCGGCATCGGCCTGTACGGGGTCGGGTCGGGTACGCGGATCGACCATGTGCAGGTGCACGCGAGCGCGGGCGACGGCATTCTGTTCTCTGGCGGCACGGCCAGCTGCGCGCACTGCGTGTCGAGCGCGGCCGGGGGCGACGCGCTGGCCTGGGAGCTGGGGTGGCGGGGTACGGCCCAGCACGTGTTTCTCCAGCAGGACCCTGCCGCGGGCGGCTGCGGCATCGACGGGGCGAACGACGAACTGGCCTTCGACGCGCTGCCGCGCTCGGCCCCGGCGCTGTACAACCTGACCATGACCGCCAGCACCCGGGCGGGTCGGGCGGGTGCGTCGGGGGGCTGCGGGATCCGCCTGCGGAGTGGCTCCGCGATCACCGCCAGGAACGTCATCGTCCAGGGCCCTGCCTCGGGAGCGATCGAGCTGCGCGACAACGCGCGGTCGCTGTTCCTCGACGGGACGAGCAGCATCTCCGGGGTGATCCTGCATGCCGGAACCGGGCGGGGCGGCAGTGCTCCGGAGCACGCGAGCCTCGAAGGCCTGGTGGGCCACCTGCAGGTCGACCCGCTGCTGGTGACGGCGGGGCACCGGCCGAATCCCGATCCGCGGCCGCGGCTCAATTCCCCCGCGCTCCAGATGGGCGCCGCCGCCGTGCCGCCGTCCGACGGCCTGCTCGACACCAGCGCACAGTACATCGGCGCATTCGGTGACTCCAACTGGCTCGAAGAATGGACGTTCTTCGGCCCCGAATCGGACTATCGCGCCCCGGAGGCGGAGGACGGGGGCTGACGGTTGGCCCTCTGTGTGAGTTGACCGGAGATGGTCGTTTCCCTTCAGGTGCTCGCCGCGACCCGGCACCCCATGTTGCGGGTCAAGGGACCAGGGTTACGGCCCCCCCGGGACGTTTGCGGCTTCACGCATGATCATCGCGGGAACGGGGTTGCGCGAAGCGGGCAGTCGCTCGGACGTTGGCATGGGAAGACGGACTAGACCGCGCAAGGGGGCACGCCTTCCGAAGCGCCGGATCGGTCGGCGCCGCCGCCCGTCCCGCCCCTCCCGCAGGGGCCCGCGCGGCGTCGCAGTCAGGCCACCCGCTGGAGCATCCCGGCTGCCCCTCGACCGCTGGCTCCACCCCCAAGCGCCCGTCGATCCACCCTGGAGGCACCTGCCGCTGGTCCTTGTGGCGGCGTTCGTTGTTCGGGCGGCCATCGCACTGGCCGGAGACTTCGTTCTGCATCCCGACGAGATCATGCAATACCTCGAGCCAGCGCATCGCCTTGCGTTCGGGAACGGGGTCATCTACTGGGAGTACTTCTACGGGGCCCGTTCGTGGTTCGTGCCCGGAGCGATCGCCTGGATGCTGAAGGTGTTCGACCTCGCTGGGGCGGCCGAGCCTGCTTGGTATATCGCAGGGGTCAAGCTGGGATTCTGCGCTGTTTCGCTGGTGATACCGGCCGGCATGTATTTCTTTGCGCGGCAGCACTTCGGCGAGCGGTCCGCGAGAGCGGCCCTGGTGGCTGGGTCGTTATGGTACGAGCTGGCCGGGTTTGCACACAAGCCCATGACCGAGTTCGTGGCGACAGCCTTCCTGCTCGCACTGCTCGCTGTTGTGATCCGTCCTGCGGCGCATGCTTCGCGGTGCGCATGGCAGGTCGCCGTTCTGGCAGTGCTCGCATCGGCGATACGCGTTCAATACGCACCGCTGGCGCTGGCCCTGCTGGCAGTGTTGGCCTTGCGAACCAAGAGACGGGCGCACCTTGTGGCCGCCGCCGCCGCCTGTGCCCTTGCCATTGGCGCTTTCGATGCGGTCACGTGGGATGGCGGACTGTTCCATTCCTACATCACGAATGTCCGATTCAACCTCGTCCTTGCCGAGTTTCGCGTCGGCGAGAGCCCGGCCTACCAGTACCTGGAGTGGCTGCTGCTGGCGGGGGGCGGGCTCAGTGCGGTCGTCGTAGGAGCCGCCGCCTTCTATCCTCGGCGCTATGGGTTCTTGTTGGCGCTGACGGCTCTCGCAGTGGTGACGCATTCCCTCCAAGCGCACAAGGAGTACCGATTCGTCTTCGCCGTAATACCGATCTGGCTGCTGATCGCAACCGATGTCTGGGCGCGAATTGCAAGCGGCTCCCGTGGCCGACAGCTGGGAGTGTTGGCCGCCTTCGCCTTTGTTGCGGCTTCGATCGCCGGATTCGCGAATGCCCTCCCTGGTCAGAACAGCGTGTACAGGGCATGGTCCCGTGAATCCGGCACTGTCGCATTCGTACGGAACCAAGACCCGATCTTCGCTGCCTATCGATACCTCGCTGGAGCACCGGAAGTCAAGGCGGTTTGGCAGGTCGACCGGCCGTACTTCAATCTTCCCGGGTACTATTACCTGCATCAGGACATCCCGTTCTATGACCAGAACACCGGTCGCCTGATCGGCACCGACGCAGCAGAGATTCGCGCAACCGTCAGCCACATCGTTTCGGGCGACCCTGCCACCTCAGTTCCCGGCTACTCGGTCGAACGGGAGTTCGGCGGCATCCGCATTCTGCGGCGCGACGAGAACGGTGGCGATGTCCGGAATTGGGAAGCCCGGACCCCCACGATCGTGGCGGACGCTGTCGAGCGGATCATGGAACAGGTAGCATCAAGTCCCCCGTCCCCGCCCGAAAATTCGGGTATTCGATTCGTTGGCCCTGGTCAATCACATGGGGCTCCCCCTTGATGCACGGTCGGCCAAGAAAGCCCCGCGCAACAATGCTGCCGCGCCTCTGTCCGCGGTCTCGGATGCCAGATGTCTCCGATATCCGGTTCGAAGTGACAAGGAACGCCGTGCACGAACCGAGTTCCCTCGGCTGCCTCTGCTACGCCCTGATCGCCTGCTCCATCTCTTCGCACCGACCGAATTCCCACGGACTCTCGCTACAGTGACGTTCAGCCCGACTTCTGGCTCGGGCATCGGGGACAGCCCAGTGCAGGTCACCCGACACACGCCTGTGCCTCCATGCGCTTACGTCGTGGATGTTCCCGGGCCCGTGGACTCACGGATACGTGTCAGTGTCGGCGCCGGCGCGGCACCATCAGCGGATGGGGCCTTGCTGGTTTCGTGTGGAGGGCAACCTTCCGGACGTGATGCCGCTATTGCAGTCCGCAGTCTCTGGGAGGCCTTGCTTCGTGAGAACGAATCCCCCTTGCGGGGAATTGTCGTGCGCTGGAAAGCTCCGGAGTCGCCCCGGAGCAATCCGGTATCGAGATGAACACGGAGCGGGGACCGATTGATGGAGGTCAGGGCCGGGCACAACGGCCCGCCCACGACACTTGCGCCAACTCCGTCCCCTACCAACGAACGCGGGGGGTCTCGATCGTCGTGCCGACATACCGGGAGGCGGAGAACATTCCCGCATTGGTCTCGCGAATCGATGGAGCCTTGTCCGCGGTGGGGATCGAGTGGGAACTGATTCTGGTTGACGACGATTCCGACGACGGCAGCAAGGTTGTTGTCGATGGGCTGGCGCGAAGCCTGCCAGTTCGGATCGAGATTCGACGCAGTGCCGTGCGCGACCTTTCGCTCTCAGTGCTTCGAGGCTTCGACCTCGCACGGTTCGACACGCTTGTGGTGATGGATGCCGATCTGTCCCATCCACCTGAGCGCATCGTCGACTTGCTTGCGGCACTGGGCGATGACTGTGACATGGTGCTGGGCAGCCGCTACGCACGGGGTGGCGCCGTGGCACGCCGCTGGAATCTGGTGGACTTCGCGAATTCGCGCGTGGCGACGGCCTTGGCTCGGAACCTCACGAATTGCTCCGATCCCATGTCCGGCTTCTTCGCGATCCAGCGCCATGTCCTGCCGGACCGGGCGAGCCTTCATCCCATCGGGTACAAGATCGGACTTGAGCTCATGGTTCGCGGGGGGCTGCGAGCCAGGGAGGTCCCGATTCTCTTTTCCACCCGAGTCCTCGGATCCAGCAAGACAGGTTGGTTGCAGCGAATCAACGCCATTCGTCACTTCTGTCGGCTCTACGTCTTCAAGTACGGCGGCGCAGCCAGGGCACTCTTGTTCGGCCTCGTCGGTGCCACCGGTCTCGCCGTTGACATTGCCGTCTACTTCGGCCTCACGTCGCTGGGGCTGGAGCACCGGCTGGCGAGGCTCCTGTCGTTCTGGCCAGCCGTGAGCTGGAACTGGCTGCTGAACCGCGGCTTCACATTTGGCGAGCGGCCCACGCGGCCCCGCGACCAGCAGTGGGCCAAGTTCGCCGTTGCCAGCCTCGTCGGACTCGGAGCCAACGTCGGCAGTTACACGATCCTGACCACGTATGTCACCGTGTTTGACCGCTACCGGATTGTCGCCTTGCTGTGCGGAGTCGCGCTCGGATGTGCCTTGAACTTCACGACCGCCACGTTGTACGTCTACCGCAGGCACGCGGCACGGGAGCCGGGAACCCGTCAGGGGAACGGACGTCGGCAGGAATCTGGCTGACATCTTGCCTGCTGCCCAGCTAGGATCCGGCGGGTTAGTTCGCTCTCGTTCGTCTGCCCGTCCCGCATGAGCCGAGCCGCTGGCGCGACGACTGAACGCATCGGCTGTGATCCTTCGGATGGTGGGACTGTAAGGCTCTTGCTGGGATCGGCGAGCACCCTGCGGATCGCGTCCGGTAATCGCTTCAGGCTGTCGATCTCCGCGATCAGGATGGCGCACAGGCCGCGGCCCCGGAACTTGTTCGCCACCCGCAGGGCGTACAGCAGCCACAGGCCGGAAGCCGGGCGGCACTTCCGGGCAGACGATGCACGGCGGCTGCGGACTGCTGCAGGACGTCGCAACACGCGGGCGGCTAGTCGCCCGCGGCCGCCGAGGGCTCGGCCCGGCGGAACAGGCCGGATCCCTCAATGAGGCCCTCGAGTCGTGCTACACGCTCGCCCAGCGCCTGCAGCTCGGTGCGGAGCGCCCTGATATCGCCGCGGAGCCAGCCGCCGATGGTCAGGATCAAGCCGCCGAGCCCGACCAGCAAGGCCGCGCCCACAGCGAGGATGCCGATCAGTTCCGCGCTCACGCCCTTAGCCTAGCAGCCTAGGCGATCCCATCCCCAGCATCTGCCACATCAGACAGGGCTCTTGAATAGTCAGGACCGAGGCTAACTAGTTAGCTCTTGGTAGACGGGTGGAGGGCCTATGCCCATTCGACACCCTTCATCCCTTCAGGCGAAACGGCTCCGGTCGCGCGCCGGACCGCTGCCCTTCGCTGTCGGCGACTTCGCGCAGCAGCTTGCCACCGACGGGTACGCCAACTACTCCATCGGACACAAGCTGGCAACGGTCGCCAATCTCGGTGGCTGGCTCCGGCAGCAGGGACACTCCACCGAGGATCTGAGTGAGCCTCTGGTAGAGGAGTTCCTGGGCTTCCTGCACTCCCGGCGCAAGCCGCGGAGGCTCGACGTCCCCACGTGTCGGCAACTGCTCGCATTGCTGCGCGACAGCGGGCACGTTCCGGCGCTCTCCCCGCAACAGGCCGACGATTCACCCATCGACCGCGTTTCACGACAGTCACCGAGACCGACAGCGTGCCCGTCTCGATGCGCCCTTGGTCGAGCAGGTCTGCGATCAGACCGAGCGTGCGGTCGGTTTGCTCGGTGATGACCCGAAAGAACTGCAACATCTCGGCCGGGTCCGGGGCGCGTGCGGCGCGCAGCACGGCGACGGCCGAGCCCCTGATGGAGCTCGGCGGCGTGCGAAGTTCGTGGCTCACCATGCCCAGGAACTCGGACCGCAGGCGCTCGAGCTTCTCCAGCCGCGCCAAGTCCTGCAACGTGACCACGATCGACTTGAGCGCGCCGTCCGCCGAGCGAAACGGCGTCGCGTTGACCAGCGACGCGTCGCTGCGGCCGTCGGGAACCGACAGCGTGATCTCCTCGGCGCGCACGGTCTCCGCGCTCCCCAGTTGTTGCGCCAGCGGGAACTCCGCCAGGGTGAGCCCGCTGCCGTCGCCGCGGTGCATGGTGACCACTTCCAGCAGCTACTCCAGCTCCCTCTCGGGCAGGCGCAGGCGCTCGACGATGCGGCGCGCCTCGCAGTTGAACGAGCGCAGCCTGCCGCTGTCGAAGACGACGACGCCCACCGGGGAGGTCTCGATGAGGGTCTCCAGGTCGGCCCGGGCGCGCCGCTCATCGCGGTACGTGCGGGCCTTGGCGACAGCCGTCGCCACCTGCGAGGCGAACAGCACGAGCAGTTCCTCGTCGGAGGGCGTGAACGCCTACCCGCCGTCCTTCTCGCCCAGGAAGAAGGTGCCGACCTGGACATCGCGATGGCGCATCGGCGTGCATTGCATCGTCTTCGACCGGATCAGCCCGGTGGGGAATCCGAGGTCCCGGACGTAGGCCAGCAGGTCCGCCACGCGCAGCGGCTCAGGCAGGTTCCGGAAGGGCGCGAAGAGCCCCGGCCCGTCGACCCAGGCGGCCAGTTCCGCGTGGTAGCCGGAAGGCAGACCGGCGCTGACGAAGTCCTGGGGCTGCCCGAAGGCGTCGACGATCACCATCAGGCCGAGGCGGGCGCCGATCAGCGCGCGGGCGCTGTCGACGATCTCGAACAGGACGGTCTCGAGGTCGACGCTGGCGCTGACGCGCGGCACGGCAGTGCCGAGGTTGGAGACGCGCTTCTCGAGCATCTCGTTGCGTCGCCGCAGCTCGAAGGGACTCTCCGCCACCAGCCCTGCGTGTCGGATGCCTCGCAAGCCGCGTACGGGTGCGGACACCCCGAGAATCGCTCACATGCGCCTAGATTTCACTGTTATGGCGCATCGAACCACCCGATTCTCACACTCGCCCGGCGTCCGTGGGTCACTACCGTGTCGGCGACGCCGAGGGGCGGCCCTCCTCGCGTTCGGGGTCACGCTGACGGCTGGCCGCGTCCCGCAGATCGCAGCCGGCCGGGGCGCGAAGCTCGCGGACCCGGGACTGCGACACTCGCTGCGCGATACCGACGGGCTGGCCAGCACCGAACGGAGCGCGAGATCGGGAGCATTGTCGTCGAAACCACCGGCGAGGGAAGGTTCCGAACGGAACCAAGCCCCGTCAACCACAGGAACGGTACGCGGGCACTGGCGAGGAGGATGCCGCGCTCCGCCTACCATCCCCGGCGGCGCGTGGCTCTGCGCACCGGCGGGCGGGCCGCTTGGGCCCGCCGGTCTCCTGACTACGCCGGGGCGCTCACCATCCCGCGGCTACCGCGATTCCGCCCGCCTGTCTCGCCCGGAACGAGAGAACGCGGCGACTTCGCGTAATCATCACCAACAATACCTCCTTGATCGTCTAGAACTCACATTGACCTGATAGTTTGATTACCTATGGCTAAGAAAGGTCGTACCCTTGGTCCGCTGTTCGCCAGAACCTACCCCCCCCCCCCCCCGGAACTTCGACCTGCCCGACCGCCACGGGCCAAGCCCTAGCGTCCCCCGTCTAACCTGCATCCTCCCCGTCGCGCTGCTGGGCACGCTAGCACTACCCGCCCCGTCCCACGTCGCAGCCCAGACCCTAACCATGGATCAGCCGCAGGCGCTGGACCCGGTATACTGGGACACCATTAGGGAGGGCGGCACGGTGCCCTGGCCGCCACCCGATAGCCGGCCTGAGTGTCCGCCGGCTCCCGGTGACGATTATTCCTGCGCCCAAACTTCCGCATCTGCCAAGGCCGTGAATCCGCAGGCCACCGAGAGGCAGACCACTCCCCAGTCGGTGACCGAGCTGCCCCAGTTGGCGCTGTGGACCGACAAGCCCGGCTACCGCGCAGGCCAGACCGTCCGCCTCTTCCATACCCTCGACCTCCATGACGACCGCAGCCAGTACCGCACCTTCGCTTGGCTGGAGCCCGCTGGCGGCGGTGAGCGCCGCTACCTCGCGCCCCTCTCGGCCGATGCCGCGCTGCACGCGCAGGCCGTGGACATCGCCGGGCTGCCAGTGCACGCCTCCCGCGCCTATTCGCTCCTTCAGGCCGACAAGGCCCTCGCCTTCGAGGGCGAGGCCCCCGCGCCCGGCCGGTGGCGGTTCGTGCTGGAACTGCGGCCCGGATCGGCGGACGAGCAGCACGAGGAGCCTCGCGAGCCCTTGCGGACGCGCCACGCTTATGCCGCGTTCACCGTAGCCGAGCGCATCGAGGGCCTCAACCGCCGCGGCTTCGACCGCGAGATCCGCACCGACGCCACCCTGCGCAGCCACACCCTCTACTACCTCGCCCACCAGTTGTTCGTTCACGATGGAGCCACGCTGACGATCGAGCCGGGCACCGTCGTCCAAGCCTGGGGTCCCAACACCGCAATCATCGTCGAACCAGGAGGCCGGGTCGTCGCCGAAGGGACTCGCGAGGCCCCCGTCGTTTTGACCTGCTCGTCGCCGGTGGGACAGCGCGAGCCCGGCTGCTGGGGCGGCCTGCGCATCCTCGGCCGGGCCCCGGTGACCCGCGTCGAGGGCCTGGTGCCGGGCGTGCTGCCCGCCGAACGGGGGGTCTACGGTGGCGCGGACGCGGAGGGATCTAGCGCCGTGCTGCGCTACGTGCGGGTGGAGTTCGCCGGGGCGACAGGCGACCCGAAGGCCCCGGGTCCCGCCATCGGCGTCTACGGGGCCGGGAGCGGTACCGTCCTCGACCACGTCCAGGCCCGCGACAGCCTGGGCGCCGGCATCGCTTTTTCCGGCGGCAGCGCCCGCTGCGAGCACTGCGTCGCCAGCGGCTCCGGGGCGGCCGGGCTGGCCTGGGACCGCGGCTGGCGCGGGTCCGCCACCAACCTGTACGTCGAGCACGCGACGGGGGGTACCGACGGCATCGACGGCGCTGGCGACGAGGAAGGCTGGGACCTCGAGCCCCGCTCCCATCCCTCCCTCGCTAACGTCACGCTGGTCCACAGCCATCCCCACGGAAGGCGTGAACGCCAAGGCGTCGGCCTGCGCTTGCGCCACGGCACCGGCGTGCTGGCCTCGGCCCTGCTGATCACCCGCTTCAACGGCGGTGCGATCCGGGCGGGGAGCCGGGCCGTTCTGCTCTTTGATGACGGGCAGAGCGCGGTCGCCAGCGCCTTCCTGTACCGCAACGGTTTCCGCCCGGGCCCGGGGCAGCTGCGCGGCGGTCTCGACCTTGGGGATGAGTTCATCGACGAGGACCCGCTGTTGCGCGACGTGCGCTGGTTCGCGAACAGCGACCCGCGCCCGCGGGCGGATTCGCCCGCCCTGCTGGACGCGGGGGAGGGTAACATCGGTGCCTTCGGCCCGAAGGAGAACTGGCTCCAGGAATGGACCGTGTTCGGGCCCGAGTCCGCGTACGACTCCCGGGAGCGGAGCGAGGATGAGAACTAGGCTCCGGTTCGCGCTCCGGACCGCCGCCGTCGCAGCTGGCACGGGTGCCCGGGGGAAACGTGGAGAGGCGGGCACGGTCGACCGTCGGGACGGTAACGACTCCGGCAACGCGACCGTCGTCGACCTGCACTGGAGTTCGCCAACGGACCACAACATATAGGTGTTGATGATTCGCTGTCTACAGCTCGTTGTGGTTTGAGGTGCCCGATGGCACTACGCTTTGTGGGCGCCCGGTCGAGGCTGGCTCGGCCTCAGATCTGCTTCCGGTGCAGTTGCGGCTCCACCCCCACGGCCTTTGCGATCTCGGCCGCTTCCCGGCCCGGCGTCGTGTCTTGGCAATTCTCGATCAGCCGTCCATCGACCGTCCGCACGCGGGTCGTGACGCGATCCCAGTGCGCCAGCTTGTTCCGGATCGTGAACCAGCTGTCGCAAATCCCCGCCATGGCCAGCTTGCGCCGCAGCAGGTGCACGGCGTGGCAGGCCAGGGCGGCCACGAACAGGTGCGCGCGAATCCGCTCCCGCTTGCGATCCCAGACGCGTCTTAGGCCCATCTCCGATTCAAATGCCCGGAACGTCGCTTCGATTTCCGCCAGCCGCCAGTACGTGCGCACGATCTCCCCGAGGTCCCAGTCCGCGCAGCTGGCGCGCAACTCGTAGGTGCCCACGCGGTCCTCGCGCTCGAAGCCCTTCCCGTTGAGCTCCCTCGTCACCGCCGCAGCGTGCCCCTACTTGGCCGCCTCGCTGCCCTTGGGTCCGGCCTGCACCCGCACCTAGTACTGCGATGCGACCCGCTTGTGCTTCTCCTTCAGGCGACCCAGCTTCTCGACCGCCCGTTCGTACTTCTCCAGGCAGCCCTTCCGATGCAGGCCCGCGTGCAGACCTTGCAATTCCTTCTCGAAGCGCCCCCGGGCACGCTCCTGGATCGCCTCTTGCTTGGCTTGGCGTGCCTCGGTCCACACGCACACCAGTCTTCTCCCGCGCCCCGGACTTGGAGACTTCCCAGGCCTTGGCCTGCACTCCCCCGCGCGTCTCGAAGCACGCCCGCTCGCCCCCTGCGGGCCGCTCGGCGCGCTTGCCGCGCTGCACGGTGATCCAGTCGTAGCCGCGCTTGCGCAGCCAGTCGAGATTGGCCTCCGAGTAGATGCCGGCGTCCATGATCACCAGCGGCAGGGGCCCGCCGCCGGCCGGGCAGCGGGCTTGGAGGCGTTCGATGGCCGCCTCAAGGGTGGCCGGTCCGGCCCGTTGCCCGCCGGTGGGCACGGCCGTGCCCACCGGCGGATCTCCCGTCGCGAGGCGAGGGGGAAATCAAGATTGGCAGGGCATGTAACACGGGAGCGACTGTCCGCCCGCTGAGGAAACCCGAAGGCCGCCCCCACCGCCAGTGACCATGCTCTCCATCATAAGAGGCGGAGAAACAGCCGGGCGGGGTGAAGAATTGCGGGTGTGCGCAGGAGCAGTCGTGAGCGAGGAACCGCTGCAGAACGCCGCCGTCGGTCTCCCTCAGGCGCAGGTTCGAGAGGTAGAGCCAGACGATGTAATGCCGGTAAGCTGTCGTGTACCCGCGGATCGTGCTCTCGGCGTAGCCTTGGGCCTTCAGGCCGGCGGTGAATGATTCGATCAGTTCCTGGCCGGCGACGATTCCTACGGGCATGCTGGCCTGGCCGCTCTTGAGCAGGTGGCCGAGGAAGCGGTTCGGCCGTCAGCGGTGCTGTTCGTTGAGCACGCTCAGGAAGACGCTCGGCCAGCTGCAGTCGCGGGCAGCAAAGGCTGCGACTTGGCGGATGTCCAGAGCCGCGACCTCCATGTTGTTGAGAACCAGCCAGGCCACCATGTGCCGGGCAGTCCTAGTCAGGCTGCTGTACGTGGCGGCCGAGCGGATGAGATCCGTCAAGTGCGCCTCGTACGCCGGGAGGACCCGGTCGATCTCAGCTCGGACGGCCGCTGCTGGGGGTCAACTCCGTGACTGGCCCAACCGAGCCTGTGCCGCATCTTGCCATCCTCTCCGCAACTCCTCAACCGGCAGACGCCCAACCCAATTCTGACGCGGTGGCTCCAGCATGAAGCTCCACCGCGACATCGGTGTGAGCCAGCCTGCCGTGCTGTTCATGCTCCACCGCATCCGCGAAGGCTGGAAGCGGTCCGGAGGCGGATCATTCTCAGGAGTGGTGGAAGTGGACGAGACCTACTTCGGAGGCCAGCGCCACACCATGTCCAAGACCAAGCGCGAGCGGCTGACCGGTCGCGGGCCTGTTGGCAAGTCGGTCGTGGTCGGCGCGAAGGACCGGGAGACCAAGCAGGTGGCCGCGAAGGTCGTCACGTCCACCGTCGCGCCCACCCTGCACGGCTTCGTCAAGGACCACGCCGATACGCAGGCTAAGGTCTACACGGACGACGCCCGCAGCTACAAGAGCCTGCCGTTCGACCTCGAGGCCGTCAAGCACTCGGTCGCGGAGCATGTCCGCGGGCAGGTCCGCACCAACGGATCAAGTCATTCTGGGCCGTCCTGAAGCGCGCCCACAAGGGTACCTACCACGAGCTCAGCCCGAAGCACCTGAAGCGCTACGTCACCGAGTTCGCGGGGAAGCATAACGTCCGCGATCTGGACAGCCTGGCGCAGATGACGGCGCTGGGTGCTGGTCTGGCTGGGAAGCGGCTGATGCGCAGGGATCTGGTCGCCGATAACGGCCTTCCGTCCGGCACCCGTGGCTAGGCCGCACCCGAGCGCGGGCTAGCTCCTCCGGTGTGGCGTCACCGTAGTCCTAGCGTTTCACCTCTCCCTCTCCGCGAACACCTCGACTGCCGTGTCCAACCGGCCCGCCATCCGGGCCATACGCTTGCGGAGGTCGCCGATGTCCTCCCTGTTGGCCTCGATCGCCGCGGCAAGTCGATCTTGACCGCCCAAGATCATGGTGCCGAGCGTGGCGGTGAGAATGCCTAATCCAACACCTACACTGGCTATTGTCGCAATCAATCCCTTACCGTTTGCCATTAGCCTGTCCTTGATCCCCTTCCGACCGCCGGTTTCACGTTTTCACTAGTTCTTTGGCCCCCTACAGCGCCCGAAATTTCCCGTCCTACGAACAGGGAATATCGTGCGATTCCGGAGTTTCGCCTACTGTGCTCCGATTGTACGCGATCAGTGTGTGAAATCGTAAGCGCCTTAAGCGCGTACCTTCAGTGGGTGCGTCTGATTCCCCGTGACCGTTCGAGCGAACTGTGGAAGGGGAGGCCGGATCAGCGGTTGACGATCGTCTTCCAGTCGCACAGTTCCGGTCATGGGTGGACTCGAGGACGACACGACCCCGGGGGCCCGCTGTTCGCCGGATAGCAGGGTCCGCTCATGAGAAGCTAGTGCGAGCGCGTCGAAGCACCCGACCGTGACTGAATTGTACGCGTGGCATAGCGATTCCGGGCCATTGATAGTGGATTGGGAGCATGGCCTCGCCTGGGTTGACGGCCTGTCGGCTGGGTCTCGGCCCGCTACTGCTGACTTACTAGGCGTGTCGCAGGCGGGTGCCTGCGAGCGTCCCTTCCAGAGCTTGGCGACAGCGGAGCCGGGCCGCAGGCCCGCCGCCCCGACCGCAGACTGAATCGCACCCCGTCTTGACGCCATCCGGCGGCGCATAAACCGAATGCGGCTCCATCCTTAAACGAATGCCATTGCTCGCTCCCGCCGCCGACCTCGCGCATGGTCGGCACCACGGCGGCCTGCGTCAGCTGCACCCGAGCCTTCGCCTTTCTCGACGACCTGGCCAGCTTGCGCATCTCGCCCAAGCATGTCGAGCGCGGCGGCGCGGATCGCTCCGCAAAGTCTTCTCCACGGCGCTGCGGGCCGCCCCCACCTTGGACGTCGGCATCGACGGCGCCAGCCTGCCGCCGCGCAGGAGCGAGGCCGCCGCCAACCGCGACGCCGACTGCGAGCTGTGAAGTTCGTCGGCCTATTTCACGCCGAAGAGCCTCTCCGGACGGTGTCGCGGAAGATGCCGGCGGGCCCGGCGCCATGATCAGAGGGCGGATGGACGAGCGCTGAGACGAACTGCACGGAGGCCAGTTCGAGGCGGTTCCGGCGGCCCGGTGCCTTTCGGCGCACGCGAGGAGGTCTGCAAGTGTGTCCAGTTCATGGAGCGGAATCGTGACCGGATGCATTACGCAGAATTCCGTGCCGCCGCACTGTGTGTCGGCCTGGAGATGGTGGAATAATGCACCCGCGAATGACTCCCGCAGCAGCCGCAGAGTTCGATGCTCCATCCGCAATGGCGTGGCAACTGACCGGTTCCCCTATTGGAATGCCTCCGGAAAGCTGGTTGGCTTCCGTCGAGACGGGGTGGCGTGCCGACCGTCACGCCAGTTCCGTCTCGAACCTCTCGACGTTGCAGGTCTGCTTGCTGAACTCCACCCCCACCAGATGCACCGGCATGCCCAGGTGCCGGTACTTGCCCGCGTAGCTCCGCTCCCTCATCTGCGCCATCGCCGACCCTGTGCCCGCCCGCTCCACCACATTGAACTCGAACACGTAGACTCGGCCTCCCGCACGCAGGGCCAGGCCCGCCCGCCCTCGGCTCCCGCTGTCCTCCGCCCTCACGTCCTGCCCGAGGGACGCAAAGTAGGCGTACATCACGCTCGCGTAGTGCCCCTCGAAGCGGTCGATGTTGTTGCGCCGGTACCAGTCGTGAGGGATCGCTGCGAACAACGCCCGGATGCGCTCCTCCAGCTCCGCGAAGTCCGCCTCCCGCAGGATCCGCCGCAACGGCCCCCGGTGCTCCTCCGGCCGCCACGCGTCCCCCGTGAGATAGTCCAGCAGGCTCTCGTTCAGGCTCTGGCGCACCTCCCGGTTCGGGTAGCCCAGCCGATAGCATGGCCCCCCATCCAGGACCTCCTTGCCCGCCACCGTCAGGTAGCCCGTCTGGAACAGCAGCGCCTCCGTCGCGATGCGGCCCACGTCGAAGGTGCCGAGCAGCTTCCTGCTGGCGAGCGCGCCCTCCAGTGTCGCGGCGTGGACCCGGCGCTCCGCCAGCGTCCTGACAAGAAAGGTCGGCGTGCCGGTCTCGAACCACCACGCCGCAAACTCGCGCTTGCGGAACAAGAGCAGCACATCGAAGGGGTTGTCGACCCTCTCCGCGCCGCCCCAGCTGTAGCCGTTGTACCAGTCGCGGATACGCTCCCGGTCCAGGCCCTCCAGCTCCGGTGCGAATACCGCGTCGAGGTCTTCCTCCGTGTAGCCGCAGATCGACGAGTAGGAAGGGTCCAGGGTGATGTCGTCGAGATTGTTGAGGCCGGAGAACAGGCTGACCTTGGAGAACCTGCTCACCCCGGCGAGGAAGCAGAAGCGGATGTGGGCGTCGCAGAACTTGACCATGGCGTACAGGCCGCGCAGGTAGTTCCGGTTGGCCCGCGCGACGCCCGGCTCCTCCAAGGCGTCCAGAATCGGCTTGTCATACTCGTCCACCAGCACTGCGACTCGCTGCCCGGTCTGCTGATGCAGTGTCTCGACCAGGTAGGCGAAGCGTTCCGGCCCGGAGTCGTGGATCGGTTCGACTCCAGAGCGCCTCTCAGCCTTGCCGAGCTGCGCCATCAAACTCGTTTCCAAGTAGCCCGGCACCGTGAAGTCACCGCCGCTGAAGTCGAGTCGCACGACAGGATGCCGCGCCGACCAGTCCCAGCGGTCGTGGGCCTGCAGCCCCGCGAACAGCTCCCGGCTGCCCTCAAACAGCTCCTTGAGCGTGTCGAGGAAGAGGCTCTTGCCGAAGCGCCGCGGGCGCGACAGGAAGTAGTGCTTGCCTTCCTCTGCCAGCCGCACGGCGAAGTCGGTCTTGTCCACGTAGTAGCAGTCGCGCTCGTGGATTTCGCGGAAGGTCTGGATGCCGATCGGCAGAAGTTTGCCAGCCATTCCCGGCTATTACCGTACCCGGTCGGAGGTTGGCTACCAGCCTCGACGCCGACGGCTCCGACCGGCGCGGACTCTATCTTCCCTGCGCCTGTGGCCGAGCGGCCCGCCACGCCAAGAGGCGCCACACCGCGCTCGGGCCGGTCACACTCAGCCGGATCCACTGCCACTTCGGGGCCTGCGATGCGGGTTTCTTCCCACCTGTTGAACGTCACACTACTTGATCGTCAGAGGGCCGGTTCTCGTCGGATTGGCAGGACGCCGGAATCGGGATGATGTTCGAATAATCCGGGAATAGCAGACGGCTAACGACTTTACCGCCCGATCTTGGGGGGATGCTCAGCATCATCCCGTCTCCGGGCAGGCTGCTTTGGCTGCCGGAGAGGGTTGGCGGGCCGCACGGAGGCCTGTGCCGAGCCGAATTCGGGCAGGTACGCTGCTGTCCCCGCGTGCAGCGATTCATCCGGCCCCCAGCTGCCCGCCGGGGCCGCCCGCATCCAGACCCGCCAAGCGCTGTTCGGCGAACTGCGCCACATCCTGCGTTTGCGCGACGATGAATTGCGCGGGCGCAAGCCCTTCCCGCCGCCCTCCCCGTCCGAAAGCGTCGCGCTGCTGGAATCGCTCGCCAGCCGGTTCACCCGATTCCGCGAGCAGCTCCGCCAGCGCATGCGGCAAGCCGCCAAGCCGGGCACGTCGGCGGAATCCGTTGTGCTCCGCTATCTGGACCGCTATCGCGACCAGCTCTTCAGGCCTCCCGTCGCACACGACGAGAGCGGACGCCCCGTGGCGGTTGTCGAGCGCACCAACAATCCTGCCGAGCACTTCTTCGCCAGCGAAAAGCGCCGCCTGCGTCGGCGCCTGGGGCATGCCAACCTCGGTCTGGCCATGCAGGACCAGCCCGCGCAAGCCGCCCTCACGGCGAACCTTCTCGACCCGCAGTACGTCAAGATCCTCAGCGGAACGATCGAGGACCTGTCCCGCGCCTTCGCAGAACTCGCCACCTCAGACGTTGATTGGAGCCCAGCCACCCTGGATCGCCCCCGGCCGCACTCTCACCTGGAACGCCGGATCCGAGCTTGGGAGACGGACGCCAAGAGTCCTGCCTCCGTGTCTCCGGCTTCTTCTCTCGAGACTGATCAGAAGTCCTGAACGCCCGTGAGCCCAACTGAAAACTGACGTGGTAGGTCCTTGTTCCAGATCGCCGGGTCGAACATCTGGATTGGGAGAGGGGACCCGTCCGGGTTGGCAACTGGGACGACTGGGCGTCCGGTCAGTTTCTCCCAGTTGAGCAGCAGAGGATCGCTGGAAGCTGCCTCCATGTTGTCGACCGGCCCCCTTCGTACATCGAGAACACGCCGTCCTCTACCACCAATGTTGCGCCGGATAAGACCTTCTCTTGTGGGTGCGGATGGATGGTCAACGGCAGTTTTCGCCAGTAGAACAGGTCCGTGCTGTGAGTGTGCCCTCAGCGCTGTCGGGGATCCTCTGGCGGGTAGGCCTGATTGAGCAAGTGCCAACGGCCTTGCCAGAAGGAGAGCCCGTTTGGGTCGTTCAGTCGGCCCTCGGGGTTGACGTAGGGATAAGTCGGCCTGGGTGGTTCGGCGACCATCTTGTTGCGCGACTCCCGAAACCAGATTAGCAGTGGTTTGGTCTTGCCCTGCGCTTCCTGCTCCTCAAGGATGTCCGCAAGCTCGTAGCAGGCGACCATGAAGGTGTAGTCCGGCTGCTGCTCTTGGGCGTAGAGGCCGATCGCCGTCAGCGGGGCGATAGGGGCCATCGCAGTGCGGCGAGAAAGCAAGCTCGGCGTCATGCTTCTTCGTGTCGTGTTCTCACCTCATTCCTGCTAAGCCCCTCTGACTGCGCTCGTGTCGAAGACGGAAAGGAATCCCGGCCATGGCGGAAGTGAGCGCCCAGAGAACAAGCTTGTCGCCCTGAATCATGAGCGCTAGAGTCCGAATCGGTTACTTCCGCTGGTCTAGGCAGGAGGAGTCCGACGGGGGGCACAGCGAAGCGGAGTCCGTGGCTTGAGCCGCTTTGACTATGCGCTCGACCTCCACGTAGAAGGCACCCGCCAGCAAGTCGCCGGCTTCGTCCAGAAACCAACTTTGGAGGTGCATTTCGCCCGGCTCCAGCTCGGTCTCGAACACGACTTCCCGGTCGTCCCGGTTCACCCGCGTTTGCATTTCCGAATCGCCCACGCGCAGCCGTGCGTCCGTGATCGGCAGTGCTTTGCCGGCGATCAGGTCTCCGTACCTCCCTTGGAGCGGCGCTGCCGCGTCGCGCAGGGCAAGCCCGGACTCCTTCGGCCAGCGGCGCAGCGAAAAGCGGTAGCGACCGGGCCTTTCGACCCGGATCTTCCAAGAGCCCGAGAGCTTCTGGCCGCCTCGCACACAGCGTGGGTTGTCACAGTAGACGCCGTTCCAATCGGAAGCGTTCAGCCGGGCAGGGTTCTCTGCCCTCGAACCGACCACGATCGGCTGATAAGCCTCCGCCGCGGGCATCAATTCGTTCCACCACTCGTCGTAGTGCGCCCGCATCTTGGCGACCGTGTCGGGGAAGTGCCCTGCAACGTCGTTTCTTTGTCCTGGATCCTCGCTGAGATCGTACAGTTCCATTCCGTTGACCAGCCGCCACCTCTCCCACATCACTGCGGCGTCCCGATCCTTCTCGAAGACTCCACCGTACTGCACGACCAGCATGCGCTCGCTCAAGTCTTGCTGTTGCCCCTTCAGCAACGGTGCGAGGCTGACGCCGTCGAAAGCAGCCTGGGCCGGGGCGCGGACGCCGCTGAGGTCGAGAAGCGTCGGCAGGACGTCCTGCACGTGCGTCAGGGCGTCAATGTCCCGGGGCGCACCGAGTTCGCCTGCCGGCCAGCGAAGGAACAGCGGCACGCGATGTCCGCCCTCGTAGAGGGAACGCTTCTTGCCACGCATTCCGGCGTTGAAGACGGCTTCGCCTTGAGCGGTCCCGTTGTCCCCGGCAAAAACGAAGATCGTGTCGTCGGCGATTCCCAACTCGTCCAACAACCCGGTCAACCTTCCCATGTTCTCGTCGATGTTGGCGATCATCCCGAAGAACTTTGCGACGCGGGACTCGACCTCACCCAGATACGCGTCGCTGTACTTGTGCGGCACCCACAATGGCACGTGCGGGGCGTTAGTGGGCAGGTAGACCAGGAAAGGCTTTTCGGCTCGCGCCTGCCTCCGAATCCACGACATTGCCTCTTGGAACCAGACGTCTGTGCAATAGCCCGTGTACTGCTCGATGCGCCCGTTGTGGCGGTAGTGGTCATTGAAGTAGTCGTTGCCGAAGTAGTCGGCGAGCGACGTGATGCCCCAAGCGCCGTGGTGTACCGTCTCCTGAAAGCCGCGGTCTTGGGGCCGGAACGGGTAGTTGTCGCCCAGATGCCACTTCCCGAAGAGCCCCGTTGCATAGCCGACATCCTGGAAGATGTCGGCCATGGTTGGCAGCTCTTCTCGAATCAGCGAGCGCCCCATGCAGACAAATGAGGCCCCGTTGTCAATCGCGTCCCGTCCCGTGAGCAGCTGGCTCCGCGTAGGCGTGCACATGGGCGCGGCGTGAAAGTCGGTGAACCGAACGCTCTGCGAGTGGAGCTTGTCCAAGTTTGGCGTCTTGAGCACAGGATTCCCATGCACGGAAAGATCGCCGTAGCCTTGATCGTCCGTCAGAACGACAATTACATTCGGATGCTGCTGTGCCTGACAAAGAACAGGGAGAGCCATCAGTGCGACAAGTGCGCGGATTGAGAGAGCGGTTCGACCGCGAAGAGTCTGCAGCATGGTTTCCTCCACCTCTAGCGGCGTTCGGGTAGGGCCTCGAAATCGCCGACTCCCATGAGTTCCCGCAGCTTGGGCAGATCTCCGGGCTCCGTGATGAGTGGGAGGGCCGTCGCGCTCTCACCCGCCGGTCTCCGGTTAGCGGCGATCTCCGCCGCGTGCTCATCAAGCAGCGCGCCCAACTCGTTCACAACCGACGGGTGCACTGCCGACAAGTCGTTCGTCTCGCCGACGTCTGTGCCTAGGTCGTACAACTCTAGTCTTCCCGAGGCTCCGCGGACAAGCTTCCAGTTGCCGCTGCGCACGCCTTCGTCCTCGTAGAAAAGGAGTTCATGCGGCGAGCGAGCGTTCGGTTTGCCCAGAAGAACATCGAGCGCGTCCTTTCCGTCGATCTTTCGATCGGGCGGTTTCGCTCCTACGAGCGCCGCGAGAGACGGCAGGATATCGACTGCCGAGACGATGTCGTCGGATATCTGGCCCGCCGGGATCGTCCCCGGCCACCACGTGAGCGTCGGCTCACGCATGTGGCCCTCATACTTGGGACCGCCCTTCCCGCCACGTAGAGCGCCCATGCTCATGCCGGCGGAGCCGCCGTTATCCGACGTGAAGATGACCAGGGTCTTTCTCGCGATGTCGAGTGCTCGCAGCGTGTCGAGCAGGCGTCCGACGCTGTCGTCGACCTCCTCCACGACCGCCCGGTTCACGTTTCCCGCAGCCCGTTCCGCAATCTCCGGGCGCGCGTATCGCGGCCGATGGATGTACGCGTGGGGCAGATAGAGAAAGAAAGGCTCGGCCCGATGTCTTCGAACGAACTCGATTGCTGCGTCGGTGACGGCCTGGGCGAGCAGCGATTGGTCCTCGCCGTCAGCTACGTACGCAACCACTTGATCGTTCGATATGACCGGCAAGGGCGTGTACGGCTCCTTGGTGTGACGATGGCCCTTGAGGTTCCCCGGCCACATGTCGTTCGAGTACGGGATTCCAAAGTGCTCGTCGAAGCCGTGCTCTAGTGGCAAGTGCTCCGGCTGATCGCCGAGATGCCATTTGCCGAAAGCCCCCGTGGCGTAGCCCGCTCCCCTCATGACCTCTGCGATCGTCGTCTCGTTCGGGTTTAGGCCGCGGCGCTCGCCCGGAAACAGCACATCGCCGTCCATGCCGATCCGATGAGCGTATGTCCCGGTCATCAGGGCCGCGCGCGACGGTGTGCAATTGGTGTTCGAGGCGTAGAACTGGCGCAGGACAAGTCCCTCTGCCGCCATTCGATCAAGATGGGGGGTCTTGTTGATGGCCGAACCGAACGGGCCGATATCGCCGTAGCCCAAGTCGTCGATAAGGATGAATACGATGTTGGGATTCATCCCGTCAGTGGCAGCGAGGCATGACCCAGCGAACGCGAGTGCTGTGGCCAGCGCCCGGAAATGGCCGGCGAGCCGGACGGTTCGTCGGATTCTTGTGCGACTCATAACACGCTCATAGGTTCCGCTTTCTGTGCTCCGTCAAGTACTGGTTGTAGTCGTAGACCGATTTCTCCGACCATCGAGCGTTGACCATGGGCAGATGATCGGCCAAGCGGTCTCTTGTCGCCTTGTGGGTCGGGTTGGCGGCGATGTTGTTCCACTCGTGCGTGTCGTCTTCGTGGTCATAGAGTTCTTCGGCCCCGTCCTCATAGCGGATGTAGCGGTAGCGCTCATCTCGGACGCCATGGTTATTGCGGCCATAGGTCGTCAGGGCGACATGCGGCCAATCTGCAGCTGCCGGATCGTTCAGCACGGGACGCAGGCTATGGCCTTCGTTGGCTGGATTCATGGGCAGGCAGCACAGGTCCAGCAGTGTCGGGTAGAGATCGATCAGTCCGGCAGGCTTCCGAGTCACTCCGGGCGCGATCCCCGGACCGGCGATCAGCAACGGCGTCCTTGTCGCCTCCTCCCAGAGGGAGTGTTTGGCGAAACGGTTCTTCTCGCCGATATGGTAGCCGTGGTCGCCGAACAGCACAACGTAGGTGCTGTTGGCGTGGGGGCTTGCATAGAGTGCGTCGAGCACCTTGCCGATCTGCGCATCCACGAAGGCGACACACGCCAGGTACGCCTGGACGATATGCTTCCACTGCCCCGACTCAATCGCCCAGTCCGCCGTCGGCATCATTGGCAAGGCATGAAGCCTACGAGATGTCTCCGGCACGTCGTCCTGATCGCCAGGTTGGTAGGGCGGCATCCGTAGCTCATCCGGAGGGAACATGTCGAACCACTGTTTCGGCACATGCCAGGGGACATGCGGGCGCAGAAATCCGGCGCCGAGGAAGAACGGCTTGTCGTACTTGTGCTGGAGCCTATCCGCCGCCCACTCGGCCGTACGAAAGTCCGGCATCTGCTCGTTGGTTTCCGGGAACGGGCCCCAGTCTGTGCTGGTCCCCTTGCGATCCCACTGCATGCGCTTCGGCGGTCGAGGCCCGAAGCCGCCAACGCGGCCGCCCGACTCGGCAAAGGCGCCTTCCGGGGCGTGCTGATGGAAGAGCTTGCCGACGGCCATTGTGTGGTAGCCATTCTGACCAAACCACTCGGGAAGGAACGGCGTCGAGCCAGTTTCGGGTGAAGCCCCTCGCAGGTCTTTGTCTTGAATCTGACCGTAGATTCCTGAGGTGGACGGCAGATAGCCGGACATCAGGCTCGCCCGTGAGGGTCCGCAAATCGGCGCTTGGCAATGCGCGTTGTGAAATACGACCGAGCGGGTGGCAAGGCGATCGATGCTGGGAGTCCTCGACTGGTTGTTCCCCATGCAGCCCAGCCACGTGTTGAGGTCGTCGACAGCCAGGAAGAGCACGTTCGGCTGAGCAGGATTGACCGCAGACTCGGTCATCGGCGAGCACGCTTGTGACGCCAGTGCGGGTAGGGAGAGTTCGAGAAACCGGCGGCGATCTAGCATGGGTGGGACTTCCGCTTGCCTTCCATTGAGTGTCTGCATTGGCCCAGTTCGTGCTCGCGCTTCAACCTTCGAGTTGTGGTGAGACCTGCTATTCCAGCCACGCGACAGGCCGACAGGCTGCACCTCCATGAGTGTCGTTGCGATGGTTGTGATGTCGGTCCCGAGCACGCACAACACTTACTGCCTCTTGGCGGTGTTCTCGCTCACTTCGGCACCTGGACAGGATTGCCCTTCGCTGTAGAACGTCCCTCGCCGGTGCGGTCTGCGCGTGGCGGGTGGCAGGACGGACGCCCAGCCAGCCGCTGCAGAGTCTGCTCGGCGCGGTCATTCGCATCTTCGGCGGGCAACCACTCCTTCGCGCCCCACTATAGGGCCGACATCGTTCCCCCGAAAGGCCATTCCTTCCGCGCGGCGCCGAACCTGACATGGTGTCACACGGCTAGCGCTCGCTGCGGCGAAGGTTCCGCCCGGCCGCGCGCATCCGTGCATTGACGGTGTCCGCCGATTGGGAACTGCCCGCCGACCGGCTCACTTGCTGCCCTCGCCCCGAACCGGATTCTCGTCGGCAGACCACAGCGGCTATGATTGCCCAGAGCTTGGTGCCTCTTGGCCAAGACCGCTTCGACGACGCGGACGGCGCGTTGGGTGGCGGGCAATTGAGCGCGTTCAGAGGAGCAGCCCTGTAGCCGTCCACCTGGTTCTCCCGGTTCAACCAAACATCGAATAGCCTTGGACCGGCCCTGCGACTGGGGACTGGTCACCTGAGCCTTAGTGCTAGAGTAGGCTGCGGGGCCCGGGCGAATTTTCTCCGGGCGACAGGCTTGCGCGACCGGCGGGCGGCCCGGGGCCAGAACCTGCGATCACCGACCGGGCCGGTCCGTTTCGAATGGCTGCCGCGGCGGTATCCGTCAGGAAAGCGGCGAGCGCTTTGCTGTATCCGTTCCGGACGCTCCCGCTGCTCCTGGCGATGGGCCTCTTTGGGCAGGTGCCCGGCCCCGTAAGTCGTGTCGAGATCCGCACAGAGCCTGCTGATGCGCGAGTCAGGCCCTTGGAGAGCATTGTCGTGCACGTGAGCGCCCTCGGCGCCTCGTCCACGGACCGGACGGGCGCAGCGAGCCTCCCACTTAAGAGGGGGCCTGCGACGTTCCACCTGAGGGACGCCTCCTCCGGCTGGCTGTCGAAGCCATTCCGGCGGCAGGGACTGTCCGGATTCCGTGCACCGCACCGCTCCGGCTCGGAGTCGGAGCGGAGGCTGGCGGCCATGGCCGCTCGGCATTCCGGACTGCAGGACGCAGTGTTGTTCACCGCTCCGGACCGCTCGGGTGAAGTGGTGCTGACTGCCACCATTGAGGGTGTCTCGGCGACGGTCCGCATCACGGTGACCGATGATGCGATGTCGCAGGCCATTCCGGAGCGGGTCAACTTCGGGCCGCAGCCGGCGAATGGAGATCCATACCGAGCCCTTGCCGAGCACTATGCCCCTTTCGTTGCGCAGGAGACTTGGTTCCAGCCGAAGTCAGACTATCTCGCGCGGTTTGACGCCGACGGAGATTGGCACGGAGACAACAACTGGGAGAATCTTGCGCATGCCAGCTCCCAGGCCTACGTCTACTACGCCGCAATCGCGACGGAGACCCATTGGTTCCTCATCTACAACTTCTTCCACCTTCGGGATTACTCGGACAAGTGCGCGGCCGGGACGTGCCACGAAAACGACAACGAGGGGCTGGTCCTGACCATCGCCAGAGACGGCACGCACATGGGGTCCCCGGTTGCCATGGAGACGCTGGCGCACAACAAGGTCTACTCGTACCGAGCGGATCCACGCGTGCGGGGAAACGCCCACAATCTGGACGGAAACGTCGAGTTCTACGACGGCTCCCACCCGGTGGTGTTCGTGCATTCCGGGGGCCATGGCGTGTACGGCACCGGCCAGCACTCGGGCTACTCCGCCGCAAAGGACGAGTTCACCGGCGGGACTGGCGTGACCTATGTCTACAAGGGCTTTGCGGAACGTCCTAGGTACCCGTCGGACCGTAACGTCGGCTACGACCTGTTGTCGATTCACGACCACTGGTGGGTGCGCTCGCAGGAAGCGCGCTCAAGGTCGGGAGGAGCCTTCGCCGCCTACTATCGGTACGAGCCGGCTGGCGGTCGGCCGCCGGCCGCTTCGGAGTGGATCGCGGGGGCCTTCCGGGGGACGCGCCACGGGAAGAACATGGCGAAGCCGTTCTGGGGCTGGCACGACAACGAGACCAGAAAGAAGGGGATCCTGGCAACCGGCCAGTGGGGGTTGGACCCCGCCTACGCGGTGTCCCGCAACTTGGCCCTGCCCGGGCCGGTTTCGCTGCGCTACACGTTTAACCCGTACCTTGGCGTGGCGGACTGAGGCGGCACGTGTCCCAGTCGGCCAGCGTCCCGGCCCACACTCTTCAGTCCTGCGGCCCAGATCCGCCCGGTCGCACGGTGACGGGATCGCTGGGAGGGCTTTCATTGCCAGCCCCATCAACGGCCGTGACCCAGAACTGCACTGCCCGGTCTCCGACCGGAGCGGTGCTGGCCGTCGTTCCCGTTAGCAGCGGGGAGACTGCCTCGCCGTCGCGGTAGAGCAGATAGGCTGCGGGTTTATCGTCCCCTGCTCCCCTCCACGACAGCTCCACCGAGGTGGGAGTCCCAACGGCGCGAAGGTCCCTCGGGGCCGGGGGCGGAAACGTGTCGCGTACGTCGACCTCGACGATGCGTGAGAGGCCGCCCTCGATCCAACCGGCGCGGGAAGCCCTGAGGCTGCGCAGCCGATACCGGTACGTATTCCCCCAAACGGCCGTCCGATCCAGAAAGGACCCGCCGGCCAGCCTTCCGAGGCGCTCGAACTTCCCGTCTTCTCCCTTGGCGCGCTCCAGGTCGTGCTCTTCCGCATGGTCGCCGGCGCGCCAGGCCAGCGCCACTCCGTTCGCCTGCACGCCCACTTCGGCCCAGTCGGGAGCTTGCGGAGGGGGCCACGGGTCAAGCCATACTTGGTTGGAGTAGCCCGCGTCCCGACCGGAGCGGTTCGAGGCGGTCATCGCCAGAACGGTCTCTTGGCCGAGCTTCCAAGCCGACAGAGGCAGGTCGGCATTGACGCGGCTACCGGGCCCTTGCCCACCCAGCTGCGACGGCTCTACGCGCAGGGCTTCGCGGCGATAGCTGTCGATCGTGTCAGGGGCCAACGGATCGCCGAAGCCGGGCACATCCACAGCCCACAGCGTGAAGACGCCCAGCCGTCGTGCAATTGTGCCCTCAGTAGTGGTCGCCGGCCAGGTCCACGAGATCAGGATCTCGTGCCCCACCTGCCTTGCCGCCAAGTCCGAGATTGGGGTCGGCAGGTTCGCCAGCGGCGGCAGCGGATCCCCCACGGAGCCGCAAGTGGCCAACGCGAATGACGCAGCAACCGCCGCCCGGCCCAGCTGCCTCGACGGCATGCTTCAGAGTATGTACCGGCTCAGGTCCTCATCCTTGACGATGGACGCGAGCTGCTCCTTGACGTATGCGGCGTTTACGACGACACGCCGCTCCTTCATGTCCGGGGCCTCGAACGAGACCTTGTCCAGCAGCCGTTCCATGACCGTATGGAGGCGTCTCGCCCCAATGTCCTCTGTCTGGGTGTTGACCCTCGTCGCCGTTCGAGCGACTTCCTCGACGGCGTCCTCTGTGAACTCCAGCTGAAGTCCCTCGGTCTCCAGCAGCGCCATGTACTGCTTCGTGAGGGCGTTCTTGGGCTCGGTGAGTATGCGCATGAAGTCCTCAGTCGTGAGGGATCGCAACTCGACGCGGATCGGGAAGCGGCCCTGCATCTCGGGGATCATGTCACTCGGCTTGGATACGTGGAACGCGCCGGCGGCTATGAACAGGATGTGGTCAGTGCGGACCATACCGTAGCGCGTGTTGATGGTCGTGCCCTCCACGATGGGGAGCAGGTCTCTCTGAACGCCTTCACGGCTCACCTCGGGTCCGCGACCGGCCTCGCGGCCCGCGATCTTGTCCATTTCGTCCAGGAACACGATGCCGGCCTGCTCGGTCCGCTCTACGGCCATGCGCGTGATCTGCTCCACGTCGATCAGCTTCTGCTCCTCTTCCTGGGTCAGCGCCTCGACAGCCTCGGCGACCGTCATCTTGCGTCTGCGCGTCTGACCGCCGAACAGGCCCGGCAACATGTCGCGGATGTTGATGTCCATCTCCTCGACGCCTTGGTTGGTGATGACTTCGATCGGGCTCCGCTTGCCCTGTACGTCGATCTCGACCATGCGGTCGTCCAGCTTGCCGTCAAGCAGCCGCTGGCGGAGCTTCTCTCGCGTCCTGCTGGTCTTCTCGGCACTCGCATCGTCTGCCTGCGGCTCGGGTGGCAGCAGGGCGTCGAGCAGCCGCTCTTCGGCATTCCGGGCGGCTTGCTCCGAGACCAGCCGGATGCGCTGCTCGCGGATCATGTCAATTGCCATCTCGATAAGGTCCCGGACCATCGAATCGACGTCCCGGCCAACATAGCCGACCTCCGTGAACTTGGTGGCCTCCACTTTGACGAACGGCGAGTTGGAAAGACGAGCCAGGCGGCGTGCGATCTCGGTCTTGCCCACGCCCGTCGGCCCCATCATGAGGATGTTCTTGGGCATGACCTCCTCTGCCATCTCGGCTTCGAGCCGTTGCCGACGGACGCGGTTTCTGAGTGCGATCGCGACGGCGCGCTTGGCTTCCTTCTGGCCGACGACGTGCTTGTCGAGCTGTTCGACGATCTCGCGCGGAGTCATCTGGTCGAGCGCTGGCGTTCCAGAGTTGGAGTCGCCGGGAAGGTAAATGACCATCGATCACCCAAGCTCCTCGATCGTGATGTTTGAGTTGGTGTAGATGCAGATGCTCGCGGCGATCCTCATCGCCTCTTCGGCCACCGCCCGCGCGCCCATCGACGTGTGCTGCAGGAGCGCGGTGGCAGCCGCGACCGCGTACGGACCGCCGGACCCGACCGCAGCCACACTCTCGTCCGGCTCGATGACGTCCCCCGTCCCGCTGAGCACCAAGGTCAGCTTGGCGTCCGCCACCACCAGCAGCGCTTCCAAGTGCCGCAGGCTCTTGTCCAGCCGCCACTCCTTGGACAGTTCCACGGCTGCCCTGCTCAGGTTGCCCCCGAAGGACTGCAGCTTCTCCTCGAACCGGGTGAACAGCGATATTGCGTCCGCGGTCGAACCGGCAAAGCCTGCGAGCACTTCCTCGTTATGCAGCCTCCGGGCCTTTCGGGCCGTCGACTTGACGACTTGGGCACCCATTGTCACCTGACCGTCGGCGGCGAGGGCCACCTTGCCGTTGCGGCGGACGCACAAGACGGTGGTGGAGCGGAACTTGGTTCTCCGGGTCGTCGAGGTGCGGGCCGAAGCCGAACGGTCGAACACGGATTGCATCGGGATGCCTCGCTTGGAAGAGCGTTCAGCGCTCAAGGGTTTCCGCTCGCCCTGCCTGCCGAGTGGCCGCTCTCGGGGACGCGGGAGCCCTCCCTCGGGCTGTTGGGAACTTCGGGGCGTTCACGTGCATTCCTCGCCTATCGCCCCAATGTAGTGGAATCGGGCTGGTCGGCCCACGGCTGCGCAGGCGCATGCGCGTGTGCCTTGCCGCCGCGCGTCCCGGACCACTCGCCGTGGAGGAACTGCGGCACCAGTCGTGTGAAGTGAACCTGAGCCCAGAAATGCACTCAGGAAACACCCGTCAGTGGAGGTTGCGGCGCTCCGGCGCAGCAGCGCCCCTGAGCGTTCCTCACGGTCGATTGCGCTCCCATCCCCTCGCTGCGGCATCAAGGGATCGTCCCACGCAAGTCCGACCCGGAGCGGGCCTGTCACCCTCAGAGCGCGCAATGCGCTTTCTGCGTCCGGACTAAGCGCCCTCCGTCAACCGACCCTTCGAATGTCCCCAGACGAGCCGGGAGCCTCTTCGGCTAGAATAGCACGGACATCCGTCCGCCGATTGCGGCGGCGAGTCTGCGCGGGATCGAGGCGCGGACGCTGCCAGCCCCGATTCGGGTGGCTCTTCTCGCGGCACGTCGTCGCCCGCTTGACTACGGAGCCTCCCTCGGACCGTAGCCCACCGGGGCGTGGCGTTAGAATGTGCGAGCAGACGGAAAATCCCCGCAGGCCGACATGCGGAGCCAGCGCCGGTCCCCCGGCCTCAGCAGCGACAGCTTGGGCCGCGTCGGATCGGGCGGACCCCGTGCCGTGCTGCAGGTGACCGGCGGCAACTGAGCGAAGGCTATGGAAGAAGATCCGGCATCGCTCGCAGCTGATCCGCAGATCCCTGACCGGCTCTTTTTCAAGGTGGGCGAGGTCGCAAGGATCGTTGGCGTGGAGCCATACGTCCTGCGATTCTGGGAAACGCAGTTTCCGACTCTCTCGCCGCGCAAGCTCCCCGGCGGGCACCGGCAGTACAGGCGCAAGGATGTAGAACTGCTCCTCACGATCAAGAGGCTGCTGCGCGTCGACGGACTCACGATCAAGGGCGCGAGGAGAGCCCTGCGCAGGAAGGACCAACATTCTGCGAGGCCGTCCAGCAAGCAGTTGCTGCTGTTCGACTCGCTGCCGGCCGGAGGGGTCGAGGAAATCAAGGCAGAACTGCAGAAGATCCTCGACTTGCTGGACGCCTGAGCCTGGACTGGTATCAGACGGCTATGGCCAGCGTAGTGTCGTCGCGGCGCACGGGCCGGTAGAGCGTGTCCCGCTCCGCCGGCTCGCGCCCAGCCTTGCGGATCAGGCGTTCGATCTGGTCGCGCCGCAGGGCCTGCGGGGTCGTCGCGCCGGCGTCGTGGTAGATCTTCTCCTCCACCACAGTGCCATCGATGTCGTCAGCCCCGAAGCGCTGGGCGACTTGCGCGATCTTGGGGGTCATCATGATCCAGTAGGCCTTGACGTGGGGGAAGTTGTCCAGAAGGAGTCGGGAGACCGCCACTGCCCGAATGTCCTGGAAGCCCGAGGTCGCGGGCAGGTGCCGCATCGGGGTGTTCTGAGGGTGGAATGCCAGCGGGATGTACGTCTGGAATCCCCCTGTATCGTCCTGCAGTGCCCGCAGCCGCAGCAGGTGGTCGACCCGGTCTTCCTCGGTTTCGATGTGGCCGTAGAGCATGGTGGCGTTCGACTGCAGCCCAATCTCATGCGCCGTGCGCGCTGTTTCGATCCACTCTTCCCCGTCGATCTTGTGGTCGCAGATGATGCGGCGCACGCGGTCCGAAAAGATCTCGGCCCCCCCGCCCGGCAGGGAGTCCACGCCCGAGTCCCGCAGCCGCAGCAGGGTGTCCCGGACCGAGAGCTTCTCGCGTCGGGCCAAATAGCCGATCTCAACCATCGTCAGCGCCTTGAGGTGGACGGAGGGGAAGCGCTCCTTGAGGCCTCGAAACATGCGCTCGAACCACTCGATGCCGAGTTGCGGGTGCAGACCACCCACGATGTGGAACTCCGACACCTGCTCGCTGTACCCAATGCCGGCTGTGTGCCAGACCTGCTCGAGCGACATGGTGTAGGAAGTCGGGTCGCGCTTCTGCTTTCCGAACGCGCAAAGCTTGCACGCCGCGACGCAGACATCCGTTGGGTTGATGTGCCGGTTGACGTTGTAGTAGGTGACGTTGCCGCTGAGGCGCTCGCGGACAATGTTCGCTAGGTAGCCGACGCCCAGCAGGTCGTGGGACCGATAGAGGGCAATCCCGTCATCGAAGGAAAGCCGCTCCCCAGCCACCACCTTTTCAGATATCGTAAGCAGCCTTGGGTCCGAGAAGCGAGGGAGCATGTGATCCTTCTCGCCCCTCAACATATCACGCCGCACTTGGTCCGAGAATCGCGGCGTGCAGCGGTTGCACACCGCCATTCTGAAGCTTCCGCGCCTTTCGATCGATCGCCAATTGCGTGGATGGGGGCCCCTCAAGCGGTCGCTGCTTGGCGGGCTGAGGAGGGTGGCTGCGGGAAAGCATGTGTCGGAGCAGCCTCAGACTAGTGCGTTGGCAGACTTGGGTTCTCGGGTAAGCTGACTTGCGCGTCCGCCGTCGCTCTTCATGCGCCAGTCACCATCCGGGTGGCAAGTGTTTCTGTCGACCGACCGTGTGGCGTTGTCGTCTCGCAGGGTTCCGACGTCGCCGAAGCGGCCACCGCTCGGGCAGTGCCGCACTTCGGCAGGTAGCGGAACAAGACCCGGCGCCCCAGGTCTCACGCCCGCGCCGGCCTGAATACGGCGGGGAGCGCTCCCTGCGCCTCAGCGTTGAGATTGTCGAGCTCCACGGTAATCCCCTCGCCTGTGGCATGGCGGTTCTCCAGCGCTGGCGGTCCGCGCGTCTCCCAGGCCTGCTGCGGCGACCGCCCGTCCATGCACGCCACCGGATGCGCCCGGTCCCACCGCCACTCGTTCGTCTTCAGCCCCTCTTCCATGCAAGCTGCGCATGCGGCATCCACCGGCGGCCGGATCACCCTCAAGGCTACCTGCCTCGCTCGACGCCGTTCCTAACGCCGCCCTGCTGTCTCAGAGCTGATCGAGTCTGCGAGGCCGCGTGCAACGACCCGTTCCCGCAGCCATCAAGGGGCGCCCCGGACGCCGCGCGATCCCGCGGGGCTCGGGAGAGCCGACCGGCGCGCAACGCCCGCCGCCGGTATAGACCTCTTCGGTACCACCAAGTCCAGCCTGCAATGCAAGAGCGGGCCAAGCGCTCGTCGAAATGCCGTGGCTAGGGCTGCACGGGTATCGCGTGTCCGGCGTGCGCCCGCTCGTGGGAAGCGATTCTCTCGGGAGACTGTGGCACGAACGCCGCAACCCTCCGGAACATCTGGCGGGACTCCGGGACGATGGATGGATTCCGGGAGCGAGTCCCGAGGACGTCCCCATAGGGCGTGACACCAATGCCGCAACCGCCTTGCTGCGGCTCCAGACTCCGTGCATCCAGGATTCCGCGGCCCCCCTGGAGAGAGGCTGCAGTCCCGCCCTCGGAGGTCCGCCATATGGCGTGACGCCGACGCCGAAACCGCCTTAGCGCGCAATCGCACTCCCCACATCCGTCAGTTCGCGATTCGGTCAAGGCGAGCGCAAACCGTCGTCGGGCCGCAGCATCCGCAGCTGGCCCTGGCGTCGCCGGCCGCCGCGGCTGGCGCTCACTTCACGGAGCGACTAGCGAAGACCGCCTCCAGGTCGGGGGCGTCCAGAATGGCATCCAGCCAAGCATCGAGATCGCCGCCGACGGCGGCTCGCACCCGAGCTCTCACCCCGTCCGGCACAGCGCCGAAACGCAGCACGAGCTGTCGGAGAAGCGTCTCGGCCTTGCCCTCGACCTTGCCCTCGACCTTGCCCTTTTGCACCAATCGCTCCACCAGCGTTGCCATCAGATACTCCTTCGTGCGCGGTTCGTCTTCCGGCGACACTCCCGCAGCCTCGCCGCCCACCACGTCGATCACCGTTTCAAGATACTCCACGCACGTGTTCAGCAGCGGATCTTCGGCCGGCAGCCGGCCCAGCGCCTCCCGGATCTCCGCCGCCGCCGCTGCCGGCAGCAGCCTCTCGCTGGCGAACTTCAGCAGGCCCAAGGCCGCCCGCAGCGCCGGCTCCGACGCCAGCCGCCCGAACGGGATCTCGCCGAGGTCGAACAGCACGTACTCCAGCGAGCGCGCGAACGCGCCCAGCGGCTCGGGCGCCTCGATCATCGCCGGCACCGACGCCGGCACCGTCCACCGCCCCCGGCCGTGGCGGAACACCAGCGGGATGATCGGCGGCAGCCGCCGCGCGTTGCCCGGCGACCCGCTCTGGTGCTGCTGCCAGATCCGCACCATGTAGCCCAGCACTTGCAGCGGCGTGCCCGGGTCGACGAAACTCTTGTGCTCGAGCAGCGCGTAGACCAGCGCCGGGCGCCCGTCCCGCAGGGTGAACTGCAGCAGGCGGTCCGTCTGCACGGACCGCAGTCGGCGGGCGACGAAGGTTCCGGGCAGCAGGCGTGCGGGCGCGTCGGAGAGCAGCGCCGCCAGAGCGGGCGGCAGCGCGTCGCGGACCAGCCGGTCGGCACGCTGCGGACTCTCGGTCAGCGCACGGAAGAGCGCGTCGTGGGGCTGGGCGGGAACCGCCAAGAGACTCGAGCATCATCGCACAGGCTGCCGGGCTGCCTCTCGCAAGGCACTGTCGGTCACTGCCTAGTGTCTGATGACTCCTTGATTGTCCGGCATGCTGACTCCAACATGACCTACCCGAAATCTAAGGGGTGGCGAGGCACTAGCGCTATCGTGCCCCGAGACTTGGCGCTCTGTTCCACCTGATTCGCCACAGGAACAGACAGCACGGCCGATCTTGCCCTGGGAACCCCACCGTTTCCCAAGTGTTGGAATCGGAGCAGCCAAGGCGGGGACTCCAGGCGTCAGATGGCTCCGCCATCAGGTGCCAAGCCCGAGTTCCGAAGGTCCGCCAGCCAAGAGCTCTCCGGGCCAGAATTCGGACGCGTGTCGTTCGCAGTGAAGCCCGGCGCGTGTCCACCTTCCTTCATGCCAGCCGCATTGCCGGCCTCTCGTCAGCGCGGAGTGATCGCGCCTTCGCATCGCACTCGCGCCCCAAGCAGAGCAATGGCTGCGGTTTTCGCGTCCTGACGCTTCAGCGGCGCTGACCGGAAGGGGCGGTTGCCAGCTCGGCGCGCAATTGGTCGTTGTAGAGTGCCTCGAGCCGTTTGACGGCGGCCTGGAACCCATCGGGGTCGACGAACGTGTCCGGCGAGTACGCTTGGCCAGGTCTGTACTTGCGGTGCAGTCCGTACTGCGAGCCGTGAGCTGCCACCCACACGTCGATCTGCATGGCCTTCTGTCGCCGAAACGTCTCGGCAAAGTCCTCCGCGACACCCGGATAGGTGGGGTCAATGACCAGCTGCTTGCCTCGGTTGATGGTACCCATGTTGGCGACCACCACCCGGTAGTCCCGTCCGGCCTCGTTCACGGTCATCGCGTAGCTTGAGCTTCCGGCCGTGTGCCCCGGAGTCAGAATGACCTCCAACTGCACGTCCCCCAGCTGGACCACCTCGCCGTCCGCGAGAATCCTGTCAACCTCCACCGGCGGGAATGAGACCCTTCCGCCGAAGTGAGGATCGCTGAATCCGCCATCCTCGAGCACCGGGGCGTCTGCCGCCGTTGCCCACATCTCGGCACCCGTGAGGCGCTTGATCTCGGCCAAGGCGGCAGTGTGGTCCCAATGGGACTGCATCTGCAGCAGGATCTTCACGTCCTCGAGCCGGAAGCCCACGGACTCGATGTTGGATCGGATCAGGGGCACGGAATCCTCGAGGCCCGTATTGATCAGGAAGTGGCCTTCGTCAGAAGTGATCAGGAACACACCCAGGTCGTAGGTTCCGACTGCGTACAGGTTCCCTATGATGCGGTGGCCGGGAAACGGTCGCGACCACTCCTCTCTTTGGGCGGACACGCTTGCCGCGAAGGCGGCTAGCAGGCATGCAAGGAGAAAGCTGCGCATGCTCGATCGTACCGGGTGCCGGCCGTTGGCGCCGCGGATTCCGGGCTAGTAAGCCAGCCAGCCTGGCAAGATGTCGGCCGCCCAGAATCCGAAGAACAGCAGGCTGACCCATCCGTTGACGGCGAAGAAGGCCGCGTTGACGCGCGATAGGTCGTCCGAGCGAACCAGCGACTGCTCGTAGACCAGCAAGGCCGCGACCGTGGCGACCCCTGCAAGCGCTAGCCAGCCAAGTTCGAGCTGGTGCCATGCCGCCGCCAAGAAGGCGACCATCCCGGCATGGAACACCCTCGACACCAGTAGGCCTGGCGCGACCCCAAGCCGCGCCGGGATCGAATGCAGCCCGTGCGTGCGGTCGAAGTCCACATCTTGGCAGGAGTAGATGATGTCGAACCCGGCCGTCCAAAGCACCACGCTTGCAGAGAGCAGCAGGACTCCGGGATCGAGCGAGCCCCGGATTCCGATCCAGGCGGCCGCAGGCGCGATCCCGAGGGCCGCGCCGAGGGCGAGATGGGAAAGGGGCGTGAGGCGCTTGGTGTACGAGTACCCCATCACGACCACCAGCGCCAGCGGGCTGAGCTTCAGGCAAAGCGGATTCAGGCGCGACGCCGCCAGCACCAAGAGCGCTGCCGAAGCGGCCACGAAGCCGGCGGTGAATCCCTTCGACACCCTTCCGGAAGGAAGAGCCCGGCCGGCCGTGCGCGGGTTTCGGGCATCGATGTCCGAGTCGACGAAGCGGTTGAAGGCCATCGCCGCCGAGCGGGCAGCCACCATTGCGACCACTATCCAGAGCAGCTTCTCTGCGATTACGCGTCCGGGCAGCGGAAAGTCGCGGAGGGCCAGCAGTGCTGCGGTCATCGCGAAGGGGAGGGCGAACACTGAATGCTGGAACTTGATCGTCTCCAGCAGGGCCGCGCCCTGGCGCAGCACAGCGCTCACCGCGCCGCCCTCAGCAGTCCTGCGAGGGCGCTGCCGGGGTCCGAATGGCGCATTAGGCCCTCGCCGATGAGGAAGCCGTGGTAGCCGGCATCTCCGAGCCGCCGGATGTCGTCAGGCGTGCGAATCCCGCTCTCGCTGATCTTCAGGATCCCCTCGGGAATTCGCCTCGCCAGTTCGAGCGATGTCCGCAGCGACACCTCCATTGTCTTGAGGTTGCGGTTGTTCACGCCGACGATCGTCGCTCCCGCTTCGAGTGCGCGGTCGAGTTCGCCGGCGTCGTGGACCTCGACCAGTGCGTCCAAGCCCATTTCTGCCGCGGCGGCCAGCAGTTCGCGCAATTCGGCATCCGCCAGGGCCGCGACGATCAGCAAGACGCAGTCGGCGCCGCCCGCAGAAGCCTGCAGGACGTGGTAGCGGTCGATCGTGAAGTCCTTCCGCAACAGGGGCAGACTGGTGGCTTCCCGCGCTGCGGCGAGATGCGCAAGCGAGCCTTGGAAGAAGCGGGAGTCCGTCAAGACTGACAGAGCCGCGGCCCCGGCCCGCTCGTACTGCCGGGCGGTGACGGCAGGGTCGAAGTCCGGGGCGATTAGCCCTGCAGAGGGGGATGCGCGCTTGAGCTCAGAGATCACCGCCGGTTGTCGGGATTCCAGCGCGTCCCGAAACCCCCTTCGGCGGGTTGGCGGTGCCTTCTCCAGCAGTTCGGGCGGCACATGCAGCTGCTCGGCGGCAAGTTCCCGGCGCTTGTGCGCCAGAATGCGGCCAAGCACGGTCTGGTGCCGCTCGGGCGCCCGTGCCGTCACATGTAGAGCCCGCCGCTCACGTTCAGCACGTGGCCCGTGATGTAGCCGGCATCCTCACTCGCCAAGAAGCGGACCGCGGCCGTGAGCTCCTCCAGCCGGCCCATTCTGCCTAGGGGTATTCCCGCGAGAATGCCCTCGCGCTGCCGTTCCGCCAGGCGAGCGGTCATTGCCGTGTCGAAGAAGCCAGGGGCCACGGCGTTGACCGTGATGTTCCTGCCGGCGAGTTCGAGAGCCAGCGACTTGGTGAGCCCGATCAGTCCGGCCTTCGAGGCCGAATAGTTGGCCTGGCCGGCGTTGCCCGAGAGGCCGACCACCGAGGCGACGTTGATGATCCGGCCCCAGCGTCTGCGCATCATGCCTCGCATGACTGCACGAGCGCACCGGAACCCGCCGGTGAGGTTGGTCTCGAGCACGCGGTTCCAGTCCGCATCGCGCATCCGGACGGCAAGGCCGTCTGCGGTAATGCCCGCATTGTTCACGAGGATGTCGATCGCCTTCCCGTGCGACCTGGCCAAGGCACGGACAGATGTCTGGCTCAAGACGTCCAGGCTGATGGCCTCGGCCTTCCCGCCGTCGGCGCCGATCTCCTCCACCAGTTCGGCAAGCTTTCCCGTCTGTCGGGCACCCGCGACGATCCTGTGCCCGGACGCCGCGAAAGCCAGAGCGCATGCCCTCCCAATGCCTTGGCTGGCACCGGTGATCAGCACCGTCCGCTTCGTCATGCAGAGAGTCCCTCCAAGCTCGCTAGATTGTGTGTGCTGCCCGCAGGTAGCGAGCGGTCAATGCTGCGCATCAGCCCGGTGAGCACCCTTCCGGGTCCGACTTCGACGAAGCGCTCCACCCCGCGGGCCTTGAGCGCCTCGATCGTCTGGTGCCAGCGCACCGGGTTAGCGATCTGCTCCTTGAGTCCTCTCCGAGCCGCGTTGCCCGTGCGCACCTCCGCAGCTTGCCAGTTGTTGATCAATCCGGCCTGGAGGTCGTCAAACCCGGCTTTGTCCAGTTCGGGCTCCATGGCAATCCGAGCAGGTGCCATGAGGGAGCAGTGAAAGGGAGCGCTCACCTGGAGCATCACGGCCCTCCGTGCCCCAGCCCGTCTGGCTAGCTTGACGGCTCGCCTGACAGCCTCGGTGTGGCCTGCGATGACGGTTTGGATAGGCGAGTTGAAGTTTGCGGGCGAAACGACCTGCCCGTCGGAGGCTTCAGCGCAGACGCGCTCTACGGCGCCGGCGTCGATGCCGAGCAGCGCAGCCATGGCCCCGACCCCCTGAGGAACGGCTTCCTGCATCCGCCGGCCGCGCAGGCGCACCAGGCGCACTGCGTCCCGAAACCGGAGCGATCCGGCCGCTACGAGGGCCGAGTATTCGCCCAGGCTGTGGCCCGCCACAAAGCTGGCGGTGACCCCCCGCTCGCGCAGTGCCGCCAGCGTGGCAACAGACGTCGTCAGGATCGCTGGCTGAGTGATCTCGGTGCGCTTGAGCTCGCTCGCAGGGCCTTCGAAGCACAACCGTGAGAGCTTGAAGTTCAGGGCGTCGTCCGCTTCTTCGAAGACGGTCCGGGCGGACGCGTAGTGCTGTGCAACGGCCGCTCCCATGCCCGGTGACTGCGAGCCTTGCCCGGGGAACAGGAATGCGGTCGATGCCATGGGCTGACGGCTCAGGACGAGTTTACCAACGGATCAGTAGCGGTCCTGCCGTGCCGGGCTACACACGCCAGCCGGGCGGCCTCCGGGGTGGGCCGAAGGTTGGGGCAGCCGGCTAAGGCCTATCGGGCCACGCGGCTCCAACTTGCGGGCCCTGTCAGGGTGCAAGAATCAGTCTGAATGCGAGCGGCGCTCAAGATCGAGAAGCTCATCTTTGGCGGAGACGGGTTGGCGCGCCACGGTTCCAAGGCTGTGTTCGTTCCGTTCGTGCTCCCCGGCGAGCATGTGGAAGCAGAGATCAGCGCTTCGAAGGGCCGAGTGCTGCGGGGCAGGGAAGTCCAGATTGTCCGGCGGTCGTCCGAGAGAGCCGAACCTCCCTGTCCACACTTCTCGCACTGCGGCGGCTGCCACTACCAGCACATGAATCCCGCGGCTGCTGGGGCACACAAGGTTGAGATCTTGCGCGAGACGTTGGCCCGGATCGGGCGTCTCGAGTGGGCAGGGCCGATCCCGGTGATCGAGGCCGAGCCGTTCGGCTACCGCAACCGCACGCAACTGCACGTCCTACACCAGGGTCCTGCGGCTCGACTCGGCTTTCACGCCGCCCGGTCCCACCGGGTGGTGGCTGCGGATGCGTGCGCCATCAACTCGCCCAAGCTCAATGCAGTCCACCATCTCCTGCAGGGAATGGCGACGGCTCGACGGTTGCCGAGAAGCTTGCGGGTGATCGAGATCTTCAGTGACGAGAAACAGGTCCAATTGAACCTGCCGCGCCGGTCCGGGCCGCTGCCGTCCCGATTCTGGCGTCGCTGTGAGGCCGAGCTGGGCGTTGGTCGTCCGGGTGACCCGCTTGACTATCGCTGCGGAGACGACGTCTTCCGGGTGAGCGGACGGTCGTTCTTTCAGGTAAACCGCCACTTGGTCACGGATCTGGGATCAGTTGCGGCGTCTTGGGATGGCGGTAAGCTGGCGATCGACCTGTATGCCGGGGTAGGACTGCTCACGATTCCGATAGCGCGGCGCTTCGAGGAGGTCATGGCCGTGGATTCCTCGAACGCGGCTATGCGCGATCTGCGTTTCAACGCGCGCCGCGCAGGGGTCAGGGTCCGTGCCGTGCAGATGAACGTGGACGCCTTCTTGGAGGGGTGCTCTCGCCGGCCCGATCTGATTGTTGCCGATCCACCGAGGTCCGGGCTCGGGGCCCCCGTCGTGAAACAGATGCTCCGGTTGGCACCGGCGCGCGTGCAGTTGCTCTCGTGTGATCCGGCCACGCTTGCCCGGGACCTGAGCGGCTTGCTCGCACACGGCTACACTCTCGCCGAGTTGACATTGGTGGACCTCTTTCCGCAGACGTATCACATTGAGACTCTGGCGACGCTCCATCGCAGCTAGGCGGGAACTCCGCGGCAGTCCGTTCCTGCCGCGCCGTCTGTGTCGCCCCCCCGTCGCCACAAACCAAGCGAGATGGGCAAGTTTGCGCCGGTGGAGGGAGACCGGATGGGTGAGTTCTTGGCAGCCCTTGACGCTCTCGGGCCGAGCTTGAGGTTTCTCACCGGGGATGGCGGGTCATTCGCCATCGCTGAGGCAACGTTCCAGCCGAGGGGAGATGGGACATGTGACGCTTCTTGGTCGGCAGACTTGCTGCCAATGAGCCCAAAGGTTGCGACCGTACCGCCGTTGCGGTACCGTTGAGCGGTTGACTTCAGGGGAGGGTGTGAGGTGTATCAACGCTTAGGTATAGTCTTCGCAGGATTCTCGGTAACGGCGCTTTGCCTGCTGGGGTCCGAGGCTGCGGCCTCTACCCGCAACTGTGCTGCCGGCGAGTGCGACAAGGTGGCTGTCGTTCGCTGCAACACGCTGGCAGACGGGCGAATCTTGGTCGCGAACTCGAGTGTGACAAGTGCCGTTGGGGTGACGGTCCGGCAACTTGACAGGTGCGCTGCCACCATTGCGCAATTGCTGAACGCCGGCTTGGACATTGAGGAGCATTCAACCGAGACGGCTCCTTCGGGTACGGTGAGCTTCAACTTTGTCTTTCTCGTCGATGATGACGACAACGACGACGATGACGACGATGACGATTGAGCTTCGCTAACCACCGACCTCTTCGGGGTCGGGAGCAGAAGACCGGACGCCGGGGCGGGCGTCGGAAGGACATGTCGCAGCTGGGATCGTAATGGTGGCAAGGGGGCTCGCGGCCAAGACTTGCGCACTGAGTTGAGAGCGGCCGTTCCTAGAATCCACGGTTCAGTCCAGCGGACAATTGCACACTGTCCTGGGCGGGCCAGGCTCATGCGTCTCGCCAGGCTTCCGTAGGATTGGGCACAAGGGCGCCTCCGACATCTCGGAGTGCCCACTGACGGCGCGCCAGAGACTCTCAACGCTCCCGGCGGCGTCACTCAGTGACCTTGCGCACCTCGTGAAGGTGGAAGAACTCGTGCATCTGGCGCCGAAGGATATGGATCGATCCAAGCACAGCAATCAAGTTTGGAACTGCCATAAGAGCGTTTAGCGTGTCAGAGATCCTCCAGACCGCTTCCAGACCGCCCACGGCCCCGACCAGCACCGCTGCCGTCCAAGCTACTCGGTAGATGGGAATCGGCCGTAGCCCGAACATGTACGCGATCCCGGTCTCGCCGTAGTAGGCCCAGCCAATAATCGTCGAGAACCCGAACATCGCCACGGCGATGGAGACCATCGGCCCGCCCAAGTACTCGCTGAAGCCCACCTGGAAGGCCTTGGCGGTGAGCTGGGCTCCTGTGTCTCCAGAATCCCAGACGCCGGTCAGCAGGACGATGGACGCCGTCAGCATGCACACGACGAGAGTGTCTAGGAACACCCCGAAGATTCCGTACGTCGCCTGCCGCGCTGGATGGTCGGTGACCGCTGCAGAGTGTACGATTGGCGCGCTGCCCAAGCCCGCTTCGCTGGAGAACAAGCCGCGTGCGATTCCCGTGCGAATCGCCATCTGCGCCGAAGCTCCCAGAAAGCCGCCTGCAGCGGCGTGCCCGTCAAAGGCAGAACTGATCACCAAGGCGATCACTCCGGGCAATTCGCCCAGATGGTTCATGATCACCACCAACGCGCACGTCATGTACGTTAAGCACATGATCGGGGTCAACAGCGAAGTTACCTCAGCAATCCGGCGGATTCCACCGATCACCACCAGTGCCGTGATGAATGCAAGGGCGATGCCTGTCGCCCACACAGGAATTTGGAATTCCCCTTGCAGGGCGTTCGCCACTGTGTTGGCCTGGGTCATGTTGCCGATCCCGAACGCCGCCAGAGCGCAGTTCAGCGCGAAGATCGTCCCCAGCCAGGGCATTTTGAAGCCTCTCGAGAGGACGTACATCGCCCCGCCGCGCAATATTCCAGACGCATCTCGCTCACGGTACTCGAGGGCCACCGCAATCTCGGAGTACTTTGTCGCCATGCCGACGAGTCCGGTCATGAACATCCAGAACACGGCTCCGGGGCCGCCCGTCGCGATTGCGATCGACACGCCCGCGATATTGCCGACTCCGACTGTCGCCGACAGAGAGGTGGCAAGCGCTTGGAACGGGGAGACAGTGCCTTGCGCAAGGGGATGCCGACGCCCGGTCAGGACCTGACGGACGGCGTACGCGAATCTCCGGAATTGGATTCCCTTGGTGACCACGGTCAGGATCACCCCAGATCCGACCAGCACGACCAGCATGGGCATGCCCCAAACAATGTCGTTGACCGTGCTGTTGAGTTCGAGCAGCCAGTCCATCGGCTCAACCAGCTAACCAGTGTATATAGGTGTTCCGCCCCTGGCGGCCAGCCCCTCCGGTCTCGCTCGGAGTGCGCGGTGGGTCTCGTTCACCCAGCCTTGGGATGCCTGATCCTCGGGCCGGGCTCTCGCTGCCCCGCTGGACCGGACGTGTCCTACCTAAGAGCGGCCCGGCACCGGGGCATCTGCCCCGACTGTGGCGTGGTGCATGATCTCCTCTTGCGTCGTCTCGCGAGGCAGTTCCGCGACGATGCGCCCGCGGCGCATCACTAGGATGCGGTCGGCGATCTGCAGCAGTTCGGGAAGCTCGGAGCTGACCATGATCAACGCCTTGCCCTGTCGCGCCATGTCGTCCATCAGGGCGAACACCTCGGACTTCGCACCGACGTCGATGCCCTTTGTGGGCTCGTCGAAGAGCACGATGTCCGTGTCCCGGAACAGCCACTTCGCGATGACCACCTTCTGCTGATTCCCGCCGCTTAGCTGGCGGGCACTCTGTTCGACCCCGTCCGATCGGATCTTCAGCCGTGCCCGGAATCCCTCTGTCACGGAGCGCTCCTTGCGGGTCATGACTACCCCGGATCTGGAAACGCGCTCCAAGTTCGCCATGGTCATGTTGGCCCTAAGGCTGAGCCTGGTTGCCAGGCCGGTGTACTGGCGATCCTCCGTGACGAGTGCAATGCCTGCGGCAACTGCGTCGCAGGGGGATTGAATGTTGCGGGCCAGACCGTTCACTTCGACGGATCCCGACGGCCCGGGAGTGATGCCGAAGACTGTCTCACACACCTCTGTCCGGCCGGATCCCACCAAGCCAGCCATGCCCACGACCTCTCCTGCCCGAACGGCGAACTCGACGCCCGGAAGGCTGACCCGAAGACGGGTCTCCCCGGGATCGGCCTTGCCGCGCTGGTAGATCGCCGTGAGCTTGCGCCCCACCATGTGACGAACGATCCCATTCGTCGAGATATCGTCCATGGCGCTGGAATGCACCGTCGATCCGTCCCGGAGAATCGTCACGTGGTGGGCGATCTTCCGCAGTTCAGCCAGCCGGTGCGTGATGTAGATGATGCCGATGCCCTTCGCTGAGAGTTCCCCGACAATGCGGAACACTTCCCGCGATTCCGCCTCGGAGAGCGACGAGGTCGGCTCGTCAAAGATCAGCAGGGACGCCTCTCCTTGAAGCGCCCGGCAGATCTCGACCAGCTGGCGCTGTGCCGGGCTCAGGGCCTGCACCTTCCAGTGGGCCTCAAGCGGGAACCGCTGGCTCTCAAGCAGCGCGGCAGTGGCGCGTTCCATTCCGGATCGATCCATCAGCCCCCCGCGGCCGGGCTCTCTGCCCAGGAATACGTTCTCAGCGACCGTGAGGTGCGGTGCGAGCAGCGATTCTTGGTGAACCATGCGGATGCCCACGGCGTGGGCGTCCGCCGGAACTGCGAAGTTGACACGGCGGCCCTTCCATTGCATGTCGCCGCCGTCCCGGCGCTCCATGCCCGCCGCGATCTTCATCAGCGTGGACTTGCCTGCGCCGTTCTCTCCGAGCAGCGCATGGACCTGTCCCGGCTTGACATCGAGGGACCCATCCCGGAGCGCGTGCACGCCGCCAAAGCGCTTGCGGATGGATGAGAGCTCCAAGAGCATCGGCCGACCGGAGTGGCGAGCTCTCCGGAGGGCCAGATTATCACAGTGCCGAAACACGCCGTTCGGCCCGGCTTCCGATATTCTTAGTGGTGCCGGGCAAGCCGCATGGGCCGCGCCCGATCCGATGGCGACACAGAAACTTCACGCATCTCGACGTTCCTTCTTGGCGACTGCAGCCGTCGGTGCGGTTGCACCGATGACCGCCGCCTCTGCCAGCCGCGTGCTGGGTGCCAACGACCGGATCCGGCTCGGGCTAATCGGCTGTGGCGGAATGGGCCGTGCGGATCTTAGGGACATGCTCAAGGCCGGAAACACCCAAGCGGTTGCTCTCTGCGACGTCGACGAATCGCAGATTGCCAAGACAGAGCAGGACGTCGTCGCGCCCGCCGGTCAGGCATCCGAATTCCAGTCGGGCGATTTCAGGAGGGTCGTGGAGCGGGCCGACATCGATGCCGTCATCGTGGCAACTCCGGACCATTGGCATGCCCTGCCGACAGTGGAGGCCTGTAAAGCCGGCAAGGACGTCTACGTAGAAAAGCCTCTCGCAATGACAGTGTGGGAGGGTCGCCAGATGGTCACGGCGGCGCGCAATCACGAGCGGGTCGTCCAAATGGGAACGCAGCAGCGATCCGGCAGGCAGTATCGGGAGGCCAAGGAGTTTGTCGACAGCGGAAAGCTGGGAAGGGTGCGCCTGGTTCGCTGCTGGGCATACTTGGACTGGAAGGGAGAGACACCGCACCTGCCGGACGAAGAGCCGCCGGCCGGCGTCGACTACGACATGTGGCTGGGACCTACGCCCAGCCGTGCCTTCAATCGGAACCGATTCCACTTCAACTTCCGCTGGTACTGGGAGTACTCTGGCGGCTTGATGACGGACTGGGGTGCCCACATGATCGACATCGCGAACTGGTACATGGGCATCAAGTCCCCGACTTCGGCGATGTCCGTCGGGGGCAAGTTCGCGTACCCGAAGGACGCGATGATCACGCCAGACACGCAGCAGGTGCTGTACGAGTTTTCGGACTTCTCGATGGTCTGGGAGCACGCCCTCGGAGTCGGCCGCGGGCCAGCAGATCGCGAACACGGGGTGATGCTGCATGGCGAGAACGGAATCCTGATCGTTGATCGGCAGGGTTGGGAGGTGCTGCCCGAGACGGATCGCATCGACAAGCGCGTCCGGGAGTACAAGGCGCCTGGCGTGCCGTTTCAGGCGTACCGACCGGACCGGGACGACATGCATCTGGAGCACGTCAAGAACTTCTTGGAATGCATGCGGACCCGTGAGCGGCCTCGCTCCGATGTTGAGGTCAGCCACGACTCGATGGTCGGCTGCCATCTGGGAAATGCCGCCGTGCGAACAGGTCGGCGAGTGTACTGGGACGTGGACAACGAGCGGGTCGTCGATGACCCCGAGGCCGAGGCGATCATGTACAAGCGGCCCTATCGGGAGCCGTGGGTGCTGTCCGTCTAGCGTCTCGCGCGTTCGGCGAGCCCCTCCTACTGTCGCACCTTTCGAGTCCTCGAATCCGGTCTCTTGGGAGAAGCTGCGGGGCTGGCCAGCCAGTTCCTACCGGGCTGAACATCGCGGAGAACGAACTCAGTGCGATGACGAGGCAGTGCCTGAGCGGACGGCGGACCGGCGACTTGGAGACATTGCGCACCGAGATCGCGGCTTGGTCGACGGACGTCAACACGGGCCAGCGCGGGGTTGACTGGCGCATGAAGATCGGCGACGCTCGCCGCAAGCTCAAGAACGTCTACCCGAAACTCTTGTTCTGACGCAGCACTAGCCGCGAATTTGATTCGAGCCCATTTGCTTGAAATCCGGGGAAGTATGAGCGAAATCCCTTCAGAACTCTAGGCCAGGGAAATGCACCGCACGCCAACCGGTAGCGAATATTGGATCAAGTGGGGCAATGTGCATCGTGAAGTAACTGAGATTCAACGAGAACTCCGGCAACGCTAATCGTCATCAGGCAATGTGAGCCCTTTCCATATTGGAACCCGCGGACAGGGCGAAGAGGTTGTGTGGACTGCGAATCGTTTGCGGCCGACGATCTCGCTATCGAGGGGTCCGTGCGCGGACGCAACGTTTGAGCTCCGGGAACGACACCGAACGGCATGGGCTTCGTACCGGCGCCCTCGAGGCCTACGGCCGGTCCGGCTTGCCCATCAACACCGATTTTCATGGTCGTAATTGAACTAATTTTAGGGAGCGTTGGAAGGTGTTGAATCAGGACCGGGTGTCTCCCTCGTAGACGATGCGTCGGTTGCCGATCCAAGGGACGCGGACCGGCTCCTGAGCTTGCAGCGTCTCGAGCAGTGCGGGCAGGTTGCGCTTCTTCTTCAGCGTCACGAGGCAGGTGTCTCGTCCCAGGCGCACCGTGGCGCCGGTGCAGAGCATGCGCTCGAAGAGCGTGCGTGCGGTCAGGTGGCTGTGGCCAGCTGGCAGGTCGAGAGCCAGCAGTCGGTACAGGTTGTAGGCGGTGATGGTCATCGCAAGGTCGAAGTCGACCTTGATCACCATCGAGGAGGAGAGGCGGTTGAGGTGGAAGAAGGAGAGTTGCTCCGAGATGGACTTCTCGACGAGCCAGCGTCGGGCGTAGCGGCGCAGGATGCGCCGCGTCGGGGTTGCAAGGTCATTGGTCAGCAGCAGGGCCGGGCGTCGGGAGGGGCCGCGGAAGATGGTGATCTGGCGCAGCTTGCCGTCGTAGCCGCGCAGCCGGACTTGGGAGCTGTGGGCGCGCACCAAGCGCGTGCCGCGCTGGAGCGGGACGCGGATCTGGCGGCGGTCTTTGGGGTCGATCTGCCGGGCTTGCTCGATGATGCGCTTGCCGCGCCGGCGGACGGTGATGAAGCGCACCTTGTCGCGGTTGAGGCGGGACAGGTTGGCGTAGGTCGTGAAGCGGCTGTCGAAGGCCAGGTAGCGCAGCTCGGGGCCGTTGTCGCGGTAGAAGTCGAGGAACTCGAGGATCGCTTCGGAGGAGGTCTCGCGACGGGTGCGGGGGTCGCTGCGCAGCAGGAGGCCGGAGTCGGGGTCTTGGGCGAGGGCGACGGAGAGGCCCACGAGCGAGCGGCCGTGGTGTCCGGACCAGTGGGAGTGCAGCGTCGTGTCGTCGCCCCAGTGCGGGATCGTCGTGAAGTCGAGGTTCACGGCACCCGAGACCAGGCCGTGCTCCTTCCAGACGCGCCCGAGGGCAGTCAGCAGGCCCCGGTTCATGTTGCCCACCACGCGGTCGGAGTAGGAGGAGAACCAGGCGGCCTTGGGCAGCACGTTGAGGCCCGCAAACAGGCCCAGCCCGCGATCCATGCACCACAAGTCGTCGCTGCTGTAGCGCCGCACGCTGGCCAGCTTCAGGGCCACGAATGCCAGCACGGACGGCAGGGCGGCCAGCTGCGAGGAGCCCGGGAAGCCGGCCTGCTCGATGGCCGTGTCGATGCCGTAACGGCGCACCCAGGGCAGCAGGCACAGCACGCCGGCCGCCGACTCGCACTGGAACGACTCGCGGTGCTGCGGGTCCAGGGCGCGGCTGACGGGCGCGCGCAGCACGGGCGCCGCCGCCGAGCGGCGTTCGGCGCGCGAGCGCCTTGGCAGGCGCTGGAAGCCTTCCTCCTGAAGGACTCTGTAAACCACGCGTTCGCTGGCGCTGTGTTCCCCTTCGCCGTCGAGCCGAGCCTTGATGTCGGGAACGGAGAGGTTGCGCTTGCGCAGTGCGACGATGCGCTGGCGCAGACTGCTTGCGGGCCGAGCGGGGGGCCGTCCGCGCGGCACGGGATCGCGGAAGTAGGCGGCGGCGGGATCGTCAAGCTTGGCGAAGGCGCGGGTCATGTTGTAGACGGCGGACAAGGAGTAGCCCAAGCGCTGGGCGACCTCCAGTGCCGGTCGCCGTTCCTGAAAGAAGAGCCGCATGGCTTCGAAGCGGCGCTGCAGGGGGTGTTGCGGGTCGGCAAAGAAGCGGGCGATCTCCTTGCGGGTCATGGAGGCTACCAGGATTCGTATAATAACAGATTATGAAGGAAATGTATTGATGTGCTAAATCAATCGATCGCGGCCAAATCGGTTGCATAAGGTTGGCGGTCTGCACCCAAGAACCCGCAGAATTGCACGAATTGCCGCAAGCCCTGGCCGCTTCGGGCGCGGACGGTGCACCTTGGCGGCTCCCGTGAGCCGTGCCAAGAGCCTCTCATGCGCCGGAAGTGGCATAACGCTTCAAGCGTTCACGAACAGGCTGCCATGCCTGCACCGTAGCCGCCTCACAGTCAGCACGGAGCGCACTGGCCCCCTCCTCCAGTCGGCCACCAGCGCCTGCATCCACCAGTCGCTCACTCATGAGGCGCTATTGGCAGGACATACTCGCATGAAATGGCTGGAATTCGGTCATAGGGCACCACTGGAACCAAGCACTCCAAGCCACCCTTGCCGCGTCGGCTACGGCACGCTCAGTCAACCGGGTCTGGGGCGCTCAGAGTTCCACTGTCAGCCTGGCAAGCCCAACAGCGGTTCTCGTCGCCGACTGCCGGGTCAGACAACGTCTCAGATGTCGGACCCTAAGGAATTCAGCATTGGCTAGCCTCCGTCCGCAGGCTAGTGCAATTGATGTCATGAAAATCGGTGATCAACGATGGCTAGAGCTCGATCACAGGCGCGCTGCTGTACATCAACGGCGGCCGGCAGCTACGGAGCGGCCCCCGCGAGGCGGTGGAGTTCATCTCCCGCGGCCCAAAGCTGCGCCACGCGCGCTGGTTCGCTAAGTCGGATCCGCGCCCTAGCGGGAGTTCGCTGCGGGCGTTCGTGAGGCCGGCCTCCAAAGTGCCTGCCCCGGTGGTGACTCGCATATTTGGGCTCTCGGGGAAGCCTCGCCGATTCCGTTTGGGCCGGCCCGCAAGTATCTGCGGATTACATCGGTTCCGTGCTGTCATGCTAAAGCGATTGTCTCGTTCGGCTCCGAGGGAACGAAAGACATCTTCCACGGCAAGCGTACCAAGGCCGCCCGGAAAACCTGTCCGCAGCTGTTGTGGAGGACAGCGGCCAGAAAGCTTGATCAACTCAATTCAGCCGCTGCGCTAGCGGATCTGGCTGCGCCGCCGGGAAACCGCTTGGAGCCACTGCATGGCGATCGAGCAGGCGAGTACAGCATTCGAATCAACGACCAGTTCCGCGTTTGCTTCAAATGGTCAGCTCCCGGCCCGTTTCGCGTGGAGATTGTCGACTACCATTGACTGGGGGATTTCGTGATGCTTGTCCCAACGCACCGAGCGCCGACCCATCCCGGGGAAATGCTCCTGGACGACTTCCTTAAGCCACTCGAGCTCACCCAACGCGACCTGGCCAACGCGATTCGCGTGCCGTATCAGCGCGTCAACGAGATCGTGCGTCGCAGAAGGGGCGTGACCCCCAGCACGGCCTTGCGGCTCGCCAGATTCCTCGACACGTCACCGGGGTTTTGGATGAACCTGCAGTTGACCTGGGATCTATTCCACGCCCAGCAGGTCGAAGAGGAGGATCTCAAGAGGATATCCCCCCTCTTGAAGTCGTCCGGTGTCGCCGTGCGCTAGAACGATCTGGCGGGGGAGTTTATTCGTCGATGCGAGCCGGATTCCATCAGGGGAAGGCTGATTCTAGGCTGCCCCAATCGAGTCAGAGCCGTGTCCTAAGAACTGCTACCTGCTCGCGCGACGCCTTGTCACGAGCCCGTTTGTCGGCTGATTTGAAATCTGGCTGCAAAATTGCCGAAAGGACAGGTGTCCAAGTATACATTCCGCGGACTACTGAGCCGACCGTTGCCTCGTCCCGATTTCCAGTGGCTCATGCTGACCGGGGCGAGACAGGTCGGCAAGACGACCTGCCTGCAGCGCTTGAGCGCCCCGCACCAACCCTATGTCTCGCTAGACAACCCACTGGTCCGGAACGTCGCCAGAGAAGACGCTGCGCTGTTCATGCAGCGGTTTCAGCCTCCCGTGCTCATCGACGAAATCCAGTACGCGCTGACCCCCTTCGGAGTGCGGTACATCCTGCGCAAGCACGCGCGCACCGCCACGGACTCCGTGCCGACTCTGGGGGCCGAGCGTGTCTATCCCCACAAGCTGCGTCACAGCGCTGCGTCCCATTTCCTCCACGCAGGCGTGGACATGGTCACGATCAGCCGCTGGATGGGCCACGCCAACCTCGCCACGACCAGCATCTATGCCGAAGTGTACCTGGAATCGAAGCGCAAGGCCGTGCAAGCGGCCAAACCGCTCCTGAGCCCGGAAGCGGGGTGTGCGCAATGGCGCACCCAAGCGGACACCCTCGGTTGGCTGGAGAGCCTGTAAGCTCTCCGGCCGCCACCCGGTGCTGAGGGCAGCCACTGCTGCAGTTCCGACACGGCAGGACGTTGGGGTGGCCAGCCCTGCCAGTGGGGAGCAAACTGTCGGCAACCGAAGGTGCCGGGAAGGGCACCGTCCGCATCCTGCACGGCGTCACGCCCCGTCCGGGAGCCGCCGTGCAGGATGCCCGGTCTCCGGGACGGCTCCACGTCGACCGTCAGTCGCGGCTCCTGCTCAACATTACTGAGAGCTGCGTTTAGCGCGGCATCCATCCCAGATCGGGATCACAGCGCTCACTGACTCGTTCCCGCGGACGCCGACCCGCAATTCAGACCTGCCGATGCCCGCCGCTCCATTCAGTAATGGTGAGTTGCTTCAGCCAAGAACGAAGATCAACCGGGACCACGGAAGCGAACTCCACATTACCCGTTCCTCCACATTACTAGCGGGGGGCGACGGGCAACCGGCGTTCCTACCGCGATTGCCTTCTACCGCGCCAGGGACGGGTATTGTTGCAGCGGTTACAAGGGAGCCGGGAATCCCGACTAGCCGGGCCCCCGCGCGAGCGCGGATCATTCAGCCTGAAACAGGCTCGCCGGATGCGTAAGCATCGGAGGGGAGGCCCCGGCAGCCGAGCCCCGAAGATCACTGGTGCTTCATGCCCCATGTCTGGTCTGGGTCCGGGCGAGCGATCATTCACTGGCGAGGCTTGCTTGCAAACCCTCCCCCACATCAGACTTCTTAGCGTTGCCAACTCGGGCCGGGGTCCACACACACAGACAGAGGCAGTCGTAAGGGGTGAAGGAGACAGACTATGAAAGAGCGTGGCAGCTGGCAGCACAAGCGCGCGGGCTTTGAAGGTGCTGCGGCCCAATGTGGCCGGCATCGACTTGGGGAGTCGCGACCAATCGGTGTGCCGACCGCAACAGGACGGGGACGAGAAGCCGAACGTGCGCCAGTTCGGGACGACGACAGCGCTATTGCGCCTCTTGGCCGACTGGCTGCAGGACCAAGGGGTGGTTTCGGTGGCCATGGAGAGCACGCACGTGCACTGGATTCCGCTGCATGAGCTGCTGGAGGGGCGCGGATTCGAGGTCCTGCTTGCCAACGCCAGGCAACTTATGAACGTGCCCACGACCTCGTGTTCCTGAATGAACATGGTCGAGCGCTTCTTTGCGGACCTGACCGACGAGTGCCTGCGGCCGGGAAGCTTTACGAGCGCTTCGCAGCTGACACGGGAGATCACGACCTTCCTGGCGGAGCGGAACGAGAATCCGAAGCCGTACCGCTGGACCGCCAAGGGCGAGGCGATACTTGAGAAAATCCACCGGGCTCGTCAGGCACTACGGAGGCAGGAAGAGCAGAAGCCGGTTTGTTGTTAATTGTATTTGTCGGGAACCACACTAGGTTGATAGACGGACTCGAATGGCACGGGGGCGTATCGCCCAATTCGGGGCGGGGCCGGATCCGTGATGATCGGATGGAGGGGCATTTGCCCCAAGGACCAATCGCCCCCTGCCTTGGGTCGCCCTCCCGCGCGCAGTGAGGGTGGAGCTTGGCTCGCTTCGGCAGTTCGCGTCGACCGGTGCTGCGCCGGATCAGTTCTCCAGGAATAGCCAGCCAGCGCTGGCCAGCAGCAGGAGGGCCATGGCGATGTTGAAGGCCCTCAGCCGCCACCCTTGACTCAGCGCAACGCCAATGGCCGCGCCGAAGACCGCCCACGTTGCTGACGAGGCAAACCCCGAGACCAAGAAGGCTGCAGCAGCGAACGCGGTGTTCGAGAGAGCCGCATGGCCGGAGCCGTACGTCGTCGTCACGTACACCGCTAGACCCCAAGCCTTCGGATTCACCCACTGGAACGCGACCGCTTCGAGGAACGTGAGCGGCCGCCCTCTGGCCCCGGTCGCCGCTGGGTCTGCCATTGCAATGCGCCACGCGAACACCAGAATCACTCCGATGCCGATCCAGCGCAGCGCGCCCATCAACGCCGCAGACTGCCCGACGGCACGCTCAAGGCCGACTGCCACGGCAGACAACATCAGCGGAAAGCCGATGGTCACGCCCATCACGTGCGGCAGGGTCTTGCGCCACCCGAAGTTTGCACCGGAGGCGCTCAGGAGAGTGTTGTTCGGACCGGGCGTCCATGTCATTGAGATTGCTAGGCCAATCAGCGCCGTGATGGATTCTTGGGTCATGGCGGGGCGGGACTGTTCAGTTCCGCACCGCGGCCAAGGCCCCGCCGAACGCTGCCCAAGGAGTACGTAGGTGAGTCAGGGCCAGATCGGCCGTGGGGCTCGACAGAGCGGCGCACGCCTCGGGGGGTATCGGGGAAGGCGAGAGCAGCGGGTCCTGATACTCGCCGATCGTGCACCTCATCGCTGCGGCGCCGGCGTCTGGCGACCCACGAGATCGAGCCGATCCTGCAGCATTCCGCTGAGGCGCGCGACGGTCGGCGCGTTCGATTCCGCGATGTTCAGGGTCTCTCCCTCGGCCGAGGAGTGGTCGTACAGCTCGGCGTAGCCGTCGGTGTGCAAGATGAGGCGATGTGTGGGCGTACGGATCGTACTGCCTTGCCGATGGTACGCAATCGCCGGATGCCCCTCGCCCGCCGGATCTCTGAGCAGCGGCTGCAGGGAGACACCGTGCACAAAGTCGGGCGTCGGCAGGCCAGCCAGCTCGCACATTGTCGGGAAGAGATCCAGTGTTTCGACGATCGCGTCGGTCGGCTCGCCCGGGACCGGCATTCCGGGCGCGGAGACCACGAGCGGGGACCGCAGCGATTCCTCGAATAGCGTGTGCTTGCCCCAAACGCCGTGTTCGCCCAGATGCCATCCGTGGTCGCCCCACAGGACGATGATGGTGTTTCCTGAAGCTCCAGAACTCTCGAGCCGGTCCAACAGCTTGCCGACTTGGGCGTCGGCGTAGCTGACGCAAGCGGCATAGTGCCGCCGGACCTCCAGGGCGAATTCCGAGTCCTCATTCGGGTCGCGGTCCCAGCGGTTATAGCCCATGAATTCGCCCGACGAGTGCCAAGTTGATCGACCTTGGGGCCTTCCGGGGTGCGGCGTGGGCGGCAGCAGCGCATTCTCGTACGGTTCATAGTACTTCCGCGGAGCGCCGAAGGGCAGGTGCGGGCGGAGGATGCCGACCGCGAGGAAGAAGGGCCGGTCCGGATCCGACGCCAACATGTCGATCTGGCGGAGGGCCTCGTCGATGGCCCCGCCGTCGGGATAGATGGAATCCGGGCCTTGGACCGCTTGGAAGACGTCCATGTCCGCGCGGTTGACCCGGATCTCCCCGGCAGCCAAGCCATGCATCCATCCGCGCGGGTGCTGCCAAGGGCCGGCCGGGAGCAGGTGCCGGTCCCACGAGTCGGGCATCTCCGGATTCGACGCGTCGTCCCAGTCCGGTCCGCCAAGCCCGCCCGGGTGGTGGGAGACCTTGCCGACCGAGACCGTCGTATAGCCGTGAAGGCGGAACCAGGCCGGCATGCTCGGCGGAACGGAGCCGGGATCCTCTCGCATCTGCTGCGCCCGCTCGAACAATGCTGAATTTCCGGCCGCGCCGTAGCGGCCAGTCAGGAGCGCGAAACGCGAGGCGCCGCACGTGGGGGCCTGCACGTAGTGGCTCCGGAAAATCCGGCCGGCCCCCGCGAGTCGGTCGATATTCGGGGAGCGGATGTACGGGACTCCGAACGAGGCTAGTTCTGGGCGGAGGTCGTCTATCGCGATCAGGAGAACGTTCGGGCGGGCCGGCGGCTCGGGATCCGCCGCTGGGGAGCAGGCCAAGCTGACAGCGGAAGCCAGTACCACCAGCCATGCTGGCCCGCCCAGCGTCGTAGGCCGGCCGCCTCCCGGTTCGTGTCGCTTAGCTTGGGTTGTGCGGTTCATGTCAGTTCCCACGGGCGTCGCCGTGGCCGGTCCAGCAGCTGTTCCGCCCCGCGATCGTCGATGATCCTCTCGTTGGCGGGGTCCCACTGCAGGTCGCGCCCCTTGCGAAGGGCGATATTGCCCAGGTGGGCGATTGACACAGATCGGTGCGCTGCCTCGACCGGCGCGGCGGTGGGCTTGCCCGTGAAACAGCTGTCGATGAAGTTGGTGACGTGGTTCGAACTGCGGTAGAGGCGGATTCCCCCGTGGCCGGGAGGGTCGGACACGATGTCCTCGGCGCTGACTTCGTGTGTGCCGCGATTGGCCCACGCCCAGCCGTTGCTGCCCTCGAAGCGCACGCCGCCGCGTTCTTTGTCCGAGCAGACCAGCCTCACACCGCTCGAGTATTCGCACTCGAAGTGGAACTCGGTCGCGGTGTCGTAGATCGGATGCGGGGGAAACTTCGCGCGCGGGTTCCGGATGGCCACGGGGCCGGAGGAGTCCATCCCGAGCCCCCACTGGGCGATGTCGATGTGGTGCGCCCCGAAGTCTGTGACCTGCCCCCCGGAATAGTCGCTCACCCAGCGGAAGTTGACGCCGACGCGGGCCGGAGCGTAGGGACGATACGGGGCCGGCCCGAGCCACATCTCGTAGTCCAGCCCCTCGGGGACGGGCCGGGTTTCCGTAAGGCGCGCAGTCTTGCCGTAGTCGGGCCGTCCGCTTGGAAGGCCCACCCGGACCGTGTGCAGCTTGCCCAGCCGCCCGTTGCGGGCCAGTTCGCAGACAATCCGGAAGTTGCGGTCCGAGCGCTGCTGGCTGCCCGTCTGCCAGACCACGCCGGCGGTCTTCACGGCATCAGCCATGGCACGCCCGCCGCGCACCGTTAGCGATAGTGGCTTTTGGCCGTAGATGTGCTTGCCGGCCCTTGCGGCGGCGATCGCCATCGGGGCGTGCCAATGGTCGGGAGTCCCGATGTAGATCGCGTCCACGTCGTCCCTGGCGAGTAACTCGCGGAAGTCATTGAGGGCCAGGCACGAGTTGTCGCCGTAGTGCTCGTTTACGATGCGCCGGGCCGGTTCGCGGCCGCGCACTGTGCCATCCCAGTAGCCGCCGCCTTCCCGGTTCACATCACAGACGGCTCGCACCCGCACGCGGGCGTCCTGGAGGAACCGGAGCATCCAGTTCGTGCCGTTGTTGCCCGTCCCGATGAAGCCGATCGAGAGTTGGTTGCTCGGGGCCCCTTGGCCAAGGACGCTTGCCGGAACAATTGCAGGAAAGGCACCTAGGGCGGCTCTCGAGAAGGTGCGCCGAGTGAGTTGGGGGGCTCGCATTGCGGGTCCCACTGTACTCCGGCGAGGGCGCAGGAGGAAAAGGGAGCCACGGCGTCTGCGTTCTTGCGGGCTCTTCCCGGGGCCAGGGCCGTGGACTGTCGGTCGCGCCACCGTGCAGCACGGATCCCTCCGTCCCGCCTTGGTCAGGCCGGGCGCTTGCCTCGCTATTGTCGTAGGTTGGTCCGCTCGCGCGGCCCCTTCGGTGATGACTTGCGCCCGAATCGGAGGTGCAGCCAGCCGCTCGTCGCCAGACCAGCCACGCTCGTGCAAACCAGCAGCAAGAAGACGCGCCGGTAGCCGCCGACGCCGGGGGTGGCGTCGAGCATCCGTCCCGATACTGGACCGAAGAAGACGTCCGGGGAATAGCCTGCGAGCGAGATCAGCCCGACCGCAGCGCCAGTCCTGTGGCGAGGGGTGCGCGACTGTTCCAAGAGTGCGAAGTACAGCCCCCTGAAGCCGAAGGCCGCGAGGCACGTCACGGCAATGCTGGCGTAGATCGGCACGTGCGATCCGGCGTCCAAGGCCGACAGCATGCCCCAGCTTGCGACCGAGGCCGCGAACAGCGCCAGCACGCTCCGTGCCGCTCCAACTTGGTCGCCGGCTCCCCCTGCGAGCAGCGCCGCCGCGGGGCGGATCCACACAGTCACCGTGGCGAAAGCCGCCGCACTTGCATGGTGCATGCCGAGCACGTCCACCGCGAACACAGAAAAATGGTCAAGCCCCTTGTAGGCGCAGTAGGCGCAGACGACCACAATCGCCTGCTGCCAGACCGCCGAGATTCCAACCACGCCACGAATCTGGGACCATGCCGACTTCCTTGGAGCGAGTTCCGCCGGATCCGATTCCGGCACCCAATGCCACGCGACGACCCCGGCAAGGGCCGTCGCGATGGTGTAGAGGAGGATGACCTGCTTTAGCCCGGAAGACTTAGCTGCGACTTCTGCAAGGAAGGGATCAGCGCCCAGCGCACTGCGCAGCACGACCACGCCCACGCCGGCGACGACCCCGGCAACCGCACCGCGTCCCGCATCCAGCAGGCCGAAACCGCGGCCCTGAGCCAGACGGCCACCCCATTCGCGGGTGGCGCGGATCAGAGCCGCCCAGAAAAGGAGGATCGATGTGACACCCCAGAATGCATAGAGCGCCACCATCCCTAGCTGACCGGGGATGGTGATCAGGTACAGCCCACCGGCGGCCGTCAAGAACAGCGATAGGCCCATGAGCTTCCGGGCGGGAAAGCAATCGGCGATCGGACCTCCCGGAGCGTAAGACAGCAGCGCGGCAATTCCGTAGGCCGCGAAGATGTCGCCAAAGTCGCCGTGCGACAGTTCGAAGACTTCCAGCAGTGTCGGCCGAAAGTACCTGGGAAGGTGGAACGGCAGGCTGAATATGAGTTCTCCGGCCAGAACGAGAGCAAACATCGACAGCGCACGGGACCAAGTGTGGCCAATCTGCCTCATGCGGGTCCGGAGATGCTCGGATTCCAACTATTCGCGAGCCGCGATGCGCCGCCGCATAGGTGGGGCTCGCCGCGCCGCGCCCAGCGGAGGCCGGGCCGGCAGGCACCCATTAACGCATGGACGGCGGCGCCCCCTGCGCTGGGGAAAGGAGCCGGCAGTGCCGGGGCACATTCTGGAACTGCCATCTTCGCGGCCCCCGGATCCGCTCAGGCAAGTTCGGTCCTCCTACGCGAGCGGCCTCGGAACGCATTCCGGCAAACAGGCAGATTCGCAGAATCGCGCGCGTCGACCCTCCGCCTTGGCCTCTGTTGCGTCTGGCAGGCTCGCGAGGGCCGCAGCGGCTAGGGGGCAGCCGTGTCCTTTGCTGCCCGGCGGGACGGGGCCCACTGGTTCGCGCCGCCGGCGCGCTGAGGGCTTGGCTACCGGTCGGCCTTGGCTCGCCTCGCCGGTCGCATGATGCGCGCGAGGTTGCCCCCGAATATCGCAGCGGCCTCTTCGGTCGCGATGCCGAGCCGGCGGAGCGTCTCGCACTGTGTCTCAAATATCCCTCGCCGCCAGCCGCGCGGGAAGAAAGACGAGTCCGTTCCGAAGAGCAGCCGACCGGAGCCGACGACATCCAGAGCCCGGCCAAAGACCTCCTCTAGGGTGGGGGTTGGCGTCAGGAATCTCCTCCAGCTGTTGCTGCTTGAGGTGTCAACGTAGACGTTTGGGGCCAAGCTGGCGAGCATGAGGGTCTCCCGAAAGAACCCGGCGCCGAGGTGCGGCACGATGAACGTGGTCTCAGGATGCTCCAAGGCGACCCGGTGCAGGTCCAGGGGATTGGAGTAGCTCATGTCGAACCGCGAAGGGAGTCCGAGCCGCGCGCGCACGCCCACTGTGAGTACTCCCGTGTGCACAAAGACCACCCTGCCGGCTTCTGCCGCGATCTCGTAGAGCGGCCAGAGGGCCTCGTCCCGGACCGAGAACCGCTGCATGGCCGGGAACAGGCACAACCCCTGCAGCCCAAGATCCCGAAATGCCCTCCGGGCTCTCGGAATCGGGTCGCCAGAGGTCGGGTCCAGCATGAAGAATCCGTAGAATCGGTCGGGGCAAGCCCGTACTACGTCGCTCGCCGCAGCCTCGTCCCCCGGAAGACTCGCCATGAGGACGGACCGTGCGACCCCATGTCCGTCGAGTTCCTCGGTCCACCGGCTTGCCAGTTCGGCATTGCTCCGGGGAGGCGGATCCCACCCCAGTTCCGCGACCATCGAATCGACGTCTTCAGTCTTCCGCTGGCGTGCCAATCCTTCAAAGAACGACCGGGAAAAGAGGTGGGCGTGGGAATCCTCGACCGTCATCTGGCCCCAAGGCGTCCGTATCATGGGCGTCCTCCCGAGATTGCGGCCACAAAGTGCACTTCCGAGTCCTGCTCCACCGTGTCCAGCAGGCCCAGCGTGCTGATCTCGCCGTCGATCGCCACCGAGATGTTCGCCCGCAGCTGGCCGTCTTCCAGCAGGCGCACCCTGAGCTTGGGATAGGCCTCGGTCAGTCGTTCGATGACGTCCCGGACAGTAGAGCCCTCAACCTCGACGGACTCTCGATCTCCGGCGGCAGGCCGAAGCATGGAGGGAATGAACACGGTTGCCATCAGGAGCCTAATTATGACCGGGCCGCGGCGAAGGCCTCAGAACAATGCTCGCGTCACAGCCCACCACAGGCCGACGCCTCCGATCAGCACGCAGCACGGGATCACGAAGTACCGACGATAGCCGGCGAGATGCTGGAATCGGGCCGTGAACGCGAAGGCGATGGCGACCACGGCCAGCTGCCCGAATTCCACTCCCAGGTTGAACGACAGTAGCGCCGTGAGGAAGCGGTCATCCGGCATGCCCAGCTGCCCTAGCACGCCGGCAAAGCCCAGACCGTGAAGCAGTCCGAAGCAGAACACGACCGCGATGCGCCAGGGCTTGAGTTCGGACGTGGCGATGTTCTCGACCGCCACCCAACTGATCGACAGTGCAATGAGGGACTCGACCCACCTTTCCGGGAGCGACACTACCCCCTGCATCGAGAGTCCGAGCGTAACTGAATGGGCAATCGTGAATGCGGAGACTTGGTAGAGAAGCGGTCGCAAGCGAGCGCTGAGCAAGTACAGGCCTAGGACAAATAGGATGTGGTCCATCCCCTTGGGCAAAATGTGCGTGAAGCCCAGGGCGAGGTAGGACACGAAGACCCCGCGGCCCGTGATCCGACCAGCGGAGGACGCCAGAGAATACGGCGGGCTGGACCGGCCCGGCTGCACTGCGGTCGCATAGGGCTGGTCCTGTCCCGGGACGGCGATTTCCAGCGAGACTGCCTTGTAGCGTGGCGGCAGGCGCACCGTAAGCAGGTCTGCGCCATGCGGCACGACTCCCGAGAGTCGGGCGAGAGATCCAAGGACGGTAGGCGTGGCTGCGGCCGCAGCCGCAGCCGTGCCGTGGTGCGGAAAGGCGACCTGAAAGTCCTCCGGCCGCCCATCGAAGTTGATCTCAATGTCCTCCCTGATGGCGCGCTTTGCCGATTCGATCGCTTGGGCAAGCCCGTCCGCCGGGAGGGCGCGCATCGCGCTCGCAACGATCGCCGAGTCTGCCTCCAAGGGCATGCCCAGGGCCAAAGCGTCGGCGTCTAGGCCGACTTCCGCGCGGAAGCTGCCGTCGCCGGAAATCACCAGGGTCACGGGAGTGATGCTGAATTCGTGCGCCCCGACGGTCGCTGGCGATGCCAATGCTGCCAGGGCCAGCCAATGGCGCACGCGCAAGTGCAGCCAGATGGGCACACGGGCCGCCGTGCGGCTAGGCCGTGCCGGTGCGCTTCTGAGTAGCCGGCCCGCTCCGATCAATGCGCCGAGGCCTCTTGCAGCATCCGGACAACCTCAGGATGGTTGTTGTCTGCGGCAAACTTCAAAGCCGACTCACCGTCGATGTCCCTCAGATCCGCTTCGGCCCCGTTTGCCAACAGCATTCGCACGATGTCGGCATGGCCCTCTGCCGCTGCGAACATGAGCGCCGTGTACCCCTCCTCCCCGTCGGCGACGTTCACCTCGGCGCCGTGGGCAAGCAGGATCTCGACGGTACCAGCGTTCGGTCCGGAAGCGGCGTACATCAGAGCGGTGCGCCGGTTAGAGTCCTTGAGGTTCGGGTTGGCCTTGTTCTCGCATAGCAGCCGAACTGTCGTGGAGTGACCGCCGTAGGACGCGAGCATCAGCATGGTCCGGCCGCCCTCGTCCTGCGCGTCGACTTCGACCCGCGGGAGCATGTCCTCCACAGCCTTGGTGTTGCCCTCGAATGCGGCGTTGGCCATGCGCTCGGTCAGGAACCCGCTTCGCTGGCCGCGCGTGCCCGCCGATTCCACGCCGGCCGTGCCGCCGCCCGAACCGCACGAGCCGCATGCCAGCAGGGCCACTCCGAGCGCTACGAATCTCGGCTTGATGCGCACCGAACCGGAGTCTAACAGACCTCCGCTACCGGATCCCGAGCTTCGTGCCGCCCATCAGGCCTCCGTCGATCGTGTGGACGGTGCCCGTCACCCAACGTGACTCGTCGGAAGCCAGGAATAGTGTGTACTGGGCGACATCCACGGGCTCGCCGATCCGCCCGAGCGGGTACATACGCTTCAGCTCATCGAAGCCTGCCGGAAACTGTTCCCAGTAGCCCAGCGACGCACCCGTCGCGATCGTGCCCGGGCAGATCACATTCGAGCGAATGTTGAACTCCGCGTAATCCGCCGCCACCAGCCGCATCATCGAGATGAGGCCACCTTTTGCGGCGGAGTATGCAGTTTCGCTGACGGCGCGCAGCGCATTGACGCTCGAGATGGAAACAATGCTCCCCCCACCGCCCTCCTTCAGGAGCGGAATGGCATGCTTCGTGCACAGGAAGGGCCCCTTGAGGCAGGCGGCCAGCGTTCTGTCCCAGTCGGCCTCTTCCAACGTGGCGATCTCAGTGTCGTTGAACGCGGCGAACGCATTGTTGACCAGAATGTCCAGCCCGCCGAATTCCTGGCGCACGCGCTGCATCATGGCCATTACCTGAGACTCGGAGGTGTGATCGGCCAGGTGGGTGACGACTCTTCCGTCAGCCCGGTCGGATGGCTGCGGGTCCGCTCCGGGCAAGTCGTTGGCCACGACACGGGCACCCTCGGCCACGAATCTGGCGGTAATCGCGGAGCCAATGCCCCCAAAGGCTCCGGTGACCAGTGCTGTCTTGCCTTCCAACCGTCTCATCCAATCGCAGGTTACACCACCGGAGCTACGTCCGAGACAGTGCACGTTTCCCGGTCGTGGCGCAGGCAAGCCGGCCACCGCAGCAGGGCCTGTGCTCCCGCCGCTGAGGGTCCACTGTTAGGCTGATGTTGGACGGAGGAATGGCCGAGTGGTTGAAGGCGGCGGTCTTGAAAACCGCAAGGCCCGCAAGGGTCTCGGGGGTTCGAATCCCTCTTCCTCCGCCATCTTCCCGGGCGCGGCGCTGATACCGTGCTGGACCTCGTCTGCGTCCGGCCACTCTGCGACCGGGCCGTAAGCTCACCGACGGCGGCAGGCACGCCGATCGCTCGCCGAGATTCTGTTTCGGCTCAGTAGCTGAGCCAGGTCCCTCCGAGTGGCTCTTGTCCGACGCCCGGTCTCGAGTAATCGCAGACCCCTTCCGGAAAGATCGCTCGTAGCCGGCCCAGCAGTTCCGGTCGCAGATGGCGCGAGTAGTCGTCGGCGCCTACCGGCTTCAGCTGGCACTTCAAGATGTCTCCGGCGATGGGAGCACCGGCCGCGATTCTGGGATCGCCGCTTGGGGCGTACATTGTGCCGCAGTATCCCGACGCCGCCCTCGAGGGGTCGTCGGCATGACGTTCGCCATCAGATGACCAGCAGGCACTGTCCAATTCCGCGGGCCGGTTTCGAGCGATCGTCTCGGCGGACGCGCCGCCGTTCCGGTCCGCGGCGATGGCGTCGAGCCACCGGTCCACGAGGGACACGGCGTCCAGTGAGGGCGGAGGGTTTGTCAGGATGACCCGGTTGGCGGCGCTGCCATGCGCCGCCCTCAAGCGTGCGTCCATGACAAAGGTACGCACGCGGTCGTGGATGTTGCCGCTCGGGTCTTGGAAGCGGCGGGTGTCAACGATCGGAATCGAGCCCAGTGAGCCGCCGCCGGAGTTCACGCGACCCGTTCGGTAGAGAACTCGGAGAGCCTCGATGCTGGAGGACGAGCGCTGTGGGACAAGGTTCGCGTCCGCGTCAAATCCTCCAACGTTCTCGTTGAGATCCACAAACTGCTCGGCGCTGATTAATCCGTCGTTGAAAGCCTCCAGGCCGTACTGGACTCCCACATTGTCGAGAGCCCGCCTGGCAAAGCCCGTCGACGGATCCCGGCCCACGAGGTTGACCATGTTGTCGAAGAACCCGCAACGCGTGCCGTCCGGGTTTCCCTCGGGGTCGTACACAGATTCCCCCGGAACGGCCGGTGCGCAACTCTGCGGGGTGATCAGGCTCGGCGAGTACGATCGCATCCAGCTCTCGCACGTTGCCCATGCGGCGTAGCCGGAGACGGCTGTCCTTTGTTGGTCAGTCCATTCGTGGCTGCTGTTCTCGAAGGCACGGGCCAGCAGCGAGCAATCCGTGACCGGATGCGCGAGCGTGGTCGGGTCGGGGTAGCTTGCCCCCGGGATGATGGCGTCCAGCAGCCCGGGATAATTCTGAGCGATCAGGTGCTGCTGCATCGAGCCCCCGGACCCCCCAACGCCGATCGTGTGGACGGGGACACCATAGCTCTCGATGAAGTGTTCCTTGACCATCATCATGGTCTCGGCCGAGATCACGTCATTGCAGTTGTTTCCGAACACGTTCTGCGAGGACACAGCGACGGCGTAACCCTTCCCAACCGCCGAGTTCTGGAGCGCCGAGCGGGTGAGGCCTTGCCGGTAGCCAGAGCGGCATCCGCCGCCGAAGCCGTACACCAGTCGCCCGTTCCATTCCGAGGGAGCGTTCCAAGGGTCGGGAGGATCGCCCTGCGGGTCGTGAAGGAAAGCGATTTCATAGATTGCCCGGTTGATTGTCCCGGTCTCGACGCGCACTATGTACGGCACGGTGCGCCCGGCGCTCGTAGTTGTCGTCCTCACGTCCGACGGGCGAGGAGCGGCAGGATCGAGGGCCTTGAATCCTGGCGGCAGGCCTGTCCGGGACCTGCGCCTCTGAGCCGGATCGACCGTTTCCTTGGTCCTGTAGTAGTAGCGCGTCCGGGTCTCGGCACTGCACGCGTCGTCCAGCGGCTTGCCCAGCCCGGCTTGGTCAGTCTGGCAGATGAAAGGCTGCTGGTGGGGTCCCGAGAAAACCGGGCCGGTCACCGGGTGGTTGACCAGGTCCAGATGCACGGCCTGCCCACCGTTCGACGCTTCCAGCCTGTTGTTCCCTTGCCGAAGCCCGGACAGCCGCGCCAAGAAGAGTCCGGGGGTCGAGCCGGGCCTGAGAGCCCGCGTGACATCCTTGCCATTGAGCCGTATGCGGAGCGGGCCTTGAGTCTCGCCAGCTACTGCGATCAGGGCATTGCCGCCCGTGACCATGTCCGGACGGCCAGACAGGACGCTGACCTCCAGTGCGGCCGCGTTCACGCCGATCGTGCTTACTCCTAGCAGCGCCACACCAAGTCGCATGTTGCCCCCCGTTTCTTGGCCCGGAACGAGGAACTTGCCGATATTCGGACGTCCCATGCGCCTCCTAGGCCCACCTCCGGCATCATACCCGCGGGAGATGCCGAGTCCTCAATATCGGTCGACGGGAGTACGGGGCCCGAGCCGTGCGGAGGCCCACCGTCACCGTTGGGATTCCGGGGGTGTTCTGGCCACCCTACAATCCCTCCCCCATTCAAGAGAGGGCCTCGGGATGGCTGGAACGGGTGATCAGCGGATCAGGACCTCGAACCAGTCTCGTGGTGGAAACTGCGGGGCTGGGCGGCTAGGCATGATGCGGTCGGCCGGACAGACTTGCGGTTCATTCGCTCCATGAACCTTCACGTTCGTCGCAGATTCCTTTCGAATTCGATGCTCCCGCTAGCCCTTGTCCGCCCGAACTGGCCGTGACCCCGTGTTGTAGCATGGCAATCCTTATCGTTGTCGTACGCAATCCCTCCTCGCCTCACCCTGAGGGTGAATCGCCTCAGGTCTCTGCCGGGGCTTCCGAACGGACCGCTTCCTTGGACACCTACGCGGGCCGTGTACAGATCCGCTGGGCGCCTGACGTGGAGGTCACGCCACTGGGAAAGCTGGCCTTCCTGATCGACTTCCTGAAACAGGCGGGCCAACTTCAATCAGAGCCTGGGCGCCGTAGGGCGGGAACTCGAAGGGCTCCTGCTGCAAGCGCCGCAGATGCGGGACACACTGAACCGGGTGCTGGAGCACAGGGCAGCGAATCCCCAGCGGGAGCGGCCCGACCGCTCCTACCCGCGCTCCGCGTGGGGCAGACTGAAGTGCAGCGGCATCATGCCCAGACGTGCCAGTGGGCAGGTCCCGGCATCCTGGAGCATCTCGACCCGCGGAAGCGAGTTAGCCGCCGAGGCGCTGCGCCACCATTGGGCCGGAGTCAGTCGCCCGATGCCGGAACGGGTTCGGGCGCGGGTGCAGCCACGGGACGAAACCTGCTCCAACCCTCGATCAGCCCTTCGAGCCGAGCCAGCCGCCGATCTACGTTTCGCAGCTCGGTCCCCAGCGTATCCAGCTTCTTGTCCGTCCGAACCTGCAAGACAAGCACCAAACCGCCCAAGCCCACCAGCAGCGTCGCGCCTACTGAGATGATGGCGATCAGTTCCGCGCTCATGTCCTGTCCGCCCGCGCAGATTGCCACGCATGCGCGGCCGTGGTAGGCGAAGGCGGCTTCATTCCTCAGGGTCAGGGAAGCCAGATCGGAAGCGACCAGGTCTTGGATGTCGCCAGTGGCAAGGTGACTGCGGGGTGCCGCAAGCGGCACTCAGGGCTGTCTATGATTTGGCGGCCGGTTTTCTCTGCGACGGCTGCAACGTGTCTAAGGCGCTGTCGCTAGGCTGGCAGGACTGCCGGGAAGTGTCAAGCAACGAGTCTCAGGAGTGAGTCATCATCATCTCTTCTCTCTTCAGGCTTCGAAGGACACCGGAGAGGGCCTGCCCGCGCCAAATATGGCTAGGCACCGGCGCGCGCACCGTCTTGCAACGTAGTTGCTGGCGAACCGAGGAATCTTCGAGGATTCTGATCCGCCGATACCCCTGCCAGCCCCTCGGACATCGCTCAACTGAGGGATCTTGGGGTCATGCCCGGTGCCCTCCCACGAACTCTGCGTCCTGCGGAGCGAGCCTTGGCCGAAAACTGCGCCGCCACAGCTTGGCGGGCACTCTTCGCCTCCGAGTAGACTGTCGAACATGCCGACTCGGACCAACGCTCTCCGGCACTTGGCCGCACTTGTTCTGGCCCTCCCGTCAGCCGCCTCTTCCCAGGGGCTCGGCCTGCACGGACTGCTCGTGGAGCCCATCCTGACGTCGAACCAGACCGAGATCGAGGCTAAGGTGTTCACTTCGTCACGCGTGCCAGCGGTCAGGATTCCCGCTTCCAGGGACCAGTGGCAGAGGACAGCCGCGAGAATCCGCGCACAGGTATTGGACGAAGTCGTCTTCCGGGGGGAGGCACGGACGTGGCGCGAAGCCCACACCCGCGTCGAGTGGGTGGGGACTGTCGCAGGCGGAGACGGCTATACGCTCCGGAAGCTGCGGTACGAGGCGATTCCGGGACTTTGGATACCGGCACTGCTGTACGAGCCCGACGCGCTCGATGGCGCCGCGCCTGTGGTCATCAATGTGAATGGCCATGACCGCACCCACGGCAAGGCCGCCGAATACAAGCAGATCCGCTGCATCAATCTCGCGAAGCGCGGAGTTCTGGCCCTCAATCTGGAATGGATCGGAATGGGGCAGCTCAACACACCCGGTTTCGGCCACTACAAAATCAACCAGCTCGACTTGCTGGGCACGAGCGGCATCGCACTCCACTATCTGGCGCTGAATAGGGCCATCGATCTGATGCTGGACCACCGGAATGCTGATCCGCAGCGGGTAGCCGTGACCGGACTCTCGGGGGGCGGGTGGCAGACCATATTCATCGGTGCATTGGACGAACGCGTGACACTGGCGAACCCCGTTGCGGGTTATTCGAGCTTCGTCACGCGCGCCCAGTTCCCCGGATTCGACCTAGGCGACTCGGAGCAGACGCCCAGCGATCTGGCCGCCGTCGCGGACTACACACACCTGACAGCGTTGCGGGCACCCCGTCCGACCCTCTTGACGGGCAATGCGCACGACACGTGCTGCTTTCGGGCCGGATATTCTCTCGGGCCATTGCTCAGGGCCGCGAAGCCAGCCTTTGGTCTGCACGGCAAGCCCGGGAACCTACGCCACCATGTCAACCAGGATCCGGGGCACAACTACGGCCAGGACAACCGCGAAGTGTTCTACAGATTCCTCGGGGATGCTTTCTTCGATGGCGTTGAGGGATTCGATGCCGCGGAGATCGACGTGTCCCAAGAGGTGAGATCCGTCCAAGATCTTCATGTGCCGTTGCCCGACAACAACTTGGACATCCGTCAGATCGCCCAAAGCTTGACGAAGGGCACGCCGCCGCGGCCCCGGAGGACGCGGGCTGACTTGCAGGCCATCACCAAGATGCCCCGGTACCAAGTCCGGGAGAAGCTGGCGGGTAGTTCGACAAGCGCGAGCGTCAGAGCCACACGTTGGCGGCTGACGATGGACAACGACTGGACAGTACCAGCCGTGGAGCTTGAGGGTCCGAGCCTTGGAGCAACTGCCATCTTGGTCGCTGACGGAGGGCGCGCCAGCATGGTCGGCGCAGTGCGTGTGCAGTTGGCCCTCGGCAAGAGGGTGGTGGCGGTGGATCCCTACTACTTTGGCGAGTCCAGGATTGCCACCAAGGATTGGCTGTGGAGCCTTCTGATCGCATCGCTAGGCGAGCGTCCCCTCGGCATACAGGCGGGTCAGATCGCGGCGGCCGCGCGCTGGGCCAAACAGCGCCACGGAGGGGCGGTTGAGCTCCACGCCATCGGTCCCCGGACCAGCCTGGCAGCCCTGGTCGCGGCAGCACTGGAGCCCGAAGCGGTCTCTGGCGTCCGGCTGGTGGAGTCGTTTCGCAGCCTTGCCGAAATCATCGAGCGCGATATTGACGCGCGCCAGGCACCGGAGCTGTTCTGCTTCGGCCTGCTGGAGGCCTTCGAGATGGATGGCATCCGTGAATTGGTGGCGCCGAGGCCTGTCGAACTCGTCTCGCAGTAAGCCGCGGTGCTGCGGAGTGACGGGGTCATCGCTGCGGACGTCCGTCGGCTGCACGACCTGCACCCCCGAGCCGTCCTTGCTTGTGGATGGTCGCGCTCAAGACGCTAGCCCTAGCCTTAGCCAGTTTGCTTGCAGTGCCCTCGGGCGGTACGGCCGGTGCCTCCGCCGCAGACCTGTATCACCAGGCTCGCGTGGCCGAACGCAAAGGGCGTCACATCGAAGCTCTCCTCTTCTATAGCCGCGCCCGCGCCTTGGAACCTTCGAATCCGACATATGCAAGAGCCGCACGCAGAGTGCGGGCCGGCGCCGCGCGGGCACTGGCCTTGGCGGGCCAGCACCGCACTGCCCTCGAACTGTCGGCGGACTCATCGCTCGGCCGGGCAGGGGTACCAGCGTCTTCCACTGAATCGGTGGCACGCGACTTCGACCCGCCGCAGGCCGTACCGAGACCGTATCGCAGCCCGCCCAAGCTCCAGTACCGCAAGCACCAGACCGCATTCCGATTCCGCGGCTCGGTGAGGGATGCCTACGTCGAAGCGGCTTCCGCGTTCCAGGTGCGAGTTCGGTTCGATGGGGACTTCGATGCGGACGGGCCGGTGCGCGCGAACCTGTCCGAGTGCGATTTCCCGTGCGCGATGCACGTGCTCGGGTTGTTGTCGGGCTCCGTTGCCGTTCCGCTCGCGAGAGATTTGATTCTCGTGATGGCCGATGATTCCAACACTCGCTCCGCGCTGGAGCCCGTTGGGGTGGCTTCGATACCGCTTCGAGGACTAACCACCCCCCAAGCGCAGACCGAGGTCACCCAGATGCTGCAGCAGGTGCTTGACCTCCGTTCGCTACAGAGCGTCGGCAGCAGCGGCATTGTGCTGATGCGCGCTGCGCCCGGCAAGCTGGGAATGGCCAGGACCCTCCTGCAGGACTTGGGCCACCCTGCCGCCGACGTTGAAATTGAGGTCGCCTTGCTGTCCGCGGGAAGCGGCCGGGACACGCGAGCTGGGATGGGCCTTCCGACCAAGTTCCCCTTGGCCAACCTGAGCACTGTTCTCGGAGCACGGCCTGACGTGTCGGGGGCGGCCGAGATGATTGGCATCGGTGGCGGCAAGACCCAGCTCGGCATCAGCTTCGGGAACAGCTCTGTCTTGGCGACGCTAGAGCGGGACACCGCACAGATGCTGCAGAGCATGCGTCTGCGCACAGCCCACGGCTTGCCGGCGGAGTTCAAGATCGGAGAGCGCTACCCGATCGCGAGCGCGCAATTCTTGGGCGGCATCCCAGCCCAATCGGGCCCCAACTATATTCAGCCGCCCCCCACAATCACCTTCGAAGATCTTGGCCTGAATTTGGCAGTGACGCCTTATGTGCACACTGCGCTGGCCGTGACGCTGGAACTTGAGGTCGAGGTCCACCTGTTGGCAGGGAGCGCAGTGAACGGCGTTCCCGTGCTTGCCAATCGAACAGTGCAGTCACGCCTGCGCCTTCGGGAGGGCGAGTTCGCAATTCTGAGCGGACTTTCGGTGTTCGAGCGACGGCTCACCCGGTCCGGTCCGGCCGGTCTTGCCCAGATTCCCCTGCTGGGAGTGCTCTTCCGTCGCAACCACTGGTCTTGGAATCGGCGCGACATGCTGGTACTGGTCACACCCCGCGTTGTGCGGCTTCCGCCAGGTGAGCTGGCGCGGGCGCCGACCATGCTGTACGGAACCGAAGAGAGAGCGCTCGTTCAGTACTGAAGAGCGCTCGCATGCCGATGCAACATTACGTGCAGCGGCAGCAGGCGCTCCATCGATGCCATGCGGGGGCTGAGTGAGCTTTCTGCTCTTCCGAGTGGGGTCTGACGGCGACTTGGAGGCGTATAATGGCAGTGCCACGACCGGGGTCCGTGCGCCACTGTGGCCCGGCCCGGCCAAGTGTCGATAGGAGGGGGATCCTGAATGTTGCAACGCCTTGAACTGGTCCTAACCGTCGTGCTGAGCGCGCTTCTCGCAGCGTGCGCAGTGCAAGAGGCCCCGATGGAAGAGGCCCCGCCGGCTTGGCCCGAGATTGCCGGCTACGAGTTGATGGTCGTCCCAGCCGACAATCCCATGACCGAGGCCAAGGTCGCGCTTGGCAAGCAGCTGTACTACGACGAGCGACTGAGCGGCGACGGCGAGCGGTCCTGCTACGGGTGCCACCTCCAGGAGCATGGCCTGACCGACGGCCGCGCAACAGCATTGGGAGCCTTTGACAGGCAGCTCACCCGCGCAGCTCCCACGATGTGGAACGTCGGCTACTACGATGCCCTGTACTGGGACGGCCGGTCAACGGCTCTCGAGAAACAGGTGCTTGGCGCTTGGGGAGGGGGCAACATGGGTGCGTCCGGAAATGACGGCGCGCCGTCCATGGAGGACATCTGTGCCCAGCTGAACGAGATTCCCGGGTATTCAGAGCAGTTCGAGGCCGTCTTCGGGGGTCCAGCCACACCGGAGAATGTCGGCTATGCGGTGGCTGCGTTCATGCGAACCATCGTGACGACCACAGAAAATTCCCGATTCATCGCCTTCATGGCAGGTGATGAGGCCGCGCTCAATGAGCAGGAGACGCGGGGCTGGACTGTGTTCTCCGAGAAGGCGAAGTGCACCAATTGCCATGACGGACGCTTGCTGGCCGACAAGCAGTTCCACAACGTGGGCATCGGCATGGATGCCGAGGAGCCGGACACGGGCAGGGCTAGGGTGACAGAGGCCGACGAGGATACCGGGGCCTTCAAGACTCCGAGCCTGTTCGACATCTCCAAGTCCGCGCCGTATTTCCATGACGGAAGCGTCGCGACTCTCGAAGAGGCTGTGGACCTGATGCTGAGCGGAGGCAAGCCCAATGAGTGGCTTGACGAGACGAACTTGGAGGACGCCAAGAATGCCGACCTCTCCGAAGAGGAGAGGGCGGATCTCTTGGCCTTCCTGCAGGCCTTGGATGTGGACTACACGATCGAGGAGCCAACCCTTCCGTAGTTGTGGGTAGGTTGGCCGCACGCCTCGCAATCGGCGCCCGGCCCGCGGTCGCCCTCGCCGGGGCTGTGAACGCTAGGCGCACCTGACCGATCCGCTTACGGGGAGCAGCCGTTTGCCCTCGGCAGTGTGCCCTTGCCAAGGTCGGCATGGGCTGTCCGGCCGGGCCGCTTGGCTTCTGCCCGCGGTTGCCCGACTGGAGATGCTTCCCAAGGGAAGCTGGATGTGACTCGACCCACTTCAGCGGCACTGGCCCGACCAGCTTGCCGCGAACCATGAGACCGAATTAAGCAGGCAGCGATGACTGGCGAATCATCCGTTCCGGTCCGCCTGTCCAAGACCTAGCACTGCAGAGGTGCCCCCGACCCGGTGGCTTGGCCGATTTGGAATCATCTGGCACATGCGGAAGGTGGGTATCCGCGAACGATGCCAGAACCTAAGTGTGCACGTCAGGACATTCAAGACTGGTTCGGTGTTCGCAGTGTCCGACCGAGGCAAGGTGGTTGCCGTTCTGAAACCTGCCGACCGAGCGGAGGACGCTTGACAGCAGTTGATCGACGAAGGAGTAGTCATCCCGGTCAAGGCATCGTTCGCGGAGTTCAGAGGGCCTGCCTGCCGTAGAGGTTCACAATGCGCGCACCGCCTCCCGACACCTTCAACGCATGACACAGGACCGCGCATGACGCTGGCATTGACGCTTCCTCGGCCTCGGTGAAGCTCGTGGTGAGGAAGCCCGATGCCTCCGCGCTCGCACGCAGCCTCCGAGGCTACACCGTGCTGGCGGCGAGCGCCTTGGCAACGGTGGAGGTTCCACGTGCGGTGCAGCGGCAAGGTTCAGAGTTGGCAATCACGGCCCATCGAATGCTCCGAAGCTCTGAGATCGCAGCTCTTGGTCGGGGTGTGCTGCAGAGGGGGCACTGGTCGGTCCGGCGGAACTGAGGAGCTTAGCCGCCATCCACCTAGCCTCAGCACTGAGCCTCGCTCAGCTTGACCCAGTCTTCGTCGCCTACGACGCGCGCATGTTGGAAGCACCGGCCGTGGCTGGCCTTCGCACGTAATCAGCGAAGTGGATCCGGCAATCGGTTTGCGCCCGTCGCTTGAGACGTAGACGGGACGCCTTGCCACTTGCAGTGAACCGCCAGCTTCCCGTGAACTCCCAACCTCGCACGTTCCTCCAAGAGACAGGGTGCGAGGCTTCTAGTCCGCCGCCCACCCGTGTCCGCCATGCCGACGCTCTCTTCGACTGCGGAAGATGCGCTCGACCCTAACCCTCCGCTACACCCGGGCAAGGGACTCAGCACTGGCAAGGAGTGAGCCTAGCGTCCTGAGTCTCAAATAACATATAGATTTGCTAGGCCCCCTCCAGCGCATCCCGCGCGCGGTGAATCTTGGCTAGGATCTTCTCTCCATCCGCCTTCCACCGGTACGGCTTCGGATTCTCGTTGCGCTCGGCCAGGTAGGTCGTGATCGCGTCCGTGAGCTGCTTGACGCTGGCGAAACTGCCCGGGCGGATGCAGTCCTCGGTCAGATCCGCAAAGAAGCGTTCGACCAGGTTCATCCAGGAACTCGAGACCGGCGTGAAGTGCATGTGGAATCGCTTGTGCCGCTTCAGCCAAGCCTTCACCTTGGCGTGCTTGTGAGTGCTGCAGTTGTCGGCGATCAGGTGCACATCGAGGTCCTTCGGCACTTCGCGGTGGATCTGCTTCAGGAAACGGAGCCATTCCACGTGGGAGTGTTTCTGCTCCCTGCGGTAGATCAACTTGCCCTCCAAGTAACTCATCGCCGCGAACAGGCAGATCGTCCCGTGCCGGTAGCAGTCGTGCGTTTGTGTCCGGATGTGCCCGGTTCCCGGCGGAAGCTCCGGCTGGGTCCGCTCCAAGGCTTGGCACCGGGTCTTCTCGTCGCAGCCGAGCACGACGGCTTTCTCGGGAGGATCCATATACAGGCCGATCACGTCCCAGAACTTGCGCTCGAAATGCTTGTCCTTCGACAGCTTGAACGTCCTCGTGCGGTGCGGCTTGAGGCCGTTGCGGCGCCAGATGCGGCTGACCGTGGACTGCGATACGCCTGCATGTCGGGCCATGCTGCGCGTGCTCCAGCGGATCCTCCCCGGAGGCTTCTGCCCCGCCTGGGCCATGACCTTCTCGACGGTTGCGGTCGGGATCGATGGCCGCCGCCCCCGGCCGGGCCGGTCGTGCAGGCCGGCGATGCCGTCGACATCGAAGCGCCGCGACCAGCGGCTGACGCAGGCGACGCTGACACCCACCTGTTCGGCCACCTTGCGCTGACTCAGGCCTTGGCTGCGCAGCAGGACAATCCGGGCCCGTAGGCAGCCCCGCCGGGAAGTGGTGGACGCGCGGACACGACGCTCCAACTCCGTACGTTCCTCATCCAAGACGCCGAGTGCTTCGACGGGACGAGCCATGGGCCTCCGCCCCGCTATGGTAGGAGAACTCGCCAGTTGTTAGATGATAGTTGCGACTCAGATCACTAAGGGCCCGTCGGTCCGTTGGGGGACCATTTCGAGTCCGGCGGCTACCGCAGCAAGGTGCGCACCACCGCCGCGTTCCGCTTGCTAACCGTACACTGCAGGCCGTTCTCGAGCGTCAGCAGCCACCTACGGCTGCTTTGGGTGCTGATCCTGCTGATCTTGTCGGCGTTGACGAGCATGCTCCGATGCACCCGCAAGAACTGGGAATCGGCCAGTCGCTCCGAGAGCGCCCTGAGCGTCAGAGTGGCCCGGTACTGCCGGTCCTTGGTCTGGATCCACACGATCTCGCCCGACGCGCGGAACGCAAAGATCTGATCGAGATCCAGCAGCAGGAAGTCACGCCCGTGACGAGCCACAATCTTCCGTGCCCGTCCCGCCTGCCTCGCGTCAGCGTTGAGAACGCGGGCCACCTGTTCCGCACTTCGCCCGGGACTGCGGCGCGCTTCCATGGCGCGATCGATCGAACGGCGCAATCGCGCCTTGCTGAACGGCTTCAGCAGGTAGTCAACCGCGCCCACATCGAAGGCGCGAAGGGCGTGCTCGCTGAAGGCGGTCACAAACACAATTGTCGGAAGGTGCCCCTCAAGCTCGCGCACCACTTGGAAGCCGTCGCAGACGGGCATCTGGATGTCCAGCAACACGAGGTCCGGATCGAGTGTCTCGATCTGCTGCCGGGCTGCTGCGCCGTTTTCGGCTTCGCCGACGATCTCAATCCCGGCCAAGTCCGCGAGGTCCCGGCGAAGGACACTTCTTGCAGCGACCTCGTCGTCAACGATCAGGGTCCGCAATCGCTCCCGCATAACCCGGTTCATTCCTCTTGCATCATGTATGACGTTACCACCCCCGCTGCCTTCACGGAATCCAGCCGGCGGGCCGGCACGGGCCCTGTCCAGAGCATCGCATCCTGCGGTCGCACGGTGAACTGCAGGGTAAGCGGGGCCGGGCAGCCGCGCCGCTCCATGCTGTACCGTGGCACGGGAAGCAACCCGCCACGTGGAGTTCCTCGTCCATTTCCCGATCCTCTTGAACTTTCTCGGACATGCTGTGGGGATCACGGCGTTTGGCACCTTCCTCGCCCTGCTGGTGCGCCACCCGAGTCGCGGGACCGCTGTTCCCGCCCTCGCCGCCGGCCTCGCCATGTGCTGGAATCTGGGCTCGGCGGTCTCGCTCCTGATAGAGGCCGGCAGCCCGCTCCAATCTGCCGTCGCCACGGGGAGCCTAGCTGTGCTCAGCTTGCTTCCGTGCACTCTTCTGCACCTAGCTCTTGAGGGAGACCACGTCTGGCTGGACCGGGTGGGCTTCGCCATCGCAGCCTGCGCCGCGTCGGTTCACGTGTCCAACGCGCTCGGCGTGCCGCTCGCGTCGCCGGAGGAAGGAATCTCGTTGATCAGGTACGGATTCAGCGCCACCGCCATGGCAGGCGCGGTCCTCATGGCCCGCGAGTCCACGCCGCGGCGCGGGGCCGGAATGCGGTTCCTGGCGGCCATGGCCCTGTTCCTCTTGGCGGCGTCATTCGTCCATTTTGGGGGAGGACAAGAAACAGGCGCTTGGCTGCACGAACTCGTGTTCCACCATGCCGGAATACCTTTGGCGCTTTTCGTGATACTGCAGGACTACCGGTTCTTGCTGCTGGACGTCTTCCTGCGGCTCGCAATCGCTGGCTTTCTGGCGGCTGCATTCGCCGGTGTCTTGCTTTGGCTCTCCAGCGGTCTGGAGCTGGTGGTCATCGACGAGGCGTCGACCCTCCGGCTGGCTGTCTTCGTCATCGTATCCGGCTGCATCTTCCTGTCCTACCCCTCAATCCTCCGGGCATTGCGGAACTGGCTGGGGAATCGGCTCTTCCCTCGCAAGGACATTCGGGCCGCCGTGGCCGAGGTTCGGGCACTAGGCGCGAATGGCGAGGACGGCTACGCGGAACGGGCTGCGCGCATCGTCGCACGCTTCTTCTCCGCCGAACGTTGGAAGCTGCTGGATGACGGGAGCGAGCCGCGAGTCGAGCAACCCGAGGCGGCGCTGGCTCTTCCCTTCGACTCGCTGGGACCGGCCGAGCGGTCCTGGGCCGAAGCCATGGTGCCGCTCCGCCAAGCGGACGGGAAGCGGCTGGTGTTGGTGCTGGGCTCGCGCCGAGGCGGTGCGCGGTATCTAAGCCTCGACCTGTCGGACCTGGACCGGTTGGCATCGGAATTCGCCCGCCGGAGCGAGGATCTCCGCCGAGAGGAGCAGGACCGGCTGATGCGCGAGGCAGAGTTGAGCGCGCTTCGGGCACAGATCAACCCACACTTCCTGTTCAATGCGCTCAACGCCCTTAACGCGCTCCTCCCGGACAGTGCCGAAGATGCCCGGCGGACGCTTCTCAACTTGGCCGACATCTTCCGGTACTCGATCGGCGGCAAGCGCCAGCTTGTCCCTCTTGACGAGGAATTGGAGATTGTGCAGGCCTATCTGGAGATCGAGCGGCTGCGATTCGGGCATCGGCTGAGGACTCGCGTCGTTGCCGATGAGGAAGTCCGAAACGAGATGGTGCCGGCACTGTCAGTCCAGCCATTGGTCGAGAACGCTGTCAAACACGGAACGAGCCATCTGGCCGGCGGCGGCGAGGTTGACGTGCTGGCGCGGCGCACGAGCGCGGGGTTTCAGGTCGACGTTATCGACAATGGGGCGGGATTCAACGCCTCGGCCGAACGACGACCTGGCCACGGCCTCCAGAGCGTGGAGCGACGCCTCCATCTGTGCTTTGGTGGCGACGCTGAACTGTTCGTCAAATCTGGCCCTTCCGGGTCGCGGGTCGGCTTCAGTGTGCGAAGCAGCGGAACTGTGCCGCCCTCGGAGGAGGGTGGCGGGGAGTCCTGAGAATCATGCCCTCACGCGAAGCCGTCGAACGCAGCGTCTCGGGGCGTCGTGCCGGTCAGGGACTCGGCTGTTGCCTTTCTGCGGGCATCGATGAATCGACGACGCCGGACCGATACCGCGCCCGTATCGACTATCACTCCCGGCCGACACTTGGGGAATCTCCTGCAGCCGGGCCCCGCGGACATTGGAACTGAACTTGTCGCCGCGCCCTTCCGCATCGACCCAAAACGAGGCCACTCGCAGCTTGCGGTCTGGAGCCTGCCGTCGTCGCCTTGGTCGTCCGTGGTCGGCACTCCGATGGCGTACGCCGGAGCTGTTGACCGTGAGGATGCTCACGCGCAGTGTCCGACGAAGGCTCAGGCAGGGGCATCGCCTAGCACCGTGGCGCGCAGCTGGCCATCATCGGGTTGTGCCGCTGTCGGTCTTGGCCGACGCATGCGCCAGAGAACCGATGGGGCACATTGCAATCGAATTGGATCGCCAAGCCGGTCGATCGCTTCAACGGTCTTGAGATCGACCCGTGACGCAGGACCCAGTCTCGCCAGGCATGACGCTCGCGTGGATGCCTCTCCACTCCGCTTACGGTCCATCGAACAGGCCGCATAAGGCTGGCCGCCACCTTTCCTGACGGTCGGCGTTCTTGTCTCTGGCGCCGCTGTTTCGGATGGACGGCTCGACGACCTCGATGCACAGTTGGGTCCTGCCTTGGCCGCAAGCCACAGAATCTGGCCCGTTCACGAGCGATTCGGACCCATTCCCCCTAAACCCCTCTGCGTCTGTCTCCGATTCCCGTAGGGTGAGTGACTTGGGTGCGCAGTGGATTGGATTCTGCCCATCAGTCTCGGACTGGGTCTGTTTGCCGCAAGGGACAGCCTCGGGTTGGCCGCGTTCCAAGCCGGGGGCTTGCGGCTGGCGTACTGGGTCTCGCTGCTGGTAGCAGGAGGAGCTCTTGGCGCGGTGGCGGAGCGGCTGTCGCTGACCGATGCGCGCGCGCTGGTCGGTGAGCCTCTCGTCTGGGGTCCGGCAATCGTCGTCCATGGCATTCTGTGGTTTCTATTCGAGGCGGCGAAGCGGTCCAGTCGTCTCTTTCCTTGGTCGCGCTGGCTGCTGGTCGTACCGCCGCCGCTGCTGATGTACGCCGTGGGCGCGGCAACATGGCATGCCCTCAGGTGGGCCAACCTGCCGGGTCCATTGGTAGGTGCTCTTGTCATGTCTGGCTATGGAGCGCTTGTCTTCATCGCAGCGTTTGCTCTCCGCCGGCGGGCTGCCGGTCAGCCGACGGCCGGCACGGCGCTGGAGTTTCTGGCCGCCTCGAACATCAGCGGACTGCTGCTGGCCTTGCTCCCGCACCGGATCCAGCCCGGACGGGTCCTTGCTAGGGAAGTCGACTGGGCCCAGACTTCGGCCGTGCTCGGAGTTGTCGTATCGCTCGTCAGTGCCTCGTTCGTGTGGGCCCGGCTGCGAAATCCCTACTGATGCTGCCTTTCCATGGAAGTCCTGTCGGGAATCCTCTACTCCCTGTCCAACGCGTTTCTCATGCCTACGTTGGTGGCCATTCTCGCTTTATTCGCTGGCACGACGTATCAAGTCGGGCAGTTTCTATCCGAGGCACTCGACCGTCGCACCAATCGCGCCCTGCTGGCTGCCTGCCGTGCAGAGGGGGCTTCCCTCGAGAGCTTCGAGGGCCGGAAGTGGCGGGGTCGGTTCGCCTCCGTGCGGGACGTTCTTAGCTCCGAGGGCCTGCATAGCGTGCACGTGGACAAGCGGGTCACCGACATCGAGACATCCCTACGAGCTCGCATCGAGAGACTCTCGATCGTGTCCCGGGCGGGCCCGATGCTGGGTCTCGTCGGGACCCTGATTCCATTGCAGCCCGCCCTCGCGGGGCTTGCCGAAGGCAACATGCAGCAGATGGCATCTAACCTCCTGCTGGGCTTCACGACCACGGTTGTCGGCCTGATCATCGGTGGAACTGCATTCGGCCTGGCCACCATCACGCGCATCTGGGGGCGAGCGGACCTGATCGAGATCCGGTTCTTGGTCGAACGCTGGCGTGAGAAGGGTGAGCGTTCAGATGGAAGCCAGTAGTCCGCAGCGCTCGCAGCTGCGGGATTGGTCTCCCGCCGCAGACCCGCTTGCTGCCGACGGGGCAGGGGGAGATCCGCTCGTTGGGGTCGTCAACCTCTTCGATGCATCGATGGTCCTCGTGGTAGCGCTCCTAATCGCGCTCGCCGGGGCCGACAGTCTCGCGGAGATAGCCGCGCGAATGAGCCAAAAGGACATCACGATCGTCACGAATCCCGGCAAGCCGGACATGGAAATGATTGTCAAGCGTGGAGAGCGTCTCGAAAGGCTCGAGTCTTCGGAGCTGCAGGGAGCGGGTAGGGGTACCCGCCTGGGTATGGCCTACCGGCTGGAGAGCGGCGAAGTCGTGTACGTCCCGGAGGGCGTCGACATGGCTGCGGGGGAGTGATGACAGATCGGCACAAGAAGCTCACGGGTTGGATTGCCGGAGTGGCGGCGGCGCTGTTCTTGGCCGGAGGCATTGCCTATCACCTGCTGATGCCGAGGATGCTGTTCCTCGGGGTGCCGCCACAGCAGCTTTTCCTGCTGGCTGACGCCGCCGACGAGACCGGCATCCGCTTCTGGTTCTGGCTGCGGGAACGGATGGACGACCCCGAACTCGAGACGGCCGACTTCTCGCGCTACGACGTCATCTTCATATCGAGCCGGCGCATGGAGCCGCTGACGCGAGCCGTCCAGGACGGCCTTGCGGCGGCTGCCGCTAGGGGCGCCGGCGTGTTCTTCCTTCCGGCCGACCGGAATGGTCGGCTGGGAGCCGACCTCGCGGACCCAGCCCATGCCGAGCAGCTCAGCGCCTACTGGGAGCACAGCGGGCCGAGCAACATCGCGAACCTGTTTCGGTACGCGGCTAGCCACTACCTCGGGAGCGCCGCCCCCTACGAAGATCCCCAGCCGACTCCGGCGGACGGTTACTTCCATCCCGAGGCGCCCGATGTGATGCTCTCGACCAGCGAGTACGTGCAATGGGCGCGCGAATCCGGCCGGTACCGCGAGGCGGGGCCCCGCATCCTGCTGGACTTCGCCGACGGTTGGCGGCTCGGCATGACGGCCGGAACCGGGGCATTGCTGGAGGCCTTCGAGGCCAGGGGCGCCAATGTGGCCGCGATCTTCGGCAACGAGAAGCTGCCGCAGTTCGTGCGGGAGTTCCGGCCCGACTTGGTGATCTCCCGGCGCCACGGTCGTTGGTTCCAGGGGCCCCGCGGCGTCGAACTCCTCGAGTCCGAATTCGATTTCCCCGTGATGCGCGGAGCGTCCCTGATGTTCACCGGCGAAACCTTCGAGGAGTACCGCCAGACCAAGAATGGGCTCCGCGGAGTCGGTCTCGCCATGGGAGCGATCGTGCCCGAGATCGACGGTGCGATCGAGCCGACCCTCATCGAAGGAATGCGGGCCGAATGGAGCGGCCGCCGCTTCGAAGCCGTGGAGCGGGAACGCATCGATCGGCTGGCAGACCGTGCCCTCCGCTGGGTACAACTGCGCAGCAAGCCCAATGCCGAGAAGAAGGTCGCGATCATCTACGTCTCAGGGATTGGGAAAGGCAAGATCACTGCCGCCAGTCTGAACGTTCCCAGGAGCCTCGTCCGCTTCCTGACCGGCATGCGAGAGGCCGGATTCCGCGTCGAGGGCATTCCAGCGGACGCGGATGCGCTGCTGGCCGACATGTTGCAAAAGGGGCGCAACATCAGCGAGAGCCAGCAGGGCGAGCTCGCCGAACTGGCCTCGCTCGAGGGGGTCACGCTCATTGACGAGCGCGACTACCTTCGCCGGTTCGCATCCTTGCCGGAGGCCCTGCGAGAGGAGGTCGTCACCACCTTCGGACCCCCGCCGGGCAGCTTCATGACGGTCGAACGGGACGGCCGTCGGAAGTTCGTCCTGCCGAAGCTCGATTTCGGCAACGTGATTCTGATGCCGCAACCGGCTCGCGGCGCCAACATGGACGCCCGGCTGCAGCACAACGACCGGGTGCCCCCGAATCATCAGTACCTGGCCGCCTACTGGTGGCTGCAGGATGAGTTCCAGGCCGACGCCATCGTCAACTACGGCACACACGGCACGCACGAGTTTCTGCCCGGGCGTCCGCTCGGGCAGCTGGCCGACGACTGGTCTGACATCACGCTAGGGCGCATGCCGAACGTCTACGTCTACATCATGGACAACGTCGGCGAGGCCCTCATCGCCAAGCGCAGGGGCTCGGCCGTGACCGTCGACCACCAAGTTCCCCCCATCGGTGCGGCCTCGCTGTCGGAGGCCGATCCCGAGATCGGCGAGCTGTACCGCGCGACGGAGCAGTTCGTCGGGTTGGAGGAGGGAAGCCTCAAGGAGCGCCTGCGCGAACAGATTGCCCGATTGGGCAACTCCCGAGGGTTCGACGAGGACTTGGGCCTGAATTGGTCCGACGGCTTGCCAGCCGACGAGGAAGTCGCCGAGCTGAAGCTGCATATCCACCTGATCAACGAGGACCGGATACCGCTCGGCCTGCACGTGCATTCCAGAAGCACTCCCGCCAGCGAGGCGGCCCCGCTGGTGACGTCCATGGTCGGTAACGACTATGTCCGGCGGGTGGCCTTGCGGGAGTTGGGCCTGAGAGAAGAGGGCGGCACCCAGTGGGAAGCCGCTAGGCAGCGGGCCGTACGAAACGTCGAGGAGGCCTTGGAGGGTCGAGGCGTCGCGTCGGCGCTTCGCCCGGACGAGGGCCGGGTGAGGAGCATATTCGCCTCGCTCAAGCTCACATCCCGAGAGATCCCCCGTACATTGCATGCGCTGGAAGGCGGCTACATCCCTCCGGGGCCTGGCGGCGACCCGGTCCGGAACCCGGGAGCCCTGCCGACTGCGCGTAACCTGTACGGCATCAATCCGCAGGAAGTGCCGACCAAGGCGGCTTGGGAAGTCGGCGTCTCGCTCGCGGATGCGCTTCTCGATGCCGAGCGGGAACGGCTGGGGCGCTATCCGCGCAAGGTAGGCTTCACCCTCTGGAATACCGAGCTGATCCGCCACTACGGCACTGACCTGGCCCAGATCCTGCACCTGATCGGAGTGCGGCCGGTCTGGGACCACAACGGGATCGTCGCTGATCTGGGCCTCGTGCCTGTCGAGGAACTGGGCCGGCCGCGGGTCGACGTGGTGATTCAGGCGGCTTCGCTCTTCCGCGACACCTTCCCGGACCGCATGGAGTTCTTGGACAAGGCGGTGCGCCTGGCTGCCAGCGCCGTCGACGGCAGCAACTTCATCGCCGAGCACGTCGAGCAGTCCCAGATCGAACTCAAGCGTGCCGGTATGTCGGCCGAGGACGCTCGCCTATACGCCGCTGCCCGCGTCTTCAGCAACAACGTTGGAGGCTACGGAACGGGTGTTATCGACAACACGATCCGTAGCGGCGAATTCGAAGACACCTCCAAGCTGACCGACGAATACCTAGCGAAGGTTGGGGCGGTCTACACCGAAGGCGCCGACTGGGGCGCCAACATCGAGGGCCTCTACGGGCAGGCGCTGTCTGGGACCGAGGCGGTATCGCTCAGCCGCTCGACCAATGTCATCAGTCCGCTGACCCTAGATCACTACTTCGAGTATCTCGGGGGCATGACCATGGCCGTGCGCGACACGACCGGCACTTCGCCCGAGACCTATGTCTCTGACGTTCGGGACGCCGAGCGGGGCCGCTTGGAGACAGTTCGGGAGACGCTCACCCGCGACTTGCGCGGGAAGTACTGGAACCCGCGCTGGATCCGGGAGCAGCAGGAGGAGGGGTTCTCCGGTGCTGTCGAGATGGCGCAGACCGCCACCAACCTGTTCGGCTGGCAGGTCACAAAGCCGGAGGCGATCGACGACTACGTCTGGGACGAGGTGCAACGGGTCTACGTGGAAGATTCCCTGGACCTGGGCCTTCCCGAGTGGTTCGACCAAGAGAATCCATACGCCATCCAGAACGTGACGGCCGTGCTGATTGAGGCCGCCCGCAAGGGCTACTGGGAGGTAGACGCCGAGACTTTGCGCAGGGTAGTGAACCGATATGCCCGCTCCGTCGCGGATCACGGGCCGTCCGGGGACTCTCGCACCGTCGACAACGTCCAGTTCCACAACTTTCTGGGCCAGGCCCTGACCGCCCCGGGCAATCTCGAGGGGGCCGTGATTCAGGCGGCGTACAGGAATGCCGTCGACCGGAGCGCGGGCTTGTCCGGCTCCGACTTGGTGCAGGGCCGCAGGTTGGTCCGCTCCCGCCAGGAAGTTCCGGAGCCCGCCTCAGAGCCGGTCGGCACGGCTGGCTGGCTGCTACTGGCAACCGCCGCGCTGGGCGCCACGCTCGTGTTTGGACTCAGGCGCCGGAGGGGGACCTAGCTCCGAGAGCGGTCCCCAGGCAAATCACCCCACATGGAAGGAATCATGAAGACAACGATCCATACTGCAATCCTAGTCGCGTCCTGCCTGCTCGGCAGCGGCCAGACAGTTGCTCAGGTCGGCTCGGCTACGCTGACCGGCAGTGTTCTCGATCCGTCGGGCGCTGCCGTCTCCGGTGCAGCCGTCGCCCTCGAGTCCCTACGGACGGGCACGGTCACCGAGGTCGTCAGTTCGGCGGCAGGACTCTACCGGCTGGCCGGGATCGACACCGGCGCCTACAGCTTGACCGTTGAGAGGGATGGCTTCCGCACCCACCGAGTCGAGGACCTTGAGTTGGTCGCCGGCCAGGAGGTCGTCCGCAACATTCGCCTTGAGCTCGGCGCCGTGGCCGAGGAGGTAACGGTGGTTGCCTCGTACGACGAGATCGAGCGCGTCGCGTCCAATGGCGTGCGAGGCTCGAACTACGCGCCGCCAGAGGTGGCCAGCATCCCGATGCTGGCCACAAATGTCGGGCGGAATTACCGGGCGATCAGCTATCAGACTCCCGGTGTCGGCTTTGCCGACGCGTCTCACGCGCCATTCACCGTCAATGGCAACCGCCCAATCGGGGCCATCAATACCATGGTCGACTCGGCAGAGTACAACGATCCGGTTGCCGGCAACCTGCTCGGGCGCGGCCTGACGGAACAGCCTGTCTCGATGGAGACCGTGGAGGCGTTCGAGATACAGACCTCGAACTTCAAGGCCGAATTCGGCAGAGCGTCCGGCGCCGTTGTCAACCTCGTCACCAAGCGCGGCGGCAACGAGTGGCACGGCTCCGCATATCACTTCTTCCAGAACGAAAAGCTGAACTCGCGCGGGGCGCTGCTCTCCGAGCGGCCCGCGCGGCGGCTCAACATGCCGGGCGTCACGCTCGGAGGCCCCGTCGTGCGCGACTCTCTGTTCGTCTTCGGAGGCTACGAAGTGGGTGCCCGCAACCAGTACCGGGCCTCATCGACGATCCAGACCCTGACCGCCGAGCAACGCGCGAGAGCGGCTCCGAGCGTTCGTGCGCTGCTTCCGCTGTATCCGCTGCCGAACGTTCCGGGCACGAACCTGCACAGCGCTGCCGTGCCGAGCCCGCAGACCAGCCAGACCGGGCTGCTCCGGCTCGACTGGAAGCCTTGGAGCCGGCACAGACTCAGCGCCCGCACGAACTGGGTCAATGCGATCGGGCCGACGCGAGACCGCCTCGCAGCCGGCAACGCCGAGACTGACAACCTGTCCCGCTCTGGCGTCGTTAGCCTGGAATCGAACCCTTCTCTGCGGACATTCAACCAATTCCGCGGAACATACTCTACGTACTATGCGAAGGTCAGTCCGGGCAGCCCATCTCTGGGCGACCCGGCGCTGAATGGGCAGGCGGGCATTGTCCTAGTGACCGGCTTGCCTCGCCTGGGCACGTTCATCCCGCTTACCATTACCCGCTTTCACAACTACACGTACTCGAACGACTTCACGCTGGTGGCCGGCAAGCACATCCTCAAGATGGGGGTGATTGGCCGTCACATCCAGTACAACTCGGTCAGCGACCGCAACTTCAACGGGCTGCTGATCTTCCCGTCGATCGGTGCTTTGCTCGGCGGGCAGCCTCTCGTGTACTCGCGCGCGTTCGGCGATTCGCGGATCGACCAGCGCAACCACGAGATTGGCCTCTACGCACAGGACGATTGGCGCCTAACCCCGAATCTGACGCTGAATCTGGGCGTGCGATACGAGTACTATGGCGTCCCCGGTGAGAAGTACGACCGGCTCGAGCAGGACTACCGCTCGGATCCGAACAATATCGCGCCGCGAGCCGGTTTCGCATGGAACGTCAACGGAGCGGACAGGACCGTGCTCCGGGGCGGCTATGGTTTCTTCTTCAGCCCCCTACGCATGGGCTCCATTGCACAGTCGCGATTCACCCCGCCAAGTGTGATCACCTATTCCCGCTTCCGGCCGATGCTGCCCGACCCGCTCGAAGGTGCCCGGGTCGGCTCTGACGAGTATGTCCTAGACCGGGACCTGGTCAATCCTTACGTGCAGAACTGGAACCTGACCGTCGAGCGCCGGCTTTGGGGTGCCGGATCGGTTGCGAGCATCGGCTATGTTGGGAACCGGGCGCTGAAACTGACACGGACATCCCTGCCGAATGGCGGTCCCAACTTGCGCGCGCCGTTTCGCCCCGACCCCAGCCGCGGCGTGGTCAGTTACCTGACGGGTGGTGCGTACTCCGACTACGACTCGCTGCAGGCTGCCGTCCGCGCGCGTCTGGGAAGTGGCCTCTCTTACCGACTGGCCTACACGTTCTCGCGGACCATCGACGTGGCTTCTGGGTCAAGCGCCGTGCCGACAGACCAAGCCGACTGGAACGCAGACCGCTCCTTCGCAGACTTCCACCAACCGCACGTCCTGACTGTATTCGGCACGTACGAGCTCCCGTTCGCCCGCAGAAGCCGCCTCTTGGGGGGCTGGCAACTGGGCACTCTCGTATGGGCACGCAGCGGGACCCCGTTCTCGCTCCTATCCAACACCGACAATCCGAATGGCTCTCGGATCAATCGAATCAACGATATTCCCGGGACAATCGACCGCATCCCGACGGGCAGTACGCGCTTCCGGCTAGCCGACGGGGTCACGCCCGACCAACTGCTGCCAGAGCCGGGCACGGTGGGCTCGATGGCGCGCAATTCGGAACTGGCTCCTCCATACTTCGACCTGCACGTGACGCTGGAAAAGTCGGTGTCGATCCGGGATTCCATGACCGTCCGGTTCCGGGCGGAGGCCTTCAACATCCTCAACCGGGTGAACTACCGCGAGCCCATCGGCAATCTTGGCGACGGGAGGTTCGGCCAGTCCGTGAGGACACATGAGCCGCGCCAGTTCCAGCTGTCCCTGCGGTTGGCCTTCTAGGTGCTGACGATGCGGATCAGGACTTTTCTCGCCGTCTTCGTGGCGGCCCGCCTGCTGGCCGGTGACGGCTGGCCCGGGTTTCGAGGGGACGGCACGAGCTTTACCACCGACCTTGACCTGCCGGTACAGTGGTCCGACGACTCCGGCGTGGCCTGGGCAGTAGAACTGGAGGGGTACGGGCAGTCGAGTCCGGTGATCTACGACGGCAAGGTCTATGTGACTTCCACGGTCGGGCCTCGCAAGGAGACCTTGGTGATTTCCGCCTATGGGCTCTCGGACGGCAGGCTGGCGTGGTTGGACCGAAGGCCCTCGTCCGCTCCAGCAGAGGCGCACGGTCGGATGTCGAATGCCGCGCCGACGGCGGCTGTCGGCGAGAATGGCGTCTACGCGTTCTTCGAGAGTGGCGACCTGATCGCGCTGGACCACGCCGGAAGGCAGCTCTGGGCTCGCTTCTTGCCGGGCAGCGAGGAAAACTGGGCCGGGAGACATGGCCTCGGGTCGTCGCCCGTGTTGTCGGGCGACCGACTCTTCCTCCATGTCGCTCCGACCGGGGAGGGGCGCTTGTACGCGATTGCCACTGAGAACGGTAGTGATGACTGGGTTCGCAAGCTGACTCCGGCTCCGTCGTTCTCGACCCCCGTGGTCGTGCAGCATGAGGGGCGCTCGCTGATCCTGACGAGTGCTGGTGGAGGAGTCGTGGCCTATGACACGGCAACCGGACGCGAGGAGTTCCACCGGCCGGCCCGAGGCGGGCGCGGTTATGCCGTTCCCTCTGCCAGCGTTGCCGGGGACATCGTCGTGATCGGGTCGGGCGAGCCCAACGGGACGCACGCCTTCAGGCTGAGCGCCCCGGATGCGACCGTCTGGACGGCGGAAAAGGCCACGACTGAGTTCAGTTCGCCGCTCATCGCCGGAGGCCGGGCGTGGCTCGTCAATTCCGTCGGCGTCCTATTCGAACTCGACTTGCGCACGGGTCAGGAGGCCTCGACGAGGAGGCTTCCCTCCGGGTGCTGGGCCACCGGGATCGCGAACGAGGAGCACCTGTACTTCTTCGGAGTCGACGGGAGCTCCGCTGTCCTTTCCCAATCCGGTGGGGAGACGATTTCCGAGAACAGGCTTGAGATCGAGGGCCGAGTCTACGCTGTGGCGGCGGCAGACGGCTCTTTCTTCTTCCGGACGGGGAATCGGCTGCTGCGAATCGCGGGCATTCCGTAATCCGGGACGTCCAGACATTGTGAGCATCGGTCGAGACCGCTCTAGAGGTCCCCACATCGCACAGATTCGATCAAGTACTGCGGGAAGGTTGGGGTAGGGGTCTCCCCGATTGCGACGATAGGCCTCATCCGCTGCGCCCCATGGAAACTTGTTGGCGTTGTTCCGGTAGAGCCCATCGCACTGTTTGCCAAAAGACGCCCCCCTTCGCCTAGCCAGTACCTGTGCCAAGACGCTTACTAGGACTGGTCCGACGGACCTCTTGAACTGCCAGATTGCCCCAAGACTTGGAACTGGGGGTGTTCCGCGGTGATTGACGCTCCCGGGACTGGTCATTGAACTGACTTCGCCACTTAGCCCGAGAAGCAGCCGCACTGCCTCCGTCAGGCCCTGTTCACAGGGCACGTGACTTGTCTCTCGCTCGATCGTGTGCGGCTTCTTCGACGAGTTCCTCCACGAACTCTCCTCGCATTGCCTGACCCCGTGGCTCGGCCTTCTACGCCACTGTATCCAGCGTTGTCGGCTGAAGTCCCAAGAACGCCCATGACATTCAGCACAGCCGCCGGGTAGAAGGGGGCATTTCTGCGGCCCTTCCTCCTCATAATCCACACTATTAGGGGGCCGTCGGGTGACTGGCGGCCTACCCCGACGGCAAGCTGCGGACCGTTGGCGTAATTGGCGTTCTCCGGCTAGGGCAAGGTACAGGCGTAGGTACGTAGACCGTGCCGACCGACCACACCTGAAGAGGCGAGTGTTGGACTGGCTTCGACCCAAGTCAGCCCGTCGCATAGCATCGAGTCGAACGCCTGCCCTAGCGTGACGAGTCGAGGCGCGGTCAAGGCATTGCTAGGCCCGGCCGTGGTCCGGGAAGACGATTCGCCGCTCACCCGAGTTCGCGCCGAGGATCGGCGTCGTCACGATCTGAGTCAGACCACAAGACTTAGCCTTCGACCACAGCGGAGCAACTTGATTGGGTGCGCAACACCACGAAATGCGATCGTGGCCTTCCGCAGTTTCTTGCGAACGTTGCGATGAAGTCTCCCACCATAGACGCCTACGGGACAGAATCGAACTCTTGGTTGCGTCGACACGCAAGCAACCAGTTCTTCAGCAAATCGAGAGCCACCGCGTAGCTGCTCTGCGATACGTCGTCTGGCATCGCCTCTCTTTAGTTCCAAGGCAACAACCAGACAATCGTTCTCACCCAAATGACCAAAGAACAAGTAATCAGGCCGACTCTGATCTGCAATCTACGGAATCTTACCGCAGTCTAAGTCGACGATCAAATGGGGACTAGGCGAATCTGACAGGTCGACATTACATCCACTTTGCCCACATCTATTGGAAATACAATCCTTCGGAATGTTGTCCCTTATTCTCATCAGCAATGGCGTCATTTGGTCTCACCTAGAGCGAGTCTATCACCAATCCTAGCCCATTCATTGTAGAGAGCATCAGCTGTTTCTTCGTAGCCAACGTCAAAGCCACCTGCATCTTCTTCGAGTGGCACTTCCACCACCTCAGATGCCTGATTATGATCCGACTTCCTAAACAACCATGCTCCGAACTCTTCACGCGGAACGGCCTGTTGTACACTACTGCTGTCTAAGTTACCTTCAATTGAAAGGTCCGATTGTCTGACTAGATTTGCGAACTTCTCAAGAATCCAATCACTGTGGGTGGTCACAATGACGTGGACGTCATAGCTGATAAGCCTTGCCAGTTCCCCGGCCAACAATGCTTGACCACTAGGATGCAGATGAGACTCAGGCTCTTCAATTATCAGCATATCTCCACTCCGGACGACATATCGGAGATACAGCACGAGAGGTGCCAATTCAGCCACCATCGATGATGACTGTTCCATTGATAGGTTGTTATTCCAATCCCTTGGCTGGTATAAGTACGAAGTGAGGTTTGAGGGCAATTGGCTAGCATGAACTTGACCTCCAAGGATACGATTCTCGACTCTTTCAGCCTCCGTTGTGAGAGTAGGATTCTGGGCCTGAACTGACGGCACAGTCATTTGAATCAACTGTCGAATGAAGTCGCCTGTAATACCAGAAAACAACTGCGAATTACTTGTCGTACTTCGATCAGGAGAAGTCACATGCTGAACTAGAGAACTGAGCAATGCAGGGTGTATTCGTATCAAACTTGAGCGAGATGCGGGCAAGTAATGGGCAGTCCGATTGAGCGGAAGAAACCAACTCCTAAAGAGTAGGTCCGCAATACCCTGGAGCAGGACTCCGATCGTATTTCGCAATTGTTCCTGAGTCGGAACTGGAACAAGAAGACGCTTCAAGACACTCTTGAAGGTCGCGTTACGGACGATTCTAGAGGAATATGACTGGAACTTGTTGAACTCTCCAACGAAAGGATGCTCGTGTTGCAGAACTGCCCGGTAGGTCGGATTTTGAATTCCTGATTCAGAGCTCGGACAAACAATTTTTACTGTAGCATGATCGACATTGACATTCCTTCTAACTAGGTCGTCGATCGAGGCCGAGAAACACCGACGAATCATATGTTCAAGCAGTTCGTTGAAGGGCACCAAGTTCTCAAACATGGGATAGAAATACTCTAACAGAATTGCAGGGATAGGTGCGTCTCTGTCGGCAACGAATCTGTTCACCCATTCGACTAGGCAATGGATTGCCTCGGGATCATTTCTGGCCTGCTCTACGATCTCCGAATCACAATGCCAGACGCGCAGGGATTGAGGGGTGAGCCCCGGTGGTGCAATGCTAGATCGTGCAAAGGCTTGATGGAGCGCGTAGATTAGTTTTGTGACATACGACTTGCCCGTGTCACTCGGCCCGACAAGAACTGTCATAGGCCGCATTTCAAGATCAGCGGTCGCAATCGGACCAAAATCTCTGAGCGAGAGCGTATACTTGTCGCTATAGTGCATTTCTCTCATGGTGAACTCGATACGAGTGGGCCAAGATAGCCGTCATGTTCCAACGTCAACGTAGTCGGGAATCTCTAGCACGATTCGGCCACTACTGAGGTACCAGCGTATTGGTTGCTCAAGTGGAGTGTCGGGGATGGTCCAACCGATTTGGACGTGACCGCGAGAATGCGCTCGTCGCGAAGCATCGGTCAAACTCCAAGATAATGATACCAGCAAGGATTCATTTCCCGATTGATCGTCCGTCAAGGCACTCACGGTGACGTCGGCGGATCGCCGAACGGGCCATTGTCACGGAACTCTAGATCTGGGCAATGGAGCACCTCGAGTCACTAGAGAGGTTCACTCTTAGACTCTCTTGGCAAGTACCGAGAGACCAGAACCTGTCGGTCGGCACCGGATCGATAGCATGTTCACGAGCTGAGCGGGCAATCCCAGCCTACTCACGCCTTTACGAACGCCATGCTTACCTGAATCCCGTTTCCTGCGGTACGACAGGCGGCCACCGCGAGGCGCCAGTCCCAGATCTCCCGATGTCCGCTACTCCGAGCCTGCGCCTCGAAGTCCGGTCTTCCTGCATCGTCTCCAGCACCCCTGCAGCGCGCGTCTTGAGCGCCCATAGAACGCTGTGCGAATAGCGCAGTGCCACAAGACCCACTCGCGCAGCCAGATCCGGCGCCAAGTGCTCGCTCGGATGTGCCCCAGATTTCGAAGTGATAGCCGAAGTGAGGCTCTAGGGCGGGCTACCGTGCCAATACAGCTGCCCACGTATCGTTGGGCGGGGCCCAAGGTTGGTGCTAAGCGCCAAGCCGTAAGAGAGGGTGGAGGGGATCCACGGAGGCCCGTTTCGCCGGCAAGCACGAATCAGGTCCGCCGCAGACTCAGCGCGGGTCGGGCAATTACTCCGGAGGCCGCAATATCAGCCGCATGAATGGAGTTAGGCCAGCTAGACTACCCTGAGCGACAGACTTCGGCGCTGACAGAAAGAGTTCGTTCCCCGGCCACCGCCCTTGTTCCAACGGTCGGCTCGGGCTGCGGCGTTCTCAATTCGAGAACGTCACGATGTCGCTGTCTTCAAAGCCGAGCCGGGTGGCTATTGCCGCGACAGACTGGCCGCGTTCGAGCCGGATGCCGTCCACGTAGAGATGCCAATGCCCCTGACTGGAGACTGCTGCCCCGGGCGGAACGAAACGGTATCCGAATGAGGCACCTTCCGTCGGGCACTCAAGCAGGATTCTCACCGCGCCGTCGTCTAGGTGTTCCGATCGGAGGATCGGTTCGGCTGCCTTCGCGCTGGACTCGTCCTCGAACATTCGACGGTACAGTTCAGGTTCCGGCACAAGTCCCTTGTCGTCCATTTCGATCATCCACGCCTCCAACCTCGAGCGGAGATCTTCGAGCACTGGCCCGAAGCGCTTGTCCGCCGCCAGATTGAAGACCTGGTGCGGATCTGCCACGACATCGTAAAGCTCTTCGTAGGGCTTGGTGTCCTGCATGAATGGGGCCACGAGCGGCCCTAGGCCCAATTCGAGCTTCACGCGTGCCAGCTCTTGGTAGATGGGCCCTTGGCTCGGCGTGCGCATGAACTGGACCCACGGTCGGTGCGACTCGAAGTTGCGCAGGTAGAGGAACCGGCGGTTGCGCACGGCGCGGATCATGTCGTACCGCTCGTCCATGCGGTCCCGGCCATGGAACAGGTGGGTTGGTTCCGGGCCTCGGGCCTCCCCGAGAATCACGCGGCCGTGCAGATGCGACGGTGGTGTCCCCCCTGCTGTCCAGATCATCGTCGGTGCCAAGTCGAGGAACTGGACGAAGTCAGATCGCACAGTGCCGGGCTCGATGTGCCCTGGCCAACGCATGATCAGCGGGATCTTGAGGCCGGAATCGTAGATCCACCGCTTTCCCCTAGCGAGGCCTACGCCATGGTCTCCCCAGAAGACCACCAGCGTCTCGTCCGCGAGTCCGGCTTCCTCCAGTTCGGCAAGCAGTTCGCCGATGGTCCGGTCGGTCATGGTGACAACGTCGTAATAAGCGGCCCACGCCTCGCGCACCTTGGGAGTGTCGGGGTAGTACGGGGGGAGCGGCAGCCGCGCTGCATCGTGAATGGCCTCGGACGGCTCGTCGGTCCGGCTCGCGTGCTGCCGCCGGACACTTCCCTCATGGGAGCTGCCAAGGTTGAAGACTGCGAAGAACGGCTGGTCCGGGTCGGGACGGTTCTTCCAATGAGCATTCCGGCTGGACTCGTCCCACGCCGTGAGCGGCGCTCGGAAGTTGTAGTCCGTCTTGGAGTTGTTGGTCGTGTAGTACCCCAGCCGGCGAAGGTACTCCGGAAAGGCCCTGACGAACGGCGGCGGCACCATCCTGGAGCGCATGTGGTGTGTGCCGATCGCCGTCGGGTACATTCCCGTGATGATCCCGGAGCGCGTCGGTGCGCACACCGGTGAGTGCGAATAGGCCTCTAGGAAAGTCACGCCGTCGCGCGCGAGCTTGGCAATGTTCGGTGTGCGGGCGTAAGGGTCGTAAGGTTCGACCTGCTGGCCCGTATCCTCGATTGACAGCCACAAGATGTTGGGAGACTTTGCGTCAGCGGGGCCCGGTGTCGCGAGGAGGACCGCCGTGGCCCAGAGCCCCGCCAGTAGCAATCGTTGCAGCGCCATTTGCCTAAGAAGCCTCCAGCCTAGTCACAGTCCCTGTAGGGGCACGGTCGTTCACCCATGGCCCACAGAGCGTGCCTCGCTACGCGTTGAACGTAGTCGAAGCTATCGCTCACCGCTACCCGCAGGGCGTCCGCCAAGGGCCGCGCATTGTCACCGATGGCGTCCGCTGCGTGGGCCGCTTGCAGGCGAACACCCCTGTTCGGGTGACGCAGGGCCTGCCGGATGGTTTCCAGCGCCGCTTCCCGATGCGAGCTCCCGGTCAGGGCCTGCGCAGCTTGGACACGCACTTCGGGAACATCGTCCTGCAGCATTCCGGACACAGTGTCGATCAGGCGCTCGCTCTTCTCGGGCATGTTCACAGCGGCCACGGCCGCCCAGTACCGTACCGATCCATCTGCGTGCCCCAAGGCTTCGAACAGCGCTTCGCTTGCGCCGTCCATACCTGCAATCGCCATCTCCCCGATCGATCGGGCTGCCAAGAGCCGCTCGATTCCTCTTGCGGAATCCAGCCCGGCCTGCCACTGCTCGGCTGTCCGGCCCAGATGCTCTTCCGCTTGGGCCGCGAGCGGGCCGCCCAACGCGAGCAGGAGGCTAAGGACGACGCGCACCAGACTATAGAGTCTACTCCCGGGCCGCCCTGCGCACCATGGCTCCCCGCAAACGGACCCGCCGGTTGTCATGGCGCGCCTTCGCCGCTGGCATCGTTGCCGAACTCGATGGTCGACGTGGCAGTGAAGCGCTTGTAGTTCGAGTACTCGATCAGAATCTGTACGCGCTGATTACCCGACGGGAACGGGAGTATGTCGTCGCCTTCTGTACGGACCGGGAACCAGTGCTCCCCGTCGATCGGGGCGTAGTGGGTGACAAATGCCGGGAAGAGATTGCTCTTTTTGATGCGGTGGATCTGGGGCACGGGCCGACCCGCCGCTTGGACGACCTCCCCGCTCGTCGTGCCCACCCACAAGAAGCCGTCGAAGAACCGCTGCCCTTCCAGGATTTGCCTTGGGCGGGCTTGCAGGACATGGCACTGCTGCGTTCCGATGTCCTCGATCCCTTTGTAGCCCACTTTGTAAAAGTGCAGCGTCTCGCTCGTGAGCACGAACGGATTCACATCCCGGAGGTCCCTGAAGTCCTCTTCGGTTAGCCGCAGTCGCTTGAGCCGCAGGATCGGCTTGCGTTTGTGCAATTCGGCGCGTTCGCCATCGCTGGTGAATGTGACGTCGCGCAGTTCTTCGTAGCGCCCCACACGCCGCCCGCCTGCAAACTCAACAAATCGGAACCTCTGGGTGTAGGTGTAGTTGTTGCGCGCCTCGACCAGCCGGCTCCCGGACTCTGCGACGCGACGGACGAGATCGTCCGGCATCTGGGCAAGCCCGTTCGCGCCAAGCCCGCCTGCCGCCGCGGTTACTACCATGAATACTTTGAAGGCGAGTGGCCCATTGCCGGCAAGTCGCCCGCTACGGCGGTTTTGGCTGGTGACGATGCTGGTTTGCGCCATGCTGGCGTCCGCCGGATTCATTCTGGCACGGCAGTTCTCGTTCGCTGCGGACATTGCCGTACCGGTCGTAGCGGCGTTCTGCTGGCAGGCGGTCCTGTACTGCGCGGCGGTGTCGGCGGTTGCGCGCAGTGCGGTCCGGGCTGCCTTCGGTCCGCTGACCTTGGCCGCCCTGCTGGTGGTTGTCTCTGTCGCACCTTATTTGTTGTATTCCGTTCCCACGGGCGTGTTCTCGTGGGCATCTGCTCTGAAACTGGCAGCCCTGTGTGCCCTCGTCGCGTTCCCCTACGCCCTCTGGCGCGCGCCTGAGCGCCGCTTGGGATTGCAGGACGCTGTGGTGATCTGCGCCCTCTCCTACCCGATGATCAGCGGCCTGAGCACGCTCTTTCGTGATGTGTACCAAGGCTTCGAGCCCCCTGCCCACCGGTTGGACGCGCTCGGCAAGCTGATGCTGATTCCGCTTGGACTGTACGTATTCCTGGCTCTTCGCCGCCTCGATCAGGCTGGATTTCGGCTCGTGCCGACCAGAGAGGACGTGAGGACTGCATTCGCATGCTCCGCGCACGCAATGCCTTGGGTGGCTCTAGTCGGCATCGTGACAGGCTACCTCCAATGGGATCCGCCCGTCGGAAGGGTGCTCGCCGCGGTGGCCGCGTCGGTCGGCAAGCTGGTCGGAATATACTTCACGACCGCTCTCGCCGAGGAATTCCTCCTCCGAGGTGTTGTGCAGAACCTGCTTGCCAGATCGACCGGCAAGCCCCTGCTGGGGCAGGGCGTTTCCGCCGTTCTGTTCGGGGCCGTCCACTTGGGGCGTGGCGGCTTCCCGAACCTGCCCTACGCCGCGACGGCTGCCGTTCTGGGGTGGTTCTGCGGGATGGCCTACAGGCGGTCGCGCAGCGTGACACCTGCGATGCTCACGCACGCCTTAGCCGTGGCCGGCCAAGAGCTGCTGTTCCTGTAGCAACGCACGGCCCCCTAAAAGCTAGAGCCGGCGACCGAGTTCATCGAGCGGAGATCAGGTCTCCGGTGGGACTCCGCTCACGCACTTCTCCGATCTGGGCGGCGTAGCCATAGCCGGCGTCTCGCAGATTGGCGACGCATTCGTCCGCTCGCTCGGCCGGGACGCCTGCCAGCAGGCCCCCTGAAGTCTGAGGGTCGAACAGCAGCGGCATCTGAGGGTGGCTAAAGTCCGCTCCAGGGTCCCCGACGCGGTCCCACACCTTGCGGTTGTCCGGGTACAGCGAACTCCTGACCGCAGACTCTAGGCACTCGACAGAACCCTCCAGCGCGGGCAGGGCCCCGAGTTCCACCCCCGCCGCGACCTGCGACGATTCCAGCATCTCGACCAAGTGTCCGGCGAGTCCGAAGCCTGTAATGTCCGTGCAGGCGCGGGCACCGCTGTCCCTGAGGATCTCAGCGGCCCTGCCGTTTGGCTGCAGCATCGAACGGATCGCCCCGTCAATCCATCGCCCCTTCGCGACCAGCCGCATCTCGGCGGCAAAGAGAACACCTGTGCCGAGGGCCTTGGTCAAGATCAGCGCATCGCCTGTCCTCAAGCCGCCCTTGCGCAGGACGTGCTCCGCATCCGTCAGGCCGTTGACGACGAAGCCCAACGCCAATTCCGGGCACTCGCTTGTGTGCCCGCCCGCAAGGTTGGTCCGGGCCGACTGGAAGACCCGATTAGCGCCCAGCAGCATCTGGCGCAGCAAGTTCTCAGCCTTGTCCGGCGCCCCGAATGGAATCCCCGCGACCGCTAGGGCCGACTGGGGGTCCCCACCCATGGCATAGATGTCACCCAGGGCGTGGTTAGCGGCGATCTGGCCGAACAGGAACGGGTCGTCGACGATGGCCGGGAAGAAGTCGACAGACTGGAGCAGGATCTTTCCGGGAGGAACCTCCAGTATCGCGGCGTCGTCACGGGCGCCCAGCCCGCCCGGCACGTCCGGGCGCCAGAACGGCTCGATTGAGGCCAAGGCCCCGGTTAGGACTGCGGAACCGACCTTGGAAGCGCATCCCCTGCACCGGATGTCCCTCTCCATGACCTCTGGTGAGACATCGCCGGCTGCCACGCGCGGCCCCGGAACCTCCTCACGCGACATCGGCTCCAGATCCTGGTACTTGGCCATGAAGCGGCGATCGATCCAGTCCTTCCATTTCCACGCCCAGGCCCCTTCAACGGACCAAGAGCCCCGGGATGCGACTGCGTACTGATCCCCCGTGCTGATCAGGCCGAGGAACTTGCTCTGCGGCCGGAATGGCTTGGCGGCCCTCCCAAGGAGCACGCGACGGAGGTTGCGCTCCAAAGGAGGTCCCTGACGCACGGCGAACACACCGGCCCGCTCCCTCGGATGAGGGTCCACGACAGCCACGTCGCCGGCGGCGAAGACATCGGGGTGAGAGATGGAACGCAGGCACTCATCGACCCGCGCAAAGCCCTCGGCGTCTGTCGCTAGGCCGGCTTCCGCTACCCACCGGTCGGCCCGCGCCCGGGTCACCCACACGACCTCGTCGAAAGTGCCCTTCCAGCCGTTTGCCGTCCGCAATCCCGAGGAGTCCAAGTGGACGACCCTCTCGCTTCTGTGGACCGCGATCGCGCGCTGATCCAGGATCCGGCCGAACTTCCTCCTGACGCTCCGATTGTGCGTCGGCAGGATGTCAGCACTGTCGCTGAATACATGAATCTCCGGATCCAGTGCCCCGCCACCTGCGTTACGGCACCGCCTGAGCCTGTGCTGCATCGCCAAGGCCATCTCCACCCCGCCAGCGCCAGCCCCGACGATCGCAATGCGCGGCCGGCCCTTGAGGCGGACGACACGGTCCAGAAGGGCCTGCCAGCGTGGCAGGAAATTGCTGATCGGCTTCACCGGGACAGCGTGCTGCTCGGCACCCGGCACTCCCCCTGTCCCTGGGGTGGAGCCAATGTTTAGCGACAGCAGGTCGTAGGGCAGCGCCGGGCGGTCGCTGAAGTGCAGCAAGCGTCGTTGCGGATCGAGCCCTACCACCGAGTCGTGGACGAACCGAACCGACGCGAACGCGGAGAGCTTGCGCAGATCGATGTGCGCTTCGTCGTACGTGTAGTGGCCAGCGATCAAGCCGGGAAGCATCCCGGAGTACGGGGTGTGCACGTCCCGCGACACCAAGGTGAGCTGCACCTCGGGGATGGGCCGCATACCGAACCGTTTGAGAACGGCAATGTGGCTGTGGCCGCCCCCGACGAGCACCAAGTCCTTGAGAATCGGGGGAGGCTGAGCGTCCATCCGTGCAAGCGGGCGCCGACCCTTATTCCACCGTACGGAACGGCGATGCAGGCAGGCCGGCGCCGTTGAAGAGGTTGCCCTTGGGATCGGCGGCCCAGGCATACCGCACCTGGACAGGCTTCTTCACATCCGGGCTCGAGACCAGGACCGTCTTGCCCGAGATTCTGGCGTTTGCTGGGACGAATCGGCCGTCCGCGCCCGCTATCTCAAACCCCTCAAGGGGTCCACCGCGTGCTTCAAGCCCAGGGTCCGCGTGGTCGAACCAGAGCCGGATGGCGCCTCCTGCGCTCGTTGCTTGACGGAACGCCGGCCCGGAGTGCGTCAGTCCCGTCTCGCCGTAGGCGACTGCACGGGCCGCCAGCGCCAAGCGACGACCGACATCTTGCTTGTTCTTGGGGTGGATGTCTGTAGGGTTCCCGATGTCGATCGTGACGGCCATGCCTGTACGGGCCAACCCAAGGGCCATCGCTTGCGCCTCGCGCAGTTCCGCCCAAGTGGCCCGCTCGGGTACTCGGCCGTAATTCGCGAGCTGCACGTAAAGGAAGGGGAGCGTTCCCAGGCCCCATTCGCGCCGCCAGTCCTCGATAAGCGCTCGGAACATTGCGCGGTAGAGGCGGCCCTGCCCACGACTCGCATTGTTCTCGCCCTGATACCAGATAGCTCCGCGGATGCCGTAGGGCAAAAGCGGGGCGATCATCGCGTTGAAGAGCGAGCTGGGCCGGTGGTGGGGCTGCAGGGCCCTCGGCGCACGCGGTCTGCGGGGCAGTTCCTCGCCAGCGGCCTTTGCAGCCGCGGCGCGCCGCTCCCACCTCTGTAGCGTTGCCGTGTACTCTGGCTTGGCACGTTCGCCTTCCAACGCGAATTCAGTCGCTAGGCTGGCGAGCGCCGGCTCCTCGGAGAGCTTGCGGGCGCTGGTCCACGCCTCGACGGGCGTCCCGCCCCACGCCGACTGAATGATTCCGAATGGGACTCCCAGCCTCCCGTGCAGGTCTCTTGCGAAGAAGTACGCAACGGCTGAGAGTTCGCCCGCCGTCGAAGGCGAGACTTTCTTCCACTCGCCTTTCACGTCAGCGAGGCGCTCTTCCGCCGTCGTTAGTTCCACCTTGAAGTAGCGGATGCCTGGGTGGTTTGCCGCTTGGATCTCCGACTCGGCGTCATTCGACCGGCTGACCGGCCAGACCATGTTGGACTGGCCTGACGCAACCCACACGTCGCCCACCATCACGTCCTCCAGCCGCACTGTGTTCGTGCCGCGGATTGTGGCGGAGAAGGGTCCTCCAGCACGGCCCGGCTCCAAGTAGACTCCCCAGCGGCCATCGTCGTTCGCCGTGGTGGATGCAGTGTGGCCGCGGAACTCCACATTGACGGCTTCGCCGGCCGATGCAGTTCCCCAAACGTGCACGGGGACGTCCCGCTGCACCACGATGTGGTCTCCGAACAGGCTGGGGAGGGACACTTCCGCCGGCAGAGCCAGCGAGGCGAGGACAGTCCCCAGCGCGATGCAGAATACTTTTCTCATAGGCTGCGAATTATCCCACAGAGCGTAGTTCCGGGGCAGTTCTAGAGCGCGGTCCAGCCGCCGTCGATGGCCATCATGGACCCGTGCACGAACTCGGCCTCGTCCGAGCAGAGGTACAGCACCAGATGTGCGATCTCCTCCGGGCGACCCAAGCGGCCGACCGGCTGGCGGGCGTCAAGCTGCTTGCGGACCTGGGCCTTCTCGTGCTTGTGGTATTTCTCCAGGTATGCCTCCACGAACGGCGTGTCCACCGTTCCCGGGCAAACGCAGTTCACTCGCAAGCGCCCGGCGTAGTCGGCCGCCAGAGAGCGGGTCATGCTGACAACGGCGCCCTTCGAAGCGCAGTATGCGAAGCGCCGCTTCACGCCCACCAGGCCGGCGACCGAACCTATGTTGACGATGCAGGGCTGGGCTGTCCGCAGCAGCAATGGCATAGCGGCGGCGGTGACGATGAACACGCCCTCGACGTTGACGCGCATCACGGCGCGCAAATCGGCGAGACTGCATTCCTCGATGTCGCCCACATGACCGATTCCGGCGTTGTTGACGAGGATGTCAAGGTCGTGGTGGGCCTTGAGAGCCGCCCTGACCGATGCCGGGTCGGTGACGTCCATGGGCAGCGGGTCGGTGCCGGCCACCTCCCCAGCCAGAGTGCGTGCCGCGTCTCCGTCCAGATCTCCGATCAGCACTCTGGCCCCGCTACCGGCTAGGGCGCGGACGGTCTGCTCGCCAATGCCGCTCGCACCTCCCGTCACCAGTGCGGTCTTGCCATCAAGGCGGAAGGGGCTGTGTCGAGCCATGGGAAGGCCGATTATAGGCCAGCCGGCACTGCCATCCAGCCCCAGCCTCTGGATTGTGAAGTCGAGAGGCGCGGCCGCTTGAGAGGGCACGGTAGGTCAGCATGCCACTGGACCGTTGCCCACTGCGCACCCGATCAGGAGCTTGGCACAACCACCCGCGGCCGCATCAGGCAACACCTTCCGGAGGGAGTCTACCGACGCCCGCAAGACGGCTCAGTATGTGAACGCTGCGCAGGCTTCTCTTCCAGCACCCAGTTAATTCAATAGTCGATATGGCGCCGTTTCACGGATGGCGTCCCCGGGGCACGCCGTGCCGCCAAGCTGCCATCGGTCTCGATAACGTGCGGAGACCGAGACCCTGAACCGTTGCTCCTTCCGCAGCTGGAGTCGGGCTGCCCTGAGAGCATGTGATGGACGGGCGGCCGCGGGCGGATCGTGCCCATCAAGGTGGACACTCTCCGATCGACCACCCGGACTGGCCGCCGAACGGGCCGCGGCGGTTTGATGCATTGAAGGAGCGTCTGGCGCTGAGATGTAGTCGTGCGAGACTTGGTAAGCCCGTGCCTGTACCCGATTTTCAATCCCTCATGTTGCCCACGTTGCGAGCACTTTCCGAGAAGACCGAAATGCGGCTCCTAGAAATCCGAGAGCGCGTTGCAGATGCCGAAGGACTCTCGCCACAGGACCTTCAGGAGCGCGTGCCCAGTGGTCAGCAGACGAAGTTCGAGAACCGTATCTCATGGGCGCTCACCCACATGCGGCGCGCCGATCTCGTTCAGCGAGCGCACCGGGGTGTCTATGCCGTAACCGATCAGGGTAAGAAACTGTTGGACGACGGGTGTTCGCGCGTAGACCTGAGGCTACTCAGGAAGTACCCTTCCTACGGTGGGAAGCCGTCGAAACCCCGGTTTCCGCCGGAAAAGGCTACCCCGGAGGAAGCGTTGGAGCAGGCAGCGCAGGACTTGCAGGGCGCCGTGGAGGCCGAACTGCTGCAGCGAGTCAGAGACGCGGATCCAGCGTTCCTCGAGCAGGTCGTGGTTGATCTGCTGATCGCGATGGGGTATGGAGGGGGCGATTCGTCGATGGGTCGGGTCACACGCCGGTCGGCGGATGGTGGCATCGACGGAAAGATCAAGGAAGACCGGCTTGGATTGGACGAGGTCTATGTCCAAGCCAAGCGATACGCTTCTGGAAACTCTGTCGGCGAGTCCGAGTTGCGGAACTTTGCAGGGGCGATTGATGCATCGGGCACGACCAAGGGAGTGTTCGTTACAACCTCCGCGTTCACGAGGAAGGCAGAGGAATACGTGAGAATCAGTCCCAAGCGGATCGTACTGATCGATGGGCAAAAGCTCGTTCGCCTGATGGTGCGCAACGATGTCGGAGTCCGCACGAAGTTGACGGTTCAGGTCAAGCGCGTCGACCAAGATTACTTCGATCCCGAGTAGTAAAGGCCCAAGGTCAGGAGGGGTGGACAGATCATGAAGCATAGGCCCTTGGGCCCGTCGCTGATCGGAGGTTCGAGAGACGGGACTACTGTCTGTGCCTAGGGACAAGCAGCCCCTCGCTGATGAATCGGTCGGAGTGGCAGCGCACTGAACTGGGCAGAGAGGTGGCCAACCCTGCGGATAGGCGCTCATGCGGCCCGCCCTTGCCCTATGGCGTGTCGCTCCGCGATCCTCGTGGCCGTCATGCCTCGCGACCTGGACCGCCGTAGCGTCCTTCAGGCCTTGGGAGGCTCCGCACTTGCCGGATGCGGAAGCAACAGCATTTCCCTGTCCCGACACCCACCCAACATCGTCGTGATCATGACCGACGACATGCGGTTTTCTGACATCGGCAGTTACAGGGGAGAGATTGCCACGCCTAACTTCACAGTTCCGGTCGTGGACTAACAACCCCTGTCCCGATCTTGGACCGAGATTTCCAGCCAAAGGGGCAAGGGCGTCTGAGTGTCGGCCAAGCCCATCCGACCCGCGTTGTGGCACGCGTGTGATGTCGCTGGGCCGCGGAATGTCTGCCCGTAGACACGCGCCCGCGACAGCTCCAGTTGGTCGGCAGCGGCTGGTCGAGACCCAGCCCGCTGGCTGTCGATTCAGCAGAGGAGATGACATCGGGGCACTCTCAATGACAGGTGTTTCGCTATGTGACACTTACACCCTCTCCCAAATCGACGCTTCATGCGCTTGAACGTACCCCTGATGAGTGAACTCTGCCATCGAGCAAACAATGGTGATGTCGGCCTAGAGTCCATCCACGACCGGGACTGTGTGTGCGCGTGTGCCCTCTGTTGGCTCCTTGAACAGTCCATCCCAAACCAGCTCTCCCTCTTCCACCTCAACCGCCTCTCTTCCCCAATGGTCCTTCAGTTCGACATGGACTTAGCCAAGACAACCTTCGACTGCAACCACCGCAGTTGACACCAGTCAATCGCTGGTGCCGGGTTCATGAGTGTCCGCAGAGGATTGAAGTCAAGAAAGTCAATAACGGAAGTAGCTGGACCAAAGAGAAGAGTAGGAGCCGCCAAGATCCTGAGTTCTTGATGCAGCCATTGGCTGAACCGAACCATACTGTGCGGGGAAGCGCTCCATTTCGCCTCGGATCTAGCGTCTCTGTTTCAGTTATCTTCGATAAAGACGCCATATGCCGCGAACGACACTCTTGCTGTTCCATCCGACCGTCATCTCGGCCACATCCTTGACGACCGAGGATTTTCTTTTCTGGCCCCAAGGATTAACACCGAGTATCGGTTTGCTATAATCCTGAGCTCCGTCTACTTCTTTCCGGATCCATTTGCTGTAATTCACATACATTCCGGCTGGAATAATAACAACGTGACAGCGGGAGATCTTTCTGTAGATTGCATCTCTAAGTGTCCGTTCTGAACCCGTGTAATGAATCGGATCATCTTTCGGAACTGAGTAGTTACACAAAACGAGTGAGGCTTGTCCAATATGCCAAGGCTTGCGGAAGATCCACTCAACCAACGTGCTGTAGTGGTTCGAGTATGACCAAGAGTGACTGATGAACAGATGGATACGATGAGTACTCACAGGTTTCCCTTCTCAATCATATGCAAACCAAGAATCACACAGATAAGCACGATGTGAAGCAATGCGAATACGTACGGAGTTGTCGCTTCTGTCTTTGTGAACGGCCGATACTTGTTGGGGTCTTTTCCGCACCCAAGTGCCTCCCACTCTGCTGTGAAAAGTCGAGCTGGTAGATGACGCTCAAGTGCGTGGATCACGTCGAATTTTCCCTTGCTCAGTTGGCGAAATGAGGAAATGAGTCGTCGCCAAACGAAAGAGAGAACACAGCCGCCGAGACTCAGGCACACTAGTGCGCCCGCTTCAAGATCACTGAGCTTCCCGTCGCGAAGAAGCAAGCCTGCGGCTGCAAGAACGAGGGAGTTTACCGACAGGAAAAAAGTATTGACATGTTGGCGGCGGACGACCAGAGCTTCGGAGGTCTCTACAAACAGTTGATACTGCGCCAGCAGCACTTCCGAATCGGCGGCGGTAGGTTTGCGGTCACCAAACAACTGACACTCAACGGGATGTTCGTCACTCATCGTAGGCTGTTCACTATCGTTCTGAAGTCCCACGGTATGGGAGTCACTCCAATTTCCACCAGTGCTGATGGTGTCTTTACAGCAGTGGATTGCAAGTAAACGGCCACAATCCGCTTTCCCAGCGCTGCACTCTTCCGAACTTCCCAGTTTACTGGATCGCTTCGCCAAGTGTTCTCGCCAACCAGACAGATGGTCGCACTTGACTCTCGGATTAGGCGCTCTGCATATCGCTTCCACGCACCTTTCACTGGTTCCTTAATTGAGTAGTCTCGAAGCATTAAGGTGGACCTGATGTCTCGCGCTTGATCTCTAAACATCTCAACGAGCGTCATGTGCTCCGTTGAGAAACTGAGAAAGACCCTGAGAATCGGCGGGGAGTCAGGCATCTCTTTGCCAGCTGTTCGTGGATAACTGGATTATAGTAGCGCCGGAAAGAAAACGCAAGTGGATTTCGAGAACCTGTGGGTCCGTGCGGAAGACGTTGAGCGCGACAAAGGGTTGCTCCAAATCTGGACTTCGAAGACGCGCCAGCGAAGTAGCGCAGGTCGCGGCTGCTGATCGGCAGGGCCCCGCTGGCCGCCGGGGCCATCCAACTCATCGTCAGACCGGTCTGCGACCCCGGCGGCTTCGCTGCGATGTATACAAGCAGAGGCTCCGAACTCCGCTCCAGTCCTGACGCCACGCGGCGGTTCTCTTGATCACTGCTCGCTAGGCGGCGCGTTCGGCCGAGAGTGCCTAGCGTTCGGCCCGCTCCACGAGCCGCCGCTGCTCAATCCGCTCGACTGCCTCCACATCTGTCTGGACGCGGCGCTCGAGGACCACTCCCAAGACCGTCGTCGCCGCAGATCAGTAGACGATCCTGTCACCGGTCCCCACACAGGCCAGCCTCGGCCAGTCCAGCATGCTGCTGCCCCGGCACGAGTAGGCTGGGGCCAACGTGCCCTAGTACCAAGGCGCGTACACGATGGGGCCGCCGAGTGCAGTCCGTGCGCTTTGCCTGGTTCGATTGTCATGGCTTAGAAAGTGGCCCCGGCCTACAGCGCGGTGTACTTGGGCAGCGGAACGTTCGGAACCAGCAAGCCCAAGCAGAAGAACAGCAAGCTGAAGGAGATTAGGGCGAAACGGCCGGTCGCGCCACTCGCGTTGGACCCGTGCCAATCCGAGAGGGCTTTCCGTCCTGCGGGCGCCGTTGAATTCGCATCTGTGAGGCGAGCCGCCACGGTCGGTTCGGGCTTCGTCACGATCGTTGGAGATCGGTCCGACGGAATGCATCGAGCTACACACCCCAACTTCGGCTTGGCGTCTGGTGGCGCACGGGCCCGATCTACTACGCTTCGAACAGTCCGCGAACCGCGTTATCGCGTTCTAGAAGCCCCCACAGGTTGCTGAGAGACATTACTCAGCGGATCGGCGTGCTTGAGTACACCCAGGGATCTAGTCGGAATGTCGCTCTGATTCGACCGGGAGTGTTCCTTGTGGAGCCTTTCCTTATCTCGGTCCAGACCACGGCCGTCCCCAACGGGGGTGATACATTCGTGAAATCGCGAGAAGCGCCCGCTATGAGGCGCGTTGGCCCGAGTGATCCGCCAAGCGCAAGCGGAGAGTCGCTGAGGTGACCCCGACCGAATTCATTGCGAAGTGGCGTGCCTCGGAGTTGAAGGAGCGCTCGGCGGCGCAGGAGCACTTCATCGACCTGTGCCGGCTGCTCGGCGAACCGACCCCGGCGGAGGCGGATCCTAAGGGGGACCAGTACTGCTTCGAGCGCGGTGCGCTCAAGGACTCCGGCAGCAAAGGCTGGGCAGACGTTTGGCGGCGCCACTGCTTCGCTTGGGAGTACAAGGGGAAGCACGCAGACCTCGATGCAGCGTTCGACCAGTTGAGGCAGTACGCTCTCGCTCTAGAGAATCCGCCTCTGCTAATCGTCTCGGACATGCACAGGTTCAAGATCCGCACGAACTGGACAAACTCCGTCAGCGAAACGCACGAGTTCGAGCTTGCCGATCTCGTGGACGGTTTCGTCCGCGACAAGCTCAAGTGGGCCATGTCCGACCCGGAGCGGCTGCGGCCTGGCGAGACCCGGCAGATGCTGACGGAGCGCGCCGCGAAGCACTTCGCGCGGCTCGCGCAGTCGCTCCAGAACCGAGGCTACGCGTCGGAGGATGTGGCGCGCTTTGTCCATCGCCTCGTGTTCTGCATGTTTGCCGAGGACGTGGGCCTACTTCCCAACAACATGTTCACCCGCATGCTCGAACACGCCCATCAGCGGCCTGGGGAGTTTGAGAGCCTAGCGCACGACCTATTCGGGGCGATGTCCATCGGAGGCCGGGTCGGCTTTGAGAGCGTGGAATGGTTCAACGGTGGGCTCTTCGAGGATTCTGCGACGCTCCCCTTGGATAAGGCCCAGATCGAGACGACGCTGGAAGCGTCAGCACTCGACTGGTCCAACATTGATCCTTCGATTCTGGGGACGCTGTTCGAGCGGGGCCTAGACCCGGGCAAGCGCTCGCAACTCGGTTTGCACTACACAGACCGGGACAAGATCATGCGGATCATCGATCCGGTTATAGTGCGCCCGTTGCTGCGCGAGTGGGAGGCCGTGAAGGCCCGGCTTGCCGAGGGGTTGAAGCGCGCGCGCACCGCGAAATCGCAGGCCGCCGCGACGCGGCAAAGGCGACGGGCTAAGGCCGCGCTCGGCGTGTTTCTCGAACGGCTGCGGAACTTCACCGTTCTCGACCCGGCCTGCGGGTCGGGCAATTTCCTCTACTTGGCTATCCACGCCCTTCACAACGTGGAGCACACAGTCCAAGTGGAGGCCGAAAAGCTGGGTGTCCAGCGGGGCTTCCCGTTGGTCGGCCCCGCGAACGTGAAGGGGATCGAGTTGAACGCCTACGCAGCCGAACTGGCGCGGGTGTCGGTATGGATCGGTGAGATCCAGTGGATGCGGAGAAACGGTTTTCAGGGCTCGCGGGAGCCGGTCCTCGCCCCGTTGGAGACGATTGAGTGCCGCGACGCGATTCTGACGGCCGACGGTGGGGAACCGGAGTGGCCCGACGCGGACGTGATCATCGGCAATCCGCCTTTCTTGGGGAGCAGGAAACTCATCTCGAGCCTTGGCGAAGAGTACGTCTCGAACATCTTCACGGTGTACAAGGGCCGCGTGCCCCGCGGGGCCGACTTGGTCTGCTACTGGTTCGTGAAGGCCGGTGAACGTTTAGGTGGGAAGGCCTCAAAGCGGGTCGGACTGGTCGCCACCAACTCGGTACGCGGAGGAGCGAACCGCCGCGCGCTCGAACGGGCAACGCGCGGTGGTGCGATCTTCGACGCATGGAGCGACGAGCCGTGGGTGATCGATGGCGCGGCCGTCCGCGTTTCGCTGGTGTGCTTCTCGGCGGCGGATGGCGAGTTCGTTCCGGACCGCCGCCTCGACGGTGAGACCGTGGACGAGGTCTACACGGACCTAACGGCCCGCCGGGGCGAAGCGGGCATCAATCTGACCAAGGCGAGGCCACTCGCCCGGAACGCGGGTGTGGCTTTCATGGGCGACACCAAGGGCGGCCCGTTCGATGTTCCCGGAGACCTCGCCCGGAAGTGGCTGCTCGAACCCGCCAACCCCAATGGGCGAACGAACTCGGATGTGCTCAAGCCATGGATGAACGGCATGGCTATCACGCGGCGGTCGGCCGACAAATGGATCATAGACTTCGGATGGCGGATGGATGAGGGCGAAGCCGCTCTCTTCGAGGCTCCATTCCAGCACGCCCAAGAGCACGTCTACCCGATGCGGCAAAGGAATCGCCGCGAGTCCTACCGTCTCAATTGGTGGCGGCATATGGAGCCACGGAAAGGGATGTGGAGGGCCCTTGACGGGCTGTCCCGGTACATCGTGACGCCGTGTGTCGCCAAGCATCGACTATTCGCTTGGCTCGACGCGCGCGTTTGTCCCGACCACCAGTTGATCGTTGTCGCGCGCGACGACGACACCACGTTCGGCATCCTGCACAGCCGGTTTCACGAGGCCTGGTCGCTACGGAAGGGTACGAGTTTGGAGAACCGACCGCGCTATACGCCCACGACGACCTTCGAGACCTTCCCCTACCCAGAGGGACTGTCACCGGACACTCCTGCCAGCGAGTTCAAGGCTGATCCACGCGCCCAAGCCATCGCTTCGGCCTCCCAGAGATTGGTCGAACTCCGCGACCGCTGGCTCAATCCGCCCGAACTGGTCGAGTGGGTAAGAGAAACCGTGCCGGGCTATCCGCCGCGCCCGGTGCCACGCGGCAAGAAGGCGGCGACTGCGCTCAAGAAGCGGACGCTGACCAACCTCTACAATGCGCGGCCGCAATGGCTCACCGACGTGCACGCCCAACTGGACGCCGCTGTTGCAGCCGCATACGGCTGGCCCAGCGACATCACGGACGACGCCGCGCTGAGCGAACTGCTCGCCCGCAACCGGCGCTGATCTCAGAAACAAGAGCCCGCCTGCCGGGGGTGTTCTTACTCTGAGTGCTCAGCCGAGCTGCGGATACACCTGGGGTGATGCGTCGCCGAACCGCGGGTGATCCCGGTGCGGTGCAGCGTCGCCGGGCCGACGGCGGCGGTTGCCGGCGCGGGTCGTTGCGCTACGCGACTAGGGTGCTGCAGTCGACCTCCGGATCCACGTAGGGCGCCCCGTCCAGCTGCATCAAGTGTATGATCCGTAGGGATCTTGTGGGCCACCGCCATTTCGGCCTGGCCGCCGCCTCGGCGCACGGTCAGACCCTTCTTGAGCGGGCCGAACTGCGCGTTTCGCGTGCGCGACGCCGCGTGCTGGACCCAGTGAGCCGGGCGGGCTTCGCACTCGCTGAGATCTAGCGCCTTAGCACGGCGGACACTACGATTGAGCGCTAGCCCTAGCGGCCGTGCGCCGATCATGCCTGCAAGACTTGGTCGGACGGATGAGAGTCGAGCAGAGGCGCTGCCTACTCAGAACAGGTCCGCACAGCCGCCCTGATCGCATTGGATCGATACACTTTGGGACACTCAATCGCAGCTATGTCTGACCATCTCGATCGTCGCTCGTTTCTGCAGGCTCTCACGGTGGCGCCTCTGGCCGCGTGTGGGCCGGGCGGCGACCGCGTGGACAGTCGTCCGAACATCGTCGTCATCATGGCCGACGACATGGGATTCTCCGACATCGGCAGCTACGGAGGAGAGATCGCCACGCCCAACCTGGATGCACTGGCGGCCGGCGGGCTCCGCTTCCGCCAGTTCTACAATGCCGCCCGCTGCTGCCCGACGCGGGCGTCCCTTCTAACCGGGCTGTACTCCCACCAGGCGGGAGTCGGGCACATGGTCGGAGACTACGGGCACCCGTCCTACCAGGGCCATCTCAACGACCAGTGCGTGACCATTGCCGAGGTCCTTGGAGATGCTGGCTACACCACGCTCATGTCGGGGAAGTGGCATGTCGGCGAGTCCCGCCCGCACTGGCCGGCGGATCGGGGCTTCGACGAGTACTTCGGGCTGATCAGCGGCGGTTCCAACTACTTCAAGCTGGATGGTGCCCGCCAGATGGCGACCGGCAACGAGCCCTATACGCCCCCAGAGGATGGGTCCTTCTACATGACCGACGCGTTCACCGACAACGCCGTCAAGTTCCTCCGAGAGCACGGTAGCAAACAGGCGCCCTTCTTTCTCTACTTGGCGTACACGGCGCCTCACTGGCCGCTCCACGCCAAGCCGGACGACATAGCCAAGTACGAGGGCAAGTACAGCATGGGCTGGGACGAGCTTCGCCGCCGCCGCTTTGCGCGGCAGCAGGAGGTCGGAATCCGCTCTGAGAGTTGGGATCTCAGCCCGCGGGATGATAGCGTGCCGCCGTGGGAGCAGGCTGAGGACAGGGCGCTCTGGGAACGTCGAATGGAGGTCTACGCAGCGATGATCGACTGCCTGGACCAAGGCGTGGGGCGGGTCGTGGAAACGCTCCGCGAACTCGGCAAGCTCGACAATACCCTGATCCTTTTCCTGTCGGACAACGGTGGATGCCACGAGAGCGCCGATATCGAGCAGGGCACACCGCGCAACACTTGGGCGGACCCGAACGCGATGCCCGGCGGGCCCGGATCTTTCGATGGCTACGACCGCCCGTGGGCGAACGCCAGCAACACGCCTTTTCGCATGTTCAAGAGCTGGGTCCACGAAGGGGGAATCTCGTCGCCCCTAATCTGCCACTGGCCGGATGGCATTAGGGTCGTCCCGGGCTCCGTTACCGATGCCACTGCCCACGTGATCGATCTGATGGCGACATTCGTGGATTTGGGCGACGCGGATTACCCGGCCGAGCGGGCCGGTCGGCCGATCACCCCGCTTGAGGGCAAGAGCCTGCGCCCGATCTTCGAGAGCGGGAACCGGGACGGTCACGAGGCGATCTTCTGGGAGCATCAGGGAAACCGGGCCGTGCGCCAGGGCCGCTGGAAGCTGGTGTCGAGACGGCAAGGCGGAACACTGGCTGCCGGGCCGTGGGAACTCTACGATTTGGAACACGACCGGGCCGAGCAGCGCGACCTTGCGTCCGAGATGCCCGACCGCGTGGCGGAAATGCAGTCCGCATGGCTGGAATGGGGCGAAAGGGTCGGATGGGTGCCGTTTGACCAAGTTCGGTAGGCTTGCGGCACCAAGTTACCGATACGGTTGAACACTGTTTCGGCTCTGACCGGGACTCCGCCGATGCGAAGTGCCCAGAAGACTAGAGCGACGCCTTGATTTTGCGAACAATGGCGGCCTCAGGCCGTTTGCGGTACTCCGGGTCGAGCGGGTAGCAGCCCGAGACCATTCCATTGCGCGGTCCTGTCGTGCAGTCGCTGAACGTTCGGCAGAGTCGCTTCTTGTTGAGGCTGCCGATCCGTAACGTGTCACTCGGCAGCGTGGGATAGGCGAGAACCATACGGCCCAGACCGACCGCGTCCACGCGTCCACTGCGCACGGCCCACTGGGCCACCTGCGGCAAGTATTCCTGAAGATAGCTATAGCCTGTGCCAACCACGTACATGTCTTGGCACACTCGCTTGACCTCGGCGGTGGCACGTATCTGGCGGTCGCACCCGACTAGGGGATCCTCCGGCGGCTGGTAGCCGTCGGAAGGCGGGAACAGCGCCGGACGCTGGATGTGCGGGCTGTAGTAGGGGCTGCCCGCCGTCACGTTCACCAGATCGATGTCGAGCTCGCGCAGGAGCGATAGGAAGCGCATGGTGTCCGAGAGGTCGTACTCGACCGGATGGTCCTCCCGTGCGCCGAACGCGAAGCGGTACGGGAGCGAACTCGAGAAGTCCTCCGGGACGCCCGGGCCGAGTCGCGTGCCTTGGCTGTGGTCCGGGTCGGGCCGGTAGGGCGCGAAATCGAACGCGCTGAGCCGGACCCCGATCTGGATCCCTGAGGTTGATGCGCGGATCCCCGCCACTACTTCGCGCAGGAAGCGCGTGCGGTTCTCGAACGAGCCTCCGTAGGGCCCCGGCCGCGTGACGGCGCTGAGGAACTCGTGGCCCAGATAGCCATGGCAGTGCTTGACATCGACGAAGTCCGCTCCGCAGCGCTCAGCGATCCCCGCTGCCACCACGAACAGATCGATGATCTGGCGCACCTCGTCATCGGAAATGACCGGATAGTCGGCCGGGATTCCGAACTTGCGGTCCAGAAAGGGATGCCGATAGAGGATTCGCGGTTGCATGCCTGACGCATCGGGCCGCGAGAAGCGCCCCGAATGTGTCAGTTGGAATCCCGTGAGCAGGTCGTCCGTTGTGCCGTACTCGGCACGGTGAGCCTTCAGGAGCCCTTCCTGCAGCTCCTTCAGGGCATCTTCCGTGGACGGCTGGATGATCAGCTGCCGGGGATTGGCGCGGGCCTCCGGCAGGACCGCCATCGCTTCGCCCCCCCAGATGCACTTTGCGCCGCTGATGGCGAAGTTGCGCCAGCGCCGCCGGACGAGCTCGCTAGGTCGGCCGTCCGCCTCACCGTCCCAGCCTTCCATGGGATGGATCACGAAACGATTGGAGAGTAACTTTCCGCCCGCCTCGATGGATTGGGCGAGTGGCGAGTCTGGCGCAGTCTCGATGGCCTCGTCCGCGTCGATCTTCAGGTCTAGATCGCGGCATCGCGATCGGAACTGCTCGATCGTGCGCATGCGGGCTATGCGGGGGTAGGCCATCGGGTATCGAAGACCCAGTATAGGAGCGCTTCGGAGGTGCCCGATTTGGTAGGCTGGGCCGCGATGGGCGTAAGTTGCGCTATGCTTGATTCGGAGAGTCATGGCTCAGAAGAAGGCTCCGGTCTACAGCGCTGTTTACTTGGGCAGCGGAACGTTCCGAATCAGCAAGCCCAAGCGGAAGAAGAGCAAGCTGAAGGAGATCAGGGCGAAGCGCCGCTCGCGCCGCTCGCGCCGAAGCTAGGCATCGCTGAGGCAGCAAGCGCTGCCCCCCAACACCTCGCCCCGCCGATCCCGCGATATTCAGGCGGGCTGCCGATGTTCATCTGGAGTGAGCATTGGGCCTTGTCCCAAGGCGATGCGCTGAGTCAGGCACCACCCCGGCGGCCGTGGCCCTTCTGTCGGTGCGTGGACCCCATCTGCTTGTGCCGGAGTGGCCTGCAGTTTCCCTACTCCGGTCCGTTGGACCCACCAGAGGTTTAGCAGAAATGTCGACGAACCTTGCCCCGCTCGCAGGCACACCAAAGACTCGGTTCAAGAAGTTGCGCTGTGTCGTCCGCGCATTGCTCCCTGTTGCGCCGCTCCTTGCCTCTTTCCAGAACGCGGCGGCCCAAGACTGCCTGACCGTACGAGTCCTGGACCCGTCTGGGGCAGCCGTCCCGACGGCCACCGTCACGATCAAAGAAGCAAGCCAGCCGACCGATGACGCAGGGACTGCCAACTTCTGCGACCTGGGCGACGGCCCGCACACTATCAGCGTCTCCGCGCCGGACCTGCAGCCGGCGATTCGATCGGTCGAGGAAGGAGGGGGAGTCGTCACGGTCGCCCTTCAGCTGCAGACCGTCACGGAGGACGTGGTGGTGGTCGGGAGCCGTATCGAGGGCCGGGAGCCCTTGGAGTCGCCCGTTCCTGTCGAACTGGTGGTCGGAGAGAGGCTGCGGACTTCGGGACATGTCGAAACGGGCCGGGCCCTTCAGATGCTTGCGCCGTCGTTTAACTTCCAGAGTTCGGCGATCACGGACGGTACCGACTCCGTGCGTCCCGCCACCCTGCGCGGAATGGGGCCCGATCAGGTCTTGGTGCTCGTCAACGGCAAGCGCCGGCACAACAGCGCGTTGCTCCACGTGCTCGACACCGTCGGTCGGGGGACTGCCGGCACTGACATGAACGCAATTCCGCTCGCCGCTGTCGAGCGGATCGAGGTGTTGCGGGACGGCGCTGCGGCGCAGTACGGATCGGACGCGATCGGTGGGGTCATCAACTTGGTCCTCCGGCGGGATGCCGGATTCAGCTCCGACACAACTTGGGGCCAGACTTACCGCGGCGACGGAGACGTGTTCACGCACAGCATGAATGCGGGGATTGCCAATGACAAGGGCGCCTTCCTGAACATGACGTACGAGCTGCGGGATCGAGGACACACCAACCGCGCCGGTGCTTGGGGCTGGCCATTCTACAATCCAGTCCAATGTGCCGAAGGGGAGCAGCCAAGTTCTACCGGATTCTGCCTCGACCCACGGGAGAGCACGGTCGACCGCCATGTCATTCGACTAGGAGACGCGGACTCCAACCACCACTCTGTGTACTTCAATGGGTCGGCTCCGATCGGGGAAAGGGCGAGCTTCTACTCCTTTGGCGGGTTTTCGACCCGCGAGAACAGCAGTCCTGGGTTCTACCGGGTTCCTTTCATCTTCGACGCCCGCATCGTCTACGAGATCCACCCGGAGGGTTTCCTGCCGTTCATCGACACGTCCGTGCAGGACGTGTCGTTCGCGGCGGGCGTCGACTGGGCAACGGCTGGGGGATGGACCTTTGATGTGAGCGTCAACCACGGCCGTAACGCGTTCGATTTCCTGATAAAGAACTCGAACAACGCTTCATATGGAACGGCGAGCCCGACTGAGGCCGATGCCGGGGGCTTGCTGTTCGACCAGACGACGCTGAATCTTGACGTGTCGCGGCTGTTCGAGCAGGCTGGTCGCGCCACGAATCTGGCGTTTGGCGGTGAGTTCCGGAGGGACGGCTACGGAATCCGGGCCGGAGTGCCGGTCTCCTATCTGCACTGCCTCGATGACCCGACTTCGGACAAGAACGCTTGTCGGGCCGGCGCGCCACCCGGGATCCAAGTGTTCCCCGGCTACCGACCCACCGACGAGGCCGACGCCAGTCGCACGAACGCAGCGGCCTATCTCGATCTGGAGTGGTTATTCGGTGCCAAGCTCACCTTGGGCACTGCCGGTCGGCTGGAGCGCTACAGCGACTTCGGATCCACCATCAACGGGAAGCTGTCTTTCCGCTACGACTTCACTCCATCATTCGCGGTCAGGGGCGGTGTCAACACGGGTTTCCGCGCCCCGTCCCTGCACCAGTTGCACTACAGCAAGATTGACACGCTCTCTGTCGAATCGGAGTCCGGCGAATCCGTGCTCGCCGAGGTCGGCACGTTCCCGAACAACAGCGAGATAGTCCAAGCGCTGCAGGTGCCGGAGCTCAAGGAAGAGACTTCGCTGAATTTCAGTGGCGGATTCGTGGGCAGGTTCGGCCAAGCGGCCTCCCTCACCGTCGACACGTTCCGGGTGACCGTGGAGGACCGCATCGTGATGAGTGCCAACTTCAGCGCAGACGCCGTCGAATCGACGGCGCCAAGTGTGGCTCAGGTGATGAGGGACACCCGCATCCAAGGAGCCCAGTTCTTCGCAAACGCGGCCCGGACCGTCACAAGCGGAGTTGAATTTGCTCTCAGCAGCGCGCATGCTTTCCGTGGAGGGGGCGTGCTCGACTGGGGATTCTCAGGGGCGTATTTCGACACGACACTTAAGGGAGATCTGGAGTTTCCCTCCACGTTGGCCCCGATCGCAGGCATTCTGTTCGAGTCGGCAGACCGGGCGATCATCGAGGACTTCCAGCCTTCGACCCGTCTTCAAGGCACGGCCGAGTACCGATTGGGAAGGATACGATTCGGCGGGGGTCTGAGGTACTTTGGGAGCTACACGCTCTGGGACCAGCTGGGCTTAATCTCCAGAAGTCAGAACCAGGAGTTCAGCCCCAAGACCGTGACCGACGTGCACTTCGCGGTTCGCCTTTCGCGAAACGCCGAGCTCATGGTTGGGGCGCACAACCTCTTCAACGTGTATCCCGACCGGAATGAGTTCAATGACCTCTTCGGGACGTTCCTGTCCGACATTGCTGGAACGCCGTTCAGCAACATCACCGACCGGGGCGGTAATGTCATCCCTGGCACGGAATCCTCTGGGATCTTCCCGCATCCTCGGACGGCTCCGTTCGGGATTAACGGCGGGTACTACTATTCGAGGATCAGCTTCCGGTTCTAGCCGCACGCCGGCGTGGGCCAGACCCGCAGGCGTCGGCTGGACTACGGGATTGACCCCCTCGTTCTCGCGGCCGAATTGCGGGCGTCCGGCATGGGCTGCGCGGGCACCGGTTCCCTGCTCCGGCTCGCAGTGCCACGGCGCTTCGCGAGGCCGCGGCCCACTGCCTCGAATCCAAGGGCCCGCCCGCTTCAGGATCGGCGTTTTCTGGCCAAGACAACGTCGACGCCAATAGCAGGCCAAGCGTGACCAACTGCGGTCCGTCGTGACCGCCGGAACACTCTTCGAGATTGCCGGCGCAAGACAGACCCGATCGCCGAGCGACAGGCCGGCGCGCCACGCCTGGCATCGCAGGCCAGCCGTCAACATAGCCCGAGCCCGATCCAACGCCCGGGCTTGGAGATCGAGCGGTGCAATGGGATACTCGAGATCGCCCTGGCCGAGACCTCGATCACCCAGCTTCGCCGCCACTTCCGAGAAACTTACGGCAGAGACGATTGCTCGCTCGATGCGTGCCTCGGCAATACCCGCCTTGGGTTCTCCGAAGAGCGCCGCAAGGGGGGCCGATGTATCGAGGACGGTCCTACCCTCCATTCGGCTCCCGGCTGGGATTCGGCCCGGCGTTGACGAATCAGTTCGTCGGGTGCGCGCACGTCCGATTTCGTGGCAAACTGGGCCACGACTTGCTGGGCCCGGCGAAGTTGGCGCGCCCTCGTGGTAGGCGTGACTTCACCCTGACCGGCACGAAACAGTACGCTTGCCGGCCGCCCGTCGATGCCGAGGCGCTCTCGCAGCGCGATCGGTATGACCAAACGGCCCGACTCGGAAACAGCCGCATCGAATAGCATCGGCCTATCGATGTCTCATCCTTCCGGGGCTCACTGACGACTGACGAGACACAGGAGCTCTGTATCGCATCCTTGCCAAGACTGGCAGTTGAGCGGACCATGGCAAACCCTCCAAGATCGCCTCTTGGCCTCTGCGTGCAGTCTTGTCTTCTATACATCGCACCAGAGACGAGTCCGCAGAGCCGGACAGATTCCCATTCGTGGGTCGGGCGGCGGTCATGAAAGTGGGCATGGCAGAGGCTCACCGAGCGGGACTGGCCAGCGCTCGTGGTCGGCCACATTGGAGGCGACTGCCAGATCCACCTTGAGGGCCGTTGACAGCTAGCGCTCCACGCAGCTTGCTGGTTGGAGAACTGGCCACCGTAGTGCGTCTAGTAGGCCGATTGGGACGCTCACTTGTCCCAGCGGTAATTGAGCCGTACGTAATAGAATCCGCCGTTGAACCCGAACGGCGTGTACTGACTGTAGCGATTGCCCAGCGCGTCTGCGGCGATCGGGTTCTCTTGCGGATAGTAGTTGAGGGCGTTCTGGCCGCCAATCGCCACCGTGACGGACCGGGTCAGGTCGTAGGCGGCCTCAAGGTCGAGCAGGTAGTTGCCACCGGCGTACTGGAACACGTCGAGCCAGTCCCACCACCCCGAGTAATAGTTGACGCGCGCCAGAAAGCTCCACTTGCCGGCTCTGGTCTCCACGGCGGTGTTCCAACGCGTCTTTGGCAGGGCATCTTCGAGGTCCTGGATGCGGTCCGAGGACATCAGTGCGGGGTCAAAGGTAGTGACGACCGCATCCGTATGGTTGAATACGAAGCTGAACCTCGTGTCGCCGCCGAGCCAGAGGGGTGCAAAGGCGGCTACCAAATCGAGGCCGGCCGTGCGCGTGTCTAGCTGGTTGGTAAAGAAGCGGAATCCGGTGAGCCGCCCCACACCCTGCGCGTTGAGTATGTCAGATTCCTCGGGAGTGATGTCCTTGAAGAATCCCGTAAGGGCGATCCGGTCGGCCACGTCGATTCGGAACACGTCGGCAGTGAGCAGGAAGCCTTCCCGTTCGAGCACGATGCCTCCTGTGTAGTTCTTGGATGTCTCCGGGCTAAGCGGCCCTCCCCCGCGCAGCGCAGCTGCGGTCGAGTGTGGAGGCACTGTGCCATCATTGACGAGCTCGCGAAGCGTCAAGTCAAAGTTTGTTTGGACGTCAAAGGCATTCTGTTGGGCAGGGGTCGGGGCTCGGAAGCCGGTGCTTGCGCTCGCACGCAGGGCTAGGGCCGGGACGATTCGGACCCGCCCCGAAAGCTTCCCGTTGACGGTCGAGCCGAAGTCCTCAAAGTTCTCGACGCGAACCGCCGTTCCTAGGTTCCAGGATTCGCCGGGCCCCTGCAGCTCAACGTCTGCATAGGCTGCTATGTTGCTGCGGCTCCACACGCCAGCCGAGAGTGGGCCGAACCCCGGAAAGCCGTTCGATGCGGCGCTGAAACCCTGGGCAGCATAGGGGCCAACCACCCAGGATTCTGGCTGTCCCAAGCCGGTTGTGAAGCGCTCGCGCCGCCACTCTGCCCCGCCGGCGACGTTGACCATCTCGCCGACGGGATACGAGACATCGAGGTTAAGGCTGACCTCCTGCTGACCGTAGGTGCCCAGATCGAAGCTGGTCGGCGTTTCCGGTCCCAGCGAAGCGTTCACCGAATCATGAATGAAGAACGACGCCTCGTTTGAACCCAGGCTCACGCTTGCATCCCAAACGCCTCCCCGTCCTGTAAGCAACCGTACGCCGCCGACGATAGCCGCATCTTCCGCCGTCCCTCCGAACTGCGGGGTGAAACCTCCGGGAAACGTCTCTTGGAACGAGAAACAGTTCGGGTCCCCGAAGACTCGGTCGAGCGCGTCTCGGTCGGGCACGTCGCTAATGATCGGCACGATGGGACAGTTGGCGGAGCCATCCAGAATGCCGTCGCTGGCATCCAGGGCATCCCCGATCAGCAGCGTCTGCCCACCGTCGGACGAGAAGACCGAATCGCGCGTGTTCGGGTTACGGAAGTAGAAGCCGCCGGTAGCTTTCTTGCCGGCATAGTTGAGGTGACTGTACAACTGCAGGCGCTCGCTGGCCATGTGTCCGAAGTTCCCGAAGAACTTGAAGTCGTTGTCGACTTCCGGGGAACCCCAGATCTGGGCGGGATTCGCGACGTGAGTGTTGCCGGCGGCGATCAGCCGTGCTGCGTCGTTTCGCTGAACAGTACGGCTCGTCGGGCCGGAATTCCCATACTCGAAGCTGAGGTTCGCGAAACCGTCCGCGCCAATCGGAATGCCGACGTTGCTGGCGACCGTGAAGGCCGCTCCGTCGCCCGCACCCGTGACACCGCTGCGAAGTTCGGCCGACCCGCCTGAACGGTCATCCTTGAGGACAAAGTTCAGCACACCGGCGATCGCGTCGGAGCCGTATTGGGCCGACGCTCCGTCCCTCAATACCTCCACCTGCCGAAGGGCGATTGCTGGAATGGCCGAGATCTCCGGCCCCTGGCCGCCTTGGTTGACGCCGCTCGTCCACCATTTCAGGGCTCCCGAGCGGTGACGGCGTTTGCCATTGATGAGGACGAGGGTGTGGTCGGGAGCGAGTCCTCGCAGGTTTGTCGGTCTCGAGAGCGTGGCTTCGTCTCCGATCGGCTGAGTGTTCACGTTGAATGAGGGAACAACGGTACGGAGCATGTAGTCGAGGCTCGTACCGCCCTGCGCTCGGATGTCCTCCTCTCCAATGACATCGATCGGGACTGCTGACCGGGTGACCGACCGCGGCTCCGCGCGGGTTCCCACGACGACCACCGTGTCCACCGCTTTCAGTTGGAGGCGGAAGTCTATCAGAGTGGGCGTTCCGGCTATGAGATCCACTGCCCGGCGGGTGCCTGAGGCGAACCCTTCCGCCTCGGCGCTGATCGAGTACCGACCCGGAGGCAAAGCGACGATCTCGTAACTCCCGTTCTCGTCCGTCGTGTCGGTCGACGTGGCTCCCGTCGATTCGCTTCTTGTCGTAACGGCCGTGCCTGGGATGACCGCACCACTGGCGTCAGTGACAGTACCTCGCAGCGTCGCTGCAGTCTCTTGGGCGGCCGTGCGTTGGGCCCAGCAAATCAGCAGGACACAGCCCCCCAATGGCAAGAGACCGGATTTGAGCAGCCTGAAAACCAGCTTCGCTCTTATCATCACTTGACGTTCCTCGGCGTTTCGGTATTGAAATGGGCATCTGTGCACGGAGCGTGGATCGCACCCTCTTCGGTGGCGAGCATGACCCTGTACTCTCGGGCTTCGAGAGCGGCCTCCGCCTCGCGGAGGAGTTCCACCCGGGTGGCCTCCTGCCCGCCTCTGGCGTCGTCGATTCACTTGCGGGCGAACTCCAAGATCGGGAAGATCCGTCGCCTGTGTTCCTGTTCTCTCGGCCTCCCGCGTCTCCTCGTTGCTCGCCCTGGGGGCTCTGGCTAGGAATCCAGCGTTCATTGCATCTAAGTGTCTAGTGCTGGTCACGCGAGCGACGGGCACACTCCCGGCACAGGAAACCAGATAGAAGCGACACGGTACCGGAATGTCGCTTGCCCTGTAACCCTAGCATCGGTGAATGGGGAGCTGTTGCACGGGGATTACCGGGTTCCCGAGGGGACAGGCTCCGACGCTCGCGGGTCTTGGGTGGTAACTTGCGCTCCTCAGTCCGCGTCTCGGCTACGCGTCGCGTGGCGGAACTGCGTGTCGCGAGGACCATCGGCCGGATTCTTGTCCGAGCGAGATTCGGTCCGTCCAGCATTCGCTGTATCGGAACGCTGGAGACGGCACCATCGAGGACGCGTCCGATGCTGCGCGCATCACGGAAGAATGGGGCAAGGGGTTTGGCATCGGCCCAAGGGCCCGCAATGGACGACACCGGGAGTTCGGCCTATGCGCTCGCCCACGAGGACGCGCCTATGCTGGCTCGCAACCTGTTCGGCTGGGTTTTCGACGATTCCAGCCGGTCCGGGCCCGCATGGGGCGGGGTGATCGCGACACGCTTAGCGGTGACCGGGGACCGCCTCGTATCTCGGCGGAGACGAGAGGGTCGACGCGTCGATGAGCGTCAGCAACGGGTCGGCCCATGTGCTCCCGGACTACGTGTTCGGCTGGTGACAGCATCACAGACCGGATTCAGGGAAGCAGCCCAATCAGCGACGCCATCTGGGCGGTGGTCCGGATACGTGCGGCTGGGGCGTCGAGCAGGAGGCACTTCGTGGTAGCTGCGAGAGCTACCTTTCGTTGAAGTTCGCTCACCTGCATTTTGGGCCTGGGGAGTAGCTGGAGTGTTGGAGTCCATTGCAGTTGGATGGTGGGACCGTTCCACCCAAACAGTCCGAGACGCGACCAACCGGCTGGCGGAGGTACGGCAGCGGGACGGTCCCGAATGACGGTAGCCAATCGCCTGATCCCGGCTATCCCGCAGGCGTATCCCCAGGTACCATCCACCAGTCCCGCAACGCAGCACGCAGTTCCGTCACGAGTCCGGGACGGTCCGCTGCCAAGTTCTGAGTCTCGGCCGGGTCTTCGATGACGTTATAGAGTTCGGGGTTGAAACGCATCCAGTCGGCAATGTCTCCGCGTCTCAGCATCGTCACGTCCTTGTTGGGCTCGTAAGGCTGGATGAGCTTCCAGCCGTCCTCACGAACGACGCTGCGATACTTGAGGTTCGCTACCGGGTTGAGGACATCGACGGCAGTGTGCGCAAACGTTGCTCCGAAGACCTGTTTCCTTCGCGAGAGCGCCTCCCGGTCCAGCAGGCTGACACCGGGGAGCGCCAGCGGCGGCTCGATGCCGGCGACTTCGAGGATGGTCGGGACTAGGTCGATGCTGCTGACGAGCGTTGTGTCGTCCCGACGGGGCTCCACCTTCCCCGGCCAGCGGACCATGATCGGCGTCCTCACTCCCAACTCATAGGGCGACATCTTTGCCCGAGCCGTGGCTTGATCGGCCCGATTCTCGGTTGGCAGCCACCCGTTGTCGGCGACGTAGAGCACGACGGTCTCCTTGAGCCTGTCAAGGTTCGACGGAATGCGGGGATGTGGCAATCCGGGCGCAGTCTGCGACGGCATCTTGCTGTCCAGGAAATCAAGGAGTTGCCCGACGGTCTCGTCGAACCAGGCCACCATTGCGTAGTAGCTGGCGACACGTTCTGGGCGCTCGGGCAACCGGTACTGGTCTAGCAGGCGATCCGGAGGGTTGTGGGGCGTGTGGGGCAGGAACGGCGCGTACCAAACGAAAAACGGTTTTGGTTCGTACTCGACGATGAATTCCGCCGCGGGGCCCAAGACGGCGAACTCCACGAAGTCGAATATCGGCTGCATGCCCTCCCGCCCGATAGCCAGTCCGTCGTCACCATGCCGTCCTCTCCGACTGACGTCGCCATGCGTCATCGCGGCCGTGAAGCCGTGGCTGGTCGGGTTCCCTTCCCACCACTTGCCGGACTGGTGGCTGACATACCCGGAGCGGGCGAGCAGCTCCATCACGTTATGGTTCTGCGCGAACACCCGTTCCATCGACGCCCGCGCTTCCGGTGTCCGGGTTGCGCGGAGGGTTTCTCCTGGGGGGTCGTTGCCCGTGATCCCATGCTGATGCGGATACAGGCCGGTCGCGATGGTCGCCAGACTCGGCCGGCACAGCGGGGCCGGGACGTATCCACGGGTGTAGGCCAAGGACTCTGATGCGAGGCGATCCAAGTTCGGGGTCTGGACCACCGGATGCCCCATGAAGCCGTAGTCGGGCCAGCCGTGGTCATCAGAAATGATGACGACGATGTTCGGCGGCCCGGACGGGAGCTCCCCACCCGTGCATCCCTGGAGAGCCAGGAGGGACGCCAACCCGAGCACGGCAATCATGCGAAAGCGCATTTCTCTTAGAGCGGCCAGAAGACCAGTGGCACGTCAGTGGCCCAGTTGCCTATCAGCGACATTTGGCACTGGCGGTCCATCAGCGAACCGCTGGATGTCCGGTTTGACGACACCCGGCTTCCGCCAGCGGTCCATCCGCGAACGCCGGGCAATCTGCAGGGTGAAGACGACGATTCCCTAAGGACGGGCCCCTGAGGCAGGGGCGCGGGATCCGTCACGTCGACGCCCGCCTTGGACACCTGCTTGACCTTCACCTTGTCTGAAGCGGACTGCCAAGCCTCAACGATCTCTGAATTCTGACCCGCAACTGGAGTCTCTGTGACCTAGGATACACAGACCGAAACAGAGAGCACTGTCAACACCAGCCAACGAATCGTGATTCAAGCCTCCTGCGGCATCGATTGTATTCAACCTCCCTCGTCCGATGACTGATGGGGACGGTCGAGCAATGCACTGGTCGCAGTTGCGGATCCGAAGTCGGTTTGCATCCGGACCTAGGGAGGGGACCGCCTCCCACCAGGCAGGCAATGGAGCGTCACGTTGGTGTTCCGGACAAGCGCTCGGCCTGTATCCATTAGATTCGACGGCTGTGCTTACGACACCCGGCTTCGCGCTGGCAGTCTGCTGGTCCTCCTTGGGTCTCGCTCGCGATCGAATGGCTGGTCGTTGTCCAGGTCAGAGTCCCCCACCAGCTTGCACTTCCGATCTTGGACGAAACACAAGCGCGCAAGCGGCAGGTGGGTGACGACCACGAGTTGCCCCTATGTTCATCACCGGCGTCCTCGAGCGCTGGTCGTCCCGTCCGATCCTCGGTCCGTGCCTCCCGGATGAGTAGCGTGGCTCCATTGCGTGTCCCGCGGTCGGTCTGGGGGGTTAAAGTGTTGCCGTGAAGATCGATCGTCGCGGCGCGCTCGCTGCAATCTCATCGGTCGGGGTGCTGGTGCGGCCGGGAGGGGGTATGGCCGCAGCTGCCGCTGTCGGAAGGCCCGACCACGCAGGAATCACCCATCAGACGGCGATCCAAGGCGTATGCGCGTGGCCCAACTGTCAGGTACTTGCCGACGGGACGATCCTCGCCCTGATCTTCAACCAGCCCTGCCACGGCCTTTGGGAAGGGGACTTGGACTGCTGGGCCAGCCGAGACGGCGGGGCCACTTGGCGGTTTCTGAGCCGCGTGGCGCCGCACGAGCCCGGGACGAATCGCATGAACTGCGCCGCGGGGCTCGCGGCCAACGGCGACATCGTCGTCCTCTGCAGCGGCTGGGCCGACCGCGCTCGCCGCGGCGAACCGGTCGCCCCTTTCGACCGCCCTGTCCGGGCTTGGGTCTGCCGCTCCCGGGATGGCGGAGCCACTTGGGACGTCACAGGTGGCTTCCCGGCCCCGCCGAGAGAGGGCATCGGGGAGAGGAACGAGCTGATACCGTTTGGGAACGTCCGCGGCGCTGACGACGGGTCGCTGCGGGTGGCAGCCTATCTCCGTCGGGGAGAAGCCCGGACCTGTTTCCTCTTGCGGAGCTCGGACGACGGACGCAACTGGGAAGTGGCGGCTCCGCTCAACCGTGTCGGAAACGAGACGGACATCCTGCACCTCGGCGACGGACGCTGGCTGGCCGCCAGCAGGGAGTTCCGCGAGCGCAGGGATGTGCATCTGGAACTGTTGAGCTCGAACGACGACGGCATGACTTGGAATCGAGAGTTCCCCCTCACGCTGCCTCGGCAGATCACCGGCCACCTTGCCAAGCTGGCCGACGGGCGCGTCTTGCTGAGCTACGGAAACCGCTGCTGGAACAACTTCGGCGTTGATGTGCGCGTCAGCGACGACGATGGCTCGACATGGAGCCCGCCCGTCCGTATTGCTGACTGCCCCCGCTCCGACTGCGGCTACCCAAGCACGGTCCAGACCCCGGACGGGCGAGCCGTGACCGCTTACTACACACAGGTCTCTCAGGATTATCATTACGAGATGCGGGTCGCACTCTGGGATCCGGCGGCTCTGGCCGCGAACGGGGAGTTTCGCGCATGAGGGCCCCGAGGTGGATCGTTCGCACTTTGGTTCGGAGGACGTTCTTGGGCCGTCTCGTTCGTTCGAGTCTGGCTGTCGGGGCCATGGCGGCACCCGTGCGCCGTGCTCGGGCCCAAGGTGAAGGTCGGGGCCGCGTGGTCGGATTCGATCACGTCGCCGCGCCGATGCGGGATGCCGAAGCGATGGTGGCCTTTTACAGGGCCCTTGGCTTCCAGGTCAATGAGGGCCGGGGGATCTGCTCCGTACACTTCGGCGACCACAAGATCAACTTCCATCGCCCGCACGTGTGGGAGGATCCTGCCACGACGCTCCGTGCCCCGGCCGCCCAGCCGCCATGTGGGGACTTCTGCTTCGTATGGGAGGGCGGGGAACCGTCCCTCTTGCGGACTCTCCGGGAGGCCGGCGCAGACCTCATCGCAGGGCCAGTGGAGCGAACCGGGGGCAAAGACGGCGGGACCGCCCGCGGAACAAGCAGGTACGTGCGTGACCCGGATGGCAATCTGCTGGAGTTCATTGTGTACCCATAGGGCCAGCCTGCACCGGCCGGCTTGTTCGGGGCCGAGCCCCAGTGGTGGAGAGTCGGCCTGGAGTGCACGGTGGCGCGGCCTCGCCGAAGCGGACCGGTCAAGAACCTCCGACGGCTTCGGCCGCGCATCAGTGCTGTATTCCGGGCCGAAACGCTCCATCCTGCGGCCTGAGGATGACGAATCGGTTACGGCTTGTAATAATGGGGCGGTGCGCGCGGGAAGGCACGGTTGCCGTGCCGGGTCTCCTGCGAGCGTCTTGAGGCCGGAGAGGGGGATTCATTGGCCAGTAGATCGAACACCAGATTCCAGAAGCGTCTGAAGGAACTTGCGCGGGCTGCGAAGCGGCGCGAGAAAGACGAGAAGAAGCAGCTGCGCAAGGCCAACCGTGTCAGTGACGGTTCCGGGCCTCCGATCGAGGCCATAGATCCCATCGATCTGGGTCTGCCGCCGCTGGAGGAGGAGATCACGACTCCTGATTCCCGTCCAACGTTCTGAAGACTAGCCGCCGGGGGAAATCTCGGCAATGTCCGGCTCGGGATCCGCCGGGAAGCCAGTGCGGGATTCGAGCATCGAGAGCCGCTCGTTCAGATTTGCGAGCGTTTGGCCAACGGGGTCAGGCAGTTCCCCGTGCTCGAGCATCTGCCACTCATCGTGGGAAACCGTGACCCCCTTAACGGCCACGATTCGCCCAGGGATCCCGACGACCGTCGCGTGGGCCGGCACGGACTTAACGACTACGGATCCGGCGCCGACCTTGACCCACTCGCCGAGTTCAATGTTGCCGAGGACCTTCGCGCCGGATCCCACCACAACATGGTTCCCCAGCATCGGGTGCCTGCGCTTCTTCCCGTGCCCCGTGCCGCCTAGGGTGACCCCTTGGTACAGCAGCACATCGTCCCCGATCACAGCGGTCTCGCCTATCACCACCCCCATGCCGTGGTCTATGAAGAAGCGCCGGCCTATCTGAGCTCCTGGGTGGATCTCGATGCCCGTCGCTAGACGCGACAAGTGCGACAAGAGTCTGGCAACTACGTAGAGTCGGGAGCGGTAGAGCGCGTGGGCGACCCTGTGCATCAGGATCGCGTGAACGCCCGGGTAGCACAGTAGCACCTCTAGGCCGCTCTTGGCTGCGGGGTCGTGCTTGAAGACAGTCTGGATCTGCTCGCGGATTCGTCGGAACACGCCATCCTCCCGGATTCTGAGAAGGCGCGCGCGGCGCCTGGCTTAGGAACGGTGGCCGGGTTAACCCGGCCACGTACAGGCGCAAGCCGTGAACCGATAAGGTGGCACGCAGGTCGGCTCCCACTGCCGAGCACCTGCATAGTAGGCCAAATCGCAGTCCGCGTCAACGCCTTCCCAGCCGTGCATGGGCGGAAGCAAGGCCTTAGCGGGACGCGACACGGGGGGACCGCCGCCGGCCGCTGGGCCGCGCCGCGCCCGCGACGACCTTGGCCAGCAGCTTCGGACTGTAGATCGTCGAGGCGTAGTGGCCGCACTCGTGCGTGCAAAAGCAGCCGTCGGCGGCCTCGCGCGCCACATGCCTGGCGCGGTCCGAGTACCACAGGGAAGGGAAGTCGTAGCCCACCTCCCGCAGGTTGCCGAGCGGGGAGTTCTTGGTCTCGCACTCGGTCACGTCGCCGTTGCTGTAGATCACGCACGCCAAGCGGCCGGAGACGCACGAGAATTGCGCCCGCCGCTCGATCACTGTCCGATCCACACTTTCGCGGACCCTTTCGTCCAGGCTGTGGTTTGCTGCCCTGATGCGCCCGTGTCCGAGGCGTCCCGTCTGCCTGTCTTGCCTGACCCGTTCTGCGAGGGCGCGGTAAACTGCCGGATCGACCTCCGTCTGCGCAGGGTCCAGCGGATTCCCCCGGCAATAGTTGTAGGAGGTCCCGTCCGGGTTGAAGAGTCGCTTTAGTTCCTCGTGGATGCGTAGGATGTCCGATTGGTTGTCTCGCATCACCGTCGCGAGGGTGTGCAAGACGAGGCCGGAATGCTCCGCGCGCATCGGCTCGACGGCCTCGGCTGTCTGGAGCACGCGTCTGAAGGCTCCCCTCCGTCCGCGGATGCGGTCGTGTTCGGCCTCGTCGACGTGGTCCACGCTCAGGTTCAGGTGAAAGCGCAGGCCGGGGGCTGCCGTGAGGACGTCCCGCAAGACTGCAACCACACGCTTGGCATGCTGCCCGTTAGTCGGGACGTAGACGTTGGCGACCCGATTGCGCCTGCGGGCGGCCAGCAGTATCTCGGCCAGGTCCGGTCGCAGGAACGGCTCTCCCCCGCCGATGAAGAGGTTGAAGATCTCTCCCATCGACGCCAGCGTCCTGTCGAACTCATCGAGGGACATGTCCCGGTTGGGCCTCGGGTTGAGCTCGTCCCAGTAGTAGCAGTGAATGCAGCTCTCGTCACACCGCGTGGTGACGTACAGCGTCACGAACGGCGGCGTGATCCGGCGCCCGAAGCAGGTCGACGCCTTGACTCGGAGGAGGTGGGGGAGGAAGCTTCGCGGGCGCTGCGCACTCTCGGTCGATGTTTCGGGCAGCGCCGGCACCGTGCTTACCTCAGTTGAGCGGCTTGACGCGGATGTTGCGCCAGGCCACCTCGAACGGGCCCGTTCCCTGCCGGATGCCGTGCACCTGCAGGCCGATGAAGCCTCCACCGTGGTTCGCGTAGGCCTCCTCGTCGGTCAGGTCTTCGATCGACTCGCCGTTGATCCAGGTCTGGATCCGAGCGCCCTTGGCGACGACGCGGAATCTGTTCCATTCCCCGTCCTGCACTGCCTTGTGCGGCACCAGCCGGTCTTTCGGCGTGAGCCAGCCGCGGCCCGTCGCCTCGCCGTAGACGTAGCCGGATTCGGCCCCTTCCGGACCGCTGGCCTCAATCTCGACCTGCGGGCCGTAGACGCGGCCGATCGCGTTGTTGCGGCCGTTGCCTGTGGCCGCGGTCTTCTGGCTGGCGCGGATCATGACTCCCGAGTTGAGGCCGTCGTCAACCTTGACCTCGAATTCGAGCTCAAAGTCGCTGAAGTGGGTGGTCGTGCACAGGAACGAGTTTGGGCTGCCGACCGAGGTACGGCCAAGGATCGTGCCGCTTTCGACACGGTAGGTGGCGAAGCCGTTCCGCTGGACCCAGCCGTTCAGCGTCTCGCCGTCAAACAGTTGGATCCAGTCCTGAGCGGTACTGGGTGCGGCCGTGGCGGCCGCCAAACTAAGGGCTAACAGGTGCAGTCGCATGCTCGTGGTGATTCCTCCGTTGGTTGGTTGGTTGGGACGGGTCGGAACTCTGGCCCAAGGGCCGACAGGCCGATCCCGGAAAAATCAGGTAACCGATTGGCGGCTCTGAACCGTCAAATCTGGCAGAAGAGGCAAGGCCTAATGGTAGAATACCGGGCAGTCGGTATTCGAATAGGCGGAGGAGAAACATGAAGAGCACCGCAGAACCGATGGAGCGCACCTTGAAAGGAAATGCCGGGCAAGTGCAGTCGTCCGTGGTCGTGTTCCTTCTGCTTGCGGGGATCGCCCTGCTGGCCGGCGCGAACGTCTACACACTACTGCAGTTGGATTCATTTCGTGAGGAGGTCGGGGCGCAGTTTGCCACGCACGAGGAGCGCCTGTCCCTGCTTGACGGATCGGTGTCCCGTACCAGCGAGAGCTTGGAGGAGAGGGTAGCCGAGGTCACGTCGCTGGTCGAGTCGACTGCGGAGTCCACCCAAGAGCGGATTGATGTGCAGACGAGGCAGGTCGAGGCTAGGGTGCTGGACCGGACTGAAGATCTGGAGCGGGAGATCGAGACGGCAAGGCAGGAGAGCGAGGCCAAGATCTCCGAGGTCGGCGGCAAGCTGGAGCAGACCACTTCCCAGGTGGGCGAGCTCGGAGGCGAGGTCGACACGGTAAAGGTGGCCGTGGAGGAGACGCGCTCCGAGCTTGAGAAGGCCGTGGCCGAGCTGACCAGCGTCAAGGGTGACCTCGGCGTCCAGAGCGGATTGATCGCCACAAACGCCGACGAGCTGTCGGCCCTGAAGGAACTGGGCGAGCGGAATTACTACGAATTCAACCTCGGACGGACTCGGAATGCCCAGAGGGTCGGTCCCGTGAGCATCAAGCTGACGGGCACGGACCGCAAGCGCAACCGATACTCGATTGAGCTCTGGGCCGATGACAAGAAGATCGTAAAGCGGCGCAAGACCCTCTTGGAGCCAGTGCAGTTCTACGTCGAAGGTGCCCGCATCCCTTACGAGCTTGTGGTCAACAAGATCGACAATGGCCTGATCGAGGGATATCTGGCCACCCCAAAGGGCAGCGCCCGCGGGGCGTAAGGGGACTATCAGTCGATCGGAAGCGCCGAGGCGGTCAGCCTTTGCTTGGTTCCGCTGGACGGGAGCACTGCGACCGAGACATCGTTGCCAAGCGCAAAGACGCCTTCGGCTCGTAGTTCATAGGCACCGTGGACTGCCTCTAGGACCTTGGCCGCGAGCGTCCTCGGCTCGAGGCCAAGGCGCTTTACCGCAAACGCTGCGCCACCCGTGCTGAGGGCAAGCCGCCGCAGGTGGCCGCGGGCCGCCGTGCGGACGAACACGGTGTAGATCGACACCGTACGATCCCTTGCGGCCTGCAGCACCTCTGCCTCGCGAGTGCGGCTGGCGGCAGTGGCCCCACCAGAGAGGACGATGATCGCCCTACGGTTGGAGCCCGTGTCGAATGCGCCGTCGATCACCGCGTAGAGTGCGTCGTTCAGCCGTGGCAGGTTACCGTACTCGATTCCTTCGATCGCCCGATACAGGCGCTGCTTGTCGGCCGTGAAGTCTTGCAGCAGGGTGGCACCTTCGTCGAACTGGGCTACCGCCATTTGCTGGCCGTCGGCGAGTGCGGCCACCAGCCCTTCGGCGGTCGGGCGGGCCAGATCTCCCACGATGCTGGAGTCGACGAGGGCGAGGATGTCCACCGGGGTGTCGGGATGAACCGCGGAGAGGACCCGCAGATCCGTCTTGCCGTCCCGGATCTGGAAGCGCTCCGCCCGGAGTCCGGTCACGGTGTCTCCCGCGCGCTCGTCGAACACGGTCGAGACGATTCTGGCCTCTTGGGCGGCCGCGCCCGCTGCGCCAAGGATCACGGCAAGCGAGACTCGAGCCGCCGGATTAGCGTACCGTGCCACTGCCCGCATCCTAGCAGCGATCGCCACCGCACGAGGTGGGAGCCTCCACGCCAGAGTGGGCCTGGTGCTGGTCGGCCGTTTGGTCCTTGACCGGAATTTCATTGAGAAGCTGCGACGCGCCCGGGTGGAGGCGGAAACCACATTCCCTGCGCGGCCCTGCAATTCACCCAATCCGCGGAAGCCAGCGAAGAAGGACCAGGACAGGTACGCGTACTCGGGCGCAGGCCAGCTGCAGTGCACACGCCTCGCCTCTTGGCCCCACGCAGCCGGACGAAGCGCGCTTACCTTCACCGCAAACTGTTCGTATCCGGGTCTGTTGCGATTGGGCATTACTGATTCTGAGTGGCCAAGTCCCGCATGAAACCTGGGCGGGATCTAGGGTGCACCATCCGGTGGCTGGTGCGGGCGGAGGACTAGGGCGCCTGGGGCCGATGCAGGCGGACGACCAATCGGTGTCCGCCGCTTGCCGTGTAGGGTGCGTGGGGTGGCTTCGAGGGCGAGGCGGACGCGTACCGAGCCGCCCTGAACCGGCCCGGGTCCACAGATGCCGAACGACTGCGAGTCTCCGCAGAGGTTCGGCTCCGGCATCGTGAAGATCAGACCGGCGGGGAGCGCCTCGCTTGGCTCTTCGTTGCAATCCATACAGGCGCTGCGGGAGTCCGCCTGAGCCAGATCGTCGGGCAGCCTAACGCCCCCCGCAAGAGAGGCGTCGCAACGGAGATCCGCGGCCGGCCGCCGACCCTGCATCTTCAGAAGTGATACCGTACTCCGATCTGCGCCTGCAGCGGACCCGTGCCGTAGACCTGCTGGTTGTTGCGGTCGTATGCGCCGCTCGCATCGCGCAGGCGCTGGAACGAGGCCGCCGGGCCGACCACTGCGCCGGTCGCCAGGTCCAGCCCCGGACCGTAGATCGAGTTGAAGCTACCGTACTCGACGTTTGCCGCATTGAAGGCGTTGAACAGTTCGAGCGACAGTTCCATACGCGACCGCTCTGAGAAGCGAAACTCGCGCAAGATGCGCATGTCCCAGTTGCTCATGCCGCGGTTTCGGAAGGAGTTTCGGCCGAAGTACTTTCCGGGCGATTCCAGCGCCCGGTCATGGGCGATCTGATCCCCGTTCAGGTCCTGTCCCGCGAACGGATTCAGCGGCGGCGCACTCGTGGCGCGGACGATCGCCGACCAAGAGAAGCCCAGTGGCAGCGCGACGGTGGCATGAGCCGTCAGCTGGTGACGCATGTCCAAGCTGCCAGGGCCCCAAGCATACTCGGGACGGCCATTGTCGGTGTAGCGCGGCTCCCAGAAATAGCCATCGTTGACATCGCTCGTAAGCGCCCTGGCATAGGTGTAGTGGGTCGCGAACAACAGGCGCTTGCCCCTGTATTTCCAGTTCGCTGTCATGCCGTCGTAGTTGGCCCGCCCGATGGATTCGATGACCCCCAGCGTGCCAACTTCGGGGGCGGGCCTGTTGGAAGTGTCGTAGAACGGTATCTGGGCCGGATCATCGGGGCGCACAACGGCCGGCATCAGGTTGTAGTTCCTCATGCCATGCAGGCGGCTCACCCGGTGGCGCATCCACTGTAGGCCAACGACCGAAGCGTCTGTCAACTCGTACTCAAAGGCGAGCGTGTACTTGATCGATCGAGGGTTGCGGAAATCCGGGCTCACCGTCTGCGGGTTTGCCCCGGCATACCTGTCACCGTCGAGGACGCGGGCGATTTCGTCCGGGGAAAACACAGGCAATTCGGCCAGCGGATACTGGTTCAGGTCGATCCCGGCACTCAGGAACTGCTGGTAGACCGTTGCGTGCTTGGTCGGCAGCGCGACCGGGAGGTTGAAAGCCGGCTCGCGAAACGCCTTCGTCGACGCGTTGAAGAAGACCGGCGGCGTGATTGCATGGAATATGCCCGCGCTGCCCCGAAGCACGAACCTGCGTGACAGGCCCTGATGGCTGTAGGCGAAACCTAGGCGCGGCATCCATTGGCCGAGGTCGTCGGGGAGCGAGCCCGGCGAGACGGCTCCGAACGAGAGTCTAGGCCGGCTCACGCGCTGGATCAGCAAGTCGTTGCCGACTTCGGGGGTCTGATTGAATTGCCCCGCCCAGCGAAATCCCATGTCCAAGGTCAGGCCCGGAGCCGCCCGCCAGGAGTCTTGGAAATAGAGGGCGGCGTGTCCCAAGCGCTGCTGTCCCAGGGTGTTGCCGACTTGGCGGAGGAAGATGCCGGGCGCGTCGAAACGGTTTGGGATGGCCCCTCCGGGCGTCAAGATGTCCAGCACTTCGTCTGGGTCTGAGCTGAAGGGCGTGAAGAAGCCGAACTGGGCAAAGCCAAACTGGTCATCGATCCAGACGCGATCGATCTCGCCGCCGAACTTGAGGCCGTGCGCTCCGCGGTGGACCATCAGGCTGTTGGTCAGCTTTGGGCGGATGTCGGATTGAGTCGTGGGCAGGATGAAAGAGCTTCCGAAATCACCGATGACCGTGGATATCAGCGGGTCTTCCCCGTTGGGCAGGCGCGGTCGCGCTTCTCGCGTGATCGTGAACCGCAGCTGATTGACCACATTTGGCGACAACAGGCTGGTTAGCTGCGACGTGAAGAAATGGATGGAGTCCCGCTCGGTCCCGTTGGAACTCAGGGCCGTGGTGGTCCTAGCTTGCGCGGGGCCTTCGTTGGTCGCGGCGTTCCTCCCGTCGGCATTGCTGAAGTTGTAGCGCACCATGAACTTGCCGCCGCCCGAGAAGTGGTAGTCCAGCCGCGGCGTGAGCGCTAACGCATCGTTCGTGCTCTCGAACCCGGTTTCAAGGCTCTTGTAGTAGTCGTACGCCTCCGGGCCTCGCTCCCGGTCAGCGGAGGCCAGCAGGGGGAACTCGACGTATCGCGGGCTCACGCTCGCCTGGCGTTCGATGGCAAAGAACCAAAACGCTCTGTCGGCCCGGATCGGGCCTCCCAGCGATCCTCCGAACTGCTGGAGCTTTTCCAGCACCTTAGCCCCGAACGGATCGGCGCGACCAAGCCGCGGATGGCGGATCTGGTAGAACGCGTCGCCATGCAGCTCGCTGCCCCCGGACTTGGTCGAGACGTTGACCACGCCCGAAATCGTGCGCCCGTACTCAGCCGTGAAGCCCGACGTAACCGCTTGAAACTCCTGCACGGCGCTCTGCGGGACGGTGATGACTTTGCTGGCCCGCTCCCCGCCCTGGATGCCACCGAAGAAGGACTGGTTATAGTCGGAGCCATCGACCATCACGTTGGTGTAAATCCCTCGCATGGCCGCGAAGGACAACTGGCCGGTGGCTCGCGAGACTTGCACACTCGGCGTCAGCAGGGCGAAGTCGTGAAACCTGCGGCCATTGATCGGCAGCTCATTGAACGTCTGGCTGGCAACAACGTTGCTGGATGCCGGGAGCATCGCGTCCAGCATTGACGCCGAGACATCGACCGTGACGTATGTGACCTCGAGGGCAAGCTCCAAGTCGACCTGCACCGTGCCGCCCACGCTGACCGTGATGCCATCGGCCGTCGTTGGCGCGAAATCGCGACTGGCTGCGGTAACCAAGTACTCTCCGGGCACGAGCGAACCCGCCTGAAACCAACCTGTAACGTCAGAACGGACAGTGCGCTCCAACCCGCTGGCAAGGGCGGTGACTATCACCTCGGCATCCGGGATCGGTCTCGCGTCAGGACCGTTCACTTGGCCGACGATGCGCCCAAGGTTGGCGTCGAACTGCGCCGCGAGCCGACCAACGGGCGCTACCAGCGTCAAGAGCAGGCATGCGCGCAGCGCAGCTGTCAACCAACGGGAACCGGGGGCTCGGCACGCCTCGATCGTGCCCCGGGTTGGTATGTTCCTCCGCATTACAGAATCTTAGCCGGAATGCGAGAATGCGCATGGTGTACCACGAACGAGTGCAGAGTATTCTCACCCGCAAGTCCCGCTCCGTCTGCGAGTTAGGGGATCAGGCCGGAGATTCCCGCCAGGAAGTCACTGCAAGACCGGTATCACACAGTAGGGGAGGGTGTTTCTCCCCTCCCTTTTGGCGATGTCTTGAAGTGAGGATCCCGGGGCGTTCCAGCGCCCCGGGAACCGGATCTGTGGAGAGGGTCCGAGGACTCCTTGACGCCGATTCGGGTGAGGGGTTTGGGTGGTGCGGAGACCGCATTGGCGCCGCCACGGGGATGTGGCAACTCGCTGCAGCTGGTCGCGGACGTTCCAATGGCGACACCAAGGCACGATCGGCCGCAACGTTCCCGACGCTCAGGGCTTCAACTCGTTCGGCTACCCGGACCGCAGTGATGGCATCAACACTCTGAAGCGACCCGGCCCCATCAACCGGGACTCTTCGCCGATCAAGGGGCTCGCCATCTCCGAAGGGTTGCTCTTGCAGTTCCGTTGCGAGTCGCCCAACCTCGCGAACCGCACGGATTGGAATGAAGGGGGAATCAATGCGGGGTCGCGCGAGTCCGGCGTGGTTCCAGGCACGCCGGAGATGCACACGAACCGCTTCCCTCTGAAGGTCATTCTCTGGGTCTCAAGCCGCGCGAGCAGCGGCCTGACCCCCGGGAACCGGGGACCTGTTGTGATTCCGAACGGAGCCAAGGATCGCTCGTGCGCAGCTGGGGGCACCTTGGTCCTCAGTGTTCGGGGATCTAGACTGGGCCCGTGCTCAGTGATCCCGAGACTCCCCGCCAGAAAGCTGGGTCGTCGGACAACCCTCAGTCCAGCTCTCCGCGGCGCTTGACGCGCGACACGCAGTTCATCGTCACCTCCGTATTCGTGGTCGGAGGCCTGGTCTTGGGTCAGGCCTACCTACTGAGTGCCCGCTTCGACGACATCAACCAGAGCATTGACGACATCAACCAGCGCATCGATGCCCTAGAGGAGAGAGTTAATAAGCGCATAGACGAGTTGCAAGATGATGTCCGGGAGATCCGATCAATAGTGCTTCGGTATCTCGCCGAGCGGAATCAAGGGACAGTTGGAGGAACAGAGGCGGCGAAGCCCCTCGGGAATTCGGCGCCTACGGGTGATCGGCAGCCGTCCACCCCGATTCGCTGAAGGGCCGGGCACCGGAAAGGGTCCGACGAACCGCGGCGCGTGCCTCGGGTGCCATCGGTTCAACCTTCTGCTCGTGGGCCGCGTCAGTTCCGGCTGCGGGCGGATGGGCGACCATCACTCTCTCCCAATACACACGCAGTTGGGGCCCGGATGGGGCTGCAGACCGCAGACGGCTCCAGAGTGTGGCGGCGTGCCCACCGGGACGGAAGCGACCTCAGCTTGGGCGAGCCAGTGGCCCCATTCGGTCCGCCGGCCGGAGCCCATGTGGTTTCCGCAGGGGTTTGCTGGCATCGGGTGCCACCGTAGAGGTTTGAGGCTCCCGCGGCGGGCGTCGTGACGATGCTCCGTAGACGAGGGGTTGGCGACCGGGGCCCGGCGATGCAACTCGCTGCTGCTGGTCGCGGACGTTCCAATGGGGACACCAAGGCATGATCGCCCGCAACGTCCCCGACGCTCAGGGCTTCAACTCGTACGGCTACCCGGACCGCAGTGGTGGCATCAACACTCTGGAGCGCCCCGGCCTCAACATCCGGGACTCTTCGCCGATCAAGGGGCTCGCCATCTCCGAAGGGCAACTCTTGCAGTTCCATTGCGAGTCGCCCAACCTCGCGAACCGCACGGATTGGAATGAAGGGGGAATCAATGTGGGGTCGCGCAAGTCCGGCGTGCCCCGGGCACGCGGGAAATGCGCACGAAACGCTTCGCTCCGAAGGTCATAGTCTGGGCCGCGAGCCGCGCGAGCAGCGGCCTGCCCCCCGGGTCCGGGGAGCCGTTGTGGTTCCGGACGGGGCCAAGGACCGCTCGCGCGCAGCTTCGGGCACCTTGATCCTCAGTGTTCGGGGATCTAGAATGGGCCCGTGAGCAGTGCTCGGGAGACTCCCCGCCAGAAAGCTGGGCCGTCGGACAACGCTCAGTCCAGCCCTCCGCGGCGCTTGACGCGCGACACGCAGTTCATCGTCACTTCCGTATTCGTGGTCGGAGGCCTTGTCTTGGGTCAGGCCTACCTACTGAGCGCCCGCTTCGACGACGTCAACCAGCGCATCGACGACGTCAACGAGCGCTTCGACGACGTCAACCAGCGCTTCGACGACGTCAACCAGCGCTTCGACGACATCGACCAGCGCTTCGACGACGTCAACCAGCGCATCGATGCACTAGAGGAAAGAGTTAATAAGCGCATAGACGAGTTGCAAGATGATGTCCGGGAGATCCGATCAATAGTGCTTCGGTATCTCGCCGAGCGGAATCAAGGGACAGTTGGAGGAACAGAGGCGGCGAAGCCCCTCGGGAATTCGGCGCCTACGGGTGATAGGCAGCCGTCCACCCCGATTCGCTGAAGGGCCGGGCACCGGAAAGGGTCCGACGAACTGCGGCGCGTGCCTCGGGTGCCATCGGTTCAACCTTCTGCTCGTGGGCCGCGTCAGTTCCGGCTGCGGGCGGATGGGCGACCATCACTCTCTCCCAATACACACGCAGTTGGGGCCCGGATGGGGCTGCAGACCGCAGACGGCTCCAGCGTGTGGCGGCGTGCCCGCCGGGACGGAAGCGACCTCCGCTTGGGCGAGCCAGTGGCCCCATTCGGTCCGCCGGCCGGAGCCCATGTGGTTTCCGCAGGGGTTCGCTGGCATTGGGTGCCACCGGGGAGGTTCGAGGCTCCCGCGGCGGACGTCGTGACGATGCTGCGTAGTCGAGGGGTTGGCGACCGCGACCCGGCGATGGCGGCTCTGTCCGGATGCCCAGAGAGCACTGTGCCTTGGGTGCCACCGCCGATCCCTCGTCAGGACAGGGCGAATGCGACAAACTCATCGCCGGAGGGCGAGTCCCCCTTGCCGCCGCCAGCTGCGATCACCACAAATTGTCGGCCACCCGCTTCGTAGGTGCAGGGCGTGGCGAAGCCGGCTGCGTCGAGTTCCGTCTCCCACAGAACATCGCCGTAGTTCTGATCGAACGCTCGGAACTTCCTGTCGAACGTGCCGGCCATAAACACGAGCCCGCCGGCGGTCGCGATCGATCCGCCGTGCGAAGGCGACCCGGTCTTTGGGATGCCCTTCTCGGTGAGCTCCGGGAATTCGCCGTTCACGACGCGCCAGGCGAACTCGCCCGTTGCCAAGTCGATCGCGGTCACGTAGCCCCATGGCGGTTTGATCGCCGGGAATCCGTCTGGGTCCAGAAACTCGCTGCGGTCGGGGAGCGCGTAGTCGAAATCGTCGTTAGGCGCAACTTGGAGCTGGATGCGGTTGGTGGTCTCGTCTGAACTCACGAACACGCGTTGCAGATTGGGGTTGTAGCAGCACCCACCCCACAGGCACCCTCCGCGGAAGCCCGGGTGAACGAGCGTGCCTCGGGTGCTGGGGGGAGTGAAGAGGGCACCGGCGTCGGTGCGCTGCCAGGCTTCGAGCACGGCCTCGCGCGACTCGGGCGAGATGTCCGTCACGTAGCGCTCAGGGAAGCCCTGCCGGCACACCGGTGGCGGCCTAACCGGGAACGGCTGGGTCGGCCAGAGCTGCTCCCCGCCGACGTCCGACATGGGGATCGGCCGTTCCTCGACCGGCCAGATCGGCTTGCCCGTGTCGCGGTCCAGAAAGAACAGGAAACCCTGCTTGGTTGGCTGGACCACGGCGTCAATCGACTCGCCCTTTTGCGTGCTGCGCGGCATCCGCACCAGCGCTGGCTGCGCCGGCAGGTCGTAGTCCCAGACGTCGTGATGGACCGTCTGGAAGTGCCACAGGCGCTCGCCGGACCGGGCGTCCAGAGCTAGGACGCAGTTTCCGAAGAGGTTGGCCCCTATGCGGTCTCCCCCGTAGAAGTCGAAGGCAGGAGACCCTATGCCGGCGAAAATGACGCCACGCTCCACGTCTAGGCTCATGCCGGCCCAGTTGTTCGTGCCCCCCACGTGCTTGTACGCATTCGGCGGCCAAGTCTCGTAGCCGTACTGCCCGGGACGCGGGGTGGTGTGGAAGATCCAGCGGCGCTTGCCGGTCATCGCGTCGTAGGCACGGATGTGCCCGGGGGCTTGCGGGTAGGGGCCTTCGCCGCCCCCTCCACCGACGACGATCAGGTCCTCATAGGCCACCACTGGACTGGTGCACTTGACGGAAACGCCGGGTATGTCGCTGTCGAGCTCTTCATTGAGGTCGACCACTCCGTCCTGGGCGAACGAGCGGTCTGGCACTCCCGTCTTCGCGTCCAGGCTGTAGAGCCTGTTCTGGACCGTGCTGAAGATGCGCTTCTCGCTACCGTCCTCGGACTGCCAGTAGCACACGCCGCGGTTGACGCCAGGGCTGCGGCGGGAAGTGCTGCCCTCCATGGGGTCGAACGACCACAGCAGCTTTCCCGTGGCGGCGTCCAGCGCGTGGACCTTGATCTGGGCTGTGGTCACGTACATCACACCGTCGACGACGATGGGCGTGCATTCGATGGTTGTCTGGGGGCGCGTCATGGCATCGCCCGTGTTGTGGATCCACGCCGGGCGAAGCTGCGCAACGTTGGAGGCGGTGATCTGGTCTGCCTCCGAGTAGCGGCTGGCTCCCGCGTTGCCTCCGTAGTGGCGCCACTCTCGGCCAGGCTCGTCGGACAGCCACTGCCGCGTCCCCGGCAGTGCCCAGGCACGTGCCGCGACCACCGCGGCGCCGGACGACTTGAGAAAGGCCCTTCTGTTGCTCTTCACTTCCAAAGCTCCTCTCGGGAGGGCCTTTGGGCACCCCCTAGTAGCGGTACAGCCAGCGTGTCTTTTCCAAGACTTGGTCGCTGCTCGGCAGAAATGCCTTCTCAAGCGTTTCGCTGAACGGGACCGGCGTGTCAGGCGAGGCGATGCGCACGAGCGGACCGTCCAAATACTCGAATGCATGCTCCCCAATGATCCCGGCGAGCTCGCCTCCCAGGCCTCCGGTGAGGGTGTCCTCGTGCAGAAGAATGATCTTGCTCGTCTTCTTCGCAGTCGCTAGGACCGCCTCGCGGTCCAATGGGACGAGTGTCCGAAGGTCAAGCACCTCGACGCTGATTCCTTCGGCCGCGGCCCGTTCGGCTGCCTCTTCCGCAACGTGGACCATCCAGCCGTAGGTCACGATCGAGATGTCCGATCCTTCCCTGTGGACCTTGGCCTTGCCGATTGGCACGGTGAAGGGATCGGTGGGCAACTGTTCTTTGACCGATCGGTACAGGTACTTGTGCTCGAGGAAGATCACGGGGTCGTTGTCGCGGATGGCCGCTATGATCAGCCCCTTCGCGTCGTAGGCGGTCGCAGGCTGCACGACCTTGAGTCCGGGCGTGTGCACGTAGGGCATCTCCACGTTCTGTGAGTGGAACGGGCCGCCGTGGATGTTGCCGCCGGCCGGCGCGCGGATGACCATGGGAATGGACTGGCCCCAACGGTAGCGGCACTTGGCGGCAAAGTTCGTGATCTGGTCGAACCCACATGCCATGAAATCGGCGAACTGCATCTCGAGGATGGGCCGCAGGCCATTGATCGCAGCGCCTGTGCCTGCCCCAACGATGCCGGACTCCGCCAAGGGGGTGTCCACGACCCGCATTTCGCCGAAGCGATCGAGCAAGCCCTTGGTGACCTTGAAGGCCCCGCCGTATACGGCGACGTCTTCACCCATCACAAAGACCGTGCTGTCCCGCTCCATCTCCTCCCAGATGCCCTGCCGGATGGCTTCGACATAGGTGGTCTGGGGCATAGTGCGAACTCGATCTGTTGGCGCTCAGCGGACCTCGTAGACGCCATCCTCGACGGTCGCCGGATCCGGGAACGGCTGGTTGAGCGCCCATTCCACCGCCTCCGCGATCTCGTTCAGCACGCGCTGGCGCAGCTCGACAAAGTCCCGCTCGTCGGCGCCGGCGTGCTCGACCATGTACTTCTGGAGCATCAGGATGGGATCCTTCTTGGACCACTCTTCCCGCAGGCCGCGCGGCACGTAGTCCGCTGCGTCGTGGGCCGAGTGGCCGCTCATGCGGAAAGTCTTGCACTCGATGAAGTACGGTCCTGCTCCGGAGCGGGCGTGCTCTACGGCACGTTGGGTGGCCTGATAGACCGCGAAGACATCGTTGCCGTCCACAATCTCCGCCGGAATCCCGTAGGCCTTGACTCGCAGTGCGATATCCGTGATCCGCATCTGCTTGTCCAGCGGCGTCGAGTATGCGTATAGGTTGTTGTTGCAGAGGAATACGATGGGCAGCCGCATGACGGCGGCGATGTTGATGCCCTCGTGCCAGTCTCCCCGGCTGGAGGCACCGTCCCCGGAGTAGTTGAAGACTACGTTCGACTCGTCTCGGTATCGCATCGCGAACGCAAGGCCCGTCGCGACCGGGATGCTTGCGCCGATCGACGAGATGATCGGGACGCAGTGGCGACGCGCGCAGCCCATGTGCATGTTGCCGTCTCGCCCCTTGGTCAGGCCGGTGGCTCGTCCCATGTACTGCGCGAGGATCTCCCTCGGGGTGATGCCGCGGATCAGCAGTGCTCCCATGTCGCGGTGGGACGGCGTCAGCCAGTCTCCGGCGCGCGAGAGGATCGCACTACCGACGGGGATGGCTTCCTGCCCTCTGCCCGTGTAGCAGCCGCCGAGCACCTTGCCTTGGCGGTAGAGCTTGCTCTCGATTCGGTCCTCCAACTCCCGCATCATGACCATGTAGTAGAGGAGGCGGTCGCATAGGGGCCGGTTGAAGGTTGCTCGGAGAGGGGCTGTCGCCAATGCGCTCATACTTGCAATCTTGCAAGATAAACGATCCGGGCCGCCAATGCAATCAGGGCGCCTTCTTGGGGGTCTTGCTGCCCATGTCGAGGCCGTTGCGATCTGGATGCGCGACAGGCAGATCTGGGGCAGCTGCAGGCCTCTTCGTGTTCGTCGCGGTGGCCGGACAAGTCTGAGAAAGCGGCCACCCCAATTCCGGAGCACAGAATTCGAATCGCGGTCGGGAAACGCTGCCGAGGCCAGTCACGGCGGTATTCCCCGCAGCCGATTCTCCCAAAGTCCCAATCCGGCAATTGGAATGCCGACACAGGCTTGCGTCTTCCCCGACTCGTCCTCGCAGGCCCCGATGTTCTCTACGGGCTTGTGGGGCCAGTGACCCATCGCGGTCGACGCGCTGATTCCGCCGTGGAATCCGGGATCCTGCGGCTTTCATTCGCGGTCTGCCCCAATTGAGGGACTCTGCGAACGATGCCTGATCGTGACTGTCGGCGACACCGCCAAGTTCTGGCCGCCAGCCGTCGCTTGCGCTGAGGACTATCGGAGGCCGTTCCGACCGTCCCAATGACCATAGAACGGCGCACGGGGCCCTCACTCTTCAACTGAAGAGTCACCTTCTCGAGCAGGCATCATCACGCTATGTCCCGCTCACGACAGATCCCCTAGGTGCTCCAATCGCCGATGGTCCGCCATGCCGGGACTGTGCCGTGTGCCGACGCTTGGGCAGTGCCGACGACAGCCCGCCCGTGATACAATTCGCGCCGGGCGTCGACTGTCGTCGGACCCGTCGGATCTCGACGGCAGTTGTGAAGAGGAGGATTGAATGAACCACTGGAGACGACTGGGATACGTGTACCTCGGATTCGTGGCTGTGCTCGCGGCGGCGTTGCTCGTACCCGGCTTGGGCTTGGCCCAGGTGTCCACAGCCACGGTCAACGGTACCGTCACGGACGAGCAGGGGGCGGTGATCCCCGGCGCCACGCTGACGCTGACGAACACCGAGACCGGCGTGGCTCTCGGCACGGCGACCAACGAGGCCGGCGTCTACCGGTTCCAGAACGTTCAAATCGGCCAATACACGCTTGAGGCATCGTCGGCGGGCTTCACCACTCAAAAGCTCGAGCCGTTCACGCTGACCGTCAATCAGACAACGACCTTGGACTTCCCCATGCAGATCGGGGCAGTCACCGAGACCGTCGAAGTCATGGCCGCCGCTGTGCAGCTGCAGAGTTCGTCGGCCGAACTCGGGCAAGCGGTCGAGGAACGCACGGTAAAGGCTCTTCCACTGAACGGTCGCAACTTCACGCAAATGCTGATGTTGCAGCCGGGCGTCGTCATGGTGCGCCCGCCAGGCAGCCAGTCGCTGAGCTACACGAGGCAAGTAGGCGAGGCCGCGAACCCGTCGGTCAACGGCCAGAACAATCGGGCAAACGTATACATGCTCGACGGGGTCGCGAATTTCGAGACGTTCGGGAATGCCTATGCGGTGCCCCCGATCCTAGACGCGATTGCCGAGTTCAAGGTGCAGTCGCACAACGATTCCGCCGAGTTCGGGATGGGCTCTGGCGGCATCGTGAATGTGGTAACCAAGTCTGGCACCAACGAATACCACGGCGCAGCATTCTGGTTCCTCAAGAACGACGCGCTGAACGCCCGCCAGTTCAATCGCAACACGATCGATCCGTTTCGCCAGAACCAGTTCGGAGGCACCGTCGGCGGTCCCGTCGTCCGCAACCGGACGTTCTTTTTCGGAGCAGCGCAGATCTTCCGGTTCAGCACGCCCGGGGCCGTGTTCTATAACGTGCCGACCGCCGCCCAGCTCGGCGGAGACTTCAGCCAGTCGGGACGGGACATCTTCGATCCGGGCCAGACCACTGAAGACTCCTCGGGTGCCTTCGTCCGGCCGCAGTTCGCGAACAACCAAATTCCCCAGAGTCGCCTCGACCAGAGCATTCTCGGCTATCTCCAGGCCACGGGGCTCCCGAGGCCAGCCGTCACCGAGCGCCCCCAGTTCAACGCGGTCGACAATCGCAGCAGGACGGTCGATCAGGAGGAATGGCAGATCAAGGTCGACCATCACTTCAGTGCGAGGGACACCGCTTGGTTCAGATTCAGCAAGCTCGACCAAGCGGGCCAGAGCAGCGGCGGTCGCGCAGGCCTGATCAACAGCAACGAGATGGACGCGGTGAACTTCTCGGGCAGCTACGTGCACATCTTCAGCCCATCCATGACGGGCCAGTTCCAGTTCGGCCGCTCAATCAGCGATATACCGACATTCCGCGAGTTCGAGAATGTTGATGCGGCAGCTGTCGCCCAGCAGGCTGGGTTTCCGTCGGGCATCTATGAATACCGCGACGGTCCCGTCCTGTCCGGGATATCCGCCGCCAACTACTTCGGCGGAACGCCGATCATCACCACCAATCGGCCGGCGAACAACTACCAGATCAAGGGCGACATGAGTGTGGTCAAGGGCAAGCACACGATCCGGTTCGGCGGTGACTTCATGTTTGCGACGATGTCCCGCACGCAGGCGTCGCATGGCGTGACATTCACCGAAGTGTCAACCGCAGACTTGGCCAATTCGGCAACGACCGGGGACTCTGTCGCGTCGATGGTCCTGAACTTTGCGGAGGCGTCTACCCGCCGGAACATCATCGAGTCACTTCGATTTGGCGGGAACCAAGGAATCTACTTCCAGGATTCGTGGAAGGCCACGCCGAAGCTCACGGTAAATCTGGGGCTGCGCTTCGACTACGCCTGGGTTCCCCAGTACGGAACCGTTGAGGACGCCAACATCTACACGGGCAACGCGAATACGGACACCGGAAAGTACATGGTGATCAAGGTGCCGGGGCCCTGCGCCGAGCTCGGGGGGGCTCCATGCATCCCCACCCCAGACGGCAGGCTGCCGGAGAATGTGGTCTCGGTCGGCGAGGACTCTGTGCTCTTCCCCGGCCGGGGTGCGATGTTCGGCCCCAGGGTCGGAATGGCCTACCGGCTCTCCGAGAGGACCACGATGCGCTTCTCTGCGGGCGTGGTGTACGACAACTTCGCAGGGATCTACCAGAGCGCCAGGGGAGTCGGCGGCAACTGGCCGGACGTGTCGACCCAGCGCTTCGGAATCCTGTCCAAGCCGACACCTACCAATCCGCGGCCGCAGGTCACCGCCCAAGATCCGATCCTCGGGCAGTCCGATGTTCCGCCCCCGACGCCGTTCAATACGCAGTGGTGGTTCGTCGATCCGGAGTTCGAGCAGGCCTACTCCCTGCAGTGGAACTTCGGCATTCAGCACCAACTCATGCGCAACACCGTTGTGGAGGCAAACTATGTCGGCTCGGGGAACCGCGACCTTTCGCTGGGCGGCCGCCGCAACACCGCGGTCACGCCGGGACCCGGAGATCCGAGGGACCGGATGCGCTTCCCCTATATGCGTCCGACGTACTTTGAGAAGTCGATCGGCCGTAGCAGCTACAACAGCCTGCAGTTGTCGATGAAGCGGAGCTTCACGAATGGTCTCGCCACTACGGCCGCCTACACTTGGGCGAAGTCGATCGACATCGGCTGCTCCGGATTCTTCGGGACCGAGGGGTGCTCGATCCAGAACGAGTACGACCTGAACGGCCAGCGCAGCGTTTCCGCCAACGACATTCCGCACTACTTCGTCGGGAGTTTGGTGTACGACGTTCCATTCGGCCGGGGACGCAAGTTCGGATCCGGCATTTCCACCGCTGCGGATCATCTCATAGGCGGATGGCAGTTCAACGCCCTCGTGAACTTCCGGGGAGGCCTCCCGTACCATGTCACAGTGCCCGGCGACATCGCCAACGTGGGCAATCCTTGGACATACATCCGGGCCAACCTTGTGGGGGATCCCCGGTTGAGCAATCCGACGCCGGAACGCTGGATCAGCGCCACGGCATTCGAGACGCCTCCGCAGTTCACGTTCGGCACTCTAGGCCGCAATACGCTACGGCCGGACAATGTCTACCGGTTTGACCTGTCGCTCTTCAAGGAGGTAGCGGTGACGGAGCGCCTGAGGATCCAGATCCGCGCCGAGGCGTTCAACGCCTTCAACTCCACGATGTTCGCCAACCCGGACGCGAACCTTGCGAGCATACGGTTCGGACTGGTGACCAGTGCGCAAGTGCCGCCTCGGGAATTCCAGATGGGCCTCAAGATCCTGTTCTAGCCTGGATCCGGCCGTGTCCGGGGCTTTGCCCTTGGTCGGCGGGATGCCCCGCGTGGGCATCCCGCTCAAGCCCGTGCGCCCTACAAGCAGCTGAACGTCCCCCCGAGGGCGGCCGGGAAAGGCTGGCCCAAGGAACAGTTCCTTGCTTGCTGGGTGACGGGTGGCGCCCCTCATTCGGCAGTCGGCAGCCCACTGCGGGCGTCGCAGGCCGCATGTTCCGGGGTCCACCCTCTCCGATGCACGGTTCCCGCCATGACAGCGGCGGGGTGCTGCTCGCGCGGTCTTCGGGTCGGCAGCCAAAGATGTGCCTGCACCCAGACCAACGGGCCTTTCTGCGCCTGTTACGCGATCGGTTCTGGTGCGGATGCTGCCGATCTCAGATGGAGATCACGGCCCTGCCAAGGTTGCCGCTCGTTCGACCACATCCAGAGCAAACCCTATGTCCGGGTGATCGTCGATTGAGCGGGCCAGACGGAGTTCGGCCAAGGCGCGTTGGAATTCTCCGGAATCCGCAAGTACAAGGCCCAAGTTCTTGCGGAGGGTGGCTTGAATGGGACAATCCCCGCAAACGTCGAGAGCCTCCGTCAGCTGTCCCACTGCGGCCTCCCATTCCTTCCGATCAGCAGCCGCCAAGGCGAAGTTTGAGAGCACCTTGGCACGCGCTGAGGCAGTCTCCTGCCGTTTCAGGTCGCGGAGCCTGTTGCTGTACAGGGCGGTCTCCTCGGATCGTTCCCGATAGAGGGCCTTGATCAGGTTGACCGTGGCTACGGAGTTGCTGGGATTGAGACGCAACGCGTCCTTGAGGGGCTTGACGGCCTCCGCCGGCCGTCCCGCTTGGAGAAGCGCGAATCCAAGCTCGTTGTGAGGGGAGTCGGCCTCGGGCCTCTTGGCGATCGCCTCCTCCAGGACCTTGATGGCTTCCTCGTAGCGCGCCATTCGGTTCAGCGCCCGGCCGGTCTGGTGCAAGATCTCCGCTGTCGGACCGAGGGCATTCTGGGCCATCGCCAAAGCCTCGAGGGAGTCGTCGTAACGCTTCATTTCAAAGAGGGCGCGTCCGAGTTGCAGACTGGCCTGGGCGGATCCGGGCTCGATTTCCAATGCCGCCTCGAACTCTTTCAGCGCCTGGTCCCACCGCGACCTGTCACCGAGGACCACGCCCAGATTTACGCGGGCGTCGGCGGAGCGTGGTGATAGCCGGACCACCTGGCGCAAGGCTTGGACCGCCTCGTCCAGGCGCTGCTGCCTAGCGAGGGTCATGCCGAGTGCCGTGAGGATCTGGGTGTCCTGTGGCCGCAGGGCGTCCGCATCCCGCAGTACGGATTCCGCCTCGGAATGACGGTTCTGGGCTGCGAGGACAATCCCTAGGTTGTGGCGCGCTTCCACATGGCTCGGATCGCGGGCGATTGCGGTCCGGAACGCCCGCTCCGACTCATCCAGCCGACCAAGGCGGTGCTGGGCGAACCCGAGTGCGAGCCATGCCAGCGCGAGGTCGGCCTGAATCCCGACCGCACGGTCCAAGTGCCCGACGGCCTCGTTCGGCTGGTTCAGGTTCAGGAGCGTGAGCCCCAGATTGAGGTGAATCAGTGCATTCTCTGGGGACGACTGGAGGGCGTCCCTGAAGGCGGACTCCGCAGTGGCGAAATCGCCGCTCTGAAAGGCCCGGGCACCCCTCAATGCCGGAGACACTTTGGGCTGCTGGAGCGTTTCCAGCAGAACCGTCGCCGTCTCTGAGCCGGGTTCCAGCCGCAGAAGCTCTTCGAGACTTGCTACGGCGCCGGTCTTGTTTCCGAGCTGAATCTGGGCTCTGGCAAGTTCGGCAAGCGCCGGCGCAGCCGATGCCCCCAATTCGAGGGCGCTTAGTAGGGCTGTTTCCGCCTCGGCCGGCTGGCCTGACTCAAGCAGAGCCGACCCCAATGTGAGCATCACTCGGGCGTTCCCGCCGTCGATCTTGCTTGCGCTTTGCAGTGCTTCGACCGCACCCTGGTAGTCTCCGCTGTCAACCAGCGCTACCCCGAGGTTGTACTGGGTGTCAAGGGAACGGGGTTCTAGGCGCAGCGAACGCTTCAACGCAAGGATTGCGCAATCCGTCCGTCCGGCCTCGGCGAACCAGTATCCGAGGGCGGCCTGCGCCTCTGCATCATCTTGGGCGGCGGCTGACGAATAGGCTGGCGGACCCTCGCACCGATCCGAAACCTGCTGCGCAAATGCTAGCGCTCCCGAGAACAGCAGCGCGCACCAGCGCATGCCCCAATAATAGTCCGGCGGACTTGAGGCCAGGTGTGGCAGGTGAGGGGAGCTGGTCACGCGGGTGCCGAGGGGTGGCAGCGACCGGCAAGCTCCAGAGTGTCCTGCGGCTTGCGCTTGGACGGGTCTCCTGCCAAGAGGGGCGACACGCCAGCGCGCTTCGCACTAAGCGTCCTAGTCGACCAGAAAGGAGCGCACCAAAGCCCAGAACTCGGGGAGCTGGCGCGAGTAGTGCCGATTGTGGGATCAGACGCGAGATCTCGACCTACAGGACGAACTTGGGCTCCTCGTTGCAGGTCTCGGCCAACAGACGCTCGAGACCCGGTCGTTCCTCGGCACCTCTGCCCGAGCGGCCCTGATGATCCGTCAGTCGCGGTCGTGTCTCCCCAACCCAAGTTCTAAGAGGTCAATGCCTGCACGGGAGATCTACACGACGGTCAGGAGGATGGAGGCGGCGAAGCGGCAGAATCCACAGGAGGGGCAGCAGCGCAGTGTGTCGATCGGGTATGCGCTGCCGGGGATATGGCCGGAGAAGGACTCTGGCGAGCAGCTCCACCCAGTGACGTCTCTGCCGGGACGTCGCGGCCAAGTGCAGGCGCACCTTGCCCAAGGCTCAAATAAGGCACGGCAATTGCTCCCCGTCCTTGCCTCAAGAGTCAAGTCTGGGGCATCAGCTGAGAGGACACTTGAAGCCCTTCTAGGTAGTCCCAGGATTCGTACGCTTCGGCCACAATGGCCACCCGCGTCCAGCCTTCCCAAGTCTGCTGGTGACGCCTTGGCGCTACGTTCCTGCGCTACGTCTAGCTCGCAGAGGCGACCATCGTCCGAACCGCCAGCCCCGAGTTTTCCTGTGCTTCCGGTTGAAGTAGCTCCGCGAACTCAGACAGTACGCGCATCTGCAGGTGCGTGCGTGCATTGGACCTCCGCCGGCAGCCCCGGAATCGCCCGGCCCCTACCGTCGTCGCTGCCGAGCGCAAGGCGATCACCGCCCGCTGAATCCGCTCCCCCCTCCGGTGCCCACCCTTTAACCGGCCTGCAGGATCCGATGCCAGTCCTCGATCCGTCAACGCAGCAGATACCTGTTCAGGACCGCCAGCGTCTCCACAGCATCGTCGGCAGAAGGAATCACTCCAGTGCCGTGCCACACCTTGGCGCCGACGCTTCCTTCACGTGCACCATCTTGAGCTGTATGGGCCTCTGCATGCCCGAGGGATCCCGGACTGCACGCTCTGCTAGCGCGATTCCGCCGAACAACTATCGGCTGTGGCTGGCCCATCGCGCGGTTGTGGTTCGTCCGCACGTGCACTTCCACCCCCTGCAGCCCGCTCCGCTCGGCCAAGATCGCGAACACGTCTCCTTCGCAGTCCATCACCGAACACCGCGCACAAACCTGCCCCACGCCCGGCCGTCTCCGCGGACTCCCGCAGTCCGCGCCCATCTCCCTGTCTCCTTGGAGCATCTCCGATCGCGGGCGCGCGACCCGCTTCGCCGGTGGGATCCGCGGCCGAGCAGAGCGCGGATGAACCAAATGTCGGCAAGGAATCGTCTCACGTTCAACAAGGACATCGCGATCTGCGTCGCTTCCCGTTGACCAATGCCGGACCAGATCGTGTCGGGACCGCCCGAAATCAGGGGTTGACTTGCGGGTATCGCGGTGTGACAGAATCCTGTTCGCCGGGTAAGGGATCCTCAGCGGATCCGGTGAGCCACAACTCGCCTGGCGTTCGCGATGAGCCTGCGCGGCAACGGCGGTCGTACCGCGCTCGTGGGATTCAGGCTTGACCGGCGGGCATGCGGTAGCCGACGCCGCGCTCGGTGAGGATGTAGGTGGGGCTGGCTGCGTCGTCGCCGAGCTTGTGGCGCAGCTTCTTGACGAACGTTCGGACCGGGCCGTGGTCTTCCGCGCCGCGCCGGCCCCACACAGTGCGTAGCAGCTGAGCGTAGGACACCACACGCCCCGCGCTCTGCGAGAGCACCCGCAGCAAATCGTACTCAGTGGCAGTCAGTTTGACCGTGCGGCCCGCCAAGGTGACCCGGCGCTGGTCGTAGCGGACGCGGAGTTCGCCGAGCTCGAAGGCCCCGGGCCGGTTCTGTCGCCTAAGCGCCGCGCGGACTCGCGCCACGAGCTCGGTCGGGGAAAATGGCTTGACGATGTAGTCAGCCGCCCCGACCTCGAGCGCCATCGCGACGGTCGCGTCGTCGCGATGGCCAGAGATGAAGATCACCGGCAGTTGGGCGAGGTTGGGAATCCTCTGGATGAGGTCGATGCCGTCCACGCCCGGGAGGGCCAAGTCGAGCAGGACGATATCGGGTCGTTCGACCTCGATCAGGCGTTTCAGCTGCTGCGGGTCGCTCGTCTGCAACGCAGTCCAGCCCGCCGCGGCAAGCGCGTCGCGCACGAAGCGCAGCATCAGCGGGTCGTTATCGAGCACCAGCACGCGAGCGCGCTCGCGCCTCTGAAGGGCCGGCTGATCCTGGCCGCTCGCGTCGAGCGCGGCTTTGTCCCCGGCCACTGGGAGCGTGAACGTGAAGCGTGCGCCGAGGCCTGGCCCTCCACTCTCGGCGCGGACGCGACCGCCGTGCGCCTCGACGAGCCCCTTCGAGATCGCCAGCCCGAGGCCCGCGCCTCCGTTGAGGCCGCCGCGTTTGCGGAACAGCCGCGGCAGCTCGTCGGCGGGGATGCCGCCGCCCTCGTCGGAGACCGAGATCACCAAGTGCGTGCCGTCGCGCGCCGCCTCGACCCGGATCGGCGACGACTCGGGCGCGTGCCGCGCCGCGTTCGAGAAGAGATTGTTCAGCACCTGCAAGATGCGCTCGCGGTCGGCCATCGCGAGCGGCAGCCCGGGCGGGACATTGGAGAGTACGGGGTGCCGGCCGCCGCCACTCAAGAACGTGGTCCGAGCCCTTTCCACCAGCGAGTCCACGCTCGTCGGCTCAGGCGCAACCGTGAGCGTGCCCGCCTCGATGCTGCCGGCGTCCAGCAGGTTCGCGATCAGGCCCCGCATGTGATTGGCCTGCCCGTCGATTAGACGGAAGAACTCGAGCATCTCCACCCGGGACGCGGTAGGCGAAGCCTCGAGCACGGCCCCGGCCGAGCCCTTGATCGACGCAAGCGGAGCTCGAAGCTCGTGGCTCACCATCCGCAGGAAGTCCGCCCGCTGTCGCTCAATCTCCTCGAACGGTTCCAGATCCTGCAATGTCACGACCACCGAGACGAGCTCTCCGTCCCCGGAATGGATCGGCGTCACGTTGATCAGCGCCTTTACGCTGCGCCCGTCCGGCACTGACAGCTCGATTTCCTCGGCCCGCATTGGAACAGCGCCATCGAGAAGGCGAGCCAGCGGACGATTGGCGAGCGAGACCTCCTGCCCATTCGACCGGCGGCACGTCATTACATCAAGCACTTGCTCGGGCTGCGAGCCCGGCATGCGGATGTCCTCGACGATGCGCTGCGCCTCGCGGTTGATCGACGCCACGCGCCCGCTTCCGGCCTCGAACACCACCATGCCCACCGGCGAGGTCTCCACCAGCGCCGCGAGGTCGGCGCGCGCCCGCTCGACCTCGCGGTGTACGCGCGCGTTCGCGATCGCGGTGGCCGCCTGAGAGGCGAAGAGCACCATGATCTCCTCGTCCTCGGGTGTGAACGCCGTACCGTCCGCCTTGTCGCCGACGACGAAGAAGCCAATGAGCTTTCCCCGGTGGCGCAACGGGGCCCCCTGCAGCGTGTGTGAGGGCCACGGGTAAGGAGGAAAGCCGTGCGACTCCATGTAGCCCGGGAGATCGGTGAGTTGGAACGGCTGCTCAATGCTGCGCAGGTGCTCGAAGAGCCTTGGTCCGCCCGGCCACTCCACCAGCGCGCGGACCTCCTCGGCTGACAGGCCAGAGGTTAGTACGTCCACAAGCTGGCCGCGCCCGTCGATCGTTGTGATCACGCTGTTGCCCGTTCCGGTCAGCGCACGAGCGCTGTCAACAACCTCTTGGAGCACGGCGTCCAGATCAAGGCTCGAATTGATTCGCAGCACAGTGCCGCTTAGCCGCGCAATGCGGTCCCGAAGCGACAGGTTCTCCCGTCTCAGTTCGCGCAAGTCATGCCCTGGTTCTCTCCACAGTGACAGCACGGTTCGCATTGTACACGGTATCGACACGAAAACAGCGCATTTGTGCACGTTTTGGACATGGAAGTTGGGCTATCTTGGATGTCTTGAGTTCCAAGACGCATGAGCGGTCCTTGGCGAGGGGTGATTCGCGATCGGGATTTGGTATCGTATGGTCAACCCGGATGCGAGCATTGGGATTGTTCCTCCTGCACAAGGGGGGGCTGTGTGAAGTTCTTGAGAGGAAAGACTGAACAATTCAGTCCACAAAGGAGGAACTGATGAGAAAACGAACGCTTGTTTTGGTGGTTTCTGCAGTCTTCTGCTGCTTCTTCGGAATCGCAAGCGCGCAGGAGACAGCCACGCTGCGCGGTGATGTGACCGACGATACCGGGGCCGTGATGCCTGGGGTCAGGATCACTGCGAGCAATGTGGCCACCGGAGCCGATGTGATAGGTTCGACCGACTCCGCTGGCTCGTACGAATTGTCGCTCCAGCCCGGAACCTACACGGTGATTGCTGAGACTTCCGGGTTCGAGGCCGGCATCGCTGACATCATCGAGTTGGCTGCAGGCCAAACGTCAGAGCAAGACTTCACCCTCGAAGTCGCCACCGTAACCGAATCTGTTGTGGTGATCGGGAGCCGCGCCGAGCCGCGATCCGTGATCGAGTCGACCGTGCCGGTGGATGTCATCTCGACAACGGATCTCTCGAACCAGGCGAGCAGGGACTTGGTGACGCAATTGCGCACGGTCATCCCCTCTTTCAACGTCAACATCCAGCCGATCAGCGATGCGGCGACGGTGGTCCGTCCGGCGAACTTGCGCAACTTGGCGCCGGACCACACATTGGTTCTGGTGAACGGAAAGCGCCGGCACCGGGCGGCGGTCATAACTTGGCTGGGGAACGGCATTGCCGACGGATCTCAGGGGCCGGACATCTCTGTCATACCGTCGATCGCGATTCGTCAGGTCGAGGTGTTGCGGGACGGAGCGGCGGCCCAGTACGGCTCTGACGCCATCGCCGGTGTGATCAACTTCGAGCTGAAGAACGCTCCGTCGGGAGGCAGCATCGAAGTTCAGAGCGGGGCATTCCTGGACACCAACCCGGGGGATCCGTCGACCTGCGGATCGGGCATCATCGGCGACATCAAGCACTCCTGCAATGGCATTGGCGGCCGCGGCAGGACTTTTTCCGTGGCCGGTAACGTTGGACTGCCGCTCGGAAAGGACGGCTTCGCCAACTTCAGCATGGAGTACGGCACGGCCGAGCCGACCAACCGCGCCATCCAGCGCAACGACGCGGCGGGCATCATCGGTGCGGGCAACGGGAACATCCGCGACACGGCCCAAGTTTGGGGCTCTCCAAGAATCAACCGCGACCTCAAGCTGTTCATGAACGTCGGCCATCAAATCGATGACCGCATCCAGCTGTACGGTCACGGCAACTACTTGACGCGCAAGGTGACAGGAGGCTTCTACTTCCGGAACCCCCACACCCGGGGCGGAGTCTTCCGCGGTCCGGTGCTGGAAGACGGCAGTCCAAGCCTGCTCGTCGGCGACCGGGTTTGGGCCGAGACCGGTCAGCCCGGTGCAGGTGGCTGCCCCGCGATCCCCATCAACAACAATGTTCCCGACGCGAACGCCCTCGCCGCCGTCGAGGCCGATCCGAACTGCTTCACCCTCTACAGCAGGTTTCCCGGAGGCTTCACGCCGCAGTTCGGCGGTGATCTGATCGACTATTCGGTGGTCGGTGGCGTGCGCGGATTCGCCAGCAACGGCTTCACCTGGGACTTGAGTGCCAGCCAAGGCACGAGCGAGATCGACCAGTTCATTTTCGACACCGTCAACGCGTCGGTCGGGTTCGACACGCCGACTTCCTTCCGCCCAGGCATCTACCGACAGGACGAGACGAACCTCAATTTCGACGTTACCTACCCGGTGAACGACTTGGTGCACGTGGCCGCCGGAGCGGAATGGCGGAGAGAGAAGTTCACGATTGGAGCCGGCGACGATGCGTCGTGGCTGATCGGCCCGTATGCTGCACAAGGCTTCAGTTCCGGCTCGAACGGCTTCAACGGCTATCGCGCCGACACGACCGCTGGAACCTGGGACCGACGGAACGTCGCCGTGTACGGCGACGTCGAGTTCTCCGATCCCGGAAGGTGGACCCTCGGCACGGCCCTGCGCTTCGAGAACTTCAACGACTTCGGGTCCACGCTCAATGGCAAGGTCTCCGGTCGCCTCAGCCTGACCGAGGTGGTGGCGCTGCGCGCCGCGGTGAGCACCGGCTTCCGTGCGCCGACGCCGGGTCAGCAGAACGCGTTCAACGTGACGACGGCCTTCATCGGCGGGCAGCTCACCAACAACGGCGTCGTCCCCGCGACATCGGCAGTGGCCATCGCGCGGGGCGGCGGGCAGCTCCAACCCGAGAAGTCGGTCAACTTCAGCGGAGGAATGGTCGTCTCGAAAGGGGCGTTCACCCTCACCGCCGACTTTTTCCGGGTTGACATCGAGGACCGTGTCGCCCTGTCCCAGGAGATCAGCCTGTCGGAGCCCGAGATCGAGACGCTGCTGGCGGAAGGGATTCCGGAAGCGCGGAACTTCCCCGTGTTCCGGTTCTTCCTGAACGACTTCGGAACGATCACTCAGGGCCTCGACCTGATCTCGACGTACGCGGTCGGGAACACGAGCTTCAGCGCCGCCTACAACTACACGGACACACAACTGACAAACATCGAGAGTTCCGTGATCGACCAGTTCCGCATCACCACGCTGGAGCGGGGTCTGCCGAACACCCGCTGGAGCTTCGGCGTCACCCACGACGCCCGCCGCTTCAGACTGTTGGGCCGAGTGAACTATTTCGGCCAGTTTTGGGACAGCGAGGACGGACGGAATGCCACCGGTCTGCCGGGCGGTCCTTCCCAATCTTGGCTGTACCCCAACTACTCCGGAAAGGCGCTGCTCGATCTGGAACTCGGCATTCCGATCGGCGAGAACGTCAGCGTAGCCGTGGGCGGGGAGAACATCCTCAACACATACCCGGACGTGAACGACTTCGGCGCCATGACAGTTGGCAACCTGTACGGGCAGTTCTCGCCCTTCGGGTTCAACGGAGCCAACTTCTACGTGCGGCTCAACTATGGTTGGGGCGAAAGCCGTCCCGGGGCACACAGAGCTGCCCTGTCGGACAAGGATGCCGACCTGAATCCCCGTCGGCTGCGCCTGAAGGTCGTTGAGCAAATCGCGGAGCTTGAGACGCTGCATGACGAGCTGATCGAGCGCCTGCAGGCGAACCAGGATGAGCAGAGCGACCCGTGGATGCGGCGCTGGGCCGGAGACAAGCTTGCGAAGGCGCAGATGGCGAAAGAGCGGGACATGGAGATCTTGCGGTCAGCCCTTGCGAGACGGGGACTGGGCGACGATGTCGAACCGCTCCTGAGGATGGCCGAGATGAAGCAGCTGGAGGTCAAGAGCCAAATCGCCTCCACGTCGAACAACACCATCTTGGCTGCCACGAGCCACATACTGGCGCCGTAGCATGAGTCGGTTTTTCGGGGAAGGCCGCTACGTCTTGGGCGATTTGGCCGGCGCGGTCGCATCGCCCTGACGAGCGGAAAGCCCATCGCGGTCCGGTCGATTCTCGACGCGGACCGCGATGGGGGTGCCTATCCGACAGGGGTTCGTACGAACCTGCCTCGGAGCGTCGCTGGCAGCGCGGTTGGCGGTGGCGCTTTTTCGCGATTGCGACAAGTCGCTGGGCGAACTCATGGGCATTGAGGGGTTTGCCGCCTCTGTCTAACAAGGGAGGCATGCGTGGCGCTGCGGGCGACGAGGTTCATGCTGACCGAGACCTTCTCCAAGTGGGGTGGTGACCAGAACATCTTCAACGACGATTCGGACCGCAATCAGAGTGTCTTGATCGGCGCCGGCAATCTGTACCGGCAGTCCACGCCGCTCGGCTTCAATGGCGGCTCCTGCTAGTGCGGCTGTCCAATGACCGGGGCGCTTGCTCCTCGGGACCGGGTCTTGGCTGGGGGGTTCTGGCCGGCGGCGCTGTCTAGGTTGGCACGCCCAGAATCTGGGCCAGGACGGGGATACGGGGATTTGCGTAGAATTCTCCGTCAATGTCGAACGTCGGCACGGTCCGCCGACCGCCGTTCTGGCGGACGACCAGCCGGGCAGCCTCGTCGTCCCGCTCAATGTCGACCTCGTCGAACTTGACGCCATGCTCTCGCAGGAACGACTTCGCCCTCCAGCAGTCCGAGCACCAAGAGGTCGAGTACATCCGGACTCTCATCACTGCCAGCGTATCAGGACCGTGCCCGGTGCGTCACGCCCACCGGCCAAGCCAGGGCAGCCATCCCTTGCGGGCTGCGACCTCGACTAGGTTCAGCAGTATGGCCAGCGCCAGAAGCAGCGGCCAAAGGTCCATCCAGCGCTGGACGCTCCGCCCGCCCGTGGAGAACAGCTCTTCGGGCAGGGGGTTGACGCGCCCGCCCGTGGCGGCGGCAATAGTGCGCAGCAGGGTTTCGTCGGACCCGAAGCGGGTAAGCTCGGTGTTCTCGCGGTAGTGGGCCGCTTCTGGGAACGCCCGCGAGCGTGACTCCGGGCGAATCCGGAACAGCCCGAAGTGCCCCGCTGCCGGAAAGCGCGCTTCATGCCCGCCCTCCAACGGTTTGGGGACGGCGACTTGGCGGTACCCCTCCGGTCCCAGCGCAAAGATCTCCGGCGCTTCGGTCTCGGGCGAAGGCGTCCTCGGAAGGTAGCGGACCACGATCTCTCCAGTGGCCACATCGAAGCTGGTTTCGACCTCCGTCCCAGAGGACCGGGGCAGGATGTCCCTTGCAATGTTCGACCAGAAGGTGTCGAATCCGTCCCAGGGCACCCAGTTGGTGGCCCATCGGTGCTTGGCGTCAGAAGTGAACACCGCGGCTCGCCCGAGCCCGTACTGCCAACGAACCAGAAGCGGGTCCTCTTCCTCTGCGAGCAGGATAGTCTCTGCGTCCGGCTTTGCCTCGAACTTGACCCATCCCAGGAGCGGGCCGGGCTCGGCAAAGTCCAGACCCTCCAGAATCTCTAGGTCGCGTTCGATGCGGGGCAGGAACTCTCGTTCGGTGACCGAAGTTCCGGTGTGCTCCATCACGTCCCTGAGCACGATCTGTTCCAGGGACATGATGTCGAGCAGGAAGTACGACTGGCCCTCGGCACTTCTCGCGACGCGCTCGAGGTACGACCGGTTCACGTCCTGGCCCAGGCCAATCGTCGAAATCGTCACGTCGTTGGCGGCCGCCTCACGGGCCAGCGCGATGCTGTCGCCCTCTTCAGAGATCCCGTCCGTCAGCAGCAGGATGTGCTTGTACACGGCACGCTGCGGCTGGATCATTCGGAAGGCCTCCGAGAGGGCAGGCGCGATCTGGGTTCCACCGTCGGCGACGATCCCACTGATCAGCCTCGTGGTGGCCTCGGGCTGGTGGTTGCGCTGCAGGGGTGCAGCCCACTCGAACGAGTTGTCGAAGGCAAGCACACCGACGCTGTCGATGGTGCGCAGGTTCTCCACCACGCCCACCGCCGACTGCCGGGCCAGCTGCATCTTCTTGCCCTCCATCGAGGACGACTTGTCGACCACCAGCACGACGGCTGTGCCTTCGGGCGTGCGGGGTGGCGCGAGCGTCGCCGGCAGCATCTCGTGCAGCGGGTCGCTCTCGCCGTCAGCGCGCTCCTTGTAGAGGTTTCGCTCGCCGGCGATCAGCAGGAAGCCCCCGCCCCCTTGCACGAAGTCCGCCATGCGCTGCTTGGCGTCCGTCGGCCATGCCTCGAAGTCCGAGTTGGAGCAGACGACAACGTCGGCCTCGGGTTCCCCGCCGACGAGGGGGCCGGTCCCTTCCGAGCGGTCGGTGCGGAAGCCAGCCGCCGACAGCACCGAAGACAGGGGCCCATTCTGCTCCGCGGTGTCCGGAGAGATCAGCAGCGCCTGCGGCTCGCGAATCGCGACAGCCCCGGCGAACTGAAGATCGGCACCGGCTTCGGTGGTCAGAAGGCCCTCGATCAAGGTGGCGCCGGGAGAGTCGATCCGCGCTCTCGCAGTAACCGAGGTGCGACCCTTCGACAGGAGCAGCGATGCGGTTCCGATGGTCTGCCCTTCCGCACTGAGCCGCAGCCTCGCGGACCCCTCGGCGGGGCTCTCCACTTCGAACTCGATCGGGAACCGCTCCCCGGCGTACGCCCTGGCCGGAATTCTCAGTCCTATCACACGCAGATGGGGGTTGGGGCGTCCGGGCAGGGCGACCGTATCGATCGGGATCTTGCGCAGCCACGCGTGGTGCACGGCTCTCTCAACAGCCCCTTCGCTGGCCAGTCCGTCGCTGGATAGGACGAGCCGGGGCACCCGGTCTGCCGGGAGGATGCCAAGCGCATCACGCACGGCTGCCTCGATGTTTGTCGAGCCTTGCAGGTCCCGTGGCAGCGACCGAGCGGGACGAGCACCGAACTCCAAGTCCCGAACGACGTGGGCGCCGCCGGAGGCCGCCGCTCTCGCCAGGTACTGCCGCTGGCTGGCAGCTTGGTCGTCTGGCACGCTGTTTGAGGCGTCGGCGAGGATGGCGACGGCCGAGTAGGTCTCCAGGATGAGCCACTGCGGCCGCGCCAGCGCCAAGCAAACGCAGGCGACGGCCAGTGCCTTGAGAAACAGGCCGAGACGCCGGGGGCTCGTGCTCCACTCGCGCATCGTCCACGCTGCCACAGGGATCAGCAGCAAGAGCGCCCAAGGCGACGAGAGGTTCACCGCTCGACCGCCTTCCCCACAGGCCCGGACACCCGCCGGGTTCCTTCCAAGATGCGCCGGCCACGGCCAAAGAAGCTCCAGTCGGCAAGCAGGATCAGGCCCGCTGCCGCAGCGAGCCAAGGCCACGCCAGCCAATCCGGACTCCGGTTGCCCAACACTGGAGGCAGCCCCCGAGCGGCAGTCCCCGGGGCTTCCCAGTCTTGGGCCGGGACATCGGGCTGAGTCAGGTGCATGGTCACGTCGCGGTCGGCCGTCACGATCCGATAGGTTCCCGGTCGGGCGGTGTAGAAGCGAACCGTTCCGTCTTCCAAGATCCATGGCACGCGGTCCCTAGAGGGTCCGAGCACGCGAACGTCGTCCAGCGTCGAGTTGGGTGCCTCGACGGAGACCGACCCCGGCGGCCGGGCATGGACCGATTGGGTCCTAAATGCAGCCGAGTCGAGCCACGCCACTGCATTGGCGAACAGCAGCGGCGTAGCCAAGTGCCCGCGGACGGATGCGTCAGCTAAGTCGAACCCGAACGCCACCAAACGCCTGCCTGAAGCTTCCCGAGCGACGATTAGAGGCCCGGCTTCCCCGGCGGCGACAACTTCGTCCCCTTCCGCGGGCTCGAGAACCCGGGCCACTGCCGGAGTCAGGTCCGGATCCCGCACACCCTGCGCCACGGCATGGGACGGCGACCACTCGCTAATCGCCTGCCTGCGGACAGCGGTCTCTCCCACAATGGGCGAGTCCACGCCGGGCGGGACGAGATAAATCGCTCGTGTTGAGCCACCCGGAGGTCCCCCTCTTGCCCATACGTGGATCGCGTTCTCCACCAGGTCTTCGGTCGATGCGATAAAGCTGGCGTCGATTCTGGCCCCGGCGGCCAGGAGCGGCGCGAATTCGCTCTCGGTTGAGCCCACCACTTGAAGCGCAGTTCGGCGGGGCGTCGGAATCGGCAGTGTGGCCCTGTCGTTCGCCTGGAATGCGTCTGGCTGCTCCAGTTCGGCCTGCAACCGCCCCGACCGCTGAGTTCTAAGGACGAAGCGCATGCTGGCGTCCCCCCTTGGGGCCAACCGCAAGTTGCGAAACCCGAGCGGGCTGTCGTCGAAGAGGAAGTTCACGCGCGCTGCTGCGGCCGTCTCGCCAAAGTTGCGAGCATCCAGCTCCACGAACCACTTCCCCCACTCCACCACGTCCGCGGTTGCACGCATGCCTTGAATCCCGAGAGAGTCCTCCGGGGGCCGCGTCTCCAAGAGGCGGAACCCTGGCAGTGATCTTGCAACGAGGCTCTTGCCCGAGGCCCGGCCCGGCCCGATGTAGACGGTCTCGGCCCGCTGGGCAATGTCCGTTACCGACCCTTCCGTCGAGCCCAACACCAAGCCAACGGATCCGTCCGCCAGATCGAATGCGGCATCGAGGTCCAGGGCCGTCCAGCCTGCCGCTGCGGCCGTGATCGCCTCACGCACACGCTGACGGTCGGTCGTGAACGGCACGCGCACCCGGGGAGATCCGTCTGCTTCGACCAGCAATGCTGGGTCTTGGCTTGGAAGCCGGTCGAGATAGGCAAGGGCCAACTCCTTGGCCTGGTCCATGAGCAGCCCACCGTCGGCGTTCGCCATCGCCATCACGGCCGACGTGTCCAGAACGATGACACGGCGACGGACCGCCGCAGAGTCTTGATCCGGGCGAGGATCGGCGATGGCTACCAGCAGAAGGATGACCGCCGCCAGCTGAAGGGCCAGCGACAGCGGGTGCTGGATGCGCTTGTGGCGCTGCCGGACGGGCGGGGCCGGGCGCTGCGGCCAGAATCGGAGCGTCGAGACCACCACGCTGCGGCGGGACCGGTCGTAGAAGTACAGAGCGACCAGTAGGCCTGTCAGCGGAAGCGCCAAGCCGAGAAGCTGCCCGAGCGCGAGATTCAGGAGGCCCACGAGCTATCCTCGGCCCATGCCCAAGCGGGTCGCCGCGAAGTCTCGGAAAAGCACGGTTTCAATCGGATCTGTTGTCGAGAGGTGCAGGTATTCCGCTCTCGATCTGGTTGCGTGCTCCTCAAGCGAACGGCAGAACCGGTCGTAGCCGTCTCGGTACTCGCGCGCCGCCTCGTCATCCAGGCTGACCCGCATCGTAGCTCCGGTCTCGGCATCAAGCAGGTCGAGGTCCCCCCTCCAAGGAGGCTCTCGGTCATCTGGGCTCGCCACATGCAGCAGGTGCACCTCGTGACCCTCGTTCGCCAGATGCTCCAGAGGGAGTTCCTCACTTGCAGGATCTAGGAAGTCGCTCACCAAGAACGTGATCCCCGGCACGCGGTACTTGATGAGGAATGCGCGGATGGCGCGGTGGAAGGATGTGCCGCCGCCGGTCTTCAGGCTGGAGATGTACCGGGCGGCCCGGGCGTAGCGCAGTCTGCCACCGTCAGCGTGGAAGGAGTCCGCCAACCGCTCCGAGAAGGGCTGCAGGACGATAGTCTCCAGGCGGACCAGCCCGACATAGCACAGGGCCGCTGCCACGCGGCAAGCGTAGGTGAACTTGGCTTCCGTCGGGGCGGCGCCGGCCGCCATCGACTCGCTGGTGTCAATGAGGATTCGCACGGGTATGCGCGGCTCAGAGCGAAACAGCTTGAGGAACATCCGCTCAAGACGCATGAAGGCCCGCCAGTTCACGGCTCGCAGGTCGTCACCCTGCTGGTAGTGGCGATGGTCCAGAAACTCATGCCCGACGCCTGAGAACCGCGAGACGATGTCCCCTCCAATGCGGCCTTGGAAGGACTGGCTCCAGCGGATAGTGAGGCGCTCGAGCCGCTCCAGAGTCCCCCCCGACAGCAGCTCGGCCGGAGCACGCACCGCTTCAGCGTAGCAACCAAACGATCGCGTGGACGGGCGCTTGCCAAGGCACAGGGCGGTTGGGCCCTGGCCGCTTCGCGCGCACAGCAAGGCACCACGGCAGATTGGCCGGTTTCTTGCAACCCAAGAGGTAGAGTCAGCGGTTTGCGCCGTCCTCGCCGACCCTTCATTGAGGGTTGGACGTGGGCTCATCTCGTGCGAGCAGGGGCCGCGAGCACGCTCAACTGGCCCGCGTAGACTGCGTCGTCCCGAGCCCGTGCGAATTGGGCACGGTGGACCCTTCGAGCAATTCGTTCGCCCCTACGGGTCTGCAAGGCCTGACCATGGGGAACCGTGCAGCTGGAGGCGCTGGCCCGCCACCAGGCACTTGTATGAGCTGGCCGCTACCGCACAGAACGGGCCGTTTCCGGAACGTGGCCGACGTCGATCTTGCCGATTCCCATCCAGTCCCTCGGCGATAGGTGCGAACTGACCGTCGTCCCGCGACCTAGGAGGGCTCTGGCAGAACTCCCGCTTGGCGTCCGAGATCCGCCGCCGATCCGTTGCAACTACTCGGTGATAGTCTGGATGCTGGCGGCGATGAAGATCCGCGATATGCTCGCGTCGGGTCCGCCGACCGTCTCGTTCGAGTTCTTTCCTCCAAAGAACGAAGCGGGGTTCCTGCGCCTCTACAAGACAATTGAGGCGCTTCGCCCGCTGCGGCCGAGTTATGTCTCGGTGACCTATGGCGCCGGCGGGAGCACGCGCCGCAGGACGGTTGAGCTGGTTGCCCGCATCAAGCGTGAGACCGGCATCGAGGCCATGGCCCACATCACCTGCGTAGGTTCCGCCCAGGGCGAGATCTCGGCCGTGCTGGACAAACTTGCCGCGTCGGGAATCGAAAACGTGCTCGCGCTGCGCGGCGATCCACCGAGGGGTGTCGCGCGCTTCGAGCCTGCACCCGGTGGTTTCCGCTACGCCAATGAACTCGTCGGCTTCATCCGTAGCCGCCACGCGTTCTGCCTAGGCGCGGCCTGCTATCCGGAGACACACCCAGAGGCACCCAGCCCGGAGGTCGACCTGGCCAACCTGAAGCGCAAGGTCGATGCCGGGGCCGACTTCCTGATAACGCAGCTGTTCTTCGATAACCGGGACTTTCTCAAGTTCCGTGACCGGGCGGTCGCTGCCGACATCAACGTGCCCATCGTGGCAGGAATAATGCCCATCCGCAGCCTGCGGCAAACGAAGCGCTTCGCCGAGATGTGCGGCGCGTCGCTGCCGGGGCCACTAGTGGCGCGGATGGAGTCCCTCCGCGGCGACCATTCTGCCATCCGGGCAGCGGGTGTTGAGCACGCCACCCGTCAGTGTCGGGACCTGTTGGCAGAGGGTGTAGCGGGCCTGCACTTCTACACTCTCAACCACTCACGATCGACTGTGGAAATCTACGAGAGCATCAGTTCACGCTTACACGGCCCGGAAGGCGGTCGGCACCAATCCGGCGCGACATGACCACCTCAAGGGCGCTGTCCCGGTCTGATTCCTGAAGGAAAAGGCTGGAGAAGCATGGGCACCACACGATCTGACGAGCACCGACCGTATTGGGACAAGGCGGACCGGCCCAGGACTGCTTGTCGGAGGCCAGCTCTACCAGCGCTAGTCCCCGGCCTCAGATCCGGTTTGGGAGACCCTTGTCCCAAAGCTGGGTGGCGATGTGCGCTCGACCATCGTCCCGTGAACATCCATGCTCACACGCGAGGGCGTCACGACCGCCGATCAGCGGGTGTCAGTTTCAAAGCTGGGCCAGAATCCATAACTCATCTGCAGTAAAGAAGAGGATGAATATAAGTATGTAGAGCGATCTTATAACAGTGTTAGTGAGAATATAGCGTGCGTTTGAACATTCCAATTCAAGGGATGAAACAATGCAGGCAGAGGCTAAGGAATCTGCAGTGCCTGACGCATTGCCGGACCTGTCGCAAGAGGATGCCGTCGTCTACGAGGCCCTAAGCTATCGCGTCATGATTTGGTTGGGAGCGGCGACTGCAGGCGGGTTCAGCGAGGTGAGCTGGAGGTAGGCTGCGAGGGTGCTGTGCAGTTGCCGGACTCCTTTGACCACTGGCTGACGCGGCGGCGCAGAGCGGAGTTCCGGGCGTAGCGGTCGAGAGCGGGACGGGCCGTGGCCTGTCCGGATCGCACCAGCTCGGCAAACGCTCGGGGCAGTCCGTCCAGAGTGCCGCACACGATCCTGACGTAGTCCGGATCGTGGAGGTTTGCGGTGAGGGCTACCTGCGCCGGCTGATCCTGCATGTCGCGTGCCAAGTGCGCACGGCCCAGCCGGCGCCGCAGCTCGCGCTTGGTTTGGGAGAAGAAGTGCTCGGCCGGGTTGTTCGTGCGCTCCACAACCGCCACGACGCGGCCCTCGCTGTCCCGCGCCAGGGGATGCCCGAAGAGGTGGTCCCAGTAGCGGTCGAGGTAGTCGAGCACGATCGCTTCCGGACAGTGCCCGCCGTCGCTGCCCTGGCGTCGCTGCGCCCGCACTCGCCGGCGCAGCTGGCGGCGGTGCCGCCCGACTTGCTCGGCGAGCGACTCCAGCAGGGCGGCACCGGCTGCGGCGGTCAGGGGCTCGTGCGGTGGCCGCCCGCGCAGCTCGTCGTGGCGTAGGCGCAAGAGCTCGCGCAGTGCTGTGAACACCGCCTGGCTGCGCTCCAGGCGCTGGGCGGCGGCCGTCAGGCCGAAGGCGCTCTCCCGAACGGGCTCGAGCACATCCGAGGCCCGCTGCAGGATGCGGCGCTCGGCGCGGGAGCGCGGTTGCGGCAGGCGCTCGCCGGCGCGCTTGCCAAACTGCCGGCAGCGCCGGTAGAAGTCCAGGTGGGGCAGTCCGAAGGGAGGCCGCTGCTGCCGCCCGCCGTCGCCTTCCAAGGTCCAGTACAGCAGGGCCGCCAAGTCCGTCCCGCGTTCGGAGCCGCCCGCGGCGAGTCCCGGCCGGCGTGCGCTGCGCAGCAGGTCGCGCAGGCCGCTGCGCACCTTCCAGCGGGCCAGGTCGCGCCGCAGTGTGGCATGGTCGGCGTCCAGCAGGCGGCCTCCGACGGCGGCAAGGAAGTGGAAGTGGCACACCAGCTCGGGTGTGGGGGAAGTCCGGCAGGCGGCGACGGCCTTGGCCATGGCGCTGCCCAAGTCGCGCACGAAGGCCAGCGGCGGGCCGAAGTCGTCGAGCGTTGCCTGCAGGGCGGGCTGCAGTTCGGCGGCGTTCTCCGAGCGTATGCGGACGGCGTGCAGCACCCACCCGCGCCAGCCGTCGAGGCACAGGAACAGCCCGCCGCGGCCTTGCTCGCAGGTGGCGTCGAGATGCAGGGGGTAGCCGTGCCGCATAGCGGCCCTAAGGGCCGGGGCGCAGCTCCGGTGCAGACATCCGAGCAGGTGCAGGAAGCGGTCGCAGAGCGCGGACACGGAACCGTCGGAGAGTCGGATACCGCGCTGGGCGAGGCGCTCGCGGATCTCGCTCCGCTGGCGCAGGTGGTGGTAGCGCTGCAGTCCGACCCACACGATGAGGTCGTACCCGTAGCGCTGTCCGGGAGGCGCCAGGGCGGCCAGCTGCCCGGAGGCGCGGGGCGCCGACGTGCAGCGCGGGCAGCGCAGCGGGAGTTGGCGCGCCCGGAAGGTGCCGGCGGCGAGGGTGGTGAGGATGCGCGTGCTGCTCTTGACAATGCGCAGGGGTGCGTCGCACTCGGAGCAGTTGCGGTCCTCGGTCGGGAAGTCGAGCTGCGGCAGCTCGAGCGGGCCCTGCAGGGCGCGCTCGATGCGCTCGGCCGGCCAGCCGGGGGCTCCCGCGTGCCGCCGGAGTTCGCTCAGCAGTGCGCAGGCCCCCCTTTTTCCACGGCCTCGGCAAGCTCGAATCGGTCGATCACGGCGAGGATGTCGGACAGCTCGATGGGCGGGGAGTGGCCCTGCAGGTGGCGTGCCAGCTGGACCGGGCTGGCAGCGGGGTGGCGGATGACGGCCAGCAGCACCTCGATGACCACCGCGGAATCAAGATCGACGCTGCGGGGCATGCGCCGGAGGCGGTGCTCGCGCTGGCGCCCGGCGACTTGGACGTCCGCGGCGAAGTACACGAAGACGCCGTGCAGGGTCTCGCGCTGGACGAGTTCCGCGCGCAGGGCGGAGAGCAGGAAGGGCCGCACGGGGACGTGCAGCAGGGAGCGGAGTTCCTTGTCCGTCCAGCCGGCTTCGGACTCCCGCACGAGGCGGGGGACGGTGCGGGTGAGGGTGCGGTCGCGGGAGAAGCGGGCAGTGCCGATCGAGAGCAGGCCGAAGCTGTCGAAGCGCTGCGGGTCGAGGCGGGTGTAGAAGCGGCCGTTGCAGTTGTAGCTGCGCAGGTAGCCGACTTGGCGGAGGTAGCGGAAGGTGGTGGTGCGGGAAGCTCCGTGGAGGGCCTTCTGGAGCTGCGGGAAGGTGAGCGGCTGCGGTCCGGCGAGGGCATTGGAGAGCAGGTCGGGGGTGCGTCGGGGCATGTCCGCATTGTATGTCGATTAGCACGTAATACAGTACCATTCCAGAGTGCCCAACCACGCTGGAACAGGCCGGAAACGGTCGCAAGCAGCCGGAAATCGGCTCTCAAGCCCGGGAAAACGGCACAGTATGACGGGGTTGCAGGGCGGCTCCGGCGAGGCCCGGGGGCAGCAGTGGCGGCATCCGTGCGGGACGTGCAGCCGAGTACCGCCAGTGGCTGCCGTGCTACCGGGCCGAGGTCATCAGGGAGGCTGGACTTCTCATCAACGACGAACACTCTGCACTGCAGGATCTCTACATGTGTCCATATGCGTCCGTTACAGCCGTTACTGCGGCAATCTGACCGTACAGCCTCACGTCGGCATGCCCTGACGTGAACACCCCAGCCACAGTGTCCAATCAGTGGAATCCAACCGCGTCCGGGCGAGTCGGCGCTCTCGCCCTGGTCGTCAGAGCACTATGAACGCTACCCCGGCCAACCCAATCGTGACGCGATAGGCCCTAAGGGCCAACGGCGCGGACAAGCTGCTGGCGCAAAACGCTACGCTGTGGGTTCGGACGATGACTTTGTTGCAACGGTTCGGGCCATGCGCGAGGAGTTGAGTTCATTCAAGGAGGATGTGCGGCACCGATTCGGAGCGGCAATCGACGGGCTGGAAGGTAGCACGCGGCACGAGATCGGCTCGCGGGAACGAAGGAGGAGATCTGTTCGTTCCCACGCCGATCGAAGGATGCGAATCCCCGCTCCCCTCATAGACGATCCGCAGCGGGAGAAGCGGCAAGGGAGCGAAAGCCCGACCTCCCGAACCACTGGTTCGGATTCCGGGGTTGACTGCCGTGCTCAGCCAATCCGCCGCTCGGTCTCCTCCGTGTTCAGAACTTGGGCTCCCGTGCGGGCCTGAAGTTACGCGCGTTCGTTCTCACGGCAGGATCGCATCAGGTCGTCAGGCCACTTCAGCCGTTCCTGATCTGGGCAAGAACCAGCCGTATAGGGTCGGTAGCAACACCAAGGTCAGGATCGTCGAGCTGGCGAGCCCTCCGATCACCACTGTTGCCAATGGCCGTTGGACTTCTGCGCCCGTCGAGGTTGCGAGCGCCATAGGTAGGAATCCAAGGCTGGCTAGCACGGACGTCATCAGCACCGGCCGAAGTCGGGTCACCGCGCCTTCCACAACCGCGTCGCGGAGCGGGCGGCCCTCTCCCCGGAGCGCGTTCATCGTCGAGACCATCACGAGGCCGTCCAGCACCGCCACCCCAAAGACCGCTATGAATCCGATGGAAGCCGACACGTTGAGATTCATACCCCGCAGCCACAGGGCCCCGATCCCGCCGACCGCGGCGAAGGGCACGATGAGTAGCACCAGCAGGGACTGCTTTGCTGACCGGAACATGAGCAGCAGCAGGCAGAAGATGACGGCCAGCACGGCCGGCACTACGAAGGCGAGCTGTCGCATCGCCCGCTGCTGGTCTTCGAACTGCCCGCTCCAGTCCAGGTAGTAGCCGGACGGCAGACTCACGACCGCCTCGACTCGTCGCCTGGCCTCGCTCACGAATGTCCCGAGGTCGCGGCCACGGACGTTGCACTGTACGATAATGCGGCGCTCGCTGTTCTCCCGGTCGATGACCTGCGGGCCGCTCGCTCGGCGAATCTCTGCCACCCGGCCCAGCGGGACCTGCTCTCCGGCTGGCGCGGTCAGCAGGATGCGTTCCAGGGATTCGCGATCGCTACGGTAGGTTTCCGGCAATCGGACGGTAACCGGAAACCGCCGCCGGCCATCGATTACTTCCGTAACCGTCTTCCCCCGCACGGCCGCTTGCACGACATCACGCACGTCCGAGACGTTCAGGCCGTAACGGGCCGCCTCTTCTCGGTCCACCACAACCTGCCATTCAGGCGTGCCGGAAGAGACCTGCTTCTGCGCATCGGCGGCTCCGCGGACCTGCCCGAGGATCCGCAGCACCTCGTCCGCCGTGCGATCCAGCACGGTCGCGTCGGAGCCGAAGATCTTGACCGCAACATCTGCCCGCACGCCCGAGACCGACTCGTCCAGACGCATGGCCATCGGCTGCGTGAAGTTGTAGACGACGCCGGGGATCTTGGCCAGTTCGGCGGCCATGGCGCTCGTCAGCCCTTCCTTGGAGTCGGCGGTCGTCCAGTCCTCGCGCGGCTTCAGGTTCACGTAGACGTCGCTCTCGTAAATGCCCATCGCCTCCGTTGCGAGGTCGGGCCGGCCCAAGGCCGCAACCACACCTGTTACCTCAGGGAAGCGCAGTAGCCTCTCCTCCACCTCGGCCCCGATGTCGACGGACTGCGACAGGGCGATGCTGGGGATGCGCAACGTTTGCACCAGGACGGATCCCTCATCGAGTCGGGGCATGAACTCCGTGCCGATAAAGGCGAGCGAGCCAAGGGCGGTCCCGACCAGTACCAGAGCCGTCACGATGACTAGTCCGCGGCGGTCTAGAGCATGGTTCACGACAATCCGGTAGAACGCCCGGGCGCGATCCATGTACCTCTCTCCGCCCGCCCTGACACGTCCTGCCAGCACGAGCCGGGACGCGGTCGGGACAGCCGCAAGGGTCAATGCTAGGGCGCCCAGAAGGGCGGCGCATACGGTGATCGCCAATGGGCGGTACATGCGCCCCTCAAGTCCCTCCAGCGTTAGGACGGGAACGTAGACGGCGGTGATGATGCCGACACCGACAAGGATCGGCAAGGAGACTTCGTGTGCTGCCGACCGGACCAAGGCCATGCCCTGCCGCTTGGTCAGCGCACTGCCCGAGTGCGAGTGCGCACGAAGGTGGCGTACCTGGTTCTCGACCATGATCACCGCGCCGTCGACGATCATCCCGAAATCGATCGCTCCCAGGCTCATCAGGTTGGCGGTGATGCCAAACTGCCGCATTCCGAGAAACGCCGCCAGCATAGACAGCGGAATAACCGACGCAACGATGAGGGCAGCGCGAACGTTGCCGAGGAAGATGAGAAGGACCGCAATCACAAGGGCGCCGCCTTGGATCAGGTTGTTGCGCACGGTCCGGATGGTCCCATCGATGACCTCCGACTGGTCATAGAACGGGATGATCCTGATGCCCTCCGGCAGCGATCGGCGAATTCCTTCGAGCGCCTGCTTGACACGCTCGATCGTGGACTTGCTGTTCTGGCCCTTGAGCATGATGACCGTGCCGGCCACAACTTCGCCCTCCGCGTCTCGAGTAACTGCGCCCTGCCGCTGCTTTGCCCCGATCTTGATCTCCGCCACATCCCTTAGGTAGACTGCGGTTCCCTCGTGGGCTGTCAGTACGATTGACGCCAGATCCCCCACGCTGCGCACCCTGCCAAGCCCTCGGACGGTGTACTGCTCGGAGGCGTGCTCCACGAATCCGGCCCCGAAGTCCTCGTTGTTGTCGCGCACACGCTCGAACACGTGCCGCAATTCCAGCCCGTGTGCGCGCAGACGATACGGGTCCACCTCTATCTCGAACTGCTGGGAGTGGCCGCCCCATGTAGCGACGTCGGCCACGCCTGGCACGGCCCGCAGCTGGTACTTGATGTCCCAGTCGTGGAGCGTCTTCAGGGCGAGCGTGCTGAAGCCTCCCCCTTCGACCGTGTATCGGAATACCTCGCCGAAAACGGTCGCCACCGGGCCGAGGACTGGCTCAATGTCTTGCGGAATGCGGCCGCGAACCTCATTCAGCCGCTCCGTCACGAGCTGACGTGCGAAGTACACGTCAACGCTGTCAGCAAAGACGATCGTCACCATCGACAGGCCCAGCCTGGACGTGGAGCGCACCTCTTGCGTGTCGGGCAGGCCGAGCATGGCCGATTCGATCGGGAACGTCACCAGTTGCTCGACATCAGGTGCCCCCATGCCGAGCGCTTCAGTGATGACGGTGACCTGGTTGTTGGTCAGGTCTGGGAACGCGTCGATCGAAATCCGGGTGGCCGCGAAAAGGCCGCCGCTGACAAGTACCACCAGCTCGAGCACGGCTGCCCACGGGTGATCGAGGTGGAAGTCAACGATTCGTCTGAGCACGTTCCTGATTTCGGCCCGCGTGTCGTCCCTGGCCTGCGCCGTCCTACTCTTCGATCATGCGGGACTTGAGTAGTTCGGATTTGAGGCGGAATGCACCGCCCACTACGACATCGTCTCCCGCCACCACACCGCTTAGAATCTCGACCGCCTCCTCGACGCGCTGGCCGACTTCGACGCTGCGCGGTCGGAACCGGCCCTTCCCCTCGGGCGCGAACACCACCTCGTCCCCGTCAATATGCTGCAGCGCCGAGGCCGGAACGACGACCGCTTCGACCGCGGTGCTGGACGGGATCACCACCGTCGCGAACATCTCCGCCTTGATGCGCCGGCCAGGGTTGCGCAGATCGCACCGCACTTCGACCGTCCTCGTCTCGGGGTCGAGCGCGTGGCCAATGTAGGTGATCCGGGCCGGGAACACCTCGTCTGGGTAGGCGCGCACGGAAACACCCACCTCAAGGCCCGTTTGAAGAAGCGACAGGTGCTGCTCGGGGACCTCGGCAATCAACCACATAGTGCTCAGATCACTGATCGTGTACAGAGGGTCAAGAATTCCGACCACCGCTCCCGGGCTGATCCTGCGCTCGATGATTGTCCCGGCAATCGGCGAACGGACCTCGATCACGTGTAGGCTGTCTGGCGTGCCGTGCCCGCCCACCGTGTGGTCCGTGCCGACGTCTGGAAGCCGCTCCGGGTCAAGTCCCAGAAACCTGAGGTGTTCCTTGGCGCGCTGCACTCCAGCCTCGGCGGACTCGACCTGCGCCTCGGCGATACGAAGGCCCGTCCGCGCCTCTTGCGCGTCCTGCAGCGAACCGGCCTTCAGCTCGTGGAGCTTCAGGGCCCGCTGATGGGTGTCCGTGGCTAGGCGAAGCTGCGACAAGTGCTCTTCGAGATCGGCCTTGGATTCCCAATATGCCGCCTCGGCGTCGTGGATCTCGTGGCTGTGCAGACGCGCCAGGACCTGTCCCTCTTGCACGTCTACCCCGACCGGCTCGCAGCAGTCCACCGCAATGCCGTCGGACACTGCTCCCGCGAAAGTCGTCGCATTCTCGTTGAGAGTGATCCGGCCCGGGACTTCGAGGTCTCCCCGGAGCCCGAGGGTCTCGGCCTTGGCGAGGACGATTCCGGAAAGCCGGAGGCCCTCGTCGTCGAGCCGGATCAAGCCCGGATCCGCCTCCGCATCTGCCTCGATCGCCTCCGGTGGCGGGAGAGCGCAACAAACCAGGATCATCAGGCCTGCGGCCGCCAATGATGGAACACCCGCTGGCGGATCTGGATGTGTGCCGTTCTGCAATGCCCGTGAGCGCCGCGTCGGGAGCCTCACTCCGCCGCCGCTCCGAATCCCGCTACGATCGGGCGGTTCGCATCCGGGGCAGAGGGTTGCTCGGGTGTTCCCATCGCTGTCTCAAGCTCCACCCAGCTCGCTTCGTAGTCGAACTGGAGTCGCGAGTGGATCAATTCGATCTCATCCTGAATGCTCTGGGCGGCCAACGCGTCTAGCGGCTCAGCTCCACCCTCCTCATAAGCGGCGCGGGCGATGCGGAACGTCTCCCGCGCACCGTCGAGAACGCCGCTCTCCATCGTCCTCAGCATTTCGGCACGTCGGCGGACCGTCTCGACCGCGGAGAGCACCTCGCTGCGGATGCGGGCTTCGGATGCCCGTAGCGCCGCTTCCTGCTGACGCACCTCGGCGACGGCCTCCTCGATATTGCCGGCGTTCTTGTCGCGAACCGGCAGAGCGACCATCAATCCGCCAATGACGGTGTCCAGCGAGTTCGTTCGTTTGTAGCCCACGTAGGGCCTCAAGTCTGGGCGGGCCCGCGCCCGCTCCAGCGACAAGGCCGCTTGGGCTCGCTCCACAAGGGCGCGCGCCAGCAGGAGTTCCGCACGGTGGGCCAGTGCGCTCGCGACGCTTGTCTCGACGGCCACGCCCTGGTCCCAGTCCGGGCTTGCTGATCGGGGGGCAGGCCGCAACAATGCGAAGTCTGTGCTTGTCTGCGAAACGCCCATAGCCGCCACCAGTGCGATCTTGGCGCGGCTCGCTTCCATCTCAGCTCCGGCGAGGGCTACGTCCGCCCGGCCGGTGTCGATCCGGGCCCTGATCAGATTCACCTCGGCTGTTGCGCCCTCCCGGACCTTCACCGCGTGATATCCCTCAACCCTGTGCAGCGTCTCCCGCCTGCTGGAGAGCATCGCCGCGTCGCTTGCCGCAGCGAGGGCCCTCCAGAACGCTGCCTTGACGTGCTGTCGGATCCTCCACGAGATCAGCTTCCGCTCGTGCTCCGCGATACGCTCATCGTTCGCTGCGAGCTCGACTCGGCGCATTCGCTTTCCTGCCGTCTCCACAGGTACGGTCACGAAGGCGAACACGTCAAGGCTCCGGCCGAGCGAGAACGCCGGGTCACCATGGAAGCGCCAGTTCTCGGTCTGCAGCGTAAACAGCGGGTTGGGCGACGTTCCGGCCTGAACGGTCGAGCCGGCCCGGGCTGCGATAGCCGCCCGAGCGGCCTCAAGGTCGTCGTGGTTCGACAGCGCGATCTCGATCGCTTGATTGAGGCCGAGCTCTTCCGGGATCGTCTCGGCTCGCAGCCCGAAAGCCAAGCTGGCCAAGGCCACCAGCGGCCACACCGTCAACGATCTCGCCTGCACCGCCGCTTCCACAGCGTTGACCGGCGTGGCGGCTCGCACCAACCTTGCGAACCCACTCCGGGAGTCAAGGTCGAACCTCGACGCAGGCTGCGACGCCCCCCGGTAAACGCCTTAGTATTAGACCACCTCGCCGCCCGTTCTGCGACAGTCGCCACGCGCTGCCCGAGGGCGTGCACGTCGAAGCACCCCCGGGCACGTCACCGTGCGAAGCGCCGCCGAGCGAGAGATGCGTTCGCGGCGGGCAGGATCGAGTATCCTTCGCACCCGATCAGCCCCGGCAGCGGTCAGGCCTCCAGATACTCCATGGTCAGCGGGTCCGGGAGCGGTATATTCTCGATGCCTCCGTCGCCTGCGAGCTTCTCGAAGCTGTACTCGGGACGGTCCGGATTGCCCGCGAGCATCGCCTGTCGGTCGCCCACGGCGAGCACGACCAGCTTGTCCGGTTGAAGGTGCTGTTGCGCCGCATCCAGAACGTCGTCCGCGCTGACGTCGCTGATGCGCTCGCGGTAGGTCTTCCAGTAGTCTTTCTCGCGGCCGGTGAACTCGTCGCTGGCAAACGTCCCGGCAACCTGCCCCGCCGTGGCGAAGAATCGCGGAAAGATCTCGACTTGGTAGTTCTTTGCGGTGTCGAGCTCGAGCGCGCTTACCTTGTCGTTCTGCATGCGCTGGATCTCTTCGATCACGATCGCCGCGGCCTGGGCACAGGTCGCGTTCCGGGACTGGAATCCGGCCGCAAACGTCCCGGGGTAGTAGGTGCCGGGCTGGAATCTGGAGTAGGCGCTGTACGCCAAGCCCTCGTCCGACCGGACGCGGACCATGATTCGCGACGTGAAACCCCCTCCGCCCAGCACCGAGTTCATGATCTGCACCTTGAACTTGTCCGGGTGCGAGCGCTGGATGCCCATATGGCCCAGCGTCACGTGCGACTGGTTCACGTCACGGCTCGTCTTGTCGACCATGTAGACGCCCGGGCGCGGATCGTGGGCGGGGGCCGGTATCTCCCCTGGATCGAGAGGGCCGGCCGGCCACCCATCGCCAAGGGCCGCGTTCAGGCGCCGCACCATGTCTGCGGTGTCGAAGTCGCCGGCCACGGCGAAGTGCATGCTGCCAGGGTCGAATCGCTTCGAGTGGAACTCCTGCATGCTTTCGCGCGTGATGCCTTCGATGGAGGCCTTGGTGGTCTGCACCGTGGTGAAGTGATCCCCGTAGGTCAGACGCCGGAACTCTCGAGCCTGAATGCTCCGCAATTGGTCGTTGCGGCGCTCCAGCCCTTGGAGCGCCCTCGCCCTGGAAATCTCGAGGCGGTCGGCGGCGAATGCCGGCTCCTTGAGCATGTCAAAGAAGAGGTCCAGCGACTGGTCGAGGTTGGCTACGAGGCAGTCTAGGGACGCGCTAGTCGACGTGGGCCCTGCGGAGCATCCGACTTGAGTCGCGAGGAAGGCCGCTTCCTCGTCGAATTCCTCGGCTGCACGCGAGGCGGTGCCTCCGGCCCGCATCTGGCTGGCAGTGAAGCCGGCCAGCCCCGCGCTCGCCGGCGGCACCTGGTAGGAGCCCGCCGGCAGCGTGGCACTGACGGTGATCAGCGGAAGCTGGCGGTCCTCGACGAGAAAGGCGACGGCCCCGCTGTCGAGTTCGTGTCTGTACTGCTCGGGATCGGGAGGTGTGTAGGACAGCTGCGGGTAGACCAGATCCCTCGGATGCTCCGGGGGTGCATCTTGGGCGATTGCGGCTGTCGAGAACGCGCCTCCGGCGACGCTCCGTAACCACTGGCGTCGATTCATCGCTGCCCTCCTTGCGGGCGCCGTCCCGGCCCGCCGGGGCGACCCGGCCGCTGCGGGCCGGCCCCGTCCTTTGTGAAATAGTGCGCGACGGTGCGGTTGGTTTCGGTGAAGTACTTCCTTGCGACGCGCTGGATGTCATCCGCCGTGACGGCCTGTATGCGGTCAGAGAACACGTTGATATTGCGCCAGTCACCTAGTGCCTCATAGACGAGCAGCTGAACCATCAGCCCGAATTTGGAGCGCAGCTTGCGAAAGTCTCCCGCCAGTTGTTGGTTCTTGACCTTCTGGAGCTCGCGCTCATCTGCGGGCTCGTCGGCTAGCCGCTGGAGTTCGCCCAGCAGCGCGCGCTCGACGTCCTGCGGCGTGGAGCCCGGCGCCGCCACTCCGCTTACTTGGAACGATCCGTCATACTTTCTCCCGTCCACGCCTGCGGAGGCTTGGACTGCGACCTTCTGATCGAGCACTAGGGACTTGTAGAGCCGGCCCGTCCGGCCATTGAGCAGGGACGAGAGTACGATCAGCGCCGGCTCGTCGACATGCGCGTCCGGAACGGTGTGGAAGCGCAGCACGGCCTGCGGCCGCGTCTCGGCATGGCCGGAGAGGCGCTGCTCGGCTTGCTGTTCGACCTCGCGCGTGCGCATGGGGACCGGAGGTTGGCTGCCGCGCTCAAGCCTTCCGAAATAGCGCTCCGCGAGATCCTTCGCCTGTTCCACGTCGAAGTCTCCGACAAGGGCGGCTACCAGGTTGTTGGGGGAGTAGTAGCGCTCGAAGAAGTCGAGGGCCTCGTCGCGGGTGATCGCGTTCAGGTCCGAGGGCCAGCCGATGACTGGCCAGCTGTATGGGGACGCCTGCCAGAACATGGACTCGAACTGCTCGTTGAGCTTGCCGGTCGGAGTGGAGTCCACCCGTAATCGGCGCTCTTCCTTGACAACATCCCGCTCGCTGTAGAATTGGCGGAAGACGGGGTTCAGGAGCCGGTCCGACTCCATCCAGAACCACAGTTCGAGCTTGTTCGATGGCACGTTTATGAAGTAGATTGTGTAGTCATTGCTCGTCCCCGCGTTCATCCCAGATCCGCCGTTGACGGTGTAGATCTGGGAGAACTCGTCCTTGACGATCAGTTCCCGCTGTTCCTCGATCAGCGCCTCGAAGCGCGTCAGCAGCGCCGAGTGCTCGGGGCTGCGGGCCGCCGGGTCGTCCGCATCCTCTATCAGGCCCCTGCGCTGCTTCTCAAGGAGCTTCGCCCTCTCGGCCTGTACCTGGCCGCGCAGCTGGTCCAGTTCCTCGATGATCTGGAGGTCCCGCTCGATGTCCTTCGTGCCGATCTTGTGGGTCCCTTTGAACATCATGTGCTCGAACAGGTGCGCGACCCCTGTGACGCCGGGCCGCTCATTGACGGAACCGAACTTCGAAATCCAGCCGGCGGCAACGTTGGGATCGCCGTGCCGAGCCAGCAACAGGAATCGCATTCCGTTGTCAAGTCTGAAGTCCTGCACCTCCACGCGCTGCCCAGGCAGCGCGGCTGCCAAGGCTGCCAAGAGGGGCAGCAAGCGGAGGATAGGTAAACGCATCAGACTACTGTTGAGTATGCCGCACGGGACTGACGGGGGTGATATTAGGGTTCCGCCGGGGTGGCCGCCCCACCTCTAGCACTGCGCGACACCAGCGCTGATATCCTTGGGCGGCCATGGGCTGGGTCACTTTGCGGCGCGCGCTCGCCACCCTCGCGCCGGGGATCTTCATCATCGGCTACATCGTTGGCACGGGCAGCGTGACCACGATGAGTTCGGCCGGGGCCAGCTATGGGATGTCGCTGGCATGGACGCTGGCGCTGGCCTCCTTCTTCACGCACATCATGGTCGTTGCCATCAGCCGGCTGACTGTGCTGTCCGGGGAGACGTTGCTGTCCCTATTCCGCCGGCACTTCGGAATGCCGGTCACTGCGGTGGTGATCGTATCGCTCGCTGCAACGCAGATCACTTCGATCATTGGCGTGATGGCAATCGTAGTCGAGGTCTTCGGCCAGTGGTGCCTGACGGCGCTCGGCTCGGCTCCGGATCCGGTGGTCGCGGCCGCCGGATTCACGGCATTCCTGGTCGGGCTGTACTGGGTCGGCCGGCACGCATTCTTCCTGAAGGTGCTGGCCGCTCTGGTCGGCGTGATGGGCTTGGCGTTCTTCGCGACAGCCGGGGTCGTCCTTCCCGACCTGCGCGAGCTGGCGGCAGGCATGGTCCCGAGCGTTCCCGCGTCCGGCAATCCGAGGCTGCTCATTGCGGGCATGGTGGGCACGACGATGGCGTCCGTCGTGCTGTTCTCACGCAGCATCCTGGTCAGGGAAGAGGGCTGGCGGGCCGCCGACCTTCCCGTGGCCAACCGGGACTCGGCAGTCTCGATGACGCTGCTGTTCTTCATCAACGCGGCGATCATGGCCTGCGCGGCCGGCACGCTGCACCGCCAGGGGATGGAGATTGAGGCGGCGATTGACATGGTAAAGACGCTCGAGCCGCTGGCCGGAAGCCTCGCCACCGGCGGCTTCGCGCTCGGGATCGTCGCTGCCGGGCTCTCGTCGCTCTTCCCGAACTACCTGCTCGGGCCTTGGATCGCGGCGGACGTTCTCCGCCTCCCCCGCACGATGACGGGTCCGATCTTCCGAGCGTTGGTGCTGGGGGCCGCCCTATGCGGACTGGTCGTTCCGGTGCTCGGGGGCCGGCCTGTCCAGATCATGATCGCGTCACAGGCTGTAAGCCCCATTGCCATGCCGCTGCTGGCGGGATTCGTCCTGAGATTGCTGAACAACCCCGGTGTCTGCAGTGGCCGCGCCCCGTCCCGCTTGCTCAACGTCGGGCTGGTGGTGACTGTCGTGTTTTCTACCTACATGAGCTTCGTTGCCCTGTCCGGCTTCTGGGGCGGCTGATCCTCTCGGCGGGCACCATGCCTGACCGTCAGCCGACATTCGGAGGGCGATTGATATGAGCGAGGGCTGCCTCTGCCGTTGCTGCGTCCACCGTCCCGCGATGGTGGTAGTACCGGATGACGTCCGTGATTCTATATAGGCTGTGAACCGGGTAGCCCTGCTCCCGCAGGCCTCGGTCGCCTCCCTGCTCGCGGTCTACGACCACCAGAATGCGCGTGACCTCGAGCCCAGCGTCCCGGAGAAACGCGCTGGACCAGAACTTCGTTCGACCCGACGCGATCACGTCGTCAACCAGCGTGACCTCACGCTCGGCATCAACGGTCCCCATGTAGGCGCTCGTGCCGGACTGCCCGCCAGGATAGGCCGCTGGCTGCTTGCGGAGCTGGCCGTAAGCCAACGGCTGGGCAGTGCGGCGGGACGCCAGCGCCGCCGCCAGCGCCAGAGGCGTGGCCGTGTCCGGGATGCCCACGATTTGCTGGGGCCGCCCGTTCCCCGCCGCAAGCCGGAAGATCTTCGAGTGCAGGGCCCGACCGACTGCGTCGAGAAGGTCCAGATCGTCGTACAGGCTATGCCGCAGGTCGATGAAGACGGGTGTGCGCAGTCCGTACTCTTGGCGCACCCTGTCCCCGAGCAGCACCAAGCCGCGCTCCCAGAAGGCGTCCAGCATCGGGTCGGCGGTCATTTGCCGGCCGACTCCCTTCAATGCGGCTCTCGCACGGGTGGCATGCCATCCACGAACCCGGCGCCGTCCTCCCGCAGCTCCGCGACTGCCAGTTCCCGCATACGGCGGAGCGTGTCCTCGAACTCGGGCTTGACTGCGAGATTATCCAGCTCTTCGGGATCCGCACGGAGGTCGTACAGTTCTTCCAAGTCCGGGACTAGGGGTCGGACGTACTTGTAGCGTCCTTCGACCAACATGACGTACCACGGGATGCCGTTGTGGTAGGCGGCCTCTCCTTCCGGTATCACGTCCGTGTCCGAGCCGTACTTTTGCCCGGTGGCGGTGAGCAGGGCGGGATGGGGCCACTCCCGCTGAGGGTCATTGAGCAGCGGAGTGAGATCTTCTCCGTGCATCGGCCACGGAAGGTCGATCCCGGCGAAGGAGAAGATGGTCGGGACTAGGTCGACCCCCGCGACCGGGCGCGGGCAGACCTGCCCCTCCGGAATCCGGCCCGGCATGGAGATCACTAGGGGGGACCGGATCGTGGCGTCGTAGGCCGCGATCTTGTTCTGGAAGCCGTGTTGGCCCCAGGCGAAACCTTGGTCCGACGTCCAGACGACCAGCGTGTCTTGCCCCTGGCCGGACTCGTCCAATGCCCGCAGTACTCTTCCGATGCCCTCGTCTAGGGCCAGCACGCCTTGGTGGTACTGGCGCGTCCACTCCCTCAGCGTGCGGCCGCGGCGCATCGGAGTGCCGTTCGGGCCACGTTCCCACAGGCTGAAGTCGCGGGCCCAGTCGGGCTTGCCCGGTCTGGGCGGGAAGATGTCCGAGGGAGTGTCGAAGTCGATGCCGGGATAGGCCTGCTTGTGCCGGTCCGCTGGAGTGAACGGTCCGTGTACTGCCCCGTAGCACAGCCAAAGATACCAGGGCTTGGAGCGGTCACGGCCCTCGCCCCCGATGAAGTCCACCGCCCAGTCCGTGTATTGGTCGGTCGAGTAGCGCCGGAGGACTTCGGTCCGGCCGCCGTGGTACGTGATCGGCTGGTCATAGTAGTAGTTTCCGGACGTCTCGGTGTACTTCGGGCGGTTCCAGACGATCTGGTAGTCCCAGTCTCGGCCGAAGCCGGTGTCGGTGCCGGTGTGCCACTTTCCGATCTGGGCGGTGAAGTAGCCGTGCTTGCGGAACACGCTGGGCCAGAAGGGACTCTGCTGCGGGTCGTAAGTGCTGCCCGGGTATGGGCCGACCATGCGCATTGACTGGACGCCGAACTGGTGGTGACCCGTCAGAAGAGTGGCACGGGACGGCATGCACCAAGTGCCGATGTAGGCGTATTCGAAGCGCACTCCTTGGGCCGCGAGGCGGTCTAGATTCGGCGTTCTGACCCAAGGATAGGACTCATCGTAGGCCCCCACCGTGCGGTGCGAGTGGTCGTCGGTATAGATGAATAGGATGTTCGGGCGGTCTTGGCCGGCGGGCTGCGCAAGGCCCGGCACGCTACCGACCGAGAGACCAACTGCGACCGCAATCCATAGCACGTACTTTGCTGCTCCCATACTGACTTCCACCTCCGAGGTTGGCACGATTGTACCCGCAAGGTAGGCCGGGCGCGGCCGGGAATCGCCTGTCTCCTCAGCAGGCCAGGTGATCTCGACCGACCCGCAGGCCACGAAGGTCCCCTAGAACGCACACCGCTGCACTTTCGCGCCGGAACCACTCTTGTGCCAGATCGCGCAACTGCTGCGCGGTGACACCTTCCACCGCTTCGTGGAGCTCTTCGACCGCCCGGACGTGGCCGTGCAGCATGACCTGGCGCGCCAAGCTGGCCATCCGGCTTCCCATGGCCTCCAGCCCGAGCACGATTCCACCCTTGAGCTGCTCCTTGACCCGCCGCAGCTCGGCAGCGGGCACGAGGTTGTCCTTCAGGTCCCGGAGTTCTCGGAATGCGTGCTCAAGGACCTGAAGGACGGCTTCGCGCCCCGTGCCGGCCCCGATGGACAGGCAACCGCTGTCCGAGAACAGAGACAGATCGGAATACACCGAGTACGCCAATCCCGCCTCCTCGCGAATCTTCTGGAACAGGCGAGAGCTGAACCCGCCCCCCAAGAGCGTGCTCAGCAGCGCCCCTGCGAAGCGCCGCGGGTCGCGCGCCCCGAACGCCTCGAACGCGATGCTGACATGGACCTGCTCCAGCGACGGCTTGTCGTGGAGGACGATCTCTGGGTGGGCCTTCGGCGGACTGGCGTCTTGGAACGCGCCGTCTCCGGCCAAGCCTGCCAAGCGCCGCTCTGCCTCGCTGACGAGGGCGTCATGGTCGATGTTGCCGGCGGCAGCGAGCAGGATGCGAGGGGCCCGGAAAGTCTCCTTGAAGAAGCTGCGCAGCCGGGCTTGGCGAAAGCCGCGTATGGACTCGGAATTCCCAATTATCGGGCGCGCCATGCCGTGCCCGCGCCAGAAGTGCTTCGCGAATACGGTCGAGAGCAGGAAGTCCGGATTGTCCTCGTCCATCTTCAGCTCTTCGAGGACGACTCCCTTCTCACGCTCGATGTCGGCCTCGGCGAGGGTCGGTGTCTGGACCATGTCGGAAACGATCTCGAACGCTCGCGGCCAGTGCTCGTCCAGGACTAGCGCAGTGAACGCCGTCATCTCCTTTGTGGTGAACGCGTCCAGATGACCGCCGATTCCGTCGATCTCGCAGGCAATGTCACGAGCGGTGAAACGCTCCGTGCCCTTGAACACCATGTGCTCTGTAAAGTGGGTGATGCCGCTGTCCGCATCGGCCTCATGCCGGGAGCCAGCGTTCAGCCAAACCCCTAACGAGACGGACCGGGCCCACGGGACTGTCTCGGTGACGACCGTCAAGCCGCTGCTGAGGGCGGTCATGCGTGCGGGTTCCAATCGTTGCGCTGCAGCCATCCCTACAATCCTAGGGAACTGGGGTGCGTGCACTCGTCCGGCCGCTCGCGCCCGTGACGCCATCGCCTGGCACGGCCGCTTTAGAGCGGACCGACGGCGAATCGACAATTCTCCCCGCCTCCAATATCCTGCGCGTCATTGGTGCAACCTCATCACGTGTTGGAGCCTTCGGTATGGAGGGGCTGGCCAAGGAAGCGGTGTGAGAAGAGAGTCTGATGCGGTGTTCCGGCTGCGTCCGAGGGTGAGACTCCCTCATGCGACTCGACCCTAGTATCAATGTTCAGCGTTCCGGCATCGTAGACAGCATCGTTTATGCTAAACACTGCATTTCGGAGCAAGTTTGGGAGGAACACACACATGAACCCTGCAAGAAACGCTCACTGCCTCCTGTTTGAAGGTGACGACGGAACTCTGCCCTAGGCACCTTGGACTTCTGCAGTGCACCCTGTCTGCAACTTGTGGCAAGTCCTGCTGCGATCCTAACTGCAGCTTTTGCTGCGTGGTTGTACCACCGCAAGATCTCGGCGATTCGGGCTACGGCAGATTTCATAGCGAAACACGAAATTGACAACCCGCATTGGAGTAGCATGAAGTCCAAGTTCGCGGAACTGTCTAAGGATCGCGAAAAGTTGGTCAGGCTGGCTTCGGCCTCTTCTGACAACAGCGCGGACCGCACGGACCGGGATGCCGTGGCCTCTTACCTAAGCCACTTCGAGTTTGTTGCATCGTCTATCCATAGCGGCGCGATGGATGGCAGTTTCTACAAGAAGTGGCACAAGACTGTCTACGTCAGTGTGTGGAAGAAAGCAAAGGGCTTCGTCGAAGCCCGGCGCAGTGTCCTCAATCAACCTACGATGTATGTGGAATTCGAACGTCTGGCTAACAAATGGAGTAAATAGGCATCCACTCCCCAGTGCAGCTACCCGCGAATGCCCCAGTGATTGATGGCAGTTCCTAAGGCAGAAAGCAATCTGCCGTGCCACGTGGCCCCAAGCTACCACCAATGGTCCTCACCCAAGGGCAGCAATAGAAGCTGGAAGCTTGGTGACGCTCGACGTCGCTACCGCGTCGTCTCGTCCCGCCGGCCCACATCATCCTTGCGAGCGCCGAAGGGCTGACCAACACAGCTGTTGCCAATTGGCTTTGCGTCTCGTTGCCAACGGTCGGGAATTGGTTGAAGCGTTTCCTAGTGTTCGGCGTGGAAGGCCTTCACGATGAGGCCCGCCTAGGGGGCCCGCACACCCACGACGAGAAGGTCGCCTCGGTGATCCATCGTTTGCTGCGCGGGAGGGCGTCGGCCTCTCGCACTTGGAGGCTGCGCCTGTTGGCCGAAGTAGAGGGGGTCTCCGCGAGCACCATTCAGCGCTGGACCTCACGGTTCGGGGTGAAGCCGCAACTTGGCGACGCCCTTAAGCCATCCACCGATTCGTTTCGTGAGTCAGGGACATCACGGGGCTCTCCCTGAATCCTCTCAAACTCGCGGTCGGACTCGTCGGGGACCAGACCAGCGGAATCCAATGCAGCGGTCCGCGCTGAACAGGTTCTGCACACGGGCCTGGGCTACGTACCGACTTGGACTCCCGCCGTGCCGGTCGGCCCATAGCCGTTCTGTGGCATTCTGTAGCCGAAGTGCATCGGCGCGAATTCATTGCCTCTGGCATCGGAGCGACCGCTGCGGCCGCCTGTTCAATACGCGATCCCCAAAATCCGGCCCCGGCTCGTGAATCGAATCCGGACGTCGTAGATTTCCACCAGCACACCAACTACAGCGGCAGGGCAGACGACGTGCTAGTCTCGCACCAGCGCACCCTGGGCGTCGACCTGACCGTCCTGCTACCGGCGGGGTCGCGCTTTGGACTGGCGGCCGACGCGACCGGGAACGACGCCGTTGTCGCGTTGGCCGGACGGCACCCGGACCGCTTCGTCTACTTCGCGAATGAACTCCCGGACATTCCGGAGACCCGGCAGGTGCTCGAAGAGTATCTCGAGATGGGTGCCAAGGGCATCGGCGAGCAGAAGTTCCCGGTGGAGTGCGATTCCGAGTCGATGCAGTTGGTGTACTCGATCGCCCGCGACTATGACGTTCCCGTGCTGATCCACTTCCAGCACGAGGCCTACAACATGGGGATCGAGCGGTTTCACCGGATGCTGGAGAAGTACCCGGATGTGGACTTCATAGGCCATGCCCAGACTTGGTGGGGGAACATCGACGCGAACCACGAACAAGCCGTGATGTACCCGAAGACTCCAGTCACACAGGGCGGTATCACGGATCGCCTGCTGTCCGACTACCCGAACATGTACGGCGACCTGTCAGCCGGCTCCGGACTCAATTCCATGTTGCGGGACGAGCAGCACGCGATCGGATTCTTGGAGCGCCACCAGGACCGCCTCTTGTGGGCGAGCGACTGCAACGACAGCGCCGGCAGAGGCGAAACCTGCATCGGCTCCAAGGGCCTTGCGGCCGTGCGCCGGCTGGCCCAGACCGGGGAAATCGCTGGCAAGATTCTCTCCGGCAACGCTCTCCGGTTGCTCAAGTTGGCCTGAGTCTGCTGCGCAGACCCGTCCGCTCCGAGCATCCCACCCATCGTGGCAGGCAGTGTCGGCGGTGTGCGGCGAGCCCGGTCCTCGCCTACCGTGGGCAGTGGGCCGCTCCAAGGGAGCCACGTTCATGCTGATTCAAAATCGGATTTTGAATTATACTATTCTATTGACCCAAGAGACATGATAGTTCGAAATTTAAGATCCGAATTGCAGAAATCCGCCACTTGGGCACCCTCAATTACGCTTACCGGTCCTAGGCAGAGCGGAAAGACGACGCTGTGCCGGTCGACATTCCCGAATCATCCCTACCGCTCCCTGGAGGAGCCCGACCAGCGGTCTTTCGCCCAAGAGGATCCACGGGGCTTCCTGGCGCAGTTCCCACGGGGAGCGTTGCTGGATGAGGTGCAGAGAGTACCCGACCTGCTCTCGTACCTCCAGAGCACCATCGACGAGGCTCCGGTCGCCGGCAGGTGGATATTGACCGGGTCTCAGAACCTCGCGCTGCTGGAATCGGTCAGCCAGTCCCTAGCCGGCAGGACGGCTATGCACCAGCTACTACCTCTCTCTTGGGACGAGATCCGGCGCTTCCCGGGGCCTCCGGCGGACCTTGAGGGGGCAATCTTCAAGGGTGGCTATCCTCGGATTCTCGACCGGCAGCTAGACCCGTCCGCGTGGCTCAGCTCCTACGTCGCCACCTACGTCGAGCGGGACGTGCACCGGATCACCCGCGTCGGGGACTTGTCCGCGTTCCAGCGCTTTGTGGAACTGTGTGCGGGCCGCACGGCGCAGCTTTTGAAATACTCCAGCTTGGCCAATGACTGCGGGATTTCGCAGCCAACGGCGAAGGCATGGTTCAGCATCTTGGAGGCAGGTTTCATCGCCTTTCATCTGCCGGCCTTCCACGCGAAGTTCCGCAGGCGCCTTGTGAAGATGCCGAGGCTCTACTTCTACGACACGGGGCTGGCCTGTTGGTTGCTTGGAATCCGCGAGCCAGGACAACTCCGGGCGCACCCATTGCGCGGAGCGCTATTCGAGACTTGGGTCGTTTCGGAGGTACTCAAGCACCGGACGCATTCCAGCCAAGCTGGTGGCCTCTCGTTCTACCGGGACGCCAATGGTGTCGAAGTCGACCTCGTTGTCGACGACCGCGACGTAGTAACCCTAATCGAGGCCAAGTCAGCCGCCACTCCTAGGTCTAGGCTGCTGAAGAACGCGAGGCGCGTACGGACGGCTCTCAGCGGGGTCCGCCCTAGGCCGGAGGCCGTCTTGGTGTACGGAGGCAGTGAGTTCCAGCAGCGTTCTGACTGTAGGATCGTGCCATGGCGCTCTGTACGGACGGCGGCGCCACCACGAGTTTCTTGGACGGTAGAGGTCTTTGCCGGGTCCGGCCCGGTCTCCGGAGCCGATGTGTTGGCAATCCTGCCTGATGGCACGAGTGTCGCGACCGTCACAGGACCCGGTGGCCAGGCGGAACTCGACCTTCCCGACGGGCATCATCCACTGACCGTGCTCGTCGCCAAGGACGGATTCGCTGGGCATGCCGAAACGGAATGGGTTCCTGACGAGTGCGCGTTGCATGTTCACTTTGCAAACAGGGTTGGGGGCGGCTCGAGGATCGCACAGGCATCGCGCCCCGGAAAACAGCTGGAAGTTCGCGTAAAGGGACAGTCGATTCGCATCGAACCCGCAGAGGGTGAAACCGCGGCTGCGGACCTCAGGAATGGGGACCGAGCGATTGGCAAGACGGTGGCGCTCAGGGTGAAGAAAGTCGTGGGTGACATTGCATTGCTGGAGTACTCCACGGAATGAATCGGGAGCGTTCGAAGTTCTGATGAAGATTCGCCACTGCCTGGTGCCCATTCCAGGCCCGCGCCGGCGAGAAGGGAGAAGGGGCGGGACCGTCTGGGTGGAGCTCCACCACGGGGACCGGGCGGATCCACTTCGAGGCCAACCTCTGGCACTGGCTGTTCTGCGCTTCGGCGGCGGCGTGCCTGGTTCTGCGGCCACGCCACGGACTCAGGCACTGCAGCGCGAGCTCTGAGCGCTCTCGCAGGACCGACTGCACGCCAGTGACGGTTCGACGCCAAGCCTGTCCGAGGAATCGCTCCCGCCCGGCTTGCAGCAGTCGCAGTAGGCTGGCCCTCCGCCGTTGGACTGACGTCAGCGCGACTGCTGGGCGGCGAGTCGAGCCTTCTCGTAAGTGCCGATGTGCCGGGGTCTCACGCCTTCCGTGGACAGGCCGTGCTTGGCCATCAATGCCTGTATCGCCAAGATCATCCGCGGGGCAGGCTTGAAGTTCCCGGGCCGATAACCCTCGGCGATGTACAGCGGAGTCCAGCCGTGCCTGTTCGGCTGGCTCCAAAGCGAGGGGTCGGCACCGCTGTCGGCGAGCAATTGGAGGACGGTGGGAAAGCTGCCGTAGGCAGCCCCGTGCACGACGGTCTCCCCGTTGTCATCGACGGCGTTGATGTCGGCTCCCAGCCCGAGCAGGAGCTCGGTGGCCTCGAAGGCTTCCTCCTCCGTGCCTGCCTCCTCGAGAGGGGCCGTGGTCCCGAGTCCCGCCGCTACGTGCAGCGGCGTAGTCTTCTCGATGTTTGGAAGGAACGGGTCGGCACCCAGATCCAGCAAGACCTTCATCAGGGGAACGTCTGCCTTGTCCGCCGCAAACAGGAAGGGGGTTGCGCCTTGGTGGTTGATCTTGGGCGCATGGGGCTTGCCAGCCTTCAATCGCGAATTTACGTCGGCGCCCATTGCCACAAGCGTCCGCACGAACAGCAGCGACGAAAGGTTGCCGGATCCTTCCGGAGCTGGATCGCTACCGTAGTCGCTCACCTTTGGTTTTCGGACCCAGGTGACCGTATGCAGCGGTGTGAAGCCGGTCCGCTCGTCATTCGGGTCGGCACCCGCCTCCAGCAGCATCACAGCAAGTTCGAAGTGCCCATTCTCGATGGCCAGCAGCAGCGGGCTCATTCCGCTGTTGGCGTGCTGGTACTGCGGGCGCTTCCTCCGGTGCAACGGTTCGTTCACGTCCACCCCTGCGCGAATCAAGACTCGAACAACCTCGCTTCGACCCTCCCGCACTGCGAAGAACATCGCATTGAACCCCGAGTCCAGCACCCTTCGGAAGTCGGCCCTCTGACGCAGCAAGGCCTCCACGACGGGTGCATGGCCTTCGGCCGCTGCCCACATGAGAGCTGTCTGGCCGTTCCGCTCCTCGGCCTTGACCTCGGCGCCGGCTGCGAGAAGGGCCTCGACAGCCGCAAGCCCGCCGGCACGCGACGCCGCCATGAGAACGGTTTCGCCTCCCGCGAGTGAGGCGTTGGCGTCTGCACCCGCATCGAGGAGGAGCCTGACCAGGCGCCCGTTGCGATTCGTGCAGGCGAGCGCTAAGGGAGGAACGCCGTACTGATTCCTGGCGTCCGCGTCGGCCCCGGCCTCCAGAAGGACTGTTGCGGTAGCGGTGTCGTCGTGGTAGGCAGCCCAGTGCAGCGCAGTCGTGCCGTCGAACTGGGGCACATTAGGGTCGGCCCCGGATACGAGCATCCTCTGGACCGCCCGAGAATCGCGAGCCTCGGCCAAGTCCGCAAGAGCCGCGCGCGTTGCCGCATGGGCACTGCTGGCCAGCGCAACCGCAAGCAGCGGGATCCATGCCCACTGAGCGTGTCTCAGCGCTAGTCTCTCGGGCGGATCTGGGGGTCTGCGTGCCATGAGATCGTCACACCGGAACAGCATGGAACAGGTTGTCGATTCTGCCATTGCTGTCGCCAAAGGAGTCGAGCCGCACCCCGACGCGATCAAGCAGGGTCAGGTGCAGGTTCGCGAGTGGCGTTCCTTTGTCGAACCGTACGTGCCGGCCTCCTCGCACGCCGCAGGATGCCCCCCCGGCGACGAGGATCGGAAGGTTGTCATGGTCGTGCGTGCTGGGATTGCCCATTCCGCTCCCGTACAGAAGAACGACGTGGTCCAACAGGGACCCGTCCCCATCCGGCGTGGCCTTAAGCTTCTCCAGGTATTCGGCAAACAGCGAGACGTGGAACCTGTTGATCCGGGAGATCTTCTCGACCTTCTCGGGATCATTGCCGTGGTGGCTCAGAGGGTGGTGCGGATCGGGAACGCCGACTTCGGGATAGGTGCGCCCGCTCAGCTCACGTGCAAGCTGGAACGTGATCACTCTGGTGATGTCTCCTTGATAGGCCAGCAGCTGCAGGTCGAACATCAGCCTCGCGTGGTCCCGATACGCCGCCGGAACTCCCTGTGGGCGGTCAAGGTCTGGGAGTGGGTTGTCGGCCGCAACGGCCTCGGCCCGCTGGATCTGTCGCTCAACCTCTCGAATACTCGAGAGATAGCTGTCGATGCGCCTGCGGTCCTCTTGGCCGAGCTTCCTCTTCAGGCGGGTGATGTCGTCGCGCACCCAGTCGAGAAGGCTTGCCCGTTCCTTCAGCGCTGCGCGCCGATCGTCCACGCTGCCCCCTTCTCCGAATAGCCTCTCGAACACCGTTCTCGGATGGGCCTCTGACGGCAGCGGCGTGGTCGGCGACGACCACGAGAGATTGTTCTGGTAGACGCACGCGTACCCGTTGTTGCACTGCCCCACGGTCTGGAGCAGGTCCATAGAGAGTTCGAGGGACGGGAGCTGCGAGTTCTTGCCAATCTCGCGGGCCGCGTGCTGGTCCACGGTCGTGCCCAAGTAATAGTCCGAGCTCTCTGTGTGCTTGGCAAACGCCGCGCTCAAGAATGCCGAGTTCGAGGTGGAGTGCGTTCCTGGGTAGGCGTTCTTGAGGTCAAAGTTCGTGAACACGATCAGGTCGTCTTTGACGCCCTCCAGAGGGCGGAGGATTGGGGAAAGCTCGCCGAGCCTTGGACCGTCGCTGGGCGTCCAGCGCGAGTGATCGCACCCCATCGGGATAAAGACGAATCCCAGGCGGGGCACGGGCTTGGCTGGCGTCTTGTCCAGCGCGGTTGCCGCAGGGACCATCGCGTCGAGGAGGGGTAGCGCTAGGCTCGCATGCACTCCCCTCAGGAACGTCCGCCGGGGCAGTGCCTTCTTCGTGATGATCATGTCGCCTTCCTCATGCGGAACGGTACGCTCTTCACGATACCGAGAATGAGAGTCGAAAAGCGGTACCCTTCCGGTGCAGACTCGCGAAGAATCCCGCGAACCGCCGGTGCGTCGTAGTGTTCTACGCCTCTGCCGAGTGCGAAGGTGAGGAGCTTGCGGGTGAGAGTGCCGACAAAGAGTTCGGGCCGCTCCAGAAGGGCATCCTCAAGGCCAGCGGCTCCCCGGTCCGTCGCGTCGCTTCCCGGCAGACCTCCGGTGGCGTCGATGGGTACGCCGTTGTCATAGTCGCGCCATCGTCCGAGGGCATCGTAGTTCTCCAGGGCGAATCCGACGGGGTCAATGGTCGTATGGCAGCTGGCGCAGGCCGGGTTGTCGCGGTGGGCGCTCAGGCGCTCGCGCATCGGGAGCTTGGCGGAGACCGGATTGTCGAGTGCCGGCACGTTCGGCGGCGGAGATGGCGGCGGAGCGCCGAAGATGTTCTCCAGAATCCAAGTTCCGCGCAACACGGGGGATGTGCGGGTCGGATAGGAGGTGACTGCCAGCACGCTGCCGTGCCGGAGGAGGCCTCCGCGTCTGCTTCGATCGTCGAGCCTTACCCTACGGAACCGGGACCCGTAGATTCCCGGGATGCGATAGTGCTTTGCCAAGCGCTCGTTCAGAAACGTGTAGTCCGCCCGGATTAGGTCAAGCACGCTGCGGTCCTCTCGGAGGACGCTCTCGACGAACCGCTCCGTTTCCTCTCGAAGCGCCTGGCGAAGGTTGTCGTCGAAGTCCGGAAACAGTCTCGCGTCAGGCGAGAACGACTCCAAGCTGCGGAGGTGAAGCCACTGTCCGGCAAAGTTCCGGGCAAGGTTTGACGAGCGCGGGTCAGCCAGCATTCTCAGGGCTTCCTTCTCGAGTCCCGCCGTCGTTCCGAGCTCGCCGCGCTCGGCGGCCGCCAGCAGTTCGTCGTCCGGAATGCTGCTCCAGAGGAAGTGCGACAGCCGGGAAGCCAGCTCGAAATCGCTTACGGGATACGATTCGCCCGGTTCAGTGCCTTCACGCTCCAACTCGGTTCGGAACAGGAATTCTGGGCTGACCAGCAGCGCTGCGAGCGCTCTCTCGATTCCTGCGTCGAAGCCCGCGGCGTCACGGCCTTTGCGGAAGAAGGCCATCAGACCGGCCACGTCTGAGTCGGCGACGGACCGCCGGAATGCTCGCCGCGCGAGAGTGGCGACAATCCGGTTTGCGCAGCCTTCCTCGTCGGAGGCCGCCGTCGGCCGGCACAGAAAAACCCTGCGTCGGCTGGGAGTATCGCCCGCACCTCGAGCCTCGTAGGGCCCCGTCACCCCGACTTGGAAGACGGCGGGCGCGGTGCGCGGATGCCGGTGCATGTTGAATCGCGACTGCGTGGGCTGGCGCATCGTCTCGAGCATCGACGACTGGGTCTTCGGGAACGTGACCGCCACGTCGTGCGGGCCGGCCTCGACATCAAGCCGAATCTTGAGATGCTTGTCCACTTGGGAGTGGTCGATCCGGTCCGTTGGAGGACGCACCTCGAAGGTCTGTACGCGTTCGCGATCCAGCAGCAGGTGGACATCATGCGCTCTGCTCAGTCCCTCGATTTCCTCGTTCCGGTTCCGAGTCAGCCAGATCTGGATCTCGTACTCACCGTTTTGGGGAAAGTGGAAGGGAATCGACACGCCGCCCCGCGAGCCGATCGGCAGGCCGGGGACGTGCCGCTCCTGAGTGACATCGGGCCTTACCCGGACAATCTGGGTCTGGGGCGAAGAGGCCGTGGCCCCCACCGCCAGGCGCGCAATCTTCTGGGCCGCCGAGATATACCGGTCCAGGAGTGTGGGCGAGAGGTCGCCGAGATTGACATTGTCGAATCCGTGGCCACTCTCATCGTGGGGCAGCAGCGCCTCGACGTCGACCTCGACCGCCAGGAGGTCCCGAATGCTGTTTCGGTACTCTGTGCGGTTCAGGCGCCTGAGGGACTCGGTTCGCCCCGGATTCGGATTCCTCTCGGCATGGTCGTCCAGAGTCCCCTCGAGAGCCCGCAGGAATGCCTCCCGGTCCGACGTCGGGGGCTGCGGCATGCCTGCCGGCGGCATTGTGCCCGTGCGGAGCTTGTGGACGACCTGCTCCCACACAGTTGGAGCCCTGTCCACGCTCCCGAGGTCGGCGTTGTCGAGCCGGAGGCCCGCCGTTGCGTCGTCGCCGCTGTGGCAGGCAATGCAATATTGGTCGAGGATCCGCCGATCCGCTTGTGCCTCCACAGCGGATTCAGTCGCTTGGGCACGGAGACCCTGTGCGAGTCCGGCGGCAAGGCCAAAGAGGAGCAGGGCCCCGAATCGCAGCCGTGGAACGGCTGTCAGCGTTCGGATTGCCTTCCGCGCGGCTGCAGCCTCGAGTCTCAATCCAGCGCCAATCATCATTGCTCGTTCTAGGGGTTAGGCAGTCTCGACGGATAATGTACCGAACGGTCGGGGCTACGGCAATCGATTCGGAGCTCAAGACCACTACGATGGCTCCCTTGGTTGTGGGGCTCCTCTCCCACCGCCGCTGGTCTGAGGCAGCTGATGGCCGCAAGGCTCTAGCAGCGCCCGGTGCCTAGATCGTCCGGCACGGGGGATTTGAATCAACTCATATGCCACCGGCGCGTTCCGCGCCTACTGGACCACGCCGGGGGCTTCTTGCAGCGGCGGATTGGACTCGCAGCGGACGCCAGACACGGAGAAGGGCCCGAACGGGTTTGGGGATGGAGCAAGACGACCCCCGTTGGGGGCTCGTCCAAGCGCTGCTGGCCAGTCGGTGGAGAGGGCTCCGGTTGCTAGAATGCGGGCGCCCCAAACCGAGCGAAGATTCCCATGTACCGCCCATTCCCGCGACACACCCCGGCCGTGGCTTGCGCCCTTGCGCTGGCCCTCTGCACACCCTTGATTGCCCAAGACATCACGTCTGTACGGGTCCGGTTTGGACTTCTGGACACCGTAGAAACACACTGGGACGGCTCAGCCTCCGTGACCGGAGGAGATCTGGTCCGCGTGTATGACTGGCGGCCAAGACCTGAGAACAGTGTCGAAGCGTCGGGTGCATGGAGGCTATCGACTCGCGTTGGCGTGAACTACAACTGGCGGGCGTACGAAAACCTGCCGGACCGGCAGGTGGAACCCTACCTGTGGACTCCAGGGGTCATTGTTGAGGTCCGCGGCGGCGATGGCGCAAGGGTCCGGATCGAGACGGCCCAAGGTGAGTTTGAGTTCGCAGTGGCGGACGTCAACTTGGCCGAGCCCCAGGAATTCCTCAACGGTGCGGCTCTGGTTGACTTGGTGCCCACCGTCGAGAGGCTCGCCGGGGAGGGGCACGAGGATGACTTCGTATCCGTGCTTGGCGGGTCCGGCGGCCCAGTGCGGGTCGCCTGGGTCGCCCATCAGGACGGTGCGAGCGATGTCTTCACCCGCGAAATGCGAGGCGACGGCTGGGGCCCCGTCGAGACAGTCAGCGAGGCCCCCGGTGACATTCACATCGTCCAGATGGGCAGGGCAGGGGACGGCACCGTATGGTACGTCTGGGCTCAGCAGCTGGACGGCAACTTTGACTTGTATGGGCGAGCGCTGCGCGAGGGATCCTGGGGTCCCACCGTGCGCCTGACCGAGGAGCCCCAACCAGATGTCCTGCCTCGCATGGCCACGGCCACCGACGGGACAGTCTGGCTGGTGTGGCAGGGCTTCCGGGACGGCCAGTCGGACATTCTCCTGCGTCGCTACGTGGACGGGGAATGGGCTCTGACGCAGCGAGTATCGTCCTCGGACGCAAATGACTGGGAGCCAGACGTTGTAGCCGGACGCGACGGTGAAGTGCACATCGGGTGGGACAGCTACGGCGAGGGAAACTATGACGTCATGGTCCGCTCTTGGGGTGGCGACCGTTGGGACGCTGGCCCTCAGCCGATCGCCGAGACGCCGCTGTACGAGGCCCACGTTTCGCTGGCGGTAGACGGCCAGAACCGCCTCTGGGCTGCGTGGAACGAGAGCGGCCTCAACTGGGGTAAGGACACCGGATTCCTGCTGCCGGTCGAGGGTACGCTGCTGTACGAGTACCGCTTGGTGCGCGTGGCGGTCAAGGACGGGATCGAGTGGCACATACCTGAGGGAGACATCAATTCGTCGCTCGCTCCGCATATGGACGAACAGCACAATGACTTTCCTAGGCTGGCGACGGACGGCGAAGGCCGCGTCTGGCTGTTCGGGAGGCACCGCACGATCCGTCAGCGCGACATGCCGAACGACACCCCTCTGCACCGTGCCGCTTGGACGATCTGGGGTTCCACGCTTGACGGCAGTCGCTGGACCCTCCCGTATGAGATCCCGAACAGCGCCGGGCGTCAGGACGTCCGCTGGGGCGTCGTGGCAGACGGAGACGGCGGCTTGGTCGCTGCCTGGCCAACGGACGGGCGCGACTGGGAGGGATTCCTGTACCGCCACAATGACGTGTACGCGGCCCGGCTGCCCGGTCTTGGGCGGAGCGCAGCTTCCCCGGTGCTCAGAATCCGACCGGAACGCGTCATCAGATTCCACGACGTCGCGTCCACTGAGGCGAGAGATATTGAGCGGCTGCGCGGTTACGAGATCAACTCGCAAGGGAAGACTTACCGCATCTACCGGGGCGACACGCACCGCCACACCGAGTTCTCGATGGACGGGAATAACGATGGCTCGCTGTTCCAGACGTATCGGTACGCCCTCGACGCGGCAAGCCTTGACTACATGCTGGTCAGCGAGCACAACTTCAGCGGTGGCCCGGACAATCCGTACATCAACTGGGTCTTGCAGCAGGTTGTGGACGTATTCTCGGTATCCGGAACGTTCCAGCCCTTCTACGGATACGAGCGGTCCGTGCGCTATCCAGACGGTCACCGGAACATCTTGCTCCCCAAGCGCGGCACGCCAACCCTGCCGATCCTGCCTGAGGAGTCCAGCCACGCCAGCGGGGCCGGCCGTCTCTACGAGTACCTCCGTGGAAATGGAGGGATTGCGATCTCGCACACTTCAGCTACAGGGATGGGGACTGACTGGCGCGACAACGACCCGGAAGTCGAGCCGCTAGTCGAGATCTTCCAAGGGGACCGGGTCTCGGCAGAATACGAGGGCGCGCCGCTGGCCGCGCACCGGGAGCGACCGACCACGCAGGCCGGCGGCTTTCGGCCGGCTGGCTACGTCTGGAACGCCTGGGCCAAGGGTTACAAGCTCGGCGTGCAGGTGGCCTCGGACCACCTCTCGACCCACTACTCGTATGCCTGCACCATCGCCGAGGATTTCACTCGCGAGGGCCTGCTGGACGCCATGAAGCAGCGGCACAGCTACGGAGCCACGGACAACATCGTCCTGGACTACCGACTGGAGGCAAATGGCCAAGAGTACATCCAAGGAGACATCCTCAAGGCCGAAGGGCCGTTCCATCTCAAGGTCAGGGTGCTAGGCACGACACGAATCCGACAAGTGGACATCATCAAGAATCAGGAGTTCGTATACACTCGCCAGATCCTCCCACAGGACATTGCGTTCGAATTCGAGGATGCCGAGAAGGCGACCGGTGAGGACTACTACTACGTGCGGGTGCAGCAGGCGGACGGGAATGTGGCCTGGTCGTCGCCAATCTGGGTAACGACCGATTAGCGGGGCCGCGCCGCCCCGAGCCCGGTCTGATGGGGCGGGCTGAGGACACTCGGTCCGTTCCGGTCCCGCAGGCTCATATCGGCCGGTTGTCGCTCGCCGGCCATCCGGCGGGACAGGTGCCGGCCCTTCCGACCGCCGGGATTGTCGTGCGAGACTATGGGGGCGGTAGGCCTGTTGGCTACCCGCGTCTCTGGTCTCAGATGGCAGGTCAGTCTGAGCTCCGCAAGTTTCACCGCCGGAACGCCAGGATGCGATCGCTAGTGAGGCTACTACCTCGATGGTAGACACGGCGGTCCAGCTGTTGGGCTTTCTCTGGGGTTCGTTCTTGGTCCTGTCCCCCATGCTGCTGGTAGGACTACTGCTGGCTGGCCTGATTCATGTCCTCATTTCTCGCAGGGCAGTGCTGAGATGGCTGAGCCGGGACAACCTGCGATCGGTCTGCGTTAGTGCAGCCATTGGGGTCCCCATTCCTCTCTGCAGTTGCTCGGTTGTTCCCGTCGTGGCAGAAATGCGCAGGAAGGGAGCTTCCCGCTCGTCCTGCATGTCCTTTCTGATCACTGCACCCGAGACCGGGGCCGACTCAATTTTTGTGACGCACGCCTTCTTCGGCATTGTTGCCGCAGTCGTGAGACCGGTCGTCAGCTTCATCACAGCGGTGGTGGCCGGCGTTTTTTGCATCGGGTTGATCCGGGAAGACACTCAGCCGGACAAGGCCAGCATCCCTGATGGCCATGTCCACGGAGCAGGGGAAGACGAGTGCGAGCACTGCGACGACCACGGACACGGGCATCACGAGGCCCTGTTGATCGGCACAGACGAGTGCTATGTGAGCCCGGCACACTTCCGGCGGCTCGTAGCTGACTGGATTCGCAGTTGGACTCGCTGGAGTCGCCGAGCCCGTGCTGGAAGCGCGGAGGCTCCCCAGGCGGCAGCTGGCCACGGTTTCGCGAGCGAAGATCTCGGAGAGCCCTCCCGTTGTCTCCCGGAGGCCATGCAAGAGACTGCCAAGACAGCCGAGGGCGAGCCGCTCACGCTTGGCAGGGTGGCCAAGCACATCTTCCGCTACGGGTTTGTCGAAGTCGCGGACGACATCCTCTTTGCGTTGCTGGTGGGCATTGGCTTGGGTGCACTCCTTTACCTTGCAATCCCTGCGGACTTGCTGGCCAACGACTACGCTCGCTGGCTCTCGTATCCGGTAATGGTTGTGATAGGCGTCCCGCTGTACATCTGCGCCTCCGGCAGCACGCCAATTGCCGCGGCATTGGTGGCGAAGGGGCTGAGCCCTGGGGCCGCCCTCATCTTCCTGATGACAGGACCAGCGACCAACTCCGGAACGATTGCCATCATAGTCAGCCAGTTCAGCGCCCGATTCGCTTCGATCTACACGGTCGCAGTGATCGTGGTCACAACGGTCTTGGGCATTGCCGTGGATGTTGTGCTCATTGGTCTTGGGCTGACGCTACCCGTGAACCTATCAGCCTCCGAGTCGCCGGCGATCCAGTTCGTGGAGTGGGCCGGGGCCATTTCACTGATCGTGCTGATTGTCTGGCGTTTCAGGGAGGGAGCACTCAAGAGCGGGTATCGAGACTTCATCTCGAACTTCGCCCTGCTCCGGCGAGGACTCAGAGGCACGTAGGGACCGCCCCGTCAGGCCATCAGAGCTCGAAGTGTTGCTCGGTCATTCTGGGGAACAGCGAGACTCTAGCAGTAGGCCAGGCGCGATCCTTGTGGGGCTCGGGCGTCGGGCTGCAGCTCGCCTGAGTCCCTTCCCTGTGGGTGCGCGCAGGCCCCTCGCCGCGTACGGCCACTGCCCCGCAACTTGACCTTCTCAGAGCGGCGGACCCGACGCGCAGCCGTCGCTACTGCCGTCGCCCACGGGATGTAAGCGGTGTCTCAAGACCCCTCCCGTGGGCTTCCGCATTCACGAGGGGCCTAGGGGCCCGAAGGGGCGTCGTCCGGAGAGTTCGACTCAAGCCCCTCTGGACAAGTATCGGTGCAGCCGCGAACTGCTTGATCAAATCGCCGTCCCGAACAGCGAGAGCCGCTCCAAGTAGTGCAGGGCGTAGGCCAACGAGACGCCAGCCACAAGGGACCCTGTCAAGAGGAACCGGTCGTGGCCGTGAAACTGGAGTTCGGGAAGAAGATCACTCAACGCAACGCACAAGAGGGCACCGGCCCCAAATGCAAGGGCACGTCCAGCCACATCGGCCTCCGACGGCCCGAAGAAGCCGATTCCCCAATAGGTCAGGAATGCTCCGACGGGGCAGATCATGGCAATCGCGCAGTTGACCGCAACTGCCCATCGCTGAGTTACTCCTGCAAGCCTCATTAATCCAAGGATCGAGTAGGCGTCCAGGGGTTTGTGGAACACAATCGCCAAGAACACCCCAAAGCTGACGAGGACCGCTTCGTCGCTGCCATGCAGACTACTCCGGACACTGGCGCCAAGAGCCGCTCCTTCGGTCAGGGCATGCATCCCGAGTCCCACGCTGACACCTAGCCAGCTCAGGGACTGGTGCCGCATCGGGTGGCGGTGTTGCTCGGCCTGAGAACGATCTGGCGTCTCGACTAGGTCATGCTGGTGGAATCGAAAGACCCGCAGCAGGAGGACGATCACCAACATTCCCACGACGATCCACCAGACAGCAGTCTCCAGTGCTCTCGGAGCGGAGATCTGGGCGACGCTGTGCGGAATCAAGTGATAGAGCGCTACGCCCAGGATCAGGCCCGCGACGAAGCTCATTGCAACTTGCATGCGACTGTGCGTGAGCTGGATTGCGCTTTGTATCCACATCCCAAGGCACGCAGTGGCCAATATCGCCACGGTGTATGCCAGCAGCAGGAGCAAGGGTGATGAGCTCATCGTTGATCCTTGGCGATTTCGGAGGGTCTGTGCGCCTCGGATTCTCTTCCTTGAGGAGTCAGGTTCCGGCGCTCGAACCGGAGAACGTTCGCCTGATGAGCGGTGCGAATCAGGTTCCGAGCCGACGCCCTTCCTAGATCATGGTGAGCCCTTCTTGGGATCGATGCACTGATGGCTGCCGCCGCGTCGCTGGAAGGGGTGAGCATGGATGGGCCGGCGCCGGGGAAAAATGTGTTGGGTGTCCCTAGTGCATTGCGCCGCGAGAGCGCGGCACCCCATTGCGCCGGGAGAGGCTCGGCGCGCGGAACAAGTAGCGGACCACGACGACCAATAGGGCTGTCACGCTCGCCGTCGTGGTGGTGGCGACAGCGATCAGAACTGAGTCCGAGAGGCTGAACCAGCCGGGTCCGCCGAGGACGCCTTGGAGGACCACCAGCGCTACGATTACTCCGAGCCAAACGGACACCAGCAGGAAGACCCGGGTTGCGTAGACCTTCCGTTCCTCGCGATCCTGCCGAGCCTGGCCCAGACCCTCCTCTTGCCACAGCCTCCGGAAGTCGTCGACTTCCTCCAGTGCAGTCCCAGCACCGGCCGCGCTGGGCTCCGTAGGGCCGGCGTCATCGCGCACCGCTTCCAGGTCATCCCGCATGACGGTTTCGACGTATCCGTTCTAGGAAGTGCTGTCGAATCACCTGGTTGGGAATGCCGGCGTACTTCACACCCGGGTTGTCGTTGCGCGTCAGGGACCACGGCGAGTCGGCTGCGTGTGTCAGCCCAGAGAGCTGCGCCGCCGTATAGCTTCCGTACACTTTCCGGATGCGGGCCAAGAGGTCCCTCACGAACTCGTCCGAATGATCAACCCGTGGGACGATCCAGTTCTCGCTGATCGGATCGAATACCATGGCCGGGCGGTCGATAGGCTCCGACGTGAAGTGCGCAAACTCGCGGTAAATGGACGGCACGACCGGGCCGTAGCGCCATGCCTCCAGAGTCTCGTCCAATAGGGGCGCGTCTCGAAGACCAAAGTGCCAGCCATGAGAGTAGTACAGCAGCTTGTGCAGCTTCATCTGCGTGAGGTGGTCCCTTGCTAGGAAGTAGTTGGCCACAGCCCGGGCGCTGTAGGGTGTCGGCATGGGTTCCCTCCTCGGCCTCAGTGTAGCGAAGCGTTCGTACAACCATCGCGTAACGGGCCCTCTGGGCGATGGCCTAGGCGCGTGAGGCGAACTACGATCCAATCCGTGGGGCATCGGGGAGAACGAGCCGACGAGGTCTAGCAGGCGATACGGGAGGCTCTCATCTAGTCGCTGTGTTTCGGCGACGTGTGGGCGTGCTATGCCGAGCGCTCGCCATGAATCCCGCGATCCCCGTGGATCGGTCTGGGCCTCATGCCGGGGCGGTCTGCAGCTTCGCTGGGAGCGTGGCAGCCCCCTTCGGGGTCATTCCCAGCGACTGGCGGCTCAGGCTCGTGCCGCGCAGATACCGGATACAAACCTGATAGTTCTTAACTGCACGCGGGGCTGCTGAAAAGACTGTGAAGACGGCCAACGGTTTCTTGCCTAGGGAAGCGGACAGGGTCGCGGCGCGTCTTGCCCTGCAATTGGGAGGGGTGCGCACGCACGTCGCAAGCCGGACACGTGCTTGGGAAGGACATCCGCTGGCAGCGGGTGTGCGATGGTGGCTGCAATGCACCGAACTCTGCTGCTGCGTCTCGCCTTTGTCGTTGCTGCCGGAGTCGCGGCTCTGGTTGCGTGTTCGGAGCGCTGGGGAACCATTGGAACGCCGCACTCGGTTCGCCTGAATCTACACGTCGCCCGGTCTGACACCGGAGAGCGGGTCCCCGCGAGGGTGTACCTGTTCAAAGGGGGCCGCGATTTCCGCTTTAGCCCGGTCGACGCGATGCTGCCGCTGCGGCCGGACCTGTTCTACAGGGAGCGGATCTGGCGGCAGGGTGCCGAACCCAAGGTCCTCGAGGTTACTGCCAAGGACAGGTCGCACTTTATCCTGCTGGACGGGTCGGCGAGCTTTGACTTGCCCGCGTCTGGGGACTACCGGGTCGAGGCGTACCACGGCACATTCTTCCGTCCCGCCGTAAAGGAGTTTGCGCTGGAGTACGGCGTGGAATCCGAGATTGTGCTGGAGTTGGAACCAGTCGCACGTGCTGGTCAGCAGCGATGGCTGTCGGGAGACGCCCACATCCATCTGGTACGCGATCGGGAGGACGATCCGATCTTCCTCCAGTGGCTCCACGCCGAGGATCTGTCCGTTGGGAACTTTCTTGCCCTGCAGCGACAGCAGCACGCTGCCATGCAGTGGGGCTTCGGGCCATCGGCCGAAGCCCGGGCCCCCTCCCGGTCCGTCCGATCGGGTCACGAGTCCCGCAGCCGCTTCTACGGGCACACCCTGTTCCTCGGCCCGCGCCGCATGATCGAGCCGCTCAGCATTGGGTTCGAGTACGCTAACAGCGCTCAGGCATACCCGAACCCAATGGTCCTCTTTTCGAAGGGCCGGGACTTGGGAGCGTTGACCGGCTTCGCGCACTTCTACGGCAGCCAGCCAAACTCGACCCTCCTGCTGAATCTTGCCCACGACATGGTCGATTTCGTGGAGGTCTTCCAGTTCGGAGTCCTCAAGACGCAGCAGTGGTACGAGCTCCTGAATGCCGGCTCTCGAGTCGTCGGACTCGCCGGGAGCGACTTCCCGGCGAACCTGTCCCGATTCCCTGAATGGCCGAGGGAGCTTCCCCTCCTTGGTCCGGAGAGGGCGCTCGTGCCGGCCGAGGCGGGAGGCTCGGCTTACGAGGCGTGGGCCGAGGGAGTCCGGCGGGGCGACGTGATGGTGACCAACGGACCGCTGCTCGAATTCTCGGTAAACGGGCATGGCTCCGGTGCGCGGATTGACTGGAGCGGAGCCGCTCTCGAGGTTCAGGGGACGGCCACGGCCAGCTACTTCCGGCCTATTGATAGCATCGAGATCGTGCGCAACGGCAACGTTATTGCCCGTCGCGACGGCAATCATCTGACTGAGGATCTGAGCTTCACGTTTCGAACCACGCTTGATGACAGCGCGTGGATCGCGGCCCGCGCAAAGGCGCAGGCCCCCGAAGGATCGCCCGACATCCAGGCCCATGCGAATCCGGTCTACTTTCTTCGCGAAGGGCGGCCCGTGCGGGTCGGCGCGGCTCGACGGGCAGTAATCGACCGATGGCGCGGAGAGGTCTCGTACTACCGGTCTGGCGGATTGGAGTTTCCGGGCGAGGGAGTCCGCGTGGACTTCCTCGCAGCGGTGGACGAGACAACGCGGCGGCTAGGAGAATGACCGGCCGGACGGTCGACTGCCAAGAGGGCGCCGTCGCGCAGGCTGACACTAGGGGTATGCTGTTGCCTACGCGTCGGCGATGGTAGCCGACAGGGATAGCTGGCTGCTTGCGATGCGGTCTGAGATCGAACACCAAGGGCGCCGCAGCTTCGTGTCGGTGCTGGCGGGTGGAGCCGCACACCTGGCACTGCGCGGGCGCCTGTTTGCGACGGGCAACGGTCCGCTCACGATTCGCAGCGTCGAACCTCTCGTAGTGCGGACGCCTCGTGGGGAAGAGCCCCCAGAGTGGTACCTCGAAATGCCCCCCGTGGGCCAAGAAACGGGCGGCACGGGCCTGTGGAACCGCCTCGATCACGCTTCCCCCAGCCGGTTTCGAGGGGCAACCCAAGCGACCTTGGTCAAGATAGTCACCGAGGGAGGTCTTGTCGGTTGGGGTGAGTGCCATGCGCCCGCGGCCCCGCGCGTCCACGCGATGGTGATCAGCGACCTATTGGCCCCGATTCTCGAAGGACAGGATGCGCGCCAAGTGGAGCCGCTGTGGGAGCGCCTCTACTCCAGCCAGCGCTTGCGCGGGTACGCAACTGGGTTCTACACCGAGGCCATTGCAGGGATCGACCTCGCTCTTTGGGACCTCCTCGGAAAGTACTTGGACCAGCCGCTCTACAGGATTCTCGGCGGCAAGTACCGCAGTTCCGTACCCACCTATTCGGGGATCGGCGGATCCAACCCGAGTGCCCTCGCGGAATCCGCTAGGCAACGGCTAGAAGAGGGATTCACCGCCGTCAAGATGGGCCTCAGCAAGGGTCCGGGCACTGCGAGCCTCGAACGGGTGGAAGCCGTCTCCGAGGCCGTCGGCGGCACGGGACAGGTTCTGGTCGATTCTTTGGGGGCCTACAAGCTCCACGAGGCGCGGGCGGTGGGCTCCCGACTTGATGCCCTGTCCAACGTGGGCTGGTGGGAAGATGCCCTGCTGCCCGAGGACGTTGGGGGATACAAAGAACTCCGGGCATCACTGAAGACGCCCGTATGCGTCGGCGAGACGCTCTCCAACCGCTACCAGTTCCGCGACTTGTTTGCTGCGCGCGGCGCGGACATCATCAACCCGGACCTCTGCAGGGCGGGCGGCATCAGCGAGTGTCGCCGCATCGGAATCCTCGCCGATTTGCATGGCGTGTTATTCTCGCCGCACATCAGCACTGGCACCGCCCTGTATTGGGCCGCTTCTGTGCACTTGGGCGCACACCTCCCGAACACAGTAATCATGGAGGGTGGCACTCTCCTCGAACGTCCGTTCGGCAATCAACTGTTGCGCGAGCCTTTGGAGGCTCGCCCGGGGCACGCCGTCGTGCCGGAACGACCCGGCATCGGGGCAGACTTCGACGAGGGCGAGCTTGCGCGTTACACGGTGAACTGAGAGGTGACCTCCCGTCTGATTCCAAACGTCCGCTGGCGCATTGCTGCCCTATTGTTCTGCGCCACCGTGATCAACTACATCGACCGCCAAACCCTGTCCGTGCTGGCTGCCCAGATCACGGAGGAACTGGGTATCTCGGACATCGAGTACGCCCAGATCGTTCAGGCATTCCTGATCTGCTACGCCGCTATGTACATCGTATGGGGGCGGATCATCGACCGCTGGGGAACAAGGGTGGCCTTGGCCCTGTCGATGGTCTGGTGGTCCCTCGCGAACGCCGGCCATGCGCTCGCAAGAGGCGCCTTGGGCTTGGGCGTATTTCGCGCCCTGCTCGGCTTGGGCGAGTCCGGGAACTTCCTGGCCGCCGAAAAGGCTATCTCCGAGTGGTTCCCGCCGAAGGAGCGGGGATTCGCGAACGGAATCGTCAATGCTGCGGCGTCGACCGGAGCAATCTTGGCTCCGCCGCTGATCGTCCTGATCTTTACGCAGTGGGGCTGGCGCGCGGCCTTCGTTGTGACTGGGGCGACCGGATTCTTATGGCTCGTGTTCTGGCTGCGCTGGTACTGGGTGCCGGCGAAGCACCCGCGCGTAACGTCCGAAGAGCGATCACTGATCGAAGACGCGCCGGGCAGCCCGCACCGCCGTTCCGTGCGCTGGATCGAACTGTTTCAGGTGCGGCAGACATGGGCACTGTTCTTGGCCCGCGTCTTGGCGGATCCCGTGTGGTGGTTCTACCTTTTCTGGCTGCCCAAGTACCTCAGCGACGAGCGCGGCTTCAGCATTGTGGCGATCGGTCTCACCTCTTGGGTCCCGTTTCTTACCGCCGATCTAGGTGCCATCGCCGGAGGCTGGTTCTCCGGGCGATTGATCAGCCGAGGCATGGCGCCGCTCAAGGCGCGAAAGTGGGTCATGCTCCCGGCGGCGGCGGTGATGCCGCTCAGCTTGGTCGTGCCTTCCAGTGATTCCGCCGTAGTGGCGGTTGCGGCGATCTGCGGAGTCACCTTCGCGCACATGGCCTGGAAGACAAACCTCATGACCATGACGAACGATGTGTACCCGACGGCGGTCGTGGGTTCGGCGGCCGGCATTGTCGGTTTGGGCAGTTCACTGGGAGGTGTGATCTTCACCGGAATCACCGGTTATGTCGTCGAGAGCTACTCATACGACGCGATTTTCTACGTCATGGCATTCCTGCATCCGATTGCCTTTTGCGTGCTCCATGTGTTGGCGAGGGCCAGCTTGGGCGAGAACGGGCGCAAGTGAGTCCGGGATTGACCAAGGTCGCGGGCTCAAACCACGGGCCAAGCAGTGTCGGTGAAATTCGGGCCCGCAGTCGCCGTCCATTCGCCGTTCGCGGCTTTCGCGGACCGTTCGGAGGAGCCACCACGGAGTGGTTCAGTGCAACGCTTCGGGGAATGGAGGGCCTGCGGCACTGCCCACCCCGCTGCAGTTTGTCCACAGCCGCCAAGCGGTCAGGCCCTTCCTTCGTTGCGGGGGGACGGCCCATCAGGGGGTAGAGAAATGGCACACGAGAAGCGTTTCGGAGGGGTCATCCCTATCCTTGTCACTCCGTTCACCGATTCCGGGAAGGTCGACATGAGTGGACAGCTTCGGGTGATCGACCACCTTTGGGCGAATGGTGCAACGAACGGCTTCGGAGTCTTCGGGAACGCTGGTGAGGGCTATACCTTGCTGCCCGAGGAACGCCGGGCACTGCTCGACGCGACCGTCCGCCGCGTGGATGGCCGCGCACCGGTGATTGTGGGGGTAGGAGCGACCGGTACGCGCGCGGCCGTCGAGTCCTGCCGCGTGGCCGAGGGACAGGGCGCTGACGGGCTGATGGTTCTGCCCCCGTACTACCTCCGACCGGACGGGGACGGACTGATGTTCTTCTACGGGAAGATCAGCGACGCCGTCTCCATTCCGATCATGGTGCAGGATGCGCCGATGCTGTCCGGTGTGCCCATGCCTCCGGCTCTGCTGGCCCGGCTCGGGAAAGAGGTTGAGAACGTTCAGTACGTCAAGGTCGAGGCACCGCCAACCGCGCCTAAGATCAGCGCGGTTGTCGAAGCTGCCGGCGACAGCCTGACCCTCTTCGGAGGGCTGAATGGCCAGTTCATGATTGAAGAATGGGAGCGCGGCGCGGTAGGCACCATGCCTGCGAGCGACATGACTTGGGTCTTCTGCTCGATCTGGAGGGCTTTGGAGTCGGGAAGTCTCGAGTCGGCGTGGAACACGTTCCAACGAGCGCTTCCGCTGATTCGCTTTGAGTTGCAGCCGGGCCTTGGCGTCTCCGCTGTGAAGCAGAATCTCGTCCACTTCGGCGTGCTCGACTGCGCTGCGGTACGGCACCCGACACGGGAGCTTGACGCGGCTGGCCTGCGCGAACTCAAGGCGCTGCGGAGCGTGGTCGGGCCGGTTTGGCGTTCATGCCCGTAGATCGAATCGAGTCGATAGAATCCTTTGCCATCCGGTTGGCCCGGGACTGGGAGGCCGTTAGGGGCACGGCTGGGTCTCCGACCGAGCTGGCGTCCGGAGAGTTCGATTACCGTTGGTCGGAGACCAACCGTTCGCTTTACTCGGTGCACTTCGAGGCAGCGTTGGTCAAAGTCAGCCTGTCGTCGGGACTGGTTGGCTGGGGGGAGCCACAAGCACCCCTGGCTCCGGAAGTAGCCTGCACCATCGTCGACAGACTCCTTCGGCCGGCCATCGAGGGGTGCCCGTTCGACGGCTCACCACAAACAGTCCGGGCTCTGCGCGATCGCATGTACGCGTCGATGCGCGTCCGTGGCCAGACGGGTGGGTTCATGCTCGACGCAATTGCCGGAGTCGACATCGCACTATGGGATTTGGCGGGCAGGATGGCCGGCAAGCCCGTCGGAGCCATTCTCTCGACTAACGCCCCGAAGGCGCGCGTACCCTGCTATCTCTCCGGCTTGGCGGGCCGTACATCGCAAGAGAGCGTCGAACAAGCGAGACAAGCGTGGAACGCAGGATTCCGGACGTTCAAGCTATTCCATGGCCGGACCGATGCCGAGTTGCTCGAGCTCGTCCAGAGACTGCGGGGCGAACTTGGGCCGGATGCCGGGATTGCCGTCGACGCGTTGTGGCGCTTGGACCCCGCGACGGCCCACGAGTTTGGGAGCAAACTGGACGCTCTCGGATGCCTGTGGCTTGAGTGCCCTCTTCAGCCAGAGCTTGTCGAGGAGCATGCAGCCTTGGCTCGGCGGATCAAGACACCGATTGCCTTGGGCGAGAGCTATCGGTCACGATTCGAGATGGCACCTTTCTTGGCGAGCGGCTGCGTCGGTTGGCTGCAGCCAGACCTCGGGCGCTGGGGAATAACAGAGGCGGCCGAGCTTGTGCGAGAAGCTGGGGACCGGTGCCAGGTCGTGCCGCACATCAGCATTGCGATGGGTCCCCAAATCGCAGCCGCGCTGCACTTGGCGGCAGCGTTCGATAGCGTCAAGCTCGCGGAGTACAACCCTTCGGTGTTCGCTGTTTCCAATCAGTTCCTTGCCAGCCCGATGCGCATGCACGGTGCTTCGTACGAGATTCCTGACGGTCCCGGTCTAGGCATAGAGGTGGACGAAGCGGCCGTCAGGGCTGTGACGGCCGGGGCACCGGCCGCGTGAGCAGTCCATGGACGGTCGTCAAACGTGCGCTAAGACCGCGACGCCCCGTCGGGCACATGTTGGCCGGCGACCGAGGCCACCGCGAGGATCGCGTTCGGACACTCCCGCCCGGGCGTGCTTCTGCTGTGCGTTGGCTCACCAGATCCATTAGTCAGGTTGCAATGCGGGCTCGAGAGTCGGCCGGGCCGCTCGAAGCAACGGCACTGTTGCGATGTTCGTCGAGATGACCGCACCCCGAAAGGACATCAGAGGTTCCTGAAGGGCGCGCCCAGCGGGAGTTGCGGTTCACATGCGTTCTCTTCAATTGCAAAGGCCTACGTCCGTCGGCGATTCCTACGCGGGGTCACGAGGTGATCACGCGCCTTGCCTTCCGGCACTGGATGTGGACGATGCGCTCGACTCGGTCCAGCGCCGGCAATCGACCGTGGCGGTCCTCGAACTCCTCCCGAACCTGCGCGATGTTCGTCGCTAGGGACTCGGCGACTTCCCCGACGAGGGACAGTACGACACTAGCCCGAACGTCGCATATCGCGGCAAGAGATTCCCAGTGCTTCGGGCCCACGTTCCCAGGTTCGCTTATTCCGCCGACGCTAAGGGCCAAGGCGTGGTCAATGTTCTCGGTCGCCCGGGTTGGCACTAGGTCATAGAAGGGAGCGAGTCGTATCGCTCTGTCCGCGCCATAGAGGAGAGCCAGGTTCTTCGCATGGCCATCCGAGTTTCCGGCCAGCACGTTGAAAACCTGCCAGCGCAGCAACGATTCCAAGTCGTCCAAGGGCGCTGCAGACACATCGCGGACCAGGCCGAAGCAACGAGCGAATGATGGTCCGCCGTTGGTCTCGTACTTCTGCCGGCTGCTGTAGCCGAGGGCTTGGCAGAAGTCCTCCTGATGCAGTCTGGCGACTATACGGTCTCGCCCGAGAATGCGATCATAGCGCTCGATCAGGGCATAGCGATCGCTTCCTGACCTGCACAACTCGAATCCCACGACCGCCAGGCCAGCTGCCTTGGCAAGCATCGTGGCGAAGCACTCGTATGCGAGAACATTACGGTATTCCACCGAGTCGAACTTAACGATGTGGGTGGACGGGGCAGTGCTCTTGGGCAGGTGGATCAGCCCATCGAACAGCGCGATCGGTGTCTTGTCCTGCGCGCCGGCCAACGAGAGCCTGGGTAGGCGAGTGCCCTCGAGAGTGCCGACATCCCAACCTCTCTGGTGTACGAGTTTGGCCAGTCCGGCCTGATCAACTGGGAGGTAGGCCTGCGGGTCTAGCGGATCAGGGGTCTGGCCTTCGGGCACGATGACTAGGGCTCCCGCGCACTCGCCCCCCAGTGCTCGCAGCAGGTCGTAGTCGTCGTCCGGAAGGCGATGCTGTTGCAGCAGTCGGTATCTGGCCCGCCCCTCTGGAAGGAGATTGGCGAAGAACTGATGACGTTGGTCGGGAGAAGCCGTCAATTCGTGTTCGGGTAGAGGCAACGATCTGGAAATCGCGAACCCTTTCCCGCGGACCCAAGCGGCCGAGTACTCGAATTCCATCCTTCGGCCTGGACCACGTTGAAGGTGACCTACCCGTTGGTTGCCGTGCCAGACCCCTAAACCTTCGTCACGCATCCGACGGATTCCTTCAGAGCCTCCAAGGACTTGCCTCAGCCCTTGAGCGCCTTGGAGACCCTGTGCCGCGGAAGAATGACCACTTCCAGTCCCAGCAATCGGAGACCGTGTAATGCCTTTCCGATTTCGGCTGTCTCCTTTCCCCTCTCAAGCTCGGACAGGAAGCGCATGCTGAGGTTGGCGTACCCAGAGAGCCGTTCCAAGGTCCAGCCCGCCTTCTTTCGATGGGAGCGCATGATCTGGCCGAGTTCTCGTGTCGACCGGACGGATCCGTACTCCGGCGGATCGTTCCGTGCATCTTTGGGCATCTGTTTGTATCGTACGGGAAAACCACCAAGGGCAGGGCACCCCGGCGCGGGGGTCGATTCCCGTACGGGATTGGCCTCTAGTTTCCGGACCGAGCTGTACGGCCAGTATTAGCATGCGCCGAGCTGCCTCAACACTGGCGGAGCTCTACGAGGCATGCAATGCCAGCCGTCTGCTGGCAGGGCCAGGCGGAACCGGCGCGGCATCGCCACTCACCCGCCGACTGGAAGGGCATGACACCAGTCGGCTTCTGATCGATCGAACAGCGTGTTGCATTGTGCCCCGATCTGATCTCTATTCCTCGATCCGCGATTGGCCACTGCTACCTTCCAGTTCAGGATTCGGCGGCTTGCGCGACGAAGTCCTATGTTCTGCAAGCCTAGAGGTTGCCTTGAGCCACGCCTTGTACCAGTCCACGCGACAACGCCTCTCCGGCCCCCCAGCTTAGAGCCCGCCTTCGGTCTCTTGGGAGAACGGATCTGACAGGCGCTCGACGATGCGCACGGTCTCGACGCTGACATGCACGATGCGCCGGAAAGCCGCGATCCAGTCCTTGGGGTCCTAGAACCATCCGTTCGGATCGTTGAGGATTCCGCCGTGCCTCTCCGTCGTGGCGGATGACCGCGACGCGGACGGCATCGGGATCGGGACCGACGCGCTGGCCCTCAATGGCGGCTGCAGCCTTAACACCTCTGGGGCGGAGGCGGTGCTCGACCTCGGCGGCCACGCTGTCGTCAACACGGTGGACCACAAGGTGGACGGCGGTGGATGATATTCCTACCAGCTTGAGGGTGCCACAACTCTGGACCGGAAAGTGAATTCTGGCGGAGGCCATTCTCAGACTGAGCCTCATCCCTATCAAGTGCCCACGACAAGACCCCTGACTTCCGCCAGACCTGAGCTGTCCGCCAAGTTTCTGGTCCTTTGTCTTGCCGGACCTGTGTCGGCACGGCCGAGCCGGTTCGGCGAGCAGTTGCCAGGACTCGCTCTGCAGGGAGCACATGGCCTCCATGGCAATCTAGTCCTAGAGTCGCGTAGCCGGAAGATCGGCAGTGCGCTGCCACTGCATGTAAGGAAACGTGCAAACGATCGGTTCGTGCCGAAGGACTGCGACGTGCATTCCCGCCACTTCGCCCGACAGCACTGGCAAGGGAATGCGTCCGTGGCCGTCTACTGTACGGTGCTGAGAGGTGTCAACTCCGGGAGTTGTGGAGCGGCTGAGGACCGACCGATCCTACGCCTTTTCGGCAGAGTATCAGCAGCGCAGGTGGGCTGTCCGGACGGCTCACCATCCTGGGAGTATGCGGGACCCGGTGGCGCAGTTCGGAACATTGGCCGCGCTCAGTCCTGACTACGAACAACGTCGCGGAACAGCAGGTTCGCGTCTGCTAGGAGCTGCGGGTCTCCAATACGGCGCAGAGCGGTTACCTCCTTTGCGAGTTCGTCCTCGATCATCCGATCTAGAGCGGGGATGCGTGGCCCCGTTCCGAGTTCGCGTGTCGCTGCCTTGCGGGCAATCAGTTCGCCCACGGCCTGGTCTGCTCCGGGACTGATTGCGATTCCCGCGCGAATCTCGGAAAGCCTCATTGGCGGCGGGTCCGTCCGCGTGCGAAGCCAGCGTAATGCCATGACTGGCCGCACGACGTAGAAATACTTCTTCAGTGCCACTGTTTCGCGCTTGTGGATGTACTTCTGGTAAGTGGAGCGCCCCAGGCGAAAGTAGTGGTGCTGCCCAGTGCGCCGAAACGGCGTACGGCCGGCGAGAGTGCGAAGCCTGTCGGCGACCGTTGCCTGCCATCGGTACCGGACTGGTGACACCAGCCACTCGTTGAGCGCAGGGTTTGCCTTCAGCAAGAGGCGCAGCGCCTTCTGGATGTCCCATCCGCTGAGGTCCAGGTCGCCTTCGATCGCGCACTCGATGACGTCGCGCCGCGGCTCGATTGCAAGGTAGTCATCGAGCGGACGCACATAGACGAATCTCACGTCGTAATCGCTGTCAAGAGAAGGAAAGCCCCACGCTCGGCTACCAGACTCCACCGCCAGCAGGATGCGAACGCCCCTGGCAGATTCGAGAGCATCGAGCCTGCCTAGGATTCGGTCGGTGACTGCACGGGGAATCATGCCTCCAACATAACGGCCAAGTTCCGGACTGGCTCGTACCCTCGGAGCCCGACGGTCGATAAGCAGGAGAGTCGCCCAGAACCCCCGAGTGGCCACCTCGGAATGCGATTGGGCCCCAGCGCAACACCTCGGGGAGCTGCACGCCAAGTAGCCCAGGTCTTGCCGGCCACCTTGGGCGTGTCTGAGTTGTCGGACTGGGCCGGGTGAGCTTGCGCCGAGGACTCGCTGTCGCCAAGCTCTGGAATGGCCGCTCGCGGGCACTCGCCTGCGACACGTCTAGTAAGTCAGCCGTAGCGGGCCGAGACATTGCCGGCAGACTGTCGACCTAGCCGAGGCCTTGCTCTCAATCCACTATCAACGGCTCGGAATTCGCCCCTAGGCGCCCCTCTCTGGGCACTGTTTGGCCTCCGGCAGGCTCATCCCACTCGCAGACGACGCCGGAGGGGAGGCCCTGTCGATCCTCTTCACTGTGCTTCGTCCGCTCGCGATCGTCTGCTCGGATCAAGACTGCGATCCCGTGCACATTCGTGGCCAAGGTCGCTGGTGCCGTTGCCTGTTCGAAGCGCTGCTTGCCCCTCTCTCTCGCCCAGTCTAGGCCGCGCTGCTCCAAGTTGTTCACCGCCGATTCCACCACTGCATACGCGTGCGAGGCCTCTCGAAACCAGGCCTGTCGTCACGCTTCCGGTGCGGTCGCCGCTCGACGTGCCCCTGACACTACCGCCAGACAGCCTCCCGGCGGCACGCGAGCAGTCAGCCGGAGGTGGGCTAACCGGGCCCAGTCCGCCACGGATGGCAATGGTCCGTGGAACGTCCCTTCGTGAGCACATGTGGCACGAATCCGATGTGTCGGGCGCACTGAACTGGCAAGCACAGCCTGCTTACGCCGTTACGAACGCCATGCCTGGGAGAATTCCCGCTGCCTGCACAGCACACGTGCCACTACGAGGCGCAAGTGCGAAATCTCGCGATGTCCGGAACTGTAAACATCTGCTGCCGATCGACAGCGAGATTCGCCCTAGCGACATGTTGCCCCGGCCGAATAGACCGAGACGTTACGAGTGTTCTTGGCGAGCCAACCTTGGGGGCGCTGTGCTGCGGCAAGTACCCGTCCCGAGGCTAGCTGAGGCCAACGTCCGGTGGGCGGAGCGTCCAGTGCACCCACTTTCAGTAGGCCGCGGAAGGCAAGCCGGACGGGTCTGGGTCGGCTCCCTGAAGCCCCGACCCGGGTAGCATCTTAGGAAGATGCCTGTGCTTAGTCGCCTGCTCAAACGCATGGGCGATGCCCAGAAGGCGCGGCTCCGACCACGCCCGCCCAAAGAACGAGACCCCAACGGGCAATCCTTGGACCAATCCGCCCGGCACGGTAATGTGCGGGTAGCCGGCGCGTGCCGCCGCCGATGAGCAACCCCGAAACGACGATTGGTCCCCATGGACCAGGTCCGTGACCCAAGCCGGACCGGTCGTCGGGGCGAAGAACGCGTCCAGCGCCAGCTCATCCATCGTCGAATCGATCGCCCTCCGGCACCCGTCGCGGCTGATCGCCAGAGCCTCCGTGTAGGCGGGCTCCGACAAGGGTCCCTTCGTCATCGCCTCCTCGAGGATGTCTTGGCCGAAGTACGGCATTTCGTCGTGCCGGTGCTCTTCGTTGAACCGGATCACGCCGGAAAGGCTCCGCACCTTGGCGTCTGGACCAAGCCCGCCCAGGTACGCGTTCAGCCCATGCTTGAATTCATAGAGCATCACCTCGAGGCCCGGACGCCTAGCCTCGGCAATTCCGGGAAGCTCGTCTATGTCCAAGACCTCTGCCCCGGCATCCCGCATTGCGCTGACGGCGTCGTCCAGCAGGCCGTCAATCTGCCTGTGCTGTCCCCAGTACTCGCGTAGCAGCCCCACCCTTGCCCCTTGCAGGGCTCTCTCATCGAGGAATTGGGTGTAGTCCTTCGCGAGTCGCCCGTTGCTTGTTTCAGTGGCCTCGTCGCGACCATCCGGGCCAGCTAGGACAGACAGCAGGGCGGCGGCGTCCGCGACGCTTCGCGCCATTGGGCCGGCCGTGTCTTGCGTGTGCGAGATGGGAATAACCCCTGCCCGGCTGACGAGCCCAACCGTAGGCTTAACGCCAACGATGCCGTTGACCGAGGACGGGCAAACGATCGACCCGTTCGTCTCCGTCCCGATGGCCAGCGGTGCCAATCCCGCCGAGACCGCTACGCCCGAGCCGGAGCTTGAGCCGCAAGGGTTGCGCGCCAAGAAGTAGGGATTCAGCGTCAAGCCTCCCCGGCCGGACCATCCGCTAGTGGACCGCCGCGACCGAAAGTTTGCCCACTCGCTCAAGTTGGTCTTCGCGATCAGCACCATGCCGGCCTCGCGCATCTTGGCCGCCACAGTGGAATCCATCTCCACGCCCGATCCGACCAGCGCCAGTGACCCCGCCGTGGTCTCCATGCTGTCCGCTGTGTCGATGTTGTCCTTCAGCATCGCGGGTATGCCGTGCAGCGGGCTGCGGATCCTTCCTTCGCTCCGCTCGGCGTCCAGTCGGTCGGCATCGGCCAGCGCCTCACTGTTGACCTCAATCACCGAGTTCAGGCTGGGCCCTGAGGCATCGATCTCTCGAATCCGCTCAAGCATCGCCTCGCACAGTGAACGCGCGGTAAGCTGGCCCTTCTCGAGGCTTTCTCGAAGCGACGCGACAGTCGCCTGTGTCAAGTCAGGATCGTCGCCCACGCCGAGGTCTGCTCCTGGGCGCCGGTGGGAGCAGCCGATCCACGCAGCCGTGGCGATCGCCAGTAGGTCCCTCCTCCTCATCCTTGCCACTGGGGTCGCTCTGGTCGGCGGAACCATCACTCCGGCGGTTGCAGGTCGTAGGTGCGGATGGCCTCGAAGAGCCTTCCCGCACCATCAAGGCCAATCGCGCGAACCAGCAGGGTGGCCGGGTAGCCCGCGACCATGACCGTGGGGACGGCGAAGCTTCCGCCCTGGCCCGTTCCCAGAAGCCGCGCACCGCGGTCGGAACCAGCCACAGACGCCAGCCAGATCCACACCATTCGCCTAGCCGCGATCGTGTCCTTAAGCAGCGTGGCATTGAATTGGTGTTCCCGGCCGACATGGATTTCCGGCTCTGCCGGAAGTTGGATCTCGAACGGGACAGCCGACGGATTCACTTCGACTTCGCGGAACCGTGGCGGCTTCGATTCGAGGAAGAACGACCTGTTGTAGTCCTGCTTCTTGCCTTCGCGACGGACATACAACACCCAGTCGTGCGCGTCGTCGGGTGTGCGAGACCGGTACCGGTCTCCCTTGAACTTTTTCTTCTGGTCGAACCACGCTCCGGTCGCCGGGTCGAACCAACTGACCTTGTACTCCTGCTTCGGCATGAGAAGCTCGATCAGCCCTGGCTCCCCCGCGTAGACGACATGCTCGATCCCTATGGCCCTCTCGGACCACCTAGGCACGCGGTGCAGCGCCAGCGCGCTTCCGCCGGCTACGCGATAGTGCGGCTCAAGGTCGAAGTAGCGCGTCTGGTCGAAGAACTTCCTCAGGGGCGCCATCTCGGCCGCTGCGGCGGGATCGGTCGCCCCATCCGAGCCGGAGAGCGTGACGTAGTGACCCCGAGTCGTGGCTGTCCAAGCCTGCTTCCGCGCGGTGGCCGCGCTCGCCCCGAGCCCCACGCCGGTGTTGACGAACGGGCCGCGTGTCGTCTCGTACTCGATCGACGCCAATGCGGGGTCGACTCGGTTCTGGATGTAATAGTCCTGCCACCCGTCTTGAGAGAGCACGGCCGAAGTCACGGTCGCGCCCGTGGACTTGGGGTGCCGGTAGGGGTCATGCTCGTCAAGCATCCTGGCGATCCGTTCAGTCAGACGCGCGCCAGATTCGTGGCTTTCCCACTCGCGCAGGATCTGCCAAGTGACGCTGTAGGCCGAGTAGCGAGCGCATGCATAGCGCACGTACCACTCTTGGCTCCGGCGCCTAGGGAAGAGCTTCTCGAGATGGTCGCCCGATTCGGCCAGGACCAGGTCGGTCACGATTCCGAGCCGGTGGAGGAGGTCGACGCGCCGGTCAAGCTCTCGGAAATAGCCAACTTCGGGCTCCCCATCCGGGCCGAAAGGCTGTGCGCCTCGCCCGGGCTGCGGAAGAACGGAGGTGCGCATGTGTGTGAAGCCCTGCTCGGAACGCTCTCGGGCCATGACCTCAAACGCATCCCGTGCCTGGCTTGCCAACGGAGGCATCGAGGCGCCGAGCCAGTAGTGGCCTGCGTTAGTGAGCGGGTACTTGAAATGGCGTCCGTTGAAGACTTCGATGAAGCCGGGGGTTGCGGCCGGCATTGCCAGAAAGCTGCCCGTCTGCCGGTCCAGCCCCTCGACGTTCGAGATCAGGCGGAAGTCCCAGCGGCCCTCGAAGTCCGGCGAGAACCGGACCGCAAAGCGGCCTCCGCCGTCCCAGTAGGCCGGCATGACCTTGGTGCGCCCGCCCTTCGGAGAGCGGAATTCAACTTTCAGTGCAACACTTCGGAAAGCGTCGGGGAACTTCTCCAGATCTCCCGGGCCCAATTCTGTGAGCAATTCGCAGGGATCGTAGACAGCAACCTCGCCGCAGTGCTCGACGTGCTGTCCCGGTAGGCCAGCGGCGAGGATGAGCGTCAGCAGAAGAAGTGCGGTCATCCCTAGTTAGGAGGATAACGCGTGTGCGCTGCTGTCGGGGCAACCTCGCCCGCGTGCCTAGCGCCCTTAGAGGCAGTCGAGTGCTGGCACTCTTGCGCAGGAGGATTGCCCGTGAGGAAATGTTCGCCGACGGCGGGCGCATCGGGGTGGCGGTTTCCGGCGGTGCGGATTCCGTGGCCCTGCTGCACGCCCTGCGGCAGCTCTACCCCAACCGGCCCATTGCCGCAGTGCACCTGAACCATTGTTTGCGGGGCGATGCCTCCGATGGGGATGAGCGGTTCGTCCGCGATCTGGCCCAGCGGATGGACTGCGACGTGCTTGTGCGACGGGTCGACGTCGCAGCGCGGGCGGAAGACTCCCGAGAAAACCTAGAGTCCGCCGGCAGGAGCGCGCGCTACGCGTTTTTCGCAGACCTTCGCAGGAGCGGCGAATGCGGTGTGATCGCGACTGCGCACACCCGCTCGGACCAGGCCGAGACTGTCCTGTTCCGAGTCCTGCGGGGAGCTGGCGGCGCCGGCCTGGCCGGCATCCTTCCTAAGCGGCGCGACGGCATCGTTCGGCCGATGCTCGATGTGACCCGGGCTGAGGTGCTCACATACCTTCGGGCCAGCAGACTGAAGTGGCGCGAGGACTCCAGCAACGCCGATCCTGCATTTGCACGCAACAGGCTCCGCCGCCACTTGCTTCCGATGCTGCGGCAAGACTGGAACCCGGGGATTGAGTCCGCGCTGGCGAACACCGCCGAGTGGGCGCTGGAGGAGGGGCGATTCTGGGATGCCGAGATTGCCCAGCTGCGCCCCGAGTGTGTCTCGGAGACTAGTGAGGGGACGCTGCTTGACGTCGCCAAGGTGCGATCGCTGCACCCGGCGGTGCAGCGGCGGCTCCTGCACTGTGCCTTGCGCGACGTCGGGACCGCTCCGGGATTCGTTCATGTTGAAGCGCTCCGGGCTCTGGTAGTCCAGCAGCGGGGATCCGGCGTCGCCGAGGTTCCTGGCCTCAGGGCTGAGCGGTCCTTTGGAGCGGTCCTCCTGCGGCGCCTGCCGGTGCCCGATGTCCCCGAGTATTGCCTGAAGCTCGCCGTTCCCGGTTCGGTCGGTCTTCCCGTCCCCGGATGGGGGCATCTGAGCGCCCGCCTAGTTGACCCGCAGACGGGGCGGGGCTTGTACAATCAACACAAGACGACGCTGCTCGATTGGGACCGAGTCCCCAAGCCGCTGCAGGTTAGGGGATGGCGTCCCGGGGACCGCTTGACGCTGGCCGGGAAGCTGGCGCCTAGAAAAATCGGGGACCTGTTCCAACAGCACCGGGTGAATGCTTGGCTGCGGCCAGGCTGGCCCGTGGTGGTCGGTGGTTCGGGAGAGGGCTCCGTTGTCTGGGCGGGGCGGTTTGGATTGAACGATAGGTTTCGGGTGGGTCCGCACAGTCGAAGGCTGCTCGCCATCGGAATCTCGGGGCCAAGCGGACCGAAACAGGCCTCGGATGCGTCTAAGGAACTGTGCGGCAGGACTGTCGCCAAGGATTGAACAGAAGTGAACCCGACGATCAAGACAGCAGTCTTCTGGGTGGTGATGCTCGGCACAGCGATCCTGCTGTGGAAGGCCGTCAACACGAAGAGCGGAGATCGCCTCGAAACGCTGACCTTCACCGACTTCATGAGCGCAGCCGAGCAGGGCGAGATTGACGAGATCACCGTCACCGGCCAGAAGGTCGAAGGAGAGGCGACATCGGGCAAGTTCCAGACGACGATACCGACCGACTATCCGAGGGTATTTGACGTGCTCACGGCGCAAGACGTCGAGGTCACGGTGAAGGACCAGACCTCCCTCGGATTCTGGGCTATGTTCTGGCGCGTGGCGCCGCTGGTGCTGATCGTCTTCTTTTGGATCTTCATGATGCGCCAGTTGCAGGCCGGCGGCAATCGTGCGCTGACATTCGGCAAGAGCCGCGCGCGGCTCCTGACCGCCCAGCAGAAGAAGGTCACGTTCAAGGACGTGGCCGGGGTCGACGAGGCCAAAGAAGAGTTGCAGGAGATCATCGAGTTCCTGCGCGAGCCGCAGAAGTTCCAGAAGCTTGGCGGGCGCATTCCGAAGGGTGTTCTGTTGGTCGGTCCCCCGGGGACGGGAAAGACCCTGCTGGCGAGGGCCGTGGCGGGCGAGGCCAACGTGCCCTATTTCTCGATCTCCGGATCGGACTTCGTGGAAATGTTCGTGGGCGTCGGCGCCAGCCGCGTTCGGGACCTGTTCGAGCAGGGCAAGAAGAGCGCACCGTGCATCGTGTTCATCGATGAGATCGATGCGGTCGGCAGGCACCGCGGGGCGGGCTTAGGCGGCGGCCACGACGAACGCGAGCAGACGCTCAACCAGCTGCTGGTTGAGATGGACGGTTTCGACTCCAATGAGGGCGTGATCCTGATGGCCGCCACGAACCGGCCTGACGTGCTCGACCCGGCCCTGCTCCGCCCGGGGCGTTTCGACCGTCGCGTGGTGGTTTCTCGGCCCGATGTGCGCGGGCGACACGGGATCCTTCAGGTGCACACCGCAAAGGTGCCGTTGGCCAAGGACGTGGACCTCATGGTCGTCGCGCGTGGGACGCCGGGATTCTCTGGCGCCGATCTCGCGAACTTGGGCAACGAGGCCGCCCTTCTTGCGGCTCGCCAGAATCGCAAGGTCGTGACCATGGCCGACTTCGAGGTCGCCAAGGACAAGGTCATGATGGGTGCCGAGCGGCGTTCGATGATCCTCCATGACTCGGAGAAGAGGAACACGGCGTTCCACGAAGCGGGGCACGCTGTGGTGGCAGCCCTACTTGAGCAGGCCGACCCGCTGCACAAGGTCACGATCATCCCCCGAGGGCAGGCGCTGGGCATCACCATGCAGCTGCCCCTCGACGATAAGCACACCTACACGAAGGCATACCTTGCCGACCAGTTGGCGATTCTGATGGGAGGCCGCATTGCCGAGGAGGTGTTCATGGATCACATGACCACTGGTGCGGGCAATGACTTGGAGCGCGCAACGGCCTTGGCCCGGCGGATGGTCTGCGAGTGGGGCATGAGCGACATGGGACCACTGACGTTCGGCAAGCGGGAGGAGGAAGTCTTCTTGGGCCGGGAGATCGCGCAGCAGCGCAATTACTCAGAGGCGACCGCCCGAGAGATCGACGCCCACGTTTCCAAGCTCGTATCCGAGAGCTACGACCGGGCCCGAAAGGTGATTGAGGATAACTCCGACGGGCTGAGACGGATTGCGGAAGCCCTCTTGGAGCGCGAGGTTCTCGACGGCAAGGAAGTTGCAGCGCTTCTAGAGGGCCGCGAGTTGGAAGCCCTTACCATCCCTCCGCCACCTGAGGAGAGCGATGGAGGGCCGGAGCCGGAGCCTTCAGGGCCACTGCCAACGGGCCGGGGCCTTCCCGGGCTAGACGAGGGCCAGCCCGCACCGGCTTAGTTCTGTACGAACGGGGCTGTCATTGGGTCAGCCAGCGTTGCGGCTATTCGGCGCCGAGGAACCTCCCGGAATCGGTTGGTAGTCCTCCGACCGGGCTAGAACGGGATGTCGTCGTCGTCCTGCATGCCTGATCCGCCGGAATCTCCAGTCGGCTCGTTGCCCTTAGGCGCAGTTGGCTGCGGGCTGGGCCGGTTGTATCCGCCCCCGGAACCCCCTCCCCCGCTGTAGCTGCCACTCGAGCGGTAGGATCCGCCCGACCTGGCCGCACCACCTTCTCCAGGGCCCCCGAGCAGCATCAGGCCGAACGAGTCGCAGATCACTTCAGTCTTGTACCGCTTGTTCCCGCTCTGGTCGTCCCAAGACCGCGTCTGCAACCGTCCTTCAATGAATACCTTCTTGCCCTTCGTCAGGTACGGTGCAACCCGCTCGCCTCTCCAGAGCACAACGTCGTGCCAGTCCGTGCGGTCCCTCCACTCGCCGGAGTTGGGATCCTTGCTCCGGTAGGTCGTGGCAAGCGAAAAGGACGTGACGGGAATGCCGCTGGCGGTGTGCCTAGTTTCGGCGTCACGTCCAAGATTGCCGATCAACATCACCTTGTTCAGACTGGTTGCCATAAGTCTTCAAGGTACAATCAAGGGCTCACGGTTGGCAACTAGAGGGGGCGAGGATGAGCCGGACTTCACAGAATCTTGCGTCGATTGCCGCGTCGTCCATACCGGTCGGGCCGCGACCGGACTTGCTCGTTGTCGAGAAGAAGAACGACTCCGTCGGGTTCTATACGTCCGACGGCCGAAGGGTCGCGGAGGCAGCGGTCGGGGCAACTCCCCACGAGGTCGCGCTGTCCAGAGACCGCAGACTGGCCTACATCTCGGACAACGGCGTGCTGTGGATGGACTACGACGGTCCCGGCGGCAACACCATCTCGGTGGTCGACTTGGAACTGCAGTCCCGAGTTGCGGTCCTGCCTTTGGGGCGATTCCACCGTCCCCACGGAATCAGCATTGATCCGCACTCCAGCCGGGCCTTTGTCACTTCGGAGAATCCGGACCGCATTGTGCTGGTGGACCTCGACGCCCTGGCCGTCATCAAGGACTTCGACAACGGCGGCTCGGATCCGCACATGGTCACGTTCGGCCCCGACGGATGGGGCTATGTCTCGAACACCGCCAGCGGGACGGTTGGAGCCGTGCACGCCGTCAGCGGAGAACTGCGCCTGATCGAGGTAGGGGCGGGCCCTCAGGGTAGCCTGCTGTCGCAAGACGCCTCGAGGCTATGGGTAACTTGCCGAGATGCCGGCAGGATTGACGTGGTCGACACGGAGTCCAAGTCGGTCGTCGGCTCGATTCCGACCGGGGCCGGCGTAAACCGGATCGTTGCGACAGACGGGGACGAACTCTTGGTCTATTCGCTCCAGACGGGTCATGCCGTGGGGATTGCAGATCCGGAAGCCATGAAGGAGGTCGCCCAGATTCCGCTGGGAGGGGCACCCTTGTCCATTTCCCTGTCCAAGGATGACAGGCACGCGTTCGCCGGTGTCCAGGACGAGGACCAGATCTGGATCGTGTCCGTCGCTGACCGGAAGGTTGTGCAGGTCATCGACACTCCAGCCGGGATGGGGCCGGATCCCGTGCTTGAGATCGGCTCCTATGAGCCGTCCAGGGCCCGCCCGTGAGCGGTCGCCGACTGCGCGAACTGCTAGAGGGGGTCCGGGACGGCAGCTGCGATGTGGACAGCGCGGTTGGCCGGCTGCGCCACATGCCTTTCGAAGACCTTGGTTTCGCCAAGGTCGACCATCACCGTGAACTCCGCCACGGGATGCCGGAAGTTGTGTTGGGTCAGGGGAAGACCGTTGCAGAGGTCCGCGCCATCTCTGCCAAGCTACTCGAGCGGTCGCCGAACCTGCTGGTGACTCGCGCAACGGAGGCCATGTTCCAGGCTGTGCGAGAACTGGACGGCCACGCCGAGTTCTTCCCCCGCTCCAGAGCCATCCGCGTGTGGGGTGACCGTCAGGAACGAGGCAAGGCCAAGATCGCTGTCGTTTGCGCCGGCACGAGCGACATCGCCGTCGCGGAGGAGGCCGTGGTGACCGCCGAGGTCATGGGCAATGCCGTAGAGACGGTCTACGATGTCGGCGTCGCAGGAATCCACAGGCTGTTGCACAGGCTCGACCGCCTCAACTCCGCGCGGGTTGTGATCTGCTGCGCCGGCATGGAAGGTGCCCTACCCAGCGCCGTGGGCGGCTTGGTTTCCGTGCCGGTCATTGCTGTTCCGACAAGCGTCGGCTACGGCGCGAGCTTCAACGGCCTGTCGGCACTCTTGGGGATGCTCAATTCGTGCTCCAGCAACGTCTCGGTGGTGAACATCGACAACGGATTCGGCGCCGCCTACGTGGCCACTCTCATCAATCGCCTCTGACCGTCCCCTACGCGAAGCGTAGCGTTGCCTGCAGGCTCAAGTTGTCACTCGTGGCCGACCGTCCGGGCCTTTTCCGCTTGCGCCTTTGCGTCCTCGATTCGACCGGCCCTGCGGTACGCCGTCGCCAATAGCGCGTGCAAGCTGGAGTCTGTGGGATGTTCGGTGAGCAGGTCCTCATATATCCCAATCGCCTCTTCGAGCCGGCCTTCGCGGGCCAGAGCGGAGGCCAAGTCCCGGCGAGCGTCCACCAAGCCTGGCCGGGCTCGCACCGCTTCGCGCAACGTGCCGATTGCGTCCCTACCATTCCCTTGCAGGAGGCGGATCTTGCCCAGCAGGTAGTTCGCTGTTCCGTGTCCGGGATTCCGGGCAAGAGCTGCCTCTAGATGTGGCACGGCCTCGTCGAAGCGCTTCATCTTGAACAGCACTCGGCCGATGGCTTGGTCGACAGCAGGATCGTCCGGGCTTGATTCCTTCGCGGCTCGAAACTCTGCTAGGGCACTCTCGAAGTCGTATTTGGGCCCGCGCTCGAATGCCTCCCCGCGTAGCAGGCGGACCCCTGGTGCATCCGGATTAAGTTCGAACAGCCGTCCAGCTGCTTGCGATGCGAGTCGCTCGTAGGTTTTTCCCAGCAGGTAGAGCGTCTCCGGTTCCTCCCGATCCTGCTCCTGGACCCGGTCGAGCTGTCTAAGGGCCGCTCGAAGCTCTCCCTCGACAATCCTGCAGCGGGCTAGGATTAGCCTCGCCGCTGGCGTTCTTGGCCGTCGGGAAAGGAAGCGCTCCAAGAGCTGCGCTGCCTCGGTCACTTGACCTCGCTTGTACGCCCCAATCGCGCCCTCAAGTGTCGGCTCGGCGGCTTCCGGGCCGCGCGAGGGCACCTTGGGGTTAGCATCAACGCCTCCCGCCCTCACTGCCTGATCCAAGAGCTCACGAGTGACCTGATCGTTTGGCCGGTATCGGCTGGCGCGCCGAAGATGGCCCAATGCTGCCGATGCGTCGCCAAGGTCCAGTTGGTAGGCGCCCAGCATCAGGTGCGCCTCCGCGCTGAGCGGGTCGTTCGCGAGTTCCCGCCGGAATTCATCCGCACCCTTGGCAAAGTTCTCGGCGGCCCACAGGACTTGGCCCCTGAGCAGGTGAAGCCCGACCAAGCCCGGATCCTGCTCGAGGGCAGCGTCAGTTTCCTTCATGGCAGCGTGGTCGACGCCATCCATCGCCAGCTCCTCGGCCCGCAGCAGCCGCGCGGGGGCCGACGTCCCGGCCACCGCCAGCAATTGGCGGAACCACCCGGCCGCATGCTCTGAGTAGGTCCTTGTGAGCAGGAGGAGGATCTCAGGATCGCTCTGCGCCTTCTCGTGGGCAGCTTCTAGCAGCGGGAGCGCCTCGGCAAGGCGGCCTAAAGCCCGGAACGATGCACCGAGCCAGAACTGCGCCGCGGGCGCGCCGGAATCCAGCTCCGGTGCCCGCTCCAAAGCTTCCACCGCCTCTTGAAAGCGGTTCGTCCGGTAGTAGCTGATGCCTAGGTACAGACTGACCCCTGCCAGCCCGGGCTGGAGCGAGGCGGCCCGCTCCAAGGCTGCGATTGCCGCCGCGTAGTCCCCGCCGAGGTAGCAGGCCAGGCCCAGACCTCTCTGGTATTCGGGGGTGTCCGGCCGGAGCGCCGCGATCTCGGCGTACGCTGCCCTCAGCCGCGAATGGTCCTGTGTGTGCTGCGCCTGGGTCACCTCGTGGAGAAGGGCCTCAACGCGCTGCTGTGCTTCGGGGCCGGACTGCGCGGTGCACACGAGCCCCGCTCCGACCAGCGCCGGTAGCCAGACTAACGAGACTGCCCGGCACAAAATCCGGCGCACCGGTTAGATCCTTGGGCGGGGCCCCACAGACGAGAGCCGTCCTGCGGGACCCCGCAATGGGGGGCGCGTGAAGCGCCCCACCCGCTGAGGTTTAGAAGTAGAACTTTGCCGCGATCTGGATCTGCCGCGCATCGCCCGTGCCGGTAATCCTACCCCACGTCGGGAAGTTGGAAGGATCCCAGCCGCCGACTCCAGGATTGTTGAAGTTGACCCGGTTGAATATGTTGAAGAACTCGAACCGCAACTGGGCACCGATGTCCTCGGTGATCGGGATGTTCTTGTACACCGAGAAGTCAACCCCAGCGTGGCCCGGCCCTTCGATGACGTTGCGGCCCGCCGTTCCAAACCCGCTGAAGTCACCGACGGAGGCTGGTAGGTTCGGCTGGGCGAACGACGCCGGATCGACCCATCTGTCGGGTGTGCGCGGGTAGGAGATTGCCGATCCCGACAAGTCCGGGCGTTGCTGCGTTCCCCTGCCTGCGACGTTGTTGTGGTCGCCCACCAGCGTGGGCGTGAGGAAACGTCCGCTGCGCAGCTGGACGATCGTGTTGACCTGCCAGTCGTTGATGATGTGGTTGAGAGCGCCGGTCAGGCCGGTCAGTCTCGGAAGCCTCCACACCATGTCCGCGCTGAAGATGTGCGCCCGGTGGAAGTCCGACACGCCTATCGAACTGCGCTCGTCCAGGGCGTTCTGCGCCGATGTGCCCCCCCACTGGGAGTTCAGGTCCATCGACTTCGACCATGAGTAGTTCATCCGGTAGCTCAGCCCCCTGCTGAAGCGCTTCTCCAGCTTGGTCGTCAGGCCGTGATAGCTGGACACCGCGTCGGACTGGTTCTCACTGAACGCTCCCCAGTGAATGGTGTGCGGGCGGCGCTGCTGGATGGTCTCTCCATCGGCCGCCGGTCCGGGCAGGGCATTGTTGCCGTCGATGAACGAGCTCAGCTTTGTGCCCTTGGAGCCTACGTAGTTGATCTCCCACATCAGGTCCTCGGCCAGCTGCCGCTGGATCCCGAAGTTCCACTGCTGGATGTACGGCATGACGTTGTCGCGGCGGGCCGTGTGCTGGGCGCTCGGCCTCGACGGATCCAGTGCCGGGAACGGATCGTCCGACGACACCTCGTAGAACGTCTTGTTCACGGCGCTGAAGTTCTGGCCCAGAGCGAAGGGGAAGTTGCCACGCATGTGGTTGCCTTCCCAGGCGATGTTGGAGCCGTAGAAGATGGAGTATCCTCCGCGGATTGTCGTCTTCTGCCCCAGCAGGTATGCGAATCCGAAGCGCGGCGCTATGTTGTTCCTGTCCGGGACGATGAAGGTGGGTGTGGTGTTCGCGGCCTCCCCGGTGATCGGGTTCGGGCCGGCAAAGACGAACTGGTTGCCGATCGCGTCGAACCAGGATGCGTTCGGAGGATCGTTGCGGCTGCTGTACCACGACGTCCACTCGTACCGCAGCCCGAAGTTCATGGTCAGGTTGCGGGTCACCTTGATGTCATCCTGAAAGTAGATGTGCGTCAGGTCCTGCTTCATGTTGGCCTCTGTGCAGGACGAGCAGCCCGGGGCCTCGAGCGGCTGGATCCGGCCGCCGGAGGACGGCACGCCAAGAAGAAAGCTGGCGTATGAGAAGCCCGTCACGCCGGCCGTGTCCTGCGGGTCCGATGTCGGCACACGGTCGTGGGCCACAGAGGCGAAGACCCCATCGTGGAGCACGTGCCGCACCTTCACGTCGGCACCGACCTTGATCGTGTGATTGCCAGCGATCTTGGTGAACGAGGGCATGAACTGCCACGTCCGCTGCGGTCCGGATACGAATGCTGTCAGCCCGGCGCCCGCAAAGCCGGTAACCGCGATGTTGATCGGGAAGTCGAAGTCCTCGCGGAAAGTTCCCGGAGACCCAGCCACCAGCTGCGGAAGGCCCAGAGGCTCCGTGCGCCGCTGGATGTTGTCGGAGTTGTAGCCGAACTTGAACTCGAAGATGGATGTCGGGCTGAACATGTGAGTGTCGCTGACCGCCATGTTCCGGAACTTGTTGAAGAACGAAACCTCGCGCCCGGGGAACGCCTGCGGCGACAGGTTCTCGTTGTCGGCCCACGACCAGCGCACGAAGAAGTTGTTGTTGTCGCTCACCTGATGGTCCAGCCTGAGGTTGAGCTGGTCGTCGTCGCGCCGGTCCGGGGTGGTGTTGATGAAGTTGTTCGCCTGCCCCGGCATGTTAGGAGTGAACGGGCCGAACACCGCGTCCTGCCACGTCGTCGCGAGGCTGTGGAATCGGCTCTGTGGAATCGTGTTGTTCGCGAACGGCTGGCGGGAGAGAACTCCCCCTGGCCCCTCCTCCGTAGTGAGGATGTCGTAGAGCTGGCCGATCGGGGATCCGTCAGTGTTGGTCAGGAAGCTGCCGCCTCGCATCTCCTGTGTCGGCACGGCATTGAGAATTGTGCTCTCCCGACGGAACCGGAACGACTCCCAGTTGGCGAACCAGAATGTGCGGTTGCGCTTGACCGGGCCGCCCACGGCAGCCCCGAACTGGTTCCAGCGGAATGCCGGTCGGGTTGGTGCGAAGAAGGTGCGAGCGTCAAGCTTGTCGTTGCGGAAGAACTCGAACAGGCTGCCGTGCACTTCGTTCGTGCCGGACTTGATGGCCACGTTGACGTTCGCGCCCGCCGCGTCACCGAACTCGGCATTGGTGATGTTCGTCTGGACGGTGAATTCCTGGATGGCGTCCAGCGACGGCCGAATCCCGTAGTGCTTGAAGAAGGTCTCGTTGTTGTTCACTCCGTCAAGCGTGTAGTTGTTCTGGTCGCTGCGGTTCCCGGTCACGGCGACCGTCTGGCCCCCGATGATGAAGAACCCGCCGGCGCTCGCGCCGGGCGCGGCTCCCGGAAGCAGGAGCGTGAGCTGGGTCATGTCCCTACCGTTCAGCGGCAATTCGACGACCTTCTCGTTGGCCACGACTGTTCCCAGCGTGGAGCGTGTCGTTTCCAATAGCGGAGCGACGGTCGAGGACACCTCGATGGTCTCGACTACATCGCCGATCTGAAGTGCAATGTCGACGCGCACCGATTCGTTCACCCGCAGGATGATGCCCTCGACGCGCGATGTCTTGAACCCGTCCATTTCCACCGTCAGGTCATATGTGCCTGGCAGGAGACTGACGACGCTGTAGTCGCCCGTGGCGCTCGTCTGCACCGAACGGGCGATGTTTGTGCTCTGGTTCGTCACCGTGACTAGGGCCGTCGGAATGACAGCGTCCTGCGCGTCCGTGACACGGCCGACGAGTGTGCCGTATGTGTTCTGGCCCAGCGCTGTTGCCGCAAGCGCGGTCAGGAGCGCCAGCGCTCCCCCAATCCTGATCCAGCGGGCGGCGTGGCCCGATCTCGAATTCACCTCTAGTACCCTCCTTTGGTAACTGCAGTCAGGGCATGTGAGGCAGACGCCTCAGCAGACCCACGTATCCGGTCGTCAGACGCCCATAGGAAGGCAGAACGCCCAGCCCCTTAACGACCGCTTGAGCGACCGCCTCATGACCAGCCAAGCACCTTCATGCGCGGCCCAACGCCCCCCAAGAATATGCGCAAGCGAGAGTCGCGTCAACGGGGATAGGGCGAGCCGATGGCCTTTCTTGGGGGTCTCGGCTGCAATCTGCCCACTTGCGACTCCATTGGGCCGCGTCGAGTGCCTGTCAAACGCAGGTACTCCGGCGCGGCCAAGCCGAGCCCTCGAACGGCTCTGATCAGCTCAGGATCTCGGTGACGACACGCGCCGGGAACTCGTCGGTCAGACGCTCGTTCCGCCCGTCGTGGGTGTACACCAGATCGCGGTGGTTGAGTCCGATTTGGTGGAGAATCGTCGCGTGCAGGTCATGCACGCTGACCCGGTTCTCGACAGCCTTGTAACCGATCTCGTCCGTAGATCCGTGAACGGTCCCGCCCTTGACACCTGCCCCTGCCAGCCAGACGGTGAACCCGGTCGGACCGTGGTCCCGCCCGGCGACTCCCGCCTCGCGGCTCTGGGCTAGCGGGAGTCTCCCAAACTCCCCGCCCCAGACCAGCAGCGTTTGGTCGAACAGCCCCGTCCGCTTTAGGTCACGGATGAGTGCGGCAATGGGCTGGTCGGTCTTGCCGCAGGCATAGCGCAGGGACTTGTCCAAGTTCTCGTGGTTGTCCCAGATCTGGCCTTCGATGTAGATTTGCACGAGCCGCACCCCGCGCTCCACGAGCCGTCGCGCCATCAGGCACCGCTTCCCATAAGAGGCGGTCCGCTCGTCGTTCAGGCCGTACATGTCCCGCGTCTGTTCGCTCTCCTGCATCACGTCAAGGGCGTCGGTGGCTGCCAGCTGCATTCGGGCGGCTAGCTCGTAGTTCATGATTCGGGCTTCGAGTTCGGTGTGACCGATCCGGAGGTCCCGATGGCGCCGGTCCATCCGGGCCAGCAAGGAACGGGCCAGATCCAATACTGGCGGAGGGTACTTTTCGTCGGGCTGAAGATTCAGCAGCGGCGAGCCCTCGGACCGGACCCTCGTGCCCTGGTAGACCGGGGGCAGCCAGCCCGCCTGCCAGTTCTGTATGTGGTTTACCGGCAGTCCCTTGGGATCGTCGAGGACAACGTAAGCGGGCAGGTTCTGGTTCTCAGATCCGAGGGCATAGACGATCCAGGAACCGATCGACGGTCGGCTCGAAAACTGCCGCCCGCCCTGCATTATGAAGATCGCGGGCTCGTGATTGAAGTGTGTCGTGAACGTCGACCGGATGAACGCTATGTCGTCTACCTGGCCGGCCAAGTGCGGCAGGATCTCCGAAATCTCGATCCCCGCCTGGCCGTGCTTCGCGAAGTTATAGGGCGATGGCATGAATCCGCCGGCCTCATTGATGAACTCGATGTCGTTGGCCAAGTCCCGACCAGGCGGTTGGCCCTCGTATTTGGCCAAGGCTGGTTTCGGGTCGAAGAGGTCGACTTGGCTCGGGCCGCCGTTCATGAAGAACTGAATCACGGACTTGGCCTTGGGCTCGAAGTGCGGCGGGCGTACCCTCAGGTCATAGACCCGACGTTCCCCTACTGCTGCGGCTGCTGACTTCGGTAACAGCAAGTCCCGGCCCAGCAGCGATGCCAAGGCGGCACCATGAAGGCCGTCTCCGACACGCGAAAAGAAGTCCCGCCGCGAAGGATGGCGCGCCGTGTCGTCCCTATTGCCCCGGTGACTCCTGTAAGACTTCATGCTCGCTTCGCCCGCTCAATCAATGTATATGAACTCCGCCGAGTTGAGGACGGTGTGGCACAGTGTCGCGAGCGCGAGCCAGCGTGCCTTTGACTTCTTCGGCTCCATAGGAACGCGCTCGTCCAGCCTGCGCTCCCAAGCCTTGGCCATTTCCTCCAGCGCGTTCGTGCCCTCGGCGAGTTCCTCCATGGTTGGACGACGTGCCAGGGCCGTCAGGTAGACCTGTTCCACCTGTGCATGAGGGGCTTCGCCGACTGCGTCGATCACGCGTCCTGCCATGTAGCGGGAGTTGGCGCGCAGAATCTCGCTGTTCATCATCTGGAGGGCTTGCGACGCAACCGTCGACTTCGACCTCCTCAGGCAGTTGGGCTTCAGTTGCGGAGCGTCGAACGACTCCAGAATCGTGATTGGCCGCGAGCGCCGCTGCTGGACGTATATGCTCCGCCGCTGACCGGCATCGGTGTCCTGGCCCACCACCTCGCCGGACTGTTTGACCTCGATCTCGTCCGGAGGGCCAAATGGGTCCGGATCGAGGCGCTGGGCAACCTTGAGCACGGAGTCGCGAATGGCGTCGGCACCCAGCCGACGCATGGGGAACCGGGACAAGAGCGCGTTCTCGGGATCTGCCCTCTCGGCGAGCTCTTCAATCCGGGAACTCTGGCGATAGGCGGTGGAGGTCAGGATCATTCGGTGGAGTGCTTTAAGGCTCCAGCCATTCTCGACGAACTCGACAGCCAGCCAGTCCAGCAGCGCCGGGTGGGTCGGCGGCGTGCCTGTGCGACCGAAGTTGCCCTCGCTCTGCACGATGCCGCGACCAAAGTAGTGCTGCCAGACCCGGTTCACGACCACGCGGGCCGTCAGCGGATGGTCGGGCTGCACCAGCCATCTTGCCAGTGCAAGTCGGCGGCCGCTCGACCATTCGAGGGGTTGCAGATCGTAGGGCTTGATGCCCTCGCTGAGCACCGATGGCACGCCGGCGTCCACTCTCGGGCCCGGATTGCGGTGTTCCCCGCGAAATAGAACGTGAACCGGAGTGGGCTCGCCACCCATGTCGAAGATGGCTCGGACCTTAGGTTTCGTCCGCAGGCTCAGCCTTGCCTTGACAAACGCGTCGAACAGCGCGCGGGCCTCGTCGCCAGGCTCGCTTGATGCTTGTGTGGCGTCGGCTCCAGTTGGTTCGGGCGCGAGGCCGTCGCTCAAGACCTTGCGGGCGTCGACCAGTGCGTCCTGCGGTACAGGCAGCTCCAGCAGCTTCCTGCGGACAGTGTCGGGCAGGTCCCGCAGCTTGTTGGCCAAGTCCGCGATCTCTGCCTCGATCGAGGCGTTGTGGCCCGCGACCTCGTCCACCTCCTTTGCTGGCGCTCCGGGAAGGAGCCGTGTGTTGGTCTCGTTCCAGTCGGCGTCCGGGCCAATGTCGGCCTCGCTGGGAGAAAGCCAGTCATAGGGGTCGTACGCGCTTCTGAGGATGGCGCTGAGGCGGTAGTAGTCACGCTGGGGAATTGGGTCGTACTTATGGTCGTGGCACCGAGCGCAGGCGACCGTGAGGCCCATCACTGTCGAGGTCAGGATCTGCAGTTGGTCGGCGACGACCGTGAGGCGCTCGGCGACGAATCCTTGGGAGACACTGTAGGTCCCGTCCGGGCCCATGCGCAGAAAGCCGGTGGCAACGAGCTTGTCACCCAGCTCGGGCTTGAGCGGAAGCGGCTCTTCCCTGTAGTTGAAGAGTTCGTCGCCTGCTATCTGCTCGATCAGGAATTCGTCATACGGCTTGTCGGCGTTGAGCGCCCGAATGACCCAGTCGCGGTAGCGCCAGGCATGTGGCCGAACGGCGTCGTAGTCTACCTGGCCTTCAGAGTCGGCATAGCCGGCAGCGTCAAGCCAGCGCTTCCCCCAATGCTCGCCGTAGGCCGGGGATTCCAGTAACCGGTCCACCAGCCGTTCGTAGCTGTCCTCGCTGTCGTCTGCCAAGAAGGCTTCAACTTCGGCGACCGAGGGTGGAAGCCCGGTGACGTCGAAGTAGGCGCGTCGCACCAAGGTCACGCGGTCGGCGTCGTCGGAGAATGCGAGGCTGCTCTCCTCAAGCTTGGCCAGCAGGAATCGGTCGGTCGGCTGCCGGACACGATTCTCGGCATTGACCTTTGGGGGAGACTGCTTGCGCGGAGGCCGGAATGCCCAGAACTCACGGTCTGCCTGACTGACCAAGGGGTCCGTGTCCGGGTCAACAACGACTGGCGCGTCCTCGTCCCACTGGGCTCCCGCGCTGATCCACTCGCGCAGCTTGTCCAACTCTTGGGAGGTGACCGGCCGGTACGACAGCCTGGCCTGGTCCGCCTCAGGCGGCATCTCTTCGGCGACAATGCGCCTAATGAGCAGGCTGCGGTCCGGATCGCCCGGCACGATGGAGGGCCCAGACACTCCGCCTCTGAGCGCTGCCTCTCGTGTCCGCAGGTCCAGTCCGCCTTCTTGCCGCCGGCGTCCGTGACAGAGGAGGCACTTGACATTGACGATCGTGACCAGAATGTCGCGCGGGTGAACCTCTCCTAGCGTGCTGTCACCTGTCGCTCCTGGGCTCTCTCCTTCCAGCAGCGCTCCATTCTCGATCCATTGACGAATCAGTTCCACTTCCGCCGATGCCAGCTTCTCGCCGCCCATCGGCATGGCGCCCGATGAGGTCTTCTGGAGCAGCAGGCTGTCCACCGGTGCTCCCGGAACGATGGCCGGTCCGGAGTTGCCGCCATGTAGCAGGGTTCCCCGCGTTCGGACATCCAGCCCGGCCTGCGGAGATGCCTCTCCATGGCAAACAACACAGTGCTGCTCGAGGATTGGCGCGATATGCGGCTCGAACCGAGGTCCGTCTGGTTGCTGCGCCAATACTGCCGACGCGGTGATCGACAGCGAAACCGCTGGCGCCACGAGACGCAGGGAGAGCCGAACTATCGGAGGAAGCGCACGGGCGTGCATTGCACCGGCTCCATCATCCGATCGGGAGTGTACCACAGTGCCGGGTGTCTCGGGCTGCCAGATTCTCGCCTGCACAGCGCAACTAATGCGGATTGGCCGCCGTATTCGGGGCCAGCGGGAAGCCAGCAGCCGCAATCTGGTTTCGCTGTGGTCGCCGCACTTCGGGGGTTTCAGCCAGAACGTCGTGCACGCACCGACGAGTGGAAATCGCTCTCCGGTCTGAGAGAACGGGCTCGGCCGGGACCGAGCCTTGCGAGACTTCCTCACGGATACTGGCCATCGTCGGGGGAATGGCACGTGGCGACCTCGGCTCCGCGCTTGGTGCGACCGTTGTGCGGCGACACGCTGGCAAGGGCGGCTCCCACCAGGGACTCAAACGTCGGCCATTCGGCTATACACTGGGTGCGGGCGTCCCCGCACTGCGCATGAGCACGACCGCTTACGGCTTGGGCTTGGCCGGGGAACGGGCACATCGGGCACCACCGAGGGATCCCGCGGGTCGGCGCTCCGAGTCCCAACCGCACCGACGATCAGCTCGTCGTTTCCACGCTAGGACGTCACGGCACCGCCGGATCAGGGCCGGTTATCGGGTGGCACCCAGATCTGCCCACGTGACGCTCCTCTTGCTTCTGGGAGCGAGCGTCCCTCCCGCGTCTGGGCAGGATCCGCGGACCGCGCTGAACCAGCACCTTGAGCAGGCTCAGATTCACCTTGATGGTGAGCGATACGCGCTCGTGGTCCGGGAATTGCGCGAGGCGCTCGCGATTCATGCGAGAATCCCTGGCGCGTACTACCAACTCGGATTGGCCCACTGGCATCTTCAGGACACCCAAGAAGCCAAGAAGGCTTTTCTTGGGGAGCTGGAATTCGAACCGCCGGATGCGTATTCGCTGTACTATCTCGGCCGCATCTCGCTCTCGGAAGGGAACACGGAAGAGGCCGTCGGCTACTTTGAGCGCGTCCTCGCGATCGGAACGATCCTCGATGTTCGGGCCCGGCTGGCGAGCGGGTACCTGAGGCTGCGTCGGACTGAGCAGGCAGTGGCCCTCCTTGAAGAAACCGTGCGCACATGGCCCGAGAAGGGCGAGATCCACTACCTGCTGGGCCAGGCCTACCAGCGGCTGGGCAGGTCAGCCGAGGCCCGGCATGAGTTCGAACTGGCCGAGAGGTGGAAGAACAAGCTTCAGGAGGACATTCGAGGTCTCGTTGAGCTGCGCGTGCTGCTGCGGGACCAGAAGGTCGCCCAGGCCCGATCCACCGCCAAGGTCCTCGCGGATTCGGGTGACGCGGAGGTGATGCTCGGTGCGGCGACAGCGCTGGGTCGCAGCGGTCTCCATCAGGAGGCGATCCCAATTCTCCGGAAAGTCTTGGAGACGAGGCCCCGCTCCTCGGAGGCCTACTACAACTTGGCGCTGGCGCATGCCTCGCTGGGAAGGCCAGTCGAGGCTGTTCCCTACCTGCGGCGGGCCGTCGAATTCCGGCCCGAGTTCTACGAGGCACGCATGATGCTGGGCAATCTCCTAGCGCAGGCTGGCGACCACGAGGAGGCCATCCCTCACCTTCGGGTCGCCGTAACGGTTCGCCCGGACAACGGCAAGCTGCTCGCCTTGCTCGGCCTGCAGTACATGCAAGGCCGCTACTACAAGGAGGCGGTGAAGAGCCTGCAGCGGGCGGTTGACCTCGAACCAGGCAGCGCCGACCTGCGGTTCCTGCTCATTGACGCGCACCACAGGAACCATGACTTCGAGCGTGCGCTGGAACACGCCCAGTCGGCGCTGGCCCGCTTCCCGGGCCTTGCCAACAGCCACTACCAAGTAGCGTGGCAACTCGAGAACATGGGGCGATTCGAGGAAGCTCTGGGCCATTTGGAACGGGCCGTGGCGATTGACGGAGGATTTGCCGAGGCCCACCGATTGCTTGGGGAGGTCGTTCTGCGCCTGGGCGACGCCGAAGCCAGCTTGGGTCACTTTCGCCAGGCTCTGGCCCGTGCGCCGGACTCCCTTCAGGCGCACGCAGGTCTGGGCAAAGCACTGATTCAGCTCAGGAGATACGAGGAGGCGATCCCCGCGATGCTAGCGGCGATCAAGGCACACCCTGACCATGGCCAGGCATCGCTCCACCTCTACCTGTCGCAGGCCTACCGGGCCACCGGTCGGCCGGACGAAGCTCGCCAGCAAGCCGAGGTTTTCTCCCGCCTGAACAAGGAGCGGGCTAGGCAGCGGGACCAGGACGTGGAGCGCGAGTACATTCCGCGTCAGTCGGCCGGCGGCCTTTAGCTAAACGTTTGGTCCCGTGCAAGGGGTGAAACGGTTGCGCACAGAGCGGGTCGTCCGCGTTCTGGCAGCGATCGGCAGACCGGCGCTGGCGGCAGCTTTAGGACTGGCCACAGCGTCAAGTGCTGTCGCAGCCGCCGAGACAGCTTGGGATGAGCGTGTTCAAGCCCTGTTGCAACTGGGCCAACTTGAGGACGCCGCACGCTTGGCTGAAGACGCCGCGCAGGAGCCGAGCGATGCTGCTTCGGCGTACAGCTGGCTCGGACGGATTTCGATGGCCGCAGCGCGATTTGCCGAGGCTGCGGAGCGTTTCGCCATCGCCAACGAGCTGGGGGCGGGAGCGGCCGAGATCGCAGATCCATGGTCCACGGCTCTCCTCCGGCTCGGTCGGCGAACAGAGGCCTGCGGCGTGCTGCGCGAGGCGTCAGGGGTCGCTCCGGAGAATGCCAGCCTTCGGTATCGCACTGGGGCGTGCTTCCTGAGGGTTAATGCGCATGGCGAAGCGCTGCCCCATCTGGAGGCCGCGGAGCGCCTCGGAATCTCCCACGGAGCAGCGAAGATGGACCTCGCCCGGGCCCGTCTCGCCACTGGCCGAGAAGAGGTGGCCGTGGCGCATCTGCTTGGGATGGCCGCGGAGAGCGAAGAGCCGGCGACGCTGCTCGCAATCGGGAAACTGCTGTTCGAGCGGGTGCTGTACCGTCAGGCTCTTGTTCCGCTGACAAAAGGGCTGGCGGCCAGGCCTGGCAGTCGCGAGGCCGCCATGTACTTGGCATTGGCGCACTATCAACTCGAGGAGTACGAAGACTGCTTGGAAGTGCTCGCAGACCTACCATTTGAGGCCAGATCGGCTGAGGCGCTTCTCCTGCGCGGATCGGTGCTCGCTCGTCTCGGGCAGCCAGAGGATGCGAGGCAAGCATTGGAAGGGGCCATCGCGATGGATCCCGCCCGGGCCGACGGCTACCTCAACCTGGTGCTCTTCCTCTTGGAACACGGCTGGCGCCAAGAGGCGCTGGGCGTGTTCCAACGGGCCGCAGCCATGGACGCTCGGGGTGCCAAGGTCCTGTACACCGTGAGGTCCCGCACGAACTGCCGAGGCCTGACTCCGCCCTCAGCGGCTGCGGAAGGCGATCCCGACATAGCTCGGCAGCTCATCGGATTCGCCGACACCTTGCTCGGCGGCCGGCAGTGGGGATCCGCGCTTGAGGTCTACCTCACGGCGCTGTCCGTCGACCCGCTGCCCGCCCGACCCTATGGCGGGATCGGGCTGGTGTGCCAAGAACTGGGGACAGTCGAGGTTGGAATGGCCTACGTTGTACGGGGCTTGGAGCTGCATCCTGCCAACCCTGAGCTGCACTATTACCGGGGATCACTGCAGGAGTACGTCGGACAGCCACAGGAGGCGATCGAGAGCTACCGCGCGGCGCTAGACCTCGCAGGGAAGGCGCCGCCTCGTTACTGGCTGCGCTTGGGACTGGCGCAGCTCGCGGCGGGTCTCGTCGAGGAGGCCGAGAGTTCGTTCCAGACGGCCCTGGCCGCGGAGCCCAGCTTTGCGGAAGCGCACTACAGGCTCGGAAGGCTTCGCCTCCGAAACCGGCAGTTCGCCGAGGCCGAACGGCTATGTGAACGTGCTACCCAGCTGGACCCTTCGCTCACTGAGGCCTTCTACTCGTGGGGGCTGGCCTGCATCCGCAACGGAAAGAGGGGAAAGGGCAGGGCGATCTTGGAGGCTTACCGCCGGAAGCTGGCATTGCGAGACGGGAGCGGGATGCGCTGAGCGTGCGGTCTGCCCACGCCTGAGTGCCGGAACTCTAGCTCTTGCAGGGGGCTCATTCGGTCGTGCAATCGATCTGGCGAGAGTGCCGCCGGGCAGTCCGGCGGCACTCTCGCTTGGTCTTGCGCTGCCTAGAACTCCAGCCGCAGCGACAGCTGGGAGACCCTGCCTCCCGTGCCGCGAAGAGTGCTCGCAATCCTTCCGAATCCGCCCCGACCACGCCGCTCGTCGGGATTGGCGAACTGCGGATGGTTCGGGAAGTTGTAGAAGTCGCCGCGGAACTGCAGCCGCACGCTCTCGGTGAACTCGAACCACTTGTGAACGGAGATGTCGACATTCGCCAGCCCCGGTCCACAGCAGATCGAAGAGGGGGCCGTGCCCACGACGCCGTTGCCCGGAGCTTCGAAGAGGCTTGTGTCAAAGAAGGTCTCTCCCTTGACGTTGTCGCGCCACTGGGGCTGCTGCTTCGGATCGCCCAAGATGTTCGAGCGCTGTGCTGCCGCATATGTGTTGCTGCGGTTGGTGTTCTCCACCACCACGAACGGGGAACCCGTGCGGAACTCGGTGATGATCCCCAAGCCCCACCCGCCGACGATGGCGTCCAAGACGCCGTTGCTGATGTCGAACTGGCGCCCGCTGCCGAACGGCAGCTCGTAGACCGCGCTGAGAGCGAGCCGGTGGCGAATGTCGCTTCCGGAGTAGCCGCGGTCTAGGTGGCGCAGCTCCGGGTGGGTGTTGCGGTTGCCCTGGAACTCGGCGAGTTCGGAACCGCCCTCGACATCGTCGAGATACTTGGCCCATGTGTAGTTCATGAGCATGTTGAACCCGCCCGAATAGCGCTTCTCCACCTTGAGGTTTCCGGAATGGTAGGACGAGTTGCCCCAGTCCGCCGAACGCTGGCCGACGGCGTTGAAGATCGGGAACCTACGAAGGGTCTGGGCCTGCCTCGCCGGTCCCTGCCCGCCGACAAGAGGGATTACGTTCCAGTTGACATTGGCCCCGCCAAGGCGGTGCCCCATGTTGGCCATGTAGCTCACCTCGACCAGGAAGTCATCCGGAAGCTGGTGCTGGATGCCGAAGTTCCACTGCTGCACCATCGCGCTCCGGTGCTCCTTGCGGAAGAACTGAGGGGCGACCTTCGGCCTCTGGCCGACCTCCACCGCTCCGAAGCCCGGTCCCAGTTCCGCGGCCTCCGTGGCGGGCATTCCGTCGGCGAGGGTGAAGGCCCGCGTGAAGCCGCCGTCCGGCGACGTAAAGTTGCCCTGCGTGCTGAATCCAAGCGAGAACGCGTTCGGTACTGCACCGCGGTAGGCCCCGTAGTAGTTGATCCCGTAGCCGCTGCGGATGACCGTCTTCGCGCTCACTTGGTAGGCAACACCCACGCGCGGGCCCCAGGCGCCGAGGTAGTAGTCGTGGGAATACTTGCCTAGACCGTCGCGCCCGAAGAACGTCACCACGCCAGGCACTCCCGACACCGGGTTGGTTGCGCTGAAGTCAAACCCGTTCAGACGATTGTTCTTGTCCCACAGCGGGGTGTCAACCTCATAGCGCAGGCCGAGGTTGACGGTCAGCTTCGATGTTGCTCTCCAGTCGTCCTGGACGAAGAATCCGAAGTAGTCAGTGCGGCGGTCCAAGATGTCGGCGTCGTTGATCGACCCGGAACCGACGTGGCCGAGGAGGAGCTCTGCAAGCCCGACTCCGGTCGCTCGGTTTCCGAAATTGAAAACGCCCCCGGTCTGGTTGTTCTGATCGTCAATGTTTCGCGAGTATCGCCAATTGAAGCCGTATTTTATCTGATGCAAGCCCACCACGACTGTCTGGTTCTGAACGACTTCAATTGTTCGAATAGGAGTTTGAATTCGCTCCTGATTCCCAGGCACGAGTCGTGTCAGACCATTCACACTGAACCGTGCAAACGACTCCGGATTGACACCCGCAATATTGAATTCCCCATTCTTGCCAGAATTTCGCGCCGCTGAGCGATTGATGTGCAATCGATCACCCCAGTTAAACCGGAATTCATTTATCACTGTTGGTGAGAAATTGTGAATCCAATTCACCGTCGAATTGTGATGTCGGTTCTTGCGGATGCCAGCGCGTGGATCGGCGAAGTCGTTTGGATAGACTGCCGGAATATTCTGCGGCGCTTCCACATACATGAAGCGCACAGAAAGACGGTCCTTTTCGCCGATGTTCTGATCCCACTTCCCTGTGATGAAGTTCTGGTCAAGACCATTGGAAGCGTTATTGACGTAGTTATTTGCCGGTGCCTTGGTGATAGGACTCTCCACATTTGGCGCGGGGTAGAGCCCGACAATCTGGCGAGCCAGAGGGTCAATGCGGGCTTGCGGAATGATATTGTTGGGGAACTGGCCACCATTGATTGGGTCCATCAGCGTCAGGCCTACGCGGTTCGAAAAGTCGCCAGTGGTCTCAATCGGGTGCGGGACATCGTCGCTGGAGTAGGTTACCCCGTCGCGTCTTCGCGCTCCCTCATAGTTGAAGAAGAAGAACGACTTGTTCTTGATGATCGGCCCTCCGAGCGAGCCGCCGAAGATGTTGTAGCGCAGCGGGGCCAAGTCGCGTGCGAAGAAAGGACGCGCGTCCATCGCATCGTTCCGGAAGAACTCGTACACCGCCCCGTGCATGTTGTTCGTCCCGCTGCGGGTTGTCATCACAATGAAGCCGCCACCCGCGCGTCCGTACTCGGCCGAGTAATTGTTCATCTCTGCCTTGAACTCCTGAAGGGACTCCGCCGGCGGGTTGAGCCCGAGTTGCTGTGTGCCGATCGCCATGTTCTGAACGACCGACCCGTCCAGCGTCCACATCTGGTTCTGTGAGCGTCCGCCTGCCATGGAGAACTTCGGGATCTGCTCCCCGCCGTCCTCGGAACGGTACGAGATATTGCCCATCAGGCGCACGAGCGAGGCGCTGCGGCGGCTCTGCAGCGGCATGTTGAAGACGGTCTCCCGTTCGATGAACTGGCCCACAGAAGAGGTTGTCGACTCAAGCAGGGGCGTCGTCGCCTCAACCGTGACAACCTCGGTAACCTCGCCAATCTCCAGCGAGAAGTTAGCCGTGCGTGTGTATCCCGTCTCGACCGTCACACTCGTTCGTGAAGTCTTGAAGCCCGCGAACTCGACCGAAACCTCGTAGTCGCCAGGGGCTAGGTACGAGAACGTGTAGACCCCGTTCTCATTGCTCTCGGCACTCTGCTCGACGCCAGTTGCGGCATTGCGGGCCGTGACAGCAGTTCCGGGGATGACCGCCCCGGTGTCGTCGCTCACTGTTCCTGTCAGCCGCCCCTGATCTTGGGCCCACGCAGAACCCGCCACGGCCAGTAGAAGCGTCAAGGCCAGAATCGCGCGAACGCTTGCTGAGCCCAGACCGCTAGTAGCTTGATACATCTTTCCTCCTCAACGAGATCCCCAGTCTCAGCGGATGCACTAGATCCGCCCTCGGGTAGACCCCTTCCTATGCGAAGCGTCTCGGTGGAACAGAGCCCCGCGAATGCACTTACCGATCTTGATCGGTATCGCTTACCTCAACCATCCACCGATCACACTGTAGCACGGAGATTGGCTCAGTTGCGCACGTCTTCTGTGGCGCAGGGGCCTTGCCCGGAGCGCTCTCCAACGCGGCCGAGGAGGACTGCGGTGGCTTGGGCTTCGCCTGAGCCTGGCGGATGCAGTGGAGAGAAAGTGGGCGGCGGAGCACGCGCGCGGCCCGCAGAATGGACGAGCACACCCGGACATCGGACGAGAGCCGCGGCGATGGCTGTTCCCGTGCTGCAAGAGCCGTTCGGTCCGGCCACGGCAGGCACCCCTTCCGTGCCGAGTCAATCCCGGCGTCCCCGGAGACGGCGAGTTAGTATTCCGCTGCCGCGCCCGCACTCGTGTCGCCGCCTGCCCCGGTTCAGGCACCTGATCGGGAAGTGCCGAGGGACATCTCTTTGTCGCCCGCCGACTGTCCGCCGGATCAGGAAAGGCTCTCGAAATGGCTCCGCCGACCGACCGCCACTCTCGGTGGTCGGAGGACTGGGACCGGTCGTCTGGGCGTCCGTATTCCGGAAGGCTCGGATATAATCTGCGCAGATTCGCGCACAGCAGCCTGAGCCGTCGTCCGTCCGAGAACGAGGCTGCGACTTGCGGGCAGTTCGCTTGGGCGCTGGCTCGGTTGGCACTCTGAACCGAAGCGCAACCGAATGGCGTCCGACAGGAGATCAACATGTTTGGCCACTCATCCGAGTTCGCAGTCAAGTGGGTGAGAGCAGCGGGCGTTCTGGGCTCTGTTGCGATCATCTGCGTCTCCGCCGCTCCCGCCCTCGCGCAGGTCAAGGCCAGTACAGATCAGGCCCAAGAGGTGGACTTCGCGTCTGAGGTTTACCCGATCCTCGAACGGCGCTGCCACGCTTGCCACGGCGAGTTGCAGCAGATGGGGGAATTCCGCCTGGACTCCAAGGCCGCCGCGCTGACCGGCGGTGTTTCTGGCAAGGACATTGTTCCCGGCAATGCCGATGCAAGTGCGCTCTATCAACGCATCGCGGGAATCGGAGACTTGAACCCCATGCCAATGACCGGCGACCGATTGTCCGGGGATGAGGTCGCTCTAATCAAGCGCTGGATCGACCAAGGTGCGGGCTGGCCCGAGGGGGTCGGTGTGGAGGTGCAGACGGTCGGCCGCCACTGGGCTTACTTGCCTGCGGTGCGACCGACTCCGCCGTCCGTTCGTCACAACGATCAGGAGAGCAGCCCGATAGACAGCTTCATTCTGGCCCGTCTGGAGGAGGAGGGGCTCTCCCTGAATCCGGAGGCTCCCAAGGAGGCCTTGGCCCGCCGGGTCAGCCTCGACCTCACAGGGCTGCCGCCCAGCGTCGAGGAAGTAGACCGGTTCATACGGGACCTACGGCCGGACGCCTACGAGAGGCTTGTCGACCGGACGCTGAAGTCACCGCACTTCGGCGAACACTGGGCTCGTCATTGGCTCGACTTGGCCCGGTATGCCGACACGAACGGCTACGAGAGCGATGAGCCCCGCACGATCTGGGCCTACCGCGACTGGGTGATCCACGCATTCAACCGAAACCTGTCCTTCGATCAATTCACCATCGAGCAGCTAGCTGGTGACCTGTTGCCTGATCCGACCGTCGACCAGCTCGTTGCGACGGGATTTCACCGGAACACGATGGTCACCAACGAGGCCGGTTCAAAAGACGACGAATTCTACGACGCGGCGGTCAAGGATCGGATCGACACCACCGCGACGGTCTGGCTCGGGTCGACCCTCGGTTGTGCCCAGTGCCACGACCACAAGTACGACCCGTTCCGGCAGAGCGAGTACTACCAGCTCTACTCGATCTTCAACAACACCGCTGACAGCGCAATCAAGATCTCTGAGGAGCTTGAGGTTTTCAAGGGTGACAATGCCGAGCTTAGCCGTCGCGCAGCCGACGTCGAGGCGGCCAAGCAGGTCCTAGACACGCCGACCGCAGAGCTTGCGGCCTCCCAGCGAACTTGGGAGGCACGGACATTGACACGCATTGACCTCTGGCGAGACGCCTGGAGTGTGCTGCGGCCTAGGCCTGCCACCGGGGTCGGCGGGAAGGCTCTGGAAGCCTGGGCGGACGGTTCTGTCCGCGCTGGCGAGCCCGGTGACGGCCCGCATGTCTACGACCTTGCATTCGACTTGGGACCGACCGTCCTCACCGGTCTGCGCCTCGAGGCGCTGCAAGACAGCGGGCTCCCGAGCAATGGCCCGGGCTGGGGTAAGGACGGCTCGTTCTCGCTGGCAGGCATCGAGGTTGAAGCGTGGACGCCGGACCAGCAGGCGCAGCAGGCGGAGGTGGCTGCGGTCCAGCCGAAGTGGGGTGCCTGGCACGTGATCGGGCCCTTCCGCGTTCGCTCAAGGGAGGAAGCGTTCCGGACAGCCTTCCCACCAGAAGCGCATGTCGATCTTTCCGCAGTGTACGAGCAGGGGCATTTGGCCTGGTCCGAGCGCAAGGACTGGGTCGACGGCCGCGTGCACTACCTCCAGTACTTGCCGGACAGCGGGGACTCGAATTGCGCCAGCTACGCCTTCCGCACAGTTGAAGTGCCCGAGGCTACCACCGTGCAGGTCTCGCTCGGCAGCCTGAAGGGGCTCAGGGTATGGGTCAACGGGGTAGAGCTGCTGTCGACCGATCCGACGCGCGCCATCGCGCCGGATCAGGAGGAGGTCCAGTTCAATCTGCGCGCCGGCACCAACGAGGTTCTGCTGAAGCTCACCAACGACACCGGCCGGTACGGCTTCTATTTCCAACCATACTTCGGTCGGGAGAAGCAGGCGCGGCTGCGCGTCTCCAGAGCGACCGCCGACGAGGGTCTATGGAACGCGCTCGATCTGGCTGCCCTGTTGGATGCGAAGGGAGAGACTGGCTGGAGTCCGCTTCCCGAAACTTCGGGCGCAGCCGGCGGGCCATCCGCCACGATGCGATTTGCGCGATCGGTCGAACTGCCAGCGGGTTCGCGGCTGAAGGTCCGAGTGATCCATGGCTCCGGCAAGGATCCCAAGGAAGTCTTGGGCCGCTTTCGGGTATTGGCAACCTCCATGGCCCAAGAGAGTCTCGACGCTCTGCTGCAGACTCCCGCCACCGTGCAGGAGGTGCTTCGCACGCCATCAGGACAGCGCTCGGACTCGGACAGTGGCCGACTGGCGGCGTTCTACCGGTCGATCGCGCCCGAACTTGAGGATCAGCGCAATCGGCACGCTGCCCTGAAGGCGAGCTTGGATGAGTTCCGCACCGAGCACACCACCAAGACCCTGGTCATGCGGGAGCTCCCCGAGCCGCGCAAGGCCAACATCCAGCGGCGTGGGAGCTTCTTGGACCTTGGCGAGCGGGTCGATCCCGGTGTTCCGGTCGTGCTGAGTGCCGGCCAGCGCCCCAGCGTGCCCGACAGGCTCGCCTTGGCGAGGTGGCTTACGAGCGGGGACAATCCACTCACCGCGCGGGTGAGGGTGAACCAGATATGGGGCAGGATATTCCGTCAGGGTCTCGTGACCACGCCGGAGGACTTCGGGTCGCAGGGCGACCGGCCCTCGAACCCCGAGCTCTTGGACTGGCTCGCGACTGAGTTCGTGCGCCTCGGCTGGGATACCCAGGCCCTGCTCAGGACGATCCTGACATCGGCTGCCTACCGGCAGGACTCATCGACAACTCCAGAGAAGCTTGAGAAGGATCCGCGGAACATCCTGCTGTCTCGGGGTGCCCGTTACCGTGTGGGCGCTGAGGCGGTGCGTGACATCGCCCTTGCCGCCAGCGGCCAGCTGAGCCGGAAGATCGGGGGGCCGAGCGTCTTCCCGCCCCAACCGCCCGAAGTGTTCGGCGAGCACTTCATCGAGGGCGGATTTAAGCAATGGCCCACCAGCGAAGGTGAGGACCGCTACCGTCGAGGGCTCTACACCTTCTACAAGCGGACCATCGTATACCCCACTTTCATGAACTTCGACGGCCCCGACCGGACGGTCTGCACTGTCAATCGGTCCTTGTCCAACACACCGCTGCAAGCACTCAACACGCTCAACGACCCTTCGTTCGTTGAGGCCGCCGGTGCGTTGGCGGCGAGGATGCTCGCGGAGGAGGGAGGGAACAGCGCAGATCGCATTGCTCGCGGCTTCCGGTCGGTTCTCGCGCGAGAGCCCGAGCCGGGCGAGCTGTCCCGTCTCGATTCGTTCTTGAACCGGATGGCGGCAAAGTACTCGGAAGCTCCGACGGAGGCCGCGAATCTGGTAGCGCGGGCCGTGCCGGACACCCGGCCCGGCCAGCGAAGTGCACGGTTCGCCCCTTGGGTGATGGTCGCCAACGTGCTCCTCAACCTGGACGAGACATTTACTAGGGAGTAGCCAAGATGAAAGAAGCGGCACCCGCAGGCATAGCGACAACCCGTCGCCACTTTTTCTCGACGGCAGGTGTGAGCATCGGCTCACTGGGCCTCGCCTCAATCTTGGGCCGGGAGTCTCCGGCGACTGCGGCGACGACGGGCACCGGCAAGGACGGTCTGGGTCTCCACCATTCTCGGAGAGCCAAGGCCGTGATCTTTCTGTCACAGGCAGGCGCGCCCTCCCAGCTGGACCTGTTCGACTACAAGCCCAAGCTGGCGCAGTTCCATGGCACGCCCGTTCCGGAAGAGCTTATCGAGGGCGAGCGTTTCGCGTTCTTGTCCGGCAGGCCGAGCTTGCTGGGCCCGCAGTTCGCGTTCAACCGGCACGGTGCGACGGGTACGTATGTCTCGGAACTGCTGCCGCACACCAGCAAGATCGTTGATGAGACGGCGTTCATCTATTCCCTTACGACAGACCAGTTCAACCACACCCCAGCCCAGCTGAAGATGTTTACCGGCCACGAGAGGCCCGGCCGGCCCTCGATGGGGGCTTGGCTGACCTACGGGATCGGAAGCGAGAACGAGAACCTGCCCGGGTTCGTGGCGCTCGCCTCGGGCCGCGGGGCCCGTTGCGGCTCGGCGTGCATGGGGCCTGGGTTCTTGCCTACCGTCTATCAGGGAGTCCAGTTCCGGTCGGGCGGAGAGCCCGTGCTGTTCCTGTCAAATCCGCCCGGTGTGGATCCCGGAGTGCGGAGGGACTCCTTGGATGCAATCCGCGACCTCAACGCGATGCGACACGACGCCGTCGGGGACGCGGAGATCGAGACTCGCATCGCATCTTACGAGCTGGCCTTCCGGATGCAGACTTCTGTGCCAGAGCTGATGGACATTTCGAACGAGCCCGCGCACATCCAAGAGATGTACGGCGCTGCACCCGGGGAGCGGTCCTTTGCGAACAACTGCCTGCTGGCGCGGCGGCTTGTCGAGAGCGGTGTGCGCTACGTTCAGCTGACGCACGGAGAGTGGGACCACCACGGCGGTCCGAGGGTGAACCTGCCGCTCCACCTCCCGGAGCGCTGCAGGGAGGTGGACCGGGCGACGGCGGCCTTGGTGACCGACCTTAAGCAGCGGGGAATGCTCGACGAGACCTTGGTCATCTGGGGCGGCGAGTTCGGGCGCACCCCGATGCTGCAGGGTGAGCCAGACGACCCGAATGTCGGACGCGACCACCATCGCACGTTCACGATGTGGCTGGCCGGGGGGGGCATCAAGGCAGGAGCACGGCTCGGGGCGACCGACGAACTGGGCTACCGGGCGGCACAGGACCCGGTGACCGTGCACGACTTGCAGGCGACGATCATGCACTTGCTGGGGGTGGACCACACCAAGCTGACGTTCAAGTTCCAAGGGCGCGACTACCGGTTGACGGATGTGCACGGAGAGGTGCTCGCCCCGCTGGTGGGCTGAGCGCACCTTCTCGTGCGACGGGCCGCCGAACGCAGCAAGGCCGTGCGCTGGCCGACACACGCCCTCCCATCGCGCCCTCGAGCTGAGAGAGTTCGCTCGTTCCGAGGCGTGACCGGTTGCCGGTATGCCTACCGGCACGGTCTTGAGATATCGGTGGACTGACGCGACGAAGGCCCGTAGCAATGCCCATCTGGGCGCGCGACAGGCTCGGCCAGTGTGCGAAACTAGCGCCGATGCACTCTCGCAAGCTTTGCCTCCGCCTGACCGCCGTGATCTCGGCCGCGGCACTGACGGTGATGCCCGTTCCAGCTGCTGATGAGGACGGCAAGAAGCACTTGCTGTTCTTGGGAGGATCCGACTTTTTCGCGCACGATTCGGTGTCCCACGGGATGTTCACGATGGCCAAGATCGGCGAGCGGAGTGGCCTCTTCGACGTGCGCTTCCGAACCGATCTGGAACTCGTCTCCAAGCAGAAGCTTCGGGGGAACCGCAAGAATCTCGACTATTTCGACGCTGTGATGTTCTACACCCAGGGAGACTTGCCGATCAGCGACGAGCAGAAGGCCGACCTGATGCGTTTTGTCAAAGAGGATGGCAAGGGGATATTGGTGGTCCACAGCGGGACGGACTCGTTCCGAGAGACCTGGCCAGAATACATCGAAATGGTCGGCGGTGCCTTCATCAACCACCCGTGGCACCAAGAGGTGCGGGTGCTGGTAGAAGACCGCCGGCACCCGGTCACCCGGCACTTCAAGGGTCCCTTTGCGATAACCGACGAGATCTATCAGGTGGATCGCTATGACCGGTCAAAGCTTCGAGTGCTGATGAGCCTCGACACCGCCAGCGTCGACATGGCCAAGGACGGGGTCAAGCGGACCGATGGGGACTTCGCCCTCGCTTGGGTCCGCGAGTTCGGCAAGGGGCGAGTGTTCACATGCCTGCTGGGGCACCGCAGCGAGGTCTGGGATGTTGCGGACATCCAGAAGATGTGGCTTGAGGCATTCCGCTGGGTCGTCGGAATCACGGACGGCGAAACCGCTTCGCTGCCGCTCCGGACAGACGACGACTGAGGGTCGGCTCCGGCGTGGCGACAAACCGATAGCCCACGCCCCTCACGGTGAGCACGTGCGTGGGCTTGGAGGGATCCGGCTCGATAGAGCGCCGCAACCTCACGATGAAGTTGTCGATCGCCCGTGTGTGCGTGTCCTCGCGCATTCCCCACACGTCCTGCAGCAGACGCTCCCGGGAAACGCTGCGGCCCTCGTTCGCGATCAGGTAGTGCAGCAGGCGAGCTTCGGTCAGCGTGAGCGACCGGACCGTCTCGCCCACTTGGAGCTCGCGCTTGTCGAAGTCAACTCGGCGGCCGTTGAACTCGTAGACGCCCGGGACGCCGCGCATTTGTTCCGACGCGCTCCAACGGTGCCGCCGCAGCAGGCCTCGAATCCTCGCCAGCAGCACTGCTAAGTCGAAGGGCTTCGACAGGTAGTCATCTGCCCCGGCCGAGAGGCCCTCGACCACGTCGCGGGGACTCCTGCGGGCCGTCAGGATCATTGCCGGAACGAAACACCCTTGCGCTCGGAGGTCGCGCACGAACTCGAAGCCATCGATGCCCGGGAGCATCACGTCCACCAACAGCACGTCAAACCGTGTCCCCGACCGGATCGCCGCGAGGCCGTCCTCGCCTGTCGCCACCAGCCGCGTGTCGAAGCCCTCGGCCTCGAGGTTGAACTGCAGCCCGCGGGCGAGACTCTGCTCGTCCTCGACGATGAGGATGCGCTTCATGCTGGTGCGGCCAGCGGCAGTTCGAGGGTGAAGGTGCTTCCGTGGCCCCGGCCAGGACTGTTGCCGAAGACCCGTCCGCCGTGCTTCTTGGCCACAGACCGAACGATGTACAGGCCTAGGCCAGTTCCCTTGGCGTGAAAGACTCCGGGCACGCGGTAGAACCTGCGGAATACCCGTTTGAGCTCGTCTTTGTCGATTCCGATCCCGTTATCGCGGACGTGGATGGCCACCAGGGATGGTGTCGGCCTTGCAAGGTCGACTCGGACTCGCGCTCCTTGGCTGGAATACTTGATCGCGTTGTCGATCAAGTTGGACACCGCGGCGCTCAGCTCTTCCCGGTTTCCAAGCACGAGCGTTGGCTTGTCCTGGGGCACTTTGCTGCGGAAGCGGACCGATCTGTCCGGGAGGTTATAGCTGAGCCGCAGGTTGCGAATGGAGTCCTTGACCACCGCAGTGAGGTCGACGCGGGTGCGCTGGGACTTGCGGGCCGTCCGCATCGCACCGGCTAGCAGGACTTGGTCGATCGTGCCCTGCAGGCGGTTCATGTCATTGAGCATGGTCTGGTAGAACTCCTGCTGCTGGGTCTCGTCCAGCCGTCTGGACTGCAGGGTCTGGAGAAACAACTTGAGCGAAGCGACCGGAGTCTTGAGTTCGTGCGTGACGGCGTTGATGAATGCGTCGTGCTTGGCGTTTCGGCGGATTTCGCGCACCAGGAAGACGGTGTTCAAGACCAATCCCGCGACCAGCATCAGGCCGGCTATGCCTCCGAGGACAGCGAGGAGGCCGCTGGGCCAGTTCGCAATGAGCCAGCCGATGTTGAGGATGATTGCCAGGGCCACAAGGCAGGCGCCCAACGCGATCCAAAAGATGACCGAGACCCTGCGCTGACCCGGGAGTTCCACTCTGGACACATGATACGGCGCACCGACTGGTCGGCACGGCAGCTTGCCGCGGGAGCTTGCTCTAGTTCGAGCCCGCGAGCCTCGGCATCTCATTGCCACGACGAGCGAGCAAAGGGGTCCGTCGACGGGCGGGATGGGCGGGCTGAGATTCCTGCCGCGTTCTTGGGATTCCGGCCCTCGCAACGATTCCAGGAACGGGTATCTGCAGCCGACGATTGGCAACCGTGCGCATTGCTGCGGACTCGTTGGTGCATTCAAGTCCCCCCTCGCCAATGACCCGCACCACACGCCCGCCCTGAGGCCGAAGTCGGTCGGACAGGATCCCGATGTGACGCGGATGGCCTGAAACCAGGGATAGCGACCACTGTGGTTTGGCGTCTGCCAAGACTGTCGCCTCTCGACCACCTTGCAGCACCCCACCCCATGCTTCTACCGGAACGGTGGAGGGCGGGGAGTCCAAGGGCACGCTACGGTCGGTTCCGCGCGATTAGGAGTCCTCTGCGGCGGGTCGGGACGGAGAGCGCTAGGGCCTGTTCGGCAGGCGTTCGTAGTCCGCCGTCTCGGGGTACTCCAGCGGTTCTGGAACATACCCAGGCCTACGTGCGGGCCGCCCAGGTAGCACATTTCGAGCCTGAGCCCAGGCGGTGTACATCTCAATCATGCGACGGGCCGTCTCCGGATACTGCCGCATCAAGTCCTTTGTCTCGGTGCGGTCGGCATCCATGTCATACAGCTCCCACGGTCCCTCATGCTCGGCGACCAGCTTCCACTTGCCTGCCCGGACAGCCCGGTTGCCCTCGTGCTCCCAGTACAGGGCCTCCCGCCGAGTCGGCTGGTCCTCGAACACAGGGACCATAGAGACACCCTCCAGCGCCGTTACATCGTGCCCAGCGAATCTCTTGGGGTATTCGGCGCCCGCGACGTCCAGCGCTGTGGCCATGATGTCGATCAAGTGGGTCGGCTCGCCGCGCAGTTGGCCCTTCGCCGGGATTCCCGCGGGCCAGTGAACGATCAGGGGCGAGGCAATGCCTCCTTCGTGTACCCAGTGCTTGTACTTCCGGAACGGCGTGTTCGACGCGTTGGCCCAAGCTTGGCCGTACGACTGGCTGTATCCGTTCTTGGTCAAGAGGATGGCGCGCGGGCCTCGCCCAAGCATCCCGCCTTCCGCACAGCCTCCGTTGTCGGAGAGAAAAAACAGGAGCGTGTCGTCAAGCTCGCCCAAGTCTTCGAGCGTGTCGACGAGCCTTCCGATGTTCTGATCCATGCGGTCGATCTGGGCGGCGTAGATGGCCATCCTCAGATCCATCTCGTCCCGCATGTCCCGCGAGAGCGCCTCCCACGGCACGGCGTCGCGGATGCTCATCTTCCACGACTTGGCGATGATGCCCATTGAGACCATTCGCTCGAGGCGCGCCTTGCGCACCGAGTCCCAGCCGATCAGGTACTTGCCGCGGTAGCGCTGGGTGTCTTCCGGCCAGGCGTGCAGGGGCCAGTGCGGGGCGGTGTAGGCCAAGTACAGGAAGAATGGCCGATCGTCAACCCGTTCGGCGTCCCGGACAAACTCGATCGCATGCTCGGTGAAAGCGTCCGTGGTGTAGTAGTCCTCACCGGGCACGATACGCTCTCGGTTCCGGACCAACAGCTTGTCGGGAGCTGGGCGGAAGAAGTTCGACGCCCCGCGGACGATCCCGTAGTATTCGTCGAACCCGCGGTCGACGGGCCACATGCCCTCGAATGTCCCCACGTGCCACTTGCCTGCCATCAGAGTCCGATAACCGGCCGGCCTGAGCGCCTCAGCGATCGTCACGCAGCTGCGGTTCAGGAATCCCCGGTATCCCGGATAGCCGAGATCGAAGCGCACTTCCTCGTTCTCGCTGGTCATGTGGCCGATGCCCGCTTGGTGAGCGTAGAGTCCCGTCAGAAGGGACGCCCGCGTAGGACAGCAGCGCGCGGCGTTGTAAAACTGCGTGAATCGCAGGCCGTTCGAGGCTAGGCCGTCAAGATTTGGCGTGCGGATCTCGCCCCCATAGCACCCTATGTCCGAATAGCCCATATCGTCGGCCATCATCACGACGATGTTGGGCTTGGCAACGACGCCGCTGTTTGCCAAGAGGAGGACGGCGGCGAACCCGAGGGCTCTGCTTGGACGGAGGGGTGTCATGGCAGTGAGAGACAGAATCGCGGGCCGACCCGTGGCCTCGGCGGTTTGGGCGGCGCCGGATTGCTGTGGTCGCCATGGCGGGTCGGGCGCCGCTCGCACGGTCTACAATCTTACCGATGGTCACTCGGCGCACGGCACTAGGCTGCATTCCCCTGCTTCCCGGCTTGGCACGGGCTGGATCTCCAAAGCTGCCGGGCTCGACCCCCCGCCTCAAGACGGCGATCTGCGCGTATTCCTTCCGAGTTGCGCTGCGGGAGGGCTCGCTTACCTACGAGGACTTGGTCGACATGGCCGTGGAGAATGATGTCGACGGGATCGACGCGACCGTGTACTGGTTCCCCCGGTCGAACCTCGACTCGTTCCTGTACTCACTGAGGAGGAAAGCGTACTTGGCCGCGGTCGAGCTGCCAAGCATCGCCATCCGCAGCAATCTCTGCCGGTCGCAGGAGCGCGAGCGAGACGTGGAGACGGCTTGGCTCGGACATTGGGTGGACGTGGCGCACAAGCTCGGAGCCAGCCACATCCGTGTGTTTGGCGGGAACGTGCCGGACGGCAGCACGGAGGACGAGGCTGCGGGTTGGGTCGCGGAGATCCTTAAGCGGGCAGGGGACTATGCGGCAAGGCACGGAGTCGTGCTTGGGCTTGAGAACCACGGAGGAATCACGTCGCGGGCCGAGCGGATCCTGCAGATCGTCAAGGCCGCCGACCACCCGAACGTGGGCATCAATCTGGATACCGGGAACTTCCGCAGCGACCCGTACGACCAGATCGAGATGTGCCTGCCCTACGCGGTCAATTCGCAGTTCAAGGTCAACATCCGGGATGAAGATGGCAACCATGCTCCTTCCGACTGGGACCGTATCGTGGCGATGTTCGCATCTGCCGGATATCGCGGCTACATGGCCTTGGAGTATGAGGACCGCCCTGATCCGTTCACAGCCGTGCCGCAACACCTAGCCCGGCTAAAGACGTTGGCTAAGCGTTACGGCGCCGCCTGACACAGACAGCGCCCGGGGCAGCGTACCTCCGCGATCTGCCGACCGCTCAAGAGATGGGGCGGAACCTAGGCTCCTGAGATCGGCTAACACGTCCCGTATCGTCTGGTAGGGTGCTGTGCTTCGGGTAGATCTTTGGCATTTCGCCGATGTCGCGGTCTGGCTGCGACTGCCTCCGGTCTCGGGACCCTCCGGCTGCTAGGGCGCTCACATGCTGTCATCGCCCGGACAGGGGTGGGTTGCAGCCCCAAGCGACGGCCTCTCAGAGACTCTCGCACACGATCCCATCCCGGTCAGCATCTCGAAGGAACTCGTACAGCGGTTCACCTTTCAAGATCGGTTCGACGGCCGGGCACACCTCGGAGACGTTCCCACACGTCTTGCTGATTCCTCGCTCCTCCAGCGTCAGGATGCATGCCCGCTGGGCCTCTGTCTGTCCGGCCCTAGGGTCGGACTGTGACTGGTTGGGTGGAGTGCCCTCTCCGGTCTCGGGCTCAGGAGTCTCCGTCGCCGGCCTCCGTGAAGGGACGACGTAGGGCAGGCAGGCCATCTCCGAGACATATGGGCTGGCCAGGCCCGAGGCGAGCTGAAGTCGCTCAACGGTCGGGAGACTGTCCTGGTCGGAGCACTGTGGGACTTCGCTTGCAAGGGGCAAGGCCTGCAAGAACTCAGTGCGGAAGACCCAATCCGCGCGGGAGGCCAGGACGGGGCGGAACACATGTTCGTCGTCGCAGTCCTCTAGGATCGACTGCATCGTCGCCTTCTCTTCTCTGTCAACGCTCAGTCCGTACTTGTCCTTCACTCGGATGGACTGAGCAACCCACCAGCACTTGGCATGTGGTGTCAGACTGTCTCGGAAGATCGACGATTCTGCGGCCATGAGCTCGTGCGCGTCCATATCCCCCTTGGATGCGTTCAGCGCTCCCGGCGCAAACGTAAGGTTGAGCAGGTCGCCCGCGAATGCCGCCCGCGCATCTAAGGGCCTGTCGCACAGCCCCGACTCGTCCGCTTCGTTGCGGGCGACTATGTGCTCGATCTGCACGTAGTGGAAGTTCGGGAAGGTGATCCCGTCGTAGGCCGACAAGAGTCCTAGGTGGAGCTCGGCGATCTCGTCATGTCGGCCTGCCCAAGCCGAGGGACCTACATCCGAGACGGAGCAGTCCCGTTCCGGAGCAACGGCAAGGCTCGACAAGGCGACCCGCAGGCGTGGCTTGTCCCATAGTTCGTGGTCCTGGCTCCGCGCAGACGGACTGGCGGCCGCTAGCGCCAACCCGCAGGCGATCGCACGCACCATGCAACGGCTCGGCACACGGTCATTGTTGCAGCACCCAGGAGTTTCTGGGTCTTGAACCGCGGGCGGCCCAGCGGCGCGCCACCCGACAGTTCCGGCTGACGCCACAGGTGGCGGGGAAGTTCCAGTTCGCGAGCCGCCGCGACCATTCTGAGCAGTCGTGCCCCGACGGGCCGCGTGGGCGCGGACTGACACGACGCTCGGCGCGATCGTCCGCCTGCGGCAACCGCCGCACATCCCGCAGGTTGGCCCGATGTTCTCACAGGCAACCGCCACAGCCGGGCTGGGTGGATTGGGCTTCGGAGTGAGGCCAGTCAGACTTGGCGTTACGCCGTTCTCGTGGATGGTTGAGATTCGCGGGTACGTCGTAGTGCAAAGTCAGGGAGGGGGAACACGAGGCTCCGCAGATGAGCGAGAGACAGCCAAGAGTGAAGGCATATCCGGAAGAGTTTCGGGAGCAGGTCGTGCAGACTGCGCGAACCGGCAATCGTCGCTTGGCGGAGGTGGCCGCGGAGTTCGAGGTCTCGACCGACTCAGTGCGCCGCTGGCAGAAGCAGGCAGAGTTGGACGAGGGCGTGCGCAAGGACGGCATTACCTCGGATGAGCGCAAGGAGTTGCGCCGGCTGAGGCGGGAGAATCGCCGCGTGCGGATGGAGCGGGACATCTTAGCAGGAAGCAGCAGTCTGGTTCGCTCGGGAGAGCGGTTCGATCCCGTCAGGGTCTTCGAATTCGTAAGAGTGCACCGGGGCAGATGGCCTGTAGGCTGCATGTGCCGGGTGCTGGGGGTCTCCCCCAGCGGGTACTATGCATGGCTCAAGCGCGGGCCCATTCGACGAGCGCAAGAGAATGAAGCGCTGAGCAAGCGCATCGCGGAGATTCACGAGGCCTCGCGCGGTCAGTATGGGGCACGTCGCGTCCACGCTGAACAGCTGGCCAGCGGGAACAGGCTGTCCCGCCAGTGAGTGGCGCGGCTGATGCGGACCTTGGGATTGCAGGGTGGATACGGCGGCGGCAAGCATACACGACCCGCTCGGAGCCAGGGGGCGCACCTGTCCCGCGATCGGTAGTCGCAATGCGACGAACTCTGATTGGGACACTTGAGCGGACATGATCTACTTTCTCCCTTGCCTAGGGCATCTAGGCGCAAGAATGACGGCCTCTGACCGCCGATGCCTGACGAACTGGGGCTCTCGAACCTAGCTCTCAAGTTTGCGCTTGACCTGACGCAATCGGCCAGAGTTCTGTCGCGGGCGGGAGCGTAGGGTGATTGAAAGACGTGAGCTGGGGGAGGGCTGCGCGGGTGTCATGCCGTTGCCGGACTCCCGTGACCATTGGCTGACGACCATGCAGGGAGGAGTTCTGGCGTGGCACTCAAGAGCCGGACGAACCGCGGCCCACTTAGCTCACTCGACACGCTCCCGCGGAGGACGATTGATTCCGACCTCTCGTTCAGGCCCGGTCTTGGCCTATGCCATCGGTCGGCCGAGGCGGTCCTCGCCCCATCCCGGCAGCCCTACCAAGTCATCAGGTTCCACCAATCCTGCCCGGAGAGCCGCTCCGCACAGACGTGGGCCGACGTGCGCCCATGGCAGGTGGTCTGTCTCAAACTCGCTGACAGGCCGCGTACCCATCCGAAGCATGTAGCTCTCGTAGTGCTCTTGCCAGGACGGATCTCTGAGGAGGGTCTGGATCGCGGCGCGAACATTCTTTAGGCAGATGCCGGACGCTCGGGCAATCTCCCCGACTTGCGCTTGGCGAGGTCCGAGCGCCGAACTGAACTGGGCCAGGTCAGCGGGATGACGCACCAGCTCTGGCCACTGCTTCTGGCCGGGAATCCGTCCCGCAACGGCGAGCCACTTGCCGGCAGCGATCTCAGCTGGGTCTAGTGCCAGGACATCCCTCTCCGGCTTATGAATCGTCTCCACAGGAAGGTGACGACGAATGTCAACAAACTCGAACTTGATTCCAGTGACCACTCCCCCGGAAGGCAGGGAACTCTCGTAGCCAAAGATCAGCGGCTGTACCGAGCCATCGGGGCGCATGCGTCCCTTCTTGAGTCGCCTTAGCCACGGTAGCTCTTCCTCGACAGACCGTGAGAAGCGGTCGCCGTAGTTTCGGAACAGGGCGATTCTACCGGGAGATCCCCGGGGAGGTGCACCTTCAGGAGGCAAGAAGCGGATGTCGAGATCCTCGGAGAATCGGTGGATCACTCCGTAGTAGCGGGCGAGTGCCGTCCCGCCTTCCAGAGCCACGCTGCACCCTCCGCCGTCAAAGCCTTCCATGAAGGCAAGGGCCTTGCCCACGAGCAAGTCCTTCTCTGCCCTAGCCAAGGAGTGGCACTGAAGAAACGAGTGGAAGTGCTCCTCGATCTCCCGCTTCGATGGCATCTCGTGTGCCTGAGATCGCACGGCTGGTCTCCGCTGCATGATCTTGCCCTCAGGATTTTCGAAGTAGATCTGGACGCCGCGCTGTCGCAGCCGTCTCGTGACGCGACGCCGCGTCCTGACAACGTTTCCCGCTAGGTACTGGCTATAGCCTTTTGTCGGCCCACCGGGCAACGTTTCGATGCCTAGTCGCTCCAAGATCTCGTCCAATGCGGCGAAGAGCTTCACATCCGCCGGAGCATAGATCCCCTGCCCGAATCTGGCAATCACCCCGGTCGCCCGCAACCTTCGTAAAGCCCTGTCACAGGCCCTTGGCGTCACTCCGGCTGCGATCACCTCTCTGCGGAGCAGTGCCTTACGCCCAGGCTCCGACAGCAAGGACTCGATTGCCGTCACGGCCCGCGCCGTTGCTGTCTCCGAAAGACCCATTCCAAGTACACTCATCACTCTAGAGGAACGCTCTTGCCGGTGATCACGCAGTCTGCGTCATGATCTGTCTCTGAGCCAGAATCTCCTATTCGATGCGAGAGACGCACCCACGCTCGCGCTCTCAGCTCGATGATCGCCAATGCCAACGTTGCCGGCGCATTGCACCCGCGTAGCTATGTGCCGCGTTCTGTCATCGCTCCAGCGGAGGCACATTGCTCAGCCCTCTGACAGGAACGGCCCCTCAGATTCGATCGGGCACGGAGCTAGCGCGCAGGCCTGTGCATTCCCACGGTTATTCCAGGGGTAACAAGTGCTCCAAGCAAGCGTTGTCGGCCAGTGGTTCGGCTTCTCCGGGCCGCGACCCAACCTCGCCCTACGCCTCCCTTGCGCTGATGCCAAGTACCTAGTGTGGGGCTCCTGTCCCAAGTATCGGGTGGGTCTCGGATCCCCGCGAGGCTGAGCGAAGTCGACTCCGGGAAGTTTCCTGGCCTCTCTTGACCCGTTGAGGTGGGGCTCAATTGCCAAGTGCAGGCAGTATTCTCCCGACGCGACGGAACAGTTCGGCAGCCCCAGCGTGGTGTCGGCACGGCCGCTGGTACTGGTGGGTCACTTCTGGCCTCAGCAGTGAGATCCAGGTCCTCTCCTGATTCGAAGACAGTCTCGCCCGTCAGACGGTTGCTCACCCAGCCTTCGAATCGGCATCCGAGCCCAGACTTTGTGAGTCGCACAGCTGTTAGGGCACATGTTGACCCGTTCGGCCCCAAGGGATCTATGCCGCAACCGGGTCAGACCACTTCGTGGGATGAATCTGGACACCGCGACTTCCTAGGCGTTGTTACAGCGACCGCACCTGGTGTGGGAGAACATTGGCTGATGATGTTAGTCAGTTGACGAGAGCGACCGTTTCGTGACGGATGCTGTGGTGATCCCGGCGTTCCACGGACGACTAGCTTCCCAACGCAAACAGGCCGAGCGTCGACCCGGCGGGCGTTCTGGGCCGCCGTACGTCACTTCACACTGCGAGGCGGCTCGCATCAGGCTTCCAAGCTGTCACTACTTCGCACCGGGAATATCGAGCCATACGCGGGCTGAAGCGCGTTACTTCGCGGCCTGCCATCAACCATTTCGGAGAGATCTGCGAGGACGTGCCGATCCAAGAACCCGCCCGTCGTACAGGTCCAGGCCGACAACAGCCGGCAACACCCCATCCCGGAACCGTGGCAGGCCGGGCCCATCAGCGATCGCGAAGTACGATTGCGTCTTCGCTTGGGAAATCTTCCGGCACGGGGTGGGTGACTGCACCCGTTCCGAGCCATTCCGCAGCGCGAATCAGGCTCGTCTGGAATCCCACGCAGAGCACACGGTCCGGGATGCCCACGTCCGTCTTCCAGATATGCCCGAATGACGAACTGTACACGCGCCCACGCCCGTATGACACAACCCATTCGAGAGGCCAATATCGCCTGGTTGCCTTGTGCAGGCCGTACGTCAGTACTGTCAGATCCTCGGCCGGACCCCGTGCGAACGTATAGACCTCGATGTCGGGCGTCATCCACCTCTTGGGGGTTCCGCGCGTGATCGGATGGTCGGCCAGACGGATGACCTGAGTGTCCTGCCGCGGACCGTGGCTGGTCTTCTCTCCCTCGCCCGCAGGAATGAGCCGGATCTGCCCATCGGCCTCGAGCTCCAGAGCGACGCCGTGGTCTCTGCCGCGCCACCCAATGCCGATCATCCGATCATATGCTGGCCAGTGAGCGAACGCGTTGTTCGCCGAGTGGAAGGCCAGCAGGCCGCCGCCTCTGCGAACGTAGGTCTCAAGATCGCGCTCGACCTGAGCGGGCCAACGGGTTTCAGGTTGGCGCACGTTGTTCCAGTTGACGACAACTACGTCATACGCGGAGAACCGCGGTCGCCAACCATCCCACTCGGGGGCTTCTGGGCGGTCTGGGGTCGTCGTCACCATGACCTCGAACAGGCCCGTGCCCACGAGTGTCCCCCGGATGAACTCGGTCGTCTTTCGCCAGTCGTGGTTGTTGACGCCGTCGACAATCAGGGCCCGGATCCGTGAACCATCCTGAGCCCCTCCGGCGGCACCCATGAATAGAAGCAGAAGCACGCATCCGACAACCGGAAGAAGCGGCCAGAGCGGCTGGAAGATGGAGTGGCCGAAGGCTTGGGTGGGTCCGGGCAAAGTGCTGCGATTGTAGCGAGAGGACGGTGTCGGGGACGTAGCAGCAAGGCGCCGATTGAGTCGCGGCCCGAAAGATCCCTGATGCTGAATTGAGACCGGGTGCGAACAGCCGGGTCACGGCAGTCCTTGGGTAGGCACCAGCGCTGCGGGCCGTCAACCAGAATCTCGGAACCTCAGAGGTACCCGTGGGCGGCTGGCCCCGGACCATGGGTCGAAGAAGGCCAAGGTCCATGATCCCGCGGCGACCGAGCGCCGGCTCATCAGCGTTTGGCGGCCCGCACAATTGGCTGTCGAGGGCACAGCATCTCGCACCTCGGCCCGCAGCGTTGCAACGCACACGGAAGTTGCCAGCACTCCAGCGCACGGCTGCGGTGGAACTCGTTCCGGCGCTACCAGCTCCGCCCTGAACGGACCGAGCGAGGTGCGCGCTATACGCCCAAGCCGGCTCCATCTTGAGCAGCAAGGCGCAAGAGCCGCGAGTTGCTCCCCAAGATTGAGCGGGCGCGGCTGCCGTCTTTGGGCCCTCAGACCTCCGATGAGGTCGTGCTCCCGATGTGCATCAGTGTTGCTGTGAGCCCGATTCCTGCTTCTGGCACCGCGCCACAAATCCCATGAAACTAGGAATTCCGGGCTCGAAATAGTCGCGCGACTCATGGACGGCCAACCAAATGTATCCCAGTTCGTGGAGCTGATCGCATGTTTCCATGACCGAACGCTCGTCCGATGCGTGGCCCAGCTGCTCTAGTGTCTCCCTGATCGTCGAGTAGACTCTGATTGGGTTGCATCGCACTTCATCAACAAATAAGCTGGACACACGAGCTGCAATAGCAGCAAGATCAGTCCTCCGTAATTCGTCGTATCGATCAAGATAGAATTCATCCCTAGCCTCCATGAAGCGAGCTCTGGCGTGGTTTACCTCAATCATGGTGATCGCAGAAGAGGCGTCGGCAGCTTGGTCCCAAAGCGCTTCGCCCCAAAGCTGCAGAAAGAATGGATAGCCGTGGCTCTCAAGAACAACACGTGCCAGCGCCTCTGATTCGATGGATCTCCCAGAATTCTCAAGAGGTATCCGAATCGCGTCAGCAGAGTCCGTGCTACCTAGGAGACCAATTCGAGATTTCCGGCTTCTGTCCCAGAACGAAGCCTCCATTGAGTTTAGGCGCCACCGCAAGTCTGGCGTACCCGCTAATAGCAGCAACACTGGTAATCCACTGCGGCGAACCTTCTGGACTGAATTCAGGATGTTTCTGCCAAGACTAACATTTAGCGTGTGCGCCTCATCAATCGCTATTACCAACGGACGTTCACAGGCTCTCTTGGTGAGTATGTCGCTAAGAAGTGTTGCGGTCCTCTTACGAGTCTTGATGCCAACGACAGACCTCAGAGTGTGCAGCCAATACGGTCGGCTCGCAAGCCGATGTACCAAGTCAGTAGTGGATTCAATCTCCGCTCCCAAGAAGTCAACCTCGTCGATTTTCCGAGCTCTTGCGTGGCGCAAAGCCCACTTCAGAAGCGCAGTCTTCCCATTCCCTCTCGGGCCTGTCAGGATGACGTCCGAAGCCGGTGCCCGTTTCTGCGAGAGTCTGGCCAACAATCGTTCCAACAGCGTCTTGTGCGATTCTCTGCCCGCCAAGAAAGGGGGCATTAGCCCCCGTTCTGGAACGAACGGCTTCCCTCCTCTGGCGTGACCGGGCTCCGGACGCATCACTCAGTCCGGCCTCATCATAGGAGGATCCCGGTCGACGTCGAGTTATCTCAGTCCGCCTTACGGCCAACTTGACAACCACAGGACGGCGCTGCTCCGCCCTGAGCCGCAGAAACCTCCAGGGCAGCCCGAGTACCGTACGCGTCGGCACTGCTTCCGTGACTGGTCCTCGAGTTCAGAAGAATGGATGACTGCGCTGGTCAGGGAGCCAAGTGATTCGAAACCAACTGAGGAATGAGCCGACCGCCGATCAGTCGCGAAATGGCCGCGACTGCACGGCTTCTAGGAAGCTCGGATTCTGCCTCCTGAGCCGCAGAGAGGTCTCCTTCTCTCGCCGCGCCCGCTCGCGGTCCCCCAGCCGAAAATAGACTTGCGACAGCATCAGGTGCGGCTGCGGGTGCAAGGGCTCGACCGACACCGCTTCCCGCAGCACATCCAACGCCTCTGACCACCGTCTCAGTCCCATCAGGGCTCTGGCGAGGGCGATCCTCGCCGGCATATAGTCAGGCCGGATGGCGATCGCCTTGCCCAGCGGCCCCAGCGATTCGTCAAACCTTGCCTGCTTGACTAGCCAGTCTCCGTAGAAGAAGTGGGGCTCCTCGTATGTGGGGTCCAGCGCGATCGCCTTCTCGAGCAGCGGCAGGGAGCTGTCGAAACGTCCCTCCTTCTGCAAGTGCCACGCCAGTTCGAAATTTGCCCTCGCCGAGGACGGAAATCGCCGCACGGCCTCCTCGGCGATGCGCAACCCTTCCGGCAGGTTGCCGGCTTCCCGGCAGGCGTGGATCGCCAAGTAGTAGAAGTCTTCTAGGTCGGGCCGCAGTCGCAGCGCCCTAGTCGCCAGATCTGCTGCCTCTCGGTGGTAGCGTCCCTTGCCGTACTCAACGGCCATGATCTGCATGAGCTGGTACTGGCCTGGCTGCAGGTCGAGCGCTCGCCTCCACGCACGCAGGGCCTCGTCGCCCTTACCCTGTCTCTGCGCCGCCACGCCGAGCAGGTAGTGACCGTTGAAGTCCTTCGGGTCAGCCTCGGAGGCCCGCTCAAGGTACGGTTCGGCGTCTTTGAATCGCCCTGCCGAAAAGTGCATGTAGCCGAGGTTGAAGAGCGCTGGGAAGTAGTCCGGCGCGATCGCCAGAGCCTGCCGCCAAAGCTCTGCCGCGCCTTGCTCGTCGCCCGCTTGGGCGAGCGCGAGACCCTGGTCGGCGAGCTCTTCCGCGCTTCCGGGCTCGCCTCTGAGCCCCATTGCTGCGAGGCCAAGGAAAAGGGCCAGCGCCGCTTCCAGCCTCATCGTCGGTGTGAGTGGCATCGCTCTTCGACGGGCAACCGTCAAGGCAGCGCCGCAGCCTCGCCGGAGCCCTCCACCAGCAGCCAGTCCCGTCCCCCCGCTACTCCGGGGAACGTCTCTTCGGCCCCACCGGGCCAGCGCACGACGATCCGGTCCACACCGTCAGACTCGCCGAGGCCGAAGTGCACGCGCAGGTCGTTATGCGACACGTAGCTGGACTGGCTCAGCACCGCCCGAGTCTGCTTGCGCGACGATGCGACGACGGACACTAGGGCGCCAACAGCCGACCGGTTCGACTCTGTGCCTTGCAGGGTCAATCGGATCCACCAACCCTCGCCGTCGAGACTGTTGCGCAGCAATGTCACGGGTGCCCCCATGTTCATCACCAAGATGTCTACGTCTCCGTCATCGTCGTAGTCCCCAAACGCAGTGCCGCGGCTGGACCGGGCCTGGCCAAGGCCTTCCCCGGAAAGCATCGTCACGTCCTCGAAGTGTTCGCCTCCAAGGTTGCGATAAACCAGATTCGACTGCCGATAGGTCTCCTGGACTTGGTCTTGGCTGTCCAGTTCCGGGTAGACATGTCCGTTTGCCTGGAATATGTCCTGCCAGCCGTCGTTGTCCAGATCGACCAGATCCACGCCCCAGCCCACGTACTGCGGATTGGACGCCAGCCCGGCCCGCACGCAGATGTCCTCGAAAAAGAGCCCGTCGTTGCTGCGGTAGAGGTTCGGATAGTCGTCGGCGAAGTTCGTCTTGACGATGTCAAGCCAGCCGTCCCCGTCAAAGTCCCCGACGCCAACCCCCATGCCGCCCTGCTCGAAGCCATGCTCGTTGAACGCGACGCCCGTCTCGGTGGCAAAGTCTGTGAACGTTCCGTCGCCGTTGTTGAGGAAAAGGATGCTTGGCGTCGAGTCGCAGGCGATGTAGATGTCCTGCCAGCCGTTGCCGTCAAAGTCGGCGGCCACGGCGGTGAACGCATAGTAGTCCCGCACATCGCGCACTCCAGAGGTCTCGCTGACATCCTGGAATTGCCCGTCGCCCAAGTTCCGGTACAGCGTCACGTTCCCAAATGGGAGTCCTCGCGGTCCGCAGTAAACGGGCATGCCCTTCCACTCGCAGTTCGACGTCTTTCCGGGGGGAGGCGCGGTCTCAAGGTCGAACTGCTGGTACTGCGTCACCAGCAGGTCCAGCAGCCCGTCCCTGTCGATGTCGACAAACGTGCAGCCCGCGCTCCACTGCAGGTCTTCGCCCGAAACACCCGCTCGTCCCGCGATCTCCTCGAACGTTCCATCCCCGTTGTTGCGGTAGAGCGCATCCGGCCCCCAATAGGCCACGAAGATGTCCAAGGTGCCGCTGTTGTCGAAGTCCCCCGCGCAGACCGCGCTGCCCCAGCCCGAGCGGTTGAGTCCCGCTTGGGCAGTTACGTCCTCGAAGTGGCCGTCCCCAACATTTCGGTACAGGCGATTGGTCGGAGCCTTGCCGTCTCCAAAGCCCTCAAGGCGCGAACCGTTCACGAGGAAGGCATCGAGCTGCGCATCCCCGTCGTAGTCCATTAGGGCCACGCCGGAGCCGTTCGACTCGATGATGTAGCGCTTTGTCTCGGCCCCTCCGTAGGTGAACTCCAGATCCAGGCCAGCCTCACTCGCCACGTCTCTGAACTTCGCGCGCCATGGCAGCCCGGACGGCTCTCGAGCCTTCACGGGCTGTGCGTTCGCACTGGCCACCCCCTGTGCATGCGCTCCGGCGGGCGCCAGCAACGCCGCACAGAGTGGCAACGCCAGAATGGTCCCCATGGCCTCGGCCCGCCGGGCCTCGAGGTGAGCACGCCATCGGGGTCCCGACTTGCCGCCTTGGGGGCCCGTCCGCACGGTCGTCAGGACGCCTGCCTCGAATGGATCAGCGGGAGCACGGTCTCCAAGAACTCGGCCGGCGTCACGGCGCCCGTGTGGCCACGCTTGCGGTGCCGAACGCTCACGGTACCGCCGTCGGCCTCGCGCTGGCCCACCACGAGCATGTAAGGAACTTTCTGTAGCTGCGCCTCCCGAATCTTGAAACCGATCTTCTCACTTCGGCTGTCAACCTCGACTCGCATGCCTTCGATGCCGAGCTGCCGGGCCACTTCATTCGCGTATGGGACTTGCCTGTCCGTGATCGGAAGGACTATCGCTTGGACAGGGGCCAGCCACAGCGGGAAGGCCCCCGCATAGTGCTCGATCAGCACACCGAAGAATCGCTCGACCGACCCCCACAGCGCCCGGTGGACCATCATGGGCTGGTGCGCCTTGCCGTCCGAGCCGATGTACTCCAGGTCGAACCGGCGCGGCAAGTTGAAGTCGAACTGGATCGTCGAGAGTTGCCATGACCGGCCGATCGCGTCAACAAGCTTGATGTCGATCTTGGGCCCGTAGAAGGCGGCTTCGTCAGGCATCACCGTGGCCTCGATGCCTCGCTTGCGCAGCGCCTCTCTCAGGCTAGTCTCGGCCAGCTCCCACTCCTCTGGCGTCCCGGCGTACTTGTCACTCTCGCCGCCGTCCCAGGTCGAAAGCTCCACGGAGAAGTCGGAAAAGCCGAACACCCGCAAGACCTCCATGGCCAGATCAACGCAGCCGATCACTTCACCTTCGACCTGCTCGGGCGTGCAAAAGATGTGGGCATCGTCTTGGGTGAAGCCCCGGACCCTCAAGAGCCCATGCATCACCCCAGACCGTTCGTAGCGGTAAACCGTCCCGAGCTCTGCGAGGCGCACCGGCAGGTCACGGTAACTCCGCAGGCCGTTCTTGTAGATCAGGATGTGGAACGGGCAGTTCATGGGCTTGAGCTGGTACAGCGAGTTGTCCAGCTCCATGGGCTTGAACATGTCGTCCTGGTAGAAGTCGGCGTGCCCGGACGTCTTCCAAAGGCCGTGCCGAGCGACGTGGGGTGTCGACACCAGCCCGTATCCCTTCTCCACCAACTGCTCGCGGAGCCAATCCTCCATGACCCGTCGGATCGTGCCTCCTTTCGGGTGCCAGAAGATCAGCCCGGGTCCGGCCTGCTCCTGGATGCTGAACAGGTCCAGCTCTTTGCCGAGCTTGCGGTGGTCCCTGCGCTTCGCCTCCTCAATCCGATGCAGATGGGCCGAGAGCTCCTTCTTCGTGAAGAAGGCAGTCCCGTAAACGCGCTGAAGGCGCTCACGCTTCTCGTCTCCCTTCCAATACGCACCAGCGACAGAGAGGAGCTTGAAGGCCTTGATGCGACCCATCGACGGGATGTGCGGTCCTCGGCAGAAGTCGGTGAACAGCTCCCCGGTCTTGTAGACCGAGATCCGCGCCTCGTCCGTCTTCTCCGTGATCAGTTCACACTTCATGAACTCGCCTTGGCGCTCGTACTCAGCGAGGGCCTCGTCACGCGGGATCCACACCCGCTGATTCCTGGCGTCCTGCTTGACAATCTCGCGCATCCGGCGCTCGATCTTCTCCAAATCGGCCGGCGTGAATGGCGTCTCGCGGTACATGTCGTAGTAGAAGCCTTGGTCCGTTGGCGGCCCGATTCCCAGCTTCGTCTCGGGGTAGAGCTCCAGCGTCGCCGCCGCCAGCAGATGCGCAGCGGAATGGCGGTAGACCTCAAGTGCGCGCTCGTCCCGGCTCGTAAGGAACCGAACGCTGGAATCAGCCTCCAGCGGCGCGTCCAGATCCACGAGTTCGCCGTCCACGTCCGCCACGAGCGCGGCGCGGGCGAGACCCTTGCTGATCCCCTCGGCAACCCTGAGCGCCGTCGTGCCCTTTGCGACCTGCAACTCGGAGCCGTCCGGAAGGGTAACTGCTATGTTTGGCATTGCGCGATGCGCGCCCCAGCCGCTAGGCGGGGCACGGAGATTTCAGTATCTCTCGAAACATTGGCGGGAATCCGAGATTCCCGCCCGGGCCAGTCGTTCGCGAAGGTCGGCGACCATCCGCGGGGGCCCGCAGAAGTAGGCGTCCAAGCCCGTGCGACCTCGCAGCGCCTCCGCCATGTGCGCCGTGACGTGGCCGCGGAGGCCGGGCCAGGATGGCTCGCTGCCGCTCACGGTCGGAAGTACGCGCAGACCCGGATGGCGGTCGGCCAGCGCGCGGAACTCGTCGTGAAACAGCAGGTCGGAAGCGCTGCGGGCACCCAGCAGCAAGGTTGCATCCGCCTCCGGGTTCCGATCGAGGTGGGCGAACAGGATGGCGCGGATCGGCGAAACGCCTGTGCCGGCTGCAAAATAGACCGCCGCGCGGGCGGCGTCCAGAAGCCGCATGTTGCCGGCCGGGCGGCTGGAGTGGACCGTTTGTCCCGGCGTGAGCTGGGACAGGTGCCTACCGAAGCTCCCGCCGTGCCGGATGCAGAACTCGATCCGTCCATCGGCGCGCGGAGGGCTCGCGATCGAATAGTAGCGACGCTCCAGTTCGCCGTCGAGACTGGCGCTCAGCGCGACATACTGGCCCGCTTCGTGGCGGTACGGGGCGCGAAACGCAAGGTAGCTGGCGCTCGGACTCAGCGGCCCTCGCTCAATCAGCTTGATGGGAGGCATGCTGTCTCAGTCACCGTGAAGTGCCCGTATTCGAGCGCGCTGTCGGCGGCCCGCGTCAGGACGTGTCCCCGAGCAACTCGCGGGCGCGCGAAGCAAGGATGCCGGCTAGGTCCGGATGTCCGTCCAGCGGAGGCGACGTGCGGATCCGTATGTCGGGCAGGACCGGTCGCAGCTCCCGGACCAACCGCGGCAGGTCGACCGTCAGGTGCCGGCCCATTGTCAGGAAGTAGGGCGTGATCAGTATCTCCCTCACTCCCTCGGAGGCGAGGTCTAGCGCGGCCTCGGACAGGCTGGGAGGCGCAAGTTCCAGAAACGCGGCGCGGTACCGGGCGATTCCAGACCGCCTGGCGGCCTCGATTGCTACCGTGCGCACGGCCTCGTTGGCGGGCTCCACCCGCGATCCGTGGGCGAAAACGATCAGGCCGATGGTCTCGCAGGTGCCCAAGGTATACTCGCAACTCCAATGGACGCTCTCATTATCGCCGCCTACTTCGCGGCGGTGTTCGGGGTTGGCTTCTACCACTCCCGGAACAAGGACACGACCACCAAATACTTCCTCGCCGGCAAGCACATCGGGTGGTTCGCCGTAGGCGCGACGCTCTTCTCCACGAATATCGGGAGCGAGCACGTAATCGGTCTTGCCGGCTCTGGGGCCTCCAGCGGCCTAGCGGTCGGCACATACGAGTGGTCCGCAAGCTTCTGCCTGCTGTTGCTGGCTTGGATCTTCCTGCCGCAGTACCTGCGGAGCGGTATCTTCACCGTTCCGGAGTTTTTGGAAAAGCGGTTCAGCCCCGGCTGCCGATGGTACCTGACTACAGTCTCCCTCTTGGCCTACGTGCTGACCAAGATCTCGGTGGCGCTGTTCGCTGCCGGCATTCTGGCGCGGGAGATCTTCGGCTGGGACTACATGACCACGGCCGTGCTGCTGGTGATCGCGACTGGCATATACACCATCACCGGAGGCCTCTCCGCGGTAATCTACACCGACCTGCTGCAGGCGTTCATCATGGTGGCCGGCTCGGCTTACTTGACATGGCTGGGGCTGGATGCTGCCGGCGGATTCGGCGCCCTGCGAGAGGCCCTGCCGCCCGATTTCTTCCACATCGTCAAGGACATCAGTCACCCTGAGTACCCGTGGCTCGGCACAACGCTAGGAACGCTGATCTTGGGCACTTGGTACTGGTGCACAGACCAAGTGATCGTGCAGAAGACACTCAGTGCGCGGGATCTTACCCACGCCCGTGGCGGGGCGATCTTTGCATCGTTCCTGAAGATCTCGCCCGTGTTCATCCTGGTTCTCCCAGGGTTGATCGCACGGACGCTGTGGCCGGCCGAGGCGACCGGCGACACTGCCTTCCCGCTGTTGGTCGACCGCCTGCTGCCTCCCGGCCTGTCCGGGCTGATGGTGGCCGCGCTGCTGGCGGCCCTGATGTCCTCGCTCAGCAGCGTGCTCAATTCCTGCTCGACCCTCGTGACGATGGACATCTACAAGAAGCTGCGTCCCGCGGCGAGCGAGCGGCGCCTGGTGTTCGTGGGACGGCTAGTCACTGCCGGCGTGGTCGTGCTCAGCATTCTCTGGATCCCGATGATCCGCTACTTGAGCGGAGAGGTGTACCAGTACCTGCAGAGCGTCCAGGCCTACATAGGGGCGCCGATCACTGCGACGTTTCTGCTAGGCATTATGTGGAAGGGAGGCACTTCGCGGGCCGCGATCACCACCTTGGTCGCTGGAGGCTTGGCAGGTGCGGGCCGATTCGCGCTGGACATCCTGTACAAGGCGTACGGCATGGATCTCGGGCCTCTAAACGGGCTGGTGGGGGTGTCCTTCCTCAACTTCAGCGTGGGTGTCTTCTTCGCTTGTCTGCTGCTCTTCTGGTGCGTGAGCAAGCTTGACGAGCGCCCGGCCTTGGAACGCGTGGCCGGCCTCACCGTTGAGTGGGAGGCCTTGGTCAGAGGCCGAGGGGAAGGTGCCAACCAGAGGCTGCTGGGCACGTTGACTGTAGTGGTCGCGGTGGCCGTGCTGATGTTGTGGTTCCACTTCCGGTAGCCCCGAGCCACCTAAGGATCTCGTGCACCTGCCATGACCTTGGGACTTGAACCGCGGATTCGCCACAGCAGTCCCGTTTGCACGAGACGCAGCTAGGCCCGCCCGATGCAGCTCAGATTGAAGAAGTGGTTCGTCATTGCGACCAAGGTGCTTGCTGCCTTCGCGGCATGCCTGCTGGTGTTTCCAGTCGTCTGGGCATTCTGGATCGCGAGGGGCGACCCGGACATTCGCGAAGACCAGCACGCGCAGTACATCGACAGCCTTCGGCCCGCTGACCCGGCTACCGCGCCCAGCATCGTGGTCATCTTCGCCGATGACCTCGGCTCCGGCGACGTCGGAAGCTTCGGCTCAACTGCAATTCGTACGCCGCACATTGATGCACTGGCCGCAAGCGGGGCCCGGCTGACGAGTTTCTACGCTGCCAGCCCCGTATGCTCCCCGTCGCGATTCAGCCTGCTGACGGGGCGCTATCCTCCGCGTGGCTTCATTCACTCGGTGTTCTTCCCCACCGGGACGTTCATGGGCCTGCTCGCGAACAATTTCGGGTTTCCCCACGGCATCCGCGGCATCCCAGCCGACGAAGTCACGATTGCCGAGGTGCTGCAGGCGGCTGGGTACAGAACTGGAATGTTCGGCAAGTGGCACTTGGGCGACCGCAGTCCGCACCTACCCACAGACAAGGGCTTCGACCACTTCTTCGGCAGCTACTACTCCAATGACATGGAGCCCTACGCGCTGTACAGGAACGACGAAGTCGACGTGCCAGCGCCCGCCGACCAGTCGACCCTGACGATCAGGCTCACCGAGGAAGTCGTGGCATTCATCGACCGGAGCGAGGGGTGGCCATTCTTCGTGTACTACGCGACGCCCTTCCCGCACGAGCCAATGCATGCCAGCGAACGGTTTGCAGGCACTTCGCAGGCTGGCCTATACGGGGATTGCGTAGAGGAGCTCGATTGGAGCGTGGGGCAGATTCGTGCCGCCTTGGCCGAGCGCGGTCTGCTTGAGCGAACGCTGATCCTGTTTACCAGCGATAACGGACCTTGGCACCAGGGGTCGCCCGGCAGACGTCGAGGGCGGAAGGCCAACACATTCGAAGGCGGACACGCAGTGCCCATGGTCGCGTCTTGGGAAGGCAGGATTCCGACGGCCACCGAGATCGATATTCCGGCCATGGCCATAGACCTGTTTCCGACAATCCTCGCCGCGGCCGGGATCCCACTGCCGAACGACCGGCGGATAGACGGCACGGACCTGATGCCGCTACTGGAAGGTCGGAGCGCAACCATCGACGGCAGGCAGCTCTACTTCGCTCGTAATGGGGAATTTGCAGCTGTGCGGGGTGCGGACAGGTTCAAGCATGTTGCCCGGCATCGCAGCGAGAACAGCGCATACTGGATCGGCCGACACGGGCCATTCCTCTTCGACCTCGACCTAGACCCGACTGAGTCCTATGACTTGTCGCGGCGATTCCCCGCGGTCTCGGAGGGTCTTGCCCGGGACCTGCGGCGGATGAACGATTCCCTGCAGCAAAACCCGCGTGGGTGGCTGGAGCCCTGACGGCGGGTCTGAGTGCCGTGCCGAAGTCGAGGCAGCCCGTCGCGGCAGAGTGCAAGCTCGGCCTCACGGCCTTGGCAGCTGGCCTCGGCGTATGGTAGGTAGCACTCGGGGGAAGTGGGCGGTGAGCGTGGTGTCAGAATGGCGAGCAGTAATCTCTGGGACAGCTTTGGCTGGTCTTGTCTGGCTGTCCGGGTGCGGACCGTCAGGCGATTACCTATCCCCGCCCCTGCGCGAGAGGGTCGAGCGCCTCAAGCTCGAAGCCCCAAATCCGTCGACCGATCCCGCCGTGCTCGGGGAGCGACTGGGGACCCTGTGGGACTGGGCTAACGCGTACTCCCTGACCGGCGGGCCCGTTCCCGGTGGGTTTCCCCAATTGGCCGCGAACGCGAATCGCGGTCTCCGCCGTCTACGGGGGGCCGGGCCTGTGATTCCTGTCGAAGCGGTCTCGGCATTCGTCGAGCGCTACACGAGGGAGTTCCAGATCAAGGACGAGATGCCCGGCGCGATGGGCGAGCTGAGACTGTCGCAGACCGGCCCGTTTCGCGCTGGCGAGCATGTGACCCTCAGCCTGGTGTACGAGGTGGGAGACCTGCCGATGGCTACGGGCGGCGGGATCGTGATTGGCCGCTCTCGGTCGGCAGCCCACCAGGGTACGGCCCCGGGCGCCGCGAACTACGTGACGGTCAAGACCTCTAGGTCCGATGCCGTCTTCACGGTGGGTGAGCCTTGGGGCAGATGGATCACGTTTGAGACTCGTGGCGGCCTCTCCTACCGATTGACCGGGGCCCAGCTCGAGAAAGGAGACACGGTCACGATTACGTTTGGGGACCGCAGTGGCGGAGGTCCGGGCCTAAGACTGCAGAACTGGTCGAACGACCGCGTCGTCTTCAAGACATTTCTGGATCTGGAGGGCCGAGGCTGGCTGCTGAGCCCGGCGTGGCCGTCGTTGCAGGTGGTTGGCGAAGAGGAGGTGCGATTCCTGAACGCAATTGCGCCGTCGATCGTGCAGCCTGGCGAGAGCTTCACCCTCTCGGTGCGAGCGGAGGACAGGTACAAGAACCTCTCGTCCGGGCCAATGCCGGCGGTCGATGTCCTGCTGAATGGGGAGCCGTTCTACGGCATCTCCGGTGGCGGGCCGGCGATGCACCACATTGAGGGCGTCACGCTCGACACCCCGGGCGTTTACCGCTTCGAAGTCCGATCCGCCGCAGGAGCGATCGCCGGAACAAGCAACCCAGTCCGCGTGGAGGAGGGGCCTTCCCGCCGAATCTACTGGGGCGAGCTCCATGGGCACACGGGTTTCGCCGAGGGGCAGGGCTCCCCCGACGGCTACTTCCGATTCGGGCGGGATGTCGCCCGCTTGGACTTCCTGAGCCTGTCCGAGCACGACATCTGGATGGACGACTTCGAGTGGCAGGCGCTGCGGGAGATGGTCGAGAAGTATCGTGAGCCGGGCAAGTTCACGCCCATCCTCGGCTTCGAGTGGACGTCGCGGCTCCGTTGGGGTGGCCACCACAACGTCTTCTTCCGGAACACGGAGGGACGCCAGCGTGTGCCCAACCAGACCGCCCCGCTCTTGGACGAGCTCTATCAGGGCCTCCGTGATGGCAACGACGACGAAGACGTGCTGGTCGTGCCGCACGCGCACCAGCCAGGCGACTGGACAAACAGCGATCCGGGCATTGAGCGCTTGGTGGAGATCCAGTCGGGCCACGGCACTTTCGACTGGTTCGGAAACAAGTATCTGGAGAACGGGTACAGGGTGGGATTCATCGGGGCGTCGGACAATCACGTCGGTCACCCGGGGTACAGCGGCATGACGAACCGCCAGATGGGCGGACTGGCAGCCGTACTCGCGCCCGAGAACACAGGCGATGCGATCTTCTCGGCTCTCCGCCGCCGGGCGACTTATGCCACTACGGGCGAGAGGATCATTCTCGATGCCGAGGCCAATGGTGCTGGTATGGGCCAGACGCAGGTGAACTCGGCGGCGCGCACGATCCAGTGCTCCGTGAGCGGGACTGCACCGATTGACTCGATCGAGGTCGTCAAGAACGGCAAGGTCATCTACACGAAGCGCTACTTGCAGGCCGACTTGACCGAGAACACGGCAGTGCAGATCAGCTTCGAGGCGTCGACCGAAGTCGTCGGACGGCGCCAGGTTCCGAGGGGTGACCGGCCCTGGAGAGGAGCCGTCCGTGTCGAAGGGGCCGAAATCGTCGGCCTTGACGAGCCGTGGTTTGCGCATCCGAGCACCTATAGTGCGGTCCTGCAGGGCGACCGAGTCGAATTCCGGACCAACACGCGGGGCCGGAGCCTAGGGCTCGTGCTGAAGCTGAGGGGCGCTTCCGCAGATACCAGGGTCGTGGTCGAGATGGAAGAGACGTTGGAACTGAACGGATCGGGCGGATACGAGCGGACGCGGCAAACGCTACCGGCCAATCGTCAGGACTTCATTCTGGGCGATTTGGGTGGGGAAGTGGATCGTCGGGACTACCAAGTACTCGAACACACCGACGTACTGTCGCTGCAGCTCGTCGTGGATGGCGGGTCGCTGGACCAAGAGTTCACCTACACCGATCGGGATGATCTCCAAGAAGGCGACTCCTACTACCTGCGAGTGAGACAGATCGATGGTGCCATGGCTTGGTCCAGCCCAGTCTGGATCGGCGGGGACCAGTAGCACAATTGCCCAATCTGCCATTCGAGCCGCAACGTTGCGAACGGGGCTTCCCATGGACCGCCTGACCGATTCGGCTGAATGACAGATCAGGACGGGGGCCCGAAGCGCTCGGGAACCGTGGCCAAGTGTGGTCTTCCGCCCCAAACCATCGCGACGGCTGGTACCGCGGATTGCTTGACTTGGGCAGCCGACCGGATCAGGGGTCTGTGCCCAAGCCGGGCCGGCTGGCGGTCGCCCTATCTGGATCGGCCGTCGCCACCGTATGCCAAGGCGGCCACACCGGCCCACCTGCTGGCCGGCCTTCTCCTCGCCAACGGGAGGGGCGGGCGACTTCGTGAGTCCCCGGAAACCAGCGAGACAACCGCACCGGCTGCTCGACCGACCTGCCTGCTTTCTTTGTGGGGGTGCACGACACGATTGTCAAGAGGTCTTGGAGTACAGTAAACTGTATAGATATCAGAACTGAACTGTTCGAGGGCTATACGAGCCTCGACAGGGGTCAAGAAGGAAGGAGAACTGCCAAACATGAGGATGAGGAACGCACCTATTCTCTTGGCTGCGCTTGTCGCGCTGCTCGGGCTCACGCCCGGCTCGCTGAATGCGCAGACCAGCAACGCTGCAATTGTCGGTGACGTCATGGACGAGACCGGGGCTCTAGTCCCCGGCGCCAACGTGATGGTCACCAACGTTGCCACTGGCGTGCAGCGTAGCCTGACGACGAACGAGCGCGGCGCATTCCGCGCCTATCCGGTCCAGCCGGGCACCTACGATGTTGCCGCGTCGAGCGAGGGCTTCAAGACGAACATACGAGCGGGCATCGTCGTTGAGGTGGCGGCGACCGTGAAGGTCGATCTGGCCCTAGAGCTGGGCCAAGTAACCGAGACCGTCGAGGTGACCGGGCAGGCTCCAGTCCTGCAGACTCAGGATGCTTCGGTAGGCGGAACTGTCACCAACACCGAAATCGAGCGCATACCGGTGAATGGCCGCAACTACACTCGGCTCATCCTGATGATGCCTGGCACAAGCGGCATGACCTACAGCCAGTCCCGAGGCACTCAGTCCGGCACGTTCCTGATCTCGGTCAACGGTGCCCGCCCGCAGGACAACAACTTCACGATGGACGGCGTTGACAACAACATGATGATGATGAACTCCCCAGGCGCGTCGCCGCCTATGGATGCCATCCAAGAGTTCCGCGTTGCCACCAACAACAATGCGGAGTTCGGGCGTTCGATGGGGGCGAACGTCAACATTGCCATCAAGTCAGGCACCAGGGACCTGCACGGAACGGCCTATTGGTACGTCCGCAACGACAAGTTCGACGCAAACACGTTCTTCGCCAACCGTTCGGGCACAGGCCGCGTGCCATTCCGCCAGAACCAGTTCGGCGGTGCCTTGGGCGGCCCCGTACCCGGGATGCGCGACAGCACGTTCTGGTTCTTCAACTGGGAAGGGTTTCGCCGCAGCCGCGGCAGCAATGCGTTCGGGAACTTCCCGACGCCACAGCAGCGGTCGGGCGACTTCTCTGAACTTGCCCAGACGATCTACAACCCGTTCACGGGCATGGCGGATGGCGCCGGAAAGGTCCAGAGGGATCCGTTCCCCAACAACGCAATCCCACAGTCCCTGCACCACCCATCGATCCTGACGTTCCTCGACATCATGATCCCGCTGCCTACCAGGCCGGGCCTCACGCAGAACTACGTGAACACGACTTCCGCGTCGAACCAGAGGGACTTCTTCGTTGCCAGGGGAGACCACCAAGCGGGTGAGAAGGACTCATTCTCTGTGCGTTACCTGCACCAGAACGTGGCCCAGTTCGCGCCAAGCTCCAACCCCCACCTTTCAAGGGAGAACGACTTTGACGTTCGCAACTTGTCCGGGCAGTGGACGCGCTTGGTAAACCCGTCATCCATCCTTGAGGTCCGCTTCGGCTACAACGCCCCGTGGAACCCGAACTGCACGCTCAACTCGGCGATTGATCGCCCAACCTTCTTGGATCGCACGGGCATCCAGATGTTCCAGCGGGACGTGCTCTGTTCCCCGATCCCCAACATGAGCTCCGAGGGTGAGTTCAGTGCTGGAGGAGGCGGCACGAACACAGGCGACAAGGTCTGGCAGTTCATCACGAACTACGCGACGCACGTTGGCGGCCATTCGGTCAAGTTCGGAGTTAACTACAGCCGTCGCCACTTCTACACCAACACTTCGAATCCGATGAACGGCAACCTGTGGTTCAACGGCGAGCTGACCTCGCATCCCGATGACGCGACTTCAGGCTTCAGCACTGCCTCGATGCTGCTGGGACTTCCGCGGCAGTTCCGGCGCTCTACGGGCGAGACGATCACCAACGGTCGCATCAACGCCTGGCAGTTCTTCTTGCAGGACGACTGGCGCGTCACGTCGAACCTGACCATCAACCTAGGGATGCGGTACGAGTACAACAACCCGCCGTACGACACCTCGGACGAGCTCGGGAACCTTTGGGTGACCGACAACCCGGTCACCGGCAACCTAGGGCGCCTGATGTGGTCGACGGTCAATCCAGAGGTCGACCCGGAGACCGGCAACCGCGGCGAGCCCGCCCGTCGCTTGGGCACGGCTCGGTCCCTGATGATCCCGGACCGGAACAACTTCGCGCCGCGCGCGGGGATCGCGTATCAGGTTGACAGAAAGACTGTCATCCGAACGGGCGTCGGTGTCTTCTACAACTCGACATTCGTTCAGGAGTTGCAGGACTTGCGGAAATTCTGGCCATATGTGCCTCAGCAGGTCGCGACTGTCAATACGATCACCGCGGACGCCCCGCGCCCGACCTTCTTCGCCGACAACCCCGGTCCGCCCTACTCCTCAACGGCAGCGATCGGCGGATGGCCCCAGCAGCCAACCAACCGCTCGCCCTATTCGGTCCAGTGGAACTTCTTCATCCAGCGCGAGCTTGTGGATCAGCTCTCCCTGAACGTCGGCTATGTCGGTTCCTCAAGCCGGAAGCAGATCGGGTATACGGCCATCAACACTCCGCTGACACCGGGGCCGGGAGCTATCCAGCCACGCCGCTACATGCCCGACTTCGGCAACCTTGATGGTGGCTTCAACCGCTTCGCAGGACAGTACAACTCGATGCAGGTCGAGCTCAACAAGCGCTTCGGGAGGGGCTTCGGCTTCCGCATGAACTACACCTGGTCGAAGGCAATGGACGAACAGTCCTCGCTCGCCGAGTGGAAGACCCAAGACCCGTTCAACATCCGGAACGACTGGTCGCGTTCGAGCTGGGACCTGCAGCACGTCTTCCAGGTCGCCTACCAATGGGATCTCCCGTTCGGCCGCGACCGCAAGTGGGGCAGTAGCTGGAGCCCGGCTGCCAATGCAGTATTGGGTGGCTGGGCCCTTGAGGGCTTCACCCGCTTCAACACTGGCCCGCCTGTGAATGTACGTTCTGGTCGGGACATCGCGAACGTGGGCCGCGCCTACCAGCGTCCCGACGTGACTTGCGATCCCAACAACGGGCCAAAGACCGCGGAGCAGTGGTACCAAGTGTCCTGCTTCGAGTTCCCGCAACAGTACATGTACGGCAATGCCGGCGCATTCATTGTTCAGGCCCAGGGCATCAACTCTTGGGACGTGTCAGTCGCCAAGCACTTCCAGCTGACGGAAGGACAGAGGATCACATTCCGTGGCGAGTTCTTCAACGCGTTCAACAAGACCCACTTCCGCAAGCCCGGCAGCCGGATCTACGACACGCTGGCGGCCGGCAGCGTCGGCAAGATCTTCAGCTTGCAGCTGGATCCCAGGCAGATCCAGTTCGTGCTCCGCTACGAATTCTGATCGGCAGCGATAGCGCAACGTTTGAGGCCCGCCGGGTGACCGGCGGGCCTTTTCCTCTTCCACCGTGGTCGGCGTCGTTGATTGTCGCGCTGGGAGTACAATCGGACTGCCGGGAGAACTGTGCGCTCCTCGTCCCGATGCTCGTTGCCGATTCTGGCCTTGGGAGTGGTGTGCCTGCAGGCCCAGACTCCCGACCCGCGCACGGGCGAGTTCTTTGAGTTAAGAATCCGTCCCCTGCTCGCCCAGCATTGCTACGCGTGCCACAGCCAGCGAGCTGCGACGGTCTTTGGCGAGCTGCTCCTCGACAGCGCTGAGGGGCTCTCGGCCGGCGGACGTTCCGGCCCGGCGGTCATGGCCGGTGACCCCGACGCCAGTCGGCTCATCCAAGCCGTGCGGCATGCGGAAGGCGTGGTCGCGATGCCGCCGGCCGGTCGACTCACGGATCGGCAGGTCGAAGATCTGGCTGCTTGGGTGCGCCACGGGGCGTCTTGGCCCGACAGAGCGGCCGTAGAAGCGCTGGCCTCGGAGGAGTCCGGCGGTGCACGAGCCCAGCATTGGGCCTGGGCCGAACTCCGGGATCCCTCACAGCCGTACGTTCGCGACGGCGAGTGGCCTCGCGGGCCAATTGACCGCTTCGTCTTGGGGAGGCTGGAGCAGCGCGGGCTGGCGCCGGTCGGCGGGGCGGACCGAGCGACGCTATTGCGTCGCATAGCGTTAGATCTGACCGGTTTCCCCCCGTCGGCTCCCGACGTCGAGGACTTTGCCTCCGGCGCATCGCCCGACGCGCTGGAGCGGGTCGTGGACCGCTATTTGGCGTCCCCGGCGTTCGGCGAGCGCTGGGCCCGGCATTGGCTTGACTTGGCTGGCTATGCCGACACCCTCGGGTTGGGTCGCCGAATCCCTTCGAAGCACGCCTGGCGCTACCGGGACTACGTCATCGATGCCTTCAACAGCGACAAGCCGTACGATCGCTTTGTCCGGGAGCAGGTCGCCGGCGATGTCTTGTCGTACGACGGCGATGACCAGCGGCGCGACCAAGTGGTCGCGACGGGTTTTCTGGCCATAGGCCCTTGGGCCTTGGTGGACCAGGACAAGGAGCAGCTCCGCATGGACATCGTCGATCATCAGATCGACACGATCGGCCGTGCTCTGTTGGGAGTCACGACCGGCTGCGCGCGCTGCCACGACCACAAGTTCGACCCAGTGCCGCAGAGCGACTACTACGCACTTGCGGGCATCTTTCGCAGTACGCGGACCCTGGATGGCCGCATGTCGGGCGTGTTCAGCGATGTCATGCGCGTGCCGTTGGCGGAGACCGCCGGCGAGCTGCTCGAGCGTTCGTCAGCGCTGGTCGAGTGGGAGCGGGAGTACGAATCCGCCCTGGAAGAACAGCGTGCCGCAGAGGGGGTGGTTTCGAAGCTGGCGGCGGAGGTGGAGGTCCTCGAAGGCGAGCCCGGCGAAGAGTTGGCGAAGCGGCTGGCAGATGCTCGCGCGGCTGCGCGCACCAGCGCTACAGAGGCCCAGAGGATCCTGTACTACGGGAAGCCGACGCCTCCGATGGCCTTGGCGCTGGCAGACGATCCTGACCCTGCCGACGCCCGCATCTGCCTCGCAGGCAACCCCCACAGTCTGGGTGAAGAGGTCCGTAGGGGATTCCTCTCTCTCGTTCCGCTGGATCCGTCACCGAAGATCGCCAATCGCCGCCTCTTTGGGATTGGCTATCAGAAGAGCAGCGGTAGGCTTGAGCTCGCCGATTGGCTTACGGATCCGCGCAATCCCCTTCCGGCGCGAGTGATGGCAAACCGTGTCTGGCATCACCTGTTCGGGCGAGGCATCGTGGCGAGCGTGGACAATTTCGGGATTCTGGGCGATCGCCCGTCGCACCCGGAGCTGCTGGACTACCTCGCCGTGCGCTTGCAGCGCCAGGGATGGTCACTGAAAGCACTGATCCGGGAGATCGTCCTCAGTGCGACCTACCGCCTGTCGGCCTCCCACAGTGGCGCGGCCGCAGCAGCAGACCCTGAGAACACTCTGTTCTGGCGGGCAAACCGTCGCCGCCTCGAGGCCGAGGCGATCCGCGACGCAGTGCTATTCGTGAGCGACTCGATGGACTTCCGGGCCGGAGGGCCAACCCTTCCCCTCGGTTCGCGAGGCAGCGTGCAGATGGGCCAGCCCCCGCTGCTTGCCGGGAGTTTGGAGCTGACAAGTTCGATCCGCAACCGGCGCACCGTCTACTTGCCCGTGCTGAGGAAGTCTCAGCTCTCCGACGTCGACGTTCTGAATCTCTTCGACTTCCCGGATCCAAACGCAGTCAAAGGGCGGCGCGATGTCACGACGGTCCCCACGCAGGCCCTCTACCTGATGAACTCGCCGTTCCTAGTCCGCCAGGCACGGGCGGCGGCCCGCCGCCTGCTGGCCGAACCGGGGCTGGATGACGGGGGACGCGTCGATACATTCCTAAGAAAGGCGCTGTCGCGGCCCGCAACGGGGCAAGAAATCGCGCAGGCCTTGGCTTTCTTGCGCGATACTGAGACAGAGCTGGGCCGCGATGAGGCGTGGGCGCGCTACTGCCACGCCGTGTTCGCCTCGAGCGAGTTCCTGTTCCGGGGGTAGTATGCAGTTGGACCGTCGCGAATGGCTCCGCCGTTGGGGATGCGGCTTCGGAGGGATAGCCCTAGACTGGATGCTCGCACAGCGGGCACTTGCCAAGGCGGACCCGCTGGCCCCGAAGGCGCCCCACCACGCGCCGCGGGCCAAGCGGGTGATCTTCCTGTGGATGCAGGGTGGTCCCTCGCAGGTCGACCTCTTTGACAACAAGCCCCAGCTGGCGAGCCGCGACGCCCAGCCTCTGCCCTATGAGCTGCCGTCCAACCGCTCGATGCCGGGAGTCGCGTATTCCCGGCTGATGGGCCCAATCTCGAGCTTCGCTCCGGCCGGGGAGTCCGGTCTGGAGGTCTCGGACCTGCTGCCGCACCTGCGGAACCACACGGACGACCTCTGCGTGCTGTTGGGAATGCAGGCCGACAGCGAGGCGCACGCCCCGGCCGTACGCCAGCTGCACTCTGGGGCGACCCAGCTGGTGCGGCCTTCGATCGGTTCGTGGGTGGCTTACGGGCTCGGCACGGAGAACCGGAACCTGCCGGCGTTCGTCACCATCGCTCCGAACACACGTGGAGACGGGGGCAGCGTTCAGCTGTACGGTAACGCGTTCCTGCCAGCGATCTATCAGGGAACGGCACTCGGTAACTCCTCGACTGGCGCACGCCGGGCCACCATCGGCTACTTGGAGAACCCCACGGACGAGCCCGCGCACCAACGGCGCCAGTTGGACCTGCTCCAACAGATGAACCGCTCCCACCTAGAGCGCTACTCCGCGGACCGACAGTTGGAGGGCGTCATAGAGTCCTTTGAGCTGGCCTTCCGCATGCAGGCGGAGGTCCCTGGCGTGCTCGACATTTCCGGCGAATCGAGGAGCACGAAGGAGCTCTACGGTGTCGGGGAAAAGGGAACGGACGACTTTGGCGTGCAGTGCCTGCTGGCGAGGCGGTTCGCCGAGGCCGGCGTGCGCTTCATCCAGATCACATCAAACGGCTGGGATAGCCACGCCAACATCCGCAAGGCCCATCCGGAGCGGTGCCGCTCGGTCGACAGGCCAATTTCCGGCTTGATCCAAGACCTGAAGCAGCGGGGCCTGTTCGAGGACACGCTGCTGGTGTGGTCCGGGGAGTTCGGACGCACGCCCCACTACCAAGATCTCCAGGACGGGGCAGGGAATCAGGACACATTCGGCCGCGGACACAATCCGTACGGGTTCTGCGCGTGGCTCGCAGGCGGTGGCGTGCGCGGAGGGACGAGCTTCGGTCGCACTGACGACTTCGGGTTTCAGGCGGTTGAGGACAAGGTCCATATCCACGACCTGCACGCCACGATCCTGCACTTGCTGGGCCTTGACCACAAGCGTCTAACCTACCGCTTCAGCGGTCGGGACTTTCGCCTGACCGATGTCTACGGGCGGGTTGTGAACGAGATTCTCGCTTGATCGTCAGGCCGCTCCAGGATCCCCGGGCCCGAATGGCAGCTGGTCCTTGGCCAGCCACAATCGAACCCCAGCTTGGCCGCCCTGCGGTACGAGGACGCCCTAGGTGACTCGGATTCTCCGAGGCGCCCAACCGGATCCACCGCAGAGAAGCGGGCAGGAAGGTGGCGGGGCTGTAGTCCTCCGAGAACCTGCTAGATGGTCGCTTGAGCGGCTCGCGGAGATGGCCGCCCCGCCGCTTCGGCGGGCCGGCGCGGAGCGTGCCATCGCTTTCGGCTCGTTTGCCCGGAGGGCGGCCGACGCCTGGTCCGATCTGGATCTCGTTGTTGTGATCCCTACGGATTTGGGGCGCTTCGAGCGTGGACCACTCGTCGAGGGACTGCTCGACGCATTGCCAGTGGCGGTGGACGTGCTCATCTACACACCGGAGGAGTTCCAGCGTGGCGTATCCGGGGGATACGACGTGTTCGCGGCGATCGCGATCGAGGGGAGGCAAATCTACCCTTTGCCCGTCCAAGCATGAGTCCCCGCACGCCCTTTGCCCGCGCGTGGCTCGAGACCGCCTTGGAGGACATCGGTGCAGCCGAGAAACTGCTCCGTTCCGGGTATTGCGCCCACACCTGCTTTCTCGCGCACCAAGCGGCGGATAAGGCCGTCAAGGCCGTTCACTATTCCCGTGGCGCCCGGCTGGTTGTTGGACACGGAATCCGCGCACTCATCGAACGGCTCGAGTCTAATCAGCTCCTTGGTCTGCTGGAGGCCGCTCGCGAGCTCGACTTGTACTACATTCCGACCCGCTATCCGAACGGCCTCGACAGCGGCACGCCAAAGGAGGCATTCGGAGACCAACAAGCGAGACGAGCCTTGCGCCTCGCGCAGTCGATCGTCCACGCGTCAGGGATGATTGTTGAAGGTGCCGATCCGGTTGGCGAGCCGTCGACTGGGGATGGTTCGGACGACTAGCTGTCGGCGGTCCTTGCCACCTCGGGAGGCGGGAGCTTCGCTGCCACCGGGTCCGTGCCCGTCGGCTCACAAGCCTCTCGGCGTCTGCCCGATTGCCATCAGAGCCTCCTTTGATACAAACTAGTGGCGAGGCGCCGCTCTGGGCTGCCCAATCTGCGGATCTTGTCGAAGATAGCGGTCCAGCGCCTCGGCGGCGCAGCGCGAATCTTCCTGATCGCGGCGTGTTGCGTCAACTGGGCGAGCGCAGCCGCCAGCCAAAGGGCCACCATTGGCGGTGTCGTGCGCGTCGCGACGGGATCCTCTGCCGCAGGCGCCACGGTGGTGCTCCGGCATGAAGAGCGTGCTGTCGAGATCACCTTGAGGGCGGGGGCCGACGGAAGTTTTGAGGCGGTCGGTCTTCCCGAGGGCACGTACTCGGTTGTCGTAACGGCCGATGGATTCGAGCCTTTCGAGATACTCGGCATTCGCCTGACTGCGGAGCAAATCTACCGTCAGGATGCCGTGCTGCGCTCCCTCCCCGCGCCGTTGCCCGGAGCCGAGTCTTCAGCCGGTCCCACCGGAAGGCCTACTACGCGAACAGCCCAAGGTCCGCGACCCGCGCTCCGGCAGCCTCCACCCATTCCTGATCCGGCGGCATCGACCTCCGTCAGGGAAGTGAGGCCCGCGCAGCCCGGCCAGAGGCACTCGTCGGCAGGATTCCTGCCCGCTACGGGGAGGCCGGGCTCGAGCGAGTTCCACGGCGCGTTCTACTCGTATTTCGGCAATGATGTCCTGAACGCGCGGGGCTTTTTCGGGGCCAAGAGCCGCCATCGTGAGACCAACGCCGGAGCGTTTGTCGGTGGTCCTGTCGTCAAGAACAAGACCTTCTTCACTTACCACTACGAGCGACTGGCGAGGCGCCAAGATGCGCAGCCCGGCTTCGGAAACTCGGTTCCTGTGGAGGCCTTCCGTCAGGGCGACTTCTCCCGACTGCGGACGGGGCGGCCAGTCGGGGCGGACGCGATAGGTCGCGCCATGTACGCGGGGCAGGTGTTCGATCCGGCCTCGACCCGCAGGCTGGGAGGGTACCCAGTCCGCGACGCGTTTCCGAATAATGCTGTGCCGGCCGCCCATCCGCTGCGCAGCCGGGTGGCGGCCGGCGTGTTGCCGCTGATGGACCAGCCCGACCGCCCGGGTCTCGAATACAACCACCAAGGAGTGCCTTTCGGGCTTCAGGCTTGGCGCGTGGACGCTCCCAGCCACCACCTTCGGCTCGACCACTCATTCAACGGCGAGGTCCGGGCCGGTCTGCTGCTTAGCCGGCTGAGCCGGCCGGCCGTGCGCAACTGCGGGGGGCCGGAGGGCTGCCGGCTCCGCGATCCGGGTGCCATCGAGGAGTACTCGGGCTCTGGAGTGTACGAGGACATCACGACGCACCACGTGCGCCAACAGCTTGACTGGGTAGCATCCAAGGGCCTGCTGAGCCAACTGAGGTTCGTCTACGACGAGTTCCACATCATCGGCCACCCCTTGTCCGCAGGCGGAGACTGGCAGTCTAGGCTCTGGGGTCCCGGCGGGAACGGTTTGCTCGCCGCAGACGCGGGCCTTCCTTCACTGAACTTCACAGGGGTCACGCGCTACTCACCGATGGGCAGCGAATGGGGCAGCTCCGGCCGCCTCGCAAATCACCAGTACGGCATCGGCCAGGATCTGACTTGGATCCGGGGCCGTCACACGCTGAAGCTTGGCGGGGAATTCCGCTATCACAGCTACCCGCTCCGAGGCTGGGCCAGCAATGTGGCGGGCAGGTTTGATTTCCATCGGATGCAGACGGGAGGGTTTGACCGTTTCGGGCACAACTTGGCCGAGACTGGAGATCCGTTCGCCTCGTTTCTGCTCGGCCAGGTCCACGCGACAAGGTTCCAGATCCCAGATTTTCCGACCATCACCGAGAGTTTTCTCGCTTGGGGCGTCCTGCACGAGTTCAGCGCCACTCGTGACCTGACCCTGACCCTCGGACTGCGGTTCGACTACCAATCCGCAATCCGCGAGCAGGACGACAACATGTCAACGTTCGACCCGGCCGTGCCCAACCCCGGGGCGGGCGGGCGGCTGGGCGCGATGGTATTCGCCGGCCATGGACCGGGACGGATCGGGTCGCGCACGCTCGAGGATCCGCCCAGAGACGCCTTTGGGCCGCACATCGGCCTGGCGTACCGACTTGGCGATCGCGCGGTCATCCGCGGAAGCTATGCCGTCCACTACGGAGTCGTGCCTCAAGGCCAGATCACGGCCGTTAACACGTTCGGCTTCCGATTCGACGCAACCGCGACAGATCTCAGCAACGGGCAGAGGGCCGCCCATCATCTGGATTCCGGATTCCCTAAGAGCGCCGTCGTCCTGCCACCGGCGATCGATCCCGCCGTGGGTAACGGCACATCACCGTTGGCCGTGACCAAGGACCGCGCAACCCTGCCGCGCATCCAGGACTGGTCGCTGGTCCTCCAGCGCCAAGTGGGCAGCTCGTCCTCCCTGCGCCTCGCCTACTACGGCAACCGGGGCAGCCGTTTGGTTGCCGACCGTCTTGTGCTCGGGCCGGCCGCAAACTCCAACGCGCCGGAAGTCTTGGAGCTCGGCGCGGACGTCTTGGGCGCGCTCGTCACTTCGGAGTCCGCTTCGGACGCAGGAATCGGTATTCCCTTCACTGGATTCCGGCGGTCGGCTGCGCAGTCTCTGCGTCCGTTTCCTCAGATGCTTCACATCGGGTACATGAACGTTCCGGCAGGGAACAGCTTCTACCACGCCTTTCGCGCGAGTGCCGAGCGGCGGTTTACGAAGGGGGGGCTGTTGCAGCTGAGCTACGCTTGGTCGAAGCTGACCGGCATGGGTGCCGGTCTCGCCCGTCCGCCCGACGGGCTCGATTCGGGTCCGCAGAACCCCACGGACACGCACTCGCTGGAGCGAGGTTTGAGTGCCGACGACATCCCCCAAAGGCTGGTCGCGTTATTTAGCCACGCCCTGCCGAGCCTACGCCAAGGCAAGGCTGGCCTGGCGGGCAAGCTGCTGAGGGGATGGTCCGTCTCGGGGGCGATTCGTGTGCAGTCGGCCACGCCCGTCAACATCGTGATGGCGAACGATCTGGAGCCCTTCCTCTTCAACGGCCAGAAACGCCCCAACATACTCACGAATCGGGTGCGTGCTCGCCTCGGAAGTGACTTTGACGCGGCGACGGACCGATTCTTCGACCGCAGGGCGTTTGCGGATCCGGGGCACCTGCGCTTCGGCGATGCCTCGCGCACGATGGACTACGTCCGCGGCTTTCGCAACCTTGCTGAGGACTTCAGCCTCTTCCGGGAGGGACGGCTTGGTCCGAACTTCAAGCTGCGATTGGAGACGCAGGTCTCAAACGCGCTGAATCGGGTCGTGCTGTGCGATCCGAACCGGAACTGGAGCTCGGCTTCGTTCGGGATGGCCTTCGCCCAGTGCAACTCGCCACGCACCGTCAGGGTGGGACTGCGGCTCGACTTCTGACGGGATTCCTTCGGCGCAAGCCCCGGCCGGTAGGCTGCGCGGCCCGTGCAGATGCCCCCGGCAGCGGCATGCCAGTCGGGCCACCGGTGACGGCAGCCAACCCGCTGCTCGGTCAATGGCCCTGCGCTACCGTGCCACGAAGTTCACGAGTCGGTCGGGAATCTCGATGACGCGGTGCACCGTCTTTCCCGCTAGGAGCGTGCTGATCCGATCCGTCTGCCGGGCCAGATCCGAGAGCTGGTCCTTGGGCAGGCCCTTGGGGACCGTGAGGCGGTCGCGTAGCTTGCCGTTGATCTGGACCACGACTTGGACATTCTCGTCCCGTGCCAGGTCTGGATCGTACTTCGGCCACGAAGCGTCCAATAGCGGGCCGCTGCCCCCGAGAGCGTGCCAGAGCTCCTCGGTCAAGTGCGGTGCGAATGGCCCCAGCAGGCGGACCAAGCCGCGAAGGCACTCCTGAATGACGCCATTGGAGAGCGCATTCTCTCTCGCGTACAGTTCGTTCGTGAGCTCCATGATGGACGCGATGGATGTGTTGAAGTGCCAGCGCGACTCAAAGTCTGCCGTAACGTGGGCGATCGTTTGGTGAAGCTTGCGGAGGGCCGCACGGTCGGCCGGCGAGGTTGGCTGCGTGCTCGGTTCGGCCCCGATGTCGGCGTTACGGGCGACCAGTCGGTTCACGCGGGAAAGAAACCGCCACATGCCTTCCACGCCATCGTCCTGCCAGTCGAGATCGCGGTCGGGCGGTGCCGCGAAGAGGCTGAACATCCGAGCAGTATCGGACCCGTACTTGTCCAAGAGTTCTTCGGGGCTCACCACGTTGCCCAAGTTCTTCGACATCTTGCGGCCCTCGCGGATGACCATGCCCTGCGTGAACAGCCGCTGCACGGGCTCATCCCAGTCGATTAGTCCGAGGTCCCGCATAACCTTGGTGAAGAATCGGCAGTAGATCAGGTGCAGGACTGCGTGCTCGACCCCGCCGATGTATTGGTCGATCGGAAACCAAGCGGCAGCCTTGTCGCGGTCAAACTGCGCGACGGCATTGCGCGCGTCGGTGTAGCGGTAGAAGTACCAGCTGGAGTCGACAAACGTGTCCATGGTGTCCGATTCGCGTTGCGCCGACCTTCCGCATCGCGGACAGTTCACCTGCACGAAGTCCTCCACCTCTCTGAGGGGAGACTCCCCGGTTCCGGTCAAGCTGACGTTCGTGGGAAGCAATACCGGAAGGTCCGCGTCGGGAACGGGCACTACACCGCACTCTGGACAGTGGACCATCGGAATCGGCGTGCCCCAGTACCGTTGCCGTGAGACGCCCCAATCTCGCAGCCGGAACGTCACGGCCGCGTTTCCGAACCCGGCCGCCTCGGCATGGTCGCTCATGCGCGCAATTGCAGCAGTGCTGTCCATGCCGCTGAACTCTCCGGAGCCCTCCACGATCCCATATCCGCAGAAGGCCTCTTCCATGTCCTTGGGTCTTGCCAGTTCACCGTCCGAGGGCCGGATCACGGGCACAATGTCGATCCCGTGCTTGCGGCAGAATTCGAAATCCCGCTGGTCATGCGCCGGCACGGCCATAATCGCGCCTGTCCCGTAGGTCATCACGACGAAATTGCCGACCCAGATCGGCACCTTGCGGCCGCTGTATGGGTTGACGGCGTACCGCCCGGTGAAGAAGCCCTCCTTCTCGAGGTCGTCCGGGCTCTTGGTGGCGGCGGCTGTTGCCATTGCCTGCCCCCGACCTCCGAAGCCGAAGCGGCCCACGAGCGGGTGCAGAGGAGCCAGGATCAGGCAGGTCGCCCCGAAGATCGTGTCGACGCGGGTAGTGAACACGCGGATGGTGTCACCCTCGCCTTCCAGCGTGAAATCGACCTCCGTCCCAGGCGACCGGCCGATCCAGTTGCGCTGCATGGTGAGCACCCGCTCGGGCCAGCCACCGGACAAGTCCTCCAAAGCGTTGAGCAGTTCGTCGGCGTATGCCGTGGTCTTGAAGAACCACTGGTCACGCTCTTGCTGTTCGACCGGCGTGCCCTCGTGCCGCCAGCAGCACCCATCGACCACTTGCTCGTTGGCGAGGACCGTTGCACAGACTGGGCACCAATTGACAGCAGCCTTCTTTCGGTAAGCCAATCCCCGTTCCCACATCCGAAGGAAGAACCACTGGTTCCACCTGTAGTACTCAGGCTCGCAGCTGGAGATCTCGCAGTCCCAGTCGTAGCTGAATCCGAACGAGCGCAGCTGCCGCTTCATCTCGGCGATGTTCGACCGCGTCCAGTCGCGGGGGTCCCGGGCGTGCTTGATCGCCGCATTCTCGGCGGGCAGGCCGAACGAGTCCCAACCCATCGGGTGCAAGACGCGGAAACCCCGCATACGCTTGTACCGAGCCAACGCGTCGCCGATGGTGTAGTTGCGCACGTGCCCCATGTGCAGCACGCCCGAGGGGTAGGGCAGCATTTCGAGGACGTAGTATTTGGGGCGGTCGGAGTCAGTCTTCGTGCGGTAGACGCCCTCGGCCTGCCAGTACCGCTGCCACTTCGGCTCGATCTCGTGCGGTCGGTAGCGTGGGCCCGCCATGTTCTCAGGTTAGCGAGAATCTCAACTGCCATTTGCGAAGTGCCTGAGGAGCAAGCGCAAAGGACGGCCTGGCTCCACACCGGGGAACCTGCGGGATGGCCGGAACGGGAAGGTTGCCTATCGGCAATGCGGCCGATCCGAGGCCGTGGCGTCTGGCGCTGACTGGCCCTCTGTGGAGTCCTGTGACCGTATCCCGACGTGGTGGAGACGCAAGAACAGTGTCCCAATTGGCACTTGTAGCGCCCTAGGCGCGAAACCGAAAGGAGTTGAACGCCGCTCGTGCTCCCCTATTGAGCCCCTTGGGCAGACTTTTAGGTCGGCGGTCGCCAGCGGGGCCCAATTGCGCCCGCGGCCCCTAGCTGGCTTGAGCCGGGGGGAATGGCCTTCTCAGCGGAGGGCGACGAGACGCTCGCGCCGCCCGTGGATCAGCAGTCGTTCGCCCTGGTCGCGCTCGAAGAGTCCGATTTCGAGCGGGTCAGGCTTCAGTTCGGTGGCCGCCGAGAAACCTCCCGTTACAACCCGGCGCTCTCCGAGCGAGCCCGCGAAAGAAATCCCGGGCGCGATTTGCCGCCGCTTCACGGGCGCTTCGGCGGCTGCGGGCTTCCCGGCCGACCTATGGCGCGGCGGAGCTCTCGTCGCCAACGATACCCACTCCTATCGCGCCCGGCGCTCGAGGAGATCTTTAACCTCGGCCCGCACTTCGGGACGTTGATCTTCGAGGTAGGCAATCCCAACCTCTGTGCTGAGCGCGGAAATGGCACCGATCTGTCCCTGAGGCAGCGAGCCGAGCGAGTCGATGGCGAGGTCGACCTCTTCTACTACGATTCCCTCAACTTCGTCTTCCGATTCGCAACGGGCGAGGAGGAGGACGGGCTGCCGGTGGTCCACTTCGTGCAGCGCGACAGCCGCTGCACCGGAGCGGAAGCCCCGCTCGGCATCGGCTTGAATCAAGCCTTGCGGCTCAATCTCGGAACGGATTTCGACGACGCGCGAGCAAGACTCACGCGCACCCCTCTACTTCGCATCGCGACGCCCGGTGGGATTCACCAGTTCTCGGCCAACGTGTTCAAGATCGGCGAACAGCTCTATCGCAACCACTCGTCGTACATCAAGGACCTCCCCCGTAGATCGGTCGCGGCTTCCGCTTCAGCTACAAGGTGCGCCTCTTGAAGAAGGCTGCGACGAACCGGGTCCGATCACTCGACGTCGTGATCACGGGTGTCGGGGTCGCGCGGCGGAATCGCCGCGCGACCCCGACAGGTTCAGGCGACGAGCAGCACGCCGTGATCGTCGCAGTGGTCGCCGTGAGGATGGTGCAGGTGGCCGTCGACGAGGTAGTCCACGTGGTCACCATGCGGTACGACTTCGTGGCCGCAGCCCGGGCCATGCTGATGGCCGGTCTCGTGGCCCTGGCAGTCGTGCTCGGGAGTGCACACGTTGGGATTCTTCGCCCTCACCTCGATGACGTGCTCGTCGTAGTGGCCCTCGTGTGCGTGATGGAGGTGGCCGTCGTGCAGGTAGTCGACGTGACCGTCGTGCTCCACGGCGGTGTGTCCGCAGCTTGGGCCGTGGACATGGTCATGGTCTTGATGGATTGCATGTTCGGACATGGTTCTTACTCCTGATACTTCCCAACAACCCGCGCTTCGCTCGCGTGAGCCAGCGCGTTGAAAACCAAATCGACCACATGCTGATCAGCCAGTGCGTATATGACGTGCCTGCCCTGGCGCCGGCGGCGGACCAACGAGGCCAAGCGAAGCACCTTGAGCCGCTGCGAAATCGTCGACATGCCTTCCTGTTCGTACTCGGCCAGGTCGGACACGCACGCCGGACCCTGCGCCAACAGGGCCAGAAGGCGCAAGCGAGGCGGATCTCCGAGCGCGGCGAACAGTTCGGCGGCGCGCCCGAGGGCGGCCTCGTCGACGCTCGACTTCCGGCTTTCGCTCCGATGGGAATGCGGCTCTTCGCACAGTGGCTCGGCTTGTGGTTTCATTGATTGAACGATTATTGAAATGATGGTATCACGCCATTGCGGAGTGTGCAAGTCCGTCCATCCGGGTATTCGTCCCGATTGGCCATCCATTGGTCCCGTTCGCACGTCATCCCTTGTCAGTTCCTTCGCAGCAGGCTCATTCCCCGCTCACGGCCTGCCCGTTCCGAAGGCAGGAGGACCGTCCAGAATCGAATTCGCGGCCAAGATTGCACCGACGAGGTCCACGCTACTCGCAGAAGGCTCGGCGGACAACCCGGCACCGAGGAGCTCCGCTTCGATTTGGTGCGGGGCGTGCCGACCGCGGCACACGATTCGGAAGCGCCGGCGAGGCAGCGGATCGCCGAGCGGGACTTCTCACTCGCCTTGGAACGCAGACCACGGAGCCAGGGGCCGCGCGCGAACCGATTCTTCGAGAGGAGCCGGCGCGAACTGCTGACCGCCGTCAGCGGCTTGGCACTAGCGCTGGGCTCAGCCCTGCACGCTCTGGGGTCAGGCGACCGCCTTGCGGTGGCCGCCGTCATGGGCGTCGCGCTGGTGGTGAGATTCAACCGCATACGGCTGCTGCGCAGATGGTGGCTCTGAGCGGATTAGAGCCAAGTTCCCGCTCGCCGCCGTATATTGCCCGTTCAACGCGCGAAAAGGTCCGTTGGCAAGAAGAACCTACAGGTCCCAAGAGCGCATCGCTACACTCGGTCCAAGACCCGTAAGGTTGGTCAAGACCCGACATGCTGCAAGCGATAGGCCTATCGAAATCGTACAACGGTGTCCGCGCATTGGACTCGCTGGACCTGCTGATCGAACCGGGCCAGATCTTTTGCCTGCTCGGCGCGAACGGAGCGGGCAAGACGACCACGATCAATCTGTTCCTGAACTTCATCGAGGCCTCGGAGGGGCAGGCGCTTGTGGACGGCATGAACGTCGCCGAGCATCCGCTCGAGACCAAGAAGCGCCTGGCCTACATTCCGGAACAGGTCATGCTCTACCGCAATCTGTCCGGCCTCGAGAACGTCGAGTATTTCACCGCGCTCGCGGGTCACGAAGAGACCTCGCGGGACCAGCTGCGGCAGTTGCTAGCTGATTCCGGGCTGCCGCAGGGAGCGATCGATCAGCGGGTCTCGGGCTACAGCAAGGGCATGCGTCAGAAGGTCGGCATCGTAATCGCTGTCGCCAAGCAGGCCAAGGCGCTGCTACTGGACGAGCCAACGTCGGGGCTTGACCCCAAGGCGTCGAACGAGTTTTCCGAGTTGCTCGAGCGGCTGCGGAGAGAAGGCGTGGCGGTCCTGATGGCCACGCACGACCTGTTCCGCGCCAAGGAGACTGGAACCCACATCGGAATCATGAACCAGGGCCATCTCGTCGAGCAGCTTGCCGCCGAAGCGATCGGCCACGCCGATCTCGAGCGCCTCTACCTCGAACACATGCGCGGATAGGAGACGACCACCCATGCTGCTTCGCATCGCTCGCAAGGAGTTCCTTGAAATGGCCCGCGACGGGCGCTTCCGGATCGCCGGGGGCATTGTGCTCGCGCTCCTGCTGACCTCTCTTGGGCTGGGCTGGCAGCGTCACGGAGAGGTGACGGCCGCGCACGAGACGGCCAGTGCCCAGGAGCGTGAGATTTGGGAGTCGCAAGGGCAGAAGAACCCCCATTCGGCGACGCACTACGGCGTCTACGCCTTCAAGCCGACCGGACGCCTAGCGTTCTTCGATCCCGGCACGGAAGCCTACACCGGCGTTACCGTTTTCCTCGAATCGCACAAGCAGAACCAGTTTCTCTACCGTCCCGCGCGCGACGGCAACACTCTGCAACGCTTCGGCGAGCTGACGGCCGCCGCCGTGCTGCAGTTGCTGATCCCCCTGCTGGTCATTCTGCTCGCGTTCTCGACGTTCGCAGGGGAACGCGAGTCGGGGACGCTACGCCAGGTGCTGAGCCTAGGCGTCAGCCGGCGCGATCTCGCGCTCGGAAAGGCGCTTGGAGTCGCTGCCGCGCTTGGTCTGCTGCTCGTGCCGGCGGCGATGCTCGGCTCGGCAGCGCTCGCTTCCGCGCAGGCTGACGCTGCCGCGGGCGGCCTGTTGCGCGCCTTGGTGATGGCCGGTGCCTATCTGGTTTACCTGGGCTCGTTCGTGGGCGTCACCCTGGCCGTCTCGGCGCGGGCGCGCTCCTCCCGATTCGCCTTGGTCGCGCTGCTCGCAGTTTGGGTGTTCGTCTGTCTGATTGCACCCCGGGCGGCAACCGATCTCGCCAGGAGCTTACATCCAACACCTTCGGCGCAAGAGTTCGCCGCGGCGCTGGCGGAAGACCAGACCGTCGGGATCCAGGGCGTGGACTATGACGATTACCTGGAGAGCCGCAGGACGGAGTTGCTCGCCGAGTACAACACCGAGCGCGTTGAGGATCTGCCGATCAACTACAACGGATGGCGGCTCCAAGTCAGCGAAGAGTACGCGGGCCAGTTCTTCGACCGCCACTACGCCCGCCTGTGGGATCAGTTCGAGGCACAGGACGGGCTGCGGCAGAAGGCTGGCTTTCTGGCGCCTCTTCTCGCCATTCGATCGGTCTCGATGGCGCTGTCCGGCACGGACTTCTCGCATTTCCGGCGCTTTGCCGAGCAGGCCGAGTTGTACCGCCGCGAAATGGTCGGCTTCCTGAACGCTGACTTGCGGGACAACGCGGGCCCAGGGGGCTTCGGTTACACCCAGACGAGTGACTTCTGGGCGCAGACGCCGGAGTTCGCTTACGATGCGCCCGATGCCGGCTGGGCCCTGGCCGGCCAGTCCGCCTCGCTGGCCGCGCTGCTGACGTGGTTCTTGGTCGCCGCCGTCTGGGCTTGGCGCGGTGCCCTCCGCCTGGAGGTCATCTAGTCATGCTCAGGCAGGTATCGCGCAACGAATGGCGCGGCTTGGCCGCCGACCGAACGCTCTGGGCGGTCGGAGCCCTGCTCGCCTCGGTGCTGTTCTTCGGCGCCTTCAATGGGGCCCGCTGGTCGGCCCTCCAGGCCCATCGGCAAGCCGAACTGATGGCCGAGGAGCAGGAGCGCATCGCCCATACCCGCGCCCAGCTGCTTGAGACACCCGCTGGCAGGCCGGCCCGGCGCTTCTTCAATCCGCGCAATCCAGCTCAGGTCGGTCAGACTTTCGCTGCCTCCTACGCGGTGCTTCCCCGGGCTCCCTTGGCACCGCTGTCCGTGGGCCAGAGCGACCTGCTTCCGAGCTACTACAAGGTGACCCTCGACACCCGAGAGGCGCTGTTCGCCGGAGATGAGCTCGAGAATCCCGCCAACCTGCTTACCGGGAGCTTCGACGTCGCATTCGTGATCGTGTTCCTGTACCCGCTCGTGATCCTGGCACTGAGCTACAACCTGCTCTCAGGAGAGAAGGAGAACGGGACGCTCTCCCTTACGCTGTCGCAACCTGTATCGCTCGCCCAGCTGGCGTCGGCGAAGATCCTGGTGCGCGGGGCGGTCGCCCTAGGGCTGACCTGCGCCTTCACCCTGCTCGGGGCATTGGGCGCCGGCGTCGATCTCAGCTCCCCCGGCGCGCCCGCCGCCTTGTGGGCATTCTTTGGCGTGACGGCTGTCTACGGCCTGTTCTGGTTCAGTTTGGCGCTGCTGGTGAACTCGTTCGGGCGCGGTTCGGCGACGAACGCGCTGGTGCTGGCCGGGGCATGGCTGATTTTAGCGCTGGTAATCCCCTCCACGGTGGCACTGCTTGCCACAACCGTCTACCCCGTTCCGTCCCGCGTCGAGATGATCCTGGCCGTTCGCTCGGCAACCCAGGACGCCTCCACCCGCGGCGCCCAACTTCTCGGGGCCTATTTCGCCGATCACCCGGAAATGGCCCCGGAGGGCGAGATCGATGCCGGCGACTATTACTCACGCAAGTTTGTCATCGAGGAAGAAGTCGCCAAGCAGGTCGCTCCCCTCAGCGGTCGCTTTGAGGCTCAGATTCGTGGTCAGCAGGCGGTCGTGTCCAAGCTGCAGTACATTTCCCCCGCGGTGTTGACGCAACAGTCGCTGAACGATCTGGCCGGGACCAGCTATGCGCGCTTCGCGCATTTTCAGCGCGAAACCGAACGCTTTGCCAGCGAGTGGAAGGCGCACTTTCTGCCATTGGTCTACAAGCGTGCCGAATTCACGGCGGAGGGACTCGCCGAATTGCCGCGTTTCGAATTCCAGGGGGAACCTGCCAACATCGTTGCGAGACGCATAGGCGGCGCCTCGCTGCTCATTCTGCTCCTCGCAGGCTGTCTCTTTGGTTGGTCGATATTCGCCTTGCGCCGCTATCCCGTCGCTGGGTGAAGTCGCTGCGACAGCTACGGTTGGGGTCTTCCAAGGAGTCGGGCGGCCGCACCAGGGCCGCGTCAGATCTTGGTGCAGGCTGCAGAAAATGGATCGGCTTGGTTTGGCCGCAGTCCGATTCTTGGCCAAGGCTGACCGGGTTCCCCAATGAGCAAGCCCCCGTTCGGGTTGCGCCAACGATTGCAGCGCGCTTGCACGGCACGCAAGTTGGGGAAGTCGGAGCCGATCATTCTGATCCTGACACGGTCCGCACCTCCCTATCCTCCTCGTCAGGATAATCCTGCTTGGACTTCTCTGGAGAGGAGGACTCGCTGGACGCAGAAGGGGATCGGAGCGACTGCAATCCACTTGTTCGGATACAGACTCCTACGTTCGAGTGGAGCAATGGGTCACCGTCCCCAATCACTGTGCAGAGCACGACGCTGGCATTAGGGCAGATAGCTAACGTCCAGCCCGGTCGGCGCAGGGTAGCGCAACAACCGCGATGCGCCTGTTGAGTCCAATCCGGTGGCCAACCGGCAAGGCTGTGGGATCGACTGCCTCACGTACGGTGACTCTTTGCACACCGCGCTCGATGGACACTAGGCGGGCGATGGGAGTCTTGCGGTTGCGAATCGCAACGGACCTCCCGCAACGCACCTCCGCGAGGTAGTCACCCAGCCGCGCCTTCAGATCGGAAGAACTCGCTGTCCGGTCCATGACCCAATGAACGCGCGAGTGGTCGCAACTCCGCAAGCTCCGCACGAGTCTGCCGGGCACAGGGCGGACCTCCCGTGGACCGTGCACCATCTCGCGCGGGTTTCCTTGGTGTTGTGGGGACGGACGAGACTCACGGTCGCCCCGGAAGTGAGGTGTGTTTGTCACGGTGTCCGTCAGTCGACGTTCAGAAGGGAATCGGTAGCGCAACATCTGGTGGCAGACCACGACACAGCCAAGCTTGAGCATCGGGCGCACTCGGGCACGCAACGGGATGGACTGGTTCTCCGAGTCCGACCCAGTTCGGATTGAGTTGTAGCGGGCGTCGCAAGGTGATCGAGCGCGCCTTGCCGCAGGTCAGGCTTTACGACCTTGCGGACCTCAGGATTGGACCTATTCGTGGCCGGGGTGCGGGCTCTGCACCGTAACGTCGGTGAGGCCTACAATCGTTGAGCGGTCGGGTTGCCGAAGCGCTTCTGGGCCGCAAATTCGGCAGTGGGCCCTGCAAAGGCACCGAGAGCGGGCAGCGGTCAAGGACATGGAGCGTCCGGCCCAGAGCAGCGTGCCCATGCACGAGTGCAGCCTGTCGCCGGGTGGCCCTGCCTTGGAGCGACACCATCGTGAGTCCCGATAGCCGACAGCAGTTCAAGATCGTCCTAAACCGGGCCAATAGCGGCGTTGCCGAAGCACAGTTCAACGTCGGACGTTTCTACAGGCGAGGCAGGGGTGTAGACAAAGACCCGTTTGAAGCTGTCAGCTGGTGGCTGCGAGCTGCTCAGCAGGGACACGCCGAGGCGGGGCGAGAACTCCGGGCCCTGCTGAGGGACGAGCTTCGCTTTGAGCTGGACGATGCGACGATCGCCCGCTGGTGGTACTCCCAAGAACTCGCTGACGCAGAGGCTGGGGACCCGGAAGCGCAGTCGATAGTCGGCGAGATGTGCTGGCTGGGTTTCGGCACTAGCCAAGACTCGAGTGCGGCCGTTGGGTGGTGGCTCAAGGCGGCTGTCCAAGGGCACGGCGCTGCCAAGTTGCAGCTTCGACGCCGCCGGGCGGAGAAGGGTGACGTGGACGAGCAGTTCGCGCTCGGGACTGAGATGTTGCACGGCACGGACGAGACTGTCGACAAGGCCGAAGGGCTGCATTGGCTAGGCCGAGCGGCGGCCGCTGGACACGTTGATGCAATGTGCGAACTGGGCACTCTCCGCTTGGCGGGGCCTCGGGGCATGCGTGACAGCAAGGAAGGGGTCCGTCTGCTTCTCGATGCGGCCAAAGCCGGCCATGACCGGGCAGTGCTTGAAATTGGCAGGCTGTACTCGAAGATTCGGGCGCTCGTGCCTGCGTCGGAAGTCGGCGGCAACGAGGGAATCCGCTGGCTCCGCAAGGCGGCAGAGCTTGGGCAGGGAGAAGCTCTCTACCAGATGGGTCGCCTCTACCTTCTGGGACTCGCAGTACCGAGAGATCCCACGCAAGCCCACGCGTGGATGCTAAAGGCTGCCGTTGCCGGCCACGACCATGCCCAATACACATTGAGCTGCATGTACCAAGTTGGCCACGGTGTTCGGAGGGAAGAGGACGAGGCTCGTAAATGGCTAGAGTTGGCCGGCGAACAGGAAAACGCATTTGCGCTGAAGAAGCTGTGGCTGGGTGCACCGCTCACTGGGGATCTCCCTTGGGAGTAGCCCACCCAGAGGTTCGTCTCAAGATCGCGTGGCATCGGACATCGCCAAGGGCAGTGTTGGTAATCCCCGGATGAGATCCTTGGTCAGGCCAAGTCCGACGGAGACGAGAGTGGTACCCATGACTGCGATTGGGGGTCGCGACGAGCGCCGACTATTTCCGACAGTACCCTCGCGTCGGCAAGTGCCTTGTGGTCAGTGCCTCCGACCGGGCCAGCGACCAGTCTTCGGCGCGGCGCGTGCCCAGCACAGCCAAGCGCGAACTGCACGGCTGCGTGAGGGACAACGCGCCATCGGGAACCGATGTGCACACCGAGATGTCTGCCGTGCACCCATGAGGCTCGGCATGGTCCGCGCGGCAACTGGTGCGCTTCGGTGTGGCCCGGTCGAATTGCCAAGCCCGGCAGGGCGAGGGCCGCGTTCCGAGCTCGAGTCCGCAAAGCGCGCACCCCGCAGAGTGGAAGCCGCATGACAGCAATCCGCGACGTACGATCCGAAGACTTGCCCGCCGTGCAGGAGATCAACGAACTCTCCGTTCCGGCGATGAACCATTTGTCGATGAATGACATACGGTGGTTTGCGCAAGAGGCCGAGTATTTTCGTGTGGCGCGGATCGACAGTGAAGTTGGCGGTTTCTTGATCTGCTTGCGGCCGGAAACTCCCTACGCTAGTCCGAACCTAGCCTGGCTTAAGAGCCGGTTTGACGACTTCCTTTACGTCGACCGCGTTGCCGTTTCCCCTCGATGCCAGCGCGCGGGTGTGGCCACGGCACTGTATATGGATGCCTCTCGCCATGCAGGCGGCCGGTTTGGCAAGATCGCCTGCGAGGTGAACCTCAGGCCACGCAACCAAGCCTCAATCCGCTACCACGAGGGGCTCGGGTTCCAGGTCTGCGGCTCCAAGGACCACGGCTACGTCAAAGTCCAATACATGCTCGCTCCCTTGCCGCTGACGCGGCAGCGCTGATCTTCCGTGCCGGTCCGCGCGGCTAGTCTTGGGCCAGCGAGCCGAGCCAGCGGACCGAATTCTCGAGGATCTTGAGCACGTTCGGATCCTTGAATACCGGAAACGTCTCGTGGCCCGGCCGGAAATACAACACTCTTCCGCGGCCCAGTCGCCACACCATGCCACCTCGGAAGCGCCCGCCGCCCTGCCAGTCCTCGCGGAACAGAACCTGATCAGGTGCGGGCACATGGAAGGGCTCGTCGTACATTTCGCTCTGCGCAATCTCGAACTGGGACGGGACGCCTCGCATGACGGGGTGGCCCGGCATGGTCACTGTCACCCGGCTCGGGCGGCCGTGGGCGTCTACCCCGGGAAAGACACAGTTCGGCAGGTCGACCCGTACTCGCGACACCTTGTTGCCGCGCCTGAGCGCATAGACCGCCGGCGTGACGATGGAGTCGTAGGTTGGGGGGAAACGTCCCGGCGGCGGCACGAACTCGATCTTGACACCAGCGTCCGGAAAGCGCCGCCGCACGTCGATCCTCGTCCGGGCGAACATCGCTTCCATGAACGGGACTGACCAGTGGGCCGAGTGCAGCGCGATCAGGGCCAGATCTCCGGCGCGGATCTTCTCAACGATGCGTCGGCCGACTTCATCCGGAATCTCGCCTTGCCGCACGTGCCCCCACCAGACGAGCACATCCTGATCGTCGAGTGTTCCGAGGCCCAGTTCAGGATCGTCCTGGCCGACTGAGACTACCTGCAGTCCTTCCCGGCCTTCGAGATGGGCGGCTATCGCATTGCCCAGAAAGTTCTCGTAGGCCTGGTCCTGCCTCGGCTGGCGCTCGTCCCAGACGAGCACCCTCACAGGATCCGCGGCCAGCGCAGCAACGGCCGGCAGCAGCAACAGCGAAGCAATCCGGAGCATGACAACAGACTACTTGTTCCGGTCGCGCGGCCGCAATCTACAGAGCCGTCCGAGGTTGGCGCTTGTCCCCCTTGAGCTTGGCCAGCCGTCCTAATGGGCCGACGTGGCGCCCCTTCCTTTCGCGGAACGGCGGTCCAACGCCGTCCTCACGCCTCGTCAGGACTGTGGTGGACCTGCCAGTTGATACCAAACCTGTCGACAAGGGCTCCGAAGTAGCTGCCCCAGAACATGTCCTCCATGGGTACCGTTACTTGGCCCCCTTTGGACATCTTGGCGAAGACGCTGTCTGCCTCCTCGCGGCTGTCCACCCGCAGCGACACCCAGAAGTTGTCTCCAAAGACCGTCGGCGGGCCAAATCCAGGTACGTCGTCGCATCCCATCAGGACGCAAGATCCGATAGGCAGGGAGATGTGCATCATCTTGTCCAGGCACTCATCGGCCACGCCCATCCCGGGCGGTCCGTCCCCGAAAGTCATCGCCGAATCGAACTCCCCGCCGAGGCACGACCGGTAGAACTCGAACGCCTCCCGGCAGGTGCCATCGAACTTAAGGTACGGGTCAATGCGCATGGTTCTCCTCCGTCGGTGCACTAGGGCTGTGATGTGACATCCCGACCAACGCCTTGATCGATTCCCAGTCTCCCACATCCTCCGGAAGGCTCTTGGCCAGCCTTAGACGTCTCCTGGACTGTCTCATGCGGCCGATTCGCCTGAGCTGCTGCGCCAGTTGCAGATTCGCGTGGGCCGATTGCGGTGCCAGCCTCACGGCGGTCTCGAAGCTCAGCAAGGCCTTCTTCTGGTGGCCCTGACGCGCGAGCGAGACGCCCAGCGCCACATGGCTCGCAGCGTGGTCGGGATGGTCCTCAATGATCTCCTCGAATTGTGCCGCAGCTTCGGCATGGCGTCCTTGGCCTTGGGCCGCCATCCCGAGATAGTACTGGGCCAGCAGCCGGCCGGGCTGTCGAGAGCGACTTTCCTCCAAGTGTCGGCCGGCTTCCTCGAAGGATGCGCCGAGGTGAAGGACGACTCCGATCGCCAAGTGCAGGTCGGCATCGTCGTCCCGCTCCGCTAGCAGGCCGCGGAGGATTCCCACCGCCGCGTCCCGCTTGCCGTTGCCGGCGCGTGCCAGCGCCAGCAAGTAGCGCGTTTGGGCGTGGCCAGGGCGCAGCTCAGACGCCCTTGCGAGGGCCCCTTCGCCATCGGCCAACTGATCCAGCAGCAAGGACAGCCTGCCGATCGCCAGCAGCAGGTTCGCATCGTCGCGTGCGTGGACGCTCGCCCGCCGGGCGAAGCTGAGAGCCCTCTCCCAGTCTCCGGCATTCTCCGCAATGATTGCCAGCTGGCGCAGCGCCGGAGTCGAGCGCTCGTCGAATTGGACTGCAAGCTCGTAGTTCTGGGCAGCTTTCTCCGTGTCCCCGTGACTCGAGTAGATCTCGGCTAGCCGGAAGGCAACCTGAAACGACGCAAGGCCCTGGCGTTTCTGGTGCTCGAGGATGCTCGCAGCTTCGGCGGACAGGCCCCCCCGCGAGAGGGTGGTCGCGATCCGTAGGCCCCAGTCGGCCGGCACCCTTCCGATGGAGGCCCAGGCGTCGGCGATCCCGCGTGCCCCGCTCTCGTCGCCCCTGCCGGCGTACACTCTCGCCAGCAGCATCAGTCCTTCAGGCGACGACCGGAGCAGGTCTTGGATCTCGCCGGCTTGGGTCGCCGCTTCGTCGAAATTGCCGAGGTCTGCCTCGGCCCGCACCAATCCAAGACGTGCCGCTTGACTGGCGGGCGCTAGTTCGAGCCCCTCCCGGTACAAAGCTGCACTGCGGTCGTGCCTGCCGATCAGGGCGTATGCCTGGGCCAGCGTCAGCCGGGGAGTGACCGCGGTGGGATCGGCCCTGATGGCACGTTCCAACAGGCTAGTGCCCTCCTCGTAGCGCTCCTGCTGCAGTCGGATCGAGCCCAATAGAGCGAGCGCCGCCGACGCGCTCTCCGGCTGCTCCAAAGCGCGGCTGGCCGCCGCTTCGGCTTGGCCAAGATACCCCTGCTCGAGCAGAAGCGTTGACTGCTTGATGTAGTCCGGCGGATCGGTCTCGGCAGAGGCCGGAATGGGTCCAATGGCGGCCAACAAAACGTGGACGACCGCCACGTCCCAGCGCATCACCCTCGCTGCCATCCCCTCGTCGAACCCTGAAGGCTCAGCATAGCCAACCACCCACCGGAAGCTGGCCGCACCTTAGCCACAATGCCCTCCGATCCCTCGCCAAACGATCTCGCAGCGCCGCCGGCTCGCTACCCCTCCGAAGGGGTCGAAGGACTACCTGGGCGCGACCTGCTGTCCAGAGCCCGATTCTCGTGATTCATCTTGCGCACCGTCTCCGGGTGCAGCTATCGCGGGGTATTTCGTTCGTACGCCTGAAGACCACTAGTCGCCTTGCCGGCTAAGCTCGGAGGGACAGGGGCGACACCACGCCGCCCTAAGCGGGTGCTTCCCGCTCGGGGCAGGCGTCGGAAAGACCTCGCAGACCGGGCTGGAAGTCCCGGTCAGGGGCGGCCGTTCACCGGCAACCACTTCGTCGCGGTATGGTCCATCCTGCGGCCGCCTTCTCGCCCTGACCGCCCCCTCAAGTGGAGGACCAGACTACAATGGAAGCATGCCCTTGCGACTGTTGGGATTCCTGTGTGTCTGTCTCGTGGTGTCCGTTCCCCTGGCTGGCCAAGACGCATCGTCAAGCGGCGAAGCCGTGGCAACACTGAACGGCCAGCCGATCTACGAGTCGGAACTGCCCGTCAGCGCGGAGCAGCACAAGCTTCACCAGCGGCTCTATGCTCTTCAGATGCAGGCCTTGGGCAACCTGATCGCCAACAAGCTCTTGGAAGCGGCGGCCGAAGAGGCTGAGCAGGATATCGACGGATTCGTTCAGTCCAAGATCGCGCACAAGGTTGGCGTTCCTACCGGCAAGGAAGTCGCCGCCTACTACGAGAGCCAGAAGGACAAGATCAACAAGCCACTTAGGGAGGTGCGCGCCCAGATTCTCCAAGCCTTGACGAGGGAGAAGGCCAGCACTCATCTGGCTGAGCTTGTCGCGACGCTGCGCGAGGATTCGGATCTCGAGATCTTCTTGGGGCCGCCCCGCCTGTCTGTCAGCCTCGAGGATGTCCGCTCTCGCGGTCCGGAGGACGCCCCAGTGACGGTCATCGAGTTCTCGGACTTCCAGTGCCCGTTCTGTCGCAGAGTCCAGCCCGTGCTGGCCGAACTCAGCGACAAGTACGGCGACGACGTCCGCTGGGTGTTCAAGGATCTTCCCCTTGCCGAGATCCACCCAGAGGCCATGCGCGCTGCGCAGGCGGCGCGCTGCGCAGGGGAACAGGGCAAGTTTTGGGAGTACCGCGCAAAGCTCTTCGAACAGGAGCTCTTCACGGACGGCATGTACACCGACCTTGCAAAGGAGCTCAAGTTAAAGGCCGATCCGCTAATGGAGTGTTTGGATTCCGGGAAGTATGAGGCGCCCGTGGTTGCCGAGGCGAGAGAAGCCGCCGGTTTTGGTGTCGAGGGAACGCCCGCAATTCTGATCAACGGGATCCTGACCAGCGGTGCACGGTCGGTCGAGTACTACGACCGGATCATCCAGCAGGAGCTTGACCCCTCCAGCGCCGAGTAGCGACGTCGGCCCCCTCAGACCTCTCCAGTCCGCATCTGGTCGGCGAGGAAGTCCGTTGACCTCCAGGCGAACGCCAGAATGCTCAGCGTCGGGTTCTTCTCCGTCGGTGTCGGGAACGCGCTTCCGTCCACAACGAACAGGTTCGGCACTTCATGCATCTGCATGAAGCCGTTTAGGGCCGAGCGCTTCGGGTCTTCTCCCATGCGGCAGGTGCCGTGCTCGTGGATGGCTGCACCAAGCTCGTCGAGTTCCCCTCGCTGGTAGGGCAGCGGTTCCGCCCGCATCGAGTGCAGGATCTCTTCGACCACGTCGTACATCCGCGGAATCATCCGGCGCTCGTTCTCGCCGAGCCGGTACTCGATACGCAGCGTCGGGACGCCGAAACGGTCCGGCGGAGTGCCCTCGACCGATACTCGGTTGTGGCGGTAGGGCAGGACCTCGCCATAAGGGTGCATCTGGATCAGGGCGGGGTAGCTGCGCCGCACGGAGTCCTTGAAGCCCGCCCCGAAGCCCTCCATCCGCTTCGCGAATCCCGCGTTGTTGCCGCATCCTATTCCCCAGAGCTGGATTCCGAAGCCCCGCAGGTAGTCTCGCTTCTGCTCGGGGCCCTCGAATCTGGGGATGTAGATGTGTCCGCCGGAGATTCCGTCATCGTTGCTGGCGGCTTTGCCGTACAGCTGCGGCGCGAACGCGTACACGTGAAATCGGAACTGCTCGCACAGGTAGCGGCCGATCACATCGGACGCGTTCCCGATCCCGTTGGGGTGTGCTGAGGACTTTGAGTTCAGCAGGATTCGGGTGGAATCGACCGCAGACGCGGCCATCACGACCCTCTTGGCCGCCACTGTGCGATCCTCGCCGCTGAGGCGGTCAAAGTAGCGCACACCGCTTGCCATGCCCTCTTCGTCGCAAAGCACGTGGGAGACGATCGAGTTCTCGCGCAGCTCGAGCCGGCCCGTTGCCATGGCGTCGGCGAGTAGGTAATCGGGCGAATTGAAGAATGCACCGATGTCGCAGCCCCGCCCGCAGGCGCCGCAGTAGTGACACGGCGCCCGGCCTCGGTGCTCCCGTGTGAGCACCGCCCTGCGCCCCCGGACGACGCCGTAGCCGGCCTTTTCTGCCCCCTTGCGCAGCAACACTTCCCCGCAGCGCAGGTTGGGAGCGGGCAGGTGGTGCTTGGAGCCTGGCAGGAAGCGCGAGTCGTCATCGCCGCCACAGACCCCGATCAGCTTCTCGACGTTGTCGTAGTAGGGCGCGATCTGGTCGTAGGCCACCGGCCAAGGGATCTCCCACCCGTCGATTGCCGGCTCGCTGAAGTTCAGGTCTCCGTAGCGCAGCGAGACGCGTCCCCAGATGTTCGTCTTGCCCCCCACGCCCCAGACGCGGCGCAGCAGAAAGCTGTGGCCCTCCAGTGTCTGGTAGGGGCTCTCGCGCAGCGGCAGCTCCTCGAACGCCGGAGGCTCTTCGCCCTGCCGCCGCCGCTCTCTTGCCTCCCAAGGCTTGACGTGCGACCAGAAGCTTGCCGGGTCAAAGCGCTCGCCTGCCTCCAGCACAAGGACCTTTGCGCCCTTCCGGGTGAGGTTCCAGGCGGCCATGCCCCCCGCCGCACCGCTGCCGACGATCAGTACATCGTGATCGGTCGCCATCAGGCCCCGGTCCCGATCTCGGGGTCGTGCGTACAGCCGACAAACTCCTGCAGGTAGGTGTTGCCTTGGTACCCAAGCTCCTGGACGAGGCCGACCTCGGTCGAATAGTAGCAATCGATGGTTAGGCCCTTGACGACTTCGAAGAACTCGCGCTGGTTGCCGTCCGCCTCGCTATACCGAGTCAGCAATCTGGTCCTCTCCGGCGAGTCCATGTCCGCGAATCCGGCTTCGCGGAGTTCCTCAAGGCCGTTCCGCAGCAGCCCCAGCGACGAGCTCTCGGATTGGAGGTCCTCGTCGATCATCGAGTGGACCCCAACTTCGCGGGCTCCCGGCGTCTCCGTTTCCGGCAGGATCGTGTCAACAAGGAAACCCAAGATGTGGTGCTCCTCGGTCGTGAGAACTGTCGGTGCGTAGTCCTGCGGTCGGGCCAGTGATCTTGCGGACAGGCCGGCAGCGATGGTCACGAGGGCTTGACGGCGCGTGGTGCGTGGCATTGAGGTTGCAGTCCTTCCTTGGGGGCGGCTGCCTACAGTATCATCGCAGAATGCTGGAAGTTGGGATCTCGCTCGAACAGGTTCGCGTTGTCCGGCGCGACGACTGCATCAGTTTCTTGGGTTCGGACATCCGCCCGTCCTTGGCAACCCCGTCCATGATCCACTGGATGGAGATCTGCTGCCGGGATGCGATCGGGCCGCACTTGGAGCCAGGCAACGACAGTGTTGGAGTCAAGGTCAGCGTCTCGCACTTGGGTGCGACACCGATGGGCCACGCGGTCACCTACCGTGCGCGGGTAGCGCAGGTCGACGGGCGCCGCGTGACGTTCGAGGTGGAGGCCTCCGACAGTGTCGAGGTCGTGGGCCGGGGGACTCACGTCCGCTTCGCGGTGGACGTGAAGCGCTTCGCGAGGCGCATGAAGAGAAAGATGGAAGCGCTCGATCCGGCGGGCTAAGTCTCGCAGGCCCCGCGGTCGTCAGTGCGCTGGAAGGGTGCTGGACCCGGTCAGGTGGACGTCCACAGCGCGGGCTGCCTTGCGTCCTTCGGCGATCGCCCAAACCACCAGGGACTGGCCGCGGCGCGCATCCCCTGCGGCGAACACCTTGGGAATGCTCGTCCGGAACTCTCCGAATCCCGCCTTGATGTTGCCGCGCTCGTCCTTCTCTAGGCCCAGCTCGTCCACGAGACCTTTGTGGACGGGGTGCAGGAAACCCATCGCCAAGAGCACCAGATCCGCCGGCACTTCGAATTCTGAGCCGGGAATCTCGTCGAAGCGAAACGGCCTCCGGCCGGTGACAGGGTCTGGGTCGGGCCACCGCAGGCGTATGGCCTTGAGGGCCCTGACGTTCCCGCGGCCGTCGCCGATGAACTCCTTAGTGTTCACTGCATAGTCGCGCACGTCTCCTTCCTCGTGCGAGCTTTCCACCTTGAAGGTGAACGGCCAATTCGGCCACGGCATCGCGCCCGGGTCGTCGCGCGTCAGCGGTGGCTTCGGAAGGAGTTCGAACTGGTGGATGCCCGCCGCCCCTTGGCGGCGCGAGGTCCCTAGGCAGTCTGCCCCCGTGTCCCCACCGCCGATGATGACGACGTGCTTGCCGTTTGCCCTGAGGTCGAACCCGGGGTCGACTGGGCGTCCGGCAACCCGCCTGTTCTGCTGCGGGAGGAAGTTCATCGCAAAATGGATTCCGGCCAAGTCGCGCCCCGGTATAGGCAGGTCGCGCGGGTGTTCCGATCCTATGCACAGCACGACCGCGTCATGCTCGCTTACGACCTTGGCAGCTTCGACCGCTTCCCCGACGCGTACGCCGCAACGGAACTCGATGCCCTCGGCCTCCATCTGCTCCACGCGCCTGGCGACGAGGTGCTTCTCCATCTTGAAGTCCGGGATGCCTAGAACGAGCAGGCCGCCGGGAACCTCGCTCTTCTCGTACACCGTGACTAGGTGTCCAGCTCGATTGAGCTGCTGGGCAGCAGCCAAGCCGGCCGGTCCGGAGCCGACTACCGCGACGGTCATTCCGGTGCGGACGGACGGTGGCTCGGGGCGGATCCAGTCCTCTTGCCAGCCGCGGTCTGCGATCGCCATTTCGATGGACTTGATCGAGACCGGGTCGTCGTTGATGCCCAGCACGCAGGCAGCCTCACAGGGCGCCGGGCAGATTCGCCCTGTGAACTCGGGGAAGTTGTTCGTCGAGTGCAGCACGCGGAGCGCCTCGGCCCAGCGTCCGCGGTAGACGAGGTCATTCCAGTCGGGGATGATGTTGTTGATCGGACAGCCGGTGTGGCAGAACGGGATCCCGCAGTCCATGCAGCGGGCGCCCTGCCGGCGAAGCTGGGGCTCGTTCAGGGGGCGCAGGACTTCCTTCCAGTCCTGCACTCGTTCCTTCACCGACCGATAGGGGGTCGCCCGGCGGTCGAATTCCATGAATCCGGTGACTTTGCCCATAACCGCCTGTCTCAAGCCCCTAGAGTGCGCTGCGTGACCGCGCTGAAGCCGCACGCACGGCTACCTCCGGTCCGCCTAAAGTGGCAGACCCTCCCGCCCCGTAAGCCGTTCGCCCTTGGGAGAGCCGCGAGATTTCCCGTGTACGCGGGATCGTTTACTAGGATACCGAGTCTGGAGGTTCCAGCGCCAGCGCCGGGGAGCGGGTGTCTCGTGCTGGAGCTTGACAGCCATCGGCCCGGTCACGCACGATGGACTCGGGCCGTGCGGTCCGCATGAAGTCGTGCGCATTCTCCGTGCTGTGGCTTGGTTGATGCTGGCACTCGTCGTGTTGGCGGTCGCGGCCAGCTTCCACCCGATGGTGCGCAACGTCGCCCGGGCCATCAGTCCGTCCGACCATGTGGATTCGGTCCCGCCGCCCGTCCCGGAACTGGCCGACCCGGCTGTGTTGGTCTTCTCGAAGACGAACGGGTTCCGCCACGACGAGGCCATCGCGCAAGGGATACCCGCGCTGGCGGAGATTGCGGCCCGACGAGGATGGGCATTCTTTCACACTGAGAACGGAGCGGTCTTCGACACGTCGGTGCTGGACAGCGTCCGCGTGCTGGTTTGGTTCTGCGCCAGCGGAGCCCCGCTGTCCGGGGACCAGCGCAAGACTGTCCGAGCGTGGATCGAGGGCGGAGGCGGGTTTGTCGGCATTCACGCGGCGCTGGACGGTTCGCACGCATCTTGGGAGTGGTACCACCTCAACATCATCGGAGCCGACTTCAGCGGGCACCCGATCGAGCATCCTGAGGTCGTGGTCCGGGTGGAGCGCCCGGAGCACCCTGCAATGGTCGGGCTGCCTTCCCCGTGGGCCCGGCAGGACGAGTGGTACTCGTGGGATCGAAGCGTCAGAGGCCAGCAAGGCGTAGAGGTCTTGGCGTCGCTGGACGAGTCGATGTACGAGCCGCGCATGAAAATTCTCTGGATCGATCAGGACCTGACGATGGGGGACCACCCCATAATCTGGACCCGCACTGTCGGCCAAGGGCGCGCCTTCCTGTCAGCCTTGGGCCACACCGGAGCGTCATACAGTGAGCCTGAGTACCTCGCCGTTCTGGAGAACGGCATCGCGTGGGCGGGTCAGTTCGGCGTTGCCGAAAACCATGAGGAGGCCAATCCCGGTGCTGTGGAGTAGAGGAGGCAACGGGCCTTCGACCCCATTCCCAGCCTTTAGCGCCTCTAATCGCCGGAACTGATTCGGCGGTTCGGGGGCGCCGAGCTAGGCTCGGCTGGAGGCCTTGGCTTCGTGTACGCCGGCACCCGGACGGCGAACATCAAGTGAAGTCAGATCCTCACTGCGAATCCTTGGGTGATTGAGGCGTTCGGTCGCTTTGGCTCCTCCGCCGATTGAAGCCTGACGTATGCAGACGTTACCGCCAAGGGGGGCGGAGGAAGGCTCCCGGCAGACCGTCCCCGCGCGGGCCGTTGCTCAGCCATTCATCGACCGCCCGCCCGGCCTCTGGCCTGCCAGTCCTGCGGCTTGCGGTGCCGCGGGCGGTCTGGACGGGCGGCGCATGCCGTCCTAGACCGAACGAGGGGAACGGTCAGCGCTCAGCCGTCTCGAACGACAGGGCTGCGGAGTTGATGCAATAGCGCCGCATAGAGGGCAGAGGCCCGTCATTGAACACATGTCCCAGATGTGCCCCACAGCGCGCGCAGCTGACGGCCCTTCGTCGAACGCCCCAACTGTCGTCCCAGCCGACGCGAATGTTCAGGTCTGAGAACGGGGCGCCGAAACTGGGCCAGCCGGTCCCGGAGTCGTACTTGTCGGAAGAAGCGAAGACTGCCGTGCCACAGCTCACGCAGCGGTAGAGGCCCTCGGCGTAGAAGTCGTCATAGACGCCGCTGAAGGCGATCTCCGTCGTCCCTCGCCGGGTGACACGGAAGCTCTCGGCAGGAATGCCCTGCTTCCACGCCATGTCATTGCGGACGATCGCTGGCAGCTCGCTGACGCTGGGCGGGCCCTGCCCGGTGCTCGGTTCGGCAATCGGAACGAGGCGGCCGTAGGTGGAGAGCGGGGGCTCGAGTTCCAAGTCGAAGACGGGGATGTTGCAGCGCGGGCCGGCGAGCAGGGCTGCGACCAGCACTGAGCGTTCGGCGATTCGGAGGCTTGCCGGACGATGAGCCCTCATGTTGTCGCCCTCTCCAGGTGCTCGCCAATTCCATATAGCGCTATCGAGTGCCCATGAGGCTCGTGAGGATCAGGGACGAAGCAAACCGAAGACTGCGATGACCAGTATATTGAGGGCGGCGCGATTTGAGCCGGAATGCGTACCGACGCCCTGCACATCTCGGTGGCGATGGTAAGCGAATTGGACGTGCTCGCGAACTGGAGTTCCTGCCATTGAGAGCAGAGTGATCTCGGGCTCCCGGGTTTCAGGGTGAGCCGCTGGGGCTGCCGGACAGTATTCTGGGCGAGGTCACGAAGTGAGCCCTAGGCGGAATCAGTGGGACGCTGTTGCCGTTGAGCGGCAGATCCGACTGGGCGAGGATAGCGGGTTCGAGTTCAAGGAAGCGTTCTTCGAGAAGGGCCGCGTTCATAGGCCGCGCTCCGAGCAGGTCGCGAACGAACTGGCGGCGTTCGCAAATGGGCGTGGCGGAACTCTTGTCTTCAGCGTGTCCGACGCTGGCGATGTGCGCGATCTGGACCGCCAGCGGATGGACATCCTCGAAGAGTATGTCAGCAACATATGCGAGGACCGAATCGATCCTCCGTTGCTGTTCACGACACGGCGAATAGCTCTGCCCACCCAGGGATCGGTGCTCCTAGTGGAAGTTGAACAGGGCGCCCTTGTGCACAAGAGTCCGAAGGGCTACTTGATTCGCAAGGGAAGCTCGGCGCGCGAACTCTCACCGGAAGCCCTACAACGCCTCTTCCAGCACCGTGGCCGATCTGGCCTGCGCGGACCGGACCAGAGACTTGTATCAGGCACAGGCCCGGGAACACTTGACAGGTCTCTCGTGGACCGCTTCCTAAGTTCCCGGACTCGCGAACCGCTCGAGGTCCAGATCCAGAAGCTGAAGCTCGTCAGACAGGACGAGAGCGGCGAGCTTAGGGCGACGGTCGCCGCTGTTCTGATTTGCACAGAGCGTCCCGACGAGCACATTCGCGGTGCCAAGATCGAGGCAGTGCGCTACGGCGGGAATGTGCACGGCATGTCCGGACAGCTCGACGCTTCGGTGATCACCGGTCCTCTAGACGAGCAAATCCGCAATGCAACTCAATTCGTAAGAAGAAACATGTGGGTGGCGGCCCGCAAGGCCCCGGGTCGAATCGAGACTCCGCAATTCCACCCGCGGGCCGTGTTCGAAGCCATCGTGAATGCCGTATTGCATCGTGACTACGGATTGGAGAACCGCCATATTCGCCTGTTCGTGTTTGACGACCGGATTGAGATCAACTCACCGGGAGGGCTGCCCAACACCCTCGAAGTTGGTGAGCTGCGGTGGCAGCAGGCTACCCGCAATGAGACTCTAGCGACTCTGCTACGGATGCTGAGCGTCGAAGGGATACTCGGCTCCGGCGAACGGCAACGTTTCCTAGAGGAGCGCGGCGAAGGCGTTCCAACGATCATTGAGCACACACGGGCCCTCTCCGGGCAAGAACCCGAGTTTCGGGTCATTGGTGGGAGTGAGCTCCGAGTCACGATGCCCTCGGCAATACGCCCCGCCGCCGAGTTTCGGGCCCTAGTGTCGGTTACGGCTTCAGGATCGCCGCTAGCGGATGCGCAGGTCCTCGCCCAATACCCAAACGACACTTGGCTGATGGAGCGAACCGACAGCTTCGGCCGGGCAAGCTTCTCGTTCCATTCCGACCTCCCGATGCTTGTGTTCTGCGCCAGTCCTGGATTCAGGGGACGTGTCGTGAGGGATTGGCAGCCACGATCCAAGCTCTCAATCGACCTCGATCCCTTGCCGCGCGGCGGTTCCATCGTCTTCACCGAGGGAACTGGCCACCTGCCTAATCTGGTCGGCCGACTCAATCCGATCCTCGATGATTTGGACCGCATGTATCTCTACGCGACCAACGTGGGGATCGACGGTGGGAAGCGCCACCCGGTGCATTTCAAGCTCGGCCAAGCCCTCCGCTTGACGGACGTCGATGGCTCGCGCCGGATGATTCGGTTCGTTGAAATGGCCTGGCGGTCGTCACTGCTGGATTATTGGCCCGTTCCGGTCGAGTCGGTCGGTAGATGAGTTGTTGCGGATGACCAGCCGAGGAGGGCGTCCATGTCTAGCAGTGGCGCACACTTCCGTGCTGCGGCCTTGCCCAGCCTGCTATGACTCGGGTGTGAAGTGGTCGGGGAATGTGTCCGACATGTCGGGCAAGACCGGTTCCACGGGTTCGGATTTCTTCCGTTTAGCGCGCAGAAGCACTCTTCCTTCCCCCAACGCCGCTCGAACTGCCGTACTATGCGCAGCGCCATGCGCTAGTCCGCGCACCGTCTCTCACCCGCCAGCAGCAGCCACTCCAGCGGCTTCTTGTCCCGGCGCTGCGCGGCATCTCGCGCACCTATAACGCCCACAGCTGAAGTAGTTGAGACACGGGCCGCGAAGCCTGCTTGTTACGCGGGACGAGCGGGCCCTCGGCAAGCGGGCAGACTTGATCGGCTAGTGCCGCTTGGTGGGTGCGCTGCTGCGGATCCCGGGCGCCAATGCACTCGCCAGTGGCAGACCTGACTGGCTGCTCTCCGATTCCAGTAATGGGCGCCGGATGTAACGGTCCGAACGGTATAATCAAGAGTTCCCGACGTCGCCCATGCCGTATCTGCAAAACCAGTTCGAAAGAAACTTCGTGACCACCTCTGTGGACTACGTGTTCAACTGGGCGCGCAAGTCCGCCATTTGGCCGCTGACCTTTGGCTTGGCCTGCTGCGCGATTGAGATGATCGCGTCGTCGACATCCCGGTTCGACATCGCCCGATTCGGAGCTGAGGTGTTCCGCCCAAGTCCCCGCCAGTCCGACCTGATGATCGTCGCGGGAACGGTGTCGCTGAAGATGGCCCCTGTGGTCAAGAGAATCTGGGATCAGATGCCGGAGCCGAAGTGGTGCATTTCGATGGGGGCCTGCTCGTCGGTCGGCGGGCCATTCAACACCTACGGCGTCTTGCAGGGCATCGACAAGGTTGTTCCTGTGGACGTGTACGTGACAGGCTGCCCGCCGCGCCCGGAGAATCTCTTCTACGCTCTGCTGAAACTGCAGGACAAGATCGACCGCATGACCACCTTGCAGCGGCGGCCGACCCAGGTTCGGCTAGACGAGGCGATGCTCGCGGACTTCCAGAAGCGCGTGATGGTGGCCCAGACCCAGCAGCCCGCGTAGCGCGAACCCCGGACCGCAGGTCGGTCGCCTAGGAGCGTCCGGCCCATCGTTCGAAACTTTGCAGAGGTGCCCGAAATGGAATTGAACTTTTCGACGAAGACGCTTGAGGCCCAAACGATTGTGGGCATCAGGACGAAGGCGCAGATGGCCAAGCTCGGCGAGGTAATGGGACAGCTGTTCGGGGAACTGCACGGGCACATCGTGCAGGCGGGACAGGTTCCGGCTGGGATGCCCCTCTCGATCTACCACAGCATGGAAGCGGGCGAAGTGGACCTAGAGTGCGCGATTCCGGTGAGCGGGCCAGTGACGGGCACGGACCGCATTCGGCCCGGCGAGCTTCCAGCGGGAAGAGCGGCCACCGTCACGCACCATGGGCCGTACGAGAATCTGAAGGAGACTTGGGGCGCGCTGGTCGCTTGGGTCGGTGCTCAGGGACTCCAGCCGGCCGCTGCTCCTTGGGAGGTCTACGTCACCGATCCCGGCGCCGAGCCCGACCCGTCCAAGTGGCGCACCGACATCTTCTTCCCTGTCTTGGGATAGTTCCACGCCGAATCGGCCGGTAGGCGTCGGGCTGCCCTTCACGAAGTCACCCGGATTGACCGGGACCTCGGCTAGAATGGCAGCGTGAGCATCGGTAGACCCACCCGTCTGGTACCCCTCGTCCTAGCGTCGATGGCGGCGGTCGGTCTGGCTGCCGCTGCTCCGAAGCTCGAGCCGCTGTCCGGAGGACCTCCCCATCCGCCGGAGAACCCGCCCACTCAGGCAAAGATCCGCCTTGGAGAGGAGCTGTTCTTCGATTCCATCCTTTCGGGCGGGCGCCGTCGCAATTGCGGTACGTGCCACAAGCGAGAGCTCCACTTCATGGACGGCCTCTCGCGGGCGTGGGGCCTGGACGAGAGCGAGCTGACCCGCAAGACGCCGGGGCTGCTCAACGTCGGCTGGCAGCGGAGCATTTTCTTCGACGGTCGTGTCAAGACACTGGAGGAACAGGTCTCAAAGCCACTCGAGAATCATCGCGAGATGGATCTCGACCCAGACGAGGCCGTTCGGCGCATTCGCGGTGACCGCTATTACGCACGCTTGTTCTCCGAGGCCTTCCCCGGCGAGGAGATCGCCTTCCCCCTTGTGGCAAAGGCCATCGCCAGCTTCGAGCGCACGCTCGTCTCCTATGACAGCGACCTCGACCGCTATCTGCTGGGACAGGAGGACGCCCTCTCCCAGGCGGCCAAGCGAGGCATGGACCTCTTCACGGGCAAGGCCCAGTGCATCCGTTGCCACAACGGTCCGTTGCTGACGGACCATGACTTCCACTTCACCGGTGTCCTCGAGCGTGACGGGCACGGAAAAGCCGGGGACAAGTACAAGACCCAGAGCCTCAGGGATGTGCTGCGGCGGTACTCCTACATGCACAACGGACGCATGATGACGATACGGCAGGTGATTGAGCACTATGACCGGGGGGGCTCAGCCCCGGAAGGCGTGCAGGCTGAGATAAGGCCGTTGGGTCTCACGGACGTGGAGAAGGACGATCTCGTCGCCTTCCTGCGGGCCCTCAATGGGAGAGTGCACCGCGTGCCTGACACGTTTCCCGAGGGTCCCGGCCAACTCGCGGACACATCAGCCCCTGAGCCTGTGCCTGCCAGTTCAGACTCCGGCGAGTCCGGGGCGGCCATTGACGATCCGAGCTACCTGAACCGATAGGCTCTGGCGAAGCGCCCCTCGCAGATGCCCTGCAAGGCCACCGCTACGGGGTTGCCGCTGATCTTGGCTTCGGCTTCGCCCCGCCGCGTGGCTCTGCTCGACGAGGCCGGCGTGGAGTTCGACCAGCAGCCCGCCGATGTGGATGAGTCCCCAAGGTCGGGAGAGAGTCCCGAGGCCTATGTGAGCCGTCTTGCAGAAGCTAAGGCCCGGACCTCTTGGAGGCCAGGATGCCAATCGCTCGGCGCGGATACGATCGTGACGCTGGACGGCGCGATCCTCGGCAAGCCCCGGCACGCGACCGACGCACGCGTGATGTTGCAGCGCTTGTCCGGCCGTTCGCACGATGTCCTGACTGGGGTCGCGGTGTTCGACGGCAGTCGCTGTTCCCGTGCGTGCGAAAGGACCGAGGTCCAGTTCCGCCATCTCGCGGACTCCGAGATCGAAGCGTACATCGCCAGCGGAGAGCCCATGGACAAGGCCGGATCGTACGCGATCCAAGGCGGGGCTGCCGCCTTCGTCAGCAAGGTGGCCGGATCGTACAGCAACGTTGTCGGGCTCCCGGTCAGCCGCGTGCTGGGAATGCTACGCTGAGGCGCCCATGGCGGTTCGTCCCGCAGTCTCGGTGGTCGTGCCGGCGCATAACGAGGAACCGAACCTGCTGCCCCTGTGCGACCGGCTGGTGGCCGTGCTGGAGGGCACGGGACGCAGATTCGAGATCGTGATCGTCGACGATGCTTCGTCTGACGGCAGTGTGCGGCTGCTCCGCAATCTGGCTGCCAACGAGCCGCGGCTCAGGGCCATATGCCTCAAGCGGAACCACGGCCAGACCGCCGCGCTGGCGGCCGGGTTTGAGGCTGCGGCGGGCGAAGTGGTCGTAGCGATGGACGGCGATCTCCAGCACCAGCCGGAGGACATCCCAGCCTTGCTGGCAAAGCTTGAGGAAGGCTACGACCTGGTCAACGGTTGGCGGGAAGATCGAAATGACCGCTTCCTGACGCGCCGATTGCCCTCGCGCGCAGCGAACTGGATGATCCGCAAGCTATCCGGCGTACCATTGCGGGACTTCGGGGGGACGTTCAAGGCCTACCGCTCCGAGCTGCTGGGCCAAGTGCGTCTGTACGGGGACTTGCACCGGTTCATCCCCGTGCTGGCGGCGACGCACGGCGCGCGCATCGCCGAAGTGCCGATCCGCATCGGCAAGCGGGCCGCCGGCCGCTCCCACTACGGCCTCGGACGAACCGTCCACGTAGTCTTCGACATGCTCACAGTCGCGTTCTTGGCACGCTACCTGACCCGGCCCATGCACTTCTTCGGTTCGCTCGGAATCATTTGCGGTGGCATCGGCGGTGCCGGGCTGGCCTATCTCTTGGTCGCGAAGCTGCGCGGGACTCACATCATGGTGGAGCACGGACCGCTGCTGATCGCTTCGGCGGTTGTAGCACTTACAGGCCTCCAGCTGCTGTGCACTGGCCTCATAGGAGAGGTCTTGACCCGCACGTACTTCGAGAGCCAAGGGCGGCCGATCTACGGGGCGAGGGATGTGATCCAGAGCGCACGCCCTTCCGAGCACTGAGCTGTCGGCCTCTCCTGCAGCTTTGACTCTCTCTTTACAGCCGCATGGCAGACCATCGGAGCCGCGAGCACGTCTACTCAATTACGGCAGCTGGAGACACTGGCTGGGACGAGACGAAAGAAAGAGGAGGACACAGAAATGATCAGGAAGCACTTCAAGCAAATCTGCTTTGTCGCCGCTATGACGCTGACGGCGTCGGTTGCGGCCTCGGCCCAGGGCGGGCCGCCATGGCGGGGCGGCAACAACGCGCTGGAGGCGGCCACCGAGGCATTCGGTCTCACCGAGGAGCAGGTGGAGCAGATTCGGGAGATTCGCCGCGAGCGGCCGGACCGCCGGTCGAACAGGGAGGAGCTGCAGGCTTGGCGGGACGGGCAGCAGTCCAAGATAAAAGACGTCCTGACGGACGAGCAGAAGGCCAAGGTGGCCGAGCTTGACGAGGCCCGGGAGACTCTGAGAGCGTTTCCTGGCGCGCTGATGCTGGGCTTGGTCGACGTACCCAACCGCGGCCGCCAGGGCTTCGGGTTTAACCGAAACCAGGGGCGTGGCGACGGCCCGCAGGCTTGGCGCGGACGGGGCGCTGGCCGGAAGGGCGGAGCCAGATTCGGGTTCCGCGGGCGTGGAGGACCGGACCGCGGGCGGCGCGGAGGCCGCGGGCAGCGGCGCCGCTGATTCGCGGCTGAGGACACGAGCCCGAGAGTAGGCGGGGCGGCCTCGAAAGCGGCCGCCCCGATGTTCTTTCTGAGGTGCCCAAGCTTCCCCCTATTCCCTACCTTCGCAGCATAGTCCTTACTCCAAGGGTCCAGGTTCGTCGGAGCGATAGCGAGTTCGGGGTCGCCAGCGCCTTCCAGAGGCACTGTGCAGCCTTTGTGGACCGGCCCTCCAGACGGATGGCGGCGTGGCGGACCGGCCGGTCAGAGCGCGGGTTGCTTCAGGAGACGCCAAGCGCATTGCGCAGGGCGGCTTTCATCACATCTTCGTCGGGTGTCTGACCAGTCCACAACTCGAAGGCGATGACGCCTTGGTAGACGAGCATGGAAAGGCCGTCGAGCGTTGGCAGGCCGCGCGCGCGGGCCATCCCCAGCAGCCGTGTCTCGGGCGGGTTGAAGACTGCGTCAGCCACCAGCATTTCGGGGCTAGCGGCGGTAAGGTCGATGTCCGGCGCCGCTTCAACGTCTGGATAGAGCCCGATCGACGTGGCGTTGACGAAGAGATGGCGTCCCGCCGGGACGCGGTATGTGCCCTTCCAAGGCGAGAATCGGATCGGCCCGCCGGTGGCTTCCCTGAGATCCTTCACCATCGACTGGCCGCGGTCCGGAGACCGGTTGACCACCAGCAGATCGGCCACGCCGGCCATCAGCAGTTCCGCCGCTATGGCTCGGGCTGCGCCTCCGGCTCCCAATACGGTGACCAACTTTCCGGCCGGGTCCATTCCGGCGTCCCTGCGCACTCCCCTCAAGAAGCCCTTCCCGTCGGTGTTCTCGCCGGTCTTGCACCCTCCCTCAATGCGGACGGTGTTAACCGCACCGATCGCCTTGGCTGCCGGCGACAGGTCGTCCAGGTACTGCAGGACATCGACCTTGTGCGGGATCGTCAGGTTGATTCCGCGCATCCCGAGCGCATCCAGCGCCGACATTGCAGCCCCGAGATTGTTGGGGGGCACCTCGAAGTTGATGTAGCGCCAGTTCAGGCCGGCGGCGGCGAAGGCAGCCTCCTGCATGACGCCTGTCGGATTCTCGGCAATGGGCTGGCCGAAGACTCCGACCAATTCGGCCTTGTAGTTCGCTGACATCGGGCCAGTCTACCGCGGGCCGGAGATCAGACGATTTCCTTGATCACGTGGCCGTGGACCAGCGTGAGTCGCTCGTTACGACCGAGATGAGGATAGACGAGCTTGTGCTGGTCCAGTCCCAGCTGGTGCAGGATCGTCGTGTGAATGTCCCGGAAGTGGTAGGGCTTCTCCACGGCCCGCAGCCCGATTGCATCCGTCTCCCCGACGGTTTGGCCTCCCTTGATGCCTCCGCCGGCCATCCACATCGTGAAGCCAAGGTTGTGGTGATCGCGGCCAGCGCTGCCGTCCTTGCGTGTTTCAGCCTCTGGCGAGCGACCGAATTCGCCCCCCCAAAGGACTAGGGTCTCATCCAGCATCCCGCGCTGCTTGAGATCCTTGAGCAGGGCCGCTACCGGCTGATCGGTCTGCGCGGCCATGCGCAGGTGGTTTTCCTCAATGTCGTGGTGGGCATCCCATTGCAGCGTCCCTGGGCCTCCGCCGGACACAACGGTCACGAACCGGACCCCCTGCTCGACGAGCCGGCGCGCCAGTAGGCAACGTCTGCCGTAGTCGTGGGTGGGCTCGCTGCCGACTCCGTACATCTCGAGGGTGGACTCCGATTCGCTCGACAGGTCGAACACGGCCGGCGCCTCGCTCTGCATGCGGAAGGCTAGGTCATACGTCCGCACGCGAGCTTCGAACTCGTCGTCGTGGCTTTCCATGGTTGCCCTATTGAGGTCTTGGATGAAATCCACCGTTTTCCGCCGCTGGTCGGGCCGGACACCCGCGGGGAGGTCAAGGTTCAGAACCGGCCTGTCGCCGGGCCGGAAAGTCGTTGGCTGATACACCGCCGGAAGGAAGCCATTCATGTACATCGGCTGGCCGGCCTCCAGCGCTCCGTCCGGATCCGGCATGACGACGTAAGCCGGCAAGGACTCCGCCTCCGATCCCAGTCCGTAGACGATCCATGAACCCATCGAAGGAAAGCCCGGCACGATCCTGCCGGTCATCAGTTCGTACTGGGCGGCCGAGTGAACGACCATGTCGCCGTGGCAGGAGCGGATGACCGCGATATCGTCGATGCAGCTGCCGACGTGCGGAAGCAGGTCCGAGACTGGAATCCCGGCCTTCCCGTAACGCTTGAACGTTCGCTTAGTGCCAAGCAGCTTGGCGTCCGACTTGACGAACTGGTACTTCGCCTCGCCAAACTCGGCCGGTCGGGGCTGGCCGTGCAGCTCGTTCAGCAGCGGCTTCGGGTCGAACGTCTCGATGTGGCTCGGCCCGCCGGCCATGAACAGGAAGATCACCGCCTTGGCCTTCGGATCGGTTACGTGGGGCGGCTTCGGGGCCAGCGGGTTCGCAGGCGCAGACGGCGCCGCTCGCGCCATCTCTCGACCGACCATTGCCTGCAGGGCCAAGTAGCCCATCCCGCAACAGGAGTCGCGCAGAAGCTCGCGGCGGGTCCGGGCCCACTGGACATGCTTAGGCATAAGCGCTGGCCTTTGCCATTGTAGCCTTGCGCACAGTCGAGGGAGGCCCGGATCGCGAGGAGATGGCAACAATTGACTGCAACGCCCTTGAGGGCCCGAGCGGGCATCGCCCCACCCGTCGAAAGCGCGCGGCAGCCGCGGTTCGGAATCGGAGCGGACCCGGCGGCGTAGGCCAGTCCATCTTGAGACTCCCACTGGGATTCTGAACAGCACGGGGTCGCGGCTGGCGGCGCATGCCCCGCATTGTGTCCACTTTGCGAACCGCCGAGGTCGCAGAGGAAGCCGAGATGGGCCCCGGAAGAGGCCCTTGCGGGCCTCCCACCGTCCTCTCCGCCCGGGCCCGTCCCGGCCATTGCAGCCCGATCAAGAGCGAAGGAGGCAAACACGGCAACAATTCAACCCAGCCCGAGTTCCCTCCGGACAGCACCTAGGGCCGCCTCGGGCGGCCGCCGGGCTAGGCGGCCGGCAACACTCGCGAGGCGGGCGAACTGGGAACCGTGCGATTGGCAGTCGGGATCGACCGGCACAGGTTGAGCATGACGTTGGCGGTAATCCGGGGCGCGGGGGAGGCGACGGCGCAGATGGAGACTCGCAAGTTCCGCACGTGCGGGAAGAGACTGCTTGGCTTTGTCGGCTGGCTGTCCGGCCTGCAGCCAGGTCGCGTAGTGATGGAGAGCACGGCGTGCGCTGGAACTCCGTGTTCCGGGCCCTCCAGCGGACCAAGGTGCCGTGCTGGGTGGTCAACGCGAGGCATGTCAGACACGTTCCCGGACGCAAGAGCGATCTGCGCGACAGCGAATGGTTGCCGACGCTGGCGCGCTACGTCCTAGTGCGGACTAGCCATCGGTCTCCGTCGCCCGCTCCTCCGACACCTCCGCATTCTGCTCCGACCAATCAGCTTGTTCTAGAACACGAAGTGGTTCGTGGTCCCGGCGATCGACATCGGCACGCTCAGTGCCGTCGGCGTCGAACCCCTACTCTCTTGCACCAAGCGCGTTCATTCCTCCGGCAATCCATGATTTGGGCCTGTCATTGCGGCAGCTCTGATTCCGTGCCGTGCCGCCGATATCATGGGAATGCAGGCATGTCGCTGCTGTCTTCCCTCAATGAGCGCCAGCGCGAGGCCGTCACGCACTTCGAGGGTCCGCTGCTGGTGGTGGCGGGGGCCGGCAGCGGGAAGACCCGCCTGATAACCACGCGCGTGGCTCACCTCATCCTCGAGCGGGGTATCAGTCCCAGCTCGATATTGGCTGTCACCTTCACGAACAAGGCCGCTGACGAGATGCGGGAACGCGTCCTGCGGCTCTTGTCCGAGCACGGCCGGGCCGTGGATCGGCCGCCGATAGTCTCGACCTTCCACTCCTTCTGCGTGAGGCTCCTGCGTCAGTATGGCGAGGCACTCTCCGAGGTCCGGCCCGGGTTCACGACCCGGTTCGGCATTTGCGACACCTCCGACCAGCTGGCGCTTGTCAAGTCGGTGATGCGGTCGCTTGAGGTCAGCCTCAAAGACTTCCGCGCGCGAGATGTGCTTTCGGCCATCAGCGCTTCCAAGAACGGAAGGCCCGGCCAGGCGGCCAGTGTCCGGGGCAAGGACGGCAGCACGCCATTGGCCCCAATCATGGAGGCCTATCAGGCCCGACTGCTCCAGATGAACTCTCTGGACTTCGACGACCTCTTGCACGAAGCGGTCCGCTTGTTGCGGCACAGCCCGGAGGTCCGGCGCGCCGTGCGGGAGCGTTTCGCCCATGTGTTGGTCGACGAGTACCAGGACACCAACCGCGCCCAGTACCAGCTCATGCGGCTGATTGCGCACCCGCGAAACAACGTCTGCGTGGTCGGGGACGAGGACCAGTCGATCTATTCCTGGCGCGGCGCGGACATCAACAACATCCTCGGGTTTCGAGGCGACTTTCCCGCACTCACCACGATCAGGCTGGAGCAGCACTACCGCTCGACGCAGACCATCTTGGAGGCCGCGTCTGCCGTGATCTCCAAGAACCTGAACCGGCATGAGAAAGAACTCTGGACCGATCGCCCGAGGGGCGAGCCGGTGCAGCTCCACGAGGCCCGCGGTGCCATCGGCGAGGCCCGCTTCGTGGCCAGCAGCGTGGACTCCCTGCTCTCGTCGGATCCCGATGCGCGGGTCGGAATCTTCTTTCGCACGAACGCCCAGTCCCGACAGTTCGAAGAGGCCCTGAAGGCGGTTGGCGTCGACTTTGTCGTCCTGGGGTCCGTCGGCTTTTATCAGCGAAGTGAGGTCAAGGACCTCTTGGCCTACCTGCGGGTCGCCGCAAGCCCGGAAGACGAGGTGAGTCTCCGGCGCATCATCAACGTGCCTGCCCGCGGCATAGGCAAGACGACGATGGCTCGAGTCGAGACCCACGCTAGGAGTGAAGGGATCGTGCTGTGGGCAGCCATCGGAGACCTGATCCGCCGCAACCTCCTCCCGCGGCGGGCCCTCTCCGCGCTATCGCGATTCCAAGCCCTGGTCATGGGGCTACAGGACGCCATGCGATCGAAGGGCATCGAAGCCTCAGTGACATGGGTCGCGGAGAATTCGGGATACGTCGAGATGCTGGAGTCCGGTCGGGCTGACGACACCAGGCGGCTGGAGAACGTCAGAGAGCTGATGGTGGCTGCGAAAGAGGCCGATCGCCGAGGAGAGTCGCTCCTCGCCTATCTGGACCGCGCCGCATTGCTGGCCGCCGTGGACCGCGACCCCGGGGAAGTTCGCGTGCTGCTCATGACGCTCCACAGCGCCAAAGGGCTCGAGTTTCCCACCGTGTTCCTGACTGGCGTCGAAGAGGGCCTGATTCCCTATTCCCGCCGCGGCCACGTGTTGCCCGAAGAAGAACTCGAGGAGGAGCGTCGGCTCTTCTACGTCGGGATGACGCGGGCAAGGGACCGCCTGACACTGACTTGGTGCCAGGACCGCGGCCGGTTCCAGGGTGACGCCCGAGCCAAGTGCCATCCTTCTCGGTTCTTGGACGAGATCCCCGCCAGCTTGGTGCGCGACGTGCCGCGCAGCCGGGCAGCCAGCAAACATTGGCGATCAGAGCCCTATCCTGTCGCGAAACCATTCCGGCCCACGCCCCATCCGGCGCTCCAACCCAAGAACACTGTCCGCGAGGTGAAGGAGTTCTTTGAGCAGCGCGACGTTCCGAGCCGCGAGCCGCTCGCGCCCGCGCCGTCAAGGCCGGCCGTTCCGCGCCCGCAGCCCCCCGCTGGACCTGCCGCCGCTAGGCCCTCAAAGCTATGGGGCGGAATGCGCCGAGTGCACTCCGAAGGCCGTTTTGCCCTTGGCAGCCGCGTCCGCCACCGCAAGTTCGGCGTTGGCGTCGTTCGGCGACGGGAAGGTCGCGGTCCGGGGACGAAGCTGTCCGTATACTTCGAGGACTACGGCCTCAAGCGCCTGATCGCGCGGGCGGCCAAGCTGGAAGAGCTGTAAGCCGTTAGCCTTCCGGCGCGCCGCGGTCGATCCAGGACCGTACGCTTCTGGCGATCTCTTCGCGCACCCTCCTAAACACCGCCATGCGCTGCTCTTCGTTACCCGAGGCAGCCGCCGGGTCCTCAAAGCTCCAGGCGATCCTTTCCGCGCGCCCCGGGAACACGGGACAGTTCGCGGCGGCGCGGTCGCAGACCGTGATCACCGTGTCGATTCCCGACTCCAGATAGGCATCCACATGCTTGGACTTGTGGCCCGATATGTCGATGCCGATCTCCCGCATTGCCCGTACGGCGGCCGGGTTCAGCCCTTGGGGCCGCGTCCCCGCGGAGAACGCCTCGAAGCGCCCTTGACCGAAATGCGTCAGAAGGCCTTCGGCCATCTGGCTGCGACACGAGTTCCCAGTGCACAGAAACAGCACTCGTCGCTGACCCGTGACGTCCTTCGGCACGGGGCTGTCCGGCCCCGCTCAGAGTCCCGGGGTTGGCTTCGCGTTGAGCAGGCCGTTGAGCTCAGCCCGCGCGTGTTGGGCCACCGGCTTGTCGGGGAAGCGCTTGATGACGTCCTCGAACGCCTGCTGGGCAGCGTCACGCTTGCGGAGCTTCATGTACGCCATACCTTGCTTGTACAGCGCGTCCGAAGCCATGGGGCTGAGCGGGTACCGCTTGTAGACCTGATCGAACTGCCGCACGGCTTCGTCGTACTCGGCCGCCGAGTAGTAGGTCTCGGCCAGATAGTACTGCGCCTCGCCCGCCCGCTGATTGTTCGGGTAGAGCGCCAAGTAGTCCATGAACTGTCCCCTGGCGTTCTCGATGTTGCCGCGCATGTAGTCCTGCAGGCCGCCCTCGAAGATCGCTTCGCTCGCGTTGATGGCCGTCTCGCTGCCGTCTCCGGCGAGATCCCCGCTCGGAGGCGGAAGTTGCGAAAGGTGCGTCTTTATGTCCCTCGCGTCGCCCGAGAGCCGGTCGATCGCCGGCAAAATCTCTTCGATTACGGCTCTCAGACCCGACACCTGCGTACCCAACGCGTCCAGCTTTGCGCTCGTCGCCAGCGTCGGGGCACTCAGCCTGTCGTCAAGCGTGGACAAGTTGTGCTCGATGACCGCTTGGCCGGCGGAGAGCTTGTCAAGCTTGTCGCTCGTTTGGCTCAGCAGGGCCTCTAGTCCGACCAAGCGCTCGACCATCGCTTGGTCCCGCACGCGCAAGGTCTCCTGCAGCAGCGAGACTTCCCGCTGCAGTTGCAAGAGTTCCCTCTTCTGGCCTTCGGCCTGTGGGGCAAGCACCGCGATGCTCAGGGCGCCCGCCGTCAAGAGCGGCTTAAGCGTCATGGCAAACCTCCCTGCCGGCCCACACACAGGGCGAGCCGGCTAAACACCCATCGAGCGCTCGCCCTGCAGCGCCAGCCGACCGCTTGGCCGGCTGGCACGCATTCCGGCTGGACGCCGCCCTAGCGCAGGCGCAGGTGAGCCCTGCGGTTGCGCTGGTAGCAATCCTCGCTTTCCTCCGAGCAGAGTGGTCGCTCTTCGCCCAAGCTGACCTTCGACAGCTTGCTTGCGGGCACTCCGAGATTGACGAGGAACTCCATCGCGACCGTGGAGCGCCGGTCGCCGAGCGCCAGGTTGTACTCAGTAGTGCCACGCTCGTCGCAGTGCCCCTCGACCAAGAAGGCCGCGGTGGGGTACTCTTCGAGCAGATTCTTCAGCGCCGTTGCGTTGGCGCGCAGAACTTGCTGTGCGTCGGGCCTCAGGTCGCTCTGGTCGTAGTCGAAGAGCGCGTCCCGGACGTTGGCCGAACTGAACGCCTCCGAGAGGTCCGGCTTGGGCGGCGGAGGCGGCGGCGGAGGCGGCGGGGCCCTAACCGTCACAGTGGCCGAAGCGCTGGCCGGCTTGCCGTCGGCGTTCTGGACTGTGATGGTGTACTCGGTGGTCCTCGTCGGGAAGACCTCGCGGTTACCGCTGGTGGCGACCGCGCCGATCCCTTGGTTGATCTCCGCGCTGGACGCGTTCGAAGAGCTCCATGTCAGCGTCGCTGACTTTCCGCGTTCGATGGAGCCCGGCTCGGCCGTGATGCTCACGCTCGCCAAGGGTGCCACTGGCGGAGGCGGCGGAGGCGGCGGAGGCGGCGGAGGCGGAGCCTCTTTCTTGCACCCGAATGCAAACAGCGCAAGCATGACGCTGACCGCAAGCAGGGCTAATCTCTGGCTTGATCGCATTGGTATTTGAACTCCCTCCCTACTGTGTCGCCTTGCTGACGGCGACAGCAATCCTACGGTATCGCCCAATAGGATACCGCATTGGAATGATTCCCACAATGCTTCGAGTGGCCTGTAGGGCCCAATTCCTCGTCCTGATTGGATTCATTGGGTGCGTTCCGGTCAGCGCGTGGCCCAGACCGGCGACTCGTTCGTCCCGCTGCTGGTCAGTTGCCGCAGCTGTGTCCCGTCCGCGCGCATCGTCCAGACCTGGACCGAGCCCAGGCGATCCGACGAGAACGCGATGTGCGTGCCGCTCGGCGAGAAGTACGGATGTTCGTTGCGCCCGGCGCTGTGCGTTAGCTGGGTGTACTGGCGACTGGCGACATCCACCAGGAAGATGTTGTAGTTGCCGATCTCGTAGCCCCTCGTCCACGTGAACGCCAGCCGCTCCCCGCTTGGGTCCCACGAGGGCTGGACGGCGTCGCCCCCGCCGCGAATCAGCGCGCGGCGGTTCGCGCCGTCGGTGTCCATCAGGTATACCTGCGGCGTTCCGGAAGCTCCCGACACGAAGGCGATCTGGGAGCCTGTCTGCGGGTTGATCGCAGGGTGCACGTCGATCGAGCGGGAGTACGAGACGCGTCGAAGGTTCCCGCCGTTCATGTCGGCCTGGTAGATCTGGCTCTGGCCCGAGGTTGTGGAGGCGAAGTAGATTGACGAATTGTCGGGGGCGAAGGTAGGTGTGGTGTTCATTGACGCGTCTTGGTTGTAGAAGGGCAGGCGCCGGCCCGTCTCAAGGGAGTGCACGAAGATCTTGGGCAGGCCCTCGTCGGCGTAGGTGGTGAACGCGATGCGCCGGCCGTCCGGGGAGATGGCCGGTGTCAGGCACAGGTTGCGGTAGTTGGTGATGCGCTCCTTGTTGCTGCCGTCATAGTCCATCGCCCAGATTTCCTTCGTGTCCGTGCCATCTTCCCGATGCACGTAATAGATCCGTGTTCCCGCGAGGCCTTGGCCCAAGCCAAGGTTCATCAGGATGTCCCGGGCGAAGTCGAAAGCCATCTGACGGGCGCCGGTACGTGTTTCCGTCGTGTAGTAGCGCTTGCCGAAGACATAAGAGGCCTCAGCGGTCTCCTGCGTCACGTCCGCGACGAAGCCCTGCAGGACTAGGCGGTCGTCGGCCTCTTCAATGCGGCCATAGACAAGGTAGTGGGCCACTACGGGGGCATCTGCCCACCCGCGCATCCACAGGCCCCTTGCGCCAGGGTCCTCAGGCATGCCCGATGGGTCGATGATCAGGTCCTCCGGGCTGCGCGGAGCACTGCGCGGGTAGAAGCTGCGCGGGACGATGTCGAGCCGTCCGGAAGCTTCAAGGGCCTTCCAGACCTCATCGTTGAACCGGCCAACCGTCATGTCGGCGTCGATCGGCCCCCGGACCTCCGGCAGGGCGATGCGCGGGTCGCGCTGCTGCTCTGTCAGCTCGATGATCACATCGGGCCGCGTTTGGCCGCCAAGTGCGGATGCGAGCGCGGTCAGCGCCGCGAGAGCGATGAGTCGTCGGTTGCGCATGTTCTGTCCCTCGTCATGCCGCGTTGCGGTCACTCAAGCCGGAAGTGCATCTCGATCATGATCGCCCCACGTCCCAGACCCGGGGGAAGGGGACGGACGGGGCTCGCATTGGTTACGGCGCGGACCGCCGAATAGTCCAGCGAGCGGTTTGCGCTCGACTCTGCGATGGTGACGCCGTCAATCGCACCGCTGCGCTGGATCCTGAAGGTGACGACGACGGGCCTCGATGATCCTCCGGACACCTGTCCGAGGGTCCTGCGCCACTGCTCACCGATGGCCCGCTGGAGGATTTGGGCGTACCAGCCGAAACGCGCCCCGAATGGCCCCCCTTTGGAGCCCCCAAAGCCGACCGCGCCCCCCTGCGTCGCTCGGTATAGGCCGCTGCTCAGCGCCGCGCCGCGCGATGACCTCAGCTCGTTGGCCATGGCCGGACCGGCGCTGCGTTGGCCGACGGACCGCTCCTGCTGCTTCTCGGCGGGCCGGCGCGTCGGGACTGGGGCGGCTTCCGGCTGCGCCTCTGGTTCTGGAGGTTCGGGCTGGGCGATCTCTGTGGAGGACCGGAAGCTGTCCGGAGCCGGCACGTTGTGGCGGCTGGGGCTGGCCAGCGGGTTGGGCTGGTTGGCCGGTGCGACATTGATCGGAACGCTGCCGACCGCGACGATCCCGCCCCCGCCCGCCGCGTCGGGAGAGCCCAGTTGGATCGTAGGGTTCAGCAGACCCCAGACGAGGCCCGCGAGCAGCAACGCTCCGTGGCACCCGGTAGAGACGAGCAGCGGTCCCCGAAGCTCCTCTTGCCCAGTTCCGCTTCCGCGCTCCCCTGTCGCCATTAGACCTCCGCAGCCCTCAGCGCCGGCCTCGCGGGTCCCTGGACAAGGGCTTGGTGACGACGTTGACGTTGACCCTGTTCACGCCGCACTCGGCGATCACGGGCGCCACGACCTCCCAAGGGGTCGTGCGGTGTGCCCGAAGGTAGATGCCCGGTTGATTGGGGTTCTTGGCTTTCGCGAGCTCGGCGATGTCGTACACGCTAACCGGGTCGTTGCCGAAGAACAGCTCGCCCTTGGACGTGATGTTGACGTAGGCGAAATCCTTGTCGGTCGTGACAACCTCGCGTGTGCGCGGGACGTCGATCTCGAGCCCGAACTCGACCACGCCCGCCGTGATCATGAATATGATCAGCAGGACTAGGACGACGTCGACGAAGGGCGTGACATTGATCTCTGCGATCGCGTCGTCCGATTGGTCAGGATCGCTCAGCTGAGCCGCCATCTGTCGCTCCGTAGTCCCGTTCCGCCAGGTTGTGGAACTCCAGGCCGAAGTCCTGCATGCGCCTGCGGATCTCGCGCACGCGCCCCGCATACACGTTGTAGAACATCAGCGCCGGGATCGCCGTGAACAGCCCCAGCGCAGTTGCGAGCAGCGCTTCGGCTATCCCCGGGGCCACTGCCCTCAGTGTCGCCCCGCTACTGGTTCCGAGGCCCCGGAAGGCCTCGAGCACGCCCCAGACTGTACCGAACAGCCCAATGAAGGGTGCCGACGAAGCAGTCGTCGCCAGCAGGCGCAGATTGGACTGCAGCCGCCTGGTCTCACGGCTCACAGACAGGGCAAGAGTGCGCTCGAGCGCAGCTGGGCTGCTTAGGCTCCCGACGCTGTTCACCTGCCGCGCCACCTCCCTGTAGCCATTCTGAAACACCTTCAGCAGCGGAGCCCGCGGGTATTGGGCCGACGCCGTGTTGATTTCGGGGAGGTTGCGAGCTTTGCGGAACATCCGGCGGAAGGACCGGTCCGAAGCCTCCGAGCCCGACAGCAGCCTGTGCTTGGAGATCGCCAGCGCCCACGAAACCACGGACATCACAGCAAGGATGGCGAAGACCACCAGCCCGACCGGGCCAACTTCGCCCAAGAGGCCCAGCAGGGTCGACTGTTCCACCGCCGCTGCGACTTCCTCCGCTGCCGAAGGGGCGCCCTCGGCTGCATCTTCTGGCACGGCCTGCAACAGCAGAGCTAGTGGAGGTAAGAACTGCAATTCTGCCCCTTGGCAACTTCGCGGACGACCGCCCTGTGCGAGCGAGATTCCAGCAACAGTTACACTATACCTTGCGTACTGCGGTACGCCGACGCCAATAGGTTGTGTGCCGGTTGCCCAGATGCGGTTTTCTCGCCGTCCGGCAGGTTCTTCGTGCGCGAGCCACTTGGTGCTTAGACGCACGGGCGCCGTGCGACGTTTCGAGGGCCTTGGCTTGACCGGCTCTGAGTATCCTAGGGATCGGCGCTGCCACCGGTGCCCGTGCGCCCCCGACTTCTCCGCGCGCACCCGGTGAGCTCCGCCCGTGGCTGGGCATGCTCTTGGACCTGAAGCTCGAGCAATACGCAGTCGTTGAGCGGGTGCGCGTAGCGTTCCATCCGGGGCTCAATCTGCTCACCGGAGAGACTGGCAGCGGGAAGTCGATCGTGGTCGGTGCGCTGTCCCTGCTGTTCGGTGCCCGCGCCAGCGCGGATGTTGTCCGTCGAGGCGCCCGCCGGGCGCGGATTTGCGGGACGTTCGACGTTCCTCCAGGAGCGTCGTTCTTGGAGAGGCTGGATCGCGCTGGCATCGATCCCGACCCGGAAGAGCTGGTCATTGAGCGGCATGTGCTAGCGACCGGAAGGAGCCGTGCGTACGTCAACGGCTCACCCGCGACCCTTGCGCTTCTTGGCGACCTTGCGAGTCGGTTGGGGGACATCCACGGGCAGCACGAACAGCAGAACCTGCGCTCGGCGGCCCAGCAGCTTGCCATGCTGGACGCCTACGCTGGCCTTGGCGAGGCAGTCGCACGCGTTGGCGAGTCCTATCGCCGATGGCAGTCCTGCAGCCAGCAGCTGGACCAGCTCAAGTCAGAAGAGCAAGACCGCCTGCGCAGCGCGGACCTCCTTCGCCATCAGGCCGGCGAACTTGAGGCGGCAGCCATCGAGCCGGAGGAGGACACAGATCTCAAACAGGAGAGGGATCGCCTCGCGAATGCCGAGAGGCTGCGCATCCACGCCCATGAGGCGTACGACGCGCTGTACGACTCGGCCCGCTCAGCCGCAGCCCGGCTCAAGTCGGCGACGGATGCCCTGACCGCGATGGCGGAGGCGGATCCGGCTCTGGCGGGTCACGTCGACTCTTTGGAGGACGCGCGGAGCGCGGTCGAAGACGCCGCGTACGATCTTCGCGGCTACCTCGGGTCGCTCCGTGCGGACCCGGCGAGGCTCGAGGAAGTCGAGGATCGCCTCGCCCACTTGGAGCGGCTGAAGCGCAAGTACGGTCCCCGCTTGGAAGACGTGCTGGCGTTTCAGGTGAGGGTCCAGGAACAGTTGGCAGGTCTGGAATCCGCCGGCGAGACGATCGCTAGGGTGGAGGCTCAGCTGGGCACGGCCTCCGCCGAGTACAGGAGCCTTTCGGAGAGCGTCTCGCGCCGGCGCAGGAATGCAGCGGACCAGCTCGCCAGACGGACCGGTGACCAGCTTGCCGCCCTGGCCCTGCGGAATTCGACCCTCCTCGTCCGGTTGGACGAGCAGGGATCTTGGGGGCCAAAGGGCAGGGACAAGGTCTCGCTTCACTTCTCGGCCAATCCCGGACAGCCGCCGCGGCCGCTCGCGCAGGCTGCCTCTGGCGGCGAGCTCTCCCGGGTTGCGCTGGCGCTCAAGACCACCTTGCAGCAGAATGCTGCGCACGGGGAGTACCGACGCGCGCTTGTCTTTGACGAGGTCGATTCGGGAGTCGGGGGCCAGGTGGCGGAGGCGATCGGCCGACGTTTGCAGGGGCTGGCCGAGGGGGGCCAAGTGCTGTGCGTCACCCACTTGCCGCAGGTTGCCTGCTTCGCGGACGCCCACTATCGAGTGGTCAAAACGGCATCCGCAGACTCGACCACCGCGACCGTACTAGAGCTCGGCGGAACGGAGCGAGTCGATGAGCTTGCCCGGATGCTGTCCGGGGCGGAGGTTACACCGGCGGCGCTCGAGAACGCGAGGGAGCTGCTGCGTGGGCGGCAGCGCGTGGCCGGAACGGCTGGTGCTGCTCTCCAGCGGGGACTTTATGGTGACCAGCTGTGAACTTCGGGCCCTTCCGCCCGTTGATGCGCGGAGCCCCCGCCCGATTGGCCGGATCGTGCGTCCTCGCGCGGCATCCGCCACGCTCTAATGAAGCGAACCAGCCGAGGCTCCATCGGGCTGTTCACCCGATCAGGCTCTTCACCACGGCGACCAGCAGCCCGCCGTAGGCAGCCGCGCAAGCGACTAGGGCGAGCCTGCGCCAGAGCGGGGGACGCAGCTCTCTCGGGAGCAGCCGTGTGTTGACCAGCACGAGTTGGATGCTCGAGACGGCCAAGACTAGGCCGGCAGTATTCCCGAGCCATTTCATCAACTCCATCGCCGTCCCCCAATGCACGACTATCCCGAACCACACCGTGCAGCCGAGAAACAGGGCGTAGTAGAGGGTCCGAGCGTGATTCCTGGCCAGACCGCGGATAGCAGGGCTCCCGGCCCATGCGATGTCCGTCAGCATTCGGACAAGAATCTCCGTGTTCCCCAAGTGCGTCGAGAACAGCACCCAGAAACCGTTCAGCAGCGCGAGCAGCCAGAACCCTTGCCAGACGTTCCGGGCTAGGTGCTCGGCTTGGTACGCGCCGGCACCGATCTGGGACAGGTCCGTCCCATGCGGCACGACGCTGGCCATCAGGTTCACGTTCAGGAACATCCCGACAAAGCACCCGGCCGCCCACAAGCCCACCTGGTCCGCCTTGGCGTACTGCCACCACCTCTTCCATCTGCGAAGGTTGGCGGCGCTTGGCCGGAAGACGCTGCCGGTCGCGGCCACCTCGACATCCAGCCCGCTCGTCGCGGACGCAATGGCCCCGGAGTGCGCTGCCATGGCGAAACCCTTGTCCCGGAACCAGCTCGAAATCGCCAGATTCCCAAACCCTCCCGCGCCGGCCGACGCGGCCAGTGCCCCTATCAGGGCCAAGTCAACCCCGTCCGGCAAGCCCCCGACCGAGAAGAAGCCGCCCAGCGTCGCCGTCCAGTCCTCTAGCGGCACGAACGCGATGTTCACGAATGCCAGGAATCCGAATATGAACGCGACCATTGCCCAAGAGATGCGCTCCAGCGTCCGCTCGACCGTTTCTCCGAACAGCAGGACCACCAGAGCGAGCGCAATCACGCCGTAGGTCGCGATCAGCATTTCTCCGCTGTCGTCCGCCCCCGGCATGCGCCCGGCAAACGTGGCGAAGACGGTGGCAGCAGTCCCCGCCGCAAGAGCAGGCCAGCCGACTTGGGCCACGCAGAGGACCGCGTATAGCGGTGCCCAGAGTCGAGGGCCCGGGCGAAGGCGCATGAAGCCGGTCACGACGGGCTCGCCCGTGCACATTGTGTAGCGGATGGCTTCGAGGTTGAACAGCAGCTGCAGGATGATCGCAAGAGTCGAGATCCAGAGCAGGTTGCGGCCGTACTGCACAGCGATTGCGGGGCCGACGAGCCACTCGCCGCCGCCGATCGAAGACGCCAGCAGGATCGCGCCCGGTCCAATCACCCGGAACAGGTTCCGCACGGAGAATGGAGGGGCGCCCGGGAGTTCTCGCACTTCCCAGGCCGGCAGGGACTTCATGTGTTTCTCTCAGCTTTCCTGTGGGGGACGACGGCCTTCAGGTCCTGCAGTGCACGAACCAGCAACGAGCCGTGCCGCTTTCCCTGGGGACCGGTCTCGCCTGGCGGATCGTCGATGGCCCGCGCGAGTCGAGGCCTGCACTCACTCTCAGCCACAGTCACGTCTCGAGCCTGCGATATTCCAGCAGCGACGACTCGCCCACGATACCCAAGGTCTGAACCGACGACACCTCAGCCCCGTAGGAACCCGTCAGCCTCAGGGGCCTCTCCATCCGAAAGTGCACGGGTTGCTGCCGGCCCAGCTCGATGGCAATGTTGTCCGCATACAAATGCGCCCTGCCGTGAGTGCCCGGGATCGGATTGAGACGACCCTGCAGACCATCTTGAGAGTGCCACGCCGACGCCGGTTGGGCAAGCGCCCGGCGCGTGCGACCAGTGAGCCACCCTAGGTCGGCCAGTGTGGCCGCTCGGGCCAACACTGATGTCGAGCATCGAAGTTGGCAGGCCATCGCGTTTGCCGAACCGTTTCTTCGCCGGACGCGAAAGCGCCGCGCCGCGCCACAGTCGCGGCGGTTGTCTGGCTTGGCCTTGAACCGCAGCTCCATCTGATCGGCAGACTGCCCCGCTCGATTCTCGCTGCGGAAGGCTTCAGTCGGCCATTCGCCCTTGACCGTGGTCCGGCAAATGCCATCTGGCGACGCGCTTAGCTCCGGCCCTACTGCCGGACCACCCAGATCGGCGAAGGCCAGGCAATCTCGTCGTTGTCCTGCAATGCGCGCACGTAATAGAAGTTCTGCCCTTGCCGTGGCTCTTGATCGGTGAATTCGAACTGCGCTTCATGCGAGTCGGGGCTGGCCGTGTAGATGACCTCGTTGTTGCGGATCAGCGTGATCTTTCGAATCTGCGCCGTGCCGAACACCTCGGCGCGGATCTTCGGGATGCTTCTGGTGACGCGGATCTCGTCGCCCATGAACGCCTCGCCGATTCGGAAGTCCACGATGATGTTGTCCGTGGCGGCGTAGGTGTGACGCTGCTTGATGGCGTCGAACACGTCCTCGCGCGAAGTCCCCTCGGCGTACACCATTGCGTAGGACATGTGGGTCGAGAGGTGGTCGGAGCTCGCGATGACACCCAGACGGTGGCCCTTGTCCCAAGCGGCGGCCACCATGCCTTCGGTGTGGATCTCTTCGAGCATGGCGGAACTCTCCGAGGGGTAGTCATCCCCTTGGTCCGTGAAGGGGCAACCGACGCACTCGTAACTGTAGCGGTCCCCTTGGAAGATCTCGACAACCGGCTCCAGTTCGGGGTCGTAGTCTCTCCAGTCGGTGCCCATGTTCGTCGCTGATGTGTGAGAGATGGCCAGTCCGCCCGTGCGACGAATCTCCTCGTACAGCATCTTCGTGTCGCCCTCGATCACCGGCCCGATGCCGTTGTGCCGCTGCATGTACTCCTCAGGCTTGACGAAGAATGGGACGTTCTGGACGCCTCGCTTCGTGTGGAAGATGTTGCGGTGCCCGTTGGGAAACCGCGCCGATCGCTCGTAGCCGAACAGCGAGGCGTAGGCCTCGGTGTGGAACAGATCGGCGGCCTTCTCCGTCAGCCACCACCAGTACGTCCGGTCGGCGCCGTACTGATGGTCCGAGATGAACCCCCAGTCCATTGCCGCGGCGTCCAGCATGTAGCGGTAGAAGTCCAAGATCGAGCCGTCCGGGGACCCGCGCAGGTCCATCGAGAGTTCCGTGTGCCGATGCGTGTCGCCGCGCAGGATTCGAAGCTGCTTCCCTCCGACACGGACTCGGTGGCCACGGATCCTCTGAACGTCCTGTGCCTCGTTGGGGTGGGCCGTGGGACGCCCTTCCACCGACGGCTGCCGATCCTGAAGATCTGGCGCGGAGGGTTTGCTGCCGGGAATGTACCGGCCCGCGTACACGTTCTCGATGACCGTCTCTTCGGGCAGGTTGACCATCACCGAGAAAGTGGGATGCCCGTCCCTCGGCCAAGCGATCCACAGGCCGTCGTGCGCCGGCGCTGCGGAAGCGAACATGCTGGCCCGGCCACGGCTGTACGGAACCATCGCCGGCTCGCTCCACCCGTCGCTGGTGAGGGTCGTGACAAAGAACCGCCAGTAGTCCGCCAGGCGCCGGCCCTGCCGGTTGCGGACCAGCAGGTGCAGGCGGCCTTGGTCGTCGAATGCAAGCCTTCCGTAGTGGTGCAGCTCCCCCTCGTCCGGAACGTATGCCTTGACGCCCCGCTCCATTGATAGCGGCGGCGCCATTCCCAGCTTCTGCCCACCGGCGAAGGCCGCTACTTCGACGAACCGCCGGTCGTAGATTGGGTAACCCGGAGCCGTCCCGACCTTGTCGAGCCGGCCCTGGTCCTTGGCCCAGTTGACGCGGCCGACCTCGTAGCTCACCCAGATGCGGTCCCCACTGTCGACGGCTAGATCTGCCCGCGCCTCGAGCCGCTCCGTGGCCGCGACTTCGACGATGGATCCGAGTTTGCCGTCCGCGACCGAGCGCATTCGCACGTCGTACCGGCCCTTGTCGTAGGTGTCCCAAGCGACGTGCGCGACCCCCGTAGAATCCACGGCGACCGCCGGTTCCCAGTCGTTCCGGCCGCTCGCGCTAACCTTGGTCTCCTCACCCCATCCCTCGGGGCCGAACACTGTGTGATAGACGTCCGACTGCCCTCCGCGGAAGGCTTGCCAGGCAATGTGGATGCGCCCGTCCCGGAATGCCACGTCATGGTCGAAGTCCGACCCGCGGCTAGTGGTCAGGCGCTCGAGTGGGCCAAACGTCCTCCCGTCGTACCAGCGGGCGAATAGGTCGAAGTTGCCTTCGACCTGCTGCGACCACACGACCCACAGCCTCCCATCGCCGTCGAAGGCCAGACGGGGCTTCCACACGTCTCCAGTCACGCCCGGAACTTGCGTCCATGTGGCCCAGCGATCGCTGGAGGTGTCGTATCGGGCAAGGCGGATCTCGTCGCGGTAGCCGTCATAGCTCGACCACGCGAGCCATGCTTCCGACCGGTCCGCCGGGTTCGTGACAATGTCGGGAAAGTCGTCCGAGCGCGTGTCCTCCGTCATCCGCATTACCTCGACGATGCGCGGGTCAAGCGGAGGCTCGGGCTCCGGATCCCTCGGCTCCATGAACGGTTCCGAGGCACCAAGATCTGGGATGTTCTTGCGCGCCACTTCGTGCTGCGCCGGCGCGTCCGGCCGTTCCCTCCCCGGCTGGGCATCATTGGGCTGTCCGAACATCCGGGGCAAGCACCCCAGAACCATGGAAGAGACGACCAAGAGCGCGCGCAGATCGCAACGGGGCTTGCAGGTGGGGGCGTACTGATGGGACATGCTGCCGGGGTGGTCTGGGGTGCTGCTCGGCACCGGGACCGTGCTGATCGGCCCGATTCTACCGAAGCGGTCCCTGAAGAGCCGCTCTGTCGGCGGGCGAGTCTCAAACGGCCGGGCCTCGCTGCCGACCTCCCAGCCTGGGCGGCGACCTCTGCCGGCGCTATCCCCGGTGTCGTACTACAATCTCGCTTCGCAGGCGATTCCCGCATGATGAGTGCCACCGATCTGGACGCCGTTCGCGCGATCGCCGCCGAGGCCGGCGACGCGATCATGGAGGTCTACTCTGGGTCGTTCAGCGTCCGGCGCAAGGACGACTCATCTCCGCTAACCGCGGCCGACCTAGCTGCGCATCGGATCATCACCAACGGCCTCCGAGCCGAATTCCCGGACGTGCCGGTTCTCTCCGAAGAGGAGTCCAATCTCGCTCCGTGGCAGATTCGTAGGCGCTGGGAGCGGTATTTCTTGGTGGATCCGCTGGATGGCACGAAGGAGTTTGTGCAGCGCAACGGCCAGTTCACGGTGAACATCGCCTTCGTGGAAGGCGGGCGTCCGACCGCGGGCGTCGTCTACGCTCCTGCCCCGGAACTCACCTATTGGGGCCGCGCCGGCCGCGGCGCTTGCAAGGAGTCCGCGGAGGACGGAGTGCAGTCGATTGCCTGCGAGCCCGTCCCAAGTCGCGGCAAGCTTCGGGTTATCGGCAGCCGCTCGCATTCTTCTCCGGCCACGGAGGAGTTCGTCGAGCGCTTACGGTCCCGATTCGAAGAAATCGCTTTTCTGGCGGTCGGGAGCTCCATAAAGATCTGCATGGTCGCCGAGGGAGGTGCGGACCTCTATCCTCGGCTGGCGCCCACCATGGAGTGGGACACGGCTGCGGCCCACGCAGTGCTGACCGCGGCCGGAGGGCGGCTCGTCGACCACAGCACAGGGCGTGAACTGATGTACAACTACAAGGAGGACCTGCGCAACCGCTGGTTTGTCGCTCACGGGCCCGGTTGGCAGCACGAGACTCCGTGACACCCCAATCCTCGCGATTCCCCCTGCGCGGACTGGGAGCGCTTCCCGTCCGGGACGCTCTCGGCCTCATTCTGGAGAAGCTGGATGCCGACACGGGAACTGTGCACAAGTTGCGCGCCGACGGTCTTCTCCACCTTGAAGCGCACTTCGGCGAAATACCGGCCAAGCTGCTTCCCGTCATCGCTCGGATTCCCGTCGGCAAGGGCATGGCGGGAGTGGCCGCCGAGCGGCTAGAGCCCGTGCAGACGTGCAACCTTCAGGAGGAATCTGCCGGTGTTGTTCGCCCGGGAGCGAAGGCAACCGGCATGCGCGGTTCGTTGTGCGTGCCTATGATGAATGGCGGACGCTTGGCCGGTGTGCTCGGTGTTGCAGTAGGCCGTGAGCGGGAGTTCAGCGACGCTGAGACCGCTTGGCTGCTGGCGGCGGGTGAAGTACTGGCCGCGTCGGACGGAGAGTGATGGCTGCGCAACTGGTCAGTCTTGACCCCCAAAGGATTCCGGCCAACCCGTGGATCCACCTCCATCCGAAGGACAATGTGGCCGTCGCGCGGCTGCAGATCCCGGCCGGCGCCGAGATTGCATTCGAGGGCGGTGCGGTCAGGACTCTCCAGCCAATCTCGCCCGGGCACAAGCTGACGCTGCGGCCCATCGCCAAGGGGGCAATGGTCTTCAAGTACGGCGAAGAGATCGGACGTGCCGCCGAGGACCTTCCGGCCGGCACGTGGGTCCACACCCATAACCTCGCCTTCGACATCAACGAGCGCTCGTACGAGTTCGGGACCGTCCCTGTGGACATGGGGGGCTTGCCTGCGCCGGGCCGAACGACCTTCATGGGTTATCCCCGCGCCGATGGCCGCGCGGGCACGCGGAATTTTGTCGCAATAGTGGGAGCCAGCAACTGCGCGGCCTACGCGACGGAGCGCATCGCGGACGCGTTCCGGGACGAGAGTTTCGCCGGCACCGGGGTCGACGGCGTCGTGGCCCTGCCGCACGCCGACGGCTGCGGCCAGGCGGAGGGGGCCGACACGGACCTTCTTCGGCGGACACTCGACGGTCTCGCCGACCATCCCAACATCGCTGCCGCCGTTGTGGTCGGGCTTGGCTGCGAGGTCAACCAGATCGGGTACTACCTTCGACCTGAGGTGACCCTCCCGGGGATGCCGCAGCGGCGCGGCCTGACGCTGCAGGAGAGCGGGGGCACGCGCCGGGCAGTCGAGGACGGGGTGCGGGCGGTTCGTGAGCTGATCGAGAGCGCGGGGCGCCTGCAGCGCCAGCCCTGCCCCGTGTCCAAGATTGCCATCTCTCTCGAGTGCGGCGGTTCGGACGCCTTCTCGGGCATCACAGCCAACCCTGGAGTGGGCTACTGTGCGGACCTGGTCGTCAAGCAGGGCGGAACGGCGTGCCTCGGCGAGACCACGGAGATCTGGGGCGCGGAGCACCTGCTGACCCGAAGGTCGGCCAGCCCGGAGGTCGGGCGCAAGCTCTTGGAGATGCTCGACTGGTACTTCGACTACGTGCGGAGGTTCGACGACTCCGTCACGTTCAACGCCAACCCCTCGCCGGGCAACATGGCCGGCGGGATCACGAACATTGCCGAAAAGTCGCTCGGTGCGGTCGCAAAGGGTGGCCACTCCACGCTCAGCGCGGTGTACGACTATGCCGAGCGGATCACCGACGGCGGCTTCGTGTTCATGAACAGTCCCGGCTATGACCCCGCTTCCGTGACGGGCATGGTCGCCGGAGGGTGCAACATCTGCCTGTTCACCACCGGGCGCGGCAGCTGCTTCGGTTTCGCGACGGCGCCCGTGATCAAGGTTGCCTCGAACTCCGTGACCGCGCGGCACATGGACGAGGACATGGACATCAACGCCGGCACGGTAGCCGACGGTCAGGAGACGATCGCGGAGCTGGGGTCCCGCATGTACGACACCCTCTTGGATGTGGCTTCCGGACGCAAGACCTGCAGCGAGGTCGCGGGCCATCGCGAGATGATGACTTGGCGGATCGGGCCAACGCTGTGAGGCCATTCGGGGCATAACGCTCCGAACCGGGGGCCCAACCGGCTAACATAGTTTCGAGGGGCCGGGGTAGCTCAGGTGGTCAGAGCGACGGACTCATAACCCGTAGGTCGGCGGTTCAAGTCCGCCCCCCGGTACCACCTCTCCCTCAAGTTCCCGGCTGCTTCCGCTATGCTCGTTTGCGTGCGGACCCGGATGGCCCTTCCGCTCGTCGTTCTGGCTGCCGCCCTGAGTGCTGCCGCACCGTGCGCCAGCCTCGCCGCCAATCCCACGGTGACCCTCTCCACCTCGATGGGCGAGGTACGGGTCGAGCTCTTCCCGGAACTGGCTCCTCGGACCGTCGCCAACTTCCTCGAGTACGTGCGCTCCGGATTCTACGACGACACGGTCTTTCACCGCGTGATCGAGGGATTCGTGGTTCAGGGCGGGGGCTTCACGCCGGAACTGGTGCCGAAGCCCACTGGCAAGCCCGTGCGGATAGAAACCAAGAACGGACTGCAGAACGACCGCGGCACCGTCGCCATGGCCCGCCAGGAAGGCCGGAACACGGCGACATCGCAGTTCTTCGTCAATCTACAGCCGAACGCAGCACTCGATCGCGGTGCCAAAGGGTATGGCTACTCGGTCTTCGGCCGAGTGGTGGAAGGGATGGATGTCGTGGACCGGATCTCCCGGGTGCAGACGAGCCGGCGGGGCCCGATGGAGGATGTCCCGATCCTGCCCGTATTCTTGGAGTCCGCCAAGGTAGATCCGTAGGGCGGAGCAGGGCGCTTGCCCAAGGTTGCCCCTCTGGAAACACACGCCCCCGATCGGCGAGTCTCGATCCGCAATGGCCGGGTGGCGCGGAGCATCAGCCCAATGGGCGAGGGGCGTGCTTGGTCAAGGCTTGCTGGACTGGCCGGTGTGCGCAGAGCAATACCGCATATCCGGCGAGAGCCGCGTCTACTCCAAAGGCACGTCGCTGAAGGCGCCTGTCAGGGGCACAACCTCGGCGCCGGGCGGTGCCTCGAACTCGAAGAGGTCCGAGGCCAAACTCAGGTTGGGCCGCTCCCCGGAGAACTCGTAGACGTTCACGGACTCGTCGCGCCCGACGATGCGGATGCCGGTGATCCCGAAGCCGTCCGGGTCGAAGTCGAACTCGACGCGCCGGTAGACGTCTCTGGCGCTGCGGCCGTCGCCTATGAGCATCGGCATTCCCTGTGCTTCCTCCACGCGCAGGTTCCGGAACATTCGCCTGAGGCGCATCCGGCCCAAGAGGAACGACAGCGGTGCCCGCAGGTCGGTCATGGCCTCCAGTTCCACCTGTCGAACTTGGTTGGAGTTGGGGTTGTACATGCGGAATATCGTGCCGTCGCTGATGGCGATCTTGCCCTCCGGCCGCGCGTAGTCCCAGCGCATCTTCCCCGGGCGCTGCAGATACAGGGTGCCCGACTCGGTCATTCGGCGTTGCCCGCCGTACTCGACGGCCTGCTCGAAGCCCATCTGCAGGGAGCTCAATCTGTTGTAGTGGCGCTCAATGCCATCGATCACGCGGTTGAGGCTCAGGGATTGCGCAGACAGGACCGCTCCAGTTCCGAGCAGGAGGAGTCCGCAGCGCAGGTAGGTGCACAGGTTCATGGTCTGGGGGGGCAGGGCCGTGCCGAGGGCGACCCTTCAGACCTCAGTATAGTGTTCGGTTCCGGGCCTCAGGCCCACTACTTACTCAATCAGGTGCGACTGCTTGCCCACCGCAGCGCTCAACTACCGCCGTGTCGGGAGCCGCCACACTTGCGCCCGGGACCGCTGCCACGCCCTGCACCCTCAACCGCACGGGGCTCGGCACTGCGCAGACGGCCCAAGTCCACCGCTGCAAGAAGATCGTTGCCCACGACGAGCACATCGACAATCTGCTAGCCTCGATTCCCAACGCAGGGTAATCGACTTCAGCTGACGGCCAGATCGCTGCACCAGTCCGTCAGTGTAGGTTTTCACATTGTCTTGACGGGATCTGGGGTAGTTCTGCCGGATTCCGGCAGGCGGCAATTGGTCCCGCTGCGGAATAATCCGGGAATTGCAGCCGGGGTGCGCAGGGTGAACGAGCCCTCTTCTTTTGGCAGTAGCTGTGTCTTGCAGTAGCCGGGTCTGCCGCGGGGGTGGGCGGGGGCCGCGAGGCTGCGGCATGGGGAGCGGGCTGGCAGACCAGCCTGAGGCGGGAGCCGAGGCACTGCTGAGCCTGCGCCACGATGAATTGCGCGGACGCAAGCCCGGCCCGCCGCCCTCCCCGTCCGAAAGCGTAGCGCTGCTGGAATCGCTCGCCAGCCGGGTCACCCGATTCCGCGAGCAGCTCCGCCAGCGCATGCAGCAAGCCGCCAAGGCGGGCACGTCGGCGGAATCCGTCGTGCTCCGCTATCTGGACCGCTATCGCGACCAGCTCTTCGGGCATCCCGTCGCACACGACGAGAGCGGCCGCCCCGTGGCGGTTGTCGAGCGCACCAACAATCCTGCCGAGCACTTCTTCACCGGCGACAAGCGCCGCCTGCGTCGGCGCCTGGGGCATGCCAACCTCGGTCGGGCCATGCAGGACCAGCCCGCGCAAGCCGCCCTCACGGCGAACCTGCTCGACCCGCAGTACGTCCAGATCCTCTGCGGGACCCTCGAGGACCTGCCCCGCGCCTTCGCCGAACTCGCCACATCAGACGTTGATTGGAGCGGAGCCGCCCTGGATCGCCCCCGGCATGACTCTCAGCTGCAACGCCGGATCCGAGCTTGGGAAACGGACGCCAAGAGTCCTCTCTCCGTGTCTCCGGCTTCTGCTCTCGAGACTGCTCACAAGTCCTGAACGCCCGTGAGCCCAACCGAAAACTGACGCGGTAGCCACAGGGCCAACTTGCGGATATCTAAGGTCAGTGGATCGGGTCATGGTCGTCCCGCCATCCACTCGGAATCTTATTTACTTGAAGTCTTCCAACAACAAACCTGATGGGATCCTGACCCACAATACGACAGGCCCGCCAATCTTGCGTCTAAGCGTCAGGCCTTGGCGTCTGTTGAGTGCTACCCAGTCCTGCACACCGTAGAAACCCTCATCCCTGCACTCCCAAACACCAAGTGTCGCCAACCTGAGAGACGCGGCAATCGCGTGCCCGCGAGCGTCAGCTGAAGATGGGCACAGTATCCCATCGATCTGATGAGGAGAGGCTCAAGTAAATGCAACGCATTCTTGACAACGGACTGCTCTTAGGAGCAATGTAAATCTAGCGACCCTTGGTTTCTTATTTCGCGGCCTTTTTCATCCATTCGCTAGCCAAATCCTCAAACTGCTCGAAGAGCTTGTTATGCTTTCTCCTAGTGCGCAGTTCAGTGATGAATGACTGGGAGTCCTTCCATGTCTGGATGTAGGCTCCCCTGAACCACTCCGCATACAGCTTCTTGTTTATGATTCCATGGTTGATGCCAACAGCTGTTAGCTCAAAATGGTTCAAGTATGTGCAGATTGTAGCAATGTTCTCGGTCTGCTCTTCATCCTCATTGGCTCCTAAAACAGCAACAAGGCTCCCGCTATTCTTAAGTACAGCGATCTCCTTCCTGAGTCTGAGCCACTGATCACTTGTGACTTCGGTGTTGGAGATATAGTCCAGTGTTGCCCTTAGGGAGACGAGACGCTGATTGTACCACCATGCCAGCAGCCCAATCCCGACAACTGCAGCCGCACTGATCCAAGGAGTCACAATTAGAGAAGAATGTCTAGTCAGATACCAGTGGTACCTTCATCCACGAACGCCTTCTGGCTGAAATCGATCATTGGGTCAGAGTCAGTCACAGGATATCCCTTCCATCAGGCTTTGACACCTGTACAACTATGCTATCAGAAGAGTGGCCGGCAGCGCACGGCCGTGCCGCGCGGGCAGCCCGCCAGGACCCGAGATGGGCGGCCGCGATCCCCCGCCCTTGCCAGCCGCCCCCATGCGTGTTGGCCGCCAGCCCTCGGGTCGGCATGTGTATTACCCTATTTTGGTTTGAGGCTTCCGATTGCTTTCCTTCCCGTTCTATGGGCCTATATGACACTTGCAGACGACCTTCTATCCCTGATAGTATTACCCTGTATGGCTTCCATCATCAAAAAGCGCAAGGGCAACCAGACCTACTACTACGTCGCCGTCTCCGCCCGTGTCAACGGCAAGCCCCGCATCGTCAGCCAAACCTACCTCGGCACCGCCGACAGGCTGGCCAAGCTCGTCCAGCAGAAGGCCGCCCCCGTTCCCCTCGAAGCCACCGACCTCGAGCTTGGCCTGCCCGGCGCCCTGTGGCTCGCTGCCCGCAACTCCGGCGCCTTCGACGCCCTGCTCTCCGTCTGGCCCGCCCCCCGCAGCGGCCCCTCCATCGCACACTACCTGCTGCTGGCCGCCATCCACCGCATCTGCTCCCTCGGCCCCAAGACCGCCGTCCCCGTCTGGTACGAGCGCACCTGCCTGCGCCGCCTGTGGGGCTTCCCCTCCAAGCGCTTCTCCTCGCAGGCCTTCTGGAACCATTTCGACGCCATCGACGTCGACCCCTCCCCCGACACGGCCGAACACGACGACCTCAAGCGCGCCCAGACCGCGCTGCTGCAGGCCTTCCGCCGCAACGACCTCGTCGGCGAGCGCGTGCTCTCCTACGACACGACCAACTTCCCGACCTGGATCGCCTCCACCAACGAGCGCCACGACCTGCGCCAGGTCGGCCTCAGCTACGCCCTCGACGCGCAGCACGGCCTGAGCCTGTGCCACCACGTCTATCCCGGCAACGTCAGCGACAGCGGCGAGCTGCCGGCGGTCCTGCCGCGCATCACGCGCATGCTCGAGCGGGCCTCCATCGCGCGCGACACGGTCACGCTGGTCATGGACAAGGGCTCCGCGGCGCTGGCCAACAGCCTCGAGTTGCTGCGCCACGGCCTGCACTGGGTGGCGGCGCTGCCCTGGAACCAGGCCCCGCAACGGCTGCGCACGCGGCCCGTGGAGGAGCTGGACTCGCTCGAGCCTCGCCAGCCCGGCGTGAGGGCCTGCGCCCAGAAGCACATCGTGCACGGCGAAGAGCGCCTGTGCGTGCTGTCGCACTCGGCGTCCTTCGCCGTCGAGCAGCTGCACTCCACGGCGGCCTCGATGGCCAAGGCGGTCAAGGGCCTCAGGCGCCTGTCACGGGAGTTGGCCAAGCCGGGGCGCAAGTTTCGGGAGGCGGCGCTGCGCAAGCGCATCGGGCGCCTGCTGGCCCCGAACCGGGTCTCCCGGGTCCTGCCGTGGGAGCTGTCGCGATCGCAGCGCGGCTTCGAGTTGAGCTTCGAGGTGGACCACGCGGCGCTGGACGGCCTGCTGCGGGAGCGCTTCGGGCGCACGGTGCTGGTGACGAGCCGCACGGGGTGGAGCGCGGGACAGGTGGTGGACGCCTATGCTCGCCAGCAGCAGGTGGAGCAGGTCTTCCGCGGGCTGAAGGGCGGCAAGTGGGCCGGGTGGGGCCCGATGCATCACTGGACGGATTCCAAGATCAAGGTGCACGCGTTCTACTGCATGCTGGCGGTGTCGCTGTTGCAGCATGTGCGCTGCAAGGCGGAGCGCGCCTGGCCGGGCCTGTCGGTCGAGCAGCTGCAGGAACAGCTGACGGGGATCCGCCAGATCGAGCTGCTGTACCCGCGGCAGGGCGAGAAGGGGCCGGGCCGCACCGTGACGGTGGCGACGAAGTGCAGCGTGGCGCAGGAAGCCCTGACGCAGGCCTTGGGCCTCACGGAACTGCTCGCGGCCCGCAAGCCCTGAGACTCTGACAGGCAGTCTGCCAGGGGCCTTGGGTAATACAGGTTCCGGGGGACGGCAGCCTCCGCCAGGGCACCGGTCCCGGCGCATGTCGCGGGGCCGCTCTTGGGGGCACGCATAGCAACCTGTGCCCCAGTTGTGGCTCACAGACAGCCCAATCCAGCGGGTCCGACGGCCTCCAACGCAAACCGATAGCGAATTAGCGCCAGAAACTCGCCTAGCAAGCCCCGGTCAGGCGAGTTCCTTCCACTGATTCCTACTTCCTGCACCAGCCTCCGATTGCCCTATGAGCCGGCTGTGTCAGCGATGCACAAAGCGGTCGTTGCTGTAAACTCCCGCTAGCGGAAACTCGCACTCTCGCACTCGGAGCGGCAGATGGCAGGGTGACACAGTCGCTCCACCCTTGATGGACTTCAGCGCGGCGCTCCAGTGCGTCGGACCGCTGGTCCCCCTGCTTAAGTTCGGTACGTGGCACGTGTGAGAAGCAGCCATTCGCGACGTTAGCCGGGAAGAAGGCGGGACCGTCCATTTGGCAGCGTCCCTTTCGATCTCTGCGCAATGCGCCCCGGGCGTCTCTCCGGCGTGGCCCGCAGTCAGCACGATCATCTCGACGCACATCGCCTGCGAGGGGAGCACGTACCTGACCCGGCGGATCGACCGAAGTGCCGCCCACGCATCTTGGTCCGGAAGCGCGATAACGGATTGGGGCGTTGCCGTCCGTGTTCGGCAGCCCCCCGACGGTCCGCTCCACCGGCCGGTTCGGCAGCGGTGCGGCGCGAAGGCCAGGAGTAGACTCTCACAGGATGACAAGCGGGCTCCCGGCCATCTAGCCCTCACGGTGCATCTCGATCGTCCGAGTGGCCGCCTCGGGGAAGATTTGGGCACTCCGGTGCTCGCGCAGGCCCCCTGCCGTGGCGGGCCGTCCGGCTCTTGTCCGCAGCTTTCCGGTGGGCCTCGGAGAGCGTGATCTAGAGATCAGGCCCGAGCCTCATAGTTCCGGACAGCAGGACGTCTGGGACTTGCGCCTCGTGGTGTCACCAGTGGTGCTGCAGATAGCGGGACTTGGCCAAGCGTGGCGGTGGTAACGGCGAGAGTAGGCTGGGTTTGCCCCTTCAGCTCGCGCAACACATCCAATTCGTGCCACAGCTTCCGTGATTCCGGTCAAGGCCTGAGCCGTGTTAGGGACCACCGTTTGGCGATTCTTTGGCAGCGCGGACTGCCAAGGACTACCGATTAGGTGGAGATTGGCCAGCCTGCCGATGGGTTCAGCGAAGCGCCGCGAGCGGAGCGGGTTGAGGTCCGAGCCATGCACATGTTCGTCTAGTCCTGCCTTGCCAACGTCGATGCCAGCGACAACGGCTCAGTCCCGAAACAGCCTGCGTATGCCGCGCGTTGCCTGCCGGATGCGCTGAACGTTCTCGACGAGCGCGAACCGCACACCATCATCCCCGGCCGGCCCGAAGCCGACTCCCGGCGAAACGGCGACCAGCGCCCGGTGCAGCAGGAGCTTCGAGAACTCAAGCGAACCGGACCACGAGTAGCGTTCCGGGATCTTGGCCCAGACAAACATGGTTGCCTTGGGCGGGGGAATGTTCCATCCTCCCTGCCCGAGGCCGTCGATCAGGGCATCACGTCGCCGTTGGTACATCGCGGCGTTCTCGCCGGTGGCCGCCTCGCAGTGGCGTAGCGCGATGATGGCGGCGATCTGTATCGGCTGGAACATCCCGTAGTCGAGGTAGCTCTTGATGCGGGCCAAGGCATGGATCATCTTGGGGTTGCCGACGCAGAATCCGACCCGCCATCCAGGCATGCTGTACCCCTTGGACATGGAGAAGATCTCCACGCCGACCTCCTTTGCGCCCGGCACCTGCATCATCGACGGGGCGCGGTAGTCGTCGAAGACAATGTCGGCGTACGCAAAGTCGTGCACCAGCATCGTGCCGTGCTTGTGGGCAAGGCTCACGAGGGCTTCGAAGAACGACCGGTCGACGCACTGCGTTGTCGGGTTGTGTGGGAAGGACGTGAGGATCATGGTTGGCTTGCGGCCGGGCTTAGCGAACACGTCGTGCACCCTTGAGAGGAATTCCTCCGGCGACGGCATGGGGATGGCGATCTGCCTCCCTTCGGCCATAACCACACCCCACTGGTGGATCGGGTAAGAGGGGTCGGGCATCACCACGCCGTCCCCGGGGCCGATGGCAGCAAAGGTGAGGTGCGCCAGGGCATCCTTCGACCCCATCGTGGCGATCGCCTCCGTCTCGTAGTCGAGCGACACTCCGAACTTGGTCTTGTACCGCTTGCAGATCTCCTCACGCAGGCGCGGAATGCCCTTCGAAAGCGAGTAGCGGTGGTTGCGCTTGTCCTGGGCGGCCTCCGTGAGCTTGTCGACCACCGGCTGGGGCGTTGCGCCGTTAGGGTTTCCCATCCCAAGGTCGATCACGTCCAGCCCTGCCCGGCGGGCCTTGGCGCGCATGCTGTTGATCTCCGCGAAGACGTACTTCGGGAGTTGCGCGATGCGGTGGAAGGGTTCGTCGTCGAAGATCCCCATGGCTCGCTCCATTTTCTCAGAGACTACCTGCCTTGGGCGCATCTCCGAGGTGCCGCGTGTGCGCAAGCCAGCCGGCGGGCCGACTCGTGCTGGGCCGCAGCCGGGCTAGACCCCCAATTTGCACCGCGGGCACCAGCCTCGCCTGGGCTTGGGCCAGTGCCACTCACCCCTCCATCGTCGGACCGCGATCAGACTCTCGGGACTGGCCGTGATCCGCTCGGAAGCAGCTCTTCAGCCACTCCCCGTGCAGCATTCCAAGCAAGCGCACAGGGCAGGTGTTCTTGGAATCGCGGGGCGTGGGGATGGGCAAGGCTCTCAGTTTGGGCTTGGGCGGAACGCGCTTGGGACGAGGGTCCGGTCGTGGTCTGTTCGGGGACGGACTTCGGCCGACGCGGTGGGCAAGGGAGCCGGGGCCTCGGCCTGAGGTCACAGACAAGGCCTGTCGGGGCCCTCGTCCGGGCAGTTTGGCCAACTACTCAGTGTTGGGCCCTACGACTTCGATCAAGTCCCAGAACGCCAGAATGGCGGATCGTCTGCCCATCGCCGGCTCAATCTCGTGCAAGATGTCGTGTTCCCGCATTCTCTGCAGGATTCGGTGCGCTGTGGGCTGTGGAATCCCGGTCACGTCGAAGAAGTCCGCGGCCCTGAAGATCGGTCTCCTGAAGATGGCGTCCAATGCTTGAATGGCATACCGCGAGCGGGTGGCCCTGGAGACCCGCGGCTTTGTCGCCTCGTAGAGCTTCAAGATCCCGTGCGCATTCGCTAGGTTCCGCTCGGCCTGGCTTCGCACGGCTGCCAGAAAGAACTGGCACCAGCCCGTCCAGTCCCCGTCGCGCGAGACGGCGAGCAAGCGGTCGTAGTAGGCTTCGCGATTGGCTTCCAAGTACGCACTGATGTAGAAGACGGGTCTCTGGATCAGTTTGCGCTCCCACAGGAAGAGGGGTACGAGCATGCGCCCGAGCCGGCCGTTCCCGTCCAAGAAAGGGTGCAGCGCCTCAAACTCTGCGTGCAGGACCGCTGTCTGCACTAGCGTGTCGGGAGCGTCTTGATGAATGTAGCGCTCCCATCGGCTGACCGCGTGAGGCAGTTCCTGCGCATCGATGGGAACGTAGGTGGCTTCGTCAATCGTGCATCCGGGACTGCCGATCCAGTTTGGCAGACGGCGGAATTCCCCGGGCGCCTTGCCGTGTCCTCGTACGCCCGAGAGCAAGGTCTTGTGCGCCGCGCAGACGACCCGGCTCGACAGCGGGAGCCGCGAGAGCATTCTCTCGGCCTCCTTCATTGCGAGCAGATAGTTCCTGATCTCGTGAGCATCATTGCGGAGGCCGGCCGCCGCAGCATGCGCTCCGGCCTCGATCTTGAGGACGTCACTCACCGAAGCCTGAGTGCCCTCGATGCGAGACGAGAGAACCGCTTCGTCCATCGTGAGGGGGGCCACCAAGACATCGGCATTGGGCACAGCCGCAAGCATGCCGTCAAAGCGCGCCACCGCGGCGGCGGCCTGCCCCACGAATGGCACGAGACCGCGCCAGTCCAGATGGTCCTCAGGTGGAAAGTAGGAGTCGTCGTAGTGCACTGGTGGCATGTTCGGGCCGCCTCCTACCTTCCCTTCATCTTCGTGCCAATCTCGGTCACACGTTCTCGCGGCAAACACCGCACAGAACGGACGCGAGATGCCCTAGAGCGCCTGCGCCAGCCGATCGGCTGTTCCGTTGGACCCAGATGCAGAGCCGTTGCCCCTAGTGGCACGCACAACTCCAGCGGCGGCAGACCTCGCTTCTCACTTCTTGGGATTGGTGATTGACAATTGACATTGTCTCTCACCTACGATGCACAACGGCACTGCCCACTCATGGACCTAGCCCCATGAGGCACAACAGACCACGCTTCGCTTCACTGAGGACTGTTGCCGGATGCCCATGCACATCGGAGCCGGCTTACCGTCGGACTCACCGCTTCCGACGGCCAGTGGGGAGACTACGCGATTTGTCGATCACCAATGATGGACAATCCGAGTTGCGCCTCACTTCCAACGGTTTGTGAGGGACAACGGCGATTGTCTCAGCGTCTGTGTACAGCACTGCCTCACTGCTCTGAACGTTCGCCGATGTCCTGGCAGTGGTCACCCGAAGGCAAACCGACCGTGCAAGGATGCATCTGCAGCCGCGTCCAGGATCATTGTCCCGGGCGCTCCGCTTCGTATTGCCGCCGCAACTGCTCGACCCGCCTGCGATTCACTCCAAGGTCAAACAGACACCAAGGGCATCGGGACGCTGAGCGCACGTCGATCGTCATGCTATCGGGGCCCAGACGGAGTTCAATGTCGTCAACGAAACCCAGCGGCGACCGCCATTCCGCCTGCACGCGACCGTCGGTCGCCGACACGACCCTCGTTCGCGGCATATCGGCCAGCAGGGCCTGAAGCCTACGCATGGCGGCAGCGGGATTGCCGCGTATGCGGAATGGATCGACCCTGTGCCGAGGCGGGGCATCGGCACGACTGCACACACACGTGAAGCGGAATCTAGGACATGGCTGCAGGTCTCGCGCCATCGCTGAAGATCCACTCTATCCGCCGTCACACGGGACGCCCGGAACGGGCTGTCCGCAGTGCGACAGTCGGTTGCACAGGCGTGGTGGGCGCAAAGTGCTTCGCACCATCTGCCTGGACTCATGTGGCAAGAGTGGGCTGCGGCTCCCTCCTAGGCAATCTTGCATCTGGCCCCGCCTCAACCACAGCCTTGCCGACTTGCAAGCCGGTGCCCTTGACCGTTCAGGGCAATCCATTGCGGGGTGGCGACTCAAGGGCCACAGTAATGACCCCGGAATCGGGCTCGACGGCCAGAATCTCATTCCAGGGTGCGTAGATGATTGGAAGGGCAGTGGTCCGAATTCACATGACTAGACTGGTACGCAGATGACGGTGGGGGCCATGGTTCAGCGGGTCCGCGGGGCGGCGAGATGGGTGCCACTGTCCCATCGCCTCGCAGGGGTGACTCTCGGCCGAGTGGCAATTCGGCGGGAGGTGGAATTGCCGGACACTCCCCGGAAACGGCAGTCCAGAGCGGGCCGAATCCTCGCTGCCGCGTTGGCGTTGGTGATCTGGCTGAGCGCACCCCCGCTGGCGGCGCAGTCCGGCACGACGACCGGGGTGATCCGCGGAACGGTCAGGGACCAGCTCGGAGCGCCGATGGCGGGGGCAGCAGTGTCCATCCAGCATCTCGAAACGGACCTGCGGACGACGGTCGAATCGTCGCTTTACGGGACCTTCGTTCGAACCCTCCTGCCGCCTGGCACCTACGACATCGAAATCTCGGCGGGAACGGACGACTTTGGCGTCGAGCGCATCGAAGAAGCCACGCTGCGGGTCGGCGAGGTGCTTGACCTTCAGGTCGTACTCCGCATCGTGGCGCAGGAAACCGTCAACGTGTTCAGCGAGCCGGTCTCTCCCGTAGACGCGTCCGACGTCACCCGGTCGCAGCGCATGCGGGATGACGTCGTTGCCGGACTGCCCAGCAACGGCCGCAACTACCTTCACTTCACCCTCCTGACCCCAGGCGTGGCGATCTCCCAAGGGCCGGACGGCGACGAACTGAACATCAGCGGGCAGCGCGGAATCTTCAATAATTTCATCGTCGATGGTGCCGATTTCAACAACCCTTTCTTTGGCGAACAGCGCGGCGGCCAGAGGCCCGCTTTCACGTTCAACCAGGACGCGATCGCGGACTTGGTGGTCGTGAGCCAAGGGGCGACGGCGGAGTACGGCCGGTCGGCGGGAGGATTCGTGACCGTCATCACGAAGTCGGGGACAAACAGTCTGGCCGGATCCGCTCACTACCTCGGGCAGTGGGACAGCATCGCAGCACCGTTTCCGGACTTCAGGGGCGCGGGCAAGCCGGACTTTGGCAGGAACCAAGCGGGCGGCACGCTAGGCGGCCCCATTGAGCGGGACCGGGCGTTCGCCTTCTTGGCGTACGACCAGCAGGCTGCCAGCGAGACCAAGCAGCAAGCCCGTCGCGTCGTGAGCCCGGCGAACCTCCAGAGACTGGAGAGCTTCCTCCAACAGCGCTGGCCGGGTCTCTTCGATGATGAGTTTGGCCCGATCCGACGAACCGATGACGCGCGGGCACTGCTCGCAAAGGTTGACTTGGTTCTTAGCGGACGGCACCAAGCCTCGTTCAAGTACAACTACACCCGGTCAGAGCAGGTAAACGGCACGTTCGACGTCGATGCTTGGGGTGCTTCCGCCAACGGGATCGAGCGCCAACACTCCCACGCGATCAACGGCAGCCTGAACTCCCTGTTCGGCAACTCGGTCTCGAACGAATTGCGCTTCCAGGTTGCGCGGGAAGACCGGCCTCGCTTGTACGACGGTCCGCTGATCCCAGGGGCGCAACCGCCGGCGCCCCCCCCGTTTGCTGCGCTGGGCGGCCGACCCTTCCCCGACATTGCGATGGACTTCGCCGACGGTTTCCGGATCGGGTTGCCGTTCTTTCTTCCGATCGATCCTTCGTACGACACCCGCGTCCAGCTCGTGGACAACATCTCCTTCGCCACCGGCAACCACCTGCTCAAGGCAGGACTCGAATGGAACAAGACCGAGGCAAAGCAGCAATTCGTGGGGTTGGCGAACAGCCGCTACATCTTCGACTCGGTTGACGGGTTCGCCGGATTCGTGAACCATGGGGACCGCTACGTCACTTGCTCGGATGGCTCGTCAAGCACGCTGGGGATCTGCCCCGACGGCGCGGCGGTGACCGGCCCCGTGCTCCTGTTCCTGCAGGCTGCGACGGTGCCCGGGGTGCCGGCTGATCAGCTCGGGCTGCAGGCGTTTGGAGTCAACGAGCTCGGCCTCTACCTGCAGGACACTTGGCACGCGCACACCCGGTTGACACTGTCGCTGGGCCTCCGCTGGGAGGGCACTTGGCATCCGGGAGTGTTCGTCGAGCCGAGAGACACGTTCTACGGCCCCTATCTCGATGATCCGCTGTTCCCATCCGACGGGCGGATTCCGGATGACTTGAACAACTGGCAGCCCCGCTTTGGAGCGGCTTGGGACGTGAACGGCAAGGGGCGCACGGTTGTACGCGTCAATGTCGGATCGTACTTCGCCCGGATCCCCATGCTGGTCTTCGCCCAGCACCGCTCGACCAATGGAGCCTTCCAGCAGGTGCTCTTCCGGAGCAGCGCCGCCGCTGGAGCCCTCGGCCCCGTTCCCGCCCTCGACGAGTTGATCGATGCCTCGGCTTCACCACCTTTCCTGCCGGACATCCATGTGCCTGATCGCAGCCTCCAGCTGCCGCGCACGTGGTCTTTCAGCAGTGCCATCGAGCACGATCTCGGTGGTGGCCTTGCGGCCAGCGCGATGTTCATCAACGCTAGGACTGACAATCTCTTCAGGTTCACTAACCGCAACGATGCCGCCCTCGGCTCTCCCTTCGGCATCGGGACGCACCCGTCCGGAGGCGGGATCAATTCCCTGACAGTCACCGAGAGCACCGCCCGATCCCGCTACCAGGCGCTCACCTTCGGATTGCGGGGACGAGGGGGGATACGGCAACGACCGGTCACCTTCGAGGTGAACTACACACTCTCCTTCGATCGCTCCGACGATGACAACGAGAGGGATCCATTCGTGCTCCGCTACGCGAGCGCTGCGGACCTCGCGCCAGAGTACGGTTGGTCGGACCGGGACCGGCGCCACCAGCTGAGCGCATACTTCATGCTGTCGCTGCCAGGCACTCTGAACCTCAACCATGTGCTTCGGTACTTGTCAGCCTCGCCTGCGTCGGAACAGTGCGCCAACCGTGGCATGCGGGCCGCCCAGCCCTCTGACCGCCTCTGCGCTGATGGAACGATCCTGCAGCGCAACACGCTGAGACGGGACAACGAGTTCTTCACCTGGGACATCCGTCTCTCACGGTTGTTCCGGTTAGGCGACAACGTCGAGGTCGAGCCGCTAGTGGAAGTATTCAACCTGACCAATGCCGACAACTACCTCGACACCGCACTGGGATCCCTGCTGTTCAGCTTCGACGGGACGTTGCGGAGCGGCCTGGGCAATACGCGGCGAGGGCAGGTGGGCATCAAGGTGCGATTCTGACTGGGGCCGCAGCCACCGTCAGATGATAGAGCGGCGCGCCAAGGGATGCGCGGCAAGCGGTAGGGCCGAGCCCCCTCTCTGCGTCTCTGCGCTTGATGCAACTGGAAGGGGCGCTAGCTAGCCTTAATGGGCCAGCCAAGGGTCCTCGATCCGTTGTGCAGGAGAATCGACGTCGGAGAATCCCGACCGCTTCTGTTCCGGCGCGCCACTGCCGGTCCGGTTGCCGGGTACGATGGTCGAGATGGCTCGCGCCATGAGCGCTGTGACTCGCCGGGACGCCCTCAAGCTCATTTCCGCGGCCCCCGCCGCTGGTTTGGCGGCCGACCGCCAGCCGAACTTCGTGTTCGTCTTCTGCGACGATCTGGGCTGGGGCGATCTCCCTGCCTATGGACACCGCAATGTCAACGCCCACGGAGGCTGGATTGTCCGCGGCGAACTCAAGACTCCCAACATCGACCGCATGGCGAGGGAGGGGACTCTCTTCACGCAATTCTATGTTGCCTCCGGGGTATGTTCCCCAAGCAGGGCCGCCGTCATGACGGGCAGGTTTCCCGCAGAGCTGGGCATCCACGACTACTTGGCTAGCGAGGAGCTGAACGAGAGGAGAGGCTGCGTCAACTATCTGGATCCGGAGGTTCCAACTGTCACAAGCCTTCTGCAGGAAGCAGGATACGCGACAGCGCACTTTGGCAAGTGGCACCTCGGCGGCCGCTCGGGAGCGCCCGACCCGCAGGAGTACGGCATCGATGTGTATGATGCCTGTCGCTCCGGCAATGGCGGCCGAGTCACGTCCAGTGCTCAGATCGTTGACAAGGCCATCGACTTCATAGAGCGGAGCAGGGACGTTCCCTTCTACATCAACGCTTGGCTCTACGACCCTCATTCGCCGCTGCACCCGACGGACGGGATGCTCGCGGAATACGACGACCTGAATCCCCGTTGGGGTGACAACTACGGTTCGCTCCAAGTCTGGTACTCGGTCCTGACCTACATCGACACGCAGGTGGGCCGGTTACTGAACCGGCTGGACGAGCTAGGCCTCAGCGAGAACACGGTGGTTGTGTTTTCCAGCGACAACGGCCCCGAGTCAGGCCTGATTCCCTTCGTCTCTCACTACGGCAATGCTTCCTCCTCGGGACCGTTTCGCGGATTGAAGCGCAGTCTCTACGAAGGTGGGATCAGGGAGCCTTTCATTGTCCGGTGGAAGGGGCACGCGCCCGCAGGCGCAGTCGACTCGAGGACTGTGTTCTCGGGCGTGGACTGGCTCCCGACGGTCTGCAGGCTCGCCGGGATTGAGTACCCTGCCGGAGTCAGGGGCGAAGATCTCTCCAAGTCCTTCCGTGGAGAGCCCGTCTCGCGCTCGCGCGCGCTGATGTGGGAGAACCGCTTTCCCGTCTACGGGCATGTCTTGGACAAGAGTCCGATGCTCGCGATTCGAAGCGGCCGGTGGAAGCTCCTAATGAATCCGGACCGCAGCCGTCTGGAGCTCTACGACATCCCGAGCGACCCGAGCGAGATGGACAATCTCAGATCCCAAGAGCCGGAAATTGTAGGGCGCCTGTCCCGCCAGGTGCTGGCATGGCAGCAGACGCTTCCACCCGGGCCCGTGGATCCTGCAGCGGGCAAAGCGCACTATGATTGGCCCCGTTCCGGGAACTGACAACGAGCTGCTGCACAATGCGCTCAACGGCTTCGATGACTGTCGGAAGAGGACGCCGCGCCATGAGCAGGCCGGCGAGCTGCCGCAAGATATGTGCAATCAGGCCTTGGCCAAGCCCATGCGCTACCTGATGGACACGCTGCGCATGCTGGCCTACCGCGCCGAACTGGAGCTGGCGAGGCAGCTGGCCCCGCACCTGTCGAAGCCGAAGACCGCGCACGAGGTGGTGCGCCGGACGCTGTTCGCCAGCGAAGCCAGCCTGGTCCCGGACCATCGGGCAGGCATCGCGAGGGTGCGCCCGCTGCACCGGTCGCGCAACTGCCTTGACGATGCCCTCAAGCCGCTGATGGCGGAATCGAACTCGACCCGCGCGGTCTACTCGGGCACCAAACTGCGACTCGTTGACGAGTTCGTCGGCTGCTGACGCCAGCGGCAATGCGCACCGCCCGCGAGGGCGGACCGGGTGCGATAGTCAAGTCGGCGACGCCGCCCGCAGCGCCGGACAGACTCTGCGTCCCGCTTCAGGCCCCTCGTGGGGACTGCTGAAACATCTCCGGCCCAGTTTTCTGCGACCAGATGCGGCCGGCCCGGTGAATCATACGCGTCCAAGTGCTAATCAGCCTATTCGGTAGTCGATCAGAAGCAGAAGTCAGGTCGAGCTACATCATGCTGGTGACGGCTACAATCGCCTGACCGCCCAGCAGTCGCAGTCGGCGGTAGCGTCCCGGAACTGCATCGCTCCGAACTACGGGCTAGTTGCCAAACCGGGCCAAGCACACCCAGCCTCATGTCCAATCCAGAGCCCTAGCTGTCAGAGCAGCTGCGGAGCAGGCGGCGCTTGACATGACGGAGAACACGCAAGCAAGAAGTAGGGAGTTCAGGATTCTGACTTCGGGCCGCCAGTACGCCGTCCTAGGGGCATGTGGAGGTAGGTACGATGCCAAGTCAGTCTGTCCGCACGGTGGATGTTTCGGTGACGTACCGGCGCGGAACGGGCTCTCCTTCGGTCACTCCCTATCCGGCGAGTCCGATGACCGAGTCCACGGAGCGTATCGGAAGAATCTTCGAGGCTTCGCACGCATCCCTGAACTGGTGGATGTATCTCATGTATCGTATTGTCATCAGGCGCACGGGAGTTTTGTCGTCACAGCTGTAGAAGGAGATCGGCAGAGGGCGGCTTGGTCCATTCTCGGGAGTCCCAACGAAGCGAACGGGGACGACGTCGACCAGCTGCTTAGAATCGCTGAAGTCAACGAAGTGGGTACTGGACGGCACGAGCGAAACAGCCAGAGGGCCAAGAAGCTCAAGACCCGGCGCGGTACAGTAAACACGCAGTCAGTGCTCCGAACTCGAGAGCGAACCGGGAAGACCGTAGCAATGGCGGTCTCAAGCACCGTCAAAGAGCGGCTCTAGGGGCAATTCGACGAGCACGTGGAAATCGGCGCGATGGGCTACACCGACCAGCAAGCACGGTCCGAAGGGCTGGCCTACGGCCACGGCAGAGTTGAGCGCGGTGCGGGAGAGTACATCGGCGCCACTTGCATCCATGTCAACAGTCCGAGGACCATATTGGCGGTCTTCACTCGAGACCCCTACGGAAGGTGGTATCACTGCTCGCTGAAGCACATTGTCCGCAACTCTGCAATGGAGAGGTTCCGGCTGATCGAAGAAGGCGTCAAGATACATCCCCCGATGCGCATCGATGCATTGGTTCCCACGGCGGTCCGCAATCGTATCACGTGCGAGGGACTTAGGGTATGAATGAAGCACCACCCAATCTGCATGCGGTGACAGGTAGCATTTCTGCCTACCGTCCGCCTCGCAGACGAAAGACTCGTTCTAAGGAAGGGCTGCCGACGGACGAGGTTACAATGGTTACAGGCCAAACCGCCAAACCGCCAAACCGCCAAACCGCCAAACCGCCAAACCGCCAAACCGCCAAACCGCCAAACCGCCAAACCGCCAAACCGCCAAACCGCCAAACCGCCAAACCGCCAAACCGCCAAACCGCCAAACCGCCAAACCGCCAAACCGCCAAACCGCCAAACCGCCAAACCGCCAAACCGCCAAACCGCCAAACCGCCAAACCGCCAAACCGCCAAACCGCCAAATTAAGACTAAGACCCGTAGGGTGGGCCGATGAGTGCCCGCCACCAGGCCCCATCTGCAGGTCAAGATCGACCGCCATTCGCTGCCGAGCCAACACTCGGCAGCGAATGCCAGCGCCTACTCGCCTACAGCAATCAATCTAAAGGGACGGCATTCGAGAAGCTGCTCGTCCACGCCTTGCCCCGCATCCGCGAAACCGAAATCAGAAAGGCTTGGCGATGGGCTGACGTGCCAAACCGCAAGCGTCGTTTCCTGTTCCCCAATTCGCAGCGAAATGACACAGGGGTCGATATCATAGCAGAGCGTCATGACGGTAAAATCATCGCCATTCAGGCGAAGTGTTACAACCCGTCAAGAAGGCTCCAGCAGCGCGATATCAACAACTTCTTGGCAATGACTGGAGATGTTGCATCGATCTCCCGGAGGTGGGTAGTTACCACATGCAGCTGGAGCCGCAATGTCGCACGAGCATTCCATACATGCACCTTCATCCACGCACCTTCACAGTGGGGTTCAGTTCCCCTTGGTGGGAGACGATCTGGAGAGCGACACACCCTAGATTCGATTCAGTGCAAAGCCTATGAGGCATGTGTTGAGGGACTACAGAACCATGATCGCGGACAGTTGATCATGGCGTGCGGCACTGGCAAAACGCTGGTATCCCAACGTATCGCAGAGGCACTCGTACCCAATCGAGGACTTCTTATCTACGCGACACCAAGCATTGGCCTTGCTGCGCAATCGAGGCGAGAGTGGCTTCGGCAGGCCAACCGCCATATGCGTACGGTGGTCGTCTGTTCAGACGAAAGTGCAGGATCAGATGACACGGGAGACTTAACGGAGTTTGAAGCTCCAGTAAGTACAGATCCGCAAACCATTTCCAACGAAGTCTCGAAAGCATATCGTTCCCTCACCAACGGTTACGTAGCTGTATTCACCACTTACCAATCAATGGACAAACTGTGCCTCGCTCAAGCAGATTTTGCATTACCGGATGCTGATCTAGTGATCGCGGACGAGGCTCACAAGACGACAGGCCTGATCACCGGGACACGAGCCAAGATTTGGCAGAAGGTCCATCGCGAGTTACGTGCAAGAAAACGGCTGTATCAGACTGCCACACCCCGAATCTTCTCGCGCCGATCGACAAGGAGAATCCTCGATGGTCTCAACGCGGGATCTTCCGAAACCATCGAAGTCGTCGACATGAGTAACGACCGTATCTATGGACCGGAGCTATTTCGTCTTAGATTTACGGAAGCGCTGGACGCGCCGGACCACGAACGTCGTCTGTGCGACTATCGCGTCATAGTTGTCCTCCTTGAAGGAACGCTAAGAGTTCCCACAGCGGACGCGACGCTCAACGTAAAAAATACGACCATGGCCACTCGAATGGCTGGACTGTCCCTCGTAATGGCCGGCGCAGATAGTGTTGCGTTAGAATACAACTCAATCAGCTCACAAAGAATCGGTGATATCCGTAGCTGCATTGCATTTTGTAACCGATTGGACAGGGCTAGATGGGCGAGGAATACAATCGGCGATCACCGGCTCACAAGTTGGGCTAGAATGCAGGCATTGCAATCCGGCAATGAAATTGACGAGACAATTGACACAACCTCTGGCTATCTAGACGGCAAGAGTAATGCAGTAGAGCGGTTCACTGAGCTAGAGCGCCTTAGGACAGCAAGACAAGACGACCGACGACATGTGACCACCAATGTGAGAGTCTTGTCGGAAGGGATCAACGTACCAGCACTAGATGCAATCTGCATGTTGGAGGAACGTAAGAGTGAGATCGATATCGTACAAGCGGTCGGGCGTGTGATGCGTCGGCCCCCTGATGGCGATAAGGAACTCGGCTATATTATCGTGCCTGTGATTATGGATCCGCAACTGCCCTTCGAGGAAACGCTTTCGGAATGGGATGAGAATTGGAGGGTGCTGGGACAGACCCTGCGCAGTCTCAGAGCACACGACGAGCGAATAGAGACGGACCTTGAAGAACGGGTGATCATTACAACAAAGCCTCCGTCCAAAAAGCCTAGCACTGGCGGCGGATCGCCGCCCGATTTTTGGGAACAACTAAAAGACGGTAAGTTCAACAATCTCCTCCCGAAGGTCATGGAGAAGTCTGGCTTAAAGAGGGACACTAGAGAACAAGTGAATCTCATTAAGAAAGCAGTTCAAGCCGCCGCGAGCACTATGAATGAGGAGACGGGACTGGGCAAACGGCTGAGAAATGTAACAGGGATCGAGGACAGTAGTGATATTCGTGCCAACAAGCGGGCTTGTGCAGCTGGAGCATTGTTGCTCACGAACGCACTGCTAATGCACCAGAGGATTAGAGAACTCACGACGAACAGCGGAAAAGAAGAATTGCTAGCGTTGACGCCGCTGTCGACAGTCAAGGCCGCCCAGAAACCAGAAGGAGCGGTAATTCAAGACTGGTCGAATGTCCTACAGCACGATTACAAACCCATTTTCGAACCGGCGCTAGAGGTCGTCACATCTGCTTGTTGGGCCGGAACGACAGTCGAAGGAATGCGGTCGGCTCTGCGAACACTCGCGCGGCATTGTGAAGAGATAGCGCACGAGTACGCCCAGATGGGTATGGACCATGCTGGAGAACTGTTCCAAGCTGCAATGGACAACCCCGATGCAGACGGGGCCTACTACACACTTACGCCAAGCGCGATGCTGCTAGCCGAATTAGCCTGCGACGCAGTTGCAGACCCGGATGATGAGAGATGGCGAGATCCAGAGACCTGGAAACGAAACGTTGTCTTAGATCCGGCTTGTGGCTCGGGGACTTTACTAACGGCGATTGCAACGGCCATCCGTCGCAGAGCGGAAGGTCTTGGTACGAGCGCGAGCCGACTAAAGCGTCTGACAACGGCGCTGATTGAGGACAGTCTTACCGGTTTCGATGTAAATTCACGAGCGGTCCAGATCGCCGCGTCACAACTGGCCATCGGTTCGTCTGATACAAACCTAAGGCGGATTGGACTCTGGACACTGCCACGAGGCACTGTGAGTGCGGACGGAAGAGGCCGTCCAGAGGTAAGGCTAGGGTCATTGGAACTTCTCAATACGTATCGAGATGGCACATACCGGGGGAGCTTACTGAAAGGAATTAAGGATGAGAATCAAGTCGTTGGCCAACGGGTCCGAATGACCGCGATTGAGAAGTCACGAGGATTGCAGAACAGATTGAAGAAGACTGTCATCTGTATTTCGAATCCGCCGTATTCGAACTCGGCAAAAGAGGCAGGTAATCTCAGTCAATCAGCCCGCAATGCATTAAAGAAGCGAAAGGCTGCCTTGCGCGATACGATTGCCACTAGCGGTGATTCGAAGGGTGAGCTTCGGGATATCTTGAATCCCAATAGCATTAGCCCTTGGTTCACCGTACTCATGGAAGAGACGGTTGATCCACAGCATGGTGTCATTGCGAAAGTGATGCCTACGACGGCCTGTACAACCGTCGAAGTAGCAGAGAGGCAGTTTTGGTCGCGACAGTTCCACGTTAGTCATGTCCTGACCCTACATCATCCTAAGGATCTCAACTGGAGTGTCGATACTGACATAACCGAGAGTCTGATGATCGTGAGACGCGACAGTGACAGCACCAAGCCCACAAAGTTCATTTCATTAAGGAAGCGTCCAAGGAGTCCTGAGGAGGCTCTGGAGCTTCACGAACGGATTAGGGATTGTAAGTTGGGCGAGTGGGGCGAGCTCTGTGTCTGGCCCTCTGAGCGTGTCCAAGCAGGGGATTGGTCTCCGGTCGTGTGGTACAATCCAACACTTTCTGAAGTAGGAAGAATGCTAGAAGAACTAGTGAAAGACGCTCGTTGGACGCGACTCGGAACACATTGGAGAATACAAACGACCAAGCAATTAGTGGGGCAAAACAAGTGGCAGTGGTGTAATAAGCGTGACTCGGAAGTCCTCGTTGTCAAGTCTGCGAGTTCAAAGGTACAGAAGACGCTCGCAGGTGCGATTGACGGCTACGCCCAACGAGTGGTGAAATTTCGGCAGAACGAAAAGGTGTTAGAGCGACTCACAGAGAAGGCTGGATTTCTACATTTGTCAAACACCCACAACTCGCAGAGTGCAAGAATGAGTGCGGTCACAACGGAACACGCGGCGGTGGGATATACGTGGACACCGGTACAAGGCGTTACGGTAGAAGAAGCTGAGGGACTGGCTGTATGGTTGAATTCCACGCTTGGGAGGATCGCAATGCGACGGCTAGTATCAAGAAGCTTAACTTGGCCCACATATCAGCCGAAGGCGCTCGCTAGAATCGTTGTTCCTGATGTTCGGAGCGAAGGGATGGCAGAGGTGTTGCGAAGATTGAGATCAGCGTTTAGTGCGACTTCTACGGATGAAGTTGCGCAATTCCGTGACGGTGCGGATTCAATGCGGATTGCTTGGGACGATGCAGTTTCAGAGGCAACAGGAATCAGGCGAGAACTGATCGACAGCTGGCGTAGTCTCCTCGACTCAGAGCCAACCATCCGGGGGATGTCCTGAAGTTTGGCGTCGATTGCAAACGATCTCGCCCAAGCGAATACAGGACTCAGTCTGCGAGTCACCTCGACATCGCTGGGGGTATGCGGTTGTCAGCGGACTGGCTATCACGGTGATGCGATCAGAGTGGCACGCCCCACAGCCAACCGCTTGATGACCCTTGGCCTAGGACGCCGTCACACGCCCAGGTCCGAATGCGGACTTAGGCGGAGTAGGCGCAATGTTTCGGCGTCTTGCTTCTGATAGATCAGAAGCAAGTCGGTTCTCAAGTGGCAGTCCCGGAAATCCTTCCATTAGCCACGAAGTGGATGGTCTTGATACCTTCTTGCCAACCTCCGGTCGGTCGCTAGCTTGGCCAGTGTCGCCTGAAGTTCGCTGTCGAGGATTGTTCTGTGCCGTCCTCGGGCCTCTCTTCTGTAGTCGCGCTTGAATTGGCCCGTTCTCTCAATCCTCCGCATGCAGATCGTCCATCAGCGCTTGGACGGTGCCAAACTGGTGCAGATCACCTTCCCGGGCTTCCTTTATGGCTCGGACGGTGGTCTCATTCGGAATCAGGGAGGCAAACGGTAGCGCCTTCTCTCGCGCCACTTGAGTGAGCAGCAAGCGCACTGCGTCGGACACTGTCAAGCCCATCGCAGTGAGCACCTCGGCGGCCTCGTCCCTGATTGCCCCATCTACCCGGGCCTGCACGAGTCGACTCCTACTCAAGATTGCACCTCCCTGAATGCACCTAACAGCACTTAGTAAAAGTATCATCCGTTTCAGATGGGCATGGCCTCGACGGTTGGCTGGTTGGTGCGGGTGCCTATGGTGGCAAGGGGGCTTGACCGATCGGCGTGACCACCAATCAGTTCACTACGCGATGCTCTCTTGCCCGCGGCCCCGGCTTGGTCGCCCAGCTTGGCCAGCGCCGTTCTCGTCAATCCCGCCGACCTGGACAAGCCCTTCAGGAGCGCGGTCGCCCGGTCGAGTGCCTGCAGAACGATCCCGACCTTCAGCTTAGAAATTCTCGGCTATACTCCCTTCGTGCTCGGCATTATCGCGGGGGGCGTGCTCGGGGGCCTCGTGGCCTGGGCCGTCGGGAACCGCGGCGTCAGAACGGCGTTCTGGCTTCTGGTCGCGCTCGTTTGGCTCATCGCCGATCCCGCAGACTTCCTGCTGTGGGGCAGCATCGTGGCGGCAGGCATCACAGTTCCGGTCATGGACGGATTCTGGGGCGACGCGATCCGGCGGCCCACTGTTCAGCAGATAGCAAGGTTCACTCATGAGGTGCAGGCTCTAGTGCGTGAGATAGCTGACTGCAACCGGATCGTCCGCGCAGCATAGCGATTCCGAGCCATTGATAGTGGATTGGTGGCTTGGCCTCGGCTAGGCCGACAGCCTGCCGGCGGGCTGTCGGCCCGCCACTGCTGACTAACTGGGCGTGTCGCAGGCGCATGCCTGCCAGCGCTCATTCCAGGGCCTGGCGGCAGGGGACCCGCGCCGCAATGTCGGCCGGCCTTAGCCGGCAGGTCAGTTCCGCCCAGAGTGGCCGGAGGGCCCCGGGGGCTTGGCGCGCAGGTCGCTGAGGTGCTGCTCTGAGACTCCGTCGCAGCCGGTCGCCGGCCCAGACGGCCGGAGCTGCGCGAGACCGCCAAGAAACCGCTGGCCGCGGCTAGGCGAGCAGGCACTTGCGCTTGGGCCGACGGCACTTGCGCCAAGCCACGGACGCGTCTGTGAGATCAGAATAAGAGCAATTCAAATATATTTACCGAGCACCTTGAATATTTCTCCCGAATCTTGCCCTCGATTCTGCTATGCTGGGTCCATGGACGTGGACTCCATCGCGCGCAGTCCACTGACCTGCCTCGACCTCCCGCCAGGCGACGCCCTCTTCGTTGGCCCCCACCTGCGCCTGCACTTCCAGGCAGACACCTGCTTCTACTTCGTCGGCAGCCAGCTCTTCGACTCCCACCAGCTCGACGACCACCCCGCCCGCAACCTGGCGGTGGCGCGCTGCGCCGTGCACGGCCTGGCCACTGCCAAGAGCCTCGCCGCCGTGCACGGCGTCAGCCCGCGCACGGTCTCGCGGGCCGCCAAGCTCCTGCGCGAGCAGGGGCCAGGCGCCTTCTTCCCGGCCAGCGCCCCCAAGGGCCGTGCGCTGGTGCTGCAGGACCGGCAGCTCCTCAAGGGTCTGGCCGCCAGCCTGCTGTCCGGTGCCAGCCTGCGCCGCACGGCCCGCCGTTTCAACGTCAATTTCCAGACATTGCGCAACTACGTCGCCGCCGGTCGCCTGCCAGGCTTGCCCTCCCTGGGGCCGGGCCCGCTTGCGCCGGGCGCCGCCGGGGGCAGCCCTGCCTCAACGGCGGAGGCTGACGGCGGTCCCCGCGGTCCCGACAAGGAACAGCGCAACCGGCGCGATGCGGCCGCCCCCCAGGGGCGTGCCACGCGCGACAGCCTGCAGCGCGCCCTGACGAGCATGGGCCCCCAGCAGGAAGCCGAGCCCAGCTTCGGGCTCGCGCTGCCGAGCGTCACCTGCGGCGGCCTGCTGACGGCCCTGCCGGCGCTGCTGCAGGAGGGGCTGCTGTCCTGCGCCGGCGCCCTGAGCCTGGACAAGGGCTTTTACGGGTTGCGCTCGGTGCTGCTGACGCTGGCCTTCATGCTGCTCTCCGGCACCCGCAATCCCGAGCGCCTGAGCTACCTGCAGCCGGGCGAGTTCGGCGCCCTGCTGGGGCTGGACCGCTGCCCCTCGGTGCGCACCCTGCGGCGCCGCACCAAGCAGCTCGCGCAGGACCCGGCGGCCTTGGCGACGTGGCGCAACGAACTCGCGGCGCTGTGGGTCGAGGAGAGCCAGCCGCAGGGAACGGCGACGCTGCTGGTCGACGGGCATGTCAAGACCTACGGCGGCAAGGGCCGCCTGCCGAAGCAGCACGTGGCGCGCCAGAAGCTCAAGCTGCCCGGGGCCGCCAGCTGCTGGGCCTCGGCCTTGGGCGGGGCGCCGCTGCTGTGCCTGCACGGGGACCTCAACACGTCGCTGGCCCAAGAGCTGCGCCAGATGCTGCCGCAGCTGAGGCAGCTGGGCCTGATCGGCGAGCAGGCCGGCCGTCCCAGCCAGGGGCACCGGCCGAGCCTGACGCTGGTGTTCGACCGCGGCGGCTGGGACCTGCAGCTGTTCGAAAAGCTGGACGGGCTGGGCGTCGCGTTCATCACCTGGCGCAAGGGCCCGCAAGACGAGCCCTGGCAGGCAGGCGAATTCCGCGAGGTGAGCTACAGCGTGCCGGTCCCGCTGGGGGAGCGCACGGTCAAGGCGCGCTGCGCCGAGCGCTGGGTTGCGCTGACCGGCGAGGACCAGGGCGCGTCGCAGCCGGCCGGCCCGGACAGCCCGACCGGGGGCTGGCCGTGGGTGCGCGAGATCCGCTTCTTCGAGACCAGCCGCAGGCCGATGACCGGTCGCAGCGGCCAGCCGCGCCAGGAGCGGGCGTGCCGCGCACGGGACCCGCAGGGACGCCAGCCGGCGCTGGTGACGAACCATTTCGGCCTGCAGGCCGAGGATGTGGTGGCCCGCCTGCGGGGCCGCTGGGCGCAGGAGAGCCTGTTCCGCTATCTGCGGGCGAATTTCGGCCTCGACAGCTTGCCGGAGCACCGCCTGGAGGAGATGGACCCGCAAGCGCGCGTGGTCAACCCGGTCTGGCGCGAGGCCGACAACCTGATCCGCCGGCTGCGGGGCCGCAGCGGGCAACAGCAGGAGCGTCTGCGGCGCGGCCGGCTCAAGGCGGAGCAGGAGCAAGAGCTGCGCCGCGAGATCGAGCAGCACGACGATGCGCTCGACGGCGCCGAGCGTCACCGCGGGTGGACCCCGAAGCATGTGCTGGCCGGCGAGCTGCCGGAGGGACTGCGCTACCAGGCGCTGCCCAGGCCCATGCGCTACCTGATGGACACCCTGCGCATGCTGGCCTACCGGGCCGAGTTGCGCCTGGCGGAGCAGCTGGCGCCACACCTGTCGCGGCCAGAGATGGCGCATGAGGTGATTCGCGAGACACTGCTGTCCAGCGAAGCCAGCCTGCTGCCGGAGCCTCGGCGGGGAATCCTGCGGGTGCGGCTGCCGCGGCAGTCCCAAGCGCACCTCGACGAGGCGCTTGAGCCCGTGCTGCAGGCGCTGAACGAGACCCGGACGGTCTATCCGGGCACCGAGCTGCGCTTGGTTTACGAATTCAACGGCGGCTGAACCCGTCCACGGCCCTCAGCCAGGCCTGCTTGCCGACATGCCAGCGCGCCGAGGCGCGTGGATTCATGCCCGACTCGCCCCGCCGCCGCACTGGAGCGGCGCAAGTTGCCGGCCTCGGCACTGCGTCGCGAGGCGTTCGCCGAGGGCTACCCAACTCGGCGAGGACGTCTGTGGTGCTCACCACTGCCAAAACAGTAGCGAGCATTTATGTTGGCCCGTTGCCGCTCAGAATCTGACTCGCGGCCAGAACCGTGGACACCGCCAATTAGTCCATGACCGGAAATGTGAGGCATGCTGGCCTGGAGGATACTGCAGCGCGCGACCGGCCAGATGCGCCCGGAGCGCGACGGCCACTAGCTCCGCGTACTCGAGCAGCTCGTCCAGCTGCAGCCGCCTGAGCTCCGAGACGCCCCATCCGGTAGCGCCGGCCACGGCGAGCATCGTCCCGCGGAGGCTCCGGGGCGCTACAAGAATGCGGCGGCCACCTCCGAGATGGGCCGGAAGTCGAGGGCCTTCAGACAGCGCACCTTGTCCGGCGCCAGCTCCGTGAGATCCGATTGCAGGTGCACCATACTCGTCGCCTCGCTGGCGTGCCGGTAGCAGCGCTCTAGGTCGCCCGCGGTGGGCTCCCGTAGCGCGACCGGGCGGACCTTCCTCGCGTCGGTCATGGCCGGCCGCAGCAGATCGATCTCGATCGGGAAGCGGACCTTCTCGGCGATCACGTCGCCGTTGCCGTCCCGGGGCAGCTCTCTAAATGTCATGGTTGGCGTTCCTGCGTCCTGCCGATTGCTGGCCTAGAGGCCCAGCGCCACGCGTATCTCCGCCAGTTGGTGGACGCCATTGATGATGCGGTCCATGTTCTCGAGGTCGATCTCGTACACGGTCTCCGCGACGACAAGCCTGTAGTAGCGGACCGCCACCATGAGCATGCACGGGGCTTTCTCTCCGGGCGTCCACGTGCCCCACTCCATGCCCGTGACTTGGCCGCGGATGTGGTGCCCCACGGGCTCAAAGGCGGCCCCGCTGCCCTGCTCGGCGCCGCGCACTCATGCAGCAATGGGAAGCCGCGACGGGTCACTTCAGTGAGAGGCCACCGTCGACGGCGATGATCTGGCCGGTCACGAATGATGGGCCTTCGAGCAGCATCCGGACAACTCGCGCCACGTCCTCTCCGGTACCATGACGGCCCTGCGGCGTGATCCGGACAAGATGGGCGATGTCCGGCGGCATGTCGTCGCCGAAATGGATGACGCCGGGAGCGACCGCATTCACGCTGACGTATGGGGCTAAGGCCTTTGCGAGCGATCTTGTCAGCATGATGGCGCCAGCCTTCGATGCGCAGTACGGTACGTGCTTCGCCCACGGTCGGATCCCCCCAAGCGAGGTGATGTTAACGATCCGGCCACGGCCATGGAGTCTCATGATCTGTGCTGCCTGCTGGCAGCAGAAGAAGACGGCCTTGAGGTTGACGTCGTGGATCAGGTCCCAGTCGGACTCCGTGACCTTCAGTGGATCAGTTCGGCGGAAGACAGCTGCGTTGTTCACCAAGCCGTCGAGCCGACCATAGGTTGACCTGATCTCTTCGAACAGGTGCCGAATCTGGTCCACACTCGCCAGATTCGCTCGAAACGCCTGCCCCGAACACTCTTTGGCGGTGTCGACGGCTTCTCGCCGAGATTCGTGGTAGTGCACCGCAACACTTGCGCCACGACTGGCGAGCTCGACTGCTATGCTGCGGCCGATGCGCTTGGCCGCACCGGTTACGGCAATCACCCGATTCCTCAGTGCGGACATCTGTCCCTGAGCGCACAGCGTTGCGGTCGGCCTGTCAATGTCCCCTGCCGTAACGCCCCCAGCCGTCCCCCGGGGAGGCCCGATGGAGCTCGCGCTGGATTCAACTACGATAGCGATATCGGCTCTTCCGGCGCCGACGCCCGGACGGATCGTCCGGCGGACTTCCCCTGATGAACAAGTACATCATGATCGGGCCGCAAGGCTCGGGCAAGGGCACACAGGCCCAGCTGCTGTCCAAGCGCTACGGGTTCGTGCATATCTCGATCGGTGAGATCTTCCGGTGGCACGTCGCCAACCACACCAAGCTCGGATCGCGAGTCATGCGCATCACCGAGCAGGGCAATCTGGTCTCCGACGAGATCGTTGAGGAGGTCGTCCGGGACCGGCTTGAGATGCACGACTGGCGCTACGGCTTCGTGCTGGACGGTTTTCCCCGGACGGCCGCCCAAGCCGACTACCTGTTCGAGAACTGGAATCTTGACCGAGCGATCTATCTGGACCTGGACGACTCGCTGGTGTCGGACAGAGTGATGAAGCGCGCGCTCCAAGGAGAGGGGAGCGGCTTCACCAAGCGCGCCGACGACAACCCCGCAGCGCTTCGCAGGCGCCTCTCCCAGTACCACATCAAGACACAGCCGCTGTTGTCGGAGTTCGCCGATAGGGGGATGCTGTTGCGGGTGGACGCCAGCCTTTCCATTGAAGAAGTGTTCCGGGAGATCGCCAAGGGCCTCGATCTGGCTGGCGGCAACGAGAACTCCGCCGTTCTCCCGGCTTGAGGTTGTCGGTCTTTCGGCCCTCCCGATCGGCATTCAAAATCGGGATCTCTGCCAGGAACCCCGGACTGCGCGGGGCCGGTTCTGGCCCACTCTCCGGCGTCTAGCAATATCGACAGTCCGTCGCCGTTCTCAGCAAGGGCAGGGTGGCGCTCATCAGCCGGTCCTGACGAGCCTTCCGCCGGGCACCTGCAACCGGTACGCAGTTCGTCAGAATCCGGCACACGTCTTCCCTCTAGCGCGGTCTTGGGCTAGAGATGCTTCCAATGCCGGTTCGGCGGGACCATAATCTATCAGCTAGGCCATCCCCGCGAGGCAGCAGCAGGAGTTTTCGCGAGAGGTGCCGCAGGACACGGAATTTCTCCCATTGGCAGGCCAGACTGCGCTCTCATATTAAAGGCATCCTTTAATACCGAAAGTACCAGTTCACCATATTGACAACACACATCTTCATGGAATTATGTGAGCAATGCATGGTTAAGCCACTGGCTAGCCGACGCTTCCGCTGCAGCGCATTCACAGTCCTATTCGTTCCGGTCGCGGGTCAGGAGTCGGTGTTCTCGCTACTGCTCGGGAATCTCGACCAGAATCTGGCCGAGCGCTTGCTCCTCCGCCCGCGGGCGGCCCTTGGGATGCTCCGCGGCACGAGAACGGCAAGCCTGTACCCGATCCATGGTCAGGTGTGGACCTAGCCAGAATCCCTAGGACTTGAGAGACTGAACCGGTGAGTCGCCGATCGAGAGATGGAGGGGAAGATGATTCCGTAGCTTCGCGAATCGTGCTTTGCCGATTCACCCTACACCGTGAACCGCACTTGACTTGCGTTCGCAGCGCCTGAAGCGCCCGAGCGGCATGAGTGTGCCTTCTTCGACGGCTTGGATCGCATTCTCGCGCGGTGCGGCCCGTAGCCGTCCCCACTCGGCCGAGCGATTCCCGCAATTCGACAGTCGACCCCGGTGACGGGCCCCGCTAACCGTGTTGGCGTGCACAATGGTTTGGCTATGGCGACTCGTCGAGAATTGCTAACCGGCCTGCTGCTTGCGCCGATGTTGCGCGGGAGTGAACACAAGCGCCTCCCGTACCGCGTGGATGCTACATGGCCGACGCTGCCCTCCGGCTGGAATCTTCAGGAGACACCGGGAGTGGCGGTTGACAAGGACGACTACGTCTACGTGTTCCACCGTGGAGACCCTCCCATCATCAAGCTGAATCCGGCGGGCATTGTCGAGCGGTCGTGGGGCCGGGGATTGTTCATCCGGCCGCACGCAGTACGGGTCGATGCGGACGGGGCGATTTGGGTCGTGGACAACGACACGCACCAAGTGCTCAAAATGGACGCTGGTGGCCGGGTGCGGATGGTGATGGGACGCAAGGGGCAGAGCGGGGAAGGGCCGGACCTGTTCAATCGGCCCACCGATGTGGGCTTCGCTGCCGACGGCTCGTTCTACGTGAGTGACGGCTACGGGAACTCCAGAGTCGCAAAGTTCGCCTCCGACGGAACGTTCATTACGGCCTGGGGCTCGAAGGGGACGGAGCCTGGGCAGTTCGACCTGCCGCACACCGTGGTGGTAGGCCCCGATGGGACAGTCTATGTCGGGGACCGGGAGAACTACCGGCTCCAGGCCTTTGACCCGGACGGCAAGTTCATTGAACAGTGGACTCACGTCGGGTCTCCGTGGGGTCTCGCATTGGGCCGAGACCGAGATCTGTTCATTGCGGACGGGCACAACAACCGCATCCTGAAGTCGCGCTTGGACGGGACTGTTGTGGGTCAGATCTCCGAAGGGGGAAAGGTTGCGGGAAAAGTGAACTTCGCGCACCACATCGCTGTGGACTCCAAGGGGAATCTGTACGTCGCCGAGATCAAGAACTGGCGAGTCCAGAAATTCCTGCCGATGTGACGGTCGCGGCCCTCAGGCGAGCTTCCGTAGTGGGCGTGGCCGCTCAGGGGCGGTGACCACCGGACTCAGCGCATCGTCCTCTTGTCGCGCCATCCAGGGCGGGCACTCCGCGACATCGCAATCTAAGGACGCCCCCCACCCTCTCGGCCCGAGTCTTCGCACCGATCCATGTGGCCGAGTCCTGCGGTTGGTTGAAATCACCGGGCCGATGAGGTCACGTCGCCCCAGGGCAACTTGGGGTGGAGAGGCCTCTCTCTCAGGCCGGGGCCACTCATGAGGTTGGTCGCGTCACTTGCACTGGGTAGACTCTCTCTGGTAGGCACGCTTGAAGTCCCCTCGCCAGCGACCCACCGCAGTCGACTGCGACGCATCCTGGATCTGTCACGGATCGAGTCCACGCGGCCGAGTCTTCAGCCGCGGGTCGGTCTTGAGCCGAAGCTCCTCTGGTCCAGCCATTGGTGTGCAACTCCTCTCCCCCCAGCGCAAGCGCTAGACGTAAGGCTACTCCGCAACTCGTAGGCCACAATGCGCCGCCAACACCGAGAAGTCTGCGTCGCAGTGGAGGATGGCCACCCCAGCGTCCAAGGCAACCGCGGCAATGAGACAGTCAATCAGTTTCCGCACGGTTGCCCCGCGTTGGCGACACTGGCGATACAGGCTTGCGGCGTGCTCGTAGTGAATCGCACGTGTGGGGAGCACGGTGGCGCGGGCCAGCAACCTCCGGAGATCGAGCAGGTGACGCTCGCTGCGAGCGCCGGCCAGGACCTCCATGCGAATGGCGTCACAAACTGCGATTTCAGACCCGAGCAGCTCTGTGACCCGCTCGCAGGTCGCCGAACCCGTATCGCGCAGGAACTCGACCCACGCCGAGGTGTCGATCAATGTCACCCCGTCCGGTCCCCTCGGAGTTCGTCAAGGTCACCCTCCCAACCAGCTCCACGGAGCCGGCGGGCGTCCTCTAGCGTCAGCGGCTCCGCTGCCAGCGTACGAAGCGAGAGATTGACCGCTTCGCGCTTCGTATTCAAGTGGTATCGCCGCATCACAACGGCGCACGCCTCATCGTCGATGTCGATATTGGTGCGGGCCATACACATAGAATACACCTCTATTCGCGGATCGACTGTCACGCCCACTGGCATTGGCTGAGCGGAAGGGGAGCGGGACATTGCGCGGGGTGGGACGGACGATTGGGGGTTGGAGCGTTTCTCAGTCCGTGCTTGTGCCGACACCCAGCGCAGTGTTCAATGGCTGGTGCACTTGCGGGTCCCTTGCGGGCTGATCGAGCCGAGTCTGTGTACAAACTGGCAGTCTGATGCCGGGATCCCGGCCGGTGGTGCCTTTAGAGCGCGACCCCGTCCCTTATGGGCGGTCCGTGGGCACGGTCTTCTCCCGCTCTCGCCGGATCAGACCGCTCGCCAATGGAGGGTTCCGCGGTACACATGTGAGGGCTGTCATGGGCCAAAATTGCTGGCGGCCGGCGTCGGCAGTGGGCCTGCGAACGCCTGACTGATCACAAGGCAGGGCCAATCTCGGAGGAATGGCAGGGCGCGTGCACGTTGTGGCCTTCAACTCGTGGCGCAGACGCGAACTAGCGGGTAGGACTCAATCGACGCTTGGTGGACTCCCGGGTGACAGCCCGCGCTGCTGGGTTTGGCACAGCCCCCATGCCTTGGGCCTGGCCGGCGGCTTCACCTTGGGCTTCCCGGTAGTCGAACACGAATTCCCATTCGTTGTACGCCGACTTGTCCTTGTAGACCATCACACCGGTCTTGGTGCTCTTGCTGGCCACGCCCGCGATCCCACGTTCAAAGACTTGTGGCTGCACCGCCCCTGCAGGCGATGCGGTGGTCATCCCGGCCAGTCCGCCCTGCCGTGGGGTCGTAAGCAACTGATTCACGAGTTCCCGAGCTCCGGACCCTCGCACAGCGGCAGCAGGGTCGGCGCTAGGGCCAGTCCTACCAAACCGCTCCCGGATTGCGGACCTCAACGGGCTGCGGATCTGGCCGGTGAGGCGAGCCAGACTCCCTCCGGGGCTTGCCATGTCCGGAGGTGACGGAAAGGCCGTGTTCTGAGGTTGCTCCCCGGGATCGAAGCTGCCTCCGGCAGGCTGCTCCTCGAATTCTGTGTCCTCCACCGCTGGTGCGCTGGAATCGAACTGGAATCCTTGGCTGTAGCGAGTGGCCTCGGCTAGGTCTGGAGCAGCGGATTGCCTCTCTGCCAAGACCCGCTGCAGGGGATCCGTCGAGAACGGATCTCCAGGCCTGGGGGCCGAATCCGATTCGGCTGGATACTGCTGGACCTGCTGCTGCCCCTTCTGAAGGCCGGCCTGTGCCATTCCTACGGATTCCACGGCTGTGCCCATGCTGCTCGAACGGGCAAGCGATGCGGCCGCCGCCGCCATCTCCTGCTCCTGTCGGCGCTGCTCTTCGGTGTCGAACAACAACGAGTCTTCGAATCTCCCGTCTGTCCCCATGTGGATCAGCCGCCATTCACCGGTGTCTCCCATCGGATCGTCTGACAACTTGCGCAGGTAGCGCACACCGTCCGTTTCCTCGAGATCCTCGACTTCCTGCGGGTACTTGCCGTGCTCCCGGTAGTACAGCTCGATGCCCCGCCGGTAGTCTTCGCCACGCTCGATCAGCAGCTGGTCCCTGGTGCGCTGTGCCTGCATGGCCATCCGCGGGATGGCCAGTGCCAAGCCGGCAATCATCACGGCAGAAGCGGCTAGCAGGGCCAAGAGAATGTAGCCATCCTCGCCATGGCCGCAGCGACGCCGCATCACTTCCCAGCCTCCAGTGGGAGCGCAAACTCGTGTCCTTCGGACACATCCCGCAGGTGTATGCCGTCCGCATCGATCCCGGTGACTTCGAATCGTCCCTCGAGGACCGAGCCCGGTTCCGCGATCAGAATCTCCTCGCCATCCAGGAGCAACGCCCGCTTGGCGCCGCTGGCGGGAGAGTCCGCCAGTCCGAAGTACTGCCATGCGGGAGGCTTGGGCTGCGGTTTCGGTGCTGCGGGCGCGGGTGGCGGCTCGAACGGCTTCGGAGCCGGCTTGCTTTCCTCCTCAAAGCGCTGCTGGGCGAGTTGCACTTCCTCGCGCGTCGGCCCCATGATCTGGCGGGGCTTGGGGCGCCCGAAGTTGAAGATGTCGCGCTCGACAGCCGGCGCCGTCACGGCCCGGACCCTTTCGAGCAACTCCCGCCGGATTCTCATGCTCCCATCCGCCGGGGGTTGCCCCCCGAGATCGCGGGGCCGCTCTTGGCCACCGCCGCCAGCCATCCGCCGCACTGCTGGCGGCGCTCTTCGGACAGCCTGAGCGCTCGCGCCGTCGCCTGCCGGACGGATCGGCTCTGGGACCGGGCTCTCTCCCGAGAAGAACTGCACGTACACAACAACCCCAAGAACGGCGAGAAGCACACCCAGCTGGGTGACGGACTTCCTGTTGGCTCCGAGCTCCACGCGGCTATCCCTACAGGTCTCTTACGAGCGTGTCAAACCGGACGGTGATCTGCAGCTCATTGACATTCTCGTCGTCGCGAGGAGTCGCGCCGAGCGAACCGATGATGAAGAACAGTTCCGAGCCGTCCAAGTGGTGCAGGAAGCGGATCAGGTTCTCGTACCGCCCCCGGAACGTCGCGTCCACCGCCAGAACGCCGTACTCTTCGCTGTCCTCCAGCGGGGCGATCGCATAACTGGCCTCACGCATTTCGATCCCGGAACTTGACGATGCCAAGCCGAGTTCAGTAAGCAGGTCAGAGAAGGCGGTCTTGCGGGGAAGCGCGATCTCCGCCACCAGCTCATTGCCGTCACGATCCGCGGATTCGATCTTGCTCGCTTGGCTCTCGAGGGTCTCTACGGTAGCGCGGGCCCTTGCAACTTCGGCTGCCAAGGCCGCGATGCGTTGGTCGCGCACCTGCGCTGCCCGAGACGCCGGCCGCACGATGGCCAAGTAGCAGGCCAGGTCGAGCAGCGCGACCGTGCCCAACACTACGAGCACTGTTCGCGGGGACACCCGCCGGTACCACTCGTCCTTTAGCGAGTCCACCGGGACCGACTCAGAGTTGCTGGTCATAGTTCACCGTGAGGCGGTAGCGGTGCGTAGGGTCGCCCTCGGTCGGCGGAGCGCTTCCGCGCACGGCAGGGAATTGGAATACATCAGAGCGCTCGAGCTCTCTCAGGAACTCGATAAAGTCGCCGGGTTCTCTTGCGCTGACCGTCATGTCGAGCCGAAGCGTGTCTTGGCCCGCGACCTCCGGCTGAATGGTCAACATGCGAACAGCCGGCGGCAGCACCGACTCCAGATCGACAAAGGTCTGCGTCCAGGAAACGCCCTTTCGCACCAGGAGCCCGTTCAGCAATTCGGTCTGCTCCAGAACGCGGTTGGCACGATCTCCGGCGATCGCGCTACTCGCTTCCTCGGCCAGCACGGTCAGCTCCTGCCGTTGCTGGTCCAGCGCCCGCTGGCGGTCCAAGTGTTCTTGGGGTGCTCCCCCGGCCTTTGACCAGCTCCACCCCAGTGCGACGGCCACTCCCAGCAGGAGCCCGGCCATCAGGCATGCGCAGGCGGCGAACGCTCGGTAGCCCCCGAGCGGCTCGCTCGCTAGGTTCAGAGCGCCCCCCGGGCCTGATGCCGACCGCTTCACCCGGCGACGCCGACCGCCCCTGTCAGCCATGGACATACCCCAACAGGCCAGGCCCGCACGCCGCCGATGCGTCACCGGTGACGGGCAATGGCTCGGTCTGGATCCCCACAGCCTCCGACACTGCCGCCAGAATCGGTCGCTGAAGGGCTCCGAAACCCGCCAGCAGCACTCGTGCGACCTTGCGGCCCAGCTGACCTTCCACCAAGACGATCGTAGGGAAGAGGTCGCGCAGTACGTCTCGAGCAGCGGTGAGGGGATCGCTCTCGATCCCTTGCTGAAGCGAGATCCTGCGGAACACTTCCACCGTGCAGTCCGTCACTGCAGCGATCGCCAGCGATTTCCCGCCCAGCTTGAGCAGGATCTCGGTCCCGGCCTCCCCGACGAGATTGAGCGCGCCGGCGGTCGAGGCACCCACGAAGACCGGCGCTAGCCCGCACGACCGGACGGCCTCTTCGCAGTGCTCGACGTAGCGTCGCGGCACGGCCGCTGCGAGGACGGACTGCGCCGACCGGCCCGACTGCCGCCGGTAAGAGATCCGAGCCGTGCGGACGTCGAACCGCAGGATGCTCTGGAAGCGTTCCTGCACGGCGAGGCGCAGATCCCGCGGCCTGCGAGGCAGCTTTCCGAACTCGAACACCGCCAGGCGCACCGCCGAGTCCGGGAGCAGCACGGAAGCCAATCGGCTCGTATGCGGCCCCAGCTCAGCCAGCAGGCTCTCAACACCTGTGGCAAGGCCGTCGGGGAGAGGCGGGTCCGGTCCGTCGCCGGTCGTGGCCGGCAGATCACGGCCGGCGACCTTCATCACGGTGCGGCCGTTGCGGAGCGCCCCAACGAGAGCTCCATCGCCGATCTCAAAGACCAGGCGCGGATGTGGGTCCGGCAGAAGCCGGTCGAGGGGTGCAAGCAGGTCCGCCATGGTCAGTCGATGAACGTCACCTTGTCGATCTCGCGCAGCGTCGTGACACCCGTCGCCACCCGGTCTATGGCCGACTCCCTCAAGGTCCGCATCCCTTCGGCCTTGGCAGCCTTGGAAATCTCGGAGCTAGGGCGCTTCTCCAGGATCAGCTCCCGGATGCTGTCCGACATGTCGAGCAGCTCGTGGATCGCTGTGCGCCCCCGGAAGCCCGTGCCCGAGCATTCCATGCATCCCTTGCCTTCCAAGAACTGGAAGTGCCCCCACTGCTCCACGGACAGGCCGGATTCTGCCAGCCTCTCGGCGCTGTAGCGCCTCCGGATTCTGCAGTGCGGGCAGATGACGCGCACAAGCCTCTGCGCGAGGATGCAGTTCAGCGCCGAGACGAAGTTGTACGCTTCGACACCCATGTTCAGGAATCGCCCGAGCACGTCGACCACGTTGTTGGCATGCACGGTAGTAAAGACCAAGTGGCCCGTGAGAGCTGACTGGATCGCTATCTGGGCGGTCTCCGGATCGCGGATCTCGCCGACCATGATCTTGTCGGGGTCGTGGCGCAGGATGGAGCGCAGGCCGCGGGCGAACGTCAGGCCCTTCTTTTCGTTGATGGGAATCTGCGTGATTCCGTGCAGCTGGTACTCGACCGGATCCTCGATGGTGACGATCTTGTCCTCGTCAGACTGGATCTCGCTCAGCGCCGCGTACAGCGTCGTAGTCTTGCCGGACCCGGTCGGGCCCGTGACCAGGACCATGCCGTACGGCTCCCTGATGTAGTGCGCAAACTTGCGCTGGTCGTCCGGGGTGAAGCCGACCACATCCAGCGACAGCTTGGAGAACTTCTCGCTCATCGCCTGCTTGTCGAGAATGCGCAGCACGGCATCCTCGCCGTAGACCGTCGGCATGATCGAGACGCGGAAATCGATCTGACGCCCCCGGTAGCGGACCCTGAACCGACCGTCTTGGGGGATTCTGCGCTCGGCGATGTCCAGCTCGCTCATGACCTTGATGCGGGAGAGGATCGTCTCATGCCACTCCTTGGCCAGCGGCGGCATCGCGAAGTGCAGGACGCCGTCAATGCGGTACTTGATGGCAACGTCCGCGTTGCGGGTCTCGATGTGAATGTCGCTGGCGCGGCGTTCCAGCGCGTTGAAGATGGTTGTGTCGATCAGCTTGATGACAGGCGCAAGATCGCTCGACTTGGTCAGCCTGTCGATCGAGAGCGTCTCGCTGGCATCCTGCGAATCGCTGACCTCCAGCGCGAAGCCCTCGGTGACCTCCTCTAGGACCCGCTGAGACTGCTCGGTCTTCTCCAAGACCTCGTTGATCTGGTCCAGAGCCGCGACTGAGATGCGCAGTCTCTTGCCGAGCAGAGATGCGATTTCGTCCAGCTCGAGCAGTCGTCTCGGGTCCGCGATTGCGATCTCCAAGGACCCGTTCCGCTCGGCGAGCGGGACAAACCGATGCCGGAACATCAGGTCCAGCGGCACAGTGCGGAACAGGCCGCCGTCAATCCGGGCTGACTCGAGGTCCACGAACGGGTAGCGAAACTGCTCCGCCAGCTCGCGGGGGTCGATCTGGCCGCTGTCCGGGAGCTCGGAGCGGGCTGCTTTTGCTGGGGGCACGGGTCTATCGCCGGGCACGGGGCCCGCCATCAGGTCCAGACGATCCGCCGTCTGCCACCGTGCACCGCGACCGCGTTCAGAACTGCTCTGCGAGGCTGAAGATCGGCAGGTACAGGGAAATGAGCACGAATGCGACGAAGATTCCCATGAAGATCATGATCACGGGCTCGATCAGGCTCAGGAGGGCTGTCGTCTTTGTCTGAACTTCCTCGTCGAAGAATTCCGCCACCGAGGTCAGCATTTGCGGAAGCGCACCGGTGGCCTCGCCGACCTTCACCATCTCGACTGCAAGCGTCGGGAATATGCCGGCCCGGGCAATGCTCAGCGATAGCCCTTGGCCCTCTCGAACCCGCTCTCGCACCGTCCGCAGGGTGTCTTGGAGGACTCCTGTCCCCACGGACGTGCCGGCCGTCTCGAGCGCGGCAACTAGCGGCACTCCCCCGGTGAGCAACGTGCTCAGCAGCCTCGCCAGCTGCGCCACCTGATAGCGGATCCAAAGTGGCCCCAAGACTGGCGAGCGCAGCGTGAGCCCTTGGATCTGGCGCCGCGTGCCGTCCCGCCGCAGAGCCCAGGCTCCGAGGCCCAGCGCCGACGCCACCGTCAGCAGGATTGGGACGGCGTGTTCGCGAGCGGCATTGCCGGTGGCCACCAGCAGCTGAGTCGACAGGGGCAGGTTCGAGTCCATCGTCTCGTAGAGCTTCGCGAACTCCGGCACTACGTATGTGACAAGGAAGACCACCAGCACGACCACCAGCACCACCAGTACCGACGGATAGATCAGCGACACGAGGATCTTCTTGCGGATCGCCAGAGCGAGGCTCTGGTAGCTGATGTAACGCTCCAAGACCTCGTCCAGCCCCCCTGAGCGTTCTCCGGCCAGCAGCGACGTGACATAGATCGGCGGGAACACGCCGCGGCTGCGGAATGCCTCGGAGAGCGGCACGCCGACCTTGACGTCGTCGCGCACTTTGGCTAGGTGCGAGGCCAGAGCCTTGTTGCGGACGTTGCCGACTAGAAGGTCGAGTGACTGGGGGATCGGCAGGCCGGCCCTCACCAGCGCAAGGAACTGGGAGTTGAAGACCACGAACTGCTGGAGGTCCAGTCGACCGCGCGTCGCGTGCGGCGCTGCATCGTCACCCGCGGCCTGCGATTGGCCGGACCGGCGGTGGATCGCAGGGAATGCCATCCTCAGATCGAAGGACGAGCCCGACGGGCGGATCGTGCACCGTCTGGCGCGAGGAGTCCCCGTGGCACCGTTCCGGGCGGTTCATGAGCCGGCCCGGACCTGGCGGACCTCCGGAGGCAGCAACTGGCTGACCGCGTGATACGCGGAACCTAGAACGAGAATCGAAAGCCAGCCTGAAGTTGGCGTGCTTGCCCCGCAGAGAGCGACCGACCAAACGTGGCCTGGCCGAAAGTCCGTTCTGGGAGGTCAAAGTTCGTCCGGTTCGCGAGGTTGAAGACCTCGACTCGCAGCTCCGCTGTTGCCGCCTCGGACACGGGGAAGGCCCGAACGAGTGCCACGTCGAAGCTGGCGAACCCCGGGCCGGTGAGGATATTCCTCCCGGCGTTCCCGAATGTGAGGGCTGCGGGCATTGCGAATGCATCGGGGCGGAACCAGAGACCGGTCCCCGCTGCCTTCGGATCGCCCACTAGATGAGGGCGGTCGGCGCCGAAGATTCCGCCAGTGTTGCCGGTGTTCGAGTTGTCGACGGCGAGCTGAGGCGTCAGGGGCCTGCCGCTTCCGGCCGCTGCGATAGCGAAGGCCCGCCAGTTTTCCAGCAACGGGTGCCTTGATGGGCTGGCCAGCTGCAGCGAGAGCGTAAAGCGGCCGCGCTGGTCGAAGTTCGATGGCCCCCTCTCGGCCCGGAAATTGTTGCTGTCCTGTGGGAACGCCTGATCCCCTGCCGAACCCAGAAACGCCGAAACATCGTCTATCGACTTCGACCAAGTGTGTGCCGCTCGCAGGCCGACGCCGCCGCGGAAGCGCCGCTCAATAGAGAACACGCCGGAATGGTAGGTGGATGACGCTGCGGACTCGAACAGCACGATGTTGGAGAAGCCGGCGGTCGGCCTTCGCGCGTCCACGTCGCCCGGGCCCGGTGGGGGCTGGTTCAGGTTGCGCCGCCGCAGGAGCTTCGAGGACTTGGAGCCGATGTATGAGGCCCTCCCTACCAGCCCCCACGGCAGGCTGCGCTCGATCCCCCCGCTCCAGTGCTGAGCGTACGCGGTGCGGAAGTCCGGCTGGACCGAATTGACCGAAGCGGGGGGCGTGTACCCCGACCCGGCGAACGGATCCGAGAGCCTGGGCAGGGAGAACTGGGATGGGAAGAACAGCTTGAGCTCGAAGTACGGTGGGTTGAAGTAGAGGCCTGAATTCGCCTCGAGCACGTTGAGGTCGTGGAAGATCCCGTACGCAGCGCGCAGCACAGTGCCGCTCCCCGTGTTCCAAGCGAGTCCGAGGCGCGGCGCGATGTTGTTGCGGTCCCCGGCATATCCGGCCCTACCCAACGGGGAAGTGCCGGCACGCACCAGCGACAGCGCCCCGTGGTCGAAGTGCGTGAAGCGGTCATGCGCGTCGCGTGCGGGCCGGTTGTACTCGTAGCGCACGCCGATGCTCAGCGTGACCCGCCTCCCAAACTGCCACTCGTCCTGGGCATACGCCCCCCAAGAAGACGCACGCTGCCTGAAGTCGTTGTCGATCACCGTCTGGATGCTGTACGTGGGGAATCCAAGGAGGAGATCGGCCACCGCATTCTGGGCGATTGCACCCAGAAAATTGAACTGGCCACGCCCGAACAGCCCTTGCGTGCCGTCGATGCGCACGACCCTCGCCTCGCCGCCGGCCTTGAAACGATGGCCGCCCCCGTCCCGAAGCAAGTTGGCCGTGACGTGCGCTGTGCGGCTGCTCCGCAGTATTGGCAGCGCGGAATCATCGGCAAGACTTGCATACCCGCCCACGTTGATTCCGGGAAAGCCGACGAAGCGAGGGTCCTTGGAAAGCCCCCTGATGCCCAGCGACGCGGAAATGTCGTTGCCGGCATTCTGGTGAGCGACCTCGCGCCGGAGGTGGTTGAATCCTGCCCGAACCTCAAGCTGCGCGCGCGGGGAAAGCGTTTGGGTGAACGACGCGGCCATTTGCCGGCCGCGGTCGAGGGTGAAGCTGCCGAAACCCGGCACGTCCGAATCGGCGAACGGGCTGAAGCTTCGGGAATGGCTGTGGCTGTAGCGCGCGAACAGGCGCGAGCTTGGACCACGGTGGTGGTCGATCCGCCCAGTCAGCTGGTTCACCAAGGCGTCCCCGAGGGGTGTGGAGACGAAGTTCTGCACGGAGTCCGGCCGATTCGGGTCTGGCCAGTACCGGGCTGCCATGCGCCCGGGTGGGTCTTGGCGGGCAGCCGGGACGATGTTGCTAGGGAATGGCGCCCCGGCGAAGGGGTCGATGACGGCCCCTGGGGAGCCGGAAAAGTCGCCCTGGCGTTCCGCAGCTGAGGGGACGGCCGCGGTTCGGGTCGCGGCGTCCCGGATCCGGGTCCCCTCGAATCCGGAAAAGAAGTAGGTGTGCCGGCGGTTGATGGGACCGCCCAGCGCCCCCCCGAACTGTCCGCGCCTGTAGGTCGGGGGACGCGGGTCCGGGTCGAAGTGGTTGCGGGCGTCGAGCGCGTCATTGCGCATGTAGTGGTATGCGGATCCGCGAAACTGGAGCGTTCCCGAGCGTGTCACCACATTCACTTGGCCTCCGGAATTCCGGCCAAATTCCGCCTCGTAGCCCGACGCGTGCAGGCGAAACTCCCTCACGCTATCGAGCGGCGGGCTGATGACGATGCGGTTGATGTATAGGTCGTTGTTGTCGATGCCGTCCAGCAGGAAGTTATTGGAGGCCTCGCGAGCGCCTGCGACGTGAAACCCGCTGTCGTTCTGGGTCGACAGTTCCGAGCCGGGCGCGCTTGTGTGAGCGCCGCCCCCGAGCAGCACCAGCGGAAGGAATACGCGCTGGTTCAGGGGCAGGTTGCGCATTTCCGCCCGCTCGATTACGCTGCCGATCGCCCCTGTGCGCTGCTCAAGAAGCGGTGTCGCGTCAACCACATCGACCGCGAAGCGGACCGTCTCCAGGTCCATCCTCAGCTCCACCACCGCGCTCGTGCCCACACGGACCACGACCCTTGACGCGGGTGCTGCTAACCCGTCCGCGGAGGGCCGGAGCTCGTACGGGCCAGGCGGCAGGGCGGGGAACCCGAAGGCTCCCTCCGCGGTTGCGGCCGAGCCGAGTGACCGGCCTGTCTCGACCGCAACTGCCTCCACCCGCGCCGCAACACCGCGACCCGCCGGATCCAGCACGATTCCTGAGATGTTTCCCGTGACCGGCTGGGCCAGGAGGTCCGGGCCCCATGCAAGGAGCAGCGACAGCACCGAGACACCCGAAGCCCACAAGGCCTGCCGGAGCGGTCGCGGTGTCTGCATGCCGTGCCTACAGGCGGAACAGTTCGCGCAGTCGCTTCGTCTGGGCCCGACTGACAGGGACTGCGGTGTGGTCCGCGTCGCTCATCCGCAGTTGATAGGACGACTTGAACCACGGAAGGACCTCTTCGATCCGATTGATGTTGATCAGGTAAGAGCGGTGCGGGCGCCAGAAGTGTGTCTCGCCCAGAGTGGACTGCAATTCGTCAAGCGTCTTGTAGTTGCTGTACCCGTCCAGGTGGGTGGCCACGATGCGGATAGCCCCCTTCCGCACGTGTGCCAAGATCACGTCCGATGCATCGACCAGAATCTGGCGGCCGCCCTTCCGCACCAGAACCTTGGTTGGGGCTGTCCCACGGTCGCGGAGGCTCGAGAGCATTTGCGCCATGCGCTCCGACTCGCGCTCCGGTGAGCGCATCAGCTCGCGCGCTCGTTCGATCGACTTGCCCAGGCGCTCCCGCTCGACCGGCTTGAGCAGGTAGTCCGCCGCGTTCACGTCAAAGGCTTCGACCGCGTAGTGGTCGTAGGCCGTGGCGAACACGACGTAGGGGAGCGGTCCGCCTCGGTCGAGCAACCGGCGCGCGACCTCGACCCCGCTCAAGCCGGGCATCTCAACATCCAAGAAAACGATGTCGGGCCGGACGCGGCTGATTCTCTCCAACGCCGACCGCCCGTCGGACGCCTCACCTACGACGTCGACGTCGGGGAAGGAACGCAGCAGGAATGCCAACTCTTCCCGCGCCAGCTGCTCGTCGTCAACCAGCAGCGCCTTCATGGTGCCTGCCGTCAAGTGCTCCACAGCCCGTCTGGCCGCGAGCCAAGCTGAGTGTAGCATTAGGGCGTCAAGGCCCTCCGCCACGAGGGCTATGGGCGGCTTGTCGAGGCTTGGGCCGGGCACCTACCCTCGAGCGTCTTGCCGGGCCAGCCGAGACAGTAGTGCCGACCATGCCCCAAGCCCGGCGGCCAGCCTTGGCCCTTTTTGCGAAGGCTGCGCACCCGGGTCGCGTCAAGACTCGCTTAGGTTCTGCATTGACTCTGGAGGTCGCTGCCGAGTTCCACAAGCTGTGCACGGTGGAGTTGTGGCGGCGGTTCGCGGCGGACCGGCGCTTGGACACGTACCTCTACTGCGACGTTCAATGGCCCCCGTTCGAGCGCTTAGCCGGGGACGGAAGGCTCCGGATCCAGCGGGGCTGCGACCTTGGAGCGCGCATGCTCAACTGCCTCCGCGAACTGTTGGACGAGGGCCACCCTAAGGCGCTAATCGTCGGGAGCGATGCCCCGACCCTGCCCGCATCCCAGCTTGAAGAGGCCCTTGCGGCGCTAGATCAGTGCCCGGTAGTTCTGGGCCCGTCGATTGACGGAGGGTTCACGCTGATTGGCGCGACTCGGACGCAGCCCGGCATGTTCGCAGGCGTCCGATGGTCGCGTGACGACACACGGCAAGCGTGCGAGAAGGCCATAGCCGGCACCGGGCTCGCCGTCAGGGTCACGCCCACGTCGGCTTTCGACGTGGACACCCCTTCCGACCTTGTGCGCCTCGCCGCTGACCCGGCCCTGCCTGCTTCGCTGGGCGATTGGCTCCGGCGCTTCGCGCCTGACCGCTCATAACAGTTTCGCGGCACCGTCCGCAGCCAGCGCTTCGGTGACCTCTCCTAGCCGTTGCGCATCCTCGCGCCGACAGACGAGCAGGGCGTCGTCAGTCTCGACCACGACCAGCCCGCGCACCCCGAGCAGGACGGTCCGGCGCTCCGGCACGTCGACGTAGTTGTCTGTCGAGTCCACGGCGGATGCGAGCGAGCGGCAGCAGTTTCCGTATCGATCCTTAGGCAGCAGCGCGTGCAGCGCTTCCCAGCTGCCCAGATCACTCCAGCCGATGTCGGGTGCGGCAAATCCCGCGACTCGCGCTGAGCGCTCCAACACGGCGCGGTCTACCGAAATGCTGTCGCAGCCGCCGTAGGTGTCGAGCAGCCGCCGTTCGGTGTCAGCTGCGCTCGCCGTCGCAATGCGGTTGGCAATGCTCCAAGTATTCGGGAGAAATTTTCGAAATTCGTCCCGGATTACCGAGGCCTGCCAGAAGAACTGCCCGCTGTTCCAGTAGAACCGTCCTGAAGCGAGGAACTCTCGGGCTTGGTCGAGGTCCGGTTTTTCGCGGAAACGGGCAACTCGAATCGGCCCGGCTACACCCCGCGCCGGCTTCTTGGCGAACTCGATATAGCCAAAGCCGGTGTCCGGGCGGGACGGCGGTATTCCTAGGACAATGAGGTCTCCGCCCAATGCAGCCCGAAGCGCGGTTCGCACCAAGTCCGTGTACGCGGCCCCGTCCCGAATGTGGTGGTCGGAGGGGAAGACCCCGACCACGGCGTCTTGATCTTCGCGGAGCACGAGCGCAGTCGCAAGTGCTATCGCCGGAGAAGTGCTCTTGGCAACAGGCTCACCGACGATCCGTCGTGCTTCCAGCTCCGGGAGTTCGTCTGCAACCGCCGCCACTAGGTGTCTAGAAGTCAGGACCCAGACCCGCTCGCGCGGTACGACCAAAGAAATGCGGTCGAAAGTCTGGCGAAGCAGCGTCCCGCCGCCGAGTGGCGCCAGCAGCTGCTTCGGGCGGGCTATCCGGCTCTGGGGCCAGAATCGGACGCCACTGCCGCCGGCCAGGATGACGGCGTGGCAGCGGTCCCGGAAGCGGTCGACGGGGGTCGGACTTGGGTTCAGCGGCCTTCCCACTCGTAGCCCCGGATGAGCTTGAACGTGCGGGTCCAGCGCGTCTTGGTGAAGAAGTTCGTGGCTAAGTCTCGCAGGTGGTCGAGCGAAATCCCGGGATCCTGCAGGTGCGATGTTGGCGCGTCATACGACCAGTAGATGATGAGCGGCTTGCCGACGATGTGCTGCCGGGGTACGAATCCCCAGTAGCGGCTATCAAGGGACTGGTCCCGGTTGTCGCCCATTGCGAAGTAGTTTCCTTCAGGGACCACGAGCTCGCCGTTCTGTACATGGTCCCTGAGCATGCGCAGGGCCGGCTCGTAGATCTGCACGGATGGCGCGACGCCCGGGAAGTTGTCGCGGTAAGCGTCGATGTAGTCGCTCTTGTGCACCACATAGGGCTCGTAGATCTTCGAGCCGTTCAGCCAGAGCTCCTTCTCCACCATGCGGATCCGGTCTCCTGGCACGCCCACCACTCGCTTGACAAATGTCTGGTTGAGATCCATCGGATAGCGGAAGACGATCACATCGCCTCGCTCGACCTCTTGATACGGCAGCAGGTATTGGCTGATCACCCCGTGTGGCGCGTAGGCGAGCTTGTCGACCAGCAGGTGGTCGCCGATCAGGAGGGAGTCCTCCATCGAACCGGTCGGAATCACGAACGCCTGCACGAGCGTGGTCGTGCCAAACAGCAGCAGGAGGACGGTCACTGTCCACTCCGCGATGATCCCCCTAGGTTCATCCGCTCCCCTTCTGGGTATCCGCCTGGCCTTGATCGGGGCCTTCGCCTGTCTTGCCTGCATACCAGTCGCCGGTCCCCAGTGCGGGTGGCCAGATTCCCATCTTACTTCGATCACCTTCCGCCGGTCTGATCGCCGCCGTCCGCTCTCGATGCTCCGGCAGGTGTGCTCCCGGGCACCAACGACCGTCAATTGGCGGTGGCCATGGATGGGCCAGAGGGTCCAGCGCCGCATTGGCCGACGCCAGCGGGGCCTGGGCTGCCTCAAGCCAGAAGCGACCGGATCCCCACTCCGAGGATCGCGAGGATGCTCGTCCAGAGCAGCAGGTCGTAGATCGGTGACGGGCGGAGGCCCCGCGGCAGCCTCCGGTAGCGGAAGTGCTGCGCCGCGAACGCAACGACGATCAGCAGCCCAGCCAGCGCCACGCCGCCGGCAGCCACCATGACGAGCGGAGCCCTCACAAACAGGTAGAGGAGCGTCCAGACGAGAGGCAGCAGCCAGGCTAGGGCGGAGAGCCAGCGTTGCCTAGCGCGCTTGTCCCCATAGCGCAGGAGTCCGAACTGCGCGAAGGCATCCGTGAACATCCTCGTGCTGGACGCGCACGCCACGAACAGGGTTGAGAAGAGGGTCGTGGCGGCGCCCGCCAAGAACAGAGCCATCGCTCCGGGTCCGAGCACTTCCGTGTACATTGCCGACAGAGCCGAGATGATGCGCGAACCCTCCGGGACCGGTCCGCGGCCGTGCAGCACGGCTGCCCCCAGCAGGTAGAAGGCGGCGGTCGTCACCGTGTAGACGACCAACGAGAAGGCGGCGTCAACGTACATGACCCGGATCCAGCCCCGGGCGCGCTCCGTCCACGCAGGAGTGCCGTCCGGCGGCCCGCAGCGGGATGCGTAGCCTTTCTCGATGCACCAGTACGGGTAGGAGATGATCTCGTCTGCGCTGACGCCGGTCAGGCCGAACGCAGCCACGGCGATTCCGACTGCCGCCGCCGGCAGGTCGAAGGACAGACCGCTCGCTAGCATCGGCAAACTGATGCGGTACGGCGTCCACTGCAGCATCAGCGCGCAGGCCACGGTGACGACGGAGAAGGTGGCCGTGAGGGCGATCGCCGCGTTCTCAATGAATCGGTAGCCGCCGCGCCAGACCAGGACGGCAGCGGCGGCTCCGCACGCCCAGGCCCAGCCGTTCTCCGCGATTCCGGGGAAGGCAAGGTGGAGCGTGGCGGCGACGGCCCCAACAATGCCTCCGTATTGCACTAGCTGGACCAGCTTCACCGCCAGCCAGACCCACACCGACCACGACACTCCCCGGAACCGAGGACCGGGCAGCCGGTTGAAGGCACGCATGCTGGTCTCGCCCGACGCGATCGCGTGCTTGCCGAACTCAAGCTGCACTGCGACCTTGACGGCGCAGCTGACGAGGATCACCCAAAGCGCCACGAAACCGGCGCTGGCGCCGAGAGCCGTGGTCATGATCAGCTCTCCCGACCCGACCACGTTTGCGGTGAGTATGAGTGACGGGCCGATGTTAGCCAAAATCGCGATCAGGCCCTTGGGAGCCTTGCTGGGGGGTTGGCCGGTCATTTCGCGCCGTTTCTTGGGGGTCTCCCTACTTCGAAGTGCGGTAGCTGGACTTCGCTGCGGCTCCGAAGCCGTAGGCCCCTTTCCTCCGGGCTGCCTTAATCGCGCCAGCCGGCTCCGGAAGTGCCCGAAGGCTCTCCAGCCTCGGCTGCGGCGCGCAGGTCCCATCGTACGCACAGCGGCCCGCCAGCATTGCCCGCGTTGGACCCCGGTGATATGCTTGGGTTCTGGTCGGGTGGGCGAGCTGCCGCGCCCGAAAGGTGGGGCGGGTCGTCGGCCCCGTCCGCCACCGCATCCCAAGCCAAATGCCTGTGTTCAACGGTATCCCTGTCCCTGCTGACGGCTCCCGGATTCACATGGAGGCCGGCCGCTGCACCGTCCCGGACTGCCCGATCGTGCCGTTCATCGAGGGTGACGGAACGGGGCGCGACATTTGGCGGGCGGCTCGGCCAGTGCTGGACGCGGCCGTCGAAAAGGCCTACTCCGGCAGAAGGCGCATTTCTTGGTACGAGATTTTCGCCGGCCAGAAGGCCTACGACAGGTTCGGCGAGTGGCTGCCGTCAGACACCGTCGCCGCCATCAAGGAACTCTCGGTGGCCATCAAGGGGCCCCTGACCACGCCCGTCGGCGGCGGGATCCGCAGCCTCAATGTTGCGCTGCGCCAGATCCTCGACCTGTATTCCTGCGTCCGTCCCGTGAAGTGGTATCCCGGCGTGCCTTCACCCGTGAAGAGTCCGGGATCTTTGGACGTCGTCGTATACCGCGAGAACACCGAGGACGTCTACGCGGGGATCGAGTGGGAACAGGGGAGCAAGGATGCAGCGACGCTGATCGACATCCTCAACGAGCGGTTCGGACGGAACATTCGGCCGGATTCCGGCATTGGCATCAAGCCCGTCTCCATCACTGGGTCGAAGCGTCTGGTGCGGGCCGCGATCCAGTACGCGATCGACAACGGGCGGTCGTCTGTGACATTGGTCCACAAGGGGAACATCCAGAAGTTCACCGAGGGCGCATTCCGGGACTGGGGGTACGAGGTGGCCACCCAGGACTTCCGCGAAGCGTGCGTCACGGAGGCTGAGGTCTGGGATCGCTTCGGCGGTGTCGTGCCCGACGGGAAGATTCTCGTCAAGGACCGCATTGCGGATTCGATGTTCCAGCAGGTCCTGCTGCGCCCCAGCGAGTATGACGTCATTGCCACCACTAACCTGAATGGCGACTACATCTCCGACGCGTGCGCCGCGCAGGTGGGCGGGCTTGGGCTGGCCCCTGGGGCAAACATCGGAGACAGCCAGGCCCTGTTCGAGGCCACGCACGGGACCGCACCCAAGTACGCGGACAAAGACGTCATCAACCCCAGCAGCGTGATCCTATCCGGGGTCATGATGCTGAAGCACTTGGGTTGGCGGGAGGCGGCCGAACTTGTGGAGACTGGCATGACCGGGGCGATCGCGGCCAAGACCGTCACCTACGACCTCCACAGGCAGATGGAGGGCGCCACCAAGGTTCGATGCAGCGAGTTTGGTGCGGCGGTGATCAGCCACATGGGATGAAGACCGGAGGGTACAGCACAGATGCGACGCAAAGTTACGATCATCGGGGCGGGCAACGTGGGCGCCAGCTGCGCCTTGCGGATCGCTGACAAGGGGCTCGCCGACGTTACGCTGATCGACATCATTGAGGGCGTCCCGCAGGGCAAGGCGCTGGACATTCTCGAGGCGTGCCCCGTTCAGGGCACGGACGTCCGAGTGGTCGGGACCAACGACTACGAGGAGACGGCCAACTCGGACATTGTGGTCATGACAGCCGGCTTTCCCCGCAAGCCGGGGATGAGCCGCGACGACTTGCTGCTGAAGAACGCCTCGATCGTGCAGTCCTGCATCGCCTCAGCGGCGCGCTATTCCCCCAACGCGATCCTGATCATCGTCTCGAATCCCCTCGACGCCATGTGCCACGTCGCGCTGGAGACCTCCGGCTTCTCCCGAAACCGGGTAATAGGGATGGCCGGTGTGCTCGACACCGCGCGCTTTCGGACGTTTCTCGCGGAAGCGGCGGGCGTCTCGGCAAGCAACGTGGTGGCGATGGTTCTGGGCGGTCACGGGGACACGATGGTGCCGCTGGTGCGCTACACGAGCGTGTCCGGAATACCGATCGGCCAGATCCTCACGCAAGAGCAGATTGCCGGGATCGTTCAGCGGACACGCGACGGCGGAGCCGAGATCGTTGGCCACCTCAAGACGGGCAGCGCCTACTACGCGCCGTCCTCCTCGGTCGTGGAGATGGTCGAGTCCATCCTCAGGGATCAGCGAAAGGTCCTGCCGTGCGCAGCCCGGCTCGAGGGCGAGTACGGTCGCCAAGGCATCTTCGTCGGCGTGCCTTGCAAGCTGGGCGCGGGCGGGCTGGAACACATCTATGAAGTGGAGCTAGACAATTCCGAGCGGGCCGCGCTTGAGGCCAGTGCGGACGCCGTCAAGGAGCTCGTCGACGTCCTCGGGCGAAACGGCTACTGATCCAAGGCACGGGCCAGGGCTGAGCCTTGACTTTGCCTAGGGCGCTCTGGGACGATGGCCGCAAGTCGGCTTAGGTCGTCTATCAGGAGGGAATGTGAACATGTCGAGAATCTTTGCCATCCTCGGATTGTTAGCGCTATGCGCATCGATTGGAATCTCAGGCACGGTAACAGGGACCGTGGTCGATGCGGGCTGCGCGAAGGCCGGTCACGTGGATGCGGAATGTGCCAAGAACTGCATCGCCAATGGGGCTCCTGCGGTCGTTGTCACAACAGACGGAAAAGTCTATGAGGTCGCGGAGCAGGCCAAGGTCGTGCCCCACGCGGGCACCAAGGTCAAGGTGACCGGCGCGATCGAGGGTGAGAAGATCACCTCTATCGAGAGCGTCGAGAAGGCAGGCTGAATCGCCGCATCGGTCCCCGGCTGCGGTCCAAGGCCGTTCCGCAGAGGACAGGGCAGTTCGATCGAATCGGTCGATTGGCACGGCTGGAAGGGCCAGACACTCCGGTAAGGAACGCTCATGGTCCGGCCGGCGGGCTGATGCCGGCATACCCGCCCAAGCGACTAGGAGGGCGAAGAGTTAGGCTCCCGAGAAGAGAAGTGCTTGACAGGCATCGTGCGAGTGGTAGACTACTCTGAGTGGCCCGGTGAGGGCTGCGAAGAGAAGAAGGGAGATTGAGATGAAGAAGATGATCACTCTGGTGGCGCTGACGCTGCTGGTCACGTCGCTCGCCTTCGCGGGTTCTGTCACGGGCTACGTCACGGACCTCAAGTGCGCCAAGGCCAACAAGGCCGGTGAGGCACACGCTGGTTGCGCGAAGGGTTGCATCGGCGGCGGTGAGCCGGCGGTTGTCGTCACCGAGGACGGCAAGATCTATGAGGTTGCCGACCAGGACAAGGTCACGGGGCACGCGGGCGCGAAGGTGACCGTGATGGGCACGATCGACGGGATGAAGATCACGAAGGTCGAGAGCGTCAAGGCAGAGGGCTAGCCAGTCCGCTGCCGCATCGGGCCCGAGGGATCCTCGGGTCCGCCAAATTCTGAATCAAGCGGGGCCCGCCCTAAGTGGCGGGCCCCTGTCGTCGGTCGCTTGGCCTAGGCGTATCGGCTAGTCCGTGGACGCGTGAGCACAAGACTGTCCGACGGTGGTGCAATAGGGCTTGTTAGCGCTAACGGCCCCCAGTCTGGCGGCAACTGGACACTGCCACGTCCTTCCGGAAAGATTGGCTTGCAACTCTAGGGGAGGACTGGCCCCGTTGCTTCGGCACACGAGTTGGGGCTCTTTGATCAGGTCCCGGGACAACGTGGAGTCGGACCTGCGGGGCACGCCACCCCTCGACCATCGGACCGGCCAAGTGGCGTCTTCGTCTCATCTGGGATCGAGTGCGCCCCATGTCGGCGCCGGGAGGAAGCACCGCTCCCACCTGGGGCCACTGCGGTCGCCGGCCTACACTGCCGGGATTCGCGCCGGCTGGCCGAACGGTGACGTCGAACGTGCCATCGTGTGCGGCCTTCCGCGTCGTTTTCACGCAGCGTCGCCTGCTCCAAGAGAGTGTTCCTTTGACCCGGACCAAGTGGGACGCCCTCTTGGCGGCCATGGTCGAGCACTTGGCTCTGATCCACGGGCACCCTGTGCCCGAATGGGCGGACGAGCCGGAGCGGTTCTTGGACATTCTGTGGGTCTTACCTTCAAACCCCACCGGGCGCTGGCACGCGCTGTTGTACGCCCCGGCCCCATTCCTGCGGCACGGGGCAGTTCCCGACCCGCGTGAGCTTGACGCTCTCGGTGGTCAGCGGGAGCCTTGGTGCCCAGGAGACGAGGGCTGGCCATGCTACTGGGCCGATCGGATCCCCTAAGGCTGTTCGAAGAGCTATCAAGCGAGCTGGGCCACCACCGCACGCGTGCACACGTCTATGTGATCGGTGGGGCCGCGATGAGTCTCGCCTGCGCGCGCAACCGGTTGACCGAGGATGTCGATGCCCGGTTCGACGCGGGCCATTATCGTTTGGCGCAGGCTGTGCGGAGCGTCGCACGTCGCCGCGGACTTCCCGAGGACTGGCTCAACGAGCAGGCCGTGTCGGCCATCCCGCGTTCGCCGGACGGAATGGCCCGGACGCTTTACAGCTCGCCGTCGTTGACCGTGACGGGAGCCAGTCCCAACCACCTATTGGCGGTGAAGCTTCGAGCCGGCAGGCGTAGGGATCGGGAGGACATCCACAGGTTGGTCGATCTCCTCGATCTCCGGGAGCCTGACGAGGGCCGCCGCATCCACGACCAGCTGTTCTTTGGGGAGGCGATACCCCCGACCGGCCAAGGGTACCTGGAGGAGGCCTGCTCGGGCAGGGCGGGAGCCGATTCGGAGCAGCCCCGAACCTGATCCCACCGTCGCGGGCATACACTGCCCGATTGCTAGACTGGTCACGATCGTAAGGCAAGATCGCCAATCCTATGCTCATCTCCAAGCGGGCCCTCACTTCGACGGTGGGGACCAAGTACCTAGTCGCTTTCTCCGGCGCGATCTTGGTGACGTTCGTGTTCTTCCACATGCTCGGAAACCTGCAGATCTATCTCGGTCCCGTCGCCCTTAACACGTATGCGGCGCTGATCAAGTCCACCGGTGGATTGCTATGGGCAGCCAGGCTCGGGCTGCTGTTGGCCTTGGCCGTGCACGTATGGGGCATCGCCAGCCTGTCGCTCCGCAACCGGGCGGCGCGGGCGAGACCTTACCGGGTCAAACGAGCCCTGCTTTCCACGTTCGCTTCCCGCCACATGCTCTTCACTGGTATGGTGCTGCTGGCCTTCGTGACCTACCACCTGATGCACTTCACGGTGGGCGCCACCCATCCGGAGCACTTCACGCTGTATGACAGCCAAGGCCGCCACGACGTGTATTCGATGGTCGTGCTAGGCTTCCGCGAGCCTGCCGTGGCCCTCTCTTACGTCGCTGCCATGGTGCTGCTGGGCCTGCACCTAGGCCACGGGGTCGGGAGTGCGTTCCGCAGCGCGGGGCTCAGCGGACCCCGCCTGCGGTCTACCTTCGAGGGCCTAGGCAAGCTGCTGGCGGTCTTGGTCGTCGTGGGCAACATTTCGATTCCGATGGCCTGCCTTTTGGGCTTGCTGCAGCCCTACAACGAGGTGTTCTGAGCCATGGACCTGCACTCAGCCGTCCCGGCCGGCCCGCTGGAGCAGAAGTGGGACCGCCACCGCCGCGACCTGAAGCTGGTCAACCCGGCGAACAAGCGCAAGTACCGCATCATCGTCGTCGGTTCTGGCCTTGCAGGAAGCTCGGCCGCCGCTTCCCTTGCCGAGCTGGGCTATCAGGTGGACTGCTTCTGCATCCAGGACAGCCCCCGCCGCGCCCACTCGATCGCTGCCCAAGGCGGCATCAACGCCGCCAAGAACTACCCCAGCGACGGGGATTCCGTCTATAGGCTGTTCTACGACACCATCAAGGGTGGCGACTACCGAAGCCGCGAGGCCAACGTGTACCGTCTGGCGCAGGTGTCGAACGCAATCATCGACCAGTGCGTCGCGCAGGGTGTACCCTTCGCGCGCGGTCAGGGCGGGCTGCTGGACAACCGTTCCTTCGGCGGTGCTCAAGTGTCGCGCACGTTCTACGCAAAGGGCCAGACGGGTCAGCAGCTGCTCGTCGGCGCCTATCAGGGCCTTCAGCGCCAAGTCGCGGCGGGACGTGTCTCGATGTACGCCCGCGAGGAGCTCCTCGACGTTGTCATCTCCCACGGCCGGGCCGTTGGGATCGTAACCCGCAGCCTTGTCTCGGGAACGATCCGGCGCTGGTCAGGCCACGCGGTCGTGCTCGCCACAGGCGGGTATGGCAACGCATACTACCTCTCCACCAACGCGAAGGGCTCCAACGTCTCCGCTGCCTTCCGTGCCTACAAGCGCGGCGCAGCGTTCGCCAACCCCTGCTACACCCAGATCCACCCTACTTGCATTCCAGTGACCGGTGATCACCAGTCAAAGCTCACGCTGATGTCGGAGTCGCTGCGCAACGACGGCCGAGTTTGGGTGCCCGCAAACCCGGGCGACAGCCGGCCTCCCTCGGAGATCCCGGATTTGGAGCGGGACTACTTTCTTGAGCGCAAGTACCCTAGCTTTGGGAATCTGGTTCCCCGGGACGTGGCCTCGCGTAGCGCTAAGGCGGTTTGCGACGAAGGTCGCGGAGTCGGAGCGACCGGCTATGGCGTGTACTTGGACTTTCGGGACGCGATCGAGAGGCTCGGCGCCGAAACGGTCAGCGCCAAGTACGGCAATCTGTTCCACATGTACCAGAAGATCACCGCCGAGGATCCGTACAGGGTTCCCATGCGCATCTACCCGGCGGTGCACTACACCATGGGCGGGCTCTGGGTCGACTACAACCTCATGACGACAGTGCCCGGCCTGTACGCCATTGGCGAGGCCAACTTCTCGGACCATGGGGCCAATCGCCTCGGCGCGAGTGCACTGATGCAGGGGCTGGCCGACGGCTACTTCATCCTTCCCAGCACGATCGGCCACTTCTTGGCCTCCGAGAATCCCCGGCTGGTGTCGACGGAGGCGGCCGAGTTCGGCGACGTCGAATCGGACGTTCGCGAGCGTGTCGAGCGCCTGCTGGGCGTGGACGGGGGCCGAACGCCGCAGTCGTTCCACAAAGAGCTTGGCAAGCTCCTGTGGGAGCACTGCGGCATGTCTAGGACCAGCTCTGGGCTGGAGACGGCCCTGAGGCTGATCCCGGAGCTGCGTGAGAGATTCTGGAGCGAGGTTTCTGTGCCCGGAAGCGGTGAGAGCTTCAACCAGACGCTTGAGTACGCCGGACGGGTCGCCGACTTCTTGGAGTTCGGCGAGCTCATGTGCCTGGACGCGCTGCGGCGAGACGAATCGTGCGGCGGCCACTTCCGCGAGGACCACCAGACCCCAGACGGCGAGGCGCTCCGCGACGACGAGAACTTCGCCCACGTGACCGCGTGGGAGTACAGCGGCTCCCATCAGCCGCGGCCACACCGGGAGCCCCTCAACTTCGAATCGGTCCACTTCTCGACCCGCAGCTACAAGTAGGAGCCGTGAGATGCAGCTAACGCTCAAGGTTTGGCGCCAGCAATCGGCCGACAGCCCAGGCAAGTTCGAGACCTATGAGGCGAGCGGGGTCAGTCCCGACATGTCCTTTCTGGAAATGCTGGACGAGGTTAACGAAGGCCTCATTTCGAAAGGCGTCGAGCCCATTGCTTTCGACCATGACTGCAGGGAAGGGATCTGCGGGATGTGCTCGGCCATGATCAACGGAGTGCCCCACGGCCCCGACCGTGGCACGACCACCTGCCAGCTCCACATGCGGTCCTTCCGCGACGGCGATACCATCGTGATCGAGCCGTGGCGCGCCTCGGCCCTGCCCGTAATCCGCGATCTCGTGGTCGACCGCACGGCGTTTGACCGCATCGTCCAGGCTGGGGGCTTCGTATCGGTCAACACAGGCGCGGCACCCGACGCCAACCTTACCCCCATTCCGAAGGCCGTGGCCGACACGGCCTTCGACGCAGCCACCTGCATCGGCTGCGCAGCGTGCGTGGCGGCCTGCAAGAACGCGTCCGCGGCTCTGTTCACAGCGGCCAAGATCGCGCACCTGCGGCGGATCCCGCAAGGTCGCCCGGAGCAGCTTTCCCGGGCGCGCTCCATGGTCGACCAGATGGACGCCGAGGGGTTCGGTTCCTGCACCAACACGTCGGACTGCGAGGCGGCCTGCCCCAAGGGCATCAGCGTTGACTTCATCTCCGAGATGAATGCCGACTACTTCCGGGCCGCGCTCAAGGGCGCGTGACGTCCAGCGCACGCACGCTGGCGTCGAGGCTGCTCGAGTGGTATCGCCGCGCCCGCCGGGACCTGCCCTGGAGGGGCACCACCGACCCGTACCGCATCTGGGTGTCCGAGGTCATGCTGCAGCAGACGCGTGTCGCGGCCGTGGTGCCTCGCTATGAGGCGTTCTTGGAGCGCTATCCGACGGTAGAGGCCTTGGCCGCGGCGGATGTCGAAGATTTGCTCTCCAGCTGGGCCGGCCTCGGCTACTACCGCCGTGCACGCATGTTGAGCGACGCTGCTCGCCGCATTGTCCGCGAGTATGGCGGGCATCTTCCCCGCAGTCATGGACGCATCCGAGACCTGCCCGGCATCGGGGACTACACGGCCGCCGCGGTCGCGAGCATCGCCTTTGACCAGCCGACCCCAGCCTTGGACGGGAACGCGCTCAGGGTGCTGGCCCGCTTGGCCGACGAACGGCGGCCCGTCCGGGCCGGCCCCGGCCACGCAGCGGTGCGAAAGTTGGCTGAATCCCTGATGGCAGCGGTACCCAAGGGCTGCCGGGGCGATTTTACTCAGGCGCTGATCGAGCTCGGAGCGACCCTGTGCACTCCCGGCGCGCCCCGTTGCGGGGCGTGCCCATGGGAGGCGTCCTGTGCGGCGCTGTCGGCGGGCAGCGTCGAGACCGTGCCTTCCCGGCCAGCGCGCAGTACCCCTAAGCGGTTGCACATCTGCGCGGGCCTGGCCATCGCTGGGCAGGATATTCTGCTGCGGCAGCGGCCCGCAGACTCTGGGATCATGCCCGGCTTCTGGGAGCTACCGCAAGCCCTCGGGGGACGGGACGACCTCCGCGAGACCGGCCTTGCCGTCCCGTGTGGCGGCGGTCCGCTGGCCACATTCCGGCATGCGATCACCGACTCGATCTTCACGGTGCGCGTCTACGAGGCTCGTCCGGGAGCGTCCAGCGACCGCGCCTGCGAGTGGGTGAACCTCGCCGGAGCTAGGGAATTGCCCCTGTCCACGATCACCACTAAGGCGCTCGCCCGATGTGCCGTGTGCGTCCTCGGTGCCAAACCGCCGGACAGGTGCGGTCAGTCCTGATTTACCGCCGCCGAGGTCGAGCGCCGAATCCCACTGACCATCCCAAGGCTGTCGGCGTAATCGCTGATTCCTTGGAGCAAGAACTCGGCAATCTCTTGACGGAACGTGGGCTTGCGCATCAGGGCCTCGTCATAGCGATTGGTCAGGAACCCCACCTCCACCAGCGCTGCGGGCACCTTTGCATCCTTCAGCACGACGAATGGTGCCCGGCGCACTCCCCGGTTCCGGATATTCGAGGAGTGCTTAGACAGCCCGGCGTGCAGGCGCCGCTGCAGCTTCGTCGCGAAGTCCTCCGACTCTTCGACCAAATCGGCCCTCGCCATCTTTGACAGTTCGGCAGACAGGTTGCGGATCAACCCTCTTGAGGAGGCGTTCTCGAACGAGGCCACCACCATCGCCCACTCGTCGGTGGGCTGCAGGCTGCGATAGTACGTCTCGACGCCACGAACGCTCGAGCTCCGCGCGGAATTGCAGTGGATGGAGATGAACAGGTCGGCGCCGCTGCGGCTTGCGATCAGGGCGCGCTCTTCCAGTTCGACGAATGTGTCGTCGATCCGGGTCTGGACCACCTCGACCCCAAGCCGATCCTCGACAATCCTTCCCAGTCGTAGGGCGATGTCGAGCACGACGTCCTTCTCCTTCAGGCCCCGCGGTCCGACGGAGCCGGTGTCGTGGGCGCCGTGGCCGGCGTCGATCAGGATCCGTTCCAGCTTCAGCCCCATCGCGCGCGTGAGGCTGATGTTGCCGGACACGGTGGTCGTGGGGTGCTTGGGCGGCACGGCCGCCGGATCAGGCGGCGGAGACAGCCCTTCTCGCGTGCGGTCTGCGCGCGGCTCGTCTGTCGAGCGCACATCGATCACGAGTCTGCCCGGCGCGTCGAGCCAGAACGCGTCGAACGTTACGTCGCTCCGGGTCTCTAGACGGATTCGCGTGTTCACCCTCTCGTTCCTCGCCAGGCGAACCGCCCCCAACAGTTGGTCGTCGCTGTCGATCTTGAAACGCTTCCCGTCGAGGGAGCCGTCGGAGATCGTGCTGCCCAAGATGTCGATCGAAATCTGGCGGCCCCTTCCTTGGCTCTCATACGCCAAAGGCCGCTGCGAGCTGACGTGCACGACGATCCGGGTACCGTCCTCGTAGGTGTGGTGCCGCAGCTCGGAGACCAACGCTCGGGATTCGCTAGCACCCGGCTCCGCAGACCGCGGCCCCGGTGGGGCAATCGCCGAGCCCGCAGCGTGCACGTCCGGCGAAAGGGCCAGCCGCGGCCACGGCGAAGTCTCCGCGACTTCCGCGGTAGGAGCCTCCGCCACTTCCGGAACCATCGCTGGGGGCCGGGACGCGGGTGAGTCCCCTCCCAACTTTGCGGCCAGTTCGAGCGCAGTGCCCCGAAGCTTGCTGTGCGGGTATTCCCGGGCCAAAGTCTGGTAGGCCTCTACAGCATCTTCGGAGTGCGCAGGGTCGCCGAACCTGTCTGCCATTCGCTGGAACACGTCCCCGAGCCGCAGGAGGGCGTCGTCGCAATAGCCGCTCGTGGGATCCGCGAGCCGGACGGCCTGCAGCCTACTGGCCACCAGCTCGTACTGCTCAATGCCCAGCTCCAAAGGTGGCACGAGCTTGAGGTCTTCGTAGAGCTGGTTGGCCGCTCGGTAATTACGGGCCGCCGCTTCCCGCTTGGACGCTCCCTCAGCAACCGTGGCGGCGAGGGCCAGCGCGACGGTCAGCGTGACACTTGCTGGTAGCACCAACCTACGCATCGCGCTGTCACTGCGGGTGCGGCCAGCCACTTGACTCCGGTATTGTGTGCCCAACGGATTGCACACTTCACCAATCTTGGTCTACCAAGAACATTAAACAACATTTCTGGCCGCTATGGCAGGTTGCGACGAGTTCTAGTCGCTTGACCGGCGCTAGACTGAGTGCGGTGGGCCATCGGGGCAGCCGAAGAGCGTTCCGGGCGACTTCTTGGAGCGGGTAACCAGCTGGGTGCGAAGCCAGCCGGCCCCGGTCTCGGGCATCCTGTTCGGCTCTCGGGCGCGTGGGGATCACGGTCCGGAATCCGACTGGGACTTCGCCTTGGTGTACGAGGGGGAGCCAATCTGTGCGCGGACTGGCGTCCAGCTCTCGAGGGTCGCGACATCGACTGGGCCCCGATCAAGCGGTCCCGCGTCATCACGCGGCTTTATGTCTGCGGTACTCAGCACGCCGTGGCTGTCGACGGGCGTTGCTTGCGTGGCGACCCTCTGTCGAAACCGGAAAGGAGCGACGTGAACATTCCGGACGCCTGGGATCTCCTTTTCCAAAGCTACGCCGAGATGTGCAGCAGCATGCGCGATTTGGCCTACCACTGGACGCGGCCCCTGACCGGCGCCTGAGCCAAGACACGAGAGCTGCACGCCGGGGATCCACGGCCGGGGAGCTACTGTGCAAGGCTGTTCTGAACATGAGGGGCGTGGAACCGCGGCGATCCCATTCAGTGGCAGAACTTTGCAAGGACCTCGAGCGGGCACTTCCGGGAGACCCGCTGCTGCCCTTGCTGCGGAGCTGCGACGGGCTGACAGCGGAGGCGCACGTGAGTGTGTATGCCGACCGGAACTTCCTGCGGGAGACGATGGGTGTCTCCGCTCGCCGGCTGGCCGCTGTCCTCCGCGGGTCCGGGGAAGTGCTGTCAGGGGTGTGCGATGTTTCCTTCACCGATGAGGGGCGGGTCTGGTTGCGAGACATACTTTCCTTGCAGGACGGGCTCCAAGATGCTGTGCACGACATCTGTTCCACCGACTGCCCCCGGGACATCCAGCGTCAGGTACAGGCCGGATTCGACACGTGGCCGGACAGTTCGGAGTTGTGGGCCCGGCTGCTGGCAGAGCCGTTGGGCCGGATCCCGGAGAGGGCGGCCCGACGGCGAGGTAAGGGCAGTTAGGCGCACCAGCCACTGATTCCCCGCTCACAGGATCGGGCAAGAGCAGGCTGAGGCGCGCCGCAGGGTATGTGACGTGTCGAGCTCTGGATGGCTGCCGATAGGCAGGTCCGGCACTCTGCCCTCATTTCCCGTCCCAGTGTTCCAAAGGAGTTCCCGAGGCCAGCCTAGGCGTGACGCTGTTGTCTCGTCCCTTTGCAGTTTGGCGCCTTGGACAAGGAGGCAAGCCTTGAGATCCGTGCCGCACAGAGGTCTCCTCGTAGCGCTCCTATCACGATTCCTGCCGCTGGTCCAGAACGGCGCGCAGGGTCCGCTCCATGGTCTGTGCCCCTGCTCTCGGAGGGCCCCGGTGCGGACACATGGTAGGTCTCTCAGATAATAGGGACGGTCCACTCTGCATGTCACGCCTAATTCACCCCACCCCGGGGATCGCTGGGGAGGTGACCCTTCCGGGAGACAAGTCCATCTCCCACCGCTACGCGATGCTCTCCGCGGTGGCTTCGGGCCGCAGCGTGCTTGAGAACTACGCCACCGGAGAGGACTGCGCGTCCACTCTCGACTGCCTCCAATCACTGGGCGTGCGCTGGGAGCGGAGGGGCGACCGCGTGACGATCGAGGGTCGTGGGCCAGACGGCTTGCAGCCGCCGTCGGCCCCCTTGGACGCGGGCAATTCCGGGACCACGATGCGCATGCTTTCCGGCATTCTGGCGGGCCAGCCGTTTGCGTCCGTTCTGCAGGGGGACGCATCGCTCTCGAAGCGGCCCATGAGCCGAATCATCGCGCCCCTGCGGCAGATGGGCGCGCGCATCGACGGACGCGACGGGCGGTTTCCTCCACTCTCCATCCGCGGCGGCGGGTTGCGAGCGGTTCGATACGCATTGCCGGTTGCGAGCGCCCAAGTGAAGAGCTGTGTTCTGCTGGCCGGCCTGTTCGCGCCAGGAGAGACAGTTGTTGTAGAGCCGGTTGAGACTCGAGACCACACCGAGATCGCACTGCGCCGCCTCGGGGCTGCACTTAGCGCCGAAGGTGGCACGATTGCCGTCAGGGGTCCCGCCAGCCTGTCCGGCCAGGACACGCGCATACCGAGCGACATCTCCTCGGCCGTGTTCTTCCTGGCCGCCGCGTTGCTGCTCCCCGGTTCCGACCTGAGGATCCGGGGCGTCGGCCTGAACCCCACGCGAGCGGCCGTGCTGCAGGTCCTGCGGCGAATGGGGGCGCGCATCGAAATCCGCCCCGAGGGGCAGGGAGCTGGCGAACTCGAGGGGACCCTCCGCGTTCGAGGCGGGCTCCCACTCGAGGGCGGAGAGATTGCGGGGGCAACGACGGCGGCAGTGATCGACGAAGTCCCCATGCTGGCTGTGTTGGGCGCGACTTCGAAGCGCGGCCTCAGGATCCGGGACGGGCGCGAGCTGCGAGTAAAGGAAACGGATCGGATCGAGGCCGTCGTCACCAATCTGCGCCGGATGGGGGCCGATGTTTCCGAGTTCCCGGACGGAATGGCCATACGGGGAGGCTGTCGGCTGAGGGGGGCGCAATTGGACTCCTTCGGCGACCACCGAGTGGCGATGGCCTTTGCTGTGGCAGCTCTGGCGGCTGACGGCTCCTCTCAGCTGCGCGGCGCGGGTGCCGCCGCAGTCTCGTTTCCGGAGTTCTTTTCAACGCTTGAGAGCGTCTCGGCCTAACGCCTTGGCCCGCTCGCGCTGCCACCGGCGCTTCACTGCAACGGCAGAGGCTTGATCTCCCGGTCGTATCGCAGTTCGCCGCCGTGCAGCCAGAGCAGTTTCGGCGCGCGCGACCCGGTCTCGAACTCCTCAGGGACGTCCGCGTCCATCCTCTCGAAGATCGCCTTCAGCCTCGCTACCACCTCGGGATGCTCGTCTGCAACGTCGCGCTGCTCGCCTCGGTCTGCCTCCATGTCGAAGAGCATCATGGGCTTGGGGTCCGGACCGCTCACGAGCCCGGGGCACTGCGTGGGATCCGCCTGTTCGAACTGGGCGATGATCGTGATTCCGTCCGGCCCGCGCGGATCCTTCCACTCGGACGCGTCATCCAAGCAGCGAAAGCCGGGCTGGGGCGAGCGCACGTGCAGCTTCCAGCGACCTGAGCGGATCATCTTGAGCTGGTCGCCTCCCATAGCGAAGATCCCTTCGTGAGGGGAGTTGGGCGTCCGTCCCTCAAGCAGGGGCAGGATGTCCCGGCCGTCCATGACGCGGTCTGCGGGCAGTTCCGCGCCGGCCGCAAGGACGATGGTCGGGAACAAGTCGATCGATGCGAGGACCTCGCCCGAGACCTGTCCGGGCGGGATGCGGCCAGGCCAGCGCGCTATGGCCGGAACTCTCACGCCCCCGTCGAAGTTGGAGGCCTTCATAGACCGCAAGCCCCCGTTGTACCCTCCGAATGTGGCGCCGTTGTCCGAAGTGAAGAAAACCAAAGTGCGCTCGTCGAGGCCCGTCTCGCGCAATGTGTCCAAGATCTCACCCACTGACCAGTCCAGCTCCCGGATCACGTCGCTGTAGAGGTCGTCCGGTGTGTCAGGGGTGTAGAAGTCAGCGGAGGCCGCCAGAGGCTTGTGGGGCATGGCGTGTGGCAGATAGAGGAAGAACGGCCGCTCGCGGTTGCGCTCGATGAAATCAATAGCGCGGTTCGTATAGTCCTTGGTCAGCTCGGCCTGCAAGACCGGGTACTGCACGACCTCCTCGTTGTGGACGAGCTGGACCGGTCGCATGTCGTTCGAATAGAGGATTCCGTAGTACTCGTCAAAGCCCTGCTTGCGCGGCAGGAATCGCTCCACATGGCCCAAGTGCCACTTTCCGATGGCCGCCGTAGCGTACCCCAACGGCTTGACGGCCTCGGCGATCGTGATCTCCGACTGTGGCAGGCCAATGTCGTTTCTCCCGCCGTCCGGAGTGGGATTGACGACCATCCCGTAGCGGAAGGGGTAGCGCCCCGTCAGCAGGGTCGCGCGCGAAGGGCCGCAGAAGGGCACTGACACGTAGAAGTCCGTCAGCCGGATGCCCTCGCTCGCCATGCGGTCCAAGTGGGGCGTTCGGTGGCGGGTCGCCCCGTACGAGGACAGATCTCCGTAACCGAGGTCGTCCGCGAAGATGAGGACGAAGTTTGGCCGGTCTTGGGCGCACAGCAGAACGGGGACTAGGATCGTGGCGGCGGCCGTGGCCAGCCGTGGTCGGCTTCGCATGGTATGTGCAAGATTACTGCACTGGGCGGATGCCGACGATCAGGGGCGATGATGCCCCTTGCTCGCGAGGGGCTCTCACGACCATGCATGAGGCCTCTCTGCCTTCGCTCTGCAGCCGCGCAGGGCGGAGCGGCGCGAGCTGCTCATAGGCCCAAGTCATCTTGGGTGGCTGGTTGGGCTTGGCAGGCGCCATGGGATTCTGTGCGGGGCCCGCCGGGCAGCCGGTGTCCCAATCGCGACGGACCCGTAGAGATCCTTACGCACATGGAGGTTAGATCCAACGAGCTTCTATACCCTGCCTGTTAGGCCGAAGATTCCGCCCTCAATTTTCGCGGTGAGCAGGCGATGATCACTTTTTCGCCAAGCCCCAAATCGAAGCCACTTCCACTTCGACGATGCCGTTGGGGATTGTCGACTCGAGTCCGCCATAGTTGGTGGCTCATGGGAATTGTCCGTGGTCCATCCGCGACTTGACCGATTGGCAACCTTTCATGACGGGCCGATTCGGCAGATCTTCCTTGAACCGGTCCTTGCCTGCCGTCAACTCGGTCGATTCGCCCCTTCGGTCGTCCCACGCGAGAGTCTCCGGCGAACCTTCCAGCCTTGGTCGGCCAGCACCGTGTCAGTGACTACGTCCAATCCCAGCGGAGGTCCCCCATGCCGTCGAACAGCGATGCATCCTTGTGCTGCCGCGATGGCTGCCATCTGGAAGGAGCACGGGCTCGCTTCCGACACCAGCAATCTCGACTTCGCCGTCCTGCCGAAATTGGGGCGACGAAGTGCCCTTAAGCAACCGCTCGCCTTCCAAGCGCAACCAATCCCTGGCCAATGGTGGCCGGCCCTGGCGCTCAAGAGCCGCAATTCGCCATGCTCCTGCATGCCGAAGCGCGCGACCGAGAGGCAGACAGCGACGGTGCCGCCACTGAACATCTCGATTTCTCGCACAAGTGCGACCCCGCAATTCGCTCGCTCGCGTTTGACTCGCGATTTTCGACCCTTGCCAATTCGCTCGCCTAGACGCCGCAGGGATCTTCTTCGTCACCTTCCGCCGTCGCTGGACACGGCTCGCAGATCGCGCTCGCAGCCTCCTGCACTCGGCCCTGAGCGACCCCGTAGCCGGCTGCACGTGCACAGTCTCAGTCTGTGACAAATACTCTCGGCTCGCCGCTGGCCGATCGAGAAGTTCCTCTCCTAGCAGCTCTCCTTCTTCATGAATTGCCGTTGGTCTGCCATCGTGATCAATGGCGACTTCGATTTCACCATGGCCGTGCTCGCCTACAATCTCCTGCGCGCCCTTGCCGCGGCCCCCCGCCCGGCTACCGCTGCCTCCCCGCACGCTCTGTCTCTGACCGCCTGCGGTGCAATGCCGCCGATTTCTCGCTGACTAGGGATCAATGCCGCGTAGCGCCGAAGCAGAAGCGCGACCTGCCGACCCTGCTCGAAGCCATGCAGGCCGTATGCCCCCGTAGGTGGCGGGGACGTCGCCCCGCCCGACGCTCACGTCCGTGATCCGCGCCCCCTGCACGGTGATCGTGACGCCTTCACGCACGTCGCCCACGCCATCGAGCAACCGACCGCCGCAATTGGTGACGGGAGTCTCCTGGGCAATGGCTGCCGGTGCGGCAACTCGCAGGCCGAGGGTGAGCAGCAACAGGCGCCTGATCATTGGGATCCTCCAGTACCGCAGGTACGGGTACGCTCTATCGACGTGGATTCCAGATGCGCTCGAATGTATAACAGATGGAGCCCGGCCGGGCCCGCACCGAGGCGGCAGCTGCCGCGGCAGTCGGGCCGCCGCCGCACGGAGGTGAAGCGATGACCGCCCGCAGGCAGACGACGGAGAAGACCGATCGGGGCGCCGTCACGCGGCGTCGGATGATGCAGGGAGTCGGCGCGGGCCTCGGATCCGCGGCGGCGATGCGGGAGTTACCGGCGGAAGCGTTGGCGGCGCCTTCCGCGGCCGTTGCCCAGGCCGCGTCCGTGGGCCCCTACGACCCGGACTGGCTGCCCCCGGGCGTGCGCTCGCGCTTCGTCCACGGCGTCAACGGGCTCACGATGCACGTGCTGGAGGCCGGCTTCGAGGCCGGCGGGCGCCCGGCTCTGCTGCTCCTGCACGGCTTCCCCGAGCTCGGCTACAGCTGGCGGCACGTGCTGGCGCCGCTGGCCGCGGCCGGCTATCACGTCATCGCGCCGGATCAGCGCGGATACGGCCGCACCACCGGCTGGAGCGCGGACTACGACGGCGACCTGCGGCCGTTCAGCCGGATGAACACCGTGCGCGACGCCCTCGCGCTGGTATCGGCGTTCGGCTACCGCACCGTGGACGCCGTCATCGGCCACGATTTCGGATCGCCGATCGCCGCCTGGTGCGCCGTGGCGCGGCCGGATGTGTTCCGGGCGGTGGCGCTGATGAGCGCCCCGTTCGGCGGCACGCCGACGTTTCCGTTCGGGACGGCGGACGACGGCCCGCGCCCCTCGCCGGCCGCCGAGCCGGACATCTACGAGGAGCTGGCGCGCCTGCCCCGCCCGCGCAAGCACTACCAGCGCTACTACCGAACACGCGAGGCGAACCCCAACATGTGGCGCGCCCCGCAGGGCGTCCACGCGTTCCTGCGCGCCTACTACCACCACAAGAGCGCCGACTGGACCGCGAACCGCCCGCACCGGCTGGCATCGTGGACGGCCGCCGAGGTCGCGCAGATGCCGACCTACTACATCATGGAACTGGACATGGGCATGGCGGAGACTGTCGCCCTCGAGATGCCGACCGCGGCCGAGATCGCGGCCAACCGCTGGCTGCCCGACGACGAGCTGCGCGTCTACAGCATGGAATACGAGCGCAACGGGTTCCAGGGCGGCCTGCAGTGGTACCGCTCCGGCGTGATCACGGACGAGCCGCTGACCTTTGCCGGCCGCACGATCGACATCCCGGCGCTATTCATCGGCGGCGCGAGCGACTGGGGCGTCTATCAGCGCCCGGGGGCGTTCGAGCGGATGCAGGAGAGCGCCTGCACCGACTTTCGCGGCGCGCACCTGCTCGACGGCGCTGGCCACTGGGTGCAGCAGGAGCGGCCCGAGGAGACCGTCCGCCTGCTGCTGGAGTTCCTGCGGGCAGCGTAGCCGCGCGCGCCACGGAGGCACCTGATGAAGGAACGGGTATTCATTGGTCGATCGGTGGCTCTCGGCCTGGCGACTCGCACAGTCGTGTCGGTCATGCTCGGCGCGTTCGGCATAGAACCGCATACTCTGGATCGGCAACCGCGAAGTCCAACTCGAGGGTGAAGCCCGATCGTGAAACCGCAGGCTCGTACGATCTCCACCCGTGAGCAAGACCTATGTTGCATGCACGAGAATCAGTGTTGGACGGACTGGGGTGAGATAGTCTGCACAGTCGCCAGATTGAAGCGGTCGAAGCCCCATTGGGGACAGGATCCGCCGTCAGCCTATCTGCGTCACGAACACTGTAGCTTCCTTGCACCGTTGCACCTCGGACTGCAAACCGGGGCTTGATTCCCGTTGTCGTTAAGACCGAGAGCTTATCCCGAAGATTTCGTCCTTGAGTTCCACGATGATCGGACGATGGTCACTCTGCTCAAAAGCATCAAATGGTTCAACTTTCACTTGGACGATGTTCTTATCCTCGCACCAAACTCTAGGGACAAAACAGTAGTCTAGGTGGAACGGCTTACACTTCTTCTTGTGCTCGTAGTAAGTGAAATCTGTCTCCTTACCTAGCGTCTTGTCACGGTCGTGATGGTAGGCGCTGACTAGATCAAGCTTGTCCTCCATGTACTTTACGAACTTCGGCGCGGACCTTTTTTGGCCCGTTACGCACGGCGAGATATTGAAGTCGCCAGCAGCGACCAATGGCAGCCCCCGCTTGTTCGCCTCGTTAGCACAGGCGGACATCGCCTCCCACGCCACTTTGGGGTACGACGGTTCGGGATGGGTCCAGACTCCGACGAACAGGAACGGTTCCGGAGTGTGGACGTAGACGGGCACGACCGTACGGTGGAGAAAGGGAATCTTGACGAACTCTATCTGCGGAGCTGCTTGCGTGCTGACCACGGCAACGCCCCCGTTCGTACTGGTTTTTATTCCCTGCCAAATGACCTTATGGGCTGTGTCCCTCTGCAACGATGTTTGAGTGCTGACCTCGTCCACGCACTGATTCGGATCGGTGTACTGCCAGATTATCTTCGTGCGTTTATCGGCTGGTGGGCGGCGGCACTCCTGCAGGGTGACCAAGTCGGCGCAAGGTAACCCGAGCAGCCGTAGGCAGCGATTCACGGGTTTACCCGCTTGGCAGTTCCAGCTTGTTATCCGCATTGAAAGGTGGGCCACATGGCTGCGACCGTCACTCCCAGCGTATCAAATTGGACAACCAACCCCCGACAATTCGTGATCTGCTCCGACGTATGGGCCCGGCGAAGTGACAACCGGGGAGCAGCGTGATCCATCTGGAACTGCAAACGCCGCTGATGCTGGAGCGATCAAAATCGTTGGTAGCACAATTGTGTGATCGGCTCGGCTCAGCCCCCGCCACTGGCACTTCGCCTTCCAGAGCTGACAGGCCCCGCACCGAACAAGTCAGCGTTCGGGCCGTGCGTGAGAAGTGGGGAAGGCTGGTGCGTGACCGGCCTCGGCCCGCCGTTGCTCGCACACCCCGACGGTGGATGCCGGTGCGCTCTCCCCGGCTCGATGACACTCTTTCGCCCGTGGTACTCTGAGCCCCGCGCCGGGGCGTCGCCGGCGCCTTGCTCGCATGGCAGACAAGGGCATCACCAATCAGGGCGCCGCGCCGGTCGAGGCGGTCGAACCCCCACCGGCGGGCGTGTTTTCCGGACCTCTTGAGTACCCCGATTCGGACGGTCGATTCTTGCCCGAGCACCCCTTGCAGGCCAACGCCATCGTGGAGTTGCGCGGCAACCTCAAGCAGCATTTCCGGGACCGGGCGGACGTGGTGGTGGAAGGCGACATGTTCCTGTACTACGCGGAGGGGCAGGCTGACGAGCGGCTGGTCCGGGGAAGGCGCGTGGGCAAGTACGTGGCCCCGGACGTGATCGTGGTACTGGGCCACGACTTGGGAGGACGTGGGACCTACAAGCTGTGGGAGGAGGGCAAGCCGCCGGACTTCGCACTGGACGTGATTTCGCCCTCAAGCGAGGTGCGCAACCGGCAGACGGAGCGCGATCTTTACGCGCGGATCGGTATCCGGGAGTATTTCGTGTTCCAGCCAGACACGAGGCGCGCTGGGCCGCGGCTTGTGGGCTACGAATTGGGGAAATCGGGCTATCGGCGGCTAGGACCGCAGGTTGGTTTGCCGGGATCGGTGCGTAGCGCCGTGCTGGGAGTGTCGTTGCGGCCGGAAGGGGCATTCTTGCGCGTGCGGGACCTGCGGAGCGGGACGGACTACCTATGGGCAGTGGAATTGTTTCTGGAAGTGGAAGCGGCGGCGGCCCGACGAGAGGCCGAGCACAAGGCTGATTCGGAAGCCGCTGCGCGAAGGGCGGACGCTGCAGCCCGACGGGTGGCTGAACACAAGGCTGAGCGGGAATCCGCCTTGCGCAAGGCTTTGGAGGTACGCATCGCCGCATTGGAGGCGAGGCTGGGCCGTGGCGGGCAGCGACCGACCGACGGCGGCTGAAGCACTCGGGGTCAGCCCCGCGCGACATTACACGCTAGGAGTCGGCATCCAACTCCACACCTCTCTCGAACGGTCACTCGCACAAGCCTCCCGGCCGTCCGGTGATCGACCAGCGGCGGGCGGAGCTGCGGAACGTGGCGGGGCTGATGTTCCAGCTGTGGGACCTGAGCACTCGTGAGGACTTGGCGGAATTGGTGGTACGGCTGCGGTTGTGGCTGGGGGGCGTGGCGGAGCGCAGCCTGCGGGAGGCGTTTTAGACGGTGCTCGTCGGGGAGGTGATCCCGGCGAACTTCGAAGAGGGCTCGCTGATGCGGGGGGTGCGGAACTTGAGTAAGAATTGAGGCGATGCTGCGAGGGAGCGTAGTGCCATTCGCAGTGCAGTACGAACGGCGCGGTCGGCAGGCGGGCCTGACCCAAGGTTTGGAGATGGGCTTGGAGAAAGGCCGCAAGCAGATCCGGAGCATGCACGTTCGCATGGCGCGCGCACGCTTCGGGGCGCAGGTGTCGGAGCGCTTGGCGGCGTTGCTGCTCCCCGTGAGATCGCTTGGCCTGCTCGGCCAAGTCGGCGACCTCGTGGTCGCGGCCGAGACAGGGGAGCTAGCTGCTTGCAAAGGTGGGCGACTTGGCAGGGGCTGAGCCAGTCGACGGAGGATTTCGGGCATAGACTGCCAATCGGTCGCGGTCGGATGTTCCCCCCTTTGGGGAATTCTGTGGGAGGAACGTGCACGATCCGTGAGTGATGGCGATCTCTGATCAAGAGCTGGGAGCCTGTGCTGTCGACGTGCTCCGGAAGCTGGGGCTAGTGGTCTGCTGACCCTACCCTCCTCCTTGGGCACGCCCCCGTCCCGCCGCCTGCCGCGGCCACTGATGCGCCCTTGTCGGGATTGCAGCCGCCCAGTCTGGTGCAGGCCCGGCCGCCGCGCCTGACACTCCTGCGCCCGAGCGATCCGCGCAGCCGCCTGTGGAACGAGCACGTGCGACGCTACCGCTGTCTCGGGCACAGTCTCCTTCCGAGCACCCATCGGCACTACCGCGGGCACTCCGCCCACGGCTCTTGGCTGACCCTGTTGGGCTTCGGCTCCGCGGGACCGCTTCGCCGGCTGGTAGTCGGCCGTCAGGCAGCGCAACCTGCCGAGGACCGTGAACCATCTCCGGTTCCTGATACTGCTTGGGGCCAGATGAAGAACCTGACATCCCACCTGCTGGCCTGTGTCGAGCGCCGCTTGCCAGAGGATTGGGAACAGCGCTGCCGAATCCGACCTGTGCTGCTGGGGACTCTCCGCGAGACACCGCTGCTTCTCGGGAGCATGCCGCCTCGCGGCCAACTGGATCCACGTTGGCGAGACCCAAGGCCGAGGCAAGCCCGACACCTGTCACGAGTACGCCAAGCCCGTGAAGAACATCTTCCTGAAATCGCTCTGGCGCGACTGGAAGACGATCCTCAACCGCTAATCCAGCCTTCCCTGCCACAGCTCAGTAGAACGGTTGCTTCGCAAGAGCAGGCTGCGTCGGCGGGGTAGGTCCGCCCCGGCGGGGCCAGAGCAACGGGATCGCCATCACTCCGCGGACCGTTGCACCATGCTGATTGGGCGGGCACGATCAAGGCATGTTCGTGAAAATCACGATCCGGCCGTGTCAAGAAAAGTGCGCGACAGGCTGGCGGCGCGCGCCGCTGCTGAGCGCCGGTCCACGCAGGACTTGCTTCGGATGGGCCTGGAACGAATGGCATCCCGACCCTCGGTGAATGAGTGGCTCCGCGCGGTCCGGGAGCATTAGCAGATGGCTGGAACGACGACTGACCGGCCCACAATTCTCCCTCGCCCACGCGACACTCATGGGCCCCGGTGCCAATCTCTTCCCACTTGCGCCATTCTCCGAACAGGTGTGGGCGCTGCGGCATGACCTTACGAGCTACGTTGCTTAGCTCGTGGCGGTTCCCCAGGCCTTCGGCTGCCCGCTGATTCCGTTGGGCCGACGGCTGCTCTGGTCGTCCGGTCCGAGCTGCGAGACCGTTGTTTCGGGTCCGACGGGCCCTGAGCCCCGCTCCTGATCGCCAGGCCCGTCGGTCAAGCGGGCACCTCACGCTAGACGGATTCCCAATCTCACTCGGAGTCCTGCAACTCCAGCGGCAAGAGGAGTTCCCACAGGGCCAACTGTCGAACGATCCAAAGCGACGCTGTGCGTTGGTGCGGGAATCGTTGGGTGCCCGCATCCCCCGCAGGTCGGTGGCCATAATGGTTAAGCCCTCATTGGCGGGCCGGTAAGCCGCTGCCGTTTCGGGCAGCCGGGTTGCGGGTGATGCCGGCGGGGCTCGGAAGTCACCATGCTCCAGCACTTCACTGCATATTGTCGAAACCGATTCGTCTTGGCTGCCATTGCTGGTGGGCTTCTCGGTGCCTGCTCGCAGCCCGAGCCAGAGGCCCAGACGCCCCCGAACATCATCTTCCTGATGGCAGATGATATGGGTTACGGCGATCCCGGCAGCTATAACGAGGATTCGAAGATCCCTACCCCGCACATGGACTACTTGGCGGCGCGCGGGATGCGGTTCACCGACGCCCACTCGGGCTCGGCGGTCTGCACGCCAACGCGCTACGGGGTCGTAACCGGAAGGTACGCGTGGCGCTCCAGGCTCAAGAGCGGAGTCCTCTCTGGTTACTCCCGCTCGCTCATCGAGCCGGGCCGGATGACCGTCGCCAGCATGCTCAAGGCGGGCGGCTTCCACACCGCGGTCGTCGGGAAGTGGCACTTGGGGCTCGACTGGTCAACGCTTAGCGAGCCCCAGAGCTGGGACGAGGGAAACAAGGCGACCGCCTTCCAGGGAGCCTCGGACTTTGCCAAGCCGGAGGGCTTGGAGATCGACTTCACCAAGCCCGTGACCCACGGTCCGATGGATGTGGGCTTTGATTACTCCTACATCATTCCCGCATCGCTCGACATGGCCCCGTACGTGTACTTGGAGAACAACGCCTGCGAGAAAGCGGCCACCGTGCACGAGCCAGGGCGGTTCGACGGGCCGGTCTTCTGGCGTCCCGGCGACGCTGCTGAGGGCTTCGACTTCTATGACGTGCTCCCGAACCTTACTCGGCATGCGGTCAACTACATTCGGCAGCGCGCCGAATCCCCGGACCAGCCGTTCTTTCTCTACTTTCCGCTGCCGGCCCCGCACTGGCCGTGGGTGCCCACCGAGGAGTTCGAAGGGCGGAGCGGCGCTGGGCTGTACGGAGACTTCGTCGTGCAGGTGGACGCCCAGATCGGCATGGTGATCGCCGCCCTTAAGGAAACCGGGCAGTTTGACAACACCCTCTTCGTGGTCACTAGCGACAACGGTGCGGAGTGGGACCCGAGCCACATCGAGGAGTTCGGCCACCACGCCAACCACGCGAGCCTGCGGGGCAAGAAGCGTGACGCTTGGGAGGGCGGCCACCGGATGCCGTTCATTGCGACCTGGCCGGCTCGGGTAGCGCCGGGCGCGACGAGCGACCAGACGATCTGCCACACGGACTTGATGGCGACGGCCGCTGAGATCGCAGGGATCGAGCTGCCGAGCGACGCCGGCGAGGACAGTGTGAGCTTTCTTCCCGCCCTGACCGGCAGGGATGCCGGATCCCTCCGGGAAGCCGTAGTGCACCACTCCGCGGACGGCACGTTCGCCATCCGCCAAGGCCGTTGGAAGTTGATTGATGGCCAGGGGCCAGGATCGAACCAGTGGGATGGCCCCTCGCCTGGCGACCCTCCCGGTCAGCTGTACGACATGGATGCGGACCGCCACGAGGACAACAACCTTTACGACGAGCAGCCCGAAGTGGTCGGAGCGTTGAAGCAGCTATTGGAGCGATACAAATCGGAAGGCCGCAGCCGCTCGCGTTAGTCCCCGCGGCCAAGATCGTGGTCACCGGGGCGAAGTGAGGCCTTGCCTCAAGCATTCCGAACTAGGTGGCCTGATGCGCGTTGGGCCCTTTGATAGGCTTGTTAAGGATTTTATGGGTGCAACGTGGGCGCTCAATATTAACTTGGGGAATACGTGTGGCCCGCGACCGGAAACCGCCTGTACGAAGACGTCTGCCACGAGGCCAACTACTCCTTCGGCGGGATTCTTCGAGGGGTGCGGATCCCCGAGAAGGAACTCCTCGTCAAGAAGGGAGACGATTAGACTCGAACCGCAGAGCGGCTCGCGAATCGCACTGGAACAGCTGGTGGAATCGGCTTGGCTGCACGTCGCCGTCAGCGAGTGGTCTGGCCCGAATCGGTCACCGCAAACCAAGCCGGCTAGGTCTTGTCGCGATTCTCTGGCAATGCAGTGAGAAGCACTTCCTCTCCGGAATCCAACCCCGAAGATACCAATGCCTCGGTGTTATTGAAGTCCTGCACCCGGATCGGACGCTTGTGATAGGTCCCGTCCTCGACAACATGGACGAACGAGCCCCCATCAGCCCCTGGCTCCGATTGAATCGCCTCCCTTGGCACGATCACGCCTAGCTGCCGGCCCGAGTAGATGACTTCAACGCTGGCTGACAGATCCGGCAGGATACGGTCATCCTTCGATTCGATCAGAATCCGGACCGGGAGCTGCTTCCGGTACTGGCTGCGACCTCCGTGGCTGTATTTTCCTGACCCCGCAACGGCACCGATTTCAACGACACGACCCTCGAAGCGCTCGCCGGGGTACGCGTCGAGCTCGATGACTGCTTTGTCCCCGATTCCAAGTGTCTGTGCGTCGACCTGATTGACACGGGCATTGACAATCATTTCGGACACATCAACGATGCGCATGAATAGGGAACCTGGATGGAGTCGGTCGCCAGACCTGGTCTGGGCGTACAGCCCAGCACTGCCTGCCTTGTACGTCGCCTCAAGCACGACCATGCCCGCAATCGGGGTCTTCACTTGAAGGCGCTCCAAGTCGTGCAGAACACGCTCGACCTGTAGCTCCGCCTCCCGGACCTTCAAGTGCTCCCTGCGGAGATCCACACCGTGCACGATCTCCATGAATTGACGCTCCCGCTCCTTTTGCTGCCATATTGTGCGAGCCTCGTCAGCGACATTCCGCAGGATCTCCCCTTCGAGCTTGGACCGCACTGCCGCGGTACTGACATCCAGATCCGCCTTGCGGGCCCGAGCCTTGGCAGCGAGGCGCGACTGCCGTTTGGTCTCCTTCCGGATCGCAATCTCCGCCTCGCGCTTGCGGGCATTCGACTCAGCCACGGCCTGCACGAACTTCCTGCTGCTGATCCAGTTCAAGAGCCACGGTAATTCGAACTCCGCAACAACGGATCCGGCCGGAACGACGATTCCGGGCTCCGCCAGCGTGGCGAGGGTGAATGCGGCCTTGTCGGCATTTCCCGGCCCCCGCAACTTCGGCACTTTAATCGCCGCATATCGCAGAGTCTCGACGGTACCACCGATGCGCAAGGACTTCGTGAACTCCCCGATTGTTGCGGCAGCTGTCCGAAGTTGGGTGGATCCCTGCCCGGAGGTCAGAGCGGATTCGCGGCTACTCAGAGCCCAAATCATCGACGCGATAACGATGCCGGCCACCACGCATAGGCCGGTCATAAGCCACGGACTTAGCTTCGGCGGCCGTGGCTCGGCTGGGGAAGTGCCAAGATTGGCCTTGCTATTTCCAGCGGGCCTTTCGGTTCCGGGCGGGGGGCAGTGGACATGAGCGTCGCGCACCTATACTAGATAAGATTAGTCGGTTGTAGGGCACATAGGAGGACTACCATGACCATTCGATCCGGAAAGGGGGTCGTGCTCGCGGCCCTGTGCGCATTCCTGATCACACCCGCTACTGCGCCGGGCCAGACATTCTACGGCACGCTCGTCGGCTCAGTGCAGGACTCGACCGGTGCCGTGATTCCAGGGGCCGGTGTGACGCTTACCAACATCGCCACCGGCGAACAGCGTGTTCAGGAGACGGAGGCCTCGGGCCTGTACCGCTTTGTGAACCTTGTCCCCGGGCAATACCGCCTGGAGGCGCGCTCTGATGGCTTCAAGCAGTTCGCGCAGGAGCCAATCACGATCGAAGTGGAGGCAAGCGTGCGCATCGACCCGATTCTGGAGATTGGCGAGGTCACCGAGGTCGTCGAAGTGGTGTCCAGCACGCCCCTGCTGCAGTCCCAAACCTCGTCTCTCGGGCAGGTCGTTGAGTCGCGCAAGGTCACAGAGACGCCGCTGAACGGCCGCAACGTGCTCAATCTCGTGGCCTTGGCCCCGGGGGTTGTGCCCCAAGGGCAGTCCATGCAGAGCCCGACCGGTGTCAACATCTTTGCTTGGGGCAACTATCAGATCGGCGGTGGGATGTCCAACCAGAGCGCGACGACGCTCGACGGTGCCCCGGTCAACATTGGCTACGCCAACCTCACGGCGCTCGTTCCGACCCAGGACGCGGTCCAGGAGTTCAAGATCCAGACCAACAACCTCGGTGCCGAGTTCGGTCGGTTTGCCGGCGGCGTGATCAACATGGCCACTAAGTCCGGCAGTAACGACTTCCACGGCACGGCCTACGAGTTCCTGCGCAACAGGGTCCTGAACTCCAACACCTTCTTCAACAACGCCAGCGGTGTCGACACACCTCCCTTTGTGCAGAACCAGTGGGGCGCCAATGTCGGCGGCCCGATTGTCCGCGACCGGGTCTTCTTCTTCTCGTCGTACGAGGGCTACCGGCAGCGCCAGGGTCGCTCGCTGCTCTTGGACTCGCCGACTGAGGCCATGCAGAGGGGAGATTTCTCCGAGTTAGACCAGGCGATCCACGATCCCTTCTCGATCACCAGCGCGGATGACCTTCCGAGGACTCCGTTCCCGAATAACCTCATCCCTGATTCCAGGCAGGACGCGACCTCCAAGTCGCTCAGCCACCTCTGGGCGAGGCCGAACCAGCCCGGACGCCTGAACCTCAACTACGCGGCCAATGCCAGCGACGGCGGCAACAACGACCAGCTCAACAACCGCGTGGACTGGACCGCCAGCGACAAGCACCGCGTCATGGGCCGCTGGACATGGTGGGACAACCTGACTTTCGGTGTTGACCCGTACGGGACGGGAGCGCACATCGACGCCGGGCCGGAGACCTTCACGACCAACCAGATCGTGCTGGGCGACACCTGGCTGATGTCCCCGACGACAATCTTGGACCTCAGGGCGGCCTGGACCCGGTTCCGGTACGATCGTTCCCCGGCCAGCCAGGGCATCGACCTGACCCAGTTCGCCTGGCCTTCCTCGCTGGTCAGCCAGATTCCGGAGTCCTTCCGTCACATCCCGACGCCCTGCGTAGAGAGCTACAGCCTCTTCTGCTCCCAAGGCACGGGAAGCATCATCATCGGCCGTCAGGAGAATCTTGCCTTCCTGCCCAGCCTGACGCTGATCCGCGGTCGGCACACGTTGAAGATCGGCGGGGACGTCCGCCGGCTGACGCACAACTACGCCCAGAGCAACACCCCCAGCGGCATCTTCGACTTCAACTCCAAGTTCACCGCAGACGACCCCTTCGACCCGACCGGAGGCTGGGGCTTCGCCTCCTTCCTGCTCGGCACGGGCAGTTCCAACAGGGGAATCACCACGCCAGGCCTCGTCGCAGGCCAGATGATCTACAGGGCTGCGTACATCAATGACCAGTGGCAGGTCAACGATCGGCTCACCCTCAACATGGGTGTGCGCTGGGAGAGGGCCGGCAATTTTTCGGAGCGCTTCGACAACATGACCTCGCTGGCACTGGATTCGGTCAACCCCCTGTCGAGCGCCACCGGGATGGATCTGCGCGGCCAGCTCGCCCTGGTCAATTCGGATCTGCGCCCGCCTAGGACGCGCCTCAACGACTACCACCGCTTCGCCCCGCGCTTGGGCATCGCGTATCGCGTTGACGAGAAGACGGTCATCCGCACCGGGTACGGAATCTTCTGGCTCCCGAGCGACGTGGCCTTCGCCATCGCCCCCAACCAGGACGTGGTCAACACGATCGGCACGCCTTGGCTGGCATCGATTGACGGCGGCGTTACGCCGTACCGCCTGCTCAGCGACCCGTTCCCCGACGGTGTGCTCTCGCCCCCCGGGCGGGACACGACGTTCCTCAACACCTTGGTCGGCGGCCTCGGCATCCGTTCGCCCGTGCCGGACCAGCCCTTGAGCTACATGCAGCAGTGGAACTTCAACATCCAGCGGCAGTTCGCGGGCGGCACGTTGATCGACGTGGCCTATGCGGGGTCCAAGGGGACCAGCCTGCCGGTGAACGCTCAGACGATCAATCAGCTCCCTGACCAGCACCTGTCCCTCGGCCCGGCGCTGAACGAGCAGGTCCCGAACCCGTTCTTCGGAATCATTGATTCGGGGGCGCTTGCGCAGAGAACGGTATCGCGCGGCCAGCTTCTGCGCCCGTATCCCCACTTCACAAACGTTGAGATGTCCGGTCCGACCAACCGGAGCTCGACCTACCACGCCTTCCAGGCAAAGCTGGAGCGCCGATTCGCCGGGGGCGCCAGCTTCTTGGCGTCCTACACGGCCAGCAAGCTGATCTCAGACGCTGATACGCTGACCGGCTGGCTGGACGGCCTTGAAGGCTTCAGCGCCCAGGGCTGGGCCACGGGCGGCAACAACAACGACCTGCGCGCGCTGAAGTCCTTGGCTCCGTTCGACGTGTCGCAGCGCTTGGTCCTCAGCTACGTGCTTGACCTGCCGTTCGGCGAAGGCAAGCCCTTGGGCGCAAACCTGACCGGGGCCGCGAAGCACATCGTCAGCGGTTGGGGCGTCAACGGCGTGACCACGATCCAGACTGGCTTCCCGCTCGGCGTCACCACTTCCCGCAACCTCTCGAACTCGTTCGGGGGCTCCCAGTTCCCGAATAACAACGGCACGAGCGCGGAGCTGTCCGGCGACCCGCAGACCCGCCTTGAAGAGTACTTCAGGACAGACGTGTTCAGCCAGCCGGCGGCATTTACCTTCGGAAACACCGGCCGAATCCTGCCCGATGTGCGAGGGCCGGGGATCACCCAGTGGGACTTTGCCGTCTTCAAGCGAACGCAAATCGGGGAGCAGGTCGGGATCGAGTTCCGGACGGAGTTCTTCAACCTCTTCAACACCCCGACTTTCCGGCATCCGGGCACAAGCCTTGGGACCCCGCAGTTCGGCGTGATCAGCGGCACGCGGGGGGTGCCTCGACTTGTACAGTTCGGCCTCCGCGTCCAGTTCTGATCTCGGTTCGCGAGTGCCGTGAGCCCATGCCCGGGGGCGGCACTGCCGCTCCCGGGCGGCGTCGCAAGGAACCGTGACACCGACCCCTGAGGCATCTAAGGCGACAACCCGCCTGCGGGCATGCGCCGCTCTGGCGGCGCTGGTGGCGGGCCAGCTTCTGGCGCAGGTGCCCGGCGGCGTCCGGGAGCACTTCCAGATGGGCCGCGGAGCCTTGGCCGAGGGGCGGCTGCAGGATGCCGAGGAGTCCTTCCGCAAGGCCTTGGGCCTGGACCCGCGCGTAGTCGAGGCTCGTGCCAACCTCGGGCTTGCGCTATTCCTGCAGGGGCGTTATTCCGAGACCGTTTCAGAGCTGTCGACGGCGGCGGAGCAGCGACCGGATCTCCACGTCGCCCAGTTGTTCCTAGGACTTGCCCACCTGAGAATGGGGGCGGCCGCCGAGGCCATACCACACCTTGAGGCAAGCCTCCGCCTAGACCCCTCAAACCTCGAGGCCCGGAGAGCCCTCTCAGCGTGCCAGCTCGCTGAAGGCGACTACGCGGCCGCCGTGCAGGAGTTCCGGGCCGCGTTCTCGGCCACGCCCGACGCCGTGCAGGGCTGGCACGCTCTGGGCCAGGACTACATGCGGCTCATGAGCGACCTCGCCGGGCGGCTCGTCGTGGGCCATCCCGACTCTGTCTGGGCCGCGCGCTTGGGGGCCGACATGCTCGGGCTGAGTCAAGCGTGGGAGGCTGCGGCGACATACTTCGGGTCGGCCATCGGGCGTGCGCCGGGCCTGCCCGGCCTGAACGCGGCATTCGGCGCGGCGCTGCTGCGGCTAGGTCGTGTTGACGAGGCCCGATCCCGCTTCGAGGCGGAGCTCCGGGTCGATCCCCTTTCGGAGCAGGCCAGGGCCGGCCTTGCCGAGCTGGCCATTCGGGGAGGCGATCCTGCCACCGCCCTGCAGCATGTCGCATCCATCAGGGATTCTTTCCCAGCGTGGCTGCTGCGCGCGCCGTTTCCCCTAGGCTCGGCAGGGCGCGAAGCAGAGACCACAGCGCTGGCGTACTTGGAAGGGCAGAAGGGGGCCCCTAGCGCATTCCTGCGGTGGAGGCTGTCGACCGATCGATCATCCGCAGACGCGGCACGGCAAGACCTCGAGGCGGCAGTGCGGGCCGTCCCGCGACGCGAGCCAGCAAGCGCCGATGCGGAATCGCTGTGTGCCGACCACCTGTTCGAGGAGTGCGTACGGGCCTTCGCCCAGCGCCGATCGCTGTCACGGGCCGACCTGCTCTTGATGGGCCGCGCTTACCTGGCCCTAGGAGCGCCCGACAGAGCCATCGTCGCCTTCACCCACGCCATGCGCGGAACGGACGAAGACCTGCCGGAGGCGCTGTACTGGACGGTCCGAACCCTCCAGTCCTTGGCAGATTCCTGCTTCAGGGAGGTCGACGCCCTCGCTCCTGGCTCTTGGCGTGCCCACCAGCTGCGCGCCGAGGCCCACCGTCAGCGGCAGGCCGACGCGGAGGCCATCGCGGGATACCGCAAGGCGATCAATCTCAAGCCGGACGAGCCCGGGCTGCACCGCAGCCTCGGGTTGATATATCTGCTCGACAACGACCTGGACGAGGCAGAGACATCGCTCCGCAGGGCGCTCGAGCTGGATGATTCGGACCCGCGCACACTCTACTTCGCCGGCCGGCTGTTTATCGCGCGGCAGCAGCATGCCGAGGCAGTGCCCTATCTGGAGGCGGCGCTTCGCATCGACCCCAACCTGGTGGAGGCCAGACCCAGCCTTGGCCGGGCCTATCTGAGGGTCGGGCGGTTCAGGGAGGCGGCCGAGCAGCTGGAGCGGGCCCTCGTGCTCGACTACTACGGAGATATCCACTACTCCCTTTTCCAAGCGCACGTTCGCCTTGGGAACGCAGAGCTCGCGAGGGCGGCAGTGGAACGCTCGGCGGAGATGCGCAAGCGAACCTTCTCGCGCGACCGCGACCGGCTGGATCGATGGATCAAGAGCGAGTAGCGCTTTTCGCGGTACTGCTGGCAGCTGCGGTCACGGCCGCGCCAGCCGGCCCGATCCAGTTCCGTGATGTTGCCGCCGAGGCCGGCGTTGACTTCCGCTTGGAGAACCATCCGACAGCCGAGAAGCACATGATCGAGACCATGGCGGGCGGAGTTGCCGTATTCGACTACAACGGCGACGGCCTGCCGGATATTTACTTCACGAATGGTGCTGAGATCCCTTCGCTGCGCAAGACCTCTCGCAAGTACTGGAACCGCCTCTACCGCAACGAAGGAGGCATGCGATTCACGGATGTCACGGCAGGTGCGGGCGTTGCCGGCAGCGGCTACGACATGGGTGCCGCCGCAGCGGACTACGACAACGACGGAGATGTCGACCTGCTCGTGGCCGGCGTGTTCCGCCTGACACTCTTCAGGAACCGGGGTGATGGCACGTTCGCCGACGCCACCCGCTCGGCCGGCCTGCTGCAGCGCGACTGGGCAGTAGCCGCCGGCTGGTTCGACTACGACCGCGACGGCCAGTTGGACCTGTTCGTGGTCAACTACGCCCGCTGGAGTCTGGACTTCGACACGTTCTGCGGGGATCCGGACCGGGGCCTACGGGCCTATTGCGATCCCTCACGGCTGACTCCTATGGCGAACCGGCTATACCGCAACGTCGGCCAGGGCATGTTCGAAGAGGTCAGCGGGCCGGCCGGCATCGGGGCGCACTTGGGGCGGGGAATGAGCGTGGCCTTCGGCGACGCGGATGGCGACGGCTGGACCGACGCTTTCGTCACGAACGACAACCTGCCCAATTTCCTGTTCCTGAACCTGGAGGGCGAGACCTTCGAGGAGGGAGGACTTTTCGGGGGAGTGGCCCTGCTGCAGCACGGAGAACCGGTCGCCAGCATGGGCGTGGACTTCCGCGACTACGACAACGACGGCCTCCCGGATCTGGCCGTCACGGCGCTTATAGCGGAGACCTTCCCGGTGTTCCGGAATGTCGGCGAGGGCTTCTTCGAGGATGCCACCGCCCCGTCCGGGATGGCCCTCCTGTCGAACCGGCACAGCGGATGGGGCATCGGCCTGTTCGACCTGGACAATGACGGGTGGAAGGACGTATTCACGGCGAACTCGCACGTCAACGACGTCATCCGGGAGTTCGAGCCGACCACTCCATACCGCGAGCCGAACACCGCGTTCGCGAACCGGGGCGACGGCTCGTTCGAGCCCGCCGACGGTGGGCTCGCCGACAGCCCCAAGGCCCACCGAGGCTGCGCATTCGCCGACTTCGACCGCGACGGCAGGGTGGATGTGGTGGTGGCCTCCCTGGGGGACAGGGCCGAGCTTTGGCGGAACGCCAGCCCCGGACGGAACTCCTGGCTCAACGTGCGCCTCACGGGCACGCGCTCCAACCGGGACGGCTTGGGGGCAATCGTCGAGGCGGCCGGTCAGGCCAATCCGATGACGAGCGCCGTTGGCTATGCCTCCTCAAGCCACGACGGCGTCCACTTTGGCCTGGGCGTGGCGGAACGAGCGGACGTAAGAGTGCGATGGCCCAGCGGACAGGTACAGGGATTGGGCAGGGTAGAAGCGAACCAGGTCTTGGAGATTAGGGAAGACCAGTAAGCGCCATCGACCCAAGAGCAGCTCGGCGCGCGCCGAGCCGCAACCCGAGCGTCGCCGTGCCGCGTGCCCGCCGCCCGTCCGTGCCAATCCCCCGGAGTCCGAGGGATCCGCCCCGCTGGTCGGGCCGCCGAGATTTGAACTCGGGACCTCTTCCACCCCAAGGAAGCGCGCTACCAGGCTGCGCCACGGCCCGACGACGGTCGCGGTGTCCTGAGTCCCATTCTACCCGGGCGGTTTGGCGGGCCGTGTGATAGATTGTTCGCTGTGAACCCGGCCAGCGTATCTCGAGACGCGCTCAACGTCCTCCGAGAGAAGGGCTTGCGGATCACCAAGAAGCGGGAGCTGGTATTTCGGCTGATCCATGCCTCAAAGGACCATCTCGACGCCCACCAGATTTACGAGCTGGCCCAGCTCGAGGATCCGGCCATCAACGAAGTCACGGTATACCGGACTCTCAAGGTCCTCAAAGAGTTCGGCCTGGTCGACGAGCTGGACTTGATGCACCACGAGGGGGAGAAGCACTACTACGAGACCCGCCTCAAGCGCGAGCACGCCCACCTCGTGTGCATGCGCTGTGGCGCGGTCTTCGAGTACTTCGGCGACCCGCTCCGAGAGATGAAAGAGCAAGTGGAGTCGCAGTTCGGCTTTCGTGTCAAGGTGGCGCGAACCGAATTCGGCGGCCATTGTGCGGACTGCCAAGGCCCCCCCGGGAGGGCCGGCCAGCCGGTGGACGACGCACGGCCCGGGGGCGGCTAGAGCGTCCTCTGCGACGGCGCCAAGAGCATGGGCGCGCACGACAGCGCTGGCTCGGCCCCTCGGAAGCTCTCCCTGCTCGTCGAGCCAGCCTCGGGCCAGTGCCAGCATGTGCCTGTCGACCGCAACCCGTTCGTGATCGGCAGGCACACGAAGTGCGACCTCGTACTGGCTGACAACCGGATCTCGCGGCGGCATGCTCGCATCGCCAACCGGGGACACGGCTACGTGCTCGAAGACTTGGGCAGCCGCAACGGCGTCTTCCTGAACGGGAAGCGGGTCTCCAAGAGGGCAGCGATCGTGGAGGGCGACCGGCTCGGGTTTGGGGTCGGAGACTTGTACCAGATCACGATCCGCGAGGGCCACGTCTCGCGCCTGCCGCTGCTGCAAAAGGTGGCCGGGCTGGGGGAGGAGCGGCAACGGACCGGCACGCTCGGACGCCTATCGGCCATGCTCGACGTCGCCCGCACGATGGAGTCCGCCAGTGGAGTGGACGACGTGTTCGCCGCCGTCCTGGAAGCGGCCTTGGCGATCGCAAATGCCGAGCGGGCGTTCCTCCTGCTGCGGGATTCCGAATCCAAGCTGGTGGTCAGGGCCGTCCGCAGCACGGAGGGCCGCGCGTCCATAGCGCGCGGCCTGACCGTCCCGCTCGAAGAGATCTCCCGCGCTCTCGACCGGCGTGCGCAGCTCTTCACCATGGATCTGGACGTCTCGACGCTGGCTGAGGGCAGCCCCCGGGCTGCGCTCTGCGTGCCCATTCTTCGAATGCGCTTGGGCCACGACCACGAGACTACGATCATTTCGGCCAAGCGCGACACGCTGGGGGTCTTGTACATGGATTCCCAGCATTGGGGGATGTTGCCTGCGGAGGCCAACCAGGCTCTGCTGCACGCGCTCGCCATCGAGGTCTCGACCAGCGTGGAGAACGCCAGACTCTTGGAGCAGGCCCGCGAAAAGCGACGCCTTGAGCAGGAGCTCTCGATGGCGCGCGAGATCCAGCGTGCGCTGCTGCCCACGGCCCTGCCGCGGGACGGGTGGTTGCTCGCCCGCGGGCACAGCGAGCCCAGCTCGCGGCTGGGCGGTGACTACTACGACCTGATGCGATTGGCGGACGGCAACTGGGCGGCCGTCCTCGCCGACGTGTCCGGAAAAGGGCCGGCCGCTTCCATTCTCGCCTCGCTGTTGCAGGGCGCTTTCTTCCTTGGGGCAGGGCCGAAGGTCTCCCTCGCCGGCACGCTCGCCCGCATTAATCGCTACCTGTGCGAGCGCTCCCGGAACGCCCACTTCGCAACGATCTTCGCGGCTAGCTTGCTTAAGAACGGGCACGTCCGCTGGAGCAATGCGGGCCACTGCCCCGCGATCATCGTGCGGCGGTTCGGACAGTGCGAGCTCTTGGCGCCTAACAGCCGCCCCGTCGGGATATTCGACAATGCGGAGTTCCGCGAGGACCAGTGCAGGTTGCGGCCCCGGGACAAGCTGGTCGTCTACAGCGATGGCGTCACCGAGCTGCGCAACACCGCATCGGAACCGTACGGCTTGGAGCGACTCCAGCGGGTCGCATCCACGCGCGCCTCGCTCGGCATCGACGCGTTCTTCGACGCGGTGCTGGAGAGTGTTGACGCCTTCAGTGCGGGGTGCGGTCGTCAGGACGATCTCACCCTGATGGTGTTGGAGTTTCGAGGGACGACCGCGACCTCGAAGGCTGAGCCGACAGGTCCACGCGCCCGCGAGGAAAAGATCGATGCCCAAGGGGCGGCCGCCGATGCGGCCGACAGGTCTCCAAATTCGCGGGGGAAAAGTGCTTGACTGATGCGACCATACGAAGTAAAATCTTCATGGAGTGACGCCGAGGCGCCCCGGCTGGGTGCCTTTAGGTAGGGCTCGCGGGAGGAGCGATGCGAATACGGGGAATGCACGTGACGGTCGCGTTGCTTGCCTCTGCGCTTGTGGGCTCGGCGGTGGCCCAAGGCCCCGCAGAGCCGGCGAAGCTGAGCGCGAAGGAGGAGAAGCGGCGGCTGGAGCGCCTGCGGAAGGAATTGCGCGGTCCCTTCAAGCGGTGGCTGGACGAGGACGTGCGCTACATCATCACGCCCCAAGAGCGCAGGGCGTTCATTCAGATGGCGACCGACGAGGAGCGCGAGAACTTCATCGAGTCTTTCTGGATGCGTCGGGATCCAACGCCGGACACGATCGAGAACGAGTACAAGGAAGAGCACTACCGGCGGATCGCTTACGCCAACGACCGCTTCGCATCGGGGATTCCAGGCTGGAGGACGGACCGGGGCCGTATCTACATTGCATACGGTCCGGCGGACGAGGTGGAGTCCCATCCCTCAGGAGGCCAGTACCAGAGGCCTTACGAAGAGGGCGGCGGGTTCACCTCGACATACCCCTTCGAGATCTGGCGGTATCGCTGGATCGAGGGCATCGGCAGCGACATCCTGCTTGAGTTCGTGGACCCGACCATGACCGGGGAATACCGCCTGACAATGGACCCTTCCGAGAAGGACGCGCTGTTGCACGTGCCGGGAGCGGGCCTGACCCTCTCGGAGCAGATGGGACTCACCACGAAGGCCGACCGCTTCCGCCGGACGGACGGGACGCGCATGGGGATGCCAATCGGTGGGGCCCAGTCGATACGCTACAACCAATTCGAGCGTCTGCAGTTGTACGCGAATATTTTCAAGCCGCCGGCCGTCAAGTTCAAGGATTTGGAGGCGATCGTCAACTCGACGATCGATTACGACACGCTCTCCTACGAGGCCGACATTCACTTCGTGCGCGTCACCAACAATTCCGTGCTCACCGGAATCACGGTCCTGCTGCGCAACGAGAACCTCGTCTTCAAGGAGGAGGGCGGCCTGCACAAGGCCGTGGCCAATATCTTCGGGCGCATCACCACGATGACCCGTCGTGTGCAGTCGACGTTCGAGGACACGGTGAGCATCACCACCACGGCGGAGCGCATGCACCAGGAGGTGGGCCGCTCCTCGATCTACAACAAGACCCTGCCGCTGGCGCCGGGCATGTACCGCCTTGAGCTCGTGGTAAAGGACCTGGTCGGGGAGACCATGGGGACCTATCGCACCGCGATGCGCGTGCCCGAGTTCGACGATGAGGCGTTGGCGACGTCTTCGCTGATCCTGGCGGACAAGATCGAGCGGGTGCCCATCCGCTCGCTGGGCACCGGCCAGTTCGTGATCGGCAGTTCCAAGGTGCGGCCGCGCATCGACGAGTCCTTCAAGCGCGAAGAGAAGATGGGCATCTACCTGCAGATCTACAACCTCGGGCAGGACGACGAGACCAGCCGGCCACGAGGGGACGTCACCTACCAGATCGCGCGCTTGGAGACCCCCGACGAGCTGCTGCTCAACTTCACCGAGGATGTCAACGCGATCCGCGGTGCGTCTTCCCGCCAGGTCGTGATCGAGAAGTTGCTGCCATTGCAGACCCTCGAACCTGGCCAGTACAAGCTGAACCTGCTCGTGCAGGACCGCATCAAGAACGAGAGCTTGGCGCCGAGCGCCACATTCCAGGTACAGTGATCGTGTCAGGCGCCGAGCGAAAGCCTTCCGGGCGAACGCGGCGTCTTTGCACGGTTTGGCTGGCCGTTACCATACTTGCCGCCCCCGCCTTTGCCGATTCGGGAAGCAGCATCGGCGGCTTGGTCCGCGACCTGGCCGGCATCCCGCAGATGGACGCGGACATTAGGCTGCTGACGGCCGACGGGTCGGTGCTGAGCAGCGCCAAGAGCGACTACCGCGGCTGGTTCCAGTTCACCGGGCTGTTTCCCGGAAGCTATTCGGTCGAGGTGCGGCAGCCAAGCTTCGCGCTGGCGCGCAAGGACGATCTGTCCGTCGCGCCCGGAAAGCGGACGTTCCTCGAGGTCACCCTCAACGGGGTCTTCGCCAGCCTGCAGCTGGGCTACGGGAGCCAGGTGCGCGACATGACGGACCGCTGGAAGTGGGTCCTGCGTGCGAAGCACTCGCGGCGCAACGTCCTGCGCTTCGCGCCTGCCGAGCACGACGAGCGTGAGAGATTCCTGCGCAAGCTGGACGGCACGTTCGAGGACACCCACGCCTACGCCCAGCTCACGGCGGGACAGGGGAACCGTTCGGACGGCCTCAGCACGCGGCGCGACCTGGGAACTGCCTTCGCTGTCGCCACGTCCCTGTTCGGCAGCCACGACGTCACCCTCAGCGGGAACAGCGGCGCCGGCCGCCCGGACATTCCGGGCAGCACGACTGCGTTCCGCACGAGCTACTCCAAGGAGGTCGGAATCGCCAAGCCGGAGGTCGCACTGACCGTCAGGCAGGTGCAGGCCTCCTCAGCGGCTGCGCGCCGCATGGCCGCTCCCGGACAGGACCGCGAGGGCCTTCCGAAGCTCGAGACATTCTCGCTGGAGCTCGGGGACTCGGTGCGCCTTGCGGAAAGGCTGCGGGTCGAGTACGGGCTGCTCTTCGAATCCGTGCGCTTCCTCGATCGCCTGAATGTCGCCAGCCCCTACGCGAAAGTCGCGTACGAGTTCGGCGGGGGACGGGAACTGGCCGTGAGCTACGCGTCCGGCGTGCCGCCCCCGTCAGCCACGCGCGCCGGCGTCGACGCAGCCCTGCGGAGCAGCGTGCAGCACCTCGGAAGCTTCCCGCGGGTCACAGTCGTCGACGGACGGCCGACTGTCCAGAGATCCGAACACGCCGAGGCGGCCTACAGGCAGCGCTTCGGCAATGGGCTGCTCGAAGCTGCCGTCTACAGCGAAAGGACCCGCGACGCGGCTATCTCCGCCACCGTGCCGGACGGCACTCTGGGAGCCGGAGAAGTCGTCCCAGACTTGTACTCGACCGCTTCCACCGTCAACGCCGGCAGCTATCAGGCTTCCGGGGCCCGCGTGTCATATTCGCGTAAGATCGCCGACCGCCTGCGGGCGTCGCTGGGGTATGGCTACGGAGGTGTCCTGTTACCGACCCGCACGCACTTGCGGGAGGCCTCCGCGGCGGAGCTGCGGAAGGTTCTGGAGACGCGGCAGGCGCACATGCTACTAGCCTTGGTCGAGGTGTCCGTGCCGGGCTCGCGGACCCGCCTCACGGGTTCGTACCAGTGGGCAAGCCGGCAGTCTGTGCTGCCGCCGGACCCGTTCAATGATTTCGCTTCCCGGTCCGACCCGGGCCTGAACATCAGCCTGCGCCAGCCATTGCCCAGCGTGGCGGGCATGCCGGGCAAGTTCGAGGCCCGCGCGGAGTTTCGCAACCTTCTCAAGGCTGGCTACCTTCCGCTGGACGCGCCGGGCGGTCGGATCCTGCACCTGCTCCAGGCCATCCGCAGCTATTCCGGTGCCCTCAGCTATGTGTTCTGATCACGTGATGTCCTCCGCCTTGCTCCAGCCGCTTTTGGACCGCCGCCGAGCGCTGGCGGCGATGCTGGCTGCTGTGGCCTCCGCCGGCCGGCTGATGGCGGCGCGCCAGTGGACCACGTTGCGCATCATCGTGCGCGACGAAGCCGGTCGCCCGGTCCCGCGGGCCAGCGTCATCGTGCGCCCGCTGAAGGGGAAGCAGAAAAAGTTCAAGCGGAAGGGCCCTGCCCTCGAGCTCAAGACGAGCAATGAGGGCAGCACGCCCGTTCCGCCCCTGCCGCGAGGGCCCGTGCTGATCCAAGTCATCAGCAAGGGGTTCCGCACGCACGGTTCCGAGGTGACGCTCACCGATGCCGAACAGACGGAAACGATCGTACTGAAGCCTCCGTCCGACCAGTTCTCGGTTCACCGCAAGTAGCAGCAATCACCCCAATCACAGACCAGCCGCTCCTTAGCGGCCAATTAAGGAGTCTTCCACAATGCGCCTGTTCGTCGCCCTTGAGCCGGATTCCCGGACTGTCACCGCCCTGACCGAGCTAGTACGCCGCTTGGCGCCGATGGCACCCATGCGCTGGGTGCATCCGAGCAACATGCACGTCTCCCTGAAATACATAGGCGAGTGGGACGAGCGCAGACTGGACGAGGTCATCGAGACCTTGGACCGTGTCCGCGTGCCCATGAGGGTGACCGTCAGGCTGGCCGGGCTCGGGTTCTTCCCCCACGGACTCAGCCCGCGGGTGTTCTGGGTGATCGCCGAGAATTCGACCGCCCTGCGCCAGCTCGCCAGCAGCGTCGACACGCGCCTTGCCGCGCTGGGCATTGCCCCGGAGGTGCGGCCGTACGTGCCCCACCTGACTCTAGGCCGGCTGCGCGCCGAGTGCAACCTGACAGAGATGCACGAGGCGATCGAAGAGCTTCCGACCCGGGACTTCGGAAGCTTCCCGGTTGAGTCGTTTGCGCTCTACGGCAGCATGCTGACCCGCAGCGGCCCTGTGTATCGCAAGATCGAAGAGTTCCAGTACCATGCTCCGACCGCGGTTGTGCGGCCGGCCCGACTTGCGATGCAAGTCTAGACTGCGCTCCGCGAGGCCTCCCGATGGGAGTGGTGGCGAGCCGCGCGGATCTCGTCGCGCGGCGAGCGGCGTGGGCCCGGGCCGGTGAGCGCGTGGTGTTCACCAACGGCTGCTTTGACCTGCTTCATCCGGGGCACGTGCGCCTGCTGGAGCAGGCCGGCGAGCATGGCGAGCGTCTGGTCGTCGCGGTCAATTCCGACCGAAGCGTGCGCGGCCTGAAGGGGCCGGGCCGACCGGTCCTCCCGCAAGGGGACAGGGCCGCCATCCTCGCTTCGCTCGCCTGCGTCGACGCAGTCACGGTCTTTGACGAGGACACGCCCCACGCCCTGCTGGAAGTGCTGCTGCCCGACGTGTTGGTCAAGGGTGCCGACTGGGCGCACTGGATCGCGGGCCGGGAGATAGTGGAGGCCGCGGGCGGACAGGTGTTCGCCATCCCGTTCGAGCGCGGCTACTCGACGACGAACATCGTCGCGAGCATTCTGCGGATGCGACGCCGTTGACACCGCTGGGTTTGGACCAGAGCCTGTCGAGGCTGCGCCGCGAGACGGGCTTCCGCGCCTTGGTCGAGGGCCTTGACACGGACCCGCCCGCCTTGCGCTGCTTGTCCGGCCTCACGCCCTTTGCCGCCGCTGCGCACACGCTGCAATTGCGGAGGGCCGCCGGCCGTCGGCCTCTGCTGGCATTGGCTGGATCGCAGGGCGACGCCGAGGGCCTGCACGAGGCGCTCTCGGCTTGGTTCGGGCTGGTCGGTGAGCCGGGCGGAGCGCCGCCCCTGCTGTTCCCCGCCATGGACGTGGCGCCCGGGGACGGGCTTTCGCCGCATCCCGACATCGCGCAGCGCCGCGCCACGGCCCTCTGGCACATGGCCAGGGGGCAAGTGGCGATCGTCGTGGCGCCGGTGGCCGCTGCAATGCAGAGAGTGGCACAGCCAAGCCTCTACAGGAATCTTGCGGTGCGTGTTCGAGTCGGTGGTGCCGTTGTGCTGCCTGAGCTGGAGCGGCGCTTGGTGGCATTGGGCTACAGCCCGAGCGAGCCGGTCGAGATGGTGGGACAGTTTGCGGTGCGCGGGGGCATCGCCGACATCTTCGCGCCGGGCGCACGGCATCCCTACCGCTTCGAGCTCGTAGGCGATGATGTGGACTCTATCCGAGCGTTCGACCCGCGGACGCAACGCTCCATCCGCAGGCTCGAGTCCATCGAGGTCCTGCCCATGCAGGAGTTCGCTGCGGGCGGTTCCGGCGCTGGGCTGCTGCCTCCGGGCTGGGAGTTCACCGCCACTGGCGGCCAGTGGCGGAGCGGTTCCCTGCTGGATCTGCTCCCCGGAGCGTGGGTTGTGCTCCACGCTCCGGAAGCGATTGAGCGTTCGGCCGGGGAATTCTGGGACAGCCTGCTGGAGGGGCAGGCCGACCAGGCTTCGGCTCCGGAAGAGTACTTTCAGACTTGGAAGGAGCTGCTCGCGCAACTCGCGGGTCGGCCGCGGGTCGCGTTCGCCGAGCTCGGCATGATTCCTTCCGCGTTCGGAAGTCCGGCTGCCACCTTACGCATCCCTTCGCGTCCGGTCTCGCGCTTTGAGGGGAATGTCGCGCTGTGCGTTCAGGAGATCAAGGCGCAAGTCGAGGCGGGCACGCACGTGCTTGTGGCGTCGTCGACGGCCCGCGGCCTGGAGCACCTTGCCGACCTCTTCCACGAGCACGTCGTGCGTTATCGGCTGGTGGTGGGCGACCGCACAGGCGGCCTGAGCCGGCAGCTCAAAGAAAAGTCCCGCCTGTCCGACCGGTCTGCGTCGGTCATCCTCGTGCGGGCCGAGATCGAGCGTGGCTGCGTCTTGCCGGACGCCGGGCTCGCCGTCTACGGTACGCAGGACCTCTTTCCGGCCCCTCGCGCGGCCGCAGTTCCGAAGCCGAGGCGGGCCGCCAGCGCTGCCTTCCTGACGGATCTGGAGGACCTCCGCGAGGGGGACCGGGTCGTCCACTCCCAGCATGGCGTGGGCCGCTATGTGGGCACTCGGCAGATGGTTGCGGATGGCCGGGCCGAGGACTTCATGCTGCTCGAGTACGCCGACAGGGCGCGCCTGTACCTCCCGCTGACCCGTTTGGACCTCGTGCATAAGTACCACGGTGCGGGAGGCCCGCAGCCGCCCCTCGACAAGTTGGGAGGGCAGACCTGGGAGAAGACCAAGCGCAGGGTCAAGGCGCGCCTGCTGGACATGGCGGACGACCTGCTCAAGCTCTATGCCAAGCGCGAACTGGGAAGGGGCTACTGCTACTCGGCCGACAGCAGCTGGCAGCGGGAGTTCGAGGAGGCCTTCCCCCACGAGCCGACCGAGGACCAGCTGGCCGCCGTGGCCGACATCAAGCGGGACATGGAGTCGCCGCGGATCATGGACCGCTTGGTCTGCGGTGACGTGGGCTTCGGCAAGACGGAGGTTGCAATGAGGGCGGCCTTCAAAGCGCTGGGGGACGACAAGCAGGTCGCCGTGCTGGTGCCGACAACGGTGCTCGCGTTTCAGCATCTGGAGACGTTCCGGGCCCGCTTCGAGCCCTTCCCGATCGAGGTTCGGATGCTGTCAAGGCTTCGAAGCCCAAGGAAGAACCGGGAGACGCTGGCCGGCATGCGGAACGGCACGTGCGACATCGTCATCGGCACGCACCGATTGCTCTCGAAGGACGTCCAGTTCCGGGATCTGGGGCTGCTGATCGTCGACGAGGAGCAGCGCTTCGGCGTGAGGCACAAGGAGCGCCTCAAGCAGATGCGCAGCGCGGTCGACGTCCTGACGCTGACCGCCACCCCGATCCCCCGCACGCTCTACATGGCCCTGACCGGTCTGCGCGACGTCTCCGTCATCAAGACTCCGCCGCAGGACCGGCTGGCCATCCAGACCGTTGTTGCGGAGTATGACGAGCGAATGGTGACCGGTGCCATCGCGCGAGAAGTCCAGCGCGGCGGGCAGGTCTACTTCCTGCACAATCGCGTGGAGTCGATCCAAGGGGTTGCCGACCGGCTTGCCGCGGCGCTGCCGACCGTCCGATTCCGGGTGGGCCATGGCCAGATGGGCGAGCGGCAGATTGAGAGGGTCATGCTGGCGTTCATGCGCCACGAGTTCGACGTCCTTGTGGCAACGACGATCATCGAGAACGGCCTCGACATACCGCTCGCCAACACGCTCGTCGTCGACCGGGCCGACAGGCACGGACTGGCCGAACTGTACCAGCTGCGGGGGCGGGTGGGGCGGTCGAACCGGCGTGCGTACGCCTACCTCCTGGTGCCGGACAACCGCGACTTGAGCGAGCAGGCCCGCATGCGTCTTGCCGCTCTCCGCGAGTTCAGCGAGCTCGGGGCCGGTTTCAAGCTGGCGGCCCTCGACCTCGAGCTGCGGGGTTCCGGAAACCTGCTGGGGGGACAGCAGAGCGGGCAGGTCGCGGCGGTTGGCTTCGAGACTTTCGGCCGGCTCCTTGAGGAGGCGGTGCGGGAGCTGAGGGGTGAGCGGGCGGAGGACCTCGTGAGTGCCAAGGTGAGGCTGCGCATGGACGTGCACATCCCCCACGACTACGTGGGAGATCCGACCCAGCGACTGCTGCTCTACAAGCGGCTCGCCGCGGTCAGGGATGCGGACGAGCGAGAACAGGCCTTGAGCGACCTTCGGGACCGCTACGGTGCACCGCCGGATCCGGTCCGCAACCTGCTGGGACAGGCCGTCGTGCAGCACAAGGCCCAAGCCATGCGCATCCCTCTCCTGGAGCGGCGGAACGACCGCTTGGTGGTGCGTCTGCGTCCGACCTCCAAGGTCGACCCGAACAGCCTGGGGCAACTGCTGGCAACCACCGCGGGAGCGAGCTTCTCCCCAGACGGCACGCTCGAGTGGAGGGGCTTCGACGCGGTCGGGCCGAATCCCCTGCATCGCATCGAGCAGATGCTGGAGACGATCGCCGCTTGAGGGGCGATGCCCCGCGGCCAAGGGGCCGCTACAATCAGGCTTGGGGAGAGCGGTCGACCGGGCCAGCACTCCGCCGGGCTGCCCGACCACTTGCGATGGACCCTTCCCTGATCCGTAATTTTTCGATCATCGCCCACATTGACCACGGCAAGTCGACCCTGGCGGACCGGTTGCTGGAGGCGACCGGGGCTCTCACGAGCCGCCAAATGCAGGACCAGGTCTTGGACTCGATGGACCTGGAGAGGGAGCGGGGGATCACGATCAAGGCCCAGACTGTGCGCATCTCGTACCAAGCCGACGACGGCCGGAAGTACCAGCTGAACCTGATCGACACGCCCGGCCACGTGGACTTCTCCTACGAGGTTTCCCGCAGCTTGGCGGCGTGCGAGGGGGCGCTGCTCGTAGTCGACGCTGCACAGGGTGTGGAGGCGCAGACGATGGCCAACACCTACCTCGCCCTTGAGCACGACCTTGAGATCGTGCCGGTGCTCAACAAGATCGACCTGCCGGCGGCGGACCCGGACCGGGTCCAGTCCGAGATCGAGGGGACCATCGGGCTCGAGGCGTCCGACGCCCTGCGCATCAGCGCCAAGACGGGCGCAGGCGTGCCAGAAGTGCTCGAGGCGGTCGTGCGGCGCATACCCTCGCCGCGGCCGCGCGAGGGCGCTCCCCTCAGGGCGCTGCTCTTCGATTCCTGGTTCGACCCGTACCGCGGGGTGATCTTGCTGGTGCGAATGGTGGACGGCCGGTTGGCGGTGGGCATGCGCATCCGCATGTGGTCGACCGGTCGGACCTACGAGGTCGAGGCGCTGGGCTACCGCACGCCGGCGCCGGTCACCTGCCAGGAGCTCAAGGCGGGCGAGGTGGGCTGGTTGGTCGCGAACATCAAGAACGTTACCGAGACCGGCATCGGGGACACCGTCTGCGAAGACCGCAACCCTCCGCGCGGACCGTTGCCCGGCTTCCAAGAGTCCAAGCCCATGGTCTTTGCGGGGCTCTACCCGGTGGAGTCCCACCAGCACGAAATGTTGCGCGACGCGCTGGAAAAGCTGCAGCTGAACGACCGCTCGATCCGCTTCGAGCCGGAGAGCTCAGCAGCGCTCGGCTTCGGGTTCCGGGGAGGTTTTCTGGGGCTGCTGCACCTGGAGGTGGTGCAGGAGCGGCTTGAGCGGGAGTTTGGCCTGCGCCTGATCACCACGGCCCCGGGTGTGCGGTACAGGGTCACTAGGACGAACGGGTCGGTGGTCGATGTGATCAATGCCAGTCTGTGGCCTTCGCAGCGTTCGATACGCCAGGTCGAGGAGCCGATCTTTACGGTCACGGTCATAACCGCCGACGCCTACCTTGGCGGGATCCTGCGGCTGTTCGAGGAGAAGCGCGGCGTCCAGAAGAGCTTTGAGTACACGGCAGGACGGCGGGTCGTGCTGACGTACGAAGTGCCGCTGAACGAGATTGTGCTCGACTTCTACGACCGCCTCAAGACGGTCTCCCGGGGCTACGCGTCGATCGACTACCACTTTTCTGGCTACAGGGTCTCGCCAATGGTCAAGCTCGACATACTCGTCGCTGGTGACGCGATCGACGCCCTGTCGATCATCGTCCACAAGGATCAGGCGCACGCCCGCGGAAAGGCGCTCATACAGCGTTTCCGAAAGCTGATCCCGCGCCAGCAGTTCGAGGTGGCCCTTCAGGCGGCGATCGGCAACAAGATCGTCGCTCGCGACAACATTGCGCCGCTTCGCAAGAACGTGACAGCCAAGTGCTATGGTGGCGACATCACGCGCAAGCGGAAGCTGCTCGAGAGGCAGCGTGAGGGAAAGCGCCGCATGAAGCGGGTCGGTCGCGTGGACATTCCTCAGGAGGCCTTCTTGGCAGTGCTCAGCGTGGGCGATGGGCGGTAGGGCGACGCACATGGTGCCGGCCTCCCAGGCCCCACGGCGAGTCTCGTTCTGGCCCGGGTCCGTGCTCGCGCTGTGCGTTCTGGCGTGGCCGCCGCCATCTGCCGCGCAGGGCCAGCCTGCCGACGCCAAGCCTCGCTACGAGGTCTGGGCCCAGCTGCGCGCCCGCTCCGAGAATCGCTTCGGCGCAGGGGAGAGCGCCGCCAAAGAGGATGGACTGGGGATCACCCGCGTGTGGCTCAACGCGAAGCTGCGCGCCTCGAAGGGTGTTCGCTTCGCCGTGCAGCTCAACGATGCCCGCGTCATAGGGCTGGATGCCCCGCAGCGGCGGCGGGCGCTAGAGGATCCCCTTGACTTCCGCGAGGCCTACGTCGCGCTGGGGCCGGAGGATGGAGCCATGGAACTGCGCGTCGGCCGCCAGCAACTGGAGTTCATGGACCAGAGGCTGATCGGGGCGCGCCGCTGGAGCAACACTTCGCCGATGTTCGACGGAGCGCAGTTGACGATCCGGCGCGGCGAGCACCGCGTTCACCTGCTGGGATTCTCGAACGTGGGCGTCCGAGACGGGTTCAACCGGCCGTTGCGAAGCCGCTTCCTCTACGGCGCGATCGGCTCGATCCAGATGGCCAACGGCAAGCACGTATTGGAGCCGTTCGTGCTCGCCAACCGCCGCGAGGAGGACGCCGCCTCGAACACAGGGGGTCTCTTGGGGACCGCCGGCGGCCGCCTGTCGGGACGCTTCTTGGAGACTTGGGACTATCAAGTCATTCTTGCCGGGCAGGGAGGCGGACTGGCGCATCGACCGCAGCGGGCGTGGATGGGCGTGTGCGGGCTGGGCAAGACGTTCGATTCGGCGCCTGGTCAGCCGCGTCTGGGTTTCGAGTGGAGCCAGGCCAGCGGAGATGACGATCCCAATGACGCGCGGACCGGCACGTTCGACACGCTGCACCCGGCGCCGCACCGGATCTACGGCGAGAGCGATATCGTCTCCCTGCGCAACCTCAAGTTCCTGAAGGGGGGCGTGAACCTGCGGCCCGGGAAGCGCTGGAGGCTGACGTTCGACGTCATGGACCTGCGCGTCGCCAGCACGCGGGACGCGCTCTACGGACTCAGCATGCGGGCGGCTGTGCGGCCGCCTGCGGGAGGTGCCGCGAGCGACTCCATTGGGCAGGAGGTCGATCTCGTGCTGCGGTACTACCCTAGGCCCAACGTCGAGCTGCGGTTCGGAGCCTCGCACTTCTTCGCCGGAGCGTTCGTCACGGGGAGTCCCAATCCAGGCGAGTCGCAGACGTTCCTGACGACTGCCCTGCAGATCGACCTGTGACCTTGCCGTCCGGAGCCGGGTGCAAGCTGCGATAGAGTTGGTGCGATGCGCCCGAACCGGACCCGCCAGATCCTAGAGAACGGCGCCGTGGCCGTCGGGATTGCCCACGCCCAGATTCCGACGGCGGAAGTTGCACGGATGTTCAGCGCGGCGCGGATGGACTGGGTGTTCCTGGATTCCGAGCACAGCCCGTTCTCGACCGACACCCTGCATCGGCTGTTGCGCGCGTACCGCATGACTGACGTGACGGCGGTCGTGCGGGTCTGCGACTTCCAGTACGACCTCGTCGCGCGGGCGCTGGACTCCGGCGCGGAGGGGATCATCTTCCCGCGCTGTGAGGATCCCGCGCTGCTGCAGCGTGCCGTGCGCGGAGCGAAGTTCCCTCCGCAAGGGCATCGTGGATTCGGGCTCGGCCCCCCGCAGATCGGGTACCAGCAGGCGGGATTCGACGAGATCGTGGCCCACTGCAACAGCGAGTCGCTGATGATCGCGCAGGTGGAGTCGGACACTGCCCTCGAGCGCCTGCCGGACCTAGCCGCCGTTGAGGGCCTTGACGCGCTGCTGGTAGGCCCGGCCGACCTCTCCATCTCCTTGGGGGTCGGTGGCCAATGGGACCACCCAAAGCTGGTGGATGCGATCGATCGGGTGATCGCGGCCTGCCAAGCGGCGGGCCTGTGGCCCGCCATCCAGGTGCGCGACGTGGATCTCGCGACCTTCTGGATCGGCCGCGGAATGCGCTTGGTCGGTTGCGCCAGCGACGCGGCCTTGCTCTGGGGAGCCGTCAGCCGCGTTGCGGGCAAACTTCGCGCGGTTGCGTGACAGTTGCGGGCTTGGTCCGAGGTCTGCGCTGATACAATGCTGCTTGCGTCGCGCGGCGGCCCTCGCACGGATTGGCGGCAGCTTCGGCGTCACTGACACCGATTACGGACCCCACTGATCACGGATCGCTTGGGTCTTCTGCCGCGGGGGCGGCGGCTCGGGCAAGCAATTCGATGGGAGGGTTTGGAGTCGCGCTTCCGACCGCGCCTTGGCGCCGCCGTTCGTCGCGCTCGCCCGCTTGAGGGCAATGAGCAGGCCGAGCCCAGCCTACATTGCCCTGTTGGCCGCGATCTGTGCCGCGTTGCTGCTGGCCGGGGCGCTGCTGCGCCCCGAGCCTGCGCCGGAAGATCTCGCGGCCGCGACCCCGGAACTGCCGCAATTGGGGCGGTTCGCGGACCGGCGCATGGTGGAGCGCATCGCCGAGTACTTTTCCTACGCCGCCACGCTCGTTGAGGATACGGTCCTGCTGCTGGCCGTCAGCGGCCAGAGCGGAGTCGTTTGGCAGGTCGGAGAGGTGGTCACGTCAGCTCGCCGCGGGCCATTCCCATCGGCCGATCGCACAGCCCTTGCCGGTAGCGCCGTCGAGCTGCCGGTCACCGCAACAGGACCGCCGCGGCCATACGTGCTGTTGCAGGCTCCGAGGGAAGCCGTGGTGAGCAGCCGGCCACCGGCTCGCCTGTACCCGCGCGGGTCGTGGCTCTTGGCGGTCTGGAGGACGATGGACGGCGACCTCCTGCACCAGCCCGGCAACCTGTTCGGCTTCCTGGACCGCGATTGCGGCGCCTATCGCATGACGGAGGTGCTGACCAACTTCGACCTGACTCCCCGTCAGGCGGGCGGCGGGATCTTCTCCCTAGATGGGGGACTGATCGCGGTCGTGGTGGACTGTGCTGGCGAGATGGTCGCAGCGGAAGCCAACGCGCTGGAGCTGCAGGCCCGCCACAGGCAGGTCCGAGAGGACATGTTCCCCGAGCGGTACGGGATGCGCCTTGGCCGGGTGGCCCCGGAAGAGGCTGCCGCTCTCGGCGGACCGGGTTCGGAGGGCCTGGTGGTCCGTGAGACGTGGTGGGGCTATGGGGCCCACCGCGCCGGGCTCGTGCCGGGGGACCTGATCGTCTCGTTTGAGAGTTCCCCTGTCACGGATCTGAGCGACCTTGAGAGCCTCCTGCTTCCGGTGTCCCGCGAGCACTTCGACCTTGGCGTGTGGCGTGACGGAAGTCGCGTGGATGTCCGCATTCCTGCGCGTCCCGTGAGCGCCGACACGCACGTCGGCCTCGGATTCGTCGGAGACGAAGGCGGACTGGAGCTCGGCTCCGTCCTAGGGGGAAGCCCGGCGGGTCTTGCCGGGGCGCGGCCTGGGGACCGCGTACTCTCGGTCAACCGGCGGCCTGTGGATTCGATGGCAGAGTTCGAGCGGGCTTGTGCGGACGCTGCCGGCGGAATGGCCCATCTGGTGCTCGCGCGAGGGGGCCGCTATTGGGGCGCGATGGTTCGGGTCGATGAATGAACTCTCGTCGCTGGGCGTGATCCTGCTGCTCGCGCTGGCAGCCGGGCACCTCGTCCGCGTCTTGCGCATCCCCGAGGTCACTGGGTACCTGCTGGCCGGGATGGTGTTGGGGCCGTCGATGCTGGGATGGGTCAGCCACGATAACATCCAAGCCCTTCAGGCCCTCAGTGAGGTGGCGCTCGGTCTGATCCTGTTCTCGATCGGCGCCGTCTTCGAGTACAACCTGATCCGGCGCATCGGCTGGAAGATCGTGCGCCTCACGCTGGCCGAGTCGATGCTCGCCGCCGGGCTGGTGCTGGTCAGCATGCTGGCGGTCGGCCAGCCATGGCCCGTTGCACTCCTGCTGGCCTCGGTGTCGATAGCCACCGCTCCCGCCTCGACCCTCATGGTGATGCGCGAATGCAACGCTAGCGGACCCCTCACCGACACGCTGCGCGGCATCATTGCCATCAACAACATTGTCTGCCTGATCGCCTACCTGCTGTGCGAGGCGGTCCTGATGGTGGTAGCGGATTGGGGCCAGCATGGGCCGGTCCGTTCTGTGCTGCTTGCCGGCTTCCCCCTGGTCTGGCAGCTGGTCGGCTCGGTCGCGCTTGGGTTTCTGGCGGGCCTTATGCTGGCGGGCTGGGCGCGTCAGGTCACCGAGACCGGGGAGATGCTCATTCTGCTGGCGGGATCCATCCTGCTGAGCGTCGGGGTTGCCCGCCTGCTTGACCTCTCCCCGCTAATCGCCAGCCTCTCGGTCGGTGCCACCATGGTCAACCTCTCCCGTCGCAGCCGCCGCCTCTTCAAGACCCTGGAGGGCACGGATCCGCCCTTCTACGCGATTTTCTTCGTGCTCGCGGGTGCCGACCTGAACCTCGAGCGCCTGCTCGAGATAGGAACTGTGGGGCTGGTTTACGTGCTTGCCCGCGGTGCCGGGAAGCTGGGCGGCTCCTGGATCGGCAGCCGACGTCTTGGGATGGACCTGAAGGTGCAGCGCTTTCTCGGTCTCGGGCTCCTGACGCAGGCCGGACTCGCGGTGGGGCTGGTCATAACGATTGGCCAGCGGCTTCCGGAGTACTACCCGTTGGTCTCCACGGTCGTGCTGTCGGCGGTGGTGTTGTATGAGGTGGTCGGTCCGATCTCCACAAAGTTCGCCATCGTGCAAAGCGGAGAAGCCAAGCTCAGCCCCGATCGGGTCCAGTCGATCTGGGCGTGAGGGATCCCAGGACCGGCGCCCCGTGCGAGCGGTCTAAGGGAGATCTGCGGGCACCTGCGGACCCGCACCATGCAAAATGCCCTTCCAGTGGGTCCGACCCCCCTTGACATCGGTGTGAGAAAACGGGAAAATTGTGCCGGGCCGGGAGAGTACGCTACCAGATGTGGTATTCTGTCTCGGTCGAGCGCAATTTGTAGTATGTCGCCCGAAGACTAAACGCCCGGAAAGAGGGCGGGTACTGGGCTAGTTGCGCTACTTTGCGCTACCGCATCCAAAGAGGTCAAGGAGAGGAAGACGAGCATGAGTGTGTCAGCGGTCCAAGCGCCCGTCGAGAGTCGGGGGCCAGTGCGCGTTGCGCTACGCCGGGAGCCCGCAGAGGTCGGGCTGACCTACAGTCGGTATTTCACCCGGGACTTGGGCAAAGGACAGCGGCCGTACCAAGGTTTCTCTTGGGAGCGGCGGCCGGCCTTAATCACCGACAGTTCGGGTGACGTGGTATTCGAGCAGCAGGATGTTGAAGTGCCCTTGCAGTGGTCCCAGACGGCCACGAACATTGTCGCGAGCAAGTACTTTCACGGCACTGTCGGGGAGGAAGACCGCGAGACCAGCCTGCGCGAGCTGGTGGGACGGGTCGTAGACACGATTGCCGACTGGGGAGCCGAAGGGGGCTATCTGGCGGACGCCGGCTCGGTCGAGGCCTTCCGCGACGATCTGGCGCACCTGATGCTGCACCAGAAGGCCGCCTTCAACTCTCCGGTCTGGTTCAACGTAGGCGTGCGCAAGGAGTCGCGGGGGTATGGCTGGGCGTGGAACAGGCGCAGCGAGCGGGTCACGGCTTTGGACCCGGACGAGCACCGCCCGCAGTGCTCGGCATGCTTCATTAATTCGGTCGAGGATTCGCTGGAATCCATCTTGGACCTCGCCAAGACGGAGGGCATGCTCTTCAAGTGGGGCTCCGGCACTGGCACGAACCTGTCCAAGATCCGCGAGGAGGACGCAGGGCTAGCCGGGGGAGGACGCGCCTCTGGGCCAGTTTCCTTCATGAAGGGCTACGACGCCTTCGCGGGAGTCATCAAGTCCGGGGGGAAGACCCGCCGCGCGGCGAAGATGGTCATCCTAAACGTCGACCACCCCGACATCAAGGAGTTCATCTGGTGCAAGGCGAGGGAGGAGAAGAAGGCGCACGTGCTGATCGCCAACGGTTACGACTCGGCCATCGACGGCGACGCCTACTCGACGATCTCGTTCCAGAACGCGAACAACTCCGTGCGCGTCACCGACGAGTTCATGCGCGCCGCCTCGGAGGGGCGCGAGTGGTGGACAAGGTCCGTCCAGACACGTGACCAGGCCGGGCGTCACGACGCAAGGGGCCTGCTCCGGGAAATCGCCGAGGCGACCCACCAGTGCGGAGATCCCGGGATGCAGTTCGATTCGACCATCAACAAATGGAACCCGGTCAAGAACACGGACCGCATCTACGCCTCGAACCCCTGCTCGGAGTACATGTTCCTGAACGACTCCGCCTGCAACCTGGCGTCCCTCAACCTGATGAAGTTCCAGACGCAGCAGGGGCGCTTCAACGTGGAGGCCTTCCGGCGTGCCGTCAGGACCCTCATACTTGCGCAGGAGATCCTCGTTGACAACGCGGCCTACCCCACGGAGCGGATAGCGTTCAACTCCCACTCCTACCGCCCGTTGGGGCTGGGCTACGCGAATCTGGGGGCTCTGCTGATGTCGCTGGGCGTGCCCTACGACTCGCGCCGGGGGCGCTCCATCGGTGCCGCCATCACGTCCACGATGTGTGGTCAGGCGTATCTCACCAGCGCGGAGATCGCCCAAGCTCGCGGGCCCTTCAAGGGCTACGCCAAGAACCGGGATCCGTTCTTGGATGTCATCCGCATGCACCGCAGGGCCAGCGAGCAGATCCCCCGGGTCGGCGTGCAGAGCGACCTTCGCGAGGCAGCCGAGGACGTCTGGGAGGCGGCCTACCGCTTGGGGCGCAAGCACGGCTATCGCAATGGCCAGGTCACAGTGCTGGCTCCCACTGGAACGATCGGGTTCATGATGGACTGCGACACCACCGGAATCGAGCCTGAGCTGGCCTTGGTGAAGTACAAGAAGCTCGTTGGCGGTGGTGTTATCAAGATCGTCAACAACACTGTCGGGCAGGCCTTGGACCGCCTCGGCTACGAGGAGAGCCAGGTGAACGCGATCGTCAACTTCATTGACGAAGAGGAGACCATCGAAGGCGCCCCGGGTATCAGGGAAGAGCACGTGCCGGTCTTCGACTGCAGCTTCAAGGCGCAGAACGGCGAGCGTTCGATCCATTGGAACGGACACCTGCGCATGATGGCAGCCGTGCAGCCGTTCATTTCGGGCGCGATATCGAAGACCATAAACATGCCGGCCGACTCGTCGGTCGAAGATGTCGTTGACGCGTACCTCGAGGCTTGGCGACAGGGCCTGAAGGCTGTCGCGCTCTACAGGGACGGGTCCAAGATGGCACAACCGCTGAACACCGGTGAAGGGTCCGATGGCCCTCCTGACGGCGGAATTCCGGGCGTGGTCCGGCCGCTGCGGCGTCGCCTGCCTGACGAGCGTGCCTCACTGACGCACAAGTTCTCTGTGGGGGACCACGAGGGTTACATCACGGTAGGCCTCTACGAGGACAACAAGACACCGGGCGAGATATTCATCCGGATGTCCAAGGAGGGCTCGACGATCAGCGGCCTGATGGACAACTTCGCGACCGCCATCTCATTGGCGCTGCAGTACGGCGTTCCGCTGAAGACGCTGGTCGACAAGTTCCAGCACGTCCGATTCGAGCCCAGCGGCTGGACCCAGAACGAAGACATCCGCTATGCGAAGTCAGTGACGGACTACATCTTCCGCTGGTTGGGAACCAAGTTCATCTCAAGCGACTACACCGTGAGCGACGAGGTCGTGGCCCAATTGGCTGGCAACGGTGTTGCCCCGCCGCCGCAGGTGGGGCAGTTGCCTCAGGCTGCCCAAGCTGTCCTCGGCTTGCACGACGGGCCGCTGTGTGTCGAATGCGGGTCTGTCATGTCGGTGAACGGCTCCTGCCACCGCTGTCCCAACTGCGGCGCAACTTCGGGCTGCAGCTGATTCGAGGGCGGCCCGCTTGACTGGGGCTGGTCCGGAAGGATGGCAGTCCCGGTCTGGCCGACGCGATCCGGCGTCAGGAGTCAGTCAGGCAAGGAGCCGCTTCATGACCCGTCCGCCGACATCGGTCAGTCGGAAGTCCCGGCCTTGGTGCCTGTACGTGAGCTTGGTGTGATCGAGGCCCAGCAGGTGCAAGATCGTTGCCTGCACGTCGTGCACGTCCACCGGATCTTTGGTGACGAAGAAGCCTAGGTCGTCGACTTCTCCGATCGTCTGTCCGCCCTTGATCCCGGCACCCGCGAACCACATGGGAAAGTTCTCTATGTGATGGTTGCGGCCTGGGAGCTCTTGGATCTCTCCCATCGGTGTGCGGCCGAACTCCCCGCCCCAGATCACGAGCGTGTCGTCCAGCAGCCCCCGCTGCCTGAGATCCGTGACTAGCGCGGCGCAAGCGCGGTCCACTGCGAGCGCGACCTCGTCCAGCTTTCCGGCGAGATTGTTGACGCGGTTCCCGTGGTGGTCCCATCCGGTGTGGTAGAGCTGCACGAAGCGCGTGCCGCGCTCCAGCAGTCGCCGGGCGACGAGGCAGTTGTTGGCGAAACTGGCCTTTCCCGGCACAGCTCCGTAGAGATCGAGCGTGGACTGGCTCTCCGCAGCCAGGTCCATCAGCTCCGGGGCGCTCGCCTGCATGCGGTAGGCGAGCTCGTAGGCGGCGATGCGCGTCGCGATCTCAGGGTCTCCGACCGCGGCCAGCCTAGCCCGGTTCAGTTCCCGCACGGCGTCCACTCGTGCGCGCTGCTGGCTACGCGAGAAACCCGGCGGCGTCGAAAGGTTCGGGATCGGATCGGAGGTTCGCAGGAATTCCACGCCTTGGTAGGCGGTCGGAAGGAATCCGCTGCCCCAGATGTTGGCCCCGCCCATGAGGTTTTGCTCCCCCGACCTAAGCACGACGAAGGCAGGCAGGTCCGACGCCTCACTGCCGAGGCCGTAGGTGATCCAGGAGCCCATTGACGGGCGCCCGTAACGCGTGGAGCCGGTGTTGAAGAAGAGCTTCGCGGGCGCGTGATTGAAGTTCTCGGCGCGCAGTGAGTGCACGATAGCCAGATCGTCCACCACGCGGGCCATATGGGGGAAGACCTCGGAGACCCAAGTCCCGGACTTTCCGTGCCGCTGGAAGTCGCGCTGGGGACCGAGCAGCGTCGGTCGCTGCTCGGTGAATCGTTCCATGAACGCGAAGCGCTTGCCGTCCAGGAACGAGTCCGGCGTCGGCTGGCCGTCCATCTCCCGGAGTCTCGGGCGCCAGAGCCAGGTCTCGAACTGGCTGGGCGCGCCGGACATGAACAGGTAGACCACGCGCTTGGCCTTCCCCGGAAAGTGGGGGGCCTTGGGGGCGAGCGGATCAGCCGCGGTGTTTGCGGGCTCCCCGTGCATCGGTTGCCCGCCCAACAGCCCGCCAAGGGCGATTCCTCCCAAGCCGACGAAGCACTCGCCCAAGAAGTGGCGCCTCGTCGCGTTCAAGCGGACATTCTGCAAAGGGTCCATGGATTCACTCCCGAGTGATGAACTCGTCGAGGTTGATGAGGACGCTGCCTACTGCCGTCCACGCGGCGACCTCGTGGCTGGACGCCCCCGGCGGAACTCCGAGGGTCAGAACTCGCGCGGCACGCTCCGGGTGCGTCTGGAATTCGTCAAGCTGCCCCGCGGCAAGGCTTCGCAGGGTACTCAGTTCGGCGTCGGTGGGTGCCCGTCCCAGGCAGATCCAGAAGGCTCTCGACAGCCGTTCGGAGATCTCCGTGCCGTTAGTCTCGCGCAGCACGCGCGCGGCGAGTCCTTGGGCGAATTCGTGAAAGCCGCTGTCGTTGAGGAGCGTGAGCGCCTGCAGCGGGGTGGTCGAGCGGTTGCGGCGGGTGGAGACCGTCAGCGCGTCCGGGCTGTCGAAGAGCATCAGCCCGGGGTGCGGGCTCGTCCGCCAGAAGTGGGTGTAGAGGCCGCGCCGGTATCGGTCGGATCCCTTGCTCTCGGGCCACGGCTTCCGAATCATCACCCCCGGCGGCTGGGCCGGGAAAACGCTGGGTCCCCCGATCTTAGGCGCGAGCAGGCCGCTTGCCGACAGCGCCAGGTCACGCACGATCTCCGCTTCCACCCGAAAGCGCGCCTGCCGCCCCAACAGCCTGTTAGCCGGATCTCTGGCCGCTAGGTCTTCCCTGTGGCTGGAAGCCTGCCGGTAGGTTGCTGACGTGACGATCAACCTGTGCAGGTCTTTGAGGCTCCAGCCCGCCTCCACGAACGCCGCAGCGAGCCAGTCGAGCAGTGCTGGGTGGCTGGGCGGCTCACCCTGCGTGCCGAAGTCGTTGGACGTGGCAACGATGCCGGCGCCGAAGTAGCGTTGCCATATGCGGTTCACGGTGACCCTCGGCGTGAGCGGGTTGCGGTCGTCGACAAGCCAGCGGGCAAGGTGCAGCCGAGTTGGCTCGCTCCCCTCGAGTGGGGGAAGCGCCGCAGGAGTTCCCGGCAGCACGCGCTCGGACTTCCGCAGGAAGTCTCCCTGGACTAGGATGTGCGTCGGGCGCGGCTCGGCCAACTCCCGCATGACCAGCGTGCTGGGGATCGCCGGCAGTAGCTTCCTGACGGCTGCAATAGCCTTGCGGCGCTCCTGCATGCCCGGATCTTGGGCCAAGAATGCGTTCCGGAGAATCTCCCTCCTGCGCTCCAAGCGCTCTCCGGATGGGGTCCTCAGAATGGCTTGCAAGCCAGGGGACAGGCGTGAAACCTCCTCCGGTGCTAGGCCTGCCTCCCATTCGTCTTGTCGTCCGAGCAACTCCTTCTGGTACGTGCGCTGTTCGGCCTCCATGGCCTCGATCTGGGCTGTGAGGGCGTCCTTCCGAAGGTTTTGCTCCTGGGTGCCGAATTCCAGGACCGGCTCGAAGGCTCGGGCCCGTCCCTCGGCGTTGGAGTATTCTCCGCTCAGTTCATCGATGCTGTTGAAGAACGCGAAGAACTGGTAGAACTCTCGCTGGCTGATCGGGTCGAACTTGTGGTCGTGGCACCGCGCGCAACCCAAGGAGAGGCCCAGAAACACGATCCCGGTGACATCGACCCGATCGGTCACGGACTCGACCCGGTACTGCTCGAAGTCCACGCCTCCCTCCAGATTGAGCAGGGTATTGCGGTGAAAGCCGGTCGCGACGACCTGCTGCGGGGTCGCGCCGGGCAGCAGGTCGCCGGCCAGCTGCTCGATCACGAAACGGTCGAACGGCTGGTCTCGATTCAAGGCTTCGATCACCCAGTCTCGGTACATCCAGATTTCGCGCTCCGCGTCGGCGTTGTAGCCGTTCGAGTCGGCATACCGCGCTAGGTCGAGCCAGTGCCGTCCCCATCGCTCGCCGTAGTGGGGCGACGCAAGCAGCCGGTCGACCATGCGCTCGTATGCTCCTGGGCGCCGGTCCGCCACGAAGGCTCGGACCTCCTCCGCGGATGGCAAGAGACCGGTCAGGTCCAAGTGCAACCGCCGTGCCAACGTCTCCCTTGAGGCTGGCGGTGACGGACCCAGCCCCGAGTCGCGCAAGCGGGCGAGGACGAAGCGGTCAACGGCGTTGCGGGCCCATTCCGCCCCGGACGGCTGCGGCGGCGGCGGCCTGGCCACAGGCTGGAATGCCCAGTGCACCGCCTCATTGGCGCGACCGGCCGATTCCGCATCCTCGGGCCATGGGGCGCCCAGTTCGATCCAGCGCTCGAACGCGCCAATCGCGGGAGCGGATAGCTTTCCGCCGGCCGGCATCTTCAGGGTCCCGGTGTGGCGGAGCGCTGCGAGCAGCAGGCTCTCGCCGGGGCGGTCTAGGGAGATTGCCGCGCCGCGAGTGCCGCCTTCGAGCAGGGACTCCCGGGAAGCCACCGAGAGTCCGCTGGTCCGGAGACGGTCGTTGTGGCACTGGGAACACTGCGAGTGCAGCGTGGGACGAATGCGGGTCTCGAAGAAACGGATGGACTCAGCGGAGAAAGGCGGCCCGGTTGCGGCATGCGCCGCGCCAAGCCCTGCGACCAGGGGCCAAATCCGTAGCCAGATGCGCACGTTTGCTGTCGCCCCGCCCTCCTAAGCCGGATCGGTCGGGTTGGGCACCCGCCGCCGGCTTGCTGTCAGCCGCCAATCTACCACGGGCGCGGGTCGGTCCGCAGGCCTCTCGACCGCTGAGCGCGTCCTCAGCGGTCTGATCCGCCGTCCAACCTGGCCGCCGATTCCTCCGCTCTGGCCCCACCCAGTATGAGTTCCACCGCCATGTTCCCCTCGTGGCAGGCGTATTCGTAGAGCACGTACTCAGGGTCAGCCGTGAGCGGCATCTCGATCGTCCAAGGGCGCGTGTAAATCCTCGGATCGTTCACGGTGGCCTCGTACTGGATGGTATCCTCGCTCACGCGGGTGAACCGCTCCACGACATGGAGTTCCGTAGAGACCGGGATCCCCTTTATCCTTCGAGACGCCGAGTTTGAAGCGATCCAGCCCCGGTCGTTGTAGTTGCGCGTCTCGACCACCAGCGTGTCGCCGTCCCACCGACCGCGGGAGTCTCCCATCCAGAGCCGGATGCTCCCGCTCAAGTGCGGCGTGTCCGAAAGCGGGATGATCCTTGCGTCGTGAATCATCTCGTATACGATCGCGACGTGGTCCGGCGTTTGGAGGATGCGGTAGGCGTTGTTATAGCCGGCCGGAAAAATCGAGCCCGGAACACCCCGTGTGATGCAGCGGTCCCATACGCTCATGAATTCGTAGGACTCTGTCGAGCGGGCCTTGTAGAGGTCGCGGCGGGCCTCCGCCGAAGGGCGCGTCGGGACGCGACCGTCCGGCGGGTCCACGACCAGAGAGGTCTGGCGGCTGGGGAGGTATCCGGTCCCCGAGTCGAGCCAGACATTGTTGTATCCTCCGACCGACCCGGGAGGGGACGTCCCGTCCGTCTCGGCTCGTCGGCGGGCAAGATTGGCCGCGATCTGCTGTGCCTCCTGCTCGGTAATGGTCGTCTTCTGCTGTCCCGCTGGACGCTCGAACGGCGTCACCGTCTCGTTCGTCCATACCCCCTGGAGGTCGGGGTGGCCCCAAACTGTCCGGGGCGCAGTCCAGTCATCGGCCGACAGGATGGCCGGCGCGAGCAGGACGAGACCCCAGCCAAGGACTCCGCGGGCTCTACCTGTCGTCATGAAGAACTCCCCTCATATTCCCCTGCGCCTAGCGCCTCTCGTCGTACGGCGCGCCCGTGCCCGACGATCCGGCAAACAGCCGCGTCCCGTCCGGCAGTGTCACGTCGCGGCCGTTGGCCTTGTTGCTCCCGTCTATGGCCCGGTATCCCTCGACGAGCACTTCGACGCCAGGTTTGACGGAATCCTTGCGCCAGCCGCGCCGCACCAGCGCGCCCGGCGGCCCAGCCTCGACCATCCAGTCTTCCGTCCGACCGTCGTCCGTGGTCACCTCGATGTGCATCCAGGCGTGCGGGTTGATCCACTCCATCTTTGTGATCCTCCCCCGAAGCCGGACCGGCCTCTCGGCGTCGAACTCCGACGAGAAGGCGTGGTGGCCGTACAGGTCCGGCAGCAGAAGCAGCACTGCCGCGAGCAGGGAGGACCCGAGGGCCGCCACAATCGACCGCTTCGCGAATACGCGCGTCATCGGCTCGCCTCCGCAGCCTCGCGGTCCCGAGCCCGGGCGCCGCTCAGAATGTTGAACATTCCGTAGTTGCCTTCGTGGCAGGCATACTCGACCAGCTCGTACTGATCCTCGTCCAGATCGAAGGCGAATCGGGCCGACCACGGCCGGACCCACACTGCCGGGTCATCGACGGTGAATTCGTAGAGCAGCCTGCTCGGGCCCACCCGCGTGAAGCGCTCCGTGAGAGTCATCTCCGCCGACGACCCCCGGAATGGGCTACGGCCGTTGAATCGATTGGACTCCACGACAAGCGATTCGCCGTCCCATCGACCCTGCGGATCACCGAGCCACGTCCGAAGGTTCGGACCCACCCTCTCCCGGGGAGTGGTCGGAATGACCCTTGCCTCGTGGACCATTTCCTTGTGGATGGCCACGAATCCGGGGCCTTGGACGATCTGGAGGCCGTTGTTGTAGATGCCGGGAATCATCATTCCCGGGACGCCCTTGGTGATGCAGCGCACGTACGGTGTCAGATCTTCAGGCCCGGCGGGCGGCTGGCTCGCGCGCCGCTCGCGTTCGAGGCGCGCCTCGCGGGCCCTGCGTTCCCCTTCCTCGGTCATTGGAGGCAGCTGGCCGTCGGGCGGGTCGAAGATCATCGCCACTTGGGTCGACGGCGTCATCTTGTCGTAGCCCAGCGTGGTGTCGCGCCACTCCCGCTCGTACCCCCAGATGCTTCCCAGCGTTCCCCGCTCCCGCCGCGCGGCCGCCTGCTCGGGTGTGAGGGACTCAACGCCGGCCAGGGCCGCTGGCCTCTCCAGCGGGATGCCGTGCGCCGCGTTCCCCGTCCATATACCCTGCAAGTCCGGCTCGCCCCAAGGCGTCCGGGGCGTCGTGTAGGATTCGGCCGCAGCGTCGCCGTCGTACGCCCGGTCGTGCGTCGCTTCGGCGGCCTCAACTCCGGCGAAGCCGGGCTCGACAACTGCCACCGTGACATTGTCTGGGCCGGCCGCAAAGACACGCTTGGCGGCGCTGCGCGCGTTCGCCGGCACTGTGGGGGCGCCCAGCATGTCCACTCCGGCCTCCCGGAGCCGCTCGACCGACCGATCCAGGCTGGGCATTTCGAACGCGATGTGCGCGATCGCACGGGAGCTGGTGGGGGCGGGTTGCGCAGCGGAGTGCGACGAAGCCAGCAGCCATCCGCTGCCGAACCGCAGGCTGGACACGCCGCCCGGGAACTCCTCTGGTTTGCCGCCGAACGCTGCTTGGTACCAGCGCAGGGTGGACTGGGGATCGCTGGCGCTGAGGTGGAGGTGATGGAAGCCCAACCTCTTGGTGTCCTCGACCAGTTCGATGCGCGTGCCCCACGGGTCGAACAGGAATCCGTGGCGGTTCAGGCCCGGCATCGGACGGTGCGTGGATCCGTCGTCGAAGCGCTGCAGGCGAACGCCCGAACCCCGTACGCCCACCGCCTCCAGCTCGGCCATCTTCGCCGCCACGTCCGGGTAGGAGAACGCTATGCGATCGACTCCTGTGCCTTGCGAGCTGCCCATTGTGGGCTGGGAGACAAAGATCAGCCTGATCCCTTTGCAGGCGGCGGTGTCCCTCTGGCCCGCGACCGGCTCGCAGTCCAGGTGCCGTTCGTACCATCGCACGGCCTCGGTCGGGCTGGCGGCGGTGATCTGGACGTGGTGGAGATCCGCTCCCGCGCTCGTCCCCGCCGCGGCCAATGCGGCCAGCAGGATCAGGCCGGGCCAGCGGATTGTGGGCATGCAGGGCGCTCCCGGAGCCCCGGGATCATCGGGTCGGTCTTCTGCGCAGGTGGCCATACATGAGGTCCTCGGCGAACTCAACGCACTTGAACTCGAGCACGCGCGCATTCGGCTCAAGACGCCGGTACAGCGGCATCCGAATCGTCCACGGGCGCTCGAAGACCGTCGGATCTGTCAGGGTCGCTTCGTACTGTAGCGCGTTTCGACCGAGCGGAGTGTACCGTTCTTCCACGCGCAGGGCCGCACTAGCATAGTTGCCGGCACGGTCGAGCCACGCCTGCCCGTTGAAGCCCTCCGCGAGGACCACTAGCGTGTCTCCATCCCAGCGGCCGTGCGAGCGGCCCATCCAGCTGTCGATGGGTGGGGGTTCGGGGTCCTCCTTGTCCATGTGGATTGTCCTGTTCGCTTCTGCGAAGCCGTAGACGATCATGATCTTCGAGTCCCCTTGGATGATCTGGAAGGGATACGGCAGGTATGTGGCGCGGGGGACCCCGGGCAGGAAGCACTTTGCTTCGGGGTCCGCAGTCATCCGGCCTCTAAAGTTCGTCTCTTGTTGCTCCCGGGCGGCCGCCGCATACGGGATCTCGCCTCCCACCACCACGCCCTGTCCGGGCGGCACGGCCCCAATCGCGCCAAGGTCGGGATGGCCGGGTGCCGCAGGGTGGTCCTCAAGATTCCAGTGGGCGGTGCCGATTGCCTGCCAAATCCCGTTGAGGTCCGGATGGCCGTCGAAGAACCGCGGGATACCTGGCTCGTGGGACGGCAGCGGCGCGGCAGACACGAGGGCGGCCACCGCCACCACCCGGGCGATTGCGGGCCGTGTAAGTCGAGATCTTGAAGGAGGAGACACCATGTCGCACTAGATCTTAGTCTGGCCCGGTTCTTGCGCACGAGGCGTCCCGCCCGGCCTCACGGGTTGGGTGCGGTTTGGTCCGCCGGGCTGTCGCCCGCCTAGGTCACGGCGAGCCGGCTGAGTCCGGCGGCATTGCCGTCCCACTCTGGACTCTTGGCGATGTGCGGGAGCGGAGTCTAGTCAGCCGCCAGCGAGCTTGGCCGGGTTTGCCGCACTGTGCAACGTTGGGGCGGCGGCCACGCCACGGGCCGGAACAGGGTGCTCATCGACGAATTGACCGCCGCCGTGGACTAGCACCCGGAACCTGTGGAGCAGTAGACAACCCGGTTGACGTCTCGGTGATTGGGCCCCTTACGTCGGCATCCGTTGGGCCAACTGGTCGATCCGTTCGGCCAGCATACTACCGTCGGCCCTTTGCGTCCCCTCCGGCAAGTCCATCTGTCAGGTGGGGCCATGTGCTCCCGCTGTCAAGATTATCGCTAGGTCAACAACTAACTGGCCCGCAGGTTCTCGACTTCCTCCTGCGTTACGATTACACTGAGCCCCGGAAGGAAGTGTCCATGCCGGAATGGATCACGGACATCAAAGCGATCATTGCAATCGTCACCGCAATTGTCGCTACCATCGGCGGAGCCGGGTACTGGATCGGTCAAGTCAACAGCGACCGGAGGTCGTTCAAGAAGTTCATCGCGGAGGTCCGCAGCGACATCAGGGCTATTCAGAAGGACGTTAAGGCCATCCTGAGAGGGCTGCCGCGGCGTTTCGTAGTGGGCGCAAGTCCAGTCACCCTGACCGACCTTGGAGAGAGGGCAGCAGAGATCCTCAACGCCCGCCAATGGGCCAACGAGCAAGCCAAGCCACTGCTTGCAAAATGCAAGGGGCTGAAAGAGTACGAGATTTACGGTCTGTGCCAGAAATATGTGATGGACACCAAGAGCACGTGGCCGGACAACATGGCCGAGTGCGCCTTCGAATTCGGAACGCCCGTGAAACCTCTCACCGACGTCCTCACGGTTGTCCTGCGGGACGAGTTGCTGGAGAGGCTCGGCTATGCCGGGAGTGAAGTCCGGCAAGATAGCTAGAAGCACGCTTCTGGGGCTGATGTACTAGGATCCTCCCTGCAGCCGTGGTTCGGAGAACTCGGAGAAAGCGTTGCAAACGGTCCTTTGGGTCGAGCGTCGGCTCGCCGGAGGACTGTTAGATGGCACCCGCAAAATGAGGTAGTGATCGGCCGGAGGCTCCGGCCACTGAGCCTGCGAGCTTGACGGCAGGTCTGTTAGTGATAGGAACTACCATCCAAGGAGGCCGCCTTGCCCACCCCATCGAACACGTCAGCCCTCCAGCAACGCCGCCAAGGGCTGCTGGCGAGAATCGCTGCATTGGGCGGTCTGCGACCCGGACCCTAGTGCAGCACTATCGGCGTTGCGGCAGGCCCACCCGTTCCTGTGCCGACACGCAGCACCCCGGTCACGGGCCCAACTGCCTGCTCACTCGTACCGTCAAGGGCAAGATCCGTAGCCAATCCATCCCGGCCTCGCAAGTCAAGGCGACCCAAACTCAGATCGCAGAGTGCCGGCGTCTGCGGCGTCTGGTTGCGGAACTGATCGACGTCAGTGACGATCTGTGCCGGTCGCGGCTCAACCATGGCACCAGCGCCAAATGAGAACAACCTGCGCGCAGGAGTTCGCCCCGGCGCTCAAAGCCGAGGCAGACCGCTGACTAGCACCCCGGAATGGTGGACGGGATCGACCTTGAGGCGTTCGAATTGCACGTGCGTCGCCAAGCCCTGAGATTGGCAGCGGGGGCGGTAGAGCGACGGCTCAACGCCGACCGCTCCGACGGCGAGCGGCGGCGCCGCGAATACCGCTGCTGCGGTCGGAAGGCGCGCTTCGCGGGCCACTCCCCGAAAACCCTCGATACGGTCCTCAGACCTTTGCCCCTAAGGCGCGCGTACTAGCACTGCATCGCACGCGGGGCGGGCTGCTGGCCGCGCGACGCAAGCCTGGGCCTGCAAGGCACCGGTGTGTCGCCGGTGGTGATGCGCATGACGGGCTCGGCAGCGGCGCTGGCCAGCTTCCGGAGGTCCTCCGAGATGCTGGCCGAACTGGGAGCCGTCACCGTCCGCGCCAAGCGTGGGGGGCGTGTTGCCGAGGCGCTCGGTCGCGAGACCGCAGCCGCCGAGAGTGTGGTGGTGTTCGACTGCGAGCCCCCTGCCGCGCCCACCATGGACCTCCGCCTTGACCGCACAGGCGTGCCTATGCGCCCCAAGGAGGTGGCCGGTCGCGCCGGCAAGCAGGCCGACAGCGCGGCTTGCCAGAGGCGTCGCGCCGCGTCATCCTTGGCGACGGTGCCAAATGGACTTGGCGCGTGGCCTGCGAACTGTTCCCGGGAGCGACCCAGATCGTGGGCTTCCACCACCCAGCCGAGAGCCGTTGGGAGGTTGCCAAGGCACCTGCTGCGTGGCGACCGGGCAGCCGCTGAGACCTGACCGCAACATGCCTGATCGTCCCCACGCCATGCCCCGGCCGATCATTCCGTACTCAGCCCAAGCCACCCTCAATTAAGACCTGTCCATCCGCCCGGCCCACTCGCTTCAGCCCTGCGAGAGTGCCAGAGAACCGGCGAGAATCAGAATCGTCTCGCCCCCCGTCTTAGAGGAACTCGCTATCGGCGATCAGGGCGCGGTACATGAGCGGCTTGCCGACCAGTCCGGCAATCATCGCGTGCAGCTGGTCGATGGCGTCCTGCTGGCGGACGTTGTGGTGTCCGGTGAACTCCGTGACGTACCTGCGGGGGTTTTTGGGGCTCATGCAGTGGTAGGTGCCGTAGTAACCAAGCTTGAACATCGACCAGAACGACCCCATGCCGTTCACGTGCGCCTCGCTCTGGACTTACTCGCCGCGGCTGTGGTTGAGGCCTCGTGGGTGTCGAGCCTGTTGTACACCCTGCTTCTATCGCTGTACACCCTTGCCCTTCAGCAACCTCCGCGCCGACCATCTGGTCCACGGACCCCTAGTTGACGCTGGACATGGGCGTGGCGGCCACGCGGCTCGGGCGCCGGTCCTTGATGCCGACGACCGCGCCCTTGCCGACCGCGCCGCTCCCGGCCCTTGCGGACAAGAAGAATGGCCGCTATCTCTCTGCCCTGGTTGAGGCACCGAACGGGCTGTCCCCCGGACCCGTTCCGTGCGTTGGCCATCGGCCCTTGGCCTTCAGCGGCGCCACGCGAAACTCGACTGGATGTTCTGAGAATAGGGCCCGCCCTGTTCTGCTCGTGAGAGATTGGTGTTGACTCGAATTGCGGATTGTGCCGTTCCTCTTCAGGAACTGAAGCGCCGCTTGCGCGCCTCGTCAAGGGCAACTGCGAGGATGATGATCGCGCCAATGATTACCTGCTGCCAGTACGGCGTGATCCCAAGCAGGTCGCTACCGTTCGACAGCAGGCCCATGATGAATGCTCCGATCAGCGTCCCGATCACGGTTCCCTCGCCACCCGCCAAGCTGCCGCCGCCGATTACCACCGCCGCTATGACCTGGAGTTCGTAAGTCACGCCCGCCGTCGGTTGGCCCGTCATCAGGCGCGAAGTCTCGATCATTCCGGCCAGACCGGTCATAAGGCCGCAGATGGCATAGATCGCCACCTTGTAGCGCCCGACTGGAATTCCGGCGTAGACCGCGGCTGCCTCGTTGCTGCCAATCGCGTAGGTGTATCGGCCCAACCGGGTCGAGTGCAGCACGAAGTGCGAGATCACGACGCATACGGCCAGCACGAGCAGGACGAAGGGGGCCGGGCCGATCGTGCCCTCGCCCAGAAAACCGTGCTCCTTTGGAAGGCCCACGACCGGAAGGCCGCCCGAAATCACAAGCGTCAGGCCCCTGATGATGCCGAGTGTCCCGAGCGTCACGATGAACGGCGGGATCCGCAGCCTGTAGATCATCAAGCCATTGGCCGCTCCCCATGCAGTGCCGGCAACCATGCCGGTCAGGATTCCCAGTTCCACCGAGCCGGTGGCAACCATGGTCATCGTCCCGACCACTCCGGAGAACGCCATCATCGACCCGACCGAGAGGTCGATGCCTCCCGACACGATCACCAGCGTCATGCCCAGCGCCATGATGTTGATCACGGCCGTCTGCCGGATGACGCTGGAAATGTTGGTGCCCGTCAGGAAGTAAGGCGAGGCGACGGACAGGATCAGGAACAGCGCGGCAAGGGTGAGGAAGGGCAGGAACTTCTGTACGACAGCCGACTTCACCAGCATGCGCGGAGCCCCTGATTCAATGGCTCGCCGACCGACGGGCACGGCCGCGAGAGGTGTCCGGATGACTCTGCCAGCAACGCTCCTTGCGGCGGCTCGGCAGCTCCATGGCTCGCCGGTCCGTCATGCGTGGACGGCGCGGCAATCCGTCAGCCCTAGCGCGGTCCGGGCCGGCGGACGGAAGCTGTCCGGCACAGATTGGAGCGTACCACAGCCCGGCCGCAGCTTCTGCTCACCCGGCGCGGGTCAGGCGTGCCGCCAAGCGCTTGTCTCCACCGACGTCCGTAAGGCGGAAGTCGCGGCCGGAGTGCCGGTAGGTCAGCCGCTCGTGGTCGAGGCCTAACAGGTCGAGGATCGACGCGTGGAGATCGTTCAGGTGCACGCGGTCCTGCACAGCGCGCAGACCCAGCTCGTCCGTCCCGCCGATCGTCTGGCCGCCTGACACGCCCCCGCCGGCCATCCACAGCGTGAAGCCGTACGGGTTGTGGTCCCGGCCCTCCGTCCTGCCCTTGCCGCCGTCCGAGGTGGGCGTGCGGCCGAACTCGCCGCCCCAGATCACGAGGGTCGAGTCCAGCAGGCCGCGGGCCTTCAGGTCGGCCAGCAGGCCCGCCACAGCCCGGTCGGTCTCGGCAGCCCGGTCGATGTGGTTCTGGTCGCAGCCGGTGTGCCCGTCCCAGTCGATCGCGTTCTGCCCGTTCCCCGACCAGACCTGAACGAAGCGCACGCCGCGCTCAACAAGCCGCCGCGCCAGCAGGCAGCGGCCCCCGAAATCCGCGCTGACGGGATCGTCCATGCCGTAGAGCCGCCTCGTGGCCTCGCTCTCCCCTGAGATGTCCGTCGCCTCTGGTGCGGCCACCTGCATCCGGAAGGCCAACTCGTAGGACTCGAGCCGTGCGGCCAGATCGGAGTCGAAGTTGCGCTCCTCAAGGTGGCGCGTGTTCAGCGCGCGAAGGCCGTCGAGCATCTCGCGTTGCCAGCGGGCCGGTGCGTCGTCCGGCGGATTGAGGTACAGGACCGGCTCCGGTCCGGGCCGGAAAGACGTCCCTTGGTAGGCGGCCGGCAGGAATCCCTGACCGTACACCTCTGGCCCCGAACGCACGCCGCCTTGGAGCAGGACCACAAATCCGGGTAGGTTCTGGTTCTCGGTGCCCAGCCCGTACAGCACCCAGCTTCCGAGACTGGGCCGTCCGATGCGAGGCCAGCCGTTGTGGATCAGGAACTGCGCCTGCGAGTGGGTGAAGCCCTCGTGATAATTCGAGCGGATGACGGCGATGTCGTCGGCGTGCCTCGCCACTTGCGGAAACAGGTCCGAGATCTCCATGCCAGACTCGCCGTGTCGCGCGAACGACCGTCGCGAGCCGAGCAGCTCCTGCTGGGCGAACTTTCCGTTCTGGAAGTCTTCGTCCCCGAAGCTCGCTGGCGGCCGCTGGCCGTCAAGGCGGTTCAGGAGGGGCTTGGGGTCGAACGTGTCGATGTGGCTGGGCCCGCCCTGCATGAACAGGTGGATCACGCTGCGCGCCCTTGCAGGCCGGTGCGGCGACCTTGGCGCCAGCGGTCCGCCGCCGCCGGGACTGTCAGCTGCCAGCAGTTCGGCCGCCGCGAGCCACCCCAAGCCGAGGCCGCAGTGCTTCAGGAAGTCCCGCCTCGGAGGATCAGTCCACATACAGGAACTCGTTCGTATTAAACAGCATGAGACAGAACTGCCGGAGCGACGTGCGCGCCAGCACGCCCTTCGCTGTCTCGATCTCCCATTCCGTCGGCGGCCGGCCCAGCGCCAGATGCCAGGCCCGGACGGCGGCTTCCGCCCCGGAATCACCCCCTTCGCGACGCATGCGCTCTGCAAAGTGGCCGGCCTGCTCCACCACGAAGCGGCTGTTCATCATCGCCAGCGCTTGGGGGGCGACCGTCGAGGTCTCGCGGCGAGCGCAGCTGCGGGCAGTGTCAGGTGCGTCGAACACCTCCAGCATCGGCAGTGCCATCGAGCGCTTCACCTGCAGGTACACGCTGCGCCGGACATGCTCGGAGGCGTCGGGGTGCGCAGGCCAAAGGTGGGGCATGCGGGCGGCAAGAAGCTCCTCGTCGGACAGCGGCGGGATCACGCCGACACCCCCCATCTTCAGACTCAGACTCCCGGAGACCGCCAGCACCGAGTCGCGGATGGCGTCCGCGTCTAGCCTCCTGCGGTTCATTCTGGACAGCCACCTGTTGTCGGGGTCGACCGCCAGAGACGCTGGGCTGGCGACGCTTGAGGCACGGTATGCGCTGGAACGCATGATGATCCGGTGGACGTCCTTTACACTCCAGCCGTTCTCCCGGAATTCCACCGCAAGCCAGTCCAGCAGGCGGGGATGGGTCGGCCGGTCCCCATTGCGCCCGAAGTCGTTGGGGGTCCAAACCAGTCCTGCCCCGAAGTGGTGCTGCCAGATGCGGTTCACCATCACCCTGCCCAAGAGCGGGTTCTCCGCCGAGGTGAGCCATCGTGCGAGGGCCGCGCGCCGTCGCGGCACGAACGGCACCCCCTCAGGCTCGTTCAGCGCCGGGCCAGACGGCAACGCGTCTGGAAAGCCGGGGCGGACGACCTCACCCGCCTGGCGAAAGTCGCCGTGGGCAAGGACGTGGGTGGCCGGGACTGTCTCGGTGTGCCCCAGGACATTGGCGGTCGGGTAGGGCTCGGGAGCCCTCATGTACGCCTCACCCAGGCGCCGCAGCAACTGGTTCCTGCCGTCGGCGTCGAGACCGCGGGCCGACCGCTTGGCAATGCGCTTCAGGGCACGCGCCCTCTCCAGCAGCGGGAATGACCGCGTACTGGTCTGGATGTCGTAGATGCTCACCAGGGGAACCGGCACCTCGACGCTGCCCGCGAAGAACGCCGCCAGCCGGTAGTAGTCGCGCTGGGAGATGGGATCGGACTTGTGGTCGTGGCAGCGCGCGCACTCGAGCGAGAGCCCCAGGAATGCGGCGCCGATCATGTCGACCGCCTCGGCTTGCCATTCGGCCCGGTACAGGTCGCCGTAGAAGGTGTACTCGATCGGGAATGCGCCCAGCGTGAACAGGCTCGTTCCCACTCGGCGGGCAACGTTCCGGCGCTTCTCTTCCGGCAGCTCGAGAGTGCCCTCCAGATCCATGTCCGTCGGCCAAAGCTCGTCGGCCGCGATCTGCTCTTGGACGAACGTGTCGAACGGCTTGCCGCTGTTGAACGATTCGACGACGTAGTCCCGATAGCGCCACGCCGTTGTGTAGTAGTGGTCCGTCTCGAAGCCCGAAGTGTCGGCGTAGCGCGCCAGATCGAGCCAGTAGCGTCCCCACCGCTCGCCGTACCTAGGGGAAGCGAGCAGACGGTCGACCAGTCTCTCGAACGCGTCCGGTGCGTCGTCCTCGACGAAGCTGCGAACTTGGTCGGGCGTCGGGGGCAGCCCGTGGAGGTCGAAGTAGGCTCTGCGCGCAAGAGTCCGGCGGTCTGCGGCCGGGCCCGGCGCCAGCCCGTGCTCGCCCATCCGAGCGAACACAAACGCATCGATTGGGCCCCGCACCCAGCCCTCCCCGCCCGTTTCCGGGACTTCCGGCCGGGACGGCGGGTCGAACGACCACCAAAGTTTCTTCCCATCGGTGTTCAGGGGACGTTCCGGCCACCGCGCTCCGGCCCCGACCCATCTGGCCAAGAGGTCGATTTCGCTGGCGGACAGGGAAGCATCGCCAGGCGGCATCTGCAGTTCAGCATCCCGGCGCACGGCCCGGACCAGCAGGCTCGATTCGGGGTCGCCGGGCAGGGCGGCGGGGCCGCGTCGACCACCAGCCAGCAGTCCTTGCCGGCTTCTCAGGTCCAAGTCTGAGATGCGCGCCTGCCCATGGCAGCCGATGCACTTGGAATGCAGGATCGCGTGAGCGCTCGCGGCAAGCCCGGGCGGGGTCTCTCCGTGGCAGGGAATCCCGTGCGAGGCTAGCCACAAGGCCGCAACCGCGGCAGCCGCGACCCTCGCCCGAAGTGCTGTGGCGGACAGCCCGAAGGAGCGGCGGTCCGGACGGCTCGCTCGGAGGAAGCAGGTGAGTCGGGACCTACGGCGGTTCGCATTCCCGACGCAGCACGCAGCGGTCCGCGTGCGCATGGCCCCCGACCGCGATCGGGGCCCGCTGCCACCGCCAGCATCCCGGGCGTCCACAGCTGTCAGAGTATCCCACGGACCGGTGCTAGCATGGGTCCGGGTCGAGGTTCCAGTGGGCACGAAGCTGTTACTCCCCCTGCTCGCCGGCCTCGCGTCGGCCGGCCCGGTGGGCCAAGCCGCCGAGTGGCGCGGGCTTGTGGTAGCCGAGGAGTCGCGGTGCTCCCGCTACGAGCGCGACGACTACCAGTACGCCGACTCCTATGAAGAGAGGCAGGCCCTCGAAGACCGCATAGTGGAGCGGATGGGCGGAAGGATCTACGGTCCCTACGAGGGCCGCGACTTCAGATCCGTCCGGCAAACCGACATCGAGCACATCGTGGCCATCTCAGAGGCCCACGACAGCGGGCTCTGTGCAGCAAGTCCGCGCGTGAAGGGCCAGTTCGCTCGCGACCTGCTCAACCTCACGCTGGCGTCGCCCCAAGTCAACCGAGACCTGAAGCGTGCCAAGGACGCCTCCAGCTGGATGCCGGCGCTGAACCGCTGCTGGTTTGCGTCGCGGGTCGTGGAAGTCCGCCGCAAGTACGGGCTGACGATTGATCGGTCAGAGGCCGCTGCCCTAGAGTCTGTCCTGAACGGTTGCGACCACTTCGAAATGGTCTTCGAGGGCCCGCCCGAAGATCCCCTTCGCCTGTACGACGACAACCGAAACGGCAGGATCAGCTGCGCCGAGGCGCGGGGGCACGGGATCGCCCCCGTTGACCGCGGCCATCCCGCGTACCCGTACATGACAGACGGCGACGGGGACGGAGTGGTCTGCGAATAGGGCATCGGGACGCGTGCGAGGCGCGTCACTCCCAAGCCGACCGCATTTGCCAGGCATCGAGGGAGACGACGCGTGCCTCCCCGCCCTTGGCGAACACCGACAGGCCTGTGCTTGACGGATCGGGGAACACGCGGTCGGTTATCGCAACCCGGCCCTCCCCCGCAAACACCTCGACGACCGAGCGGTCCACCAGCACGTGCAGCTGGAGCCGGCCGTCCGGAGCGGCCAATCGCGCTGAGTGACGCCCGGCGAAGGTGTCGTGGAATTCTACGTTGCCGGACTTGGAACGGTCAACGTACACCTCGGCTGGAGACGCCGTGAAGCCCACGACGGTCTCCTGTGCGTCTCCTTGGAGGACTCGCAGGCCGAGGTCGTCCGCCGAGCCGACGTCCAGGACAGCCCGAAGTTCAAGTGAGTCTCCGCTGAAGCCCTCGCGCCGGATCCGGTCGTTGGCCTCTCTCACGGACAGGTCTCGCAGGCTGATGGAGGCTTCGCGCAGCGTCTCGATTTCCTTCGCTGGCCGCTGAACGACCCGCAAGCCTTCCGGAAAACGCCACAACGCCAGTTCCCGGGCGACTGACTGGCCGCCCCGCCACGGCGATGTAGGCATCTCTCGCGCGTACATCCAGTTGCTGATCCAGCCAATCACCAGCCTCCTGCCGTCCTCGGCTGGTACGTTCGAGAAAGACTGCGCTGCGTAGAAGTCCCTGCCCCAGTCCAGCCACAGTGCCGTCTCGGGAGGGTTGTCGTTACGGAAGCGCCGGCCGTCAAACTTCCCGATGAAGTACTGGCATCCGGAACCAAGCCAGGGATGTCCCCTGCCTGAGTCCACCTGAAGGATCCACCTGCTCTGCCCAGGTTCGCCCTCGACGGGCAGTTCGAAGAGGTCGGGGCACTCCCAGTTGCGGACGGGGTGCGCGCCCTCGGGCCCGAAGTCGCTGAGGTGGGTCCACGACTTCAAGTCCGGCGACGAATACAGCGCGGCCTTGCGCTGCTCGGCCAGCGCGACGATCATGACCCATTTCCCCGTCTCCTCGTGCCAGAACACCTTCGGGTCGCGGAACGCCGGATCCTCGTGGTCCAGCACAGGATTACCCGAATAGCGCGACCATGAGCGCCCCATGTCCGTGCTATAGGCCAGCGACTGTGTCTGGTCGGCCGGTGTGCGGCTGGTGTAGATCGCCACCATCGCCGGCTCGCCGTCGCGCCCGAAGCCCGACGTGTTGCGGCGGTCGACCACCGCGCTGCCCGAGAATGCCATCACCTCCCCCTCCTCGGGCAGAGCCACCGGCAAGTGCTTCCAGCGGTACAGGTCCGCGCTGACAGCGTGGCCCCAGCTCATGTGGCCCCACACGTCGCCGAACGGGTTGAACTGGTAGAACAGGTGCCACTCCCCGCGGTGGTGGACGAGGCCGTTCGGGTCGTTCGTCCAGTTGACGGCCGGCGTGAAGTGGAAACGCGGCCTGAACGGTTCCGTGTAGGTCGCGGTTTGGGAGAACGCCAGCAGAGCGGCAGCGGCGATCGGGAGTGCGATCCGTGCGACGCGCATGTTGCTCCGCATCATAGCCCCGAAATCCGGTCCGCCGTTACGGAAGCAAAGCCAGTAGCCTGTCGATTTCCTCGGCTGTGTTGTAGATGTGCGGCGCCACGCGGATCCACCCCAAGCGCTCGGCCACCGACACGCGGCGCTCTAGCAGCTCCCCCACGACGGCCGTGGCGTCCACGCCCGGCTTGCGCAGCGAGACGATCCCAGATCCGGTCGATCCGTCTCGCCCCGCCGCCAGCCGGTACCCGCGCTCGGCTGCCCCTTCCGCCAGCCGTGAGGCCAGGCCGTTGACCTCACGGCTAGCCCAAGCGCTGCCGATGCCATTCAGGAGCCGCATTGAGGCGCCCAGAGCGGCGCAGCCTGCCGCGTTCAGCGTGCCGCACTCGTAGCGTCGGGCGCTGGGGTGCAGTCCAAGGTCGTGCCGGTAGGATTCGCAGCCCGCCATGCTGCCCCAGCCCGGTTCGAGAGGCGGAATCTGCTGCATGAGGTCGCGATCGACGTAGAGCACGCCCGTGCCCTCGGGCCCGACGAGCCACTTGTGGCCTGACGCGGACAGGGCGTGGATTCCGCAGCCCTTGACATCGATCGGGAACGGCCCCATACCCTGGACAGCGTCGACCACCAGCAGGCAGCCCCTCCGCCGGCAAACCTCTCCGGCAGCCGCAAGGTCCCACCGAAAGCCGGTCAGGAAGTGGACGTAGCTGAGGGCGGCGAGCCGCGCTCCGCGGCATGCGTGGTCCAGGTCCTCGAGCTCCAGCCGACCGCTCCTCAGCTCCAGGCTCCGGAACCGCACCCCCCGCCGACCATGCAGTTCCCGCCAAGGAACGACGTTGGCAGGGAAGTCTGCCTCAAGGCCGACCACTACGTCTCCGGGTCGCCAGTCGAGCCCGGCCGCCACTGTGCAGAGGCCCTCGGACGTGTTCTTGGTGATCGCAACCTCGGTCGGGTCACAGCCGAGCATGGCTGCCGTCTCGACGCGCAGGCCGTCGATTTCGTTGGCCCAGCGGGCGTAGCCGTGCACGCCCTCGGTGGCCGCCGAATCCGCCTGCTCCGACATGGCCTTCGCGGCCGCCCGGGGCAGCGGGGCAATCGCGGCGTTGTTGAAGTAGGCGTAGCGATCCGTGATCGGGAACTCGGCGCGGATCTTCGACTTTTCCATGCGCCGCCTTCAGAAACCTCCGAGCGCCAGCCGCCCAGCCCTGCCAGTGTAAGCTCCCCGAGAAATCCGCTCGGGGCCCGTCTGGAGGATACTTGCAGGACGTGCCGCCGCCCTCTGCGTCCACTCCCGGAAGCGTCCGAAATCCTGCAGGCTCGACGGCCCTGGGAACGCTCCCGTTGCGCTTCTGTTCTCCTGCCCGACCACCTGAACGGGCGCCAAGGGGTTATACTGAGCGTGCCCGCCCAGCCAGTTCGCTGGCGGGTGACGAGAGGGGGTGTCCCATGATGCGTGCGAGCAAGTGGCTTCCGTTCGTCTTGGCCCTGACGTTGGCTGGTTCCGTGCTGGCAAAGGACGATGAAGGCAGCAAGACGAAGAAGAAGCCCAAGTCCGCCAAGCAGGATGTCGAGGCGATCGGTGAACGCAATGTCGGCAAGGGCGTGAACTTCTACTCCATCGAGAAAGAAATCCGCCTAGGCAAGAGCATGGCTCAGGATGTCGAGCGGCACTCGAAAATCGTCGACGACCCGATCATCGCCGAGTACGTCAACCGCGTCGGACAGAACCTGGTCCGCAACTCCGACGCGAAGGTGCCGTTCACCATCAAGCTCATCGACAGCAGCGACGTCAACGCCTTCGCCTTGCCCGGGGGGTTCTTCTTCGTCAATTCGGGTCTGATGCTGCGAGCCGAGAGCGAGTCTGAGCTGGCCGGCGTGATGGCCCACGAAATCGCGCACGTGGCGGCCCGCCACGGCACACGCCAAGCAACGAAGGGCCAGCTAGTCCAGTTCGCGACGATTCCGCTGCTGTTCATTGGGGGCTGGACGGGATACGGGATCTACCAGGCGAGCAGCTTCCTGATCCCAATGACGTTCTTGAAATTCTCCCGGGCCATGGAGGGCGAGGCGGATTTCCTGGGCGTCCAGTACCTGTACAAGGCGGGATACGACCCGACCTCCTTCATCGATTTCTTCGAGAAGATGCTCGCGGACGAGAAGCGGCGGCCGGGGACGATGTCCAAGCTGTTCCGCAGCCACCCGCCGCACGGCTCGAGGATCAAGAGGACACAGAAGACGATCGACCAACTGCTTCCGACCAAGACCGAATACGTAGTGAACACGTCGGAGTTCCTGCAGGTGAAGGCGCGCTTGGAGCAGATGGTCCTGCGGCGCAAGGAGACCACGGAGGATCCGAACAAGCCGCGCCTGCGCCGCACCAGCACGGGCGGCACGATTCCGACCGACGACATTGACGTCGAGCCGACCGACGAGGAGGCCGAGGACGAACGCCCGACGCTGAAGCGCCGCTAGCGCGGCCTCAGGTGGTGGTCACGCTGCGGCCGACATCGCGGGGGTGGTCCACGTCGCAGCCGCGCTGAACGCCCGTGTAATAGGCCAGCAGCTGCAGGGGGATGTGGGAAACCGCCGCCTGAAGGGGTTCGCGCATGGTGGGCACGCGGACCACCTCGTGGGCATAGTCGCCCACTTTGTCGTCGTCCTCGCCGGCGATGCAGATCACCCACCCGCGCTGCGAGGTCAGATCGCGCACTTGGGCAAGCGTCCTCTCATAGCGAAGTCGGCTCGAGGGGAGTTCGCGGTCCACCGTCGCAAGCACGACGACGGGCATTCCGGGATCGATCAAGGCCGCGGGCGTCTGCGGAAGCTCGCCCGCCGGACATGCATCTGCGGGGACGTGCGCCAGCTCCGAGAGCATTCGCGCGGCCTGGAGTGCGATCGGAAAGTGCACGCCCCGGCCAAGGTAGAGCGCCTTCCCGGCGTGCGCCAGCTGGTTGGCCAAGCGCTCGCACTGCCCGGCGAGTTCGAGCGCCCGCTCGACCAGCCGCGGCAGGTCGAGGATGTCTCTCGCCAGTAGCTTGGACTGCTTGGCGTCGAGCGTCCCGCGGGCTTGGCCAAGGTACATGGCAAACAGGTAGAACGCGGCAAGCTGTGCGGTGAAGCCCTTGGTGGACACCGCTGCGAGCTCCGGCCCGGCATTTGTGTGAATCGCGCCGCGCGCGTTATGGGCCATGGTGGACTCTGCGGCGTTGCAGATGGCGATGCTCCCGGAGCCGAGCTCGTGAGCCAGCTGCTGCGCAGCGAGCGTGTCCGCGGTCTCCCCGGACTTGCTGACGACCAGCGTCAGAACCTGCTCGTCGATCACCGGGTCGCTGTACCGGAACTCGCTGCTCACCGCGACGTTCACGTGCACCCTCGCCAGCCGTTCCACGGCGCTCTTGGCGAGCAGCGCCGCGTGCCAGGAGCTTCCCGAGCCGATTACGTTCAGGTGCCGGATCTGCCGCAGTTCCGGCAGGGTCACCCCGAGTTCGTCAAGCACGACTCTTCCGGTCCCCTCGTCCATCCGGCCCAGCGCGGTGTCGCGGATGGCGCGAGGCTGCTCATGGATCTCCTTCAGCACAAAGTGCTGGTAGCCGCTCTTCTCGGCCATCATCGGATCCCACAGAACGTGGTGCACCGTGCGCGAGACCCTTCTGCCCCTGCCGTCCATCACGACCACTCCTCGGACGGTCACCACTGCGAGATCTCCGTTCTCGAGCTGGATCATCTCGCGAGTGTGGCGCAGGATTGGCGGCTTGTCCGAGGCCACGAAGTTCTCTTGCATGCCCAGCCCCACGACCGCGGGCCTTCCCAGTCGCACAGCGACGATCTTGCCCGGCTCGTCCGCGGCGATCGCCGCGAACGTGCAGATGCCGTCAACGTGCCTCGCAGCCCGACGCACGGTTTCTTCCAGCGACTCGCCAGGCCTGCGGATGGTCTGGACGAGCAGGGCGAGTGCGTCGGATGCGGGTGTCGCCTCCCGCTGCGAGGCAGCATTGGGTATCCGCTCCCAGAGAGTGTCGAGTGTTCCTGGACTGCCGTCGACAGCGACCCTGACGCTCAGGTGTTCCGCGTCGCCGTGCCGTTCCGGCGACGCCCAGAGCTGCGCTCGGCGCGACCAACGGATCTGGCCGATCCCTGTGGTCCCGCGGGCGGGGTTCAGGCGGACTGAGGTCTCCAGATTGCGAAGCGTTCCGCTTGCGTGGCGGAATTGGATGCGCCGGGAGGAACCGACCGCCAAGGCGGCGTGGTCGTAGCCTCCGTACTCGAGCCGTCGCAGGCCCTCCAGCACGACCAGGGCAGCCTGTTTGCGCCCTGCGTATCCGACGATGCCAGGCATCTCACGGCTCACCTCGCTACTGATCGTTCAGCAGCGTTACCTCGTAGTCCTCGATAACCGGGTTAGAGAGGACATCTCTGGCGATCTGCTCCAGTTCCCGCAAGAGATCCTCATTACCCGGCCCGGGCCGCAGCTCGACCTCGAAGAACTTGCCTTGGCGGACGTCAACTATCCCGCTGTGCCCATGAGACTGCAGTGCCCGCGTGATCGCACGCCCTTGAGGATCAAGGACAGTCTGCTTGGGGGCGACGTGGATAACGGCCTTCAAGGTCCAATTATAGTTGGGCCGCCCTACCGCACAAGCGAGGTGACGGGCAGTCCCGAAGGCTCCCTGCAGCCATGGCGACAGCGAACTGGAATTCCTTACGGCGGCTAGTGTCGCCGGGCCGAGCGCAGGTAGGTTCTCAATGGCATCCACGGTGTCGAACGGTCCGTGTGCGCTGTTCAATGCAAGCTACCGTTCCTCTTGGAGGGCCGGGCAGAGGAATGCCGCCCTGCTGGTCGCCGGTGCTCCGAAGTAACAAACGATCCGGACGACGGCGGATGCCTCGCGGGAATTCGAGTCTAGTGGGGCTTGCGGGGCATCTCGCTGTTCCACCGATCTGCGCCAGGCCGATGCCCCCGCGTGGGGGTTGATGGGCGATGACCTGCTGGAGTAGCTCGGTGTTGCGCTGCCCTTCATACGGGTCGTGCCAGAACCCCTCGAGCACGGTGTGCGCAGGCGTGCCGAGGACAACCGGGGACCCGCAATCCCCGACGGGCACATCCTGCCGCGCGTCGACACGGTCGCCGTCCTAAGCCGTCAGGCGCTCGCGACAGATTGTGGTTGCTGGCGCCATACGGTTGGGCAGCTTCCTGCCCAAGGGTGGCGGTGAAGGTTAGGAAGGCCTGAGATTGCAGGCTGGCGCCGCAGCGACGCTGCCCATCCGATCGGAAGTAGGCCAGAGTAGGCCCACAAAGTTGCGGATGCTAGCAGTCTGGCAAGCTCTAGCGGCCACGCTCCCGCTCGTCCCCAAGCTGAATCACTTGCCAATGCAGAACGTCGAGAAGATCTCGTCCAGGACCTGCTCGATGGTCGTTGCGCCAGTGACGGCGTCGAGAGGTTCCAGCGCTTCGTAGAGGTCCAGCAGGAGCATCTCGTGGGGAATTCCGGCGGAGGCCGCCTCGGCGGCCCGCTGCAGCGCTCCCTTGGACCGGCGCAGCAGCGCCTCCTGCCGGATGTTCGTCACGAGGGAACTGTCCCGCATCGCCTCAAGGCCGGGCAGGGCCCGCTCGCGTACACGCGTCCGGAGGCCATCGATGCCCTCTCCCGTGAGGGCCGACACTTCGACCATGGTTTCCCTGGACTCGCAGCGGCGGGGCAAATCCCGCTTGTTGCCGACCAGAAGGGCAGGGCAGGCGGATCTGACGTTTCTCCACAGGTCAAGATCGTCGGGGCATTCCTCGGTCGAGAGGTCCACGACCACAAGAGCGCAGTCGGCGTCCTGGAGCGACTGCCAAGTCCGCTCGATGCCGGCAGTCTCAATCTCGTCGCCGCTCGCGCGGATCCCCGCCGTGTCCACCAGCTCCACCGGAATGCCGTCGAACGAGGCCGTGTCGCTGATCACGTCTCGTGTCGTGCCGGCAATCTGGCTCACTATTGCCCTGTCACGCTCGAGCATGCGGTTGAACAGGCTGGACTTGCCCACGTTTGGCCGGCCTACGATGGCCAGCCTCAGTCCGGAGCGGACGACCTTCCCGAGGGCGAAGCCGTCGACGAGCCGTTCCACGGCTGCCAGCAGCGGGTCGATGGCGGCCGAGATCGCAGTGTTGTCTTCGACTTCGATGTCATCTTCCGCGAAGTCGATGCCGGCCTCAAGCCGCGCAATCAGCTCAAGGACTCCGCGTTTGCAGGCCCGCAGCTTGCCGGAGAGCGCTCCCGAACGCTGGCGAGAGGCGACTTGGGCCTGGTAGAGCGTGGTGGCGTCGATCAAGTCCCGGACGGCTTCTGCCTGCACGAGGTCCATGCGTCCGTTGCGCCACGCCCGCCGCGTGAACTCTCCGGGCTCGGCAATCCGCGCACCCAGTTCGCACGAGCGCTCCACGGCGAATCTAAGTACCGGAGGGGAGCCGTGACAGGAGATCTCTACGACATCCTCGCCTGTGTAGCTGCGGGGCCCCGGGAAGGCGGTGCAGACGACTTCGTCGATCGGCTCGCCGTCGGCTCCGAGCAGCACGTTCAGGCTCGCACGGCGGGATCGGAGCTCACCGCGCTGCAGGAGCCTGCCGGCGATCTGGAGAGCGGCGGGGCCGGACAGGCGAACCACGCCGATGGCAGACTTCCCGGCCGGGGTGGAGAGGGCGACGATGGTATCCAGCGTGGCTGCGGCGGGATTCGGGTCAAGCGGTGGCAAGGCGCTGTCTGTGGCGAGATCGCTCGGCTAGCCGACGCCCCGGTCGTGGCCTCCGAGGGGTCTAGTCCGCGGTCGGCCCGCGCAAGCCGACGACCGTGTAGCGGTAGGGCGGAGTGCCCACCGACGCGGTGGTGACCTCGTCGTCTTCGTTCAGTGTCACGTGCACGATGCGTCGCTCGCGAGAGGTCATCGGGCGCATCTCAAAGGGACTACCGGTCTTCTTGACCTGCTCGGCGGCCTTCTTGGCCTTTTCGCACAGCTCCTCGATTCGCAGCATGCGGTAGTCGTTGACGTCGAATATCAGCCGGTACCGGTCCCGGTGCGGGACGCGCAGCGCTTCCAGCGTCAGCTGCTCGAGTGCTAGCAGCAACTCCGCGCGCCGCCGCAGCAGCAACCTGGCGTCGCGCCCTTCGAAGTCAACCGTCAGCTCCGGACCGATGATCTCGAGGCCGTCGCGCACCTCGAAGATGTCGTAGTCAACGTCAAAATCCGCGGCGTCAAGGACCGGGTTCAGGAAGTCGTCGATCTTCGGGCCGAGAGACTCAACTGTCCACTCAATGTCTGACATGACCCGGTGGCGCGGTGCGTGCTCTGACAGGCTACCGTCCGCGTCGCTTGCGCTTCCGGCGCCGCGGCGCCCGCTCTATCTTCAGCTTCTCCTGTGGGAGGCGATTCAGCGCCAACTGCTGGACGATTCCCACCACATTGCTGGTGAGCCAGTATAGCACCAAGCCCGCCTGAAACTGGTAGAAGATGAAGCCGAACACCAGCGGCATCAGTTTCATGACACGGGCCTGCGTCGGGTCCGCCGTGGGCGTCGGAGTCAGGGCCTGCGACCAGAACTGCGTAGCGACCATGGCCAGCGGCAGGACCCGAATCGCGAGCGTTTCGGGATTGGAGAGGTCGCTTACCCACAGCCACTCGGCCTGCCGCATTTCGATGGCTACGGTCAGCAGCTTGTAGAACGCGAAGAAGAACGGCATCTGCAGCAGGATGGGCAGGCAGCCGCCCATCGGGTTCGCGTTGTGCTTCTTGTAGAGCTCCTGCAATTCTTGGTTCTGCTTCGCCTTGCGCGGGTCGCGCATGCTGACGCCCTTGTAGCGGTTGTTGATTTCCTTGACCAGCGGCTGCAGTTGCTGCATCCTGCGCATCGACTTGGTGCTCTTGTACTTGAGGGGGAACAGGATCGTGTTGATCAGCACGGTCACGATGACGATGCTCCAGCCCCAGTTCTGCACCATGTTCGCGTGCACCCAGCGCAGCGCAGCGAACAGCGGCTCGGCGAGGAACGAGAAGAAGCCGTAGTCGACGAGCCCAAGGAACGTACGGCCGAGGCCCTGCACCTCGACCAGCGCGTCGCGGCTCTTGGGGCCGACGAATAGGTCCAGCCGGTTCTGGGCACCCCCGCCAAACGCGCCGGCCACGTAGGCTTGGGTAGAGCTAGCGTCGGCCCCGCGCGGGATGATCTCGACGGCGCTCGTCTCCAGCCGGATGTCCTCGCCTGGCGGCGGAATCGCCGCAAGCGCGAAGAACAGGTCCGAGATCCCGACGAAGGGGAAGGCCCCGACGTGAGTGACCCGCTCATCGTCGGCGTCGGACGCTGTAACGTACTCAATATCCCCGTCGGCGAAGTAAAACGTCTGGCTGTAGGCCTGATTCCCGGCCTGGGCGGTGTCGCCGAAGCCGCCACCCCACGAGATCAGGTGCCGCAGCGGCCGGCCATTCTCAGTCACCCGGGTCTCAAGGTTTACGATGTGGCCGTCGGCCTCGAACGAGAAGCGCTTGAGTATGGCCAAGCCGTCTTTGGAGTAACGGAAGGTGAGTGTCTCCGGAGCGCTCCGGACTGCCGGCCCCGGACTGATGGCGAAGAGCGCATCGTCGGCTCGCTCAATGGGGTCCCCGCCCGTCCGCAGCAGTCGGAACGGCCCTCCGAAGCGGGCCGCCCCACGCTCGTGGACCAAGTCGAGCGGATCGCCCGCTGCGTCGCTGAAACGGTTGAGCTGCCAGCTCGTGACGGCGGCGCCCCTATTCGTGAATTCGACCCGGTAAGTCTCGGACTCCACCACGATCCGGCGCTCTTCTGCAGCCTCGAAGTCCGACTCGGCAGCTGCGGCGGCGAAGTCCGCGTCTGCGGCCTCGACCGCCGGTGCCGTGGCCGACTGGATTGGCTCGGCCGGATCCTGAACTGCGCGCGGCTCCGCCGCAGGCCCCGGATCGGTGCCAGGCTGGGGCCTCGGCGCGAAGTATATGTAGGCTCCCATGACTACGGCGGACAGGACCGCCGCCAGCAGCATTCGGCGCTGAATGAATTGCTCGTCGTTCACGGTGCTGTCGGTGGGGCAGGGGCCTCAGGGGACGGGATCGTAGCCTCCGGCCGAGAATGGCTGGCAGCGCAGCAGCCTCTTGGCTGCCAACAGTCCGCCCCGCGCCACCCCGTGCCGTGCGATGGCTTCGTTGGCGTATTCCGAGCAGGTCGGGAAGAACCTGCACGAGCTCGGTAGCATTGGAGAGATCGCCGATTTGTAAAGGCGCAGGACGGAGACGGCGGCGCGCTGTCCTAGGCCAGCCACGGAAATGGCCTCAGTGCCGCCTCGCACGGTGGACGACCCTGCGCAGCGCGCGCAAGACGTCTTGCTCAACCTCGGCGGGTGTGGCGCGTCGAATTCGCGGCTTTGCATGCAGGACCACGTCCAGGCTATTGGGCAGGGCGCGCCAGTGCCTGCGCATGGCCTCCCGCAATGCCCGTTTGGCCCGATTTCTGACGACTGCGTTCCCCACCCTGCGGGTTACGGTCAGGCCGACTCGGGCAGGCCTGACCGCACTGGCCTTCAGGGCGAACACAGTCAGCAAGCCGCTGCCAGCCCGGACTCCTCCATCATAGACCGCCCGGAACTGGGCACGCGTCCGAAGCCGGCGAGCCTTTGGGAACGCACTCGGACGGGGCGTGCCGGCACCGCCCAGGCCGCTACTCGTCGCTGACAGTGAGGCGCTTGCGGCCCTTGGCCCGCCGCGCGGCGAGGACGCGTCTCCCTCCAGGAGTCCGCATGCGTACACGGAAGCCGTGCTTCTTGGCGCGTCTGCGACGGTTTGGTTGGTAGGTCCTCTTCATCGTGAGTGTCCCTCCCGCCGACGGGGGAACCACACCCATCCCCCCGGCTAGGATGCCCGAGATCCAGACTAGCACAGCCCTCCCGTGCGCAGTACGATGGCCCGCCGCTGGCGCGGTTGCCAGCCGGGCATCTTCGGCCTCCATTCGCCGAGGTCGGCGTCATTGGTGTGCCCTTCGAAGGTCCCACTCTGCCGCGCCTGGTCGCGGCTAGCCGGGTCTGGTTGGGCCAGCAACAGCCCCAGAGGGTCACCCGCAACGGCCGAAGTGGCGGCCGTTACGGCGTTCGGCTGTGAGGGTCTGCGCAGGTGACAGCCGCGGGAGCGCCAGATTGGCAAACAGGGCGGCCGTGTGGCCCCGCGTCGGCTCCAGCTGCTGGCGTTGCTCCATCTTTCGACCAATCCCCGATCAGCCGACGCCCATCCAGGTGCCGTGCTGGCAGTGCTCTCCCAGGTTCCCGTCACAAACGGTTTCGGAAGGAATGGCCACGCCAACAACAGGCTGTCTTGGCTCGTTCTCTCCCTCCCGACGCTCTAGGAAAGCAATCCAAGCGCGAGGACAGCGAGGGAAGTGTTTGAGAAATGCCAGCAATACAGGTAAGATATCGCGTGTCAGGAGGTGTCTGATGGTAAGACTGGCGATTTGCATCGTTGTTGCTGTGTTGGTTGCGCCCCAATCCGTGGTGGGCCAGTCAGCGGGATTGAGCGGCGTCGTTAGCGACGCGACAGGTGCTGTCATTCCCGGCGCGACAATCGACGTGCTGAACGAGGATAACGGGCTCCAGCGATCCTCGACGTCGGACGGTGGCGGGCGATTCGCCTTCGCTCAGCTGCCACCCGGCCCTTACACCATCGTCGCGGAAATGACAGGGTTTGAACTCGTGACGATTTCGGGTGTGCAGATCAGGGTCAACACAAGTGTGAGCCAAGACATCGTCCTCGGGGAGGTAGCGGCCGTGGCCGAGACTGTCGAAGTGACGGCGTCGGGCGTCCAGGTGAACACTACGGATGCTTCGGTGGGCAACGCATTTGGCACGAGACCAATTGTGCAGCTCCCCCTCAACGCGCGAAACCCCGCTGGACTGCTGTCTCTGCAGGCGGGTGTGACGTTCCTGAGCGCTGATCCGCTCGACGCGCGGAAGGCCGGTGATATCCGGAACGGAACGGTGAACGGAGCTCAGAGCGACCAGTCCAACGTGACTTTGGACGGCGTCGACGTAAACGACCAGAACGGCAGAATGCCGTTCACCAGTGTGCTGCGCAACACACTTGATTCAATTCAGGAGTTCCGGGTGGTGACGACCACCGCAAACGCCGACCAAGGGAGGTCTTCCGGGGCACAGGTTTCGCTTGTGACCAAGAGCGGCACCAACGCAATCCACGGATCCCTCTACGAGTTTCACCGAAACACGGTCACAGCCGCGAATGACTTCTTCAACAACAGGTCTGGCGTAGAGCGCGCCAAGCTGATCCGCAATGTTTTTGGTGCGTCAGTCGGCGGTCCGCTCAAACGGGACCGTGCCTTTTATTTCGTGAATTACGAAGGCCGCCGTGATGCCAGCGAAGGTTCGGCGGTGCGCAGGGTTCCGTCCGAGTCAATGCGCCAAGGACACGTCCGCTACCGGGGAGCGGACGGGTCTGTGCAAGAACTTGATCCGGACTTCATTCGTACCCGGGTCGACCCCTTGAACATAGGACCAGGTTCGGCCGCGCTGGAGTACTTCAAGGCGTTTCCTTCGCCCAACGACACGACCGTCGGTGACGGACTCAACACAGCGGGCTACAGGTTCACCGCTTCGACTCCCCTGCACTGGAACACGCTCATAGGAAAGGCGGATTGGAACGCCGACAGGAACGGAGCCCACCGCATGTTCGTGCGGGGCAACTATCAGAGGGACCGGATTACCGGCTTGCCCCAGTTTCCCGGGCAAGTGCCGAACAGGCAAACCAATGATCTGAGCCGCGGCTTTGCGTTTGGGCATACCGGACTGTTCGGGACCAGCGTGGTCAGCAACTTCAGGTACGGGTACACGGAGCAGAGGATCAGTCTTGCGGGCGCTCGGGCCGACTCCCTGATCACGCTCGGCGACAGTCTTATCGACAACGCGTCAGGCACGACGACCCCGCTGGAAACCAACTTGCCCACTCAGACCGTCTCCGAGGACGTCTCCGTGATGATGGGCGCTCACACGCTGCATCTAGGCGGTGTGTTTCGCTCGATCCGCAACCGGCGATCGAACTACGCCGGCAGCTACCACTTTGCCAAGCAGGCCGCATGGGCGCTGCTGGACGGAGCCTCGACTTTCGAGGCTCCGCTGCGGATAGGCCCGGAGAACACCGGGATCTTCCGCGAGACCATGGCAACCGTTCTCGGCCTCGTCAACTACTACGACGCGAACTACAACTACGATTTGGACGGCAATCCGCTTGGGTTGGGAGAACCGGTCAGCCGGACCTTCGGCATGGAGGAGCTGGAGCTCTATTTGCAGGACACGTGGCGTGTGAGGCCGGGATTGACCATCACGGGCGGAGTGCGCTGGTCACTGATGCCCCCTGTGCGCGAGGTCAACGGCATGCAGGTGAGCATGACACCCTCCATAGACGAGTACATCGCCCGGCGTCTCGACCTTGCCGCCAGCGGCCGACCCACGCGCGAAGCCGGGCCCCTGGGCTTCGTCAGGGCGGATGGACCTGACGGAGGACCGCTCTGGGCGACCCATTGGAGAAACTTCTCCCCACGCCTGGCAATCGCGTTTTCCCCGCAGTCGCGAGACGGCGTCCTCGGACGCCTCTTCGGGGGCCCAGGCAAGACTTCTATCCGAGCGGGAGCTGGCCTCTTCTACAGCATCTTCGGAATGGGCCTGGCCCAGATGCTCGACCGCAATGCCTTCGGCCTGAGCAGCAAGGTCACGAACCAGTCTTTCACCGTCGCGAACTCGCCCCGGTTCGAAGGCCCCGGGATCGTCCCAGCCGCCGGACTACTGCCGCCCCCGCCGGGTGGGCCCGGCACTCCGAATCCCAATGGACTGGCGTGGTCCCAAGGAGTCGACTCGAGCCTGCGGCCGCCCTACAGCATCAATCCCACACTCTCGGTCGCCCGGGAGCTGGGTGCGGGGTTCGTCCTGGATGTTGGGTACGTCGGCCGTTTCAGCCGCCGCTTGCTGGTGAATGACACCGCTGCCGCGCAGTACGTGAACTTCAAGGATCCGGGTTCGGGAGAGCTGCTCCTAGACGCACTCCGCGGGCTCGAGTTGCAGGTTCGCGAGGGCCGTCCAGCCGCCGCCGTCCAGCCGGTCGCGTTCTTCGAGAACCTGTATTCCGGTGCTGCCACGGCCGACCGCACGGCCACCCAGGCCGTCTACGACGTTCTTCGCAGCAGCAGTCCGGACACGGGGACGGCGATGTACTACCTCGACTACGCCTGTGTTCCGTTCTGCAGCGACCTAGGCGCGGGGCTGTCCATGAATCCGCAGTTCTGGTCCTTCGACGCACTGCGCAGCTTCGGTACGGCGACGTTCCACTCCATGCAGCTGTCCCTCCGTAAGGCTTTCTCGAAGGGGTACCAGTTCGACTTCAACTACACGCTGTCCGAGTCTCGCGACCTCGTTTCGGTCGGCGCGAGGCGAAGCGAGGGCGAGCGGTTCGGCCAGATTCCGAGCGACACCTACTGGTCCACATTCAGCGTCATCAATTCTTGGGACCGCGAGGCGCAGCGGTCTTGGTCGGACTTCGACATGCGACATCAGGTCAACGCGAACTGGGTGGCCGAGCTCCCGTTTGGCAAGAACCGCCCGTACCTTTCTAACGTCGGTCCGGCGGGCCAGGCATTTCTTGGGGGCTGGCAGCTGAGCGGCCTGTTTCGCTATACGTCCGGCATGCCGCTCAGCGTCCTGAACGGCCTGGCGTGGCCGACATGTTACTGCTACCAGCACTTCGCCGAGCCCGTAGGCCCGATCCCCACCCAGACCAACACCACGAGCGCGCAACTGATCGGCGGCGGCACCGGCCCGAACGTCTTCAGCAATCCGGGCGCAGCCCTGGATTCCTTCCAGCAGGCCGTGGTGGGCGGAATCGGGCAGCGCAACAACCTGCGCGGTCACGGGCTCTTCTCAATCGATCTCGCAATTGGCAAGCGGTTCCTGCTTCCGGTCGAGGGCCATAGCTTGCAATTCCGTGCAGAAGCGTTCAATCTGACGAACTCGGTGCGATTCAACGCCGATCCTTGGGAGACGGTCTCATTCACGTTCCCGGGGAGCTTCGGGAACTACTCAAGGCTCTTGATCCCTCCTCGGGTCCTGCAATTCGGCCTTCGGTACGAGTTCTAGGTAGCCGTTCGAGAGGTCGCCGGTTCTGGCGGCCTGCCCGGTTCACCGCCAGTCGGGGGCCGGTTCCGCGCCGCGCGGAGTGGTTCGCCCATTGGGAGGAGGGCTCGCCATACACGGCTTGCCGACCGACGGTGGCGGGCGCGTCTTGCCGGTGCGCCAGTGCGACTGACGCTGGGTACGCGAGAGGCCGTTGAGGGAGTCCGCCCCGCAGGGCTTGCGGACCCGAGGACGGTTGCACGACACGATTCTGATCTTCGCCGGTTCTCTGGCGGTTACACAGGTCTGATGCGAGTGGGCCGGGCCGATGGACTGACCGCCGTTGAGGATGGTTCGGGCTAAGTGCGGAACGGCCAGCCGGGGTATTGCGCAGGGAGGATCGGGCCTGTTGCGGTCAGGCCGCAGCTGCGTGCTCGGATTCCGAGCGCCATGCCCAGAAGTCTTCGTAGCGCCCGCCGAGGATGCAAGCGCGCAGTGCCAGGATGCCCTCCGCCCCGTCCTTGGTCCAGTGCATGCCGGCCTGCTTGAGCCGCACGGCGACGACTGTCTTGCAGCCTGCCTCCACAACCCCGGAACCGATCTGCAGACCTTGTGCGCGGAAGTCCGCGTAGCGCATGCGCTACGCGGTTCGTCTCGATGTAGGCCTCGCATTCTGCGGCCTTCGCGCACTGGCCCGCGTGTGCCTTCAGCGTTGCCAGCAGCGCGTCCAAGCGCCCTTGCCTGAGTTCCGAGCAACGCGCCTCCGCCCATGTCTCGGCGGCTGCCCGGTCATCGCGCAGGAGGTCCTTGGCAACCCCCCAAAGCTTCTCGGCTGCGTGGTAGAAGTCCACGATCTGGATCGCGCCCGGGAACAGTTCGCAGGCCACGCGCCAAATCCACTTGGCACCGTCGCCGAGGATGACGCGGCGCGAGGCCTGCGGGAAGCCGCGCCGCTCGGCTTCGCGCCACACGCGGCGGGCGAAGGTGGACTGCTCGGGATCGGTGTCGCGGGAAGCGGCGCTGTCGACCGCGGCCGAGTAGGTTGTCGAGCCGGCGTCGCAGACAGCGCAGCCGTCATCGTCGCGCTGCTCAGCCGTCCAGATCACGATCAGCTTGCCCTCGCGCGTTCTGGCCGAGCCGTCAGCCTGCTTGCCGGCGCGGCCAGCCACCTCCTTGGGGCGCATGGGCACGCCGGTGCCGTCGATGCCGAGGTACATGGTGGGCGCGGCAGGGGGCTCGCAGTCGAACACGGCCGCGCTCTCGGCGGCTGTGATCTCGCGGCCGAGCGCCTCGGCGACACGCTCCACGCGCTTGGGGCGGACGCTGACGCCACCCACTTCGGCCAGCAGTTCGGAGGCCCTCCGGAAGCTGGCCAGCGCCGCTGCCGAGCCCGTCATGCGCGTCACCGCCGGCGACAGGCTGGTGCCTTGCAGGCCCAGGCTGGCGTCGCGCGGGAAAAAGCCCGCCCCGCAGGCGCGGCAGTGATAGCAGGCGCGCTTGAGGGTCAGCGGCCCGAGCACCGTCTCGAAGGTCTTCGGGAAGCGGCCCGCGTAGCGCGCCTGCCGACCGCAGCAGCGGCACTCCCGGGGCCGCTGCCCGCCGTCGGAGAGGTCGGCGTTGAGCCGTCGCTCGACCGCCCGCGCTGCAAATCTCAGGGCTTGCTGCCGCACGTGCAGCTCAAACGCCTCGAGGTCGATCCCGTCCGCCGCTGCGGGGGCTACGAAGCGGTCTATCTCGGCTTCGAGCGCCGGGGCGAACTCCTGCGCGCAGACTTTTTTTCTACTGCGCTGGTGCCTGTCTTGAGCCGCGACCGGCACAGATCGTCACTGACGTCGATCAGTTCCGCCACCAGACGCCGCAGGCGCCGGCACTCTGCGATCTGAGCTTGGGTGGCCTTGACCTGCGAGGCCGGGATGGACTGGCTGCGGGTCTTGCCCTTGACGGTGCGGGTGAGCAGCCAGTAGGGCCCGTGACCGGGGTGCTGCTTGTCGGCACAGAAACAGTTGGGCCTGCCGCAGCGGCGGTAGTTCTGCACCAGGGATCCCGGTCGCAGGTCGCCCAATGCGGCGATTCTCGCGAGCAGCTCTTGACGGCGTTGCTGGAGGGCTGAGGTGTCGGACGGGGCGGGCAAGGGTGCCTCCTTCTGTTGTTCGCGTATGGCACTAGCAGACATGCCGTCACGCTCACAGTCGCGGTGTCCCGGTGGTGGGGACTTCCGGTCGGCTGCTGCCAAGGCGTTTCCCAGCCGGCCCAAGCGCTGCCTCGCTTGCGGGTGCCCAGCCAACACTGCCAGCGGGCCAGTGTCCCGTCATGAGCCAGCGCTGACGCCGGTGGCCCGCGGCTCTCGCGGACGCTCACGGGACCAGAGCCAACACTCAGGGTGCCGCGACGCCCGTGCTCCTCCGGGCTGCGCGTGCACCACTTGGCAGCGCAGCGTCTCTTGCCGTGGTTCGCAAACGCCTATACGGCGGTGGTGGCTGGTCCTTCGGACAGCGTCGAACCAGCATGGTCGTTCCGGGCAGGCGCCATGTGGCTCCACACGGCGCTCCACCCAAGTGCTCGCCGCCGAACTGCCGCCCGAGGAGTTGAGTCGGCAGCCATGCGCTTCGGGGAGGCTTCAAGCTTGCTCTGGGAGCCCACCTCTGACCCTGGTCAAGGCACGGGTCCACTCACTGCGACAGCCGCCTCTCCATCGGCACCCGAGACACTGCGCGCCCTACGTGTCTGTTCCGCGGTCAACCCGCACGCGCATGCCCATCTGCCTGCCTCTGTCATGTGATGCGGCTTGACCAAAAACCCGGCGAGTCAGAATCGTGTCGTGCACCCGAGGACCGTCGGCTCCTTGCGCAGGCCCTCTGCATGTGCTACTCTTGCCTTAGAGCGGCGGCTCGTACGGGCGTTTTGCGCCCTGAGGGCCGTGCGCGCCCGGGCAGGAGCCCGAGCGCGGGGCTGTGCGGCCGGGGGGGTCCTGCGGGGCGTTCTTGGCGGCGCGGATCGTTGACAGATCGGTCGGACGTGCAGTACGGAACCGTTTGATTCCGGGTGGAGGACGGACCGGCGACACTCGGCGGAATCGCGCCCCGGGGGCCTTAGGGCCCTGAGGGGGGAGCGAGGAGCATTTGTCGAGAGTTTGATCCCGGCTCAGAATCAACGCTGGCGGCGCGCCTAACACATGCAAGTCGAACGAGAAAGCCCCTTTGGGGGCGAGTACAGTGGCGGACGGGTGAGTAACACGTGGGCGACCTGCCCCCGAGTGGGGGACAACCCCGGGAAACCGGGGCTAATACCGCATGCGCCCGGCCCCGTGGAAGGGGTCGGGGAAAGCGCTTGAGCGCTCGGGGAGGGGCCCGCGGCCGATTAGCTTGTCGGTGGGGTAACGGCCCACGGAGGCGACGATCGGTAGCCGGCCTGAGAGGGCACACGGCCACACTGGCACTGAGACACGGGCCAGACTCCTGCGGGAGGCAGCAGTGGGGAATTTTGGACACTGGGGGGAACCCTGATCCAGCGACGCCGCGTGACCGAGGAAGGCCCTCGGGTCGTAAAGGTCTTTCAGCGGGGACTAGCGAGAAGGTACCCGCAGAAGCAGGGGCGGCAAACTACGTGCCAGCAGCCGCGGTAACACGTGGGCCCCAAGCGTTGTTCGGAATCACTGGGCGTAAAGCGAGTGTAGGCGGCCGGCCGTGTCGCGTGTGAAATCTCCCGGCTCAACCGGGAGGGTGCGGGCGAAACTGGCCGGCTGGAGTGCGGCAGGGGAAGGCAGAATTCCTGGTGTAGCGGTGGAATGCGTAGAGATCAGGAGGAATGCCGGAGGTGAAGACGGCCTTCTGGGCCGCGACTGACGCTGAGACTCGAAAGCGTGGGGAGCGAACAGGATTAGATACCCTGGTAGTCCACGCCCTAAACGATGCACACTTGGTGTGGGCCCTTCAGTGGGTCCGTGCCGGAGCTAACGCGTTAAGTGTGCCGCCTGGGGAGTACGGTCGCAAGGCTGAAACTCAAAGGAATTGACGGGGGCCCGCACAAGCGGTGGAGCATGTGGTTTAATTCGACGCAACGCGAGGAACCTTACCTGGGCTTGAACCGCGCCGGGAGCCGGCCGAGAGGGCGGCGTCCCCTCCGGGGGCCGGCGCAGAGGTGCTGCATGGCTGTCGTCAGCTCGTGTCGTGAGATGTTGGGTTAAGTCCCGCAACGAGCGCAACCCTCGTCCCGCGTTGCCAATCATGGGACTCGCGGGAGACCGCCAGCGACAAGCTGGAGGAAGGCGGGGATGACGTCAAGTCAGCATGGCCTTTATGTCCAGGGCTACACACGTGCTACAATGGGCGGTACAACGGGCAGCGAAGCCGCGAGGCGGAGCGAATCCCACAAAGCCGCCCCTAGTTCGGATTGCAGGCTGCAACTCGCCTGCATGAAGCTGGAATCGCTAGTAATGGCGCATCAGAACGGCGCCGTGAATACGTTCCCGGGCCTTGTACACACCGCCCGTCACATCACGAAAGTGGGCTGTACTAGAAGTCCGCGGGCCAACCCTTCGGGGGGGCAGCGGCCGACGGTATGGCGCGCGATTGGGGTGAAGTCGTAACAAGGTAGCCGTAGGAGAACCTGCGGCTGGATCACCTCCTTTCTAAGCGAGCGGGGGCCGCGGGCGCGCGAGGCGCGCCGGGGGCGGCCCCGGGCCGGTCCGGCCGGCTCGCGCCGGGGGTCATCAGGGCGGTTCCGTGCCGGCGCCGCGGGCGCAGCCCGCGGCGGGCGTCCGGCCAGCCCCGCGGGGGGGGCTGTAGCTCAGTCGGGAGAGCGTCCGGTTTGCAACCGGGAGGTCGCCGGTTCGAGCCCGGCCAGCTCCACCGCGGGGGCGCGGGAGGGGCGCGTAGCTCAGCCGGTCAGAGCGCATCCCTGATAAGGATGAGGCCGCTGGTTCAAGTCCAGCCGCGCCCACCGGGCCCGGGGGGGATCGTTGAGGGGGGAATAGGGAAGGGAGCATAGGCGATCGCCGGGTGGCGCGCCGGGAGGCGCGCCGTCCGAGGAAGCGTCTGAAAGGAGCGGCCCCGGGGGCGGCGCGAGCCGTTCCGGGGCAGGCCCAGCGGGCAAGCTACTGAGGGCGCACGGGGGATGCCTAGGCGAGAGCAGGCGATGAAGGACGCGGCCAGCTGCGAAAAGCCTCGGGGAGCTGCCAGCAAGCGGGGAGCCGGGGGTGTCCGAATGGGGGAACCCGGCGGGAGCGAAACTCCCGCCGCCGCCGCGGGAACACATACCGCGGCGGGGCGAACCCGGGGAAGTGAACCATCTCAGTACCCGGAGGAAGAGAAAACAACAGTGATTCCGCCAGTAGCGGCGAGCGAACGCGGAGGAGCCCAAACCGTCCGGCCCCTAGGGGCGGGGCGGGGTTGCAGGGCCCGCCCGGAGGGGGCGGGGGCGCCTAGCCGAACGGCCTGGAAAGGCCGGCCGTAGGGGGTGAGAGCCCCGTAGGCGAAAGGCGCGCCGGCCCCTGGGGGGAACCCTGAGTACCGCGGGGCACGTGGAACCCTGCGGGAATCTGCCGGGACCATCCGGCAAGGCTAAACACTCGCTCTCGACCGATAGTGGACCAGTACCGTGAGGGAAAGGTGAAAAGGACCCCTGCTAGGGGAGTGAAACAGTGCCTGAAACCGTGCGCCCACAAGCAGCGGGAGGGGGCGCGCGCGCCGGCCTCGGCCGGGGCGCGGGCGCCTGACCGTGTGCCTTTTGCATAATGAGCTGGCTAGTTAGTCTCGGTGGCGAGGTTAAGGAATACCGAGCCGCAGCGAAAGCGAGTCTGAAGAGGGCGAGTTGAGTCGCCGGGACTAGACGCGAAGCGGGATGATCTGCCCTTGGCCAGGGTGAAGTCCGTGTGACAGCGGATGGAGGCCCGGACCAGTGTCGGTTGAAAACGGCTTGGATGAGCCGAGGGAAGGGGTGAAAGGCCAATCAAATTCCGTGATAGCTCGTTCTCTCCGAAATAGCTTTAGGGCTAGCCTCGCGCGAAGCGCGGCGGCGGTAGGCCACTGGATGGACTAGGGGGTTTCGCAGCCTGCCGAATCCAACCAAAGCGCGAATGCCGCCGACGCAGGCGCGGGAGTCAGACCGCGGGGGCTAAGCTCCGCGGTCGAGAGGGGAACAGTCCAGACCGCCGGCTAAGGCCCCCAAGCAGCGCTCAGTGGGTAAGGAAGTCCGTCCGCGAGGACAGCCAGGAGGTTGGCTTAGAGGCAGCCATCCTTGAAAGAAAGCGTAACAGCTCACTGGTCGAGCGGACGGGCGCCGAAAATTTATCGGGGCTCAAGCGCTGCGCCGAAGCCGCGGGTCCCCGGGGAAGCCCGGGGGCGGTAGGAGAGCGTTCGCGCCGCCGGGGAAGCGCGGCCGGGAGGCCGCGTGGAGGGGTGCGAAGCGACTCTGCCAGCATCAGTAGCGAGAAGCCAGGCGAGAACCCTGGCCGCCGCAAGTCGAAGGGTTCCCGGGCAAGGTCGATCCGCCCGGGGTTAGTCGGGTCCTAAGGCCAGGCCGAGAGGCGTAGCCGATGGGCGCGCGGTTAATATTCCGCGACCGCCGCACGGTCGCTTGACGACGGGGTGACGCAGGAAGTGAGGCAGGAGGGGCGATGGAAGCCCCCTTTGGCCGCCGCAAGGCCTCCGGGCAGGCAAATCCGCCCGGGCGCGGGCCGAGGGCGGACGCGAGGCCGTCAGGCCGCAAAGCTGCGCAGCTACACTGCCGGGAAAAACCTCTAAGGAGAGCGTGCGGCGCCCGTACCGCAAACGGACACACGTAGACGGGAAGAGCATTCTCAGGCGCTCGGGTGATCGGTTGTCCAGGAACTCGGCAAACTGGCCCCGTAACTTCGGGAGAAGGGGCGCCCCCCGGGAGGGGGGCCGCAGGGAAACGGCTCAGGCGACTGTTTAGCAAAAACACAGGTCTCTGCAAAGTCGAACACGACGTATAGGGGCTGACGCCTGCCCGGTGCCGGAAGGTTAAGCGGAGCGGTCAGCGCGAGCGAAGCCGCGAAGCGAAGCCCCGGTGAACGGCGGCCGTAACTATAACGGTCCTAAGGTAGCGAAATTCCTTGTCGGGTAAGTTCCGACCTGCACGAATGGCGTAACGATCTGAGCGCTGTCTTGACAACCGGCCCGGCGAAGTTGTGGTACCGGTGAAGACGCCGGTTACCCGCCAAAGGACGGAAAGACCCCGTGCACCTTTACTACAGCTTGGCAGTGATGCATGGCGCGGCGCGCGCAGGATAGGTGGGAGGCGAGGAACCCGGGCCCGCGGGCCCGGGGGAGCCGGCCTTGAGATACCACCCTCGTGGCGCTGTGGATCTAACCCGGGGCCGTGGATCCGGCCCGGGGACACTGCTTGGCGGGTAGTTTGACTGGGGCGGTCGCCTCCCAAAATGTAACGGAGGCGCGCGAAGCTCGGCTCAGGCTGATCGGAAACCAGCCGCGGAGCGCAATGGCAGAAGCCGGGCTGACTGCGAGACCCACAGGTCGGGCAGGTGCGAAAGCAGGCCATAGTGATCCGGCGGTTCCGCATGGAAGGGCCGTCGCTCAACGGATAAAAGGTACGCCGGGGATAACAGGCTGATCCGGGCCAAGAGTTCACATCGACGCCCGGGTTTGGCACCTCGATGTCGGCTCATCGCATCCTGGGGGTGGAGCCGCTCCCAAGGGTTGGGCTGTTCGCCCATTAAAGCGGTACGCGAGCTGGGTTCAGAACGTCGCGAGACAGTTCGGTCCTTATCCTTGGTGGGCGCAGGAAACCTGAGGGGGGCTGCCTTCAGTACGAGAGGACCGAGGCGGACGAACCTCTTGTGAGCCAGCTGTCACGCCAGTGGCACCGCTGGGTAGCGAAGTTCGGAGGAGAGAAGCGCTGAAAGCATCTAAGCGCGAAACCCGGCCCAAGACTAGGTTTCCCCAGGAGGGCACTCGCAGACGACGAGTTCGATAGGGCGGATGTGCAAGCGCGGCGACGCGCTCAGCTGACCGCTACTAACCGCCCCACCGGCTTGCCCGCGACGCCTGCCCCGGAACGGCCCGCGCCCAGCGCGGGCTCCGGCGGTCGCCGCCGGCTCCCTTCCGACCCCTCCCGGGTGGCCGCAGCGGGGAGGCCACACCCGTTCCCATCCCGAACACGGAAGTTAAGCTCCCCAGCGCCGATGGTACTGCGCCGGCAACGGCGTGGGAGAGTAGGACGCCGCCCGGTCCCTTCATCGGCGGGCGCCGACAGGCGCCCGCCCTACTCCTCTCTGATGTCGATGCCGAGGTCCGGGAGCAGGACGGGAATGCCGTCGTCAACCCGGTAAGCCCTCCTGCCATCCTTGGTGGCCAAGGCCTCGTCCAAGGGCTTCTCGACCAGCGCACCGTCGAAGTGGCGCAGGCGTCCTGCCGCCAGTGCGGCGTTGAGCGCCTCCACCCGCTCCGGCCGCAATCGCACCAGTGGGACGCGCGTGACAGGACAGCACAGGATTTCCAGCAGTTCGTCACTCACCGGCATGTCCAGCGGCCTGCGCCCAGCATAGCCGACGCCCGGCGGGCCGCCGGGCGGTGCAGGGTCCTCGCTGTTGGCCGCAGAGTGCGCAGCCCGGCAGTTCGTGGCACTCAGTGCCCGACGGCTGGGCTGGCCCAACTCTGTTAGAGTGTACTCCCGGGCGTTAGCGGCCCGGCCGGGCGGAGTGCCCGGCCGAGCGACCCGCGGCCCGACCGGCCCGACAGGAGGAATTGGATGAGCGCTCCCGCATCCGCGCAGGTTGTCGCAGAGTTGATGGAGTCGAACCCGCAGTTCCGCAAGCTGAAGCGGCAGCACGCGGATTACGAGCGCCGGCTGAGCGAGCTCGGTGCACGCCGATTCCCGACGTATGAAGAGCAGCTAGAGGAGGCGCGGCTGAAGAAGCTGAAGCTCAACCTGAAGGACCGCATGGCCAGCATCGTCCAGCGGCATGTCGGTCGAGGCCGCTGAGCACCGGGGTCTTCTTCAGCACACTCTCGCCACCGATGGTCAGGGACGGGTATTACTACGGGGCCGGCTTGGCGGCGGCCGCGGCCCTGTCAGGAGCGTGGGCGGGCCCTTGGGCCGCCCTGCTGTGCCTTGCGCTGGCGGGCTTCTGCGTGTATTTTTTCCGCGATCCGGATCGTGTGATCCCGGCCGGTCTGGTGTGCGTCTCGCCCGCAGACGGCAGGGTCGTCCGCGTACGCGACGAGCCCGACGGACGCACGCGCGTCAGCATATTCCTGAATATCTTCGACGTCCATGTCAACCGAGCTCCGGTTGGCGGACGGATCACTTCACTGACCTACAGTCCCGGGCGATTTCGCTTGGCGCACTTGGACGCCGCGTCGATCGAGAATGAGCGCAACACGCTGCTGATCGACTCGCCCCATTGCAACAGCACGGTCGAAGTCACGCAGATCGCCGGCCTCTTGGCACGCCGGATCGTGTGCCGAAAGCGACAGGGCGACACGCTGCGCGCGGGGGAGCGCTTTGGCCTTATCAAGTTCGGCTCGAGGGTTGACGTGGTTCTCGGCCGCGAGTGGGATCTGGCGGTCGCAGAGCGGGACCGGGTCGCTGGGGGCTCGTCCGTCTTGGCAAGGCGGAGGTGATGTTTCCGCGGTGAGGATACGGCGCAGGAGGAGGCGGCGGCGTCGGCCGATCGCGCTGCCCACGATGTTCACTGTGGGCACGCTCTTCTGTGGGTACTTCACGCTGGTGCAGACCATCCGCGCCGTGGCGATGACGGAGCATCAGCTTGCCGAGGCCGCGCGGCTGTTCGACCAGGCGGCCATCGCGATCGGAATCGCCATGCTGACGGACGGACTGGACGGTCGCATTGCGCGAATGACCAAAGCCACCAGCAAGTTCGGCGGAGAGCTGGATTCGCTGGCGGACTGCATCACCTTCGGCGCTGGCCCGGCCCTGCTGGCATATGCGTGGGGAATGCGGGCCGCAGTTCCCCCCAGCGCACCCGGCGCAGCCGCGCTGCTGCCGGCTTTGGGATACTTCTGCACGTTCCTATACCTGACCGGAGGAGCGGCTCGACTTGCGCGCTTCAACGTCCAGCGGGACCCGCGGCCCAAGAATCCCGGGCCTTCGCACCGGGCCTACTTCGTCGGTATCCCGATCCCACCCTCGGCAGGGCTGCTCGGAGCGGTGGTGCACTTTCGGGCGGGCTTGCCGGTCGACAGCTGGTGGCCAGGCGGGCTCCTATGGTGCGGCCTGCTGGCGAGCCTTGGGCTGCTGATGATCTCCGGGTGGCGCTATCGCAGCTTCAAGGAGCTGAACTTCCTTGGTCGGCCCATCAGCGTGGTGCTGTGCGCCACCCTCATTTTCCTCATCTGGAACTTCTCTCGGCCCGTGCTGCTGAGCATGGCCCTGATGTACGCGGCCAGCGGGGTGCTCACGAGATTGGGCGGCCTCCTGCGGCGGAGGCCTCCGGCCGCAGATTCCGAGGGACGCTCTGTGGCCCAAGAACCGCGAGGCTAGGCCGGATGACCGTACCGTTGCCCGCGCTCAAGCGGGTTGTCGCGGCGATGCCCTCGATAGCCTGCGCACTGTCGGTGGCCAGCTGCGGTTACCGCGTCGTCGGCACGGCGGACTTCCTTCCCGACCGGATCCGAACGATCGCAGTGCCCGCGTTCACGAACGTCACGTCCGAGTTCAAGATCGAGCAGCAGCTAACCGCCGCCGTTGTCAGCGAGGTGCTGCAGCGCACGCGCTACCAAGTCGTCAGCCGCCCTGACGAAGCGGATGCCACGCTCGTCGGACGGGTCATGCTGTTCGACGCGATTCCGCAGAACTTCGACCCCTCGACCGGCCGAGCCACAGCCGTGATGACGGTCACCCGGGTCCACGTTGCCCTCTACGACCGTTCGGACGGAAGCGTGTTGTACACCAACCCGGACATGGTACACCGCGAGAACTATGAGGTCAGCGACGATCCCGAAGCGTACGTGAACGAACGCGAGGCCGCGATCGAGCGCGCCAGCCGGTCCATGGCCGCTTCCCTCGTATCGGCCGTGCTCTCGGGTTTCTGAAGGCCCTCAGCGCACCCCTACTTTCCGCGGACGCCAAATTGCGCTATCTTTTCAGTGGCTCGGCCGGTACGGTCAACGAGCCGCTTCGAGCGGTCTCCCCGACGGTCGCGGGAGCGAATATGGCGCACAGGATTCTCTTAGTCGAGGACGAGTTCAGCCTGCGATTGGCTCTGACTGACCGCCTTAGGGCGGCGGGCCACCATGTCGACTCCGAAGAGAATGGTCCCGCAGCGCTGCGTGCCGCCTCAAACGGGGGCTACGACCTGATAATCCTCGACCTGATCCTCCCGGGAATGGACGGTCTTGAGGTGTGCCAGGAGTTGCGCAAGCGGCGCATCCACACGCCCGTGCTGATGGTCACCGCCCGGACGATGCTGGAGGACAAGCTGCGCGGCTTCCAATGCGGCGCCGACGACTACCTCACCAAGCCGTTCGACGTGCCCGAACTGGAGGCCCGCGTGCGGGCCTTGCTTCGCCGCGGGCCGCCATCGCCGCAATCGGCGCTGCGAGTCGGCCGCGTGTTCAAGTTCGGCGACGTCGTCGTGGACTCCGAGCGGTCGTTGGTTACCGTTGCCGGAGATGTCGTCCCGCTGTCGACCAAGGAGTATGATCTACTGCTCTACCTACTGAAGAACGCCGGCAAGCCAGTCAAGCGCGCGGACCTGTTGCGAAACGTCTGGCACTCGGACACATCGACCCCCACGCGGACAGTCGACGTGCACGTCGGTTGGCTCCGCAAGAAGATTCGAGACGACCCGAAGAATCCGCGATGGATCCGGACCGTGTACGGAGTGGGCTACCAGTTCGTGGCTAACTGAGAGCATGGGAGCCCCGCACGCGCCGGCAGCGCGGACGCCGGGCCAGCCCCGTCTAGGAGAGGGGCGTCGCTGACGTGGCCGACGCTGCGGACAGTTCGAGAGTAGGGGCTCGATCCCGGCACGCGGCGGCGAGGATGTGGGGATTGTTCCGTAGGCGCGCGTCGCGCGACACAGTCCTGCTGATATTCGCCTGCGTTAGCGGCCTGAGCGCGCTGGTTTACCTGCAACTGTCATGGATCGGCGCCGCTCGGGACTCCCGTCGCACAGTCCTGAACTCCGCGTTTACCGCGGCCATGCAGGAGCTGGCGGACGGCTTCAGGCAAGACGCCACGCAGATGCTGATGCTATTCCGCGCGGCACCGGTTGATGTCATGGATCCGGCCGGTGCCTCGGTTGACCTTCAGGAGTTCTGGGAGGAGGACGGCGCTTGGGCCCCCGCCCTGAAGCGGGCGCTCTTGTTCGACCTTCCCGCAGAAGGCGGCGCGCCGTCCGGCCTGCGCCTCCTCGACACAAATACGGGGACCGTTCGGGCCGTGGAATGGCCTCGCGGCCTGCTAGGCCTTGAGGCGAAGCTCCTCACCTTTTGGCCGCGGTACGGGGAGAGGGCGAACGCGCTTTGGTTCGAGACCTGGATGGTATACCCGGACCACTCAGCCATCGTCCGCCCGTTGATGCTCTCCCCCAGCCGACCGGGGGGCCTGCCGCGGGTGCGAGGGCACCTAATCTTGCAGGTCGACTTCGAGCACCTTGCCGAGAAGATCGTGATGAATCGCCTGCGCCGGGATTTCGCGGGCTTGGGCGTGCAGACCCCGTACGAGGTGGCGTTGATCTGGAGTCGGGAAGTCGTGCGGGTCTTCCGCCCGATCTCCACTGCCGGCGCCTCCGGTTTGGCCGGCGGTGGTCGGCAGAGCACGTGGCAGTACGAGCTCGGCCCGCGCCGGGCCATGGCTGAAGTGTCTTGGCTCGAAGATGCCGATTGGAGGCAATCGCTGGTATTGCTCGACGGCTACGTGTCGCCGACTGCCGTCACGAAGGGGGCGACCCAGAGAATGAGGCTGGGCCCCGTCGCCGGCATATTCCCGCCAGCGGACGATCCCGCAGAACTGGTACTGCCCACCCCGGGCGGGAGCGCTGCGCGGATACGGATTCGCCCCCGGGTCTATCTGTCGAGCGAGCGTCAGCACAGCTTGGAACTGGTCTCCCATCGGCTCGACGGTGCCGTTGACGAAGCCTTGGCCCACCAGTACTGGTGGAACGCCTTTACCAGCCTCGGCGTCTTGGCCTTGCTGGGGATCGCTATCGCCCTGGTCGCGACAGGGGCACGCCGGGCCTCGAGGCTGGCCGAAATGCGAATGGCCTTCGTCGCGAACGTTTCACACGAACTGCGTACGCCCGTGGCATCGATGCAGGTGATCGGTCAGAACATCGCCGACGGGTTGGTCGGCAGCGACCGCCGCCTCCTGCGCTACGGCGAACTGGTTCGCGATCAAGCCAAGCGCCTGGGCCAAATGATCGAGGACACGCTGCTACTCTCCCGAATCGAGTCGGGCGAGAAGCCCCTAGACCTGCAGTCCGTGGCTACCGGTCCCGTGATACGGGAGGCGGTCGCGCACGTCCGACCGCTGATCGAGCGCACCGGGTTCGATCTGGAGTGCGTCATTCCGGAGGGCCTGCCGAATGTGCGGGCCGACGCGAACGCACTGCGCCAGTCCCTCTCGAACCTGCTCACCAATGCGGTCAAGCATGCCTCGCAGGGAGGCTGGCTGAAGGTTGAAGCGGTCGGGCAGGCGGGTGAGCACCCCGGCCACGTAGAGATCCGCGTCCATGATCGGGGACCTGGAATCGACCCGGCTGATGCAAGGCGTGTGTTTGAGCCGTACTACCGCTCGGGCCGCGCCATACGCGGTGCGATCCCGGGATCGGGCATGGGCCTGAGCTTGGCAAGCGACTTGGTCCGTATGATGGGCGGACGGCTTGCGTTGCACAGCGACTTGGGCCGCGGGAGCGTCTTCACGATTCGGCTGCCGGTTGCCCAGCGCGATCGACCCGGAAATGTTTGACCTCTGCCTCCGGTGGGTGGTAGCATGACTCTAGACGCCCCGCTGCAGCGCGGGGCGCGGCGTATCATGCCAGTTCGGCAGCAACCAGGCCCGGCTCAGCTCGGCCGATGGACACCGACTGGATCCCGTACAGCCGGAGGCTCCTCTTGGGCGGGTCGCAGGGCGCTCGGCGCCGAGTCTCCCGCCCGGCGGATTCCGACCCATCTCGTCGCTGTACCCAGCCCCGGTCGGGCGTCTCCCTTCGGCTGTTGAGGGGGGCGCGCGCCGGGGCGGGAATGCTCCGGGGCGGGGGCTGGCTTCATTCCGTTCCCGGAACACGATTAGCGGATGATGGAAGCTGGGGAAGCTGAGCGGGGGATTCTCACCATGCAGAAACTGAGCGGGGCGCAGATCCTGATCGAGAGCCTGGTTCGCGAAGGGGCCGAGGCAGTCTTTGGCTATCCCGGCGGCGTGACGCTGCCGGTCTACGACATTCTTTACTCCCACCCGCTGCGCCATGTGCTGGTGCGGCACGAGCAGAACGCGGCGTTCGCGGCGCAGGGGTACGCCCGCGCAACTGGCAAGGCCGGAGTGTGCATGGCCACGTCGGGGCCAGGCGCCACAAACCTGACCACAGGGCTGGTCGATGCGCTCTTGGACTCCATCCCGGTCGTCGCAATCACCGGGCAGGTCCCGCAGGCGCTGATCGGCAGGGACGCCTTCCAGGAGGCGGACACGTTCGGTATTTCCCGGTCTGCAACCAAGCACAACTACTTGGTCAAGGATGTCCGGGAGTTGGCACAGACGGTGCACGAGGCGTTTCACATCGCTGTCAGCGGCCGTCCCGGCCCGGTGCTGATCGACATCACCAAAGACGTTCTGCTCGGCAAGACGGCCTATAGCGAGGACCAGCCGATGGTGCCGCTGCGCGGGTACCGTCCTGATGCGGAGCCTGACGAGGAGGAGATCGAGAGGGCAGTGCGGTTCCTCTGGAACGCCGAGCGGCCCTACATCTATGCCGGAGGCGGGGTCATCTCGTCCGGAGCGAGCCGGGAACTGGTGCGCCTCTCGGAGATCTTGGAGGCGCCGCTGGCGCACACGGTGATGGGCCTTGGGGCCATGCCGAGCGAGCATCCCAACTTCATATCCATGCTTGGAATGCACGGCAGCTACGCGGCCAACATGGGCATAACTGAGTGCGATGCCCTGATCGGCCTCGGCGTGCGATTTGACGATCGCGTCACCGGCCGCTTGGACAAGTTCGCGCCGCACGCGCAGGTCCTGCACGTCGACATCGATCCTGCCGAGATCAACAAGAACCGCCGCGCCGACCTCGGAATTGTGGGAGACGCCAGGACTGTCCTCCAGCGGCTGAACGAGGCCTTAGAGAGCACTCGCGAGTCACTCGGCGGCGCCCGCCGTCGGGATAGGCTCGCGTGGATGGCCCACATCCGGGAAATGAAGCGGCAACACCCGTTCACGTTCACGCCGTCGGACGAGGAGATCAAGCCGCAGGTCCTGATGCGGAAGCTGGACCGCATCGCGGGCGGCGACGCTATCGTGACGGTCGACGTGGGGCAGCACCAGATGTGGGCGGCCCAGCTGATGCGGTTCAACAAGCCGCGACTCTGGCAGTCGTCCAGCGGTCTGGGCTCGATGGGATTCGGCGTGCCGGCAGCAGTCGGGGCAAAGTTCGCGCGGCCGGAGAAGCTGGTCATGGCGATTGTGGGTGACGGCGGATTCATGATGTCGATTCCCGAGTTGGGGACGATTGCGGCGAACCGCTTGCCCGTGAAGATCATCGTCATGAACAACAACAGCCTCGGAATGGTGCGCCAGTGGCAGGAGCTGTTCTACGACCGGCGCTACAGCGAGGTCTTCATCGAGGCCTTTCCCGACGCCCACTTGCTAGCCGCCGCGTTCGGGCTGTCCGGGGGAACCGTGGCCGATCCGGCAGATCTGGACCGAGCACTGGACGCGGCCTTCTCCGATCCGGGGCCGTACCTGCTCAACGTTCAGGTGACGCCCGAGGAGTGCGTGTATCCGATGGTTCCGGCCGGCGGCGCGGTCAGCGACATGATCATGGAGCCCGCCGCCGAACCTGTCGGTGCGGCCGCTGGCGACTAGGAGGCGGAATGCAGCAGCTGATTTCTCTCCTGGTCGAGAACAAGCCTGGCGCCCTGATGCGCGTGGCAGGTGTGCTCACGTCGCGTGGCTACAACATCGAAAGCCTGACCGTCGCCAAGGCCTTGGACCCCACCCTCTCGATCATGACGATCGTCGCCGAGGTTGGCGAGACGGGGCGAGACCTTTTGATCAAGCAGATCAGCCGCTTGGTCAACGTGATCAAGGCCGTGGACCTGACCCAGTCTCGCGCCGTCCGGCGCGAGATGGTGCTGATCAAGGTGTACGTCGAGGGTGCCCGCCGCGCGGCTCTGCTGACGGAGGCGCAGATCTTCCGCGCCCATGTCGTGGACGCCTCGCAAACCTCGTACATGATCGAGGCGACCGGTTCCCCAGACAAGCTTGACGCGCTGATTTCCCTGCTGCGGTCGTACGGGCCCATCGAGGTGGTTCGCTCCGGAGCCATGGCCATGGCCCGCTCGAAGCACAACAAGCTGCCCGTGCCCTACTTCAGCGAGACAACCCAGGCCGGCTAGCCGGCGCTGCTACGAGACCACAGGAGCAAACTGTCCCATGCCCGCAACCATCTACTACGAGCCAGATGGCGACCTGAACTTGCTCAAGGGCAAGAAGATCGCAATTATCGGCTACGGCAGCCAAGGCCACGCCCACGCACTCAATCTCTTGGAGAGCGGGTTGGACGTGGTGGTCGGCCTCTACCGGGGCTCCAAGTCCTGGCCCAAGGCGGAGCGCGCCGGGCTGGAGGTGACTACGGTGGCGGAGGCCAGCAAGGCGGCCCAAGTGGTCATGATCTTGCTGCCCGACCACATCCAGCCCGATCTGTACCGTCGAGAGATCGAGCCTCACCTCGAACCTGGCGACACGATGATGTTCGCGCACGGGTTCTGCATCCACTGGAAAGAGATCACCCCGCCGGCAGGCGTGGACGTTTCGATGATCGCTCCCAAGGCGCCGGGCCACAGGGTCCGCGAGCTGTTCGTGGAGGGGGTTGGGGTGCCGGGCCTGGTAGCTGTCGACCAGGACGTTTCCGGGCGTGCCAAGCAGCAGGCGTTGGCCTACGCGCTCGGCCTAGGGTGCCTGAAGGCCGGCGTCATCGAGACGACCTTCAAGGAAGAGACCGAGAGCGACCTCTTCGGTGAACAGGCAGTCCTGTGCGGCGGGTGCTCGGAACTGATCCGCGCCGGTTTCCAGACCCTGGTGGACGCAGGCTACCAGCCTGAGATCGCCTACTTCGAGTGCCTGCACGAGCTCAAGCTGATTGTTGACCTGATCTACGAAGGCGGCCTGAGCTACATGCGCTACTCGGTCTCCGACACCGCCGAGTACGGCGACTACACGCGTGGGAAGCGGATCGTGAACGAAGACGTCCGCGATCGCATGCGCGAAATCCTGTCCGAGATCCAGTCCGGAAGGTTCGCGCGGGAGTGGATGGACGAGAACCGGGCCGGCAGGGAACGCTTCCTTGCCACGCGCCGAGAACAGGAGAGCCAGCTGATTGAGGACGTCGGTTCGAAGCTGCGGGCGATGATGCCCTTCCTGCGCAAGGAAAAGCCCGAGTCCACGCCGCTGGCCCCAGGCACCGCAGACTGACGCAGCCGGGGGACGTGCGATGAGAGTATTTTCCTACGACACCACGCTGCGAGACGGCACGCAGGGGGAGCACGTCTCTTTCTCGGTCGACGACAAGCTGGCCATCGCGCGACGCCTCGATGACATCGGGATCGACTACATCGAAGGCGGCTGGCCGGGCTCGAACCCGCGCGACGAGGAGTTCTTCGATCGGGCCAAGGCGGGCCTGCGCCTGCGGCACGCGCGCTTGGTGGCCTTCGGGTCCACCCGGCACGTCGCGAACGCGGTTGAGGACGATCCCAACGTGCGCAAGCTCGTGGAGTCCGAGACGCCGGCGGTCGCAATCTTCGGCAAGAGCTGGAGGCTGCACACAGAGCGGGCCCTGCGCGTGACCGAGCGGCAGAACTTGGAGATGATCCGCTCGACCGTGGCGCACCTCAAGGCGCTGGGCCGGGAGGTCATCTATGACGCGGAGCACTTCTTCGACGGCTTCGAGTCGGACCCCGACTTTGCCCTTCGCACTCTTGATGCGGCCTACGGCGCAGGGGCGGACAGCCTGGTCCTGTGCGACACCAACGGCGGCACGCTCACGGCGCGGCTGGGCGAGATCGTCGCCGAGGTTCGCAGGCGGTTCGACGGCGTAATCGGCATCCACACCCACAACGACTCGGACCTCGCGGTGGCCAACGCGGTCACCGCGGTCGAGCTCGGCGCCACGCACGTGCAGGGCACCGTGAATGGCTACGGCGAGCGCTGCGGAAATTGCAACCTGGTCTCCACCATCTGCAACCTTGAGCTCAAGCTCGGGCACACCGTGATCGGCCGCGAGAACGTCGCCAAGCTGACCGGTCTGGCGAACTATGTCGCCGAGACCGCCAACCTCTCCCTGGCCAACGGCAGCGCGTTCGTCGGCAAGAGCGCATTCGCCCACAAGGGCGGCATTCATGTCAGCGCCGTGCTGCGCGAGAAGACGACCTACGAGCATGTCGAGCCGGAGCGGGTCGGAAACCAGCGCCGCGTGCTTGTGAGCGACCTTTCCGGGCGCAGCAACATCACCTTCAAGCTGCGGGAGCAGGGGTGGGACGATCTGCTCACGCCGGAGGCGCGCAAGCGCCTGCTGAAGCGCATCAAGCACATGGAATTCGACGGATACGAGCTGGAGTCGGCCGATGGGTCGTTCGAGCTGCTCGTCCGCGAGGCCGTCACCGCCGGTTTCGAGCCGTTCCGGCTCGTGACGATGGAAATGTCGCTGCGCAAGTCCGGGAGGGAGCACTCCTGGTGTGAGGTGGTGATGTCGGTGTCGACCCCAGACGGCGACGTGCGGGCCCGCGTGGGGGCTTCCGGCCCGTTCGACGCAATGGCCGGGGCGCTGCGGCGGTGCCTCTCGGCGAGCTATCCCGAAGTGGCGGACATCCGCCTGGTGGACTACAAGGTGCGCGTGCTGGACCCTGGCAAGGGAACGGCCGCCAAGGTGCGCGTGCTGATCAACTGGGCGGACGACACGTCGGACTGGACGACGGTGGGCGTCTCCGACGACGTGCTCGAGGCCAGCTGGAACGCGCTGCGCGACTCCGTCCGCCTGGAGCTGCTGCGGGCCCAAGAGGCCGCAGCTGCCCTGAGCGGCTAGCTGTCCTTGGGCTGGCGCTGCTCCTGAAGCCTCTTGCGTGCCGAGCGGATCGCTGCCAGACGTCGGCGAATGCGGTCCTCGATGCCCCTGTCCGTGGGCTCGTAGTAGCGTCGGTGGCGGAGTTCGTCCGGGAGACAGGACATTGCCACGACAGCCCCCTCGAAACTGTGCGCATGCTCGTAGCCCGCGCCGTATCCCTGCTCGCGCATCAGCCTCGTGGGGGCATTGCGCAGGTGCAGCGGGACGTCTGCTGAGGGCCCCGAGCGCACGTCGGAGCGCGCGTCATTGAGGGCCTTGTAGACCGCGTCGGACTTCGGTGCGACTGCCAGGTAGACGGCCGTCTGCGCGAGAAACAGGTCGCCCTCCGGCTCTCCGACGAGCCGGAAGGCATCCACCGCCGCCGCGGCCATCTCAAGCGCTCTGGGGTCTGCTAGGCCGATGTCCTCGCTCGCCATGCGAACCAGGCGGCGGCCAATGTAGACCCGGTCCTCGCCGGCCTCCAGCATGCATGCGAGCCAGTAGAGCGCTGCGTCGGGATCGCTTGAGCGCACCGACTTGTGCAGGGCCGAGATCAGGTCGAAGTGGCGATCTCCCGCCTTGTCGTAGCGGGGCAGCCGGCGCTGGAGGACGTCGGCGAGAAGATCCTCGGTCGCCTGTCCGCCATCGGTCGCGCGCGCCAAACGGTCTAGCGCCAGCAGCGCCACACGCGCATCGCCGCCGGCGTGGATGGCGATTGATCGCAGCAGGGCCTCCGGCACGTCTGCGCCCAGTCCGGCAATTCCGCGCTCGGAATCCAGCAGCGCTGTCCGCTGCAACGCCACGAGATCCCCGACGGAGAGCGGCTCGAGGGTGTAGACCTTCGCTCGCGAGAGGAGCGCGGCGATGACCTCGAACGACGGGTTCTCCGTAGTTGCGCCGATCAGGATGATGTCGCCCCGCTCAACGTACGGCAGGAATGCATCCTGCTGGACCTTGTTGAATCGGTGGATCTCGTCCACGAAGACGATCGTTCTCCTTCCGGCCCGCCGCTGGCGGGCACCGTCGAGCAGGACTGAGCGCACGGCCCGGATGCTGCTCATGACTCCGCTGAACGCGACGAACTCGCACTTGGTCTCGGAGGCGATAACGCGTGCCAGGGATGTCTTGCCGACGCCTGGAGGCCCCCACAGGATCATTGAGTCCAGTGCGTCAGCCTCGATCTGCCGCCGCAGGTGGCTGCCTGGGGCGAGCAGGTGGCGCTGCCCGACCAATTCGCGGAGACTGCGGGGTCGCATGCGCTCCGGCAGCGGCCGGTCGGCGTCGGGTCGGTCCTGCCCCGGAAGCGTGCCGAAGAGGTTCACCGAACGGCCTACCTTCGGGCCGACTCATACAGCACTACGGCCGCAGCGATCCCCGCGTTGAGCGACTCCACCGAGCGGGTCGGGATCACGACGCGCTCGGCAGCATCAAGCAGCGGGGGGCTAACGCCGTGGGTCTCGGAGCCCACGACTACGGCCGTTGGACCGGAGAAGTCGATCTTGGCCAGTGACGTGCCGTCGCCGGCTGCCAGTGCGAGAAGGCGGCAGCGATGCCCGGCAACAATCCCGAGGAGCTGATCCGTCCCGATCCTGCTCAAGTGAGGCAGACGGAACATGGAACCCGCTGCCGCCCTCAGGCACTTGGGGTTGGTGGGAGCCGCGGAGCCCGATAGGAAGACGATGCCCGAGGCGCCGAAGGCCTCCGCTGATCGCGCGATCGTGCCGGCGTTGCCGGGGTCCTGGACAGCATCTAGGACGATCGTCAGCCCCTGCAGCACTTCCTCTGGGCTCCACGACGGCAAGCGGACCAAGCTCAGCACACCCTGCGAGCGGGCTGTCGTGGCGATGTCCCGGAACAGGCCGTCGGCCACCGGGTGGACCGGGATGCCGCGGTGCGGCGGAATGGTGGCCTCGGCCCGCTCGAGAGCGCTCTCGGCGGCGAACACGCGCTGCACTTCGGAGCTCGATCTCAGGGCCTCCTGCAACAGATGGGGGGATTCCGCGAGCGCCCAGCCGCCGGGGACGGTCGTGCCGCGCGCCGCGGCCAGCCGCAGCTGCCTGATCCACTTATTCGTGTAGCTTGTGATCGTTGTCTGTCTGTACGGCACCAGCGTCCGGCCCTTGCCCGGTCTCCCAGCGTATTATGGTCGCCGATGCCCGGCTTGCTGACGCTAGCCGTGCGCCCAGCCCAGCCGGGCGCGGATGCGGTGCGCGAGGCCGTGCGCCAAGTGAGGAACCGGCGGATCGTCGCGGCACCTACCGACACACTCTACGGACTGCTGGCGGACGGGACGAGCGATACGGCGGTGGCGAGGGTCTTCCGTGCCAAGCGGAGGCCGCGCGAGCGCCCGGTCCCGCTGCTCTTGGAGTCCACGGCTGCGGTCCGCCGGGTCGCTGCGGAGCTACCGCGCGCGTTCCATTGCCTGGCCGGCGCCTTCTGGCCAGGAGCGCTGACCATTGTTGTCCCAGCCGGGCCAAGCCTTCCAGAGCTCGTTACCGGCGGGCGAGGATCCGTAGCAGTCCGGGTGCCGCGTTCGGCCCTGATCCGCGCGATCGCCCGGCAGGCCCGCCGTCCATTGACTGGAACGAGCGCCAACCTGTCCGGCCGGAAGCCGCCGCGAACCGCCGCCGGTGTGGCCGCCCAGATCGGGCCGGGCCTCGCGCTCCTGCTCGATGGCGGTCCGGTCCGCCGTGCCGTTCCCTCTACGATCGTTGGCCTGACGGGTCAGCGGCCAGCTGTACTGCGGGACGGGGTGGTGGGGCGAGCGCGGATCGACGCGGCGCTGCGCCGTGCCTTCGGTAGTGGGCTGGCGTGAGCGCAAGGCGCCGGACGGCAGTTCCGTAAAGATGGCGTCGCGCCGGGGCGCAACCTTCTCAAGTCATGCCGCGCCTATATGCCCATAGGCCACAGGAGGGATCGCGAGATGATTTCAAGAAGAACCTTTGCCATTGGCATGCCGCTTGGGGCGGTCATTGCGAACAGGCTGCGCGCCGAGGGACCCGACGGCAAATGGGTCGGCGAGGCGCCCGGCCCGCAGGGGCCGATGGCATTCGAGCTGGAGCTCGAGGCTGACGGCGACACCCTCACGGGCACTGTCTCGGCTGGTCCGGCGGGTGCGGTTGAGATTCAGGAGGGAAAGGTCTCCGGCGACGAGGTGTCCTTTGTCCAGCTGATGAGGCGCGGGGACTTCGAGATGCGCTTCGAGTACGCCGGCAAGGTCTCCGGCGACGAGATGGAACTGACCCGCAGGGTCCAGCGGCCGGCTGGCATGGGCCGCGGACCCGGTGGCGGACCCGGCGGAGGACGGCCCCAGGGTGGCCAAGCGGGAGGACCCGGCGGAGGTAGGCCGGGAGGTCAGGGAGGCGGACGCCCTGGTGGCGGAGCCGGAGGGGGTCGGCCTCAGGGCGGCCCGGGCGGCGGCCGCGGAGGTGCGGGACGCGCGCAGACGATCACGCTCAAGCGCGTTTCGTAGCGCACGCAGGCCCAACTCCCGGCTGCGCGGAGAGCGGTTTCAGCCGCGCGTTCGCGCTACCATGACTCAGGCATGGACTGGGCGACCGCAGCCGCGTACTTGGTAATCGTCCTTCTGGTCCTGGTCAATGCTTGGGTCGTCTCGCGCCGGGCGGTTGACGTGCGCTCGGACGACGAGCGCCTTCCCTGATGGCATGGGTCGCCGAGCACTGGCCGGTGCTGCTGGCCCTGATCCTTTACCTGGCCCTGTGCCTAGGGATCGGCGCGTACTTTCGGCTTCGGGCTGAGCGTGGCGTAGCGGACTTCTACGTAGCCGGCCGAAGCGTTCCGGGCTGGGTCGTCTCGCTGGCGTTCTTCTCCACTTTCGCCAGCACGAACACGTACATCGGACAGGCTGGCCAAGCCTTTGCGTCGGGCCTCAGCTGGGCGTGGGTGGGCGTCCTCTGGACTGCCTTTTGCATGGTCTCGTGGCTCATGCTCGGGCCCCGGTTGCGCAATCAGACCGCCGGCCTCGGTTCGGTCACAGTCCCGGATTACTTCGACTACCGCTACCAGGGCGCTCTCGCCAGGCCGACCCGGGTCTTGTCGGCCCTCACGATCCTCTTCGCGACGCTCTGGTACATGGCGGGCATCGCAAAGGGATGTGCGCACCTGCTGGAGACGGTGCTGTCCGTTCCGTATGCCTGGGGAGTTGGCGCGATCTTGGGCTTCACCTGCCTATACACGGCGCTGGGCGGCATGTACAGCGTGCTGTGGACCGACGCCGTCCAAGGCGTGATGATGCTTGCCGTAGCCGTGATCATGGCAGTTGTTCCGTTCGTCTACGCCGGAGGTGTCGGGCCCCTCTTCGAGCGCATCTCCGAGACGGCCCACGTCGCGGCGGACGGCACGCCCATAGGGGATGGGTTGGTGACGTTCGGAACGCTCGTTTCCGTCACCTACATCGTGGGCATCGGCCTGTCCGTCGGCATGAAGCAGATCTCCGAGCCCCGTTGCCTTGTGCGCTTCTATTCGATCGGGGACTCGGCCGGAATGCGCTTCGCGATGGCGTGGACGCCGGTCTTTCTGGGCATTTCACTGATCTGCGTCATGGGTCTGGGAGCGCTCGTGCACGGAATGGCCGACGAGCAGGAGGCGGCCTACCTGATTCGGAACACGGACGAAGTGGTGGGCTTCATGCTCGCAAAGTTCGGCAATCCGGCGGTCACGGCGGCCTGCATTACGGGCCTGTTCGCTGCCGGGATGTCCTCGCTGGCGTCGGTCATGCTGATCGTTGGGACGGCTGCCGTGGGGGACATCGCCAGCCTGTGGCGCCCGCTGGGCCCGCTTGCGACCGTGCGGCTGACCCGTGCGGCTATCGTCGTGTACACGGCCGGAGTCGGAGCACTGACGCTATTCCCTCCCGCGGGGGTGGTTGAGCTGACCAGCTTCTCGGGGGCTGTCTTCGCCGCGAGCTTCTTCCCGGCGGTCTTCGGCGGCCTGTACCTGAGGTGGGGCACAGGGCACGGAGCATTCTGCTCCATGGTCGCGGGGATGGCCGCGACGCTCGGCTGGCGGTTTGGAGTGCGCTTCCGAGTGGCGGACATGGGCGATGTCCACGAGATCATCCCGGCGTTCTGCGTCTCGCTGGCGGTCTACCTCGCGGTTAGCCGCCTGACGGCCTCGAAGGCGCCGTCGCAAGACCACGTGAACCGGCTGTTCGGCACGTAGTCACCGCATCGCCGGGCGGTCCGCACGCTCGCCTATACTTGGGCATATTCCGCTAATGGGCCGTCCATTCGTCCACCTGCACTGCCACACGGACTACTCCCTGCTGGACGGCGCCTGCCACATCCCGCGGCTGATGCGCGTCGCGGCCGACCAAGAGTGGCCCGCGCTGGCGATCACCGACCACGGAAACCTATTCGGCGCGGTCAGTTTCTACTCGGCCGCCAAGAAGGCCGGGATCAAGCCGATCATCGGCTGCGAGCTGTACACCGTCGCTGGAGACCACCGCAGCCGGGACTCCAGCATGCGGTATCACCACCTGGTGCTCCTCTGCAAGAACCGCAAGGGCTACCAGAACTTGATGGAACTCGTCTCCACCGCATACCTGGATGGGTTCTACTACAAGCCTCGGGTTAGCAAGGACAAGCTGTCCCAGCACACCGAGGGGCTGATCTGCCTCTCTGCCTGCCTGCGGGGCGATCTGCAGGAGGCACTGCTGAACGAAGGGTATGCGGCGGGGCGCAAGGTTGCCTATGACTACCAGGACATGTTCGGCAAGGAGAACTTTTTTCTGGAAATCCAGGACCATGGTTTGGATCTGGACAGGCGGCTGATCCCGCTGCAGACCAGGCTCGCCTCTGAGAGCGGGATTCCGCTCGTGGCTACAAACGATGCCCACTACCTGACCAAGGACGACGCGCATGCGCACGATGCCCTCCTGTGCGTGCAGACCGGCAAGACGCTGAACGATTCCAAGCGCATGCGTTTCGGCACTGAAGAGTTCTACCTGAAGACGCGGACCGAGATGGCGCAGCTCTTTGGCGGCGATGAGGCCCCATTGGACCGGACCTGGGAGATCGCACAGATGTGCGACTTGAGGCTGGAGCCGGTCGAGGATCCCTTTCCCACGTTCGACGTTCCCAAGGGCAAGACCACCAACACGTACTTCGAGTCCGTGGCGCGCCAAGGCTTTGAGGCACGTCTCGCCCGGCTCGAGGCCATGGCTGAGAGAGGCTCCTTGAGAAGGCCCTTGGCGGAGTACGAGGAGAGGCTAGACCACGAGATCCGCGTAATCCAGCGGATGAACTACTCGGGCTACTTCCTGATCGTGTGGGACTTCATCCGCTTCGCTCGCTCAAAGCACATCCCTGTCGGCCCCGGGCGGGGCTCGGCCGCCGGCTCGCTGGTTTCCTACTCCATGGGGATTACGGACATCGATCCGCTCCAGTACGGCCTCCTGTTCGAGCGCTTCCTGAACATCGAGCGGCAGTCGATGCCCGACGTGGACATCGACTTCTGCATGAACCGTCGCGGCGAGGTGATCCAGTACGTCACCGAGAAGTACGGCCGCGAGCAGGTGTCGCAGATCATCACCTTCAACACGATGGCCACAAAGGCCGCCATCAAGGACGTGGGCAGGGTGATGGACATGAGCTTCGGAAAGGTCGACCGTCTCACGAAGATGGTGCCGAACGTCCTCAAGATCACCCTCGATCAGGCCGTGAAGGGCGAACCGAGGCTCCGAGAGGCAATGGACTCGGACCCGAAGGTCGAGCGGCTGATCCAGACCGCGCGCCGGCTGGAGGGCATCGCGCGAAACCCGTCTGTGCACGCCGCTGGAGTGGTGATCGCGCCGCGGCAGCTGCGCAGCTTGGTGCCGATCTACAAGACGGCGAAGGACGAGATCGTCACCCAGTACGACATGAAGAGCCTCGAGAAGATCGGGCTCCTGAAGATGGACTTCTTGGGGCTGACCACCCTAACGATCATCGAAGACACTTTCGGCTGGATCGAGAAGCGCACGGGGAGGCGCTTGGACGCGGAGAAGCTGCCGCTCGACGACGCAAAGACATACGGGCTGTTCTCGAAGGGGCTCACGAGCGGCATCTTCCAGTTCGAGTCCAAGGGGATGCGGGACATCTGCAGGCGATACAGGCCGCAGAGACTGGAGGATCTCTGCGCCCTTAACGCGCTCTACCGCCCAGGGCCGATTCAAGGCGGCATGATACCGGACTTCATCGACCGCAAGCACGGGCGCAAGCCGGTCGAGTACATCCTGCCGCAGGTCGAGCCCATCCTTGCCGAGACCTACGGCGTGATCGTGTACCAGGAGCAGGTCATGCAGATCGCCAACGTGATCGCCGGCTACTCCCTCGGAGAAGCGGACCTGCTGCGGCGGGCGATGGGCAAGAAGAAGCCCGAGGAGATGGCAGTACAGCGGGACCGCTTTCTGGCCGGAGCCCGCGAACGGGGCTTCGACGGGGCCGCGTCGCGCACGCTCTTCGACCTCATGGAGCAGTTCGCCGGCTACGGCTTCAACAAGTCGCACTCGGCGGCCTACGGGTTCATCGCCTTCGTTACGGCCTACCTGAAGGCGCACTACCCGGTGGAGTTCATGTCAGCCCTGTTGACCGCCGAGCTGGCCAGTGCCGACAAGGTCCGGCTGTACATGAACGAGTGCCGGGACATGGGCATCGATGTGCTCCCGCCCGACATTTGCACTTCCCACTGGGGCTTCACCCCGGCCGGGGACAGTTCAATCCGGTTCGGGCTCGGGGCGATCAAGAATGTCGGTCGCGCCGCTCTCGATTCCGTCGTGGAAGTCCGCGAGGACCGGGGCAAACCGTTCCGCTCGCTGTTCGACTTCTGCAACGCCGTGGACTGGGGCAAGCTCAACAGGCGCATGCTGGAGAGCGCCATCAAGGCCGGCGCGATGGACTCCTTGGGCGGCTCACGCGCCCAGCTGACCGCAGCGCTGGACGGAGCGATCGAGGCCGGACAGAGAGCGCACCGCGACCGCGAGACCGGACAGCTCGGCCTCTTCGGGTTCTCGGAAGCCTACGAGCCCCAAGGACTCCCCGAAGTGGATGACTGGGATGCATTGGAGCAGCTCGCGAAGGAGAAGGAGATGCTCGGGTTCTACGTGACCGGACATCCCCTCAGCGCCTACGAAGACGCAATTGCTGCGATCGGCCCCGCCTTGAGCACAGCATTGGCCGACATGGCCGACGCATCGGACGTGGCACTCTGCGGAGTCCTGCACAGCATCCAGAGGCGAAAGAACCGCGATGGCCGCCCCTGGGCCTCCGCGGTACTAGAAGACCGCGAGGGCAGCGTGGAGCTGCTGGTGTTCGCCGGCCAGTACGGGCGCCTGCACGACCTTCTCCGGGTGGACAAGGCGATGCTGGTGCGCGGGTCGCTGCGCGACGAAGAGGAGGGCGGTGCCAAGGTCGCAGTCAGCGAGATGACCCCCTTGGAGAGCGCAACGATCCCGCCGGCGAAGCGAGTCTCGCTGACGATCACCCTTAATGGCGACCGGGAACCGTCGGACTTGTCGCAGCGTCTCTCAAGACTGATCCGCGAGGCCCCTGGCGCGGCGGCACTGCGCCTACGGTTGCGGAGGCCGGGGGAGTTTGAGGTCACCTGGGATCTCGACGCTCGGGTGGAGCCGGGTCGGCGATTCCGGGGGTTGGCGGAGGAGCTGTTCGGGAGTGGCTCTGTGGTGCTGCGACGGTGACGCCCGCCCGCTGCGCTGTCTGAGTCCGGATGCGCGCGAGGTCCGAAGGGACGACCTGCCGATGACCCTCGGAGCGCGGCGGATTTGGCTGTCCGCAGCGGCACTGGCCTTCGTCCTGGCCTCAGTCAGGCTGCACCACTACGTCAAGGTGGAGATGGTGCGTTACGGCAACCTGGACAGGGTGTCCGAAGACGTCGGCTTGGCCGGCGGGCTTGCGGTCGGGGACCAAGCCCCGCACTTCAATGCGACGGACATCGGCGGCAGGGAGTTCGTGCTGCCGGTTGGTGGCCGACGACCGGTCCTGCTGGACTTCTGGGCCAGCTGGTGCGTGCCCTGCCTGCGTGCCATGCCCGCTCTTGAGCGTGTCAACAAGGACTTTGCGGACCGCGGTGTGGACGTATTGGCCGTCAATCTCGGGGAGGATCCCGAAGTGGTACGAAAGTTCGTTGACCAGCAGGAACACAAGTTCCGCGTTGTCTCCGACCCGGAGAGCAGGGTGGGGTCGCTGTTCGGCGTGAGAGCCCTCCCGACCCAGGTAGTTGTCGGCCCGGACGGCAGAATCGAGTGGATCCGTGTCGGGTACAGGTCCAGCGCCGAGGACGAGTTGCGGGCCGTACTGGAGCGGCTCTTGGGACCTGTCGGGCAGGGCGAGGTTCGCTGATGGGGGCAGTGATTCGCACCGAGAGCCTCGGCAAGACGTACCGGCGCGGAGTGACGGCCCTCCGATCGCTCGATCTGGAAGTGTCGGGGGGCGAGGTGTTTGGGTTCTTGGGGCCGAACGGCGCCGGCAAGTCGACAGCGATCCACCTCTTGCTGGACTTCATTCGGCCCTCTGAAGGTGCCGCATTCCTCTTTGGGGTGCCGACAAGTCGCTCCCGTGTGCGCCGAAGAGTGGGGTACGTTCCGGAAACCGTTAGGCTTCCCGGCTACTACACCGGCCGGGGACTGCTGGAGTTTCAGGCGGGCTTGGCCGGGATCGGGTGGCCCGAGCGCGCGAGGAGGGCTTCCCGCATGCTCGAGACCGTCGGCCTGGCGCACACGGCCGGCCGGCGCTTGTCGGGCTACTCGAAGGGAATGCTGCAGCGGCTCGCGCTGGCGCAGGCGCTGATCGCTGAGCCGGACTTGCTGATCCTCGACGAGCCTACGTTCAACATGGATCCGCAGATGCGGAAACATGTGCGGGATCTGCTTCTGGAGGCGAAGGGCCGCGGGACGACGGTCTTCATCAGCTCGCACATCCTGTCCGAGGTCGAGGCGGTTTGCGACCGCGTGGGCATCTTGGCCGATGGGGTCCTGAGACGTGTTGGCACGCTAGCCGACCTGTCGGCTGGGGGCAGGTCCGAAATCGTAGTGCGCGAACTCCCGCCCACAGCGATCGCCGCACTCTCGGTGACGGGTGCGCGGGTCGTCCTGAATGGCCGGAAGGCGACGATCGCCTGTGACGGCCCGGATCAGGAAGCCGAGGTGCGAAGTGTGCTGGAGGAGGGCGGAGCAGCCGTAGAAGCCATCCACGCGCGCCCCCAATCGCTCGAGGAGATCTTCCTCCGCGAAGTCGGCCCGGAGACGGGGCCGTGAGAGCGATCCTGCTGATCGCCGCCGACAGTGTCCGGTGGATGGTGCACCGGCGCCTGCTGGTGGCTGCGGCCGTCGTGGCGCTGGGCATCACATCGGTGGCCTACTTCGTATCTGGGGAGATTCGGGACTCGATGGCCGAACTGGGGCGCGACGAAGTCGGTGCCGACCTCGGGGGCGGGATGGTGCTCACATTCTTCTTCGGCCTGGCGGAGCTGGGCGGGACTCTCGTGACACTGCTGATCAGCAGCACGGCAGTCGCTGTCGGGGCGGCCAGCGGCGCGGTCCGGCCCGTGCTCGCAAGGCCCGTCTCGCGCACCGAGCTCGTGGTTGGAAGGTACCTCGGCGCGGTCGTGGGCATTCTCTGCTATTCGCTCCTCATGGGGATCGTAGTGTACGCGATCAGCTTTGCCGACGACCTCGACTTGGGGCTGCCCGCGCAGCTTGCGCCTTGGCTGATGGCCTGCGACAACCTGATGCGGGGATCCGTGGCCGTCCTGCTGTCGCTGCTGACGCGTCCGGCGATAGCGGCCGCCGTCGCCTTCTTCGCAGGGGCGGGTTGGTTCTCCCCGCCCAATCCGCTGTATTTCGTGCTGCCGAGCTACGACCGCTTCAGCGCCTCCACGCTTGTCATGGAGGGTCGCATGCTCACCTTCGGGGAACTATCCGCCCTGACGCTTTACGCTCTGGACGTGTCGGCCATCTTCCTTCTGCTCGCGATCTGGCGCTTCCGCCGCATGGAGCTGGAGTAGGCAGCTGCCGCGAGTGTGCAGAGGGCCGTCGGGAAGGCCGGCCGGCCAGCGGGCCCCGCTCAGCCTGGCCCTGCCGGAGGTGTCTCGTCGACGGGCATGCCGGCCCGGCACCAGGCGCGCCAGCCGCCCGCGAGTGACAGGACGTTGCGATAGCCCATACGCTGCAGCGCGTCGGCGGCCAAAGCCGACCGGTAGCCGCCTGCGCAGTACAGCACCATCTTGGCGTCCGCGTCGGGCATGACTCGCTCTATGTCGCGCTCGATGACGCCCTTGCCGAGATGGATCGCTCCCCTAGCTCGACCGGCGTTCCACTCGGACTCCTCGCGCGTGTCGACGAGGGTGAACGCCGAGCCGCCGTCAAGCTCCTCCCGGACTACGTCCACGGTGGTCTCGCGGACGCGGGACTTCGCGTCATCGACCAGCGCCAAGAAGCGGCTGGAGTGCTTCACAGGGAGTTCAGAACTCGTACTTCACGCCCAGGCTGCGCTCGACTTCGGCGGTTGGGACCATGTCGATCGCGTCCCATGGGCAACCGTCTAGGAACGTGCCGTCGGGCCCCTTTGAGATGCACTGCTTGCAGCCGATGCAAGTCTGCCCGTCCACTTCGATGCGCCCGAACGGGGGATGGTCCTCGTCAGGGATCCAGTACATGCACTCGTCGACCGGACAGTATTCGACGCACACCGGCGAGCCGGCGCAGCCCGTGCAGTTTTCGTTGGTTACCGCGAGCAGTTTGGGCTTCTTCTTGCGGTTGCCCGCCATGGTCCCTTCGGACCATGGCCACTCTTTCTCGTGCGGGGCCGGAAGCGGCGTGAGGGCCGCTATGCGGGCCGCCTCGAGCTTGGCCTTACGCCTGCGTTCGGCAGCGGCGGCCTTGCGACGGGCCCTGGCTTCGGCTGAGCCCCCGCGGGCGGCCCGGCGCTTCCTCGGTAGGCGTGGCATAGTTTGTTCCCGGGCTGTTCCGGAAACCCAATATAGCAACTCTGCAGCCGCCTGACGCGCGGGGCGGACTCCTGTGAAGGATGATGGCACTGTTCGTTCGTCCGTACCTTGGTGCCGAGCGCCCGCCGTGCCTACAGCTGATCGACGCTGCGACGCGTCTAAGAGGACGTGCCTGTCGCCTCTCAGCAGCCCCGCACCGTCGTGGCCGGATCCCTCAAGTCGTCGAGGAACACCATGATCCACATTGAGTGCACCGAGATGATGTTCCCGGCCTTGATGGTGCACGCGAGGAACCTGATCGCGAACCTTGAGGTGTGGCCCAAGCTACGGTATCCGATCGATGCGGAAGACACGACTCATGCGCACGAGCAGTTCTCATGATGAACCGCAATGCGCCTTTCATTCCCTTCGCGGACGCTTGCAACTCCCTCTCGAAGAGGCTCTAGCCGGTGAACTTCTCGAACCTGTGTTTCAGTGCCGAACTCCATCGGTTCATCCGGCAGGGCACGCCCAAGGAGCTGTTCGAGAACAAACGCGGATCGTTGCTAGGCCTCTGGCGTGCAGTGCCTGTCCTAGCAAGTACGGTCACGCCGGGGCCGTGGGTGTACGAAACCAGCCGCGGACACCCCATACGCCACTCTTTGGGGATTGCAGCGCCGCGCCCTAGTGCTCCGTCAATACACGATTTTCGGGTATACGCTCTTGAGCTTGCGGCGAGCATCGCCGATCCTCATGCGCCAGTCAACCCCGCGCTGGCGCGAGTTGACGTACGTAGACCAAGCCGCGATCTCGGTGCGCAGCGTCTCCAAGTCGCCGGTCCGCCGTCCGCTCAGGCACTGCCTCGTCATCGCACTGAGTTCGTTCTCCGCGATGTTCAGCCAGCTGCCATGCTTCGGCGTGTAGCAGAACTCAATGCGCCGCACGAGCTCCCTCGCCCGGGTCGGCTCGAACGCCTTGTGGAAGGCACCCTTGGTGTGCGTGTTGAGATTTCCAGCACCAAGGTCACCTTCTCGCAGCCCGCATAGCGTCCCTCCGGCAAGGCGGCCACCTCCAGCGCCCAGTCCGTCTTCGTGCGGCGTTCGCGGGCGGTCGCCTGGCACGAGCCCTGCAAGGCCTCGCAGAACAGGAAGACCGCGGCCGTGCCAGCCCGCTCGTACTCGTGGTCCACGCGCTCGGGATGCTCCCTCGTTGCCGCCACCGGCGCACGGGTGTCCTTCACCATCTGCACCGGCTGCTCGTCCATGCAAACCACCGGGCGCTGCGCATCATGGGGGCGCTCGCAGGTCTCCAAGACCTGCTCCATGCAAGCGGCTAACTCGGCATCCTCCTCGGGCGGAATCACCCAATACTGCAGTTTGTGCCCCGTGACACCGTTTTCTTAGTGTCTGCCTCACCGTCTCGTGGCTAATGGAGTCGACGATCCCCAGTTCGACCACTTGCCGCGCCAGCAGCCGCAGCGACCAGCTCCCGCAGCCGGGCGGTGGCGGCCCCAGCCGCAGGGCGATCACTTGGGCTTCCTGTTCGCCGTCGAGCAGCTTTGGCACTGGCGGACCGCTGCGCTGCTTGCCGCACAGAGCCAGTTCGAAGCCCTCCAGCACGCACCGCCGGCGGACATTCTCGACGGTCTTGACCCGGCACCTGAAGGCGTCAGCGACCCGGCGGTCGGTCCAGTCCGGACCAGCCGCGTCGACTTGCAGCAGAATCCGGGCGCGCCGCGCCTTCTGGCTGCTGCCCGCGAGCCGGTCGATCGTTTCCTCGCAAATTGTGCGCTCCGCGTCCGTGAGCCGCACTACTACTTCTTCATCCATCCTCCTCCCCGGCAGGAAATGCCGCTTAGAACATTACCCCCCGGAAATGTCGGGATTGACAAGGCACTAGACAGGAACACGGCGACGGATCTGAGCATTCGGAGCGAACTCCAAAGCCGACGCAGTTGCCCGGATCTCAGCAGAAGCGGGGCAACGTGTGAACTGCCGGTCCGTCTCGACCGGATGGCCGGGCCGCGCACCGGGCCAAGTAGGACTCCTGATAGACTGCGTACGCGGCCTGCCCATAGCTGGCGGGCCTTGGCATGGCGAATAAGTCGATCCGTCAAGGAGTTGCGGCCGCGCCTGCGACGTTAGCGCGGCGCAGGGCACCGGCCGGGCCAGTGCCTTGGGATCCAGAGGAGGAGAAGCTCTTCCCGAGCTCTGACGGCAGGCCTATGGCGGACAACACCTGGCAGGCAAGGGCGATGACCCAGACCCACGCCTGCCTTGAGCAGCACTTCCGGCACCGCCAGGACGTGGCCGTCTACATTGACTTGCTGGTGTACTACATCGACGGCGGCAAGACGAAGTCAGTGGCACCGGATGTGTTTGTAAAGTTCCGATGTGAGAAGCACGACCGAATGACCTTCAAGGTGTGGGAGGAGGCTGGACCACCGGACTTCGTGCTGGAAGTGGCATCCCCGACCACCGTGCAGAACGACTTGGCAGTGAAGAATCCGATCTACGCCCGAATGGGTGTGCGGGAATACTGGATGTTCGATCCGATGGGCTCGCTGCTGGACCCTCGCTTGCAGGGCTTTGAGCTCGTGGACGGGAGTTACCGGGAATTTGAGGAGCTCGACCGTCCAGAAGTGGACTCTGCACGGTACAGCCCAGTGCTGGATCTGGAATTCCATCTTCGAGGAGACGGACTGCGAATCTGGGACCCGCGAACAGCCGAGTACCTGCGAACACTCCGGGATGCATCCCGCGCGGCAAGGTCAGCCGAGCGGAAACTCCGCGAAGAGGCCGACCGGAGAAGAACAGCCGAGCGCGAAAAGCTGGAACTCGAGCGTTTGGTCAGAGGCTTGCGTTCCAAGCTGAGAGAAGGGAAAGTCAATCGCCCCGCCTAACGGCAGTCGACCGGAGAGACGTGCCCTGACCCAGTGCTGTGTCAAACGACAATCTTGGGGTAGGCGGAGTTGAGATCTCGGCGGGCGTTGACCAATTGTCAACAGTCGCGCACCGAGGATGCGAAGACTTGCATGCTCAGCCTGCCCTCTCACCACTTCGGACTTGAATGCCCGTCCGTCTTGCGCTCCTCGTGCGTCAGACGGACGATCTACCTTTGCGTGAAGCCCTTCCCGCGCCCAAGCGGGCCCCTACGTTCCGACCTCAAGCACCCGGAATCTAATGGTTGACAGAGCACTAGTTCAACGTTGGGCGTCTGCGGGGCTGGGAGCTTGGAGCAACAGGCCGGAGGAGCCCGTGAAACCGTTGCCGTTCGTCGATCGCTTCCTCATCCGCCACTGAGTTCCGGCCACGACGGAGGGTTTACGGATGATCACCATCGACCGGGGCTCTATGGAGGCGCTGCCCTCAAGCGGGGAGCGCATCGCTATGGATGCGAGCCGGCGAGAATCCCTGCTGGCCGCCACATTGTGCATCCGGGATGGCTTGTGGCTCGTCCCGCGGATCTCTTCGCAAGACCTGTCACGCACGCCATATCGCGTGGTCAGATTGACTTCCACGTCCGATTCCAAGTGGACAGTTCGACGACCAGAGATCGGGTCGGAACGGCGCTTGCGCCTCCGGGCCACAAGAGGGCCCGTGGCAAACGACGCTACATTAGCCTACAGATGTCAGGCCTGTGGCCGGACGGCAGAGGCACCGGTGATCAGATCAACGTCAGGGTCAAGGTCTCGGGCCCGGTGGGCCAGCACGATTCCGGCTTGTTTGTGTGCTGCTGAGACCACTTCGCCAAAGGTGGGCCCGCTCCAGATGCCGCTACCGTCCTCAAGAAAGTTCTGCCGAAAAGGTTCGACGTACCGGTGATGCAAAGCGGGGCCAGCGTGGCCCGAATCATGTCGCTGGCCGAACCCGCAAGGGGGTGACTAGGGAATGCCGACCCCAGGAACAACAGGAGACACCACTTGTCGATCGGCAAACGGGGCCGGTGACCAGTCTACGGCGTCTTGGGCGTTGCCCTCCATCAGCGTGGACGGGTACTGCATTAGGTCACTTTGGGCCACAGTGCGCGCCGTCGGTACGAAGGTGCACACGAATGGGATTGCTGGAGCCGAGAGTGGAAAGCACACACACGCTGATTCCCAGACGGCTACAGGGTCTCCGACCGGCAAGGCGTTCCGTTTCTTCCCGCCGACGGTTCCTAGGGTCCGCACTGCAACACTGCACGCAACGCAGGAATGGGAGGGGCGCGTCATCGAGATCGGGCGCAACGAGTTCGAGGCGCGCCTGCTCGACCTAACCAGCGGTGACGACGTGGCGCGCGAAGCCGCCACGATACCGCTGCAAGAGGTGGGTGCCGAGGACCGAGCACTGATGAGGGAGGGATCCATCTTTCGTTGGGTGATCGGGCACGAGAGATCCTTGGATGGCACCCGGCGTCGCGTGTCCCGGATTGTCTTCCTTGATCCGCCCCGGTTGACTGAACGAGACCTGAATAAGGGGCGTGAATGGGCCGCGTGGCTGCGGCAAGGTTGGGGCGCGGAGTGACCGCTGCGAGCCCCGACACGATGACGTGAAAGCCTCGGGTTTCCGACTTGGACACGGTGACAGCGTTCTGGGCCATTCCAGCGGGGGCAGCGGCTGGCAGGGGATGCGTGCTCTGGCCCGGATGGCGAGCCGGTGCCTCTGAGCTACTTGTGCGAACCCCTCTGCTGCCGTCAAACTGATCGTGGCAACGCAGTGGCGACCTGATCACGCCGGCGGACTGGCGCGGCTCGAAACGGCCTGTTATCCGGTGCCGATCTGCTGCGCCAGCGCCGTGAAGTCGGACGAGTTCCTAAGCGTTCCGGCCGACCTCGCAGGCACAGGCTGGTCAGTTCTGTGCTGCAGCGTGGGCGTGGACCGTGCGGTGTTCACAACCCGTTGGATACCGCGCGACACAGGCGCTCGCCCCTGCCTGCATAGGGCTGTGGCCGCAGGTTGCAGCGTTCCAATCCCTATTGCGGCCTTGGGCAACCTCGTCCACCCACACGCTGCGAGTGAACCTTCGGAGTCTCGTCCTGACGCTTTCAGACGGCCATCTTCAATTGGGTCCGCATGCAGGTGAGTCAAGAGCTGCTGTGCGCCTAAAGAGGAGGTCTCGTCGCTCGGACAGCTCCTTGAACGCTCGCCGAACCACTAAGCCGTGCCGACCAGCTGCCGACAGCGGCACCGGTGCCTCGCAGCGCAGGCTCCAACCCTATAAGCACGGAGTCTGCTGGCCTGAGGGAATGTCCCCACAGCCGACCACAGGGTGACGTTTGCTCACCGACAGCTTGAGAACAACTCATACCCGGACGATCTCAGGCACGCGTGCCGGTGGCGAGCCAGCCAGAAGTCCTTCTCATCAAGACCCCCTTGAGCCACGCTACCCTCATCCGAGAGGCGGGGCGGGGCACCGGCCCAGCGGGCATGGCCGCTGGGGAAGGCATCCGGCGGCAGACAGCCCACTCCGCTAAGAAGTTCCTGAATTTGCCGGACTCGGACGGTCGCTTCGTGCGAGAAACCGCCCTTTAGGCCGAGGCGATCATCCAGTCTGCCTTGTGATCTTCAGGCGCATTTCCACGGCGTTCGAGACGTGGTCGTAGGAGGTAGCATGTTCATCCACTACGATCACGTCGGCTGTCCGCAGGAGCGTTTCGCCGGACTTCCTCGTAGCTATCGATACTTGGGTAGGCGGCCGACGTAACAAGATACGGGATGAGAGCAAGCCCCCAGACATCGCTATGGAGGCGATCTGGCCGTCGAGCCGGGTCTGCGGCTGGTGGGGTATCGGTTGTGGGGTGGGGACAATCTGGTACTGCCCGAGGAGCTTGCTCCCGAGGCAGCCCGGGAAATCGCCGGTGATCGGCTCGACGTGCTCCTTACGGGTGGAAGGGAAACTGCTGCGAGTGGGGATCCCGGAAACCGGGGAAGACTACGGATGGCGCACAGGTCGGCACGCCAAGTCTGTTGCGGCTGAGGAGCGAAGTCGGCGGAACGCCGAAGCACGCCGTGCCGCGGAGGAGAGAGCACGGGCAGCCGAACGGCGCATTGCAGAGCTGCAAGCTCAGCTGCGAAGCCCCGGTCCGAAGGGGCTAGGTGAGGTCTGAATCGCTCCGTACGCTCGGCCGGTGTGGCCCAAGGGGAGTGGGCATTCCGCACTTGGCAACGTCCCATGGGGCCGATTGCCCGATCCCAACCGGGGCACGCCTTAGATTTCGGAATGCAGGTTCGAGGCGGGACAAGGCCGTGTACCCAATCCGTCATCACAGTGGGTCCTGCTAGGGCCACAATGGGTGATGCCCCTCCCGGTGTCGCCGCGGTTTGAGATTGTCGCCGAATGCCCCCGCACGCGTGCCAGGGCGGGTGTGCTGCACACTGCCCACGGGCCTGTCGAGACACCTGTATTCATGCCGGTCGGCACTCAGGCCACCGTCAAGGGACTTACGCCGAGACAGCTTGAGAACGAGATCAACGCTCGCATCCTGCTTGCGAACACCTACCACCTGTGGCTGCGCCCCGGCCCGGCAACGATCCGGGAGGCTGGCGGCCTGCATTCGTTCATGCGCTGGCCGCGGGCGATCCTGACCGACTCGGGCGGCTATCAGGTCTTTAGCCTGGCCAACCTGCGCAAGGTGAGCGAGGACGGTGTGGAGTTTCGCTCGCACCTCGATGGCTCGCTTCATTTCCTTAGCCCGGAGAAGGCCATCGACATCCAGCGGGCCCTCGGCAGCGACATCATGATGGTCCTCGATGAGTGCACGCCGTACCCGGTCGACGCCGCGCCGGCGCGCGAGTCGATGCGGCTGAGCGCCCGGTGGGCGGAGCGTTCATTCGGCCGCTGGCGCACGGGCGGCCCGGAGCCCGCGGACATGCTGTTCGCCATCGTCCAAGGCTCGACGTACACCGACCTGCGACGCGAGTGCGCCCGCCGCCTTGTCGACCTCGGCGCGCCCGGGTACGCCATCGGCGGGCTGTCGGTCGGCGAGCCTCGCGAATTGAGCTACGACATGGTGGCCGCCTGCGAGGCCGAGCTGCCCCGATGCCGTCCGCGATACGCGATGGGCGTGGGAATGCCCGCGGAACTCGGCCGCTACGTCGCGCTGGGCATCGACATGATGGACTGTGTGCTGCCCACGCGCAATGCCCGCAACGGGTGCCTGTTCACGCGGGCCGGCAAGATCATGATCAAGAATGCGGCGCACGCACGCTCGCACGTGCCCGTGGATGAGCGCTGCCAGTGCTACGCCTGCCGCAATTTCACTCGGGCGTACCTGCGGCATCTCTTCTTGGCGCGGGAGATGCTCTACTCGACGCTTGCAACGATGCACAATCTCTGGCTCTACCTCGACACGATGCGCAGGATCCGAGAGGCCATAATCGCGGGCACGCTGCCGGATTTCCTGCGTCAGTCCGGCGCGTCCGGGGACTGACGGGCTTGGAGTGCGGGGGCGGGTCTGCCGTGGGTCGGCCCGTTCGCTATAGTGGGGGTTCCCGCACACCGGGATCCGGAGTCCACCGTGGATTCTCCAGCCATCTGGCCGGCCCTGCTGCTGCAGCAGTCTGGCATGAGCGCCTTCATGCCGATCCTGTTGATGGTTGCGATATTCGTGCTGGTGGTGATCCTCCCGGCGCGGAGGCGGCAGAAGAAGCTCGACCAGATGCTCGCGAGCCTGAAGACTGGAGACCGGGTAGTCACGAACGCCGGGCTGACTGGGACGGTCGTCGGGCTGGCCTCGGCGCGCGTGACGCTGCGCGTGCCGCCCGACGGCACGAAGCTCGAGTTTGCCCGCAGCGCGGTGGTCGGAATGGCGGAGGGGTCCCGCAAGTAGCGCCGGGTAGGCCAACAGCTCGAAGATGAGAAGCCGCTTCGGACTCAAGATTGCGCTGGTCGCCGGCGTGTTTCTGCTGTGCGCCTGGCGAGTGATCGGCGTGAACCCCAACTGGGACGCGATCCGCCAAAACCTTGCCGACAACATCGCCCTCGGCCTAGACCTCAAAGGCGGCACGCACCTCATCCTGCAGGTCCAGGTCCAGGACGCCCTCAAGGCCGAGGCCGACCAGACCATCGACCGCATCCGCACGCGCCTCCTCCGCGCGGGGATCTCCTACACGTCCATCCGGCGCAACGACCCCGGATCGATAGAGGAGGCGGACTCGATCGAGATTCAGCTGGACGGCACTCCTACGGACCGCGTCAGCGACGTTCGGGCGATCCTCGAGGAAGAGGCCCCGTCTTGGCTGGCCAGCTCGACGGGCGGGAGTTCGTTCGCCCTCGGCGTGCGGCCAAGCGAGCTGCTGCGCCTCAAGGCCGAGACGCTCCAGCAGTCGATGTCCACGATCGAGAACCGCATCAACGGCTTGGGGCTCACGGAGCCGGTCATCCAGCAACACGGGCGGGCCGAGGCCGAGCACGAAATCTTGGTGCAGCTGCCCGGGGTGAGCGACCCGGCGCGGGTGATGAACCTGCTGCAGATGTCCGCGCAACTGGAGATCAAGAAGGTGATCGACGGGCCGTTCTCGTCGCCGGAGGCGGCCCGCTCCCAGAACAACGGCATCCTGCCGGCCAACAGCGAACTGGCCCACTACGCTGAACGCGGCCGCAGCGAGTGGTACCTGCTCGAGCGCAACCCTGTCGTCACGGGCCGCGACCTGCGGGGCGCGACGGCGGGCCGCGACACCCAGAACCCCGGCGCTTGGCAGGTGGCCTTCAGCCTCTCGCGGCAGGCCGGGCAGCGCTTCGGGATCTTCACGGCGGCGAACATCGGGCAGAACCTCGCTGTCGTGCTCGATCGGCGCGTGCAGAGCGTCGCCTCGATCGAGTCGCGCATCGAGTCCGAAGGGGTCATCAACAACATCGACGGCCAGACGGAGTCCCTTGACTTGGCTCTGGTGCTCCGCGCCGGGGCCCTTCCCGCGTCGGTGGTCTACCTCGAGGAACGCACGGTGGGGGCGTCCTTGGGCGCGGACTCCATCCGTCAGGGCGTACGCAGCGCCATTGTCGGCGTTTGCATCATCGTCGTCGTCATGCTGGCCTACTACCGGCTGGCCGGCATCAACGCCAACCTCGCCCTGTTCTTCAATCTCCTGATCCTGCTGGCCGTCCTGAGCGCGTTCGGCTTTACGCTGACACTCCCCGGAATCGCCGGCATCATTCTCACGATCGGCATGGCGGTCGACGCCAATGTCCTGATCTTCGAACGCATACGCGAGGAGCTGCGCGCCGGCAAGGCTGTCGTCGCGGCGCTGAACGCGGGCTTCGGCAAGGCCTTCCTGACGATCATCGACACCAACCTGACGACGATCATCGCGGCGGCCTTCCTGTTCCTGTTCGGCCGTGGGCCAGTGCGCGGCTTTGCCGTCACGCTCGCGATCGGACTGCTGGCGAACCTGTTCACGTCGGTCTTCGTGTCGCGGCTGATCTTCGACCTCAGCATGTGGCGAAAGCGGAACCTGAAGGAGATGAGCATCTAGATCCGGGAACCCGGAGGCGCCCTGCGGTGTCTAGGCAGACAAGGGGCGCCGTGACGAGCTGCGAGCGACATGCAACTGATCGGCCAGACCAGCATCGACTTCCTCGGCCGCCGCAAGATCTTCATCGCGCTGTCTGCGGTGCTGCTGCTGGCCGGTATCGGCAGCGCGGTCACCAAGGGCGGCCTCAAGTTCGGGATCGACTTCAAGGGCGGGACCTTGGTGTACGTGAAGTTCCGCGACGCTCCCGACCCGGAGCGCATCCGCGGCGTGCTCCAGGGCAAGGGGCTCAGCGTGGCCACACTGCAGCCGTTCCAGGACAGCGCCGAGGCTCACGAGCTGAAGATCGACCTGGATCTGGCGGGCGACGTAGTCGAGACCTCCGGAAAGGACCAGGTCATCGAGACGTTGCGGGAGATCTACCCGATCGGCGAGGGCAAGCTGGACTTCAACAATGCCAGCCCGGAGGCGCTTGCCCAGCGACTGCTCGCCGAGCGGACGCTGCGAGACGCCGGGCACTCGAGCCGCGACTTGACGAGCCACGCCGAGGCGATGGTGGATTGGAGGGACCAGGCGCCTCGCTCGGGCCTGCTGCGCGACTTGGCAGAGCTGTCCGACGTGCCGGGGGTCCCCTCCAGCGTCGTGGCGGCCGTCCCGCGGGTGGCCGAGGCCGGCGCCTTCCACATCGGCGGTGTCGAGGTGGTGGGGCCGAAGATCGGGGCCGAATTACAGTGGCAGGCCATCAAGGCCACGCTCTTTGCGCTAGCGGGTATGCTAGTCTACATTGCGTTCCGCTTCGAGTGGATCTACGGCGTGGCGGCGGTCATCGCCGTCTTCCACGACGTGTTCATCACGATCGGATTCTTCTCGCTTTTCGACCGGGAGATTGAGTTGACAGTCGTGGCCGCATTGCTCACACTGGTTGGCTACTCGATGAACGACACGATCGTGATATTTGACCGTGTGCGCGAGAACCGCGCCGCGGTCCGCAAGTCGAGCATGACGGACCTGCTGAACCTCAGCATCAACCAGACGCTCAGCCGCACGGTGCTGACGTCGGGCCTGACGCTGGTGGCGGTGCTGTGCCTGCTCGTGCTCGGCGGGGAGGTCCTGCGCGGCTTCTCCTTCGGGCTGGCCGTTGGCGTGCTGGTCGGGACGTACTCCTCGATCTTCATCGCCAGTCCCGTCCTGTTGTGGGGCCAGGGCCTGCAGACGGCGCGGGCCGGAGGAGGCCGGAGGAGGCGCTGAGCGCCCGCGAGCCAGAGTTATAAGGAGGAAACAGGAACAATGTTCGAAGATGCCTTGATGGAGAACATGGAAAAGGACACTTCGCGGTGGTCCGTGATGCTGTCGACGGCGCTGCAGCTGCTGCTTGTAGGGATCGCTCTCCTGATCCCCCTGATCAACTACTACGAGCTGCCCGCGGCAGACTTCGTGAGCTTCCTGACGGCGCCGCCGCCGCCGCCACCGCCGCCACCGCCGCCTGCCGCCATCGTGCAGGTCAAGGCGGTGCCCAAGGAGTTCGACAGCGGCGCGCTGACGCAGCCCGTGGCGATCCCCGACAAGGTCGCCATCATCGAGGAGGACATCCAGGCACCGTCGGCTGGAATCGCTGGCGTGGTCGGCGGCGTCCCCGGCGGATCCGTCGGCGGACAGATCGGCGGCGTGCTGGGAGGGATCATCACAGCGGCGGCGTCAAATGCGCCCCCGCCGCCCCCGCCGCCTCCGCCGGTCAAGAAGAAGGCCCCGCCGAAGCGCATCCGCGTCGGCGGCAACGTGGCCAAGGCCCGCCTGACCCGCCAGGTGCGTCCCCAGTATCCGCAGCTGGCCCGCCAGGCGCGCATTCAGGGGACCGTCAAGCTCTCGGCCGTGATCGCCAAGGACGGCACGATCCAGAAGCTTGAGGTGATGTCGGGCCACCCGCTGCTGGTCCCGGCCGCGCTGGCCGCGGTGAAGCAGTGGCGCTACAGGCCCACGCTGCTCAACGGCGAGGCCGTGGAGGTGCTAACAAACATCGACGTGAACTTCACTCTCAGCGGGTGATGCGCGTCATCGCTCTCCCCCCGGGGGGGTCGGGTCTGGCCGGCGCGGCGCGTCTGGCCCTCCCGGCACGTACAGTTGGTCATTCGGACACCGCATTTCTTTAGGAGGACAACACAAGGAAGATGCTTTCCCAATTCACAACGGCCGCTTTCCTGCTACAGCAGGAGATCGGCTTTGACACGATTTCGATGTGGAACCAGATGGGCTTTGCGGCCAAGGCCGTGGTCATCATCATGTTCCTGATGTCGGCGTGGTCGATCGGAGTGATGATCGACCGCGGCCTGGCGTACTTCGCGGCCAAGAAGCAGTCGCGCGAGTTCGCCCCCGCCATCGCCGGCGCTTTGCGCAAGGGCAAGCTTGACGACGCCGTCAAGCTGGCCGAGAACTTCAAGAAGAGCCACTTGGCCAAGGTCGTCTCCGCCGGCCTGGCGGAGTTCAAGTCCGCCGGCCAGGGCGGTTCCCAGGTAACCGGGCTGACGATCGACGCCTCGAAGCGGGCACTGGAGCGGGCGCAGGCGATCACGCACGCCGAGCTCAACCGCGGCCTGAGCGGCCTCGCCACGATCGGCTCGACGGCGCCCTTCGTGGGCCTCTTCGGCACGGTGGTGGGCATCATCAACGCGTTCCAGGGCATCTCGCAGGAGCGCTCGACGGGCCTTGGCGCCGTCGCCGGCGGCATTTCCGAGGCCTTGGTCGCGACGGCCATCGGCCTGTTCGTGGCGCTGCCCGCCGTCTGGATGTTCAACTACTTCAACTCCAAGGTCGAGGGCTTTGACGTTGAGATGGAGAACGCCAGCTCGGAGCTGATCGACTACTTCTTGAAGAGGAACGCCTGATCGGCGCCGGCGAAGGCCAGCGCGGTGACCGGCTGTAGTATCGTGTAGCGGTCGCCCGCCGATTCGGCGGGCGGCGGCTCGGGAAGGAGCGAATGGCAGTGGACGAAGAACGCATGTTGAGCGAACTCAAGGAGCTTGGCGAAGAGGGCGTAAAGAAGGGCACGCGTGGCGGGATGGCCGCGATCAACGAGATCAACGTCACTCCGATGGTCGACGTGATGCTCGTGCTGCTGATCATCTTCATGGTGATCACGCCGATGCTCAGCAAGGGTGTCAGCGTGGATCTCGTGCGTACGCGGAATCCCGTGGCGATGGACGAGGCCGACGCGGAGGACGCCGTGGTCGTGGCCGTTACGAGGGATGGGCAGGTGTTCCTGGGGACCTCCAAGCTGGAGAATCTGGGCGAGCTCACCTCGGCCGTAAGTGATGTGGTCAGCAACCGGATCGACAAGACGGTGTACATCAAGTGCGACGCCCGGTCGCGGTACGAGCGGGTCGTCGAGGTGGTCAACGCCGTCCGCACTTCGGGCGTCGACCAGGTCGGCTTGCTGACCGAGAAGGAAGAGGGCGCCGGCAGCTTCAGCTAGGTCGCTGAGGCACGCCGGAACAGCGCTGAGAGGAGGAAACACACCATGGCAATGGCAGTCGGAGGCTCGGGCAGCAAGACCGTGCCCTACATCAACATGACGCCGCTGATTGACGTGCTGCTCGTGCTGCTGATCATCTTCATGGTGATCACGCCGATCACGCCGAAGGGGCTGGAGGCGCTCGTGCCGCAGCCGAACGAGAACGAGCAGAATCAGGCCCAGCCGAATGCTCGCACGGTCGTCGTGTCGGTCAACTCGGACCGGTCAATCATGATAAACCGCGATCCGTCGACCCTCGACACGCTTGAGGACAACCTCCGGGACATCTTCAAGACGCGCGCCGAGCGGGTCATGTTCGTGCGCGGGGCGCCGGTGCTGGACTATCAGGACGTGGCCAAGATCATCGACATCGGCAAGGGCGCTGGCGTCGACAAGATCGGGCTGCTGACGGAGCAGATCGAGTAGCCGGGAAACGGCCGGGCAGACACAGGCAAGACACGGAGAGTGCATAGCAAATGAAGATGAACTTCAAGGTGGTGGTGACGGCCATCGTCGTGCTTCTGTTCGCCATCCCAGGCTACTGGGTCTGGGCGAACCTTGACTTCCTCAAGGCGCGCAACGCCCTCAACAAGGGTGTGGGTGCCTTCACGGCGGGCGATTTCGTGCGCGCCGGCACGTACTTCGAGGAGGCCGCCGACCTAGATCCGGAGCTTAGGGCGGCGCGCGTCTACGGGGCGTATTCGACCATGATGCAGTACCAGCCGGGGGCCGAGTACAAGGAGAACCTGGACATTGCCCACAAGGCGCTGGACGGGTTCAAGGCAGTCCTGGCGGACGATCCCACGAACGCGACCGCCCTGCAGAGCATAGCCTCGCTCTACTTCAACATGAAGGAGATGGAGCTTGCCAAGGAGTGGCACGGGAAGGTGCTGGAGCAGCAGCCGGACTACAAGGAGTCGTACTACACGATCGGCGTGATCGCGTGGACGCAGTCCTACGAGCCTCGTCTGGAGTTCCGCGCCAACGCGGGGCTGGCGCAGGAGGATCCGGGCCCGATCGCGGTCCGAGCTCGCATGAACCGCGCGCAGCGCGACGAGTACGCTGCCCTCAAGGAAGAGATCGTGCCGAAGATCGACGAGGGTCTGGTGGCGCTCGAAGAGGCGCTGAAGATCGACGAGGAGTACGACGACGCCATGGCGTACGTGAACCTCCTGTATAGGGAGAAGGCCGACCTCGCCGATTCGACCCAGGAGCACGACCAGCTGCTCGCGACCGCCGACGAGTGGGTCGACAGGGCACTCGAAACACGCCGCCGGAAGGCTGAGGAGAGCACGATCGAGGCCTTCACGACGGACGAATAGGACGTCGTTCCGTGCCGCTCGCGGCGCGGGGGCGTATAATCGGCCCGGGGCCCGAATGGGTGGCCCCGGGCCGAATTCTTGGCCCGGCTGCGAGGGTCGCAATGCCAGCAGCGCGTGCATCGGTGGCGCCGCCGCGCGCGGCGTCCCGACCGCAAGCCGTCAGCCGCTACGGCGAGCTGGAGGCGAAGCTTGTGGCGACTCGCCCGGCCCACGGGACGGAGATCGTCCGAAGGGCCTTCGAGTTCGCAACCGAGCGGCACGCCGGTTGTTTCCGAAAGAGCGGCGAGCCGTACATTTCCCACCCGCTAGAGGTCGCGCACATCCTCGCGGACATGCGCCTGGACCAGACCGCGGTGGCGGCGGGCCTGCTGCATGACGTCCTGGAGGATACGTCGACGACCCTGCCGGAGCTCCGGAAGGCGTTCGGCAACGGCATCGCCCGCTGCGTGGACGGGGTCACCAAGATCGGGCGCCTGCGGTACCAGTCGATCGAGCAGCGCCAGGCGGAGACCTTCCGCAAGATGGTGCTGGCGATGGTCCAGGACATCCGGGTAATCCTGATCAAGCTGGCGGACCGCATCCACAACATGCGCACGCTGGGCGCCTTGGATGCTGACCGGCGGCGTCGCATCGCACTGGAGACCCGGGAAATCTACGCGCCGGTCGCGCTGCGCCTGGGCATGGGCAAGGTCCGCAGCGAGCTCGAGGATCTGGCGTTCTCCCATCTTGAGCCGAGCGCCTACCGGGCCATCACGTCCCAGATCGAGTCCCGCCGCGAGGCCAGCGAGGACTTTCTCGGCCAGATGCGGAAGACCTTGGCCGAGAAGCTGGAGGCGGCGGGAATCCCGGCGACGGTCCACGGCCGAATCAAGCGGCCGTACTCGATCCACCAGAAGCTGCGGCGCCAGAAGGTGACGTTCGACATGGTCTACGACCTGCTGGCGCTGCGAGTGATCACGGACTCGAAGACCCACTGCTACGCCGCCATGGGAGTGATCCACGGGCAGTGGCAGCCGGTCCCGGGCCGCATCAAGGACTTCGTGGCAATGCCGCGGCCGAACCTGTACCAATCGCTGCACACCTCGGTGGTGACGCGAGGGGGCCAGCGATTCGAGGTGCAGATCCGGACTCAGGAGATGCACGAGATGGCCGAGGAGGGCATCTGTGCGCACTGGAAGTACAAGGAGGGCAAGCGCGGCCCGGACGCCGGAGACCGCCAGATGGCCTGGCTCAGGCGTCTGGTGGAGTGGCAGCGGGAGATGCAGGATCCGGCAGACTTCCTGTCGACGCTGAGGATCGACCTGTATCCGGAAGAGGTCTACGTGTTCACACCCAAGGGGAAGGTGATCACCCTGCCGCGGGACGCGACGCCGGTGGACTTCGCATACGCGATCCACACTGAAGTGGGCCACAGCTGTGTGGGTGCGAAGGTGGACGGCCAGATCGCGTCCTTGAGAAGGCCGCTCGCCAACGGCGAGATCGTAGAGGTGCTCACCAGGCCCGGCAGCCATCCGACCCAGGACTGGCTTTCTTCCGTGAAGACGTCCCGAGCGCGGAACAAGATCAAGCAGTGGATCAACGCGGAGAGGCGCCGGCAGGCGATCGAGGTCGGCACGCGGCTGCTGGAGCGGGAAGCGCGCCAGCTCAAGCTCCCGTTCCGGCAGGCTTCGCCCGAGCGGCTCGCCGAGGTCGGCCGGGCCTTCGGTTGCTCGACGCTGGACGACCTCCACGCGCGGCTGGGCTATGGCCGCCTTTCGGTCCGGCAGGTGTTGCGGAAGATCTTCGCCGACCAGCAATTCCGGGCGCCGAAGGCGGCGACGGTGGCGCCGGGACCGGACACGGCGGGCCCGCCCGGCAGCAGGTCGGTTGGGGAAACGACGCTCGAAGTCGACGGCATCGACGGCGTGCTGGTGTACCGCTGCCGGTGCTGCAATCCGATCCCGGGCGACGAGATCGTCGGGTATGTGACCCGAGGAAAGGGCGTTGGCGTCCACTCGACCCGCTGTCCGAACGTGCAGCGACTGCTGTATGACTCGGAGCGCCGGATCGACGTCCGATGGGCGCAAAAAAGGGAGGGTGCCGTGTACCCCGCCCATCTGACGGCACACGTCGAAGACAGGCCGGGAGTGCTGAAGGATCTCACGGGTGCTGTGGCTAACGCCGGCCTGAACATCAGGAGCATCAAGTCGGGTCCGGTCGACCGTGGAGGGGAGGCGGCCGTCGAACTGGTGGTAGAAGTGGCGGACAAGTCGCAGCTGGACCGAGTCGCGGACTCCTTGGCAGCCGCTCCTTCAGTCCGCTCCGTGGAGCGTGCCGCCCGATTCTGACGGGAAGGCGCCGCAGAGGGCGATTCTGGGTGTGTCCCGCGTGGCTAGGGGCAAGGATTCGGGCGGAGGGGGAATGGGACCGCAGTGCGGTCTGCGCCGACGAGGGATGGGGTATTCTCAAGGCTCCCGGCGCGGTGACCGGGCCGGCTCGGAGGACTCACACATGCTGCCACGATCGTTGCTCGCCTTTGTAGTCGTGCTCTGCTTGGGTGCAATCGCCCCAATGTCGAGCGGCCAGGATGTGACGGACGTCACCATGGCCGGCTCGCAGATGCGCGAGGACGACCTCCCATCGCTCGCGTCCTCGCCTGACGGCTCGCTGTGGCTTGTGTGGCTGGCCTACGCAGACCGGCGCGACGAGATCGCCGTGCGGCGCTGGCAGGACGGTGCTTGGGGAAACATGCGCTACGTGCCCAACACGAGTGGCGATGTCTGGCTTCCGCAGGCGGCCGTCGACGGGCGCGGGCGGCTGTGGGTCGCATGGACTCAGATGCTCGACGGGAACTGGGACATCTACGCACGCTCCTACGATCCGGGAGAAGAGGCATGGGGCCCGTTGCTGCGCCTGAGCGAGCATCCTTTGCCAGACATCAACCCCCGACTGGCCGCGGACGGCCAAGGGGCACTGGCTCTGGTGTGGCAGGGCTTCAGGGGCAGGAACTCCAACATCCATCTCCGGACGCTCGGGGCAAGCGGCGGCTGGTCTCCCGCCGTCGCCGTTACGCACCGCCGCTCGAACGACTGGGAGCCGGCGGTTGCCTTCGATTCCGCCGGAACGGTCTGGGTGGCCTACGACAGCTATGCGAACGGGAACTACGACGTGTTCCTGACAGGTATGAAGGACGGCTCGGTGAGCGTTCCGGAGGTTGCGGTTGCGGCCACCGGGCGTTACGAGGCCAAGGCGACGGTGGCTGTGGACGGGAACGATCGCGTCTGGGTCGCTTGGGAGTCGGGGGGCGCGAACTGGGGAAAGGACACGGGGTACAACATCCGCAGCCGGCAGCCCGGAGTCGTGATCGGCGCGGAACGTGAGGTCAACATTGCCTGCTTCTCGAACGGCCGCCTGCAGGCGCCGCCAGCCGCGCTGCAGCTCACGTTCGCCGCCGGAGCGGGCACTCCCAAATGGACCTACCATCCGCACGTGGTCGTCGATCCGGAGGGTCACGTGCGCGTTGCGGCAAAGCGCCTCATACGCCACCGGGGCGAGTCCACGGGCACGCGCGGCTACTGGGAGTACTGGGTGACGCGGCAGGACGGGAGCGGGTGGACGCCGGCCCGGCCCCTTCCGCACAGCATGGGCAGGTCGAGCACGCGCATCAGCTTCGCCGGCGGTGCCGAAGGGAGCCTGTGGCTGGCCTGGCCCACCGACAACCGCACCACGGCATACGCGCACCGGCCGGTCCGAGGGGATGTCTGGGTGGGTCGCATGGCCCCGCAGGGTGTGCCTCCGCAGCCGGAGCTTGCCGACCTAGATCTGGGCGAGGTGGAGGTCAAGCCATGGCATCCCGACGAGGCTGCGGACCTGGACGCTATTCGCGGCTACCGAACGACCGTGAACGGTCGCCAAGTGCAGATCGTGCGCGGCGACTTCCACCGGCACACTGAGCTGAGCTGGGACGGCGGCGGCGGAAACGACGGCAACCTGCAAGAGTTCTACCGTTACATGATCGATGCGGCGGCGATGGACTTCGGTGCCTCGACCGACCACCAGGGCGGCGCGTACGACTATTGGTGGTGGTACTCGCAGAAGATGACGGACATGCACCATGTGCCGGAGGCCTACACGAGCATCTTCGGCTACGAGCGCAGCGTGACGCAGCCCAACGGCCATCGCAATGTGTTCTTCGCAGACCGCAAGGGCGAGGTCGTTCCATTCTTCGTCAGGGACCAGCAGTCGTACGCACTGGGCCGCAACCCGACCGGCGACATACCCGCGGTCGCCACCGCGAACGTGGTCCGGGACGACACCAAGCACCTGTACTCCGAGATCCGGCGGATGGGGGGCATCGCAATCTCCCACACTTCCGGCACGCGCATGGGGACGGACTGGAGAGACAACGACCCCGAGATCGAGCCGGTCGTCGAGATCATGCAGGGAGCCCGGACGAACTACGAGTACATCGGCGCGCCCTTGTCGGCCCGCAGCGGGTCGGCCCGGCATGCCCCGGGCGGGTACGAGCCGATCGGAATGGTGCGCAATGCCTGGGACAAGGGCTACCGCTTGGGCACGACCGTCAGTGCCGACCATGGCTCCACGCACTATTCGTACACGATGGTCTACACCGACAGGGTCTCGCGGCAGGGGATCTTGGACTCGATTCGTCGTCGGCACACCTACGGCGCGACGGACAACATCTTGCTCGACGTGCGCATGGGCGAGCACTTCATGGGCGACGAGTTCCATTCGGCGCGACAGTTGCCGATCCGCGTCAAGGTCCGGGGCACGAACACGCTGGCACGCGTCGCCATCCTGCGGGACGGCCATCCGGTCTACGTGCACGAGCCCGAGGGACAGCTGGCGGATTTCGAGTATCTGGACCAAGATCCTCCGCAGAGCGGGCGCGGCATGGCGTACTACTACGTTCGGGTCGAGCAGGCCGATGGCAACGTCGCCTGGGGCAGCCCGCTCTGGGTGAATCGCTGAGCGCTCCAGCGCCGCTGAGCTAGAGACGGGCCGGGTGGCCCGAAGAACGGTGGCCCTATGTGTTGATGGAGCCACCGTCCACGGCCAGGGTCTGCCCGGTAACGAAGTCGCTCTCGGACGAGGCCAAGAAGAGAACGGCTCCGATCAGGTCGTCCGGACGCCCGTGGCGCTTCAGTGCGCGGCTGGCCAAGACCGAGTCCTCCGCCATCTCGATGTGGGGCTGGTTCTTGAGGATGCTGTCACTCAGCGTCAACCCAGGGGCCAAGGTGTTCACGCAGATGCCCAGCGGCCCGAGCTCCCGCGAGAACGCGCGCGTCATCGCGAGGATCGCGCCCTTGGAGACGATGTAGTGGGCCATTCCGGTGGGCTGGCCCTTGTACGCCGTGCCGGATGAGACGTTGATGATCTTCCCGCCCCCGCGTTTCGCCATCAGGGGCGCGAGGTGTTTCGCAGCCAGGAAGCTGCCGCGGACGTTGACGGCCATCACACGGTCCCAAAGGTCCGCGTCGATGTCCAGGCAGCCGACCGGTTCCAGCGACGCGTAAAGGGCGGCATTGTTGACAAGGATGTCAAGCCCGCCCAGATCCGCTTCCACCACCTGAGCGAGGTGCCTGACCGCGCTCTCGTCGCTTACGTCGGTGGGGATCTCCGCAGCCTTCCCTCCGGAGGCCCTGATCTGCGAGACCACCGATTGGGCGCTGGCGATGTCGGCGATCAGACAGTGGGCTCCTTCCGCTGCCATGGCCCGGGCAAACGCTGCTCCGAGCCCTTTGGCGCCCCCGGTGACGACGGCCTGTCTTCCCTCGAGCCTTCCCATGGCCGCGGTCCGTTGGCAGGCGACCGCCCTCAGATCTTCAATTCTAGACCCGCCCGCCTGTGCCGCACTCTCGTTACGGGACTGGCCCGCGTGTCGGACGCCTCGTCTTCCTAAGCCACAATGGGGTCGGATGCGCCTCGCCTCGATAGCCTTGGTCTTGTCTCTGCCAATGTCTGCCCAGCCGAACAATCCCGACCTCCACGAGCTCTTCGGGCGCTACTTCGAGGACTACCTGCGGGAGAACCCGGAAGAGGCCACATCGCTCGGACGCACCGAGCACAACGGCCGCTGGCGGGACTGGTCCCCGGACGCTCTGGACCGCTGGCGGGGACGGATGCAGCACTATCTGAACGAGCTTCGGGGCTACTCACCCTCAGAGCTAAACCGCCAAGACCGCATCAGCTGGCAATTGCTGAAGGACCGCTTGGAGATTGAGGCGGAGGGTCTTGCCTACCAAGCGGGTCTGGTCCGCGTTAACCAGTTATTCGGACTGCACACGACCGTACTGCTGACCGTGAGGGAGATGCCCTTCCGCACTGCCTCCGACTATGAGCGCCTCATCGAGCGGCTGCACGCCGTGCCGGGCTACGTGCGCCAGAACATGGCCCTGCTGCGCGAGGCGATCCGGGAGGGCCGGACCCAGCCGGCGAGGGTGGTCGATCTGATCGTTCGCCAATTGGACGCGCAGGCCGAGCCGGGTCCCGACCGGACTCCCCTCCTTGCGTCCCTCAGGAGCATGCCTGCGGGTGTCGGAAAGGCGCGCGCGGATGATTTGGGCACCCGCGCGCGGCGGGCATACGAGCAATCTTTCCGGCCGGCATGGCGCAGCCTGCGCCAGTTCCTGGCGGATGAGTACGCCCCGAACGCCCGTGCCGAGCCTGCCGTGACGAGTCTGGAGAACGGCGCGGAGATCTATCGGCACTTCATCCGCTTCCACACCAGCCTTCCGCACACCGCGGAGGAGATTCACGAGATCGGGCGGGCGGAAGTCGCGCGCATCGACCGGGCCATGGAATCCGTGGCCGAGGCGGCTGGCTTCGAGGGGACGTCCGCCGAGTACGAGCGCCACCTGATGACCGACCCGCGCTACCTGTTCTCGGACAAGCGGTCCATGCTGGCCTACCATCGGGACTTGGCCATGCGCGTCGCTCCGGAGCTGCCGCGCTTCTTCCGGCGCCTCCCGCGGCACCCGGTCGGCATCCGGGCAATCCCGCCTGACCGCGAGGCCGTCTCCGCCTCAAACTACAACGCCCCCGCGGCCGACGGCACGCGTCCCGGGTGGTTCAACCTCAAGGCGTACATGCCCGAGCGGCAGTCGCGGTTCGACAAGCCGGCGCTGGTATTGCACGAGACCAGCCCCGGCCACCACCTGCAGATCTCCCTGCAGCTTGAGATGGATTCGATGCCCGACTTCCGGAAGGTGTACCACTCGACGGCCTACATCGAGGGCTGGGCACTCTACGCCGAGTCGCTGGGCGGGGCGCTGGGCGTTTACGACGACCACGCGAGCCGGTTCGGAGCCCTCGAGAGCGAACGCTTCCGGGCACGCCGCCTCGTTACCGATACCGGACTGCACGCGATGGGCTGGTCCAGGCAGCGGGCCATCGAGTACTTGGGCGACGAGAGCGAGGTCGACCGGTACATCGCATGGCCCGGCCAGGCTCTGGCCTACAAGATGGGCCAGCTGGAGATTCTGGCCCTCAAGACCGCAGCATGCGAAGCATATGGTGGGGGCTTCGACGTGCGCGACTTCCACGAGGCCGTGCTGGAGAACGGTCCGTTGCCGCTTGACATGCTGACGGAGCAGGTCGGAGAGTACATCTCCCGTGGCAACGCGAGCGACCGCGGGCAATGCGCCGAGGACCTGGCGGCCGACATCCGCTGAAGGCACGGTCGGTTGCCCAGACTCGTCCGGCTATATTGTGACTGGGGGTCGATTGGAGGGAACTGTGCCGTCGGTGTCGGAAGCCTTGGGGAGCAGCGAGGCCGTTGACCGGACGCGTGCCGGCAACTACTTCGTCTCCAACTACCCGCCATTTTCCGTCTGGAGCGATGCGGAGTCGACAGCAGCCGAGGATCGGCTGCGGCGGTCGGGCAGCTCTCGGACGCCGCTCGGGCTCTACGTGCACCTGCCGTTCTGCCGAAAGCGGTGCGACTTCTGCTATTTCCGCGTCTACACCGACAAGAACCACTCCGAGATCGGGGCCTATCTCGATGCGCTCAAGAAGGAAGCCGCCATGGTCGGCAGGCAGGCGTTCGTCGCTGGCCGCTCGCTCGACTTCGTCTACTTCGGAGGCGGCACGCCGTCATACCTGTCCACTCGCCAGCTGCGAACGCTCGTCAGCGGCTTGAGAGATGCCCTGCCATGGAACTCACCAAGAGAGTTCGCCTTCGAGTGCGAGCCGGGAACGCTAACCAAGCGCAAGCTGGAGGCGATCCGCGATCTTGGCGTTAACCGCCTCAGCTTGGGCGTCGAGAACTTCGACGACGAGATCCTCGCGTGCAACAACCGCGCGCACCGCTCGCGCGAAGTGTACCGGGTGTGGGATTGGCTCGTAGGCGCGGGATTTGACCAGGTCAATCTGGACCTGATCGCCGGGATGGTCGGCGAGACAGACGCCAAGTGGGCGCGCACGGTGGGTGAGACGGTCCGGTTCGCCCCGGACGCGGTCACGGTCTACCAGATGGAGATTCCCTTCAACACCACCATCTTCCGGCAGATGCGGGAAGAAGGGGCTAGCGCGGCGCCGGTGGCCGACTGGCCCACAAAGAGGCGCTGGACACGCGAGGCATTCGAAGCGCTGGAGTCAAACGGCTATACGGTGGGCAGCGCCTACACGGCGGTCCGGGACTCGTCAAGAATACGGTTTGTTTACCGTGACGAGCTCTGGGACGGCGCCGACATGCTGGCCTTGGGTGTCTCTTCCTTTGGACATCTTGACGGGATCCACTACCAGAACGAGGCGCACATGGGGCCGTACATCCACAGCATTTCCCAGGGACGCCTTCCCGTGAGCAGAGCTCACGCGACTAGCGCGCAGGAGGCGATGATCCGCCAGTTCGTCCTGAAGATGAAGCTGGGGAATCTGGCCACACGACCCTTTCAGCAGCGGTTCGGAGTCGACGTGACGCAGCGCTGGCGAGGAATCCTCTCGCGGTACCAGGACCTTGGGTTCTTGAGCTATGACCGGGACACCATCCGACTGACGCGGGAGGGTCTGCTGCAGGTCGACCGTCTCCTGCACGCCTTCTTCCTACCGGAACACACCGGTATCCGCTATGCCTGAGGGCCGCAGTGCGGGGCCGTTCCCAGAGGCTGATGCCTTGGTCTTGGGTGGGGGCCCTGCGGGCTCCACCGCCGCCGCGGTCCTGGCCCAACGGGGACGGCGCGTTGTGGTGATCGAGCGCGAGCGCTTTCCGCGGTACAGCGTCGGAGAGTCGCTGCTGCCGTATTGCTACTTTCCGCTTGAGAGGCTCGGGATGATCGAGCAGCTGCGGGCGTCCAGCTTCGTCAAGAAGTACAGCGTGCAGTTCGTGGCGACGGACGGTCGCGTCTCGACCCCGTTTTACTTCTTCCAGCACTTGGAGCACGAAGCTGCCCAGACATGGCAGGTGTTGCGCAGCGAGTTCGACCAGATGCTGCTCGACAACGCGGTCGATCGCGGGGCAAAGGTTGTGATGGGTGCCACGGCGAAGCGGCTGCTCATGCGCGAGGGCGTCTGCGAAGGCCTGCTGGTGGCCCATGACGGAAATCTGCACGAGGTCCGCGCGCCGGTGACCGTCGACTGTGCGGGCCGCCACGGCTTCGCAGCGACCCAGCTTCGATGGATTGTGCCCGATCCTCGGTTGAACAAGGTCGCGATCTGGACCTACTACCGCGGGGCCAAACGCGACAGGGGGCGTGATGAGGGCGCCACCACGGTGGCATACCTTCCGGGCAAGGGTTGGTTCTGGTACATACCGCTGCCGGGTGACACCGTTAGCGTCGGGGTCGTGGCCGAGCGGAAGTACCTTTACCGCGACGGCAAAGACATCGAGGCCGTGTTCGACCGGGAAGTCACGGAGAATCCTTGGATCGAGGAGCATCTGCGCCCCGGGAGGCGCTGCGAGCCGGTACGGGTGACGGCAGAGTACTCTTACCGTTCCAGGTACTGCGCGGCTGACGGCCTGGTGTTGGCGGGTGACGCCTTCACCTTCTTGGATCCTGTCTTCTCATCCGGTGTGCTACTGGCGCTCTTGGGCGGCGAACGGGCGGCCTTGGCAGTTGACGCGGCACTGGCCGCCGGGGACGTCCGCGCCGACAGGTTCGCCGGGTACGGAATGGAAATGTGCGCGGGGATCGAGGCAATGCGCAAGCTGGTTTACGCGTTCTACGAGGAGGCGTTCAGCTTTGGCAGCCTCCTCAAGAAGCACCCCCACTTGCGTGGCGATCTGACGGACTGCCTGATCGGGAACCTGTCCAAGGACTTCGGCCAGCTCTTCGAAGCGGTCGGGGAGTTCGCCAGAGTGCCCGAAGCGCTGCCCTACGGGAGCGCCGTGGCACAGGCGGACGAAACGCTGGCAGCGGCTTGAATCTCAGGCGATCCAGGCCCGAATCCGCCGCAGCCGGCGAAGTGCCGTCGGCGACGGAATCCGAGTAGAGGGGGGGCGACCGGGGCGCTCTGGACCCTGCATGTGGGATAGTTGATTCCGTGAGACTATTCCAGGTCCCTTGGACGGACGGTTCCGTCGTTCCTGCGATCCTCGAGAACGGCACGTACACAAGGCTGGCGGCCGAATCGCTTACGGCGATGGTGTGCACGGCCGCCGCGTCTGCAGTGCCGCTTGCCACCGTGGCAGACCAGTGCCGCACTGACGACCGGCAGGGCGCTGCCGGAGCGGTTCTGCCACTGCGGCCCGCCGAGGTCTGGGCCTGCGGCTGCACTTACGCCCCAAGCGCAGATTTCCGTGACGGCGAGCTTGGCACGCGCGATGGCATGTATTCCTATGTCCATCGCCCGGAGAACCGGCCAGAGATCTTCTTCAAGGGAACGTCAAGAGTGTGCGTGGGGCCAGGTGGGCCCATCGGGATTCGTAGCGACTCCAAGTTCACGGCTCCGGAGCCGGAACTGGCAGTCGTAATCGGCGCTCACGGAACGGTCTTGGCTTACACCTTGGGGAACGACGTGTCCGCGTGGGACATCGAGCGCGAGAACGCGCTCTATCTTCCGCAGTCCAAGGTCTATGACGGGTGCTGCTCGCTGGGCCCCGCGCTGGTGACGCCCGACGAGGTGCCGGATCCGTACGAGCTGGTCATGACCTGTACCATTACCCGGGATGGGGAGGAGATCTTCCGCGGTTCGGTCTCAACTGGCAAACTGCGACGCACGATCGAGGAACTGGTGGATCACCTCACGCGCTGCAATTCAGTGCCCACCCCCACGGTGATCCTTACCGGGACGGGCATTATCGTCGAACAGGACACGGCCCTGAGGCCCGGTGACGTATGCTCGATCCACGTGCCCGAGATCGGAACGCTTTCCAACCCGGCGATCGAAGTCTAGGCCCCTAGGCAGGGCTGGCCTGCGACTCGATGTCGGCCATCACGCGCAACGTGTTCTCACCTAGGATCTTGTCGAGTTCGCGCTCACTGTAATCGCGCCGCGCGAGCCCATCGACAATGTTGGGGACCATGGAAATGTCCTGCATGCCTTCCGGAAGTTCGCCGTCGACCCCGTCGAAGTCGGAACCTAGGCCGACTGCCTCGACCCCCCCGACCTGCACGGCGTGGTCGAAGTGGTCCAAGAGCTTGTCAAGCGGAGGGCGGCCAATCTCCGCAAGCTTCGCGCGGGTCCGCGCCGGTCCCGTGAGCCCTGGCCCGGACGGGTTGGCCGCGTTCCACGCTTGGCTGCGCCTGGCGTAGTCCCCGTCCAGGAAGGTGTTGTAGTAGTTGATGTGGACCACCCCTCCGGATTCGGCTAGGGCGCGGATCATCTCGTCGCTCAGGTTGCGCTTGTGCGGAGTGATAGCCCTGGCCGACGAGTGCGATGCGATGATGGGCGCGGTTGACGCGGCGAGTGTGTCCCAGAAAGTCTGGTCTGAGACGTGGGAGATGTCCACCATCATTCCCAGACGGTTCATCTCCCCGATCACTGAGCGGCCAAACTCCGACAGGCCCCGGTTCCCCTCGCTCCCGGAAGAGCCCGCCCACGCGGTGTCCCGGCTGTGCGTCAGCGTTAGGTAGCGAGCCCCCAATCGGTACAGGGTTCGCAGCACGGCCAAGGATCCGGCGATCATGTGACCTCCCTCGACGCCGATCAGGATGGCGATCAGGCCCTTGTCGAGCGCGTCCTCAATGTCCCGCGTGGATCGCGCCAGGGCCACTTCGTCGGGGAATCGGTCAACCTCGCGCCCAACGGCGTCGATGATCTCGAGCGCGTCCCGCAAGGCTTCCAGCTCAGTGTTGCGCGTGGCACTTGTGTACACGGAGAAGAAGACCGCGGTGACCCCGCCTTCGCGCATGCGCGGAATGTCCACCTCGCCCCGGTTGTTGCGAGCGCCCAGATCGTAGTCGCCTCCCCGAAGGAGCATCGGCGTATCGCAGTGCAGGTCGATAACGTGGCGCGGCGACGCGTCCTGTTCGGTGCGTCCCTCCCCTTTCGGTGCGGATTCTTGGCGCCTCGCAGTGCAGGCCGCGGCGACCGCAATCCCGGCACCTGCGAGCTGCCGACGAGTCATGTCCATACTTGGATTCTAGTAAAGGCCCATGACAGATCGACTCACCGACGCGGTTTCCTTCGCAGCCCACCTGCACCGGCATCAGCTCCGCAAGGGGAGCGGGACTCCGTACCTAGGGCATCTGCTGGCGGTGTGCGCCCAAGTGATGGAGGCCGGCGGGACTGAAGACGAGTGCATCGCCGCGTTGCTGCACGACGCGGTGGAGGATCAGGGCGGAGCCGAAACCGCTGAACGCATACTCACTCGGTTCGGTCCCGCGGTCGCCAGAATCGTCGAGGGATGTTCGGAGGACCGGGGACAGGGGGCGGGCTGGGCCAAGCGCAAGCGCGCGGCAATCCGGGACGCCGCCACAGCGGACCGGTCTGTCCGGCTAGTGCTGTCCGCGGACAAGCTTCACAACGCTCGGTCCTTGCTCGCGGCGCACTCGCGATTGGGGGCTGATGTTTGGCAACGCTTCAAGGGAGGTCGCGCGGGGACGCTGTGGTACATGCGCTCGATGGCTGATGCCATTGGGCGCGCCGGGGGCAGCCCGTTGCTTGCCGAACTGAGGGACGCCATCGGTCGGCTTGAGGCCTTGGACGCGGTGTGCTCCTCGAGTCCCGGTGAGGCCTGACCGTGCCGCGGCTCAGGCTCTGCGGTGTTCCCAGCCGGAGTTGCGGATTCGCGGCGTTCGGCAGTCAGCCGTGCCCCGGAATGCCGGGAAGCTGACGGAAACTCTGTCTGGTCTCTCGACTCTGTGGCGAGGGTCTGTAAGATCGTGAGAGGAACGGAGACGGCGCATGGAGCTGGGCTTCCAAGCTGGAAACCGCGACATGCTAGAACACCGCCTCTGCTGGTTCGCCAAGACGAAGGCATCGGTAGCTTTGAAGTGCGACGTCCACCCAGGTTCCAGGACTGGTGCTCGTGCGGGACGGCCAAGGCATGACGAGTGATCGGCACTGCACCAAGCTGGTCCGTCTGGCAATCCTTTGCCTTGCTCTGCCCATCCTGCTGTCGGCTCAACAGCCGAACTTCGTTCTCGTACTGGCGGACGACTTGGGCTGGCGTGACCTGGGCAGCTACGGGAGCACCTACTACGAGACGCCCCACATAGATCGCCTTGCCGCCGAAGGCGTGCGCTTCACCGACGCTTACGCGGCGGGGAACTCATGTTCACCAACGCGTGCAAGCATCCTTACCGGAATGTACCCGGCGTCAATGCACCTGACGGACTGGATTCCGGGGAGGACGCCGCCGGGAGCGAAACTCACGATCCCGAAGTGGACCAACTATTTGCGCCATGAGGAGACGTCAATCGCGGAAGTGCTTTCCACTGCGGGGTATGTCACCGGTGCCGTGGGCAAGTGGCACTTGGGGCAGGAGGGCTGGTGGGCGGAGGATCACGGCTTCCAATTCAGTGTCGGCGGAAGCCACGCGGGCTCGCACGGGAACATGTTTCCGCCCTATTGGCCCGCCGCCAAGATCCAACGGCTTGGCTGGCGCCCATTCCACGAGGAACGCCCTGGCGAGTATCTGACGGATCGCCTGACACGCGAGGCAGAATCATTCCTCGCTCGCCATGGAGACAAGCCCTTCTTTCTCTACCTCTCGCACTACGCGGTCCACACACGAATCGAGGGTAGGCCGGATGTCGTCCGCAAGTACCGGGCGAAGCGCCCGAGCGGTTCCCAGAAGAACCCGGAGTACGCGGCGATGGTCGAAGGGCTGGACCACAGTGTCGGCTCGATCCTCGCAAAGCTTGAGCAACTGGGCGTAGCGGAGCGAACTGTCGTCGTCTTCTTCTCCGACAACGGGGGCCTGTCGAAGGGCGGCCGCATTACGTCGAACTTGCCGCTGCGAGGCGAAAAGAGCACGCCGTGGGAGGGCGGCGTCCGCGTTCCCCTGATTGTCAAGTGGCCCGGTCGGCCCGAAGGCTTGGTGATCGAGGAGCCAGTGGTCAGCGTTGACTTGTTCCCGACGATCCTCGAGATCGCCGGACTGGATGGGGAAGAGCCGATTGACGGCGTGAGCTTGGCGCCGCTGCTGCAGGGGGACAAGGAGTTTCGCCGCGGACCGATCTATTGGCATTACCCGCACTACAACGCCCACACGCCGATCACTACCTGCACACCCTACGGTGCCGTCCGTGAGGGACGATACAAACTGCTCGAGTTCTATGAGGACGGCCACACTGAGCTGTACGACCTTCGGGCGGACATTGGCGAGGCGAACGATCTGTCGGATACGATGCCGCACAAGGCAAGGGAGCTCTTGACACGTCTCCGGTCGTGGCGTGATTCAGTTGGGGCGCAGATGCCAACCCCGAATCCGGAAGCCGACCCAGTTCTCTACCGTCAGTACAAGGAAGAGAGGCTGTGGAGGCCGGTGGATATCTACGAGCAGCAGACCGCGTTTCCCGGACCGTAGCGGGCCGACGTGGGACAGATGCGCCGTGCCCGGCGCCGTGGGTGGGATTCGCGACGGAGCCTCGGCGCTCAGGCATCGCAAGATATGACGGCAGGTCCTTTTTTGCCCGACGCATCCACTTTCCGGAGAAGACCGGAGACAAGCAGATCAAGAAGTTTCTCAGTGAGCTCTCTAGTTCGATTGACCCGGAGCAATGGCGATACATGCAATCTCTGGTGTCTGCACCGTTCGAGCGGCCGAGCACTGGCAGTGTCGCGATCCGGATCGTTACTCAGTACGGCGACGAGATGCTGACAGTCGTGCCTGTCGCAGCTCGGTGAGCTTCCAACACTTCCGGCCTAGGGCGTGTCGGACCCGCCAAGACTGTCGCTGCTCAATTGGCAGACACCAGTGATTCGGCTGCATCCGTTCCTTCGGCGCGTGGCTTGGACGCGACACAGACCCGCAATGACTGCAGCAGCGCACGATTCTGTCGGCAGGAAGAAGTGGGTGCGGCCGTGTTGGCCCACCATCCACGGCCCCTTGGCAACCAGTGGCTGAGGCACGATCCTGCCGGCTTGGGATAGGGACTGTGTAGCACCCGCACGCGAGGTGAGCGCTCGGGGAGCGCGGGAGATTCAGGAGGCGTGGCCGCTGTGCCCTGCCGCAACAGGCAGCCGGGCCGTGAATGGCCGCGCCGTGCTACGCTGAGCCGGCGCGGGACGGTCCCACCCGCGGGGCCCGCATGACGGACGAGAGCAGCATCGAGCAGCGCGTCGTATCCGTCCCGGCAACTGTGTCGGTGCCGCCGCCAGCGGTTCCCGAGCCCCTCGAGTACCCCGATTCGGACGGCCACTTCTTGCCTGACAACCCCTTGCAAGCTAACGCGGTGGTGGAACTGCGCAATAGCCTTCGGGAACACTTCCGCGGCGTTCCCAACGTGGTCGTGGAAGGGGACATGTTCCTGTACTACGCGCGGGGGGAGGCCGACGAACGTCGGGTGCTGGGACGGCGGGTGGGCAAGTTCGTGGCACCGGACTTGATCGTGGTGCTGGGGCACGACCTAGGAGACCGGAGCACGTACAAGGTGTGGGAAGAGGGCAAGCCGCCGGACTTCGCGTTGGAGGTGGTATCGCCCTCAAGCGAGGTGCGCAACCGACGGGACAAGAAGGAACTGTACGAGCGGATCCGGATCCGGGAGTATTTCGTATTCCAGCCCGATCAGGCGCGGGCGGGTCCGCGTCTGGTGGGCTATGCGCTAAAGAGGTCGGGATACCGTCAGTTGGGGCCGGACCCGGGGCTGGCTCGGGAGGCGGGATCGGTGCGCAGCGACGTGCTGGGGGTGTCGTTCCGGCCGGAAGGGGCGTTCTTGCGGGTACGGGACCTGCAGAGCGGGAAGGACTACCCGTGGTCCGCGGAATGGGGGGCGCAGCTGGAGGCGGCGGCTGCAGCACGTCGCCAGGCCGAGGAGCGGGCCGATGAGGCGGCTGCGGCACGTCGCCAGGCCGAAGAGCGAGCCGATGAGGCGGCCAAGGCGAGGAGGCGTGCCGAGGCACGCCTTGCCGCTCTGGAGGCAAGGCTCGGTCGACAAGGGTAGTGAGCGCCTCTCGCTAAACGTCCAACGCGCCGCGGTGAGCCGCGGAGAAAGTCGCACCGCGATGCCCCATTGGGACCACTCCCGATTCGGTCTGCCAGTTTCCGAAGGGTACGGCCAAGCCAGAGCCGTGCCCACGGCGGGGCTGTGAGCCCTTTCAGGCGGGGACTGCGTGCCGAGTTCCCGAGTTTCGGGAGTCCGGAACTGAGCGCTTGAGATTAAGCCGCACGATTGGCCCCGCACGCACAAGGGCCCCTTGGCCACAACTCGGAACCTACTCCCAGTCGACCGCTCCGCAGCCGTCCCTCACGACCTGCTCGAACGGTTGCACACGCGAGGGGCGACCTCTTGGGGCTCGGACCCTACCTTTAGGTTCGACACTCTGACGGGCCCGCAACTCATGTAGGTCGCCAACTTCGATCGCTCGCCCGACCGACGCAAGGTTCACGGGCTCCACATTCAGTCGGAGCCGCGCGATGAGAGCCTTCCGCTCTCGGCTGAGCGTGGCGGTCTGGCCATTCGCTTCTTTAGTGCTTCTGCTCCCCGACCAGCCGAACGCGCCATACGAATCATCGCTCCCTGCACTCACGTCGCATGCCAGTGAACTTCATCCCGCGGTTCTGCCCATTCCGGAGCGATCCCAGTTGGTTCTCCTCCGTGATCAGCAGCTACGCTCTAGCACCAAGCTTGACCCGGCACCTTCCTGCACGCGCCAGCCATCCGGCACATGGACGCTCGCGAATCGCGGCTCATCCGATGCGGCACTGAGGTTTGGCCGGGCCGAGCCCGGCATCTGGCCTACAGCCCGTACTCGCGCGGTGACCGCTTCGGTCGGTCGACCCTGGTGGCAATACCCGAACCGCTTCCGGTGCACGTCATCGAATCGGCCCGCTTGCTCGCAGGGGACCTCGAGCTCGTAGGACTGGCCCTCGTAGCGCATGTCCAGCGACCGGGTGAGCGCGAGTGCGGGAAAGCCCTCCGCTTGCATGTCTGCCTTGGCGGCACCCTCCAATCGGCCGAATGCGGCATCCACGTCTCTGTTGAGCACACTCGCGGAGTAGTCCCTAACGCAGTCCGCAACGAGCATTCCTAGCGCGGAGAGCACACCCGCATGAGCGGGAACGACAACGCGCTCGATCTCGAGCGAATCGGCGAGTTCGCAAGCGTGCAGAGGGCCAGCTCCTCCGAAGCTGATCAGTGCGTAGTCTCGCGGTCTGTGGCCTCGTTCGACGGAAACCGAGCGTATCGCCCGCTCCATCCTGGCATTGGCCGCTCGAACGATCGCCAACGCGAGGTCCCCCAACGGCACACCCGCACTGTGGCTCGCCTTCATTGCGAACTCGCGAGCGCGGTCAGCGTCCAGCCGGATCGTCCCGCTCGGGAATGAGCCGGCATCAATGCGGCCAAGCAGCAGGTTCGCGTCAGTGACCGTGAGCTCTTCCCCCATGCCATAGCAGACGGGCCCGGGAACTGCCCCGGCGGACCGAGGACCGACCCACAGAGCCGCCCCTTCGTCGATGCGGGCGATTGACCCGCCGCCGGCGCCGGTCGTGACGATGTCGAGCATTGGGACCCGGACCGGGAGCCCGGCCGCCGACCCCTCTGTGGTGTACGACAGCGACCCGTCATGAAGGGACACGTCGGTGGACGTGCCGCCCATGTCCAAGCTAATGAAGCGATCAATGCCCAGGGTGCGCGCCACGGCGGCCGCGCCCACCACGCCGCCCGCCGGGCCAGACAGCACGGTGCGCACGGCCTGAGACGTCGCCTCTGAGACCGAGACCGATCCGCCGTTTGACTGGAAGATCCGGAGGCGGGCTCTTGGCAGTGCCCGATCCAAGGACTGCATGTAGCGTCCCACCAAGGGCGAGACGTACGCGTTCACAACCGTCGTCGCGGCGCGCTCGTATTCCCGGTATTCGGGTAGGATCTCCGACGACAAGGAGACCTCGAAGCCCGCCTCTCGCAGCGTCTTCCCAACCAATCGCTCATGCTCGGGGTTGGCATAGCTGTGGAGGAGGCAGACCGCGACCGACTCGGCACCGGCAAGGGAGCGCCTGAGGCCTTCCAGACCGGAGCGCTCAAGCGGCCGCAGCACTGAGCCGTCGCTGAGAGTACGTTCGCTGACGCCGAAGCGAAGCGTTGCAGGAACAATGCTGGGTCTCCGTACAGGCGTCCAGTCGTATAGGGATGCCCGGTTTTGCCGGGCAAGCTCCAGGAGGTCCTCAAAACCCTTGGTAGTAACAAACGCTGTCCGCGCGCCAGTGCGTTGCAGGAGGGCATTGGTCGCGACAGTTGCCCCGTGGACAATCTCAGCGGGCGCGAAGTTCGCCAGTCCTTCCAAGATCGCGGATGCCGGGTCGTGTGGCGTTGAGCGGACCTTGAGGCTTTGCAGCGCAGATCCATCCCAAGCAATGAAGTCGGTGAAGGTCCCGCCGCAGTCGACGCCCACTCGCATGGCCAGAGCGCGGAACCGCCGAGGCGTGGCGGATCGCGATCCACCAGTCTAGTGGGGTCCTCCGTGCTTGCCCCGCGTGCGAACATTGGTGGTTGGCCCTACCCCATCCGAGGTAATGTGTCCGGGCGCTCCGCCGGCTCTCGGGGCGGCTGTCGCGTGCGTCGACAGTCGCTTGGTCCGGTAACTCAGAGCGGGTCTATCGCGCCAAGTGGAGTAGGGCCGGAATCCGGCATGAAGGACTGGACAGGATCGCGCTACCGCATCCTTGAGCCGCTTGGATCAGGCGGGATGGGGGAAGTGTACAAGGCTGAGGACACGCGTCTGAAGCGAGTTGTTGCCCTCAAGCTCCTCCCTCGGGCCGTCGCCGGCACAGGCGAAGCGGTCGAACGCTTTGAGCGCGAGGCGCAGGCGGCTGCGTCCTTGGACCATCCGAACATTTGCACCCTATACGAGATTGACCAGCACGACGGGGATGCCTTCCTCACCATGGCCTTCGTCGAGGGGGAGTCCCTGGACCGACGGATTGAGCGTGGCCCGCTATCTCTTGAGCTCGCCTGCGAGATCGCCAGGCAGACGGCCGAAGGCCTCGCAGCGGCGCACGGTGCGGGCGTGGTCCACCGCGACATCAAGCCGTCGAACATCATGCTGGGCGAAGACGGCGCCGGGAAGGCCCTGACCAAGCTGCTCGACTTTGGACTGGCGCGCTTGTCGGGGGCGAGTGATCTCACGCAGGCGGACTCGAGGATGGGGACCACGGCCTACATGTCCCCGGAGCAAGCGCTTGGGGAGGCGGTGGACGCACGGACGGACCTTTGGTCGCTGGGCGTCGTGCTCTACGAGATGGTCACTGGCCAGCGGCCGTTCAAGGGCGACTACGACCAGGCCATTCTCTACTCGATCCTGAATGAGGAACCGGAACCCGTCACCGCACTTCGGACAGCCGTGCCCTTGGAGCTTGAGTGGATCATTGACAAGTGCCTCGCCAAGCGGCCTGGGGAGCGCTACCACGATGCGCGCGAACTGATCGTAGACCTTGAGAGGTTGCGCCTGCGCACCGAAGCGGGCAAGACGAGGATGCAGCCGATATCGGCCGGGCTCGGGGACGACTCGCCTGAGGTGAAGGCAGAGCCCCTGACGTCCAGAACGGGCCCCCGGCGGGCTCTGCTGTCCTTGGGGGGCGCCGTCGCACTGGTGGTGGCCTTCGCCGCCGGATGGTGGACGGGCGGTCCTGCGCCGGAAGCATCGGACGAGGTCAAGCGATTCACGCTTCGGCCGACCGAGAGCTTTGGCGAGGGCCAGGCAATTCTCAGCGCGGCAATTTCCCCTGACGGTCGAAACATCGCGTTCACCACCGGCGGTTCGGGCGGTTCGGTCTGGATCCAGCCTTTGGATCAGTTTCAGCCGTACAGGGTTGACGGGATCGACGGGGCCCGCCAAGTCTTCTGGGCCCCCGATTCAAGCGAGCTTGGCTACGCTTCTGCGGCGGGCATTGGGAAGGTTGCGCTGCGCGGTCTGGGAGTGACCCAACTGGTCTCGCTGGACGCGGTGGGCGGGGCCAGCCTCTGTGCGTGGTGCCCAGCCGGCCAGTTCATCGTATTCTCCTCCCCGAGGGGCGATCTGAGCCGAATCTCTAGCTTGGGCGGCGCGCCGCGCCCGTTGGCCTCGGAGGGCGAGGAGCGTTCGCGACGGGGCATGGTGAGCGGGATTACGTGTTTCAGCGACGCGAACGGCGAAGATGTGCTGCTGTACTCCGTTCACACCTGGGACTCAGACACGGTGTATGCGAGGCGTCTGTCAGGAGGGGAGGCCGGGCCGCCAGTGACCCTCGTCGACGGTGCCGAACCGAGCTACTCCCCGACGGGACAGCTGCTGTACCGACCGGAATGGATGCGGCCGGCCCTGTGGGCGGTCGACTTTTCCGCGGAGCACCTGTCGGTTGTCGGAGAGCCATTCGTGGTTGCCCCGAACGCGCGCAGCACTACGGTCTCTGGGGACGGCAGCTTGGCCTACCTTGACAGCCCTCACACAGGTCGCATGGCCTTGGAGTGGGTTGGTCCGGACGGACAGTCGCTCGGAAGCATCGGTAAGCCTCAGGAATGGGTCATGGGCCCCCGGATCTCCCCGTCTGGCGATCAAGTGCTTGTCACGGCCGGAGAAGGCCGGCAGCTCGACCTCTGGGTGCACGAGACCGGGCGACCCGTGGTGCGCCGACTCTCCTTTGACGACGACGAAGAGACAGGCGCGGTGTGGGCACCAGGCAGCGACGGTGTTCTGATCTCAAGGCGTGGGTCGAGCGACCTCCTGCTGGTCTCGGCCGGGGGCGGGCGAGCCACGGAGGTGGTCTACTCGGACAACAATGGCGCGTTCGTCACGCCAATGGATTGGTCCAGGGACGGTCGCTACATCTTGGTCGAACGTCGCGCAGGTGCCCGGCCACCTGCGCCTGGCGAGGACGGACGACCCGCCGGGCGCCGGACGGCAATTGGGTACCTTGTGCGGGCGGACGAAGCCGACGCCCTGGAGTATCGAGAATTCCTGCCTGCAGGGCCTTACTTCGTAGACGATGTTGTGTTCTCTCCTGACGCCCGCTACGTGGCCTACCAGAGCAATGAGTCCGGGTCGGCGGAAGTCTACATCTCCAGCTTCCCCGACGCTGGCCAGCGATGGCAGGTAACGACCGGCGGAGGACGACTGCCCAGATGGAGTCCCGACGGGACCACGCTCTACTTTCTTCAGAGCTTCTCTCTCTTCGGGATCGAAGTCGACTTGAGCGATGGCCTCCAGCTGGGACTGGCCCAGCGGCTCTTCTCCCGCGATCGGTTCTTGAACACCCGCAGGTTCTCTGCCTACGATGTCGGATCTAGGGGCCGCTTTGTCTTGCCGGTCACGGTTGGCGCGCCAAGCCTGCAGGAGATACGGGTAGTCTTGAACTGGCTGGCCGACTTCGAGCGGCCCTGAGTCCCGATCAGTCCACTTCGCGCTTCTCGGCCATGCCGAAGCTCTGGGGGACGGGTCGGTCGAGAAGCTCTGGCTGCGTGCCAAGTACCGTGACGTCCAAGAAGGCCCTCACGCGCGCACCGTACTCGCGGAAGCTGCCCAAGTCTTCGAACGGGCCCGGGATGTCGGGAGCGCAATAGGCGACGACGTCCAGTCCGCGGTTTATGCCGATGTAAACGGCCCGTGCGGCGTGCGATCGTTGGGAAATGATCGTGAAAGCCTCCAGCCCCTCGAGGGTGTGAGCCCGGACCACAGAGTCCAGTGTGCGCAAGCCGCCACCGTCCTCAGTAATGGACTCTGCTGGTACATCCCGAGCGACGAGGTCGCGCTTCATCGCGACAGGCTCGTCGTAGTACCTGCTCGGGTGGGAGCCGCTCACGATGAGGCGCTCGACCCTTTCGGCATGATAGAGGTCTGCAGCGGCCTCAATGCGACCGAGGTAGAACTCGTTCAGCCCCGTTCCGCGGTGGCGCGAAGTGCCCAGCACCAGGCCCACCTCCCGCGTCGGGACCTCCTCAAGACTGGCGAAGAGGCGCGGCGCGGCGCTGTGCTCCACGTGCCAGTGTATGGCGAGAACACTGCCGACGGCGACGGCGCCCAAGCAGGCCAACCACAAACAAGCTCTAGCAAGCGTCTCACGGCTTGACAGCCCCATGTGCCCACCTCTTCCTTCGGACGACCCGGTCATTATAGCTGTTGCCAGCCACTGGCCTGGCCGGTCCGGCGCCATACAGCGCCAGACGCCCCAAGCATAGGAGACAGGGCATCGGCCAGGCGCATCCATGGAATCTAGGCAAGGGCGGGGATACAATCAGCCCGTGCGAAACGCCCCGACTCTACTCGCCTTCATGCTCGCCATAGGATGCACGGGTTCCGGCCCTGGACCGGGAAGCGATACACGCCCGAATTTTCTGGTCCTCTTGGTGGACGATCTGGGCTGGACGGATCTCGGCTGTTATGGGAGCGATTTCTACAAGACTCCGAACATCGACCGGCTCGCCTCGGACGGCGTCCGCTTCACTCACGGTTACGCAGCCTGCACTGTCTGCTCGCCGACTCGAGCGGCCCTGATGACGGGGATGTACCCAGGCCGGACACGCGTGACGGACTTCATCGCTGGCCATCAGAGGCCAGACGCCCCACTGAAGCCTCCTGACTGGACAATGCGCCTCGAGCACCGACACACAACGCTTGCCGAGGCTCTCGCCGCCGAGGGGTATCGCACCGCCCATGTTGGGAAATGGCACCTGATGCCCCGGCTTGATCCGGAGGCGATGCCCGAGTATGCCCCTGAGCGGCATGGCTTCGAGGTCAACATCGGCGGCAACGAGTGGGGTGCCCCCGGCAGCTACTTCCACCCGTACTCCTCACGTTCAGGCGATCGCGCCGTTGCGCCGCTACCTGAGGGCGGCACCGAGGGGGACTACCTGACCGACCGCCTCACAGACGAGGCCATCAAGGTGCTGGAGGAGTTTGCTGCCGAACCCTTCCTGCTGTACTTCCCCTACTACAACGTCCACACTCCTATCCAGGCTAGGGAAGAGGACAGGGCGATGTTCGAGTCGGCCGTCGATCCCTCCAAGCGGCACCGAAACCCGGTCTACGCGGGCATGCTGGCCGCCGTCGACCGCAGCGTGGGGCGGCTCCGGTCCAAGCTTGAGGAGTTGGGGATCGCGGACCGGACGGTAATCGTCTTCACTGGGGACAACGGAGGCCTCGACCGTCGGGGCCCCGACGGCCGGATGGGACATCCGACCGAGAATGCGCCCTTGCGGTCCGGCAAGGGGTCTGCGTACGAGGGCGGTGTGCGCACTCCAACGATCTACTTCTGGCCGGGGGTCACACCCCAAGGGAGCGTCTCGCAGCAGCCGGTCATCACCGTCGATGTCTACCCAACCGTCCTCGAGATCGCCGGTGCCTCGGGTGATGCGGACCACAATGCCTCCGTGGACGGTGTCAGCCTCGCCGGACTGCTGCGCAATCCGGAGGAAGATATCGAGCGCAGTGCGCTCTACTGGCACTACCCCCACTACCACAATGGCGGGGCCACGCCACACTCTGCGATCCGCGACGGGGACTGGCGGCTCGTGCATTTCTACGAAGACAACCGGGTCGAGCTGTATGACTTGGCCTCCGATGTTGGCGAGATGCGGGACCTTGCGTCCGAATTGCCCGCCAAGGCTGCGGAACTGCGGGCCAAGCTGGATGCCTGGAGGGCCGAAGTCGACGCGCAGGACCCGCTGCCGAACACCGACGCGACAACCGCGCGCCGACCGTGACCAGCGCGTGCCGAATCAGCGGCTGTGAATCCGGACGTGGTCCCGGCGGACCGCCGCAAGGTTGACGGCCCCTATCTGGACCATATCTCTGGCAAGTTCGGTCTGCAGCATTTCCACGACCTTCTGTACGCCTGCCCGGGCATAGGCCGCCAAGCCCCACATCACTGGGCGGCAGACCAGAACGGCGCTGGCGCCGAGCGCGATCGCCTTCAGCACGTCGCCTCCTCTGCGGAAGCCGCCATCGACCAGAACAGGGATGCGGCCACCTACCGCTTCGGCCACAGTAGGCAACAAGGCCATCGGATCCGCATGACCCTCGGCTGCGCGCGAGCCATGGTTGGATACGACGACGGCGGCAACTCCGCGCCGAGCGGCCTCCGCGGCGTCCGGCGCGTGCATGATTCCTTTGAGCACTAAAGGCGCGTCCAAGGCGGCATTGAGCCGGTCTACCGTGTCCCAGCCAACGCGGGCCGGGCGACCGCCAGCGGAATCTCCCAGCGTTAGGCAGATTGCGGCCGCCCCCGCCGCTCCGGCTTCGCGGGCACGGGCGATCAGTGCGCCCTCGTCGCGGTCGGGATAGAGCTGGCGCCAAGCGCCCGGGGCCACCTCGACAGTCTCCGAGAACGGCGTTCCGCTTCCCTCGGCGGAGACGATCGTTGCCTGCGCGGCCGCCGCCCCAGCGGCCGTCTCGCCCTCGCCGGCAGGGTGGAAGTCGGACTGGCGCGAGGCCGGCCCGACCAAGATCGGAGCGAACATCGTAGTGCCCAGGAGATCGAGCGACAGGTCCAGCGCCTTGGTGTTGACCATCATCCGTGGGCGGAAGGTGATGCGGTCGAGCGCCGCTCGCCCCCCCCCGGCGATGCGCTCGAAAGCCCGCCGGCTGAGACTCTGGCGGGCCACGGCCTCAAGCCCCGGAACGTTCTCGAACTCGTCCAGTGGCGTCACTCTCCGGCGGGGCCTAGCAGTCTCGCGGGGCGCAATCTGGGCCCCCAGGCAGGGAGACGCAGCCACGAGCGACGCTAAGGTTGCCAGCGCCTTGCGGCGACCGGGCATCCAATGGCTCACGGGAAGTCCGTTCTGACGACCGCGCCCGTAGCGGACGCCACGTCTGAGACGCCGCAGTTCGCCATCGCCTGCAGCAGTTCGGACTGCACGATCTCAAGCACCCTGGCGACTCCTGGCGCTCCGAATGCGGCCAATCCCCAGCGGGGCACTCGCCCCAGGCAAACGGCCGACGCTCCCAGCGCGAGCCCCTTCAGGACATCGCTACCACGCCGGAAGCCGCTGTCGATCAGCACAGGGATGCGGCCCGCCACCGCATCGACGATCTCGGGGAGCACTTCCAATGTCGAGGGCGCGTAATCGAGCGTGCGGCCGCCATGATTCGAGACCACGACGCCGTCCACTCCGTGCTCGATCGCAAGCAATGCATCCTCAGCCGTGAGGATTCCCTTGGCCAGCATCGGGACGCGCACCATCGTGCGCAGCTCCTCGAAGAACTGCCACTCGTACCACATCCGACCGGATGTGAAGCGGTATCGGCCAGCACTGCCGCTGTAACGGGGAGGGCGTCTCGGACGCAGCGAAAGGTTGCGGTCATGGACCGTGCGGTCGTAGTAAGTAGCCTGTTGGTCGATTGTGACCACGATGGCTTGAGCTCCCGCTGCTTGGGCTGCTTCCAACGGCTCGCGATTCTGCTCGAGCTCCTCGCGAGCGTAGAGCTGGAACCACAGCGGTCCGCCGTCTGCCTTGGCGATGTCAGGAAACGGCATGCTGGATACGTGGCTGACGATCATCGGGGTCTCGCCAGCACGCCGGCAGCCCTCGTACGTGGCGGTCTCCATGTCGGGGTGCAGCACCGCATGTGCTGCTGACGGGGCGAGCATCAGCGGAAACGCCATAGGTGTGCCAAGCACGCTCGTCGTCGCATCCGGGGCCGTCTCGTCGCCCAATCCGCGCAGGACGAGCTTGGCCCACTGAAACGCCTCACGGTTCCGGCGCAGGGTGAATTCGCTGCCGCCACCGCGGGCGGTGTAGTTGTAGGTCGCTCGATCCAGCTTCTCGAAGGCCACGTCTTCGAAGTCGAATACGTCGCGCATCTCGTCCAATCCGGGGACTCGGTCGCGCAGCCGGAAGGGGTCGAGCTGGGCCCCTAACCGGCGCGATCCGGTCAGGAAAGCAGCAAGGCTGACAAGGGCCTTTCGGCGGGATAGCCCGCCCTGCCACCGTGACTCAGAGTCTCTCATTCCGCTACAGTGCCCGACGACTCCCGCATGGGGGCAGCAAAGCGTTGCCCCAAGGGTTCGCGGATGATTGTATCCGATCGGCGGCAGGCAGGGGCTGTCCAGCGCGGCTTTGCGCGCGTCCGCGTGGAGCGCGCCGAAGGGGCGCCCACTTGGGGACCGTAAGCCCGCAGACTCGGTCTGGGACGGGATCGCCGGAAGGCGGGCCGGGACTCGTCCCTAGGGAGGCCCGATTCCACCTGCCATGGGCCGTCCGCTGCCCGGCTCCTGCAATTCGGAACGGCGTCTTGGACTGCGGCGACGCAGGAATCGTCGGAGCGTGCGACGTCCCGTTCTCGGCGGGACTGCTTCGGCTCGTCCGCATCTGCTGGCGGATCAGCGCTCGCTCGCGAAGCGCTCCAGAAACACGCGGGCAAATGCCTCGCCTGCCTGCACCATGCCGTCCGTGTTGGCATGGATGTTGCCCTCGTAGCGCGGCAGGTCTCGCAGAACTACCGCGGCGGCGTTTGCGATCCTGTCGCCCACATTCGTCTGCGCTACCAGCACGTCGTAAGCCCCCGGCCGCCCTTGCGCGACAGGGGCTTGGTCCTGCCGGATGCCCTCCAAGCTGTCCGGCAGCTGGCCTGTGCGATACGTGCCGACGAGCGCCGGCAAGGCCGGATGGTCTAGGTCTTCACGCAGGGCGTTCACGAGCCGGTCAAGGTTCTCCGCGTAGCGACCTGAAGCCCGCAGGTCCCGCATGTCCTTTCCGCCCTGTAGCCAGATGAAGGCACGCAGCTCAGCATCTCCTGCGGCTAGGGCCGCCCTTGCCTTCGACAGCAGTTCCTGGTACAGGGGGCCCTTGGAGGCATCGCCCGTAATGTCAGCATCTTGCCTGTTCCAGCGCCGTGCCCAAGCCATGATCCCCGTGCCGCCGACGGCCTGCTTCACGATGCCAATGCGGCGTCCGGGCCATGCGCGCGAGACAGCCCGCGCGAAGGCGATTTCGGGTCCGAACGTGTACTCCGTGATGTTCCATCCGTCGCGCTGCCTGGCCGAGGGGGCCCGGAACGGCCGCAGCGGAATCCACGCGCCGTTCTCGAACATGGCGAGGCGGCCGTCATGGCCGAAGCGTGAGACGCTGTCCAGTTCGAGGCTGTTGCCCCAGCCAACCATGTTGGACTGGCCGGAAAGCAGGAAGACCTGCATCGGTCCGGTCGGCACTCGTTGGCCATAGACCTCAATCCAGTCGATTCGCGAGCACGCCTGGCTGCGCCCCCCGGGCATCAGGTCACTGAAGCCGACCGAGCGCACCTGTTTGAGGTTGGGCTCGGGCTCCCAAGGCCCTTCGATGACAGTCCGGATGTCCAGCCTGCGCCAGCGCGTGCTGGTGAAGGCCAGCTCGCTCACTCGCCACTGGTCCGAGGCCGGATCCGAGTGTTCGCTCACTAGCCAGCTTCCGTCGGCCAAGCCGACCACCGCACGCAAAGCCCGGAATCCGGACTGCCGGCTGCGCCAGCGCAGAGTGGCCGTTCCCGTCAGGTCCAGCAGCCCTCCGTCCTTCAGTGAGAGGCTGACGGCCCAAGCCGTCTTGGACAGGCCGGACCACACGTAGTGCGGATCCCACTCCCGGGCGTCGTGGAAGCTCTTCTTGACCAGTGGCGGTCCTGGTCCGTGGACGGCCACGCTCAGGTCCGGATTGGCGACATCCCTCTGGGTGAGCGGTATGGAAGGCGGGCTCGCAGTCCAGTCCTCGCGAAACACCAGCGGGGCGCGCCCGACGTCCGAAGCCTGCAGCAGTCCAGCTGCGGTGAGGCAGAGCGCTCCCAACAGTCGCATGGCCACAGGATAGCCGAGGGCCGCGCAGCCCTTCGCTACAATCGCCCCAGCCATGAAGCACATTTTCATTGCGCTTGCCGCGGCCAGCTTGATTTCGCTGGCCGCTTCTTGGAGTTGCGCCGGCGCGGAAGCCGGTCCTGCCGGTAGCGATGCTGCTGCCGGTCGTGTCGAGTACAGACCCGGCGCCTACATGCCCCCGGGCTTTCCGCTCGAGGGCACGGTGCGGCTGCTGACATCTCCAGTCGCACGGGCAGGGGAACGGCACCGCGTCCGGGTCGAGTACATCGTCGGGGACAGCGGCGTGCGTGCCGGCGAGAGTCTGGAGGTGTGGAAGCACTTCACGAGCGATGTCGAGCAGTTCCAAGTGGACGATCCGGATGCGCCCGCCTACTTTGCGCTGGAGACCAGTGCTCCCCAAGCGAAATGGAAGAGGGTCGTGCACTCCAATTCGCTGCAGCGCAACGATCCCAGTGTCTTCCCCTATCGAAAGACCGTAGGAGCGCTGCTTGAGTCCGGAACTCTTACCCCTGGCACCAAGGTCCACCTCGACTTGGGCGGTGCCCGGGGCGTTCGCATGCAGCACTACGCCGAGAACCTCTTCAACTTCCGCATCGTGATCGCCGGCGAGGACGGAAGGCCAAGGGACTACGGCGGAGACGCGTTTCTCAAGGTGCTGGGCGGGCGCGCCACGAAGCTGCGCGTGATTGGACCCGCATACGCCAGCGTGGGCGAGAGCTTCAGCCTCGCGTTGCTCCCGACCGACGAGTGGGAATCCTTGGCCGAGGACCATCAGGGGCGGGAGTTCGTCATTGGGGAGACAGGCCTTGGCGTCAGTCCGTTCGAGTACGATCCCGAGCTGATGCACTACGTGGCTACCAACGTAGTGGCCAGCCAGCCCGGCGTTCATCGGGTGCGCGTGCACAGCAAGGACGGCTCCCTGCAGGGCGTCAGCAATCCGATCCGCGTGGAGGAGCACTTGGACCGAAGGGTTTACTACGGAGACCTGCACCAGCACACCTATCTCCACGACGGCCGCGGCGTCAATGAGGAGCTATACCTGCACGCACGGCGAAGCGGTCTGCTGGATTTCGGAGCCCTGACCCCGCACCACATGCCGCTCGGAGTCACCGGACCCTCGTACCATTTCGACAAGTTCCGCGATCCCCGCAACAACTGGCCGGATCTCCTGCGCGCCAACCGACGCATGAACGGCTGGAGGGGCTTTGTCACGATCCCGGGCTACGAGTACAGCGTAGGGACGAGGCTTGGCGGGCACCACAACGTGATCTACAACGGCGACGCCCCCCCGACCACGATGGAGATCGATCCTTCCAAGAACCGGGCGGACGTGGGCGCGATGATGCAGGTCTTGGAGCGTGCCCGCGTTCCTGCGATGGTGATCCCCCATATCGGCGGCGGTCCGCCCAACTGGGAGCACCGTACGGATCCGCGCGTGGAGCGCAGCTTTGAGATCGCGTCCGTTCACGGCGTCTTCGAGGAGTCGTGGCAGCGGCACCTCGATGCGGGGTTGCGGCTCGGCGCGACTGCCTCCGCGGACAACCACACGGTGGGATTCGGGAATTCGTACCCGGGACTGATCTACACCATGACCAACCCGCTCACGGGGGTGTTCGCACTGGAGCAGACACGTGACGCGATTTGGGAAGGCCTGTACCAGCGCCGGACCTTTGGCGTGACCGGCAACCAGCGAATCTCGATGGATTTCAGCCTCAACGGCGAGCCGATGGGCGGTGAGGTGCCCGCTTCCCACGCCGAGACCGCCCGAATCCGCGCGCGCGTCTCGGGCACTGCGCCTTTGACGCGCGTTGAGCTGGTCAAGAACGGGCGCGTGATCCACGCCCGGCATCCGTCGCGGCAGCCGGGCCCCTTGGTTCGGGTCACTTGGGGCGACAACATCTACCAGCGCCGGGCCAACGTCGGAATGGGCTCCGGAGCGGTCTCGGTCGAGTCGGGAGCGCTGCGCTTGGTGCGCTTCCTTCACCGGGACCAGCAATTCGAGGAAATGCGTCAGGACGAGGGTGCAATTCGCTGGCGCTCGGCGGCCACATCCAACGACCGTGACGGCATGCTCTTGCGATTGGACGGCGCTGAAGGGTCGCTCTCCTTCCTCCTCGACGATCCGCACTTGGGCAGCATCGAACTTGCCCTGCCGCTGGCTGACCTCGAAGGCGAGGGGTTCGCACGCTTGGCCACCCGCGGCGAGAAGCCCATTTCCCATAGCTACTTGGAGAAGATGGGGATCGAAGTGCGCTTCCAGGTTGAGTTCGAAATGGTCCGGGAGAATGGCCCGATGGACATCGACTTCGACTACGAAGACCGTGAGCAGCCTCAGCCGGGAGACTACTACTACATGCGCATGGAGCAGTTGGACGGCAATGAGGGATGGGCGAGCCCGGTGTGGGTCAATTGACGGAACTGGACCCGTCGGCCGCCGCCCCCTCTGGCGCGAGGAATCGGAAGTCGCAGCCGAGGTGGGCTTGGGTGACCTGATCGAGGAAGAGCCTCCCGTAGCCCCGCCGGTAGTGCGGCGGTTGGGTCCTGCGTTCGGCCAGCCGGCGCTCGATCTCGCGCGGCCCGACTCGAAGGTCGATGCGGCGCGCCGGGACGTCAAGCTCGATCTCGTCGCCGGTGCGCACCGCCGCAAGCGGCCCCCCAACGGCCGATTCCGGGGACACGTGCAGGACGTCCGTCCCGAAGCTCGTCCCGCTCATTCGCGCGTCCGACACGCGCACGATGTCATTGATTCCGGCGCGCAACAGCTTGGCCGGGATGGGCAGGTGTCCCCACTCGGGAAAGCCCGGCCCCCCCTGAGGCCCTGCGTTCTGCAGCACGAGAACGGTGTTCTCGTCCACATCGAGATCGTCGTCGATCTGCGCGCGTAGCGTCTCATACCGGTCGAAGACGAGCGCCTTTCCGCGATGGCGCAGCAGGTGAGGCGACGCAGCAGTCTGCTTGATGACCGCGCCGTCCGGGGCCAGATTGCCGTACAGAATGGCCGTGCCCCCCTCTCGGTTCAGCGGTTGGTCCAGCGGGCGGACCAGCTTCCGGTTGGGGACTTCGACACCCGAAAGATCCTCGGCCAGCGTCTGCCCGCTCACAGTCAGGGCATCCCCGTGCAGGAGCGGCTGCAGTTCTCTCATGGCGCTGGGCAGACCGCCGGCATAGTAGAAATCCTCCATCAGGAATCGCCCCGACGGCTTCACGTCAACGATGTAGGGCGTCTCGCGAGAGAGGCGGTCAAAGTCGTTCAGGGTCAGTCGGATTCCGGCCCTTCCGGCGATTGCCAGCAAGTGCACGACGGCGTTCGTGGAGCCTCCGATGGCCATGTCCGTGCGAATCGCGTTCTCGAACGCCTCGCGCGTCAGGATGCGTGACGGCGTCAGGTCCTCGCGGACCATCTCCACGATGCGCCGCCCGCTCTTCTCCGCGAACTGGTATCGCCTCGAATCGACGGCCGGGATAGCCGCGCCCCCCGATAGCATCATTCCGAGCGATTCGGCCATCGACGCCATCGTCGAAGCCGTTCCCATGACCGTGCAGTGTCCTGCGCTGCGGGCGATGCAGCCCTCAACCTCGGCCCATTGCTCCTCCCCGATCCGCCCTGCGCGCAGGGCTTCGAAGAGCTTCCGGCCGTCCGTGCCGGAGCCCAGCTCCTGCTCCTGCCAGCGACCGGACAGCATCGGGCCCCCGGTCACCATGATCGACGGGATGTTCGCCGAGGCTGCGCCCATCAGTTGGGCTGGCGTGGTCTTGTCGCACCCGCAGAGCAGGACGACGCCGTCGATCGGGTTCGCCGTGATGGACTCCTCGACGTCCATCGACATCAGGTTGCGGAACAGCATGGTCGTCGGCTTCATGAACATCTCGCCCAACGAGATCGTCGGGAACTCGAGCGGAATGCCGCCGGCAGCCCAAACCCCGCGCTTGACCGCCTCAGCGACCTGGCGCAGGTGTGCGTTGCAATTGGTCAGCTCCGACCATGAGTTGCAGATCCCGACGATGGGCCGTCCGTCGAAGGCCGAACCGGTGAGGCCCTCGGACCGAAGCCAGGCACGGCGGGAGAGGTGCTCGTACTGGTCGCCATGGAACCAAGCCCTGCTGCGGAAGGTCTCCGGGTCTCGCATGAACGCATTACGATAGCACCGGGACCGGCGAGAGCCGTCGCGCCGCCGTCACACGGGAAGCACGACGGGAGCCGCCCCCAAGGCCAATGCACTCGATTATCCGACCACCCTATCTCCTGCTGCTCGCCGGCTTGGCGCTTCAGCCGCACGCGCAGGGCCAAGAGACCCTTTGGATCACTCACGGCCCGATTCTCGGTCGCCTCGGCGCCCACGGGGTCGGGGTCTGGGCCCGCACGAGCGGCGAGAAGCCGTTCCGGGTCGCCTATGGCACGGGAGCTCAGGCACTGGACAGCCTCTCGGAGGTTGCCAAGCCCAGCCTGGAGCACGACAGCACGGGCTGGGTCCAGATCCGTGGACTCCAGCCGGACACCAAGTACTACTACAAGCTTGTGGTGCCCGGAGCCGCCCAGCCGCAGTCCGGCGTGCATTCCTTCAGGACGTTGCCTCATCCAGCGGACTTCCGGGACGCCGAGCACAACCCCAAGGGGCTGTTCAACTTCAGCTTCGAGTTCGGCTGCGGGAATAACCAGTCAGCCGACCGGGACCTCCCTGCGTTCGCCACGATGCTCAATCGGCTCAAGGACAGGGTGCACTTTGCGATCCAGAACGGGGACTGGCTGTATGAGGAGCGGAGGGATTATCCCCCTGAGCGTTGGAGGGCGGTTGCCGGAATCGGCGCTGCCCGGCTGCCGCGAATCCTCCGCATCGCCCCGACAATCGCCGGTGTTTGGGAGAACTACAAGATCTATCTCGAACGCGGATCGGCCATGGCGCGCTGGCACAAGGAAGTGCCGTCGTTCTTCACCTTCGACGATCACGAGATCCTCGGTGACGTGAACGGTGCGGGATCGGTCGGGCTGCGCAGCCGCAGGGCCGTCTTCCGCGACATCGGCGTGCGAGCCTGGTACGACTACCTCGGCTGGAGCAATCCCGTCGCGGATGGCCAGCCGATCCATTTCGGACGGGCTCGCCTCGAGGCAGGAAGTGATGTCTTGACAGACGAGGATGCGGAGTTCGATGGGCTGGACTTGGGCGAGGCCTCCAACCTCCACGTACATTGGGGCACGCCGACAGCTGGCGTCAACTACCTGCGCCGGGAAGACATCAACCACTTGGACCGCGAGGGCGGCGACCCCAACGCAGGAGTCTACGAGATCGACGAGCGGATCGACGCTCATCGGCTGCGCATCCGGCCTCCCGCCACGGCCACAGGTGACGCTTCCTACTCGATAGGGCGTACCTCGTACTATCGGTTCCGGGTGACCAACGCCGAGTTCTTCATGCTGGACACCCGTTCGCACCGCCAAGTACACGACAAGGATGACCCGTGGAAGCGGGGAGTGTCCATGCTGGGCGCCCGGCAGAAGCGCTGGCTGATGGACGGGATGCGCACCAGCGATGCCGACTTCTTCTTCGTGGTGTCGTCGGTGAACTTCATGGTTCCCCACGTCGGGCCGGGGGCAGGCGGGGCAAACAAGGACGAGGCCTGGACGGCAGTCCCTAGGGAGCGCGAGGAACTGATCGAGTTCTGGGACATGCTTGGGCGCCCGGTCTTCGTTCTCACGGGAGACTTGCACAACAGCTTCGCCATCAAGATCACGGACTCGGTCTGGGAGTTTGCTTCCGGGCCTCACAACTCAGGCAACCATCCGGTCTCCTCCGAGGGCGGACGCCCTCCGAATGGCAGGTTCGCGTCTCGCGGCAGGGAGTGCGAGATTCGCTGGTCGACGTACTTCTTGGATGAGGCCAGCCCTAGGCACAAGCCGGTCTACTGCGTCGTGCAGGTGAACAATGCGATCCGGACGCCGACGCGGCGGGACGGCGTGCGGTGGGTGGCCTATCCGAGGCCTCAGGTCGTCTTCCGCTACCACGACGGCCGGACGGGCGAACTGCTGTACGCCGAATCGGTCCTGGCGGGCGACTGATCCTGCGCCAGCAGGGTCCATCGGAACGGCCGCGCGTCATCCCGCCTCTAGGGCCCTTAGCGGGGGTTGGGAGCGCCCGCTCGGGGACGCTTCCCGCATCCCTGACTGCCACTGAGGAGAGCCTGCCGCAGCCCCGCGGCCGGGCGATAGAATGGGCCGCAATGCTCCGCGCAGCCTTGGTCGCCGCGGTTGCCGTTCTGGTCGGCTGCCAAGAAGTCCGGCGAGCCCCGCAGACGGGCTACGACGGCTGGACCGCATACGGCGGCGGGCCGGACCAGCTGCGGTACTCGCGCCTGTCGCAGATCCATCCGGGAAATGTCGCCAGCCTCGAGGTTGCCTGGCGGTACGACACGGGAGAAGAGTTCCCCGGCTCGCAGATACAGGTCAATCCTCTGGTCGTGGATGGCGTGCTCTACGGGCTGAGCCCGAACGGGCGGGTGTTTGCCCTGGACGCGGCGAACGGGGACGAGATCTGGTCGCGCCGGCCCCTGCTGCGGGGCGAGCCATTCGAGGGCCGTACCCAGAATCGCGGATTCATGTACTGGGCCGATGGCAGCGATCGCAGGTTGTACACCGGGGTCGAGCACCTACTGTACGCGCTGGACGCCGGAACGGGCGAGCCGGTCGAGAGCTTCGGCGAGGGAGGGGCGATCGACCTCCGCAGGGGCTTGCGGCCCGACGCCGAACGCCTATCGGTCAGCTTGCGCACGCCAGGAGTCGTGTACAAGGACATGCTGATCGTCGGGAGCGTGGTCAGCGAGTCCATGCCCAGCGCGCCCGGCGACATCCGCGCCTTCGACGCGGCCACCGGAGAGCTTCGGTGGAGCTTCCACACGATTCCCTATCCCGGGGAGCCGGGCTACGAGACTTGGCCGGAGGATGCATGGCAGCGCCAAGGCGGCGCCAATTCGTGGGCCGGCATGGCCTTGGACACGGAGCGGGGATTGGTCTTTGCGGGCACCGGCTCGGCCGCATTCGACTTTTGGGGAGGGGACCGGCACGGCGACAACCTCTATGCGAACTCGCTGCTGTGCCTAGACGCCGAGTCCGGGGAACTCGTCTGGCACTACCAGTTCGTGAGGCACGACATCTGGGACATGGACATCCCGACACCTCCCGTGCTGGTCACCGCCCGGCGCGGCGGCCAGCTGGTCGACGCGGTTGCCCTATGCACCAAGACGAGCCAGGTCTACGTCTTCGACCGGGAGACCGGCGAGTCGCTCTTTCCGCTGCGGGAGTTCGAAGTCGCGGCGTCCGACGTCCCCGGCGAGCGCTTGTCGCCCCGGCAGGTGCTGCCCGAGAAGCCGCCCGCCTTGGGACGGCAACGCCTCACCGAAGACCAGCTGACCTCGCGCACGCCGGAGGCGCGCGAGGCCGTCCTGAGGCGCTTCCGTCAGGTCCGGAGCGATGGGATCTTCACGCCGATGAGCCTGCAGGGGACCATCGTGTTTCCGGGATTCGACGGAGGGGCGGAGTGGGGCGGCCAGGCGTTTGACCCGGAGACGGGCCTGCTCTACGTCAATGTCAACGAGATGGCCTGGATCCACCGGTTGGTGGAGCGCGCGTCGGGCGGCGGCACGGTGAACGGCAAGCGCCTGTACCAGCGCAATTGCGCTGCCTGCCATTTGGACGACCTGAGCGGTACGCCGCCCGCTTTCCCGGCCCTGACCGACATGGAGATGTCGGCGGCTCAGTTCAGCCAGATCGTCACGGGCGGCACAGGGCGCATGCCTGCCTTCCCGAACCTGACCGACGTTGCCGTGCGGGCGATAGCGCGCTTTGTGCTGCAGGGGGACGCCGGCCCGGCGATCGACGCCTCCGCTGCCGGGCGACTGGCCGGGCCGTTTACCCACGATGGCTACAACCGCTTTCTGGACCCTGATGGGTATCCCGCCATCTCTCCCCCTTGGGGCACGCTTAACGCGGTCAATCTGGACACCGGCGAGATCGAGTGGACCGTGCCGTTGGGTGAGTATCCGGAATTGGCGGAGCTAGGCTGACCGGGACGGGGACCGAGAATTACGGCGGGCCGGTGATCACTGGGAGTGGGCTGCTCTTCATCGGGGCGACGGCGAGAGACCGAAAGTTCCGTGCGTTCGACAAGCGCACTGGCCAGGTGCTGTGGGAGACTACGCTTCCGGCGGGCGGGAATGCAACACCGGCGGTGTATCAGGTCAACGGGCGGCAGTTCGTGGCGATCGCCGCCGGCGGCGGCAAGACGGGGGGCGTCGTGGGAGGCAGCTACGTGGCATTCGCCCTGCCCCAGGCTGCCGATTGAGTGCTCGCGTACTTTCCGCAGCAGGCTGCGTCGGGAGCCTGCTGATATCATCAAACCACTTGCGGCGGACGCTGCAATGGCTGCTGCCACTGGCCGCGCTGGCACTGCTGGCGCTCGTGGGCCATGACTTCGCCGCGTCCAGGCTGGATCCCGAGCGGCGTCGCGCCCCGGCCTTGCCAGTCCTGCCCGAGGACATCCAAGCGCAGGCGCAAAGCTGGAACTGGTCGCAGACCAGCGGCGATGCGATGCGCATCGAAGTCTCCGCGGATGATTTCGCCCAAGCGGCGCGGGGCGCGGGTGCAGACCTAACGGGCGTTGTACTGCGGATTCATCGCGACGGCGAGGCAGCGTTCGACAGGGTCGAAAGCCAGGCAATGCGCTTGCTCGCGAGCGGCGAGCTGTTCAGTGAAGGAGAGACCACGATTTCGATAGGGGTTCCGGAGGATGCCGGAGGCCCGCCGTCGGCCGTAGTCGTGACAAGCGGGGTGACATTCCGGCCCGACGAGAGCAGTGCCAGGACCGACCAGGTCCTGGAGTACCGCTTCGCGGGCGGCTCGGGCAGTTCGGTCGGGGCGGTATATAACGCCGGGAGCGGCCACTTGGAGCTGCTGTCGCAAGTGCGCATCTTTCAGGAGGGGCGCGGACCGGCTGCCTCCCGTTCCACAATCACCGCGGGCACTCTTCGCTATTTGGACAAGGGAGGACGCGTTGAACTCTCAGGCGGAGCCAGGATAGACCGAGGGCCGGTCTGGCTGCAGTGTTCTTCGGCCGTCCTGAGGCTCGAATCCGGCCGGCTGCGGCGTGTTGATGGGACCGAAGCCACGGCGGGCGAGGTCCGTCCGGAGCGGACCGCCCGCTTCGAAGCGGCCAGCATACAGGCCAATCTTGACCAGCAAGGGGCACTTGAGAGGGTCGAGGGACGGGGGGCGGCCAGCTTCAGGGCAGAGGAGAACGGCCAGCAACTCGAAGTGAGCTCAGGTGTCCTGCTGCTGTCGTTCGGACCAGTGGCCGACCAGCCCGGAAAATCGCTCCGGTCCGTTTCGGCCCGAGACCACGCGATTGCCACCCTCATGCCCGGCGAATCCGGCCTCCGATCCACTCTGAAGTCGGAGGCCCTGCGATTGCACTTCTCTCCGCTGTCCCGGCAGGCGCAGCGCGTAGAGACCTTGGCAAGGGGTTCGCTGCGGCACATTCTGGCGGACGGTTCCGGGCCGACCGGAACGCTTGACGCCGACCGTATCGAGTTGCTGCTGGAGGAATCTGGCCAGCCGCGATCGGTCGCAGCTGCGGGAAGGGTCGCGTTGGAGCAGCCGTCCGGGACTTCGGGCCGCGGATTGCTTCGGACTTGGAGCGACACCCTAGAGGCGCAGCTGGATCCCGAGACCGCGGGGATCGAGTCCCTGCTGCAGCAGGGGGGCTTCCGGTTCGAGGATCTGGACAGCCGGGGCAGCGCTTCGCGGGCGCGTTTCGAGCCGACCGGCGGTGTCCTCAAGCTTGAAGGGGGCGCAATGGTGGACCGCGCCGGAACGACCCTGTCCGCAGAGACCATCTCGGTCGACAGGGACAGCGGAAAGCTGCAGGCTGAGGGCTCCGTTACAGGATCGGTAGAAGCGGCCTCCGGCGATTCGGCAGGCCCCGAGGCGCCCCGCCTCTTTTCGGGCGATGCCCCCCTGTTCTTCGCCGCAGGAAGGCTCGTCTCGGACCCCGGGCCGGGCTTGGTCCAGTACCTGGATGGCGCCCGGCTCTGGCAGTCCGGGAGCCGTCTTGACGCCGGGACGATCCAGATCAGCCAGCAGACGGGGCGTGTGACCGCGAACACTGGAGTCGCCGCCGACTGGGCCGAAGCCGCTGACGAAGAAGGAGAGTCAGGCCCGCCCACTCGAGTGCGGGCCGACAGAATGGTCTACGCCGACAGCACTGGCGCGGCGCGCTTCAGCGGCTCGGTGGAGTTCCGAAGGGGAACGATGCTCGTCTCGGCGGATGTGCTGACAACGGCTCTGGGGAGGGGGGAAGAATCCGGCATGGACGCGGTGGCCGAAGGTTCCGTTCGGATCGCCGACCCTCCGGACGGCTCCGGGACGCGCGGATTCGGTGACAAAGCGGAATTCGGGGCGACCCGTTCGGAGATCATCCTGACCGGCGAGCCGGCGCGAATCGTGGCGGCTGACGGAACTAGATCGGAAGGCGCCAGTTTGACGTACCGTCCCTTGGATGCTAGTCTGCTCCTCTTGGGGCGCGATGGCGATCGCGCCTACACGCAGCGCCCCCTCCCCTGATCCTCCGGCCAGCGGCGGCCCGGTGTCGTTTGCGTGATTGATTGCCTGCGCACGGAGCGGCTGACCAAGAGCTTCCGGGGCCGGACCGTCGTCCGGGACTTCAGCTTGGCCGTGCAGCGAGGGGAAACCGTCGGGCTGCTAGGCCCGAACGGCGCGGGCAAGACCACCTCTTTCAACATGATGGTCGGCTTGGTCCGCCCCGACACCGGGCGGGTGTTCGCCGACTCGGCCGACATCACGGAAATGCCGATGTACCAGCGAGCGCGCCTCGGCATCAGCTACCTGCCTCAGGACGCGTCCGTCTTCCGCAAGCTGACGGCCGAAGAGAACATCCTCGCCGTACTGCAGACCTTGCCGCTTGTGCGAGCCGAGCGTCGCGAGCGCCTGGACGACCTGATCGCACAGTTTGGTCTGGACACCGTGCGTCACAGTCTTGGCTACCAGCTGTCGGGAGGCGAGAGGCGCCGTGTGGAGATTGCCCGATCTCTGGTCCTGTCGCCATGCTTCCTGCTGCTTGACGAGCCCTTCTCGGGAATCGACCCCAAGCAGGTCATCGAGCTCCAGGGGATCGTCCAAAGCCTGCGGAGGCAGGGAATTGGTATCGTCATCACGGACCACAACGTGCGCGAGACCTTGGCGATCACCGACCGCGCCCTTATCATCCACAACGGCGAGGTCTTCCGATCGGGATCGCCCGGCGAGCTGGAGTCCGATCCGGAGGTGCGCAGGGTGTACCTAGGGGACGAGTTCCGGCTTGGCACCACCAGCGGAGCCTGAGCCTGATGCCGACTGTTCGTCTTGAGCGCAGCGGGAAGTTCGGGCCGGTCGGGGTTGTCGACACCGCGAGCGCTCGTCGATTCACGATCGGCGGCGTGCTCCAGGGGGCGTCGCTGCTGCGCCCTCCCGCAAGCTCCGTCCCCGGCGTGACGGCCCGCGGGCCTGGCCCCGTCACCGAGACCCGCTATCAGCTGGCTTGGCTCTTGGCCGGCCAGCGCCACCCCGCCGGACGCGGCGTCATGCTGGGCTTGGGAGGCGGCTGCGGGGCAGTCGGCCTGCTCCATGAGTTTCCTGGCCTGTCGCTCGACGCTGTCGAAGCCGATCCTGCGATGTCCGCAATGGCCCGCGAATTCCACCCGCTGGTGGCGCACTACGAGCGCGCCGGAAGGCTCCGCATCCACATCGCCGATGCGACCGCCTACCTCTCCCGCGCAAACGGCGGGCATGACTTCGCCCTGGCAGACGTCACCGTGAACGCTGACAGCCTTCCGATCGCCGGTTCGGAAGCTCTGGTCCGGGCGGTGGTCCGGGCTGCTCCCGAAGCTTGGCTGCGAGTCTTTGGTTCGTTTCCCGACGGGGAAGTGCACCCTATCCTAGACAGCTTCGCGACCGCAGGACGGCCGGTCGACTGGCTTCTCTCTCCAGTCAGTCCCACCGTTCCCATCCCTAGGCCCCGGGACTGGGTGCTGGCGTCTGGTGTGAGAGAGCTGCCGATGCTTGGCGGGCACGTGCCGTTCGCGCGCATGGGCCCGGCGATCGATCCGATCCGGACGGCCTACCGCAAGCTGATCCGAACTGCCCTTCCCGGTCCGCAGGCCCGCGGCGCGGGCGGCTAACGGATCCCGCCGTGCGTCGTCTAAACTAATCGCAGGGCAGTGGAGCCGATTGCTGCCCAGGCCGTTACGGAGCTGTCCTTCGAATGTTCTTCTTCGACCCCTTGTCCCTGCTGTTCATGATTCCGGGCCTTGTCCTCTCGTTGTGGGCGAGCGCCCGCACGAAGTCGGCGTTCAAGAAATTCTCTCGTATCCCGGCGCGGATGACGGGGGCACAGGCGGCCCGCAGCATGCTGGATCAGGCCGGACTGTACTCCGTGTCGGTGAAGCGATCTTCAGGTTTCCTTTCGGACCACTACAACCCGGCGACGCGAAGCCTTGGGCTGTCCCCGGACGTATATGAGCGCAACTCGATCGCGGCGGTGGGGGTCGCCTGCCATGAGGCTGGCCATGCAATCCAGCACGCGCGAAGCTACGCGCCTCTGCAGCTGCGGACCGCGCTCGTCCCGACGGCTTCTATCGGGTCCAACCTCGGCTACCTTGCCATCGTCTTCGGCATGATGCTGTCCTTCGCAGGCATGGTGTACGTCGGCATCGCCCTCTTCTCCGCGACCGTGCTGTTCCAGCTGGTGACCTTGCCCGTGGAATTCGACGCGAGCAACAGGGCCAAGCAACTCGTACTTCGGTATGGCATCGTTTCGTCGTATGAGCGAGATGGAATGGACAGGGTGCTCAACGCGGCAGCGTGGACGTATGTGGCCGCGGCCGTCAGCAGCATCCTGACCCTGCTCTACTTCCTGATGCGGGCCGGCCTTCTGGGCGGCAGCGACGACTAGCGGTCGGCTGGGCCCCTGCTCTACAGTGGGGCGACCGATTCTCTGCAACGGGCTCTGTCGGTCTGGCTCAGCCCGATCACATGCCGACCGCACGTACCCGTTCGACCGGTCTTGACCAGACTGCGGTCTCCGACACAGACGAAGTTGGAGATTCCGATGCTCCGATCGCCTCCGACAGAGAATCCCTTGCGATCACCCGCTCGACCCACCGCCTGTGCGGCTGCCTGCTGCGCATGGTCAAGCGGTGGGAGTCCAGCAGATTCACAAGAGGGACCGCGTTCGGCTAGAGCGCTACATCGACGACGTTCCAATCCTGAGTGCTCGTCCGCCCTGGCAGACCATTGGTGGCGGAATCCGGCAGCAATAGCCGTAGCAGCCAACCATTTGGGTAGGGAGGGCATCATATCCCATCAGGCATCGGCCCGCCAATGCTTGCCAGTTGAGCCCCAACGCTGCGATACGCCTGTTGGTTGCGGGCAGTGCTGCTGAGTCGCGCCGACCCCGTTGTCGAGCCACGACCGGACATCGTCGGCCGTGACCCAAGTCGGCAAACTGCCGAAGAAAACGTTGTGTCCCATATCGGGCGGAACTCCCTAACTCTCTCCTTGGTTGCCGCGTCACCGATCCCCCGGGGGCTGGGATTTCGGGGGTCGCCACCCCGCGAAGTCCTGGCGTACCATAGCGCGCCCGCCACGGAGGAGGCCGGACTCGACACCCTCGCAGAGACCGGCAGCCGGGGCTGACGGCGTGGGGTCGGAGCCGAGTTCGACGGTCGGTAGGCACCACCTGAATTATCTAGATGATAAAAATTGTAGTGTAAAATTATCTGGTGGAGAAATTAACGCCGTATTCGGTCAACCTCAAACTACTCTCCGAGGAAACTGGCATCGCGTACCAGAAGCTGTACCTCGGACTGGTGCAGCGCTCCAGGGACCTCAAGTTCAAGGACGCCGCCACGATCGCCGACGCCTTGGCCCTGCCCCTGTCGGAGTTTCGCGAGTGTCTGGACCAGGGGCTGTTCGCCGCCGCGAGCCGGCAGCAGGAGCTGCTCACGGGCAATCGCAGGAGTCTCCCCGGCCGGCAGGGGGAGTTCAGCGAGCGATTCGTGTCGCGCAAGGCCCCGCCGGAGCTCCGGCCCCCGGACGGCCGGCTGGGCGTGCTGCTGCCCGGGCTGGGAGCGGTCGCGACGACCACGATCGGCGGACTCGCGCTGATCAACAAGGGGCTGGCCAAGCCGATCGGCTCTCTCACCCAGATGGGGCGCATCCGCCTCAGCAAGCGGACCGACAACCGCAACCCGCTTATCCGTGACCTGGTTCCCCTGCACGACGCGAAGCAGCTGGTGTTCGGGGGCTGGGACATCCACGACGAGGACGCCTACGAGGCGGCGCGGGAAGCCGCCGTGATCGAGCCGCCGCTGCTGCGCGAGGCGGAGGAGGAGCTGCGCGCGGTGCGCGCGATGCCGGCGGTCTTCGACCAGCGGTTCGTTCCCAGGCTGGACGGCAGCCATCTCAAGCGGGGAGCCAACAAGATGGCGCTGGCGGAGGCGCTATGCCGGGACATCGAGGACTTCCGGCGCGCCAACGGCCTGGACCGCCTGGTGATGGTGTGGTGCGGTTCGACCGAGATCCACCAGCGGCCCGCCCCCGTCCACGAGTCCCCGGACGCGTTCGAGACGGGCCTGCTGGCCGACGACCCGTCTATCGCCCCGTCGCAGATCTACGCTTGGGCGGCCTTGCAGTGCGGAGTGCCATTCGCGAACGGAGCACCGAACCTCACGTTGGACGTCCCGGCTCTGGAGCAGCTGGCGAAGGATCGAGGCGTGCCCGTGTGCGGCAAGGACTTCAAGACCGGTCAGACCTTCATGAAGACCCTCATAGCGCCCGGTCTGAAGACGCGGCTGCTAGGGGTGGACGGCTGGTTCTCCACCAACATCCTCGGGAATCGGGACGGGGTAGTGCTCGACGAGCCGGAATCCTTCAAGACCAAGGAGATCAGCAAGCTGGGAGCCTTGGAGGTGATTCTGCAGCCGGACCAGTACCCGGACCTGTATCGGGAGTTCTCGCACATGGTGCGAATCAACTACTACCCGCCGCGCGGCGACAACAAGGAGGGCTGGGACAACATCGACCTGACCGGCTGGCTGGGCTACCCGATGCAGCTCAAGGTCAACTTCCTGTGCCGCGACTCTATTCTGGCCGCGCCGCTGGTCCTGGACCTGGCCCTGCTGCTCGACTTGGCGCAGCGCGCCGGCCTGGGGGGCATCCAAGAGTGGCTCTCCTTCTACTTCAAGTCACCGATGGTTCCGTCCTGCCTGTACCCGGAGCACGACCTATTCATCCAGCTCATGAAGCTGAAGAACACGCTGCGATGGATGGCGGGGGAGCAGATGATCACCCACCTCGGCTTGGAATACTACGACTGAGCGGCGCCGAGCCGCCCTGCAGTCCGGCAAACCAGCTCGAAAGGACTTCCGCAGCCGTGGCTCGGCCACTTCCACCAGAACATCCCGGCCATCGGAGGAAGTCGGGCGAACTGGTCGAAACAGACCTGGTAGCACTGCGCCTGCAACCGGGCGTCCAAGGGGCTGCCGTTCTCTTCCCCCGCGGCGGTCCAAGACGAACCGACATTCGAGTCCGAAGTGGGGGAGGGCAGACTGAGCATGTCAGTATTCACATCCTTGGTGCGCGACGATCGACCACTGATCAACGCCCGCCGAGAGCTCAACTCCGCCTACCCCAAGAACGTCAATTGACACAGCACTAGTTTGGGTCGTTCCGCCCCTGTCGGGAGCTTGCGGTCTGTGGGGACCGGAAAACGCCCACAAGTGCCACCATTCGCTGGCCTGACCCACAACGCTGCGTTACCCTGACCGGCCACACACGCCGTCGCACTATCCGGACTTGACGGCTTGACAGGGGACTAGATCCGCGGGGCCCCACCGGCCAGGTCCCACATCCTGCGAACGTTCTCCCTGTGGCTGTTCTCGATCAGAGGCGTCTCCAGGATGAAGGGTTTGTCCCGCAGCTGGGGATGCCGGAGCATCCGCCGGAACGCATCTGAGCCGATGTGGCCCTCGCCTATGGACTCGTGGCGGTCGCGGTTGGAGCCGAGCGGGGCCTTCGAGTCATTCGCGTGGATCAGGTGGACCCGGTCAAGACCGAGCTGGTCTCGTATGGCCCCCAGCGTATCCTCCAGACCCTGCTCTGAGGCCACGTCGTAGCCCGCAGCGAGGCTGTGCGCTGTGTCGATGCAGTAGCCGACAGGAACTCGGCAGAGCGTCACGGCGGCGTCCCGGATCTCAGCCAGCTCTTCGAACGTACGTCCAAGGGTGGCGCCGGCACCGGCCGTATTCTCCAGCAGCAGGCGCATCGGGCCCCACTTGAAGCCCTCTTGGGCGTCAGCCAAGGCTAGCGCGAAGCCCTTGATTGCCGTCTCGCGGTCCTGGCCGGCTGCACTGCCCGGATGGATCACCAGATAGTCGGCCCCAATCGCCCGGGCGTTGCTGATCTCAAGCCGAAACGACTCTTGGGATCGGGCCCGGACAACCGGATCGGCGCTTGCCAAGTTCGTCAGGTAGCTGCCGTGAACGGCTACGGGTTGGAGGTCGTGACGGTGGCGGAGCTCGGCAAGTCGCTCAATGCTGCCCTTGGCCGGCCGCTTGCCCTTCCAGATGCGCGGGCTGCGGGTAAAGACCTGCAGCGCATTGCACCCGATCTTGGCCGCCTCGGCGGCGGCCCTGTCCACTCCGCCAGCGGCGGAGGTGTGGGCTCCGATGCGGTGCCTGCGCGTCATGGTCGAATCGGTCACCGCCCTGCGGGGTCCAACATAGCGCACGGTCGCTAGAATGCCAGTCATGCGACTGATGCTCCTGCTGCTCGCCGCGGCGCTGTTACCCGCCGAGGACTGGCCCCAGTGGCGAGGCTCGGACCGCCGTGGCGTCTGGGCCGAGACTGGCATTCTGGAACGGTTTCCCGAGGGAGGGCCGCGGCGACACTGGTCCAGCCCGATCGCCAACGGTTATGCGGGCCCCGCGGTGGCGGACGGTCGTGTCTTCGTGACCGACTATCGATCTACGCAAGGCCGCAGGGGCCTCGAGCGCGTTCTGGCGCTTGACGAGATGAGCGGGGAGACGCTTTGGGAGCGGGAATGGCCCGTCGACTACAGCGGCCTCGCATATCCATTAGGACCGCGAGCCACTCCCACCGTCGACGGTGAGCGGGTACATGTTCTGGGCTCGATGGGGGACCTGCTCTGCCTGCGGGTGGACAGCGGGGAAGTGTTGTGGCGGCGCAACTATCAGCGGGACTACGCCGCCGAACTCCCGACTTGGGGCTTCGTTGCCGCTCCGCTAGTCGTTGGCGAGCGCCTTATTGCGCTGGTTGGGGGCTCGCCGGACGCCAAAGTTGTGGCCTTCGAGAAGGCCACCGGGGAAGAGCTCTGGCGGTCCCTGGACGACAGCGCAGAGCCCGGCTACGACCCGCCGATCCTGATTGAGGCCGGCGGAGCGCGCCAGCTGATCATCTGGCATCCCACGGCCGTCACGTCGCTCGACCCGGAGACCGGCGCGGTCCACTGGATGGAGCCGTTCAAGATTCAGGCTGGGCTGACGGTCGCCACTCCTGTGCTGAGCCACCATGGGCTGCTCGTGTCGTCCTTCTACAACGGATCGCGGATGTACCGTCTGCTGCCGGACCGCCCGCAGGCGGAACTCGTGTGGAAGGGCGCAAGCGACAGCGAAATTGATACCGACGGGCTGCACTCGCTGGTCACGACGCCAGTTGTGGATGGCGACTACATCTACGGCATAGGCAGCTACGGGCACCTGCGCTGCCTTGACGCCCGCACCGGAAAGCGCGTCTGGGAGACGCTGGATCTGACAGAGGAGAATGCCCGCTGGGCGTCCGGTCAGATCGTGCGCAACGGGGACCGCTACTTCATCAACAATGATCGCGGCGACCTGATCATCGCGCGGTTCACTCCTGAGGGATACGAAGAGGTTGACCGCGCGCAGATCATGAGGCCGACCAATCCCCTCAACCGGCGGAGGGACCTCGGAGCGGTGCACTGGACGCATCCTGCCTATGCAAACCGGCACATGATCATCCGGAACGACGAGGAGATCGTGCGCTTCTCTCTTGAGGCGCCCGACTGATCTCTGATCTCGGCGCTGTTCCGGACGGGCTAGGCGTCGACGATCTCGACCCGTGCGCCGACGTCGCGCAGCTTGTCGGCCATGTGCGCATAGCCGCGCTGCAGGTGGTAGATGCGGTGCAGGGTCGTCGTTCCGCGCGCGGCCAAGGCCCCCAGCACGAGACAGGCGCTGGCCCGCAGATCCGATGCCATCACTTGTGCGCCCGACAGCTGCGCCGGGCCGCGGATCAGCGCGGTGTTTCCCGAGATACGGATGTCGGCGCCCATGCGCTGCAGTTCCAGCACGTGCATGAAGCGGTTCTCGAATACCGTCTCGACGACCCTTGACGTGCCGCTGGCTTGGGTCATCAGCGCCATGAACTGGGCCTGCATGTCGGTGGGGAATCCAGGGTGCTCCCTAGTCGTGATGTCGACGGCGGTCAGGTCTGTGCAGCCTTCGATTTCCAGTGTCTTGGCGTCGGGGGAGCCGATGCTGCAGCCGGCCGCCCGCATCCGCTCGACCACCCGCTCGAGATGTTCGCGGCGGGCCCCCCGGATGGTCAGCCGGCCGGCAGTCAGCGCTCCCGCGACCAGATACGTGCCGGTCTCAATGCGGTCCGGAATGATGCGGTGCTCGGTCCCGTGCAGGCTGGGGACGCCCTCGATGCGGATGGTGCCGGTTCCGGCGCCTTCGATGCGCGCGCCCATCTTGGTGAGAAGGTCGGCGAGGTCGACCACTTCCGGCTCGCGGGCGGCATTCTCTAACACGCTCTCGCCCTTGGCGAGCACAGCGGCCATGAGCAGGTCCTCCGTGCCGGTCACCGTCGGCCTGCGGAAGCGGATGCGTCCCCCAACCAGCCCGCCGCGCGGAGCGACCGCCTCGATGTAGCCACGCTCCTGCCCGATGGAGGCGCCCAGCGCCTTCAGGCCAGTCAGATGCATGTCGATGGGCCGGGCGCCGATCGCGCACCCCCCCGGCAGGGACACGCGAGCCCGGCCGTAGTGGCTCGCCAGAGGTCCCAGAACGAGGCTGGATGCGCGCATGGTCTTGACCAGGTCGTAAGGGGCGGTCGGTTCAGGCTCGGATGCCCCGCGCACGCGGTATCCGTCGGCGCGCTCTTCGACTGTCGCGCCGATGCGCGCGAGCAGCGCGGCCATCGTTCGGATGTCGGCCACGGGCGGAATGCCGCTCAGCGTGACCTGGCCCTCCGTCAGCAGGGTCGCTGCCAAGGCAGGCAGTGCTGCGTTCTTGGCCCCGCTGATGTGTACGGTTCCGGACAGGGGCCTTCCGCCCTCGATTCGCATTGCTCTCATTGCAAGGCTTCGGAGATTCGCCGAGCGGACTCGCCTCTTGGGGCCATTTTCCATTATGATCGAATGGTTGGGCGGGCAATCCACCGCGCCCGGATCCCGGTCGCTCGCGCTGAACTCCCGGGGCCGCCCGCCTTGAGCAGTCGACAGGTGGCCGCGCAGTGCCGGGCGCAGGCCGCGAGGACGAAGCCATGACGTTTCGCTTGATACAGAGCACACTCTTGACGGGTGCGCTGCTGGTGCCGCTGGCGCTCGCCAACTGGCCGCAGTGGCGCGGCCCGGAGTTCAACGGGACCAGCCCTGCCGCTTCTAACCTAGCCGTGGAATGGGGCCCGGACAGGAATGTGGCATGGAAGACACGCCTGCCCAGTTGGAGCGCCGCGACACCCGCCGTGTGGGGGGGCCGCATCTACGTGACCTCGGCCCAGGAGGGTTTCGACGCACCCGCGGCAAGGGCGCCCCGAGGCCGAAGGGGGTTTGGCGCGGGTGCGGGCCGTGTGGCCCAAGCTCTCGGTGCAGGTGGCAGGGACGAGATCCTGCTCTTGGCCCTGAACCGCTCTGACGGCAGCGTCCTGTGGACGCGGCGGATCGGGGACGGCAACCGCATCTACCGCAAGCAGAACCTGTCATCGCCGTCGCCCATCACCGATGGCGAGCGCGTCTGGTCCATGACTGGAGGAGGCCATTTCGCCTGCCATGACGCGGATGGAGAGGTGCTGTGGGCGCGCAACATCCAGAAAGACTACGGACGGTTCGGCCTCAACCACGGCTACGCGTCGACACCTCGGCTGCACGACGGGCGGCTGTACGTCCAAGTGCTGCACGGCATGAAGACCGATGATCCTTCCTACGTGTTCGCCGTCGACGCGAAGACCGGCAAGACGGTCTGGAAGGTGAACCGTCCGACCGACGCCGCAGCGGAGTCTCCAGACGACTATTCCACTCCGCTGATCGTGCGCATCGATGGCGCAGAGCAGCTGGTGGTCTCCGGAGGCGACTACGTGACCGGCCACGACCTAGGGACCGGCAAGGAACTGTGGCGGATGGGCGGTTTCAACCCTGGCCACGAGCGCTTCTACCGGACCATTGCATCTTCGGTCAACATTGCCGACGTGATCTACACCACCAGCACGCGCGGCAATCCGTTCATTGCCTTCAAGCCCGGCGGGGAAGGCTGGATCGACGACTCCGCCAAGCTTTGGGAGAACACGCTCGGTTCCGATGTCCCGACCCCGACCACGGACGGCGAGCGCATTCTGGTGGTCAATGACCGGGGAATCCTCAGCGTGCTCGACGCCCAGTCCGGCGAGCTCGTGGTTGGCCGTCTGCGCCTGGAGCCGGGAACCTACTCTTCGTCGCCGCTGCTCGCCGACGGCAAGCTCTACGCGACCAACGAGGAGGGGGCTACCACCGTGGTGGACGTGGAAGACGGCTACCAGATTCTCGCGGTTAATCGGCTCGACAGCCACACCTTGGCCAGCCCCATCGCCGTCGACCAGCAGATCTTTCTGCGGACCGCAGACCACCTGTATTGCATCGAGAAGGACTAGGGACGTCCGGCATGGCTGCAGCGATCCGAGTCGGAGAGGTGATTGACGACTACTGCACGCGCTGCAAGGCGGTGATGAATCACTCCGTGATCTCGGTGGTGGACGCGGCACCCGTCCGCACTGAATGCCGCACGTGTTATTCGGCGCACAAGTACCGAAACGCCAAGGGACGCCGCGTCCGTCCGTCCTCAAAGAGCGACCTCTTTGACGAGGTCCTGCAGCGGATGGGACCTATCGGCCGGCGCTGAGATCCCCAGCCGCTGGCGCGAAGCTGGTTCGGGCTGATCAGTGTCCAAGCGAGTCTCGGAACACGCTCCGGGACCGCCGCTATGGCGGTACGAGAAGATCTGGGGCGCAGTCGCGACCATCCCTCGCGGGCGGGTCGCAACTTACGGGGATGTCGCCCGCATGGCCGGCCTCCCCGGTGCTGCCCGCCTAGTTGGCCGAGCCCTGCGCGCCTGTCCCCCCGGAGCCGACCTCCCGTGGCACCGCGTCCTTGCCGCAGGGGGGCGCATTGCGCTGCCGGACGACCGCGGTAGCGAGCAGCGCCGCCGGCTTGTGGCAGAGGGGGTGCCCTTCGTGGGTAGGCGCGTCATCCTTTCGGTGTGTCGGTGGGGTCCTCAGGAGTAGTCGGCTGGGGTGCCCTCAAGTGCCACGACGTGGCCGACTGGTAGGCATGTCCGATCGCTAGGATGGACGCTTCGCCGAGGGCCGGCCCTACGATCTGGAGACCGATCGGCATGCCGTCCCCGAAGAATCCGCATGGGACGGACAGCACGGGGAATCCCGTCAGGTTCAGTGAGCGGATGTTGCGAGTGGTCGCGAGCCGGACGTTCTCAAGGCCCCCCGCCACCGGAATCTCCAACTGCCCGATGCGCGCAGTCGGAATCGGGATCCCGGGGAGCACCAAGGCGTCGATGTCCTCCATCGCTAGGGCCATCTCCTGGCAGAACCGACGCCGGGCGCGCTGTGCATCCAGATAGTCGGCCGCGGACACGAGCAGCCCCTGCTCCAGGAGGGCCCGAACGTCCTCGCCGATTGCATCCCGCTGGCGTTGCACGCGCCTGCGGTGGACCGACGACGCCTCAGCCAGCAGGATCAGCCGGTGCAGCGAGTTGGCGAGCCGGACGTCGGGCATTGGGGTCTCACGAATCTCGGCGCCAAGATCCGCCAGTATGGCGAGGGCGGAGTTGGTTGCCGCCGCCACGTCCGAGTGCAGGCCATCGAAGAAGAAGTCGGACGGAACTCCGATCGCCAGCCCCTGCAAGGATGGCTCCGCACCGAATGACGGCAGGACGGCGCTGTCCTTTACGCTTGCTGGGTCAGCGGAATCCCACGCACAGAGGTCTCGGTAAGCCAGCGCCACGTCCTCAACGGTGAGACCGAATGGCCCGATCGTGTCCAAGCTGTGGCCGAGCGGGAAGGCGCCTCGGCGGCTGATGCGGCCGAAAGTCGGCTTGAGGCCGGTCACCCCGCAGAGGGCAGCCGGAATGCGGATGGAACCCCCAGTGTCCGACCCGAGCGAAAAGGCGCACAGACCCGCGGCCAGCGCGGCTGCCGAACCTCCACTCGAACCGCCCGGGATCCGGTTTGGATCCCAAGGGTTGCGCACTGGGCCGTAGTGGGGATTGGCGCTCGTGATGCCGTAGGCCAGCTCGTGCAGCCCCGTCTTGCCGATCAGGATCGCCCCTGCCGAGTCCAGAGCCTCGATTGCGGCGGCGTCCTCCTCGGCGACGGTGTCGGCAAAGAAGGGAGAGCCCACGGTGGTCGGCAAGCCCTTGACGTCGAGGAGGTCCTTCGCAGCGTAGGGAACACCGTGTAGCGGTCCCCGGGGCCCGTCTGCGCGGAGCTCGGCCTCAGCCTCCCTGGCTTGGGCCAGCGCGGTGTCGGGTGTCACGGTCAAGTAGGAATTGATGATTGGGTCGATGCGCCCAATGCGGTCAAGGCAATGCCGCACGATCTCGACGGGCGACGCGTCGCCGGAAGCGTACAGCGCGCCGATATCGCGCACTCCGAGCCGATCGGGGAGTTCCATCAGGTCCAGCGTACCCCCTTGCCCAAGTTCGCCACTTCTTAGACGCCCAGCCGCGCAGTCTCGGTTCGGGTCGCGCCAGTGGCAGGGACGAGCTTGAGCCTCCAGAGACGTTTGACAGCCATGCTGCCCACTCTGCCAGATGTTCTTGGGATTCTGATCGGCGGAAACCGGGACAAGACTGAAGTGTGGGTAGATAGACATCCAGGCTTGCAGCGCCTCACGCACTTTGTGTCCGGTCGGCGGCCGTTGGCCTCAGGCGCACATGGCACTGCAGTCTGAGACTCTCTGATGAACGGCCCGATGAGGACTTCGCGCGCCGTCGATCCTCCGGGCGGTCGCGCTCCCGCGTAGACAGACTTAGCGAAGCGCCGCTCCGACGAGCGCTATGCCAAATGGGGCGGCGTGCCGGCCTCCAGTTCCCAGACAGCCTTTGCCTCTTGGACGCTTTGCACTTGTTCCCAGGCAGGCGGGCTGATCGACTCGCCCCTGAGAACTGTGCGGATCACCCGAGTCGGCAGGATTGAGTCGAATCTGGACGCGAAGGTGCGATGGGCGTGCGTGCCCACACCGGCTGCCAGCCAGAACGTGACAAGAATGCGTGCGCGTGCAGAGTGGCAGATCGTTGCATGCCTACCCGTCATGCCCGCACCGCGTTCGAACAGCACGCGACCCACAGCCCTGCCGGACGGCTCGCCCTACGCGACTGCGGCACTGAGCAGCCGTTGGCAGTCCGGCTCGCGAAAACATGCCTCGCCCGTTCGGCCTCCTCTTCGTCCGGGTCCTTTGTTAGGTCGTGCAGGCCGAATCAAACCAGCTTTGCAAGAAGCTATCCCTCGGCGGCTGCAAGGCTTTGATGTCCATCGCGATCAGTGGCCCGACCCCCGCGCCACCCATCAATGGCGTGACCCGCTCATCAAGACTCGCGACCTGTCGGACATCGGGCCATGCTAGCCTAACAGACAATGGTCGAGAGGAGACCAAGGCAAGTGGGCTTTGCACGGCGCGGCTCCGCTAGGCGCGCTTGGATCGTCTCTCTGGCGATTACGCTGGCCTGCGCCACGGTCGCCGCGGCGATCTGCCCCACAATCTGCCTAGAGGAGCAGACCTCCGACCATGACTGCGCGGTCTGCCATCACCGGCACCAGCCCGCCGCCGAGCCTCCCGCGTCCCTGCAGATCGGACTCGCGGACGTTTCGGAGCGTTTCGTGCCGACCGCGGACGGCGAATGGATCGTATTCGCTCCTTCCCGGCGCCCGCCCGCCCGCGCCCCTCCCTCCTAGCTCCGATCGGCTGTCGTGGCGCGACAGCCGGCGACTTCGCTCGCGTTCTAGGTGCGTGCCCACGCGCCTTGCGGAACGACCGCGTTCCTCTGTCCGCCCAGTCTCGTGACTGCTGGCGTCGCTTGCAGGGGCACGCCCCGGAATCGAGCGTGGATCCCGGTGCCCGCTACGCGATAGCGCGACGGTGACAGATCGTCGAAGTGTTGGCAGCTAGAGGGGAGAGAAAAGATGATGAATCGAATGCTTTGCGCCGTCGTGTCGGCGCTGCTCGCGGTATCCGCGATCCAAGGTGCCGAAACGGCCGCTATAGAGGGCCAAGTGCTGCTCGAGCAGACGGGCGGCCCCGTCGCCGGGGCGACAGTCAATCTTCTGGAAACGGGAGATTCGACGATCGCCGATGAACAAGGTCGATTCCAGTTCAAGGGGGTACGGCCGGGCCGCTACCATCTCCACGCTCACATCGAGAGTGCCTTGCAGGGCGTCTCCGAAGCCATCGAGGTCGCTCCCGAAAGTACGGCTCGGGTGCAGTTGCTGCTGTCGTTCTCGACGCAGAACACGCAAATCACCGTCAGTGCAGCGGGGCGGCCCGAGTCCGCCTTCGAGGCTTTCCAGCCGACGCATTCGCTGAGCGCGCTCCAGATGGCTCGCGCAGAGAACATCGCCGCGGGCTTGGGCGAAGTGCTCGGCCATGAGCCGGGCACAGGCATCGTCGAACGGGGGTTCGGGCCGGGCTCGTCACGCCCGGTCATTCGCGGCTTCGACGGCGACCGGGTTCTGATCATGGCCGACGGGCTACGAACGGGTTCCATCTCGGCCACCTCCGGCGACCACGCCGAGACGTTCAATCCGCTGTCGTTTGACAGGCTCGAAGTGGTGAAAGGCCCCGCGACCCTGCTCTACGGCAGCAACGGATTGGGAGGTGTCGTGAATGCTGTCAGCAGCCATGCGGGCTTCGTCTCGCATCCGGACGGCCTGCAGGGCTACATCCAGGGCTCGGCGGGGACGGCCAACGCTCTGGCAGGAGGGGCGGCCGGATTTGATTACGCCGACGGCGGCTGGCGGATGTGGGGCGGGGGGAACGGCCTTCGCAGCGCAGACTACGCCACGCCCTTGGGAGACGTCGAGAATTCCCGGACCCGGTCCACGAACGGCTACGGCGGCTTTGGCTGGTTTGGCGAGCGAGCCTTCGTCAGCTTCGGAGTTCGCGCCAACGACGCCGCGTACGGGGTTCCCTTCGCCGGCGAGTTCCACGGCCATCACCATCACGATGAAGAAGGCGAGGAACACCACGAGGGGGAGGAAGAGGAGGAGCACGCAGACGAGCACGAGGACGAGCACGGCGACGAGCACGAGGACGAGGAGCTTCGCATCGACCTGGCCATGCGTCAAATGGCCTATCAGGTCAACTGGGGGCTACGAGATCTCGGGCCGGCGTTCGACCGCTTCGTGATGAAGCTGGCCTACACGACATACAAGCACGAAGAGATCGAATTCGAAGGTGATGAACGCCGCATCGGCACGCTCTTCGATAACGAGCAGATCGTCTATCGAGGCGTCTTCGAACAGAACAGACGTGGACCGTTGACGGGTCGCTTTGGGTTTTGGGGCATGGAGCGCGACTTCGCGGCGGCGGGCGAGGAAGCGCTCTCGCCGCCGATCGATCAGCAGTCGTTCGCCCTGTTTGCGCTCGAAGAGGTCGATTTGGAGCGCGTCAAGTTTCAGTTCGGCGCCCGCTTGGAGACTTCCCGCTACGATCCGGCCTTCGCCGAGCGCGGCCCCGGCCATCACGAAGAGGAACACGAAGAAGAAGGCGAAGAACATCACGCCGGAGAGGAAGAGGAGGACGAGCACGCAGACGAATTCCCGGACGCGATCCGCCGCCGCTTCACGGGCGTTTCGATGGCTGCCGGCATGCATGCCGACCTATGGGAGGGCGGAGCTTTCGTCGCCAACTACTCCCACTCCTACCGGGCTCCGGCGCTCGAGGAGCTCTACAATGTCGGCCCGCACGTCGGCACGTTGATCTACGAGGTGGGCGATCCAAGCCTCGAAGCCGAGCGCGGCAATGGCATCGACCTGTCCCTGAGGCAACAGGCCGGACGAGTCGATGGCGAGGTCAACTTTTTCTACTACGACTTCCGCAACTTCGTCTTCCCGTTCGCAACCGGCGAGGAGGAAGACGGGCTGCCGGTGGTCCACTTCGTGCAGCGCGACAGCCGCTTCAACGGAGCCGAAGCCCGGCTCGGCATCGGCTTGCATCAATCCTTGCGGCTCAATCTCGGGATGGATTTCGTGAGGGCGGAAGCGACGCTCACGGGCACTCCGTTGCCGCGCATCCCGCCGTTGCGGGGCCGCGTCGGGATGGAGTTCCGGCACAAAGGCTTCAGCATTCGGCCCGAGCTCATAGCGGCGAACCGGCAGGACCGGACGTTCGACTTGGAGACGCCGACGGAAAGATACGCCGTCCTCGATCTGCGAGCGTCATACACGATCCCGACGCGCGGCGCGATTCACCAGTTCTCGGCCAACGTGTTCAACATCGGCGACCAGCTCTATCGCAACCACTCATCGTTCATCAAGGACCTCGCCCCGCAAATCGGGCGTGGTGTTCGTTTCAGCTACATGGTGCGCTTCTTCTAGTGCTGCGTCGGGCGCTTGACGCCGTGGGGGCGAAACCCGCGTCCCGGCCGCCGGGGGTGGTCGGGACGCTTGAGGCGGCGGTCGGGCTCGACCGCGCCATGGCGCGTTACGCCTCGGCGGACGCGAAAGGGCTCGGGTGAGCCGATGACGAGACGAGCCCGCTCATTCGACATTGTGGTGGTCGGCGCCGGCGCCGCCGGTGTCGGCCTTGGTGTGACGCTACGCGACCTCGGTATCGAGAACTTCGTGATCCTCGAGCGCTCTATCGTCGGCGCCTCATTCCTGCGTTGGCCCCGGCAAACGCGCTTCATCACGCCGTCGTTCAACAGCACCCTGTTCGGCGTCCTCGACCTCAACGCCGTCTGTCTGCACACCTCGCCGGCCTACTCGATCGGCGTCGAGCACCCCACGGGGGAGGAGTACGCCGGATATCTGCGAGGGATCGCGGCGCACTTCGGCTTGCCGGTAGAGACCGGTGTCGACGTTCTCTCCGTCTCGTCGGGACGTGCCCGCAAGCGGTTCCGGGTGGAGACGAGTCGCGGCGACATCCGCGCGCGGTTCGTGGTCTGGGCGGGCGGCGAAATGCAGTATCCGTGGACCAACGGCTTCCGCGGCGCCGAGCTTTGCCTGCACAACTCCAAGGTGATCTCATGGGACGATCTCAGCGGCGACGAGAGATGCATCATCGGCGGCTCCGAGAGTGGCGCCGACGCCGCTATCGCGCTGGCCGCCGCGGGTCGACGCGCCGTCGTCTTCGACGGCGAGGAGCCGTGGAAGCGCAGAAGCGCCGACCCGAGCCAACTCTTGTCGCCCTTCACGAGGGCACGCCTGAATTCGGCTGTTGACTCGGGTCGGGTGACGCTGCGCGGCGGCTGTACGGTCATCGGCGTACACCGCAAGGACAACGGCTATCGGTTGGCACTCGACAACGGCGAGAACGTCGATTGCGCCGAGACGCCGATCCTGGCCTCCGGATTCGTCGGTTCGGCAAGCCTCGTTCGCTCGTTGTTCAATTGGCGAGATGACAGTTTTCCGCTGCTGACGGAAAACGACGAGTCCACCATCACGAGAGGGCTCTTCCTGGTCGGGCCGCAGGTGCGCCAAGACGATCTCATCTTCTGTTTCATCTATAAGTTCCGCCAACGCTTCGCCGTGGTGGCCAACCAGATCGCCCGCCGCCTGGGGGTGAGCACGAAGCCGCTGGAGGAGTACCGCCGCTACGGAATGTACCTCGACGATCTATCGTGCTGCCTAGATGATTGCGCTTGTTGAAGGGGCCGTGAAATGCTCCCGACGCCAATTCGAACTGCGGTTCTGTTCGGCAAGGAGAACGTCGGCAAGACGCAACTGGCCGCATCGCTGGCGGGTGCGCCCATCGCTGCCTCCAACTTCCAAGGCGCCACCGTCCGCTGCGACTCCTACCGAGTGGACGACTGGGAGCTGATTGACACTCCCGGGCTGCAACGAAGCTCCGACGCTGACACCACCCGGCTAGCTCTGGAGCGGCTGCGTGGCGAGGACACCCTCCTACTGGTTGCCCAAGGAACCGCGCTGGACGAGGACTTGGCCGACCTGCTACCGCTCGCGGCAGGTCGCCCCGGCGCACTGGTCGTGACGCTTCGGGACCGACTCGCCCGGCTGGAGGTGGAGTCGCGGCTGGGAGAGCTAGCGCTCCGGACGGGCTTGCCGGTGGTTGCGGTGGACGCTCGACGGCTGGACGCCAACGATCGTCGAAGGCTGATGCAGGCGCTGGAAGCGCCCGGCCCGGTCCCCGCCGAAGCCGGTTTGAACTTCGGAGATCTGACCATCCGTCCGCGTCCTCTATACCTCGAGCGCTCCGCCCTTGGGCCCTTCTGGGCGCTGCTGCTCCTGCTGGCGCCCGTCTGGGTCGCGGTGGACGCCGCCAACCGTCTCGCGGATCGACTCGAACCCTGGGTCGGCGCCCTGACTGAGCCGCTGGCCGGGTTGCTGGCAAGCTGGCCGCAGCCGCTTGCGGCGATTCTGGCCGGCGACTACGGCTTCGTGACGATGGGGCCGTTGCTGTTGGTGTGGGCAACTCCGGTTGTCGTGCTCCATGCGCTGCTGATGGGTGCGTACAAAGCGAGCGGCCTGCTCGATCGCCTGACAAACGCCATGAATCCGTGGCTGCAGCCGCTCGGCATGACGGGCCGGGAGTTGGCGAGGGTCGTGATGGGTTTCGGCTGCAACGTGCCCGCCGTCATCAGCGCGCGCTCGTCGTCGGCTTGCTCGCGTGGCGCATGCGTCTCAGCCATTGCCTTCGGTTCAGCCTGTTCGTATCAGCTGGGGGCCACGGCGGCGGTCTTCGCGGCGGCGGGACGACCCGACTTGGTCGTACCCTACCTGCTTTATCTTGGCGCCACGACTCTCACCTACGCCCGGCTCATCGCGCCGCAAGCCGCTCGTTCTCCCTTCAATGTGCTGTTGACGGAGGGCCGCGTCTTCTTGACTTGGCCGCTACCGAGGGCCATCTGGCTTGAGGCGCAGGGCGCCGTTCGGGATTTCTTTCGCAGGGCCTTGCCGGTCTTCTTTCTGATCACGGCCGCGGCGTCTTTGCTGCATTGGGTGGGCGCGCTGCAAGCTGCGTCAGCCGTCGTCGAGCCGGCGATGGCCATCGTTCGATTGCCCTCGGAGGCGGCCTTGGCGGTGGTCTTGGCGAGCGTGCGCAAGGACGGCATCTTGCTGCTCGCGGAGCCGGGCGTCGCCGCAAGCCTGAGCGCCGTCCAATTGTTGACGGCCGTCTACCTGGCCGGTGTGCTGCTGCCTTGCCTGGCCACCTGCTTTACGATTGCGCGAGAGCAGGGCCGCGCGTTCGCGCTGAGGTTGGTGGGTCGGCAGGCTGTGGCGGCCACCGGGTTCAGCGCTTTGCTGGCTTGGGGCGGAGCATGGCTGTGAGCGGGGTCTCCGGCGCCAGCCGACGCAAGGGGCAAGAACTGCTGCACCGGCAGTGCTGGAACTGGGGCCGGGACATCTTGCGTCCGGAAGGCAACCTCCTGCTCGAAGCGGGCTTCCTCAGGCGGCGGCCGCCCGAAGGGGAAGAAGGATCAAGCTGCTACGCGCTCGCGCTATCCGACGGCGACAGCCTGAAGTTGTGGGGCTTCGGAATCCTGTACGAAACGCCGCGTAAGGGCGCCGTCTACCTCAACCGCTACCAGTTTCGACCCGTCTGGCTGCCGTCGGAGACAGTCCAAGACCCGATTTGGAAGCCCGACACAATCCCGGCCGCACACACGCCTCCGTCGCCCCGCGTACCGGTTGACTTGACCTCCGTCGCCATTCGGCGCATCGCCGACTACGAGGAGTGGGTGATCGCGCACTGCGGTCTGGAGTACCGTCGCGCGGTCCTGCGCCAGTGGAATCGGCCTTCCAGTCGACTGCCGCCCCAGGCGCTTCCCCAGGCTTGGCGCGCGCTCGCCGACGCGATCGACGGCCGACCGCGTCCTGAACCCATGGAGAAATCGAATTGAACGATCCACGCCTTCCCGTAACCGTGCTCTCCGGCTTCCTCGGCGCCGGCAAGACGACGTTGCTCAACCACGCGCTAAACAACCGCGAAGGCCGCCGCGTCGCGGTCATCGTCAACGACATGAGCCAGGTCAACGTCGATGCCCAGCTCGTTCGCAGCGGCGGCGCCGAGCTCAACCGCGTCGACGAGCGGCTGATCGAGATGTCCAACGGCTGCATCTGCTGCACGTTGCGTGAAGACCTGCTCGACGAGGTCGCACGCCTGGCGCGGGAACGTCGCTTCGACTACCTGCTGATCGAATCAACCGGCATCTCCGAGCCGCTTCCCGTCGCGGCCACCTTCGCCTTATCGGACGAGCTTGGCGTTCATCTAGGCGAGTTGGCGCGGTTGGACACGATGGTCACCGTCGTCGACGGCCCGCGTTTTCTTCGCGACTTCGGCTCCGGAGAAGACCTGCTCGATCGCGGGCTGGGAGTCGACGTCGAAGACGACCGCTCCATCGCCGAGCTCCTCGTCGATCAGGTCGAGCTGGCCAACGTCCTCGTTCTCAACAAGACCGACAAGATGAGCCGGAGAGAAGTCGCACGGTTGACCGGGATCCTGCGCAAGCTCAACCAAACGGCGACGTTGGCTCAGACGACGTACGGGCGGATTCCGCTCGACCTGATTTTCGATACGGGCCTGTTCGATTTCGAACGCGTCGAGCAAATGGCGGGTTGGCTTCAGGAATTGCAAGGCGGGCACACGCCCGAGACCGAGGAGTACGGCATCGGCAGCTTCGTCTATAGGAGGCGACGGCCCTTCCATCCGGCGCGGCTGGCTGCGATCTTCGATGGTAGCTTCGAGGGCGTGCTGCGGGCGAAGGAGGTCGCCTGGCTGGCCACCCGTCATGACGTGGCCGGCGGGCTCTCGATCGCCGGAGACTCGCTGACCTTGGAGCCCGAAGGCCCCTGGTTCGCCGCGCTGGACCCAGCAGAGCTCACAGACGATCCGGAGACCCTGGAGTGGGTCGGCCAGGTATGGGAGCCCGACCACGGCGACCGCCGTCAAGAGCTCGTCTTCATCGGAATCGAGATGCCGCAAGCGGCCATCGAGGCTGCGCTTGACGGCTGTCTGCTGACCGACGCCGAGATGGCCTCCGACGTCTCGGGGTGGGCTTCGTGGGAGGACCCGCTGCCAACGTGGATGGCGGCAGAAGAGGGTGAACCGTAGTCCGGTCGCTTCCCAGCAGCAATCCGCAAAAGGGCCTGCAAGTCCCTTATTCGCGGGTTCGATTCCCACTCGAGTCTCCACGGTATCTCTTTGATTTGTTGACGTAACTGAACTTACAGAAGGATTCAGGATTCGGTTGTCGCTTGAAATACCACTTCGAGAATCGAGGAAGTGCCCTTCTTCGCGGGTGAGAACGCGCGGGCCTCTCGGTTCCGTGCAAGGATCGCAGGCGACGGTGACGCAGGCTTGCAAACGAGATCTTGGGTCCGAGCGCTTGCCATGCGTGGTCGCATAGGGGCCACGCTTTGACGGCGCATTCGCGGGCCAGATCTTCATGAAGGCCATCGTCTTAAAACTTCTTCACAGAAGTCTGGAAGACATCAACTGCCGAAGCCGCATCAAGACCGAGTGAGCGTGCCATCCATCAGCCTCTGCCCGTCCGGATGGTCGTCGCTGCTCGTACTGCATGGCCTCTGGGCCTAGAACCACCATGGTCAAAGGGGGCCTGCGGCGGCGGTCAGCGGACAGAGCGGATAAGCTGCTCAATGTAGAGGCCACGGGAACAGCGGCGCCGAGATGAACGTCCATCGCAGCATCAGGCATCAGCGCTGCTGATCGAGCTCCAGATGCGTCCTAGCAGCTCGGAGGCCTCGTTCAAGGGTGGTTTGGAAGCGAGCGTCACCCGGCGAGCGCGACCACATCGACGACAGTCGCTGTACAGCGCGGCTCCGGCACCGGCTCATGGTGTTCACGCAAGCTCTCGATGTGAAACCGGATGGCCTCGTGGATCTCGCGGACCGTCTCTGCCTCGGAAGCGCCGGTGGCGACGCACCCTGGCAGATCAGGAACGTTGGCGGCGTAGTTCCTCGGCGATTCTTCGATGACGATCGTGTAGCGCACAGGTCTGGTCACTCCCCTCTCAACCCGGCCTGCTTCATGATGCTGGCCCAAGTGCCCCGCGTTAGGTCGTCGCGCAGCTTGTCGGCAATGGTCACGGTGCCCGGCTGGTCCGGATGTCGGTACTGACGGTGGCTCCCTCTGGTGGGCACGAGCGACCAACCATCCTGCCGTATCGCGTCCCGGACCTTCGGCATGGTCGGTCATGATCGTCGCAGACCCAGCTCGAACCGAGGTGGAGGAGGGTGTGGCACGGGCGGCGGGGCAGGAACCGGGCAACCATCCCGGTTGCCATGAGTGGGACAACCACCTCGCCCCAGTTCGGGGAAGCCAGAGCCTGTTGCACGAAAGACAGCCTGTCAGGGTGGCCGGAGAAGCCCTCGCTAACCCTCTCTTTGGCTGATAACGTCTTGGGACATGGAGTGAACGTCTCTCGGAAGCCCTCCGCCTGCCATTCAGGAGTCTTGAGGTGGGCATGAGTGCGACCGGGCTGGCCCCAGTTTGTACTCGGCAAGCGGAATCCGAGGGAATCGGCACAGTCGAAACCCCGGATGACCAGGCCCTGGACTTTGACTCGGACCGCGCACCCGGAGAGCGGTGTATGACAGTCGGAATGCCTGTGGTGGACGCCTCCGCAGTCTTTCGGGTCAAGCCCGCCTTCCTACAAAGAAACGTCCCCGCAAGCACGGCCCTTCTTTCGGATCCGGTGTTCCGGGAGCGCAGCCCGGATCGCTAACCCTCTGCCGGCCACCACTTTGCCGTGGACGCGGAAGAGCAATACAAGCGCGATCGTGACTACCTGCCGGTAGGGCCCGACCACAGACGCACGCGCGGGCCCGGACCGCTGCGGCCTGGCGTCCGAGTGTGGCTTAGCAGGCTCGGCCGGCTCGCGGGCGATGCCACGGATCGTGCGCAGCGAGACCCCCGTCAGCTTGGCGATCCGCCCTTGCGGGACAGACTGTGCCAGTAGCAAGCGAACATCCTCGCCCTTCCTGTCCGAATACACGCTCTCCTCCCGATCTCGGGAGCCCAGTCGCGAACCCCCGGTAAGTGAGGATACGGTAGAACGGCCGGAGTCCGGATCAGCCGAACCGGCCATAATTTCTGGAATTTGGCCAGCCAGATTTTCCGGAATCCGCAGCCGTCCTTAGAAATCGCCCCGATGTGTGCGCATGCCTATGGCTTCAGGTAGGCTACCCAGATGCCATCCACCAGTCTCAACACATAGATGTCTCCGTTCGCGGCGCTCACTTCCCCTCCGTCGTTGAAGGGCCTCCCTCCCAGAGTGAATCCACCATCTTGGTTTGTGTACAGGATTACAGTCGTGCCGGAGTCCCCAAGTGTGACTCGGACCTCCTGTGGCTCGAATTGCGGTGGCGCAGGCGGCGGCGCTGGCGGCGGGGGAGCTCCTCCTCGGTTGGCGGCCAACTGAAGCCATCGCGCCGCTTGGGAAGCATCAGCCACGACACCGTATCCATCCCGGTAGAAGCGGCCAAGTGTGAATTGATCAGCAGGTCTCCCCGCCAATGCGGCGAACCTAGTCCAAGCGAATGCCTCTGCGGAGCTCTCTGGTACGGTGAGATTGCCTTCAAGGAGGAAGCCAAGCGTACTCTGCGCTGCGGCGTAGTCCTGCATCGCCGCACGCAGCACCCACAGAACACCGGCTGTCACGTCCTGTTCGATCCCCTCCCCCAACAATAAGGACGATCCCAATCCCGTCTGGGACCAGGGGTCACCACGCTGCGCACCCAAGGCGTACCACTCAGCCGCCTTGGTGGGATCCGCCTCTACACCGCGGCCAAGTTCATACATCACTCCAAGGAGGAAGGGCGCACTCCGGTGCCCCTGTGATTCTGCGAGACGTAACCAGCGCAGGGCCGCCGAATCGTCCTCTCTCGCGCCCAAGCCGAGAAGATAGTGTGCGCCCACATTGGCCTGAGCCTCGGCGTCTCCCGCAGTCGCGGCGGAGAGACTGGTCTCGAAGTCGTCCACGTAGTCAAACTCGACTTCCTCGGACTGCCAGCCAGAAAAGGACCGATCAAGGCGGTAGGCCCTACTGGCATCCCAATTCCACACCTGATCACCGCTCCGAAAGGGATAACCCTGATGAAAGTGTGCCGAGTCGGCCGCGCGCCACAGGCGAGTCCAATCGCCGTCCCCATCCAACTCTACGTGCACCGGGGAGGGCAACGCTTCGACAGTGACGACATTCCAAGCGGGCGTCAGTCGGAGCACGCGGTTGGCTCCCGAATCAACAAAGAGCAGTTGCCCGTCGTCACCCACGGCAAGCCCCAATGGGCCGTCAATCCGTGCGCGAAGTGCGGGTGTGACGTCTACGCTGGCACTGGCCTCTCCGCTACCGGCAATCGTCCGAACGAAACCGTGGCGGTCAATGCGCCGGACTGCGTCATTCCGGTAGTCCGCAACGTACAATGAGCCGTCTGGAGCAACGGCGACGCGACGAGGTAACGACAACGTTGCCTCTGCCGCCAGCCCTCCGTCTCCCGAAAAGGCACGCACACCTAAGCCCATCACGGTACTGATCTCACCCGTTCTAGCGATTCTGCGGATTCGGTTGTTCCCGGTGTCGGCCACGTAGATCACTCCCGCGGCGTCAACCGCTACACCCTTGGGGAACCGCAGGCTTCCATGCTGCGCTGGGCCTCCATCGCCGCCGAAACGCGGCCAGCCAGTTCCCGCGACGGTGGTGATCGCACCGGATGTGAGGCGCCGGACCCGGTGGTTGTCGGCATCAGCGATGAATAGGTTGCCTTGCCGATCCACGGCAAGAGCGTGAGGATTGGAGAGCCGCACCTGAAGAGCGGGACCACTGTCCGTCCCAAACTCAGCCTCACCGCCTCCGGCGATGGTCCGAATCGTGCCGAATGAATTGATCGCACGGATACGGTTGTTGCCCGAGTCGGAGACGAATATCGTTCCTCTCGGGCCGACTGTGATCCCCCTTGGCGTCCGTAACTGGGCGTTCCTGGCGTCACCACCGTCGCCACTGAAGCCGGCCACACCCGTGCCCGCCACAGTAGAAATCGTGCCGGATGGACTCACCCTCCGGATACGGTGGTTTTCCGTGTCCGCAATAAGGACGTTGCCCACGTTGTCAATGGTGACATCGGAAGGACTGGCAAGGTTTGCCAAAGTGGCCGATCCGCCGTCACCTCCAAATCCTGCTGGCCCAATTCCGGCAACTCTCTCGATGCCCATGCCAGAAACTGCCAAGGGCACACCTGACGGCACGGGCTCCGAACGCCACTGGCCGGTACGTCGATCAAGCTGCAGCCTAAAGGTGCCATACAGGGCGTGAGTGATGGCTGCTTGGTCGGGTACCCGCTCTCCATGCATCTGGTACGAACCATCATCGGCGGGCAGGATGGGCACGGTCAGAGCTCCACCGAGCAATTCGATCTGGTGCGGCTCATACGTCGCCGCCCATTCACCATCCGGGGCCTGCCTGAGCCGATAGCGGTAGCCGTCAGGAGCGACGTAAATGCCGCCATCTATCACAAGCCAATCGTCGATCCAATAGGTTCCGTCCTCGGCGGACCTTATCAGCACGACCCGAGAGCTCTGTTCGAGGAGGACAAGGACAAAGGTCGGCTGATAGGTCGCTGTCCACCTTCCGGTCTGAGATCGCTGGAGCAAGTAAACGTTTCCATTCCTGGCGGTTACCAGACTCCCGTTCGTCACAACTCGATTGCCAATCCTTGACGTTCCGTCCTCTGCGACGGTGATCGTCGCGATGTCTCCACTGATACCGAGCCTGACTTCAATTTCAACTGGCAAGTACGTTGCCGTCCACGTCCCGTCTCGCGACAAACGGAGCCGATAGACGCTTCCGTTCCTTGAGGTCACCCGCGACCCGTCGGTCACTCGCGAACTACCGATCCAAAACGTGCCATCGGCGCGGGCGGTAATCGTCACAGTCTCGCCACTTCTGCCGAGACTGACCTCGATCTCAGAAGGACGGCCCCCGAGCACTGACCGCTCAGATTCCAGGTATGGCCTGATGCGACCGTAGATCTCGCTTAGTCGGTTCATTACTCCTCGATGCTCTGGACTACAAGGCTCATGGTCCCTTGAGCCACCGACCATTACGCCCACGAGCCGCCCGTCACTTTCCCGCAGCACACCCGAGCCGGATGAACCGCCCTCTGTCGTACCCTGCCGCCAGCGGATACCGGTGTAGTCGGTTTCGCTCAAGCCTGTCCAGCGAGAATGTTCTAGGTGGCCGAGGGACAGGCGCTTGAATGCCGCGTCGGGGTGGGAGACTGCCACCACGGGTGTCTCGTCTCGTATGTAACCCGCAGTCCAGCCCCGACTCCAATAGCCGGAAACGCGTAGCACAGCTTGCTTGCTCAGGCGCAAGAGCGCCCAGTCACCCGTCCGGTCATCGCGATAATCGATCAACCGAGCACCGGTCGTCTGCGCCAACTGATATCTAGATGGGGGTTGGCCATAACACTGTGTCGTCTGATCGTTCCAGACGAACACGGCGTTCATTGCCTGTTCGTTGCTGCTTAGGCAGTGGCCCGCAGTGAGCATCAATAGGGTCGTGTCCGACTCGTATCGGGGATTGATCAATACGCCTGAGCACTGGATCCAACCAGAGCCTCTCGGAATCAAGATCTTCGCGACAGACGGCTGGGTCCGGGACTCCCACTCCGGGTAGCACGAGACGTCGATGTGGCATCCCACAATCGAACGCGCGACCGGCTCACTCTCCCCGGCACGGTTGTCTTGGAGGCCATCCTCGGAGATGGGTGGTGGTAAGCCTCTGAGGTGGGCCAAGGACGCGATCTGAAACGGCAGCCTCGACGGAGTGCCGCTGCCGGCGGGAAGCAAGTAGTGCACCGTGACTGTGTCGCCTCGAATGATGCCGCTCCAATAATCGCCATCGCCTTGGGGCCCTCGCGCCGAGTACGGTCCGACGTAATTCAAGTCCGATCCGCCTCCGGTCAGGTATAGGTCTCCCGGCGCGTCAAAGCCAGTCAGCCGGAGCCTCAGACTGCTCGCCCCGGGCGACGTCAATGCCGCCCTCCAGACTGCCTGGTCCCCCAATCGATACCAGCGGCCCGTGATACCACCTGAATCCGTAGCGCCCGTCCTGCCGTCCGCCGGTCCTGGCACGGGGCGTGTTGAGCCCAGCCAGCTTGGGCCGGCCTGCCGCACGCCCTCTGCAATCTCGCTGGCCGTGAGTTCCGGCAATGTCGTTACCGGCACACGACCGAATTCGGAAACGATGGCTAAAGGCGGTGGTTGGGGCCTTGTGCTGGCCGGCAGTGACTTCTCGTGCGGAGCGGACGCGACCTCGCGGTCCTGCCCTCCCTCGGCGGCGATTGAGGCTCCGGTTGGCAAGAGAAGGACCGCCAAGAGCGATGGGCTCCAGATGTGTCCGACGAAGCGCGCTAACAAGCGATCGACAAGAATCCCCGCCCCTCCGCGTCGCGGAGATTCTGGCGGGCCGAGGGGGAGACGAGACGCTCGGCATTCCGGGATCACAGGATGCCGATTGACAAGATCGGAGGCAACGGGAGACGCAATAGGGCATGACTCAAGAACTCTGGCGCGATCAGATGCCAAAGGGCTGGATCTCGCGTTCAAGCCAGCGCCAAATATCGACAGTCGCACCGTTCCGGTCATTGATGGATCCTCGGACGACGGACCGCGTCGTCACCATTGTTCGCTGGATGGAAGAGTTCACTCATGAGGGGTACGCTCAACCGCGTGAAGCCCCCAGTTGTGATCGGATAGAACGTGTTCCAGAGGAAGTCGGTGTCATCGATAGCGACCTGCTGTCATGTCCTCGGCTGGATCGACAGCCTCCGGCTAGGGTCTCGGCCAGCCACTGCCTAGTCCTTGGACGTGTCGTGGGCGCGTGCCTGCGGGGGGCCATTGCACGGCCCAGTGACATCGAAACCGCGCCACCACGGTGGTCGGCTGGTATTGGCCGACACTCTGACGCGTTCGCGTGCCGAACCTTGCCCCTTGGGCTCCGCCCCACGGTCCGGGAATCAGGACAGGGCTGGTCAGTCCATGACTGAAACCGTCCCAACCGGACCCTGCCGCAGTAGAAGGCACGTACTGGCAGAAAGGTTGAGTTGGCGTGACGCCACCCGAGATGCTGGAACGATACACTGACCTTCGAATTCGGAGCGTCGATCTCTATCGCCTCTGGCCTAGACATCTGAACGGCAGTGGCTAAGAAGCTCTCGTGCGACTTCAGTCACTCCTTCGAGCAAGGTCTGATCTTGCCCTTCTGCATGGCTTCCTTCAGGCGGTTCGCAATTCGATCGGCTACCTTCGCTGGCCCGGGCTTGGCGAAGTCGCCAACCATCGCAGCTAGAAGCCGGGACGTGTCCTTGGCAGACTCCGACCATAAGATCGTCCCGCAGCTGTCGATCAGTTCGGCCGATGCACGAGCAGCCGCACCGCGTCCTACGAACACTCGCTTGGCCGTGCTCTCCCCGCGGCTGCGCTCCGCAGCAGTATGCCGAAGCACTAAGGCAGCGTCCTCTGCTTTCGAGACCAGCTGCACAGTTGGGACGAACTTGCTGATGGATGACTTGATCTCTCCGCTGAAGTCGGCCGGAACCCAAAGCGCTCCGGGGCCGCTTTGCGCCATCACCGCCTTTTCGACGAAAATCTTGAGCTGAGCGCTGGCCGGCCCGGCCACCACTAACGCTGCCAGTAGTGCGGCAATCTTGGTTGAACGCATGGTTCCGCTTCATCTCCCTGTGGGCTGCCAGACAAGGCGCGACACGGGTGCCGGGCCCTGCAACCCTCGCACAGAGGCTGTGGAAGTCCTGCTTGTTCGCCACAGGCTCGGGGAGCTACCCCTGCCCAGATACGCGGCTGTTGTATTCGGCAGGAGACCCGACGTAGCGGGATCCCTGCACGAGGATTGCCCGATCAGAGTAGTATGGCGGCTAGTTCTCTGTCAAGCCTATTGCCCGAATGCTCAGACGCGTTCTGTTGTCCCGCCAAGGATTGAATAACGAGCGACTATGGTACCCGTAGCGGGTTGTGGTCAGACTGGCTTCATGCGGGTAGCAGTCCAGAGTGAGCTCTGACGGAGTGTAGAGCCCGGCTTTGGGCGGTTGCTGAGAGTGCTTGGACGCAGTTCGGGCAGACCGCCCTTGTGGGCAGTGCTCCAGTGGACGCCGCCGTGCGTGGTCAATTGACGCGATCGACAGGGGCTGGCTGGTCCGGTTCTTGGAGAATCGCATTGGAGACCGGCTCGTGGTGCCTACCGGGTCAGACTCCGGTTGGATTAGTGGCGAGTGGGCGGTTCAGCCACGCTTCTCACCTAAGCGGGCTCATTTATCGGGCATTGCCATTCGTGCTTCCTCGCATGCAGGCGCATTCGCGCAGTCCGTCGGTCGTGGGCGACCCGCAGCGGCCAAGCAGTGTTTCGAACTGATCCGGATCGATCGCCTCCTGCCATCCGGACCGGCACCGGTGCATGCCACGGAGCACAGCGTTGGCGAGATCGGCGGGTAGATCGCCGCGCCGGTACACGTGGCGCAGGAAGCCGCGGAGAACCGTGGCAACGAACTTGGTGCGGGACCGGTGTTGAATTGCACTTTATTTCGGCGTCTGGGGGTCGATTCGTGTCACATTGATTGGCCGTCGAAACGGGCGAGCGATCCGATTAATGCGACGAACTTCCTGAAATAGGTAACTCGATGTCCGGTGCCGCCACTCTAGGAGCCCCCAATTCTTTCTTGCAGAAGCTATGAATCTCTATGGGTAGCGGCCTGTCGGATTATTCGGGTTTCTTTACCATTTCGGCGTCCATTCAATCCGGGAAATCCTGCCATCCCATCCGGACCTGGCGATAACTCGGCGTCGTGGATGGACGAATCTGCGTCGTTTGGTCCCTCGCGAGGAAGGGCTTAGCGGTAGATGGTTCGTCTGAGTGTGAAAAACTGCTCAGCCGACCAGGCTCGAATAATCCGACAATCTCACGTCCGGATAATCCAAAATCTAACACCGGCTGAGGGGCGGGGATTCGCGCAGTACGGACCGGTTGCCGTCCCGGGGTCCATCCGCGCGGGCAGTTTCACCAGCGTCAAGGAGCTCACTGACGCGATCACGACCTATCTGGCCGAGCGCATCGAGAATCCGAAACCGTACCGGTGGAAGGAGGATGGGGAGAAGATCCTAGCCAAGATCCACCGCGCACGGCAGGCGCTGGAGGGGGCCTAGCCATCAAGTGCCCTATTTGAGACTCAAGACACTAGCCACTCCGCGAGCTGGACCATTCGATCGACGCGGACATCCTGGCCGAGGTCAGTCAGGGCGTCGGCCAGGGTGTCGATGTTGCAGGACTCGACCGGTTCCTCGCCCAGCGGCTGCACGGCCCGCAGCCTGCGGTAGTCGGCCTTGCGCTCGGCGAGCGTCACTGAGTCCCTTCCCTCTCCATCAGGTGATTCTGGATCACCTGCATCGTGCCGTGGATCGCATCGGCCTTGCCCGCGACCGCCGAGATCTCCTGCCCCAGCGACGCACGAGCCTTCGCGTCCTCGTCAATGCGGGCGTCGATCCGGCGCAGCTGGTCCTGGCTGGCGAGAGAGGCGATCTATGACGTTGTGGCGCTCCAACTCCTCGATCTGGCCGAGTCGCTGCTCGGCCTTGTCGAGCCGGTCGTCCACGACGCCTTGGGCCGCATCGAGACGACTGTTCAGGTCGCGCAGGGAGCGAATGGCCCGGTCGGTCGCGGCCACGGTCAGGGCCGCGACGACTCCGTGGCGAACTCCAGCCACTCCATCAGCTTTCGCCCTCCTCCGGCCGGCGCTGGCACGCGATGCAGGTGCCGACCCCGGGGCAGCGCCTTCAGGCGCTTGGCGGGATTTGCCTCCCGCAGTCGCTGCACAGACCACGTGCGCTGGATGCCCGGGGCCCTGTTGGGGGCCGGGCCCGGCGAATCGCGAGACTCAGCATGCCCTGCTCCGGTGCCTACATGCGATCGACGATATCCATGCTGTCCGGCCGGGGGCAAGAGGCCGGGGAGCCGCCCGCCGGGCCCATGGGGCCCATGGTGTGCGAACGGGGCGCTTGCGGGACGGATGAAATATTTCGTCCCGGGCGGTGAGCCTAGCCGGGGGACGGTCGGAATGACCTCCGGCATGTTGCCTCAGCTCGAGTGACCGCCGCAAACCCTTTGTGTCACGTGTACAAGCTCTAAGCGATCAATCAGTGAGTCCGAGAATCAGCCACTTGATTCGTGATGTTGAAGTGCTCTGACCTCAGGGCATCGCGGTCCACGACTAGGAGGTATCCAAAGGCCCCTAGTGCAGTCAGCACAACCAACACACAGAGACCTGCGAGGACGGAGATGAGCCAGGAAGGGGCTTGCAGCCGAACTGCCGAGAGTAGACCTACGAGACACACAATCAGCATCCAAGCAATAGGCTGTAGGGCAGTTGCACGTTTCCCCTTGATTGAGCCGCTCAGGTACTCTCGGTTGAGGAACTCAAGCATCTCATCAGCGAGGACTCGTCCACAGGACTCGACTCCGGGAGTTGCGTTCGCGTTGGTAGTAACTAATCCTCACGGCAGGTCACTCAGTGCTTGCCAATCACTGTCGATCACCGCAGCAACATCAGTGTACTACTGGATCGTTCCGGCGACGCGGTAATCCGCTGCTGGTTATACCCCGCCGATGATACGCCAACGAGCCCTCCCACCCACGAAGAACCCCCCGGATGACTGTCGTCGTCTTACGAAGACGGTCCTCCTAGGCAGATGCCGCAGCGCCCCGGAAGTCCTCCCGCGGCGGTTCAGGAACACGTCTTGGTGCGGCGAGCGGTCACGCAGCCCGTCGCGACCCGGACGCAAAGTCGACTACCACAAGGGGCACTGACGCGTCTCGGGGCCCCTTACTGCTCAGAAGTCCGATCGATCCCCGGACTCACGCAGCGCAGGAGGCTGTCCACCGGGATGCAACCGGTTTCGCAGGACAGATCATTTGGAATGGCGAAGCCACGCTCGCGAGGGCAACCACGCAACATTCGACCATAGTCGACTATGCAGCCCGCAGGTGGCCACCTGACTGGGGGCACATTGTTCAGAGAAGCAGATTTGCCTACTTGATAGGCCTAGTCCTTGGCGGGCTCGAGGACCTCGACCGGACGGAACAGGCCCGCACCCTCGATGAGCCCCTCAAGCCGGGCCATGCGCTGCTCCACATGGCTGACTCTCGCGTCAACCGCCCGCAGCCTACTCACAATCCTCAGGGACACCGTCACCTGCACTCCGGCAAGAGCCGCGCCAACTGCAATGATGCCTACGAGTTCCGCGCTCACGCCCCCAGCCTAGCAGCCGGTCCGAGCCGATTTCCGCCCGACCCGACCGACTCCGTTGCGGCTTGGCTAACGGCGCAGCCAATACCGAATTCAGCATTTCGTCCCCGAACGGAAGTTCGCCGCTTGACCAGCGACCTGAGCGAGCAGGTGCGGACGCCTTGGCGCCGGGCAACTCGGTGAAGTGCCGGGGCAGGGAAGTGCTTGCCCGAATTCGGATCGGCACATGGCTGTACCGCGGACCGGCCTCCTTCCAATGCGGGCACGGTGGCGATCGTCCTGCCCAAGTACCGCTCGCCCTGTACCGAGTGACGGTCGGAGCGGACCAGTGCAACCCAACAAGTGGCGACCTATGTAGTTGCCGATAGACTTGTGCCTATGCAACTGGCCGTCGGGCCATCGTTCGGTTGCGCGGCGTGTGTACTTCAACCTCAGATTGCCCTTCACCCTCGGTTTCACCTTGACGCTCAGCCGTGGCACTCACGCTTGAAGGCGAGCTCGCTAAGGACACAGGCCATCAGGTGTCGCCAGACGACGGCGTGCATCGAGAGCGAAGCCCATGACCGTACAGCAAGCCGGGATCGATTTTGAGGAGGGTCCGCTCGCCGCTCATCCAATGCTTAGAATGGGACAACAGGCAACGACACGCGCAACGGTATGGTTGCACGCTTCCTTGGCATTCACCTTGAGATGTTGACTGCCAGTAAGGCCACCTGCCAAGAAGTCGGCCGTCAGGTTCTTCCTTTGGTCCAACACTCGGGAGTATATCGGCCAAGTAAAGTTGCACTCACCGATACACTCCCTCCGCAGGACTGCCCGCCGCCGGCGTATGCCCACCAAGGATCGCCCCGAGGCAAGCTGAGCAGTCGTTCACGGCACTGCATACTGTGCGTCCCGTATCTTCTCGCCTTCGTGGGCTTGCTCCCACGGCCATTGACCGCCGAGGGTGCCCGAGACTCCTTGGTCAGTCTCCCGCCAACCCACGCTCTGTCCTTACCGGCGACGTCGAACGTTGTAGTCCTGCCTCCACTCGGTCCGGATGACCTCGAGCAACTGGAGGCATCACAGGCGCGTGTGACTTGGTCTGGTATTACTAGGTCACTACCGAGGATTATTATCGCCCAACACTTCGAAAATCCACAGTGGGGCTGGACAGATACCTCGTCGGGACCTGTCTGGCGTCTCCAAATGACCTCCCGCTATGCACGCGGAACTCGTCTCCATTTCACCAATCTCGACCTAGGTTCAGGGCGATTATGGATCTCATCCGATGCAAGGTCAGCAGCGGGTCCATACTCCGGTCGCGGGCCGCATGGTGACGGTAAGCTCTGGAGTCCGATTATTGAAGGGGAAAGGCTCTTGATAGAGTACGATCCCGGCTCCACAGCTGGCGCGCCTGATAGAGCCCGTTTGCCATTCACGTTATCTGCAATTGGACATCTTTGGAATCTGCCCACGTCAATCCAGAACTATAACGTTCAACCGGACATAGAGTCGACTGATCTCACGATACATGGTCCCGAAACAATGAACATTGCCACGAAAACCGTAAGAGTGGCGAAATACTGGATGAAGGCTGAAGGCCTTTCCAAGAGGGACCGCAAAATCAGCTTAGGTATACCCATCGGCTTTAATTTCCCGACTTCTAAGAATCCCACGATCCATCTCGGCAACAGATCCTTCAGATTCAACATTACAGACAACATACGTAGCATAGAACTCGCCATTAATTCAAAGGCTCCCGATGCATTGGCGAGGGTATTCCTAAGACTCGGCTCGGACAACGAGGTTTCCGCTGGCAGAGTTGTCTCAGATATTCAACTAGATACTCCGACGGAGGACGGAATCCTAACACTCTCCCGAAATTCCAACCCACCGTTGCAGTCTGGGACATATTTCTTGTCACTTGGCACGGATGCTAAAAAGGGCAATGTAGAAGGCTCAATAATGATCACTCCTAGAGCGACCATTAGTCACTGCTTTCAAGATGCCGCTTGTAGGACTCAGTCCAATCCACAGATAGACCACAGCGCTTCAGCCGTTGCTAGAATTGACTTCGTTGACGATCAGACACGGCTGCATGGAGTCTGCACAGGTGCACTCATCAATGACAGAGATCCAAACACTGATATTCCATACTTTCTGACTGCCGCACACTGTATTGGAAGTGACTCAGAAGCACGCAGCATTCAGCTACACTGGTTCTACCAAACCCTCATGAACGGGTAGCCGTTCGCCCCGACGGCATGAAACACCTCTCGAGGTGAGGCCAGCAGCAGCCCTCCGGGCGGTCTCCCGGCGCTGACGCCCGTGCTCCAATACCAGGTGGCGAAAGCGGGGCATGGTCGGATTTTTTACTGACGGTTTCGTCTTCGAAATCCAAACTGATCCTGCGGTCCCGTGTCGAGCCCCGAATTGCTCCCGTCTTCCCTCTCCGGGAAGCGTGGGCGCATGGCAAATAGTGCCCCGCCTCCCGGGCGGGTGTCCAGTTCCGGGACCGCTACCCGCTCCCGCCGGAAAGGAGTATAACCGATGCAGAACGATCACTTCGTGCCGGACGCGATGCATGTCGCCGTGCCCCGCGCTGCCGGCGTCGATGTCCACAAGATGCAACTCACCGCGGCCGTGCGGGTCTACGGGCGTGACGGCGGCGACGCGCAGGCTTCCATCCGCATCTTCGGAACCGACCCCCCGGCCCTCAAGGAGTTCACCGGCTGGCTCAACAGCCATGGCGTGACCTCTGCCGTCATGGAGGGCACGGGCGTGTACTGGATTGCGCCCTTCCGAGCGCTGGAGGACGCGGGAATCTCCCCGCAACTGGTCCATGCTCAGCATGTGAAGCAAATCAAAGGCCGCAAGACGGACATCCAGGATGCGGTGTGGCTGGCCCGCGTGTGCCAGTTCGGCTTGGCTCGGCCCAGCTACGTGCCTCCGCGCGAGTTCTCCGAACTGCGCCAGCAGTGCCGCTACCGGCGCAAGGTCGTCGCCGACCGCGCCCGCATCCGCAACCGTCTGCAGAAGACGCTGGACCACGACGGCCTGCGGCTGGGCGGGCTGCTCTCGGACTTGCTGGGGCTCAACGGCCGCCGCATCCTCGACGGCCTGGTGCAGCGTCACAGCGTCGAGCGCATCCTGAAGAAGCTCACTTGGCACATGCGCGACAAGCTGGAGCCGATCGCACGCACGCTGGAGGCCGAGCTGTCCCACGCTGCGCTGTGGCGGCTGTCCTCCCTGCTGCAGGACTTCGATGCGGCGAACGAGCGCTTGCAGGATCTGGATGCCTTGGTGGGCAACGCGCTGCAGCCTTGGGAGCGCGAGCTGGACCTGCTGCAGACGATTCCGGGCATTGGCTGCAGCAGTGCCCATGCGATCTTGGCCGAGATCGGTCCCGAGCCCACGAGAGCATTCCCGAATGCGGCCAGCCTTGCAGCTTGGGCCGGCGTGTGTCCGGGCAACAACGAGAGTGCCGGCAAACGGCGTTCCGGTCGTGTCCGCGCGGGGAACAAGGCTCTGCGGGCCACCCTGACGGAGTGCGCCCTCGGAGCAGCCCGCACCTCGTCATCGCAGTTCCACGGCTATCACCAGAACATGAAAGCGCGCATCGGCCACAAGCGCGCGACCCTGGCGACGGCGCACAAGCTGCTGCGCACGATCTACGCCATTCTGCGGGACGATCATCCGTACCGCGACCCCAAGGTCAACTACGAGAGCCTGCTGGTGAAGCGCAACGCGTCCCGCTGGATCCGCATGCTGACCAAGCACAACTACCTCAACGAGGTCCGGGCACTCGCCTAGGCAGAGCCCGCCAGCCTACAGACAGCAGCGCAGGTCCTTCCACCCACCGTCGTCGGGCCCAAGGCCACAGATCGGGGCTGCCTTGGGACGGCACCAACCGGAGGCCCACGCGTCACAGTGCCGTGGCAAGCGAAGCGCGCCACGGCCACAGCCGAATTGTGTCCGCCCATCCGAGTGTTTCATGGCAAAACAGAAACTGCAGTGGTGAGGCCTCTCAGGACTTAGATCTCCGCTATGCAATGACCTCCGGTGCTCGACTGCTGGCAGTCGAAGACGGAAGCGTAGCAAGTATAGGAGTCAATTTTTTGGGCACTGGAGACATTGCGCTGCTTCGTCTTGACCAATCGCCACCATCGGGTGTATGGTATTTGGGCTCGTCAACTCGTTCGTCGGCGATCACTGTAGAAACCAACGTCATGGGATTCCATCACGCCGAAGGAAAGACTAAACAGATTGCATTTGGCCAAATCAGCGACTCGTATCGTGACATGGTCAGAGTGACTTGGGGCAACGGTCTTACTCTGGGAGGGGCGTCTGGCTCACCCCTATTAAATGATGAAGGAACAACAATTCTAGGCGTCTTGTCCGGAGGTTGGGGGGACCACCAAGGCTACCGCGTCAGTTTTCAGTTGGGCTGACGGGCGTTGAGGACTTCTGAGCAGTCTCGAGAGCAGAAGCCGGGGGCACGGAGGGAGGACTCTTGGCGTCCGTTTCCCAAGCTCGGATCCGGCGTTGCAGCTGAGAGTCAGGCCGGGGGCGATCCAGGGCGGCTGCGCTCCAATCAACGTCTGATGTGGCGAGTTCGGCGAAGGCGCGGGGCAGGTCCTCGAGGGTCCCGCAGAGTATCTGGACGTACTGCGGGTCGAGCAGGTTCACCGTGAGGGCGGCTTGCGCGGGCTGGTCCTGCATGGCCCGACCGAGGTTGGCATGCCCCAGGCGCCGACGCAGGCGGCGCTTGCCGCCGGCGAAGAAGTGCTCGGCAGGATTGTTGGTGCGCTCGACAACCGCCACGGGGCGTCCGCTCTCGTCGTGTGCGACGGGATGTCCGAAGAGCTGGTCGCGATAGCGGTCCAGATAGCGGAGCACGACGGATTCCGCCGAGGTGCCCGCCTTGTCGGCTTGCTGCATGCGCTGGCGGAGCTGCCCGCGGAATCGGGTGACCCGGCTGGCGACCGATTCCAGCAGCGCGACGCTTTCGGATGGGGAGGGCGGCGGGCCGGGCTTGCGTCCGCGCAATTCGTCGTGGCGCAGGCGCAGGATGCTGCGCAGTTCGCCGAACAGCGCTTGGCGGGTCTGGATGCGGGCGGCAATGGCGGGCAGGCCAAGGTTGTCCCAGGACAGTGGCTCGAGCAGGTCCCGGACCTGCTCGAGCGTGCCCTGCTCAAGCTGTGAGCGGGGACGGGGCAGGCGCCTGCGGGCCAACTCGTCGAACTGGCGGCAGCGCTGGTAGAGCTCCCAGTGGGACAGGGAGAAGGGATAGGGCGGTTGCTTGCGGCCGTCCCCCTGCAGGGTCCACAGCAGCAGGGCCGGGAGATCCACCTGGCGAGCGTCTGCGGCGGGCTGGCGGGCCTGGGCCCGCAGCGGTCGCAGCAGGCTGCGCAGTCCGGAGCGGATGCGCAGCTGGGTCAAGGCACGGTTAAGGGCGGAGTGGTCCGCATCGAGCAGCTTGCGACCGACGGCGGCAAGGAAATGGAAGTGGCACACGAGCTCGGCGCTGCCGGGCTGCAGGCAGCTGGCGACAGCCTTGGCGATGGCGCTGCCGAGGTCGCGCATGCAGGCGACCGGCTGGCCGAACACGGCTAGGGTCGTTTCGATGGCGGGGCGCATTTCGGCGGCATTCTCGGAACGGATGCGGACGGCGTGCAGCACCCAGCGGCGCCATCCGTCCAGGCACAGGAACAGTCCGCCCCTGCCCTTGTCGCAGGTGGCGTCGAGGTGCAGGGGATAGCCATGCGGCATGGCGGCGCGCAGGGCGGGAGCGCGGTGCCGGTGCAGGGCCTGCAGCAGAAGCAGGAAGCGGTCGCAGATGGCGGACAGGGAGCCTGTGGAGACGGCGATGCCGCGGGCCGCGAGGTCGGCGGCGATTTCCCGGCGCTGGCGCATGTGGTGGTAGCGCTGCAGCCCGACCCAGACGATCAGGTCGTAGCCGAAGCGCTGGCCGGGCGGGGCCAGCTCGGCGAGCTGCTGGGAGAGGAGTGGCGGAGCGGGGCAGCGCGGGCACTGCAGCCGGACTTCCCGGGCTAGCAGCGTGCCGGTGGCGAGCGTGGCGAGCGAGCGCGTCTTGGTCTTCTGGACGCGCAGTTCGCCGCTGCAGCCGGGGCAGTGGCGGACGGAGGGGAAGAAGTCAATCACCGGCAGGCCTTGGCGTGCCTGCAGGGCGCGGCGGATGCGCTGCTTGGGCCAGGCGGGTGTCGGGGGGCGGGACTCCAGCAGGATCAGCAGGCTGCAGGCCCCCCTTTTTCGGCGACCTGTTCGAGGTCGAAGCGCTGCAGGACGGCCGTGATGTGATGCAGGCGGATGGGCGGGGAGTGGCCCCGCAAGCGGCGTGCCAGCTGAGCCGGCGACGAGTTCGGGTTGCGGATCAGGGCCACTAGGACCTCGATCACCAGCGAGGGGTCCAGGTCGGCGGCGAGGCCGGCGCGGGCCTCGCGGCTGCGGCGGGCGTGGCGCTGCCGCTCGGCAACTTGCGGATCGGCGGACAGGTAGAGGTAGACGCCATCGCTGCGCTCGCGGAGGATGCGCTTGTTCTGCACGGCGGACAGCAGGCAGGCGTGGGAGGGCACGTGCAGCAGGGAGCGGAGTTCCTTGTGGGTCCAGCCGGCCTCGGCCTCTTGGACAAGGCGGGTGACCGTGGCGGTCAGGCTGCCGTCGCGGGAGAAGCAGGCGGAGTCGAGGCGGAACAGGCCGAAGTGGTCGAAGCGCCGGGGATCGGCGTGGGTGTAGAAGCGGCCGTTGTGGTTGTAGCTGCGCAGGTAGGGAACGCCGCGCAGGTAGCGGGAGGTGGTGGCGGGGGAGGCCCCGTCGAGGGCGGCCTGGAGCTGCGGGAAGGTGAGCGGGGCCGGGCCGGCCAGGGCATCGATGAGCATCTTGGGGGAGCGTGCGGGCATCAGGATGAAGTATAGATGCCAACCTGTTTGACTATCCATACTCCCTCACATGAGGGGCTGCAACCCTCCGGAAACCGGTCCGATCCAGCGGGAATCAGGCCAAATGGCCACTCGGGCACAGCCAAGATGCGAGAGTATGCACAGTGAGTGAGGGACTGCCGATGGGACGCGAGCAGCCCAAGCGGCAGGCGTGGGGAATCGGCCGCAGTGTTGGTCCGGCTAGGCCAGTCGCTCGAAAACAAGCAAGCTCAGTTGCAAACAGTAGCGTGAAGGGTCGCAGTTGCATTCATTCGAGGCAATTCCAGTTCATGCGTGCCTTCATGTGCTTCTTCAGGCACAGGACACCTTCCGCCTCTCAGTCGATGCCCTCCAATCCTCTAGGCAACGAACCTGTCCAGTCTGACCTGCCGCCCAACCGATTCCTGACGCGGTAGCACCAAGGTTGTTTCGCACAAGGAAGTGGCAATGTCTATTCAAAACTATCCTCATTCTATCCCAAAATCAGAAGGTACCTTGACGGGCTGGATGGCTCTTCCGATGAAGAGACCAACAGGGCCGATGTGGGTGGAAGTCTAGTTGCAGGCATTCCAAGTCGGTTTCGTCTAGACCCCGCAACTACAGGCTCACTGTTGAATGGCAGCCAATCGTTCACAATTAACGTTCCAAGTGATGCAACGGCACTCAGTCTGAGGTTGGCTTCAGATGATCCATCCGTTGACGTCGATCTCTATGTTCGCTATGGGGCTGACCCTACTGTCTCTAGGTACGACTGGAGGTCAGTCGGCCCTACAGGCAACGAAGAGATACTTATCGGGGCGCATTCCAGCCGATCTCTGAGGGCTGGAACGTACTACATATCTCTCCTCCTATATGATTCCGTCGATGAAGTAGTAAGCGGTACATTGACTGCTAGCTTCGTGACAGCTACCAGTGCCGATGTCGGTGGGCCTCTGATTGCAGGCATCCCAAGTCGGTTTCGTCTAGGCCCCGCCAGTAGTCGTTCGCTGTTGAATGGCAGCCGTTCGTATACGATTGACGTACCAGGCGACGCAAGTGCACTGAGTCTGGAGTTGATCTCAGATAATCCGAGCGTTGACATTGATCTCTATGTTCGCTACCAATCCGATCCAACAGTCTTCAGCTACGATTGGAGATCCATTGGGTACTTAGGTAACGAAGAGATAGTAATTCGGGCTGACACCGAACCACCGTTGAGACCTGGGATATACTATGTGAGTCTGCTACTATACGATACGATCGACACCCACATCGGCGGTACACTGACCGCGAGGGTTACAAGACATGACGGAGGCGATGATTCATTTGAGGAGCACATTGAATTTGTTAGAATTCCAGCCGGTCAATTCACTATGGGCTCAAACAGTTCAGAATCTGCCATTCAAGAATCACCGCTCACACAGGTGTTTATCAGTAGTCCATTTGAAATCGGAAAGTATGAGGTCACCCAAGAGCAGTGGTTAGCCGTTATGCGTACAAACCCTTCAACAGATGCTGAATGCGGTTCGACTTGCCCGATCGACAATGTTTCTTGGGACGATGTTCAACAATACCTTGAGCTGTTGAACGAAAGGTCCGACGAATATGAGTATCGCTTGCCTACTGAGGCTGAATGGGAATACGCGGCAAGAGCTGCAACAGTGTCTGACAGATATGGTCAAATTGACGCGATTGCTTGGTTCGACGAGAATAGTGAGTCCACAATGAAGCCCGTCGGCCTGAAAGTTGCCAACCAGTTCGGTCTGTTCGATATGCTTGGGAATGCATGGGAGTGGGTCGCTGACTGGTATGGATGGTACTCCGGTGGCATCGAGATCGACCCACGCGGCCCAGACTCAGGTCTGCGGAGAGTCTTTCGTGGGGGAGGTGCTGGTAACTCAAGGGGGGCGAGTCGGGCGTCGGCGCGCCTGGCCGCCGTTCCGAGCAAGACCTACCGGACACTCGGGTTTCGATTGGTACGAAGTGCAACGTCACTTTCTGAAGGTGGGGAGCTTCGGCTTGGTGTCCCAAGGCGATTCGAGATTCCTGCCAGTGAGACAGGTGTCTTACAGAACGGCGACAAGTCGTTCTTTGTCGATGTACCGGCAAGCGCGACGCGGCTGAGGATCGCGGTCGTTTCGGATAATCCCGGCGCTGTTTTAGGCGTATATGTCAGGTATCGCGAGGATAGCCAAGAAACCTCGTTTAATTACTTGACAGTCGGAGTAGGGAATCTAGAACTTCGTGTTCCTAGTTTTGGGACGATCCGAAGTGGAAGGTGGTATATCTCCTTGAAGCTATACAATCAGGTCCATACTACAGGAGAACTGAGGGTGATTACGATAGACTAATACGCATTCCCATCGACAGGGCTTGGCCCCTTTAGTGAGGTTATCGAGCGGAAGGCGGGACTGAGGAGGCGGAGCCGCGATCCGCCCTCGAGCGATGGGCCGGGCGTCGTGGCAGATGCTATGGGCCGCTCCAGCAGCTCGTGAGGCCAGGGGCACAACCCGCGAGGAGGGCACCCTAGGCACAAGAGGAGCACGCTGCGGCACGGGTCGGAGTCTGATCGGATGGCGAGACATCGGCGGCACATGTGTTGGAATTGCCGAGCGTCGGGACGACCGGTGCCCCCGCGTGTGGACTACTGCTGTCCGCACTATGGCGCATGAAATCGTAGTCTCAGTGCTACCCGGCTCGAGTGCCAGCCGGGAACATCGCTCTGAACCGAAAAGTATGGAGCTGGCGGGATGCCCAGATCCTTCGGAGCCCGCGATCCCAGAACAGCTGAAATTTAGGTTCGCTTCCTCGCGAAGCTCAGCAGGTAGCCAGCCCCAAACGTGGTGCCCGCCCCGATCGGAACGTACCAGAGCCAGGACACCCAGCCCTGGATTGACGCTACCACTGCAACTCCGGCGGCGAGGCCGAGGATGGCCGACCGTTGGCCGGGGAGGGTGGTAAGCACACCCAGCGCGAACGCCCCCAGAAGCCCGCCGTAGACTACCGCTGCGATTCCGAGTGCCACCTCGACCGCGGACGTCCCGCGGGAGAGCGGGATAAAGGCAATCGCCCCCGCCACCAAGAGCAGTGACCAGCCGAGGCTAAGGGCCTTGCCGGCCTGAAGCAGACGCGGGTCGTCGTGTCCCCATCCGGCAAGGGGGGCCCAGAAGTCGTAGGCCGACGACGAGGCCAATGAGTTGATCGACGAGGACAGCGAAGACATCGCGGCGGCGAATACGCCTGCGATGAGCAGGCCCGTAACGCCACGCGGCAACTCGCTGACGATGAAGCGGGCGAAGATCTCGTCGGGTCGCTCAAACGGCTGGCCGCCGTAGAAGGCCCAAAGCCCGATCCCGACTAGGAGGAACACTAGGAATTGGGCGGCAACCGCGAGACCGCTGCCCACCAAGGCTGCCTGTGAGTCGCGCACGGACCGGCAAGCGAGCAGCCGTTGCACGATCAGCTGGTCCGTCCCGTGTGAGGCCATTGAGAACACGCACCCGCCGATCAGGCCCGCCCAGAGCGTGTACGAAGTCCCAAGATCCCAGGACAAGTCCAGAGCCCGCAGCTTTCCGGCAATCGCCGCAGAATCGAGCACTTCGCCCCACCCGCCCGGAACGCCTCCTCCGATCACGGTCAATGCCACCCCGGCGCCGAAGAGATACAGGAGCATCTGGACTGAGTCGACCCACACGACGGCCCTCAGTCCGCCGAAGTAGGTGTAGACCATCGTCAACACGCCGATAGCCACGATGGAGGCCGGATACGGCCAGCCAGTGATCAACGCCAGTGGTATGGCGGTGGCGAACAGTCGCACGGAGTCGGCCATCAGCCTCGTCACCATGAATGTCGCCGACGCGAATCGCCGAGTTCCGGCCCCGAACCGGGCTTCCAGCAGTCCGTACGCCGTGGTCAGGTCTCCGCGATAGTAGGCCGGGAGAAAGAGTAGCGCCACGACTATCCGGCCCGCGCAGTACCCGACCGCGACCTGCAGGAACACCAAGCTTCCCGAGTAGGCCACGCCAGGGATGCTGAGGAAGGTGAGCGTGCTGGTCTCAGTCGCCACGACCGATAGCAGGACGGCGCCCCAGGGAAGGTCGCGACTACCGAGGAAGTAGTCGGACCCGGTTGAGTGCCCGCGCCCGAGCCATGCCCCCCAGGCTGTGATCCCCGCCAGATAGCAAGCCAGCACTGCCATGTCCAAGGTCGAGAGATCGCCCACGGCGGTATGTGGTTGCTGCCCCTGCGGCCAGCGACCCCACCATTCTCGCCGAGTTCCACGCGACCGCATTGCTGCGCGGACGGACAGTTCCGGGCGGGCTGACGATTCGGGCCGTTGTGGCGTGCTAGCCGCTGGCACTATGCTGGTTGCCGTAATGCGAAGCGCGCTGGCCGCCCTTATTGCGCTGCCGGCCTTGTTGGTCGGCGCCCCTCCGAACTTTCTGGTCATCGTCGCGGATGACCTGGGTTATGCGGACCTTGGCTGCTATGGCGGCGAGATCGAAACGGCCAACTTGGACGCGCTGGCTGCGGGCGGCCTGCGGTTCACGCAGTTCTACAACACGTCTCGCTGTTGGCCCACCCGTGCTTCGCTGCTGACGGGCTACTACGCCCAGCAGGTGCGTCGCGACTCCATGCCGGGTCTTGACATGAGGGAGTTCGGCAATAGGGGCTTTCGGCAGGGCTGGGCCCGTCTGGTTTCTGATCGGCTTCGCGACGCAGGCTACTCCTCGTACCACTCAGGAAAGTGGCATGTCGACGGAGAGCCACTCGAGAATGGGTTCCTGCACTCGTACCAGTCGCATACGCGGGCTGGCTTCTTCCATCTTGTTGGCCAAGACAAGGACGGCCAGCCGCTTCCGGACTTGGTGCCCGCCCACGGCGCACACCTGACAACCGAGACCTCGCGGCATGCGATCGAGTTCCTGCGGGAGCACGTTGAAGAGCGGGCCGACACTCCGTTCTTTCTGTATCTGGCGTTTCACGCGCCGCACTTTCCGCTGCACGCCGCCCCAGAGGACATAGACCGCTACCGCGACCGCTATATGGTCGGCTGGGACCAGTTGCGGCGCGAGCGGCATCGGCGCCAGCGCCAGCTTGGCATCACGGACTCCCCGCTGTCGCTTCTTGATGAAGACGTCGGGCCACCGTACGACTTTCCGGATGCGATCGAGCTTCTGGGGCCCGGGGAGGTAAACCGACCGATTCCCTGGCGCCGGCTGAACGGGCAACAGCGGGCGTTTCAGGCGACGAAGATGGCCATCCACGCGGCCATGATCGACAGGATGGACCGTGAGATCGGCCGGGTTCTGCAGCAGGTGCGCGACATGGGGGCCTTCGAGGACACCGTGATCTTCTTCCTCTCCGACAACGGGGCGAGCGCGGAGATCATGGTGCGTGGTGACGGGCACGACCCCGACGCCCCGCCGGGGTCGGCGGGAACCTACCTGTGCCTCGGGCCGGGCTTCTCCAGCGCAGCCAACACACCCTTCCGGCTGCACAAGACTTGGGTGCACGAGGGCGGGATCTCCACGCCGCTGATCGTGCATTGGCCGGCCGGTATACGGGCTCGCGGCGAGATCCGTTCCCGAGTGGGCCACGTGATCGACATCCCTCCCACACTGCTCGAGCTGGCGGGCCTCGGGATCCCCGGCGACACCGGTCTTCCGGAGATGGCAGGCCGCAGCCTGATCCCCGCGTTTGACCGAAATGTCCCGAGCCCGCACGAGGCGCTCTGGTTCTACCATCAGGGGAACCGCGCCCTGCGCAAGGGGGACTGGAAGATCGTGCACACCGTCCGTTCGAGGGCCGACGGCTGGGGCAGCGTGGCTGCCGAAGAGGACGCAAGGCCGGGCGAATGGCAGCTGTTCGACCTTGCGACAGACCGGTCCGAAGGGGAGGACCTTGCCCGGCGGCACCCGGGCGTGGTCCGGGAACTTGCCAGCATCTGGCGGTCGTGGAGGGATCGGTTCGCAGCAGACGCGACCCGTCCCGACTGACCTCGCGCAGGCGACAGCCTACCAGCTTGGTACTCAGGATTGCGGCCCGTGGAACGCCGGCCTCTATCTATCTCGGGAAGAATTGGCGGAAGGACTCGATGGTCTTCCGCGCCGCAGCGCTGGAATCGGGCAGGGGAAACGCCTCGGCCGACGCGTATCCGCTGTACCCGGCCGAGATTAGCGCGTCCGCTATGGGCCTCAGCGCTGTGTGCCCGAATCCGGCCGCATGGCGGTTTGAATCCACGAAGTGCACATGTCCGATCCTTCCGGCTGCATCCAGAATCGACCGCTCCGGGACTGCTTCCTCTATGTTCATGTGGAACAAGTCCGCCAGAAGGAAGAGGTTGTCGCAGCCGACGCTGTCCAGAAGCAGGATCCCCTCCGAGAGCGTCCTGACGAGGTCGGTCTCGTATCGGTTGAGCGGTTCGAACAGAAGCTTCTGCCCGCGGTCCGCCGCGTACTCGGCAAGTTCCCGCAATGAAGCCGTCAGCCGCTCCAGCGCTGTCTCCCTCGACTGGGCCCTCTCGGCTTTGCCCTGCATGGATCCGATGATTGCGGGTGCCGCGAACCTTGCGCCGAAGTCGATGACCCGCTTCGCGAAATCGCGTGCCCGCTCCCGCGCCACCGTGCCAGGGGCGCAGAGGGAGTGGCCGTGCAACAGCATGCCGGCTCCTGTGCCGACAGCCGCGAGCCGGAGGTCCTGAGCTTTGAGCAAGGTCCTCAGCTGTGAGGGGTCCACCTGATCACCGGACGCTGCGAACACCTCGACCGCGTCGAACCCCAGTTCCGCGCATTCTTGGCACGCGCCTGCCAGGTCTCCGTGGAACACGAATGGCCCGGCCTTGGCCTCCGGAACCAGGCAGACCGTCGCCGCTGAAAGGATCATGGCTGGCCGGACACCTCAATGATGGCCTTGATCACTCCGGACTCCGGGCGTGTGTAGCCCTCGAAGCGCTCGACCACTTCACCGAAGGGGGTCCGGTGCGTGATCCATGGATCTGTGTCGATCGTGCCATCCTCAATCAGCCCGATGATGCGGCCGAAGTCCGCCGGCAGCGCGTTCCGCGACCCCTTGATGGTCATTTCCCGCCTGTGCAGCGAGGGATGGGGGAACGAGACGCTCTCGGTGGTGATGCCGACGTAGACCAGCGTGCCCGTGTGGGCCACAAACTCCAGTGCGCCGCTCATCGAGATCGAGCTTCCGGTAGCGTCCGTGACAACAGAGTACATGTCCCCTGAAGTGATGACCCGCATCTGCTCGACTGCACTGGGCATGTCCTCGAACGTGACAGTGTGCCGGATGCCGTACCGGCGGCGGCAGAAGTCCAGACGCGACTCGATACGGTCCATCACAGTGATCTCCGCGCCGGTGAGGCGCGTGAACTCCAGCGTTGCCAGCCCGATCGGGCCTGCCCCGATGATGAGGACGCGGTCGCCTTCTCCGGGAGCCCCGCGGTCGGTGGCGTGGCAGCCGATGCCGAGTGTCTCCACAAGTGCGAGCTGCTCGAAGGAAAGCTCTGTTGAGACGTGCAGCTTGTCGGCCCGCACCAGGAACCTCTCGCACAGCCCGCCGTCGATCATCACACCGATGACCTCCAGGGACTCGCAGCAATTCTGGCGCCCGTTGCGGCAAGCGAAACAGTCGTCGCAGTTCATGTACGGCTCGACGCTGCAGCGGTCCCCCGCTTGGACGTTACGCACCCCCTCGCCTGTTGCGAGCACTCTAACTCCGAGCTCGTGCCCCGGCACGCGTGGATACCGGAAGAACGGCATCTTGCCGAGAAAGCCGCTATAGTCCGTGCCGCAGATGCCCATGCGGTGTGTCTCGACCAACGCTAGGCCCGGCCCCGGCAGGGGCGGTTCCTGCAGTTGGACGTACTTGAGATGGCGAGGCTGTTCCAGCCGAATGGCTCTCATGGCAGTGTTACTTCGGCCCTCTCACGGCAGGCGGGCGGAGATTCGCAGCGCCCGATTGCCCAGACTATCACTAGCCCCCGCCCGCCGATGGGTCGGCCGGCCGATTTCTTGGTGCCGGCGGCAAGGCCCATTGGCTCAGAATGCGCTCAGGATCAGTCCTTGGATCACGAGTACCCCGAGCCAGTGCCCGGAGTCGAGAATGGTCAGCTTCGGTGGGCACCCCTGAAAAGCGTGGTTGGTCGCCATGCTTGCCACGATGAAGCCCAGCCATAGAACGAAGGCCGACTCGATGGCGTGAACGGCTGTCACTTCCTCGGCGGAGTGCTGCGCGAAATGGCCGGCCAGCACACTAGCCATCACCAGCAGCGATGCGAAGCTGATGACAAACGGTACGGACCCCCGGCTTTCCTTGATCTGCTCTTCGGTGATGCCGACGGCATCCATCCAATGCATGCCGAGCACCGTGTAGTAGATCGCGCCAAACCCCATGGTGGCGACTGCCGCACCTAGCACAGCGATCCAGTTGATTTGCCCAAAGTCCATATAGGTCTTCCTCCCAGGCGCCGATTCTAGCGAAGCCTCCCGGTGGGTCCGCCTCAGTCAGCCGATCTGGACTGTTCGATTCCGTGGGTTCCACGGGCCGGAAACGGCCGAGAGGGGGCACTGCCGGAGCGTCTGGCGGGCGCTATGATGGGCGCCATGCCCGACGCCACCTCCCTCCTTTCCCGGCGCACTTTCCTGCAGTTCGGCGCCTCTGCCGCCGCACTGCCATGGGCGTGTTCGGACAGTGGCGGGCTTGGCGAGGCAAGGCCCCCCAACATCATCGTCACCATGGCGGACGACATGGGTTACTCGGACATCGGCTGCTACGGCGGCGAGATCAACACGCCCGTGCTGGACCGGCTGGCCGCGAACGGGCTCCGCTTCCGCTCCTTCTACAACTACGCGCGCTGCTGCCCTACGAGGGCTTCGCTAGTGACGGGGCTCTATCCCCATCAGGCAGGTGTCGGCCACATGATGAGCGAGTACAGAAAGGACGGCGACCCGATCCCCTCGTACATGGGGAACCTCAACAAGAGCTGCGTCACGATCGCCGAGGTCCTGCGGTCGGCTGGGTACTCCACGCTCATGAGCGGAAAGTGGCACGTGACGCCCGCAGAGGGCGCGGGCGAAGAGGTAGACCGATCCAATTGGCCCCTGCAGCGCGGCTTCGATAAGTTCTACGGGACGATCCACGGCGCGGGGTCGTTCTATGATCCGGTCTCGCTCCGGCGCGGGAATGAGCCCGAAGACCCCGGCCCCGACTTCTACTACACGACGGCAATCGGGGAGAACGCCGCCCGTTTCATCGAGGAGGCTTTGGACGAGAAGCCCGAAACTCCGTTCTTCCTGTACTTGCCGTTCACCGCACCGCACTGGCCCTTGCACGCGCCGGACGACGCCATCGCGAAGTACAAGGGCCGCTATGACGCTGGCTGGGATGCCCTGCGCGAGGAGCGCCTCGAACGCATGCGCCAAGTGGGGGCCGTCGACGAGTCCGCACAGCTCAGCGATCGGGATCCGTCCCAAGCACAGTGGGAAGACGTGCCGGACAAGGAGTGGCAGGCCCGGCGGATGGAAGTGTACGCGGCTCAGGTAGAGCTGATGGACGAAGCCATCGGCCAGGTAGTGGCCACGCTCGAGGAGCGCGGCCAGCTCGACAACACACTGATCCTGTTCTTGGCCGACAACGGCGGCTGTGCAGAGGAGGCGCAGGACGCTTGGCAGGGGCTGCATATTGCCCGCGAGACTTACGCGGGCGATCCGGTGGCGGTTGGCAATGACCCGAGCCTGATGCCCGGTCCGGAAGAGAACTACCAAAGCTACGGCATTCCATGGGCGAACGTGTCGAATACGCCCTTCCGCTACTACAAGCACTGGGTCCACGAGGGCGGGATCTCGTCCCCGCTCATCGCCCACTGGCCGGAGGGAATCGAAGCCCGGGGCGATTGGAGCGACCAGCTGGGCCACTTGATCGACGTCATGCCCACCTGTGTGGACGTGTCTGGAGCTGGCTACCCGGCGACCTTCAACGGCAACCCGATCCATCCCATGGAGGGCGCCTCTCTGGCGCCTGTGTTCCATGGCGAGGCAGCCGAAGGGCACCCCGAAGGGCTTTTCTGGGAGCACGAAGGAAACCGGGCCGTGCGAGTGGGCGATTGGAAGCTGGTCTCGAAGCGGTCCATGCCGGAGAACGGCCAGTGGGAGCTCTACAACATCGCTCAGGACCGCAGCGAACTCAACGACCTAGCCAGCGAGATGCCAGAGAAGGTCGAAGTGCTCGCCGGACTGTGGAGGCAGTGGGCCGATCGGGTCGGAGTGGTCGAGTGGGGCTCGTGGGACAGGGGCTGATTGCGGGCGGGCACGGTCCGGAAGTGGCTCGTGTAGGCCCGCGGAGCCCTCGCCCCGGATGAAGATCATTGGCATAGCCGGTCCGTCTGGGGCGGGCAAGACCCGAGTTGCGAGCGAACTCGCTCGGCTCGTCGACGGGTGCGCTGTCTTGGGAACGGACGCGTACTACCGCGACTTGTCCCACCTCTCTCCGGCAAGGCGCTCCCTGACCAATTTCGACTCGCCGGCCGCCTTGGACTGGGACCTGCTTGGCCGCCAACTGGCGGCCCTGCGGTCCGGTCAGCCGGTCTGCGCCCCGTGCTACGACTTCAGCAGGCACGTCCGCAGAGCGGAGACGAGAATCATCGAACCGCCAAAGCTGCTCCTGCTGGAGGGCCTGTTCGTGCTTGTACGGGCTTGCATTCGCCAGCACCTTGACCTCACTGTGTTTCTGGAAGCGTCGGAGGACCTGTGCCTTGCGCGGCGAATCGCTCGCGACACGACGGTTCGAGGCCGTTCAGAGTCCACCGTGCGCGAGCAGTGGAAGAGGTTCGCCGCTCCCATGTACCGCATCCACGTTCGTCCGGCGCGGACCACTGCGGACTTGGTGCTGGACGCGGCGCGGCCACCTGAGAGGTCGGCTGGAAAGATCCTTCAGACAGCTGCAGACCGCTGGCCGGAATACAGGCGTCTATATTCGAACTTGTGATCCGGTTCGCAAACGCTCGCATGCGGTACGGAGATCGGGTGCTGTTCGATGGGCTGGACTGGCTCGTCGCGCCCGGGGACCGCATAGGCCTTGTCGGAGACAACGGCACAGGAAAGACCACGCTGCTGAAGATCATTGACGGGAGCGAGCGGCTGGAGAGCGGCTTGATCCAGAGACAGAAGAGAATCCAGACCGGATATCTCCCGCAGGAGGGCCTGACCTTCTCTGGGAAGACGGTCTTCGAGGAGTGCGTGAGCGTCTTCACCGAGGCGGTCCAGCTTGAGGCGGAGCTGGAGGATCTGGCCCACAGGATGGGCGAGGTAGATCCCGAGGGCGAAGAGTTCCAGACAGTCTTGGACCGCTACGAGTGGTGCTCCAGCCGCTACCAAGCGCTCGACGGGTACAGCAAGGAAGCCCAAGTCGGAACCGTGCTGGCCGGCCTTGCCTTTCCTCGCGCCGATTGGGACCGTCCCTGCGAGCACTTTTCTGGAGGCTGGCAAATGCGGGTCGCGCTGGCGAAGCTGCTGCTGGCAAAGCCGAACATCCTGTTGCTCGACGAGCCGACCAACCACCTCGACCTCGAGGCCCGCAATTGGTTCGAGGACTACCTCAAAGGCTACCCGCACGCTTTCGTCATCGTTTCCCACGACCGGTTCTTCCTCGACGCCACGATTCAGAAGGTGGTGCACCTCTGGAATCGCAAGGCGCACTTCTACACGGGGAACTACTCCAAGTTCGAGCGGCTCAAGGACGAGCGCCTAGAGCAGATTCGGAAGGCGTACAAGGCCCAGAGGGACAGGATCGAGCAGTTGGAGGTGTTCATCAACCGATTCCGGTACAAGGCGACCAAGGCCCGTCAGGTCCAGAGCCGGATTAAGGAGCTCGAGAGGATGGACAGGATCGAGATCCCGCGGGAGGTGAAGACGATCCACTTCCGCTTCCCGCAGCCCGTGCAGTCCGGGAGGGTGGTGGTGGAGCTCGACCGTGTGGCCAAGTCGTATGACGAGACGCATGTGTTCGAGGAAGTCTCGCTGCGCATCGAGCGCGGTGACCGCATCGCCCTCGTTGGCGCAAACGGCGCGGGCAAGTCGACCCTGATCCGGATCCTCGCTGACACGGAGCCGATCAATTCGGGGCGCCGAAAGGAGGGCTATCGGGTCGGCATAGATCACTTCGCCCAAGACCAGTACAAGGAGCTGGATCCCGATGCGGTAGTCCTTGACGACCTGCTGGCGCACGGCCCCCTGATGGCTGAGTCCGAACTCCGTGGACTGCTTGGGAGCTTCCTGTTCAGCGGCGACGATGTGTTCAAGCCGATTGGCGTCCTTTCGGGCGGCGAGCGGAACCGTTACGCCCTCGCCCGGCTCCTGCTCAGGCCGAGCAATCTCCTTCTGCTGGACGAACCCACAAACCATCTGGACATGCGGGCGAAGCACGTTCTCCTGACGGCATTGCTGGCCTTCGAAGGAACGATCGTCTTCGTCTCGCACGACCGGTACTTCATCGACCGGCTGGCCAACAAGGTGATCCATGTGGGGAACGGCGAGGCTGAGGTGTATCCGGGCGGCTACGAGGACTTCCTGTGGTACCGGCAGCACGGCACAGCCTCCCGCCCCGCGGCCAAGCGCACCAAGAGCAAGACCAAGAAGAGCGCAGCGAAGGTCCGTAAACCGCGTCGGCTGCGACGGCGCCGAACGTTGGGCCCTGCTGGGATCCGATCCATCCGAGGGCGAATCAACACCATTGAGCGCGAGATTGAAGAGATTGAGGAGTCCAGCGCCAAGCTGCAGGAGGCCCTGAAGATGGCCGGCTCAGACAGGCAGGGCCGCGAGCGGGCCCTGAAGAAGCTGGAAGCGAGCCAGCAGAAGATGCAGAGGCGGGAGCAGGAGTGGGCCGAACTCTCGGAGATGCTGGCCACTCAAGGCTAGGATTCAGGGCCTCGTGAAGCGGTCGAAGTCGAGCCGCAAGAAGGCGCGGACGGCGCGCGTGAATCGCCAGGCCTGATGTGAGCTGAGGCAAAGCAGGCTGCGCGTGCCAGCGATGACCGCTGGTGCCGAGGAGGTGACGCCGTGGGGCGCACACATTGTCCAGAGAGAGCCGCCGGGGCAGTGGCACCATCTGGCCAGCTGGGAGCTAGCGGACGCGGCGGGAGCGGCCGATGTGGGGCGGCGCTATCTGCAGCGCTGGCGGGAAGGACGTCTTCCGGGTGCTGAAGTCGGGCTGTCGGGTGCGCTATCTGCGATTCCTCACGGCGGACCGGGTGCAGCGGGCGATAGCCACCAACAGCGTGACCTGTTGGAGGCTGCTGCTGCTGATGACGCTGCTGGGACGGCCGGTGCCCCACTGCGGGCCGGAGCTGCTGTTCACCGACGACGAGCTGGAGTTTCTCAAGGAGTGCGCCGACATAGAGGGTCTGGCGGGGCCGGGCACTCTCAGGGAGGCAAGCAGTCTGGTGGCGGACTTGGGAGGCTACCGAGCGCGCAAGCACGATCCTCCACCGGGCAGCCAGCTCACGTGGGGAGGCTACGACACGCTGACGAAGGCAACATTGGGGCGCCGGATCCGGGCACAGCATGCAGCCCGTCATGGGTTGGACGATTGAGCCCGAGCTTGTCCGGAGAGAGGTATAGCTCCGTGGCAGGCCTAGCCCGACAACAACTCCCTGTACGTGGCCCCACCAAGCATTGAAATCGATGGAACCGAGGCATCGCTACCCGGCACGGACCTGTTGGCGAGCCTCAAGAGTCGGCTACGGCTCACTGGCCCGGCCGCGAGCAGAAGAACCGACTGGCGGCTTCCTCTGCCGGTCTGGAACGGTGTGGGTGCTCCACAGCTGAAGCACGATTGAGATGCGAGGAAACGGCGGCAGACTCTTAGGTAGAGCTCTGTGCGGAGCGTGAACCGAGGGCAGGAGTTTGTCTTCGAAACCGCCGACGTCCCGCTGGCAACGCTTGGACAATGATGCCCGAAACGGAGTATGGCACAAGTGCCCGCGGTGCGAAAGGAAGTTGTTGCCGGTGCTTCGGCCGCAGCACCAAACGTGGATGGCGGAGGTTGCATGCTGTGTCTGCGCAAGCCTAGGATCCGCCCAGCTTCGGAGGTCGGCGATTGGCTTGTTGGCCTTTGGCCAGTACTTCACCAATGTAGGATGGCTTTCGCGATGCGCGTTCGCCGGCTGATGCGCCCGGGTCAGCGTCTCGCGTCATCGGCGCAGCTCGTCTTGGGCCGCTCTCAGGCCCTTGGTCTCGACCCCGGCCTCAGGCAGATTCGCACGCTGCGCCTTGTGCGTCCGTAGCAGCGGCGCCGTGGGCTTTCGGCTGGCCTCGAACTCCCCGCGCAGCCCGGACGCTGCCCTCGATGATGATGCCCAGCTTCAGTCTCGGCATGCTAGATTGCGTACGGGGCGTGCGTCATGGACTTCATGGACCGGCTGGGGGTTTTCCTGTGGAAGCTGCCGGTAAGGCTCTTCTGGCTGGTCGCCATCATGTGGGCGGTCTCCAACATCACTTTTGGCACGGTGCTGATCACGGGCGGGATAGTTCTTGCGCTCTTCGCTTGGGACTGGTGGCGGGACCGCGACATCCCGCTATAGCCCCAGCCAGCTGCGGGCCGGCTCGCGATAGGCGACAAGCTCTCCAAGTGGCATTTCCTTCATGCCGACGCGGGTCCACCTGTTCGCCGCGACTAGGTAGGCCAGCAGCGGTCGGAGGGTCACCCGGATCTACAGGAGAGCTCGGACTAGCTTGGCCAGCCTCCCGAAGTCCAGCGCGCTCATCGCCTTGACGTCCTGCGGGCTCACCGCCGACACCGCCGACACTGTCCTGACCAGCCTCGAAACGTCGCCCTTCTTCCGGAACGCGACCTTCGGATCACGCCCCGAGATCTCGGCCACGGTCTCGCAGTGCGCCTCAAACGGTCGTAGGATCTCGTATCGCACCGAGAACTCCACGTCGCCGGCGATTACGTCGTCCTCGCCTGCGGGCCAAGTCGCCGTGGCTCATCCTCTCTCCTCGTTTTCGCCTACGCCAGGGCCCAGCCGCCGCACAGATGCCATCGAGGTGCTCGACGCCGTCAACCCCTTGAGGTCCCCTGTCGATGAGAGCACGAGATACACCTTGTCAGATTCTTCTCGAAGGCGGATTCGGGTCGCAGTGCGGCTGCCAAACGGCGCGTCGCTTGGCATCCACTCGTACGCCATCGCCCCATTCCAGATTGGCCCAGAATGGTCCCGGTGCCACTTGAGCGACCTCATCTGGGAATCGCTCAGATCGTCCGTTGCCGTGCCGGCCCGTAGGCCATGCCTTCCCCAACGACACATCCTCCGGTATGGGGAGACCGGCAGTTCTGGGCACGTCACCGTTCAGACCAGCAAACGTGCGTTGATGACGATGTCGGTTATCGTGACGCCTGCGCTCTGCATCGCGGAAGGCTGGGCACTGGGTCCTACTGGACCCAATTTTGCCACCTAGCGCCATCCAGCCGTGCGGTCTGAGGCTGGATTCGCCAAGAAAGCGTAGTCAAGCTCGAGGGCACCAAAGCGTCTGGAGCTAGTTTCTCTCAAGCCAGAGAGACGTTATAGGACAATTGTCAGGGGAACGGTGGCCGGAACACGAGACGAATAGGGTGGGGGCTCACGTGATCGGGTGGATCCTATGGACACGATCCGCCTCAATTCCGATGGAATCATTCATGGTGTAGGAGACGCCATCCAGGAGCGCAGGCTCGGGTTCATGAACGACCAGGAGCGGCCCACGCCCCGGCCGCAGAGCGTCTCCGGCCGGACACACACCGGCTAATACGCGATCGTGGCAGAGGCTCTCGCCGCCAGTCTGGGATCCGGTAGCATGCAGTTCGGCGGGGCCAGCGAATTCCACCAGCACGGCTTCCACATCCGCAAGGCCGAGGATGGGTTCAGCCGGGTGGGGCGCCAACAGACACAACACATAGGTATGGGGTCAGATCGACCTGCAGGGCTGCAGCGCCCCGGGTCACTTCGAATCCGGTTTGCCGACCTCGGTCTAAGCCCCAGTTGGCAATACGAATCGTGACTCTTCTTGATTTCCCATCCGCATGCGGCGGCGGTATAGCCGAGGCGGCAGGCCGGTTGCCTAGGCGATCCGTGCTGCATTGTCGTTGGTCGCACTTCATCGCGATACGTGATCAGCGCCCTGTCTGTTGCCTAAGCCGTCGTCCCCATTCGCGTCTAGTCCCGGAACCCTTCCCGGATCAACTGCCAGCTCAGCTGTTTCCCCAGCCGCGGGCGGACCAAGTGAACAGTACGGTAGGCCAGCACCTCGATGACCAAGAGCGCCGAGACCCGCCTATCAGTGCCGTGGCGGACCGGCCGCAGGTCAATCGCAGGACTGATTGGGCGAACGTCGCCTCGATGTCAGCTAGGCCGCAATCGAGAGGGCGGTCCTAGTCCACGCCCTGATCACTTGGCGGTCGGCGACGATCAATCAGCTGGTCGAACGACCCGTCGAGCGTTCCGCCCAATTCGCGGTTGCGACACACGCCGGCCCCGCCGAGTCGTAGCGATCGGGCGACCTCCATGCCAAACTCGATAACAGGAGCCTGACGAGTCGTCTTGCGACTCCGAGGATCACCTAGCCTGACGGGCGACAGGAGCCGAAGCGGATGATTGAAACGCTTGTCGGGACTGGGGAGCGAGGCTTCAACGGCGATGGCATCCCGGCGTCCCAGGCACAGCTGTCCGATCCGTCTGCCCTAGCTTCGGACACGTCCGGCAATCTGTACGTCGCCGACCTATACAACTACCGCATTCGCCAAATCGACCCTTTGGGGGTGATCACGACCGTCGCGGGCACGGGCGAGAGTGGCCACACCGGTGACGGAGGCAACGCTACAGAGGCTTCGTTCGAGGGGCCCAGCGCGTTGGCCGTCGATCGTTCCGGGAATCTGTACGTCGCCGAATTCCACTTCCACCGCATCCGCAGGATCGATCCCGGCGGGCTCATCTCCACCTTCGCGGGTACCGGGCAAAAGGGGTGCGGAGGTGACGGAGGCCCGGCTGCCGAGGCCCTATTGAACGGTCCAGCCGGCCTTGCCGTGGACAGGGAGGGCAACTTATTCGTCTCCGAACGTGGGAACCACCGCGTGAGGAGGATCTCCCCCGATGGCTCGATCTCGACCGTTGTCGGCACAGGGATGGCTGGATACATCGGGGATGGCGGTGCGGCCACAGAAGCGTTTCTTTGGAGCCCTGAGGGGCTGGCCACAGACGGGCAAGGGAACCTATTCGTCTCCGATAGCGGAAACCATCGCGTCAGGCGGATTGACCGGGCCGGGACCATCACAACAGTGGCGGGCACAGGGGAGATCCAGTACTCCGGGGATGGGGGCCCGGCAGTCCTTGCCCGACTATTCCATCCATCGGCATTGGCGACTGACTGCGCCGGCAACATCTACGTGGGCGACGTCGGAGACCACCGCGTTCGCAGGATCGATCGCGACGGCTTCATCACCACGGTGGTCGGCACTGGCGAGACAGGCTTCCACCCACAGGGAGACGGAGGCCCGGCTTCTGAGGCGAACATACACGAGCCCGGAGCCCTGGCGATAGACAGAGACGGATTCCTCCTCGTCGCGGACTCTGCCTACCACAACGTGCGGATCATCCGCTTGGATAACAGGCTCAGCGTAAGGCTCGGCAAGGGCGGCGAGCGACGTGAATTCGAGTTCGCTGCCTACGGTACTCTCTGGCGCCACGGGAGGGCCTATGCCGCCGGTAGCCAGCTGACCGCCAAGGACGGGAGCACTTTCGTCTTGCAACCGGGAGCGGGCGGGGCGTTCAAGGCAACCCGGCAGCACCAGAGGCAGTCTATTGCATTGCCCGGCGGCGCGACTGTCCGCCTGAACCCTGGTGCGGACGGGACATGGCGAATCGGTTCGCGCAAAGTGGCAAAGGGAGACCGCTATGTACACCAAGGCATCCAGCATGTACTGGACTTCTTCGGCGACCGTTGGAGACTGGTCGAGCACACAGTCTCAGATCTCATCAGAAAACCAGATCCTCCGGACGGCATTCCAGCAGTTCAATCTGACTTGGACTACCCGACGGATGTTGCTGTAGACAAGTTGGGAAACATCTATGTCACGGAGTCCCTTGGGGGCCGGGTCCGGAGGATCGACAGCGATGGTCTCATCTCTACGGTTGCCGACGCCCGGCGCAGAGGTGGCAGTGGCTCGGTGGATGCAGCTTTGTGGTTCTGGCTATTCCAGCCGGAGCGACTGGCCGCAGATGACCGGGGAAATGTGTACTTTTCCCACTTCGGTGGCAACCGGATTTGCAAGGTCGACTCCGACGGATCGTTTTCCACATTCGCCGGCATGGGGCCGGTTTACAGCGGTCACGCGGGCGAGGGCGCTCCTGCCACAGAGGCTCTGCTTTCTTCTGTTGGGGGTATCGCTTCGGACGGTCACGGCCAAGTCTATTTCTCGGACATGTACAACCATTGCATCCGCCGGGTCGACACACAGGGAACGATTGAGACCATCGCGGGGGCGGGGGCGCCTGGGTTGGGGGGGGACGGAGGCCCGGCGCGGAAGGGATTGCTTGACTCGCCCGGCGGCTTGGCGGTGGACGAATCGGGAGCTGTCTACTTCGCCGACGAGCGGAACTCCAGGGTGCGGAGGATTGGCAAGCACGGAATCATCGAGACGATCGCTGGAGGGGGGAGACGGCGACTCGCGACAGGGGACGGCGTTCCGGCGACGACTGCCCGCCTTAAAGGACCCATGGGCGTGGCAGCGGACGCGAAGGGAAACATCTACATCGTGGAGCGAAGCATGCACCGAGTGCGGCGCGTCTCCGTTGATGGAGTCATCAGCACGTTGGCGGGTACCGGTGAGAGGGGCAGCGGCGGTGACTTTGAGCTTGCAACCAAGTCACGGTTGAAGTTTCCCGTCGGAGTCGCTGTAGACGCCGAGGGTCAGGTCTATGTGGCCGACGCTAGCAATAACCGTGTTCGCAGGGTCGGGCAAGACGGCCGCATCGAGACGATCGCCGGAACCGGGAAAATAGGTTGCGAGGGGGACGGCGGTCCGGCCCGCAAGGCACTGCTCAGCGGGCCGTGCGGCGTGGTGGTCGACTGCGCGGGGAACGTGTACATCGGGGACACCCACAACCATCGCGTTCGCAAGGTTGACCGAAGCGGGCTAATCTCAACTATCGCCGGGACGGGCGCTGCTGGATACGGAGGCGATGGCCGCCGAGCTTCCGAAGCTGTCTTCAACCTGCCGATGGGCGTGGCGGTTGACGCTCTTGGGAACGTGTATGTCAGCGACTTTCGCAACCACCGCCTCAGGAAGATCGATCCGTCAGGAACGGTGTCAACAGTCGCGGGCACCGGAGAACCCGGCTATGGCGGCGATGGCGGCCCAGCCGTGGAAGCCAAGTTGAGCAGCCCGGACCTGATTGCGACGGATGCTTCCGGAAACGTGTTCTTGGCGGATCGACACAACGACCGCGTGCGAATGGTCAGCGCCGAGGGGATCATCACCACCGTTGCGGGCTCGGGAAGGCGTGGCTTCCAAGGGGATCGAGGCGCAGCGAAGCAGGCCTTCCTGTACGAGCCTGCGGGTGTAGCGGTCGATCCGGACGGAAACGTCTACGTTGCTGACCATCGGAATGGCAGGGTGCGAGTGATTGACCGGGACGGCATCATACGGACCTTCGCCGGGGGCGGGGAGGTGTTCGTCAACGGTGACGGGGGGCGGGCAAAGGAGGCCTGCTTCGGAAACCCGCGAGGGATCGCCGTGGATCCCTCGGGAACTGTGTATGTTGCCGACAATCACAGGCACCGGATTCGGAAGTTCGTCCAGGGAGGTCGGATATCGACGATCGCAGGAACCGGGGAGGCTGCCTACTGGGGTGACGGTGGCCCGGCAGTCGCGGCCCTGCTCAGGAGCCCCGAGGGACTGGCCGTGGATGCAAGCGGCAACGTCTACGTGGCCGACAGCGGCAATGACCGATTGCGGCGAATTGACCGTTCGGGCGTCATCGAGACGATTGCGGGAACGGAGTGCCGACGGACGATCTGGGAAGGAGGGCCGCCGTCCACGAGTCTGATCGAAGCTATCGCTGGAGACGCCCACGACAGGCTCTGCATGCTGACTTCGGATCACGTGTGGCGCTTGGAGGGTTCACGAGGGGTCGTGCGCGTAACGGGTGCCGGAGAGGATGGCCATTCGGAGGAAAGTGGCTCGCTCGAGGACCCCTTCTTCGATCGCGCTTCGCGGCTGGCTGCGGACACGGCAGGGAATCTCTTCGTTGCGGAAGAGTGCAGTGTGTACCGGATTGACCCCAGCGGTGCGATAACGGCGTTTGCGGGGACAGGCGAGAGATCGGGCGGGTGGCGACGGCCGAAGACGGTTCCGCACACAAGGGACATTCCGACATGGGTGGCCACGGACTTGGCTGGACATGTGTACTACTTCGACGTGCGGCACATGCGGATTCGCAAAATCCACCCGTCGGGCGCGACGGCTACTGTGGCTGATCTGGAGACGCTGCTCGATCCGGAGGAGTGGGGGGAATTTGAGAGCGGTTGGGGTTTGCCGAGAGACTTCATCGCTGCGGACGCGGCGGGCAATCTGTTCTTGGCGTCTCCTGGCGGGAGCACGATCCGCAAGATCGCCGCGGATGGAAGCATCTGCACGTTTGCGGGGACCGGCGAGTACGACGATTCGGAGTACGACGATTCAGGGGACGGCGGCCCAGCCACGCTTGCCCGGCTCTCGTACCCTGCCTCGGTCGCAACCGACTCTGCCGGCAACCTCTATGTAGTTGAACTCTACGCTAATCGTATTCGCAAGATTGACGGTCGTGGAACGATCTCCACTGTTGTTGGATCGGATGTGGGGTGCTCCGACGTCGATGGCAAGGCCCCGATCCTACCGGAGATTGCAGAACCTGCCAGCGTCGCTGCGGACGCTGCGGGCAACGTCTACGTTTCGGATTGGCAAAACGACTCCGTAATCAAGATCGGTCTGTCGGGCACGGTCCAAACCTTCACCGGGCCCGGAGAACGCAACTCCCCCACAGGCGTCGAATACGGCGGAGCCCATGAAGGCCCTTCTGGCGAAGTCCCTTTCCGTAGCCTGAATGGCTTGGCGGCGGAGGTGGCTGGCACTGTCTACGTGGCCGACTCCGCCAATCACCGGGTGTGCGCCATCAGTCCTGAAGGTGGGATCAAGACAATAGCAGGCACGGGCGAGGCTGGCTTCGGTGGGGACGGCGGTCCAGCAACAGAGGCAGTCCTGGACTATCCATGCGGAGTTGCCGTGGATCCATCCGGCAACGTCTACATCGCGGATAGCGGGAATCGCAGCGTGCGCAAGGTCGACACTTCGGGTGTCATCAGCTCCATGTATCACGAACCGCTACCCTCTCTACCTCCGCCTGGGTACGAGGGGGACGGCGGCCCGGCCGTGCAAGCCCGATTCGTGGGTCCGCTGGACCTTGCGTCCGATGCGCAGGGCAACCTCTACGTGGCTGATGCCGGGGACCACAGGGTCCGCAAGATCGGTGCCGACGGGCGGATCACGATGTTCGCGGGGACCGGTCGGCCGGGATACGAAGGGGACGGCGGGCCGGCTTCCGAATCCCGCTTGGACTGCCCGTACCGGGTCGCGGCCGATCCGGCGGGCAACGTCTACGTGTTCGACAAGGAAACGTTCCGAATTCGAAAGATCGACCGCAATGGAGATATCGTCACTATTGCCGGCACGGGCGTTCAAGGTTACAGCGGCGACGATGGCCCGGCGGTCGAAGCCGACCTGAACACCCGGGATATCGCAGCGGATTCGGAGGGTAACGTTTTTCTGGCCGACGCAAGGCGGGTACGCAAGATCGACCGGTCGGGGACCATCTCGACGATTGCGGGCTCGGGTCGGTTGCTTGCCCAGGAGGACGGCGAGCCGCCCGTGTCAGAGCACTTGGTTCCCCGCCTCGTGGCGGCTAGCCGCACGGGCGACGTCTGGTTCGTCGATCACGCAACTGACCGCGTTCGCGTGTTGCGGCAGAATCTGCCTCGTTGAACCCCGGAGCTTCGCGCAAGCTCGGCTATGCTTGCGTCGCTCGCCTGACGGACACCGTCAAAGCACGTATCCCGAGGCGCGGCGGCTGGGAGGGGCACACGGACCAGTTCGACCGGTGCAGAGGCGAGGCAATTGAATGCTACAGCCTACCCGAGACCGCAAGCGAGAAATGCTGGCCGAAACGCGTGGGAGCCGATGGGACGTCCGCAGCGTGACCAAGTTCGCAGCTAGGTGTGATCGTCTCTGGCTCAAGAATCCATCCGCCGGCCCGCTTATGTCGCTTGTCGTCCCTACGCCCAGCGCCCAAAGTCTCAAGCCTCTCAAGCGCAAACGTCATCGGTGGCCTAGAACACTAGCCTCGATTCCCAACGCAGGTTAATCGACTTCAGCTGACGGCCAGATCGCTGCACCAGTCCGTCAGGATCCGCTGGCGACAGGCACTCACCCATTGGTCCAAGGGTGTCCGATGCTCTCGTGGCGCGGTACTGCTGCTCGCTTCAGCTCTTTCGTCTTAGTGGATATACCGGAAGCAGGAACTATATCCACAGTTTCATTAGGAGTTCTTGTGGCCCCTCTCCCGAGAGCCCCGCGGGGCGCGTCCCTTGGCCATCTCGGCTCAGCCCCGGTTTTGGCCCCCACACCGCAGAAGGCCCGGATATCGCCCGCAATCGCCATGCTTGGCGGTCATGCGCCTGTCGACCGGTCTCTCCCGAGTGCCTTGCGGCTGCTCTCCGAAGTGCCTCCGAGCCCTCCCTCAGGCACCTGCAGGAATCGTCATTATGGTATGGTGGATAAAGTTCCCAATTCCTCCTATTTCAATGAAAGACTTCTCCCACCTGGCCCCCGTCTTCCTCAAACCCCAAAACCCCAACCACCGCCAGTACGAAGCCCTCCGCGCCCTCTGCGTCGACGGCCTCTCCTTGCCTGAAGCCGCTCGGCGCTTCAAGTATTCCCCCGCCTACCTGCTGCAGCTTGCCGGCAAGCTCGACAAGCACCCCGATCGCGACTTCTTCCTGCCCTCCACTCCCGGCCGCAAGCCCGGCCTCCCCACGCCGGTATCCATCGAGCGCGATCGCACCATCCTGAAGCTCCGCCGCGAGAACAACCTCTCCATCCTCGAGATCTCCGCAGAGCTCGCCCGCCTCGGCATCCCCGCCAGCAAGACCGTCGTTCACCGCGTCCTCGCCGACAACGGTGTCCCCAAGCTGCCCCGCCGCAGGCCCGACCAGCTGCCCCGCCTGCTCGAACCCCCCGCTGACCGGCGCTCCCTCGACCTCTCACCGCGGCGCTTCCGAAGCCGCTACGGCGGCCTCTTCCTGTTCGCCCGCCTGCTCGCCCCCTTCCCGCTTGCCTCCATCCTCGAACAGGCGCACATGCCCGGCAGCTCCATGCTGCCCGCCCCCAACGCCGTGCTCTCCCTGCTCGCCCTCAAACTCTACGGCTCCGCCCGCCACTCCCATGTCGACAGCGAGGTCTGCGACCCCGGCCTGGCCCTCTTCGCCGGCCTCAACCGCATCCCCAAGCGCTCCACCCTCACCGAGTATTCCTGCCGCGTCGACCCGCGCCACATCCGCACCCTCGCGCGCCTGTGGAACAAGGCCCTTCACGAGCAAGGCCTGCCTCGCGGCGACTCCTTCGACCTCGACTTCCACACCATCCCCTACCACGGCGACGACGCCCTCGTCGGCAAGCACTACGTCTCGAAACGCTCCCGCAAGCAGAAGGGCATCCTGGCTCTCGTCGCGCGCGACGCCGACACCCGCGCGCTGTGCTACGGCAACACCTGCATCGCCAAGCAAGACCGCCCCCAGGCCGCCCTGCTCTTCGCCGACTGGTGGCGCGAGCGCACCGGCCGCGACCCGCACGAGCTGGTCTTCGACAGCACCTTCACCACCCGCCCCGGTCTCTGCCAACTGCACCGGCGCGGCATCGGCTTTGTGACCCTGCGCTCGCGCACCAAGCGCGTGCTGGCGCAAGTCGCCAGCGCGGCGCAGGCCGATTGGCGCCGGGTGCGGCTGCACAACATCGGCCGACGCTACCGCAACCCGCGCGTGCTGGACCAGCGTCTGGAGCTGCCCGCCTATCCGCACGAGATCCGCCAGATCGCGGTCACCAACATCGGCAAGCGCAGGCCCATCCTGCTGATCACCAACCAGCTCAAGAACCCCGTGCCGGAGATCATCGAGCGCTACGCGCGCCGCATGCTGATCGAGAACGCCATCGCAGAGGCCATCGACTTCTTCCACATGGACGCGCTCTCCTCAAAGGTGCCCCAGAAGATCGACGTCGACCTGCAGATCACCCTGATGGCCTCCGGCCTGTACCGCCTGCTGGGACGCTTGCTCGGGGGCAAGCTGGCCGAGGCCAAGGCCCGCACGCTCTTCCGCAAGTTCGTGCAGGCCTCCGCGCGCATCGAGATCCTTCCCGACCAAATTGAAGTGCGCTTCGGACGCCGCGCCTACAACCCGCTCTTAGTACAGGCCGGCATCGCTGACGAGGCCGTGACGATCCCGTGGCTCAACAACCTCCCTCTCAAGATCGCCTTCCTCTAAACCGGCACCCCAAAAACTGCAGGCAAAAAACCTGCGTTGGGAATCGAGGCTAGCCGACCGAGTGCTTCCATTCCAAGGATCCGCAACTTGAGCGGAGCCTGCTCACCGCACGATCGAATGGAATTCTGGGTGACCGCAGCTCGCCAGCCTATGCTCTGAGGAGGGGCGATGCTGATCTTGGCGCGGAGCGGCAAGTTGTCCCGCGATAACGGTCAGCGGAAGCGAGAGGTGGTCGGAGAATTGAACTGGCAGCCGGATCTCCCGAGTGCAACTGACTCGGCCAGGCCGAGCCGAGCCCCTCACGGTTCCAGTTGTCTGTCGGGAAGCGACTACGGATAGCAATTCGTCGCCGTCCAAAGGACGGTTGTCCTGGGTCGGGCTTCCCACCCCACTGTCGCTGGACAGGAGCATAGACCGTGGACAACGTCGGTCTCAATGTAAGGCAGGTCGTCGAGCCGCGCGCCGTGGGCATTGATCTGCGCAAGATGCGGTCAATCGAGCGCGAGAGCCTGCCGGCAGTCGTAGCCAAGTCCAGCGGCCCGGACCAGCAGAGCAACATTCCACATGCGCACTCGTCAGCCGCCGCTGACACCAACGGGGCGTCCCCGGGGCCCGGGGACGCCCGCTGCCGGCGCAAGGTCGACAGCACAACGCATTCTCAGAAGTCCATCCCAAACGGCCACAGCGGGGCGCCTTCTCCACCCAGCTACTTCATCGCAATTCGAAGCGGTCGAGGGTCATCACCTTGGTCCATGCGTCCACGAAGTCCTGGACGAACGCTTCCTGCCCGTCGTCAGATGCGTAGAACTCGGCAACAGCGCGCAGCTCGGAGTTCGATCCGAAGATCAGGTCCACCGGGGTGGCGGTCCACTTGAGTTCGCCCGTTGCACGGTCACGGCCTTCGTAGATCCCCTCAGTGGATGCCTTGGCCCACTGCGTTGACATGTCGGTCAAGTTGACGAAGAAGTCGTTGCTCAGCGTGCCGGGTCGGTCGGTGAACACGCCGTGATCGGAGCCTCCCGCGTTGGCATGCAGCGCTCGCATGCCCCCGACCAGCACCGTCATTTCCGGAACGCTAAGGTTCAGCAGGGCCGCCTTCTCCACCAGCATCTCCGCCGGAGACCGCGGGTTGCCGCTCGCGAAGTAGTTGCGGAAGCCATCCGCGGCAGGCTCGAGGGCTGCAAACGAATCCACATCGGTCTGGTCCTGCCGTGCGTCCCCGCGACCGGGGCGGAACGGCACCTCCACTTCGGCCCCGGCCTGTCGAGCCGCCTGCTCAATCGCGGCGGCGCCGCCGAGAACCACCAAGTCGGCGAGAGAAACCCGCTTGTCGCCGGATTGGCCGCTGTTGAAAGCGCTCCGGATCTCTTCCAGCGCTCCCAACACCCGGCCCAGTTCGGCCGGATCGTTCGCGGCCCAGTCTTTCTGGGGCGCCAGACGGACCCGCGCCCCGTTGGCGCCGCCGCGCATGTCGGTCGCTCGGTAGCTGGATGCCGAAGCCCAGGCGGCCTTGACCAACTCAGCTGCAGACAAGCCGGAATCCAGGATCCGGGCCTTCAATCCGGCCACATCTTGCGAATTGACCAGAGTGTGGCCGACCGCAGTAATAGGGTCTTGCCATATGAATTCCCGGTCAGGCACGAGATCGCCGAGGTAGCGTGAGGTCGGACCCAGATCGCGATGGGTCAGCTTGAACCAAGCCCGGGCGAATGCGTCTTCGAGCCCCTCCGGGCGGTCCAGCCAGCGCGAGGTGATCTCACGGTAGGAGGGGTCAACCCTCATCGCAAGGTCGGTCGTGAACATCATCGGCGCGTGCCGCTTGGACGGATCGTGGGCATCCGGCACTAAACCCGACCCGGCACCGTCAGCTGGCTGCCACTGGACTGCACCGGCAGGACTCTGGGTCTGGGTCCATTCGAAGGCGTACAGGTTCTTCAGGTAGTCGTTGCTCCACACCGTAGGGGTGACCGTCCACGCGCCTTCCAGCCCGCTGGTGATTGTGTCGCCGGCCTTGCCGCTGCCATAGCTGCTCTTCCATCCCAGTGCCTGCTCCTCGAGAGGGGCGCCCTCCGGCTCGGCACCCACGTGACGGGACGGGTCGGCAGCGCCATGCGCCTTGCCGAAGGTGTGGCCGCCGGCAATCAGCGCAGCCGTCTCTTCGTCATCCATGCCCATGCGCCCGAAAGCCTCGCGGATGGCGTGAGCCGCCAGTTGCGGATCCGGCTTGCCGCCCGGGCCCTGCGGATTCACGTAGATCAGGCCCATCTGCGTCGCGCCGAACGGACGATCCAGCTTGCCGTCCTGATCGCGTCGATCAGCTCCGAGCCACTCGCCCTCCGGTCCCCAGTTCACTTCTTCGGCTTGCCAGGCATCGATCCGACCGCCAGCAAAACCCAGCGTCTCGAATCCCATGGACTCCAACGCGACTGTCCCTGCGAGGACCATCAGGTCCGCCCAGGAGATCTTGCGGCCGTACTTCTTCTTGATCGGCCAGAGCAGCCGGTTCGCCTTGTCCAGGTTTGCGTTGTCGGGCCAGCTGTTGAGCGGCGCGAAGCGTTGCAGGCCCCCGTCCGCGCCACCGCGGCCGTCGATGGTGCGGTACGTGCCAGCACTGTGCCACGCCATGCGGATGAAGAACGGCCCGTAGTGTCCGAAGTCCGCCGGCCACCAGTCCTGTGACGTGGTCATCACCTTCTCCAGATCTGCCTTCACCGCAGCAAGATCGAGACTCTCGAACTCTTCTGCATAGTTGAAGCCTTCGCCCAGCGGATTGGATTCCGGCGAGTCTTGGCGCAGTGGTTCGAGGCTCAGCCGGTTCGGCCACCAGTAATCGTTGGTTGGGCTGTCGTGTTGGGCAAACGCCAAGTTGATCGGCGAGATCGGGGACATCCCGATCGCCAGCAGGGTAAGCAGTGGAATCGCTCGATTCAGCATCTCAATCGTCTCCTTCAAGTAGCGGCTGCCAGCGTGGGCCGCAGAAGTGTCATCTGGCTCCGAGGTGGCGCAGACTGCGTTGACTCCAGCGACCGGCGGCAAGCCGAATTCGTGATGTCCCTAGTGTCGAACGGTCCGACTGATACGTCCAAGACATTGTTTCTATCAATGCGATAGGCTATTGCTATCACCCATGAGCCAATACGCTTTTTCGCTGAGGCAGATTCAGTACGCAGTGGCGGTGGCAGATCTGAAGAGCTTTCGCCGGGCGGCGGAGCGCTGCCACGTCTCCCAACCATCCCTGAGCGCGCAGGTTGCACGGGTCGAAGCCAATCTGGGAGTGCAGTTGTTCGAGCGCGATCGTCGAGGTGTGATGATCACTGCCGCGGGAACTGAACTGATTCGACGCATGCGCCGCGTCCTCGTTGAGGCCGATGACGTTGGCAAGGCCGCGCGGCGGTTCTTGGACCCGTTGGCCGGTACGCTGCGAATCGGCGTGATACCGACTATCGGACCGTATCTGCTCCCGGTCGCCGCTAAGGCGCTACGCAAGGAGCTGCCGCGCTTGACAATGGCTTGGCTCGAGGACAAGACGAGGGCGCTCGTTCGCCGGATACGCCACGGAGGCCTCGACGGAGGGTTCCTCGCCCTAGAGTCGGACATCGGGGACCTCACCTGCGAGACGGTCAAGCAGGATCCGTTCGTGCTAGCGGTACCACCGGATCACCAACTTGGAAGATCGTCCAGGCCCATCCCTTTCAGCCGGTTGCGGGGCGAGCACATGCTGTTGCTTGATGAAGGGCACTGCTTCCGGGATCAGGTGATCGAGTTCTGTAGAAGGAGAGGCATCGAGGAACTCGAATACCGCGCGACGAGTTTGCCGACTTTGGTGCAGATGGCGTGCGCCAACATGGGTATCACCTTGCTCCCACTGATCGCGGTGCCTGCCGAAGCCCTTCGGTGTGACCTGGTGACGCGTCCGATAACGCAACCCGTGCCACACCGGACAATCGTGCTTGCTTGGCGGCCGGGGTCGGCCCTGTCGGAAGCCATGCGCAAGATCGCAGAAACGGTACGATCCGCGATCCGGGACCCTCCCGCCAGCTAGGAGTCCTCGGTCTCCGGGGCGGCAAGTCGGAGAGACAATGCAGGGCGAAGCCTCTCTCGACTCACTACAGACCATCTACGCCGAGGTTCCTGCCCGTGGGCCTTGGTCTAGGAATGCGACTCTTCCCCACCCGGTAGAGGATCGCGGTTAGCCGCACACCTAGCGTCCCGGCTCAAAGATGATTCCGAGCGTGGCGGCCAAGCGCGCCAGTGGAGCGCACTGTTCAGCGATTCCCGCGACCGCGAGCGGACCGCTACTCGATGAAGGCCGTTACCGAATTCGATCGCCGACCATCGACTGTCAGTTCAATGGCCACGTCTCCTCGACCGGCGAGCGCGCGAGGCAACGGTCCGAGGACGACCCAATCGAGCCCTAAGTCGGACATGGCGACGTTGTGGACCTCTACTGCCAGACCGCCAACGGTCGCTCCAACTGCTTGAGTCCAGGCCCGAATCCCGGTGGCCCACAGGCCGAGATACACCTTGTCAGTCTCCGCTCCCAAGCTGATTGGGATCGAAGTGCGACTGCCAAGCGGCGCGTCGATCGTCGAGACGCTCTGGCTTAACTCCTCTCCGCTGGCATCGACTCGCACTGCATTGCCCCATCCAGGCCCTATGCCGTCCAGATTGGCCGAGAACAGGCCGGGTGTCACGTGACTGATCTCAATTGGAAACGGCTCGGAGGCTTCCGTGCCGCGCCAGACCGTTAGCCATGCCGACCCCAACGACACACTCTCCGGCACGACGAGACTCACCGTACTGGGCCAGACGCGGTTCAGGCCCGTGAGATGGGCATTGTTCGTGCTGTCGGTAATCGTGACGCTTGTGCTTTGCAACACAGTAGGCTGCGATCCGGGTCCTTCTTGGGCCGGGACTGAGCCTGAGTCTCCGGAAGCCAGGTTCGAACCGAAGAGGTAGAGCCTAGACCCGGGGGCTGCCCCGGGAGTCCGGCTTGCGCTATTCAGGGCCGATTCTACGATCGGTTTGGCGACGCTGGAATCGTCGCCGCCAGCGTTGTCGCGAGGGACGACGACTAGGGTGACCGGTACGGTGACCACGGGCTCCATGGAGGGACTGCCAGAGGCGGAGGAAAAGACGGTGAGGTCGGCGGCGTAAGTGTCTGGCTGGATGCCGCCGGCCAAGGCACCGATCTCGATCTCTATCGTCGAACCCGCTTCAAGATTGCCCTCGGTGGGCGTCGCGGTCAGCCATGGCTCATCGACGGCAAGGGCGTAACGGAAGGGGTCCGCACCCTCGTTCGCCAGTTGAATCACTTGGACCGCCGGAGTGGCGCCGGAAGGCGATACGAATGTCAATGCCCTCGGACGCGTTGAAGCCGATGGCCTTGGAGTGGTCCGGCGCTCTACCTCCGCTCTGAGCGTGCCTTGAATCTTAGTCCAAGGTGAGAACACGACAAGGGCGACGTAATAGGTCTCGAACGGGTCCAATGGCGGATTTGAGTGTTCGTTGATCACTACCAGTTCACGCCCGCCTAGCCCGGTTGATCGGTAGTCAGCATTGAACTCTGGAGTGCGTCCGTCCTCTCCGTATTGCCACTGAAGTCGCTCCCGGCCGGCCAAGACGAACAGGTCCACATTTACTCCAGGCGTGGATGCTTCGTAGGAAACCCGGGTTTCGCTAGCGTCGGTCGGAGGCTCGATTCGAAAACCGTCCTCGGAGTCATACACCTCGAAGTTGTAGTTCGTTTCTGGGAGCGAGATTTGGACAGGATTGCCAACCGGGACCTCCGTCGTCTGCGAGAAGACGGCCTCGACTCCTGTCGGTTTGCGGATCTCCAGCGTCGTTGCGGCCTCGCGGCCCGTGAGGTCGCCGCGCCACTCCACAAATTCCCATCCCGGACTTGGTACCGCCGAGAGGTGGAGAGGGCTCCCCTCTGAAAAGAAGCCGTCCGACGATACCGGCTCCACCCTGACGGTGCCGGACCGCGGGTCCGTGACAGGCGGCACAAGGGCAAACTCGGAGGTGAACCTTGCCGTCATGGAGCCGCCGTTTCGTGGCAACGTCAGGCTTCCGGACCGAGCACCTCCTGAGCTCCAGCTCTGGAAGCGGTACCGATGGAGTCTGGATTGTGGCGCGTCTTGAATCTCGTCGACTCGAAGCCCGATGCGATTGGTTTGGATGTCGGTCACAAGGTTGACCGGCGCATCGATCGCCCATTCATCGACACCGACGTAGTAATCCCGGAGATGCACTACGAACGAGTCAACGCTTGCTTGGATGCGAAGCAGTGGACGGTCCGTGAACACAGCCTCGAACACCTTTCCGGGGCCGGATACGCGCCAAGTTGCCGGATTGGAAGAGCGACCGTGCCGACCGTAGAGGATGCCGTCCCATTGCCAAAAATCCCGGCCTGTGCGCGGTCCCGGCGTTGCGTAGGCCTGAAGTTCCGTTCGCAGCGTGTAGTATCCGTCCGGCGATTCCGGAAACAGGTTGACGGTGCCCGTCCCGCCGGGCTCTGCTTGAGTGCCCACGATGTACTGCAAGATGAAGTTCGCTTCCAGCCAAGTAGAACTCTCGTCCGCAACGAAGGTACGTGCCCGGTCGCCGCCATCGTTCCAGCGCCCAAACACGTAGCGGGTCCCCCCAATAACTTGGGACACCGGTGCTTCAACGGTGTGTACGCTCCCCTCGGCCCAATCGAAGCTGGCCGGGGCGATGAGGTGCTCTCCGTCCACAACAATCTCCAGCCCTGGCGGATTGGTGGTGACCGTGGTCGCCTCCGGAGGCTGCCGGTAAAGGCGAGCCACGCCGTCAATGTCTCCTGCCGACAGCCCCGCCGATGGAATGCGCATTCCCGGAGGGATGGTCTCAAAGACCTCGTTTGCATTCCATGCACCGCTCCGCCCGTCGTAATGCATGACCGAAGCGTAGTCGTACGGACCGGCGGCGGGGTGCTTGGCCTGGTACCAGGCCGCTTCTTGCGGATGGACGTTCTCGGTCAGGACCGTTACGTAGAGGTCACGATCCTCTCGCTCGTGCTCGTGCCAGAGACCCAAGGCATGGCCGATCTCGTGTGCGACGGTGTTGGGTGGGCAGCCGATCGGCGGCAAGGAGATCTCTTGCGCTTCGCCGACCATGCCGACTTGCGAGCGACAATAGCCGGACTCCACATTCGAGAATCGAACGTAGTTTGCCTCCGTCGTGCGCGGGACCAGCCTAATGACGGTATTGTCATTCCACGCGCGGATGGCCAGCTGGATATCCCGGCGTTGCTCGGCTGAGACATCGTTGCCGATGATGTACGGGACCGTGCCCTCTGGCCAGAGATAGCGCTGCTCGTGCGGTGCCAGACCGCGCTCTGTCGGCACGTCCCCACCGTCGGACCTGACCGATTTGCGGGGAAGCAGTGGTAGGCGCTCGAGGTCGTCGACTCTGCCGAGGACGATGTCGCCCGAGTGGACCGCCATGCCGTCGACGACCTCGTAGGTCAGTTTGCGGCCCCGAAAGGTCGTGGTGAAGACTTGCCTTGGCGCGGGTGCTCCTAGTGAAGCGGACTCTCGCTCGGCCTTGGAGGCCCGCTCCACTTGCGCAGAGGCGGAGCCCAGGAGCGCCAACAGAACGGTGACCGCTGAGAGTTGTGCAAGCCGTTTTGCCAGGCGGGCGGACACAACAACCATCCCGGATCCACGCTTTGTAGCGTGTCGCTTAACGGACATGCCGCCAGACCAGCCCAATCATGTTGGCGCAGGCGCAGCCGATTCAACAACTCGCGTATCATACCTACACATCGCGTCCGTGCTATCCCGAGGACGTGCGGTTGGATTGGTCTCGGGAACCAAGCTCTCCGTCGGGGGGCGTTTCTACCAGCCCCTCCGGCATTCTGCTGTGCCATCTCTTGAAGGACTGGCTCCTTGCGATTGGCACGCTTCACGGCTTGAGCGAGGCGACGGTGCCTCGCCCTGTTCCACGGGGCGCAGTAGCGCTCCCTGGTCCGCACGTTGCTGTGGCCCAGCAGTGTGCTGAAGTCCTGCATATCCTCGTCGGCGGTCAGCAGTTTGACCGCGACCGTGTTGCGCAGCCGGTGCGGGTGGAACCCCCGAACGCCGGACGCCTCTGCGATCCGCGCTAGGCGGGACCGCCAATAGCCGGCCGCGGTGACGACTCTCCTGTCCCGAAGAATCTCCCGCCACTGCGCTTCAGCAGTGCCTGCAGCGGCGGCCACCGCATCCGGCGACTGCACCGTCACCAGCTCTCCCGTCTTGGCCCGGCGCACCACGAGCTCGCCGTTCTCGCGCAGGGCTGTGCGCGGCGTCGTCGCGTCGTCGCGGGTGGCCAGCCCTGACCAGCGCAGCAGCACGAGCATGGCCCGGTCGGGGGACCCTTCGGGCGCGGCCGCGACCATTCGCAGCACTTCTTCCCGCGCCCGCGGGAGCCTTGGCGGGTCCTGCTGCGGCGCCGCCGGCTAGGCCTGAACTCGATACAGGCGCGCCGCGCCCCGTGCGCGGGCGGGATAGAGTCCGCCGCTGCCGGATGGCGGGGGCCCGGGTCTGAGAGGAAGGGCACGCCCGGAACTGACGCTCTCAGGATCATCCTCGGCCCCCGCCACCTCGAATTGGACGAGGCATTGGGACCCGGGCGTCCCTTGGGCGGTTACCCACGATCGAACCCTGATGCCCGATTCTCCGACGCCGCAGCCGGACTCCAAGCGCCTGTTCGACCTGCTGATGCAGGTTGGCGTGTACGCCGGCGACGCCTACACTTTCATTCAGGTACTCTCGTTGAGGAGGTCCGGAGCATGGCCGCAGCCAACCTTAGTGCCCGGTTCGAATCTAAGCTTGAGACCCGCAATGCCAAGATCGACGCCCAAAGCGCCCAGTTCGCCTCCACCGGCTGGATCATGGGCATCGGGTTCGCCCTGCTGGCCCTGCTCATAACCCTGCTGGGATTCATCGGCTGACGGCCCGGGACAGAGTGGATGCTTGATCCGGTCTTTCCGGCACCGCGGACTGGCGCGGTGGTTCAGGCACGGCGACGGGAGTCGGCTCCCGCCTCCCCATCTCCGGCGGATCAGGATACTGCTATTCGCGCTGCGGCGGGCAAGCAGACCGGCAGATCTGAACGGCTTGGCCAGGTTGCACCCCTTGCGGGGCGACAGGGTCGGGTACTGGGCTATGAGCGTCTCGAGGAACTGGCGCATCGTCTTCCGCTTCGAGGATGGCGATGTCTGGGACGTGGACCCTGTGGACTACCACTAAGACAGGGGGACTAGCGTGGACGTCATGTGCAATCCGCCGCATCCGGGCGAGGTGATCCTAGAGCTGTGTCTGGACGGGCGTGCCGAGCAAGAAGCGGCTGACCTGCTGGGGGTGCCGCTCGCCTCATTGGAGCGGCTGCTCGCGGGGAAATCGCAGATCTCGCCGCAGATGGCCCTGAGGCTGGAGGCGGCGGGTTGGTCGAACGCGGAGTACTGGATGCGCCTACAGGCTGCCTATGACTTGGACCTAGAGCGGAACCGTCAGCGGAAGGCCGCTTAGCGTCGCCGCGGGTTGGCCGTGCTCCCCAGGTTCGCTTGGGGCGTGCTACGTGGCACGCTTGGGTGTCTCAGGCCGTGCATGGCCTTCTCAGGAGGCAAACTCTTGTACATCGAGTGGGGTTTGGTGTTGGTCTCGGCCAATGCCTCGGCGAAGCGGCCCTCGGCCTCTCGGCCCTGGCGGGCTAGGGCCTCTTGGCCGGGCTGGCCGCTCTGTGGGGTGCGCACTGGCCCGTCTGCGGAGCCGCAAGGGCGCCACGCCGTTCACGATGTGACAGGCGTGGCCGACTGTCGCTCTCCGTACACGCGAAGGGTGTCGCCATCATGCCGAGCAGGTACGCCTGCCCTACTCTTACGGCCCCCCCTACGGTCCCCGTGTTTGCGCTTTGGTCAGGGTCGCATACTTGGAACGGATCCGAGCCTTGAACGAATCGGGGATCTCGTCCCAGACGAATAGGTCCACTCTGAACGGGAGATCGCTCTCATCAAACGCTTCCCTCAAGTCGAAGATGTGCTCTACCTGGTCTGGCCCTGAGAATGCCACCAGATCTAGATCAGACCGGTCCGTCGAATTCCCCACGACCCTCGAACCGTAGGCCCAAACTTCTGTACGGGGAAAGTATTTCCGCAATAGGTCCAAGACCAGACCAAGGTGCGTTGGTGTGACGTCGATTCGCTTAGCTAGTCCCATTCTCCTCGACTCATCGACACGTAGAGCTGAATGGAGTCTGCGATGAACGCCGGCACAACCAGAAGACACGCCTGAGCCTTTTCGCCGTCATAGTCCTGTGACGTGTCGATTCGGGCGTTGGCGTACTTTATCCATTGCTCGATTGGAGTACGTAGGACAAGATTCTCGGCTGCTAGGCGAAAAACAGGCTTAGGACTGTTAGGGACGCTGGGGATGCCCAGTTCCAAGATCAAGTATCGTCTCAGGATTTTTCCACAAGCAGTCATAACAGGTCTCAAAGCGCTGGATCACCGATTCCGCCATTGCTTCTTAAACATTGACCGACCAGTAGGGATCCCCTTGGGCGAAGATCCCATGTTGCTCTTCTAGCCTATGTGTTGACTTGCGAAACTTCTCATAGTCAATGTTTCCTTCACTAAGAGACACAGGGATGCTCACTTGTTCAAGGAAAAGACACGCACAGCGAATGGTGCGGGGGGGCCGCACTGGCGCGACGATCGTGTGCTGTGGCGACCGTGCTCGGATTTCGCTTCTCCTGCATGATGCGGTCGGCTTCCGCTGCCGATCCCCCCGGCCACCGCCGTCCCCAACCAGAATGTTAGCCTTCGGCCGCAGCGGGCGTTCTAATCGCGCCGTGCGGCGGGCGCGCGCGTGTCCTGATCAGATAGGTGGACGCTGAGGTACCCCGTTCAGGGAACCGGTCGCAAAGCGACCACAGTTCCGGACATGGGCTAACGATGGGTGTCCACATTCCGGCTGCAGGAGAGGCCGAGAGTCAGTGAGACAGGGGTGCCGGAGGAAAGATTGGCACTGACTCCTAGGGGGCTGGGCAGGTGTCCGGTCCGTGTGTTCGGGTACTGGGCCGGAGGTATTTCGGCAGTCCTCACGAGGGGCCTGGGCCGGGCCGCAGGGTCTGTCCGGCGCGGCTGTCGGCGTCGCCGACTCGACAGTTGCACTCGGTCCGCCCTCCCGGGCGGTGCGCGTTGCCGCTGGCGTCAAACGCTGGCGAACTCGTAGACCAGGCGCAGGTTGGTGCCCGGGTAGACCGTCGTGGTCTTGTTCAACTCCGCCAGCAACGGCTTGAGGGCCTCGTCGAGGCAGTTGCGCGACTGGTGCAGCAGGCGCACCTTCGGGTTGCCTGCCCGATGGTCTGGGACCAGGCTGGCCTCGCTGGCGAACAGCGTGTGGCGCGCCACCTCGTACGTGGTCTCCGGCTTCGACAGGTGCGGGGCCAGCCGCCTCGCCAGCTCCAGCTCGGCGCGGTAGGCCACCATGCGCGGCGTGGCCATCAGGCAGCGCATGGGCTTCGCCAAGGCCTGACAGCGCAGATCTTGCGGCAGGTCGCCGGCCAGCACATGTCGTGGCGTCCTTCTTCGGAAATCTTGGGAGCGGATGACGGAGTTGCTGCACCAACATCCTCTGCTGCCAGCCAATGTCATGCGTTCGATCTACGCCACCTAAGCGAACCTGCCATGAGGCAAGAACCGAGTGCGTTGTGCGTTAGCCGCGCGCGCTCGGATTCGCGGTCGGTGCCGGGCAGCCGGTTTCCCGCGATAAGCCGGTCTGGGCGGCACGGCCACCACCCGCCCTCAAAAACGCGACTACCCGCACGGGCGAGGTCAGGAGTGACTAGAAGACCCCATTCGCTAATTGGGGCAGCCCGCCAGGAGTGTTGATCTCTAGGACGACGGCCGCGTGACCCGCTTCGGCCTCCTGCCGCAGTCCCTCGGCAACGATCTCGTGATTCAGCGAATGGGCTACAGTGCCGAGGTCAGCCACGGGGAGTCTTTGCTCCTCCGCACGAGAGGGCGTGCCGAGTAGGGCGATCAAGGCTGCCACGGCACAGAGGGCCGGGCGTGCGACCGACATCGTTGGTCCTATGGCCCGCATCCCATCCTCGGTTCAGAGCATACCGGCGGCTACGGAGCCGCGCCTCTTCTAGCCTGACCAGAGCCGGGACGCCGCGATGCCTTGCAACGGTCCGCTCCGGTGTCGGCCGACCCACACATGGTGCCGATCAGAGGTTCGCAACCATGGGCTTGACCAGAATGGACGGTTTCGATGCTTCTCCTCGGACTACGCCTCCGACAGTCGGAGATGGTGCTCGCCTCCTTCGCCGCCGTGACGGCGGCCGTGTGGGCAATCAAGCCGGTCGGCAAGATCCTGTTCCCCGTTTGGATCGTCTCCTTCGGGGTCTCGCTGGTTCTTGGGAGCGCCGTATGGGCCGAGCCTGTGGCCGGCAGCTCGAAGTTGGTGGTGGCTTGGTAGGCCCGTTGGGCACCAACCGGCCTGCCCGACGGCCGAAGCGGCCCTAGAGGCCCTGCCGGACGCCGTGCTGCCCTAGAATGAGCACGTGGCAGCACGCATTCTCAGCACAGCATGTCTTGGGGCCTTGGTTGCGGTAGGCGCACTCGCCGCCAAGCTCCCGGAGTGGTACACGAGGGTACTGGGGAATGCTGAGTTCAATGTCCGGCTGGTCCAGTCCGTCACTGAGATCGAGGGGATTGCCGGTGACGGGCTTGAGGGAGATGTGACGCTGGTGGAATTGCGCGTGCGCCCTCTGTACGGCTCGGAGTTCACACTGTCTCGCGACGACTTCCTCCTGCGGGCCCGGAACACGAATGACACATCCGTGGCGCGCACTCCCGACCGCATTGCCGGAAGCGGTGTCCTCGACCTGACCGCAAAGACGACGAATTCCTCGGCGGGCCTGTTCGCGGAAGACACCAACAGCCCAATATGGGGCGGCGTTCCGGGCACTGGCGGACGGCCCAGACGCCTCGGAGGACCGCCCAGTGGCGTGGGAAGCGGGGGCACAGCGGAGATTGTGCAGACGGTAGAGGGCCGCACCGAAGGCGTGGGCACTACAGCCGAGCGCCTGCAGTCAGCAGAACTTCCGCTAGAGATGGCGGACGAGCCTGGAAGCGGCTTCCTGTACTTTGAGATTCCAGCCAAGGTTAAGCGCAAGCACTTGGAACTAAGCTACGATGGACCCTTGGGGAAGTTCCGCGTCGAATTCAAGAGACCCGAGTGACCCAGTACGCCCTCAAGCGCCAATGGATTGCCGCCCGGGAGGGCGACTCCCCAAGCCAGCCCCCGCGCAGCCCGGCGAGCCATTCCATCCGTCGCTAGACCTTCCAGCTCTGAAACAGCCGCAAAGGAGCATGCGTAACTCGCATTTGATCGTCCGAGCCAGCACCGCGCACGGTTTCTCCGGCGTGCGTGTGCCGGCTTCCACTTCCCAACGCCCATGCGTCTAATCGGTTCTGCAATCCTTGCCGCATACTTCGCGATCGCTCTAACTCCCGTCTCGCTTGGCCAAGAGCCTGACGCCCCTCCTTCCGGGCCCCGGCAAGCGGAGGCCGCAAGCCCCGCGGCCGACTCTGCCCCCTCTACGCTGCCCTACCTCTTGGCCCAGGCGCAGCAGCAGCCCGCTTCCCCATTCGAGGACATCCCGCTCGAGGAGCCTCAGGCCCCGTCGCCTTTCGAGGACATCCAAGAGGAGCAGCGGCAGCCCCAGCGCCGCCCTGGCGAGGAGATCGTCGAGGCGGTCGAATTCCGCGGCACCCGGCGCATCCCCCGTGACAGCCTCTCGGCGCGCATCTTCACCAGGCGAGGCGACCTGTTCGATGAGCAGACGCTGCGGCGAGACTTCATGGTGCTGTGGAACACCGGCTACTTCGACGATCTGCGGCTTGAGGTTGAGGATGGGGAGCTCGGCAAGATCGTGCGCTTCGTGGTCACCGAGCGCCGCGTCGTGCGCACCATCCGCTATGAGGGCAACAAGTCGGCGACGCTCTCCGACATTCTCGAGCGGTTCAAGGAACGCAGCGTCGGCCTCACCGTCGAGTCGCGCTATGACCCGACCACCGTCAATCGTGCGGTGTACGTCCTCAGGGAGCTACTGGGGGAGCGCGGCAGGCAGTACGCGGAGGTCAATCCCGAGGTCCGCCAGATCCCGCCGGCCTCGGTGGAGATTGTCTTCAACATTGACGAGGGCCCCAAGGTCAAGGTGGGCTCGGTGGACTTCGAGGGCTTGACGGTCTTTGGACCGAAGACCGCAAGACGCGCCATGAAGAACACCAAGCCACTCGGGATTCCGCGCTCAGTCGTTTTGGAGAACATCTTTACGCGCACCTTCGACATCCGCAAGCTCGAAGAGGACAAGGAACGGCTCCGGAATGCGTTCCAGAAGCGCGGCCACTTCCGGGCCAACGTCCTCCGGCACGAGCTCGACATCCAAGACCGCCCGGGCAGAGCAACCTTCCTGCTGCCATGGTCCCTGCTGTTCAGCAAGCCCAAGAAGGTGGCTAACATCGGACTGCTGCTCGAGGAGGGCCCGCGCTACTCGCGCGGGAAGCTGAGCTTCACGGACGTGGAGCTGTTCCAGGTCCCCGACCGAGTCCTTGGCCCCGTCTTCGCCATGCAGGAAGGCGCGATCTTTGATGTCGAGAAGCTCCGCAAGGGCATGGAGAACCTCAAGAAGCTCTATGGCGAGTTCGGCTACATCGACTTCGTTGCCGAGCCCAGCTTCGAGTTCCGCGAGGATCAGGATCCGCCGTTGATCGACCTGAACCTGGCGGTGGACGAGGGCAAGCAGTTCTTCGTCCGGCGCATTGAGTTCGAGGGCAACAACACCACGCGGGACAAGGTCATCAGACGCGAACTGCTCTTGGACGAGGGGGACATGTTCAACACCCGGGTATGGGACGTCAGCATGCTTCGTCTCAACCAGCTGGGTTATTTCGACCCCATCAAGACGGAGGGTCCCGAGACGGACACGGTCGTCACCCGCAACACGCGCGAGGGGCTGGTCGACCTGACCCTCAAGGTCAAGGAGCGCGGCCGCAACATGATCAACCTGAACGGAGGCGTGTCCGGCTTCGCTGGCAGCTTCATCGGCTTCGGGTATTCGACCAATAACTTCTTGGGGCTGGGCGAGACGCTCTCCTTCGACGCCCAACTCGGAAGCCGCGAGCGCGTCCTGCAGTTCGGCTACACCGAGCCTTACCTGTTCGACAAGCCCATTCAGGCGGGCTTCACGATCTTCTCGAGCCGCTTCAGCTTCAACCAGGCGCGCGAAGCTTCGATCTTCGCCGGCGCTAACCTGATCCCGCTCTTCGAGTCGCTCGGCCGGGACAACATCCTCGACTACCGCCAGACGTCCGCAGGATTCACCACCTTCATGAGCTACCCGCTGAGACGCAGTTTCGCCCGCCTCTCCCTGACCTACAGCTACCGGCGCTCCAGCGTAGTGACGTTCAGCCAGTCGGCCAACAACCTCTTCACCTACTGGAACTACGAGGGAGTGTCAGGCCCGAACTCGCTCGAGGGGATCACAACCAGCCAGATCACCCCGGGCTACTTCTACAACACGGTGGATCACCCCATCACCCCGTCCAAGGGCAAGAGCCTCTACGCGAGCTTTGCGATCGCGGGCTTCGGCGGGAACACGCGCTTTATCCAGCCCACGGTCGAGGCGAAGTACTTCCGCCCCCACGGCGGTCGCACGATTGCCATGCGCGGCCTGATCTCTTACCTCAGCGGCTACGGCGGGCGCGTCCCGCCGCCCTTCAACCGCTCGTACATGGGCGGCGAGAACGACATCAGGGGCTTTGAGATCTGGTCCATCAGCCCGATGGTCTGGATTCCCGACTCAACATTCGTCCCCGTCACCAACGACAACGGCATCGCCCGCACGCAGGTGCAGATCGTCGATGGAGTCGAGGAGCGGGTGCCGGTCCTGACGGAAGTGCCCGTATACCGGCTGAACTGGCCCGGCGGCGACACGCGCTTCGTTTACAACTTTGAGTACCGCATCAAGCTCTTCGGGCCGGTCGTGCTCGCGCCGTTCTTCGATATCGGCTTCAACAAGATCCTGCGCAAGGGCGAGGTCCGGCTCAACTCCGGCCGCGTTCTCGAACTGAACAAGAAGTTCCCGCAGGCAGGCTTCCAGGAGCGCATCAACATCGTTCCGGGAACACAGAAGACGCGTGCTTCCACTGGAGTGGAGCTGCAGGTGATGATGCCTGTTGTGAACGCGCCGTTCCGCTTCTACTGGGCGTACAATCCGATGCGCGTGCAGGAGTTCCTACGTCCGCCGATCGTGGCCGATCGGTCGCTGTTCTCGAACTATCAGTCTTTCATCGAGGCGGTCCGGCCAGTCGGAACATGGCTACCGTTCTTCGAGAAGCGTTCCATGTTCCGCTTCACGATCAGCCGCACGTTCTGACCCTGCGTGCCGATAGGGCTGGGCGACGGGCGTGGTACGCTGGAATACACCGCTGGACTGAGAGAGCCACTGTAATGGGAACACAAGGAATGTTGATCGCAGCGCGCTGGGGGTCCCTGCGCGGGCCGTGTCTGCTGGCTGGCCTCGCATGCGCAGCTACGCTGCTGGTCGGGAGCGCCCGCGCCCAGTCGGAAGTGGCTCTCCTCAGTGTTCAAGAGGCGATCTCGCGCACCGCAGAGGGCCAGCAGCTGATCAAGCAGCTTGAGGCGAAATACGAGCCCACTCGGGCGCGGCTCGAGTCCATGAACGCCGACATAGCGCGCAAGCGGGACCAACTCCAGAAGGGTGCCAACACGATGAGCGACGACGCTCGCCGGAACCTCGCTCGCGACATCCAAAAGGCGGAAACGGAACTGCAGCGCGAGACCGAAGATGCCCGCGGAGAGTTCAGCCAAGAGCAGGGCCAGCTGTTCAACTCAGTTGGGCAGAAGATGATGGCAGTGATCGACAAGTATGCGAAGGAGAGGGGCTTCAAGATTGTCATGGACATCTCGAATCCGCAGGGCCCAGTACTCTACGCAGTCAACGAGGTCAACATCACATCGGCCATCATCTCGGCGTACGACGCCCAGCATCCGGTGGCCTCGTCGGCAGGCGTCCAGTAGGCCCGCGGCTGGCTGGTCGGCTGACGGGCGAACCGGCCAGCCCAACCATCGGCGAACAATATGCGTGACCAATCGAACCGGCGCTTCAGCCGTTCCAACAAGCGCCGCAACCGTGGCGGGAATGGCCACCGCCGCGGCCCGAACGGGAACCGTTCCCTGCATGGGAACAGAGGCCGCGGCGAGAAGCCCTTGTGCATGCGCTGCGGTCACCCTGCGGTGGACGGCAAGCTGTGTGCCTTCCACAAGATCCTGCTGAATGCGTTCCGCAGGGAGTTGCCCGAACAGGACCCGAGGCGCCTGCGATACTGACTTCGGCGACGTCCACGGGAGTGTGGCCGTGTGCGGGCAACCTTGCTCCCGGGGCCCGTGCAGGGCTGCGGTGCATGTCGGATAACGGTGGTGCTGGACCGAACGCAGAGCGGTACTGACGCTGTGCGGCCCCTAGCTCCCCCGCAGCCCGGGACTGTGTTGGTCCACGCCGATGTCGGCTACTGGGATGCACTTCTGGCGACGATTTCCCAACTTTGGCGCCGGTCGCCTCCATCCGCTGTCGGCTCTTACGCAACCCTGGTGTTGCTCGCCGCCAGCGCTGCCGTATACACGTCCGGCACACTTGCCTGGCTGGCGCTCGCCGCAGCGTTCCCCGGGATCGTAGCTGTCTTGGTCGTGGCATGGGTGACGCGCTCGGACTTGGCGCGCAGCGGCGGCGGCGCGCCGCACATCACCTACCACTTGTGCGAAAGCGGAGTGGAGATAGGCCGCGAGGGCAGGACCGACTGGATTCTCTGGGATGAGCTTTGGGACGCGGCAGAGACGGGCCGAAGCTTCCTGCTGTGCCCGTCGCCGGGCACGCAGTACGTGATACCGAAGCGCTATTGCAGCACCGACGCATCGCGCGCCCTGCGGACGGTCGTGGATTGGGCGGGCCGTGGTCGGTCAGGGAAGCTTGAGTCCGAGCGCCCTGCGGCGGAATAGGTCCAAGGCGCCAAGCACGGCCAAGGTCCGTACGCGCTTCCGGCCCCGCCCGAACTGGCGCCTGCGGACCAGTGAGCCGGCGGAATCCGCGAGCCCGATGTACACCGTACCAGGCCGGTCGCCCGACGAGCCGCCAGACGGCCCTGCATACCCGGTCGTCGACAGCCCGACCGCGGGCTCCCCCAGCGCTTCAATGGCCCGCGCGCGAGCACGCTCGGCCATTTCCCGGGCCGTCTGCCCGCTGACCGCGCGAAAGCGCTCAAGGGTGTCGCGAGCCACACCCAACCATGCGGCCTTCGCACCATTGGAATAGGAGACAATCCCCCCTGCGAAGAACTGCGAACTCCCCGGAACGTCCGTAAGCCTTCCGGACAGCAGCCCTCCGGTGCAGCTCTCGGCCACTGCCAAATGCTGCCCGGTCCGGCGCAGCAGATCGGCCACGATCTCGGGGAGCGACCGACCGTCCGTCGAATACACGGAGTCTCCAAGCTCCGCGCTGATCTGCCCGGCTAGCCGTTCGACAGCACCTCCGTGCCGACCTTGGAGATGGATCTGGACATCGCCCGGAGACGACAGAATGGTCGTGGCAATCGTACTGCACGGCGAGTAGAGCGGCCCGATACGCTGTTCTAGGTCCGACTCGCCGATTCCTGTGACGCGCCCGTGCCACGAGTGGAGCGGCCGGGAAGGGGTCATGGCCCGCAGGCGCGGCAGGCATTCTTCGGCGAACATGGGCTTGAGTTCGCGCGGCGGTCCCGGCAGCAGCACCAACACCCGAGCGCCGTCCTGAAGCCACTGCCCCGGTGCCGTGCCACGCGGGTTGTCTAGCTTGACCGCGCCCTTTAGCAGGTACGCTTGGCGCTTGTTGACTTCCGCCATGGGCCGGCCGAAGCTGCGGAAGCGAGCTTCGATCTCCCGCACGATGGACTCATGCATGAGCAGCGGACGGCCCGTGGCATCGCTCGCCGCGTCGCGGGTCAGGTCGTCCAGCGTCGGTCCCAGTCCTCCGCTGAGGAAGACCAGATCCGAGCAGGCCTGCGCCCTTCGTATCTCTTCGCACAGCAATTCCCGGTCGTCTCCGACGACCGACTTTCGGACAAGAGGGATTCCGAGCTGGCCCAGCTCGCGGGCTATGTACAGCGAGTTGGTGTCCAGCTTGCTCGGCGTGAGCAGCTCGCTGCCCACAGCGATCACTTCTGCTCGCATCGGCTGGTGCGCCCTCGACGTTCCACGGCCGACGGTCCTCAGGGGATCGGCGGCAGCCTGTAGATGCCCGATCCAGTTGCCACCACGAGGCTGTCGTCCGGGGCCACGGCAATTCCGACGATGCCTTGCCCGGACACCACGTGCTCCAGCACCTCCGCCCCTTCCCCGGAGCTGATCCCCTTGAGCCTCGTGATTCCCCGCCGTCCGTCCCGGGACGCGCACACGTAGATTCGGTCCTTTGAGTCGAAGGCGATGCCTTGTGGCCGGCCGAAGCACTGCCAGTGGCGCTGGACTTGGCCGTTGCTGTCGATGCGCTGGATGGTCTCGCAGCTCGAAGTCGACGGGGCGCAGACGTACAGGTTCTGGTCGCTCTCGCAGAACGCGGGATGGAATGCGGCCACCGAGGGCTCGAGTGTGGCGTAGACGAAGATCCGCTTCGACTTGTCGATCTTGAAGACCGTGCCCGACCGGTCTCCGACGTAGACATTCTGATCCTTGTCGACCGCCAATCCGGTGGCGACCCCCATGCCCTCCGCGAAGACTTCGATCTCGGCATTGGGCGAGACGGCGTAGACCGTCCCGTCGTGGCGGCTCGATACAAGCAGTGTGTCATCCGCCAGCATGGCCAGGCCTGTCGGGTTCACGATCCCGGATAGGAACGGAATGACCTCTCCGTCGGAGGCCCGGATCTTGAAGAGCGAGACATCCGACTCTTTTCCTCTGGGCCCGCTGAACGTGGTGAAGACGTTCCCGTTAGAGTCGATCGCGGGGTTCGCGACCGGATGCACCTTGTCCGCGAGGAGCTCGCCAAGGGCGAACCTGGCGCGGTCGCTCCGGCCCCCTGTGGTCTGCACAGTCACATGGCCCGTCGAGGCCGCCCCCGGAACTTGGACAACGATCTGCCGACGGCCGAAGAACGCCGGGCGGGCGCGAGTTCCTCCGATCCAGACTCTAGGGGGGGTGTAACTGTGGTTTGCGAGGGCTTCGCCGTGTATCTCTATCAGCCCACCCGGGATCACGGCTTCGGGCCAGATGCTCGCGATGTTGGGGGGCACGCAGACCACGCAGCGCTGCACGCAAGGACCGTCAGGGCCCGATCCAGCGCACCAATGCGACTCCAATCATAGCGTAGGCTCCTGCGCCCAAATCGTCCGCTACGATGCCACGCCCCCCCGGCAGGGACTCGAGCCGACGCAGTCCGAGCGGTTTCAGGATGTCAAATAGGCGGAACAGGGCCAGCGCGCAGAGCCACTGCTGCGCCGACCCCGAGGTCGCAGGTGCCAGCGCGACCCACAGCCCCAACACCTCGTCAATGACCACGATCGACGGGTCCTCCGCCCCCATCTGCCCAGCGACGGCCCCGCTCGCCCATACGGCTAGGGGCGAAAGCAGCACTGCGGCGGCGGCGAAGCTCCACACGGGCAGGCCTGCCAGGTGTACACCGGCCCAGGCAATCGCCAGCGCTGCCAGCGACGCGGCTGTCCCGGGAGCTCCGGGCGTGTAGCCGATATACCCCCAAGTGGCGATGGCCAAGGGCAGGCCCTTACCCATCTGTGCTATCCGACGAATCCGGCGGAAGGTCCCAGTACTCGTCGGCTTCCGTCCTGGGGGAGGGTATGAAATAGTTGCCTGTCGCCCAGTTCGCTAGATCCTGGGTCCGGCAGCGCGCACTGCAGAACGGGGCCCACTTGGAGGATGGCACCGCCGGCTTGCGGCAGATGGGGCAGTTGGCGGCGGCTCCGGTCATGGCCTCTGGCTACTAGTCGGGACTCTACTGCAGTACGGTCAGCTGGGCTGGAGAGGGCGGCGCTGCCGGGCGGTCGATGCTCTCGACCCTTGCGAAGAGGTCGTAGTCTGCCGCCCGGGTCACAAGCGCAGTGCCCAAGTCTCCGGGCTGCGGCGAGCAACTGTCCGGGAATTCGGTGATGAACGTCTTGCCGTCGATCTCCTCGGCCTGAACCTGCAGTCTCCCCTGCCACAGCAGCGGAGTCTCGCTGGCCGGACCACCGACCAGAATTGGCATGCGCTTTCCGACCAGCGACCGGTTGCGGCGCCTCGAGATGCGCCGCTGCAAGGACATCAGGCGCCGCTGGCGTTTTGAGCTGGTCCGGGCGCTGACCTTGCCGTCAAGTGCGTAGCTGGCGCTGTTCTCGTCGTCAGAGTACCGGAAGCACCCCACATGGTCGAACTCTGCGGCTTCGAGGAATTGGCACAGCAGTTCGAAGTCTGCGTCCGTTTCTCCCGGAAACCCGACGATGAAGCTGGTGCGGATCGCCACGCCGGGAATGGTCCGCCGGATGCGCTCTACAAGCCTGAGGAAAATCTCCCCGCTGGCGCCGCGCTTCATCCGCTTGAGCACGCTTGGGCTGGCGTGCTGAAGCGGAATGTCGAGGTAGGGACACAGCTGGGAGTGCTCGGCAATGGTGTCGAGCAGGCGGACCGAGACCCGGTTGGGATAGGCGTACAGTACGCGGATCCACCCCGCGCCCTCGATCCCGGCGAGCCTTTCGAGGAGCGCCGGAAGCCCGTTCCGCACTCCTAGGTCCTCACCGAACGCCGTAGTGTCCTGTCCGATAAGGTTGATCTCGCGGACGCCTTGCCGGAAGAGGCCGGTAGCCTCGCGCACGACCGACTCGAACCGCCGACTGCGAAAACGTCCCCGGAACTGCGGGATGATGCAGAAGGTGCAGGGGTGGTCGCAGCCCTCATTGATCTTGATGTAGGCGAAGTGCCCGGGCGTAGCCCTGACTCGAGGCGTGAGGTCGTGGTACAGATACCCTTCTTCGGGAACGCCCGGCAGGGGTCCCGTGCCGCCCTCGCAGTGCGCCACGATCGATTCCAGCTCATTGGTGCCCAGGACGGCGTCGACTTCCGGAATCTGCTCGCGCAGTTCGTCCCGGTAACGCTCGACCAGGCAACCAGCCACGACCAAGCGGCTGGCCCGGCCGGTCCGCTTGTACTCGGCGGTCTGGAGAATCGTGTCGACCGACTCCTGCTTGGCCGGATCAATGAAGCTGCAGGTGTTGACCACCAGCGCATCGGCCTGCATCGGGTCTGCGGTCAACTCGTGGCCTCGCGCTTGCAGCAGACCCATCATGACCTCGCTATCGACGAGATTCTTGGGGCACCCTAGGCTGACGAATCCGATCTTCACTTGGCTACGCGGGTCCGGGCCTCGCCCTGACAGGCCCGACCGGCTACTCGTTGCCGGCTGACGGTTCTGCCGACCAACGCCGTAGGTTACCAGTGTATTACGGGCCCCAAGGGATCGCCTCCTGCGAGCGCCATCCCATGGCTGTGGGGCCTTTCCTGTCGGCCTCCACATCAGTCCTGCCCGAGGGCGCCGCCGCGCCGTTCCCGGGCTTCCCCCGCAGTCCGGGAAGCCTCCCGAAGGTGGCATCCCCTACCGCCCGGATACGCTACAATCCGAGTTCGATGCGCGTCGCGATCGGCGCAGATCATGCAGGCTTCGACCTGAAGCAGCAGCTCTTGGAGGTGTTGAGTTCGGACGGTCACGAGTCTCTGGATGTGGGTGCGCACGCTCTGGATCCCGGAGACGACTATCCCGACTTTGCTTTGGCCGTCGCCGAGCGGGTCCGTGCCGGAGACGCACAGCGGGGCATCGTTGTCTGCGGCAGCGGTGTCGGATCATGTGTCGCGGCCAACAAGGTCGCGGGCGTGCGCGCCAGCGTTTGCCACGACACCTATTCGGCCAGCCAAGGCGTGGAGCATGACAGCCTCAATGTCCTGTGCTTGGGTGGCAGGATTGTGGGCATCGCCCTCGCAACGGAACTCGTCCGGGCGTTCTTGGGGGCCACATACCGAGGGACGGGCCGCTTCGCCCGCCGCCTGAACAAGATCTTGGCGGTTGAGCGGGGCGGATGAGGCACTCGCGCGCCAGCTCAGCCTGGGCGCAGTGATCGAGGGGTGGAGCAGCTTCAGGGCCTCCTTTACTGGATTTCGAGCGCATTCCTGCTCCCGGCGCTGCTGGCCATCACCGCGCTCTTCATCTATGTGACGTACTTGGCCGGAGGCGTGTTCTCCGAGGCTTTTGACCGCAGGTCCAACCGAGCGGCCCTGAAGGCGCTGCATGCCGGCGAGCCAACGTTGGATCGCTTCGCAAAGCTGCGCTGGAAACTGGCCTTGGGACGGTTCGCGGAAGCGGCCCGGAGTCGCCCGGCCCGGCTTGACAAGGCCGTTGCAGACCTCGAGAACGAGCTGCGCAAACGCTCGGGCCGGTTCTCTGTCCTGTCGCGAACGGGTCCGATGTTAGGGCTGGTGGGGACCCTGATCCCTTTGCAGCCCGCGCTGGCAGGTTTGGCCTCAGGCGACATCCAGTCGATGGCATCGAACCTGCTGATCGGATTCACGACTACCGTAGTGGGGCTGATCGTGGGGGGCGTCTCCTATGCGCTCGGCGTTCAGGTCCGCCAATGGGGCCGGCAGGACCTGACCGAGATGCACTATCTCTTGGAATGCTGGGGCAGGGAACTGGGATTGGAGGGGGAGGACAATGCGGGCTAGACCACGCATGGTCGGCAATAAGGCCTACGACTGGATGCGGCGCGCCGACCGGGCGCTCGGCGAATCCGGGGATGGCGATCCGCTGGCGGGCGTGGTCAACCTATTCGATGCCAGCATGGTGCTGGTGGTTGCGCTGCTGCTGGCTCTGGCAGGCAGCGCCGGTCTGGCTGAAGTGGCCGCCCGCATGAGCACCAAGGACATCACGATCGTCACGAACCCTGGCCAGCCGGACATGGAAATGATCGTCAAGCGTGGTCAGCGCATAGAACGGCTGAGGGCCAGCGAGGCGCGCGGGTCAGGTAGAGGCCAGCGCTTGGGGATTGCATATCGCCTGGAGAGTGGCGAGGTGGTATACGTCCCCGAGCCTGAGTGATTGCTCTCGGGTGGTACGCTGGAGGCTTGCGGAGGCCCGTGAATTGAGCGCAGCCGCCCAAGTCGGGGCCGGGGCCAGCCGTGACCTGCTGGAGTTGGAAGACCGGTGGGGGGCCCACAACTACCACCCGCTGCCTGTGGTCGTTGCCAACGCCCGAGGACCGTGGGTGTACGACGTTGAGGGTCGGCGCTACCTAGACTGCTTGAGCGCCTACTCGGCGGTGAACCAGGGACACTGCCATCCGCGCATCCTGCGGGCGCTGAGGGAGCAGGCCGAGCGCGTCACTCTCACGTCGCGCGCATACCGCAATGACCAGCTGCCGCTCTTCTGTCGGGAGTTGGCCCAGCTGTGCGGGATGGAGATGGTGCTTCCGATGAACACGGGAGCCGAGGCCGTCGAGACCGCCATCAAGGCTGCCCGCAGGTGGGGCTACATGCGTCGCGGAATACTAGCCGGCAAGGCCGAGATCCTGGTCTGCGAGAACAATTTCCACGGGCGCACTACGACCATCGTCGGCTTCTCTTCGGACAAGGGGAGCCGGGAGGGCTTCGGGCCGTTCACCCCTGGTTTCCGGGCGATTCCGCACGGCAGCGCCGAGGCCTTGGAAGCAGCGATTACGCCCCATACCTGCGCGTTTCTGGTAGAGCCTGTGCAGTGCGAGGCCGGAGTCCTCATCCCGCCGCGGGGATACCTGCGCGACGCTGCGCGGATATGCCGGGACCGCGAAGTGCTGTTGATGGTCGACGAGATCCAGACCGGCCTGGGCCGCACGGGAAAGCTCTTCGCCTGCTGCCACGAAGAGGTCCAGCCAGACGCCTACATATTGGGCAAGGCGCTTTCCGGGGGCTTCTACCCGGTCTCTGCGGTCGTGTCGCGGAGGGACGTGCTGGGAGTATTCGATCCCGGCAGCCACGGGTCCACGTTCGGGGGGAACCCGCTGGGCTGTGCAGTTGCCCGCGAGGCCTTGAGGGTGCTATTGGACGAGCGGCTCGCCGAGAGGGCGGCGAGGCTCGGGTCTTGGTTTCTCGAAGGACTGCGCGCAATAGACCACCCAGACATCGTCGAGGTGCGCGGCGTCGGCCTGATCGCGGGCATCGAACTGCGCTGCCCGGCGCGGCCCTACTGCGAGCGTCTGCAAGAGCTGGGGATGCTCTGCAAGGAGACGCACGACCATGTCATTCGGATCGCACCGCCTCTCGTGGTCGAGCGGGAGGAGCTGGACTGGGCATTGGAGCGGCTGCGCGCGGCCTTTGCTCGCTGAGGGGGCCGCTCTCCCTACTGCAGCACTTCGTCCGGGTTGACACGCAGCACGGCCCCGATCTCGGGAGTGGCGATGTTCTCCAACGTCACAACGTGGGTCTTAGTGTCGATGCGGCGCGCGGGCGTTTCCCCCCGCAGGGCGGTCAGGACGGACTGCACCGCCATGCGCCCGATCTCATATGGGTCTTGCACGACGAGGGCCCGGATCACGCCGTCCCGGAAGTCGCCCTTGAGCGTATCCGTCCAATCGAACCCGACCAGTTTCACCTGCTCCGCAGAGTTGCGGTTGCGGAGGGCCGTTGCAGCCCCGACCGTGGCAGGCTCGGCCGACGCGAACATGCCGTTCAGGTCCGGGTGCGCTGTCAGCATATTCTCGGATGCCGCCAGCGCCAAGGCCCGATCAGACTGGCAGTACTTGTAGTCGACCACCTCGATGCGCGGGTAGCGTGCCGCGAGCGTCTCTTCGAACCCGGCCTCGCGCTCCATGGTCGACGCGGCACCAGGAACGTTCTTGACCATAGCGATCTTGCCTGAGCGCCTCAGCAGGTCTGCCAGCGTGTGCGCGGCTTGGACGCCCGCTTCATAGTTGTTGCTGGCAACCATCGAGACGTAGTCCTCGGTGTTGATTCCGGAGTCGAAGATGACAACCGGGATGCCCTCGCGCGTGGCTCGCTGGACGACCGACACCAGGGCAGTGGCCTCCGTCGGCGCGAGCACCAATCCGTCGACGCGCGAATTGATCATCGCCTCGACAATCTCGATTTGGCGGGAGAACTCGGTCTCAGAGGAGGGGCCTTGCCACTCGATCCTCACGCCGGCCTCTTCGCCGGCTTCCATGGCGCCGGCGTGGACAACGGTCCAGAATTCGTGAGAGACGGACTTCGGGACGACCCCAATACGGACCGTGTCCGGCGCGGCGCAAGCGCCGAGAATCAGGGCTGCGGCCGACACGGCCGGGACGGAGGCTATACGCATCGGGCTAATCCTATCTATTCTCGTGCACGCGGGGACGTTCTCGCAACAAGGTCACCGGAGCATGCTTCAATGTGGGTCTAGCGGTGCAGGGAGAGAATCTCTTCCAGAGCGGCCCGCACGACCGGATCCCTCCTCAGTTCAACCTCGTCTCCGACCGCTACTCCCAGCGTCAAGTTTAGCGCTTCCTGCTTGAGCCCGGCGCGGATGAAGTCGAGAGTGGTCGACCATTCCGCCAGCGACGGTCGGATGCCCCGTTGCGAGAGATAGAACTGGAATTCGTCCAGCATCGGGTTGCTGGGCTCGAAGGACTCGTCCACGTCCGCACCGGTGGCGACCAAATCCCGAGCGAACTCCAGGAATGAATTGCTCGCTAGGAGCACCTGTTCCAATGGCGTGAAGGTGCGCGGTTGCATGGTCCGATCTGGTTCGATTCCCCCTAGGTCGGGCTGGGTTGAGTGGCCCTCCTTGCACGGAGAAATCTGGAACTGTCCGCAGCGGCCGCGCCAGCGCTGGATCGGGCGCTTGGACGGCGTGAGGTAGAAGGCTGTCGTCAGCGCGAGTGCCGTTCCGCCGCTGAGCTCGGAGACGCTTTGGACCAATCCCTTGCCGAACGTTCGCGTGCCTAGCACTCGGGCGCGGTCGTGGTCCTGGAGCGCCCCGGCGACCAGTTCAGCGGCACTGGCAGTGCGGTCGTCGACCAAGATCCGCACGGGAAAGCGATACGGTAGGGCACCGTCCGGCACCAGCACTTCCTCCATGGGGCCCGTCCTGCCGCGGACCCAGAGGATGCGGTCGCCGGGCTCCAGAAAATAGGCTGCCACCTGCACGGCCACTTCTACGATTCCGCCCGGATTGCCGCGCAAGTCCAGGACGACCCCCCGGAGTCGCTCGCCACCCAATCGCTCGACAGCCGCAGTAAGTTCATGGGCGGTCTCGGCCTCGAAGTTGAGGATCTTGACGTAGGCAACGCCCGGCGCGAGAAGAAACTGCCGCGAAACGCTGGGATCGGCCATCTCGGCCGGGATCATGGTCATGTCCAGGAGGTTCGGAAAGTTGGGGCGGCGCACCATCAGCTGGGCGCGGCCCTGCCTCGCCCTGCCGAGGACTGCGACGAGCTGCTCAACGGGCAGCTGGCCCAAGGGCTGCCCGTTCAACGCCAGGATTTCGTCACCCGGCGTGATGCCGGCCCGTGCCGAGGGACTGTCCGGAAGCGTCTGTAGAACGATCACCCGGCCCGGCAGCAGATTGACGACACTGCCGAAGCCCTTTTCGGTCGACCGCTGCATCTCGCGAAGGCTCTCGACTTGGTCAGCCGTGAGGAACGCGGAGTGCGGATCCAGCGTCCAGAGCATTGCGGGCAAGGCCCCGGCGTACACCGCCGCTGCGGGCTCCACGGGGACGGCAGCCCGATCGGACAGCAGTCCGAAAACGTCGAGGAATCGCTTCGCCTCCGGCTCGAGCTCTTCGGCCGGTCCGGCAGAGAGTGCCGGGATGGCCATGGAGACCACCGCCGCAGCCAAGACGGCCCGTGCGGTCATGGGCATGCTACGGACCTCCCCTCCAAAATTCGGCCTTGCGGCGGTGAGATGCGGGGGAGGAATTGCGCCGGCTCAGGGCACCGGCGGATTCCAACGTTTGGGTCACGGCCCCTTCCGAGACTGTTTGGACGCACGGCGGGCAAGATTCGCCACGGGCCCATGCTGCCATTCTCGCAGCCCGTGCCCGTCGTCGGAGACCCAACGACGCCGACGCAGCGCCCACCCCAGGGGGAGAGCCTTCCTGCCAGACCGAAGCACTTCCTTGTGGCATTCGTCAGGAGTTGCTGAGCGCTCGTCTCTTCCACTGGAATGGCCCCTGCGGCTGGTGGTCCGAGCAGGGATTTTGTCGCCCGACCCGGGGGTCAGCTCGATGTCGGCGTTACTCCGGCTCGAGACCGATGTTGCGCGCCTTGATTCCACTACCCTGGGCTGCCCGACCGAGAGCCGCGGGAGCTTCTGCCGAGTGGCACGGGGCGAGCCGCCCGAATGCCAAGTGTTGGCCCGCTGGCAATCTGGAAAAGCCCTTCGTGCCAGCCCCGGCTCGTAATGCTCCGTTAGAGGCCTGGCCCGGCCGTGGACAGCACCGCTACTCCCCGAAATCGCGCTCGATGTACCTGACGTACTCCGGTCGTGATCTCCATTCCTCGATGTAGGGGGAGTAGCCGTCTTGGACCGTCCACCAGCGGGGCTGGGAACCCTCGGGGTCGAAGTCGCCTCTTGGATAGTCCTGTCCTGCGGCGCTCGCGTCGACCGACGCGTTCCACTCCTGCAACGCTTGGATCAGTCGGGCCGTGGATTCCGGATCGCTGGCGGATATGTCGTTCGTCTCGCCGGGATCACTCCCTAGGTCGAAGATCTCCCATTTCCCGTCGGGGCCGGCTTGCGCCTTGACGACCTTGAGGTCATTGTCGATCAGTGCGAGCTTGCGCATGTGCCGGAATCCGATCGGTTTCTCACGACTCCCCGGCTCTTGGCTAAAGAGCGGGCTAAGGTCCATTCCGTCTTGAGGCTGCAGCGCGGCTGAGGGAGGGGCCCCGGCGGCTGCGGCCACTGTCGGGAAGATGTCCATCGTCGAGGCCGGGAAGCTGGTGACTCTCGGCTCTCGGATTCTCTCGGGCCATTCGATCACCGCCGGCACACGGATGCCGCCCTCGTAGAGGCTGCCCTTGAATCCCCGAAGGCCGCCGACAGTTCCGGGCTCGATATTCCGCAGCCCACCGTTGTCGCTCGTGAACCAAAGCAGCGTGTTCCCATCGATCCCGAGCTCCCGAAGTCCGGCGCGAAGCGTCCCGATGCTGCGGTCCATGGCGACGAGCTCCCCGTAGTGGTGCTGGGACCGCTCGTCCAGACTCGCGAATTGGGCCCGGTCTTCCTCAGATGCGATCCATGGGGAATGGGGCGTGCCATACCAGAGAACCGCAAGAAAGGGTTTCGCCGCTGTCGCGCACCGGCCGATGAACTCGAGCGCCTGGTCCACGACGATCTCCGAGGAGTCTCCGCGCATCTGCACGAACAGGCCCTTCCGGCTCATCAGGGGGTCGCGCTCGAAGAAGTTGGTGACAGACAGCCAGTCGTCAAACCCGAAGGCTCCCGGGTTCCGCGGGTCGTCCGCCAGCACTGGCACTCCGGGTCCACGGAGCCCGTTCAGGTGCCACTTGCCGAAGTGTCCCGTTGAGTAGCCGATCTCATCCAGCGCTCGGGCGATTGTCCGCTCTTGGGGGTGCATTCCGAATCCGTGATCCTCCACGCCAGTCCGGTCGTGCGTCCGGCCGGTGAGCACTGTCGCGCGGGTCGGAGAGCAGTTCGGGGCACCGGCGTAGAACCGGTCGAATCGCAGTCCCGAGGACGCCATGGCGTCAATGTTCGGGGTCTTCAGGACCGGATGGTCGTAGTAGCCGGTCTGCCCCCAGCCCATGTCGTCGGCCATAACCAGCACAAAGTTCGGTGGCGGCGGTTGGGGCGGAGGCTCGCCGCTGTCCTGCGCGCAGGCCATCACCAAGATGCTGGCGAGCGCCGCTGCCGTTCGAATACTGACGGTTTCTCGCATCACTTCTGCCGGGGACTGATTCTACCAGCGCCTTCCGCACCCGGAATCTCCGCCCCCCGGTCGGAACAGCCGCTACGGCAGCTTTCGTGCGCGATGTTCGGTCCTGTCGCCACTGGGCCGCAGTTCGAGGGAATTCGGCGCTGGTGGCCCGCCGGCGTTCAAGAGGCGGCCGAGGGGTGTGTGCGAGACCGCCCAAACCCCAAGGTCAGACCGGGCTCTCATCCCGCCGCTACCTTCGCCTGGCGGAAGAAGTCGGCCGGCATACTACGGCGCAGTTGCCAAGTTATTGCCATAGGCCGCTCGCCCTTGTGCGAGACGTAGTCGACGGGGCCGAGGAACGTGAAGGGTGCTCCACGCCTACGAACCTTCCCTGAACGGCGCGCGAAGAGCAACACGTTCGAACCTTGCTGTTGGTGCCGGATGTACCGCTGCCCGGTCGGCGATGCCTCCCTAGTCGTGCTCTGCGATTCCCAATGAAACAGCGAGGGGGAGATCGCAAAGTCGTTGTACATTGTCGAGGGCGAGTAGTGCGCCTCAGTCTTTTCCAACGTTACGAAGAAGATGTCGCTCTTCGTCCGCCGGTCAAACTTCACCCCCTCGCGATGGTAGTCCGTAGACTCCACGGTGTGGCTCCCGAACGCGCTCAGCACGTCCTTCCGGCTGTAGGTGCAGTGGACTTGCAGGGGAACGCTGTGTGACCAGCCCAGTTCCGCGTCCAGCGGGTGCCCGATGTGGGTCGCCTGGTCTCCGAGGACATCAAGGAGTTCGTCGAGCTCCTCTCTCACCGCCCTATGCCTCCACAACCTCTGCAGTGATTCTCCAAGCGACTTGAAGCTGTGCCTATCGCCCCAAAACGTCGTGTGCATAGCCGTCAGGATGCGCTGCTGCCGACTGTTCGCGAGAGCGGCATCGGGCGGGCTGCGCCTGCTGAGAGCACGCCGCAGGGTCCTGATGTGCTCCTCGTCGTCGGTGTGCAGGAAACGCGCCATGGCCCGTCCGAGCTTCGTCTCGTCGGGTCCGGGAGGCGGCATTGGAAAGCCTGCCCTTCGCCGGAGTTGCGACCAACACCAGCCTTGGCTCCTGTACACATCTGGCACTTCTAGCCCCGTCTGCGCGATAAAGCCGGAGAGAGTCGTGCGCGGGCCCAGCTCATTGAGGTCGTCGACAAGCGCCTGCTGCCGGCGCCTGACGAACGACTTCACGTTCTTGAGGACAATGCCCTTGGCTACGCGGTCCAGCTGGATCCAGCAGCCGGCGGGGAGCTTCGGAAAGTCATCTTGGATTTGCTTGACCAGTCCTGCACGCGAGCCGCGGAGCAGGGGACGGAATCGCCGGTCAAATCGGAAGCTTCGGTGCTGCTGGCCAATGAAGTCCAACACCGTCAGGCAATCTTTCCCCTCGACGCGCCGAAGCCCACGGCCCAACTGCTGCAAGAAAATCGTAGGACTCTCCGTCGGCCGCAGGAACAGCACGGTGTCAATGGCAGGAATGTCCACACCCTCGTTGAACAGGTCCACGGCGAAGAGCACGCGCAGCTCTCCGGCCTGGAGCTTGCGCAAGGCTGAGGCGCGGTCATCCTTGCCAGTGAGGGCCGACACCGAGGCAGCAGGGATGCCGCGTTGCCGGAACGCGCGAGCCATGAAGTCGGCGTGGGAAATGCTCACGCAGAAGCCGAGCGCGCGCATCTTCTCAGGCTGGGCCACCTTCTGGCGGATCGCCTCAATCACTAGGTTCACGCGGCTAATGTTGCCTTGGTAGGTCCTCTCGAGCGCGGCCGAGTCGTACCGGCCCCGCTTCCACTGCACCGACCTGAGGTCGACTCCGTCATGCACACCGAAGTACTGGAACGGGCACAGCAGCCCTCTCTCCAGCGCCTCCCATAGCCGCAAGTCCACCGCGATGCGGCCGTCGAACCACTGCAGCACGCTCTTGCCGTCTGCGCGCTCAGGCGTTGCCGTCAGACCGAGCAGCTCTCGTGGTCTAAGGTGGTCGATTAGCCTGCGGTATGTGTTCGCGGCGGCGTGGTGGAACTCGTCCACGATCACCACGTCGAACCAGCGCGGCTCAAGGTTGTCCAGACGTGTCTGGGCGAGCGACTGGACCGAGGCAAACACGTGCCGCCACTCGTCGGGCCGGTGTCCGTCGACGTATAGCTCCCCAAAGGCCCCGTCACGCAGCACGACTCGGAACGCTTGCAGGCTCTGTTGAAGAAGTTCCTTGCGGTGGGCGACGAACAGCAGGCTCATCCTGCGGCCGAAGTCCTCCCGGAGGCGCTTGAAGTCCAGTGCCGCGACGATGGTCTTGCCTGTTCCGGTGGCTGCCACGACAAGGTTGCGATGCCGTTTGTGGCGTCTGCGTTCAACGTCCAGCCGATCTAGGATTTCTCTCTGGTGAGGGTACGGACGAACGTCAAGATTTACGAACGGCAGAGGCTTCGTCTCTGCGGCAGCCGCCACCGCCCGATCGAAGCGCTGCGCTTGACCGGGATCGTAGGTCTCGTACTCGTTGTCCTCCCAGTAGCTCTCAAAGGTGGCGTGGAACTTCTTGAAGATCTCCGGCGAAGCGACCTCCGACAGCCGCACGTTCCACTCCACCCCGTCCAGGAGGGCCGACCGCGACAAGTTAGATGATCCGATGTAGGCGGTCGAGAATCCGGTCTTTCGGTGAAACAGCCATGCCTTGGCGTGCAGGCGGGTTGACCTTGCGTCGTACGACACCTTGATCTCGGCCCCTAATTCCTTGGACAGCCAATCCAGAGCACGACGCTCCGTCGCCCCGATGTAGGTGGTCGTGATGACGCGCAGTCTCCGACCCAGTTCGCAATGCCGCCGGAGCGCAGCATCTAGGACACGGAGGCCCGTCCACCGGACGAACGCGCAAAGCAGGTCGATCGAATCCGCCGACGGAATCTCGCGCTCGATGGCACGGCCGACGCTCGGCTCTCCGCGGGCATTGACCAAGAGGTCGCTCGCAGACAGGCCGACCAATGGCCGTTCCGGCGCGCGGGCGCTGCGGGGGCCTTGGGTTGCGCCTGACTCTTGGATCGACCAGAGCTCTGCCGGCGGTGGCACCACCCTGTCCCCCAGTGCCAACGCGTTAGGGGAGCCGTCCTTGAGGACTCTCGCAATGCGGTTGACCAGAGCGACTTGGACAGCGGGCCTCTTCTTGCGCGGAACGGCCCGCAACGCTCGCAAGACCAAGCCATAGACATGCCGGGCAAGGGCTAGGTCACCATCGGCTACGTCGAGCGGATTCTCTTCGCTTACTCGGCCCAGCGCTTTCTGCTCGGCAATGGCGGCCTTCAGGTCCTCGGTGATCAGCCGTTCGTAAAGGCCGAGCGGGAGCTCTCTCATCGTTGTGGCGCAGGTCCGTGCCTCCGCGTACGGGCGGGGCGGGGAAGCGTCCGTCCACCGGATGTCCGCCTTGTATCGTGAGCTAGGACACCGGCTTCACGAGAGGATCCAGGTACGCCTGTCGCCCCGGTTGCGGTCCAGGATATCGCAGCATCGTTGGGCGCGACGGATGAAGGTTCCGCAGCGGAGCTCGTCCGGCGAAACAGCGGCGCCAAGGCGGCTCTGAGGTCGGAGGCCCGGCGGACACTCGACCGGGCAGCGTGGTGGGCGGCACTGGACTCGAACCAGTGGCCTCCTGCTTGTAAGGCAGGCGCTCTAACCAACTGAGCTAGCCGCCCATCGCTCTCTGCGTCGCCCCTTGCTCGGCAGATCCTCCCTTATTCCGCAACACCTGTCCAAACCGGGCTTCGCCGAGCGGGTCTGGCTTGTCCACGCCGGCCGGGCATTAGACCGGGGAATCGCTGTTGACCGAGCGTCAATGGCAGTACACACTCTCGGCGGCACGGACCGCCCCGTCGCGCCCTAGACAAGTCTCCAGCGCACTCAGCAGCAGCAGCACATAGCTCCGCTGCGAGGACGCGCCCATCAGGCCCACGCGGAGGATCTCACCGGCGAGCGGGCCGAAACCTCCGAGCACCTCGATCCCGAATTCTTCCAGCAGGCGCTTGCGCACCGCGCCGTCGTCACACCCGGCTGGCAGCCGTGGGGTGTTCAGGGTCCAGAGCCGGTTCTCGGGTCTGACGTGCATTGATAGCCCCATGGCCTCAATCCCTGCGACAAACGCCTGATGGTTAAGGCGGTGTCGGGCGAACCGAATCTCCAGCGTTTCCTGCCGGCAGAGCCGCAGGGCCTCTCGCACCGCGTAGAACATCGTGATCGGGGTCGTGTGGTGATAGCGGTGCGACTTGCCCCAGTACTCATCGATCAGCTTGAGGTCCAAGTACCACGACACGCAGGAGGACTGCCGCCCCCTTAGCTCGGCCAAGGCCTTTGCGGACAACGTGATGGGGGCCAGCCCCGGGGGAGCGCTGAGGCACTTCTGGGTCCCGCTGTAGGCGATGTCGATCCCGTGCCTGTCCACCTCGACCGGCATTCCGCCCAACGAAGTCACGCAGTCCGCCACCACGAGCGCACCGCAGGCACGGGCCGCGCGCGCGACCGCCGCCGGCGACTGGAGGGCACCGGTCGAGGTCTCTGCGTGGACGAACATGACGACGTCGGGGCTCTCTTTGGCGATGAAGCTCTCCGCCTCTTCGTCGGAGTAGACTTCGCCCCACGGCTTTTCGAGCCGCGCAATGGAGGCACCTTGGCGCCTGCACATCTCCGTAAAGCGATCCGAGAAAAAGCCGTTGGCGAAAACCGCTACCTTCGTCCCCTGTTCGACAAAGTTGACGACGGCAGCCTCCATTCCCGCCGAACCTGTCCCGGGCACGGCGATCGTGAATTCGTTCGCAGTTCCGAAGACGTAGCGCAGCAGTTCCGACGTGTCGCTGAGGACCTCGAAGAATGCGGGGTCCGTGTGTCCGACCAGAGGGGATGCCATCGCCTGATAGACACGTGGATCGACCATGCTCGGGCCAGGCCCTAGCAGGATGCGGTGGGGAGGCTGATAGACTTCGAGCGGCATTGGCGGAATCGCTCCCGGTGGGGCCCGAGAGCTTGGGATAGCCGGCCTTGTACCGGCAAAAAGCGGGCCGCGGAACGGTCCCACAATCCACCAAGATAGCGCACCCGCCGCGCGGTCTCGGATTGCTCGCCGACCGAAGAAGCCAACCAATCGTTGATTTCAGAGCATCGCGCTGGTAATGTTCTGACGTATGCGGACTACCCTGACGCTGGATCCTGATGTGGCCAAGCTAGCGGTCCGGGTGAAGCGCGGGCGAGGCACGAGCCTCGAGGCGATCATCAATGAAGCCCTGAGGCACGGCCTGCGGATCATGGACACTCCAACCGAGCAGCCGGAAGTCTATCGGACCTCTTCTGCCGACCTCGGTCGATGCCGGATCGGCAGTCTGGATGACATTGCCGATGTACTAGCGATCGTGGAGGGAGAGGGTCACCGATTATCCTCGTCGACGCCAATCTTCTCAGCAACTCGCGGTCGCTTCCTTCGCTCAGCACGAGAACGCGCGCACGTGGCTCGACGCGCGGATCAATTCTGCTGCACCGGTGGGCCTACCGTGGCCCTGTCTCAGAGTTCCGGACATGGGCTAACGATGGATGTCCAGATACTGGCTGCAGGAGGGGCCGAGAGCCCGTTAGACATTGGTGGCAGAGGAGAGTCTGCGCACTGATCTCGGGGACCTGGGCAGGTGCCCGATCCGTGTATCCGGGGACTGGGCCGGGGGTGCTTCAGCTCCGACGCTGTGAATGGCGTCGCCGACTTGACACTCGCAGGCGGTCCGCCCTCCCGGGCCGTGCGCGTTGCCGCTGGCGTCAGCCGCTGACGAACTCGTAGACCAGCCGCAGGTTGGTGCCCGGGTAGACCGTCTTGGACATGTTCAACTCCGCCAGCAGCGGCTTAGGGGCCTCGTCGAGCCAGTTGCGCGACTGGTGCAGCAGGTGCACCTTCACGACTTTGGACCGATGGTCCCGGACTAGGCTGGCCTCGCTGGCGAACAGCGTGTGGCGCACTGCCTCTTGCGCGGTCTCCGGCTTCGACAGGTGCGGGGTCAGCTGCTTCCCCGGCTCCAGCTCGGCGCGGTAGGCCAGCATGCGCAGCGTGTCCATCAGGTAGCGCATGCGCTTTGCCAGGGCCAGATAGCGCAGATCTTGTGGCAGTTCGCCGGCCGGCACATGGCGCGGCGTCCTCTTGCGACAGTCCTCGATTCCGTTGGGCGCATTGTGCAGCCGCTCGATCTCCAGCTGCAGCTCGTCGGCCTCCGTGGGCTGCAGCCGTTCCAGCCTGGCTTTCACGTGCTGGGCGAGGTTGACCACCCGCTCCTGCGGGTCCAGCGCTTCGAGGCGGTGGTCGGGCAGGCTGTCCAGCCCGAAGTTCTGGTGCAGGTACTTAGACAGGTTCTCCCCCAGCGGCATGGGCACGCAGGACTGCAGCGGGCGGCCGGGGCGGCTGGGCTTTCTGCCGAAGGAATCCCATCCTTCTTCGCGGCGCTGCCGCACGACCCGGTGGACGGTGTGGACAGAGACGCTGGCGATCTGGCGGGAGGTGGCGAGGCCCATGTCCACACAACGGGCCAGGACGGAGTTTTGTGCGGCGCGGTCACCGACGCCGTGCTGGTCGGATGGGGAATCCGCCAAACAGGAACAGGCGGGTGTCGCCTTGGAAGTAGAGGTTGACGTGCCCGGAGACGACGACGGCGCCCCCCGGGGGCGAGGTCGAGGACGACTTGGGATCGCCTCGGGATCGCCTCCGCGTTCATGGCCCCATGGTGGCAGATCCAAGCATCGGTTCAATTCATATATGGTTAACTATTCACCAAAATTCTTAGTATAATTCTGGAATATTCTTTCCGGTATGCTGGAAGCAGTTGACAGCACGGCCTGCGGGTCGGTGCGAATGACCGATCGTCGCAGCGAGTTGTCCGAGACCGGCCGCCCCGTGCGGGCCAATCTAGGTGTCCTTGAAACCACTGCCAGACGCCCGCCCGGCTGCGACACGACCAGTTAGCTGGACCCGGGCTCACCGGGGGTAGCCCGACGCGGGCGGCATCGGTCCATGGAGCGTCCTTGCGTCACCACCTGCGCCGCGACTTTGATGTGTTGCGAGAATCAAATGGGTAGACCCAGCCTGGCCAGGCCGTCATCAACGCCGTGTCTGGATGAATCCCCCTATCCGTGCAGAGCAGTGCCACCACGAGGCGAAGGTCCCAGATCTCCCGATGTCCGGCAGTGTGAGCCCACCTCGAGCCAATTGCTCTGACCCCTTCTGCAGTCGCCCCTCCCAACCAAATCGTGACGTGACAGCACCCTTGCACTACACTACTTACTAGAGCAGGACGAGGGCCCATGGACGCAAGGGAAGCGGTGCACAAGGCAAAGAATTACCTAGGTGATCTCTATTCCGACGAAGAACTCTTCAATGTCGGCCTTGAAGAAGTTGATTTCGATGATGTGACTTGGAGGATAACCCTTGGTTTCTCCCGCTCTTGGGACCGAAAGAGCTCGCCGATCCCTGCGCTCGGTGGGAGTCGCCTAGCGAGGTCCTATAAGGTCCTTCGCATCGATGACGAAACCGGCGAAGTGAAATCGCTCAAGGATCGCATCCTACAGAAGAGCTAGTGAGCAAATGGCCCGAGTAGGACTATTCATCGACGCAAATCTTCTAGTGTTGCTCGTTGTAGGCAGTGTCGGACGAGACTTGATCACCAAACATAGGCGATTGCGAGGAGCATACACGGCAGAAGACTACGACATCTTGGTTGACCTGATCAGCCCAGTTAACCGTGTTCTCGTAACGCCCAACACCCTGACTGAAGCATCAAATCTGCTCGCCTACCATGCGGAACCGGAGCGTTCTCTGCTCTTCAACATGCTCCGCGCCCTCATTCACGAAAGCGAGGAATTTATCGTCGCCAGCGAAGCTGCCTCAAATAACAGCGAATTTGGACGACTTGGGCTCACGGACGCGGCTCTGCTCGAACTCATAACGACGGAAGCCCCGTTGCTCACCGCCGACCTAGACCTCTACCTCGCCGCAATTGCGAAAGGACATGACACCGTGGTCAACTTTACACACTATCGAAATCTGTAATCGCCTTGTGAGTGCTGTGCCAACCGACCTTGTCACAATTGTATTGCGCCGGGTAGCGTTCACGGTGCTTTGACGATCAGGGCGTGAGCGCCGACTCGCTCGGACTCGGTTGGATTCCGCTGGCCCAACGCTGTGCATTGGACTGTCTTGGTCTTGTTCAACTTCGCCAGCAGCGGCTTGAGGGCGTCGTCGAGGCAGTTGCGCGACTGGTGCAGCAGGCGCACGTTCAGGATGCCTGCACGATGGTCCGGGACCAGGCTGGCCTCGCCTACGAACAGCGTGTGGCGCACCACATCGTGCGCGGTCTCCGGCTTCGACAGGCGCGGGACCAGCTCCCTCGCCAAGTTCAGTTCGGCGTGATAGGCGAGCATGCGAAGCGTGTCCATCAGGTAGCGCATGGGCTTGGCCAAGGCCTGGTAGCGCAGATCTTGCGGCAGCTCGCGGGCCAGCATATGGCGCGATGTCCTTTTCCGGCAGTCGTCGGTGCCGTTGGGCGCATTGTGCAGCCGCTCGATCGCCAGCTTGAGCTCGTCGGCCTCCCCGGGCTACAGCCGGGAGCGCTGCGGCCGTCCCAGCCTGGCCTTCAGGCGCTGGGCGAGGTTGTCCATCGCGCGCAATTGCGGGTTGACCACCCGCGCCTGCGGGTCCACCTCTTCGAGGCGGTGCTCGGGCAGGCTGTCCAGTCCGAAGTTCTGGAGCAGGTACTTGAACAGGTTCTCGCCCAGCGACCGCGCAGGCGGGCCAGCACGTCCCCTCTCGACAGGCTGGGATGGTTGGTGACCTCACGTTCGCCCAGCGGCATGGGCACGCGAGACTGCAGCGGGCGGAACTCGTCCTCGGGCCGGGGCTCTTGCGCGCCGGTGCACCAAGTGATCAAGGCCACGCTCGGCCGGTCCAGCGCGTCGGACGAGCCGCCGCTGTCAGACACCACCGTCAGGCTGGGCGCATGGCCCTGGCTGGGACGCACGGCCCGCTCCGCGAGCAGGTCCAGTTCGCGGAGTTGGGGCAACATCCCGCCGACCTGCCGGGCCAGCGAGGTGTTGAGGTCCTAGTGCAGCACCAGCGGCGGCGCGCCGCCCAGGGCTGCGGCCCAGCTGGCCGCTCCGGGCAGCTTGAGCTTCTGCCGCGACACGAACTTCTTCGGCAGGCGACCCTTACCCCCGTAGGTCTGCACGTGGCCGTCCAGCAGCAGTGTGGCATTGTGCGCCGGTTGTCGGAGACCCACTGCTGGGCGAGGTTGTCGCGCCACGCGGTCAGCGCGCCCCGGTCCGCAGTCAGGAGCTTGGTGCGGCGGCGCAGCCACGATGGTCGCGAACGATCTAGAGCCTTCGCCGAGGCACAGCGTTCAGTGAGCGCTCGAAGTCGTGGGAGGGCGCGATGCGGACTCTGAGCAAGTCACCCTGATGCTGGACGGTCTGAATGCTCACACGCCTAGGTGTGCTGCGACATCCTTGAGCCAAGCCGAGTGCAGGAAGTGGCAAGCTGGACCAACTCCTGTTAGACGCCAAAGCACAACAGCTGGCTGACTTTCGCCGAGAGCGAGTTCGCCGCACTGACGCGGCGCTGCCTGAACGGGCCCCGAACCGGGGAGCCGTCGCCTGCTATCTCACCACATGGGCCGACCGGTATCGCCTGACAGCCCGATCCGCAGTTGAGCGCCGCGTGATTTCAGACGTTCGAGGTAAGCGGTCACCGATCATGAGGAATTGCTGGTGGGATTCAACGAGCTTTCGCAAACTCGATCCGAGCGCCAGTCCGGGTTTCCGGTTCAAGAGCCTACCAAGCGCCCCGTCGGCAGTTCAAGGCCACGGATCCGCTTCGGAGCAATCCCGTGACGGCCCATAGTCAATGGATGGATCGGGTGCCAAGTCGACGCCTCGCAGGCGCTGCCGATTGGCGCTGATCTCCTGTGGCTGCTCACTTGGGCGGAGTCTCGCCCCACCCAGCGCCGGCTCTAAACGGTACCCACCCAGCTTGATTCCGACGGCCGCTAACTTTGCTTCCACTTCACGGCTCCGCCTGAGCGTATCTTGATCAATACTTGGACTGACCTCCGGAAGCCGTTCTAGCTGCTCCTCCACCGTCTTGTCGTTCTCGTTGAACATGTCAGAAAAGGCAGCGTGCCAATGTTAGTGCTTTAGGCTACCAGTGTCGGACTGATAGTCTGAGCCTCACTCGCCGAGTTGCGAGCATGATCGGGAGGCCGACCCCAGACTCAATCTGACCTGCCCAGATTGGCAGGGACTCTAGCCCCTTCTGCACCGGCCAGAGTCGCCAGTTCTAGAGTCCGTCGGTCAACTGAGAATGTCACGGTGAAGGCCCGGTCCGCTACCGCCCATTCCCCCAAGCCAGCGCCAAGCTCTCGAAATCCAGCTCAGCGGCTGCCCCCACTGCATCCACCAACTCGGCAAGCTCGGATGAGGTGACTTGGTGTCATCTGCTTCCTCTTCATCGCAAACTTGGTCTGCCTCGCTGAGGAGGAGCGCAAGATCTTTATGAACGTCACCTATCGCCTCTTGGGCTCTTGGGCTACAGCTGAATAAGGTGCGCCACTCCCGGGTGCTGCTGCAGGCGGACTCCGACTGGGGCCCGGTTGGACCTCGAACGCAGGCCCTTCCAGGGCCACGAGAAGATGTGGCGGGTGTAGCAGTTCGTGCAGCCGGTGCCGTGCGGTACGAATGCCATCCTCAAGACCCTCCATCGCCAGCAACTTGACGATCGTTCCGTATGGGCAGAACTGCAAGCCGTCCAGCCAGCCCTTTGGTACGCACCCGAAGAACTCGAGTCAGAAGGGACCGCAGGCCGTTCCGAGTCCACCTTATCGGCGTTCCAGCGGCCGATCTACCGTCCGGAACGACCTATGCACACGGCGGTCGCTCATGTGCGATCGCTACGTGCGCACCATGGTCTCTAATCACTCCCCGCCGAGCGGCGTCACGCCCGCCCGATCGGCCAGCCCTCGGTCGGCTGGAGATCGTCCGTTCGGTGGTATTCTCGTTGCACGATGGGTACCCTGATCCGGCGCCGCGCATTCTTTCAGTCCGCGGCGGCATTCACCGCAGCTTCCTATGCCCGCATCCTTGGGGCCAACGACAAGATCAACCTTGGCCTGATCGGCTGCGGAGGCCGTGGCCGGGGCGTGCTTCGCAACTTCGTCGCGAATCCCAGCGTGAACGCTACAGCACTGTGCGACGTATTCAGCGCCCGCATCGATGAGGCCGCCCAAGTCGCGCCCTCGGCCAAGGGCTACCGGAATCACGAGGACCTGCTTGCGGCAGACGACGTCGACGCGGTATTGATCGCGACGCCGGACCACTGGCACGCGCAGGCCTGCATCGATGCCGCCAATGCGGGCAAGGACATCTACTGCGAGAAGCCGCTAACACTTCGAATAGAAGAGGGGCCGGAGATCGTCAAGGCCGTTCGCCTGAACGGCAGGGTCTGTCAGGTGGGAATGCAGCAGCGGTCCGCGAAGCACTACCTAATGGCTAAGGAGAAGTACTTCGACTCGGGGAAGATCGGCAAGGTCACACTAGCGCGGACATGGTGGCACGGGAACGGCGCGCACCTCCGTCCCTACCCTGAGCAGTACACGCAGCAACCGTCGAACTTGGATTGGGGCCGCTTTTTGGGTCCGGTCAAGTGGCGCGAGTACGACCCCAAGCAGTACTTCAACTTCCGCGCCTACTTGGAGTACGGGGGAGGCCAGATCACCGATCTGTTCACGCATTGGATCGATGCCGTGCATCTCTTCATGGATCAGGACAATCCAGTGGGAGCGGTCGCCTCGGGCGGGATCTACCACTACAAGGACGGGCGCACTGCGCCGGACACCATCACGTGTCTGCTCGACTATCCAGGGGAGTGGACGGCCACATTCGAGGGCACGTTGGCCCCAGGGCTCACAGGGGCCGGGGTCGAAGTGGTCGGCACAGAGGGGCGTCTGTGGATCACGAGGGCGCGGTACGAGTTCTACGAGCCAAGGCAGGCAGAGCCCAGCGAGACCCAGCCCGCCATCGGCAACATGACGCAGGACCATGTCGACAACTTCGTGGAGTGCGTCAAGAGCCGCGAGAGACCCACCGGCGACGTCTGGATCGGCCATCGGTCCGCGCAGGCATCGCACTTGGGCAACATTGCCTACTTGGAGAAGCGGCGGCTGAAGTTCGACCCCGACCGCGAGGAGATCCTGCCCCTGTAGGTGGCTGGGTACGGCTCAGGACGTAGCCCGCAGCGCGTAGTGCGCTGCGCCCATCAGTGTCCCGTCGCAGCATGTGCCTCCCCTCGTCCTGAGCCGCTGCCCATGACGGCGCGGAGGCGCCGGGGCGCAGCCTGGTGCACGAGACGTGGTGGACCGCTCCGGCGCGGCCGAATCGGCTCTCCCGCAGTCCTATCGCAGGAGTCCCTCCACGAACGGCACTTCGAAAACCTTGTCGTGTTGGATCGGGCCGTGCCCAAAGTAGCCGTCCTCGCCGAACAGCTCGCCGTGGTCGGCAGTGATCGTAATGTACGTGTTCTCCGGCACTAGGTCGAAGAGCTCCTCAACCACCACGTCCAAGTACTGGACCGCCTTGACCTGCCTGTCGCGCAGCGCGTCGAGCTTGCCTTGGTCGAAGAACTCCTGGCTCTCCCCTGTCAGCTTGCCGCCCACAATGTGGTCGTCCAAGTGCCGGAATACGCCGTGCACGCCGCTTACCCGCGGCCACTTCTCAGGTGGCTCGTCGGGCAACGCGTACGGGTAGTGCGTCTCGCCGACGTTGAGGATATAGAACGACGGCCGGTCCTCAGGGAAGCGCATCTCGCGGAGCATTGCCCTCATGTCGTTGTGTTTGGGCATTAGGCGGAACGTGTTGAAGCCAGTGTTGAGGATCGTCTTCGGGTTCAGCACGGGGAGAGACACCATTGCGTGCGTTCTGTACCGGAAGCGCCGCTGGAGAAACGTCGGGAAGTAGAGCTGGGGCACGAGCGACTTGAAGCCGACGTCCTTCACGCCCAGCCGCTCATTGAACTTGAAGAAGTCCTTCTTGTAGTACTCCGACGCGTACACGTGCGGCGGACTGGAGTGCGGCAGCAGGCCCATCAGCAGGTTGTAGTGCGAGGGCGCGGTCCAAGAGGCATAGGACCATCGGCGTTCGACCGTTCCGAGCCTTGCGATCGTCTTGGGCGCAGCAGCGACAAAGGAGTCGTACCTGCAGCTGTCGAAGATCACCAAGACGTAGTTGTGGGGTCGCATCGAGGGCTGACTCCGATTGTACGGCGGCCTGCGATCCGGCCTCCGCGGGCCTCCAAGGGGTCGATCCGTGCCAGGGGCAAGCTGCGGGACACTGGGACGTGATCCTTGGCCCCGAAGCATTCCACCAGCGGATCGGCATCGAGTTTGTCGCCGCGCACGACGACGGCGTCACGATGCAGCTCCAAGCATCCCGCCGCCATCTCGACGAGGCCGGGGCCATTCATCCAGGTGTCCTCTTCACGCTGGCGGATTCCGCGCTCGGCCACGGGATCTCGAGGGCGGTGGGCAAGCCCTGCACGACGGCCGAGATGAAGATCTGCTACCTGACCACGGCCCAGGATGGCATCCTGACCGCCCGTTCGCGAATCCTGCGCGCCGGCCGCCGGCTCGTGGTCGCGCGTGCCGAAGTGCGCCGCGGTACCGTGCGGGTCGCAGAGGCCCTCGCTACCTTCGCAGTTCTTGGATGACGGCGTGGAGGTGTAGCCCGACTCCTATGATGGTCAGCGTTATGTCGCGATCCCCCATTCAGGGAAAGGCGCTTGCCCGACTGCAACGTTCCTTCATGTCGGCACCCTTCAATCGACTTACGGGAATGGAGTTCGAGCGGTACCACGACGATGGAGGCGTGACCTTGAGCATGCCGCTAGCCGAACACCACATGAACGGGGCTGGCGTGGCCCACGGTGGGGCGACGCTGACGCTCGCCGACGTGGCGATCAGCTTCGCCATCGCGCGGACTGTCGGTGCCCGCTGCACGACGGTCGAGATCAAGATTAACTACTTGAGGCCGGTCACCGGTGGCGTCCTGCATGGGCGGTCGTACATCGTGCGAGCCGGTCGGCGACTGGTCGTTGGCCGCTGTGAGGTGCATTGCGAGGGGAAGCGCGTGGCTGAGGCATTGGCCACCTTCGCAGTCTTGGGATGAGCGGAAGGCGGAATCCATCGTCGGGTGCCGAGGCAGTCCGCGCTGGGGCACGCGGGGATGTCGGATAATCGATGCAGGTCTGGACCGCATGCGGGCGCGTTCCACGCTCTTGATGTTGCATGGCGCCCGCGCGGGAGGCCTCAGCTCCCGATCAGGGAAGTAGCCAGTTCAAGAGTTTGACGATGCGCCTCCTCCATTCAGCCGCGTTCTCGGTCTTTTCGCTGTTGCCGCCGGGCGTGGTGTTGGGAGCCGTGGACTTCGACCGGGACGTCGAGCCGATTCTGCACCGCAACTGTTACCTGTGCCACGGTTCGCAGCAGCAGATGTCGGAACTGCGCCTTGACGACCGGGGAGCCGCCCTGATGGGAGGTGCGTCCGGGACCGTCATTATTCCGGGCGATCCTCTCGGCAGCAAGCTCTTCCAGCGCGTCTCCAGCGACGAGGACGGGTTCCGAATGCCTCCGGGCGGCGAACCGCTCGCCCCGCAGCAAATCGCTGTCCTACGCGCATGGATCGCCGAGGGAGCGGTCTGGCCGGAGTCCCCCAGCCGGCCTGCCACGTCAGCTTTGCCTGCGCGGGAAGATGGGACCCACTGGGCGTTCCGGCCGGTTCGGAGACCATCCCTGCCGGAAGTGCGGAACGCTGATTGGGTGCGCAACGCGGTGGACCGATTCGTGCTTGCAAGGCTAGAGTCCGAAGGGCTTGAGCCATCTCCGGATGCGGACCCATTCACGCTGGTTCGGAGGCTGCGTCTTGATCTGGTAGGTCTGCCGCCCGGCGAACGCGAGCTGGAAGGCTTGGATCAGCTCACGCTTGACGACCGTTACGGCGATATGGTCGAGGGTCTCCTGCGGTCTCCTCACTTCGGGGAGCGCTGGGCCCTGCCTTGGCTGGACCTTGCCCGATACGCCGACAGCGAAGGTTACGAGAGGGATCCGCTGCGTCCGCATGCTTGGCGCTGGCGCCAGTGGGTGATTCAGGCGATCAACAGTGACATGCCCTTCGATCGGTTCACCGTTGAGCAGGTCGCAGGAGATCTGCTGCCGGGCGCAACCGTCGAGCAGCGCGTCGCCACTGGGTTCCTGCGCAATGGGATAAAGAACCGCGAGGCTGGCACCAAGAATGCGCAGAAGCGATTCGAGGAAACCGTGGACCGGGTCAACACCGTGGCCAACACGTGGCTCGGGTTGACCGTCGGCTGCGCACAGTGCCACGACCACAAGTACGATCCCGTGAGCCAGCGCGAGTTCTACGCGCTCTTCGGTTTCTTCCACAACGCTGTCGAGCGAGATATAGAGGCCCCGCTGCCCGGAGAGCTTGGCCCCTACCTGCGCTCGATTTCTCCCTACCGCAAGGCCGTTGCCGCAGTCCGGTCAAAACACGGTCTCGATGCCATGCAGGCCCGGTGGCACGCGGCGATGCTCGAGGCGATGGATAGTCCCGGCGTCCGCACTGACTGGGACCACTCCGTTACCGAGTGGAGGGCCGCCAACGACCGCGCCGACTGGTTCTTGCGGGCTCCGCCCGAAGACCTGACCCAATTGGAGAGGGACAAGATTGCGGCGTGGTTCCTAAGCAGAAGTGGGCCTGACTTTGCCAAGGATGAGGCCGCCACCAAGCGACTCAAGGAAGCCCGCGCAGAGATCACGGCCATGCAGAGGGACCTCTTCGATGTGTCTCGGGCGTACACCATGGTCGAGCGGCTGGAGCCCATCCCTGTGAGGCTGGCGCTGCGGGGCGACTACCGAGCTCTGGGCAGCGAAGTCGCGCCGAATGTGCCCTCAGTACTGCCGGACATGCCGGCGGCGGATGATCCGCCCAGACTCCGCTTGGCGCGCTGGCTGGCCTCGGAGGAGAATCCCCTCACCGCCCGTGTGGAGGTCAACCGGATATGGCAGGAACTGTTCGGCACTGGCCTCGTCGCGACCTCCGAGAACTTTGGACTGCAAGGGGAACTGCCGACGCATCCGAAGCTGCTGGATTGGCTTGCCAGCGAGTTCGTGCGCCAAGGGTGGAGCCGTAAGGCCATGGTCCGTCTCATCGTCAATTCGGCGACCTATCGCCAAGCGTCGCACGACCGCACCGACGCAAAGGCCAAGGATCCGGGCAACGCGCTGCTGGCGCGCCAGAACCGGCTGCGGCTGCCGGCGGAGCTCGTTCGTGACAGCGCCCTCTTCGCCAGCGGCCTGCTGAATCCCCGTGTCGGGGGCAAGAGCGTTTACCCGCCGCAGCCGTCGGGCGTCTCCGAGCTGAGCTACTCCAAGAAGGACTGGCCCGAGGACCTTGGCCCGGACCGCTATCGGCGTGGGCTGTACATCTTCCTTCGTCGCACGTCACCCTATCCGATGCTCGTCAATTTCGACGCTCCCGATACGCTCACGAGCGTCTCACGGCGCGAACGCTCAAACACGCCCCTGCAGGCGCTGAATCTCCTCAACGACCCGGTATTCCAGGAAGCGGCCGAAGCTTTGGCGCACCGAATCCTCCAGACAGGGGCCGAGGAGTTCGAGTCCCGGTTCGAGATCTTGGCCCGCTGGTGCTTGGCCCGCAGTCCGGATCCCGAGGAGACCGAGCGGGCGCGGCTGTACCACTCTGCGCAGGCAGAACGGTATGCAGCGCGCGGGCCTGGAGCGGAGCGTGCCGCGTGGCGGGAACTCGGCCGAGCAATGCTGAGCCTGGACGAGTTCATCACGCGGGAGTGAGCGGTGACCAGTCCTGTCCGAGTTATCTGCGTTTCGACCATCCTCATGGCTAGCTGCACATCAACACCTCCCGTTGCCGAAGACGCATCGCGGGACCTGCATTCCTATGCCAACCCCTCCCAGGTCCGGGTTTCTCACGTTGAGCTGGATCTCACGGCTGACTTCGAGCGGCGGAACCTGAGCGGGACTTGCACGCTGACTCTGGCTGGCGAAGGGACCGAATTGGTCCTCGACACGCGGGACCTGGAGATCGGGGGGGTCGAAGTTGCAGACGGCGACGGCTACGCGCCAACGGAATTCTCGCTGGGGGACTCCGATCCAATCCTCGGGTCGCCACTGAAAATCCGGCGTGGCTCGGCTGATACGGTGCGCATCGACTATTCGACATCCCCGAGCGCCAGCGGCCTGCAATGGCTCGAGCCACGCCAGACCGCCGGTCGCAAGCATCCCTTCCTCTACACGCAGTCCCAAGCGATCCACGCCCGCAGCTGGATTCCGGTCCAAGACACGCCAGCCGTGCGAGTGACGTACGGCGCGCACATCCGCGTGCCCCCGGGGCTCCGAGCGGTCATGAGTGCTAAGACCGCCTCGGCGGACGCGCCGTCCGGAAACTACCGGTTTCGAATGCCAATGGCGATTCCCTCATACCTGATCGCGTTGGCGGTAGGGGACCTCGCATTCGAGCCCACTGGGGAGAGGACTGGAGTATATGCGGAGCCCAGCGTAGTGCGGGCTGCGGCCAAAGAGTTTGAGGACACCGAAGCGATGATGCGCAGGGTGGAGGAACTGTACGGACCCTACCGCTGGGGTCGCTACGACATTCTGGTGCTGCCGCCGGCCTTCCCGTTCGGGGGCATGGAGAATCCCCGCCTCACGTTTGTCTCGCCAACTGTGATTGCGGGGGACAAGAGCCTCGTGAGCCTGATCGCTCACGAGCTCGCGCACTCATGGTCCGGCAACCTCGCCACCAATGCGACATGGCGGGACTTCTGGCTCAACGAGGGTTTCACCGTATACATCGAGGAACGCATCCAAGAGGCTGTGTATGGGCCGGAGCGGGCGGCCATGGAATCGTCCCTTGAAGTGGCAGCGCTCAAGGATGAGATGGACGAACTTGCGGAGCGCGACCAGATCCTGCATGTGGACCTTGCCGACCGGGATCCCGACGATGGCTTCACGGGCGTCCCCTACATCAAGGGCGCGATGTTTCTCAGGACCATCGAGGACAAGGTCGGTCGCGATGTGTTCGACCCATTCCTGCGATCGTACTTTGAGGAGTTCGCATTCCGTAGCGTCACCACCGCCCAGTTCGCGGAGTACTTGGAGCGCAACCTCTTGGCCAGCCGACCCGATGTAGCGGGCGAAGTGTCCTTGACGGAATGGCTGGAGCGCCCGGGCCTGCCGGCGATTCGGCATGAGCCGGTGTCGGACGCCCTTGAGGCAGTCGCTAAGGTGGCCGGCCAGTGGGTGGCCGGGGCGATCCTGGCCCGGGAAATCGACACATCCAATTGGACGACACAGCACTGGTTGCGCTTCCTTCGCGAACTTCCGGTGGAGCTGGGTGCGGATCGGCTGGTGGAACTGGACGACGTGTTCGGCCTAACCGGCGCAGGAAACGCCGAGATCCTTTGCGAGTGGCTCGTCCTGTCCACCGTCAACGAGTACGCGGCGGCTAACGGCGCAGTGCGGGAATTCCTGACCACAGTTGGCCGCCGGAAGCTCCTGCGCCCTCTCTACGAGCAGCTGGTCAAGACGGAGGATGGAACGGTGCGCGCAAAGGCCATTTACCGCAAGGCGCGTCCTGGATACCATCCGATGGCGGCGCAGTCAATTGACCGGATTGTTGATTGGGACGTAGCTTTGTCGCCTTGAGGGCTGATTGCGGGCCGGCTGGGCGCTTGGCCTGCCCTAGGCCTCCTCCTCCGATTTCGATTCTGGCACCGTCTCCTGCCACAGCGACAATCCCACCGCCGAGAAGCACTGGGTTTAGAACTCGGCAGGGCATCCCTCCTGCTTGCCGCTGGCTTCCTCAAGCCCCGGCCCGTAATCCGACTGCTGGACAGCGTGCTCCTCAAGCTCGTGATCGGCCTCACAGACCACAGAACTTCAGATTAGGACGACCGTTGGGAATCGTGGCCCGGGTGCAATGCCTCGCGCCCGCCTAGCGGTATTCGCTACCGCCAGATTCGCCAGTTCTCGGGCTACGTCGACGCAGGCGCCACCTCTCCGGCCTTAGGCCGCCATGCGCCGCCGAGTCTGCGCGAGGTCGTACCGGGATTGCAGGCGCATCCAGAACTGGGCACTGGGCCAGCCTGCGGCTTCCATGCGCACGGCCAGTTCTGGCGCGACCGGTGCGCGACCGTCGATGACTCGCGAGAGGCTGGCAGGACTGGCGCCGAGCTTCCGCGCGGCTTGATCTACGGTGACGGCGAGCCGCTCGCAGATGCTGGCTACGTGGAGGCCGGGATGCGAAGGATCCTGGCGAATGCTCTCTACGAGTTGCTCCAGCTGCTCGGCTGGGACGACACCGTCAATGACATCCAAATCCATGCCCATGGCCCTCCTAGCTGCGGTGGTAGTCGACCACTTCCACATCATAGGCGTTACCGTCGACGAAGCGAAAGACGACACGCAGCTTGCCGGACACAGGAACGGCGGAGAAGCCTCTCCGGTCTCCGGAGAGGCGGTGGACTCGATAGCCGCCCCGGCGGAGGTCCTCGGGGGACGACGCGGCCTCGACGAAGGCCAAGATGCGACCGATCTTGTCGGCGTGCTCGGCGGGCAGCCTCCGGCGATTCCCGCGAGCCAAACGCCGAGTGACGGCCGACGCCGGCGAAGAAACGGAAATGGCACACCAGGTTGGCCGTGCCGTGCTGACTGCTCGGTCGGATGAACCTGGATCCGCCTTCGTCCGGACGACATGCCGGCTACAGCTTAGCTGGCCCGTTGAGCCAAAGGCGAATTGAAGACCCCCACGCTTCGCTGGATCGCCCCGCTGCTCAGAAGAACAGCTTCAGCGCCATCTGTATTTGACGTTGCGTACGCTGGAGTGTCGGCTCGCTGCCAGCTCGAACGATTCTTCCCATCGCGGCCGCCCCTACCCGGATACCTGCTCCGACAGGGTTATTGAACTGAGGGGTGTTGAAGGCGTTGAAGAATTCCGTCCGGAACTGGAGCCGAACTCTCTCGGTCAGTTGGAAGTTCTTGAACAGCGACAAGTCGATTTGCTTCGTTCCCGGCCCGACGAGGATATTCCTCCCAGCTGTTCCGTACAACCGGAATCCGGGGTTTGCGAACGCCTCGGTGTCGAACCACTGCGTCACTTGTCGCTGGCCAGGTGGCAAGTTGCCGTCCCTCAGGCGATCTGGGCGTACGCCCCCGACCCCGTTGTTCAGTGTGTTGCTTCCCGAAACCACTGAGAACGGAATTCCGCCGTAGAGACTCACGCCACCGTTGACTTGCCAGCCCCCAATTACGTGGTTGATGGCCGAATTGACGTTTGTCCCCACGGTCTTTCCGCGACCGAACGGTAATTCCCAGCCCCATGTCGTACGCAGGTTTTGACGGATATCGAAGCCGCAGTTTCCCTTAGCCAACGATAGGTTGGAGATTGGAATGCCGCCGATGGACCGGCCATCGATGCAGTGGCTGTACGTGTACGCGACTTGGTAGTGTCCGCTGGAGAATCTCCGGACGAGCGTGGCCTGCAATGAATGGTAGCTGTAGTGCCCTCGACTTTGGTAGATCTGGACATTCGCATGTTGCGGCCAACGGCGGCGGCTGGACACAGGCCCCCCACCCGGCACAGGCTGGTTGAGGTCCACTGCCTGCCTTAATCCCGTCCCTTTTGAACCAACATACGATACCGTCAGTTGCTGGCGCCGTGGAATTTGCTGCTGAATCGAGAGGTTCCACTGCTGGATGTAGGGAACTGTGAAGTCGTCGGCAATTCCTCTTCTGCTCTGGTTTGCGGCATCAGGGTCTCTGGTCCTCAGCGGTCCGTCCGCCAAAGTGCGTGCCGCCCCAAAACGATTCTGGTTGTTCACAACCGCCGTATTGACGAAGAACGGAGGGTTTGAAGCCAGAGTCCCTCCGAGTGCGATAGGAATCAGGGAGTAGTATACCCCGTAAGCAGATCGAATGACTGTTGAATTGGTCGCTCGGAATGCCAAGCCGATCCGGGGTGCAAAGTTGTTTACGTCCGTCGCGACGCCACTTCCGCTCTCGATAGGGACCGGGCTGCCGGTGGCGACGTCGAATTGCAGCATGCGTCCGTGGACTTCCGATTGCGGATAGTCGTCAGCGATTTCGTAGCGTAGGCCAAGATTGAGTGTGAATCTCGAGGTGGCCTTCCAGTCATCCTGAAGGTACATTCCCCAGTCCGTCCGTCGTAAACCTCGCGTTCCCACGATGCCGTTCAGATCGATGCGGCGTGGCACACCGAGCAAGAGCTCGGCCGGGCCCGAACCTGTGTTGCGCCTTTGAGCCGGATTGTTAGTGAATGTTGGGGCGAACTGAAAGCGGCCACGTGGCCGTTGGGCCTGAAATACATTCGTTTGCCTCCGGACGGCCTCGAAGCCGAGCTTGATCGAGTGGTTCCCCCGATTGGTGTCGAGGTTATCGCTCACTTGGAAGTTGTTCGATACGATCACCGCTGGTCTGAACTGAAAATCTCCTAACCGGGCCATCCCGGTCACGTCCATTTGCGAAAGTCCGGTTGAGAACTCGTCAACATTCACGTTCGGAATCCCGAGTTCCTCGGCAAGGTTGCGTCCGCCGTTCAGGCTGCTGCTGACGAGGGGTTGCCGGGAGTAGCCAACTCGGGCTTGATTGATCATCCGAGACGAGAGTACCTTGGTGTGACTGATGACCGCTTGCCAAAAAGGCACTGCGATTCCGATGAATGGGGTGGCTTCTGCTGTAAGAGTCTGCCGGCTGGAGTCAACGAATTCCCAGTGCGCCTTGGTGAAACGGAAGAACATTCGGGATCCGTCTTCGAAGTCGTGGTCCACCTTGGCAGTTCCCTGATCACCGTTGGTGGGTTGCGACGAGGTGGTGGAGAAGTTGGCCGCCAGCCCACTGGCGTTGGGATCAGGGTAAAGATCGATAACCCCTTTCCCTTGCGGACTGAAACGGCTGGCAGGTATCAAATTGCCTACAAAGGGGTCACGGATAGCGGCTCCTCCTTCCGGATTGGCCCGATGCGTGAGGGGATCGAAGATCGTAACCGGCGTCCTGTTGGAGAGGAGTTCGCCGAAGTCGCCAACCTTCATGCTAGGGGTCGGCACTGTTGACAAGTGGGTGATGCCTAGCCGACTCCGCTGCCCTTCGTACGAGACGAAGAAGAACGTCTTGGCCTCCTTGCCTCCTACCGGCCCGCCGAAGGTGCCGCCGTAAAAGTTGCGCTTGAGAGGAGCCTTGTCGCCACGGGCGAAGTAATTGCGGGCATCAAGCTTATCGTTACGCAGGAAGTGGAAGAGGACACCATGGAATTCGTTCGTTCCTGACTTGTACCCAACGTTGACCGTGGCACCCGAGCGACCGAAGCGGGCATCAGGAACGGACGTTTCGACTCGGTAGTGGTCGATGGCCTCGACTTCAATGAAGTTCATGATTCCCTGGCCCTGGTGGTTGCTGTTGTTCTGAATGCCATCAATCGAGAAGTTGTTGTCTCCAAAGTCGTTTCCGTTCACGCTGCTTGTCGTGTTGCCGCGAGACTGCGAGAGCGCCAATCCGCCGGCCTGCGACTGCCCCGGGACCACTCCCGCGCTAAACCGAAGCAACTCGGCGAAGTTGCGGCTGTTGACAGGAAGTTCCTTCACTTCCCGCTCGGTGCGAAGCGTGCTCAGGGTGGTGTTCTCCGTTTGGAGGACTTCTCCGACAGCTTCGACCGTGACAGTCTCGGCAACCGCGCCGACCTGGAGTGTGAAATCGACCGCGAGTCTCTCCGAGAGATGCAGGGGCACCTCTTTGGCAACCGTCGCGAAGCCTTCCTGCTGCACGGTCAGCCGATACGCGCCGGGGGGCAGAGGAGGACTTACGTATAGGCCGGCGGCGTTGGTTTCGAGGCGTACCTCATAGTTGGTACCGGTGTTGCGGACCACCACGGCCGTGCCGGGGATTACGGCTCCCGAGTCGTCATAGACATAGCCTGTCAAGACCCCGGTGTCGACTTGGCCGACCAGCGAGCCCATAGTGGCAAAAAGCACACTAATTGCAACTGCCCAACGTCCAAGATAATTGTTCATGAGTACACCTTCCCTTGCTGCGTGTGAAGTGTAAGCGTCGCGACCTAATCATACTCCTCCTGCGTGAACCTCGCAACTATCGCGTCAGGAATCGGTGCACGAAATCACAACTTGACGTGACGGTCAGGCAGCAGGTCTGGGGCACGGAGTCGGTCGGCCGATGGGCGGTCATAGTCGGAAAGACCGCCCAACTTGCGACCCAAGAGAGTCGGCTGCACATCGGCTCTTACTCCGTTATCTGCGAAGGGCTCCGGAATTCCCACTGGCCAGTTCGCGCGAGGAACCGCCAGTAGGGGCTGGCCGTCAGACTATGCCCGCAACAGGGCTCTCAGCGTCGCCCAATGTCACGCTAGGCTGCTACTGGCCAGTTCGCGCCCCACGATGGAGTTTCCTATTGCATTGCGCCAGAGGAAGTGGACAGATCGGCAAGTCATCAGGACGACTCCACCGGTTTCCTGAATCGGAGCGTTTCTCCGACAAGTCTCCTCACCGTTACGCCACGATGGGTCTCGTCCGTCAAGGCATGCGGATCGCCTCGCCGGGAGCCTTCCAGCATTGGAGAAATCCGACTACCCAACGGCGGATAGCTGGAAGGTGACCTACTGCGTGCTCGGAAATGCCCAAAGGCAATACTCCGGCACGGCAAGGGGCGAGTCGCGAGAAGTCGTCCCCGATCAGGCCCTAGCGGTCAGGGTGTCGGCGTGACGGCCCGCGGCGTCGACAGCCCGCACGAGGTAGTAGAGACCGCCCGAGTGGCCTCCTGGGGCGGTCGTGTCCTCGTAAGAGAACGGTGCCAAGGTGGTCTGCGGCCGGAACGGGATCGTCGCGATCCGTTCGTGGCGGCGGTAGACTTCGTAGCGCACGATCGGGTCGCCCGCAGCGTATGCCGAGTGCCACTCCAGCCGGACCGCGCCGCTCTCTTGCCGCTGCGCGGCGAACCCTTGGGGAGGCCGGAAGCCAGATGAAGGCCGCTGGAAGAAGTTAGTCCGCGTCCCGTGCAGCTCGGCCACGGTCTGCTCGATATCCTTCTTCTCCCGGTCGCTGAGGGGCTTGGCCGTTTGCGCGGCGGCTAGGTTTGCCACCAGTTGATCGCGCTCCGGGTCGTCGTCCTTGTCGGTCAATCCGATCCCGGTGATGATCGTCGACATCCCAGGCGGGTTCAGCGAGTAGCGGATGAAGTCCTCATACGGCAGCTTGTCCGGCTGGCCTACAGTTGGCACGCTCTGGCCTGGCCGGTGCGCGTACTCCTGCTTGAGGCCGTACATTACCCCGTCCGCAAAGACCTTCATTCCGATCACGCCCATCCCCTTGGCGTGCGCCACAGGGATCGAGTTGGTCTGGTGGCAGAAATAGCGGGGATCGTTGGGGTTCACGGCCACCAGAAGCGTGTCGAGGACGTTCGTGGTGTCGCGCTGGACGGCGTACATGTGGGCCGCTGGGCTCTCGTGCCCGGTGATCCCTAGGTGGCGGATCCACTTGCGGTGCTGGGGGTTGAGGCCGGTCCGGTTCGTGCCGTCCCTGTAGTCGAGCAGGCATGCTAGCGCACCTACCCGCGGCAGCGACTTGTCTTCCGGCTTCTCGAAGCCCTCGAAGACTGCGTCGACCTCCTCCTTGCTACCGATGTGGTGCACCTGCATCAGGTCAAGGTACGCGCCCTCGGGGATGTGTCCCTTGCCGTCGCCAAAGAACTGGGTCAGTGACCGCTCTATGTCCGACAGGACCAGCTTCCCGCCACCCGACGAGCGCCCCATCGGCGTGGAACCGTCGCGGACGATACTCTGGCGAAGGGCCGTCTTGGTAGCGATGAAGAGCCGGGCCCGGAGGCTGTGGTCATAGCCCGGTAGGCCGGGCTTGAGGTTCAGGATCTCGAACGCCTTGCCCATCTTCTCCTGACTCAGAAAGTAGTTGTTGGCGGTTTCGATGTAGGTCATGCCCGCACGCACAGCCTTGACCACGATTTGCACTGCCTCATCGCCGGGAAGATCCCACTGGATCTTGTTCCCGCCGGCCAGACCGAACGTGGTCACCTCACGGCCGGTCCTCCCTAGCAGGCGGGTTGCTAGCGGCTTCTCGGACGGATGCGCCCACGCGGCAAACTTGCCGCTGAACGGCAGGAAGGTGGTTGCCATCGCGGCTCCGCCCGCCCACCGGATCGCGTCGCGCCTCGAGAAATCACGTGCCATCTAATGCCCCTCCTGAGTGCTGTGCCCACGCCCAACGCGAGCCCCTGAACTCTACCACGGTAGAGGCCCAATTCTTGGACTTCCATAGAATGATGGGGAGGTCTCGCAGCGACCGGACGCCGTCGGCGGCCGGCACTGCTCGAAAGAGCCATGCCCGGAAGCCGCGTGACTGCCGAACCCGCCGCCGTGGGCAGCGCGGTGCTGGACCTGATCGGGGACACGCCGCTCGTCCGCCTAGGCCGGGTGGCGGAGGGCCTGCCCGGCTCTCAGGTGTACGCCAAGGCAGAGTTCCTCAATCCGGGGGGCTCCGTCAAGGACCGGCCCGCTCTCAACATGATCCGTCAGGCGGAGCGCGAGGGCCGCCTCCGGCCAGGCCAAACGATTATTGATGCGACCAGCGGGAATACTGGCATTGCATACGCGATGATCGGCGCCGCGCTGGGCTATAGTGTGCGGCTCTACCTGCCCGCGAATGCCTCCCCGGAACGCAAGCGTATCCTTGCCGCCTATGGCGCCGAGGTCGTGCTCACCGATCCCGCACTGCAGACAGACGGTGCCATCCAAGCCTGCCGCCATGCGTTCGCCTCCAGACCGGCGGGAAAGTACTATCCCGACCAGTACGGCAATCCGGCGAACTGGCGGGCTCACTATGAGACCACCGGCCCCGAAGTTTGGGACCAGACGGCCGGCAGGGTGACGCACTTCGTGGCTGGCCTCGGAACGAGCGGCACCCTAATGGGGACAGGCCGCTACCTAAAGGAGCGGAATCCCGACGTCCGGATCGTCTCGATGCAGCCCTCAACGCCCTTCCACGGCCTTGAGGGTCTCAAGCACATGGCTACTGCCATGCAGCCGGACATCTACGATCCCGGGCTCGCGGACGAGGAGGTGTACGTCGAGACCGAGGACGCCTATGCGATGGTCAAACGCATGGCGCGCGAAGAGGGGCTCATGGCTGGCATCTCGTCGGGCGCCAATGTGGTCGCCGCTTTGCGCGTGGCGCGCAGGGTACCCGGCAGCGTCGTGGTCACGGTCTTGTGCGACGGAGCGGACAAGTACCTCACGGATCGCTTCTGGGATGAGGAGGAATGAGCCGCGCATGCTCAAGATTGTCAAGATTCCCTTCGCCGTGATGAAGGCCCACGCGGAGGCGGCCTATCCCAATGAGTGTGTGGGCGCGATGCTCGGCACCTCCGGCGGCGGAGTCAAGACTGTTGGCTTGGCGATGCCTTTGCAGAATTCCGCCAAGGGGTCGCAGCACGCCTTCTACGAACTTTCGAATGACAGTCTGCTGGCCGCCGACAAGGCCGCGCGCCAGCTCGGCTTGGACGTGATCGGCATCTACCACTCGCATCCCGACGCGGATGCGTACTTCTCCGAGACTGACCTGAAGCACTCCTGCCCTTGGTATTCCTTCGTCGTGCTCTCCGTCAAGGGCGGCAGCTTCGACCACGCCAACAGCTGGCTGCCCGACTTTGACCAGACTCGGGCAGACCCGGAACCCCTGGAAACGGCCGAATGAGCGCACTTGCCAAGGCCATCCAAGGAATGGTGCGGCCGTGAGGATCCTAGACCTGCGCACCTGCGACATTCGCTTCCCCACGTCGCGGGACTTGGCCGGGTCCGACGCGATGAATCCGGACCCGGACTACTCGGCTGCCTATGTCGTACTCGAGACGGATTCTGCCTTGGAGGGCCACGGCCTCGCCTTCACCTTGGGGCGTGGCACGGAGATCGTAGTGGCCGCGGTCGAGGCGATGCGCCCGCTCGTGTGCGGTCGCGACCTCGAAGAGTTCACCCAGGACATGGGCGCCTTCTGGCGGCACATGACGGGGGACTCGCAACTCCGCTGGATCGGCCCCGACAAGGGCGCGGTGCATCTGGCAACTGCGGCGGTGGTGAATGCGGTGTGGGACCTGTGGGCCAAGAGCGAGCGCAAGCCGGTGTGGCGCCTCGTCGCCGACATGTCGCCCGCCGAGTTCGTGCGCCTCGTCGACTTCCGGTACATCACGGATGCGCTAGACCCGCGCGAAGCTCTGGAGTTCCTAGAGAACCGGGCGGCTGGGAAGCAGCGTCGCATCGAGCGCATGCGACGAGAGGGCTATCCGGCTTACACGACGTCTGCAGGATGGCTCGGGTATGCGGACGAGAAGCTGCGCACGCTGTGCCGCGACGGGCTGGCGCGCGGGTGGACCCGCTTCAAAATCAAGGTCGGACGCGACGCTGCGGACGACCGCCGCCGCTGCCGGATCATCCGGGATGAGATCGGCCCCTCCGGCACGCTCATGACAGACGCGAACCAGGTGTGGGACGTCGGCGAGGCGATCCGGCACATGACCGATCTGGCCCCGTTCCGCCCGCTGTGGATCGAAGAGCCAACCAGTCCGGACGACGTCTTGGGGCACAAAGCCATCCGCCAGGCCCTCAAACCCCACGGCATCGCCGTCGCAACTGGCGAGATGTGCCAGAATCGCATCCTGTTCAAGCAGTTCCTGCAGGCGGACGCGATCGACTATGTCCAGATCGACGCCACTCGCCTCGGCGGCGTGAACGAAGTCTTGGCGGTGCTGCTGCTGGCCGCCAAGTTCGGTAAGCCAGTCTGCCCCCATGCCGGCGGGGTAGGGCTGTGCGAGTACGTCCAGCATCTCGCTCTGATCGATTACACCTGCGTGTCGGCCAGCCTCGAAGACCGGGTGATTGAGTATGTGGACCACCTTCACGAGCATTTCGTACACCCGGTCGAGCTTCGGGACGGGCGCTATCTGGCTCCCGTTGCACCGGGATACAGCATCGAGATGTTGCCCGAATCTGTCGAGGCCCATCGCTTTCGGAGTTGAGATGCCTGCGCTATGCTGGGTTTGAAACTGGGAGGAGTGTAGATGATGCCGACTCTAGCGCTGAACCGCCGCGAGCTCATGGGTGTGCTGGGGGGCGGCTTGGCGAACGTCGGCCTTGCCAGTGTCTTGGCCGCGGACCGAGCATTGGGCGCGCCAAAGGCGAATGCCCTGCCGGAGCCGCACTTTAAGCCCAAGGCCCGAAACCTGATCTCCATCTTCTGCTACGGCGGCCCCAGCCAGGTCGACACCTTCGATCCGAAGCCGGCCTTGGCCGAGCATGCCGGCAAAGCCATGTCCGGCGTTGGCGAGGTGGTCGTATCGCAGGGCAACCCGGGCGGCCTGATGCCCTCGCCGTGGAAGTTCCGGCGTTACGGCGAGAGCGGGATTGAAGTCTCGGACTTGTTCCCGAACGTGGCCAACCACGTCGACGATCTGGCCATTATCCGGTCGATGTACTGCCTGTCGAATGACCACGGTCCAGCGCTGTATCAGATGAACACCGGCACGGTCTTGGCTGGCCACCCGAGTGTTGGCAGCTGGCTCACCTACGGTCTCGGGTCGGAGAACCAGAACCTCCCGGGGTATGTGGTCTTCACCGATCATCGGGGTGGGCCGATCAACGGGCAGCCGAACTGGGGGGCGGGCTTCATGCCTGCGGCATTCCAGGGCACACAGTTCCGATCAACGGGAGACCCGATCGTCGACCTGCGCCCGCCGAAGGAGGTCAGCCGGGACCGGCAGCGCAAGTGGCTTGACCTGCTCAACGACCTCAACCGCGAACACCTGCAGCTCAACCCTGACGACAACGAGCTTTCGGCGCGCATCCAGTCCTATGAGCTGGCCTACAACATGCAGGTGCACGCGACCGAGGCCGTGGACATCTCCTCCGAGAGCGAATCGGTGCGGAAGCTCTACGGGCTCGACGACGACCGGACGCGATTCTTCGGTCGTCAGGCGTTGATGGCGCGTCGCTTGGTGGAGCGCGGGGTGCGGGTTGTACAGCTGTATTCGGGCGGCGGCAACCATGAGCCGACATGGGATCAGCACTGGTCCCTCAAGTACTTCCACACGATGCACGCGGGCGAGACCGATGGCCCCATCGCAGGGCTGATCACGGACCTAAAGCAGCGGGGTCTGTTCGAGGACACCCTGATCCTTTGGCACGGCGAGTTCGGCCGCATGCCGATCAGCCAGCGTCTGGACGGCCGCGACCACAATCCCTACGGCTTCACGGTCTGGATGGCCGGCGGTGGTGTGAAGGGCGGCACGGTCGTGGGGGCCACCGACCAGTTCGGGTACAAGGCTGTCGAGAACCGCAAGTCGGTCTACGACCTGCACGCGACGCTCATGCACCTGATGGGGCTCGACCACGAGCGGCTGACGTATCACCACAACGGGCGCGACATGCGGCTGACGGACGTCCACGGGAACCTGATCACCGAAATTCTGGCGTAGCCCCCCGCGAACTGGACTGCGCGGGACTGGCTTTCGCTGGCCGCCCTCCGCCCGGCTGGCCAATGCCACGGCCGTCGTGCCGGACAGGCGTTCAGCGCCCTTGCTGGCGAGCCTTCCTGCGGGCCTCCCGTTGCAGGCGCTTGAGTTCCTTAGCGTCAGGAATGGTCAGGTTGAAGATCACGTCGACGAGGGTTACTACTTCGACGACCGCTCCGTTTAGCCGGGTCGGCCGGTAGACCCACTGGCTCACCGCCTCCAAGGCTGCCGGCACGAGCATCGGATGGCCCTCAATCACCTGTAGGTCGCGCACCATTCCCTGCGTGTCGATAACTGCCTCGAGCTTGACCGTGCCCGAAATGCCCTGCTCGACTGCTTCGTGCGGGTAAACCGGCAGGACCCTCGTCACAATCTTGGCGTTCTGGACGTTGCCGCCCACCCGAACTGGCATAGGCGGCGGCATCGTGGGCCCGGACGTGGGGAACATGCCCAGCACGCCCCCGACGTCCGATCCGCCTAGGCCGCCCGCGGGCCCGCTCGGGGCGGGACCGGCGGAAATCGGAGAGGCCAGCGCGCCCGAGTCGCTGAGGAATGCGACACGGTCCGGGATCTTGGACGGCGCCTGGAACTCGGCCTCGAATCGGCGCGGGGCTGCTTGCGGGGCCGCTTGGATTGGGGCGGGCGGGGGCGCGGGTGGCGGAGGCGGGGCCAGGCGCACCGAGTGCCGGGCCCATGCGCCGAGGTCGATCTCGTACGTGTTCACCAGCGGGTAGAGGACGAGCCCGGCAAGGCAGGCAAGTTGCGCGACTACCGAACCCGCAACATTCATCGGGGCCGGGCCCCGTTCGCTGACACGGATGCTCTCGTCGAACACCTTACCCCCAACTAGTGTTGGGGACGAAACCGTGCTTGAGGTTACCCCGCCGCGCCTGGCTGGATTTCATGCGCCGAGCTGGTCCGCGAGGTCGAGGAAGTCGCGGGCGTTGATGTCGAAGGCGCTCTCAGGGGACAGGTCGATGTCACGATTGGGGCGCTCGCGGGGCCGTGGAACGAAGGCTGTCCGCAGTCCCGCCCGGGACGCCGCTCGCAGGTCTCCCTTGTGGGCCGCCACCATCATCACCGCCGATGGGGACAGCCCGAGGAGCTCGGCCGCCTTCAGGTAGACCTCACGGTCCGGCTTGTACTGCCTGGCCAACTCGGACGAGAGTACTGCATCCCATGGAAGGCCTCCGTGCTTGGCCATATTGACCAGAAGGGCGACGTTTCCGTTGGAAAGCGAAGCTACGATGTAGCGTCGCTTAAGGCGCTGCAGGCCCTCGACGGCATCGGGCCAAGGGTCCAAGCGGTGCCAAGCCCGATTTACGTGGTCGATCTCAGCCTCGCTCAGCCCTTCGATGCCAAACTCTCCGAGCAGCCCGTCTAGGATCAGCCGGTGCAGCTCGTCGATCGTCCGCCAGCCAAGCTCGCCCGACCTCACGCGCTGCATCGCAGGCCCGTAGCCATCCCTCCACGCATCCGCGAACGCGGCCCAGTCCGCGGTGATCCCCTTTGTTCGCCCCAATTCGGTCGCTTCCCGGATGATGGACGAGCGCCAGTCCACGACCGTGCCGAAAACGTCGAACGCGAGGGCCTTCACTTGCAGGTCTTGGGCCGAGGCCGATGTAGCCATGCTCCAGATCCCGGCGGGAGCGAACAGCAGCGCCCGCCTCGTAATACCCGGAACGCCGCTGCAGCCCACCCCCGACAGTATAGGGCCGACCCGCCGGGCGGAAGCCTTCGCCAGCGCGCCCAGAACCGTGTGCGAGCATGCCCAGTGCGTCGGCAAGTGGTGGCGACAGGTGAGGCCTCGCGACTGGAATGATCGCCGGGCCGTCACTGAGAGCTGACTAACGCAGGATTGGCAGTAGTCTATTCAACAGGTCGTGTCAATGGCTCCTGTCCGAAAAGGCCCAGAAGCCGCGCCTGGCGCGGATGGGGCGGATTGCAGGCAGTCAGGCGCTGGGACCTTAGCGGCGCGAGAGCGCGGCCGGGCACCTCGCCCTCACGCTGGGCGGCGCCGAGGGTTCGGTCATCTCCGCGTGTGGATGGCCCTGACGCTCGCCTGGGCCTGCGCCAACCCTCCGCTGCCGCCGCTGCCTGAACCAGTCCTCGACGGATCTGCCGAAGTTGTGCGCGCCCAGCTTCAGGAAGCGTGGACCAAGGCCAAGGCAGATCCGACGAACGCGGTCGCCGTCGGTGAGTTCGGCGAGGTGCTGCTTGGCTACGGCCAATTCGACGGGGCGACTAGCTGTTTCCAGCGGTGCAGGCTGTTGGAGCCGGAGTCATTCCGCTGGGCCTATTTGCTCGGTGTCGCCGAGGCGTCGCTCGGCCGGTCCGATGCGGCGAGCCGGGCGCTGTCAGAGGCCCTCACCATGCGGCCCGGCGACCTTGCGGCAGCCATCCGACTATCTGATCTGCTGGAGCAGTCGGGCGAGGAGTCTCAGGCTAGGGAAGTTCTCGAGAAGGCCTTGGATGCGGCCCCCAGCAGTTCCGCAGCTCTTTACCGTCTCGGTCGCCTTCTCGCCGGGCGCGAGCCGGGGCTGGCAATCGGCCACCTAGAGGCCGCGCTCGAAGTCGAGCCTGGCTACAGGGAAGCGCTCTACGCGCTAGCTAACGCGTACCGTGCCGAGGGCAGGGAAGATGACGCAGAGGAGCAGCTGCGCTTGTATGAGCACGCTGATCCTGCTCCGCGGCGCCACTACGCCGATCCATTGATCGACTCGCTGGACTCGGTCAGGCGGGAGAGTGCGCAATCGGTCTTCAACGAGGGCCACTCCCTGCAGGAGAGAGGAGAGAGGACGGCCGCGAGGGCGGCATACGAGAGTGTGCTTGAGATCGACCCTGACTACGTTCAGGCGCACGTTAACCTTGTGTCCTTGTTCGGTGAGATGGGCGACCACGATGAGGCCCGCCGCCACTACCAGCGCGCGGTCTCATTGGATCCGGGCATCGCCGAGGCTCACTACAACTACGGCGTGTCGCTGCACTTCGCCGGGGACTTCGAAGGGGCCGAGAAGGTGTTCCGCAAGGCCCTAGCGATCAACGACCAAAACGCGGATGCCCACGGCAATCTCGCGACGACGCTTGAACAGCTGGGGCGCAGCGCCGAAGCCGAACGGCACTACCGCCTAGCCCTGCAGAACAACCCCTCCCACCCGATGGCCAACTTCCATCTGGGCCGCAGGTTCGCCGAGCGAGGGTTGTACCGCCAGGCCGTGCCTTATCTGGAGCGCGCCATCGCCACTGAGAGCCCCGGGACCGCATTGCACGGCTACTTGCTCGCGATCGTCCACCGGCAACTTGGGGATTCCGAACGGGCCTCTGAAGTGGCGCGAGCCGCTCAACGCCACGCGCGATCCCGGAATCAGGCGCAGCTCGCGCAGAAGATCGCGGCGGAATTCCGCCAGTGACCGGCGCAGAGGGGTTTGTCCCTTAGGGCGGCGGTAAATCTAGATTCTGCAGTCTGAGGCGTGTGTGTGCCCGGACGCGATCGCGCAGCCGTCGCCGTTGGTCTCGCCCAACTGAACGAAGATTCAATTCCCTCAGCGGCGACGGCCGAGCGTCACGAGCGAATCAGACTTCGCCTGCCCCCTTCTGACCGATCAATCGCAGTTGAGCTTGCAACTCTGCTAAGCGGCGTTCGGCTGCCGGGTGTGCTCGGGCATCCCGGGGACTCTGATCATTGGCTGCCCGGCGTGCTCGTCCAGCCGCGATTTGCCTGACGCCCCGATCCTCGTGCCATTCATGGTCTTCCCCGGTTTCCAGATTCCGCACTCGAAGCCCGGTGCTGGCGGATAGGGGCGATCGGCTGTGTCAAATGCAATAGGAACGCATGCAGTAATGGGATGGGCAAATGAGAAACGGGCTATCGGGCTGAGTGTCGGAACCCGGCGGGAAGGGTCGTACAGTCCCGCAATCTCTCGCGACAGGCCTAGTTCGAGAACGTTGGTTCGCCACGCAAGCGAACCTCGATCAGGGAAGCTACCGTCTGACTGCGGAATCCAGCGTCACTGGACTTGGGCGGGCTGCCACGTCAGTGATCCCTCTGGTCGGTGATGCCGGTCAGCGGACGCGGCGGGAGGCCCTTTGAGACCTTTTCGTAGAATTCTGCCATCGCATCCAAGAAGGACTTGTGGCTCTGCCAGAACTCTGGGTAGTCCCCGGCACGCCTCACGGGAAGCCCGGAGATCGGCGGGTCTCCGCGTTTGATCCCGGCGTCCCTTGGAAGCGCCAAGCCGCGCCAGAAGGAGCGCACGTTTGCGGGGTCTGCAAGGCCGTCCTCCGTCTCCACCGCGGGGAAGCGGCCCTCTTCGGCCCAGACCGCCAACTCTGGCGGGCTGGGGTCCTGCCCGGCCAGCGCGGCCCCGAATTCGGACCGCACGATCGCGTCCATCAGGTCTGACCGCGCTAGGCCCCGCAGCGTGAAGAGCAGCAGCGGATCGTCGTCCAGCAGCGACGCCAAATGGTAGTAGGCTCCAGCCACGTGCTTGCAGGGACTCGCCCAGTCGGGGCAGGAGCAGGAGGAAGAGAAGTCTTCAGGTTCAGACGGAAGCAGCCCCACCGTTCCGGTGAAGGCGTCTTCGATTGCGGGAGGGACCTCTCCCAAGATCAGGTGCGTGACCCAGTTCGCGTTCGCGCCAATCTGCTCTAGGATTCCGCCCCAGATCGGCTTGGGCACACGCTTGAACCGGACCTCAACATCGTAGTAGGGAGTCTTGTATACGCCGAAGTACGCATTCTTGTTGCCGCGCATCCTCGCAGTGATCGCTCCGGCCTTGATCTCGAAGGCCCGAAGCCTGTAGGGGTAGGAGTAGGCGCGGCCCCGCGACAGGCGGCCCGGGTCCATGCAGCTCTCCAGAGCCCCGATGAACTCTTCGCCCCACCACGTCTTGCGGTAGCCTGCCATCGCCCTGGCCTCACCCCACCACAGCGTCGTCGCGATCTAGCGAGATCAGCCTTCGGAAGCTGTCGTTGTCCAGCTCCGAGAGCCACGATTCGCCGCTGCCAACAATCTCTTCCGCCAGTTCCCTCTTGGATTCGATCACTTCGTTGATCCGCTCCTCGAGTGTGCCTATTGTGAGCATCTTGTGAACCATCACGCGTTTTTTCTGGCCGATCCGATGCGCCCGGTCCGTGGCTTGGTTCTCTACAGCAGGGTTCCACCAGCGGTCGAAGTGGATCACGTGGTTGGCCCTCGTGAGCGTGATTCCCGTGCCGCCCGCCTTCAGCGAGAGCAGGAATATCCCCCGCTCGGAGTGCGGGTTCTGGAACTCGTCGACCATGTACTCGCGCCGAGCCCTCGGGGTGCCGCCATGCAGGAAGTACACAGCACCGCCGAATCGGCGGCGGAAGAGCGCCTCCAGTTCCTTGCCGACCGTCCTGAATTGGGTGAACACGAGCGCGCTCTCGCCCTCGGCCTCAATCTCTTCGAGCATCTCGCAGACGCGGGCCAGCTTGTGGGAGCGTGCCTCGCTGAACTTGCTACCGTCCTGGAGGAACTGGGCAGGATGGTTGCAGATCTGTTTCAGCCGCGTCAGCGTGGATAGCACGAGGCCGGTGCGGCGGACTCCGTCCCGCGGGCCTTCCTTGAGCTGCTCTTCGACGTCCCGGACGACAGCTTCGTACAGCGAAGCCTGCTCCCGGGTCAGGTTGCAGCAGGCATTCTGCTCGACCTTCTCGGGCAGGTCGGAGATGATGGCCTTGTCCGTCTTCATCCGCCTCAATATGAACGGTTGCACCATCCCGCGAAGCTGGTGCATGACGCCGGAGTCCCGGTCGCGCGCGATCCGGCGCTCAAAGTTCTTCCGAAAAGATGTCATCGTGCCGAGATAACCCGGATTGATCACGCTGAACAGGGACCACAGGTCCATCAGCCGGTTCTCGACCGGAGTGCCGGTCATGGCGATGCGCCGCTCGGCGCGGATGCGGCGCAGTGCCTTTGTCACGGCTGCCGAAGGATTCTTGGCGTTCTGGCACTCGTCCACCACCAGACGGTGCCAGCGGATCTTTGTGAGGACGGCGATGTCCAGCCTCGCAACGGCGAATGACGACACGACGATGTCCGAGCCGGCGACGGACCGCTTGAACGGCTGCAGGGTCTTGGCGCGCTTCGGGCCGTGGTGGAGATAGGTGACCAGCGTCGGGGCGAAGCGCCGCACCTCTCGCTGCCAGTTGCCCAGCACAGAGGTCGGTGCCACGAGCAGGGTGGGGCCGCCGCCCGGGTTGCTGTCCCTGTCTTGGAGAACGGTCGCGATCACTTGGACAGTCTTGCCAAGGCCCATGTCATCCGCCAGGCAGGCACCCAAACCGAGGCTCTCGAGATAGGCCAGCCAAGAGTAGCCCCGCAGCTGGTAGGGGCGGAGCCTCCCTTGGAGGAGCCCGGGCTGCTCCAACTGCTCTAGAGCGCCCGGCCCGGCCAGGCCCGCCAACACCTGTCCCGCCTCGCCGTCGTGAAGTATCTCGGGACCGTCGGTCGAAGCTGCCATCTTCAGCGTTTCCTGGACCGTCATGCTGAGCAGTTCCGCACCCTTGTTCCAAAACTCTTCTAGGCGCTGGACTTCCCCCGGCTGAAGTTCCATCCATTGCCCGCGCAACCGGACCAGGCCCTGCTTGCCGCGGACGACGCTTTCCCACTCCTCGCGGGTCAGCGGGGTGCCGTCCATCAGCACCTCGGCCTTGAAGCGGAGCAGGGCATCCAGGCCCAGCAGCCCCGTCGACTCTGCGGCTAGGGTCCCGGGTGCGGCCTTCTGGGGGCTGAGCCGTACTCGAAGCCGACGCAGGCCTTCCGAGGTCCACCACGCTGGCACGATGACGCGGAAACCCGCTCCCTGCAGGACCGGGGCGTGGAACTTCATGAAGGCGAGCGCCTCGTCCCGGGTCAGCCTTACCCGTGCGGGAGCGGCGCTGTCCATGCCCTGCCACAACCTGTGGTACAGCTGGGCCGCCTGTCCCAACTGGAGGAGGACGTCGCGCACCATTCGGCTTGTGCGCTTGCTCCTGCTCCGAGCCCAAAACTCCGCCAGCGGTACCAGCAGCGAGGGGTCACGGCGTGAAGTGAGGAGCCATTCCAGGCACCAGTCGTCGGGTGCATCGCCCGGCGCCTCTTCCAGCCGGAAGCAGATCCGCTGGTCGGCCTCTCTTGACGATCTTTGGATGCGCTCGCGCCATTGCCACCAATGCTCCCAGGTGGCCTCGTCGAGGGGCGGGAGGTCCAGATACTTCGTGCTGCCGGGCAGGGCGTGTCCCGGGAACGTACGGCGGAATTGGGTGCGCACCCTCTGCCCGATCATCGCCCTCCCAACGATCGCCTGCAGCTGGACTTGCAGGAAGTGCTCCACCAGAGATCGGGCCGATGCCGGTCGGGGCTCGCTGCCTAAGCCCGCGGGTGCGTCCCCGCGCAGTGCCCGGCAAGCGTCGGGCATGGCCTTCGCAAAGGGCGGGGCGATCCGGTCGACCGCCGCCCTGGTCAGTTCCCACTCGGCTTCCAGCTCGATTCGCGGCTTGCGCCGACGATCAGGAACACTTGAGTTGGCTGGCGCAGTGGCGCGAATGGACGGCAGGTACTCGTGATGCCGGACCGCATTCTGCAAGGCTGCCAGCAGTTGCGCCCAGAACCTTAGGTCGTGGCCGATCCGGATCACGCGCGGATCGGCAATATCCTTGGGGGAGAGGTGCTTGAGAAGCGTCGAGGGCTCTCCCAGCGAGAGCGCGGATACGCGCCAGAAGGCCCAAGTTCCGGGGAGTGACGGGCTCTCATCGAGGTCTGCTTGCAGTTCCAGCGAAGGGCCCGGCCACCCGTCAGCTGAAGGCAGGGCAATCCAAGCATCGGCGGTTTCAAGATCGGGCTCAGGAGCACGGGCGGGCCGGACCCAGGCTCTCCGCATCGCGTCCTTCAGGGCCTCAGGCTCAAGGCAGAAGGGGTGCTTGGGCCGTTCAGGCCGCCTAACTCCACTTGCTTCCTCGCCCCAGACCACCAATCGGCCTCCGGCCTCAGTGGGGATCCAGCCTGCGTGCAGGGCGCACGGATTGGGCTTGGCTCCCGAGGATGCTGCGTTATTCCCTCTTTGCACCGTTGGCCTTGGGCCGGTCATGGATGGTACCGGAGGGATGTTGCCGGTGCGGCTGGCTGGGCATTGGCCCAAAGCGCTACGGCCCTATCCTCTCTGCCAGCTTCGCACATCTCTCCGGCCACAACCCTGCTCAGGGCAGCCTCGGAAGCGCGGCCGGGCCCTCCGTCTAGGGCGTCCAGACTTCGGGAGTGCCGGGTGATCGCCATCGAAATGCAACCACGCGGAAGCCGCGTTGCGAGCAATGCGCGTTTCGCGTTACGGTGGGAATTCGGCAAGTGGGCCAGATTCGCATACTTACGGATCGCGTGGCGAATCAGATCGCCGCCGGAGAGGTCGTCGAGCGTCCTGCGTCGGTGTTCAAGGAGCTCGTTGAGAACGCCCTTGACGCTGGCGCCGAAAAGATCCGGGGCGAGCTGCGCACGGGTGGGCGCGTTCTCATCAGGATCACTGACGACGGCTGCGGAATGGGTCGTGACGATGCCCTGCTGGCCTTCGAGCGCCACGCTACCAGCAAGCTGAGGCGCTCCAAGGACTTGCTCTCGATCGCGACGCTGGGGTTTCGCGGGGAGGCACTGCCCTCGATCGCGAGCGTCTCGCGCGTGACCTTGAAGACGCGGGCGGAAGGCGACGATTCCGGCACGGTCGTGGAGATCCACGGTGGTCGGCTCCGGGATGTCCGCGACGAAGCAATGCCGCCCGGGACGAGCATCACCGTGCGGAGCCTGTTCTTCAACGTTCCCGCGCGCCGCAAGTTCCTGCGCACGGAGCAGACCGAACTGTCCCACGTAATGCGCACGGCCACGCACTACAGCCTCGCGAACATCGGCAAGACGATTCACTTGACGAACGAGCGCGGATCGCTGCTCCACGTGACGCCGGTCAACGCCCTGCGCGAGAGGGTCTATCAGCTCTTCGGGGCAGACATGCTCGGGCGTCTGGTTGAGATTGGCCCGGCCGTAGCCCGGAGCCCCGCAGATGTGCGCCCCGACTCCGCCGGATTCGTACCGCTGCGCCTTACGGGCTTCGTCTCCGAGCCGCAACTGCAGCGGTCGAACCGCAACTCCTACCACATTTTCGTGAACGGCCGCGCAGTCCGCGACAGCCTCATCCACAGGGCTGTCGGCCGCGCCTACGAGAATCTTGTGCCATCCGGCTCGTACCCATTCGTGCTGCTGTTCTTGGAGATCGACCCGCACACTGTCGACGTGAACGTCCATCCAGCCAAGACCGAGGTCCGTTTTCGCCAGCCTGGACGGGTCTTCGATTTCATCCGCGACTCGATTCGGGACCGTCTGGTCGAGGCGAAGCCGGCGGCGGATCTCCCGGCCGCTGTTGTGAGCAAGCAGTACGCCCCTGCCGACGGAGGAGGACTGCAGCCCGGAAGTTCTCCGCCGCCCCCTGCCGGCTCCCTGCTTCCGCCCAGGCGCGGCGGCAGCGGCCGCAAAGGAAGGTTCAGATTGCCCGCTCCGGGGCCGTCCGCAGCGGCGCCCGCAGTGCCGGAGGGTCCCCGCTCGGCTGAGCCCAGTCCGGCGCACCAGGGTGAAGCCGTGCTCTGTAAAGGCCGTGACCCGCTCGTCGACGCCCGGCCGGACAACCTCGGGTCACTCTCAGGGCTGCGGCTGCTGGGCCAGATTCACGACAGCTTCATCGTTGCGGAGGGTGAAGACGGCGTGTGGATCATCGACCAGCACGTCGCCCACGAGCGAATCCTCTTCGAGCAAGTCTTGGCCGCACGGTTGCGCGGCCGGCCAACCGTCCAGCGCCTGCTGGTCCCGATAGAGGTGACGCTCACGCCAGCGCAACTGGCCGTGAGCAGGCGCATTGAGGACGAGCTCGTTGGCAACGGTTTCGAGATCGATCGCTCCGGCGAGCGGTCCCTCACCGTCCACGCTGTGCCAGCGGAGCTATCCCCGCAGCAGGTGGAGACGCTCCTGCCAGAGTTGCTGGACGGAGCGTCGGAGCAATCAGGGGGCCTGACGCTCGGCGATTTGCGCAGGCAGATGGCCGCCACCATCGCATGCCACGCCTCCATCAAGGCGAACACCCGGCTGACGGTCGAGAAGATGCGCTGGCTGCTGGAGGGGCTGGCGGACTCTAACTGTCCCATGGCCTGCCCGCATGGAAGACCCATCGCCCTCAAGTACGGCATGCGGGAGATCCTCAAGGCGTTCCACCGCGTATAGCCACCGGGCGGGTCGGCTTACTCGTGTGTTCCGAAGATCTCCCGCAAGGAGTCCGAAATCTCGCCGAGGGTCGCTGGGGCCCGCACGGCGTCGCGGATTGCCGGCAGTAGGTTCCCCGTCCCTCGCGCCGTTTCCCGCAGTCCGTCCAGTGCGGCCTGCACTCGGCCCCGATCCCGTGCCGCTCGGAACGCAGTGAGACGGTCGCGTCGCTGGGACTCCCTCGCGGGATCGATCCGCAGCAGCGGAACTTGCGGGCCGGACTCTTGCGACCGGAAGGCGTTCACCCCGACCACCTTCTGCTCGCCGCCCTCGATGCGCTGCTGCTGGACAAACGCGCTCTCGTGCAATTGCCGCTGCACGTAGCCCTGTTCGATGGCAGCCACCATGCCGCCCAACCGGTCAATCTCCTCAATCCAGGATTGGGCCTCCTCCTCGATCCGGTCGGTCAGTCCCTCGATGCAGTGTGACCCGCCCAACGGGTCGACCGTCCTTGTGACGCCAGACTCCAGCGCGATAACTTGCTGCGTCCGGAGGGCGAGTGTGGCCGCACTCTCGCTGGGAAGGGCCAAGGCCTCGTCGAGCGAGTTCGTGTGCAGGGACTGCGTGCCGCCCAGCACTGCGGCCAGGGCTTGGTAGGCTGTTCTGACGACGTTTACGTAGGGCTGCTGGGCAGTCAGGCTTGAGCCGGCGGTCTGGGTGTGGAATCTCAGCTTCATCGACCGCGGATTGCGCGCTCGGAACCGCTCCCGCATCAGGCGTGCGTAGAGCCGCCGGGCAGCCCGGAACTTGGCGATCTCCTCGAGAAAATTGCGGTCGGAGCTGAAGAAGAACGAGAGCCTGGGGGCGAAGTCGTCCACATGAAGGCCGGCCTGCCCGGCAGCATCGATGTAGGCGATCGCGTTCGACATCGTGAAGCCGAGCTCTTGAGCTGCGGTGGCTCCCGCCTCCCGCATGTGGTAGCCACTCACGGAGATCGAGTTCCAGCGCGGCGCCTCGCGGGCCGCCCATTCCAGCAAGTCGGTCACCAGCCGCATGGACGCCGCCGGAGGATAGATGAACGTTCCCCTTGCTACGTATTCCTTCAGGATGTCGTTCTGAACTGTGCCTCGCAGGGCCTTCGTCGGGACGCCGGACCGCTCCGCTGCCGCGGAGTACATTGCCAGGAGGATTGCGGCGGTCGAGTTGATCGTCATCGACGTGGAAACCTTGTCCAGCGGCAGGCCATCCAACAGGACGGCCATGTCGTCGATGCAGGAGATCGCCACCCCAGCCCGGCCGACCTCTCCCAGGGCCAGCGGGTGGTCGGAGTCGTATCCCATCTGCGTGGGCAGGTCAAAGGCCACGGACAGGCCTGTCGTGCCGCTCTCAATCAGCCGCCGATAGCGTTCGTTGGACTGCCGGGCATCGCCGAAGCCGGCGTACTGGCGCATCGTCCACAGACGGTCGCGGTACATTCCCGGGTGGATTCCGCGGGTGAACGGAAACTCTCCCGGTGCTTCGGCCGGTCCGGGCTGGGGCTTGGTGTGGGGCTTCATAGCCTCCGCAGGGTCACGCTTGGCGCCGGCGCCGTGCGAGCTTCTTCGCCCGGCGGAAGGAATCGAAACCGAACCAGATGAAGACTGTGGCGACCACGCATGCCACTACCAAGCGGGTCATTGCCTCAGGCAGCCTCCGGTAGGCCTGAATGAGGCCGAAGGGGCCGAACACGAAGAACGCCGCGAACGCGAAGAACATGAATCCGACCACCTCGTGGGCCAGTTCGCGCACCAGCGAGATGAAGCGGGGGATTGTGCTGCGAATCGCGTCACGCCCGGCGCTCAGCGCTCTGGCGACATTCATGCTGAGAATCTTACCAGCCGGCCGCCGCGGACCACCGCTTGGGGAGTATCCCGAGGCCGGCCCCGCGGACGGCGCGGGAGCGACCCTCAGATGGCCGAATCGAGCAAACTCAAGGGGGCCGACACGGCGCACCAAGGCCACTTCCGGGCTGCCACCCTGCTGCTAGTCGCGGCATGCGCTTGCGCACAGTCTCCGCATCGCATCGAGGCCGAGGGGCCAGAAATCCTGATCACGCCGATCCTACACGCCAGCGTGCAGATCGAGCATTCCGGCAAGGTCGTGCACATCGATCCTTGGAGCGCCGGAGACCTCTCCTCGGCCAAGCCTTCGGACCTGATCCTTGTAACCAGACGATCCGCCTCACCTTCTTCACCCTGTTGCCATCGAGCAGCTGCGCAAGCCCGGGGCACCGGTCGTGCTGACCGCGACCGCGTACGCCAAGCTTGGCGAAGGAACCGTCCTCGCGAATGGGGAGAGTGGGGTCTTCGCAGGTGTGCCCGTGGAGGCCGTGCCGGCCTACGACATGACGCCGGGCCAGCCGTGGCATCCCAAGGGGGAGGCCAACGGGTACGTGATCACGCTTGGAGGGCGGCGGATCTTTTGCTCAGGCGTGGGCGAGTGCGTCCCGGAGATTCAGGCTTTGGAGCGAATCGATGTGGCGTTCATCCTAAATTCCGCAGTCAACAGGCACTCTGGGGCCGTCACATTCGCGCAGATGGCGCATCCGAAGTGGGAATCAGTGGCGTGTGATCAGGCCAGAAGTGGCCGAGCGGCCAGTCGCAGCCCTCGATCTCCGTAGTATTTCTTGAACGCACGCTCCAGAATCCGGCACCAACGCTCAACCTGCGCCAACTGCGGAGCAGTGGGCAGTTCCCGCAGAATTCGGGCCATCTCCTCGAACGATTCCCGCAGTCCGGCCGCCGCGCTGTGCGCAATCGTCAGCACCAGAGTCGTTTGCCGGCCGTGCCGCGTAACCCGCGCCACGCCGTCCATCATCATGGGGCGACTGGTCTTCGCTTCCCGACGGGTGTCCGGATCGATCATCCGCGCATACACCGACCACCAGTTGCAGGACAGCGCGTTCATCCGCACCATGATCCGCGTGCGCTTCAGGTCCTGCGTCATGAACCCTCCCCAGCCCCACTGGTTCTTCAACTCGTCGAACGCATTCTCCACGTCGGCCCGGCCCCGGTACAGCTGGGCTACCGTCAGCCGCTTGCCCTCCAGCGACGTCACCAGCACTCCGTACTCGTATTTCGGGCCTGCTTCCACTACCTCGGTGAACGGCAGCGGCAGCTGCCCGTGCGTACCGCTCCGGCTGCTTGCGCTTGCGCACCTGCCGCCGCAGCACCACCACCCGGCGCGCCCGCGTCCAGCCCTCCAACCGCAGCTTCGACTCGGCTGCCTGCCAGCCCCGGCCCACTTCCTGCCAGCCCTCCTCAGAGGCCAGCTGCGCCACCAAGGCCTTCACCCTCGGGCGCAGGATCAGTTTGAAAAGGTAGTCCTGACCGCGCGCCTCCAAGACCGCCATCACACGCTCCGTGCCGTAGTGCCTGTCCCCGCGCACCAGTGCGGGCCGCTCCTCAGGCTGCATGCCGTCCAGCAGCCGCTCCAGCCCCGGCAGGCTGTACATCGAATGCACCTGCTTGCCGGTCTCGACCTGCGTGTCGAGCACCAGCCGCAACTCGCCCATCAGGTACGGGTGCAGCACCAGCGACGGACGCCCCGGCTTGTGGGGGTTGTAGCCAACCTCCGCGCCCTCCTGGCGACCGTAGACCGGCTAAACGCTCGTGTCGATGTCGAGCACCCACGACTCTCGCCACAACGGCCGCACCGACTTCTCGAGATGCTCCTGCAGCCAGGCGGTGGCCGTTTTCGCGTCCATGCGCAAGATCGCCCGGCACACCGAATCGTCGCTGCACACCTTGCGCATGCCCAACAGGCGCGGGTTGACCGGGTCGTGGCGCAGCACGTTGACGTGCATGTAGCGCCGGGCTCCGCTCAGGATCGCCAGCAGCAGGGTGCCCAGCACATCGCGGACGCGGGGCCGGTTGTTGCTCGCATACGACAGGGGCGCATCCTGCACGAATGGGTCGAAGAGGCCCGCCTGTTTCAGGAAGTCGATCAGGAAGGGCATCTGTCCCAGTGGCGTTACCTCCTCGTAAGGCGCCCAGGGGATCTGCACACGGCCCGCGTAGGTGTCCAAGGAAGCGGTCGCCTCGGAAGCCCCGGCAGGGGCCTGAGGCGGGGAGGGATTGCGTACGACAACCATAAGGATTGCCATGCTACAACACGGGGTCGCGGCCCGTTCGGGCGGGCAAGGGCGAGCGGGAGCATCGAATCCGACAGGAATCTGCGACGAACATGAAGGTTCATGGAGCGAATGAACCGCAAGTCTGTTCGGCCGACCGCATAATGCCTAGCTGCCCAGCCCCGCAGTTTCCACCAAGAGACTGGATTCGAGGCCCTGATCCGCTGACCACCCGTTCCAGCCATCCCGAAGCCCTCGTTCAACTGAGGAATTCAGGGTCAATGGTAGAGTCTAGATGAAGTGTCCGGTTGGCAAGTCAAGCTTGCTCTGACCGTATGGTGTTGCGCGTCCGTTCTGGAAGCGACCGAATCCCCCGAAGCCGTGTTTCGGGACATGGTCCAACCGACCTTCAAGCAGCATTGCCTGGGCTGCCATGGTGAAGGTGAACTCTTCGGCCAGCTAGACCTGCGGACACGTGACGGACTGGTGGAGGGTGGGTCACGAGGACGGGCGATCGTTCCGGGAGATGCAAGCGCAAGCTTGCTTTATCGCGTGCTCGATCATTCGGGTGAACTCAGAATGCCGCCCACAGGAAGGCTGCCCGATGAAGCGGTCGCGGCAATCGGCGAGTGGATCGACGGCGGGGCACCTTTTGGCGAGAGTTCGAAGGACGCGGACCTCGATTGGGATGAGTTCGAGGAAGAGCACTTGTGGGCGTTTCGTCCGGTCAAGAAGACCGACGCGCCTGGCGATGTTGATTCGTTTCTCCACGTCAAGCTGGCTGAAGCCGGGCTGACCCCGGCGCCGCGCGCCGACCGACGGACGCTGATTCGTCGCGCGACGATTGACCTGACCGGGCTGCCGCCCACTCCCGAGCAGGTCGAGGCGTTCGTCTCGGATCCCGCTGGGGAGAAGGCCGCGTTCGGGAAAGTCGTGGATCGCCTCTTGGCTTCGCCGCGTTACGGCGAGCGTTGGGGGCGCCACTGGCTTGACGTGACGCGCTACGCAGATACGGCAGGCTTCTCGAACGACTACGAACGGCCCAACGCTTGGCGTTACCGCGATTACGTCATCCGCTCGTTCAACAATGACAAGCCCTACGATCGCTTCGTGCTTGAGCAGGTTGCTGGTGATGAGCTGTTCCCCGGCGACCCGGAGGCCATCTTGGCGACGGGCTTCCTGAGGATGGGCCCGTGGGAACACACCGGCATGTCGGTAACGGCCATTACACGGCAACAGTGGCTCGACGACGTGACGCATTCGACGGCGACAGCCTTTATGGGACTCACGCTCGGATGCGCCAAGTGTCATGACCACAAGTTCGACCCCATCCCGACAAAGGACTACTACCGCGTACAAGCGGCGTTCGCGACCACCGCATTTGCGAAGCGTCCTTTGCCGTTCTTGCCGGAGGAAGACTCGAGCGATTTTGCTGTTGGCAAGAAGCGCATCGAAGGGCTGATCGGGCAGCTCGAGAAGAAGCGCGCACGCTTTGCCGAGATCAGTAGGCGGCACCTGATGGAGAAGTTCCGCGTCAGCCGATTCGAAGACGTGCCGGAAGCGAGTCGCAAGCAGGATGCCGGGCTGACTGACGAGCAGATGTGGGCGCGGCGAATCGTCAACAAGCACTTGAGCCACCACGCTGAGTCGATCAAACGCTTTGAGCCGTTGGCGTTTTCTGTTTCGAGCGGGCTCGTGCAGGGCTGGAACGACGTTGGCCCAGGGGGCGCAGGCAGTTACATGAAGAAGCCCGACTACGAGAACGTCGAGATGCACGTCCTAGTGGGGGGTAGCCTCGAATCCCCGGGAGAGCGTGTCGCTCCCGGAGTACTTAGCGCGATCAATCGATACAGCGGATTTCGAGCACGGAAACTTCCCGAAACGACCTCCGGTCGCCGCTCCGCGCTGGCAAAGTGGATCGCCGATTCACGCAATCCACTCACTGCGCGCGTGATGGCGAACCGTATCTGGCAGCACCACTTCGGTCGAGGCTTGGCCGCGAACGCCAATAACCTCGGCAAGATGGGCTCCAAGCCGACACACCCGGCGTTGCTCGACTGGCTGGCGAGCCGCTTTGTCGAGGAGGGTTGGAGCATTAAGGCGCTCCACCGGATTGTCATGGCCTCGGACGCCTACCAGCGTGCCAGCAATGTCCCCGACGGGGCGGCGGAACGCGATCCGGAAAACAGCTTGCTCTCGCATTTCACCCCCCGGCGAGTCGAGGCCGAAGTCCTGCGAGACAGCCTGCTGGTGGTCGCGGGCGAACTGAGCCTCTCGATGGGCGGACCAGGTACAAACCCCCAAATCAGTCGTGACGCCGCCGAGCAGCCCAGATTTACCCAAGGCGGATTGAGGCCGCCCTACTACGAAGAAGGCCGCCGAGAAGATCGAAACCGTCGCTCGGTCTACAGCTTCCAACAGCGTAGCCTGATCGATCCGATGATCGAGGTTCTCAACGGGGCGTCGGCTGATTTATCCTGCGAGCGACGGGATTCGACAACGGTCCCCACACAGGCGTTCGCCTTGTTCAATGGAGAGTTGAGCTACGATTTGGCGCTGGCTTTCGCGAATCGTGTCCAAGACGAGACCGACCAAGTGGTCGAGCGGGCGTTCGAGCTTGCCTACGGCCGCTCGCCGAGCGAAGAGGAGCTTGTGCTCGCCGAGCGACACATCAAGGAGATGACTGCCTACCATCTCGAGCACGCGCCGGCGCCACGCAGGGAGCGCAAGGCGTTGGTGCGTGCGCTGCCGAGCCAGCTTTCGGGGGCGACATTTCGCTTCATCGAAGACCTTCCTCCCTGGGAGTATGAGGAGAACCTGCACGCAAGCCAAGTGGGACCCGAGACACGGGCGCTGGCAGATCTGGCGCTCGTGCTGTTCAACTCGAATGAGTTTGCCTATGTCTACTGAATCAACTCTCACTCGGACCCGGCGCGATGTCCTCTATCGCTCAGGATTGGGCTTGGGCTCCGTGGCGTTGTCGGCCTTGTTGGGCAAAGCAGGACCGCTTTCCCCTCTAATACCCCACCACAGGGCCAAAGCCAAGAGTTGTATCTTCCTCCTGATGGAGGGCGGTCCCTCCCACATTGACACGTTCGATCCGAAACCGAAGTTGAACGAGCTTCACATGACGGAGTTCGCCAGGGAACGGACGAAGTTTGCCGCAGCCATGAATACGGGCAAGCGCCACTACGTCAAGAGTCCGTTCGAGTTTCAGCGCACCGGCGAGCTCGGTGTCAACATCAACACGCACTTCCGGCATTTCGCCAACGTCGTTGACGACATCTGCTTTTATCGCGGGTTGCAGGCCGAAAGCGTCAACCATCCGACGGCGCTCTATCACCTCAACACGGGGAATCGGTTCGGCGGAGACCCAGCTGTAGGGTCGTGGGTCTCCTATGGGCTGGGAACGGAGAACGAGAACCTGCCGGCATTCGTCGTCTTGCCTGATGTTGCCTACCCGCAGGGCGGTGCGGCGAACTGGTCCAACGGCTTTCTGCCCGCGCACTACCAGGGAACGGCGCTCCGGGCAAAGGGAGCCCCCGTGTTGGATATGAATCCCCCGGCTGGCGTCACTCCCGAGCACCAGCGCAAGAACCTCGACCTGCTGGGTCGTTTGAACGCAATTCACAAACAGCGCCACCCGGATCACGACGAGCTGGACGCGCGCATCCAGAGCTACGAACTGGCGTTTCGCATGCAATCCGAGATGCCCGGCGTTGTCGACTTCTCCAAGGAGCCCGTTTCGACGCTCAAGCTTTATGGTGTGGGCGATCCCAACCCCGAGGTCGACGCGATCGCGAAGCGCTGCCTGCTGGCGCGACGAATGGTCGAGGCGGGCGTCCGTTTTGTGCAGGTAATCGTCGGCGGCTGGGATTCCCACGACTACATCAAGAACGCCCATGGAACCCGCATCACGGCAATTGACAAGCCGATGGCCGGCCTGATGAAGGATCTCAAACGCACGGGCCTCCTCGAAGAGACCCTAGTGGTCTGGGCGGGGGAATTTGGCCGCTCGCCCGACAACGGCCTCCGTGCTGGAGGCAAGGCTTGGGGCCGCGATCACAATGCCAAGGCGATGCCGCTGTGGCTCGCGGGAGGCGACGCGCCGCGCGGGCGGATTGTCGGCGCCACGGACGAGGTGGGTGACTCGGCCGTTGAGGTCGTTCACCCGATCAGAGATTTTCACGTGACATTGCTACACCTGCTGGGACTTGATGACGCGAGGCTGACCTACTTCGCTCTCGGCCGTGACAAGCAACTGAGCCAGACTGGAGGCGAGCTGATCCGCGAGTTGGTCGCGTAACGCCCGACTGGGACCGTTCCGGCCGCACTAGATCGGCTCGCCAACGGTTACTTTCTTTGCGACTGATCCGTCTAGTTGTCCGATCTTGTGGAGAACCTTACGCGACGAGCGACGTTGGGAGCAGCCGCCGGCGCCATCGCCGGGCGCCCTAATTGCCGGTGAGGAGCGGCCCAACGTCCTGCTCGTCGTTTCTGACCAACTGCATCACGCAGCATTTGGGGCCGCCGGCAATCGGGTGGTCCGGACTCCCAACATCGACCGCCTCGCTCGAGAAGGCGTTCGGTTCGAGAACGCCCTTTGTCCCACGCCGTTCTGTAGCCCGACTCGTGCGTCGTTGATGACAGGGCTCTACCCCATAAGCGTTAAATCAATTTGAGCTAGTCAAAATAGGATGCGAGCTGTGGCTTGCGCTTCCTCGGTGGGTCGGCAAGCTGCTCAGAGATCGCATTCTACTGGCTCAGCGTGTGCGACAAGGAAAGGGACGGCTCAATGGCCCGCTTGACCTGATTGAGCATGAACTGGAATTCGCGCCAGGCACTCTGGGGCCGTCCCCTTCCGCGGCAGCCTCCGGCCCCCCTCCCCGCTGCGCCCACCGCCAATCGCCATGCCCACCAACATGGGAGGGAGGGGCAAGCTGTCAACAGGAAAGGGCGAAATGGCCGATTTGCTGGCACTCGAAGCTCCAAAGAGGAGATGAACGGGAGTCTGGAACAATCAAAACAGTCAATTAGAGGTTTATCATACGAATGTAGTGCAAAGACCTACTCGTTCAGACCATCTCGCCTAGCGGATCATGACTTCGATCCGCCCAGAGGTTACGAAGATCGGTTGAGGCAGTGCTAGATTGTGGAACGGACCTCAGATATGAACCAAGGCCCTGACGATCGGCTGGATGCACTACCGGCTGGGACTGAACTGCATGGGTATGTGATCGAGTCTGTACTTGGTCACGGCGGTTTTGGGATCGTCTATCAAGCACGCCACAGCGAGCTCGACACAGTGGTCGCAATCAAGGAGTACATTCCAGCCGAGCTGAGCGTGCGCATCAACGATTCAGTCGCACCACGAAGTGAGTCGTGCGCCGAGGTGTTCGACGAAGGATTGAAGAGATTCTTGGATGAGGCCCGCCAGCTAGTTAGGTTCCGGCGTCACCCTTGCGTCGTGTCGTGCCAAGACTTGTTTCGTAGCAATGGAACTGCCTATTTGGTAATGGAGAGAGTTGATGGTCTGCCGCTTTCGGAACTGTTGCGCCTCAGAGAGAAGAGGGGTTTGCCGCTAACGGAGGTGGAACTCCTGAGCATGATAGTGCCGCTGTTGGAGGGATTAGCAGCTATACATGCTGAAGGAGTCTTGCATCGTGACATAAAGCCAGCAAACATCCTGATTCGCCGTTCCAATGAGCAGCCGGTTCTGATCGATTTCGGGGCAGCAAAGCAGGTGGTGGCGAAGCAGAGTCGCTCATTCGCACCGTATACAGAGGGGTACGCAGCGATAGAACAGGTCGGTGCAGGAGAACTCGGCCCGTGGACGGACATTTATGGGATTGGTGCCGTCATGTGGCGGGTTGTTGCGGGTGGTAACCCGCCGTGGGAAGATCCGAAGTGGAAAGACAGAAACTGGTCTCCACCGAATCCATTGAAGGTGGAAGCTCGGGTGCAAGCGTGGGCCTTTCGTCGCTCTGATCCACTTCCTAAAGCGCACTCCGTCGGAGCCAATCGATACTCCGAACATGTGCTGGATGCCATTGATCGGTGCCTACAGCTGGCGGAAGAAGACAGGATCAAGAACTGTGAAGAACTGCTGGGATTCTTGCACAAAAAGAAGTCCAAAGCTGCAGCTAGTACTCCGCAAAGAGAGATACCAACAGTCTCCAATGACGGTGCTCCTGACGTTGCCCACCGATCAGTAAACGGTCCGAAATTGGCCGATTCTCTAGCAGGAGTGGTGATAGTCTTCTTTGTGGTGATCCTAGCGGGGGTCCCGCTATTGGTACTCACGGAATTCTGTGATAGCGCCCAAGATGATGGCGAATCAAAGCGGGGACTCGTCACCCGAAAAGAGGAGCCATCCTTGGATGAGCCGGATCCTCTACCGACCGAATCAGCGTCGCCACCTGCGAAAGTTGCTCCCAAAGAGAAGACACCATCAATTGATCGGCATCGACCACCAAGCCAACGAGAGTTGGCACCTGCGACCTTCCGGATTGACACAGATCCACCGGAAGCAACAGTGATGCTTCTCGGTGAGCACCCGCCGTACAGACCGAACATCGTGCTGCCTGTTGGGGTCTATAGTGTCGTGGTGAGTGCACCTGGATACAAGTCGACAGGAAAGATAATTCGGCACGGAACCGTGCCGTCCGTCGTACAAGTGGAGCTACAGCGGATTCCGGCTGTGCCTGATTCCAAATCAGTGCCGTCGGGAGGCATTGACCGATTGGGCACCCGAGAAGAGAAGACTCGCTTGGAAGAGCGAGATCCGCCATCGACGGAACGAGAGTCGGTGCCCGCGACCTTTCGAGTCGACACCGTCCCGCCGGGAGCGACAGTCGAGCTTCTTGACAGGCCCCAACCTTACACACCAGGTATGGCGCTGCCCGTTGGGCTCTATTACATCTGGGTGAGTGCACCTGGATACAAGTCGACAGGAAAGATAATTCGGCACGGAACTGTGCCGTCCGTCGTACAAGTGGAGCTACAGCGGATTCCGGCTGTGCCTGATTCCAAATCAGTGCCGTCGGGAGGCATTGACCGACTGGGCACCCGAGAAGAGAAGACTCCCTTGGAAGAGCGAGATCCGCCATCGACGGAACGAGAGTCGGTGCCTGCGACCTTTCGAGTCGACACCGTCCCACCGGGAGCGACCGTCGAGCTTCTTGACGGGCCCCAACCTTACACACCAGGTATGGCGCTGCCCGTTGGGCTCTATTACATCTGGGTGAGTGCACCTGGATACAAGTCGACAGGAAAGGTAATTCGGCACGGAACCGTGCCGTCCGTCGTACAAGTGGAGCTACAGCGGTTTGAGTCCGTGCGAGATGCCAAATCCGTTCCATTGCGGACCATTGGCGGAGAGGTCTTCAGCATCGGAGGCGGCGTCAGCAGACCGACGCCGCTTCACAAGGTCGACGCACAATACTCGCAAGAGGCTCGCGAGGCGGGATATGAAGGCACGGTCGTGTTAGCTTTCGAAGTCTGGGAGGACGGACGGGCTCACAACATTCGCGTCTTGCGGGGCTTGGGGATGGGCCTAGACGAGAAGGCGGTCGAGGCTCTATTGCAGTGGGAGTTCTCGCCGGGCCAGAAGGACGGCAAACCTGTCCGAGTAGCGACAAAAATGGAATTCAGCTTCGAATTGCGCTAGGCACTGGAGCCGCAGACGGCAGGTTCAGCCGGAACCGAGCCATTCCAAGAGCGGGGCCCCGAACATGTCCAAGGAACTGCTTGACTCAGAAGTACAGGACAAGACCTACTGCCTTCTTAGCGGACGGTCGCCGAACGGTGCGTCCATTTCGTAGAGGTCGGCCTTCCAGCCAGTGGCGTGACCCTCCGGATGTCTCTCGTCATTGATCGGGGCAACGGAGCGCAGCCTGGCGGCTGCCTAGTTATTGGGGTAGTACCCGCGCGTCCTGACGATTCTCCTCAAGTCCCGATTGAGGCTAGGCCGGCATGGGTCGCAGGGAGCAGTCTTTGTACAGCGGGTCTGATGGCGATATCGCTAAGACCTCTTCGCAGTGCTAGCGGAAGCTGTCGGCGACGTAACTGCGGCGAAGCGCTGGCCCCAGTGTCGGGGAAGTCGCGCTGGCGGTGGTCCTTCGTGTCCTCATTGGTCTCGGACAACTAGATGGCCCGCATGTCGCCGAGCATGTCTTTGCGCTCCTCCTACATCGCCAGCTCGACCCGGTAAGGCTTTCCTCGCCGCTCCAACTCCATCATTACCGACAGCGCCCTGTAGCCGCTGTCCGCGCTGGCCGGCGAACCCACCGAGGTGTTCGACGACGGCCGGCATCGTCAGGCTCTAGGGAGGCCACCCACGCGGCCCTCTACATTGGAACTAAGACAAGATCTCTTCGACCACCCGCCCGCCGACGTCCGTCAGACGAAAGTCGCGGCCTTGGTGCTGGTACGTCAGTTTCTCGTGGTCGAAGCCTAGGCAGTGAAGCACGGTCGCCTGCAGGTCGTGGACATGGACCTCGCCCTCGATCGGCTTCAGGCCGATGTCGTCAGTCCTGCCGACTACCCGCCCCCCGGCTGTGCCGCCTCCGGCCAGCCACATGCTGAAGCAGTCGGGATGGTGGTCACGGCCGGGATCCTCGTCCTGACGGTCCATCTGCGCCATTGGTGTGCGCCCGAACTCGCTGGCCCATATCACTAATGTCGACTCGAGGAGTCCGCGCTGCTTGAGATCCCGGATCAGGGCAGCAGTGGGACGGTCCACGATTCGGCAGTTCTTTGCGTGGCCCTTGTCGAGCTCCTTGTGGTCGTCCCAGTCCCCGTTTGTCAGCATCACGAAGCGAACGCCCCGCTCAATCATCCGGCGCGCCAACAGGCAGTTCGTAGCGTAGGCATGTTCGGGCTCCCCGCCGATGCCGTAGAGTTCGAGCACATGCTTCGGCTCGGTCCCGAAGTCGAGGAGTCCCGGCACGGCGATCTGCATGCGGAACGCCAGTTCGTAGGAGGCGATCCGGGCGGATATCTCCGGATCGCCCGTTCTTCGTAACCTTTGGGAGTTCAGATCGCGGATCGTGTCTAGGCGGGCCCTTTGCAGTTCGCTCGTGATGCCGCCCGGATTGGAGACGTAGAGGATCGGATCGCCGACCGACCGGAACCGAGTGCCCTGGTAGGCGGACGGGAGGAAACCGTTGGACCAGATGTTGGCGCCCGCGTTCGGGCCTTTGCCGGAGCCCAGCACCACGAATCCCGGCAGGTCGCTGGACTCGCTCCCGAGGCCGTAGGCGACCCATGACCCGATGCACGGCCGGCCGAATTGCGTAACTCCCGTGAACAGTAGCAGTGCGCCCGGATCGTGATTGAACGCCTCCGAGTGCATGGTCCGCACCATGCAGATGTCGTCAGCGCAGCCGCCGATATGCGGCACCCAGTCTGAGAACTGCATGCCGCTCTCACCGTGCCGCCTAAATGTGCGGGCACTCGGCATGATCTTAGCGTTGGGCTTGATGAAGGCGAGCTTGAGATCCTTCGTCAAGGACTCCGGTAGCGCCTGACCCGCCCACTTGGCCAGCCCGGGCTTGGGATCGAACAGGTCAAGTTGGCTTGGGGCTCCTGACTGGTAGATCAGGATTGCGTTCTTGGCTCTTGGCGCGAAGTGCGGCTCCCGGACGGCTAGCGGATCGGCTCTGCCGGGCTGCGCTCCGCGCGCCCCAAGTCCGATCAGGTGGGCCAGGGCCGCCGTTCCGAGCGCACCCGAGCACCGGCTCAGAAACCGGCGCCGGGCCACAGCCCCGGCTTCTTCGAACGGGTGCACCTCGGTCACTCCCTCGTCAGGAACTCGTCCAGGTTGAGCAAGGCGCTTCCCAGTGTCACCCAGGCGGCAGCGTCCACCCGAGGGACACCCGGCAGGTCGAACCCGAAGAGCTGTGCCACCGACTCGGTAGTTCGTTCCAGGATTTCCCGGTGCCGCAGCCAAGAGGTTGCGAGCGAGTCTAGTTCGGTCTGCTCCGGGTCGCGCGCTAGGCAGAGCCGGAATACCTGCCTCAAGCGGTCCTCCAGATCTCCGTCAAACTCCGTCACGACTCGCACCGCAAGTCCTTGGGCAGCTTCCACGAAGACGGGGTCATTGAGCAGGTTGAGTGCCTGCAGCGGGGTGTTGGTCCGGCCGCGCTGACAGGCAGGTTCGTAAGTGTCCGGCATGTCGAATGTGGCAAGCAGAGGGTACGGCGACATTCTCTGGTATTGGATATACATGCCTCGCCGGTAACGGTCGGGGCCGTCGCTGACCTGCCAGCCGCCATCACCGGAGCTTCCCAAGCGGCGGGCTCCCTCTGGCTGTGGCGGCCGTACGCTGCGGCCCCCGATTCGCGTGTCGAGCAGGCCGCTTACCGAGAGCGCCGAGTCCCGAATCAGTTCGGCCGGCAGCCGGATCCGCTCTTGACGGGCCAGCAGATCGTTTCCGGGGTCGGTAGCGCGCAGGTCGTCTCTGGTCTCGGAGGCCTGCCGATAGGTGCTCGACATGACCACGCTCTTGATGAGGCGTTTCCACCGCCAGCCGCCTCGGACGAAATCGGACGCCAGCCAGTCCAGCAGCTCGGCATGCGTCGGCCGATCGCCTTGGATGCCGAAGTTCTCGGAACTTCCGACCAGACCCTTGCCGAAGAGCTCCTGCCAGACCCGGTTCATGGCAACCCGGGCGGAGAGCGGATTCTCCGGCGAGGTGATCCAGCGGGCCAGGTCGACGCGAGTCAATTCTCGGCCAGCTGGCGGTTGCGGGCCAAGCCAGGAGGGCCACCCGGGATCGACAGGGACTCCCAGAGCCTTGTAGCGGCCGCCGAGATGCACGTGCGTCTTCCTCGGCCGCTCCTCTAGATGCACGGCTTGGGCCTCGCCGAACGGCGGCAATGACCGGTCCAGTTCCGCCAGCTTGCCGGATAGCTCCTCGTAGCCGAGGCGCTCATACTCTTCCTTGCGCAGTACGCGCTTGTATTCCCTGACGAAGAAGTCCGTCAGTGCCTTCTCGTGCCTCACCGAGCGCCGTTCCGGCGGGGTGCGGATGATTCGTTCCCCTAAGTTGACGTAGGTCCTGAGCTCGTCGAAAGTCACGTCCCAGTCCGCGGACATGCCGGGATTGGCCGCCGCCCACAGGACCTTCTTTTCCCACGGCGGCTTCCTCTCGAAGACTCCGTGATCACGCAGTAGCTGTTGACGAGTGCTCTGGTAGTCAGAAAGAGCAGCCAAGTAAGGCCCGCGCTCACCGGCAAGTGGGGCATCGATGTCCACCTCTTCCAGATCATTGAAGAATGCGAAGAGCCGGTAGTAGTCCCGCTGGGTCACAGGGTCGTACTTGTGGTCGTGGCACTGGCTGCAGCCGACGGTCAGCCCCAGCCACACCGTGCCAACCGAGTTGGTGCGATTAACGACTTGTTCGAACCGCCACTCCTCCGGGTCGGAGCCACCTTCGGTGTTGGTCGGCGTATTCCGGTGGAAACCCGTAGCGACGTGCTGGTCGACCGTCCGGCCGGGCAGCAGGTCTCCGGCGATCTGTTCGAGGGTGAACTGGTCGAATGGCATGTCTTGGTTGAACGCATCGATCACCCAGTGACGGTACCTCCAAGCGTGCGGCCGGAAGTTATCGCCACGGAAGCCGTCGCTGTCCGCGTAGCGCGCGAGATCTAGCCAGAAGCGCGCCCACTTCTCCCCGTAGTGGGGAGAATCCAGCAAGCTGTCGACCAGATTCTCGTACGCCTCCGGCCCGTTCGCAGACAAGAACCTCTCCCGTTGCTCGGGTGTTGGCGGAAGCCCGGTGAGGTCGAGGCTCAGTCGCCGGACCAGGGTCTCCCGCGAGGCCTCGGTCGAGGGAGACAAGCCTTCTTCCTCCAAGCGGGCGAGGACAAACCTGTCGATCTCATTGCGGGGCCATGAATTGCTCCGGACGAGCGGCGGTTCCGGGCTCGCGATGGGCTGGAACGACCAGTGCGACGGTGCTTCGTGGGCCGCGTCCGGCGACTCCCGACCCAACTTTGGCCACTCGGCACCAGCGTCGATCCACGCCCGCAGCGCACCGATTTCCGCGTGGGACATTGGGTCGCCTTGAGGCGGCATCAGCTTTCCTTCGACTGCGCCCGAGACCATCTGCACAAGCTTGCTGCCGGCGCTGTCGCCGGGCAGGATCACCGGGCCCCCATAGCTCCCTCTCAGGGCGTCCGCCCCACGGTCTAGGCGCAGTCCCTGCATCTGCACGGTCGGGCCGTGGCAGGCGTGGCATTTGGCTCGCAGCAGGGGCTCGATGTCGCTCGCGAAGTCAACCGCGCCGGAAGCGGGCGGAGAAATGGCCTCGGCCCCATCCGCGGCAAGCGCCGACGGTCCGAAGCACAGCACCGACCAAAGCCCCGACAGACCCAGCACTCCTGCTCGAGCGGGCGACACTCGTCTGTCCCTCGGCCCTCCAGTGCTCATGGCGAACTCGCTGACCTGACGCTCCTGAAGACCGGCTGCACGACGTTGGCCGGGACGCCACGGCAGAGCGGCTCCCGCCCAGGCTCACTATACCAGCGCGGTGGTTCTCGATGCACCCCCCCTCACTCGACTCGAGGGTCACGTGCCTCCGATCACTCCCAATTAGTTCAGTTGCGGGTTCCACGGTGCGCCGGTGGCAAGCATCCTTCACGCGCCGCCTCCGAGAGCTGAAGGCCACGCTCGCCTGCACCGCCTGCAGCCATGTTTCGATGTCGGTCATAATCCAGCCTGCCCGCTCTCCCAATCAAACACTGGATCTCTTTGGGCAGCCCTTTGAATCCTTACCAGCGAATGGTTCGATGTGGTAGTCTATCCCAATCGGCACGGGCAACCTTGGGAGAACATACGTGAGTAGAGTAGACGGTCTGCGCGGTGCCCTGCCACTTGGGACCTCTCTCGGTGCCTATGAAATCGAGGCCGTTTTAGGGCACGGAGGATTTGGGATTGTCTATAAAGCTAGGCACTTGGAACTAGACACCATCGTGGCGATCAAGGAATTCCTACCGATCGAAATCGCTGTGAGGGACGGAATCATTGTGCATCCTCGGAGTCTTGCTTTCGTCGATGCGTTCGAGGAAGCCATGAATAGATTCTCAGAGGAAGCAAAGCAGTTGTGTCGGTTTAGGCACGATTCTGGAATTGTCACGTGTCTTGACTTCTTTCGAAAAAATGGTACGGCTTACCTTGTAATGGTCCATGAAGACGCAATGCCGTTGTCAAAGTTGTTGGAGAGGAGGGAAGCAGATGGGGGTCCATTTGGAGAAGCAGAATTACTCTCAGTTGCGCTACCGTTGCTAGAAAGCCTTTTACGGCTCCACAAAGGGGGTATTTTGCATCGGGACATCAAGCCATCAAATATACTGATTCGTCGCGAAGATGATCGACCAGTGTTGATAGATTTTGGAGCCGCAAAGCAAACTGTGACATTACAGACTAAATCTTTGGCTCCGTACACTGAGGGATACGCGGCAATCGAGCAAGTAGGAGATGGCGATCTCGGAACTTGGACCGATCTTTATGGAATTGGCGCTGTGCTTTGGCGAATCGTAGCAGGTGGAGAGCCACCTTGGAAACCTCCCAATCCTACGAGAGTTGAGAATCGACTCATTGCAATTGCGCGAGGCAGTCCGGATCCACTACCAAAAGCGCGGGAAATTGGAGCGGGCCGGTTCTCGGATGATGTATTGGACGCAATTGACAGGTGCCTAGTGTTGCCAGAAGCAGATCGAATACAGAACTGTGGCCAACTGTTGCAGAAGCTCAGGTCGTCTTCCGCGCATCTTGGCCAGCGATCTGACACGAATAAGAATAAGACAACCACAGGTTCCCGAATGCCTGAGTACGCTGGACCTGACTATTCAGACCACCAATCTCTAGGAGCGTATGAGCTGATAAGAAAGGCTCTCGTCGGTATTCTAATCGCGTTTTTTCTTTTCATTGGAAGGGGCCTACGCGAATCTCCTGACGAAGAATTGTTCGCTACCTCGCTAGTAATTCATCTGTTTGGTATGATTGCAATGTTTGTGGCTTTCTTCCGTCAGCAACGGACGACCACTTTGTCGCCTTCAGTCGCCGAACGGCATTGGAAACCATTGGCTATCTGCTGGTATATTCTTGGAGCATCAATGCTTATAAGGGCAATCAATTCCTCAGAATTTCATCAGCTATTCTTGGCTGTTTCTGCTATGTCTGCAGTCACGGCTACCGGAATCTTGTATAGAAGACTCCTAGGTCTAAGCACTGCTGTCGTCTTGTCGTTTCTTACATCAATGAGTATCGAAGGTTTCGGCATTGCTTGCTATACTTGGTGGGTTTCGAGTTTGAGAGCAAATAGTACGTATAGCGGGACCGACCCCAATCAGCGATCCGACCCTGATGGCGATGGACAGTAATCGAAGGTGAGAACACCAACACCAGAGCGGATGACGCGTCTTTCAAATTGACGAATAGGACGACAGTCACGGGCCTCGTGGTGATTCTCGTTCTTAATTGCGCGGGACTTCTATGGGAGACTTCCTCTACTCAAACACCCCGACGGGAGGGGTCGAACGATCCATCGGCAGCATTCACACGGAGTTCGCACGGGGACGACGTGTTGCGCTGCAGGGAATGGCGGATACGATCACGACCTCTGAAGTGCTAGGGTGCCAAGTGTGGTGGCATGGACAGTGTTCGGTGCAGATCTCGACGCGGGACACGGGCATGAAGTGTTGGTCGAATGGGGGTCGCAATCTGAGGGTTGAGTAACAGAATGACCACCTTATCGTCTGTGGTCGCTCGGGGAGGACTTTCTTGGCTTGGGCGTTGTATTCGTGGATATTATGTAGCTGGTGTTTCCGATGCTCACCAATTGGCCGGGTGAGACCTCAGTCGGCCGGAACGCCGCCAATCGGTCCCCTTCCACTTCCGTTCCCTTGGTGGAGTTCAGATCCTCGATCCGGATTCGGCCTTCCTCGATTCGGCATCTCAGATGCCGTCGAGACACACTGATGTCTTCAATACTCACGTGGCACAACTCGGGTGCCCTCCCGATCACCACACCCTCCGATGATCGGAGTAGTTGGATGGGCAAAGTGATACGACGTGATCCATCGAGTGACACAAGCGATCCCATTGTGTGGCTTGCCGGGAAGCGGCCAGATTCTTGTCCGTTAGCCGCTTTGCCTGAATCGGACGCATGTGTGTTCGCCTTCTCTGAATCTGAGGTGGCCGTTACTCGACTAGCAGCCCGTCCGTGCGCTCCGATCCTAAGAGGTGCAATGCTAGTTGCGAGCAACATGATCAAGGCGGCGACCAAGGTTGGAAGGTTCAATAGCGTGCTCGGCTCATCTTGAGTCGGCTGCGTATCGGTCTCTGGGCCCACAGGAGAGGGAACTGTGGGCGTCCTTGGCGTAATTGGATTCTGCCTTGGAGTGGTGGGCTTCGAATTGGATTTCGTCGGGCTTGGATGTGGGGTCTTGGGGGCAGGAGCGGTCTTGGTCACAGGTGCCGGCTCGTCCGGAGATGCTATCGGTCGCTCTGGTTCGTCGAGAGGGTCTGGCGTAACTGGCGAGTGTACTTCAGGGTCCAGCTCCTTGGTCGGTTCCGATTCCGGGTTTACCGACTCCTCAGGAGTCTGGGTGTGCTCTGCAACGGGATCCGGCAATGGAGGGGGCGGGCGCTGCCAATAACCGGGGATCCCTACCGCATCCATTGCTGTATGTGTGGCGACCCACTCTGGACTGTGTTCACCATGGAGAATCTCAGCGACGTATGCGAAGGCCTGACGGGCGTCTGTGAAGCTGGAGGTTGGCGTCAGAATGTTGAACCCAGCTCGACCGAAGATCTCGATGGCCTTGGCAATCCCGATTCCTGAAACAGCCGGTCCCGTGCGGGCGTCAGGATGGCGGCCCCCCATCGCGAGCAGGTAGAACCCTTGATTGATGATGGATGAGTTAATGTGAACGCCGCCTTGGTCGATGTCTGCTCGCAGGAAACGGTAGTCTCTGTAATGGTTGGGTAATCCGCGTACTCTTCGGGGATTCCTGAAGTCTCGTATCGGGCCTGTCGGCCCGCGAAGTACCCAAGTATCTCCAAGCAACGGTCTGCGAAGATTTCCCTGCGATTCGATCCAAGCTCGAAACGCGACACCGATTGAGTCGGCGATGGATTCGTGGAGTGCCCCAGACTCGCCCTGATAAGTCAGGCGACTTCCACTCGTGATCACGCCGTGGCCGAGTTCATGTCCCACCATCTCGCTATATCCTACAGCCGCGGAAGTGAAGGCAGCGAGCTTCAATGAGCTGCTCCAGAATGCGTTGAATCCATCGCCAACGCATTGGGGGGTCACTCTCTTCGGATGAAATCGCACCCCGCTTTGCAGTCCGAGGTGCAACGGTGCATTCGTAGATGCAACCTATCGTCATTAGTAGAATCATAGCAAGGAGATGTATCAGCATCATCTTTTCTCTACTCAGCCCCGGCACGTAGGATTGCCCACGACGTGGTCGTGCCAAATTTGGCCAGGCAGCAACCGGCCGACTTCTCTCGCCGCGGACTAGGGACGCTCCTGTCCCATTGCCACAGTCGTCGGTGACTGCCGTTGTGGATGGTTGTTGGTCTTCACATTGTCTTGACGGGATCTGGGGTGGTGTTCCCGGATTCCGGCAGGCGGCAATGGGTCCCGCTGGGGAATGATCCGGGAATTGCAGCCGGGATGAGCGAGCCCTCTTCTTTTGGCAGTAGCTGTGTCTTGCAGTAGCCGGGCCTGCCGCGGAATCCGCCTTCAGAATGATCCGAGCGCCTACAAATGTCCGCGTTCTGTTCCGGTCGGGGTGTGCTGCGCTGTTGGTTGCGCTGGCTCAGCCTGGCGTTTCGTTCGTGCCTAATCCCACCAGCCCTTCGAGGAACACTTCCTTGGGTGTCTGGTACGCCAGCACTTTGCGCGGTCGTCCGTTCAGCAACTCCACGACTCTCCGCACCCTCTCCGGATCGACCCCCAGCAAGCTCTCGCCCTTCGCGAAATACTGCCGGACTAACCCGTTCGTGTGTTCGTTCAGGCCTCGCTCCCAGCTGTGGTACGGTCGCGCGAAGTACAGCTGTGCGTCGAGCGCCGCGGCCACCTCCCGGTGGCCTGCGAACTCCTTGCCGTTGTCCATCGTCAGCGTCAGCGCCAATTCCTTGAAGGGTGTCAGCAGATCCACGACTGCATCTCCGACCTGGCGCGCCGTCTTGCGGGTGACTTCCCGCATCAGCAGGAACTTCGACTTGCGATCCACCAAGGTCACCAGCGCTCCCTGGTGCTTGGCGCCCACGATCGTGTCCGCCTCCCAGTCCCCCAGACGGCTCTTGGTCTCCACCACAGCAGGCCGCTCACTGATGTCCACGCGTCCAGGTATCAGACCGCGCCCTGCCTCGCCCGGCTTGGCTCGCTTGCGCCGCTTCCGGCCCGCTCTTCGCAGGCACACGTACAGGTAGCCGCCCTCCTGGCGGTCCTTCCAGATCAGATCGTAGATGCGCCGCCAGCCCAGCTTCGGCAGAGCCGGCTGCCGGCCCAACCAGCCGGCGATCTGTTCCGGACTCCACTGCAGCAGCAGCTTCTCCCGGATAACCGCCCACAGCGCGGTTGTCAACTTCCGCGGAATCTGCGAGGCCTTCTGCCGACGGCCCTGCGCCTTCTTCTGGGCCTTGGCCGCCCGATAGCTCTTCCTGCCCTTAGCGTTGCGCGCCAGCTCGCGACTGATCGTCCCGGGACTCCGCTGCAACTCTTTGGCGATCCTGCGAATCGACCAGCCGCTCCTCAGCAGCCCCTCGATCGTGCACCGATCCTCCAATGTCAAGTGATGGTAGCCAACCGGCATCCAAACCTCCCGTTCTTGGCCCGACTGAAACCGCCATACTACATCATGTGGCGGCAACCTGCAACACTACTGCATCTTGTGTGTTGCACCTCGGACCGCAACGGGCCCACGTTGACGAGTCCGTGCATCGCACTACCAGCGTCATCGAAACTATCCATCCCCAACGTTTCTCGAAGGAAGAGGTGGAAACTTCCAAACAATTCGAACAGCTGGTCGGTCGAGCGGTCACCGTTGGAGCCGGAAGTCTCGTTTCTCACGAGATGTCTACGTAGTGCTGTCGTCATCAAGCCGAGAGAGCGTCTGTCGGATACAAACGAACGCACACCCGATCCTTGGCAACCTTTGGAATAGTCATATATCCGGCGGTCAAGTACGTGAAAGTCCAGTGGTATGCGTTCGATAACGTCGCCACTATGGGCATCTACATAAATGCGCTCGAAACCGGAACTACCGTCTTGGAATACGCCTTCAAGCTCGTAGGTGAGAACAAGTTGGGTTCCGTCCGGCCAACATGCCAGTCGCTTGGACGCCAAATCCTCCTCCGACATTCCCCACCGTTGCAATACCTCATTGACACTCAACGAGGGTGTGAGGCTGGGCGGGGCCGGGAGGTCCACATGGTGACCGAGTAGGACGATGGTGTTCCCGTCCGGATCCACAACCAACCGGGACTCCAGCGTTACGATCGGCACGCCTCGGGCGTTCTGCCTGATGGTATAGACCTTGGATCTGCCCAGTTGCTTGGCGCTCGGGCTTACGTTGAGCTGATTTCCGCGTGTCAGTCCCAACTTGGCGTGAAGGCTGTTCGACACCCAATCTTGGACGGAGGCATGATCTGTCAAGTCGTGGGCCTCTCCCTTGAGGTTCAACGTAACGCTGCTACCATCCCCTGCACTCTCTTGAGCTGTCGCACTCGCTACGAAGAGCAGAAGCGCTGGAACGGTCGTCGCAGCCTGAGCAAGCCGTGTACAGGATCGACCAGTCTGGACCATCCTGTTACTCCTCCACTGCCGCCGGTAGTCTGACGTTTGCGGGAACTCGACGCAGGATCTCGCCACTCTCGGGATCGAACAGCACGTACTCCTGACCACGGTCGATCAACACCAGACCGCTCCAAACGACACGATCCCGTTGGACTTGATCACGGAAGATCACCATCGCGCCCGAGTCTTGTTGCCTGATGTCCACTCCAAGGAGCTGCTCTGCCCGTGAGATGGTATCTGCGTAGGCTCGTGAGCGACTGCGAGGCAGGTCGATGCCAGAGGCGATCCGGCCTTGAACGGCAACTAGGCGCTCCCCATTGACGGTGGCGACTACCTCGGCAGCGTCCACGGGGATTCCGCGATGTTCTTGGCTGAGGCGGATAAGCGTGTTCCCGTTGAGTGTGTTCTCCGGCCCGCGCTGTCGCAGGGCGTCTTCAGGCCCGATCAGTCTCCTTTTGCGCAACTCGTCTGCTACCGCTTGGGATACGGAGCCATCCGGAGCTAGGCCGACCTCGAACCGGAATGCTACTCGGTCGAGTTGTGTGGGTGGCACGGTCGGGTCGATGCCCTCATCCTTGGGGGATTCGGTTCCCTGAGTCGTGTTCTCGTGGCCTGTTTCCGCAGGTACACCTTCAGCCACAGACCCCTCCGTTCTTGACGTTCCTGGTGGGAGCCCGATCTGCTCTCGTCCCTCACCGAGAGTCTGTGTCGTTGAGTCGGCTCGAGACTCGCCGCCGGCTTCCGAGGTGCCTATAGAACTTCCTTCTAGCGCTTCACTGATCGGTGTTGTATCCGCGGATTGGCGGAGAGGCGGTTGCCCGGATCTCAATTCCCCGTGTGGTACAAGAGCCGTCACGAGTCCGGCGAGGGAGACCGTGGCGAGCGCCAGCCAGTACCAACCGGTGCTTAGTCCGTGGTCGATGTCCACCATTACGACAGTAGTGTTGTCGTGATCCTCCAATTCCTCTAGCTTCTTCACGAAGCGGGCCTTCACCTCGCGCTCCGGGTCACCAGACTCGAAGAGTCTCGGGACTTCCGTAGGAGCAAACACCTCCCAGAAGCCGTCGCTGCAAACGATGAACCGCCTTCCGCGGGCCAGCTTCCACCGATTGACTTCCAGCTCGGGGCTGCCGCCACCGCCCAAGTGCGAAAACAGCTTCTTCTGATCCGGATGGGTTGCCAACTCACTCTCGGTGATCCTGCCACGAAGAACGCTCAACTGCCCGATCGAGTGGTCAAATGTACGGCTCGTGAGTTTGTTGTCCGAGAACTGCATCACACGGCTGTCGCCTGCGTGCAGTGACGTGACGCCGGACTCCTCGATCAACAGCGCTGCAATGGTGGTCCGGGGCTCGAGCTGTGGCTTGTCTCCGGCCGCATTCACGGCCTCGTGGCATTCCAGTGCCAAGGACCGCAAGAATTCCTCCGAGGCAGGACGGTCTACGCACGAGCCCCAGAGCCGTTCCGCTGTCTCGACTACGGTCTGGGCTGCAAGTGCCCCTCCACGATGGCCGCCGAGTCCATCAGCTACGACTACGAGGCAGGCCGACCCATCAGGTGAACGCAGAATGCGATGGCGGTCCTGATTCTCGTCTCTTTGGCCAATGTGCGTGAACGCGTGGGTTGTAACTTTCAACGTATGTCACTCAGTATCGCGCCAATCCACGAACCGTCGGAGGACGCGATAATTCCGCAACAGCATCATCGACTGCTCGGGAAGCCGAGGTAATCGTTAACTCGGTCTCGGCTAACCTTCGGTATTCAGTCCTCAGGTGCCGGTTATCGCAAGGAGCACACTGCCAATCATCGACTCGCCGCCTGCAGCGTCAATGAACTGCCCCCGGCCAGCCTGGGCGAGTAGGCGCAAGAACCGGTCAGCCGCTTGCCGGTCAGATTGGTCTTGGGTGAAGTTTGCCCGAACTGCGGACACATAGTGGCCCTCTGCGGTTGCAAAGTCCCGTGCAACTTGGATAGCTACCGCCTCTCGTGATGGGTATGCGGCGTTGTCGGTGACTGCGATCACGTAGCGACGCTCGCTTTCCGGCCGCCAGTTGAGAGCGACGGCCCGCTCGACGGCAGTCGCTACGGCCTCGGGCCCGTCCCTGTTTCGGCCGGCGTTTGGGTCCATGTTCGGGCTGAGCCGATTCACAAACCCTTGCAACTCACGGATCCTCGATGTCGGGAGGATTTGCTGGATGTGCATGGGCTGCATCCAACGCCTGTCACCGAAAGCGACCACCCCGATTCCGGCGGAAGGTGTCAGGCTGTCAAGAATCCGGGCCAGGACGGCGATCTCGCTCTTGAGGCCTTCGATCTGCGCTGTCATGCTCGCGGTCACGTCAAGGCAAATCACAACATCGAGGTTTGGCATTCGGGCCTTCGCCAAGGCCTGTTCAAGACCGCGCGCACGCTTCTCGGCTTCGTCCCGCTGCTTCTTGGCTTCCGCGACTTGCCGTTCGAGTTCCCGTTCTCGATCATCGTTCACTACCGGTTCGGGCTTCGGCTTGGTAGCCTCTGCTAGCGCCTCCTCTAACTCGCGCAACTTGTCTTCGGCATCGCTTAGCTGTGCCTGTGCATCCTTGAGCGCCGTTTCGAGGGCCTCTCGAATGCTCTCGCCTTGCTGGAGCCCTTCCAGTACGCGTTCTAGGGAGCTTGCCCTGTTTCTCGCCGCGTCTCGCTCCTCCTGTGCGACGGCGAGTTCGCGCTTGACTGCCTCTATACGTTCCGGGGAGTCTCCAGTGTTCGGGAAAAACGGAAGGGCCATCACGGTCAGGAGGATGAACGCTCCCATGCCGGACGCGAACAAGTCCAGCGCAGACATGGAGAAGACGTTGATCTCGCGCCGCCGAAGTCTCATGTTGCGTACTACATGAATTCCACAAGGAACTCTACGTCACCGAACGTGACTCTCGATCCGCTCGGAAGAGCCATAGCCTCCCCCGGCCTGAGCACGGTCCCATTGACAGTAGTCCCGTTTAGGCTGTTCAAGTCCTCAATTGTCATTTCGTCTCCGGAGGCCCTTAGGAGCGCGTGCCGCCGAGATACGCTTTGCTCTGCGACAACATAGACGGCGTGTCCAGACGATCGGCCGATTATCTGGCCCTTCTCCGCTCGAGCGAGCGAGTTGCCGATGATCTTGATTCGAATCTCTTGGCCGTCAGGTCCGGTTCCCATCAGGATCGCATCGCGGAACGTCGCGTTACTGCGTTCGAGACTGTCTCGGGCCTCTTCGAGCTCGGCAGTTGTCCGCGCAAGTTCCGATCGGCGCTTCCGGGACCTCTGCAAGAGCAGGCCGGCAAGGATTAGGAGTGCGGAGCCAACTCCTCCTCCCACGTACCATCGCACTCGTCGGGATGTCTCCTCCTGACGTTCGCGCGCGGCTAGCTCTTTCCTTACCCGCTCCAGTTCCTCCTCCGCACGCTTTAGGTCATCCTCGAACCGTGTCCGCTCCGCTTCAGTTCGCTGGATGCGCTGCTTAAGGTCCGCACGGTGACCGACTGCCTCGTCCAAAGCCGCCTGCTTGGCGGCAAGCTCGGCCCTCTTCGAATCGAGACTCTCCTCTAATTCGGACCGCTGCTGCGTGCCTAGGCTCACAGCTTGTTCGAGTTCCTTGATTTCCTCCGAAAGAGCGGTCTTTTCTTCCTCTAGCCGCTGACCTGAGTTCGCAGCTTCCGAGAGCTGCTCTTCCAAGGAGGGACAACGCTGATCGGCGATCTCGTGCTCAACCTTGTTCGCTTCGAGGAATGCGACGACGTCTGAGAGTGCATTGCTCTCGCCGAACCTTGCGTCGGCTGGCGCGTCTTCCTCAATGTCGAGAGTTTGGCTGATTGCGAGCAGTTGATCGCAATTGTTCAAGACGGGAGCCGCATGCTCGTCGTTGCCCGCAAGGGCGGTGAACCGATACCGTTCCTGCTCCGCAGGATTGGTGAACTCGGAATGGAAGACTCCTTCCCGCCGTGCACCCTCTAAACCACGCAAGTAGACGTGGCGTCCCGGACCGGACGGACTGAGCGCCAGCGGGATCGGCTCGCCCTTCAGACTTGGGACTGAGAGTAGCGCTAGGTCTGCCTCGGGCGCAGTGTTCCGCACTTCCGAGACGATCGTGGCTCCAGACCCGGAATCCTCGACAAGGGCTTCTTGGCCCTTGCCGATCAGGCTCGCACCTGTTAGAAGGAAGCCATCCGCCACGAGTACGCCCAAGCCCGAAGCGGCCACGGCCCCATCGTCGCGGACCAAGACACGGAACACGCTCTCGGCAAGGGCACTTGTCCCCAGCAGGGGAGCCATGGCAAGCAAGAGAACTGTTCGGAACCGAGTCATTGAACTCCCAGCCTACTCATCTGTTTGGTTGCGATTGATCTGTGCCACGATGACCGTCGCGTTGTCCTGCCCAGGTCCTGCCTGTTGATCTACAGCGTCGAGGACGGCGTCAACCACTTCTGCCGAAGGCCGCTTCACTCCGGTCACGATCTGGACCAATCTGGCGTGGTCGCAGGTCGCGATGCCATCGCTGGCCAGAATCACGACATCGCCCGAGTCAAGACGGACGGGATCCCGGGGAGCATCGACCAGAGTCACATCGTTGCCCATCAACGCCTCTACGAGTTCGGATCTGCCCGGAGCGCTCGCGGCTTCCTCCGCGCTGATCTCGCAAGCCTCCACCCGCTTGTCAAGCATTCCCCCGACCGAGTGGTCCTCGTTCAGCCGACGGATCGCACGGTCTCGGACCAGCCACAGCGCACTGTCACCGACACTCACCCAACTCAGCGAGTCATGTTCAATGACGACCGCCACAATTGTCGTTCCCATGCCAAGCAACTCCGGGGAAGCTTGCGCACGGTCAAATACCGCCAGATTCGCCTCTTGCAGACCGCCAAGCAATCGATCTCTGGTCGGCGTTTTCGGGGCCGTCGCTACAAAGGCGTCGCGAAAGCTCTCCACGGCGGTGGCGCTTGCGACGTCACCCCCCGAGTGGCCTCCCAAGCCGTCCGCCAGAATCAACAGGTGAAGGTCGTTTGGCCAAGACAGGCAGGTTGCATAGTCCTGCTGGGATGGTCGATTCCCTTGGACTTGTCCCCAAGCGATGTCTGCCTGCACCCCTACTGCTCGCCCGGGTGCCGATCGGTCCAGTTGAACCCGTCGTCGCACAGTGCGACGAATCGTAGTGTCGTTTCCCCCAGAACGATCTCACTGCCTGAAGGCAGCGGAGTCGGCGCTAGGACAGGTTCGCCTTCCAGGTAGGTCAGGTTTGCCCCGGTGCCTTGATGAATGTAGAAGCGGTTGCCCTTCGGATCGTACGTAACGGTGGCATGGGTAGCACGCGATATCTGAGGATCACCGAAGTTGAGCCTCACTCGGGCCTGGGCACCGCGCCCGAGGCTGTTCTGACCATTCCCCAGTCGCACCGAGGCCCCAGTGCCCGGCCCGTCCACGACCACAAGCCATCCCACTACGGGGTCGTCCATGAAGTTGGACTCGCGGCCCGCCTCGCCGACGTCAGTTTTCTGCTGCGGAGCAGCGTCTCTGCGCCAGCCTCCCGCGATCACCGTCCGAGGATCTCCCATGTTCTGTCGACCAGCGTCGGGAGTCGAACCGCGGAGGCCTGTTGCCGGCCGCGTCGGCGGCTCGTCGTCGAATCGTCGATCGATTCGCTCTTGACTCGTGACCTTCGTCGGAACATCGCCGGCGGACTGACGCTTCTTGTCCGGCCTATCGAGTCTCAAGCCGGCAAACAGCGACTTGGTTCGCTTTGGGACGTTCGAGGGGATCTCGACTGGAACGCCGTCCTCGTTCAGTTTCTTGGCCATTACGCTTGCCTCCCTCAACCTTCGTAGAGCCGGTTGATCAGATTGTCGAGGCAGTATTGCCCCGCACTGTTAAGGGCTCCCTCTTCCTTGCCTTGTGCCATGTGCAGTATGAACACCAAGACTGCGGCCATTAGCAGCGCCAGCAGAGTCGTGTTGAATGCGATCCCAAGTTTCGTGGTCATGGATGCGAACCAAGCTTGGATCTCGTTAGCATTGTCGAGATCGGGCATGTTTCCGGCTGCCGAGAGAGCTAGAGCGATGCCTACGACTGTACCAATGAATCCCAGAGTGGGGATCAGCCAGACAATATAGCGGAGCGTGTTGTACTTGAGTTCGATCTCATGCTGCATCAGTTCCAAGCTCGAGTTCATCAAACTGTTTGCTTGGTCGATTGACCGACTGATCTGGAACTGTTGAACGATTCGCAGGATCAATCTCTGCAGGCGGTAGTAGCGGGCTCGCTTTGCCTTCACGATGCTTCGATAGACGGGAATGAGATCCTTCGCCCGAAACATCGTAGTGTCATCTTCCGCTAGGATGCCCCGTTCAAGCTGATCGAGTTCGCGGTTCGCGCGACGGAATCGAATCCAAAGCTCCCCAAGTCCGAAAGAGAACATCAGCCACATCAAGTTCTGAATCGTAAGCGGATAGAGTCCGCTGCCCCTGTCCAGCAGGAGAGCAGACAACCGGATCTCACCACTGGCCGGCTGGGGGGGTGACAGTGCTAGCGACAGGATACCGATCACGGCGGAACCCACCAACATGGCCCCTAGCGCGGTGATGATCCTGAAGTGCTGTTCGTCGTGCTCGAGAGCATTCATTCCGCGTTCACCCGTCTCGAGTGGGCTCGTCCGGTCTCAATGTCGCGCTTGGGCCGCGAGGAATCAGCCCCCTCCCGCTCGCGGTTTGACGCAGCGCCTCCCGATGAGCCGCGCAGGAGGCCGTCCAGTTGCGTTTCGAACGTGCCGAACCGGACTCTTTCATTGAGATCAACGTAGCCTTGGCGATGCGGCGCCCACACGCCACGCCTGTATACGCTTGTGCCGCGAAGCGAGCCGCAGTCGGTCAGATAGCAGCGGCCTGCACGGGTCACCGTCAGTTCCGCGTGCAGCCGACTGACGGTCTCATGACGGACTTGGATGTCGGCGGCGGCGCTCCGACCGATCGTTAGGGTTCGAAAGTCCATCGGCCTGTCAGTGGAAGGTTGTAGTCGCACCAGTTGAAGATCGGGTGGCGTTGTTCCGCCCTCGCAGTCAACACCCGCACAATTCGCTTCGTTGGTCCGAGTGGTCGAACCGTTCCTTGCGGTCCATGTGGGCTGGCCATGACAGGGGACCGTCCACCGTGCCGACCCAACCCAGCGCAATGAACAAGACCTTCGCCGTTCCTCACCAGCCCCGGAAATCTCCGTGGCGCACACCCCGAGAGACCTAGAGCTTTCGGAACTGCCGCGTCAGGTCGTCCGGGCCTACACATCCGCATTCGCCCAGGATGCTCGCTGATCCGCGGCCGGAAGGCCGGGCCTGTGCACATCACCCCTCGAAGCGAATAAGCCCGGCAACCCGATGTGACGGCCTCTCGCGGAATCGTCTTGCCTCCAGAACTGTATCCGAGCATCCCTATTCAAGATTGAGGGGGTCACAGCCCTTACGGGTGATGGTCTCGAACGAGAACCACGTGCATATCCCGGTCGGGATGCCCGCTCTCGACAACGTGGTCCAAGTAGCGCGCCAAGGAGCATGCCCAAGACTGACTCTACCCCCGCCTACTGTAGACCATCGACCACTGTTCGGAATCGGCCTCTCTTAGACATCCCCTAAGGTCCTGTATGCATAACGTCACATCCCCCAAGGACAGCGGAGTGATCGTAATTGTTCAGGCGGTCCGAGGAGGGACGGGATTCTTGGGTTGTCGGACCACCTCGACAGCGCAGGGTCCTAGTGCTCCGCCGAGGCAAGGTCTTAAGCAGCTCTGCTCCTTGAGCTTGTGAAGGGCGTTGACCAGTTGTCGACCGTTACGCACTTGGGTTGTCGGACCACCTCGACAGCGCAGGGTCCTATCCGCAGAGGCAAGATTGAGCTTGTGAACATTCACCGAGGATGCAGAGATTGGTACATTCACTCTGCCCCTGCGACCGACTGGACTGCCAGTCCGTCTCGGACCCTCGCCCCCAAGTGCCGAGCTTGCTCCGGCGGCATTGTGTGTAACAGCGGAGCTGGATCGAACTACCCGAGCTCGCGCAATCGTGTCGCGAACTCGTCGGCGTCGCTGCAGTCGATGATCAGGTCGACCATCTCCCACAGCGAAGCGGAGTCGTCGATGCCCTCGATCCGCCTCGCCAAGTCTTTCGCGGCGTTGGCTCCGAGCCTTCGCTGGGCCAGGCGGCAAAGACCGCTCCGTTGCTCCTGCAGCCCCTCTGCACGGGCCTCGGCACCGCCCTCGGCCCGCAGCTTGGCTCGATATTCTTGGGCGCATGCCTCTATGTACGTCAGCATCCTGCCCGACCTCTGCATCTCTTGCATCTGCTCCGTGTCCTCCAATATGTCCAAATCGACGCCTGTCCGGGCGATCGTCAGCCGCGTCCAGCCCCGCAGCAGCTCCAGCACCTTGCGCTGGTCCCGCTGCAACAGATCCCAGCAGCCTGCCCTGCGCTTCAAGGATAGAGTGCACGGCCGCTGGATCCAAGTCCTTCCCCAGCAACTCGGTCGAGATCATGAGCTCGACGATGTTGTCTTGCGAGAGCGACTTGCCGGCATGCTGCGTCACGTCAACCAGCTCGTAGCGCATTCCCACGGGCATGCGCGTCACCTCACGGTCCCGCTTCCGAAGTGCCCGCTTCTCGGTCAAGTCCCACACTGAGCGCTCCGCCCGCCACGGGCTGGTGCCGTTGTAGAAGACCACCGCGAGCACCGGGGGCAGCCGGTCCATCCGGCGCACATGGCGCTGCTTCCATGCCTTCTCATGCATGCGCTGCACGTAGCCTTGCACGCGCAGCGCCATGTCATGTTCCACCTTGGACTGGAACTCAACAAGGATCAGCACGCGCAGCCACTCGGGGGCAGCCTGTTTCGCGCCGGCGGACCTTGAGGCGCCACGCAACGTCTTGATAGCCGGCCTGCAGCCAATGTCCAAATCGACGCCTGTCCGGGCGATCGTCACGCGCGTCCAGCCCCGCAGCAGTCCAGCACCTTGCGTCTCGGTCGGGAGCGGCTCCAGCGTGGAGAAGTCCATGCGCCGCAGCCACTGGCGGCCTTGCCTCATGTTGGAAAGCACGAAGCGAACCAAGTGCTCCACCGGCTCTGCGCACTGGAAGACAGCCTTGGACGAGCGGTCCCGACTGAGCCGGACAAGGTTGGGCTCGATGGCCGTGTCTGTCTGGGTTTTGTTCGTGTTTTCGATCTGACTCTCTGCCTGAAGTGCCTGACCTTACTCGCATTTCTTAAGTATACGATATATCATTTTGTTTCGTGTGTTTTGTATTTACACAACTTGACGCGTCGCCGTCGGACAGGGAAGCAGTCCAACCCCTCGGCTGGCCACATCCGCCCCCGGCAGCACGTTCTCCGGGCCTCTCGGCTGCCACCGCTGAACCAGTCCACGACTTCATTGGAAGTCTACAGCTCTTCGTGCGTCAGACGGACGATGTACCGCATGATGAGGCCCTTCCAACGTCCAAGCAGGCCCGCGTGACACGCCGGCGCTCGGCGCTGACCCGCTGCAACGTGCGGAAGTCGAGTCGGTCGACCAAGTTGCCGTCCAGATAGCCGCGCAGGATGTCAGCGATCACGCGGGGGAAGGAGCGGAGCAGCTTGTGGATCGCGTCGTGTTGCATGGACGGGGAGCGGCGGACGGCCCCGCCTGTCCCATTGTCCACAGCGTGCTTCCGTTGCCGTTTCCAAAACGCTCCCGTGCGCTCTGGATGAAGTGGCCGGTCCTGTGACTTCGACCCCCGACAAGCCACCTTACGAACGAACTTCCCGTCCGATGCAGACGCCATGACCGCAAGGAGCACCGTGTGCCGAACGATACCGGCCTGCTTCTTGCGCTTGATTCCCGAATCCGTCCGAATCAAGCAAGGGTCCATGCCCCGCTCGAACGGTTACGTGTAGTCACTCGATGTGCTAGTGGCAGATGTCGGGTGGACGAGTTGCGGAGCAGGCAAATGGAGTGCGTCGGGGCAGGAAAGCTAGCCCTTTGCCAGCAGGCATTGGCGCATGGCGTAGATTCCACGGCCGTCGAGCCGTGCCGTAGTCGTATCAGTTGGATCTGGGGAGTGTGCCGCCCTGCTTGATCACGCCCATTGCCGTCGCGATGATCGATGCCACATCGGCGACGTTTGCCGGCAGGATCATGGTGTTGTTCTCCTTGGCCAGCAATCCCAGCTTCTCCACATACTGCTCGGCGACTCGCAGTTGAACGGCCTGGTCCCCGCCGGGAGCCTCGATGGCTTCCGCCACTCGGCGAATACCCTCCGCGGTGGCTGTCGCAACTGTGGTGATGGCGGCGGCCTCGCCCTCGGCCTCGTTGATCTGCTGCTGCTTTTTTGCCTCGGATTCCTTGATGATCTTCTGCTTCTCGCCCTCGGCCGTGTTGATGGCCGAGTCGCGCATGCCTTGGGACTGCAGGATGACCGCGCGCTTCTCGCGCTCGGCCCGCATCTGCTTCTCCATGGCCTCCAGCACATCGCGGGGCGGGTTGATGTTCTTGATCTCGTAGCGCAGGACCTTGACTCCCCAGGGCTCCGTGGCCTTGTCGAGCTCCTCCACGACCTTGGTGTTGATGTTCGCCCGCTCCTCGAAGGTCCTGTCCAGTTCAATCCGTCCGATCTCGCTGCGAAGCGTTGTCTGGGCAAGCTGGCTGATCGCGAACGTGTAATTCCCGATCCCGTAGGAAGCGCTCTTCGCGTCCAGCACCTTCAGGTAGAGCACGCCATCGACGCCGACTTGGACGTTGTCGCTCGTGATGCACACCTGCTCTGGAATGTCCATCGCCATCTCCTTCAGTGAGTGCCGGTATGCCACGGCATCAAGGAAGGGGATGAGGATGTGGAAGCCCGCGTCCAGCGATCCGGCGTATTTTCCCAGCCGCTCCACGACGTATTGGCTCTGCTGTGGCACGACGACCACAGTCTTGGCCAGAAGGATTACCAGCAGAAGGACCAGTGCCCCCACCGCGATCAGTCCCATGTCCATGGCTATCCTTCCTCTCCTCGTTCAGCCTGCACCCACAGGGTCAGGCCTTCGACCCTCTCGACCCGGCAATCCTGACCGGCTATCAGGGGACTAGCGCCCGTGTTCCTGGCCTTCCACGTGGTCCCGCGCAACTCCACCTGCCCGTGGCCGCCAGCGTCGATCGGCCCGTAAGCTCTCGCCAACGAGCCCTCCAGGTTGTCGATCGCGTCGCCGCTTGCAGATGCCCTGAGCCGCTTGGTGAGCAGCGGCCGAAAGACGGCAAGCGCAGCCACCGACAGGACGGCGAAGACCGTTCCCTGCGCCGCGAGGGGTTGAACCCATCCGGCCGCCGCCAGCAGTCCGGTGGCGAGCGCGCCGAGACCAAAGAACACGGCATAGAAGCCCCCCGGCGCAACCACCTCTCCCGCCAACAGCACGAAGCCGAGCGCCACCCATATCCACCAATCCATGGTCCGCAGCCCCATCATGCCATGCTTGCGGGCGTAGTTGCGTTCTGTTCCGTTGCGGGCAGGCCCGTCGGCACACCTGCAGCCCAGCAACTGGCGGACGTACTCTTCTGGGAAATGGTGGAGGCGGCGGGAATCGAACCCGCGTCCGAGACAGGCCGCGAAACAGAGCCTACATGCTTAGTCCATTCGGGAATCTCGACCGCTGGCTGTGAATGGACAAGCCCTCAGCGGCCCAGCCTGATTGATCTCGACCGCAGAGCTTCAGGCGGGAGCCCTGCAATCCAGCTCGCGAAATGGCGCCTCTGGCGGACGTGCGAGCCCGAACACCGAGGCGGCTACCTAGTACCTAGGCAGCGTAGGCAAACTGCATATCGTTGTTGGCAGTTATTGTTGTCCGATCGTTTAACGGGAGCTCGGAACCCGGCATGCCTCTGCAGCACGACTGCTATCCCGTCGAATCCTGTACGCCCCCCCTTTCCGCGTCTCCTGACGCCGCGCGCTGTGGCCTGATTGCGGCCACCAGCGCTGCTTCTCTTGCAGTATAGCGGGGGACTGCCGAGAATCCAAGCCTTGTCGCTGCCGGTGGTAGACTCTAGCGTTGCAATCCAAGACCCGCCTCTTCCTGGCCGTGGTGATCGTCTCGAACGCGGTCGGAAACGTCGTCCTCGGCTACGGGATGCGAGGCATCGGGGACATCAGCTCCTATTCCCCGGCCGCCCTCGCATTGTCGGCGGTCCGCAGTCTCGGGAACCCTTGGGTCTTGCTCGGCACAGCCCTTCTGGCGCTGTTCTTTGCAGCCCACACGTTGCTGCTCAGCTGGGTAGACCTCAGTTACGTCCTGCTGGTGACCTCGCTCGGCTATGTCTTGGTGGCTGTGCTGGGCGCGGCCTTTCTGGGCGAGCAGATTTCAATGGCTCGCTGGGCGGGTATTCTCCTGATCTCCGCCGGGGTCTCCCTTGTGGGAGCGACGGCCCCATCCTCGAGCGGGGGCGGAGCGTGACGGCGTTCCTGCTGGCCGTCGTCGTCGGAGGCGGCGTGGCCGGAGACTTGCTCAAGGCCCATGCCATGCGCCGGCAAGGTGCTCCGCAGAGCACGGCTGGAGTGGCCATGCTGCGCTCGCTCGCGGCGGCATTCGCTAACGGGTGGTTCTTGGCCTCCTTGGCGGCCTACTCTGCGTCGTTCGTCGGCTTCTTGGCCCTGCTCTCGTTCCGTGACGTGAGTTTCGTCGTCCCGGCGACGGCGCTCGGCTATGCCGCGGAGACCCTGCTCGCGCGGGTCGTCCTCTCCGAGCGCGTGGGTCCCCGCCGCTGGGCCGGGGCCGGTTTGGTGATTGCCGGGGTCTGTCTGATCGCCTGAAACTGCGATCGGGGGCAGCCCCGCGCTGCCTCGGTCCGCGGCTCGCCCCGCCGCTGGGCCGGGGCCGGCTTGGTGATCGCCGGGGTCTGTCTGATCGCCTGAAGCTGCGATCGGGGGCAGCCCCGCGCCGCCTCGGTCCGCGGCTCGCCCCGCCGGCTTGCCGTGGTCGGCGGTCGCGCTGGGATCTTCCCCCCGGGCCGCCGCGTGTGCGGCTGCGTGTGCCGCCCGGCCTTCTTCTCGCTTGGGGCCTGCGAGGCCCACGCGCGTTCGGTCGCCGCTCGCGCCGCCGGCGTGGCCTCCCGCGGGGCACTGGAGGCGCTCTGAGTTCCTCAGGCAGCGGCTGGTCCTCCGACAGCAGCTGGCGGATCTCGTCCCTCCGCAGGGCTCGGACTTGCCGTGGCTCCAAGCCTTGCAGCGAGACCCTGCCGATGCTGACCCTGCGGATCTTCTCGACCAACAGGCCGATGCGCTCGAACATCCTGTGGATCTGCCGGTTCCGGCCCTGGATCAGGGTCACTCGGTACCAAGGGTTCTGCGCGATTCGCAGCAGCTGGACTGACTGGAACCGGGCGACCTTGCCATCAAGCCGCATGCCGGAGCGCAGCTTGGCTACGCCCGCTTCGGATGCCATTCCGGTCACCTTGACCTCGTAGGTCTTCGGAACCTTGTTCTTGGCCGACAGGATGTGATTGGCGAAGTCCCCGTCGTTGGTCAGCAGGAGCAGCCCTTCGCTGTTATAGTCCAGGCGTCCCACGGGGTACAGCCCCTTGGACAGCTCCGTGCCGATGAGGTCCATCACCGTGGGCCGCCCTTCGGGGTCACTGGTGCTCGTGATGCAGCCCTTGGGCTTGTGCATCGCCAGATACCGCCGCGCGGTCCTGCTGCTGAGCGCCTTGCCGTCGACGCAGACGGTGTCCGCGGACAGGTCGGCCTTCGTGCCAGGTTCCGTGACGACCTCTCCGTTGAGCGTCACCCGCCCCTCCGACATGAGGACCTCGGCTTTGCGGCGGGAAGTGACTCCCGCCCTGGCGATTAGCTTGTGGATGCGGTCAGGCATGGTGTGCTCCTCAATGCGGCGTCTGCTCTCCGGCGGGACGCGCTTGGCTGGGTGCAGCCTCAGTCGTGTCCCCGGTCGTCGCTCGTCAGGTCCGTCTCTCTGCCGGTACCAGCCGCTGGCAACAGTTCGAGCTGGCCGTTCCCGTCAGCAGGCGGCCCGAGAAGCTCCTCCAACTCCTTGACTGTGGGAAGCTCCGAAAGGTCGTCCAGCCCGAAGTGCTCCAGGAATTCTCGGGTGGTCTTGTAGCAGATCGGCCTACCGACAACCTTCTTTCTCCCCGCGACGGCCACAAGGTCGTGCGATAGCAGAGTGCGGATCACGCCGCTGGAGCTCGATACGCCGCGTATGGCGCTGATCTCCGGGAGGGTCACGGGCTGCTTGTAGGCGACGACGGCTAGGGTTTCGAGGGCGGCCCGCGAGAGCTTCAGCTTCGGTTTGACTGCCTTTGCGAACGCACGGACGGCTTCGTGGTGCTCCGGCTTGGTCGAGATTCGGTACGTGCCGCCGACCGAGCGGAGTTGGACGCCGCGATCGTCTGCCCGGCAGGCCTCCATCAGCGCTTGCAGGTCCTCGTGGACGGTCTTTGGGGAAACGCCCGCGACCGCTGCCAGCTGCTCGGTCGTCGGAGGCTGCTGGGCCGCGAAGACCACAGCCTCCAGCAGGCCAATGCGCCGGGCCCGCTCCTCCGCGCCGGTCGTCTCGCCATCGCCGGACGCCGCGGGGAAGGTGAAGACTGTCTCACTCACTGCTGGCCCTCAGAACCGTCCTGCCCACCGGTCGCCGGCCCGCCATTACCGGCGCTGGCGGCGACCGGTCTCCACAGGGTGATCTCCCCGTAGGTTTCTCCTTGCCGGAGTCTTGCCGCGCCCGCCTTAACCAGCTCGAGCAGCGCGAGAAACGTCGCGATGACGGCATCCGCAGTCGGCTGCTGCCGCAGCAGGTCCTTGAGGCGGACCGGACCCTGCCTGTCTGAGAGGACTGCCTTGATGAGGTGGATTCGGCTTGCGACCGTAACCCTCTCCTCCGGTATCTCAACTGTCGGCTGTTCGCTGAGACGCTCCAGGACGCTGCCGAATGCCTGCACGAGGTCAAAGAGGCTGACGCGGAGTTCCGGTGGGTCCTCGCCAGTTGCACCCAGCGCTTCCTCCGCTATCGTCCAGGTGTTCTCCTCGACGATGCGCCGATCCTCGAGCATCTGCGCCGCCTGCTTGAACGTTTCCCTCTCAAGCAGCATTTCGACGAGCAGGTCGCCCGGGTCGGCTGCCGGCTCGGTCGCCGCCGGAGGTGACGGCAGGAGGGCCTTGGCCTTGATAAGGATGAGCGTTGCGGCCATGTCGGCGAACTCGGCCCCCACTTCCACGTCCAGGGCCTTCGCGAGGCGCAGGGATTCCAGGTACTGTTCGGTGATGAGGGCGATGGGCAGGTCCAGGATGTCCAATCCCTGGCGCTTCACGAGGTCCAGCAGAGCATCGAGCGGGCCCTCGTACTGGTCCAGGCGGACGGTGAACGGCGGGTCCGGCGCAGGCTCCTCGACGGGTTTGGGCTGGAGCGCCAGCAGGGGCGCAGCCCGATCCGGCTCCGAGAGTGGCATCGCGAGCCAGTTGGCTCGAGCCTGTCCGCGCCCAATCTGCACGGACAGTCCGTGGCTAACCCCCTAACTCTAGCACCGGCGCGGCTGGCTCTGCCCCCTGCGGGCGTCGTGCTGCGTCCGGTCGCCGTCCGACGGCTGCAACTCCGGGAGCATGCGCAGCCGCGGCCCCACCCGGTCGAAGCGCACCTCGGAGTATAATCCCGCATCATGCTAGCGCCCAGACCGATTCCGCTTCAGCCGGGCCTGCCGGCACACTACGGAGGGCCCAGCGGTTACAAGAAACTGTGCCAGTTCCTGGGGGTTCCCACTTCGAAGGCGCAGGGCGACTTGGCAACCCGGATTCTCGCTGAGGGTCAAGATCATTCCCAACCTGCCGATGAGCAACCAGACCTAAACAGGCACACCAACAAGAAACAGCGTCACAAGCAAGCGATTGAAGCGTTCTACGGCGATCCAGAGCGGCGCCTGAGCCGCTGGAGGCGATTCGTGGACGACGGCCTGAAGGAGCGCTCTGGGGTCCCCTGCTTCGAGCAGCGTGCGCTGGCTCGGTTCTTCGAAGCGTCGAACACACGGGCCGCCGTTCGCATGCAGGTAGGGTGCCCGAACACTCACGATCTCGGGACACTGTGCGCGATCATTCCGCGCCGCGACAATGCAATCAGGCGCCCGTGGCGACTTCCGGCGATCAGCGCTTGGATGGACCTCTGGAGGTTCGTGCGTGGGGCCAATGTGCCAGCCCGAGAAGAACGCTCGCTCTTTGCTGACGCCGCAGTGGCGGTGGCAACGATTCTCGAGGACGCCCGAGTGCTCCAGTGGTGCGTTGACGAAGGGCTGATGGACCGAGATGACATCTCGATCGCACCGTCCGGCATCGAGCCGGATGAGTGGGAGTGGCTGGGAAGGTTCCGAAAGGACGAAGTGCGTCGATTGGTGAGCCTGAATTGGGAGTCGCTAGTCGAAGCAACCTGCTTGGTCAGTGCCGACTTGGCTGCGCTGAGTGGCCGAACGGGCAGGGGTTCGCAATCGACCGAAGACCTGTGGCAGTGGGCCGTCTTGGTGGCGGATATTGCCTTCCACGTTGAGGGTCTGCGCCTCGCATGGCCGGACATCTACGCCCTGCAGCTCGCAACTCATCCCGACGCTGTCGCGGCCGAAGTCGAGTCGATTATTGACACCGTCATAGAGCGGCACAACATGTACTGGCTGATGCCCTACGCGATGCAGGTCGGCTCACGCTGGAAACTGGCCTATTACTCGGCGGACGGTAGAGGGTTGGACGGCTTGCACGTCGATTTGAAGCGCTTTTCCAAAGGACTCTATCGAGCCGCGAAGGGCTTGCAGGGCGCCCTCAAGAACCAGGCCAGCCTGCGCGCACGGCACATCGAACTTCAGGAGCGTGAAGCTCAGGACCCGCTGAACACGGATTTGGGGGACCAACTGACAAATGTCCTCGAGGGTTTGGGCCAAGCGCAGCGGAATGTTCAAACGGGAAAGCACGCAGTCTTGGCAGCACTGGCACCGGAAGGCTTCACGTTCGCCCCGGGCGAAGACTACGAGAAGAAGTGGGAGGAACTCTCCCAGTCCGCGGCCGATGAGCCCGATCCCGAGGCGGGGGCCGCAGCGGACGCCGGGTCGAGCCCGGTCGGGTCACCTGACGGAGTGCCCAGTCCGGAGGAGGCACTGGCGGCCGAGATCGCCGGGCTGCTCGCCGAGAATAACGACCTCCGTTCCGAGATATCAGAACACGAAGCCAGCCTCCGCAGGATGCAAGAGGAGCGGGATCAGGCCTTGGAGAACCTTGGGGCCATGGCCGCGTACACCAATGCACCGTCGGGCTCCGTGCCATCGGCCGAGGGAACCGTACCTGAGCCCCCCTTGCCGAAGACAGTCGAAGAGGTCTGGCAGTACGCCGGCCAAAGGTGGCGCCGCCAACTTGCGTTCGGCAAGGACGTTGCGAGGGGAGTGCGGGGGGTAGCCCACAACGCTGGCCCCCCGAAGAAGATCGTCCACCACTTGGCCGGGCTCGCTGCATACTGCGATCTGACGGTGGGACAGGGGAGTGACGCACTTCCGCTGAACAACTGGCTCAACGAGCAGAACATCGATGCTAGTCCACTCGTAGCAGGGATGCCTAGGCCCGTGTACCACGATCCGATCCACGACCGGCGCGTCGAGTTCGAAATGCACACCAAACCCAACAGCCACACGTCCCCCGACCGCTGCGTGCGCATCTACTACCGGTACGATCCGGACAGGAACATGGTGGCCGTTGGCTGGATAGGCCGCCACCCGAGCTGAGCCTGGCTGCCACTGCCGGCCGGCGTCCGAGGCTCTGTGCCCAGATGTGCTCCATAGGGCCCGTCGGGGTCTCGCGCAGCGGCGGGCGGTCAACCGTCGGCGGTCCGGATCAGAAGCCGTGAGTACCGGCACGGAGCTTGCGACGGGGCGCTAGACTGGCATGGAAGATATGGCCAGCTGCAGGACTCTCGCGCCCGGAACATGTGTCGGCCGGTTCGGCCGCTACGGGGCTCTCGCAGCCCTCGCCTGCGCATGGCCGTCTCCGGGGATGGATTGCGCCGGCCTGGCGGGCCTTGAGCTGCCCGACGTCCGCATAACTTCAGCCGAGCAGTCCGCGGGCGAGCCAGCGTCGGAGGGAGTGGTGCCCGCGGGTGTTCCCTCCACCTCACCGAGGGTGACTGTCCCCCATTGTCGGGTCGAGGGAGTGATCGGCACTGAGATCCGCTTCGAAGTGCTACTGCCGCAAGACTGGAACGGTCGCTTCCTGATGGGTGGCGGGGGAGGCTTCGTGGGGACGCTGGGCAACCAGGGGCGCTTCTCGGCCAACCACGGGTTCGCCACCGCCGCCACCGACACCGGGCACCAGGCGGACGGCATCCGGGCGGACTGGGCCCAGGGCAGCTTGGAGCGCCAGATCAATTACGGCTATCTGGGAGTGCACCGCACCACCGAGACGGCGAAGGCGATAGTGAAAGCGCACTACGGCCGACCTCCGCAGCACTCCTACTTCTACGGCTGCTCCAACGGGGGCAGACAGGCCCTGATGTCGGCCCAGCGATTCCCCGACGACTTCGACGGGATTGTCGCTGGAGCTCCGGCCCACGACTTCAGCGGCGTGCTGGCAGCTTTCGCGTTCAACATGCAGAGGGTGTTCCCGGATCCGGAGAACCTTGAAGAGCCGGTGATCTCTCCGCAGAACAGGCAGCTGCTCGAGAGCGAGATTCTGGGCCGATGCGACCACTTGGACGGCGTTCGGGACGGCTTTCTGAATGACCCCCGGGACTGCGGCCTTCGCTTGGCGGACCTGCCCCTATGCTCGACTCCCGAACCGGCCGACCACTGCCTCACTGTGCGGCAGCGGGAGGCCATCGCGGCTGTCTATGGCGGCCCCCGGGACTCCGAAGGCCCAATCTATCCGGGTTTCCCGTTCGGCGGGGAGACGGCAGGCCCGGGCTGGGAAGGCTGGATTACCGGTCCGAGCAGTAGTTTGATGGACGCCTACGGGGAACCGAGCTTGCAGTTCGGGTTCGCAACGCAGGGCCTGAAGTACCTCGCATTCGAGGACCCGGACTTCGACTACTCCACGTATGATTTCGATTCCTACCGGAGTGATGCAAGGCGGCTTAAGGGATTCCTGGACGCGACGGACCCGGACCTGTCCGCCTTCAAGGCGGCCGGCGGCAAGCTGATCCTCTGGCACGGATGGTCCGATGCTGCGCTGACGGCGCACGGCTCAATCGACTACTTCGATGCTGCGGAGCGGCTCGATCCGGCCGTTCGGGAACACTTCCGGCTCTACCTCCTTCCGGGGGTCTATCACTGCTCCGGGGGGCCCGGCCCTGACCGCGTCGATTGGCTCGCGGCACTGCAGGCGTGGGTCGAGGAGGGCGAGGCACCCGGCCGCTTAACAGGATTCAAGGTGGAGTCCGGGAGCGTCTCGAAGACGCGCCCGGTATGCGTCTACCCTGAGCGCGCCGAGTTCACGGGCGGAGATCCGAACGAGGCCGCAAGCTACACCTGCCGCGGTCCCTGACCGGTCTTTTTCCCTAGTTCAGCGAGTCCAATGCTTGGACGAGGTCCTCGACGATGTCGTCGCAGTCCTCAATGCCCACCGACAGCCGAAGCAGGCTGTCCCTGATGCCAAGCCTCTGCCTGTGCTTCTCGGCGAGGTTGCGGTGCGTCGTGGTCGCAGGGTGCACGATCTGGGAGTGCACGTCTCCCAAGCTGATCGTCCGGACTACAAGCCGCAAAGCGTCAACGAACCGGAAGGCGATCGCGCGGTCCGCGTCCCGCAGTTCCAAGCCGACCATGCCGCCGAACATCGTGGCGCCCTCGGAGTCTTGCAGGAACAGTCGTTCCGCCACCGACTTGTCCGGGTGTCCTTCGAGCCCGGGATAGTGCACCGCCCCTACCCGCGGGTGCTCGGCCAGGACGCGCGCCACGCGCTGCGCGTTCCGGGAATGCTCCTCCATGCGCATGGGGAGCGTCTTGATCCCCCGGATCGTGAGGAAACACGGGAACGGCCCCAGGTTCGGACCGACCAGGCGCCCCAGCTCCTGCAGGTCTTCAGCCCTGCCGGGTCCGCACGAGACGATGCCTCCCAGCACGTCGGCGTGCCCTGCCAGGTACTTCGACGCGCTGTGGACGACCACCGACGCCCCGTAGTCGAGCGGACGGCTGACCGCCGGGGAGGCCATGGTTGCGTCCACTACGACCGGTACGCCGCGTCGATTGGCGATCTCGCAGATCCTGTCGACTGGCGGCACTCGGATGAGGGGATTCGACACCGTCTCGACCAGGACGCACCCGGTCTCGCGACGATCCAGCGCCCGGTCAATGGCACTGGCGTCGCAGGCATCGACGAATTCCGTGGTCACACCCAGCGGCTCCATTAGCTGGAGCAGCTGGAACGTCTGGCCGAACAGCACGTTGGCCGCCAGAATCCTTGCTGGCCGGTCCCTCATCGCGGCAAGCAGCCCGACGTGCATCGCGGCCATCCCGGAGCTGCAGGCGAGCGTGCTCGCAGCGCCCTCGAGGGCGCCTATTTGGCGGTGAAGGGCGGAGGCCGATGGGTTGCCGTACCGCTGGTAGACGTAGCCCTCCATCTCTCCGTTCGCAATGGCGGTCATGTCCTTCGCACGCCGGAAGTGATAGCTCGCTGCCATCTCCAAGGGCGGCGAGGATGCAACGAACGGGGCGTCGCCGATTTCACGGCTGCAAGCGTGGATGGCCAGGGTCTGCTGTCTCACTGTGTCTCCAGCGCTTGGCGGAGGTCCGCCAGAATGTCGTCGATGTGCTCGCCGCCCACCGAGAGCCTCACTAGGCCGTCAGTCACCCCTATCGCGTCGCGCTCCTCCTGGGAGAGCATGCGGTGCGTGGCTGTGGAGGGATGCAGCGCCAAGGTTGTCATGTCCCCGATGCTCGCTGAAGTCTTAACGAGCCGAAGCTTGTCGACGAATCGGTAGGCTCCCGGTATGCCGCCCTTGACGTCGATGCCGACAGCACCGCCCGCTTGGCCGTCCGGCATCAGGGCGGCCACAGTGGCCGCGTCGGGGTGGGCGGGATCCCCCGGGTAAATCAGGCGTTCCACCGCAGGATGGTCGCGCAGGGCCTCGAACACCTTGCGCGCATTGGAGCAGTGCTGTCGCATCCGGAGAGCCAGTGTCTTCATGCCGCGCATCACTAGGAACGCTTCGAAAGGGCCGATGTTCCCGCCCAGGCAGCGTTGGGAGTGGCGCAGCGCCTCTCGGTGCTCTTCCTGCGCCACGACAACACCTGCGAGCACATCCCCATGCCCGGCCAAGTACTTCGTCGCGCTGTGGATCACCATGTCCGCCCCGTGGTCGAACGGCCGGATGAGCAGGGGCGTGAAGGTGTTGTCCACAAGCATCAGCGCGTTGTGGGCTGTGGCGATATCGCGAATCTTATCGAGGTCGGCGACCCGCAGGCAGGGATTCGACAGCGTCTCGACCAGCAGGACCGACGGGCCCACCTCGTCTGCGGCGCGCCGCACGCCTTCCAAGTCGCAGAAGTCGCAGAAGCGCACCTCAATGCCGGTCCGGGGCATCACGGACCGCAGCAGCTCTAGCGTTCCCCCGTAGAGCACGTCCGCCGCTACGATCGCCAGACGACGGTCCAGCAGTCCGGCCATGAGGGCTAAGTGGACGGCGCCCATACCCGATGCGGTCGCAAATGCGCAGGAGCCGCCCTCCAGCGCCTTCGTCAGGTCTTCCAGGCCTTCGGAGGTGGGATTGCCCATCCGCGCGTAGGTCTGGCCCGGCTGGCGCTCAGCGAACACGTCCGCAAGCTCGTTGATCGATTCGTAGAAGAAGCTCGAAGACGAGAATATCGGCGTCGAGACCGGGATGTAGCTTCCGAGCCGGCGTCGGTCTCCCGCATGCACGAGGGTCGTTTGCGGCTTCATAGTTCCATTTCTCTGAACAGGATTTGAGTATAGACAGGATCAGGGCGGCGACTGCACCGCTTCACGACGGCGCCTATCGCAGGCCGGAATCCGTCTTGCTGGCCAGGAAGCGACGCAGCACCTTGGCGACGTATGCTTCGGTTTCCGGGAACGGCGGCACCCCACCGAACTTCTCGACTTGGCCTGGACCGGCGTTGTAGGCGGCCAAGGCCTTCACCAACTGGCCGCTGCCTCCGGAGTACCGCTCCAGCAGCTGCCGCAGGTAGCGCGTCCCTCCTCGAAGGTTGCCGGTCATGTCGCCGGGATCGACGCCAAGCTCGGTGGCCGTGGCCGGCATCAGCTGCATCATCCCGACTGCGCCCTTGGCCGAAACCGCATCCTGCCGAAAGCCAGACTCTGCCCAGATCACGGCCCGCACCAGATTCGCGGGGACACCTGTCTCCGCAGACACGCGATCAATCGCCTCCGTCAGGTCATCTGCCGGGTCGCGGCCCTTCTGCGGATCAGCGGGCGCACTCGGGTCTGGGGCCGTGCGGGGAGGTCTGCCGGAAGATTGCCGGGTGTCCGGCGCGATTTCCGCGATCTGGCCGACCGACAGGCCGATCCAGCCCCCGTTCGCCATCAGGAGGCGGACACGCCCGCCATCGACTTCGTGGCTCTCGGCCTGGAGCCGGTAGCCGTTACGCAGCACGACCGTCTCTGCGCTCCCGGCAATTGCCGGCACGAGCCCGGCCAAGAGGAGTGCGCAAATGAGGGGCTGCTTTCCCATACACTCGTAGCTTGCATCATAGGACGTACATCTCGCACTTGGAGTGCAGCAGGTCCGGGGAACGCCTTCCCGCCGGGCAACTCGCCAACCTCTCCCCGCAAGGCGCCCCCCTGCTAGTCCGGTATGACCTTGACGGCGCCAGGCGCGAACTCGACAAGGGGACTATCCACGCCGGCGTCGGCAGCATGTGGCGCTATGCGCCTCTGCTGCCGCTTAGCGACCTCGACAATCTGGTGACCCTCGGGGAGGGGTTCACTCCGCTCATCCGGGCGAATCGCCTTGCCCGTCGGGTCGGGACGCGCACCTTGCTGGTCAAGGATGACGGAGCCAACCCGACCGGAACCTTCAAAGCCCGCGGGATGGCCTGCGCGGTCTCGATGGCGAAGGAGCTGGGCGCCAGAGAGCTCGCCGCCCCGTCCGCCGGCAACGCCGGCGGTGCTCTGGCCGCCTATGCGGCACGCGCCGGACTGCGGGCACACGTCTTCATGCCTAGGGATGTCCCAAGGGCGAACATTGTCGAGTGCCAAGTGATGGGAGCGCAAGTGACGCTCGTGGACGGGCTGATCAGCGACTGCGGAAGGATCGTCGCCCAGCGCGCCACTGAGGAGGGCTGGTTCGAGGTTTCCACCCTCAAGGAGCCGTACCGGATCGAGGGCAAGAAGACCATGGGCTTGGAGATCGCTGAGCAGCTGGGCTGGCGTCTCCCCGACGCGATCGTCTATCCGACGGGCGGGGGCGTCGGAATGATCGGCATGTGGAAGGCATTCGAGGAGCTTGGGGCCCTCGGCTGGGTCGGGGAGAAGAGGCCCAAGATGATCGCCGTGCAGGCATCCGGCTGTGCGCCGATCGTGCGCGCTTGGAAGGATGGCAGCCCCGTTTCCCGGCATTGGGACCGCGCCGCAACGCTGGCCAGTGGCCTGAGGGTCCCAAAGGCGATCGGCGACTTCCTGGTGCTGCAGGCCGTTCGGGAGAGCGGCGGCGCCGCGGTTGCGGTCACCGACGGGGAAATCTTGGCCGCTGGCCGCAAGCTTGCCGAGGCTGAGGGAATCTTCGTTGCCCCGGAGGGCGCGGCGGGCGTCGCAGCCGTGGAGCAGCTGGTGCGCGAGCGATTCTTGGGCTCCGACGAGGAGGTCCTGATTTACAATACCGGCACGGGCCTGAAGTATCTGGATACTTGGGATGCTCCGTCCGTACCGGACGGCGGCGGGCCCTGACGTCCGCGCCGGGATCCTTGGCCGACCGCTCCGGGGTCGGCGGGTTGGCCCGGCGAAGCGTAACGGCGTCTGGGCGGGTTCCGGAAGCGGGCCGCGTCGATCGGTGCGGATCAAGGCGCGGAGGGGGCGGGAATGCGCATACGGGTGTTGTTCTTCGGCCAGTTGAGGGACATCGTCGGGACTGACTGTGACATGGCACAGGTGGCGCCCGGCGCGAGCCTCGAGAACCTGTTCCAGAGCTACGCCGAGCGTTTCCCGCGCCTCGCCGCAATGGCCGGCAGCGTTGCGATGGCCCGCAACCAGCGCTTTGCACGTCCGACTGAGGCCCTCCAGGATGGCGACGAGGTCGCGCTCATGCCGCCCGTGAGCGGCGGTGCCGGCTGGCTCGCGAGCATCGACGAGGAGGGTGTCTTCGCGGCCCTGACGCGGGACCCGATTGACAGCGCCGCCCTTGCGCGGCGCGTCCAAGGAAACGGGGACGGCGCCGTGATCGTCTTTGAAGGAGTAGTGCGGGACAACACCGGTGGGCGGACGACGCTGTACTTGGACTACGAGTGCTACGTGCCCCTTGCCCTGCGGCAGATGGCGCGAATCGGGCAAGATATCTTGGACCGGTTCGACGTCCACCGCATTGCCCTCGTCCACCGAATCGGCACGCTGCAGGTCCGAGAGGCCAGCGTCTCGATCGTGGTTGCGTCGGCACATCGGCACCCGGCCTACGAAGCCAGCTTGGCGGCAATCAACGACGTCAAGCGCGGAGTGCCCGTTTGGAAGAAGGAGCACTTCGCGGACGGAGAAGTGTGGGTGGAGGGGCAATGGGACGAGTCCTTGGCCCGGTACTCAGCGGCGGCGTCTCCCTGATCGCCGCCTTGGCGGCGCTCGCGCCGGCAATTGCCCAAGACGTCCGAACGCCGCTGTTCACGGCCGACGTGAACCTTGTGACCATCCCGGTCACCGTGCGAGACGAGAGCGGGCCACTGGCAGATCTTGACCAAGCGGACTTCGCGGTCTTCGAAGGCGGGCAGGAAGTGCAGATCTCCGTGTTCGAGCGGAGCACGGACCGGCCGCTGTCCGTGGTCCTGATGCTGGACACAAGCCTGAGCACGGCCATCCAGCTCTCGTACGAGAAGGAATCCGCCAAACGGTTCCTCGAGCAGCTGCTCAGCTCCCAAGAACACCCGCAGGATGTGGCTGCCGTGTACTCGTTCTCCAGCGAGGTTGCCGTGCTGGAGGACTTCACGCGGAACCGAAAGGCGCTTGGGGCCGCCCTCGGCCGCGCGCGCCCGCAGACGGGCACGTCTGTCTACGACGCCATCAGTCTCGCCTCCGAGGAGCTGGCGCGGCGGACCGGACGGCGCGTGATTGTCCTGATCACGGATGGGGGGGATACGACCAGCTTTGCCAGCTTCGATGACGCAATGCGTTCGGCACACCTTGCCGAGGCGGCCATCTACCCGCTGATCGTGCTCCCGATCCGCAGCGACGCAGGCCGGAATCGCGGCGGTGAGCACGCACTGATGACGTTGGCGAGCAAGACGGGAGGCGAGGCATTCGTGCAACACGGTGTTGAGGATCTGGACGCGGCTTTCGACGAGGTGCTGCGAAGCCTGCGCACCCAGTACCTGCTCGGCTTCTATCCCCGGTCCGACACGTCGGAGACCAGGGGGATCCTGCGCGAGGTCCAAGTGCGTGTGCGGCACGAGGGAGCCACCGTCCTGGCACGCTCCGGATATTACGAGCGGGAGCCTGTGCCGGAGCGAGCGAGGCCTTCCGGCGTGCAGTCGCCCAGCGCACCGGTAGCCGTGCCGTCCCGCCCTCGCACGGCAAACCCTGCGGAAGAGCCGCCTGCACCGCTCAGCACACCGCCGGCTCGGGCCGGTCGGCGGCCGGGGAGCACGCTGCGGCCCAAGCCGTAGGCGGACGGTCAGCGGGTAACCTCGGAACTGGCTGGTAGCCTGAAGTTGTGCCGCTCGGCGCACCGGACTATGTCGCGTTCGCCATCGATGTGGCTCGCGAGGCAGGTGCCGTACTGATGCGGCATTACCGCAGCGTCGGCGTCGAGTACAAGGGCAGCTTCGACACAGTCACTGCGGCCGATCGTGCCTCTGAGCGTCTTGTCGTCGACCGCATCCGGGCGCGTTTCCCAGCCCACTCGATCGTTGCGGAGGAGGGCGGCGGCTTCGACGCAGGGGACGAGTTCACGTGGTACGTGGATCCTCTCGACGGGACCACGAACTTTGCCCACGGGCTGGAGAGGTTCTGCGTCAGCATCGGGCTGTGGTCCCGGTCGGAAGGCCTTGCGGGTGCCGTCTTCGACCCCGTGCGCGACGACCTGTTCGCAGCCGAGCGCGGGTCGGGCGCCTACCTGAACAGCCGGCGCGTGCAGGTCTCCGACGTGTCCGAGCTCGCCGATGGCCTGTTCGCCACGGGATTCCCGAGTTCGATCCGCGACACCAACCCCAACCTGCACTACTACCACGAGGTTGCCCGATGCACGCACGGCGTGCGGCGGACCGGCTCGGCGGCGCTGGACCTGTGCGCCGTCGCCCAAGGACACTTCGACGGGTTCTGGGAGCTCGGCCTGAAGTCTTGGGACGTGGGCGCGGGACTGGTCGTGCTCGTCGAGGCGGGCGGGGAATTCTGCGCCCTGGATGGCGGGCGCTACCGGCCAGGGAACTCGGGGGTCGTGGCCACCAATGGCAAGGTCACGGCCGCCCTGCTGGCCCTGCTCGGGGATGTCTCCAGCGGTCGGCGGCGCACGCCCATTCCCAGCCCCGTGGCCGCGGCTGGACGGCCTGCAGCCGAGCACCGGGGCACGTAGCCCAAGCATTGTAGAATAACGGACTCTAGGCCGAAGCACCCGGATGCACCGCTGTCCAGCCGTTTGTGGCGGGGCGGAGGTGCGAGGGGTGCATTTGTGCGGTAAGACCCTATGGATCGGATTGTTGACCTGATACGCAGCAAGCGTCGCGGTTCCGAGCTTTCTCTCGCGGACTTTGAGCGGCTGATCAACGGCTACACGCTGAATGACATCGCTGATGCCCAGATGGGGGCCCTCCTCATGGCGGGGGTTTGCATCGGCTTTTCGGATCCGGAGTCCGTGGCGCTGACGACGGCCATGCTCCGATGCGGTGAGCGGCTGGACTTGTCGGAGCTCGACCGTGTCGCAGTGGACTGTTGCTCGACCGGCGGCGTTGGCGACAAGGTGCCGCTGATCGCGGCCCCGATCGCGGCTGCGGCCGGTGTCGCCGTTCCGATGATCGTCGAGCCCAGCGCTGACCACGTCATAGGCACCCTAGAGAAGCTGCGATCGATTCCCGGTTTCCGCACGGACCTGAACGTCCCGGAGTTCTCCGAGGTGGTCAGCCGTCACGGGCTTGCGTTTGCGGGGCAGAGCAACGCCCTCGCACCCGCGGACAAGAAGCTGTACGAACTGCGGGACGAGACGGCCACCGTGGAATCCCTGCCGCTCATCGCGGCTTCGGCGATGTCCAAGAAGCTTGCCGAGGACCTAAAGGGGCTGGTCGTCGATGTCAAGATCAGCAAGGGATCGCAGATCTCCACCCGGACGGACGCGCGTAGGCTAGCGCAGCTGATGATCGCCATTGGCCGTCGGCTCGGCGTCAAAGTGCAGGCGCTGCTCACCGATCTGGAGCAGCCTTTGGGCTTCACCGTCGGGAAGGCGCTGGAGATCATGGAAGTTGCCCAGACGCTTCAGGGCCAAGGCCCCGCGGATCTGGCGGGCCTGTCGGTGGAGATCGCCGCACGCATGATCTACCTGGCCGACCCGACGATTTCGATCGAGGATGCTCGGGAGCGTGCCACCGCCGCGGTGGAGGACGGAACGGCGTTGCAGACTCTGGCGAATGTCATAGGCGCCCAAGGGGGGAGCCCGGATGTGCTGCAGGACTTTTCCCAGTTGCCCATCCCGGCCGGTGCCGTTCCCGTGATGTCGCCGCGCGAGGGCTTCGTCAGCCGCATCAACGCCGAAGACATCGGGCGCGCGGCCGTGATCCTTGGCACCGGAGAAGACGATGCCGATGGGGAGATCGATCCGGCGGTGGGCGTCGTGCTGGAGACCAAGGTGGGACAGCAGGTGTTCAACGGCACCCGCCTCTGCGCCCTGTACTACAACGACGATTCGCGCCTGGAGGAAGCCCAAGAGCTCGTGGAGGATGCCTTCCGCATCTCCTCGCGCCAGCCTCAGCCGCGAGAGCTTGTGCTGGACTTGATTCAGGGCTGAGCCGGCGCTGACCCCTACGGCAGGGCAAACGCGAACAGCGAACCGCCTGCCGCAATGGCCACCATCTGGCGGCCCGCTACTTCGAAGGTCATCGGCGAGGCCTGTACGCTGCCCCCCACGTTTATGCGCCACAGCTCCTCGCCGGAGCCGGAGTCGAGGGCCTTGAAGAAACCGTCCGACGTGCCGGCGAACACCAGCCCTCCTGCCGTGGAGAGTAGGCCGGCCCAAGCGGGGCGGAACAGCTTGTGCTCCCAGATCAGCTCTGCGGAGATCGGATCGAAGGCCCGGACTGCTCCCCACCAGTTGTGCATGGTCGGCTCATTGACGAACATGCTCCCCCAGTACCGAGTCCCGGGACGGTATTCGGTGTCGCCCTTGTAGTACATGCTGCTGCCCTCGCGGCACGAGACGTACAGCATTCCCGTATCAGGGCTGTAGGCTGGCGACATCCAGTTCGTGCCGCCGGCCACGGTAGGGAAGACCTCGATGCCCTCGGCGCTGGGCTCCATGCCGGGCCTGCGGATGGGCCGGCCATCCTCGGAGATCCCGACAGCCCAAGTCTGCTTGACGAACTGCGTCGCCCTGAGGAACTCGCCGGTCTGCCTGTCGAGCAGGTAGATGAAGCCGTTTCGGTTGGCGGTGACGAGCAGCTTCCGTTCGACGCCGCGATACTCCTTGTCGATCAGTACCATCACCTGCGTTGCGTCCCAGTCGTGGACGTCGTGCGGCGTGAACTGGAAGTGCCAGCGCCGCTTGCCTGTGTCCGCTTCCAGCGCCACCACAGAGTCGGAGAACAGGTTGTCCCCCAGACGCACGTCACCGTTCCAGTCCGGGCCGGGATTGCCCACGCCCCAGTAGACCAGGTCCAGCTCGGGGTCGTAGCTCGGGGTGATCCAGATCGACGCTCCGCCGGTCTTCCACGAGTCGCCTGCCCAAGTCTCGCGGCCAAACTCGCCCGGTCCCGGCACGGTGTAGAAGCGCCAGCGGCGTTCCCCTGTCTCCACGTCGAATGCATCGATGAAGCCGCGTATGCCGTACTCTCCTCCTGCCGTGCCGACCATCACCATGTCCTTGACGACCAGTGGCGCGTGTGTTCCGGAATAGCCGAGCGAATAGTCAATAAGTTGGGTCTCCCAGAGCAGACGGCCGGTCTTGCTGTCTAGGGCGATCGTGTACGCGTCGAGCGTAGCCATGAAGAGCCTGTCACCCAAGATCGCGAGTCCGCGGTTGACGAGGCCGCAGCAAGCGATCAGCTTGCTGGGCAGCCGTCTCGAGTAGCGCCACAGGCGGGCCCCCGTCTCTGCGTCCAGGGCGTAGACGTCACCCGGGGGGACCGTGATGTACATGATCCCCTCATGCACGAGCGGCGTTACCTCGAACTTCTCGGAGATGCGCTCCTGGAATGCCCACTCCAGCCGCAGGGACTCAACATTCGACCGGTCGATCTGATCAAGAAGGCTATGGCGGTGGCCCGCGTAGCCGCCGTGGTAGTTCAGCCAGTCGGCCCCGACGCGCGGGTCGTCCAGCAGGTCCTGGAGCGTCACCTCCGCAGGAAGCGCCGCAGCACACAGCAGCACCGAGGCAAGAATCGCGAACGGGGTCCGAAGTCTCATTCCGTGCCACCCTCCCGGCGGTCTTCCCGCAGTGTGCACAAGTAGGCGACCAAGTCCTCGACCTGGGCCTCGGTGAGAAGGTTGCCGTACGCCGGCATCAGAGACTCCGGTGGTGTCTCGAGCGACTGCAGTTCGCCTTTGTCGAACGCCCGCAGGTCCTCGGCACGGTCCATGATGTAGATCCGGTAGGAGTTCTCGTTCAGCACTACGCCCTCCACGCGCTCGCCCCCGACCGTCACCAATCGCACGGTCCGGTATCGGTCCGCCATGTCGGCGGCTGGCTCCAGCAGCGCGCGCCGGATCTGGTCCGGTGTGAACATCTCGCCGGCGAAGCTCATGTCCGGTCCCAATCTCCCGCCGGCCGCTCCGACGGTATGGCAGGCCAGGCAGGCTCCCTGGCCGGAGAAGAGGCGCTTGCCGGCCGCGGCGTCCCCCTGGCCGGCGACGCAGCTCTCGCCGGCCTTCGCTGCGAATGCCCGCACGAACAGCAGGATGCGCCAGATGTCGTCCTCGTCCAGCCAGACACCCGGCATGTCAGTCCCTGGGACGCCGCCCTCGATCAGGTCGAACATCTCGGCGTCCGAATCGCCGTGGCGGTAGCTTCGCCTGGCCAGTCGGGCACCCCTGCCCGTGTTGCCCTCCATGCCGTGGCACACGCCGCAGTGAATTCGGTACAACCGCCTGCCCTCGGCAAAGTCCTCCGCTGAGCTCATCGGGTTCGTCTCGTGAGTTCGGGCTGCGGCCAGAACGGCTGGGAGCGCCAGCAGCACCACCAGATTCAGCAGGTTCCTCATCGCCTTTGGCAAGCAAGAATATCAGACGCTTGCGGCCGACCCGAATTGCGGTCGCGCGCACCGGGCAGTGAGGCCTAGAATCAACCATGGGAAGGCGAGGCGAGTGTTGCGAAGAAGATGGACGTTGCTGAATGCTGCCTGTGGGGCACTGGCCGCCGCAACCTTTGCTCAGCAGTCTGTCGCGTCCGACGACGTGTTAGATGTGATGCAGGGCGAGCTGGACCGCTCCATGGCGGCCCTCGGCAGCGAGCCCATTCCCGTCTATTACTTGAGCTATGAGGTGACGGAGGAGCGCTCTGAGGTCTTGGCCGCCTCCTTCGGGGCCATGATCGCCCGACAGACCTCAGATCGTCGGATTCTGGACGTGGACCTGCGGGTCGGCAGCTACGACCTGGACAATACGCACCCGCTGCGGCAGGCCCGCTTCGGAGGTGGCCGTCGGTCTTCGCGCGTTCAGATCTCGGTGTCGGACCCCGATTCGCTGAGGGCGGCCATTTGGCTGGAGACCGACCGGAATTACAAGAACGCCACCGAGCGGCTGACGAGGATCAAGACAGACGTCGAGGTCACCGTTCGAGAAGAGCAAGGGCACGTGGCGGACTTTTCTGCCGAGCCTCCCGAGCAGGCTTCGGAATCCTTGGCGGCCGTGGGCCTGGACGGCGGTGAGTGGGAGCGCCGCCTGAAGGAGTACAGCGGGGCGTTCGCGGACGCGCCGGGAGTCTACTCCGCCACGGCATCCGTGAGCGTTGCGAGCGTCACGCGTTGGTACGTCAACAGCGAGCGGGCCCGGATCCGAACGGTGGAGCCGCGGGCGAGGCTGTTCGTCTCGTCCCAAACGAAGGCTGAGGACGGCATGGAGCTGCCGCGATTCGAATCATTCTTCGCCTTCAGCCCGGAGGGCTTGCCGGGTCACGATGAGGTGCTCGCCGCCGTCCGATCCATGGTCGGCGACCTGCACGCCCTGCGAGATGCGCCGCTGGCGGAGCCCTACACGGGACCGGCGATCCTTTCGGGCCGCGCAAGCGGGGTGTTCTTCCACGAGATTCTCGGTCACCGGGTTGAGGGCCATCGCCAGCGCAGCGAGCAGGACGCCCAGACCTTCAAGAAGATGCTGGGCGACCAAGTGCTTCCGGAGGAGTTCTCGGTCGTCTTCGACCCGACGGTCAGCCGGGCGGCGTCAACCGACCTCGCCGGAACATACCGTTTCGACAATCAGGGCGTACGGGCACGGCGAGTTCCCGTGATCGAGTCCGGTGTGCTGAAGGGCTTCCTGATGTCGAGGACGCCCATCGAGGGCTTCGATCGGTCCAATGGCCACGGGCGCAAGCAGCCGGGACTCGCGCCAGTCTCGCGCCAGTCGAACCTTTTCGTGGAGGTCAGCGATCCGGCTGGCAGCGACGAGCTGAAGGCCCGGATGATCGGGATGCTTAGGGAGGAGGGCAAGCCGTACGGGCTGTACTTCGACGACATCCGTGGCGGTTTCACCACAACTCGGAGGGGGACGCCCAACGCGTTCAATGTGATGCCGGTCATGGTGTACCGCGTCTATGTTGACGGGAGGCAGGAGCTCGTGCGCGGGGTCGACCTGATTGGAACGCCTTTGACGACCTTCAGCCAGGTCGCCGCGGCCAGCGACCAGATCGGCGTTTTCAACGGCATCTGCGGTGCCGAGTCCGGTGGTGTGCCCGTTTCGGCCGTTGCGCCGGAGATCCTGATCTCGCAGGTCGAGGTCCAGAAACAGCAGAAGTCCCAAGATCCGATTCCCGTCCTGCCGGCTCCTCCCGTAGCCGGCGGCACCGCCGCCGTCCAGGTGGCTTCTGGGGAAACCCGATGACCCGGGGGAGGCTCGGGGCCGGCGTGCTGGCGGCCTGCATTTCGGCGTCGACAGGGGCCGCGCAGGACGGCGTCCTGATGCGCGCAATGCGGGACGAGCTCGACCGCACGATGACCGAACTGAAGCTGCCAGACCTGGAGGGGCCCTACTTCGTTTCGTACACCGTCCGAGAATTCTGGGGAGCGCAGGCGGCCGCTTCTCTCGGCGCCGCCGCGGGCAGCGGCAAGACTTCGGCCCGGCTCCTCTCGGTCGAGCTTCGGGTTGGGGGCCCGGAATTGGACAACACGAATTTCTATTCACGCCAGCCGATCCGGGGCGTGGGTGCGATGGGCTACGGGCGCTTTCCCGTCTCGATTCCGCTCGAAGACGACTATCGCGAGCTGAGGCGGGCTATCTGGTTGGCGACCGACGCCGCCTACAAGCAGGCCCTCGGACAGTTCGCCCGCAAGCAGGCCGCGCTGCAGAATGAGACCCGGGTCGACGAGATTCCGGACTTCAGCCCGGCGGAACGGTTCGAGCACCGAGCGGAGGGTGACCTTGACCCGCCAAGCGTGGATCGGATCGAAGCTCTCGCGCGGAAGGTCTCGGGGGCTTTCAGCGGGCTGCCGCAGGTGTACGCCTCCGAGGTTAGGGTCGACCAGAACGACGAGGTGATCTGGTACGTAAACAGCGAGGGCTCTTGGTACCGGAAGCACGAGCCGCGCGTCTCGGTCCGCGTCATGGCGGGCACGCAAGCCGAGGACGGCACGCCCATTGAGGACACTTTTACCGTCTACGCGCGAACGGTCTCCGGGCTGCCTGCCGAAGACCAGCTGGTCGGCAGGGCTGAATCCTTGGCCGGGCGTCTTGCGGCGCTGAGCAGCGCGGCTTCGCTGGAGCGTTACAGCGGCCCGGTCCTCTTCGATGGCCAGGCCGCCGGGGCCATAGTGCGCCGGGTCTTGGCTCCCAAGCTGGTGGCGGCGAGGGTTCCGGTCGCCGATGACCCGCGCTTCGCCCGAATGGTGCAGCAGGCTGCCAGTCCGTTCATCGACAAGCTTGGATCGCGGGTGCTTCCCAGGTTCATGGCGGTCATGGACGACCCGTCGGCTATTGCCCATGGGGAGGTTTCTCTTCTTGGCAGCTACCAAGTGGATGAAGAGGCGGTCCCGTCCAGACGCACGGAACTCGTGCGTCGCGGACTGCTCCGGACGCTGCTCTCCACCCGCACGCCCGTACCCGGAGTGCCGACCAGTTCCGGCAGCCGCCGAGGCGGCGGGCCCACGCCGTCGAACCTCTTCCTCATGGCGGACCCTGGACTCGCTCCCGAGGACCTGCGCGCCGAGCTGCTCAGCCTCGTAGAGGAGCGGGAGCTGGAGTTCGGGATCGTTGTCCGGCGATTTGCGGGCTCGACCGGAAGGATCGGCCGCGGACGGGCCGGCGGCGGGCCTCCGGGGAGCGGCGATTCGCGCAGTATCGGAGGAGTCGTGGCCTACAAGGTGTTTGCTGACGGGAGCGAGGAGTTGGTCCGCCCGATGGAGTTGACAGGATTCAGCGAGGCGGATTTCCGCGACATCGTCGCCGCGTCTTCGGACTCAACCGTGCAGACCGGGATGTTCGCGGACCCGGCCGGCGCCTTCGACCGATCTGGGACGCGACGTCCGGCGCTGGTCAGCGTGGTGGCGCCGTCGCTGCTGTTCGAGGACGCGACATTACGCAGGCCTCCCGGCAATATTCCGAGGCCACCAGACGTGCCCCACCCGTTGGCGGCCCGCTGAGCGAAGGGGACCGCGGCATCGGCGGCGGAATCTACCCGAAGGCGTCCCGCAGTATCCGGTAGCTCTCGACGACGGCTTCCTCGGCCGGCGCGTTGCCCTCCATCTCCAGCGAGACGTAGCCCCGGAACCCAGCATCCTGCAGGATGCCCGCGATCCGGGGATAGTCCAAGTCAAGCGAGTACCAGACGCCGCCCCCTGGATAGGTCTTGGCCTGGACGATGTTGGCGTGAGGCGCCAGCTTCTCGATCTGCGGGTATGGGTCGCCCACATAGTTGCCCGTGTCCATGTTGATCCCCAGCCATGGGCTGGCGACCTCGGAATGGATGCGCAACAGGGTGTCGATGTTGGTGGAGAGGCCCCAGTGGTTCTCGAGCCCCATCACCACCCCAGCCTCCGCGGCGTGGGGAACGCACTCGTTGATTGAGTCGACGCACCACCCGACGGCATCCTCATTTGTGTAGCCGTCGAGCGCTGGCTCTTCCCCGTCCGATGCCATCAGGTCGTCGAACGAGCGGATCGTACCCCAGCGCCCGGTGTTGAGGCGGATCGCCGGAATCCCCATCTGGTGCGCCAGGTCGATGCAATGCTTGGTGTGGTCGATGGCCGCTTGGCGCTTCTCGGGCTCCGGATCGACGAAGTCTTGGTGAATGGACAGCATGATCAGGTCCAAGCCTAGGTCCCATGCCCGGCGCTTGAGGTTGTTCATGTAGCCTGCGGTCTCGTCCTTCATCTGGCGGTGCAGGATCTCGACGCCTTCGAAGCCGACTTCCGCGGCGTGGTCGATGACGTTCTCGATGGGGTACTTGTCCTGCGTGAAATGCCAGTAGGAATAGGTCGAGACGCCGAGGCGCACGCCGCTCGGCACCGTCTGCTGGGGCGCGTTCGCGCTTTGCTCGCCGACCGGGGAGCACGCGGCTGCAACTGCGGAGATGCCGCCCGCCTGCAGGATGCGGCGTCGGGAAAGTGACCTGTCCATGGCCCCTATCGTAGTGCAGTGTGGCCGGACGGGCGGCACAGGCCGCCCGTCCGCTGCCCGGCCCTACGCCGCCAGTTGGAGGTGAGGGTCGATCACGAACTTCGTGGCCGCGCCGCGGTCGAAGTCCTTGTAGCCCTTCGGGGCGTCGTCCAGCGAGATGTACTGGACGTTGCAGGCCTTGGCGGGGTTGGCCTTGCCATACAGGATTGCCTGCATCAGCTGGTGGTGGTAGGTCATGACGGGGCACTGGCCCGTCATGAAGTGGTGCGACTTGGCCCATCCGAGGCCAATGCGGATCCCGAGGTTGCCGATCTTGGCGTTATCATCGACTCCCCCCGGATCGCCGGTCACATACAGGCCGGGGATGCCGATGCCGCCCCCTGCGCGGGTAACCTCCATCAGTGCGTTGAGCACAGTTGCCGGACGTTCCACGACGGTGTCCTTGCCGTGCCCGCGCGCTTCGAATCCGACGCAGTCCACGCCGCAGTCGACCTCCGGCACTCCGACGATATCCTCGATCTGCTCCGCCAATGTGGCGTCGTCCCGCAGATCCACGGTCTCGCATCCGAAGCTCCTGGCCTGTTCCAGCCGCTCCGGGATCAAGTCCCCGACTATCACGCAGGCCGCGCCGAGCAACTGGCATCCGTGGGCGCAGGCCAAGCCCACCGGCCCGGCCCCAGCCACGTAGACAATCGTGCCGGGACCAACGCCGGCGGTCACTGCGCCGTGGAAGCCCGTGGGGAAAATGTCTGATAGCAGAGTCAGGTCCCCGATTTTCTCCATCGCTTGGTCCCGGTCGGGGAACTTCAGCAGATTGAAGTCGGCGTAGGGGACCATGACGTACTCGGCTTGGCCGCCCACCCAGCCGCCCATGTCGACGTAGCCATAGGCTGCGCCGGGCCGGGCGGGGTTGACCTTGAGGCAGATGCCGGTCTGGCGGGCCTTGCAGTTGCGGCAGCGGCCGCAGGCGATGTTGAACGGCACGGAGACCAGGTCGCCGACGGAGATGAATTCGACGTCGCGGCCGGCCTCGATCACCTCGCCGGTGATCTCGTGCCCTAGGATCAGCCCCTCAGGGGCAGTCGTGCGGCCGCGTACCATGTGCTGGTCGCTGCCGCAGATGTTGGTGGAGACCACCTTCAGGATGACGCCGTGCTGACACATCCTGGTGCCCAGCTCCAGCTTGGGGTAGTCGATCGACTGAATCTCGACCACTCCTGGGCGAATGTACGCCACGCCTCGATTCGATGCCATGTTCTTCCTCCTCTCGAAATTCGCTATTGGCATCCGCACCGACTGGTTCCACCCGGGAAGAATGCCATCGATAGGATACATGGCACCTTTGAACGGTCGCAACCGGCCTCCGGGTGGCACGCTGGATTCGGCCGAGACTAGCCTTGGGCAGTAGTGATTCGGTCCGTGACGGTAGATGCGCCCTGCCACTGAGAAATGACACGGTCCCAACCGCCGACTACGTCGCGTAAGAGAGGGGCGTCCACATGAGGGAGCATCGCTTGACCCCCGACGGTCCATCCAACCGGCAGCTGAGCGGCGGTGTCTACAGATCAGTGCTCCGCCTGCCCGCCGCAGACTGGCTGATGGCGTGGCTCGTCCTGATGCTGATCGCCACCAAGGACGTGTGGATGCTGGCCGGGATGCGGTAAATGGAACAGGCCATGATGGACGCGGTCGATTCGGGCACACTGCGACACGTAGTCGTCGGGGCAGGAACAGACTCAAGGGCCTCTCGGCTCCGGAGGCTCACCGAGGTCGACCATCCCCAACGCGCGCAGAAAGGCTGGCCCGGGTCGGTAGGGGCGGTCCTGAAGTGCCGGCCATCTGGAACTGCGTCGCGGCAGACCAGGCCTGAGTCTCGGCTATGGACGCGCTGCCGGTTCGCGTTCGACGAGTCAGTGCCTGCATCCCTCTCGATGTTCGGTGTGACTCATCATCTGGTGTAGGACGAGCTGAGAGGCGTTGTCAGATCGCTGGGCCCGCGTGTCCCCCCTGGGTCGGGACTTTAGGTTTTGCTGCATGCTCTACGAGTCGTCGACTAGACTCCGCTCCGCGCACCTTCATGACGGGACATTGGCCATCACCGGACACATGGGAGAGTCGATTCGGGGCTGCACTCGCCCACTACTGTGAATCGGCTGATGGACGCAGCCCGACTCGAAGCCATGAAGCACACTCCGACCTCGAATCTCGCCGCGCGACTCACCCTCAACGTAGGTCCGGTGGGAACCGCTCCGGTAGCGACTTCGCGTGTTACCAGTACCGATCGCAGTGCCGCCCCTCGAGCCCAAATGGCTACGGCGCTAGCGTTCTGCCAAGCCCTTGTATGGGTGTGGGCCGGCCTTGGCCTAAGCCGTTCGGCTTGCCTTAGTCTGAGGATTTGGTTGGCAGCCGATTAATGTCTTCCTTTGCGTCGGGTCTTACCTCTCGCTGCGCGGGTCCGGGCTTGTCAAGTCTGCGAGTCGATACCGCCGTTCCGGGTATCGGACGGTCACGGGCGGCTGAGCCAAATTCGCTACATGCCAGCCTATATTGGCCAGCCGGATAGGCCCCACTTCAGGGGGTGGTGAGCGCGCAGGGACTCGAACCCCGAACCTAGTGATTAAGAGTCACTTGCTCTACCAATTGAGCTACGCGCCCACTGGCCGGCAGCCTCACGGGACGGAGCGCCAACGCTACTACCCAAGCTACTGGTCCAGCATAACACCACGAATCTGCCGTCTCCTCGCAGCCCCCAGAGAGTCCAAGACTCTTCACGCCACAATGGTCAAAGCGCCAAATACGGCGGGGGCACGGGCCCATGCCCGGACGACGACGCGGTGAGTGGGTCGGCAGAATGATCCGTTTCCGAGAGTGCAGCTGGGCCTTGCCCACGCCTGTAGGAAGGCCTCCCGCCGAGCCGTCGTGCAACCGAGCACCAGTCTTTCTCAGAGGTCCCCATGCGAACCGGACTCCTCGCCAACGCGAATGTTCCGAGGGTGAGATTAGGGTGCCCGGGTAGTCCGATGCGTCGATCTGCCTGCTGAGCGCGCGTGAGCGCTTGTAGGATGCCGGAACGATCTGGGCAGCGCGGGCGGTAGACTGTCCTGCTGGGCGCTGCAGCAGCTGCGCGGAGAGGCGTGCCATGCTGCACTATGCACCAATCCGGGGGCGGTCATGTTCCGACGAATGATGGCATGCCTGCTGCGTGCTTTGGTGTTCCCAGTCGGCTGCGCCGTCCTGATCGGCCTCGCAGTTGGCCCTTCAGCGCGTTCGCAGGGTGTCGCCTCGCTCGGCCGTTCTCCCCGCTCGTCGCCGCTGGCCGAGACGGACCTGGCCCGTCCGGCGATCCAGTATGAGGACACTGCCGAGTCCGCTGGCCTTGACTTCCGCCATGTGGCAGGCGAACCGACTGGCAAGCGCTACATCCTTGAGGTGACGGGAAGTGGTGTTGCGCTGTTCGACTTCGATGTCGACGGGCTCACTGACATCCTCTTGGTGAACGCGAGGCCGTGGATCCTGAGCGAAGGCGAGCAGTGGCCGACCAGCCGTCTGTTTCGCAATCTGGGCCGTCTCCGATTCGAGGACATCACCGAGGCGGTCGGCCTTGCCAGCACCGGCTGGGGGCAGGGCGCGTGCGTCGGTGACTACGACAATGACGGCTACGACGACCTCTTGGTCACCCACTACGGCCCGGACTTGCTCTACCGGAATGAGGGCGGCAAGCGCTTCCGCGAAGTCACCGCGGATGCCGGCCTACCGACATCCGGCCGCCGCTGGGGCACCGGGTGCGCGTTCGTCGACTACGACCGCGACGGGAACCTCGATCTGGTCGTCGCCAACTATGTTGACCTGGACTTGGACAGGACGCCCGAGCCTGGCCAGAGCAACTTTTGCCGCTACAAGGGCTTGGCTGTCCTGTGCGGTCCGCGCGGACTGCCCGGGGAGTCGACGATCCTGTACCGAAACGTCGGTTCGGGCCGGTTCGAGGACATCTCGGTCCCTGGCGGCGTGGGCGGTTCCGTGGACCGCTACGGGCTTGGAGTGCTGACGCTGGACGCCGACGGCGACGGGTGGACTGACGTGTATGTCGCAGCCGACTCAACCCCCAGCATGCTGTTTCGGAACGACAGAGGCGAGCGCTTCGAGGAGGTCGGGCTGCTGTCCGGAACGGCCCTCAACGAGAATGGCCAAGAGCAGGCCGGCATGGGAGTCTCAGCCGCAGACTTCAACCGTGATGGCCGGCTCGACATCGTCAAGACCAATTTCTCAGACGATGTGCCGTCCCCCTACCGAAACGATGGCCAAGGGTTCTTCACGGATGTCTCCTACCGTGCAGGACTTGGCGTCCACACTAACTACCTCGGTTGGGGTGTCGGGTTCAGCGATATTGACCATGACGGCTGGAAGGACATCTTCATGGTCAACAGCCATGTGTATCCGTCCATCGACCACCCAGTGATGGTCCCGCTGACGGCTTGCCCGAAAGCGGGTTGCACGGACACGAAAACGGCTAGGAGCAGGGCTAGCACTGATGGAATGCAAGCGCGGAAAATCTTCATTCGGAAATCCTCCGTACAAGGGACTAGCGCAATTGCGGCTTGATATGGCTTCGTCCGAACGCTAAGGAATCGTTGCGGACGAACCCACTGGTTACTGGCCCACGTCGGCCAGCGGCGCACCCGTCCCCGGCCTAGTGCGTGCCCGGGTGCAAGCAGGTGTTGACCCGCTAGGGAGCGTAGATCCCCAACACGTGCTGATCGAAGTCCATGACCGCACCCGTCATCATGGAGGCTTCGTCGCTCAGCAGGTAGGCCGTCATCCCGGCTACGTCCCGGGGCCGCAGGATGCGGCCGAATGGAGCGCCCGCGTCTGCGGCCTCAAGCCAGTCCTCGGGCTGCCCCTCGAGAGTCTGGACCGCGTGCTCGGCAGGGGTGGCCATCCAGCCGACGTTCAGGGCGTTGACGCGGATCCGGTGGGCCCGTTGCGAGTGGGCGGCGTTTTTCGTCAGCACGGAAAGTCCACCCTTCGAGACGCTGTAAGGGGTCAGGTTCGGAGTGCCGCCGTAGGCCGACATGCTCTGGATGTTCACGATGCTGCCGCCGGAACGTTCGCGCTGCATGATGCGCACGGCCCCTTGCATCAGCAAGAACGGCGCCCGCAGATTGACCGCCATGATCTTGTCCCAGTGCTCCGCGGATGTGTCCTCGAGCGTTCCGCGCTCCGTGCATGCCGCTGCGTTCACGAGGCCGTCCAGCCTGCCGAATTCTGCATCCGCCCGGCCGATAATCTTGGCGCACGTGTCTGGGCTCGCTAGGTCGCCGCCTTCGAACACGGCCCGGCATCGGCTGGACGTCAGGGAATCCGCGACTGACTGCCCGCGTCGGCTGGACCGGCCGGTCAGGACGAGCCCTCGGGCACCCCGCCCGGCCACCAGCCGCGCGATGGCCTCCCCGAGACCTTGGGTCGCCCCTGTGACCACCACGGCCTTGCCCTGCATGGAAGGGCTCGTCCTGTCAACTGCGATTGAAGCACCGTTGGCGGACATCGATCGGTCTCCTTTGTGGTCGGCGCGTGGCGGGATCAGTCCGCGATGCCTTCGGCAGTCCCTGGGGCCGGGAACAGGCCGGCATGCGCCGGAAAGCCGGGGGGATCGCGCAAAGCGGCGGCAGGAGGCGGAAGTGGGGGTGCTGGCCCGTCCCCCTCGGCGCGACCGCCCTTGGACGGCCCGGCATCGCCTCCCTTTGCTGCAACGGCCGCCGCCGCCGCGGGCCTTCCGGCCTTCAGGTAAGCGCTTCGGTCCAGAACGTTGCGCCTCAATCCGCGGTGGCGCTGGCTCCAGACCCCGCTGGAAATCTGCCCGGTGACCTCCCGCATCATGTCGAGTCGCGAATCCAGGTCGTCGATGTAGTGCAGGGCGAGGGCCTCCGGAAAGAGGGGCTCCCTCGGGGAGCCGAACTCGAGCTTGCCGTGGTGGCTCAGGACCATGTGCAGCAGCAGCACCTTCAGGCGCGGGGGGAAGCCCTCAATCTCGTCGCACCTGCGCTCGATCCACGAGCTGCCCATCGCGATGTGCCCCAGCAGGCGCCCCTCGTCGGTGTACTCGATGGTCCGCTCAACCGAGATCTCGAAGATCTTGCCGAAGTCGTGCAGCAGCACTCCGGACGCCAGCAGGTCATTGTCGATCTGCTGGTAGTGCGAGGCCACGAGTTTGGCCATTCTCAGGCAGCTCACGACGTGTTCCAGCAGGCCGCCAACCTTGGCGTGATGCATTCCGCTGGCCGCGGCAGCGCGCTGGAAGCGGGCCCTGATGTCGGGGTCTTGGAATATCCCCTCCATCAGGCTCTTGAGGTGCGGGTCCCGGAATCCCGCGATCGCGTCCAGCAACTCTGCGTACATTTCTTGGATGTCAAGGTCCGTGCGCGGAAGGAAGTCCCCTACGTCTAAATGTGTCGGCCCGACCGGGCGCAGCCTGTGGACAGAGATCTGGAGCTGGCCGTTGTACTCGTGGATGCGGCCCTTCACCCGTACAAAGTCCTTCTCTTCGAACCCCTCTGCGATCGCTTCGGCGTTGTCCCACAACCGGGCGTCCAGCCAGCCCGTGCGGTCCCCCAGCCGCATCGCCAAGTAGGCTCCGCCGGCCTTCTTCTTGCGGAGATCCTTTCGCTGTACCTGGAGCAGGGTCTCGAACTTGGTCGGGGCACCGGGCTTAGTCAGGTCGCTGACGAACACCTCCTTGGTCACGAGTCATCGCCCCCCACTGCTGGCCCGTCGTCCGTGTCCGCCGCGTCGTCTTCAAGGTCAACCTTGCTCTTCGGAAGCGGGACGACCCAGAGCAGGCGTTTTCGGCGGCGGGTCCTGATCACCTCTTCGCGCGTCGTGGTTTGGGGCGCCAGCCGCGAGGGGTCGCTCCAGGCCGTGTTCATGCCCTCGACCGCTCCCGAATCCCGATAGCCCGGCCGGATTTCGATGTACGACTCCATGCGCAGCTCGCTGAGGTAGTTTCGAATCTCGGGCTGGAAGCGCGGCCCGCTGATCGTGGCGCGGATCTCCTCCTGCACCTCTTCGAGCTGTGCCAGCCCCTCCGCAAAGTTCTGGTCGACTCGCAGTATGAGCAGGCCGTTAGGGACGTCGAGGATATCCGTGATGTGACCCTGCCCCTTGTCAAACACCGCAGTCTCGATCTCTTCGCGAAGCATTCCTCGTCGGTAGATGCCGATATCTCCCCCCAGATCCTTCGTTGCGATGTCGTCGGAGAACCTACGCGCCATTTCGGCGAACGGCTCGCCACGCTGCACCCGCCCGTGGACTTCTTCGGCCCGCTTCCGGAGGTCCTCTTCCGATTCCGTCTCCTTGGGCGCCACCAAGAGCTGGCTCAGGCGAACACCTTCGGACCGCACAAACTCGTCCTTGTGCTCCTCGTAGAACTCCTCGATCTCGTCCCTTGTGACGACAACTCGCCGGGAGACCTCTTGGCCGAGCACCGCCTGGGAGAGAAAGTTCTCCCTCATCCGATCCATAAGGTCTTCGGCCGGCTCTCCGGTGCGTTCGAGCACCCATGCCTCGAACTCGTCCGTGTTCGGGATGCCGTTGCGATCCATGATGTCGTCCCGCTGCTGAAGGACCTGGGCTTCGACACTGATTCCAAGCTCCTCGCCCTTTTGGACCAGCAGACGCTGGTCGATCATGTCGCGCAGCACCCCTCGCTCGCGGTTCTCCAGCTCCCGGGTGCGGTCCTCGGCCGACATGCCCGGGTTCGAGTCAAGTTCATTGCGGATTTGGCCCACAGTGCGCTCGTACTCCGACCGCAGGATGATCGCGGCGTTGACCTTGGCAATGATCTCCTCAAGGATCATCAGTTCCGCTTGCAGCGCGGGGGCTAGTGCGAGGCAGAGGACGGGAACGAGTCTGGAGGGTCGCATCGGTGTCATCGTCCATCTTCGCATGCAGATCCCATACGGTTTCGCGCTGGACCGGACTGGAGCGGCACAAGCGGCGACTGGCGGCGTGAGCGTTCGGATCACCCGGGTCTGGGGAAGCGCTCTCCCAAGACCATGCGAGTCCATCCCCCGTCTCAGGGCCTCGATTGCGGGCCGCAGGGGGCCCTTGGTCAGCTGTCGAGGGTCTTGCGCAGCAGCTGGTTGACCAGTCTGGGGTTTGCCTGCCCCCGAGTTGCACGCATGACCTGTCCTACGAAGTAGCCCAGCACGCCCTTCTTTCCGCCTTGGTATTGCGCCACCTGCTTCGGCGACCGTTCCAGGACCTCGCGGATGATGCCGTCCAGAGCACTGGCGTCGCTGATCTGCCTGAGACCCTCTTCCTCGACGATCTCCGCGGCGCTGCGGCCGGACTCGAACATCTTGGCAAACACGGCCTTCGCCAGCTTTCCGGAGAGCGTGCCCTTGTCCATCAGCGAGAGAAGTTCTCCGAGGCGCTCGGGACTAACAGGGGAATCCTCGATGCTTCGGCCCGAGGCGTTCAGGGCACCCATCAGTTCTCCCTGGACCCAGTTGGCGGCCGCCTTCGGATTGCCCGACGCCTTGGCCGTTCGCTCAAAGTAACCTGCCGTCGGTGCGGTGAGGGTAAGCACACGGGCGTCGTAGGCCGACAGCCCATATTGGGACATGAAACGCGCGCGCATGGACGCCGGCAGCTCAGGCATCGATTCCCGAATCTGCCTCAGGCGGTCGCCCGAGACTATCAGCGGAGGGAGGTCCGGTTCTGGGAAGTAGCGGTAGTCATGCGAGTCCTCCTTGCCGCGCATGCTGGAGGTGACTCCCGTGGCGGTGTTGAACAGGCGTGTTTCCTGGACCACCGTTCCCCCACCGGTGACCACCGCCGCTTGGCGAGCGATCTCGTACTGGATCGCCTGCTTCACGAAGCGGAACGAGTTGAGGTTCTTGATCTCGCAGCGCGTCCCAAATGTGTCGCTGTCTCGGGGACGCACGGAGACGTTCGCGTCGCAGCGCAGCTGGCCCTTCTCCATGTCGCAGTCGGAGGCGCCCGCGAACTGCATCACCAGCTTGAGCTCGTTCAGGTAAGCCACTGCCTCTTCGGCGTTCCGCAGGTCCGGCTCGCTGACGATCTCGCACAGGGGGGCGCCGGCGCGGTTCAGGTCCACATAGCTATAGCGGTCCGAGTCTGAGAACCCGTCATGGATCGTCTTACCGGCGTCTTCCTCCATGTGGAGGCGAGTGATCCCGATGCGCTTCGCCCCCGACCCTGTCTGGATGTCGAGCCAGCCGTGCTCGGCCAGCGGGTGGTCGTACTGCGAGATCTGGTAGCCCTTGGGCAGGTCGGGATAGAAGTAGTTCTTGCGCGCGAACTGCGAAAACCGGTTGACCTTGCAGTTGATGGCAAGCGCTGCCTGCACGGCCAGTGAAACAGCCCGCTGGTTCAGGACGGGCAGCGCTCCCGGCAGCCCCAGTACGACGGGATCGGTCTGCGTGTTCGGCGACCTGCCGAACCGATGCGTAGAGTGCGAGAAAATCTTGGTCCTCGTCTTCAGCTGAACGTGGACCTCAAGCCCAATGACGGGCTCGAACTTTGCCACCGTGTCCTTATCGGCAAGCTCCGGGCCGGCAAGGAGCATGGATGGGGATCCCGACCGGCACTTAGCCGGAGGCCCGAATTATATCAGGACCCCTGCGCGCCGGGTGCGGAGCCGCAGCGACGCACGTCCTGCCGTTCGACCTCCGGGCGTGGCGCAGCACTGCGATCCAGCCTGCCCAGCCTCCGCGGCTGGGCCTTGCTGCACAATGAATGGGACATGTTCACCTGGGTCTGCCCCAATTGCGGAGGAAGTGTCGACGTCGCCGCAGACACCTGTCCCCACTGCTCGACATCGGTCTTGGAAGACGAGACCGAAAGTCCCGAGCCAGAGGCCGTAGTGGCACGAGAGGCTGTGCTGGCCGAAACCATCGACGCGAGCGCCGGCCTAGAAGTCGAAGCCGAAACGCCGGACGAATGGGATGTAGGTGAAGAGGAGCCGCCGACGCCGGCCGACGCCAGCCCCCCGCCTCTTGCCATCAGCCCACGGCAGTTGGGTCTATTCGCGGTGGCACTTGTCGTGGCTGTCCTGGCGGCCGTCTGGCTCGCTGGCGGCGGGGGGCTGCCCGGGCTGCGCCTCGAGGATCCGCCCGATGCAGTGGAGGCCCCGGTTGAGGCTTTTGCAATTGGAGTCAGCGGCCCCGTCGAGGTCTCAGCCATTCGCCCGTACTATGACGAGGATTTCCAGACCCACGTGCGGGCGTTCGTCGCAAACCATTCCAAGGAGCCGCAGTCGGTGGCGTTCTCCGTACTGTTGCGCGTCCGCGAAGCGGGTCGACAGGGTCCGCCGCTGGCAACATTCGAGGTAGTGCTGCCCGAGCCCCTGCCGCCTAATGGCGGCCAGGAGGTGGACATCCCGCTGGCGGCCATGGGTAGCCTGCAGTCGATGCCGCCGTGGGAACGCCTGCGAGTTGATCTCGAGCCACTCTGATACCTTGTTCTGGCGGGACGGATTGGAGCCGTCCTCTCGGCGCAAACCCCGCATTCCGTCACGATTAGCACCGCCGGGCCTGCACCGGCGAGTCCCTTGGAGGAGCCCATGGCCAGTCTGGTCCAAACCAGCGTAGAAGCCGGTGTCGGCGTGATCACCGTCGACAACCCCCCAGTAAACGCACTCAGCCCCGGCGTACCGGAGGGGATTCTCGCCGGCGTGGAGGCCTTCGTGTCCGACGAGGGTGTCCGGGCGATTGTGCTGATCGGAGCCGGGCGGACGTTCATTGCCGGCGCAGACATCAAGGAGTTCGGCAAGATCACGTCCGGGCAGAAGCGGCGCGGCCCCGGGCTGATCGCCGTGGTCCACGCCCTCGAAGACTCCCCCAAGCCCACCGTGGCCGCCATCCACGGGTTCGCTTTCGGTGGTGGGCTGGAGGCGGCACAGGGCTGCCACTACCGGATCGCCCTGGAGTCCGCCCGGGTCGGCCAGCCGGAGGTCAAGCTCGGGATCATCCCCGGGGCTCAGGGCACCCAGCGGCTGCCCCGCCTGGCGGGCGTGGCAAAGGCGCTTGAGATGTGCGCGCTGGGAAACCCAGTTTCCGCAGCTGAAGCACACCGATTCGGAATCCTAGACGCGGTCGTCCCCGGGGCCGGGCACGATGACCTGCGCGCGGGTGCAGTGCGGTTCGCGGCCGAGGTGGCCGCCTCGAAGGAGACCCACGAGAAGGTCCGCGAGCGCGAAGGCAAGCTCTGCAGTCCCGACGAGTGCCGGCAACTGTGCGAGGCCGCAGCGGCCAAGGTGCAAAAGGTGCGGCGCGGCCATGCGGCTCCGCTGCGGGCCATCGAGGCCGTCGGCTGCTCGGTGACCCTGCCCTTCGCGGAAGGCGTCAAGCGCGAGTCCGAGATCTTCCAAGAGTGCCTCTTCTCGACGCAATCGAAGGCCCTGATCCATCTGTTCTTCGCGGAGCGGCAGGCCCGAAAGATCCCTGACGTGCCCAAGGACACGCCGGTTCGCCCGATCCGCGCCGCGGCCGTGCTGGGCGCCGGAACCATGGGCGGCGGCATTGCGATGTGCTACGCGAACGCGGGCATCCCCGTGCGGCTGAAGGAGGTTACGAGGGAGGCCTTGGAGCGGGGCATGGCGACGATCCGCAAGAACTACGAGCGGTCCGCCAAGCGAGGCCGGTTCACGGCCGGGCAGGTCCGCGAGCGCCTCGCCCTGATCACTCCGCAGACGACTTGGGACGGCTTCGGGGACGCCGACATCGTGGTCGAGGCTGTCTTCGAGAACATGGCGCTGAAGAAGGACGTCTTCCGGGAGATTGACGCCATTGCCCGCAAGGGGGCCGTCCTCGCCACCAACACGTCCACGTTGGACGTCGACGAGATCGCAAAGGCGACCAGCCGTCCGCAGGACGTAATCGGCCATCACTTCTTCAGCCCGGCGAATGTCATGCGCCTGCTGGAGATCGTTCGAGGCAAGCGAACCGCGAAGGACGTCGTCGCCACGTCGATGATGCTCGCCAAGACCCTCCGCAAGGTCGGCGTGCTGGTCGGCAATTGCCACGGGTTCGTCGGGAACCGCATGTTCCACCCCTACCGGCGGGAGGCGCAGTTCTTGGCGGAAGAGGGCGCCCGTCCGGCGGACATCGACCGCGTGCTGTACGAATTCGGGGCGGCGATGGGCCCGCTGGCGGTCGGAGACCTGGCCGGCCTGGACGTCGGCATGCGCGTCCGCAAAGAGGCGCCTCACCTGTATCCGCCTGGTGTCCGGCGGCCCTTGGCGGAGGACGCCCTCTGCGATCTGGGCCGCTATGGCCAGAAGACCAAGAAGGGCTGGTACACCTACGGCGACGACCGCAGTCGCCACGAGGACCCAGCAGTGGATGCGCTCTTGCAGGAAATCTCGGCTGCCAACGGCATTGAGCGGCGCAGCCTATCTGACGACGAGATCTTGGAACGGACCGTCTACGCATTGGTCAACGAGGGCGCGCGGATCTTGGAGGAGGGAATGGCGCTGCGCTCGTCCGATGTCGACGTCATCTACGCCTACGGGTACGGCTTCCCTCCATTCCGGGGCGGCCCGATGTTCTACGCAGACTCGGTGGGACTTGACCGCGTGCTGGACAGCGTGCGCGAATTGCACGCCGTCCACGGCCACTGGTGGAAGCCCGCGCCCCTGTTGGAGCAGCTGGCTGCCAAGGGCGGCAGCTTCTCGAAGTGGAGCGCCGCCGCCTGACGGAGCGGGCCTGAGCGCCCAAGCGGCGCACTCAATCGATCTCGTATTGTGGGGCCGTGGCATTCATCACGACGATTCCGCCCGACTCTGCGGAGGGCGAACTGCGTGTCGAGTACGACAAGGCTGTAAAGAGGGCAGGGAAGGTCTGGAACATCCTCCAGGTCATGAGCCTGAACCCCGGCGTCCTGAGGGCTTCCATGGGCCTGTACTTGCAGGTGATGTTCGGCCCATCCCCACTCTCTCGGGCACAGCGCGAGATGGTGGCCGTGGTGGTATCCAAGACCAACGGTTGCCACTATTGAGTGCATGCGCACTGGCACGACCTCCGGGCTGAGGTCGGAGATGATTTGGCAACGGCCGTGCGGTCGGACTGGCGGCGGGCGCGGTTGGGCCCCCGGACCGCCGCCCTGCTGGAGTACGCCGAACGGCTGACGCGCGCTCCCGCCTCTGCCGGAGAATCGGACATCCAGCGTTTGCTGGAAGCGGGGTGGACTGACCGGGCAGTGCACGACACCACGCAGGTGGTCGCCTTCTTCAACTACATCAACCGCATCGCCGAAGGGCTTGGCGTCGATCCCGAGCCGTTAGACCCGTAAGGGACCAGTCGGCGGGCCTTCTCTCAAGGGCCGGCTTCCAGCTTGTTCACCACCTTCGAAACGCCTTTGATCGAGGCGACCTTCGCTGCACGTCGCTTGACCGAATCGGAGCGGACCGTTCCCTCGATCGTCACTACGCCGTCGCTCACCTCGACCCGCAGGTCCCGGACCCTAAGTGCCGGGTGGTTGTTCAGCTTGCGGTGCACCCTGTCGTAGAGCACGCCGTCGTCTAAGGGCTGCTGCGCGCTCAGGCCGACCGTCCAGAGCGCGCCGACCATCAGGGACCGGCGGCGGACGGAGGTGGCATCCGGGCTCTTCTCAGGCATCGCCCATGATCTTACGGAAGTCGAGCTCACCGACGAATCGTGGCCTGTTCCGCCAGTTCTTGCGCACCTGCACAAAGACCTCCAAGCGCACGGGCCGGTCGAATCTTGCCTCGAGCGACTGGCGCGCCTTGCTCGCCAGCTGCTTCATCTTCTCGCCGCCCTTTCCGATCAGGATCGCCTTCTGCCCGCTGCGCTCCACCGCAACGACGGCCCAGATGCGGAGCTTGGCCCCCGTTCCGTCCCAGCGCTCGATCTGCACTGCCACGGAGTGGGGAATCTCGTCGTGGGTCTCTCGGAGGATGCGCTCTCGGATGAGCTCTGCCGCCAGGAACTGCTCCGGCTGGTCCGTGACAAAGCCCTCGGGGTAGTAGCCCGGCGATTCCGGAAGGATCTCGAACAGCTCATGGAGCAGCCGGTCCAGATTCGTCCGCTTCAGCGCCGAGATCGGGATGAACTGGGCAAAGTCGTGCAATTCTCGGCAGCGGTCCAAGAACGGCAGCAAGAGCTCCTTGGGCTTGATTCTGTCCACTTTGTTCACGAGGAGCAGTGCTGGAGCTGCCAACCGCTTGGCTAGGTTCGCGGCCATCTCGTCCGTCGCCGTCAGCCCGCTGGTCGGGTCGGTCATCACGAGCGTGGCGTGGCAGCCGTGTGTCGCCCGGTCGACCTCTTGCATCATGCGCTTGCCGAGGTGCTTCGAAGGGACGTGCACTCCTGGGCTGTCCACGAATACGATTTGGCCACGGGACTCGCTCAGCACGCCTTGGATCGCGTCCCGGGTGGTTTGTTTGCGTCGGCTGACGATCGCAACTTTCGTTCCGACCAGAGAGTTGAGCAATGTAGACTTGCCCACGTTGGGCTTGCCCAGAATCGTGACAAATCCTGCCTTCATTATGAAAGGCGAGCGGAATGCTGTATGTCGCAGTTTCCGCTACAAGGCTCTACTCCAGCCATAGGGTCCGACCCCGTGTCACGGGCTCTCGAACCACACTCGCCCGTTCCGGAAGACCGGCTCGTCGCTGTGGTCACGTCCGAGCACGCATCCTCAAGCCGGGCCCCGGTTGCGCGTTCAATGAGACCCAAGGGCAGGCCGTATGCCTTCCTCAGCCGGCCTTCAACGGCAAGCATTTCCCCGCCATCGGAGTCGTGGTCGTACCCCTTCAAGTGGAGCAGGCCGTGCAGGGCTAGGATCTGCACCTCGGTCTCAACCGAGTGGCGCTGCTCGACGGCTTGCTCGGCTGCCCGCCCGGCAGCGATCATGATGTCCCCGAGGTTCCCGTGCTCGCCGTCCGGGAATGCCAGCACATCAGTCTTACGGTCCGTCTTGCGGTACTGGCGATTCGCCTGGCGCACAGCGTCGTCGTCCACAACGGCTACCGAGAACTCCAGACCAGGCGCTAGGTCCTGCGCCAGTCTGTCTAGGAAGTCAGCCACTGGTCGGCCATTGAACGGCACGGCCTGCTGCACGCTCTCAAAATGGCAGCCAGGATCATCGCTGCATTCAGTGCGCTCCATGGGTCACGCCGGGCCGTTGCGCGAGGCCGCTTGGGATGAGGCCGCCCGCAGTTCTAGGGCGGAGTAGCGCTCGTAGGCGAGAATGATCCGCTTGATCAGGCCATGGCGAACGACGTCTCCTTCGTTGAAGTTCACGAACCGCACGCCCCGGACGTCGGCCAGAACGTCGAGGGCCTCGATCAGGCCGCTGCGCTTACCGGCTGGCAGGTCGATCTGCGTGATGTCGCCTGTGATGACGGCTTTGGAGCCGAATCCAAGCCTCGTGATGAACATTTTCATCTGCTCGGCGGTTGCATTCTGGGCCTCATCAAGAATGATGAAGCTCTCGTTCAGCGACCTGCCCCGCATGAAGGCCAGCGGGGCCACCTCGACCGTGCCGTCCCCCAAGTAGCGCTCCACGCGCTCCGGCTCCAGCAGGTCGTGGAGTGCGTCGTACAGCGGGCGAAGGTAGGGGTCGACCTTCTGCTGGAGGCTTCCCGGGAGGAATCCTAGGCGTTCACCCGCCTCCACGGCCGGCCGCGAGAGCACGATCCGGCGCACCTGTCGCGCAAGGAGAGCAGAGATTGCGTAGGCCACCGCCAGGTAGGTCTTGCCTGTGCCCGCCGGGCCGATCCCAAAGACCATGTCAGAGCCGTCCATAGCCTCGAGGTAGCGCATTTGGTTCAGGCTGCGCGGGGTGATGGACTTGCGGCCGCAGTTTCGCCGGCGGCTGCTAATCACGAGGCGCCGGAAGCTGATAGCCGGATCCGCGGTCGCCACGCGGAGGAAGGAGCCGATGTCGCCATTGCTGATGCGGTGCCCCTCACTGGTCAGGGCGAGGTAGTCGGAGATGATGGCGTCGGCCCGTTTCACTTGGGGCTCTTCGCCCTCGATCTCTAGGCTGTGGGCGGACAGGTGTGTCGAGATTCCCAGGTTGTTCTCAAGGATCCGAAGGTTCTCGTCCTTCGTTCCGAACAGTCTCTGGATGCCCCGACCGATGGCGATGGATGCCTTGCTCAATGCTGTATTCGCGGCTTGCCTTTCGTGCCGCGGGGCGCACGGCTGGACGGGTCGGGCTGCCGCCGCCTCAGATTATACCGAGGTCGGCACTTTCAATGGGCCCTTGCCTAGCACTACATCAAAGTTGCCCGATCACGGGATTGGACTGCTGTGGGGTTGACGAGATGTGACTTCGCCTTGACGGAAAGGGCCGGCGGTTTGCTGGCGTGCGCGCTGATTCCAGCCCTGTTCTCGATTGGGCTGCCCCCAACGCTCTGGATCGGAGGGCGGGAGCGACTCCAGAGGCATGGCAATCGTGTCTGTCGACGGCGTCTCCCGACGCATAGCCGCCGCATGGCGGCAGCAGCAGGATGTGCTGCATCTGCTGCGCCGGGATCACGTGCCCTTGGTCCCTCGTTGGGATCTCTTCCGCCGACGTCTGCGAGGTGTCGCGCTTGCTGCGCCCAAGCATTGCTCGCCAGACTGCGAAGGCGCACCCCAAGGCCGGATCACCGAACCGGTCGCACGACACCAACTTGGCGATGTTGCGCCGGCTTGTGCGCTCGTCCCAGATCTCATGCTCGCCGCACAGTGGTCTGTGCAGTGCGCAACCATTCGACTGTGAACGGCTTCAGCATGCAGATTGAGGTCCACACCGGACTACGCCTCCTCTACGAAATCAGCTGGCTGAATGCTCGCCGTCAATCAGCGATAGCCAACTGGACGACCAGCTTAGGCGACCAAGGTAAGGCCGATTTGGTGGCTCGGATACAGTGGTCGTTCGGAAGGGTAAGTCCCATGAACTCTCCGGCGCACTGCCCGTCAACTTGGGTCGCTTCGATTCTATGTTGACGACTCGCAGATGGTGGAGGCCCGGGCCGCAGTCCGCAGTTTGTTCGAGGGGCCGTCTTGGCGAGGAGCGCAACCCCCACAGCCTCCCGACCGTCAGAGTACGAGAAAGGGCTCCGTCGGCTGCCTCCGGTGGGGTGAGCTGTTGGTCGATGGCGGTGATTCGAAGTATTTCGGACGGGCAATCAGTGAGGCACCGCGAGGATTGTGTTGGGCGGCGCTTCGGTGGCTTGCTCCCAGAACCAGCGCTTCCGCGATGGCTGGGTGGATGATGTGGCAGGTCGTGTTGCCACGAGGAGGCATGGATGACTCGGATTGCTCTGATCCTCACGCTGGAGTTCGCTCTGTTGCTGATACCGCTGGCAATCGCGGTGCCTCGGGCGACTGCGCAGAGCTTGGAGCGGACCACGCAATCGCGGTCACGAGCTGTGCTCAAAGCAGGAACGCCCAACGTTCGAACTTCCCTGGATGAAGAGGCCATAGAATCGTCTCGCGCGGCCGCAGAGAACGGTGAGGCTAAAGCCCAGCGAGACCTTGGTATGGCATACCAGGAAGGCCGCATCCTGCCGAAGGACGATTCCCAAGCCGCGCACTGGTATCGCAAGGCCGCTGAGCAGGGTGACGCGACTGCACAATGGCTGCTCGGTGCCCTGTACGACAGCGGTCTGGGTGTGCCCGAAGTCCATGAGGAGGCCGCGCACTGGTATCGCAAGGCCGCTGAGCAGGGACTTGCAATAGCTCAATGGACCATCGGCTCGATGTACCAAAGAGGACGTGGTGTTCCGCAACACGATGCGGAGGCTGTGGCGTGGTTTCGCAAGTCCGCGAATCAGGGCAATCGAGGAGGCCAAACCGCCATCGGCATGATGTATGAGCGTGGTCAAGGTGTGGCCGAGGATCCCGTTCGCGCTCTCGCTTGGTATGACGTTGCCGCCAAGAAGGGCTCCAGTACGGCCGCAAAACTCAAGGCCAAGCTTGAACAGCGCATGACCGCCGAGCAGATCGCCGAGGCGCATAGCCTCAGCGCCACGCTGTCGGAACGGATCAGTCAGGGCCAATAGGCCCGACGAGAGGTAGGTCGCCACTTTCCAAGAACCCGATTCCGGTGCCTGTTCGCCGAGGCGAACCTTACTCTGGCGGCGGACCGTGTCGGGTGACTCCCGCAAGGAGTCGGAAGACGGCCTCCCCGCGTCCGACGCTCGATTCGTGGCCGCGAAGCTGATCCCAGAGCACTGGATCGTTCATGTAATTGCCGCAGCTTGCCCAACGAACATTAGTGCCGAGCGTCATCCAGTCGCGGAGTCGATAGTCGGCGCCCGCAAGCAGCTGATCGCCCACCACGACATCGGTCAGGCAGGCAGCGCTGATTGTTGTCGTACCGACCAGCGTGGCGCCCAGCGTTGGATCTTCAAACGTTGCGGTACGGGCCGGATTGTTGTTGCGTTTCCAGATCGCACCTTAATCCAGCGCGGCCCCTGCCTCGCCGCCCCCGGCCCCGAGGTACAGCGTCCATGTTGCGGACACCGAACGGAAATCGCAATATACGTTTCCGAAGACGATGTGCGAACGCAGATCCTCGACGTTTCCAATCGCCAGTTCGATCTCCTGCTGCTTGTCGATCATCACGTCATCGAAAATTGCAATGTCCGAACGGTCGGAACAACCGGCCAGCCGGTGAACGTATTCGGCCTCGAGCCGAATGGGTCTATGTGGTATCCGAGCGGAATCCGGATTGGATGTCGGCCGCGCCGCCAAACGCGTTAGTCCACGAGGTGCGTAGGGGTGTTTCGTCGCACTCGTTCGTCGGATCCACGCCAAGCGGGTTGATAATCAGGTCACATTTCGTGCCTCAGTCGTTGTCCGAGCCCTCTGCAATGCGGGGCGGGGCGACGCTCAGCCCCATGTCCATCTGGATACACAGCCCGGTCTGAGCCTCGCCTGTGGTGATTGATCCGGTCAGGACTGCGAGGACCACAACGAATCGCAGCCGTCCATTCACGAGACACGAACAAAGCTGGTTGCGGTGAATAGGCAGGCCGCCAGCCCTGCTGGCCTTCATGGGCTGAACCAGTGCCGGGTCTTCCTGTGATGGATGCCGTTCGGGCATCCCATGCTCATGTAGCACTCTGACATCGATCAGTGCCGTCTGGTCCATCTCCAAAATGCCTCGGAGACATCGTTCTTGGTAGTGATGGGCCCCGCATCGCGGCGAATCGCCAAGACGGCAAGGCTAATCCGCTCAATTGCTGTGGCAGTTTCACGCAGACCGTGCCGGAGAAGTGTCGACAGTGTTTTCCCGATGCTCGCTCCACTCCACTGGGCCGTTGCCCATATGACGGAAAGAGCTTCGTGATCGATTGCCAGTGCTGTGCCTACGAGCGCACGACAGCATCAGCAGGCGTGTCCAGTCGTGGGTCACATTGGAATACCTGTTCGCGGGCTAGGAGCCGCCAATGTAATGCGGGGGGTCAATCGGCGATTCTACACGGGCTACCGGTCAGACATGTTTCCTGTGCTCTTTCGAACTGGGATGACTGGGTTGGCCGTCCTCCATCCTGCAGACTCGGTCAATGACCCCCCAGTGCGCATGGTCTGGCGAGAAGTTCGACCAGACGGAGCCTAGGCGACCGGGAGCATCGACGACTCGACGGATGCTACGCGCCCGTTCGGTCGGACCACCAAGTCTTGCCGCGTAGATGGCAACTGGTGGGAGCCCAAGGATGAATCGTGTAAGAACCTACCGTGGTGTCCGCCCGGGAAGTTCAGGCCAGTACTTCCTCGATCACGTGACCGTGAACGTCGGTCAGGCGGAAGTCCCTTCCCCCAAACCTGTACGAGAGCTTGGTGTGGTCGATTCCGAGCAGGTGCAGCACGGTCGCGTGCAGGTCGTGCACCGTCCGTATGCCCTCGATCGCGTGGTATCCGTACTCGTCAGTCGCTCCGTAAACCGTCCCCGCCTTCACCCCGCCGCCGGCCAGCCAAAGGCTGAAACCGAATGGGTTGTGATCCCTGCCATTTGTCCCTTGGACGAAAGGCGTTCGCCCGAACTCGGGGGCGAAGACCACGAGCGTCTCGTCAAAGAGGCCTCTCGCCTTGAGGTCCTTGATCAAGGCTGCCACGGGCTGGTCGACTGCAAACGCGTTGCGACCGTGCCCCAGGATGAGGTCAGTGTGCTGGTCCCAAGGATTTGAGGCATTGCCGTTGCCGCGGTGGCGCCCGTCGACCATGGTCAGCTCCACGAAACGCACTCCACGCTCGACCAGCCGCCGCGCGGTCAGGCACTGCATGGCATAGTTTGCCTTCGGTGGAAACGTCGAATCGAGTCCGTACAGCTTGCGCGTGGCCTCGGTCTCGCCGCTGATGTCGACCAGTTCCGGGACTGCGACCTGCATCCGGTATGCCGTCTCGTAGTTCTTGATCGCGGCTTCGACCTGCGAGTGCCGCGCCGTGGTCTCCAAGTACATCGTGTCCAGCTTGCGGACGAAGTCCAAACGTCGTCGCTGTCTCGCGTCCGATTCCCGCGGGGCGATATTCGCCAAGGGCTCTTCGGCCCCGGGGTAAAGGAACGAGCCCTGATGCTCAGCCGGAAGGAAGCCGTTACTGAACATGTTGATGCCGCCGAGCGGGATGCCGCCGGTGCCGACCACCACGAATCCCGGCAAGTCCTTCGACTCACTGCCTAGCCCGTACGTGGTCCAGGAGCCCATCGACGGGAAGCCCGTGAAGGGCTGACCGCAGTGGAAATAGAAGTTGGCTTGCGCGTGCTCCATGAACTTCGCGGTCATGGAGCGGATGACCGCGACGTCGTCTATGCAGGTCGCGATGTGGGGGAACAGGTCGCTCACGGGTGTGCCCGTCTCCCCGTAGCGGTGGAACTCCCACGGCGACGGCATGATGTTGCCGTCTTGGTTGAACATCGTTCGGGCCGTCTCGAACGGCATCGGCTGACCCGCTTCCTTGGCCAGCCTGGGCTTGGGATCGAACGAGTCTATGTGCGACAGCCCGCCCGACATGTAGCAGAAGATGACGCTCTTCACCTTCGGCTCGAAGTGCGGGGGCGTTGGGCTGGGACCCTCCGGCTGGTCGCAATAGGCGGGATCCGCCATCAGGCCGGCCAAAGCGAGCATTCCGAACCCGGTCGAAGTGGTCCGGAGCATCTCGCGCCGGGACAGGGGCCGACGGGGAAGCGGATGGAGGCGCGGATCTAGCATGGGCACCGCTCGGACAACAGTATAGGGCAGGTCTCTCAGGCAGTGGCGCAGCCCCCGGGGCAATAGAGGGTCAGCGTTAGGTCGGCTGCGTCCCCCAGGAAGCTCACGACGCTAGCGGACCAGTGCCACCGCCGATACCAGACGGGTTCCGGCCAACGACCGCACCAGACGAGCGTCGAATGTCGCCAGACATCCGCCTTTCCTAGCCGCCAATGCGACCAGGCAGAAGTCTGTGACTTGCCCGTCGCCCTGTAGCCGGGCCCTCAATTCGCCGCAGAGCGCGAACCGTGGCGACAGATCTTCGGGCCAGAAAGTGTGGCCTCCAGAGCTGCAGAATTGCGCGAGCCGGTCAAGAACTTCAGTGGGAGTGGCCGACACGGACCGATAGGCTGGGTTCGGAAGAACACGGACGCATCCGGATCGGTGGTGGGACTGGTCAGCCAGTTTTCGGCGTGGCGGCTCCCGAACCGGTCATGGGCCGATTCGTGGTGTGTGCCAAGAGTCGAACAGGGCGACGAGGAAGTTGACCTCCAGAACAGAGGTCACGATTGCGCGTCGCGCAGGCGATTGACCAGTGCGACATCAGGGGCGGGTGCCTTCCCTCGCGAGCGCGCCCGCGAAGAGATGAGTGGCACACCATTCCTTACCTTCGGATGTTCACGGGGCTCCAGCGCTTGGAGGATAAGTTCAGAGGCTACTGCGCCCATGGACTGGCCACGCTGTAGTGCAAGCTGGCGCACCTTTGCGATGGCCTCGCCCGAAAGGTTGAGGGTTACCCTCATTTCAAGCTCAACCCTACTACAACGTGATGCGCCGCATCAGGCATAAGTGTGAGCACTCGTCCGCTCAGTTCCGTTCGCAGCCGAGCGCTGGAGGGGCCTCCCGAGCTACTGACTCGACTTCAACGGCCGCTGCAGGTGTTCCGGGCCGCCCCGTCTTGGAGCGAACGGTGCCACCAGCCGAACGGCGTCTGACCTGTCCCGTCAGATGGCCGTTTCGTGCCGGATGCTTGGCGCCCCCTGGCCCCGTCCGCGGCGACGCCATTCGCCGAACCGCTCGGCGGTGAGCCGAAATCGCTCGGTGGGTAGCGATGCGGCCCCCTCCGTGCAGTACTCCGCCATCAGGCGTCCGACCACGCTGCAGAACTTGTAACCGTGTCCCGAAAACCCGGCCGCGATGAATACCCGCTGCTGTCCAGGACACCGGTCGAGGATGAAGTGCCCATCTGGACTGTTGGTGAACATGCACGCGGCCATTCTCCTAGTCGGGCCGTTGGCGAGCGGAAAGTGACCTCGGATGCCTTCCCGGAGGACTTCTTCGTCGATCGGCCGGCACGCCCGGTCCAATCGGCTGGGCTCCTCGACATGCTCACAGAGGTGGTGAAACTTGCCGATTTTGAACCCTTCCCCACAATGGTCCGGGTATCCGTAGTACCGGCCGGTACCGGCCTCCAAGCTGAAGACCGGGAAGCGGTCCGGGCGGTAGGCTCTTGGCTCAATGGGTGCGGTCCACAACATGACCTGCCGTTCCGGAGTGCAGAAGTCCTGCAGGGCGGGGCACAAGCGTCCGGTCCAGGCCCCGGCGGTCAGCACGAGCCGTCTTGCCCGGAAGTCCCCGTGTTCCGTCTCGACACGCACGCCTGAGGCTTCGCTGTCCCATCTGAGCACGGGGCAGTTCGTGCGCACCTCCGCACCGAGCCCCGTAGCGAGCCGCACATGAGCCTCGATCGTCGCTTCCGAGCACAGGTAGCCGCCGTCTGGTTGGTAGATCGCGCGCAGTCCAGTCGGCAGGCCGTAGCCGGGAAACCTCTCATTCACCTGCTCGGCCCGGAGTTCCTCGAATCGCAGGGAGTGCTCTAGGCATGACAGTCGGGACCCTGTCACGATCCAGCTGTCCGGCGCTCCAATGTCCAGGCCGCCCGTGATGTGCAGCAGGCTCTGTCCCGACTTGCGCTCCAGTTCGCGCCAGCCGGCGTAGGCCGCCCGGAGCAGTGGGACGTACTCCGGTCCCTCGCTGTAGGCGAGGCGGATGATCCGGGTCGACCCGTGGGACGACCCGCGCGTGTTGGGTATGCCGAACTGCTCAAGGCCCAGAGTTCTGCATCCCGCCCGAGCAAGGTGGTAGAGCGTTGCGCTTCCCATTCCGCCAAGGCCGAGGACGAGTGCGTCGTACATCGGCCTAGAGCCGGTCGCGAGATGCCAAGAACCGGTGCAGCGCGCGGATCGTTTCCTCGTTGAGCACGGTCCGGAACGCTGGCATTCCATTGCCGCCACTGAGGACCTTCTCGACGAAGTCATCCGCTGAGAGGGGGGTCCGTAGCAGCCTCGGCCCGCTGCCTCCGCCTGTCCTGTGGCATCCGATGCAGTAGGCACGGTAGATCGGCAGCTCTTGGTCGGAACCTTCCCAGGGCTCCTCGTCGGTCATTTCAGGTGGCGGAGTGGCCGACGACGTCGGCTGGGGCGGGCCGATGCCTTGGATGGGATCGCTGCCTTCGCCGGCCTCGAAGCCGTACCCTGGCAGCACGCGGCCTCCCAGCGTGTGCCCGGGTTGCCCGACCCTTGGGAGGCTGCCTTCGAGCAGCGTCAGGTTCGTGCCCTCCTCGGCTGGCGGATCCGCCGTCCCTTCAAGAGCGAAGGTCCAGATGTTCCCCGTCCGAGGCTCGGTGTAGTAGAAGGCCATGTCCCCGCCGATCCCGCCCGACGGAACGGTCACGTACTGCCTGCCGTCCAGTTCGTACGTGATTGGGCTTCCGATCAGGCCAGCGCCGGTCTGGAATTGCCACAGGAGCTCTCCGGTGCGGGCGTCGAACGCCATGAAGTACCCGCGCATGTCGCCGGTGAACACCAACCCGCCGGACGTCGCCACCGACCCGGCCCAGAATGGGACAGGGCTGCGCTGCCGCCAAACAACCTCGCGCCGCACCACGTCGAACGCTACAAAGTTGCCCGTCATATCGCTGGTGATGTACTGCTGGTAGTCCGCCCCGAGGTACCACTCGCCGTTCTCAGGCGGAGCGAACGTGCCCTCCTCCCAGAACTTGTAGCCCATCGCCCACTGGTTCGACATGAAGTAGAGCGTCTGAAGCTCCGGGTTGTAAGAGAGCGGTTGCCAGTCGATTGAGCCCTCCAGACTCGGAATGATCGGCCCTACCTCGGGGCCGCCGGACTGGGCCACCATGTCCGGGTTCACCCTCGGCCGGCCGGTCTGCGGGTCCAGCCCGAGCGTCCAGTTGATACCCGGCACGATTGGGTCGGCGTAGAGAAAGCGCCCGTCGCTGCGGTCGAGCGCGTAGAAGAATCCGTTCTTGTCGTGATGGAACAGCGCGCGGACCGGGCCGTGTTCCGGCAGGTCGACGTCCGCCAGTAGGGGCGTGCTGACGGCGTCGTAGTCCCAGCAGTCCCACGGGGTGTACTGGAAGCCCCACGCGATGCGGCCGGTCGCCGCATCCAGGGCGAGGGTTGACGCAGCCCATTTGTTGTCGCCCTTGCGGACTTGGCAGTTCCAGGGTGCCGCGTTGCCGGTGTTCCAGTACACGAGCCCCAGCGACGGGTCGTACGCGCCAGTCGTCCAAGTCGGCGCCCCGCCGTGCTTCCACGTCTCGCCGGGCCAAGTCTCGTTGCCGGGCTCGCCCGGTGCGGGTATGGTGTGCGTCGTCCAGCGAAGGCTCCCGTCGCGGGCGTCGAACGCCTTGACAAACCCGCGGATGCCGAACTCGCCCCCGGCGACGCCCGTCAGGACCATGTCCCTCACTGCCAGCGGCGCACCCGTGATGCTGTAGCCTTGCTGCCAGTCGGCCACCTGCGCTTCCCACGCGACTTGGCCAGTCTGCTTGTCTAGGGCGACCAGTCGGGCGTCCATGGTGCCCACGTAGACGAGTTCCCCAAGCAGCGCGACACCTCGATTGACCGACCCGCAGCAGTAGACCCGCTCCGCGTCCGGGGCAATCTTGGGATCGTAGACCCACAGCCGCGCACCTGAGGATGCGTCTATCGCGAACACCCTAGAGTCGTCGGCGGACACGTACAGCACGCCGCCGTGCATCAGGGGGGTGGCTTCCAGCCCTCTGTTCCGCCCGCCTGTGGCAAACGCCCAGACCGGGCGTAGCTGTCGCACGTTGCCCACATGAATTTCGTCCAGCTCGACAAACCTCTGGGCGAGATAGTCCCGCCCGTAGGTCAGCCAAGCACCCGAGTTCTCCGCGGCCGCTTCCAAGTCCGCTTGGGTAACTGGTTGGCTTGGAGCCGAGATGGCAGCCAGCACCGCAAGGACCAATGCTCCGGCTGGCAACCGAGCGTGCAACCATCTTGGTTGACTCACCATGGAAGTCATGGGCGCGTGGGCCGCTATTCTTCGTTGTGCCACTGGATCTGCGGCATATCGGTCTTTGGCGGGGGCGGCCAGTGATGCCCGCGTTGGCTTGAGAGTCCTCGGTTGGGCCCCGGCCGGAACGTTCGCGCGGGCCGTCCCTCCAGCTTGCCGTCCCGCACCCATGCCTCGTCCCCGCCGTAGAGCTGGCTGGCCAGGACTCCGCTGAGGTGGTCCAAGACTGGGCGGTGCGCCTCGCTGCCAGAAAGATCGTGGATCTCCATCGGATCGCTCTCCAGGTCGAAGAGCTGTCGTACATTGCCGGCGGGATAGTAGATCAGCTTCCACTGGCCGCTGCGGATCATCCGGGTCGCGTGGTCGCCTTCGCCCACCTCACCGTACAGCCACTCCCGGTGGGCGTCGCCAACCATCGATAGGCCTTCGGCGCTCGCCGGGACGGGGATTCCGGCCAAGTCCAGCAGCGTGGGCATGACGTCCTGCCACCCGACCAGCCTGTCGTCGACCCGGTGGTGCCCCACGCGCTGGTCGCCCTGAGCTCCAACCAGGATCATGGGGACATTGGCCGCTCCTTCGTAGAAAAGCCGTTTGGCCCACATGCCGTGCCTCCCAAGCATGTCTCCGTGGTCCGCAGTGAAGCAGACCGCCGTATCGTCCAGCAGGCCCTCCTCGCGAAGTGAGCCCACAACGACGCGCAATTGGTGGTCGATGTGCGTGCAGAGGGCGTAGAAGCCCTGCAGGGCGGCAAGGGTCTGGCGGGCACCCATTTGGGCAGACCGCCCGCGCACCGCTTGCAGGAGGTACGGCAGCTCTTCCCGGCACCAGGCCCCCTGCACCGGCCAGCGAAGCTCGACGTCTCGGTACATCGCATGGTAGGTCTCCAGTGGCACGATCGGCGGGTGCGGGTGGCGGTACGAGAGATACCAGAACGCCGGACGGGTGGGATCTCGCCGCTTGATCGTGCGCACCATCTCCCGAGTGGCCCAGTTCGTGGCGTGCGTGTGTTCCGGCAAGTGCCACGGCCGAACTGTGTAGTCGTTGTTGCTCATGCCGTGGTCGAACTGCCGTCCGGGATAGCCGTGCTCGCCGAGGAACGTCTCGTAGTCGTCCGTGACGCCGTAGAGTGTGCGGCCTTCCTCGTCTAGGACGACATCGTCGAACCCGATCCGGTCGCGCTGCGGGTACACGTGCAGCTTGCCCACGGCGTAGGCCTGATATCCCGCATCCCGGAATGTCTGCGCCATCGTTGGCAGTTCGGGCATCGGCATGGTCTCTGCGAAGTCGCGATCGCCATGGGTGCGCGGGCTCGTGCCGGTCATGAGTGTCCGGCGCGCAGGGATGCAGACAGGGCACTCCGAATAGGCATTGCGAAAGCGGACGCCACTGCGCGCCAGTTCGTCCAGCGTGGGGGTCAGGATGTCGGGATGGCCGTCCTCACCGAGCAGTCCGGCGGGCCAGTGGTCCGTGCACACCAGCAGAATGTTGGGCTGGGCAGCCATGGGCTCAGTTCGCGCCGGCGGCAGCGTCCGATGTGCCGGCCTTGTGGCGGAAGCTAGTGGGAGTCGAACCCACCCTTGACGCGGAGCGCCAAGCAGCGGTTTTGAAGACCGGGCCCGACACCGGCCGGGATTAGCTTCCGTTGGCTGATTTTACCAGCGCCCCTCAGGCGATGTGCGCCCCCTGTGCTTCCACATACACGGCGTAAAGGCTCTGGCTGGCGGTCATAAAGAGCCTGTTTCGCTTGACCCCGCCGAAGCACACGTTCGAGCAGATCTCCGGCAGCCGGATCAGCCCGATGCGGCTCCCGTCAGGCGCGAAGATGTGGACGCCGTCGTAGCCGGCGCCGACCCAACCGGCAGAGGACCAGATGTTGCCGTCCCGGTCGCAGCGGATGCCGTCCGCCATGCCGGCCTGCTCGAAGCCGTCCATCCGCATCGACGCGAACGTCCTTCCGTTGCCGAGCGTCCGGCCATCCTGAACGTCCCAGACCTTGATCTCGCGCTCTGCCTCAGGGTAGTGCGAAGCCCCTGTGTCGGCCACGTACAGCAGCTTGTAGTCCGGTGAGAAACAGAGGCCATTCGGCTTGAAGATCTCATCTGTCGCAATCTCCATCTGGCCTGTTTGCCCGTCGATCCGGTACACCGCCTCCTTGATCTCCAGCGGTCCCTTGTTGCCCTCGTAGTGCATCAGGCTGCCGTAGCCCGGATCGGTGAACCAGATGTTGCCGTCCGGATCCACGACGGCGTCGTTCGGCGCGTTGAGCGGCTTGCCTTGCCAGCTGTCGGCCAGCACCGTGACACTGCCGTCGTGCTCGTAGCGGACTAGCCTGCGGTTGCCGTGCTCACACGAGAGCTGGCGCCCCTGCCAGTCGAACGTGTTGCCGTTGGAGTTCCCCGAGGGCTTGCGGAACACGCTCACGTGGCCGTCGTCGTCGAGCCAGCGCAGCTGCAGGTCGTTCGGGATGTCGGAATAGACCAGGTACCGCCCGACGCCATTCCAGGCAGGACCCTCAGCCCAAAGCGTTCCCACGTGCAGGCGCTGGATCGGCGTATTGCCCAGCTTGTACTTGTCGAAGCGCCCATCAAGGGACACGATGTCCGGGTCCGGGTAGCGGGTCGGCACGGTGTTTGTCCAGTCGCGCTCGGCCAAGCTCTTGGCCGGGGCTGCAAGGGCTGCCGCGGCGGCGGCCCCGAACGCTCGGCGTGTGTGAGTGAGAGGTTTCATTCCTCCGGGACTATACCAGAGCCATCCGCTGGTTGAGATCGGCTTCTCCGACCGTCGGACAGACTCAGTATTTCCCTCGGCGGGATGATCGAGGTGTTGCGGGAAGGGTTAAGGAACGGTTCGGAGAGGCCACGCCCCGTCCTCAGTTTGACGCTGCTGTCGTCAGGCAGTCCGCACCGCCACTTGCGGGTACAGGTGGCCTACGCGATGGGACTTACGAAGCTGACTTGACTCCAGCAGTTCCAGATTCAGTGGGTGGACCGGTCGATGCGGCTCGGGATGTGTGCTGTTGCTGCGCGAGCTGCTGAGTTAGGTCGTAACGGCATGGGCATATCGAGGTGCCTTCCCGGCAGTTTGAGGCACTCGCTCCGTTCCTCGGCACTCTGTTCGATGGGATCTTCGGGCACTGGGCACACTGATGCTGCTGACCCTCGCAGCAGAGTGCGAATGGGTGCTGCGCATGCTCAGGCTGGGCTGGTTCCCGATTGCCAAGTTGGTGGGGCTCGCCGGTGCAGCATCGTGTCCAGCAGGCTGGGCCAGTCGCCGACGGCGAATTCCTCCGTGAAGGAGCGTAGCTTGGCGAAGAACTCCCTGCGCGTCTGCAGGTACTCGCGGCACTGCTGCCACCGACCCGGCAGGCAGTCGAGCGCTGTCTGCAGCGCGAAGGCCAGCAGGTTCAGCGTTGCGAGCAGATTCGCCAGACTGTCCTTGCCATTGCCGCAATTGTGCTTGAAGTTCTGTTCGTGGCGGGCGATGCAGTTGAAGCACTCATTCCCGATCTTCCAGCGCGCCCTCGCGCAGCGCGCGACCTCCTCGATGTTCTTGGCGGTCACCTCGAGGCTCGTGAGGAAGGTGTTGGAGTACGTGTGTTCCCAGCTTCCGTCAGTCTCGCGCTGGCGGATGCGCATTTCGATCCAGGCTCCCGTGACAGCGTCACGGCTCTTGCGCAGGCGCACGCCGGACACCCAGCGGTAGAAGCGCTGGTGCCGGCGGCGCCCGTTCCGGCTGCGGCGACGTAGCCAGTGCGCAGTCGGCGGGCGGGCCTCGTCGGCGGCTGCGAGCCGGGCTTGACGACAAACAGGAAATCGGCGCTGGCGTCCAAGTACTGAGCGATCTTGCCCGTGCCGGTATGGCGACAAGAGCACAGCGGGCAATGGACCTTGCGGGAATGATGGAACTCGATTCCGTGGAGGGCCACCAAGACGCGGTCGCCGAGGCGCAGGAAGGGTCCCAAGAAGATCGGCTGGCTGCGTAAGGCAGACAGGATGCGGAGGAACCGGGGCAGGAAGCTCACCGGGAGACGGTCTAGGATGTTGCGGACCTGAGGTGAGGAGGGAATCTCCTGCATGCCGAACGGCGTCTGGCAGTTCGGGCGGGCCCAGCGAGAGAGCAATCCTCTGGCCGTCCCTCGCGGAATGAGCGTTGCCCTATGATACTGAAAGAAGTGATGCCCGAAACAGTCAAGACATGGGCGTTCTACGTAGGTCTTGTCTTTGTGTTCGTGGTTTCTAACGGATCCATGACGCTCACGCTCAATGAGCGTATGAATGCGCTGGAGCATCGAATGGACCGGCTTGAGGACCGGATCGAAGCTAGGATGGACCGGATCGAAGCTAGGATGGACCGGCTTGAGACTAAGATCGACACGGTGGACGCGAAGTTCGACCAGCTCTTGATCGCCCTTGCGGGACGTGGTGTCATTCTTCCAGCGAAACCAGAACGCGAGGACCTAGGGGTAGAGAAATAGAGTTCCTCTTGGGGATCTCCTGTTCGAGAGATTCACCGAACGAGACGTAGCCCCACCGGGAAGCGCCCGGACTATGGCAACGCCACGTCTGAGGACCTTTCGCGCACCCTGCTGAGGCTTGCGAACGCGCACTGGGGGGCAGTTCGTCTATCGCGGTATGCCCCGAGCTTGGGCAGCTCATGGGCGAGAAGCGAGATGCCCCGTCTGCCGGTCAGCGGTGGTCCGGTTCGTAAGACTCCCGCGCTCGACGAGGTTTGGAGGGGAATGGGTCTTCCGTGCGCGCCCCCCATCCGCGCAGTTCGGCCAGCAGGTCTGCCGCAAGCCCCCGTTGCTCCCGGGAAGCCGCCAAGTTTCGCAGTTCCAGCGGATCCTCCTGCATGTCGTAGAGTGATTCCACGCTTGACGGGTCGTCTCGGACCGTCAACTTGTAGCGATCCGTCACGATGCTCCTCCACGGCCCATTCACAGGGCTGTTCGCGCTTGCAGGAGCGCCTGGAGCCGAGGACACTTTACCTTCGCAGTAGATCGAATCGACCTTCGGCGGTCCGCTGCCGGGCACTACCGCTCCAGAGAGGTCAGCGCCCGCGCAGGCATCCGGCGCATCGAGTTCGCACAGCGACAGAATCGTCGGCATCAGGTCTATGGAATTGGCGAGTGTGGAGGGCTCCGTATTCTGGGCGATTGTGCCCGGCAGGCGCATCAGTAGGGGCACCTGAAGCGACTCATTCTCCGGCTGGCCCTTGCGGTACTTGCCGTGCGAGCCGGCCAGTTCCCCGTGGTCCGAGGTGAATATCACCAGAGTCTTGCTAGCCAGCCCGGACTCATCCAAGAAGCCCGACAGCCTCCCCATCTGGTGGTCCAGGGATTCGCACAGCCCGTAGTAGCCGGCCAGATCCTTCCTTGCCTGCTTTTCATGCTCGGCGGGAACATTCCCGCGTAGCACGACTTCAGCGGGCTTGTAGCGGTCGAAGTCGGGCGGAGGCCGGAAGGGCGTGTGCGGTGGCCCCCACGACAAGAAGCATGCGAACGGGCGGTCGCGGTTGGCACGCATGAACCGGATCGCCAGGTCCGTCTGAAGGGCGGGCTCGTAGTATCGGTCCGGTTCTTGGACCATCTCGGCCAGCGGCACTCCGTCGTTGTCGAAGCCCCACGGCTTGTGGTAGACGTGCCCACGGTTGAAGCCCTCGAACGTGTCGAAGCCGCGTCGGCGCCATCCGGGCGGCACGAAACCCGGCTTGGGAGGTCCGTCCAAGTGCCACTTGCCCACGTAGTGCGTCGCGTAGCCCGCGTCTCGCAGGATCTGCGGCCAGCACACTTCATCCGGAGGGAGCTGGATATCGTTCTTGATCATTCCGGTCTGGTGGGAGTGCCGTCCCGTGAGGATGCACGCGCGGTTCGGCGTGCAGACCGGGTTTGCCGCGTACGCGCGCGGCCAGTTGGCGCCCTGTGCAGCCAGAGAGTCGAAGTTCGGGGTGCGGACGACCTCGTCGGAGCCAAAGCCGAAGGCGCTGCCCCGCCACTGGTCCGCCAGCACGAAGAGCACGTTGGGCTGCTGAGCGGCCCGTCCCGACGCGGTTGCCGCTGCTGCTGCGACACCCAGGAATTCGCGTCTGCGGAGACCCTCCGCGCGCGACTTGGGGCGGTTGACTCCAAGACTCGATGAGAGCGGCCCTAATCGCGGGGACCTGTCAATCTGCTCCAAGGAACGCGCCTTCCGCTGCTCTCCGGTGTGCGCCTTGCTACAGCAGCCGGAAGCTGACCTGGATCTGGGCCGCGACGCGCACGGGCTTGCCGTCCTTCTTCCCTGGCAGGAAACGCCACTTGCGGACGGCCTCGACGGCCTTCTCGTCAAGGCCCAAGCCCAAGCTGCGCACCACACGGATGTTGTGCGCAATGCCGTCTTCCCAGACCTCGACAGCGAGCATCACCGTGCCTTGGTACTTGGCCTTGCGCGCCTCCTCGGAGTATTCCGGCTCCACTTTCGACAGGAGCCTTGGGCTCGTCACGCCCCCGCCTATGCGGAAGACGCCCCCGCCTATGCCGCCGCCGCTGCCGGGCCCGACACCCGAGCCGGTACCCGAGCCGACGCCCGTGCCGCGCCCGGAGCCGATGCCCCCGCCCGTTCCCGGACCTGCAGAGGGTGGCCCGTCAGCGCCGAATGGATCGCCGAACACTGCCAGATCGACCTGCGGCATGCTGATCTCTGGGGGAACCCTGACGGTGGGCTCAACCGCCAGCTCCGGGTCCGGATTGCGGATGATCGGCGTCGGCGGCGCGAGCTGTGGCTCCAGAGAGAAGCGCGGGAGCCTGCCGCGGCTGGCCGGCATGGGCGAATTCTGGCCGCCACCGCCTCCTCCTCCGCTTTGTCCCGGGGCGGGCGTCCGCAGTTGTGCCAGGTACGGGGAGATGTCGACCGGGATGATCAGCGTCACGGTCCCGGAGCGCTTCTCGACGATGTCCCCTTCCTGGAATCCGAACATGACCAAGACGACGAGGGCGTGCGCCACTGCCGTCACGATCATGCCGTCGCGTCTGCGGCTGAAGTCCCCCCAGATCTCCTTGATCCGAATCGGCTTCGAAGAGAGCTTCAGCGGGGGTGCGTTCTGCATCTCCTTGCCGATGCGGTAGCTCTCCAGCAGGCCCAACCACCAAGGAAGCGCCAGTGTGCCCAAGGTGAGCTGGCCCACCTCGTAGTCGCCTGGCGCGGGCGGGGGGAACGTCGGCACAGGCGGGCCGAGCCGGTACTCCCTCATGGCGCGCAGGGTGTTCACGATCCCCATCCACCACGGCCGGCCGAGCGAGTACACGATGGGGTCCGCGAAGTCGAGTTCTCCGGGCTTCGCCGGAGGGTACTGCGGGGTTGGCCCGCGCTGCGGAGGCTTGAGGATCTCCCCGGCCGAATCTGCGAGGTTGCGCCACCATGGCACGTGCAGGGAATCGATGACCAGTGGCCCCATCCCTGAATACCTCGGGGGCCGCGCGTGGGACTTGTCGGGATTGCGCAAATCAGCCATGGCCAGCTATACGAATTTGACGCAGCACTCGCGAGTACCGTTACAGCTACACGCGCCCTTAGGGCACGCCGCGTCCGAGAGCACCCTGCCAATTCTATGGTAGGCGCACATTCCTGCCGACGCAATCCTTCCTTGGCTGTCGGTCGCTCCTATGCCGACAAGCCGATGGCCATGCGAGCGCTGCACGGCTTCGGCCGCCGCGATGCGCTCGGCGACCGTCGCCTCCATCAGTTTCTGGTCGGGTCCGTGGCATCTCTGGCACCTTGCCGCGTTCACGATCCCAGGCCCGCCACTAGGGGGTTAGCCACAGAAGTGGCTCGCCGAATGTTACGTGGTCTCTGCGTCACCGAGGGGGAAGCCGAGAACTAGGGGAAGCTCCTTCGACGACGCGTTCAGCGGGAGAGGAGTTCGTTGACCGCTGATACGAAGCCAGCCGTTGAGCATCAGGCCGGTCGATCACTCTCGACACTCCGCGAGGACCTCGACCGGTTCCACGTCCAGAACGGCGCACAGGCGCCGCGCGCCCTGCCGTGTGCCCCACCCGTCGAGCACGCTCGTGACCGTGTCCCAGTGCATCCGCGCGTTAGCCGCCGCTTGCTGCTTCGACAGGCCCGCCTTCCGGATCTGCAAGACCAGGGGCGCGGGATCGTTGCAGGCGGCCCGACGGCCGCGCCGGAGGGAGAGGGGGCTCTTCAGCGCGGGGACGCGCTGCGGCGCCGCGAGGAAGGCCTCATGGCGGCGGGCACGTTGCGGCAGCCGGGCCTCCCGCACTCGCGCACACGTCCCAGCCGCAGCCAGTGGCGGATCGTGCGAGGGCTGCGCCCGGCCCTTCGCGCGGCTTCGGCCGTCCAAAGGCAAAGCGGGGCGTTCGACGGCTCCGCTGCCGTCCGCTGCGATTCCGCGTGGGGCTTGGGGTCCGTCATGAGTTGATCGCCAATATACCCCTAGCGGTCCCTTGGTGCCATCCCTCGAGGGCGCCTCCGGGGATCGGTCCCCGGCAGCCGATCCCACAGCTCCGGTGTGCTCGGGCCCGACTTGAGGCCGGCTGCGATCGCTTGCAGGGTTGCCGGCGGGCAATCGGTGCGTTCCATCCGCCTCAGGATGTCGAACATCAGGTCCCTGTAGTCGACCAGAGCCTCCACCCAGTCCCTGCTGTCGTCGTCCGGCGGGAGCTCGCACGCGGCTGCGAGCACTTTCCCGGAGGCCTGCAGCACGCGGACCAAGCGGGCCGCGGACACGTCGATCCCTTCCCTTGGGCCGCCCCACCGGGCCTCGGCGCTCCCTGGCGCCTTCCCTGCGGTCACGTCGCAAGCGCGCAGCACGGGCAGCAGCGGGTCCGCCGGGAACACCCGTTCGAGGTCCTCACACAGTTCCGCCACCGAATGCGAGCGCTTGGGCTCCACGGCCCTGAGGCTCAGCGCAGCCTTGCACAAGCGCTCGCCGGCGAGCTGGCCCTTCTCGGCCGCAGTGAGACTCCCGCCCAGCCGAAGCCGATCGGGGAGCTCGCAGTGGTACGCAAGGCTGCTCAGGCTATTGCACATCTCCCTGTGGCCCAAGGCCAGAAAGCTCCACGCGTCGCGTGTGTTCGGGTCCTTTCTCCCGGGAATCGGCAGCGGGTCGCCGTGCAGGCAGCGGCCGCTCGCGGCAACCGCATGCGCAAGCCCGCAGACATTCAGCCGGCTCATCGCCCGAGACCGCTCCCTCGCAACCCACTCGATGCGGGCGCCGTCGAGCTCGCGCGGCAGATCCGCCAGTGATGGGCATTCCCCCTCGTGCACCAAGGCAATGTCCCAGTCGGAATCGGGCCCGTGGTCGCCGCGTGCGCGCGAGCCGAACAGGATCACGGAGACAGGGGCGGGCTGGTCCCGCGCCCAGAGTTTCACCCGCTCGACAAATTCGTCCGGGATGGTGGCGGGTTGGCCCGTGCCGGCCACGGCCCCAGTCTAGCGGCCGCCGCACCGGCCATCGCCGCAGCTGATGAAGCCCCCTCGACGCGGCATCGCCGCTGTTGGCAAGTGCCAAAAGGCGCCGCACTCGCTCAAAAAAGGCCGGGGGTCTCGACAGTCTGCCACAACCGTGCGGGTGGCCGAGGAACGCCAGGCCGTGAGGTACCCGCCGGTCTCCCGCCGACGTCGAGGGCCCGGCGGGCCAAAGGCCCGACTGGCCATAATGCGCGTATGTCACATCCGAAGATCGCGCTGCTCGTCGCGGCCGCCCTCCTCCTGACGCTGTCCTTGCCCGGGCAGGACAACACCCCCGCATGTCTGGACGGCTACGACATGCAGCCCGTCGCATCCGGAGACCGTCAGCGATCCGCGGCTCTTCAGCGGCTACCAGTTCACCTTCACACGCCAGTTCTCTTGGGAGGACATCACGTCGCACGGCAGTTCTTGGAGCATCTCCGGCACGACCGAACGGGCGCTCTTCGCCAACGGCGGGCCGTGCCATGTCGTGAGCACGAACGCAGACGGGACCCTCCCGTCCGACTTCCTCTCTTTGCCCCGGTCTGATCACGACACTGGAGCTCGCGTGCGAGCCCTACTGGCTTTGAGCCCACGTGCTCGAGCGGCGCCTTCGACACGACAGCCGACGCGTACGTGGATCCGGTCGTCTACACGGCCTGCGACGGCTCGACCCACGCGACGCAGGCGGAGGCCGACGCGGTCGACTGCACCCCTGCGGGCCGCGTCACCGTCAATAGGCTGCCGTCCCTCACGATCAGCCCGCGGAGAACGTCGACTTCGAGATCGAGGTCGAGCGGGTCACGGCGGCACGCCTCGTCCGGCAGGACGACCGGAGTCACGTATGGGAGTTGACCGCGACGGCCAGGGATGTAAGCGCAAAGCAGCGTCCCTCGCGGCCGGAACGTACACCTACGAGCTTGAGGGACAGGGGCTGCAGGCGGCTTGCGCAGCTGGAAGGCGCGCTTCCCGGATGCCAACCCGCCGCTGCTGCGGGACTGCCAAGGCCGAGGCAAGGGCCCCTGGCTCGCGCCCGAGCCCCGACCGCTGCGACTGCGGAGCCGTCGAAGGGGGCTCGGCCGATGAAACGTTCGTTGCGCACTCCGCTCCGGCGAGCAGGCGACGAGCGGCTCGACGGCGTTCCGCCCTCGGCGGCCCGGCAAGACCGGCGAGACATGCTGCAACGGATCGAGGTGACCGTGGACCGCCCCGACGGCACTTCCGAGACCAAGTTCGACCTGCCCACCCTTGAGCAGGGCATCGACGAGCACGCCGAAGACCCCGTTGAATCTTGCAATGGGAGCTACGTCAATGTTGTCCACGACAGGATGCACGGCCCGCTCGTCACGCCCAACTGGGGGCGCGAGTTCACCGGTCGGATCGTGATGGAGGATCCGAGCATAGGTGTTGCTGAGCTGGACAGCGGCTCGTTGGCTCCAACGCATGCAGTCCTAGACCCCAACTACAAATGCACCGAGCTGCTGCCGGACAACAACTACGACCGCCCCGGGCTGGAGGAGACCGGCTGGTCGGATGTCGGGCTGGTCGACGGCAAGAGGGGCAGGTGCGGCTCCGGACAGCCCCTAGGCAGCGCCACGACGCGCTGACGCGCCGCTTGCGCCAGCCGCTCGAGGGTGTGGACACGTTCGGCCCCGGTGGGATGGAGGACGGCGTCCTGCACCCCTATCCGGCCCTGCGGATCGACCCGCGCTCTAGGCCGGCCGGCACGTAGTAGCTCAGGTAGCGCGGCTCCCGGGATCAGGCGGCCAAACGGCCGCGAACGAGCCGTCCCGATCCCCGCGGAAGGGGCGGGTTCCGCGCGCGATAGACTGACGGTGCGTCGCGGAGAACCCGCATGGCGAAGCTTGACCTGCCCACCGGACCCGCGGAGCTGCTCGAGGCTGTGCGAGTGCCGCTCGGGCATCATCTCGGCGGCGAGCGCGAGCTGCATCTAGGCGGGGGCACGGCCCTAGCCGCGAGATGGCAGCATAGGCACAGCACAGACGTGGACCTGTTCGTGGGCGCGTCCGCGTTCAGGGTGTTCCGCGAGCACGAACAGCAGGTTCGCGCCGACCTGAGAAGCCGTTCCGCTGGTGTCCAAGGGTTCACCGTGGGGTTTGGGCACGCGCGCATCATCCTTGCGGGCGGCGGGGAGGTCAGCGTCTCGACCAGCCCTCCGATCACGCCCCTGCCCCTGTCGGGCGACACCGTTCGCGGCACAGACGTGCCACTCGAGACCACGGCGGAGATCCTCGCGAAGAAGCTGAACTATCGGATGATCCGCAACGGGGAGATCGTTCCGCGTGACCTTTACGACATCGCGACCGCCCAGCGGAACGCCTCCGCGGAACTGGAGTTTGCCCTTTCCACGCTCCGGGAAAGACACCTGCGCGACATCAGCGCTGAACTGCGCCACTTCGGTCACCAATGGATGGGGCAGCATCCCCGGCCCCTCATCTCGCCCGCCAGCCGTCACGATGCGGAGAATGCCGTGCGTCTCGTCCGTGACGTGATCCGGCGGCACATCCATTCGAGAAGCCCCGCCCGCGGCCCCGGGTTGGGGAGATGAGGCCACGTGCTCGACTTGGAAAAGGTGCGGCACGCCTATCACCACCCTCCCCCCGATGATCCCGGGCGGCCGCTCTCCCGCGAGGAGCTCCACGCGCGCTACGAGCGACTGCAGGTCGAGAGGTGCCTGATGCACGGCGGGGATCCTCGCGAGGAAGGCCTGGGCGAGCACGGCTCCCTGATCGGCGGTGCGGACAAGCCGCTCACGATGTTCCACGCGTGGCCCGAGCGGGTTGTGCGCCTCCACCCCCTCCCGCTCGCCTGGTTCGACCATCCGCGTGCGCACGCCAGGATCCCGCCGCGCGGCGGTGACGAGCAGGCACGCCGATTCCTCGAGATGCTCGCGGCCGACCATCTCGCGGGCATGCCGGAGCGTCCCGGGGGCAGGGATCTGCAGTGCCTGTTCCGTTCGACCAGGCTCCGGCCGCAGGAGCGGTCGCAGATCTGGCACATCTTCGCGTGCATCCGCATGTGCGACCTCATGCGGCTCCACACGAGGGCCGCGCTCTCGATCTACGAGATCGCGCGCTCCATGCGCCTGGCGGAGACCCGCCGTGCGGCGGTCATCCGCTGGATCAACCAGTTCGCGCTGCCGCCGCAAGCGGACGCCTGACGCGAGCGGCGGAGGCAGGGGCGACCGCCGGGTCCGCCCTGGCCTCGATGGCCGGCGCATAGACGCAGCCGGTCGGGATGACCTGGCCGGCCGTGGCCGCGGAATCGGGCCCAAGCCTGGCGCCGCGGCCGACCTCAGCATCGTGGAGCACCCGGCAGCCCGTGCCTACCACGGCGGACTGGGTAATCCGGGCCCTGCGGCCGATGTCGGCATTCGCCCGAACAACGGCCAGCGGCAACACCGAGGCGGCGTCGCAGACGCGCACCTGCTCGCCGACCCGCACGGTGGCGCCGATGCGGACCCGGCTGTGAACGCGGGCAGCGGCGCCCACGGCGACCTGCGCGCCCAGATCGGCCGCAGTGCCGATCCTGGCGTTCTCCCCGACTCGCGCGCCAGTGCGAACGACGGCCTTGTCGGAGACCCATACGGAAGCGTCGAGAACAGCGTGCTGTTCGACGACCGCCTCCCTGTCGAGCATCGACCACCGGCCCACGCTGGCATGCGGCCCGATCCTCTCGAGCTGCAGCAATCCCTTCGAGATCTTGTACAGCTCTTTCACGCTCCAGAGTCCGTGGTAGGGGGCGGCCAAGGCCGCCAGCGGGTACAGTTGGGCGTCCAGCAGCGTGGTCCCGAGCACATAGGGCGTCTCGTGCACGGCGTACTTCACCAGTCGCAGCCGGAGGGGGACCGTCCCGGCCGGCCCCATCGTGACGACTTCGTCACAGCTGCCGGCAGCGACGAAGTCGCACGGCAGGCGCCGGCGGATCTGGTACAGGCAGCTGAGCAGTTCCTGCGGACAATGTGCCTGCGGTGAGGGCGGGGCGTAGCCTTCCCGCACCAGTTCCCGGGGCAGGTTGAGCTTGGAGCCGTCGACGGTGAAAGCCCGCAGTCGCTTCCACAGCGTGGAGCGGTCAGGGCCGGCATGCCACAGCACGGCGGCGTGGATGCGCCGGAACACTGGACTGGGGGCACAGGGGTGGGCAATTCCCCGGCTGGCGTCCGAGGCCTTACCTGATCGGGTGTCTCGTCCAGTCAGACTGAGCCCCCGTTCTCATGGGAGACTGGGCCAAGATCGCGGCGTACTTCCAACACCCATGCTCGTGACTGGGGCGTGGACTGGCAAATGAAGATCAACCGTGCTCGCGGTACGCGGAAGTCCGCATGCCGGAATCCCTAGTCGTGACGGGGCACTTGGGGCACCCCGCGCTCCAAGCCCGAGGCCGAGACAGGTCCTTCGCGATGCAATTGCTCAAGACCAGCGCCACTTCGACCAGAACCCTTCTCCAAACAGGGGCTGCGGTCTTTGATCAGCGATTTCGGAAGGCGGCCTACTGACCGTTGCGGGGCATCCAGGGCCTACGCGCCTACGTACGCGATGCAGTCGATCTCCACGCGGAGCCCGGCGGCGGGAAGGCTGGCCTGCACGGTAGTGCGGGCTGGCTTGGCAGCGCCGAAGTACTCCGCGTAGACCGCGTTCATCGACGCGAAATCACGAATGTCCGCGAGGTAGACGTTGCACTTGATTACGTCCTTCAGCGATGCACCGGCAGCTTCGAGTATTGCCCGGACGTTGTCGAGGGTGCGCCGGGTCTCATCGGCCACGCTGCCGCCCGTGGGCTTGCTCGAGACCGGATCCAGCGCCGCCTGGCCGGACACGTACACGAAGCCGCCCGCCTTGACGGCATGGGAGTAGGGGCCCTGAGGGCTGGGCGCTCCCGGCGCAGTGACGCGCTCGATGGAATTGCTGGAACTGGAATCCACGGTGATCGATACCTCCTCAGTCGCGGCTATTGGACCCGCCCGCGGCCTGCGACTTCCCACGAGACTTCCACAGTACCGCCCCGTGCGCCGTGCACCACATCGTGCATGTTGACTGTCGCGCAGACGTGGTTCGGAATGATGCGCACTCTCTCGCCGATTCGGGGAGCGAGGTCCATGCGCCCGCTCATGTCCACCATGCCGTGCTCCTCGTTCATCATGTGGAGCCGGGCGCCCGGCACATCCACCACGTGCCCGAAGCAGCCATCCTGATCGGGGCGCTGGAGGTCTGAGGACAGGGTCTTCGAGCCGGCGTCGACGACAAACCACCCTCGCTCCGAGACTGAGACTACAGTCGCTACCACCGAGAGCGCGCAGTGCTCCCATTTGCAGGCTTCCATCGCCACTTGCGACCTGTCGTTGAACACGTACGTGCCGGGGCGGATCTCGGTAAGCCCGTCGATGGTGTGGGAATGGTACAGGGTAGGCGTCGAGCCCCCGCTAACGACATCTGTGCACAAGCCGCTTGCGCGGAAGTCGGAGAGCACGCGGCCGAGGTCGGAGCGCAACTTCTGAAGCTGTTCCGGGCCACCGGAGCTCGCGGGGTTAATGTGTCCGGGATAGAACATGATCCCTTGCGCCCGCAATCCGTCGAGAGCCTCGACATGGCGGGCCAGGTCAACCAGCGCCGGACCCGGCGGCAGCCCGCAGCGGCTCATACCCAAGTCAGCCTCTACCAAGACGCGAATGACGATCCCGGCCCGTCGTGCGTGGACCGCAAGGCCCTCGGCGACGTCCGGACTGTCGAGCGCCACGGTCACGGGGACGGCCCGCGCGATCCTCGCCAAGCGGGCCCACTTGACATCACCCCAGACCGGATACGCAACGAGGAGGTCGGGCACCCCATCCCCGGCCATGACCTGGGCCTCGCCCACCTTCGCTACCGTCAGGCCCACCGCGCCGCGCGCGACCTGCATGGATGCGACCAGCGGAGACTTGTGCGTCTTGGTGTGGGGCCTGAGACGCAGCCCGCTGGCCCTTGCGTAGGCGGCTGCCCGGTCCAGATTCGCCTCGAGCCTGTCGAGATCGACCAGCAGGGCAGGTGTGTCCAGGTCCGATACCTTCGTGGCCATGGGCGTACCCGGCTTCGCTCAGCTCGTGGCGAGCTTGCCGCATCTATTATGGGCCGGGGGACCGCTCGTGCTGCCGTGGGCGACTGGCTTCTTGGCCATGGTCTTGGCTTGCACGGCCCCGCTCCGGGCGCAGGGGCCATTTGTGTCTTGGCCCGGCGCGGGATTTCCTCTGGCCGAGATGCGGGATGTCGCGGAACGGGAGCTCTATCCGAGTGGGCGGCCTAGGGGTTCTGGGATCCTGGACGCCACAGTGGTATTTGATCGGCGGACTCCTTGGACTCAGGGGAGGGCACTGCGCCAGCTCCGCAAGACTGCCGCGATCCTTGAGCCCTGCGGAGTTGCCTTCGGGAGGGTCGTGTTGGCCAGAGTCGAGTTTGCTCAGGATTTCAAGGGATTCGACGCCGCTGACGTGGAAGCTGCCACAGGAGTGCCGGCAGAGGTCGTGCGCCTTGCCTCACTTCTGCCCCAAGGGGCTGCGAGACCGGTGGCTTTCCTGATAGGGGCCGTCCGGGGGACTGATTCGCTTGCGGTCTCGTACGGCCCGCCGGAGACCGGACCGTCCAAGCAGGCCTACGCCGACACGGCTTGGATCTCCTACCGGAGCCACTGGCTCCCGCGCCGCGACCCGGACTACTCGCCCGTCGCACACGAGTTCGCCCACCTGCTGTGCCGCTGCGGGCACACCGGCGGACCGTCGAGGCACCTGCTGCACAGGGCCCGGAACTTTCTCGGCTCAAGCGTGCTCCCCGAGGACTGCGCCAGAATTCGGGAGAGCTCTCTAGTGCTGGAATCGCAGGAATAGGTCTGGGCCAGACACGCTCCAAGCCCCCTAAATTTTTCCGATAGGGGCTATAAAAAGAATCTTCTTCCCTTTCAAGCGGTCGTTCCGTAAAGTGGAATCTGGACGGCACCTAGTGACCGCCAGAGAGCGTCCAACCGACCTGTCGTGCGAAGGACAGGGCAGGTCGATGTACGCCGAATCCAACGAGGAGAACTCACCCGATGAGACACTTGATCATCAGAACACTTGCAATTGGACTGCTGTGGTTGCCTCTCAGCGCCGCCACGTCTGAGGACGGCGCAGCCGAATCAGCAGCCGCAGTGGAGGCTGAAATTCGCGAAGAGCTCGACGCACTCCGGGCGCGGCTGCTGCAGCTGGAAGCCATGCTTGACTCACTGGGCGGGGAGGCCACAGCCGATGCTGCTCCCGTCGAGGAAGCGGACCAGCCCGCGGTCGTGGCGTTCGAGCCCTCGGACGCAGCGCCGCTCAAGGTTGCCTCGCCGGGCTCCTCTACTGCTGTGACCTATGCCGAGCCGGACGAGGATGCCCTCGTCGGCGTGGCCAGCAGCGGTGGCCAAGCCATTTCGTTCACCGGGCTGCTCGATGCATACTACACCCACAACACGAACCAGCCGGGAGACGGCTTCAACACGCTCTACTACACGAATCCGAACTCCCGCGGCTTTGGCCTGAATCAGGCCAAGCTTGAGATCGACGCGAGCGGGGATGGGCCGATAGGTTTCCGGTCGGACATCTGGTTCGGCTCAGGCGCCCGGCTGTTCCGCGACGGGCTCGAGCCCGGACCGCTGGAGGATGTGCTGTACCTCCAGCAGGCCTACGGATACTACCAGTTCGGGAATGGCTCGCAGCTGGATGTCGGCCTGTTTGGAACCATCGCCGGCCTTGAGGTCGCGGAGTCCCACCTGAACTGGAATTACACCCGCGGCATACTCTGGGCTTGGAACGAGCCATTCTCACACTTGGGTGCCAGATTCAGCGTCCCCGTATCGGATACATTCACTACAACATTCCTGTTGGTTAATGGATTCGACAATGCGTGGGATCAGAATACGGGAAAGTCTTACGGAATACAGGGCTCCTTTGCTCCAAGCGACCGCTTCAACACCACGCTGACGTGGATTAACGGGCCGGAGAACCCGGGGACAAACCAGGGCTGGCTGAAGAACCTGAGCTGGAACTTCTACGGGGGCCTGCACGACAGGTTCGAAATAATGGCCAACCTCGACTACATCCAGGCCCACGATGGCATGGCCAGTGCCACGTCGTGGGGCATGGGCGGCTACGCCCGCGTGCACCTGACCGACCAGGTGCGGCTGGCGTACCGCATGGAGTTCCTCGACGACTCGGAGGCCCGCTCGACCGGCACCATGCAGAACCTGCGCGAGAACACGATCACCTTCGAGGTGCAGCCCGTCAAGGAAGACCCCCGTTTTCTGACAAGGGTGGAGTACCGCCGCGACTGGTCCGACGTGGCCTTCTTCGGGTGCCCGTCCTGCGATGGCGGCTTCTCCATGGACCAGAACACGTTCACGGTCGGCTTCATGTGGGTATTCGGACCCAAGGAGTAACGCCGACCCACGGATCGTCCGATCCTCCTGCTACGCCCGCCCGGGGCCGCCGTCGCGGCCCCGGGCATCTTGTCGCTAGGCACCGGCCACTGCCGGCGCATCCAGTACAATGGCGGCACTCAAGGGGGTGCAGCGCGTGCAGCGTCGAGACTTGCTCAAGACAGCCTTGGGCGGAACGGGGGCCGTTGCGGCGGCCCCGCTGATCACAACGATCTCACCGGCCCCGGCCGCTCAGGCAGCCGCCAGCGAGGAGGCTTGGCAGCCGCTGCTGTTCGACTCGCACCAAAACCAGACAGTGGTGGCGCTCAGCGAGTTGATCATTCCCGCGACTGACACGCCTGGTGCCAAGGCGGCCAAGGTTAACCAGTACATCGACCTGATGCTGCACGACGTCGCCGACGACAAGGGCCATGGCTTCATCAAGGGCTTGGGATGGCTCGACGGGCACGCCATCAGGCTGCACGGAGCCCCGTTCGTCGCGCTAGACGAGGCCGATCAGATCGCCATTCTCGAGGATCTGGACGGCGGGGAGGACCCAGAGCTCGAGACCGGCGCGGTGTTCTTCCGGCGCGTCAAGCGGCTGACGGTTGAGGGCTACTACACCTCGAGGATCGGGATAGCCGAGCTCAACAAGCACGGCGTACCGGCAACTTACGCCTGCCAGGATGACATTCAAGCCTGACCGCCGGCCGGCGGGCCAGGCGCTAGGATGCCGTAGGCCCCGTGCACGTCGCCTAGCGTGAGCGTGCCGACGAGAGCGTTCGGGTTGACCCGGCTCGTCACAGGCAGCACAGGATAGATCGCTAGCTTGCGCATCGCCTGGTCAAGCGGCATGTCCGGGTAGGTGCGAACGACCGGCAACAGGCTTTGCGTGTCTCGCAGGGGGGCTTCGCCCTCTCCGTTCGCCGCAGCGCGCCGGACTGGACGCTCGCCGATCCAGCGCCACGTCCCGTAGCGCAGCTCTACCAGCAGGGCATGCTCCTCGGACTCCGCCAGCCGATCCAGAGCTTGTCCGACGGTGATTCCCGCCTCGGCTACCCGTCCGCGGCCCCGCTGCATGGCGTCCTCGACGTGCATCGCGGGCGTCTCGCGGCGTGCGTCGGCCGAAGGCAGGTCCAGTCCGTCCTGAAGCCCCGCGAGCTCAAACACTGAGCGCCGTTCCAAGCGCCGGGCCACAAAGAACGCGACGGTGTTCGCGATCATCACAGGCAGGATCACGGTATAGCTGGCGCTAAGCTCGAAGACCATGAATACGGAGGTCATCGGTGCGCGGAAGACGCCCGCGAAGAAGGCTCCGATCCCGACCAGGACGTAAGCTCCAACAGAGCCGGAAGACCCCGGCATGAGCGTCTGGGCGAGTACTCCCAATCCTCCGCCGAGCATTGCCCCAACAAAGAGGGTGGGGGCGAACAGGCCTCCGGGCGTCCCGAAGCTGAAGCACACCGCGGTGAGCGCCAGCTTCAATGCAGCCAGGGCAAGCATCGATTCCCAAGGGAAGCGGTCGTGGAGCGCGCCTTCCACGGACTGGTAGCCCGCCCCAAGAATCTCGGGGGCGAATAGCCCCGCAAGTCCCACCAGAAGGCCCGCCAGCGCCGGCAGGAACACTCGGATTCGCTCGCGCAGCTTGAGCACTATCCCGCGGAGCTGGACCGCGCGCGTGGTGAACACGGCAGACAAAGTGCCGCCGATGGCACCGATCGCGGCGTAGGCCAGCAGCCCGGCGTAAGTTCCCGTCTCGATCTCCGGTACCGTGTACAGCGGCGAGTCTCCCAAGAACCACCGGCTCACGACCACCGCAGACACTGACGCGAGCACGATGGATCCTAGGACACCCGCGTTCCAGGCTGACACGACCTCCTCCATCACGAACAGCACGGCGGCGATCGGCGTGTTGAACGCGGCGCCGATCCCGGCGGCGGCGCCGATCGGGGCGATGAGCCGCATGTGGTCGCGCGTCAGGTGGAAGATCCGTCCCAGCAGGGACGCGATGCCCGCACCCATCTGCAGCGACGGATCCTCGGGGCCCATGGGATTCCCCGTCCCGATCGAGAGGGTGCAGCTGGCGAACTTGCCCAGCACTCCCCGGAACGAAATGTAGCCGTCTGAGGCGTACACGGCAGCCTTGGTGTAGTTCACGCTTGAGCCGCGCGCCGTCGGAACGACGAAGTGCACCAACGCGTAGGCTGCCAACCCGCCGACTGCGGGCCACAGCGCCAGCACGTACTGAGGCGAGTGCTCGGGCGGGTGGACCGTGATCCAGTTGAGGAGTTCGAGCGAGATGTGGAAGCAGACCACGACAAGGCCCGAGAAGATCCCGATGACGATCGACAGCAGCAGGAATCGCTGTGGCTCGTCCAACACGGGCCCCGCCCTGCCCATGCTGGACAGGTGCCCAAGGGCACTGACGATCGTCCTCATCTGGCGAGCTTGGCCATCACGCCGAGGAGGGGGGTGTCGGACGGAACCTCGTCCCCGCAGACCTGAGGCACATGCGACCAGATGCGCTCTGCGAGTCCGGTGTTGGCCTCGACGCCTTCAACGGACGCGCGGGCGCGTCGATCGGTGAGCGCACGATCGGCGGCGTCCAGTTCCTCGGCCAGAGTTCCGGGCAGGGGTGGCACAGGGCCCACGAGCGCGTCTCCCGCCGGATTGTGGCACGCGAGCAGCGCCGATTGCGCCCGGTCCAGCAGGACTTTGCTGCGCCGGAAGCGCTCGGAAAGGTTGATGCCGCGCCGGGTGGGGTCGAGCACAAGGATCTGGTTGCAGAGGTCCACCCGCTGCTGCGTGCGGCCGTCCCGGTGCAGCGCCTGGGCACGGTTGTACTGCGTCCTGGCCGTCAGGTAGTTCCCAAGCTCGAATTCCGCATCGCCGCGTCCGAGCAGCGCCACCCGGTCCGCGGGATCGTCGCTGAGGACTGACTGGTAGAGTTCCGATGCCCGGGCGAAGAGGCCCACCTTCAGCATCAGCGAGGCGACCCGGTGCTGCGTCGGCCGATGGTCCGGGAGGGTCTCCTCCAGATCCAGCAACTCTGCCGTTAGTTGCTGACGACGGTCGTGGTCTAGCAGCAATTGCACGAGCTCGAAGCGCAGCGCGAGACGCCGCTGGGCGTCGCCGTCTTCCCATCGCCCCCGGATCGCAGTTCGGAAGTGAGACACGGCTTCGTCCACCCGGCCGTCCGCCGCCGCAAGCCGTGCCAACAAAAGGTTCACGATGCCCGACGTCGGGTCCGCCCCGCGCAGCTGGCCGAGATAGGCCTCAGCTTCCGAGTAGCGGCCCGCCCGGAACAGGGCCTGCGCGAGTCCCAGCCGATACTCCGGCTCCTCTCTGGCAAAGCCCAGCGCGTCGCGGAATTCACGGATTGCCTCTTCGTAAAGGCCTTGGGCCAGAAGTGCGCTGGCCCTGACATAGTGCGCCTCGCCGCGTCCCGCCCTCAGACTCTTGAACGACTGGGTGTACAGCGATGTCAACGCGAAGACAGCAGCCATCGCGGCAAACACCGCTATCAGGATGCGAGGTGAGGCCCCTTCCGCGATCACCGCTTGCGCCCTGCAGTACGGGCACTCGACACCCGGGTGGGCGATTTCCCGGCTGCAGATGCTGCACTGATAACGTTCCCGACCCATGCAAGCGAATCTCGCCGTTCCGCGCGGTCTGACGAGAACGGCATGCCGCCGACTACGCCACGGGTGACGCCGACGGTATCCCCGTCAACTCTTGGATTGTAGTCTTCGGCATCACGGCAGTTGCGAGCGCCAGCTTCGATGCGCGCTTCCGGTCAGCACCAGAGACCTGCCGCTTGACCAGTGCACCTGAGTGTCGCGGCTAGACGGGCCGCCGTGAAGGGTAGGGATTCGCGCCGCTGAGGCCTTCTCAGGGCCTAGGTGCTGACCAAGAAACGAGCGGTAAGTGTCGCCAGATCCTTCACTTGCGCTGTCGAGCCCTGTGCGGACCGGGCGAGGTGGGGTGCGTTTCGGCAGTGGGCTCGACGCCATTCGAAGCGGGTTCGAAGGCACGCCTGTCGTACTACCGGGGCTCTTCGAGGCTGATAGCATCAGGCTTGCGCTCGGGCCCACGTCAGACCAACGGCATAGTTTCAGTACAGACGGGCAGCCGCTGAAGATTGAATCCCGTGGATCAGTTCGGCGGAACAGTTCCCATCACGCGTTTGAGTCCTCGTAAACATCTACCGTGTTCGAGACGGTTCAGGGCTAGCCTGCGCGCGTAGAGAAAGAAGCAGGAGGCGCACCCAGCCAATGCACTTGATGACGGAGGCGGCTCATCGACAAGCCCGAGGCTGCAAGGGTGGTCCATCCTCACCATTCTGGCCTTGCTGCTACTGGCCGACCCGGATGTCGTTCTTGGTCAGATGCTCAGGATCCAAGTCACAGATCCGTTCTCGCAACCTGTTTCAACCGCCACTTTGTCCATCGGTGATCAGGACGTGCCCACGGACGACGACGGATCGGCAGTATTCTCCGGTCTGGGCGCCGGGCCCCACTCGACAGCGGTGTCAGCGCCAGACATTGCGACGCAAGCCTTGGAAATCGCCCAATCCGAGGGCACGGAAACCGTTGAGATGCAGCTGCAGACCGTCAGCGAAGTCATCGATGGCGAAGCGACCCTGGGCACCCGCTCGAAGGGCGTCCAGCCGTTGGAATCAGCCGTTCCAGTGGAACTCATCCTGGGGGAGCGCCTGCGGGGCACGGGCCAGTGCGAGACTGGGCGGGCATTGCAGATGTAGGCGCCATCGTTCACCTTCTCCAGTTCGTCAATCGGCGATGGCACGGATGCATTGCGACCAGCGACGCTGCGAGGTCTCGGTCCGGACCAGCCACTCGTGCTGGTCAATGGCAAGCGACGGCACAACAGCGCCCTGCTGCACGTGAACACATCGGTCGGGTGCGGCACGGCGGGCACGGACCTGAACGCCATCCCGATCGCCGCCATCGAGCGCATCGAGGTGCTGAAGGACGGAGCGGCCGCACAGTATGGCTCGGACGCGATCGCGGGGGTGATCAACCTCATGCTCAAGTCCACCCCCGGCTTCGCAGTGGACACCTCGGACACCTCATGGGGCCAGACTTACGCCGGCGCCGGCGACTCGGGCGTGTACAGCATGCACGGGGGATGGCGATCGCAAGACGGCGGGTTCATGGATCTCACCTTCGAGGCCCGCCAGCGGGACCGGACGAATCGCGCTGGTTGTAGCGGGCAAACGCAATACCCGCTGGTGGACTGCGCTTCGGACGCCCCGTTCGCGATCGTCTCGGGCAGCGGGACACAGGGAAGGTGCTTCGACCCGCGCGAGTACACGTTCAACCGCAAGAACTTCCGGGTCGGCGACGCAGACAGCCGACAGCACAGCGCCTACTACAATGCCGGGATCCCGATCGGACGCCGCATGAACTTCTACAGCTTCGGGGGATGGACCCAGCGCGACAACCAAAGCACTGGCTTCTACCGCCGGGCCAACCAACCGAACACGGTGACGCAATTCTACCCGGGCGGCTTTCTTCCTAGACTGGACCGCTGTCTCTAACAGTCTCCAGCGAGTCTCGCCCTGGGGCTACCCCGACGCTGGCCATCCACCCATCAAGCGGCTTGGCCAATTCTCCCGTCCGGGCCCGGGGCCCCGCGCTGCGCACACGGAGAGAGGCCGGGCCGGCAGGCCGGCCTCCGGGCTCTAGGTGACCATGGGACTGCAACGCGTTGTACGACTGATTCGGGCGGGGGGCTCCAAGCAGGTCTTGGCCTGACTCAGCCATCGGCTGCAGAAACACTTCCCATACAGGCCCGTGGCCAACCGTCATTTCCTAGCCCTCGGGCAGGAGGCTCTCGGCCTGCTGCGGATACCACCGAAACACGTGCCGGCGCAAGCCGGGCGACAGCACAGCGAAATGCGCCCAGTCAGGCGCTGGCTACTCCGGTGTCGGGCTTGCCGGCAAAGCGTGCTCAGTGCTCGCTTCAGTCGCCCAGATTCGTTCCGCGCGCGACCGTCACGGCTCGGTCGGCTCTCTTGCTGGAGGCGCGAGCAAGCATTGACTCCAGCAGGCGTCCCAACGTTCGCAATAAGGGAGCGGGCGTCCCTTAGAGACGCCCGCATGGGCCGGTGGCTCGGCGCAAGAGCTAGTCGGTGGCAATTGACGCGGAGTCAGCCTTGGCAAGGAAGGCATTGGCCATCGCGCGTGACTCGGCGGCTTGCTTGCGCGCTGCACGGGCCAACCGGCGTTGGCGCTCCGGCGTGTTCCAAGCTGTTCCGCGCTTGGCGAGCAGCGAGGCCGGCGCGGCCGCGTAACGCTTCTCGAGACGCTGGTGGCGCACCACCTTCTCGTCAAGCACGTCAGCACGGACCTCATAGAGGCGAGCGATGTGCTCGAAGTCGGCGCTCGTCGAAGCGGTCTCCTCGAGTTTGGCCAGGCTCTTCAGCTTGATTGCCTTCTTCTTGTCTGCAGGTTCCGCCGCAAAGGCGCTTGAGGCAAGGCTTGCAAGCGTGGCGGCAGCGACCAGATTCAACAGGGTGTTGTGAGTCTTCAGCATTGTCGGTGTCCTCCTTCGGTTTGTTCTCAACGACCTTACGCTTCTCAGGCTACGGCGGGGGAGCCGTTCGGGCAATCCGCAAAAATACGGAAACGAGGAAGAGAATTTTCGGGTCTCGCCGGAGCCGCAAGTGAGCCGATCAGCAGCCGGCGAGACCCTGCTGGATTGGGAACTGGACCAGCTTCACGGTGGTCTTGATGCCTACCTGCCCCATGACGTTGTACTTGTGGGATTCGACCGTGCGAGGCGATGAGCTCAGAAGCTCCGCAGCCATCTTCGCGGAGCGACGTCTGGTGATCAGTTAACACACTTCCGATTAGCGGGTGGTTAGCATGGGCCCGGCCTCGCCGCCGCGGCGCAAAGCTCCCGATGCTTCTCCGCCGATGCGGGGCGTGACATAGCTGCATCCGGCCAGCGCTTCTCGGATCGCGGTGGCCCGATCTTTGGATGCCGAGTGATTGCGGACGCAGCCCGCAGCACCGGCATCAGTTGGCTCGGTCGCGTAGCGCGCTGGCGAGCCTGCTGCTCTCCTCGTCTTGGGCGTTGAGCAGTGTCCCGGCCAACACGCGGCGTCCCTGCTGACTCGCCCGAAGGTGCTCTTCGGCGGCGTTGCGCTCGGTCACGTCCTAGGACACGCAGGCTGCTTCTCGGCCCACGCGTGTGGAGTCGCCGACAAACGCAGCGGTGAACAACGCCGGCATGTGCCGAACGTCGTCGGCCACGAGTTGCGGGTAGTTGGTGGGCAATGAGCAATGAGTCGTAAAGGCGCAGTCGCGCCATTTGGGGAGGCTCATCGTTCGCGTTTCCGGCAATCCTTCGGAGCTGGAGGTCGCGCAACTCCTCGGCTCCGTAGCCCAGCAGGTTGCAAGCAGCGGGACCTGCCGCGGTGACGACACTAGCGCCGCGGCCGCCGCCCACATTGCCTTAGTTAGAGACAGCTTTGAGAGTGGACGCCCGTAGGCCCGTTCAGTGAGATCTGCGGAGGTCTGCCACAAGCGGGCAATCTCTTAGTCGACCGTACGGAGAGCACTGGCCGACTTGGCCTGCATGCGCCTGGGACGGTCGCCGCTCTCTCTGCGCAAACGCTGTCGCAGCCGAGGAAGCCAACGCGTGTGCCAATAGGGTTCTCAACGGGAAACGGTCTCCGCACCAGAGACTGATTAGAGGCTTTCAGACTTCTATTCGCGATTCGCTCGTCCTCGCAGCCATAAGATGATGGGTCGGTGACGCGACCCGGGCAGCCACGACGCTCGCTCTCGATGCGTCTGCGCCTAGCGTTTCTGGGGCTGGGTCTGATTGCCATCGGGCTAACAGGATTTCAGTCGTATCAGATCGCCCACCATGCCCTTGAGGAGGCCAGCTACGAACGCCTAACGGGCATTCGGGAAACCAAGAGGCGCCAGATCGAGACATACTTCCGAGACACGGCTCGTATCCTCGCGACCCTCGCCCGAGACGAATCCGTGGTCGACGCGTACTTGGGCTTTCAGGCTGGGTGGTTTCAGCTCGAAACACAGGCTGCGCCCGGCGAGAACCGAGAAATGCTCGCTGCCGCTTACGGTGATCGCGTAGTGCCGCGGTTCCCCGGCCAGCCCGGTCCGCCGAACCTAAACGACCTCCTCCCGGCTACGCTCGCCGGAACAATGCTGCAGGTTCGCCACTGGCTGAAATCGACCTCGGAGCCGACCGTCCTCGGTGACGACTATGCTGCCGTGCACGGTTTGCACCACCCTAGCTTGGCCGATTATGCGGACGCCTTCGACTTCGAGGACCTATTGCTCATCGATCCGGCGACGGACACCGTGCTCTATTCCGTACGGAAAGGGCATGACCTTGGCATTACGCTCGAGCAGATCGGCTATGCAAGCAGCAGTCTTCGCGAGGCTTGCAGACGCAGCCTAGTGCCGGAAGCCGGCACGGTCATGGTGGACTTCGCCCCCTACCCTGGGTCATTCGGATCACCGGCGCTATTCGCCGCGCATGCCGTCGTCGCTCCCAGCGGCGAAGAGGGCGTGTTGGCGGCCCGCTTGTCGACTCGCAAGATTGACGACGTGATGACTGGCGGCGGCAGCTGGCGCCGCGAGGGGCTCAGCGAATCGGGCGAAACCTACTTGGTGGGCCCTGACCTCCTTATGCGCAGTGATTCCCGATTCCAGCTCGAGACCCCGGATGCCTACTTCATGCAGCTACGCGAGATCGGCTACTCGCCGAGTGCACTAGAACGTCTGAGGAGCAGTGGCACCTCGGTCCTCCTCCAAACGGTAGATACCACTGCCGTGCGCCAGGCGCTTGCGGGCAAGGCAGACACACAGCAAGTCGCTGACTATCGTGGCATTCAGGTGCTCAGCTCATACACGCCGCTCGCCCTACCGAACCTCGATTGGGTGCTGCTCTCAGAGATCGACGTTGAGGAGGTGTTTCGACCGGTGCAAGCGCTGCGCCTCCAACTGGCGGTCTTGGCGCTGGTGGTCTCCGGTGCATTTGTGCTCGTCGGCTACCTCATCGCTCGCGGCATCACCCGCCCATTGCTCACCCTGATGGCGGAGGTCGAGCGCCTCGGTCGGGGCGGCCGCATCCAGGCCAAGTCGGCAAGAGTTTTTCGTGCGGCCGACGACGAGATCGCCCGGCTGTGGCAGACCTTCGAAGACCTCACTGAGCGGCTTGGTGCCACTCTCGTGTCCCGCGACCACCTCGACAGCCTGCTGGCGTCCATGATCAATGCCGTCTTTGTCTTGGGCAATGTGGGGGGTGCCCGGGGCTCTCCTCTCGTCACCGAGGCGAATCCCGCTGCTTGCCGCCTGCTGGGCTACAGCGCGCAGGAGTTGCGCGGCCTACCGCTCCGAGCGATCGTCGGAAGCGAGACCGACGAGCCTTCTTGGATGACGCGCCTGCGCCGTGACGGCTCGTTGCCCGCGATAGAAAAGGAACTCGTGGCCGCCGACGGCCAGCGCATCCCGGTGTTGTTCACCGCTGCGTTTGTCGGCGACTCCGCAAACACGGGCCGCGAAGCAGTCTGCGCGGCGCAGGACATCACCGATCGCAAGGCCGCCGAAGAACGCCTGCGGGCGAGTCGGCAGGAACTCCGCGTGTTGGCTGGGAGACTGCTCAACGCACAGGAAGAGGAGCGTAGCAGGCTCGCCCGCGAGCTTCACGACGACGTAACGCAGCGGCTAGCGATGCTGGCCATCGATGCTGGCAAGCTGGCTGGCGACGCCAAGCTCGACGAGGATGATCGGAACGCGCTGGCGACGCTCAAGAGGCTAATCGTTGTTCTGTCACATGACGTCCAAGACCTGTCTCGGCGACTGCACCCGGCAATCCTCGACGATCTGGGCTTGCCTGCCGCCATGCGCGCCGAGTGCCGGAGCCTCTCCAAGCGGCTGGGCATACCGGTGTCTTTCGCTTCCGAAGAGCCGCCCGTGGAGTTTCCGCGCGAATCCTCACTTGCGCTCTACCGCATCGTTCAGGAGTCGTTTCGCAACATCGCCGCCCATTCCGGCGCTACTGAGGTCAGTGTTGAATTCGGCGTCGTGGACGGCCAAGTGCGACTCAGCATCGAGGACGATGGCCGAGGCTTCGATCGGGAGGAGGCGCGTCGCCGCGGTGGGTTAGGGCTAGCCAGCCTCGGCGAACGGGCTCGGCTTGTCGGCGGGCGCATCGACATCCGTACCGCCCTTGGCGAAGGGGTGAGAATACGGGTGGAGGTCCCGTGGACAAACTCGCCATGACTAGATTCGCCTCTTCTCGCAAGCCGCGCGTGCTGGTGGCAGACGACCATCGAATCGTCGCCGAAGGCTTGCGCGGTTTGCTCGAACCCCACTATGAATTGCTGGAGATAGTAGAGGACGGCCGAGCGCTTCTGGAGGCGCACGATCGATTGCACCCCGACATCGTAGTCGCCGATGTGACGATGCCCCTCCTCAATGGCATCCAAGCCGTGCGCCGCTTGCGCGAGGCCGGATCGTCAGCAAAATTCATCTTCCTCACGATGCACCCCGACGTGAGCTACGCGACCGAGGCGCTTGCTGCCGGTGCCTCGGGCTATGTCCTCAAGCACTCGGCGCCTGAAGAACTGGTCACCGCTATCCGCGAAGCGCTGGTCGGGCGCACCTATGTGACGCCCCGCATCGCCGGGGGAGTATTCGAAGCTCTGCGCCGCGGCGGCGAAACCAAGCCCCGACTGACCTCGCGCCAAGCGGAGGTGTTGCAGCTGATCGCCGAAGGTCGCTCCGCGAAGGAGATTGCGGTGATGCTCGATCTGTCACCTCGCACGGTCGAATCCCACAAGTACAACATCATGCAGCAGGTAGGCGTCAAGACCACCGCGGAGCTGGTCCAATACGCGGTCAAGCAGGGTCTTGTCGGCCACTGAACTGCTCGGATCCGTCTCCCGCGAGACCCGAAAACTCCTTTCCTCTTTACCGTAATTCTTCGGATTGCCCCAACAGGTGCCCCTTTGTAGCCTGAAAAGCGTAAGGTCCTTGAAAACAGACCGAAGGAGGACACCGAAAATGTTGAAGACTCGCAACACCCTGTTGAATCTGGTCGCTGCCGCTGCTCTTGCAAGCCTTGCCTCGAGTGCCTTCGCGGCGGAGACTGCAGACAAGAATGAGGCAATCAAGCTGAAGAATCTGGCCAAACTCGAGGAGACCGCTTCGACGAGCGCCGACTTCGAGCACATTGCTCGCCTCTATGAGATCCGTGCCGACATGCTGGACGAGAAGGTGGTCCGCCACCAGCGTCTCGAGAAGCGTTACGCGGCTGCGCCGGCCTCGCTGCTCGCCAAGCGAGGAACGGCTTGGAACACGCCGGAGCGCCAACGCAGGCTGGCTCGACCGGCCCGCAAGCAAGCCGCCGAATCGCGCGCGATGGCGAGCGCCCACCTTGCCATGGCTGGCACAGCGTCAATTGCCGCCGACTAGTTCTTGCGCCGAGCAATCGGCCAATGCGGGCGTCTCGCAGGGACGCCCGCTATTTCATTGCAGCAGCCATTCGTTCGGTGGATGGGTCTGGCTGCCATAGTGACTACACAAGATGCTGGGCCACATCTAGCCTCCCCTGGTGCCGTCGGGGAGACAGTGGCCAACGGTGCCGGACTGAATGTCCTGCAGACCGATAGCAGAAGTCGGCAATAGTCCGGTGGCAGACAACGGACGTCGTGGTGCGCGAGGGAGGGAGGGCAGGATTAGCAGCTCGACTCGGACGGTCGAACTTGCCGTGCCGCGAGGCCGGCTTGTCGGGGGAGGCGCTGCCAGATTACTTGCCCGGCGTAGGGTCCCCGTGGGGAAGACGGGGCTGGGGACGCAGCAATCCACCGCGGCCGACAGTCAGCCGTCCATGCTCACGACATGCACCGGCGTGGGCACGGCAGACCGCGCCACCTCGACGAGGTGGGCATGATGCGTGAAGAAGATTACTTGGCACCGGCTTGCAAGGGACGCCAGTACCCTAAATCCCGCTGCGGCGCGGCTGTCGTCGAAGTTGACGAACAGGTCGTCGGCCACAAACGGCATTGGTTGTGCCGCTTCCAAGTAGTCCTCCAGCGCAGCGATGCGCAGGGCTAGGTACAGTTGGTCGGCCGAACCATCGCTCATTCCTTCCATGGGAACCCTCTCCCCGGAGTTGCGGCGGCCCACCAGGCAGGCTTCGTCCTTGTCATTGAGGTCGACTTCGAGATGGCCGAAGGAACCAAGCGTCAGTTCGGAGAAGAGCCGCCCCGCCCGCTCGAGCATGGGTCCCTGTTTCTTTGTCCGGTAGCGCTCGATGGCCCATCGCAACAGACAAGTTGCCGCCCGGACCTGAACGAATCGCTCGCCGACCTCCGCAATTTCGGCGAGGGCTTCCTGGCGGGCGGCCTCGGCCAGGGCGGCTGCGTCGCTGCCGCCCACTCTCTTGAATGCCTTAGCGGCCTCGGACTTCCGGATCGCCGCCTCTTGCGCGGCCTTCTGCTTCTCGTCCAGCTCTGTCCGCAGAAGCCGCTCGCGGGGACGCAGTTCGTCCAGTTCGACCGAATCGCACTCGCCCCTCAGAACGGCGAGGGGTCGGCCGCCGCCTGCTTCGCGGATCTCGGTTGCCGCAGTCTTCCGCGCTGCGGCCAGCTCCCGGTGACGATCAGCCTTGCGGACCTCGGCGCGCAGCCCTTCGACGTCATCGACGCCAGCCACCATTCGCATCTGGCGTATCTTGGCAGCCGCCACGCGGTCTTCAGCCTGAAGCTCGCTAATGCGCTGTTCTAGGATACGAATGTTCCGGTCCGTTTCGTCCGCTCTTTTCTTCGCCTCCCGCGCCTCTTCCAGCTTTCTTTCCAACTGCTGGCTGGTCTCGCGCGGTCCGCGCTCCGACAAGGATGCTCCGACAGCCTCTGCAACTTCGGCGGCTCTGGTCTCAAACCGCCGAAGGTCCCGCTGGATCTTCTCGATGCGATCTTTGCGGAGTTCCGTGGCCTTGTTGTTGACTTCGCGCATGGCGCCGATGTCCCCGAGTCGCGCCTGCGCCTCCGAGGCCTTGGCCGACGGGTCTATGCCTAGTCGTTGGGCGCACTCAAGCCAATCGTGGCGCGCGCGTCTGGTGGCTGCCTCCCGGTCCTGCAGCACCTTGCGCTTAGCTCGGTGTGCGGTCTGGGCAGTCCGCAGGTCCCTCCTGAGGTGCCGGATCGCCTCGGCCTCTCGGTCGTGCTGGCGCAGGCGGCCTTCTGCGAACTCAAGGATTTCCCCCAATCGCCGGCCCTCCAACCGCTTTGCGTTCGCGCCGGCCCGCTGCAGTTCATGCAACACAGCCTGAGACGACTCCTGTTCCCGTTCAATAAGGAGGGCCAAGCTGCTGCGCGCTTTCTCCGAGCGCAGGACGGCGGTCTTGAGGCTTCCGTACTGCCCGATCCACTCCAGCATCTGCAATGGGTCGCCCGGCTTAATCGGAGCCTGCGACCACTCGGCCCCCCACTTCTTGCTAAGTCGGCTCTGCTCCAGTGAGAGGTCTTCCAATTCCTCACGCACCTGCCGAATCTCCTCGGTGGTCTCGTCCACCGCCCGGTCAGCCTCGGCCAGCCTAGCGACTGCACGCGCCGTTTCGAACCGGCGGTCACCAAGGTCGTCAGCGTGCCTGACGGCGTCTTGGAAGCGAGACACTTCAGCGCCCGGGTCGAGGTCAGGCGCGGAGCCGACCGCAGTCGGACGGCTCTGGGCAAGGATCCATTTCCGAATCCTTGCCCAGAGCCGGTCCCTCTCTCGTCGGGCGTCCATGAGGTCCGCTTCGCGCACCGGCTTCTCTTCGGCGAGAATGCGCTCCCGGGCCCGATCTCGCTTCGCTAGCTCTCGTTGCTTGGCTGCCAGATCTGCTCGCAAAGAGCGCCGATTCGTCTCGAGCCGCACCCACTCGTCCCGGTACTGCTGCACCCGTTCCGGGGCCGGAGTTGCGACGGACTGCAGCTCGTCGACCGTCTCGGGGCGCGGATCCAGCTCTTGAAACAGACCAGCCACCTCGGTCTCGGCGGCATTCGATTCGAGGTGTGCCGAGTCGATGCTGGCACCGAGCGTTCCTCTGGACTTGCGGACGTGCGCTAGGGTGGACCGCAGCGTCTCCACGTCTCTGGCTTCGCCGTATTCACCAAGTCTGGTCCGGATCCTCGCCAGTCCTTCCTCCGCCTCTTCCAGCGCCTGATGAGCCGCGACGGCGTCGGCTGACCGATCCCTCCAGGCGCCGACGAGCCTTCGGGCCTGCTCAAGCTGCCCGCGGTCGGGCAGGCGTGCTGAGATCGCTCTTGCCCCGTTCTCGGCCCAGCCCATGTTGGCGGCCATTCCGACGAGTTCGCGTTCCCTGTTGTGGAGGCGTTGCTGCAGCTTGGGCAGGTCTTGCTGAGCCTTCTCTACGTTGATGCGTTCCGTACTCAACTGCTTGACGTCGGCTGCGTGCGACAGCACACCGGCATCCCATCGGACCGCGCCCCTCTCTTCCTTGTTGTCTTCTAGGCTGCGTCGAATCTCTCCGATCCGCAGGCGGGCGTTCTGCTGGACGGCCTCGGCGTCCGCCAGCACCTTGGCCGCATCTTGGGGGATGTCCTTGACCGGCCCAAGCGACGCTAGGTCAGCCTCGGTGCGCTTGAGGTCGGCGACGCTCTTCGCGATCCGCCGGATCCTAGAGATCTTGTGGATCTCCGACTCCAAAGCTTGGGCTTCTTCCGAGAGCTTCTGATACTCCTTCTCAGTCTTGGAGCTCTCCCGCCTCAGGGCATTCCAGCGCGTCGCGCTCACACTGTGCTCACGTTTGCGGGCATCGGCCTCCTGGAGCTTGGCATGCGCGACGAAGTACGCCTTGTTCGCGGACTTCCTGGGGCCCCATAGGCTGTTCGCTTCAGTGTCAAGCTCGGCGAGCGTTTTCTGCAGGTCTTGGATGCCGGCACCGGCCGAGAACAGCTTCCGGCCAGCATCGTCACCTCCTCCCTCCAGAATTTCTTGGCCTCCTTTGCGGAGCCGCTCTTGGTCCAAGCTGAACATTCGCTCGAAGAATGAACGATCGACCCCGTTCAGGAACGGCGCCAAGGCACGCTCGCCCTGCGGCGCCGGATCGCCGTTCGGCAGCAGCACCGTCTTGGTGCGTCCCTTGCGCCTTAGGAACTCCAGTTGGGTGCCGTCCGTCTCCAAGGCGGCACCCAGACGCATGCGGGCGTACTTGTGCACAAAGTTGAGGCTGCTGCGGGTGGGAATTCCAAACAGCAGGTCCCCTAGCGCCGTCCGAACGGTCGATTTCCCGGCTTCGTTAGGCCCGGTGACTATGTGCAGGTCCGGTGTCTGGGAGGGGAGGTCGATGGCTGCGTCCGTGAAGCGTCCGAACCGAACGAGGTCAAGGCGTCGGATTCGCAAGGGTCTTCACCTGTTGTCAAGCAGCCGCGCGAGCGCATAGGGCCTTGCAAGTTCGACGAGCGCTTGCATGTCCGTTGAGGCCGCGCTAGCCAGCAGCGGGCTCTCGGCACCGTCCCGCACTTCGTGGGGAAGCCTTGCGACGAATATTCGGAAACGATCGCGCAGCTCGTTGAGAAGGGCCTCGTCCGAGCGGGCGTCCTCTAGACTGCCCATCGCTTCCACAAGCGAGGGATCCAGCTTCTTGCCCATTGGGATCCGGGTTCTGGTGATGACCTTCTCCACCCACGCCGCTTCAGCCCCAAGGCCCAAGGCGGCTGCCCGGGCCTCTGCCAGCAACTCTTCCCGCGCGGTCAGAACGGCGTGGTGCGCGGCCGTTCGGCCGGTGATCTCGATGCGGCACGCCAGCAGGCGCCCGTCGGCCAGCTCCCCAACAGCCCGCTCGACGCACGCGCGGACCTCAGAATGCACGTCGCCCAATGTCTCGCAATGATCGACTTTGCAGAGCAGCAGTTCCCAGCGGACCACGTCCAGGGCCATGTGTTCTACCGCCCGGACGGCACCGTCCTCAACCGTCACCAGCATGGCGCCCCGCGGCCCGGTCTCGCGGATGTGCCGCCCCTGCACGTTTCCGGAATAGACTACGTGCGGCCTCTCGTGCAGCACCTGCGGCTTGTGGATGTGGCCGAGCGCCCAGTAGTCGTAGCCTTTGTCCCTCAGCTCAGCGAGCGTGCAGGGAGCGTACGGGGCGTGGTCTTCCGCTCCGGCAAGTCCCGTGTGCAGCAGGCCGATGTTGAAGGCGCCGCGCTCCGGCGCCGGATAGGCCTTGGCCAGATTGTCTCGGACGTCCCGGGTCTTGAATCCCTGGCCGTGCAACGCCACGCCAAGCTCCTCCAGAAGCACGGTCTCTGGTGTCCGAGTCGAAAGGACCGTGACGTTGTCGGGCAAACGCAGGCTTCGCGTGATCGTGCTTTGAGCATCATGGTTGCCAAAGATCAGGTATGCCGGGATTCCTGCCTGCCGCAGCCGTCCCATCTGTCCCACGAAGCGCAGGCCTGTCTGGTAATCCTGCCAGTCCCCGTCGTAGATGTCGCCCGAAATCAGCAGGAATGCTGCCTCTTCCTGAATCGTGCGGCTGACCAGGTTGCGGAAGGCCTCACCCGTCGCCGAGCGAATCCGCTCGGCCGCAGCGCCCTCGACCTTGGCGAGCCCCTTCAGCGGGCTGTCAAGGTGCACATCGGCGGAGTGCACGAAGCGGAAGGATGCCATCAGGATCAGATTGGCAGTGTGAGGACTCGCGGCCGCTGGCGCCGGCGGGACTCAATGCCTAGTCCCGACAGAATCGCAAATCCGGGCCGGCGTGCGCAATCCTGGCTCCAGTGCCCTCAGAACATTCGCTCCGCCGGTCGCAGTGTCCCGAAGGATCCGACGTTGGCGATGGCCAGGCTCACCCGAATCTGGTTGTCGTTGCGGGCGTTGCCGAGCGAGAGCCTGCGCAGCTCCACGCTGAAGCCGCAGCAATCTGTGTTGTAGGTCAGCTGAGAGACGGCGTAGAGGAAGATGCCCTGCCTGTAGTCGTACACGTTCTGCACCGTTGCGTTCCAGCCACGCCGGTTGTAGTCGCCGTATCGTACGCCCATCAGCAGCTGGTTGCTGGCGGGGCTCAACGATTCCGGGACTCGGACTGCCCGGTGGCCGGCCATTGCGTGGATCTTCTCGCTGACCTGAACGGAAGCGTCCGCAGTCGTGTTGACGATCCGGTTGTGCAGGGGATCGTAGTCGTACCGCCAGCGGACATTCCAGCGCCACCCCGGGGACAACATCAGGGATGCCGCCACCGGCGAGTAGCGCCGCTCACCGCTGAGAAAGGCGAATGGCGAAAATCCCAGCGACGATCGCAGGACATTCCGGCGGCCCGGCACGACCGCCCCGCCGAACGCCGGCTCGAGGTAGCGTCGCTGCCAAACCTCCAGAGTGGCAACTTCGCGCACCTGTCCAGTCGAGTCGTTCTTGCTGTACAGCCGGTTTGTCAGTGAGAACTCCGCCTCATTGGTGTTGTGCACCAAGTCCTTCGAGTCGAAGCGGATTGTGCTGTCGAAGTCTTCGATCCCCCGCGTGTAGCGGTATTCCACCCGCGATTCGATCACGTGCTTGAGACGGTCACCTAGGAACGTCGGCGCGCGGAAGACACGCTCCAGAGAAGGCGCGTTCACCACAACCGAGACCTCTCCAGTCCGTCGGTAGAGATTCTTGCCTGCAAGCCCCGCCGGCGTACGCCGCTGTCCGTACGCCATTGCCCGGGCGCCCAGCGTGGGCGTGATGGTGAAGCCTTTCAGGGAAAGCCGGCTTGAGACTCGAGGGAAGAACATTCCGCGCTGCACGAACCGCCGCGTCTGGAAGGTGGGCTGAGTGCGGCTGATCAGGTCGAGGGAGGAGTCGAAGCTGAACCACAGCGGGACCGACTTGGGCCCGAAGCGGCGCTGGCGACCGTTGAACTCGATCGCGGGAAGCTTGCGGATGACGATGTTATTGGCTCTCTCGACGCTCTGGAACTGTTCGCTTCTGAGGAGCGAAGCGTTGAACGAGTACCCGTTGAAGTTGTTGGAGAGGAACCCGATCGACCGGATTTGGGAAAACACGGCCTCTTCGTAGGTCTGGGTGAACGCCTGCCGGAACTCGAGCGAGCTCAAGTAGTGCAGATCGGCGACCCCTCGCCAGCCGTCCCCGAACTCGACCTGGCCCTTCATGTCGAAGGAGTTGCCGCCCTGCTTGAGCCGGGATCCGTCCTGGAGTTCCCTCCCGCGGTCGCGTACGTCGAAGAAGACCGCGTCAAAGCTGGACTTCTCGGTCGGGCGCCCGCGCAGGCTGGCGTTGGAAGCCACGCCCCGCGAGGTGTACAGCGTAGCGCCGACCGTTGCGTCGTAACTGCGGTTAATCGCCCAGTAGTACGACTGGCCCAGGATCCGCCCGAATCGGGAGCTGTTGCCCAGCGTAGGAGTCAGAAAACCGCTCTGACGCGGCATCCGCTTGAGCGACTTGCGGAGGTAGGGGACGTACAGCAGCGGAATCCCGCGAAGGCGCAGCAGCCCGCCCCGCACTTTCGCCGCCTGTCCGGGGACGATCTCCGCCCGGTTGGCCTTGAGCGTCCACCAAGGGGCACGCGGGTCGCAATTGGTCAGCGTTCCGCCGTGTATGGAGTAGTGGTCTCCCGATTTGAGCACCACCGGTGCCTCGAACAAGAAGGGATTGTCCGTCGTCAGCAGCCGGGCGCCGCCCTGGCTCGCGGTTGATGCTCGACCGCGGGCCATGTAGAACGTGCCGACTTCAGTCTTGAGGTTGTAGGAGGCCTTGTCGGCCCGAACATCCTGCTCGCCGTCGAGCGTTCGGTAGTGCACACCTCCGGTCGCATCGACCTGTCCGCTCTCCTCGTCGTAGCGCACTTCGTCGGCGGTGACAACGACCCTTCCGTAACGCAGTTCGACGTCGCCACTTGCGACCCGGAGGGCCCCTTCGCTCCGTTGGACGTGTGCGCGGACCTCTACGATGCCGGGTTCCGGCCGGTCCGCAGCAGCACTCAAGGGCTGTTGGGCGAGAACGCCGGGAGGCGTGCCGATGATCAGGCCCAGCAGGCTTCCGGCCGCGAGGCAGCACGAAAGTGCCTTGGCCCGGGCTGCGCGCTGGCGCGGCGGGGCACGTCGGGCGGGCACTCCTGCAAGTCTACCGCCTGCTGTCGCTGCTCCAGACCCTTCGGCGCGCAGGGCGGTACTGACTGAGGGTCATGTATATTGCACTTATCGGCGTCGCCTGAGGCCGCAATTGGGGCTGGGTTGGGCGCGCCCAGCGGATCCATGCAGGCTCAATCGTCGCGACGCACCTTTCTGGCCCAGGCCACTGCCGCACCGGCAATGGCGGCGCCCGCCTCGTCCAGGGTCTTGGGCTCCAATGACCGCATCAACATCGGCATGATTGGGGTCGGATCGAAGGGCCGTGGCCACTTGCGGCTGCTGGGAGCGCGCGCCGAGTCCGCTGACGATGTGCGCATCGCGGCCGTAAGCGACGTGTACCGGCTGCGTCTCGAGGAGGCACTGACACAGGCCGGTCTCCCGGCAGCGGACGGCTACGTGGACTACCGAAATCTCTTGGCCAGACCGGACATAGACGCCGTCTGGATCTCGACGCCCGACCACTGGCATGCCGCCATGGCTCTTGACGCGGTAGAAGCCGGGAAGGACGTTTACCTCGAGAAGCCGATGACGTACACGGTTGAAGAGGCTCGCAGGCTGGCCGAGAAGGTGAGCAGTAGCGGTCGCGTGCTGCAGGTCGGAAGCCAGCATGTCTCGGACCGGCGATACCACGAGGCCAAGAGGGTCATTGATCAGGGCTGGATCGGCCCCGTGCTGTGGGCGCAGAACACGTACTGCCGGAATTCGCTGTACGGTGAGTGGAATTACACGGTCGATGGGGAGGGTACTTCAGAGAACATCGACTGGGACCGATTCTTGGGCACGGCGCCGGCGAGGCCGTTCAGCGCTGAGCGCTTCTTCCGCTGGAGGAAGTACTGGGACTACTCGGGAGGCATCGCGACCGACCTCTTCTACCACCGACTGGCTCCGCTAATGCTGATGATGGGCAGGCAGTTTCCCAGACGGGTCAGCGCCCACGGCGGGATCTATGTGCACCGAGACCGGGAGGTCCCGGACACCTACGCCACTCTGATCGAGTACGACGGCTACTTCGTCAATCTCGCTTCGTCAATGGCCTCGTCCGCCGGCAACACCGGCATGCCGACGATGGTCTACGGCCACGAGGGTGCGATTTCGTTCCTTCCCGGAGCGATAGAGGTGCGTCCTGAGTACCAGTTCGCGGCGAAGTTCAAGGAGGCCACCGGGGCCGAAGTCCTGCGCGTGGAAGTGGAGCAGGGGAATGTCAGTGCCGACCACGTCGCGAACTTCCTGGAGTGCATCCGCAGCCGCCAGCGACCCGGATTCGACGCGCACTTCGGCTACCAGGCCATGACCGCGATCCGGCTGGGTGTCGACTCCTACCGCAGCGGGCGAATGATCGCGTTCGACCCGGACACCCAGCGCGTGCTGGCTGCCCCGGGGCTCCGCCGCGGATTCGAGGGGACGGGCAAGAACGTGGACGAGCCGCCCCGCAGGCCGCCAAGAACGGCGGCTCGGGGCTGAGCGGACTCTGCTAGGGTCTTGAGATGCAACCTAGGCGACTGGCCATAGTGTGCCTTCTGCTCGCGGCGGCGCTCGCCGCCCAAGACAGGCCAAACGTTCTGTTCATCGCTACCGATGATATGAACAACGACCTTGGGACCTACGGTCATCCCTTGGTCAAGACCCCGAACTTCGACCGCTTGGCGTCCCTTGGGATACGTTTCGACCGCGCCTATTGCAACTACCCCGTCTGCAATCCGAGCAGGGCTTCGCTCATGACCGGACTCTATCCGGACCAGACCGGAGTGCGCAATAACGCGAAGTACTTCCGCGACACGATTCCCTCTGTAGAGACCCTGCCGCAGATGTTCCGCGACGCGGGTTACTTCGTCGCCCGGATCGGCAAGATCTACCACTACGGCGTACCGACCCAGATCGGCGAGAACGGCCTCGACGACCCGGCTTCTTGGGAGGAGACCGTCAATCCCCGCGGCCGCGACAAGTGGGAAGAGGACCGGATCCACAGCATCGATCCGATTACCGGGAATCTGGGAGGAACCCTCAGCTGGATGGCCCAAGACGGCACTGACGAGGAGCAGACCGACGGCATCGGCACGACCGCGGCGATTGAGATCCTCGAGAGGGAGCACGACCGACCCTTCTTCCTGGCCTTGGGCTACTACCGCCCGCACACACCCTATGTCGCTCCGAAGCGGTACTTCCTGCAGTACCCGCTGCACATGGTCCGCTTGCCCGTGGAGCCTTTGGACGACCTAGTGGACATCCCGCCTGCGGCCTGGGTGGACCGCCCGTTCCAGCTGAACCTGCCGAAGCGGCAGCAGCGGCAGGCGATTCGCGCCTACTACGCCTCCATCACGTTCGTGGACGCCCAGCTCGGCCGCCTTCTGGACGCCGTGGAGAGGCTCGATCTGGCAGAGAGCACGGTGATCGTGTTCTGGTCCGACCACGGCTACCACATGGGCGAGCACAGGCTGTGGCAGAAGACGACACTGTTCGAGAACTCGGCTCGCGTTCCGTTCTTCATCGCCTCGCCTGCCCACCGCCGGAACGCCGGGCGAGGCACTCAGTCGCTGGCGGAGCTGGTGGATGTCTATCCCACATTGGCAGAACTGTGCGGCCTGGAGCCTCCGGGACACTTGGCGGGAAGCAGCTTGGTGCCTATCCTGGAAGATCCACAGGCGACGGTGAGGGACTCCGCGCTGACCACGTTCGATACCCACGACCGCGTCAACCGAAGGCGCCCTCTCAGGCCGAGGGCTGTCGGCTACACGGTTCGCACACACCGGTGGCGGTATACAGAGTGGGGCCCGGATGGCGCCGAAGGCTCGGAATTGTACGACCACCTTAGCGATCCCAAGGAGTACGTCAACCTCGCACGCGCGCCAAGTGAGCGCGGAACCGTGCGTAGGCTCAAGCAGCTGCTTCGTGACCGCGTGCAAGAGGCGACCGCTCCGCCACGGCTCTGACCCACGCCAAGAGCGTCGCGGCGGTCGAGCAAGCTAGCGCTGCCAGATCGCCAGTAAGTTCGGTGCGCGTGTCATGGCTTTCCCACACCAGTTGGCAGCTTGGCGGTGGCTCGTGCTTCCTCGCTTTGTCGCCTCGCAAGTCTGGTACCAGTAGGCTTGTCGCGCCCAGATCGCTCAGGCCCGTCAGAGGACTGGTATCCGCGTATGTGCGAAACCCAGCTCGTGGTCAACAGCGGCTTAGGTTCCTAGTAGCGTAGTCGGTTCCCGAGCAGCGTCGATAGCAGCAGCCGGCATGTAATCGCGCTGCTGATCACAATCGCCCGCTGCAGCCGGTCGACCGTCCGAAATCGCCGGTACTAGACGCGCAAGCCAGCGCCGAGCGCAGTCCATTTACACATCCGGTCCCCCGCTGAGGCATTCAGCCGACTTGCCACAGCTCGGCCAATGCGCCAGATGGCGATTGGCGCGACCACTCCGTGGGCTGTCCCATGTGCCGGGGGCGAGCAGAAAAATGATGATGCTGATATATCCCCCCTGCGACGATCCCGCTAATGAGGGCCGGTTGCATCTATGAATGCACCGTTGCACCTCGAACTGCAAAGCGGGCTTTATGCATATTCGCACCTGTTGGTCTGATTAGTTTGCAGCTGCTCATGCTTGCGCAGTCGATGTATGCCGCGAAGGACCAACATCACGGCCAGTCCGATGAACGGCGTACTCGCGAGTTCCTTGTTTTCCTGATACGAGAGTCCGTTGTTCAGATTCCGGCCGGTCCACTCTTCGAAGTTCCGGCGGCCGGGCCAGCTGTCGCGGGAGCCGGCCCACGGCTCAACGAGACCAATGGTCTCGGCCACATCACGAGCGCATCCGCCGAACCCACCGATCAAGAACAATGGCTGGCTGGCGCGGAGCGATAGCAACGCCTCTTCAGCCACGTCGGGCATACGCCCCTTGTAGTTTGCGACCTGACCGCCGAGCAGCACTCGCGCATCGGTGCACGAACGCTGGAACTCGCGCATTGCGGTCAATCCCGAAAGCCATTCGTCTTCGCTCGGTTCGCGCGTCTTGACGTCGCGCCGGGCGTTCATCGCCAGCGGAGTCCCGTCACACCCGAGAAGCACGAGTTCAGCGGTTCCTTGGAGCTCCACAGCGAGCGACTTGATTCGATCCACCGCCATCCTGAGATGGACGGGCCACGCTAAGTGGTTGGTGACCCGCACGGTGCTTTTCAAGTCGGATGTGGGGGTATACCGCAGCACGAGCTGGAACAGCAGTCGCGTAAACCCGTGGGCACGTAAGTCGCCGCCGTAGGCGAGATTCGCACCGGAGGCGAGAAGTTGAAGCGCGAGTTCTGCAGTTGCCTCTTTGAGGTGTCCCTGGCTTTGGCCTAGAGCCGCCATATCCGGGCTGTCCGACGTCGAAATCGCCACCTCAATGGGCTTGCGCTGGTGTACCGGGGTCATGATGGCTCCTCCGCCAGCCATTGCGTCATGGTCCGGATTCGCAGACCGTTCCAAGTAGTGCTCAGCAGGCACAGTTCTTCGCTGTAGAGAGGTGGATCGGGGTACACGACGACTCTCTGAGTGTCCCGCTCGCCCTCGAGTGTCGCTAGGGAGACAAGTTCGGGGGGCCGGGACATGAAGACGGTATCTGGCCGGCGCTCCGGCAACGCCTCGACCCGAGACCGCCAGAGATAGTCCACGAGCACTTCGTATAGTAGACGCCCGGCGATCTCCACAAGGCGGTCCTTCGTAGCCGGATCCATGCGAACAACTGGAACGTTCCCGAGGTATGGAAAGGCCCTATCGTCAACGGTGTTCAAGCAATCCTCGACGATTATCGGCACTCCCATTCGCTTGGCTTCGAGCACCTCCCGCCGGCACCACTCACGGGAGGAATAGGAGTCTGTGGCCACGCTACGCTGAGACCACGTCCTGCAATCGTCATTTCTGCACCAAACCCACGGTCGTCCCAGATGAGAGCCTAGCTTGCTTCTGGCTTGATACCACGCTCCCGCTGGATTCTTCGCCCCCTAAGAAGCGGCGGTCTTCCAAGACCATGGAGTTGACGCACACGGCGTGTCGTCTTCGATCGTCGATCCACGCCACTTCTGGCCCGCGCGGCTCGGTGTAGGTCGTTCGAGTCGACGGTCCGGCTCCGCAGCGCCTTGAAGGTTACAAGGCGGTTTCTCGACCGCGACCCTCAGCGCGTCTAGCGTGTCTAGCGTGTCTAGGACTGGGCACGCTAAGTGCGTCTCACCAGCCTCAGCTCGGCTGCCAGCCGTGGCAGGCCCTTGCAAGCCAAGGCTGCGGACACTTTGACCCACGCGTTGCGCCCATCGTCTCGGTCACACAGTTCCTGAGGCAACTGCGCCCGATAGCAGGTGACACGCTCCAGCTTGATGCGCAGCCACTTGACTGTGACCGGATTCGGCGGGCGGAGACTGACACGTACTACAGCAGCTACGCACGATCATCTCTGATTGTGACGACTGTGATTGACCGCTAACCGAGCAGATCCGGGAGGCTGTGCTATATCTTGGCCTGCCGGTATCTCACGCAGCGGAGGTGGACTGAATGGATCGGACGAGTGGGTCAATCAGCCGCAGAGGCTTTGTGGCGACTGTGGCTGCCATGGCTGGCACCAGTATGGCCAGAGGGGCGGAGGAGGGCTTTACGCCTCTGTTCAACGGCACGGACTTGACCGGCTGGGATGGGGACCCATTCCTTTGGAAGGTCGAAGACGGAATGGTCATCGGGCGCTCTCCGGGGATCGCTTACAACGACTTCCTGACCACCAAGGATCCTTACTCGGACTTCGTTCTGCGGTTCCAGGTCCTCTTGGTCGACAACATTGGCAACAGCGGCGTCCAGGTGCGTAGCAAGCGAGCCCCCGGATCGATGGAGATGATCGGCTATCAGGCCGACATCGGGCCTTCGTGGTGGGGAAACCTCTACGACGAGTCGCGTCGGCGAGTGACGCTCGCCGCACCGCCGGACGGGGTGATCGAGCGCGCGCTCAAGCCCAACGGCTGGAACGACTACGAGGTCGAAGCCTTAGGGAAACGGATCGTACTGCGGCTCAATGGCATCGTCACCGTCGACTACACAGAGGAAGATGGGGCCATTGAGCAGAGCGGCCTGATTGGGCTGCAGGTGCATTCGGGGCCTCCTCTGGAGGTGCGTTTCCGCAACATCCGCATCAAGGTCGCGTAGCGTCACGAAGAGCCGGGACAGCGACTTCCTCGAGGGGTTGGACCGCACCAAGGGCTGTCTGGGAAGCCCGTTGCGGGGCGGCGGGGCTGAACCGGCCGGCACCCGGCGGCATTCAGGTCATTCGGGCCTTCTTGGCCGCGATCGGTCCGATGATCGGCAGGAGCGTCCTCTCGCCCCGCCATGCCCCTAGGGCGGCCATGACCCACATCGCGAGGATCGCGAGTTGCGTCAGCGCCCCGAGCAGGAGGTCGAACGGCAGCAGGAAGGCGAACACTGGAGTGAACATCGAAACGATCAGTGCCGTCGCTGCCAGCAGCAAGCATTGGTAGCTGTGGAAGCGCAGGAACTCGTGCCGCGAGTAGGGCTCGAAGATCAGAAGCGCGATGGCAGGGATCGGCGTGAAATACGCGAACGCTGCCAGCTGATTCTCGGTGAACCCGGTATCGCCCAAAGCCGGCATCGGCCCCGCTGTCCCAGTCTTGGCCCCACAGCGACCGCAGAACTGCTGTGTTCCCAACCGCACACCGCATTGCACACAGTAAGGCATCTCGAGGCGGTGATGGCCAGCCCCATGATATATCTTCGAGGCATGGAGCGTCTCGTGAGGATCACGGTCAGCCTTGCGCCCCGGGTTGTGATTGTGGCGTGTGCCTTGGCAATCTCGCCGGGCGGCATTCAGGCTGTCGAGATCATCGCCCACCGGGGTGCCTCGTTCGACGCCCCGGAGAACACCCTCCCGGCCGTCCTGCTGGGATGGGAACGCGGTGCGGATGCAGTTGAGGTCGACATTCACCTGACCGCTGACGGGAAGGTAGCGGTGTTCCACGACAAGACCACGCAGCGCATCACGGGGCAGCCGGGCGTTGTTGCCGAACTCTCATTCGCGCACCTGCGGACGCTCGATGCCGGAGAGTGGAAGGATCCGCGGTGGAAGGGCACGCGAATTCCGTCCCTTGACGAAGTCTTGGAGACCATCCCTTCGGGAAAGAGGCTGGTCGTGGAGATCAAGGGCCCGCTGGCAACGATCCCGCCCATCGAGCGCGCCTTGGACAATTCCGGGATGCGATCGCGCGTAATGCTGATCGCCTTTGACTACGAGACGATCGTGACCGCGAAGCGGAGGATGGGCGACCTGCCGTGCTACTGGCTTTACGGGCACTCGAGCCGGGAGGATCAAGAATACGGAGTCCAATCGTCTTTGGATCTCATCGCTCGGGTGGACAAGGCCGGGTTAGACGGCTTGGATGTCCGCCATGACGGGCCTTGGATCGGCGATCTGGCCCGCATGCTTGCCGAGCGCGGCAAGGACTTGTACGTCTACACCGTCAACTCCCCCGACCGGGCACGGGATCTCAGGGACTTGGGAGTGACGGGGATCACGACAGATCGGCCGGCGTACATCCGAAAGGCGGTCAGCGGCCGGTGATCGTGGCATGGCTGGCCCGCTTCGCGATACTCGCTGCCGGGGTCGGCCTGACCAACATATCCTTCTCGCCCTTCTGCGATCTTGCGTTCGATTGCGGCTGCCGGGCCCTGTGGGCGGGCGCAGATGCAGCGTGCAACATTCACAATCCTTCGCCGCCGCACTGCCCTTGGTGCCTCGACGGCGGTTCGTTTGGCACGGCGTCATTCATCGCGATCGTCTTACTTCAGGTCGGAATCGCCCTGTGGCCCGGATTGGGACTTCTTGCCAGAGCACTGGCGACGCTGGTTGCATTCCCTATGGCCGGTGGCCTATTGGCCATCTTGGCGGGCCTCTGGACTGGATACTGGGCGTAAAGACCGCGAAGGTCTTCGGAGGTCCGAATCGACTCAGCAATGGTCGAGTCGCCGTGACTCTTCACGGCTGCTGGCGCATTTGACGTTGGTCCACCGCCACTTACTCGCAGCTGCCGAGCCTATCCGTACGATGGTCAGGCGCATCTGGATGTGGGCGCTAACCTAATATCCATGCTGATCCGCCATGGCCTCGCCGGCCTTGCACTGCTCGCCCCGCTGGCGGCAGCCGATCCCGACTGGCGCCAGACCAAGGCCGAAGCGCTCGATACTCTCGTCGAGCTTGTTCGTTTGGACACCTCGCAGCCCGACGGCAACGAGATCTTGGCGGCCCGGCTGCTCAAGTCCAAACTTGACCGGGAAGGGCTGGCGTCTGAAATCTTCGAATCCGAGCCAGGCAGGGCGAGCTTGGTTGCCAGAGTTTCCGGCAACGGTTCCAAGAGACCCCTGCTGCTGTTGGGTCATCTGGACGTAGTCGCTGTCGAGAGGGACGAGTGGTCCTTCGATCCGTTCGAGGGCGCGATCAGGGACGGCATCCTATACGCACGTGGCTCCTCCGACGACAAGGGAGTGGTTGCGGGCTCCTTCCACGTGCTGCTTGAGCTGCACCGTCAGAGGGTCCCTCTGGACCGAGACGTGATCTTCCTCGGAGTCGCCGACGAAGAGGCTGGGGGCACATTAGGCATCACTTACATGCTCGAAAGGCACCACGAGCAGATCGCGGCTGAGTATGCCATCAACGAGGGAGGCAAGGGCGTCTTCGACCGAACGTTGGACTACATCCGCTTCGAGATCCAGACGGCGGAGAAGACGCCCCGCCGCATCGATCTGCGGGCCGCGGGCACATCGGGGCATGGCTCGATCCCACTTCTCGACAATCCCATCGGAGTGCTGGCGCGCGCGGTCGCGAGGCTCTTCGATCACGAGATGCCTCCGCGCCTGAACGAGACGACCCGTGAGTACTTTACGCGCCTCGCGGAAATTTCCGACCCCGATAAGGCAGCGGTGTTCCGAGCGATCCTGTCAGAGAACCCGAGTCGCGAAGACTACGAGCGGCTTCGTGCACTTTCGCCGGTCTACCACTCGATGGTGCGCACCTCGATCTCGCCCACGATCCTGCGGGGAGGGTACTTGCGAAATGTGATTCCCTCCGAGGCCCACGCCACGGTGGACATCCGCGCATTGCCCGACGAGGATCCCGAGCGACTGTTCTCCCTGCTGAAACAGGTCATGGCAGAGCCGGCCGTGGACTTGGTGCCGCATCCGCAGACGCGGCCGTCGCACGACCCGTCTCCGCTAATGAGTGATGCATTCAACGGCTTCGAGGCCGTTCTGGAGCGGATGTATCCGGGCGTGCCGGTCCTTCCCACGATGTCAACCGGTGCGACCGACTCAGCCCAACTGCGGGCCGCCGGGATCCACAGCTACGGCTTCGGCCCGCCTCGCCCCGAGTGGGACTTGGCCAGCGGGATACACGGCAAGGACGAGTACCTGTACGTGGAGCCCTTCCAAGACTACGTCGAGGTCCTCTGGAACGTTGTCCTAGAAATCGCAGGGTCGGACTAGTCCTCCGTCAGACGACAGTCTTGCCGTAGGCGGAGTAGAGATCTCGGCGGGCGCTGACCACTCGTCGACCGTCACGCACCGAGGATGCTTGGTAGTCTGGGCAACTAAAGCAATCGTGTTCGGGACCAGCTGGGACCGCTGATCGTCCGAGTGTGGCATCGTGGCCGAGTGGCCGGCCGCTATGGCAGGCTGGCCCAGGGAAGCGGGGCACATGGCCTAGGTTTCGGGTAGACTCCGCATGGTGCTGGGCTCTCGGCGATGACAACTCTCGACTACGCAGTGCTGGCGATCTACCTTGCCGGTGTCCTTTGGGTTGGAGGGCGGCTCGCTGCTGGGCAGAAGTCACTGAAGGGCTTCTTTCTCGGCGGAAGGACGATTCCTTGGTGGGCGGCTGCCTGCTCAGGAATCGCCACCATGGTGAGCGCGATCGGCTTCATCGGAGCGCCGAGCCAAGCCTTTGCTTCAGACTGGACGTACCTGCAGGCGCGGCTGGCGTGGCCCGTCGCCATCTTTGTGGCCTGCGCCCTCTTCATCCCATTCTTTCACCGACTTGAGGTCTTCACGGCGTACGAGTACCTCGAGCGGCGGTTCGACAGCAGAACGCGCCTTGTCGCCGCAGGAGTGTTCCTCCTGCTGAAGTGTGGATATACGGCGGTGGCCATCTACGCCCCGGCGCTCGTCGTCTCCGAGATGACAGGTCTACCTGCTGCTTGGGTGTGCCTCGGAATCGGTGGTCTTACCACCGCCTACACCTGCTTGGGCGGGATGCGGGCTGTGATCTGGACGGACACGTTGCAGTTCCTCGTGCTTCTGGGAGGACTCCTGGCCGCCCTTTACTACGCAGTGGGCAGCGTCGAAGGCGGCTTCGCTGCCATCGTTGCCGAGGGCAGCGAGGCGGAGAAGTTTCGGTTCTTGGACTGGTCGTCAAGCTTGGAGACCGAGTTCACGGCCTGGGGCGGCCTTGTCGGCGGGACATTCTTCCTGCTGAGCCAATACGTTGTGGACCAGGCCGAGCTGCAGAGGTTTCTCACGACAGCGTCCGTGCGCGGGAGCCGCCAGGCCTTGGTCTCGACAATGGTGTTCACATCGATCTACGGGTTGGTCGTCTTCTTCATTGGCACGGCGCTATATGTGCATTATTCGCAGGAGCCGAGCCAAGCCGCCTTCGCGATGGACCCTGATCGTGTGTTCCCAATGTTCATCATTGAGAACATGCCCACCGGGCTGCGCGGGCTGTTGCTAGCAGGCATCTTCGCAGCCGCGATGTCGACGGTCAGCTCCATCCTAAACTCGCTGGCGACGGTCACCGTGCGCGACATGCTCGAGCCGCTGGCACGGACCACTGGCTCCGTTCGGCTGGCAAGGTGGGCGACCTTGGCGTTCGGCTGCCTGACCACGGCGCTGTCGCTGCGAGCCGGCTCCTTCGGGACCGTCCTGATCGCCCAAGGGAAGATCAGGAACTTCTTTGGGGGAAGCTTGGTGGGCGTCTTCCTGCTAGGGCTGTTGAGCCCGCGCGCGAACGCGTCCGGGGCGTTCTGGAGCATCCTGGTCTCGTTCTCGGCGACCGCCCTGCTCGCGACCGCGACGGATGTCTCTTGGATGTGGTACAGCGTATTCTCGGCCGCTGTATCCTATGCGGTTGGGATCGCGGTCAGCAAGGCCTCAGAGGCTCCCAACCGCGACGAATTGGACGGGCTGGTCTGGAGACAGCGCAATGGATGACCAACGGATCGCGAGCGATGTTCGCCTATCAAAGTACAACCCGCTCCCGCGCATCCTCTATTTCGACGATTTCGACGAAGGCATGAACGGATGGTGCGAACTGGTGGGGAACCACACCGGGAACTTAGACCAGATCCGCCCGATTGCCAAGGACTTCAGGCCGCCCCAGCTAAGCAGCTGCACGTTCTTCGACATTGGCACGCACGGTTCGGTTGACGGGACTTACTCCCTGAAGCTCGCAACCCGGCCGTTGCAGAACCACTCGGCCGTTGCCATCAAGCGCATGACCTACGCGGCGCGTGGGCGGGTGCAATTCGAGGCGTACATCTCGTTCAAGGCGGAAATTGCCAGCGCCAATGCGTCCGGCTGGGACGGGAACGCGGCTCCCTCCGAGCGGCACTTCGGAGACTTCACTTTCTCGAACGACATATGCGTGGGCGAGTCCGGGCCCCGCTGGCACGGGGTCGTCCGCTACCGAAACGCCGATCCCGACGGGAATCTGGTGCAGCGTTGGGTCCGGCCAACGTCCCTCGAGCCCACGACGAAGATGGAGCGGAGGGGCCTGGTGCCGGCGCATCCTCGGCAGGACTTCTTCTCCTTCCGGCCGGAGGACTGGGCCGAGCTTCCGGGTGGGCGCCAGCCGCTATGCTTCAACGAGACCGCCTCTAAGGTCAACTGGCACTACATTCGCTGGCTCTTCGACACGGAGAGCCTACGGTCTCTGGAGTTCCAGTGCAATGACCTGCTCATGGATCTCTCGGATGTGCCTTCCCTTATCCACGACGAGAAGTACTACGGGATCGCGAATCTGCTCAACGTGTACTTTGCCGTACGAACCCACGTGAACGTCCGCAACTTCCTGTACGTCGACTCGGCCCTGCTATCGGTGGACTGGTAATGCTCAGAAGATCGTTCACCGCAGTATTGGAGAAGGGTGTCACATTCGACGCAGACTTCGAGACGGAGCCCTACGAGGCCGGCTGGGCGCGTGAGGCACGGTGGTTTGTGCAGGTACTGCAGGCCGACCGGGGTTCAGGCCTCGTTGCGGTTCCGCAGATCTCGCCAGATGGAGCAGCATGGTGCGACGAGGGTTCCGGTCGCATGAGTCTCGTGGGCTCGGGAATGGTCTCGGCAGGCTTGCTCGGCTTTGGATCGTGGCTCCGACTGAGGGTCCGGCTGACGGGAACCCGGGGCCCCGTGACCGTCTTGATCCACTTGGCGCTCAAGGAGTGAACGCGGGGCTGTCAGGCCGACGTGCCGTGCGGAGCCTCAAGGACCTGCCCGGCGGCGATCAGTCTGGCGGCCAGTTTCTGGTAGCTCACTCCCTGCACGCCGATTTGCTCCTCCAAGGCAAGGTCCGCAGCGATGGCCGCACTCTGGCTCAGGATCATGAACACTGGTTCCATCCGCGTCGATCCGTACGCTACGTGCGTCGCCGAAATGGCGAAGGTGACTAGGAGGTTCGTTACCTCAGAGGCACTGGGGACGATGGTACGGTACGGGATCGGATACGGACGTGGCACACGACCCCCTCCCTTGCCCTCACGCCAGACCATTCCGTCTCGAACTACCCGCCTGATCTCGTGCAGATCAATGCTGTAGCTGCCCAGTCCGACAGGTTCACGACCGTCCTGCTCACCTTGGCAGTGACTCTGTGTGAGGACGAAGTCCGAGACCATCCGACAACCCTCGCGCACATAGATCTGATGTGGCCAGCCACCCGTTTCCGGAAACTCGTCGCGACAAAGGCCGAATGCACTCATTTGTCTCCGGACCTTTGGCGGAACTCGCTCGTCAGTGGCGAGGAAGTGTAGCAAGCCTCGGTGATAGCTCTCGTGCTCGGCTGCGATCGACCGCCGCTGCGAAGCCGTGGCCAGCGGCCAGTCCCAGCTGGCGCCGGGAAGGTTGCCGCCGAACGTCGCGGTGTTGAAGTCGTATTTTCCGCCCGGTAATGGGTCGTGCTTCGAGAACCATCGCAGGTCCATGTCGTCGCCCGCAGCAACACATTCGCGAATGAACCGTGCCACAAGCTCATACAGGCCCGCGTCGTAGTCCGCCGGACGCTCTAGGAGCAGCCGGTTCGCCGGATCCCGGGTCAGGCATAGCCGGTAGCAGTAGGCCTGTACGCCCGGAGCGGCCGCACCTGGCGGTCCGACCTCACCGCCATCGACTAGCGGCAAGAGTCCTGACTGAGGACTGCCCTCGGTGACATACGGGTCTAGCGGCAAGTCCCGATCCCAGAGACCTTTTCCGTCGTGCCGGCGGCCGTTGGAGCCTGCCACCCCCCAATCCACGGTGGGCTGGTAGCGCGGGGAGAACATCACACCGTTGAGGGTTTCTCCATGCGCATCATTGGATTCGCGAGAGACTGTGTGGCGTACCCCTGCCAGCGCCATGAGGTCGCCCTCGTAGGTGGCGTCGATGAACATGGCGGCCTGCAGCCGAAGCCCCGTCGAGGTGAAAACCTCCTTGATGCGCGGACCGTCCTTTCGGACTCGGACGATCCGGTGGTCCCGGAAGACCGGCACGCCAGATTCCTGCACAAGCTGCTCGAAGAGTCGCTCGGCTTGGCTTGGCTCGACCGCGAATGCGCCACCAGTCGGGACTCCGCGCATCCTGCTCGTCCATGGGAGTTCCTGGCCATATTGGCCAGCTAGACGCGTGTAGTACTCCCGCGCAACGCCCCCGACCGTCATTGGGTTACCGATATCGGTGGCGCTGAGGCCGCCTGCGGTCATGCCGCCGAGGTGCCGCCCCGCCTCGACGAGTACAACGCTTCGACCCAAGCGGGCACCCGTGACGGCCGCTGCCACGCCCCCGGACGTGCCGCCGTAGACGCAGATGTCCGCCTCGACCGAGGCCGGGCCGGGACACGCGGACGCGGCTAGGCCCGAGGCGACGGCGAGGAATTCCCTGCGATTGGTGCGGGTGGGTCCGCGAAGCTGGTCGGAGGTGCTTGAGTCGTGGCGAGGTAACCGTGGCATGGCGGCTCGGGAACCGTCCATACTGACCATCAGGAAGGGGCCTGTCAAGTGGCGGACGCACTCCTCGCGCTGTAACCGCTGCTTCACTGTGCCAGGGCGCTCTCCACCGTTCAGCCCGTGAGCGCTCTCACCACCGGGACCCCATGCAGGGGCCCGGTCTTGGTGGAAAAGTGAGATGTGGGGGCGTGGTACCAGAGCGTGGCCAACCGTGCGATGGTTGGGCAGGGGCAGTATGAGGCCCCATAGGTGAGTGAGCGACGGGCCAGAGTGATCGCGCACCGGACGGCGTTCCGGAAGCAGGTCGTTCAGGTTGCGAGAACGGGCAAGCGTGGCTTGGTGCTGGCCAGCGGAGTGCATTTCGGGACCGACGCTGAATTGGCGCTTGGCCGTGGGAGATCTCGTTGGTGGTGGTGGCGGCCGGGCCGGAGTCGCTGGAGGATGGAGCAGTGGGGTACTTTGGGCCGGATTGGGCTGAGGTTTCCGCCTTGGGGGAAGTGCCGAGACGAAGTGGCTGGGCCACGGTCACGGTGAACACGGATTTCTTGCCTTGCAATGGGTCTTGGTGGCGCGGAGAGAGTCGACGGCGACCAAGTTGGCAAATCGAGTACGGGGCGGTCGACGGAATGGGACGATACGGCGCACTTCTATGGCCCAGTAGGTCAGCGCGAGAAAGATCTCAGGACGAATGACAGAGGTTCAGCTAAGGTTCATCAGGCGACGTTAGCCCAATCTGTCGCCCTCTCACGATCTCTAGACCTCGGCATGCTGAGCGCGATCGGCCTAAGACGACTATCTTGGGCCGACGTGCGACACTGCCGTCTCGGCAAGCGGTCTCCAAGCGCGGGAGCCCCGGGGCGAGACGACGGGATTCTGCTAGAGGTCTTGTTGCCTCCCTCCCCGACGCGGGATCCGCGGGTGGCATGCGCCGCTGTTATCAGCGAGGTTGGTGACTAGTCCAAGCTTGGATGTCCCGGCGAATCAGAGCCTCGAGGTCAGCTCGACCCTCCTGTCGCGCCCAGTCCAGAGCACTCTTGGCGGTGCGAACCGCGTCAGGCAGATCCCCCGCGATTGCTTGGGCGGTGGCGAGGCCGTATAAGGCCTGCAACGTGTGCTCGCCTTCGGTCGCCAAGCTCGCTTGGAACAGCGGGATGGCCTCGGCGGTATCGCCGCGATGCAGCACGAGCCTGCCGAGCCGAAAGTTTGCGCCAGAATGGCTGGGCTCGAGGTCGAGGATCGAGCGATAGCGGGCTTCGGCCTCGGCTTCATCCCCCAGCAGTTCGCGGACGTACCCGAGGTTCATCTGGCCCTCGGCATTCAGCGGGTTGATCTCGAGAGCGGTCTCGAAAGCTCCGGCCGCTTCGGCGTGCTGGCCGCGCAGGGCGAGCGCAACTCCGTGGTTGAAGTGAACGTCCTCAGACCGTGGATCGAGTGCAATGGCCTCATCGTAGTGCCGCTCCGCCTCAGCAAACCGCTGCAGCCTGGTGTACACAAGGATCAGGTTCGAGTGGGCACCGAGAGCGACGGCAGGGTCTTTGACTGCCTCCAAGAACTCACCCTCCGCCTCCTCCAGGCGGTTGGCGGCGGTTAGTTCAACCCCCCTGCGCATGCGTCCGAAGCCGCCGCTGAGCTCGAGCACTTCCTCCAGTAGTGGATCTTCCACAGGCGGGGCGCCCGCAGGGCTCCGCCGATACATTTCTAGGTGGGATGCTGCTTTCCCTTCCAAGCCAGTTGCCTGATAGGCCTGAGCCAGAGCGTAGTGCGCCGCGCCGAACCCGGGGAACAGCTGGCAGGCTTCTTCCAAGTGCTCCACGGCGGGGCCGGTCTCTCCCAGGGCTAGCAGCGCACGTCCAATTCCAAACAGGGCCGACGCTCTTGCCTGGCCGATCTCGAGCAGCGCCCGGTAGGCCTTCAGCGCACCTCCCGAGTCCCCGCTCTCAAGCAGAGAGTGCGCGTGCCCGAGCCGGGCCGGGGCATAGCTCGGATCGATGGCAAGCGCCAGTTCGTACGATTCTGCAGCGTCTTCAAGCCGGCCCGCACGGGCCTGCGCCGCGGCCAAGTAGTAGTTCCACCGACGCGATCCCGGGGCTAGGTGGACGGCCCGCTCGAAGCACTGGCGAGCCTCATCGAACCTGAGGTTTGCGTGCAAATGCATACCCAGTCGCCCCGTGGCATCGGCGCTGGCCGGATCTTCCTCGGCCATCCGGCGGGCTTGTGCCAGGCGGCTTCGTGCTGGCTCGGGAACGCCCTCTAGCGAAAGGTCCGGTAGGACCGGAGGCCCTTCCAGAGCCGTCCGCTCACTTTCACAGCTCGCCAGGGCAAGGAACAGCGAAATCGCCATGGCTTGTAGGGCCAGGGTCGGGCCCCGGGCCCGATGCCATGCGGGCGCTATCGATGCCATCCCTGCACCAGCCTACTGGGCGGGCGCCTCGCGCGCCCACCGATCGTGCTCGCTTGCTTCGCGATAGCGACCGGCCGCTGCGAGCAGTGCTGCCAGATTCGCTCTGGCAAGGCGATAGTCGGGCCGCAGCCGGACCGCCTCCCGGAATTCCCGCTCCGCGCCCAGGGGATCTCCCAACTCGTACAGGGCGCTGGCCAACGCATTGCGGGAGTCCGGCGAGTCGGGCTCCAAGGCGCAAGCTGTGCGCAGTGCTACGGCAGCTTCGTCCGGTCGACCGGCTTGCAGTCGCACCAAGCCGAGGTTGTGGTACGTGCGAGAGTCACCATTGGACCCTTGGACGGCACGCAACAGGACCTGTTCGGCTTCAGCCACACGTCCGACCGCAGCGAGAGCCACTCCGTAGGAGCGCCGCGCGGGCAGGAACGCCGGATCCTGAGCAAGTGCCCTCTGATACCACACGATGGCTTCGTCCGGCGCTCCGCTGCGGCGGAGCGCCTCAGCGAGTTCAAAGGCATACCGGGCATGATGGGGGTTGCGGCCATCGAGCAGTTGGGCCAAGCCGTGCGCCCCTCTAGCAAGGTTCGCGCCGGCACGCACCTGCGCCACAGCAACATCCAGTTCGTCCTTGGCCGTCATGGGCAGGCCCGGCGGATAGTACGGCACAACCTCGCCGGTATAGGCGTCCTCGGGGGTCTCCGTGCGTTCCTCGAGGCGTGCAAGCAAGTCTGCTTCGGCACGCGTCCGCTGAATCATGTGGTCGGTCATGACCACGTGGACCACATCCTCGGTGCGGCGTTGGGGCATGTGGCAGTCCACGCAGCTCCCGGATGCGGGATGGCTGCCCTCAAGGTTGAGGGCCCTCACGCGGTCGGCGTGGCATCCCTCGCAGACGGCCCGGTACTGCGCATGCCTGGGGCCTCGTTCTTCCCGCAGCGGGCGGTGCGGATCGTGGCAGTCGGTGCACTCTGGGCCGCCGGTTTCTCGATAGCAGGCAGACTTCAGCAGCCGGTAGGCGGCGTGGGCGATCTCGAACTTGTCCTCCCAGCCGCTTCCCGGCGCGTGGTCGAAGTGGATGACGTAGTCGCCTAGGGGCTCGCCAGGCCGGAACGAGTACACGCCTCGCCCTGCACGTTCGACCGCGTAGGGCAGCCTCGTGCTGGTTGACTGCAAGTGGCATTGCATGCAGATCTCCAGGCGGCGAGCGCGGCTCAAGCGAGCGGGATTAACGACAGATGCCCGAATCGCCTCCAAAGGCTGCGACCGAGAGGCGGCCTCCACATGGCCCCGACCCGGACCGTGGCAGCGTTCACAGTCGATCCCCTCTGGGATTTCGCGAAACACGATCTTCTCCGCGTCGAACCTGTCCTCGCCCTGCTCGAAGCCTGGATAGGCGTTGTGGCAGAACATGCAGTCGTGCTGCACGCGCCGCCGGAAGCCGTCGTGGTCCGCCCTGTCATAGCCTGGATTCATCGCCCAGAAGCCTCCCCGGTCGCTGTACCACGCCACGGGCAGTTGTAGAAGCTCGCCAGACTCCGTCGAGCTCAGGTACGTGCGTGCCTTGAGACCGGAGCCAAGCACGTAGTCGATCCGCCGCTCCAAGACGTTGGTGACGATCCCGTCGGCCCCGACCTGCCATCGCCGCATGAAGTGCGAGCCGTCCCGCCGGTACATTCGGTAGTGGCGTCTGGACGGTCCGTGCCAGTATTCGTTCTGCTCGTCGAAGTCCGCGATCTCGTTGGTCTCGTTGAGCCGGGCGAACGAACGCCCCATGCCTGCACGGGAGTATTGGTCTGCGATGTCTGCGTGGCACGTCGCACAGGCGCCGCCACCTACATAAGCCTCGCTCCCGGCGGGAGGCGGGGGGGCTCCGGGGGGAGCGGGCCCATCATCGTTTTGCAGGACAAGAAGTGCCAGAAGTGCCGCAACGCTGAGCGACCCGGCGAGCATCACAGATTGCCGCAGCCGCCGCGGTCGGTCGCGAAGGCGCTGAGGGGCGGGCCGAGAGCGCCTCGCACATCTCGCAGCCCGACCGGACATCCTTCGGAGCGCCACGATTGTGACACATCTCCGGCTCCGCGGGCCGTAGGCGCAAAGCTCCCTAGCCGGTCTGCTGCAACTTTCCGATTCTCGTGGCGATAACCTTCATGCCACGACGAACGTGGCGCCTCATCGCGCTCTCAGCGAGCGCTGGGTCCCCCGCGCAGAGGGAATGTGCGAGTGTCTCGTGCCAGTCCCAAGGAGGGTGGTCCTCGTCCTCGAGCCGATTGACAATCGGTTCCCAAGCAAGGCGCGATGCGAGCCACCGCCAGAGGGTAAGCTGGTGCCGGACGATGTCCGCCAATGCTGGCATCCCCGTGCACTCGACGATGAACGAGTGAAAGCCCTCGTGGAGTTCGGCGTACTTGAGCCTGTCAGGATCGGGTGAGCTGAACTCCCTGTCGACGCGGGCCGCCATGGTTCGCAGCTCGGCCATCTGCGAGGGCGTCGCACCCGTGGCGAAGAGGCGGGCGGCCTCACCCTCCAGTACTTCCCTTACGACCAAGTTCCCCCTCATGTCCAAGTCACCGGGCGTGCACACTCGCGTTCCAACACGCGGCCTGCTGCGCACCAACCCTTCGTGCTCCAGCCTCTGCAGTGCCTCAGTCACGGGCGGTAGACTCATCCCAAGCTGCGTCGCCAACCCTCGCCGTGTCAGCGGTTCGCCGAACCGCAACTGGCCCTCAACGATGGCACTGCGCACGGCAACGTAGGCCCGGTCGGACAACTTTGGGCCCGCTTGGGCCTGCCCAGAAACCACACTGGCAATCGAGGAGAGCACTACTCTCGGAGTATATCGTGGCACGACTGCTGGCCTCCAAGCGCTGGATTGCAGCCGACGCTCAGCGCTGCTTTTCGGTGGAACGGCCTCTGATCGCGTCGCGATTCCCGTGCTGAAGCTGTCCACCCTCGAATGGCTGCACGACGAATTGGCGCACGGTGCTCTCTCGTCCGTAGGCGGTGTGCCAGTTGTGTGTCCCTGCGGCCGGCGCAACATCCCTCGGCGATGTGCGTACCCTTTCCGTGCGCTAGGGCTCTTCGCAGCCACTTGGAGTGACGCAGCTCCTGCATTGGGGCGTGCCGCCGTCCAAGCACCCCCGCGGAAGAACAGGGGTCCAAGTCGGGATCGACAGTCCACGCGAGGCAGTGGCTGCCGGTCTGGAGCGCTGGTTTCGCTTGAGTGCTGACGGTCAGGAGAGCTTCTCCGTGACGGCGGAATCATGATCGGCCATTTCCAGTTGAACGCAAGCGGATCATCCGTCAGACCTGATCCTCGTGCTACGACGCCCTCACCGCCTGACAGAAGCGTGCGGCACGGACGGGCGGCCGACCAAGGCATCGATCGGGTTGACAAGCCGTCAAGAGCCTCATAGGATATTACTGTTGATATATCACCGGATCGGTGTTGGACTCTGGCCCGGTGTGCAGGGAATGCGTGGACGACCGTATCGGTTAGCAGCCAAGGGAGGGTGCAATGAGAATCAATCGAGTCTTTTCGACCATTTCGTTGTTAGCGTTCTTAGCAGCGCTGCCGTGTCAGGCGCAGATTGGCACTGCGACAATCATCGGAACGATCACTGACGCCACAGGGGGCACGATCATCGGCGCCGATGTCACGGTTCGCCAAGTGGAGACGAACACGACATTCAACACCACCTCCAACGAGGCTGGCGACTACCGTGTGCCCGCCCTTTCCGTGGGAGAGTACGAAATCTTGGCCGAGATGACCGGTTTCAAGAGGGGCGTCCGCAGTGGCATTCAGCTGCGTGTCGCCGATAACGCTCGAGTCGACTTCCAGCTAGAAGTGGGCGACTTGGTCGAGACCGTCGAAGTTGTGGGGGCGGCGCCGCTAGTCGAGAGTTCCAACGCGACGGTTGGCAAGGCGCTGGAGAACGAACGAGTGACCAATCTACCGCTGAACGGTCGCAGTGCCCTGGCGCTGGTGGTGCTGACGCCCAACGTGCGGTTTTCGTCGACCCAGCCGGCTGGCTTCGCGGACCGGGGAGTGCTGGTGTCGGCGTTCAGCGTCAACGGCGGACCGGTCGGGCGGAATTACATCGCCATTGATGGAGCGACCAACATCAACAATCGCGGCGCAGACAACAATGTCAACCCGGCGGTCGACTCGATCCAAGAGTTCAAGGTGGAGAGCGGCACGATGTCCGCCGAGTACGGCTTCACCCTTGGCGGCGTCGTGAACATGGTGACCAAGTCCGGCACGAACGAACTGCACGGCACTGCCTACTGGCACATGCGCAACGACGCTCTCGATGCGCGCAACACCTTCTCGGCAGTCAAGCCGCCGATCCGCTACAACCAGTACGGCGGGTCGATAGGCGGCCCAGTGGTGAAGAACAAGACATTCTTCTTCTACAACTACGAGCAGTACAACCTCCGCCTGAGCTACACAGCGATCGGCACGACGCCGACCGACGAGCAGTGGGCGGGCAACCTGTCGAACCTGGCCAACCGGAACGGCAGGCCGATTCCAGTCTTTGACCCACTTACAACCCGCGAGAACCCGGACGGCGGAGGGTTCTTGCGCGACCAGTTTCCCGGCAACGTCATCCCGACCGATCGCCTTGACCCGGTGGCGTTGGCGCATCGGCAGTATTACCCGAAGCCCAACGTGCCCCCGAGCGATGCCGCGAACACCAACAACGTGCGGCTCAATCTGGGTTCCCGCACGGACGCGAAGCAGATGACCGGAAAGGGCGACCACAGCTTCTCTGACAACAACCGGTTCTCAGTCCGCTACATCCTGTGGGACCACGAGCAGAACAGGGCATCGACGGGCAACGGGTATTTCCCAGACTTGGTTGGGCGCGTGCGAAACGACGACTACGCCAACCACAACGGCGCGATCACCGACACCCACTTCTTTGGTGCCACCAAGATCAACAGCTTCAAGGCCAGCATTGCCCGCCAGTTCTTCCCCTTCATTCCTGGCAGCGTCGGGACAAGCCCAGCTAGCAGTCTCGGGTACGCCTCGACGGTCCCGGACATAACCTTCCCGAGGGTCAATTTCTCAGGTGTGCCGAACATGCAGCGGTTTCCCTCGGGCTTCGGCACGATCAACGGTTTTTTGGCCTTTCATACGCTCCAGGTGCAGGACAGCTTCACCCTGATCAAAGGCAACCACACGCTCAAGTTCGGGGTCGAGTTCCGAGACAACCTCTATAGCCTCAATGGCTGTTTCAGGTGTTCGGGCAACATTTCATTCAACACCCGACTGACGGGGAACCCGCAGCAGCTTGGCGGCACGGGATCGGGATTCGCGAGCTTCCTTGTCGGCGCGGCTGCCAACGCCTCGGCTGACGACAATGTTGGAGTCTCGTACAAGAACTTTTCTCAAGCATTCTTCATCCAGGATGACTGGAAGGTCAGCCCTCGCCTGACGCTGAATCTCGGTCTGCGCTACGACTACCAGCAATGGCCGGGAGAGCGCAACAACGGCATCAGCAACTTAAACGTCAATGCCACCAACACCGACAACGGATTGCTTGGCCGACTCGAGTTTGCGGGGATCGACTTCGAACGCACCTTGCACGCCGCGGACTTCAACGACTTCGGCCCGCGAATAGGACTGGCGCTGGACCTGCTCGGCAATGGACGCACGGTCCTGCGCGGTGGATACGGCATGTACTACAGCTTGCAGGGGACGGTCAGGGGCAACCGCTTCGCCGCGCTTGGCTATCGGGGCAATGTGACCAACTACCTTCCTCCCGGGGGCAATTCGGACCTCCCAGCCTTCTACCTGCGGGACGGCTTTCCCTTCGCTCCACTGAAGCCGCTCGGGAACAAAATTGGGCAGAGCGCGTTCCAGAGCGGGAACCACACCACCATGGAGTGGGAGACCCGGACCCCCTACTCCCAGCAGTTCACCTTCACCCTACAGCAGCAGCTCCCGGGCGAGATGCTGTTCGAAGCTGGCTACGTGGGCAACAAAGGAAGCAAGATCGACTCTGGCAACTATGATTACAACCAGCTCGACCCTGCGAACCTCTCGCTGGGCAGGGGGCTACAGGACCGCGTATCTAACCCCTACGAGGGCATCGTTTCCGGCGCTTTCGGTGGACCTGTGATCCAGCGCCGGCAACTGCTGCGGCCACTGCCCTACTACAACCGGATCAACGTGCAGCGGCCACACATGGGAAGCTCTATCTACCACGGCTTCCTAGCCAACCTTGAAAGGCGCTACTCCAACGGGGTTGCCTTCCTGGCCTCGTACACGTTCGGGAAAATGATCAGCGGCAACATCGAAGGTTTCGGCTTCGCGGGGTCCGAGCAGGTCAATGTCCTAGGGTTGCAGAACGGGAAGTTTGACCGCCGCAGAGAGCGTTCGATCCATTCAACGGACTCGGCCAAACGGTTCGTGTTCAGCGGGATCTACGAACTTCCGTTCGGAGCTGGCAAGGCAATCCAGCCCACGAACCCTGTGTTGACACGACTGACGGAGGGCTGGCAGATCAACGGCATCGTCACGCTGCAGGACGGGCTCCCCCTGCGTATCTTCGGAGCCAACAACTTCGCGGCCGACCGGCCGGACTCAACCGGTCAGAGCGCGAAGCTCTCGAACCCGACTCGCGACCGCTGGTTCGACACGACGGCCTTCGTCAACCCAACGGACTTCACGTTTGGCAACGTCGGGCGTTTGCTGCCGGACGTGCGCGGCCCCGGACTGGCCACAGTCGACTTCTCAGCGATCAAGAACACCCGGGTCACCGAGGGCTTCACAGTCCAGATCCGGGCGGAGTTCTTCAACTTGCTGAACCGCACTAACCTGTTTGTGCCGAACACGCGCTTCTCGCCCGGTCCCGACGGCTTCAACCAGAGCGGCAGCTTCGGCCGCATCACCCGTTCCAAGCCGGCCCGCGTCTCGCAGGTCGCGCTGCGGTTCATCTTCTGAGGGCCAAGGCGATGCTTCTCAGCGTGTACCCTTGGAGACAATCATGAGAGCACGGATGGCATCGTCGGCAGCGAAGACCAGCCTGTTATTTGGAGCGCTGCTGGCCGCTTTGGCGGCGGTCGCGGGTTTCGGGGCTGAGATCGTCCCGCCGGCATCGGGAGACGCTGGACCGGCGATTGAGCGCCGCAACTTCATCGACGACCACATACTCGGCAAGATCGAGCGCGACGGCGTGCGCCACGCCCCGCTGTCCACGGACGCGGAGTTCCTCCGACGTGTGACTCTGGACCTGACCGGACGCCTTCCGGAGCCCGATGCGACCAGGGAGTTCCTCGGCGACAATTCTCCGGACAAGCGCGACAAGTTGATCGCGTCCCTCTTCCCGGCCCTCCCGACCCAGGGCTTCGGACGGAGACCTTCGCGGGTTGGCCCATTCATTGACCGCTGGACGACATTCTTCAGCGACCTTTTCCGCAACAACGAGCAGTTGCGGGAAGGCATCAACAGCTTCTACAACTATCTCTACAGGGTGCTGGAGATGAATGTGCCGTACGACAAGTTCGTGCGAGACATGCTGACGGCTGAGGCCCTTTCGACCTGGACGACGGGAAAGGCCAACTTCGTCGCCCGCCACCGGGTCATGGGCGGGGACGGATACTCAACGGTCAACCACGAGGACACGTGCGACGAACTGGCGCTATGGACGACCCGGCTGTTCCTAGGCGTCGACATGGAGTGCATTTCTTGCCATGACGGGGCCGGCCACCTTGAGAAGGTGAACCTGTGGCTCTCCCAGCGAGAGCGGCCCGAACTGTGGCGGCAGGCGGCGTTCTTTTCGAAGACCTTCGTTGCGCCGGTGTACGGCCGGATCCCAGAATTCCAAGTGGAAGACGTCGAGGACGGCTACGACCTGACAACCAAGAGCATCGTGCGGCTCCCGCGCTTCGGGACGGACATTCGGCCCACCTTCATCCTGTCGGGGGAGAAATACGATCCAGCCGGCGGCGAATCCGAGCGGGAGGCCTACGCTCGGATGCTGACGGCACACCCTCAGTTCGCCCGCGCTACCGTCAACCTGTTTTGGGCCGAACTGATGGGCCAGGGGATCGTGGACCCGCCATTCGGATTTGACCTCGCGCGGCAAGACCCCAACGATCCACCGCCCGAACCTTGGACGGTCCAGCCGACTCACCCGGAGCTGCTCGATGAACTGGCCGATGACTTCGTACGCAGCGGGTACGACCTTCGCCACCTGCTGAAGACGATCGTGAGTTCCACCGCCTACCAGCTCTCTTCCTTCGTGCCCGGAGAATACGACCCGGCGGGCGACGAGTATTTCGCCCGCCACAAGGTCCGCCGAATGTCCGCCGAAGAGTTCTGGGACGCAGTGCAGCAGTCCACAGGCATCTTTGAGGAATTCCAAGTCAAGAATGACGACGACAAGTTCAGTTACGTCATGCAGGCGCGCTTCAACCAAGACTTCGCCTCCAGCCACAAGGACCTCTGGAACTTGCTACAGGACTGGGGCCAGACTGACCGGGAAGATCCGCCGCACAAGCGGCCGAGCATGGTCCAAGCTGCCAGCGTCCTGAATCACGAGTTGATCCTAGAGCGCGTCAAGGCCCAGCCGGGAAGCCGACTGGAAGATCTCCTCCGTGGGCCTCAGTCGCGCTCGAACCAAGAGGTCGTTGAGGAGCTGTTCTTGGCGACGGTCAGCCGCTTCCCGACCGAGACAGAAGCGCGGCTGGCCCAGAGTCTCCTCGCCACGCACAGGGACCAAGGCGCCGAAGATCTCTTATGGGCGCTGCTGAACCGACTGGACTTCGTGCTCGTGCAGTGAGGTGTTTAAGGACGACCATGACTGAAGCAACGCACTTCCCCACCTTGACGCGCCGCCAGCTCTGCCGGGCCGGCATGGTGAGCATTACGGGCGCCGCACTTGCGCCAATGGTACGGCCGCTGAAGGCGAGTGCCGCGGGAAACGCAGATGTGCGGGGCGGGGCGAAATGCGTGGTCGTGCTGAACCTGGTCGGCGGTCCGTCGCAGATGGACACCTTCGACGTCAAGGAGTATCCGACAACGCCTGACGACCTTGACATCCGCACTACCAGCCTTGGGTACCGGTGGCCTCACGGCCTGCTGCCGAAGACGGCCGGGATCTTGGACGAACTCTGTGTCGTCCGCTCCATGGGGGCTTGGGAGACGTTCCACAATCTCGCGCAGTACAACATGCAAACGGGGCACCCGTTCAATGCTTCCAGGGCGCGCGAGATCCCCTCGATCGGGGCGGTGATCGCGTACGAGCTCCTCTCTCAGGCGCGGGATTCAGATTTCCTGCCACCGTTCATCTCCATGAACTTCCCGGCCGGTGCGGTGAACGGGACGCTGGTGCGCGAGGGGTTCCTGCCAAGTTCGGCGGCGCCGCTGACTCTGGACATGCGCAGCGGCGGGAACATGCCGTTCTTCATCGACCGGGACGAGGTGCCGCGCTTCAACAGACGGCTCGACTTCCTGCGGACGTTCGACTCATCGCGGCACCTTGAGGGATCCGGGGCGTCGAAGATGTTCAGCGAGTGGGACTACTTCGCCACTAGCGCGGAGCGCATGATCAAGTCCCCCGGCATGGCACGCGTCGTGGAACTGTCGGAGCCAGATCGCCAGCGCTACGGCGGCTCGGCCTTGGGGGATGCGTGCATCATCGCGCGCAACATGGTCACGGCAAGGGCAGGGGCGCGCTACATCCTCGTGAATCAAGGCGGTTGGGACCACCATGGGGACATCTATGGGAAGCAGGAGTCGATCATGGAGGATCCCCGGCAGCGGGGAGGGCTCTACAAGAACTGCGGCGACCTTGACCCGGCGTTCGCCAGCTTGGTTTCCGATCTCAAGGAGATTGAGGACGACGACGGTGTGCCGATGCTGGACAAGACCCTTGTGATGGCCCTTGGCGAGTTTGGAAGGACGCCCGGCGAACTGACCGACATCCTAGGTCGCGACCATTGGCCCAATGTCCGCTGCGGAGCGTTCGCGGGGGCGGGAGTCAAGGGCGGGAGCCTTATCGGTGCAACCGACGAACAAGGCGGATCCGTAACCGACTTTGGCTGGCACAAGAACCGCCTCATCTACCCAGAGGACGTGACTGCCACCATTTACTCCGTGCTGGGCATCGACTGGACCAAGAAGCTGTCTGGAGCACCGTCGGGCCGCAGTTTTCAATACGTGGAGCCCATGTCCGGGACGGACTTCATCGGCAGCACAGAAGTCAAGGAGCTCTTTTCCTAGGTCCGTCGCGGCGGCCGCCGCCGCACACTCGAGGACAGACCGGGCCATCAGGTCGTGGCATGGCCGCTAGGGGGCTGACGATTCCCGGTGAGCCTTGGATCGAACGACCGCCCCGCCCGGCGATCAGTTCCGAGTCCCAGGAATCGACGAGCGGCCACGCGTCGTTTGGGACAGTCTGCGCTGTGCACAGTTCAGTTCCCGTTGGCGCCTAACGGCGTGTCGAGAATCCGGGAACCGGCGGGATGGGGCGGCTGACACTCATCTCCCACTTTGCCAACTGTCTAACATCCAGCCGTGCTGTCTCGGATTGCTCACGGCCAGTGTGTCCCGGACCGCCACCCGTACGTGGCCAGCTTGCTGCTGCGGCACGGTCCGTGCCAGCGGGGCTTGATCGAACTACCCGACCTCGCGCAATCGGGCCGCGAACTCGCCAGCGTCGCTGCAGTCGATGATCAGGTCGCCAATCTCCCACAGCGGAGCGGAGTCGTCGATGCTCTCGATCCGCCGCGTCAGATTGGTCGCGGCAGCGAACCCGGATTCCCGCTGTGCTAGGCGGCAAAGGCCGCTCCGTTGCTCCTCTAGACGCTCGACACGGCCCTCCGCTCGGCCCTCGGCACGCAGCTTGGCTTGATGCTTTTGGGCGCATGCCTCTAGGTACGTCAGCATCGTGCCCGACCTCCGCATCGCTTGCATCTTCTCCCTGTCCTCCAACATGTCCAAATGACGCCTGTCCGGGCGACCGTCAGCCGCGTCCAGCCCCGCAGCAGCTCCAGCACCTTGCGTTGGCAAGTCTTCCGATCCTTGTCCGTCAGACGGACGAGCTAGCTCTTCATGATTCCCTTCCCACGCCCAAGCGGACCCTGAAACTCCGACCCGAAACACCTACGATCTCATGGTTGAAAGGGCACTAGGCTGTCGGGCCGCCCGCGTTGGCGGGATCGGCTCCGAGCGCCAGATCGGCCAAGGCCTCGATAAAGGCCGTGCTCCCGTTGAGTCCCGGCATGGTAGCGAAGTACCGAACTCCGCTGGCGATGGCGAGCTGACGAGCCTCGATGTCGATTTCCGAAAGTGTCTCGAGGTGATCGGACACGAATGAGACCGGAACGACAAGGATCGACTTGGCTCCCTCCGCGGCCAGCTTCCGGATGGTGTCTTCCAAACTTGGCCGCAGCCAACGCTGCGGTCCGACTCGGCTCTGATAGCAGAGCGTGGTCGGTTCGGACAGACCGCACACGTTCCCGACCAGCGCCACAGTGCGCTCGATCTGGGACTGGTAGGGATCGCCCTGCCTGACATACTTCTGCGGCAGACCGTGGGCGCTGAAGACTACGCGAGGCGTTGGATCCGCGGGCAATGCCCCGAGCCCTTCGCGCAATCTCTGCGCGACCGCAGCAATGTATCCGGGGTGGGTTGCGTAGGACCGCACGATGCCCGTTGGCAGGTCCATCTCGGCCCGAGTCGCACAGGTCTTCCACTCGCGAAGGGAACTCCCGGTGGTGGCGGCTGAATATTGGGGATACAGTGGCAGCAGCACCAGACGGCTGCAGCCGGCATTCTTCACCTTCTCGATGGCTTCCGCCGTGCCCGATCGACCGTAGCGCATCGCTACCACTACCCGGGCACGCAGCCGAGATCGGACAGCCTCCTCGAGCATCGATGCCTGAAGGGCGGTTATGCGGCCGATAGGCGAGCTGCCTCCGATCGTCGCGTAGAGCTCTCTGACATGCTTCGCCCTTTGAGCGGCGAAACGGGCCGCCAGCCAGTTGCGCAGCCTGCGAGGGATCGGCACGCGCAATAGGTCCGGGTCGCGGAACATGCTCTCCAAGAAAGGCTGGACCTCGTCCAGCGACGCCGGTCCGCCAAGTTGGAGCAGCACGACTCCGAGCGCACCACATCGGCTGGCCCTTGGGATTGAAGCCCGGTCACGGCCCGCTGCAGAGAGCGCCCCCTCCGGGGCCGGACTGCAGTTGGCGGGGCGTGCCAGGCTGGCCCCCGCCTTGCTACCCGAAGCTCAGTCTGTCCAGCTTGCCGGTCGCGTCCCCGAGCGTCTCGGGCCGCACTCCCACACGGTCCAATAGGGACATGAAGAGGTTGTTCATCGGCGTCTCCGCCGCGTAGCGCAAGTGCCGACCGGTGGAGAGTGTGCCGCCTCCCCCGCCGGCCACCAGCACCGGCAGGTCGTGGTGGGTGTGGCGGTTGCCGTCGCCGATTCCGGAGCCGTAGACGATCATTGAGTTGTCCAGCAGCCGCCCGTCGGCCTCGTCGATAGATGCCAGCTTGCTTATGAAATAGGCGAACTGCTGTACGTGGTGCTCGTTGACCTTCGTGATGTCCTCGATCTTGTCGGGATCGCCGCGGTGGTGGGTCATTCCGTGATGGGCGCGGGTTACGCCGATCTCCGGATACGTGAGGTTGCTCCCCTCGCGGCCCATCATGAAGGTCGCAATGCGGGTCTGGTCCGTCTGGAACGCCAGCGCCGTGAGGTCGAACATGAGCCTCGCATGGTCTGCGTACTTTGCCGGGATTCCGTCTGGACGCTCCATCGCGGGTGGAGCAACCGCGAGGCTGGCTCCCGGGCTCGCGAGTCGCTTCTCGACGTCCCTCACGCTCTCGAGGTACTCGTCCAGCTTCTGGCGGTCAGCGGGGCCTACGCTGCCGCGGAGACGGTTCGCATCTCCAAGAACGTGGTCGAGGACGCTGCGCTGGCGGGATTCCCGTCGCTTGCGCTCCTCCGGGCTCAGCGGACGCTCCACGTCCCCAAACATGCGCTCGAAGACGGCAGCGGGGTCAATCTCGGGCGGGTTGGGAGTCTTCTCGCCCCGCCAAGAGACGCTGTTCGAGTATGCGCAGCTGTAGCCTGAGTCGCAATTGCCTGCCAACCGGCCCGGCTCGATTCCCAGTTCGATCGAAGCGAACCGCGTCCGGTCGCCGACCGCCCTTGCGGCAACTTGGTCCACCGACATCCCGAGCCGGATGTCCGCGCCCGAGGTCTTCTTGGGGTGAATGCCCGTGAGGAAGGAGGCCGCAGCCCTGGCGTGGTCTCCTGCACCATCGCCCAACGCGCGACCGTTGTTCTGGGTCAGACCGGAGAACACGAGCAGGTCCTCTCGGTGGGCTTCCAAGGGCTTCAGGATTCGAGGGAAATCGTACGCTCGACCTTCGATGGCGGGTGTCCACGCCTCTTGGATCACGCCGTTAGGAATGTAGACGAAAGCCAGTCTGCGTGGCGGCTCGGCGCCTTCCGAGCGGGCCGCTCCGAAAGCCGGAACCATTGAGTCGAGGAAGGGAAGAGCGATGGCCGCTCCGACCCCACGCAGCACCGCACGCCGTTCCAAGTGCTTTCCTAATATCACGCCACTCATCCCAATTGCAGCGTAGCACGGAGCCTCTTCTGGAAGTTGCTTGCAGCGGCTCACTTTTGATCGGATCGGCCCGGTCTGCAGTCCTCATTTGTCTCGGAGAACGAGTCCGTCTGGCACTGAAGCATAATTGTCAAAGAGAAGTGGCAGGAGCTCTGCTCCTGCTGTATGTCTGCTGATCGCGGACACCTGAGATTCAGACCGCGAACCCGAAGTGCTGGGCGATGGCCGGCGGGCATCAGATCGGCGAATCCGAGGTCGAGCAGCCGAGCGGCCAGCGCTAGGAATTGATCTCGTAGCGTACTGCTCCGAACATGGAGCGCAGCCCAACTCGAAGCGGGCGCTGAGATTCATGGCGGCCACGTTCCGACTTCATGCGGGGCGCAGCATCCGCCAGCGGGCTTGGGCAAGGTCGTAGGCGGACTAAAGCTTCGCTCACAGGTCGGCGGTCGCCCAGCCTAGCGCTTCTATCCTGACGGTCAAGTCAGGCGATATGCCGCTCTCACCGGCGAGAATCCGCTCGAAATCCGGACCCGTCACACTGAGTTGCCGCGCCGCTTTGGAAGCGGCTGTCGAGTGCCCCAGGCACCCCACACGGACGAGAATGCCGGGGTGCGGTGGATCGTGGCGCGGGCGCTCCAAGGCTCTCTGGGACTGCTCGGAGGGAACCGAGGCATCAATGGCGTCAATAGCCACCTCCGATGGAGGTCCACCACTTCCACGTCCTAGGCGTCGCCGTCTTCGAAACGGCAGTCAAGGCGCCAGTTGCCGGACAGTTCTGGGGCCAAGAATCCGTTGTGGTCGCTCTTCAGGGCGTGTGGTCGGGCTCCGGTCAGTTCCAAGTCGGAGAGAGAATCCGCCCTGTCTAGGTCATTCAGCAGGGAGTCGAGCCGGCCGACGGGAGCGGGCGAGAGCACTCGGCGGTTGACGCGCGCGAAGCGCTCGGTAGGACGAACTCCGTAATAGCGGATGGTCACGAAAGCCACGCTACGCGAGTCTGGCAGCCCGCTTCGGCAGCAAAATTCCGCAGGAGGGCGGGGTGGTCAAGTAACGTTACTCAGCCCAACGGAGTCCAGCCCGTGGTGCGTTAGCCCTGATGTAGTGTGAGGGCGGTCCGGCGGAAACGTTACTCGCTGCGGCTAGGATGGATCGAATGGCCTTCGACATCACCGATCCTGCGCACGATGCATTAGCTCTGGCCAAGCTTGTCAAGGAGCGCGAGGTCCAGCCCCTGGAGTTGGTGGACGCTGCCATTAAGGCCATCGAGCAGGCCAACCCGACACTCAATGCTGTCAACATCCCGATGTTCGAGATTGCGCGGGCACGCGCGTCTCGCGTCGACTTTCAGGCGCCTTTCGCAGGCGTTCCCTACCTGCTGAAGGACATCCGGGCCTCATACAAGGGAGTTCCGACTTCCGAGGGCTGCCGGGCCTTGGCCAGCCTTCCCAGAGGGTATGACAGCGAGATCGTGACGCGCCACAAGCGGGCCGGGCTGATCTGCATCGGAAAGACCAACACCCCAGAATTCGGGCTCACGGCAACGACCGAGCCCCACGCGTTCGGTCCGACTCGGAACCCGTGGGCTCCAGACCGCACGCCCGGCGGCTCGAGCGGCGGTGCCACCGCTGCCGTTGCGGCCCGCTTAGTCCCCATCGCGCACGCCAGCGACGGCGGCGGGTCGATCCGCATACCGGCCGCCTGCTGCGGACTGTTCGGCCTCAAGCCGACCCGTGGTCGAAACCCTCTCGGGCCCGATGCCGGCGACGTGATGAGCGGCTTGGTTGTGGAGCACGCCGTGACGGTCTCGGTCCGGGACAGCGCTGCTCTGTTGGACGCTACGGCTGGGGCCGACGTGGGCGATCCGTACTGGGCCCCGCCTCTCCAAGGACGCTTCTTGGACGCGCTGGACATGCCTGTTGGAAAGTTGCGGGTGGCGTTCAGCACTGCCTCCCCCGCGGGTGGAGCCGTCCACTCGGACTGTGCCCGTGCGGTCGAGGCTGCTGCCGGGATCTTGGAGCAGCTTGGCCACAGAGTCGAGCCTGCTAGTCCCGAGTGGGACGACAGGGCCTTCCGCAAGGCGTTCACCACCGTCTGGTTCTCATCATTGGCAGCGACGCTTGCGCGCCTGGCCCAAGGCTTGGGGCGCGAGCTGACCGACTCCGACGTCGAGCCGGTGACATTGGAGTTCGGACGGCGGGGCGCGGCCCTGACCGGCGCAGAGTATGTCGCAGCGCTTGAGGCCATGCAGCAGTTGGGCCGCATAGTCGGCGCATTCCATGAGCGGTTCGACATCTGGCTCACGCCCGTACTGGCGGAGCCGCCCCCGCCGCTCGGCCACCTGCACCCGCCTCCGGGCCGGGAGGATTTTGGTCTGTTCAGCCGACGCGTCCGGGAGTGGGTGCCGTTCACGCAGATCGCGAACGCAACCGGCCAGCCGGCCGCTTCCGTGCCCACCCATTGGACACCCGACGGCCTGCCGGTGGGCGTTCAGATCATGGCGGCGATGGGACGCGAGGACACGCTGCTGCGACTGGCGGCGCAGCTGGAGCGGGCCTGCCCATGGAAGGAGCGGCTTCCGACCGCCCATGCCGGCTGGGACGCCAGCTCAGCTCCCTGAGTGGTTGGCCAGCAGGTGCGGTCAGCCGCGAGAGCGGCTCGCGCCATCTGCGGCGGCCCCGACGCCCGCTTCGAAGCGCGCCATGCGGTCAGCCAATGCAGGTGTGACGTCTGCAAGCACCTCGACACCCTGTGCATCCTCCCGTCGGCTTACGACCCTGCCGTGCTCGTAGAGCGCCGCTAGGGCCGCTCCCTCTCGGAAAGGCAGGCGGAACTGCCTCCGGACGTACAGTCCCTCTGCCAATGCGGCGTCGACCACTTCCAGCAGCAGGTCAAGCCCTTCGCCGGTCTTTGCGGACACCGCCACCACCTCGCGGGCCCATCCGGCGGCACGCCCAAGCTCGACAAGCCGCTCGTTTTCCTCAGGATCGTTCAGGTCACTCTTGTTCAGGACAAGGATCTGCGGTGCCTCAGCAGCCCCGATCTTCTTGAGCACACCGTTTACTTCGGCTGTGTGCACGTCGCGGTTCTCGGCAGTGATGTCTACCACGTGCACGATCAGCGCGGCTTCGGCGACCTCCTCGAGCGTCGCCGCGAAGGCTTCGATCAGAGTGGGGGGCAGGTCTCGGATGAAGCCCACCGTGTCGGAGAGCAGGGTCGGCTTGCCGGAAGGCGTCCGCAGCTTTCGGATCGTCGGGTCTAGAGTGGCGAACATTCGGGCGTCGGCCACCACTCGCGACCGTGTCAACCGGTTGAACAGCGTCGACTTTCCGGCATTGGTGTATCCGCACAGCGCAACCGTCGGGACCGGCACGGAGTCGCGGTTGGACCGTTGCAGGCGTCTCGTGGCACGCACTCGCCGCAGGTCCCTGCGCAGCTTTACGATCCGCCCGCGAATTTTGCGCCGGTCGTGCTCGAGCTGGGTTTCCCCAGGACCGCGCGTACCTATGCCGCCCCCAAGGCGCGACATCTCTGAACCGCGACCGGCCAGCCTCGGAAGGAGGTACTCCAATTGGGCCAGCTCCACCTGCAGGCGACCCGTCTTGGACCGCGCGTGTTTCGCGAAGATGTCTAGGATCAGCTGGGTCCGATCGAGGACGGCGCACCCGATCTCTCGCTCAAGGTTGCGGTGCTGGCTGGGCGTCAGGTCGCGGTCGATGAGCACGAAGTCGCAGTGCGCCTCGGCCGCCCAAGCCTGGAGCTCTCGCACCTTGCCAATGCCTAGCAAGGTGGCGGGGGAAGGCTTTTCGCGGGTTTGCAGCGCCATGCCGACCACCTCGGCTCCGGCACTGGATGCCAGTTCGGCCAGCTCATCGAGGGACTGCTCCGGCAGCAGGCCGCCCGATAGAGCGCTCGGGCGTCGGTTGAGCTTCCGGATGTCGAGCCCCGCAAGAATGCAGCGCTCTGGGGGTGGGGTCTGGTCTATCCCTATCCCTGATTGCAAGTAGACCTTCCCGGACCAGCTAAGCCCACCAAGCTGTTCTGGTACAAGGCTACCAGCAAGCGGCCCTGTCGGTGGCGCCCTCGGTCGCGGCAGCTGCCATGGGGAGGGAGGTCTAAGAGCGCACCGACACGTGGCCGCAACGCCGTGCGGCACATCCCAGAAGAGGCTCCGTGCTACCAGCGGTGCAGCCGCCCGGACACTTCGCTGCGGCGGGGCGCAGACAGGCTCCAGTCCTGCCGGCAGAGGCGAGACCTATAATTGAGTTCTGTGGCCGAGGGCTTGCTGTCCCGCGCTGGATCTGCCTTGCACATGCTGAATCCGGCGGACGTTCAAGCCCGGGCGGATGAGCCGGTCACGCTCGGCCTGCTCGCCTCCGACGAATTGTTCGGCGATGCCGTCGTGGAGTTCCTGTTTCCGGGATTGGCGGGCCAACCCCCCGATTCGGTTATCTGGGTAACCGGGGCGGAGGACTTTCGGCGGGCCACAGTCGGGTTTTCTGAAGCTGGCATCCCCCACCCTCCGCACTTCTACGTCTTCGATCCGGCCGACCCCACCGCGTCTGCGGCGCGAATCTTGAACGACAGCGCCAACGAAGACCGATGGTTGGCCTTGGGTGCCAGGTTCCCCGGCCTGCGCCGCGGCGTGAGCGAGCGGGTCATCTGGAAGATTGCCAAGGAGAACACGCTGTTTGCGGCGACCACGTCCCTGCCGAACGTCGTCCCAAGCCTGCTCAGCCTGCCGTGGGTGGTCGGCGAGTTTGCATCGGACATGGCCTTCCTGACCATGAACCAAGTGCGCATGGCGTTTCTCCTGGCGGCGGCGCACGGTCGCACCGTGGGCTACGACAGGCAGACCCTCCCAATTGGCACGATTCTCGGTGCGGGCTTTGGCTGGAGGTCGATCGCGCGGGAATTGGTCGCCAAGGTTCCTGGTGGCGCGGGGGTGCTCCCGAAGTCTGTCGTGGCATTCGCCGGCACTTACGCTGTTGGCCGTGCGCTTGAGCACTGGTTCCGAAGTGGCGGTGCGCTGGGGCGGGCGGCGGAGGCAGAGATGTTTGAAGACGGGGTGCGCCGTGGGCGGGCCACCGTGGAACGCATCGTGAAGCGCGTGGTGTCCCGCGGCAAGGGGTCCTAAGCCTAGAAAGGCTCCTCGTAAGAAGGACCCAAGACAGGATGTCCCCACCAGCATCCGCAAGGCTCCGCGTCGTTGGTGGCCGTTATCGGGGCCGTCGGCTGATGTCCCTTGCCGGCATGGCGACCCGCCCTATGCTTGGTCGGCTACGCCAGCGGATGTTCGACATTCTGCAGGGGCGGGTCGAGGGCCGCGTCTTCGCGGACTTGTACGCCGGTACGGGCGCAGTCGGGATAGAAGCGCTGAGCCGTGGCGCGCGCCGGGCGGTGTTCGTCGACGACAGCGCCCGGGCGGTGAGGGTAATCCGGAAGAATCTGGAACTGCTGGGACTCGCCGCGCAGGCGAACGTGCGTCAAGGGACGGTGAGCCGCGCGATCGGCCGTCTGCATGCCGACCTGTGGTTCTTGGGTCCTCCGTATGAGGCGCACCAGGAATATCTGGACACGCTGGCGGCGCTCTCCCGCCGACCTGTGGGGATCGTGATCGCCCAGCACAGCCGGGACTTGAAGCTGGCCAGCCGATATGGCCGATTGGAGAGGGTGAGGGTCGTCCGCACCGGCAGAAACCGCATGTCTTTCTTCGAGCCCAACAGCGGAGCTGGGCTGGCCGGGGCGCGAGTGCTTCGCGGCCCGCCGGGCTAGCGAAGCCCGGTGACTTCTTCGGCAACTTGCTCGATTTGGTCGAATACCCAGTCGATCTCACGGTCCGTGACGACGTACGGCGGCATGAAGTACACGATGTTCCCGTAAGGCCTAAGCAGCAGGTTGCGGTCCAGGAATGCCCGGCCCATGCGTGGCGCAATGTCTGCGAGGTAGCCGCCGCGTTCGGTCTGGAGTTCCAATATCGCCAGCCCGCCAATCTGTCTGGCATCGTGGGTGAACCGACGGCCTACCAGCCGCGTGAGCCTCGCTCTCATCCGTGCTTCGATCTCGCTCACCCTGGCGAGGACGCGTTGGGTGTCGAACACGTCCAGCCCGGCCAGCGCTGCGGCGCAGCCGAGTGGGTTGGCAGTAAACGAATGGCCGTGGAAGAAGGTGCGGCTGTGGCCCTTGCCGAGGAACGCGTCGTACACCCGGTCGGATGTGACCGTGACCGCCAGTGGCAGGTACCCGCCAGTGAGGCCCTTGGAGAGGCAGATCAGGTCCGGTTCCACAGGGCCGTGCTCGCAGGCGAACATCTTCCCGGTCCGCCCAAAGCCTGTCATCACTTCATCCGCGATCAGCAGCAGGCCGTGCCGGTCGCACAGGCGGCGCAGTTGGCGCAGCATTTCGGCCTTCCACACGAGCATGCCCCCTGCGGCTTGGACCATCGGCTCCACAATCACGGCTGCGATCTCGGACCCGCGTTCCGCGAGAAGGTTCTCGAACTCGGCCAGCGGTTCGCTGGCAGTCCCGTCCCGCGCCGGATCGAGCGACGAAAGGTAGTCGTGCGGCACCCCCAGCCGCTCTACACGGAACAGCAGAGGCTTAAAGGGGGCGGTGAAGAGCGAGTCGTGGCTCGCCGACATTGCGCCGACGGTATCGCCGTGGTAGGCGTGCTTGAGGGCCACGAACGTCCGCCGCTCCGGCTCTCCGCGGTTGGCCCAGTACTGGTAGGCCATCTTGAGGGCCACTTCTACGGCAGTGGAACCGTTGTCGGAGAAGAACACGCGCGTCAGGCTGGACGGCAGCTTGGCGAGCAGACGCTCCGAGAGCTCGACCGCCGGAGGGTGTGTGCACCCGGCGAACATGACGTGTTCAAGGCGCTGGGCCTGCTTGGCGACGCTTTGGCTGATGTGGGGATTGCAGTGGCCGTGGACGTTGACCCACCACGACGAGATGCCGTCCAAGAGGCGCCGCCCATCCTCGGTGATCAGGTATGCACCCTCGCCGGCTACGATCGGCAAAGGGGGAGGAGCCGTCTGCATCTGGGTGAAAGGGTGCCAGATGCACCTCGTGTCCCTTGCAGCTAACGATGGCATCGTGCTAGCGTATCGCATCGCAAGGCCGCTCCGGACAGAGCGCCATCACCAGCAACCATGAACCGCATCCTTGCCAGTACCACCATCATCGCCGCCGCCGTCTGGACCTCGACTTTGATCGCCGCAGACACTGCCATCCTGCGCGAACGCGTGGACCGTCTGCTGCCCAGCGCCATGGAGACGCACTCGGTTGACCTCTGGATCGTGTTCACGAGGGAGGAGGCGGCAGATCCCCTCGCCGTAGATCTGGGAGGCGGGAAGGCCGTGGCGAGGATGGCTCTGCTGTTTCACTTGGATGGCGAGCGGCTGCGCAAGACGGCGATCGCGGCCAGCTACGACGTGACGCCGCTCGAGGAGAGCGGCATCTACGATCGGGTGCTTTCCTACAAGCGGGAGGGCATTAAGCCACACCTGAGAGAGTTTGTCAGTCAGGCTATGCCGGAACGGATAGCAGTAAACACCTCGCGGGACATGCCGATCGCCGACGGCCTTACCGCTGGCATGAGGGCCTACTTGGTGGAGGTTCTTGGCGACGAAGTCTCTGAGCGATTCGTCTCTTCGGAGCCGCTGGTGGCATCTTTCCGCGGGCGGCGGCTGCCGTCCGAGGTCGAGGTGCTGCGGGAGGCTGCCCGGCACACGGACTCGTTCCTGCGAGATGCCTTGTCTTCGCTGGTGATCCTCCCGGGAGTTACGACCGAGGCGGACGTGGGGCGCTACCTACACTCGCGGGCAGAAGCGCTTGGTGCGACCGTGCCCTTCACCAGTGTCGTCGCCGGGCCTTCCCGGGGCCATTCGGACCCGAGCGACAGGGTGATCCAGAGGGGGGACCTTGTGAGGATCGACTTCGGCATAACACTGCGCGGATATTCGACAGACCTGCAGCGAACCGCGTACGTGTTGCGGGACGGGGAGACCGACGCGCCCGATGAGATCCGTCGCATGTGGAGGACTGCTAAGACGGCTTTGGATCGGCAGATCGCTGCCATGAAGCCTGGCGTGACCGGCACGGAGATTGACGCCATTGCCCGCAAGACGATGGTGGATGCCGGATTCGAAGGCCCGCCCCACGGGACAGGCCATGCGATCGGCTTCGTCGTCCACGATGTCGGCCCGCTGCTGGGACCCGACTGGCCCGAGCGCTATGGCACGACCGTCTTCTTGAAGATGGAGCAGGGCCAAACGTTTGCGGTGGAGCCGATCGTATACGCCGATTACGCCGATGTTGGCGAGATACACATCGGATTGGAAGAAGATGTGGTCATAACCCGCACCGGCGCAGACCTGCTGCACGAGACGCAGTCCCGATTGATCCTTATTGAGTAAGCCCCGTAGGCGGCCCGGCTGCATGAACCCGCTTGATTGGCGGAAGGTGCGGTTGTTGGGACGCCTCAGCGGGCTGTTCTCGCTGCCCGTACAACGCTCCGAGAGTTTGGTGGATTCGCCCCATGACAGCAGGGCTCCCAGATGCCCGCTGAATAGGCTTCCGCCACGGTGGCGAGCCTTCGACCGCAGATGCAGAACATTCGCGCGGTCCGAAGCCTTGGAGTAGGAAGGATCGGAATCCGAGAGCGAGGTCGGCGGTCGCAACACTTCGATCGCGAGACCCCATGGCGGACGTCGAGGTGACCTCGCGCCTTCACTCCGCGGCGGTGGGCAAGCCGACTGGGCCTGGGGCCGCTCGTCCGGCGAAGCCCGATCACTTCCGAGCGTTCGGGACAGCGAGTCCAGCAGCGCGAGCGACAAGCCGGGCAAGTCTGGGTCTCCGCACCCAGCGGCGTGATCGCATTGGCCAAAGGCGATCGCATCCGGTCGCGCTGGGAGATGCGGGCGCTGCTCGGGCGGCCATGGCCTGGAAGGCTGGAGCAAGGTGCCACTCAATAGGATCCATTCGGTTCGATCTGACGTCTGCGCTGTGTGGGCGAGCTTGTCAGCCTGCGTTCAAGCCGTGGATTCGAGGCGGCAGTAGGATTCGCCCGGCTCGTTCAGTATGTTGGTCACCCGACCAAATGCGTACTCTAGGCGGCTGGTTCTTGCCGTGCACTCGCCCAGACTGCTGGCGAGTGTTGAACGTCGCCGTGTGCTCCCGCTGCCGGTCGTGACCATCGGCGACTTCTGAGGTGTGCCGGTCGAGGCCGTCGAGTGTGGGAATCAATCGTGCCAACTTGCTGGGGAACGCACCGAGGGCTGCTTCAAGTCGAGCGTCGTGCTGGGGGCGAGCGGCGGACTCTGGAGCGGACTCTTTGATTGCTCGGTCGTGTCTAGCTTGCAGGAGATGTGAGGCGGCCTTGCAATCTCCGGTAATCCGGCTGGCTGACGGGTGCCTAGAGACCCAGAGTTGACGGCCTCACCGATTGCAGTACGCCTCAGCAGTCGGACTTGCCTGCGCCACGGGCCATTTCTGCGGTTGGACTGCTAGGGCGCGATGCGGTGCTTCTCCCGACATCCTGCCGCGGATACGCCGCTCCAACAGAACCCCGCCGTTGCATTCGAGTCGTGCCTGCACAGGCCGACATCCGAGTTCGACGACGGGCGGTGTCGCCGCTGCCGTGGTGGCCAACGAGTTTCGACCGGAAGACTACTGTCCGCTGTCCGGCGCTGTAGGGCACTGAAGGTCTCTAGTAGCGAGCGAATGCGTCGATTGCGCCATGCCGCTTGCACAACGCTGGGGACGACATCGGATTAGCGAAAAGAACTCAAGCTCTGCACACTCTGCAAGTTGCGGCTGTGCGCCTCGCTGGCCGACACGACCCGTTCCCTTCCTTGCTTTCAGCATTGCGAGCGACGCCCACGACAGGTCCCAGTGAACATGCCCCAGTACTGGATAGCCTCGGCCGGGTTCGATTCCTCGCGAACTTGATCTCGGCGCTACGGGTTCTCGGAAGCCTCTAGCGGCAGCGCCTGTGCGGCCGATGCCTGAACGGTTGGCATGAAATACCTCACGAGGATCCCTTCGATGCGGGCAGTCCGCTCCGCCGTATCGGCGAGCTTGTCGGCATGCCTAGCGAACATGGACTCGATCCGAGCGTAGGCCTCGCTGAGCTCACTAGCCGACCGACCGAGCCGAACTTCGAGTCCGTCGAGCCGCTTCTCGAGTCCGTCGAACCGAACTTCGAGCCGGTCGAGCCGGTTCTCGAGTCCATCGAACCGATCTTCAAGGCGGCTTGTTCTGGCTACCAGCTGGGCCAGATCCCTGGCCACAGCGCCGATGGCTGCTTCGAGCCGGGCGTCGGCTTGTCGGCGGGCCTTGGCTTCCTGAGCCAGCGAATCTTCGAGTTTCGCGAGCCGTTTCTCGATACGGGCAAACCCGCCACGGATAAAGGTGGCCAGCGAGACCGTTACGGCGACCGCGGTCAGCGCAAACCCCAGCCACTCCGAACTCATGGTCTTTGAGTATACCTTCACCCAGCCGGCCATTCACAGCACCAAGCACTGTGAAGACCTCTCGCAGTCACAGGAATGCTGTCACCTCGCAAACGGGTACCAACGGATACTTGCTCAGCCGCATTGCGGATTCATGACAAGACTTGGGCAGCCAGGATCCCAATGCCGGGGACTGTTGTGCCCGGATCGTTCGAACACGCAAGGCGCCGGGCCAGATGTGATGGCCCTGGAATCTTCCCTGATCGACCGGCGGAAAGCTGCCTCGAGGCTCAGAGTCGACGCCCTCCGCGACTGCGCTACGCCTAAGCATAGGGCCGTAATCGCGCCAATGCCCACACACCTCTGGTTGGGCTACCACGGCGCGAAGCGATGCTTATCACGACCGCCGCCCAGGGCTACGCCGCCGCAACAGCGGCTCGCCGCTGAATCTGATTCGCGCCTCCAGCGACCGAGGCCAAAGCTAGCAAAGGGGCAGACGCCGCGGCCGCCGCGGCCAACCAGCCTCACGCGAAAGACCGCGGTCCAACCTCGCGCGCCATGGGCACTCATGGTCTCGGGCAACAACCGAAAACGTCGATTGCGCCGTTCCGATGACGCGGCGGCCCGGACGACATCGGGCAGGCGAGACGAACCGGTCTCTGGCGATCCGAACGTTGCCGCCACGCGCCTCGCTGGCGGGTTCCGCCCGTTCCTATTCAAGCGGCGAGCTTGCACACCGCGACCGGGACAGGTCTCAGTGGATGCGTCCGGGGGATTGACAGCCTCGGCCGGATTCAATTCTTGGTGAGCTTCTTCTCGGCGCTACGGGCTCTCCGATGCCTCTTCTGGGGCTGCCTGTGCGGCCGATGCCTGAATGACTGGCGCGATGTATCTCAGGAGCACACCCTCGATGCGGGCAGTCCGCTCCGCCACATCGGCGAGCTTGTCGGCATGCCTAGCGACCGTGGACTCGATCCGAGCGTAGGCCTCGCTGAGTTCACTAGCCGACCGATCGAGCCGAACTTCGAGCCCATCGAAGCGAACTTCGAGCCGGTCGAGCCGGTTTTCGAGGCGGCTGGTTCTGGCTACGAGCTGGGCCAGATCCTTGGCCACAATGCCGATGGCTGCTTCGAGCCTTGCGTCGGCTTGTCGGCGGGCCTTGGCTTCCTGAGCTAGGGAATCTTCGAGTTTCGCGAGCCGTTTCTCGATTCGCGCAAACCCGCCACGGATAAAGGTTGCGAGCGAGACCGTTACGGCGACCGCGGTCAGCGCAAAGCCCACCCACTCCGAACCCATGATCCCTGAGTATACCGTCGGCCAACCGGCCATTCACAGCAGCCAGCCCTGTGTGGAACCTCTCCCCGTCGCAGGATTGCTGGCTGCTCTCAAACGGACACTTAGCCTGCCGCTCGCGGACTCGTGGTCTAGCCGGTCAGGCCCCCATTCCGGGATTGGCGTGTTCCGATCGTTCAAACGTGTCGCGGACCGGGCTCGGTTTGGTGGGCTTGCAATCTGCCCGGATCCAGCTGACCGACAGAAGTCTGGTCTCGGGGCCTTGAGTTGGCGTCCTCCGCGTTTGATGTAGGCTTCAGCGGTGGGCACACCCATCCTGTGGGACAGCCACGGCGCCAAGCGTTTCTCCTCGCGAGAGCCTTCCACGACAACGCCACCCGCGGAGACAGTGCACCGACCCTGATCATCGGAGCGCCATTGGTACAAGCAACCTGCCGCAACCCAGCGTCACAACACGCCGCGGCTCCCGCGAGCGAAGAGGGGGCCTCATCTGGCGGGGCCTGGCCTAGCGATCGCGTCGGGCGGAGAACTGTCGGCAAGACGCAAGTGTGGCGGATCCAGAATGCGATGTGCCTATGCGCACGGTGCTACAGGTCCCGGACCTCCCTCGCGAGGTCCTGCATGGCCTTCTTGCCGTCCGAGAACAGCATCAGGGTCTTGTCGTTCACGAACAGTCTGTTCGGGATCCCGGCGAATCCTGGGCTGAGACTGCGCTTGATCACCAGCACGACTTGGGCCTTGTCCACCTCCAGAATCGGCATACCGTAAATGGGGCTGCCGGGCTCGTCCCGAGCAGCAGGGTTGACCACGTCGTTGGCCCCTAGGACGATCGCGACGTCGCACTCGGTGAACATCGGGTTGATCGTGTCCATGTCGTATAGCCGTTCGTATGGGACGTCGGCTTCCGCGAGCAGCACGTTCATGTGGCCCGGCATCCTTCCCGCGACGGGATGGATCGCGTATCTGACCTCGGTGCCACGCGCCTCTAGCAGTTGCGCAAAGTCCCGGACGGCGTGCTGTGCCTGCGCGACTGCCATCCCGTAACCGGGCACGACGGTCACCACGCGAGCGACATCGAACAGCAGCGCGGCCTCTTCGGGGCTCGCGCTCTTGACGCGGCCTGCATAAATGTCCCCTTGGGGGCTCGCTGCAGCGGCCTCGCCGAGGTCGCCCCTGAGAACATCCCAGAGCGACCGGTTCATCGCCTTGCACATGATCTGCGTGAGGATGAAGCCCGAGGCGCCCACCAGCGACCCTGAAATGATCAGCACGTCGTTGCCCAGAACGAATCCTGTCGCGGCCGCGGCGAGACCCGAACACGAGTTCAGCAGGGCGATGATCACCGGCATGTCCGCACCGCCGACGGCCACTGTCAGCAAGATGCCGTAGAGGACTGCCCCGCCGCACAGTCCGGCGAACAGCCACATCGACTCCGGGTCCAACACGTACAGGACGCCCAGTACCACAGCCGTCAGGGCGGATGCGTTGCTCAGCAGCTGCAGGGCAAGGCCACGAGGCTGCCACCAGAGGATTCCTTGGAGCTTGGCCCATGCGACCAAGCTTCCGCTGAGGGTCGCCGACCCGATGAACGCTGAGAGTGCCACCGAGATATCGACCTGAATGGGAGGGACTCCCTCGATTGTGCCCGGCAGAAACGCCGCCGCGGCCGCCACCAAAGCCGACGCCCCTCCGCCGAAGCCGTTGAAGGCTGCCACGAGTTGTGGCATCGCCGTCATCTGGACGCGGACGGCCCAAATGATGCCGATGACGGCCCCCACCGCCAAACCTGCCACGATCGTCTCGAAACTGACGATCTGGCGATCGGTGAGGGTGGCAAGCACAGCGATGAGCATGCCAGCGGCGCCCATCAGGTTGCCGCGCACTGCTGTGCGCGGAGACGTCAGGCCCTTGAGGCCGAGGATGAAGAGGATCGCGGCAATCAGGTAGGCTGCTTGGATCGCGCTGTCGGCGGTCATTGTGCTACTTTTTCTTGCGGAACATGGCCAGCATCCGGTTGGTGATCAGAAAACCGCCCACCACGTTGACGGTCGCCAGGACGACCGCCCCGAACCCGAGCAGTCTCGCGACATCGCTGTCGGTTGCTCCCGCGGCCACTAGAGCGCCGACTATCGTGATTCCGGAGATCGCGTTCGACCCTGACATGAGCGGCGTATGCAGCGTCGAGGGGATCTTCGTGATGATCTCAAAGCCCACGAACACAGCTAGGGCGAAGACAGTGACCGAGACCAGGAATGATTCCATGAGTGACTTTCCTTCGTGGCTATGTGTTGCTCAGCGCTTCTTGCAGAACTGGATGGACGACCTCGCCTGAGGATGAGATCAGTACACCGCGAACGATCTCGTCCTCGGTGTCGATGTGCAGCTTGCCGTCCTTGATCAGCAACACCGCTAGATTCGCCATGTTCCTCGAGAACATCTGGCTGGCGTGCTTGGGCACGGCACCCGGCAGGTTGGCCGGGCCGTCAACCGTCACGCCATTGCGCACGACCACCTCTCCCGGAACGGTCAGCGCGCAGTTCCCGCCACGCTCGGCGGCGAGGTCGATGACCACCGTGCCCGGCCGGAGCCGGTCCATGATTGTCTCGGGCAGCAGCATTGGGGCCTTCCGGCCTGGCACTGCTGCTGTGGTGATGACCACGTCTACCCCCGAGAGGTGTTCAGCCAGCGCTTCCTGCTGCCGTCGGTAGTACTCTTTCGACTGCTGGGCTGCGTACCCGCCTTTGCCTGTGGCGAGTTCCATGCCGACGTCCAGGGTCACGAAGACGGCGCCTAGGCTCTCGACCTGTTCCTTAACTTCGGGGCGGATGTCATAGCCCTCAGTCACCGCACCGAGCCTCCGTGCGGTCGCCAGCGCTTGCAGGCCTGCGACTCCCGCGCCGATCACAAAGACCTTGGACGGCCTGACCGTGCCAGCCGCCGTCATCATCAGGGGGAACATGGTCGGCGCGTGGAGGGCAGCGAGCAGCACGGCGCGGTAGCCCGCGATCGTAGCCATCGAGCTGAGCGCGTCCATGCTTTGCGCTCTGGTGATCCGGGGCAGCATCTCCAGAGAGATCAAGGACAGCCCTGCCCGTGCCAGCTGCTGGACAAGGTGCAGATCGTCCAGCGGGGCTAGGAATCCGGCCACCGCAGCCCCAGGCCTGAGTGCCTCCGCATCACTGGCGGCGACACCATTGACAGTGAGTAGGAGGTCGGCGTTCGCCATCGCCTCTCGGCGCGTCGTGATGCTTGCCCCTGCGGCCTCGTATCGTGCGTCCGGATAGAACGAGGACGCCCCAGCGCCCTCCTCGACCAGCACGTCGGCTCCACACCGCTTGAGCGCGGCGATGTCCTCAGGGACAAGCGCGACGCGGCGCTCGCCGTCACTGCGCTCCTTAGTCACCGAGAGATTCATCAGTGGCCCTTTCTCGACTACGGGCGTTAGCCGCTCCTCTTGCAGTCTCTCACAGGCCAGAGCCGCGAGCCCGCTGTACGCGCCGGCACGTTCGAAGGGGCACCGTGATGCAATCGCCCCGTTCGGCTGCTAGGAATCGGGCCATTGCCGTCTATCTCGCAGCCACGAACGTGAGAGGGATCTTGTTGAGGAAGCTCGTCCGTGGATCGGACGTCACCCAAGAGTCCGCTTGGCATCTGCGCAATCGTTGGCGGGTTGGCTGCGCACTCCCGCCGGGCCTTTGAACAGGTCCCGTGGAGGTCGAGATGGCCACGTCAGCGGCGAAGGGCGCACAAGCACGCCAGCAAGAATATCAACGCCGGCCACGGCACGGCCGACAACCAGCGGGTTGCGGGGGCTCGCGACCGCGCCAGCGGATAGGGACGGAACGCATCGTGCTCCGCACTGCCAGGCGCGGGTCGCAGCGAATTGTCCGGCGCAGGACCGCAGCCGGGGCCGCAATGTCTACCGATCCGTCATCGTCATACAGGTCCTGTTACGAGTTCGAGCACTAAGCGGTCAATCACCTGGACCGCGAATTCGTGCGAGGAAACGCTTACACCTATGGCACCGAGTCCTTCTGGTCGCAGTCCATGTACGGCCTCCACCTAAGCGTTCGAGTCAGCCGTGAGATCTCGCCAAGTCAAGTGGACGAGGGCGGACCGCGGCGGCCGCGCGCCACGCTTGCGCTCGCCGTCGTATCGACCGGCTCAGGCACGGATGCTCCCCAATTCCTCCGGAATTTCGGAGTACAGGTCTGTTACGCGTCACATTACTTGGACGTCAAACGGACCGTTCTCGTCGAATTGCGAGGACGCTAGCGTGGGACGATGGTCGAATAATCCGGGAATACCAGACGGGCGCCCACTTTACCGCCCTATCTTGGCGAGATGCTCAGCTTCATCCCGTCCCTGGGCAGGCTGCCGCCGAAGGGGAGGGTTGAAGGGCAGCCGGGATGCATGTGCCGAGCCGAATCCGGGCAGGCAACACTCACTACCCCGCAATTCACCCGGTAGTTTGGTAGCGCCTTGTTGGGAGCGTCGCTACCGCTACCCCATCGATGCTCACATAGTCCGACGAAATCGGCGCCTGCCGTCCGTCATCGCGATCACACAATCTGACGCGTCCGCGATGGTTTTTCGTGAATATCAACATCAGGTCGAAGCAAACACCGCTGCCCGCACTGGGGCGCCGGGTCCCCTTCGAGCTTGCGTCTACCCGGATCAGGCCCGTCGGCCTCCCAAGCGGCTTCCAGCGATAGGGTGTTCGGTCGCTGTCAGGCCTTTCGGAGCCGCGCCAAGAAGGCCTCGCCGCTATCGCAGACCAGCAGCCACTCGCCGATTTCCTCCAGGCGATCCGCGTCCGAGACCGATTCCAGCAGAGAGGCCATGCATACACGGAACTAAGAAAGAGATCGCACGTTCGCTTCGTTGCCCAAGTCACCGGCTGGCTGACACCTAGCCCGCAGGGTGTCGATCCAGCCGAGGACATGACGGCAGCGCGCTATCAATGACACTGATGTAGCTATGTAGCGCGTCCTATCCGGTCCCGATTGGCCGCCTCGCGCAATTGCGCGTGCCCCTCATGAGTGAACCCTGCCATCCAGCAAACAATGGTTACGTCGCGCTCCTTCGGCCCGGGATCCATCCATGACCGGAACTGGGGTTATGCAACCGAGCTGTCCTATTGGAGACGAGAGTTAGGTTGGCCAGACCCTAGGCCGAGGCAAGTTCGTCACTCACCACGAGTACGCGCCGCTGGTGAAGAGGATGTTCCTAAGAACGCTTTGCTGCAGCTGGAGGATGATCCTCAATTGCCAATCCGGCCTCACCTTCCAAAGCTCACTCAATCAGGTGGGATTCTTAGATTTAGTGGGCCAATTAAACTGTCGTTTTGACCATCGTTCGCATTAGGTCTCTGAGGGTGATAAAGTCAGGAGGAATATGATCGATATTTTCGTTGAGTAAGCCTTGAATGATCGCGTTCATTTTGTGAGTTCCTGTCAGGTCTTTGACACGGAAATGACTGGAGTGTACGACTTGATTTAGCACTTTCTTTCCTCTTATAAAATGAAGCCACTTCCCCTCGCCAATTACAAGTCTTCTTTGGCCACCGGTCATGATTTCCAAGAAGTTCAAGAACCGATGCTCAATCTCATCGAATGATAACAGTCTTGACACGTTAGTACGATGTCGGTCAAATTCGTTGGCTTCCCTTAACTTAGCAAGAGCATTCTTCTTGGTTGAAAAACTGCTCACATCACGAAACAGCTTTACCCAATTCCTCTTGAGTTCTTCTCGTAAGGAAACAATTACTTGGTTTGCTACATCCAAATACACTCGTTCCCTAGCATATTGAACAATACTCTCAGAAAGATCACTCTCTGATGTGCGACAGTATTCCGAGCAACAAAGGTATTTTGCCTCCAAGAAATAGTTCTCGATTTCTCTGCGACGCCAAACGAGAAGATTGTCCGTCTTTGGATCTGGAAACTTCTTCCAGCATCGATCTACAAACTCGTCATCGTGATGGTCGCGATCTATTAGGAAATAGTATGTTGGGTGATGTTTGTGCAAAGCTTGGGCGACACTCCGTACTGAAAATGAAGGACCAAGAGGCCGAATCCTAAGCTCATCAGGAAGAAAAGTTCTCAAGATATTTGGATCTAGAGAGTTCTCATCCCTCCCTTCGACGAATAGGACATGCTGGCCTCCTAGACGCACTTCATCCGCACGGATGCGTGGTCTAACTGTTATCACTGGTCGATCACCTAAGCGTCCAATAAGAGCGCTCGTCTTCCTGCAGAAACGGAATCCATGACATCCTCAGAATGGGTCGCTATGATGTATTGGTTTTGCGGTGCAATATCAAGTAGATTTCTCACAAACTTCCCATGCCACTGAGCGTTCAGGTGCAGTTCAGGCTCGTCAATCAACACCACAGAAGGCCGGTTGCGAGTATGATAGTAGATTAAGAACAGAGTCGAGATCATTTCTTTTTGTCCAGAACTCAGACCGTCAAATGTGAACGAAGCTCCGCCATTAACTGGATTGACTCGGAAATCTATGGTATTGTCCGCGGCGGGGCGAAGCTTGCCAATAGTCCCACCTGCATAGGTTTTAACTAGTTGGTTGAGAGTCTTGATAGTGTCTCCGGAATGTTCATCTTTCTCGAGTTCAAAGAGCTCTGCCCGTCCCATAAGAGCTCGAAGAATTTGCAGCTTAAATTCGCTTAATGGAATCCGCTCCCACGGCCTTATCCCATAGCTTCTTCGAGGAAAGTTTCTGTCTATCATCATCCCCATCTCTGGGTTTCCCTCCTGTACTTTCCTATAGCTGTGAAAGAGCATGAAGGTGTTCTCAAGGACAGGATTTGGTGAAAACCCACATATGAGGGTTAGCAGACTATGAATGCCAAATTTCCGTCGTATTGTGCTCTGTCTAGATACTTCTTCGGTTGGTGTTATGCCCGAGAATTCCACCATTCCAGAGCGATGTATTGTTATCTGGCGAGTGACTAGTTCGTTTCCGAATCCGATGTCGCCTGTTATCTCGGCGGAATCTGTATTCGCACGGATGAGCAAATCAGGGACATTGACCATTGATCCACGGTCTTTGAACGACAATCTTAGCTTGCTAGGAGTCGGTCCGATCAGGAGTAGTGCACAGCACTCCAAGATGGAGGTTTTACCCAGTCCGTTTCGACTTCCCATCACAAAGATATCAGGATCATTTGTTAATCGGGGGGGCGGGAAACTCATGTCAAGATCATCGATTCCCTTATAATTGCGGATCGATATTCGCCGAATTTTGATCCCGTTATCACTCTCAGTGCTCATGATATTACCCTTCCGTGTTAGCGCAGCTGTACATTCCGTTGGTGACTGGACATGCGTAGTCTCGAGTATGTTGACGGGAATCGACCGAAACTACTTCCACGTATGAGAATTCTAAGCGTCCGTGAATTTGGACTGTTTCTGTGCTTCGAGAATACAATGATCCTCCCCTGATGTCGATTATACGCTAGCGAGGCTTTGACAGACCGACAAGAGTGCGTGGGGACATGTCTAGTTCGCATGCGGAACGGTACGGCGTTCTGACTCTGCTGCACACGGTAGCGAGATCCGTCGTGTACTCGCCTTGGCTTAGGTGCCTGCACCATTCCGGCATAGAGCGATCTGGACGAAGCTATCCAGCACAACGCCACCCTTGAGGTCGAGTGCACCGACCGTGTGTACCTCACCCCATACCAGCTGAGGCCGGAGGCACCGGTCGGGTGGGCGTACGTTCTCCACGGCACTCGGGGCAACCTCGTGTACCCCTTCGATCAGATTACGCTCATGATCCCCGGCTTCGTTGCGGCGATCAAGCGATTCGTCCGGGAATGCGATCTTGACCTAGGCCGATTCCTGTGCGACGAGAGCAACGACGAGCGAATGGGCGTAGCTGCACCGGTGGCGTAGCGCCGAACGCTTACTGTAGACTGTCGTGCGGCGTCGGAACGCACTCATGCTCTGCTCCTCACGTGGAGTGTGGACGGGGTGGTACGAATCCTGAAGGTCCTCGACCTTCCCATCGAGAGGACGGTGCGGATTGTTCTACGGGGCGGGGAAGAGCAGGGGCTGCTCGGGTCTAACCTGAACTTCACCGGGCAGCAGGGGTCAGGAATGCATGGATTCTGGTTCGATTGGGAGCGGGCCGAACCTGCTTATTGGGCAAGTCGGCCGTTGTCTCACCGGCGGGAACGCCCAGCGGGTCAGGCTGGTTCGGGCACAGTGTTGTGTCATTGCCAGGAATGAACAGGGAAACTTCTGGGAAGGTAACCGTCAGCGGCCCTGTGTGTGCGACGGGTTGCTCCCGCTTTCCAGTGCGTTGACGGACGGCTTCCGCAGACTCTGCGGAGCACGATCCCCGCTGTGTGCGCACCCGCTTTGGCGCGCACTCAGGTTGGCTTCCCACTGGAAACAATCTTCTGCGGGTCCACGCCCAGCAGTTCCAGAGCCCTCGCCTGCAGGGACGAAGCCTGCGACAGCAGCGGGAACTCGCTGTCTTCGCCGCCCGGCAGCGTGACCTGGTTCAGCGTCAGGGCCTTGAGGTGTTCCAGCAGTGTCTCGAGGCTCTGCACCGGCAGCCCTTCCGGCGTCCGCTTGCCGGCTGCCTTGGACTGCGCATCCGGCGAGGACTGCGCCGGCTCGACCGGCGAGGCCCGGCGCGCCTCGGCCGCCTCCCGGTCGGCGTCCTCGAACAGCAGCGGCGCCAGCTTGCGCCGCACGTGCCATTCCACGTAGTACGCCAGCATGCACAGGAACACGTGCCCGCGCACGTGCTCCTCGTCATAGACGAAGATTGGCCGCAGCTGCAGGCGGTCGGTCTTCATGTTGCGGAAGGCGCGCTCGACACGCGCCAAGCGCTTGTAGGCCGCCACGGCCTCACCCGCCGCGAGCTTGTCCTGCTCCACGCTCGTGCGCACCACGCAGATCCCGTCCAGCTGGCCCTCGGCCTCGATGCTGTCCCGCTTGCGCGACCAGCGCAGCTCGCTGTCGCTGACCTCGATCGTGAAGTGCTTCTCGACGAGCTTGCGGTTGGCCTCGCGACCGACGCGGCGGTTGATCGCGTCCCTGCCCTTGCTCAAGGCCGGGCTGGAGCGGCGTCGCACCATGCCCGCGATGCGCTCCAGGATCTCCTCGGTGGCGCGCAGCAGACTTTCGCGCTTGCGGGCCCGCTCGGCCTTCAGGCGCGGGTTGAGGCAGACCAGCAGGCGTTCGCCGGGGAAGTCCGGGCTGTGGATCTCGGCCACTTGGTCGGGCACCAGCTCGCCGGGGCGCAGCGGCGCCCGGCGCTCTTGGCCGGGGTTGTTCGGGTCCGGCTTGGGTTGCTTGAGGAGGGTGCGCAGGTCGGTGGTCTTCAGCGCCGACACCCAGTCCAGGCCGGCCGGGCCGAGGTCCTCCCGGATGCGCGCAGTGGTGAGCATGCCGCGGTCGCCGGCCAGGGCGACGCTCTCAATGCCGAAGCGCTGGCGGATGAGGCGCACCAGGGCGGCGACCGTGCCGGGATCGGCGGTGTTGCCGGGGAAGACCTCGACGGCGACGGGGCAGCCGTCGGCGGCGCACAGCAGGCCGCACACCAGCTGGCGCTTGCCGCGCTTGCCGTCGCGGTTGTAGCCGAAGGCGGCCAGCGGGCAGCAGTTGCCCTCGAAGTAGGAAGAGGTGACATCGTACAGCAGCAGGGAGCCCTTTTGGAGGTGGCGGCGGGCCAGGGAGCGCTGGATCCAGGGCTGGCGTTGGCGCAGCCAGTCGAGGTTGGCGAGCAGTTCGTTGCCGGAGACGGGGCCGAGGCCGAGCAGGGAGCCGAGGCTGGAGCCGGGCGAGTCGGGGGAGAGGAAGCGTGCGGTGGCAAGTTTGGAGGCGGGGAAGAGGACGCGGGCGACAACGCAGGCGAGGGCCAAATCGCGGGGGCGGGAGCGTTTGCGGTGCAGGAGGCGGGGGAACAGCCAGGCTAACTGGTGGTGGACAGGGGGTGGAAGTCCCCCGGAGCAAAGGATGAGCCGATTCATGCTTCTCCGCGAGTCATGCGTTCATGGTCGTGAGGTCATGGATGAAGCGTTGACAGCGGCGGATGTGGGCAGAGCATCGAGCACTGAAAACCTCAAGATTCGGAGTGCCGAGCCTCTCCTCGTGGGCGAAGGCAACACCGGGCGTCGCGCTATGGCAAGGGACGCACGGGCTCCGCGGTGTCCAAGACCTCAAGGCACGCATCTACGTCCAACACTGGGACCTGGGAGGTCTTCGGGTTGTCCCGGGCCGTCGCGGCCGGGACCGCTGAGGGAAGGCAGGTAGCCGAAGCCGAGGATGCACGGCCCGAAGAAGTCAGATCCGGTAGTAGTAGCGAGGAACGCTGGGAACAAGTCGGCGGGAGCCGAGGCGGACCGGCGGGAGCGAAGGACCGGAACCGAGAGGAATGCGGGAGGTCAAAGCATGTGCCGGACCCAGAGTCGGGGAAGCGTGTCACAAGCGACCGAGCGCATACGGCAAGCGATAAGGAGGAATCCGAAGGAGAAGCTCACTGCGCTGCTGCACCATGTCAACGAGGACAGCCTGCGAGAGGCCTACCATGCGCTGAAGCGCGGGGCGGCAGCGGGCGTGGACGGGGAGACGTGGGAAGCGTACGGGGAAGGGCTGGAGGGGAACCTCGCGGACCTGAACCGGCGCGTGCACACAGGAGCGTACCGGGCGACGCCGACGCGGCGGGTGAGAATACCCAAGCCGGGAGGCGGGACGCGACCGCTGGGGGTGGCGACGCTGGAAGACAAGATCGTACAGCGGGCCGTTGTGGACAACATCCTGACGCCGATCTACGAGGAGGAGTTTCTCGGGTTCAGCTATGGATTCCGGCCGGGGCGCGGGGCGCACGACGCCTTGGACGCGCTGGCGTACACCGTGGAGCGGCGGAAAGTCAACTGGATCGTGGATGCGGACATCCGCAAGTTTTTCGACGAAATCGACCGGGAGATCCTGAAGGAGTTTCTGGGACATCGAATCGGGGACAAGCGCGTGCTGCGACTGGTCGGGAAGTGGCTGAAAGCCGGAGTGCTGGAGGAAGGCCGGCAGGTCGACACAGGCAGGGGGACGCCGCAAGGATCGGTGGCATCACCGATGCTGGCAAACGTGTACCTGCACTACGTGCTGGACCTGTGGGTAGCGCGAGCGTGGCGGCCCAAGCGGGCTCGGGGCGAGATGTACATCGTGCGGTACGCCGATGACGGTGCGCCACGAAGGCGCGCGAGGAGGGCGGAAGCCCTCCGCGCAGCCGTGCTGCGCAAGAGATGGAGGGAGGTCCTCCGCAGCCGCCGTGCAGGCGGAGGCTGCAAACCACCTACTGCTGCTGCGTTTAAGAGACGTGGTGGTGAGCGAGCTAGGAAAAGGCAGGACGTAGATTCTGTCAGGTATGGATCGTGGAGCCGAACGCAAGTGAACCGCTGATGAGGTGTCGAAAGCGTAGGAACGACGTCAAAACCGGAGGGAAGTCGTTACTCCGGGATCAGGTCGGGGGGTACCTGCTTACTGCCCGGTCGGCGTCCGGCATAAAGGCGGCGGGAACTCGATCCGGGCTCTTGCGTGGAACGTGGGAACCTGTCGTGCTGATGACAAGGGAGACTCGCAAGCGGCAGAACCGTGAGCGATTGAGTACCAATGCGGCGCACAGGGACGGAGTGGCCAGTAGTAGTGACGAAGGTCCTGTAATGGGGCCGGAGCGAAGGGGCCACCTCAACCGGTGTGGGAGGCTGGGGCAACCGGAATCGGGAGGACCCCGGTCTCACATGCAACCCGTCGGCCGCCGTCCTGGCGACCGTCGGGCATCGGTTGAGAGGAGCCACATGCGCGGAGACGTGCACGTGTGGTTCTGAGGGGGCCTGGGGGTGAGATTCCCCCGGGCTACCCGACTCGTGCTGGGGTTCCAGAAGAGGGCCGACGCGGAGAGGTTTCTCAGGGACCTGCGAGAGAGGCTCGGCAAGTTTGGGCTGCGGCTGCACCCGGGCAAGACGCGGCTGATCGAGTTCGGAAGGTTCGCGGCGGCGAACCGCAAGAGGAAAGGGCGAGGCAAGCCGGAGACTTTCGACTTTCTGGGGTTCACGCACTACTGCCGAAGGACCCGGGGTGGGAAGTTTGGACTGGGCCGCAAGCCAGTGGGGAAGCGCGTGAAGCGCAAGCTGGCGGACCTGCGGCGAAAACTGATCCGGTGCATGCACGCGGACCCTGTCGAGACAGGGGCTTGGCTGGGGCAGGTGCTGAACGGGTGGTTGAATTACTACGCGGTGCCGACCAGCTACAGGTCGCTGAGCAGATTCCGGTACGTGCTGAAGCAGAGCTGGCAGTGGACGCTGAGCAGGAGGTCGCAGAAGTCTCGTCCGGACTGGGAGAAGCTGGACGCACTGTGCAAACGCCTCTGGCCAGAGGTGAGAATACGCCACGAGTGGCCCGACCGACGCTTTGCCGTCAACCACTCAAGGTAGGAGCCGGATGCGTTAGCGCGCACGTCCGGACCCGTGCGGGGGGCGCCGGGCAACCGGTGTCCCTACCGCGATGAGGCCGAGTTGGCGGCAGAGGCCGAGGACGGCGGCGACGTGGCCGTGAGGCAGGGGGCGACGGATGGAGACGGCCTGGTCCAGGCTGTCGAAGACCACGCCGCCCTTGAGGACGGAGCGGATGCCGGCGATGGCGGCGGGCGGCAGATTGGAGATGTTGGCCAAGGTCCTGCGGCGGATGCGCTTGCCCTCGCGCCAAGCTTGGCGGATGAGGACAGCCGGGGGGCTGCTGCGGTTGGGGATTTTCTCGACGTAGATTGCCATGGCCGCTTACGTGGAAACACGAATGCTCCAGAATGTTCAGTATACGGAGCATGGGCGGGGCTGTCAAGCGGGAAACCGGGGCAGGATTGGAGAATTCGGACAGCGGAGCGGCAGTGTCAACTTGGAATTACATGGAAACACAAATCCGTCTCCATATATAACGTGTCAAGAAGTGAAGCTCAGTCTAACGCGTACGTCAAGGAGCACTTCGGCAATTTCGACACGATGGATCTGCCCGACCGGTATGCCAAGTTCTCTGCGTACTTCAATCTCGACACCGGCACTGGCAAGATCAGGGGCGTCTACCTTCAGGGAAACGATAGGGTGCGGCCGATCTTCTCTCAGTGGTTGGTACCCTTCCGGGACATGGGTGCTACGACGTTGAGCATCCGGAGTACCGGAGGTCCCGACCACCTCTCGTTCGATGCCGTTGGACTGCCAGGGGCCCAATCCATCCAGGACCGCATCGAGTACGAGACCCGGACACACCACTCGAACATGGACGGCTATGACGGCACCCAAGCGGCCGACCTGATCCAAGCCTCGATCATCGTGGCGTCATTCGTTTACAACGTTGCCAATGCTGAAGACCTCTTGCCCCGCAAGCCCTTGCCCGACCCGCAGCCGCTGACAAAGCCTGAGGTGTCTATCCGGACCGACCACTGATTGCGTCGAGATGTCGAATGAGGAGCTCGCTTCTTACGACATGTAGCGGTCCAAGATGCCTTGCCAGTGACCTTGTGCAGTAAGGATGAGCTCGATGGTGTCACGCACGGCTCCTCGTCCACCTCGGGAAGGCGTGATCCAGTGAGCCGCTTCGCGGGCTTCGGCGCGGGCGTTCGCGGGGGCGACGGAGAGGCCCGCCCGACGCAGCAGCGGCACGTCCGGCAGGTCGTCGCCGACGTATGCGACCTGTGACGCCTTGAGGCCGGCATTCTGAAGGATCTCCTCGAAACACTCGACCTTGTCTGTGCGCCCCTCGACCAGATAGCGCATGTCCAGCGACCGCGCCCGGACTTGAACGGCGATGCCTCCGCGGCCGGTGATGATGCCTGTGTCGATCCCGACGTCGCGGACCCACCGCAACGCGATGCCGTCGTGGCAGTCGAAACCCTTGGTCTCCGCAACCGAACCGTCCGGTGTTGTGAGAAAGAACACGGTGCCGTCGGTCAGCACGCCGTCGCAATCCATCAGCAGCAAGCGGACGGGCGCGGCTCGACGCAGCAGCGCTTTCCGGAATTCGGGCATCTCCTTCTTTATCGCACGGAGGCCGAGAGCTTAGGGGGAGCATTCTTTGTGCTGTTGGCAGGCCCATTCCGTTGTCGGACCCCCTTGCGGAAGATCGGCGGGTCTGGTATCGGGATCGTACGGTCGTGAGGCCGCGGCGGATGTGATCCTGCGGTGAAGGGAGCGTTCATGGTCTTTCGGAGCCTGTAGGCCGACGACATAGCCCGCGACCTCCAGAGATCAGCGACTACATCGACCGTCGGAGTTCGGCGGCGCGGGTAGACTACGCCCTAGATCAGATCGAGAGCGCGTCCCGAGCCTCTGAGGGCATCCCAAGCGCGGGCGCCCTCCGAAGGAGGTACACGGATCGGGATGCGGGAGTTCCAGGAGGTCCTTCTCAAGCCCCTCCCGCATGATTCTCCCGGTGATCGCCGAGGCGGTCAAGGTCGTCGTCTCGCCGAAGGGCGCCCCAATATGCGGTCGTTGCTGCGCTGGCACTCACTGTAGGCGTAGGCTCAATTGGTCGGTACGCAAGACCGCTCGAACATCCGAGGCATCGGCGTCACACCTGCGCCCGTTCGAGGGGATTCGGTTATCTGCTATTCGGCTACGTACAACACCAGTCAACGATTCTCATGATCATTGAGGTACCTAACATGACCTCTGGCTGGAATGTACAAGCGGCAGTGTTCAGCTGCCTGTAGCACGGCAAGAGGAGAATCGACGATCTCCGATTCAAGGGATGCCCGTCTCGCCGACCGCGGCGAGCGCTTCGAGTTGTGCTGTTATGTCCCGCTTTCCCTTCAGCTAGACACGTGAGGTGCTGGGGACGAGCGCAATCTCGGCGGCATCCCTCAGGAACGGGTCGTGGAGCCATCGTGCGGTGAGTCGGCGATAGGCGGTCAGCACGTTGAGCATCAGCAGGCACAGCAGGTGGTGCTTGGTTGGCCGCTCGGAGCTCGGGGGAGCGTGGTCACCAATGGGGCATGTCCGATAGGTGATGGCCCACTGACTGCCACAGGGCCACGGGGCGGAAGTTTCGATCACCTCAATCAGGGGACTACCAGCACACAATCCTCGCGAGCTGAGGCAAATCAACTTCAGCGCCTGTCCTAGGCATGAACTGTTGGATCAGAAGCATGGCCGCATTGGTTCTCGGTGCTGCGCGAGCCACTGTCACAGTCACATTCGGGACCGGGTCGCAGAGAGGGGCAGGCGGCATATGGTGCCACAGCGCGGACGCCAGGAATACGACTGGAAGAGGTGGAGCAGTCGGTGGCCGTACGAAGAGCTCGGATCGAATTCGGAATCCCGGTTCGCGCGATTGCTGGAAGCACTTGCAGTACGAACGATCCCATGAACCTTGCGACGAAGGCAGCCCGATAGCCCTCTACCGGAGAGCGGCACCGTGGCTTTGGCGAGGAGGAGGAGCCGTGACTAGTGCGCGAGGCTGAGACACCGGCGAGCCGCGCTGGCGGCACATGAGCGCGGACGCGAACCACTCCTCGCTTGGGCCACAGGTATGCCTCTCCTTGCCCCAAGTTGGGAGCGCCCGAGGTCAGACTGCCTCGGGCGACTCGACCCTCAGGGGGCTTACGTCTTCGGGCTCGCTGGGTCGGTTGGGTATGATCGGAGAAGCGGCAGCGGGAGATCGGGTGTCCCACCATATTGGCTCGCGAGACATCGCGGGCGATGCCGCATTCCAGACTACAGATCGACGGGGGTTCAAGAATCGATGGCTGTCAAGGTTGGCGTTAATGGTTTCGGTCGCATCGGCCGCAGTGTGTATCGGGCCCAGATGGGCAATCCGGCGGTGGACGTGGTAGCAATCAACGACATCACAGACACCGGTACTCTGGCGCACCTGCTCAAGCACGATTCGGTGATGGGGAATCTCACAGCCGATGTGTCTGCGGGTGATGGTTGCCTGATCGTGGACGGAAAGCGCATTCAGATCTTCTCGGAGCGCGATCCAGCCCAGATTCCTTGGAGTTCCCAGGGAGCCGAGATTGTGGTTGAGTCGACCGGCCTGTTCCGCACGCGCGAGGCCGCCCAGAAGCACCTCGGCGGGAGCGTCCGCAGGGTGGTCATCTCCGCTCCTGCCAAGGGAGAGGACATCACCGTAGTGCTGGGAGTGAACGACTCGCAGCTCAACGACTCGCACACGGTGATCTCGAACGCGTCCTGTACGACGAACTGCTTGGCTCCGGTAGCCAAGGTGCTCCACGAGACCTTCGGCGTGACCAAGGCCATCATGACGACGGTGCACAGCTACACCAATGACCAGCGCACCCTTGACCTTCCGCATAAGGACCTCCGGAGGGCGCGCGCGGCGGCGGTCAACATGATTCCGACGAAGACCGGCGCGGCGGCGGCCATCGGCTTGGTCATGCCCGACTTGATGGGCAAGTGCGACGGGTTCTCGATCCGCGTGCCGACCCCCAACGTTTCTGTGGTTGACTTAGTGGCGGAACTGGAGCAGCCCGCGACCCCGGAGGCCGTTAACGAGGCCCTGAAGGCTGCGGCCGACGGCCCGCTGAACGGCGTGCTCGCCTATACCGAGGAGCCCTTGGTTTCGTGCGACTTCAAGGGCAACCCCAACTCGTCGATTGTTGACGGCGCGATGACGCGTGTGGTTGGGGAGAACATGGTCAAGGTGTTGGCTTGGTACGACAACGAATGGGGTTACTCGAACCGCGTTGTGGATTTGGTCCAGCGGCTGGCGGCCTGAGGCTGCCTGCGCCCCGGCTGGCTCGCCGTGGGTCGATGACGGGGAGTAGTGATGGGCTACCGCACCCTTGACCAGATCTCACTAGCTGGCCGTCGGGTGTTCATGAGGGCGGACTTTAATGTGCCGCTCGACAAACTCGACGGCCGGACCATTACCAGCGACACCCGGATCCGCAAGGCTTTGCCTACTGCCGAGGCGATTCTCGGCCGGGGGGCATCTCTGATTCTGGCGTCACATCTGGGCCGGCCGAAAGGCGAGCGATTGGAGTCCATGAGCCTGCGACCGGTCGCGGAGAGGCTTGGAGAGCTGCTCGGGGCGGAGGTGCCACTGGCTCCAGACTGTGTCGGGCCGGAAGTGGAGGCCTTGGCCAAGAGCCTAGAGCCGGGTCGAGCGGTGCTGCTCGAGAACTTGCGCTTCCACGGTCAGGAGCAAGCAAACGACGCAGCCTTTTCGGCTGGTTTGGCGCGGATCGGCGATGCTTTTGTGAATGACGCGTTTGGCACTGCCCACCGTGCCCATGCTTCGACTGTCGGCGTTCCGGCTCTGATGCCCGACCGGGCAGCCGGACTGCTGATGCAGCGGGAGCTGGAGTACTTCTCTATGGCCACATCGACACCGAGGAGGCCGTACGTTGCGATTATCGGCGGGGCGAAGATCTCGGGCAAGATCGACGTCATCCGGAATCTCCTCTCGCTGGCCGACCGGGTGCTGATCGGCGGGGCTATGACCTACACGTTCCTCAAAGCTGGGGGGGCGAGCGTCGGCGACTCGCTGGTCGAGGAAGACCGCCTTGGATTGGCGTCGGAGCTGTTGGAAATTGGCGAAGGTCGGCTTGCGTTTCCGGAAGACCATGTGATAGCGGATTCGTTCAGCGCCGACGCCAATGTGCGCATCGTGGAGTCTGAAGTTCCCGATGGCTGGATGGGCCTTGACATCGGCCCGCGCACGGTCGAAGCCTATAGCCGTATCCTCGGGGACGCCCGGATGATCGTCTGGAACGGCCCGATGGGAGTGTTTGAGCTTGAGCCATTCGCGGCAGGAACCCTAGCGATCGCGAAGTGCATTGAGTCCGTCTCCGACGAGGCGGTCACGATCGTGGGGGGTGGCGATTCGGAACGAGCGATCCGGGCGGCGGGAGTCGGCGCAGCGATCTCTCACATATCGACCGGCGGAGGTGCCTCGCTGGAGTTCCTCAGCGGAGCTGTCCTACCGGGAGTCGCAGCTCTGGGGTGACCAGAGGATTCGGGATCCCACTTCTGAGCGTTCTGGCGCAACCGTCCGATTGAGGCGTGGAACGGGACGCCGACTTCTTGCGCCCGACGTTGCGCCGGGGCTGACCGGGAGCGTTTCAGCTATCGTCCTTCAGTTGTAGCCTGCCACGGCCTAATCGCGCCTCAGACGCCTTTCGCGCTGCCGCTTCCCGGTCGGCCTTGTGCTCGCCCTCCCGTCCGACCGCCTGCATGCTGGCGGTTTCCCTGTGGCAGCATATGCGCTGCAAGGCAGCGAGTACGGCTTGTCTCAGGCGAGGTGGAGTGGCTCGTCTTGCGTCGAGTGTCTTCGTCCCTAGCAGCCAGAGAATTGAGACCTCTGGGTGCCCTCCTCGCCAGCGCTCCCGCCGACGCTTCCCAGCACCCGAACGTCTCCGACCAACTGCCGATAAGGCTGATCCAAGGCCAGTAGTCAGCGGAATTGAGTGCCATACTCGGGGCGGGTGCAGGAAGTTCAACACGGAGGGCCCCATGGTGCCTCATCGGCACTACTGCATCCCGCCCCTCAGCCGCATTGACCTTGAAGAAGTCCTCGAACTTGTCGAGGACATGCGCTACTTCGTCCTCTACGCTCCCCGGCAGACCGGCAAGACCTCCACCATCAAGGCCCTCGCTGACCGGCTCAACGCGACGGGCGAGTGCCGGTGCGTGTACGTGAACTTCGAGCCAGGACAGTCTGCCCGCCAAGATGTCGCTGCTGGCATGCAAACAATCCTCGCAGCGCTCGCGGACGAAGCGGACTGGACGACTGGGGAGGACCTGGTTGAGCAGATCTGGCCCGCGGCCTTGGCCAAGGCCGGCCCGCACCTCGCGCTGAAACGTGTCCTGGCCCGCTGGTCAGCGGCCGATACCAAGCCTCTGGTGCTCTTCATCGACGAGATCGACTCACTCATCGGCGACACCCTCCTGTCCGTGCTCCGCCAGCTCCGCAGCGGCTACCCGGACAGACCCCGGCGATTCCCGCAGAGCATCATCCTCTGCGGCGTCCGCGACGTGCGGGACTACCGCATCTTCTCCAGCTCCGAAGGAACTCACGTGTCCGGCGGCAGTGCCTTCAACATAAAGGCCGGGTCGTTGCGGCTGGGAGACTTCACCAAAGACGATGTCTGGTCATTGCTCGGCCAGCACACAGCCGAAACCGGCCAAGAGTTCGAGGTCGGCGCACGGGAGAGGATCTGGCACCTAACCCGAGGCCAGCCCTGGCTGGTAAACGCCCTCGCCCGCCAGGCCTGCTTCGATGACAAGGCAGGCCGCGACCGCAGCCGACCAATAAGCATCGCCGCCATCGACCGGGCCAAGGAAACCCTCGTTATCAACCGTGTCACGCACCTCGACCAACTTGCCAACCAGCTCAGAGAGGAGCGTGTCCGGCGGGTCGTCCTGCCGATGCTCGCCGGGTCCGTCAATGCAGGCTACTCCAATCGGGACCTGGAATATGTCCGCGACCTCGGGTTGGTGGCTCACGAAGGTGTCGTCAGGATGGCGAACCCGATCTATTCCGAACTCATTCCCCGCGAACTGACCGCATCCCTGCAGTCCGGGCTGGAGAGCATGGTCTCTCCGGGCTGGTATGTCAATGACGACGGTGGCTTGGACGTGCGTGATCTGCTGACCGCGTTCCAACGCTACTTCCGGGAACACTCGGAGTCTTGGGTGGACAGGTACGGCCACCTTGAGGCCGGTCCCCAGCTTGTGCTGCACGCCTTCCTGCAGCGCGTGGTCAACAGCGCCGGGCGCATAACCCGGGAGTACGCGCTCGCCCGCGGGCGAAGCGACCTGCTCATCGAATGGCCGCGTCCCGGCGGCACGCTGCACTGCGACCCCAACAAGTACGTCGTCGAGTGCAAGGTAGTCGGCGAACGCTCCGGACTGGAGCGGGTTATCCGCGAGGGCTTGCAGCAGACCGAGTCCTACATGGATCTGTGCGGCGCCGAGTCCGGGCACTTGGTGGTCTTCGACATGCGACCCGGTAAGACGTGGGAGGAGCGGATCTTCACAAGAGACCCGGAGCCGGACCAGCCATCCATTACCGTGTGGGGCATGTGACCCAAGGCCCGGTAGACAGCCCGCCGGCCGCACGGATTCCACGGCAGAACCGCACCGTGCCGCGGTCGCAGAAGATGGGAACGCAGCGAACCGTCCCAAGGGCGTTTCTGACATCCGTGTTGCTTGACCGCCATTGCGATGCTCCCGCCGGCATTTGCGACTACCCGAGCGCCTCGAGCCGAACACTGCCGGTCTTGATCCAAGGCCCGCAGTCAGGAGGGCTGAGTGCCATAGTCAGGTTGTGTGAGGAAGATCAGCACTGAGGGACCCATGGTTCCCCAGCGGCACTACTGCATCCCGCTACCAAGCCGCATCAACCTCGAAGAGGTCTTCGAATTGGTCGAGGACATGCCCTACTTCATCCAGTACGCTCCCCGCTAGACGGGCAAGACGTCGACCTCATGGCCCGAGCCGACAGGCTGAACTTTCTTGGGGAATGCGATTGCCTGGACGTGAACGTTGAGCCTGGCCAGACTGCTCGCGAAGGCGTGCACAGAGCAAAGTGCAGGCCTCGGATGCCCGTAGGATGTGCATTCTCTCTCGTGCGCAATGCCTGAGGTGCCGCAGACGGTGCAGTTACCGCAGAGCAAAGGCTCTGCCAAACCATAGCCAGCCCAGTTCTCAACGTGCTCAAGAGCGGCGCGCGCATCGAGGACCGCCGCCTGCGCACGGCCGCAGCGCTAAGCAAGTGCCTGGTGTTCGACGCCGTCACGGCCTGGCAGGTCTCCTCTGCTGGCGCGCTACGCGCGCGATGTGCCGCACACGCCGGTGGACGAATTGTTGACCTGGGAGGAGATCACGGTGCAGGCGCTCGGGCTGTGGCGGCCGAGTGCGCGGGACCGCGCGCCGCCGCGCGACATCCGCACGTGGGTGGTGTGGCTGGCGATGACGTCCGGCTTCCGGCGCTGGAATCGGAGGCTGCTGCCGGGCGATGCCGTGCTGTGGCGGGCCTGCGCCAATCTGGGGCGCCTGGTGCAGTACGAGCAGGGGCGGGTGGGGCCCATGCCCGACAGGCCCATGTTCGCGGAGCCGCCGAGCGCGGCCCGGCGGCAGGGCTCGGAGTCCCGCTAGCGCCAAGCCGCAGAGCTTGGGCCCAGCGCCCGACAGCCCGCGGCCGAACTGTGGGGCCCCTCGGGGCCCAGCCCGGAGAACGTGCGCCAGTCGGCGTAGGGGCGGGCCAACCAGCCGGCTGCGTGTGTCGCCCCAGCCCCTCGCTTGACGACGTCTCCCTTCCCCGCCCGTCGAACCGGACTTGCGGATTGCCCGCATCCGGCTCTCATCCGGGATCATGCCCTTCGCCCACGCACGGCCCGGGTGCGACGCGCTCCGCCCGCGCCCGTCCGGGCAGCGCACGTCTGCCCGGCCCCGGCCCGACGGCTCCGGCACCCCCGGCAGCGTAAGCCGCCCGGGCACTTGCGGCCCCGCGACTCCCCTCACTTCCGCATGCAGCGCCATCCAAAGTCCCTGAACCAGTTCCGGATCTGGCAGTCTGTCGCCAGTCTCCACCCGTCATTTCCCCTTTCGCGCCGGCTCGATGGACGCGATCCTCGAATCGCCCCAGCAAGAGGCTGCCCCGCTGTGTCAACTATGGCCCAGCCCTAGCCGCCCAACCCAAGTCTGAGGCGGTAGCATGGAAACTGAGGAAGCTGCCAGTGGCTTTGTTCGCGAGACGGAAGAGGTGAGATTTGCATTACCGCATTGTGCTGGCGCACAAGGACCAGGACGCGTTCGCGCAGAAAGTCGTACAAGCGGTTTCCCACACTGCGGAGGGTCTGTCGCTGGTGGCGAACTTGTTGGAGTTCGTTTCGGGTGAGTTGTCCGACGAAGGTATCCCGCAGGTCGTGGCCTATCTCGCCAGCGAGGCCGGTCGTGAAGCAAGCCAGGTGAATGACGTGATCCAAGCTGCCTTGGCCGGCGACGTGGCGATCCTGCCTGTCGTCCGGGCGGATGAAGGAGGCAGCGTTACCGAGAACCTGCCAGAGAGTCTGAAGTGCCTCAACGTAGTTTCGTGGGAGCAAGATGGGGTGGCGGTCGCCACATCGTTATTGCGGATGCTGGGCCTCGTCGAGGCGGAACGGAGGGTCTTCATCTCTTATCGGCAAAGGGAAACCCTTGAAATGGCGACGCAGTTGCATACGACGCTGGTCCAACGCGGATTCGACGTTTTCTTAGACCGCTTCTCCGTCGAACCTGGAGTCGATTTCCAGCGTCGACTAGAAGAGGATCTGGGTGACAAAGCGTTCGTGTTGCTTCTAGAAAGCGACGGGCTGGTAGAATCCAAGTGGGTGCAGCACGAGATCGCCTACGCACACGCGCACCGTATAGAGATTCTCGCGTTGACGCTTCCGGACTGCACAAATCGCGTGCGGGTGATTGACAACGCTTTCCGACACGAGCTTGCCGAAGGCGACGTGACAGGCGATGGACTACTGTCCGCGGACGCCCTTGCGCGTACGCTGGATACGGTAGAACTCGCGCACGCCCGCGCGCTCCGCCGCCGCCGTGAGCAGATCTTTGGCAGCGTGACGCAGAAGCTGCGTATGGAGGGTTGCGAGTGCCAACCGGCGGATGACTGGTGTATTCTGGCGACGAGGCCGGGGAAGGGGGCGTCAGGGTTGTTCTGGGTTACGCCGCGCCGCCCTGCAACCAAGGACTTTTTTGGGGTCAGCCAGCAACTTCAACGTGTGACAGCGCAAGGAGACTTGGACGATCTGAAGGGCGTCGTCGTGCACGAGTCGGGACGACTGGCGGACGATTATCAGGAACTGATGGGCTGGCTCTCGCGTCTCTCCGGTCGGGAACTCGCGACCGTGGCGACGTGTTCACTCTAAGAGGCTGCTGAATGATCAACCTCGCGCGTGCAAAAGTCCTTTTGTCGGCCAGCTTTCCGTCAGGGGAACGCGGCAAGCACTTCAAGCCGTACGACCCGTCCGGGATTGCGGACGCTGTATCAGCGTTTTCGCGAGCGATACTCGACAGCAACGGGACGCTGGCCTTTGGCGGTCACCCTACGATTACGCCGCTCGTCCTGATGATCTCCAGAGAGTTAGGGGTTAAGGGATCAGTGATCGTCTTCCAGTCTCGTTGGTTCGAGGAGCTGCGACTTCCAGAGGTAGACGAGATCGAAAAGGAGAGACTCGGATTTGTCAAGTGGACACGCAAGGTGGATGATCGTGACGCTAGTCTGCGAATCATGCGAGAAGAGATGATTGCGTCCATGCGGTATGCGGGTGCGCTCTTTATCGGTGGAATGGAAGGAATCGGCGACGAATACGAATTGGTGAAGCATTGGTGCCCGGAGACACCATGTGTGCCAGTCGTGGGGCCAGGGGGTGCAGCTGCTAAGCTTCCTACGAGGGACAGCAAGGATCTCGGTCTTGATGCATTCGAGCGATCGCGAGCGTACCCGTTGATGGCGCTACGGTTCGTGCGTGCACTCGCTCGGTTTGCGTAAATCTGCGTTGGCCTGACCTTGGCGGAGTTGCTGCAGTACGATCAGCAGCTGATGCTGTTTGAGGCGAACCAAGGTGGTACGCCGAATATCTATGTGCTGGGGTTGCATCTAACGGTGGCGTTGCTTTGTTAGGTCAAAGTCGTCCGAATCCACGGCCTTGTCGAAGGCGTTTTCGATGTAGCGTTGCGGGTCTTGAAGGAAGACATTTTCCTCTACGATGGAGATGTACGAGTCGGCGAGACGATCATATGTCTTGCAGCGCGGACACGTGTAGGATTTGTTCCGCAAGTTGAACCTGTTCTTGTTGATGATCGAGTAGAGCTTGCTATCGTCAATGGTACGAACACGGCAGCCGTCTTCCTTGCGTGTTCTCGTTACAAGCCAGTCGTAGTCTCCGGCAACCTGTTGAACGACACCGACAAGGCCGTTGGTTTTGGAAGTCCGCCCTTTGCGAGAGATTTCCTTTAAGCAGTATTCAATCTCCCAATCGATCCAGTTGCTGCTCTTGATACGAGGGGAGAGCACAACAATGGTCACCGAAGTGTTGTACATCATGTCCGCTAGCTTGGCCTTAATGGTCGAAGTGGCATCGTCAGTCAGATCTGGCGAGTCGGCGGTCTCGCCCTGGTAGTAGGTGGCATCGTCTCCAAGGGCCTCTAGAATTGCGTCGCGCAGGGCCCGTGCTTCGCTGTACTTGTAGGAGATGAAGGTCTTGTGTGCCATCGCTTCGTTCGGGTCACGCTCCCGGAAGTCGTGCAAGAGGGGCTAAGCGATTGGTGCCGCTCCGGGGTTGGGCCGTGCTGTTCAGGTCGCCACCGATCGCAACTTGAAGAGGTCATTATCGCCGTTGATCAGCTCCGTGTCTAGTGTAACACTTGGGCCCCTAGCGCTGAACCGTAGTGTGCGCCGTGCTAAGGCACTGGCTCCCAGCGGGTGCGAAGCCCGCCCGGCTAATATATGGTTCGCTCCCGAGTTGTCTACCCAACCGAATTCGATGGACGTTGGTCTGCGCCATTGTAGTCGACCTCGGAGGGCCATTGCCGGGCACAGGTTTCCGAGACGCGGGTGCGGCCTGTTTGTCCATCGATTGGGCGTGGCAGACCAATTCGAACTCTGTTCTAGACCTCTCAGCGCCACAGTTCCGGTCATGGGTGGATTCTAGGACGACGGATTGCGTCGTCACCATTGTTCGTTGGATGGCAGAGTTCACTCATGAGGCGTACGCGCAAATGCGCGAATCGGCCAATCGGGACCCGATAGTACGGGCTACGTAGCGACATCAGTGTCATTGATAGCGCCCTGCCATCATGTCCTCGGCTGGATCGACGGCCTGCGGGCTAGGTCTCGGCCAGCCGCTATCGACTAATCGGACGTATCACAGGCGCGTGCCTGCGAGCCGCGATTCTACCGTTCAGCGAAATCGACTCCGCGCCACCTTGATGGTCGGCTGGGGTTAGCCGATACTATGGCGCGCTCACTTACTGACCCTTGCCCTCTTGCTGAAAAGGCTGCGATCCACGGTTCAGGAATGCCGGACAGAGGTAGCTAGTCCATGACTGAGACTGCGTGCCGCGGGCCAGCGGAGAACTCGCCTTCCGCTAGGCGGAACTGGCGCGCAGCCGGGGCAAGAACTGCTCGGCGCTGGCCCGCCATCTGACCGGGCTGGTCGCCAAGGGAGTGTGCACGACCCGGCACGCGCCCAACCAGCACCCCCGCTCCCGCCTACGCCTGCGGGCCAGTTCTGGTCCTAATGCCCGAACGAGCAGCTGGACTGCTGATGCAGCGGGAGTTGGAATAGTTCTCTATGGTCACATCGACTCCGAGGAGTCCGTACGTTGCAATCATCGGCGGGGCGAAGATCTCGGGCAAGATCGAGGTCATCCGGAACCTCCTCTCGCTGGCCGACCGAGTGTTGATCTGCGGGGCGACGACCTACACTTTTCTCAAGGTGGCGAGAGTGATCGTTGGGGACTCGCCGGTCGAAGAGGATCGCATCGGATTGGCGTCGGAGCTGTCGAAGATCGGGAAACGGCGGCTCGCGTTTCCTGAAGAGCATGTGATCGCTGACTCCTTCAGCGCCGATGCCAGTGTGCGCACCGGGAAGTCGGATGTTCCCGATGGATGGTTGGGCCTTGATATCGGGCCACGCACAGTTGAAGCCTACAGTCAGACCCTCGGGGACTCGCGGATGATCGTCTGGAACGGTCCAATGGGAGTCTTTGATCTCGCGCTATTCGCGGGGGGCACTCTTGCGATCGCGAAGTGCGTGGAGTCCGTCTCCGATAGGGCGGTCAGCATTGGCGGGGGCGGAGATTGGAACTGTCGCGCCATAGCGAGCCGACCAGCGATTGCCTACATAGTGAGTTCAAGGCCGACCGTGAATCGATAGCGCCAGCGCTGAAGGGCCTCGCACCGCATGCCCTCGTGAGAAGACTCTGGCGTGCCCCGATCGGCGGAAGGCGCTGCTCCCTGCACATCAGGAGACTCGTCAACATGGCAGCCCGACTACTCCAACATTCTTCGGCAGCAGGGTGAGCCAGCTCTTGTTCGCTTCCGACGCGAAGCTAGCAACTCAGTCCCCGTGGATCTGACTGTGTGATAACCGAATGAGAAGATCCGGGTTCGCGAGGGGGTAATGAGGACAAGCGACGGGAATCTTGGCGACAGTCGCAACTACCGCATCCAGGTCAGCGACTTCGGCCCCATCAGACACGCCGATGTCGAGTTTCGTCCGCTCACGGTCTTCTTGGGCCCGAGCAATACCGGGAAATCGTACTTCGCGACATTGAGCTATGCAGTGCATCGCTGCTTTAGGGCCACCGGGGACCCGTATTGGCACCTGTTTGGGAGACGGGCTAGTACTGTGGCCCACGAGCGAGATTGGGGTGTGGAAGCCGTCACCGAGCTTGAATCGTGGCTGTCTGCCATGGTCGAGGACCGAGAGCCTCCCCGTTTGTCTAAACGCGTTATCGAGATGGTCCGACTTGAGATCGAGAGAGCGGATAGTGTGGCCAGTTCGCTTAGGGAGGAGATCATCCGGTCGTTTGGCGTCGACGGCACTAGGGAACTCATCCGCCAGCCCGGAACAGGCAGGGCGAAGGTCGGACTTCTCTCGAATGGCTCCTCAGACCAGGGAGGGTTGAGCTACAGGGTACGAATGGCCGGAGATCAGGTCGAGATCGAAGGTGAGATCCTCGGCTCTTCCGATCCCCTCGCTGGCGGTGCTTCGCCAATCCTGTCATCGCTTCGGATGCGAGACATGGGTCTCGAGTTGCTCCCGGACGCGGAGCTAGAGGAATCGGGTAGTGCTGGCAGTCGGCGTGGGCGGACCGCGATTGCAAGACAGGTTCTTGGGCGGCTGGTCGAATCGGGACGGCAGGGATTGGTCGCCCCGCTGGCACGGAGGGCTCACTATGTTCCTGCAGACCGCGCGGGGATCATGCACAGCCACAAGTTGGTCGCGAGCGCACTAGTGCAACGCGCTGCCTCGGCTGGTCTTCGACGAGCACCGGAAGTTCCGAAGCTACCCGGCGTACTAACGGACTTCCTCGAAGGACTCATCCGAATGGGGGACCGCAGTGGTTCAGGGAGGGTGCGCGGAATCGGGAGCGGCGTAGCCTCGCAGTTCGAACGGAACATCCTTGGGGGTACCGTGCGGGTCGACTGGTCCGAGACAAACTATCCTCAGTTCTTCTATCGTCCAGAGGGATGGACCAGCGATCTTGTCCTGATGCGATCGTCCTCTACGGTTTCCGAACTCGCTCCGTTGGTCCTCTACCTGCGCCATGTTGTGCGGAGCGGCGACGTGCTCATTATCGAGGAGCCCGAGTCGCACCTGCACCCCGCAGAGCAGGTCGAAGTGATCAATCTGCTAGCGAAGGTCGTCAGCGCGGGGATCCGCGTGGTCGTAACCACTCACAGCGAGTGGGTGTTGAACGGCCTCGCCAATATCGTGCAAGCGTCACGCATCTCCAGAGAATGCAGCGCGCCCGACGTCGGAGCCCCTGCGCTGCCCAAGCAGGACGTTGGAGCTTGGCGCTTTTCTTCGGACAGTACCTCGAAGGGCGTAGTCGTCGAGGAGGTCAGGATAGATGGCGACGGGATGTATCCTTCGGGATTCGATGAAGTCGCGACGAATCTCCACAATCGATGGGCAGAAATCGAGTCCAGCGCGGGAGAGTCCATGTGATGGGTCCGATCGACCAAGTCCCAAGCGACTTCAACAGTGATCGGGTTGTTGCCAGGTTGAGACACGACGCGTATCGAGGTCAGAGTGGTCGGCTTGCCGGGACCGCGGCTGCCAAATGACATGGACCTCCCAAGGTCTCCGTTGGGCGAGCAGTCGGTGCGCTGCGACTAGTTGGCGTTGGCTGGCAACGAGGAGTCGGTATTCTTGCTCGCACCCTTGGAGACCAACACACAGTGGCAAGAGAAGTTGAAACGGCAGCCGCCGGCGGGGGCGGACGAGTCGAATCAACATGCGCCGACCGGGCCGATGACTAGATTCCGGCCGGTGGTGGCGCTGAATCGATTTGGGCTGATGGATCGCCGGTCGCTCCGTGAACGGGTTGACTTTCGGGGACGCGAGGAACTAGTCCGGGTAGCCGTGAGTGGCAATTGGCTTGCTTCAGTGCTCCGCCTCTGATCCAGATGATCCGATGAGAGCTGATGGTACGGTCCTTGGCGGGCTTGGAGGTGGTTCTGGCCTGTTACCGGGTCTTGTTCGAGTTCCCCAAGCGGTGACGTCGAACACAGGAACCTCGGCGTAAACGGGGCTATGATACGTATCAGAGATGCCTGAGCGGGCCGAGGCGGAATTCGAAGAGGCGCTGTGGGCCTCGTGTCGCGAGTGTAGGAGGATCGGGTACAAGCCGACTGCCTTCGAAAGGATGCTACGTGAGTACGGGGCGGTCAATACCGCCCAGCGGTTGCTGAAGACGTTCAAGTACTCCGATGGTTTCAGCCGGCTATGGGAGCTTCGCCGGCTCGATTTGTCACTAGAGTGCCAAGTGCTGAGGCATCGTGGCCTGTTCACGACCGCCGAGTTAGATGAGGCAAGAAAACGTCTCCGCGATCTGAACTACGATCCCCGCCGCTGCGAGCAAGGCGCCTAGGTGCCGCAGGGCCGAAGCCCTCTCCGGCACTAATTGCGCGTCATGGTGTATTCCCGCATGTGTGGCCTCTCAGACGCTGCCTGAGTGTGCGCATCGCCTTAACCCGCACCCGCGATTCGCGGGCTCTTACCCCTACTCGAAGATCCTGCCGAGGACCGACGGCTCGATCTCTGGCTAGGGCGCGATTGAACGCACTAGTGCGCAGAACCTAATCCGAAGGACGCGCAGAGGGCTGATCATGCGGTACGAGGGTGTGATCCGCAGCATCTCTACAACACTGGCGCTTGCCCTGGAAACTGCACCGTCGATCTAAGATTCTGGGCCGGACGCGAGGTGGAGGTGATCTATCAATCCGGAAGCCGTTTTGAGGCTTCCGTGGTCGATCAGCCGCGGAGAGTGCCGCGCCGCGACGTTTCCGAGCGTCCGATCCAGCATCAGCACGACAGTTTCGATCTTGAGGTTCAATGCCGCCTCCGTGAGGTTCGCGGATGTGACGACAAGGCGTGCCTCGCCTGCGATGACGGACTTGGCGTGCAGAACGCCCTTGGGGCCAGCGCGGTCCGCAGAGTTTGGAGACAAGCAGACGCTCACCCGGACTTTACCGGGACAGTCGAGTTCGCAGAACTGGGCCGCGAACCCCTTCACGAGATTGGCCATTGTTGGTGATCTCGTTTCGGGGCGAATCTTGATCGGCGACGTGACCCGAACCGAGGGACGGTCTTCGATACGCTCATCGCCGATGTTCATGGCCATATGCTCGGGCCATGTTGGCCACACTAGGCAGGCCGGACAGCCAAACTTCGTGGGGAAAGACACCTAATCGTTGCAGTTTGGCGAACGACTCGCGGCTGCAGTGCAAGCAGCGGCAGGAGGGCTCCGGACACGGGTAGCCCAGCCCGAGCCACCTGATCCGGTTAATCCGCCGACCATCTCCCCCTCCATGGAGCAATTGGGCCATCAAGGAGACGATGCATCGCGGCTTGCAAGCGAGGGCGCCAAGCAAGCAGGCGGGAAAAGCGATTAGGTTCCAATACCGCCATGAAGACAGGCGATCGTCTATCAGCACTTAGCCGCGCGACGAGTCCATGTCGTCCAGCGGATGCTCATCTTCGGACCGGGAGAGGCGACCTCGGCGCAAGCCATGCAGTTGCTCTGTCCAGACAGACGCAGCGCTAAGGGGTGGCCTCCCGGTCGTTGGCCCCCTCGGATCGTGACACGAATGCCATCAAGCTCGGGTTCCCGGCTCGTAGCAATGGCGGGACTGGTCGATGACCGACCGGATGTAGCGCAGCTCACAAAGACATCGACAAGCCGTGGTCACTGATGAACGGTCCGCTGGCCGGCCCTGAATCTCCAATGAGGACCGCGCAGTCTATTCAGTTTCGTCCGTTGGTCGCATCGGGGCTCTCGAGAAGGCTTGAGGCATTTGGGCCGCCACTGTAGCCAAGCCCCCATCCTTCAATTCGGTATGTCGGTCGAGGTAGAACAGATCGCGCTTTCGCTTGAACAAATCCGCGCACGCGACCTATGTCGGCAACCGACAGAGGCGTAGAGGGATCTAGGCTGCCCAGCCACAGCAATTCTCCCAGATCTGCACAAAATAGGCACATCCGTGACTCCCCGGCGTGACAAGGCCACCGCCGTGTGCGCGTGCAGCCCCCGCGAGCTCTTGCTGCGCTTCTTCAGCGGTCGTGGACCACACGAACAACCCGGCAGAGCACTTCTTCTATCAAGCCAGATGCGGGCTGCGGCGCCATCTGGGCCGCGCACACCTAGGTCGCGACCCGCAGGACCAGCGGGCGCAGGCCGCCCTCTCCGCCAACCTGCACGATCCAGACTGCGTCAGCATTCTTTGCGGCACTCCGAACGGACTGCTCTGGGCGTTCGCCGAGCTGGTGCGATCCAGACAGGCCGCGGCCCGTCCGACTCTCGACCGCTCCGCCCGCAACTCCGACCGGTGGTGCCGCGAGAGCCAGTGCTCATAGGAGTGCGGCAACGGCACGACACCCTAGTAGCCCACCTCCTACTCACTTCTCTGAACCCTTCTGCAGTCGCCGCTCCCGACCAAATCGTGACGCGACGGCGTTAGACCCCCGCTTCGACCGGTTGCGTTGGAGCGGCTCAAGCGTCACACCTCTCCTTCCATCGCTCTTCTAGGGGGATTTCAACGAGAAACACCATAACGTCAACCCTATCTCTCAATCTAGCATCGACGGTGCAGTGGATTGGATTCTTGTCCGTAGGCGAGGGTGTCACCGTCCCCTTTCGATTCATGAAAACGGATGCCTTGCAGGCGAATCATCCATGGAACATACTTGGCTGTTGAGCCCGTTCTAGAGCGTTAGTGTCGTGCAACGCAGGTAGAGCAACGCAATCAGAAGTATCAAGCCTGTCCGTCGACACCGTTCTATGTCCTGCTGGAGGGGAGAATAGATCACGCACTTTTCTCCATTTTGGCGCACGCAGACCCCGCAAGTTCGTTGCGAGACTACTGCTGAAAACGCCTTTGCCGATGCGTTCATTTCGGTCGATCTTTATGGTTTGCATCTTTCGTGAGTGGTTTGATCAAGCACCGCAGATGTTGCATGAACTCCGATTGGGCCAAGTCCGCAATTGACAGACTCTTATATCCACCCGCAAGGGAGTATGATGTTTGGGCTACATTATAGATCCCATTCCCTCCCTCGAAGCACGTGAGCAGGAAGCAGAATCCTGACACTTCCATCTGGATGGAAACGCCACGGTCGTCGTCTGCAAATACTGTTGCGAACGGCAAGTCGGCTTCTGCGAGTACTGAAATGAACTTATCCGCGAATTCGCGAGCTTCTCGCGAGGGGGATTCAAGTGCCTCCTCGTCGGCACCCACATCAATATTGTCTAGTTGCTTGCGAGCGTCATCCAGCCATCTCGTGTGTGCTCGGTCGCGAGCGGTCTCTAGCATTGTTTTCCTCCAGTTCTCTCCTACGACATCTTGGGCTGTGAACAGTATCTCGTCATACACACGGTTCAAATCGTGTTTCACAGTCGAGACTAATGATGTATCACGCGAATTCTCATAGAACTCCTGCCAATCCACCGTCGCACGTTTGAGTGACTTGGCCACTTCAATCGCAATACCGGACGACGGTGTGACGGCAGAGGTGCTAAAGAGCTTCGTCTCGTAGACGTACTGCTCAGGAGGCAACGCCGATTCGGTCGGTTCCAAGATGGAAGCGTACATTCGCCCTCGTGTTGAAAGGCTTGCTTGGGTTGTTGGCGGCACTATCCCTTCTCCCTCATACGCTTGACTGGTCTAAGGATCCAACGGCCTAGCGTTTGTGCGTCATTCGCGGACAGCAACACCGTAGCCTCGAACTGCCGGATGATCTCACGCTTGGTCTTAACTGGTCGCTCGGTGAGGTTTCCATGCTCACCCCGATCCAGCAGAATTCTGCCCGGTGGATTGACGAACTCCGCATAGAGCGACATCCCTAAGAGCCGATTGGGCGTCGGTCTGCCGGAGGCTCCATCGCAATGAATGACACGGAATTGGGGAGACTTCTCCAGTCTCACTTCAATCAGGTCCTTCGGGTCTATTGGTTCGGATTGGGGTGCCTCAGGCTCGGACACGGATTTCTCCATTCAGACAGCCGTGACTTAACGGGCGTAACCAGCGGCGTCCACCGGAGCAACGGTCCGCACAATCATCGGGTCTAGCCACTACAGATTGATCGTATACCCTACTACACCGTCAATGCCGAGTCGCGCTAGCGTTCAATTGGAATGTGCGCCGTGCAGCCGCACTGGTCCCCAGCGGGTGTGAAGCCCGCCCGGGTAACTCTCACTCCAGCCGGAAGCCGTCGGAGCGGGACATCGAGGTAAAGACATGGACTGAAGCACTTCGACGAGAAGGGTCCCCTTATAGGGGGATCCGCGAGCACCCAGGCCGCACCGCGAGTGAACGCTGAGCAGGCATCCAAAAGCGCAATGCGGAGGCCGACCCGCCAGTCCGACGGGGAAGACAGCCAGCGTCCGGGAAGCGAGCACCGGTCGGCTCCGCCAGGGTAATGCGGACGGATGTGAGCAATAGGGAGAAAGAGGCAACACGGTAAGCCTTATCGGTGGCGCACACGCGCCAACCGGGAACCCGCGAGGGCCAGCGTGGGCCGGACGCGACGTGGAGGTGATCGGCCACTGCGGAAGCCGTTTGAGGCTTCCGTGGTCGATCAGCCGAGGAGACGGGCGCGCCGCGACGTTTCTGCGCGTCCCATCCATCACCAGCACGCCAGTTTCGATCTTCAGTCTCAGTGCCGCCTCCGTGAGGTTCGCGGATGTGACGACAACGGTAGCCTCGCCAGCTATGACGGCCTTGGCGTGGAGAACGCCCTCGGGACCTGCGAGATCCAGAGAGTTTGGGGACCGCAAACGTTCATCCGGGCCGTACCCGGCCAGTCGGGTTCGCAGAACTGGGCTGCGAACCGCTTCACGAGATTGCCGGCCATTGTTGTTGATCTCGTTCCGGGGCGAGTCTTGATCGGCGCCGTGACCCGAACCGAGGGACGGTCTTCGATACGCTCATCGCCGATGTTCCTAGCCATACGCTCGGGCCATGTTGGCCGTCCTAGGCAAGCCGGATAGCCAAACTTCGCGGGGAAAGACACCTAATCGTTGCGGTTTGCCGAACGACTCGCGGTTGCAGTGCAAGCAGCGGCAGGAGGGCTCCGGACACGGGTAGCCCAGCCCGAGCCACGTGATCCGGCTGATCCGGCGACCATCTCCCCTTCCATGGAGCAATTGGGCTATCAAAGAGACGATGCATCGCGGCTTGCAAGCGAGAGCGCCAAGCAAGCAGGTTGGAACAGCGATTAGGTTCCAATACCGCCATGAAGACAGGCGATCGTCGATCGGCACTTAGCCGCACGACGAGTTCATGTCGTCCAGCGGATGTTCATCTTCGCACCGGGAGAGGCGACCTCCGCGCAAGCCATGCAGTTGCCGTGTCCAGACAGACGAAGCGTTAAGGGGTGGCCGTCCGGTCGCTGGCACCCTCGGATCGTGACACGAATGACATCAAGCTCGGGATCCCCGGCTCGTAGCAATGGCGGTACTGGTCGGTGACCGACCAGATGTAGCCCAGCTCATAGAGACGTCGACAAGCCGTGGTCACTGATGAACGGTCCGCTGGCCGGCCCTGAATCTCCAATGAGGACCGGACAGTCTCCTCGATTTCGTCCGTTGGTCGAATCGGGGCTCCCGAGAAGGATCTAGACACTTGGGCCGCCACTGTCGCCAGGCCCCGATCCTTTAATTCGGTATGTCGGTCGAGGTAGAACAAATCGCGCTTCCGCTTGAACAATTTGCGTGCGCGGCCAACGTCGACAACTGACAGGGGCCTAGAGGGGTCTAGGCTGCCCTGCCACAGCAGCTTCCCCCACATCTGGAGGAAATAGGGATATCCGTGACTCTCCTCGACCACTTGCGCTAAGGCCTCATCCTCCATTGCACGGCCGTGCTCCTCCAAAGGGACCCGAATAGCCTGAGCGGCGGCATCACGCCGGAGGCGACCGATGGGCAGCCGCTCACTCCTATCCCAGAACGGCGCATCCATGGTGCCGAGGTAGCGAGGCAGATGCGGCGTCCCAGCGAGGATTAGAAGCACTGCCAAGCCCATTCCCTGTGTGTCTTGCACGGCACTGAGCATCGTTTGGCCTGGTCCTGGGGCGAGAACATGTGCCTCGTCGATGGTGACGAGGACTGAAGTCTTGTGCGCCCTCCGAGCGAGGACGTCGGTTACGGGCCGTGAGTTCCCATCGCGAGACTTAGCGCCGATGGTGCCCACCGAGACTCTCCTCAGCGTCCTCAGCCAGCTCGGGGCGCGGCACAGTTGGTTCGCCAGCGATTCCTTCGTCCGGATTCCCGCGGCGGAGAAGGGCAGCACGTTGATGCCCCTCGCCTCCGCCTCGACCCTGGCCCACCTCAGGAGAGCTGTCTTGCCATTTCCCCGCGGTCCGTAGAGAACGATGCCGCGATGTGGCGCGCTACGCCCCGCAATCACATCCAAGGATTCCCGGATCACCGCCTGTTCAACTTGACGGCCGGCCAGATAGGGCGGCAGTTTGCCCCAGCCGGGCACGAACGGGCTCCGACCACTGCCCTCAGCAGGCAGGGATGCCGACCTACCTTGCACTGGTCGCAGATCGTAGGGCATCAACCACATGGTGAGCCCTTAAATGCACGGTCAGCGATTCCCGGCAAGACTGATCGCGAGACCTTGGTTGGCACATCAACGTGGGCATGTTGGATGATCTCGTGTTCCAAACGGGCTCGGATTGGCCGCGGCCGTGTGTGCAGGCGTAGCCCCAGCAGGGCACCAAACTCGCCGGGCTGGAGGTGGCTCAGGCGCTCCGGATTGCGGTTGCCGGAGAGCAGCATGAAAGCCAGCGTCAGCAGCACCGAGCGCAGCCCGAAAAAGCCCTTGTCCAGACCTCGACGCCCGAGCACTGCGCGAGGCGCGCGCCGAGGCGAGCGCGGCCCGCGAGCGGGCCGCCCTCCTACATGGCCAACTGGACGCCCTGCGCGGGCAGGGCTGACGGAGATGGGCCCGCCAGTGCGCCTGCTCCCCGGCAGCGGCTGGTTCGCCGCCGGGGAACGCTTCGAGCAGGCCATGCGGCGGCTCTCCGACGGGGTCTTCAAAGTCTTCGACCATGCCTGCCTGCATGCGCCGCGGGCCAGCGGGGAACTCGCCTTCCGCCAGTCGGTACTGGCGCGCAGCCTGGGCAGGAGCCGCCCGGCACTGGCCCGCCACCCGAACGAGCTGGCCGCCAAGGGCGTGTGCACGATCCGCCACGCGCGCAACCAGCACCGCCGCTCCCGCCTGCGCGTGCGGGCGCAGTTCTGGCCCTACCGCCGCGACTTTGCCAACGCCCCGCCCGTCCCCCCAGCCATCACCGCCGACATCGACAGCGCGCGCAAGCTATTCCTCAAACCTGCCTGTGTCCAAGCCGCCTTCGGCCCCGACGACCGGCGCCTCGCGGCCCAATGGCAACGCGACGGCATCCCGCTCGAAATCGTCCGGCGCGCCATCCAGCTCGGCTGCCTGCGCAAGTCCTGCACGATGGTCGACCAGCCCCACTCGCAACCCATCCGCAACCTGCGCTACTTCCGCTACGTCCTCCAAGAAGTCCGTGAGCTCTCCGTCCCCGACTCCTACTGGAAACATGTCGACTTCAGCCTCCGCCGCAGCGAGCGACGCTGGCCCGGCCTCGCCTCCCGAACCCACACCCGGCCAGCCTCTCCGGCCGAATCACTCCCGGCAGCCACCCCCTGCCAGCCGCCAACGCGGTAGCGTCGCTCTGGTAGCACTGCTACCGCTACCGGATCCATGATCAACCAATCTGAGAAATCCCGCCCTTGTCACCCCTCATCGGTGATCACAGAATCCGACCAATCCCGCTCCGTCTTATCCGAATTTCAACACAGGGGCGTGAAGTCGCCGCCCGTCCTGGCATTGACATCCGCGCCAGCTGCCAGTAGCATCTCGGCCACTTCCTCCCTCGCCCCATGCCAGTACGCCATGTGCAGTGGTTCCCAGCCGTCACCGTCACGCGCACCCACGCCGGCTCCGGCGGCCAGCAGTAGCCCGATCACCTCCGGACCCGATCTTGCCACTGCCGCCAGGTGGAGGGGAGTCCGTTCGGAGTAAGCCTGCCGTGCCATCGGGTCGCCTCCAGCCGCGACGCACGCCGTCACGCCTTCGACTCTGGCCGCCCGAAAAAAATCCTCCGAGTTCCAGGCCTTGCAATCCGGTGCCGGCTGCGCACGAGACACGCTCGCGAACAGCACACCGACAGCCAGGATCGCAACACAGATCTGTCCGTGTCTCATGACGGCGCTCCCTGCGCATGACAGGGTGCCTTCCGTAATCGCTCAAGTATCCCTCGGTGGCTGCGCTCCAGAAGGGCCGCGGGCGCAGCCGGCCTAGTCGCCCGCCGCTTGGGATGTTTCTGGCGGTCGGAACAGGCTCGAACCTTCGATCAGCCCCACCAGTCGCGCTACCTGTTCCCCGAGACGCCGCAGCTCGCTTTCGAGCACGTCCAGCCGCTTGTGCGTCCGGGCCTGCAGCACGAGCACCAAGCCGCCTAGGGCTGCGCCCACGCTAAGGGTCCCGATCAGCTCCGCGCTCACGCCGTTAGCCTAGCAGTTGCGACAACTCGATGGGCTTCAGGCACGCGTAGCGCACTCCGTTCATCCGCTGTGGATCGGACCGGGACGGTATGGGTGTCGCGGAGACGATCCAAACCGCGTTAAGACCCGCACCAGGGCGGATTCTCTGGCCGGTCGGGTTTGTCGCTTGTGCTGTGTCGGCGTATCGGAACAGCTCGGCTCCCCGGTGGCTTGCGAGACCGCTTCCGGCAAAAGCGATTCCGGTGGGGTACTGCTTGCACCCGTGCCCTGGCAGCGCAGGTGGGCACCCGGGCCGGGTTGGACATCCTGGCAACGCAGATGGATCAGTTTCGAGGCGCGCAGGCCGGTCTGCACGGCCGCGAGGAGCAGCGAACGGTCTCGACGCCCGCCCCGCGTCTGCGTGTCCGGGGCTTCCAACAGGGCCTCGATCTCGCGCGTTCGAGGAAATTCACCGTACGGCGGGTGCAGCGCTTGGCGGGCATCGCCAGAATACGCTGCGCCAGAGCTGCATGCTGGGGCTCCGGCACGGCGACATAGGCGAAGAAGGAGCGGATCGCGGCTAGGCAGGTGTTGCGCCGCCAACCGCGAGGCCGACCCAAGAACTCGTGAGACAAGAGCAATAAGACCAGAGTATGATAGAGCGTCAAGCGCACCTTGGAGTCGAACGTGCGGATCGGCGAAGATGCCGATGTGTTCGTGTTGTGGGGTTCGGCTTCTTCTGTCGCAAGTCTGCTCAAGCACTGAAGTCGCTGCTCCTGAAATCCTCGCCGAGCGTAAGGGAACCGACAATGCAAGTACTGGACTACCTATCGGTGATTCTTGCATTCCTGTTTACGCTGCTGGGAGTCATGACCAACACCAACGATGCCTGTTGCCGGGGATCAGCCGTTCTGTCGGAATCGTTATCGTGATGTACGACAATGACCACTAGCCTGCCCACCTACATGCAAGGTACGGAGACACGTTGGATCGGTTCGCAATTGGGGACGAGCGCATCCTCTCGGGCGAGTTTCCGCACAGCGCAAGAGGTCTGGTCCTAGAGTGGCTGGAAGTGCAGCCCAGTCAACTGCGGCAAGACTAGTTCCCAGCCAAGCAGAGGAAGCCGTCGATGAAGATTACGCCACTGGAGTAGGGAAATGACGCCAAGGCTCACACGGGCAGAGTATCTTCAGGACTACAAGATCCATGTGACGTTCGACGATGGCGCTCAGGGGATTATTGATCTGGAGGACGAATTGTGGGGCGAGGTGTTCGAGCCCTTGAAGAACACCGATGTCTTCCGGCGTTTTCGGGTCGACAGCGACTTGGACACCATTGTGTGGCCTACCGGTGCCGATGTGGCACCTGAATTCCTCCACGAGAATGTAGTTCTCAATCCGCTTGCGAAGAGTACGAGCAGTTGTTGAACGGAGGTCGCTCGGCATCTGACGAGCTATCGCGTCATGATCTGGTTGGGAGCTGCGACTGCAGGAAGGAATCGGAAGAGTGAGCTGGAGGTGGGCTGCGAGGGTGTTGTGCCGTTCCCGGACTCCTATAACCAATGGCTGACGCGGCCACGCAGGGCGGAGCTCCGGGCGTAGCGGTTGAGAGCAGGACGGGCCGTGGCCTGTCCGGATCGCACCAGCTCGGCAAACGCTCGGGGCAGACCGTCCAGAGTTCCGCACACGATCCTGACGTAGTCCGGATCGTGCAGGTTCGCGGTCAGGGCGACCTTCGCCGGTTGGTCCTGCAAGTCAAGCCCCAAGTGCGCACGGCCCAGCGGGCGCCGAAGTTCGCGCTTGGCTTGGGAGAAGAAGTGCTCGGCTGGGATGTTCGTGCGCTCCACGACCGCCACGACACGGCCCTCGGTGTCCCGCGCCCGGGGGATGCCCGAAGAGGTGGTCCCAGTAGCGGTCGAGGTAGTGGAGCATGATCGCTTCCGGACACTACCCGCCGTCGCCTTCCAAGGCCCAGTACAGGAGGGGCGCCAAGTCCGTCCCGGATTCGGGGCCGCCCCCGGCTGCCCGCTACGCTTGCGCTGCTGCGGGGCGCCTTCGGCATCCCCGCCGCTGGCCGCCAGCGGACCCCCGCCCGGACAGCGCGGCGCATCCTTGTCCGGCGGGCGCTTCTCGCTTTCCGGCAAGACCTGCATCTCCTTGAGGCTGCCACAGGATCATGTCCGGTGTTCAGGGGTTTGCGGAACTTTCTTCGTGAACTCCCCCGGGCAGCCTCCAGCTGCTTCAGCATCTCCAGACGGGCAGCCAGCGAGAGCCGTGCCGCGCAAGGCTGCGGGCTGAAATCCGGCAGCCCCGCTGAAACGCCCGGCCCCTGCGGGTGAGAATACTCCTTCAGCGGGCCGCCGAATCAATGCAGCGCCGGCCAATGCAATCTCTAACCGGCTTGGCCAGACTTGGCAAACCGTGTCCTACCGACCCCAGCGCGGCGCATAGGGATCGCCGAAACCTTGTCAAGCCTCTTGCTCAAACCCGACCGCAGGCCGAAGTCCACAATCCGCCCGAACGGTTACGTTATGGGTTCCTACGAGCCCACCGGGGGCTTCAACAGTTCAGTCCCGTAGAACGTCTCGCAGGACCGAACGCACGCTGGCCCTATCGCGTCCGCGCTCAAACGCACATATGGCCACTTTCCTAGCTATTTCTTCAGATCGAGCTGTGCGAGCATGTCCGGAGCTGTGCCTAGAGAGAGACTTCTCCACGAAATCGTGACAGGATTCGTCTATTTCGAAAGGCACCTTGTCACGGAAATCCTCCTGCAGCGAGGGGGCCAAGGTAGAAACCCACTCTTATGCGTTCGGTTCGTCCGCGATCTCATCGCCCAAATCGGTCAGCCTGAGCGGGCTGCCACCCGTTACGGGCCTGGGGGGAAGTCGAAGCAAAATCGTGTCGAACTTCTTTCGGATCTCTGCCATGTCATCCCGGACCTCGGCCATGAACGTCTTGAAGTTCTTGCGGTCGCTGTTCACCTGACCGATCCAATAGCCGATCCCGCCTATCGCGGCAACCACCGCAGCAATCGCTCTAGGGTCTGTGATCCACTCCGGCATAGATTCCCCTTGCTGTGTCCATTCTAAGCATAGTCCGTTGGATCGGAACTAAGCTGACTACTGGACAGCTGATCGTCTTCGTGCGCCAGACATGGTCCTAGCGGCCCTCTTGGAAGAGAGGGCCTTGGCGAGCAGCTCTGGGGTTGTGCCTCTGAAGCAGTTCTTCATCTGTTCCTACCCCACACTCGAATACTCCTAGCGGTACGCGGAAAAGTACAACACGGGAACCGGCGAGGCAGGCGGGCAGGCCGATTCCAGACCGTTGCCCTTGACGAGATCCTTGTAACGCAGGCGCTTGTGGTCCATGCCGTCGCGCATGATGGCGGGCTGGTCCGTGGTGTTCTGATCGCGCATGTTGTGGCGGCCAGCGAACTCCTGCATGTAGCGGTCAAGGTGCTTGGGGCTCATCTTGTGGAGCGTGCCCTTGTGCGCCCGCTTGAGAATGGACCACAGCGACTCGATGCCGTTGGTGTGAATGCCGCCCCTGCCGAACTCCTCGAGCGAGTGCTTCACGACCACAGGGCTGAACGGGAGAGAATCGTACGCGCCAGCATCGTCACTGTAGAACTTGGCACTCTTGGCCGCATGCTTCTTGACGAAGCTGCAGCGTCCTATTGGCGGTGACCTTCTTCGTGGCACGGTCCTCCGCGCCAACACCCGGCGTCTTGCCAACTGGACCGCTGGAACTGAACTCGAGTGCAGTCGCTGCGGCATGCGCACGGGATCGTCGTGTGCAGCACGAAGGAGCGCGAGGAACGAGGCGAACTCGTCCTGCAGGAGGCGGTCGCCAAGTTGGGCGTGGATCCCTCGCGAGTGCGCAAGCTGATTCGACTCTACAGCGATGGTCCTCACGGCCCACTCCAATGGTTACAGCCGCTACACCACATCACGTGGAGAAAAGGGAGGCCAAGATTCACTCTATTCAACTGCGCGAGTGGCGAAGACCGACGCCTCAGGGCTCGCGCCCAGAAAGACTCTTCATCAAGTAGACAGCAGTCGATACGGCATTCTCTTGAACCTACAAAAATCCTTGAGCAGCCATTCTATAGTTCGGATCCTGTAGATCGAATCTTCCCCACATCTTTGGCTCCGTGCTACCTCGTTATGGCACATGATGTTGACTGCGTGAAACACGCTGGGCTCGTCGATCTCGATTTCCAAGACCTTTGATCGAAGTCGATTCACTTGATCGCTGTTGGAATCGGACACTGCAACCGCTTCCTTCTCCAATTCAATGAATCGTTCATAGAGTCTAGAGTGCTTGGTCGCCATTTCAGCCACTCGGAATGCGATAAGGATTGCAGACAGAATGGCTACTAGAGCAGGTGCGACAAGAAGGATCAAGGGCAGCCCTCCTTCATTCGTGGCAGTCCCTAGATATTGAACTACAGCGGCAGCCCCAAGAACGAGATGCAGGAATTGGAAATACTTCTGGATCCGCAAATAGTGGTTCCGTCTGTGATCGTGGTATCGAACCGACCGTCTGATATCAAACAGAAGTTCCCAATGTCGGAACTCGACCGACTGGAAATCCATGATCGAGCCGCTGCCGGTCATTCCTTGCGTGATGGCGTTGGTGGAGGAGGTGGTGGCTCAGGCTTAAGTGCCTTAGGCATGACAATTCTTGGGACTGACGTAGTTGATCTTCACAGGGCACCGGCCGGATTGCACGGTTTCGTCGAACGCAGCATCGCAGGAATGGTCCTCATGCAGTTCCTTGCGTGCCGGCCGGCATCTGTGGGGTGGAAGCGCAACGGCCCGAGCCTTCGGCTGCGTGTAGAGCAGTGTCATCGCTCTCGCCTTACTCGCGGCCTCAGCGTAGCATGTGGGTCAAGTCGCGCTTGGGCGCGAAACGTAGCAGGACGGGGCGCCGGAGCCAGGTTTCACCGCTCCGGTCATGGACTAGCTGTGGCTGCCCACATTTCTGGGTCGCGGGTCGGAATCTGAGGGCTAGGGTCGGCAAGGTAGCGCGTGATTATGCGTGGTTGTGGCGGCTCTAGCAGAGGTCCTCGCGGAGTTGGGCAGGGAAGCCCTCGGCGAGCCCCTCGTGGGGGAGTGCGGAGACCGGAAACTCGTGCAGCCCGAGTCCGGTCACGCGTCTGTCATGAGACCGAGCGCCTCGGCACAGTCGCATGGTGGGAATTAGGTCCGGCCCCACGGGCTGTGCCGTGGGCGAATTCAGTCGCCGCTGAACTCTTAGACCAAGCGCAGGTCGGTGCCCGGACATACGGCGCCGGTCTCATTTAGCGCCTCTAACACGGGTTCGAGTGCCTCGTCGAGGTGTGCTTGGGACTCGCAGGGCAGCCGCACCCGCAGGATTCCCCACCGAGGCTCGGGCAGCAGGCTGGCTGCGCTGGCGAACGGCGCGGAAAGCGATGGTGCTGTGTAGTCAGGACGGCAGCGGCCTGCGTTTCGCAACGCGCTCGGGATGCCGGGGTAGAGGGTGATCGGGCGCAACCAGACAAAGAGCAAGACGCTGGGCCTGCACCCTTGCCTGACGCTGCCGACGACGGTTCACGGGCTGCCGCTGGCAGTGCTGAACTGCGCGTTCGGCACACCGCCGGGGCAGGCAGACGGGAAGAGCGGCCGCTGGACCAGCGGGTATCGGGACACCCCTCAGGAGGCGCGGGAATTGACGGGCCGCACTCGCGTGCTTGGGGTGATGGGCCGCGAGGCCGACTCTTTCGCCCTCTCTGACCAGCAGTGCAGGCAGGGGTGGGTCGAGACACTGGTGCGCGCCAAGCGTGACCGCAAGCTGGCCCGACAAGGCGGGCAAGCTGTTCGAAGTGATGGCGGTCATCCGGACTGACGGTGCCCCGCGGGTGGACATCGCGGGCCTTGTGAAGCGTCCCAAGTTGAGCTGCAAGAAGGCGGGGCCGGCGCGCGTGAAGTGCGAGGCCAAGTGTTAGTAAGGCACGGAAGCCCGCGCGTGCCGGTGTCGATCGCCAAGGCGGAGGATGTTGACGCTGTTGGGCACACGACGTCGAGAGAGCCGCCGGAGCGGGTTCGCCGATGCAGTGGCACCTGTTGGCCAAGGTGGCGCGGCACCACCTGAAGACTTGGCGGGTTAAAGACTTCTTCCGAGTGCTGAATTCGGGCTGCCGGGTGGGGTATCTGCGGTTAGGCACGGCGGACCGGCTGCAGCGAGCGACAGCCATCAACGGCATGATCGTGTGGAGGCTGCTGTTGATGACTGTGCTGGAACACCAGGTGCCCGGCTGCGAGCCGACGTTGCTGTTCACCGACGGCGATCTGAAGTTTGTCAAGGAGAATGCCGCCATAGACTGTCTGATGGGGCCGGACAGTCTGGGGCAGGCAAGCACTCTGGTGGTGACCTGGGGTGTCTACCGAGGGCGCAAGCACGATCCTCCACCGATCAGTGAGCTCATGTGGGAAGTCTACGGCAGGCTGACAAAGGCAATATTGGGGCATCGGATTCGAGCACAGTGTGCGGCCCGTCATGGGTGGGAAGAGTGAACGAGCCCGAGCATTTTCAGAGAGAGGAATATGATTACTGGGCAGGGCGTGGGGTGCATCCGGCGCAATCGCCTTCGATGCTCGAGGCGCGTGCGGCATATGTTGAGTCGGGACACGCCGGAACCAAGAAGCGAACGGAATGGATCAACTTGCAGTAGGTAGTAAGGCGGGTGCGGGAATCGTCATGGACCACACGACTAGGAGCTATCGCGTCCTCTGGAGCAAGATTGAGGCTCGCCTCGACTTGCACCACATGCATTGGCGGGAACGAGTCAAGGAGTTTGGCCAGGTTCGGGCTGTCAAGGAACGGTCTCAAGGCAAGACCTGGAGCGACGACGAGGTGTTCAAGGCAATTCTCTTGGCCGTGTTGTCCAGCAACACGGTCTGGTCAAAGATCGAGGGCGTTCTGCCGGATCTCCCTAAACTCTTCGACGGGTACAGCCTCAAGGCGTACGCGAGCCAGTCGGAATATGAGATTGACAACCGGTTCGTGCCATGGTTCAAAGAGCGAAAGGCTGGTTCTATGTCCTTAAGAGGCAGTCTGGTGAATCTAATCCGCGCTGCCCAAATCCTCCTGCAGTACAGCAAGCGCCGAGGAGCGGCGGACAATTACTTCACCTCGCTCTTGGAACAGTGTGCCGACGACCCGAAGCGGGTCGCGCTGCAATTAGGCAGTCCAGGTAAATACAAGCTCCCCTCTCTCGGCGTCCCTCTCGCCGCGGAGGCGTTGAAGAACCTAGGCTTCGCCGTGGCGAAGCCCGACCGGCACATGCTTCGGGCTATGGGGTCCTTCGGGCTGGTTCAGTTCTACGGCTGGAATCCCGCGACCAAGCCGTATGGGAACCCTGCGACGACCGCAGCAGGCAAGCTGCGGGAGGTCATGACCGTCGCTGAGAGAATTGCGGAAGCGAGCGAAACGCCCGTAGTGCTCGTCGACAATGCGATCTGGATGCTATGCGCCCAGAGTGAAATGCACCTCACCAATTCAGAGCTAGCGGCTATCGCACGCTAGGAAGAGCCGCCGAATGAGGGCCGGTTGCCCAGCTCTGGCACAGAGCCCTTGGTTGAGCCTTGGGACGACTACCGTCCCAAACGGTCCGACCACGACACGGATCGGGCGTTGGGCCTTCTACCAGCAAGTCAGACGCAATGTGGGGCGTCCCCATGACGGGGTCTCCTGCTGAGAACAACAGGTGCTTTCGGGAGCGGGGAGTCATGACCCGCGCCTAGGCGAATAGGCAGGACAGATCACTCCCGACATCAGAGAGCAGCACAAGGCAGCACCAGGAGGCGGCCGCGGAAGAGATCTCGCCCCCTCGACGTACGACGATTGGCGGAAAGGGGTCTTGCCCAAAGGCACTCCGCGGCGTTGTAAGTACTAGTTCCCGGTGCTCCGGACCGTCTCGCCGACCGAGAGTGGATGCTTGAACAGGCAGGCGCCTTCGAGCACTTCCTCAAGCCCGCAAAGCTCCCATGCGGAAGTCGAGCGCTCCGTCCCTTACGGAACGTTCATGAGTCTCGCCACGCTCAGGCTACCGGTCTATTCAGGGATCGTGCGCTGCATTCTCGCATGGATTGGGAACCCGGCGTTCCGGGGATCCTACCCCGTATGTAAGCCGAACACGATGGTTGGCTTGGGTGAGGCGGCCCTCTACGACAATGTCCTGGGCCAAGGGTGGACGACGTGATGCGAGACCCCCCTACAAGGCTGGACCGCCTTGCAGGTTGGCAGACAAGCCCTGCCGTGTAGTCAGGGAAGGTACCGAACAACGGTGGGGCGTTCCCCAGAAACGCCCGGGCGGGCTATCAAGAACGCTTCACTTTCGCCCGTGATCGCGAACCTGACCGTGTGCCAGCGAGTCCCCACCTTGCAGGTCATGTCCCTACGCATGCGCTACGACAAGCTCGCCGGCAGCAATGGACTCGTCCACAAGGTCCTGCGCGACACCGGCCGGCCCAAGTCGCCTCGCCGTTGACTCCAACAGATCCACACTGCGCTGAATGCCCTCGAAGCCGATCGTCGCGCACTCGACCCGAATCCCCACGTGTCCCGCACCCGCCTCGACAGCTTCTTGCTTGGCCCGCCTGGCCATTGGCCACATCTCCCAGCCCCGTCCAGGCTCCCGGCTCATCGCCGAGACCCGTTCGGATAGGCGTTCATCTTCTCTGCCTCTTGCTCATCTGCAAGGCCCGTCGCTCGATCAGGTCGGTGACAGTCCACATAGTTCGGTGTGGTGTTCGCGCGTCACCCGTCTCTCCAGCTCGCCCATGAAGTCGAGGCTCTTTCTGGGCACGAGAACATTCCGAGCGAGCTGAAGCTTCTCCTGAAGAAGGTCGTGCAGGTGCTGCTCGACCGACTTGAATCCGTTCCCGACAACAATTGGATAGTGGATCGTAACCGGATGGTCTTGGCCTATCCGGTGGACGCGATCGGTAGCTTGGTTTTCTTTCGCCGGATTCCAGAGACGCGTGTAGTGAACGACGTGGGTGGCACCCGTGATGTTTAGCCCTACCCCCGCCGCCTCGGGAGAGAGGATCATTGCGTCGAATCCGTCACCCCCGTTGAAGACCTCGACAATCCGATGGCGGTTGTGCCCGCCGACCTCGCCGTTGAGCACGCTCGGTTCGAAGCCAAACCTGTGGAGGATTACGGTTTGCAGGACGCGCTGCATTGCCTTGAGGCGTGTGTAGATAACAACTTTGGCACCGACTCGCCGGATCTGTTCGAGCACTTCAACAGTCTTTCTCAACTTGGGGGCATCTACGAGCAGCTGTTCGGCGTTGCCGCGGTGCTGGGTCTTCCCAAGTGCCAACGGATGCGAACACAGGGCGATTAGATGTTGTAGACCTGCCAGCGGATGCGTCTGCCGCTGCCTTATCTGAGCTAGGATTCGGAGGTATATCGTCGACTGACGCTCGCTCATGGCCACTTCATACGCACGGGTGGTCTTGGGGGGCAGCCGCAGCACCCCCTCCTTTGTCCGACGGATGTAGTGAGGGTGAAGCCTCTTCCGCAGCCGGGCCACATGACCCTCTTGGTCCCGTGTGTCATCAAGGGCGTCTACTAGCGGGAGTTCAAAGGTGTCGCGGAACTCTCGTTGGCTACCGAGCCGGCCCGGCTGCGCGAAGTCCACGATGCACCACAGTTCGGAAAGCCCGTTCTCAACCGGTGTTCCTGTACAGGCCAAGCGGAATGATGCCTTCATGCCCTTGACCGCGCTGGTAACGTTGGCGGTCGGATTCTTCACGTACTGGGCCTCATCGCAGGCGACCACCGTCCAATCAACTCTCGCGAGCATGACTTGGTCGCGACGTAGCGTGGCGTAGGTCGTGATCACCACCTCGTTCTGGGCGAGTCGATCTGGATCACGTTCACGGTCGGGACCCCGGTGCTGGTGAACCGAATCGATCGAGGGGGCGAAACGTCGCAACTCGCGCTGCCAGTTGACCATCACAGATAGAGGGACGACCAGCAGCGCAGGCCTAAGTCTGTCGCGATCATGCAGATGTGACATGAAGGCGATGAGCTGCACGGTCTTCCCGAGGCCCATATCGTCTGCCAGCAGACCGCCGCACCCCAAATCGTGCAGGTGCCGCATCCACCTGTATCCGATTTCCTGATGCGGGTACAGCGTAGCCCGCAACGATCCCGGCAACTCGTATTCCTTGTCACTAGGACTAGGAAGAGCCTCAGGGCCGACCTCGGATTCGACGTATTCCAGAGCGTCCATGTTTGAGATCACGTCTAGAACGAGCTGTGTGCTTGCTGCACTGACTCGACGTCGCTCGCTGCCATCCGCTCTAGGGTGCTCGTCCAAGAACTCCAGGAACTTGGCCGCACGCTCAGAATCGATCTCAATCCATCCGTCCCTGAACCTTGCGTAGCGCCCGTCGGTCTTAGCCGCTTCCTCAGCCAGTTCACGAAACTCTTCGGGCGTCAACTCGGTTTCCTGCCCGACTTCCCGTGGGGGGTGCCCAGAAACCGCTTCGTCATCGGATCCGGGTTCATCGTCCCGCCTCTTTACTCCGATCTTGGGCCATGCATCAAACCAACCACGGCGCTTTGTCCGGTTCACTGCGATATAGGGATGGGAATGGTAGACCACCGGGACCAGTCCACGAACCCGCTTCCCAAACTCCGCAAAGTCGACCTCGATTTCGTCGGGAAGGAACGCTTCAGGATTGTCGAAGAACGCTGGCACATTGGCTCCCCGCAGAACGCCCTTCTCGCGGACGTGACGGATCGCGTCGCGCTGCTCGGGTCTAAGTACTAGCCTTCGTCTCCTTCCCCCACGAAGGAACTGGGTGTACCTAGTCTTGGGCGGACCGTCGACGAAGCCCCGAAAGTCCGGTCCGTTCACACCCTCAACCGTCGGTTGCAAGCGAATCTCGTCGTCAGCGATCAAATCAAGGTCCAGACCCAGCCGCTCGGGCAGGACATAGTCTTCGTTCTGTAGGTATCGGTCGAGTACGACGTGCGGCGAGTCAGCGGCGATGCGCTTCACCTCGGCTATCAGGATGCCGCGTTCGTGAGCGGATGTCGGGATGGGTTTGTCCAAGAGCAGGATCAGTTCGCCGACCTCCTTCGGCGGTAGCACAGCCCCGACAGGAGAATCGAACAAGAGGCCCTTCGGTTCGTTGGCCGGGATGGAATCGGGTGCGCTCCCGTCAAACCAGAAATCCATCCGGATGCAGAAGTCCTTGTGGCTGATCCAGCGGTCGGTCTTAACCGTGGTCCTCAAGCGCTGATTCGGTTTTGGAAGGCCGAGTATGTTGCGCTCCTGTGAATCGAGTTCGTAGACGGTCATCCACGGCAGCACGACCGTGTCTTCCAGCGGGACAAGTAAGTTGCGTCCCCACAACTCCTCCAACAGTCTCACCGCAGGACGGGCGGCTTCGTCCGAGCCAGGCGCAACCGGGAATCGGGGAAATGGCCTGCCGTCGAACCCGACGAACTCCACACCGACGCGCGTCGGCTCCCAGTCCGGGAATCCGGTCACGAGTAGCGAGCCTTCCATATGTCCAGGATCCGCCAGGCCCGAGGCTGCCAGCCTTGGCTGTGGATGATCCGGTTGTCGCGCAATTCGGCTCGACGTAGAAATGAGTGATAGTTGATCGTCTTCAGCTCGGACGGGCTCGAAGCCCTCTTGCACGACCTAATGTGCTTCAGCATGGGCTCTTCAGCTGGGTAGAGATAGGCCGCGTTCCCAAGCTCGAAGAACTCCACGACCGAGAAGCCTGAGAAATCGATCAGCGACCAGTCTGCAGTTCCGGCCGTCCCGTGGCAGACGTCGAGTATTTCGCGTCTTTGCTCTGTCCAGAAGCGGTGCCGGTCGGAATCGCCCTTGAACGCGTGGTCAAGTTCCCTGGCAATGAAGAACTCTCGAAAGTCGCGACAGCGCTCACCCGTCAACCGAAGCCAGAACGTCCTGTGCGATCTCTCGGCCCCGGGTAGACCATAGTTGGCGCGGACTTCGTCTAAGGCAGGGAAGCGCCCCGTCCAACTACTGGGTCCAATCCGCCTGAGAAAGTTCGCGCAAGCGGCCATGTGGTCGAGCCCCGACATCGCCTGCCACCCTGCGAGGATTTCGTCGTTAGTCATTCTGTCCAGCTGCCAGGCAGAGCCGATCTGCAGCGTGCGGTGCAAGACTTGATCCACCAGCGGCGCGTCGGGTACAAACGGGGACTCGGAGATGCTACCGAGATCCTTCCATCTGATTCTCAACCTGTCCGTCCAGAGCACGATGGAGTCGACCGGCTTGTGTTGCTTGAACCACTCAATGGCGTCTTTGCGATATCGGTCGCCAACGGCTCTCTCAATGCCGAAGCGTAGCCCCATTTCCGCGAGCAACTTCACGATGATGTCCGATCTAGGGTGCGCCTGCCACACGTTCCACAGAGCTGCGACGTAGGTCGGCAGAGGGCATTCGCGGGCGATTGTTGCGACGGGTCCGCGCAGTTCTGCCCACTGTCCAATAGAGCGAACCGCCGCAAGCAGATCCCGTGCGACAAGGCTGTGGGCCAGAGTGATCAGCGCCCGACGAGGATCTGCAGAGTCTGCGGCCTTCGTGATGCGTGCCCGAAGGGCTGAGACTTCCAAGGGATTCGCCTCACGAGGGTGCGACTTGGTCCCCTTGTGGAGTTGCTGAACGGCAATACGGGCCGCTGGAAGCCGTGTGGGACTGAAGGCAAGGGCCACTTCCAAGGACTTCACTGCTCGCACACCGGGTCAATGAGAATCGCGCCGAGCTTCAGCACGTTGTGTGCGAGCGCCCGGTCATCCATTTGAAAGCGGATCTCGATCCGTCGGGAGCCCGCTTTGTCTACCCTGCCGTCAGGGAGATGCACGAGGTCGGCAAACGATCTCCCGTTGGCCGTCACGAGCCGCTCTAGGTCGTTTCGATAACCCTCGGCTTGCTCAAGAAAGACCTCCATTACCGCCAACGAGCGATTGTGGGAGAGGGCCAAGTTCAGTTCGTAGGTGCCGTCATCGTTAGTGTGCCCCTCGACGACGATCCTGTCGAGCTGGCTCCTGAACTCTGCGTCTCCCAGCAGGAGAGGGAAGTACTCCTTCGCGAAGGATGCCAGTTCGGTCCGCCCCTCGGGCGACACCTCTGCGCTCGCTTGTTCGAACAGCAGGCTCCCAGCGAACCTGACGGTCCCGGCCGAGTCTACGACGACCCTGTCGCCACCGTCGAATCGCGCCTGTAGCTCACTGATCACCCTCTGCCGGGTCTCGATCAGATCCTTCATGGTTTGGGCCGTCTTCTCGTAGACGAAGATCTGACACTCACTCAGCCCCTGCTGATACAGGGCCACCATGAGCATCAAGGCAAACGCCATGAGGAGCCCGGCCATGAGGTCGCTGTAGCTTAGCCAGTACTCCGACTCTTGGCCGCTGGAGCCCCTTACTTCTCGTCGGGGAAACAAGGAACGGGCCATATGGACTCAACTAGCCTCTCGGCCAAAGGCTGAGCAGACGCCTCCACCCCTGTTTCGGAGCCTGTCTTGGTTCCACGGGTTGCTCCTTAGTGGTCGGGCTGTTGTCGGCAACATCCAGTGGCAAGGTTTGCATCTTCTCGCTTGCCGTTCTTGGTCTAGCAGCTGAGACATGCGGCCTCCCGGTCTCTGCCCGTGCTTTCGGTCTCGCCCGCACCGGGGCGCGTGGCGCCTTGGGCGGATAAGACTTAGTCTTACTTGAGAGCCGATTCGCAGTTGCGTGTAGTTTCCCCAACGCGCGGGTCAGGGCCCCTGTGCGTTTGGACAAGGCGTCCAAGCGTTCCGATGCCACCGCGGTCCGCTTTCCGATGGGCTCTATGGACGTCACGACCGAGTCTGCTCCCTCCGAGATTCGGAGGGCCGCAGCCTCTATCGAATCTGCCAGGCGTTTACGGTCTTCCTCCGACCGGGCACCCTCAGCCACCATTTGTTCGACCATCGCGCCGAGCCCACGTTGAAGGTTGTCCGCCGCTGCCGCGAGCTCCGTTTGGCGAGTCTTGAAGTCGTTAGCGAGTTCAGGCAATGCGCGTCCGAGATTGCGAACGTCCGCGCCCGTTTGCTCTAGCTGCTCGACGACCTTGGCCTTCGCCTCCTCGAATGCTCGCAGGCCCCTTTCGAGGGACTCCCGCTCGGCTTTACCGAAGGCGGCGAGATCTTGGGTGGCTTCCCGTAGGTTGGCAACTGCAGCAGGCAGCTCTTCGGTCACGGTGCGCAGTTCGGCCAAAGTACCGCTCAGGTGGTTGACCACTTTGGCCATTTCTGAGTCGAAGACGTGAAAGACCTCGCTTATCTTCTGGGCGGAAGCGGTTCGAAACTCCGTAATCTTGTCGCCCAAATCCGTAGCGAGTCGACTGAGGTTGGCCTGAAGGTCCTTAAGTAGCGACGCCTGCGCATCCCACGTACCCTTGGCTGCTTCGGACACCTCTTTCTGAATCGCCTGTAGTTGCCGACTCTCTTGGTTCACCCGATGTGCCGTTTCCATTGCCTCGTGGGCGGCCGACATTGTTTCCCGTGCCGCCCTGCCAGCGGATTCAATGGCGCCCGTGGCAGTCGTCAATTGCGCCAAGCCACGGTCGAACACTTCGGCAACCTCGGTTGTGTGGGCCAAGAGCTTCGACTGTACGTCCGAAACTCTCACCAGCCTGTCGAAGAACGCTTCCAGTTCTTTCGCCGCGTTGGCCTGATGGTCGCTCGCAGCCTGCAAAGCCTGACCGAGTTCGCTCAACTGTTCATTGACGGAGGAGACCAGCGTCTCGCGAAACGCTTCCACCATGCGTGCCAGAGCTTGCGTCTGACGCTCGCCCAGATCGGTGTTCAGATTGCGGATCGGGTCCCCTATGTGCTTCTCCAAGTAGGGCTCTAGGGCGTCCGCCAAGTCCTGCCCCAAGCTCTGGACGTTTCCTTTGATCTCCTCGGCAGTGCCCTTGATCTCCTCTGCGGTGCGCCCGACGCTCTCATTGGATCCTGCGACGCGCAGCAGTGTCTCGTGCGGCTCCTCGACAGGAAGCAATCGTGACGCTACGCCGTGGAAGTGGTCAAGGGCGGATTCCAAACCGTGCTCGGCTTCGCGAAATTCAAACTGCCACCAGACGGAGAATGTGATCCCTACGATGGAAGTCACGAAAGCGGTGGACATTCCGCCCATGAGCGTGCGGATGCCCTGCATCAGCTCTTCGGTTGCAGCGGGGGAGGCTTGTTGAGGCAAGATGCCGGCCAGACCTATAGCGATTCCGACGAATGTCCCCAAGAGCCCGATGGCCGTGAACACCCCCGGCAACCTGTCGGGCAAGGATTCCCGAGGCTTTCCGAGTACACTCTCGACTGTGAAATAGTCACTGGCGGAAACGGGCGATCTGCTTTGTCGCGCGGCGGGTCCGGTGCTGTGGCGGGCTAGATGATAATTGGTCCACGCTTCCTCAATCGGTTCGAGTTTGTCGAAGGCCTTGAGACGCCGTGGCGGTATGCTCGGCCACGATCCCGGGGCCGTGTCCCCGCCTCCCGCATCGGACTCCGATCCATCCGAGTCGCCCCGGTCCTCATGATTGGCCGACTGGCTGATCTTGAGTTGCTCCGCAGCCTTGAGCAGCGCCTTTGCGGCTTCCTCGTACGGTCGACGATATCGGACGAAGGCCCAATAAAACCCAATCACGAGAAGCGCCAAGAATAGCCAAGAGACCAACGATTTCAGATCGGACACAATCGGGCCGTCTAATTGGACTCTCCAGACTATGAGCAAGAGGAATATGGTCGCGAGGACTCTGCGAATGACATGGAGGCGCATGGAGTACCTAGTCTTAGGGAGCGGAACTATGAGCCTGACGAAACTGATGGCGATGAAGCTCCTATGGACACCGGGGCGAATGAACTGTCTAGTTCAGGGGGCAAGCGTCGGGTCGCGACCTCGGGTCTGAATCTAGGGTAGCGTCCAAGTAGGGTCGGGGCGAGTTGCAGTGGTTGCCCCAAGAATCGGTCGTTGTAGTCGCTGACGAAAACGGATAGGCGGTCGGTCAGGTGGTCGCTAGGCAAGTTCGACGGGCCGTTCCTTCCGCCAAGAGCCAATATCGCTTCGGGGCACGCCTCGGCTGCTGCCTCTCAGGTCTGTGCGTCTATCGGATGCAGTCCGGCCGTACCAAGTACTGCCGACCGGAGAGCGGGGGGTCGCGGGCGGGCCTACGGCGATTCGCCCCTAACTGCCGATCTCCCCAGGGTCTCGGGGGGGGGGGTGAGTTGAACACCAGCCTAGACTCCGCCGTCCGCTGCACCGGATCTCATGGTTCGGGAGGACTCCTGTGGATAGCTCGGGAGCCGGGGCGTCTCTTGAAGACATTCGCGAGTCCCCGTGCGACGAGCACCAGCAAGCCGCCGAGGCCCAAGGGCCCTAACTCCCATGAACGGCCCAGATGGAACGCCCAGCCTCCCAGCGCATGGGCGCCAAGCGAGACCACTGTGGCGGCGTTGACACGGTGCTTTCCAATCCCTGTTAGATCTCGGGACCGCCGAGACCGGAGAGATTGCTCATTCTCGTACCAGCGATAGAAACCGGTCGGCCGCACCGGGCGTGACCTCCTCGTATCTTGCAGCCTCGAACGATTGAGGGAAGGGGCCGACGAATGCGAAGGTCTGGTTGACTGCGATTGGACTGAGGCGCCGGAAGCGCTTCTCGACTCTCGTGGGGTCTATCCGGCTTGAGCAATCGATCCACCTCATTCAGAGGTTCATCAGCGCCGGCCCTAGCCCATTCAGACTCTTCCCTCAGATCGCAGGATGGGGCCTCGTCTTGTTTGTCGCCAGTGACGACGCTCATCGGACTTGGCTTGAGTACCGCCCGCTGGAACACTTGTCCGTGAGAGATTCCTCTACAGCTGAGTCTGTTTCGAGGAGCACGGCATCACGTTTCGCATGTAAGAGCCGATACGCTCCCAATCCTGTGCAAGCGCCTCCCAGCCGGCGGGAGGCAGAGTCGTGTCCACGCCCATGGGCGTGCAGTGGATATCGATCAATTCGTCGGCAAGGGTGGGCGAGTGAAGGCCTCTCGTAGGACTCGGCGCAAAGTTCCGCTTCCCGGACAACCACTGTAGATGAGCAATCATGCTGTCAAGAACCCTGATACTCTAGTCATGCTCCGACACACCGGGCGTAGCGTGGCGCGTTCGGTCGGCTCCCACGTCTTCGGGTGTGGCACCTGTGTTGGATCCACGTTTACTCATGATCCTCTACCTGTCGTCCAGCAGTTCATCGGTTTAGACTACGTCTACTTTATTCCAACTTGTAGATGAGGAATGTGCTGTTCGCGTGCCTCATCCTCAACTGAGCACGCCAACTTCCGGCCAGTCCGCCTGCAGCGCTTCCGCCAGCTCCGTGGTCACACTGCGAGCAGGCCTGCCCCGCTCGCAGAGCGGCATGGCTGGCCTCGATCGAGGACTCTGTCTCGGAGTACCATGACAACCTGCGCGAAGTGGTCGAGGCACCGCCTGCGGACGCGCGCGAGGTCCGCCCCCTGGCCATCGTGCCGCAGTAACTCGACCGCTACTTCCACCAGCTCTTCGGACATTCGGTGGCGTTCGACACCAGCGGGCGAGTCGTGGCGGTCGTGGAGCGGACCAACAGTCCGGCCGAGCACTGCTTCTCCAAGGCCAAGCGAAAGTTGCGCCGCCGTTTGGGATGCGCGAGCTTGGGGCGCGACATTCAGGATCAGCCAGCGCAGGCAGCCCTGGCCGCCAACCTGCTCGACCAACGTTACGTGCAGGTCCTGTGCGGCACTCTGGACCAGTTGCCGACAGCGTTCGCGAGTGTTGGCCAACCTTGCCCAAGCCATGCCAGTTTGGGACTGGCACGATCGGGATACCGAACTGCGCCGACGGATCCGCAAGTGGAGGTCAACTCCGTGACTGGTCCAACGCAATCTGTGCCGAACCTTGCCAGCCTCCCCGCAAGTCCTCAATCGGTCCGCCCAACCCAAGTCTGACGCGGTAGAGAAGGCGCTATCCAACCTAACCCTTTGGAGGTGGAGGATATCAGCCGGAAGTACGGGGGGGTGCTCACATTTCCGTCGACAAGCTGGTCGTGCTCGGGCTAATTAGCCGATTCCCCAAGTTGCCGTCGACACCGGGCGGACCTGGGGGCCTCCTCAAGGTGGTCATACCCTCGATCATAGGCCTCAATCTATATGCGGACGCAACCGGGAACATCCCTCGAGCACTGGCCGAAGAGGAAGGAAAGAGCCGAACAGGCTAGGAGCATCGTTCCCCGCCGTCGAACCCGCGGTCTCGCGAGAGGACGCTCCGCTCCCGTGGACCTCCCGGATCTGCGAACCGCTGTGCGCGCAGCGGAAGACCGGTTGCCGCAACCCGGCATGGCGCGACCGCTGGGACATGCGCCGTTTCAGCGGCGACCTGAAGGCGAGAGCTATCCGTTGGCAAACCGCCGCAGGCTCACGGCAGTTCCGTCGCAACACACTCCGCGCGTTAGTGTCAGAGCGGAAGTGTTCGGGGATCGAAGGGGTGGAGCTCCCCCAACGCCGTCTCGACGGCGGCCCGGTTGGTTCCCCTGCCCCACCAACGGCCCGACGCGCGCGTGGTGGAGGATCGTGGCGGCCTCTCAGACCGCACATCCGCGGATGCTCGCTTCTTCCCCGATATGCACGTAATCCCCGATCGAGGTCCCTCCCCAGAGCCGGGCGTAGCTCCCGACGACGGCACCCTCCCCGATCTTCTCGCAGTCCTCGATGGATGCGGCCTCCCCGATGCGCGCGTTCTCACCGATGTGCGCCCGCATGCCGACCTCGGCTCTGTCCCCAATCGTCGCGTCGCGGCAGAGCGTGGCCGTCGGATGGACTCTCGCGTCCGCGAGGATTAGGGCATCCGGGTGGTGGTCGGGTTCGCGGGGCGGGATCTCGTAGTCCATGCGGCCATCGTGGCAGGCGCGTGTCATTTCGGGCCGCGCGTCCGGCGGCCCCGGGCATGGGTGGCACAGACGAGGAGCCGCGCGAGAAGTGGCGGCTATGAGATGGGAGGGACTGCGGCAAATTGCCGTAGGGGCACCCCACGCCGCCGGCCTTCACCAGTGCACAATGAGAGCGTGCGCGACGAGTTTGGTCTGACCTCCTACAGCCGGACGATCGCCAACCCTGGCTACGGCGACGGCGTCCGCTACGCGGCGCTGATGCACCAGCTCCCGCGGCAGTTTCACGGCCTGGCCCCGGCGGAACAGGTTGCCACCCTGGCCGAAGTCCCACCGCTGACAGGCACGAAGTGGGACGCGCTGCTCGCGGCGGTTGTCGAGCACATCGCGCGGCTGCACGCCCACCCGGTGCCGGAGTGGTGCAATGAGCCGGAGCGCTTCCTCGACACCCCGTGGGTGATCCCGACCAACCCGATCGCCGCCCGGGACGCCGTCCTGTACGCGCCCGGAGCGTTCATTCGCCACGGTGCGCTCCCCGACCCGTCCGACCTGGACGCCCGGGGCGGCGAGACGCGGGAGTGGATCCCGGGCTGCCCCCAGTGGGTGATCCCGGAAGACCGGGCGGGCGAGGACCGCGCCTGAACGACGGCGGCATGCCTGGACCCCGCACCCCCGGCCGCCCGCTCGACCGCGCGACCCTCGAGCGTGCCTTCTCGTCGTTGGCGAGGCACTTGGCAGGCCGCGGCGTGAGGGCGCATATCTACGTAGCGGGCAGCGCGCCGCTCGTGCTGGCGCACCGCCGCAGCGAATCGACCCTAGACGTCGACGCGCTGGAGGTCGACCCCCGCGGCCCGGTCTTGGAGTCAGCCCGCGAGGTGGCCCGCGAGCAGGGCCTGCCGGACGACTGGCTGAACGACCAGATCCGCTTCGTGCCGATTCTTCCGGCCCGCCAGGACCGGCGGGCAGAAGTGCTGTTCGACTCCGAATCCCTAGTGGTGACGGGTGCCTCGCCCGCTCATATTCTGGCCATGAAGGTGCGCGCCGCCCGCCCGGGCGATCTGGAGGACATTAAGCTGCTGGCCCGTGAACTCGGCATCACGAGAATGGCGGAAGTGCGGGAGGTCCACGACGCGGTATACCCGTACGACGGCATTCCGTGGCGAGCGGCCGAAAGAGTCGCAGAGTGTCTCGCTGAGCTGCGCCATGAACGGGGAGGGCGCCAAGCCCGCCGCCCGCGATCACCCCGAAAGGCTGGCTACGAACGCTGAGCACCGCCGCCTCGACAGTGAAACCGAAGCGCCCCCCGCCCGCCGGCTAGCGTGCGGAGTGCTTCGGCACTTCCCGCCACTCGGCGCCGGCGGAGCCGTGGCCGAAGAGCCACGTGCGGCCGCTGCACTAGTCGAGCAGGATAAGGGGACCCGGCGTCTGGACCGGCCAACGCTCGAGGCCCCCCCGCCAGGAATCCGCAGTGCCGATCTCGACGATCTCCCAGCGGCAGTCCGCGCGGGGCCGCCGCCTGTCCGGCTCCCAGGGAGCGGTCGCGCCAACGGCCGCCAGCGCGACAACCGCGATGGCCACGAGGAGCGATAGGGGGTTCCATGCGTGCCGCATGCGGTGCATTGGTTTCATCCCAACGTTCCGCCTTCCCCATGCGGCTAGCGCTTTGCGCGCCAAACTCATTGGGAGCTAGCGTTGCAACTGGATGTGCCGATCAGCCGGTATTCGCAACTGTGCTGGTGGCCGTGTGACCGGCAACAGGTTGGGCAGTGCCGCAATCTAGTCTGCGGCATCAGGCGCCCGACAGGGCTCGCCCCACGCGCGGGTCCAGCGCTCCCCACCAGCCAAACCATGAGGCCAACTCGCACGTCCTGCTCTGCCCCGCGGACTGAATGCTTACCTGCGACGATTGCGATCGTACAGGCTCATTCTGGCATGCCCTGAGGTGAGCCGCCCAACCCGATTGTGACGCGATAGCTAAGAACCCACGGGTCGCGGGCTCGGGGCGAAAGTACACGGGCTTCAAATGGCCCTCTTGGTCGGTTTGCTGTTCTCTGAAGAGAGTGCGCACCAAGACTTCACCGTCGGCCACTGGACTAGGGGAGTGCTCACTGACCGATTCGTGCTCACACACGCACTCGGGAAATTTCTCCCGGTAGCGAGCACACTTGCAGTCGCCTTGGCCATGATGGGTCTCGAGTTCGATACAGCTACACGACATGACGACTACATGGCTTAGTCAGGGTCTTGTATCCGGAGGATTCGGAGCAAGTCGTCCGGCCAAGGGGCACCCACATCCACGTCATCCATGCCGCACTTCTCAGTCACGGCTCCGGGCACCCCGTGAACGGCGAAGTATGCGCAGGTGCGGTCCCCCTCGAAGATCACCTCGGCAAATACATGTGAATCGCTGCTATCCCAGTACACGCCCACGTCTCCTTCGGTGCCTTCCTCCGGATAGGGCAGGGGGATGTCGGCTGGCCTGCGGTCGAGGAAGGTCAAGGCGTCTTTCACCGCCTCTTGCGACGGAGCTTTGGCACCGTTCCCGTCCCAGTCGTCGTCCAACCGGGCGTAGGAACCAAGCTCTTGACGAAGCCTGGATTCGGCCTCTGAGATCAGTGGGGTCCAGCGGCTCGACTCGCGATCCTTCAGCACACGGACTGCCGTCGGGACGCTACTGTCGATCCGCCACGGCGGATCCACGATTGGTAGTTGTTCAATCCGGAAAGGTGCCTCGACGGGTGACTGTTGGAACTGACTCGCCCCAAGGTGATCGCCATCTTCCGGCGCTGTAGAGAAGAAATGCCTGCCCGGCGTGGTTTAGACCGGCGCAGGCAGAGTGCCGACGGGGGAGGTAAGGAGCGCGTGGCTAGGTCATGGGACTGCAACTTGGATGTCCTATGTTGGCATTGGATTGGTCTTGACCGTGGTGGTTGCAGGTTCGCCCTCGCCAGCCTCGTTCTTGTGGGTCACCTGCAAGTCGTAGTCGGTATCGGGTTTAAGGCCAACAAATGCGCACCCGGTGACGGGAGTCTCGAAACCTGGACTCCAAGCTTGCGTTCCCGACTCTCTGATACGAACGACAGAAGTGACTGTCGGGATCCATTTGGCTCTGAGGGTCCGCCCGAGCTTGTCGGGTAGAGACACGGAGAACATTCTGCCGTCCCACTTGAGTTGGGGATCCTCTGTGCGGCTCGACATGTGCTGGTCCATGGTCTTGTAGTCTCGTCCAAGTCTAGGCGCGACTTGATCCGCAAGGATGCGGTCTAGGACGAGCACGGCTCTCAGCGGAATGAAGACGCGCATGACAGACGGGCGGCCGGCACCGGAAAGGGACAGGTGGCTGTCCTGCAACATGCCGCGCGACTGCCAATAGGCAAGCGCCGAACGAAAATCGCGGACACTGACGGGGGACTTGTCTCTCGTCCCCTCGGGCAACGGACCGATACTCAGTTCCATCTCGAAGTCGTGCGCACCCACTGCGTCGTACACCCCGCACAGTGCTTCCCGTAAGGCGGGCGGAAGGGCGTCGTACAGCTTCGCGAGGTGAGGCTGGGCCGCGTTGGCCGAAAGGGCATCTCTATTCTGCGTGAGGAAACCAAGCAGACGGAACGAGTGAACGTAGGCGAGACCCAGATTGGTCGTCGCTGAAAGGCAGGCTCCAACATAGCGGACGGCAACGCCGCTCGGAAGTCCCACCAACTTGCTCATGACATGGTCGGGGACTGCGGGTCTACCTTGTTGGCCGATGTCAAGTTCGCTATAGCCGTCGATCGCCTCCAGAACAGGATCAAGGGTTACTCTGGCCGCCTCGAAGAACAAAATCACCATTTCGTACAGGAACGGCACATGGGGCTGAGGTTTGTGGGTGCCAGCTCTTGTCATGGTTGCCTAGCAGCGCGTCTCTTGGCGCGGTCGCGGCAGTCCTCGGACGCGTGCGAGGAGGGGAGCAAACGGCGTTGAACCGCGCGACTGTGTCATGTTCCTCACGTCTTCGGGAATGGAATGATCTTCCCGACACTGCCGTTGGCTCTCCACCTACACTGGAGTCCGCTCGGGGAACTCCCGCCCGCAGCGCTCCAGTGCGGGGGGTGAAGGCCGGCACCACACGCCAGAATCGTCTTCACCACGGCTTTTCGCGAGCATCAGAACGCGAACATTACCAAGAACGACTGGTTGGCATCCAGACCCGCCCACGTCGAAACCATCCAACCGTGACTACTGGCCACACTCCTTCGGCGAGCCCTGCCAGCTTCATCAGCCTGACCAATTTCGGAGCACGTTCAGCGTGGCGCGCCGTTTTGACGTAGGCTGACTGTCGCGGACCCCGTCCGACCAGTGGTCTTCAGGGAATCGAGTACCGCGCATGTCACAAAGCGCCGTTCGACCTATAAGGCGAGACAAGGGCTGGTCCGGGCCGCCGCCACGGGGTCAAGTCGGTCCCGAACAGCGGTGGGAGCATCAGGATTCAACGATAGAGCGCGGGGCCTGGCTGCAACTGACACCTCAATGGGCGTGGCGTGCCGGCGTACCCGATCGCAGCCTCGGCCGGTCGACGCACTTGAGGCTGCAGCGCATGGATTGGATCACCCCGTACGTGCGCTCTTGAGTTGGTGCCCGAATTCGGCCGCCACAGCCTCGCTGGCGGGGTTCTCGCCTTCTGTCCCGCCGACTTCCGGATCCACCATCGCTCGCCGAACCTCCGACTGGGAATGATCTTCCATTACGCTTGCTGACTCGACACCGGCCCTGAGGCCGTTGACGAACCGCAATCACGTGCGCCGCCGCCCTCACGCACTCCCGCCAGGCCGCCTTCGATCCTGCTCCGCCCCTGAACAACCCCTTACCCATTCAGACGCACTACTAGACCGTCTACGAATGGGGATGCACTCCAGTCTTGGGTGAGGCGGCTCTCGAGGACAATGTGCCGGGCCAAGGGTGGACGGCGTGATGCGAGATTCGCCTACTAGGCTGGACCGACTTGCGTGTTGGCAGGCAAGGCCTACCGCGTAGTCAGAGGAAGTACTGACCAACGGTGGGTCGTTCCTCCAAGACACCTTGGAGATGGGCTCCGAAGAACGCTCCACCCTCGCCAGTGACCGCGATCCTGACAGTGCGCCAGCGCAAGCTCACCGTCCAGGACATCTCCCAACGCATACGGTACGACAACTACACCGGCAGGGTCTCCCGGGAAGACTGACCGTGAGACCTTGGTTGGTGCATCAACGCGAGCATCGAGCATCTTGGATGATTCTGTGGTCCAGGCGGACACGGGCTGGGCGTGTGCGCAGGCGAAGTCTCCCCGGGGTTGATGCTGGCGAGGATGGCTGAGTCCCGACCGTATTGGGATTGCGCCTCGGTGTCTTGTGACTTGAAGCAGCCCAGTACTCCAACAGGGCCGAGCGGCCTACCATTTCTATGAACTTCACCATCAAGCGTGTTCCATATGCGTCGGTGAGGCGAAGCGGCTCGCGCAGCCGAACATAGAGGGGCTGTCGCTTGCCGCCGTCGATGCTGATCTTGCTTGCATACAAGTACATACGATCCAGCTCGTCCAAGATCACATTGAGGCGGCCCCGCAGGTTTGGGACTCGGCCAGCCCCGTCCATCAGCACAACGGAGCCGCCATCTGGAAACGGGTCCAGGTGGATCGAGATCTCACGGCTCGGCCGCCAGTCCCGGACAGCCCGACCTCGGTGACCCGGTGCGGCACATAGGACGGTCATCGGTATGTCCGAATGCAGTGAGAATGCGGCCCGGCCGAAGCTGTCGGTCCGTTCGATGTGCCACATGCCATCTGGATGTTGGACAAGGATCTGCGCACCAACCAGTGGCGCACCAGATGCCGTCACCGACACCTGTCCGGTCAACTCGCCGGAAGGGACGGGCGGCGCCGGTATTCGCAGCAACAGCTCGTTCCCACCTATCACCTCAAGTTCCGGATCGCGACCGGAAAGTTGCCGTGTGCGTTCGCGGATCGTCGGGACGCCTGCCCCTCGCTCTTCGAGGAAGCGCTGGCGATCACCCGAACCGAAGATGCCTTCGACGCTCAGACTCCGCAGGAGGGAGGCGAGTGTCTCATTTCGAGTCGCCTGCTGGCGGTGCATGGACTCGAGCTCCAGCGAGTTGGCCAATGTGCCGGGTGAGTATGGCTCCAGTCGGTCGTCAAACACAAACAGGCGGATCTTGCGATTCTCCAGTGCGTAGTCACGGTGCAGAACGGCGTTCACGATGCCTTCAAAGACTGCCCACGGATGAAACTGAGGAATCTCGACCCGGCCGGGAACTTTACGCGCAGCGACCCAAGTGTTCCGTTTGACGAAGTGGGCCGCGTCGCGAATCTGCGAGTCCAAGGGGCCTGTGATGGTGGCTTGGTCGAGTTGTTCCGAGTTTCCATGCACAATCCCGTCGTAGAGAACGGCCTCGATGACGGCGCCTCGGATGTGTTGGTCCGGGCGGTTGGTGCAGAGCAAGATACCGGCCACCGTCGATCGCCGTTCGCCGTCCTGGTCCTGGCTCAGGATCTTCAGCTGCTGAAGTTGAACTTCGTCTCAGACGGCACTGCGCGAGCCGAGGAATCGGTGCGTGAGCAACGAGTCGAGGCTATTGGGTCCGGTTCCCGCTACGAGCCTGAGGTCGGGACCGAGCAGGCCAGAGTGGCCACGGAGCTGGAACAGCCGTTGCAGGGCCGGTGAAGACAGCTCGCGTACGGTGCTGCCCTTGCGCGTCAGGAAGCCCCCCGGGCTCTTGTGCACGAGGGCACTGCCCTCAACTGTCACGAGCAAGACCGATCGCCTGTCTGGCAGGGGCAGCCGCCCGGTGAAGAAGGACAGCGGAGGATCGATCCGATCCTCGCAGATGTTGCTGACGAACTCCTCTAGGGCGTCCATCTGGCTCCGGTCCAGTGTTCAGATCTCCCCATCGCCAGCGACGCTGAGCATCAAGGTGCCGTCGCGTGCCTTGGGGAGCGCGCAGGAATAACTCCTCATGTTGTGCAAGATTGCGTTGGTGCAATCGTGTAGTTTAGGCGGGGAAGGAAGTCATTGCGGGTTAGATCCATTCGCTCTTGCTACTGCTTGGTGATCTTGCCCCCCGTCTTGTACTCTCGGCTGATGAGTTCAGCGTGGACGCGTAGGCCGCTCTTGGTGCGGGTGGTACGGATGTAGTTCAGGCTGGTCTCGACGGTGTCCAAGGGAACGCCGCTCCAGATCTTGCTGATCTCGCTGAACAGTCTATGTTCTATGGGGTTGAACTTGGAACATCCTGAGGGGTAGTGCGTGACTGTGACGGTGAGTCCGTGGCGGTTGCAGAGCCGTTCTTGGAGGCCGTGCCTCCAGGCGTGCGGGGAGATGCAGCTGCTGCCGCCGCTGTCGGCAAACACCAGCAGCTGGGTGGCGCCGGGATAGCGCTGGCGGCCATCCTACGACCACCAGGCCTCGAAGCAGTCCACGGCGAAGTGGGCCGCGTCGTGGGAGAGCCCCAGGCCGCCCCAGCTGGTGTTGGCCTGCAGGTCGTAGATCCCGTAGGGGGTTGCCTTGCCAAGGGCCCAAGAGGGGAAGTCGTGGTCGAACACCTTCTCCGGCTCCTGCTTCCAGGCGGAGCCGCCGTTGAAGAACCGGCCGATCAGCTCCTCTTGCTCTGAAATCCCCCGAATCGGAGATGGACCTCCCCTGATGTTGTGGCGGATCCGGATGTGTGCGACCGAAGTCGCCTGTTGGCCCTCGCCCAGCAAGTGCGCTGCCGGTGCCCGATGAAGCCCCGTCTGTGTCAAGGGCAACCGACGGCCGGGTCTGGGGGGTGGCCGTCTTCGCGGCTAGTGGGCCGCGGCGCTGGCGGCGGTGATTTCCTTGAGGAAGCCGTGCTTGTCGAGCATCCGCAGCCAGCGCGCTGAGTTGCGCTTGACGAAGAGGTTCTCGCAGTCGATGTTGGGATCCTTGTAGGGTGCCTTGTCGCGCAGGACTGCGTAGGCTACGCGCAGCAGCTTGTGGGCTGTCGCCATGGTTGCCTTCTTGAACCCGATGCGCGCGGTCTGCGCCTTGTGGTAGGCGGAGAACTGCGAACCCTTGGTGCGCCCGGCGGCATGCGCGCACTCGCACAGGCTGGTCCGCAACGTCGCGTTGCCGCGGCGTGTGTGGCCCGAGCGGCGCTTGCCTGCACTCTCGTTGTTGCCGGGGCACAGGCCGGCCCACGAGGCCAGCCGCATGGCACTCACGAAGGTTCGCGCCGGATGCGGGCCGACCTCGGCCAGGATGGCGTGGGCCGTCGGGCGGCCGATGCCGGGGATCGTCTCCAGCAGGTTCAGTTCGTGCCGGTACGCCTCAAGGGAGCGCTCGACACGGTCGTCCAGATCCTCGATGCGCTCCTTGATTCCGTCATGGTCGTCCAGCAGTCCCCGCAGACGCCAGACGGAGTGTGCGTCCAGTTTTGCCTCCAGAGTGAGCGCCAGCCGCTCGATCTTGCTGCGCACGTGGTGGGTCAGCTCGCCCAGCATCTGCGCCGCCGTGCGCCCGGCGATGAGTCCGTCGAGGATGATGCGCCCGTTGACGCCGAAAATGTCGCTGAGCACCCCACCGGGGGGCAAGCCGGCACGGTCGATGATCTTGTGGATGCGCTGGCGCAGGCGTGCGCCATCCTGAACGAGCTTGCGCCGGAAGCGGCACATCTGGCGCAGCTCGGAGAATTCGCGGGACGGCACGAAGCTGGCCTGCACGAGCTCGAACTGGCACACGCGGGCCAGCCAGATGCTGTCGGACACGTCGGTCTTCCTGCCCTTGAGTTGCCTCACGTGCTGGGCGTGGACCAGGCGGGCACGGCGCCTGCCTCCTGCAGTGCGCGGAACGGCGGCTCCCAGTAGATGCCGGTGCCTTCCATCGTTGCCGCCGCCACCTTGTGCTCGCCCAGCCAGCCGACCATGTCGCGCAAGCCGGAAGGATGGGTCGGGAAGGTCCTGGTGATTGCGACCGGCAGCGACTGGCCCGGCTCGCACAGCCGCAGGGTGACCGTCATCTGCAGCTTGTGCACGTCGATGCCCGCTGCGCGCGGCTCGACGACGTGCATCTCGTCGAAACTTGGGTTGTCCATCTTGCAACTCCTCTCCGCGGACGCGGGCATGGCGTTCCCGGAATTGGACTGCCGCCCTCTGGGCGGCGTCGTTTTGCTGTCCGTCCTCGCTTCCCCTGCAGGGACGCGGGTACACTTCGGGGCTCGACTCGGGAATGCCGGATCAGTTTTTTCCCGGTGACCGGGCAACCAATAAAAAGTGCGATCTCTTGCCCGCTTCCGCTTCCGCATATCAAACCACGGCTGACCTGCTCGCACGACCGGTCCCGCGCTGCGCAAATGAATTAGCATCTATCGCGTATCGTGCGATTTCATGTCTTCGGGGTGTGTGGCCGCCCGCTCATGACGTTTTTTTGGCCGGTTTGCGGCCGCCGCCCGGTTCGCGGACGCGGCCTGGCAGCGAGCCTTCGCCGCTGAGCAGCTCCAAGCGCCCGCGGCGGACGGTCGAGGGGTGCAGGCCGAAGGTCAGGGCCGCGCGGCGGTCCCCGCCGCGACCGAAGCGCAGGGACTCTGTGCCGGCGTACAGGCGCCGCAAGCGCTCGTCGAGCAGTCCGAAGAACCGGGACTGCGCCAAGTGGAACGGAGGGGCAGGTGCGGTGTCGTCTGCCGGATGGGGGGAGTGCCTGGCCTGCGCTTGGCGACGCTTGAGCTGCCGGCGGGCGCGGTGCGGGTCGGGGGAGCAGTGGAGGGTGCGGTGGTCCAAGGGCCGGCGGGCGATGCGCCCCAGTGTGGCAAGTTTGCGGAGGGGGTCCTTGGTGGCGACGCCGAGCAGGTGGTCGAGTTCCCGGCGGGTGCGGCCTTTGGCGGAAGAGCGCACAAGCGCCTCGACGGTGGCCAGCAGTGTGCCATGGCGGGAGAAGCGGGCAGGACCGTGCGACCACAGGCCATGGTGGTTGAAGCGGGCCGACTGGCGCAGGGCGTAATAGCTGCGGCGGTGGGAGTAGGAGGTGATGTAGTCCAAGGCAGCGAGCTTGCGCAGGACAGTCTGCCTGGAGGTGGTTCCGAGAGCGTCGAGCAGTTCGGGCATGGTGGCCACGGTCTGGTCGAGCAGCAGGTCACGGAGGGTCTGAGGGTGGAAGGAGGCGGGCCGCATAATGATACATGTACACCCCACCTTCAGGGGTGCGTAAACATCATGGCACAGGCCGGAAGCGGTAGATGCGCTACCTTGGGCCGCCCGTCAGCCCGAAGGCGCGGCTGTTTCTGCGGGCTTCTCCAGATGGCATCGGTTGTTATGGTACTAGTACACCCAGTACGGACCTATTTATTGCTGCACGGTCCCTTTGGAGATGGTACGCGCTGAGATCGCTACTTGGGTAGCCGATGTCAAGACGCGCCAGCGCGGGTAGACTGGCGCATGAAGATCGGCGACCCCTGCCACAAGCCGAAGAGCGTCTACCCGAGACTTGTCTTGACGGACCACTAGCTCACTCCTGGCAGGCTGGAACGCCAGCATCGCGACGTGGCCGCTCATGCAGCATCCGTTGATTACGGTAAGCCTGCCCTGCCCAGGTCGATTCTTATCTGAATCTCGCCTGCGTCCAGCGAGCGTTCGCTCAGCGCCCCGCATGAGGAGGCCCGTCGATCCGCTCTCCGGTGTAAATGACCCGGTCCGTGAGCACGAGGACGACCCATTGGCCTCGGGCATGTGTGGAGTGTATGTCACCCGAACGCCGCGCGGCCCGTATAATTGATGTCTCAGTGAGAAGCAGTCGTACTTCAATCGTCCCGGGAGCCACAGATCCGGCCTCAGGAGAGCCTACTATTGCAAAGGCAACCAAAGAATCTGCAGCCGATGGCCAGAGGTTCCGCATACCGTTCCTCCAACGAAACGGGGGGGTCCGCGAGACCACCGCTACGGAGGAACGTCACCGTCCCCCCGAACACGATGTACAGGAAGACTCGCTCCCGGACACCCGTCTCGCCACCGCCGTTTCGAATCCTCCGCAAGGGGACTGGGATCGCCAGCAACCTACGGAAGCACAGGCCCGCTACATCGACCAGCTAGGCGGGGATCCCTCCAGTGTCGCAACGAAACGGGAGGCTAGCGACAGGATCGACAGCCTCTTTCGAACAAAAAGCGCCGTCTGGCCACTGCATCCCGACCTGCTGAGACGGCGGGCCGAGGAAGCTGGGATCCAGTCCGGTGGCGAGTGGAGATCAGCCCATCATAGCCTGTTGGCACGCTTGCGCCTCGATCTCCAGCAGTATGTCGATCTCAGCCTGAACAATCTCCGGACCAAGCTCAGCGATCCCTTCGGACCGGCGGGGTCGAGACAGTCCCAAGGCCCGGGCGAGTTGGTCCGTAAAGCAAGAGAAGACTTGAAACGGCTGGAACTGTATCGGAAATACCGGAAACCGTTGGTGAGTCAGGTCGTCTCAGAGACCGACAGTGACATTCTGTCACCGGATTCGGATTCGGGAGAGCTCTTCACGAAACTACCGGCGGACCGTGACATGATCGACAACTCGAGGACTCATTGGACACAGTGGCTTTGGTTGTTTTTCGTCTTCGCTGCCTGCGTGGTCGTCGAGGCTTTGGCAAATATCAGTTTGCTCATGGATGCCCTACCTGGTGGGGCGTTAGCAGCATATTTCTTAGCCGTCCTCGTGTCGATCGTCAATGTCGGCGGATTCGGAATAGGAGTCGGTATGTTACTTTCTTGGCTAAACAGTCGTATCGGCCAGACGAACCGTCAGCTGTTCCTAGCTGCGTGCAGTTTGTGGATCGTATCAGCCACCGCCTTCAACTTAGTTGCCGGTCGTCACCGGGAAGCATACGCCCGCGTCGTTGAGCGGATCAGGGAAGCACCAACCGACACGATTCCACCCGCACGGGAGTTCCTTGCCGACGTGTCGATCAATCCGCTAACTTGGGAATTCCAAGCTTTGCTCTTCACGTTGCTGGGAATCTTCCTCTGTGTAGTGGGGTTCGTAAAAGGGTTTACGTTCATCCAACGACCGACGACGAGCACGACCGAGGATTCGAACCATGTTGACGACTTTTCCTTAGGCGATCCCCCGGACGCGGTCAAGACTGATCCACACATCGACCCGAACATCTTCGCTAGATTCACGTCGCTTCCGGAACGCTACTGTGGCACATTGACCGATGACCTACGTAGCGATGTTGCGAACTGGTACCGATCACTGGATCATGAACGTCGCAACATCATCACCTTACTCAAGGCATTGGAAGAAGAGCAGAACCGACAGGCGTGCATTGACCATATTGAACATTCTTTCATCGTGTTTCACAATAACAATTACCCAGACAAGATAGACCTGAACATTGTCCGAGAAAACCGCTGCGAGAAACATCCCGATCCGCTCGTCGTGACAGCCTCTGACCCGCAAGTACTCGACGAAGCGGGTCAGCTGGTTACCGAATGGGGAAGGTCTGGTCAAGCCGCGTTTGACGAGCGGATCTCGACAGCACACAAAGAGATCGCTGATCTCTGGGACGACTACAAAGCGCTAGTCCTCGGTAAGCCGGAGAAACTCACGGGCGGTTCGGGGGCGGTTTCCTGGACGACACGGGAATGAACCTATGCTCAGTAGGAAAAAAATCGTTTTGGCTTCCTTGGGTATCCTGACCGCACTGACCATTCTGGCGGTGGTTGGGTTTGCTCTATGGTACACTGAACAGTTGCGGGTGAAGCCCCCGGATTACTGTCCTGCTCCCACTTGGCCGCAGGAACGGGAGGGATTTGTCGTTCCCGGACACACGGCGATCTTGATCGACACGTCGAACGAGATCCCTGCGGAAGATGTGAAACGGGCATTCAGCAGGATCGATTCTTGGATAAGAACTACCGCCCCGTTCCTTCAGAGGTTGTCCATCTACGGACTTCCAGCATCCGCGTCTGACCGAACTATTCGTCGCTGTTCTTTGTGTGTCCCAAAGGAGGGTGTCGAAGCGAACTATATATATGAGAACGCGGCTTTCGTGGAAGCTGAGTTCCGGAAATTCCTAGAAACTCTTCAAGAGATGTTTGATCAACTGGTGGGAAGACCGGAAGCACCTCAATCTCCGATCATCGAGACGATGGCCGGGCTAGTCCAACGCAATGAGGACCTCGATTCCATCATGTTGGTGTCTGACATGCTACAGCACACGTCCCGGTCGAGTTTCTATCGGAGCGAGGATCTCCTGACCGACGTTTGTGGGGAGATTACGAGACCGGGTCGGCTAAAGGCGGTCTTCGTCTATTACATCAACCGCGGCCTTCCGGACATCCAATCGCCGGAATGGCCGGACCCTAGGTGGGAACGCTGTCTAACCGGGATAAGACTCGAAAGGCTGAACTGAGCTTGGATTACTTAGTGGCTGAGCACAGCTAGATCACTACCCGCTTCAAGAGTCCGATCATTGACCACCGAACGTCTGGGGCTGAACTGACCCGATACGAGACACCCGCCTGTCGGTAGGGTGTTTCTCCTTGTTCATTTTCAATGGAGTGCTGAGTTGCTAGCAACTGGTGCCAGGGTTGAGCCCCAACGTTCCCACACGCAGAAGCACCTCTGTCCTCAAATCTCAGTCTCGGAAAAGTGCAAGGCGTCCGAGTAGGATCGGCACAGCCCTTCGGGTGATCGCAGAATCAGGCTAGTTTGCCAAGCCATCAATATATTCCCCATCCGAAACGGCAATCGTGTGCCGATCGCATCTGTGTTGGATGTTGGGGCTCGTAAAGCTCTCGGGCCAATCTGGCCGCCGGTTGGCAAACATGGCTTAGTACGCATAGCGCAAGCAAGCCGACTGGCTAGCATTGGCGTTCTCTAGTTGAACCTAATACCGAACAGTCCGCCCGTCTCAGTAGCATCGGTAAGGCGAGTGTCAATTACGTGGTCATTCAAATCGAAACCGGGGCGGAATCCTTCAGTCGGGAACGCGTCGGAGTTCAGAGTGACGATGTACTGGAAACCGCCGGCTTCGGCGCGTTGCGCACCCAGTTGAAGTGCTTTCGCCACTTGGCGCTCGTCGACACCATCGAAGAGATGACTGTCGTGAATGAGAAAGCCTGGCGACCTGTCATGACGAGCGCACATCTCGGTCAGCATCAGGTCAAAGCAAAAAATCTGCATGTTGGTGATTCCCTTGCTTCGCTCGGCGTCGATACGAAACTCGAATCGCGGCCCGGCCTTTGTCGCGGAGACCGTCAGACTTCCCGCTCGTTCGTATAGCGCCTCGGAAAGCTCCTCGAACTGCAGTATGGCTTCACCGACGATTTCGTCCCTCTCTCGAATGTCATCTTGGAGAGCCCTCAAGAGCTGCGCGCGTTTCAAGTCAATCTCTGTGCTAGACGTTTCCAGTCTTTCTGCGATCTTCAGTCGCTCCCTTAGCATCTCACTTTCTCCCTCCGTACGTCCAAGTTCCTCTCGTAGGCGAGTGTAGTGCTCAAGTGCGCCGCCAGATTGCAGTAGTTCCATGATCTGGCGACGACGACGGTCGAGCTCCATGTTCTTCTCGTCTCTCGTCGCGATCCGTTGCGTCGCGCTGTCAATCTCCGTCTCGAGATGCGAGCATCGGTTCTTGATGACAGCTTGGTGAAATCGAGCGACATCCTCGAAACGCCTACGTGGCAGTTCCGGCAGAACGATTCCGGATTCGGCGTAGAGTCTCTCCAAGTCTCCAACCTCCGGAGAGTCCTCGGCTGCTATCGAAGCTTGCAACTCTCGGATCAGCGCGCGATCTGCTACATTCTCTGAGTTCGAATCATTTACCCGCTTAGTTATTCGATCTGCTTCCTCCTCCAGCTCCTTGTATTCTGGGACCACTCGAAAGGCATCGAGCCGTTCCCGCAAGCGCTTGGTTCGAGCGTTGGCAACTGTTAGTTTCGTTCTCACTTCGGCTGCCGTCTTCAGGCCCGTGCCCGCGATACCGCTTCGGAAGAGGTTGCGCAGTTTCTTAGTGTCCGTTTCACGGACTCTCAGCTGCTGAAATTTGCGAGATATTGTCCAGTCTAGTCCCAGCAGATATGAGACGGAAACCTGCTCGAGCCATCCTTGCTGCCTTGTCGTGTGCTGAGTAGGTTTCTGGAATCCTCCGCTTTCCTGCCTACGGGCAAATAGCGGGAATAGAGACCGGAAGGTAGGAAGATATTTAGTGCTTCCGTCCACCTCAGATGGCAGTCCGAACCATAAGTCACCGAGGACGGTCCTCCATTGTGTATTACGGATCAAATAAGATCGGGAGTCAATCAGCGGTCTGGGCAAGCCAAGCGAGTCATAGGCCAAGCCATCGACTTGGATGCGACTTGATTTTCGACCGCTCCGCGCCACAGTGACGGTATTTCCGTGGATATCCACCGTCAAGTTAAAAGTCCAGTCAACCAGTGCATCTGATCGAAAGATCCCATTGGGAGGAGCGTTTGCACCGAATATGAAATGCACTAATTCCACGAACCTCGTCTTGCCCGCACCGTTACGAGACTGTCGATCATGCGATCCCTCGGTCTTGTCTGCGAGCAAGATATTGAGGCCTGAATGGAATGTTAGCGTCTTGAATGATTGCTGGTCGCTGCCGATTTTTCGGATCATATCGAAGCCTTGACTAGCAGTCCACGCTTGAATTCCAACGCCTTGATAATATACAACAGGTCGACCGCAAGAACGAACCACCGATAGCCGATCGGAGCGTCGCGGCCAGTGCCGGACCGCCGAGAGCGAAATTCGTCCCAGAGTTTAAACATGGTCATCGGACTCTCGAGCATTTCCAGAACTTGTGCACCTACCCCCAACAGAGACCTGTCCGGTCGGATGTGCTTTGTTGGTAGAATCACTGCACGCCCTCCGGATCTTCGAAAATGTCGCATCGCTCGAAGAAATACGACAGCACGGCAAGTACGGCCCCCTCTCGCGTTGGAACATTCGTCGTCCCTCCGGCGTGTACCTTCAGCTGGGAAAGGACTTCATCGGGCGTGAGACCGCTATTCCTGAGGCTTGCATAGCGAATGCGAAACGACTCGGCAATTCTCTCACCTAAGTCTGGTCGGGGGTCGTTCGCGAAGTATTGCTCAACCAGTGCCTCTTTCTTGCGTCCCCATTGCAGCATTGCGATCGCGTCGCGCGAGAAGGAATTCCTTGCTAGCTTCTCTGCGGAAGGCGGGGCTAGCGGCTCTTCACCTGGAACGGGATCCATCCGTTGCAGAGCTTCTATTACAGGCTGCAGGTCTTCGATCCCGAGTGACTCGGTTTCAGCAATCGTTGGGGCGTGGCCAAAAAGAGCCTCGAGATCTCCAAGAGCGAGCCGCTCCTTCAGTTTGAGTAATTCCGGCTCGCCCCAAGTCTGGATCGTAATCTGATCATGGGTTTTCCGAAGGCGATTGAGGTGCTCCACGACTGACGGGGGCAATCCACCCGTGTTGTTATGAACGAGAACCCACTGATTCATGTCTCGCGTCCAATGTCTCCGAACTCCGTGGAAATCAACATCTATCTTTCTGATCGTTTTACTTGCCGTGAGTCGATCCGGCGCATAGCACTGAAACACTGACCATGTACTAACCCTATACCCGTCGCACTTTTAATCGCCCATCCGTCCATGGGCTCGAACAGCTTCAAAATCTGGTCCTAGGGCTGCCCGGGCGAGTCTGACAAACCAGTTTTGGAATTCAGTTCCACGCTTCGTTAGGAAATCTATGCGGAATTGGAAGCCGTAGACAATCCTCTGTAAGGTGTCTGGCTGCATCACACGCCACTCCACATTGGGCCATGGTACCAGCGTTCTTGATTGCGTCTAAGGTGCGAGTGGGAGTCACTTTCGAACAACGGTCTGTCGTCCGTCAGAGTCAAGGGATCTCCCCGTGGGAGCAGGCAACGGCATTTGGGATCTGCTTGGCACGGGACCAGACAAACGAAGCACTTCTGAAGGTGATCGGTCTAACATCCGCGCTGGAGCGCCGCAGGAGTGGTTCGTGTTGCAGAGTCAGCACGCCGCCAAGCGACGACGGAGCCTGCCCGGGATGCGCTCGGTCAAGTGGAGCACAACGGGACTCCCAGTAACTCATGATCTTAATTCTAACAAGGGAGAGGATTCAGTGGCCTCGACATGGAACGCCCTCGTCGGGCAGGTCGGCAACCGGACTAGTCATGAGCGCTGTGTAGGTCCCGGGATGCATGGGGGAAACGTTCAGGCGAGTACGGCGTAGCCTCGCGGCCAGAGGGCAGAGCTGGCGGCTATGGCTCGCCGTGGCCCCCTCGCGCCGAAACAATCCGAGACATCGGTCCCAATCTAAGAAACCACACTCCCTGCCGACCGCGAATAATCCGCAAACCCCGTGTCCAACCTACTTGAGATTCAACAGCCGCAGCATCTTGTGCGCCGTGGCCCCGATGGCCTTCTTGTAGCCGATGCGCGGGGTCAGCGTCTGGTGGTAGCCGTGGAACTGCGACCCGCGCGTGCGCGCGGCGGCGTGGGCGCACTCGGTCAGCGTGTGGCGCAGCGCAGCGTTGCCGCGACGCGTGCGCCCGCGCTCTCGTTGTTGCCCGGGCAGACACCGGCCCAGGCTGCCATGTCCGCGGCCTTGGGGAAGGTCCCGGCCGGGTCCGGACCGATTTCCGCGAGGATGGCGTGGGCGCTCGTGCGGCGGATGCCCGGGATCGTCTCGAGCAGGTTGAGCTGCCGCCGGTGCTCCCGGTAGGCGTCTCGGACGCGCTCGTCGAGTTCCGCGAGGCGCTCCTGGACCGCGTCGCAGTCCTGCAGCAGGCCGTGCAGGCGCCAGATGGAGTGCGCATCGAGCTCGGCCTCCAGGGCGAGCGCCAGCCTCCCCAGCTGGGAGCGCACATGGTAGGTCAGCTCGGCCAGGACCTCTTCCGCCGCGCGGCCCTGGACGAGTCCGTCGAGGGTCGTGCGCCCGTTGTGCCCGAAGATGTCCGTGAGCGCTTCTCTGAAGCGCAGGCCTTCGCGGTCGATGGTCTTGTGGATGCGCTGCAGCAGGCTGCCGTTGCCCCACAAGTCACATTCAGGGCTCGTGCTGAGAAGCGGATTGAGGCCGTTCAAAGTAGTCCCGCAGCTCATAGGCTTCGGACATGATCGTCAGACGCGTCCAGCCCTCCCAGATCTTCTGATGCCCCGGAGGCGGGCCGTTCCGGCGATACAGGTAGCCTCCCAGGATCGCCATCGTCCGCACGGCCAAAACCCCAGGTTCGCGGGCTCGTTCATGCCCCGGCGTTGGGCGAAGTGCCGCAGCACTCGCATCTGCAACTGCGTGTGGAAGACCTCCGCCGGCAGCTCCGGCGTCTCTCGGCCCAGCAGCGTCATCACCGCCAGCCGCCAGGCGATCACCGCCTTGATCGTCACCGCCCGCTCAATGCGCTCCCTCGTGCGGTGCCCCAGGTACTCCACCTTGCAGCCCGCCTTCAGGCCCTGGTGCCAGTCCTCGATGCGCCAGCGCAGCCCGTACCAGTCCAGAACCCGTTCCGCGTCCTCCTGCAGCCCAGCTCCAGACTCGTCAGCAGGTACCACTCCAGCGGCTTCTTCCCCGCCGGCGCCGAGCGCTCCCACACATGCACCAGTTGCAGCCGAAGCGCCTGCCCGCGGCCCGTCGGATCGCGGATCTCCACACGCGCAACTCCGCCTTGGCCCTGCGCGCCTTGCACAGGGCCTTCTTGGCCCGCCTGCGCGTGCTGCAACGCGCCGAACCGTGCGCCACGTCGATCTGCAGCTCCGCCTGCGCCTTCTGCGCCCGGATGTGCTCGAACAGCTTCAGCCGCCCCTTGCCTCGCGAGCGGTTGTGCCGCGCCCGCACCAGCAGCTCGACCCCTTCCGGCTGCAGTCGCCGCCCCTCCGCGAACAGTGCGAACACGTCGCCCTCGCGGTCCATCACCGACACCACCCGCGTGCCCGGCAAGCGCCCCGCCAGCTGGCCGCATTCGCGCAGGCCCCGCATCCAGTGCATCGTCTAGCGCTCCTGCAGCGGCTTGCCGCGCTCCTCCTTGCCGTCCGGTGCCCTTGCGCGTCAGGAAGCCCCCCGGGCTCTTGTGCACGAGGGCACTCCCCTCAACCGTCACGAGCAAGACCGATCGCCTGTCTGGCAGGGGCAGCCGCCTGGTGAAGAAGGACAGCGGAGGATCGATCCGATCCTCGCAGATGCTGCTGACGAACTCCTCTAGCGCGTCCATCTGGCTCCGGTCCAGTGTTCTCATCACCCCATCGCCAGAAACGCTGAATATGAAGGTGCCGCCGCGTGCGTTGGCGAACGCCGCCAGTTCGTTTGCGACGCTCTCGCCTCGGGGAGCGCTAACTCGCTTCTGGTCGAAGTGAGCCTCCTTGACCGAAACTCTACTGTCCTCGCCGAGCTTGATCTGCGCCAGTACGTTCTCGGCGGTAGAGCGCGGGTCATGCCCTAACCCGGTCATGAGGACGCCAGCGGAAAGCCTCAGTCAAGCCAGTCCACCGGTGATCGACCATAGCCGAGGCCCCGGTGACTCTTGGGTCTTGGCCAAGTGTAACTGCCATCACCAGGGTCCGCTCGGGGTGGATCGTTTAGGGCTGGTCGAGAATCGTCTCGCACTTGTTCGAGCTTGCAACGTCGAACGTGCCAAGGAACGCCGGTGTTCACATGCCTCAGCCGGGTTCAAGGCTACCGATGGCTATCTAAAGGGAAGTCTGGGCTCTGTGCTGCAGCTTCGCGAGCCAGTGCTATCCCGCTCGCACGCGGGGTCGACACTTATGCTCTGGCTGAACACTCACTTTCGTGCAAGCCTGAGATTCAGGGGGTGGAGCCCTTCTACCAGTGCGCTGGTAGCGTCCCGAATCTCAGCGATGGGAGGGAGCTGGATGCGGCCCAGCCGGAAGTACTCGAGTCCCTTAGACGAATAGAGGTCGCTAACTGCATGGATGTGTTCGATTTGCGCCTCCGTCAGTCTGCACTCGTCGCGAAGTCCATTCTCAATGGCTACCTCCAGCAGTCGAGAGATTTTGTGACCAAACCTCCTACTGCGAAGTTCAGATAGGCGAAGGGCCTCCTGCTGCCGGATGAATGCCTTCAGAGCAAGTTCGATGGCGTGACAGAAATTGTAGAAGACCGCTACCGAGGGCGGATCATTCTCCAGAACGAATGGCGGATGCTCGCTGAGCGGGGAATACTCAGCGGTGCCCTTGGTGTGGGCACTAAGCGCATCTTTGGCAACGACCTGGAATTCCCTTGCGGCGGTCAGGAAGCCGCACGGGCTATCCTCCCGCCAGTCTTTGCGCATGCCACATTGAGTCCTGCCTGCCCAATGCCACCAGTCACCGGTCCAATTGGAACAGGCACCTAGAGATCATGGGCCGGCATCGGCGCCAAAGGCACCTTCAATCGGGGTCGCGAAGCCTAGGCTCCATGTGCCGATGACCCCATGAGGCCCGTCCGGACCGTCTCCGACGAACTGGCCATTGATCTGCCTGGACCCGTTCCACGCAGTGCCCCCGGCGGTCGTGCCGAGCAACCGGATGCTGACGGACGGAGACGGGGCCGAGAAGATGGCGGTACCGTTGCTGGCTACAGACAACCCGATGTTCCCGAACGCGATCTCGTCAATGGGTGCGCCTTGATACGTCAATGCGCCGCCGGTCTCTGGGTTGGCCAACCCGGAAATGGTCGCGGTAAGTGAAGCGGTTCCGAGGCTTTGGCCCCAAGACACGCTGGCTCGAATGTCACCCACGTAGACAGTGGGATCTCCGCTGACCTCGATGGCGAGCGCTTGGCCGACGAAGTGACCAACACCGCCGCGGGGATAGCCGACTACAGAAGTTGCAAAGACTGACCCGGCGAGCGGGCTGTAGGCGAACGCCCCAGATGGCGTTGTAGCATCCGGGCTTGCCGCACTGACCGCGCTGTCGCGAGCGGTACGCGCCCATACGCCGAAACGCCCGTAGTTGGTGTGCCTGTAGGCCACGTCCACCTCGTACGAGCGAGCTGCGAAGGCGCCTGCTGAATCTTGGACGATGCCGCTGGCATCCGTGAAGACCCCGTCACCCTGCAAGGAGGCGCCGAATGCAGATTCGGATTCCAATGCATCTATCGCCAGGTTGAGGCGATCCAGCGCCCTTGAGTCCCGGTTGCTGCCGGTCGGGTAGGCGGCCCCCAGAATGTTCAACGCACGGGAGTCCCGTCCAAAGACCTGCTCGTAGAGGATTGTATTCGCAGAGGACCACACGCTCAATCGCTGCGAGTCAAATTCCGAGGCACCGTCGTTGACTGCCCAGATCGACACTCGAGCGCCTAGCTCTTGGAGCATCTGCCGTGCGCGGGAGACCGCAGTCGGGCCAAGGATCTCCGCGGAGCCGGTGGTGTACAGGGAGCCGGCCCAGTAACTGAGCGCCGCTCCGGTAGCGTCCACGCCCCCGAGGGGGATGTTCCCCACGGTGTCAGGACGGGCTCCAACGAATGCCAGTGACGTGAGGCCGTTGGTGTCCGTAGCGGGTCGGGTCGGTGCGGAGGTCGTGCGCCGCTCAGCGCCGAACGCCCCCGAGATATCCGGCAGGCCGCCGACCGAAGGGTTCACGCTCCAAGTACCTATGATCGCTTCCGCGGCCTCAGCGCCCCTACCCAGGATCTGACCGCTCACGCTCATAGAGACGCTCCGCGTCGGTGGCGGGACCGCCAAGCTCTCGAACACCATCGCCCCAGTTCCACCTCCGACGCTGAAGGACGCGTCTGATTCAAGGCCCACCGCAGGCAGGGAGATCTCGGAGACGGGCAGCTGTGCATAGGTCATGAGCTCGCCTGCGTTGTCGACCAAGCCCCTGATGACTCCATTGATCGACCTGGAAGCGAAGCGCACTTGAAGGTTGATCGTGCCGCTGTAGACGCCGAAGCCCCCTGTGGGCGTAACCGCGACGGTGCGCCCGGAAAAGTTGGCCGCTCCAGAGACAGGGAGGCTCGAGAGCACGGATGGCGACAGCGGGCTGTATGCGAATGCACCGTGTCCTTGCTCCGCGGGCAGCAAGAGCAAGTCGTCTTCCCATGAGGCACCCTCTAGCCTTTGGTAGCGCAGGTATGCGCCGAATCGGGTGTTTGGCGTAGCTCCGAACTGAAGGGCGGACCAGTCGGTGACCGCCGCGAAAGCCGATTGGGCAGACTCTACCTCAAGGGCTCCTTCTAGGACGCCGCCTTCACGAAGCGCGGTGCGGAAGCTCTCAAAAGTTGCCAAGGCGGAGACTACGTTGTCCAGCGCCTCTTTCACTTCGTCGACGTCGACCTGTCCCCGCGATGTCTGCGGCAGTTCGAAGCCGAACACCTCTGAGGCACCTGTAGAACCGAAGAGCCCCTCCAGCGCGGCGCGAGAGTCGTTCCAAATCGTCTGCAGGGTGTCGCGCAGGTCGTCCGGTCGTTCCTCGTACACGATCTCGTAGAGTTCGATTTGGGCCCGTCTCGCGGCAATGGCTTTCATCGCTTTGCCTGCGAACGTCTCTCCAGTCGTGAGTGATTGGCCGGAAGAAAGGCTCGAAAGCAGGTACTCGGCCCCTCCCACTTGGAGAACTGCGTTGGCAACTCCGTCTTCACTGCTGGTTAGGGTCGGCGTGGTCCCCACGTAGGTCGTGATCACGTCGGTCTCAAGTTCGGGAGTGGTCGGCTCTGTTGGCGGGGTTGGGTCTGTGGGCTCCATCGGTTCTTGGTAGGGCTGCGCGACCCACTGCCCCTCGCTGAGCCTCAGCTCGTAACGCATCCCGGAGGATGCAGTGATCAAGAAGCCCTCTGTCACGGGCTGGCCGTTGTACGTGTAGGATCCTCCCGGTAGTAGCTGTAGGGACACCGTTTCTCCTGAGTCGCCCAAGGCAACCGAGACAGAGGACTGGAGCGGCACGGCCGTCCAAGTCCCTCCGGACAGATCGAGGCGGTAGACGATGCCGTCGGAACTGCGCACCGTGAGCCCGCTCTGGACAGGTCCACCCCACCAATACTGACCGTCTTCCATGCGTTCCAGCGTTATCGCCCTTCCCGAGTCGCCCAGCCGCACGCGCACGAGCTGGGAGAGATACTGCGCGCTCCACTGGCCATCAGCGAATATCAGCACGTAGGTCAGGCCATTGGCTCCAGTTATGGTCGAGCCATCTGAGACCTGCATGCCTTCCCAGGTGGCTTGGCCCTCCCCGGTGACGGACAGGCTGGCGGTGCCGCCGTGCTCGCCGAGCTGGACCTGGACAACTTGTGCGGCGAGTGGTCCGCCGAGCGCGGTCAGCGCCAACCAGACGGCGGAGAGGCGCAGATTCCGCAAGGCGGAGGTGACGAAACCCTGAGTGCGGTGCATGGCTTGCAACAGTCTACTACGGGCTGTCGCCATTCAAGCCACCGCCGAGCCGAACGCTCTTGCCAGGGGCGGGGATTGGAAGTCAGTTGATCGACCCCGGTCGCGCCACGCGCGGCCGTAGGCTCTGCCAGGGGTTTCCAGATTCGCAGGTAACTTGTGGTTCGAGTGTCAGCGGTTGCCCCATGCGTGTTGAGGATTGAACCCGGCTAGGCTTGCCCCAAACCAATGGATGCTGCTAATGGCGCAAGAGGGGCCCGGCGTTGGCCAACGCCGGGCCCCTCGGTCATGCCCGCCGATCAGAATCCGACCGGCGTCTGTCTGGCGTCTCCTCGGTTACGGGAGCAAGTCGGCACCAAAAGCACCGGTCAACGTGTCTGTGGTTGTTCCGGGCAACGAGATCGACCAATCCCCGATGACACCGAATGGTCCGTCGTCCCCGCTGCCGACGAATACTCCTCTAAGACTTGGACTGGCTGGATTCGCAATGGGACTGAACCTGTTGCGATACTGAATTTCTGCCACAACGGTTCCGGAGGTAGTCTCAGCGAAAGGAGAGGCCACAGTCAAGCCGCTGAACCGAATCAAGCTGACGTCTTGGTCCGAGTACTGAAACCAGGAATTGTTTGACGAGTCCCTCAGGTCCTGCACAATCGCTGTGACAACATTGGTGGCCGTCCTCCAATCGACCAGTAGCTGGAATTGACCCTCATAAAGGTTTCCGTCACTTGACCGAACAGCCAGCGTCTGGCCCTCATAGGTAGCGAGGAACCCTGGAGCCGTCGTGAGGTCCGTTTGTGCAAGGGGGCTGTAGGCGTAAACGCCAGTTGTGGGCACGGGTGGATTTGGTGTTGCAACTGCGTTGGCCATTTTATGGTTTCTCCAAGCCCCAAAACGCGTGAAGTTTGTGCGAGCGGACTCCACTCGGAACACAGATGGCCTTGCGGCGAAGATTTCAGTGGCCCGAGCAGTCGTTGGCAAGGGGGTTATTGCTCCATTGAAGACATCTCCAGTGTCCGTGCCAAGCTCCTGAATGAAGCGGCTCGTGCCCCCAAGGGCTGCGCGGGCGTCGACAATCAAATCGATTGCAGCATTAATCCCATCAGCATCCGTAGGGTCACTAATGCTGAGCGCGCTCGGCACCGACCCAAAAATCGTTGTAACCGCTGCTTCGACCGCGTCCCACGCGTCGCCGATAACCGTGCCATCCAAGGTCGTCCGTTGCCCGCGCAGAACGCTTTGCTGCGAACTCAGAGCGCTGCGGGCTTCGCTCACAAATGTGGGCTCGCTCTTCGAATAGCTGCCGCTGCTGTAGAGACTGGAAGCGTCGACTCCGATGGCATCGTCACCGCTATCGAACGTGATGTCTCCACTGGAATTGGGCGCTGGGCTAGCAGCGGCGTCAATTGCTGAGTGGCTGGAGAGTTGCGCCTCGACACCATCGCCCCGATCATTGATGGTGGGGCGAGTTGTCGTTCCCGTCCCGGTTCGTGGCACGCCAAACGCTCCGCGGAGCCACGTTCCAAGGGCCCAAGTGCCTAATACCTCCCTACCGTCGCTCAGGACTTGGCCATCCAGCGAGCTCGACGCTTCTGACGCCTCACCACCGACCTGAGCAGGATACCGAACGAAGCCATCGCCAGTACCGCTGAATCCACCCTGATTCCCAGAGAATCTGGCCTCAGGAAGCCGAATCAATTGAGTTACCTTTAGGGGATCCCCGTGCCTCCAAGTAGTTCCGTCTGAGTCTTGGAGACCCGTGATAAGGGCGTTCACCCGTTGCTGGCTGAAGTGCGCGTTTAATTCAATGGTGCCGGAATAAAGTGTGCCTTCACCAGCCGTATCCCCAGCTCCCGCAACGGCCACTGTAGTGCCCCTGTAGGTTGCCGACCCTCTGTCCGGAACTTCTGTTGAAGCGGGCCGCTCGAGCGGAGTGTACGCGAACGCACCGGTCGTCCAAGTGGCGGGATCCGTATCTACGGTGTCAGCAGCGCCGCGGCGCGAAAATGCGGCGTATCGAGTGTTGCCGCTCGATCCGAATTGGATCTGTGATATGGCGGAATCGATGATGTCACTGCCGGTCAGGGATCCGGTGGTGTAGTGGGCATCGATTTCACTGGCGCTGTCTAACTCGGCGATGACTTCTTCGAGTTCTGCAATGACAGCGGGGACCTCTGAGAATTCCAAGGTTCCACTCCAAGGCTCTGCGTTGAGCCTGTTTCCGAAGGTCGGTCTGACTTTTTCGAGGGCTGCCTTGGCCAGAGCCCACTGCCCTGTACTAGCACCAGCAATGTGTACGTTCGGATCAACTCCTTCCTCTCTGTAGAGATCGTTGTACAAGTTGATCGTGTTAATGATTGCGCGGAGTTCTTGTTGCGCATTCTGTACAAACGTCAGCCGTTTGGTCACGGTTCCACGACCGAGCAGGTCATTGATTGAGTACTCAACCTCACTCCCTGTTGGACCTACAGCAAGAATCGATCCTGTCGTTCCTATCGACGTGGCGCTGGAACTTGCCTTCAGACCGAAGACACCAGTGCGGGTCCCGGGAATGGAAAACCCAATCTTGTCAGTGCCGGCAGGCGTAGTCGGGTCAACAGGCGGCTGGGTCGGGTCTCTGGGGTCGACCGGTCCTCCCGGATTAGCCGGGTCGAAGGCCCCAAGGATTCGCGCTGACCACTGGCCGTCTTCCAGTGTCAGCTGCCACCAGAAGCCATTCTGCACGATGCGCGTCCCAGACCGGAATGGTCGACCGTCTTCGTACTGGAAAGTACCGTCCGACACCCGGATGAGCGTGAAGGAGTCCCCCGTATTCCCCAATGGAACCTGGATTGCTCCCGACTCGGAGTCGAGCGTGACGATACCGTTGGTGATGTTGATCCTGTACTGGGAGCCGCGGTAGGTGATCGTGTCGCCCACTTCGAACTCTTCACCGTTGTAGAGGAAGGACCCGCTCTCCAGCCGCTGCAGGATGACGATTAGGTTCGTGTCGCCGGCGGGCACCCGTACCACGGTCGGAACGAACTCCGCCCGCCACTCGCCGTTGATCAGGTACACCCGGAACTGATTGCCGTTTTCGGCGGTATAGGTGTCGCCGGTTCTGATCGCCGTTCCGCCAATATAGTACTGGCCGTTTTCTTCTCGGACCACGGAGACTTGGCCACCGGTTGTGCCCAGCGTGAGGCGCTGTGATGTCGGCTGGAACTCAGCCGCCCACGAGCCGTCGGCGAACGTCAGCCGGTACTGATTGCCAGCGCCCGACCGAATCGTCGATCCCGTCCGTACAACCGTCCCAGCCGGGTTCACCCACTGTCCGTTTTCCCTGCGTGCGAGGGTTAGGATCTCTCCGCTGGTCCCGAGGACGACGTTTACCGGCGGCGGCGGCGCATAGGTTGCCGTCCACTGTCCGTTGACTTGGGTCAAACGGTATTCGCTGCCGTTTAGAGCGCGGAGCGTCGCGCCAGGGGCGATTCGCTCCCCGTTCCAAGTAAAGCCCCCGTCCTCGGCCCGGATCAGCACGGCTGTCGTGCCGCTGGTGCCAAGCTGCACGCTGATCGGGTCGCCAGCAACGAATGTTGCGGTCCACGAGCCGTTGGCGAATGTCACCCGGTACCGCGTACCGTTGGTGGCCGTGAGGACGCTGCCGCTCGCGACCGGATCACCGTTGGCACGGTAAGTACCGTCCTCCACTTGGGTGATCACAACGGCGTCGCCGCTCGTGCCCAAGACAACTGCCACCGGCGCAGTCGGCAGCCAGACTGCTACCCACACCGAGTTTTGCAAGACCATTTGGTAGCGAGTTCCGCCAGGCCCCGTCACCGTTGCTCCGCTGGTTATGGGGTCACCGTTACCCAGCCAAGTCCCATCTTCTCGTCGTGTGACGACGACGGACTGTCCGCTCGTCCCCAACATCACGCGAACTGGATCCGGTGCAACGAAGATAGCGGACCAGGTGCCGTTCATCCGCGTGATGCGGTACATGTTCCCGTTCGAGGCCGTAACCGTCGAATCGGGGCCCAGGGGCTGGCCGTTGACTTGGTAGGTGCCATCTTCTAGGCGCACTACGTTGGCCAACTCTCCGCTGATGCCTAGAAGGACCGGGATGCCTCGCGGCAGGACATATGTTGCCCGCCAAACTCCGTTCGCGAGCGTTAGCCGGTATTCGCTGCCGTTGGCGGCCGTGATCGTGCCGCCGCTCTGGATCACGTCGTTGCCGTGCCGGTAGCTGCCGTCTTCTTGGCGCGCCAGCGAGATTTGCAAACCGCTCGTCCCAAGCGTCACCGACACGGGCGGAGCCGGGACGAAGGCAGCCGTCCACCGGCCGCCTTGGAAGCGGATGCGGTAGCTGTTGCCGTTGTCGGCCTGTATGATGTCGCCGCTCGTGATTACGGTGCCACCGATCTCATAGCTGCCGTTCTCCCGGCGCATCAGCAGTGCCACATCGCCGGATGTGCCCAGCGAGACCCGGATCGGGTCCGGCGGAACATAGGTGTACTGCCACTCGCCGTTCACCAATGTCAGCCGATAGCGGCTGTCGGTCGGAGTGGTGACGATGTCGCCGCTCCGGAACTGGTTCCCATTGAGCGTGTAACCGCCGTCTTCGGTCATTATCAGTTCGACCGGGAACCCGCTCGCGCCAAGCGTGATCTCTACCGGTGGAGGGGCTTCGAAGGCGGCTGTCCAAGTGCCTTCCTCCAATGTGAGGCGGTACTGGACGCCCCTGCTCGTCCTGACTAACTCGCCGCTGCTAAACGTGGTCTCTTCGAAGTTCACCGCCAACGTTCCGGTGTACGTGCCATCTTCGTTCTCGTCGATGAACAGACCCTCCCCGCTGCTGCCAAGCCGCAGCCGAACTTGGTCTGCCGCCACGAACTCTGCGGTCCCGGCATTTCCGGACAGCGTGACCCGGTAGGTCTTGCCGTTGTCTTCCGAAACTATGGTGGAACCACTCGCAAACGCATTGCCGCCCTGCGTGAACCCACCAGCCTGAGTCGTCTGGAACTGGGCTGTGCCTCCGTGCTCACCCAATGTGACGGTGATCGTCTGGGGAACGAAGGGCGGTGGAGCTGGAGGTGGCGGTGCTGGCTCGTCTCCGCCACAACCCGCAAGCCCGATCAAGAGAACCGCTCCCAAGGCGGCGAACAAAATAGCCGACTTGCGATTGAAAGAAGTCATTTTCGAACCTCCATGTTCTAGGTTACCCGAGTATACCCCAAGATGGGGACGGTTTGTGGTTGCAAGTTGCTGACTTTGGAGGCTCAGATTCCCCGCAATCGAAAGATGCCGGGTTGTGGGACGGCGCAACGCACGCCGCCGCACGGCTCGTACCTCGGAATGGCAGTGTCCCTTGGCGCGGACGAAACGCTGGTCGGCCTGCTCTTCTGCTCTAATCGCCAATGGGGCCATTGCGGCTCTCGAGGGGCGTGTGTGATCGCATCGCGTCACCGCGATGCCGCGCCGCCCGCATAGGTACACCTGAGCCTCACATGCTCATTCTAGACCCCAAGGGGTGGAATTCGGAGGAGTGACGGCAACGGTTGCGCTAGAAATTGCCGAATCGACCAAGGATCCCAGCGGGCAGCCGTGCCGGGGAGAACAGCTCCGGCGCCATTTGTCGCAGTTGCGGACTCACCTTCGGCCTGAAATCCATCTGCGGCAGGACATCGGCTGCAAGGTCCACTCCTGGAGCGACTTCCTCCAGCACGATCCCCTCTCGACCGAGCCGGAACACGGCTGCCTCCGTGACGTAAATGACCTCCTGAGCGGTGCGCTTGGCGTAGTCTGCGCTGAATGTGACTTGCGCGACCCGCTTGACGAACTTCGGCGCCCCCATACGCTCGAAGCGCAGGCGAGCACGATCGATCGTGTGTCGGGCGCGGATCGAGAGCGTTCCGCAGAAGATGACCTTGCTGGCCTTCTGCACGATGTCGACGAAACCGCCAACTCCAATGATGCGAGACCCGACCTTGCTCACGTTGACATTGCCGTGCCGGTCCACTTGAAGGAATCCGAGGTACGCCTGGTCCACGCCGGCGCCGTGGTAGAAGTCGAACATGTGACCCGTCTCGACGATCGCGTCTGGGTTGTACACCGCCCCGAAATCCAGCCCTCCGGCCGGCACGCCGCCGAACTGCCCGTGCTCGATCGTGGACGTGACGTGCTGGCCGATGCCCTGCTCGCGGGCCACGGCTAGTACCCCGTCCGGAATCCCGAACCCGACGTTGATCACAGCACCGGGTTCCAGCTCCATGGCGGCACGCCGCGCGATCACCTTCCTGTGGCTGAACTCGAAGTCTGGGAAGCCACTGTCCGGAAGGCGGCCGTCACCGCAATACGCAGCCTCATAGTCGGTCTGGTAGGTCTGCCCGTGGTCAGGGTCGACAACGACCGCGTCCACGAAGCAGCCGGGGACGCAGACATCGCGGGGGTCCAGGCTGCCCGGCGGCACCATCTCCCGAACGACGGCGATCGTGGTCCCGCCGGAAGCCTTGGCCGCTTGGGCCAGAGCAAGGTTGTGCCAGAGGCCCGCCTCTTGGCGCATCGACAGGTTCCCGTGCGGGTCGGCCTGCCAGGCTTGGATCAGCGCCACGTCAATCGGCAGGCTTCGGTAGAACAGCCAGTCCCGCCCGTCGAGCCGGACCACTTCCACCAAGTCTTCAGTGGCTTTGGCGTTGAGCTTTCCCCCTTCGAGCCGTGGGTCCACGAAGGTATCTAGGCCAGCATGGGTGTGCCAGCCGGGACTGCCCGCCGCTGCGCAGTGGAACAGCTGCACGATCACGCCGGCCGGCAGGCAATATGCCGCGAACCGGTTCTCCACGGCTAATCGGGCCATTCTCGGCGCCATCGACCAGTGGCCGCCGATGACGCGGCGGTACATGCCTGCGCAGGCTGCCTGCTGGAGCCCCTTTGTCTGCTGGTCTCCGACACCGAACGGGTGTATGAGCGTCAGGCCGGTGGGTTCGCCCGTGGTTCGGTGCCGATGCCCCAGCTCCCGCAGCAGAATGTCCGGGACCGCATGCCCGGCTCCGGAACCTCCTATCGCCACGGAGGCGCCACTGTAAATCCGGGCGACCGCTGTGGCCGGGTCCAGGACCGGCTTGTGCTGCGATCCCCGCCCGTCCGACACCTGCCCCGCCTGTTCAGCCCCAGCGGACCGTCCGGTCCCCATCGTATCCGGCACTCCGTATACGTTGCGGCCGGTTCTACTTGTGCCAGAGGTCTTCTAGGATCGCCGCAAGACGAACCGAAGACTTGGCGAGCCTCTCGATGACCAGCTCATGAAGGGACTCCAATTCCGGATCGCTCACCGTAGCTTCCCCTTCGCCCTCCAGCATGGGGTAGACCCGCTCCCTTGCCACAAGGTGGTTCTCCCAAGTCCAGTCCGTCAGCGTGCCGGTCGTCCAAGCCGCCCGCGGGCCCCCGCCAATCGCCGTGCGCACCCGCTCGAGAACCTCTTCCTCCGTTCCCATCAACTCGATGAGTCCGCCTTCCCAAGCTTCCATCACCGACATGCGCCGGTCGCCGATGGTGACCATCTTCGAAGTCCGCGTACGCTCCGGAGGGCCGATGCTGAGCGCCGGCTGCTGCAGATCTCCGGCTAGGCCGATAAGCATCTTGAGATAGTCGGCCATTTCTTCCCTGCGTCGAACGCCCAGCCGCACGATCCCAATGCACTCCCGCAGCTTCATCGTGACGCACTGATCGGCAGGGCAGTCTCGCGTGAGGTCGATCCCGGTCGCGTCCCGCTTGATCGGGATTGCCTGCCAAGGCCGAGTCTCAGGTCGATCGGCCATGACGCTCCCCGACCAGGTCGCGAAATTGACCAACTGCGCATCCTTGCCCATGAATAATTGAACGCGCTGTTTGGCCCTCGCGCTTAGCAGGTCCTGGGCAGCCAGGGCAACGATGCGATGCCCTTGGTCGGACCAGGCGTTTGCCGTGGCAGCGAACATCCACGCCAGCAGGGTCAGCGCAATGCAATACCGAAGGGCTCTGCCAATCATGCCTGTAGGATAGTGCCTGATCGGCACGTTGCCAGCCGCACGGGGCAAGGTCGCCTGACCGATGACGGCACGACAGATCGCAGACTTGGTCCAAGGCGACCTGATCGGCAGGGCTAGCATCGACTTGGTTTCCGCCGCTCCGGTGACCAACGCACTTCCCGACCAGCTCTCATTCTGGCAGCGCGGGCATGCCAAGGACCGGCTGCCCGAGACTCGCGCAGGTTGCGTGATCGTCGACGTACAAACGCAAGCGCCGGGCATCACCCTGATCCGCGTACAAGATCCCCGTCGCGCCTTTGCAAGGGCCTTGCGGGCGATCGTGCCATCCGAAGCCGCTGAGTGGAGCGCCGCGCCCTCGGCCGACGTAGCCGGCAGCGCTGAACTGGGCCCGGGCGTCGAGGTCGGCGCTCACGCAGTGATCGCGGCGGGTGCGGCCGTTGGTGAGGGCACGCTGGTCGGTCCGAACGCCTTCATCGGCCAAGGTGCCGTCGTGGGAAGGCACTGTACCCTGCACCCCGGCGCCAAGGTGTATGGAAACGCTCGCTTGGGCGACCGTGTTGTCTTGCACGCCGGTGCGGTCATCGGCAGCCAAGGCTTCGGGCTGGTGTTTGCCGACGACCACTACGAGCGGTTCCCCCAGATTGGGGGAGTGCGCATCGGGGACGACGTTGAGATTGGGGCCAACGCTTGCGTCGACCGGGGGACGCTCGGCAACACTGTTGTAGGAGCCGGCTCGAAGCTGGACAATCTGGTCCACGTCGGCCACAACTGCCAAATCGGCTCCCACGTCGTGATGGCAGCTCAGGTAGGGCTTTCCGGCGGCGTCGTCGTTGACGACTACGCAGTTCTGGGCGGCCAGGCCGGAATCGGCGAAAAGGCGCGTATCGGCGCTCGAGCCCAAGTGGGCGGCCAGACCGGGCTATTACCCGGCAAGCGGCTCGAAGCTGGCGGATCGTATTGGGGGACCCCGGCCCGCCCCCTACGCGAACAACTTGGCCGGCAGGCGCGCGTCAGTCGACTTCCGCGGATCTTCGCGGAGATCCGCCGCCTACGGGCCAGGATCGGGGAACTGGAGGGCCATTGAGTACGGTCGTCATCGGCGGAAACAGCAGGGAGGTTGGCAAGACCTCGCTCGCTACCTCCCTCATCGCTGCTACCCGCGAGCGCGGCTGGACGGCGATAAAGCTGACCCGCTTCGGGCACGGGATCTGTTCGCGGGATGGCTCGCCGTGCGGCTGTGCCGTCGCTGACCCCATGTGCCCCTTCGAAATCTCCCATGAGACGGGGGCGGTGGCCGGAACGGACACTGCGAGGATGCTCGAAGCAGGGGCCCGGGAGGTGCTCTGGGTGCGCGTCGCGATGGGGCAGCTCGCAACCGCCCTTCCGGCAATCCGTGAGGCTGTTGCGGGACGTTCCAGCGTACTCATTGAGTCCAACAGCATCGTTGAGCACATACCTCCCGACGTGTACCTATCCGTCCTGAGATTGGATGTGCAGGACTGCAAGCGCAGCGCCTCCCGGCTGGCCGGACGTGCGGACGCCTTCGTAGTGTCGGGAGGGCGTGGCGTACGGCCCGCCTGGTCTGGATTCGACGCCTCACTGCTCTCTGAGAGGCCGGTCTTCGACGTGCGCCCGCCGGCATATTGCTCCGGGTCACTAGTGCGATTCGTGACTTGCCGCCTTGAGCCATCCGATGGCGCTCCGCTCCCGTCAGGAGGCCGAACATGAGAGTGCTGAAGTTTGCGTTGCTGGCTGTCCCCTTGTCGGTGGCCAGTGTGCACGCATCAGGGCAGCCGAGCATAGTACTGATCCTTGCCGATGACCTGGGCTGGAACGACGTCGGCTACCACGGAGGGGATATCCCCACTCCTGCCATCGATCGGATCGCCCGCGAGGGCGTGGATCTGGACCGCTTCTACGCGTGCCCGGTCTGCTCCCCCACCAGGGCCGGTCTCATGACTGGTCGCTATCCAATCCGATTCGGCATGCAGCGCGCCGTCTGCCGTCCCTTCTTACGGGTTGGCGTGCCCCCGGCTGAAGAGACCCTTCCGGAGATGCTCGCACGAGCCGGCTATCGGTACAGGGGCATCGCCGGAAAGTGGCACATCGGACACGCGTTCCGGCGATTCCATCCCCTGAACCAGGGCTTCACCTCGTTTGTCGGGCATTTCAACGGGAACATCGACTACTACACCCACTATCGCGAAGGCGAGCTCGACTGGCACCGGGACTTTGAACCGAACCACGACGAGGGGTATTCAACAGACCTGATCGCCGACGAAGCAGTGCGGTTCATCGACCGACACTCTGGCAACGGCCCATTCTTCCTCTTCGTGCCGTTCAATGCTCCTCACACTCCTCTACAGGTCCCCGAGCGCTGGCTCCAGCCGTTCGCATCGGTGGAGGACAAGAACCGGCGGATATACATGGCGATGGTGGCGTCCATGGATGCGGCGATCGGCCGAATCTTGGACGCGCTGGAGAGAAACGGCGTAGACAAGAACACATTGGTCTGGTTCGCGAGTGACAACGGGGGACAGGCGCTTGCGGACAACAGTCCGCTCCGGGCAGGGAAGGGAACCGTGTACGAGGGCGGCACGCGGGTCGCGGCCGCCATTCGCTGGCCTCTCGGGTTGGACGGGGGAGGCCGCAGGGTCACGGGAATGGTCCGTTACATAGATGTCTGGCCGACTCTCAAGCGAGTGGCTGGTCTAGGGGACACGGCCGGTCCGGGCGAGCCCATTGACGGCCAGGACGCTTGGCCTGTCATCTCGGGCCGGGCAACCGAGGGGCCATCCGAGTTTTTCTCCTACTTCGAGCGGTACAACGAGGAGCTCTTGGCGCTCATCGACGGCGATTGGAAGATAGTCCGCCGTGGTCCGGCGATCTTGGGTCCACATCCTGCCGACGCTCCGCCCGAGTCGCTCCCTCCGCGGCAGCGAGAGCCGACGGCGGTCCGTATTGAACTGTTCAACTTGGCGACCGACCCGCTAGAGCGTGACGACCTCTCCGAGGAGGAGCCGGGGAGGGTCAGCCTAATGCTGGACCGCTTGCGGGAGTTCCGCGCCCTGCGGCCGGAGGGAGGCGTGCCTCCTATGACGGCGCCACCGCCTGAGGGCTGGGCGGCACCTCGCGAGTGGCGCATGCTCGACTGAAGCAACTCACTCGAAGAGCCGGCGGTGTCGATCGAGCATGCCCGGCTTCGGGCAACGAGGGCTATTAGAAGATCCCTGCCGCCAAAGATCGTGCTGGCGTTCGAGAGTCCTACAAGACCCGACGGAAAGTCACGTGACGTGACATAGCGCTCTTCGTGGATAAGCGGTCTGAGGCTAGGGTCTGTGGCGGAGCATCAATACCAGAATCCCACAGTTTGGCACTGATCCATCCTGAATCGCACTATTTGACGGGAGGGGCTCGGTAGCGACCCCTCCTAATCTCACACTTCCGGTCTTGTACTAACTGGACCTGTCCACAAATCGGTGCCGGGCGGCCAATCCCATGCTGCAACGCGGCTGCGAGAACGATGAACCGGCGATTGCCCTAGCTCCGCAAAGCCCGCTTCCGGACAGTGCTCCCAGCCCTCGGTAGCCCCGTCCTCCGCTAGCAGTTCGACACGCGGAAGCAGCCTATGGCAGTCGCACCTGCCGACAGCACTGCCGCCCCGTCGATTGAGGATTGCCGCCGGGAGGATCGCGACGACTCGACACGGTCTCACAAGACGCTGGAACACATCGCTGGTGCACACCGAGGTGATCGAGGCCTTGGCGGCACATTGCTGATCGCATTGGCTATGATGGGCCATGGTCATGGGCATCGGGACAGCGCTCGTAGCGGCGGTCCGGCCCTTATTCTCCGAACTGTCCGGATGGGGGCGGACTTGACAGGTACACTGCTCGCTCCTCACGAGGCGATCCTATGGCGCATGTGCAGGGAGCGGTCAGACGAGGATGTCTGAAATGGAGCGCCTGTCCTTGGATAGCATCAGTGTGGTCGTGACGGCCAAGCACCATAACCCGTCAATCCTGAATCCAGACTTCCTAGAGCGTAATGGTATAGTACCAGTGGGTTGGGTAATTGTGGACAACCTGACCACACAGGCGTTTTCCCTAGTACGCTACGACAACGGAGTTGAGTGGCACCTAGATCCGCTGAAAGCGATCCTAACCGAGACATCTGAATTGGCCGTTGATGGTAGCCGTAGGATACCCTCTATCATAACCTCATGGCTGAGACAACTACCCCATGTACCGTACCACGACCTTGGGTTTAGTTGGAAACTATCAGTTCGGCAGCCTGCAGCACGAGACTGGTTGATGGATCATTTCTTTCGCCACGATACCCCTTCCAATAGGAGCGTAAGTCGGGTTCAACCAAGATTTACTATCGATGCCGACGGAAAGCAGTTGAACCTTGCGCTGGACGAGCGGGAATCTACGGATGGTGATCAAGTGGAGGTGAAGTGTAGTCTCTACTTTAAAGGACTGGACGACAGCGTTAAGATGCAGCAAGAGATAGGTGAATGGGAGAAACACGAGTCTTTAATTTTCATGATCGTTGGAGAACTATTCGAGGAGTGAATATGCCGCACCTATATGACCCAGATGACCCCGAATCGGGAGGTTTCATTCAACCTGCTGGTATAGAAGGGGCAATCCAAACGTATTTTGGCCGAGATCGTAGTGAGGGTGAGAGACTGTTCTTGAATCTTGACGCGATGTCGGAAACAGAGGCCATTTACACAGCGTCGTCTTCTATGATGGCCTACTTCAGGCATTTTTACGAACGTCCGGAGATTAGTGTCGCTACTTGGCCTATAACTCTTGGCGAATTGGATCAACATCAGGTGATGTTCTTGGCTCGAGATCCGAAGGATATCATCGCGATTCTCGAATGGGTGAGATTGTCTGGAATTGCGAATCGCATCTCGGATCTTTACAGGATGATCCAAGACCAATCCTGTGAAGAATCCGAGATCGCTGTGGAATCTCTTCGAAATCTAGCCCTCTTTTTCTTGGACAATCCGCTCGTCTCAGACCCTGACCCAGAAGTAGTGGTCGGGCCTGGGGGAGTTCTCATGGCAGAGTGGTACTCAGATAGTCACGGAACCGTTGCCATGAGTTTCCAAGCAAATGGAACGATAGAATTCGCCGCAATGTCGGCTACTTCGACTGTCGGTCCTGAATCTCTAGTACGAGGAACATTGCCGAGGCATAAAGTACTGGGGGCCGTGGCCACATTTCTTAAGTAACAAGGAAATAGCGCATGGAAATTCGCAAGATTCCTGACACGGATCACTTGACGAGGTACTGTAGCCCGGAGAAAATGCGGCGAGATGGAATCCCATCAACAGCTGTCTTTCGACTGCGACCGGGTGAAGCCTACCTTTCGGTTAACTGGCTTGAGTTTTTCGGAGAATCTAATCTTTCCTGTGCGGTTCAGTGCGTCCGTCAAGCGTTTCGGAAGAAAGGGTATCGAGTGGCTAAGACGGGTAAGTTCGCCGTGCTGAGCGTCGGATCGACCAAGGCTGCAATAGCCGAAGTCGGATTGGTCGCTCGCGTCGAGCATCGACCGACCAGGAAGGACCAATCTCATGCAGCGATCCTCGGCTGCGAGTCCGATGCACTGGCGGTTGCCCTAGCTCTGCAGAGGCTGATTCGGAACAAAGACCTCCATCCGTCAGTGTAGCCCTGTCGTCCGCTAGCGGTTCGACACGTTCCTCTCAACCGAGGCCCCTTCGCTCTACCGGCATTACCCGCCTTCCTCACTGTCGGGTCGGAGGAGCACATTTCCGGTCATGGACTAATTGGCGGTGTCCACGTTTCTGGCCGCGAGTCAGATTCTGAGCGGCAACGGGCCAACATGAATTCTCGCTACTGTTTTGGTGGTGGTGATCACCACAGACGTCCTCGCCGAGTTGGGTAGCCCTCGGCGAACCCCTCGCGACGCAGTGCAGAGGCCGGCAACTGGCACCGCTCCGGTGCGGCGGCGGGGCGAGTCGGGCATGAACCCACGCGCCTCGGCGCGCTGGCATGTCGGGAAGCAGGCCTGGCTGAGGGCCGTGGACGGGTTCAGCCGCCGTTGAATTCGTAGACCAAGCGCAGCTCGGTGCCCGGATAGACCGTCGCAGTCTCGTTCAGCGCCTGCAGCACGGGCTCAAGCGCCTCGTCGAGGTGCGCTTGGGACTTCCGCGGCAGCCGCACCCGCAGGATTCCCCGCTGAGGCTCCGGCAGCAGGCTGGCTTCGCTGGACAGCAGTGTCTCGCGAATCACCTCATGCGCCATTTCTGGCCGCGACAGATGTGGCGCCAGCTGCTCCGTCAGGCGCAACTCAGCCCGGTAGGCCAGCATGCGCAGGGTGTCCATCAGGTAGCGCATGGGCATGGACAGCGCCTGGTAGCGCAGTCCCTCCGGCAGCTTGCCGGCCAGCACATGCTTCGGGGTCCACCCGCGGTGACGCTCGGCGCCGTCGAGCGCATCGTCGAGCTTCTCGATCTCGCGGCGCAGCTCTTTCTCGTGCTCCTCCTTGAGCCGGCCGCGCCGCAGACGCTCCTGCTGTTGCCCGCTGCGTCCCCGCAGCCGGCGGATCAGGTTGTCGGCCTCGCGCCAGACCGGGTTGACCACGCGCGCTTGCGGGTCCATCTCCTCCAGGCGGTGCTCCGGCAAGCTGTCGAGGCCGAAATTCGCCCGCAGATAGCGGAACAGGCTCTCCCGCGCTGTAGGTTTTCACATTGTCTTGACGGGATCTGGGGTAGTTTTCCTGGATTCCGGCAGGCGGCAATTGGTCCCGCTGCGGAATAATCCGGGAATCGCAGCCGGGGTGCGCAGGGTGAGCGAGCCCTCTTCTTTTGGCAGTAGCTGTTTCTTGCAGTAGCCGGGCCTGCCGCAGGGGTGGGGGGGCCGCGATCGTGCGGCATGGCGAGCAGGCGGGAGGGGAGCGGGCTGGCAGGCCAGCCTGAGGCGGGAACCGAGGCACTGCTCAGCCTCACAGTTCCGGTCATGGACGGATTCTGGGGCGACGCGATCCGGCGGCCCACTGTTCAGTGGATAGCAAGGCTCACTCATGAGGTGCAAGTTCAAGTGCGTGGACTAGCTGACTGCAAGCGGATCGTACGCGCAGCATAGCGATTCCGAGCCAGTGATAGCGGATTGGGGGCGTGGCCTCGGCTAGGACGACAGCCGGCCGGCAGGCTGTCGGCCCGCCACTGCTGACTAACCGGGCGTGTCGCAGGCGGATGCCTTCCTGCGGTCATTCCAAGGCTTGGCGGCAGGGGACCCACGCCGCAACCTCGGCCGGCCTTAGCCGGCAGGTCAGTTCCGCCCAGAGTGGCCGAAGGGACCCTGGGGGCTTGGCGCCCAGGTCGCTGAAGTGCTGCCCCGAGACCCCGTCGCACCCGGTCGCCGGCCCAGACGGCCGGAGCTGCGCACGACCGCCAAGAAACCGCTGGCCGCGGCCAGGGGAGCAGACCCGTGTGCTTGGGCCGACGGCACTTGCGCCAAGCCGCGGACGCGTCTGTGAGAGCAGAATAAGAGCAACTCAAATATATTTATCGAGTGACTTGAATATCTCTCCCGAATCTTGCCCTCGATCCTGCTGTACTGGGTCCATGGACGTGGACTCCATCGTGCGCAGTCCACTGATGTAGGCGCTCGGATTATTCTGACGGCGGATTCTCAGAATATTCGAAGCAGAAATTTCCGGTTTTTCCGGATTGTTTGTGATTTGCAGAGGCTGTGGATGGTGGGGGTCTGGGGTGGCCCGGCACTCTTCCCACCGGTCGCAGGCTCACAGTTCCTGACATGGGCTAACAATCGATGTCGCAGTTTCGGCCGTCAGTCAGGCCAGTCTTGGTGGCGACGAGACCAAGGGACTGGTGCGGCCCTCCGCATTCCATCGCAGGTCTCTCGCAATCCGCTCGACAGCGAGGCAGAGGCAGTTCCACCTGCGCGCCCCTCGCTAGCACCGGTTCTTGCGCTCAAGCTAGCTGCCCAAGCATCCCAGCGGTACGCGTTGGCTGCGATGAGCTGACGGCTTTGGGCCGATTCGGGATGACGTTCGCGCAGGAGAGAGGCTATCCCCGAGGTCAGGGCGGCTACGGAGCCTCCGACCGCTCGTGCAGGACGCCCCGACCTTGCAGCAAGGCCCCGATGGTTGTCCGGTCAGGATGGGAAGCCGGAGGCGTGAGCAGTAACGGGTCCGGATGCTGAACTTCGCTCGCTACTGTCATTCAAGGACTTCTCTGGGAATAATGGGAATAAGGGGCTCAACTCTAGGAACCTCGCCCCATCGGACGGGTTTGGCCGGAACGGTCTCGGAGTTGCTCCTCCAATGACCGGATTGTCTCCCTCGCTGCGCTCGCTTCGTCCTTTGCGACGGTCAGCTGCTCCTCCGCTGCGCTCGCCCGATTCTCTGCGGCCCTCGCTTCGTCCCTCGCGGCAGTCAGCTGATCCTCCGCTGCGCTCGCCCGATTCTCTGCTGCCCTCGCTTCGTCCCTCGCGACGGTCAGCTGCTCCCTCGCTGCGCTCGCTTCGTCCCTCGCGGCAGTCAGCTGCTCTTCCGCAAGCCTCCGCTGACGCTCGGACTCCTCCAGCGCACCGTCGAACTCTTCGCCCGTCAGCGGGTCGCGGATCACCAGCACCATCGCCCCGTTCCGCCTCTGAGTGCGCAGGTCCAATCCCAGCACCCCGCTCCGCAGGTGCCCGACTCCGCCCGCGCCTTGGATCGACTCCACCCCTTTGAAGCGGCCCCTCCTGGCACGGTAGCCCTCCAACGGCACCCCCATGATTGTCCCTTCCGGGTCGAGCCGCCAGTATTCCCTGACACCCAGCCCGGCGTACTTTCGCGCCTTGTCCCGCGCGTCGTTGTCCGCCGTCGACGGCGACGCCACCTCCAGCACAAAGTCCGGTGCCTTGCCTTCCTCCCAAACCTTGAACGTGCTGCGGTTCCCCCCACGCCCCACGCCGAACACCACCTGCACGTCCGGCTGCAGCCAGGTGTGCCTGTCGCCGCGCCTGTAGTACACCGCCAACTCCATGGCCACGAGCACGTCGTCGCGGCCCCTGAAGTGGTGCTCCAACGCCGTTGCGGCCAGCCTGACAGCGACACCGTGCCAGACGCTCTGCGCGATCCACTGCCTTTCCGGGTACTCGACCGCGTCGGGCTCGCTTGCCAGCGCTCCGGCCACCGGCGCGGCCACTTCCGGGTATTGTGTCGCTCCCGACGCCATCACCCAGACAGAATACAACGGCAGTTGCGGGAGTCGCCCATCCCAAGGGCCGCGGCATCCTGCCGGGCTAGCCGAGGCCACGCCCCCAATCCACTGTCAATGGCTCGGAATCTCTATGCTACGCGTACGATCCGGTTGCAGTCAGCTATTTCACGCACATGAGCTTGCACCTCATGAGTGAACCTTGCTACCTGCTGAACAGTGGGCCGCCGGCTCGCGTCGCCCCAGAATCCCTCCATGACCGGAACTGTGCGGCTGTGCCCGGATCGTGCGTGCAGCATAGAGATTCCGAGCCATCAACACGGGACTGAGGGCATAGCCTCGGCTAGGTCGACAGTTTGTCGGCAGGGTCTCGGCCCCCCACTGCTGCCTAACTGGACGCGTCGCAGTCGGTCGCCGGCCGACGCGGCTAGGGCTGCGTACAAGTGGCGCCGATAGATCGCCGCAGCCCCGCCCGCTACCTCGCGATCGCCCACTGTGCGCTGGACGGCCTGGCCTCTGCCGAGCGCCTCGGCGCTGTTCACGGAGTCCGTCCCAACAGACGACGAAGATGATCCCACAGCTACAGTCAGAATCAAGTGGGGAGAATGAGCGTACGCACGCGATCCGTCTCGTTTTCTCGCTTCGAGATTGCCGATTGAGCAAGTCCGGGTACCCCCTGTGGAATCCTGTTGGCTTGGACGAGCGTTACGGGGAGTTGCGATGGCGTCGCCCATTCGCCGGGCTGCCCGCGCTGCTCTTCCAGCGGTCGTATGATCGGGAAGAAGGGGCGCTCTCACGAATTGGGATCTGAGATGTCGGTCGCGACCACCACAAGGACGGCACCCACCGCAGTGGCCCCACCGGCCGAGGGGGCGTCGCGGGAACACGACGAAGTCGAGTACCCGGAAAGGCATTGGGTCGCGCAGAGCGTCTGGCACGGAGACGCCGTCAGGCTGGCCACGACCGCGTTGCGCAACCACTTCCGAGATCGCGAGGACGTGCTCGTTGCGATGGAACTGGCGGTGTACTACGAGCGCGGCGATGAGACGAGATGGCTGCAGCCAGACGTCCAAGTGGTGTTCGGCGTGAGGCGCGGCGGGAACCGCAGCTCATTCAGGATTTGGCAGGAGGGCAAGGCGCCGGACTTTGTGCTGGAAGTGGCGTCCCCGTCGACGGCGGAGAACGACGCTAGGCACAAGGCGAGAGAGTACGCCAGGCTCGGAGTGCGCGAATACTGGCGGCTGGACCCGGAAGGGTCGCTGATGGGGACCGAGTTGGAAGGCTACGCGGTCACTGGAGGGAGGTATGCCCCGTTGGAGCGAGTCGAACGAGCGGGAAGGGGCGGACTTCTTCGGAGCCGGGTGTTGGGGCTGGATCTCCGCACCCAGCGGCACGACGGGGCGACGGTAGTGGTGTTCGCAGACCAGCGGACGGGTGAAGAGTTCAACGGCTCGTTGGAGGAATCTGAGAGGCGGCGCCGGATCGCCGAACAGCGCGCCAGCGCTGCCCGGGAGGAAGCCGAACGGCAACGCCGGATCGCCGAGGAGCGCGCGAGCGCTGCGCGAGAGGAAGCCGAACAACGCGCCAGCGCCGCAGAGGATCGGGCGAGAAGCGCTGAGGAGAGAATGCGGGCAATGGAGGAGCGACTGCAGCGCCTCACGGGTCCGGCCCGATTGCCCGAGCGAGATTCTTAGGCGCGAGTGGTCATTCGCCTACCAAAGTCGTCCGCCGCCAACGGGGCGGAGCCGGGCACTGGCACGCGTAGAGATTCGGCTCGGTCCGCACCGGGGCCCACCGCTGCCGGCAGAGGGACACTCCGGGAATCCTCTAGGCTCTACCGTGCCACATGTCGGGCCACAAACTGGATCCGTCGTGCGCGCACTTCAGGTCGCAGGAACGACACTGCCCGCCGCGGGCCCGCGAGCCTCGCAGTTCCGGTCATGGATGGAATCGACGACGGCGGATCGCGGCTGCACCATTGTTCGCTGGATGGCGGAGTTCACTCATGAGGGACACGCGCAAATGCGCGAAGCGGCCAATCGGGACCGGATAGCACGCGCTACGTAACGACATCAGTGTCATTGAGAGCGCCTCACGTAATGTCCTCGGCTGGATCGACAGCCTGCGGGCTAGGTCTCGACCAGCCGCCCCCGACCAATCAGACGTGTCGCGAGCGCATGCCTCCGAGCCGCAATTTCCCGATCCAGCGACATCGAATCCGCGCCACCATGATGATCGGCTGGGGTTAGTCCATACGTTGGCGCGCTCGCTTGCCGACCCTTGCCTCTCGTGCCCCGTAGGCTGCGGCCCACGGTCCAGGAATCCGGACAGAGCCAGCTAGTCCATGACCGGACTGTGAACATGGGTCTGGACACTTGACAGCTTCCCGGCGGCTTGAGCGGCTTGCTGCCTGGCTCGCACCATGTAGCATGGTCGCGAGCGTGAGCCCGATGTGGCCGTCTCAGATGATCTCATTCACCAGTGCCGGATCGTGCCTGCGGCCCGCGAAGTGTCCCAAGTGCACGAAATCTGCCGCCGCCCGGCTGGCCTCATGCTGGCACACGTCGAGTCGTTCTCAACCGGCTACGGGCTGGGCACGTAGCGCTGGCGGAAATCCCCAGGCAATGGTCGCAGTACGCGTCCCAGCACTTGGCTGGCCATACTGGCGCCGCCGCCGATCAGGGATCGGCTCAGGCGCACCAGCTTGTTCAGATGCACCCGCCACTGCCGATTGCTACAGTCGCTCGATCCACTCTTGTCGTGCCGCCAGCCGCAGGGCGGCAACCGAGAAGGTTATTGCCGCCAGTCAGCCGTGCCCGGCGTCCACCAGATAGCGCATTTGGGCCCCCGCGAAGGTGGTCATTCCACAGTGGTATTTGTTGGCGATCACCGTGGTCCAGAGCTGCCTCTGCCGACGTGTGCCGATCACCAAGACGAACAGGCCGCGCACTTGGCTGAGATGTCTTGGCCGGGCGCACGTGCTTGACCAGGACACTGGGCCTGCTGGCACGCGGGACGCTCGCTCCCGTGGTCAGGAGCACGATGGAGCAACAACGCTTCTCAATTGCGCATTGGAAGTTCCGGCAGCCCGACAGTTGTGGGCGCACCAGCCGATCCCAGCAGGTGAACGCATTGCAGACCCGGCGTCCGAAGTCAGCGTAGCTGAGGCGTTCCCGCCCTAGGAGTACCGTGATCTTGGCGTGGTTTCCGGTCTACCGAGGGTACGCTGGACTTGGGACTGCGATCGCATCACTCACCACATTCACCAGATTGCTCCCGTCGTTCAGCACTTGGTATGACTACATGGCAAGTCTAGGCGGAGTCCGCACTCGCTGGCTCGCACTTGCCTAGCCGCTCTCGCCGAGGCTGCGCTGTAGCGAGCGAAGGCGGGCCGTCAGTTCCGAGATCAGGTCTCCGTGTCCTGGTTCCCGATAGAGATTCCTCAATTCGTTCGGGTCTTCCTCCAAGTCGAACAGCTCCCAATATTCCCCCTCGCGGTAGTACTCGATGAGCTTGTAGCGTTCGGTGCGGATCCCTCTGTGCGGCGTGATGCGGTGCGGCGTACCGTAATTCCCCGGGCGAGGCACGTAGTTGGGGCCGCTCCTGGCCCACGAATCCTCGTAGTAGCTGTACAGCATGGCCTCCCGCCAAGCCCGACTCGGATTCCCGGCCAGAATGGGCCGGAGGCTCCGGCCTTGCATGACTGCAGGAATTGGAACACTGCAGAGGTCGAGGATTGTCGGCGCGATGTCTTCGTGGATCACCATTCGCTCCTCGACTAGCCCGGCCGTTTCGATCCGGGGATAGCGCATCAGCAGCGGAATACGCAAAGACGGCTCGTACATGAAGCGCTTGTCGTACCATCCATGCTCGCCGAGATAGAAGCCGTTGTCGCTCGTGTAGACCACAACCGTGTCCTCGGCAAGGCCAGAGTTGTCTAGGAAGTCGAGGATCCGGCCCAGTCCCTCGTCGACCCCCACGACAGCCCGGTGGTGATCCTTGACAAAGCGCTGAAAGATCCAGTCTCGCTCCGCGTCCGGTTCGAGACCATCCGGGATTTGCCCGTGGTAGTCCGGTTTGAGGCTGATCTCGAAGCGCATGTCCAACGCTCGGCGCAGGCAAATTCAATGTTCGTCCAGCGGAGCTTGGACCGGGTGTCTGAAGGGGCCTCGAGTTGACCGGACTGCTTCTGGTTGATCACTGCACAGGGCCGGTTGGGGCCTCTGCGAGGTCTCTGGGGGGTCTCGTGGACCTCTTGGCAGGGTTTGTGCCCTCACTCTGGGCCCAGCGGGCAACAGTTCTGCCTGGGAACCGCCCAGACGGCCTTTCGTGACGCTGCGCTCGAGCGCGTTTCGTGGCTTCAGCGCTTCAGCCGGGACAAGCTCCCAAGCATGCGAACACGCTGTTCGGTGTAAGGCGGAACTGATTCATGCGGCGCTGGATGTTCTCGACCCCCAACTTGCGCAGGATCGAGAGCGCGAGATTCGCGAAGGCCGCCATCACCCGCGGCAGCGCACCCTTGCGCAGCCGCGAGGCATCTTCCCGCAGTGCGCCGTCGCGCACGCGATGCACGCCATTCTCCACTGCGCCCCAGTAACCGCGGTTGAGCTCCAGAAGCCGCTCGCTGCTGGCCTGCTCCGGCGGCAGGCTCGTGACCAGATAGACGATCTCCGTCTTGCGCTTCTCGCCTGTCTTCTTGTACTTCGCATCGCGCGTCACCTTCGCCACGAAGCGCGCCCCGGGGAAATCCAGCCACTGCGGGCAGCGCCCGATATCGCCCGAGCGCACGATCTGACGACACTCAATGCGTCCGTGGCCCGAGTCCCAATCGACCACATCGGGTCCCATCCCGCTGAAGTACTCCGCCAGTTGCTCGTGCAGTTTTGGCTGGTTGCCTTTCACGGTCAGCAGGTAGTGGCAGCCCTGGCTGATGATGTGCTGGGCGGTCTCCCGGTTCGTGTGCAGTGCGTCCGCCACGTAGCAGGCTCCCTTGAGGTTCAGGGTGTCGATCAGCTCGCGCAGCGCCAGGCCCTCCGCATCCTCCTTCTTGCCCGTGAAACCGCGCTGGCCGACCACCATGCGGCTGCCTATGTCCACCGCCGAGACCTGCTGCTGGGCCCGCTCGTTGCGCAGCTTGCCGTCCTGGTCCAGGTCGCGGTCGTAGGAACCGCGCATCGTCTTGCCATCCAGCGCGATGCCCAAGCCGGCCTGCGGCTGCTCGTCAGGCCCGGTCTCCCGCTCGCGGCTGGGCAGGTTGCGGGCTGACCAAGCCGCCAGCAGCCGCTCGACTTCCTCCTCGTCGATGCGCTTGAGGATGTAGTGCCAGCTGCTGATGCCGGGGGCCTCGTAGCGCCCGCTCTGCGGTCGCAGCCGGGAACCGATGCGCGCCAGCACATCCTGGTCCAGCGCGCGCCCGAAGTCGCACAGCTCGGTCAACGTCTTGGCGCCTGCCAGACGTGCCGCGATCAACAGCGTCAGCGCCACCGGCATCGGGTAGCGCAGGCCTTGCGGGCTGCGGGGATCCGTGACTTGGGAGAGGAACTCGCGCAGCGAGCTCCACTGCGATGGTGTCAGCATGATGCGTTGCCGGAAGGGCCTCCAGTCGGGGTTGGCTTGTTCGCCAGCCAGCTGCCGGCGGGCGCCTTTGTGCAAGGGGTAGACAAACACGCGCTTGGGAAGGTGGTGCTCCACGTAGCCGATGGCGGCCCCGCGGGTGCGCCCGAATCCGCGTGTGGAGCCGACCTGGATCCAATTCGCGGCGCGGTAACAAGTGCCTGCGAAGCGACTTGGGTCCACAAATGTTTCTGCCAGCAGCAAAGGATGTCCGTGCTGGCGCGGCCACTCGTGCCGCAAGTGGCGCACACTGCGTCCGAGCACGCGCGAGGCCAGGCACGCAATGCCGCTGGCCTCGGGCAGGATCAGGAAGCGCGACTGGTTGCAGACCAAGAACAGGCGCTGGCGCCGCTGGAGGCTGGTCCAGCCGATCCAGCGGTCGCGCGCGGCACAGTGCAGCGCAGCGGCATGCCAGCCGAGCAGCGCCAGCCAGCGCTCGCCATGCACGGCCACCTGGCGCAGACGGTGACCGCAATACTTGCGGAACCCGAGGTAATGGTGCTCGCGCATCAAAGTGTCAAAGCGCAGCTCCTCGTCGGGCCGCACGGTGCGCACCTGCACTTCGCGCAGTGGGATCGTGTTTCGCTCCACCAAGCCCGTGGTAGCACAACTGAGGCCCGCTTGTCCAGTCCCGTCTTCCCAAACCCGGCCCTACCGCCCCTCCGGAAGAACTTTGAAAAGCCCTGACGCTCGGCGGGCAACGTCACGCGAAGAGTAGTCATCGTTGTAGGTCGCGGGGAAGGGCCACTCGATCGTGTCGTAAAGCTGTGCGTGCCGCGGTGCCGGCGTGAAGGGGCGATGCGGTGCCTTCTGGTGGTACAGCAGGCAGAAGGGTCCGCGGCCGGCCCGCGCCAAGAAGTCCAGCGCCATGTCGGTCGTGATGTCAGTTGCGTAGCCTTGGTAGCGGAGCCGCTCGCCACCGACGATGAAGTCGGGGTCGAAGTAGACCCCTTGGCCCGGCAGGATCTTCCATTCGTCAAAACCCTTGGGCTCGTCCCGCAAGTGCCACTTCCCGAAGAGCCCGGTCCTGTAGCCGTTCTCCTGCAGCAGCTGGGGGAATGTCGGGACGGCGGGATCGATGCGCTCGACCGATCCGGAGCCCCCCGGATTACCAAGAATCCCGTTGACGTGGGAGTACGTGCCGGTGAGAACAGCCGCCCGGCCGGGAGCGCACAGCGAGTTTGTGCAGAAGGCGTTCGAGAAGCGGACACCCTCGCCAGCAAGGCGGTCGATGCTGGGTGTCCGGAGCAGACTGTGGCCGGCGCAGCTCATCTGCTCCGCCGTCTGGTCGTCGGTCACGACGACGACCACGTTCGGTCTGGGCGGCGCAGTGCCGATACCGCAACGATTCAGGAATGCGGATGCGCCCGCAATCCCGCCCGTCTTAAGCAGGTCTCGGCGATCCACTGTGCGGGACTTCATCCGAAGGGATCTTGGGAAAGCGTTGGATGGGTAGGCACCCGATCCCGGCGCGGGGATGTGTTCGGAGCTCACTCAATCACAATTAACGCACACAGGCGTGATCGCGTAGAAGTGCACTAGAGCGTGTCAGTCTCCGCCTACTGAATCGCCGCACCGTCGAGTGGCTGCGTCTCGAGATGCAGCGTAGCGCCTGCTCTCTCGTGGGAGCTCTGTGGACGAGAGCGCCGACAGGTTCGAATGTCCGCATCGTTGCGGCTGCACGTTCCGCAGCCGAACACGAGTTCACAGTTCCTGACATGGGCTAACAATCGATGTCGCAGTTTCGGCCGTCAGTCAGGCCAGTCTTGGTGGCGACGAGACCAAGGGACTGGTGCGGCCCTCCGCATTCCATCGCAGGTCTCTCGCAATCCGCTCGACAGCGAGGCAGAGGCAGTTCCACCTGCGCGCCCCTCGCTAGCACCGGTTCTTGCGCTCAAGCTAGCTGCCCAAGCATCCCAGCGGTACGCGTTGGCTGCGATGAGCTGACGGCTTTGGGCCGATTCGGGATGACGTTCGCGCAGGAGAGAGGCTATCCCCGAGGTCAGGGCGGCTACGGAGCCTCCGACCGCTCGTGCAGGACGCCCCGACCTTGCAGCAAGGCCCCGATGGTTGTCCGGTCAGGATGGGAAGCCGGAGGCGTGAGCAGTAACGGGTCCGGATGCTGAACTTCGCTCGCTACTGTCATTCAAGGACTTCTCTGGGAATAATGGGAATAAGGGGCTCAACTCTAGGAACCTCGCCCCATCGGACGGGTTTGGCCGGAACGGTCTCGGAGTTGCTCCTCCAATGACCGGATTGTCTCCCTCGCTGCGCTCGCTTCGTCCTTTGCGACGGTCAGCTGCTCCTCCGCTGCGCTCGCCCGATTCTCTGCGGCCCTCGCTTCGTCCCGTGCGGCAGTCAGCTGCTCCTCCGCTGCGCTCGCCCGATTCTCTGCGGCCCTCGTTTCGTCCCGTGCGACGGTCAGCTGCTCCCTCGCTTCGTCCCTTGCGGCAGTCAGCTGCTCTTCCGCAAGCCTCCGCTGACGCTCGGACTCCTCCAGCGCACCGTCGAACTCTTCGCCCGTCAGCGGGTCGCGGATCACCAGCACCATCGCCCCGTTCCGCCTCTGAGTGCGCAGGTCCAATCCCAGCACCCCGCTCCGCAGGTACCCGACTCCGCCCGCGCCTTGGATCGACTCCACCCCTTTGAAGCGGCCCCTCCTGGCACGGTAGCCCTCCAACGGCACCCCCATGATTGTCCCTTCCGGGTCGAGCCGCCAGTATTCCCTGACACCCAGCCCGGCGTACTTCCGCGCCTTGTCCCGCGCGTCGTTGTCCGCCGTCGACGGCGACGCCACCTCCAGCACAAAGTCCGGTGCCTTGCCTTCCTCCCAAACCTTGAACGTGCTGCGGTTCCCACCACGCCCCACGCCGAACACCACCTGCACGTCCGGCTGCAGCCATGTGTGCCTGTCGCCGCGCCTGTAGTACACCGCCAACTCCATGGCCACGAGCACGTCGTCGCGGCCCCTGAAGTGGTGCTCCAACGCCGTTGTGGCCAGCCTGACAGCGACACCGTGCCAGACGCTCTGCGCGATCCACTGCCTTTCCGGGTACTCGACCGCGTCGGGCTCGCTTGCCAGCGCTCCGGCCACCGGCGCGGCCACTTCCGGGTATTGTGTCGCTCCGGACGCCATCACCCAGACAGAATACAACGGCAGTTGCGGGAGTCGCCCATCCCAAGGGCCGCGGCATCGCGACACCCGGCAAGCTCAGGCCGACATCACTGGTCAAGGGACCTCAAGACCAGGCCAGTCTTGATGGCGGCGGGACTCAGCGGCAGGAGCGACCAGATTCCGTCCTCTGTTTCCCACCGCAGCAGTGGCGCGCCGGCTCGGACGGCGAGACGGGCCCCGCGCTGTGCGCAGCAGGCTGGCGGCCAGACCCTTGAGGACCTGCCGGTCCTTCAGCACCAGCGCACGGCCCTTGGGCGCGCCGGCCGGGAAGAAGGTTGCGGCGCGGGTCCCCTGCCGCCAAGCCTTGGAATGACCGCTGGCAGGCATGCGCCTGCGACACGCCCAGTCAGTCAGCAGCGGCGGGCCGACAGCCTGCCGGCCTAGCCGAGGCCACGCCCCCAATCCACTGTCAATGGCTCGGAATCGCTATGCTACGCGTACGATCCGGTTGCAGTCAGCTGTTTCACGCACTTGAGCTTGCACCTCATGAGTGAACCTTGCTATCTGCTCAACAGTGGGCCGCCGGCTCGCGTCGCCCCAGAATCCCTCCATGACCGGAACTGTGAGCCGACGGTCCTGGAAGAACTCAAGGACCGGGACTTCTCGGCCGGCCCGCACGTCGAGACCCTCGAGAAAAGCCACGGGCGCATCGAGCGGCGCCGCTACAGCGTCAAGGACCTCAGCGCTGCGGAGTGGGACGGCTATGCGCACCTGCACGGTCGGCAAATGGCTGCGCGTGGAGCGGGAACTTACGCTTGTTGCGGGCAGCGCAGCGAGAGCCCGCAAACTGCGATCCGCGAGGCCCGAATCGGAACGCCCGACTCCTGCGGAGGACCACGCCGGCTCCAGCAGGCAGCCGCCAACTTGGTCAGGTTTCGGCCAACGCGACCAGCAAACGCCTTGACCACACTCGGCACGACTCAGCTGGGATCGGCTCTACCTAGCCAAGCCGTCGAGGTTGAACTAAGACCACCACCCTAATCTCCACAGCTCTCTCGAACGGTTGCACTGGCGGTGGCGGAGGCGGGAGGGTGGGGCCCGGCCTTCCGGCTCAACTGTCGCTCTGGAACGGCCAACCGCTTCAGCGTGCTGAGGTCGTCGCACACTACCGCAGTCCTACACGAGCACCCGTGTCGCTGTTCAGTGTTGGTTGACCGCTAAGAATCGCTTTGAGGCAGGTCTCCGGGCCTGCTATACTAAGGGAGCGGGGTGGAGCAGTCAGGTAGCTCGTTGGGCTCATAACCCAAAGGTCGAGGGTTCAAATCCCTCCCCCGCAACCAACGAGACCGGCGACCGACCTTCCGCAATGCGGGAGGTCGGTTGTGTTCTTTCAGGGGACCGCACCGGGCTATTCGACGAAAGTCCCTAAGTAGTGTCACGGCGAGTTGAGTCGGGTGGCCCAGTAGGCGGCCGCTGCGTCGGTGTCCTAAGCGGCTAGGCAATCGGTCAGATGGTCGTCAGGCAAGTCCGGGACTCGCTTGACAGCACAGGCAGGGAACATCTGCAATCGGAACTGTTCCGATTACGAGGCCGCAGGTACTGCTCAAGCAGGTAGAAGTTCCGCAGCCGCCTTCAGCCTGATAACCGTCTCCATCCGAACTCGGCACGGCATGTTGACGTCATCATGCACTGCCGTCCCGACCCAGCCCGCTAGGGTAGGCTAGGCGGTTAAGCCGGGGCTGCGTTCTGGCTTACGCTTCCCTAGTTGCGATTCCCTCTCCCGCAGGTGGTCGTGTCACACCGTTCAGGTCCACGCAACTTCCCGAAGGAGCATTGCACTATGGACCAAGTCACCGTCGCCGATTTCCGTTGCTTCCATTCGAGGCAGACCGCTCGACTCGCCCCGCTGACCTTGCTGGTCGGGGCGAATAGCACTGGGAAGACATCCTTTCTGGCGCTTGTCAGGTTACTTTGGGACATCGCATTTCGGGAACGAATTCCGGATATCAACGCTCCCGATTATGATCTTGGTACCTTTGATGAGATCGCCCAAGACCACAGTGGACGGGGTGGGACATCCCATTCTTTCGAAGCTGGATTCTCGATCAGATTGACACCCTGTCGCTCTGCTATGGACGGCGGGTCCAAACACATGCGATCCCACTTTGAGTTCAAGTTTCGGCGAGGCAACTCGGGTGTCGTCCCCCACATCCGTCGTATCGAGGCCGATAACGCATCGGTCGAGTGCCGGATCTCCGAACAGGACTTTCTCTCCCTAGCAGTCGCAACTTCGAGCGGTAGTTGGATCCTTACTTCGGATCAACTCGGAACTGCTGATCGCTTTGGCTTGTCTACCAAGTGGGACAGCTCGCAACGTGATCTAATTTCGCTCAATCATCTGCTCCATACGTTCAAGACCGTCGCTAGGATGGATCGGAAACGAATCGAGTGCGTTGACGGGACTGCACACTGGCCTACTAGTGAGGACTTGGATGAGCTCTCGCGCTTACTCACACCTAGGCTAGCGCGCGTCGGTTCACTCTTCGCTTATGCACCGATGAGGTCTCAGCCCAGAAGAACATACGATCCCGCCCATGCGGAAATTGACTCGGAGGGTGAGAACATTCCGATGTTTCTCGCGAACGTCGCACTAAAGGAATCTAGTACATGGCACGTCCTAAAGGAAAAGATCGAAGGGTTTGGACAGGCTGCCGGTCTGTATGACGAGATCACTATAAGGGTACTGGACGGGAAGAAGGGAGGACCGTTCCAAATTCAGGTAAGGAAACTTGGAACACCACCCAAGGGGCCCCGCCGCAACATCATCTATGTCGGCTCCGGAGTGAGCCAAGTACTTCCGCTCGTATCCGAGCTTCTACGTCCAAATGGACCACGGATGTTCCTGCTTCAACAGCCCGAAGTCCATCTCCACCCAAGTACTCAAGCTGCGCTTGGCTCCTTGTTATGTGACGTCGCGTCCCCACGACGGCAGCTCATCGTCGAGACCCACAGCGATCACTTAATCGACCGCGTACGCATGGATGTCCGCGACGGGACGACCAAGCTGAAACCGAGAGACGTCTCTATCCTATACTTCGAACGTGACAACGGCTCCGTTTCCATACACTCGCTCGGTTGGGATGCCAATGGCAATCTGAATTCCAAGCGAGGTCCGATTCCCGTTGGATATCGGCGTTTCTTCCGCGATGAGCGACGCAGGTCAATCGGTCTTTGAGCGACGTGTATGGTCCTGGAAGTGAGCTTTCGGGACGGAGTATTCAGCGACAATCAGATCCGTGCCGGAGAACTGTTCTTCGTTTGGCTCGAAGCGCCAAGAACACGATTCGTGCTAGGTGGCAGGCTGATGGAGGAGGTCGCGAAGCCGTACGGCTCTGCCATGGGGCTGATGGAGGAGGTCGCGAAGCCGTACGGCTCTGCCATGGGGCTGCTGGATGAGAGCAGGTTTGCTGGCTGCCACGGCGGGAGGACTTGCGCGGGCAGGATCCCAAGCTGCTCAGCGCCCTGCGTCTCCCCGAGTACGCCCGGGCTCCAACTGAAGCCGCGATTGGCCGCCATGAGCCAGCACATCGGCACTATGGACTCGTCTGCGCCTAGTGAGACAACACACTCAACGGCCCAAGACGAGGGTCCGCACAGCTTTCAGCCGGTCTGACCTGTAGCTCATTCCAGGTCGAGGTCCGGAAACACCTCGGCGAGGGACCTAGCGCCCAGCGCAGCCGTGAACCAAGCACTTAGCTCAGGCTGTGCGGCTACCGCGATTCGTCTGCGAACCAGACGCGGCAGCCGACCGAAGTGATGCTCCAGAAGCTCCGACAATGTGCCTGCCAAGCCCTGAGCCTTGCCCTCTTGGATGAGATCCTGCACGACCTGTCCAACCACCGTCTCACCCCTCCCTGGCTTGGCCTGCTCGGCCGCCAACTCCAGCATTGGCGGCTGAACTTCCCATACGCCCATAACATACAACAGCACCTGTCTCTCGAATTCCGATCCGTCCGGCGGCGCTGCCAGCACGTGCGGCAGCACCCGCATCTCCTCCGCCTCGCCTCCCTTGTGCGAATAGCGCGGCGCTACCAGTCCCGCCCGCGCGGCTGGATCCGCCGCCAGCCGCTGGATCGGAATGTGCCCCAGATCCCGCAGGAAGTACCCGAACGAAGGCTCTAGGGCACGCAGCCGCTCGTCCTCGGTCGCCAGCATATCCGCGATCGAGCCCGGCGCCGTCCAGGGCTTGCTGCCGTGACGGAACACTAACGGAATGATTGTGGGCAGCGCCCGCAGCTTATGCCGGCTGCCGTGAGCGTAGGCCTCCCAGATGCGCACCTTGTACTTGAGTACTTGCAGTGCCGTGCCCGGGTCCGACGACGACTTGTGCTCCAGAAGCACATGCACGAAGCCCGGCTCGCCTCCCTTAAGAGTCACTTGGAAGAGCTTGTCTCTCTGGCTTCTGCGAAGGTTGTCGTCCACCAACAGCGCCACCTACAGTTCCGATGAGCTTGCAGCACGGTTGGGGTGCGATGCACCTCGGACAGCGTCGCGCGGAAGCCGAGGTCGTTAGGGTTGTCGAGTTCGATCTCCATGGTCTCTGCACGCTGGTCCCAGTCCTGGCGCGAACGCGAAGGACCGCAGCGCCTGCCGGCGCGGACGCCGAAACCACCTCTAGGAGGGGCTTGGGGAGAGCCCAGCGGACCAGCACGCAATGGCATCCGCGAGTCCACGCCTGCTGAACAGCGGCTGCGGCGCGAGCGGGCGGGCGCCCCCTTTGGTGTCCCACATCAGTGGGGCCCCCGGGCACGGCCCGGACCATTCAATTTGAAACACCGCGTCGGCTAAGCCGGTGCACAAGCGCGGTTCCGGCAGTCACGCCCCATTTGTCATTGGTGCTCTCCATGCCCCAACGTCAGTCTGGGTCCGCGCAGGCGACCAATCACTAGCGAGGTTTCTTCGGAAGCTCTCCTCCAAGCCAGCATTCACACCCGGTGCCACCCCGGGCCGGAACCCGTGCCTCGAGCGGTGCTCGCAACAGACTGGGCGGAGCGCCGCCGTCCAGTGCGGACGGCTGGGTGGGGTTATTGTGTTCCGAGGCCCCTGAATCGCCCGATTGTGTTTCAAGCCAGCCCCGACCTTACATTCGTCCGTGGAACGCCGCTGTGGGGCGTCGGTCAGCCAAGGGTTGTCGAGAGGACTATCTGCTCCGGTACCGCGAACTGGGGACTCGCCTCGAAACGGCAAGCCGACGGCTGCAAGGCCGTTTCGCGCAGCCATGAATCGGCTGGAACGGAGCGGTAGGGATTGACTGGTACGGCGCGGTGGACTTCGCGGGCAGCGCCCAAGGCTGCTCAGTGCCCGCTTTCCTGCGAGTACGCCCGGGTCTCACATGACGCCGCGTCCGACCGCCATGCGACAGTGCATCGGCACTGTGGACTCGTCAGGGCCTGCTGGCCCGGGCAAACAACACTCGGCGGCCCAAGACGAGGGTCCCCAAGTCCTTCAGCCGGCCGGAGCTGCAGATCATTCCAGGTCGAGGTCCGGAAACACCTCGGCTAAGGACCTTGCGCCCAGCGCAGTCGTGAACCAATCATTCAGCTCAGCTGGTCCGGCCGCTGCTATCCGCAGACGAATCGAACTTGGGAGCCGACCGAAGCGATGCTCCAGAAGCTCCGACAATGTGCCTGCCAAGCCCTGAGCCAAGCCCTGAGCCAAGCCCTGAGCCTTGCCCTCTTCGATGAGTTCCTGCACGACCTGTCCAACCACCGTCTCACCCCTCCCCGGCTTGGCCTGCTCGGCCGCCAACTCCAGCATTGGCGGCTGAACTTCCCATACGCCCATAACATACAACAGCACCTGCCTCTCGAATTCCGATCCGTCCGGCAGCGCTGCCAGCACCTGCGGCAGCACCCGCATCTTCTCCGCCTCGCCTCCCTTGTGCGAATAGCGCAGCGCTACCAGTCCCGCCCGCGCGGCCGGATCCGCCGCCAGCCTCTTGATCGGAATGTGCCCCAGATCCCGCAGGAAGTACCCGAACGAAGGCTCTAGGGCGCGCAGCCGCTCGTCCTCGGTCGCCAGCATGTCCGCGATCGAGCCCGGCGCCGTCCAGGGCTTGCTGCCGTGATAGAACACGAGCGGAATGATTGTGGGCAGCGCCCGAAGCTTATTCCGGCTGCCCTGGGCGTAGGCCTCCCAGATGCGCACCTTGTACTTGAGGACTTGCAGTGCCGTGCCCGGGTCCGACGACGACTTGTGTTCCAGCAGCACATGCACGAAGCCCGGCTCGCCTCCCTTAAGGGTCACTTGGAAGAGCTTGTCGCTCTGGCTGCCGCGCAGGTCCTCGTCGACGAAGCTGCCGTCGAGCGGAACTGGGGGCTCGTCGGCCACCAGCGCCGCCAGCCACGGTTCCAAGTGGGCCTGCAGCACGGCTTGGGCACGACGCACGTCGGACAGCGTCGCGCGAAATACGAGGTCGTGAGGGTTGTTTAGGTCTGTTTCCATGGTCTATGCACGCCGGTCGAAGCTCTGCCTCGCCAGGGCCGCGGGCGCACGAATGCGAAGGATAGCAGCGCTTGCAGCCCCGGACGCCGCAATCGACCCACGGGCGGGGACTTGGACTAGCCCGGCGCACCATTGCACTCGGCACTTCAGGCCTAAAGGAGTGCGGCTGCTGCAGGAAATGGTGGCAACCCATGGCTGTACGAGACCTGCTCGGCTCGGATCTAGGCGGTCTCCGGCTCGCACAAGGCGTCCGGACCCTGCAGCCGAAGAGGTTCGGCTTGCTGCCGCCGACCGGGAGGGGGTGCCGAGAGCAACTCGGTACACAGCACGCGCTGATGAATCAGCTAGGGCTGCGAACTGGCCGCGGTCGGCGGAATAGCTCAGTCAGCCCACTGTGGGGAACTATGAGCCACTGGTTCGCCCCTTCACGCTGGGCGGACAGTCTCTGGTACGGGATTCCCTCGGTGGCAATGCGAGTCAGATGCCTACCGAGCGACCTATGCAGCTAGTCTGCTCCAAGCCTGCTTCGCGGTCAGTCTGACCGTGTTGTCGTCACTTGACAGCTTGGGAAAAATCGCGGCGGCGGCGGCCGCCGTGCCTATCTGTGCCAGCCCAATGATCGCGGCGCACTGCAGGTGCTCCTCTTCCCGGTCCAACGCCTCTAGGTAGATGGCCTCCGCATTCGCAGCGTTCCCTCTCTCAAGCTGCGCGTCCGCGAACCGCAGCATGCTGTCGTCGAACTCGATGCCCTGCCACTCGCTCAGGGAGGACTTGTCCGGGAATTCGGGATCCTGTCCGCCAGACATCCCGATCCGGGCCCAAGCCTTCATTCCGGCCATCGCGATCGTCGCATCGTCCGAGCGCATGGCCTCGATGCAAGCGCCGGCGGCCTCGTCGGCCCTCCGATGCCCCAGCGCCGCCAGAATGCGCGGCTGGAACGCAGCGTCGACCGTCGGCAGCGCTGCTAGCAGGGCCTCTTCGGCGGCCTTGCCAGGGATACGCTCAAGGCAGAAGGCAGCCTCCTCCTGGAGGGCCTTGTCCCGCAGCAGCCCTGCGATCTTTCCGACATCGTCGGTTGTTCCGATCAATGACAGGTGCCGGATCGCGATGGCCTTGGCATTTTGCGTTCCCTTGCCGGAGATCACCGAGTGCAACTGCGCCACTACGGCTTGCCGTGGATCCATGCGGCCCGGATCGTCGGGTCGCCCCGCGTTGGCCGAAAGCGACGCCGGGTTGATCACTTTGCCCACCGAGTGGACGATGTTCTTCAGGCCTTCGTCCGCCGCCCTCCGCACGTTCAGCTTCTCTGAGTCGAGCAGCCCCGCGAGGGTGGGGATGACACTTGGATCCACGTTCCCTGCGGACGACCAAGCGGCGTAGTTTTCGTCCTCGTCGTCGCTCTGGATCCTTGCCAAAAAGGCGTCCTCGGCCTCCGCTGCGCGGGTTGCCTGAGCGGCGGCAAGCGTGGCTGCGATAACCTTCCCGGTCGAGACTCGCCCAGTCCTAGGCGACTCGCTAATTGGCTTGCTCATTTCAATCTCCTGATTCAACACGTCATTTCCAGCAGGTGCCTGCCCGATGCCAACCAGGCCTACAGGTGCCATGGACCGCGTCCAGGGCGGCTCAGCATGCGGTTCGCTTCTTCGTCGTTCCGCACGCGCTCATTCACGGGATCCCAGTCCAGCTTGCGGCCTAGCCGCAACGAGATGTTGCCCAAGATGCACAAGATCGACACGCGATGGGCCGCCTCAATATCCATGATGGGCTTCTCCCGTGTTCGGATGCAGTCTTCGAAGTTCTCTCCGTGGCCAGGACTCTTGAAGACCTCAACGCCACCGCGGGGCGTTTCGTAGTCCTTGGCCTTCTGCTCGGTATCCGTCGTGTTGCGGTCCCCGTAAGTGACTGTTAGATGGCCCTTGTCGCCCCAGTAGACCGCGCCATAACGGGCGTCCAACTCTTGGGAAGGTTCCCCCGGCTGCGCCCAAATCAACGTCCAGTCCGGGTCCTTGTACTCGTACGTGACGTTCATCAGCATTGGCGTGTCGTAGATGCCACCATGGTGCGGCTCGCCCGTAGCGTCAACGCTCACTGGCCCTGTGTTATCCGCGTTCATGATCCACTGCGCCACGCTCATCACGTGCGCACCACGGTCACGGATCTGCCCGCCACCGAAGTCGAGCATCCACCGGAAGCTGCCATGCGTCCGTGTCCTGTTGTACGGCACGGTTCTCGCCGGCCCGATCCAGGCGTCGTAGTCCAGCCCGGACGGAGGCTCCTCGTCCGGCGTCCAAGTCCCGCGCGGATTCTCGTAGTGCCAGCACTTGACCTCGCTGACAGTCCCGAGCTGCCCGTTGTTGATGTAGTTCTTGGCGTAGTAGGCCGATTCCTGAGACCGCCCTTGCGAGCCTACCTGCACGACCCGGCCATACCGCTCGGCGGCAGTGACCATGGCCCGGCCCTCCTCGACAGTCTTCGCTGCCGGCTTCTCAACGTAGACGTCCTTGCCGGCTTGGCAGGCCATGATCGTCATCAGGGCGTGCCAGTGGTCCGGGGACGCAATGAACACTGCGTCCAAGTCCTTGAGTTCAAGGAGTCTGCGGAAGTCCTTGAACAGGCGCGGCCTACCGCCGACCATCGTCGCCGACATATCTAGCCGGCTCGAATCCACGTCGCACAAAGCAGTGGACAGGGCGGGGCGCATGTAGCGGTCGCCGGCACCGCCGAGATTCTCCCAAGGGACGACCTTCTGGTCCACGTGTGCGAGAGGGCGCAGGAAGCGCCTCCCGCGGCCCCCGAGGCCGATATGCCCGAAGTTCAGGCGATCGCTTGGGGCGGGTCTGGCCAGTACAGAGGCTGGGACGATCGTGAACCCGAGCGATGTGGATGCTGTCCGCGAAAGAAATGTGCGTCGAGTTACCGGTTTAGGCGTCTTCATTCTTGTCTCAACAGTCGTGGCAGGCGCACCCGCCATGCAAACGCAGCTACCTATTCGGCCGCGCAGTGCCTCATGGTAGCGCATGGATTCCATCCGCCTCGGGGCGGACACTCCGTGCGAGATCACGAATGGCTCCCTTGGTCAGGACGCTTGGATTCAATGGGCCGACCCCGCAGAATCCTGAGGGACCAGCGGCTTCGGCGAGCGTCCTCGCCAATGCCGGGACGCGGCCTCCACATGTGGCTGGGAAAAGTGCGGTGGGCGTCACCGCTCAGGTGCGAAGACCTCCGTGGACGAGAGTTCAGGCCCGCCCCCTCGACCGCCGCTACCAGCGGCGACAAATATCATTCCGTCCAGCACTGCGGCTCCTCCCCCGTGCCGCCCTCTGCGGAGCGGCGCCACGAGGTCTACGGCTCCAGTCATCGGGTCAATACGATGGGTCTCGGAATGGGCAATCCTCCTGTCCGATTCGCCCCCGAAGTAGTAGATCGATCCGTTCAACACGGCTAGGCCACCCGCGGCGGATGGGACCTGCAGCGGCTCGGCCAGGGTGGACCACTCGCCCGTGGCGAAGTCGTAGACGTCCACTTCGGGTATGACGGCGCCGAAGAATGCGGTGAAGTTGCCCGGCTCGTGGTAGCTGGTGTTCCTTCCCCCGATGAGATAAACGAGCCCCTCGGTCACAACCGCAGGGAAGTGGTCGCGGGGCCTGGGCGCATCCGGGAGTGTTTGCCACTCGCCAGTCTCCGGGTCGAACTCGTCGAACCAGGGCACAGTGCCGCTCGTGTGGCCATCCACAATCCCACCCGCTACGTAGATCTTGCCCCGATAGGCGACTGTGCCAGCGCCGCCCCTACGCCTTGCTGCCGGGATGGGCCCGCCCTCTTTCCAGAGGTCCTGAGCCGGATCGTAAGTGTGCCAAGCGTCTAGGGGCGTTTCCTTCGGGTACTTCCCCGTCATGGCGGTCACCACGTAGACCAGTCCCCCGATTTCCACAGGCTGGAAATGGTGCATCTCGAAGGGCGTCGGGCCGAGCTGCCGCCACGAGCTCGTCGCAGGGTTGAACTCCTCCACAGGCTTGATCCCACGGCCGCCCATGAGATACCCCTTGCCACCAACTGCCACCATGGCCGCTTCGTGGCGCGCAGTGGGCTCGCCAACCGCTAGCACGGTCGACCAACCCGGCTCGGGGTTCCCAACCGGTTCCTGCGCCAGAAGCGTCACTGCTGGGAGGACCATGAGGGCTCGGGTCCACAACCCGGAACTGAGACTGAACTGTTGATGCGACTGGCGTCCGACGTGCATTGACCGTGGTCCCCTTACCTCGGATCCGACACCAGCCCAGCTTTGCCTAGACGGGCTTCCGGCATCTCTCCTACGTGATCGCCCATTATGCAAGGGGCTCCCGGTTGCCCGAGGATGCCACGTTTGCTAGGTACGAGCGTCGGCGGCCGACGGTGGCCAGAATCAGATCGCTCCCTCGGACTCCGCCACACAATTACGCGTATGGGTTGGCCCCCGCCCGTTTAGGCACGCTGGGTTCGGCTGTCTTCAAGCAAGCGTGAAGCGGTTCCGTTCGGCAACTACGTGTCGGTGACGATCTTGGCCCGTTGGGGCGCGAGGTTTACGCCGCGCGCATGTGGGTGCCAACGTACAGCCCGCTTCGTGACCCGCTGCCCATCTGCCCGAGCGGCGCTCGTCATCGCTCCACCATCGTCCCGACCTAGGAAACAGGTCAGCCAGAGCCCGTCATTCTCTGGCAACGCCCAGCGAGTGAACGGCCGACAGCGGGCCAAGCTGCCCAGCCGCTGGTTCGCAGGCGTGCTACCGGCCTCTCGGGCGGCGCACCATGATGCTGTCTCGCCATGCTATTCCCGCCCCGCGGTCGGGGCTGGGCACCGCCCAAGCGGTCATGGCGGTCGTCGGCATCATCCGTGCAAAGCACTCCTGCGGTAGCCCCCAACGCCCTGCACTTCCCAGACTCGGACGGTCGTTTCTTGCCCGTACCCCCGGGTCAGGCAAGGGCCATCATCAGCGTCGACGTACAACGCCTCCTCCAGGCGCGCAGCTTGGCCTATGGTTGCCCTATCCGCGGCCCCCGCGAACTCCGCAATCTTGCTCGACTCCTCGATCTTGGCCCGCGAACCGACCTTGGTGCGGTGGACGATGCGGGCGTCGTTCCCGATCTCCGCAGCGTCGCGAACCTTCGCGAACTCCCCGATGAGAGGATCCGCGTCGATGGTAGCGTCAGCGCTGATCTTGGCGTTGGAGATGATTCTCGTCCGCTCCCCAATCCTCACGCGTTCCCTGAGCTTCACGTCTTATTGAATTACCGCGTCGGCTCCGGTCTCGCAGTCGGAGCCGGCTATCGCCAGCGGGTGAACAAACGCTCTCTTGGAAATGCCGATGCGCCGATGCTGTCCCGCGGCTCGCGCTGGCGGCTAGCGGCCGCGCGGGCCACCTTCACCCGCTGCCCGCGAAGCGACCTGCAGCTCTGTTCCAGCGAGCTGACCCAGGCAGAGCACCATGCCGCTGGCTCGTCGCCCTTCCAGACGGCTCTTTCGCGCTTCGGCTCGCACTGCTCGGGGGGCTCTTGCAGCGCCGTGTCGTGCTCCTCAGAGTTGTTGAACAGCCGCAACGAGTCGAACTGGCCCGCTGTGCGCCACAGGTTCGAGAGGGAGTAGTTCCAGCGGCAGGGGATCCGTCTCGGGTCAACCCGGTGCCCCGTGTTTGCCAGTACGCGCTCCTCGATGTTGACGCTCGGGTCGTTCGTGCCGAGGTAGAGGCCCTCGTCGCGGCACCCGGCCTCGATCACGCGCTTCGCCAGCCTCCGCCCAGGTACCCCGCACTACGTGCTTTCCATGCCGAAGTCCAGCCGCTCGATGGTGGACTCGTCGATGTGGGCATCCACCAGCAGCCGCGGGCGGCGCGGGCCTCCTCGCTGTTCCAGTCGCCGATCCCACCGGCGACCGCGTCCTGGTCGTAGTAGCGGTCGGGCAGCAAGTCGTAGCTGGAGCGCGTCCACGCGCGCTTGCCCACGCCGTTGGAGCCCACCACGATGGTGAACACCGGGCGCGAACCGGTCAGCCCTGCCATGTGGTCATTGTGTAGCCCGGAGGCTGCCAGCTGTCCGTGCTTCGCTCCTGCCGGCAGGACCTGCGGCCGGATGCAGGCTCCGCAACAGCCTACTAGACTGAATACTGGACTGAATGCCGGCAGAGGGAGCCCCCAGGGTGCTGCGCGGAAGGCGTGAGCAGCCCGCCAGCGTCGTGCGCTACCACGCGGACGGGAGCTACGACTGGGAGTGCGAGACCTGCGGGGCGCTCAACGAGCGCTACGGCCCGCACCCGGGGCCCCGCAAGCGTTTCTGCAAGAGCTGCCAGAACAGGGCCTTCTACGCGAAGAACGGGAGGCGGACATGACGAGGAAGGATCCGGCCAAGTGGGCGCCCCTCGAGGGAATGCCCGACGGAGCGCACCTGTGGGGCTCGCCCGACCTGCGGGAGATGGAACAGGAGTGGCAGAAGATCCGGGACGCACTGACAGGCCGCGACAGGCCCCGGCGCTTCCTCGACAACTGGCTGGAGGAGCGCGGTCGCGCGTTCGCCATCGAGAACGGCCAGATCGAGAACCTCTACACCCTGCGGCGGGGCGTCACCGAAGAGCTCATGGCCGAGGGCCTGCAGGGCGTGATGGGCGCCCACACGATGGAGGGGCTTCCCGACGAGACGATCCAGGGCCTGCTGCAGGACCAGGCGGACGCCCTGGAGGTGATGTTCCGGGAGGTGGCCGACGGACTGCCGCTCACCCAGCACACGATCCGTTCTTGGCACGCGATGCTCACGCGCCACCAGGAGACCGTCACGGGGCTCCAGATCACGCCGGACGGCAAGGCGATGCGGCGCGTGCAGATCCCGTTTCGGGAGAAGGGCGTGTGGAAGGCGATCCCCAACAATCCGCGCCGGACCGACGGCAGGATTCACGAGTACTGCCCGCCCGAGCAGGTGCAGTCCGAGATGGACCGGTTCATCCGCCTGCACGGGGAGACCGAGAGGCAGGGCTACCCCGTGGAAGTCGAGGCGGCCTGGATGCACCATAGGTTCGTCCGCTCGCATCCGTTCCGGGACGGCAACGGACGCGTCTCGCGAATGCTGATGGCCTACGCGTACACCAAGCGCTGGCTGCCGCCGCCCATCATCGAGACCGGGCGGAAGCCGCAGTACATCAGGGCACTCGAGGCAGCTGACAGCGGCGACCTCAGGGCCTTCAGCGACTATCTGGGGGATCTGGCCCGTCTCGAGCTGAGAGATGTCATCCGAATCGGCAGGCGCGCACTGGCCGGACACCTCGAGCGGTCCAACGGGAACGGCGGACGGACCTACGTCGACCGGTACGTGCCTCCCCTCCGGGACGGGGACCTGGTGCCCCTCCCCAGCAAGAAGGACCGCGGGGGGCGCGGCCGCTAGGAGGCGGCCTCGCCGCCGCCTCCCGCCTTCATCGCGCCCTCCCGCCAGTCCTCCCGTGCGACCCGGACGGCGGCGCATCTGCGGTGAGCGCACCAGGCTCCGGGCCGTCCGGGAACCGCGCTGCAGGCACGATCGGGCGAGTGAAGTCGATGTTGGCAGTCCGCGTGGCCGCCGAAGTTCCACGAGGCCGGTTGCACCACGATCGCCGAGCCATCGGCGAACTCATTGCGGGCGCGCGGAGTCCCGTCCCGTTCAACCGACACGGGGACGGCTCGCCGGTGGCCGTCGCGGTCGCGCAGCCACCGCCACCTGTGGGCTGGGCCGTCACCGTAGAACCAGCGGTGGACCCAGTAATCGGCACAGCTCTCGTCCCCACGGGGCTCCGGGCCGCCGTTTGGGCCGAACTTCCCGCCACTTCTGGCGTACGGTCTGGCCGCGCCAGAGCACGGCCTCCGCCGGTGTCATCTCTAGGCGATCCGAAATGTACGCGACAACCCAGACGTGCGCCGGCGTGGGCGACTCGAGCACGCGGCCCGGACCCCACCCTGTCTGCGCGCCGATTCAAGCGGTCGCTTGCCTGACCTCCGAATGCGTATCAGGCCGGTCCACCATGCAGCCCCAGCCTTGCGGAGCCGTGGCATTTCGGACACTCCTCAAGTGACGCCCGATTGTCACAATGTCCGCATGGGCGAGGCCAAGGGCAGCCGCGTCACGGGCTTTCCAGCCTCGATCGCGGAAGACCACTACCAGAGAGTCGCCGAGTCACTGGTCGCGGAGATCGAGCAGGGCATGGCCCCCCTGGCAGCAAGCTTGGGAGCCGGGGGTCAAGATCGTTCCGGACGAAGTCAAGACAGGCAAGACCTACCGCTGCGGGAACTCCGTGTACATCTCCTGCGAGGCTGCGGGGCGTCCAAGCCGGGTTTCGGCGACGAGCGCCAGGGGACGTACAGGCAAATCAAGGGAATGGGCCGGTAGGCGCCTAAGGGCGAGCGAGGTACTCGCACAGCTGCTCGTCATCTTCGGCTGGTTGCCTTCTTCTGTTACGGCTGCGGTTATGTGGCGGCGATGCCGAAAGTTACTTGGAGCGCGCGGTTTCGAGCCCACGCCACAAAGCGATCGATCATTGCCCGAAGCTAGCCGAACGGTTCGTACACCTGAAAATGCCCCAGCCGAAGGAAGGGGTCGACGCGTCTGTGTGGCGACATACGGCGCGCAGAGTCATCGCGGATTGTCCGTTGGTCGTCGGCAGAGCTCTGAGACGACTCTTAGACAGGTGCGACCGATCGAGGGAGGACACGTGGCGAGAACTCGTCCTTCCATGGCTCGATCGATTCTGGCCCCGGGAACAGGAACTCAACACCGATCAGAGTTCGTGCGCGCTCGTAGCAGTTGTCATGGCCTCGGGTGGTGCGTCTCCGGAGGCAGGGACTGGGCAACCCATTACCTGACCGCCTCAGAGAGTCGGCAGATCCTAGTTGTCTGTTACCAAACGGATATGTGGAAAGCGCATCCCCATTCGACCGTTGTCCTGCTTCACCGAATCGTCCCTGAGGTTGGCTTCGACCCGTCGGCAAGGGCGTCTCTCGCGAAGACGCACGCCGCTCTTCGGGAAATTGACGCCATGATTCGCCAAGACTTCAGGTTCCCGGAGTTGGGAAAGAGCTCTGTAGCATGAGCATAAGCACACTTACCGCCGTTCTTAGGCGAGTGGTTCCCGCCACCAAGCAGAGTACGGACCACTGCCCAACCGAAACGACGCCATGAGAATTGACGATCTCGAACGACGCATTCGCCTAGGCGAGGATCGCAGCCTGGAGCTCAAGGAGGTTCATTTTCGGGGCCCGAAGATTCACGGTCCGAGGCGGGGCGAACTCTCCGATGAGTTCGCTGCGTTCGCGAACTCCAATGGGGGCTTGGTGGTGTTCGGGGTCGACGACCGGACGCGAACGGTCATTGGCGTCCCGCTTGAGCGGTTGGATGCAGTGGAAGACCTTGTCCGGGGGGTCTGCAATGACTCGATCAGGCCTCCGCTTGAGGCAGGGATCTATCGGCGCGAGCTAAGCGTTCCTATGGAGCGTAAGTCAAAGGGCACGACCACTCTGAGGCCGATCTTGCTGGTCGACGTACCGAGAAGCCTGTTCGTCCATCAGAGCGCCGGGGGCTATTTTCGGAGGATTGGCAGCTCTAAGTGCCAAATCGACCCACCGGCACTCCAGCGTCTCATGGTACAGAGGGCAACTGAGCGCGTTTTCGCCTTTGACGAACTGCCCGTGCCTTGGACCAGTCCGGAGAACCTCGACCGGGTCGCTGCCGATCGCTTCGTTAGCAAAGAAGCCAACTTTGATCTTGCCGCGCGCAAGTTGGGATTGATTGTCAAGGATGCTGAGGGCGCAGAACGGCTATCGGTAGCAGGGGTTCTGATGTGTACCGCAAACCCTCAGCAATGGCTACGGGGGGCGTACATTCAGGCTGTCCTTTACGCGGGCGAACGACAGGATGAGCGCTACCAAGTGGACGCCACGGATGTCAACGGCCCACTTGACGCACAGATCAGGGGAGCGCTGGACTTCGTCCGTCGAAACATGCGCATCGGCGCAACCAAGCGATTGGGCCGCAAGGAGCTACCTCAGTACAGCGAGGAGGCGATCTTCGAGGCCTTGGTCAACGCAGTTGCCCACCGGGACTATTCCATTCCAGAGAGTCGAATCCGACTGCACATGTTCGCCAACCGGATCGAGTTCCATGTTCCCGGAGGATTGGCGAATACTTTGACGCCTGACGCGCTCCACTTGCGTCAGGCGACGCGGAATCCTCTGATCGTACCTCTGCTGTCGAGGTGTCCGGCATCCCCAGATGTCCAGAGAGAGAAACTCATGGATCAGCGGGGAGACGGTGTTCCTAGAATTCGCAAAGAAACGCAACGGTTGACAGGACTTCTTCCGAAGTATTCCCTGATTGACCAAAGTGAACTGCGACTGGTCATCACGGGAGCGTCACCGTTCTAGGCGCGGAGGAGGATGGGACGAATTCGTGTCGCTCCCGTGAAGAATCGAGTTTGACGTTAGTTGTCCAAGATAGGAATTGATCAGCTGAGCCAACCGGGATATAGGCCTGAGGGGGGCTTGTAGGCAGCCGTTGACCTGCTAGACTTACAAGTTCGCCGTGACTGCGTGAAGCCGGGCACGGCCATTCGCAGTCGGTTGTTTCGCTGCTCAAGTGCTAGCTATCAGGCACGCATCAGGGAAGTGTCGGCTCGAAACTGATGTAGCCATGCCTAGACAACTTCACGTTCCGGTTCAACCGGCACAGGTCGTACTACGCTGGAAATAGATCCTATCGACTTGTGGAGCGATTGATGTTATGCAACAGCACTACATATAAGGGAAGTATGGCACAGAGAGCATCGACGAACTAAATCAAAGTGTAAGACAAGAATGCCCGGGAGTCATCTCTTAAGAGTGCGCCTACACACATCTGTACAATGGATTCTGCTGGAGCGGAATGTGAGAGGACAAGCTGCGTCTGTTCGCAACGGGGACAGCGGTTGACGAGGTCGACCGTCGGTCTTAAGAACGCTCGGATCAATGCCTCACGGATCCACCTGCGTCGGAACAGATCAATGACTGCCGGGAGGACCGAAGAATGCCCCGTTTAGACGTGGACCACTGCATCTCGGGATCGGCTTCTCGCCGAAGGGATCTACTTAGAGGAGCCCGTCGTCCGCGAGATTTCACGGAATACCTTCAAAGGCTTCGAAAGTGCGAAGCGATGTTGCACGACGAAGAGCGCGAATGGGAGATCCTCGATCCGTGCGGTCGGAGCTACATGAGGGCGATCCGCCACCGTCGCGAATTGCTTTTTGGTGATGTCTGTTGGAAGGATCTTGAACGCGAGCCCCGGCAAAGACTGATGGGCAGTCGAAGAACCAAGGATGTGATCTTCTGGGCCCTGTTGGGTCCCCTACACCGCATGGGCTGGAAGGCGGCGCGGGATCACCAAGCCGAGATCATGCCTGTGCTTCGAAATGTACAACAGGCCCGCGACACGAACTTCCCGCTCCTCGCAGGAAATGCGATGCGGAAACTGCTAGACGAATTCAACGGGCTGGGGCCTGGAACGGCGACCTTGTTACTAACACTGGCGCGACCGGATCGGTTGCTACCGGTAAATAGGATGAACACAGAGGCTCTTGCAGAACTGTCCGGAATCAAGGGTTCGAAGCTCTGTATGCCAGAGGGCTATCGTAAGCTGCTAGTCTGGCTCTATCGCCAACCTTGGTACGACCACCCGAGGCCCAAGGAAGAACACTTGGTGCGGATCTGGGAGTACCGCGCGGCCTTAGTAGATGCCTTCGTCTGGGACACACCTTAGACTCTCACCTGCCGCTGAACCTCGTCTCCATCCCTAGTTCGGATCGTAGGCAGGCTTGGTTTCGCACAGGAGCGGTGTGGGAGAACGCCACGTGTACGGGGTCAATAATAGACTAGCTGCGGTTGAACGAGGCGAAGTGCAGGAGGCATGTAGACAGGTGTTGAGGTGCTAGCCTGACGGGGTGAGCCCGGAACTGATCGGAATCTTGAGCGTGGGTGTGGCACTGCTAGGGCTGGGTCTCCGGTTGGCGGTGCGCTTGGATGATGTTGATCTGCGGCTGGCGAGAGTTGAGGGCCTATTGGAGGGGCTGGGCCTGTCGGGCAGGGCCAATGTTTCTGCATCTGGCGATTAAGTGCCGGGCGTTCATGGAGGGCGACACCAGTTCCAATCGTGTCGCGTGTCGGGCGGCGTGGAACGGCTCTGTCTAGCAGTGGGCGAACACGGCAGCGTCGAGTCGATCTTTCCTTTGCCCGCGCAGCGCGTCTGCGGATTGCGTCGAAAGCAGTTGACAGGCGGCTGTTCAGACTCCCGTAGCGCCGTTCTGAGATCGGGACTCAGGTTGTGAAGGCCGCCGCTGCCCTGATACCGTGCGGCGCTTCATGATGGCGAGCTGGGCCAGAGTACTGAAACTTCGGAAGCGACCCCTCGGGGTCACGGCGCTGGCAGGGCAGGGGATCCTAGAGGAACTTGCAAACCTGTTGATCGGCCCCGACCGAACGCGTCGGACCACTTGAATCTGCACTAGCTCCAACTGAGACAAGAAGGCACGCGAGAAGGGCGTGGGAGGAGGAATCGCGGTCGGACTCGAGGGTGGGACGAGAAGCCAGTCGGCCGATTCTGAACCCATGGATGGCCGCGATGCGAGAGAGGGCGGTCGGTAATCGATCGGGTCAGTGTCTCGACGTCTAGGGGCCCTCGAACGCGTGCCACGGGTGTCCGAACGACCAACCGACCTCGGATCAGCGGGAAGCGGACGAGGATTCTGCAGGTCGGAGCCCGACTTCCAGTCCAGCGATGGCAACGGCTCGGTGGTGGTCCGTGATCAGCCGCCAGATGCGACCCGAATCGGACTCTACTCCTGGTCGGCCAGGCCAACTCTCAGAGACCTCCGGCAGCCTCTTGACCCATTGAACTACTGTGCGGTCTGCATTTCTGGAACATCAGGTGTTGGGAACTCTCCTTTTCCGGATAGCCCGGGAGTCACCGCTGTGCAGAGGTCCCAAGCGGAGACCTGATTCCGCGAACTCTTCCTGCTGGCGGCGGAGCTGGCTGTCGACCTTCCAGACGGCTGTTACGCGCTTCAGATCGCACTACTCGCGGGGCTACAGCAGCGCCGTGTTGTGCTCCTCAGAGTTCTCGAACAGCCGCAACGAGTCGAACTGGCCCGCTGTGCGCCACAGGTTCGAAGGGGAGTAGTTCCAGCGGCAGGGGATCCGTCTGGGGTCAACCCGGTGCCCCGTGTTTGCCAGTACGCGCTCCTCGATGTTGACGCTCGGGTCGTTCGTGCCGAGGTAGAGGCCCTCGTTGCGGCACCCGGCTTCGATCACGCGCTTCGCCAGCCTCCGCCCAGGTACCCCGCAGTAGGTGCTTTCCATGCCGAAGTCCAGCCGCTCGAGGGTGGACTCGTCGATGTGGGCATCCACCAGCAGCCGCGGGCGGCGCGGGCCTCCTCGCTGTTCCAGTCGCCGATCCCACCGGCGACCGCGTCCTGGTCGTAGTAGCGGTCGGGCAGCAAGTCGTAGCTGGAGCGCTTCCACGCGCGCTTGCCCACGCCGTTGGAGCCCACCGCGATGGTGAACACCGGGCGCAAACCGGTCAGCCCTGCCATGTGGTCATTGTGTAGCCCGGAGGCCGCCAGCTGTCCGTGCTTCGCTCCTGCCGGCAGGACCTCCGGCCACCTCGTTGGGGCGCATCGGCACGCCGGTGCCGTCAATGCCGAGGTACATGGTGGGCGCGGCAGGGGGCTCGCAGTCGAACACGGCCGCGCTCTCGGCGGCCGTGGTCTCGCGGCCGAGCGCCTCGGCGACACGCTCCACGCGCTTGGGGCGGACGGTGACGCCACCCACTTCGGCCAGCAGTTCGGAGGCCCTCCGGAAGCTGGCCAGCGCCGCTGCCGAGCCCGTCATGCACGTCACCGCCGGCGATAGGCTGGTGCCTTGCAGGCCCAAGCTGGCGTCGCGCGGGAAAAAGCCCGCCCCGCATGCGCGGCAGTGATAGTAGGCGCGCTTGAGGGTCAGCGGCCCGAGCACCGTCTCGAAGGTCTTTGGGGAGCGGCCCGCGTAGCACGCCTGCCGACCGCAGCAGCGGCACTCTCGGGGCCGCTGCCCGCCGTCGGAGAGGTCGGCGTTGAGCCGTCGCTCAACCGCCCGCGCTGCCAATCTCAGGGCTTGCTGCCGCACGTGCAGTTCGAACGCCTCGAGGTCGATCCCGTCCGCCGCTGCGGGGGCTACGAAGCGGTCTATCTCGGCTTCAAGCGCCGGGGCGAACTCCTGCGCGCAGACTTATTTTCTTACTGCGCTGGTGCCTTTCTTGAGCCGCGACCGGCACAGATCGTCACTGACGTCGATCAGTTCCGCCACCAGACGCCGCAGGCGCTGGCACTCTGCGATCTGAGCTTGGGTCGCCTTGACCTGCGAGGTCGGGATGGACTGGCTGCGGGTCTTGCCCTGGACGGTGCGGGTGAGCAGCCAGTAGGGCCCGTGACCGGGGTGCTGCTTGTCGGCACAGAAACAGTTGGGCCTGCCGCAGCGGCGGTAGTTCTGCACCAGGGATCCCGGTCGCAGGTCGCCCAATGCGGCGATTCTCGCGAGCAGCTCTTGACGGCGTTGCTGGAGGGCTGAGGTGTCGGACGGGGCGGGCAAGGCGGCCTCCTCTGTTGTTAGCCTATACCACTAACAGACATGCCGTCAAGCTCACAGTCCCGGCGGCGGGGACTTCCGGCCGGCCGCTGCCAAGGCGTTTCCCATCCGGCCCGAGCGTTGCCTCGCTTGCGAGTGCCCAGCCAGCACTGCCAGCGAGCCAGCGTCCCGTCATGAGCCAGCGCTGACGCCGGTGGCCCGCGGCTCTCGCGGACGCTCACGGGACCAGAGCCAACACTCAGCGTGCCGCGACACCCGTGCTCCTAGGGGCTGCGCGTGCACCACTTGGCAGCGCAGCGTCTCTTGCCGTGGTTCGCAAACGCCTTTGCGGCGGTGGTGGCTGGTCCTTCGGACAGCGTCCAACCAGCATGGTGGTTGAGGGCAGGCGCCATGTGGCTCCACACGGCGCTCCACCCAAGTGCTCGCCACCGAACTGCTACCCGAGGAGTTGAGTCGGCAGCCATGCGCCTCGGGGAGGCTTCAAGCTTGGTCTGGGAGCCCACCCCTGACCCCGCTCAAGGCACGGGTTCACTCACTGCGACAGCCGCCGCTCAATCCGCACCTGGCACACTGCTCGCCCTACGTGTTTGGTCCGCCGTCAACCCGCATGCGCATGCCCATCTGCCTGCCTCTGTCATGTGATTCGGCTTGACTAAAAACCCGGCGAGTCAGAATCGTGTCGTGCACCCTAACTACTCCCAGCGGTTGCTGCGTTAAGCTATAATAGTCATCAGGAAGGTTCCCGCTCCAGCACGGTCGCAGGTGCCGGAGTTGAGGTGTGTGGCATGACGTTCATCGGTGGAGGGGCGGGTTCGCTCCCCTTTCCCTTGGATCTTTGCGTGAAGGAACGCCACCTTACATCGGTGGTGGGCTCCATTCGAAGTCAGCAGAGGAAGCAACCGGACTCTCATTTGAATCTTTCCCAGTTGATTAAAGTATTAATACAGATTCCAATTAGTTCGTTTCAGTTTCACTGGTCGATGTACAAGTTAAAAAAAGACATTCGATTCTATCAAGATTTTCCTATCATAGAGGCTGCCAAGTACAGCAGGAGTTCAGTAGATAGATTGAACGAGGGTCTTGAGAGATTCTGTGAAACACTTAGAGATTATGAGCGCGAACTCAAACGACTTGATGTAGATCAACGAAGGTTCTATCGAGGGGCATATGTCAAGCTAGTTCGCTGTAGGAAAACACTTGAAGACGTTTTAGAAGCGAGATCTATTGCATTGAGTTGTGACTTCAGAGAAATTATTGACAACAGAATAATGGAGATCAGAAGTTGTGAACTGGGCCACTCGTAAGTACAAGTGCAATATTTCCAGCTTTAGAATTCCCGCATTCTCAAGAGATGTTTCAAGGCTACAAGAAGAAGTATAGAAACATAGAAGGGGATATCAAGGTCTCCTTTGAGAGAATCGGGGAGAATTATCGGGCTGCAGCATTTTCCCAAGCAATCCCAAGTTATTCGAACAGGCTTTGGAAGTATCGTTGTAGGAGTACCGATATGCGAGAGGGCGGACGAGGCGGTTTTCGCCTTATCTGCTACTTGGACGATGCTCAAGACATGTACCCAATAGCCATTTATGCAAAATCACATCGGAGCGTGCAAGATGCGACCAGGATCGACCTTGCCCTGAAGCAGCTCGCCGACCACTTGGAAATGCAGGGAAGTCCGGCATCTGGAGACAGCGATCCGGCGTGAGCAGGTCCAGGCACAGTGTCGGTGTTGGTGGGAGGCAGCATCAACCTAGGGCTGCCATGTAGTCAGATGGGGTACTGAACAAAGGGGTGGCATCTCTGGCAGGTGTTGTGGGGTGATGTGACAGCAGTCCCAGATCCGGCGCGCTCTCGGTGGTTCGGAAGGCATTGCCAGGATCACCGCGCTCCCGGAGCGGGAACGGTTCTCCAGCCACAGCGACCTAGGACGGCGGGTCTGCGGGGAGTTCGACTTCTGGGCCGTGTGCTGCTGTCGGGCTGCCTGACACGCTGCGCGTGATCGAGCAGCGCTGCGACTCCATCGAGTTGCCAGCGGCAGGCACCGCCGTCTCGCGGGCCGGCCGGCGGAGCTGAAGTCAAGCGGCGCGGGCAGGGACGCTGTGGAGCGGGGCCGGAAGCGTCGAACCAGGCCTCTCGGATCACCGTCCGCCTCTAACCTCCCACACAACAATTAGGTAACTCCCAGCTACCCCGTAGTCTCGGGACCTTCGTGTACCAAGTGAAGGGGATCTGGATGCGGATGCTCCGCAGGATGTCGCAGAAGGACCGCTTCCATAGGGAGCGGCCGGAACAGATCAGCCGCCAACTGTGGCCAGCGGTGAGGATCGCTCATCCATGGCCAAACGAACGATTCACCGTCACGAACGGAGGCGGGAGCGGGTGCCCTAGCGTGCCTGTCCGGATTCGCGTGTAATTTGCACCTCGGAATAACCCGGGACTCGGCATTGTGACGAAGCGAATGTGGCGTGATGCGCTTGGCGAGGCCGGCCTTGCTGCGGGCCTTCTAGAAGGCCAGTTCGGGAATGTCCGGGCCAAAGTGTCGGCTGGGGATCATGCCGGAGAACAGCCACTCGCCTGCGGGCCGCGTGCGCCGCCCTTGCCGTGCTCCACGCGGACGACCATGCGCCGACTGTCGATGTCGGTCGGGCGCAGGTTGACGGCCTCGGAGATATGGAGTCCGCCCGCGTAGCAAGCAGTCAGGACGACGCGGGTGCGGAGGACCGCATCCGGAAAGGAGGCGACCTCCGCGGTGCTGGGGACTACGGGCAGCTTGGCGGGCTGCTTCGGTGTGGGCGGGAGCTCGGGGATGTTCCGATCCTTCTACAGTGTCACGCCGTACAGGAAGCGCAGCGCCGCGACGGCCACGCCGATCGAGCGGGGAGCGAGACGCTTCTCGGTGGCGGGACGGACCTGACATTCGCGGATCTGCTCGGGTTCGAGCAGTTCCGGGGACTTGCCGAAGCGGCGAGCGAATAGCGAGACCTGGCGGATGTAGGTGTCCTGCGTGCAGGGGGACGGGTTGCGAACCTGCGTGTCTTCCGCCATGCAGCGACGAAGGGGTGTCGTGGGAAGCCTCTTGGTGCACAGTTCCGATCATGGAGGGATTCTGTGGCGACGCGAGCCGACGGCCCACTGTTGAGCAGATAGCAAGGTTCACTTATGAGGTGCAAGTTCAAGTGCGTGAAATAGCTGACTGCAACCGGACCGTACGTGTAGCATAGCGATTCCGAGCCATTGACAGTGGATTGGGGGCGTGGCCTCGGCTAGGCCGGCAGGCTGTCGGCCCGCCGCTGCTGACTGACTGGGCGTGTCGCAGGCGCATGCCTGCCAGCGGTCATTCCAAGGCCTGCCGGCAGGGGACCCGCGCCGCAACCTTCTTCCCGGCCAGCGCGCCCAAGGGCCGTGCGCTGGTGCTGAAGGACCGGCAGGTCCTCAAGGGTCTGGCCGCCAGCCTGCTGCGCACAGCGCGGGGCCCGTCTCGCCGTGCGAGCCAGCGCGCCACTGCTGCGATGGGAAACAGAGGACGGAATCTGGTCGCTCCTGCCGCTGAGTCCCGCCGCCATCAAGACTGGCCTGGTCTTGAGGTCCCTTGACCAGTGATGCCGGCCTGAGCTTGCCGGGTGTCGCGATGCCGCGGTCCTTGGGATGGGCGACTCCCGCAACTGCGGTTGTATTCTGTCTGGGTGATGGCGTCCAGAGCGATACACTACCCGGAAGTGGCCGGAGCGGTGGCAAGCGAGCCCGACGCGGTCGAGTACCCGGAAAGGCGGTGGACCGCGCAGAGCGTCTGGCACGGTGTCGCTGTCAGGCTGGCCACAACGGCGTTGGAGCACCACTTCAGGGGCCGCGACGACGTGCTCGTGGCCATGGAGTTGACGGTGTACTACAGGCGCGGCGACAGGCACACCTGGCTACAGCCGGACGTGCAGGTGGTTTTCGGCGTGGGGCGTGGGGGGAACCGCAGCACGTTCAAGGTTTGGGAGGAAGGCAAGGCACCGGACTTTGTGCTGGAGGTGGCGTCGCCGTCGACGGCGGACAACGACGCGCGGGACGCGGCGCGAAAGTACGCCGGGCTGGGGGTCAGGGAATACTGGCGGCTCGACCCGGAAGGGACAATCATGGGGGCGCCGTTGGAGGGCTACCGTGCCAGGAGGGGCCGCTTCAAAGGGGTGGAGTCGATCCAAGGCGCGGGCGGAGTCGGGTACCTGCGGAGCGGGGTGCTGGGATTGGACCTGCGCACTCAGAGGCGGAACGGGGCGATGGTGCTGGTGATCCGCGACCCGCTGACGGGCGAAGAGTTCGACGGTGCGCTGGAGGAGTCCGAGCGTCAGCGGAGGCTTGCCGAAGAGCGGGCGAGGGCCGCAGAGAATCGGGCGAGGGCCGCAGAGAATCGGGCGAGCGCAGCGGAGGAGAGAATCCGGTCATTGCAGCAGCCACTCCGATGACCTTTCCGGCCAAACCCGTCCGATGGGGCGAGGTTTCTAGAGTTGCGCCCCTTATTCCCAGAGAAGTCCTTGAATGACAGGAGCGAGCGAAGTTCAGCATCCGGACCCGTTACTGATCACGCCTCCGGCTTCCCATCCTGACCGGACAACCATCGGGGGCTTGCTGCAAGGTCGGGGCGTCCTGCACGAGCGGCCGGAGGCTCCGTAGCCGTCCTGACCTCGGGGATAGCCTTTCTCCTGCGCAAACATCATCCCGAATCGGCCCAAAGCCGTCAGCTCGTCGCCACCAAGACTGGCCTGACTGACGGCTGAGACTGCGACATCGACTGTTAGCCCATGTCAGGAACTGTGAGTAGGCGCTTTCCATGCCGCAGTCCAGCCGCTCAAGGGTGGACTCGTCGACTTGGGCATCCACCAGCAGGTGCGTGCGGCGCGGGCCTCCTCGCTCTTCCAGTCGCCGATCTCACCGGCGACCGCGACCTGGGCGCAGTAGCGGTCGGGCAGCAAGTCGTAGCTGGAGCGCTTCCACGTGCTCTTGCGCACGCCGTTGGAGCCCACCACGATGGTGAACACCGGGCGCGGATCGATCAGCCCTGCCATGTGGTCATTGTGTAGCCCGGGGGCTGCCAGCTGTCCGTGCTTCACTCCTGCCGGGACCTCCGGCCGACCGCGTCCGGATGCAGGCTCCGCAACAGACCACTAGACTGAATACCGGACTGAATGCCGGCAGAGGGAGCCCCCAGGGTGCTGCGCGGAAGGCGAGAGCAGCCCGCCAGCGTCGTGCGCTACCACTTGGACGGGAGCTACGACTGGGAATGCGAGACCTGCGGGGCGCTCAATGAGCGCCACGGGCCGCACCCTGGGCCCCGCAAGCGTTTCTGCAAGAGCTGCCAGAACAGGGCCTTCTACGCAAAGAACGGGAGGCGGACATGACGAGGAAGGATCCGGCGAAGTGGGAGCCCCTCGAGGGAATGCCCGACAGGGCGCACCTGTGGGGCTCGCCCGAGCTGCGGGAGATGGAACAGGAGTGGCAGGAGATCCGGGATGCGCTGACCGGTCGGGACAGGCCCCGGCGCTTCCTCGACAACTGGCTGGAGGAGCGCGGCCGCGCGTTCGCCATCGAGAACGGCCAGATCGAGAACCTCTACACCCTGCGGCGGGGCGTCACCGAAGAGCTCATGGCCGAGGGCCTGCAGGGCGTGATGGGCGCCCACACGATGGAGGGGCTTCCCGACGAGACGATCCAGGGCCTGCTGCAGGACCAGGCGGACGCCCTGGAGGTGATGTTCCGGGAGGTGGCCGACGGGCAGCCGCTCACGCAGCACGCGATCCGTTCCTGGCACGCGATGCTCACCCGCCACCAGGAGACAGTCACGGGGCTCCAGATCACGCCGGACGGCAAGGCGATGCGGCGCGTGCAGATCCCGTTCCGGGAGAAGGGCGTGTGGAAGACCATCCCCAACAACCCCCGCCGGACGGACGGCAGGATCCACGAGTACTGCCCGCCGGAGCAGGTGCAGTCCGAGATGGACCGGTTCATCCGGCTGCACCGGGAGATCGAGAAGCAGGGCTATCCCGTGCAGGTCGAGGCTGCCTGGATGCACCACAGGTTCGTCCGCACGCATCCGTTCCGCGACGGCAATGGACGCGTCTCGCGAATGCTGATGGCCTACGCGTACACCAAGCGCTGGCTGCCGCCGCCCATCATCTCCGCCAGGAGGAAGCCGCTGTACATCCGGGCACTCGAGGCAGCTGACAGCGGCGACCTCAGGGCCTTCAGCAACCATCTGGGGAATTTGGCCAGACTCGAACTGGAGGGTGTCATCCAGATCGGCAGGGACGCACTGGCCGGACACCTCGAGCGGCCCAACGGGAACGGCGGACGGACCTACGTCGACCGTTACGTGCCTCCCCTCCGGGACGGGGACCTGGTGCCCCTCCCCCGCAAGAAAAACCGCGGGGGGCGCGGCCGCTAAGAGGCGGCCTCGCTGCCGCCTCAGGCCTTCATCGCGCCCTTCCGCCGGTCCTCCCGCGCGACCCGGGCGGCGGCGCATCTGCGGTGAGCGCACCGGGCTCCGGGCTGTCCGGAGCCCGCGCCGCAGGCACGACCGGGCGGGTGAAGTCGAAGTTGGACACCATCAGGACCCCCTCGTGCGGCGGGCGCCGTGGAACGGCTCTGTCCAGCAGCGGGCGACCTCGGCAGCGTCGAATCGATCTTTCCTTTGCCCGCGCAGCGCGTCTGCGGACTGCGTCGAAAGCGGTTGACAGTCGGCTGTTCAGGTTCCCGCAGCGCCGGTCTCAGATCGGGACTCAGGTTGTGAAGGCCGCCGTCGCCCTGATCCCCTGCGGCGCTTTATAGTGGCGACCTAGGCCAGCGTGCGGGAACTTCGGAAGCGACTGCTCGGGGTCAGGCGCCGCCAGGCGTTCTGGAGGAACTGGCAAACCAGACGATCGGCCCCGAATGCGTCGGACCACTTGAGCCTGCACCAGCTCCAACGGAGATAGGAGGCACGGAAAAAGGGCGTGGGAGGAGGAATCGGGGTCGGACTCGAGAGCGGGACGAGTACCCAGCCGGCCGATTCTGAATCAGTGGATGGCAGCGATGCGAGAGAAGGCGGTCGTTAATCGATCGGATCAGCGTCTCGACGTCAAGGGGCCCTCGCACGCGTGCCACGGGTTTCCGAACGACCAACTGACTTCGGGTCAGCGGGAAGCGGACGATGATTCTGCAGGTCGGAGGCCGGCTTCCGGTCCAGCGATGGCAACGGGTCGGTGGTGGTCCGTGATCAGCCGCCAGATGCGACCCGAATCCGACTCTATTCCTGGCCGGCAAGTCCAACTCTCAGAGACCACCGGCAGCTTCTTGACCCATTGAACTACCGAGCGGTCTGCATTTCTGGAACATCGGGCGGTGGGAACCCTCCGTATCCGGATAGCCCGGGAGTCACCACTGCGCAGACGTCCCAAGCGGAGACCTGATTGCGCGAACTCTTCCTGCGGGCGGCGGGGCTGGCTCATCGACCTTCCAGACGGCTCTTACGCGCTTCAGCTTGCACTGCTCGGGGGGCTCTAGCAGCGCCGTGTCGTGCTCCTCAGAGTTGTCAAACAGCCGCAACGAGTCGAACTGACCCGCCGTGTGCCACAGGTTCGAGAGGGAGTAATTCGAGCGGCCGGGGAGTCCGTCTCGGGTCAATCCGGTAACCCGTGTTTGGCAGTACGCGCTCCTCGATGTTGTTACTCGGGTCGTTCGTGCCAAGGTAGGGACCCTCGTCGCGGCACCCGGCCTCGATCACGCGCTTCACCAGCCTCCGCCCAGGTACCCCGCAGTAGGTGCTTTCCATGCCAAAGTCCAGCCGCTCAAGGGTGGACTCGTTGATTTGGGCCTCCACCTGCAGCCGCGTGCGGCGCGGGCTTCCTCGCTGTTCCAGTCCCCGATCCCACCGGCGACCGCGTCCTGGTCGTATTAGCGGTCGGGCAGCAAGTCGTAGTTGGAGCGCTTCGACGCGCTCTTTTCCACGCCGTTGGAGCCCACCACGATGGTGAGCACCGCGCGCGGATCGATCAGCCCTGCCATGTGGTCATTGTGTAGCTCGGGGGCTGCCAGCTGTCCGTGCTTCGCCCCTGCCGGCAGGAACTCCGGCCGCCCGCGTGCGGATGCAGGCTTCGCAACAGTTGGCCTGGGGCAGGTTTCGCGGACACCGCGCGTGTTAGGCCTTCCTGTCGCTATGCGTAGCGCAAGGCCGGGTTCGCTGCACCGGCCGGCCCTTCTCCGCGGAGTGCGCGACCGCGCCGAGCCCTACCCGGGCAGTTACTGTTGCGGGAGGGTCTGAGCTATGGGTGACGCCCGATCCGGGGCTCCTCGGCGATCTACCCATAGCAACCGTCAGCCGCTCGCCCCGCATCGCCTGACTCCTGCCGGCCGCGACGATCCAGGCGCTAACCGGGGATACCGCACTGATCAAGAATCGGCCGGTCGCTGTTCAGTGCGGATGCCGAATTCTTGCACGTTCGCCCGGGCATACCGCGCCGACTCGCGCGTGAATCGCCTTCGCTGGTCCAGCGGCACCTTCCCGGTATAGGCCCGCACGTTATGGCACGTCTCGCACAATTGCCGGCGCGGACCCCTGTGCGGACCGTAGCGCCGCATCACTCCTCGTCAGCCGTCGCAGCAACAGTCATAGGTCCCGTCCGGATGGACAGTCAGGACGGCCATGCACCCAGAATGGCACATTCTGCACCGATTAGCGGCGCCTGCGCCGGCTGAGGATCGAACTCCGGATTCTTGAGGCTCCGCAGGGAGAGCGGCGCGACTGTGCCGGTTCAACCCCCTGCAGTCCGGACGGCGACACCGTTCCCACGCTCACGGGCTCGGCCTGGATTGCCGCCGCCGCCGATCTCGCCGCCAGCGCCCCGCCGTCCGGAACGCTGAAACGGTCGCGCTTCTTGAGGCCCCCGCGCTTCGCCCCCGCGAGTGGCGAGCCAAGAAGGCGCTCTCGCTTCGGGGATCTCTCACCCATTTGGCTCAAGCCATGACACGTTCAGCGGGAGAGACGCCTGACGACGCCGGACTGCCCGCGGCCGTGGCGGCTCGGGGAGCCGCGCCGTCCGAATGCTCGTCCCCGGCGCGCTGCTGACCCTCGCCACGCACGCCCTCATTCTGGTCGGCCAGCCTTGGTGGGCGGCTATCTGGGCGCTGATCGTTGGCTCAACGCTGAGCGCTAGCGCAGCGGTGATCGCCGTGTGGGGGATTCGCCGGTCTGGCGCCGTCGGCTAGGGACCCTGGCCAGGCATGGCCTAGGATCGGCACGGCAAGGCTGGGACTTGGCACGGCTCGGCATGGAGTGGCTGGGTCTGGCAAGGCAAGTCCCTCAGATTGATTGCCCGTGCGCTACGGTTCACGTCCGTGCCTGATCGTCGATTCTGGCGGCTCTGTGGGCCTGTCGATTCGACAGATCGGGCCTGGATTCGCTCATTTGGCGGTTTCGTGGCACTTTCGCAATTGGCGAAGTCGACCAAGTTCGAGGCGCTCCGACCCGGCGTCGGCGACCTAGTGCAGCTCGACAGGTTTCGCGCTGCATTCGTATTTCACGGCTAAGCGTGGGCGGGCATGGTGTGGTCTACCGCGTCAGGAATCGGTTGGGCGGCAGGTCAGACTGGACAGGTTCGTTGCCTAGAGGATTGGAGGGCATCGACTGAGAGGCGGAAGGTGTCCTGTGCCTGAAGAAGCACATGAAGGCACGCATGAACTGGAATTGCCTCGAATGAATGCAACTGCGACCCTTCACGCTACTGTTTGCAACTGAGCTTGCTTGTTTTCGAGCGACTGGCCTAGCCGGACCAACACTGCGGCCGATTCCCCACGCCTGCCGCTTGGGCTGCTCGCGTCCCATCGGCAGTCCCTCACTCACTGTGCATACTCTCGCATCTTGGCTGTGCCCGAGTGGCCATTTGGCCTGATTCCCGCTGGATCGGACCGGTTTCCGGAGGGTTGCAGCCCCTCATGTGAGGGAGTATGGATAGTCAAACAGGTTGGCATCTATACTTCATCCTGATGCCCGCACGCTCCCCCAAGATGCTCATCGATGCCCTGGCCGGCCCGGCCCCGCTCACCTTCCCGCAGCTCCAGGCCGCCCTCGACGGGGCCTCCCCCGCCACCACCTCCCGCTACCTGCGCGGCGTTCCCTACCTGCGCAGCTACAACCACAACGGCCGCTTCTACACCCACGCCGATCCCCGGCGCTTCGACCACTTCGGCCTGTTCCGCCTCGACTCCGCCTGCTTCTCCCGCGACGGCAGCCTGACCGCCACGGTCACCCGCCTTGTCCAAGAGGCCGAGGCCGGCTGGACCCACAAGGAACTCCGCTCCCTGCTGCACGTGCCCTCCCACGCCTGCCTGCTGTCCGCCGTGCAGAACAAGCGCATCCTCCGCGAGCGCAGCGATGGCGTCTACCTCTACCTGTCCGCCGATCCGCAAGTTGCCGAGCGGCAGCGCCACGCCCGCCGCAGCCGCGAGGCCCGCGCCGGCCTCGCCGCCGACCTGGACCCCTCGCTGGTGATCGAGGTCCTAGTGGCCCTGATCCGCAACCCGAACTCGTCGCCGGCTCAGCTGGCACGCCGCTTGCGGGGCCACTCCCCGCCCATCCGCCTGCATCACATCACGGCCGTCCTGCAGCGCTTCGACCTCGAACAGGTCGCCGAAAAAGGGGGGCCTGCAGCCTGCTGATCCTGCTGGAGTCCCGCCCCCCGACACCCGCCTGGCCCAAGCAGCGCATCCGCCGCGCCCTGCAGGCACGCCAAGGCCTGCCGGTGATTGACTTCTTCCCCTCCGTCCGCCACTGCCCCGGCTGCAGCGGCGAACTGCGCGTCCAGAAGACCAAGACGCGCTCGCTCGCCACGCTCGCCACCGGCACGCTGCTAGCCCGGGAAGTCCGGCTGCAGTGCCCGCGCTGCCCCGCTCCGCCACTCCTCTCCCAGCAGCTCGCCGAGCTGGCCCCGCCCGGCCAGCGCTTCGGCTACGACCTGATCGTCTGGGTCGGGCTGCAGCGCTACCACCACATGCGCCAGCGCCGGGAAATCGCCGCCGACCTCGCGGCCCGCGGCATCGCCGTCTCCACAGGCTCCCTGTCCGCCATCTGCGACCGCTTCCTGCTTCTGCTGCAGGCCCTGCACCGGCACCGCGCTCCCGCCCTGCGCGCCGCCATGCCGCATGGCTATCCCCTGCACCTCGACGCCACCTGCGACAAGGGCAGGGGCGGACTGTTCCTGTGCCTGGACGGATGGCGCCGCTGGGTGCTGCACGCCGTCCGCATCCGTTCCGAGAATGCCGCCGAAATGCGCCCCGCCATCGAAACGACCCTAGCCGTGTTCGGCCAGCCGGTCGCCTGCATGCGCGACCTCGGCAGCGCCATCGCCAAGGCTGTCGCCAGCTGCCTGCAGCCCGGCAGCGCCGAGCTCGTGTGCCACTTCCATTTCCTTGCCGCCGTCGGTCGCAAGCTGCTCGATGCGGACCACTCCGCCCTTAACCGTGCCTTGACCCAGCTGCGCATCCGCTCCGGACTGCGCAGCCTGCTGCGACCGCTGCGGGCCCAGGCCCGCCAGCCCGCCGCAGACGCTCGCCAGGTGGATCTCCCGGCCCTGCTGCTGTGGACCCTGCAGGGGGACGGCCGCAAGCAACCGCCCTATCCCTTCTCCCTGTCCCACTGGGAGCTCTACCAGCGCTGCCGCCAGTTCGACGAGTTGGCCCGCAGGCGCCTGCCCCGTCCCCGCTCACAGCTTGAGCAGGGCACGCTCGAGCAGGTCCGGGACCTGCTCGAGCCACTGTCCTGGGACAACCTTGGCCTGCCCGCCATTGCCGCCCGCATCCAGACCCGCCAAGCGCTGTTCGGCGAACTGCGCAGCATCCTGCGCCTGCGCCACGACGAATTGCGCGGACGCAAGCCCGGCCCGCCGCCCTCCCCATCCGAAAGCGTCGCGCTGCTGGAATCGGTCGCCAGCCGGGTCACCCGATTCCGCGGGCAGCTCCGCCAGCGCATGCAGCAAGCCGACAAGGCGGGCACCTCGGCGGAATCCGTCGTGCTCCGCTATCTGGACCGCTATCGCGACCAGCTCTTCGGACATCCCGTCGCACACGACGAGAGCGGACGCCCCGTGGCGGTTGTCGAGCGCACCAACAATCCTGCCGAGCACTTCTTCGCCGGCGGCAAGCGCCGCCTGCGTCGGCGCCTGGGGCATGCCAACCTCGGTCGGGCCATGCAGGACCAGCCCGCGCAAGCCGCCCTCACGGTGAACCTGCTCGACCCGCAGTACGTCCAGATACTCTGCGGGACCCTCGAGGACCTGCCCCGCGCCTTCGCCGAACTCGCCACATCAGACGTTGATTGGAGCGCAGCCGCCCTGGATCGCCCCCGGCCTGACTCTCAGCTGCAACGCCGGATCCGAGCTTGGGAAACGGACGCCAAGAGTCCTCCCTCCGTGCCCCCGGCTTCTGCTCTCGAGACTGCTCAGAAGTCCTCAACGCCCGTCAGCCCAACTGAAAACTGACGCGGTAGGGTGTGGTCCGGTAGGGCGGGAAGAGTAGATCCGGATCTATGCAGTTCCAGATTTCTCTAACCAGCCTTTAGGGCCGTATGCGTATGTCGATACTGTCAAGGCTTGCCGTCTCTGATCGTCGCCACTCCCTGAGCGAAGACCCTCCGAGGAGGAAGCTCCCGCCCTCTAGGCTTGAGCCATGACACGCTCAGCGGGAGAGACGTCCGACGCGCCGGCTTAGGGCCGGGCTCAGCCGAGGAAGCGAAGCAGGGTGATGAGCAGGGCCAGCAGGGTGAACCCGAGGCCGATCATCCAGCGGAGCGAGGCAATCTCGGACTTCAGCGAGGCCGTCTGCGTGCTCTGGGCATCGATCTTTGTGTTCTGGGCGTCGAGCCTGGAGTTCTGGGCCTCGAGCTTGGAGTTCTGCGCATCCAGCTTGGACACGAAGCGAGAGCCCTGCGCATCCAGCTTGGACTCGAAGCGGGCGATGAGATTGGCGGCCGCCATGTTCCCGACCTCCTGAGTGAAAGTATAGGCGCCCTCCGGCTCCATCTTCAAGCCCAAGAGCAGGTCGAACATGCGCTTGGAGTCCGGCTGGGGCGTCGGGCATCAGGTGTCCATTGTGGGCTTCCGCGGCGCAGGCGGCGGGCCGATGGGCCCGGCCTCAGGTTGGGGCGGTGCGCTGCTCCACGCGCCGTGCAGGAGGGCCAACATGGCGGCGCCGGCCGCCGCCACCACGGCAGCATGCAGCGGCCTGACGCTTGCGGCCGCCGACAGGGCTGCGAGAGCCGACAGGGCGGCGATCCAGAAGCCGAACAGCTCGCCGCGGCGCTTCAGCTTGGCTAGATGCTCCGCCTGCCTGCGCTGCATCTCGCGCCGGTGCCGCTCGATCCTCCTCTTCTCCGCAGCGAACCGCCCCGGCCCGTCCCAGGCCGGCCGACGGCCGTCGATCGAGCCGTCAGCCATCGATGCGCCTCACGCCTCCCGATCGGTCCCGCAACCCGCGAAGCGCTCCCAGCGCCCTGCCGCGCCCGGGTTCCGGGGACTTCTGGAACTCGCCAATGACCCGAGGCTGGCGGCACGCTGCAGCAGCGCGTCGAACCGCCCCCGCGCCGGTTGCACAAGAGGCTGCCGCAGTCGATTCGCAGGGACTCCCAGCCGCTCCTCAGCGCCGCGAGGTGACGAGCTCGTGGTGCGGGCAGGCGGCAGCCCCCCAGGCGTTCGCGACCGCCACGGCCCCCGCCAGCACGGCCGCGACCCGCGGCCACGGCCCCACGAGGACCGCGAGCGCCGCTGCAGACGACAGCCCGAAGGACAGTCCCTGGACCCACTGCCTGCGCTGGAGATGACGGGCCAGCATCTCGCCAAGGCGCAGCGATCTGGCGCGCGCCGCGCGCATGGCCTCCCGGAGCTCCGCTGCCTCCTCACTTGGAATGCCAGGCACTCGCTGGATTCAAGTACGGCGCCCGCCCCGGCCGTCGCCAAAAGGACCCTTTCGGCGATGGTCCCGGGAGCGGCCCCGAGCGGCCCGGAACAGGCCCCGCCGGCATTGCCCATGGGCGAGCCGATTTCTTGCGCCTATTGCTTCGGGGAAGGAGCGATATCGGCAATCCGAGACCGGATACGCGCGCGTGAGTACGTGATGTTTGCCGTCCCGATCCCTATGGAAGTCGGCTGGATCCGGACTGGGGTGTTCGCGCTGATCGCCGGCGCGGCGCTGAGCGTCGTATGGGCGTTTCGCAAGCCCGGCGACGCCGGCTAAGGGCCGGGCCCGGCTCAGCCGAGGAAGCGAAGCAGGGTGATGAGCAGGGCCAGCAGGGTGAACCCGAGGCCGATCATCCAGCGGAGCGAGGCAATCTCGGACTTCAGCGAGGCCGTCTGCGTGCTCTGGGCATCGATCTTTGTGTTCTGGGCCTCGAGCCTGGAGTTCTGCGCATCCAGCTTGGACTCGAAGCGGGCGATGAGATTGGCGGCCGCCATGTTCCCGACCTCCTGAGTGAAAGTATAGGCGCCCTCCGGCTCCATCTTCAAGCCCAAGAGCAGGTCGAACATGCGCTTGGAGTCCGGCTGGGGCGTCGGGGCGTCGGACATCAGGAGTCCATTGTAGGCTTCCGCGGCGCAGGCGGCGGGCCGATGGGCCTGGCCTCAGGCTGGGGCGGTGCGCTGCTCCACGCGCCGCGCAGGAGGGCGAACATGGCGGCGGCGGCCGCCGCCACGACGGCAGCATGCAGCGGCCTGCCGCTTGCGGCCGCCGACAGGGCTGCGAGAGCCGACAGGGCGGCGATCCAGAAGCCGAACAGCTCGCCGCGGCGCTTCAGCTTGGCTAGATGCTCCGCCTGCCTGCGCTGCATCTCGCGCCGGTGCCGCTCGATCCTCCTCTTCTCCGCAGCGAACCGCCCCGGCCCGTCCCAGGCCGGCCGACGGCCGTCGATCGAGCCGTCAGCCATCGATGCGCCTCACGCCTCCCGATCGGTCCCGCAACCCGCGAAGCGCTCCCAGCGCCCTGCCGCGCCCGGTTTCCGGGGACTTCTGGAACTCGCCAATGACCCGAGGCTGGCGGCACGCTGCAGCAGCGCGTCGAACCGCCCCCGCGCCGGTTGCACAAGAGGCTGCCGCAGTCGATTCGCAGGGACTCCCAGCCGCTCCTCAGCGGCGCGAGGTGACGAGCTCGTGGTGCGGGCAGGCGGCAGCCCCCCAGGCGTTCGCGACCGCCACGGCCCCCGCCAGCACGGCCGCGACCCGCGGCCACGGCCCCACGAGGACCGCGAGCGCCGCTGCAGACGACAGCCCGAAGGACAGTCCCTGGACCCACTGCCTGCGCTGGAGATGACGGGCCAGCATCTCGCCAAGGCGCAGCGATCTGGCGCGCGCCGCGCGCATGGCCTCCCGGAGCTCCGCTGCCTCCTCACTTGGAATGCCAGGCACTCGCTGGATTCAAGTACGGCGCCCGCCCCGGCCGTCGCCAAAAGGACCCTTTCGGCGACGGTCCCGGGAGCGGCCCCGAGCGGCCCGGAACAGGCCCCGCCGGCATTGACCATGGGCGTGCCGATTTCTTGCGCCTATTGCTTCGGGGAAGGAGCGATATCGGCAATCCGAGACCGGATACGCGCGCGTGAGATACGTGATGTTTGCCGTCCCGATCCCTATGGAAGTCGGCTGGATCCGGACTGGGGTGTTCGCGCTGATCGCCGGCGCGGCGCTGAGCGTCGTATGGGCGTTTCGCAAGCCCGGCGACGCCGGCTAAGGGCCGGGCCCGGCTCAGCCGAGGAAGCGAAGCAGGGTGATGAGCAGGGCCAGCAGGGTGAACCCGAGGCCGATCATCCAGCGGAGCGAGGCAATCTCGGACTTCAGCGAGGCCGTCTGCGTGCTCTGGGCATCGATCTTTGTGTTCTGGGCCTCGAGCTTGGAGTTCTGCGCATCCAGCTTGGACACGAAGCGAGAGCCCTGCGCATCCAGCTTGGACTCGAAGCGGGCGATGAGATTGGCGGCCGCCATGTTCCCGACCTACTGAGTGAAAGTATAGGCGCCCTCCGGCTCCATCTTCAGGCCCACGAGCAGGTCGAACATGCGCTTGGAGTCCGGCTGGGGCGTCGGACATCAGGAGTCCATTGGAGGCTTCCGCGGCGCAGGCGGCGGGCCGATGGGCCTGGCCTCAGGCTGGGGCGGTGCGCTGCTCCACGCGCCGCGCAGGAGGGCGAACATGGCGGCGGCGGCCGCCGCCACGACGGCAGCATGCAGCGGCCTGCCGCTTGCGGCCGCCGACAGGGCTGCGAGGGCCGACAGTGCGGCGAACCAGAAACCGAACAGCCGGCCGCGGCGCTTCAGCTTGGCGAGATGCTCCGCCTGCCTGCGCTGCATCTCGCGCCGGTGCCGCTCGATCCTCCTCCTTCTCCGCAGCGAACCGCCCCGGCCCGCCCCAGGCCGGCCGACGGCCGTTGATCGCGCCATCAGCCATCGATGTCTCTCAGGCCTCCGGATCGGTCCCGCAACCCGCGACGCGCCGATTGGACAAGAGGCTGCCGCAGTCGATTCGCAGGGACTCCCAGCCGCTCCTCAGCGCCGCGAGCCTGACAAGCTCGTGGTGCGGGCAGGCGGCAGCCCCCCAGGCGTTCGCGACCGCCACGGCCCCCGCCAGCACGGCCGCGACCCGCGGCCACGGCCCCACGAGGACCGCGAGCGCCGCTGCGGACGACAGCCCGAAGGACAATCCCTGGACCCACTGCCCGCGCTGGAGATGACGGGCCAGCATCTCGCCGAGGCGCAGCGATCTGGCGCGCGCCGCGCGCATGGCCTCCCGGAGCTCCGCTGCCTCCTCACTTGGAATGCCAGGCACTCGCTGGATTCAAGTACGGCGCCCGCGTCGGCCGTCGCCAAAAGGACCCTTTCGGCGACGGTCCCGGGAGCGGCCCCGAGCGGCCCGGAACAGGCCCCGCCGGCATTGCCCATGGGCGTGCCGATTTCTTGCGCCTATTGCTTCGGGGAAGGAGCGATATCGGCAATCCGAGATCGGATACGCGCGCCTTAGTACGGTGCACAGGACCCGGAGGCGCAGGTCCGCGCCCTGCAGCGGCACGGCTGCGAGAGGTTGTTCCGGAACAAGGCCTCCGAACGCTTGGAGGCGCGCGCGCAGCTCGACGCGAGCCTGGAGTTCCTGCCGCCCGGGGACAGCCTGGTCGTTTGGCGCTTCGACCGCCTGGGCCGCTCCGTGCGCCACATGCTCGACCTCGCGGCGCGCCTGGAGCGGCAAGGCTGCCAGTTGGTGTCCCTGACCGAGGCGATCTACACCGGCACACCCGGCGGCCGGCTGGTCTTCGTCATGTTCGCCGCGCTGGCCGAGCTGGAGGCAGACCTGGCGCGGGAGCGCACCAGGCTCGCCGCCCGGCTCGCCCGCGAGCGGGGGGAGCTGTGGGGACGCCGATCGCCGTTCCACGACCCCGCGGACGTTCGCAGCGTGCAGGCCATGCTGCGCGACAAGCGGCTGCTCAGGACCGAGACCGCCAAGACCCTCGGCATCGACGTCTCGACGCTCTACAAGTGGTTCCCGGGCGGGAAGCCCGACGCCTGTCCGGGCATCCACACAGGAGTCCCGGTGTGAAGCTCGGCGCGGCGGTGAGAGCTTGGCTGCGCGACCTCAAGGCTCGAGACCTGAGGCGCTCGACCCGTGCCGGACACGCGTGCACGTTCCGGTCGCTGGAGGCGTACGCAGACCGTCGCGACTTGGTCGACCTCGACCAGATCGACGCCGACGCGCTGCGGAATTGGCTCGAGGAGAGGGGCTTGGCCGGCAGCTCTCGGCGGACCGAGCTGGCGCGCGTCAAGGCGTTCTTCCGCCACGCCGCCCAAGAAGGCTGGGTCGCGGAATCGCCGGCGGGGCGCGTCAAGCCGCCTCGCGAGCGCGGCAAGCCCACCATGCCGCTGGAGCGCAACGAGATCCTCCGCCTGCTCGACGCCGCCCCCGGGGGCTCGCCTGAGAGGGCGCTGCTCCTGCTGATGCGCTGGTCCGGCCTCTCCATCTGCGATGCGGCCACGCTGCGGCGCAGCGACGTCCACGCCACCGGCGAGCTGGTCCTGAGGCGCGCCAAGAGTGGTGAGCTGGTGACGGTCCAGCTCCCGAGCCTCGTCCGGGAGGCCCTGGCCGCGCTGCCCGAGCGCGAGGGCCCCTACTATTTCTGGACCGGCAAGTCCGCCCGCCAGACCTGCGCGAAGTACTGGCGGGCCCGCTTGGGACAGATCGCCGGAACGGCCGGCGTCAGGGCCTTCCGCCCGCACCGGCTGCGGGACACGTTTGCCGTCGAGCTGCTCCTCTCGGAGGTGGCCATGCACGACGTCAGCACCCTGTTGGGTCACAGCAGCGTGCGAACCACCGAGCGGTACTACGCCGCTTGGAACACCGCCAGGCGGAACCGCCTTGCGCGGATTGTCAGGTGTGCCCACCGCAAGGACTCCGTCCTTCGCGAACTGGCGCAAGAGCAGCAAGCCGAGGGATGTGTTCACAGCACACCCCTCGACGGAAAGCTTGGAAACCCACACCAAGCCAACCGATCAGTTCCGTACCTACTACTCGGGGCGTTACTTCAGACTGAATGATTCGCGCTCGCGCGGGGGCCCAGCTAGACTGAATGCCGGACTGAATGCCGGCAGAGGGAGCCCCCAGGGTGCTGCGCGGAAGGCGAGAGCAGCCCGCCAGCGTCGTGCGCTACCACTTGGACGGGAGCTACGACTGGGAATGCGAGACCTGCGGGGCGCTCAATGAGCGCCACGGGCCGCACCCTGGGCCCCGCAAGCGTTTCTGCAAGAGCTGCCAGAACAGGGCCTTCTACGCGAAGAACGGGAGGCGGACATGACGAGGAAGGATCCGGCGAAGTGGGCGCCCCTCGAGGGAATGCCCGACGGGGCGCACCGCTGGGATCTGCCCGGGCTCGCGGAGATGGAGAGCGAGTGGCAGGATATCCGGGACGCTCTGACCGGCCGGGACAGGCCCCGGCGCTTCCTCGACAACTGGCTGGAGGAGCGCGGCCGCGCCTTCGCCATCGAGAACGGCCAGATCGAGAACCTCTACACCCTGCGGCGGGGCGTCACCGAAAATCTCATGGCCGAGGGCCTGCAGGGCGTGATGGGCGCCCACACGATGGAAGGGCTCCCCGACGAGACGATCCAGGGCCTGCTGCAGGACCAGGCGGACGCCCTGGAGGTGATGTTCCGGGACGTGGCCGATGGTCAGCCGCTCACCCAGCACGCGATCCGTTCCTGGCACGCGATGCTCACCCGCCACCAAGAGACTGTCACGGGGCTCCAGATCACGCCGGACGGCAAGGCGATGCGGCGCGTGCAGATCCCCTTCCGCGAGAAGGGCATGTGGAAGAAGATCCCCAACAATCCCCGCCGGACGGACGGCAGGATTCACGAGTACTGCCCGCCGGAGCAGGTGCAGTCCGAGATGGACCGGTTCATCCGGCTGCACCGGGAGATCGAGAGGCAGGACTACCCCGTGCAGGTCGAGGCGGCCTGGATGCACCACAGGTTCGTCCGCACGCATCCGTTCCGCGACGGCAACGGGCGCGTCTCGCGAATGCTGATGGCCTACGCCTACACCAAGCGCTGGCTGCCGCCGCCCATCGTCGCGACCGAGCGGAAGCCGCTGTACATCCGCGCACTCGAGGAAGCTGACAGCGGCGACCTCAGGGCCTTCAGCGACCACTTAGGACGCTTGGCGAGCCTTGAACTCGAGGGGTGCATCAGCATCGGCCGAAGTGCTCTCAGTGGCCGCTTGGAGCGGCCCAACGGGAACGGCGGGCGGACCTACGTGGACCGTTACGTGCCTCCCCTCCGGGACGGGGACCTGTTGCCCCTCCCCCGCAAGAAGGACCGCGCGGGGCACGGCCGCTAGGAAGCGGCCTCGACGCCGCGTCCGACCTTTATCGCGCCCCTCCGCCGGTCCCCCCGCGCGACCCGGACGGCGGCACACCTGCGGTGGGCGTGGCGGGCTTCGGGCTGTCCGCGAACCGCGCCGCAGACACGATCGGGCGAGTGAAGTCGATGTTGGACACCATCAGGACCCCCTCGTGCGGGGGGCGCCGTGAAGTGGCTCTGTCTAGCGGCGGGCGACCACGGCAGCGTCGAATCGATCTTTCCTTTGCCTCCGCAGCGCGTCTGCGGATTGCGCCGAAAGCAGTTGACAGGCGGCTGTTCAGATTCCCGCAGTGCCGGTCTCAGATCGGGACTCAGGCTGTGAAGGCCTCCTTTGCCGTGATACCGTGCGGAGCTTGATGATGGCGACCGAGGCCAGCGCGCTGGAACTTCGGAATCGACTGCTCAGGATCACGGCGCTGCTAGGGGGTTCTGTAGGAACTGGCAAACCAGACGATCGGCCCCGAGTGCGTCGGACCACTTGAACCTGCACTAGCTCCAACGGAGATAAGAAGGCACGCAAGAAGGGCGTGGGAGGAGGAATCGGGGTCGGACTCGAGGGTGGGACGAGAAGCGAGCTGGCCGATTCTGAACCAGTGGATGGAGGCGATGCGAGAGAGGGCGGTCGGTACTCGATCGGATCAGCGTTTCGATGTCAAGGGATCCTCGAACGCGTGCCACGGGATTCCGAACGACCAACCGACCTCGGATCAGCCGGAAGCGGACGAGGAATCTGCAGGTCGGAGGCCGGCTTCCGGTCCAGCGATGGCGACGGCTCGGTGGTGGTCCGTGATCACCCGCCAGATTTGACCCTTATCCGACTCTACTCCTGGCCGGGCAGGCCACCTCTCAGAGACCACAGGCAGCTTCGTGGCCCATTGAACTGCTGTGCGGTCTGCATTCCTGGAACATCGGGCGTTGGGAACCCTCCGTATCCCGATAGCCCGGTAGTCACCACTGCGCAGACGTCCCAAGCGGAGACCTGATTGCGTGAACTCTTCCTACGGGCGGCGGAATCGGCACTCCCTAGCCCTTACTCTTCTGTGCCCTCTGAGCGGCGCTAGGCACACAGCGCACTCGCCCGACCGGACCAGTGGCGACAACCTGTGTGCACCGGCTGAGTAGCCGGAGGGCTAGTCGCACTCAAGGCCAGATCAGACGGATCGCCACCGAAGCCTCAGGCGGTCGCGCCGCTGCGCTCCTGCATACCGCGCTGTACGCCACTAATCCGTCGATAGATTCCAGCAGATTCGGGCGCGACGTGCTAGAGTGCAACTGCAAAGATCAGCCCCAGCATGCGACGTTTTCTGCTAATTCCACTCGTTGCCCTCCTTGCCCTGCCAGTGGGACTCGGACAAGAGCCTTCACCCGAGGTCGAGGACACCGGACTCATCATCACCACCGAATCCAACTTGGTCCTTGTTCCGTTGCACGTCTACCGCAAGAAGTCGTCTGTTAATGGGCTCGGAAACGAGGCCTTTGAACTGTTCGAAGATGGCCAGCCGCAGCGGATCGCCTTCGTGGAGGGTCCCGCCGAGGAAGGCGAGGAGAGTTCGCGGACCGTGCCCACCGAGATCATCTTCCTGATCGACTTCAGCTACAGCGTCATGACTCCCGGGCTGCTCGACCTGACCACGATCCGCAGCACGATGCTTGAGGGGCTCAGGGAGGACGTGATGATCTCCGTCTACGGTTTTGCCGCCAACCTGAAGCGGTTCACCGGCCCAACCCGCGACCTGCAGAAGCTGCAGCGCGCCCTGGACCAGACGTTCGAGTCCGAGGCCGGCGGCAGCAGGGTCTACGAGGCGATCATGCAGACCGCCCGGGACGCGTCGAGCCGGGGACCGAACGTCTCTCGGATGATGGTGGTCTTCTCCGACGGCCTGAGCACTACGAATCTCAGCCCTGACCTGCCTGTCGGGGCAGCGAACGCCTTCGGCATCCCAATCTATCCCGTCATCCTTGGACACGATAGGATCCGCCGACGCGCGGCGGGCCTGCCCGGCGGAGGCCAGCTCAATCCCGGCGCACGCATGAACGAGGGCGGAGGCCAGCCCAATCCCGCCAATGACACACAGCGTGTCCCGGTTCTGGGGCCGAACCGGAATCCAGTCCCGGCGCTGAATCGGCAGTCCAACTCCAATCATCAGGAGAATCTGATGCGGATCTTCGCAGAATTTGGCCCTCGCACTGGCGGGCGAAGCTACGACCTGCCAGTCCTCAACAATATGGTGATCCGCAAAATCTTGGGATCGCTGTCCCAGTTGGCCGAGACCGAATACGTTGTCGGGTACTACCCGTCGCAGGTGGACGAACAGAAGACCCCGCACATGGTCGAAGTCCGGCTCTCCGAGAGCGTTCGGGGCACGCTCTACGGCGGTCGCCGCATGGTGGTCCACTGAATCGGCGTGACATCCGCCTAACTGAGCCCCTACTAATCTCATCCGAGTAGCCGGCTAGAGCGGTTGGGACCGTCAATTCTCGGTGGTCGGCGCCGACTCGTCAGTCAGGGGGAAAGATGTCAGGCTTGAGATGCGTCGAAGGTCAGTGGTAGCGCTCTCCGGCGGATCCCATGGGCACTAGGTAGTCGTAGGGCGCTGCCGCTGGATTGGTGCACGCGCAAGCTGGGTGTCGGACGGCTGGCTGGGGCCGCGATGGCTAGGCGGCGCTCGACACTTCGATTGAACGCGGAAGCGGTAGGGCTGTCGCCGCGGTGATTGAATCGGGCCTGTAACTCCGTCAGATAACGCGACGCGCAGCGCGGCCCAAAGGCATGGTAGTCCCGTCCACGGAGCACTTGATTCTGCCCAAGATCGTGTTCACGTGATGCGGAACGGCGCATGAGAGATGGAACCGGATCGAGCACTGCCCTTCGCAACCGTTCGAGAGAGGCGTGGAGTAGGATGCCGATTTCTCTCGGGCGATGTCGCAAGGGGCTGGGCTAACCGCGAGCGCTTCAGCCAGCGTCCGTCGGGTGCTGCCCGCCATGGCCCAGCCTCGCCTCGAATGCGGCGAGGCGTGCCTCCACAGCCTTGCGCGCGGCGGCTTCCCGCTCAGCCCTGTGCTCGGCCTCTCGTCGGGCGGCGGCTTCCCGCTCAGCCCTGTGCTCGGCCTCTCGTCGGGCGGCCTCAGCCTCTCGTCGCGCCGCCGCCTCCGCTTCGTTGTCCTGAATCAATTCCACGTTCCACAGGTAGTCCGTCCCACTCCGCAGGTCGCGCACGCGCAGCAACGCCCCTTCCGGACGCAACGACACCCCCAGCACGTCGCTCCGCACCGATCCCGGCAATCCAACCTGCGGTCCCAGCCGCTCGTAGCCCCGTTTCTTCAGTTCGTAGCCCACCAGCCGCGGCCCAGCGCGCCTCGTGTCCGGCTGGAACACAAAATATTCCCCGATCCCGATCCGCTCGTACAGATCACGCTTCGTCTCCCGGTTGCGCACCTCGCTCGACGGCGAAATCACCTCCAGCGCGAAATCCGGCGGCTTGCCCTCTTCCCACAGCTTGTACGTCCCACGTCCGCCCAAGTCGTGGTCCAGCACGACGATCACGTCCGGGGCCACGAACTTGCCCACGCGCTTTCCCCGCACCAGCCGCTCGTCGGCCTGCCCCTTCGCGTAGTACAGGAACATGTCGCCTTCCACCACCACGTCCGGCACGTCCCGGAAATGCTGCTTCAGGTTGGAGCGCAACTCCACGATGGCGTTGGCTTGCAAGGGGTTCTCGGGCAAGAATCTACCGTCCGAATCGGGATACTCCAGAGGTGCGGGAACCACAACCGCCGGTGGGGGCTCGGCCACCACGGCCGGCGCGGCGTGCTGCTTGATGATGCCCTTGTCCGCCATGCGAGCAAGGCGCGGGCGGCGGCCCGGCACGGGGCTCAGAATACCACGGGCGAGAGAGTGTCATCGAGCCTGGCAGAGCGCACCGGCATCCGCCGCCGGGGTGCGAGCAACGGCCGGTCGAGGCCGGTCACGGACCAGCCTTCTCCAGTTCTCACGCCCTGCCCGAACGCTTACTGCCCTTCAGCGCCATCAGCCGCAATTGGGCCTGCCTGCCGCTCGAGAGATGGAAGACGCCCATGAACTACATCCGCAGTACGACGACTAAGTCCGGACTCCGAGTAAGTACGGTTTGCGTCTAGCGGCAGTATCGGACGGGCATCAAGATCAACAACCAACAAATGGCGCGCTCAACATCGCACGAAACAAGACAATGCCCCAGTGGACCTATGACATCCGATCACGCGCTGAGACAGCCGAGGTCCTCCGAACCACCTCTGGCCCGAGGATAGACCCGGAGAGTCAGAATCGTGTCGTGCACCCAGAGCTGTCCAAGGCTGTCTGCGCGCTGGACTACAGTTGGCCTAACATGGTAGCCCGGACAATATTGGTGCCCGTTTGTCCCATCTGTCCATTGCCCAACATACGAATCTGAATTCCCCGTGAAGGTCAGACCTGTTCACTGTGGCCCCTTCGCTAATCAGAGCGAGATCGACGCGTTCCGAGCCGTCAAGGCGGGACTTGTGTCACTGCGCGGTGACGGGGAGTGGGTGCTGCTAACCAACCTGGCCATTTCGCTAGACCACCAGTTGCAATCGGACGGAATCGATATGGTTGCCGTTGGCCCCCCCGGCGTGCGGGTCATCGAGATCAAGCACTGGGCAGACCGACACTTGCCGTTGGCGGAGGGCGAAGCAGCCCGTGTGGCTATCAAGGCTCGTAGGGTCGCGACGACCCTTCGGCGAAAGATCCCGACGATACCTAACGTTCAAGCAGTGGTGTTGCTAACCCGGCCTCCCAACGAGATCGGCAAGTTCACTGGCCGGGACCAGATTCGCGAGGTTCGCTTCTGTTCAATCAAGGATTGGCGGAAGGCGGTCAATGCGAACGGACAGCAGGTATTCGAGGCGGAGCAGGTGGCCCGCATCGCCCGGCTGCTTGCACCGGAGCGGGGAGTCTCGGATGAGGGCACCGTTCGGCGGCTTGCCGGGTACGTCAACTTGGAACGGTTGGACACGCGCGGCGACGGATTCCACCGCGTATTCAGGGGAATGCACTCCGTTAGCCGCGACCGGGCAATCCTGCACGTGTACGACATGTCTGCACGCCCTGGGAAGGAAGCAGAGGCGGAAGCTCAAAGGCCCCACGACTCGTTGCGCCGCCTACAGCGATTTCGGTGGGCTCCACGAATCCTCGACTCATTTCAGGATGTGCCCGCGCACTCCGGCGAGATGAGCTTTTTCTCGATGGTCGAGTTGGACGCGCCTTGCCTCGCCGACCGAGCTGCCGATCCCTCTTGGGATCTCTCGGCCCGGCTCGTCCTCGCTAAGTCAGCCGTTCAGGCTTTGAGGGAACTTCATGAGGCTACGGGGCCGGACGGACAGCCGATGGTACATGGCAATCTGTCCGCGGACGCCATTCTGGTGCTGCACGACAACACCGCTGCGCTGCGAGGTCTCGGCACTCCCCACGCACACGCCACGATGGGCCGAGAGAATCCAGATGGCAAGCAGCAGTCGCAGGGCTCGCCGGGACTGCTTGGGGCCCGTAAGCGCCGAGAGGCCCTGTCCGGACTGGAATCGGACATCTTGGGCCTGTGGGCGGCTCTTGGCCACCTGTTCAAACACGCGGCCGGCACGTCGCAGGCGGCGGAGGCGACCAAGGTGCTGAACTCGTCGATCCTGCGTCCGCCTTCCATGCAGTTGCGTCCTGACCTAGATTGGATCGACCGCTCCCTCGGCAAGCTAAAGGTCAAATCCGATCCGCTAGCGGCTCCCCCGACTAGGTACTGGACGGAGGGGCAGGAGGTGTCTTTCCGGGATCGAAGCTACCGAATTGTTTCGCGGCTGGGATCAGGGGGTGCTGTAACAGCCTTCAAGGTGGTTGAGCTTGATCCGTCCACCAGAGAAGAGTTGGGGGTTTTCGTGGCGAAAGTTGCACACGACCGGATGATCGGAGACCGCACCCGCAACAGCCACCAACTCGTTCGCCGTGCCGTCGGCATGCAGCCGGGACTCTCCACCGTGTTCGAGGTAGCGCCGGAGTGGAGAGCCGACGAGTTCACCGTCCTGATGTCATGGGTTGACGGGATCCCCGTGTCCGAGTTCGCAGGTGATCTGGCGCTCCTCGCCCGCAACCACGACTTGGACGCCCAAGAACTGGCAGCCCGCTGGATGTGGTCGATGTGCGAGGCCATCGACGTATTACACCGAAACGGCTTGGTCCACGGCGACGTGAGTCCACGAAACATGATCGTCTCGGGAGAAGATCTCGTCCTGACCGATTACGACTGCGTCACCCGAATCGGAGATGCCGTCACCTCGCGGGGCGCGACCCTCTTCTGTTCCCCGACTAGGGAGTTGGGCGAGCCGGCGTCGCCAGCACACGACATACACGCCTTGGCGGCCAGCTTCTTCCAGATCCTCTTCGATAGGGAGCCATTCCCTCACGACGGTGGCGCAACTCGGAAGGGCGAACTGGACTGGAACCAGGAGGAGCGGAAGTTGTATCCTGCGCTGGCCCGCTTCCTGGACAGAGCCGTGGCCAGCGGATCGGGGGACAGCTTTCCGTCGGCCGGGGCAGCTCTCGAGGCCCTGCGCGCCGCGGTCTCGGCGAGGCGTTCAACGCAAGCCGTTGTCGCCGAAGGATCTCATTCCATGGTCGGCACGGACGGTGGCGGGTTGGTCTCGCGAGGAACCCACCAAACCACTGCCCTCCCGAGCGAGCGGCAGCCGAACGAAGTGCCGTGGCTCGGCAAGTTGCTGGAATCCTATCCGGGGTCTAGGCGAGGCAACAGAGAGACGAGAGGCCTGGACACCGATTTCGCTCGGAAGACCTATGTGGAAACCGACTTGGAGGCGGAGCTTCGTACCCGGATCAGGGAGCGGGAAGTCAGTCTGGTGATCCTGTGCGGGAATGCCGGGGACGGGAAGACGGCTCTGCTCCAACACTTGGCCGACGAACTCGGAATCGGCCGGCACAAGTCCTCCCGCCGCATCGTCGATGAGCTCCTCGATGATGGAACGCGCGTTCGAATGAATCTCGACGGCTCAGCTGCGTACGAAGGCCGTTCGGCCAACCAACTGCTAGACGAGTTTCTGGAGCCATTCATGGACGGGGGGCGGGGTGGTGACGGTGTCCACCTGCTTGCGGTCAATGACGGGCGACTCCTTGAGTGGATTCATTCGAAGCCGACGAATACACCGCTCAAGGAGAGCTTGCTGCGCCTGCTGGACGATCCGGGCACGCTCCGTAGCCAGGCGCACATCGCATTTCACCACCTCAACCGCAGGCCTAGAGTTGGAGAGGTTTCCCCGGCGGATGGCGAAGTCACGACCAAGTTTCTGGAGCGGTTGCTGAGGCGTCTCTACGGCGGGGACGAAGCTCCGAAGACTTGGGATCCGTGCAAGACCTGTTCAGCACAGGAAAGGTGCACTGTCTACCAGGCGGCGCGGGTGTTCGGTCCAGATTCGCTTCAGGACAAGGCGGCGCCCGGTGTGCGCAAGCAGGCGCAAGAGCGTCTGTTCGCCGCCTTCCAGGCCGTCCACCTACGGGGCGAGACCCACCTCACCGTTCGCGAGCTGCGAAGCGCCCTCGTCTACATACTCTTTGGCACGCGATACTGCGAGGACTACCACGACGATGACTCCGGCGGCGCGGAGCCGCCCTACTGGAATCGTGCGTTCGATCCCAACTCGCCTCGGCGGCAGGGCGAGGTCCTGCGCGAGCTGGTCCAACTGGATCCCGCGCTCGAAGCCCATCCCAAGATCGACCGTCGGCTGCTTCGGGGTGCGGTGCGCAATTCCGCAACTCGCGACTGGGAGGAGCTGGCCTCCCGGAGGCGCCGGGCGTACTTCGAGTGGACCGAGGAACGGATTAGGTTGGTGGCACGGGGCGAGGAGCCCAAACGGTGCTTAGGGTTGTCACGGGGGAGGAACCTGAAGCGCTTCCGGGATCTCCCCCTCCTTGACGATGAACAGAGACAAGATCTGTGCCATGACCTGTGCCGGGGCATCGCGAGAATCGGAGATCTTCCCGAGCTGGCCTTGGCTCGAAAGGACATTGTCCCGCTCCGCATCACGCCGCGCACGCCGACCGAGACAGCGTTCTGGACCGAAAAGCCGATGAGCCGATTCCGGCTGGAAGCCGAGTCGCTCGGGTCCGACCGCGCACACGCTCGAACGTCGACCAACCTTGGCGAGCGAGAGCTCCACCGGGCTGCGCACTTGATCTACCGGTACTTGGATGGCCGCGAAGAAAAGCTAACAATGAGCGCAGACCTCTTCCATCGGCTTCTTCGTCTTGGAAAGGGCTTCCAGCTTGCGGACATCTCCACCGACGACACCTTTGCGCGGCTCTCCATCTTCCTGCAAAGGCTGGTGAGGGAGAACGACCGCGAGATCATGGCCTGGAACCCGATCCGCGACGAGACCGCGCATCGGATCTCGATCGAGAAGGCGCGTCCGGGCGAAGATTGTTCAAGGACGGCCGGGCAAGAACTGACAATTCGAACGACCGGCGACGACGGTGAGGACTCGTGAGTGCCCGCAAGGCGGTTGAGGATGTGCTGTCACCGGCCATGACCCGTGCGGTCTGGTCATCCGACTATAGGCCTGCACTCCCAATCTCGGTGCAGGGCTTCGACCTCTCGGCGGTACTTCCGGCCGTGTTCTACATGTTCCGCTTTGGACGCAGGCGCGGGCAGGGCAAGTTTGTCGAGGTATTCGGCAGGCCGTCCGGCACTGCGTCACAACGCCGTCGCTCAGTGACCGTCAACGCCATCGCCGAAAAACTCGCCGGCGATCCCGGCGGAGAACTTCGCAACTTCGAGGGGAAGGCGGCACAGGCCATTCTGGCAGACCTACTGCTGTGCTACTGCCTCGACAATGCGCGTTACGCCCTCGGGCGAGACAAGCAGGTCCAACGGATCGCTCCGACGCACTACATGTCGAGCTGGATCGATCTGCCCCATACAGTTGCAAACCTCCGGCACGTGCCGGAGATGATCGTGGCGCTTCTTGCGAACCAGCCCAAGTTGGCTCACGTGGACCAGACCTCCGCTGCCAAACGCCGCAGGACCTGGTTTCCGGTCGGGGGCGACATTCGCGACAACGTCCTCCTAATGCCTTTCGCACAGGGAACGTCGCAAGCGGGCGGCATCGCAGACAATTACGCGGCGGACCGATTTGACGAAGACGAGCAACTCGTCGGAATTGACCAACTGTTGATGATTCGCCTCGCCCAGAGCGTGGACAGCGCACCCAGCAAGCTGAAGGGCAGGTCCGAAATACCCAACCGGCGCTGCATTGCAAGCAAGGCGTCGAGACACTTTTCCGAGGATCTGAGGAGGTACTTGCGTGCGTATGCAAGCCGCATGCCGCGACAATTCCTTGTAGAGGCTCTGGAGTGCTGCGTTGCATTGGGGCTGACCACCATGGTCTCGAGCGTGATCAAAGTCATGGAGGGTTGGGCCGAGTCGGGCCGAATTGACGGCAGCAAGGGGCCAGGCGAGGTCTTCGTCGACTGTTCCGCGGGAGTCGACACCAAACTCAGGGCCCTCGCTGAACTGTCCATGGACGAGCATATGCGGCGAGCAAGGCGCCTCCCCGTCCACTTCATGGCGCTTCGCGTACTCGACTACAAAGTCCGAAATGACATCAAGCTGAAGAAGACTATCGACGTGAGCGACCTCAGGAACTCCCCCCAAGCCGACAGATGGCTGAGGCTTCTTGGCGACCTTCTACACGGTCGAAACGAGCGGTCCCAAATCATCATGCAGATCTTGGACGAGCAGGCCGGTGCTCTGGCGAGTGGCGTAGAAAAAGACTACCCGAACGTGTCGCAACTGCTCACAGATGACGAGGTACTGCCGAATCCGGTATGGCGGCTCTCAGAAGGGCTTGTCGCACTGCGGGGGAACATGGCGCAGAATGACCTCGCCAGACTCATCGACTCCTCGCTCCTGGTTGACCGCCCGAACGGGTTGGCTCGGAAGAGACGAAGCCAACGCACAATCGACGGTGCCCGAAAGTCGGTCGTTGTGAGGTCTGCCGTGTTCACGGATACCGCTCTCGAATATCTTGTGCACCTGCTCTTGCTGAAACCTGGCAACGCAATGGCGATTCGGCCATGGTTCTCTTTCGACTCCTTCATAGGAGACGTCCGGGATCGATACGGTCTCTGCGTAGATCGGAGCCCGGACGGAATGAACATTTCGAACGACCTCCTGCTGCGAAACAGGGGATTCCTTGACCGCCGCCTGAGAGATCTCGGGCTCCTCGTTTCAGTCAACGACGCGGAGCCGATGAAGCGACTCACGCCGCGATTCGAACCGTCGAAGGGCTAGCCAGGCATGGAGTGGACCGAGATTCACGGGCAGGTGCTCGCCGAAGCGGTCTCGCAACGACTCGGAGGTGGGACGCCGGGGGCCATGGCCTTCTTGCGCTGCCTTGCCCCTGAGGCAGTGAGAGCTCTCGCCATCGACGCGGAGTCGTTCGCCATACCGGGGTGGGATGTTTTCCGCGTGGCGGACATCGTCGATGAACCGACGAGGACCATAACCGCCGATCGTGCTGTCGAGATCCGCGAGTCCAAGGGACGGCCGACACTGCTTCTGGTTGATACGGACGCCGCGGGTGCGGGGATGGACGGAGTATTGAGCGCGACGCTCGAACTGAGCGAGACGCAGCTCTTCGACCTTGCCAGCCGGATTGCTTTGAAGAAGCTGACGCGGAAGCGCCGGAAGTACGCTCGGCAGGCGGTCATACGGGCTCGAGAGCGTGGCGCAGACGTGCGAGTGTCACCGTGGCAGGAGTTCGACTTCTACTGTCATGTGGTGCTTGGCCGACACCCCGTTGGAACCTGCCTTTCCCGGATCGGCCTGTGGCCAGTGGAGGGCGAGCCGAGTGGCTCTCGTCAGGACCGTTCCGACCTTCAGGAGTCCCGAAGGTTCGTAGACCGACTTCTCGATGCTCGTTCAATTGACCCGACGACGCACCAGCGCATCGCCGCGCTGCGGCTGCTGAATCCAACTCCCACCCAGTTGCAGGATTTGACCAAGTTCCTCCTTGAAGCGGCCACGCTGCCCGTGGGCGAGGCTCTGCAGCTGCTCGGGAACAAGGAACACCTGTGGGTCAATGCCCTAAGAACCGAACGCGTCGCCACCGAGATCCTAGGCATCGAACTCGTGAAGTGGCGGGGGAGGACGGGGAAACTCCTCAAGTGGTCCGGCCTCGCTGACCGCGCCGGTGAAGTGCCCCAGCTCATTCTGCCTCGCAGTGACCACATTGACCATCCAGGTTCGAGGGCCAGGACCGAGGTTCGATGGAAGGCCCGTCCTGGCCATTTGCCCAAGGGGGCGGTCGACTATCGGGTGGAAGTCCTGACGACCGGCACAGACACTCAACTGGCCGGGCAGGAGCTCACGCACACGGGTAAGGCGCAGCAGAAGGCGATCTTCACGCACGAGGACTTCACGGACCTTCCTGACGACGCACGTATCCCGGCGCGGGTGCGAGTGTCGGCGATTGGGAGCGAAGCGGAACAGGTTGGTTCCGCGGGGGGAGGCCAGGGGCCCCACCGTGTCGAGACCGAAGAGTTCGAGATCGTCTTCGGCGAGCCGGAGGGCCCGAAGGCCGCGGTGGGCAGGGCACACCGCACCTTCAGCGACGCCATGATCGAGCTTGAGAGCCGCGACATTGTCAGTGCGATGACATCGCTCGCTGAGACCCGGCCAGACAACGCCCAACGAGGTTTCCTCGTCTGGCGAACTCCCGATGGCCGCCGCAACTTTCGCGTGTTTCGCCCTTCATTGATCAAGGATGTCGAGGAGAGATGGCGCAGCTACCGCGGTCATCCGGGTCGCTGGCGAATCCGGGTGCGCATGTCCGGGGAGAGAGTCGGCGTCCCCACCTTCGTCCCGCTGGAGCGGCCCGAAGCGGTGGACGAGGCCCTATGGGTCCGGGCCCAAAACGCCGGTCGCAGGATTGTCGATATCTTTGCGGACATAGGCGGTGTGGGCCAGGTGTACGACTCGGGAACGCCTCAATTCAGGAATGTCGTGACGGAGTACCTGCGTTCATGGCTGGCTCTTTGGCGCCTGGGCACACCCGAACTCGCTTTGGCTCAGACGGTCGAGGTCAGGTCTCAATCCGGAGACCTGTTGGGGCTCATCGTTCTTCCCGCCCATCCGCTAAGAATGGCATGGCACGCCGCATACGACAACTTGGCTCTGTACGCTGCGTTCAACGAGCACGGCGAGCCCAAGGTCGTGCGAAAGGAGCTTGCGAGCCTAGACGGTGCCGCCTTCCCAGCGTTCCTGCCCGGTGTCACATCGGGTGACTCGTTTGTGTTTGCCGACACCCTTGGCTTCCATGCCGTCGGAATGGTCACTGGTGACGATCCGGAACCGAAGGGGACTCTCTCGATCCTGTACCGGGCGCTGACGGGTGAGGAAGACGCGCAAGGTTCTGCCGCACCCACCGTGGGTTCGGGCAGCGCTAAGATTCTCGGGAAGGAACTCCGCAAGTACGTCGAGAGCCACTCCACGGCCCGGATCCTTCATGTGCATGCTCTCCGGGCCGGTGATGGCAAGACCGTGGTCAGGGCGTTGGGCAAGGCGGCCAACGGAGCGCACTCCGACGTCCCGCGGCGGAGCGGAAGCGTTGCCCGCTCGCGTCAGGACAGGCTGGCCTACGTTCTCGAAGTCCATCCGTCTCCCAGGCAGCTGAAGAGCGGGGTCGCTGGACGGTTCATCAGCGAGGCGCAGGAAAGGAGGAGGCGGGGCGCCGGAACGGTGGAACGGCAGGATCAGTGGATGCTGGAGTCCCAAGACCGCCCCGGTGGGATTCGGGTTCCAAACCTCCGCTGGGCGCGCAAGGACGGGGTCGACCCAGATTCGGCATCGCATATTGCCCTTGCCTTCGACACATTCAGTTCAAACGTGCTTACAGCGGAATCGGGGCCGGTAGTTAGGCCATTCCATGCGTACGGGCTCATGGCTTTCTTCGACCGCGAGTACCGGAGTAGACCGCGCCCTCGCTGGGAGGGTGTCGTGCCCGACTGGAGAGGGGGCGAACGACATCCCGACATATCCGCACACACATCACGACTGCAAGGGCTGCAAGCGGCCATCCACAAGCTGGTGGCGGCCAACGTGCGTGGAGGCAATGGCAGCGACACCCCGGCTTTGGTAACTGAGCTCTCCATGGACGCCGCCGACGGCCTGGATCGGCTTCATGCTCTCAGCGACTGGGTCATAACCCTGGACAGGCACGCTGGATTGGAGTACTTCGATTCGCCTCAGGAGCACAGAGAGACCTACGAGAAGTTTGTGATTGACTGCGTTCCAGAGCGCGAGGACTTGGGATGCCTCCGGTTGATCACGACAACAGCCAACCTAGATGAGGTCCAAGACCTGCTGACCGATGCCCTGGAGCAGATGGGGCTCAGCCACAGTCCCCGCAGCGCCGACTTTCTGATGTCGCAACTGAAGTCGGTCAGCGGCCGCTTGGCAATTCGGCTGACTGGTGGCCGGGGCCCGACGTCGGAGCTCGTCGCGCTCGCAATGAGCCACGCGTACTGCCGACAGGCTAGTGACGCCCCTCGATCGAGAAGACCAGGAGAAACCGTGTCGTGTTGGGCCTCGCTGCGGGATGGTTTCCTCGTCCCCGTAGACGACATCCGTGACCTTCTCCCCAATGTGCTTCCCAGCCGTCACGACCCTGCGAGACCGCGACCAGCGAAGCGACCTGACTTGATCTACGTCCAACCGTTGTCGCCGAACGGGTTGTCTTTTCAGTTCATCGAAGTGAAGTACCGAAGGCACCTGCGGGCAGCCCGCTCCCCGCAACTCGCGGAAGACATACGCAGGCAGACCCAGTCTTTGCAGGAGGGGTGGTTCGACTGGTACGGCGAAGGGGCGACAACCCGATCTCTGCGGGCGATTCGGCTCGCCAGACTGGCTCGCATTCTCCACTTCTATGTCGCCAAGGCACACAGGCACGGGCTTTCCCGCGCACGCTACAAAGCCATCGCGGGACTCATTGACAAGATGGTGGAGCAGAGCGAATCGTTTCGGCTGGATCCGGCAGACGACGGAAATCGCGGCTGGGTCTTCTGTCCCGAGTACCGGCGTGCCGACCCGCTACAGATTTCGCCGGAAGAGTGGGACGAGGAGATTCGCGTCTTCTTGTTCGGGCCTACATGCGTGCCTGGCATTGGCCACCATCAGCCAGTCTCAATTGAGCCACCACCAGAACAGGATGAAGCCCCCCTCAATGGCCGCGATTCAAGACTCGACCAGCCTGCGCCTCGCCGCGTGCCCTCCGAACCAGCCGAGCCGGACGCGCCGGGTCCAGTGGTGGGCGGCAAGGGCGCGAGCACGGAGGCGGACGGGGATGGAGGGGGAAAGCGGGATGAGCCTAGTACGTCGAGGGCCGAAGGCGGTGCGCTTACGGCGGCCTCTGACGGCACCCCAAGCCCCGATCCGACGCCCCGGATCATTCTTGGTTTAGACCGCTTCGGGTCCCCATCGCAATGGCACCTTACTGTCAAGGGGAATCCCCATCTCCTGATCGCAGGTCTCCCTGGTATGGGTAAGACAACGTGTCTGCTGAACCTTTGCAAGCAGATGATGGCGACTGGCGTGCAGCCCATCGTATTCTCCTACCACGAGGACATCGATGAGCGGCTTGAACTCTTGAAGGGTCGGCGGCCAGGGTCACATCGCGCCAGTTCGGCGATGAAAGGTGTGCGGTTCGTCGACTTCGACGGGCTGGGATTCAATCCGCTGCAGGTGTTGGAGACGTCTTGGAAGTCGGCGCACATCGATGTAGCGGGTGTAATCCGAGACATCTTCATGGCCATCTATCCCGATCTAGGACCGCTTCAGGGCGCAAAGATCCGGACTGCGGTAAAGCAGAGCTTTGAGGAACTCGGATGGGGCAGCTCGTCGAGCGATCTGGCAACGCTCCAAGAGCCGCCCTTCCGACGGTTCTTAGAAATCATAAGGGCCGACCCCAAGCCCGCGATAGGAGTGAAGAACCTGTTAGTCCGACTTGACGAGCTTGACGACTACGGCTTCTTCCGGATTGGCACTCCACACGGCAGTCTATGGGAAAGCGACCGCCCGACGGTGATAAGGATCCACCGAACGAAGAGCGATGTGCTGCAGAGAGCGTTTGCTTCGCTGATCATGTACGGTCTCTACAAGAATATGTTCCAGCGTGGCATCCAAGATCGAATCACGCACGCGGTCATCGTGGACGAGGCGCACCGCGCGGCCAAACTCAACCTCATCGCGACTATGGCTAAGGAGTGCCGAAAGTACGGCGTCTCCTTGGTCTTGGCGTCGCAACAGGCGACGGACTTTCATACCTCGGCATTCTCTGCAATTGCCAACTACCTTGTCCTTCGGATGACTGAATTCGATGCTAAGGCGCTCGTTAAGAATGTGGCTAGTTCCGCCCAACAAAGGTCTCTTGTGGACCAGATCAAGGAGATGGACCGATTCAAGGCCCTCTACTTTTCGTCGCACGGGGCCCGTCCGAAGCTCTTGGCCCTTCCAGACTTCTCACCGACTTTCGACTGAGTGACCACCGATTTCCGTCATAGAAGGACGAGTCCACCCGGTTATCCATCAAGTTCTTGGGATCCCCTCAACTTCGAGGCGCACTTCGTGGCCCGCTATCTGGCGGGGATCCATTACCGCTTCAATCGCTGCTACGACTTGGCGGACATGCTCCCGAAGCTGTTGAGGGCGATGGCGCTGCCGCTGGCACTGCTGATCCTGCGGTCGAGCGTGGCCTAGCCGGAACTGGCCGCCTTGGACGCTGCGGCACCCGCGGTGCCTGTGCAGCGGCGCGTCGGGGAGGTCACATGCCCGCAGTAAGGACACCCAAGGCGCCCGGCCGCGAGCTCAGCCACCAGCCACCCCAGCGTCTCTCGCGTGCCGTCCATTCCAGTGCCTGACGGGCCCGCCCGCCACCGAAGAACCGAAAATCCCGCTCCATCCGACCGTCTGGTGGGATGCATCGAGTAGGGAATCGGGTACGCCTAAGCCTGACTCCAGCGCGAGCTGCCGTGGAGGCTGGACTCAGTCGGAGCCCTTGTCCCCCATTGCCAACACTTCATTGAACTCGTGTCGGGTCACGGGGCAGACGGATAGCCGGCTGCGGCGCACGAGCTGCATATCGGCGAGACGCGGGTTCTTCTTAATCTCCTTGAGGCGGACAGGGTGGCCCAAGGGCCGTACGGGCTTGAAGTCCACCGCGGACCAGCGCTCGTCCTCGGTCGTCGGATCTTGGTAGTGCTCGCGGATCACCTCCGCGATTCCGACCACGACAGTGCCCCTCACCGAGTGATAGAACAGGGCGTGGTCGCCCTTGGACATCTTCCGAAGGTTGTTGCGGGCTTCGTAGTTCCGGACGCCGTCCCAGTAGGTCCATCCGTCTCGCACGAGGTCGTCCCACGAGTATGTTGACGGCTCCGATTTGATTAGCCAGTACTTGCGAGCGTCCGCCATGAAGTGCGAAGCATAGCAGGTCGGAGCCCCACCCCGTCACGATTCAGTTGGGCATCGCTCAACTGACGGCGTACCTACATGGCTGAGCGGCGAACACCCATTGATGGAGCGGCCCAACCGGATTTCGGGAAAATCGGTAGGGATGCTCACTGATAGCGTGCAGGACTCATGAATCGATCTTCACCTGCGAGCGCAACAGCCACTAATCGTGCATATTCCTGCGTAAGGGCAATGGATTGCCGGGGCATTGCAGTTCCCGGCGTTTGTGAGCGCCTGAACCCAGCACGCACGCGTGGCCCCGCCATCCCCAGCGTCGCGGCCCGCATGACCACGCTATACTGTCTCATTTTCGCGCCGCCAGAGGTTCTTTCTGCCCCAATTCTGATCGCTGGTAGGCTCTGCCGGGAGCTCTCTAGGCCTCTGATGAGAGGGTATTTCGGATACTCGGTTCCCATAGCGCCAGTCTCCAACTGCGGAACTCAGGATCATGTCTCGTCTTCAGGTCCACTTCGTAGGTCATCGCCGGATCCCAAGACTGATTCTGGCTTCGGTGACATTTCATGTATTCTTCCGCCGCCGACCGACGCGACAGCCGTCAATGCAGTCCTTAGCAGCCTGAGCCGTGGACTGCTTGAGCGGCCCGGCCGATCTTGCTCAGGCGGTACTCCTGGCGACTGCTGTTCGGCCTCTCGGGCAATGTGTATTCGACGAAGCCACCTCGACGGAGCCGGCGAATCACGCGATTCAGACCACCGGAGACCGATCTGTGCCCCAGATTCCGGGCGATCGCCGATTTCGACATCGGACCGTTGGCAAGCAGGGCAACTACTCGCCGCTCCAAGGAACGCTCCGTTCTCCGATCAGGGCTTCCGGCCGGCAGTTCGACTGATGCTTGCTCTGGCTTCGGACGAGACGAGTCTGGCCCCCCTTGCACCCGGACTCTGGCCTGCTTTAACTCTGGCCTCAACTCTGGCCCTTCGCTCGGGCCCTTGGCTTGCGTGGCGCCCATCTGGCTTGGGCGCGGGAAGGTGACCGTCACCCAATGCTCGGATACATCAATCCGGGGCCGGGGAGTGCCGTGTTCACGGCAGCGATCGCGGATTCGACGGACACCCGATCCTATGTGCTCGACGACATCCATTCGGTAGAGCATGCCGAATAGCAACGGATTCCGGGGGACGCTCTTAGTTCCTAGGTCGGCTTCGGTCATTCCCATGGGAAGTCCGCCCGGACTGACAATCTCGACCCGGTCCTTGAACACGTACACCTGAACATTCGCCGGCGATCGGTAGTCCCGGTGCGCAACGGCATTGGCCACAGCCTCTCGAAGCGCGTCCTCAGGCAACTCGGGGCGCTCTTCGCGCTGAACGTGCTTGATGATGAACTCCACATTGATCTTGGCCAGAATCCACGCCGTGACGTCGTAGACCAGTGCCGCCACATGCCGATGAAAGTCCCTCCTGTCGAGGATCCGGGACTTGGTCCGGCCGAGAAACAGCGCGCAGGACACGTGAGCGGAGGTCGTGACCGTTCGAATGTCCCGCGCCATCAGCCATGCTCCGGCATGTGTCACGCGGTGGTCGGTGTTGATCAAGCCGAGGTTGCGCAGTGCTGCCAGCCTGTCCATCGATCTCGGGATCTTCGCCCTCTGACTGAATCGGACCCAAGTCTCGTCATCGAGATCGCGCTCAATCTCAAAGTGTGGGCACGGCGTCTTGTCGAAGTGCAGGCGGCCGACCTCGTAGAACAAGTCCTCGATTTCGGTTGCAGACAATTGCTGGCTGCTGGCTCCCACTCTCCGGAAGAACCTGCCACCAAAGGAATAGGGCTTGCTGTGCTGGGGTGGAACGCTGACGCGCAGAACATCGCCGACGGCGTCGACTTCGACCTGGATCGGAGGGTCCGCTGATCGTGCGATGCTCAGGATCTGTGACTTGAGCAGATTGTGATCCGAGACTCCAACTATGGCACTGTCGTCGGTCACGGCTACCAAGAAGGAGCCCCCGGAGGCATTGGCGAAGGCGCACAGCTCGCGACCCAAATTCTTCGATAAGGATCGCTTGAACTTAAGCGATGGGCCCTCACCTGTCAGCGTGCCGTCCTTGAGTTCGTCCTGGGTCACCGGGACACCTCAGACATTGTGGGCATCAGGCAGACAGCCGAGGATTCCGGACCAGGCCCAAGTCGTAGCTTCGACCCGTTGCGAGCAATCTCTGTCAGGCACCGCCACCGCATCAACTGGGACAGAGCTGCAATCGTCAGAAGCAGGCTTGAATGAGGTTGCCTGCCCGTTGCCGGTCGGGACTCCGCCACGCAGTCATTATGGCAACGGGTCCGGATTCTCTTGCTGCGTAGTCGCCACCCCAAGCAAGGGTCACACAGGTCGGGAACAGCGAATGGCCCTGCTCGTCGAACGGCACTGAGACTGGATCGCGCAGAAAACCGCAAAGCTCGACGCAATTCCCGGCACCCACAACGACGCCGCCACAGGACTCCTGCGCCTAGCCGGAATCGCAGCCCAGCGCGCCGAACACAACATCAGCGTGCTTGCGAGACATCCTCTTGCACTGGACTGCCTTCCGTATCGCAGATCGGCCAGTCGCCCGAGCCTGCAAACAGCGCCTTAACGGCCACACTGCCCCAAAGTGGCAGCCTTTCAAACTGGCATTGATCCTCGTGGACCCGCCCGAGATCGCTGATCTGCGAGGTTGCCACGGCAGCCCCGTGGACATTGTCTTTCTTCCGACGGGTGGCGGCAAGACGGAGGCCTGCCTGGGTCCCGGTGCGTTCACAACGGTCATTGCAGGTTGCGGAATCCGGCCTAGCAGGGCCTGCATACGGTGACGATTGGGGCAGAAAGGGCCTCGGGCAGCGATAAACGAGGGGGTATAGGGTACTCACGCAGGTCGCGAAGCTGGCGCTGCCGGGGCCGCGCGCGTGTGCCGGCCTCGTGCGCCCACACCAGTGAGGAACGGCAATGCCCGGGCAATCCAGTGTCTATGGTCTATGCGCAGAAACGCGGACAGAAGATGGCTGTCGCGCTCATGACAGGAGATCTGCGCATGCGCCATGCACGCCGAGAACAGGGCTTTCTGGAGATCGGCCCGGTGTCTGCTTGGGCTGTTCGGTCTAAGAGTGCCTGCCGCTCAGCAATGTAGGCACATCGTCAGTTGAGCAAGGCCCTATTGAATCGAGACGCGGTTGGGTCGGAGCGCCCCTGTAGGACCGTTGGCGATCAGGCTCAGCGGCCCAAGATCCTGCCGATGTTTGATTTGTGCTGCCAGATGAGGAAGACGGTCATGAGGAGCGCGTACTTGGAGTGAGGCATTCCCAGCTGAAGGTGGATGAAGACCGTGAAGAAGACCCACGAGAGCATCGACGACCACGCGCCGCCCTCGTTGATTTTGAACTTCGAGGCAAGCACGCGGACCACTACGAAGAACACGAGCGCCCACACTGCCAGCGACGGGTAGATCGCCAGCATTGCGCCAGCGGATGTGGCGATCCCCTTGCCGCCCCGGAATCGCAGGAAGGGTGAGTAGCAATGCCCGAAGACTGCTCCCATCCCGTATAGCCACGCGATGTTGAGCGGCACACCAGAGGTGTAGAAGAGCCACACCGGCAGATATCCCTTGCCGACGTCTCCGAAGAGCGAGATCAAGGAACGAGGCTTGCTGACTCGCAGGACATTGTTGAAGCCAGGATTTCCGGAGCCGATAGTGCGGAGGTCTATGTCCGATCCCCACATCGCGATGATCGCGAACGGGATGGAGCCCAGGAGGAAGCTCGCGAGGAGCTGGAGGAAGATCTGTGCGTCGATTGGCATGTCAGGATTCAATGGTCAAGGATAGGGGTGAACGCGATCAAGCCGGCAATGGCGGCCGTCATGAAGTTTGAGAGGGTGGCGGCCAGCATGGCGCGCAGCCCGAGCGCCGCCATCTCAGCTCGCCGTGCCGGGACCATTGCCCCCAGCGCTCCGATGAGGATTCCCACCGACCCGATGTTCGCGAAGCCACAGAGCGCATAGCTCGCAACAAGCGCGGATCTGGGCGCCAGCGTGTCCCGGAGCTGGCTCAACTCCGCAAAGCTGACCAGTTCGTTCAGTACCATGCGGGTGCCGAGAAGATTCCCCACCACGGGGGCATCGGCCCACTCGACGCCCAGGGCGAAAGCAACCGGGGCGAACAGTGGCCCAAGCACGTCCTGAAGGCTGGCAGGGAGCCAGGAGACCCCGAGCACTCCCTTGATCCCAGCCATCGCACCGTTAACGACTCCCACCAGTGCTACGAACACCAAGACCATGGCTCCAACCTGCAGCGCGACATTCAAGCCCTCCGACGTGCCGCGCGCGGCCGCGTCCACGACGTTGCCGTCCTGGCTGGCCTCCTGCTTTGGGATCCGGCCCATGGTCTCGGGCCGACCGGTCTCGGGCTCGAAGATCTTGGCGAGCATCACGCAGGCCGGCGCGGTCATCGCGACGGCCGCCAGAAGGTGCTCGGCCTTAGCGGCCCCGATTTGCACATAGGCCACCAGCATGGCCCCGGAGACCGTGGCCATTCCGCTGGTCATGACAGTCATCAGTTCCGAGCGCGTCAGATTGTTCAGGTAGGGGCGGATCGTCAGGGGCGCTTCTGCTTGGCCCAGGAACAGGTTTGCCGCCACGTTAAGCGACTCAGCGCCGCTGGCGCGCATGCCGCGCTGCATTACGAACGCGAGTCCGGCCACGAGCTTTGGCATCACGCCGATGTGGTACAGGATTGCCGAGATGCATGAGACGAGGATGATGATGGGCAGGATCTGGAACGCGAACACGACTCCGTTCTCTGAACGGCCCAGATCGCCAAAGACCAAGCCTGTGCCCGCCTCCGACAGCAGGATGAAGTGATTGAAGCCCCCGCCGATCGCTTCGAACACCGTTCCGAAGGGCGTCCGAAGGACGAGCGCCGCCAGCAGGGCTTGAAGGCCAACGCCCCAAGCGATGACGGCGGGGCGCACCGACTTGCGCGAAGAGGAAAAGGCAAAGGCGACGCCCAGCGCCAGCAGAATGCCCAGCAATCCCATGCGAGCGAACCATTGTACTGGGAACCCTCGTGCCGCCCAGGACGTCCGCCCTCATAGGCCTCGGCCTTCGAATGCTGAAACTGCTGTCGAGGTCTGGCGGCCCCGCCGTGCCGCGCATGTCCGGAGCTGTCGATTCGGGCCGCGGCCCTGTCCGCTCGCTGGCGAACCAAACGGCTGCGTCGAACCGCTGCGCCGCGTCTCTGTAGACGCCGCCGATTAGACTACCCGCATGCGGCCCAAGCCTGCTCCAGTCGACACCGATATCCTCCCAGAACTGGCCCAAGCCACGATGGCGCGAGCACCCTTTCCAATGTTCGCCAGCGTGGACCGGGACCGCCCGAGGCTCCGCCCGGTCTCTCCGGTCGAGACCGACGGCTTCACGGTCTACGTCGCCTCATTGCGCAGTTCGCACAAGACCGCCGAGCTTGCGGCCAATCCCAACGTCGAGTTGTGCTATCTCGACGACGGACATGACCAGGTGCGCATTGAGGGCACCGCCGAACTGGTTCTGGACCGGGCCACCCGCATTCGGGTCTGGGACGCGAACCCGCTGCTTCGGTCTTTTCTTGGAACGATCGACAATCCGGAGTTCATGCTCTATCGCATCGCGGCCCGTCGAGTGCGGTTCATGCGTGAGTGGGCCCTCGAGTACTACGAAGTGCCGCTGGGCTGAAGCGCGGACTTGGTCTCGGGCCACGGAAGAGGATGCCGGCCCGATCCTTGGATGGCCCGGCACAGGAGCCGGCCGCCGTGCCCTACAATCGGGGCAGTTCTAGGAGGCCAAGTATGGATCGACGCACATTCCTCTCCGCGACGGGTTCAACCGTCGCAACCCTCACTGCGGCGCAGTATTCCCGCGTGGTAGGCGCAAACGATCGCCTTCAGGCCGCAGTGGTTGGCGTAAACGGCAGGGGGAAGGCGCACATCAGGTCCGTTGCGCAGAATCCGGGCATGAGTGTCGGGGCCGTGGTCGATATCGACCAGGCGGTTGCCGAGAAAGCTGCGACCCTTGCGACCCAGTACCAGTCCGACCGGCCTAAGGAGTACGGGGATCTGCGGGACATGCTGGGCGACAAGGACATCGATGTGGTCACGATCGCCACCACGAACCACTGGCACGCGCTCTCGACCATTTGGGCCGTCCAGGCGGGCAAGGACGTGTATTGCGAGAAGCCCGCGAGCCACAACATCTGGGAGGGCCGCAAGATGGTCGAGGCAGCCCGCAAGTACAAGCGAATCGTCCAGATCGGCCAGCAGTCGCGCTCGACGCCTTTCAAGATCGAGGCCGTACGGAGCCTACGGGAGGGTGTGATCGGCGAGGTCTACATGGCCAAGGGGCTCTGCTTCAAGCGGCGCAAGTCGATCGGATCCAAGACGGCCAGCCCAGTGCCCCCAGGTGTCGACTACGACATATGGCTGGGACCGGCCCAGCCGCATGAGTTCAAGCAGAACCGTTTCCACTACAACTGGCACTGGCATTGGGCCTTCGGCAACGGCGACATCGGAAACCAGGGCGTCCACGAGATGGACGTTGCGCGCTGGGGCCTGGGCTTGGACCACCTTCCACGGCACGCCCATTCCGCGGGCGGCCATTTCGTCTATGACGACGATCAGGAGACGCCCAATACGCAGCACGCGGTCTTCGATTACGGCGACCGCATGCTGCAATTCGAGGTTCGGGGCTTGGTCACGGGTGGCGAGTGCCGCTTGCTGGAGGACTCCGGGGGCGGCCGGCACACGATCGGCGTCCTATTCTTCGGCAGCGACGGATTGCTGACCATGTCGAACTCCGGGTATCAGACCTATCTGGGAGGAAAGCGCTTGCCGGGGCCGTCCATGAAGGCCACGGGAGATGACACTACGGCCCTGCATTTCGAGAACTTCCGCAAGGCCGTGATGAGCCGCAGGGTAAGCGACCTCAACTGTGACGTGCTCGAAGGCCACCTGTCGGCGGCCCTCTGCCACTTGGCCAACATTTCGTTCCGGACCGGCGACAAGCTGTTGTTCGATGCGGAACGGGAGCGGTTCGTCGGGAATGCCGGTGCGGACACGCTGCTGACGAGGGACTATCGAGAGCCCTGGGTCGTGCCTGACTCGGTCTGATCGCCAGCCGGCGGCGCAGCCGACGCTACAGGTCAGTCGCCGGAATTGCCTGCCGTTCCCGCGGTTTGCTCGAGCTGCGCCCGCAGGTCGCGAACCTGCCGCTCCAGCTCGCGGGTGCGGCCTGAGAGGAATGTCACGTATCCAACATGCATGGCCCACGCCACGCTGAAGGCTGCCCAGAGCCACTTGAAGTTTGGTTCCACCGGTTCGATTCCTTCCTCCGGTTACCCCGGACTCACGCCAAAGCCTGCACTTCCCGCCTGACAGCGTGCGCGGCGCGGCGCAGGGCTTCGAGGCGGCGTCGCTGCCGCACCAAGCACCAGAACAGCAGGCCGAGCGAAGCTATCGTGAAGAACAGCACGAAGGTCATGCGCGGGTCCAGCGAGCCCTCTCCGCCGAGTACCGGGGCTGGATGCTGCGTCCGCCACCAGCGGTTGGCCATGTAGACGATCGGCACGTCCACCATGCCGAAGATTGAGACGACCGCGCACACCGCAGCTCGCTGGCTTGGCTCCTCGATCGACTGGCGCAGGATCAGGTAGGCCATATAGATCAGCGCCAGCAGGAGCATGGACGTCAGCCTGGCGTCCCAGGCCCAGTACACGCCCCAGATCGGCTTAGCCCACAGGCAGCCTGTCACCAGGTTGACGCAGGCGAACAGCAGCCCGACCTCGTTGCTGGCGACGGAGAGGTCGTCCAGCCGGTGCTCCCGCTTCGCCAAGAATCCGATCGCAGCCCCTCCTCCGATGAAGAAGGCCGCAAACGCCACTGCCGCCGAGGGCACGTGCAGGTAGAAAATACGCTGGACAGGTCCCATCGTGGCCTCCGTCGGGACCCAAAGGAAGATGAGGTACATCGCCGCGAGCAGGGAGGCCCCGGTCAGCGCCGCAAGCCACTTGGGAACTGCTTCGCGCGACACCTCAGCCATTTCATCTTGAGTGTATCCGAGCAGAGGCGGCGCGAAACTGGCACGGGCGTTTCCCGTATGGCCGTCACTTCCCTGAAATCCTTGGAGCGTGTGCCGGGCCAGCCCCGATAATGAGGCTGCTGGGCTCATGGCTGGGTTGGCGGAGTGCGTCCCGAACGTCTCGGTTGGTCGAGAGCCCGCAGCCCTGGAGCTCCTACAACGGGCAGTCACCGATGCGGGTGTAGCCCTCCTTGACACGCACAGCGATCCGGATCACAACCGATCCGTCCTTACGATGGTTGGCGGCTTGGCCGAGATCCGGCGCGCTGTCTTGGCGTTGGCTGGAGTCGCGGTCCGCGCCATCGACCTGCGCGAGCATGCTGGCGCCCATCCTAGGGTCGGGGCTCTGGACGTTGTGCCGATCGTGTCCCTGGACGGCGCCGAGCCGACTGCTTGCGTCGGCGAGGCCCACGCCTTGGGGCAGTTGATCTGGGAGCAGTTCTCCGTGCCCGTGTACCTGTACGGTCAAGCCGCCCGGCAACCGAGCCGGAAACGGCTTGAGGCCGTGCGCAGGTTTGGCTTTGAGCGGCTTTCCCAGCTGGTCGGGGAAGGGAAGATGCTGCCGGACATTGGGGGCCCTTCGCTCCACAAATCGGCCGGAGCCTCGTTCGTCGGTGTCCGTGACGTCATGGTCGCGCTCAACGTCGTCTTGGGAGGCTGCAGCGTGGCGGTGGCGAAGGCCGTCGCCGCCCAAGTGCGGGAGCGCGGGGGCGGCCTGCCCGGAGTGAAGGCGCTGGGGCTGTACTTGGAGTCGGCCGACGAGGTTCAGGTGTCCATGAACATCACCAAGCCCTTCGTCACCCCGATCGAGACCGTCATTGACACCGTCCGGGAGCGGGCCGCTTCTCTGGGGGCCGCTTACTTGCACGCTGAACTCGTCGGCCTGGCCCCACGAGCAGCGTTGGGCCGCGACCCGGCTGCCCTAGGCATCCGGGGCTACGGCCCAGGTATGGTACTCGAGAACCGTCTCGCGCGCCTTTGCAGCCCGCCCCGCATTGGTCACTCTCACGGGCCGAGCTGACGGTCCGCGCCCAACTGCCGCTTGTGGTTGGCCTCGCGGCCGCCCCCGATTGTCCGGTGGTCGAAGGCGGCACTTGCGAGACCTGTAGCGGTCTGGAGCGACTACTTACAAACTTCGGCTCGGCCCGAGATTGCGACTCAGTTGCGGCTCCCCGCCGGAGACCGCCGCCTTCGCGAGAAACGCCGACCGCGGAACGGGCGATCACGGCCGCCTCTGTCCCGGCCGCCTCTGTCCCGGCCACCCCTGTCGCGGCCGCGACTCTGTGGCCGCCTACGGCCGCCCCTGGGTCCAGAACGCTCTCCCCGCTTGGGTCCGCGGTCCGTGCTCGGAGCCGTTTCTCCGCGCAACTCTCGCAGAATAGCCCGGCGGCTGAGCCGGATCCGGTTCCCCTCAACGGCCAAGCACTTCACCTTCACCTGATCGCCGACATTAAGCTCATCGCTCACCTGTCGGATGTGGTGCTCCGAGATCTCGCTGATGTGAAGGAGACCCTCCGTGCCCGGGAAGATCTCTACGAACGCACCGAAGTCGGCGATCTTGGTGACCGTTCCCAAGTATTCCTTGCCTTCCTCTGCGGTGGCCGTCAGCGCCTTGATGCGCTCGATCGCCACCCTTCCCTTCTTGCGGTCGGTCGATGCAACGTTGACAGTTCCGTCGTCGTCAACATCGATCTTGGTTCCGGTCTCCTCGACCAACGCCTTGATCATCTTGCCTCCAGGTCCGATCAGGTCGCGGATCTTGCTGGTCGGAATCTGGATGGTCGTGATCTGCGGGGCGTTCTCCGCCAGTTCCTTGCGCGGGGCGTCGATCGTGGCCGCCATCGTGTCCAAAATCTCGAGGCGGGCGTCGCGCGCTTGGGCCAGTGCCTTCTCAAGCACCGCCAGGCTGACATTGGGCTGCTTAATGTCCATCTGCAGGGCGGTGATGCCGTTCTTCGTCCCAGCGACCTTGAAGTCCATGTCGCCGAAGTGGTCCTCAGCCCCTGCGATGTCCGTAAGGACCGCGACCTCGTCCTCTTGGGAGACTAAGCCCATCGCAATGCCGGCGACTGGCGCCTTCAGGGGAACCCCAGCATCCATCAGGGAGAGCGCTCCGCCGCACACGCTCGCCATGGAGCTCGATCCATTGGACTCCAGAATGTCGCTGACCACGCGGATCGAGTACGGAAAGTCCTCGTGGGCCGGCACCATCGGCTTCAGGGCTCGCTCTGCCAGCAAGCCGTGGCCGATCTCGCGACGGCCCGGTCCCCGCATCCATCCGGTCTCGCCCACGCAGAAGGGCGGGAAGTTGTAGTGCACCATGAAGGTCTTCTCGTAGTCGGGGTCCTCAAGGCGCTCTTGGCGCTGGCCGTCCACCTTCGTCCCCAGCGTGGTCGAGACCAGGGCCTGCGTCTCACCCCGCGTGAACACGGCCGACCCGTGGGCCTGCGGGAGGTCTCCCACCGAGCAGCTGATCGGGCGGATCTGCGCGGGCTCTCGTTGGTCCGGTCGCCGGCCGAGCTCGAAGACCTGCTTGCGGAACAGCTTCTCCTGCCACGGGCCCAGGAACTTCTTAGCCTGCTTCCGCTTTTCATCGTCTTCTTCGTACGCTTCGAAGATCTCCTTCTTGATCGCGCGGAATTCTGCGTAGCTGGCGAGCTTGTCCTTGTTACTTGTGTCCAGCGCCTCTTCCGCCCTCTCGCCCCACTTGGCCTCAATCTCGGCGCGCAGGGCGTGATCGACCACGGGCTCGGACACGGACCGCTTCGGCTTTCCGGCCTTGGCGGCCAGATCCTCGATCGCTCCGATCATCAGCTTGCACGCCTCGTGCCCCCTGCTGATGGCTTCGAGCATGGCGCTCTCTTCGGCCTCGTTCCCGTCGGCCTCGACCATCACGATGCCCTCTTTGGCGGCCGCTACGGTCAGGTTCACGTCTGCATCCGACAGCTCTTCGTAGGTTGGGTTCAGGGCCCACTCGCCCGAGGCGAGGCGCGCCACGCGAACCGAGCCCGTGGTGTGCACGACAGGGATGTCCGAGACCGCGACTGCCGCGGATGCCCCGAGCATCGCGTAGACGCTTGGGTCGTGGTTTGGATCGGCGGACAGGACGGAGCCCACCACTTGTGTGTCGTAGCGGTACCCGTCCGGGAAGAGTGGCCGCAGGGGCCGGTCGATCAGCCGACAGGTGATGACCTCCTTCTCGGTCGGTCGGGCCTCGCGCTTGATATATCCGCCCGGGAACCGCCCGGCGGAGTACGTGTACTCGCGGTAGTCGACCGTCAGTGGGAAGAAGTCAATGTCCTCCCTAGGGTCGGCGGCCGAAGTGGCCGCGACCAGAACTACGGTGTTGTCGCAGCGCACGACAACCGATCCGCCCGCCTGTCTCGCTAGGCGGCCGGTCTCGAGCGAGACGGTTCTGCCGCCAAGCTCGAACTCTACTGTGTGTTTCATTTCTTAGGTCTTCCTCCTGCCGTGGACGCCGACTCGGCGGCCACTCTTCACTGGCCTCGAAAGCAGAAGGGCTGGCGCAGCCCACCTAGGCTGCCCGGAGTGGTCGTTTAGGTCCTTGGCACACGACGTCGCCAAGAGCCCGATACGGATCGGAGAATTTACCGGTCTATCCGTGGCCGTGCTGGCCGACGCTGCTGGTTTGCGCTAGCCGCGCAGTCCCAAGGACTCCACGACTCTCACGTATTCGCTGGGACTCTTCCTGCTCAGATACTTGAGCAAGCGCCTCCGGCGGCTGACCATCTTGTGCAGGCCGCGCCGGGAGGAGAAGTCCTTCCGGTGCTCCTTGAGATGTTCGGTGAGATGCAAAATGCGATGCGTCAGAGCTGCGATCTGGACTTGTGAGGAGCCCACGTCCTTTGCGTGTGTCCCATAAGTCTTGACCAGTTCTCGCTTTGCCTGAGTGTCGAGTTGCATGCTCGCTTCAGGCCTCCTTCCTCAATCCAATCCTAATTCTGCTTGGGCTGACCAGATTATACCAGACTTGGGGTGCGGAAATTGCTCTGGCGAACTTGACTCACTGCTGTTGAATCGTAGGTGTGGACCTGTCGCGACCTGGGATCTCTGCCGTCATGTCGTCGTTGCTGTGGTGTATCAGCTGCGGGGAGCGTGCCGGAATGGAGCCCGTCGGCGACTCTCTGCGAATGTAAACTGCGCCGTTGGGCTGGATGGTTGCCCGAGACGGCCTCCTTGTCCACTGATGCCCCGCTCCGCACTGGGCGCAAGGGCAGGCCAGCTAGCCGGAGGATGGGCGAGCTTTCTGCCTTGCATGCCCACGTAGCGTTGTCGGGAGCCTCGGCTTGCCGCAAACCGCTTCTTGGCGGCCAGCGGGTCCACGGTAACGGGATCGATCCTCTATCGCCTTGTCCCGGCTTGGTGCGCACCCTTGTTGGACGCGGGGCCGTCCTCAAGCCCCTCGAAGCCGTGCGAGCAGCGCCTCGCGCCTCTCGCAAACCCCGACCCACTCGCCTATGTCGCGCAGACGGTCGGTGTCGGAGATTCCCTTGAGCAGACTGGCCAGGCGCCCCGCAAAGCCGCCACCGAAGCGCAGCCTTGCTGTTTGCAGCAGCATCGCCATCATGCCCGACCGACGCCCCTCTTCCCGCATCCGGTCGGCCCATGTGCGCGGCTCTTATTCCAGCATCTCAAGCCCTTCCTCCAGATTTTCGCTCACCGGCACATCCATAATCCCCATGTCCGGCAAGATCACATAGGTGATCCATGCCGCGAAAGCGCTGGCCCGTTCCGCGTGCGCTGGATGGGATGCCCATTCTCGCAGGGGCGAGGCCGTCCGGCGCAGCGTTTGCGGATCCTCGCACCGCTGCAGCCTCGCTAGCAGCACGGCGAGATTCTCCTTCCCGCCGGGGTCCGGCGAGCGCCGCAAGTCAAGCAGCTGGCAGAGACGCGACACACAGTGCCAGAAGGGCTCGTTCGCCTCCGTGGACTCCGCGTCAACGCTCGCAATCGACCAGGCCCGCCTGCCTGTGTAGAGCGTCAGGTGCAGGATCGGCGGCACCCCTGTGGCGGATCCCTGCTCAGCTTGAGGGCGAGCGTCGCGACCGAATGCAGTGCCCGGAAAGGCATCGTCGGATCCGGCTCGGCTTGGCATTCCAGCAGTAGGCAGGCTAGGCTGCCGTCCCGAAGCTCGATCCGCCAAGCGGCGTCCGGAAGGCGCTGCGACAAGTCCGGGCCGATCAGGTTCGCGCTGGCGGGTTTGATGTTCGCGATCTGCGCCCCGTCGAGACCATCGAGGGGGCAGGCGCGAAGCAGATGCCACAGTAAGTCGGTGTTCAGAGCGAACCGCTTCAGCGCCGCATCGCGTGGAAGGCGATTTCGCCGGTGAAGAGAGGCGATCCTGGCACGGATGTCTCGTAGCCGCACATCTTCGACTGGGGATTGTAGCCGAAGCGGGTAGGTGTCTTCGAGCACGAAGCCACACTCCTTGCGGCGCCGGTCGACGGTGCGGATCGCCAAGCGAGAGGCATGGCGGATATCCTGCCCGGCCACGCTACTCAGACCGCTCAGCCTTCCGCTACACCAGAATCAACAAACAGCGAATTGAGTGCGCAGAGCTGCGGCGGAGGGGTTCGGCGTGTGCATGCTGCAGCCGGCCGCTGTCGAGTGGTTGCGTCACGCTCCGGAGGCACTGTGGCGAGCGCGCCCTCAGCTGTCCACTACTCCAGAGCCAGCCCATCCACCGACGTGACCGGTTGTATCGCCAAGGAGTAGGTCCTCACGACGGTCGCTTCGCCACATCGATCACGACAATCGACACCTTGCGCATCTCCTCCGGCGATAGCGAGTCGAGCAGGGCATCCCTGAGTTCTTGGGCATCCCGTGGACGGGTTCCGTGGGGCGGGGATTGAATCCGGTTCTCGCCAAACCAGAACACGGCATAGATTCCGTACCCATCGCAATCAGGGTCACGAGTGTACTTCGGGAGCAGTTGATTCCGGACTGCAGTCCACAGGTCTCGATGGCTACTCTTCTTGATTTCTACTGGGACGTTGAACGCGCTATAGGACACTCGGATGTCTGCGCGCGTGTCATCTGCGTATCGGCCCTCTGGTTGGGCATCGATCCGAGGGCCAAGTTCTAGTCGAAGGTCGGATAACAGAGCATCCCGGCACAAATCCTCATGCCGGGGCTTCGCGTCCGCCCTGTTCTTAGGCCAATCCCAATACTGCCGCCAGTCGGATGTGTTGCCGTGCCTGATTCTCTCGGCGACCGCCTCCATTCGATCTGTTGTCAGGGCGGCGAGAGCAGCAGCGCTGCTGGGCTCGGCGTTCTCAAGGGTTTGTAGCAACTGACGGGTGGCTCTCTCGGCGACCGCCTCCATTTGATCTGTTGTCAGGGCGGTGCGATCGGCGGCGCTACTGGGCTCGGCGTTCTCAAGGGTTCTTAGCAACTGACGGGTGGGCACATACCGAAAGCTCACAGTTCGCCGATACGCCGCCTGCTCGCCCTGTGCTACCTGGATCGGCCGACGCCAGCGATTCAATTCGACTGACTGTGAGAGTTTTGAGAGCGACTCCGAGGCCTCCTTGGAGGGATCTTGGCTTAGATGGTGAATGAGGGCTTGGACCAAGACCGGGCCTCGCAGCCTCATATTGTGGAAATCAGGTGGTTCGAAGAGTTTCCCTACCAGCAGGATTAGGGCTTCCACGGAGTCCCCATCAAGGCCGTCCAGGGGAAGTTCCCGCGGGGCTACTGAAGGAGACCCCATGAAGAAGTCGACCACATGCCTGATCAGAGACTCCCTGTTGCGGAGCGAGGCGACCAGCTTCCGCCTGTACCTCGCCGGAGCACAGAACAATCCAGCTGCCAGCCAGTAGACGCGCTGGCCAGCATGGATGCTGGAGAGCCCGATTTTCGAGTTAATCAGGCCTTGAAGGTCGTCATCATCGCAGTTCCGGATGGCAGATCTGAGCAGACAGGCTAGGCCATCCATCTGTTCCGGGTTGGAGCGGACCGGCATCGAACGCAATAGTGCGGGGCAAGCGAGCCGTGCCACTTGCTGATGGTCGGAGGATGTCTCCAACCTGTACAAGGCATCGAACAGGACCGATCCCTTCGAGAGTTCAGCCCTGGCCATCTTGATCAGGACTTCAGCCACTACCTCGGTCTGGGACGTGAGCAGTCGCTGGTACCAAGGCGGAGTGCTTGGGTCGGGACCTTCGGTGTCATCGGTCCAATTGGGCTGTGGGTCGAGGAACGGCGTACCGAAGTGAAAGGCCAGGCCTGTGCGGAGTCTGTCGGTGTCGAGGAGAACTTCCGGCCTGCCCTGTCGTCGTGCAATCTCGGCAAGGCCCGCTAGGAACGGTCGAGCGAGAGGATGGATCAAGTCCTTCTTGACCAGATCAGCGATTTCGTCCGGAGTTGGGACGTCGGATCGGTCCACAGCACATCGCAGCCCTTCCAGAGCGGCGGCAACTAAGGAACCATCTGCCAGCAATTCCGACAGGCGATCTTCTGGCGTCTGACCTCCGTCCGAGCCGCTAAGGCCGAAGTAGGTGCGCGCAAGACGGTCGAGGACGGCTACCGGACACTGCTTGGACGCCACCACGTCCAAGTCCTGACGGATCTGGGCTCGCAGAGCCTGGAGCCGTGGCGACACGTACGCGCTCTGGGCCCTCTCGGGCACGGCCGGTTCTGTGGAGATGGTCTTCGCGGGTAGGGCAGGGCTCAAAGCAGAAGCCCTCTCGGGGTCAGGACCGTTCATGTCCGCAAGCAGAGCTGCCCCCAGTTCCTCCGACGAAGGCTCTCGCCCCGCAGCCTTGTCAAATTGATAAGACGGATCAACCCCCCGCCGGGACAGCTGCCGTAGCGCTCTAGATACGCTTGGATTCTTGGCATCTACCGACTGCTCAAGCAACCACTTGGTGATCTGGTCTGGTGCAGCTTCCAGCTCGTCAAGTAGTCTGCAGAGTGCCTCCGCGTCCGTCCCGGATTGCCGCATCGCCGCGCAACGGTCAAGCCCGTGCGAAACAACTCTTCTGAAGTCCTCAGCGTGACCGACAACCCATTCCTGAATCTTGCACTGATCAGCAAGACGAGACCGATAGTGCGGATCGGCCCACAACTCCAGCCAATTGTAGAGTCGTGCATGGTCGGGTACCGATTGATCTGTCTCCAAGTACTGTCTTAAGAGAGATCCGGGAATTCTGCGGATGAGATCTCGCACAGACTTCTGATCGTCTGATTCTGAATTGATTTCCCCCTTCTTCGAATAGATGGCATCTAGAACGTGTCCGATCTGATCTAAATCTAGCCCAATATCAGGCAGTCGGTACCAAAATCTAGCATACTCTCCAAAGAGCGTCGAATCCTTCGGTGGCTTGAGAAACCGCACTATATCGACTGCACTTAGAACGGAAGGGTAGAGCGATCGCAACAGTAGGCCGAGCATTTCGTCATCTTCGTCAGGAATCGTACCGTTCGCAATGTCTTGGACCAGAATCTTCAGGGCCTTTGCTTCTCTGTTACTATTCATACAAGGAATGACAAGAGCCGAGAGCGAGTAATATCTGATTCGTGGGCGCCACTGATCGCTCCTGACAATTCGAAGGAGATCTGGTCTTAACTCTTCAACCGCAGGACTGCCTCCAACTGATCTCGTGATAAGGAACGCTGCACGTTCGCTCGGATCATCGTGAACTGGGGCTCCTAGGAATTGCCGGAAGACGTCGACCATGTCTCGGGTAGCTAGGTCTTCCAGCCTCGCATCAGTATTGGAAATTACGCGATCATAGTCACGCCATTGCCACGGAGTCTCGGAAACACCCTTGATCAGCGCAGCCTTCTCAACGGCAGAAAACTCCCTAATGTCGCCGTCGAAGAGGACCCCCAATGGATTCCTTCCAATAATCTCAAGTCGACTCGCCTTGCACAGCACTGCGAGCCAAGCTGTCAGTCCTGCAAAGTCCGCGACCACTTTCCCATCGAATCCGGACACGAGCGAGAGAATCCGCCCGACGGGCAATCCTTCGTCGATTCGATGGGCAAGGTGACGAGCGGCCAAGAATTCGGCAATTTGGCGGTGGACAGGTAAGAACCGATCGTCAGCATCCGGCGATTCAAATATGCGCGACCGTAGGGTGAGGTTCGCTAATTTGGGATCCATCTCATCCAATTCGCCGAGGACCAGCCAGTCTTGGTCAGTCAAATCTCCGAACCGACGGCATCCAGTCCTTCCTGACAAGAGTAGAATCGTGCAGATTCTCTCGGCGGTCCGCAGGACCGATGATCGGTTGATCGCACCGAACGTGGCAGCTTGGTGCTCGTCACTGGTCTCTCTAGCCAGCTGTTCGCATGCTCTTGTGAAGGCGTCTGTTCTGGACACGGGAGAATCGGGACCAGAGAAAACCTTAGCCAGCAACCCCAGCGTGAGGGGGTTCCCCAGTAGACTCTGGAGGATTGGCTGATTCAAGAGTTGCTGGGATCGGTCCGGACCGAGACGTGCGTTCAGCAACTTTCGGATGTCTTCCATCCCCAGTGGATTTATCCGCAAGACCGGCACGTCGCTGTCACCTGTCAATGCTGCGAGAGCGTTGCGGTCATTCTTTCCCAGCCACTCGCCCTCACGGCAGGAGATCCGGAATCTCCGCACACGGAGCCGGTCGATCTTTTCTCTGATCTTGTCCAGAGGCTTACGTGGGTCGTCCAAGCCTACTCTCGTCTCGTCTAGGCCGTCGATGAAGATCGTGCTCTCTCTCCACTCCTCTTGCAATTTGACAATGAAGTCGCGGGCCGATACATAGTGCGCTCCGCTACGTTTGGCTTCACGACAGAACTCGGTCGTCTTTCCGCTACCCGGCCCACCTCGGAGCACGTATGCTGGCTGCTTCCGGAACTGTTCAAGGTCTTCGACAGTCTCGGGTGTGGCCGAGCCGCCCTCCCGAATCAGGGTGAACGTCCTTGCAACGTACGCCATTGGGCTACTGCTCGGCCCAATAGCTGGCCGGGGCTTGTAGGAACTCTGAGAGGGGTACGCCGTTCGCTCCAACGACAAGCTTCTTGGCTCGCGGAAACCTGCTCATGAATTCGCCCAACCCTCGTGCACTTCGAAGCTGAGTACCGCTCTTGACTTCTACCGCCACCAAGTGGTGGCCCCGCTCGAGAACGAAGTCGACTTCCGAAGTGCGGCCTTTCCAGTAATAGACGCGAGTGTCGTCCAGGAGACCCGTGTTCAAGAGATGTGCACCAATCGCACTCTCGACCAGATGGCCCCAGGACGTCCGATCCGCACGAGCCTCGTCGAACGTGTAGTTCGAGAGAGCCCCGACATAGGCAGTGTTGAGCACATTAAGTTTCGGGCTGGACTTCCTCGTCTGGATGACGCTCCCCGAGTACTTCTGAAGGCCCGCAAGCAGCCCAACGCTTTGGAGGAGTTCCAGGTAGCGAGCAAGAGTGGTCGTGTTGCCGGCGTCCTGCAGCTGACCGAGCATCTTGTTGAAGGACAGAATCTGTCCCGAGTGCCGCACGCCGGCCTCAAATACTTGCCTCAGGAGCGCAGGCTTGTCGATCCGGGTGATGTCGAGAACGTCCCTTTGGATTACAGGTTCAACTAGCGCGGTCTTGACGTATCGCCTCCATCGCATCGGGTCGCGGAAGGCTGCCGCACCGGGACTGCCTCCGAAATAGACGTACTGCTCAAGACCGTACCCAAAAGCGTCGGACATTAGCGGGTGGGACCAATGAGTGAACGGGAGGCTCTCGAATCTCCCCACTAGGCTCTCGCCTAGGTCTTTCTGCATCAAGAGAGGAGCAGACCCAAGGATCGCGACCCGCAATCGTGAGCCGCTGCGTCGGTCTTGGTCCCAAAGCCCCTTAACAGTCCGTGCCCAACCGGGGACCCGTTGAATCTCGTCGACTACGAGGACGAAGCCGGAATCTGATCGATGGGCCTCGAGTCGGGCCCTCTGCCAGATTCGGTACAGCCACCGTGCATCTCGCCTTCCTAGGGGGAAGGCCTCAAGAGCAACGCCCTCAGGAAGAGACTGGAACGACGGGTCCCCGGGCTCGTCGGCCGCCACATACATGCTTGGAAGCTCGATGACCTCCAAGGCCTGGCACACAGCAGTCGTCTTGCCTGTTTGTCGAGGACCGGTGACCAAGACGAGGAACTGAGGCTCTTCGCTCAGACGCTTTACTAGTTCGGCGACACTTGGATGGCGGTATGTGGCCACGGCCTCATATTACTATCATGAGTATTTTTACTCAGTACAGTAATCAGCCGCATCGAGATCTCGTTGTGCCCGTCTGCAACACCACTGATCGACCCAAAGGAATCCGTTCTTCGGTTCGTGCGCGATCTGAGGGGCTCATTCACGAAGAGCCATGCCGACCGTGACCTGCGGATTGTGCAGATGCCGAGCTCGGATGGGTCTTGTTCGCCGCAGGGGCTAAAGCTCGCGCTACGCTGCCGGGCCTAGTTTCGACGGCACAGAAGCGGAGTCTGAACCGCAAGCCCCGGAGGCTGATCGAGGCTAACGGCATGCAGAGTGTATTGCCGGTCAGGAAGAGCCGAGCGCCGTCTCTCGCGGCGCCCGCGCGTTCCGGCAGGCCACGCCTTTAGGCGCGGGACTTCGACGGTACGCACGATCTTCTTCAGGTGCGAGGTTCACCGCCACAATTCGGGGTCGCGGATCGACTTGCTCCGAATCGCGGACATCGACGCGAGGCCGGGTTCAAGGTGACCGGCAAACGGCGCGAGCCAACGGCCTGCACTTGCGTCACGAGCCTGCCGCCGGCCTTTGTGATTGTTGTCATGGCCCGAGGCCAATGCTCCGTCAGTCTCCGGCCCAAGTTGGCGCAGCGGACTGGCGGAGCTCACGGGGAGTTGCAACCGGGCGGTCGCGGGTCTTCCGCGCCGGAGCACGGTCTTTCCGGTTCCCGGGGTGCACCTCACGGTATGGCCTCTAGTCGGAGAACTGCTGGGGCCGGTCCACGATTCGGTTTCCGTAGGTACAGCCCTTCGTGCCCGCGTGGCAGGACCCAAGCCAAGCTGCGTGGCGAGGGCCGAGCGGAGCAGCCCTTCGTGCCCGCGTGGCAGGACCAGCGTCGGCCTCGGCCGCATGGCTTAGAATCCACCCATGGACTCCATTGAGGCCGATGACCCAGCGTCGGCTCGCGAAGAAACGGAGACCTCCGGTGGCCGACTGGGCTCGCCCCTGCGCGTCATCACCGCTTGCCCCAGCCACGTCGGCATCCGGAAGCTCCGGGAGAGGGGTGTTCGGGCAGTTCGCGAAGGCGGCAAGAGGCCCGTCCGCCATTCCATGGATCGCTTGCCGTACCAGAGACGCGCCAGTTTGGTGTTCCGTGCGCAAGGCTGGTGGGCGACCGCCGTGCTACTGGCCGTCCTCTCGGGTGTCGCAGGGCCGGCTCGGGCGCAGCTGGCCGACAGCGCCGTCAACCAGTTCGTCGGGGATCTGGTTTGCAGTGGCTGCCACGGGGATGTCAGCGCCGAGTTCCGCCAGAATCCTCACTACGACCCGTCCGCACCCGACCAGGCGCAAGGACGGGCCGGCTGCGAGAGCTGCCACGGACAGGGAGCCCTCCACGCAATCTCAGCGGACAAATCGAAGATCGACGGATTCACGGCAAGTGTGCCGAGCGAGGTGATCGACCGCTGCCTTGTCTGTCACGGCGGGGACTTCGGGAAGCTGCACGTACGCCGCTCTGCGCACACAACCTCTGAGGTGGGCTGCGTCAGCTGCCACTCCGTTCATGCGGCGCATCCTGAGGGCCAGCTGCTGGCCGGTCTCGAGCGCGAGGTCTGCTATCGCTGCCACGCGAATATTCGGGCACGGTTTGAGATGCCGTTCAAGCACCGCGTCAACGAAGGCGCGATCGCGTGTTCCGACTGCCACAACCCCCACGGTGCGCCGCTGGCGACCTGGGCTTCGGCGCATTCTCCGCGGATGATCTCTCAGGGGCTGGGTAATGACCAGCCCTGCCTAGGCTGCCACGTGGACTTGGCCGGTCCGTTCGTCTTCGAACATCCGCCGCTCCGCGTCGAGGGCTGTGCCGCCTGCCACGATCCCCACGGGAGCACGAACCCGCGGCTTCTTTCCCGGCCAGCCGTGTTCGTGATGTGCCTCGAATGCCACAACGAGGTCGATGGCTTCGGCCCTAGGTCCGAGGGCATCATCGGTCCCACGCCCGGATTCCACAACCTGTCCGACCCCTCGTTCCGCGAATGCGTTCTGTGCCACTCTCGCATCCACGGGTCGAACGCCGATCCGCTGTTCCGCAGATGAGGCTCGCACTACTCGCCCTGTTCGGCCCCGTCGTGGTCCTTTGCCAACAGCCAGTGGCACCCTTGGCCGAGCAGGCCGCGGTTTCCCGGGAGGTGGGCCGGTACGCTGTCTCCAGCCTCCTGGAGTCCGGCTATCGTTTCGCCGAGGTCGGGGGGAGCCGTAACCTCTACCGCGCCGGCCCGAACTATGGTGACGGAGTCCGGCTGTTCAATGCCCGCTTCCGGGCCACCTCGCTCGACCGCACCTCCCGCATTGACCGGATCACACTGCGCTCTTCGGGTGGACCGGGAGATCCCTACCAGTCACATGCCCTCCGGGTCGAAGCTCATGGGCTGTTCCGCTACGACATGCAGACCCGTTCCGTCGAGTATCACAACCGGCTGCCCGCCCTGTGGGACGGCGAGCATGGTCTCCGCACGAGCCGCAACCTGCAGTCCCACGACGTGACCCTGTTGCCGGGGAGGCCGCTCCAAGTCCTACTAGGATGGGACCGGAATCGGCGGTCGGGGCCTGGCTTCTCCTCAGCTGCTGCCGCGCCAGCGGACGGTGTCTTCGACGACCGCTACTTTCTGCGTTTCCGGCACGATATCCGGCAGACCAGCAGTGTCTATCGCGCCGGCGTGACTGCCCGATTCGCCGGGCTCGCCCTGACGCTTGTACGTGCGGTGGATCTCTATAGGGAAGAGGCCGCCTACGAGGACGGGTCGGGGCTGCCCTCGATGGCGCCGAACGTCCAGCCGATCGACCGTCTGGAGCGATCGCAGCCGCACCACGGCCGCATGCCAGTGACCAGTCTCGCGATCCGCACACAAGGCAATCGCAGGCTCGGGTTCAACGCGCGCCTCGTCTACACGGGCGGGTATCGCAGCAGCCGCCTGCTTGAGGGGGTTTCGGCTTCGAGCCCCACTGTCGGCGCCAGCTACCGGGAACTCTTCGTCGTCGCCGACGCTGGGCGTCGACAAGCCTCCGGAGAGGTCACCGCAACTTGGCTGGCCTCGCCGCGCCTCACGCTGACCAATGTCACATCCTTCCACAACACTCGCATTGATGGCCAAGCCTCGGTGGTCGAGATGACGTTCTTTAGGGACGAGTTCCTCCGCGTCGACCATCTCGCCGTCCGCCGGCTGTCCAACGCCACCGAGGCCCGGTTCCAGCCCGTCAGGCGGGTTGCCGTGTTCGGCGCCTACCGCGTCTCTGACCGCAGGGCCCGAGCCAGCGACGCCGTGCGCTACCCAGAATTCGAGTTCGGACGGGACCTGAAGGGCCAGGACAACAGCCTCCGTTCCGGCGCCGGCGGAGTCCGGTGGCTCCCTGCAACGGGCTTGAGGGCGTCTGTTGACTTCGAGGTTGGGCGGGCGGACCGCCCATTGGCCGCGACCAGCGAGCGCCGATTCCAAAACCAGTCAGCCCGGCTCCGCTGGACCCGCGGACCGCTCTCCGCAGGGGGCTTCTTCCTTCGAAGGGTCAACGACAATCCGACCGACTTGGTGTACTTCAGCTCCATGAGCCGGTCGCACGGCCTTCAGGCCAGCTGGGCGTCACGCGAGTCCGGGACCGTCGTGGACGGTTCCTATACCGTGCTGAACATGCGAGTCAGCTCAGCCATCCTCAATCTGTTCGAGGTCTCCTACCCACCGCAACGGTCCCAGGCGGCCTATGCGGCCAACATTCACATCGTCACGGCGGGTCTGAGCTTTGAGCTGGCGAAGAGAGTCCGCTTCGTGGGACGGTACTCGCTGACCAAGGACACTGCAGGCACAATCGATGGCTTCGCGCTGGAGGGCCAGCGCTTGGCGACAGGCCTGCCAGTAAGCTATCACTCCCCGCAGGCCCGCCTCACTCTGCGGATTGCGCAAAGGGTCGCATGGAACGTCGGCTGGCAGTACTACGGTTACGCCGAGAGGTTCAGTGGCACGCGCGGGTACCGGGCCCACATCGGCTTCTCCAGCCTGACGTTTAGCCTCTGAGCGGACGGTCCGCGCTCCCCCAGTCGCCTTGGTGTCGATCAGCCCTTGCCCTGCGACAGGCAGAGTTCACGCCGCAGCTTGGCAAGAGTGAGCGACTGGAGGACTGCCTTTCCGGGCCCGGTGAGTGTTGCTAGGAACAGGCCTTCGCCGCCGAACAGTGACGTCTTGATCCCTCCAGCCATCTGAATGCTATACGTGACGCTGTCGTCGAAACACACCACGGAACCGGTGTCGGCTTGGAGCGTCTCGCCCGCCCCGAGGTCGAATTCCACGAAGTCCCCCCCAGCGTGGATGAACGCCGTCCCAGGTCCGCGGAGCCTCTGCAGTACGAAGCCCTCGCCCCCGAACATCCCGGCTCCGAGCTTCTTGGTGAACGCGATGTCAAGGCGAACGCTTGACTCGGCGGCAACAAAGCCGTCCTTCTGCACCAAGACGGACTGTTGTGATCCTAGGTGCAACGGTCGGATGCGACCGGGAAAATCTCCTGCGAAACCAACCTCCCCGGACTCGGCTTGGCAGGTGAAGTGGGTAAAGAACAGCGATTCCCCGGTTAGCTTGCTCTTGAGCCCGCCGATGAGCTTCCCGGCCAACCCCTTGCCGCGCATCGCAGTGCGCCACTCGACCTCGGGTGTCTTGTACACCATCTTGCCGGCCTCGGCGTAGATCTGATCCCCGGGAGCGAGGATGATCCGCACGACCTCCAAGTTGTCGCCTTTGATCTCGTATTGCACTCTGCTCCGCCTCGGATTCCAATCTAGCAGCGAGGTCCCGCCTGACCTCGAATTCCGTGAAGGCTTCCTGCGGGGCTGACTGCGGCGCTGCCTGCATACCCGTGCCCCCTACACTCCAACCAGCATTCGGGACGGTGGCGCCTCAAATGGCTCCCGCTGTGGCTCAGACCGGAACTCGTAGGCCTGGCGGACGGCACCGGCGGTCCCGCTGCCCTGTCTCAGCCTCGGAGCCAACAAGGACATTCTTAGGACAGACGGGCTCTTGGCGAACCGGTGGGCGGAGATAGTCCGGCAACCTCGTGTTGTCGGCCCGAAGACGTAGTCGAGCGTGAAGCCGAGTTCATTGGGCCGGACGCCCAGCGCCTAGTCCTCGGCCTCCAATCGACCGTCCCGTCGGGCACCTCCTATCACCTCGTCTGCCACAGGCCGCGCCATTGGCTCTCGGGTTTCCGCCGGAGCTTGTTCTCACGATGGTTGACTGCTCTACTTGGATGCCACAGCCAGCCCTGATGCCCACCACATTGGTCTCGAGAACTATTCCTGATGCTCACTAGGCTCCTTGCCGGTTTCGCAAGTCCGTCGGTGTCGTCCGTCGGCCGCGCGTCCTCTGCCCGCGGCGTACCGGAGAGTCCGAAACGATGTGTCGGAGCGTGTCTGTGCAACCATGCTGTTGCACAGCTGCAACTTGCCCGAAGACTCCTTGCTACGGCAATCGAGTCCCTCCCACTGGCACTAGTCTCATCTGGATGCGTCGAGCCATAGGACTCAGGCAAGGGACCGCGTTGTCCGCAAGTCGTGGCAACGATACCTGTTGGATGTTCAGAAGCGCGGTCGGAATCCCCGATCTGACGATTCCGAAGGGAACTTAGCGGCGTGTAACGACCGCGCGCCGGTAGGGTCTGTGTGTGTATGCTCAATGCGTACTCGGAAAGGGGGCATCATGCCAGAAGAGGCCGCAACGCTTGCCGAGGAATGCAGTGTCTATGACCGGATGCTTCCCAAGTGGAGCGAACGGGAAGGGCAGTTCGTTCTGATTTGCGACTCACAGGTCGTAGGTTTTTTTGATGAGTACGTACAGGCCGTCAGGGCTGGGTATCAACAATTCGACATCGCCCCGTTCTTGGTAAAACAAGTTCGAAGACCAAGCCAAGCCCATACCGTGACAAGGCTATCCACCCCGCAACTGTTACGCTGAACCTTTAGAATGGCGCACTTCACTCGGACTGTCTCTCCGGGTAGCCCGCCCATTGTAGATGCCGTATTCCATATCAGTCGGCCAAGATGGGAGTGTCTCCGATCATCTCAATCCAATGTTCCCAGTCCGTTCCAAGGATACGCATTGCTAGACACTGGGGCGAGTGGAAGTTGTCTGGACCCGGTTGTTTCCGAGTTGCTCTCGCAAGGCATACATGCCCTGATTGGGCGGGACATTCTCAAGCGCTGCATCTTTCACTACAACGGCAGCGGGCACTTCAGTCTGGCTTGGTAGGAAGACTACTACGATCAGTCCGCGAGAACAGATCGGTGTACGAAATCAGGTCCCAGTAAGTCTGCTACGTATCGATGCGTAGCTACGAGCCCTCTGACACCAGCGGGTCCTTCAGATTCTGCTAACCACTTTCGCAGCACAGCTTTCCGTTCTGCGGCAGGGTCAGCATCGCTTTGCGGCGGCGCATCGGGTGCCGCGCTGTAACCGTTCGAGAGAGACGTGGAGTAGGATGCCGGTTTCTCTCGGGCGATGTCGCAATGGGTTGACCGCGAGCGCTTCAGCCAGCGTCCGTTGGGTGCTGCACGCCATGGCCCAACCTCGCCTCCAATGCGGCAAGGCGTGCCTCCACAGCCTTGCGCGCGGCGGCTTCCGCCCGTCGGGCGGCGGCTTCCCGGTCAGCCTTGTGCTCGGCCTCTCGTCGGGCGGCGACTTCCCGGTCAGCCCTGTGCTCGGCCTCTCGCCGGGCGGCGGCTTCCCGGTCAGCCCTGTGCTCGGCCCTTCGTCGGGCCTCTGCCTCCGATTCGTTGTCCCGAATCAATTCCACGTTCCACAGGTAGTCCGTCCCGCTCCGCAGATCGCGCACGCGCAGCAACGCCCCTTCCGGACGCAACGACACCCCCAGCACGTCGCTCCGCACTGATCCCGGCAATCCAACCTGCGGTCCCAGCCGCTCGTAGCCCCATTTCTTCAGTTCGTAGCCCACCAGCCGCGGCCCAGCGCGCCTCGTGTCCGGCTGGAAGACAAAATATTCCCCGATCCCGATCCGCTCGTACAAATCACGCTTCGTCTCCCGGTTGCGCACCTCGCTCGACGGCGAAATCACCTCCAGCGCGAAATCCGGCGGCTTGCCTTCCTCCCACAGCTTGTACGTCCCACGTCCGCCCAAGTCGTGGTCCAGCACGACGATCACGTCCGGGGCCACGAACTTGCCCACGCGCTTTCCCCGCACCAGCCGCTCGTCGGCCTGCCCCTTCGCGTAGTACAGGAACATGTCGCCTTCCACCACCACGTCCGGCACGTCCCGGAAATGCTGCTTCAGGTTGGAGCGCAACTCCAGAATGGCGTTGGCCTGCAAGGGGTTCTCGGGCAAGAATCTACCGTCCGAATCGGGATACTCCAGAGGTCCGGAAACCACGCCCGCCGGTGGGGGCTCGGCCACCACGGCCGGCGCGGGGTGCTGCTTGATGATGCCCTTGTCCGCCATGCGAGCAAGGCGCGGGCGGCGGCCCGGCACGGGGCTCAGAATACCACGGGCGAGAGAGTGTCATCGCGCCTGGCAGAGCGCACCAGCATTCGCCGTCGGAGTGTGCGAGCAACGGCCGGTCGAGGTTGGACACGGACCAGCCTTCCCCAGTCCTCACGCCCTCAACGAACGCTTACGCCGCGGTGCCGTCACTCCCGGTTTGATGGGGTCGGGGTGAGCGCTGCCCATGATGTTAGTTAGCGACCGCGCACTCGCTAAGCGGGCCTCGCTGGTGCCAATTGAGACAGCAGATTGTTGGGCGCGATTCCTCGCAGCAGGCATTGCTGCCTTGGCGACGCGTCGGCTCTATCATTGTTCGCAACTTGGCTTTCTTGCTTCTGTGGCCGTCCGCCCGGGATCATAGGCTGCGCTGGCACGGTCAATCTCACGGCGGAACTCTGATTGCGCGTCGGCCTACGTCGGCCCCGATCTAGCGTGGCGCTGCCACTAGAGTGGCCTGCCCAGCAATTCTGCCCTGCTCGGGCGTTGCCCGAGGTCCACGGATTGGTTTCGCAGGGCTAGAATGAGCGCATGGCGCTGGCGATGCGGCTGTTGCTGTCGGCTCTCTTAGCGTCAGCCTTGGCAGCGCAGACCGGCCTGACATACAGCCAGCTCCGCCAGTTCATCCGATCGTCGGTGGACCAGCGCCTCAAGGACAAGGAGGTCGCCGCGTATCTCAAGCGGCAAGTGGTCCGCTTCTCCATCTCCGACCGGCTGATTGAAGAGTTTGTGGGCTGGGGCATCGGCCCTCGCTCGCTGAAGGCTATTGAGGCTCTTCAGGAGACCACTCGGGGCTTGCCGCCGCCGACAGTCGAGCCAGCCGCCAAGAAAGTCGCGCCGGCCCAGCCGCCCCCGCCCTCCGGAGAAGAGCAGCGGCAGATCGTAGAGTACGCGCGCAGCTTGGCAGAAGCGTACACGGAGGACTTGCCGAACTATGTCTGTCTCCAGATCACTAGGCGATTCTTCGACCCTACCGGCACGGAGATCGACTGGCTCAAGCTCGACGAGATCAAGACGCGAGTGAGTTACATAGAGGGCAAGGAGGACTACGAGAATCTCAGCGTCGACGGAAGGTTGACGGGCAAGAACTTCTCGGAGCTCGGCGGCACGACTAGCACGGGGGAATTCGGCACGATCCTGGCCAGCCTGTTCGACCGTTCCACCGATGCGGAGTTCCGGTGGGCCCGCCACTCGCTGCTCCGCGGGCACCCGGTGTACGTATTCCACGTTGAAGTGCCCAAGCATCGCTCAAGCTGGACGCTCACGAGCATCGGCAACAGCGGCGAGCGGTCCCGGACGATCCGGTCGGGGTTCACCGGGCTCGTGTACATCGGCAAGGAATCTGGTCGCGTCCTGCGAATCGTGATGGAGGCCAAGGAACTGCCAAGCGACTTTCCCATGAACCAGGCACGATCCCGGTTGGACTTTGATTTCATCGACCTCAGCGGCCAGGACTTCCTGCTGCCGCTCAAGGCGCAAGCCTTCGTGAGGACCGGTCGCCTTCTCACTCGCAATGACCTGGAGTTCCGCCTGTACCGGAAGTTCACCGCCGAAGCCACCATCACATTTGAGGGGGTGGATGATCTCGAGCCGCTCCCGGAAGATGATCCGGAACCCCAGCAGTAGACGCACGCAAGATCGGCGATATACTCGGCAATTCATGCGCCCCACGATTGCTGTATGCCTGCTCGGAATCTCCTTGGCCGGTGCGGATGCTTCCGAACGGCGGCCGAACGTTGTATTGCTGATGGCCGACGACGTGGGATACGAGTGCTTCGGGGCCTACGGGAGTCGGCAGTACTCGACGCCTCGCCTGAATCGCCTGGCGGATGGAGGCGTGCGGTTCACCAACTGCTACTCCACACCGCTTTGCACTCCGAGCCGTGTTGCCCTGATGACCGGTATGAGCAATGTCCGCAACTACGCCGATTTCGGGTCTCTGCTGCCGGACCAGTACACCATTACGGACCTCTTCCGCGATGCCGGCTATGCCACCGCAGTAGCCGGTAAGTGGCAGCTGCAAGGAGGCCAGAACGCTCCGGGTGTGCCTCCGGGCGACGGGTTCGACACCTATTGTCTTTGGAACACGGGAAACACGGAGGGCAGGCGCTACTGGAATCCTTCGATCGAGTGCGACGGCGAAATCCTCGAGGTCCGCGAGGGCCAGTACGGGCCAGACATCTTCACTGACTTCCTGCTCGATTTCATCTCAGCGAATCGGGACCGACCGTTCTTCGCCTACTACCCGATGGCGCTCGTGCACTCGCCGTTCCTGCCGACTCCCCACTCGAAGAACAGGGAATCCGAGGACGAGCAGCGCAACTTCGAAGACATGGTCGCGTACGCCGACTACATAGCCGGTCGATTCCACGATGCCCTCGAGGCTCTCGGACTGGTGCGCAGCACGGTGTTCATATTCACTTCCGACAACGGCACGCACCACCGGATCGACTCGAGCTTAGGCGGCACTACGATCCGGGGTGACAAGGGAGCACTCACGGACGCCGGAACGCACGTGCCGCTCATCGTCAGCGCCCCGGGCGCGATTCGGGGAGGCCGGGTGATCGACGACCTCATCGACTTCGCCGACTTCCTGCCGACGGTCGCGGAAGCCGCCGGACTGGCAATCCCGGACGGAGTCGCCTTGGACGGCATCAGCTTCTGGGATCGTTTGCGCGGCGGGCCCGGCAGCCCACGCGAATGGCACTTCACGTACTACTTCCCGCGTCCGTTTGCCGCCGAATTCGACAGTCCTTACCGGCATCCGGAGATTGCCTACGTGCGGGACAAGCGCTACAAGCTGTATGCCGACGGCCAGTTGTTCGACTTGCGCCGCGATCCACATGAGGTGTCGCCGCTGCCATCGTCGGACTCAGCCTCCGCTTCGGCGCGCCGGAAGCTGGGGGCCGCTTTGGCAACCATGCCCGCGAGCGGGGCGCGCATTCCCTCCGGGAGGAGCGCGGCCTCGAAGGGCGCGCCTCGGCCTCGTTGGCAGTGAGCGTGTCCTTAGGGCCGCGAGCCTATCACAACGATTCCGGACCGCTCGGCGCGTATGTGCCGATTTCGGGGATACGATAGGCAGATGGTGTCGAGGATCCGTGCTGGAATCGCTGTCCTGTCTTGCTTGGCCTTCGTGCTGGGGTGTGGCGGACCGTCGCTCGGGCCCCCGCCGGAGTCAGATGTGAGAGTCGTCAGGGAAGAGCTTCACGGGGTCGCGGTTGAAGATCCTTACCGCTGGCTCGAAGACGGGGAATCCGCAGAGAGTCAGGCTTGGATCGACGCTCAGGCCAGTTACACCCGGGACTACTTGGACGGGCTGCAGCAGCGGCAGGCAATCCGCGATCGTATGGCGGAGATCCTCGCCTCGGGTTCGATCTCGACGCCAGATGAAGCAGGCGGACGCTACTTCTACTCGAGGCGCGACGGCGGTCAGGACCAGCCCGTTGTTTACATGAGGGAAGGGCCGCACGGTGAGGATGTTGCGCTGCTCGATCCGAACGGAATGAGCAGCGACGGGACCACGACGGTGGACTGGTACGTTCCCTCGAAGGACGGCAAGATGCTCGCCTACGGCAAGTCGACTGAAGGCACCGAGACCAGCACGATGTACATCTTGGAGATCGACACGGGTCGCACCCTCGACGACGTGTTTCCCAAGGTGCGCTTCGCGAATCCTCAGTGGCTTCGCGATGGCTCCGGATTCTACTACTCACGGCCGGTGGACGTAGAGTCCATTGGGCCCGGCGAGGAGCTCTACAACCGTCGCGTCTACCTGCATGAGCTTGGCCGTTCGTTCGAGGACGACCCCGAGGTGTTCGGCCACGGACTTGAGAAGGCCCACATCCCTGACGGCATGCTGAGCGACGATGAGCGCTACCTGCTGCTCGACACCTTCCTCGGCTGGGGCCGCAATCACATCTACGTGAGGGATGTGGCCAGCGGAAGACAAACAACCATCGCTGAGGACGGCGAGTCGAGCTACTTCGGGGAGATCGTTGGCTACACCCTATACCTCCTGACCAACTCCGAAGCCCCCCGCTACCGAGTTGTTGCGGTGGACCTCCGCCGGCCGGAACGCGCAAATTGGACGACGGTGATCCCGGAAGGCGATGCGGTCATCGAGTTTGCCAGCGTAGCCGGTGATCGGCTGTTTGTCGGACGCATGCGCGACGCCCATTCGGAACTGCATTCCTACGCGCTCGACGGAAGCGACGAGCGACAGGTCCAACTCCCGGGCCTTGGGACGGTAGAAGGCTTCACCTCCAAGCAGACAAGCGATGAAGCGTTCTTCTCCTTCAGCACGTTCGTGCAGGCACCCACCATTTTCCGCATCGAGGCGGGAGGAACGCAGCCGGAGGCATGGCAGGCCGTCTCTTCGCCGGTCCAAGCGGACGACTTCGAGGTCCGGCAGGTGTTCTACGAGAGCACGGATGGCACTCGTGTCCCGATGTTCGTCATCGCGAAGACCGGAACTCCGGCCGATGGAACGGTGCCGGGAATGCTGTATGGCTACGGAGGATTCAACATCGCCCTGACGCCCAGCTACTCGACGTGGATCTTTCCCTGGATCGAGGCTGGCCATGTGCTCGCGATTGCAAACCTCCGCGGAGGCAGCGAGTACGGCGAGGAGTGGCACAGGGCCGGGATGCTTGCAAACAAGCAGAACGTGTTCGACGATTTCATCGCGGCCGGCGAGTACCTGAAGGCGGAGGCCATCGTTGACCCCGATCGGCTCGTCATCCACGGCCGCAGCAACGGAGGACTGTTGGTGGGGGCGGCGCTGACGCAGCGGCCTGAGTTGTGGAAGGCTGCGGTTTCAGGCGTTCCGCTGCTGGACATGCTGCGATATGACCAGTTCCGCATGGCGAAGCTGTGGGTTTCCGAGTACGGGACTGCCGAGAATGCCGAGGACTTCCAGTGGCTCCGAGCCTACTCGCCGTACCACAACGTTAGGGAAGGGATCCCCTATCCGGCAACTCTGATCTACACCGCTGACTCTGATTCGCGGGTGGATCCGATGCATGCACGCAAGATGGTGGCCCGTCTCCAGGCAGCGGATGCCGGCGAAGCCCCAATCCTGCTGCGCTACGAGAGATCTGCGGGCCACGGTAGGGGCAAGCCGCTGTACAAGATCGCGGACGAGTGGGCTGACATTTGGAGCTTCCTCTTCGCCCAGATCTGACGGTGCTGCTGCGCCGAAGCTAATGCCATCGTCCCGCAATGGCCGCGGCCCGCAAAGGACCGGCACCGGCGGGGCAGCAGTCCATCCTGAGGGAGTTGTCGGGTCCGATCAGGCCCACACCCAGGTCGTTCGCAAGGCCGGCGTCGTCAGTCTGGCCGTATCCCTCAGCCGCATCACCGGCCTGGTACGCGAGGTGGCGTTTGCCGGGCTCTTCGGGGCAGGCATGGTGTACGACGCCTTCGTTGCCTCCTACCGCATCCCGAACCTGCTGCGCGACCTGCTTGCCGAAGGGGCACTCTCGGCTGCCTTTGTAACGACGTACTCGCAGGCACTCGCAAAGGAGGGCAGGGAACGGGCGCAAGAAGTGTCTAACCGTCTGACGACACTGCTGGTGCCCTTTGTCGTCGTGCTGTGTGTCGCCGGAATCCTCCTTGCGGAGCCCTTGGTTCGTCGTATCTTTCCCGGCTATGCCCAGATCGAGGGCAAGCTCGAGCTGACGGTGCTGCTGACGCGGATCATGGCCCCATTCCTGCTCTTCATCGTTCTGGCGGCCAAGGCTATGGGCGTTCTCAACTCCCACGGCAAGTTTGGCATTCCCGCCCTTTCGTCCACATTCTTCAACCTGACTTCCGTAGGAGCGGGCCTGCTGTTTGGCTTCGTCGCCGGGCCACCGCTCGGCATTGCGCCCATCACGGGGATGGCTCTCGGAACGCTGCTCGGTGGCATCGTGCAGTACGTCTGCCAGATTCCGAGCTTGCGGAACACTGGGCTCCGCTATCGACCCGAGATTGCGCCGCGAGATCCGCGAGTGCTCCAGATCCTGCGCCTGATGGGACCGGCTGCCATCGGCGGGGCTGCGGTTCAGGTGAATGTCATGGTCAACAGCGTGTTCGCCTCTAGGATCACCGACGCGGCCGGACAGATCATTGACGGCCCGGTCTCGTGGCTGGGGTACGCGTTCCGCTTCATGCAGCTACCGCTGGGACTGTTCGGCGTCGCCGTGGCCTCGGCCACGCTGCCTGTCATCTCAAGGGACGCGGGAGCCGGTCGAGTGGACGAATTCCGGGAGACACTGGCGCGGTCGCTGGGACTGGTCTTCCTGCTGACGATCCCGTCGTCGGTGGGCCTGTTTGTGCTGAGCCAGCCTTTGGTGGGCGTAGTCTACGAGCGCGGTCGGTTCTTGCCCCATGACACGGAGCAGACAGCGTTGGCGCTGGCCTTCTATTGCATCGGCCTGGTCGGGTACGCCTCCACGAAAGTGCTCGCGCCCGCGTTCTACGCGCTCAACAGCGTCCGAATCCCCATGGGCGTATCGGTCTCGTCGATCGCCATCAACTTTGCGCTCAACCACGTCCTCATCGACAGGCTGGGTCTCGGGCACTGGGCGCTGGCGCTGTCGACTTCAGTTGTGGCCACCCTGAATTTTGTCCTGCTCGCCGGCTTCATGCGGTCGAAGATTGGGGGCATTCAAGGTCGCCGCTTGGCGTACGCGGCACTCCGAATATGCATAGCGTCCGCCGCGATGGGGGTCTGCTGCTGGGCTTGCGCAGGAGCCGTGGAGGGTTGGATCGGAGAGGGGACTTTCTTGGGCCGCGCCGGAGCCCTGCTTATCTCGGTCCCGCTCGGAGCTGGTTTGGTCTATGCGCTGTGTAGCGCAATGCGCCTTCCGGAACTAGCGCTTGCACAGCGGGCTGTTTTGGCAAGAACGGCCAGCCGCACCCGGCATACCCGCTAAACGGCCGGCCTACCATTCCCATACGAGAATGGCCTCAACACTGGTTTTCATGAGATCTATTGCACTAGCCTGAGGACGGAGGCTGGCCAGTGCCGACTTCCCTAGGGTCTGGCATCTGAGGCTTCTTCGGACTCAGCTGTTTGCGGCGAGAACAGCTGTTTGGCTTGCGAACCTGGCAGTGGACTCTGAGCGCCCCAGAGACGGTTGACTGAGCGTGCTGTAGCCGATGCGGCAGGTGTGGCTTGGAGTCTTTTGTGCCTACGGTCTCCAATGACCGAGTTCCAGCCATTTCATGCGAGTATGTCCTGCCAACAGCGCCTCTTGGGTGAGCAAGTGGAGGATGCAGACTCTGTCGGCCAACTGGGGGAGGAGGTCAGTGCGCTCCGTGGTGACTGTGATGCGGCCACGGTCCGGGCATGGCAGCCCGGCTGTGAACGCTTGAAGAGTTATGCCGCTCCCGGCCCATGAGAGTCTTTTGGCACCGCTCTCGGGAGTCGCCAAGGATGCACCGTTCGCGCCCGAAAGCTACGCTCACTTGGCTCAGTCACTGCCAGATCATCCACCCTCGCAGGCATCTCCTCGCCTGTCTTCGCTGCGACCACGAGGTCGCCGACTTGGCCGAGCAGGCCAAGCGCTCCGACACTCTTGCCCCGAAGCGTGCGCGCGTCATGCGAATGTGCATGGCCGGGATTGCCTCGCGGTCCTCCTCAGAGCTCGAGAAGAGTAGGGGTCTCGGCCTCAGTGGTCCGCGACGCCCCCGTCCGGGAATCGAAGTTGCTGGCGAGTCACTGGAACGTACGGCCGCCGCTCAGCCAACCTCTCGTCAAACGTTACGCCCAGTCCAGCTCCATCCGGCGGGAGTGCAAAACCATCCTCGTACTGCGGCCCGCCCCCAAGGAAGAAGTCTTCCCAGAACTGGTCGCGCTGCCCGGACGAGATTTCTTGGATCGCGAAGCTTGGCGTTGAGAAGTCGACGTGCAGAGAGGCCATTGTCGACACTTCGCTCTGGGGGTTGTGGGGGCACAGCTCGATCCGGTAGGCCTCGGCGATAGCCGCGATCTTCTTCATTTCCAGAATGCCTCCGCAGTGCACCACGTCGGGCTGGATGTAGTCGACAAGGTGACGGTGGCAGATCTGGGAGAAGCCGTACTTCGTGAACAGTCGCTCGCCTGTCGCCAGCGGAATCGTCGTCATCGCGCGCAACCTCGCAAGCTCGTCCAAGTCTTCGATCTGCGTGGCTTCCTCGACAAAATACGGGTTCAGCGGCTCTGCTTGTCGGCAGAACGAGCTCGCCATGGTGGGAGTGGCCTTCCCGTGCACGTCGATGCAGATCGCGAACGAGTCTCCGACAGCCTCGCGGACTGCGCGAAGATTGGCGATGCCCTCGCTCACAGAACGCACGGGCTCGATCACGTCGTCGTGGGTCGTCAGGACCCCCCCCTTGCCCGCCGTCCAGCCGGCCTCCCGCGCGGCAACCCAGCGCTCGGCATAGGCCTGCGGGCTCGTACCCCCTCCCGGGTGCACATACATCTGGACGCGCTCGCGCGCCTTGCCGCCGATCAGCTGGTAGATCGGTTGATCGACCGCTTGGCCGAGGATGTCCCAGAGCGCGATCTCGACCGCGCTGATTGCGGAATTCAGGATCGGACCTCCTCGCCAACGTGGCCACCGGTACATCGCCTGCCAGTGCATCTCGATGTCCGTCGGGTCCCGCCCGACCAGATAGCGGTGATGCTCGTCGATCGCGGCCTTCATGGTGGCCGCCTTTGAGGTGACCGATCCTTCTCCGACCCCAACAATTCCTTGGTTCGTATAGATCTTGCAGAAGACGTAATTCTTGCTGCGGGAGTGGTTCACGATCCAAGACTTGACGTCCGTTACCTCCAGATTCAGAGCCCTTGCCTTCTGCGTAGCTGCCTGAAGCCTGCCTTGCAGGCCAGCCATCGTCGCTAAGGCCGGCAACCCCAGCAGGTCCCTCCTTGAGAGACGGGTCGTGGCGGAGCGCCAGTGATTACTTCGCATGGTCCGTGGATCAGTGTACTGGCCGAGGCTCAGCCCGCTAGGTCGCCCGGCCTCGGCGAGTCTGTGGGCTGGTAGGCATGGCAGTCAGCGAGGCACCTCAGATGGGGCCGTGCGGCGATGCGAGCCTCGAGGATCATCACAGCGGCGGGGCGGGTTTGATGTGCGCGTTCGGCGCGCCGTCAGTCCCCGAGGTCCGCATTCGCCTGTTCGCCGCCGACCGGCGGCTCGGGAGGCTCCTCCGTTAGCGCGAGCTGCAACTCGACCGGCAGTTCCTCGAACACCGAGTTCAGCGTGGCTGTCGTCATTGAGCCTTCCGCATTCACGGCATTGACGTAGAGCGTGTCGAGCGCCGCACCGAACGGCGTGTCGCGAGAGAATTCCGGGGCCTGACCGAACAGCAGCAGCCGCATGGTGTCGGTGAGCCGCTCCGCCCACAGGCGGGCCACCAGCTTGGAATCGTCGGTCTTCGCCAGTCTGAGGTCCTGGTCGGTGACGGTTACGATCTCGAGGGATTCGGCAGAGTCCGAGTACTCCTTCTGAACCACGACTGGGTCTCCTCCCACCGCGGAGCTCTCGATTGTGATCACCCGCGGAGGATCCTCCGCGAGTTCCTCAAGTGCGGCGGTCAGGTTCTCGACGACCTGTTTCGCCCGTTGGGCCCCTTGTCCGCCCGAGATTGGGTCGTTGATCTGGAACACCATGAATTGCCCGATACGGATCGCAATCGGCACACCCTCCGAGAGCCCCTCATTGCGCATCAGTTCGTAACGCGCCTCAGGCACCTCCAGTCGGAGCGTTGTCGGATCCTGCTCAAGGAGTATCGTCACGCCGACGACGGCAAGTCCGAGCACGATCGCCACTTTGGTCACCGGCTTGGACAGAATCTGCTTCAGCGACTCACCCTGGGCGCGTTCCTCCAGTCCTCCAAGATCCTGTCTCGGCACAGCTGGCGTCGGTGGTGGGGTGGGCTTGCGGGTCGGCATTACAATCTGGTGGAGATACCTTTATTCTGGCCCGTCGCTGGGCAAAATGTCGAACCGGCGTCCGCAATGCGAAACGTAGGCTTCGCCGGTTGGCCTGCACAGGATGCTGGGGTGGCCTCTTCCCGGGCGCCCCTTAGAATGACGGGCTATGGCCCGAGCGGCACTGCCCGGACCGGTCGGCGAGCGTGGGAGCCGCCCCGCCCCATCGCCCGCGCGCATAGGCCTGGCACCGGCTAGGAGCATCCTGAGCCGCACGAGTGGGTTTATCGCCTCCGCGGGTTTCACCCACTCGCTCAGTCCCGCCCGCAACTGCCTGTTCGGCTGCACATACTGCTACGTTCCGACGCTGCGTGTGCGAGCGGGACTCAAGCCAGCGGACTGGCGGCACTGGGGACGCCATACGACGCACAAGTCCAACGCCGCCGACCTCCTGCGGCGTCAGCTGCGGCCCTCGCAGGTGATCTATTGCTCGCCCCTTGTGGACCCGTACCAGCCGTCCGAGCAGCAGGTCCGGGGCATGCCGCTGATATTGCGCGCCCTGTGCGAGACGCCGCCCTCTGCTTTCGTGCTGCAGACCAGAGGGTCTCTTATCCTCCGCGACTTGGACCTGCTGCAGGATCTGGCTGCGAAGACGCAACTCAGCATCAGCTTCTCCCTGACGACCGATCGCGATGACGTCCGTCGTTACTACGAGCCGCACTGCGATCCGATTGAGGATCGTGTACGCACCATCCAGGCGCTGGAGGATGCGGGCATCTTCGTCCATTGCACGCTGGCTCCCATCCTTCCTTGCAATCCGGAGCGGCTCGCCGATCTCGCCTTGGGATGCAGCAGCCGGGCTGTTATCGCCGATCCTCTCCACACTCGCCAGGGAAAGCCGCTGGGTGCCGTTACCCGCCCAGAAGCGCTCAGGATTAGCCAGGTGCGTGGCTTCCAGCGGTGGCACGACCTGACCTTCCAGCGGGACATTCTCAGAGTTCTCCGCAGGCGCGTGGAGGCGGCAGGGCGGGTGTTCGGCGTTGGCGTCGAAGGGTTCCGGATGCTCGCCCCGGCCAGCGAGTGACCCTGCGCACGATAGAATCGACCCGTGCGGATCCGCCTTGTCGAGATCGCCCACGCCCGTTCCGGCGACAAGGGCGACACCGCGAACATAGGCCTGATTGCGCGCGAGGAGCGCCACTACCCGGCGTTGGTCCGCGAGGTCACCCCCGAGCGCGTAAAGGATCATTTCGGCAGTCTCTGCGCAGGTCCCGTAGAGCGGTTCGAGCTGCCCAAGATCGGTGCTCTGAACTTTCTGCTGCACGGAGCCTTGGGAGGGGGCGGCACGCTTTCCATGCGGGTCGATGCGCAGGGAAAGACGCTCGGGGCGGGCCTGTTGCGCATGCAAGTCGATGTAGCCAGACACGAGCTCTGAGGCGTTGGAAGGGGCAGTCCGCGCCGCGGCCGCACTGCCCTCGGGTCTCGGATCGCGACGAGCTGTACAGCTGCGCTACTGACTCCGATGAGGTGAGTCCGGACGACAAGCCCTGAGGCCATTCACGCGCTCGGAATCGCTGTGATAGGTTGGATCTTTCGGCAGGATGCGCCTTGGCTAGTGAATTGAGAGTTGTCCCGCTCGGCGGACTGGGCGAATTCGGCATGAATATGCTGGCGCTGGAGTCTGGCGACGACATGATCCTTGTCGACGCCGGCGTCCTGTTCCCCAGCACGGACGATCTGGGCATCGGCGCGATCGTCCCCGATCTCTCGTACGTGCTGCAGCACCGCGAGAAGCTGCGCGGACTGGTGCTCACACATGGGCACCTTGACCACATCGGAGGTATTCCGTATCTCCTCGAGCAGGTGGACGTGCCAATCTACGGGACGGCGTTCACCCTGGGCCTCGTCCGCAAGCAGCTTTCAGAGTTCAGCCTGCTGAAGCCTCCGCATCTGAACACGATCCGCGCCGGGCAAGAGCTGCAGCTAGGGTGTTTCGGCATTGAGGGCATCCATGTCACTCACAGCACGCTGCAGTGCCTAGCGCTGGCGATTTCCACACCCGTCGGCTGCGTGTTGCACACCGGCGACTTCAAGGTGGACCAGACTCCCGTAGACGGCCGCATCTTTGACTTCGAGGCATTTGCAGAATACGGAAAGCGCGGAGTCGTCCTGCTGTTGGCGGATTCGACCAATGCCGATGTCCCGGGCTTCAGCGACTCCGAGCGGTCAGTCGGTGGCGTTCTGGACGGGATCTTCTCAACGGCGGACAGCGCACTGTTCTTTACGTGCTTCTCGTCGGCGATCCATCGCGTCCAGCAGGTGGTGGACCGCGCTGTCGCGCATCGACGGAAGCTGGCCATGGTCGGGCGGAGCCTGGACACGGCTTGCCACATCGCCATGAACTTGGGCCTGCTGCGCATCCCGGCAGGCACACTTGTCGACCATCGAGTCCTAGAGTCCTATCCGCGCCGCGACCGGGTCACGCTGATCGCTGGTTCGCAGGGGGAACCTCGCTCCTCGCTGACGCGCGCAGCGCTGGGCAAGCACAGATGGGCCCGTATCGAGGAAGGTGACATCGTCGGCTTCAGTGCCAAGATGATCCCCGGTAACGAGAAGCCCATCTTGAAGGTGGTCGACAATCTGCACCGCTTGGGAGCGAAGGTTCTCTATGGCGACGTTTGCCCGGGCCTGCACGTCTCGGGCCATCCCTGCCGGGAAGAGCTCAAACTGGTCCTGAACCTCGTCCGGCCGAAGTACTTTGTCCCGATCCACGGGGAGTACAGGCAGCTTGCGCAGCACTGTGCCTTGGCCCAAGAGGTGCGGGGCGACGATCTGGGGAAAGCGTTCATCCTCGAGAACGGCTCCGTGCTGCACCTTGACGAGCATGGCGCTCGCGTGTTGCCGGACCGCATTCCCGTCGGTCGCAGGCTGATCGATTCAGGAACCAGAAGCGAGGTCATCCGGCCTTCAGCCGTCCACGAGCGCCGCAAGCTCGCGGAGTTTGGAGTTCTCGTCCCGGTTGTGACCATCGACGGCGATTCGGGCCGGGATGTCGAGGTTGAGATCTTGGACCGCGGCTTCGCTGTATCAGGCGGGTCTCAGAAACTCCTGAAGGGCGCCCATGCCGTCATAAGGGAGTCTGTTCTGGCGACCAGCCGTCGTCAGCTGGCGGACGTGGCCTTCATGGAGGACAAGATCCGGGACGATTGCCGCCGCTACCTCGCGCGCAAGACCGACCGGCAGAGCCAACCGCTCATCGTTCCGATCCTGCTTGAGTCCTGAAGCCCCGCTAGAGGACCGCCTGACCGTCGTCAGAACGAGTACTTGAGCGAGAACTGGCCGATGCGCCCGGCTCTGGCTCCAGTGATGCGCCCCAGCCGCCGGTCTGTTGCGCTGCGCCTACGAGGCAGCCCGAAGTTGGGGTGGTTCGGGATGTTGAAGAAGTCCACCCGGAAATCGATCGAGTGGCCTTCTGCCACGCGGAAGCGCTTGCGGAGAGTAATGTCGAGATTGATCAGGCCGGGGCCTTGTAGGTTGTTCCGGCCCGAGTTGCCATAGCTTCCCAGAGGGGCAAGCGCGAAGGCCTCCTTGTTGAACCACTCGAAGATCTTCTCACCTCGCGAGCGGTTCGAGGACAGGTGCGGATTCCCGACAATCTGTGATCTGTCGTGCCGCACCGCGGTCAACGACTGGTCGCGTCCGGCATCGACGTGGAATGGTGACCCTTCTTGCAGCGTCAGGATCGAGCCCAGTTCCCACCCCCCGAAGACGTGGCTTAGTGGGCCAGCGGGAAACGGGATTTCGTAAAGCACCGAGTTGACGAACCGCTGCTGGATGTCAAAGTCGCCGCGACCGCGCTCCAGGGAGCGGTTGTTCGGGTCCTGAAGGCCGTTCTGCGTCACCGTCGCAAATGCCGAGCTAGTCAGGACCTCGTCGATCGCTCGCCCATAGGTATAGGCGACTTGGAAAGTCAGCCCGCGGCTGAACCGGCGCTGCACCTGCAGCTGCAGGCTGTTGTACACGGAGGAAGCCCCGCTGTTGAGCTGGCCGATGCTGCCGAATCCTTGGTGGATTCGGCGCGCATCGGTGTTCCGGGCGGTCGCCCCGTCACCGAAGACGGCCCGGTTCTGCTCACGGTTGTAGGTCAGGTTCCGGCCCACGTTGCCGACGTAGGCAACCTCGACCATGAGGTTGTCCGTCAGCTGTTGCTGGAGCGTGAGGTTCCAGGTCTGCATGTAGGGATTCCTCAGCCCCGGGGCGAAGCCCTTTGGGATCGTGACTGGGAACACGAAGTTCGGGTCGCTCGGGTTAAAGACGAACGGGAATGGGTTGAATCGCCCCCGGAACGGTGCCGACAGGGCGTACGGTTGATTAATGTCCACCGAAGCCCCGAAAGGCTGCAGTGCCTGCACGCCGCCCGCCATCTCGGCTGTCAACGGGTCGTAGGAAATGCCGTAGCTGGTCCGCAGCGATGTCCTGCCATCGCCGAACACGTCCCAAGCGAGCCCAAAGCGGGGTGCGATGTTGATCAGTGCGTCCTGATAGGGGAATTGTGAGTCCGAGAGCCAGATCAGCCCGCTCGGAGCGTCCGGGATGAAGGAAGACTGCGCACCCGGCACGAGCGCAGTCTGCTGGTTCTGCTGCTCCTCCCAGCGAGGGAAGAACTCGTTGCGGATGCCCACCGTCATCGTCACTCGTTGGCGCAGCTTAAAGCTGTCCTGGAAGAACATGCCCGTTTGGATGTAGCGGTGGTCGAACTCGATCGGCGAAGCTTGCCGCACGCGACGGGCTTTCCCTGTCAGGAAGTCTGCCATCGGCACACCGGTGCGGTTGCCCGTGAACTGCCACTCGCTGCCCGTCGCGCGGTTGTCGCGATAGAGGAACTGGTTTCGCTGGGTGTCGATGCCCCACTTCATGTTGTGGCTGCCCTTGAGCCAGCTCATGTTCCACGAGAGGGCGTAGTTCTGGGACAGCCTCTGCCGGTGGCGCCCCGGGCCAAGCTGGAAGCGATTCGTCACTGTCACCAAGGGTCGGCTCTTCACCACGCCTCCGGCATGGCGAAAGTCTGTCGCCCCAAAATCGGCCAGGTCGTCGTCGAAGGGAATGCTCTCCTGATAGTTAAAGCGTGTGTACGTGGCACGGACCGTGCTGGCCAGCGCTGGAGTGAACAGGTGGGTGTCCTCCAGCGTGTACGTCTGCATGCGGTTGAAGCGCGGATTCGGGCCGTAATTGATGAAGTCAGCGTTACGTAGCGGATCGGCCCCTACGTTGTGGTCGTAGAACAGCCGGAAGTTGACCTTGTTGCGGTCGGTGATGTTGTGGTCGACGCGGGTCAGGTACTGGTTATCGTCACTTGGCTGGCTGACCTGAGTGACGAAGCTCCCGTCCGGGCGGTCCGGCAGCGGCACCCAGCCTTCCAGCATGTGGGAGGCCACGGGGTCGATCAGGCTGGCCGGCACGCGGTTGTTCGGGAACGGCTCACCGGTGTCCGCGTTTGTGATCGGGTCAGCACCTGTGAAGATGCCCATCCGTTCATCCGCTGTCGCGGGGAACGCAGTCCGGAGCCGGTCCTCGCGGATTCGCTGGCCCTGATAGGTGAACTGGAAGAACGACCGGTCCCGACGTATGGGCCCGCCAACCGTACCTCCGAACTGGTTGAAACGCAGCTTGGGCACCGTCCGCGAGAAGAAGTTCCGGGCATCGAGCGCGTCGTTGCGTAGGAAGTGCCACACGCTTCCGTGGAACTCGTTCGTTCCGGAGCGCGTAACAGCGCTGATCACGCTGAATCCCCGTCCGTGCTCAGCCGTCACACCGGTCGTCGACACCCGAAACTCCTGTACGGCGTCGGGCGGCGGCAGGATCAGCCCTTGACCCCTGTGGAAGTAGCTCATGGAGCCACCGTCGAGCAGGTAGTTGACCGAGAAGTGCCTGCCACCGTTGATGTTCATGTTCTGCTGCCCGAAGGATGGGCGGATCGTCGTGCTGACCCTTTGCACTCCGGGGACGAGACGCACGAGGTCCAGGGGATTGCGGCCGTTCAGCGGAAGGTCGCGGATGCGCCGGTCGTCGACAGTCATCCCGATCTGTGTGGATCGCGTGTCGACTTGGGGCGCTTGGCTCGTGATTGTCACCGTTTCGGTGACTTGCCCGAGCTCGAGCACAAAATCGACCCTCAGGCTCTGGAGGGCCGAGAGCGCGATCCCCGGCCGCTCCGCCGTCCGGAACCCTTCGGACGTTACGGTGGCCATGTAGGTTCCCACGGGCAGCTGGGTCACCAGATACTCGCCTGTCACGCCGGACTCGGTTACCCTCACCTCGCCGGTACCCTCGTTGAGGAACGTGATCTGGACTCCGGGAACGGCTGCTCCGCTGGGATCCGTGACAATCCCGGCTATCTCGCCGGCGGTGGACTGTCCAAAGGCCAAAGAACTGAACAGTAAGGCTGCTGTGATGAGCTTGAGCAAGGTTATGGTCTCCTCTTCCAGACGCGCAGGTCAGGTATTGGCGTCCCGCAACACTCTACGACAGGGCCTACTGCTCTGCAACCGCCCCCACCTCAGAAACCTGCTGGCGGAGCGGCCGTTGGCTACTCGCCCGTAACCTGCGCGCCCTTTCGGCGCAAAGTGCGGATGTCAGTCCGAAGAGCGCGAAAGGCGAGCCCATTCCTCCAAGTAACGGGCGATGTGGTCGCCGTCGGGCCTGGCCGCCCGGCGCTCCAGCATCGTCCGAAGGCGCCCCTGTTCCATCTCGTACTCCTCGCGTGTGAAGTGCCCGCCGAAGTGGGCGATGCGAAGCCAGACCAGATAGGTCGTTAGCGCGTCATGCTCGTTGTACCGCACGATCCCCGCAACGTCTCCGTCAAGCCAGGCCTTCGGGGTGTCGCTGCCGTCGAACCCGTCGAGCTTCGCGGGAATCCCGGACAGCGATGCGATTTCCCTAAGCGAGGCTCGTCCTGCGCCGCCGCTGCCGACCGTGTACATCAGGTCGATGTTCCATTCGCTGCCGCGGGCGAAGTAGTCCTTCCCCAGCCAGGGCTTCTCCGGACGCTGGCAGTACTCCGCCGCGCTGATGCCGTGGACTACGCCACGCTGGCATAGGATCGGCAGGTCGGAGCCTTGGGAGTTGTATCCGACCAGCTGCGGCTTGCGCTTGCCGATGCTGTCCAAGAATCCCGTGATGATCGTTGCCTCGTCGCGGCTCGCGGGATCAGCCGGGTCCTTCGGGCGGGATCTCAGCTCGACGCTGATCGTGCCGTCGTACGCCGTAAATCGTCGCACGAGCGCGATGGACACGACCCGGCACTGGACGAGCTTGAGGAACGGCTGCGGGTTTTCTTCGTTTGCTCCTGCCTGCTTCCACATGTGCTTGAAGACGTCACTCTCGGACATGTCCTTGGGAAGGTCGTAGAGGGCCCTCCCGGAGGCCGCGTCCGGGACCCACTCGGAATCGAAGGCCCACACCTCATCGGCTACGAATTTGAACATTGGACACTAGTTTGGCACCGTCGGAAGGTACTGGGCCTGTCCATTGCAGATCGGCCGAGATGGATGTGTATCGTCCAAGCGGTCGGAGCGGAGAACGCCAGCCAGCGGCACCATGGGCGATGTGTGCCCGCAACGCAGTCAAGCTACGCCGAGAGCGGGAGATCCCAGCATCAGGGTCGGAGACCTTACCAACGTTGCCTCGACGCGGGCGCCTCTTGGCGAGAACGCAGTCCGACCGACAGCGGCCTACTCCTCCGAAGCGCACTCTGGTCAAAGACACTAGGTTCCGAGAACAAGATTCCCGAACCTAAACACGCCAATAGATCTGGATGTCATTCCACCCTGCTTCTTGCCACGCGAGCGATGGCATCCAGCTTCTCCCTCACCTCTTCAGCAATCTCGTTCTCGGGAATGTGCCCGGCCAGTTCATAGAAACTCTTCTTCGCCATCAAGTTGGGTAGGCCTAGAGCACGGTAGTAGTTCTGGAATACTGGCGCTAGGACTTCGTCGCTTGCCTTTATTTCGTGGCTCCACGGAGACCCCTTGTCAAGGGTTTGGAGTGCGGAAGTAACAGTGCGAACTGCCGCCGTCATAGCTTGGCGTCGCCGTTCGATCTCGGGTCCGATAGACAAGGAGCCTTGTGACTCGCGTCTTGCGGTGGAACGAGCAAATCTGAGCAGTGTTGGTAGATTGCAGAGATAGTTCTCAATCTCCCTTCGCCCCCATTGGAGCAGTATTAGACGATCCCGGTCAGAGAGATCTCGATCCAAGCGATCGAACAACGCTAGGCCCCGGAGACCCGGGACGGCCTTACGAAGGCCGTAGAAGTGGCGCTCTACTGATCGGGGTTGGTTTCCCACGTAGCAGACGAAGGGTCTCTCAAGGGCAAGCAATGCCTCCTTGTGCCCCAAGCGATTGGCAAGAGACTGCAGAATTGCAAGGTCGGTCGAGCCTTCCAAATAGAGTATCCAGCCCGTTTGTTGGGCCTGCACGTAATCGTCAAACCCGATCTCTCCCAACGCTTTCCGCACGGCACTGGAACTGGATTGGTCGATCCTGTGCGGCTCACCGACGAAAGCTACGACCATGTCGCGACGGGCTGCCTCACTTAGCAAGGCCTCAGAGTGGCTAGCTGCGATGATCTGACTTCCTTGGCGGGATGCCACGTCAGTGAGAATCCGATAGGTCTGCCTCTGCCGCAGAATCTCCAGATGAGCATCAGGCTCGTCCAGTAGGATCACGGAGCCTGGGTTCGCATACATGTAAGCGAGGAGCAGAAGCGTCTGGTGCATTCCTCGTCCGGCAGAAGAAATATCGAATCGACTGCGATGTTTCCGATAGAACAATAGGATTTCGCCCCGACTGGGCACGTATTCTGGCTCCTCTAGATCACAACCGAAGAGATCTCTGATCCATCCAACCACCGAGTGCCAGTGAGCGCTCTGTTCGCTTGTGTGGACGAGGTGGTATAGGTTTCGGAGAACCTCTGCAGTACGGCCCTCACCGATCCGTACGTCAATGGCTCCTTGGTCAAGGCGAGTCTCAGTTGCCGACAAGCCAGACATCCGGGGCAGCGCCGAGATTCGAACATTCAATGCCTGTTTCGGCACGGGCATACGCTCTGGCAGAGAATCGCTGTCCTTGCGTAACGGCGTACAGTAAATCCAGTCTTGATTGGCGTAGTCGAATTCCAACCCACACCTCCAAGCCCGACTCCCACTCGTTCCGTCAACTATGATTTCGATCCGGACATTGTCTGTGCGAATCGAATTGTCGGCCTTGGTGGACCTGCTGCGCAGGTGCTGGTGATGCCAAAGGTAATTTACAGCGGGATCAGGAATCGAAATCAGGTCGTGACGGCTGACTGTTACTCCCGGACGACGTTTCGGTGCATGGCCCTCCGGATACTTTGCGTGCCAAAGCGAGAGACCATGGTGCCAAAGTGCGAGGGCCTGCATCGCGCTGGTCTTGCCGGAGTTGTTTGGTCCGATGAAGACAACGGGACTGCCCAGTTCGAGGTCAAGATGCTCGAACCTCTTGAAGTTTCGGACTTCGATGTGCGTCAGCACCTAGAACCGTCCCGGACGACGGCTTGGCGGTGTGCGCCCTCTAATACTAGCTCTGGGGGCATCCCACTCCTCCTGCGCTCTCTCGGCGCTGAGATCGAGCGGGATTCCCAGCATTCCCACGTGGAGTTCGTCGGACCATCGGTGCCGCCGGAGACTGTTTGCCGTCGATCGCGCTGTCAAACAACAAGTCACAAGTGCCGCACGAATCGGTCCATCAGGAGATGGCCAAGACGGCAAGATCCATTCGATCGTGCCGGTCTCGGAGTCTCTGATTGTCTGGATCGTCCTCATATGTATTCGTGGAAGTGGCTGAAGATCCTTGCCAGGCACTCGTTGCTCGGTCGCATAATGCTTGCCGGGAATACGCAATTCTCCCTCCCGGCCTCCCCCAGATCTTTGCGTGAGTTCCACTGTTCAGGAAAGGGGAATGTCTCGCAGCAGTCGGACAGTGTGTGCCTGAGATCGCCTCTTGATGGTAACTGTCCAAGTGCCGTGGTGGCATGAGTGGGTCGCAGTGGGCAGCTACCCCTTCTGGTCAGCGTTCCGGACGGGGCATCCGGGAAGGTATGCGCGGCGTCAGCTGAGGCATCCAGTTGGGTCAAGAGCCTGTGTGGCCCTCGCGGCAGGGCCGACGGAGGATGTGCCGGCACTGGGACGAGTAGCCGCCTTACGAGAAACTGCATCCGCTATCGGCAGCGCCTCGCACCGGCGGGAGGGAGTGGCGATCCCGGACCTAGACGGGCAGGTGCTGGCTAAGACCGCCGAGGAGGCTGCAGATGGCCAGTGCAGGGCGCGCGAGCGTGAGTGGGGCGTGGTCGGGGCGGCGTGAGGCCGGAGCGGGCCAGCACGCGCGGAGCTGCGACCAGGGGCTCCTGTGGCGTCACGGATTAGAACACCTCCGCCCTGTCGTCTGCGGCACTTCACGGTGGAGATCGACGTCCATTTTCGATTCTGTATGTTTAGACAGGGATGCCACGCAGGAGAGTGTCGGAAGCGTCAAGCGCTCAGGCAGCTAGGTTCGGGCCTATCAGGAGTGTCGAAGTTGTTGCCCATAGGATCGTAGATGGTAGGGGGCTGCGCTTGGGCCCGTGGCACGATAGATGCGTGTGCTCGGCTTGAGCCGATTCAACTCGACGGCTGCAACAGAACCGGCAAACCGTCAAGTGGGCATCCGAGGCCCTCACAGCTTGCCCAGCAAGCCATCCACCGCGCACGGGGCGGGGCAGTTCTCCGTTTTCGTAGTGCTGACTCTGCTGTGCTCCGCCGATCTAATCGGCCAAACAACCAGTTCGATCGTCGGCACCGTCAGCGACGGGTCTGGTGCCGTCGTCCCCGGCGCGACGGTGACACTCGCCGACTCCCTATCCGGCGTCAAGAGATCGACAGGGACGGACGGACGAGGGCGCTACCAGTTTCTGCAGGCTGCTCCTGGAACGTACTCGCTCAGGTTTGCCGTGACCGGCTTCCGAACCGAAATCGTCACGGGAGTGGATCTGATCGTCGACACTCCCGCCACGCTGGACGTGACTCTCTTGGTCGGAGAGGTGTCCGAGGTTCTGGAAGTCGCGGCTGAATCCGTCGCACTCAACACGACCGACGCCACGGTCGGAAACGCCTTCAACGAGTCCAAGATTCGCCAGATCCCGCTGCTGACCCGAAACGTGGTCGAACTGATGAGCTTGCAGACTGGCGTCAATCTGACGGGCGAGGTGCTCGGAGCCCGCAAGGACCAGAACAATGTGACATTGGACGGCCTCGACGTCAACGACCAGCAGAATCCTGACCCCTTCGGGTCCGTGCTGCCGATTCCTCTGGACTCGGTCCAGGAATTCCGCGTCACCACTGGCGGTGGCAATGCCGACGTAGGCCGCTCCTCCGGCGGACAGGTCTCGCTGGTGACCAAGCAGGGAACAAATCAGTTACATGGCTCGGCCTATGAGTTTCACCGCAACGCGCCGACTGCTGCCAACACCGTCTTCAACAAGGCCGCTGGCGTTCCGCGCGAACGACTGATCCGAAACCAGTACGGCGCATCGTTGGGCGGGCCGGTCAAAACGAACCGAGCATTCTTCTTTGTGAACTACGAAGCGCGCCGCGATGCCCGGTCGGTGAGCCAGCAGCGCGTCGTTCCCTCGCAGGACCTAAGGCAGGGTGTCCTGACGGTTGCCGCCAAGAATGGCCGGACGTATCGCCTTTCGCCGCAGCAGTTCAAGAAGGCTGACCCTGCAGGAATCGGGGTCAACCCGCTGATGCTCGACATCCTTAACTCGTTTCCTGCCGGAAATGACCCTGTTTCGGGCTCGGACGCTGGCCAGAACTTCGACGGCTTCCGGTTCAATGCGCCGCTGCACATCGACAACAAGGCCTATGTGGCTCGCCTCGATTTCCACGTGGACAGGAACGCCAGCCATCACGTATCGTGGCGCGGCACTCTAGCCGACAACGTAGCGGACAACGAGCAGGCGCTCGCCCAGTACCCGAACTTGGAGGGCTCAAAGCTGCTCGACAACAGTCGCGGCTTCGTCCTCAGCTACACGGGCTTGCTCGCGCCTGCGATGGTCAACACGCTCCGCTTCGGCCTGACTCGTCAAGGAGTGGCCGTCTCCGGGGCGGAAGGTCCGGTGTTCGATCTCTTTGACATCCACGAGATTCAGCCCTACGGCGTGCGGAGCAGCCAGCAGCAGGTCCCGGTCTACAACTTGTCTAACGATCTGATCTGGGCAAGCGGCAGCCACAATCTCAAGTTCGGGACCAACATCCGCGTGATCCGCAACAACCGGAGGACCTTCCGGGACGCATTCCCGGGGTTCTACCTCTTGCCAGACTTCCTAGGCGGCTTGGGAGCGGACATCCAGCGGGGTATCAACCAAGTGCTCCTGGAAATGACCGGCAACCCGGACATCGAGTTGGCGGACGATCAGCTCGCGACGATTGCCGGCGCGGCGCTCAATCTTACCGGGGCGATCACGTCCGTCAACGTGACGTACCAGTACGGTCCGGATGGGGAGATGCTGCCTCTAGGAACGCCTACGAATCGTCAGTTCGCCACCAACGAATACGACTTCTACTTCTCGGATACGTGGCGAGTGAGGCCCGGCTGGACCGTCACTGCCGGCCTACGCTACGGATATGCCCGGGTGCCGTACGAAGCCAATGGATTGCAGGGAGTCACCAGCGTACCTATGGAGCAGTACATGTTCGAACGGGTTGCGGCCATGGAAGCGGGGACTCCAGGCCATGAAATCCCTTCGGCCGACCTGACATGGATCCCGGGCGGCCCGCTGAACAACGGCCCGGACTGGTACCGCGATGATCGGAACAACCTGGCACCGCGGCTGGGGATCGCGTACAGTCCGCAGGACCCAAGGGGGCTGCTGGGGGCGGTGTTTGGTGACAAGGGTGCATTCCGCGCGGGAGCGGGAGTGTTCTTTGATCGGTTCGGGTCCTACCTCGTGACGCAGCAGGACTCGCTCGGGACTTTCGGCGTCCAGTCGCCCCAGTCCAACACACAGACCTACAACTTCTCGACAGCCTTCCGCTATGATGGCACGTTCCCAGACCTGCCATTAGCGCCCGAAGGCGGATTCCCCTTCACGCCGCCACTCCACCGCGCCATTGTCGGGAGCGGCGTGGCCACGGCTTCGAACCTCAGAGCACCTTACTCGCTTCCGCTAACGGCGTCGTTCTCGCGGGCCGTCGGGGGCGGAATGGCCGTCGAAGTTGGCTATGTCGGACGGTTTGGCCGCAAGTTGCTGGGGCAGCACGACCCGGCCAGCCCGCTCATTTTCTTCAGGGATCCCAAGTCCGGCCAGACTCTGGCGGAAGCCTTCCAGGCCAACCGTACCCTGTTCGAAGACCAAGGCCTTACGAACCAAATGGTCGAGGCGGATCCGAGCCTCGTTCCCGTCCAGCCGTTCATCGAGAACATGTTTCCGGCCTTGGCGAACTTTGCGATCCCGGGTTCCGCGTCGGCCAACTTCTTCGTTGTCAACAACGCTTGGGGCCACGAATCGGAGCTTGACACGCTCGACCAGCTCGATCGGCAGCTCAATCCGTTCAACGGGACCGACTTCTATAGGGGCGACAACTCGTATCCGACGTGCATGGTCGTGACGGGCTGCCATACCTTCTTCGCCCGGCAGTTCAGTGCTATGCGGTCGTGGGAGAATCTTGGGTCTTCGAACTTCCATGGGATGACGCTCTCGCTGCGCAAGCGCTTCCGTGACGGGCTCACGTTCGACCTCAACTACACGTGGTCGCACTCGATCGACAACGGCTCGGCCGCCGAGGGCAACCTTTCCGGCAACATTGACGCTCCAGGCTCCTTCTCGGAAACGGCCGCCAACATCGTCAACACGTTTCGCCGGGACCAGTCGGTGGGCAGTTCGGACTTTGACATCCGCCATCAGCTGAACGCCAACTTCGTCCTCAGCCTCCCGATTGGGCAGGGCAAGCCCCTTGGCGCGAACGTACCCGGCCTGCTCAACCACTTGATCAGCGACTGGCAACTTGCCGGATTGATGCGCTATCGCACCGGGCTGCCATTCGACATTGCCAATGGAGCCCGGTGGTCGACGAACTTCTTCGGTGCCGGACGAGCCCTGATCGTCGGGCCCGTGCAGACCCAGGGACGCGCGGATAACGTTGACGGCGTTCCGGGCGTCTTTCGAGATGGCCATGCGGCGGCTGCCAACATGCGCTTCAACCGGACCGGCCTGATCGGCCCGCGAAATGTCTTCCGTTCCGACGACCTGTTCAATCTGGACCTGTCCCTGGGTAAGCGGTTTCGCATGCCGGTGGACGGCCACAGCCTCCAGCTTCGCTGGGAAGCGTTCAACGTGTTCAACAGCGTGAGCTTCACCCAGAGAAACCTGCAGCGGCGCTACGACCGCCCGGCGATTCTTGGCCAGTACCGATTCGCCGAGTCACCTCGAATCATGCAGTTCGCATTGCGGTACGAGTTCTGAACATCGCGGCTTGTGATCGGGCCTCGCATCAGGGACCTCCCTTCAGCGAACCGACGGTCTCTCGTGGCAGGTTGCACACGGCCCCGGATCGCGAGAACGTCTTAGCCAGCGGTGTGCCTTGTGGTCCTCAGCGCTGTTTCTGCCGCAGGATCGGCTTGGACGGGTCGATCCTCCACCAAAGGAGCATGGACAAGAAGCACGAGCAAGCGATCAACGCCAGCGGAATGTTCCACCCGTAACTGTCGACGAGCGCTCCGTATCCCACGCTCATGATGACACCGCCGGCTTGGCCTGCCGTATTCATGGCCCCGCTGACAGTTCCGGCGGCTTCACGGCCCACATCGGTGCAGACCGCCCAAGCGACGGGCAGCATCACGTCCGAGACTGCGAATCCGAGCGCAAGGACCAGGCTGGCCGCCACTCGGTCCTCAATGGCCAGCGAAAGCAGCATCAGCGCACCGGCAGTGCCGATACCCGCCATTCCGACGGCCCTGCGTCCCCAGACCAGCCCGATCTTGGGAACGAGGCGATCGCTGACGGAACCGCTGGCGATGTTCGCGATCGCTGCCAGCACGAAGGGCAGCGCGGTGTATGCCGCGAGCTCCGAACTCTCCCAACCCTTCTCGGTCGAAAGATAGCTCGCGGTCCAGAAGAGGTACCAGTTCGACGCGTAGCAGAAGAAGTGGTACATGCCCAAGATGGCCCAGAAGTTCGAGCTGCGCAGCATCGCCGATACAGGTGCATGGGCCAGGCGGCGGGGGGATTCGCCAATGATGGCGATCTCACTGGAGTTCACGGCCGGGTGGTCGGTCGGATGGTCGCGGAAGAAGCGCCACCACCACACGGCCCACACAACCCCCAGCAGGCTGAATACGTAGAACACGCTCCTCCAGCCCCAGCCTGCGATCAACGGCAGGACCAGCAGCGGCGACAGCGCACCCCCGAGCCGGCTGGCCATGAAGATCAGCCCTTGGGCGCGGGCCCGCTGTCGAGCCGGGAACCAGCGCGATACGACGCAAGACGCGTTCGGATAGGCTCCGGCCTCGCCGGCGCCGAACATCGCCCGCACAATTAGCAGCTGGCCGAACGAGCGAGTCACACCCGTCAGAGCGGTGAAGCCGGACCACCACACGACGATCCGGGTCAGGATCAGGCGCGGTCCGAATCGGTCGCCCAGCCAACCGCCGGGGACTTCGAAGATGCCGTACGCGGCCAAGAAGGCGGCCACCACCATCCCCCACTGAGCGTTCGAAAGACCCAGATCGCGCTGCATCTCCGGCGCAGCTGAGTTGATGCAGACACGGTCCAGATAGGTGACGACCGACAGCAGGAACAGCCCCAACATGACCTTGCGCCGAACATTGCTGGGGCGTGATTCCTGACCGGCGGCGCCTTGGGCGGTCACGAGGAGACCTCCGCGGTGAGGCTACGCCGTGACCAGAGACCGCCGATGATCGGCGAGGAACTGCTCAAGGCCAATGTCCGTCAGTGGATGGTTGAACAGCTTGTCGAAGACCTTGTAGGGCAGCGTGCACACATGGGCCCCGGCGAGGGCGGACTCCTTCACGTGGAGCGGTCCGCGCGCCGATGCTGCCAAGACCTGAGTTGCGAAGCCGTACTTGTCGTAAATCGTCACGATCTCCCTGATGAGTTCGGCGCCGGACTGCGAAATGTCGTCGAGCCGCCCCATGAACGGGCTGATGAGGTAGGCCCCCGCCTTCGCGGCCAGCAATGCCTGCGTCGCCGTGAAGCACAGCGTCACGTTGGTCCGGATGCCCTCCGCCGTGAGCCTGCTGACGGCTTTGATGCCGTCCCGGATAAGCGGGATCTTGACCACGACCGAGTCGTGGATCTTGGCAAGATCCCGGCCTTCCGCGACCATGGCGTCCGCCTCAGTGGCGACCACCTCGGCGCTGACATCGCCGCCGATGATCGCGCATATCGCTCGGATCTGGTCGTGATGCTCGCGCCCTTCTTTCGCGATCAGTGAGGGGTTGGTCGTGACGCCGTCCACTATGCCGTAGGCGACTGCCCTGCGAATCTCGTCCAGATTCGCGCTGTCGATGAAGATCCTCATCTTATGGCTCTCCTTGTCGTCGTCTCGATCTGCCCGGCGTTGGCCGGGGGAATCCGGCGGCAGCTGACCGTGCTCGCTAGCGCTCGACTCCGTGCTCTTGTTCCGGGGCCTGGTCTTCCTCCGCGAGCGAGACCTCCAGTTCGGCCAGCTTGCGCCGCAAGCTCTCCACCTCCCCGGCGTCACGCTCGGCCGGGGCGGATCGTCTCCACTCCTCGAGTCCTCGGCTCCAGTGGCGTTTGGCGTCTGTGACACGGCCCAGCTTGAAGTACACATCTCCCAGGTGCGTGTGCACAACCGGGTCGTCCTTGTACTGTTCCAGCGACTTCTCAAGGAATTTGGCCGCCAGGTCCAGCTTGTTCTGCCGGTAGTAGACCCAGCCGAGGCTGTCGAGATACGCCCCGTTGTCGGGTTCGAGGTCGAGGGCCTTCTGGATCAGGTTGTGCGCCTCATCTAGGTGCATGCCGCGGTCGGCGAACATGTAGCCGAGATAGTTCAGTGCGCCGGAATTGTCCGGCGCCAGCTTGAGCAGCTCGCGGAAGCGGGCCTCTGCCTTGTCGTACTCCTTGGCGCGCTCGTGCATTGAGCCGAATGCGAACAGCACAGCGATTCGCGCCTGGTCAGTCCTCACCATTGCGCTGGCTCGGTCGAGGTCCTGCTTCGCCTTCTCGAACTGCTTGGCCTTTCCGTAGATGCGGGCGGTCGCCAGTGCGACCTCCAGATCGTCGGCACCCGCAGCGGCCATCCGCTCCGCCGCCTTGATGGCTTGTTTGGTCTTTCCGCGGTCGGACAAGATACCGGCGAGCAGGTTTGCCAAGACGATATTGTCGGGAAAGTCATCCGACGCGCGGGATGCCTCAAGTTCGGCGCGCTCGAAATCGCGCGCCATCCGCCAGGTCTCGATCACCTGTACAAGTGCTCGCGGCCGCAGGTCGCCGTCGAGGGCATAGATCTCCTCGAACGCTGCCACAGCTCGACCGGGCTCGCCATTTTCTCTGTACAGTACTCCCAAGCGTTCCAACAGCATTAGGCGCCGTCGCAGCTCGTTCGGGCTGTATTCGTCCTTCCGGCCGCTCTCGAGCACTTTGGCCAGCCGCTCGATCGCGTCGGCGACCTTTCCTTCCGCGGACAGGAGCGCAATCCCCTCGAGTTCCACTTGGAGCGAACTGGGGTCGATCGTCTGGGCCCGCTCAAGGGCCTCTCGCGCCTCGTCGAAGTTCTTCTGCGACCTCTGGATCATCGCGATGCGCAGCAAGTACTCCGCCTGCTGGGGATCCACTTCGGCCAAGTCCGTGTACAGTCCGAGGGCGCGCTCCAGCTGCCCCGAGCGGAACAGGTTTTCGGCAAGGCGCTGACGTACGCGCAAAGTGTTGCCGCCTTCCCGGATCAATCGCTCGTACAGCTCGGCTGCATCTTCCGTCCGTCCGGCCTGCTCGTAGGCCCCGGCCAGAGCATTGAGGTGCTGGCGGCTGGTGGAACCCTGCTCCACGACCCGCTCGAGTTCGGTGATGGCCGCTTCGATGCGACCGCGCTCCAAGAGCAGGTATGCCAGGCTCACTCGTGCGTCGAGGTTGCCCGGTTCGAGTTCGACTGCACGCCTCAGGATTTCGGTGGCAGTCCGGGGATCGCCGGCCAATACCTTCAGGCGTCCTAGGTCTAGATGGTTGGCGGGATTGTCGGGTTCAAGCTCGACGAGCTTCTCAAACTGCTCGATCGCCTCTTCGAGGTACTCCTTCTTGGGAGACTGCCGATCCCGGCCATAATAGCCGCGGTATATCCCGCCCAACAAGCGCCGGACCTCAACATTCTCAGCGTCCTTTTCGAGAATCTCGTCGGCCAGAGCCACGGCCTTGGTTAGGCGGTTCGTGCCTGCGAACAGCTCCATCATCGCCAGCCGAATGACCACTGAACCGGGATCCTTGGCCAATGCCGCCTCGTACTCTGCTACCGCCCGGTCATAGTATTCGGGCCTCCCGTACTGTTCCACGAATTGGTGGTACAAGTGCCCGAGAGCAAAGTGATAGTAGGCCTGTCCTCGGGGTTCTGTGGGCGTCTCGGATTCGCCCGTCCGGTGTTGGCCGAATATCAGGCCGAGCGGGCTGGCCAGCAAACAGGCAAGAGCGGTCGCCCGACCCAGCGCGCTGAGACGCAAGACTCCCCCTGAAGCCGCGTATCGGAAGGCCATCGCCACTGCACAGTATACCCGTTTGGCGCCTTACGCAGTCGGCTCCCGTGGGTCCGGAAGGCTCAGGCCCTTCCATCGCCGATGGATCCAGAGCCACTGTTCGGGAGTCTCCCGAACGAGGCGTTCAATGGCACGCTGGAAGCGCTGGGTGTTGATGGCAACGTCGCGGGCCGGATCCCCGCTGCGCAAGAGCTCGACCTCCGGTCGGTAGGTGACCACGTGCTTCCGCCTCACCGCGTCCCAGCGGGCGGCGGCCGGCACGACAGCGGCCCCGGTCCGCAGCGCCAGCTGGGCGGGGCCCTTGTTCGCGGCAGCCCGCAGTCCGAGAAAGTCGACCTGAACGGCCTCCTCACCTGATGCGTGCTGGTCGGCCAAGATCCCAATCGTGCCGTTGGCAGCCAGGCTCCTCAGGATCTCCCGCGCCGCGCTGCGCTTGTCGATGACCCGATTGCCGTGGGAGCGGCGCCGGGACTCGACCAGAGCGTCCACCAGCCGGTTCGGCAGGGGGCGGACGACGACCCCCATGGGTCCCAGCACCGCCCCATGGGCCAGCGCGCCCAGTTCCCAGTTGCCCAGATGCGCCGTCAGCAGCAGCACGCCACGGCCCTTGGCGCGGGCGGTCAAGAAGTGATCCAAGCCGGCGAAGTCCACATGCCGCCGGATCTCGGCCTCAGACCAGCCGGGGAGCTTCGCCAAAGCGACCGCGACGCGCCCCAGATTGCGGTAGACAGACCGCAGCACGGAGCGCCGGCCCGAGGCGTCCAGCTCCGGCATCGCCAGCCGGAGGTTTGCATCCGCAACCGACTTCCATCGGCGGACAGCTTTGCCCAGCGCAAGTCCAACGCACTCCGCCACCCGCACGGCCGCAGCCTCAGGCAGGCGCTCAAGCACCCACAAGAAGGCTGCTGCGGCCAAGTACTCGATACGGTGCACGGCTACCCGGAGGTCCTGGCACCCGCCCGTGCCCCCGGCAGGACCTGCTGCTCACCGCCACCCGCCGCCGGAAGCGAGGGAGCGCGATCCGGCAACGGCCTCAGGAGGCCATCTGGAAGGCACGCGGCTGGTAGAGCCACTCTACGATGTTGCCCTCGTGGGGCTGCAGCCAGTTGAGCCGCACGGTTGGGATCGGGCCGATGTTCAGCCTGTCGATGGTCGGGCACGTGATAAGGCGCCGTTGCAGGCTCGGGTCTTGCGTGATCCCCGTGCACACGAGTGTCGGGCCGATGCGGTCGACCATCTCGTCCTGCGGGCACTCGACCACGCTGACGAAGGGGAACATGAACTCCTTGGTTGCGAGCGGGTGTTCCGGGGACTCGCAGTGGACGACAGTGGGCAGCAGGTATGAGCAGTGCTCCCGGGTCACGGCCCGAGAGTCGGTCCTCAATCCTGCGGTCACGTCGGTGGCCCCGCCGCTCGCCAGCAGATCGTCGATGAGACCGGAAATGGCCTCTCCCGCGCCCGCTACCGTGAAGGCCGCCAAGGCCGCTTCGGGATCGCGCGGATCCTTCGGCCGGACTTCGCACAGGCGGCGCGCGATCGCGTCCGCGATACGGCGACCGTGCCGGGGCACCCAGATGGACGAGGCGTTGATGCAGCTGCGGCCGCTGTTCGCGAACACGCTGTCGACCATCAGGTCCAAATGGTCCTCCCACGAGTCGACTGTGTCGTCGGCCAGCAGGATCTTGCTGTAGCCCGGGCCGTGCACCTGCACTCCGGGGTTGCTCTTGTACAGGTCGATGGTGGCCTGGCCTCCAAACACCATCGACCGCCGGCAGCCCCTGACCACGGTCTGCCCAACGGCCTGCCCGTGGTACACCGAGATGGCCTCCTTGGGGATGCCGGCCTCGATCATCGCCACCGCCATGCGGTATGGCGCCCACGGCTCCTGCGACCCTGTCTTGAGGCAAAGGCCCACTTGGAGGGGTATGGCCGGCATCCACAGGGTGTGGACGCCTGGGGAGTTGCTCGGCAGGACCGCTCCGAGGACCTCGGCGTTGGCGTGGTAGCTCAGCATCCTGCCGTCGCTGTCGTAGCCGTAGCCGCGGGACAGCACGGTGAAGTCCAGACCCCGGGTCAGCGAGTCCATGATCCGTCCCATATCTCGGCAGACCCCGACGATCTTGGCCATGTTGGAGCGGCAGAGCGATTCTGGCAGCCCCGTCGTGGAGGACTGCTGCCGGATGAACTCGTCGGGATTCTGACTGGTTGAGCCGAGCGGCAGCTCGGCGCTCTCGAATAGGTCCCCTGCAGCGCTGAGCCGATCTATGATCCTCTTCGGTGACTCCGCCCGAAGCGCCTCTTGAGCACGCGGCGCAAGCTTGAGGTCACGCTTGACCATCGCCGCCAAGACTTGGCTTACTTCGGCCACCGGCTCGCCCGTGTCGAAGTGCACCGTCCGCTTCGTGTCGAGGCTCTCGTACGGAACGCCCCATCTCAGCGCTGGCAAGTGAATCATGCCCTTAGTCTAATTCGCGACCGGCTGCAACGAGCCACTACACTTCGGAACGTTCCAGTAGCTGCACTCCGCAGGTGAAGTGCCGCCTACTGCCCCTCGGGAACATCCGACGGGGAGGGGCCGGTCGAGGTCACTGCCGAGAGGCGTGCGGATCTCGCGATTCCGGCACCGCGGCCCCATTGGTGCTATTGGACGAAGCCCGATGCCGAGAGCGCAGCCAGCACGGGAGGACGATGGTGTTCTCTGACGTCCGACCGGCGCCGCGGCACGGCCCAGGCCCTTGCCGTGCTTATCCGAAGTGGTATGTGCCCTCGCCTTGGTTCCAATAGACTTTCTTGTTAGACCGCAGGGCAAGGGTCGCCAGATGTCCCGTGATGGCGGCCTCATGACCGAGTTGCGCCGGGCAGTTCAGCTCGGCGCCGTGAGCGATCGCGTCGATGAAATTCTTGAGGTGGTCGTTGGTCGAATTGGACTCGTTGAAGTCCTTGCGTGCGTCGAAGTGCATCTCGGGACGGGACACGACGGATTCGGGCAGGCCCCGCGCCTTCTCCGGATAGACGTTGAGGTAGCGCAGGTTCATGATCTCCATCACGCCCTCGCTGCCGCAGAGCTGCTCGCCGTACCCGTAGTGGGACGTGCTGAAGGCCGCGCTGTAGTTGATGTGGAAGTGGTCGTCGTACTCAAACCCGGCCGTGACCGTGTCCGGAACTTCGCGGTCGTCCTGCGTCCAGTAGTGGACACCGCCGTTGCAGACCACCGAATCGCAGTAGTGCCGCCCCGTGATCATGTGGATTGCGTCCGTCTGGTGGACGAGCAGGTCGGTTGAGATGCCTCCCGAATAGTCCCAGTACAGTCGCCATTGGAAGTAGCGCTGCTTGTTGAACGCCGTTGCGCGCGCCGGGCCGAGGAATTTCTGGTAGTCCGTGTTGCCGGGCTCGGAGTCCGCAGGGATCGTGTAGCGCCAGGCGGGGGAGGTGAGCGCGCTGTTGCGGTACCAGAAGGCCCGGGCGTAGACAACCTTGCCGAGCACTCCGGACTCATAGATCTCCTTGGCCTTTGCATAGAGCCTCGAACTGCGCCTTTGGGTGCCGACCTGGAACAGCTTGCCGCTGGCCTCAACAGCCTTGAGGATCTCGAAGCCCTCCTCAATGGTGTGCGAGAGGGGCTTCTCGCAATACACGTGCTTGCCGGCCTCGAGAGCCGCTATCGCCATGTCGCGGTGCAGGTGCTCCGGCGTCATGATCACGACCGCGTCGATCTCCGGATCGGCCAGCATCTTGTAGTAGTCGTTGTAGGTCTCTGGCGCAGTCCCCTGATCGCTGATGACGTCGTCCTTGGTCTTGGCCAAGCGCGGGGAGAAGGTGTCGCAGATTGCCTTGATGGAGGCATCTTCCTTGGCGACCTTCATCATCGTGCGGATGTGCCGCCCGCCACGGTTGCCAAGGCCGACCCAGCCGAGCTGCACCTTGCTGCCAGTCGCTTGTGCGCTGAGCAGGGCAGGCGCCCCGGCGACGGATGCCGCGAACGCTCGTCGAGACATGGATGTACTCATAGTTCCCTCCAGTCTATGGCATTGGCGGCGCGGCGAGTCGGCCGTACCTTGGGCGTGCGTCGGGAAGGCCCTACCACTCGATCAGGGGCTTGATCACTCCGTCGCGGTAGTCGGCCATCGTCTCGAAGGCCTCTTGACCGCGCTCTAGCGGGAAGCGGTGGCTGATGATGTCCTCCGAGTGGATCGCACCGCTCTTGAGGAGTTCAAGGGCGTCGTGGTCGTTGCCGTTCGACCGCTTCTGGACATGGATGGTCGCCTCTCGGTCCAGCGCGGTCCACAGGTTTATCGGCACGCTGGATTCCGACGGTATTCCGACCACTACCAGGCGCCCACCCGGACGCAGGCAGGAGATCGCCGCGTTGATCGATTCCGGTTTGCCTGCAGCGTCGATCACCACATGCGCTCCGCACCCCGTGAGGTCCATCACTGCGTCGACAGGTGATTCGCGGCTCACGTTGACTGTAGCGTCTGCGCCCAAGGCGCGGGCGCGCGCCAAGCGGTAGTCCAGCGGGTCCGCAGCCACGACCTTCGCGGCGCCCGAAACCCTAGCCAACGCCACGCCTATGAGGCCGATCGGGCCGGCGCCGATGACCGCTACGGACTCTCCGATGCGCAGGCCGGCCAGCTCGTAGGTGTGCAACAGCACAGCGAGCGGCTCGATGAAGGCTGCGTCGGCGAAGGTCATCGAGTCCGGAACGCGGACCAGATTGCGCCGGGGCATTACGGCGAACTCGCGCAGCGATCCGGGGATCTCGCGTCCCATGAAATCCGACCGCAGCGCTAGGTTCTGACGGCCGGTCCTGGTGAATTCGCACTCGCGCCGCACCACGAACGGCTCGACGGCCACCTTCGCGCCGGTGGGCAGGTCCGAGACTCCGGGCCCGCAGTGGACCACTTCGCCGGCCGGCTCGTGGCCCAGCACGGATGGGTACTCTGCGGCTGTGCCGGCAACACTGCCCTCGCTGAATGCGTGCATGTCGCTCCCGCAAACCCCACTTGCGCGCAGGCGGACCAGGACCTCGCCTGGTCCCGGATCTGGTGGGTCCGGGATCCTGCCGATCTCTAGGGTCTGCGGTGCCACGAGTTGCAAGGCGATCATCGGACTAAGGGCTGTGCTGGTGCTGGATCGTGCGGTGCCCGAGCCATGATAGCTGGGTTGGCCCCCCGGCGACGGCCGCCGGCAAGCCACCTACCGACTGCCCAGGTTGGTCGTGGCGGAAGCGTCGAGCCCGATTGTGACCGGGGCGAGCCGAGGCCGAACTCCCTCGGCGATGATGCTTGCCAGCACGCAGGCGCGGGCCTGCGGTGTAGTTGGCGAGCCTAGGCCACAGTACAGGCCAGTCGGTGGCGGCCTCCCTTATGCGTGCCTACGCACGTCGGTTGCCCAGAGCGTCGAGGCGACTGATCGCGACTGTTGTCAGGAATCCGCAGCAAGCCAAGGCTAGGGCTCCGGCACCCTGGGCGGCGTCCGGCATGTGCAGGCCTCTCCCTTCCGACCAAAATGGCCAGATCCCGGGCACGGCGCCCGCCAGCAGTCCCAGCAGGAAGCCCAGCATCGGGGCGGTATGGCGGTCCAACAGATACCGGATCAGGGCGCTTAGCCCCACCAGCGCCGCCAGCATGCCTACCGCGAACGGCACCAGTACGACTGCGGCCTCCCCAAGTTGCGCCCACCCGATGCCGTCTCCGGGAAGGATAGCGGCCTTGACGCTGTCAACCGCGCCGAGAACGCGGACGTACTGGCCGCTGACGACCAGCAGGTAGCCTCCCGACAGGCCCGGCAGGAGTGTCGCTGCGAATGCCGCCAGGCCTACCGCGAATAGGGCGAAGGCCGAGCCTGCTGCCTCGACACTGCGCGGTACAGGCGCCAAGGCGACTGCCAGCGTCGCTGCGAGTCCGATGGACGCGCCCGCCCAAGTCGGGCCGCTCGGACGGCCGATCATCCGCCAAAGCAGCGGGATCCCTCCAAGCGTTGCGCCAATGAAGATGCTGTACGCCGCCCAGCGATAGGTCACGACTTGGTCCCGGACCCAGCCCGCGGCTGCGAGGATCACCGCTCCGGCAGAGAGAGCCACTACGGCAAGAAGAGTGACCGACGGACGATCTGGCCGCAGAGTGCTGACCCTCGCAATGGCTGTGATGCATTGCGGGTAGACACCCACCGCCAGCAACATGGTGCCGCCAGAAATGCCCGGCACGAGATTGGCCAGCCCGGCTAGGAGTCCTCCCGCTGCCGCGCGGACTAGCGCGGCCGGTCCCATAGCCCCATCGTGCGCGGTCCCGCTCACAGCGGTGCCTCGATCATCGATTGCTTGCCCGATGGCCGGACAGCCTCAAAGCTGCGGACCCCGACGCGCTAGCGGGCGGTCCCGGCGCCCGACGGGGCCGTATGAGCCGAAGCTTGGGAGACCCCGCTGGCGGGAGGGGCCGGCGCTGGCTTGTACAGCGAAACAAGGCAGCCGCCGAGCGCGGCGCAGGCGATGCCGGCGAAGAACTGCCATCGGATTCCGCCCACCCCCCCGGCCGGCGGGTGCAGGGCCATTGCGACGAGCGCATTGACGATTGGCGCGCCAGCGAAGATGATCGACATCACCACAGCAGGCGTGCCCTTGGCCCCGAAGGCGAGCAGGACGCCGAATGCACCGACGGCTCCAACCGTGCCCGCCACCAGTGACAGCGTCATTCCGCGGGCGGGGTAGTTCCAGTCTGCGCCCGACGCCACCAAGACCGCGATCGGAGCCAGCACAGCCACCAGGAAGTAGGCGATGCCGACAAACAGGAATGCTTTGTAGCGACCGTGCACGGGATCCCCCATGCCGATCTGGCCGCTGTGCAGGAAGATTCCGTAGAGGCCCCAGCACGATACCGTCATCAAGGCGTACAGCAGCCAGCTGAATCCCGGTTGGTTCATGAGATTACCTCCTCGGTTGCAGGGTTCGGCACCTACTGGGGTTGGCCCGTCGGCTTCAGGCCGCCGCGCAGTGCCGCTCGAAGTCCCAGCGAGCCGTCGAGCCGCTGTCGACCGATGCGTTGATCAGGTGGGCGCACGACGCAGCGTGGTGTCCGACCCACGCGTCCTGCACGTTCGCGCCCCGATGCCTGACCGCGAAGAAGAAGTCGGCCAAGTGCGCCAGCGTAGAGTTCGGCCCCGTGTCCCGGTAGGTTTCGTCCTCCGGGCGCGGCAGACCTTGGAGTTCAGCGCGGCCCGCTGGCGAGCGGACGTACTGCTCTTCTAGGGCGGTCGGCCAGGCGCCGACGATCCAAGCGTTGTTGTCGTACTCCGGATGCGGGCGAAAGATCAGTCCCCGTCTGCCGAACTGGGCAGATCCCTCAGTCCCAAGGACTTCGAAACGGTAACCGCCGAAGGCGTTGCTGTTGAACGTGGAGCTGAGGTGAACCATGAATCCCTGCGGGTAACGAAGCATGGCCCCGAGCGTGTCGGGAACATCTCGGCTGTGCTTCCAGCGGTAGAGGCCGCCCGCGGCCATGACCTCGCTCGGCATAACCGCGCCGGTGATGAAGTGGATCGTGGTGCAGGCATGCACGAATAGGTCCGTGGCGATTCCTCCCGAGTACTCGCGATAGCAACGCCAGCGAAAGAATCGCTCCAGGTCAAATTCGCGCTTTGTGGCTGGTCCGAGAAAGGCGTGCCAGTCCACCGTTTCGGGCGAGGCGTCCGGCGGGATCGGGTAGATCCAAGCGCCGCCCGGGCTGTTGCGGTTGTAGGCCACTCGGATCATGGTGATCTGCCCAAGTCTTCCGGATTGGATCCAGCGGCGCAGCTCCCGTGCCGCATCGCTGCTGACCGTCTGGCTCCCGACTTGGACGATCTTGGCTTGCTTCTCCGCGACGGCTGCTATCTCCAGCCCCTCGTCAATGGCGTAGGTCAGGGGTTTCTCGCAGTAGACGTCCTTTCCTGCTCTCAAGGCCTCGACCACCATCTGGCGGTGCCAGTGGTCCGGCGTTCCGACGGTCACCGCGTCGATCGATGGATCGTCCAGGATCTCCCGGTAGCTGGAATAGGGTTGCGCCCTTCCCTCCGTGCGCTCGATTGCCCGGTCGACTCGGCCTGAGTAGGCGTCACAGACGGCGACTATCTCCGTGCCCTCAACCTGCTTAATCGCTTCAAGCAGTTCGTGCGAGCGCGAACCGACGCCAATCATGCCGACGGCGATCCGGTCGCTCGGGGCTGTCGATTGCGCTTGGGCAAGGGTCCCCGCGCCGGCCCCCAAGAACACCCGTCGTGTCAGCGCCATGCGACGCCATCCCTGCCACGGTTCGCCATGTCGGAATCAGTGTACACGCAGGCTCCGCGCGGCGCGCCGGCGGGCGCGGGTGGGTTATGGTGAAGGGACGGGGCGGCATAGTCAGGCCGCCCAGTCGCTAAGCAGGTGGGGCGCCCCGACGGAGGGCGACGCTAGAACCAGAGAGACCATGACCGACGCCAAGGTTCCAGCCGCCATTGAGGCGGTTCGAATCAGCAAGTTCTTCGGCAACTTCGCTGCGATCCGAGACGTTTCCTTCGAAGTCCCCCAAGGCCAGGTGGCGGCCTTCCTCGGCCCGAACGGCGCGGGAAAGTCGACCACGCTGAGAATCTTGACTGGATTCCTGAAGGCAACTGAGGGGACGGCCCGTATAGCGGGCCTCGATATCGCGACGCACCGCATCGACGCTGCCGCAAAGATCGGGTACCTCCCGGAGAACGGCCCGCTGTATCCCCAAATGACGCCAATCGAGCTACTGCGGTTCTTCGGCGAGGCCCGCGGCCTTTCCGAGACCCGCCTCTCGGCGCGCCTGAGTGCGGTGGTCGACCAGTGCAATCTAGGCGACGTTCGCGAGAAGGCGATCCACAAGCTGTCCAAGGGCTATCGGCAGCGCGTCGGAATGGCGCAGGCCCTGCTGCACGAGCCGGACATCCTGATCATGGACGAGCCCACCGCAGGCCTGGACCCGAACCAGATTCGGGAGGTCCGCACGCTGATCCGTGACCTTGGCGAGTCAAAGACGGTCCTGGTCTCGACCCACATCCTGCAAGAAGTAGAGGCCGTAGCCGACCACGTGATCATCATCAACGAGGGTCTGGTCGTGTTTGACGGCACACCGCAGGAAATGGCGGGTGGCACTGGACTTGAGGAGGCGTTCTACCGCCTTACGGCGAACGGTCGGCAAGGCCGGGCTGGGGCACAGAATTCCGAAGATGCCCGGAAGTCTGCGGTTGTCGGCGATGAGAACGAGGAGAGTGACCAGGGGGGTGGTCAGTGATCCAGTCTTGGCATGTCTCGAGGGCCGTTCTCCGACGGGAGTTGACGACGTACTTCAGCAGCCCGACCGGCTATGTCTTCCTATCGCTATTCGTCTTCCTTAGCGCTGTTGCTGCCTTCTGGCAGGAGGCCTTTTTCGCGAGCAACCTCGCAAACCTCGACACGCTCAATGCCTATTTCCCGTACTTGCTGATATTCCTGGTGCCCGCCCTGACGATGGCGGCATGGGCCGAGGAGCGCCTGCACGGCACGGACGAACTGCTGCTGACGCTTCCCGCGACCGATCTCGAGATCGCAATCGGCAAGTATGCCGCGTACCTGGGCGTGTACTCAGTAGCGCTCGGGTTCTCGCTGAGTCACGTCATCGTGCTGCTGATACTCGGAAGTCCGGACCTCGGCCTGCTGGTGGCCACTTATCTGGGGTACTGGCTGATGGGCGCCGCGCTGCTTGGGCTGGGCATGGTCGCCTCTCAGCTGACGGCCAACCTGACGGTCGCCTACATACTGGGCACGTTGTTCTGTGCCGTGCCGGTCTTCGTCGAACACGCCGGCAACATCCTTGGCGGGCCGATGCGACGACTGCTGGAGAGCCTCTCGTTCGTCGAGCAGTTTCGCGCTTTCGCCGACGGCGTGATACCCCTCTCGGGAATCCTCTACTTTCTCGGTTTCGCGGCGGCAATGGTGTATCTCAACGTCGCCGTTTTGGGCCGGCGGCACTGGGCCACGGGGAGTTCTGCTCCGCGGCTCGGCCGCCACTATGCCGTGCGCGGCGTGGCCGTGCTCGTCGTGATCGCTGGGGCCACGGTTCTTGTGGGTCGGCTCGGAGGGCGGCTGGATGCGACGGCTGAGCGGCTGCACTCGCTCTCCCCGGACACCCGTGAGCTCATCGACGGCCTCGACCCCGGCCGCCCTGTGTTCATCCAGGCCTACCTCAGCCCTGAGGTTCCTCGGCGTTACGTGCAGGCCCGCAACAACATAATCTCCCTATTGCGGGAGTTCGACTCTCGCGGGGGCAGTCGCGTTCACGCGAACATCATCCCGACTGAGCAGTTTACGCCGGAGGCGCGCGAGGCGCGCGACCGCTTCGACATCCGGCCACGCCCGGTGCCGCCGATCTACCAGACCCAGGGCAGCCCCGACGAGATCTACCTTGGCATCGTATTCAGCTCGGGACCCGAGGAGTTCGTGATCCCGTTCATGGACCCAGGTTTGCCCGTCGAGTACGAGCTGATGCGCTCTGTTCGCGTCGTCTCAAACGCCGAGCGCAAGAGGGTGGGCGTGCTGCGCACGGGCGTCAACCTATTCGGAGGGTTCGATTTCCAGACCCGCCAGCAGGCCAGGGGCTGGTCGATTGTGGCAGAGCTGCGCAAGCAGTACGACGTGGTGCAGGTGCCCGCGGAGACTGATTATCCGGAAGGTCTCGACGTCCTGCTGGTCGTGCTTCCGAACACGCTCCAGCAGGATGGAATGGATCGGCTGGTGGAGTGGGCCAAAGCCGGCAATCCATTGCTTCTGGTGGTGGATCCCCTGCCGGCCTTCGACATTTCGGCATCTCCGCACCAGTTGCCGCCGAGCCCGTTCCAGCAGGGCCAGCCACAGCGCGTGCCCACCGACAGCACGCCGCTGATGGAAGTGCTTGGCGTGAAATGGGAGGCCGATCGCATCTCGTGGGACAACTACAACCCCCACCCGACCTTCCGCAACCTGCCGCAGGAAGTGGTCTTCTTGGGCGCCGGCAGCGGCTATGATCGCGCTTTCAACCCGGACGAGGCCGTCAGCTCCGGGTTGCAGGAGGCTGTGCTGCTGTACTCCGGCGTGCTGCAGCCCGCAGAGGACGGGGAGGCCGACACCGAGTTCACCGCCCTTCTGCGGACGGGTCTCGATTCCGGCACGACTTCATGGTTCCGCCTCGTGCAGCAATCCGTGTTCGGTGCCCAACTGTCCACAAACGTGGCGCACGACCCGGACGAGGACAGCCACATCCTGGCCGCACGGGTCTCGTCGTCGGAAGAGGGTGGCGTGCATGCCATCGTGATTGCCGACGCCGACATGCTTGGGGAACAGTTCTTCGAGCTGCGGCGTCAGGGAATGGGCGACCTCGACTTTGACAACGTGACGTTCGTGCTGAACGCGGTTGACCGTCTGGCCGGCGACGATTCTTTCATCGCGCTGCGCAAGCGTCGCCGACAGCATCGGACGCTGGAAACCGTGGAGGCGCGCACCAGGTCATACGAGGAGGATCGGCTCGAGGAGACTCGCGCTGCAGAGCAGGAGGCAGAAGACAAGCTCAACGCGGCTCAGGCGCGTCTGGACAGCGCCGTGCAGGCGCTGCGCGACCGAACCGACCTGGATGCCCAGACGAAGCGGATCATGATCTCGAACCAAGAGCGCATCGAGAACCGCCGGCTGACGGTCGCGCGCAGCAACATCGAGGACGAGAAGGAGCGGCTCATCGAGGCTGCGCGGGCCGACATGGAAGCGGCTGTGCGCGCCATTCAGAACACGATCAAGCTCTTGGCGGTCGCGCTGTCGCCCGTGCCGGCCTTCGCGCTGTTCCTGTTCGTGTCCGTCCGACGCCGAGAGCGAGAGCAGATCGGGGTCGACCGCCACCGTCTAGTGGAGGCAGACAAGCGATGAACGAGACGACGAAGACCCTGTACTTCGTGATGGTCGCGGTAGTGGTGGCGACCCTGGCTGTAGTGGTCGACCCGAGCAAGTCGACGCCGGAGGTGTTCGACGACGTCGGCGAGCCATTCTTCGCGGAATTCACCGATCCGCAGGCACCGCGGGCGATCGAGGTGATCGACTATGACGAGGCCACGGCGACTGCTACGCCGCTGAAGGTGGAATTCACCGACGGCAAGTGGGTGATTCCGTCCCACTACGGCTATCCTGCCGACGCCGAGGAGCGGCTCGCGACTACGGCCGCAGCCCTGATGGAGCTTCGCAAGGATCGCATCGTCTCCGACTCCGTCCAGGACCACGCCCGGTACGCGGTCGTCGATCCCCTCGACCAGGGGGCCGCTTCGCTCGCCGGTAGGGGCAAGCGCGTCAAGATCCTCGACGGTAGCGGGAACTCGCTTGCGGACTTCATCGTGGGCGAAGAAGTCGACGGGCGGCGTGGCTACCGCTACCTGCGCGTCCCGGGCCAGAATCGGACCTATGAGGTGAAGACCGACGCCGACGTCTCGGCCCAGTTTCAGGACTGGATCGAGACGGACCTGCTCAAGGTTTCCCCATTCGACCTGCGGCGCATCCAGATCAACCGCTACACCATCAACGAGCGGCTCGGGCGCATCGAGAACCGCCAACAAGTCCTGCTCACCAAGAGTGAGAGCAAGTGGCAAATGCAGGGGCGCGAGCCGGACACCGACGCCACCGGAGAGCTGACTAGGGCGCTCTCGGATCTGCGCATTGTGGACGTGCAGCCGAAGCCCCAGGGCCTGAGCGCGGATCTGAAGGCCCGGTCCGGCATCCAGCCGACCATGGCAAACTTCCGCTCGCTTCAGGGCAAGGGATTCTTCCCGAACCCGTACACCGGGCAGATCCTCTCCAATGAGGGTGAGCTGCTCGTGGAGTCCAAGGACGGCCTGCTGTATACCCTCCGCTTCGGAGAGATTGCGAGGGGGGGCTCCGAGCCTTCATCCGACTCCGAGGATTCCGAGGGTGAAGGGGAGCGCCGTTACCTGATGATCAGCGTGGACTTCAGTGAGGCTAGGGCAGAGAAGTACGAAGGCGATGCCGAGAAGGGCAAGGAGTTGGGGGACGAGTTGTCCAGCCGATTTGCCGAGTGGTACTACGTGATCTCCGGAGCGGACTTTGCCAAGCTCCGGCCGAGCCGGTCGGACCTGAGCTAGCCAATACCGCCACCCGAGCTAGGCGTTTCTATTTAGGGACGGGCCCTACGGGTCTCCGACCAAGGTCCCCCCAAAGAGGCTCAACTGGACTCGCGGCCCATCGCCGCGGCTGGCTGCGTGGATCAAGTGCGGCGGGAGCACTCGCCTTTTTCGGGCTAACGCTCGATCTACGCCAGGTGGGCGGCTCCGTCATCAGACGAACGCGTTGCGGCTAGACACGCGCGATTGGATCGGCGGGAATCCGAATCAAAGTCCGTACTCGACAATTTTCTGTTATGATCGAGATATGATACACACATTCTCGGTATCTAACTTTCGTTCGATACGCGAGAAAGTTGTTCTGGACCTCCGGATCCCGGGCACTGCGCCCGACCTGCCGAGGTTTCGAAGGAGCGTTGCCAATCCGAAGCTCCGTCTTCCGGCGGTGGTCGTACTCATGGGAGCCAATGGGTCGGGCAAGACGGCTCTGCTGGACGCGTTGGTCAGCGTCGCCCGTGTCGCAGGCCTATCCGTACCAGCCGGACCCGACACCGCTCCCATCACGATGCTCACGCCATTCTTCTCGGAAACGTGGGTGGGCGAGCCAACAGAGATCTGCTTGGAGTTCGAGGGGGATTGGCTGGCACCTGGCAAGCCCCCGGAACTGTTCCGATACGAACTGGTTGCGGAGCGCAAGCCTTGGAGACCGAACAGCGAGCGTTTCCGTTACGAGGCCCTATCCTACTTCCCGAAAGGTCGGGCACGGCGGTTGTTTGAGCGGCCAGGGCCGAATCGCCAGACTTATTCGTCAGTTGACTTCGGCGTCACCGGTAAGGATCCGCGTCTCAAGGCAGTTCGTCCTGACGCCTCAGTCATCTCTACGCTAGCTCAGCTGAACGTGCCAGTCGCAATGCGTCTCGCGGAGTGGCTAAGTACTCTGGGCGCACTGACAAACATAGTGAACTACGAGAGCTTTCGCCCTCCCGCCCACCGAGTCGCCGACCTGTTCCAGAAGGTACCCAAGCTGTCCGATTGGTTCAGCGAACGGATCCAGTGCAGCGATTTAGGGATTTCCGGATTCAGCGTAACTGGAAGTGGAAATGAGAAGACGTTATCATTCAGGCATCAAGGAATCGACACTCTCATGGACCTGTACATTGAATCCAGAGGAACAAAGCGTCTCGTTAAGATTCTCCCGCAGCTGTACAGAGGATTAGCTGAAGGAATTCCAGTAGTATTCGATGAAATAGACGGAGATCTTCACGTAGATATCGTGGCGGATATTCTGAGCTCGTTCCGTTCGCACAAGACGAATCCTCAGGATTCACAACTCTTCATAACGACCCACAATGTGGGACTCCTTGACGACTTGGAGAAAGAAGAGCTCTTCGTCGCGGAAAAGACACGAGACGGCGCGACTCGATTGCACGGGGCTCAAGACGTGAAGGGACTCCGACGCGATGTCCGGCTCTATCCAAAGTACAGGGCAGGAGTCTTGGGTGGCGTGCCGCGAATCGGCTGAGCGAAGATGCGTCGCCTTCCCGCGGTCACACCTCGGCTGTCGATCTTCTTCGGGGTAGAGGGAAGAGCGAGCAGGCATTAGGACAGTTCCCGCAACATCTCTGCGACGTCCACGAACAAAACCTCAGCTTGGCGTGCGCAAAGAGCAGTGGAGGTAATACGGTGACCGCCGGGGGCGAGGCCAATCGCCCGCTGAGGAAGCGGTCTGGCTGACAGAAGAAATGCCCCGTTCTGCTCGGTCGAGACCGTGTTGCAGAAGACCGAGAAGCCGGGTTCGCCCCTGAGACCACAGCGCGTGATCTGGGCTGCCGCATCATCTTTCGGAATCCCAACCTTGATGGCGTACTCATCAGACCCCATGAGGGCTCCGAGGAGAAGAGAGATTGGAAAAGAACGGAATGGTGCGCATCGTCAGAAGCTGTGACCCGAATCCAGATAGCCACCGACAGCTCGTCAGGAAGTGCTCTGGCGACTCGGGTTGAACGATTTGCAGGCGAGCCGCCCGGAACTACAGCGGACTTGCACGATTGCTCAAGATTCTTGGCTGTGATTTCCGGAGGCAGTCGGACAGCGTGATCCGCAGCTGCTGCTTTGCACCAAGACCCGCAGCACGGCAGTCTTGCTCGAAACGACGGAGCTCGCCCATGAATGCCATGCCCCGGAAACACAGAAGGTGGCGGGCTGCGACCAAGAATTGGCGAGGTGCTATGCAGGAATCGACCGGTGTAGCCGGAGATCTTCGGAGTCGGGATCGTCACTGAGGTTCGGAAAAGGGCTCTGCGATTCCCCTGAGTCCATACACTCTTGAGGAGTCGTCGAGTGCCGTGCAACTTGTCCTCTGGGATCTCCGCGGCCCTCACCTGCAGCATTGCCCGCCGTCTCCGCGGGCCGGCGTCCGCGAGTTCTGCGTTCCTTGATGCACCGGGGCCGTGCTAGCCCAGCTACCCCTACTGGCCGAGTACGACCCAGCCTGGCGCCCGCCTGGCTTGGCACCGGTTCCGAAATGCGTGCCGGTCCACGGAGCCAGCCGCAAACGCCAGTCTGGGCCAGCCCCCCGGCCCGGGGTTCCTTGTGTGCGGATTCCCAGAGATGCTCCGGTGTGTTTCAAGCCCGTGGCCAACACGTTCCTGGCGGGGTGGATAGAGCCGTGATCGGCTGAACGGCACTCATCACGGGCCCCATGATTTCATCTGAAGCCATATGCTGAAGCTTAGGCCCCCTATGTTTAACGCATCCATAATGTGCGCAGACCGTGCGCGGCCTTGTTGAAGCCATCAATGTGCGCAGCAGCTCAATCTCGCGGTGCCGAACCGAACGGGCCGCGAGACGTGCCAACGACTCGCCCCATCGGTAAAGGCAGTGAGTGCGCCCAGGACGTCCGAGATGCTCACCACCGTCTCGGAAGTCTGCCGGCCAAGTCGGTCTGCTGTCATCCGCTCGCCCCAATGGAGTCTCTCTCGGCATCTCCGGAATACGGTGCGGAGACCGACAGTGCGGGGCCGGTCCGCATCGGGTATGACATGGCCACAATCCGGAAACCGCCGATCCCGCCACGGGGATTGTCATCGATCTCTGGGCTGCGATGGACTGCCACACCGGCCCTTGCACATCCCTGTCAACAGTGCGATCGACCGCCGCCTCCCCACTTTCGAGTGCCTGGAGCTTCCGGCTTGCAATAGCCATCCCGAGCCAAGCACTTGGTCGGAGGACGGCGACGCCCAAGGTGGTTTTCTTACGGTCCTGTACGCCACTGTTCAGGACCGCAATGAGTAGTTGTGCCGGGCTTCAGCCGGACGCACGTGAGCACCCTTCTCACCCATCACCGGGAGGAGCTACGCCGGTCGACTGTCGTTGAGGGGCCCCGCCTCCGGTCAGGCTCCCGGATATGCCGGGGCGCCTGTGAGGCAGCCCGCATAGGAATAGCGGATCCGTGTCGGTGGGCGAGATCGCGAGCGACCCTCCCGAAGCGTTCGCTTTGCGGCCCGCCAAGGGAGTGCCCCACGTGTGCGTCCAGGTCCGTGCCGCCCTACCTTCGCTCCCGGTTCCCTACCGCCAGACATCCCTTCAGGATCAGGGGCCTGCCCATCACCGCTATCGTCCGCACTGACGCGCTCCCATTGGTTGGCTATGGCGGCTTGCGCTAGCGCACCAAGTCCATCAGCACCCTCCTCCCGATCTCAGTGACCGGCACCTCGGCCGGCAGTTCGGGCGTCTGCCTACCCAACAGCGCCATCACCCTCAGGCGCCCCGCAAGCATTGAGTGGGGGGGCACCGCCCTCTCTATGCGCCTCCGCGCCGGCGCTGCACATCCTCCACCTTGCAGCCCGTCTTCCGCGCGCCGTGCCAATTCCACCACGCGTTCTTGTCTAGGATTGGGTGGATCGCATGTCCCGCCCGGAGATAAAGTACCTGACCCAATTCGAAGACCTCGAGCGCGCGCTCCACGAGGTGAACCGACCGGGGAACTACTACGTCGCCGGTCGATTTGCCGCACCGATTCCAAGTCTGACCGTCGATCCCCTTGGGGCTGTCCCGCTGCCCGTAATTGAGGCCCAGGCTCGGGAACTCGTCGGAGCCGCTGCGCGCGCTCCATACGGCCGTGGCCCGGACACGGTGCTCGACCGGTCTGTCCGCGACTGCTGGCAGATTGACGCGAAGAGGGTGAGCGTCTCCGGCGAGCGCTGGCAGCACGCGTTCCGGAAAATGCTCAGGTCTGTCGAGCGGGGGTTGGGGTGTGCAACCGGGAGCATCACCGCCCACCTCTACAAGCTTCTGGTGTACGAGCCAGGCGGCTTCTTTTCGGAACACCGGGACACCGAGAAGGTGGACGGCATGATCGGGACGCTCGTCCTTACAGTGCCAGGCAGTGCGACGGGGGGAGAACTCGTGATCCGGCACGCCGGTCGTGAGGCTGTGATCGACACCTGCAGCGAGGACCCCGGCGACGTTTGCTTTGCCGCCTTCTACGCTGACTGCCTCCACCGTACAGAGCCGGTTCGGACCGGGCACCGTGTCGCGCTGGTCTACAACCTAGTCGCGGTGCCTTCTGGCCGCGATGTCCCGTCGCATGCCCCGAACGTTGCTGGCCAAGCCAGCGAGATCTCCCGAATTCTCACGGAGTGGGGCAGTTCGACCGGATGTCCCCACAAGATCGTGTGGCTGCTCGAGCACTCATACAGCAAGGCCGGCTTGAGGTTCGGGAATCTCAAAGGCGTTGATGCTTCGGTCGGTGAAACGCTGGCGCGGGCGGCCAAACAAGCCAACTGCGCGCTGCACTTGGCCGTCCTGACCGTCGAAGAACAGGGTATGCCTGATGACATCGTGTACGACTACCGTCTGGCTGACGAGATCGATCTCACCGGGAAGGGGGACTTCATGGTCGAGGTCCACGACTGGTCCCACACCCTGAACGGACTGGTCGCGGAAGATGGGGGTCGAGTTGTCCTGCAAGGACTTCCACTGCTGCCCGAGGAGGCTCTGCCCCAGGGTGCCTTCGACAGCGTTCCGCCCGATCGCGAGACGCTCTTCGAGGCCTCGGGCAATGAGGGGGCCACGATCGAGAGAGTCTACCGGAGGGCCGCCCTGATTGTCTGGCCTAACCACAAAGAGGTCTTGGTCCGAGCGGATGCGTCGATCAGCGATGCGATCGCCTTCGTCCGCAAGGCGATTCGTGAGACCAGCGAGGCTGGATCGGCCACAACGGCGCCTCAAGAACTTGTGGCCCAATTGATCGAGGGGTGGCCCCGGAGTCAGTCCGAAGGCATCATTCCGTCTTGGCGGCCCCCTGCCAACGCGGGGCCCGAGGTGATCACAGCCATGCTCGAGCTTTTGTCGGAGACGACCATGAGTGAGCAGGTGGCTGTGTTCCTGCGTTCCGTGCTGCTCCCTGCGTACGGCAGATGGATGGACAGCACGCTGATCCACTTCCTGCAGCAAGCGGACCGCGATGTGCTCGCCCGATTCCTCGGAGAGTTCGCAAGGCAATGGGTATCGAAGGCGCCAGAAACGGCACTCAGCCTGCTGGCGCGCCTTCGGGCGGAACTGTCGGCCTCCGCTGGGAGCGGCTCGATACGATCCACTGCGTTCGAAGTCGCAGTCCATGAATCGGTACAGGGCCTCGAACTTGCCCTCGAGCCGCACAACGACTCCAATCTGCCCGATTGGAAGCGGACGAAGCCGACAAACCTGAACGTCAGCACGATCGTGGATTGGCTCAGTTTCAGCGAGGGCCATGTCTCGGAAGTCGACGCCAATAGGGTCTCGGATCTCATCGCTCGCAATCCGAACCTTGCTGACCCGTTCCGTACGCTGCCAAAGGCCCTGGGCCGAGTCAGCAGGCGTCTAGGAGAGATCTCAGGCACAAGCGCCTACGTTGCGATTTGGCTGACCTCTACGGAGTGCCTGTTGGAGCGCAGCGGCTCGCCCCCAACTGGGCCTACCGACCACCGGATCGCGGCACGGTCTCACTGCAGTTGCTCGGACTGCCGAGCTTTGGAACGCTTCTGCCGAAATGGGCAGATGGTCACGTCCCAATTCAGGGTAGCCAGGATGCGGCGAGCCCACATCAGGGGCGTAATCCGGTACAACAACCTCGACATTGAATCTCAGACCCTCCGAGTTGGCAGGCCTTACGCGCTCGTTCTCAAGAAGGTACCGACGAAGTACCTGCAGCTCTGCAAGGAGTACGCGGCTGACATCGCTACGATGGAAGTACTCGCTGGGAGCCAACCGCAGTGCGACCAGTCGGCGGTAGAGGAGGCCCTTCATCGCTTGAACAGGGCAATCTCAATTGGCAGGGAATTCCGGCCGCATGTCGAGAATGGACAACTGGAGTAGGTCTGTCGACCCAGGGTGGACCAATCTAATGCACTTCGCGTTCTAGGACGCAACGAAACCCGTATGGAGCGATTGGGATCCTCTTGACGGTCAAGTGCCGCGAGTACTCTCGAACGAGACGGGCCCAAGGGGGCGGCTTGATTCTCTCTGCCCAACTGAGCGATGGCCGCCGTCGTAGGCAGTCGGGTGGGAAGATCGCCGCCGAGGCGTGGACTGGCTATGGCAGACGACCGCCGGTCGTGCCCGCCATGAACTCAATCCAGCCCATCCGAAGAACGTAACGTAACGTGACGCACAATTAGGGCTCGCGGCCGTCGCAGCGACAGCCTTGGGCCATCGGCTGGATTCGCCGCACCGGTCGCGCTCAGTGTCCCGCATTGCCCGTGATGAGGTCCGGGACCCGCTTGCCCCGCCCGGGAATGCCGCTTCGAAGCGCTACAAGGGAGTTCCGCACACCCTGCAGTAGACCGCGTCGGGCGGGTGATCGTTGATGGAGCATCGGGGGCAAGTCCTCACTCCCGGTTGCGGAGGTGGAGTGTCGCCTCTCGCCAGTTCAGCTGAGACGATTCCGGTGGGCACAACGATCAGTGAGTACCCTATGATCATGAGCACGACCGACAGTAGGCGGCCTGCCGTAGTGCTGGGCGAGAGATCGCCGTATCCCACGGTGGTCATTGTCACCACGGCCCAGTAGACGCTGGTCGGGATGCTCGTGAAGCCGGAGCCCCCACCTTCAATCAGATACATCAGCGTTCCAGATATGACCGCCGTGCAGAGCATGGCCGAGACGAACACGACGATTTTCTGGCGGCTGGCCTTGATGGCGGAGACTAGGCCCGTACCCTCGCGCACGAAATGGACAAGCTTCAGCACGCGGAAGACGCGCAGCAGCCGGATGCCGCGGACGACGGCCAAGGACTGCGAGCCGGAGAAGATGACGCTGAAGTATGTCGGAAGCAGCGCGAGAAGGTCAACGAGTCCGAGGAAGCTCAGCGCGTATGACTTGGTATGGGCGACAGTCCACAGGCGCACCCCGTACTCGAGCGTGAACAGGATCGTGAATACCCATTCCGCCGCCCGCAGGGGACCGCCATACTCCGCTTCAATTCGCGGCACGCTCTCCAACACGACGCACGTGACGCTAAGCAAGATCGCGATCAGGAGCCCGATATCGAATGCCGCACCGGCCGGGGTGTGAACCCCGAAGATCATCTCGTGAAGCGCGCCGCGCAGGCCGCCTTCCGGCGGCTTGTCCTCAAGTGGATCCACATCAACCAGTCTAGTAAGGCGGGACCCCCTGTCCGGGAGGGAATACAGCCGCGCTGAGGGCTGATTGGCACGAGTCAGAACACGACAGGAACGGCGTGCCCAGCCCTTGGTCCTCTGGCGAATTCTCGGACTTCAGTGGTCAGGCGTCAGGCCGTCTACCATCTCACGAGCGATCAGTAGCCGAACACTGGTGGGCTCTTGGGCACCTGCCAATCGACCGGCCACGACGGGATAGCGCGGCAGTCGGGCGCGCGAATCTTGCGCCGCTCCCACACTGTCAACCGTACGGGCCAGCCCTCTTCGCCCTTCACGTCATCACGGTCGGAGCCCCGTACAGCGGGGGCGCCAGATCTGTTGCCGCCCGAATCCCTCAATGCAGTCCGGTCCGCATCAGGTGCTCTTGGACTCTGGCAGAATAATCCGTAATGCCTCACGAGATCCAGCTGGTAGCCAATGGCGACCTCAGGCTTTCCGCGAATCGCAAGTGCTGGCCCGCGCAGCGCGACATGGAGGCGCGCCTAACGGCGGCCATTGAGAGTGCTGGCGGCAAGGTGCGCCGGGCCCACGAGTTTGACGCGACCAAGGAGCACGGGTTTATCGACAGCCAGAAGCGGGGGCTGGAGGTCTTCCGCAACATCAACCCCAAGGCTCCCTTGGTCGTTGCCGAGGCCGTGTGGCAGTACTCCCAGCACCTGTTGGCTGGCCTAATGAGCCACAAGGGCCCCATCCTGACAGTTGCCAACTGGAGCGGCCAGTGGCCCGGCCTGGTCGGGATGCTGAACCTCAACGGGAGCCTGACGAAGGCCGGCACGCCATACTCGACGCTGTGGAGCGAGGACTTTACCGACGAGTTCTTCCTTGACGGTCTCCGCACTTGGATCGAAACGGGCAAGCTCGTGCACCGCTCGCCGCACGCCCAGCCCGCCGCCGACGTCATCGTCCCCCACCGGGCGATGGTGACCGGTCGCAAGGTCGCGGCCGAGCTGCAGTCGCGCAAGGCGATCATGGGCGTCTTCGACGAGGGCTGCATGGGAATGTACAACGCCATCATTCCGGATCACCTGCTTAATCCGACCGGCGTGTTCAAGGAGCGCCTCAGCCAGTCCGCCCTGTGGGCGGCGATGCAGCGGGTGAGCAACTCCGAGGCTCAGGCCATCCGCGACTGGCTCGACGCGAGAGGCATGGAATTCAGGACTGGGCCCGACGAGGAGACCGACCTTACGGATGCCCAGATCCTCTCCCAGTGCAAGATGTATGTCGCTGCCCTTCGCATTGCCGACGAGTTCGGCTGCGACACGATCGGGATCCAGTACCAGCAGGGGCTGAAGGACGTCTGCCCGGCTTCAGACCTCGTCGAGGGTCTTCTGAACAACGTCGATCGGCCGCCGGCCTACAGCGAGGATGGTCGTACGCTCTTCGAAGGGCAAGCGATGCCACATTTCAACGAGGTGGACGAGTGCGCGGGCCTTGATGCTCTGGTCACGAATCGGGTCTGGACCGAGCTTGGCTTCGACCCGGAGACAACCCTGCACGACCTGCGCTACGGTGAGCCGTATCAGGTCAATGGCCACGAGCGCTTCGTCTGGGTGTTTGAGATATCGGGCTCGGCCCCGGCCCAGCACCTGATCGGCGGCTATGCAGGCGCGGTCAGCGAGCGGCAGCCTCCCATGTACTTTCCGCTCGGTGGCGGCACGCTCAAAGGCGTGAGCAAGCCTGGCGAAGTCGTTTGGAGCCGAATCTTCATCGAGGACGGCCGCCTCAAGGCCGATCTCGGGCTGTCTGAGGTCGTCGAGCTTCCGCCCGAGGAGACCCAGCGGCGGTGGGACATCACGACCCCCCAGTGGCCGATCATGCACGCGGTAACGAGGGGTATCAGCCGCGACCGGATGATGGGCCGCCACAAGTCCAATCACATTCAAGTGGCCTATGCACCCGACATGGCAGCCGCCCGCTTGGCATTGGGCGCCAAGATTGCGGCTTTCAGGCATCTAGGCTTGGAGGTCTTTGTCTGCGGCGCGGACCACGACTTGGTCTGACCGCAACGGTCCAATCAGGGCCCTCGGGGATCCGCCCGTCGCTAGAATGGGTTCAATTCACGCGATGATCGACTACATTCGATCCTTGGGGGTGCGAATCATGAGCATGGTCAGGCGGGCCTTGTGGACGGTTCCGGTGTTGCTGACTGTTGTTACTCTCGCCGCTGATCCCCCTCCAGCGCGTGACGACCAGGCGGTCGCGGCATGGATCCTTGCCCAAGGCGGCAAGGTGCGAGTCGGTGGGGAAGCCGGCGAGATCAGCTCCGTTTCCGAGCTTCCCGCGGGGCCCTTCACGATCGATGGTGCCAATCTCACGGGAACGCTGGTCCATCCTCGGGATCTGGCGAGGCTGAAGCCGCTGAGACTGCGCAGCCTGACGCTGCCGGGGACAATGTGGAACCCGGTCTGCTGCGGCGCTCTGGGCAACGTCGACGACAGCGACCTGATCGTCGCCATTGCGCATATGGACACGTTGGAAGAGCTGCACGTGAGCCACCACTTCATGAGCGTATTCAAGGGAATCCGCGTCTTTGATCACGCGATCGAGAAGCTCACCGGCCTACGCAGTCTGCGCTCCCTGCAGCTGAAGTCGACGCGGATCACAGGGGCACACCTGGATCTCTTCCCGAGACTGGAGCGGCTCGATCTCACCCAGACCGACGTCAATGACGAGGGTCTCGCGACGATCGCGAAGCTCTCGGGCCTCCGCACGCTGCGGCTGCGCAGCACGTATGTGACCGATTCGGGCCTCGCAGTGCTGGGCGGACTCCCCGAGCTGGTCGAGCTGGACCTTGCGGACTTGGAATTGACCGACGCGGGCATTGCCCACGTCGCAGCGCTGAGCGGGCTGCGCGTGCTGAATCTCCGCGGGTCCGCAATGAGCGATGCGGGCCTGGAGCTCTTGGCGGGTTTGGACCGTTTGCAGGACCTCAACCTCTACCGCACCAAGATTACGAATGCCGGCATTCCGGCGCTGGCATCCCTACAGACGCTGCGTCGAGTCGACTTGCGCTACTCGCGGGTCACCGCCGCCGGTGTGCGGGAACTGCGGCAAGCGCTGCCGCGAGCAGACGTGCTCTTCGCGGACAACGCTCCTACAGAGTCCATTGACGTGCCGGAGCCGCTCTTGTCGGAGGGGCGGGACGGTCTTGAGGCCTGGGTCGAGGCGTTCGGAGGCGCGTTGTCCCGGCACTCTGACGGCTTTGCTTCCGTGTCGCTGCGGACGGCCCCGGTTGCCGATGCCGATCTGGAAGTGCTCCAGCGTTACCCGGAGATCCACGCGCTCGACCTGAGCGCGACCGAGGTTTCCGATTTGGGCTTGGCAGCGCTCCGTTCCCTCCCTGCACTGAAGCGTCTAGCACTGGCGAACACTCGGGTGACCGACGCCGGGCTGGCCCACATTGGCCGAATCGGCACGCTCGAGCGCCTAGATTTGGACCAGTCTCTGGTGTCGGGCCACGGATTGCAGCACCTCTCAGGCTTGGCCCAGCTGCGGACGTTGTCCTTGGCCGGCACTGGGACTGGGGACGAGGACCTTGTCTGGCTCGCTCATCTGGATAAGTTGCAGGCTCTCAACTTGGCCTATACCCAAGTCACCGACGCGGGCTGCGCGCATGTCGGCACATTCAGCAGGCTCATGGAAGTGGATCTCACCGGCACGCGCGTTGGAGACGGGGGCGTCGAGCATCTCAGGAGCCTCCGAGAGATTCGAAGTCTCGGCCTAGCGTTCACGGAAGTCACGAGCGCTGCGGGAGCGGCGCTGGGATCCCTTCCGGGCCTGGCCGAGCTCGACCTCGCCAACACGCGTATCGAGGACGAGGGCTTCGCACACTTGTCCGGGCTGTCGGGCCTGCTGCGGCTGAACCTCGATTTCACCAAGGTCTCGTCCGACGGCCTCGCCGCATTCGCCTCCAATTCCCGGCTTGCCAGCCTTAGCCTGGACAACACCGACGTAGACGATGGCGCGGTCGAGCTCTTGATCGGCTTCAAGGAGCTGAGGCGGCTCAACCTGTACCACACGTTGGTCAGTACGGATGCGGCGCGCACGCTGAGGGCCGCCCTTCCGGATTGCGACTTGGCTTGGGACCGTGACTCGGCCCAGCCCACTCGCCGGAGGTAGGCTCGTGCGGACCGGCGGGCTCTTGGTCGTTGCCTTGGCCATCGGCCCGTACGGCGTAGCGGCTGGCCCGGACCCGAACGGGATCGAGCAGTGGGTGCGCGACCAGGGAGGCTCGGTGCGGCCCTCAGCGAGCGGCGAGGTTGTCGAGGTCGACCTAAGCCGAACGTGGGTCACCGACGTGGACTTGGAGCGCCTCCGTGGACTGAACAGCCTCGCGGTCCTGAAGTTGGCGCAGACACATGTGTCCGACAGCGCCCTGCGTGTTGTGGCCTCGCTGGCCCGGCTGCGGAGTCTCGACCTGTTCTTCTGTGAGCACGTCACCGACGCCGGTGCGTCCGTTCTGAGGGATGCGGCCGGGCTCGAGCGCCTCAATGTCCGCGGCACGAAGATTGGCGATTCCGGCCTCAAGTTCCTCACCGAACTGCAGCGCCTGAAATCGCTCGACGTGGGCATCACAGAAGTTTCCGACTCCTCGGTGGAGCTGCTCGAGGCACTGCCGGCGCTTGAAGATCTGGCGATCGGCGGCAACCGCATCGGGGAGGCGGGGATCGGCGGGCTGCGGGCCCTAAAGCGCCTCAAAGCCTTGGACCTCAGCGGGGCCCAAGTGACCGACAGTGGTGTCTGGGCCGTCGGCATAACCGACCTGAACTTGAGCGAGATCGCCGCAATGCAGCGCCTGGAGTCCCTGAACTTGGCGGCTCCCAGCCAGGAATACGTTCTGGCGATCAGCAGCGGTGTGCCGCGGTTGCGCGGCGGAATTCGGGTGACTGATCTCGGCGCTCCCTACCTCGCCCGGCTGACTGCCCTCCGAAAGCTGAACCTGACGCGCTCATCCGTGACCGCGAAGGGGATCGAGAGCCTTCAGCCGCTCCAATCGTTGGAAGAGCTTGTGCTGTCGCATGTGGCCTCGCTCGGGACGAATGCTGGCGCGGCCCTCAGGGGCTTGCCCGCCCTGCGCGTGCTGGACCTTTCGCACAGCAGATTCGACGATGCCGGCCTTGCCGCCCTTGCGGACCATCCTGCCCTGCGACGCATCGTCCTCGCCGGGACTCAGGTGAGCGCTGAGGCGGTCGAGCGGTTCTTGGCCGCGGGGGAGGGTCGCGTCGCTATCCGCTGACGTCTCCGCTTGACGTGCTCAGGCAGTGACTTCGGGAATGGTGCCGTACGAGGTCGGGAAGTGGCTTAGCGGCGCGCCGACCTCGGCTGCGATCGTGCGGTACAGGTCGCCAAACGTGCCGGTCACGCGCGTGTGGTGGCCAGGATTCAATCGGCCCGCCCGACCGGCCAGGATCACCGCACCTCCGCTGTTCTTGTGGAAGTTTGCCTCCGCGTGCTCGTGGATGAACAGCAGCGCGCAATTGTCCAGCAGCGTCCCGTCCCCTTCGGGCACGCTCTTAAGCTTGGCGACGAGGTATGCGAACTCCTCCACGTGCCAGCGACAGATGTCCCGCATCACCTCCTGCTGGCGCTCACGGTGCGACCCGCCAAGGTGGCTGTACTCGTGATGGCGCGCGAACGAAAGCCCCAGCCACGGGAACCTGGTGAGGCCCTGGCACTTGGTGAGCATGTAGGACGCCACTCGCGTCTGGCCTGAGGCAAAGGCGTGCACCAAGAGGTCGCTCTGCAGCTTCGCGATGCGCGGGTAGTCGAGCGGGTCGCCGCCCGCATCGGGCTCCGGGACCTTGCTGGCGTACTCCGCGGGGAATCTCGAGATGGCGCGCTCCATGTCGAAGATCGAAGTCAAGTGTTCGTCAACGCGCTGGGAGTCTTCGCGGCCGAGCGTCTGCTGCAGCCTCCCGGCCTCCGTGCGCACCACGTCTAGGATGCTGCGCTTTCTGGCAATCCAACCGTCGTCCAGCTTGCCGAACAGCCGGTCGAAGAGTTTCTGGGGAACGACCTCGGGGGGCAGTGCGCGGTTCTTCTCGCTCCAGCTCATGTTGCGCTGCATGCTGGATCCGAAAGACTCTCGGCAGACTCCGACTTGCAGCGAGGCGAAGCGCGAGTCGTCCCCGATCTTGGCCGCCACTACTTGGTCGATGGAGGGGCCCCCAGCCCCGATTCCGCTGTACTTCTCACCGGAGACCAGAGCGCTCATCGAGCGCTGATGCCCGTTTCCCGCCCCGCTGGTCTGGCCGTTCGGGTTGTCCAGGCCGGACAGGATCTGGACATCATTCTGCAGTCGGGCCAGCGGCGCGAGGCACGGTGTGAGCGAATACTCGCGCCCTTCTTGGCGCGGGATCCAGTAGCGCTCCGGTATGCCGTTGCCGTTGAACCACAGGACGAAGCGGGGCTTCGGCTCGCCGCCTCCAAGGACATCCCCAGAGCGGGACGCGTAGGCAGTTCCGGTGGCGTTGAACATGCACGCCAAGGGCGGGAGCCCGATTCGGACGGCTGTCCCGCCGAGTGTCAGGCCCTTGAGGAATGCGCGCCGTGGCAGCGGTCGTGTCGCCATCCTTATGCTTCCCAATCCACCCCGAGGTACTCCGCGGATACCACCAGTTCCAAGAGCAGCTCTCGAAAGACGAACCCGGAGTCTCGGAAGCGATTATACGCCCTCTCAATGGTCGGCGTGTCCAAGGTGGTCTCGGAACGGCCGAAGACATAGCGGAACAGCTGCTTTGCGATGCACTTGTGGCAGCCGGGCGACCGAGCGAGGACCCCGCCCGCCCCTCGCGGCGAACCAAAGCTGGAGCCTTCGATCCCAGCGATGAAGCCTGAAGAGTCGATCGGCAGTTCGTGGGTAGCCGCCTCGATTCCCTGCCGTTCCTGCTGGGGAGTGGGCTCCACCCGCACCGGCTCGGTCTCGCGGTAGCCGCCCACGCTGTCGAAGTGCTCGAAGCCGAATCCGATCGGATCGACCAGCTTGTGGCACGAGGCGCACACTTGGTCGGCTGCGTGCAGCTGCTGCAGCGTCTCGCGGATTGTCATCGGACGGGCGCCAACCTTGAGCGGGGGCAGGGAAGCGTCCACGCCCGGTGGCGGTGGCGGGATCGCTTGGCAGAGGAAGTGCTCCCGCACGAACAGCCCGCGCTCCGTGGGCGAGGTGTTGACCGGCTTTCCGGTCTGCGCCAGGAAGGTCCCGTGGCCGAGGATTCCGGCACGTCCGGAACCGGCCGGATAGGCCGTCTTGCCGAAAGGCACGCTGGGCTCGGCCATGCCGTACACCTTGGTCAGGAAGTCGTCCACGAACGTGTAGTCGGCTGTGAAGAATTCCCGGAAGTCCAGGTCATTCCATACGAGATGGCCGAACAGGCGCAGGGACTCCTCGGTCATGCTGCGGGCGACTTCAGGACCGTAGTCGCGGAAACGGTTGCGGTCCTTGACCGACGTGAGCAGGCGGTCGAAACGCATCCATTCGGCGAAGAACTTATCCATCGCTGGCCTCGCCCGCCCGTCCGACACCAGGCGACGCGCGTGGGCCATCACCTGCTCGTGCGTCTCAAGCACGCCCGCAGCCGCCGCAGCCCGCAGCTCGGCGTCCGGCGGTGCATCCCACAGTGCGTACGACAGCCGTGAGGCTGTCTCGAACTGCTTCAAGGGGCTGTCGGCGCCTTCTGGCGCGAGGAACAGGAAGTGCGGCGATTGCAGCATGGCCTCGACGGTGGCTGCGGCTCCCTCGAGGAAGTTGTTTGCCTCCGCTGCCCACCTCAGGAGCAGTTGCGTGTGCAGATCCTTCTCTTCGGCCTCCAGCGGGCGACGGAAGGCATGCGAACCGAAGGCCGAGACGAACTCCGCGGCACACTCGCGGTCTTGCGGACCGTTCGGCTCGCATGGGACGATCCCATTCTCGTCCCCGTAGCGAAACGCGTTCCGGGCAAGCTTCTCCGCTGCCAGTGCGTAGGCCTCGGCCAAGGCCGGCGTTACCGACTGTGAGGCCGCCTGATTGGTGAAGCCGTGGACAAAGTCCTCGGCAGGGAAGCGTCGCGACGGCCGGGTCCTGTCGCCGAGGATGTCTCGGACGGTGTTGTCGTACTGAGCATGCGTGAGCCGTCGAATGGGCTCGTCGTGGTGGCTGCGGACCGCCGCTGCCTCTTGCATCCGATCGACGGGCAGCGTTGACAGGTGCTCCGCCCACTCCGCGAGCGCCCGCTCGGCCTCGCTGCCCGGTGCGATCAGGGGGCCTCCCGTATGGGGAATTCGGTTTGTGGGCTTGAGCAGCAGTGGCGATTGGGGAATATTCGAGGCGTCTACGAGCACTGCCAATCCGATCCCGAATGCCTCAATCGCTTCCCGGCTGGCCCCAGACTCGGGGAAGTGCAGACGCGTCTCGGAAGCCACGCCCGAGGCGTTGTGGCAGGTCCGGCAGTGCCGCTCTTCCAGCGCCGGATAGACCTCTCCAGCGAAGTCGGGAGCGGCGTCGCCCGGCCTTGCTGCGCCCGCAATTGCGGTGATAAGCGTCGCAGCTAGGAAAGGTACGTGCCGAGGCCGCAGCGCTACCGACACCGCGTGTCTTCTTGGGTAATGTCGCATTGAGCTCATCGTCAACGGCACTAGCCGCCCGAGCGCCCTCCTCGGCCAGCTCTTTCGGCGGACGCGAGCTTGGGCCCGGCGCGTTCGTCGAAGTCTCGCTACCGTGCCCGCTGACCTCCGGCATCCGAAGTCCAAGCCCGGTCGCATCGACGTCCGCAACCAGCGGCCCGCCCGGACGCTTGGCCCTGAAGGCGCGTGGCGCCAGTGCCCCTATTCTCTCTCCAGAGTATAGGCCGCGCTGGAGACGCCGAGCGGTGGATCTGGGTCGTCATCGGGGTGGAAGCACGACCCTTGGCGGTCGCGGGTCGGCCCCGGTATGGCTGTTGCGAGACCATTACGGTCTCAGGAGCCAGCCGGGGAAGTTCAGCCGCTGGTTGGAATCTACTGCGCGCGGCGGGTCGGACATGTTGCGGCAATCGTGCCGCCTGAACACATACTGTAAGGACACGTATGGCCCGACGGTACGAAGGCGAAAACGGGGAAATGCATCAATTCGAGACTCGGCTCAACAGCGGGCGCACGATTGGATCGGGACGACCGCGCAGTGGCCTTCACTGCCTCTCCCGCACCGAATTGCGGGGGCTGTCCGTGCGTGTGCCCGGCCTGCGATTCGCAACGGACGCCGCGGTTCGCGTGGCCGCTTGCTTGGCAATCGGGTCAGGAATGCTGACTCCAGGTCTCTCGCGCGCCGCGCCTACGCCCGATCTGCCACCTCCCGCCGCCCGGTCCGTCGACTATTCGGCCGATGTCGAGCCCATTCTGCACTCGCGCTGCTACGCGTGCCACGGCCCGTCGATCCAGACCAACGGTCTGCGTCTCGACAGACACGAGGCTGTCCTCAAGGGCGGCTACAGCGGGCCGGCGGTCCTGCCGGGCGACAGCTCCGCCAGTGCGCTCATACACCGGGTAGCCAGCTCCAAGGACGGCTTCCGGATGCCTCCCGCAGAGCCGCGCCTGACACAGCGCGAGGTCGGCGTGCTGCGCGCTTGGATTGATCAGGGTGTCGCTTGGGACCAAGGCCCGGCCAGCCCGACGGAGGAAGTCAAGGCTCCTTATGGAGGGCACTGGTCCTTCAACCCGATCCTGCATCCGGACCCACCCGCCGTGCGTCAGGCCGACTGGCCCCGCAATCCCATCGATCGGTTCGTGCTCGAAAGGCTTGAGGCCAAGGGCGTCGACCCTTCGCCGGAGGCCGACAAGCTGACGCTTCTTCGCCGCCTGAGCTTGGACCTAGTCGGGCTCCCGCCAACGTGGGAGGAATCTGAACGGTTTCTCAATGACTCAGCCCCGGGAGCCTACGAACGGCTCGTTGATCGGCTGCTGGACTCAGAGCATTACGGCGAGAAATGGGCGCGCCACTGGCTCGATCTGGCCCGCTACGCCGACAGCGACGGATATGAGAAGGACCTTGCCCGGCCGTATGCATGGCGCTGGCGCGACTGGGTGATCCGTGCGCTGAACGCGGACATGCCCTTTGACGACTTCACTAGGCTGCAGCTCGCCGCGGACCTAATGGAGGATCCGACGCCCGACCAGCTCGCCGCCACCGGATTCCACCGCAACACCCTGCGCAATCGGGAGGGGGGCACGATCTACGAACAGTCCCGGTTCGAGGAGACGCTGGATCGCGCAAACACCGTTGCCACAACTTGGCTGGCCCTCACCGTCGAATGTGCGCAGTGCCACGACCACAAGTACGACCCCATCACGCAGGAGGATTTCTACTCGCTGTACGCGTACTTCGACAACGTGGAGGACGTCCAGATCGACGCTCCGCTGCCCGGCGAGTTCGGCCCGTACCTCCGCAAGCGGGCCGAGTACCTGCAGAAGCGCCAAGAGCTACTCGAGCAGCACCACGTGCCGGAGCTCCAGCCCGAGTGGGAGCGGCAGATGAAGATCGCCGGCGAGAATCCGGGGGCGCGCACCGACTGGGACCTCTGCTACGACGTGCTGTTCCAGATGACGGACAACGGCTGGCACATTCTCCACAAGGATCCGGCCGAGCGCACCTTCCGAGAGCGGGAGGTCCTCACCGACTACTTCATAGATTGGTACTACACGGTAGTCTCCAAGGAGCGCATCGAGGAGCTCCAGTTCAAAGATCTGAAGAAGAAGCTGAAGGAGCTCAAGGCCTCCTATCCAAAATTAAGCGAAGCGCGCATCGTCAGGGAACGTGACCAGCCGCGTCAGACCTACCTGCGGGTCCGCGGCCAGTGGGACCGCAACGGAATCCAGGTCGAACCGAGGCCCCCTGGGTTCCTGCGCCCGCCTTCCGCGAGCAGCCGGGGAACAAGGTTGGATCTCGCGGAGTGGATCCTGTCGAAGGACAACCCCCTTACCGCCCGAGTCGCAGTGAATCGGATGTGGCAGGAGTTGTTCGGTCAGGGACTCGTGCGCACTTCAGAGGATTTCGGTCTAAGGGGGGAGACTCCCTCACACGCGCTCCTTCTCGACTGGCTTGCCTCCACCTTCCGGGCTCAGGACTGGAGCATGAAGCGGATGAAGAAGCTGATCGTCATGTCCGCGACTTATCGCCAGTCTTCCCGTGCCCGGCCCGAGTTGGCCGAAATCGATCCAGGGAACAATTGGCTGGCGCGCCAGAATCGTCTTAGGCTCCCGGCGGAGGTTCTCCGCGATTCCGGGTTGCGGGTCAGCGGCCTCTTGTCCCCGGTCATCGGAGGCCCCAGCGTGTATCCGCCGCAGCCAGACGGCGTCAAGGAGTTGACCTACGGCTGGGACACCGATCGGTGGCAGGAAAGCCGCGGGCCGGACCGCTACAGGCGCGGCCTGTACACGTTCTTCCAGCGGACCGCGCCCTATCCGCAGATGATGAACTTCGACGCCCCGGACTCGAACCGCACGGCGAGCCGGCGGCGGCGGAGCAACACTCCGCTTCAAGCGCTGAACCAGCTCAATGACGAGGTCTCCGTGGAGGCCGCCCGGGCTCTGGCGATCCGAGTGCTGAACGAGTCGGCGCCCGGATGGGACGCCCGCCTGACGCACATGTACCGCCTAGCCCTCAGCAGGCCTCCGACCAGTCGGGAATCGGAGGTCCTGTCGGAATCCTTCGGGCGTGCGGCACGCGTGCTGGACCAGTCGCCGGGAGATGCGCTGCAGCTTGCGCAGATCGCCTTGAGCGACCACGACCCGGTCGAGATCGCCACTTGGGTCGGAATCGGCAGGATCCTGATGAACACTGACGAGTTCATCACTCGGGAGTGACACTATGACTTTCGCCCAGTTTCACGCGATCCAGCGCCGGCGCGACTTCCTCAAGAATGTCGCGTCCGGGATCGGTATGGTCGCGCTCGGCGACCTGCTCGCCGCGGACGGCCTTACTGCAGCCACTCTCCCAGAGGTCAACCCTCTGGCCCCCAAACAGCCCCACTTCCAGCCGAAGGCCAAGCACGTGATCTTCATGTTCATGGAAGGCGGGCCGAGCCAGTACGAACTCTTCGACCCTAAGCCCGGCCTTCAGGAGCACCACGGATCGGCGCTGCCGGAGTCGCTGACCAAGGATCTGAAGCTTGCGTTCATCAAGCCGTCGGCCAAAGTCATGGCGAGCAAGTTTGCGTTCGAGCGCCATGGCGAGAGCGGCATGGAACTCTCGGAGCTGATGCCCAGGCTCGGGGAGGTTGCCGACGACATCTGCCTGGTGAGATCGATGCACACGGACGCGTTCAACCACCATCCCGGGCAGCTGCTGCTGTTCACGGGGCACACCCAGTTCGGGCGGCCGACGATGGGAGCTTGGTCGGTATACGGCCTCGGCAGCGAGTCTCAGGACCTGCCCGGCTTCGTTGTGCTCACCTCGGGAAGGGGAACCAGCGGCGGGTCGAGCAACTTCTCCTGCGGCTTCCTGCCGTCCCACTATCAAGGAACGGTGTTCCGCAACACCGGAGATCCGATCCTCTACCTCTCGAATCCGGAGGGTGTAAGCGATGCGCTCCAGCAGGAGACCCTCCGGTCGGTCCGCGCCCTGAACGAGCTGCGGTATGAAGAGACCGGGGACGTGGAGATTGCCTCCCGCATCTCGTCCTACGAGCTCGCCTACCGGATGCAGATGTCCGCGCCCGAACTGCTGGACTTCTCAGGGGAGCCGGCGCACGTGCTCGAGGGCTACGGCGTCACCAGCGACGACGCTGACCAGCGCCAATACGCGACCAACTGCCTGCTGGCCCGTCGCATGGTAGAGCGCGGCGTGCGGTTTGTACTGATGATGGACGCCAGCTGGGACGACCACAGCGAGCTCAACAAGAACCTTCCGAAGCGCTGCAGGAAGGTTGACCAGGCGAACGCGTACCTGATCCGCGACCTGAAACAGCAGGGGCTCCTCGACGAGACGCTCGTCGTATGGGGCGGGGAGTTCGGGCGGACGCCGATGGTGGAGATTCGCAGGCCCGACGATGCTGACAACGCGGGCCGAGACCACCATCCGAACGCCTACAGCATGTGGATGGCGGGCGGCGGACTTGCCGGCGGCCGGGTGGTCGGCAGGACCGACGACCTGTGCCTGAACGTCGTCGAGGATCCTGTCCACGTTCACGACCTGCAAGCCACCCTGCTGCACCTTCTGGGCTTCGACCACGAGAAGCTCACCTACCGCCACATGGGCCGGGACTTCCGGCTGACCGACGTGCATGGCAAGGTCATCGACAGCCTGCTGGCGTAGCCGCGCCTTGGGCTGACCGACCGTTACCCTGAGGAATGGGCCCCGGTCGGCCTGACCGGTTCGCGTCCATTGCGGTCGCTCGCCACGCGATTCCGCTCTCGTTATCCTCCCGATGCATCGAGTGCTGCTGCTGGGCCGGCTGATCGTCAGGGCGCTGCTGCTTGAACCCTGGCGCAGCCTGCTCACGGTTGCCTGCGTGGCAGTCGGCGTCGCGGTGATCATCGCGATCGACCTCGCCGGCGAGGCCGCCGCAGGATCGTTCCGCTCCTCCATGGAGTCCTTGCAAGGGGACGCGAGCTTGGAGATCAGCCAGCTGGGCGGCATCCCCGAAAAAGCGTTGGGCGACTTGGCTAGGCTTGAGGCCCCGATTCGTTTCTCGGCCCGCGTAGAGGGCTTCGTGACTGTTCTGGCCAACGGCGAAAGAGTGCCATTGTTCGGAGTGGACCTGCTGGGGGACGAGACCTTAGAGAACGCCGTCACGCTTGAGGCGGCAGACCTGTCGACCCTTCGTGAGGGGCGTCCGGCTTGGGTCTCCGACGGCATGGGCATTGAGCCGGGGCGGCAGTTCCAGATCGCCGTGAACGACCGCGTCGAGACCCTGTTCATGCAGGGCCTGCTCGCAGACGCAGGCGGGTCCGGCGGGCTGCGAACTCGCATGATCGTGGTGGATGTCGGCCTCGCCCAGTCGCTATTGGACAGGGAGGGCACCGTCGACCGGATCTACGTGCATTCGGAGGCCGACGCGGCGGAACGGTTGCGACCGCGGATCGAGGCGCTGTTGCCGCCAGCCGCACAAGTCTCTGCGGCCGGCAGCCGAAGCCGGGAGTACCGCAGACTGCTCAACTCCTTCCGCTGGAACCTGCGCATCATCAGCTACATCGCGCTGATCGTTGGCGCCTTCCTCATCTACAACAGCGTTTCCGTGCGGGTAGTCCGGCGACGTCCGTTGATCGGAGTCGCCAGAGCGATCGGGATGACTTCGGCGATGGTCCGCGCCGGCTTCCTGTTCGAAGGCTTGGTATTCGGACTGCTCGGAACGCTCTTGGGACTGGTCTTGGGTCGGGTACTCGCCGTCGGAGCCGTCGCGCTGATGGGCCACACCGTCGAATCACTCTATGCCAGCGCGGCGCGGCCCGAGCTGGCCGTCCGGCCAGGGACGGTTGCTCTGGCAGTGTGCGCAGGGCTCGGCGTGTCGCTGCTGTCAGCGTGGTGGCCGGCCCGCCAAGCCGCCAGCGTTCCTCCGTCGGAGGCCATGGCGAAGGGCGGAATCGAGCACGAGGCAGCAATGTCTAGCGGCAGGTGGGCGGCTTGGTCTTGCGGGTGCGCTGTGGCCTCGGGCCTGCTGTGCTTGCTCCCTGCTGTCGACAGGGTCCCTTATGCGGGTTTCGCGGCGGCGGTGGGGCTGATCGCCGCGTGCACGATGATCGTCCCATTGGCGGCCAGGAAGATCCTCAGTGCGCTGGCCGCGCCACTCTTGTCCCTCATCGGTGTGGCGGGCCTGATCGGGTCGAAGATCCTAGAGGAGTCCATCGGACGCACATCGGTGATTGTGGCTGCATTGGCCACGGCAACGGCGATGACGGTCAGCGTGGCCGTGATGGTGGGGAGCCTCAGGGAGACGGTGATGGTCTGGATGGACGGTCGCCTGCAGGCAGACCTGTATGTCCAGCCGGAATTGGCGTCGGGTGAGGCAGACGGCAGCACCATGGCCGAGGAGGCCGCCGCAAAGATCGCGGCGCTCCCCGATGTGGCGCTCATTGATCCGATCCGAAGGTACTCGATCCGCCATGGCGGACTGCCGGCCACACTGGCCTTGGTGGATTTCGGCGTCCGAAGGGGGCGATCCACCATCCGCATACTGGATGGTCCCGGCATTGACAAGGTTTCCGCACGCATGCTCTCGGGTGGGTGCGTGATAGCCAGCGAGCCCTTCGTGAACAAGCACGGCGTCGGTGCGGGGGACACGATCAATCTGCCGCTCGGGAAGGGTTCCGAGGAGTTCGAGGTTGTGGCCACCTACCACGACTACTCGTCAGAGCGGGGCCAGCTGCTGGGACACCGCGATGCCTTCCTGCCCTACCTGCCCGATCGGCGTCTGACCGGCGTCGCTGTCTACCTTGCGCCGGGGACCGACATCGAGGAAGGGCGGCTACAAGTCAACCGCGCCGTCGGAGAATACCGGCTTCGCGTGCTGCGGAACCGAGAGCTCCGCGAGCTCGCGACCGCCTCGTTCGACCGCACGTTCGCCATTACGGATGCTATCGGGGCAGTCGCCCTCTTGGTCGCAATCCTCGGGATGGCGGGGGCTCTGCTGACGCTTGTGGTGGATCGACGGGCCGAACTCGGGCTTCTCCGGACGCTGGGCGCGACGAAGCGGCAGGTTCGCCAGTTGGTGCTGACCCAGGCGGGACTGCTTGGATTGCTGTCGAATGCGGGAGGTGTCGTGCTAGGCGGCGCATTGGCCATCGTGCTCATCAAGGTGATCAACAAGCAGTCCTTCGGTTGGACGATCCAGTTCTATTGGCCCGTTGGACTCCTGCTGTCCGCCTTAACGGCCATCTTCGCGGCGAGTTTGGCGGCCGGCCTGTACCCTGCACGCGCTGCTGCCGCCCAGCACCCGATTCATGTCCTGCACGAGGAGTGACGCAGTGCCGAATCGAGACTCCAAGGCTGCACCGACCGCCGTCGGCACGGCGGTCTTCCCGGAAGATCGAGGTGCTCGGCCACCGGTCTTGGGGTTTCGCGACGTGTCCAAGCTCTACCTTCCCGGGGGACGTTCCGTGACCGCGCTGCGGCACGTCAGCTTGGATGTCCGCGGTGGGGAATTCGTGGCGCTGGTCGGCCGCAGCGGGTCTGGCAAGAGCACCTTCCTCAATCTGGCGGGCGCCGTGGACACGCCCAGTTCCGGGCACGTCCTGCTCGAGGGCCGCTCCACGGAGGGCCTCAATGACGAGGAACTCACCTCCCTTCGCCGGGAGCGTGTGGGCTTCGTATTCCAGTTCTTCCACCTGTTTCCGACACTCAGCGCCCTTGAGAATGTCGAAATCCCGCTGCAACTCGCCGGCCGGAGGCGGACCCGCCGACGCGCGGCGGAGATGCTGGCCCTGGTCGGGATTCCCGATCTGGCCGACCGTCTGCCCCACCAGCTCTCCGGAGGCCAGTTGCAGCGCGTGGCGATAGCGCGGGCATTGGGGTCGGAGCCGGCGCTCGTACTCGCCGACGAGCCCATGGGCAATTTGGACACGCACACAGCCGAGGAGGTCATGGCGCTGTTCCGCCTGATCAATCTCCAGCTTGGGACGACGATCGTGATGGCAACCCACAGCCTCGAGAGTGCCGCTGCGACGGACAGGATTCTCACCCTCCGCGACGGGAAGCTCGTCTCCGACGTCCCCGCGGGCGCGGCCGGAGGGGCCACGTGAGACTGGCGGGTCTTGCGGTCGCGCTGTTCGCCGCCACGCAGGGCGCGGCTCTGGACCAGGCCCTGCCGGGATACGAGTTCCGCTTCCCGCGCGACCACTTCGAGCACCGGTCATTCGGCGCCGAATGGTGGTACTACACCGGCAACTTGTCCGACGCCGACGGCAGGGAATTCGGTTTCGAAGTGACGTTCTTCCGTGCGGGTCTCGATGCCGCGCCCGGATCCACGACGGTCTGGGGACTAGACCAGCTCTACGTTGCGCATTTCGCCATCACGGACATCGATGCCGGGCGGCTCCACTTCCGCGAGCGCCTGAACCGGGCGGGGCCAGGTCTGGCCGGGGCCTCCGAACGAGCCGGGGCCATCTGGAACGGGAACTGGAGCGCGACCTTTCTCTCCGGAACGCCCACGAAGCCCGTCCAGCGGCTCTGGGCAGGGGATGCGCACGCATCGCTCGAACTGCGGCTCGAGGCCGCCAAACCTGTCGTCATTCATGGCCGAGACGGTGTGTCCCAGAAAGCGGGCGGGGCGGGGCAGGCTTCCCACTACGCCTCCCTCACAAGAATGCGCGCCACCGGAGAGCTCGTGCTGGACCGCGACACGTTCGAGGTCAGCGGTCTTGCATGGATGGACCACGAGTTCTTCACCGAAGGGCTCGCTGATGAGCTGGAGGGGTGGGACTGGATGAGCGTCCAGCTCGACGACGGGACGGACCTGATGCTCTATGGCCTGCGGCTCAAGAGCGGCGGGCACAGCCAATTCTCCGGCGGCACGCTAGTGCAGCCGGACGGCAGCAGCTTTGCGCTGCGCGCTGAGGACATTGATCTCCGGCCAGGCCGAGAATGGGTCAGCCAAGCGACCGGGGCCAGCTATCCGGTCGAGTGGAGGGTGCAGATCCGCAGTCTTGGCATTGAACTGGACGTGCTGGCCCGACACGATGCGCAGGAACTTGTCAGCGAATCGGGCCGCACGCCGGTCTACTGGGAGGGTCCGGTGCGCTATACGGGCCATCGGAGCGGACGCCCCGTGAGAGGCGCCGGCTATCTGGAGATGACCGGCTATGACCGGCCGGTCGAGATGGGTGCCGAGTGACCGCCCAGGCCGCGCACACCCGAACCGCTCATCCGTCGGTCTGGCTACTCGTGGTGCTGTGCCCGTCGCCTTCCAAGAAGTGCCCGATTGAATTTGCGTAGTATCGCAAGATCTCTAGTTCTGATGGGCAGGCGCGGTATAGTCCGCGCTCCACGGTCACAAAGTGGCGCAGCACGAGCATTCGCAGGCCTACGGTGACCGCGTAGTCCCTGTCCGATCTGGCGACGTGTACGTACGCGCCACTGCTCTCCAAGCGGACGATCAGGCTCTGCGCCATCGACTTGACTTCGAGCATGCTCAGGGTGCGGTCGGGGTTTGCGACGAAGACCGTTGACACTACGGCCACAGGAACGGCCGGGATCGTCGAGGCGATGGCGTTCTGGATCCGGTCTCCGAGGAGCGCGACCTGCTCCATCCGCGTGGGTTTGGCCATGTCCCGGAAGTCGAGTCCGCGCTTCTTGCAGTAGGCGCGCATCGAGATTGGCGAGCCGAAGTTGACGACTGCGTAGCCGAGTCGATACCAGCGCCTGCGGAGCATCAGGCCCAGATGGGACACGACTGCTCGAATTAGGGTTTCCGCCACGAGCCCCGCGCTGGGCTCGTCGCACTCTGGCCCCAGTTCGCGGAGCAAGGTCCGGTCCTCGATTACCCTGTCGTAGTTGATCCCCACCGGCACAAAGACAAGGTCCCGGGGACCCAAAGGGTCGAATGCCGAGGCCATGTAGCTGATCAGGCCTAGTTTCATGGGGCGAAGGCGGCCGTCTCGGCTGAGACCGCCCTCCGGGTAGACCGCTTGGACGACTCCGCTCTGCGTGGCCATCTGGACGTAGCGGGCTAGCACCCTGCGGTAGAGCGGGTCCCGCGAGTTGCGGCGCACGAAGTACGCCCCCAGAGATCGGACGAGGGTCTGGATGGGCCAGACCTTGGCCCATTCGCCCACCGCATAGCTCAGAGCCGTCCTGCGGGCTGCCATGAATGCCACGATCAGGTAGTCCGCGTTGCTCCGGTGATTCATCACGAAGACCACTGTGGCGCCGGGCTCAACGGCTGCCAGCCCTTTGTCGTCGGCGAAGCCCAGCCGGATGCGGTACAGCAGATGGGTGATCCGCCTCGCCAGAAAGTTGGCGACGCGGAAATAGGCGTAGGCATTGAAGGCGGGCACGATCTCGCGCGCGATCCGCTCCACCCTCGCCAAGAGGGCATCCTTGGGCTGGCCAGTGCCCAGAGCTTCCGCGTCCACCGCAGCCAGCACCTTGGCGTCGGACACGAGACGGTCGATGAGGGCCTGTCGGCGCGTCAGCTTGAACGCTGAGATTTGGAATTGCAGGCGGGTGTTGAGCTCTCCAACGACCCTGCGCAGCCTTCGGCGCATCACCCACCGCACTCCGGGGACCAAGAGCCTGGCGACCATCGTCCACACGATGACCAGCACCCCCAACACGAAGGCCCATAACGGGACGGCTACTGTTTCTGCCATTGCCAGCTGTCTCCTGAGCGGCGGAATGTGCGGTGCACTTCGCGTTGGAGTAGAGTAGCGAATCGGGGATATGCCAGGTTCAAAGGACAAAGGGAACGCTGCACGAGCTTTCCGAATGGTGACGCTTGCGGCCTGCGGATTGTGGTCTGTGGCATGGCTGGTGTGGTCCGGCTGGGCGCAAGTGCAGCGCGACGCGGATTGGAGCCCCCTGCTCGAACTGAGCATCGTCGACGCGGAGACCGGAGCCCCGATAGCAGCTCGATTCTCGGTGGTCGTGGACGGCTCGCGGCACCAACCACGCTGGGTCGGGCCGCACGGATACCGATTCGTCTCAGTCCACGTCTCAAAGCGGCAGACCCAAGCAGTCTTCTACAGCCGCGGCACTGGGCCCGTGACTGTTCCGCTCACACCGCAGGCAAGGCAGGCCCGCGTCACCGTGGTCAAGGGGCTGGACTATGTCCCGGTCTCCGTTGAGGCTCGCGTGAACGGCGAATACACATTGGTCACGGCGGAATTGCGACGCTGGAACCGATTGCGGGAGAAGGGCTGGCGCGCCGCCGATCCCCACCTGCACTACGACCGCCTTGAGGCGTCGGGCGACCGTGACTGGTTCGCCATGATGGCCGGAGATGGCATATCGCACGGCCAGTTCCTGACACTCAAGGGCGGAATGGTCCCGGATGTCTGGGCCCATCAGTTTGCGTTGGGGGAACAGGGCCAGGCCACCGTCGGGGGCCGCACGATCGTGGCGGGCCAAGAATATCGGGACCAACTCCAGGGACACGTCCTGCTCTTCGGGCTGGGCGAGATCATCCAGCCGATCATGGCCGGTGTGCCGGACGCCCCCCACAACTTTCCGACCCTTGCCGACGTAATGCGGCGCGCCCGCGCATCTGGCGGAATGGCCGGGATTGCGCACGGCGGCAATCTGGGCGGCAGTCCCACGGCGGTAGCGGACGCCGTGCTCGGAGCCGCCGAGTTCATGGAGGTCGCGAACTGGGGCTGGGAGTTCTGGCCCTTGGAGAATTGGTATGGCCTCCTCAACTGTGGATTCATGCTGCCGGCCACGGCCGGCACTGACCTGCCCAACAACCCTCGGCGGGAGCCTTGGCAGCCGTTCTTGGGAGGAACCAGGACCTACGTTCGGACGCATGGGGCTGGCGGTTCGCTGCCTTGGAACGAGTCGGTCAGGCGTGGCGAGACCTTCGTCACAAGCGGGCCCGTGCTCGAGATCGAGGCGAACGGCATCGGTCCGGGCGGAACGGTCTGCCTGCCGCCGGACGGCGGAAGCGTCTTGACAACAGCGACTATGGAGAGCCCGCGGGAATTAGGGAGGCTCGAGATTGTCAAGGACGGGACTGTCGAGGCAGCCACCGACCTTCAGCGCCAGAGGGATGACGGCGTTCGGCGCATCGACCTAGAGGCGCGACTGCATTTTTCGCGCAGCGGATGGATCGCGGCGCGTGGGCGCGGTGCCAATGGTGACCTCTTGGGGCGCAGCGCGGTCGCCCATTCCAGTGCGATTCGTGTGATCGTCGGGGAGCAGCCAATCTGGTCCGAGGCCATTGGCGCGTCCTTGGCCACTGCCCTGCGGGCGCGTAGGGACTACTACCGCCTCAACGGGAAGTACCGTACCGACGGGGACCGCAGACAGGTCTTGGAGACCTTTGATGATGCCATTGTGAGGCTGGGAACCGGTTCATCCGGCAGCGATCCAACCGAGTCTTCGCCCTGCGCGGAATCCTGACCGACCAAGCGTACGCCAGTTCCACCGCGCGGGGCTTGACCAGCCGGCGGGGCGGTCGGATGTGGGAAGAATCGACCCGCTGCAACGTCGTGGGACTCGCACTCACCTGCGGAAGCTCCTGTGCTACAGCTGGGCCTGCCCGCGGATTCCCGAGAATCTGGCCGCCCAAATCCCAGAAATCATAGCCGGTTCGGCTGATCCGGACTCCGTCCGTTCTGCCGTATCCTCGCGCACCGGGGGTCCGGGACTGGGCTACTGAGATGGGGATGAGAGTGTGTATTTAGACAGAAAGCGCGCAGATGTCCGCATGTTGCTGGTGGCGGCTGTCCCGCAAGAGCGGATCGCCAAGCTAACGGGGGTCTCGTTGCGCACGATCCGTCGCATCGCCCGCAAGCCGGCCCAGCCTGCTGCGCCAAAGGCGATCGCCAAGCCGCGCCGATCCGTGGTCGGGCCCTACCGGCAGGTCGTCGCGGACATGCTGGCGACCGAACTGCAGATGATGGGCGTGACAGTGCTGCTGCGGCTGCGCCGGAGGCACGTCGGCGCTGTACGCCCTGGTCCGGCAGTTGCGGTCGCGCGCTGTGCGCCTAATCTGCCGCTTCAAGTCCTTGGCGGCCGAGTTCAGCCCGCCCGACTGCGGAGAGAAGCAGGTCGAATGGGCCGGAGGTGCGGTCGGGAGTGCGTGCTATTCGTCGCCTCACGCCTGAATCGCCCGCGCTACTCGCTGGCGACGCTCGTTCCCCAGACCAGGTCGTGGAGACCATGCACGCCCAACGCTCTGCTACTGTCCTGAGTCTCAAACGACATATATATTTGCTAGGTCCCCTCCAGCGCCTTCCGGGCGCGGTGGATCTTGGCTAGGATCTTCTCTCCATCCGCCTTCCACCGGTACGGCTTCGGATTCTCGTTGCGCTCGGCCAGGTAGCTCGTGATCGCGTCCGTGAGTTGCTTGACGCTGGTGAAACTGCCCGCGCGGATGCAGTCCTCGGTCAGATCCGCAAAGAAGCGTTCGACCAGGTTCATCCAAGGACTCGAGGTCGGCGTGAAGTGCATGTGGAATCGCTTGTGCCGCTTCAGCCAAGCCTTCACCTTGGCGTGCTCGTGAGTGCTGCAGGTGTCGGCGATCAGGTGCACATCGAGTTCCTTCCGCACTTCGCGGTGGATCTGCTTCAGGAAACGGAGCCATTCCACGTGGGTGTGTCTCTGCTCCGTGCGGTAGATCAACTTGCCCTCCAAGTAACTCATCGCCGCGAACAGGCAGCTCGTCCCGTGCCGGTAGCAGTCGTGCGTTTGTGTCCGGATGTGCCCGATTCCCAGCGGAAGCCCCGGCTGGGTCCCCTCCAAGGCTTGGCATTGGGTCTTCGTCGTCGCAGCAGAGCACGACGGCTTTCTCGGGAGGATCCAGATATAGGCCGATCACGTCCCAGGACTTGCGCTCGGAATGCTTGTCCTTCGACAGCCTGAACGTCCTCGTGCGGTGCGGCTTGAGGCCGTTTCGACGCCAGATGCGGCTGACCGTGGACTGCGATACGCCAGCATGTCGCGCCATGCTGCGCGTGCTCCAGCGGGTCCTCCCCGGAGGCTTCTGCCCCGCCTGGGCCACGACGTTCTCGACGGTTGCGGGCCGGATCGATGGCCGCCCACCCCGGCCGGGCCGGTCGTGCAGGCCGGCGATGCCGTCGACATCGAAGCGCCGCGACCAGCGGCTGACGCAGGCGACACTGACACCCACCTGTTCGGCCACCTTGCGCTGACTCAGGCCTTGGCTGCGCAGCAGGACAATCCGGGCCCGTAGGCAGTCCCGCCGGGAAGTCGTGGACGCTCCGACACGACGCTCCAACTCGGTACGTTCCTCATCCAAGATGCCGAGTGCTTCGACGGGACGAGCCATGGGCCTCCGCCCTGCTATGGTAGCAGAACTCGTCAGTTATTAGATGATATTTGAGACTCAGAACACTAGCATGGCTTTCCTGGACATCCGGTTTTCGAGGCTGCGGCAGGTGCGGGGCAACAACGACGTTTCCCGTCGCGGCCAGATCCCCTCGACTGCTTACATGCAGCCGTGGCAGTTGTGCCGCCTCGGATGCGGCAAGTTGCGGAGCAACCAAGCGTCGCAGGAGGAGCTCTCGTTGCTCTCCGGTGAGTTCCTCCAAGGGGGTGTTCGATCGGGTCTGCGTCAAACACTTCCTGGTCTCCGGCCCGGCACACGATGTGCCACGTGCAGTCCCTGCGCACGGACTACTGACTTCGGTATTCTCTATCTCGGCCGTGCGCACCACCTGCCGTCGCCTGAACCGCGCCGCTCACGCATGGGATCCCTCCTCACCGTTCTTGGCCGAGGATGCTGTCGCCGAACGCCGCGCAGGAGTGCGGACGTAGGAGCGACCGGATGTCCTCTGAATGGCCTGCGCGCGCGTGATGATTGCGTCGATGTCGTTTCCGGAGCGAGCCGCAAGCTTGGCGCGAATCGCATGGATTTCATCGACGATGGGGTCGTTCAGCCGATTATTCAATGGTCATGCCTCCATGAGTTGCCTGGGTGTGCAGATTGTGATCGGATCGTAACCGGCGTCTCGACACACCTGCTCGATCAGCAACACTCTCGTTGGGTTCGCGATATGGCGGAAGTTCCATGTTGCCAAGAAATCCACGCCGTGCACCACGGCCACCGCGATATGTGCAGCGTCCTGAATCGCCTTGCTTGGCATCGCACGCGCGCGCAGAAGGGCCCTGCCGAGCGCCCTGGACTCGTCGATCACATCTAGGAAGGTGCATAGATTCGAGTACAGCCAGTCGCTCGGCTGCGGCGCGCGGATCTCCTTCGCTCGCTTCTTCGAGAACCAGCTCGGATGCCACAGGCTCGAACCGATCAGCTACACTGGCCCACCACTCACGCGTCACAACCTGATTGCCCAAGACTACGACGTCACGAGACAGACGAGCCGTAAGGTAGCTCACCACCGACGTCTCAACGTATACTCTCGGCTTCACTTGGCCGCCATCCTCGCCTTGTTCGGACCTTCGTCGTCAAGTCGTACTGGTTCTTGTGCTCCGAAGTGTTTGTCGAAATCGTGGACGTTGGAGGCGTGAACCATCTGCCAAGGGTGCATTCCGGAGAATGTGAACTCATTACCGGCCATTCTGAACCGTCCGAACAACTCGAAGCCCTCCAACCCACTCAGAATGTGCCCCCCGAGCGCCTACGTCAAGTGTAGGTGCGAATGGATGTAGCAGCCTTGCCGGCTAAGCGAGCGGAACTGACTCATGTCAGCGGCGTGCACAGTTCCTTACATGGGATAACAAGCGACGTCGCGCTTTCGGCTGTCGGGCCAGCTCTGGTGGTGGCAGTACCAATGGATAGGGGCAGGAGCGACCAAGTGTCGCCTTCCTTCTCGGATCGCAGGACGGGCGCAACGCCTTGCAGGGCGACTGGGCACCCCCGCTGTCCCCAGCACGGCCCGACACTGCGTCGGCGGGACAGGCCCCATAGCCGGCTGTTCTCGCCGACGGTCCTGCTGTGTGTTGTAGGACGCAGCTCGATGACCTCTTGAGGCTTCCTGCCGATGAGCCAACCGAACAGGCTTGAGGCCATCATTAGGGCTGCGCGTGGCGACACGCCGTTCCATAGCATCCTAGATGCAGTAGCGGGGCGCTATGCACGGTGGTCTCCCTCGATAGGTCCTCGGCCTTGAGGATCGTCGACGTAAGGAACAGACAAGGCGGTCCGACACGGCCTGGCTCTGATCGACAAGACGACAGACCGCCGGTGCAGCGTGGTGGCCGCCCACCGCCACGGTTGGAGCAGCCGTGCTCTCCTGCGGGCTTTCCGTCGTATCGCACGACGATTATGGGGTGGATTGACTCAGCTTTGCAGTGTGCTTGGAGTGCGGCGCCCGCATAACAACCAGGACTCTTTGTTGCGTCTGGTAAGACAGTTGACCTCGTCCGTCACTGGAACGCCGTCTGCTACCCCATTTGCCAATGGAGCCACGCCTTGGCTGCGCTCTCTTTCGGCAGATCGTGCAAGGCGTGACGCTATAGCCACGATTCTGCACTGCCCCACTCCATCGCCTTGAGCCAAATGGACATTCCCGGTGAGACCACGCAGTGGCGTTGGATGGCGCGGAACAGTGGCTTGCGGTCCACTCCAAGCCGTTCAGCCACCTCGCTGGCGGTTTCCACGCGGCCATGTCCTGCTGTTATTGGCCCGAGGCATGCCTCCCCAACGGCCCGCCCGGACACCGCGCGTTCAGCCGCTGCCATGCATCGTCTCAGGCTTCAATAGCGGCCACCGTGCCATTCCGTCAGTCAAGAAACTCTCCAGAGCGGTCCGCCCGCAAGTCCTCCTCCACCGATGCAGAACGTGACCCGCCAGCAGTGGGTTACCCGGAGGTTCAATTCGGCCGATCGTTTGCCGTCCATGCGATGCAGCCGGTATAAGGGCAGGGATAGCCCTTGGAGCCACGACCGGGCACCGGGGCGCTAGGATGGCAGGAGACATGACCAGCATCCGCGCCGCCCTGACACTCGCACTCGCCTTCACGATCTCCGCTGCTGCAGCCGAGCCCGTCGTCTGGCGGCTATGGCCGGACAAACCACCGGATGAAGCCGGCGATCTGGGCTCTGAGCACGACCGTACACGGCCGGATGACAGGCTTGTCGACGGGCGGCGGGTAACCCGTATCACGAACGTCTCCCAACCGACTCTATCGGTCTTCAAGCCTCCCGAGGAAGGGGACACTGGAGCCGCGGTGATCGTTGCGCCGGGCGGGGGGCACACGATTCTCGCATGGGACCTTGAGGGAACGGAAGTGGTCGAGTGGCTGAACGCCATCGGGGTGACCGGCATCTTACTGAAGTACCGCGTCCCTGCTCGCGACCCGTCACGTCCATGGCTGGCGGCGGCCCAAGATGGGCAGCGTGCCGTAAGCGTAGTGCGCGCAAGGGCTGCCGAGATTGGCGTGGATCCGTCCCGGATCGGCATTATGGGATTCTCTGCAGGCGGAACGCCGGTCCGCTACACCTCTCTGGTCAAGGAACGGCTGTATGGCGCTGTGGACGCCCACGACTCGGTATCATTCCGACCAGACTTTGCGGTGCCGATCTATTCCGGCGGGATTCCGGAAGGCGCGCACATAACGAAGGACTGCCCTCCCTTCTTCATGGTGATCACCCACGATGACCGCGACCGCTCGATCGCGGTCGCTGAGTTGTATATCCGTCTGAAGCGTGCGGGCGTGCCGGCCGAACTGCACATCTACGAGAGCGGCGGCCACGGATACGGCCTGCGCCGCACAGACCTGCCGGTCACGACTTGGCCTGATCGTTTGGAGGACTGGCTGCGACGGATGGACATAATCCGGCCAGCGAGCTAACCCGCTCCTAACTACGCCTAACGTTCCCCTTCATCCGAGGCCTCTTGAGTCTCGGAGCCTCTGGTTTGCGGCTCCCGCGGTGGCCGCTGGGAGCCGCTCGGGACGGTTGGGATGCGTGCGCGCGACGAATAGTAAGATTGCCCCGCCCGGGCAAGAGGCGGACAAGGCGTTTCGGTCGGTCGCCGACCATCCGAACTCGAGCAGGCCCGAGGATCAATGGCTAGGCCCGGTGCTAGGCTGGGAAAATATGCCAGCCGCCCCGCCAAGCGCCAGCGCAGACCAGATTGTCGCCCGCGATCACGCCTACGTCGTCCGCAACTATGGGCGCTACCCCTTGGTTGTCAGCCGCGGTGAGGGAGTCCGCCTTGTTGGTGCTGATGGGCGCAGGTACCTCGATTTCATGTCGGGCATCGGCGTTATGGCCTTGGGGCACTCCCACCCCGCCGTCATAGCGGTCATCCGAGACCAGCTGGGCACGCTGATGCACTGCTCCAATCTGTATTACCACTCGCTGCAGGGCGAGGTGGCCGAGCAGCTGGCGGCCCTGAGCGGCCTGCAGCGAGCGTTCTTCTGCAACAGCGGAGCAGAGGCCGTGGAGGCTGCGCTGAAGATTGCTAAGGGACACGGGCGCGCGATCGACCGAGCCAAGACGGAGATCGTGGCTCTGGAGAACTCCTTTGGCGGCCGCACGTTGGGTGCCATCGCTGTCACCGGGCAGCCGAAGTACCGTGAGCCGTTCGAACCGCTGATTCCTGGCGTACGGTTCGTGCCCCCGAACGACGTCGCGGCACTGGAGTCCGCCGTTGGTGAGCGGACTGCTGGGATCATCTTCGAGCCGATCTTGGGAGAGGGCGGGATCATCGAAGTCTCAGAGGAGTTTGCCCGCGCTGCGCGGACGCTGGCAACCGAGAGCGAATCGTTGCTGATCTGCGACGAGATCCAGAGCGGGCTTGGCCGAACCGGAGAGCGGTTCGCCTACCACCACTGGGGTGAGGACTACCTGCCTGACGTGGTCACGGTGGCCAAGCCAATGGGTGCCGGCTTGCCGATCGGCGCGGTGGTCTGCAGCGAGTCCGCCTCAAGGGCGCTCGGGCCCGGAATGCACGGCTCCACGTTTGGAGGAGGGGCGTTGGCCTGCAGGGTAGCGCGCGAATTCTTGGGGATGCTGCCGGATCTGATACCGCGGGTGAAAGAGGTGTCGGCCTACTTCAGGGGTCGCCTCTCGGCGCTCGCGGGCCGGCACGGGTTTGTGTCCGGCCTGCGGGGCAGGGGACTCATGGTTGGAGTTGAGCTCACGGTTCCTGGCGGCGGATTCGTCCCGATGGCGCAGGAAGCGGGTCTGCTGATCAATTGCACGGCGGGCAACGTTCTGCGCATGCTGCCGCCCTTCATCATTACCCGGAAGCATGCTGACGAAGCTGTTGGGATCCTCGATTCCATCTTCCAGAAGGGCGTTCCGGAGTAGGCCATCGCTGCGGTGGGCGGCTGCTAAGATCGCCGCATGCCTATCGAGCGACTCGAGACGCTGCACTGCGACGCCGGCTGGCGAAATTACCACTTTGTCAAGGTCACCGACGCGACGGGCACGGTCGGGTGGAGCGAGTACGACGAGGACTTCGGCTCGCGGGGCGTTACCACAGCGATTGAACATCTGGCGCTAGGCCTGGCGGGCCGGGAAGCGACCGCCCACGAGCGCATCTACTCCGAGCTGTTCTGTTCGACGCGCCCTTCGGCCGGCGGCGTGACCGGCCAAGCCCTCGGAGCCATCGAGAACGCCCTGCTTGATCTGAAGGCGAAGCAGCTCGGCGTGCCGTGCCACGCCCTCTTGGGCGGCAAGATCCGGGATCGTATCCGCCTCTATTGGTCACACTGCGCCACTTGGCGCATCAATCAGCCCCGCTTCTACGAGCCGGCGATCACGGACATCGACGGGGTCCGACAGATCGGCGCGGAAGTTCGCGAGCGGGGCTTCACGGCGTTGAAGACGAACATATTCCGCTACGAGAACGGCAAGCCAATCGGCTGGCGGCCAGGTTTCGGCGGTCCGTTCGAGCCGGGCCGCAACATGGACAAGCCGACACTGTCCGACTTGCAAGCCCACCTTGAGGCCCTGCGCGACGGTGCCGGCCGTGACGTGGACATCCTGCTGGACCTGAACTTCAACTGCGCCACCGAAGGATTCGTCAAGGTGGTACGCCAACTGAGGGACTTTGGCCTGCTGTGGGTCGAAATCGACACTCCGAACCCTCGCGCGCTGCGCCACATCCGCAGCCAGAGCGGTTGCCCGGTGAGCTCATGCGAGACGCTGCTGGGGCTGCGGAGTTTTCTCCCGTACTTCGAGGCGGAAGCGGTGGACGTTGCGATCATTGACGCCATTTGGAACGGTGTCTGGCAGAGCCTCAAGATCGCCGCCTGTGCGGAGGCGTATGAGGTCAACGTGGCCCCCCACAACTTCTACGGCCATCTTGCGACGATGATCAATGCCCACTTTGCCGCAGCAGTTCCCAACCTGAGGATCATGGAAGTCGATGTGGACCGCCTTCCTTGGGACCGGGAGTTGTTCACCGCCGAGCCGCCGATCAAAGACGGACACCTCTTCGTCCCCGACACGCCCGGTTGGGGTGTCGAGCCGGACGAAGCGGCCTTGGCGAAGTGGCCTCCACGTCGGTGATGCGCTGTTTCCCGGTCGATCCAGCTTCAGCCAGCGCCCGTCAGCGCTTCGACCCCGTCCGGTGATCGGGGCAGCCCGCCGCTGAGGATCCGAGCGCCGTCCTTGCGCACTTCCACGATGTCCTCGATGCGTAGCCCCAGCCCATGTTCCGGCACGTAGAGTCCGGGTTCAATCGCCAAGACCATGCCTGCCTTGAGCCTGTCCCGGGGCGGGTCCGGATCATGGACGTCCAGTCCCACGTGGTGCGCGATCGCGTGCGGAAGCCACGGATCGACGCCTTCTGGGGCGCCTTTTCGCAACACCCGGTTCGCTGCGGACTCTACGCTCTTGGGGTCGGGCCCGGAAACGCGCGCCCCAGGCCTTGCGGCCTTGATGGCGGCATCCTGCGCGGCTAGGACCAGATTGTACAACTGGCGCTGGCGACGGTCGAACTTGCCGTTCACCGGCACTGTGCGGGTGATGTCGGCTGCGTAGCGGCTGCACTCGGCGCCGGCGTCGACGAGCACGGCTTGGCTTGGCGTCAGAGTCGCTTCATTGCGGCGATAGTGCAGAATCGTCGCGTTTGCGCCGGCAGCGACGATCGGCGGGAATGCGAGTCGCCGGCAACCCCGGCGGAACGTCTCGGCCACAAGCTCAGCGGCGATGGACTGCTCCGTCGCCCCAGGGCGGACGACCGCGAGAGCGGACCGGAAGGCCTCACTTGTGATTGCAATCGCCTTCTTGATCAACGCCACCTCTCCTTCCGACTTGACGCTCCGCAGTGTGGCCAAGTGGCGCTCGATATCCCGCGGCCGTTCGCCCCCGGCCACTTCTTGCAGGCGCGGAAGTGTCCGGGGCGGGTGGCCGCCGGCCTGGCCAGCAAGGCCGGAGAGTGGCCCCCTCTCGCTGCAGAGCGACCGTAAAATTCCCGGAAGCCGGGCTCGATCCTCCACGTTTGCGAATCCCAATCGCAATGCATCTGCCGCCGAAGGGCTGGGCCCCGTCCACTTCTTGGTTGCGGCGCTCTCTCTTGGCAGAAACAGAATCTCCATGTAAGGGTGCCCGTGCGATGCCGGGGCGATCACGAGGGCCACGTCGGGCTCGTCGAGCCCCGTGAGATAGTAAAAGTTGCTTTCTTGGCGGAATCCGGTGAACCCCGACTCGCCCTCCTGTTCGGTGAGGCCCAGCAGCGCAATCACGCCGCGGCCCACGGATGCTGCAAGTTCCCGTCGACGTGCTGAGAGTTCCTCGGGCCCCACAGTGGTCCCTCCGAGCCGGAGTCGGGGGGCTAGGGATGCGGCTAGGAACGACCTGCGGCTGAACTGCAAGGCATCCAGCGTAGCCTACGGGGTCTCATCGGACCTTACAGCGAGCGCTCCATGAAGCAGGTGAGGCTGATCACCGACGGCTCTTGCATCGGGAATCCCGGACCCGGAGGCTGGGCGGCCCTTCTGCGCTATGGGAGCAGGAGCAAGGAGTTGGTCGGATCTGCCTCATGGACTACGAACAACCGCATGGAGATTACGGCGGTTGTCAACGGTCTGGAGGCCATTCGGGAGCCGTGCCGCGTCACCGTCGAAACGGACTCTGAGTACGTAAAGAACGGCATTACCCGCTGGATTCGGCTCTGGAAGCGAAACGGGTGGACTACGGCGGCGCGGACGCCCGTAAAGAACCGCGATCTCTGGAGAGCGTTGGACGACGCGGCCAGCCGCCACAAGGTCCAGTGGCGCTGGGTCAAGGGCCACGCCAGCCACGCCGACAACAATCGCTGCGACAAGCTCGCCAGAGCGGCCGCGCTCGCCGTGAAGGGTGACCGCCCCCGGCGAGGGCAGTAGTCCAAACCGGCTGACCGGCTCGACCGCTGCCCTTTCTTGCGCCATTGTCGTAAGATGAGCTTGGGTCTGTGTCTAGGTCGTTTGCATCTCTGCTCGTGTCGCTCGCGAACGGGCTCAGCCTCTTCCGGGTGTGCGGTGCCCCGGTCTTGGTGTACCTGATCTGGCGGTCGCCCGATTCCGATTCGTACCGTTACGCGGCATTCTGGCTTGTGGCCTGTATGCAGGCATGCGACATGGTTGATGGTGCGCTGGCGCGCCGCGGCAGCCGGAAGCTGGCCGTCCGCAACTACCTCGGCGAGATGATCGATCCCATCGCTGACAAGCTCTATCTTGGGGCCGCATTCGTGACCCTGGGACTGACCGGCCAGCTCCCTGGCTGGATCGTGGCACTCGTCGTCGCCAGAGATGTGGCGATCATCGCGGGCTGGACGACGGTCTACCGTCGCTTCGGCGTCAGACTGTTACCCAACTTGGTCGGCAAGCTTACAGATGGCTCGCTGGCGCTACTGGCGGGAATGGCGCTGCTGCGCATCAACCCCGGAATTCTCCGGACCCTGACCCATCTGGTGGCGGCTCTGGCCATTACCTCAGGCTGGCTCTATGGGCGGATGGCGCAGAGGGCCATGGTGGCCGCGGCGTACCGGAGGCTGCGAATCTTGGCCGCCACCCGGAGGCGGGCCCGCGTCGGATCGGACAAGCGCAGCATTGGAGCGACACGCTGAGGCGGGTGCCAGCGCTTCAGTTGAGATTCTTGCGGGAGCCGGTGCCAAGTCCGTCGATTCCCAGGCGCTGCATTCCGGGCCCTTCGGGTGGCGCCACGATCGAGTCCGGGGCGACGCGGCCGGCCAGCCGCCGAGTGCCTGCCACAAGGACGCCCCCGAGGATCATCAGGCTGGCCAGAAGCCCGCACAGGATGAACGTGTCGAGGACGATGTTGCGCAGGCTGTCATACCTCTTGGCCTCCTCCACGTGCTGGGTGACCTCGGCGCGATAACGCACCCTCGCCAGAAGCAGCTGCGCGTCGTCGGCCGACTCCGGGTTCAAGACCACCGCGATCAATGGTCCGTCCTGCTTTGCGACCACCCCGTCGACCCCGTGGAATTCCTGTACCTGTTCGCGAGCGATCGGGTTCGACGGGTAGCTCCAAATGACCATTTCGATTTCGCCGTCGGGCGACCGGAACCGACCGTAGTAGCCTTCCGTCCCGAAGTGGAACCCGACCACTGAAGGCGCCAAGTTCGGTGCCAGCCTTGCCAAGGAAACCGGCCCGAGGATGAGGCGCCCCGTTCCCGGTACGAGCAGGTCCCCGGGCACGTATTGCAGTACCGGCGGATCCGCCGTCGGCTTTGGGCGGGGCAGGTAGGCCAGCGCGATCTCAATGTCCTCTTCGTCGGGAGGGTCGCCGCGCAGCGACACCACGTAGTTGGCAAACTGGATCAGTGTATAGTCGCCCGCTTCGACTGCCCGCTCGCCGCGTTCCACTGCTGTGGCACCAAGGGGTTTCAGCCAGTTGTAGGCCGCCACCGCGCCGGTGTCGTCATAGAATTGCATAGCGCGAACGATTACGGAGCGCCCGTCCGGCGCAGCGTAACGCGCTTCTTCGTGCTCCTCGAGCCCAAACTCCCGCAGCAGTTCCGGATCCTCAAGCGCGAACGCCTGCGGGTCCTCCCGCTCGAATGGGCCCAGCGCTTCGTGGAGCAGGCTTGCCCCCAGGGGAAGGACCGTCGACAGCAGCCCGGCAGCGATGCGGCTCATCACCCTAGTGGGTCGCCCTAACACGTCCACAGCACCGCTTGAACTTTTTGCCGCTGCCGCACGGGCATGGCGAATTGCGCCCTACTTTCCGGCCGCGCACCACCTGCCGGACTCGCATGCTGTCTTGGCTCTGTCCGGCGGCACGGGCGTGTCGCATCCGCGATCGGTTCCGGCGGCGTGCCCTTCGTGCAAACGTGTCGAAGGTCTCGGCTGGGCGGGCTGGCCTGCGCCTCTCGGGACGCGCTCTCCTTGGGGACTGGGTGCGGGCCGGAACACGCGCAGATCTGACCCCCTGCTGTCCCTCGGACTTGGGGTCGACGATCGTTAAGTGGAAGAGCAGTTTGAGCGTTTCATCATGGAACGTCTCCAGCATCTGCTGGAAGATGTGGAACGACTCCTTCTTGTACTCGACCAGCGGATCCTTCTGGCCGTACCCTCTCAGCCCGATGCCCTCCTTGAGGTGGTCCATCGACAGCAGGTGATCCTTCCACTGCTGGTCCAACACCTGGAGCATAACGACGCGCTCGGCCGCACGCATGCGCTCAGGGCCGATCTCCTCGGCCTTCGCCTCATACTGCTTGCAGACCTCTTCCGTGAATGCATCGGCCAACCCCTGCCTGTCGAGCCCGCTCAAGTCTAGGCCGTTAAGCTCCATCCCGAACGTTGCCAGCACATCGCCCTGTAGTCCAGCGATGTCATACGTGTCGCGGTGGGCCCGTTCTGGGCAGCGGTCCTCGACGAATGCCCCGACCTTTTCGCCGACCTGCTCCAAGACCCGCTCTCGCTGGTCCTTGCCCGCGAGCATCTCGCGGCGCATGGAGTAGATCGCCTCGCGCTGCTTGTTCATCACGTCGTCGTACTCGAGCACGTGCTTGCGCGATTCGAAGTGCTGCGTCTCGACGGCCTTCTGGGCGGCCTCAATGCGCTTGGTGATGAGCCGGGACTCAATCGGAACGTCCTCCTCCATGCCCAGCTTCAGCATTAGCGCCTGCATGCGGTGGCCCCCGAAGATGCGCATGAGGTCGTCTTCAAGCGACAGGTAGAAGCGGGACCCACCCGGGTCGCCTTGGCGCCCGGCACGGCCGCGCAGCTGGTTGTCGATGCGGCGCGACTCGTGCCTCTCAGTTCCGAGGACGTAGAGGCCTCCTAGGCTCACGACCTCGTCGTGCTCCGCATCGGTCTGGGCCTTGAACTTCTCCAGCGTTGCCTGCCATATGGCCGCATTGTCCTCGTGGTCCGGATTGACGCCTTTCCGGCGCAGCGAATCGCGCGCGAGAAACTCGGGATTGCCCCCGAGCAGGATGTCGGTTCCACGTCCGGCCATGTTTGTCGAGACTGTCACGGAACCCTTGCGGCCCGCTTGGGCAATGATGCGCGCCTCCCGCTCGTGGTGCTTCGCGTTGAGCACTTCGTGCGGCACGCCCCTGCGCTTGAGCATGCGCGACAGGAGTTCGGACTTCTCGATGGAGATGGTGCCTACCAGCACTGGCTGGCCGGCCTTCTGGCACTCCTTGATGTCCGCGGAGACGTTGCGCCACTTCTCCCGGGAAGTGCGATACACGATGTCCTCGTGTTCCGCGCGGACCATGGGCCGGTTGGTCGGGATGACGACTACCTCCAACTTGTAGATCTTGTTGAACTCGGGGGCTTCCGTGTCTGCCGTTCCGGTCATGCCCGACAGCTTCGAGTACATGCGGAAGTAGTTCTGGAACGTGACCGTTGCGAGGGTCTGGTTCTCGCGCTCGATCTTGACTCCTTCCTTGGCCTCGACCGCTTGGTGGAGGCCGTCGGACCAGCGCCGCCCGGGCATCAGGCGCCCCGTGAATTCGTCGACGATGACCACCTTGCCGTCCTTCACGACGTAGTCCTTGTCCCGGTGGAAGACTGCGTGAGCCTTGAGCCCCTGCTCGATGGCATGCTTGGTGTCGTAGTTCGCCAGTTCGTTGATGTTGGAGATGCCCAAGGCCCTCTCGACCTTGGCCTCGCCCTGTTCGGTGAGCCACGCGGAGCGGTGCTTCTCCTCAAGGATGTAATCGCCAGTGTAGGTGCGCTGGCCCGGCTCGTCACCCTCGATTGTCTCGCCCTTAACGAGCTTGGGGATCACGCCGTTTGCGGCGTAGTACTTGTCCGTGGAGATCTCCGAAGGGCCGGAGATGATCAGCGGGGTCCGCGCCTCGTCGACTAGGATCGAGTCCACCTCGTCGACAATGGCGAAGTCGTGCCCTCGCTGGACGTGCTGGCCAGCGTCGAACTTCATGTTGTCGCGCAGGTAGTCGAAGCCGAACTCGTTGTTCGTGCCATACGTGATGTCAGCGGCGTAGCTCTGCTTGCGCTGTTCGTCCGTGAGGCCGTGCACGATGACTCCGACGCTCAGGCCCAGAAAGCGGTAGATGCGCCCCATCCATTCGGCGTCGCGCTGTGCCAGGTAGTCGTTGACCGTGACCACGTGCACACCCTTACCTGAGAGGGCGTTCAGGTACACGGCCAGCGTGGCGGTGAGGGTCTTACCCTCGCCGGTCTTCATTTCGGCGATCTTGCCCTGGTGCAGTACGACTCCGCCAATGAGCTGCACGTCGAAGTGCCGCATCCCCGTAACCCGCCACGCGGCCTCGCGGCATACCGCGAAGGCTTCCCGGAGCAGGTCGTCCAAGGACTCCCCGTCCTTGAACCTCTGGCGGAATTCGTCGGTCTTTGCCTTCAGCTCGTCGTCGGACAGGGCCTCAATCTCGGGCCCAAGAGAGTTGATCGTCTCAACGACCGGCTGCAACCGCTTGATTTCGCGCTCGTGCTTGGTGCCGAAGACCTTCGCAAGGAGTGTGTCGAGCATTTCGTAGGCACCGGCTGGTGCAACCATTCATTGTAGTAGGGCAGTCGGGCCGCAGGAAGCGGCCCGTGGCCCGGGCAGCGAGCGTCAGGGTGTCGGATCCCGACCCTCCGGAACGCCCTTCTTCAGATAGGAGTAGTATCCGAGATCCTGGCCGGTAACGTGCTTGGTGGCCCAAATGACTTGACCCGTGTGGCCTGCGAAGTGCGTCAGCACGTGGGTGATGGCATGCAGCACGGTGATGTCCCGAAACACTTGGATCTGCCGAACCTCGGTGAGCTGGGCCGGATCAAGGTCCCTCAAGACGCGGTCGGCCTCCGCCACCGTCGCGGAGAGTCTCTCCCCCAGTTCCGTGGCGGGGATCCGTTCCCGGTTCGCGAACTCCCAGTCCCGGTCCCTGCTATCAGGCTGTCCGCCGACTCCCGACAGGATCCACTGACGAACGTTGCCGGCGAGGTGCAGCACCAGGTTGCCCACCGAATTCTCGATGGCGTGCTCGCGTCGCCAGATCTGATCGAGGGTCAGCTTCGACAAACAGTCGACCACCCGCCCGCTGGCCTGGCTGAGCTCGGTCCGCGCAACCCGCAGGAACTCGGACCCCGGATCAGCCGCATCGCGAGTCACTTCCGGCCTCCGATTCTCACTGCAGTGGCGAGAAGTCTGTCGCCTTGAGCCACTGGTTCTCGATTCCGGCCACCAGCCGGCCGTCCTTCCGGGACTCGGCGGCGGCCGCCTTCCACGCGGGGTCGTTGACGAATGCCGCCCAAGACTCCTTCGCCTTCTCGCGGCTGTCGTGCGCCAAGATGTAGACCAGAGTGTTTCCGGCACCCTCACCTTCGGTGGGGGTCCAGTACCCAATCAGCTTCATGCCGTGCTTGACAAAGAGGTAGTTCGTGTGGTTCCGGAACCGGGCGAGCAGGTCGGGGAGCTTCCCCTCTGCCGCCTTGTAGATGCGCATCTCGAAGACCCGCTCGGAGTCGTCTCCGGGCTCGGCGGGAGTTGCCGCCGGGACTAGCAAGAGGATGGGCAGCAGCGCTGCCAGCAGTGGTTTCATCGCAGTCTCCTTTGTAGGTGTGGGGCGCGTTCGTCTCAGGCAACCAGCCTGACGACCTGTTTCCCAATGTTAGCGCCGCCTAGCATACCGATGAACGCTGAAGGAGCGTTCTCCAATCCTTGCGCCACAGTTTCCCGGTATTGCAGCTTGCCCGAGACCACCCACTCCGCCATCTGAGCGAGAGCGGTGCGGTCATGCTCCCGGAAGTCGAAGACCAAGAATCCCTCGGCCCGGATACGCTTGACGATGAAGTGCCACAACAGCCGTGGCCCCATTGGTGCGTCAACGGCATTGTACTGCGAGATCTGGCCGCAGATGGCTACCCGAGAGCGGACGTTGAGGCGGTGGAAGACTGCATCGGTCACCGGGCCGCCCACATTGTCGAAGTACACGTCGATCCCGTCGGGCACGGCCGCGCGCAGGGCCGCACCAAAACCGTCCGCCTTGTAGTCCACAGCAGCCTCAAACCCCAGCTCGCCCGAGACCCAGTCGCACTTGCGCGGCCCGCCGGCGATCCCGACTGCCCGGCAGCCATGCAGGCGCGCGATCTGGCCGACTGCAGATCCGACCGCCCCGGCCGCGCCCGATACGCACACCGTCTCGCCAGCTTTGACGCCCGCCACCCGCAGCAGCCCGTAGTACGCTGTCAGGCCCGGCATTCCCAACACGCCCAGATAGGCGGACAGCGGGGCAGCGTCGGGATCTACCACCCGCAGCGCATTTGCCGGTACGCAGGAGTGTTCCTGCCACCCCAGCGCGCCGGTCACGAATTGGCCGGCCGCGACGCGGTCGCTGCGGGACTCGAGAACCTCACCGACGGCTGCGCCCACGATCACCTCGCCGATTCCTACCGGGTCGGCGTACGACTTGCGTCCGCTGATTCGCCCGCGCATGTAGGGGTCGACCGACAGGTAGTGGGATCGCACCAGGCACTCGCCGTCGGACGGCGCCGGAATTGGGGCGCACTCGAGCCGGAAGTCGGAGGGCTTCGGCACGCCCACGGGGCGAGAGGCAAGGACGATGCGGCGGTTCTCGCTAGCCACAGCCCAAGTCTATCAGCGTCCTGCGCTGGGCTCGGTTTGGCCGATGGCCGCCCGCTGCCACGGCGACACACTTGCAGCACTTGCAGCCGAGCTTGGATGGATGCGCTTATGCCGACCGGCGAAGCGCCCGGATCTTGGTCCCCGGTGGCTGCACGGCGGCGGCTAGAAACGGCGCCCAGCCAGCCGCTTTACTTCGAATTCCGCGGTGTGCGCGACCGCCATTACGGCCATGACTCCTGCCTGGACCGGGTCGGTCACTACCAGATCCGCCGCATCCGGCACTGAGCCGGCCATGTTCAGTGAGACCACCAGCAGGCCTTGGGACTGCACGTCGCGCACTGCCCTCTCGATCCTTCCGCCCATCAGTGCGCCTGCGAGGACGACCGCCTCTACGCGCGGCAGACGCGCGGTCGCGCGGACCGCCTCTGCGATCTTCCGTTCGCCGACCAGCGGGATTGTGTCCACCGAAATGCGTTCGCCGCGAAGGTTGTGGCGGTCAGCCTCCGAGACGGCGCCTAGGGCGACCTGTCCGACTTGTGATCCGCCGCCGATGATCACAATGCGCTTGCCGAACACATGGCGGTGGGTGTTGTTCGTTGTGACTGCGCCGACGGGCGGCAGGGCCGACAGGCTGGCGATCAGCACTTCAGCATCCCCCACGCCCGCAAGTTCGACCGCGATGGTCTCGGCGGCCTTTTGGGCGTCGAGGATCGAGATCCACGAGATGCGGGCCCCTGCACGGCGGATGGTCTCCGCTATGGCGCCAAGCGCCTCGCCGTTTCCGCCCACTTCGATCGCGAGCGCAAGGTCATGGTCGGCTTGGGCCTCAGACATCGCCCCCTCCTCGTAACCCTCAGAATTGCACACTTCGGGATACTCGCCGCACGTGTCGGCCGACGATGGCCCTGTGCCATGATGGGCACGGTTGATGGCCTCTCACATACACCAGCGCTCCGAGGGCACTCTCATGAGAGAGATCAGCCGAATCGTGACCTATGGCGTGCGGGATCCTCGAGCGTCAGCAGTACGGGTGAGCAAGGTCGAGCTCTCCGCGGACAAGCGCCATGCGAAAGTGCTGGTCGCCTTCTGGGATCCGGCTGCCGCCAAGGACGAGGGCGACGCTCCGCTGTACGCGCTTCGACAGGCCACGTCCTACATCCGCAAGATGCTCGCCAAGAACCTGCGCATGCGCCACGTCCCAGAGCTGCGCTGGTCGTACGACCTGTCGGACCAGCACGCAAAGCGCATCGACACCATACTGAAGCGGATAGAAAAGCGGGCGAAGAAGAAGAAGCGCCCGCCGCTAGGCTTGGCGTCCGTGGCAGCGGCACTGGCCCTCGGAACGGCTTCCGCCTCGCCGATACCGGAGCGCCTCGAGTCCAGCGCGTCGATCATGGGCAGCGAATTCCGGATCGCGTGCTACGCCGAGAGCAGGAAACTCGCCGCTGGCGCGATCACGGCGGCATTCGACGAGGCCCGGCGGATCGATCGGCTCCTCAGCAACTATCGGCCTGATAGCGAGTTGAGCCAAGTGAACCAGAGCGCCGCCGATTCTCCTGTTCGGGTCTCTCGCGAATTGGCGGACCTGCTCGTGGCCTGCCAGCGCTATTCGGAGGCCACCGAGGGGGCCTTTGACATCACCGTCGGGGCATTGGTGAAGGCTTGGGGCTTTCACGGCGGGGACGGGCACTGGCCCAGCGCCTGGGCGCTGTGGCGCGCTCGCCGAAACGTCGGCTACCAGCACCTGCTTGTCGACCGGGAGCATCGGGAGGTGCGCTTTGAGCGCTCGGGCCTCCAGCTTGATCCCGGAGGCATTGGGAAGGGCTATGCGGTCGACCGCGCAATCTCGGTCCTGCGCCAGTACGGCGTCTATAGCGCTCTCGTCAGCTCCGGCACTAGCAGCATCTTCGCAATGGGCTCGCCACCTGCGGAAGGGAGAGGTTGGTCGCTTGACATTCGCGGAGCAGGGCCCTCCGCACGATCCTCTCTGTCCGTCACACTCCGAGACGAGGGGTTGTCCACGTCAGGCTCCTACGAGAAGTACTTCGAACGGGGAGAAGACCGTTACGGCCACGTCTTGGACCCGCGTACGGGCCGGCCTGCTCGGGGTCTGGTCGCGGTCTCGGTGATTGCCTCTACGGCGACAGACGCCGAGGCATGGTCCACGGCGCTGCTGGTGAACGGTTCTGCTTGGGCCCGCAAGAACCCATCCCCGGGGATGAGGGTCCTCCTCTGTCCGGAGCGAGGGCCCTGTCAGTGGCTTGACGGCGACTGAACTGGACGCTACTTGGTTCCTACAGTTGCCAGCCCTTGGCGACTGGGGCGAGCCGGTGCGTGCGGATCTCTCCAGAAGTCGACAGCGGATGCCTTGTGGACGCATGACACTGTGCACGTCGGCGCGCAGCCCTTAGGCGTGTGGTATGAGCGCCGAATGTGCTCGACCCTGTAGTTTGCGAGCGGGATTCCCGGCGTGCCTCGCTGCTGAGAGCAGTAATGGACGAGTCCGTCTTCGCAGATATACAGGTAGCGCGCTCCGGCGCGGCAGCTCCACCGGTTGGCCTTGCCATTGACCAGGTTGTCCTGAAAGAACGTCAGGCGGCTGTACCCGCGTTTAGAGAAGGCCTTGACTTGTTCGTACACGCGGCGCTCCGTCGGGCTCAGGGGCTGCAGCTGGCCGTCGCCATCGTGAATCACGCCGATCGTGCTGGTGAAGCCCAGATCCCAAGCCCGCTTGGCGACCGTGTAGGCATCTCCCGGATTCGGGATTCCGGAGCCCACGACGGAGTTGATGTTCACGTCGAAGTCGGCGTGCTCGGCCAGCATCTCCAGCTTACGGTCCAGCACCCGCAGGCTCTTCATCGATGTCTCGTCAGGCTCTAGGTTGTCGATGCTGATCTGCAGGTACTCCAGTCCAGCGTCGTTCAGCCGGCGGATGCGATCCGGACCCAGCAAGTAGCCATTGGTGATGAGCCCCGCGATGATTCCGCTCGAGCGGATGTGGGCGATCAGATCGTCCAGCTGGGGGTGCAGCATGGGTTCGCCGCCACTGAGCGTGATGATGCTCACGCCGAGCCGCCTGAGGTCGTCGGTCCGGCTCTTGAGGACTCCGATCGGAACGGGTGAGGAGACGTGGTCGTACTCGTTGCAATAGGAGCATGCGATGTTGCAGCGGCGTGTGGGGATCACGTGGGCCAAGACAGGGTGGTCCTTGTGGGCCAGGGCCTTGGCGACCATCCGCAATTCCCGCGCTCGCCGGTGCAGGCTCAGCCGCATCCGGCGCGCTCGCGTGCGAAGATCAAGGCTGCCCATCGCTGGCGCGAGCGGACCCCGGGACTCGGGTCCGACGCAGGGCCAATTATAGCTAGGAGGCGCGGAATCCCGCACCGTTTGGGGCTCGCACGATTGTCGGCTTCAAACGGCCCCGGAGCGTTCTAGCCTGCGAGGCCACTGCCGCCCCGAGCGACAAGGCCGGCGGAAGCGCGTCCGACGAAGTGGTTGGCGTCCCTTCGCGTCTGTCTAACGACAGAGTCGAGCAACCCGTGCGTTATACTCGCACCAGAGCGGGAGTAACTCAGTTGGTAGAGTGCGACCTTGCCAAGGTCGATGTCGCGGGTTCGAGTCCCGTCTCCCGCTCCAGGCTGGGTCCCGACCCAGGGTGGTTGCCTCCGGCGCGGTAGCCAAGTGGTAAGGCAGAGGTCTGCAAAACCTTTATTCGTGGGTTCGATTCCCACCCGCGCCTCCAACCCGTGACCACTTGTGTTGACCATGACTGGCACAGCCTGTTTCCAAGCTAGGTGTTCTTCTCGATGGCCAGCGACAAGGGGGGCTGGCCCAAGCTGGCGCACAGCCCCTAGGCAGAGATCGATTCAACCCGGATGGCAGCATACCGCGGAGTTGTCTTTTTCCGCTGCGAAGTGTGCAAGTACGGACGTCCGGCGGTCAAGATCGTGGTCGAACGAGCTGTCGAGAGCCCCAACATCGAGGAGTTGGCATAAAGGGGCTTCGGCGCGACCGGGGACCAACATGGTCAAGGATTGGCAGCGGCTGGCTTTCCGGATCAGAGTATCCATGAGAGCCATCGAGGCCTTCTGCGAGCGTTGGCAGGTCGCGGAACCCGCACTGTTCGGCTCCGTGCTGAGCGATGGCTTCGGACTCCAAGGGTGAACGCACGCTGGGTTTGTTTGGGATCGGGGAAATGGAGCGAGAGCTAGGCGACTTGTTGGGACAAGGGTCGACTTGGTAACCGACGCGGCCATCGAAGAAAGCCGAAACTACATTCGGCGAAAGGCGATCCTAGAATTCGCCCAAGTGGTCTATTGCGCGTGACGACTCGGCGTAGCTAGAGACGCCACGAGCGCAGGATGGGATTCTGGCGGGTATGGACAGGGGCGGATTCACGGCAGGCGAGACGATCAGTTGCCCGCTGGTGGCCCAGATAGCGCCCAAGAGCTGCCATCGGCTGGCCACGGTAGTGTGTGTGTGCAGCCTGCTCAGGGTGAGACGTTGATCCGTGTTCGGCTTCACCTCCCAGCCCTCGATACGGCGGGAACAGATCGACTCGCTGCGCGAGATCTGGTTCATGGATCGCAAGGAGCACCTCGCGTTCCTCGGGCGGCATGGTGTCGGCAAGACGCGCTTGGCGATCAGCCTGGCGGTGGCGAGGGCCGAGAGCGGACGGAGGATCTGCTCCGTGACACTGAGCGAGCTGATTGCCGCGCTGGAGGCGGCCCATTTCGTCGGCCGACTCAAGCAGCAGTCCACGACACTGATCCATCCGACGCTCCTGATCATGGACGAACCGGCTCCATGCAGGTGACCCAAGACGGAGAGACGCTGTACTCCAACCGATCAACCCGCCGTACTGGCGCCTCTACACCCTGCTAACGGCGACTGGGGCTCTACTGGGGCGAGATCCTGCAAGACGCGGGGGTCATCTTACGCCGCTCCTGCGCGGTCGAAGGCGACGCGATTCGTGCCCTTGACGAATGGCTCTATCTGCCGCTCGATCTCCAAGCGCAAAGTGCGGTCGGCGACATCCAGATCGTGTCGTGTCTGAAGGTTGAGCCAAGACTCCGGCGTCGTTCCAAAGTAGCGGCCAAGCCGGAGCGCAGTATCGACAGTCACGCTCCGACGTCCGAGCACGATGTCGTTCAGCCGCGTGCGCGGAACGTTGAGCGCTCGCGCAAGCCGATACACGCTTAGCGCCAGCGGTACTAGGAAGTCCTCGCGAAGAATCTCACCCGGATGCACCGGGGGCAGCTGGTGACCAGCAGTTACATCCGTGAAGTCGACCGTTCGCCGGTCCACGTGTTCACGCTTGATGGTCATTCTCGCTGCGCCTCAATGGTAGTCCGTGATTTCGACATTCCATGCCTCGCCATCTCGCCACACGAAACAGATACGCCATTGATCGTTGATACGAATGCTGTGCTGCCCACGTCGGTTGCCCCGCAGCAGCTCAGGGCGATTGCCCGGCGGTGAACGTACGTCACTAAGCCGAACCGCTGCATCGATCACCAAGAGCTTGGCTCGAGCCCGCGGCTGCAGTTGCAACGGCAGTCCACGGGCGGCGTGGCCTGAGAATACCGCGGCGGACCGCTTGCCCGCAAAGCTCCTGATCAACATCTGGTGTAACGCCATCCGGTACGCACCGTTGAGGGTCACTGCTGTTGTCGACCGCGACGGGCGAAGTGGTGGTCTCTGCTCCATACCGATGCCGCCCGGGGCACCGTGCCAAGCCTGCCAAGTATCACCCCGTCCGCAGCGAGTCGGCAGTCTGCGTCGATTCGCCGTCAGGTCCGCACACTTTCGCCTCTACATCGGCACCCTCGCGGATCCCCGTTCCAAGTGCCAGCACGGCGGTGCTCGCGCCGCCGCCGATTCGTGCGCCGCACTTCAGGGCTCTTGGATGCGCCTGACAGGCTACATCTGAGTTGTGCACCCGTGTATCCTTCGGCGAGGGGCTTCATGAGCCACGACCGGTTGTCAACTGACAGCGCGTGCCGTTGCCGCGTGTTCGAAACGTCGCGACGCTGGTGCTCAGCAGCGAGGGTAGATGAATGCGGGAACGCGCTCTACGTGGGAATCGTACGATCCGGTTCTGTGGGCTCGCATCGTCCCGGACAGCACGTAAGGCTGACCGAATTGGTTGTCGAAGCAGACAACTAGCCACGACTCGTTGACCTGGAAGTCGAATGAACGCTACACTCTGCACCGTGCCGCTTGGAGGGGAGCATTGACTATCGCGCTCAGGGTCGTCTCGGTGGCGGCCTCTGTTCTGCTCGCCTGTGTGCGGAGTGCCGCTCAGGGCCCCCCTCCATCTGATCACCCACGGGTCGGACCTGCGCAGGGATCGCTCGTGATCGTCGGCGGGAGAATGGACGACAAGGAGATCGTCGAGCGAATCATCTCGCTTGCAGGTGGCCTCGACGCCCCGCTAGTGATGATCCCGACGGCCGGCGGAGCGCTTCAATACGACGAATACTGGCACGGGCAGCGCCTTTTCAGGGAAGCCGGTGCGACGGACGTAACCGTCGTGCACACCTACGACCCCGCGGTAGCCGACACCGAGGGATTTGTAGCTCCGCTACAGCGGGCACGAGGTGTGTTCTTTGGCGGGGGCCGGCAGTGGCGCTTGGCCGACGCTTATCTGAACACCCGGACCCACCGGGAGTTGCTCGCATTGCTGGGACGTGGGGGCGTGATAAGCGGGTCTTCCGCTGGCGCCTCAATCATGGGGTCGTTCTTGGTTCGCGGGGACACCGGAACCAACACCCTGATGATCGGAGATCACGTCCAAGGGTTCGCGTTCCTGAAGGGCGTGGGGATCGACCAGCATCTGCTGCGGCGGAATCGCCAATTCGACCTCATCGAAGTGGTCGAGGCGCACCCGGATCTTCTGGGGATCGGGCTCGACGAGAACACCGCAATCGTCGTGCAAGGGGACCGGTTTGAAGTCATTGGCCAAAGCTACGTGGCCATCTACGACAATCAGCGGCAGATCCCACCCAACGGGCAGTTCTACTTCCTCGCGCCAGGGGACCGCTACGACATGGCGACGCGCGAAGCATGGCGGCCCGCCGAGACAGAAAAACCGATCGAGCGGGTATCGAAGGTTCCGTGGCCACGTTGAGACACGGCATCGTGTGCTCTCGAGCCCGCTGCACGTCGTACGAGATGGGCCGATCCATCCGCTCGGATCGCCAATAGTCTCACACCCGAGACCGACGGCGGCTGGGCCAAAGGGGGTCAGGTTCCGATTTCAGTCAACAGCTGGAGCAGTGTCCCTTGGATGCGTCAAGCGTGCATCCTCAAGACTGAGAGTCTGGCATGCCAAGTCGTCGCAAGCACTCGCTGCCCCTCCTTGCCACCGAGCAGGGGCCAGAGATCCAGGGTTGGTCCGGCTCTATTGCAGGGACGCGCGGCGCCGTCCTGGGCGCTGCAGAATACTCGCCAGCGCGGAGTGGTTGACCAACACAACCGAAGCTGGGGCGTAGGCAGTTCGCTGCGCACAGACGTGAAGTGGCGCCGGCGGTATTGGAGTTGGGTTTCTAGGGTCTGCGCGCCGATGCCCGTTCAGGGGCCCCTCGCAGGTACGGTGGGGAGAAGGTCGGCACGGTGATCCATCGCGCGCTGCCCGAGAGGCCGTGCTGCGTCGCCCGCTTGACCTGTCCGGCTGATGCTCGCGGCCAAGGGTGTCTCCAAGATCACCGTACCGGGCAGGTGCGACATGATTGCAGTCGGGCCACACCTCGACGAGCGCTCGCGTCTGTCCGTCGATCCGTCATTCCCTGAAACCTGGACTCCTCAGTTGAGAGAGGGCTTCGGGATGGTTGGCACGCCAGAAAGAGAGGGGCTCGCGGAGAATCCGCAGGGCGGGACCGAGTTGCCGGGCCAAGTCGCCGCACCGCTAACGGTGGCTTCGCGCAGAAGCACCCCGGAGGCTGTGTCAAGATCTCCGGCATTGCGACGCGTCCGGCAGGGTATTCTGCGAGGCCGGTCAACGGCGCAAAGCGCGACAGATCGGCCGCCATGTCGGACTGGCTACGCTGAATTGAAGTGGCTCTAACGCGACCGCTGATCCTTCTTTCCAACGACGACGGCATCAACGCTCCCGGGCTGCAAGCGCTGGAGCGGGCCTTGGCGCCCCTAGGACGCCTTGTCACTGTTGCTCCACTGATGGAGCAGAGTGCCACGAGCCGGAGGATCACCCTGCGACGCCCCCTGCGCTGCGAGCAGAGAGGCGATTGCCGATACGGGGTGAACGGCACTCCGGCCGACAGCGTGATGCTGGCACTAATCCACCTCCTCAAAGAGCGCCCGAGTCTCGTCGTGACGGGAATCAACAATGGTCCGAACCTAGGCGAGAACGTGTACTACTCCGGAACGGTGGGAGCCGCGGCGGAGGGCGCCAAGTTCGGGATCCCGTCAATTGCCGTTTCGGTGAACCAACGCGTCAGGGTCGACTTCGGCCCCGCCGGGCGGGTCGCGGCCCAAATCTCTTCCAAGGTATTGGAGTGCGGTCTGCCGCGAGGAGTAGCCCTTAACGTCAATGTGCCGTTGGGGGAGCCTTCCGGGCTCTGCGTGACGCGTCAGTGCGAGAAGATCTCGCGAAACGTGGTCATCGAGCGCGAGGATCCGCACGGACGGCCGTACTTCTGGATCCACGAGGAGGTTCCGGCCGAAGCGGCCCGGGACGGAAGCGACTATGCCGCCGTGCACCAGGGCCAAGTCTCAGTCACGCCACTGCAATTCGACTATACGGCGTACGGTTGCCTCGACCAGGTGTCCCGAGATATGAGCGACATCTCTTTGGGACCGTTGGGGGAGGACCAATAGCGGACGCTCGACACCTCAGTTCGAGTGCCGACGCACGGAGGCCTGCGCCGATGCCCCGAGTGGTCTCTGCCCTAGCAGATGCTATCGGCCTGCGACCGTGCTCCGTCAGGCCAGCAGTTGGTCGAACACGTTGCCGTGGACGTCCGTTAGCCGGAACCTCCGGCCTTGGAACTTGAATGTCAGCTTGGTGTGGTCGACGCCCAGCAGGTGTAGCATTGTCGCGTGCAGGTCGTGGATGTCGACGGGCGATTCCGTGATGTTGTAGCTGAACTCGTCCGTTGCTCCGAATGTCTGACCCGGACGGATCCCGCCGCCGGCCAGCCAGATTGAGAAACACCGCGGATGATGGTCACGGCCGTACTCGGTCTCGGTCAGCGTCCCTTGGCAGTAGACGGTGCGGCCAAACTCGCCGCCCCAAACGACCAACGTGTCGTCCAGCAGGCCGCGCTGCTTGAGATCTGTGACAAGCGCAGCCGACGCTTGGTCCGTCGCCCGAGCCTGACGCTGAATGTCGCGCGCCAATTGGCCGTGCTGGTCCCACCCGCGGTGGTAGAGCTGGATGAAGCGCACACCGCGCTCCGCCAGCCTGCGCGCCAGCAGGCAGTTGTAGGCGTATGTCCCGGGCTTGCGGGAGTCTTCCCCGTACAGGTCCAAGACGGACTGCGGCTCTCCTGAGAGGTCCGTCAGCTCGGGCACTGAGCGCTGCATGCGGAACGCCATTTCGTACTGTGCGATGCGGGTGGCGATCTCCGGGTCGCCATAGTCCTCGAAGTGCTTGCGGTTCAGATCCCCGAGAACGTCCAGGAACTCGCGGCGTCGCTCGCGCGTAACGCCGGCAGGGTCCGAAAGGTACAAGACCGGATCCCCGACCGACCGGAACTTGACCCCTTGGTACTGGGTGGGCAGGAAGCCCGAGCCCCAGAGACGGTCGTAGAGCGGCTGCCCGCCCGTGCCTTGCGTGATCATCACGACAAAGGCCGGAAGGTCGCTGGACTCGCTCCCGAGGCCGTAGCTCAGCCAAGCCCCGAAGCTGGGGCGCCCGGCTATCTGAGCTCCGGTCTGGAGGAAGGTCACCGCGGGGTCATGGTTGATCGCGTCTGTGTGCATCGAGCGCACTATGCAGAGGTCGTCCGCGATCGCGGCGGTCTGCGGAAGCAATTCGCTGATCCATGCCCCGCTGTCGCCGTGCTGCGCGAACTCGAAGACTGACTCGACCAAGGGAAAGCTGGTCTGATGGGCGGTCATGGTGGTCAGGCGCTGTCCCTTGCGCACAGACTCCGGCAGGTCCTGCCCGCGAAGCTTCGCCAGCCCCGGCTTGGGGTCGAAGGTTTCCAGCTGCGACGGTCCTCCAGACTGGAACAGCCAGATCACCCTCTTTGCCTTCGGCGCGAAGTGCGGTAGGCCAGAAAGCCCCGCGCTGCCCGCCTTCTCCGCCTGCGTACCAGGCAGGTCCTGGCGCAGGAGGTGAGCCAGCGCAATCGAACCAACTCCCTTCGCCGACCGACCGAAGAAGTGCCGGCGCGTCTGGAGGTGGGCCAGGGTACGGGTTTGCTTCATTGCTTGGTAACTGTCTCGTCCAGGTTCAGCACAACACTGGCGACTCCGGTGTAGGCCGCAAGCGCGGCCGGCTCCGCGGTCCAGTCCTGCCGTGAGTCGCCCGTGCTGAGCAGCGCCTCGGCGGCATCCCGGTCTTGGCTGTAAGCCTCTTTGTAGCTTCGGTAGAGCCGCTCAACTGTGCGCACTTCGTAAGGCCGAGCTGGGCGCCCGAGTACTCTTCGGTACACCTCGGAAATGCCCTTCGCTGGATCATTCGGGTGGGTCCGCGCGACTGCGGTGGCGAGGTGGCGGGCCGCCTCCACGAATGTCGTGTCGTTCATGAGGTTCAGGGCCTGCAGCGGTGTGTTAGTGCGCTTGACGTGGACGGTGCAGACCTCCCGGTCCGACGCGTCAAAGTTCATCATTGACGGCGGTGCCACCGTGCGCTTCCAGTATGTGTACAGGCTGCGGCGATAGAGCTCGGGACCGTCGCCCGCCGCGTAGGCCTCGCCGGAGACCTCTTCCCAAAGGCCTGGCGGCTGGTAAGGCTTCACCGATGGGCCACCGATCTTCTCTTGGAGCAGACCGGTCACCGACAAGGCCTGATCGCGGATTGCCGCTGCGGTCAGGCGAAAGCGGGGGCCCCGCGCCAGCAGGCGGTTCTCAGGGTCCTTCTCGAGCAGTTCTGGGCTGACGCGGGAATCCTGCTGGTAGGTCTCGCTGAGCATGATCGTCTTGAGGAGGCCCTTGACATCCCACCCGTTCTCTGTGAACTGGACTGCCAGCCAGTCAAGCAGCTCTTGGTTAGACGGAGCCTCCCCTTGCGAGCCGAAGTCGTCCACGGTCTTGACAAGCCCAACGCCGAACAGGGCCTGCCAGAAGCGGTTCACTGCCACTCTGGCCGTGAGGGGGTTATCCCGGCTGGCGATCCACTGGGCCAGTTCGAGACGGCTGGAGATTGGCGGCAGCCCGGGACGGCGGATGGCTGCTGGGACCCCCGGGTCTACTTGCTCGCCATGAGAGTCGTACCGCCCGCGCTCCAGCACGTACGCCTGCCTGTGCGGTCCTTCCTTCATCACCATGACCGTGGGAAGGCTCTCCACGAACTCCCGGTGCCGACGGTCCGCTTCACGCAACTCCAAGAGCGCCCTTCTGGTCGTTCCCGTAGCCCCTTCGGCCAAGAAGGCTTCCCGCAGCTTGGCGACTTGCGCAGGAGAGCGGCGGGCAGCCGGGATCGTTGCCAGTTGGCCCAGCCCGTCGGGTGAGGACAAGGAGACGCACTCCTCGCGGCTCAGCACCCGCCCATAGATCCGCACCTCATCGATCAGGCCCCGGAATCGGTTGTCTAATCCGCCCCCCCCGCCGACCTTGAGGGTCTGGTTGCTGCGCGAGGGCCAGTCGTTGTTGTCGAACAGGACCTCGAACCGCTCTTCGTTGCCGTTGATGTACATGCGCAGGCCCTTGGCCTTGCGCCGGCCGTCGTACGTCAGCGCCACATGTTGCCACTCTCCGGGTTCGATCGTGCGCTCGCTCGCGATGCGCACGCTGAGGTCGCTCCAGCGCTGGGACATGTGCCACCAGAGCTTTCCGCCGCGGACGAACAAGCCCCAGCCATTGCCGATGGGATTCTCCCCCATCGCCGCAACAATCGCCCCGTCCGACGTGCCGTCGGGCCGGATCCAGGCCGAGACAGTCAATGGGTCCATGTAGTTGAAGTTGCCGACCTCCCCCAAGTCCGCGTAACGCGTGCCGTCGAACTTTGCGGCACTCCCCATTCGGCCTTGGGTCAGTTCGGTGGACACACGCTCAGGCTTCTTGGAACCGTTAATGGAGCCTCCGGTGTAGGTCGAGACTTCCAGCAGTCCGTCGAGTGGCGCATGGACCAGCAAGCCACGGGAAGGCGCCCAGCCGACTCCTGCTTCCGGCCCTAGGCCGGCCTCCCAGCGGGCCTGCCCTGCCCGGACCTGTTCGGCCATTGCATCCCACGCGCGACTGGCCGCATCCAGATCGCTCTCCATGGCTTGCAAACGGACCTGCTGTTGCGGGGTGGGGGCCAGCACGAGCGGATCCTCGTTTCCGAAGTTCCACACCATGCCCCTCTCCTGCACGTTGTTGAAGTAGGAGAAGAACTGGTAGTACTCCCGCTGCGAGAGCGGGTCGAATTTGTGGTCGTGGCAGCGCGCGCACGCCAAGGTCATTCCCAGCCACACCGTCGCGGTTGTCTCGGCGCGGTCCGCCACGTACTCGACGCGGAATTCCTCGTTCACCGAACCGCCCTCGGCCGTCGTGCGGTGGTTGCGGTTGAAGCCCGACGCGATGACTTGGTCGAGCGTCGCATCCGGCAGCATGTCGCCCGCGATCTGCTCGATCGTGAAACGGTCGAATGGCAGGTTGCGGTTGAAGGCGTCGATCACCCAGTCGCGCCAGCGCCACATCGAGCGCGTCCCGTCCGTCTGGTAGCCGTTTGTGTCGGCATAGCGGGCGGCGTCCAGCCACATCGCTGCCCAATGTTCGCCAAAGCGAGGCGAGTCCAGCAGTCGGTCCAGAAGTGCCTCGTAGGCATCCCGCGAGCTGTCGGAGACGAAGGCCTCCACAGCGTCCGGTTCGGGCGGGAGCCCCGTCAGGTCGATGGCCGCGCGGCGCGCCAGCGTCCGCCTGTCTGCTCGTGGGGATTGGGCGAGCCCCTCGGCGCTCAATCGGCGCTTCACTAGTGCGTCAATCGTGCTGTGCGCGGCCGCATCCGGGGCCAATTCCGGGATGGTGGGCCGAACCGGGACCGCGAACGACCAATGGCCCTCCCAATCGGCGCCTTCCTCCACCCAGCGCGCCAGGGTCGCCACTTCCTGTTCGGAGAGTGGGTCGTGCCCGAGGTAGGCCGGGGGCATCCTCCGCCCCAAATCCGTGCTCCGGACTCGCTGCAGCAGGGCGCTGCCGTCCGGGTCGCCGGCTGTGATGATCGGGACCCCCGAGCTTGAGCTCCCGAACGCCGATTCTTGGCGGTCGAGCCGGAGGTCGGCTTGGCGCTGGGCCTCGTCGGGACCGTGGCAGGTGTAGCAGCGGTCCGAGAGGATCGGGCGGACATCATCGTTATAGTCCACTCGCCGGGCCCCGCGCACCGGCACGGCAAGTGTGGCCGCTAGCACGGCAAGAAGAGCCGCCAGAGGCACCATCCTCACGGTTGGATTGTACCAGCCGACCTCGCGTAGGGAGCCGGAGCCGCCGCCTTGCGAGGCCTTCGCAGCTTGCACTGCATGCACTGCCGGATTGGGGGAATCCCGGGGCTTCCGCCCGGCGATTCAACCCACCGGACTGCGCCAGTGCCGCCGCACTCAGCCCACGGGCGGGAACCGCTCGCGACTGTCTGCTGGCCCCACTCTCCGACCGGAATCGCCCTACTCGTTCCGTTGGTTCCGGTTGTCAGACGGGACCCCTGAGGTTAGAATTACGTACAAGGGTGGGCTAAATAGACTGAGGTTCGCCTTGTAGCTCTTGATGCCAGTTCCTAGCCCCGTTCCACTTCCTTCCATTTCCGATCCAACCGACGCGCCGTCCCCGGCGCCCAAGCGACCCGACAAGCCGAGTGGCCCGAGTTTCGGTCTTACGTTGGGTCTGTGCGTTTTGGCGTCGGCCGTGGTCGTCCTAACTTCGCTGCTCCCCTCCGGAACGCAGGGCCCGCCGGTCGCGGGGGTATCGGCGATCGACCGCTGGGCTGCAGCCACGACCGGGCAACTGGTGAAGGTTCTGCGTGTGGGGGGAACGATTGAGACGATGGACTACGCGTCCGTCCGCGTGCCGCGAATGAGGGGCCCAAGGGATTCCGGAAGGGCGGACCTGACGCTGACTATGCTGGCTGATTCCGGGGCGATCGTCAATAAGGGCGATCCCATCGCTGAGTTCGAGCTGAGATGGCTGGTGGATCACATCGAGGACCGCGAGTCCGTGGTAGTTACCGCCAGATCGAACTACCGGAAGAAGGAGGCCGACACGGCGATCCTTAAGGAGACCGAGCGCCAAGCTAGGGTCACGGCCAAGGCCGAGTATGAGAAGGCCGAGCTCGACGTCCGGACAGCAGAGGTTCGCTCGGTGATCGAGGCGGAAGTCTTGAAGAATGTTGCCGCGGAGGCCAACGCGACTTGGCAGCAGCTCGAAGATGAGGGCAGGCTCAAGGAGCGTGTGCACGCCGCGGGCCTGCGCGCCGAGAGCCTGACGGTGCGAAAGGAGGTCCTGCATGTGGATCGCCACGTGCGGGACTTGGCACGGCTCAACGTGAAGGCTCCGATCGGAGGAATGGTTGTTCGCGAGACGATGTATCTCAACCGGCAGTTCGCACAAGCCAAGGCGGGTGATCGGATTTACCCAGGAGCGCTATTCATGAGGATCGTGGACGTGTCCCAGATGATCGTGAACGCGGCGGTCAACCAAGCCGATTCCCAGTCGGTTCGCATCGGGGACGAGGCCTTCGTTGAGCTTGACGCGTATCCTGGGGAGCGTTTTCGCGGCCGTGTGCTGGACCTTGGCGCCGTGGCCAGTTCCGCGCCTGCCGGATCGCCGTTCTCAAGGGGAAGCCCTGGAGCCTTCATCAAGCACGTTCCGCTCCGTGTATTGATCGAGGACAAGGACGAGAGAATCCTGCCGGACTTGTCCGCCAGCGTGGACGTGCTAGCTTCGCACAGGCCGAGGGGCGTCATCGTCCCGCGAGAGGCGCTGCGGTCGGATGAGGCCCAGAGCCGCGCCCACGTCTTCGTCCGCGCCGCCGAAGGGTACCAGCGCCGCTTCGTGACGGTCTCGGACACGAGCGACACCGAGGCACTGGTCGCGTCAGGCCTCTCAGTCGGCGAAGAGGTGCTCCTCAGCCAGTTGCCGGCAGGGTACGACGGGCAGGAATAATCCGCGCCTCTTCTTGGCCGTTCGGATCGGGTGCCGCTGTTGCGGTGGTATCCTAACGAGCGATAGGATGGCCGGTCGTCTAATGGTAGGACACGGGCCTTTGGAGCCCGCTGTGGAGGTTCGAGTCCTCCCCGGCCAGCCATCGTCGCGCCGGGTTTAGAGCGACAATGCTAAGGGTCGGTCTGACCGGCGGCTTGGCGAGCGGGAAGAGCTTCGCGGCGGCGGAGTTCGAGCGGCTTGGCTGCCCCTTGTTGCATGCGGACCGCGTTGGTCGGGATCTCTTAGCCGACGACGCCGGAGCCCGCGAAGAGACCATTGCTGCCTTCGGATCGGGGATCGTCGGCGGAGACGGCACGGTTGACCGCTCTGCCCTCGCACGGTTGGCCTTTGGGGATCCCGCGAAACTGGAGCGGCTCAACGGGATCATTCATCCACGAGTCTTTCGCAGGATCGACGCTTTCTTCGATGCCGTCGAGCGAAGGACCCCCTCAGCGGTTGCCGTCGTGGAGGCTGCCATCATGATTGAGACGGGCAGCTACCGTCGCTATGACCGCATCGTCTTGGTCGCCTGTCCCCGCGAGCTGCAGGTACGGCGATTCGTGGAGCGGGGCAGTGGCACACGGGCGGATGCTGAGGCTCGCCTAGGTCGGCAGATGCCTCTAGAGGAAAAGCGCCGCTTCGCCCATCATGTGATCGAGTCTGGAGGGAGCAAGGATGAGACGTTGGCACAGGTTCGACGACTCTGCGGCCAGCTACAAGCAGCCGCTTCCCGGAGGGCCGGGGGCTGAAGTGGGGAGGTCTGGGGGGCCGACGCCCCGAGCGTTGGCCGGGGTGGCGCTGCTGGCAGCAGTTTTCCTGTGCTGGTTGACTTGGCCCGCCGAACTCGGCCGGGTCGCGCCGGCTGTCTTCGATGAGCCCTTCTGGACAGAGGCTGAGTCCACGCTCGCGGCGGACGAGCTGGAGAACATCGACATCTACGAAGAGGCCAGCCCCGCCACTGTGCACATCACCAGCACCGTGCTCCAGCGCAATTGGTTCTTGGAACTCTATCCGAGCGAGTCCACCGGATCAGGTTTCCTCATTGACGCGGACGGGCGTATATTGACCAACCACCACGTGATTCGGGGCAGTGCCGAGTTAGAGGTCAGCCCGCTCTCTGCGGATGCCGATGCGAGGCGCTACAAGGCCCGGGTGCTTGCCACCGACCCTGCCAACGACTTGGCGCTGATCCAAATCCAGCCCGACGGCCCGCTGCCGTATCTCAGGCTTGGAGACTCCGATGCCGTCCGAGTCGGCCAGAAGGTGCTCGCCATTGGCAATCCTTTCGGGCTTGAGGGGACGCTGACCACTGGGGTCGTCAGCTCTACGGGCCGCTCGATCCAGGACCGCAGCGGAATCCTGAAGGACCTGATCCAGACGGACGCGGCGATCAACCCCGGCAACAGCGGCGGGCCGCTACTGGACTCAAGCGGAAACGTCATTGGGGTGAACACTGCGATCTATGGCCCGAGCGGCAACATTGGGATCGGATTCGCGATGCCTGTCAACCGAGCCAAGGCCCTCCTGCGGTTCGTGAAGGAAGGAGGCGAGCCCCCCGAGGAGCTCGGGATAGAGGGCTTCTTCGTTTCCCGCCGCTGGGTGAGGGCATTGCGCCTTCCGTCGACTGGCTATCTCATTACGGAGGTCGAACCGGCTTCAGCCGCGGACGAGGCTGGCCTCAGGGGAGCCCGGCGGGATGTCATCGTCGGTAACTACCGAGTTCCTTGGGGCGGAGACTTCATCGTCGAGATTGACGGCGTGGCGATCACGGACCGGGGCAAGATGCAGGAAGCGCTCTCGCTCAAGCTCGCAGGCGACAGTGTGGCCATGGCGATTCTACGCGACGGGCAACAGGTGGTTGTGCATGTCACTCTCCGGTCGCGGGGAGTCGGCGTCAGCCTGTAGGCCCCTCTGATCCGCGATTCCGGGCGTGCCGGCTACCCAACCGTCAGCCCTTCGGCAGCGAGGTGCGGCCGACAGCTGCCGAACGAGAGATTGGACGGGCGAGGGTTTCCTTGGCAGGTCGTGACACTCGTTCCCAGCCCGTTCCCTGATGGCCGAAGTCGAAGTGTCCCGGGTGCAGGATCTCTGCAAGGATCTCCGCGGACTCCGCCAGTCGCGGACCGGGCCGGTTGAAGTACTGGTTGCCGTCCACGGCGTAGACCGCACCGTCCTTCACCGCCCTAAGGCGCTGCCATCCGTGCGTGCGTTCGAGAAGGTTGACGTCCGCCAGAGTGCGCGACAGTCCGTACCCGCAGGGCATCACGATGATCGTGTCCGGGTCCGATTGCACCAGGTCCCCGAAATCCAGCCACGGCGAGTGCTGGCCAGGCGCGCTGAAGAGCGGCCGGCCCCCCGCCATCTCGATAAGTTCCGGCGTCCAGTTCCCGGCGGCCATCAGCGGGTCCGCCCACTCGATGGCGGCTACGCTAGGCCGGCGAGCGGCTCCGCACGCTACGCGCCGAATGGCCTCAATCCGGCCCCGGACCCGCTCCACCAGTCTGTCTCCCTCGCCCGGTACGCCCAGAGCCCGCCCGACGCGTCGGAAGTCCTCCCAGATTGCGTCCAGCGAGTCTGGCTGCAGGCTCACGATTTCCGGATTCCCCGCCGATTCGCGGCGTACGGCGGCTTGGACATCCTTGTAGCTGACCGCGCACACATCGCACTGGACCTGGGTCACGATGTGCGTCGGGCGCAGCCGGCGCAGCAGCCCCGGAAGGACCTCGTAGACGCCCAAGGCCTGGATTTCGCGAGCCTCGGATGCCAGCCGTTTGACCTGCCGGTCGATCGATCCGCTCGAGGCGCCAACATCGAACCTGGGACGCGTGGCCTGCGGCAACTGCAGGACGCTTGGCGGGTAGTCGCACTCGTGAGACCTGCCGACCAGCCGCTCGCGCAATCCGAGCGCACACACGATTTCGGTGGCGCTCGCGAGCAGCGACAGGATGCGATCCTCACGACTGTCGGACACTTCGGCAATCCTATCAGGCTCGTTGCGCCCGTTTCTGACGGCTAAGATGCTAGTGATGACCAGATCGGAGTTTCTGCGAGTCTTGGCGGCTGGTGCCGCTGTCCCACTGGCCCGTCCGCGCCGCGCCGCCGGTCAGGATGGGCCGCTGAAGCTCGTGCTGATTGCAGGCAGTCCCAGCCACCCGCCGGGAATGCACGAGTTCCGCGCCGGAACGCTGATTCTGGAGCGGCGCTTAGCCCAGCTTCCGGGTCTGGTCGTCGAGCGTCACGACAACGGCTGGGTAGCCGATGAGGCGACCTTGGACACTGCGGACGCTCTCGTGATCTACTCCGACGGAGCTCGCAAGCATCCTCTCAAGGACAAGGGCCGTCTGGAATTGGTCGGGCGGCTCGTCGCCGGTGGCATGGGCCTGGGCTGCATGCACTACGGAGTCGAGGTGGTGCCCGAGGACGCGGGCGAGGAGTTCCGCCAATGGCTCGGCGGCCACTATGAGCACGAGTGGTCGTGCAATCCGATCTGGACGCCAACCTTCGAGGAGTTTCCCGACCACCCGGTGGCCAACGGTGTGCGCCCGTTCGCCGTCGAGGACGAGTGGTACTTCAACATGCGATTCCGGGAAGGCTTCGACGCCACCGGGCCCCGCGAGATTGACGGTGCTAGGTTCACTCCGATTCTGGTCGCCAAGCCCAGTGACGAAGTGCGGGATGGCCCCTATGTCTACCCCAAGGGGCCCTATGCCCACATCCAAGCCGCGAAGGGTCGAGACGAAGCCATGCTGTGGACGCTTGAGAGGCCGGACGGCGGCCGCGGGTTCGGTTTCACCGGGGGCCACTTCCACCGGAACTGGCAGAACGACGAGTTCCGCAAGGTGGTTGTCAACGCGATAGCTTGGCTGGCTGGCTTCCGCGTGCCCAGCTTGGGCATCGGGACTTCCACCGTCAGCGACGCCGAGATCGGTCGGAACCTGGATCCGAAGCCCGTTCGGGCCGGATGACCTTCCCCTGATCGACCTCGGCCGGGCTGGTCGGGGCGGAGGGATTCGAACCCCCGACTTCCTGCTCCCAAAGCAGGCGCGCTACCAGACTGCGCCACGCCCCGCTGGATCCCATTGTACGCGCCCCATCGGGCGGGCGCATTGACTTTGCGATCTTGCTGAACAGTCGGCCAGGGCCGATTCGTCAGTCGAACCTCAGCTGTATCCCCCGAGCTTCAAGCAGCTCTGCGGTCGCCTGCAGCAGCGTGACCATCGCCCGCCGATATCCGATCGACTCCTGTAGGAGATCCGCTTGGCTCTGCACTAGGTCGTCCTGCGCGTCGAGCACGATGAATGCCGTGCTCACGCCCAGGTCGTACTTACGCTGCTCCGCGTCCAGGCGCTTCTGTGAGAAGTCCAAGGCCACGGTTGCCTGCTGGATCGCGGCCTTGCTGAGCTCAACACCCGTGATCGCGTTCAGGACATCCAACCGAACCTGCTGCTCCAGCGACCGCAGCTCGTACATGTTGCGCTTCTTCTGCAGCACGGAGTTGGCCAAGCTGACGGCCGCGCGCCGATTCCTCAGCGGCAGGTCAAGTGTCACGCCCACGCTGTACGTCGGGAAGGCGAACTGCAGCAACTGGTTCATCGCGGTCGGAAAGCCGCCGGCGGAGATGAGCTGGGCGGCCCCTCCCAGCAGCGAAGCCTCGTACAGGTTTCCGCCGAGCCCCGTCGCGCTGTAGGTGGCGTTAATGGAGAGGTCCGGCCTCTGTAGGTTTGTGTCCCGCTTGATGTTGTAGTCGTCAATCGCCAGCAATGTCCGCTGCAGCCGTACTTCCGGCCGTAGCAGCAGGGCCTTGTGCACCGACTCCTCCGGATCGAAACTCGGCATGTAGATTGGCGGCTCGGCCGATTCGGTCAGCACTAGAGGGAGGTTGCGGATCTCCGCGTCCAGATCGGCGCCGATCTGGCGGCGGAGGCGGTCTTCCGCCTGCTGCAGCTGGTAGCGCGCGCGCGTGACGCTCACCTGTGCGTTCGCGAAGTTCTGCTGCGGCTGGAAGATGTCCAGCGCGGATATTGCCCCGAGCTCCAGCTCCCGCTCAGAGCGCTCCAGAAATCGCCTGCGCAGGTCGAGGTTGTTCTCCTGGACATTCAGCGATTCGCGGTTCGACACCACCTGCCAGTAAAGGTTCTCCGCCGTCGCAATCAGTCCGATCACGCGGTTGAGGGCCTGCGACTGCGAGTTGTCGTAGCGCGCCCGCGCGATCAGGATCGGGATGCGCTGGATGCCACGCCCCCGGTCTCGCAGGAGAGGCTGCTCGATCCGCACCTGAAGCGTGTCTTGGATCGAGGGGTTGAACGTTCGGAACGCGCTGCTGCTGGCGCTCTTGAGCCCCGTGAACGAGACTTGGTAGTTGGTGCCCGTGTCGAGCGTCTGGCGGTACGTGAAGCCGCCGTTCTGGCGCAGCGAGCTGATCACTGTGCCGCCTTGGAGAACGTCTTGGGACGGGTTCGTCGAGCGGTTCGCGTTGAAGTTCAGCGACAGGTTCGGATCGAACGGGCTGAATGCCGTCTGAATGCTGTTCTGCGACTGCAGCACGCTCAGGATCTCGATCTGAATGCTGGGGTGGTTCGCCATCACGAGCTCGAGGTAGGTGCGTAGGGAGAGCTGGAGCTTGCCGTCGACCACGTGGTCTTCCAGCTTCGAAACCGAGTCCACCTCGACCGCATAGGGAGCTGCCTGCCACTGCTCGCGGAAGTATGCCCCGTCCGGGAATGTCGCGAACTGTGCGCACAGGGGGGTCGCAGCCACAGCCAAGGCTGCAACGGTGGATGCCTTGCGAAGGGCACTACTCATAGCGGATGGCCTCAATGGGATCAAGCTTGGCTGCCTGCATGGCGGGATAAATGCCGAACAGCAGCCCAATGAACACAGAAACGCCGAACGAGACGACGATGGAAATCACTGTTACGACCGTCGCCCATCCGGCGATCGCGGCGATCACCCTAGAGCCGCCGAAGCCAGCCGCGATGCCGATCAGCCCTCCAAGGATCGAGATCATGACGGCCTCGATCAGGAACTGGCGCACGATGTCCCGTTGGCGCGCTCCGATGGCCCGCCGGATGCCGATCTCACGCGTGCGCTCGAGGACTGTTGCCAGCATGATGTTCATGATGCCGATCCCGCCGACCAGCAGCGAGATTCCCGCAATGCAGATCATCACGATCTGGAACACGAGCTGCTGCTGCTCCCGCTGGGCGAGCAGGTCGGCCGGCACCAACACGGAGAAGTCGCTCGCGCCGTTGTGGGTAGTGTTGAGGATCGCTCGCACGATCTGAGACGTCTCGATCGGGTCGGAGCCGGGATCCACCCTGATGTAGATCCCGTCGATCTCGTCCTTCAGATAGCTGTTGTTGTCCTCAAAGCGCCGCATGACGGAGTTCAGGGGCGCCAGGATCACGTTGCTGCGGTCGTCTGCCTCGAGTCCCTCGACTTGGGTCTCCGTGGTGGCGGTCGGGGCCATCACCCCGATGACGTGCATCCAGACTTCGTTGATCTTGACGTAGTCGCCCACCGCCGACCCGTAGCCCAGAATGCTGATCTTGGCCCGCTCGCCCAGCACGCAGACCGGTGCCGAGCGGGCGTGCTCATTCTCGGTGAAGAACCGGCCCTCGATCAGCGACATGCTGTAGATTTCGGTGTAGTTCGGACGGACGCCGATCAACTTGGGAAGGTCGCCGTCCATGGCTGGCAGGAGACTGCTTGGCTGGAAGGACTTCCGCTCGGTGAAGGTCTGAATGTTCGGTGTGTTCGCTGCGATGGCCCTGGCGTCCCTGAATGTGAGCCCGGGCGAGATCTCGCGCACGGAGATCAGCGTGTCGCGGTCAGGTGCCTCATTCGCTTCGACAACGATGTTGTTCACGCCGAGCAGGTCGATGTAGCGGATCATCTCCTGCCGGGCGCCCTCCGTGATCGAGAGCATCGCCACTACCGCCCCAACGCCGAAAATCATGCCCAGCATGGTCAGCAGCGTGCGCAGCTTGTGCGCCAAGAGGCTGCCGATCCCCATCTGGAGTTCGGGCAGAACGTTCGGGATCTGGAACTGCACGCGCGGCCTCACCTGCTCCGGCCACCGCCTGGGAAACTAGGCCCTCCCGACGGTTCCGTACTCTGGGACGGAGCGGGGGGTCCGGAGTCCTCGGGGCGGTAGAGCGAGACCATGTCGCCTTCTTGCAGGCCTGACACGACGGCTATCTGGGACTCGGAACGTCGTCCAAGCTCCACCCGCCTGGACCGTAGCTGGCCGGACTCCAAGACGAAGACGACTGCTTGCGCACCTTCCTCGAAGACAGCTTGGTTGGGGATATAGAGAGTGTTCGAAATGGTCTCGACCGTAACTTCAGCGTCTGCCAGCAGCCCGGGCCGCAGCAGAACATCTACGTCCGAACCCTCTTGGGGCGGTTCGGGCAGTTGCGCCTGCTGACGCTCCGCCTCGTTGAAGCCGGAAGAGTTTGTTCCGCTGGCCTGTTCAGCGGGCTGGCGGCCACCGCCGGCGCCCTGCGTTCCGCCGAACCCGCCGGGAGCGCCGCCGAACCCGCCGGGAGCGCCGCCGAACCCGCCGGGAGCGCCGCCGAATCCGCCTGGCCCGCCGCCGAATCCACCTTGGCCGCCACCTTGCCGTTGGCCGCCACCTTGCCGCTGGCCGCCGCCACCGCGTGCCGCTTGCATAATCTGTCGGAACTGTTGCCGCTCCTCATCGCTGAGATCTTGCGGGCTCCGGTCGTTCAGCAGGGCCTCGGCCCTCGACCTGACTTCCTCTGGCAGACGGCTCAGAATGCGGGACGGATCGAAGCCCTGACCACGTTGCCCGCCGCCTTGGGCACCTTGGCCTCCGCCCTGTCCGCCGGCTTGGGCACGTTGGCCTCCGCCCTGTCCGCGCTGGCCTCCGCCCTGTCCGCGCTGGCCTCCGCCCTGTCCGCGCTGGCCTCCGCCCTGTCCGCCCTGTCCGCCCTGTCCGCCCTGTCCGCGCTGGCCTCCGCCTTGACCGCGCTGGCCGCGGGCTTGGCCCTCAGCTCGCGCGACTTGTTGGCCATCTTGGTTCCTGCCGCCCGCTTGGCGCTGCCGCTGGCCCCCCGCACCAGCGGCCTGAGCCCGTTCCGCGCCTCCCGCCGGGACGTCGGTCGCGCCTTGGGGCGAATCCTGTCCGCCGCGACGCTGGGCCCCGTAACCGACCGTCGCGTTTTGCCGGGCAGTGGCGAGGATCCGCTCGATGCGTTCCGTCTCGGCTCCCACGCTCTGTAGCAGCGAACGCATGTCAATCTCGATCACGCACTCGAACTTCTTGGTCGCCTCGCCCGCGAAGATGTTGGCGGAGGCGGTTGTGCCCAGCCGCTTGATTTCGCCCGGCACCGACTTGTCCGACAACGCGTCGAGGCGAATGAGGACTTCCTGGCCTTCCCGCAGGTTGGCGCGCTCGGACTCTTCAACGCGGGTCATCAGCTCCATCTCGGAGAGATCGAGCAACTGGACGACCGGCATTCCCGCGTAGACTTGGTCTCCCTCTCTGATTTCCGGCAGTGACTGCCCGAATCCGCCGCGCCCCCCGGAACGGTTCTGCTGGATGGACACTAGGCCGGTCAACGGCGAGAGCACCCGTGATTCGGCGATTCGCCGACGATCCCTGTCGACGTCCACCATGGCCTTGTTCAGCTGCTCCCGCAGCACCGCGAGCTCGGCCTCTCGCTGGCGCAGGCGATTCTCGATGTCTGCCTCGAGCTTTTGTTTGCGGCGCCTAGCCTCCTCCAAGGTGAGCTCGTTCTTTCGCGCGTCGATGTCCGCCAGCAGTTCGTTGCGCTGCACTTCCAGCTCTGCCCTGCGGACTTGGAAGTTCGCCTGCACGATCTCGACCTCGTCTTGGCTCTTGCGAATCTCCAGCTCAGCCTCGGCCTTTTTCAGGTTCTCTTCGATCTGCTCCACTTCGAGCAGCGTGTCCTCGAGTGCCGCTACGCGCTCCGAGTCGTCCAGTTCGAAGAGCAGGTCGCCCCGATTGGCTAGGGCACCTGTGGGCGCGAGTTGGGTGACTTGGGACATCGCGCCTATGTTGGGGGCCGTAAGGGTCAGCGAACGGACTGCCCGCAGTTCGCCCCTGAGGTAGGTCTTGACGACCAGATCTCCGCGCCGGACTTCGGCGAGCGCGAATTCGCTCTCGGCTTCCGGCACAGACTGCCAGGCTAGGTACGCTCCTCCGGCGAGCAGAGCGGCGGCTAGGGTCACCGCCGCAACCCGGATCAGCATTGTCGACATGGCTCCTCCTCGTGCCTAGGTGCCGCGCGTGCTGGCTTCTGGCCGCTCCAGTGCGATCTCGTCACCATCTTCCAAGCCGGATGCCACCACAATTTCGGTTCGATTGGTTGCCGCAACCTCGATGGCCACAGGGGTGTACGAGTCACCCTCCTTGCGGTACACGGTCGGCTTGCCGTCGATTTGCGTCGATGCCTTGCGGGGTATCACGAGCACATCCTCCGTCCTCTGCACCACGACCTCGACCGTCGCGCTCATGCCGGGCCTCAGCCTGGGATCCAGGCGGTGGATCGACGAGAACGCCGGGAAATTCTTCTCGGGGGGCAGCTTGTTGAACACCAAGGTAGCGATCGGGCTGAGCCAACTGACCGAGCCATTCAGCGTGGCGTCAGGCACGGCGTCGATCCGTATGAGCGTCTCTTGGTCCATGGCCACCCGCCCCCGGTCTACTTCGTCCACTCGGAACTCCACGCGAAGCGACTCCAGATCGGGAATCTCAGCGATCGCTGCACCCGTCCACACCGTGTCGCCCTCTTGGAACGGAGGTCTGGCCGTACCGAAGGATCCTTGGGCGCGATTGTTCGGAAGGATGTGGACAATGCCGTCCGCCGGTGCCCGCAGGACCATGCTGCCGAGGTAGGTTCGCGACAGTACCAGATCGCGATCCGCCTTTGCCCGCCTTTCCATCAGGCGCTCGATGTCCGCTTCCTGCGACATGTCGCTTGCCTCGGCCGTGGTCTGGAACTTCTTGAGCTCGCCCTCGCTGATGACGACGTCGATCTTGGCCTTCTCGGCTTCAATCTCCGCAAGGATCTCTTGCTTGCTGGCCTCAAGCTGCGCGCGCTCGACGTTGTAGGTGGCCTGCATGATCTGCATCTCGTTGCGCTCGTCTGTGATTGCGTGCTCGGCCCGCGCCTGGTCGATCTCGCTGTCGACTTGGCGCACCTCCGTCTGCCGCTCGATCAGCAGGTCTTCTTGGCTGGACTCGTCGAACCGCACCACCAGGTCGCCCTGTCGGATCGGTTTGCCGTTTTCCGCCAGCTCCACGATCTGCAAGTCGGGCGTCTGGGGAGCGACCACTTGCACCGATTGGGCGCTCTTGAGCTCACCCCTGCTGCTGATGGTCAGCAGGAAATCGCGGCGCTCGACACGCACCGTGGGGAGTTCCTCAGGGGTTGGCCCGTACACCAGCAGCGCTGCGCTGGTGAGAGCAGCAGAAGCGGCGACGATCAATCCCGCGCGCACCCAAGGAATCATGTGTGTCGGAATCTTCATGGCATTGGCTCGAATCGGCGCCCAGCGCCCACGCCCCTGTTCAAATAACGACGTAACCTCGGCGCGATTGGTTATGGCTCGGGGGCACGCCAAGCCCGTCGGCCTCCATCGTGTCACACGCGCGGGGGCTGGGCAACCGCGGCTCCCGATGGCTCACGGGGCCGCCGGTCGCGCGATGGCCCCGTTAGAAGCGGACTCCAGGGCCGCGCGCAGGTTGCCGCCGTGGCTCGCCAGCCAGCCCTCCGCCTCCGCTGGATCCAGGTCGAGGCGGAGCATCAGAATAGCCAAACGCACGTCGTGGTCCGCTTCCTCAAGTGCCTTCCGGGACGCCGCGCGGTCGCAGGAACAGACTGCGCTGACGATTCTCTCTGCCCGGCGGGCAAGCTTCGCGTTGCGCACTTGGACGTTCACCATCAGGTTTCCGAGAACGCACCCGGTTCGGATCATGAGGCCTGTCGAGAGCATGTTCAGGACGAGCTTCTGCGCCGTGCCGGCCTTCATCCTTGTCGACCCCGCCACAACCTCCGGCCCGACCCTCGGAGTAATCGGAAAACGGGCGGCGCGCTCCAGGCGCGAACCGGGGTTGCACGTGAGACCGACCGTCACGGCCCCGGCCGCGTTCGCCATGCTGACCGCCCCGAGCACGTAGGGTGTGCTCCCGCTCGCCGCGATACCGACGAGCGCGTCCCTTTCGCTAAAGCCTGCCGCGGCGAGGTCGCGCATGCCGGCCTCCGGGCTGTCCTCTGCGCCCTCGACTGATCGCACCAGCGCTTCCCGTCCTCCGGCGATAAGCGCCACCACCCGGTCCGGGTCCGTCCCGAAGGTGGGCGGGCACTCTGCGGCGTCAAGTACGCCGAGCCTCCCGCTGGTCCCGGCTCCGCAGTAGAACAGCCGACCGCCGCGGGTCCACTGCGCCACGATCGCGTCCAGCGCCTTGGCGATCCGGGGAATCTCCTCCTGCACTGCGCGGGCCACGCGCGCGTCCTCCGCATTGATCACTGCAAGGACTTCTTCAGTGGACGCTCGGTCGATTGCCGCCGCCCTAGGGTTGGCCGTCTCTGTTAGGGGAAGGGGCTGGCGCATAACGGCAGTTGGACACAAGGCGGAGCCGGTCGACGGGTTGCTATTCTGGCAGTCCGCCCGCAAGGGCAGGGTAGCTGATGGCTGAAATGCAGTACCGCAAGCTGGGCCCCACCGACCTCACCGTATCCGTTCTCGGATACGGCGCCTCGCCCCTCGGGAACGAGTTCCGGGAGATAGACGCGCACGAGGGGGAGCGGACCGTTCACATGGCCGTTGACCTCGGAGTCAACTTCTTCGACACCTCACCCTACTACGGCCGAACTCTCTCCGAGGAGCGGCTGGGCCGCTTCATGGGGCCTCGGCGCCAGAAGATCGTGCTTGCGACCAAGTGCGGCCGTTATGGACTGGACCGGTTCGACTTCTCGGCCGACCGCGTGCGCGCAAGCATCGACGAGTCCTTGCGGCGGTTGCGGACGGACTACGTCGACCTCTTCCAAATGCACGATGTCGAATTCGTAGATCGCGAGCAGGTGTTGCACGAGGCCCTCCCTGTGGCGCGCGAGCTCCAGCGGGCAGGCAAGTGCCGCTACGTGGGCATCACGGGGCTTCCGCTGGGGATCCTGCGCGACATCGCTGAACGAGCGCCGGTCGACTCCATCCTCTCGTACGCCCGCTACAACCTGATGGCTGACGATCTGGATTCCGATCTCCGCCCTTCGTGCCAAGAGCTCGGGATCGGCCTGATCAACGCGTCGCCCCTCCACTTGGGCATCCTGACCGAGCGGGGCGCTCCCTCGTGGCACCTGGCCTCGGCCGATGTGCGGAGCGCAGGCGAGCGGGTGGCCGACCTCTGCAGGAGGCGTGGCTTCAACGTCTCCCAGGTTGCGCTGAAGCATTGCTACGACTACCCCCACACCGCGAGCGTTCTTGTCGGAATGTCACAGTGCCGGCACTTGGAGCGCAACCTGCAGGCCTTTAGCCTGGAGATTCCTCCCGGCCTGCTCGAGGAGATCCGCGAAACGGTGGGTGATGCGCACAACCAACTCTGGCCCTCCGGCCTGCCCGAGAACCGAGACCAGCCCTAGAGGTCGTCCCGGTGACGATCGACGCCCACCACCACCTCTGGCGCTACGACCCCAGCCAATACTCTTGGATCTCGGACCGGATGCGAGCTCTCCGCCGCGACTTCCTTCCGGACGATCTCAAAGCCGAGATCGGGGCAGTGGGCGTGACAGGGACCATCGCAGTGCAGGCAAGGCAGTCCCTGGCCGAGTCGCGATTCCTCCTGGAGCAGGCCCGCAAGAGCGAGTTCGTGCTGGCCGTCGTTGGCTGGCTGCCATTGGCCGGTCCCGGGCTCGGGGCCGCTCTGGAAGGGCTAGCCGGGGACGCTAGGCTTCGCGGCTGCCGCCATGTGCTGCAGGACGAGGCGGACGACGACTACATGCTTCGGGCGGACTTCAACCAGGGACTCTCGACGGTTACTTCGGCGGGCCTGGTGTTCGACATCCTGATCTACGAGCGCCACCTGCCGCAGGCCCTCGTGCTGGTGGACCGACACCCAGGCCAAGTGTTCGTCCTCGACCACATTGGCAAACCGCGCATCCGTGAAGGATCCTTCCGGCCTTGGAGCGGGCTCATCCGGGAACTGGCGCGTCGCCCGAACGTCTACTGCAAGCTCTCCGGGATGGTCACCGAAGCCGACTGGAGCAATTGGACGTACGAGCGGATGCTGCCGTATCTCGAGACCGTCTTGGATGCGTTCGGACCCCGGCGGGTGATGTTCGGCTCGGACTGGCCCATGTGCCTGCTCGCCAGTTCGTACGGTCGGTGGTTCTCGGCAGTCGCGCGGTTCGTGGGCAGGCTCGGCGACTCGGAGCGCCGGCGCGTCATGGGGGGCACTGCAGCCGAAGCCTATGACATACGCCTCCCTCCCGGTACAATTGGAGTCCCGGCGGACAGGCCGTGCCCTTCAAGCTCTACAACAGCCTGACCCGCACCGAGGAGGCCTTCGCGCCTTCTGATGGCGACACCGTCCGCATGTACTCGTGCGGGCCCACCGTCTACAACTACGTCCACATCGGCAACCTCCGGACGTTCGCCTTCCAAGACGTCCTGCGGAGGCACCTCCGCCACAGCGGTTGGCGGCTGCGCCATGTGATGAACATCACGGACGTCGAGGACAAGATCATCGCCGCGGCCTCTGACGCCGGCGTTCCGATCGGAGAATACACCGCGCAGTACGTGAAGGCGTTCTTCGAGGACTGCGCCCAGCTGCGGCTCGAAAGGCCTGAGGTCGTGCCGGCGGCCACCGACCACATACCGCAGATGATCGGCCTCGTCCAGCGCATCGCCAAGGCCGGCCATGCTTATGAGGTGGACGGCTCGACCTACTTCCGGATTTCCGGTCTGCCGTCGTACGGCAAGCTGTCGCGGCTGGAATCGCGGAGCGTTCTCGTCGGCGCGCGCGTGGACTCCGACGAGTACGGCAAGGACGATGCGCGCGACTTCGTGCTCTGGAAGGCCAGCCGCAAGGGAGAGCCCTCCTGGCAGAGCCCGTTGGGCCCGGGGCGGCCCGGCTGGCACTTGGAGTGCTCGGCCATGGCGATGGAGTACTTGGGCGAGACCTTCGACATTCACACCGGAGGCGTGGACCTGCAGTTCCCGCACCACGAGAACGAGATCGCCCAGTCGGAGAGCGCCACCGGCAAGCCGTTCGCGCGCTTCTGGGTCCATGCCGAGCACCTCTTGGTCAATGGGAAGAAGATGTCCAAGTCCGATGGCAATTTCTATACGCTCAGGGATCTCTCGGATCGTGGCCATTCCCCCGACGCCATTCGCTACATGCTCGTGGCGACCCCCTATCGCAAGCAGCTCAACTTCACGTTCGACGGCTTGCGGGCGGCGGCGTCAGCGATCGAACGGCTGCGGAACTTCGCCCGGAGGCTGGAGGACGGCTATCGGCTCCCGGACGGCGAGGATGCGTCGGCAGCGGCGGCCCGGGCGCGCGTGCAGTTCCAGGATTCGCTTGACGACGACCTCAACACGGCGGGTGCCCTAGGGGCTGTGTTCGAGTATGTCCGGGCGGCAAACTCGGCCATGGACTCGGGCACGTTCGGGCCGGGCAACGCTTCCGAGGGGCTCGCCGTCCTGGGCGAGTTCGACCGGATCTTCGATGTCATGCGGCCGCCGTCTGCGGCACGCGTCGCCCGCGGCGAGGTCGAGCGGCTCGTAGAGGAACGAGCGGCTGCCCGCCGCGCCCGCAACTTCGCGCTTGCCGACCGGATCCGGGACGGCCTCGCCTCACGGGGCGTAGTCCTCCGCGACGGCCCTTCGGGGACCCAGTGGCACTACTCGGAATGAATCCGCTCGAATCCCGAGAGCGGGCGGCCGGCTGGCGGGTCAGGCATGGGACTGGCGGGCAACCACGGTTCGCACGACGGCTCCGTAGCAGCTTGACAGTTGGCTGCGAGTCTTGAGATTCTGGCCCCGTGCTGAGCCGCAGGGACTTTCTCGCATCGGCCGGCACGCTGGGCGCAGCTTGCTCAGGAAGCTCTCCTTCCCCGCCCAACATCCTGTTCCTGATGCCCGACCAGTGGCGGGGCATGGATCTCGGCGCGATGGGCAATCGGGACGTTCAGACGCCCAACATGGACGCGCTGGCCTCCGAAGGGGCCCTGCTCGCGAATGTGACCGCCAATTGCCCGGTCTGCTGCCCGGCCAGAGGTACGCTGCTGACGGGGAGGTTCGGCCACCAGCATCGGGTTGACGTCAACGATGCGCCCTTGCCCGACGCCGAACTGACCATCGCGGAGATCGCCCAAGACCACGGGTATCGCACGGCATTCGCCGGAAAGTGGCACTTGGAAGGCGGCAAGCGCCTTCCCGGTTTCGTAGCGCCCGCCCGCCGCCAGGGGTTTCAGCACTGGGCCGCCAACATCTGCAGCCACGCGTACTGGGACATGCACTATTTCCGGGACTCGCCCGATCCCATTCCAATCGACGGCTACTCCGCTACGGCTTTCACCGACGAGACGATCTCTTTCATTCGGCGAGGTCCCAACACGCCGTTCTTGGCCTTTCTGCAGTGGGGCCCGCCACACAACCCCTACGTGGCACCGCCCGAGTATATGGCTCTCTACCAGCCCGAACGGCTGCGCATGCGCGAGAACTGGCGGGGCCCCGTCGAATTCCGGCCAAACCGCACCATCGGCAGCAGAGCCGACATTGCCGGCTACTACGCCGCCATCACATTCCTAGACCACGAGGTGGGCAGAATCGTCTCGGCACTGCGGGAGACGGGACAGTTCCACAACACGATCATCGTCATCACGTCGGACCATGGAGACATGCTGGGCTCCCAAGGCACCTACCTGAAGCGCAAGCCTTGGGCGGAATCGCTGCAAGTGCCGGGGATCGTGCACTGGCCCGACGGTGTCGCGCCGGGTCAGGTCCTGTCTGTGCCGTTCTCCCACGTGGACTTTGTGCCGACGATGCTCGGACTGGCGGGTATGGCAGTCCCGTCAGGGGTGGCGGGCGTTGATCTTTCGCGCCACATTTCAGACTCCGCTCGATCCCAGCCATCGGGACTGCCCGAGTCCGTCTACGCTCAGAGCTACACGCCAACGGAGCGCGGCGAGCATCCGCCTTGGCGTGGCGTTCGGTCGCGGCGGTACACCTATGCCCGCCATCAGCGCGGGCCCTGGCTGCTGTACGACAACGTTTCGGATCCGTATCAATTGCGCAACCTGGCGGACGACCCGCAGCATGCCGCACTGATGGCCCGCCTTGACGACCTAACCATGGAGTGGTTTCGGCGGACGGGCGACGACTGGCGGGAGCGCCGGGACCAGCCCTACCGATAGGGAAGCCCTGCCGCGACTCCCCGAGCCTCAGTTGGGGCGGAGTGTCGCTTCCTCGCCAAACTCGCCCATTATGCGGCGTCGACCTGAATAGCCCTCCTCGGTCGAATGCCACCATTCGATCCTCGGCTCACCAAGCTTCCAGCACAGGTAAACCTCGACGCCGTCCAGAAGGGCAGGGAAGTCAAGCAGCCCCATGTCCAGGTCCTTGACTAGACACCCGCTGCGCTGGATCTCTGACACCTTCTCTTCGATAGAGTGCACCAACGAGACGCGCTCCAGCCGTTGGTGCGCCACCTGAGCGGGGTTGACCTCTGCCCCACCCGTCATGCAAATGTGCGCCGACAGGTCGCTCATGGCTTGATCAATCGCCTCAACCCGCTCCTTGTCCGCAATTGCCGCTACCAAGCCCTCCTTGATGGTTGGGAGCAGCCCTTCGGCCTCCTGTAGGGTGAAATAGCGCGGCATGTCAAGCACTCCTTTCCCGAGGCACTTTCCCCTACTGTATCAGAAATCTTCCGGAATGTTCTGCGGCTGAGGGGCTTCAGCCTGACTCTGACGCCAAGGCCGCCTGCATGGACTGCCGGACTCTGGCCATTAGGGCGAGGCGGTCTCCCTCGGCTAGCCCTGCGGTCGGCACGGGCGTGTGGAACGAAAGGGTGAGGACGCCTGGCCGCAGGTGTTTCGCACCCTTCGGCATGAGCGCCCGCGCGTTGTGCACGGTGATCGGCACGACGGGAACACCGGTCTCGATCGCCATCTGAAAGGGCCCGGTCCGGAATGGCAGCAGGTTCTCTGTCGGATTGCGCGTACCCTCAGGGAAGACAAGCATCGAAACTCCAGACCGTAGCGTTTGGGTTGCGTCCTTGAGGGCTTTCCTCCGCGATTGCTTTGCTCCGCGATCGACAGGAATGAATCCGCCCATGCGCATGGTGTACCCCAGAAGCGGAATGCGACCCAGCGAGTCTTTGATGATGACCGCCACTCGAGGCAGCACGGCGAACAACGCCGGGGCTTCCACGTTGCTGACGTGGTTGGCCACGAAGACGCAGCAGGGGTGCAGACGTGCTCTTTCCGGCCTGAGCAGCCTCAGCCGGACGCCCGAAAGGGCGAGACCAATGCGGCAGCCCTGCCGCGCCATCCAGTAGATCGGCCTGATCGACCTTGTCAGCCAAGTGAGGGGCACGAACAGGGGTACCACGATCGCGACGTACAGCAGGATGAATGGATACGTCAGCAGGTAGGAGCGCCACATTCGGATTCCCAGCATCCTAGCACCCGGCCCCTGGCTTCTGCGTTAACCGTTCGGCCCGCCGGATCGGGCCCCCGTCGGCGGTTCGGGCCCACCAATGCGAGTCGCCGCGACCGCCAAGCCAGCCGGCGACCTAACGTTCCGGGGGGCGTCCGGCTGCCCGCGGTCACGCTATGCCCGCTGGCGGGGCAGAGTAATGGAGGTGGCGCCCGGGCTTGGGCCGGGATCGCCGGCCGCGCCGTGATACACCAGCATTCGCTCTCATCCACGAACGGCCCGCTCAGGGCGGGTCGGAGATCAGAATGAGGTCCGCACTGGCTGCAATGCGGCGGTTGGCATCCTCGGAATTGTCGAGGACATGGCCCCGGAATCCTCCGATCTGGAAGCGCCGGGAAGGTGCCAGCAACACGCACCTTCCGGGGAAAGTGAGCGGTCCTTTTCTTCCCTGATTGCGGGTACGAATCGTCCCCTCGCAGCGGTGTGCGGGGTGGGCGCTGCTATTATGCAGAAAGGATGATCTGCCGCCCACTGTTTGGAATTGGGTAGCTTTGATTCCGTGTGCCGGGCGCAGTCCCAGAGGTGAGAGAAGTGAGAATCGATTACTCGGGCCTTAAGGCTGCGCTTACGGATCGGGACCGCTCCAAGCTGCAGCGGAAACTTGTCAAGATCCAGCGTATCCTGACGCGCAGGGGCGAGTTGCAGTCGCAGATTCGGCTTTCTCGCCAGCGCCACCTATGCGCCGCCGAAGTCACGCTGCGCGCCAAGAGGCACACGTTAGTCGTGGCAGGCACGGGCAGCACTCCCTTTTCGGCCACGCTCGGTGCGCTTGACAAGCTGGAGAAACAGGCGATTCGCCATCGCCGCAAGATCATCGACACACACCGGCCGGGCCGCCAGCGCGATCGGCCGTCGCCCCTCGTGGAGCTCTACATGCGCCAATCGGGCCCGGTCCCGCAATCTCCAGCGGAACCGCCTGACCGGAGTCCCCGGATCGTGCGCTCCGTTGGGATCGAGCCGAAGCCGATGACGCCCGACGAAGCCCTGCTGCTGCTGGAGGGTGGCCGCCGGGACTTCGTCCCTTACCGCGACGCCACCACCGGCAAAGTCAGCGTGCTCGTGCGCCGCCGGGACGGAGACGCCGAACTCGTCGAGGGCGACTAGCCTTGGGCCGAGTGCCGGCGGCGGTGACGCTGGCCCGCAGCTCGCGCCTCGCCGTCGTTACCGGCCTGAGCGGGTCGGGAAAGGGCACGGTGCTCCGGGCGCTCGAGGACATGGGCTTCTACACCGTGGACAACTTGCCCGTCGATTTGATGATGCCCTTCGCGGACTCCGGACCGTTGGCGGATTCCGCGGTCCGCGCAGCGCTGGTCGTCGACATCCGTAGTCGCCAAGGACTAGCGCGCTTCCCGCCTGTATACAGGGAAATCCGGACTAGAGTTCCGGCCGTGTTGATGTTCCTGGAGGCTGCCGATGCCGCCCTGCAGCGCCGCTTCAGCGAGACCCGCCGACCCCACCCAGTCGGGGGGGCATCCGTCGCCGAGTGCATCGCAGCGGAGCGCGCGCTGATGGCCCCGATCCGCGCGCTGGCGGACATTGAGATCGACACGACCGACTTCAATGTTCACGACTTGCGTCGGCGGGTGATTGACGTTTTCCGCGGCGACTCCGAGGCTAGCGCCCTACGCGTGACGGTAGGCAGCTTCGGCTTCAAGTACGGCGCTCCCGTCGACGGCGATGTTGTCCTGGACGTGCGATTTCTCCCCAATCCGCACTACGAGCCCACGCTTCGGGACCTGACAGGCCGGACTCCCGAGATTGCGCGCTTTCTCGAGTCCTACCCGGAGACCCACGAGTTCCTAGATCACGTCATGGGCCTACTGGAGTTCGTCGTGCCGCGCTATGCGTCCGAGGGCAAGAGCTACATCTCCATCTACCTCGGCTGCACGGGAGGCCGGCACCGGTCCGTATACCTTGCCGAAGAAGTGGCCAAACGACTCTCGGAAGGCGGCCGCCCCGCGCGCGTCCAGCATCGCGACATCGACAAGGAGGGCTGATAGCGACGCTCGAAGCCTAGATTTCCTCGATTTCCGCGCTTGTCTCGATCTCGATCGTTCCCTTTACGCTCATGGCCGCCGGGCATTTTGCCTGGTGCGTGTCCAAGGCGCGTTGGGCCCGATCCCGCGTTCCCGCGGGAATCTTGAGGTGGTAGTGCACACGGATGCGCGTGATGCGGATCACGCCTTCCACGTTCTCGATGTATCCCTCGACATCGCTCCGGACGCGGTCGGGGTGGTTCGGAATCCTGCGAACTGCCAGGGCCCCTGACAGAGTGCCGGTCAGTCAACCGCCGACCGCTGCGACCATGTGGTCCAGCGTTGCCGGCAGATCCCGCTTCGGTTCCATGCGGTAGAAGTGCTTGATGCCGCCGTGGACACCGAACTCCAGCGGGGCATCGAACCCTTCGACGAAGGCCCTCCGCTCGGGAGGCTGGTCTTGGAAGATGCGGATCTTTGAGGTGTGGATCAACTCGCCCATGCCCTAGATCGTACCGCCCAACCGGGGGGCGGACGCCAAGGGCCTCATGGAGCCTGGTCGGTGCGCGTCCGGCGCCAGTCGGCCGTGTCGGCTATATTGCGCCGCAATGTCTCCACATCCGGCCCGTCGCGCCCCCTCAGGTAGACCGCCATGTCCGCATCGTATTCCGCCGCCGACTCGAAGTCTTGGCCGCGGTCTCCCGTGTCGCGAATCCAATTCTCCAGCAGGCCGCGCATCTTGCCCAGCGTCTTCTGGTGGTCGGGCGACCCTGCAAGGTTGCGCATCTCCCAGGGGTCTTCCGCCAGGTCATAGAGCTCCTCCCGGGGTCTGGATGCAAAGAACATCGCATCGATTCGCTTCGGGAGTGCGCCTGCCCTGTGCAGCGTCTCAAGGGCCTTCAGGACGGCCTTGGCGTCCTTGTAGCGGTTCGGCTGCAAATGCGGCCGTTCGGGCACGAAGTTGCGGATGTAGCGGTACCTCTCTGTGCGGACGCTGCGGATGCGGTCCACAGTCTCGTCGCAGCGGTCGCGCGCCGACACCACGTAGTCTCTCGCAGCGGCACCGGGCCCAAACAGCGGCCGGCCCTCCATCCAGTCCGGGACGTCTACGCCGGCGAATGCCAGAGTGGTGGCCGCGACATCGATGTGCGCCACGAGATCCTCACGGACAAGGCCCGCCTCAATCCGGTCGGGAGCGCGGACAACCAGCGGCACCTTGGTCCCCTCCTCGGTCACGAACTGCTTTCCGCGGGCGTGGCTGACACCGTGGTCGCTGAGGAAGAACACCGCTGTGCTGCCGCTGATGCCCTCCCGCTCCAGGCGCTGCAGGATCTGGCCGACTTCCCAGTCCACATGCTCCACGGACTCGAGGTACTGCGCCCAGTCCTTCCGAATGTCCGGATGGTCCGGATAGTACGGCGGCAGGGTGACCTTATCGGGGGGAATGCCGGCCGTTCGAACACCCCGAAGCCGTTCAAGAGAGCGTTGGTTGCGACGCTTGCCGCCGCGCAACTGGATCTGCGCGAAGAACGGCTGGCCGTCCGCCCTGTCGGCCCAGTCGGCTGCGTCGTAGAGGTCGGCAGGGAATTCGAAGTTGTAGTCCGTCTTGCCCTTGCGCAGGTCGCCGCTGTCCAATAGAGTACCGTTCGTGACGTAGTATCCGGCCCGCCGCAGGATGGCCGGCAGCGGCTCGACGCCCTGCGGCAGCTGTATGCGCAGGTCTCCGCGCCCGCTTCGATGGTTGTGCGCGCCGATCGAGGTCTGGTACATGCCGGTGACGATTGCAGACCGTGACGGCGAGCAGACCGGCGCGGTCACGAAAGCCCGGGTGAACGTCGCCCCTTCGGCCGCCAGCCGGTCCACGTTGGGAGTCTTGGCCATAGACTCCCGGAACGGGCCGAAGTGGTCCGACTGATCCTCCGAGATGATCCAGATGATGTTCGGCCGCTCCGAGGCTGCCGAGGCTGGCATCGCGATGGTCGCCGCGACTGCGGCGGTTGCCAAGATCCGCATTTCCGTCCCATTATGCCCTCGGCAGGGTCGAAGTGCGTGTCGCTCGGGGGTCAGCTTCCCGGGAACCCGCTCAGCAGCCGCGCGAGGGCGCGGCCGAAGTCCTGAGCCTTCGAGATGGTGGAGACGACCAAGCCATGGGGCCGCAGCGCCGCCTCGATGGCTCCCGTCCAGGGATAGCTCTGGGGGTTGCGATGGAACGCAAACTGGTGCAGCACGGCGGGGTGTGCGCTCGGGCGGAACTGGCCCTCTTCCAGCCTTGCTTCGCGATCCACCTTCTGTCCGATGACCACCAGTGCGTCCGGAGCGCGCGGCTCTGCGGAGAGCGCGCGGGTCAGCACGTCCTCCAGGAACCGCTGTTCCCCGCCAGGATCCGCCAGCTGGTCGAAGTCGACCACTCCTCCCGGCGTCTCCTCGATCGCGTCCCCCAGCGACTGGAAGTCGAGCCGCGGCTGTCCCCGGACTTCGTACACGAGCTGCCGGTCGTACGCATTGAATGCGATCAAGCTGAACAGGCCCAGCCGCGGCTCGGCGTGCAGGGAGCGGAGCATGCCGACGATGCACTCGACCTCATGGCCGCTGAGCCTGAAGCGGTCTCGCTCCAATGGGGCGACGTTGAGCAGCAGCGAGATGTGCAGCCCCCCGTTGCGGTCCGATGCGCGCGCGACCGGCGGGGCCTCGGCGAAGGTACTCTCGCTGAACGGTGCGATGTGGTTGGGAGGGGGGGCTGCTGCGAGCCCCGCCACGGCGGGCGGCAGACGCGCGGTGGCGGTCCAGTGGGCGGAGCAGACTTGGCCCGCGCGGTTGCGCATCAGCCAATCGACCTCGTACTGGCCCGGGCCGACGACGAATCGACCGGGAAAGGTCGCCTTGCCGCCGCCTTCGGCGCCGGCGGCAGCGACGGGGAATGTCTGGCGGAAGAAGGCAGGCTTGCGGTCGGGGCCGGAGACCGGGCGCACTCTGAAGAGCACGCGGAGGTCGTCCCCCCCGGCGGCGACGGAGTCGGCCTGCACCTGGACGACATAGCCCGCCGTGAATTTCAGGTCAAAGCCGAGGTGCGGTTGTTGCGGCGTGACCCGGCAGGGAAGATCCTTGCGATCCTGGTCGCCGGCCAGAACGGCACGGTCGCTGGGTTGGAAACGCAGGGCCCGGCCAGGCGCGGCGTCAAACAGGTGTTGGGCGGGCAAGTTCGCCGCGACGAGAGCCATGGGCACTGCCCACCGGACCGGTCGCGTACGCACGGGGCTCAATTCACCTTCCCGGCGCGAGAACAGGCGTCTTGGATGGCTCGGACGGCCCGCTCGCAGCCCGCGCGGTCGACGTCCTGATGGGTCACCATGCGCACCCGTCCTGGAGCCAGAGCCAGCACGAGCACTCCCGACGCGCACAGTGCTGCCGTAAAGCCGGAGTTGGAAAGGCCGGTGCCCGAAATGTCGGCGAACAAGATGTTCGTTTCGACGTTGTCCGGGGCGACTGCCATCCCTGGCACTTCTGCGAGGGCCTCCGCAAGGAATCGGGCATCCTCGTGGGACGCTGGAATGTTGACAGGGCTCTGATCGAGGGCCACGAGGCCGGCTGCTGCCAGCACGCCGGCCTGGCGCATGCCGCCACCCAAGGCCTTGCGCACCAAACGTGCCTCGCCAATGAAATCCCGGGTGCCGGTCAGAAGGGATCCGACCGGGGCTCCCAGGCCCTTGGACAGGCAGAACGTTAGCGAATCCACCGTGGCCCCAATATCGGCCACCGACACGCCGAGAGCCGCCGCAGCATGAAAAACGCGGGCACCGTCCATGTGGACGGGGATCCCGGATTCGGCCGATCGCGACCGGATCTCCCTGAGCGCCGCCATGGAGTACACCCGACCGCCCGCTTGATTGTGCGTGTTCTCCAAGGCGATCAGGCCCGTGCCACGGAAGTGGTCCGACGGCCTCCGTACGCGTGGACGGATGGATTGCCAGTCAAGGCGCCCGTCCGCGGCCGGAATGGATCGGGCGAGGCAGCCCGAGAACCTAGCGAGCATGCCCATCTCGTACAGGACGATGTGGGAATTCTCCTCGCAGATCACTTCCTGCCCCGGCGACGTGTGCACGGCCACGGCGATCTGGTTGCCCATCGTGCCAGAGGGCACGAAGAGCGCAGCTTCCTTGCCTGCCAGTTCCGCCGCCCTGCGTTCCAGCGCGTTGACCGTCGGATCTTCCCCAAAGACGTCGTCCCCCACCTCTGCGTCGTGCATCGCCCGACGCATTGCCGGTGTCGGTCGTGTCACCGTGTCGCTGCGGAGGTCAACAGTGCTCAACTTGCCACTCCCAGGGCGCCCAAGCGCCCGCTACAAACGAAAAGACCATTGTTGCACCGCTTCCGGCTGGATCCACCTGCGGAAGCCGGGAATCTGGCATGAGAGCCAGTAGTCGGGCCAGTTGATGCTCTCTGGCTCCCAAGGCAGGGCAGCCCGCCAATCCTGGTCGGCGCCCGCATAGGCTTGGCGGATGTTGACCGTCTCGAAGATGTACTGGTGGTCGTGAATAAAGGGCAGGTACTGGCGGAAGGTCTCCGCGTGGAATCCGAGCTGGAGCTCTAGCGGCCGCAGGCGGGCGGCCGCCGCATGACACCGCGCACGACGGAGCAGCCAGCGAACGCGGGAGATCCGCCGACGCAGCCGGGAACGGCGGCGCTCGGCATCGGCTGGGGCGAGGAACCGCAGTCGCGGGAACGGGGCGAGCCATGCGGGGGGACCTCCGGCCCGTCCTCCATTTCCGCGGGACTGGCTGTGCAGCAGGCGGATAAGGTCTCCCAGCGGATACGGATTGACGTCCGAGGTGGCCAGTTGGTAGACGGGCCTCGCATCGCCCTCCAGCAGCTTCCGTGCGACTGTCAGAGCGGCAGCGGCCACATAGTCGACGGGCACGACCTCCAAGCTCAGCTCGGGACGCGCCGGCCAGTCCAGAAGGCCTCCCAGTGCCATCAGCGCCAGCGGGGCCGCTGTGCGGCCTCCCTCGATCCAGCCCGGAAACGGATAGGCCAGCGCACTCTCGACGATCGCCGGCCTGACGATGGCATGCCGTACCTCAGCACGGGAAGCCAGAACTTGCTCTCCCAACGCCTTTGTGTACGTGTAGGTGTTGACCCAGCCCCAGCGGGCGGCCCGTCGGCGGCCGAGTTCGGCCAGCGACTCGGCCCGCTCGGGGCCCTCGAGGCCTCGCGCCGCTGGTTCCGCCAGCCGCCGGCAGTTCTCCAGCTCTGCCAGAGCGCGGAAAGATCTGTCGCCAGTCCCGCCCCGCCGGGGATAGTAGCCCTCGACCGGCTCGGTCTCCTCAACTAAACCATCGTCCTCGCCCGCCACGTAGCAAGTCGATATGTGCACCAGCCGCGCATCGATGAGCTTGCAGAGCTCGGCCACCCTGAGAACGGAGTCCACGTTGGCGCGGATGGAGGCGTCCAACGGCGGAAAGAAGTCGACCAGCCCGGCGCAGTTGATTACCACACCTACCCGCCCTGCGATCGACCGGACCTCCCGCTCGGCGATTCCCGCCAGCGGTTCGGCGGCGTCACCGGACAGAACGTGGACGCGGCTCTCGACCACGTCCCGGCCGCACTTTCGGACTAGTGGCTCCAGAGCAGGGGAGTCTAGGACGTCCGATCGGAAGCGCTCCGCCGCGCCCTGTTCGCGCCGAGGCCGGATCAGGACGTGCACACGGCGTACGTCGGGAAAGCGGTCCAGCAGCATCGCTAGGACCACCTTGCCGACAAAGCCGTTGGCGCCGGTAATCAGGGGTTCTATATCCCGGAACATGGTTCCCGCGCAGGCCCTGTCGAGATTCCCCACCCTAGAGCGCTGCCCAGATTCTGTCAACCTCGCCCGCCCGGTAACCGGCCCACCGCTCACCCGGACGTCTCCTCGACCAAATCGTCGATTGCCATGCGGTACAGGGTGGGGTTTCCCTCCCAGTCCGTCACGAAGTAGACTCGCGAGCTGTCGCGGGTTATGGCCGGGGCCGGACTCGCGGCGTTGGGATCCGTGCGGTCCGTGCCGGCCATCGGGTACGGCCTGAGCGAGCTGCGATGCTCGCAGAGCGTAATCTCGCGGGACATGCCAGGGAAAAGGACGTAGACGTTGGGACCGGACGGGCGTCGGCTTGCTCCGAGAATCGTACTCGCATCTGCGTTCTCGACCATCCAGTCGTAGGCCGAACACGGGGCATGCGTTGTCTCGGAGCCTGTCTCTGGCTGCAGGCTGCGAATGCTCGAAGACCACTTCCGACCGTCGGGAAAGTGCGCAAAGCGCAGTTGCGAGCCGTCAGCCGACCAGTAGGCCGAGCGGATCCGCTCGCCTCCTTGGGCCGGTCTAGCGGCCCGTCGCCCCGTGCCGTCCAGATTGACGATCTGCAGGCGCTGCCGCACCCGTTGCCACGGCCCGGCGCGCTCGTACAGCAACTGCGACCGCCAAGGCCGGAATCGCGGCGAGGTGAGCCACCGACGCTCTTCGCACACGACTGTGCTGGCACCCCGCCTGGCGCGGCTGCCGCAGTCCACCAGCACGATCCGGCAGCGTGGCCGCGCCTCAAACTGCTCGCTGGGTGTCGGCCTCACGTCTTCCTCGCGCATCTCAATGACCGCCGCGAATCGTTCCCCGGCTGACAGGTCGAGATCGCCTGTCAGCAACCATCCTTCAGTGCACTCGTAGAGAGAGCGCGCCCCGCCTCCGCCAATGTCGGATTGCACGAGTTGCGATCCCTGCAGGAAGTACAGCCCTCTGTCGTTGCCTCGCAGATGCGCGGCGTAGGGGTGTACGGGCGGCCCTGCTGTGATCTGGGTGAGCCTTTCGCGCCGGATGTCCAAGCGGTGGAACTGCCGATTGCCGCCGTGCTCCGCCGCGACTAGGACAAACGATCCGTTGCGCGAGATGCAGCGATGGTTTGGTCCGGGAAGGTGGTGCAGAACACCCGGATCGGTCAGCCGCTCGACTTCTCGGCCCGTGAGGGCGTCCTCGAACGCTGACCTCGGGGAGGCCAGACGCGTCCCCCGTGCCGCCGACGCAGCCGACGCCGTCACCAAGAACGCGCGACGGCTCCAACGCCGCATCATTGGCAATGTTAGCAGTTGACGTGTCGCCAGGTTGGGGAGAGTCCTCAGGTCAAGTCGGCTCAATCGATCCCTGAAGCCCGTTAACGATGGGTGCGAGGGTGGATGCAAGAGTCTTGCGGTGCATGCAGCATCAGGCGTAACCGATCGATTCGAACCTACGCACCCCACTCCTGGTCTAGGCATTGGCGGAGCACGTGACCAAGCAGCCTGTTCGATCTTTGCAAGAGGTAGGTGGTTGTTGGATTCGGGTCCTGCCTTGCCGGGCTCACTCGCCATTTGGCTGACAGTTCGGCGGATGTGGCGGCTAGACGGTGTTGGCTGGCGGCGGCATCATGTGGGCGCCGCCGGTTCGCCGTCGAGCCACTGCACCTCATCTACGATCGCAATCACGGCCGCATCGAGAGGGGCAGGTCCGCTCCGCACGGCGGTCATGGCAGCCCACCCGTTCAGTGTCAGAAGGACAGTGTCTCCGGTCCCCGCGTCCAGCACGTCCACTGCCACGAAGGGAGCTCCGCGGGTCTCGCCGGCACGGTCCAGCTTTTGGACGAGCAGGAGCTTGAATGACTCATGGGTGGGGTGCTTGTGTGTTGCGACAACTTCCCCCACGACCCGGCTGAGGATCATGCGCCGGACCTCGACACGGTGTCCACGATGCCCGTAACGCTTGCGTCCGACGGAAGCGGTGGGTCGAACGCCAAGCACGCCTCCCGGCGACCGGACCAGTAGACGGTCTCTCCGGCTCCGGCCCCGACCGAGTCGATCGCCACCAGCGGAGATCCCGCATCCGCTCCGTCAGGCCCGAGGGGCTGGAGCAGCAGCAGCGTCCGGCCCTTCAACTGGGGGTCCTTAACTGTCGCGCAGAGGTTTCCGATGACCCGAGCCAGCCGCATCTACTCCTCGCCGGCCAGCAGCCCAATGCCGTCGACGATGCCTACGACGGCGGTGTCCACCGGCGTGCTCTTCATCCCCGAGGCCATGCGCGCTGAACTTCCCGAGACACAGATCACGGTTTCCCTGTCGCCGGCGCCTACTGTGTCAAGAGCGACGACGAACCGCTCCAGTCCAGCGCCCTTCGGGTTCACTTGCTGCAGCAGCAGCAGCTTCTTGCCCTCAAGCCGAGGGTCCTTGCGCGTGGCGACCACGTTGCCCACAACACGCGCCAAGATCATGCGGGAATGCCTCCCTGCGTCGTGCGGTTCGCGCCGCCGGGCTAGTCAGCGCCCTCGGCCGAGATTGAGAAGATCCGGTCGAGGTTGCCGTGCGGCCTGGGGATGACGTGCACCGAGATCAGTTCACCGACGCGTCGGGCGGCCGCCGCGCCCGCGTCCGTAGCCGCCTTGACGGCTGCGACATCGCCCCGCATCAGGACGGTGACGTATCCCGAGCCAATCTTCTCCCAACCCACCAACGTGACGTTTGCCGCCTTAACGGCAGCGTCCGCCGATTCCACCAGCGAGACGAATCCGCGCGTCTCGATCAGTCCGAGTGCCTCACCCATGAATCGCTATCCTCCTTTGGCCCGGATCGCTTCTTCCAAGAGTTGGATCAACTCGTCCCGGGTGACGTAGATCCCATTGTCGCCGATCGCTCCGCCGTGTCCTGCTCCATCGGCGTCCTCGGCTGAGACGGGGCAGCCTGGCTGCTGCACGGAGCGCGACGCTACGCCGTAGCGCCCGCGAGACTCGAACAGCTTGTCGACTTCCAGCCGGGGCAGGGCTCGCGCACCGCCGAGCATTTCCGCCACGAAGTTGATGCGCGCAAAATGCTCAACCGTCTCCATTCGGAAGTACGCCTGCATCACGTCTGCCCCGTAGCTGACGGCGCCATGGTTGCCCAGCAACAGCGCGTCGTACTGCGGTATGAGCGGCAGCATCGGCTCGGTCAGGGCATCGGTGCCGGGCAGGCCGTAGTTCGCCAGCGGCACGCAGCCGAGGCCGATTATCACCTCAGGCAGCAGCGCGGTGTTGAGAGGCCTTCCTGCGGCTGCGAACCCGGTCGCCACGGGCGGATGAGCGTGGACGACCGAGCAGACATCGTCGCGCAGTTCATAGATCTTCAGGTGCATCTTGATCTCGGAGGTGCGCTCCATCCTTCCGGAGATCTTGTTGCCGTCGTAGTCGACGATGATGATGTCGTCGACCTGCATCATGCCCTTCGACACACCCGTGGGAGTGCACATGATGCGCTCGTCGTCCAGCCGGATCGAAATGTTCCCGTCGTTGGCGGCAACCCAGCCCTTGTTGAAGACCAGCTTGCCGACTCGGACGATGTCAGCCGCAAATTCGCGCTCGGTCTTGACCATGGCGCAGGTCCTAGCCTAGCGCATTCGCGGGTGTGTTCTATGCCATGCGACGCGGGCCGGCCGACGTGTGGGCCCGGCCCCGGATGAGCAGCCTCATGGCGAGCCCATGGCGACCCCGGCCTTCGGGATGGTGGGTTCTCCTCGGCCAACAGCCACCGGAGTGCGCAGATCGGTCCCGCGGCGGCTTGCACGTCGGAGCCGGGACTGGAACCTCCGCGCGGAGGCCACGAAGTTCACCTCATGGCGGTATGATGCCTATGTTGTGTTGCGATTCCTGACCGTCGCGCTCACGGTACTCTCGTGCGTTCTGCCGCTGTGCGCACAGCAAGCCTTCAGCCCTCCGAGGCTGCCCGGTGGAACTCCCGACCTGAACGGAATATGGCAGTCGGTGAACACCGCGAACTATGACCTTGAGCCCCACGTAGCCCGGCATTCCCTCATGCTCCGGGACGGGCCGCGCGGTCCATTGCCGTCCGCCGAACTGGTCAAGCTGGGGGCAGTCGGTGCCGTTCCTGGAGGAACGGGCGTGGTGGAGGGCGGCAAGATCCCCTACAAGGCCGAGGCCGCCAAGCTGCGCGAAGAGAACCGCGCAAACTGGCTGGAGCGCGATCCGGAGATCAAGTGCTATCTGCCCGGTGTGCCGCGCGCCACCTACATGCCGTTCCCCTTCCAGATCTTCCAGACCGACGATTCGGTCCTCATCGTGTACGAGTTCGCCGGAGCCGTCCGGGAGGTCTACATGCGCGATGTGGGCCCGGCCGAGACCGATTCTTGGATGGGCCAGTCCGTCGGCCGCTGGGACGGGGACACGCTGGTCGTGGAGGTCACGGGCCATAACGACCAGACGTGGTTCGACCGCTCCGGCACGCACCACAGCAGCCAGCTCAGGGTTACGGAGCGCTACACCCTCACGTCTCCGTACCACATCCGCTACGAGGCCGAGATAGAGGATCCCGCGGTGTTCACTCGGCCTTGGAAGATCTCCATGCCGCTATACCGGCGCATGGAGGAGGGGGCGCGACTGATGGACTTCAAGTGCGTCGAGTTCGTCGAAGAGCTGCTCTACGGACAGTTTCGTCGGAGGCCGCTCGACGGGAGTTCCCAGTGATCCGTGCCGTTTCACCAAGGCCCGCAGCCGTCCGGCCTGTGCGCTGGGCGGTCGCCCCGGTCCCGGCGGGGCGCACGCTCGAGCCGAATGCCGGGCGAGGAGGAAAAGCCGCCATGATTCCCCGCATCACCATCCTGCTCTGCGCAGCCGCACTCTCGGTGCTGCCGCCCGCGACCGCCGAGCGTCCGGACCTTTCCGGGACCTACGACATTGCTACCCTGACGCCCCTCCAGCGTCCGGAGAGGTTTGGGGACAAGCTGATCCTGACTGATGAGGAGGCCGAGGACATCGCCAGAAAGGAGGCGGAGTACATGGCCACGCGCAATGCCGCGACTGATCCTGAGCGCGGAGCGCCGCCGCAGGGAGGCGACGGGTCCCCCGGGGCGGCGGGCAACGTCGGAGGGTACAACTCCTTCTGGATCGACAGGGGCTCGGGTGCCTTCAAGATCGACGGCAAGTGGCGCACTTCGATCCTCACTGATCCCAAGAATGGCCGGCGTCCGGAGCTGACGGTCCAAGCCAAAAAGGCCGCAGCGGCCCGCGCCAAGCGGTCCCGCAAGAACACGGGGCGGGCGTGGTGGATCGATGAGGGCGTTGAGCCGGGACCGTATGACGATCCCGAACTGCGGCCGCTGGCGGAGCGCTGCCTGCTCGGCTTCGGCTCGACGGGCGGGCCTCCAATGCTGCCCGTCCTCTACAACAACCTCAAGCGCATCGTCCAGACCGACGACTACGTGATGATCCTCGTCGAGATGGTGCACGATGCCCGCATAGTCCGCATGAATGCCGAGCACGCTCCTCCCGACTTGAGGTTCTGGCTCGGCGACTCCGTGGGCCACTGGGACGGCGACACTTTGGTGATCGACACCACAAACTTCAGCGACAGGCCGGCACTGTCGGGGGCCTCGCGCAACCTCCATGTCGTGGAGCGCTTCTCCCGTATCGACGACAAGACGCTCCTTTACCAGTTCACAGTGGAAGACCCGACCGTCTGGACGGCGCCATGGAGCGGCGAGTACATTTGGCCCGCGACCGACAGCCGCGTTTATGAGTACGCCTGTCACGAGGCGAACTACTCGTTCGCAGGTATCCTGCGCGGTGCTCGCGTGCTGGAGGCCGAAGCCTTGGGCAAGACGGATGACTGAGGCGGTCGAACTCGAGCGGAATGGAGGAGTTTGCCATGAAACGAGGCGAATGCTGCACAGCGATTGAAGCAGCCGTTCTGGCGTGCGCCCTGCTGCTGGCTTCGGCCGCGCCCGCGATTGCCCACCACGCATTTGGCGCGGAGTTTGACCCGAATCGGCCGCTGGTTCTGAAGGGCCCTGTCGTGAGGGTCGAATGGGTCAATCCGCACACTTGGATCCACATCGAGGTAACTAAGGAGTCCGGGGAAAAGGAGATCTGGATGATCGAGGGCGGCACGCCCAACAGCCTCCTGCGGCGCGGGCTCAAGAGGGACACCATCAAGATCGGGCAGGTCGTCGTGGTGGACGGCTATCAGGCCAAGGACCGCTCCAACCGTGCCAACGGGCGGGACGTGACTTTCGAGGACGGGCGGAAGTTCTTCCTTGGCTCCTCGGGCACGGGCGCCCCTTACGACAGGGAGCGCCGCGGGCAGTAGCTGCGAAAACGCTACGGCAGTCGCCCGCGCTCCTTGACCCACTCGAGGAACGCGTCACGCAGTGTGACACCGACTGGCCGGAACTGGAGGCTGCGGTGCTCCTCGAGCCCCGCCACGTAGTCGTTCGTGACGAAGCGGTACCGGCGGTCCGGTTCGAGCGTTCCCGACAGTTCAGGGGCAACCTGCAGGTCGGCCCCGGTCACCTCCGCCTCGACGATCTCATTGTCGAACGGCAGGATGTTCCAGATGTGCCTGGCGGTGACGGTTCCTGCACTCAGGGAATCGCGAACGCCGCCCCGGTTCATGTAGGCAATGTCGGCGCCGGTGGTCTCCCGCAGGGCTGTCTCGATCAGCGCCTTGAGCTCCGAGCGGCTCAGTGGCCGAGCACACTGGCCCACCGAGACGTCCACCAGTCTCGATACCTTTGACTCCCAGTGCTCCACCACTTCAGCCACCACAGGATGGGCCGGATACATGCTTGTGCGAATGGGAATGCGTCGCCACTCATGGCTGATTACCCGGCCACGAGCGGTGTCCACCGACAGGTCAAGGCGCCCGAGTTCCCGCGCATAAGGGCGCAGTTTCACTCCCACACGCCCGTCGATTACGAGGGGCTCGTCCCGGCCGCCGTGGTCGTGTCCTCCGACCAGCACGTCAACCTCGGGGATTTCGCGCAGGACGAGTTCGTCCTCGTCGTCGAAGAGGTGGCCGAGCACTACGATCAGGTCTGTTTCCGGCGCGAGGGCCTCGACGGTGGACCGTAATCCTTCGACGAGCGGGCGGGCTACCCAATTGCCCGCTTGTACCGGCTTAATCAGTCTTGGAAGGCGCGGCGTGAGAGCGCCGATCACGGCAACCTGAACACCTCCCGCCTCCAGCGTCACGTACGGCCTTACCAGGTGCCGGCCGTCGGGACCGGTCACATTCGCGGATACGATCGGTGCACCGGAGGCCTCCTCGAACTCTCGGATTTTCTCCCAGCCGTAATCGAACTCGTGATTCCCCAGGCAGTGCGCGTCGAATCCCATCTCGCTGGCCACCTCATACACCGGCGTGCCCTGGAAAATCGATGAGACCGGCGAGCCCTGCACCATGTCGCCGGCATGCAGGACTAGGACACTCTCGCTGGCTTCGATCTCCCGGTCGATCGCTGTCTTTAGGTGGGCGAATCCACCGATGCCGTTCTCGTCGGGCAGCAAGCGGGCGTGGAGGTCGTTGACGTGCAGGAGAGTGAGCTGGCTGACTTCGGCCGCCAGGCACAGCGACGCTAGGGCCAGGAGCAAGGCGGTCAGGCGGGGAAGCAGTGCAGCCGGCATTTTCCTCCAGTGTCTCACTGCAGAGAGCGCGGCAGCCTCAACTCGCTCTGCGCACGCTGCGAACCCGGCGGGCTGTTAACACTTGGCACCTCTGGAGCGTCCAAACCCCACATGACCCACCTCACGTCCGCCTCTCCCGCCGTTGCTCACGGGATGTCCGTTGCCGCAGTCTTCGCGGCGCTCGCCGTATTGCTCTCCGGCGCATACGGAGCGACGTGCGAGCATTCTGCCGAGCGAACACTCGCCGTATCGGCGCAGGCTGTCGATGACGTGCGGATCCGCGCAGGAGCGGGCTCGCTGTCTGTCAGAGGCGGTGAGGGCCTCGACCGAATTTCTATTCGCGGGACAGCCTGCGCGCCGACAGCGGAAGCACTCGAGCAGACTCAGGTGCGGTCGGCCAAGAAAGGCACGACCGTGATCCTGACGGTGGAGATGCCAAGAGCGCGCAGGCTGGCTGCCAGGGCCAGTTTGGATCTCGAAGTGGTCCTGCCGAGAACCATCCCGGTGTCTATTGAGGACAGTTCAGGGGACGTGGCGGTCTCGGGCACTGGCCGGCTGTCACTCAAGGACTCGTCGGGCGAAGTCTCGGTCAGCGATGTCACTGGAGACGTTTCTGTCAGGGACGGCTCGGGCGGCATTGCCATCAACAACGTCACCGGAAGTGTCACCGTCAGAGATGGCTCCGGGGCGATTGAGATCCAAAGCGTCGGAGGAGATGTCTCCGTGCACGACGGGTCCGGTGACATGGAGCTTCGGGAGATTGGCGGCAACCTCGCGGTCCGCGACGGGTCCGCCGGGATTGACGTGCAGGATGTGGCCGGCCACTTCTCGCTGGATGGGGATGGCAGCGGCACGGCTCGCGCTTCTGGCTTGGGGGCCAACGACGGGAATGCCGCACACGGCGAGCGCTGACCGTCGCGAGCGCTGCAGGAGATGCCCGGGATACGATGTGGGAATGCTGGTGCGCCGGGCCCGCAGCGACGACTTGGAGACGATCGTTGACTTCAACGCGCGGCTTGCAGAAGAGTCCGAAGGCCTCTCCCTGGACCGTGGCAGGTTGCGGGACGGCGTTGGCAAGCTGCTGAGCGACGAATCCCTCGGCCTCTACCTCATCGCCGAGGCGGACGGCGCTCCGGTCGGCCAGCTTGGCCTGACATACGAGTGGAGTGACTGGCGGAATGGCCTGTTCTGGTGGGTCCAGAGCGTCTATGTCGTGCCTGAGAGGCGCCGCGAAGGGATCCTCAGGGGGCTGTACGACCGCGTCTTGGATCTCGCCCCCAAGCATGGCGTGTGCGGAGTTCGACTGTACGTTGATCGGCGAAACCGAGCAGCAAAGGTTGCATACAACCGATTGGGACTCGCGCCCACCGAGTACGAGATGTTAGAGACCGACTTCGTCTTGGAGCGCGTCGACGTCGGAGCTCTAGGCAGTGGCGTGATTCCCTAGGTCTCCCTCCGGGGCCGGGTGGGATCGGATGCGCAGCCGCCTTGGGCGCAAGCAGTCCAGCCCCCGAAGTCTCTCGCTGCCATCCCGCTGCCCAAATGCTCGGCAGCCCTGCATTCGAGGTCAAGGCGTGCGACTCCGATCAGCATGCCCTGGGGCTGATCGCTCGCACCCAAGCGTGCGTCGCCCGCGCTGGGCGACGGGAGCCTCTCGCCAGCGTTCCACCCGGATCGTGGCCTAGACCACCTGCGAGAGAAGAGCTTCAGGCGGGATTCCGATGCGGCTCCTCCCATCAGGCGTTGAGGGACATCGGACCTCGGTCGATCACCCAGCCCCGCACCAGAATCTCCCACGGGACTTGAGTTCGGTCAATTGAGGCCAATTGTGGACATCTAGTTGCCATAATGGGACGCAAAGTGGCAATAGAAAGGAAATTCTGCCAGATTCCGACCAGACATTTCTTCCTCTTTGGCCCCAGGGGCACCGGAAAGACCAGCTGGCTGCGGAGCGCATTCCAGAGTGCGGTGTGGATCGACCTCCTCGATCCATCCCAGCATCGCCGCTATCTCGCGCGGCCGGAGCGCCTGCGCGAGGTCGCCGCTGCGACCGTCGCGGGATCGGACATCGTTCTGGACGAAGTGCAGCGCGTACCCCAGCTGCTCCCTGTTGTGCACCAGCTCATCGAGACTCCCGGTTGTCCTCGGTTTGTCCTCACTGGATCAAGTGCACGCAAGCTCAAGCGGGGCGGAGTCGACCTGCTCGCGGGCCGGGCGACAGTTCGAACCATGCATCCGTTCATCGTGGCAGAACTCCGGGAGAAGTTTGATCTCGGCTCGGCTGTGACTCTAGGGATGCTCCCGCTGGTATGGGATGTGGGAGACCCATCGGACACACTGGATGCGTATGTGGGCATCTACGTGCAGCAGGAGGTGCAGAGCGAGGGGCTGGTCCGAAACATCGGGGCCTTTCATCGGTTCCTTGAGGCGATCAGCTTCGCGCACGGCTCCACGCTGAACGTGAGTGAAGTGGCCCGGGAGTGCGCCGTAAGCCGCAAGACAGTCAGTGGGTTCGTTGAGATCTTGGAGGACCTGTTGCTCGCATTCCGAATCCCCGTCTTCACAAGGCGCGCGCGTCGGCGAATGACCGCGCATCCGAAGTTCTACTTTGCCGACGCCGGCGTGTTCCGGTCACTCCGTCCATCCGGGCCGCTGGACACCCCTGAGGAGATTGGCGGGGCCGCACTGGAAGGACTTGTGGCGCAGCACCTTCGCGCCTGGATCGACTACTCGGCTTCCGGTGCGAAACTGGCCCACTGGAGAACCCGGGGCGGAAGCGAGGCCGACTTCGTGGTCTACGGGCCCGGAGAGTTCTGGGCAGCTGAGGTCAAGCGTGCCCGCAGGGTGAGGGGCCGGGACCTTAGGGGCCTCCGAGCGTTCAAGCAGGACTATCCCCAGGCAAGAGTCCGGTTTGCCTATGGCGGGGAGGAGCGTCTGGTGAACAAGGGAATCCTGTGCCTGCCGATTCGGGAGTTCCTCGCCGGAATCGTTCCCGGCCGGCCGCTTCCCTGAGCGTCTCCGCGGCGGCAGCGAGTGCCGCCACGCCCGCAGTCGAGTGGCTCCCGACCGGCCTGAGGCCTGCGGGTACCGTTGCCTTCCCCGCGATGACAGGTGCGTGTCAGTGCGGATTAGCTTCGCCGCGCGCGGAAACAGAGCTCCGGCGCCTCCAGATCTGACCGGTGATGCCCGTTGGCGCTTCGCGCTAGGCTAGTGATCTGGCCCCTCGCTCAGGGCAAGCCAACCGGCCGCGGCGCCGACCTTGGGGCGATTGAGGCATCGGGGCGCCAGCCTTGGAGGAATGAACATGAGACTGCTCTCGGGCAAGACGGCGATCGTGACCGGGTCGGGCCGCAGCATTGGCAAGGCTGTCGCCAAACTGCTGTCGGAGCACGGCGCCAACGTCGTTGTGAACGACCTCGACTCGGGTCCGGCCCAAGAGACCTTGGACGAGATCACGGAGGCCGGAGGCCGCGCCGCGATCTGCGCCGGCAGCGTGACTGACCCCGACATTCCCGACAAGCTGGTGGCCACCGCGCTGGAAGCGTTTGGATCGCTGGACATCATCGTCAACAACGCCGGCTACACCTGGGACGGCGTGATCCACAAGATGGGCGATGAGCAGTTCGACGCCATGCTCGATGTCCATCTCCGGGCACCCTTCCGTGTGGTCCGGGCCGCCGCGCCCTATCTGCGCGGAGCGGCCAAGGACGATCTGGCGGCCGGCCGGCGGCCTCCCTGCCGCAAGATCGTCAACGTCAGCTCAACCTCCGGCGTGGCCGGGAATGCGGGGCAGATCAACTACGCCGCCGGAAAGATGGGCATTGTTGGCATGACCAAGACGATCGCCAAGGAATGGGGGCGCTTCAACATCTGCTGCAACGCTGTCGCCTACGGTTTCATCGAGTCCAGGCTCACGCAGCCTAAGGAAGCGGGAAACACAACCTCGAGCGGGATCACGCTCGGCATTCCGCAGCGCATGCGTGAAGCTGCCCTCCCGCACATACCGCTGCTCCGGTACGGCACGCCTGAAGACGCTGCCGGGCCCGTGCTCTTTCTGGCTTCCCCGCTATCGGACTACGTCACCGGCTCCGTTGTGCTGGTCACCGGCGGGAGCGTGGTCTGATCAGCGGAATCCCCATCCTCACGTCTTGGACAGGCTCCGCAGCTGATCGGTTCGCCGCGCGCGTCAAGCACGCCTTCTCCGCCGCAGGAGCCCCTCAGGCACCGGTTCCGCGAGAGCAGCCCCACCGCCATTATCCCCATGGCCAGCGCCACGAAACCGACCGCCAGTAGGATTACCGTCACTGCGCCCCCGCACTCATTCTGGCACGGAACGCGCTTGACTCGATCTGCCTCCAACCGGCAGATACGTCCGCCACCAGCAACAGGACGGGCAGGCCCTCCCGCTCCGCGAGTGAGATGGCCTGCTTCGACCCTAGCACCAGCATCGCCGTCGCTACTGCGTCCGCGCGCATCGCGCTGGTGTCCAGCACCGTTGCTGAGGCGATGTCGGTCTCCGAAGGGTGGCCGGTGCGCGGGTCAAGCACATGGCCGTATCGGCGGCCTTGGCGCTCCCTGAAGTTCCGATAGTTGCCCGAAGTGGCCATCGCGGTGTCGCTGACGGCCAGGATGCGATGCACCAGCCTTCCAGTGGGCTCCGGTCGCTCCACGCCGATCCGCCAGGGGCGTCCCGGCGCGCGTTCTGCACCGACGCGGACCTCGCCGCCGATGTCGACCAAATAGCTCCTGTGTCCCGCATCCTCCAGCGTCGCTGCGACTTGGTCCACGGCGAAGCCCTTCGCAATGCCCGAAAGGTCAATCTGCGACCTCGCGTGTAGTTTGCGCACCACCCTCTGCCGGCGGTCGAGTTCGATCTTGTCCCATCCCGTTGCACGCTGGAGTTCGAGGACGGCTTGCGGGTCGGGCGGGCCAGTTGGCGATGCCGGTCCGAACCCCCACGCGTCCACGAGAGCCCCGACCGTGACGTCGAAAGCACCGCCAGTAAGTTGCCCGACACGCTGGGCGGCCTCGAGCACCTCCAGAGTCTCCTCGGAGACCTGCAGCGGATGGCCCACGGGGTGGCGATTGAGCTTCGAAACGTCCGAGTCCTCCCGATAAGTCGACATCAGCGAATCGACGCGATCGATCGCCTCGCGCACCTTCGTGGCCAGGCGGCCGAGGTCCGCAACTGCTGGCCCAGCCACAGCCACGCTGAAAGACGTGCCCATCGCACGCCCGGTGATGCGGACGGGATCTGGCGACGGCGCCTTTCCCGTGCACCCGCCGAGGGCGACGCCGGCGAAGGCCAGAGAGACGGACAGCCAAGAGCCTGCAGCGTGTTGGACGTAGGCTGCGCCTAGCCCCTTATCCACTGATGGCTAGCCGCCGAAGTCGTCGAACATGATGTTCTCGGGCTCCACGCCGAGACTGTCGAGCATCTTGAAGCAGGCGGTCATCATCAGCGGCGGCCCGCAGATGTAGTACTCGCAGTCCTCCGGTGCGGGGTGATCCTTGAGGTAGTTGTCGTAGATCACCTGGTGGATGAAGCCGGTGTACCCGGTCCACCCGTCCTCTTCTAGGGGATCGGAGAGCGCCAGGTGCCACTCGAAGTTCGCATTCTCGCGCTGGATCATGTCGAAGTCCTCGAGGTAGAAAGCCTCCCGCAGGCTGCGGGCGCCATACCAGAACGTGACCTTTCGCTTCGTCTGGAGCCTACGGAACTGGTCGAAAATGTGCGAACGCATCGGCGCCATGCCGGCACCGCCCCCGATGAACACCATCTCGCTGTCGGTCTCGCGCGCGAAGAACTCGCCAAACGGGCCGGAGATCTCAACATCGTCGCCTTCTTTGAGGCCGAAGATGTAGGAGGACATCTTCCCGGGAGGCGTGCCTTCGGGTGCGCGCGGCGGAGGGCTGGCGACGCGCACGTTCAGCATGATGATGCCGCGCTCCTCGGGGAAGTTCGCCATCGAGTACGCTCTCTCGACGGTATCTTCGACCGTCGACACGTAGCGCCAAAGGTCGAAGCGGTCCCAGTCGCGCCGGTAGGTATCCGGTATCTCGAAGTCCTTGTACTCGACCGTGTGCGGCGGGCAAGCGATCTGCACATACCCGCCGGCCCGGAATGGCACAGACTCGCCTTCAGGCAGTTCCAGCACCAGTTCCTTGATGAACGTCGCCACGTTGTCGTTGGATCGGACCCTGCAGATCCAGCGCCGCACGGAGAAGACCTCCGCTGGCACGCGGATGGTCATGTCGTTCTTGACCTTGACTTGGCATGACAGCCGGACGCCCTCGCGCGCCTCCCCGCGCGTGATGTGGCTGGCTTCGGTGGGCAGCATCGCCCCGCCTCCCTCGCAGACGGTCACCTTGCAGACCCCGCAGCTGCCCTTGCCGCCGCAGGCCGAGGCGATGAAGATCTTGCTGTCCGCGAGGGTGTTGAGAAGAGTTCCGCCCGAGTTGACGGTCAGCGCGTTCTCAGGATCGTCGTTGATGCCAATGCACACCTCGCCGCCCGCCACCAGACGCCGCTTCGCCACCATCAGCACGGCGACCAAGGAGAGGATTACCCCCGTGAACATCGCCACGCCCAAAAGAACCGTGATCATCTTCGTTCCTCAGTAAGCTTGCCGCGCGACTCCTAGAGCTGGATGCCGCCAAAGGCCATGAAGCCGATCGCCATCAGGCCCGAAAGGACGAATGTCATGCCCAGCCCGCGCAGGGCGAGCGGAATGTTGCTGTATTGGAGGCGCTCGCGGATCGAAGCCAGCGCCACGATGGCCAGTGCCCAGCCGACGCCCGATCCTAGGCCGAAGACCACACTCTCTCCGAACGTATAGGTGCGTTCGACCATTAGCAGGGAGCCCCCGAGGATCGCGCAGTTCACGGCGATCAGCGGCAAGAACACCCCCAAGGCTGCGTACAGCGCCGGGACATACCGGTCCAGTGTCATCTCCACTATCTGGACCATGGCCGCGATCGTGCCGATGTAGCACAGGAAGCCAAGAAACGAAAGGTCGTAGTCTGCCAGCCCGGGCGAGAGCCAGGCGAGCGCCCCGTCGGCCAGTAGGCGGTTGTAGATCAGGTTGTTCATGGGCACTGTGACGGTCTGCACGAAAATGACCGCCGCGCCCAGCCCGAGCGCCGTGTTGATCTTCTTGGAACACGCCAGGAAAGAGCACATGCCCAAGAAGAAGGCGAGCGCCAGGTTCTCGACGAAGATCGCCTTGATCGCGAGGTTGAGGTATTGTTCCATGGCTTCAGCCCTCCGCCTCCACTTGGTCTGCCTTCCAGCTTCGCAGGGCCCAGATGAACAGGCCAATGATGAAGAAGGCTCCTGCCGACACGCCCAGCAGCCCGTTCGGGTTGTACCAGCCGCCGTTGTGCACCTTAGGGAGCACCACGGCCCCAAATACGGTTCCCTGCGCCAGCAGCTCCCGCAGGAAGGCTGTCGCCATGAGCACGACGCTGTAGCCGAGCCCGTTGCCGATCCCGTCCAGCAGGCTGTCCAGCGGCCCGTTTTGCATGGCGTAGGCCTCTGCCCGGCCCATGATGATGCAGTTCGTGATGATCAGGCCGACGAACACGGACAGCTGCTTGCTGATCTCGTAGATGTAGGCCTTCAAGACTTGGTCCGTCACGATGACCAGCGAGGCGATGATCGTCAGCTGCACGATGATGCGCACATTGCTCGGGATCAGGTTGCGCAGGATGCTGATCGATAGGTTGGACAGGGCCAGCACGCTGATCACCGCGGCGCACATCACCAGCGCGGTCTCCATCTTGCTGGTGACGGCCAGTGCGGAGCAGATCCCTAGCACCTGAAGGGCGATCGGATTGCTCTCGAACAGTGGATCGAGAAGTGTCTTCGTGCTTGCCGCCGTCATGGTCCCTGCCCCTCCCGGAACTCTTCGAGATACGCCCTGAAGCCGGAATCGCCCAGCCACAGGGCAAGCATGTTCGTCACGCCGTTGCTGGTGATCGTCGCTCCCGTCAGCCCGTCCACTTGGTGTGGCGCTTGCGACGCCGATCGGGCCTGCCCTTTGATGACCCGGATCGTGGGGCTGCCGGAGTCGTCGTAGATCTTGCGGCCGGGCCAGAGGGCCTTCCAGTTCGGGTTGTCGACTTCCCCGCCCAGGCCCGGCGTCTCCCCGTGCTGGTAATAGGTGATTCCGCCGATCGTGTTGCCGTCGCGCCGTACGGCGAGGAATCCGTACAGCGTGGACCACAGCCCATAGCCTTCGATCGGCAGGACCGTCATCACTGGCTCGCCGTCCTCGAAGACCTCGTACACCAAGGCGTGGTTCGGGAGACGTCTGACCGACGCGCGGTTCGGAGGTGCCTCCCGGCTGGTTTCGGGATCCTTGGCGGCCTTCGCTTGGTCGAATCCCACCGGGTCGACATCGGTCGGCTCTCCGGTGGCCAGATCGACCACGCGCTGCCGGACTCCCTCAAACCTCCGCTGCACCTCTTCGGAGTCCAATGCCTCGCCGGGCTCGGCCAGCCCAGCAGCGAAGAGGACGTTGCGCTGCTTGTCCAGTTCGGCGTTCCGCAACTGGTCCTCCTTCAGCGAAACGGCGGCGGAGGAAACCAGCACTGCACAGACGACGCAGACAGCTCCGCAGAACGCCAGGGTGTAGGGCGCGTCATGACGCATAGCGGGCCCTCCTTCGCTTGACGTTGGCTTGGACCACGAAGTGGTCGATCAGAGCAGCGAACATGTTCATGAACAGGATCGCAAGCATCATGCCCTCAGGGTACGCCGGATTGATGACGCGGATCAGAATTGCCAGCATTCCGATGCAGAATCCGTACACGTAGCGTCCCTTGTTGGTATGTGCGGAGGAGACCGGGTCGGTGGCCATGAACACGAGTCCGAACGCCCAGCCCCCAAGCACGACATGCCACTCGAACGGGACGTTCATCAGCGGATTCGTTGTGGACCCAAGCGCGTTCAAGCCCTGCACCATCAGGAACGAGCCGACGACGCCGGCGGCCATGATGCGCCACGAGCCGATCCCGGTCGCGATCAGAAGCAGCGCCCCCAGCAGGCAGGCGAGCGTCGATGTCTCCCCCATGGAACCCGGAACCAAGCCGATGAAGGCCTGTATCCAGGTGAGTCCACCGTCCACGAGCGCCGAAGGGCCGTCAAAGGCCGAACGTGCCAGCCAAGTGGCCCCGCTGCTGCCGTCGACGGTCGTGTCCGCCGCGATCCAAACTTGGTCGCCGGAGATCTGCGCCGGATACGCGAAGAACAGGAATGCTCGGGACATCAGCGCCGGGTTGAAGATGTTCATGCCCGTTCCGCCGAAGATCTCCTTGCCGATGATCACGCCGAATGCGATCCCTAGCGCCACCTGCCAGAGCGGGACCGTCGGGGGCAGCACGAGCGGAAACAGCATTCCGGTGACCAAGAACCCCTCGTTGATCTCGTGCTTTCGCACCACGGCGAAAAGGGCTTCGCAGTTGCCGCCGACGGCAAAGGTGACAAGCACCACCGGCAGGTAGTAGAGGGCTCCGTGCAGCACGCAAGCCACCACATCCGCCGGGTCGAAACCGCCGAATCCCAGAGCCTCCATCGCAGTCGTCTGCCATGTTGCGAGAGGCTGCGCGCCTAACGATATGGCTAGGTTGGCTTGATAACCGGTGTTGTACAGAGCCATTGCCACGCACGGCAGCAGTGCCAGAACAACGGTGACCATCATCCGCTTCACGTCTATCCCGTCGCGGACGTGGGATGCGCCGCGGGTGGTCGAGCCGGGGGTGTAGAGGAACGTGTCCGCCGCCTCGAACAGCGGGTACAGCCCTTCCAGCCTTCCGCCGGGCTTAAAGGACGTTTCCAGGGAGTCCAAGAACTTGCGCATTGTCTCCGGATGGTCCGGCGCCGCAGCTCCGGCCTAGCCCTCCTCCTCCAGGGTCGTCAAAACGTCACGCAGCAGCTGGCCGAACTCGGCCTTCTCCGGCGACACGAAGGAGCACAGCGCAAGGTCCTCCTCGATCAGCTCAAGGACGCCCAACTCCTCCGCCCGCTCGGGATTGGGCATCAAGAGCGACCGCAGCAGCGGGGCCGGGAGTATGTCCATTGGCATGACCTTCTCGTAGGTGCCAACGGGCACCATCGCCCGCACTGAGCCGTTCGTGGTCGTGCTGAACGAGAATCGTCCGACCGGCAGCCACGAGCTCAGGAAGAGCCGCATCACCGAGAAGGTTCGGACGCCGGGTGCTAGCCAACCCAGCAGCCGTCGCCTGTTGTCGTCAGGAAGGGCCGAGACTTGGTTGTGATACCTGCCAAGGAAGCCGAACACCGGCCCCTCAGCACTTCGGCCGGAGAGGACCGAACCGGAGATCACCCGCGCCGGCCCATCCTCCAGTTCGTGGCGGGTGAGCGTCTCGGTCGACGCTCCGAGCCGCGTGCGCAGAAGCCGCGGTCGCCGCACGGCGGGGCCTGCCAAGGCCACGACCCGCTCCACGGGCAATGAGCCCGTCGCAAACAGGCGCCCGATGGCGATGACATCCTGATAGCCTGCATGCCACACGAGCTTCTTGCGGTCGACGGGGTCCAGCAGGTGAATGTGCAGCCCTGCAGTGCCGCTAGGGTGCGGGCCCCGGAACTCCTCAACGCGGATCGATCCGCTCTCCCGGACGGTGAGCGAGCTTCCATAGTGCTTACAGACGTAGACGGGCACTCCGTCGCCTGCCTTGGCCAGTGCCGCTATGCCGCGGTCGAAATGCGCCTCGTTCCCGGCTAGCACTGTGTCGACGTCCGGAGCCAGCGGATCGGTGTCCGTGGCCGTCACGAAGATGGAGCTTGGCTCGGAATCCAAAGCCGGGACACGCCCGTAAGGGCGGGCCCGAAGTGCGGTCCAGAGCCCGGATTCCACAAGCAAGTCGCGGACTTGGCGCGACGTGAGCTCACTGGGGTGCCGTCCGGTGTGCGCATCGAACGGCACACAGTCGTGCCCGCCCTGCAATTCGAGGCTGTCAAGCTGAATCACCACGGACTGCAGCGCCCGGCGGTCTCCACGGTTGATCGCGACTACCGTGCCGCCTCCCGGTGCCGTGTAGCGGACACCCGCGGTCTTCTTGTCCTCGAACAGGGCCTGACCCCGGCGGACGGAGTCTCCCACGCCGACGAACATCGTCGGTTTCATGCCCACATAGTCATCGGCCAGCAGAGCCACCGTCGGGGGTGCGGGCGCCGCGCCGATCTCTTGAGCGGGGTTCCCGCTGATCGGCAAGTCAAGCCCTTTCCGAATTCTGTGCAGACCCATTTGCCCCCCGTTGGATGAAGCTCCCTGGCAGGTCCGGACGACGGTCTGGCGCGGCTCGCTCGCCTAGCCGGTCCCATGGCCCCGTCCGCGCCTCGGGCAAGCCGCTACTAGCGGCCGCGGCCTAGCCGGCGGCTGCACTTCCTGAAGTGCCGTACCCCTTTGGCCGCGAGCGGTGGACTCGTCATGTGACGGCGGCTACCGTCTGCGACCATTGTAACCCGCCCCGGCGTTGGCCTCGCGCTGGCAGATCCCCATTCGAGCCACGTGGAGAGTCTCGCGGCACAGGGGGTTTTTCGGCCGGGCCCATGCCAGATCGCCACCGCCGCTAGCGAGACTCGTGTATAATCGCTCCGGTGTCTGCGGGTCCGCAGTCCATCACCCTGAACGGGGAGCCGTGGGGCGTCTCAGCGCCTCTCTCAGTGCGCGATCTGGTCGGGGTTCTGGGGCTGGAGGAGGATGCAGTGGCGGTTGAGAAGAACCGGCAGATCGTTCGTCGTCAAGCGTGGCCATCCACATGGCTGCGCGCCGGCGACGCGGTCGAAATCGTGCGGTTTGTCGGAGGTGGGTGACATTGGGCCGCCGTCGCTTGCACGTGCTCCCGAGGAGCCTTGTGGTAGACAATCGGCGTTCCCGCCTTGGGCAGGGGAGTAATGGGGGAGACCACATTGAACGCGGTTGACGTACGGGCTGAGGTTGTGGCATCCGTCCTCTCTCCTCGGTTCAGCAGTCTGGAAGTCGCCAAGAAGACCGGCGTGAGTCTCCGCCAGCTGCAGTGGTGGGACGAACAGGGGGTTGTGACGCCGGTCCAGCACGGTCGCCGCAGGCTCTACAGCCCAGGCGAGGTCTTGATGGTAGGCATCATTGTGAGCCTTCGCCGGAAGCGGCTGTCCTTGCAGAAGATACGGCGGATATTCGGTGACCTCGACGGGAATGATGCCTTGGATCGGCTGCTGATCGCGCACGACCGCTCCGAGGTCTACCTGCTCACCGACGGCCTTCGGGTTGTCCTTGAGAGTTCCCCGGAAGCGATCGTCGATGTGTTGAAGCGGGCCGAAAAGCCCCTCTTGGCCGTTTGCGTTTCCGACGTGATCAAAGCGCTTGGGCTGGAGTCATTCGGGTCGCGGCGCAAGCCGGTCCACACCGAGACGGCGCTGGCCGGCTCAAAGAACGGTCGCGGCACAGCTGCGATCAAGGCGTCCTGAGGGCTCTAGGGGCTCCATTCGCAGTTCAGCTGCGTGCTGCCAGGACGGCTCACCCTCGCCGCCTCTTTGGTCGAACCACGATCGGAGTGCCCTCGAAGCCGAAGCGTGCGCGGATCTGGTTCACCAAGTAGCGCTCAAGGCCGAAATGGAACGGCCCTACCCGTGAGCCGAAGAACACGAATGTTGGCGGCCTCACCGCGGCTTGGGTCACGTAGCTGAACTTGGGCTTGCGGCCCGGGACGGTGACCCGCTCCATGTCCAACTCTCGCAGGAACCGGTTGAGCTCGCCTGTGCCGATTCGGCGGCCGGCAGCACTGTAGGCCGCCTTGGCCAGGGGGAACAGGCTTGGCACGCGCAGCCCTGTGAGGGCCGAGACGAACGAGACCCGGGCGTAGCGAAGCATCTTGAGCTTCCCGCGCACGTGTCTGCGAAAAGATCCCTGCGACCCTTGCGCAAGGTCCCACTTGTTCACCACGACGACGGCAGCCCGGCCCGCTTCGTGAATGTATCCGGCGATGTGGGCATCCTGTGCTGTGACGCCCTCGATGGGATCGACCAGCAAGAGCGCAACGCCCGCCATGCGAAGGTGCCGCCTCGCCATCACGACGCTGAGCTTCTCGGCCATCGCACGCGTCTTGCCCTTGCGGCGGATTCCCGCCGTGTCGACGAACACGAAGCGCTGGCCCCGGTGGCGGACTTCGGCGTCGACAGCGTCGCGGGTCGTGCCGGGCGTTGGAGAGACTATCGCGGCCTCGCTGCCGATCAGACAATTCAGGAGCGTCGACTTGCCAACGTTTGGGCGGCCTAGGATAGCGATACTGATGCCTTGGTCCGAGTCTGTCGCCTCTTTGTCGGACTGGGCAGGGAAGTCGCGCGTTACCGCGGCCATCAGCTCCCCGATGCCGAGTCCGTGCTCGGCCGAGATCGGAAACATCTCCTCGAAGCCCAGTTCGAAGAACGGTTCGGCGAGGGACCGCAAGGCCGGTGTGTCGCACTTGTTGACCGCGATGGTGACCGGCTTCCCGCTGCGATGAAGTAGCCCCGCGAGCTCAAGGTCGGTGGGCGTCGGATCCGTCCGACCGTCCACCACAAGTACGATGTGGTCAGCGCTCTGGACCGCTTGGACGACTTGGTCGCTCACGAGGGCGGGAATCTGTGACTTGGAACGGAAGACAATGCCTCCCGTGTCGGTCAGCTCAAACGGCTTGCCGTCCCACCTCACGGGCATGCGGATTCTGTCCCTCGTCATGCCCGGCAGATTCCCGACGATCGCCCTTCGGGACGCGGTAATGCGGTTGAAGAGGGTCGACTTGCCGACATTCTGGCGGCCAACGATCACCATCTGCGGGGGGCCGACGCTCTCCATGAAGCTGATCCTAACAGCCGGACGAGTGCCGACTTCCCGGCGCACAGGCCTCTCCCGGGCCCTGTCGTTGCCCCAAAATCCACCGTTAAGGCTCTGGTCTGGGGGGCATCCGGGGCGGCTTGCAGCCTTGGGTCCTGTACGACCCTTGCGCCGGTATGGCGTTCCCATGATGGGCGGCACGTGTGCGGAAGGGGGGTCTCTAGGTACCGGTCACGAACCGTCGCAGCGAGTCCTCGACCCGGCGCGCCTTGCGGGGGCCCGGACATGTCCTTGATGATGCGCAACCTGCCCAGTGCCTTGGAGGATTCGCTTCACGTGTCGCAGGAAGCCGAGATCGGACGCAACGGGCATTCTCGGACCCCACCCCAGTCGCTTATGGGGGGTGTCGCCGGCCGGTCTTCAGCCACGCCAAGGAAGTTCTTGTGTCCGGCCTGCTTGTTGGCACGGATTCTGGTCGCATATTGCGCCAACTTGACGGCACAGCCTCTCACGTGCGACTTCACGAACTACCGCCCTGGGCACGGCTTGCGCGCCACGGCTGTGGACGGGGACGTGCTGCTGGAGTGGGGAAGCGATCCCGCCATGACGCTGCAAGGAACGTTCGGGCCGGCACCGGTCGGCGATGTCGAGAATCGGGCGATCATCGGCATCGAACGGGGGCAGCCGGTTGTCCGACTGCTGGCCACCACGGGCCAGTCAGGCGACTGGATTACGCTCGTGCGCGACGCATACCTGGTAGCGCATGTGGCCGAGATCAACGAACCAGGCGAGCGGGAGCTGCTTCAGCGCAGAGCCGGCACGACACCGGCCCCCGACGCTCCAGGGACGACCTGCCGGCTAAGTGATCAGCCACTGCACATCCTCCAGGGCACGAGGAATCCCGCGCATCGGCTGCCGCAACCTGCCATCGAGCCGCGGGCCGCTGCCATGAACTGCGAAGTGCGACGTATCGGCCCCGACTTGGAGCTCTCGATCGATGCCGACGCCGAGGCGGGCCACAAGCGCACCCTTTGGCTGAGTGTTCGGTCTAACTCGCGTGTTCTCCGTCACGAGGAAGTGCTGGCCCTGCGCGAAACATCGGCTTGGCCCGCCACGCACCCAGGTCGCAGGGCCATAGTCGCTGGCCTTGGAGACATCCGTGCCTCCGGCCACACAGAGCTGGTCTGGCTGGGTGGCGACGGCGATCTATGCCGGCAACGGTACGCAGCCTCGCCGGCAGAGATGACAGACACGCCGATGACCGTCCGGGCCGCCGAGCCCGTAATCGCGCTAGGGCAGAGCCAAGGCTCGCTGGCCGTTCTCTCTCCCTCGCCGTTGGAATCGGAAGCTGTGCCGGGGAAGCTCTGGCACTGGCAAGGCCACGACGCGAGGCTTGCCTTGGGTACTTGGAGAGAGGTGCCGCAATCCGGTCAGGATGAGCTCGCCGGCAAGAGGGGAAGCCCCAGCGACACGAATAGCCCTGAGAAACCTCCTTCGGACTCAGCTGTCCGTGGGCTGCATCTGGTCCTGCATTACTTCTTGGGTGTGGAAGGGCCGAAGGCGACATTGTTCGAAGCCGTGGGCCAGCGTTCAGGGCCGGAAGGCCCCCGGGTCGCGCACCTGCCGGCATCCTCGGGCCCTTAGACGGGAGCGTCAGCCGCGGTGTGCTCCGGATTGCGCACTTGCCGCACCGCCGCCTACTTGTCGCCGAGCCGGGTGCGGCCGTCACCGAGATCTTGTAGTGGCTCGCCAGCCGGTTGTGCCGCTGCTGCAGCTACCCGAGCGTGCGGTCTACCCTCTCGAGGATCTTCGGCCAGCGCGGCACGGACAGGCCCGCGGGCAGTCCAAGGCGGAGGTGCGCATCGGGGCGGCGCAGCCGCAACCTTCCGAGTCGTGCCCGCGGTAGAGGGCGAGGGGGAAACCCTGGCTGGCACACATGCCGCAGACCAACGCGGCGCTAAGGCAGAAGCTCAAGGCCCCTGCGAACTTAGGACTCTGCTGCTGCCGTGGCAGGTAGGGCCACCTCAGGTCGGCTAGCCGGCGCTAGAAGGAGAGTCGTGCGGGCCGTGGGGCAGCCGGCAAGCGTTCCAAGCGAGTTCTTGGATCGGGTGACCCTCTGGGCGCAGGGCCAGCCGGACCCGGTCTCGGTGGTCCTGTTCGGCTCCCGAGCGCGCGGGAAGATAGGTTCCGCGAAGAACTGCGCAGGCTGCGCTCCAGCGACTGCCCCCCGGACATAGTGCGGCAGGTTCAATCCGAGCTGGACGTTGGGCCTGACAGCTCGGATTTGTGGGAGCGGCTGCTAGCGGACCCTGAGGGAAGGGTTCCAGAGAGGGTAGGCCGAAGGGGGACTCTCAACAGCGACTTGCGTAAGCCCCCTGATTCCCGTCCCGTAGGTCCCCGCGGACGCTGGTTGGGGCGTAGGATGCTCCTCGACGGGGCCAGCCAGGGGCCCGATAGCGACGACTGTGCGGCGACGAGCTACGCCCGAAAATCGCGTCCATGATCGTCCGGCATGGCCCCGAGCCGGAACGCCCGGTAGGTCGACTGCTTGTTCCGGCAGCTGAGGGAGGCCGCAGAGGAGATTCCGTCGGGCGGCCAAGGACGCCGAGGATTCGCAGGCCTCAGGGCTCAGCGCCCGCTGTCCGTTCCGCCGGAAGATTCGCGGAGCGACGCGATGTGCCGCGCCACGTCCTCCACCGTGCCAAGCCAAATGCGGGACTCCTCGGCTTTGAGGAACGGGACCAGCTCTTCGAGCATTCCGACGCGCGTGGTCTGGTGACCCGCCGTACCGATGTCGTGGCCCGCCAGCACAAGCCAAGCACCGCTCTCACGGACGCCCTCGACCAGAGTTCGCACTTCGGGGAAGTCCTTGGCGTCCATGGACATCCCAGAGACTTGGGCGGGGTCGTGGAACGCCGGGTCGTTGGGCGTCTCGTCAAGCCAGCCGCGACCTGCCACGAATAGCTCGGCGACGACTGGGACGTAGCTGCGCGTCTCGCGGCCGCGTCCCACGAACGTCTGTCCGCAGGGGTATGCGAACGTTGCGGGATCCACCCCCAGCATCTGGTTCAGGAGCCGGTTTGCTTCGATGAGTTCGGCCCGCATGCCCTCAATGGTGTACTCCTCCAAGGCCCTGTCGCGAGACCATGGGAAATTCCCGGTGCACGGGTGCCGCAGTGAGTGGTTGGCGATCTCATGACCGTCCCGGGCGAGGCGCCGCCAATCCTCGAGGCGGCTCTCGACGCGTTCCGGAACAACGTAGAATGTCGCCCGAACGCCTAGCCGTTCCAACAGTGGCATCCCCACGTCAAGCTGAGAGTCGCGGGAGTCGTCAAAACTGAGGCTGACCGCGGCGAGTTTGCCGTCGGGCCACCTGAATCCAGTCTCCACTTGTGGCGGCAGCGGATTTGCGCAAGCCACTAGGAGCAGCGGGAGCAGCCAGTGGGCGGTTTGGCGGGTCATGGTCATTCGTCCTTGAGCGGAGTCGGGTGCGATGAGCGGACAGTGCGGAGTGGCCGGCTTACGCCAACGCTTGGTGAGACAGTGGACCGGCAGCAAGCCGTCATGCCTGCGAGAGCCGGACCTCAACGTCGCGGCCATCCATGTGCGGGGGTGGCTCGAGGCCGAACAGGCGGAGGGCAGTGGGAGCCATGTCCTCGATGCCCGGGTCGTCTGCCTCGAAGTCACGGTTGCAGAACACGACGCCCGGAACCAGCGGAGGATCCACGCAATGGTCTCCGCTCCAGGCTTTCGTGTTGTCCTCGAACAGGGGGCCGGCGACCTTACCGAGGGCGACACCCCATGAGCAGCGGTAGCCCGGGCTGTATCCGACCACGACATCAGGCGCGGACCGCGTGTACGGCCCGGTATACACCGAGCTCTTGGGGTATGAGCGGTTAACGGCAGTCTCGTCCCGTTCCGGATCCTTGAGCCCGGTGAGCCTCTCGGCGATTTCGACGCGGAGGGATTCGGCGTCTGCAGGCTCCACTTGGCCGCAGGACTCGCGACCCCGCAGGTTGAGGTAGATCCCGGCCAGGCCGAAGCTGTAGGCCCGCGTGCGGGTCCAGTCTATGGCTCGCAGGTAGCCGGGATCCTTACCGTCCGGCTTGGTGGCCAAATAGCCCTCCTGCGCGAGCCACGCGTTCAGGTTCACGCCGCGCTGGAAGGACTTGAAGCCGTGGTCCGACAGCACAAATAGGACAGTCTCGTCGTCCACGTGTCGCATGGTCCGGCCGACAATACCGTCCATCCGCACGTACAGGTCTTCGATCGAGTCCGCATAGCGGTCGAACGAGTCGCCGTTAGCGGCATGGGCCGGGTGGCCCGGCTCCAAGTACCTGAAGAACATGTGCTGCACGCGGTCTGGCGTGTCGAACACGCATGCGACGACACCGCGCTTGGTGCGTTCGAGAGCGCTCTCCAGCATCGCTTCGCGCTCCAAGCAGAGCTGGTCGGCTTGTTCTAGGAAGGAGTCCTCGTCCAGCACTCGCTCGTTCAGCGCCCAAGTGTCCTCGGCCAGCCCCAATGTCGAGAAATCGCCCAGCAGCTTCGCGAGGTACGGCGCGTAGAACGATGGGTGCGAGACGGGCAGGGCAGGCCGCTCCGGATCGATTGCGATCGGCGAGAGGTACAGGCGCACATGAGGGCTGACGGCGACCAGCCGGAATTGGGCAAGGCCGGTCAGCTTGATGCCAAGTCCGGCGCGGAAAGTCAGGCGGACCCATGGAGTGAACCGGTCCGGCTCAAGTTCGAGTTCCTTGCCGCCAATCGCGAGCCGTGCGCGACCGGCGTCCCTGTCTACGCTCAGGCGGAAGGGGATCCGCAGCTCGGCTGCGTCCCCGCGGACGGAGTTTGCGGGCCCTCGCACTTCGCCCTTCAGCGTCTCGCCGTCCGAAACCAGGCGGTGGCACACGCCCGCCTCCTCGAACTGAGCCGTCTTCGGCTCGGTAGTGAACAGTTGGAAGCTCCCCTGTGTTCCTAGCAGGTCGGGAGTGCACATCGCCGACAGCAGACGGCCCTGAAAGGGCTCGGGCGGGAAGGTAATGGGTACCCGCAAGATGGTCGAGCCCACCATCTCGTCGCCCAGAAGACTCCAGAATGGCCTGCTCTTGCGCCGGAGTTCAACGACTGGCTTGCTGAGCGGAAGCCGCCATCGGCCCAATGTAAGGACCCTCGACGGCTGACGCACGCTTGAGGAGGAGAGTTCTGGGAGGTAGGTCCGCAGGTTGCGGTTCAGGAAGTCGAACAGGTTGTGCTTGCCCGGGTTGGTCCCGGTCGCGAAGGTCGCCCAAGCTACTGGGGAGAGGGCGGGGAAGGTCGTCCGCAGGCGGGCGTAGCGCCCGAGGTTCCCCAACCGGGCCAAGTTGGGGAGCTTGCCCGCGGCGAGGAACTTGTCGACGAGCTCCGGCTCAAGGCCGTCCAGGCCGAGGAAGATGAGCTTGCGAATCTTGGCCTTCTTGTACCCTTGGGAGCCACGCAGGGATCGCAGCAACACCCGAAATGGCAGGGCTAGGATCGCGACGGCGCCGGTCGCAAAGGCCGCAAGCAGGCTGAAGAGGGATCCGACGAACGCGAAGCCAGCGCCAGGACCGACGTAGGCGTCTAACGGCGGTAGGCAAACGAAGGCCGCCGGGATCAGAATCCGACCGACAAGCCGCACATGACCAATGGTAGCCGCGAGGCTCCTTGCGTCAGCGCCGAGTGCAGTCATGATTCGGTCTGTCCACTCGCCGACCGCGCAAGGGCGCTAATGTGCGCCTTGGCGGCGAACGCGAGCAGGAAGCAGACTGTTAACGGCAGCACCGCGACATGGGCCGCCCGCCGGAGGGCGGCCGGGTTTCGCAGCCCGCTGCGGGCCGAGACCAACCTGGCGGCCTCTCTCCACCGCTTCACGCTCAGCCAGACGAGTCCTTGCTCTCGGTCTGCCAAGAGAACTCTGCCGGGCAGCAGCGCGGCTAGCGCCAGTTTCCAGCCTGCCAGGATCGGCGTGCCGCTACACAGGATCGCCACCACTCCGTGGGCCTCGCTGCGAAGATCGCGCACGGTCTTCCATCGTTCAGTGAACGTGGGGGCGTTGTACGACCGCCATGCCCGGCTCGTCTGGCCTAGGCTCGCCGGCTGGTCCGGGAGGCAGGTGAACAGGTCGATCGCCCCTCCCGGGCAGACCTCCGACCGAAGCCGTTCTATCAAGTCCTCCGCGTGGGCTCGGGGCCCGCTCTCGACGAGCAGGACCCGATCCTCCGGACTGCGCTCGCGAATCGAGGGGCCTTCCACGCTTGGAGTAGCTTAGCGCGCTACAATGCGCCGCATGGCCTCCGTGCGCTTCTACCACAAGCCCAATTGAACGAGTTGTCGCAAGGCTAGGAGGTTCCTGGCCGACCGCGGGACCGAGCTGGATCTCGTCAACTTGAATAAAGGCCTGTCCCCTGAGCAGATTGACGCCATAATTGGCGAGCGCAGCCACATCCCTTTCCTCAACACTAGGAACGTCCTGTACCGGCAGATGAAGATGAAGCTGAATCCTCCCTCAAGGGCCGAAGCGGTCCGCCTGATGTCCGAGAATCCCAACCTGATCCGGAGGCCGCTCACGATCAGCGGGGAGCGGCTGGTAGTGGGCTTCGTCCCTGGCCAGCTGGAGGAACTGCTGGAGGACTAGCCCTTGTGCTGGAGCCGACGACGGGACTCGAACCCGTGACCTCGTCCTTACCAAGGACGCGCTCTACCGGCTGAGCTACGTCGGCCCGGCGCAAGCGGTTGAAATGGAGCGGGAGACGGGGATCGAACCCGCAACCAACAGCTTGGAAGGCTGTGACTCTACCATTGAGTTACTCCCGCAATTCCGATGGAGCCGGCGAGAGGACTCGAACCCCCGACCCTCTGATTACAAATCAGATGCTCTGCCAACTGAGCTACGCCGGCCAAACCCGCTGTGGTCCCATCCTATCACCCGTTGGGCCTTTCTTGGCCGAGGTCTCGCGGTTGTCGGATGGGCCTCCTGCCGGAAGGCCATGGCCCGGAGAACGAGTGTTTGGAAGCCCGCAGTCGCTGGAACGGCGGCCACGTTCGCCCCTAACCGCCATCTTCGGGAGTGCAGGCTGGCTGGGAGGCAGGGATTCGAACCCCGATAAACAGATCCAGAGTCTGCCGTGTTACCGTTACACCACCTCCCAGTGAGACGGTCCAGTGATTCAGTATAGCTTCAGGCGGCAGGCGGGAGCGTCTCCTGGCAAGGGGGTCAGCGCGTGAGGGCGGTGTTCGTCGGCGCAGGGGCTGTCGGGGGCTACTTCGGCGCGCGCATGGCCGAGGCTGGCGTGGATGTCGCATTCCTCCTAAGGCCGGAGAGTGCGCGAGCGCTGCGGGAGTCCGGATTGGCCGTTCGCAGTCCACTGGGCGACCTGCATCTGCCCTCGCCCGAAGTTCTGGATCCGAACCGGCGGTCGGCCGTTCCAGACGTAGTCTTCTTCGCCTGTCGCGCCGGGCAGGTTCGGGCCGCCGCCGATCTGGCCAAGCCGATAGTGTCGGCGCGGACGATGGCCGTGCCGCTCCAGAACGGTGTCGGAGCGCCCGCCGCCCTGTCCCGTGTCCTTGGAGCCGACTGTGTTGTGGGAGGTTTGAGCCGGATCTTCGCCGAACGCGTGGCGCCGGGGCGCATCGTGCACATGACGCTCCGCCCCTCGATCACCGTTGGTGAGATGCGGGGTGGCCGCTCCGACCGGGTCGACCGGCTTGTTTCCGCGCTGGCGCCCGTTTCGGGCATGGCGATCGACGGGTCGGACGACATTTTGACAGCAATGTGGACGAAGCTCCTGATGGTGTGCACGATCGGGGCGGTTGGGGCCGGGGCTAGGGCTCCGGTCGGTGCGCTTCTCAACGTTCCCCAAACGCGCCGACTGCTCGAGACTGTGGGCGAGGAGATTGGGGCGGTGGCGCGCTCCGAAGGGGCTCGCATTCCGGAGGGCTTTGCGGGTCGGCACGTCCCGCTGTACAAGGGCCTCCCGGCGCAGACCACTGCTTCCATGCATCGCGACCTTGAGCGAGGCGACCCGTCAGAGCTTGGCGAGCAAGTCGGCGCAATCTGTGAGTTGGGCGAGCGTAACGGAGTGCCGACGCCCGCACTGACGGCTCTTTACGGCGTGCTCCTCCCGGGAGAGCTTCGCGCCCGCGGGAAGATCGCGTACTGTGGCGTCGGTCCCAGGAGCGCAGACTCAATGGTGCCCGCGCAAGTCAATCCTTGAGGCGCTCCGCGATCTCTGCCAGCCTTCCGCCTAGCTCCCTGGCCTCTTCCAGCTCGTGCGCGCCAACTCCCTTCTCGGATTCGGGCACGCCGGTTGTGGCGGAGGCCCCGAGGCCGCCATAGGGCGTCACGAGGACCATTCCGTACTGCATCAGGCTGAGGGCGATGCTCAGCATGGTGAACTCCTTGCCGTTCGATGGCGCGCCGCCGGTGGCGAATACGGCACAGGCCTTCCCGGAGAGCCCCCGACTGCGCCAGAAGCCGAATCCGTAGGCCCAGTCGACCAGCGCCTCGCGCACCGGCACGGCGACGTCGCCCATGTGCACAGGTGACCCAACTGCGACACCGTCGGCTTGCTCCAGATCAGTTTGGGTAACCTTGGCGATCTCTTTAACCTCTGCCTCCGCTCCGGCGGCACGGGCCCCCTCGGCCAGAGCCTCGGCCATCTGGGCTGTGTTCCCGGTCTGGGAGTGGTATGCCACCATCAGGCGCACTTCTCCCGAAGCCGTCACCAGCGGGAGGACGCTGGCCAGAACAAAGGTGGTCAGTCTTAGGTGTCGCATTAGGCCCGACGCCGTGAGTTTCGGCGCATGACCATCGTAGATCGTATGGCAAACGGTCTCCCGCCTATGCGACCGGCGAACTGGACCGCCGTCCCCGGTCTGCTTCCCACGCCGCGGGGGTCACGCGAACGCCAAGTACTGGAATAGCACGTGTCGGGCAGTGGCCTCTCCTGTGTGTATCGGCATAGCCGCAGTTCCACCGGAGGGTCCCGACCGTGAGGCCAGTCACCCACGAACCTGGTCTGCACGGAAGGCACGGGACCTGCCTGAGACCTAACATGGCCTGCGTGGAAGTGCGCTGCTGCCTAGGGCGGGCACGACCGACCAGCCCGGAAGGCCCGTGCCGGAGATTGCCGCCGGGAAGGAACTGACCCAGTGATACTGCCCGGGGGCTCAAACGGGCCGAGGCTAACGGACGGTTCGTTTCCTCTGGTCCTTGCGATTGCCATGTGCCGGGTATTCCCAACAATCCCTCTGCCGGTTCTGCGCCCCGCTCTTCGTACGGTCCGAACTCTCGGCCTGGTCCCCGAAATGGAGTTTGATGCGGCGTGTCCCCGCGTTGCCGAGCAGTCCGCGCTTGCAATCGCGATCTGGGCCGTGGCCGCCCATCCACCTTCCGGTGCCGCCGAGCCTCGCGGTCTCAGTCTGTGGGACTGTCCGAGCGAGCTTCGGCCGCCTCGCAGACCGTACAAATGGCCCCAAGTGTCGGCACCGTGTCAGATTCGGAAGAAACGCGCCGAACACACGGACCGTTCCAATCTGGGGCCTTCTTCTCCGCCACCTGCGACCATCCCTAAACCTAGGGTGGGCAATCCGACATTGAAGGACTTTCCAGCAGGTGTGCATAGAGGTGAGGTTGGGCGCCGAAGCGGTGCGCGCACCATGCTAGACTGCCAACCATGATGCACCTTCTGGCACTGGCCGCAGCTCTCCTGTTCGGGGCCGTTGGCCCACTTTCGGCTCAAGGGCCGACGCCGTGCAGCGATCGACGGATTTCCGCCGCGGCGATTCGGACTCAGAGCGATATCCAAGCCTTCGTGGAGTGCGCCAAGGATTTCGTCGAGGCGCACGGCACGGCAGAGGCCATGCAAGCATTTCATGAGGACGAATTCTGGAACTACGGTTCCATCTATGTCTTCGTGGACGGAATCGCAGAATCAGGCACGGACGCCATGACATTCGTGTATCCTCCGGATCCCTCTCGGGAAGGAATGCCGTGGGGAGAAGCGATCGACGACTTTGGCACTGACCTCTTCTATGAGGTCTACCGCATGATGCAATCGGCCGACGCCGGTTGGACCTATTACTCGATCACGAACCCGGAGACCGGTGTTACGTCTCCGAAGGCTTCCTACATCATCGAGATTGACTGGGATGGCAGCCGCGCGGTGATCGGCGCGGGCATCTACTCGCCAGACTGGCCTGGGACCTGTGGAGCGGGAGAAGTCACTGCCAGCGTTCTGAAGGACAGCCCAAGCCCCGAGACACTGGAGCAGTTCGTTCGTTGCGCTGCATTGGTTTTGGAGTCGGATGGCTACTTTGCCAAGCATGAACTGGAAACAGGCCCACGCTGGAGGCATGGGAACATCTATGTATATGTGCTGGACATGATGGGCAATCAGCTCATGACGGGCAGCCGATTGCGTGTCAATGGTGAGCCGCTGTATGAGTTCGGCAGACGCGACGCCGGATACGACCAGTTTGGTGGTCGGGACATGATTGGCGTTGGGCACACGTTCGGCGAAGCTCACATCTACTACCGGGCATTCAATCACGACACTGGCAGGTTTGGTGGCAAGGCCGCATTTCTGAAGCGTGTCGTTTCACAAGGCGTTCCTGTGCTAGTCGGTGCAGGCTACTACTCGGATGATGCTCCGATGGGCGCAGCCACGCCTTGCGAACAGAATTCCGTGACTGCCAGTTCGATTCGCTCGCAGGAAGATGTGCAGGCCTTCGTCCAGTGCGCCGCCGAGTACGCGAGACAGCACGGCGAAGAAGAGGCGCGCCGGGCGTTCAATGAGGATCACCGCTGGAAGGACGGTCCCACATACGTCTTCGTGGACGGGATCACCAGATCGGGGGCCAGGTCCATGACACATGTTTTCCCTCCGGACCCTTCGCGGGAGGGGTCGGTGTGGGGTGTCTCGCTTGACTCTTTCGGATCGGACTACTTTGCCGAACTCTATCGGATCCTTTCCTTGGTGGATGAGGGCTGGATTCACTATGCATTTCCGAATCCGGCCACCGGACTTGACGAGCCCAAGAGTTCCTATGTCATCGAAATGGACTGGAATGGCGACAGGGCAGCTATCGGTGCTGGGTTCTATGCGGCAGACTTCCCGGGTGCCTGCGATCCTGCGGAAGTAAATGCGATGGAGCTGGAGCTCCTTCCAACCGACGATCACCTGCGCGAGTTTGTCACCTGTGCAGCACACATGGTGGCGGACACAGGGCTCTTTGCCGCACCAATCCTTGAGACTTCTCCGCGCTGGAACCACGGCTCGATCTACGTATTTGGAGTGGATGCGATGACCGGACTCGTCCTGTTCAGCAGCAGCCCTGCCAGTTGGGAGATCTCAGGGAGGATCCCTGAACTGTTCGACGGTCGGGACATGATAGCGGCCGGGGCGCTATTCGGCGAGGCATTCTGGTACTACGACTTCACGGATCGCGCTTCGGGCCAGCTGGGGAACAAGGTCGGCTTCGTCAAGCTGGTGCAAACGAGCGGTCGCCAGATTCTCGTTGGTAGCGGCTACAACCGATAGGGTACGCGGGCACACTCCAGAGACTTTCCGCGGTCCCGGTGCCTGCCTGTGCCTCGGCCGCACAGCCAGTGCCACGGTTGGAGCTGGTGTTCGCGCTCTCCTTGACATTGGCTGGGCTGTCGGTTTCGTTGGCTTCCTGATCGGGCGGACCGTGCATCACTCCGGTCCTTGCATGGCTCTTCTGGGGACGATCCCTGATGCTATTTCTTGGCTCGGGATGAATCCGTGACTCGCTGTCGAGTGTGCCATCGCATGTACGAGTGGATTCCAGACCGATCTAGGCGTCCTGCGTCGAGTGCCGGGCGAACAACCATGCAACCCCCAGATTGATGCCCCTAGGGAGGCAGGAAGCCCGAGCGTGCCCACTACAATCAAAGCTTGCCGTTCCCATTCACGTGCTTGGCCAAGAAGATTGCTTCACCGGACCGATGCCGCATCCTTGCCCTCGTGGCGGTCCTCGCCACCTCGGGTAATAGCCAGACGTACGACTTGCTGCTGACGGGTGGCCACGTCATCGACCCGGGGAACAGGGTTGATGCCGTCCGCGACGTGGCGATCGAGGGTGGCCTCGTCGTTGCGATAGACGAGGACATTCCCGCCGACCGGGCCAACAAGGTCATCGATGTCTCCGGACTTTACGTCACTCCCGGGCTGGTCGACATTCACGCCCACTTCTACGTGACGCCTCAGGCGGGAACGGTCTACGAAGGGAGTTCGAGCGTTGATCCGGACACCACCTGCCCCCGCACCTGTGTGACAACCGCAGTCGATGTGGGCACTGTCGGCTGGCGGGCGTTCCCGGATTTTCGCAAGCGCATCATTGAGAAGTCCAGGAAGACGCGGGTCTTGGCAATGCTGAACATCGTGGGCATGGGCATGGTCAACTACGACGTGGAGCAGAACTTGGCCGACATGCAGCCGGAGGCGACCGCCGATATGGCCTCGCGGAATGCCGACGTCGTAGTCGGGATCAAGTCAGCGCACTGGAGGCAACCGAACTTCGAGTCGGTCGATCGTGCCGTCGAGGCCGCTGAGCTCGCGGGCGTTCCCGTGATGGTCGACTTTGGCTACTTCCTGCCGGACCGGCCGTACCAAACCATGGTGCTTGACAGGTTGCGCTCGGGCGACATGAGCACGCACTTCTACCGCTGGCCCGCGCCTCTGTTGGACGAGAACGGCCAGAAGCTCCCGTACTTGGATGTAGCTCGCGGGCGAGGTGTCAAGTTCGACGTCGGGCACGGTGCAGGAAGCTTTCATTTCCGGCTCGCCGAACCCTTGGTGCGGCAGGGCTTCTGGCCAGACTCGATCTCAACGGACCTGCACATCAACTCGCACAACGGAGCGATGATCGACATGGTCACCGTGATGTCAAAATTCTTGGCGATGGGCATGCCATTGGCCGAGGTGGTGCTGCGGTCGACTGCGAACCCTGCCGGGCAGATCCTGCGGCGGGAGCTGGGTCAGATCGCGGTCGGCGCCGACGCGGATATCGCCGTGCTTCGGGTGGACACTGGAGAATTCGGCTACGTTGACGTGCTCGGGGGACGCATCACCGGCGATCGTCGCATCGGGTGTGAGATGACCCTCCGCGCGGGAGAAATCGTGTTCGACTACAACGGCCGTGCCGGGACAGCGTGGCGGGACGCGGACGTCGATTATCCTAGCCGCTGACGGCCAAGCGCACTGGCCGGACTGTCTCGCCGTGCGGATCTGGCTCTGCCGTCGGCAGAGGTGCTACGCCTTGCGGATGCGGAATGCATGGGCGTGCTCTTCTCCCAATCCGTCGGGTAGCCTCACGGCGAGAGTCCCATCGGCATAGGACGCTTCGACAGAGCGATCGTCCGCCACGATCGACACATCGGCGCTCTCGCCCTCCGGACCGATCTCCAGGCGCAGCTCCGGACCGCTCGGCTGGCCTAGGACGATTGCGTAGAGCGCGTCATCTTTGGTGGTGAACCGCACGGGTATTCCTTCGGCCGTCTCGCCAGTCGCCCGAGTCCACGGGCGCGTACCGTAGATTGCGTCGCCGTTCTTGCCGAGCCACTGGCCCAGCGCCCTCAGGCGACTGGCCTGCAGTTCCGGGATCGTGCCGTCGGCCATCGGTCCAGCGTTGAGGAGGAGGTTGCCGTTCTTGCTCACAATGTCCGCGAGCAGGTGGATGAGCTCGGCCTCGCCGATAGTGTGCTCGTCCGTCTCGACCCGGTTGTAACCGAACGAGAATCCGAGGCCGCGGCAGGTTTCCCACTTGTCCTCGGTGAGCTCGTCCATCTTGGCGTACTCCGGCGTCTCGAAGTCCTTGTGTCGTGGTGGCGCTCCCTCCTTGCCGATCTCAAACCGGTTGTTGATCAGTCCTTCCGGATTGGCGTTGTAGAAGTCTGCAACGATCTGGGCAAGGTCGCTCTGTTCCGGATAGCCGATGTCGTTCCACAGAATTGTCGGATCGTATCGGCCTATCAGTTCGCGCCAGTGGGCGTCCGCGTAGTCGGCGAACTCTTGTGTGTGCAGGATGGTGGAGAAGACCTGTTGGATCGTCTCTATGGGCTCTGGATTAAAGCTCCAGTCGAGGCCCCCCGAATAGTAGAAGCCCATTCGCATTCCGGTCGCCCGCACTGCGGCGGTGAGCTCGCCGACGATGTCGCGCTCGGCCGAGCGCTGCCCGGACGGCAGGTGAGGATTCTCCACCGCGCTGGGCCACAAGGTGAAGCCGTCATGGTGCTTGGTTGTCAGCACGACGTAACGTGCACCCGCCTCTTGAAACAGGCCCGACATCACAGCCGGATCCCATCCCCTCACTGCCTCGTTGAATTGCGGGGCAAAGTCCATGTAGGCGAAGTCCTCACCGTACGTCTCGCGATGGTGGTTCTGCGCTGGCGAACCGTCGATGCGCAGGGTGTTCAGGTACCACTCCGAGTACGGGTTGTTAGTGAACCACTTGTCCCAGTCGACCTCCCCCAGCTCTCCGATGGGCGTTGCCCATGCGGGCACGGAATATAGGCCCCAGTGCACGAAGATGCCCAGCTTGGCGTCGTCGAACCATTTCGGGACTTCATGGGTCCGCAGGGAGTCCCAGTTGGGCTCGAACCTAGGCGCTGGGCTTGGCGGGCCGCCCCCGCAGCGGATGAGAGCCGGCGCAGCGGACGCGGCTGCCAAGAAGGACCTTCTTGAGAGTGTGCTTCGCATTCTCCAGGCTCCTGTTCTACCTGAGGCGGCCTGCGCGCCTATGCCAAGAGTGGCTGGACCACCTTCCCATGGACGTCCGTCAGCCGGAAGTGTCGGCCCTGGTACTTGAACGTCAGGCGCTTGTGGTCGACTCCCAAGCAATGCAGCACGGTTGCTTGCAGGTCGTGCACATGGACCGGATCCTCGACCACGTTGTAGCAATAGTCGTCTGTCAGACCATGAGTCATCCCGGACCGAATCCCGCCACCCGCCATCCACATCGAGAAGCACCTCGGGTGGTGGTCCCTGCCGTAGTTGGTCTCGCTGAGCTTGCCCTGGCAGTACACCGTCCGACCGAATTCCCCGCCCCAGATCACGAGCGTGTCGTCGAGCATGCCGCGCTCCTTGAGGTCGAGGATCAGTGCGGCCGACGCTTGGTCAGTATCCCGGGCCTGCAGACGGATGTCTCTCGGCAGGTCGGTGTGCTGGTCCCATCCGCGGTGGAAGACCTGCACGAAACGCACGTCACGCTCTGCCAGCCGGCGCGCCAGCAGACAGTTCGCGGCATATGTGCCGGGCCTGCGGGAATCCGGTCCGTAGCGCCTGAAGACGTACTCCGGTTCTGTTGACAGGTCCATGAGTTCGGGGACCGACGTCTGCATCCTGTACGCCATCTCGTACTGGGCGATGCGGGTCTCGATCTCCGGATCGCCGAACTCTTGCGAGCGCATGCGATTGATCTCCGAGACGGCGTCCAGCATGCTGCGGCGTGCCGGGCCATCAATGCCGGCAGGGTTCGAGAGGTAAAGGACGGGATCGCCGCTGGCTCGGAATTTCACGCCCTGATAACGGGACGGGAGAAACCCGGCGCCCCACAGGCGCGAAAAGAGCGGCTGGGACTGGTTCAAGTTGCTGCCCTGCGATATCAGCACCACAAACCCTGGCAGATCGCGGTTTGCGCTCCCGAGGCCGTAGCTGACCCAAGAGCCGATCGACGGCCGCCCTGGCTGCTGGAATCCGCTCTGGATGAAGGTGATCGCCGGATCGTGGTTGATCGCGTCGGTCTGCACGGTCTTCACCAGCGCGATGTCGTCAACGACCTTCGCCGTGTGCGGCAGAAGTTCGCTCAGTTCAGTGCCAGACTGTCCATGCGGCGCGAAGTCGAATATCGACGCGGCGACGGGCAGGCGGTCTTGGCCCGACGTCATGCCCGTGATTCGTTGGCCTCGGCGCACGCTGTCCGGCAGATCCTCTCCATGGAAGCGGCGCAGCATGGGCTTATGGTCGAATAGGTCGATCTGCGACGGAGCTCCCGACTGGAACATGTAGATGACGCGCTTCGCGCGGGGAGCGAAGTGGGGCAGGCCGGGAAGGCCTCCAGCGCCGCCGCTGCCTTCGGTGGCCGCGAAGCCTTCCCTCCCTAGCAGGAAGGACAGCGCCGCCGGCCCGATGCCGACGGCCGACCGGCCGAAGAACTGGCGCCGGGTAACGATCAGCTTGCGTTCAAGCTCCGGATTCATCGCTCCCTCATTCCTTGCTGATGGCTTCGTCCAGGTTAAGGATACTGCTCGCCACCATCGTCCACGCCGCCAGTTCCGACGGCTCAGCCCACGCGGCCACGTGCGACTCGCCTACGGCCAATAGCTGCGCGGCCTGCTCGGGATTCTTAGCGAAGCGGATCTGCTGCTCGGCTGCGAGTTTGGTCAGCACGGCGGATTCCGCCTTGTTCGGCAACCGTCCGAGCACGCGAGCGTACCCGGCGAGCACGCGCTCCGTTGGGTCATCGCTGAGGTCCACCATCCGCTCCGCAAGGGCACGAGCGGCCTCCACGTATGTAGGGTCGTTCATCAGAACCAGCGCCTGCAGCGGAGTGTTAGTGCGCGAGCGTCGGGCGATGCACTTCTCTCGGTCCGGGGCGTCGAACACCGCGAGGGATGGAGGTGGAATCGTGCGCTTCCAAAAGGTGTACATACTGCGCCGGTACAGGTCCGCACCGGATCCGGGGCGGTACACCTGGGCGGTGAACATATCGCCGTAGGCCATCTCCTTCCACAACCCGTCGGGTTGGTAAGGGAACACGCTAGGCCCACCGATTCTCCTGTCGAGGAGGCTGGCGGCCGCAAGGGCATTGTCGCGGACGGACTCTGCCTGCAGCCTGAAGCGCGGTCCGCGGGCCATCATGATGTTCTCCGGGTCCAATGCTCTGCGCTCGTCCGTCATTCGCGAGCTCTGGCGATAGGTGGCCGACATCACGATCTTCTTCTGCAGCGCCTTGACGTCCCATCCGCTGCTCACGAACTCAACCGCCAGCCAGTCCAGGAGGTCCGGGTGGGTCGGGATGTCTCCTTGGCGTCCAAAGTCCTCCGCGGTTTGCACCAAGCCCCGGCCGAAATACCGCTGCCAGTAGTGGTTGACGGCCACCCGAGCGGTCAAGGGGTGCTCGGGACTGACCAGCCATCTGGCCAGTCCGAGGCGGTTGCGCGGCTCGTCGGCCGGGAACGGGGCCAGCCACTCTGGGGTGGCCGGGGATACCGGATCGCCTCGATTGCGGTAGTCCCCGCGCTCCAGCATGTAAGTAGCGCGCGGGCTCGCCAGTTCTCGCATCACCATCACGTTTTCCACGCGCGCCTGAAGCGCTGCCCGCTCGGTGCGGAGCCGCTGGAGCTTCGAGTACAGCTCACGGTCCCCTCGGCTGGCGGAATGCGTAAGGTAGTATTCCCTGAGGCGGCTAGCTCGGCTGCGGCAGCGCGTGACATCGGTGTCGGGCTTGGGCGCGTAGATGTCGTCCTCTGGCGTCTCCGGCGCGCTCGCCAAGACCTTCTCGCAGTTGACGTACGGGGCTGAGAGCAACGCTGCCACCGGTTCGTGGGTGTGGAGCGTGCTGATCTCGGAACGGTCCAGCACCCGCGAGTAGATCCGCAGGTCATCCAGAGTCCCTGTGTAGCGTCCCCCGAAGCGGCCAGCCCCGATCTCGACAGGGGACGCCGAATCCGGCGATCCGGTGAGGTTATCCTCTATCACCTCCGTCTCAACCCGATTGCCGTTAAGGAATATCCGAACTCCGGAAGCGTGACCAGAACCGTCATACGTGACCGCCACATGGTAGGAGGGATCTACCCCGCGCTGGTTGCGCAGCGGGTGCGCCGGTTTGACTGCGACGGCGCTGCCGGGTGCCGAGGACAGCCGAACGGTGAGTTCGTACTCCCGCCGCAGCGTGTCGGGGATCGACAGCGGTCGGCTCAGCGTGAGCGCCAACCCTCGCCGAGTCTTCGGCCCGTCCATCTTGTGCAGCAGGGACTTTTCGACCAGTCCCGAGTGGCGCATCCAGAACGTCAGGGTGAATGGTCTCGACACATCGATGGAACGCGTCCCGGGGAATGCGACGTGGGTGTCGACGTCGAAAGACGCGCCCTGCCCGGCGTTTGCCGTCCGGAAGAGCGGTTCGCCGCGCATGACACGGCCGTGCCTGTAGTTGCCCGAGGAGTCGGAGAAGCCACCCTCCATTTCGTAGTGCGCTTCGAGGCCCGCGCGGCTGGCTCTCGGGATGGTCTCGATCGCGGTCTGCTCCCACTGAGCTATCTGCCGCCCAATGCGCTCGGTCGGCAGGTCGGCTTGCACGGACCGAATCCCAGCATCGATTGCGTCGAGCTCCTGCCTCTGCTGCGGACCGGGCAGTTGCAGCATCGGGACGGCATTCCCGTTGACCCCGTCCAGCCCGAGTTCATCCACCGAGTTGAAGAACGCGTAGAACTCGTAGAACTCACGCTGGGTGATCGGGTCGTACTTGTGGTCGTGGCACCGGGCGCAGCCCATTGTCATCGCCATCCAGACGGTGGAGACGGTCTCCACGCGGTCCACCACGTACTCCGTGTGGTACTCGGCCGGGATCGCTCCGCCCTCATGGTTAATCATGTGGTTGCGGTTGAATCCGGTAGCGACCCGCTTGTCCGTGTCGCCGTCTGGCAAGAGGTCGCCCGCCAATTGCTCAACGGTGAACTCGTCGAAGGGCTTGTTGTCGTTGAATGCCCGGATCACCCAGTCTCGCCAGTGCCACATGTCGCGTCGGCCGTCGATGTGAAACCCGTGCGTGTCTGCGTAGCGCGATAGGTCGAGCCACTGCATGGCCATCTGCTCGCCATAGTGGGGCGAGCCCAGCAGCCTGTCCACCTGACGCTCGTATGCGTCCGGTGACTGGTCCGCCAGAAAGCGGTCCAACTGTGAGGGTTCCGGGGGCAGTCCAGTGAGGTCAAGGCTCAGGCGGCGCAGGAGTGTGCGCTTGTCGGCCTCCGGGGCAAGTGCCAATCCGTCTGCGTGAAGGCGCCGGACGACAAAGGCATCGATCTCATTCGGCCGGGCGCGGCCGACCTCGGCTCTTGGGACAGCTGGCCGGCGAGGTGCCTCGTAGGCCCAATGGGAACTCCAGTGGGCTCCATCGTCAATCCACTGCCGAATGGCCTCGATCTGCTCCGGCGATGGCCTCCGCTCCGCACCGGGCGGCGGCATGCGGGCTTCGGCCACCTGATGGCTCACTCGTTGGAACAGCCGGCTCTCCGCCGCGTTGCCGGGAACGACGAGCTGGTACCCGCCACGGTCTCCGAACATGCCCTCGCGAGTGTCCAGCCGGAGTCCTGCCTGACGGGTGTTGCTGTCCGGGCCATGGCAAGCGAAGCATGCGTCGGATAGGATCGGCCGCACATGCTTCCGATAGTCGACAGAGCCGCTGCCGACCACCGCGGCGGGCGAGGCGACCGCTGTCAAGGCTAGCAATGCGAGGGCGAGCGTTGTTGGAGCCATCAGAAGAGAATCCCTATACATCTATACCCCACAAGAGTGCGCCCCCGCATGACCGCGGGACAACTTTGGACCTGCACGACTGTGCAGACCGTGCGTAACCGGTTAGTATCGGCCGGTGCGACCGCAAGCGCGAGGCGCCGCTGCAGGCACGAGAGGAGGACTAGGAGCGCACTCCGGACATGGTGTGGAGTGGGATAGGACTACGCCTCCACGGAAGGGATGCCAGTCGGGGATCGGAAGACGGTCCTTCAAGACCGGATCCATGCGAACAACCGGAACATTGCCGAGGCAGGGGAGAGCCCTCTCGACCCCGTTGTTCAGGCGATCCACGAGGATTATCGGCATCCCCTCTCTCTTGGCATCGACCGCCTCGCGCCGATGTGCCGGAACGTAAGGTTCGCTGCGCCTCCATGTAGATATCTGGCCCGCCCACCCCCTTGCGAGAGCGGCGGAACGCTGCAAGGAGCGTCCGAGCGTCAGGGGCTCTCAGTGCTGTCTTGGGCTTCGAACCGCTGCTTCGCTGTGATCCCGTCTCCTTGTCGAGCCGTCACGAGCGTGTTCGGGTCGACCGTCCCCAAGTTGGACTCAGAACCGTCGGGCCAGCGGATCGACATTTCCGCCTTCAGGTGTTGGCCAAGGCCGAAGTGCACAGGTAGATCGCTTTGGGAGATGTGGTACCCACCGCTGCGGACCTCGCGCATTTGGGTCGTCGTGCCTGCTCGCACGATGACGCGCGCACCGATGGCCGCCCCACCTGCTGGAGTCCGGGCGTCGACCAACAGAGCATTGCCGACGGGTGCGAGCTGCTTCAGGAGCGAAGGGTCGTCGTGCATGTTGACCGTCACGATCTCGAGCGTTCCATCGTGGTCCAGGTCTCCAACCGCAATGCCCCGTGACGATCGATAATCGTTGATCCCAGGTCCGGCTTGGCCACTGAGGTCGTGGAACCTGCCTTGACCGTAGTTCCAGTAGACCAATCTTCGCTGGCGGAACGTCTCTCCGATTCCCGCTTGGTCGACCCGCGGATAGACGTGCCCGTTGGCCACGAAAATGTCCTGGAAGCCGTCCTGATCAATGTCGATAAAGGCCGTGCCCCATCCCAAGAACTGCGTGTTCACCGCGAGGCCGGTCGATACAGTCTCGTCGATGAACATCTGCATTCCCTCGTTGAGGTACAGGGTGTGCGTGTCATTGGAGAAGTTCGTCTTGAAGATGTCCAGGTCTCCGTCCAAGTCGAAGTCCGCGGCTGTCGTCCCCATGCCCGCCTGCTCCTGTCCGTCCATGTTGTACGCAGTTCCGGAAATGATGCCGATCTCCTCGAACTTGCCTTCTTGGTTGTGGAAGAAGAGGCTTGCCGTTGAATCGCAGGAGACGTACACGTCCACCCAGCCGTCGTTGTCGAAGTCCGCAGTCAGGGGCGTGAATCCGTAGTACAGCTGCTCAGTCTGTATGCCAGCCTCTTCGGAGACGTCGCTGAAGGTTCCTGTTCCATCGTTGCGGTACAGCGACATGGACTCGCCGGGGAGGCCTCGCGGTCCGCACAGCACAGGCATTCCCTTCCATCGGCACTCGGCCCCTTCGCCGGGCTTGGGTGTCTTGTCCAGGTCGAGGCGCAGGTAGTTCGCAACGAACAGGTCCAGATCGCCATCGCGGTCGTAGTCAAGGAATGCGCAGCCCGTGCCCCAGCGCCGCCCGCTCTCTGCCAAGCCTCGCTGCTCGGCCTCCTCGCTGAAGCGCTTGCCCGACTCGTTCCTATAGAGGCGGTTCTGCCCCCAATGGGGCACGAAGAGGTCCTCGAAGCCGTCGTTGTCGAAGTCCCCCGCGCAGGCTCCCTGGGCCCAGCCTGTGTGCTCGATTCCAGCCTCCTGCGTTACGTCCTCGAACTGCAGGCCGCCCAAGTTCCGATAGAGGAAGTGGCGTGGGGCCGGTCCCTCCTGCTCGAACTGGTCGGCGCCCACCAAGAGGACGTCGGCAAGCCCGTCTCGGTCATAGTCGAAGATCGCGGCCCCAGTCCCGGTGGACTCCACGATGAAGTTCTTGTGCGTCGGGGACCCTGAGACGGCTACGCCCCGTAGCCCCGATTCCTCGGCGAGGTCCCGGTATTCGATCCTGGGGGCAACGATACCGTCAGGCAGCGGCCGTTTCGGCTGGGCCACCGCACCGCTAGAGGCGGAACCCTGGCCGAACGCCGTTCCCGGCACCACGACCGCCGACGCGAGGAGGGCCGCAGTCAGCGCGGCAGTCCAGACCGAGCGCATTCTCCCAACAGCATACGCAGCCTGACCGTCAGCATCGTCCCACAGCACTCGACCGGCCACCACTTGCCTCCTTCCGGATCTCATCCGACCACAAGGCGGGCCAGCTCCTTCTCGTCAAACTCGAATCCAAGACCCGGCCTGTCCGGCACATCCACCCTACCGGGCTTGTAGGGGAGCGGGACCTTCAGGATGGCATTCCCGAACGCCCGCGTGTACGACTCGCCGCCTTCAAGGATCACTGCGTTGGGGACTGCGGCGCAAAGGTGGATGGCCGAGGCTCGGTACGGTGCAGAGCCCATCGAGGAGTGCGGCGAGAACAGGATGTTGTAGGCGTCGGCCATGATGGCAATTCGTTTCGTCTCGGTGATTCCGACGCGGGACGTATCCGGATTGATGATGTCGCAGGCGCGACGCTCGAAGAGGTCCCGGAATTGGAAGCGGTTCGAATACTGCTCGCCGGCGCAGATTGGCACGTCCATGCGGTCTGCGAGGATTGCGTAGCCGCCGTAGTCCTCCGGCATCAGAACGTCCTCCCACCAGCCCAAGTTCTCGATCTGGTCCAGCGTGCGGCCCACTCGGGTGGCCTCGGCAAGTGTGTAGCCCGCCAGCGAGTCGACCAGAATCTGGCCCTTGCCGGCCAGCACTTCCGCAGCGGCGATGACACGGTTCACATCGCGGACTTGCTCCCCGCGTCCCTTCGCGAGGCTCATCTTCTGGTTTGGGAAGCCGCGCTCGAGCAGCGCGGCCGCGTTCTCCCGCACTTCTTCGGGCGGGCCACCGCCCACGCCCTGGTAGGTCGGAATACTGTCCCGGAACTTTCCTCCCAACAGCTGGTACACGGGCATCGCCGCCGCACGGCCGACGATGTCCCAGAGCGCGATGTCCACTCCGGCCATGGCGCGCGTGAACCAGCCCGTGCCGTAGCCCCGCAGGCGCTGCGTCGAGTACATCTTTTCCCAGATGGCCTCGATGCGGCGGGCGTCCATCCCCAGCAGGATCGGTCGGAAGAGGTCCGTGAGGGCGGTCTTGACAACGCGGGGAGTCATCACCGCATGGGACTCGCCCCAGCCGACGACCCCTTGGTCTGTCGTGATGCGGACCAGCAGCGTCTGCCGGTAACCGCCCTGTCGCACGGTCTCGGCCCGCTCCAAGCGGTCCCACAGTCCGATGCCGCCGGTCGTCTGCCCGATCGGGGTCATCGCGACGAACCGGCCCTCGGGCCCTTTCTCCGGTGGGTCCCGCAGGATTAGGGCCTCGACGTCGGTGATGAGAAGCGGAACGCCGATCTTTGCAGTGGCAGCTCTGAGGCAGTCAAGGCTAGACGCGGGTGCGAGCGAGGCGCCGGCAGTGGCCTTGAGGAATGTTCGTCGGTCTAGCATGGTTCACTCCGAGCGGAGCCGAGTACCGGCCCCATTGAAAGGGTACTGCCCGACTGTTCTGGTCACCTTCCCCGCGTCAACCGCCGTCACGGCGAACGACTCCGCACGCATGGCCGCAGATCGCGGTGCGTCGCTCAGGCTGTGGTCGCGCCAGTGCCTCTGGGCGCGTACGCGTGGGACGCGTACTGCAGCACCATCCTGCGGGTGTTGAAGAACGATCCGTTGAGCGCGATCGCGGACCGCATGACTTCGCCGTAGGAATTCGGGCGTTCGTAGAACAGGGGGACCGTGACGCGCTCCAGCTTGTCGTATAGGGCGTGCGCGACGCTTGCTTCATCGTCGAGCGCTCCCCGATAGTTTGCTGCGGACCACCCTGTGACTCCTTCAACGTGCCCCTCGAGCCACCAGCCGTCCAGCACGCTGAGGCTTGGCACGCCGTTCAGTGCCGCCTTCATCCCGCTCGTCCCGGATGCCTCGCGGGTCTTCTCGGGGGCGTTTAGCCAGAGGTCCGATCCGCTAGTAAGGATCCTCCCCAGCTCCATTTCATAGTTCTCGACATAGACCACCGGCACGTCCGTGCCGAGCGCGCGCGCAGCCTCGTGCACGTCCCGGATCATCTGCTTACCGCCCTCGTCGCGCGGGTGTGCCTTGCCGGAGTAGACCAATTGGAAACGGCCCACTCGCTTCGCGATCCAGCGCAGTCGCTCCAAGCTGTGGAAGACGAGTGCGGCTCGCTTGTAGGGAGTGGCCCGCCTGGCGAATCCGATCGTGAGTACTTCGGAGCTGAGCTGGACCCCAGTTCGGCGATGCACTTCCTTGATAAGCGCTTGCTTCGCATCCGAGTGAGCGGCGAGCACCTCCGCGACGGGAATGGCCGTCGCATAGCGCAGGTAGAGGCTGTCCGTTCGCCACTCCGGGATGTGGCGGTCGAACAGGTCGCGCATCGGGCGGGCGGCCCAAGTGACTGCGTGTATGCCGTTGGTGACGGCTCGCACACGGTAGCGAGGAAACATCTCCTGAGAGACTGACTGGTGGATCCTCGCGACGCCGTTTGCGAATCGAGAGCACTCGAAGGCCAGTCGGGTCATGTTTAACACGTCGCCCGCCAGTAGGCCAGCGGAGTCGAGCAGGCCTGTCCGGGACTCCCCAAGCACATGCTCGACCAAGGCTCGATGAAAGCGGTCGTGGCCCGCGGGCACGGGAGTATGGGTGGTGAAGACGCACCGGTCGCGGACCGACGCCATGTCCTCAGGCGAGGCGCGGTTGTCGCCCCGAGCCGCGACCTGACCTTCCAGCAGAGCCAGGCCGAGCAGCGAGGAATGGCCCTCGTTCATGTGGTAGACCTCTACCTCGCCGTGGCCGAGCCGCGCCAGGATCCGCTGCCCCCCGATGCCGAGGATGGCCTCTTGGCAGAGGCGGTAGCGGTCGTCGCCCCCGTACAGGTGGTGTGTGAGGCGTCGGTCCTGATAGGCGTTGCCTGAGATGTCAGTGTCCAGCAGGTACACCGGCACCATGTGTCCAGTAATCCCGCGTATCGTGTAGCGCCAGCACGCGATCGTGACACTGCGCCCCTCGATGCGCACCGAGGTCCGAGCGTCCATGCGCTCCAAGCTGCGCTCAGGTGCCCAATCCGCGTCTTGCTCGCCCTGCTGTCCGTCCGGGCCGATGGATTGCCGAAAGTAGCCCTTCCGGTACAGGAGCGTGACGCCTGCCATGCGGACTCCGAGATCAGCTGCCGAGCGAAGGGTGTCGCCCGCCAAGACTCCGAGGCCTCCCGAATACGTCGGGATCTCGGACTTCAGACCCACCTCCATCGAGAAGTAGGCCACTGTTGGGCTCACGGTTCCGTCGGCGCGGCCAATGGGAGCCGACAGGGAAGGGTCAGTCTGTTGGTAGGGATTCATTGCATCGGCTCCGGGGATCCAGTGATTGGGCGCGCACTCTGCCCCTGAGCGCTGCAGGCCGCCAGTCCGTACAGTCGCGCGTACTTCTGAAGCACGGTTCCCCAGCCGTACTTCGAGCGGACATGGAGATCAGCGGCCCTCCGCATGCGCCGCAGCTTGGGCGGGTCCTTGGCCAAGGCGAGCGCGCGATGCATCGCTGCGACAAGCCCACGCAGGTTCGCCCGATCGTTACTCGCAAAGTAGCCTAGGCCGGTCATTCCGTCGATCACCTTGGCGAGGCCGCCGACCTGGTTCACGATGGGCAGGTTTCCGTTCAGTTGGGCGATCATGTCCACCAATCCGCATGGCTCAAACCGGGACGGGACCAAGAAAAAGTCGCCGGCCGCGTAGATGCTTGAGGCAAGCTCGGGGCTGAAACCCGCAATGGCCACGGCCCGCCCGTCGTACTCTTCCGCGAGCCTCCGAAGGGTGGCCAGAATGCGCGGATCGTTGCCGTCGCCGAGCACGCAGAGCGCGGCCGTGGGACTGGCGTCGAAGATCTCCTCTGCTGCCCGCACGGCGATGTCGATGCCTTTCTGGGCTGTCCAGCGGCCTACGACGGTGAAGAGGCAGTGGGAAGTTGCGAGTCCCGTCAGCGATCCCAGTCTCTTGGCCGACGAAAGGCCCCACTTGGCCGTAAGGTCGTCCCCGGAAATCGCCTTCGCGAAGCGCTGCCTGAATTCGCGCTTCCAGCCGAATGCCGAAAGGCGTTTGCGGCCCGGGCGAATTTCAGCCCGAATGGCCTCTGGACCCTTCAGCGCAGGGTCAATCCCGTTGGTTATGCCCGTGAGTGTGACGGAATTCTCATCGAGAAAGGCCGATAGGCCCTGTACGTCCGAATCCCCACCCGAGTTGGGTCGGCAGGCTGTCCGGACTTCCCAGGCGTACCCAGGGCTGACGGTGTTGAGTCGGTCGGCGTGCAGGGCCGCGGCGGCGAAGGGGTCGAATTCCCCCCCGACCACGCACCGCTGCACGGCGTCGCGCGGAAGGTCTCCGATGGCGGCGACGAAGTCCAGATCCGGACACCGCTGACGGTATGCCGCGCCGCAATTGTGGGCCGTAACTATGAAGCGTCGGTCCCCGGGGCTCACCTGTGCCCGCGCCATCATGGGCAGCATTGCGGTGTGTGCGTCGTGGCAGTGCACCACGGTCGGGCCCTCTAGGCGCTCGATCCAAGCGATGCTCGCCTTCTGCAGCAACACGTTCATTGCGAAGTAGTCGAAGTGCCCGGATCCCTCGGTCGGGCGGAAGTCAAGAGGAGGCGGCTCGGCGCCGCACACCTTCTGGCCCGGGCGGCTGGACTCGGCAATGGCCCTAACCTCCTCCGCCGTATATGTGTACGGCAGTCGTTTGCCGGAGAAGCGCTCGGCCACCACCACCGCGATGGTGAATGTCGCCAGGCCCTGGAATCGGATTGACTCTACTCGCACTCGCTCGGTCCGCCACTGCAGTGCGCTGTACGACATCGGGATGTCCGCGATTAGGGGTTGTGGTCGCGATGCCTGAGACGACTCTACACCCAGAAGCGCGGCGACCGTCGAGGCCAGGTTCTTCAGGGTGTCCGCTTCGAACGGCCCATAGTGCGGAAGGATGACCGTGCAGTCGAAGCCTGCGCTGCGGCAGGCCAAGGAAAGCTGGAGGACCACATCGCCGACCCCGCCGGCGGCGCTGATTCCCGCACACTCCCGTGCGGTGTGGACGATGTGGGGCCGGGCTGCGGATGCTTCGTCGTGGGCCATGGGTGCCTGCGATTCGCCTGCCCTTCCGCTTGCTGCCTAATGGCTGGACTGTGCCCACGCCGGGGCTGTCAGCATTGCGCGGGGCTCGGAGTCCACGCTCCGCAGGACCACGCGGCGACCGTGACATTCACGGTCGCGGCCCGCGCAGCCACAAGATTCAGTGTCCCACGATAATGAAGAGGGTGCCGGGCTGGCTCCCGCCATGCGCCTTCCGGGATTGGATCTCGGGCGACCGCGGGCCGGGACGCGTGGTCGCGCGCCACTCAGGGCACAGGCACTTGGCGGATTGCAGCGGGCCCATGTCCACGCACATACTCCGGGGCAAGCCCCACCCCTTGGGCGCCACGGTGGTCGGAGACGGCGTCAACTTCGCCCTCTACTCCGCCCATGGCGAGTCTGCCGAGATCTGCCTGTACGAGACTGCCGGAGACGCGGCACCGTCCATGGTCGTGCCATTCGTCGGGAGGACCGACGGAGTGTTCCACTGCTGGGTTTCAGGGATCGGCGCCGGCCAGGTGTACGGTTACCGGCTGGCGGGTCCATGGGAGCCTGGCCAAGGCCACCGCTTCGACCCCACCAAAGTCCTCCTGGACCCCTATGCGCGGGCGATCGCACGAGTCGTCCGCTGGGGGCCTGAGTCGTACTCGTACCGCGCTCCGTCCCATCCGGCGCCGCAGGTCGTTGACCAAGCGCTCAGCAGTCTAAGCAATGAGGCGACCTGCCCACTTGGCATGGTCGCTGCCCCAAATCCGACAGAGTTTGAGCATCCGAGGCGGCCTTGGGCGGAGACCGTTGTGTATGAGCTGCACGTCCGGGGTTTCACGAAGAGGCATCCCGCCGTGCCTCCTGAACTGCGTGGAACCTACGCTGGCTTGGCGTCGGGGCCGATCGTGGAGTACATCGCCGGCCTCGGCGTCACGGCTGTCGAGCTGTTGCCAGTCCAGCACCACGTGGACGACCATCGGCTGCAGCGGATGGGGCTCAGGAACTACTGGGGCTACCAGCCAATCGGGATGTTCGCTCCCGAGCCCAGCTACTCATCCGAGCCGGGCGTGGGAGGCGTTGAGGAGTTTCGGGCGATGGTGCGCCGCTTCCATGCCGCCGGCATCGAGGTCATACTCGACGTTGTCTTCAACCACACAGCCGAACTCGGGCACGACGGCCCGACACTTTCCTTCCGAGGCATCGACAACCGCTCCTACTACAGGCTTGCGGACAAGGATCGGCGACGCTACCTAAACTACAGCGGCTGTGGCAACTCGCTCAACACGGCGGACCCCGCGGTCTCGCGTCTTGTGATGGACTGCCTTCGCCACTGGGTCTCGGTGATGGGAGTGGACGGCTTTCGCTTCGATCTGGCCGCGTCGCTGGGTAGGCACCGGGACCGTTTTGACCCAGCTGCCCCGCTTCTTGAGGCCATCGGGCAAGACCCGGTCCTGAAGAGTGCCAAGTTGATCGCGGAGCCGTGGGACCTGCACCCGTCCGACGGCTACCATCTGGGAGGATTCCCACCCGGCTGGGCCGAGTGGAACGGTCGGTACCGCGATGTCACCCGCCGCTTCTGGCGCGGGGATGTTGGCTGCACTGGCGCCTTCACCACCGGACTCGCAGGGAGCAGCGACATATTCCGGAGGACGCGCCGCTCGCCACTTGCCAGCGTCAATTTCGTCACATCCCATGACGGCTTCACCCTGGCGGATTTGGTGTCGTACAGCTCCAAGCGCAACGATGCCAACGGCGAGGGCGGCAGGGACGGGGAGAGCAACAACCACAGCTGGAACTGCGGGCAGGAGGGCCCTTCGGCCGATTCGCTCCTGCTCGCCTTGCGTAAGCGCCAGTGCCGCAATCTCTTGGCGACTCTGCTGCTCTCACAGGGGGTGCCCATGCTGCTGGCAGGTGACGAGTCCGGCAGGACGCAGGTCGGCAACAACAACGCCTACTGTCAGGACAACGAGATCAGCTGGCTCGACTGGGGCCCGGGCCACGACAGCAGCATGGCCTCGTTCGTACGGCACCTGATTCGACTGCGTTCTGGAGAGTCAGCGTTCAGGAGGTCGTGCTTCTTTGAAGGCAGCATCGACCCCGGGACAGGCCTGAAGGACGTCACATGGCTCTCAAGGGCAGGCCAGGAGCTCTCAGGTGCGGCTTGGCAGACCCCTGAAGCGCGCTGTTTCGGTGCCCGCATCGCCGAGCCCGGCCGGCCTGTCTATCTGCTGCTCTTCAACAGCTCGGAACGGGCCCGCACGTTCCGCCTTCCTAGCGCTGCTTGGACTGTTCTCGTCGACACCGCTGAGCACGATCTGCGCGGTGCGCATCCGGAAGGCCCGAATTGGCTTCTCCAAGCCCACAGCTTGGCACTGCTGAGGTCATCGGATGGCTAGCGGCCAGCTACTCAGGCTCGCTCGGCTCTACGGCGTTCTCGCGTCGCACCGAGACGGCTTCCGGCGCGATCGGCAGGCCAGCACAGCCACAGTGCTTGCCGTCCTGCGGAGCCTTGGCGCTCGGGTCCACAGGCCGGACGACGCACGGCAAGCGGTCCGAAGAGCCTTGGCGGACCGATGGAGCCGGCTGATAGAGCCCGTCTGCGTTGTGTGGCAGGGCGGGCCGCAACGTTGCGTCGTGCGCCTACCCGAGTCAGCTGCGTCTGCCGGAATGCATGTTTCCGTGGAGGCCGAGGATGGCGAAGTCCGAGAATGGACGGTCGCTCCGGAGTCCCTGGGCGTGCGCCGGGCGGCGGAGGTGTGCGGAACCAGCTACCTCTGCGCGAGGGTGACGATTCCGGGCCCTCTACCTCTGGGCTACCACCGCTTGCGGGTCAGCGCGGCCGGGCGCAGTGGCGAGGCACTGCTGATCCACGCCCCTCGCCGCTGTCCGGACTTACCACGGAGCTGGGGCGTGTTCGTGCCCCTCTACGCTGTCCACTCGACTCGGTCGGGAGGAGTGGGGACGTTCTCCGATCTTGGACGCCTTGCCCGCTGGGTGCGCGGCCTCGGGGGAGGGCTGGTGGGCACTCTGCCGCTGCTGGCCACATTCTTGGACGATCCGTTCGCTCCGAGCCCGTACACTCCGGTCAGCCGCCTCTTCTGGAACGAGCTCTTCGTCGACTTGGCCAGAGTCCCCGAATGGACACCGGCCTTGGGTGGGATCGTGAACGACTCGGGACGGTATGTCGACTATCGGCGGCACATGCGTGCAAGGCGCGCAGCTCTTCAGGCCGCCCTGTCGCGCGTTTCCGGCGTCCGACGGGCACAGCTGGCCCAGTTCGTAGCCCGGAGTCCCGAGCTTCGCAGGTACGCTGCGTTCCGAGCGGGACTCGAGAGGGGGTCGGACGGCGGTCGGGAGTTTGACTTAGCGGACCCGGCCTGCGCCTATCACGCCTATGCACAGTGGATCGCAGGAGCCCAGTTGGCGGCAGCCGCGCGTGGGGAGTTGGGCGGAGGTCCGAGCTTGTACCTTGACCTGCCACTGGGCGTGCACCCGGACGGATACGACAGGACCCGCTATGCGGGCGTCTTCGCGGCCGGCATGTCGGGCGGAGCTCCTCCCGACCGTTTCTTCAGCAAGGGCCAGGATTGGGGATTCGCGCCGATGCATCCAGCGAAGGCTCGTGCGACGGGCCACGAGTACTTCAGGGCCTGCCTGCGCCACCACATGCGGCACGCAGCAGTCCTGCGGATTGACCACGTAATGGGCCTACACCGCATGTACTGGATCCCCGAGGGTATGGAAGGGGACCAAGGTGCCTACGTGCGCTCTCCGGCCGACGAGCTGTACGCAATCGTTTGCTTGGAGGCCGCACGCAGCGGCGCGACGGTGGTCGGCGAGGACTTGGGGACAGTGCCGGAGTACGTGCGCCGTCGGATGGCCGAGCGTGGCGTCCGACGGATGTACGTGAGCCAGTTCAGCGTGCGCACCAACACGCGACCCGGGCTGCGTGCCCCCCCGCGCCACTGCGTGGCGTCCGTCAACACCCACGACACAGCAATGTTCGCCGCATTCTGGGACGGACGGGACATTGAGGAGCAAGTCGCGCTCGGCTTGCTCGGGCCGGAGCACGCAGTCGAGGCCCGGGCGAGCCGCGAACGGGTGAGGGAGTGCCTGCTGCGGCACTTCCGCCGGACGGGCGCGATCGATGACGAGGCCGTCCCGTCCCCTGCAGCCCTGCTCGCGGCTTGCCTAGACTTCCTAGCGGCATCGGCAGCCGAATGTGTCATGGTGACACTAGAGGATCTGCTCGGCGAGGTCGAGCCGCAGAACACGCCTGGGACACACCACGAGCGGCCCAACTGGACACGCCGTGCGCGGCAGAGCTTGGAGGGCATCTTTTCAGATCCCCTCGTCCGTGCTGCGCTGGAGCGAGTGAATCGCGGGCGCCGATCATGACCTGATCCCACGCAGGCGTGGGCTACGACACGAATGCTCCTGACGGAATGGGATTTGGGCCGGCTTGCCGCCGGAGCGCACACCAAGAGCTACGAGAGCTTGGGGGCGCACCCTGCAAGCCTTGGTGGCCGGACCGGGACTCGGTTCGCCGTCTGGGCCCCCGGCGCGGATGCCGTCTCGGTGGTTGGGAGCTTTAACGGTTGGGACTGGTCACGGAACCCGATGCGCCGCCGGGATCCGGGAGGAGTCTGGGAGGCGTTCGTGGAGGGAGTGGGGGAGGGCGCTCTCTACAAGTACGCCGTCTCGTCCCAGCACGGGAGATTCCGTGCGGAGAAGGCTGATCCGTACGCTTTCGCCGCCGAGCGGCCCCCGCGGACGGCCTCGGTGGTCTACGACCTGTCACGCTTCAGGTGGTCCGACGGCAAGTGGATGGCCGGCCGGGCTGCCCTGAACCGACACGACGCGCCGATCTCCGTCTACGAAGTCCATCTCGGCTCGTGGATGCGCTCCTCCGGCGTCACCGGGGGGCGGCCGAGCTACGAGAGACTAGCGGACCGTCTGGCTGAGTACGCCGCTTCGATGGGTTTTACGCACGTGGAGCTGCTCCCAGTCATGGAGCACCCATTCGGGGGATCGTGGGGTTATCAGACGACCGCGTACTTCGCACCTACTAGCCGGTTCGGGACCCCAAGGCAATTCATGGCATTCGTCGATTGCCTACACCGCCGCGGCCTAGGCGTGATCTTGGACTGGGCACCGGCACACTTCCCCGACGATGGGCACGCTCTCGCGCGGTTCGACGGAACGTGCCTCTATGAGCACCCCGACCCGCGCATGGGGCGGCATCCACACTGGGGGACTCTGGTGTTTGACCACGACCGCCGGGAAGTGGCGAACTTCCTGACCTCGAGCGCGCTCTTCTGGCTCGACAAGTACCACGTGGACGGCATCCGCGTGGACGCAGTTGCCTCAATGCTGTACTTGGACTATGGCCGTGGGGACGGGGAGTGGCTGCCGAATCGTCACGGGGGCAGGGAGAATCTGGGGGCAGTGGCATTCCTCAAGGGCCTCAACGAGGAGGTCTATCGGGAGTTCCCCGACGTCATGATGGTGGCCGAAGAATCCACTGCCTGGCCGAGGGTCTCCGGGCCGACCTCAGGGGGCGGGCTGGGTTTCGGCTTCAAGTGGAATCTGGGGTGGATGCACGACACCCTCGGCTACATGGGCCTCGATCCGGTCCACCGAAAGCACCGTCAAGACAAGCTCACGTTCAGCATTCTGTATGCCTTCACGGAGAACTTCGTGCTGCCCTTCTCTCACGACGAGGTCGTGCACGGGAAGGGCTCCATGTTGGCGAAGATGCCCGGGGACGAGTGGGAAAGGTTTGCCAGCTTGCGGCTGCTGTATGCGTACATGTTCGCCCACCCGGGCAAGAAACTGCTGTTCATGGGCAGCGAGTTCGGCCAGCCCAGCGAATGGAGTCACCAGCGGGGCTTGGACTGGCACGTGGCGGAACGCCCGACGCACGGCGGCCTGCAGCGTCTGGTGCGAGACCTTAACCGTCTCTACCGGTCCCGCGAGGCGCTTTACGTGCTCGACTCCGATGCAGGCGGCTTCGCATGGCTGGATTGTGAGGATTACGATTCCAGCGTGCTGAGCTGGCTCCGCACGGGCCGGGAGCCTGGCGAGATCGTGGCGGTGGTGTGCAACTTCACCCCCGTCTTGAGAGAGGACTATCGAGTCGGCTTGCCCTTGCCCGGGCCTTGGACGGAGGTTCTTAACACCGATTCGGAGCACTATAGCGGCTCGAATCTGGGGAATCTGGGCAGTGTGGACGCGGAGTGGCGGCCGCATCGGGGACAGCCGTGCTCGGCCAGCGTGACGCTGCCCCCGCTGGCGGCCCTGTATCTTGAACCGGCCTGATGCCGGCGGGAGCACCTGTCCGCGGACAACTGGACGCCGGACCACACTGGCCGGACGATTCCTGACCGCTTGGCCGCCAGGTCCGCGAAGGCCTGGCAGAGACCCGTACCTCGACGTTGTCTCACCGGCTGGGCGGAGAGTTCGCTTGATCCTCCGCTTGAATCATCCGTGCTGGCGCCCGACGGGTCGGGTGCTATGATTCGAGTGCTCCGGGGTGCCCGGTAGGGCTCAAAAGGGAAGTCCGGTGAGAATCCGGCGCGGTCCCGCCACTGTGAGCGGCGAGCCACGCAGAAGTGCCAGTGGGGTCTTGACCCTGCGAAGGTCTGCGCGGCGTGGGCGAGCGATGCTCCCCAAAGTCGCAAGCCAGGAGACCTGCCCCGGTGTGGTTTGCGCGCAAGCGTCCGCGAGGAACGGATGGGCGTCTCGGGTCTTGATCAATGCCTGTCGGCCCCTGAGGGCCGACTTGGGCTCCCTTACTTGCGGCCTGAACGCGGAACGATCTCTAGGCGGGCGCCAGCGGCGGGGCTCGGTCAGGTGCCTGGCACGTGAGTTGGCCCACCCGCGTTGGGATATCCGTCCAAGTGATGGTGTGCGCCTTGTTGCTAATGGCCGCAATGCGGAATGTGCGCGGTCAGCCTTCCGCGTTACACCGCGACTTGCGGGCTCCCATGGCACTTGGGCAGGGCGCCTTTCCGCGCCAAGCTCTTGATGCATTCGGGAAGCTCCTCGCCCTGCCCACCGCTCCTGAGACTCTGGGATCTCAGGCCCTCACAACAGATGAGTTCTTGTTCGCGGTCGTGCCGGGCGAGAGGATCACGGTCGTGAGTCCCTACGCCACCGACCCGCAGCACAGCCACGTAAGCGACGTCGCGAAGCGCATGGATCTTGGGATGGCGGTGGATGTCGAAGCCGTCGCACTGCGCCGGCCCGAACTAATGCTGATTTCGCACACCGCCAGAGCTGACTATGTCGGGCTATTGCGCGCGGTTGGCGTAGAACCCTTCCGAATGATGACGATCTTCTCCGATCTGGGAGCGATCGCGGATTCCATGGAGGTCACGGGCCACTTGTCCGGGCGGGACAAGGATGCCCGTCTGGAAGTGGCCCGCCTTCGCGAGAGGATCGCAGCCGCTCGGGCGCTCCGCCGTCCAGGCACTGCCCGCGTAAAGGTGCTTGCGTATTCCGGCTCTTCGCAGACATACGGTCGCGGCTCGCTGTTCGACCACATCGTCACAGACCTTGGCGCCGTCAATCTTGCCGCGGAGCGGGGTGTCAGGGAGGTCGGTGCCATCTCAAGCGAGCATGTCGCTGCGTGGAACCCCGACTGGATCGTAGCTGCGTTCGGCGCAGGTCAAGACGGAGACGCGGTCCGCGCCAGACTGCTGGGAGATTCGGGCGTGGCCGTCTCAACCGCCGGGCAGCTGGGCCAGATCCTCCTCCTCGAGAGCCGTACATTCGGTTCCATGTCCCACCACGCTGTGGTGATGATGGAGCGGATCGCCGAGGCCATCCATAGAGGGACGCTCGGTACATGAGGGCCTCACCTTGGATTGGCCCGGGCCCTTTCCTGTGGCTGCTCGCGGGAGGCGCGCTGACCGTTGTCGGGATTGCCGGTGTGGCCATCGGAAGCACTGATATTGGCTGGGCGTCGGCGGTGAGGGCGCTGGCTGCAGGAGCCATGCCCGGGGGATGGGTGGACGCGGGTGCGGTAACTGATGCCGAGCGGGCGATCATATGGCAGATTCGTCTGCCGCGAGTTCTGGTGGCCGCGCTGGCCGGCTGCGGCTTGGCCGTCGCAGGCGTTCAAGTGCAGGCAGTATTCCGGAATCCACTTGCCGAGCCCAGCGTGATCGGGTGCAGCCAGGGAGCCGCCTTGGGAGCCGTGATCGCGTTCGTCACCCAGCTGTCTACCCGTTCGACACTGTGGCTTCCCCTGTTCGCTTTTGCCGGTGCGCTCATTGCGCTGTTCGGTGTGCACGCAATGGCCACTAGGGCGGGGAAGACTCCGGTGGCGACATTACTGCTGGCGGGAATAGCGCTGGGATCGCTGATGACGGCGGGCACGTCGCTGCTGATATCGCTCAGTCTGGTCGACTGGCAGGTCACCTCGGAGATTGTCTTCTGGCTGATGGGTGGGCTTGACGGGCGCTCATGGGACCACGTGTGGGCCTGTGCCCCATTCGTCGCAATAGGAGTCTCGCTCGCCTGGTGGTACGTGCGGGATCTTGACCTGATGCTTCTTGGAGAAGAGACCGCGGCGTCGCTCGGCGTGGACGTGGAGCGCGTCAAGCGGGCCGTGCTGGGAATGGCCGCGATGTTGACCGGGGCGGCGGTGGCCGTCAGCGGCGTCGTCGGGTTCGTGGGACTCGTCGTGCCCCACGTGATGCGCATTCTCCTCGGCCCTGGCCACCGCGCCCTGCTTCCTGCCAGTGGCCTTGTGGGGGCCGCGTTCCTGATTGCGTGTGACATTCTGGCGCGGACGGTCCGTGCGCCCGGCGAGCTGCGCCTCGGAGTGGTGACCGCGCTTTTCGGAGCGCCGCTCTTCCTGTACCTCTTGCGTAAGAGGCAGGTTGAGATGGGGCTTTCTTGATGCTCAAGTTGGAACGGGTTGGCAAGAGGATCGGCGAGCGCTGGCTCGTGCGCCACGTCACAGTCGAGGTCGCTCCGAGCCGGGTGACAGCCTTGGTGGGCCCGAACGGATCGGGCAAGTCCACCATCCTGCGTCTGCTCGCAGGCCTTTGGCAACCGTCGGAGGGAACGGTTTGGGTGGACGGGACTGACGCTGCGGGAATGACCCGCCGCGACTTGGCCTCCCGCATCGGGTATGTAAGTCAGGCCAGCCACATCGGAGTGCCGTTCACGGTCCGCGAAGCGGTCCTCATGGGGCGGCATCCGCACTTGGGGCGGTTCCAGTCTCCCCGCCGACAGGATCTGGACGCCGTTGAGCGAGCCTTGGCGCGTGCCGACGTGCTGCACTTGGCGGACCGCCCGATTAATCGGCTATCCGGAGGCGAGCTGCAACGAGCCGTGGTCGCGCGGTGCTTGGCAACGGAGGCCAAGGCGATCCTGCTCGACGAGCCAACGGCGAGCCTGGACTTGGAGCACTGCCTCGAGATCCACCAACTCTTGCGGGACTTGGTCGCCCGCGGCAGCTCAGTGGTTGTTGCGCTGCACGACCTGAACGCGGTAGTGCGCTGGGCGGATCGGGCCGTCGTCCTAGATCGGGGCCGGGTGGTGGCGAAAGGGCGCCCCGGCGCCGTGCTAACCCCTAGGAAGGTCGCGGCTGTCTTTGGGGTTGACCTCGAGCGTTTCCGATCCGAACGAGGGGTTGAGGGGTTGGTATTCCACCGTCCCGAGGGTTCGTAGGGGCGGCTGGAGGCTAACGCTCCGCCGGTGGAGTGGCTGGACCGTCATTGCCTGACGAAGGTCCAAACCAGCTTTCGGAAGTCTTCCGCGGGTGCCCGGCCAGCCTTGGCTCCTCAGGTAGGACTCGAACCTACAACCCTCCGGTTAACAGCCGGATGCTCTACCATTGAGCTACTGAGGAGCAAGCTCAACCCCTTCATCATCGCAGACCGCCAGTGGCATGTCAAAGCTCTGGGCCACTAGGCAGGGGTGTTCCAACACCACGTTGCCATCCACGGGTAGATCAGGCTGTGGCGTGCGCTTGGAGCTTCACTCGGTGGACGTGTACCGGCCCACGGGGGCACTTCTCAGATGGGTTCAAGGTGGCGCGTGCGATCCAAGAGCACTGCCTGATTCTGCTCCACCTGATCTAGGTGCGCATCCAACGAACCGAGTGCATCAATCACCCACGATCCCCCTACCAGCAGAAAGGATCAAACCAGCCAGCGCCACTCCGACCGAGAGTATTCCTACCAGTTCGTGGCTCATGGTGGACTTGACACTCATCTTGCTGCTGAGACGGTCAATCGAATCATAGACCGATTCATGATCGTGCTACTCCGATCGCCTAGCGCTGCACCGTGGAAAACGCTGGCTTCTAGGGGGTGCGAACCCCACGCAGCCACTGTCGCTCCGGTTGGTAGCAGCCACGGCGGGTCGTAGAGGGAACGACATGGGCTGAAGCGCTCTGGTGACACAGGGCCGCCTAGGGCGGCTCAGCGATCCTGCGGGCCAGAAGCGAGTGAGCGCTGAGCAGGCCTCGAAACGCGCAACGCGGAAGCTGACGCGCCACTACGACTGGGAAGGCCGACGGCGGGTCGGGAAGTGAGCGACATAGGCTCCGAACCGTTTCCGCCGGGGCAATGGCGCTAGCACGCAGAGAAGAGGCAGGACGCAGCAACACGGGAAGCCCTGTCGGTAGTGCGAACGCGCCAACCGAGAATCCGCGAGGGCCGGCTGGGGTCGGCAGTGTGGCGGATGGGCCTGCACTAGTGACGACGCCCGGTAATGCGGGAAGAGCGGAGGGGCCCTGGTTCGGGAAGAGCGCCGGAAGGGGCAAGGACAAGTGGAGACTGGGAGAGCCTCCTAGCTCGGGAACTCGTTCAGAGACTCTGGAGGGCGCTGCGGTACCTACATCCCCCGGGTGAATGCTAAGGGCAAGGCCTTGGTGTCGCCGCAGACGCATTAGGGGGTCTGTGCGCGTTCTTGGATGATGCTTGCGTGCCGATGGAGAGTCCTTCGGAGAGGACCTTGCGCGGATCCGTGATCTCGCGCTATCTCAGCTGCGGTTCCGGCGGGCCTAACGAGTCGTGTCTATTCTGCATGTGCAGCCAGCCGGGCGCGTTGCGCTTGACGATGGGCGGCCCGTAGTCGATTCTGCGGTCTTAGCGCAGCGGCACTCAAAGCACGTTTCTCGGTGGTTGGACCGCCGACTGACCGGCGGACCTCGGCGTGTCCCCATACTGGCCAAGGACCTGCCTACTCGTACCTGAGAATCTCCATCGGCCTGCTGCCTAGCACCCGCAGGCTCGCGACCCAGCCGGCAGCCGTTGCCAGCAGCGCGCTTCCGAGAACTGCGACCACGATCGGCCCCCAAGGCACAACGGCCTCCAGATCCAGGACGTCCCGCACCATGAGGGCGGTGTAGACCACTGCCAGTGCGCTTCCGGACAGCCCCGCGACCGCTCCTAGGATCAGGAACTCGATTGAGAAGATCTCCGCGAGCCGTCCCCGCGTAGCGCCCAGCGTCTTCAGCACGGCCGCTTCCCGTAGCCTCCTAAAACGTGTGGCCGTCACGCTCGACGCCAGCACAATCACGCCGGCCAGGATCGCGAACGCCGACACGAAGCGCACGACGAGCGCAATCTGGTCCACAACCTGCTGCACGGTCTCGAAGAAATCGACCGCGTTGACGAACAGCATGCCCGGGAATGCCTCAAACGCAGCCTTGGAGACCTCTAGGCTGTGTGCGGGGCTTACCCTAGCTCCTCCCACGTATGTCGCGGGAAGTCCTTCCAGCGCCTCGCGATTCATTACGAAGTCGTACAGCCAGTCCGGCTCGCCGTCGTAGTCGTGCACGGAGACGACCGTCGTGACAAATTCGCGCCCGCCGGCCTGCCAGTGCAGGCGCGTTCCCAGGTCGAGGCCCATGTACTCGGCCATGTCACGCATCACGGACACGACACTGTCTTCTTCGTCCGCTTCCCACCACGCTCCACGGAGCAGTTCGAAGCCGGCAGGCGGAGCGTCCGACCAAGTGATGTCCCGGCTGCGACGGCCGCGCCAGCTGCCTCTCCCCCTCCCGCTCTGGGTGGAGACCCTTCCGCCTGAATCCAGCCGGGCGGAGATTCGAGGCACGAGGATGACGTCGCCCTCGACTCCCGGCTGGCTGCGCAGGAATTCCTCGACCGCTGCGCTCTCCTTCGACGTGATGTTGCTGAGGTAGACATTGGGCATGCCCTCCGGCGCGTCCCGGAGCAGTTGGGCGAGCACGGTGGTCTGCAATAGGTACACGGTGAGCGTGAAGGTCACCCCCACGCCGATCGCCACCAGGATCACTCCGGCGTGCATTCCCGGCCGGTGCAGGTTGGCGATGCCGTGGCGCAGGCCGACCGGAATGCGGAACGGCAGCTTGGATGGCGCGGCCTTCAGCGCGGCCATCAGCCCCCAAGCCGTTGCTGCCAGTCCCGCGACGCTCAGGGCCACGCCGCCGACAAACCACGCGCCCAGCCGGAGCGAGTCGCCCAGCCAGGTAGCGACCAGTCCGATGCCGCCGAGCAGGACCGCCCCGGCGGCAGCCTTCCGCAGCAGCCTCCTGCGGTCTGCGCCGGGAGAACTCTCGAAACGGGAGGCCATGTCCCGCCGGAATATCAGCGCCGGCTGGACCTTGCGGGTCGACAGCAGGGTCGGCAAGGAGAACATCAGCACTGTCGCAAGCCCGACGCCGGCCGACTCGATGGCCGGTATGGCCTGCCAGCTGAACGATGGCGCCTCCGGGAAGTAGGCAGCGATGAACGATGGTGCCAAGCCCTGCAGGAGAAGCCCTAGCCCGACGCCGGCCGTGCTTCCGAGCAGACCGAGGAGCACGGCCTCGAGAGTGAAGATTCGCAACACGGAGCCCGGCGTGGCCCCGTAGCACTTGAGGATCGCGATAGTGTCGAGCCGTTGCTGGAGGTGCGCGTAGATCACCATCGCCACGCCGATGCCTCCGATTGCCATTGCGAGCAGGCTGACTAGGCTGAGATAGCTGGTCGTGCGGTCCAGCCCTCGCTGTATGCGCGGGTTCGTCTCCCGGTAGTCGGTGATCCGGCCCTCCGGCATGCCGGCACGCAGCAGGTTCCTGGCCTCGTCCACGTCCAATCCCGATTGCGGCAGGCGGATCAGGAAGCGGCTCGTCACGCGGCTCCCGAACTGCACCAGCCCAGTCCGTGCGAGGCCCGCCTGCGAGAGCATCGCCCTGGGCCCGAAGTTAGCCGCGCCCGTCATGCGGTCCGGTTCGACAAGCACGACCGACGCGATCCGGAAGTCCGCTTCGCCGACCCTCACCGTGTCGCCGAGCTCCGCGCCGAGCCGCACGAGCAGGTCTTGCGACGGGAGCAGCGCGTCTTCGCCGAGCGCCTCGCGAAGGTCCTGGCGGGACGACAGCGTCACGCTGCCGTAGTAGGGGTATTGGCGCGGGTCAACGGCCTTGAGGTTGACGGCCAAGGGACGTGAGAGGCTCGCCCCCCCGACCATGGTCATCAGTTCTGTGACGGGCGTGACTGCGGCCCCGCGGTCCTCGATTTCCCGCAGCACGGCCGTCTCGCCGTCCTCGGGCTGGCGGCTCAGGGAAATGCTCAGGTCGGCAGCCAAGAGCATGCGGGCATCCTTGAGGAGCATCTCCCGGAATGCGGCGCACGCACCGCGCACTCCGCTCAGCGCTGCCACGCCGATGCTGATCGCCATCACGGCGAACAGGAATCGGGTCTTGGCGGCCCTCAGGTCTCGCCAGGCCAGCTTTGCAGCTAACGCCCATCCACCAATGCCAGCCATGATCCCAGCCTAGCGAACGCGGTCCGCTGGACGACGAAAGACCCCCTCCCGCTCTTTCGCGGAAGGGGGCCGCCGCGCTTGCGCGCGGTTCTTCAAGGCGCAGTTCCTAGAACTCGCCGCCGTGCGGGTCGGGCGGGGGCGGCGGGGTCTTCTCCGGGATCTCGTGCACGGTCGCCTCGGTCGTCAGCATGAGGCTGGAGATCGAGGCCGCGTTTTGCAGCGCAGTGCGCGTGACCTTTGCCGGATCGATCACACCGGCCTCGACCAAGTCGCCGTAGGTGTCCGTCGCGGCGTTGTAGCCGTATCTGTCATCGGTCGCCTCGCGGACGCGCTCGGCCACAATGGCGCCCTCTTGGCCCGCGTTCTGGGCGATCCAGCGCAGCGGGGACTCAATCGCACGCCCGACGATGTTGATGCCGATCTGCTCGTCCTCGTTGGCGCCCTGGAGGTTCGCTAGCGCCGAAGCCGCGCGCAGCAGGGCGACTCCGCCGCCGGGTACGATGCCTTCCTCCACGGCTGCGCGGGTGGCGTGCATGGCATCCTCCACGCGCGCCTTCTTCTCTTTCATCTCGGTCTCGGTCGCCGCGCCTACCTTGATCACCGCGACGCCGCCGACCAGCTTCGCCAAGCGTTCTTGCAGCTTCTCCCGGTCGTAGTCCGAGGTTGTCTCCTCGATCTGCGCCCTCAGCTGCTTGACGCGGCCTTGGATGGCCGCCGTGCTGCCGGCGCCCTCCACGATCGTCGTGTTGTCCTTGTCGATCACCACCCGGCTGGCCTGCCCGAGATCCTGCAGCTGCACGCCCTCGAGCTTGATGCCGGTCTCCTCCATCAGCGCGCGCCCGCCGGTCAGGATCGCGATGTCCTCCAGCATGGCCTTGCGCCGGTCGCCGAAGCCCGGGGCCTTGACCGCCGCCACGTTCAGCGTGCCGCGAAGCTTGTTGACCACCAAGGTCGCCAACGCTTCGCCCTCGGTCTCCTCGGAGATGATCAGCAGGGGACGCCCCTGCCGCGAGACCATCTCCAGCACGGGGAGCATGTCCTTCATCGAGCTGATCTTCTTCTCGTGGATCAGGATGAGGGCGTTCTCCAGCACGCACTCCATCGAGTCTTGGTCGGTGACGAAGTACGGGGAGGCGTAGCCGCGGTCGAACTGCATGCCCTCAACGACGTCCAGCTCGGTGTCGATCGTCTTGCCTTCCTCGACGGTGATGACGCCGTCCTTGCCGACCTTTTCCATCGCCTCGGCGATGATGCTGCCGATCGCATCGTCGTTGTTCGCCGAGATCGCCGCCACCTGCGCCACCGCCTCGCCCTCGACGGGCTTGGCCATCTCGCGCAGTCGATCGCACAGTGCGGTCGTCGCCTTCTCGATGCCGCGCTTGATCGACATCGGGTTCGCCCCGGCCGCCACGCTCTTGAGGCCGTCGCGGTAGACCGACTGGGCCAGAATGGTGGCCGTCGTCGTACCGTCACCGGCCACATCCGAGGTCTTGGATGCGACCTCCCGGACCATTTGGGCCCCTAGGTTCTCGAGCTTGTCCTGCAGCTCGATCTCCTTGGCCACTGTGACGCCGTCCTTGGTTACGTTCGGGCCGCCGAACTTCTTCTCCAGGACCACGTTGCGGCCCTTCGGCCCCAGCGTCACCCGGACCGTGTCGGCGAGCTTGTTCACGCCCGCCAGGATCGCCTGTCGGCAATCCTCTCCGTAGACAATGCTCTTTCCAGGCATCGTGTCTTGCTCCTCCTTCGCTTCCCAGGAACTAGCTGATGATCGCGAGGGCCTCGTCCTCGCGCATGATCAGGTACTCGTTGTCTTCGACGGTGACCTCGTTGCCCGAGTACTTGCCGAACAAGATCGTGTCTCCGACCTTGACGTCAAGAGGGACCACGGTCCCGTCGTCCTTCTTCTTGCCGTTGCCAGCCGCGATGACCTTGCCCTGCTGAGGCTTTTCCTTGGCAGAGTCCGGGATGATGATCCCGCCGCTTGACTGCTGCTCTGCCTCGTCGAGCCGCTCGACAAGGATGCGGTCATGCAAGGGTCTCAAGCTCATTGTAGTTGAATCCTCCTCTGGAATCGGCCTAGCTGTCCGCCAATTGCGGCAGCTGGAACGTTTGCTCGCTCATGAAACTTGATGCTAACGCTATCAAGTTCTGCTGGATCCAGCATAGCGCAGCCGGAAACGAGTGTCAAGGATCGCTGCGACGGCGCGCCCACTGACGGCGGCCAGTCGCACATGCTTCCGGGAAGGCTGCGGGCTGCGCCGCTACAGCTCTAGCCACCAACTGCGCACTGGGACCTTACCCGCATAAAATAAAAACAAGTGGCGTCGCGACTCAAGGACATCGCGGCGGAACTTAACTGCTCGGTCGCGACAGTCTCCAAGGCGATCCAAGACTACCCGGATATCAGCGAGGCGACGAAGCGTCGCGTCCGGGCGAAGTGCCTCGAGCGCGGGTATCAGCCGAATTGGACCGCTCGGTCCCTCAAGACTCGCCGTTCCCGGATCATCGGGATGGTTCTACCGCATTTGCGGCATTCGTTCTTTCAGGAGGCTTACCAAGCCATCGTCGAGGAAGTGGGCCCATCGGGATACACGGTGTTCATCGGCGTGTCTCTGAACGATCCGGAAACGGAGGAGCGCGAGGTCCGACACCTGCAGGCTCGGCAGGCGGACGGGTTGATCCTAGCGTCAGCACGGCCGGCGAGTGATCCCGGCTTCGTCCGGCGGCTCGCGAACGGCGGGACACCCACCGTCCTTCTCGACCGATTCTTCGACGACCTCGATCTGGACTTCGTCGGCGTTGACGACCGTTAGCGTGGGAGCGATCGCGGTCGAGCACCTCATGGGTAAGGGAAGACGCCGGGTCGCGTACTTGCGAGGACCATCGCTGTCGACGAGCCGACTGCGCGAGGAGGGGTGCCGAAACGCGCTCCTCAGGAACGGCTTGGCGCCGAACGAGCGGTGGATCGGCCGAGTTTTGGTGGACGGGCCTGACGCCGAGCGCTCGATCGAGCGTGTGACCCTCTCCGACCCGAGGCCCGATGCCGTCTTCTGCTACAACGACCCAGTGGCTGCCGCGGTGATGCGCGTTGCGAACCGGCGGGGCTTGGCGATCCCGGAGGACCTGGCCGTAGTCGGTTCTGGAGCCATGAAGTACAGCGATCTCTTCTACCGGCCACTCACGACGGTTGACCAGCGCAGCCGCGTAGTCGGCAGGACGGTCGCCAAGCGGATTGTCGAGCTGATCGAATGCAATCCTCGCCCGGACCCGCAGCGAGTTCTCGTGGAGCCGGAACTGATCGTGCGTGCATCGACTTCCGCCTGACCGGGTGGGCCTTGTCGGTCCGTGTCTGCGGACCAGTTGTAGCCGTTGGTCGTTTGTCGAGACGATTGGCTTGCTGCCGCGGCTAGTCGTTGGAAGGGGGTTTCTGATTGGCGTGGGGTGGGACCGGCGAGCACTTCGTAGGCTGCATCGGAGTTTCGACGAAGAACCCCGGGACTTGGGCCTGCGCCGCCAAGGCTCCGATGGTCTGCAAGCCGATCAGTCGGACGACCACTCCGTTCCGTAGTGTCCAGGTATCAGCTGACGCGGTATTTCTCGATGGCGTCCATGTCGAGCGACACGCCCAGCCCAGGCTCGCGGGGCACCTCATAGAATCCGTCCTTCATCTCGAACGGCTCGAGCATCAGGTCGTCCTCCAGGACGTGCGTCACGCTGATGGCGTACTCGATGCCCGGAAACGCCGCGGCTTGGTGCGCTTGGAATACTTGGTTGACGCCACTCGAGATGCTGTGCTCGACCCACAGCGGAATGCGGGTTTCCTCCGCCATGAGTGCTCGCTGGACCAGCGTTCGGCCCATCGGCTTGCCGACGACGAAGGCGTCGACCAGTCCATCCCGGACGAACGGCATAGGGTCGGCCGGGATGTGCTCGGTCACCTGAAGCGCGGTCTTACCTTTCAGCAGGCGGTAGTCTTCGATCCGCTCGCGGGCGAACGGCGATTCGATCGCAAAGTATTGATGGAAACTCGACAATCGCTCGCAGAAGTGGAGCGTGCGCCCGACCGAGCCCCACCACGCATTCGCATCCACCCAGACCCGCATGTCTCTCGGAATTACATCGCAGATCGCTTCGGCCTGCGCTATCGGGTCTTCCCAAGGCCGGGCCTTGACCTTATGGACGCGGTACCCGAGATCCGCCCCGCGCTTCGCCTCGGAGGCCATCAAGTCCGGTGGGAAGCACTGGCTCCACCATGTCTGCTGAATGCGGGCCTTGGTTTGCGCTGCGAATAGCTTCGACACAGGCAGGCCGGCTGCCTTGCCGATAAGGTCGTAGATTGCGACCAGAATGCCTCCGAGACGGTCATCCAACATGTGCTCCCACGGAGACGAACCGACTAGGGATTCCAGGACCTGCCGGGCTGATCCAGCCGCCATGTCGGCGTCGCCGATCCCGACCAAGCCGTCGTCCGTGAACAGCTTTACGATCACGGGCTCGTAGTGGGTCTGGAAGCGGCCCTGCCGGAAAAAGCTCCTCTGCCAAGCCTCCCGCACGCGCTGATCCATGGGGACCCGTGTCCGGATCAGCTCGTAACGAGTGATCCGCTGCTTGGGAGCTCCCGGCAGCAGACCCTTGTATAGCCCTCCTAGGTAGGCGGCAGCGATGCAGCCCTCTCCAAGAAACCGTCGACGGCCTACCGGGTTGTGCACGATATGAATCCCCCTACTTCCGGGCGGTGACCGTGATCTCGATGCGGGCGTTGCCCACCAGGCTGGCAACCGCGACAGTCGTTCTCGCCGGCCGGTCCTTCTTGAAGTACTGCGTATAGACGGAGTTCATCTCTTGGAACGTCGAGATGTCCGTCAGGTACACCTTAACGTCCACCGCATCGGAGTAGTCGTAGCCTGCGGCCTTCAGGATGATGCCGATACGCTTGAAGGTCTGGTGGACCTCCTGCTCGAATTCCGCTGGGTATTCGCCGGTCTTCAAGTCCGAGCCAGTCTGGCCCGCGCAGTACAGGGTGTCGCCGATCAGCACTCCGGGGCTGAACGGCATTCCTTCACGGAACTCCGGGGGATAGATGATCGTCTTGTCGGCCGCAGCAGCGATGCTCAGGGAAGCTACCAGCATCAAGGGCACGAATAGTTTGCACATGAGATGAATTCTCCTCCGTGGTGCCTGAATTCTACCGCGAACACATCCATAGGGCTTCTCCGAACGCGAGTCCGCGCGAACCTCGCCGGATGCGCATAATGTGGCGGGGTCGCAGACCGCTAACAGGTTAGAACGAGGCCCCGAGGAGAACGCGATGATTGTTCCAGCCGCAGTCAGTCGACGGCAAGTACTCCTAGGGCTCGGGGCCGTAACACTCAGCGCCCAGGACTCCCGGCCCCCGGTCGCGGCGATCGTTACCGAGTTTCGTCATCGATCACATGCGGATGTAATCTGCACGCGAATCCTAGACGGATACTACCCGAACGGTCGCCGCCAGGATCCAAGGACTCGGATCGTCTCGATGTACACCGACCAAGTGCCCCTCGACGACATGAGCCGCGGCCTTGCCCACCGCAAGCGCTACTCGATCTACCCCACGATCGAGGAGACCCTGACACTGGGCGGCGACCGGCTTGCTGTGGATGCGATCCTCTTGATCGGCGAGCACGGGGACTATCCGGTCAACGAGCGCGGCCAGAAGCTCTATCCGAGGCATCGCTTGTTCCGGGAGATCGTCGAAGTCTTTCGCAGTGCAGGCCGCGCTGTGCCGGTGTTCTGCGACAAACACCTTTCGTACTCATGGGACGAGGCCAAGCAGATGTATGACTGGGCCCGGGAGCTGAAGGTCCCGTTCATGGCTGGGTCCTCGATTCCGGTGACCGTACGGACGCCGGAACTGGCAATCCCGAGTGGCGCGACGATCAAGCGGGCGGTCCAGACAGGCTACGGCCCTCTCGATTCGTACGGATTCCACACCCTCGAGTCCCTGCAGTGCATGGTTGAGCGGCGCTCGGGAGGAGAGACCGGGGTCGCATCTGTCGAGATGCTGGAGGGAGACGCTGTCTGGCGGTGGTGCGATGGTCCCGGGGGCTGGTCGAAACCCTTACTCGACGAAGCCCTCGCTCAGCAGCCGGGATTTCAGGCCGTGGGGCCCGATGACCGGTGCGCCGAATCGGCGGTCTTCATCTTGAAGTACCGAGACGGGCTAGAGGCTGCGGCATACATGCTCAACCACTGCGTGCGTGGCTGGAACTTTGCGGCCGAGATCGATGGCAGGATCCTCTCTACCCACTTCGGCCAAGTTCCGCAGACCCGCGACCTTCCGCACTTTGACGGCCTGACCCATTGCATCGAGGAACTCTTCATCAGCGGAAGGCCGGTCTATCCGGTGGAGCGAACCCTCTTGACAACGGGCGTGCTCGCGTTCCTGTTCGAGTCGAGGGAACGCATGGGCAAGGTTGACACGCCCGAACTGGCAGTGACGTACTCGGCTCCCTCCGACACATACTTCCAGCGCTTCTGAGAACCCCCTCACTCTGCTCCCAAGCTGAGACGGACGGGGGGGCGGATTGGGCTCGGCACCCCTTGATGGCTCTGACCTGCATGCTTGAAGGGCTCTACTCTGACGAGAGACTGGATCCGGTGCCTAGAGTAGGCACGTCATGCAGCAACGTCCAAGAGTGCAACGCTGCACTGAAGCAGGCCGGAAACGATCTATGGCACTGAGCTGGAGAAGGACCTCTCGAAGCAGGACGCGCGGATCGTCCGCGCACGCGGGCGCGGGTCGGGCACGCTGCGGCATGGCGACCGCTCCACCGCATCGGTGATGCCATGGCGAATGTCTCCGGGCGACGCGATGGCGGTTGCCGAAGCCTTGTGTCCGAAGCTTGCGAACCTGCCCGCTCGCCCGGTCGCGAATGCGGGCAACGGCCCGTCGCAGGTCGACGGTGCTTGGGATGTCCAAATCCACATTGCCGACTCGCCCGACCACCAGCCTTTCTACATCAAGCAGTTCATGGACGATCGGCGAGGTTCGCACCGGGGCAACCGAATCGGCGGTGACTCGACCGGCTGGATCAATGGCAATCAAGCGCAGCTGTCGAGTCGGCACTACTGGGAAGACGCTGTTCTCGGGTTCTCCTTCGATGGCACTGTGCGAGGTGACCGGATCGAAGGCGAGGTCGATATGGCCGAGTATTTCACAGCGGAGTTGGTTGCTACACGTCACGAGTGTCGCGGTTCGGCTCGCCCCTCTCGGCCGCAGAAGAACATCTGAACGGCCGGTGACCGGCGCCTGACATCGTCGTCGGTGGAGACCTGCACGAGTCGGGCGCTTTCTGTACTCGGGGGACAGGCTTGGTTACGTTCAACGGCCGGGCAACCAGCGGCGGCGACGAAATCGATGCCGAGATCCGCGGTACGACCGAAAGCCTATAAGGCAAGCACATGCGGATCCGGGCTTGGATGAGACTACTGCACGACGGAAAGCGAACCGAGACGCCGGCCAGGCACGGCGGCATTCGCTATCTCGAACTGGGAGAGACGGCGCTGCTGGCAGTCGGTGGTTCGAACCGGCGAGATCCGGGTTGCGCGTTACGCAACAGTGAGCACTACCCACCTTTCAGTCTGGGCCAGCTAACTAGCCTAAGAGCCGCAGCAGTAGCAAATCATCGTGGTGAAGCCGGGAGCGGCATTTCATGCGGCCTCCGAACTCCGAATCCATGGCGGGCTGCCGGACCAGCCTGAGAGCACGCAATACACTCTGTCGGGAGTCAGCGAGTCCGTAGCTTGGGCCCCTGAACTGCTTCGGCGTCGGGTCCCGGCGTTGCCGCTGCTCTGAAACACGGGCGACCGTGCCACGATAATATCGTCCAGCGGTTGACGGAGTGTGGTGATCTCGCGCCCCAGACCCGACCGTGCTGCCAGATGATCAGGTTCTCTGCGTTGGTGATTGCCGCTTCGACTTGGTTGTCGTCAATTGGCTCTGCACAGCACGACTTACACAGCGCGTCGTTCGTCATGGACGCACATGTTCACCTGATGACCCGTTCGCTGCTGGAGGGATTGGACATCGGCGACAGGGTCGCCGACGGACACGTCGACCTGCCCCGCTTGGCCGCGGGTGGCATCGACGCGGTCTTCTTTTCCGTCTATACCCCGGAAGCCTACTATCCGGCCCGCTATGAAGTGAAGAATACCTTCCGTGTCGTCTCTCTCGCACTGGATCAGATCGAGCGCAACCGCGATCGGATCGAGCTTGCCCTCGACGCGGAGGACATCCGACGAATTGCGGCGTCAGGCAAGATCGCCGCTTTCCTCGACCTGGAGGGGCCGTTCGACCTTGACGGGGACTTGCATGTCTTGCGGGCCCTCTACCGGTTGGGGCTGCGTTCCGCGCAGTTGACCGCGCACAATTTCACGAATGAGTTCGCGGACTCCTGCTGCGACATTTCCAAGTGGGGCGGGATCAACGAGCACGGTCGGGCGGTCATTCGCGAAATGAACAGGCTGGGCATGGTAATCAATGTCGCGCACGGATCGACCGAGACAATCCTCCAAGCGGCGGACGCCAGCGAGGATCCCGTCGTCTACACCCACGGGGGCTTTCGGAGCATCATCGACATTGAGCGCCTGATTTCCGACGAAGCCGCGAAGGCGGTAGCCGCCAAGGGCGGCGTGATCGCATTGCAGTTCGGGAACTCGTTCAACAACCCCGAGTACTTCAAGTGGAAGTTCGATGGTCCTCTTGTCGCCAACATCTCCACCAAGCTCGATCGCTTCCGCCGAATGCCGATCGCCGAGATTGATGCGGAGGTGGCCCGGGGGCTTCCCTTCGTGACGGATCCTTCCGCAGTGCCGGAGCGATATCGGATGGGCATCGACCAACTGGCCCGCAACATCGAATTTGGAGTGAGGCTGGTCGGCGAGGACCATGTCGCCCTTGGTTCCGATTTCGATGGAGGTCCCCTGCTGGCGCGCGAAATGCGGGATGCGAGCGACTACGGCGAGGTCACCAAGGCATTGCTAAGGCTTGGATACGGGGAAGGGAGGATCCGGAAGATCCTGGGCGGCAACCTGCTCCGGGTGATCGAAGAAGTTACAGCGAAGTGACCGGCCGGGCTGCTGAGGCGTCAGCGGGGATCCAAGCGTTTGTCCCGAGGCCGGATTCATAGGTCCGAAGTGTCCACTACATATAGGTTGATGCGACCGCTCTCCTCGCTTGTGTAGAGGAGTCTCGAACCGTCGTCGTTCCAGACCGGTCTGGGCTCATTGAGGTATTCCCGAGGGGGGAACCAAATGCCCCAGTTGCGAAACGGAAACCGTTCGTCTGCGGGTTGCACCGGCCTGGACCCCAGCGGAATCGTCACGAGTTGGGTCATGGATCCATCCTTGAGGTCGATCAGTGCCAGCCCATTGCCCATTCTGCCTCCGTAGCAGTCCGTGACAACCAAGTGCGGCTTGAGCGGTTGGTATGACGGGTGCCCCGCCGGGACATGCTCGGCATCGAAGGCCCTCCGTGTCAAGCCAGTCTCGATCTCGGCCTCCACCAACCACTGCAAGTTGGTCCTGAGGTCGTGGCGGACAAACAGGACCGCCATGCTGTCGGGGCGCCAGCTTGGGTGATGCAGGTTGTCAGCCAGCCAGCGAAAGGATCCGTCCTGCAGGCCGTACACGAAGACCTCCACCAGTCTCGGGAACGTCTCCTGCGTCCTGTGCACGATCATCAGCTTCTCGCCGTCCGGGCTGAAGCGTGTGTTCTGCAGCTGAGAAGCCTCGTCCTTGATATCGAGGCGGCTCGGTGTCATATCTCGGGCTTGCGTCAGGGTGACGAGCTGCCTGTACGATCCGCTATTCAAGTCCAGCACCCCTTGGTGCTCGGCATTCCCGCAAGACAACGTGCTTCCGTCTGGGCTGAGACGGCTGCAGGGGACGGGCGTGTCCACGCACTCGGTCTCCCCATCGGCAATCCGGACGCGAGCCATGCACCGCGGTCCCGGCTCCCGGGACTGGAAGTACACAAACTGCCCGTCGGGGCCCCACAGCTGATTCACTCCCGTGTGGTAGTGCCCGGACAGCGGCCCTGCCAGCTCTCGCCGAGCAGTGCCGTCCGCGTTCATTACGACCAGGGCACCCGGATAGCGCTCCACCGCGGTCAGCTCTTCGACCGCGCGGTCGAACTGGAAGAACACAACTTGGTCCCCGTCCGGAGACCAGGGTGACACGAAGTAGTAGTGGTGGGTCTCGTGGTGCGGGCTTGCGTAGCGCAAGACATCCCGCCCCGTCACGGGATCTCGCAGGCGCTCCACCCCCGGATCTTGCTGAGCGGGAGCCAAGGCCGGGAACGAGAGCGACGCAAACGCGAGCCAGGCGACGAACACTCTCATGCCTGAAGCATCATAGACTTGCCGCAAACCGTCCGGCCTGACGACGGGAAGTCATTACTGAATGAGCAGCTTTGGTCCGACGATCGGCCCGAGGAACTGCCTTTAGCCGCCGCACGTCGCAATTGCCAGACGTTCAAGGCCTGATCCCGACGCCCCGGGCGACCACTGGGCAGAGAGTTCCTTGAGAGGACGGTTGCCGGTCGGATTCCGCCTGAGAACCCGAGCAATTCGAGCGGGCCCTCGCGCTCGATCCGCATTATGTCGAGGCGCGGGTCAATCTGGGCGCCACGCTGGCCGAGTCGGGCCACTCCGAAGCGAGGCTGCGGCATCTTGAAGCTGCCATTCAGATGGCGCCGGAGTTCGGCGGGGCACGCCTGAACTTGGCGGCACTCCTTGCGCGTCAGGGCGGCTGGGAGGGGGCGCCAGGCCGCTACCAGCGGGTGCTGGCGAGCCCCGAGGCGGCAGAGCGAAGGGTCACTGCAGCGGCAATCGCGGAGATCCGTGCCATGCGCGGATTCTAGTCCGGGCCCCGATCAATCCTCGGACGCAACAGGCGAACTGGGCCGGACAGCCCCCTGCACGTCATCCCGGGGAAGCATGATCTGGCCCGTCGGTCGAGCACCTCACGTTGCCCGGCGGACCCCGCTAGCGGTCGAGACCCAGCATCTCTACGGTCTCGGCGATCCCGTCGCCCTCCCTGACCACGTAAAGACGGTTCGGAGCTGGGACAACGATCTCTTCTGTGTCGCCGCTAGGCCACCGGATCTCGACTGCGGCCTCGGTCTCTTCACGAAGCCCGAAATGGAGTCTCCTGTCGTTCGCAGAGTAGAAGCTCGCTTGGCTTGTGACGGCCTGTGCCTGAGCCCGCCCCCCGTGCCGGACGGTGACCGTCGCACCGACGGCACTGCGGTTTGAGCGTGCCCCTTCGAGCCGCACCTTGATCCAGTTGCGGCTGCTCAACTGGTCGTTGCGCAGCAGCGACGGGGGGTTCGTGCAGGTTCACCACGGCGATATCGACATCGCCGTCATTGTCGAAGTCTCCGAAGGCGCAACCACGCCTTGAGTGCCGGGCGCGGAGACCGGGGCCAGCGGTGTCGGGCAGCCATTCGAAGAGTCCGTTTCCGAGGTTGCGGAAGACCAGGTGTGGCGTCCTGTAGGGATAAGCCGGCAGACGACGCTCGATGCTTGGGTAGACGTTACCAGTTACGATGGCCAGATCCGGCCAGCCACTGTTGTCCAAATCGACCATTCCGGCACCCCAGCCGACGTAGCGAGTCTCGACCCAAGCCGGCCCGGATCGTGATGTCCTCGAACACCCCCTTGCCCGCGTTCTCGTACAGCCCGTGGGTGTCATTGAGGAAGTGCGTCTTGAGCAGGTCCAAGTGACCGTCTAGGTTGAAGTCGCCGACAGCAACGCCCATGCCGGCCTGCTCGACGCCGTCTTCGCTGACAGCCACGCCCCGTTCCAAGGCCTCTTCCGAGAACGTACCGTCGCGCCCCCGCGGATTGTAGCGGTGACGTTCTCGGCAGCGAGGCGGGTCCGGGCGCTGCGGCGGCTGGCTGCCAACAGTGCGAGAATGGATTCCTCAGCCTAGGCATAATGCGCTTCGAGTCGCCATGGCTGCTGCTGCTGCTCGTGCCGCTGGCGGCACTGGTCGCTTGGCGCTTCAGGGACGCCATTCGGCTCCCGCTGCCGACGACCGAGCAGGCCGCGAGGATCGCGCCCACTTGGCGGGTCCGCCTGCGCCGCCTGCCTGCAGTGCTTCGCGCGCTCGCGCTGGCGGCCATCGTGGTAGCGCTGGCGCGTCCGCAGCACGGGACCGAGCAGGTCCGAGACATCTCGCAGGGCATTGCAATTGAGATGGTCGTGGACCGATCGTCGAGCATGGGAGAAAGGATCCGCTACGGCGGCCGGACCATGACCCGCCTGGACGCCGTCAAGGAAGTGTTCCGGGAGTTCATCGATCCCCAAGAAGGGACGCTGGGCGGCCGCCCAGACGATCTGATCGGCATGACGGCGTTTGCCCAGTATGCCGACACGGTCTGCCCCCTGACCCTCTCGCACACCACGCTGATCGAGCTGCTCGACTCCGTGCGTCTGGTGGAGGACCGCCGGGAAGACGGCACGGCAATCGGCGATGCGGTCGCGCTGGCAGCAGCCCGCTTGCGCAAGGCTGAAGCTGCCTTGGGAAACCTGACGGCCGACAACAGCGACTACGAGATCAAGAGCAAGGTGATCATTCTGCTGACCGACGGGGAGAACAATGCCGGTGATCGCAGCGTCGCGGACGCGGGACGCCTGTGCCAGCAATGGGGCATCAAGGTCTACGCTGTCGGGGTCGGGGCCGGACGGAGCTTGCGAACGCCATTCGGCCGTCTCAGCGCCCCAATGCGGCCAGGTTTCGATGACCGCGCCCTGCGCGAGATCTCCGAGTCGACAGGCGGGAAATACTGGCTGGCGACCAGCGCCGACACTCTTCGGGAAGCCCACAAGGAGATCAACGACCTGGAGAAGACAGAGATCGAGACCGTCCGCTATCTCGACTATCGCGAAGCTTTCGGGCCTTGGGCGTTGGGCGCGCTTCTGTTGCTATCGATCGAGGCCCTGCTGCGTCAAACCGTTCTGAGGGTCACCCCATGAGCGACTTTCGGTTCGCAGACGTGGGCATGCTGCACTGGCTGTGGCTGCTGCCCGTTCTGGCCGGACTGATGGCCTACGCGGCCCGGCGCCGGGGACGGGCGTTGCGGCGGTTCATAGATGCGGGGTTGCTGCAGCGGGTCGCGGGGCACGCGCTGCCCGACCCTTCAAGGCGGGTCCTGAAGGCTGCGCTACTCCTCGCGGGCGTGGCCCTGCTCGTGGTGGCGCTCTCCCGTCCCGGCTGGAACGCCGTGCGCGATGACGTCCCGCAGTCCGGCCGGGACGTGGTGTTCCTGCTGGACGTCTCGCGCAGCATGCTGGCGGAGGACCTGCCTCCGAACCGTCTCGAGCGTGCCAAGCTCGCGATCCGCGACGCCGTCGAACGTCTCAGCGGCGATCGGGTCGCCTTGGCGGTGTTCGCCGGCGCGACCGTCGTGAAGTGCCCCCTGACCGTGGACTACGGGTTCTTCCGAATGGCCTTGGATGACGTCACGCCCGCGACCGTTGGGCGTGGAGGCTCGTTGATCGGAGACGCCGTGCGCCGTGTGGTCGCGGACGTGTTCGACGCAAAGCGGACCAGTGTCAGGGACCTCGTCCTCATCACTGACGGCGAGGACCATGAGAGCTTTCCGGTCGAGGCCGCGGCCCAGGCCGGCGCACAGGGTGTGCGCCTGATCGCCATCGGCCTTGGGGACGAGAGTTCCGGACAGCGCATTCCGACTGAGGCCGCCGGGAGTGCCGGAGCTGCGGGCGGGCGCACGTTCCTGCGCTACCAGGGACAGGAGGTCTGGTCCAGGCTGGACGCGGATACCCTGCGGAGAATGGCTGAGGCGACGGCCGGCGGGGTCTACGTCAACGTCGCGACCGGTGCCGTGGACTTGGGCGACATCTATTCCCGCCTCGTGGCCCAAGCCCAGGGCGAGCAGTTCGGGTCCCGAATGGTCGAGCGAGTCGAGGAGAAGTTCCAGCTCTTCTTGGTAGGCTGCTTGATCCTGCTGGCGCTGGAGCTTGCGCTGAGAGACCGGTCCTCAAGGCAGGCTGCGGCGCTGGCCTGCTTGCTGGTCCTCGGCGGAGCGGCCCGGCCTGCCGATGCGGCCTCCGCGCGCGGCTTGGTGAATCAAGGCAACGACTCCTACCGGGCTCAAGAGTATGAGGATGCGCTGGCGGCCTACGACCAAGCCTTGGAAAAGGAGCCCGACTCTCCCTACGCTTCCTTCAACCGGGCCAACGCCCTTTATCGCGCGAGCACTTTCTCTGAGGCCGCCGACGCCTACGCCGCGTCTGCGCGCGGAGGCGTCGAGCGTGGCCTCGCCAAAGTCCAGTCGGCCGCGTTGCACGGGCTCGGCAATGCGCGCTACCGGGAGGCCGAGGCTGCGGCGGAGTCGGACCCGGGGTCGGCGCTGCGGCTGCTCGAGTCTGCCGCGGAAGCATTCGCCGATGCCGTGCGGGTGGACGCCCGACGGTCCGACTCGGCCCACAACCTCGAGTTGGCGAGAGAGATGATCCAGAAGCTCCGGGAGCGAGCCTCTCAGCAGTCCGCCGGTGCTGGCAAGGATGGGGAGAGCCAAGGCCCGCAGGATCGTCACGAGAAGCTGCGCCAAGCGGCTGAGGAGCAGGACCGGCTGGCAGAGGAGAGCCGCAAGCAGCAGGAGGACCGCCAGCGACGTGACGACGCAGAGGCTCAGCAGGAGCAGCGTCGCCGTGAAGGCGAGCTTGCGCGCCAGCAGGACGACCTCAGGGATCGCACGCAGGACTTGTCCCAAGGGTCGGGACAGGCAGCGCGGGAGCGTCTGGAGGACGCTGCCCGCCACCAGCAGCAGGCCCACGAAGATCTTCGGCGTGGCGAACCTGACGAGGCGGAGCGCGCACAGCGTGCAGCAGCCGAGGCCCTTCGCGAGGCAGCAGATGCGGAGGCCGGAGAGGGCACATCCGAACAGGTAGCCGAAGCCGACCAAGGCGAGGGCCACGCCGAGTCCGCGACCGGCTCCGAGGGGCTCCTCGAGGAGATGACCGCGGACCAAATCCTCGCGAAAGAGCGCCAAGACCGCCAGCAGCGGCAGCTGCAGCGGGTGGGTGTGGTCAAGGTGGAGAGGGACTGGTAGGTGTTGGTACCGCCCGGGGCGTTGGCAGCGCTGGCTGTCATTCCGGCCCTTGTTCTTGCGCAGGATGCCGAGCTGCGCGCTCGCGCGGCCGTGCGCAGCCAGCAGGTCTATTTGGGCCAGCATTTCCTCCTGCAGGTGCAGATCGAGGGCACAGACAGTCCGGACCCTGTTGACATGCGTGTGCTCGAGAAAGACTTCGTTGTGAGCGAAGCGGGCGGTGGTTCCACGAACAGCACCTCGGTCAGCATCGTCAACGGCAGAATGACCCAGAGCATCCGGCGCGGGTACAACCTCAATTACCGCTTGGCCGCCCGTCGCGCGGGCCAGTTGGAGATCCCACCGCTGTCGATCAGTGCGGGCGGGCAGTCCACGACGACTCAGCCCGTCGCCTTGCGCGTGCTGCCGCCGCAGGAGAACAGTGACTTCCGCCTGCGATTGGGGCTCTCAGAGTCGGGGGCATTCGTCGGCCAGCCAGTCGTGTTGACGGTCGACTGGTTCATCGGTCGGGACATCGGAGAATACGGATTCTCGATGCCGCTGCTCGCTGATGCCCGCTTCGATGTCACCGATCTGCCCAATCCGCCGTCTGCGCGAGCTCCCGACGAGCTGATCGGCATTCAGCTGGGCGATAGGCGGGCTCAAGGATGGACGTACCAAGGCGAGCTGGACGGGCGCGCCTGTACGGTGCTCCGGTTCCAGAAGGTCCTGGTGGCCCGGCAGGCGGGCTCCTATGAGCTTCCGTCGGCAACCGTCACGTTCGCTGCCATGCAGCGAGGAGGACAGCAGCGACGAGGGGTGTTCGACGATTTCTTCGGCAGGAGCCTCCTTGACACGTTTGGTGGCCGGCGCGCCATGGAGACGCTCGCGATTCCCTCCAACCGGCCCAGGCTTGAGGTTCGGTCGCTGCCTGCCGAAGGCCGTCCCGCGCGTTTCAATGGTTGGATCGGGCAGTTTGAGCTTGAGGCCAGCGCCAGTCCGACGGCGGTCGAAGTGGGCGAGCCAGTCACGTTGACCATGACCGTCCGGGGTGCGCAGCTGCTCCCATCGGTCGGGTTCCCGGCTCTGGACATCCAGCCTTCGATGGCTAGGAACTTCAAGGTGCCCCAAGAGATGGGGGTTGGAGAGCTCAAGGGCGATGTGCGGACGTTCACGCAGACAGTTCGGGCTAGGCACGACGCGGTCAGCGCCATCCCTCCGGTCGAACTGCCCTACTTCGACCCGCGGCACGGAGAATATCGCACTGCGCGGAGCGAGCCCATTCCCATTACCGTGGAACCGTCACGGATCGTCACCGCGGAGGACATCGAGGGCGGGGGCAGCGGCGGCCCCCGACAGCTTGCTGTAGAGTCCGCCGAGACGGGTCTCGGGCACAGCTACACCGGCGCCGACGCGCTGCGGGCACCGTCGGGGCCGTGGACCCCCTGGCTTCGGCCGCTTGGCCCACCGCCGTTGGCGATGGCCCTTGTCGCCGTCCCCCCGATTCTGTGGTGCGCCGTGATGGCGGTCAGAGTCGGTCGACGGGCACCGGGGATCTTCCGGCTACCCGCGAGAGGGCCGCGAGCCCGATGGCGCCGGGCCATCGCTAAGCTCCGCAAAGAGGCCCCCGCAGGCGGGGATGGCGCCACCGCACTTCTGGCCGCGCTGCGCGACTACTTAGGGGCCCTGCTGGAGGGATCGGAATCAATCGCCCGAGCTTGGACATTCGGGGACGTGGCGGCCCGACTGAAGGACCAAAACGGCAGGAGAATGAGCGCCGACGCTCTTGACGCATTGCGATCCGTATTTGAGCGGTGCGAGGCAAGCCGCTACGCGGGCGGCGTTGATATGGACGCGTCATGGCTGGAGACCTTGATTTCGGACGCCGAAGCGGCGGTGGCGCGGATCGAGGGGGCTCTGAAGTGACCAAGGGCGCACCGTGGCTCGCTGTCGCCACCTTGGTGGCGGCGGCCGCCCTTTCTGGACAGGATGCGGCGGTCACCTTCTCGGAGGCCAACGAGCTGTTCCAGCAGGGAAACGATCTGCGCTCGTCGGCCCCGGACGAGGCGGCGGAAATGTACCGCCGTGCTGCGCTACGGTACGAGAGGCTAACCGAAGGCCACGGAATCCGAACGGCCCAGCTCTACTACAACCTCGGGAATGCCTACTTCCTTGCAGGGGACATCGGCCGCGCCATCCTCAACTATCGGCGGGCGCAACGCCTCAACCCATCCGACGGAAACATCGCGCGGAATCTCGAGTTCTCGCGTTCGCAGCGGCAAGACAAGCTCGAACCGGAGCCGGGTGGGCAGGCGCTCCGGACACTGCTGTTCTGGCACTTTGACTGGTCTAGGTCGACCCGCGTCCGCACGCTGGCAACAGCTTGGGTCGTGCTTTGGCTCGTGCTGCTCCTGCGGTTGGTCGGGCAGCGATGGGCTCCCCGCGAGATCGCGATGGCGATGGCGGCGACAATCGTGCTGCTGGTGGGGTCGCTGGCGTACGATGCCATGTCCGAGGCACGCACGGTTGCAGGCGTCGTGGTGATCCCAGAGACGATCGCGCGTCAGGGGGACAGCCACAGCTATGAACCGGCATTTCGGGAGGCGTTGCACGCGGGCGCGGAGTTCAGCGTCCTTGAGCAGCGACCGGGATGGTGCAGGGTCGAGCTGCCCGACGGTCGGCTTTGCTGGCTCGATTCGGGGGCCGTCGAACTCGTCCGCTAACCGGGTGTGCGATTCCATGTTGCAATTGCGGGCTGTCGAATTGCGTAAGCAATCTCTTGGCGTGAATCGCGAATCGGATTCCGCTCCCCGGGCTGTGACAGCTACGACTGAGACTTCCAGCGACGGGAGGTTCCCCGATTTGGTCGGGATGGCTGGAGCGGCACGGTGTGTCCTGGAGCCGCCCGCCCTGACCGCGCCTAGCTGCAATGCTGCCCAGGCAGTTAAGATTGATTGAGGGAGTGGTCCGCCACCTTTTCCAGCCCGCGTGGCTTGCGCCAGGCCACTGCAGGCATGCCAGTAGAGGAGTCGCCCGCCTTGGGAACGCACGAACGGATAGCGGATCTTGAACGCCAGATCGGGGAGCTCACGGCGGCCCTAAACGAACAGCGAAGGTCCGCGCGCGGAACGGAGGTTCCCGACTATTCCTTCAGGACGCTCGAGGGCGACGTTCCGCTGAGCGCGCTCTTCGGCGGGCGGGATCGGCTGCTTGCCATCCACAATATGGGTCAGGCTTGCCGCTACTGCACGCTTTGGGCGGACGGCATCAATGGGGTCCTGCCGCACCTTGAATCCGCTATGGCCGTCGTGCTGCTCTCCAAGGATGAGCCCAACGTTCAGCGCCGATTCGCGGCAAGCCGGGGTTGGCGGTTCCGCCTGGCCTCGCATGGGGGCGGGGCTTACATCCGGGAGCAGACCACGTGCCCCGGCGTCGATAACATGCCTGGAGCTGTGGTCTATGAACTCCGGGACGGGTCCGTTTGGCGAAAGAACGCCTCCGTATTCGGTCCGGGGGACATGTTCTGCCCTTCGTGGAACTTCTTGGCAATGGCTGGAATCCCCCCGGAAGAGTGGACTCCCCAGTTCAACTATTGGCTCCGGCCCGCTGCGTTGGACGACGGCGGTCTCAACGTGCTCGAGTAGGAACGGGGCGTCGGCAAGGGATCACGGCATAGCACCAAGCGCGCATCAGCAGGCATGCGCGACATAGCGGATCGCCCGCAGTTGTCCGGGGCGCCCCACTCAGGCTGGCTCAGGGACTGCAGGGTTCCGCTCGCGCAGGCGGAATGCTAACGCCCGGGGCCGCGTACGGATTCGCGTTGGCCGCCGAGATGTTAGGCTGTGGGAGTTCCGGATGCGGACAGGACGGGGGAGCGTTGAGATGAGGCGATTGGGAAGCTTATTGGTTGCGGTCGGGCTGGCCATTGTGCCGGCCGTTGCGAACGATTCGGAAGCGGAAGCGCTCAGGGAGAGTTTCGAGGCGGGAGTTGCGGCGCTCAACGCCGGGAATGTGGATGGCTTCTTGGCGAACATTCACGACAGGGCCCTGTCGTTCTATGCCTGTGGCCCAACGTCCGGGAAGGAAGGCAGGGAAGCCTGCCAGCTGGACTGGGAGCGCTTCTTCGGCAAGACCGTGGCTGCGAAGTTCGAACCGCAGAACATGCAGTACCGCGTCATCGGAGATACTGGCATCGCATGGGGCGACTACGAGGTCAGCGTCCGCACCAGGTCCGGCCAAGATCTGAATCACAAGGGTCGCTACACCCTCACGTACGCAAAGCACGACGGAGAGTGGATGGTCATCATGCAGCACAACACTCCCGCCGAGCAAGGACCGGCCGGACCGCGGGAGCGTACGCGACGAGCCCCTGACGCCAGCCCCTGAGGCTGCGAATCAGAATGTTCGGCCAGCGGCCGCGGCGGTCGCGCTGCCCATACCGTGTTGGGGTCTACTTGTCCGAACGACGACCTTTGTCTCGCTCTGCGCAAGGCGCGTCGGAGGTCATCGCGACTGCCGATTCGCCAACCCTGACCGCGACCGGCGACGCGCCCGGCTCTCCTTCCCAAGCGAACTGGGCAAACCCTTCAGGAGGATGCTAATGCCACCAATCCGCTCTCTGGCCGCTGCCCTGGCCATCGTTCTCGTTCCTGCGTTGCGGGCCGGTCCGGGGGAGGTCGCTCCGCCTGATTCCGCCGGTTTCTCGGCCGCTCGGCTCGCCCGCATCGACACCGCCCTGCAGGGATACGTGGACCGCCGCGAGGTGGCGGGCGTGGTCGGGCTGCTGGCCCGTCACGGGCGAATCGCCTACCACAAGAGCTTCGGCTACCGCGACCAAGAGGGCCAATCCCCCATGTCTGAAGACGTGATCTTCCGGATCGCGTCGATGACAAAGCCGATTGCTTCTGTGGCGGCAATGATGCTGTGGGAGGAAGGGCGCTTCCAGTTGCGCGACCCTATCTCGAAGTTCCTTCCCGAGTTCTCGAGGATGGAGGTGGCTCGGCCGGTAGAGCCGAAGGACCGTGCTCGGGGACCGTACACGACAGTCCGCGCCCGAAACCGCATTACGGTCCAGCAGTTGTTGACGCACACGGCGGGCTTGGCCAATCCGTACCGAGGCGTGACCCGAGAGCTCTACAACGAGCTGCGCGCCAAGCGAGACCCCGGTGGCACGGTTGCCGACTACGTGGCGGAATTGGCCAAGCTTCCTCTCAATTTCGAGCCCGGCGAGCACTGGGAATACGGCCCGGCTACGGATGTCGTGGGTCGCCTCGTGGAGGTGCTCTCAGGAATGACATTGGACCAGTTCCTGCGGGAGAGGATCTTCGAGCCTCTGGGCATGCGCGACACCCACTTCTACCTCCCGAGAGCCAAGCTTCCCCGGTTTGCGGCGCTATACCGGCCTGACGGGCATGGCAGGGCCGAACTGCAGGAGAAGCCGGACGGGAACAGCCGTTGGGTCAAGGAGCCACATGTCTACTTCAGCGGCGCGGGAGGGCTGGTGTCCACCACATCCGACTATTTCCGGTTCCATCAAATGATGCTGAACGGCGGCGAGCTTGACGGTGTGCGGATCCTCGGTCCGCGGACGGTTCGGCTGATGGCGGTCAGCCATACCGGAGACCGACCAGTTTGGTTGCGCGGAGACGGCTTCGGTTTCGGGCTCGGCTACTCGGTGAAGACCGATCTCGGACAGAGCGCAACGCCGAGCGCCAATGGTACGTACGGGTGGGGTGGTGCCTATTGCACAGTCTTCTGGGTCGACCCGACCGACCAACTGATAGGCATTCTGATGGCGCAGATCCGGCCCTACACACACCTCAACATCCGCTCTGACTTCCAGACGCTGGCCTATCAGGCCTTGGTGGACTAAGGGCTCCTCCGGGGTTGCGGCACGCGCAACTGCAGGCCGTCCGCCACATTGCGGACGGGCCGGACCAGTTTGGGATGGGTCTTCGCCCAGACCCGCCTCTGGGGTTCCCAATAACCGACGAAGGGCCTATGCGCTCTCGGGGCTGACGCCGATAGGCTCTAAGGTGCCCGCGTTGCCCCCAGAAGTGGGATTCTTGGAGCGACTTGGTGGGACGGGACCCTTGTTAGGGTCCAACCGCAATGAGACGGGGCCGCGGCTAGGCGCGGCCCCGAATTGGCCTGATGTTCGATGGAGGCTTGCCTACCAGCCCAAGCGCAGGCCGACGCGGAAGAACCGCTCGTCGATGCCCTCGCGTCCGGTGTTGCGGATGCGGTTCAGGATCATGAAGTTGCCCGATCTGACGTTCCGGCCGTTGGGCCGCTCAAAGTGCGGTGTGTTGCTCATGTTGAAGCCCTCGGCGCGGAACTCCAAGTTCATCTTCTCTGTGATCTGGAACTTCCGGAACACCCCGAGGTCGATGTTAACGAGTCCTGGTCCACGCACGTTGTTCGGGCCGCACGTCCCGAAGCGGGGACCTGTCGGCTGCGCGAACGCGCCCGGATCAATCCAGAGCGCGTTGCCGCCTTGCTTGACGTAATTCGGCTCCGAGAGGCAGTCGGCGATCTGGCTGGAGCCGGCGGCATTCAGGTCGCCGGAGTTGGCCAGGACCGAGAAGGGAGTCCCGGTGTAGGAGCTCCACAGTCCGTTGAACTGCCACCCCCCGAGGATCTTCCCCAGCGGGCTGTTGGTCAGCATGGACTTGCCCGGGCCAAACGGAAGCTCGTAGATGGCCGTCATCTGGAAGTTGTGGCGGATGTCTTGGTTCAGGTCGCCATACGTGCGGTGATACAGCCTCGGGATTCGGAAGAAGCCCGGGCCGTCGCCCGAGTCCTCGTCGGTGAAGCCTCGTCCGTGGGCCCAAGTGTAGGCCAAGTTCATCTGGAAGCCGTTGCTAAAGCGACGCTGGAGCTTGGTCTGCAGGGAGTCGTACTTGGCCGTTCCAAGGCTGCCGAACAGCGTAGTCCCAGCGGCCCGGCCGAACTTCTTCACGAGCTGCCGCCCAGCGTTGCCCTCGCCAATGTCTCCCCAATTCTGCTCCAAGCCTGCCAGCTGGTTCACCGAGCGGGTTGCCACGTAGCCGGCCGTTGCGATCCAGTCTCCGAAGCGCCGCTCCAGCGTGAAGTTCCACGACTGGATGTAGCCCCGAGTCAGGTTGTTCGTGTCCATGGTCCGCACGACGGTGTTCGACGGCATACGCAGCACACCATCTCCTAAGTCGGGCTCGGTGATCACATCGATGCCTTGCCGGAGGGTCGTCGCGAAGCCGAAGCTATGCAGCAGCGGCGGCCCGTCCTTAGCCATGATCGGGTAGTTGGTGCGGAGCGGGCGGGCCCAGTTGAACGGGTCGACCGTGACGCCGTAGCCGACGCGGACGACAGTGTCGTCCGTAACACGGTAGGCCAGTCCGACTCGTGGCACGAAGTTGTGTGTGCCGATGTCGATGCCACAGTTCGTTGGAATGCTCCCGACGCCACACGCCCACAGGGTGTCGTGGGAGAAGTCGTAGCGCTCGAGGCCTCGGGTCGCCCGTGTCGGGAACGGGAAGTTCTCGTAGCGGACGCCGTAGCTCAAGGTCAGCCTGGGCGTGACCTGCCACCGGTCGCGGATGTAGAACGTGTACATCCGCGTGCGGGTGAAGTACCCGTTCTCGTTGAACTGCCAGATCTTCCCGGCAAGCTGTGGCATGCCCAGCAGCCACGCGGCATGGGCGTTGTAGTCGTTGCCACTGGGGCCGCCGCGCAGCTCCGTCGTGTTCTGGCGGAAGCGGAACTCTCCAGAGGCCGCACCGGTTCCCCCTGAGAACTCAGGCTGGTTGTGGTCCAAATCTTGCAGGTAGATGTCCGTGCCGAAGCGGATGTTGTGCGTGCCCGTCGTCCAGTTGCCGTTGAACACGAACTGGTTCTGAGGGTCGGAGCGGTAGTACGGCTGGAAGCTGTTGGACATTCCGAGCCCCTCGAAGCCGTCGATGCGCAGACGGGGCCAACCGCCGTCGATGAAGCGGTTCGACTGCAATCCCGGAATGCCAAGGACGCTCCAGCCAAGGTTCTCGTCCAGCCTCTGCTGCTCGACGTTCGTGTCGACTAGGGTGTAGCCGTAGTACCCGTCAATGAGGAAGTTCGGGGAGACGACGTGCGTCAGCGAGATCGTGCCGGAGTAGGTGTTGCCGAAGCCCGTGCCGGGATTGGAGTTCGTCGGGTGTAGCCGATTGCCGCCGAACTGGCCGAGCGTCTGGCCGTTCGACATGCGGTAGTCCAAGAAGCTGAAGCGGATGAAACCCGTTGTGTTGTCTGTCAGGTTGAAATTCGTCTTGGCGTCGACGGTGTCGCGGAAGAATGTCGTGGATCCGTCCGCGCGGTAGTTCTGGTTGAGGCCGAGCGAGCCCACTCCCGCTTGGTTGGGGTTCGGGAACGCACCGTCGTGGATCATGTTCCGCACGCCTTCGTCGATGCGCGACATCGGGATGACATTCCCCGGGAACGGCTGGCGGTCCCGAGCGTAGGCTGAACCGTTCTGGTCTTGGTCCCCGGTGAGGGGGTCGTAGATCGGCGTCGGCGAGCCGGTGAGGTCGCCGAAGCGCATGCCCTGCGTCGGCATGTCGATGAACCGCTGCGCGAACTGCGCCTCGCGTGTCCCTTCGTAGCTGAGGAAGTAGAACCACTTGTTCCTCTTGATCGGGCCGCCGATCGTGCCGCCGTACTGGTTGTTGATGTACTTCGGCTTGGGCGAGTTGCGATTGCTGAAGTAAGGATAGGCCTTGAGGTGCTGATTCATGTGGTACTCGAAGGCCGACCCGTGGATCTGGTTGCCGCCCGACTTGATCTGCAGATTGATCGCGGCTCCGCCCGCGAGGCCCTGCTCGGCATCGAACGAGTTGGTGACAACGTTGACCGTCTCGATGGATTCCAGTGCGGGGTTGTAGCCTGTCATGTGCGGCACCCAGATGTTCGTCGAAGACGCGCCGTCGATACGGGTGTTGTTGTTCGAGCGGCTGGTGCCGTTGACCGAGAAGCGGACCGCCCGGCTCGGATTGGTCGGGACGGAGTGCGCGTTCTGGGGCGGAGAGAATCCGGGCAGGGTGACAAAGAGCATCTGATAGTTGCGGCCCAGCGGAACGGGGACGTTGCGAAGTGTCTTCTCAGTGACCTCCTGCCGCACCTCGGCCCGGTCCGTTTGCAGCGTCGCCGCCGAGGCCTCGACCGTCACGACTTCGGTGACTTGGCCGATCTCCAGCTGGGCATTCACGCGCGTAACGTTGTTCTGGCTCACCACGACCCCGGTCGTCGTTGATGCCTGAAAGCCCTCGGAGCGCACGGTAACGGAGTAGGCGCCCGTGTTTACAGTTGGAAAGCTGTAGTTGCCGGCCACTCCCGTGGAAGTGGTTCGAACTTGCCCCGTCGCTTCGTTGGTGATCGTGACATCAGCTCCGACGATGGCCGCGTCGGTCGAGTCGGTCACCAAGCCGTCAATGCCGCCCTGGATCAATTGTCCCTGTGCGACAGGACCGGTCAGCAGACCGATCGCGAGCAAACTGCCCGCCAGCAGGCTTGGCAACCTGCTTTGATCGAATTTCATCAAGTTACCTCCTTGAGGGAATCGGGGGATACCGCCTGTCAAGTCGCCTAGGTTCGAGCCCCTGTTCCCGCTACCGGCGACGCCCTAGTGGGCGGAAAAGAGATTACAAGTATATCAATCGGGACCGCCCAAGCGGAACTTCGAGTCCTCCGCGAAGCCCACCGATTGACCACAGTCGACCAGTGGACACTCCTGGTGCTGAACGGACAGATACGCGGAGCTTGGACCTGGACCCGACCGGTGGGAGCGCCCCGGGCCGCAGCGTGTCACGTGCTGCGGCGCGTAGGGCCTGCTGCCGGCCCGAAGGAGCCCAATGGCCCCGTGCATCCCTGCGCAGAAGCATGCGATCGGTCTCCCCGAGGACTGGATCGGCTGCCCACTGGTGCGAGCCGAAACCGGGCCGTTCCAGGCCGGATAGCCACGGTCGGCCGGCGATCCTCGCCGCGCCGTCGGTTCAATCAGGCGCCCCTGACTCGACCCCCATCGCGCGGAGGGCCCTGTCGATCCGCTCGATTAGGGCCGTTTGCCCGTGGGTCTCCGCTTCGACCCTCGCATGGCGGAAGCTGGCTGTCGCACCGGTGCGGTCGCTTGATGCCAGCAGAGCGGCCGCCAGAGAGAACAAGTAAGTCGGAGTCCGGTCGGAACGCTCCCTGGCAGCTCGGCGGAATGCGCGGACAGCATCGGCTGCTCGCCGCTGCCGCATCAGCAGCATTCCAATCTTGTAGTGGGACAGGCCGTGGTCCGGCCGATTCGCCACTGCGCGCTGGTAGTGGGACATGGCTTCATCGAAGCGCCCCTCTTCCTCGAGCAGCTGTCCTAGGTTGTGGTTCGCCAGGGCGTGCTCTGGGTTGAGGGCGAGAGCCTGCCCGAAGGCTACTGCAGCTCTCCCAGGCCGCCTGGTCTCGTAGGCAAGGACTCCGAAGTTGTAATGCAGCTCGGCCGTTGCCTCCCCGCCCGCTACTCCCAGCCGGTACTGCTCCTCAGCCTTATCGGCCTGGCCCGCCGATCCATAGAGGATCACGAGGTTCACGCGAGCTTGGAGCAGCCCGGGGTCTTCTTCCAATGCCCTGAGGTGCAGGTCGATCGCCGCGTCGGTTCGTCCCTCCGCCTTCGCTTCCACACCCTGCTTCAGGTACTCTGCTGCCGAGATCCGCAGTGCGGTGACCGCAGCAAGCAGACGGTCGTCGCTCGCCGGTTCGCCGTGTCGGTCAAGCTCGTAGCGTTCGAGGTGCCGTTCTGCCTCGGCCGCCATTCCGAGCTGCGCATAGGCTTGCGACAGCGCGTAGTGCGCCGCGCCGTACCCGGGGGCGATCGCCACAGCCTTCTGCAGATGGTGGAGGGCCGGTTCTGTGTTGCCGGCCGCCGCCTCTGCTCGCCCTAGGCCGTACCAGACTCGCGCGTCGGCCGGCGCCTCGATCGTGAGACTGCGGTAGTACGACAGGCCCGCTTCCAGTTCGTTCGACTCGAGCAGCGCCGCCGCGAGGCGCCGGCGGGCCGGCAGGAATGTCATGTCGATCTCGGAGCACCGGCGGAACGATTCGGCGGCTTCGGCAGGCCGGCCCAACCGTTCGAGCGAGATCCCTAAGTAGTACTCCCACCGCAGGTCCGCTGGCGCGGCTGCGCGGGCGCGGGCCAGATAAGCTACCGCTAGACCGTGCTGTTCATAGGCCTGCAGCAACATTCCCGCCTTTCCAGCGGCGGCAGCGTCGCTGGGCTCGGTCTCGAGCGCAGCAAGCGTTGGGCGGAGCTGCTCGGACAGGATCGGACCTAGGCTGTCCAAGTCCACCTCCGGCAGGGGGGCAAGTTCGGGCTCGGGCACGGAGCAGCCGACCAGCCCTCCGAGGACGAGGCCAGCTGCCACCAACCAGCGCATCTCCAGAATTCTAGCCGGATCCCGAGAGCGCTCAGGCTGAGGCTGCAGCAGATTTTCTGAATCGGGTCGTGGTGGCTCGGGCGTTGGACGAATTCGAAATCGGCCGTGCGGTCTGCGCGAGGTATGGGCTCGCGGTCGGAGATCCGAGCGGCGACCGTCTTCCGGGAATCACTACCTCGAGTTCTCTGCGCCGAACGGCCTCTTGGCGTACGTGAAGGCAGGACGGGACTAGAAGACCTCCTCGCCCGGCAACTCGGACGCCTGCTTGATCCAGCTCTCCAGGAGTTGCTCGTCGGGTTCGTCGCCCTCGTGGATGTGAAAATACCGCACGTGATCGTGCTTAGACTTCACTGGCGGCATGGGACGTAGAGAACTACCGTTTAGGAAGGTCACCTTGACGTATTTGGTGAAGCAATGGAAGGCGAGGAACCAACCTTGGTGCTCGATGCCATAGAAGGGCGAGTTCCACCTGACCGCTTTGCGGACCTCGGGTACGCTGCGCGCGATGAGCGTGTCGATGTAGCTTCCGACCCCGCGCTTCCAGCTGGGCATGGCCGCAATGTAGTCCTGCACGGGTGCATCCCCGTCAGCCTTTGGAATCTGCGGATTTCCGCCCGAAAGTAGCTTCGGCTTTGCGCCCTTCTTTTTCCTCTCGGCCATCTCCACCGACTCCTTTGTAGGTTCGTTCACCAGATCCGAAATGCCTCCCAACTAGCGCCCAGACCCTTGGTCCTAGGCTTTGACACACGCCGCCGATACAAGTCGCGGTTCGCTGGTCCCACCAGCGGCGACACCATCCAGCCGTTGCGGCCTCCATGAGAATACTGTCGCTGATCTGAATGATACGAACCGACTCAGTGCCTCCCTCGAACGCCAACGTGACAATCCCCCGCCGATATTGCTCGGTCTCGAAGATCCGATACTCATGCAACGAAGTCGCCCGTCCGCCGTCGAGCCTGTTGCGAACCGGCCTTCAGGCTACGGACCAAAGCGTCGTCGCCCAAGATCTCGTCGATTTCCCCGCGACTGACGAACTGCCTCTCACGGATCTGTGTCAGAGCAGTGGTCGCTATGAGGGTTGCCAGGGGCAGCCGCTCGGCCACCGCAGCTTTCCGCAGCTCGTCGTACACGTCATTCTCCAATCGCAGAACTACAGTCTTGGCCATGGTCCCTCTTCCACGGACAGATTCGTCGCGTCTAGACAACGTGCGCCAGCATCAGGTCTGTCACCAACATACCGCTCTCAGAGCCCCCGGCACCGAGCCTCAGCGTAGAGTGCTCTGTCAACCGAACCATTTCCGGTGGAGCATGGAGATGCTCGTTGACAGTCTGACCGATGGGGAACGCAAGACTTGTGACGAAGCCGTCAACCGACTCAGCGGACGCAGCCAGTAGGCACGGCGAGCGCGGAATCTGCAGCACGTGGTCGACGTGGGCAGCCCGGGTTGGTCAGACCAGCAAGTCGCCAAGGCTGTTCGGACTGTGGAGAACGTGCGAAGGTCTGTCTCTTGGAGGGTCTCGAGAAGGGCCCGCACGGCAAGCAGCGCGGGCCGGGGACTGAGCTGGTCGACGGCCGTCGGGGCACGGAGCTCACTGCAATTCGGCTCTCCGAGCTCCTGAAGACTGGGGGGACTGGTCGCTGCGCTTGCTGGCGAAACAACAGGTCGAGTTGGAGATCGTCGACACCACCAGCCATGAGACCGTGGGCGCACACTGCAGTAGTTGAGTGTTTCCGCCCAATGCGAACGAGAGTGCGCAGCGGTGGTGGAGGATTCGCTGCAGGCCTACCAGTGGCCCCGGGGTGGACAGTCCCCAATGGTCTGCAACGATGAGCAACCGATCTCGTTGGTGAAAGGAGACGCGCGCCGCTGCCGGAAACCCAAAAGCATGCGCAGCGGGTGGACTGCGAGTTCAAGCAGGAGGGCACCGCGTCGGTGGTCCTGTTCTGCGAGCCGCTGGCGGGATGGCCCACTGCTCACGCAAGCAAGCGCCGTCCGAAGCCGGACTAAGCGCTGGAGGTGAAATCCCGCACTGCAGCCGCCGAAACTGTAGGCTCCAAGCGGCCCGCGGCAACGTTGTCAAAGACCAGCGGTGTGGCCCCTTGCACAGCGATGTCGTTGACGCAGTAATTCACCTAGAAGTTGGCCAAGGGTGTCGTGGCCTTCTGCCAAGAATGCGACCTTAAGCTTTGTGCCCACCCCGTCTGCGGATCTGGCCGGCGAGGAAACAGGCGGGGCCGAACGATACGACACCTGCAAGAACGTTGCTGTTGAAGGTGCGCTCGGATCGATCTGTGGCTGGGTCCCTCAACCGCAGCCTGATAAAGCTGATAGATTGGATCCGGTCGCCTTTCCGCGCCGCTCAACGACCCCACCCCTGCCATAGGAGCGAATCCCTTGACCAGAAACCCTGTTTGCCTGTCTCGTTACGTCTGTCTTTGGGCGTTCCTGCTGGCAGTCGAGAGCACGGCCCAGACGCCCATTGTCCAGCCCGGTGCCCCGGGCGAGCCGGCTCGCGAACTGAGCGCGGACCAGGCGGTTGAAATCGCCGAATCGCGCTACTCGCCGGACGACGTTCGCTTTGTGCATGACATGATCCCCCATCATCACCAGGCCCTTGAGATGGCGGAGCTGGTGGCTGACCGGACGAATCGGAAGGAGTTGATCGACGTCGCCGGCCGGATCAACGCCTCGCAGGGAGACGAGATTGCATTCATGCAGCAGTGGCTGCGCGACCGCGGTCAGCACGTGCCGGATCCGGCCGCACACGATGCAATGCACACGAGCCACAAGATGGCCGGAATGGCTACGCCGGAGCAGATGGCCAAGCTAGCCGCGTCCGATGGCACGGCATTCGATCGGCTGTTTCTGGAGCTGATGATTCCCCACCACGAGGGTGCGGTGAAGATGGTCGAGGAACTCCTCGATCAGCCGGGGTCCGCCTACGATCCGGTGCTGTTCGAGTTTACCTCCGAAGTCACCAACGGTCAGACCGCGGAGATCGAGCGCATGAACGCGCTCCTCGTCGAGCTGTCCGAGGACCCGCGTTCCGCGTTGTCTCCTGGTTTCCGGGATGCCGGCCAGGCGCGACTAAATCTGGCACTCGTCACCTCGCTGCCGAAGCCGGCCGGATTCTTCGATCCGAACAACCCGGCGAATCTGCCACCGAAGCGCCTGGAAGCCCTCGCCGCCGAAGGGGAAGCGGGGGAGCCGGCGATCGAGAATCCCGAAGAAAATGAAGACGAGAGCGAAGAGGACAAAGAAGACAAGAAGGATAAAGATAGAGGGCGGGCGCCGCTATTGAGCTTCGCCAATACCGACATGGCTTTCGCTGACGATGTGATGGTGGTCGGCAACTACCATGGCTTCAACATCTACCGACTGCTGGGCAGCGGCCAGCCGGAACTGCTCAGTTCGGTGGTCTGTCCGGGGGGACAGGGAGACGTCTCGATCGTAGGCGACCTGTTGATCATGTCGGTTGAGCAGACGCGAGGGCGGCTCGACTGCGGGCTGCAAGGGGTGACCCAGGATGCGAGCCCCGAGCGTTTTCGCGGCCTCCGGATCTTGGACATCAGCGACCTGACGAGGCCGGTCCAAGTGGGCGCAGTCCAGACCTGCCGCGGCTCGCACACCCATTCGGTGGTCTCCGGAACGGGAGACAGCGGCAAGATCGTCGTCTACAACTCCGGGACCTCCTCGGTTCGTGAGGACGAGGAATTGGAAGGCTGTTATGACGAGTCTCCCGGCGATAACCGCACAGCGCTCTTTCGGATCGATGTCATCGAGATCCCGGTCGACCGACCGTCCGAGGCGCGCATCGTCGACTCACCGGCGGTCTTCGCCGATCCCGAGTCGGGCGTCCTAGCCGGGCTGTGGAGAGGCGGCGACCACGGGGACGACACGCAGAAGACCAGACGGACCGACCAGTGCCACGACATCACCGTCTTCCCCGAGCGCCATCTCGCTGCGGGTGCCTGCTCGGGAAACGGCATCCTCTTCGACACCTCTGACCCTCTCAAGCCGCAGCGGCTCGACGCGGTTGTCGACGCGGGCTTCGCCTATTGGCATTCGGCGACTTTCAACAACGACGGCACCAAGGTCATCTTCACTGACGAATGGGGCGGCGGTACACGGCCGCGCTGTCGTGCCTACGACCCGCTCACATGGGGCGCCGACGCGATCTACGACATCGTCGACGGCAAGCTCGAGTTCCGCAGTTACTACAAGTTGCCTGCGCCGCAGTTGGAGCAGGAGAACTGCGTTGCGCACAACGGCTCCATCGTCCCGGTGCCGGGTCGCGACATCTTCGTGCAGGCTTGGTACCAGGGTGGCCTGTCGGTGATCGATTTCACCGATTCCGCCCACCCGGTCGAGATCGCCTACTTTGACCGTGGCCCCATCGACGCCGAGGAGCTGGTCTTGGGCGGATACTGGTCCACCTACTGGTATCGCGGTCACATCTACGGCACTGAGATCGCGCGCGGGCTGGACGTGTTTGCGCTGACCCCCAGTCAATTCCTGAGCGAGAATGAGATTGCAGCGGCGGTACGGGCCGACGAGGGCGGCATCTTCAACCCGCAGCAACAGTTCCCTGTGCAGTGGCCCTCTGAGCCGGTCGTGGCGCGGGCATACCTCGACCAGCTGGAGCGCGGTGGGGAACTGTCGGAGTCTCTTGGAGCCCAGTTGATGACGGTGCTTGATCGCTCCGAGGCGCAGCTTCAGGGCCGTGCGAGCGACGAAGACCTCGCTGCCGGGCTGGAAACGCTGGCAGCGACTCTCAATGACAACCGAGGCGACGGGATTGTCGCGAGCCGAAAGGCGTTACTGAGTCAGACGCTACGGGGAATCGCCGCCAGACTGCGCTGACCTCCGCGACCGTCGAAACTAGGGCGAGAGAAGCCGGCCCTGTTAAGAGGCGACTGGTCGTGCGAGGGATAAGAGCTAGAGCCAACACGCCTTTCAAGGGCCAGAATCTGCTGTAGCGGAACGCTCGGGCGCACACCTCCGCCTGAAGTCGCTCACTCCGATAGCCGGGGCATGTTCCGCCTGATACTCAGGGTCGATTCCTAGGGCTATCGGCCAGCGCCGCGACACCGCTATGAGAATCCATTATCATTATGGGTCGGGCTCTCACAGCCTGATCGTCCCGCTGCTGGCGCCGACGCGACAAGATGAAGGGCCTTCTCGCAACCGTACCGTCAAGTCCGTACCTGGCTTCCGGATCGAGACTAGCGGCGTGTGCCGCCGCTTGGTGTGCAGTGCACTGTGCGCTCACGCCATTCTTGGTCACGGCGACTCCTGCGTTGGCTCTCTCCGAAGGCGTCGAGCGAGCCATCTGGATGGGGACTGTCTTTCTCGGCGCGGTGATGCTCGTCCTAGGCCCAGCCCGCAAGAACCGGTCCGTGATTCTCACCTTCGCCGGGGGATCTGCGTTGTGGGGAGCCTCGCTTAGCGGTTGGCTCGTGCCGCTGCCCGAGACCGCGACGTCGGCTGCTGGCAGCTTGATCCTCGCAGGCGCTCTCGTCATGAGTGCCCGTGTCTGCCAAGTCGACGCATGCGCCATATGTGACGACGAGGAGCAGGCGGATCAAGGGATCTGAAGGCGACCGCCGAGCGGCCGTCGGGGCCGGCCGATCGGCCAACGGTCGCAAGCGTCGCTCGACGGAAGGTTATCATCCTACGCGGCCGCTCAATGCAACGAGACACCCGTCAGCGCCGGGCGATCCGGAGCGTGTTCATGAACGTTGAGCGTCCCCTCACGCCTGAAGAGGTTCTCAAGTGCGGCCAACGAATCGTGCCGTCACTCGGCCTAGCGACCGTCTATCGAAACTTGAAGATCCTCGCTGGTGAGGGGTGGTTGTCGGAAGTCGAGCTTCCAAGCGGCGGGCTTCGGTTCGAGTTGGCCGAGCGTCCGCATCATCACCACTTCCTCTGTCGCGCCTGCGATCAGGCATTTGACATTTATCGGTGTCCGGATGAAGTCGAGGCGTTGGTGCCGGAGGGCTTCGAGGTCGACGGCCACGAGCTGATTCTGTTTGGTCGTTGCGCGGGGTGCAGGTGAAAGGCCAGATGAACCTGCCGGTCGAGTGCTCCGAAATGTGCACAGCCCGCGGGCCTCGGCCGCGGGCCGTAATCCCCTTCGCCTCCCTGACTCGGACGGCAGACCATTGAACAGGGCTGACTCGCGGCCCTGAGCTTCAAGCCAGGTTTCCGGAGTTCAAGCACAATCTCCCCCAACTGCCTAATCACCAGCTGGAGCTGTTCTTCAACCCGTCAACCGGTTCCGCCGGCATGGGTAATCTGGGAATGATCCCGGGATCGGCGGCTTCGGCCGCGACCCGCGCAGCATCGGTGGCGTCAGAGTGGGAGTAGGTGGACGAGCTGAACAGACCATTGCGACGATGCGTTCACGGCAGTAGGCGGGCATCCGCCACCGTCGGTATCTGATGGTTCGTACGGAAGGATTGGGAAGGTGCAACGGTTCGGCTTGCGAAGCGAGTCGGACTCCGGCCGGATCGAGCGATTTGCCTTGACCACCCGCAAGACCAGTGGGTGCTAGTCGCCGACCACCGACCGGCTGCCATAGCAGCTGACCCCCAGACATGCGGGCCGGGCGTGGCCAGCCGTTCCGTCTTGTGGGCGGCGCATGAGGACCGCGCCGCAAGAGCCTCAGCGGCTGGCCAGTTTCTTCTGCTCCTTGATCCGCTCGCGATAGGCCTTGGCCTGCTCGCGGTGGCGCTTGTTCAGCTTGGAGATTTCATCACGGATCACCGGCAACTCCGCCTCGTCCACGGCCAGTCCGTGGAACACGACTGATCCCATTTCGTCCTCGGAACCCGTGCCCCAATAGACCCTCTTGGGGGGATAGCTAGGGTTGCGGGGATTCTCCGCCGAGTTGTCGTAGGTAATGCGCGTGCGCACGGTCGTGCCCGCGGGGAGAACGACACGCTCTTCGTACACGTACATGTCCTGCCACGCAAAGTCCCAATCCTTGATCCAGATGAGCGGCACCTCGCCGCCGTCTGGCAGTTCGGCCCAGGCCTTGAACTCCTTGCCGATGTAGTGTGCGTGCGGCGTCACACTGTGCAGTTCGATGGCCGCCGGGAGTGTCAGCGACTCGCTGATGGTGTAGTCGGAGTCGCCCGGAGCAATGTCTAGGCCTGCCCCGGAGCCGAAGGCCGGTGGAAGCTGAAAAGTGATTTGCTCCTTCGTGGCGGGCTCGTCGGAGAAATACATCGCGACGGTCGACACTTCCGTCTCGGGCTTGCCAGAGGGGTGGAAGTGGCTCTCGAAGATGAAATCGCTGCCGGCCGGGAGCCTTATCGGCGCTTCCTCGGGAAAGATGCGCGGGCCGCCACCCACCGCCCAGCCTCTGAGGCTGATCTTGCCCTTGATCCCGCCGGACATCCCCTTATAGCCGGGGATGTCGTCCTCGGCGTCGTACTCGCGCGCCTTGCCGGTAGTGTCGGCGGCGAAGAGGCTGTGATGCACGACAGTCCGTGCCAGCGGCTTGAATTCGATCGCGCGCACCCAGCGGTCCTCTTGGGTGGGCACGCGAGCGGGGAAGTTGCGGTAGACGTCGGGGCCGTCCGCCGGAACGGTGTATGGCTCCTCCATCGCGATCTCCAGATCCGGCTCGCCGAGGTTCCACCCGTCCGGGAATGAGGGCAGGGGCGGTGCCGCTCCTGATCCTTCCGGAGCGCCAGCAGCGACCCACGCAGCAAGAAGTTCGACTTCATGGTCCGGGAGCCTCCGCTCGTCCTTGAACTTGCCGTATCCGGGCTCGGCGTGCCACGGAGGCATGTAGCGCGACTCGGTCACCGCGCGGATCAGTGCGGCGCGCTTGGAGACGTCTTCGTAGGTGAGCAGGGAGAACGGCGCTGCCTGTTCCGGGCGGTGGCAGGACGCGCACCGCTGGTGGACGACCTTAGCGACTTGGCCGTTGAACGTTACCGATCCCCCGATGGTGGCCCCTCCTGCCCGAAGCGGCACAGCTGACGAAAGCGCCAGCAGGCCTGCCAAGGCAGTCATGCTTCCCAAACGTCTCATTGTTCTCAGTCCTCCCTGTCGTGTCGCAGTTCCGGGATGAAGCAACCCACCGCCTGAGTCCTCGGCCTTGAGACCTGCCGTCCAGCCAATACGGCGTCAAGCGCCTCTCGCAGGTCGTGTTCGGTCGGCCTGCGACGGGGCGTGCCCAGCTTTGCATAAAGGTTATTGATGCGCCCCCGGTAGGCCAAGTCGCCACTGCGGTCAAAAAATGCCACCTCGGGCGTCACGGTCGCGCCGGCCAGCTTCACCAAGCGGTGGCCCAAGTCTAGGACCGCCGGCTGCGCTGTTCCGTATGTTTCTTGATGCTCCCTGATCGCCTCGGCGGTCAGCGTCGGGTCGACGTATGCGAGCAAGCACCGGATCTCTTGAACCGCGTATTCGTCGCAGATGCGGCGGACTTCAGGCAACAGCCGATTCGAGATCGGGCAGTCGTGCGTCACAAAGTACACAACGGTTGGCGGCCCTCCGGGCTTGCCGACGGCGTCCACCCAATTCGAGTCGATGTCGAGCAACTCGGCCTGCAGCATTCCCAATGGACACCCAAGCAGAACCAGCACTCTCAATCGCTTGAGCATCGGGATGCCTTGCTTCATCTTAGCGCCGCTGGTGTGGTCTCGGGGATGGGCTGCCATGGCGGTCCGCAAGTCCGGCTGCTTACGGGAAGGGAACTGGGGCCAATTGCCACGTCTGGAGTGATGCGAAGGCGCGTCGGCAAGGCCGGAATCCCTACGGAAGGTCGGCCTCGCTGCCCGCGTGTAACTGCCCGACCGACCTGCTGCCCAGATGGCGGTCAAACCACCGAACGGCCTCGGACACGTAGTCGGGTGAGCCTGAGGCCTTCCCGGGGAATGCCGCCCCGTGGCCGCCGCCGGGGACGACGAGCAGCTCCGATGGCACTTTGGCCTTGCGCAGTTCTTCCAGCAGCTGCCGGGAGTGACCGATAGGGACGATCTCGTCGGCATCCCCGTGGATCAGGAGGGTCGGAGGATCCCCTCTGGAGACATGCTCAATCGGTGACGCCTCAAGGTAAGCCCGGTGCTGCGGCGAGGACGGAGGGTCGCGCGCCATCAGCCGAAGGCCGAAGAGCGATCCGAACGTGCCCGTGCCGAACTCGCCGTTGTGCCGGATCAGGTCTGTGGGAGGGGCCCAAGGAACGATCGTCTGCAACGATGCGTCCTCTCGATTGACAGGGTCCGGGTCGTTCTTGAGGCCTGCGGCTTGCCGGAGGCCGAGCATCAGGATCAGGTGCCCACCGGAAGAACCGCCGATCCCGCCGATCCGGCGTGGATCGATACCCCACCGCGACGCGTGGCGGCGCACGAACCGGACGGCCCGCTCGACATCCTCCCGTTGCGCCGGGTACTTGTTGAGCGGCGCGGTGCGGTGGTTAACGGCGAAGAGGGTGTAGCCCGCCTCCACGAGCGGCTTCCCGAAAATCTCCACTTGGCGGCTGGCCTTTTGCTGGGGAGCGCTGGCCGCAATTGGCGAGTGCCACCCGCTGCCGGTGATGTGCACGATGCCCAGGCCATTGGCGTTTGCCGAATCGGGCCGGTGCACGTCCATGAGCAGGGCGCCGCCGGAGACCATCCCGAAGACCACATTCCTCTCGACACCGGGTTGCGCACGAGCCACTTGGGGCACTGTCCCTTCGGGCGGGGAATCACCGCTCAATCGTTCCCGGAAGAACTCCACCATTGCGCCCAAGTAGTCCGGCGGGTCAGTCGCGCCCGGGAACGAGGCTCCGTGTCCCCCGCCCTTGATCGGGAGCAGTCGGGCCGGCACGTCCACAGCGCGCAGCATGGCGGCGAACTCTTCTGCCCGCGAGAACGGAACTCGTTCGTCGGCAGTTCCGTGCACCAGCAAGAACGGCGGGTCGTCTGGCGAGATGTGAGCGGCGGGCGAGGCCTCCCAGTGCCGACGAAATTCCGCGCTCCCGCGAGGATCGCGGGCCCCCAGCCGAAGCCCCAGCAGCGACGCTACGGAGGCGCTCGAGAACCGCCCCTCAAACCGGGTCAGGTCGGTTGGAGCCGCCCTTGCGAAGACGGCCTGCAGCTTGGAGCTTTGCCGCTCCACCGGGTCGGCGTCATCGGAGCGGCCTCCCCCGTCGAGCACGCCGAGCATGCTTGCCAGATGGCCTCCAGACGAACCTCCAACGCCGCCTATCCGGTCGGCGTCGATCCCGAATCGTTCCGCATGGTGGCGGACGAACCGGACGGCCCTCTGCGCGTCCTCGAGAGGGGCCGGATAACGGTAGCGCGGCGCGGCCCGATGGTTGATCACGAACAACGTGAATCCCGCCTGCGTCAGGGGCGGGGCGTACAGCTTCGCAAAGCGGGAGTCCTTCAGCGGTGACGCATCGTAGCGCAGCGGAGCGTGCCATCCGCTTCCCGAAATCAACACGATGCCGAACCCGTTCGACCGTTGGGGATAGTGCACGTCCATGAGCATGGCCAGACCGCCGCGCATTCCGTAGACCTGATCTTGGTCCACACGGGATTGCAGCGGAATGGTAATCAGGACCGCCCAAAGTAGAATCCGCCCGAGCATTCCGTTGGAGAGTGTAGCCCACCCGACCGGGGGAGCGATTCCGCATGAATTCGGCGGGCCCCCCACAGCGCGTGCGCCAAGTGGACAGCAGTCGCTGCGCTACCCTAGCGGCGATGACTGGCTCGATGACCCGCCGGGGATTCGTGGGAGCCGCCGGGGCGGGCCTCGCTTCCCAGGCCGTCCGCGGTGCTCCTGACCGCCCGAACGTGCTTTGGATCTGCACCGACCAGCAGCGCTGGGACACCATCCGCTCGCTGGGCAACGAGCATATCCGCACCCCCAACCTTGACCGTCTGGTCGCGAGTGGCGTCGCCTTCGAGAACGCCTACTGCCAATCACCCATCTGCACGCCCAGCAGGGCTGGCTTCCTTACCGGCATGTATCCGTCGGCCGTGCACGGGTGCATGAACGGCAACGCCCGCTGGGACGACGCCGCGCCCTTGGTCACCAAGAGCCTCGCCGATGCGGGATACGACTGCGGGCTGGCCGGCAAGTTCCACCTGTCCGGGGCCCAGGGCCGGGTCGAGCCCAGGGTTGACGACGGCTACCGAGTCTTCCACTGGAGCCACCATCCCCACGACGACTGGCCGGAGGGGCATGCCTACATCGACTGGCTCCAGTCTCGGGGCATCGACTACACGCGGACGTACGAGCGGCGGGGCTATATCCCGACCGAGAGCCATCAGACCACATGGTGCGCGGATCGTGCGATCGACTTCCTGAGGGAGCAGCGCGATGGCCCTTGGCTGTTCAGCTTCAACTGCTTCGATCCCCACTCGCCCTTTGATCCCCCCAAGGAGTGGCTGGACCACTATCCGGAGTCCGCCATGCCAGGACCGCTGTTTCGCGAGTCTGACCTCGCCGCTCAGGAACGGCTCAGGGACATCAACTTCCAGCGGACTCCGAAGCGTCCTGAAGACTTGAACGCCAAGTCGTACCAGGCGAAGTATTACGCGATGATCGAGCTGATCGACTACAACGTAGGCCGCATGCTAGACGCTTTGGAGGCGACCGGCCAGCTTGACAGCACTGTCGTCATCTTCACCAGTGACCACGGCGAGACGCTCGGGGATCATGGCCTGCTACTGAAGGGCTGCAGGTTCTACGAGAGCCTGGTGCACGTGCCCCTGGTGATCTCGTCTCCCGGCCGGTTCAAGAACGGGCTGCGGAGCAGGGCCCTTGTCGAGTTGACAGATCTGGCGCCGACGCTCTTGGAGCTCGGCGGCTTGCCGTTGCCCAGCTCGATGCAGGGCAGGTCGCTGCTCCCGATCTTGGAGGGCGCCGCGGATCCCGACCGCCACCGCGAATTCGTTCGGAGCGAGTACTATCGCGCCTTGGCCGGCGTCCAGAGCTTCGGCACGATGGTCCGCAGCGAGAGGTTCAAGCAGGTCGTCTATCACGGCCACGGGCTCGGCGAGCTCTTCGACCTTCAGGACGATCCCGGAGAGTTCAACAACCTATGGGACGATCCCGGGATGCACTCCGTGCGACACGAACACATGGTGATGAACTTCGACTCTCTGGCGCTTGCTGCGGATGTCGGAGAGCCTAGGGTATCCCGCTACTGACGCCGGTCTGTATCGGCTGTGCCGGCGCGGCTACAATCGGGCTCGTGCCAGCTCCGATCATCCGCGCCGGGAGCCGCGCCTATGAGGCGCACCACGACTGGGGGGATCTCCCCAACTCCATCGCTTACGGCAATTGCCACGGCGTGCAAGTCGACTCCAGCGGTTGCGTGTGGGTGCACCACACAGTCCACCGGACCTCGGCCAGCGACCACTCAGTGGTAGTCTTCGACCCGAACGGCCGCTTCATGCGCTCGTGGGGCGGCGCTTTCGCCGGCGGCGCTCACGGCTTCCGACTTGTCCGGGAAGGTTCGGAGGAATTCCTGTACTTCTGCGACGTTCGGCGCCGGATTGTCCAGAAGACCGACTTGGACGGCAACGTCGTCTTGACGCTGGGATATCCCTCCGAGTCGCCTGCGTACGAAGTGCGCGAGGACCGGATGGCCCCGAGCTGGAAGCCCACGAACCTCGCTGTCGCAAGCAACGGCGACATCTATGTCGCCGATGGCTATGGCTCAAGCTACGTGGTGCACTACGACCGAGATGGCCGCTACAAGGGCACGTTCGGCGGCGGCAGGACTCAGGACGCCGGCAAGCTGAACTGTCCCCACGGGATCGAGATTGACAGCCGCTCGGGGGACGAGAAGGTCTTGGTCGCGGACCGCGCGAACCACCGGCTGCAGTACTTCGGCCTGGACGGCGCGCACCTGGGCTTCGTGCAAGACGTGGACCTGCCGTGTGACTTTGACGTCCATTCCGACGGGACGCTTGTCGTTCCAGACCTGGCTGCCAGAGTGAGTCTGTTCGACGCGGAGAACCGTCTGATTGGCCACTTGGGGCAGGGGAGCAATGACTACATGGACCGGCGCCTGCTGGGCCGCGAGCACTTTCATGCCGGCCATTTCGTGTGTCCTCACGACGCGTGCTTCGACCATGCTGGGAACCTGTTTGTTGTCGAGTGGGTCGAGGTCGGCCGCGTCACGTTCCTCCGTCGCGTCGCATGACACCGCGCGGGTGGACTCCGGCCCGAATCGCTCGTCCGGTCGCGCCCCGGGAGCCCGGAGGCTATCGGCACATCGGCGAGGTCTTGCCGAAATGCATGCCAAGCCCGATCGCGTCAGGCGGGTCTGCGCCATAATGTGAGCCGGTCCGGCAGCGTCGGATCAAGCGAGGTGCATCCATGAGACTTTCTATCGCGTGGCGTCGGGTAAGCACGTGCGCGCTGCTGCTGGCGGCAACGGCCGCCTTGGCGAGTGCTCAGCCCTATCCGAACCCTTACCGAATGGTTAACGACTGGGCCAAGCTCCCGGACGGCCGGGGGCCCGGTGCGATGGGCGATGTTGACGTCGATCCGGACGGCAAGCATCTGTGGGCCGTGGTCCGTTGTGACGCGGGATCCGAGAAGTTCGGCTACGAGTGCCTGGACTCCGACTTGGACGCGGTAGTGCAGTTCAGCCTCGAGACGGGCGAAGCCCTCACCAGCTTTGGCTCGGGCATGTTCATCTGGCCTCACGGCATCGACGTCGCCCCGGACGGCAGTGTCTGGGTAACCGACGCGGCCAATTCGTCCCGAGTTCCCGAAGGTGGGCAGCGAGGGCACCGGGTGATCAAATTCAGCCGCACGGGCGAAGTACTGATGACGCTCGGGACACCCGGCGTCCCGGGCAATGGCCCTCGGCACCTCAGCTCGCCCGCGGACGTTGTCGTGGCGGACGACGGCTACATCTTCGTCGGTGACGGCCACTATCCGGACGGGAACAATCGCATCGTGAAGTTTGCCCCGGACGGGACCTTCGTCAAGCAGTGGGGCCGCACCGGCTACGGGCCCGGCGAGTTCCGCGTGCTGCACTCGCTCGCCCTTGACGCGGACGGGCGCTTGTTCGTGGCGGACCGCGAGAACAACCGTGTCCAGATCTTTGACCAGGAAGGCAAACACTTGGCGAGCTGGACGCAGTTCGGCCGACCGAGCGGCATCTCGTTCGACGGCCACGGCAACATCTATGTGGCCGACTCGGAGTCGGACGATGTGCAGAACCCCGGCTGGGAAATGGGTCTGCGCGTGGGCGACGCGAAGTCGGGCTGGGTGCGCTACTTTGTGCGCTTCCCGTGGGGCGACCCGCGCCGGACCGCAGGCAGCGGGGCAGAGTTCGTCGCCGCCGACGATGACGGCAACCTCTATGCCGGCGAGCCGTTTAGGAGAGTCTTGCAGAAGTATGTTCGGGTCATGCCGTAGCCCGGCTACGGGAAGCCCGACCGATCATTCTATGGAGACCGTCTCTGAGGCGTGCACGAATAGTACGTCGTTCGCGTTTCCGTACGCCTGAAGCGCGTCCGCCGTGCCGCCTTCGGAAATCTCATCCGCCGTCAGCCCGGCAATCAGGAGATCGGCCTTCGACGACCGCCTGGAGACCTCCGTTTCGAGCGACGGCCCGCCGGAGCGGGGCACAGTGGTCAGGTTCTGCGGTGAGATCGGCAGGCGGCCTGCGCGCATCAGGTTTGAGAGCTTGTCCTTTTCGCGCTCGGCGTCCGTTCTGGCTTCAAAGCACGCGAATAGCTGGATCTCGGCTCTGCCCCATTCTCGGTGTCCAACAATGATGTACGCGAGCAGTAGCATCAGGGGCGCGTTCGGAATCGTCTCCTCCGTCACCCAGAGATGGATCGAGGACCTGTACCCAAAGCGGTATTCCGTCGACCGCAGGACTAGGATGTTGAACATTGAGTCCATCGCGAGGCGGGCACCGTCCACGATCTCGCCGATCTCTTCAGGGCGGTCCTTGTCGAACTCCAGCAGAAGGCAGTTGTTGGGGAGCCCTGAGATGCCCGGCATCTGGAGCGTGTTCGCCATCGCCAACTGGAACGATGGGCAGATCATCGAGTCAACGAAAACCCCCGCGCGGCTGATCTCGGTTCGCTCGACCAGCTTCTGGACCTTCAGCCGGGCCTCAATCTCTTCGGAGAACGAGTACTCTCCCTCCATGAACTGTATGAAGTGGCCGAATCCGTGGCGGTGGCTGAGCCAGCGCAGCAGGTCAAAGTGGCCCAGCCGCCGCTCTCCGAACCGAGTCACTGCAACAACCGACGGGCGCCAACCACCGGCCGATCGCTCGACGCGGTTTTGCTGCAGGGTGATCTGCAGCCGCCTGGTCAGCTGGAACATGGTGCCCTCGAAGATGGCCGCCAGGTCTCGTTCCCCACGCCGCGACCGCCGAAGACCGAGATACGTGCCGACCATCAGCAGGATGGAGACTAGCGCGTAGAGCGGATTCATCTGGATCATCAGCAGGCCGCACATTACGGCCCCCAGCAGGGAGAGGTACCAGCGCGAGCGGAATGTGGGCCGGTAGGCTGGGTTGCCGGCAAAGTATTCCAGGAACGACACCGCGCAAAGGGCACCGTAGGTCACCATGAAGAACATGCTCAGGATCTGGGCGATGAAGTCCACGTCCCCTAGCACGACAAACACGATCGCGATCGCCCCAGAAACCACGGTGGCGTTGACCGGTTCCTGCGTCTCGCGCCAGCCCTTCTCGAGCAGCGTGTTCAGCCCTGGGATGGGCGACACCTTGTCCCGCGCCAGCGCCTGCAGCGTACGAGGGGCGACGAGAATCGAGCCGAGAGCCGACGAGAGGGCGGCCGCGCCCAGCCCCACATAGATTGAGGGGCCCCACAGCGCGATTTCGGACATGATGAACTGGTCCCCGGCCAGTGCCTCGGGGGTCGCGCTGTGGGCCAACTTCACCGCAACGAGGGCGTACACCAACATTCCGGCGAGTGTCGCTCCTATCGTTCCCAGCGGGATGCTGCGCTGCGGGTTCTTCAGGTCCCCCGAAAGGCCGAGCCCGGCGATCATCCCGGTGAAGGCTGGAAAGCAGGTGGCAAAGACGACGCTGAATGCGTCCGGATCATCGATCCGAGCCGTGATGTTCAGGCCGTCAGGGCGAATTGCCTCTGGGCCTTCGCCGAGCAGGAACGCCGTAATAGCGCCGCCTAGGATTGCGCACACGACCCACAGGGCGCGGACGCCCATGGCAGCGCCCTTAGTAAGGATCAGCGCCAGCAGCAGGACAGCGGAGGGCAGGCTCACCCAGCGCGGATCCGGTATCACGTCGTAGGTGAACGCGGCCCAGTCATACACTGGCTCGAAGGCTTCCGCGAACGCGACGAGGTAGAAAGCCACCGAGATGGCCTGCGACAGGTACAAGGCTATGCCGATCGCGCCTCCGATGCTTGTGCCGAATGAACGGCTGATGATGAAGTACGCCCCTCCGCCGGCGACTCGCCGGTTGGTGGCGATCTCAGAGACGGCCAGCACAGTGGGGATGGTGACCAGATGGCCGAGCAGGATAATCATCAGGGCGCCCCAGAGCCCCACGTGGCCGACTGCGTAGCCGAATCTGAGAAACAGGATGGCGCCCAGGATTGTGCTGATCGACGCCAGGAATACTGGGGCCGTGCCGAAGCCGTGGCCAGTCTCGGAGCCGTCAGCGCCAGGCTTAACGAGGTCAGGCGCGCTCATCGGATCGAGCCTCCAGCGTCAAGTCGTGAGGGGCGGCCGCGTCCTTTGGGGGCAGTGCTTCGCGACGGCCCGCACTGCCCGACCCGGATCCGCTCCCAACAGTCTTCCAGCGGACCGACGGCTCCACCGTTCGCACGTGCAGGTCTCGCTGCGGGAACGGTATCTCAATGCCCTCGCGCTTGAAGGCTGCGAAGACCTCAAAATAGACTTCGCTGCGGATCATCCGGGGCCTGGTGACCCGGCTGGAGGTGTGGATCCTGAGCTCGAAGTCCAGCGAGCTGTCTCCGAAGCCGATGAAGATCACGTCTGGAGGCGGATCTTCCAGCACGTCCGGATGCTCCTTGGCCGCTTGGAGAAGCACGGATCGCACGTGCTCTGGATCGCTCCCGTACGAAACTCCCAGCGGCACCGGAATGCGTACGATTCGGTCGTTGGCGGTCAGGTTGGTCACCATGCCGTCCACGAACTCCGAGTTCGGCACGATCATGACGAGGTTGTCATTTGTGCGCACCCATGTGCCGCGGGGACCAATCCGCATAATGTCCCCCTGCAGGCCAGCCACGGTGACGCGGTCCCCGACCTTGACGGGCTGCTCCAGGAGCAGCAGCATTCCAGACGCGAAGTTCTTGGCCATTGACTGGAATCCGAGGCCCACGCCGATGCCTAGGGCGCCTCCGAAGACCGCGACCATGCTGATGTCTAACCCAAGGATTTGCACGGCGGAGACTGTTCCCAGAGCGAAGACCAAATAGGCCACCATCCGCTGGACGGAATACTTGCGGCCCTCGTCGAGGTCGGTGTAGTCCAGAATGGTCTTCCGCACAATCCTGGCCGACGCCTGAGTTGCGACCCAGACCAGACCGAACATCACGAGCGCCCTGTAGAGGAGAGCCAGTGTCAGCTGGAATTCCCCGAAGTTGAGGATCGGGAATGTGAGTAGGCTTTCCGCCGCGCGTGTAAGCGTCGGAAACCTTGAAAGAACCTGAGGAAGGGTTACCAGCTCTACAGCAATCGCGCTTCCCACGACGACGGCGAGGATGGTAATTACCCGTCGATTGCTGTGTCGATAGGACCTGGGCTCAATGGTGCCCGTCGCTGGCGAATCGTCGTTCGAGTGGCGCGCGCCGGCTTCAGACCCGTGGATGGGATGTTCTTCCATGGTCGCGGGGCCGAGGACGGGCGCGTCCAGCGGGACCCGGCCAAGCTTCTATCCGCCGGCCAGGGTAGCCGGGCAGTGAATTATTGTAACGGGCGCTGTCCGTAGTTCTAACCGGCACTCGGCGTCACATGCCCGGGCAAGTTCAATCGTCGTTTTCGGCTGGTGAGATGGTGAGGCTGGGCCTGGGAACCCTCGTCTGGTCCGGGCGCTGCGGCATCTCTAGCGGATCCGAAAGCTGATATCCATGGCCCGCGCGGAGTGGGTCAGGGCTCCGACAGAGATATAGTCCGCCCCGGCCATTGCGTAGTCCCGCAGCGTCTCGAGGACGACATTCCCGGAGACCTCGACCATGGCCCGCCCTCGCACTCTCCGCACAGCGACGGCGACCTGCGATGGGCTGAAGTTGTCGAGCAGCACATGGCGGCAGCCGCAGTCCAAGGCTTCGGCGAGTTCGTCCAAGCTGCGGACTTCGACCTCGACCGGCAGCCGCGACGGTCGGCAGAGCCCGATCGCCTGTCTGACACCGCCGGCGACGGTTATGTGGTTGTTCTTCACCAAGATCGCATCGTAGAGGCCCATGCGGTGATTCGTGCCGCCGCCGGCGCGCACCGCGAGCTTGGCGACCATCCGCATACCGGGGCTGGTCTTGCGCGTGTCTAGTAGCGTGCAGCCTGTTCCCTCGATCTCGCGGACGAACCGGCTTGTGAGGGTTGCAATGCCGCTGGCACGCTGCAGGAGGTTCAGGGCTGTCCGTTCTACAGTCAGCAGCTGCCGGCACGGTCCCTCGACGCGGGCGAAGACCTGATCCTCGCGTACGCTGTCCCCGTCCGATGCAAGAAGCTCGACACGGCAGCCGCCGTAGAGCCTCTTGAGAAGCGGAGTTCCCGCCAGGACCATGGCCTCGCGTGACAGGAAGACTCCCGAAGCACGGGTCTCCGGTGGTACGCACGCTTCCGTCGTGGCATCTCCGCTACCGATGTCCTCCCTCAGCGCCAGGTCGATCAGTTCCCCGATGTGGGCGTGATCCCAATCGTTACGGTCGGCGTCTGTCAACTCAGCTCCAATCCCGACTTCCTGCGGCGACGGCCGCTAGGCGTCACGACTCCGGCCCGCATCGGCGCGTGCGAAGCTCGAAGGCCACCCGGGCGGCACCGTCGACTGCCCTAATGGCCGGGACCGCGACGTGCCATCGGTCGGCCAGCTCAATTACCGCCCCCAACAGGGCATCGAGCTCGTGCTGCCGTCCGCGCTCCAGGTCTTGCAGCATTGAAGTCTTGTGGCTGCCGACGGCCCGTGCCCCGGCGATCCTTCGCTCGTTGGACAGCGCTATGTGTACCCCGGCCGCTGCCGCTACCTCCCGGACCTCGTCCATGATGGAACCGATCACCCGTACGCCGTGCGGCGATGCCGTCAATTCCGACAGCGTGGCCCTCGTGAGCGCGCTTAGCGGGTTGAAGGCCGCGTTCCCCATCAGCTTGACCCACAGCTCGTGACGGATGTTCGCCCGCACCGGAGCCTTGATGCCAGCCGAGCGCAGGGCGGCCGCAAGCTGGAGGCACCGCTGCGTCCTCTTGCCAGAAGGCTCCCCGAGAGGGAGCCTCGCTCCCGATGTGTGCTCCACGACACCCGGCGCGGGCATGGAACTTGATATGTAGGCGATCGCCCCCAAACACTGCTCTGGGGGAATGTTCCGCGTCACGCTCCCGCCGGGATCGACTGCCTCGATCGGTTGCTCGTCGCCGTCGATGCCGTGAAAGTACCACCACGGCATACCGTTCTGGAGCGAGACAAAGGTCGTGGCCGCCCCTTTCAGTGGTGCGACATTGCGGGCTGCCCCGGGCAACGATCCGGCCTTCATGGCTAGGATTACGTAGTCCGCAGGCCCGACTTCGTTTGGGTCCGCACTAGCTGGCAGCTTGTGCCGGCGCTCCCCGAAGACCTTGCTGCGCACCAGCAGGCCCTCGGCGCGGAGGGCCTGGAGGTTCGCTCCCCGGGCCAGCAGGTGCACCTCATGCCCGGAGTCCGCCAGAAGCGACGCCAAGACGCCCCCGATTGCGCCTGCCCCAAAGATCGCGAATTTCATCTCGCCGCGGCTCCGCCAAGTGCCGACTGCACGGCCCGTTCCAGCGCGTCGAGGGCCCCGTCGAAGAAGTGGTCCCGCGCCTCCACCCAAGTGATGCGCTTGGGCGGCGCGGCCGTTTCAAAGGTCCGCTGCATGCTCTCTTGCGATCCGTACTCGTCACGCGTGCTCTGCACGAAGTGCTTCGGGCATCCGCAAGTTCGCAGGAATCCGAGATCCGCGAGGTCGGTGGGGGTCCCGACGGCGATTACCCCCTCGACGGAGGGATGCCCGCAGGCCACACGCAGGCTTGTGCACGAACCGAACGAGAAACCGCCGACCACCAGTGGAATCCCAGCGTGCCGATCGTGCATGTAGCGAACGACGGCCCTCAGGTCGTCCTGCTCGCCCCTGCCGCCGTCGTAGGTGCCGGAGCTGGCCCCTACGCCACGGAAATTGAACCGCAGCACCGCGGCACCCGAGCGACGCGCGGCGCGTGCCATTCGGTAGACCACCTTGTTGTGCATCGTTCCGCCGTATTGGGGGTGCGGGTGGCAGAAGACGCACGCACGCTCGATGCGGTGGGGGGCCTCTGGCTCTTCATGGAGGGCCTCTAGGCGCCCTGAGGGGCCCAGCAAGTACATGGACTGAAGCTTGCGTGCCATGCGCGTCAATGGTCGGCGCTCGGGGCCGAGGACAATCCCGGTGGCGGACTCATGCTCGAGGACCGGGCAGTGCCTCAGCTCCATTATCGGTGCGAGTCGCTGGAAGGAAGGGATCTGTGCGGGAGTGCTCGACAGCTGGCTTTGCGGACCCGTCCCGCCGCAGGCTCCCTTCCATCTGCCGCTGCAAGCTAGTCAGACCTGATCCGGTACGACGTAGGGCTCTCGATACTGCCGGGTGAGCAGTCGGCTGGCCTCCTCATCTCCTGCGATCGTCTCCGTGACCGGGTCGAATTCCAGCTTCCGGCCGACCCGATAGGAGATGTTTGCCAAATGGCACAGGGATGTGGACAGGTGGCCCTGCTCGACTTCGCAGTGCAGGTCTTCGCGCTTCCGGGAGCGGACGCAGTCGATGAAGTTCTGGAAGTGGCCGATCTCTCGCTCGTCAACGTTCGGGATCTCTGGCCCATCGTGGTAGGCGATGCTCGGAAAGCTGAGGTTGTTGGCCCGGTAGGAGACCCCGGACGGCGAGTCGGGGCGGTCACGCGGCGTGAACTCGCCCTGCACCGCCTTCCAGCCATCGGCCGACCCGATGTAGCCGCGCTCGGTGAAGAAGAACCCTCCGACACGGACGTCCCCGAATGGCGGGCTGTACAGGGTTGTGGCTTCGACCTCGACCAGAGTGCCGTCCGCGTACTCGAAGGTCCCGACCTGGACGTTCGGCACCTCGGAGTCGGAATCCTCGACGAACTGCCCCCCCGCGCAGTGGACCTTGACGGGGTGGACCTGCTTGTCCAACCCCCAGCGGAGAACGTCCAAGTGGTGAACGCCGTTGTTGCCCACTTCCGACGTGGACGTGTCCCAGAAGAAGTGCCACCCGTAATGGAACCGGTTCAGGTCGAAGGCGCGATATGGGGCGGGACCGAGGTACATGTCCCAGTTGACCCCCTCCGGGATGGACGACTCCGGCACCTTTCCGATGCTGATCCGCCCTCTGTAGACGACGGCTTTGGCCCGATACGCCTTCCCTAGCGATCCGTCCTGCACGAACCGGACGACAGACTGGACCCTGGCGCTGCTCCGGCGCTGGAGTCCGATCTGCACCATACGGTCGTACTTGCGCGCGGCTTCGACCATCTTGCGGCCCTCCCAGAGGGTGTAAGAGCAGGGCTTCTCGCAGTAGACATCCTTGCCGGCTTGGCATCCCCAAATCGTCATCAGGGCATGCCAGTGATCGGGCGTTGCGATTGAGATCGCGTCGACGTCGTCCCTCTCGAGCAGTCTGCGAACGTCGGTCTCGGTGCGGGGCCTGTATCCCGCATAGCCCTCGATCTCGGAAAGAGCCTCGCCGAACAGCCGCTCGTCGACGTCGCACAGGTATCCGACGCGCACTCCTGGGATCGACGCGAACTCCCGCATGTGGGAGCGGCCCCGGCCTCGTATGCCGACGACTCCTACCGTTACGGTGTCATTGGCGCTCGCTTGGGACGCACCGTGGCGGGGCATGGCTGCGACCCCGGCGCCGATGGCGGCGCGGGCCACGAAGCCCCTGCGGGTGGTTGTCGCGTGTTGGTGTTTCGGATCGACCATCTTCGTTGAGTGTGGCATTCTACAGCACGCCGGGATCTTTGACTGTCACAGACTGGCTTGCGTGGCCATCACACTGCCCCAACCTGATTGCGCTGTGATGCGGTAGATGCTGGCATGTGGAGCCTAGCAGGGTCCCGGCCGGTTGGGATGCGCCGTGAGGCATCGCTGGCTCGGGACATGAGGCGCTAGCATGAGTGGCGACATGCGTGGCACGATTCGCGAGACTTCCGGTCTGTCCCGTTTGGGATCTCTAGCCTTCAGGACCGTGGCTGCTGCCTGTGTGCTTGGCGCGAGCTTGGCCCAGCAGCCACCTAGGCCGGAGTTCGTGCCCGTTCAGGACGTGCCCGGTCTTCCCAGGGTCCTGATCATCGGCGACTCGATCTCCATCGGCTACACCCTTCCGCTAAGGGAGGCGCTGGCAGGAGTGGCGAACGTCCATCGGCCGCCCGAGAATTGCGCCCACACGGCGCGGGGCTTGGAGCGCCTGAGTGGATGGATCGGGGAGGGCAGGTGGGACCTGATCCACTTCAATTGGGGCCTACACGATCTCAAGCATGTGGACAGGGAAGGCCGGCTGGCCCTTCCGCCTCACGGTCAGCGCGTGCACTCCGTGGAGCAATACGAGGAGAATCTGGACGTGCTGGTCCAGCAGCTCGAGCGGACTGGCGCCAAGCTGCTCTGGAGGCCGACGACACCCGTACCGGAGGGCGCAGCGGGAAGGTTCCCGGCAGACGTGCCGACCTTCAACGAAGCCGCTCTACGCGTTATGGCGCGACACGGTGTCGCCGTCGATGACCTGAACGCCTTCATCAAGCAGCGGGAAATCCCGCATGTCCGTCCCGACAACGTACACTTCTCCAAGGAGTCTTCGGCCATCCTCGCGCAGCACATCGCTGGCGTTATCAGCAGCGCGCTCTCGATGCGCTGATCCTAGAGGCCCACGATATTCCCGCCCAACGGGCCCCAAGCGCGGCGGGGTGGGCTCCTATTGCTTCCCGATGCAGTACAAGTGCTGAGCTGTGCGGATGAAGATCTGGTTTCCTGCGACGGCCGGTGAAGCCAGCGTGTAGTCGTCTAGGCGGTTCACAGCTAGGATCTCGAACTCGTTCCCGGCACGCAGCACAGTGGTCGTCCCCTCCTCATTGATGGCGTAGATCTTTCCATCGGCCAGCAGCGGAGAAGCGCTGTACGTTCCTGGCTCGATTCTGGACCGGTCCCAAACCGTGCTGCCGTCGCGCACGCGCAGGCACAGCGCCACACCTCGGTCATCAATGATGTAAAGACGCTCGCCGTCGGACGTCGGCGTGGGCACGTCCGGTCCGTAGTCGGTCGACCAGAGTCTCTTCGAGGTAGTGACGTCGCCGGTGCCGTCGGCACGGAAAGCGATGAACGGCCTCCGGCGGGAGGGAGCCAGGACAATGTCGCCTACCACCAGTGCCGAGGCGATCGTGCGGTAGTTTCGGGCGTTGTTCGGGTTCAGGCCTCCCGCCCGCCAGACCTCGGCGCCGGTCTTGAGGTCATGCCCGGTCGCGTAACCAGCCCCTGCGACGATGAGCAAGGTCTGGTCTCCAACGGTCACTAGCGTCGCTGTGGAATAGGAGTCGGGAGTTTCGTGGAGCCCGTCCGTTGGGCGGTCGACTTTCCAAACGGTCTCTCCGCTGGCGGCGTCGACGGCAACGACGTACGAGGGATCGTCGGTGTACATGCCCTGGAGGTTCTGCAGGTACAGAACGCCTTCGTGCAGCAGCGGCGAGGACGCGTACCCGAACTGCACGCCGAATTCCCCGTAGTCGGCCTGCAGATCGCGCTTCCACTTCAGGCGTCCCTCGAAGTCAAAGCAGCGCAGCTCGCCGTTTCCGTTGACCACCCACACGTGTGTGCCGTCCGTCACGGGCGTCGGCGAGGCCATGTTCTGCTTGTTTCCGATCTTGTTGTCACTGCCTTGCGACTGCCGCCACCGAACCTTGCCCGTCTTGCGGTCAATCGCCAACAGGTAGAGCTGGTCACGGTCGGCGTCGCCGCCTCCTAGAAGCCGGGAGTTCGGGCGGTTGAGGCTGGAACCCTCCTCGGCCGACGTGACGAAGACGGTGTCGCCCCAGATGATCGGCGTCGCAGCCGCCCAGCTCGGCAGCTCGGTTCGCCACACCACATTCTCTTCCGTGCTCCAGCTCGTCGGCAGGCCAGTAGAGCTGCTGGTCCCGTTCAGGTTCGGACCTCTCCAGTTCGGCCAATTGTCGGCCGCCTGCAGGGCCAACGCCACAGTGGTTATGAGCACAAGCAGACGGCAGGTCACGGTGCCCATCGTAGCAGTCACGCCTGGTCGCCCAGACGCCACGGCGACCGGGCTCTGGGGCCCTGGGGTAAGCCTCCGACCGTTCGATGCAAGCGGAATGCGTCCGACCCAGACGGGCGGGGAAGAGTAACCAACCCAGTCCCCGATGGGCCAATTCAAATGGAGCTATGGATAGGGAACACGTTCTGGATCGACGCAGGTTCTTAGAGGTCGCCGGCCTCGGCGCACCCGCACTGGCCGGAGCTGCGCCTGCCTTGGGCCCCGAGTCGCGTCCGGAGACGTTGGTGGCTCAGTTCTACGAGAGCCTGAGCCGCGACCAGCGGGACACAGTCGTGATGCCGTTCGACAGCCCACTGCGTTCCCGGGTGGAGAACAACTGGCACATCACAGACGCCCGAGTCGGCCGTTTCTTCAACCCCGACCAGCAGGCCATGATCGAGCAGATATTCAGGGATCTGCACGCGCCCGAGTTCCAGGAGTCGCTGGACAAGCACGTCAAAGATGACTTCGGCAGCGTCCGCAACCTGTCCGTGGCCCTGTTCGGCGAGCCCGGCACCGGGAAGTTCGAGTTCGTGATCACGGGCCGCCATTGCACGGCTCGCTGCGACGGGGACTCTGTCGAGGGCGCAGCGTTCGGCGGCCCGATCTTCTACGGACATGAGGGAGAGCAGTTCTACGAGCGGCCGACGCATCCCGGCAACGTGTACTGGTATCAGGCCAAGCGTGCCAACGAAGTCTTTCAGGCCCTTGACGGCAAGCAGCGCGATCTGGCACTGCAGCCGACGGCCCCTCGGGAGCGCAGCGTCCACACGGTCGAGCCTTCGCCGGATCCCGACGGCCTGCCCGTGTCGGAAATGTCCCACGACCAGCGCGCGCTGGTGTCTGCGACGTTAGCTGACCTTCTCGCGCCGTTCCGCAAGGCCGACCGAGAGGAGGCCATGAGGCTGATCGACCACAACGGAGGCGTGGAGAGGCTCTCGATGGCGTTCTACCAGAATCAGGACATCGGCAAGGACGGCGTCTGGGATGTCTGGAAGCTGGAAAGCCCTTCAATGATCTGGTACTTCCGCGGCTATCCCCATGTCCACGTGTGGGTCAACGTCCAGCAGGATCCCGGATGGCGGGCACCTGCGGGAGCCAGCGCTCGCTCCTGGTTCGGTCTGCTAGGCTGACTAGGGCCTCCCGGCAGTCTGATTGGCACAGCCTGCCGCTTCCATGCTGGGGGAGGTCACTCTGCCGGGCCGCTGGACTGATGGTGGTGGCGCGCCCGTTGTGTGCTCTCAACTGATCACAGGACCCACTCCAATCCGACAAGCGGGAACCTTCCGATGCCGCCTCCGACCGACGGCCTGTTTGTGAGGCCGTTCCAGAGCACCCCGGTGGCATTTCGGCGTCCGGTCACGTTCTGAACTCCGAGAAAAACAACGAGAGGCTTGTCCCGCACTAGGAACACCCGGTCCACCCTAAGGTCCAGACTGAAGAACGGCGCGTAGCGCAACGTGTTGACCCGCCCGAGGTCGAAAATGCCGCGCCGCTGCTCCTTGGACAGATCCTCACGGAAAGGAGTGTACGGTCTGCCGGCCAAGTAGGCCGTCCTGACCGACACGTCCCATGACCGGGCGATGCGCTTGCCGCCAATCAGGTTGAACACGAAGGGGCGGTCGAAGGCTCCCGGGCGCAACTGTCCGTCCAGGCCTGCGTGAAGAGACTCTGAGACCGCCACGTTGGCTTGACCGAACCAGCCCGTCGCGGATCGCTTCTCTGCGAACAGCTCGATGCCCCGGGCGCGGCCGCGCCCGCCATTGGCCATCGGATAGAGGATGTCGCGCACGTCGAACGTGTCGCCCACGTTCGCCAACGACACCGCCGGGAACTGGGTGGAGACGGCATAATCGCGGTATTGCTTTTGGTAAGCCTCGAGGGTGACGCGCACGCCGCGGGCGGGCATCCAGGACAGCCCGCTGATCCAGTGGTCGGAACGGGCCGGGGTCAATCCGCGGTTGTCGAGAAAGGCCGCCAAGAAGAGGTATAGGGGCAGCTGGTGATAGATGCCCCAGCTTGAGTTCCAGGCCAGGCCGCTGCCCAAGGACACCGAGATGCCGGCCCTCGGGCTGAGCCGAGTGTGCGTTCTCCCGAACTGCCCGTACCTGTCGAGCCGGCCGCCGACCGTGATGCGCACCCGCGATCCCAGCCAGCGCGTTCCTTGGGCATAGGCCCCCTGCTGGCTCGCGCCGAAGGTCTCCCGGAGGTCAATCGGGTTTATGTCCGGAACAAGGGTGAACGGACCGTCGTAGCCCAGAGGCGAGAGGGTTATGTAGTTGTTCCGGAAGTGCTTGTGGAAGCCCCCGACCCGGTACTCGCCGAGACTGCCGCCGTGCAGCGTCAGGTCGTACTTGACCGTGGTCTCGGCCTCAGTCGAGTCTTGGCGGAACGTTGTGGAGGCGGTCGAGATAATCTGCTGCACGTCGGCTCCAGCGCTGTAGGACCGCCCCCGAGCCAAGTCCTTGACCGTGGAATCGACGCCGGCGCTGGAATGGCTCACACCCAGCAGCCCGACCCCCCGGCTCCCGTAAATCCGCTGCCAGTTGACGCCGGTGGCGTTCCGGCGCCCGCTGTAGCGAATGTCGAAGGAACTCAGCAGGTCATCCGGGTCAAAATCCTCCGCGATGCCCAGACGTATGTTGTCGATACCGGCGATCGAAGTCGCCCAAACGCGGTCCCGCGCGCCGAAGTCCCGGACGACCTTTCCCGTGACCGAGTAGTACACCGGCACGCCCCCCGTTCCGAGATCTTGGGTGACGAGGTCGAGGAAGCTCCGACGGACCGAAGCGATCCAAGAGCCCTTGTCCTTGGCCCAGGGTCCTTCCAGCACGGCGCCGGCCCCGGCGTAGGCTACGGTCGCCATCGCACGTGGGCCGTCTCGGCTGCCCTCGCGCTGCGCGATCTGCATCACGCTCGAAAGGCGGTTCACGTATGGTGCCGGGTAGCCGCCGGTCAGGAACGTCACGTCTTCGATCAGTTGGACGTCCAGCAGACTCACCGTCCCGCCCGCCGACGCAAGGTTGGCGAAGCTGTTGATGTTGGGAATCTCGATGTTGTCCACGATGAAGAGGTTCTCCAGCGGACTGCCTCCCCGGACAATGATGTCGTTGCGGAAGTCGGCGGAGCCGGTCACGACGCCGGGCAGCGAGGAGACATAGCGGGAGATGTCCTGCAGCGCTCCAGCGCTCTTGGCGATAGCGCGGTTTTGCACCAGTAGGGCGGAACTGACGACCTCTTCCGGGGCGACGAAATCCGACGAGCCGACGGTTACTGTCGTGGCGTCCGTCTCAATCTCCGGCAGCTCCAGCACGATGTCGCTTGTCATGCCCGCGCGGACTTCTACCAAGTCGCTCAGGACCGTCTCGCCCGACTCCAAGGAAACCCGCAGCCGCTGTTCGCCTGGCCGCGCGTCGATCGGGGGGAATTCCCCGGCTAGGTCGCTTGCTGTGCAACGGTCCGTTCCCGCCACACAAACCGACACCATGGCGGCGGGAGAACCGTCAGCGCCAACCACCAATCCTCGAACACTACCCGTTCCGACCGTGTCCTGCGCCAGCAAGCCGGGTGTGAGCGCACACCAGAGCATCCACGCCGTTAGGGCACCAATCAACCAGCCTTGGCCGGCGGTCGGCCTGTTCGCCTGTTCACCTGTCACCGCTCTCCACGCTCGTGGCCCCGGCCAAGATAGGAGACTGGCTCGCCCTTCGGCCGGAATGTGCCTCGGACCGGGTGGTTTGTGTCTCACGCGACCTGTTGGGTTCGGGCTCGTGGTGGTGCGTGGCACCGAGCCTCCTACTTACCTGTGCTTGGGGGACCCGCGATTTTTCGGTCAAGCAGTCTCCTGCGAGGCCCCATCCGGAAGTCGCGTCCGACCGCGCGGTTGGGCCAACCGCAGGCGGTAGATTCGACCGCCTGCCCGGACCTTCGGCGCACGGCTAGGCGCGCCCGTTCTTGCATCCAGCCCTCAACAGTCCCATTCTCTAACACCGCGGCCGGCGAGCCTAACGGAAGTCGGACCCTTCGGGATCCCGTTCGACAACCGTGACTGAACACGACTCGGATGCGGTTGCGCCGGCGCGTCCTCAACCCAAGGCGGAAAGCTGGTGCCGTAGACTGAGGTTTGACCATGGAGCGGCGAACAATCCTCAGGGGGCTTGGGGGCGCGCTTGCGCTGCCTCTCTTGGAGGCAGTGGGAGCCGCCCAAGGTGCGCCGCCCATTCGCTTCCTAGTGGTTGGCAATCCTCTGGGTATGCACCCGAACCACTTCTTTCCGACCGGCTTTGGCAGGGCGTTCGACTTTCCGGAGACCCTGCGATCGCTCGAGTGGCTACGGGACCGCATCACAATCGTCTCGCACACCGACCACGGCATGATCAATGGCCATGGTCGGGAGATTTCGTTCCTCAACGGCGTCCTGCCGGAACACAGCGCTGCATTCGCGGAGAAGAACATCTCTGTCGATCAGGTCATGGCCCGCCACGCAGGCTCCCAGGTGCGCTATGCGTCTGTTCACGCCGCACTGAAGTCCGGCATCCGTATGAGCTGGAGCTCTAACGGGGTGGACCTGAAGCCAATCGCGGACCCCCACCGGCTGTTCGACCACCTGTTCCGAAATCTCACGCCGGCCGAGAAGGCCGCCAGACGCGAGGTGATCGGGCGAAACCGAAGCATCCTGGACACAGTCGGTCAGCAGCTAGCCAGCGTACGCAGAGCGTCCAGCAAGTGGGACCGCCAACGGCTTGACCAGTTCACGACATCCGTGAGGGAGTTGGAGTACAGCTTGGCGGATCGCCAGGGGTGGGTCGACCGCGACAAGCCAGCCTTCGAACTCCCTCCTCGCTTGGCCAGCCCCCAAGCGACCATTGAGGACCACTACAGTGCGATCTTTGGGATGGTCGCGTACGCCTTCGAGACCGATCTGACGCGCGTCGCAACGGTAGCTTTCCCGAATGAGCTCGACTACACCGAACTGGAGGGCGTCGACCGGGGCTATCACTCCTGCACCCACAACGGGAAGAAGGAGGATCTCGTGGCGCAACTGGTCGCGATCGAGAGTTTCCAAGTCGAGCAGCTGTCTCGCTGCCTGCAACGGCTAGACTCCGTCAGCGAGCCGGGCTCCGAGGGAACTCTGCTGGACCACACGATGGTGCTGTTCGGGAGCGGTATGGGCTACGGCGGGACGCATTCCAACCGGGATCTGCCGATCTTGGTTGCTGGCGGGGGTTTCCGGCACCGGGGCCACGTTGATGCGCGCGCTGGCGCGGGCACCAACATGCCACTGTGCAACCTGTACGTATCCCTGCTGCAGCGCTTCGGCGTCGAGCGCGAACGGTTCAATACAAGCACGGGAACGTTCGATCTACGCCATGCCTAGCGGCCAGCCAGCGATCTTCCTCTTGTTTGCCATCGCCTCGGTCGGGGCGCACGCGACTACCGTGCCGGGGGCCCCCGACCCGTTGTTGACGGCTCATTGCGCGGCCTGCCACGGACAGTCCGATCCCCAGTCTGGCTTTGCGATCTCCAGCCTATCCGAACCGAATCCGGCCGACACCGAGCGCTGGCGCAAGGCCTTGGAGTACGTCGAGGCCGGCGTAATGCCGCCGCCGGGTACCTCTGTGCTGCCGCCGACAGAGCGGCGGCGATTGGTCGCTCTATTGCAGGACGGCCTGCTCCAGGCAGAGGGACGGTCGCCCTTCCCGTCCGCGCCGCCCAGAAGACTGAACAATCGCGAGCTGGCCAACAGCGTCCGGGACGTGCTCCTGATCGAGGACGTAGACACGCACCAGCCCTTCGCGGATCTGGTTGGCGACACCCTCCACGACGGATTTGACACGAACGGCGACGCCTTGGGGATGAGCCAGTTCCACCTGGAGCAGTACATCACCGCCTTCCGCAGGGTGCTGGACGCCACTATCTTCGACGGCCCGCGGCCTCCGAGCCGGCATTACTCGGTGGCGACCGCCGACATGCGTATGACAAGCCTGTCGCAGACCCAGAGGGCCGAGCGGGCGAATCGGACGGCCACGAGCATCGACTTCCTGGATCCCCGCCTGCGCGTGTATTTCTCAAACTTCGAGCGAACTCCGGCCACAGGGAGATATCGAGTGAAGATTCGCGCCACCGGCAAGGACCGCGGCGTTTATGACTCGTCGGAAACTGGCATCTACGACGGCGATCCGATCCGCCTGGCCGTGCACTTGGGCGACCGTCGGCGAGTCTTCGAGCTTCCTGACGAGGTTCCGGTGGAGATCGAGCTCGAAGAGTGGATTGCGGAGGGCACTCGCTTGGAGCTCTCATACCCGACGGACGGGTTGCGCTTCCGAGGTAACGGCAACTTCAAGTTCCAGTTCTCAATTGCCCACGACCACATCCTGAAGACTGATCAGGAGCTGCATGCGGCGGTATTGGGAGACCGATTGCCCAAGGCCCCACAGAGAACTGCCGGTAATCCAAGGCACTGGAGCCACTGGACGGAGCGCTGGCAGGGCCCGCGTCCCCGCCTCTTCGACGCCGAAATAGAGGGTCCGCTCTTTCACAGTTGGCCTCCGATGCGCCAGACTGCGCTGCTTGGCAATTCGCCGAGCGTGGAGGACGCAACTTCGATCCTGCTCCCGATTGCACGGCGGGCTTGGCGCCGAACCGTGGACGCGGCGGAGCTGGAGCCGTTCGCGACGATGGTCGCCGCCAAGGCGGCGGTGCCCGGGCCGGCCAAAACCGCAATCGCAGCCCTCAAGGAGGGCATTGTCGGAATTCTGGCCTCGCCGTCCTTTCTGCTGGTTAACACAGGCCAGGGCACGGCCGCCGACCGGTTTGCGACGAAGCTGAGCTACTTCCTCCGCGGCACCATTCCTGACGAACGCCTACGCAAGGCCGCGGAGACCGACAACCTTGCCACTTTCGGCTCAGTCCGGGCTGAGGTTTCCAGGCAACTGGGCAGCGGCGGAGCTGAAGAGTTCCTTAGGGAGTTTCCGGTGGCATGGCTGGAACTGGACCGCATCAACTTCATGGCGCCAGATCCGGACCGCTATCCGTTCTACACGCGCAAGAGCCTGAGCGAGGACATGGTCTCGGAGGTCTTGCGATTCTTCCGCCACGTCGTCGAGAACGACTTGCCCGTGACCGAACTCTTGGCGGCAGACTACACATTTCTCAACGCGGACTTGGCGCGGGTTTACGGTGTCGAAGGAGTCCCCCAAGACTCGCGTCTACGCAAGCATACGTTCACGGACGGTCGGCGAGGGGGACTGCTGGGCATGGGAGCCTTCCTGACTCTCACAGCGGACACGCTCTCGACATCTCCGATCCACAGGGCGGTCTTCGTGCTGGAGAAGTTCCTGGGCATCCATCCCGCTCCACCTCCGCCCAATGTGGAGATCACCGAGCCTGACATCCGCCAGGCCAAGACGATCAAGGAGGTGCTTGCCTCCCACGTTGCGGATCCCACGTGCGCGTCGTGCCATCAGGCGATCGACCCCTACGGGTATGCCTTTGAGAACTTTGGCCCAACCGGCGCTTGGAGGGACGCCTACTCGGCGCACATTGCTCCGAAGCCGTCGCGGCAGCAACTCTTGGAGTTCGAGGAACTGGACCGGCTGAGGGTCGCGCAGGGCTTGCCCGCTGCGGACCGACCGTGGGAGTTCCCTCCGATTCCTGTCGACGCCAGCGCGACGTTCCCGAGCGGAGCGGAGTATCGGAACATATCCGACTATCGTGAGCATCTGCTAAGCCCCGAGAACCGTGAGCGCTTTGTCCGCTGCTTCATAGAGAAGCTCCTGATGTATGCGAATGGGGCGGAACCGGGCGCGTCGGCTACGCTCGATCGCATCTTCGAGCGATCGGCCAAGAGCGGCCACCGGATCGTAGATACGATCGCTGCGGTGGTCGACAGCTCCCTATTCCGCGACGACGTGCCGCAATGATCCGGTCCGCTAGGCTGGCCGTCATGGCAGCGGCGCTAGCAGGACCGCTCTGGCCGAGTGCCGACACCGCCAAGCCGAACATACTGCTGATCGTCTTTGACGACCTCAACGACTGGGTGAGCCCGCTCGGCGGGCATCCGCAGGCGAGAACGCCGAACTTCGAACGGTTGGCCCGCCATGGAATGACGTTCACGAACGCCCACATCACAGCGCCCCTGTGCAATCCGTCGCGCGCCTCGCTCATGAGCGGGATGCTCAGCTCCTCGCTCGGCGTGTACGTGAACAGGCAGGACTGGCGGAAGGCGGAGGCCTTGTCCGGGAAACCCGTGCTCCCCCAGTTCCTCCAGAGCGGTGGCTACCGCACGCTTGGTGCCGGCAAGCTGTTCCACGCCGCGACGGTGTCAGCGCAGCAGTTCTACGGACTGCTGCCGGCACAGGGCTTCGACGATTACTATCCCGCCCGCGACCGGCAGTTGCCGGACGAGATCCGTCCTCTCGGGCGCCCTAGGAACAAGAATCCAGGGTTTATCTCGGGTTTCTTCGACTGGTCCCCGATCGTTGCAGAGGACTCCGCGATGGCCGACGGTCAAGTGGTGGGATGGGCAGGCAGGCGGCTGCGCGAAGAGTCCGACGCCCCGCTCTTTTTGGGAGTTGGAATCTACCGACCGCACCTGCCTTGGTACGTGCCCGACGCCTACTTCGACATGCATCCGCTCGAGCGCGTCGAGCTTCCAGCGACCCTTGCCAACGACCTGGACGATGTTCCGGGACCGGAACGCTACGCGGGGAATCAGCGGGTCCACCGCTGGGTCTTGGCCAGCGGGAACTGGAAACGAGGTGTTCAGGCGTACCTGGCGTGCGTGAGTTTCGCCGATGCGATGCTAGGCCAACTGCTCGATGCGCTGGACGCGAGCGGCCGCGCCGCAAGCACGGTAATCGTAGCCGTCTCGGACCACGGCTACCACTTGGGCGAGAAGGGCCAGTGGCGCAAGTACACGCTCTGGGAAGACGCCACCCACGTGCCCTTGCTGATCGTCGCACCGGGAGTGACTACACCTGGAAGCCGATCTTCCGAGCCCGTGTCCACGCTTGACATCTATCCGACTTTGGTGGACTTGGCCGGCCTTGGCCAGCCGTCCCACTTGGAGGGGCACAGCCTCCGACCCTTGCTTGAGGATCCCGCGGCCGAGTGGCCTCACCACGCCGTGACGACCTACCGTTTCGGGAATCATTCCGTCAGGACCCGCCACTACCGGTACATTCGCTACAGCGACGGCGGGGAGGAGCTCTATGACCACCGGGAGGACCCCCACGAGTGGCACAATCTCGCTGCGCTGCCGGGGCACGACGCCGTGACGCGCCGCCTGCGGGCTTTGCTGCCAACGGTCAACGTTGAGCCCATCGAGGCGATGTGGAGGTAGGGACACCACGCGGCTCCGCGTGCCAAGGAGAGCGGCGCTCGGCCCTGGCTGCTCCTGAACACGAATCGGGTATCGACCGATCCTCGGGGCCAGTGCCAGCACACCTCGTAGGGCAGGGCACGTCGAGCGAATTCGCGGCGAGGGCGGCGGGTGTCCGTGCCGGGACCTAGTCCCCAGACTCGGGTGCTACCCTCCTGACGCATGGCGTCGACAAAGGGCGATCGCCCATCCTCCCCCCAACGCTTGTCGCACGGCTTGACGCGCCGCGAACTCGCGGGGTTGCTGGCGATCCTGTCGTCACCGGGCCGGTCGCACGGGCAGCGTCTTCCAAGGGTGCTGATTGATACCGACGCGGCGAACTACTTCGACGATCAGTTCGCGCTCGCATACGCCGCGACTTCTGGCGCCGAGCTCAGGCTGGAAGCCGTCTACGCTGCACCCTTCACCAACTCCCGTGTGAGCGACCCGGCGCAGGGCATGCAGCTGAGTCTCGAGGAGATCGGCTCAGTGCTCGAAGCGACGGGCCTTGAGAGTGAAGTGCGGATTCGGAGGGGGGCCGACCGGGTCATCCCGGCTCCCGGGCAGGCCGTTCCGAGCCCGGCTGCGGAAGACATCATTGAGCGCACGGCGAACGCCCGTCCCGCAGACTGCGTTCTGGTCTCAATCGGTCCTGCGACCAACACTGCGAGTGCGCTGCTGATGGATCCAGCGCTGGCGGGACGCATTACTGTAGTCTGGCTTGGCGGCACACCGCATCAGTTCCCGACGGCCAGCGAATACAATCTGCGCCAAGATGTCCACGCGGCACGTGTGCTGCTCGACTCAGGTGTCCGCCTCCTCCACGTGCCTGCCCAAGGGATCGCTGAGAAACTCAGCATCACTCTCCCGGATCTTGAGGGCCGCCTAGCTGGGCGGTCCCCGATCGGTGATCTCCTTCTGTCGAGAGTGAAGAGGCATGCTCCGGTCCACGGAGGCGAAGCCGGGCCGCCTGTGCCCTTGGCGATCTGGGACATGGCTGCGATTGCGGCGCTTCTCGCTCCCGACTTTGTCGAATTCCGGTCCGCGCCAAGCCCAATCTTGGGACCGGACCTCCGGTGGAGTATCAACTCAGGCAGGCACAGCGTACAGGTGGCGACCCGGATAACGGCGAGTGCGGTCTTTGACGACTTCTTCCGCAAGATCCAGCCAAGGCAAGAGTGACCGTTCCGGACACTGGGCTGGCCGAGTCCTCACGGGCGCTGCTGGCCCAGGGGCCTGCCCCCACAAAACGTTGCCGCCGATCGGATGAAGGCATGCGGTCTGGTGGAATCGCCTGCAGAGTTTTAGTCTCCAGTGTCCGACGACCGGCCTAAAACGGCCCGGAATCGCATCCTGTCGCCAGACCATGGAGTTGCGGTGCCGTACCTTGGAGATGCCGAGGCGTCGAAGTCGGAGACTACACCGCCGCGCGAGAGAGCGCCTCGCGGCCGAGGTCCGAAACTGACTCAAGCGTCCTGCGCACGTCGTCCCATGTGGTTGTGTGGTTCAGGATGCACATCCGCAGCGAGAAGACGCCATTGAGAGAAGTGGACGAAATGAACGCCAGTTCGCCCCAGAGGACATTTGCGAGCACCTCCCGATTGACCTTCTCCAAGGTTTCCTCGTCGCAGGCGATGTAGGACGGGTTGACCCGAAAGCACACGACGCTGAGCGTCACGGGAGTCATCAGTTCCAGTAGCGGGCACTCGTCGATGTGGGCGGCGGCGCGCCTTGCCAAGTCCAGCCCCTGTTGTATTCCGGCCCGAAACCTCGCCATCCCGAAGGTCCGTACGGACATCCAGATCTTCAGCGCGCGCGCTGCCCGACTCAATTGCTGGCCCCGGTCAGCAAAGTTGGGGTGGTTTGCGCCCCACACCGTGTCCTGCAGGACATCGTTGCCGATCAAGAACGCCTTCTCCAGGTGCCGTTTGTCCCTCACCATGAGCGCGCCCGCCTCGTACGGCTGGAAGAACCACTTGTGCGCATCCATGCTCACGGAGTCCACCCGCTCGATCCCGTCGAGCAGCTCCTGACCCAGCCTCGTCACCACGGCGAAGCCGCCGTATGCGGCGTCTGCGTGGAGCCAGACGCCCTCGCGATCGCAAAGATCCGCCATCGCAGCCAATGGATCGATGGAGCCCGTGCTGGACGTTCCCGCGTTGGCGCAGACGGCCACGGGCCGCAATCCGGCGTCACGGTCGAGCGCCATCAATTGCTCTAACGCGTCCACGTCGATCCGAAAGTCGTCCCCAGTTGGTACCAGACGGATGTGCTCGCGGCGCACGCCGGCGATCAACGCCGCCCGCTTCAACGCGCCGTGGCTCTGATCGCTCATATACACGGCGGGGCGCTCCGGATGTGCTGCTGCCTCCCGCGCCACCACCATGGCCTCGACACTGGCCGCCGAACTGCCGCTCGTCAATAGCCCACCTGCGGTCTCCGGAAAGCCGATCCAGCCACGTATCCAGTCCGTGACCGTGAGCTCCAACTGGCCCGTCCCGCTCGAAACCAGCCAGGTGCACGAATTGATGTTGAAGCCTGCGGCCAGAAAGTCTGCGATCACGGCCGGCCATGTATGCGACGACGGGACGAAACCGAAGAATCGGGGGTGGTCAAGCCGCGCCGCGTACTGGAGCGCTTGCCGCGCTGCCAGCTCCAGCACCTCGTCGGCAGGCCGGCCGGTTTCCGGGGGCGGTCCGCCCAACTGACGCTCGAGCTCTTCGCGGAACTCGCCATCCCAAGGCTTCGCGTCGTGCAGGCCGCCAATGCGTCTGACGAGGACCTCCGTGGCCTGTGCCGCCAACCGCCGCATCGCCTTCGGCGTCATCGCCAGATCCTTCTCTTGGGAACCGTCCATTTCGAATCTGTCGGATTACGGGCCGTCGCCGTGTCTACTGGATGTCATCCGATCGCGTGGTCCCGGTTCCGATGCATGGTAGTCTAACCGGACATTCGCGCGGTCCATTGTTGCCGCATGGTTGCCGACGGCTCGCCGAGATAGGCTTGGCCGGGGCTCGACGCGGGAGCGGCGATTGGAGTGTGGCTGGGGCTCACTCGGATGAAGGTCTGGGCCACTGCCCTTGGACTCTCGCTGTGTAGGGGCCCCACCGCTTGACCTGCGCCCCCGTGGACGCTCGAAACGGCACCGACTGAACACGTGCCGCCGCGTAGGCAAACCTTGCGGCCCCGAGTCCGGCCTACGATGCGAATCGCGGCCGAACGACAGGCCGACCGCGCACGCGGAGGGCTCACGAGTGAACGGGACGGAGCTGGCACCTCTCTTGCATGTGACCCGAGGCTCCCTAGCCTTCATTGGCGGCCGGTGGCGGAATTGCTGGTGGCATCGAGGGATGTCGGCGTAAGGCGGCTTCGAACTGGTCGCGGCAGCCCTGCTCTGCGGGCTCGGTGGACATTGATCACACCATGTCTACGTGCCGGTCGCGTGGCACAGGCCCCGTCCCTCACGACTCGCCTGCGCTCGACGAACAATCTAGAATGGCTACGTTCTGCGGTATCCGTGCCCCTTTCCGTACCTTCTCGGTCCGGCTCTTCTCTCGGCGTTACTGGTCGCTGGCGTCGGAGCCATCGCACTACCGTCGCCAATCAACGCCCAAGGCTCGAGCGATGGGGGCCGATCCAGCAAGAATCCGCTCTCGCGAGAGCCGGCCGCCGTGAAGGCTGGCCGCCAGACCTACCTGCAGCGGTGCGCTGTTTGCCATGGGCAGGATGCTCGTGGCAGCATGGCCGCCAATCTTGTCCGCAGCCGTTTTGTGGCGAGAGGGCCTGATCGAGGGCTGTACGAGATCATCGTGACAGGCATTCCGGGCACGGAGATGCCGCCGCAGCCGGACTTGGGAGAGGATCAGGTTTGGCAAGTGGTCTCATACCTTCACAGCCTTGCGCGCCCGGGGCTGCAGCCGCCCGTGCCCGGCAACCCGGACGCTGGACGAGACGTGTTTCGGACTGCAGGTTGCTCCGAGTGCCACCGGGTTGACGGTGAGGGTGGATTCTGGGGCCCCCCGCTCGACACAATCGCCGCTCGCAAGAAGGCCGACGAGATTCGAATGGACGTCTTGGAGCCCGGAAAAGAGGTGGCGGAAGGCTATCGCAAGGTCATAGTGGCTACGAAGGCCGGCGAAGTCTTGGAGGGGCTGCTCAAGAATCAGGACACATTTTCGGTGCAAGTCCTGATGCGCGACGGATCCTTCAGCTTGCTGTCGCGCGAGGACATCCGCGAGATCAGCATCAGCCCTGATTCACCGATGCCTGCCGAGTACGACAAGCGCTTCGATTCCGAGCAGTTGCAGGACCTGCTCGCGTTCTTGGATGGCCAGCGCGACCCGTTCGTTCCATACGAACGAGGATTCCAGAACTACTGATGGCCAAACTCTGGACCGAATCCATTGACATGAGCATGCGTCATTCGTGGCGGTCCGCTCAGGGGTCACTTTCCTCAGGAGCTCATCTCGAGTCCAATATGGTCGCCCCGTTTGTTGGCCCATCCTCGCAAAGCAGCGCCGCTTCGCCGAATGATCCGTCTAGGTCTGATGAAGCAACTGAAGGGGGCACGAAGGCGGCGGTCGAGCCAACCGCCCAAGACGGCACGGGCCACCGCACTTCGGTCGTCCGGTCGTTCCTGATGCAAACATCGTTGGCCGCGCTCTTGGTAGCGGCTTCTCCGGTCGTCGCGGGCGGCTTCGATGGTGCCGTGCGAGAGGACCGCCACAAGTCAGCGCACAACTGGCTGAGCTACGACCGCGACAACACCGGACAGCGCTACAGCCCTCTCGACCAGATCAACGCCAAGAACATCGGAGATCTGGTCGTCAAATGGGTTTACCAGTTCCATCCAGTTCCCCTCCGCTCCGAGGTCACTCCGCTAGTCAGGGACGGTGTGATGTACGCGACTGCCGGGGGGACGATGGCCGTTGCGATCGACGCCACGACCGGCCGGACTCTCTGGCGATTCGACTACCCGTTCGAGGGCGCCGGGGAAAGGCGTCCTCCGAATTGGAACCGCGGTTTCGCTATCTCCGGACAGCGGCTCTACATGGGCACGGTCGACTGCCACCTCCTGGCCTTGGACGCTCGGACGGGAGCCATCTTGTGGAAGTCCGCGATTACTCTTAGCCAGCCTTGCTTCGGGGCCACGTCGGCTCCGCTGGTGGTCCGCAACAAGGTCTTGATTGGTGTCCGGGGGGGCGACAGCGGGCGTCTGCGGGGGTTTCTTGACGCCTTCGATTCAGAGACGGGCCAGCGGGCATGGAGATTCTATACCGTGCCTAGCCCGGGCGAGCCCGGTTCCGAGACTTGGCCCGACACGGAGGTTTGGAAAGGCGGGGGAGCGGCAACGTGGATCACGGGTACGTATGACCCCGAACTGGACCTGATCTATTGGCCGACCGGGAATCCCGGGCCCAAGGACTTCGATGGCCGCGACCGAGAGGGCGACAATCTTTATTCGGCATCCGTGATTGCCCTGCGTCCGGACGACGGAAAACTCGTCTGGCACTACCAGTTCACACCCCACGACGAGCACGACTGGGACGCCAACGAGACTCCCGTGCTAGTGGACGCCGAGTGGAAAGGCCAACCAAGGAAGCTTCTTCTCCAAGCCAACCGGAATGCGTTCTTCTACGTGCTCGACCGCGTCACCGGCGAGTTCCTACTGGGCGAGCCATTCGCCAGGCAGACCTGGGCCGAGCGCATCTCTCGAGACGGTAGGCCAATGCTGATCCCCGAAGCGGCACCGTCGCTTCAAGGAACGCATGCTTGCCCGGACATCCACGGAGGAACGAACTGGCACGCCCCGTCGTTCAATCCACATTCCGGTCTCTTCTATGTCGTCGCCCGGGACAGTTGTGGGATCTACTACCGCACCGGCCACAGCATCGATCACGACCTTGCCGGTGGGGCTAGGCAGTTCGTCCGGGCAATTGACTACCGGGACGGCTCGTTGCGCTGGGAAATCCCGTTCTTGGGGGACGAGGCCCAAGAGATCAGCCACGCCGGCACGATGACCACCGCGGGAGGGCTGGTGTTCTTCTCCAGCAGAGTCGGCAATTTCGTGGCCGCGGACGCTGGCACGGGAGCCGTGCTGTGGCACTTCAATACGGGGGGCACGATTCGCGCTTCGCCTATGACGTATTTGCACGGCGGTCGGCAGTTCGTCGCGGTCGCGTCCAAGAACGGAATCTTCTCATTCGGGTTGCACGGTTCGCCTGATCGTCCCTGACGGGGCCTGCGGTCTTCGCCCCCACTCTCCCAAGTGTGATCTCTTGGTTGAGGGTCAACCCGAAGCCCGGTGCCCCGGAGCGTTGCTCCGGGTAGTCCTCAACCTTGGGAGCGACCGGTGACCGCAGCACGCTGACGGCCCAGGATCACGGTTCCTACATCGGGGTCCCGCAGGCCCGGCCAATAGCGGTCTGACGGAACGAACCTTGAAGAGGGCGCTTGGTGTGTCTAAGGCTCTACCCTGTCGAACCGGTCGAGCCAGCGTGTGGGACGACTCGTGTCACACACACTGCCGCCGTGCTATGCTTGCGAGCGTCCAAGGACCGCAGACATGGAAGTTTTTCCAGCAATGAGAAGACGTGAGGCAGCAGTCTATGGTTGAAGGTCAGCGTCGAGTTCGAGTGCCATTGTTCCCACTTTACGGTGAGGTACGGCATCTCCTTAGAGTATGGACAAGCTGGAACAGGAAGCAAGTGACTGCGTTTCATACTGCTCTGGCTGGGCTAAGAGGAACACCACAGAACCCAGTCGATTGGAGCGCCCCTGATGAATGGATCCCGAAGCGATTGAGCGGAGATAATCGAGAACTGGCAAGGGCCATTTGGAAAGACGGTGCGGGTGGGGTAAACCCACGTTACACAACAGGACACTGGCTGTTGTGTCAGAAGTACGATCTCCTACGAGACGGCGAAACTACGCTTGATCGTACAGAAAACGGAGACTCATTCGTCAAACATGAGTACGGCCAAGTCGAAGCTTTTCTAGATGAACAGGAAGGTATTTTCGAACTCCTAAGACTAATTGCTCTGAACGGTCCTGTTCAATATAAAGGGATTCTCAAAGACTGGGAAAGCTTCCTTTCACGGTCTTCTAATTTCAGAGCACAATCAGCGGTTCGAGATACACTCCGAAGAAGACTTCGAAATGTCTTGTTCCGCAGCTTAGTGAAGCGGGAATCTCTAAGATATTTAATTACACAAGAAGGTAGAGAATACGTTAGAAAGTATAGCAAAGAAAGGCCTAGAAAGCGGCCTAAATTGGACTCGTTAGTCCGGCAGCGTACCAAATCAATAAGAAAACAACTAAAGCAAGAATTGCTCAATCTGGATCCAATTGATTTCGAGCACCTCATCAGACAACTATTGGAAGAGATGGACTACCAAAATGTCGATGTGACCAAAGCATCTGGAGATGGTGGAGTGGATGTAATCGGAGAGATCGAACTTGGCATCACTTCTGTCACGGAAGTTGTTCAGGCCAAACGTCACAAGAGGCCAATCCAGCGAAGAGTGCTCGATGCCCTACGTGGCTCGTTGCATCGCTTCAAGGCCGTCCGAGGGACGATCATCACAACGTCCAGATTCTCGAGAGGTACAGAGGCTGCCGCGTTCGAACAAGGTGCTGCTCCGATTACGCTAGTCGACGGGGAGAAACTGATCGACTTGCTCATCAAACACGAAATTGGAGTGAAGAAGAAAAAGCTTGAGATCCTCGAATTTGATCAAGAAGCCTTCGCAAATCTAAGACCCCGCGAATAGGACTGGGCCTGCCGACATTGGGAAGGGGCGATTGTGCATCGCGACGGTGGCGCAGACGGAGTCGAACTACTACAAGATCGAGAATGAGCGAGACTTGGAAACATCGTAAAGTCGGTGTCAATCCCCACATGGGCTCACTCGTTAGCTCGAACACTGCCCGCAACGAATCGCGCACGATGGCAGCCACGCTATCTGGCCGGACATTCCACGTCGCAGGCGATTGCCTCGAACGCCAACCATTTGACGAGATCCGCATAGCTGCCAGCGAGGCGAACTGTTGTTCGTCAAGGGCCGCTGCGGCGGCAATTTGGTCCACCAGCCTGTCCGCACCTCGCAATCTCTCACCAACATATCGTTGTCTGGGGATGCGATTTCCAAGATTACTCCGAAGGGCCTGGCGGTCCTCGGACCGGCTAGGTCTCCGTCACGATCGCCGCCGAGTCTCGAGGGGACCTGCGCTTGATCCGGGTCTCATTGAGGTCCTTGATGCCCCGCTCTCCATCGGCGGGTCTGAGATCTAGTCCAAGTCCCGAAAGGCTCGGAGTTCCCTAAGAATGCGCCCAGAAAGCTCACCATCTCGAATCTCCGGGATCGCAGGTCTGAACCTAGTGCGAATCGACGTGCGCCGGCCTGATGCGCTCGAACAGCGGAGTGTCGGTACTAGATCGTCCGCTCAAGTAGGGCATGAACATCCCAAGAAGTCGCATTGCATGATTGGCCACTACGACAGCTGCTTGGCGTCAGGGATGGACCTTCGAACGAAAAGGCCCTAACGCGGTCGCGCAGGGCGCTCACTATTGTTCTGCGATTCTCAGGACTTCACACGGTATTCCTCAATGGCGTCTTGGTCCACGTCCAGTCCCAAGCCAGGCAAATCGGGGAGCTTCACGAAGCCGTCCTCAATCTCGAACACGTGTGGCGTCCGAAGGACCTTGAGCCCTGGAGACCACTGCTCCTGCGGAAGGTTGGGTTGCCCGATGATCTCCTGGTACTCGCAGTTCGGCATGGCGCAGCCCGCTTGGATGTAGCCCGCCAACGAGAGTCCACCCGTGCCGTGCTGGATGCACGGGACGTTGAAGGCCTCCGCAAGCACGCTGATCTTGCGCGCGTTGAGAATCCCTCCACAGATCCGTGTGTCCGGCTGCAGCACGTCATAGGTGCGATGGGTGAGGAATGCGAGGAACTGGTGGATGGACTTGCCCAGCTCGCCACCAGTGATCGGAATGTCCACCTCCGCCGCGAGCCGCGCGGGGCTTTCAAGGTCGTTCCCGTCGAAGGGCTCCTCAAGCCAACGCGCATTGTGGCGCTCAAGACCGCGCGCGACTTGCAGCGCTGTATCGTAGTCCCAGACCCAGCCTGGACGGACTGCCGTGCGGTCGAACATGATCTCGAATTCGTCACCGACCGACCTCCGCGCCACCGCCAGCATTTCCACGTCGTCCATCGGGCGCGGCCGCCATGCGCGCACCTTCATGGCGCGGTAGCCGGCGTCCTTGAGATGAGCCGCGTATCGGGCCTGAGTCTCAAACGGGACGTCCGACTGGTCGGGCTTGCCGGGAAAGACACACGTGCGGTAAACCTTCAGGCGATCGCGGTAGCCGCCGAGCAGCCGAGCCACCGGAAGCCCGGCGGCACGGCCGATTGCGTCCCACATCGCGTGCTCAACGCCAGACCAGCCCTGGACTCCCGACTCCCCGCGCTGCATCTGCAGCCGCTGCAAGTGGCGGTCGATCGCGAACAGATCCTCACCTTCCAGCGTCGGCCTTGCCCACCTCTCGATCAGGGCCACATCGCCCCGTACGAAGGACGTCCCGACGATACCGGCGTCTGTGTGAACACGATTGACTTGGTAGCCGTAGATGCGATGGGGGTCCGCCTCTCTTCCGTCTCTTGGGGGAATCTGGACCCGGAAGGTCTCAATGCGCGTCATCCGGACGCGAGAGACGCGATTCCGCTGTTGGGCCTTGAGGAACGGCGGGAGTCCCAACCCGGCCGCAAGCGCGGCGGCCATTTGTGCCAGAGCTTGGCGTCTGGTTGTCCGGTCCACGCGCATCAGGCCTCCGGCTCGAGGTCCCACCCGAACCCGGGCCCGTCGGACGGTCGCGTATAGATGCCCTCGGGCCCTCGGGTGAGGTTGTTGTCCTCTTCGTAGCGCTCGTAGACGACGTCCGGACCGCCCGGCGCTGGCATGAACATTTCCGCCCAGGGCGAGTTGGGAGTTGCGTAGATGAAGTGCACGGCGTCGCGCTGGCCTCCTCCGTGGGGAATTACGGGAATGTCATGAGCGGCCGCCATGTGGGCAATCTTGACGAGCTCGCTCATGCCACCGCACCAGTGGATGTCGGGCTGCCAGATTTCGGCTCCGTTCACGCGCAGCAGCTGGCGGAAGCCGTAGCGGGTGTAAACATGTTCGCCTGTCACAATGCGAGTTGAGGTGATCTTCTGGCGCAACCGCCCGAATCCCTCGAAATCGTCGGGCGGGAGGGCCTCTTCGATCCAATAAACGTTGTAGGGTTCAAAGGCTTCGGCAAGTTCCAGCGTGTACCGCTCCGTGAGCGCCATCCAACAGTCCATCAGCACGTCGCCCTCCGGGCCGACGGCCGCCCTCGCGCGCTTGACGAGTTCGACGTTCTTGCGAATGCCCTCCCGTCCGTCCGCCGGCCCGTAGGGCAGGGCCAGCTTCAGCCGGGTGTATCCAAACTCGACGTGCTGCTCAATGTCGTTACCGGTGCAATAGCAGGGGATCCTCTCATGGATTCTGCCTCCCAACAGTCGCCAGACGGGAACATTGAAGACCTTGCCTGCCAAGTCCCAGAGTGCGACGTCAACGCCGGAGATGGCATTGACAGTTACGCCCTTTCGACCGTAGGACATCGTGGCGCGCCACATGATGTCCCACAAGCGCTGGATGTCGAGCGGGTTCTCGCCCATCAGCAGCTTGGTCAGGTGATCCTCGACGATCACACCCCCGCCGGGGCCCCCAGGGCCGTATCCCTTCACGCCCTTATTGGTGCTGATCTCGACCCAGAAGCTACGAGCGCGGGGACCGTCAGCTCCGAACAGGCTGCGCATGGGCTTGTACTTGGGATAGATCGAGACCGGATTCGCGACTTCGACACCTCCGGTAGACCAAGAGCCTGCGGCTGGTTCGTATCGCGGCACGGGCCTCTTGGGCCGCATTGTCACGAGCCGCACTCCCGTGATCCTCAAGTCATCTTCGACAAGGGGGGCGGCTCGGGACAGCAGCTGTGCCGCCGCTGCGCAAGGGGCAAGCTTGAGAATGGTGCGTCGGTCCATAGTTTTCTCCTTTATTGGTTTGCTAGGCGATTCGAGGCCCGGATCGCGCAATTGGCGTGGGCCGCGGTTGCGGGTGAGGACGAGACTTGGGGGCACTCCTTGTGACCTCCGGCACTCCGGATCTGCGACGTTCCGCGACGAGTGTGTATTGCCACCGTAGTGCTCGCTTCCCAGATGTCCCGCACGGACAGCATTGGGGCACTGGAGGCCGACTGCCTTGCGGGGGGCAAGCTTCCCAAGCCCTAACGAGTGTACGCGTGTTTGCCGGTGGCATGTGACCAATTTGCGGTCCGACCGCAACCAGAGCCCTGCCGTGAACTAGAGAGTTGCCACTATCCGCCTCCATCCGAATGTCCAAGGGCTAGGACCGGGCGGCTGGAGCCGCGCGAAGCGTCTTCGACGAGCGTCGCAAAGCTGCCTACTGGGGAAGCTCGCTTTGGCTGCCCTGCCAAGATGTTGCCCGTCTTCAGCGCAGCCCTCTGCTTGACCGCTCTCGCTTGCCACGCTCGCCCCGCCACGGTGACGCGGCGGTATCCGCCCGTTGCCAAACCTCAGTACTCTGCTTCTGCACCCACCGGCCCCCGATTGCCGAGTCTCCGACCTAGCGCTCGATCATAGTGTGCGCCGTGGAAAGGCGCTTTCTTCTAGTGGGTGCAAATCCCACGCAAGAACTGTCGCTCCGGTTGGTAGCAGCCAGGGCGGGTCATGGAGGTAACGACATGGGCTGAAGCACTCTGGTGACAAAGGGCCGCCTTGGGCGGCTCAGCGACCCTGCGGGCCAGAACGCGAGTGAACGCTGAGCAGGCCTCGAAACGCGCAATGCGGAAGCCGACCCGCCGCTATGACGGGGAAGGCCGACGGCGGGTCGGGAAGTGAGCGACATGGGCACCGATCCGTTTCCGCCGGGGTAATGGCGCTGGCACGTAGGGAAGAGGAAGGAAGCAGCAACACGGGAAGCCCTGTCGGTGGCGCGCACGCGCCAACCGGGAACCCGCGAGGGCCAGCTTGGGCCGGCAGGGTGGCGGAGAGGCCCGCAGTAGTGGGGAAGCCGGGTAATGCCGGTGGAGCGAAGGGGCCTCGGTTGAGAGGAACGCAACAAGGAGGAAAGGGCAGGTGGAGACTGGCGGAAGCCTACTAGCTCCCGATTCGGTTCGGAGACTCCAGACGGCGTTGCATGCGAAAGCGAAGGGAGACCCGGACTGCCGGTTCTACACGCTCAGCGACAAGATGTGGCGCGCAGACGTACTGGCCGCTGCCTGGCGAGCGGTCCGCCGAAATGGCGGAGCGAGCGGGGTGGACGGGGAGACGTTCGAGCACATCCGGGAGCAGGGCGTGGACGGGTGGCTGGGGACACTGGCGCAGGAACTGCGGGAGAACACTTACCGCCCGCGAGCGGTGCGGCAGGTGCTGATCCCGAAGAAGCAGGCGGGGAAATTCCGCCCCTTGGGCATACCGTGCATCCGGGACAGGGTGGCGCAGACGGCGGCGATGCTGGTGCTATCGCCGATCTTCGAAGCGGACCTGCAGCCGGAGCAGTACGCCTACCGGGAAGGCCGGAGCGCGCTGGACGCAGTGCGACACGTGCACCGGCTGCTGAACACCGGACACAGGGAAGTGGTCGATGGCGACTTAGCCAACTACTTCGGAGAAATCCCACACTCCGAACTCTTGCAGTCGGTCGCGCGACGCGTGAGCGACGGGCGGACGCTGGGGTGGATCAAGCTGTGGCTGGAGATGGCCGTGGAAGAGGACGACGGTAAAGGCGGCAAGCGTCGCACGAACCGGGCGCGACGGGAGAGGAAGGGGACGCCTCAGGGCGCACCGATCTCACCGTTGCTCAGCAACGTCTACATGCGGCGCTTCATCCTGGGGTGGAAACGGCTGGGCTATGCCCGGTCGTTCGGAGCGGAGATCGTGAATTTCGCGGATGACTTCGTGGTCTGCGGCAAAGCCCCGGCGGAAGCCATGAGGGCTGCTGTCGAGCGGATCATGGCGCGGCTGCGGCTACCGATCAACGCGACGAAGACGCGCTGCCTGCGGGTGCCGGAGGAACCGATGGAGTTCCTCGGGTACCGGATCGGACGCAATTACAGCCCGCGCACGGGACGCGCCTACATTGGCACGCGACCGAGCCGGGACAGCGTCCGCAGCATCGTCCGCAAGGTCAGCGAATTGACGGAAGCGCGGTACGGGTCGCTGGACCCCGAAGTGGTGGTGGGGAGGCTGAACCGGGCCATGCTCGGATGGGCGAACTACTTCCAGCTGGGGCGGGTGAACCCGGCCTACCATGCCATCGACTCGCACGCGACCAAGCGGCTCCGCCAGTGGTTCTGCCGGAAGCACAAGGTGAAGGCCGGGAAATACGTGCGGTTCTCGAGCAAGCGGCTGTGGAACGACCATGGTCTCACGCGCCTTGCACCGCGGACGGCGAACTACCCGTGGGCGAGGGCATGATCTCGACCGAGAGCCGGATGCGGGAAATCCGCACGTCCGGTTCGATGAGCGGGGAGAGGAGACGTGGCTAGGCGGGAAGGTCAGTGAGGCACCTACAGATGGCGAAAGCCGTAGGCACAACCCCAAAACAGCTACTGCTTCTTGGCTAAGGTCAACGCGCCTCTCCTCGACTCTACGTGCGCCGTCGGAAGGCGCTTTCTTCTAGTGGTGCGAACCCCACGCAAGAACTCTCGCTCCGGTTGATAGCAGCCAGGGCGGGTCATGGTGGTACCGACATGGGCTGAAGCACTCTGGTGACAAACAGCCGCCTCGGGCGGCTCAGCGACCCTGCGGGCCAGAACGCGAGTAAACGCTGAGCAGGCCGCGAAACGCGCAATGCACAAGCCGACCCGCCACTATGACGGGGAAGACCGACGGCGGTCCGGGAAGTGAGCGACACAGGCACCGATCCGTTTCCGCCGGGGTAATGGCGCTGGCAAGCAGGGAAGAGGTATGAAGGAGCAACACGGGAAGCCCATTCGGTGGCGCGCACGCGCCAATCAGGAACCCGTGAGGGCCAGCTGGAGTCGGCCGGGTAGCGGATGGGCCCGAAGTAGCGAAGAGACCGGGTAACTCCGGCGGAGCGAATGGGCCTTGGTTCGGGAAGAGCGTAGGAAGGAAGCAAGGGCCGTGGAGAGTGGCGATCGCCTAGGACCTCCATTTCGTGCTCGGGGACTCCGGATGGCGCTGTATGCGGAAGCGAAGGGAGACGCGGCCCGGCGGGTCGCGTTACAGGAGAGGAGCCGTCGGGTCGGGAACGGCCGGGCGGCCCTGCCGGTGGCTTCGTCGCGACCGCCGGGCAGGGGCCGGGCAGACGTGCGCTCCTCGGATGAGCGCGGGCGACCGCGCCGCACTCGCCGGGACGGGGAGCCTTCCGTGGGCGAAGGGCATATTCGCCTCCCCTGTCAGGCCTCCCGCCTGCTCGCTCTGGCGGCCCGGCGTCTGGCCGAGGACTGGCACGACCGCTACCGGCGGCGGCCCGCGCTTTTGGAGACATCCTGTGATGCGGCTCGTTTCCGCGGCGCCAGCTTTCGGGCCGCCAATTTGGTCCATGTCGACCAATTCCCGGGGCCGCGGCAAGCTCGATGTCCGCCACCGCGTCGCCCTGCCCGTCAAACGCATCCTGCTCAAGCCCATCCATCCTTATGGCGCTCCATTCTCCTCCGCTGACCTTCGAACCGCCCGTCCGGGAGGTTACATGGCTTGACACTCGGAACCAATATTAGTTAGGATTCCTAACTATGGACTTCGACGAGCTGTCCGAACCATTGGATTGCAGACTCTCGGAGGGACTGTCCCGACTGGCTTCGGTCGCGCGTCGATTGGATTGGCAGGCCAGTGTGGCTGCCGGAATTTCTCCAACGCAGGCCGATTTGCTGCGCTTCATCGCGAGCCGCACCGGAGGAGTGCGCCTGACCGCCGCAGCGGCCCACGTTGGCATTCGCAAGGCCACGGCCAGTGAAGCAACGGCTGCACTGGAACGCAAGGCTTTGGTGCAAAAGCACGTCGACGCGCAAGACGGGCGTGCGATCGCACTAAGAGCTACGCCTGAAGGGAATCAGGCCGCCCAGAGTTGGCCGGCGAGCTTCAGGACGGTCGTGGCCGGCCTCTCCCAATCGGAGCAGGCAACGTTGCTCGGATTTGCAATCAAGATGATCCGGCAATTGCAGGCAAGCGGGCTGATCGTGCCGCAACGAATGTGCGTGACATGTCGCTACTTCCGCCAGAACGTCGCAGCACAAACGACTTCGCCCCACTTCTGTACGCTCATCGGTGCCCCGATGGCCCAAAGGCACTTGCGGGTCGACTGTCCGGAACACGAACTCCCGGAACCGCGAAAACTCAACCGCCCCGTAGCCCACTCTGCGTAACGGTTTCATGATGGAAAGACACACCGACATGGGAGTCAACCACAAGTTCCGCAAGGCGACCTGCCCGGTCTCCGCTGCGACGGAGCTGGCCACCGCCTCGGGGCGCCTCCGCGACCAAGTGGACTGCGTGCGCCCAATAGCCGAAACCGCAAGTCGCGTTCTAGGGACGGAGCAGTCTCTTGCGACCCTGATCAACAGCGGACTACAAGCCGGCATCGATGCAGGCGCAAAGACCGCACATTTGAAATGAAAAGGAGAACTCTGTGAAATCGCAACTCACGGCCGCGCTCTGCGCGGCGACCGTCACCCTTGCACTGGCAGCGGGCCCCGAGGTCCCGTATCCAGACGGCTATCGAGACTGGAAGCATGTCAAGAGCATGGTCATCGAGGAGGGGCACCCGCTCTTCGAATCCTTCGGAGGCATTCACCATCTCTACGCAAACCAGCTGGCACTCGAAGGCTACCGCTCCGGGCGATTCCCGGAAGGCGCCGTGATCGTGTTCGACCTCTTGGAAGCTCAGCGCGCAGGCAATGCCGTGACCGAAGGTTCCCGCAAGGTTGTTGGCGTGATGCACAAGGACTCCGAAGCCTATGCGGAAACCGGCGGCTGGGGGTTCGAGGGGTTCGGCGGAGACAGCCGGACCAACCGGGTGGTTGGAGCGAACGCGGCAACAGCCTGTTACGCATGCCACACGGCACAGAAGCAGAGCGACTATGTATTCAGCAGTTTGCGCGATTGAGGCCGTTCTATGAGCGCAGCGGAAGTGGCACCCGCGTGGCGTATCAAGAAGTGGCTGAACACGGCAGGGCCGATTGATCTTCAAGCTCAACGCGGCAGAGTCGTAGTGGCTTGCGCCTTCCAGATGCTCTGCCCAGGCTGCGTTGCGAAAGCCCTTCCGCAGATGCGTGTCGTGCGCAGCCTTTTCCAGGCGTCAGACGTCGAGGTGGTCGGATTGCACACGGTCTTCGAGCATCACGAGGCGATGACCGTGACAGCCCTTCGTGCCTTCCTTCATGAGTATCAGATCAGGTTTCCGGTCGGCGTCGATGCGCCCGACCCGAACGGCGGACCGATGCCGCAGACAATGCGGGCGTACGGAATGCAAGGCACACCGACCGTGCTGCTGATTGATCGCGCTGGACGCCTCCAGCGACAGATATTCGGACACATCCCAGACATGCAGCTCGGTGCCGAGATCATGCGTCTGGTCTCGGCTCCAAGAGTGCTCTGACGAGCGCATTCCCGGGATTCCGGAAGTTGGAGGGGGCTAGCCCGTCTCCATCGTGAGGCCGGGCGAAGCGGTCCGACTGGCGTGATTCAATCTAACCTCCTCACTAGTGTCCCAACAAAGTTCGGGAAGCCAGCGATAAGTCGTTTCCTTGCAATGTGATTCAGCGCAGTCCGCGACCGCGTCACCATTCAGTTGGCCACCTGAGTTCTTGGGGTGGTTCTGCAGGTTTTCGGGGCGGTCACCGTCAAGCTTCTCTGGCCCACGCCCGGTTCCGCCGGCGCAGTTCCACGTTCCGCTTTTTGCGCTCCAAGCGCGACGGTGCGGCGCATGGCTGGCGTCCATTTGAGCGAAGGCCTGCGGCAACTGGTCCAGCGTGCCTCACAGGATGCGCACGTAGTCCGCATGCCGCAGGTTGGCGGTCAGGGCGACCTCGGCCGGTCGGTCATCCAGATCGCGCCCCAGATGGGCGCGGCCCACACGGCGCTGCAGGCCCTGCTTGGCAATGCCGAAAAACTGCTCGATGACGTAGTTTATGCGCTCCACAACCTGTAGCGCCCGGCCCGCCTCGTCGAGGGCCACAGGATGGCCGGTGAGTCCGTCGCCGTAGCGGTCCAGATAACGGAGCACGATGCGCTCGGGCTGGAAGCCGCCCCGCGCGCGGGAGGGCGCTGGTTGGAACCGCCGACAGAGGTCGTCGTGGTAGCCCTGCACGTCGACGGCGATGGCTTGCAGATTGCGCCTCACGTTGCTCATGTTCCGGCGCCTGCCGCCCATGTAGGTCTCGTCGATTTCCACCGGACCGGAGAACTGCTTGCTCTCGTCCGAGCGCTTCCAGCCTTCGCGGGTGCGGTGCAGCATGAACCAGGCGGTCGGCTGGCTGACGCCGATGTCGCGGTGAAGCTTCATGCTGGGCACGCTCTTGAGGCTTGTCATCCAGCATCTTCGTGCAGCTGTGTTCGTGTTGTCACGTGACGGTTGTGCAGCCTTTCACGTCGAAACAAGTAGTGATTCGCCTGTCCCCAGCCAGCACATGTCAGCAAGCTGGCTGGGGCGCCGCCGGTCTCGGCTGGCGGTGTCAACCAGCCAAGCTGGGCGCAGTCCCGTGCTGTGGGTTGTCGTGGAGTGCGCGTTCCACGCGCATTTCGGGCGATACTTGTAGTTGTCAGCGAGGAAAGGCCCTACAGGATGTATGCCGATTGACGATTTCGGGCATGCTCGAGTTGGGGCGTGAGGAGAAGGACCTTGATTTTTCGATCAGATGCCGGGCCCTGCCCGGGCCCGGAGGCCGGTGTCGGCGCGCCTCCGGGACGACTTGGAACACCGCGAGCGGTCGCGCTCTGGGCGCTGTCGGCGGCCCTACTGGGCTTGGCTGCTGGGCCGATTTCGGCAGCCGACCCAAACGCTCCCACCGATGAGCAGGTGGCCGCCGCCGTCGCGGCTTCGGACAGGCTCCTCAACATGGGGCGGGTCGGGGAAGCGTATGAAGGAATCCGACCGATCGCGGAGGCGCGGCCGGACTCGAACCAGGCCACGTTCGCGTTGGGTCTGGCCGCCCTAGCAGCGGCGGACGCGGCGGCGGCCAGCGGATCGCAAACTCAGGGACGAGGGCCGCGCGAGCTCTACAACACTGCTGTTCGCGCCTTCCGAGGGATGCTGGTGAAGGATCCCTCGTTGCTGCGGGTGCGGCTGGAACTGGGACGCGCACTGTTTTCCCGCGGCAGGTGCCTCTCGCCACCGTCAAACCTCATCAAGCACATCCTCGGCGACGATTGCTGGGCAGCCGAGCAGCATTTCTTGCGGGTGCTTGGCACGAACGTACCCCCTCAGGTGGCGCTCAACGTGAGGAGGTACATCCAAGTCTGCCGGGCGCGCAAGCGCGCCAACGGCAGCCTGACCCTAGCGCTCGCCCCGGACTCGAATGTCAACACGTCCACCTCGGCCCAGACGGTCAACATTTTCGGCTTGCCATTCCAGCTCACCGATGAGGCCCGCGCCACGAGCGGCATCGGAGTGGTCGCCTCGCTAGGCGGGGAGATCCAGAGGCCGCTCCCCAAGTTCAAGTGGATCCCGGCCTCTGCCGTTCGGTTGCGGGTGGGCGGGATCTTGTTCCGTCGAGAGTATTCCGGAGGCGATTGGGACGATCACAACTACAGCACGTATGTAGGCCCGCGATTCATTACCAGCAAGGGCCAGTGGAGCATTCTGTTCCAAGCTGACAGTCGGGCTGTGAATGGCAGGCCGTACAGCAGGCAGTACGGCCTGCGGCTTGAGGGTGTCCGGCTCGTGACGCGCAAGCTCTGGGTCGGGGGAAGCCTTGAGGGATCCCGCCAGACCGCAACAAGCGTGGAAGGACCGATAGGCAAACCGGGGAATAGCTGGAATGGCCAGTCGTTCGCGTCGTATTCTGTGCTGCCATCGTTGAACGTTAGGTTCATGGGCGGCGCAGGCCACGAGAACACGGACCGCCTGGCCACTCGGCACCGATCTAAGTGGGTCGGCGTGATGGGCACGTACGATCTGCCGCTTGGCTTCTCAATGACGCTGGCCCAACAATTGTTCTTTACGGACTTCGAACAGCCCAACTTCCTTTTCAGCCCCAATCCGCCGGAGACCAAGCTGTGGTTCTCGAGGCTTGCCCTGTTCAACCGCAAGATCCGATTTGGGGGCTTCTCACCTTCGATTTCACTGATTCGTGAGAAGCGGGACTCTAACCTGACCTTGTACCAGTACGAGCGCTACCGGGCTGAGGGTGGCGTTGTGCGGGTCTTCTAGAGCTCAACACTGAGAGGTAGCCGGCGCGGACAAGGCCCCGGCCTGTTCGGGGTCGGGCAACGCGCCGGTGCCTGCGAGACTCAGCGAGCGAGAGACATCGGCCTGCCAAGGCGGTCTCGCGGCCACCAGATCACGGACCCAGTCGAGAACGGGTAACGAGTCCGGACAAGTGGATAGGACTGGGTGGCCCGGGCTACCCCAAGCGCGTCGACCGCTCGTGGGTGCCATGCCAACAGGGAGCTCGATCAGAATGTCCACTGCCTCGCGAGACGTCTCGGTTGCCTGCGGGAACAGACCGTCATTCTTGTCGTTGGAGAGGAACAGGTTCCAGCGAGCCGCTATCGCGGGGATCCCTTTATCGAGTGGCGGGAGTTCAGGCTGAACACCAGACGGTCGAACCGAGCGCCTCCGGCATCTCTATTCCAAGAGCTTGAACACCCCGTCCTCGGCGTCAAGATAGAACTCGATGTTGACCTTCGTCCAGAGGTCGTCCGGGAGGTTCATCAGTTCCCGCCGAGCGCTCACCGGCATGAGCAGCACCTTTGCTTGCTTGTCAACGGCCAACTCGGCGATGGCGACCGGATCCGGCAGCCGTTCGAGCGAGCCTCCTAGGTTGAGCGAACCGGCGATTATCGTAGCGCCACGCGTTCTCCGTTCCAGCAGACCGCCCACCAGCGCCGCCAAGATCGGCAGCCCAAGTCCCGTGCCCGACCGTTCGTTGTCCCGAGGCTGCATCTGGATTGTGTACTGGTGGCAGCGCGGATCGCGGTCTCCCACTAACTTGCTTCCAGCGGCGTAGAGATTCTGCTCGGCCACCTTGACACTCTCACGCAATGCAGGTGGAACCGGATGGTTCAGGATCTTCGCGCCGCCGGCCCCTTTACCCAAGACTGCCTCAATGCGGTAGAGCCCCGTGCTGCTCCCCTCCAATCCCGGCCCGATGGCCCATAGCTGTCCCGGCGGCAGCGGATCGGGATCGATCGCCTCGTCGCTACGCAGCTCGGGAGTAGCCACGAAGCACTCGGTCCCCTCCACCCCGAGCGTGTATGAGAAATGCGTACTGCGGAATTCGGCCATGAGGCAACGCTTCTGTTGCTCCTTCACACGTCGGCGAGATTCCAGAGCCACGCGCACCATCCATTCCAGGTCGTCGTCCGCCACCTCCATGTCCGGATCGGGGAAGAGGAGCTTTAGAAGGCCGGAGACTGTCTTGTTTACCGCCTCGATGTCCCGCCCGGACAGTGCTCCGCCCCAGAACACGCGGTTTTGCAGGATCGAGAGGCGAGGGGTGTCGCGCAGTTTTGTCCAGCATGCACTTAGGAAGTCGTTGACGAGCCCGAAGTGGTCGGTTAGGTGTTCGGCTGGATTGAGCTTAGGGAAGTCCCAGCCGGGAGCGTAGGCGTGGATGCGGTCGTGGAATGCGGTGTCACTGCGCATCTGTGGGGGCAGCGGACTCAGCAGGTGTCCGATGCGCTGCTGCTGTTCGACCGAGACGTCGAAGTTGCCCACAAAAACGAGCGACCCTTCGGCCCGAATGCTCTCCTTGCCCCGGCTGAACTCGCCCGAAGCCATGTAGCCCTTCATGATGTTGACGCCGTCCTTTTGGTCAAAGGCGATCCCGGCCACCTCGTCGAAGCACACAACGTCGTACTGGCAGACCAGGCCACGTTGCCCGTTCGCCATGTTCACGAACATCTTCGCCACCGTCGCCTTGCCGCCCGAGAGCAGGTGCGAGAACGGCGACAGCTGCTGGTAGACGTGACTCTTTCCCGTGCCGCGGGGTCCGAGTTCGACTAGGTTGTAGTTGCGTTCCACGAAGGGAATGAGGCGAAGGATGGCGACTTGGCTCGCTCGTTCCCCAAGGGCGCTCGGTTCGAGCCCGGTCGAGCGGAGGAGAAGACGCTTCCAGTCCTCGGTGCTAAAGCCCCGCCGACCTTTCGCGAGCGAGTCCAGCACAGACGGGCTGGACATCTGTATGGGGCGCATCGCGGCGATGCTGAACGGACGCCCCTGATTCTCCTGTGCGATCACTGGATCGTACTCCAGCGTGACCTCCGCGTAGAAGCCGTCAGCGAGGATGCGCTCGTTGTCGACCACGAACTGCGTGCCGATACGGACATCTCGCAGTCCGAGACTCGGCAGTTCGGCGAGATAGCAGTCATTCTTCGCGTCTAGGCGAGCGCGCAAGATGTCGATCAGCCGCACGGAACCGCGTTCGCGGGCTCGCGACTTGAAGACCTCGCGCTCGGCGGGGCGGACCGTGCGGTCTTTAAGCTGATCCTTCACGATGTCAAGCCCTTCGGCGATCTCTTCTGGCTCGACACTCGCGCAGTAGCGGCCCAGCAGGAACTCGACGACGTAGGTTGGTACTGGGTACTGCCGCGCATACTGCCTAACCAAGTCTTTGCGAACCAGATAGCCGGGGAAGGCTTGGTTGGCGGCGCGGTCGAGGTCGTCGAGCCGGAAGTCGGTGGCGGACGGCGGTGCGGCCATGGCTCAGAAGCACCAGGGAGGGCGGTTTACTAATACGAAGCAGCGGGTTGCATGGATCATGTGCGCTGTCCCTTACTAGTGTCTCGCTGGGCGAGAACACGACCGTCGCGTGCCGTGACGACAATCACCAATTCGTCTGCCTCGTGGACATCATCGGCAAGGATGAGGCTAGCGCAGCCGTCTGCATCGATGGCCTTGGGGGATCTAGCGACGGATTGTCCTGAGTGGCTCCCCAAGCGGAGATCCGCGGTAGCGTCACCCGTAGAGCCCTCCACTTGGATATCACACCGCATGCGTCTCCACGAGACCGACCGGACGGTCGTGCGCGCGGAGCCACCGTATCCTATAGCCTGAGCGACCCCGGTCCCTGCACGCACTCGGATATCTGGAATCAGGCACTCCTGCACGCTTAGGCCGCCGTGGGCATACTCGGGCCGCTGGCTGAAGCAAGCGATGCCGTTCGGCGAGGCGAATTCCTCGTTCTTGTTCCAGTGCCAAGGCCAGAGCGTTGCCTTGGGCCTGGCTCCGGCGGCGAGCACCGCACACCGCGCCCATTTGGATGCGGTCAAGTGCCTCGGAAGAGGTACCATCGGCAAGCCGCCCGGGAGGAGCAGCCACCCGTGATCCGTGACGATGCGCACGGACTGCCAGCCTGTCGCGAGCAGTTGCCTCACGCGGATTGCCACTTGATTCAGCTCGCGGTCGACCGACTGTGCGAACTCACTGGCGCTGCGTTGGCTGCGGCGGCGACCGTGGTGATGGCCCTGACGGTCGATCTCGTCGGCCTCGAGCCAACCGCGCGCACCGGGCTCCGGACCGACTGCGAGGCTGCCTTCGGATACGATTTCGTAGCCCTGCGCCTTCATGGAGTCACGCAAGACATCGGCCGTAGCAGAGCGGGAGGGGCCACGCAGGACTGGTTGGAAGTCTGCGCCAAGGCGATCACCTGCGATATCGCCCGCGACCGGCGTGACGGCGGGTTTGGCGGTCGCGGTCACCGTCGGAGTCGCGGCCCAGCGAGCAAGGACATTAGCTCTCAGGCCGCCTTCTTGGAGGCGGCTCGCGAGACAGCGGCCCAATTCGTAGCGGAGGCCGTCAACAAAGAAGAGACACTCGTTCTCCACGGCGTTGACGGGGGCGTTGGCCGGGACGGTACGTAGGCGCGGGGAAGACCCCTCGGGACGCGTAGAGGAATCCGCTACAGCGGTGGTCCCTGCGTCCTGCGACCAGTGCGAGTGGGCGCGGACAGCCCTCTGGAAGGCCTCGGCCGACTCACGCAGCCAGTTTTCCTGCAGATGGCGCACGGCTGAGTTGATGATCCCTTCGCTCTCCGGTGGGGCTAGTGCGAGTGCCTCTCGGGCGGCCCGGTCGGCCTTCCAGCCGCGCGTGGAGTAGACGTGTGCGATATCGTCGGGCGCTTGCCCGCCCATGCTGTCCTCGGTTGCCTCGGCCAGACGGGCCAAGGGACAGAGCACCATCGCAAAGCGGGAGCGGTCCATCCGCGCCCACACCCAGTCACGCCTTGGCCCGTGCTCCAGCTCAAGCTCTCGCACTCTCCGGCAAGCTTCGATAGGCGCGAGGTCGGGCAACTCGACAAGGGCGGTCCGCAGCGTCGCTTCGTCGGCGTCATTTAGATCGGGCCAACGGTCGCGACCCTCGAATGGGAGTACTCCACCAGGTCGGCTTCGTCCGAGTACCTCAGCAACGCCCGGGAACTGCCCGGGAGCATCGCTGAAACGCACCCACACATCGCTCCAGCGTCCGCGCCCCTTCGCCAGCCTTCTCCCGGCTTCCACGTCCATGTTCGGAGTCCTTGGGTCGAAACCGAGCTGACGCTGTGCCTCGTCGCAGAAGCCGACCCACCGCTGGCCGTCCATCTGCTTTCGGGTCGCTTTGGGGTCGTTCAGCCAACGCAGCATGTCCCGCACAACATCCACCCCTGCAAGCCGATTGACGTCGCTAGCATCGAGACGCCGGTGCCGAAGTTCGTCCAGCGGCGCTTGGGCAACCTCTCCGATCATTCGCCGAAGCGCCTCACGGGTGGCCGAATCCTTCTCGATCTCAAGGCCGGGCCCGGTGGTGCCCCCGTCGGGGCGCTGCTTAAGGAACGCGCGCACGCTCCAGTCACGGCCGTTGGGATGATGCCAGGCAACGCCCCGGTGCACGAGCTCGACAAGGGGGCGCAGTTCTTCTGGACACTCCTCGCCAGCTCGAAGCTGATCGCGATCAACGCCCGGAAGATAGATGATGGGAGGCCGGTCGTCCGGAACGTCCGGGAGGTCGATCGCACGGTCCACCACGCAGCGAAGCCAAATGGCAGGGCCGGTGCGTTCATCGGGATTGTAATCGCCTAGCATCAGGAGCTCGGGGAGTTGGGAACGGGCAACGGGGATCAAGCGATCCCACTCGCGACGATGGTCCGTCCAGAGAATGGCAGCGGGTGCCGCCAGCCCCCCGGGCGTGCGGGACTTGGCGCGGATGGCGTTAGCAAGGAGATCGAGGGGCGTCATCATCCCATGCGATAGTCGCAGCGAAAATGTATCAAGAAATGTCTCATTGACATTTCTTGATACATTTCAGGCAGCGAAATGTCAGAAGAACGGCAGTTCCGATACATTTATTGTTCCACCTCTGGGGCCTCCAGCGGTCCAACGTACGCGTATCTCGCCCCTCTCCCGTGGCCCTCGATCCGCAGGTGGCCATCTTGGGCCAACTCATGAATCAGGCGATTGACCTGCTGCCGGTCCAACAGGGTGATCTCGCGCACGTCCGCATTGGCCAAGGGTGGCTCCCCGCGATTCGCCCGTGTCCGAAGGACATCTAGGATCCGCGACTTCGCGGATTCCCGGACGACCTGGCCGACGGCGCTTCCAGTCCCCACTCCCGAGAGCCTCGCACGCGTTTCCGGGTTCAGGATCCAATAGCGCTTGGACTGCGGGCCTCCTCGCTTGAGGTAGCCCAGATCAGTCTCCATCGACGCAAGCAGCCAACGTGCGTCCGACTCATGACGGTGGCAGAGCTGGGCCGCTAGCGCGGCATCGATCTCCGCCTTGCGCAGGAGGTGAGTTAGGACAAGGAGATGATCAGCCGCGAGTATCACCCCATTGTCCGCCTCGTTCGCGACGAACATTCGTATTGGCACGGACACATCCGCAGCCCGAAACGTCACTCTTACCGACTCCCCGCCGTCCACGATCAGGGGCGGCGGCTTGCCTTCCATCAGGAGGGACGAGAAGATGCGCTCCATCCCAAGGTTGCCCCGGTTGACCAAACGCAGTCGAGTCAAGGCGTCAACGAGGCAAGGATTCCGGGTGGCAGGCTCATGGTGGAGGATATTCTCTGGCGTTATCCCGCCTACGAACCCCCCAGGGCTGCTGATTTCGATCCGGTCCGAATACTGCTTGACCAGTCGGGGGCCACCCCTCCGAAAGTCGCCGTGACAGAGTGCGTTCAGGAGCGCTTCGCGGATCGCGACCTCCGGATAAGTGCGGTACTCAAAATGGTGGAGCCCTTGACGAACGGTCTGAATCGGGTTGTCCACCATGATTCGGTCGACGATGCGGTCCAACGATACCGTGATCGCCTCTTGTCCGTCTTCTCGGCCAGAGTAGTCGGTCGGCGTGGCCATGCGGAGGTGTGTCCAGACAAACGTCGGCAAGTGCCGGCGGATGGCTTGAGGTGAACCGGCCAAGAGCACGGCGGCTCGGGTGGGGCGCCTCTCACGAATCACACCAATCGCTTCAAGCAGATCCGAGTCCCGGAGGCGGATCAAGTCTGAAGGGGCGCGCTCACGCCGCGCGGTGGCCCGCAGCGATTCCATGGCCACGGATGAGACGATCCGCGACAGGGGGACATCGACCGTCGTGCCTGTGAAGTCGTTGTCGCCGAACTGATCGAGCAGCCTGCGCCGGACGGTTCCCGTAAGCGGTTTGCAGTCTTTGCCGATACGTACGGTTCCGCGTCCTGCTGTGTCCGTGTACGGCGGCATTCCGGGGTAAACGTGCATCAGAATCAGCCGCCCGGTTCCCTCAGGAACATTGACTTCCTCAAAGACCGGCGTGAGGCGCGGATCGGTGCCGTCGTAGACACCAAGCTTCAAGCGGTTCACAGAAACGTGGTGCGGAACTCCCACGACGGCCCGGTCGCGTCCGACCACGCTGTCCCGGACGCCGAAGACGACCGTCCCACCTCCACCGTTGGCCATGCACAGCGCCGAAGCAACCGCCAGACGAACAGACTGGTGATCGCTGCGGGTGTCCCATTCCTTGAAATCGAGTCCCTGATCCTCAAGCGCGTCCGCAGGCCCGCGGTTGAGCTCACCCAGAAGTTGCTCGATATCGCGGCGGGATCTGGGCATGAGCGTCACGCTCCCCGCTTCTGAACGAGCTCACGTGGGAACGATCGGGCGAGAATGTGCGACGACGGGTCGAGAGCCCTCGTTCGAAGTGGTGCTAGGGACAGAGCGCTGCGGGTTCTTAACCGACGACTCTCTGTGAGGCGCTGCTCGGCTCGTCCGATTGGGGAGTGTTCACTCGCAATCCGGCATTGCGAATCGAGTCTGGCGCCAACCCCAGATCCCGTCACGCCGCGCTCGCCTTCTTCCGTGCCCCTAGCTTCGCCGACCGCGTGTAGTGCAGATCATTCCAGCGATTTCCGTCGAACACTGCCTCTTCTGAGGCCATAAAGTCTGTCCGCGCCTCCGCGCTGCCTGTGCCCGGGAATCCCCAGAACCATGGAAACGTGTCGCGCGGTCGCGGCTCCTGCGGTTCCTTCCCTCTGTCCTTGCCCCACTTGATGTTGGGTTTCCAGCGTAGAATCCCGGCTCCGGCGCGTCCGCCTGTGCGCAGTTTGGCGCGCATGAACGGGCGGATATTGAGTCGCACGCCGTCGTCGAGGTCCGGCTCCCAGCCGATGGCTTGGGCATGGAGCGGTTTCCAGCGGACGAAGAGATCGCAGGGGGGTTCGCCTTCGAGGATTCGTTCAAGCTGGCGCTGAAGGTCGAGCGCGTGCGCGAGACGGGCGTCGGCTCCGGGTACGTCTTCGCTCTGGCCGAGCCGCTGCCGGTCGATCCAGTCGTTCAGGTAGGCGTACGCGAGGGATTCGAGGGTGCGCCTGCCCTCGCCGCCCGGACCCGCGAGCCGGTGATAGTTGACCAGCGCGTGGAAGCCGTCCTTGCGACCGTCCCAAATGTGCCAGACGAAGGGGCGGTTGTGGAAGAGCTTGCAGTGCTCGTCGAAGAAACTGTCGCGGAGCCAGAGTTCGAGCGATTTGGGGGGCCTGCCCTTCGGGTTGGAGGCTGCGAGCAGTCGTCGCTCCGTCGCAACTGACCACTCGTTGCCGTAGGCGCGAACGAGAAGCTCGCGCAGTCGGTCGGCGGCGCTGACTTCGTTGCGGGCAGGGGAGAGACACACGATGCCGTCGGCATCTGCGAGGTCGTTGTAGGTAGCGCAGCGTTCGACGAGAGCGCGCTGTTGCGGGGCCAGGCGCATACTGGGTTTGAGTTCGGCGGGCCAGCGATAGCCGAGGAGGCGGGCTACAGTGACCTGGAGGACGGTGTGATCGAAGCGGGTCGGCCCGTGCGTGGTTAGCTTGGCATCCTCATTCCAGATGACGCTCCGGCACGGGTCGCCGTGGAAGATCCACTGGGTTGGGTCGTCGGAGTAGGGTTCCGGCAGGCCGTTGGGATACCGTTCGGCGGCAACCTTGGACCAGTGGTCACGGTCAAATGGGACTTTGACGAGGGCTGCATTGGTGACCTTCAGGCTCTGATCGAATTCGCGTACGGCGGCGGCGTACTCAGGCGATGAGCAGAAGGCCCAGACGGCGGGGAGGTGCTCAGGTGGAAGGGGGCCGAGGGCTGCAGTGTTGTTGTCGAACTTCTCACCCGTGTAGCGCGTGACGGGTAGTGTGCCGATTTGGGAGACCGCTATGCCTTCACGGCTCCATACCCCCCCCCCCCTGTACACGTACCGCTTTGCGGCCGCCAGTTGGGACTTCCCGCTCCGCAACTTCCGCGACTCCGTTCCAATGCAAGACATGTTCCCGCCCTCCGTAGTCAGTCGTTTCCTTGACTGTGCTTTGCTGAAGAATCCATGTTTCACCGTCCGGCGGAGCTTCCCAGAATAGCCTGCCAAAAGCGGGATAGTCGGCCGTTGCAATACCTTGGTGTCCGTGGGCCAGCTGCCGCAGCAACGGCCTGACGCCCACCGGCTTTCTCAGTACGACGGAGTCCGGATTATCCAACTGCGCGGCCTGTTTCGACTCGACCACTCTCGCGGCACCCCGCAGCAGCCGAGCCTTCGCGGCTGCCTTGATCGGCCGCTGTCCACGTGGAGCGGACACGTCCAGCCCTGCCATCTCCCAATCCGGCTCCGGCTTGCCCGCCGACAGCACGACCAGCGCCACATTGACGACCTCGCCGCTGATCGTCTCGAATGCGCCCGGCCCCAACCGCGCCAATGCATTCCACGTCCGCTCCTTCAGCAGCCGCTCGCGCAACTTCCGGTAGGTCTTTAGGAAGAGCCAGTTCTGGGGCGTCACAAGCGCCTGCGTGCCGTGTTCGTCCAGCCACCGGAATATCCGCGAGACGAAGACCGTTGCGATGTCGCCCTTCGCGTCGCCGTGGTGCGTTTCGGCGAAGGTGCGGAGCCGTTTGCCCTGCTTCCCCCGCGCAAGAAACGGCACGTTGGTGACGACCAGCGTGTAGCGCCCCGTCAGAATCTCAGCGGCCCGCGCCATCCCAGCCGCCGCTACGGCCCGTTCGTTACGGCCTACCGCCCTCCGTTCGTGCCCGACCGCGGTGTCGAGCCGCTTCTTGAGGTCATCGTAGTCAGGGCGGAAGAGATCGCCGCCGACGACCTCGGGGGCGATTAGCGACCCCAACTCGCGCGCTTGGCCGAAGAGGCCGCATAACCAGTCCATCCCCGCTGGGAGCGTGCCGCGCCCGCGCGAAGCACGGGTACTCAAGGGGCCGGGATCGTCGGCAGCCCCGGTAAGCCCCTCCAGTGCCTCTGCGAGTCGCACCCACCCACTCTTGCTGCCGTCGGGAGCGATACCGCAGCAAGCGACCCTAGGAATTGGCAGATCGATCCAACCGCCTGCCATCCGCCATGCGGCTAGCGCCAGATTGAAGGCGGCGATCTGAGTGCATCGAGGGTCGATCTCAAGGCCAAAGATGTTGTCGTGGAGCACGGCCCGTACGGCATCGGATACGGCGAGATCCTCTTCCTCCATGCGAAGGTACACGAGAAGCTCGAACGCTTCGACCAGGAAATGACCGCTCCCACAACAGGGATCGAGGATCCGAAGGTCACGCGCCGCCCTGGGCCAATCCGCGAATGATCCTGCAGCGGGACGCCAAGGACCGGTTCGCTCGACGTCTTCGTCCGTTTCCCCATTCGCCCGAATGAAGCGTAGGTAGTCGAAGTCGTACCCGCCGCTACTTCCGAGTCGCATTCGCTTGCGCAGCTCGGGCTCGTCGAGGTTCGCGCCTGTGATCTCGGGCTCGTCGGCGAGCACCTTGCCCGCCCGCCATGCTCCCACGGTGTTGTGCAACAGAAAGAGCACCATGTAGCGCTCAGTGAAGAGCTGTGTGACGGCGGGCAGTTCGTCTGCGCCGATCTTCCTGGTGCTCGCGTTGACGCGGTCCTTCTCGTCGGAGCGCCAGTATTGGTACGTCCAGCCAACCGAGTCTGGTGCCGTGAAGACCTGGCGGGGGAGAGATTCGAGGAGTCCCTCCAGCTTCTGGCCGGTCTCGGGCGGAAGTGCGAGATCGAGTACCGGGTCGTCGGCCGAGAAGATTCCCGGCAGCATCGCCTGCGCCCACTCGCCAGCTAGGTCCCAGAGATCGCGTCCCTCTTCGCGAGCCAACTCCCGGCAATCCTCCAGCGAGACGGCCACCCGGTATTCGGATGCGATTAGCAGTTCGTTCTCGGCGAGGAAGCGTGTGAAGAGCATGCGGTGCCAATGCTCGTACGCGGCCTCGTGGGCGAGGTGGCTGGTTTGCTGGATTCTACTGGAAGAATCTCTTAGGTCACCCGCTTGACGCCCCCGGGCGCGGAGCGCGCTGCGCAGAGCCTTCTCACCCGACGACATCGAGTCGAAGGGCTTGGCGTCGCCAACGGCCAGCCCAGCAAGCACGTCGGCGACTCCGGATTCGGCCACTCGCCGGGCCTCTTGGATCACGGCGCCGAGCCGGTTGCGGAGGTCTGCGGAGAGGGGGCGGGTCATGTTGGTGAGACCATGCACTTCGGAAGCTCCATCAGGACGTTCGAATGATCCCGTCAAGTTCCTCGAAGAGTCGCCTGCAGTGGCGACACCGATCTTTGACTCGCGCTTGGTCGAGCCGCTTCAGCAATTCGCTGGCGTGCCTGATATTGTGATAGACGCCCTTTCGCGTGCCTCTAGTGGCCTCCTTGAGCGCGCGCTCGACGCTTTCCTTCCGTTCCTTCTCGAGATCCAGCCGCTCGGGCAACCTTGCGGCTTTGAATCCCCGACCGTAATAGTCGACCAGTGCCACCGGGTCTGCGGCAATCCAAGTCTCCATCAACTGCACCATGAGATGAACCGTCTCATCTCGGGCGAAGCCCAAGTCCCATCGGTCGCCAACTTGCTCTCGCAGCTGAACCCGTGGCGGCAGTGTCACTGGCGCTTCCGAATCAGCAAGTAGGATTTCCGTCTCGTCGGGATCCGCATTCTCAGACGCATCCCTGAAACGGCGATATGCCTCTCGCCTCGAACCGCACGGTACCAGCTTCCACAAGAAAGAGCGTCGTCGAGCCGCCAGCTTGAGTGGCCCGAGGAATTGGTCCATGCCCTGCCTTAGGGAGGCTCTCCCAGTGCGACCGGAACCTCCACCCTCCACGTAGATCGCGATGCCTCTCACGGATTGGCCCCCAGTTCTCCCATGCGCCAAAGGTCCCCTAGGCAATAGTCATTCAGCCAACTGGCCAGTCTGTGCGGATCCAAGCGTCGGAGTAGTGTTGATGTCCCGGGGCGTTCGCAGGCGACGATTGCGGACGGCTGATCCGTCAACGCGGAAACCAAGGCTTCGGAATGAGTGGTCACCACCAGTTGCATACGATGTGATGCCTCGACCAACATTTCGGCCAGCAGCGACACGGCATCAGGGTGGAGTCCTAGTTCGGGTTCCTCGATGCAGAGCAGCTTAGGCGGCGACGGCGCTAGCAGTGCGGCTAGCAGTGCAACAAACCGTAGCGTGCCATCCGACAGGCGGGTCGCAGGGATTGGCACTCTGAACCCCTGCTCGAAGAGACATAGCTGTGCCGTACCACTCCCAAACTGGATGGACAAGCGCTCGAATCTTGGAAAGAAACGATGCAGCAGGGCTCCGACACGTGCCTCGCCGGAATGCTCGATTCGGCTTAGGACCAAGCTCAGATTGCTGCTGTCTGGTAGCAGGCGGTCTTCGGGCAAATCCGTCTGCCACGCGTCCCGAGGAGGAGAATGAAGACCGAACGTCCACTCGCTGAAGATCTGGATGTTGGAAAATGTCTTGCCGATTTGGGTAACCTCTGGATACTGGTCGGGATCTTTCCGCTGCGCGAGCACAGACTGATCGGGTAGCAGGTCTTGCCGCCTAATATGTCTCTGGGTCCTTGCGCCGCTGACGGTATTGACCTCGATGACAGGATGTCCGCGTCGAAAGCGGTAGTAGAAATGGACATCGTCGACGTCGCCCCGTCTCGGATCGGTCTCCTCGATGGCTTCGTCGAGGAGTTCCAACCGCGTCGCCACGGATCCTAGGCGTAGACGATACCTAATGTCTTGCCCATTCCTCCGCGCTAGGACAGCCTCGATCTCCGCTGACTCTGTTGGAGGGCGGCCCTTCCACAACCACTCTCGGGATCCGCCTCCCTTGCGGACGGCCCCCGCCAAGTCGTTTGGTGTCGCTGCCAAGAGACCTAGTGCTTCGATCAGATTCGACTTGCCTGAAGCATTCGGGCCGATCAGCACGTTCAGGGACCGCATCTCCAACGGGTCGGATCCCGGCGCAAACGACAGGAATCCGTCAAGGCGGAGAGTGCGGATGGTCATGACACTTGCTCCCGCGTGCGCCCCTCGCTCCGATACCTAACTTGTTCCCCAGCAAGGCGGCCGACTCCCGGTTCTGGGCTTAATCGTATGGCCCTTTGATTCCGCTTTTGGTGCTTGGCCAACTGGCGTTCCTTTGTCACTCCACGATCACCGGGCCCTTCCGAACTGCTGTCGCGAGTCTTTTCTCGTGTTCGGCGATCCACGCGCGCACGGCCGCCTCATCACGCAGCGTGCCGCGCCAAACGCGAACATGTGTGAAGGTGCCACCATCGCCACCCGGGAGCCGCTTGGCGGCTACCGCCAGCGCCCTGCGTTCGCGTGCTTGTACGGCGTCGATCTCGGAGTGCCACGCTGCTAAGGTGCGGGTGGAGAGTTCCTCAGATAGCTGCTCGTTCGTGCCCACTCGAAGGTCGCTTGGCGGGGTGAGACCCACCTCGCGGAGAATGGCATCACGCTGGGTCGAATCCAGCTTCGTCCAAGTGGGATCGGCTTCTAGCCGCTTGGTCGCGGCCTCCAGGCGTGTGCCAAGTCGGTCGTGCGACTCGCGCAGTGCCTTGCGCAGAGCGTTTCCCAGTTCCGCGACGCGGGGACCCACGTGGTCGGTCTCGTCAAGTAGCGAGCGCTGATCGCGTATTGCATCAAGTTGTTGGCCGACCTCGGCGGCAATTTGGCCTAGCTCCTCCTCCGCATGCCCGCGCAGCGCGGTGGCGAGCTCCCATGTGCGGATACGGCTGCGGGCTCTCTCGTCGAGCTTCTTCCATCTGTGCACTGACCGTTCGATCTGCTCGCGCTTCTCGAGAATCGCCGCCAATTGCTCGTTCCCAGTCCGCCCGGATAGATCATCGAGAAACCGCACGTCCGGAACCCGCGGGAACGGTGGGTCGCCACCCGCCGCACGCGAGAGTTCATGGCATTTCGCCAGAAATTTCGGCGCCTTCGCGGCTTCCTCCCCGCTGCGGGTACGGACATCCATTCGCTGAAAGATCCCACGAATAGTCACCTTCTCCTTGGCCGTCAGTCGAACCTTTTCTGGTCGAAAGTGCGCGGTGCGGAGCGTCTGCTGGGTCAGCTCCCGCGCCTGTACCAGCGACCCACTCCTCTCCGCCTTCAGATGACCCTCCGCACACAGTCCGAGGACTGCAGCGTCGATCGCGTCCTTGGGCCATCCGTAGGGCGCGGCCATCAGCGCGGCGTGCACCTTGCTCCCGGTGGTACCCTTACCGATTGTCGACAGCACTCCCTTCGCGACGGGGTGATCCGCCACGGCCTCATTCCAGCCCACCGTGCTGAAGGGTGTGCCCGTCCCGTCGCGGATGCGTTTGACCGCGATTCCCCATGCCCGATGATCGCCCTCGCTGAATCGCGGGAAGAGTCGCGCCAGAGACGCCTTCGACCCCGCCTCGATCCTCGCCCGCAAACCCTCGCCATAGACTTCGCTACCGCCCCCTTGGAATACCCGGGCTGCTCGTACAGTCTCCTCGACAATGTGGTCCCGTGCGGCCTCAGCTACGTCGAGACGGCTCTTCATGCTCTCCCGTGCTTCCGTCCCTTCGGCGGAAGTCGGCACACCTCGGGCGGCCAGCACCTTCTTGGCGGCCTCCACGCTCAGAATGTGGCCGTGCAGTTCGTCGGCTCTCCGTTTGGGCATGTGGACATGTAGGGCCGCGTCCTCCATTCCGCTCGTGCGAGCGTCGTCTAGGACTGTTTTCTTTGGGCATGACCACCCGTCCCTTACCCAGACCCAGACGACATCGACTGCCTCTCGGCCTGTTTCACTTTCCGTCGGCCTGTCCACGCCGAAGTGCGGCCTCACACGGCGCCGAACCTTCGCCGCTCCTTGCACGGGACGAACTCCACTGAGTTCCTGCTGAACCGTAGTCGCCAGAAGGTCATCGCGTCGCGACGAGATCTCCACGTCAGCTCGCGCCAACCTTGTTCGCTCCTTCCGATACGCACCCTCCCACTCGGCCCCTTCCCGGGTCTGGATCCGGTATTCCTCGCCCACCGTCATGAGGACACCCTCATCAGCGAGAGCATCGAGAGTTCGCCCCACACGCGTCCGGAATGTCCCCGAATCCAACCGGATGTCGTCTAGGAGCAGATCGGCCAGAGTAGTCGCATTGGCGCGCACTCCCGTGTCCGCGCCCTCCTCTCGCGGCAGTTTCCCGATGAGAAACGCCACACCGCAAAGGTCCGCCTTCAGTCTGCCGTCCTCCGTACCGTCGTCCAGCTTTCGGATCCGGGTGTTGATCTCGTTCAGCAGTACGCTGGAGCCGACTAGATCTTGGGAAAGCGCATGGAAGAGATCGCTCGCGGGTATTACAGCGCCGAGCGGCCGTTTGGCAATCTCGCGCAGCGAATCGTGGAGTATCCTCAGCTGAGACCGAAGCTGACTCCTCGTGCCGGACGGGTCGGTGGTCTGGAAGCATGCCTCCCAGAAGCGACGGCGGGTGCGGAGAAGAGGATAGTCGCCCACCTCAAGCGGCTTATCCTCCGCGCGGACAGAGAGCCGAGAGCCCTGCAGATGACGCGACACCTCTCCCGCGTGCCGCTCCAGCACGTCGCGGACAACCGGCTCGGCAGTCGGCTCTTTCCGTAGCAGCACCTCGCGCGTCACGGCTTCGACTTCGGCGTCGGCCAGCTGCACTGTGACCCGGAAGCGGTCCTTGAGCCACTCTAGGGCAGCATTGCCCCCAGCGAGCGCCGACTGGCCGGATGCGACCAGAAGCACACGGCTTTCGAACTGCGTTTGGAGTGTCTCTGCAAGATCTGTCACGATCTGCGCTCGGTCGCTAGCCTCGTTGATGTACTGCTGAACCTCGTCAAGCACGACGATTGTGGGGGGAATCGGCCGGCTAGCGGGGGCTAGCACTTCCTTGGCGGTATCGATGAACTGCCCGCGGCTTATGTCGACCTTGGGATGCGGAAACTGCTGAATGAACAGCAGTCGCGCGGCCTTCACGTCCGCCGCGAATCCGGGCAAGGCGTCGATCACGGCCTGCGCAAGGAGCGGGCTGACGTAGAGGTTGTTCAGTTCGTGGCTCCAGGCTTTCCCTTTGGCTTCAACGCTGCCCCGCACCTTCTTCAGCAGTCCTTCCCCTCTTAGCCAGAGGCAGAAGCGCGCCTGTGCGTATTGACCAGGCAAGCCGCATGCCCGCAGCAAAATCGAGAGTACCGACAGGCGCACGTGGCCAACGTTGCCTCCCAGAAGCGACCCGGCGGCAGCCAAGGGCTTGGGGCCGAGCTGCCGGGCCCGAACGTCGAGCTCCCGCAGCGCATCCTTGACCGTTGACGGGAGACGGTCGCGCACAATGCCGCGTGCCGTCTGCCCGTCGTCGAATTCCGAATTCACCCACAGGTGCGCAAGCATCTTGAGGAGGTGCGACTTGCCGCTCCCGAAGAAACCGCTCACCCAGACGGAGTCCTGGCGCGAGGTGCCGATTCTGCTGAGGTAGCCTTCTAAGATCCGCTCAAGCGCGTCGGCGAATTGGCCCTTGCAAACGAAGGTCTCCAACTCGGCGCGTAGCTCCTGCATGATCGACTCGTCCCTGTCCTGGACGATTCGGGCTTGACCGCTATTCGCGAGGCCTACCTGCAACGGGTCGCGGTCGAGAAGTTGGTGGATCTTCATGGTTGTCACGGAATCCACTCCTCATGAAGTGTGATTGGCTGCGCGAGATAGCTCCAGCCGTCGCGCGCATCCAAGAGGCGATAGTTGTTGTCGTTCTTGGTTCCGGGGAAGAAGACGGCCAGGCGGCCACGGATCTTAGACTCGACTGAGTTGATGAGGTCCGAGACCCGAATGAAGCCGTACAGTGAGGCCGTGCCGACCAACGCTACCACGGTGTTTTCGTCGGCGTTGTCGAGCACTCTTGAGAGTTGATCCACCGCGTAGGCGCGAAACTCGCTCTGGATTGCTCCGCCCAACAGCTCAGGATCCTCGAAGTACGCGTCTCGATAGTCGTGGCTTCCCATCCACCAGGCGAACCACCGCGTGGCGTCGGTCTCGACCCATCCATGCCCCTCGTTACGGGTCGCCTGCTCGAATTCGCCAATCTGTGCACGCAGGGCGCGCTCACGCTCTTTCGCGTAGACCACCATCATTACCCGCTGCGCCCCTGCTAGGGTGGGCTGCCATGGAGCGCCGATGTGGTGCCGATAGATCTTTGACAGTGCGATGACTTGGCTCAAGGGTCAAACTCCGGGTCCAAGGCTTTGGCGGAGGCTTCGACCACATTGCCCCCGGCACGAAGGCGAATCAAGCCCAGACGGCTGGCGTGGATCGCGTGCTCAAGCATCGCACTTCTGGGCAAGTCGAGCACAGCCGCCCAGCGAGAATCGATTAGTCGGAGGCCCACGAGCCCCTCGGATTCGCCTAGCCAGAGAGCCAGAGCAACCGCCACCGGAGTTGGCGACACGATGCGGCGCATCTTGCGCATCCGGCCCTTCAGGTGGCCCGACTGCGTCCAAGAAGTCGCGGCATTGGTTGCTACTTTGTTGAGTGACGCATCGTTGAAGCGCTGGCCCGTCTCCTGGCGGATTGAGGCGGCAAACTGTGTCCGTATAAGCTCTTCCCCGGCCCTCAGCGCCAAGACCGGACCGGCCGTGATCCGGAGCAGCGGATCGCGGGCGAGCGCCGTGAGGAGGCCCAGCAGGTGGCGGCCCCGGGAGTTGCTCCTGTCGAACGCCCAGAGCCGGCGTAGCACGCGGAAGAGCGGAACTTCGGGATCCAGTCCGTAGAGCTGGCTCAGGCACTGGGCTGTGGTCAGCCGAGTGCTGTGCGTCGGCTTAGCAAGAACGTTTTCGTCTACTATGGCGGTCCTGTAGTCGTTGCGGGACGCATCCACGGGAAGCGCGTTGAGCAGCACGGACAGCTCGCGCAGCATGATGGAGCGGGAGCTCTGAGTGCCGCGCGCACCAACGCGAAAGCCCATTCGCAGCAAGTCCGCCGTGGAACGAGCGCGATCGGTGGCGGTGGACCCTCGCTCCATCCTCCCGTACTTCCATCGCGGGAGCCGAGGCGCTGAGGACGCAGTGGACGCTTCCGCCGCCCCGTCCACGAGACCAGAGGTGCCGAACGGATGTTGTGATTGGGCGTCTCCGGTCATGCGAGCAAAGAGGGAACCGTTCCATTCAACTCAGCGCGCGCAGGCGCGAAGGGCATTGGCATCGGGCAGCTCCGGAGGGGAGCTTTATGAGTGAGGATCGGCTGGTGCCGCCGAGGTAGGGGAGGGTAGGCCGGCCCATGCACGGCAGTGTCGTACTCCATGAGACGCTCGTGCAGGTCCTCCAAGACTTCCTCTCTGTCAGGAATCGGTCCCACCAATATGCCCCATCAACATAACCCTGTCCTCCGTCGCAGCATCGATCTGTCCGCTCTGACAGCGAACCAAGCGTTCTTCCGACATGATGCGCTGAGTCCCTTGGTAGTTTGTCGCATCGCGCCGTTGACGGCGGTGTCTGTTGGCTTGGATACTCGCCTGAGACGCTCTGAGACGGTAGGACGCTTCTGGCCAGGTAAGTCGCTTCCGGACGGGCCTACACCGTTTTGGGCACGAAGACGTTGGAGCAGCGACTGGACTTGGTGGTGAGCGCCGCTGTCAGGGAGACGCGCCCACCATCCCTGATGGCTTTCGCGGTGACGGCGCAGAGCGCACAATCGAGGAGCAGAGCAGTGGTGACTGGGCGGGGTTGGTCTGCCCGTACGGGCGCACCACAACCGAGTGCAGGACGATGAACAGCCGAATCTGTTTCGACAGCATCCGCAATCAGGACACTCCGGGCGGGATGGGGATTGACATGTAGCGAAGCCTGAGACGGCGGAGCGAGGGCCAGCTGAAACGGCGTAAGCGGCCCACGGCGAGCTAGGCGTCACCGCGCAGCTGGTGAAATGCAGTGGCTGGCGCCAAGGGTCGCGTCCGAGCATGGATTGCACGTCGACATGCTGGCTTGCTACCTAGCTGGCTACGTCCGCCAGCCGGTCGAAGTGGCAGCCGCGGCCCTGCTTGAGCAGCGCCAGAACCAGTAATCGCCACAACGCCACGCCGCGCCGGCCGTTGCCGGGGTCGATGCGCGGGGGGGATTCCTCGTCCGGTTTGTCAGCCGAGCCTCGGGAGAGTTCCTGTTTCGTCAGGGCGATGATCCCTTCCCGCGGCCGATCCCGCTTGAAGTGTATTGGATGGCGTTCAGAACCTATCGCGTCATGACTTGGTTGAGAGCGCCGACTGAAAGCGGGTTCAGAGAAGTGAGCTGGAGGTAGGCTGCGAAGGTGCTGTGCGGTTGCCGGACTCCATTGACCACTGGCTGACGCGGCGGCGCAGAGCGGAGGTCCGGGCGAAGCGGTCGAGAGCGGGACGGTCCCTGACCTTTCCGGATCGCACCAGCTCGGCAATCGCTCGCGGCAGTCCGTTCAGAGCGCCTCATACGATCCTAACGTATTCCGGATCGTGCAGGTTGGCGGTCGGGGCGACCTGCGCCGGCTCGTCCTGCATATCGCGCCCTAGGTTCGCACGGCCCAGCCGGCGCGGCGGCTCGCGCTTGGCCTAGGAGAAGAAGTGCTCGGCCGGATTGTTCGTGCGCTCCACGGCCGCCTCGAAGCGGCCCTGGCTGTCCCGCGTCAGAGGATGCCCGAAGAGGTGCTCCCAGTAGCGGTCGAAGTAGTCGAGCATGATCGCTTTCGGACAGTGCCCACCATCGGTGCCCTGCCGACGATGCGCCCGGACTCTTCGGCGCAGCTGGCGGCGGTCAGGGGCCCGTGCAGTGGCCTCCCGCGCAGCTTGGCGTGGCGTAGGCGCAAGAAGTCGCGCAGTGCTGTGGCCACTGCCTGGGTGCGCTCTAGGCGCTGCGCGGCGGCCGTCAGGCCGAAGGCGCTCTCCCGAACGGGCTCGAGCACATACGAGGGCCACTGAAGGATGGGGCGCTCGGCGCGGGAGCGTGGCTGCCGCTCGCCGTCGCCTTCCAAGGCGCAGTCCAGCAGGGCTGCCAGGTCCGTCCCGCGTTTGGAGCCCACCGCGGCGAGTCCCGGCCGGCGTGCGCTGTGCACCTTCCAGCGGGCCGGGTCGCGCCGCAGTGTGGCATGGTCGGCGTCCGGTAGGCGGCCTCCGGCGGCGGCAAGGAATGGGAAGTGGCACACCAGCTCGGGTGTGGGCGGGGCTCGGCAGGCGGCGACGGCCTTGGCCATGGCGCTGCCCAGGTCCCGCACGAAGGCCAGCGGCGGGCCGAAGTCGTCGATGGTCACCTGCAAGGCGCGCTGCAGTTCGGCGGCGCTCTCAGATCAGATGCGGGCGGCGGGCAGAACCCAGCCGCGCCAGCCGTCGAGGGACAGGAAAAGCCCGCCGCGGCTTTGCTCGCAGGTGGCGTCGAGACGCAGGGGATAGCCGTGCCATATGATGGCCCGCAGGGCCGGGGCGCAGCGCTGGAGGTCGGTGTGGGCCCCTCCCTCTCGAAGCTGGACCGCAATCGCGACCAGCTCTTCGGGCATCCAGTCGCACATGACGAGAGCGGCCGCCCCGTGGCGGTTGTCGAGCGCACCAACAATTCTGCCGAGCACTTCTTCGCCAGCGACAAGCGCCGCCTGCGTCGGCGCTTGGGGCATTCCAACCTCGGTCAGACATGCAGGACCAGCCCGCGCAGGCCGCCCTCACCGCGAACCTGCTCGACCCGCAGTACGTCAAGATCCTCTGGGGGACCCTCGAGGACCTGCCCCGCGCCTTCGCCGAACTCGCCACATCAGACGTTGATTGGAGCGGAGCCGCCCTGGATCGCCCCCGGCCTGACTCTCAGCTGCAACGCCGGATCCGAGCTTGGGAAACGGACGCCTAGAGTCCTCCCTCCGTGTCTCCGGCTTCTGCTCTCGAGACTGCTCAGAAGTCCTGAATGCCGGAGAGCCCAACTCACGAGTGACGCAGTAGATATCACACCACCCAACGCTTTGCGTCATCTCTAGTATAAGAACCAGAAATGACACCCTTGGGCAGATGGTCACTTTCGGCCTTATCAACGTGCGCCGTGAGACTCCTCTTCAATCTGTCTGCTTTTCTTTTGGTCAGAGACTGCGTTAGCGATCGGACATCATCTTCTTTGAGCCCACCATGAAATGCCACACTAGACAACTCGCTATCGCGACCGATCAACCGAATGATGCGATCTCCAGACAATTCTTCAGTGTCCTCACATCTTGCTCCCTGCATGTTCGTCTCCAAGAAATGAGCTCCTTGCATCTGCACTTCGATCAAATTGGCACCCTGCATCTGCACCATTGCGAGGTTAGTACCTTGCAGCTTAGCGGAACACATATCTGCTCCCTGCATTTGTGATTTTCCGAGATTAGCTGCTTGCAACTGTGCATTGAAAAGGAATGCTCCTTGCAACAGAGAGCGGACAATATAGGCTCCCTGTAATTGTGCATCGGTAAGAAGAGAATCCCGTAGATTCACTTCAGAAAGCGAAGCTTCTCGCAATCGGACTCTGGTGAGATTAGCTCCCTCCAATCGTCCGTTATCCAGATTGACTCCATTTAGCCAGCTTCCTTGTAGGTCGGCAGACAGTGCTTCAAATACATCGTGCTTCTTCACAAATAACAAGTTCAACAGGCTCTGAATCTCTTCGGATGGACGGATGTGAAATAGTTCCTGATAATTGGTATCCCGTGTCGTCCACCGGATGTGAGCGCAAAGAATGTCAAAGACAGTTCCACGCAACTCGACATTATCTTCGGCCAAGTGAAAGAGTTCATATGCACCACCTAGACGCACCGAGTCTGACTTATGTCCTAAATGCTCGATTGCATTCCTGAGACGCTCCTGACGCTGACCGATCTCAGTGTTCTCATTAGCCCTCGCCTGTGCCCTAGCAGCATCCTCCATTGCCTTGGAGCGTTTGTATGCTACTAGAGCTTGCAATGCAAGCAAAACACCCCCCATGGCAATTCCGAGGAAAGTGATGACTTCTGATTTGTTTTCGAGACCAAGAAGCTCCCCAACCGAAACCGAAACCTCTTTCAACAACATTGTTGCTATGAGCAGAGCCATCAACGTTATCAATGCTCCTACAAGGATGGTCTGAAACACAAACGTCACATCGATGAGATTCGGTTGATCGCCGATCGCCACTTTCTTAGATCGATATCCGGCTCGAAAGAACGGCATCAGTACTCTGGATATGCCAGAAAGATGTTTCATGGTCGTAGTCGCCACCCCCGTCATTCGCTTTCCGTCTTCAGCACTATTATAGCGGCGACTCGACACGGATTCGGCAGTGGCTTCCGGAACTTGTCCCGGGCGGCCGGGGTTCTCACGGCCTCGGGAGTCCCGCCGCGCGTCCACGACAGGAGACACATCCACGCCGCTCATGTTCTGCAGAGGTGCCATCGCGACAACGGCAACCCGCGGGCCGTGCTGTCGGTCCTGTCGAGATCCATGGGCCACGCCTCGCTGGCCTCGACCGCGTCCTACCTGTCGTGGATTGCTCCGGTCGTCGAGAAGGCCGTCGCGCGCGTCGCACGCCACATCCGGCCGGTCCTAGCTGCCAGCTCGGGAGGCTCCCATGGCTGACTCCCGCCCCAATGCCCTGGGCCCGGCCCGGCGCGGCTTCCTCGGCGACAACTTCCCCGGTGTGCGCGGCTTGAGCCGCCACAGTGTTGAACTTCACAAGAAATGATCGCGGACGCGTCGGATTCTGTGATCGCGGATGACGGACAGCAAGCACCGATTTCGTCGGATTACGTGAGCATCGATGGGGTAGCGGTAGCGATGCTACCAAGAAGGCGCTACCAAACTACCCGGCGCGTGGCGGGGTAGTGAGTGATGGCTGCCCGGATTCGACTCGGCACGTGCTTCCCAGCGGCCATTTAAACCTCCCCTTCGGCCGCAGCCTGCCAAGAGACGGGATGATGCTGAGCATCTCGCCAAGATAGGGCGGTAAGGTGGGTGCCCGTCTGGTATTCCCGGATTATTCGACCACCGGCCCAATTCTGCGTCCTGCTAATCCGACGAGAACGGTCCGTTTCACGTCCAAGTAATGTGACGCGCAACACCACAGGGTCCAGTCCTTCCGTGACGCACTCAAGCTCGTGCTGGTGGTGTACAACACCGGATTGCGGGTGCAGGAAATTCTGGAGCTGCGCCCCCGCAACCTTGCAGCTGGACTGTCCCCTGCAAGCGCTGCTGCGCGGAAAGGGAGGCAAGCGGCGCTGCTGCCCGCTATGGAAGGAAACCGCCGCGGTCCTGCCTGAGCTGCGGCGCTCCAGTGGCGTGGACCCTGTGGACCGCCAGGCGCTGTTCCGCGACCGATCCGGACATCCGCTGACCCGATTCGGAGTTCGGGTCATCCTGCGCACGCACGCGCGCGCCATCGCGGACTCCGTGCCGACTTTGGGGGTCAAACGTGTCTATCCCCACAAGCCGCGTCACAGCGCTGCGTCCGATTTCCTGCACGCAGGTGTGGACCTGGTGTCGCGATCAGCCGCTGGATGGGCCACGCTAACCTCGCCAGGACCAGCACTCATGCCGAAGTGGACCTGGAAGCGAAAAGCTAGGCCGTGCAAGCGGCCAAACCGCTCCTGAGCCGGGATCCGGGTGCGGGGTGTGCGCAGCGGCGCACCCAGGCAGACACCCTCAGATGACTCGAGAGCCTGTGAGATCTCCTGCCGCCACCCGGCGCTGAGGGCAGCCTCTGCTGAAGTTCCGAAGTGGCAGGACGTTTGGGTGGCCAGCCCTGCCAGTGGGGAGCAGACCGTCGGCAACCGAAGGTGCCGGGAACAGCAGCGTCTGCATCCTGCACGGCGTCACGCCCCGTCCGGGAGACGCCGTGCAGGATGCCCGATCTCCGGAATGGCTCCACGTCGACCGTCAGTCACGGCTCTTGCTCAACATGACTGAGAGCAGCGCCTAGGGCGGCATCCATCCCAGATCGGGATCACAGCGCTCACTGACTCGTTCCCGCGGACGCCGATCGGCAATCCAGATCCGCCCGTGACCGGCGCTCCATTCAATAATGTTGAGTTGCTCCAGCCGAGACCCAAGATCAACCGGGACTACGGAAGCGAACTCCACATTACCCGTTACTCCACACTACGAGAGGGAAGGGGCACAGTAATGCCCCCGTCTACCAGGCTCACCCCCGAACCAAGTCTGACGGAGTAGCAATTCCCGTCGGGCATCCGAGATTTACCGTTCGTGATCTCGCCTCTGCGCCAACCGCTTGGCCGCGGCTTGAAGTTCTCGCTGGTCGCGCAACACATTTCCAATGCTCTCGAGCAGCGCCGTCAGGACCCGACCGATGTCCTGAGCTTCCTGTAGGCAGTCCTCGTCTGATCGGCTATGCAGTTGTCGGCTGAGCGGTTTGTACAGCAATGTGAGCGGGTTCTGACCGTTCAGTATCAGCAGCTTAGGCGGGATCTGTTTCTTCAGTGATTTCACAGCTCTAGAGAACTGTCTTGACTCGAGAGCTCTGTCATAAGGGTCGGAATCCTCGCCCAATTGAATCGCTGCTGTGCGCATCCTTTTGACGAGAGACTGCCACTGTTTCTCTACAATACGCCGGAAGTATGATGCCGCGCCGATGCCGAGTCCGTGATCGATAGCGACGAGTCCTTTTCGGTACAAATCGAGGTTCTTCTTGGACAGAAGTTCCCGGACATTCGGGTCGATCAGTGTCCCATACGGTGGGATTTCTCCCAGCTTAGTTGTCCTGATATCCGCTGTGCCATCCCATTCGATGACCAGCGCAAATGTCTTCTGTGTGACCCCACAATTGCGACATGTGTATTTGATGAACCTGTGTTCCTGAGACCCCTGCAGGTAGGTCCTATTATTTTCGAATATTCTGTATCCACCATCTCTCTGACAGTACAGATCGATCTGTACTGGTTGGATTACTCCACGGAAACCAAATTGCGTAGCCTCATTGGTTACTAAGCCTGAGATTTCAACCGGACTGTTCGGGGGTTTGGACTCCAAGAACTGCTTCCATAGGAGGGTAGCTGTTGGATTGCCCATCTGTCGGTTCGAATCAGTCATCGTATCCCGTTATACCAGCTAAAGTGCCAATTCGATTCTACCACTATCTCTCAACAGCCATCGAGCGACTAGGCTGGTCGGCTGACCGAAGACCCGTTGGGTCGCCTTTCCGTCAGGACGAAGTCGATATGTCCGAGCCATCGGCGTCGAGGCTGTTCAGATCCCAACTGACTCGTCGAAGCTGGCACGGGCGTAGGCGCCGGTTAGCCAGCAGTACAGCGCACCGATCGTCTGTCTGGGTCATTCGGGCTGAGCTTAGGGCCGCGTCTCACATGGAAGCGAAGGGGGAGTGAAGGGGGTCTCGAACGAGTGACGCAAACGAGTATTACCGGTCCGTCTTGAACGATGCCCGCCATAGCGGACCAGCCGACGCTAACCGCTCGGAGCGAAGATGAATGTGTGGGAGGTGTCAGGTAGCCGACAATGGGCAATTCAGGCAGGCACTGGAGAACTGTCGGCGCATTCGACGGCGAAGAAGCGATCGGAGAAGTCGAACAGTCGAAACCGGGCCAATCGAGCCCGGAAGTGACGCGATCACAAACTGGGTCAAATCGGATCCTGCCTACTTGATAGCATTGGAGTCTCCGATGACTGATTGGCGCTCGCTAGCTTGGGTTGCAGCCGCAATTGGCCTGACCGTTGCTGCATCGGCCCAAGATCAGGGTGGACAACCGGCTCCCACAAGCTCGTCAGAGGCTGAGAGCGACGCCGAGAGCGCAGAGGCCGCCCAACCGGCGGATACCCAAGCGACCCGCACTGACATCAACCTGCTCGGCGAGACCTCGTCTGAATCTGGGGAGAGCCGCCGCAACGAGAACGTCCAGTTCAACCTCGTCGACAACAATGCGCTCAAGGAGCTAAACATCCGTCTCGGCACCACCGCGACCATCGTCAGCGAGTTTGCAGTCGACCGCGGATACTTCGGCTCCGAGTACGGCAAACCTCCCACTCCTCCATTGCATGCACCTCCAAGGCCTGCATCGGAGTTTCACGGGGACGCGTTTCTGCGGCACAACAACAGCGTGTTCTCAGCAAGGTCTTTCTTTCAGGTCGGACCGGTCCGCCCGGCGCGCGAGAACCTCTACGGAGTGAACGCCAGTCTCCCCGCGGGGCCTTTCGGCGGGCTCACGGTCTCAGCCTCCCAGAACAAGATCCGCGGGAATGTCAATGGCAACGTGCTTGTTCCGGTGCCCGAGGAGCGGACCCCCCTCACCCGTGACCCTGCGACCCGCGCCGTTGTCGAGCGGATACTCGGAGCATATCCCGAGGAGCCGCCGAACCGTCCCGACATCGCCACCCGGGCACTAAACACCAACAGCATCCAGCGAATCAACACTGACTCGACGCGCGTGCAGCTCGACAGGGCCGGGCCGCTCGGCGGCAAGCTGGCCGTGCGCCACGCTTGGACCGCGCAGAACGTTGACGCATTCCAGCTGGTGGTCGGGCAGAATCCGGACACCGACAATCGCTCCCACTCCGCTCGGATGACCTGGAGCCGGTCGTTCTCGCCGGCCACGACCGCCCAGGTCACGGCAGGTTTCGATCGCCTCGGATCCCTGCTGCTGCCCGCCGAGGGCGCTTTGGGGCCAATCATGATTGGTCGTGCGCTCACTAACCTGGGACCGTTTCCGATCATCCCGATCGACAGGGCACAGAACCGATTCCGATACGGGTCCACCGTGCGACACACTCGCGGCAAGCACGAGATCACGGCGGGCTTCGCGCTGACACGGCTTCAGTACAACGGAGAGGAGCCGGATGGTGCCCGCGGGATTCTCATTTTCCGGCCGAACTTCGGGAACGATGCCATCACCAACGTGCGGCTGGGGCTTCCGAGCCTCCTCATCGCTTCACTAGGTTCCACCTACCGCGGATTCCGCAATTGGCACAACTCGTTCTTCATTGGTGACTCTTGGCGGGCGAGCCAGCGCCTGACACTGCACTTCGGGGTCCGCTATGAGCCCTTCACCCGGCCTCTCGATGCGACTGGTCGCAGCGACCTTGCGATGGACTCCGACCTGAACAACTTTGCGGGTTCGTTTGGGTTCGCCTACCGGCTTCCTAGGGAGACTGGCGTGCTGCGCGGCTCTTACGGCGCACACTATGGGGAGATCTTCCCGGTGACGTACGGGCAAGACCGTCTCAACCCGCCGCACACGGTGACGTCGATCAACCAGGCTCCCGACCTGGCCACGTATCGACAGCTGCTCGACCACTCAAAGCGCGACCCCGAGGCCCGTTCAAGCCACATCGAGGTGGGCCCGGACCTCGCCGTCCCGTACGCGCACCAGTACGGCCTCAGTTGGGAGAAAGGCTTGGGTCGGGACTGGAGGCTGCAGATCGGCTATGTGGGAAGCCGCGCGAATAAGCTGATCATCACGTACTTCCTGAATCGCGGCCGTGAGGTTCCTGGCGTCGTCTCGAACGTGCCCAACATCAACGACAGGCGCCCGGACCAGTCGATCTTCGAGCACCTGTTCATCCATAACGGCTCCCGAGCCTATTTCGACGCTGGGCGCATCACGCTGACCAGTCCGGGGTGGCGAGGTCTCACGCTGAACGCTTCGTACTGGTTCAGCAAGTCGCTCGACATCGGTGGTTCCTACACGAACACTGCTTCCGGACCTGACGCTAGAGTGGCCCTCGCCCAGACGGAGGGTGATTCGCACCGCGACCTCAAGGGCCTGAGCGATTTCGACCAGCCGCACGCGTTCTTGGCTCAAGGGAGCTATTCCTTCCCGGCGCCTCGCTCGGGGTGGGCCGGAAGACTCTTTGGCGGCTGGAGCGTCTCGGCTGTGGGGCTGCTCAAGTCTGGTACTCCGTTCACTGTGGAATCCGGCTCCGACGGTCCCGGCTTTGGGAACGTGGACGGCCGCTCGGGGGACCGGCCGATCGTCCTCGACCCATCCGTGCTGGGTCGCGTTGTCGGCTCTCCCGACACTTCCGAGTTGCTCCTGCCGGCGAGTGCCTTTCGGTACATCACCGCCCCTGCGGAGCAGGCGGGGAACTTGGGGCGCAACACATTCCGGAAGGGAAAGATTGCCAATGTGAACGCGTCATTGACCAGACGCTTTGCGTTAGGAGGGGACCGCGGTTTGGAGTTCCGGGCGGAGTCCATCAACTTCTTTAACACTCCGCAGTTCGCAGAACCGGGCAAGACCCTCTCGGCGCCAAACTTCGGCCAGATCAACAACACCCTTAACGACGGGCGCACGTTCCGCTTCCAGCTGAAGTACCTTTGGTAGCGGGGCCGCACCCCCACTGCAATCGCCGGCACCGATGTTGGCGAGACAGGACCAACTGACACGTGTGGTTTCGACCACCGCGACGGCCACAGCCGCAGTTGGCTATGACAGGGCGAAGCTGGAGAATGGCGTCTTGGAGCCGCTGAGGGAACTCGGGGTGATTGAGGAGGGCGAGGAGTGGAGCCTTCTCTCCAGACAAGCTTTTCTGTCTCCGATGTGCCCTCGATTGCAAGATCCGTCGAACTCTGTTCATCGGGCCGAAGGTTGACGAGGATACCGGAGTGCGACCGGCGTTGGAGATCCGCATATGGTGCTTGAGAGGATCTTGGCGCTGGCCGCCGAACGCGAGTCCGAGACGCTGGAGTTCAAGCTTTCGACGGGAACGCGTCGTGAGGCAGCGGCCACTGTGTGCGCCATGCTCAATCACCGGGGCGGACACGTGCTGTTAGGTGTGACGCCGAAGGGAAGTCTCGTCGGCTAGGAGGTGAGCGACCGGACGTTGGAGGAGGTGGGTGCCGAGATTCAGAGGATCGACCCGCCGGCTCTTCCGGAGGTCGGGCGGATCCGTGTCGCGGACGGGCTCGATGTAATCGCGGTCAGCGTGAACAAGGGGTCCGCACGGCCTTACCAGTACTGGGGTACCGCCTATCGCCGGGTCGGCAACACGACGCTTACCATGTCCGCCGAGGAGTACAACCAGAGGCTCTTCGAGCGGCTGCACTGTGAGCAGCGCTGGGACAACCAACCTGCTACCGGGTGGACAGTCGCGGACTTGGATGTGGCCGAAATCCGCGACACCGTAGCCGAGGCGGTACGAACAGGCCGGCTGAACGAGCCCGGTACCCGGGAACCGGAAGACTTGCTCCGAGGCCTCGGACTGCTCCGCGAGGGCGTGCTGTTGCGCGCGGCGGCAGTGTTGTTTGGTAATTCAGCGCGTCTCGAATTCGAGTTGCCGCAGTGCCTGCTTCGGGTAGCTCGTTTCCGGGGCATCGACCGAAGCGAATTTCTGGACAACCGGCAGTTCAATGGCAACGCATTCGCACTGCTTACACATGCCGGACGCTTTCTGCACGACACGCTTCCCATTGCGAGTCGGTTCGAATCGGGCCGCATGCGGCGCATTGACGAGCCCCTCTACCCGCCCCTTGCTACACGGGAAGCGGTGGCGAATGCCCTGTGCCACAGGGATTATGCGCTGGGCGGCGGGTCGGTCGGGCTCGCGGTGTACGACGACCGACTTGAGGTCACGTCGACTGGTACGCTGCACTTCGGACTGACACCGGCCGCACTGTTCGGCCCGCACGAATCGAGGCCATGGAATCTGCTGATTGCCCGCACGTTCTACCGGCGCGGCATCATCGAGGAGTGGGGCCTTGGAACGCTCAAGATGGCGCAACTGGCGACCGCCGCCGGATTGCCACAACCGGAGATCGAGGAACGCGGCGATTGCGTGACCGTGTGCTTCCGGCAAGGTCAGGGTGTGCCATCGCTCCGCAGTGGACACGCTCTGCTTGAGCGGCAAGAAGCGATTCTGTCCTTGTTGGATCGAGCGGACGACGGCTTGGCGCTGCGTGAGATACATGCCCGGTTGCATCTACGCGCCAGCGAACGCCAAGTGAAGAGGGCCTTGGCAGAGTTGAGGAACCGCGGGCTGGCAGTGTCCACGGGTCGCGGCCCAGCGGCTCGGTGGAGACGTGTTTCCGAGTCTGTCTGGGACGAATGAGACCCCAATGAGCCCCCGGGGTCTTATTGGGGTCTCACTCGTCGGTTCCGGCACCCCTCGTCAGGCCCACGTCAATGCCCAACCACAGTGACGGTCTCGCTCAACTCAATTCATTTACGTCGGATCTCTGTGAATGATTCTTTCAAACGGCAGATATATTCCCATTTTGTGGTGGCTTCTGGAATCGAAGTCAGCAATTCCAAATCTGACAGTTGGCTCAATGGATTCAGATCGCAGGGTGTACGGTCGCTCGCGATCTGCTGCGGTTCGGTCCGGCCTGCACGGGCATCTCGACGCGCCTTTGTGGCAGGTTGGGGCACCGGCGGCGTGCCTCCTCACACACTTCGATGGAGTCTTCGGCCGGCAGGGACACCAGTGCTGCCGACTCGTGTCGCAGAGTGAGACTGGGTGCTGCGAACGCTATATCAGGCTGGGCGGGCAACGCACTGCCCAGTCGGCGGCTGCAGCGAGGACGGCCTGCGAGAGGCCTACCATGCGCTGAAGAGTGGGGCGGCAGCGAGCGTGGACGGGGAGACGTGGGAGGCGTCCGGGGAAGGGCTAGAGGGGAACCTCGCGGACCTGAATCGGCGCGTGCACACAGGAGCGTACCGGGCGACGCCGTCGCGGAGGGTGAGAATACCCAAACCGAGAGGCGGGACGCAACCGCTGGGGGTGGCGACGCTGGAAGACAAGATCGTACAGCGGGCCGTCGTGGACAACATCCTGACGCCGATCTACGAGGAGGACTCCCTCGGGTTCAGCTATGGCTTCCGGGCGGGGCGCGGGGCGCCTTGCCCGCGGTGGTGTACACCGTGGAACGGCCGAAAGTTATCTGGATCATGGATGCGGACGGCCGGGAGTTTTTGGTGCATGCCGAAGGGCCTCACGACGGACATCCAAGATGCAGTGTGGCTGGCCCGCGTGTGCCAGTCTGGCTTAGCCCGGCCCAACTACGTGCCTTCGCGCGAATTCTCCGATCTTCGGCAGCAGTGCCGCTGTCAGCGCAAGGTCGTCGCCGACCGCGCTCGCATCCGCAACCGCCTGCAGAAGACGCTGGGCCACCACGGCCTACGGCTGGGCGGGGTCCTCTCGGACCTGCTGGGACTCAAGGGCGGACGCATTCTCGACGGCCCGGTGCAGCGTAACAGGTTCGGGCGCATTCTGAAGCAGCTCACTTCGCACATGCGCGACAGGCTCGAGCTGACCGCGCGCACGCTCGAGGCCCGGCTGTCCCACGCCGCTGTGGCGCCGGTCCCGTCTGCTGCAGGACTTCACTGCGGCGAACGATCGCTTGCAGGAGCTGGATGACTTGGTGGGGCTGGCACTCGAGCCTTGGGATCACGAGCTGGACCTGCTGCAGACGATTCCGGGCATAGCGCGCAGCAGCGCTCATGCGATCTTGGCCGAGTTGGGCCCCGAGCCCACGAGAGTGTTCCCGGACGCAGCGAGCCTTGCGGCTTGGGCCGGCGTCTGTCCGGGCAACGACGAGAGTGCCGGCGAACGGCGTTCCGGTCGTCTCCGCGCGGGGAATGCGGCTCTGAGGGACACCCTGTCAGGGTGTCCCTCCACCCACCGTCGCCGGGCCCAAGGCCACAGATCGGGGCTGCCTTGGGACGGCACCAACCGAACGCCCGACCTTCACACACTTGGCCTACATTCCCAGCAAAACCTCGTTCCCGTTGACATGCACCGAGACTAGGTCCATAATGGCGGTGCCCCTGTCCGCACCCTGATCGCGGATAGGAGATTGCCGGAGGGAAATATGGCAACTGCTCAGAAACTCGTGACGGGAGTGCTTTTGCTCCTAGTCTTCGCTAGCGCAGCGCTCGGCCAGACCGAACGCGGGACCATTCGGGGAATCGTCCTCGACACTAGCGGCGCTGCCATAGGAGACGTGATCGTCACTGCCACAAATGTGGACACTGGTGTTGTGACCGAGACAATCTCGACACCGGCCGGGATCTATCAGATACCCCAAGTCCGACCAGGCACGTACACCGTTGAGGCGGAGTTTCCGGGGTTCAAGAGATTCGTCCGCGAGAATGTCCGAGTAGCGACGGCTGCTATCGTGCCGCTGGAACTTGTAATGGAAGTTGGCGCGGTGACCGAGAACGTGACTGTCTCGGCGACGGCGATCACACTCAAGACTGAAAGCACTGAAGTCAGCACTGAGGTCAACCCAAAATCGTATGTGGAGCTGCCTCTGCAGGTTGTCGGTGGCAGTGGCCGTGCGGTGGAGTCATTCATCTTCCTGGCGCCTGGAACGACCGGCGACACGTTCAATGCCCACATCAACGGCAGCCAGACCCTCTCCAAGGAGATCCAGATGGATGGCTTGAGCATGTCGACCGCAGAGGTCGGAGGCGACCCGCGCGTGATTCTCCTCCCTCCAGAGGCCGTGCAGGAGTTCTCGCTGGTCACAAACAACTTCTCGGCGGAGTATGGCAACACCGGGGGCGGCATCGAACGTCTTGTCGTTCGGTCCGGAACCAACGACTTTCACGGAAACGCCTACTGGTTCGTCCGGAATGACCAGCTGGATGCCAGCGGTTTCTTCGCCGCCACGCGGCCCGTGCAGAGGAGAAACGAGTACGGAGCTAGCTTTGGCGGGCCCATTAAGAGAAATCGCGCCTTCTTCTTCACGAATTGGCATTGGTACAAGTTTCGTGGAGGTGCCCTCAATGCCACAGGCTCTGTTCCTACTCCGCAGATGCGGAGTGGCGACTTCAGCGAGCTGATCCCGGCCGGCGAAGGGGTGATCTACGACCCGCTCACCGAGCGCAGGGAAGGCGGCTCGACCATCCGAGACCCGTTCTCGCAGAACAGCATTCCGGCTGCCCGACACAGCGCCATCTCCACTCGGATCTGGGATCTCGTTCCCCTTCCCGACGGTGACGGAATCTTCAATAACATATTTGCCCAAGGAAACCAGCAGAACAACAACCGAAACAATACCATCAAGCTCGACTACAACCTCACTTCCGCACACCGTCTGAGCACGATGTACACCTTCGGGAAGAACACGGACAACGGTCCGTTCGCCGTTCTGCCTCAGCCCGTTACCGATGCCCGATCCGGAGCGCGGGGGCCAGTAGCGAACAATGGGCGGATCAACTATGACTGGATCATCAGCCCGACGATGCTCTTCCACGGGGCTGCGGGCATCAGCCGGCAAGACCAGCTGCTAGTGAACTTGGAGACGGAGGGAGCAGGCTGGGCGGAACAGCTGGGTATCAGAGGCACGCACAATGGCCCGTTCCCAGTCGTGATCGTTGATCCGTGGAACAGCTACGCCAGACACCAGCGCAAGCTGCCGACGATCTCGACGACGTTCCTGTATTCGCCCAGTCTGTCTTGGACCAAGGGTCGGCACAGCCTGAAGTTCGGTGCTGAGATCCGAAAGTTGCAGAACAACTTCACGTTGGGTCCCGACAGCGGCAGTTTTAATTTCAGCCGGAATGCAACTGCGCTGCCGGGTGAGACAGGAACGGGGAATGTCCTGGCGAGCTACTTGCTTGGCTTGGTGAACCGGGGCACTCTCAGCATTCCGCCGGTCACAGGCACGCGGCATTCCTATTACGCGTTCTACGTTCAGGACGATTTCAAGGTTCGACCGAACATTACGTTGAATCTGGGACTGCGGTACGACATCTTCACGCCCCTTACCGAGGTCAACGACAACCATTCCATGATGAATCCGACCTTACCGAATCCGGGAGCGGACGGCTTCCCGGGAGCGCTGGAGTTTGCCGGGGATTGTGATGTCTGCACAGGACGGAGCAGGCTCACGGGTAACGATTCGATCTATCCCAAGAACTTCGGCCCACGCTTCGGCCTTGCGTACTCGATCAGCAACAAGCTGGTTTTCCGGTCGGCCTACGCGATCAGCTTCTTCCCTACCGGCGGGCAGGGGGGAGGTAATGTCAAGGCCCCGTCACTGGGATTCTCCAGCACTGGAACTTTCCAGTCTGAGGACGGAGGCTTCACGCCTGGCTTCAACTGGGAAGACGGGTTCCCGCAAGACTTCCAGCGTCCGCCGCTAAGGGACCCCAGCTTCGCGAACGGACAGTCCCCGTCGTTCTGGTTCCCGGGAGCGAACCGACCGCAGTACACCCAGAGCTTCAACGCCGGATTCCAGTACCAGATTGCCCCCACATGGCTGCTTGACGTGGCTTGGGTCGGCAACAAGGCCACCCGCCTTTCTTCTGGTGTGACCAACGTTATGCAGGTCCATCCCAGACACCTTGCGCTCGGCGACCTGCTTCGCGCAAACATCAACGCCCCGGAGGTTGCAGCGGCGGGGATCACAAAGCCGTACGCGAGCTTCGGAGGCACTGTTGCACAGTCGCTTCGGCTATTCCCTCAATTCGCCGGAACGGCCCACTGGGGCACTTGGCCCGCCTACGGAAACTCGACGTACCATTCCTTGCAGGTGAAGGTGGAGAAGGAGTTCACCGAGGGCCTTTGGCTGCTCTCGTCCTATACATGGTCGAAGACGCTCACCGACTCTTCTTCCAGCCTGGGGAACTTCTTTGGATCCAGCCCGAGGGACGAGTACAACAGAAGCGTGGAGAAGGGATTGGCCATTTTTGACGTGCCACAGCGCATCGTCGCGGCATTCAACTATGAGCTTCCGTTCGGCAACGGAAAGGCCATCGGGGGCAGCGCAGGCGGCATCCTCCAGAAGATCATTGGCGGATGGCAGCTTAACGCAATCTTGTCCTATCAGGCCGGAACTCCGGTTGTGGTCAGCCAGAACAACACTTCACCGCTCTTCGTGAGCAAGCAGATGCCGAACGCCGTGTCTGGAGCATCCCCTGAACGTGATCGATCTGGTTTCGATCCGGGAGCGGCCCACAAGGCGCTAAATTCGGCTGCATTTGAGGAAACTGGATCCTTTGAATTCGGAAACGCCGGGTCAGTGCTTCCGAACGCCCGGAATTTCAGCACATTCAACGAGGATTTCGGGCTTATGAAGCGCGTCTTTGTCAACGAAGATGTAAATGTCGAATTCAGATTCGAGATCTTCAACGCATTCAATCGTGTCATATTCGGCAATCCAGCGGCGAATGTCAGTAATCCGGCCGGATTCGGCACAGTCGGCAGTCAGGCAAACCAGCCTAGGCAGGGCCAGTTTGGATTGAAGATCAGTTTCTGAGCGGCGGTCCTCGCGGCTCGTCCGTCGTAACGTTCGGGATCTTGGTCCAGCAGCATCGTTGGATTCGATGCAGGGGACGCAGTGTAGACCGTTCCTGATAGGAATCCACTGCCTTGCTGTGGCGCCGATTCTCCGATCCGGAGCGATTCGAATCATCCTTCGAATCGCTCGCGACGGCTGACGCTCAGCGACGGTAACGATAGCCAAGGCCGTCGCTTGCTCTTGGCTGTCTAGGGATTGCCCGGAACCTTCGGACGCACGCTCTGTCCGATTGAGGCCCCTCCGAACGATCCCGCCTGCAGAGGCTCACTTCTGGCAGACCCGCTGAAGGTGGGACTGCTTCGATGTGGCTCGCTGGAGTGTCGTGACTCGCCGTGGCACCATGCCACAGTCGGTGTGCTCCAGGATTGCGGCCCCGTGTGCTACTGCCTGCGTGTCTGGAGACGGTAGGGCAGTGAGGACTGAAACGAACTTGGCCCCTTGCGTTCCTGCCCGAAGTCGCTAGGGGAGCACCACCCACTGGTTCGCCGGGATGTTGGAATACACAAACTCCCGCCCTAGCGGTCCCGTGACCACGATGCGTTCGACAGTCTTGCACTCCCCGATTCCGAAGTGCACCCGCGGGTCGCTGCGTGATGCGTATCCGTCGCCGCTGCGGATTGTCTCCACCTGCAGATCCCCGCACGCCTCGACTTCCACCCGGGATCCGATGCCCTCGACGTTGCCTACCGAGAAGCGGGGCGCGACCCCGATCCACGATCCTGTTCCAGTGCTGCGATTGTGAAGGAGCAGTGGTGCCCCGTCGATAGGCACAACCACCAAGTCCACGTGGCCGTCATTGTCGAAGTCGGCGCTCGCGGCGCCACGGTAGGAGTTTCGCGGTGCCGAATCCGTCGCATTCTGGACGGCACGGAATCTCGCAGACCGGTTCTCGAGTATCACAACTGGCTGTTCGTAGGCAGTGGTACCGAGCTGTGCGGCCCTTGGGTACACGTGGCCATTGGTCAGCCAAATGTCCCGGTCCCCGTCGTTATCCAAGTCTGCGAAACCACAAGCCCAGCCTAGGTACGGCGTGGTCGGCCGCTTCAGGCCGGCGGACGCAGACGCGTCCTCGTACAGTCCCGGTGCTTCCTGCCGGAACAGCGGGAAGTAGTCCTCCGAGAACGTAGTCGTCAGGAGGTCAAGGTCTCCGTCGGAGTCGTAGTCTCCCATGCAGGCACCCATATCGGCCTGGCTCCTCCCGTCGGCGTTGTAGGCCAGGCCCGCAGCGAGGCCGTCTTCGGCAAATGCTCCGGAGCCTCGGTTCAAGAACAAGAAGTTTGGAGACGAATCGTTGGCGACCAGAATGTCCGGGAAGAGATCTTGGTTGAAGTCCTCGATGATCGCTGTGAACCCGTACCCCGCCGGTGCGGCGACGACCCCGGCATCTTCGGAAATGTCAGTGAAGGTTCCGTCACCGTTGTTCCTGTAGAGAGTGTCTCGGGCAGGTGCCAGATCCATGGGGCCGCAGAAGACTTCGAGCCCGCGGTAGTCGCACACCGGAGGCTCGCCGCTGACGTCTAGTGCCTCCAAGTCAAGGTATCCTGCGATGAATAGGTCCAGATCGCCGTCGGCGTCGATGTCGCCGAAGCTACTGCCCGTATGCCACGACGGATCTCGGGCGATCCCCGCCTGCGCACCTACCTCGGAAAACCTTCCTTCACCTTCGTTCCTGAACAGGAGGTCCACCCCTATGGCCGTGACTAATATGTCGACATCCCCGTCGTTGTCGTAGTCCGACGCGCTTGTTCCGGTGGCCCAGTAGGGCGACGACAGTCCCGAATCCGCCGTCGTGTCCTCGAACCGAAGACCGTCGCGGTTGCGATATAGGTAGATTCGCCGCTCAGAGGGTTCCGGAGTCCCGCCTCCGGCTATCTTCCCTAGGTCCTGCATGGACGCGCCACTGACCAGCACGACGTCCATCCAGCCGTCCAGGTCGTAGTCCAGCACCGCGACGCCACCCCCGTTCGCCTCTGCGATCCATCGTTTCGCGGCGTCGCCATTCGATATCCGCGCCTGGATGCCGGCCTTCGCCGCGACGTTTGAGAAGTGGATCGATTGCAGGCTGTCCTCGGACAGAAGTGCTCGCGGCGGTGTCGCCCAGTAGAGGCCGGCCAAAAGGATTGTCCATCCCCGAGCCGGTGGCTTCACGGATCCCTGAGCCTTTCGAATTCGGCGAGGTGGCGTCGCCCTGCCTTCGTTTCTCCCATCTTCATCAGTAGCCGCCCCAGCTGGTAGTGGGCATCCGCGTTGTCTGGTTCGGCCTTCACTGCTTCCCGCAATTGCGCTTGGGCTTCGTCAAGTCTGGACGCTGCACTTAGGGCGGCGCCAAGCTTAGTCTTGGTCTGGACTGACAAGGGGTTGCGCGCCAGCGCCTCTTTCAGAAGTTCGACTGCCTCGGTTACGTTTCCTTCCGCCAGCATCAGGGCGCCGAGGTTGTAGTAGGGCCACTCCGAACGCTGGTCTCCGTTCCGCTCAATCCTGATCGCTGTGCGGTAAGCGGAAACAGCGTCATCGAAACGCCCAAGGCCCTCTAGGGCTTGTCCTGCGTGATTGTGCGCCTTCACGCTTTCCGGTCTCACGGCGATCGCTCGACCAAGAACTTCAAGGGCGAGGGCGAGCTTACCCTGTTCAAAGTAGACGCGGCCCAGATAGTACTGCGCGTCGAAGTCACCCGGGAGCTTGTCGGCGGCAGTTCGCAAGTCCCGCTCGGCCCCGGGCTTGTCGCCCAGCATGAATCGCGAAAGGCCGGCGATCTTCCAGGTTTCCCCGCCGTCGGGTTGGATGTCCAAGAATACGGTTGCCAGCCTGAGCGCATCCTCATAGTTCCCCCGCGAGAATTGCAGGTACGCCTTCAGGTGGAGGGTCGGCAGATGTATGCGACCGGACTGCAGCACGAAGTCCAGATTGCGCATCGCTGCCTCGGGCTCGCCCAAGCGGGCTTGGCAAACCGCTATGTGGTAGTACACATCGTCTGGTGGACGTGTTGGCTGAAGCAGCATGGACTCGAGAATCCGCTTTGCGTCCGCGAACTTGCCCTCTTGGATTAGGGCTTGTGCCGCTACGAGTTGGACACCCTGAGATGTCCAGCCGCCTGAGCGAAAGGGCCACCAAGAGACCGCTAGAACGATGCCGAGAAAGATGCAAAGACCGCTTCGCGATACACCGCGCGGGGCCATGACCATAAGTACTGGGAACTTCGCGATCCAGCCGGTCGCTCGCGTCGGAAGCGCCCCTGCCGACGTTGGCACCACCTCCAGCCGGGGCGGGGAAATAGAAGCGGGCGAGCGGACCAAGCGTAGGCTATCATAGCGGGCGAGATGCTGGTTCCGGGTACGGCTCGGGACTCGCGAGTTCCCAGTGTCGATTCCCGTTGCCTCCGAGACTCGGATTGGGGATCCCGCCCGAACTTGGCTGTCTCGGGGACGGTGAGTCGGTACGCGAGGATTGCGGCCGTCGTGCTGCTGGCCTGCCTGCAATCCGCGGGCGTCGCGCTGGCACAGGATGAGGATCTCCGCCGCCTCTACAGCAGTGCGCAGTCCGCAGAAGCACAGGGAGATCTGCGTCGCGCGGCCGACAACTACGAGCAGATCATTCGGCTTCTCCCGGACATGGCCGAGGCCCACGCCAATCTGGGTTCGATCTATTACCGACTCGGTGAAGACAGCAGCGCTGCCAAGAGCTTGGAGAGAGCAACCGAGCTGAAGCCCGAGTTGGCTGCCCCGCACTTCTTTCTCGGAATGATCGCGGGCCGGGGGCAGGACTATGAGAGCGCATCCCGCCATCTTGAGGCATGCTCTCGGCTGGACCCGACCAATCCGATCGTTCCAATCTACTTGGGTGAGGCTTACTACGCGACAGGCCGACACCTCGTGGCAGCCGCGGAGTTTTGGAAGGCTTCCCAGAGTTCAGAGTACCGGGCCGACGCCTACTACTTCCTCAACCGGGCGTACACCAAGCTAGCGGAGGGCTCCCTCGAGCACCTTGCTGCCGAACACCCGAATTCCTTTTTCCTGAAGCTGTCTCTCGGGCGGTTTCACGAGGGTCGCGAGGATTGGCGGCAGGCAGAGCGTGCATACTTGGCAGCACAGGCCATTCGTCCGGAAGCGGAAGGGCTGGCAGACAGATTGGAATGGATCGGCTACATGCGGCACGGGGGCCCCTCCGCCGTCGCCAGACCTCCCTTGCCCGAAGCCCGGCCATCGCTCCTCGGCCTGCTGTACGATCCGCCTGCGGGACGTGCCATCGAGCCACTGTTGCAAGCGGCTCGCAGGCGTCTCGCGGGCAGCATGAAGGTAGGTTCAGGGCCAGAAGCGATCTACAGGCGGGCGCAGGAGTATCAAGTCGCTTCCTACCTCACGGCACGGTGGATCGCCGAGAATGACCTCGGCTCGTATAGGGCGCACCAGTTGCGGGCGCAACTGCATGAAGCACGCGGCGAGATTGATGAGGCTGTGAGCGCCTACCGGGCGGCTCTGCTGGCCAAGCCCGACCTCCGTGAGGTTCACTTCGCCATCGGCAGCCTTCTCTGGTCCGTATCTCGGCTGGACGAGGCCCTCCCCGAACTCAGGGCGGAACTCAAGGTCAACCCGAATCACCCGGAGGCGCATTTCGAGATTGCGGATATCCTGGTCAATTTCGGTCGGTCGGACGAGGCTCGCGTTCACCTTTCGGAAGCCATTCGCGTCGCCCCAGAAATGGCCGAGGCGCACTTGGCCATAGAACGGATCTACTTCGCTCAGGGCAGGTTTGCTGAGGGCCTTCGCCATTTGAAGCAGGCGGCCCAACTGGATCCGGCTGACCCCACTCCGCACTACCGCATGGCGAGTGTGTATCGCAGGCTTGGCAAGCCCGAGGAATCGGCCCGGGCGCTGGCCGAGTTTCAGAGGCTTCAGCCCGATTGATGCCGGGTGGCGCGGCTCTGCCTTCCTCCTGACAGGTCCGGACCCGCAGTGCGGGCCTGGTCGCGCAATCTGACTCTCGTAGGATCCACGACACTGGCCGCCCCCGCCCATTCCGGGCCCGGCGGCATTCCCCGCGTGGGCGTGCCCCGAAACTCCCTCTGAGGAAGTCGTTGCCCGGCGGCGTGGGAGTCACCCTCAGGGCATGGTCGTACGCGAGTCCGCACCTGCCACCACGACTTGGCGGAGTCCCTGATGTGGCCCAAGAACGACTCTGCCCGCTGTCGAGGCGAGGTCGCCTCTGCCTGCCGGGTCAAATCAGGCTGGCGCAGGCTCCAGTCCCGGCTCAGCGGAGCATGGCCGCCCGACTTGTGCTTCGGGAGTCAGATAAGAGGCGCCTTTACAGGATTGCCGCGGTTTGCGAGCCGCACAGGCCTGTTGGACGCAGTGTAGTATTCCTTATCCGGGTCAATGCCTAGACGGTCGTAGATGGTGGCCGAGAGATCTTCCATCGACACCGGGTTGTCCTTCGGCTCCCCGCCCACGGCGTCGGAAGCGCCATAGGTCTGGCCACCCTGGATGCCGGCCCCAGCGAGCACGACCGAGAAGACGCTCGGCCAGTGATCTCGGCCCGCGTTGGGGTTGACCTTCGGGGTCCTGCCGAACTCGCCGGAGACTACTACGAGCGTTGACTCCAGAAGGCCGCGCTGGTGCATGTCCTCCATCAGCGTGGCGAACGCCGCGTCGAACTCCGGCAACAGCACGTCCTTGCAGCGGTTGAAGTTGTCGGAATGTGTGTCCCAGATCGCCCGGGCGGCGTTCACGGTGACGAAGCGCACGCCGCTCTCTACCAGTCGTCGGGCAAGCAGGCAGCCCTGCCCGATTGGTGTGCGTCCGTACTGGGTCCGCAGTGGCTCTGGTTCGGCCCCGATGTCGAAGGCACTCTTGACCGTCGGGGACCGGATGATGTCTTCAGCCTCTTGAAAGAACCGCTCGCGGTCGGTGAACAGGCCCCGCGTATCGCGTTCTCGAAACTTGGCGTCGAGCTGCTTGACCAGCCAACGGCGATCGGAGATCTGGCTCCAGTCCATGTCCACAGGCACTTCCAGATCCTCGATCGTGAAGCCGGGGGAACTCGGGTCGCCCCGCACCCAGAATGGCGAGTAGCCGCTGCCGAGGAAGCCCGGACCGGCTGCATGGTCGAGCGTAGCGTTCAAGACATAGGGAGGCAGTCCGTTGCGAGCGCCCAGTTCCTTCGCCACGACCGAGCCGCGGCTCGGAAAGTCGACAGATTGGAGGGGCATGAATCCCGTCATCAGGTAGTACACGCCGGTGAAATGAATAGCCGTGTCTCCGTATACAGAACGCAAGATCGCGTACTTGTCGGCCTGCCGCGCGGTCAGCGGCAGGTGCTCGCAGATCTGGATGCCCGACACGTTGGTCGGTATCGGCCTGAATGAGCCCGCCACGTCCGAGGGAGCCTCCGGCTTCATGTCGAATGTCTCGTGCTGCGGCGCGCCACCGTCAAGCACGATCATGATGCAGGACTTGGTTGCTCCCGGGCGCTCTTGGCCGGCACTTAGCTTGAGGTAGTCTCCCAAGCTGAGGCCGATCGGGCCAAGCGTTCCGACCCGCAGGAACTCTCGGCGTCCCCAAGTGCTGGCGGGTGTCGCCCCGTAGTATCCTCGTCCGCGCATTGCCGCAAGTCTCAGAGGACCGATACCTCCCGCAGGGGTAGAGGCCGGTCCAATCTTATCGTGCGCTAGTGATTGTACAGGAACTCATTCGTGTTCAGGAGTGCCCATAGGATGTTCTGCAGTCCCTGCGACCGACCGTCCGCTCGGCTCAGAGCTGTCTGGCAGTAGTCCATCTCATCAGCGTCGGGGCGCCGCGAAAGGCTCGCCAGATAGAGATGCTCGATGATCTCGGAGTCCGTCATTCCGCGTTCCAGCAGGCTTGCCAAGGAACCGGACTCGGCACTGGCCCGGATCTTCTCGTTCACCGTGTCGCCCACCAGCATGTGCATCGACTGGCGCAGTGAGATGCTCTCGCTCCTCTCGCACTTGGCCGCGTCCCGCTTGGGTCTGTCGAACATGTCGAGGAACGCAGAAGGGATTCCAGGGTCGGCAAGGTTGACCGCGCGGACACCCGGATAGTAGCCGAGGTAGTCTTGTGGCACACCCGTGATGAGCACGATCGAATCGGCCAGCTGTTCTGCAGTCAACCGCTTGAGGTAGTACCGGGAAAAGTTCGTTTCGTCATCACGGCTGGTTGGCCGCGGAACGGAGGAGAGCTGGTAAGTCCTCGAACTCAAGATCGTCCGCATTAGGTGGTGGAGGTCGTAGCCGCTGGCGACAAAGTCGCTCGCGAGTTGGTCTAGTAAGCGTCGGTTCGAAGGGGGATTGCTCGCGCGGAAGTCATCGACGGGATCGACGAGAGGACGTCCCATGAACTGGTTCCAGATCCGGTTCACCGTCGCGCGGGCGAACCACGGGTTGTCCCCGGCCGTGATCCACTGGGCGAGCACCTCACGCCGGTCTTGGAGCGGCCGTATCAGCGGTTCCGTACCGTCGAGGAACCGTGGGCGTACGACCTGCTTGGTTTCTGGATGGCGAAATTCCTTGTCGAACTCGATGTACCGAATCGATTCCACGGGGGGCGGCCGACGACCCTTGCCAGCCAGCTGCGAGAAGAACGCGGCCATCGATAGGAAGTCTTCGCGCTTCCACTTGGCCGAAGGGTGATCATGGCAGCGGGCGCACTCGATGCTCACACCGAGGAAGGCTTGCGCCACCAACGTTGTGATGTCTTCTATAGAGCGCGAGAAGAAGTTCACGGCTCCGACTTCCCAAGTGCTGCCGGTCGACGTCAGGACCTCCGTCACGAACTCGCCGTAAGGCTTATTCGTCTGAAACGCGCTGCGCAACCAGTCCTGCAAGTAGGCCGTTCCGTCGCTTGAGGTGAGTACGGAGTTCGCAAACAGGTCTCCCCACTTCGCGGCCCAGAATTCTGCGTACTCCGAACGCTCGAGCAGGCGGTCGATCAACCGTGCGCGCTTGTCGGCGTCGGTGTTCGCTAGGAACCTTTGCGTCTCTTCCGCGGTCGGTACTACGCCTATGGTGTCTAGGAATGCGCGTCGGATGAACTCTCCGTCGGTAGCCGGGCCGGAGACGTCAAGATTGAGCTTCGACAACTTGTCAAAGACCAGCTCGTCAATGAAGTTCGCCGGAGTCGGCCGTCCGGTTCCATCCTTGACCGGTCGTGCTACGGCCACGCGCAAGGCCGCCACGTGCCCGAGTGTGCGCACCAGCACGGTCCCCTCGCCGGCCGCTTTCGCTGTCACCAGCCCGCTGGGCGAGACTTCGAGGATCGCATCGTCCGGCGTCGAGTACCGGACCTTGCGGGTCAGACCCTCCTTGCTACCGTCGCTGAACTGTCCGACCACAACGACCTGTTGTCGTGCGCCCACGTCCGCCAGCACTGTGGTCTCGCGGGGGTAGACCTCGATCCGCCGAAGGCGGGCTGCTCCGGCCGTGTCCTTGCCTGCGCCATCCCGGATCCAGTCGAGCAGCACGCTGTATTCGGAGCCGCCAGTCTCGAACAATCGACCACCCCCGTGCACCACATCCATCGTCGGCTTTCGTAGCAGCAAGCTCTCTTTGGGAGCATTCAGACTTATGCGGCGCCCGCCCGAGTGGCGGACAATCGCCTCGTAGTCTGCATCGACATCGTGCCCGAACAAGGACAGCTTGAAGCCATTCTGGCCGTTAAGGGCACCATGGCAGTTGGTTCCATTGCAGCCGTGCCGCGAGAATATGGGTGCCACCTGCGTGGTGAAGTCGGTCAGACGGCTGCGCTTCGGCTGCACAATCAGGGGAAAGCTCACTTGGTGTCGGCCGTAGGTTGCCGTCACCTTCGTGAACCCATGGCTGTGGCCCTCGAACACCGCCGGCCCAACCGTGCCTGCGACATCAGGGTCGTCGATCACCACGCGTGTCTCATTACTCACGTCGAGCCGAAGGCCGTCCGGGCCGAACGCGGTGAACAGTACGGTGTGCGTGTTGCCGATACCCCGGATGAAGACTATCTCCGGTTCGACAGCAAGCCGGAATTGACCGGTTGGGATTGCAGCCGAATGCCCTACCGCGGCAAGGAGCGATGTGAGCAAGGCGAGCCCCGCTGCCCTCCGCACGATGATTGCGGCAGGCCGTGCCTGCTTGGTGCTCGAAGAGCTCGCGTTACGGCTGTGTGCCCGAACTCCCGCGCTTGCCGCCATGCCCGCCGCGCCGCCGTACTGTTCCCTGAGCACCCTATTTCACCTGCACCGTAAACCCACTGGTCACCTCTGTCAAAGGCCTGCCGCCCCAGTTGGCCGAAGCACGGATTGCAACTCGGTGCGGTCGGCGCTCGATCTGGTCCGGATCAGCCTCCAGAACTGCAGTGATCATACCCTCTCGCTCGGCTCCGGCGGTCAGCCGCAAGCCCTGGGGAAACCCAATCGGCTCGAGTTGCAAGCCACTGTCGAACCCGTCTGCCCGAGAGATTGCAACGGGCACCTCGACGGTTCCGCCGCTGTTGAGGTCCAGCCGGAAGCCCCTGAATGGTTGTTCAACGCGCATCGCGAACAATGGTGGTTCCACGAACGAGGCGAGCACGTCAGTGGCAGGTGCCTCGTTGTACCCCGCTCCGTCTTCCGTGTAGAAAGGCGGTAGCTCGGCTTGGCGGGACAGTTCCTTGCCTTCGATGCGCGCCGTGCCGTGGACTCGGAAGCGCGCCTGGGCCCAGCCCGTGTCGGGAGACGCGGAGAGCACAGAAGGATCGTGCCTGATCTCCAGCGTCCCTGACGGGGCGTCTGGCCAGAGGACCACGGGCTTTGCCTCCAGACCGTGGGGTAGCCCTAGAGCCGTGACCTCGACCGGTCCGCGGAAACCCTCCTCCGCATGCATCGTCACCGGTACCTCGGCTGCTCCACCGAGTGGGCCCCGGATGCTCTTGCTAAGGACTCCGAGACGGAAGCCGGGAGCCTTGCGGCTGAGATGCAGCCGATAGGTTTGGTGCGGTCCTCCGAGAGCGGAGTTGTCCCGAATCTGAAGGACATAGTCGCCTGCGGCGTCGGCATCATTCGGGTTCCCGGTCTGGAAGTAGTGCCAGAACTTCGGGTCGAGTTCCTCCTTGGTCGCCACGCTGGCGAAGAAGGAACCGCAGTCCGAGCACCGATCGTCCCCGCGGCTTATGAGCTGGCCGTCGGGACGGGCCAGGATCAGGTTGGGATCGCTGATGTGGGACCCGAGAACCTTGGCATCGACACGGAATGCGACTTCGTCGTACTGGTCGACAGTGAAGCGTACGCCGTCTCGATCCCCGGGCACGCCAATGCGCCCATTAACAACCGACGGCACAGTCACAGGCATCGCAGCGTTCAGGGCGTCGTTGGGTTCTCTCTCGGCGACCTCCGGCGTCTCTCCTACAGCGAAGGCGAGCGGCGCCAGCGTTCCCGAATCATCCTGAAAGCTCAGCAGCTGCACGCCCAACGGCGCATCGACTGCGATCGAGACGCTCAGGCGGAACAGGCAGCCGCACTCTGCCTCGGTCCGCTCGAGCTTGGCCGAGAGGCCATGTCCGCTGAATCGCGGCTCGGATGTGGGGCTGAGGAAGTCGGCGCGCAGTTCTGCCTCGACGGTAGTCCCGCGCTGCCCACCAGCGGGAAACAGCGACCAGAGCATCGGGCTGCGCCCGATCGCCACTTGGTACTGCCAGTTTATGGCTTGGTCATCGGAGAGGATCGTGTAGAAGTCGGAGAAGCGGCGAGGAATGATCGTAAGGATGTACTCCCCGGCCTCCGAGAACGTGTAGTCCACATACGGGTCCGTTCCAAAGTGAGAGAGGTTCCGCTCCAAGACCCTTCCATCCCGGTTCATCACAATGGCGACCACATGTCCTGGGGCCTTGTTCCGGCCGGTTAGGACATTGAAGGCCAGCCGCTCGCCCGCCTCTGCTCTGAACCGGAATTGGTCCGAGTCGTGGACGGTCTGAATCCGTCCGTCGACCAAGGCCGGGGTCTGGACTGGCTGCGACTGCCCAGAACCGTCGTTCGGTTCAGCCTCGACGACGCTCGTCCAGGCCGTCACTCGGAAGAGAATGCGATTCGAAGGCCCCTTGGGTGTCTCAATGAAGAGGAAGCGCGGCCCAGAAGCCGCAGAATCGTTGGCCGTGACGATCGCATCAACCGTCAGAGGGCTGCTGCGGACGATTGTTGCAGTCACATCCTTGCATTCGCAGCCGACCTTCTGAACACGGTCCAAGAAGTTGCCAGTGAATGCGACTCGGACCGACCCTCCCGCCTGAACGCTCAGCGGAAACGCCGAAGTCACATTCGGCGCATTAATCCTGACAGCCGTCGGAGGAGGATCCGAGGCTGCGCTCGAAGGGGCGGTCCACACAGCCGCCAGCGCGAATGCCAGCAATCCGAAGCAGCGTCGCCCGGGTGTTCCCATGGTCCTCCGCGGGCCCTGGCTCGTTCACCCTCGTGCGCGGCGACAGCGATCCGGTACACCCGCAGCCGCCAGTGTACAGCAGGGCTCTGCTTGGCCGGGTCAGGCTAGGGCTTCCCGCACCCCATTCATTCGTCCACTAGTCGGCGTTTCGATCGGGTGAGGTCTGCAGGCCGGTTGTCCGGAACAGATCACTCGTCACTATTGCCTCAATGATTGGCGAGAGGCGGTGACCGGCTGCGTCGGAGCGCTCCACGATGGCATCGACCGCCGGGTTGTCGTGGCGGTCCACGCCGCGGCCCAACGCGTAGGTCAGGAGCTTCTTCGTCAGGGTTCGGACAAAGGACCGGGACTCCGTGCCGCGCAGCATCCTGCGCAGGTCAGCTGGCGACTCAAACGATCGGCCCCCTGGAAGCTCGCCCGAAGCATCGACGGCCGAGCCACCTTCGGTCGTGCGCCACTTGCCGACCGCGTCGTAGTTCTCGAGGCCGAAGCCCAGTGCGTCCATCACTAAGTGGCAGGACATGCACCCGGGGTCTTCCCGGTGCCGCTCGAGCTGCTCGCGGAGTGTTCCGTGGAGCTCGCCCTCGGGTACCTCCAGTTCTGGCACGTCCGGCGGCGGTGGCGGCGGCGCTTGCCCTAGGATCGTCTCCATCACCCAAAGGCCACGCTGTACCGGAGACGTCCGCGTCGGGTAGGACGAAAGCGTCAGGATCGACGCTTGGCCGAGCAAGCCGCCTCGCCGGCCATTAGTGACGGGTACACGGCGAAACTCTGGCCCATCGACGCCCTGCATGCCGTAGTGCGCTGCCAGAACGTCATTAACGAAGGTGAAATCGGCGTCCAAGAAGTCCAGAATGCTCCGGTCTTCACGAAGGATGGCAGCGAAGAACCGCCTCGACTCTTGCAGCATCGAATCCCGCAGCGCGTCGTTGAATTCGGGGAATCGCTCGCCGTCCGGCTGGGAGTGGGCTAGATTACGAAGTTGCAGCCACTGGCCGCCGAAGTTGTCGACCAGCGCTTCAGACCGCTCGTCGGCCAGCATCCTCCGCACTTGGCGGACAAGCTCGTCGGGCTCGCCCAGATTCCCGGATGCTGCCACATCGAACAGCTCTCGGTCGGGCATTGTGCTCCACAGGAAGTAGGACAGGCGAGATGCGAGCTCGTAATCGCCCAACGGTCGCGTGCTCTCTCCGGAACTCTGGGACTCGATGCGGAACAGGAACTGTGGCGAAACCAGGACGGCCTGCAGGACCGTCCGGACCATTCCCTCAAAGCTCTCCCCTTTCTTCATGGACAAGGCTGCGAGCTGCTCCAGCCGGGCTAGTTCGTGCGACGTTGCCGGGCGACGGAAGGCACGCGTCGCCAGCTGGCGGATAATGCGCCTCGCGCAAGGTTCCCATGGCTCCTCGCCTTCCGGACGACACGCGATGATCCGGCGGTGACTGAGGGGAAGCGGAACCGGCTCGGCGTCGAAGGGACCATTGATCTCGAGGTAGTCGACCCACAGCTTGCGCTGCGAGAACGGCGCGTTGGGATTCATCGCAGCGCTTTCGTGATCGATGAATCCGACCCAGATTTCGCGGCTGCCTGGCTCGATACGGTGGGTTACCCGCTCGTTCCGGTCGAAGTACTGGGCGGCCTCGACGGCCTTTGTGGCCATTCGTTTGCCGTCCATGCGCAGGGTCATCAGCCGTGGCGGCGGGTCGAGATCGGGGAGGTACCTTTGGTTGTCCTCAGACCGCTGTCTCCTGTCCACGGCACCGAAGGCAAGCTCATAGAAGCCCGTTGCGCGGAAGTTGAAACTCACTCGGATCGAACCGTCGACCGTGAATGGTGCCACTCTTCCGATGCCAGACGAGTTGTTTGGATCTCTCGCAGCCTGAATGCGGAAGCGAGTCGGCCGAACAGTGCGCGGCTCGGCCCAGACCGCCTCCTCGGCCAGACGCTCGGCCGCGTCCACATACTTCTCCATCAGCAGCGGTGAGACCGACAGAACGTCGCCGATGTTGTCAAACCCATAGCCAGAGTCGTCGACGGGGAACGAGTCCGCCGGCCTGAGGTCCACACCCAGCAGGTCCCTTACGGTGTTGTTGTATTCCTCACGGTTCAGTCGGCGTGCCGTAATTGGCCGGGCCGAGACAGAGCGGTGCTGCTCCATCTCGTTCCGATTGTTGCGGACCCACGCCCACAGGGCGTCGAGCTGTTCCTGGTCGGGCCTGGGGCTGCCTGCCGGCGGCATCTTGCCCTCCCGGGTCACCCGCAATACGTCGTCCCACACACCTGGGTGGCGCAGTGCTTCGGCTTCGTCCGAGAACTCGTCGAACCGGAGCTCGGCCATCTGAAGTTGAGGGCCGTGGCAGACCACGCAATGCTGGTCCAGCAGTGCGCGGACATCCGTCGCGAAAGACTCGCCGTTCGCATGAACAGCCGTCAACACGATGGCCGCGGTGGTGGCTGGCAGTCTAGGACGCAACATCCCTATTTTATTGCCCCGTGCCGGGCAGTTGGGCGTGTTCTCAGGAGCGCAGCTCGGGCATTTCCATCCAAGCTTAAGTCTGTCCGGCGCCTCGCCACGCACTTCGGCCGCGATGTCACGCCCGGTGGCCCTTGATGAGCGACTCTCCGTGCGATGCCTACGTTGGTGGTCCCAGTCCGATGCCCCAATCCCGGATCGTCCCGGACCATCGCAGGTCAGGGATGGCCGATAACCCATAATTTCGCAGTGGAGGGGCCTCCTCGGCAGCGTCGGGGCAATTGAGTGCCGAATAGGGGATGGGCTCAAGGCCCGCTGGGCGCCGGACGAGGACCTCACCTGGGTGCGGCACTTGCTCTCCTTTTTCGACTTCCTCAAACAGGCCGGCCTCACCGCGCCCCTCGTGGAGGCGTGCCGGCGAGTCCTGCCAGCCCCAATGGCGCGACGATCTGGACACCCTCGCGGTGTCAGTGCTCAGTGCCGGGCGGCGCTACATGCATGCGATGCATGTGCTGAGGCGAGTTCCGGAATCGCCTCCGCGGCCGGTGCCGGGCTGAGAGCGAGCCCTCTCAGCCGGCCCGGAAGCCCCCGTTCGGCGTCACCTCAAACCTCCTGAAATGTCTGCCGAATCAAGGATCGACCTTGGGCGCTCGGGCAATCTGACCAGAGTGGCCGAGCTGGCGCTCCGTCATTGCGCCGAGTCCGGTTGAACCTCGAGATCAGGCGATATCGATCCAGAGCTCCGCCGCGACGGATCGCGAGAGGTGCTTTGGGTTGGTCGTGGCAATGACCACATCCGAGTGATCCAGGGTTGCAGCCTGCGCGGTGAGGAGCACGTCCCCGTCGGGGGCTAGGTCGGGGGCCGTGGGCCGGCCTTGCTGGCGTGCCTCTGCCCAGAAGGCAGCGGCTCGGCGCATCGCAACGGTTTCGGTCGGCAGGAACTCGACCTGACCGATGAAGGCACCGAGCCTCACAAGTCCTGCTTTGCGGCGTGCTCTGATCAATTCGCGCCGGACTTCGTAGTTCGCGATTTCCGGGACAATAACATCCGCCCCGGCGCCTATTGCATTCACGACCCATCGCCCGCACGCAGTTGCAGTGATGCCCTGGGATTTGTGATCAGACCGAGCGGACCGCTGTCAAGCAGAATCGTGCGCGTCACCAACTCCGGCCCTTGAGCTCAGTCGGAAAGATCTTCCGCGTAGGTCGGTGATCGCCATTCAGACCTGCCACGAGGCAGTCGATCGTTTCCCGCTGATCCGCGGCATCTTGCGTGTCCGACCACGAGCGGATCAGTGTGCCTACAGCCTCCGCTAGCGCGTTCGCATCCTTGCCCTTGCGTACCACGGCGCCAAGTTCCGCGTTCGTCAGGTAGGGACTGCTCTTGGAACACACGAGCCAGAGGGCGTTGTCGGCAGTGACGACAGGTACCCTAGCAGACGCTGCAATGTCTTGCACGGCTCCCATGACGGCCAGATACGAACTCTTGGAATGACACCTTGGCACCAATCGACCGCTTCTGTCGCGCCAGTCTTCGAATGGCACCAAACCGAAGGAAGCCACGGCCCGTTTGGCGTGGCGGTCGGGCTTTGCCACATCAAAGCCCAAGTTCTTGAGTGCCTCGACTGCCAGGCCACGCCAAATGCAGGGAGCCTATCGTTCCCCGGAGTTCCCAGTTGCACGGCCGCTCTCTTGGGATCGCCGCCAAGGCGACGGACAGCCAGTGTGAAGTAGGACTCGGCTGTGCCGTGGAGGCGTCCGTGCTTGTACAACCGGCGGGTGGAGCGGCGGAGACTGACGAGGTCCCGTTGCAATGTCATGGAACCTGCCTTTCGTTCTGGGAACCATGGCAATATGCGGTCGCCGATCTACCGGCCCGCCAGTTCGGCATACGACTTCAGACTGAAATCGGAAAACAGTTCCGCGAGATCTGCGCGAATCCGTTCGATCCTCGACCAGTCCGTGTTGTTGGACAACACTGCCATCAGGAGTCCCTCGAAGGTCTCGTCGTCGGTCCATTCCCGCCCGGCCGCCCTTTCCTTGACCGCCGCTACCTGGCCGAAATCTTCTACTCTGCTACGCCAGCCCTGAAGACCCGAGTCGAGGCGGGACTCGATGTTTCGCCAAAGCCCAAGAGAAGTCATTCGCCCAGTCGCGAGTGCTCCTGAGTACCGCACCGGTTTTGGGCCTCTAGCAGAACTGAGTGCCAAGATCGTGGGCTTGGGCGCACTGGGCATCACGTTCGCCACATGATGGGGTCGCTCGTCAAAGGATGAGCGATGCGCTCTTCCGTTTCGCGAAGGGGGTTTTATAAGAGAGTGCCCAACCCGCCTAGGGCGAGCGGCGCTTGGGGCTGCTGACGTAGCGCACGCTGACGGGCCGGACCAGAGCCTTGGCCGCCCGCTCGAAGTCGTCGCGCAACTCGGCACGACTCGGCTGGTAGGAGGGGTGGACGACCTCGATCTCTCGCGGTGTGGACTTTGGTCGATTCTCGGCCAAGCTTGCCCCTGCCACCAGCAGGGACGGCTTCCCGCCGCCGCTCACGACCGCCGCGGGTGTCGGCAGAACGATCCGCTCCGAGCGCTCCGCTAGGACACTGAGGGCCTTCAGGCTGGCCGCCACCTGCAGCCGACCGAGCCGGTCGGGGAAACCGAACTCCTCGCAGTCCCGGCGGCCGACAGCCCGCAGGCTCGCAAACTGTTCACCGGCGAGCATTGCGGCAATCGTGGCCATGGTCTCCGGGGAGCCCAAGGTGCGCTGAACCAGGGACTGCGCTTTCATCAACCATTTTCGAGCACGGTCGCGCCCCCGTTGTTCAGTGTTCGTTTCCGCTCCATGCGATCCGTCACAACCACGACGTTGCGCCGCGCAGGCGGCTGGAACGTTGTCAGCGCGATTCGTGAGTACCTGGTAGCCCTAGCCACGGCAGCCGCCGCGCAATCCATTGCCGTGCAGAAGACGGCTGGCCACCAAGGTGTCGGTCGCCGTGATTATCGGGTGCCGCTGCAAAAACGTGCTCGCCGCACGGGCGACGAGTTTCGGGGGGCTGCACTCCAAGAGAGCTCAATTGTCTGACTGGGCTATCCAGTTCCCTCCATCGAGGTGGTATGTGGACAGAACTGCTTAGCCGAGAAGCCGAGTTCCATTTCCATCGCGAACTCTTCCGGCGCTGCCTCTGCGTCGCAGTCGGGGCGCTTTGGATTCGGGTCGAACACGTCCATGTGCGAAGGGCCACCGGTCGAACGCGGGACCATGGCGCTCTCGGCCGGGAACGCTTGTTTCGGTTTCGAGAATCGAATCTTGTGGGTCGTTTGCTCCACAGCAGATTCGCCGGAACCGGCCCCTTGGCAACCAATTGCCATGGCGTCCGCCCACCTCGCTCCATCCGCTGCCGTATTCGGGCTTGGCGGCGTACGGCCCGCAACTCGTTCACCGGGAGTCGCGGCTCGGATCGAAAGGTACCGGGAGGGAGCGCTCCGCTGGGGGCGCGAAGAACACGTGGATTCGAGCCTGCTGGTTACCCCTCGTCTCCCGCGCTTCGTCGGCGTGGAAGGATACCTCCGAGAGGAAATGCGTGGAACCCCGAGGAACGGGATAGTGCAGCAGCGACGGCACTGGGATCTCCATCGCTTTGTCGGGCTGTGCCCAGTGAGCGGGCGGTTGCCGAGGACCTTCGGAGCCGAGGAAGTGTGCAACTGTTTCTTCATGTAGAGGAGCCTCCTTACCCGACTCTCCCCGGAAGCGTGCGTCCTGCCAGCGAACGCGCGCTTTGGCGGGACCGACCGCAACAGAGGAATCGTCCGACTCGAAGACAAAATAGATGTGCCGGTAGCGGGCAGGCGGGATCTCCACTCGGAGTCCGAAAGGCTGCGCCGCGTGCATGAGAATCGGCGGCGAGCTGTAGACCGGGTCAGCGCTCCCCAATGGAGCCAGGCCGGCCTCCTGCTCCCAATTGGGTGGCTGGTCGTAGTCCTGGTTGGCGGCGATGTCTTGCCAGGTCGGCCGTGTTGATTCGACGCCTTCGGGCGGCACCTCCAGACCAGCAACCCAGGCGATCCCGTTCAGCACGGATTTTCGAAAATTGTCATCACGATAGTTGTGATGGTGGTGCGCGCCAGAAAAGCCGAAGCCGCGCCCGCCGCCAGGGCGTTGATACGCCCAGGCCACGGCATGACGGTCCCCTCGAGGGACGCTTTCGGTCACCTCCGGGTTGTTCGAACTGGGGCCGTCCTTGCGCAGCAAGGTACTCAGCGGCGGGCGGGCCTCCAAGATGGGTGTAACCCGCTTGCGATCGGCCACGAAGCGCATGTTGAAATACCACTCGTCGTAGACCGAGAAAGGCTCGAGCCCGTTTGCCGCAGGATGATCAGGGAATTCCACGAACTTGGCGGCCCAATCGGGGTTGATCGACCAGCCTCGTTCGAAATTCCCACCGATCCAGCGCCGTACGGCTTCGGCGCCCGGGCCATCGGGCGGCTCGACGGCGTAATGGATGAGAGCGATGCCGAGGCCACCTTGTGCAAGAGCATCGACTTCATCGAGATGAGGAAGCACGACGTGCTTGCTGCCCTCGCAAGCGATCACCAGCGCATCGGCATCGGCGAGAACTTCGGGGGCGGGCCAAGCGTCTTTGTCGGTAACGATGGTTTCGAGCTCGGGCCACTGTTGCTGTAGCGAGCGCGCCAAGAGCAAGAGTCCCGCGCGGTGTTCATGCATTCCGTAACCGTGGCTTTCCCGACCGGGGACGAAAACAACCTTCGCGGGGTCTGCGGCGCACCGGGTCAAGGCCGCCAGGGACAGAATCAGGAAGTAAACCGGGCACCAGGCAGCGCGATTGGGGAAATGTCTCATTGGTCGGTCCTCCTCAAGCCCGAGACTCACGGCGGCGTCCAAGTCCCCCTGCGAGACCCGCCGTTGCCGGTACGCGACGGAGGTGGTGCGGGCCCCATTATTCCAAGTTTCCGTTTCGGACCACTCAGCGCGACCGATCAATCGGAGGCGCGCCTCCGCTACATCGTTCTTCGGGCCTCTTCCAGCATTCGATTCTCCACTCGGCACCGGTCGGGCCCTCGGGCCGGTTCGATCTTGACTCTCCAGCCTCACCAGAACGGACCCAGCCGAAAACTGCGGCCGGGTCCGCTGTTCGGGCAACCCCCGTTGAGTTCCTTCCACGCTTGGCGATGCAACCTTCGGCACAGGCAGTGCCGCGCGCAGGTTGAGCATATCGCCGAACAGCTTGCGCTTCAGATGGCGTTCGGTGGTAAACAACGAACAGGACCTAGCGTGCTTGACCAGCCGCCCGCCTGTTGTGGACACGCACCGTAGCGGTTTCTAAGGACACCTAGCAAGAGAACCGAGCGAGGCCCTGCCGCTGACACGATCCACGATCGGATTCCCGGACCGCATCACAAGAGCAGGAACTGCCCAGAGACAAGGGCCAAGAAGTGAATCAGGACCGAGGTTGGCGGTCCTCCAAGCCTGACGCATACAATTTCGTCTGCGCGAAACACAGATGCGCGCTGAACTGGGCGTCCGTGGCGGTCGCCCGGGGTGAGCGCTCTCGGCAGCCGTCTAAGCCCCCTAACTGGTTGTCGGTGATCAGCGGCAGATCAGTCCACGGATTCCACACCCACCACCCTGCTGCAAAGATGGATAGCAGCAATTCACTTCCATCGATTAGTTCGTAGCGCGGCTCCTGCCCTGACAGCGCCCCGGTGCGCTCAAGTGTGATCGGGACACCCTCCCCGCGTCGGTCCACAAGCGTGTCACGGAGAGTTCCCAAACCGTCAATCTCCTTTGTAACTTTGCACTTGGCCAAGAGGCTAGCTATCACCTCGTTCCTAGTTGCTTGGCGATAGGCCATCGTACTTGGCGTCATCGTATTCACCAAATCAGCTGGAGAGTAGAGTTCGAGGCGGTCCGAAAACATGCGAGGTCGAATCTTCGACCGCTGTAGAGAATAGTCCCTGTGTGCAACTACGTTGACTAGCGCTTCAAAGACCGCGGTCGTCTCGTACTGCGGCAAGTCTGTGCGCCCGAGTGACTTCCGCGCCGACAGCCGCTGGTTCCTAGCCACGAATCTGCACGCTTCCCCCACCTGTTGGTCGACCGGCCCGAGAATATCCTTTGCGTCTATCTGGTAGTTCGCTTTGTCTAGGGCCCTTCCAGCGTCACCTCAACGGTGCCGGAGTGCCCACCAACTGCCGGAATGGAGATCAGCGATTGGCCTCGCGCGCCCTTCCTTCGAAGACTTCGCGCGCCTCCCGGAATTGGGAGAGCACATGTTCCTTCTCGCTTTCAGATCGCCATCCCGGATGCTCGCGGGCCTGGCGGGAGATGTCGTCAATCCAGCGGATGAAGTACTCTGCATCCTCTAGGGACCGGATCGGCTCGTCTCCGACGTAGACGAACACTGCCCCGGTTTCCCCGTGCAGGTTTGTGTCATCGACGGGCGGCACGGGCCGGTCGGACAGCGCCCGCAGCGTGTACCAACCGCTGCGCGTGACTTCGATGCGCTTGCGGAGAGCGCCCGAACGGCCTCCTGTGGCGAGCGGGATTCGTTCCAGCACACGGCCGTTCCGGAGCAGTTCCAGACGATCCACCGGGAACGCGGAAACCATCTCTGCGTCTACCTCGACGGTCCCTCCACCGCTTGGCAGCCGCACCTCGCCTCCGGCAATCTCACCATTGATGCTCAGCTGCACCAGCGGCCCGTTCGTGAAGAAAGTGCGCCCCGTCCGCACCGCCTCGACCCAGCCTTCCCACGAGAGCGACTCTCCGAGGTGGGTGTACATTCGGCCCGCGCCGAGCGCCGGTGTGCGGTGCAAGTCCGTGATCGAGTCCTCCCCTCCTGAGGCCGTCACCCTGAATCCGCAGTTGAGGGCCCGATGCCAGACTTTGGTGGTGTTCTTCGCCTGCCACGCGCTGGTCATCACTTCCAGATAGGTCACCGTCCCGAGCGCAACGTCGACCGGGAATCCGCGTGCCCCGCCGTACCCGACGGTAGATGGCTCACTCGAGTACGGATGGACATAGCCCCCCACGGCGCCTTGGTCACTGGCCATCCGGAATATGTCCGTATTGCTGGGGTAGAGACTCTCGATGGCAGTGCCCTCGTAGCCGGTCGTATACGGCGAGATCAGGTGCGTTGTCAGGTTGATGAGGTTGATGTGGCCGTAGAACGGCGGACGGTACTCTTGGCCCCAAGAGAAAATCCGGGTGGGGCTAGACAGGCGCTCGTCGACAGGGCCCGTGAAGTACTGGTGGTCGAAGATGCGATTGTCCTTGTTCGCGATCTTCTCGCCCACCAAGTCCAGGTCCTCGGCCGCGGCCATGAACATCAAGTTCTCGGGCGTGTTGCGGAGGTTTCCGCCGTAGTTCATGTGGACGTGGTCCGAGCCGCTGTACCATCCCAGAGCACCAAAGTCGGTGAAACGCTCGAGCGGCAGCCGCACGTGTGTGACCTTGCCCGCCTCGACTGTTGGTGTGGCCTGACTTGGCGTGCGTTCGAGCCCCTTGGTCGCAACCACGGACACGTCTCCCGGCGGGAGGCTCACGGAGAACTCCCCATTGGTGTGGAAGAAATCTAAGTGCAGGGCCCGGGATGCCACGCGCTGGTAAGCTCCGGGCGGGGCGTAGGCCTTTCCGTCGGACGAGCGCAGCGTGACGCGGGCAGGGGTCGCCTGGCCCGTCTCGTTGTCCAGGACCGACACCTTGAGCGTGCCCCGAGCGCCCCTGTAAACGCGCTGGCGAATGCGGATCCGCCGCTCCTCCCCGCCGAATGTCTTCAGGAGCCGCAGCTCTGAAGGTCCATGCTCGTTAGCCACGTACACGATCCATTCGCCGTCGGGCGACCATCGCGGCTCGAAATGATCCCAGTCTCCGAATGTGAGCTGGTACGGTTCGCCGCCCTTGACGGGAAGGACGTAGAGGTTGTTGAACTGGCTGCCGCGGTGCGAACTGTACAGGATGCGCGTCCCGTCGGGCGACCACTGCGGCCGGGTGCGATACAGCGTTTCCTCACGATGGATCTGGGTGGCCGCGGACATTGCGTCCGGTCCGACGGGCGCTCGCCAAACGGCCCCCGATCCCAGCGGGATCCCTCGGTTGGAGACAAAGATCATCTCGTTCCCGCTGGGTGACAGCGTCGGCTGGATGTGCAAGTCTTGGCTTCCGAAGTAGAGTCTGGAATTCGGATAGGCGTTGTCGCTAGTCAGCTGGACTGCCTGGCCCGGAACGCCATCTTCCATCGGCAGCGAGTAGATGTTGTACCAGCCATCGGGCTGGGTCGAGACGTACAGCAGCCGGGAGCCGTCGGGAGACCAGACGGGGTCCAAGTTCAAATGAGTGCCCTCGGTAAGGGCCGAACTCTCGCCTGTGGCGACGTTAAGAAGCATCAGGTTGACGCTCCTGTACGAATCGTCTGCCGTGTAGGCGATCCATCGGCCGTCCGGCGACCATGCCGGCGACGAGTCGTATGTCGGGTTGGCCGCAAGCTCATAGGCAACGTCCCCTCCGACACGGATCTTCCAAACGGACCCGGCCATGCTGAATGCGATCCATTCGCCGTCGGGCGAGAAGCACGGGCGCCAAGGCGTGCTGGCCAGCGGAGGCAGGTAGTAGTTGTGCATGTAGTTGCCGCCAGTCTGGGCTGCGGGATACGGTTCCCACAGGCCTGTTTGGGCAGCCAGCGGCGCTGACAATGTTGCCAAGGCCACCGCCAACCTCGGCAGCATGCGTCGAGGCAGACAGAAACGTACGGTCAGTCGGGGATGTGTGCTCTTCATGGGACTCTCGGGTGTTCGGCCGCGATCTTGATGGGGCGATCGCTTTAGGCTCGACCTTCTGAGAGTGTAGTCGCCAGCCATTTCCGACGAGGGTCCATGAGTGATGGGGAGCGCCTTGCAAGCGATGCTCGGCCTTGCCGGTGGTCAAGTAGTGGCAGGGACACCGATCGGCCTATATGGAAGGTGGAGCAGGCTTGGAGAGAAGCCAAGGCGAGATTGCACGGCTGATCCACGGAACGGATTGAGCTGTGCCGTGTGCCTGCACGACCTCCGACAGTAGGCATGTGAGAATCCCGTAGGTATGGCAGCGATGCCTCAAGGGTTTCCGCGTTGCCGGGCCCATGCCTTTCGATGTCTCTGCGACGGTTCGGTAGTTAGGAATGAACTTCAAGCTCCCTCCTCGGCCATGCCGTTCACCTGCCGCAGACGAAGGAAGGGCATTAGTTCCTTTAATTTGCGGTCGGATGTGCACTCCATCCGAAAGGAACTCCGAATCATATACATGCCAGAGCATCCATATTGAACAGTTTTCAACTCATGGATTCAGTCTTGATCGCGATTGGGCCCGACGATTCGGTTTGCAAGGACTGGAGGCGAGTGGTGCAACGGTGGCCGGACACTTCCCGGATCGGGGCAAGTCCTCAAGGCCCGGGACGGCGCACGGGCCAGAGGATCGTGCGCTCACTCCTTGAGCGCGAGGTGGATCAGCACATTCACCGGCCTCCTGTTCCCCACCAGACGAACCTTCGGTCGCAGCCACAAGCCGAAGCCTCGCAACCCTGCGGAGGCCATGCCCGCGCCCTCTAGTCGAATGGGGCCAGAGCCCTCGTCGCACCAGACCGCCCCGTCAGGCGAGACCTGCGGAACGGCCTCCAGGCCTGCACCGGCCTCGGCTCGCAGGAGCTGCACGAACCATCTGGCCTCGCTCGCCCAGCCAGCCTCGTACGGTTCTGTCTCGGAGTCCGCATCAAAGGTCGCCCCCTTCTCCAGGACTGCAGTGAACGATCGCCTGAGCACTACCGGTCCACCGAGAGCAGGGCCGAATCGACGTACAGGAAGCTCCTGACGTTCACATGCGTACGGACTGCGATGTACACGTTCAGCAGGTTGGCGATCCCGTAATACTCCTCGTCATGGATCAGCGACGGCACGTCTGAGAGATCCATCACAAGGTCGTTGCACTGAAACTCCTGCGACTGGATGCTCTGGGTGTCGAACAGCCAACGCACGTAATGCCAGTTGACCTTCGACGCCTCCTCGTTGAAGCACAGGGTCTGGCGGCCATTGGGGATCTCAGCCCAATCCTCGGGCCGGAAGGAGAAAAAGTCTTGGCGGGGTACGGCGGGACCAACCCGAGCCGTTCCATCTTCGTCGTCGGCTCGAGGGTCGTCGGCCGCACCTACTGCTGCACCAGACTGCCCTTAGCATCTGCGTTGCGGTACCGGACTACGCCGTGCCGCCGAGGGCCCGACTCGCCCACACAGATATCGTTCGAGAACGTGAACTCCCCAAAGTGCCGCTCGGATGGGGCCGCGTTCCCGTCCCAGTCGGAGGGCGAGACGCCGGCGATCTCTGCCTTGAAGGAAATGTACGCCTCGAACTGCACCCGCCCCGTTCCGCGTAAGTCATTCGCTTGATGGCAACTGCCGAGTGGTTCTCCAATGGACGAGTCGCGAGTTTCAGCGAGTAAGTCCCGTCAACCGAGCCGTGCGTGCCGATGGCGAAGAACGTGCAGCTGCTCAGCTGAGGCGGCCGGAAGTCCTTGGCGATCGGGCGGATCTGGTCCAGAATCCCGGTGTGATTGCCTACCAGCTCGCACCACCGGTTGATACCTTCGTCGAAGTCGTCGAAGCACAGGATGCGCGGACGAGGGTTGTACTTCGAGAGGCGGACGTCGCTGACCGGTGCGTGCCTACCCATCGTTGCCCTTCCAGACCAAGCCATCCAGTCGGTCACTGTTTGGGGCCGCCGAGGCCCTGCTCACACAGACCCGAACCACGAAGGATACAGCGGCCGAGAACACGCTGTACCACGTCCACGAGACATCTGTGCCGCCGGCCAGCAAGGCTGTCGCCGCGAACGACACCACAATGCTCCACAACGCTCCGGAGGCGTTTGCGCGCCGGCTGAGCATTCCCAGCAGGAAAACGCCCATCAAGCTGCCGCCGAAGAAGTTGCGGATCTTGCCTTGGGCGATGAGCACGGTCCCAAGAAGTTGGCCCTCAGCGACGGCGCCGTGGCTAGGTACCCGTACGCCACTGTCGCCCACCGAGCCAGTCGGACCGATCCCGAGGTCCGCGCCAGAGGCCCAAGCATGTCGCGAACCGAAACGGTCGCTAGGGAGTTGAGTATCGAGCTCACCGTCGACATCGCGGCCGCGAAGATCCCCGCGAGTAGCAGCCCGCGCAATCCTGCGGGCATGGTGTCGACGATGAACATCGGGAATACCCTGTCGGGCTCCATCTCGAACACGGCTTGGGACGGCTGGTGTGAGTAATGCACGTAGAGCGCCGTACCGACAAAGAAGACCACCAGTCCTTAGATCGAAGTGAACACCATCGTGGAGACCAGGGTCCGGCGGCTTCCGCGCACCGACGAAGTTGTCAGGAACCGCTGCAATTCCGCTTGGTCCACCACTCACTGGATCACATTTCCGGTCATGGAGGGATTCTGAGGCGACGCAATCCGGCGGCCCACTGTTCAGCAGATAGCAAGGTTCACTCATGAGGTGCAAGCTCAAGTGCGTGAAATAGCTGTCTGCAACCGGATCATACGCGCAGCATAGCGATTCCGAGCCATTGATAGTGGATTGGGGGCGTGGCCTCGGCTAGGCCGACAGCCTGTCGGCAGGCTGTCGGCCCGCCACTGCTGACTAACTGGGCGTGTCGCAGGCGGATGCCTTCCTGCGGTCATCCCAAGGCCTGGCGGCAGGGGACGCGCCGCAACCTCGGCCGGCCCTAGCCGGCAGGTCAGTTCCGCCCACAGTGGCCGGAGGCACCCCGGGGGCTTGGCGCACAGGTCGCTGAAGTGCTGCTCTCAGACCCCGTCCCACCCGCTCGCCGGCCCAGACGGCAGGAACTGCGCACGGCCGCCAAGAATCCGCTGGCCGCGGTCGGGCAAGCAGGCACTTGCGCTGAGCCGTGGGCTCATCTGTGAGAGTGTAATAAGAGCAATTCAAATAGAATTAGCGAGTACTTTAAATATTTCTGCCGAATCTAGCCCTCGATTCTGCTATACTGGACCCATGGACGTGGACTCCATCGCGCGCAGTCCACTGACCTGCCTCGACCTCCCGCCGGGCGACGCCATCTTCGTTGGACCGCACCTGCGCCTGCACTTCCAGGCAGACTCCTGCTTCTACTTCGTCGGCGGCCAGCTCTTCGACTCCCACCAGCTCGACGACCACCCCGCCCGCAACCTGGCGATCGCGCGCTGCGCGCTGCACGGCCTGGCCACTGCCAAGAGCCTCGCCGCTGTGCACGGCGTCAGCCCGCGCACGGTCTCGCGGGCCGTCAAGCGCCTGCGCGAGCAGGGGCCGGGCGCCTTCTTCCCGGCCAGCGCCCCCAAGGGCCGTGCGCTGGTGCTGCAGGACCGGCAGCTCCGCAAGGGTCTGGCCGCCAGCCTGCTGTCGGGTGCCAGCCTGCGCCGCACGGCCCGCCGCTTCAACGTCAATTTCCAGACATTGCGCAACTACATCGCCGCCGGGCGCCTGCCCGGCTTGCCCTGCCCAACGCCGGGCCCGCTTGCGCCGGGCACCGCCGGGGGCGGCCCTGCCGCAGCGGCGGAGGGTGACGGCGGTCCCCGCGGTCCCGACAAGGAACAGCGCAACCGGCGCGATGCGGCCGCCCCCCAGGGTCGTGCCGCGCACGACAGCCTGCAGCGCGCCCTGACGAGCATGGGCCCGCAGCGGGAAGCCGAGCCCAGCTTCGGGCTCGCGCTGCCGAGCGTCACCTACGGCGGCCTGCTGACGGCCCTGCCGGCGCTGCTGCAGGAGGGGTTGCTGTCCTGCGCCGGCGCCCTGAGCCTGGAGAAGGGCTTTTACGGGCTGCGCTCAATGCTGCTGACGCTGGCCTTCATGCTGCTCTCCGGCACCCGCAATCCCGAGCGCCTGAGCTACCTGCAGCCGGGCGAGTTCGGCGCCCTGCTGGGGCTGGACCGCTGCCCCTCGGTGCGCACCCTGCGGCGGCGCGCCAAGCAGCTCGCGCAGGACCCGGCGGCCTTGGCGACGTGGCGCAACGAACTCGCGGCGCTGTGGGTCGAGGAGAGCCAGCCGCAGGGAACGGCGACGCTGCTGGTCGACGGGCATGTCAAGACCTACGGCGGCAAGGGCCGCCTGCCGAAGCAGCACGTGGCGCGCCAGAAGCTCAAGCTGCCCGGGGCGGCCAGCTGCTGGGCCTCGGCCTTGGGCGGGGCGCCGCTGCTGTGCCTGCACGGGGACCTCAACACGTCGCTGGCCCAAGAGCTGCGCCAGATGCTGCCGCAGCTGAGGCAGCTGGGGCTGATCGGCGAGCAGGCCGGCCGTCCCAGCCAGGGGCACCGGCCGAGCCTGACGCTGGTGTTCGACCGCGGCGGCTGGGACCTGAAGCTGTTCGAAAAGCTGGACGGGCTGGGCGTCGCGTTCATCACCTGGCGCAAGGGCCCGCAAGACGAGCCCTGGCAGGCAGGCGAATTCCGCGAGGTGAGCTACAGCGTGCCGATCCCGCTGGGGGAGCGCACGGTCAAGGCGCGCTGCGCCGAGCGCTGGGTTGCGCTGACCGGCGAGGAGCAGGACACGTCGCAGCCGGCGGGCCCGGACAGCCCCGCCGGGGGCTGGCCGTGGGTGCGCGAGATCCGCTTCTTCGAGACGAGCCGCAGGCCGATGACCGGGCGCAGCGGCCAGCCGCGCCAGGAGCGCGCGTGCCGCGCACGGGACCCGCAGGGACGCCAGCCGGCGCTGGTGACGAACCATTTCGGCCTGCAGGCCGAGGAAGTGGTGGCCCGCCTGCGGGGCCGCTGGGCGCAGGAGAGCCTGTTCCGCTATCTGCGCGCGAATTTCGGCCTCGACAGCTTGCCGGAGCACCGCTTGGAGGAGATGGACCCGCAAGCGCGCGTGGTCAACCCGGTCTGGCGCAAGGCCGACAACCTGATCCGCCGGCTGCGGGGACGCAGCGGGCAACGGCAGGAGCGCCTGCGGCGCGGTCGGCTCAAGGCGGAGCAGGAGCAAGATCTGCGCCGCGAGATCGAGCAGCTCGACGATGCGCTCGACGGCGCCGAGCGTCACCGCGGGTGGACCGCGAAGCATGTGCTGGCCGGCGAGCTGCCGGAGGAGCTGCGCTACCAGGCGTTGCCCAGGCCCATGCGCTACCTGATGGACACCCTGCGCATGCTGGCCTACCGGGCTGAGTTGCGCCTGGCGGAGCAGCTGGCGCCACACCTGTCGCGGCCAGAGATGGCGCATGAGGTGATACGCGAGACCCTGTTGTCCAGCGAAGCCAGCCTGCTGCCGGAGCCTCGGCGGGGAATCCTGCGGGTGCGGCTGCCGCGGCAGTCCCAAGCGCACCTCGACGAAGCGCTTGAGCCCGTGCTGCAGGCGCTGAACGAGACCGGGACGGTCTATCCGGGCACCGACCTGCGCTTGGTCTACGAATTCAACGGCGGCTGAACCCGTCCACGGCCCTCAGCCAGGCCTGCCTGCCGACATGCCAGCGCGCCGAGGCGCGTGGATGCATGCCCGACTCGCGCCGCCGCCGCACCGGAGCGGCGCAAGTTGCCGGCCTCGGCACTCGGTCGCGAGGGGTTCGCCGGGGGCTACCCAACTCGGCGAGGACCTCTGTGGCACTCACCACTGCCAAAACAGTTGCGAGCATTTATGTTGAACCGTTGCCGCTCAGAAATGCGGACACCACCAGTTAGTCGATGACCGGAAATGTGTGGATGAGCAGGAAGAACGTCCCCCCGATAAGGCCGCCCCAAGCCGTGAACTGGGTCTCGAGGGTACTGGGTCTCGAGGCTTGTGGACAGGTCCAAGAACCGAAACTTGCCAGCGGCGGTGCCTTCCCCGACGATCGCGGCGAATCCTCCCTCGACACTTGAGACCGAGTAGTGCAGCGCGGCGAGGAGGCCTCCCAGCAACACCAGAAACTGCACGGTGTCCGACCAGATCACAGCCCGCATCCCTCCCACGCAGGTATAGGCGCTGGTAAGAACTCCGATCCCGAGGCACACCCAAGCGGCGGGAAGCCCCGTCATTTCCGACACGACGAGCGCCGGCGCATAGATGGCGACTGCCGTATACGCGCACTTGAGCAAGATGAACACGCCGGCTGCCAGCAGTCGCGTCCGGCTGTCGGACCGGCGCTCCAGATACTCGTACGCCGTGAACACCTCGAGCCGGTGGAAGAATGGGATGAACAGCACGCACGCGATCAGGATGGCGACAGGCCACGCCAGCCGCGCCTGCAGATAGGTCCAGTCTGATGCGAAGGCTCGGCTTGGCGCTCCGATGAAGCCTGTCGCGCTCACCGTGGTGGCGATTCCGGAGCAGGCAGCTGCCCACCACGGGATCGTGCGTCCGCCGAGGAAGAAGCCCTAGAGAGATCGCTGGCGCGAGCCGAGCCGTCCGCCGATCCAGAGCACTCCGGCGAGGTAGACCACTACCACCGCGTAGTCAACAGCTGTCATCCCTCGGCCACGCCTGCCGATGTGACGCCTATCCGACCTTTCGGGGCCCGACGCGACGGGGTCTGCTTCGGGATGTCTTGCCAGTGCCTGCCGTGGTGAAGCGTCCATGCGCCACGAGCCCGGATCGGCGATGGAAAGGGAGTCGAATCGCCCTCCGGCCCCGCTGGTAGCCTAAGAGTTCAGGGGTTTATGAAGAAGCTATTGGTGGCCAACCGCGGCGAGATCGCGATCCGCATCTTGAGAGCCGCGACGGAGCTAGGGCTCAAGACCGCGACAATCTACTCGAACGAGGACCGCCTGAGCCTGCACCGCTTTAAGGCGGACGAGGCGTATGAGATCGGCGGTGGCAAAGGGCCGGTCGCGGCCTATCTGGACATTCCTGGAATCGTCGGCCTCGCGAAAGCCTGCGGTGTCGACGCCATCCACCCGGGGTACGGTTTCCTTTCGGAGAACAGTGGGCTCGCGAGGGCCTGCGATGACGCGGGCATCGCCTTTGTAGGGCCGACACCCGAATTGCTGGAGCGCCTTGGGGACAAGACAGAGGCCCGCAAGATCGCCACGCAGGCTGGCGTGCCGATCATTCCCGGTAGTGAGCTGGACGAGTCTGATCCGAACCGCGTGCAGGCAGCCGGCGACGCCATCGGGTATCCGCTCATCGTCAAGGCGTCGTATGGGGGCGGCGGTCGGGGGATGCGCGTCGTCCGAGGGGCTGCAGAGTTGGTCGAACGAGTCGAAGAGGCGCGCAACGAAGCGCTGCGGACCTTCGGTGATGGCTCGGTCTTTCTCGAACGTTACATCAAGCGGGCTAGGCACATTGAGGTCCAGATCCTGGCCGACGAGCACGGGAATGCTGTGCATCTTTGGGAACGGGACTGCTCGGTACAGCGCAGGCACCAGAAGGTGGTAGAGCTTGCGCCAGCCTTCAACCTGGAGAACGGTCTTAGACACGAGATTTGCGAGGCCGCCCTCCGCGTCGTCCGCACGACCGGCTACCGGAACGCCGGCACGGTCGAGTTTCTTGTCGACGCGGACACTGGCGAGTGGTTCTTCATTGAGGTGAATCCCCGAATTCAAGTCGAGCACACGGTCACCGAGATGATCACGGGAGTGGACATCGTGCGGGCCCAGATCCTGATCGCCCAGGGCTGCACGCTCCACGAGGAGCCGCTGCTGGTGCCTTTGCAGGAGGACGTGAGCCGAACCGGCTTCGCGATCCAGTGCCGCATCACCACGGAGGATCCTTCCGACAACTTCTCTCCCGATTACGGGCGGCTGCAGACCTATCGCTCGGCAGCGGGCTTCGGTATCCGGCTGGACGGCGCAGCATACCCGGGCGCAGTCCTGAGCCCGTCCTACGACTCGTTGCTCGTCAAGCTCACGGCTTGGAACACGAATTTCCCTGGGGCCATTGCCAAGGCTGATCGAGCACTGCAGGAATTCCGGATCCGCGGTGTCAAGACCAACATCCAGTTCCTCCAGAACGTTGTCAACCACCCGCTTTTCTTGAGCGGCGAGGTGACCACCGGATTCTTGGACAGCGCGCCGGAGCTGTTCCGCTTCCGCCGTGCGCGGGACCGTGCCAACCGTCTGATGAGCTACATCGGGGACACGATCGTCAACGGCAACCCCACAGTGGCCGAGAAGACGCGACCGGTCCGCTGCGAGCCGCCGCCGGCCGTACCTATGGAAGTTGGGCAGGCTCCCGCCCCCGGTACACGGCAGCTGTTGCTGGATCTTGGTCCGGAGAAGTTCTGCAGTTGGGTCCGTGACCAAGAGCGGCTGCTGGTCACGGACACGACATTCCGGGACGCCCACCAGTCCCTGCTTGCCACGCGCGTTCGGACCCACGACCTGCTGGCGACGGCCCCGGCCGTTGCCCAGCGGCTGCCAGAACTGTTCAGCCTTGAGATGTGGGGCGGCGCGACTTTCGACTCCGCGATGCGCTTCCTGTACGAAGACCCTTGGGATCGGCTGAGGGTCATGCGCAGGGCGGTCCCGAACATCTGCTTCCAGATGCTGCTGCGCGCTTCGAACGCTGTCGGCTACACCAGCTATCCCGACAACGTCGTCCGCGAGTTTACGATCGAGTCCTCGCGCCAAGGCATCGACGTATTCCGGATATTCGACTCGCTCAACGACCTGCGCAACATGCGCGTCGCGATGGATGCCGTTCGCGAAACACCCTCCATCTGCGAGCCTGCCATCTGCTACACCGGCGACATCCGGGACCCGCGGCGTCCAAAATACAGCATCAACTACTACGTGGAACTTGCCCGCGAACTGGAGCGGATGGGTGCCCACATCCTCGCGATCAAGGACATGGCCGGCCTGTGCCGCCCGTATGCCGCCCACGAACTGGTTCGCGTGCTTCGCGCCGAGGTCGGCCTTCCCGTGCACTTTCACACGCACGACTCCAGCGGCATCAATGGGGCCAGCATTCTGAAGGCCTCCGAAGCGGGCGTCGACATCGTCGATGCAGCCGTTGCAGCGGTCTCGGGATCCACCAGCCAGCCAAACCTGAACACCCTTGTCGGCACGCTCAGGGGAACGGATCGAGACACTTGCCTCGACTCGGAGGCGCTGGGCGACTGCTCGCTCTTCTGGGAGACCGTCCGCACTTACTACCTCCCGTTCGACAACGCTCCCAAAGCCGGCAGCGCCAGGCTCTACAAGCACGAGATTCCCGGTGGGCAGTTCACGAACCTGCAGCAGCAGGCCGCAGCCATGGGCCTCGCACACCGCTGGAGGGACGTCGAGCAGATGTACGCTGACGTGAACCAGCTGTTGGGGGACATCGTCAAAGTGACCCCCTCCAGCAAGGTCGTCGGTGATCTGGCCCTATTCCTCTTGGCAAAGGGGATGACCTGCGACGAAGTGCGCAAGCTGCCGGTGGACCACAACGTGGGATTCCCGGACTCCGTGATCGACATGATGCGCGGAAGCTTGGGAGAACCGCCGGGAGGTTGGCCGCCGGACGCGCGGGAGATCCTGATGTGCCGCAAGGAACCCGTCGAGGGCAGGGCAGGGGATAGCCTCCCGCCCGCCGACTTCGACGACGCCAAAGACCAGGCCGGAAAGATCCTAGGCCGCAAGGCCACAACCGCCGATGCCCTGAGCCACCTGCTGTACCCGAGTGTCTTCGCAAAGTTCGTGACCAAGCGACGCAAGTTCGCCGATGTCAGCGTGCTGCCAACTCCGGTATTCTTCTACGGCCTCGAAGATGGCGAGGAATGCGTTTTCGACATCGAGACCGGAAAGCGCCTGATCGTCAAGTTCCTGACCTGCGGGGATCCGCAGCCCAACGGCACGCGCACGGTGTTCTTCGAGCTCAACGGCCAGCCGAGGGAGGTGCGCGTGCGCGACCGCTCGCTGCAGGCTGCAAGGCCGGCGGCGCGCAAGGCGGACAGCGGCAACCCGGACCATGTGGGCGCCCCCACGCCTGGCTTGGTGACCGGCCTGTTCGTCGGCCCCGGGGACGAGGTCGAAGCCAACGACAAGCTGCTGACGCTAGAGGCGATGAAGATGCAGAGCACGATCTACGCGCCGAAGGCCGGCAAGGTGAAGGAGATCGTGGTCAGTGCCGGCAGCCAAGTGGAGTCTAAGGACCTGCTGCTCGTGCTGGCAGACTGAGAGCGGTGCAGCGCGGCGGGTCTCGGTTTACGCTCGCCGCGTGGGCATTCCTTGCGTACCTGATTGCCGTCATCCTATTCGGTGCTTGGGTCCGAATTTCGCACAGCGGTGATGGATGCGGTAGCAACTGGCCGACCTGCCACGGCGAAGTGCTACCAACCTCACCGTCCACCGCCACCCTGATCGAGTTCACCCACCGCGCCACCAGCGCGCTCTGCGGCGTATTCGGCTTGGCGCTGCTTGCGTGGTCGTGGATGCGGTCGGGCTGGAGCCCGGTGACACGGCTGGTCGGCCTGACGCTGCTCTTCATAGTGTTCGAGGGCGCCATTGGCGCCGGCTTAGTGCTGGGCGAGCTCGTGGCCGACGACCGGTCTCCGGAGCGGGCGATCGTGATCGCCCTGCATCTGACGAACACCCTTCTGTTGACAGCCTTCGGTGCCCTCGCTGCCTGGCGGTCGGCGCATCCGGAGGCTGGGGCCTTCCTGTCGCGGAGACGAGTGGCCTTCTCGGTTGGCCTGGCCATGTTGGTCGGCACGGCAATGACCGGTGCTGTAACGGCATTGGGCGATACGCTGTTCCCCCGAGACGTCGAACTGGCCCCGGGACTGTTCGCGGCGATTCGCGAGGATCTCACGCCCGCCAGCCACTTTCTGGTCCGTCTGCGGATCATCCACCCCGTAATGGCCGTGGCCGCGGCCGCCTACTTGGTTTGGCTGCTCGAGTCCGAGGCCAGGACGAGCAGGATGGCGCGCGCCGCGCTGCATCTGGTGGCCGTTCAAGTCGTGATCGGATTCGCGAACGTCGCGCTGTCCGCGCCGGCTTCCGTGCAACTGCTTCACCTCCTATTAGCGCAGTGCGTATGGATCGCTCTAGTCCTGACCTGTGTGGATTCGCCACCAGACCGACGAGCTGTTCCCACCTGAGCAGATCCACGGATCCGGGAATGGACGTCCCGCAGCTAGCGCGAGGGACGCTGTCGCACGCCGAACCCGTGCGCCGGTGGTTCGTAGTCGATCGAATTCGGGTCTCGGAGTGCTCATGGGAAATGCCGTCCGATCGACACTATGCGCCGGGGTTTGGCTGAGGCCGATTGCCCGATCCGCTCCAGTGGTCGGTCGACCCATTGGCTGTCCGGGCTAAGGGCAGCGCTGGAGCTCGCGCGCGGCAGACAACCGGTGGCGGCGTTTTCCCCCGTAGCCATGCCTTCGGGAACGGATCGGCCTTTGTAGGGCCCGTGCTGCCGACTGTGCCGGGATCGCTAAACTTGGTTCCTTATGCTCCGAACATTGCCCCTCTCGGTGGCTCTGCTCGCGATTCCGGGCTGCCAGATTGAGGACCCTCAGCTTGAGGGTCCCTACGACGTCCCGGACGGCTTTGTGGTCGAACAGCTGGCCGACGACGGTCAGATCGGGTCCCTGATCCAGATCACCTTCGACGCGCACGGCGTGCCCGTGGTGTCAAAGGAACGCGGGCATCCGGTACGGCTGCTGGATGCCGATGCGGACGGGATTCCCGAGACGCAGCAGGTCATCAGCGACCAGGTGGAGAACTGCCAAGGTATCTGGTTCGACGGTTCGACGCTGTACGGCAATTGCACGAATCCCGAAGACGGCACAGCGCACCTGTTCCGGCTGCCCGACGACGACGGCAACGGTGTCGCCGAGAGCCGCGAGAGTCTCGTGCAATGGACCGGTCGCATTGGAGAGCACGGTCCTCATGACATCCGCCGCGCACCGGACGGCTCTGTCACCGTCCTGCTGGGGAACCACACATTCGTACCGGCGGACCGGATCGCTGACCGATCTCCCCTCCGAGGGTACAGAGAATCCCAGCTGCTGGCCCGCTACATGGATTCCCGCGGACATGCGGTCGGCAGGAAGGCCCCTGGAGGCGTGTTGTTGCGAATGGTCGACGGCGGTCGGGTGTTCTCGCTCCAGTTCGGAGGATTCCGCAACCCGTACAACCATGCCTACAACTACGAGGGTGAAGCGTTCACGTTCGACTCGGACATGGAGTGGGACATCAACCTTCCGTGGTACCGCGAGGTCCGCTCCGTCCACGGCATTCCCTCGGCCGACTACGGCTGGAGGACGGGTTCCGGAAAGTTCCCGGCGTACTACATCGACTCCCTGCCGCCAGTGGACGACTTGGGAAGGGGATCTCCCGTGGGCGTCGCCTTCTACCACAGCTACGCCTACCCAGCGGATTACTTCGACGCCTTCCTGCAAGGGGACTGGTCCAGAGGGCGGGTGGTGCTGTCGAGATTCCGGCGCAGCGGTGCGACCTATGAGCTGGCCGAGCCGGCGAGTGACTTCATCTACGGGGAGCCGCTGAATGTGACGGACGTCGACGTCGGGCCGGACGGGCTGGTGTACTTCACGATGGGCGGAAGGATGACACGAGGAGGTCTCTACCGGGTCAACTATGAGGGGTACCGCTCGAACGGCGCCTATCGGCCCGAGTCTGGCGTCCTCGCGATCGTGCGCCAGCCCCAGCCGCTCTCCGCATTCAGCCATGCCTACTTCCAGTTGCAGAAGGAACTGATGGGCGAGGAGTGGGCCACCCAGCTGCAGGCCTTGGTGCGGGACGACACGGCCCAGCCGAGGGACCGGATGCAGGCCCTCCACATCCTGCAGCGGTACGGGCCTAAGCCGGACGCTCCGCTCATCCGCGCGGCGTTCGACAGCGCCGATGCGGGGCTACGGGCAGCCGCGATCTACGTCGTCGGGCAGCACGGCAGCGACAGGGCCAAGGCGATTGCCGCAGACGGCCTTTCGGATCCGGACGCATTCGTCCGGCGCCGGGCCGCAGAGGCGCTGGTCAGGATGGGCGATCCGGGATTCGTTCCAGCGTCCGTCCTGCACGGGCTGCTCGGAGACGACGATCGATCTGTGCGCTGGGCCGCGCGGGTCGCGCTGGAAGAAACGCCGAGGGATGACTGGAGGTCAATTGTTGTCGATGACAGCGATCCCCGCTCCTCCGCCGCGGGAATGCTCGCGGTGGTCCGCACCGCTTCTGAGCCGATTCAATTGGAGGCGGTATTCGAGAAGGCACTCTCCTTGCTGAGACGCGGCGATCTCTCCGCCGGCGTCGAGGCGGACTTGCTGCGCGTCTTCCACCTAGCCTGCCTTGAGGTCGATGGGGGCTGTCGGCAGAGCCTCCGCGACCAGCTCTTCGAGATCGTCGCGGCGCGGTTTCCGGCCGGGGTGGAGATGCTCGATCGAGAGTACGCGGTAACGATGGCCTACTCGGGACGTGCCGAAGCGATCGAGAGCATCCTCGCCCAGATTCCCCCGGGGCAAGACGCCCAACCCCTCCAAATCCACTACGTGTACTGCCTCAGGGAGATCAAGCAAGGCTGGACGGCGGAGCAGAAGCAGCGGCTCCTGCAGTGGTTCCGCAAGGCGCAGCACTGGCGTGGCGGGGCCAGCTTTGCGGGCTTCATCAATCGGCTCTTTGAGTCTTCGCTGGAGTTCTTCGATGAGGCGGAGCGGGAGGCTGCCTATGCCGCCATCCCCGAATTCGCGCCAGTCAACGACGAGGAGCTGCTGGCCCGGCTGAGGAGGAGGTCCGACCACGTGCAGCCAAACGTGTTCGCCCGCAGGACCGGCACGAGGCTGTACAGCGAGCAGGAGATCTTCGAGTACATGATGTACGATCCCATGACAACGGTTGCGTCAACCGAGGACGGCGTGAGGGTCTACGAAGAAGCCTGCGCAAAGTGCCATCGCCTCGGAGACTTGGGAAAGGACTACGGCCCCGACCTGACCACGCTCGGGAACCGTTTCACTCGCCGCGACATGCTCGAAGCTGTCCTGTGGCCTTCCCGGGAGATCTCGGACCAATACGGCTCGTGGCGCGTCGAGACCAAGGACGATGTCTATTCCGCGATGATCCTGGAGGAAGACGAGGCGAGCGTGACGCTGCTGATTCCCGATCTTGAACGCCCGGTATCCATTCTTCGGGAAGACATCGTCGACATCCGCGAGTCCGACGTCTCGATAATGCCGGAGGGGCTTCTGGATGCCTTCGAAATGCGTGAGACGGCGGGACTATTCCGGCTGATGGGGGAGACCTCAGGCGGAGGAGGGACAGACTGAGGTTTGGCCTAACCGTCGGTATCTGCGGCTGATGGCTGCGACCGACCGGATGGGACTGCAGCGGTTTAGTGGTTGCTGTCGCTGGGCCGCTCGGGCGCTGGAGTCGTTCCGCGGCCTGCTGATCGAGCGGCGCGTGCCCGCGGGCCGCTTCAGCATCGCCTAAAGTTGCCGCATCGCAAGCGGTGCCCGTCAGGGACAGTGAGTATCCCGCGAATACCGAACCAGGTCCTCGACCGGGAGTTGGCCCATGCCATATTCGCTCCGTTTTCCGACACCGACCGCCGCTGCCGCGCCGGCCGCCCTGCACGGGCAAGGCGAGATTCTGGCCCGCGAGCGTGACGAAGGCAGGATCCTTGGACTTGGGCTACTTCGGCGCCGGACGACGCGGACTTGGGTGCTGACCGTTGCCATTGCGGCCCAGCCCGTGCATGCGCGAACGGGGCTTGCCGTGTGCGGAGGGCCGGGATCCGTGTGCTAACCCCCTTCCGCTGGCTAATGAGGTTGTAGACTGGCGGCTTGCGATTCGTGACGAGAGTTTTCTTGGTCCTGCATCTGCTGGCCGCGCTCTTGGCAGCGGCCGATCCGCAATGGTCCGGGTTGCGCGAGGTCAATCCTCCGGCGGCAGCAGATCCAGACCGAGTCATTGCCATCGTCGGAGCCACCCTGATCGACGGTCTTCAAGGGCCGCCGTTGGCGAGTTCCGCGGTGGTCGTGAAGGCCGGGGACATCGTCGCCGCCGGAGCGAGAGACCGCGTCGAGATTCCGCCGGGTGCTCGCCTGTTCGACGCGTCGGGGAAGTTCCTGCTTCCGGGAATGCTGGACGGGCACTTCCACACGAACGATCCCGAAAGGGTGCGAGGGTTGCTGACTGCCGGCTTCACGGCGTTTCGCGATCCCGGACGGCCGATGCCGGTCTACCGACGCCTGCTGGATCCTGCCAGGCCTATGCCCCGCGCATTCCTGACGGGCCCGCATTTCGACCAGGCGCCTCACGCCCATCCCCATAACGCCGTCGACCTTCGAACGGACGCAGAGGTTCGCCGACTCGTCAGGCAGCTCCACCGGGACGGTGCTTCGGCGATCAAGATCTACTACCGGCTCCCGCTGGAACTGATTCGGGCCGCGTGCGAGGAGGCAGCCAACCTCGGCTTGCCGGTGACCGCACACCTCGAGCTGGTGAGAGCCGATGCCGCGATCCGAGCCGGCCTGAACGGCATCGAACACGTCACGTCACTGGGCACGGCGCTGGCCGACGAAGCGGATGCCTTGGAGTTCGAGCACGGTGTTCGAGAGGACAATGCCTATCGCCGAGACGGTCGTTACCGGCTCTGGAGCAAGATCGACCTCGATGGGAACCCCAAGCTTGACGAACTGATGCGGCTCATGCTCAAGCGCCGAGTATTCCTGACGCCCACGCTCCGTCCGTTCGAGGTACTGCCCGGCACGCAAGGGGTCACGGACGAAAGGCTGGCCGGGTTCGCCAAGATGATGCGGCTCACGGCGATGGCCGCTCGGATGGGGGTGCCGATTGTGGCTTCCTCTCACGGCCCAACGCCCGAGGCGATCTGGCGCGAGATGGAACTGCTGGTGGATTCGGGCCTGTCCACCTCCGAGGCACTCTCGGCGGCAATGAGCGTACCCGCGAGGTTCTTTGGCGTACAGGGGACGCTGGGAACGGTCCAGGCCGGCAGCGCTGCAGACCTGGTCCTGCTCGACGCCGATCCCGTCGCGGACGTTTCCGCCCTGCGCCGCGTGTCCAGAGTGATGCTCAACGGCGCATGGCTCCAGCCCTTCCTGCACCCGTCGGCATTGCCATCGCACCGCGGTCTAGCGGGGCTCGTTGCGGACGCGTCCGCTGACGAATGGAGCCGGGGGCGCGGACGCCTGAAAGAACTGATGGCCTACTACCAGTACGGCCGAATGCCTCCCAAGCCCGACCAATTCGACATCAGCGGTTTCGAACGTGAGCCTGCCCAAGGCGGCGCCGCTTGGCGCGAGACATTTCGACTGAAGCTGGCCCGCAACGGACGATCGGTCAGCGTGGGGGTGGGGATCGTCCGCCCGGCTAAGGGCGGGCGCTTCGCGACGATCGTCAAGAATGACTCATTCACATTTGATCTCGGGGAGATCCAAGATCCCAGGAAGCGCGAACAGTACAGCCAAGAGGGCCGCGGCAGGTTGGACACTTGGGTGTATCGGCAAGCCGTCCAGCGCGGCTACGCAGTAGTCAAGTTCAACCGCGAGCACGTCGCGCCGGACCGGCCGCAGAATCGGTTGGGGGGAGTCTTTCCCCTCTACCCTGAGGCCGCGTACGACTGGGGGACGATTGCCGCTTGGGCATGGTTCTATCAGCCGCTGATCGACTATCTCGTCGGGCAAGACTGGGTCGACGCGGAGCGCATCGCCGCGACAGGGCACAGCCGGGGAGGGAAGACAGCCCTGTGCGCGGCAATCTACGACGAGCGGATCGCCGCCTGTATTCCTTCGGCATCCGGTTCGGGAGGCACGGGGAGCTGGCGAATCTTCACGCCCGGCGGCCGTCAGCAGGACATCCGGGACATGGTGTCCTCGCATCCGCACTGGTTCAGTCCTCGACTTGGAGACTTCATCGGCCTAGACGACCGATTGCCATTTGGGAGCCACACAGCCAAGGCGCTGGTTGCCCCCCGCGGACTACTCAACACGCTGGGCGTACACGACGGCTTGGCGAATCCGGTAGGGACCCGGAGGACATTCGAGGCTGCCCAAGCGGTTTTCGAAGTGCTGGGCGTACCGGCTAACCAGGCCGTTCACTGGCGTCCGGGAGGTCACGGCCAGATCGAGGAAGACTGGTCGGCGCTGTTTGACTTCTGCGACCGCCTGTTCTTCGGACGTCCTTCTGCCCGAAGGTTCAACAATTGGCCGGAATGACGCCCGCCACGAGGCCGTCATCGCCGCCCGGAACGGACGACGAGTCCTCTAAGTTGCCCTGTTGGGCGCTCGTAGTCTGCCAGTGTTCCGCGCGGGCCCTGTGGGCCCAAGTCGCCAACATCGGCATCTCTGCCCGACCACCGTGCCCGTGAGCCACTCCCCCGCCAGTTGCCGCCCTCTCAGAGTCGCGGCCGAAATAGGCGAATCACCTGCGAATATGGGTGGCCTCAGACTCGGAAGCCCGCGGCCTCGAGTACCCGCCCGGCAATGCGGTCCCGGGCTGCCGGAAGGTCTGTCGGCACCGCGCTGGTCATCCCGTCGCACCGGCTCCACAGGCCCGTGAGAGCTGCCCCTTCAGCACAGGCTCCGATGACGATCCTCGCACGGTCTCGCACGATTCCCAGCGACCGTCGCGTGAGCACGGCAAGCAAGTCGAGCGCCTGATCGCCCCGGCCCCGGCTGACGATCTTCTCCGTCCTGAGCAAAGCGGACTCTGCGGCGTAGACCTCCGCCATCATGTCCGCGATTGCGGCCATGACCTGCTGCCTCTTCTCTATGGACCGACCGTATCGCTCGACCGCCACTCCGATCATCTCGAGCGTAGCGCGCCGCATGGAGCCGACCAGCGATCGGTGTTCGCCGATGCTGCCGGGCTCTCTCCCGTCGTCAGCTTCGCCGATCGCGCTTCCCGAGGACTCGACGATCGCGTCCATCAAGTCCAGGCGCTGCTTTGCAGCGCGCTTGAGGAGCATGCCGGTCGTCAGGAGCCGGTTGATCTCGTTTGTGCCCTCGAAGATGCGGTTGATCCGCGAGTCGCGGTAGTTTCGCTCGACGGCATAGTCCTGGTGATAGCCGTAGCCTCCGTGGATCTGTACGGCCTCGTCTGCGGCAAAGTCCAAGGCTTCTGACAGGTGCACCTTCGCGATCGAGCACTCGATGGCGTACTCCTCGACGACCGCGAGCATGCGCTCTGCAGCTCCCGGATCGTCCCAGCCAATACCCTCCAGGGCCGCGTCAATCAGTCCGGATGTGCGGTACAGGAGCGACTCTCCCGCGAACGTCAGCACGGCCATGTCCGCCAGCTTCTGGCGTATGGCTCCGAAGCTCGCGATGGGCTTCCCGAAGGCCTGTCGCTGCAGCGCGTAGGTGGCGGCCTCCGCAATCGTGTCCTTGGCGCCGCCGACGCACGCTGCCGCGAGCTCCAATCTCCCCATGTTGAGCACGTTGAATGCGATCACGTGCCCGCGGCCGACATCGCCTAGGACGTTCTCCACAGGGACCCGCACACCGTCGAGGAACAGAGGAGTTGTCGAACTGCCGCGCAGCCCCATCTTGTGCTCTTCTGGCCCGGGCCGGACACCGGCGAAGGATCGTTCCACGAGGAATGCCGTGAATCTCTCGCCGTCTACCTTTGCGAAGACCGTGTACAGGTCCGCCCACCCGCCGTTGGAGATCCACATCTTCTGGCCAGTCAGCACGTAGTGCCGTCCGTCTTCGGACAGTTCGGCCCGGGTCAGGGAGTTCAGGGAGTCGCTTCCGGCCTGAGGCTCGCTGAGGCAGTACGCGCCCATGATCTCTCCGCTCACCAGGCGCGGAAGGTACCGCTGCTTCTGGTCCGGCGTGCCAAAGAAGACCAGTGGGAGCGTGCCGATCCCCGAATGCGCCCCGTAAGTTGTTGAGAACGAGGCATATGCGGCCAGCTCTTCAGCCACAAGCATTTGTGTGGTCACATCCATCTCAAGGCCGTCGTAGCGCTCCGGGACGAGCACGCCCAGAAGGCCTAGGTCCGCCGCTTGCGATATCAGCCCCCTCGCCACTCCCTCTTGCTGGCGCTCCATTTCGGCTATGCGGGGCAGCACTTCCTCTGAGGCGAATCGCTTGGTCGTCTTGCGGGCTTGAAGGTGGGACTCGCTGAAGTCCTCTGGCGTGTAGGTCTCGCTCGCTCTGGCACCTCGCAGCAGGAAGCTTCCGCCGGACACGCGTGTCGCTGTGCCTGGATGGTCTTCGACAGTAGCTGGCATTGCAGTTCGCCTCCTCTCTCAGTCTAAGGGCCGATGGCCCAAGTCGCCAATTCTCACGGGAATTCCAAATGAAGCATCCTTCTATGAGATGCTGAAGTAGGCACTGACATGCCAGTGCGCTTCGGGCCGACTGAACCGATACTGACGGCTCCGTCGATGGTCAGTTCGTCTCTGGTGGGTGATTGGATCACGGCACGCCTGATGGAGAGTAACGTGGGTACTAGAATGCATTCGAAACTCGTTGCGCTTCGAGAGGCAGCATTAAACATCGATCCGGTGGCCGGCTATACGCATAGGCTCTATCGTTATCCGGCCAGATTCTCACCCCATCTAGCCAGTGCAGCCATCCGCCTGTTCTCAAAGCCAGGCCAGTTGGTGTTAGATCCGTTCTCAGGCGGCGGTACAACCGCTGTGGAGGCAGTGGCGACGGGGCGCTCAGTTGTGGGTACTGATGTCAGCGAACTTGCAACTTTCGTTGCTAGGTTGAAGACGACACGGGTTAGGCCTCAAGCTGCACGTGTACTGCAATTATGGGCTGAGCAGTCGGTCCCTCGTTTGCGTCACGATGACCCAGAGAGTCAACCGAACGCGCCGCCAGTTGGTGCGGATCGTAACCTACGTGGGCCAACTACGGAAGTGATCAGACGCCTCATCGGTGTTTCCCTATCTAGCATTCCCCAAGACCCTGATCCGGCGGTCGAAACAGTCGCCCGGGGGGCTATCTTGGGAGCGGCACAGTGGGCGATCGATGGGCGCCGACAAGTCGCAGCGGCCGATGCCTTCCGCTATCGTCTCCAGACCACCGTACACAGAATCTTGCACGCCCTTAGCCTCCTTTGGGTCCAAGCGGATTCTGTCGGAAGCCAGATGCCGTTTCTGGCTACTGCAGACGCTCAAAACGTGGGATCAGTGCCTCCCCTTGCTGACGGTCGACTTGCAGACCTAGTAGTAACCAGCCCTCCGTATCCGGGAGTCCACATCCTCTATCACCGGTGGCAAGTCGCCGGCGGGAAAGAGACCGCTGCCCCGTTTTGGATCGCAGGGGCGAGGAGCTGGAAGGGTGCGGCGCACTACACGATGGGTGGGCGAAAGAGCCGTGCGTACTTCGGACACCTTGGTCTGAGCATCTCTGCTATTCGACGTGTGATGCGTAAGAATGCACTCCTTATACAAGTCGTCGGATTCTCTCAACCACGCGTTCAGCTGGACCTATACTTGGATACCATGCGTGCCAGTGGGTTTGTTGAGATATGCGGCCCAGAGGGTCGTCGAATTTGGCGAAAGGTACCCCGGAGGCGCTGGTACGTATCCCTCCACGGCCGAAGTCATGAATCTCGGGAAGTTGTCCTCGTTCATCGAGCTTCCTAGGGATCTTATTCGTCAGTCGGTTCCAGCGATCCAAGAAAGCTGATCATCGGGAGAAGAATTGGAGCCAGTGCCTCGGTGGTAGAAGCTACACGGTCTTCCGAAGTTCCACTAGACTCGTCGCTATCTTCATGATTTATCGATGAATCGTTCAGCACTCCAAGCCCCACTAGGACGTTCGCATAAACGAATCTGTCCTCCACAATCCTCGGATCATCCCCGCTATGTTTCATTTCGTTCTGCAAGAAAACGTTTGACGTATTCACATAGAAGGTGTACTTAGCATCGTTATCCGATTGACTTGCATCTGAATCATCGATGGCTTTGCATCCAGTGGTGTCCGTGAAACCATGACTCCGCCAGAGGTCGTCGCCCTTCTTCACTCGATGGACATTGGGCAACTTGATGCCACCGTCCTTTTTGTTTCCCTGACCACCGTGGCCCCTACTACTAGTACCCGGACCATCGGAGCCAGTCTGCCGATCATGACTAGATGGACCCGATGGTCGCTCTCTCTTCTTTTTGATTGTGATCTCGACAGTATTTTGGAACGGTCTATTCAAGGTATCATCTGTAACTTGACACTTAACAATGATTTTTTCTCCCACAGTCAGTGCATCCGGTAGTCTCAGGTTCCAGCTAGCAACACCGTCGTGAAGAGCCAGATTTTGAGAGATTTCTGATCGCTTGATAGGCCCTTTCAACACACTTACATCGTAGCGACCAGGAACCGACGCCCGTTTGAAATAGTTATTAACAACGTCTGTCTCGAATGCAATTCTACACCTTCTTCCCTGTTCTGAATCTCTCTTGAGATGATTAGAATTCGGCTTCTTCTTGAATCGAAAATAGCTCGGATGCAGACTACCAGCATACTGCCTAGTCCGTTCACGACCGTGCTCCGAGTCATTCTCATGACCAGCCCGATGGGGTCGGTTAATTCGTTGTCCCCTCAGGAACAATCGATCTAGATTAGGTGACGACCTTAGTATCTCTCGGAGCACATCTTCAAGTGGCTTCGAGTCCTGAAGCCGCTCATCAATCTCACTCCTCCGTCGCTGTTCCCGAAGTAGTTTAAGGCCAGCGTGGTGCCCAATGAGATCTTCCAGTTCCCTTTCAATCTGCTTCCGGAGCTTACCATCGCTCAACCTATCCCGACTATTCATGAACAGATCTTCACGGGCATCCACCGGTAACTTTGAACAGTCAACTATCACCAGAATCGAGTCTGACAACCGCGCCATCTTCACTTTTCTCCGGCGGAAAAAGCTCTTCAAAAGCGTCGCATGGGTCTGACCATTAATCAAGAATAGAATGGCTTCATTGGAGCGATATGCTTCCGCTTTTCCCGGCTTGAATGCATATATCTCGACTCCTAATTCCTTCCCACGAACCTGAATTATTGCGCTGCTAGGAAATCCTGGCTCTAGGTTGTTCCCTTTATTCTCTTCCAAGCGTGCTACTAGGCCTACCAATGTTGTGTCGAAGCTTCCAGAATTGCCGCGATATGACCGACACTCGTGTATCCTAACGGGAAGGGCAATCCCAGGGACCATGAGTTCTAATCGCGCCATCAATCCACTTTTTCTTAGCACATGACTCTGAAATCCTTTCATGTCGTATTCGTAGAGCTTTACCACTGAACCTGAAACAAGCCGATGCTTGTAGGCTGTATTCGCTTCTGGCAAGACTCTAAGGTCCGGCGCAGAGAACCGCAGTATCGTGCCTTGATACCGTTTCTTCTCGGCTCCCACTGGTGCAAGATATCGATAGACTGAGTTGCGAACCTCTCCGATGCCATCGGACGGACGCACTCGGCGAACGACTGTGAAACTCCAGAGATTTTCGCGCCCAGAATGGTTGCCTAAGATCTGAGGATGTCTACGAGTCAGGATTAATTGTAGGCCTTCTTTACCACAGAATTTTATGGCACCTGTACCCCCCATATTGAATCGACCCTGAACGAATGGAATCCGCAGCTTGTTCTCTCGGTCTATCGATAGAAATGTCTCCGAGACTTTGTCCGGTTCTTGTCCCTCACCATGGTCTGTAATTGTGACGGATGTACCGCCATCTTGTCTTGGCTTTGATCCTGTGACAGCGAGAGTGATTAGGCGAGACTGCTCGCGTTTACGATCTCGAGCCCAGTATCGAAGTCTACCACTTCTCTGCCTGACATGCGGTGCACCTTCGATGAAGAGTGCAACCGCACGACGAACTGAAGTAGGTGCCTCCCTTGACTTAGGATCGATGTCTCGAACAAGACATTCCTTCATCAACCGTGCATCTACTGAATTGACAATCTTCTCAACAAGGGCGGCCTCAGGTCGGCTCTGTTGATTGCCAATTACCGCATAGTTTCCGTCGCGATCACCGTAGAGTCTCCAATTTGTGAGATCGTCCCAAAGGTGGTGCCGACGCAGGATCTCAATTACGTCTCGCTCTTGGTCTACCCGTAGGAGAGAGGTTGCAAGCTCTTGTATCGCTTCGTTGGTCATTGCTTGACTTTCTGAGATGAGTTGATTTGCCACCAAGCTGGGTCAGGTGGTTCAGGGCATCGCTGAAGGACATCGTAGCATGAAAGCGGTGCACAAGTGTTCTGGGACACAGGAGATGATGCGTAGACGGGTGACTTGGTCTCCTTCGAGCCCTGGCTAGCACGCAGCGCAACTCATGCCACAGAGCGTTGGACCTGATCCCGGAGTACCTACCAAGGTACGCCGGAAAGTATGGTTCTTGTCGATGTACGGAATGAGTATACGTCGCGAAGCCAAGTCGAGAGGAGTTGGCGGAGTGCGGATTCTCATCACAGAGAACGCCAGTACCGAAACCGGCGTGAATCGCAGTCCGGTGCTACCTAGTCAGACTTGGGTTGAAGGGATGCGATTGAGTTGTTGTGGGAAGGGCGGCAAGATATGGCACGGGCTCCGCTGGGCCAGTCACGGAGTTGACCTGCGAACCCGTCTGTGTACTGCGGCGTCCTGATGGTCGGCGTGCAGAACTGGAACGGCTTGAGTGGCAGGATTGGTCGAGTGTGGCGAACGCTGGGGCCAACTGCCGGGAGTACCGCGTGGGGGCTGCACGCAGCGTTGGTCGAGCAGGTTGGGGGCCAGCGCTGCCGGCGCTGGCTGGTCCTGCATGTCGCGCCTCAAGCTTGCGCGGCCCAAGCAGCGGGGGAGCTTGCGCTTGGCGTTGGAGAAGCAGTGCTCGGCCGGATTGTTGGTCCGTTCCAAGAACGCCTCGACTTGCCCTTTGGCGTCGGCCGCCAGCGGATGGCCGACGAGTTGGTGCAAGTAGGGTGTGATCGAGCTACTGGAGCACGGTCCGTTCGAGCGTGGCTCGCCCGAGTCTGTAAACGGTGCTGGCCCGTCTGCACTGTTGCTAGGCGCGGGAGGACATGTCCAATTACCCGCGGCAAGACTCCGGACTGGACAGCCTGCCCGAGTACGGCATCGAAGATCTGCACCCGCAGACACGGGTGGTCAATCTGGTATGGCACACGATGGACAACCTCGCCCAGCACCTGAGGGCAGCTGGTAAGGCTGCAGGTGCGTTTCCAGCGCTTCCGGCTCCGGTTCGGAGAGGCCGACGATCTACGGCTGCAACCGACCGGCAACCGGCTGCACAATCCGCTCAACGGTACGGCGGACTGCGGTCAAGGACGCCGCGCCATGTGTTTGCCGGCCACCTGCCGCAAGAGCTCGGCTGTCAGGTCTTGGCTTAGCCCATGCGCTTGCTGATGGACACCGAAGACGGGATCTGGACCGAGGATCACGACCGGGACTCTCGCCTTCATGAGTCAGGAGGCCTAGGCCGCCGTCACCCCACCTACCGATTGCACCATTCGGGCCTACCCAGCACCCGGCGTAGCTCTCCCATCCATCAATTGATCGCGTTACGCCACGACCAACGGAATCGCCCCTTGACAACGAGTGTCTACGGCCCTTGCAAAACCGTTAAGTGCGTTCGATGTCAAACACTAGGCAGATGATTCCGAGAGAATTCGCGAATCTTCAGGGGTAATCCCAACCCAGTGCCGTATCGGTCGTACCGCGGAAAGTACCTTAAGACCAATGCGTATGGATGGTCCCGATTCGAACGGACTGAATTTCGGCCCTTGTGACATTGTATGGCTGAGAGTTTCTACCCGCTAGCGGCGTACGTTGTCACAACAGGTCTACGAGGCCCTCCGAGTTCGAGCGCTGGGCCGGGCTGCCACCATCCTAGGACCGATCAGACCCTACAGGCCACTTCGCGGAGTGCCCTAAGAACGGACCACTTAAGCACAATGACCCGACGACCGACTGCTACCATCATAAGCAACTGACGTTGCCAAAGCCACGTCCCCTTGCCCATCTCTCCGTACGAGGGGTTCTTAGTCTGCCGGCACAACAATGTCAGGCTGTCCCTGCCTAGCGTAGAAGGTTGAAAACCTAGAGACCATATCTTTGACAAAGCTGGGAGCGACCCGTGCTTTCAGGCGGTGGAACTTTCCGCTAAGTTCACACCAATCCACCGTCTCTAGCCGCCTAAAATCTACGAAGCCACCCTCTACTTCTTGGCACGTTGGCAGCCAATGAAAGTAACTGGAGTAATTGTTTCGCCTAAGCTTCTTCCGCAGGCGTCCATTTGCGTCAAGCACCGCGAACACGTTGGCCTCTGGTACAACTTCTGCAATCACCACGACATCGGTCTTGGGCTTGCCTCCGCTACGTATCACCAGGTCGCACGCAGGCGTCATCACCACTTGAACGGCGAGTCTCTCCTTGCGCCGGACCAGACTGCCTGTCTGCAGGGAGTGTTCCAAGGGCGGGTCCAAATAAACTTCCTCCGGGTAACATGGCGTCTCGTCACCCTCCAAGCCCGCTACCAAATGGCCCAGAGCGAACCGTAGCAGCGCCCTCTCCGTTCGTTTTCTGTTCTGCGCACCATAGCCGATCCAAACGTCCAGCGTAGGAAGCAGATTCCTAAGGAACACCTGGTTCAGATGTTTCTCTAGGAGTCCCTGACCGCCCATAATCTTCGTCAAGCCGATTTGGTGGATCTTCCAAAGGAGATCCAGCACGTCATCGAATCCATCCTGTCCCTTCGTGAAGACACCAACCACGGGCGGCACCTTCTCAGCGTCGGCCGGCGTTCCAGTTAGGACCGCGACCGGAACCCGGAAAGACTTCTTCAGAGTGGCGATGATCTCTCCACCATCGGAAGTACCTCCGCCGAGGTTTAGGTCCACAATCGCGGCACCAATGGAGCCCCTAAGGCACTGTTTTGCGTCGTCCAAGGATCCGACGACTCGCATTCTCAATTGTCGGCCATAGCGATCAATGTAGTCTTCAAGGACTGCTTTGTAATCATCCACACAGTGGTCGTCATCCTCAACCAGCAAGAGTTGGAGCGTGTTCACACTGGCCCTCCGTCGGCTTCAATGGGCTGCAGACGGAACCATGCGCCGCCTTCACGTGCCAGCGCCGTGAGTTCTAGCCCGTTCCTCGTCGCCGCCTCCCCTGCGATCGCGAGTCCCAGCCCCGTCCCTTCCGGTTTCGTCGAAAACTGGGGATCGAAGATCACACCACTCTTGATATGTTCTGGTTCCATACCCGGACCGGAGTCCATGTAGTCCATGTAGACGAGATTGCCACTCTCCGTCAACACGGTAATGTCAATTCGTTTCTCGCGGAGTTCTGCCGCTCCAAGCCAATAGATGCTGTTGTCGAAAAGGTTGGTGAAGATTGCTTGGATGTCCTGTCGCCAGCAGACGAACTTGAACGCCTTGTCTCCCCTTATGCAACAGCTCACTCCAATGTCATCCATCTCCCCCAAGAACGTCTCTTTCGCGCGCTTAATGACCGTAACCAACGGCTCCTTCTTCTTCCGTGATCTGCGTTGCGCTGCCAGCGGATCAAGTCGACTGAACAAAGCTACAAAAGTGCCCGCATTCTCCGCAATACCTGCCGCCTCATCCACGATCTTCGGGATCAAGTTCGGATCCCGAGTCCTACGAAATTCATCGGCACGTCTCCGAAGCAATGGAAAACGATTGCGGAAGTAGCTCAGCGGGCGTCGACCTTCATGAAGCACGACGTTTATTATCTTTCCTAGCGTCGCGTGGCCCTGATACATCGCGATCGCGTCTCGTAACCGCCGGACCGTTGCGCTTCGTCGCTGCTCGTCTGACTTGAGCAGGTCGATGACCTTCGAGGTAGTCGAATCGCTCACCTGTGCTTCGCTAAGGGTAGACCTGACATCCCGCTTCAACCTATGAAACGAGTAGAGCGCTTCCAGCTCGCGCTCAACTTTGAAGGTTTCCCTGCCTAATCCAGCGCGCTTGCGATATGTGAAGCGCTTCTCCTCCAGTTTAGAGATTACTTGCCGAGTTATTAGCTTCAGTCTGCGGAAGGCCTCATTCTCGATGAGTCCATCCCTAGCGCTCTTCTCGATCAAGTGTGATTGATCTTCCGACTGGATCTGGACATAACCGATAACTTGGTTGTTACCGATTCGGCGGGACGGTGCCTGAATGCGTCCCTCATTGAGCTTAAGCCAGTCGAATTGCGGGTCGCCGAGTGGTCGCAATCGGAAACCGTGTCTATACACTCCGATTCCATTGTATTGATTCAGTAAACGCCTGGCTTGGAGTTTCCCTACATAATTCCCCGACGCATCCTTCAACCCGCGTCGGATAAGCTGATCTATCGAAGCCGGGTCCCGGTCGTATACCCGGATATCGATCTCAAGGTCACCGCACCCCGTATGCTCCTTCAGGTCAATAGGGACCTCTTCCTGTAACGTGTTACGTGCTTTCTGATGCGAGTACACGAGAGTTCCAGTTCCACCGGACCCTATCGATCCCGCAATCCGGTAGTCAGAGTATTCCACCAGCGGAAAGGGTTGAATGCGATCATCCATGTCAGGCACTCCGGGAATCCCGGAGATGCGGAGGACGATCTCGAAGGATTGCGCCGTCGCCACCCTAGGAAAAGGGTGCATCAGCTTCTTGAGTTCGAACTGTAGCGTGTTCAACTGGGACTTACTCCAAGCCAACACGCTCTCATCTCGGAACGTCATCGTCAGCGTCGTCCCAGCTCGTTGCTGCACCAATCTGGTTTCGATGAGGATTTCGACGTCGTCGAGATACTCCGCGCGCTCGAAGTCCGACCATTGGAGATACAGCGTGGTCCTCTCCCCGGATGCCGTCGTCGTCTCTAGGAGAAGGTCCTCCCCAAGGATCGAAGCCGCGTAGCGGCCAATGCCCTTTCGCCCCTGCATGGTCCTGCCGCCCGGGCTGCGCCCGGATCGGCTCTGCTTGTCCGGTGTCGACGGGACCATCCACTTGTTGATCACCGTGTCACGCGTCATTCCGTGCCCGTGGTCGGCCACGCTGATCCTGCACTTTCCGTTGTCCGTGCGCTCGAAGGCGATCACCGCGTCCCGAGAATCCGCATCGTACGCATTCTTGACTAGTTCTATGACAGCCGCGTGGGGATTCTGAACCAGATCACGCCCGATGGTCAGGATATGCTTACCCGCAGGCCGGATCCTGTAAGAGCCAGACTCAGCCATCCCAGTCCCGCCGAATGCTAGAAGCGATCCCCCTAGACAGGAGTACTGGAACGGCATTGCCGATCTGGCGGAACGCGTGTGTGCGAGACGGCCGCTCTCGAACGCCCTCAAAGTAATAGTCGTCGGGAAACGCCTGAAGCCGCGCAGCCTCGCGGGGAGTTATCGATCGGTTCTGGTCGATGTCGGGATGAATGTAGTAGTGCCCATCCTTACAGATGTGGGCGACGACCGTGTGCGAGTATGGCAAATTGCCCGCCACGACCTTATACCTATCTACGAATGCGGTCTTATTCTTGTGGGTGGTCAGGTGCGGCGGAAGATCGCCGTATCGAAGCCGAGATCGCCGTTCGTTCCACTCGGTCACTGCTATTCGGTAAATCTCCAGATCCCGCGCCGTATGGGGGCGAGCTTGGTGCCAGGTTGCAGACTGGTGGCTACTCACCCCCGACTTGACCTGCCAAGGGCTCTTGCAGGGAAGGTGGCGGCATGGCGCGATATCGCCTTCCCCGGCACTGAGCGGAGGCAGATCCTTGAGAATCTCACCTACCGTTACATGGGGTGTCCAGCGCTCCGGTTCGGGACTCATGGGAGCTGCATCATCGCGGTGTCCGACCAAGATCACGCGTTTCCGGTTCTGGAGCACGCCGTAGTCCTTCGCGTTGAGTGTGGAATGTGCCGTCTCGTAGCCCAGTTCTCGAAACAGCTGCCGCATAGCGTCGAAATAGGACCTACCGTCGTGGTCTCGAGCCGATAGGAGTCCGATGACGTTCTCGAATACGAACGTCTTTGGGTGGTATTTCTCCAAAAAGCTCGCATAGCACCTGTACAGGTAGTTTCGCTTGTCCTCGATCATACCGTTGGGATCGCGCGAGCGACCAATGATGGAGTAGGCTTGGCAGGGCGGTCCCCCGACAAGCAGATCCAGCTCGCGCCCTTTGAGCAACGAGTCGATCTCGTCGAATATACGGCTTAACGTATCAGGCCGGATCTCGTCGTTGATGACTGACTGCAGGATCCGTCCGGGCACTTCCGCGTACATTGTGTCCCGCCTGATCCTGCCGGTCAGGTAGTCCGCATACAGGTCCTCGCGACCTGTTGCCACGAACCAGTGGTAGGCCGTTCGGGTACGAAGCGTATTGCATGCGGCCACGTCCGCCTCAACGTGTGCGACCGGCTCGTAACCCTCCTGTACGAATCCCTCCGAGAGCCCGCCCCCGCCGGCGAAAACGTCAACGAAGTTCAGTTGATCAGGCATGCTCGCCACACGTCATCGAGCCGCGACACCCCGAACCGATCCGAACCCACGATACGCCTGCACCCAGTTGGAAACGCCTTCGAGATCACCCAGGTCGAGTTTGCAATGCTCAGGTCACTGCCGTAGCTCTACGTCGGACCCAGTCACGTCATTGCTAATCCCAACCACGATGCCTCCCATCACTCGAGTTGCCCCAAGCCGATGTTCACGCCTACCCATTCAATGACCCCAGCACGGGCAGTCAAAGGATTTAGCCCAACAGAGGTACTAGAACATCGTACCAGATTGCGAACGCTTCTTCGTCTGCGAAGATACATCGAAGATTATAGCAACGACATAGATCCCTCCGGAGGGAGGATATGCACTTGATTCAGCTACATACCACGTGTGGTGGTCGCATCTGGCGGACTGTCGGGGTTGCATTGCACCTTGGTGGTTGCCTCCAAGAACCGACTCTTAGCGTGCCACTTCGATCGCGACGGCATGCTGCACAAGACGATTGAAGAGCGTGCTTCGACTGCCTGATCGGCGCCGATTGAATCGAAATCTTAACTCCTCCAGATGGGAGTCTAGGTGATGGGTAATTGGTCCGGACGGCTCCCTCATGAGTCCCGAGCTACCAACCGCCGCCTGAACAGCGCAGCCCCTCGGGGACCGTGGGTAGCTGTGTTCTGGCCTGAGTCGGGTTGCCCACAATCCTTCCCTCGTGTTGGTAGCCCAGCTTGTCCAGTTCTCGTAGCTGGGCCATCCGTCCGTGGGTATGGTGCTGAGGGATCCAGCGTCTTGGCACACGAACGCCAGTAGGTCTTCGCCGAGGCGTCCGCATCCTCGTGCGTCTGGATGCGCCGCAGCCCCGACCCGACATAGTCTTCCCGGCCTTCCACCTATGGGCAGGCCCCGCAGCAGGATCAGCCCCTTGCAGGCCTCCTTTCTTCGACGACCCGTTGTGCACTCCCCGACGTAGGAGCGCCGCGTGAGAGGCGTGGCTGAACTGCCTACTCGCCATGATTCCAACCGAGAACAAATTGAGGCAGTGATCGGGTGATCGGAACGAAGCGACACTTCGGCCATTTGCCACTGGGTCGGCGCTGGCGGTGCGTGCGGTGAGTAGCCGTCTTCTCCTCGTTATTCTCCTGCCCAGCGGCCTTCTTGGACACCCCGTGGCTGGACGTGGCCTTGCTGCTATAGGTCCTCTCAATGTCTACTCGGCAGCCTCTGGCGGCCGGTCAGCTTCGGAGGCCCAGCGCGTAGGCTTCCAGAGCAATTTGCCGCTGGATGTTGTAGCGCTCAAGGCTCTCAACCTCCTGCAGCTGCGCTACGGCCCGCTGCAGCCACTCCACGGTGATCTGCTTGGCTAGCGGTTCGAGGGTTGTCGCGATGTCCGAGTGAACCATGTCCCGCCCCTCCGCGAACCGGATTCTAGTCAGGTCCCGGAGCAGGGACCAGAGCATCGCTGCGAGCCGTTCAATCCTGCTCGCATCGCCCCGCCCAAGAGCAGAGAGCTGGCCCGACAGCCTCCCGAACTGTCCCCGCTGGAGGCCGGTCTCGATCACGGCGAGCATCGCTTCGCGCCGCGCCCGAAACTCCTTCATGTCCAGCCTCAACGCCGCGCCCGGGCTTCCTTCGGACCAAGATGCCGCCAAGTCCCGCCTGTCCGGCGGGATTTCACCATGTGTTTCGAGAAACCGGCGCATCTGGTCTTTGGTCAGCGGCGAGAAGTGGAAAGGTATCGCACGGGAGCGGATGGTCGGCAGCAGGTGGTGCGGATTTTCCGACGTCAGGATGAGCGTCAGGGACGGAACGGGTTCCTCGAGCGTCTTCAGAAGCGCATTGGATGCCGGTTCCGTGGCCTTGTCGGCGTGGGTGAGGATGAAGACCCGCTGACGGCCCTCGGCAGGTGCCAAACGGGCCTGTTCGCGCAGGTAGCGGGCTTGGTCGATCGCAATGAGCTGCGATGGACCGTCGGGCGGGAAGATGAGCACGTCCGGGTGGATCGCGACCACGAGGGGCATTTGCTTACGCTTCGCCGCCGTCATTTTCTTGCGTTCCTCGATTTGTTTCAGGAATTGCTCCGCAGATGGGTCGGTCGCCAGGATTCGCCTGCACGGGCTGCAGTCGCCGCATGGCTGGTCGGGTCCGGACTGGCAATTGATGCCTGCCGCCAAGTGCCTGGCCAGCGTGCACTTGCCGATGCCGCGCATACCGCAGAAGAGCAGTGTCTGAGGCAGGCGGCGCTCTGCGACCATCCTCCACAGCGAGTCCCTGATCCGCTTGTGCCCGATCAGCTTGGGGGTAGGCATCAGTGCCGGGTTGTGCTCGTGCCCCGGGCGTTCAGTGCCGCCGCCACAGCCTTGTACACTCGGTCGGCGACGTGCTTCGCCGTCCCCGAGGCGTCTATCCGCAGGACGCGCGAGGGGTTGTCCGCAGCGATCTTCGCATATCCGCCGCGTACGCGCCGGAAGAATTCCGGCCCCTGCGACTCCATGCGATCTTGGTCCTCCGACCTCGCCGAAGCCCTCGCCAGGGCTGTGCCCACCGGTACGTCCAGCCAGATCGTCAGGTCGGGCTCGAGATCGCCCAAGACAAGCGTCTTCAGCCTCTTCACCATCTTTCCTCCCAGGCCGCGGCCGTGTCCCTGATAGGCGACCGACGCATCGGTGAAACGGTCGCAGACAACGATGCGGCCGTCCCGCAGCGCCGGCCGGATGACCTGCTGCGCGTTCTCAGCCCGAGACGCAAAGAAGAGCAGTAGTTCCGTCAGTGGCTGCATCTTGAGCTGCCGCGCTTCCAGCAGGACGCTGCGGACCAAGTCACCGACCTGTGTGCCGCCCGGTTCCCGCGCCATAAGGGGCTCGAGACCATCGCGCGACAGCCTCTCTGCCAGCAGCCGGACCTGCGTAGTCTTGCCGCAGCCGTCAATCCCCTCAAGACTGAGGAAGAAGCCCTTGCCCGGGAGTTCGAGGGGCGTCGCCCCGGCGTCCTCCACGGTCAGTTGGCCCAAGTCAAGGTCTCGTCCACTGCCAGCGCGCCGTCCGGCTGGCAGCGAAACAGCGTGAAGTCCGCGGCTTGGCCGACCTCCAGGTATCCGGAGCGCTCGGGGATTCCCATGGCTTCGCCAGCGTTCGAAGTGGCCAGCCGCGTGGCATCGAGAAGGCTCAGCCCGCCGAACCGGCACGCATTGGCAACGCCCCTGTCCATGCTTAGCGCCGATCCGGCCAGCCTGCGGCTGCTGGTGAGCTCGACCCGCTGCTCTGGCAGCAGTTCCACCTCCTGCTCGCCGAGCATGTATAGGCCGGGCGTGCAGTGCGCCGGGGCAACGGCATCCGTCACGAGAACGGCTCTCGAAGGCCCCTTGGCCCGCAGGGCGACCTTCGCGAACGGCGGAGGCAGGTGGATGCCGTCGACGATAAGGCCGGCATAGAGCCTGTCGTCCGCCAGCTGGTGAATGATGTAGTTGTCGTGGCGCGGAACCATGGAGTGAGCACCATTGCCCAAGTGCGTGCTCATGGTCGCTCCGGCGCGCACCGCGTCGCTGATCTGCTCGGCCGTCGCGTTGGTGTGGCCGATCGAGACCACCACGCCGTTCTCGACCATGTGCTCGATTACACGGCACGCCTGCTTGTGCTCGGGGCCGAGCGTTACCAGTCGGACCAAGCCATCGGCCGCGCCTTGGAAGCGTTCGAACTCCTCGATGCTCGGCGCGCGGACATGCTGCTTGGGGTGCGCTCCGCGCGGGCCGTCTTGCGGCGAAATCCACGGCCCCTCGACATGGAAGCCAAGGAATGCGTCTCCGTTCGGGAGCACTCGGCGGGCTCTGGCGAGATTGCGCAGTGATCCTTCCATGTCGGGACCAGAACCGGTGATCACCGTTGGGTAGAGCCGGGCCACGCCCGTCGAGCGCTGGACTTCGATCGACCGGGCGATTTCGTCCATTGGCGATGTGGGGTCGTTGTAGTCGATGCCGGCGAATCCGTTCACCTGCAGGTCTATCCAGCCTGGAGATACATGGATGTCGGTGTCTCCGCTTGCCTCCGTGACTTGGGAGATTCGGCCTTTCTCGACGGTGACCGTGACGGTCTGGCCCGTTCTGGGATCGATTCCGCAAGCCGTCATCTAGTTGCTCTCCGGACGGATCTTCCCGCTGCCGGTCGCCCGCGAACGGTCCGCCAGTGCCCATTATGGCCCCTTGGCGGGGGCGCCTCCTCACCGCCGGCGACGACGGCCGGCGCCAGGCTGGCCCGGCCAAGTCGCTGTGGTAGCCTAGCACCGCGCCACGCTGCCTCGCGTCCAATCGGGGTTCGGCGATGGGTCGGAACGGCGCCCGGTCCTTCCCCGATGGGAGGCTGGCGGCGCAGTCCAGCCGATATGGAGACGACGTTCCGCGACCATCGCTCCTGGCCTCCGAGCGGAAACGCCGAGCGCACAGATCTCGGGCGGCATCAGTGGCTGGCCGCGGGCGAGCGGCTCGAGGATGGGGGCGATCGCGCCTTCGCACGGGAACTGCCGCGAACTCGGGCCGGGTCGGCGCTCTTCGAGTGCATCTTCGGGTCGAGCCCGTTTCTGGCCAAGTGCATGGTTCGTGAGCAGGCCTTTTTCAGGAAGCTCTGGGAACACGGCCCCGAGGGGTGCGTCGATCGCGAGATCCGGAGGCTCAGCCAGCTGCCACCCGATTGCGATCAATCGACCGCCGCGCGCCTCCTCAGGGCCACGCGCCACAGGGTGGCGCTTGCGATTGCACTCGCCGACATCTCGGGCCACTGGGACTTGGAGGCTGTGACGGGGGCCCAGACCGACCTCGCAGAGGCCAGCTGTTCGGCGGCATTCCGCATCTTGCTGGCACGGCTGGCCAAACGGGGCGCGCTGTTGCTTCCAGACATGGAAGATCCCGAGGCTGGTTCGGGCCTGATTGCGCTCGGGATGGGCAAGCTGGGCGGCCGAGAGCTCAACTTCTCCTCCGACATCGACCTGATCCTGCTCTATGACCCTGAGATCTTCCCCGCCAGGCGCAGCTACGAGGCACCCTTCCACCTAATGAAGCTCGCCCAGTCCTTCATTGGCCTGCTCTCTGAACCCACCGTCGACGGAATGGCATTCCGCGTAGACCTCCGCCTGAGGCCAGACCCGGTATCGACTCCCTTGGTGCTGTCGACCAAGGCCGCCCTGACCTACTACGAGCAGCGCGGGCAGACATGGGAACGCGCCGCGCTCATCAAGGCCCGGCCGGTCGCTGCAGACCGAAAAGCCGGAGACGCATTCCTGGCCAAGCTTGAGCCGTTCGTCTGGAGCCGGCACCTGGACTTTGCGACGGTGCAAGAGCTCCACGACATTAAGCGCCGCATCGACGCGCAACACCAGGGCGGCGACATCGGATCGCGCGGCCAGAACATCAAGCTTGGGCGCGGCGGCATCCGCGAAATCGAGTTCTTCACCCAGACGCACCAACTCGTATGGGGGGGGAGCGAGCCTTCCTTGCGGACGATCGCCACTTGCGAGGCGCTGCGGGCGCTGACCTCGTCGGGGCACGTCCCGCAGTCGGTAACCGACGCGCTGACCGACTCTTACCGCTACCTGCGCCGGGTCGAGCACCGGATTCAGATGGTCGCCGACAACCAGACGCATTCCCTGCCGTCCGAACCGGCCGAATTCGACGGACTGGCCCGGTTCCTCGGCTACCGGGGCGGATCGGCCTTCCACCGTGACCTCACGGCAAAGCTCCGCCAGGTGGAGCGGCAGTACGAGTCGTTCTTTGAGCTTCCGCGCGAAATGGCCGTGGCGGGGGAATCCTCGCCGCTTGCCGCGGCCACACAAGTGGAGGCCGCCGAGCGCTTGGCACGCATGGGCTTCGAGAGACCTTCCCGTGCGGCGGCTACTGTCACGAAGTGGCGCGAGGGAGCGTTCCCTGCAGCGTCCGATCCGCGGGCGTTGGCGCTCCTTCGGTCGTTGGTCCCGTCTCTCGTGATTGCGGTATGCGGCACTGAAGATCCGGATCTTGCTCTGCGGCGCTTGGACGGACTGGTTCAGGGCATCGACGACGGTGTGCGGGCCTTTACGCTCCTGCAGGCCAACCTCAACGTGATGGAGAGCGTGGCGGAAATCCTAGTGGCGGCCCCAGCCGTCGGGGCCGTCTTGGCGCGACGGCCCGAGCTACTGGAAGAGTTGCTGGATCCTGCGATGGATTCTTGGGGCCCCGACCGCGCAAAGCTGAAGCGTGAGCTAGCGGAGGCCATCGAGGGTACCGGGCGTGCTGAAGATAGGCTGCACCGAATGGCCGAGTGGGCGGACCGGGCCCGCTTCCGACTGGCCGCCCAGTTGCTCTATCGCAGTCTCGATCCACTGGATGCCCCGAGACTGGTCAGCGACGTTGCTGATTGCCTGCTCGCGGCTATCCTCGACTCCGCCCACCAGGATCTGACGACAAGGCATGGCCCGGTAGGCGGCGGGCGCGCCCGAATCATGGCCCGTGGCCGTTTCGCTTGGCGGGAGCTGGCGGTCGGCGACCTGCTAGATGTGGCGCTGCTCTTCGAAGCGCCTGACGGCAGCCGCACGGCCGGGCCGGATCAGGTCCCGGCAGCGCAGTTCTTCGCCAGCCTGGCTGCCCGGGTCCATGCGGATCTGGTCCGCCTATCTGCTGGCGGGCTGCTCTTTGGCGTTCCAGAGGCCTTGATGGCAGCTCCCTCAGCGATGGCGTCGGGCGGCTCGAGGCGGCACGGTAGCCCTCAGCCGAGGTCTGGCGGCCGCCGGACCGTTGCTTCCGTGGGTAGGAGGCCGCGGGATGCGGAGATCCAGGGCCCGACGGAGGGATCGCTGGCGACTGCCGAGGAAACGGATGCGTTGGCCCTGGATGGGCTATTGCGAGACCTCTCGCGCATCGTACCGGCAGAGGCCGGATCGGAGGATCTGGAGACCGCATTAGTCCACATCGCCCAGGCCTGCCAAGTGCTGGTGGCCCGATCGGAGAGCGGATGGCGCGGTGTCGCAGCGGTCGGGCCGCGAGAAGCGCTCGTTGGCATCCGGGACAGCCGCGGCAAAGGGTCATCCGAGGCTGGGCCCCTGCTCGACGCTTGGGTAGTTGCGACTCAGGTTCGGTCGGTGGAGAGACTTCTCGGGCGTCCCGTCCGCTCCAGCGACCAGATCGCCAGTCGGATCGCAGTCCCACAGATCGGCGCAGGTGAGCAGTCCGCCCGAGAGGCCGTCGAGCGCGTCAACGCGGTGATCTCACTGGGAAGCAAGACCGCCGCCAAGCTGGTGCCGGACGTCCGGCAACCTTGAGCCGCCGTCCGCGGTGCGGCCCGGCTTGACAACCGGGGCCGCACCCTCCTCGCCCAGTGTGCGGTGGGTTGCCGCCCCGCCGGCGAGGAAACGGACCGGTGAACCCAGAGCCCTCAGAATATGAGCTTCATCCCGAACTGCACCTGCCGGGCCGGGCAGCACTCCGAGGTCGACGAGATTCGCCCTCCGACCGGCCGGTTCACCGTGCCGTTCGGGAAGTTGAAGTGGGCCTCGTTGAACAGGTTGAAGAACTCGGTCCGGAAATCCAGCGACAGCATTTCGGTGAGCGTGAAGGTCCGGGAGACCATCATGTCCAAGTTCACCAAACCGGGGCCTTCCAGGATCCAAGCCGCCGAATTGCCGAACGTGAAGCGCGCAGGTACTTCGAACGCGCTCACGTCGAACCAGCGCTCCGGGGTCCGCTCGCTGCGGGGAAGGTTGCCGTCCCTAATCCGGTTCGGCCGCTGGCCCCCTGTGGTGTTGGCAGGGTTGCCCACCACCGAAGGACTGAACGGAAGGCCGCGCTGCGCCTCGAAAATGGGGGAGATCTGCCATCCGCCGATCAGCTTGGCCAGCGCTCCCTGCTTTGCGTACCGGCGGCCCTCTCCGAACGGCAGGTTCAGCACTCCGGCGAAGAAGAACCGCTGCGGCATGTGCTGGCGCGAGATGGTCTTTTCGGGGGCCAGGTGCAGACGACTTGTCCGCTGGCCCATCTGTTTGACGAGGGTCTTGCTCCACGTGAATCCGCTCAGCACCGAGAACCCTCCGCCGAAGCGCCTCTCGAACTTGGACTCCAGCCCTTGGTAGTTCGTTCCGCCAACTTGCGGGTTTGTATTGATGTTCGCGAACTGCGGGAACCACCGGCGCGGATTGTTGGGCCCGGGCCCGGGCTCGGGCTGGTTGAGGTTGGCGCCTGTCCCGGTGTGGACCGTGTTCGAACCCACATAGGCCACCGACACCAGAGAGTTCCCAGGCAGGGACTGCTGGATGTTGAAGTTCCACTGGTTCGTCATTCCGTTGCGGAAGTTGTACGGCCACACCCCGACCAGCGACCGGCCGCTGATCACGTTCGGATCCAGGGCGTCCCCGGGAATGCCGTCGCGGATGATGATTCGCGAAGTCGCGCTGGCCACGTTTGACGGGATATCGTTCTGCAGGTAGAAGGGCGGGTTCGCTGTCGGATCGGCCAGCACCGGCAGTGCGAACGTCCCCACGTAGAAGATGCCGTATCCCGCGCGGACGACAAGCTTCGGGGTGACCTGGTAGGCCAGGCCCACCCTAGGTCCCCAGTCGTTCAAGTCCCGCTTTCGGAACGATCGCCCCTCCACGCCCGACCCCGTCGGCACAAGCGTGCCGAACCGGGAGTCTTGCGGGTCGATGATGAAGTTCATCGCCCGGTCGTTCTGCTCGACGTACGGCGACTGGTACTCGTACCGCAGGCCCAGGTTTAGCGTCAGCTTCGGAGTGACCTTCCAGTTGTCCTGGATGTAGGTCTCGTAGGCATAGGCGTGGCGCCGCACGTTCAGGGGCGTGCTGAAGCGGGTGTTGCTGGTCAGCCCCAGCAGGCTGTCTGCGACTGTGTCTCCCCCGCCGCGCACTCCCGCCATCGCGCGGGTGAACTGCCCGTTGAACCAGAAGCGACCCCTTGCGAAGTTCGTGATGCCCGACCAGCGGACAAAGTTGCGGATGTTGGCTCCCATCTTCAGGGAGTGATTGCCCTTCGTGAACGAAAAGCTCTCGACAATCTGCCGGACGTCCTGCTTGCGCGGGTCGGGCGCGAAGTTGCGGGAGCCGATGTTCTGGTAACCGGCCATGAAGTAGGCTGGCAACCCCCTGATGTCGTCGCGGTCGAAGAGCCCCTTGAATCCGAAATCCTTCCACAGCTGCTCTTGGGTGCCCGTGTCAATCGCGCCGAACAGCCGGTTGTACGCCACTCGAAACTCGTTGACCATGCTTCCGCCCAGGACGGCCGTCCAATTGACAACACCGGTCTTTGCCCTAGATAGCCTCAGGGCGGTATTGCCGCCGCTGGCAGGCAGCGGGAGGTTGCCCGGCTCGAGCCGGTCAAAGTTGAGGTAGCTGAAGCGCACGAAGATCGTGTGATTGTCCGCCGCACGCCAGTCGAAGCGGGTGTCCAGCTTGTCGTCGTCCCGGTTCCTCGACGGGTTGAAGAGATAGTTCTGGCGGCCACCGCGGTTCGGGGCCGGGTACAGCTCCAGCAGCCTCACGGACACCGGGTCGATGCGGCTGGCCGGAATCATGTCGTCCGCGAACCTTGTGCGCGATCCGTCCTCGGTCTGGCTCTGGGGGTCATGGATTGGTGCGATCCCGGAGAAATCACCGCGGAGCTGCTCTGGCGTCGGAATGATGTTCAGCCGCGTGAGCTTCTCGCGGATACGGGTTCCCTCATAGCTGCCGAAGTAGAACATGCGGTCCCTCACGAGGGGCCCGCCGAATGTGGCCCCGTATTGGTTCTGCCGGAAGGGAGGCCTCGGCCTGCCGCTGTTGAAGAAATTGTTGGCGTCAAGCTTGTCGTTGCGCAGGAACTCGAAGGCCGTCCCGTGGTACTCGTTCGTCCCGGACTTCGTGGTCACCTGCACGATCGCCCCGCCCCCGCGGCCGAACTCGGCGCCGTAGTTGTGCGTCTCCATCTTGAATTCCTGGATCGCATCGATGGACGGCTTGACGGCTTGGTTGGAGGCGACAACCACTCCGCTGAAGTAGTTGTTGTTGTCGGCGCCGTCCAGCGTGAACACGTTCTGATCGAAGCCGGCACCATTGACGCTGAAGGCGTCTTCAACAAAGTTCTGCCGGCGGCTCGGCAGCACGCCGGCGGACAGCACGGCGAGCTCTTGGTAGTTCCGCCCGTTGAGCGGCATCTGGGTGATGGTCGTGTTCTCGATCGCCTGGCCGAGGCTGGATGTCTCCGACTCCAGGAGCGGCAGTTCCGCCGTCACTTCCACTGTTTCAGTCACCGATCCGATCTGCAATTCCACGTCTACGCGTGCCCGCGTGCCCGCATTGAGCGTGATGTTGGGCCTGAACAGGGTCTGGAACCCGTCGCTCGTCGCCGTCAGGTCGTACGTGCCGATGGGCAGTGCCGTGATCACGTAGTTGCCGGCCGCGTTGCTCTCGGCTGTGTGTTCCAGGCCAGTCGCCTGATTGACGGCCTGCACGGTCGCGCCGGCCACCGCTGCGGCCGAGGCGTCCGTGACAAGCCCCGTGATTGTGGCTGTGTCGGTTTGCGCCGTAGCGATCGCTGCGGAGAACAGCAGCCCTGCCGCGAATGTCGATAGGCGTCGGTGTAGTGATGAAGTCAATTCAGTACCCCCTCGATGAAAACTGCTCCTGTCCGGCGGGACCGGGGGGCCCACATCACTCCCGGCCGCCCCGCCGAACCCTTGGAATCTCTCAAAGCCCGCTCGAATTATAGCCGCCGAGAGTGCGCTTTGGAGGGGCTCTCGCCCGGCGAATCCGCCGGACGAGCCCAGTTGTGGAAGACCGACCGGACCAGACGCGCGTCGCGGCAGGTCGGGGAGCGAAGGGACGATTGCGCTCCAATCTGGACCCATTGATGCTCTGAAACGCCAGTCTTGGCCCCATCCGCTAGAATTACCCCTTGGCGCGCCCCGCTGGGGCTGGGCCCCAGAAGTCCATGAAGTCGATCGCCGGGATGTTCGCCGCGCTCTTTCACTTTGCTTTGAGCCTCTTCTGCCTCGGGCTTGGGCTGCTTGGCTGGACCGAAGGTGGGGACATGCACGTCCCCCTGCTGCCTGTGGATATGGAACACGCGGCGGTGGCGCTTGCCGTCGTCGGCGCGCTCGGCGTTTGTACGTCAGTGCTGGCCATCTCCCGCCCGGGCGGCCGGAACGTCTTTCTCGTCCTGTGGTCCCTTGGCGTGACATGGGTGCTGGTCTCTGCGATCTTCCGGTCGTCTTACACCTTTGAGGACCTTAACGGATTCGCGGCGCATGTTGCTGCTGCAGGGGCTGCACTATTGCTGCTGGTCGCCAGCTGGTGGCGATTCCGGGACTCTGCTCATTCCCGATCCCATCCTCGCTAGGGCATTGGGCCCAAGCTCGCGCTCCAATCGGATCTGCCCGACCTGCGGCGTCTGGGATAATGGTCGCGGGGCATAGGAGACGTGGACGTCTTTGACGAGGTCAGGGAGGCTTTGGCCGCAGGTGACGTTGAGGGAGGTTTCCAGCTCGCGATCGATCGCTTCCGATCCGAGCGCTCCTACCCGTTGATATTCGAGGCTCGGCTCATGCGCAAGCGCTACGAGCTTGGGATGCCGCTGATCCAGACGGAGCCTTGGAAGAATCTCGAGTCTGGAGTGCAAGAAGAGTACGAGAGGGCGACCGTTGAAGCCGCTCGCGAGGTCGGCAGCCTGTTCCTGATGGACGGGGACATCGGCAAGGCTTGGCCCTATTTCCGGGCCGTCGGGGACCGGGAGCGGGTGCGAGCCGCTATCGAGGAGTACAGCGAATCCGCAAGCGGGGAGGCGTTAGAGGGAATCATCGAGGTCGCCTACCACGAGCAGGTCAGCCCCAGGCGGGGCTTCGAGCTGATCCTTAAGCACCACGGGACATGCCGCGCGATCACCAACTTCTCCCAGTACCCGGTCGAGCAGGGTCGTGCCGACTGCGCCCAGATGTTGGCTGAGAACGTCCACTCGGAACTCGTCGCCAACATCAAGTACGCGATCCGCAAGAGGGACGGGAGCGCCCCTGAGACCGAAGACCTCGCGGCGATCGTGAAAGGGCGGGACTGGCTCTTCGAGGGCAACGCGTACTACCTGGACACATCGCACGTCTCCTCTCTGGTTCAGATGGCCACATCGATAGAGCGTCCGGCGACGCTGCGGCTGCTGCTCGGATTGGCCGAGTACGGCCGCCGCCTTGGCGAGATGTACCAGTTTCCCGGCAACCCTCCGTTCGAGTCCGTATTCGCGGACTATGCGGTCTACATTCGGACCGCCCTCGGCACGGACGTCGAAGCCGGTCTGGAGCACTTCCGCCGGAAGATCGAGACCTGCGACCCTCACATTGCCGGCACGACTCCCGCTCAGGTCTTGGTCAATCTTATGCTGCGCTTGGGCCGGAATGCGGAGGCGGTCGACCTAGCACTCGAACACCTCTCGGACGCGAACCCCCAATTCCTGCAGTGCCCGAATCCGCTTCAGCTTTGCCAGCTGGCGGGTGACTACTCGCGCTTGGCCTCGGTGGCCCGCGAGCGGCGCGACCTGCTGAGCTACGCTGCGGCCACCATGCAGGTTGCAGCGGCCGCAAAGGCCGCCTAGCACGTACGTCCTGACAGGCTCTTTGGCCGAGGCCGCTCCGGTAGGATAGTTGCGTGCTGCCCCCATCTGCGATTCACGACATGCAGCGAGCCTTGGGGGAGCGGTTCGTCCTGCACCGGTCCAGGGACCTGCTGCTGTACGAGTACGACGGGAGCATTGACAAGGGCCGCCCCGAGTGCGTCGTCTTTCCCCGCTCGACGGAGCAGGTCGTCGAGGTCATGCGCATCGCCCGGGACTACGATCTGCCGATCGTCGGTCGAGGCGCGGGAACGGGCCTTAGCGGCGGCGTGATCCCGACTCGCGGTGGCGTGATGGTCGGATTCTCCAGGATGAACAAGATCCTTGAGATCGACATCGAGAACGAGTGCGCCGTCGTCCAGCCGGGCGTGGTGAATCTGGACATCACGCGAGCCGTGCAGGCGCACGGATACTACTACGCGCCAGATCCGTCCTCCCAGAAGGCGTGCACCATCGGCGGGAACGTCGCGGAGAACGCCGGCGGTCCCCATACGCTGATCTACGGCGTCACCACGAATCACGTGCTAGGGATTGAGGCCGTACTGTCCGATGGCACCGTGCTGGAGGCGGGAGGCAAGGAGCAGGACCGCCCAGGATACGACCTCACCGGGCTCCTGACCGGTTCCGAGGGCACCATGGCCCTCGTCACGAAGGTCATAGTCAGGCTGATGCGGTCTTGCGAGGCAGTCGAGACCCTCCTGTCGATCTACGACCGGCCCGATGACGCCGCCACGACCGTGGGCGAGCTTACGGCAAAGGCCATCACACCGGCGGCGGTCGAAATGCTCGACGGGGTCATGCTACGGATGGTCGAGGAGGCCACGCACGCGGGATTCCCATTGGACGCGGAGGCCGTGCTGCTGATCGAACTTGAAGGTGTTCGCGAGGGTGTTGCCGAGCAACTGCGCCAGGTGCGCTCAGTCTGCGAGGAGGCTGGGGCCAGGGAGGTGAGGATCGCCAAGACCGCCCGTGAGCGCGAGCTCCTCTGGAAGGGCCGCAAGAACGCATTCGGCGCGGTGGGGCGGGTCAGCCCGACCTACTACGTTCAGGACGGGGTCGTTCCGCGCACGCGCATCGCGGACACGCTCCGCCACATCTACCGCGTCTCCGAGAAGTACGGGCTCACCATCAGCAACATCTTCCACGCCGGCGACGGCAACATGCATCCCATCATCTTGTTCGACCCCCGAAGCGAGGACGAGACACGCCGCACTCGGGCCGCGGGAGAGGACATTCTGCGCTACTGCATTGACGCGGGCGGTGCGATCACCGGAGAGCACGGCGTCGGTATGGAGAAGAACGAGTTGATGCCGCTGCTGTTCTCCGACGACAGCTTGGCCCAGATGGACCGCCTGATGCGCATCTTTAACCCCGACGGTCGACTCAATCCCGGCAAAGTCCTGCCGACCGGCAAGGGCTGCCTGGAGGTCCGCACTCCCTCTGCACCCCACAAGGCCGTCGTTTGGTAGCGCTCCGGTCGATCTGCTAGCATCGCCCCGTGACCTTCCGGCACGGCCTTTCGGCCGCCTTGCTCCTGTCTCTGTGTTCGTGCGCATCCGAAGGCCCTGCCGGGTCCGGCATCCGCTCGGCCGGCCTGGCAGCCGAGACCCGCTTCCTTTCTCTCGACCTGTTCGAGGGCCGGGGCGTGGCGACCAAAGGCGAGCAGCTGACCACGGAGTACCTTGCCGCCCAACTGGCGCTGGCAGGCGCTGAGCCTGCCGGGGACGCCGGAGGCTATTTTCAGAGGGTTCCCCTCGTCGAGGTCAAGGCCCAGCCTGACACCGAGCTCGTGGTTGCCGGGCGGACGTTGCGGCCTCTGGACGAATACGTCGGTTCCAACGAGCTCCAGACGGGCAGGGAAGTCTTGGACGCCGAGGTTGTATTCGTTGGCCACGGCATCACGGCGCCGGAGTTCGACTGGGACGACTACAAGGGGACGGATGTCACGGGAAAGGTCTTGGTGCTGTTCACCAACGAACCCCCATCCGAGGATGACGCCTTCTTCGGCGGCAGGGCGCTCACGTACTACGGACGATGGACTTTCAAGTACGAGGAGGCAGCCCGTCGGGGAGCCGCCGGAGTGCTCATTGTGCACACTGACGAGACCGCCGGATACCCGTGGGGGGTCGTGAGGAACTCTTGGAGCGGGGCCCAACTGTACGTTGAGCGCGCGCCCGACGAACCCAAGCTGGCGTTCGCGGGATGGCTGACATCGCAGGCCGCCCTTGCCATGTTCGAGTCGTCCCCCGCGACGGCTGGCAGATCGCTCGACGAGCTTCTGGCCGAGGCCAACCGGCCCGAATTCCAGCCGGTCGCCCTTGGCTTGCAGGCACAGGCGGACGTCCGCAGCTCGATCGTTCCGGTTGAGACCCGCAACGTGATTGGGCTCTTCCCCGGCAGCGACGCTGTGCTCTCCGACCAGGCCGTGATCTACACCGCCCACTGGGACCACTTGGGCATGGACGAAGGCGCTCAGGACCCCATCTACAACGGTGCGGTGGACAACGCCACCGGATGCTCCGTGCTGCTCGCCATCGCGCGCGAGATCGGCGCTTCCGCCCGGCGCCCGAAGCGGTCCGTTCTGTTCGCTTTCGTCGGTGCTGAAGAGAGCGGGCTGCTCGGCTCCGCATACTACGCCGCGAATCCCGCGGTGCCGATGGGCGATACCGCGGTCAATCTCAACTACGACGGGCTGTTCCCCTTCGGCACGACAAGGGACATTTCGCTTCCCGGCCATGAACGCACAACTCTCCAGCAGACCGTCGCCGACCTGGCCGATCGGTTCGGACTCGAGATCACCCCTGACGCGCATCCCGAGCAGGGCTACTACTACCGCTCGGACCAGTTCAGCCTGGCCAAGCGCGGCGTGCCGGCCTTCTCAATTCGCAGCGGCTCCCACTACGTCGGGCGACCAGCGGGCTGGGGCGACGAGCGGGTGAGTCAGTATCGCCAGCAGCACTACCACCAGCCGTCCGACGAGTTCCGGGAGGACTGGGACTTCTCGGGAATCGCCGATCTTGCCCGGTTCGGCCTCGAGCTGGGGCGGATTGTGGGGGACCAAGCCGAGCTTCCGACTTGGGCCCAAGGCGACGAGTTCCGAGCGGCACGGGACGCCTCGCTGCGCTGAGCGGAGCGCGGGGCGGCGGTAGCGCTTCGATACAATTGGGTCGGTCGTCGCGGTCCCGTGAGGTTCGGCGGCCCAGCCAATGCCAAGCGAGGAGGTGGAGTGGTGTACCGATTGAGAGTGCGGCTGGCGTTGGTTGCCGTAGCAGCCAGCGTGATGGCCGTGAGCCTGCATGCGGAGCATGTCTACAAGAAGGCTGCGGCAGTGAATGACCTGATGGCGTACATGGTGAAGCCGGCCATGGACCAGATCAAGGTGTTCCGTGAGGCCGGAGGGCCCGCCGACAAGGACGAATGGCAGACGGCGTACGGTGCCATCTCAATGGTTACCGAGGCGGCGCAGCTGGTGCTGATGGACGGACGGGTCAAGGACGACGCGTGGAGCGATGGCGCCGAACAGGTCATTGAAGCCGCCCGGTCGGCAATGCTGGGTGCCTATCGCATGGACGCCAACGGCTTCTCCAGCAGCATCAAGAAGATGCAAGCAGGGTGCAAGACGTGCCACGAAGTCCACAAGAAAGACAAAGAATAAGAGCGGGACTCGCCATTGGCCGCTCTGGGCCTTGAGGCCCAATCCGCACCGCCCCAGCAGTATGCAAGGGCGTCAAACGTTGATTTACGCGTCGGGCGGGCCGGCGCGGGTGTGCCTCGCCGGCACTGCGGCTACTCGTAGTACTCCGCGTTGATGTCGATGAACTCGTCCCACTCCTCTGGCAGGTCTTCCTCCGCGAAGATCGCCGAGACTGGGCAAACGGGTACGCACGCTCCGCAATCGATGCACTCTTCAGGATCGATGTAAAGCATCTCCTCCGTTTCGAAGTCTTCCTCGTCCGACCGCGGGTGGATGCAGTCCACCGGGCAGGCGTCGACGCATGCCGTGTCCTTGGTTCCGATGCACGGCTCCGCGATTATGTAGGCCATCGCTCTTCTCTCCTCCTCGTGAATCGAACCTTTCCAGCGACTTCCTGAACGGTCCTATGTGCTTGGGCGGGCAGCCCGCCCAAGACCCGAGTCTAGCACAAGCACGCCGGCCCTCCGCAGCCTCCCAGTTCAGCACGCACGAGCTTATGATTGTCTCTGGGCATGGCACTTCGATGGACTGCACTGGTAGGGCTCCTCTTACTGCTGGCGCCTGTAGCCGCGCAGCGGCCCGGAGGTCGGCAGCCGCTGGGCCGAGAGCCGGAGGTGACGATGCCGGACGGCCGCTCGCGCACGCTGATGATCCTCAAGAGCGACGCCGAAAAGTCCTCCGACGACATGGAGCGGGTAGTGGAACTCGCGACTCAGCTGCAGGAGGAGATCGAGCGCAACGAGTTTCACACCGTCGATCTGCGGAGCATCCGCAAGGCCGAGGAGATCATCAAGCTTGTCAGGCGGGTCAAGGGTCGCCTCAGCCGAATGCGCTGAAACTGGGTCTGCGTTAGGGGACAGCTTTCGGCAAACAGCCTGGGCACAGGCCGGTCACGCCAGCAATTCCTGCACTACCCGGCCCGCCACGTCCGTCAGCCGGAAGTCACGGCCTTGGAAGCGGTAGGTCAGTTTGGTGTGGTCGAAACCCAAGGCGTGCAGCAGCGTTGCGTGCAAGTCGTGCACGTGGACCGGATCCTCGACGACATTGAAGCCGAGCTCGTCTGTTCGGCCCAACGTTACCCCCGGCTTGATGCCGCCGCCCGCCATCCACATAGTGAATGCGTTCGGGTGGTGGTCGCGGCCGTCGTCGGTACCGCCCTGAACCATTGGCGTCCGACCGAACTCCCCGCCCCATAGGACCAGGGTGTCTTCGAGCAGCCCTCGCTGCTTGAGGTCCTTAACCAATGCCGCACTGGGCTGGTCGGTGTCCTTGCAGTTCTGAGTGAGTCCGCCGATAAGGTCTCCGTGCTGGTCCCACGACTCGTGGAATAGTTCTACGAAGCGCACGCCTCGCTCCACTAGCCGTCGCGCCAGGATGCAGTTGTTAGCAAAGGACGGCTTGCCGGGCTTCGCCCCGTACATCTCGAGCACGTGCGCTGGCTCCTGGGACAGGTCCATCAGCTCCGGCGTGCTGGCCTGCATGCGGTATGCCATTTCGAAGGAGTTGATGCGCGTCTCGATCTCCGGATCCCCTACGTCCCGCAGGCGCATCCGGTTCAAGCGCCCGATCGAGTCCAGCGATGCGCGCTGGAGATCGCGGTCAACTCCCGGCGGGTTCGACAGGTAGAGGACCGGATCCCCGCTGGTCCGGAACTGCACCCCTTGGTACATGGACGGCAGGAAGCCGCTGCCCCAGTTCGCATTGCCGCCGCTGGGCCCCTTCTGGCCGGAGCTGAACACGACGAATCCCGGAAGCTCGCGCGACTCGCTGCCGAGTCCGTACAGGGTCCACGAGCCCATCGACGGTCGCCCGAACTGCTGCGTCCCGGTGCTCATCATGACCTGCGCTGGCGCGTGGTTGAAGGCATCGGTCACCAGCGACTTCACAATCGCGATCTCGTCGACGATCGAAGCGGTGTGCGGCACCAGCTCGGACAGTTCTGCTCCGCTTTCGCCGTGTCGGGAGAACTTGAACTTGGGGCCAAGCAGCGTCGAGTTCGGGTCGATGAAGGCCGCGCGGTACCCCTCCAGCAGGTCGGGAGGGGGCAGCGTTCCCTCGTGTTCCGCCAGAGCGGGCTTGTGGTCGAACAGCTCCAGGTGGCTCGGCCCGCCTCCCATAAAGAGGAATATGACGTTCTTGGCTGTGGGCTTGTGGTGAGGCTGCTTCGGCGCCATCGGGTCGGACGCTTGCAGCAGCTGTCGCAGCGCCACCGCGCCCAGGCCGACTCCGCACTGCTGCAGGAACCAGCGCCTGGCGAGCCGGTTCGGGCGTTCTCGCACTTCGTACATCAGTCACTCCCTCGTTATCGCTTCGTCCAAGTTCAGCACTACTCTCGACAGGGCCGTCCAAGCGGCGAGCTCGGACGCGTCCGCCGACGCTTGCTCTCTGGGTTCGCCGTATGCCAGCATGTCGGCTTCAAGCTCGCCAGTGTTCAGGCGCCCCCTCTGCTCGTCCAGCAAAGCCCTGAGCTCCGACCGCTCGCCGTCGCCAGGGCGGCGCGCCAGCACGCTCCGGAACGCGAAGTCGATTCTCTCCGCGTCGCTGGCCCCTCCTTGGTCAAGCGTTCGGCGGGCCAAGGCGCGGGCGGCTTCCACGAAAACGGTCTCGTTGAGCGTCACAAGCGCCTGGAGCGGGGTGTTGGAGCGGTCCCGCTTCACGCAGGAGAAGTTCCCGGTGGGCGTGTCGAAGGTGGTCAGGACCGGAAACGGCACGGACCTGTAGCGGAAGGCGTACAGCGAGCGCCGGTACCGCTCGCCGCCCGTCGCCGTATACCAGCGCTTGGGGCCATAGCTGATCGGAGGCTGGAACAGGAACTCCGGTGCTGGCGGGTACATGGGCGGCCCGCCGATCGCCCGTGTCAACAGCCCGCTCGAGGTCAGCGCGATGTCGCGCACGAGCTCGCCTTCCACCCGGAAGCGCGAAGCCCTGGCCAGGAGCCTGTTGCGCGGGTCCGCCGCGAGCAAGGTTGGCGTCACCCGCGACGTCTGGCGGTAGGTGTCGGAGTTGACGATCAAGCGGTGGATGTGCTTGAGGCTCCAGCCGTTCTCCATCAGCTCGACCGCGAGCCAGTCCAGCAGGTCCGGGTGCGTTGGATCCGCGGCCTGTCGGCCGAAGTCCTCGGAAGTCTCGACGATTCCCGTTCCGAAGTGACCCTGCCAAATCCTGTTGACGATCGCGCGCGCGGCGGTGGGTGCCCGGCGGTCGACCAGCCATCGCGCGAAGGCCAGCCGCAGGGGCGTGCCGGCCTCGGCCTCGAGCCCGTGCAGGAATCCGGGCATGCCGGCTCCGACTGGCTCTGTCGGCCGGAGAAAGTCCCCGCGCTGGAGGATGCTCGTCATGCGCGGCTCTTCGCGCTCCTTCAGCGTCAGCTGCGACGTCCCCTCCGGGTGGCGTGCCCAGAGCTCCTCAATCCGCCGGTTGGCCTCGGTCCACTCGGCGACGGTCTTGCGCCACTCCGAAAAGACGGCAGCCTCCTCTTCGCGGGTGCGGCTGGGCCCTTCGCCCTGCTCGACCAATGCGCGCACGTGCGTTGGCAGCGGGTCCGCCTCAGCGCCCTTGGCGTCCGTCGTCGAGAGTCTGTAGCGCCCGATGTTCAGGCTCTGGTTGTCGTCTGAGTTGTAGCCGCCGTGCTTCATGGACAGGTGGAACTTGACGAGCATCGGCTCCTCGGCCGTGAAGGGTTTGGCAAGCTCGAAGACGGCCTTTCGCGGCTTGTTCCGCCGTCCGGGTCCGCCATCGATGCTCCACGCGCTCATCTCGAAGCCGTCGATGGCGAATCCGACATCGCCGAGGATCCTGCGCTTGCCCTCCTTGTCCGGGAACAGGAAGGAGTCCAGCCATGAGAACTCCGGGTTCACGTCGGCCGTCGCCCTCGAGATTGCCAGCTTGCGCCACTTTCTCTCCTTCTCGGGAGAGCTCGCCGGGGTAACCTCGACCGAGAACTCCGTCAGGGCCGCCGTCCCCCGAAACGAGCGTCCGGGCCCTCCCAGCCGCAGGCGCGGATCCAAGAGTAGTTCGAGGCGGAATGCGCGAATCGTACCGGGCTGCACCACGGCTTCGGGAGTCACGACGCTGCGCGTTGGAGCGTAGCCCTGGGCCAGGATCGACTTGTCGGGCAGGACCTCGTACTTCTCTCCGCTGCCGAGCTCGATGCTTGCGTCCAAGACCTGCCACTCTGGTTGGCTGCCGACCTCGCGTGCCTCCCAAGCCGCCATGCGTTGGCGCCAGTCGGGCATCCGCTCGCGCAGACCCTGCTCGATTTCTCGGATTTCGGAGAGTATCTCGTGCCGCAGCCGCTGCTCTTCCGGTGTATAGACGGCCTGCATGGATTCGTGCGCACTGTTGATGAACGCGAACATCCTGTAGTAGTCCCGCTGCGTCAGTGGATCGTACTTGTGGTCGTGGCATTGCGCGCACTGCACCGTCAGCCCAAGCATGGCCTTTCCGATCGCGTCCATCCGGTCAAACATGGCTTCCATGCGAAACTGCTCAGGGTCCGTGCCGCCCTCCTCGTTGATCATCGAATTGCGCAGGAACCCCGTGGCCACGCGCTCGTCTTGGCCTGCTCCGGGCAGGAGGTCGCCCGCGATCTGCTCCACGACGAAGCGGTCGTATGGCATGTCGGCGTTGAAGGCGTTCACCACCCAGTCGCGGTAGAACCAGACTTGACGGGGCTTGTCCTTCTCGAAGCCGTCCGAGTCCGCATAACGTGCCGCGTCCAGCCAGATGCGGCCCCAGCGCTCCCCGAAGTGAGGGGATGCCAGCAGGCGGTCGACCAGGCGGCGGTACGCATCCGGGCCATCGTCAGCGACGAACGCCTCAACTTCCTGGACTGTGGGCGGAAGGCCGGTCAAGTCCAAGCTCAGGCGGCGCGCGAGGGTCGCGCGCGGGGCGCGCGGTGACGGCTCCAATCCCTCAGCTGCGAGGCGAGCGCGGATAAAACCGTCGATCGGGTTCGGCGTATGCCCACCCATGGCGGGCGGCTGGGCCCGTCTCGGTGCCACGAATGCCCAGTGCTGGTTCAGGCCGTCTTCCGTTCCGGAGCTGGCAGGCCAGTCGGCGCCCTGCTCGATCCACGCTCGGATCGTGGCGATATCCTCCGGCTTCAGCTCTCCGCCCATCGGCATTCTGGGGGCGTCGCCCAGCCCGGCAACGCGCCGATAGAGGCTGCTCTCCTCCGGCCTGTGGGCGACTAACCGCTGGCCGCTGGGACCGGCGGCCAGGGCAACGCTCCGCGAGTCGAGCCGCAACTGCCCCTGCTGAACGTGCTCCCCGTGGCAGGCGTAGCAGTTCTCCCGGAGAATCGGCTCGATTTCGGTCTTGAAGTCAACCGCGAAAGATGGGAGTGCCAGAATCGCCAGCCCGGCCGGCAGGAACGCGCGTCGCATGAGTGTGCTCGGGAGCCATTATAGGAATTTGCCCCGGCTGCCGGTATTGACGGGGTCGCAGGAAGGGGGCTCCCGGACGGGCAAACCGCATGGGAGCGCAGGACGGGAGGTGGCCACCGTGGCAGACATCCACCGCTTGGTTCCCGGCGACCACGCGCTCTTCGCGGGAATGCTGGACGTTTTCGGCACAGCCTTCCGGGACACCCAGACTTACGGCGCGCGGCGGCCTAGTGCGCCCTATGTTGACTCGCTCCTCGAGAATCCGGCCTTCTTGGGCCTTGTGGCCGTCGAAGGGACCAGGGTCGTCGGCGCGCTTGCTGGGTACGAGCTGCCAAAGTTCGAGCGGGAACGTTCAGAGTTCTAGATCTACGATCTGGCGGTCTCTCAGGGGCATCGGCGCCGGGGAATCGCCACGGCGCTCATCGAGGCAGTGCGGGCAGTCGCCAAGAAGCGCGGGGGTTGGGTCGTGTTCGTGCAGGCAGACCATGGCGACGATCCGGCGATAGCGCTTTACAGCAAGCTGGGCCGGAGGGAGGATGTGCTCCACTTCGACATCCCCGTCGCCTGAGACCGCCCGGGCCCGGCGGGCAGGAGGGCCGACCTGCTTTGGCCGGCCCCGCGTCGACCCTGTCTAGTCAGGCAGCACGTCAGCTAGGTAGCGAGTCTCCCAGCCCTGTCCTTCGAACCGCAAGATCTTGAAGGCCACGTCCATTCCGGGCTCCAATGTCCGCTGGATCTCCCGCAGCGACCTGATCGAAGAGACGGACCTGCGGTTCACGGCCACCAGGACGTCCCGCGGGCGCAGGCCGACGTCCTGCGCAAACGAGCCGGCATCCACGCGCGTGATTAGTACGCCACTGTCGTCTTCCAGTCGCATCTGCTCGGCCTGCGCCGGGCTGATCTCTTGGACGGTGATGCCAAACCGGACCGCCACTTCGTCCGACTCGCGCTCGTCGATGCGCACCTCGGCCTGCTCCGGATACAGCTTCTCGCGATCGGCGATCTCTACGTCCAGTGTCACCGTCTTTCCATCCCGGAAGACCTCGATAGGGACGGTCACTCCGACGCGGATGCTGGCTACGACCTCGATCAGCTTCTCGCCATTGTCGATGTCGACGCCGTTGACCTTGAGGATGATGTCCTCTGCCTTCATGCCGGCCTCTTCGGCGGGGCCACCGCTGATCACCTTCATCACGAAGACTCCACCCTTGGCGCCGTACGAGCGGCTGAGCGATGGGCTCTGCTCGCTGCTGAACTGCACTCCAATGGAGCCGCGCGACACGCGCCCGTGACGGATGATCTGGTTGTAGGTCTCGACCGCGATGTTGGATGCCAAGGCGAATCCGATGCCGTCGTAGCCCCCTGTGCGCGAGATGATTGCCGTGTTGATGCCTATGAGTTCGCCGCGGATGTTGAGCAGCGGCCCCCCGCTGTTGCCGGGGTTAATGGCTGCGTCCGTCTGCAGGAACTTCTGGAACGGTCGACTGCGCTCGGCGGAGCCCACTTCACGGGACTTGGCGCTGATGATGCCGACCGTCACGGTCTCGCGATAGCCGAATGGCGATCCCACCGCAATAGCCCAGTCCCCGACGTTCGCCGCGTCCGAGTTGCCGATCCTTGCCGCCTTGAGGCCGTCCTTGCCCTCGACATGCAGTACGGCTAGGTCTGTCTCGGGGTCGACTCCAATCAGCTTGGCGTCGTATTCCTCGTCGTCGTCAACGAATGTGACCTGTATGCGTTCCGCGTTCTCCACGACATGGTTGTTGGTGATGATGTAGCCCTTGGGATCCACGATGACTCCCGACCCTTGGCCCGGTCCGCGCCTTTGCGGCGGAGTCGTCCCGGGAGGCATGCCGAAGAACCGGCGGAACATGTCCTCCGGCGTGCTGAACTCCCGGTCTCCAGCCTCTGGCTCTTGCTCGCGCGCGGCCGGTATGAAGATGCTGACCACTGAGGGGCGCGCGTTGCGCGCAATCTCGGAGAACTGGTTCTCGACGGGATCGGCCGGCGGTACCGTTAGCGGTGTGGCGTCAGAGACTGGCTCATCGGCCTCCGGAGCTGCGTCGACGGACCGCGAGATCAGCGTGCCGATGAAGACGCCGGCCATGAGCGTGCTGAACACCAGCAGGGCCGGAAGGATCCTGATTCGCTTGAGGGGTGCGGATGTTAGCTGCATACTCGATTAGACGGGGCCATCTGGCAAAACGTTGACAAGGCCCACCCCAACATTATCGCCAACTGCGCGCCTATGGGTAGGCTTGGCCGCTGGATCCTTAGGAGCGGAACGGCGGGCGGGCTGCTGCTGGGCGAGGCAGTGGAGCGTCCCTTGGCCTAGGACAAGGTCAACGCAGTGGATGCCGCAGACCTCGCGATCCGGGAAGCACTCCTCTAGGACCCGCAGGGCGACACGGTCGCTCGGGTCGTTGAACGTGGGCACGAGAACCGCTTCGTTGGCGATGTAGAAGTTCGCGTAGCTGGCGGGAAGCCGCCAGCCGTCGAAGTCGAGCCGCTCGGGCATTGGAAGCTCGGCGATGTCCATCTGTCGGCCGCGCTCGTCTCGCATCGACCGCAGCCGCTTGAGATTCTCGGTCAGCGGCCGGTAGTTTGGGTCGCGCCGGTCGGTCTCGACGGCGGCCACGACCAGACTCGGACCGGCGAATCGAGCCACGGTGTCCACGTGGCCTCCCGTGTCGTCACCTGCGATCCCGCCCGTCAGCCACAGGACATTGGTCGCGCCCACCGCTTGGGCCAGGACAGCCTCAATCTCGTCTCTCGTCAGCCCCGGATTGCGGGCATGCCGGCCGGTAGCCAGAAGGCACTGCTCGGTGGAGAGGATCGATCCGCCCCCGTTCGAGTCGATTGCCCCGCCCTCCATGATCACCCGTCGCCCGAGCGCGCGGGGCTCGATCGGGCGGGCCTTGGCTTGCTGTGCGATGAACGGCGCGACCCGCTTGTCCGCCTGCCAGTTCGCGTATCGCCCCCAGGCGTTGAACCCCCAGCAGACGGCTCGCAGGCGCTCTCCATGCAGCACGAATGTCGGGCCCGAATCTCTCAGCCAAGAGCGGTCGGTGGGCAGCTCGTGGCACCGGACCTGTGTGGTGTCGGCACCGGCCCGCCGCAGGGCGCCCATTGCGAGGCGGCGTTCCCGGGGGTCTTGGACGATTAGCTCGACGCGTTCACTGCCGGCCAGCTTCCGCGCAAATTCGACCAGAGCCCAGCGGACCGGCCAGAGCTTACCCGGCCAGTCGCTTGCAAGCCGCGGATAGGCCAGCCATGTGCAGTCGTGCGGCTCCCATTCGGCCGGCATGCGCACCCTGGCCTCTGTGCTGTGGATCACTCGAGGGACCGTTCTGTCATCTGGCGGTAGGAATCGATCCGGCGGTCCCTGAGGAATGGCCAGTCCCGCCTCGTGCGCTCAATCTCAGCCCGGTCACACACTGCGATCACCAGCTGCTCGCATTCGCCTGCTTCACCGAGGATGGCCCCGAGCGGATCGCATACGAAGGAGCGGCCCCAGAAGCGCAGGCCCTGATAGTTGGCCGGGCGGCTTTCGGACCCGTCTAGGGTTCGCTCTGCTCCCACTCTGTTGATGGCGGCTACGAAGACGCCGTTGGCGATTGCGTGGGCTCGCTGAACGACCGACCAGGCTTCGCGCTGAACGGCCCCTTGGCTCTCCACTTCGCTTGGATGCCATCCGATGGCGGTCGGATAGATCAGGAATTCGGCCCCCGCGAGCGTAGCGAGGCGGGCCGCCTCCGGGAACCACTGGTCCCAGCAGATCAGGGGGGCGATTCTGCCGAAGCGGGTGGGGAATACCCGGAAACCCAAGTCGCCCGGCGTGAAGTAGAACTTCTCGCAGTAGAGGGGGTCGTCCGGGATGTGCATCTTGCGGTACGTGCCGATCAGGCTTCCGTCCGCGTCAAGAACGACGGCAGTGTTGTGAAAGACGCCGGCGGCGCGGCGCTCGAAGATTCCTGCGACGATCACCGCGCCGTGTTCGCGCGCCGCTGCCGACAGGGCCGACGTGGTCGGGCCGGGGATGGTTTCCGCCAAGTCAAAGTTGTCCGCGTCCGCTTCTTGGCAGAAGTACTGCGTGCGGAACAGCTCAGGCAGGCAGATCACGTGGGCTCCACGCGCCGCCGCGCGACCGATCCCTGCCAGGGCCGATTGCAGGTTGCGGGCCGGATCAGGCCCGCACGCCATCTGCACAAGCGCCAGAACCGTTCGGTCTGGTTTCTCGGACTTGCTGGTCAAGGTCTCAGGACAACCTTTGTCAGGCCCGGCTCTCGGTTGTAGAGCCGATCGAACATTTCGGGTCCGCGCTCCAGCGGCACGGACGTGCTCAGGATCGGGCCGACCCGCATCGCGCCGCGTCGCATCAGCTCTAGGCAGGCAGGGTAGTCGTTCGACGAAGCGCACGTCCCCAGCACGTCGATCTCCCGCGTGACGACTTCTTGTAGGGCCAGCGAGACGGTTGGCGTGACATTGCCGATCAGGGTGACCCGCCCGCCCTTTCGCACGCTTGAGATGCACATTGCCACTGTCGCGTCGGCACCGACGGCCTCCATCGCCACGTCGGCCCCGAGCCCCTCGGTGGCCTGTCGGACGAGGCTGGGAACGTCCGTGCCGGGGCCGGACTTGATGGTCTCGTCTGCCCCGAGTGCGCGGGCCAGCAGGAGCCTGTCCTCCGCGAGGTCTACTGCGATGATGCGGCCGCATCCGGCTGCTCTCAGGGCTTGGATGGTCAACAGCCCGATCATTCCCGTACCGATCACAACCGCCGTGTCGCCAAGGCGCGGCGACGTGCGGTTGACCGCGTGCACCGCCACCGATACGGGTTCGACCATTGCCGCATCGTCAAACGCTACGCCGTCTGGGATCCGGAAGACGATGTGCTGCGGAACGGCGACGAATTCGGCGAAGGCTCCATGGCGCCGGTAGTTCCCGCAGGAGACTCCCAGCACGCGTCGGCTGTCACACAGGTTTGGGCGGCCTCTTCGGCAGAAGATACAGTTCCGGCAGCTGATCATGGAGTCGAACGTAACGCGGTCGCCCTCACGGAATCCGTCCACTGCGCTGCCCGTCTCGGCCACCTCGCCCGCTGCCTCGTGGCCCATGATGAGCGGCGGGATCCGGCGTCCGGAGCTTCCGTCGAAGCCGTGCACGTCGCTGCCGCAGATGCCGCAGGATCGGACGCGGACAAGCACGTCGTCAGGTCCGATGGCGGGCCGCGGCATGTCCTGAAGGTCCAGACGCTTGTATTCGTTGAGTACGAGAGCCTTCATCAGCAATCAGTGTCGCGCACGGGCAGTGCTGGTGTGCCCTTTCGGGTCAGGCCTCCAAGTTGCGAGTCTCTAGCTGTGTCGCCCGCGGTCGGCTTGCTCGGCAAGGTCTTGAGCGTGGTGGACTGGATTCACCTGTCTGTGCCCCGAGCCCGCCGCACCCGATCAGCCGCGTAGACATCTAGCGCGCCGAGCCAAGGGAATGGTGTCTACAACTCGATTCGGACACTGCCGAGTCGGACATCGGGCCGCACCGTGTGCCGGACTCGCACATGATTCGGGATTTGATGGCGAGGTGTCCGCATTGGTGCGGCAGGTAGCTTGGAGGTGGTCTGAGGATCTAGGGGCACCGCCTAGGAAGCCGGAGCAACACTGCCTTGGCGCGGACAGCCTCAGGATCGCACCGTCGGCGATAGCTGTCGGAAGCCCGCGCCGCCCAAGGTTTGGGGTCCGACAAGCGAAGGCGGACTTGGAAACGTTGTCGGCCATCTGGCGGCCTAGATTCCAGAATGCGTTGAGGATTATGACGATGATTCGACAATGCGACGAGAATTCTTCGCGATTCGTCAAGGATGACAAGTGGTACTTGACGATCGGTGCATGATTCTCGATCACTGGGGCCGCACGTGGCTAGGACAGACCATCGATCCCTACAAACTCCTTATACGACCTCCGGTTCCAATTCACTGTTGATCGGAAGCGGTCCCAGAAGGAACGTCTTCCAGCACCGACCAAGTCTCTACGTCCGGTTGTAAACGAATGAATCAACCAAAGCGGCACGAATCTGCCTGATTCGCAACAAGGGTCCGTCTGTTGGAGGTGGCTCGACATACCAAGGCTGGGCGTAGAGCCATTGAAGTAGTTTGCGATAGTTTTGGGGCTCACCTAGGGTCGAAAATGGCTCCCCAGAGAGTTTGCCAAAAGCCCTGTTGGACTTGCCGTTAAGACTCAGAATTCGGTCCGGTCTCGCAAGCGTCAGCAGCAGCGTTGCAGTCCCGTGGGACACGTTAGGAATTTTCTTTAGCTGCCGCAGCTTCGCAACGGCGACATCTGGGAACTCGGTATCGTCGGCTGACACAATTCGGTTGAGCATTGGTCGGATCTCGTCCTCCCTATCGAACACTACTTTCGCATGTACCGGCCTCATGCGTCCCAGCAGCCCCCACCAACTCGAACTCGTGTTCCGTATACCGCCCTTCAGCTGGATTTGAGAATCGCGATCAAGCTTCGACCATCTCAGGTTACCAAGCAGCAATCTCCGACGCTCGTATATGGCTTTCATGTAGCTCCCATCTTGGTAACCTAGAATCCTCCATTCTGCACCTTTGTCCTTTAACAACTCTTCACACTGTCTAAGTGCTTGTCGATACCCTTCAAGTGTCAGAGGACGATAGACATCGTTGAGAAGATCGATCCGCCGATCGACCGGCGAAACAATTCTTCGGAAGTCTCGATGGGGCTGGTTGCGCTTCCAGTGTTCCCTATACCGACGGATCATGTCCCTGACGGGGCGGTCCGTACGTCGATTCCACCGTTCTCGGAACCATCTTTCCAGCTCATCTGCCGTCTTCCCCGGGCCTATTTGTACGAGTATTTCAGTGTTCTTAGGACCCTCGCTCCCTCCAAACCCAGCAGTCGTAAAGTTGGCGCTACCGACCCACGCCTGAATCTCGCCGGGCTCGTTCGTGTGTCGATGGAAAATGTACAGCTTTGGATGGAACAGACGACCCTCGGCACCGACGATCTTGAGATCTCCATTCGTGATTCTATAAAGGTCTTCCAAAGCATCGGGGTGCGTCGCGTTCCCAGCCGTACCGACGATGGCCCGGACTTTAACGGGCCTGTTCTCTCGTTTTGTGGCCTCCTCCAATATGCGTAAGTGCTTGCCGCAGGTGGCCCATGCTGTGGCAATATCCACCTGCGTGTGATCATTCAGAAGAGTTTCGAACAGGTCATGGATCTTGTCATCACGGAGTACCATCTCGCTCCCTTCACATCCCTATAAGGATCCCGTATACTCTGTCACATGAGAGGGCGTGCCAACTAGGGCATCGGATTCGAGTTTGAAACCTCGCTGGTGGCATTGCCAAATCAATGGCCGCAGTGCAGTCCATTCGACCAGATCTGGGGCTCAAACGAGCGCGTACGACTTTCCTCATCTGGAGATAGATCTACCAGCCAGAGTAGCGTAACACGCAATCTATGAGCCCTGTCTGGAGATCTAGATACTTTGCCGTCAAAGTCTTCCGCCTACAACGATACTAGCCTCGATTCCCAACGCAGGTTTTTTGCCTGCAGTTTTTGGGGTGCCGGTTTAGAGGAAGGCGATCTTGAGAGGGAGGTTGTTGAGCCACGGGATCGTCACGGCCTCGTCAGCGATGCCGGCCTGTACTAAGAGCGGGTTGTAGGCGCGGCGTCCGAAGCGCACTTCAATTTGGTCGGGAAGGATCTCGATGCGCGCGGAGGCCTGCACGAACTTGCGGAAGAGCGTGCGGGCCTTGGCCTCGGCCAGCTTGCCCCCGAGCAAGCGTCCCAGCAGGCGGTACAGGCCGGAGGCCATCAGGGTGATCTGCAGGTCGACGTCGATCTTCTGGGGCACCTTTGAGGAGAGCGCGTCCATGTGGAAGAAGTCGATGGCCTCTGCGATGGCGTTCTCGATCAGCATGCGGCGCGCGTAGCGCTCGATGATCTCCGGCACGGGGTTCTTGAGCTGGTTGGTGATCAGCAGGATGGGCCTGCGCTTGCCGATGTTGGTGACCGCGATCTGGCGGATCTCGTGCGGATAGGCGGGCAGCTCCAGACGCTGGTCCAGCACGCGCGGGTTGCGGTAGCGTCGGCCGATGTTGTGCAGCCGCACCCGGCGCCAATCGGCCTGCGCCGCGCTGGCGACTTGCGCCAGCACGCGCTTGGTGCGCGAGCGCAGGGTCACAAAGCCGATGCCGCGCCGGTGCAGTTGGCAGAGACCGGGGCGGGTGGTGAAGGTGCTGTCGAAGACCAGCTCGTGCGGGTCGCGGCCGGTGCGCTCGCGCCACCAGTCGGCGAAGAGCAGGGCGGCCTGGGGGCGGTCTTGCTTGGCGATGCAGGTGTTGCCGTAGCACAGCGCGCGGGTGTCGGCGTCGCGCGCGACGAGAGCCAGGATGCCCTTCTGCTTGCGGGAGCGTTTCGAGACGTAGTGCTTGCCGACGAGGGCGTCGTCGCCGTGGTAGGGGATGGTGTGGAAGTCGAGGTCGAAGGAGTCGCCGCGAGGCAGGCCTTGCTCGTGAAGGGCCTTGTTCCACAGGCGCGCGAGGGTGCGGATGTGGCGCGGGTCGACGCGGCAGGAATACTCGGTGAGGGTGGAGCGCTTGGGGATGCGGTTGAGGCCGGCGAAGAGGGCCAGGCCGGGGTCGCAGACCTCGCTGTCGACATGGGAGTGGCGGGCGGAGCCGTAGAGTTTGAGGGCGAGCAGGGAGAGCACGGCGTTGGGGGCGGGCAGCATGGAGCTGCCGGGCATGTGCGCCTGTTCGAGGATGGAGGCAAGCGGGAAGGGGGCGAGCAGGCGGGCGAACAGGAAGAGGCCGCCGTAGCGGCTTCGGAAGCGCCGCGGTGAGAGGTCGAGGGAGCGCCGGTCAGCGGGGGGTTCGAGCAGGCGGGGCAGCTGGTCGGGCCTGCGGCGGGGCAGCTTGGGGACACCGTTGTCGGCGAGGACGCGGTGAACGACGGTCTTGCTGGCGGGGATGCCGAGGCGGGCGAGCTCTGCGGAGATCTCGAGGATGGAGAGGTTGTTCTCGCGGCGGAGCTTCAGGATGGTGCGATCGCGCTCGATGGATACCGGCGTGGGGAGGCCGGGCTTGCGGCCGGGAGTGGAGGGCAGGAAGAAGTCGCGATCGGGGTGCTTGTCGAGCTTGCCGGCAAGCTGCAGCAGGTAGGCGGGGGAATACTTGAAGCGCCGAGCGGCTTCAGGCAAGGAGAGGCCGTCGACGCAGAGGGCGCGGAGGGCTTCGTACTGGCGGTGGTTGGGGTTTTGGGGTTTGAGGAAGACGGGGGCCAGGTGGGAGAAGTCTTTCATTGAAATAGGAGGAATTGGGAACTTTATCCACCATACCATAATGACGATTCCTGCAGGTGCCTGAGGGAGGGCTCGGAGGCACTTCGGAGAGCAGCCGCAAGGCACTCGGGAGAGACCGGTCGACAGGCGCATGACCGCCAAGCATGGCGATTGCGGGCGATATCCGGGCCTTCTGCGGTGTGGGGGCCAAAACCGGGGCTGAGCCGAGATGGCCAAGGGACGCGCCCCGCGGGGCTCTCGGGAGAGGGGCCACAAGAACTCCTAATGAAACTGTGGATATAGTTCCTGCTTCCGGTATATCCACTAAGACGAAAGAGCTGAAGCGAGCAGCAGTACCGCGCCACGAGAGCATCGGACACCCTTGGACCAATGGGTGAGTGCCTGTCGCCAGCGGATCCTGACGGACTGGTGCAGCGATCTGGCCGTCAGCTGAAGTCGATTAACCTGCGTTGGGAATCGAGGCTAGTGGATTCTCGCCGTGTTGTCGAGTTATTGTTATGATTCCCGATGCGTTGGGGGCATGCGCTGCAACCGCTTCTTGAGGGTCTCCGCCCGCGGGCAATGGCTAGGATCGCGGACTAGTCGCGCAAGTGGTCGGGCCCACGGCGACCGATCGGGGGAGCGAGGCGTCCGATGCCCGCGGTCGATGGCGTTGGCCGCCAATGCGCGAAGAGCCCAACGTAATTGGAAATGCGGCTCGAGGGCCATCCCGTTCAAGAACTTCCTCGATCGCTGATTGTCCCCGGCGTGGCGGTTCAGCGCCGTGTGCCGACAGCCATGAACCGGAACGAATCGGGCACGGACGAGGCACTGAAGGTGATCCGGGGCATGCTCTCGGAACCGGGTCGAAACGTCGTTCTCCGTCGCGAGGTGATTGGCGCGAGGGTGCCGCCCGGACCTTGTGACCGTGCGCTTCGGAAGCTGCTTTCGATCGGCGAGATCGTGCGCTTCGGGCAAGGCGTCTACTGCGTCGCCGGGGTGAAGCTCTTCACTGCCCTCGATGAAGTCCTGCAGCGGCTGGGCATCAAGAAGCTGCCCAGCCCCGGGGTCAGGGGGTACAGCCAGTATCTGGGCGGGAACGTTGTGAGAACGAGTATGCGTGTTGCGCGGCAGCTGCGCCATCGCGGGGTGCGGATCCGATTCGAGACACGCGATGGCAAACTGGTCATGCCAAGGTCGACGATGTGCTCCAAGCTCAACGAAATGCCGTCGAGACGTGAGATCGAGGACCACTACCACTCTTTCGAGCGCTGCCACAGCATGGCCCGGGCAGAAAAGGACCTGCTCGTGGGCAAGGCCGTCTCCTTCTTAGAGCAGTTTGACGGCGGTGACTGCGCCCTGGCGCTTGAGGGTGGCACGGCACTGGCCTACTGCTACAAGTGGATTCAGCGCTTTTCGGAGGCCTTGGACATCCGCTTCATCCCTCCCCAGAGCTGGCCGTCTCGCAGGTCACCGGAGAGGATCGAGCGTTTCCGCGACTTCGGCCAGAGGTTTGCCGCAGCCGTTGCCAAGAAGCTTCCGTGGCTAACGCGGTCGAAGAAGGGTCGTTTCAGGCCAGATGGGTCGGTGCAGCCCCTGATCTTCGACTTCACCAGTCGCACTTCACATGCGGACGTGATGCAAGGCATCAAGTTTGAGCTAGTGGACAGGCGCTGGCATTTGCCGTTATGCCCGGTCGTGCGCCGCACGGGACGAGTTCTCATGGCAATCGACGCAGCGGAGATTGCAGCGGGCAAGTGGCAGGCGCTTGCGACAAGGCTGCCGCGAAAGCCTGGCTATGCCGACTTGGTGCGCCACCCGGCGGACTTGGCCCAGATCAGTTCGGGGATCGGACGCTTGGAGCGTGGCGCGATCTGCGAAGTCGTCAAGGGCTGGGGTGGTGTCAGTGAGGAGAGCTTGGTGGGCGGCCTAGACGCGCTCATCAATCAGCCGCAATGGGAGTTGAACTATTTGGACTACATGGACCGCATGGGAACGCGGCCCGTCAGCGAATTTGTCGGGGACCACCTGCCGTGGGACGAGCTTCGCAACCGGCTTTGTGCGGCAACGGTGGATTCAGGACTGGTACACCCAGACTCCCTGCGGGACATCAGGGGCTGGACTCCCGGCAAGCGTGCATTGCAGGACTGCGGCCCACCGCGCTAGCCCCGGCCACGAGGAGCTCCCTCGACTCATGCTCGAGCACGACTCATCGGCAGTCGCGGACAGATTCTGACGGGGGACCAATGACCGGATCTGGCCGTTGATGGCGGATCGTCCGATCGCAGGGGCATTCTCACTGTCGGGGTTGATTCGCTCTCGTCAAACACTCCGCCACCAGTCGACTTCTCCTGCAACCGGGCTCTGGATAAGGTTGTTTTCGAATAGTCCTCCATCATCCCCCAGCTTCTGACCGCCGTCGCTAGAATTGGGTTCTACGGAATGGCGTCCCGATGGAGAAGGGCCCTCATGCGGGGCCCGTGGCCGACAGCCCGTGAGTGGAAGGCGGCTGCAATGGTCTGCTTTGCCGCGTTTCCCGCGGCAGCGGTCGACGAAGAGCGCCTTTCTGGGATTCTGGAAAGACACTGCGTGGTCTGCCACGGCCCCGCTGTTCAGAACGCGGATCTGCGCCTTGACAGCCTCCCCGCCCAATTCGGCGGGGACCGGCGTGCGGCCGAAGTCTGGCAGGACGTCTTGGATGTCGTGGGCCGAGGCGAGATGCCGCCGGAGGGTGCGCCGCCGCTTGAGGCGCTGGACTTGGACGTTCTCCTGAGTTCGGTGCGGTCGCTGCTCGCGGAAGGCCGAGCGGCAGGCCGTACCAGCGCACGGCCCTTGGTCGTGATGCGCCGGCTAAACCGGGCCGAGTACCAGAACACCATGCGCGACCTGCTTGGCCTAGACATCGACTATGTCCGGCACCTGCCTCGCGACCAGGCCAGCCGGGCTGGATTCCACAACAACGGGGCCGCCCTGAGGGTATCCGCGCAGCACTTGGAGCACTACCTGCGCGCGGCCCGCGATGGTTTGCGAAGGGCGATCGTGTCAGGTCCGCCGCCACCGGTCCACGAGCACACCGCCTCAGAGACTGTCGTGGACAAGCTCAAGAACATGCATTGGTCCACCCGGCTCGGACGGACAGGGACGTTCGTGGCGCGTGTTCCGGAGTTTCCCGACGAAGGCGAGTTTGTCCTCCGGGTCCGCGCACGGGCGACCGTGCCCCAGGGTGCTCCATACCCGCGGATGCGGGTTGTGATGGGCTATCGAGCGGATACCCAGACACCGTCCCGGACAGTGGCCGAAGTTGACGTGACGGACACCGGCGTGCAGGACTTCGAGTTTCGAGGACGCATAGAGGAGTACCCGCTGCAAAGCCGCACGCAGAGCAAATACCCAGGACTGCTCATCTGGATCTCGAATGTCTACACCGACGGGCAGGCCGCGCCTGCTGGAACGAAGGTGAGCGCGGACGGCATAGGGGGCAAAGGGGACCACTGGGTGTGGCCAGTGGACCACGACTTCCCGTCGATCGTCATAGAGGAGGTCTCCTTCAAGGCGCCCGTGTTCGAGTCCTGGCCTCCGGCCCACCACTTGAGCATCCTCCCTTGCAAGCCGGGAACCCCGTCCGGCGAGCGCGAGTGCTTCGCGAAGGCCGCTCGCCGCTTCATGCGCCGCGCCTACCGCCGACCGGTTGGCCGGAAAGACCTAGCGCCGGTGATGGGCCACTTCGACGCTGTCCGCCCGGCAGTCGGCGATTTCGCCGAATCCGCCCGGGAAGCCCTTTCCGTTGTTCTGGTCTCACCCAGCTTCCTCTACCGAGTCGAGTCGTCGAGGCAGGGCCAACGGCTGACGGATCACCAGATCGCTTCTCGGCTCTCGTTCTTCCTGTGGAGCACGATGCCCGACGACCGGCTTATGCGCCTGGCAGACCGCGGCATCCTAGGGCGCGCGGCTGTGCTGCGCGCGGAGGTGAGCCGGATGCTGGACTCTCCCCGCTCGCAGCAGTTTGTCGCGCAGTTCACAGACCAATGGCTTGACTTGCAGGGTGTGCACAGGGTGGCGATCAATCCGAACTACTATCCGGACTTCGACCCCACCCTCAAGGCCGACATGGTCGAAGAAACGCGACATTTCGTCGCGGCCGTGCTGAGGGACCGTCTCAGTGCCCTGAACTTCCTCAGGTCCGACTTCACGATGCTGAACCAACGCCTGGCCCGCCATTACGCCGTCGAGGGCCCTAGAGGAGGCGCATTCGAGCGCGTCGAGCTGTCCGGGAGCGGGAGGGCAGGGGGATTGCTGGGTCATGGAAGCGTTCTGCTGTCCAATTCCACTGGTGAGGACTCGCACCCTGTCGAGAGAGGTGTCTGGGTGCGGACCGCGCTGTTGGGCGACCCACCGGCGCCGCCCCCACCTGCAGTCCCGAACCTTGCGCAGGGCGGAGCGGACATCGAGCTTCTTCCCGTCCAGGAGCAGCTTGTGGTGCATCGGGACAGTCCCGCATGCGCCCACTGCCACAAGGACATCGATCCTTGGGGCATCCCCCTAGAGGGCTTCGACGCGGTGGGCTTGCGCCGGGAGGCCGTCACCCGCCGTTCCGGGAACCGGGTCGAGACACACCCGGTGGATGCCAAGACGACGCTGCCGGGGGGCGTGGAGGTTGACGGAATCGACGAACTCTCCGCCTATCTGGCCACGGAGCAGCGACGGCGCTTTGCAAGGGCACTGGTCTCGCGAATGCTCTCGTATGCCTTGGGGCGTGACATCCAGCCACCCGACGGTCCGGCCATAGACGAGTTGACCGGGCGCTTCGAGCGGGCCGGATACCGCTTGAGCGACCTTTGTGCCATCATCGTTACCAGTGAGCTCTTCCGTCAGGGCTGAGCCCGGTCAGACCATGCCAATCGAAACCCAGCGCTTTCGGCGTCGGGCATTCTTGCGTGGCACCGGAGTTGCGCTGGCCCTACCTTGGCTGGAATCCTTGGCGGAAGGAAGGCAGAGTCCCTTGCCCAGGAGATTCTGCGCCGTGTACTTCCCCTACGGAATTGTCGATCGCCAGCCGGGAAGCCCCGCGGCGGACTGGAACTGGTTCCCGAGCGGCTCCGGCCGCAACTTCCGTTTCAATCGCAGCTTGGCCCCTCTTGAGCCGCTGCGGTCCGATCTGACCGTACTTGGTGGGCTTTCCCATCCGAAGGGCCGCAATATGGGTGGCCACGACACGGCGGACACCTGGCTGACCGCGGCGGAGCTCAAGGAAGGCCACCTGGACAACACAGTGTCTGTGGACCAGATGGCCGCGATGCACATAGGTGAAGAGACGCGCTTTCCATCCCTTGTGCTTTCCAGCGACGGCGGAGTGGGCGAGCCGACGCGGGCCAGCACTCTTTCCTTCAGCCGGACGGGCCAGCCCGTCCCGGCTGACAACCGGCCAGGGCCGGTCTTCGAGCGGCTCTTCGGCTTGGACGACCGGTCCTTGGAGGCGCGCCGCGTCAGCTTGGACCGTTCGCGGAGCATGCTGGATCTCGTTCTGAGCCATTCTCACAGCCTGCGCAGCGGGCTGGCGAACCACGACAGGGTCAAGCTTGACGAATACTTGGAGTCTGTCCGGCAGATCGAGCGCCGCGTCGAGCGGTCAAGACAGTGGCTGGAGGTCCCCAAGCCGTCGGTAAACGCTGCCGGGCTGCGCCTAGAGGCGGATGACACGACGCCGGCCGAGTTGATCAGGACAATGTACGACCTGATCTACTTGGCCTTCCGGACAGACTCGACGCGTCTCGCCACATACCAGATCGGAAATATGAACGGTGCGACTTCGATTGCTGGGAAGTTCCCTCAGCTCCTCGGCTTGTCGGACAACATGCACAAGCTGGCGCACGATGCGCGCAAGGGTGACGCTGGCGCCGAGCCCTTGGGGCGGTGGGACCTGTTCCTGACCCGGCAGTTCGCGTACTTCTTAGAGCGATTGAAGAACACTCGGGAAGGGGATGGGACGCTGCTGGACCGCACGGTCGTTTTGTACGGCAGCAGCAACAGCCAGACACACGTCAACCTGAACTATCCGCTGGTGCTCGCCGGCGGCAAGAGTTTGGGTTTCGGGCATGGCCGCTACTTGCGCTTTGGCGATGACGCTCCTATGGCGAACCTCTTCGTGACCATCCTTGGCGGTCTCGGCTTGGCGGTCGATGGCTTTGCGGACAGCACTGGCCCCTTGGAACAGGTCCTGGCGTAGGGAACCCTCGCGTCCCCCATTTCCGCCCGGGGATCGCGCGGGCAGCGATCACGCATTCCGGATGAGGCCAAGCAGTTCGTCAGCCGAGAGCTTGCCGCTCATGTCGGCGCCTTCGAGGAGACTGTCGGCCAAGTCGCGTTTGGTCGCGTGCAAGTCAACGATCTTCTCCTCAATCGAATTCTTCATGACCAGCCGGTAGACCGTCACCGGTCGGGTCTGGCCGATTCTGTGAGCGCGGTCTGATGCTTGATCCTCCACAGCAGGGTTCCACCAGGGGTCAAGGTGAATCACGTAGTCGGCTGCCGTGAGGTTCAGCCCGTGCCCCCCCGCACGAAGGCTGATCAGGAAGAGGTCCGAAGCGCCCGCCTGGAACTTCGCGACCTCCCTCTTGCGGGCGGCCTTCGGCGTACTGCCGTCCAGATAGCGGTATGTGATACCCTCCTTGTCAAGGCTCTCCCGGACGATGGCCAGATGGGAGACGAACTGGCTGAAGACCAGCGCCTTGTGGCCACCGTCCTTGAGATCCCGGACGATTCGCAAGAACGCTGCCAGCTTGGAGCCCGCGGTCGCTGTCCCGGACATGGCCAGCCGAGGGTGGCAGCATGCAAGTCGGAGCTTCGTGAGCTCCGCAAAGATGCGCAAGTGCTTGCCGCCCTTTTCGCTGCTGCCGGACTCTAAGGAGGCGATTGCCGTCAGTCGGACGGCTTCGTAGAGCGCCCGCTCTTCCTTGCTCATCTCGACTCGCTGGGTGACCTCCGTGCGGGGCGGGAGTTCGTCGAGCACCGCCGCTTTCGTCCGCCTCAGGATGAACGGCTGGAGCAGGCCCTTGAGGCGGCGGCGGACCTTGGAGTCCTTGTCCCGGTGAATCGGAATGGCGAAATTCGCGGAGAAGGACTCCAAAGAGCCCAGCAGGCCGGGATTGATGAAGTTGAACAGGTTCCACATCTCTCCGAGGTGGTTCTCGATTGGAGTGCCGGTCGTAATCATGCGGAACTTGCCTCGAAGCCGCATCGCGGCCTTTGACCGCATCGTTTCCCGATTCTTGATGGCCTGGGCTTCGTCGAGTATGACCATCTCCCACTGCTGCGTGGACAGCAGATCGGACTCTTGATGCAGCAGGCCGTAGCTGCATACCAGCACATCAAAGGGCCCTAGGTCCTTGAGCAGCAGCTTTCTGTTCTTTGACGGGAACTCAAGGGCGCTGAGGGCCGGTGTGAACCGGCGGGCCTCGTCGATCCAGTTCGCACATACCGAAGTGGGGGCGACTACGAGTGTGGGGCCATCCGGCGCCCTCGCAAGCGCGACCGAGAGGGCTTGGATCGTCTTGCCGAGGCCCATGTCATCCGCGAGGCAGGCTCCCGCGCCCCATGCAGCCAATCGGGACGCCCACCGGAACCCGTCCACCTGATAGTCCCGCAGTTGAGCCTGCAGGGTGGTCGGCAGTGTCGGGATCAACTGTTCCGCGTCGCGGAAGCGCCGGAGCTGCCGGGACCAAGACTCGTCTGCATCCAATTCGCCAGCCTCGTCGGCGATCCCCTCTATCGCGTGCGCTCGGATCGGTCGAAAACGCAGGCCCTTCTTGCCGTGCCGCTCCGCGTACCCGGCAAGATCGTCGATCTTCTTTTGAAGGGCCGACGTGAGCGCCACGAATTCGCGTTCGCCGATCTGGAGGAACCTTCCCGTGGCACTCTTGGACCGCTCGATGAGTTCGCGCAGGCTGAGCACGAGGCCCTCATCCAGTTCGATCGCCCCATCGATGCCGAACCAGTCTCGGGCTTTCCGGATCTTGAGTGCCAGTCGATCAGTTCCCGCAATTCCGAGGATGCGCAGGGGCTTTCCCTTCGGCCAGCCCACGATCACGCCATCGCCGATCTGCCACAGTTGCTCAAGCAGCTCTAGGCAATCGAGCGGCTCCGGAACCAACCAAGCATCGCCATCGCGCTCGGCATCCCTCAGCACTGGACACGCCTTAACAATCTCACGCAACTTGCGGGTTTCAAGCTTTAGGTTTCGATTTACCTTCACGCGCTTCTGGTCGACGACTGAGAACACCACACGAGCTCCCCTGCCGGGGAAGTAACTCGGACCGCCCTTCGATAGTGGGACGACTAGAGCTTCTGCCTGCAGGCCTTTCCCATGTGGAGTCAAGTGGATCCTCGGAGTGGAATCTGCTGGCTTTTCTACTACATCTGCTCCATCACCGCCTATGTCAGACTGGACCGATAACAGACCACTGACTGCTGCGACAGCTTTGTTGACTCTCGTTTTTGACGACACCGGGACGGTCAAGGCTCCCCCGCCAAGCGCATTTATGAGTTGTCTATGCTTTTCCTCAAATATAGTGACGACTATCTTTCCAGAATTTGGCTGTGTTATGACAACACTTCCTTCCACTGGAAGTTTCGGAACAAGCCGGATCTTCACTTTGCCGTGCCGCGACGAGACCTTTAGCTGAGGTTCATCTTTGGTCACTTCCATCTGTTCACTAGGATTGGCCTCCTGAAATACCAGAGGGTGCCCGGCCAGTCTCACAATTGCGTCTTCAGGATCGATGTAATAGTCCGATGGCCCCCAAGACTTGATGGCCCCGCATACCCTGACATCGTCAAGCGTGACGTATTCTGGCTTGTCATCACTACCTAAGTGTTTCAGCGCAACCTTGCGGCCCTTTGACCAGCGACCAGACTTTAGACGAGTCTGTAAGATGGGCGTAACGGACGCTGCTTTTTTCTTGTAGGAAACCCGCCAAACCAGTCGGGGCATCTTGGTCGCGCTCTTTTTCTCTGTTGATTCGATACCCAACCGCTCAAGGGCTTGCAAGCTGCGCTCCCATGTGGATTGGAGATCTATGGCCGACATAAGTGGAGAACAGTCCAGATCCGCATGGCTCGAAAAATCCGGGTGAGGAGTGGGTTTGCCACCATGGTGTCTGAACACGCTGTCGAACTCAGCAGATAGCCATCGATAATCGACTGCGCTACTGTGTAGAAGCATGATTTCAATGGATTCCATCAGGGACGTACTGGCCTTCAAATCCATCCAAATGACCGCGAGAAATGTGATCAGAATCTCCTGAGGATCGACTAAACTATGCTTCTTCTCAATGCTTCCATACAGGTCTCTCGATTCCTGTATTCTACCGCCAACCATCATACCCACACATTGGAGGATCGAGTATACTACCTCTTTCCAAGGTCGTTTCTTGAGCGCTCTTTTCAAGTACTCAAGTCCTTCTTTGATTGACGATTGGCTACCGATTCCGAAACATGACACAAGATAGTATAACTCGCACTTTGGGTGGATCAAAACCTTGCGTCTTCGGTGTTCCTTTTTTCGCCGCTTGACCGACTCTCTGAAGGCTTCCAGTGAGCGTTTGTAATCACCTTGCATGCACAATACTCTGCCGAGAAAAGCGTAACGATCATCAGCATCTATATACGTAAGCGCTTTATGTGATGTGGGTAGATTGCCTCGAAGTAGACTATGGTCTGCCATCAGGGACAAGTCTAGATCTGCGGTGGAGGACTCAGTCATGATGCGATTCAAGACTTCGAGTATGTCATCTGCCTCAAGGAGCAATGCAGTGCGCATTGCCAAGAGATTTCCGAGAGCAGGATTGCGAATCTCTGGATCTCTTGAGAACATCCATTCTGGATCAAAAGGATTATCGAAGACCTCTTGTATGAAGTCCATTTGCGAATACTGCGAATCGACTTCGTGCCATATATATGAGCTCATGACTCTGGAATAGATCGTAGAATCGTTGAGATAAGCAGCCCATCTGGCAAAAGCAATAGCTTCCTGCTTATCATAAAAATACACATAAGACGAGCCACGACTGTAGTTGCGATACCCAGACTTGTCGATGATCTTCACCCATGTCTCGAACCTGCCCTTGCCCGCTGCATGCCGGGCGATCAACTCCACAACGAGAGAATTGCATTCGAATCGATGCTGCTGCTTCTCCAGAATCTTCTTCTTGACTAGAGCCCTTGCGGCTCGATTGAGGGTGCTCTCCGCGTTGCCGACGGGTTTGGCGTTCCCCATTGGCGTTCCGGCCAGCTTCAGCAGCTGATGAGCAAGACCGATCGAGGCTGGCTCGTACAGCACGGCCAGCACCTCCGTCAGGTCGCGCTCCAAGCGTCGCAAGCCTTGGTACACCCTGAAGAGCCCTTGCGAGGCGGTTGTCGTTTCCTTCTGTTGCTTCATTCGGTCGCCTCGGCTCATGCGGGAAGCAGACGAGCCAACACCTTCTCGTCAGGTCCGGACCCAGGACTTGGCCACAACGGACTCTAGCCTCTGCCCGCAGGTCGGCCGCTGCTGCAGGTGGGCGCACACCGTAGCGGGCACAAGCAGACCCTCATCTGGTAATACCATGCCACGCTGTCGGGCGGCACGACGTTCCGGGCATGCCCAGGCGATAGAAGTCGGCGGCGTTGGGGTGGCATCGCGCATGCGGGAGGCAGCGGAAGACTGACCGGAGAGTTGCCGGCCCGCGAAGCCGACCAAAGGGTGTGCAGTGCTGTTCCAATGTGGCAATGGGCTGGTTTAGGCCACGGGTTTCGGGTCTGTCCTTGCCGGGCATGTGGAATAATGTGGCCGGGAGCAGGCTTGATGAGGATTCTTGGACTTGGTCTGGCGGCTATGGCGATCGTGGTGGCGGCTGCGGCGCAGCAGCCCGCCGACAGGGAAGGGATGAACGAGGAAGCCCTGACGCCGGAGCAATTCCGGGCGGCGCATGCATCGCTGACCGCCCCGCGGAACCCGTCCGACCGCGGCGCTGCGGTCACGGACAAGGTTGCCCGCCGCATTCCCGCCGACCGGACCGAAGCCGTCGTCCGCCGCAACTTCGTGGACGAGCATATCTTCGGGGCAATCGAGAGAGCTGGCATCTCCCACGCCCCGCCAGCGGACGACGGAGAGTTCCTGCGGCGCGTCTACCTTGACCTGATCGGCCGCATTCCGACGCCCGGCGAGATCAGGAACTTTCTGGCCGACGCGAATCGCAACAAGCGCGCCGCAACCATAGACAGGCTCCTGGAGCGCGAGGAGTTCAGCGAGAAGTGGGCCTACTTCTACATGGACTTGTTCCGGGCGAACGGAAAGATGGGCCGGGGCAGGGAACTCTTCCACTACTGGCTCAAGGAGAACCTGAGATCCGATCGGCCGTATGACGAATGGGTGCGGGCCATGATCGCCTCCGCCGGCAAGAGCAGCAATGTGTTGGCGGCCTCCAACGTGATCGCCCGTGAGCACGTCCAGGGAAAGGCGCAGCCTGATGACGGCCATGACTGGGAAATGGTCCATCAGCTCGATACGCACGATGAGCTGACGATCCTGTACGGCAAGGTGTTCCTGGGGATCAATCTGTCCTGCATCTCCTGCCACGACGGCGCCAGCCACCTTGAGGAGGTCAACGTCTACTTGGCGGGGCGCACCAGGAACGACTTTCACCGCCAAGCAGCATTCTTGGGCAACACTCGCTATCTCATGTACTGGGAGGACGGCGATGTCAAGGCCAACGAGTTCCTGATCGACGACCTTGCGCCGGGTTACGACACCCTCGGACCGAGCATGCTCAGGATCCCCCGGTGGGGCGGAGACGCGTCGCCGAAATTCCTGCTGACTGACGAGGCACCCCTCTCCGGCGAGAACGCTCGGGACGGGTTGGCGCGCATGCTGACGGCCCATCCGCAGTTCGCCAAGGCCACCGCGAACCTGTTTTGGAAGCAGCTAATGGGCTACGGGATCGTTGAGCCGTACGACGAATTCGACCTGGCACGCCAAGACCCGGACAACGTCCCCGATGGGTGGCAGCTTCAGCCGACGCATCCGAGGCTGCTTGATGACCTCGCTGCGGACTTCCGCCAGTCCGGTCACAGGCTGAAGCATCTGATGCGTACGATCTGCAACTCCAGCGCCTACCAGCTCTCCGCGAGCTATCCCGGGGAATGGCATCCTTCCTACCGTCGGCTTTATGCGCGCAAGTTCGTGCGGATGCTGACAGCAGAGGAGCTCCACGACGCCATCGCAGTGGCGACCAGCCGCCCGGGCCGGTTCCGCTTTGGCGGTGATACGGTCGGCATGGCGTTGAAGCTGAGCGAGCCGCAAGGAGCCCCAGACCTGAAATACCTGCTGCGGACCTTCGGACAATCAACGCGCAGAAACCCGCCGAAGCCTTGGAACGGTTCCGTTCGGCAACCGCTCGCGCTGATGGAGTCCCCAGTAGTGAGCGAGCGCGTCAAGGCTGAGAAGGACAGCTTGGTGCAAAGGCTGCTGGCCAGCTACGAGGACGACGACAGGGTCGTCGGCGAGATCTTCTTGGCGACACTTGCCCGATCACCCTCGTCGGCGGAGATGTCGGTCGCGCTTGAGGAGCTCTCGCGTGACCGTGTCCGAGGTGCGGAGAATCTGCAGTGGGCCCTGATCAACAACGTGGAGTTCTTCTTCAACCACTGAACTGGCTGACGAAACTGGGGGGAGGCACATGAGGACTATTGCGGAAGCGTTTGGCACGCGCCGGGATGCCCTGCGCCTTGGGGGAGTCGGGCTGGCGTCGGCCGCAGTCGATGGGCTGTTGCCGCGGCGCATTTCCGCCGCCCCGAGGGTGACGCCCCGCGGAACGGCCAGGAACGTGCTCTTCTACGAGATCAACGGTGCCATCAGCCATCTGGAGTCGTGGGACTTCAAGGAGAATGCCGGCACGCCCGCGGACCTGCGGGTGACGGAGCACCACAAGGGGTTGTACCTTTCGGAGAAGCTGTTCCCGCGATTCAGGCGGCAGATCGACCAATTCGCAATCCTACGGACGCTGCTGAGTCACGAGGAGGTCCACTTCCGCGGTCAGACCTATGTGCAAACAGGCCGACCGCTGAACTTGGCCTTCGCCAGCGAAATACCTGCAATCGGCTCGGTGGTTGCGATGGAACTGGAACCGAGCCGGCGAGACTCGGACACGTTCCCCACGTACATGTCCTTCAACCTCGAGAAGGCGTTTCCGGGGGCCCTTTCGACCGGCTTTCTCGATCCTCGATTTTCGGTGGTGGACATTAATCCGGAGTTGGCGGGCCAAGGAGTGTCCTTGGACGAGCCGGCGCTCCGCTTGGTGGAAGAGCGCTGGCGCCTGCTTGAGAAGCTGCGCAACGCGCAACGGGACCGTCTCGACGGATTCGAACGTCGCATGGCCAGCTACGAGAGCTTCTACGATGCGGCCCACCGACTGGTCTCGGACGATCGCTGGGCGCGGGCCTTCAGGATCGACGGCGAAGACCGGGAACGCTATGGAGAGACGGACGTTGGCACTTCCTGCATTCTGGCCCGCAACGTTCTCGCGGCCGACGCGGGGACGCGCTACGTGCACATCTGCCACCCAGGCTGGGACCACCACAAGTACATTTGGGACGCTTCGAAGGACACCAACCACTACAAGCTCTGTGGGGAGTTCGATCGCGCTTTCTCAGCTCTAGTGGCGGACCTCGCCAGCACGCCGTCCGCGGAAGATCCCTCTCGGAGCGTGCTCGATGACACCCTTGTCGTTGCGATGAGCGAATTCGGTCGCACGCCCGGCGCACTTAACAACCTTGAGGGCCGAGACCACTACAACAAGGTCTTCCCCGCGCTGTTCGCGGGGGCCGGCGTGCGTCCCGGCGTCATTCTCGGGGAGACGGACAAGGACGGGGCGCAGTGCGTCCGGACCGGATGGCACCGGAACGAGCAACCGCGAATCGAGAATGTGGTTTCGACGATCTATTCTGCGCTTGGGATCGACTGGTCCAAGAAGATCCACGACACGCCGTCCAGGCGGACGTACGCGTATGTCGACGAGCTGGGGGCCCCGGGCTGGATCCCGACTGACGAGATCAGCTCCTTGTATGGCTAGGGCTGCGGTCCTTGCCATCGCGACAGCCGCATGCCTGGCGGCCCAAACAGGGCAGGTGGCGCTCATCCCGGAAGGGGCGTTCGAGATGGGCCGGTCCTACACTCTCCCGGACGACGGGCTCAAGTGGGTTCCCCACACCCTGCGCGACGACCGACCCGTCCACGCGGTCTGGTTGCCGGATTTCGAGATCGACGTCCACGAGGTGACCAATCGCCAGTACGCCGAGTACGTTGAGAGGTCCGGCGGGGAACTAGACCCTCCTTTCTACTGGGGTGGATCGCAGCCGCCACGAGAGCGGTTGGACGAACCTGTCGCAAACGTGACGTGGCAAGATGCACGCGACTACTGCGCATGGCGAGGAATGCGCCTACCGACCGAGGCGGAGTGGGAGAAGGCATGCCGCGGCGGCCTTCCGGCCCGCAAGTACCCTTGGGGCGAAGCCGAGATCGACCGGAAGTTGGCGCACTATGACTCGGTCAACGGACCCGTGCCTGTTTGCAGCTTTGAGCGCAACGGGTACGGGCTGTGCGACATGGCAGGAAACGCGTGGGAATGGATCGCTGACTTCTACGCGAAGGACTACTACGCTGGCTCACCTTCCCGCACTCCCCCGGGTGCGGCCACGGGCCGATACAAGGTACTGCGCGGAGGGTCCTGGTCCGATGTACCCAAGTTCCTGACGTGCGGGCACCGCAGCTTTGCCCGCCCAGCGGAGCGCAGCCCGAACATCGGCTTCCGGTGCGCGCGCACTGTCCGGTAGACCGATTCCGGAGGAGACCGACGAGAGGCCGGCGCAGTTGCGCCAGCAGTTCGCAGCGCACTAGGGAACCGGTGTCGGGATCGCGACGAACTCGTCGGATCCTAGAGATGCTGGTACACAGGCATGCCGGGGCCTGTCCGGCCTGCTATCGTATCGCTCGCACGCCGTGGCCCGCCTAGACCGGCCAGTGCTGACAGCCGCGACGGGACCGGTGGCCGCTCGTGGCGCCGGGGGTTCAGCGGTTGACCGCAGCGCAAAGAATGCAACAGTTCGTCCGAAACCTGACAGTCGCTACTTACGGAAAGGGCCTGACCGAGATCACCAGCCAGATCGTTGGGTGGGTATCCGGCCTGACCATCGAGACGGGGATGCTGACCGTGTACATCCGCCACACGTCCGCGTCGCTCACTATCCAGGAGAATGCCGACCCGGACGTGCAGACTGACCTCGAGCGGTTCTTCGCACGCCTGGTGCCTGAAGACAGGCGGCTCTACCGTCACACGTCTGAGGGCCCCGATGACATGCCGGCACACATCCGCTCCGCGCTCACGCAGACTCACCTTGCGATCCCGGTGCTCCGGGGCCGGCCGGCGCTTGGGGTCTGGCAGGGAATCTACCTGTTCGAGCACAGGAGGCGTCCGCACAGGCGGACGGTGGCTCTGCATGCAATCGGCGAGTAGCGAGCGGTCCTGAAGCGTCAGCGTTCGCGCCGACCTAGCAGGTCGGCCTCCCGCGACGCATTGGTGCGAACGGGGAGACTCGAACTCCCACGGGTTGCCCCACTAGAACCTAAATCTAGCGCGTCTGCCAATTCCGCCACGTTCGCCCGCTGCGCCACGAGGGGCCGGGGCCGCGGAGCGGCTCACCCGCCCACCAGGGCAAGATTGCTCGGAGAACTCATCCTAGCCGATCTGCCCGGCACGGGCCGGGCCCTCGCCCGCGCGAAAGAGTCATGGGAATCCCTGCATGTTCGATATCATGGGCCAAATGTCGCAAACCACGGACCTTCTGAGAACGGCTTTGGCGGCTGGTGAGGGTGTCCTTCGCCTCGCCCCGTGCTGGGTGCCGCGATCGTTCCTGATGCCGGGTGGCAGGTTGAAGCTGCACCCGGGGGACATATACGCGCTTGGGGCTCACAGGGGGGGCATCGATGAACGCTGGTTCTCGTCCACCACAAATGCCGACAACGGCCCCGGAACGCCCGACGACGAGGGCTTGAGCTACGTAGTCATTCCCAACGGCGGAGACTCGCCGGCCAAGATTCTCCTGAAGCGCGCAGTGGACGATCTCGGTGATGAGATTCTCGGCAAGGAGGTGATGCGCCAGCACGGCGGCTGGAACGTGCTCTGCAAGTTCTTCGACAATCTAGGACCGATCCCGCACCACATGCACCAGGACGAAGCGGCGGCGAAGCGCGTCGGGCGGCGGGGAAAGCCTGAGGCGTATTACTTCCCGCCCCAGTACAACTACAAGGAGAACAACTTCGCGTACACGTTCATGGGGTTGGAGCCGGGAACGACCAAGGACGACGTCTGGCGCTGCCTGGAGCGCTGGAATGAGGGCGACAACGGCATTCTGTACCACTCGAAGGCATACAAGCTGAAGCCTGGCACAGGCTGGCAGATCCCGGCCGGCGTGCTCCATGCGCCCGGATCGGCCGTCACCTATGAGCCCCAGGTGAATTCCGACGTGTTCGGCATGTTCCAGTCCATGGTCGAGGGCCGGGCAGTCCCGTGGGACCTGCTCGTGAAGGACGTCCCTCCGGAGCACCACCAAGACTTCGAATACATCATTGGCATGCTCGACTGGGAGAAGAACGTGGATCCGTACTTCATGAAGAACCGGTTCTTTGAGCCGCTGCCCGTACGGCCGGTCGAGGAGATGGCAGATGACGGCTACCGGGAAGTTTGGGTGACTTACTCCACGGCCGACTACTCGGCCAAGGAACTGACAGTGTTGCCGGGTCGCAGTGTCACGATCCGGGATGCTGCGGCCTATGGACTGATCCTGACCCAAGGGCGGGGCAAGATTGGCGTCTGGGATGCCCACACGCCAGCCATGATCCGCTTCGGCGAACTGACCGCTGATGAGTATTTCGTCACCGCCTCGGCCGCGGCCGCCGGCGTCCGTATCACCAACGCCAGTCCCGACGAGAAGCTGGTGATGCTTAAGCACTTCGGTCCTGACAACCCGGACGCTCGTCCCCTCGAGAGGTAGGTCGGGGCCCATCTCGGGATTGCGGGAATTCGCCGACCGGCAGCCCCCGACCCGCCAGAGGTCGGTCGCGGCGTAGAACTCGCTTGGCGACGCTGCGGGCCTGAGGGCCGCTTGCCCGGACCTTGGGCCGATAGAAATTTCTTATGGGTGTGAGCACCAGATCGGCCCGTCCGGCGCTGTGATAGGATCAACGCTTACCAGTCAAGGTGCTTTGCCGGAAGGCACGCGCCTCAATTCTGTCCACCCCCCAAAGCGGCAACTAGGAGGAGCCAATGGCTGTACGTAGAACCCCATCCGAGGTCATGGCGTATGCAAGAGACAACGACGTCAAGATGCTCGACCTGCGATTCGCGGACCTTCCGGGAATCTGGCAGCACGTCTCGTATCCGATCAGCGAACTCACCGAGGAGAGTTTCGAGGACGGATTCGGCTTCGACGGATCGTCGATCCGTGGTTGGCAGGCGATCAGCGAGTCAGACATGCTGATCGTCCCCGATCCCAACACCGCGTTCATCGACCCGTTCTACGAGGTCCCCACGCTGTGCGTCGTCTGCACCATCCTCGATCCGATCACGCGCCAGCACTACGAGCGCGACCCGCGCTGGATCGCGCAGAAGGCCGAGAAATTCCTTCAGTACACCGGCGCCGGTGATGTTGCGTACTTTGGCGCCGAGGCAGAGTTCTTCGTGTTCGACAACGTCAGCTACGACTCATCCTACAATTTTGGCTTCTACAAGCTCGACTCCGAGGAGGGTCGCTGGAACTCCGGTCGCAGCGAGAATAACTTGGGCTATCGGCCCCGCTACAAGGAAGGCTACTTCCCGGTTCCTCCCACGGATCACTTTCAGGACATCCGCACCGAGATGTCCCAGGTGATGATGGATTGCGGCATTGAGGTGGAGTGCCATCACCATGAAGTCGCCACGGGCGGGCAGGGCGAGATCGACCAGCGCTTCGACACCTTGGTCCTGTCGGCGGACAACATGATGCTGTACAAGTACATCGTCCGGCAGGTCGCCTATCAGAACGGCAAGACGGCTACCTTCATGCCGAAGCCGCTGTGGAACGACAACGGTTCGGGAATGCACACTCACCAGTCGATCTGGAAGGACGGCGAGCCTACCTTCGCGGGAGACGGCTATGCCGGCCTCAGCGAGACGGCCCTGCACTACATCGGCGGACTACTCAAGCACTCACCGGCGCTGGCGGCGATCGTAGCGCCCACGACCAACAGCTACAAGAGGCTCGTGCCCGGATTCGAGGCGCCCGTGAGTCTGGCGTACTCGCGCCGGAACCGCTCGGCTGCCTGTCGCATCCCGATGTACTCTGCCAGCCCGAAGAGCAAGCGCGTTGAACTGCGCTATCCCGACCCGTCCTGCAACCCCTACCTAGCGTTCTCCGCTAGTCTCATGGCCGGTCTTGACGGCATCCAGAACCGGATCGATCCGGGCGAGGCACTCGACAAGGACATCTACGACCTTTCCCCAGAGGAACTCAGCAACGTGCCGGCGCTTCCAGAGGATCTGGCGGGGGCGCTGCAGGCCCTTGAGCGCGACCACGACTTCCTGACGCAGAATGATGTGTTCACGGAAGAGCTGATCAGCAGCTACATCGACTACAAGCGCTCAGCAGAGGTCGACGAGGTTCGCCAGCGTCCGCATCCGTACGAGTTTTCTCTGTACTACGACATCTAACCGGCCACCAGCCGGAATTGGGGCGTCAGGGCGAATCAGCCCGGACACACCCTTCGACCTCAGGGCGGGAGCTGCTCGACAGCTCCCGCCCTGTCCGAGCTTTAGGGGCCGTGCGACGGGGCAGAACGTCTCGCCGGACCGGGGCCGGGCGCTGCCATCTGAAGGAGTCCCGGAGGGCGCCCGAAGCTATTCACCCGGACGGTCCCCACGTAGGGCCGTCCGACTACCGCTTCGTCACCCAGATCGGGCTTGACCATGCCACGTGGCCATCCTCCTGCTCCATGCGCACGTAGTAGTAGTGCTCTCCCGGCGGCAGGTCCATCTCCGCGAATTCAAACTCCATCTGCGGCCCGTCGCCGGCCTCCGTGCTCACATAGGTGTTGTCGCGCACTACGGCGACTTCCTTAATGTTGGCCGTGCCGCGAATCGTGGCCTTGACGATGGCACGGTCCGATGTCGCGAATTCGTCGCCTTGGAGCCACTCCCCGTCCCCTGCGGCCATCCGGAAGTCCAGAATGATGTTGCTTGTGGCCGCATAGGTGTGGCGCTGGCGCATGGCCTCCACCAGGCCCTGACGGCTGAAGTCGTCGCTGATGACCATCGCGTACGAACTGTGCGTAGAAACGTGGTCCGAGCTCGCCTGTACGCCCAGCTTGTAGCCCTTCTCCCACGCCAACCAGACAAAGCCCTTGGGGCGGTAACTGCCAGCCCACAGGTCCGACCGGGCGGCCGAGGATGCGAGCGGGGCGGCCTCGTGCTCGGCCGATGTCCGGGCGCCTTGGAAGATCTCGACGATCGGCTCCAGATCCGGATCGTTGTCCCGCCAGTCGGTGCCCATGGATGTGTGCGGAGTGTGCGACGTGGCGATGCCGCCCTGGGCGCGGAGAGCCTCGTACAGGAACGGCCCCGTGCTGGAGTCGCGCTCCTCGCGAGTAATGCGGATCGGGCGGTGGCCGCGTGTCGGCAGGATGATGTTGCGATGGCCGTTCGGGTACGGCAGGCTTCGCTCGTAGCCAAAGAGCGTCACGAAGCGACCGGGCACGTGGAACATGTCCTCTGCCTTCTCAGTGCGCCACCAGTCGTATTCGGTGTCGTTGCCGCCCTTGTGGTCCGTGACCACGTAGAAATCCATGGCGGCGGCGTCCATCATGTACCGGAACGAGTCGTAGAGCGAGCCGTCGCCCGTCCCGTCGCGCGAGATGTCCGTGTGGCGGTGCATGTCGCCCCGGTAGATCTTGTACTGCCTGCCCCCGCTGCGGATTGTGTAGTTGCGGACCGCGGCGACTTGCTGCGCTTCGCGCGGCTCGGACGGAAGCATCGCGGGCGCTTCGGTCCCTCGCCGTGCCAGCACAGGCGCCCGGAACTTCTCGCCGCGGAACTGGTCCGACAGTTCGGCGAATCCGATCTGGTTGTCGCGGGGATAGTGGCCGAAGTCCGGCCCGCCCCAGAGCCTCTGGTCAGTCGTCCAAGCGGCGTAGATCTTGCCGTTTATCCCTGCAACTGCGTCCATCGGCCCCTCGTTGCGGCCGATGCTGTCCGGCAATGGGACCGGCTCGGCCCACCGGTCGCCGGAGTAGTAGGTCGCCATGACCTCCCACTTGCCCCCTGCGGCCCACAGGGACTCCGGCTTTGTGGAGCGCACCCTTGGCCTAACCAGCATCCACATGCGGCCGATGCTGTCCGGAACCAGCTTGGGCGTTTGGACGTATCGGCGCACGCTCGGGCGGAAGCGCCGGTTTAGGTCATCGAGAGGAGCCAGCCAATCCTTGCCGTCCCACACGACGACCCGGTTGGTGCGGGACTGGTAGATGCCCGCACCCCCGCGCAGCAGGAATCCCGTGTCCTTGCCCCAGTTCTCCTCAGACTCGTCGTACGAGATCCAGACGCGGTTCTCGAGGTCCACGGCTACGCTCGGCGTGCCGTGATAGCGGGGCGAGTCGGTTACCTTGACCAGAGCGCCGGCCCGCCCGGCCGAGACGGGGCGCATGCGGATGTTGTAGCTGCCGTCTTGGTAGCTGTCCCACACGACCCAGGCCGTGCCGTTCGTGTCTGTGGCTATGTCCGGATACCACTCGTTGGCCGCCGCGGAGGGGTCACTCAGGGGAAGCTCGGTTGACCACTCGGAGCCGTCGAGCGAACTGTAGTAGACGCCGGAGAAGCCCATGCGGGCAGACTGCCACGCGAGGTGCAGCCGGCCGAATCGGTCGGCCGCGAGCACAGGGAAGAGGTTGTTGCCGACTCCGGCCTGTACCGTCCGCGGTGGGCTCCACGTCGTGCCTGAGCGGGTCGCGTGGAGCAGTTCCCAGGCCTCTCCCGTCCTCCGGGACCAGACAAGGTGGAGGGAGCCCTGTCCGTCGTGGGCGGCCGCGAGCCCCTGAAGGTCTCCTGTAGCGCCGTCCACGGGCATGATGGGGCCCCACCCGGCATCCTCTCTCTCCCGAACGAAGACTAGGTCCGCCTCATTGCGATAGCCGATCCAGGCCACCGCTAGCGCTCCCTCTGGCGACAGGGCCATCACCGGGTAGTCGTCCTCGTACTCGTCAGTGCTGATCGGCTCTACGATTGGGACCCGGCGCAGTTCGACCCGCGTTGACAGGATGTGCATCGGATCCGAGGCCGGTAAGTCCCGCAGCACGAATGAGAAGTCCCCGTTGGCCGTCTCGACTGACAGAGTGGCGTCCTCCGGTGCTCGGTAGTGGAGGGTCACGCCTACGTTCTGGACACGCATCACGTGTGGGAACGGGAGTTCGTGGGGGTGCATCCCGCCCGTCGGTCTTGGCCAAGGGTCGGTCCGCGCGACCCATGAATTCCCCGGGCCGACTGCTTCTCCCTCCTTGAACCGATAGCCGCGCAAGGAGACGACCTCGCCCTTGTCGATCGACAGCGAGCCGTCCCAAACCGTGGGCTCGTGGTCCTTGACGCCGAACTCGATGTTGACTGCTCGCACGGGAATGTCTTGGGCTAGGCCCGCGGCAACTGCGGCGAGCGATGCTAGCACCGCGGCAGCACTACGGCATGGCTTGATCATGGTGCCCACATTCTATGCCGCTGGCAAATTCCGCAGCGCATACGGCCCCGAAGGCGGGAGGGGTTGACCTGAACGGCCAAGAACGCCTAACCTGCGTAGCGTGACCGCTCGTATTCTGGCGCTTGCATCGGCCCTCTCGGTCTGTGCCGCGGCTCAGCAGCTGCAGAGCAGCCCATTCAATGGCGACAAGGAGTCCATCGGCGCGGGCCGGGCGGCGTACAGGCTGCGCTGCTCGGCTTGTCACGGAATCCACGCAGGTGGGGGCAGGGGCCCCGCGCTCAATCGCGGCAAGTTCGAGGTGGGGGACACGGACTTGGACATATACCGGGTCATCGAGACAGGTGTGCCGGGGACTGAGATGCCGGCCTTTGGGCCCCGCAGCACCGAGGAGAACATCTGGAGGATCGTGTCTTACCTGCGCAGCTTCGAGCCATCTCCCGAGGAGGATGTCCTAGGTGACGCGCAGGCCGGGGAGCGGATCTTCTGGGGCAAAGGGGGCTGCGGAGCTTGCCACAGGGTTGATAGAAAGGGAGGCGCGTTTGGTCCCGACCTGACCCGCATAGGGCGCTCGCGCAGTGTCGAGCATCTACGCGAATCGCTCTTGGATCCGGAGGAGGACCTGCCGCCCGGCTATTTTGTCGTAAGTGCGGTACACCATGACGGGCGCACGACCACGGGCATCGGAGTTGCATTCGACGACTTCTCGGCCCAGCTGCGTGACTCGACCGGGAAGCTGCACTCTTTCCTTCGTGAGGAGGTTCGCTCTCTCGAACGGGAATACACGTCGCTGATGCCTTCCGCGTATGGTGAGAGCCTGACGGCGAACGAGCAGCTGGATCTGTTGGCCTACATGAAGGGCCTGCGGGGCGGGGGGGCGAAATGAGCAAGCTATGCGTGATTGCCGGTGCGCTGCTGGCCTTAGTGGCCACCTTGGAGGGCCAGGTTGATCAAGGAGTGCTCGCGCGTTCGCAGGAGGACAACGAGTCGTGGCTGATGTACGGCCGGAATTACTCGGCTTGGCGCTACTCGCCGCTGGACGAGATCAACACTCAAAACGTGACTGGCTTAGTGCCCGCATGGATCTTCCAGTCCGGCGTCGGCGGAAAATTCCAGACCACCCCGCTCGTGCACGACGGAGTGATGTATGTAACTGGGCCCTCGAACCATGCGTGGGCGCTTGACCTGAAGACTGGTCGGGAGCTGTGGCATTACTCCGAGCCCGTGCCGGACGATCTCCCACTGTGCTGCGGCAAGCCGAACCGGGGTTTCGCCATCCTCGGGGAACGCCTCTACAAGGTCAACATGCAGGCCACGCTGGTCGCGATCGATGCAACGACTGGCAGTGTGATCTGGGAAGTGGAGTCGGCCGACTACCGAATCGGTTACTCGAATACGGTGGCCCCTCTGATTGTCAAGGACATGGTGGTGGTCGGAATTGCAGGCGCCGAATTCGGAACGAGGGACTTCATTGACGCGTATGACGCGGAGACGGGTGAACGTCGGTGGAGGTTCTGGACCGTTCCCGGACCCGGCGAGCCGGGCAACGAGACGTGGGGAGGCGACTCTTGGAAGCGTGGCGGCGCGTCGACTTGGATCACGGGAAGCTACGACCCGGAACTGGACCTGATCTATTGGGGGACGGGAAACCCCGGTCCCGACTTGGACGGCTCTCCCCGGCCCGGCGACAACCTCTACAGCGACTCGATGGTCGCTCTCGACGCGGACACCGGACAGCTCAGGTGGCACTTTCAGTTCACGCCCCACGACGTTCATGACTGGGACTCGGTGGCGGATCCTGTGCTGATCGACATGGAGGTGGCCGGTGAGGCCCGCAAAGCACTCATTCAGGCAAACCGAAACGGTCACTTGTATGCATTGGACCGCACGAGTGGAGAGTTTCTCTTCGCTCGCGCGTACACGGAGGTGAATTGGACAGACGGCATCAGCCCCGACGGCCGCCCGATTCTGATTCCGGGCCACGAGCCGACCGACGAGGGCACGCTGACCTGCCCGGGTATGGGCGGAGGGCACAACTGGCATGCGACCTCCTACAGTCCTCTCACTGATCTGTACTACTTCAACTCTGGGGATGGGTGCCAGATCTACCACGGTGCGCCGCAGGAGTTCGTCGAGGGCGAATACTACCTCGGCAGTGCGATGGAAAACGTCAGCGGAGAGCCCCGAGAGGGCTCGATCATCGCGGTCGATCCCGCAACTGGCGACACGCGCTGGAAGTTCCCCCTGGTCAGCCCACCGTCGAGCGGGATGCTGTCGACCGGGGGTGGCTTGCTCTTCGCCGGCACGATGGAAGGCTACTTCATGGCCCTGGATGCACGAACGGGGAAGCCACTCTGGCGGCTGCAGACTGGTGGTCCGGTGCGGGCTCCGGCCATCACGTATCGATTCCAAGGGCGCCAACACGTTGCGACTGCTGCGGGCGGCTCCATGATGGTTTTCCGTCTGGGGCCATAGGCATTGGGGGTCCACTCAGTCTGGGCCGCCTTCCTCCGTTCAGCTAAGCCGGAAGTCTAGACAGTGAGTGACCAGGGCCGGAACGGCGGACCATCTGCTTGTCTGGTGAAGCTCGCGCTTCCGTCGCTTTGTCCAAGTCCGCATTTCTCCCGACGCCTTTGGCCTGTCATTGCAGTGGCGGTGTCCCGCGTCGCCGCCGTTGGGCCGCAGTTTCTGGTGGTTTACGGACGGGACCTACATCCTTGACTTAATTCCCACAGGGTGTGGAAGGTTTCGTGGAAGGGTGGGTAGACTCATTGCATGGCAGGACTAGGCAGGACTGAGCAGGACGCCATCATCGGCCGAACCGTGAGGGGGCTTGAGGACCACAAGACGAAGCTTGCTCGTTACAGGGAGAAGGCGGACAGACTGGCTGGCTGCTTGGAGAGGGCAGCCGAGGCGCTGAGGTGTGCGCAAGAGGGGTCGGCCAGGCTTAGAGATCTTGACAGGTGCGTGATCGCTGTCGAAGAGTTGCCGGAGAAGGGCGAGGTCGTCGAGGTGTGCGCCGGCATAAGGCGAAACCACAACATCGTGCGGAATGCGGAAGAACGGCTGAAAGACATGCTCCCCTAATACCGTCCGGCGTAGACTCTACGCATGGACGGCCTGAGCCTGATTGAGCTGTTAAAGCGGTTCCCGGGCGAGGAGGCCGCGATACGCTGGGCGGACGGCGAGCGGCCCTGCCCGCGCTGCGGCTGGTCGAACTCGGTGCGGGACGTTCCGAGGTGCAAGGCGGGGGCTTACCGCTGTGGGGAGTGCAAGAAGTACTTGAGCATTCGCACCGGGACGGTAATGGAGCGCAGCCCGATCCCCTGCACAAGTGGCTCGTGGTCACGTTCCTCATCCTGCACGGCAAGAGTGTCTCCAGTTCGCAGCTTGCCCGCGACCTGAACACTACGCAGAAGTCCGCATGATTGATGGCGCACCGCATCCGCCGCGCCATGAGGGGCGACTACGCCATGTTCGCCGGTCCAGTAGAGGTTGACGAGGCCTACCTTGGCGGCAAGAGCAAGAACCGCCACTGGGTTAAGCGGAAGGCAGGTCGGGGCACCGTCGGGAAGACGCCCGTCATTCGCATGAGGGACCGCGCCACCAATGCTGTCCTCACCGTTCCCGTCCAGAGCGCGGACCGAGCCACGGTTGAGAATGCGACCTCGGCCAACCTGCAGGTGGGGACGAAGGTCTAGACCGACGACTCTTCCATCTACAACCGCGTGGACAGCCACGAGATCGCGACCCACTCGCGCGGCGAGTACGTCTCAGGGGAGGTACACACCAACGGCATCGAGTCATTTTGGTCGCTTCTCAAGCGCGGCTACATCGGGGTCGACCGCTGGTGGAGCCCCAAGCGCTGCCGCCGCTACGTTGACAAGTGCACCAGCAGGTAAGACCTCCGGCCACTCACGATGATTGCCCGCCTCGGCGCCGTCTTCGACACCATGCAGGGCAGGCGGCTCACATGGAAGGAACTTGTCGCATGGGCAAACCTATCGAAGTGCACATCCACTTGCGGGGCGAATCAATCGAGGTTGTCCAAGAGTCCCCGGGTCGAGGTGAGCAGCTCACGAAGGGCCAGATGGATGTCCTCTCGGACTTGTGGTTCGAGAGGGTAAAGCGCTAGTTTTCTGCTCAGCGTCTCCATCATGACGCCTAGCCCTGCAAGGTATTCAGGTCTCGTCTTGGCCTGACCCGCCGCTAGGTGGGTGACAAGCACTTCTAGAGCAAGAACTCGTGCCTCCAATCTCGGCTTGTTCTTCACGTCTTCGATCCTCAGTGGTTCCAGTCCTCGAAGTCGTAGATGCACATGAGGGCCATCTTGTCCTGCTCGCCGAGTGAGACCGTCGATGTGAAGAGTTGCCCCAGTAACTCAAGGTCCTCGGGGAGCACCATGTAGGGCGTCACGTCGGCCTTGCGCTGGACGATGAAGTTGGACGTGTCCGGGAGGCGCCCAAGGAACATGCCGGATGAGAGCACGATGCCCACGAAGGGGGCCCTCCAGATGTCCACCATCCGCGGCATGTACTTGTAGCTCATGATGTTTCCCGAGACTGGCACATGGTTCAGACCCAGCGCATGGCCGATCTCGTGCAGGATCGTCACGTACGTGCTGTTGACATAGGCGTGGACGCCTGTGGTCTCTGTCATGTCGAGGACTAGATGTGTGTAGGCTAGGTCCTGCCCGAACAGGTCCTCGTGCGTGGTGTTGATGTAGATGTCGGACTCGACCATTGCCCCGAGCCCGTCTGCGCGGGTTCGGGCGAAGCTGATGACGTCTTCGGGGTCACCTCCGCCCTTGAAGTAGATGACGGACTGATCGTCACGGATGAGGTCTCCCGATGCCGAGACGGGCACGGACCAGAAATCGTCCGGCAGGCTATAGGCTCGTGGTGCGCGGCCAGTGATGATTGTGATGACATTCCGCCTGTTGAACCCGGCTAGAACGTTGTTCCACAGGGCGACCGCTTGCTGCACCAATTGGTAGTAGTCTGCGGCCCCCTCTCCAAGGTGAAGGTACATCGGCTGCTCCCAGCCGTGCCACGCGTACTCTGCGCAGAGCCCGCTCTCTTCCAAGCTGAAGGCTCGCGGTTCGGGCAGCGCCCCGGACGGGTCCTGTACGAGAGCGTGTTGCTGGCAATCCCCGGGCGCGAACGGCAGCGCCTCGGAGTTGGCGAACGAGGCGGACAAAAGGAGCGCCGCAAGTGTCTTGTAGAGCATCGTGCCCCCTTCCAGCCCGGCAGCCCCTGGATCCGGGCCTTAGAACTGCCGCTCGGAGAGAGCATGCCCCGCGTGTTCGCCGCCAGCCCGGGAAGCTACGCCGGACCGGCAAGCGGCTCTTGTAGTCCCCAGAAGGCCCGAAGCAGACCTCCGGCTACAGTTCCGCCACAAGGATAGCAGTGCTGCACGCTGGGGAGAATGTGGGGTGCTCGACGCAGAAACCCGCAGAAGACCGGAAGGTCGCCCCCGTGCTCCGGGAGATGTTCAGGCGGTCTGACAAGCGACTTGCCCGTAAGCTGGAGTGGGCCGGGCCGCCACCAGCGGGCTGGTGAGGTCAGTTTCAGCGCAGCTCGGCGGCCCCCGTCTAGTCACGTATTTAGGTCGCTTAGAATGGGGCGCAGCAACGACGGCATCAACAGCCGCGTATTGATCTGAGAGCTGCCTTTGTCTTGGGCCTCCGACTCGCTTGCTCGACGGACTCCGAGGTCGGAATTTTCGACAGCGACAAGGTCGCACGCCCAAGCTTGTTGGGCTCCAAGGTAGTTTATTGCTGCGAGTGCGGGTACGCTTGGGGCCGCGTGGCGAGCTTCACGGATCGCCCTACGCTGGAAACGTCGTCGGTCGGTTAGGAGCCCATCTCAACGACCGCGACCGCTGCCTTTCAGAGGTCCATCAGTTGCCTAAGTGCCACGCGGTCGGCGGCGATGGCTCTCATGTTCTCGACCTTCTTCCCGGGATCCCGGTGATCGACGTACTCCATGTGCAGTGATAGGGGCGTTCCGGGTGCAACTTCGGCGCTCACCATTCGAAGCAATTCGGGATCGACCTGTCCCTTCCCCAGTGGGACGTTGACCGCCTTCCGTCCATCCCAACGGAAGTCCTTTACGTAAACGCACCCGACCCGGTCGCGCATGAGCCGCCAGAGCAATGGCCAAGCTCGACCGCCTTCAACGGTCGCGTGCCGGACGTCGAAGGCAGCGGTGATGCGTCCTTCAGGCATTCCCTCCAGCAACCGGTGTTGGTCCCAGACAGACGCGCCGACCAACGCCGGTCCCGCATGGTTTTGGTATAGGCCTCTGATACGGAAGCCCTTGAGGTATTCGCCCAAGCGTAACGCGGTTTCCCGGTGGGCCTCGAGCTGCTCGAGGACAGGCCGCTCAAGGTCGTATCGGTAATAGGCCATCCTGAAAAAGGGTATGCCCAGTCTGTCTGCGGTCGAAATCACCCGTCTCGCGAGCGGGTCTTCGGCGCTGCTGACATCGGTCGCCATCACCACGACCTCCTTGTTTCGCTTGCCCAGCGCCTCGACGAGACGAGGCAAGTCTCGTTCCACGCGGTCAGGCTCCACTTGGCCTCCCTTGCGCACAGTCGCTTCGATGCCGTTGAAGTCGTGCTCCTCGAGGAATGCCGCAACCTCGTCGAAGGACAACCACTGAAGGTGCTTCCCGAATGTGATCACGGGCCCGACACCGCGGGCCTCTGTGCGGGGGGCGCCTGCATGAGCCGCGCCTGCGGCCAAGGCGAGTAGTTGTCTTCTATTCATCGTCCAGTTCTCCATATTCACCGTATTCCACCATAGCCCCACTGTCGGTCACGGCAGCCCGCTCCCGAGCCCGGGCTCGAAACAGACGGGCTCGCACGAGCGGGCTGCTGCCCGGAAGCGACTTGCTGTTGGCGACCGGACTCGAAGCTCAAGACCGACGCGAGTTCGCAGTGCGGAAGGGAACGTGAATCACTGCGGGTGGTCAGGAGACCCGCTACTCGGATGCACAGCATGCCGTGGCGTGCACTGTGCGCCATGATCGGAGTCCGAAGAGACAGGCGAGCGAAAGATCACCGAGCACTTGTGCGATGCTGCCGAATCTGGTCGATCCAACAGTCGGGTCGCAAAGCAATTGCGGTGTGAGCGGAATTCGGTGCTCTCGTTGCACAGACCATGAAAATACTCTATAATAGGCGTACATTGTTCGGGAACAAGGTTCCCAAGAGTCCAATAATCATTCATGAGGTGACACATGTACGACACTTATGGTTCCACATCCGTCCGCGACATCATCCGGCGCACGTTCGGCGGGCGAGTCTCCGCAGCGTTGGGAGCAATCGCCGCGCTGTTCTTCGCCGTCAATTCCTTCACGGTGATTGGCGCTGGCGAGCGCGGCGTCGTGTTCTCGAAGTTCGGAGGCGTTCAGCCTGGCGTCCGAGGCGAGGGGCTGCAGTTCAAGGTTCCGTTCATCCAGTCGATCAGCCCGATCGACGTCAGAATCCACAAGTCCGAGACGGATGCTTCGGCGTCGTCGAAGGACTTGCAGACTGTAGATTCGCGTATTGCCCTGAACTACCACATCGACCCCTCCAACGCTTGGAGAATCTACCAGGAGGTTGGGATGTCGTATGAAGAGCGCCTCATTGACCCGCTCGTCCAAGAGTCGGTCAAGGCGACGTCAGCGCAGTTCACGGCGGAGGAGTTGATAACCCGACGGGCAGAGGTGTCGAACCAGATCAAGGAGATGCTCACAGCTCGGCTGATGCCCCGCCACGTGATCGTCGATGAGTTCAACATTGTCGACTTCAACTTCTCCCCTGTATTCAACGAGGCCATCGAGGACAAGCAGAGGGCTGAGCAGGAAGCGCTGAAGGCTCAGCGCGACCTCGAGCGCATCAAGATCGAGGCTGAACAGACGATCACGGCCGCCCAAGCGGAGGCTGAGTCACAGCGCTTGCAGCGCGAGACGATTACCGATTCGTTGCTGCAACTCAGGGCGATTGAGAAGTGGGACGGCCGATTGCCGCAGGTCGCTGGTGCCGGTGTCCCGTTCATCGACCTGAAGTCGCTCGAGTCACAGTAGTGGCACTTGGCCCGTGCCGTTGGTGGCCGGTCATGCGGGGCTGCCATCTCCGCCGCAACGTTTCGGAGGAACATCTTGAGCCCCACCCTAGACCGGCCATCGCGGAAGGCGGTACCCGTGTCCGATAGTGGCCGTTTAGGACTAGACGGCCTACTGGAACTGCTCTGGCTGCAGTTTCCGCACGCCACCCGCGGCCGCCGGAGCGAGGTCGCGACCCGCTCGTCCGCGCCGCATTGAGAAGCACTCGTTTGCTAGGGTGTCCGCCTGACGCTCGAAGAACTTATCCACACGGGCGCGGAGGGGGCTCCGGTTCGGGCCAATCGTGAGATTGGCAGTGTGAGCAGCAAGACCGCTGTCCAATCGCTACGAATTCTGAGGACACACGCCGTGCCAGCGGTCACGGGGACGCCTCGAAGACCGGGTCGGACCCCTGCAGTTCGCCGCAATGGGCTCAAGGTCGTTCTGCAAGATTCGGAAAGCACACTGGCGTAGTCCTCGAATATCGCGCGGATCCGCGCCAGGCTGGCCGCCGACTTGCTACTATGCTCTCAGAGTTATGGAGAAGCAGCGAATCAGCCGCAGAACGCTGCTTAAGGGCGCTGGCGGCGTAGCCGTCGGTCTTCCTTTGCTGGAGGAAATGGCGGCCTCTGCGCACGTGCCCGTCCGCGCTTTCAACGTGTTCTTCGGGTTGGGGGTGCCGGCTCCGTTGCAGTCCGAGGGATTCGACGGTGTGCTTGAGCCGCTTCGGGGACTCAGCAGCAAGCTCCTGATCCTCCGCGGCGTGGATCAGGTGCGCTGCGACGAGGCGGGGATCAACGCCCACTTTGACGGCGCGAGCGGGGCATTTACCGGAGAGCCCCCGAATGGCGAGGCGCGTTCTGGCGGGCCGTCAATCGATCAGGTCGTCCGGAAGGCGCACTACCCCAATGGCCAGCCGCCTGGCGTTGTGCCGACCCTCATCGCCGGCACGTATTTCCGCCGTAGCCGCGTTAGCCGCTATGTTCACAGCTACAGCACTGACGGGACAGTTGCGGCAGCCATGCAGGAGAAGCCACGCGATCTCTTTGACCGCGTCTTCGGCAAGCTCACTTTGTCGGATGTCGCACCAGACCAGCAACGGGAACGGATTCGCCGCAGCATTCTGGATTCGCTCGTGGGCCAGTACCAGTACTTCACAGGTTCCAACTCTCCGCTGGGCGCGCAGTCCCGAGCCCGCTTGGCCGATCATCTGGACCGTATCCGGGAATTCGAAACTCGAGCCTTCGCCCCGAAGCCAAGCGACGGGCGCGAACCATCCCTGCCACCCCGTTCGCGCATCGCCCACGGCGGCTACGCCGATCCCGGAGGGGAAGGCATTGACATGGACCTCAGCTCCCTTACGGAGGAATGGAGGCTGGTCTGCGATCTCTATGCCCTAGCCGTGGAACTTGACCGTGTCCGATTCGGGTCCGTGACGTTCCTCGCGGCTGGAGAGCGTCTTCGCATCAAGGGCGATTACGAGTATGGGGGCCGGAGAGTGTTCCGCTTCGATGATGCGAAGCAGCGTGACGCCACCGGTGCGAAAGCGTGTAGCCACGAATGGTGGCATGACTTTGATCCGGGGGCTCGCAACGAGCAGCTTCGGGCGCATGCGCACATGCACATCCGCGAGACCGCCTATTTTCTGGAACAGCTCGACAGGATTCGTGATCCCAACGGAAAGAGCGCCCTAGAGAACTCTATGGTCACTGTCTCGACCGAATCCGGCGACGGCCGGCACTCTGACGTGGAGCGGGAGCTGTCGGGCGTCTTCCATGCGGTCTCCGCTGCGGGTGGCCGGTTCAAGACAGGAGAGATCTTGGACCTCCAAGTTGAAGGCATCGACCTCTACAACACGATGCTCGACGCCATGGGTACGACCCATCGCCTCGGACCCGAGGATCGGGAAATAAGCCGGGTGGACTCGATCCGAGCCTGAGATCGGCGCTTCGGTGTTGGTCAGTTCAGTGCCAGCCGACCGCCAGTAGTCGCGACCGGCTGCCAATGTGCCGACCGGTGCCACCGCGAACCCTCCCTCGACAGTGGGCCACCGGGCCAGGCGGTACTAGGCCGGGGGGCAACGGCAAATGCCTGCCGTACTTCGCGTAGCGGCCGTCGGGCGGTCGATAGAGGGTCATCAACGTCTGTGTGTTGAGGAACCCGCTAGGCGTCGGAGGGAGACAGTTCCTCTGCGAGTTTGGTCTCGAGGCGAGGCCGGATTGGCAGGCGGCTTGCACCGAGATGGCCACCTCAAGGCTCACTAGGCGACAAGCCCTCAGTGGGCTCAATGCTCGGTCTGAATGGTTCGCGTCAAGTCGCTCATCGCAACGGCCTTGACTAGTCTCTGGTACGTCCCGCCGCCCGCCATTGAGGATCGGTGAATCTCATCAATCGATCGCTGGTCGCTCGCAACGAGTGGTCGCCCCAATGCGAATTGCGCAAACTTTCTGGTGATGTTTCGCTGGACGCGGTCGCTGCGAGCGAGCAGGTTCATCATTTCTGCGATAGAGATGTAGGCCACAGGCTCGCTCTCGCCGGGGAACAGGATCTCGCCGTCCTCACGAAGGCGATTCCCATGCTCGTCGATCTCGCTATGGGTGCCCAGTCCGTCGAACTTCTCCAAGCCGAACGCGAGCGGCTCGAAGCGCGCATGGCAGCCACCGCACGCGCTGCTCTCGACGCGCTCCGTTGCTATGTCCCGGCGGGGCCGCCCTGGCGCTGCTGGCACTGGAGTCGTGTCGAGACCGGGCGGAGGATCGCCGACTTCGCTGAACAGGACATCACGCAAGATGAAGAGTCCTCGGGTGACCATCGACGCATCATCACCGCCCATTGTCAGCACGCTGCCGTGGGTCAGCAGTCCGCCCCGGCTCTCGACCGAGGACAGGTCGTATCGGGACAAGCCTGCTCGACTGGGCTCCAGTCCGTAGTGCTTGGCAAGGCGAGGCGTCAAGTACGTGAACTGCGCATTCATGAGATGGGCTAGCGGCCGCTGCTGGTCCCAGACCAGATCCCTGAAGAATGCAAGCGTCTCGGCGCGCATGTCCGCCCCAAGGGAGGCATTCCAGCCGGGGAACCGCTCCGGGTTCGGGCTAAGGTTGGCGAGTCGGTCAAGGTCCAGCCACTGCTCGGCGAATTGGTTCGCCCGTGTGACTGCCCTTGGGTCCCCAAGCATGCGGTCGACTTGGCGGGAGATCTCTTTGTCATCACTGAGGATTCCTGACCTCGCCTTTGCCAGCAGCTCGTCGTCCGGCGGAGCCCCCCAGATCATGTAGCTAATTCGGGACGCTAATTCGTAGGGGTCGATTGGCCAAGCGCTGCCGTCGCCCCGCTGAAGCTCCACCCTATAGAGGAAGCGGGGTGACTGCAGCATCGCCTCGACGACATATCGCGCCGCCTCCTCAGCACTTCCGCCGACATCGGTGACGGACTCTGCCAGCCCCAGAAACTGTGAGAGCTCATGCTCTGTCAGCACACCGCGGAGCAGTTCCTGGCCCAAGCCGAGCACCCATTCCTGGCTGACCTCCTCTGCGTCGAAGACCTCCCTGACATCCAGCCGATCGGCCACAATCTGCGCTAAGCGTGAGTACGCTTCGATGTGGCGAAGGTCAACGTTCAAGTTGTACGCCGTGTTCTCAAATCCGTCGGCGCGCACTTCAGGCGGGAGGACTTCCCGGGCCTCCGCCGACACGTCGACTCCGAGCGCGGCTCGCACGCTCTCGATGTACTCCGACACGGTCAGCCTTGACACCCAGTTCCCAATCGCCCGATCGCCTCCACCGTGAACGGCGCGGTCTAGCTTCTCGTAGGGCCAAGCCGCGCCAGCGGCAATCCAGTCGCGAAGCATCGTCTTCTGCTCTTTGGTGAGGGGGGCGAGATCCTTCGGCATGGTCTCGGCATCCACTCTCAGCCAGACAAGGCTTGTTTCTGCGCTGCCCGGGTTGATGGCGTTTCGACTGGCGCCTCCCGCGAGCGCGGTCTTCCTGCTGGAAAGGTCAAGGCCCCCTTGCCTCACGATGGAATCGTGGCATCCTAGGCACCGCCGGGCCAGTAGCGGGGCTATTTCCGTCTCGAACAGACGTGTCCCATCGTTCCGCCGTGAGGAGGCCGAAACGCGGGAGTGGTGGCCCGAGCGATAGTTGCGGGAGACTTCACGAGGCGAGAGATCTCGCCCATAAATGGCAACGAGATGGTACGCTCCCGTCCAAGGCCGTCCCACATCCACTTCGTAGCCGAGGGTCACTGATGCCTTCTCCCAGTCTTCCGTACCTCCGGGGATCCGTTCCTCGACCGCGAGCTCGCCGTCAACGAAGATTCTGCCCCGTCCCGTGCGGTCCCTCGTGAACACGACGTGGGTGGTCTCGTCCGTGACAGAGCCTGGTACCGTGGAGAGCCCCGGCTTGGCCTCCATGTCTGTCTTTGAGGTTCTGAAGCGAGCTACGTACCGGTCGCCTTCTTGGCCGAGAAGGAAATTCCGCTGATCCGTGCCGTTGGACATAGTGAGGATCGTGGCGGGCCCCGTCTGATCTGTCGCGTTCGGCCGGATCCAAGCCTCAAGCGTCATCTCTCCGCCGATCCGGACCATGTCGGAGATCTTGGCCGGTCGGGACCTAGACTTGAGCCTGCCTCCCGTGAGCAGTTCCAGCCCGTCTGGCAGCAAACGCACCGTGTCCGAGTTCGCGATCTTCAGGATTGAGTCCTCGCTGCGTCCGGCCGAGTCCTGAACGAAGCCGTTCTCGATGGCCGAAAAGTCATACAGCGCGAGCACGCCGCTGTGAACCCTGCCTTCGGTACGGTCGGCTGTCGCGCCGCGGAGTGAGGCAGCCGATGTGGCAATGGTCAAGATCAAGATGCCTAAGGAGTATCGAATCATCAGCCAGCGTTCGTGTGGGACGGTTCCAGTTTCGCTCAGGGGCAGGCCATGTGACAAGCTGAGTTGGCCGCGATCAGCGTTTGAGGCCAGAGCCTTCGCGAGTTGGCGCAGTTCCGCGGGCACCGAGCCGACCAGGATTCGGGTTTCCGAACGGCGAGCCCGCTCCCGAGCGCGGAACGCCAACTCGATGGGTAGCAGACCAATTCCTTTGCCCGTCCTCATTAGCTTGCTGTCGCAGCGACCGTGCCGGGCGACGACAAGCCCGCCACTGATCTTGCCTGATCCGAACCCATCCAGCACTTGCGTCCCGGACCTGATCGGGGCCAAGCACACCGATTCAGCTCGGCCCGTTTCTGCAACGAACGCGACTTGCCGGTGATAGCGGTCCGTCGCAACACGATTGGGAGGGGGCTGCGACCTGTTCCACTCATGGGGCTAGAATCGAGCCCGTGCGGAGGACTGCAGCGATCGCTGGAGTGCTGGTGAAAGTGGCCAGTGGCGGCTTGGATGCGTCCGAGCGCATTGACCGCTACGTCGAATCGGAGATGCAGCTGAACGCCATTCCGGGCGTTGCCGTGGCAGTCGTGGAGGTTGGAGCCGATCCTCTTGTTCGGGCCTACGGTAGTCGCAACATTTCGGAACAAGATCCGATGACTGTGGACACGCCGACAGAACTTGCCTCAGTGAGCAAGTCTCTCACTGCGCTTGCCGTGCTGGAGGTCGAAGCGTCCGGGGCCGTGAGCCTGGACGCAAGCATCAGCACGGTCCTTCCCGAGCTCAACTCTGGAGACTGGCAGTCCGTCACCGTCAGGGACCTCTTGCGTCACCGCAGCGGGCTCCGTCGGGAGGACGACTTTCTTGTTCCCTGCTGCGGATTGTCCGGTGACCGGGACTTGGAGGTGGCGGTCAAGAGGCTTGCGGGTGCCAACTTGGCAGCGAGCATGGCACCTCTCTTCTCGTACGCGAACAGCAACTTTGTCCTCTTGGCCGCAATCGTAGAACGCCTCTCCGGCTTGACTTTCCCGCGATTCATGCAAGAGAGTGTCTTTGCACCATTGGATCTGCAGAGGACGACGTTGGATGGGCGCCAAGCCCATGAATGGAACGCATCCGCCCGTCATGAATGGCAGTGGGCGCGAGTGCGCGTTAGCCGGGCCCCGTTCGTGGGCTGGTACGGGAGTTCTCGGGTAAAGGCGACAGCGAGCGATATGGGTCGCTATTTGGCCGCCATGCTGGGGGACACCGGTCCACCGAATGGTCTGCCGACCCTAGGCCCGGAATGGTGGGCCGGACTCGAGCCCGGCTATGACCTTGGCTGGTTCGTGGAGGAGGCTGACTGGCTAGACGGAGATCTGGTGTTGGAGCACTCGGGCGACATCTGGGGCGCAAACACAGCCATCGTACTTGCTCCTCGGCGCCGCACAGGGGTGGCCGTACTGACCAATCTGGATGCGGGAAGGGCCCAACCGATTGCCCGGTCGATTCTCGCCAGCCTTCACGGTGCACCTCTGGTGTCTCCTATGCGGGCAGAGCCATTGGCCCGGCCAGACACGTGGGCCATAGCGTTTGTCGTGGGCGGAGTGCTCCTCCTTGGGTGGGCTATCGCCCTCGCCTGCATCCTCACTAGGCAACTTCGCAACGGTCGCAGGCGATGGAAAGCAGGACCGGCCAGGATAATACGGTCAGCAATCCTGTGCGGGCTCGGCATTTGGCTTGCAGATTACTTCTTCTTGCGGCCCGACATGCCGCACGAGACCTTGCCGACGACGGTCGGCCAAGCCCTACCAGGTCTGGTCGCTGCAACTTCTGGACTACTGTTTGTCGTGGCTACGGCTGGGCTATTCCCAAAGTCCAGACGCTAGGGCCGAACAGGAACCGGTGCCACAACCGCATTGTTGGACGATCAGGTCCGATGCCGATCCGACTCGCATGTGCCTTCACCGGCGAGCTGGCTGCTGAATCACCGCTCGGCATGGCAAGCCAATGAAATCCGTTTGCGATGGGTCTCCGCGACCCGCACGAGGGAGGGCGATCAACGGAGCGCCATACCTAATCGCTCATCACGGTTGTTCGATCTGGCATAGGCAGCCATCCGCGGGCCGGGCGAACTTGAATCGTCGGACCGTGCCGTCGGTAGTCCCGCCAGCCACTTAAGGTTGTGATTGCGGCAGCTGGGCCCTCTGGCCAAGATCGGCGCCACCGCCGCCCGCGAGTATCGTCGGTCGCGTTCAGCCTGCCGCCTCCTCCGTCGCTCGCATGACCCGCATCACATTACCGCCCAGCACTTTCGCAACGTCGTCGTCGGAAAAGCCGCGCTCCTTCATCGCCTCGATCAGGTTCGGCGTCTTGCCGATGTGTTCTAGGCCAGCAGGTAGCCTCAGGCCGACACTGTCGAAGTCTGAGCCTAGGCCGACGTGTTCGATACCCGCAACCGTGGCCGCGTGCTCGATGTGGTCTACCAGGCGGCTTAGGGGTGGTGCTCCGATCAAGTCCACCTCGGCGAGGTTTAGCTTCCACAGCTCTTCTGAGAGCCGCTTCTTGTCGTTCGTGAACTCTTGCCGGACCGTAGACTTCTGCTGCCCGATCTCGGCCAGCTTGGGAAACTGGGAACGATACTCGTCGTCGAGCATTCCGGCGTAGTACGCCACGCCCAAGACGCCGCCGTTTTGGGCCAATGCCTTGAGCATTTCGTCGCTTAGGTTCCGAGGGTGGTTGGCAACGGCCCTGCAAGCTGCATGGGTGTTCAGGATGGGCAGGCTTGACGTCTCTATCGTGTCGAAGAAGGCCCTGTCGGAGGCGTGGGACAGGTCCGGCATCATTCCCAACCCATTCATCTCCTTGACGATCTCGCGGCCCAGCTCCGTAAGCCCCTCTGGCCCGTCGTCGTATTCGGCCGCGCCCACCCACGGCGTGTTCCCGCTGTGCGTCAGACCCAAGTACCGCGTTCCCAAGCGGTACAGCTGTCGCAGCACTTCGACGCTGGAGTCGATCATGTGGCCGCCCTCCACTCCCAGGAAGACGGCGATCTTGCCTTCCGCACGGGCGCGAGTGGCGTCGGCCGATGTCGTTCCGAGCAAGAGGTGCTCCGGGTGTTTCTTGACCGTCTCAACGACTACGTCCGTGATGCTCAGGGCGTCCTTGACGGATTCCACCGGGGCCTTGCGGCGCGCCGGACTGAATACCGCGAAGAAGCCAGCGTGCATTCCCCCTTGCCGCATCTTCGGAATGTCAACTTGGCTGTACTCCGGGCTCTCGGCTAGATTGAGCCGCTCGCTGACTAGCCTGGACGGCGTGTCGATGTGCAGGTCGAAGTAAAGAGGGCGCGTAGGAGTGGCCTGTTCCGGCTCTGGAGGAGCAGATGTACTGCAAGCGGCCGCGATCGCGACCGTTGAGATTCCGAATTCTCGTCGGGTGAGCATAGACGGTCAGATTGTACAGAACTGACCGCGAGCTGGTGGGCCGGCGGCAGCCCCACCGTGGATTGCGGGAGCGCTTGCGGCCATCGAGGCCGCCGCCAATTCCCGGAGTCGAGAGACGATCTGACCTTCCTCCAATCACCAGCTCTCCCGGTACCGGAACTTGTAGACACAGCCCAGTTAGCCCATCACCGGCTCTGAGAGGAATCTCTGAGGGGAATCCTGTCGCCGTCTCGAGGAATCCCGTTTCGACGTAGGGAGGATGAACCGATTCGTCAGAGCCGTTCCCAAGGGACAACCAGCCCTACCACAGAGCCCTGCCAGACCCGATGTCAAAGCAGGTCTTGAATGAGTCGGTGTCCATGCCGCAAGCACATGACTCGCTCAGCGTGATCCGCACCTATCGTTGAGTAACGTGGGCGTATCCGTTGACGCGTCAGGAAAGCGCTATGCTATCCTACTCCGAGTGTCAAGAAGCCTCTAATGCTGATTCTCTCGTGGAACGTCAATTGTGGTCCGCCCGAGAAACTCATCGCGAAGATCGAAGATAAGCAACCGGATATCATCACCTTGCAGGAAGTCAGGGTCCTGTTTGCTAATAAGTGGGCCAAACGTCTGAGAGAAATTGGTTTCAATGTCCACTTGAGCGGCAAGGAAGTCTGGCGTGGGAAGAAGGTCCCGGACCGGTGGTACCACTGCCTGATTGCGAGTCGCTGGGATCTGACGCCCGACGGCATCAAGTGGCGCGAAAAAGCGCCTTACCGGGAATTGCTGGGGCGAGCCACAGTCTCTGTGCCTGACGAGGGGGACCTCGACGTGTTCACCGCGCACATTCCCAACGGTAGCGGGTATGGCTGGGAGAAGATCGACACCTTCCACGTCCTGTCGGCGGAGCTGCGTGGAGCGAGCGACTCTCCGCGTATTCTGACCGGCGACTTCAACGAACCGGAGTCGTTCAAAAGGTCGGGAGAGATCGTAACTTTCGTAGAAGGAACTCACGAGGTGGGAGGAAAGAGCGGGCCGATCTATCGTGACAAGTTTCGTAAACAGCGCCAGAGCCGCCCGAGCATCGAGTGGACCAACGGTGTGCTTTCGGTCCTTGGGGGCGTGTCACACCACGGTCTGCGGGACGCCTATCGTGACCGTCGCGGCTTCGGGTGGCCGACCCCTGTCACGCACCGCACGAAATCCCTCAAGGAGCCGAGATGTTTCGACCACACCTTCGTCTCAAGACATTTCGAAGTCGTGAATTGTGGCTACTTCCACGAGTGGCGCAAGGCGGGATTGAGCGACCACTCGCCAATGTGGACAGAGCTTCGCCTTCGAACGGATCTACCGGGATTGAAACAGTGGGCGGACGACCGCTCCTGACGGCTTGTGTCTAGATTACGATCGCTCCCGGATTGTCTGCCGATTGCGGTTCGCTGGACTCTCGGCTGCGCTGGAATATCCGACTCTCTTGCAGAACTGAATTGGTTTCAGACCACGATGGGCCACGTGTGCCACAGTTCTCATAGCCTGATCGACCTCTAACGGCCATTGACAATGACAGGGTTCCGCGACGCCGGTGGGACCGGCTTGTTCGTCGATCCGGAACTGGCAGCCGATTCGCGCTGGGCCTGCGACAGACCTACCGCAGCTTGGGTCGCTGGGTCTCGGCCCACCGTTTCATTGCGGCGCTGGTCTACTAGGCAATGCACCTGATCCGCAAGCGACTGCTGGGTTCTGGCTAAACTAGCAGTCCATCCGGGAAGAGCTGCGGGACTGGAAGCGAGTGACGACGCCAGTGCAGCCGACGGACGGGACGCTGATCACGAATCGCCAAAATGTGCGGCTGGTGCCGGAGGCGGCGCGGGTCGCACAGGTTGCCGACCTGCAGCATCGACTGTACCGGTGCCGCAATCGGACCGGGAGCCAGACGAGTCGCCCGACGTAGTGCCATAGCTCCAGGCCAAGCCTTGGAGAGGAAGAGAGCGATGAGCTAGAACCCAGTCGTCGCGAGCCAACGGGTTCGACTCCCGTCCCGGTAGAGGCGTAGCCCGCCAGCCGGGAGCGAGTGCTTCATGCCGTGCACCAACGCACGTCGTGAAGCGTTCTCAGCGGGTGGTCAAGCGGTGCCGTTGAGCCTCGATGTCTTCAATGTTGGTGCCTTAGTCGTTGGCACAGCGGGGGCACCACCGGGGATGCCACTACAGGGGAGGCAGCACCGGGCCGAACGGGGTGTTGAGAACGCTCGCATAGCCACGGGATGGTTCTTCAAGGAACCGGGGAGATCTCCCACTGTCCACATCAAAGGGTCCGGGCCCTCCCGCAGCATGTGGGGTCCGCGAGCGAATCAACAGGCGAAGCGTCGTACTGGCTGGCGAATCAATTGGCTGACGGACAGCCTGAGATGTGGCAAGGTGCCTTCTTTGGGAGACAAATCGAATAGTTGCATTCCGGGTTGACTCGGGGGCGCGTTGTGGTGCAGCCTACCTCAGCGCTTCGATTGGACCGTACGGACAGCAACCGGGCGGAGGAACGCACGGCGCATATCCTTGATGCTCAGGCCGGGCAGGTCGAAATTCTGCTCTAGCTCCGCCTTCTACCGCTGGTAGTCGCGGGGCGGCAAGGTGATCTGAAGGCGGCTTCGGCTGCTTCTTGCTCATCGTGCCGTCTCCCGCTTGGTGAATCCCTCGAACAGCCCCTCCAGTCTAGCCATGCGCTCGCGAAGATCCGCGATACCGCCACGCACTTCTGCAAGGTCCGCAGGGTTCTGAGACCTGAAGCTACGAAGATCGGCGGCAATCCATCCGAGCATGGCAAGAATCGCCGCTGCAACAATCGACTCTGTCATGCGATTCATGACCCTACCAGCTGTGTATCGCTACGTGCTAGGATTTATCAGCGCTCCATTCGCGGGGAACCCGCTAGGTCGGGCCTCCTGCCGAATACCACAGCCACGAACCCGGGCGAGGGAGTCATGACCCGAGCCCCGGCGAATAAGCAGGACGATTCGCATTTCCCGCGTAAATGGAGCAAGGCCCGGCACCCGGAGGGTGCTGGGGGTGGAACCGGAGGTTTCCGTGCGAGTCCTCGCTCTCGCAACGTTTCTGGCCGTGTCGCTGCATCCACTACGCGGAGAGACGAAGCAGCCGCAGCCGCGCCGTATGGTCGGAGGACAAGTCATCGCAACCGTCACGGAAGTTCCGTTTGTCGTTCTGGTCGGCAATGGGCTGAAGACCTGTCTTGGGACTCTGCTGACGCCAAAGTGGATTCTAACGGCGGGGCATTGTGTGGATGGGGCCTCTTTCTTGGAAGTGGCCCACTTGAGCGGAGAGAGCGTGTACGGGTTTGCGAACACGGACGAACGCGCGGACAGATTCAGATGGGGCGTTCTGTTCCATCCCGATTACGATCCATTAAAGGGAGAAGCATCGACCAAGGACATCGCGCTGATCGAAATGAGCGAATCGCTGACAAGCCGCTACGTTAGGCCCGTAGAACTCCCGTCCGAGTCCCATGTTGCACAGATTCAGGATGGGTTGAGCGTCACGATTCTCGGGCTGGAACCGGCTAACTTGGTCCGGGCGGAATGGCCTGTGACCCCCTGCGACAATCCTGAAGACTGGATTGTCTGCGCCCAAATGAGCATGGCGCAGCATGTCGAGCCCGGAGACAGCGGCGGGGCCGTTCTCATGCGTGACGGTGAGGATTGGGTGCTTGTCGGGACGACGTTCTACTCTTATGGCGCTGGCGGGCAACTGGCGGCGCAGCGCACAAGTTACTACTTGCCTTGGATCGCCCAATATGTAGGCGACGGGCCGGATGGTTCCGGAACTTCGTCATCGTCCCAGACAATCACCGTGCAGTTGGGCCAGCACGGAGGCACGGCCCAATTCCAGATGACTCTGGCTGGTGGGTTCACCAGAGATGGCAATCCGTTCTCCAGTGGATCCACAGTAGTGTCGGAGATCAACGGTAAGACCTACAGGGTCACGCTGTCGGGAACGACCGGGACCGCAGAGTTCGTGGCACCAGACCAAGTGCGGCTGCGGCTTGGCGGCAGCGGGGAGGCTCTGTTCATCGATGAGAACGAAGATGGCACCTACACCGGAACGTTGGCGGTGAACTTCGAAGAGACCACGTTTCGCAGCGGCGACCTAGTCAGGACGAGCAGGGGCGTCCAGTACCGCCTCACCATGGATGACGGCACTTGGACAGCCGCCTTTGAGGCCTCGCCACCAGTACAGATCACGCTTGGGGCGAGCGAGTACCCCATCGAGCTGGTCATGACCGAAGACGGTGGTTACACGCTCAACGGAAACCAGTTCCGAAGCGGGGACATCGTCACCACTCCGACCGACAGCCGCTATCGGCTGACGTTGGTGGACGGCGAGTGGCAGTACACCTATGTGCCGCCGGCCCCGATCCGGGTCTCGCTGGGCGCATCCGGCGAGGTCGCACTGCTGATGCGCCGGGAGAATGGCAGCTATGAGATCGGTGGCACCGTAATCACGAGCGGCGACAGCATACAGGCCGACAACGGCAACAGCTACCGCATCCGCTTCCAAGGCGACCGGTGGACAGCTGCCTTCGTCCCGGCTCCGCCCGTGTCGGTGACGCTTGGGATGAGCGGTTTGCAAATCTCGCTGGCGCGCCAAGAAGACGGCAGCTACCGGCACGGCAACGACGTGATCCAGAGCGGCGGCACGATCACGGCCGCCAACGGCAGCGAATACCGGCTAACGCTCGCGAACGGAGTTTGGCGGGCAACATATGTCCTGCCGCGAGGCATCCCGGTCCTTCTAGGCATCAGCGGAGAGTTGGCCAACGTAGTGCGCCTAGAAGATGGCACCTACCAAGTCAACGGCCAGCCGCTGGGCCCCGATTCGACGGTTAGGGCCTCGAACGGGAACGAATACCGCATCCGCTTCCAAGGTGGCCAGTGGACAGCTGCGCTCGTGACGGACCCGTCAGTGCCAGATGCCAGCCCAAGGGTGACTATCACGCTCCAGAACGGAACATCCTCATCATGCAGCATCGAGGACCTACTCACTACCGCCGGAGCATCAAGTGCAGAACCCGGGACGAGCGTGGACGTGCAGGTTCAAGGGCAGGTCTTCCGGACTGTCTTGCTGGTTGAGTGCGGACAGCCGTAGGAGGGATTATGAGACACACATGCACACTAACGTTGGCTGCGACAGTCCTCTGCGGGATGGCCAGCGGCGTCGAGCCCCGCACAGCCGTCCCGGTGTTCGTAGCGCCGACCAAGGGAGACGACGGCCAATTCAGCGACATGCTCAAGGTCGAACTGATGAAGCGCAAGGGCCTCATCAAGGCCAAGGTCGATATCGTGCGTTGGCCCGAAGCCGCCCAATACATTCTGGAAGTCTCGATTGCGTACCAGCGGGGCAGAAGGCAGCGCACGATTTGGCAAACCGAGCGCGCCACGGCCGTCGCATCGGCTATGGCCTACGACGCTTGCGGAAGGCTTGTATGGAGCAAGGTCAAGGGCGACAAGGTTTTGGGGGACGCGGAAGGCGTCATTGAAACGGCGCAGAAGATGGCTCGCTCGTTCAAGGAGGCGCTGGCCAAGAGGAAGAGCCGTCTGAACCGTGCGCCACCGTGCCTGTCTGTCGGGGATGAACTGCGGCCTTAGCCTCAGCGGAGGCCCTTGTGGGGCCCATGGAACAACCTACGCTGGATTTGCGTTGAATAGCAGGTGCTCCTTCGCAGGGTCTGCCATCGCTTGTACTCGCCATCGCCGTCGATGCGAAGTCGGCAGTTATCCCTCATCACCACAGGCTCATCACTCGCCCACCGTGACCTAAACGGATCGCTGGTAACATAGGAGCGCCCGTTGACGCTTCAGGGAAACGTCAACGTAGACTACTCCGGCTGTTCTGGAAGCCATCATGCTGATTCTCTCGTGGAACGTCAGACTTCTCCCCGATCGCCCGCCCGACAACCGCACGGAGCAAATCGATTCTGCTCGACCGGATATCGTCACATTGCAGGAAGTCTCGCGACATTCTGCCCGTGCCCGTGCTTGGGTGGACCGTCTTAGAGACATTGGCCTTGTTCACTGTCATTTGAGCGGTGAGGACATATCAAGGAAGTCGTACCAGTGTCTTATCGCAAGCCGCTGGAAGGTGACACCCGTCGAGAGCGGCTGGCGACACGACGCACCTTACCCGGAATTGCTCGGGCGAGCCACAGTCTCTGTGCCTGACGGGAGAACTGTCGACGTGTTCACCGCGCACATCCCTAACGGTTCCAATCATGGCTGGAAGAAGATCGACACGTTTCACGTCCTAGCGGCGGAGCTTCGAAGAGCGAGCGCCCTGCCGCGTATCCTGACGGGCGACTTCAACGAGCCGAAGAAGATTAGGGAGTCGGGGCAGATCGTGACTTGGAGAGGGACGGGTCGCACGGAGCGCTGGCGTGACAAGTTCGGCGACGAGCGTCCGCTCATAGAGTGGAGGAACGGCGTGTGCGCAGTCCTCAACGGCAAGTCGGCGCACGGTCTGTCGGACGCCTATCGCGACTGTCACGGAATCCAGCCGCCCGACCTCTCGACTTGGCGAAAATATTGTTACGACCATACGTTCGTCTCAAGACATTTCGAAGTCCTAGACTGCGGCTACTACCACAACTGGCGCCATCAGCTCAAGTTGAGCGATCACTCGCCCATGTGGACAGAACTCCGCCTTCGAGCGGATGTACCGGAATGAGACAAGGGGTGGGCGACTGCCCCTAAACGGCACTGTCCATACAGCGTTCCCTCCCGGGTCATCTACCGTATTCGGGGCGGCGGACTCTCGGCTGCGCTAGTACATCAGACCTCCTTGGGGAACCGTACTTGTTCTGGGCAACGATGGGCCCCGTGCAACTTGGTCCTCGTAGCTTGCTCGACCGCGAACGGCCATTGAGAAGACCAGAGTTCCGCGGCAACGGTACCAACGTTCGACGAACCGCCGTTGGCCAGCCCGAGACCAGCTTGTGACACGACTCCGATGTCTGTATCCCGGGTGACACCCGAGTCGTGCCTTGCCGGCAGCGGTCGGAGGAGAACCGCCGCTTGGCGGTTTGCCGGAGGCAATTGCCGCAGAGCCCAGACTCCGTTGCGGCCACGGGTGAACGAGGAACGGTGCGGACAGGGTCTTTCTTCATGGCAATGGGAGGCAGAGGGGATTCGGCATCGCCTCCAGGTCGACCTGCCGAGGCTGGCCCAAGGTCTCAGGCCAGAGCCAACCGTTTTCGCTCAGGCGACCCAGCATTGCGCACAACGCCCTTGCATTCCGAGAATCGCTGGCGGCGACGTGCCTACGAGCATTCGGACGGCTCCGGGATAGAGCACGCGCAGTCAGCGGAACACATCCGGCAGGAGTTGCAGATCGGCACCCCGATCTGACGGGGGCGAGTCCCGTCTCAGACCAAGATTGCACCTTGCCGTGCCACCCGGCTACCGTGACGCTTACCAATGCTATGCCGCTGGGTCGGCATCATGCTAGAGTTGAAATTACCAGTGTGCCGGCGGTGTCTGTTGACCAATCCTCCGTGCGGACCACGAACAAAAACATTCATCTGTATGATTTACGGGCTATCACACGGAATGCGAGCAACTTCATGATCGACCCCGCCACAGCACAGCGAGTCCTAAAGGCTCTCACCGACGAAGACAGGGACTTGTACTTTTACAGCGGCAGCATCTCCGCGACGAATGTAGCGATCTTCCACAACGTGATTGAGCAGGCACGTTCCCGAGAGCGATCGAGGGCATCACTGGTACTCACGACCTTGGGCGGCGACGCCCACCAGGCCTTTCGATTGGCAAGGCTGTTCAAGAGTCACTACCCCCGAGCGGGGGCGCGTCGCTTGGTGGTCGTCGGGCCATGCAAAAGTGCCGGAACGCTGATCGCAGTAAGTGCCGACGAACTTGCCATGGGCCCATTGGGTGAGCTTGGACCTCTGGACGTTCAGCTTGCCAAACAGGACGAGATCGCCGTATCCACGTCGGGCCTCGACACCCTTGAGGCTCTGGCGGTCCTTCAGCGAGCAGCCTTTGAAGCGTTCGAGACATACATGGTTACAATCGTCAATCGGAGTAACGGAAGGGTCTCGACCAAGACGGCGTGCGACATCGCGGCCACGATCGTATCGGGCGTGTTTCGGCCGATCGCAGGTAAGATCGATCCGCTTGTACTCGCGCAGGCTGACCGCAGGATGCGGATTGCCTTGGCGTATGGTAAGCGCCTTCGCAGTCCGAATCTTATCGGCGAGCACAAGCTGGTTGACTTGGTCAGGAGCTACCCATCCCACGGTTTCGTGATCGACCGAGTCGAAGCGGAGAGAATATTCGAGAGGGTGCACGGCCCTTCGGAGGCTGAGGAATCAGTGCTCGGGCTACAATACCCAACAGGGCAGAATGAGGAGGTCGTACGCGATGTCGTTCAAGATCTTGACTCGCTTGTCAGAAACGCCGCCCAAGCGTCCGCAGAGCTTGGTTCGCCCAGCTGAAGTGGGCTCTCTGGCGCTTGCGCGGGTAAGGGAGTTGGTGCAAGATGGGCTCGGGGCGATGGAGCCGGCGAGACCGATTCCCAAAGATCGTCGTCGGCCCCCGCCGACAGCCAATCGGTTCCCGTGAATCGGTGGTTCACCTGAACAGCACTCAGGGATAACGTTCTCTTTCGACGGTGCTTCGGCACGACCGGATCGAATCGCAAGAATTCGTTCCACCATCCGGTGCTTGGGCCATTCCACCGAGGCGGCAAACAGCCGGTGAACTGCCAGTGGCCGACCCCGCGCCCGCTTGTGGCGTGCCACGGATCGCTGCGTCCCGGTGACATCCGAGTCGTGCGTTTCCGGCAGCGGTCGGAGGAAAACGGTCGCATGGCGGTTTGAAGTAGGCAAGTGCCGCAGAGCACGGACTCCGATTCGGCCACCGGAGTTCCCGTAGCCCGTACCCAGCGACCCTACCCAGCTTCCCCCTCTGCCACGCGCCTTCGTAGGCAGGCGAAGAATCGGTCCGCCACCATCTTTGTTGTGCCTGCCAAGAGTCGCTGGCCCACCCGAGCTACGGCTCCGCCTATCTGGGCCTTCGCGGTGACCGACACCGAACTCCCGGCGTCGTTCGGCGCGATTGTGACGCGCGATTCTCCCTTCGCGTAGCCGGCCGGCCCACGACCGTCCACTCTCATCGAGTAGGAATGCGGGCGATCTAGGTCCCGGAGCTCTACCGTGCCCTTGAAGCGGCCCTTGATTGCCGCGACGCCGATCGTCATTTGGGCCCGGTAGCGGTTCTCCCCGATTGCCTCGAGCCGCTCACAACCCGGCAGACATTTCGCCACCGTCGCCGGGTCCGTCATCGCGTCGAACACGCGGCCGGGATTCGCTTCGAAACTGTATCGGGACTGGAACTGCATCGAGGTTCTACCGTGGCAAGGCTAGCAGAAATCTCGCAGGCTTCTCGCTGGCCGAAGTTTTCCGCCTGCCTTCGGTGCCGCGAGCGTGTTGAGGCGCGCCGCCAGCCTTTCGATGCTCGCTAGATTGTGTACCGGGAGAAAGTCGTCCACATACGGCAACGCCGCCTGCAGTCCCCGCGTGAGCGGCCTGTAGCGCGGGTCTCCCAGAAGCGGGCTCAGCCACATCAGGCGATGACACGAGCGCTGGAGCCTCGACACTTCCTGCTCCAGCACCTTTGGGTCACCCCGGTCCCAGCCGTCCGAAACGATCATCAACACGGCTCCCTGACCCAGCACCCTCCTAGCCCAATCGACATTGAAGGTTCGAATTGCCTCCCCGATGCGCGTTCCGCCTGACCAGTCCGGAACGATCTCCGCTATCTCTCGCATTGGATTCGACGCCCGCCGGCCCCTCACCTTGTGGGTGATCCGCGTCAGCCTAGTGGCGAAGAGGAACACCTCGACTCTGGCGAGCGTTCCGCTGAGGCAGCACGCGAACCAGAGCAGCATGCGCGTGTACCTCTCCATGGAGCCGCTAATGTCGCACAAAAGAATGAGCTTTCGGGGTGCGAACTTTCTCGTCCGCGTCGGTGGCAGGTCCGGGACCAATGGTCGACGCGCGATGCCTGCCAGTAGCCTGCGGGGGTCGGGCGCTGCACCGTTGCCGGGCGTCCAGCGCTTCGTCTTTCTCGGTGCCGGGCGCCACTTCAACTCTCGGAGTAATCTGACGGCCTGTTCGGTTTCCTCTTCGGTAAGCGATTTGAAGTCCTTCTGCCGCAGCACTTCGCGGTCACTGTAGGTTGCGATTCGGACCATTTCGGGTTTCCGCTCTCCTCGGCTCTTCGAACCTCCTCCGTCGGATCTCAGTGACTCCATCTCGACGCTCGGATCGCCGAATCGTCGTTCGGCACCCAAGGGGCGCAGATCAAGCTTGGTCGCCGTGCCGGAGGGCGCTCCGAAGAACTTGCGGAACGCTTGGTCGAAGACCTCGAGGTCTTCAGGCCGACGGACCAGCACGCACCGGAGCGCGAACCGCAAGTCGTCTCGCCGGCGCATGCCCACCAATTGAGCCGCTCTGGCCGCGTCGATGCTCCCCCCGCCCGGGACCGCCAGCCCGGCGGATCTCAGCAAGCGCGTGAACTGGACGAGGTTGTCCAGTAGGCAGCTCATGGCCAAGCGGGGCGCTGGCCGGCGTGGCTGGATCGGACTCCGCGGTGCCGGGCCCGGTCGAGCATCGCGCGCACGGGATCGCCCCTGACTGCCCTGATGTCATCTTGGTTCTTGAGAAGGATTCCCAGCGTCTCGTCGATCCTCTCCGGGGCCAGCCGCTGTTCGTCAAGCGCGACGAGCGCCGCGACCCAGTCCAGCGTCTCCGAGACTCCCGCTGTCTTATAGAGCTCCGTCTGGCGCAGTTCTTGGACGAAGGCAGTCGCTTCCTCGCGCAAAGCTCCGCGGGCCTCGGGAACTTTCGCCTCGACGATGCTCAGCTCCTTTTCGAAGTCCGGGTAGTCGATCCAGCAGTATAGGCACCGCCGCTTGAGCGCATCGTGCAGCTCCCTCGTGCGGTTCGACGTGATCACCACGATCGGAGGCTCGCTGGCTCGGATCGTTCCCAATTCGGGAATCGTGACCTGGAACTCGGATAGCAGCTCCAGCAGGTAGCCCTCAAACTCCTCGTCGGCCCGGTCGAGTTCGTCGATCAGCAGAACGGGGGGCGGGCCTGGATGCTCGATCGCCTTTAGGAGCGGGCGCTCGAGCAGGAAATCGCGGCGGAACAGAAGGCCGGCCGCCTTCTGACGGTCGGCCCGCTCCCCGCTCCCCATGAGCTGGATCTCGAGCACTTGCCGGCGGTAGTCCCACTCGTAGACGGCGTGCCCGATGTCCAAGCCCTCGTAGCACTGCAAGCGAATGAGTTCGCGGCCCAGCGCACTCGCGAGCGCCGTCCCGACAGCTGTCTTGCCGACCCCCGCTTCGCCTTCGAGCAGCAAGGGCCGCTGCAGCCGCAGCGAAAGGTAGGCGGAGGTGCCGAGCGCGCGGTCGCAGATGTAGCCCTGCTGCGCGAGCGTGGCCTGCAGCTCGTTTACCGAACCGAGGCCCAGCCCGGGATCATCCATGTGACCTGGACTGTGCCCGGGACGATCTCAGCCGCAGCGTGCGGCGGCCGACGAAAGTGCCCTCTGGACCCACACTTGGGCCACGGACTGTCGATACTCGGCCGAAGCGTACACATCCCCCAAGACATCGTCGGCATCCAGTGCGTCGCCCGTCAGGCCCGATGCGCTGGCGATGGCGGCGGCGTCCAGCCGTGTTCCCACCAGTGCCTCCTCCACCGCTGTCGCGCGGACTGGAGCCGGCACAAGGCCTCCGAGCGTGACGCTGGCGCAGGTGCAAGAGCCGTCCTCATCGACCACCAATGCGGCCGCAGCCCCGATCACCGCGTAGCGCGAGGCCGGATGGGCGAATTTTGCATAGGCCGAACCACAATCCGAATCGACCGTCGGGATGCCAATCGACGTGAGGATCTCTCCTTCGCCGATCGCTGTCGACATTAGCCCTTCAAAGAAGTCCGAGGCACGGACGCTCCGATCGCCGTTGCCCCCCGTGACACGAAACTCCGCGCCAAGGCATGCCAGCACGGCGGGGAGATCGGATGCCGGGTCTGCATGGGCGACGTTGCCGCCGATTGTTCCGCGGTTGCGCACCGCAGGATCGCCGATCATCCCGGCCGCCTCGGCCAGGGCCGTCGCGCGGGAACGCAGCAGCTCCGAGGACGCCAGTTCCGCGTGGGTGGTCAATGCTCCGATTTCGATTGTCCCGGACTCCTCCCGGATGGACCGCAGGCTGTCAATCCGCCCGATGTCGACCAGCGCAGAAGGAGCTGCCAGGCGCAGCTTAAGCAGCGGGATCAGGCTGTGCCCCCCCGCCAGCAGCTTCGCCTCCGGATGCTCGGCGAGGAGGGCCGCGGCCTCCGCTACGGAACCGGCTCTGTAGTAGTCAAACTGTGGCGCAAACATGGCTCAGTTGTCCTCCTGTGCTGCCTGGATGGAGCGCCACACCCGCTCGGGTGTCAGCGGCATGCGGACCGAACTCACGCCGAGAGGCTGGAGAGCATCGATCACCGCGTTGTAAACGGCCGCCGTGGAGGCGATCGTGCCTGCCTCCCCGATGCCTTTCACGCCCAGAGGGTGGTGCGGGGAAGGTGTCACCGTGGAGTGCACCTCGATGTCAGGAAGCCCGTCGGCCCGTGGGATGGCGTAGTCCAGCATCGTGCCGGTGAGCAGTTGGCCGTCTTCGTCGTACACTCCCTCCTCCCACAAGGCCTGCCCGATTCCTTGGACAATGCCTCCGTGGACTTGGCCCTCGACGATCACGGGATTGATCTGCGGCCCGCAATCGTCAACGGCAACGTAGCGCTGCAGCGTGACGCTGCCCGTCTCAGCGTCCACCTCAACCCTTGCCAAGTGGGCACCGTAGGGGAACACGAAGTTGGGCGGGTCGTAGAATGTCGTTGCCTCCAACCCGGCCTCGACACCTTCCGGCATGTTCCAGGCGACGTTCGCCATCAAAGCGATGTCTTGGATCGTCTTGCTCGAGTCCGGTGAGCCCTTAACGAAGAACTTCCCGTCCTCGTACTCCATATCCTCGACCGCCGCCTCCAGCAGATGTGCGGCGATCACTTTCGCCTTGTCGCGGATCTTGCGTGCGGCGAGCGCCAGCGCGGCTCCGCCGACCGCCGTCGTCCGGCTGCCGTACGTGCCCCAGCCCATCGGCGTGTTATCCGTGTCCCCGTGGATCACCTTGACGTCGTCGGGGGAGACGCCAAGTTCCCCGGCGATGATCTGGGCAAAGGTTGTCTCCTCGCCTTGCCCGTGGGGGGACGCCCCGATCATCACGTTGACCTTGCCGCTGGGATGGAAGCGCACTATCGCGCTCTCCCACAATCCGCCTTGGAATCCGATCGCACCGGCAACCTGGGAAGGTCCCAGTCCGCAGATCTCCACGTAGGTCGACAGTCCTAGGCCGATGTACCGGCCCTGTTTGCGGGCCTCGACCTGCTCTTCGCGTAGCTGGTCGTAGCCTGCCTTGTCGAGCAGTTTCGTCAGCGCGCCGTCGTAGTCGCCGCTGTCGTAGGTCAGCCCCGTCACAACATCGTGGCCGTTGTCGAACTTCGGGATGAAGTTCCGGCGACGCACCTCGGCAGGATCAATGTCGAGCTTGGCCGCCAGCAGGTCTACCAGTCGCTCGACCATGAATGTAGCCTCTGGGCGGCCCGCGCCGCGGTACGCCTCGACCGGCGTAGTGTTTGTGTAGAGGCCATAAACGTCCTCGTGGATGGCCGGGATGTCGTAGACGCCCGAGAGCATGAGACCGTGAAGGATTGTGGGAATCCCGGGAGCGGCCGTCGATAGGTAAGCGCCCATGCCCGCCCACACGGTGGCGCGCAGGCCGACGATCTTGCCGTCGCTCGTCGCTGCGAGCTCGATCTCCTGGACGTGGTCGCGTCCGTGCGTCGTCGCTTGGTAGTTCTCACTGCGGGTTTCCACCCACTTGACCGGTACGCCCAGCTTCTTGGAGCAGAAGACCGTGATGAAGTCGGCCGGGTAGACCGCGATCTTACTCCCGAATCCTCCGCCGACCTCCGGCGCGATGACCCGCAGGCGGTCCTCGGGGATCCCCACGACCAGCGACATCAGGAAGCGCACGATGTGCGGGTTTTGGGTCGTGTTCCACAGCGTCAGCTCGCCCGTTGCCTGGGTGTAACTGGCCAAGGCTGCGCGGGGTTCCATGGCGTTGGGGATCAGCCGCTGCTGGACGATCGTTTCTTTGACCACTACGTCCGCGCTCTCGAAAGCCTCAGCGATGTCCCCGCCACCGGTCACCGTCCAGTGGAAGGCCTGATTGCCCTCAATCTCGGCGTGAAGCTGGGTCGCCCCTTCCGCGGCTGACTCTCTTGGCTCGACGACTGCGTCAAGCATGTCGTAGTCAACGTCGATCAGGTCCAGCGCGTCGTACGCCTGAAGGGGGCTCTCCGCCACCACCACCGCCACGATGTCGCCTACGTAGCGCACTGTGTCCTTGGCGATGCAGTGGTAGTCAGCGATCGTCAGCCCCGAGTCGGGCAGCAGCCAAGCGCACGGCGCCGGGCCGATCTCGCCTTCTGTGTCCGCGCCGGTGTACACCGCCACCACGCCTGGGGCCTCTGCGGCTGCCGACGTGTCGATGCTCGCAATGCGGGCGTGAGCGAACGGGCTGCGGAGCATGGCGGCGTGCAGCATGCCCGGCAGCACGATGTCGTCTGTGTAGGTTGCCGTGCCGGTGATCAGCCGCGGGTCCTCCCGCCGGCGAATCCCCGAGCCGAATGTCGAGGCGCTCATTGGGCACCTCCGGCGGCCGAACCGGCAGCGTCCCGCACAGCCCGGACGATGTTCTGGTAGCCGGTGCAGCGGCAGAAGTTGCCTTCCAGGCCATGCCGGATCTCCTCGTCCGAGGGGTCCGGATTGCAGCGCAGCAGTTCGTGCGAGGCCATGATCATGCCGGGAGTGCAGTAGCCGCACTGCAGGCCGTGCTTGTTCCAGAAAGACTCCTGCAGCGGGTGCAGGCCCTCATCGCCGGCCATGCCCTCGATCGTCGTGACTGACGTGCCGTCCGCCTGAACGGCCAGGCATGTGCAGGACTTGGCGGCGACTCCATCAATCAGGACCGTGCAGGAACCGCACTGGCTGGTGTCACACCCGACCTTCGTGCCAGTCAGGCCCAGCACGTCTCGGATCAGGTGGACCAACAGCAGCCTGGGTTCCACATCGCGGCTGTACTGGCGGCCATTAATCGTGATGCTAACGGGTACATGCATCGAAATCGGCTTGCCTCCTTTCGTCTCGGGCGACCGCTGACTGCATCGTGCGCTGCGGTGCGCCCAGAGAAGTTATACCACCGCAGGCCCACTGGCTTCAGTTGGCGGGCGGTTCGCAGTTCGCAACAGCCCGCGTGTCACACTCTTGTGAGGGCGGCAAAGGCGTTCGGCCATGCGCGCCCGGGCCGTTGCCAAGCATGACTGCACAAAGAGCAAGGTTTGCGTCCCGTTGGGGAATGATGCTGGCGATGCTTGGCATGGCTGTTGGCACCGGCAACATCTGGCGGTTTCCAAGGATTGCGGCCAAGAACGGGGGAGGGGAGTTCTTGGTGGCCTGGCTTGTCTTCCTGCTGCTCTGGTCCGTGCCGCTGATCCTGCTCGAGTTCGGTCTCGCTCGCAAGACGCGCTCCGGCCCTGTGCGGGCCATGGTGCGCCTGATGGGACCCAAGTGGGCCTGGACGGGAGCGTTTGTGGTGTGGGTCGCCGCGGCGATTGCCTGCTACTACTCTGTGGTCGCCGGCTGGACAGCCCGCTACGCTGTCGCCGCGGTTGCCGGCGAGCTCGGGGGCGGCTCACCCGGCTCGTTCTGGACGGCCTTCACCAACTCCGGGTGGCCTCTGCTGTGCCATGCGGGCATGATCGCCGCAACCGCCGCGGTGGTCGCCAAGGGAGTCACCGCAATTGAGCGGGTGGCTCGTGTCCTCGTGCCGACCCTGCTAGTGCTCGTGGTCATTCTTGTTGCGCGGGCGGTCACCCTGCCGGGCTCTGAGGCCGGACTGGCGTACCTCTTCGGCATTGACTGGAGCGGACTGACGAGCGCCCGCATCTGGATCGAGGCGCTTACGCAGAACGCTTGGGACACAGGCGCTGGCTGGGGGCTGGTGCTGTGCTACGCGGCTTGGCAGCGGGATCGCGAGGACACTGCGCTGAACGCTTTCGTGCTTCCCGCCGGAAACAATCTCATCTCACTGCTCGCGGGAATCATGGTGTTCTGTACTGTCTTCTCGGTCGTTCCGCCGCTCTTGGACCGGGCAGCGGACGACCCGGCACAGTTGGACGGCTTGGGGTCGCTGAGTCAGGCAGTCAGTGATGGAGAGGCCTTTTCTGCTGACCTCATGCAGCGGACCGTATTCTCCGAGAGCAATACGGGAATCACCTTCATCTGGATGCCGGAACTCTTCCGCACGATGCCGTACGGGCGGTTCTTCATGACCCTATTCTTCGCAGCGTTGGCGATGGCAGCCTTCACCAGCCTGGTCTCGATGGTGGAGGTTGTCACTCGGTCACTGGAAGATGCCGGCTTCGCCCGCCGTAAGGCGATTCGGGGGGTCGCGCTGGGGGCGTTCCTGCTCGGTATTCCCTCGGCCCTGAGCATGAGTGTGTTGGACAACCAAGACTGGGTCTGGGGCGTTGCACTGATCCTCTCAGGACTCTTCTTTGCGCTGGCCGTCGGTCGCTACGGGACTCGCAGGTTCCGGGAGGAAACGCTCAACCACGAGCACTCCGACGTCCGGATAGGCCGCTGGTGGGACTTCGTGATCCGCGCTATCGTGCCGTTCGAAGCTGTCGTCCTGACGGTCTGGCTGCTTTTCCAGTCATGGCGCGACAACCCGGACGGCTGGCTGACGCCCTTCGACACAGCCAACGTGTTCAATGTCGGAACCGTTCTCATTCAGGTCGGAGTGGTGGTCGTCGTGCTTCTGCTGTGCAACCGCAGGCTGGCGGCTTCGGCGCGGGACGCGGACGGGGTCGCGTGAGACTTCTCGGGCCGGCGGACATCCGCCGTGCGCTGCCGATGGCCAAGGCCATCGAGGCGATGCGTCACGCATTCGCAGCCCACGCCCGGGGCCGCGTCCAATCGCCGCCGCGGGCGGTTGTCCCGACGGGGGACGCCGACGGGGCGACGCTCGTCATGACGGCCGCGCTAGATGAGGGCAGCGGCGGGATCCTGACCGTTAAGGCGGTGTCGGTCTTCCCGGCCAATGCGCGCCGAGGCCTCCCGTCTATCCATGGCACGCTGCTCGTGATTGACGCCAAGACCGGTGTTCCGCAAGCACTGATGGACGGCGCGACGCTGACGGCGATCAGGACGGCTGCGGCGTGCGGGTTGGCAACGGACCAGTTGGCCAAGACCGACAGTACTGTGCTGGCAGTGTTCGGCAGTGGTGTCCACGCTCGCACGCAGGTCCGTGCGGTCGAGTGCGTCCGGCCGATCCAAGATGTCCGGATCTTCAACCCCAACCAGAGTTCCGCAGAGGCCATGGCGCACGAGCTCAACGCCGCCGGCTCAGGTACTTGCACCTACCGGGCCGTCGCGACGGCCGCAGAGGCGCTTGCGGGCGCTCACGTGGCTTGCCTCGCGACCACTTCCGCCGAGCCGGTGCTGGAGGACCGGAACGTTCCGGACGGGATACACATCAATGCGATCGGTTCGTTCAAGCCTACAGAGCGCGAGATCCCCACCGCGACCGTCCGCCGCGCCCTGCTGGTGGTAGACGACCGCGAGTCCGCCCTCGAGGAAGCCGGTGACTTGCTCATCCCCATAGCTGAGGGCGTGCTGGACGATGACCACATCCACGCCGATCTGGGGAGCTTGGTGCTAGGCCGGGTCCAAGGACGCTCGGCGGCGACACAGGTGACAATCTTCAAGTCTGTGGGCTTGGCGGTGCAGGATGTGGCGGCTGCCCGAGTAGTCGTCCGGGCGGCGCAGCGGTCAGCTCTGGGCCAAGTCTTGGACTGGTAGCGTCAACCGATTACAACAACAGGATCGCCGAGGACTCCGGGGAGAGGCCTTAGCCCCAGCCCGGGGCTTGTCGGCGCGGACAGCCGTCCTCCGCGTCGCTGCGGCGGGTCCTCAGCCGTGCTTACTGTCACGTAGCTGTTGAAGTCGGTTGACGTGAACAGGAACTTCGGCGGGGTGCTGTGGGCCAGATGGGCGATGGCTGCGGTGGCGTGGTCGCCCCCCCATGTGTCCTCGATGGTCATTGCGATGCCGAGTTCGACGCACAGATCCCTCGCTTGGCGAGCCTTGGTGAGTCCTCCCAGCTTGCTGATCTTGAGGTTGACGACATCCATAGCGTGGTCGCCGCTGGCCCTCAGCAGTGCGTCGATGCTGTCGATCGACTCGTCGAGGACGAACGGGTGTCGGGTATGCCGCCGCACCGACAGACATTCCCCATAGGACAGGCATGGCTGCTCAATGTAGACGTCCACGTCGCCGACCGAATTGACCACCCGCATGGCGTCGTGCATCAGCCAGCCGGTGTTGGCGTCAGCGACCAACCGATGTTCCGGCGCCAATACGTCCGCCACGAGCCGGATGCGCTCGATGTCCTCGGCCGGGTCACCGCCTACCTTGAGCTGGAAACGGGTGTAGCCGGAGTCCATGTGCTTGGCCACGGATTCCGCCATGGCGTGGGGAGATTGCTGGGAGATCGCCCGGTAGAGGACGAAGTCTGGCCCCCACCTCCCGCCGAGCAGTTCGCAGACCGAAAGGCCCGCAGCTTGTCCGAGGATGTCCCAGCAAGCAATGTCGATCGGGGACTTGACGTACGGGTGCCCCTTCAGATGAGCGTCCATCACGCGATTGAGCACCCCCAGACAGGTCGGGTCAAGGCCGAGGAGCTGCGGCCCAAGTTCGGCGATGCCGGCCCGCGCCCCCTCGGCGTAGGCAGGCAGGTAGGCCGGTCCCAAGGGGCAGACCTCTCCGTATCCGCTCAGACCACCGTCGGTGTCGATCCGCACGATTGTGCTGTCAAACACGGACACCGTGTTGCCGCCGGACCAGTTGTAGGGCCCCTCCTTGAGAGGCAGGTCCACGCGATACGCGCTGATTCGGCTGATCTTCATCAGCGGAATGCGTGCTCGGATCCGTATGGGTCCGGCGCTGGGTCGTGCGGCGGCTGGGGGCGGGATGCCGTCCGGACCAACTCTCCCATAACGCTCAGGCTTCAGCCGCCGCGTCGCTCCCGGTCGCGGAGGGTGAAGAACACTGTGCCAGCGATGAAGTACAGCAGCGTCGGAATCGGCAGCTGGCGATGCAGGGCGGAAAGCGCCGACCGGTAATCGCCGCTGCTGGTGGCGGCAGAGTAAGCGAGCCACAGGCACGAGGCCAGGCACAGCGCCGCTATCGCCCCGGACACCCAGGTCCACGGACTCGTGTTTCCGCGCTGAGGGACCGGCAGTTCAACCGGGGCACCGCCGACCTCTTGCGCCGCACTGGCCTGCCGGGCCGGCCGCTCGCTGGCGCCCATAGCCTTTGCCAACACCCAGTAGGCGACCATCGCGAAGCCGTACACCGGAAGGAACAGGTAGAAGAGGTGCAGCACGCCGGTCCTCTCCAAGGCAACGGCTAGAGCGACGGACAGTATCCAAGCGAGCAGTGCCGCCCAGTTCAAAGCCATGCCGCGCTGGGTTGCCCAGAACCGAGTCAGTCCGGTCCGCGGGAAGATCCAGTGCTCGGTGACGACGATCGCCCCGATCGGCGAAATCAGCAGGCCGTAGATCGCCACGTAGTCAAGAAGGCCCGTGAAAACGAAGGGGAAGCAGGCGACGATCGTAGTGACGACGCCAGCAGCCAATGTGACCTTCGCGCGTGACCAGTTGGGAGTGACCGCCTGCAGGGCCAGGCCTACTCGATAGAGCGTTGGGTTCGAGGTCGTCCAGCCGGCGATCACCACGGCCAATGCTCCGGCGAGGCCCAAGGCCTGAAATCCGACCTCCCCGGCGTCGAGCTCCACCAGATGGCGTCCCATCAGCAACGCGGCGCCGGCTCCCATCAGGCCGGCGCAGATCCACGCCAGATAGTGCCCAAGGAACATTCCGAACGAGGAGAACAGGCCGTAGGTCGCCTTCCGCGCGTACCGGAACAGCGCCATGTCCGAGAGCGCCCCGTGCATGCCGAGGTTGCAGATCCAGGCGAATGCGGCAACCTTCCAGAAACCCATTGGCTCGCTCCCGTCCGGGGTCTGTCCGGTCCAGACGGATCGGCCGGCCATGTCGAAGAACCCGTCGCCGCCGGCCCGGAAGAGTTCCGGGAGCACGGCGATGGCACCCGCGATGAACATCAGGAACATCCACGGCGAGCACACTGTGGCGAAGGTCGCGAGGCGCTTGAATCCCAGCACAGCGAGCGTCACGACGACCGCTCCTACTGCGAGTACGACCAAGACGAAGCGGAAATCGGTGGGGTACCAGTTCAACTGGGGCGGGATGTCGAACGGAATGCGCACAGCCGACGCCGAGACGGTGATCATGCAACCGGCCATGATCGCGTAGAGCATCGCGTTGACCACGTTGTAGATCGAGGTCAGGCGCGCCCCGCCGATCTTGCGCAGGTACCAGTAGAGCGTCAGGCGGGTGTCGACCGCGATCGGCGCGCAAACGAGCGTCCACGTCAGGACCGCCAACAGGTTGCCGATCACCAAGCCGAGGAAAATGTCGAGGACGCTGGCTCCCCAGTTCACGAACGTGACGCCGATCACGAATTCCGTGGCAGCAACATGCTCACCCGCGTAGGCCCCGGCGAAGTAGCCCGGGCCCAGCAGCCGGGATCGCGGCACGGGCTCTCGGTCAAACTCGTAGAGGAATTCGGCGTCGCTTCGTTTCGCGGCACTGCTTGATGCGCCCATTGCTTGCCCTCCGTTCAGTGCTGGTCCGCTCTGCGGCTCTGGACAGCTTGCTCGTATGCCCGGACTTCGTCCATCCAATGTCCGTCACGGGGGACGTCCGCACGCTCGCAGTAGTGGTCCCACACGGCTCCCGAAGGCATGGAGTGCATCTGCTCAAGCAGCGCCAGTCGCCCGGTGAAGTCACCGCTACGCTCCATCTCCAAGAGCATTGCGCGCGGCTCCAACAGCGCCATCAGCAGGGCCTTGAGCACGGCGCGGCTGCCAATTACCCACGCTGCCACTCGGTTAATGCTCGCGTCGAAGAAATCGAGCCCTATGTGCACCCGTCCTAAGCAGTCGCCCCTCACGACCTCCTTGGCGATCTCGCGGACCTCGTCCGAGAGAATCACCACGTGGTCGCTGTCCCAGCGCACGCCCCGGCTAACGTGCAGGAGCAGACGGTCGATCCACAGCAGCACTGCGGAGATCTTGTCTGAGATGGTCTCCGTCGGATGGAAATGTCCGGCGTCGAGGCAAAGGACCTTGCCCCTCGATATGGCGTAACCCAGATAGAACTCGTGCGAGCCGACCACGTACGACTCCGAACCCAAGCCGAACAGCTTGCATTCCACAGCATCGAGGTTTTCGGAAGGGTCAAGCGGTTCTTGGAAGACTCTGTCGAGCGATTCCGCCAGCCGCTTGCGGGGCGCTTGTCGATCGGCCGGCAGGTCCTTGTAGCCGTCCGGAATCCAGACGTTCGTGACGCAAGCCGCCCCGAGTTTGCGGCCAAAGGAAGCGCCAACCCGCCGGCACGCTTGGCCATGCCGGATCCAGAACCTCCTTACGCCCTTGTCCGCATGGGAAAGCGTGAACCCGTCTGACGCCAGCGGGTGTGCAAAGAACGTCGGGTTGAAGTCCAAGCCCTGAAGATCCTGCTGCAGTGCCCAGTCGCACCATCGCGAGAAGTGCTCCGGCAGGAGCTCGTCCCGACCGACCGTCCGGCCACCAGTCTCCGCATAGATGGCATGCAGGTTGAGCCGATGCCGGCCAGGGATCAGAGAGAGAGCCCTCTCAATGTCCTGCCGTAGTTCATCCGCATTCCTGGCAGCGCCCGGATAGCTGCCTGTAACTGCTAGCCCGCCGCCGATCTCGGATTGGGCGCGCTCGAATCCACGAATGTCGTCGCCCTGCCAGCAGTGCAGCGACAAGGGCACGGAGGCCAATCTGCGGACCGCGGCGTCACAGTCCACGCCAAGGGCCGCGTAGCGCTCTCGAGCTACGTTGTACTCCGTAGGCGCCGCCAAGGTCCAATCAAGAATAGCCGATCAGCACCGCCCGCCAATTGCTCGGTTGAGATGGCCGGTTGCCAGCCCGCGCCAGCCTTCTCGGCCAGCAAGTACGGACGAGAAGGCCCGCTGTGCGCGCCTTCGGCCTCAGTACCGGGCTGAATCCTATTCCTTGCGGAGCTGCTGCGACAGATAGAGCCCGAGGCCTGTGTCATGGATGATCTTAAGCTGCGACTCCAGCCAGTCGACGCGACCCTCTTCCTTCAGCAAGATGCTCTCCACCAATTCTCTGGACGTGTCATCGCTTGCATTCGTGCAGGTCGCAACGGCATCGTTGGCGCACGCCACGGTTGCGTTTGCCAGGTCCAGGTCATTGATGTGGATCTTCGCCACGTCCTGTCCTATCGCCATCTTGTAGGTGTCGCGAAGGCTGGGCATGCTCTCCAGGAACAAGATTCGGTCGATCAGCTCCTCGGCAAACACCATGTTCGCGATCGAGTCCTTGCGGATGTGCCGGGCCAGCCCTTCGTATCCCCAGTCCAGGCACATACGGGCGTGTAAGAAGGACTGGTTGATTGTGGTGAGCTGATACTTCAGCAGCGACTTGAGCGCGGCCAGTGCCTTGGGGTGTCCCTTCACGTTGTTGTCCGGTGCTTTCCTTGGTGGGCTCCGGCCAACGGCCGGGAGCTCCAACATCCTGAATCATAGCCCAGCGCATCGGTTCGGCCTCCGTCCGTCTCTCATTCCCAGCCCGGGCGCATTCAAGTGCCTTCGGATGCGAAGGCTGCAATCATCCGGACCTCCGTCCCGTTCGCCAAACGGCCCACCTTCGACGGGTGCGCCGATAAGTCGGGCGGCAGTCTGGCCACACCGGTCGAGTTTCCGTCGCAAGCAGGTCGGAACACCTAGCTCATCGCTCGCGGCCAGAACTGACAATCGCGAGTGCCTCGCGCACCTCCGTGTCGTCGGGCATGAGATCTGCAGCATTCTGCAGCTGAATTTCGGCGCTGTGGTAGTCCCCAGAGTGCCCGTAGACTAGCCCGAAGTTCTTGTGGATTTGCCCGCGGGCCGCGCACGCACCGCATTCGGCGAGAAACTGCCGGAACAGCACGAACGCCTCTTTTTTGCCGTTCCTGTTCCGCCTCCGCAAGGGCGAGATTCCACAATGTGCCGGCCCGGTCCGTATTCTGTCGTTCCGCCTTCAGCTCCGAAAAGCGCCGCAGAAACGTCGCGCTCCGCTCTTTGTCGGTGTCTTGCACGGCCTGCGCGAGGTTATAGAGGGTTTCCTCGTGCAGCGGGTCGAGCGATAGCACTTTTTCCCACAGTACGGGGTGGCGGTCGGCAGGGTCCCGGTGGGTGCTGGATTCTTGGCCGAGACGTTGGGAATGGTGTCCGCAGGATTCGTGCCATTCTGGGGCTGCCGACCGACATCCGGCCACGTGTTCCCGAGGTTCTGGGTGTTCTGCGTTACTCCCGCGAAGTTCTCGAAGAAGACGTCGGATGAGAATCGCAGGGCCGTCCGGTCGTTCAGGCGATAGGCCAAGCCGAGCTGTGGCTGCCAGCTCAGCGGCCACGGATCATGCACGGATCCGTTCGCGGCAACCTGCACCCTGTCCGGGAGGGCCCCGCTCGGGTCAGGCAAGCACGGCGCGACGAGCTTGACTTCGCAGGTGGACGGGGCGGCGGTGATCCAGAAGATGCCCTCGTTGTAGTCGATGTTCCCGAACTCGACCGTGTTCTCTTCCGAGTTGCCGAACTGGGGCAGCACTGTGCTGTCCAGCCGCAGCCCGAAGTTGATTGTGAGCTTGGAAGTGATCTTCCAAGAGCCCTGCGCGAAGTACGACCACAGCGTACCTCCACGGGCGCGCTTGTGAGAAGTCGCGCCGGGACCAACGGTTCGGCACGTTGAGCAGCAGGGACGCGATGGGATGGCCAGTGCTGCCCGGGCTGTCCGGACTGGCAGTGCCGACCGTCGAGAAGTCATTGGAGTAGTCGTTCGTCCTGCCGAAGTGCCCGATGATGTTGTACTCTGCCCCGAACTTCAGGGTGTGCGTACCGATGATCTTGGTGTAGGTTCCCTTGTACTGCCAAGTGTCGCTCGTGCGCGTGTAGCCGATGCGCTCCCCGCCCCCGAAGTACTGGGCCACGCCGACGTTGGGAACGTAGGAATCGCCCCCGCGGAACCCGCCCGCGAATTCCGGGTTCCAGCCCACCGTCGAAATGAACCCGTCCGGGAGGCTGACAAAGTCGTTGCCGGTGTCGCGTATCACGTCTGTCCGCGCGAAGGACACCTGGAGAATGCTCGACGGGTCGAACGTGTGTGCCCAATTCGCCGCGACGTTCAGGTTGTCAATGTTTACGAGCCCCAGCGCCTGTTCGTTCACTGCGTGGTCTCGAAGTCAATTTGAATTCCGGGCCCTTATGCCAGCGTCCGTTGTGTAGCGCTAGACCGGACCCTGGCCGCCAACCTGATTCCGTCTTCCGTGACGGGCCCTGCCAGGGGCGCTTGCAACTTCCCAGCACTCGGGATGCATCGGTTCGGGCCAGTTTTCCAGGGCATCGTTAGGGGAACAGAGATTCCGCTTGACTCGAATGAATCCGGACCAGGTCTCCCGGCAGTGACGCTAACTCCCGTATGATACGGGGGCAGCCTGCGAGGTCGGAGGACACTGTGGCAAGTCGGATTCGTCGTCGAGACATATTGGGCGGAGTGCTGGGTTCGGGCCTGGCGGCCCACTTGCTTACGCCCTTCCCAGCGAAGGTCGCAGACGCTGCGACGGCTGAACCAAACGAGCCTAGCGACGGAATCTACTCGCGTGCGGCTGAGGGAACGTACAGGATTCCCTCGGAACTCAAGAACTTCTGGAAGAAGACCTCGCCCCTGAACCTTGTCAATGCCGCCGAGATCGGGTTCAATCCCGAACGCTGGCAGGGCGACACGAGCCGCGTCATATTTCATGACGGCAAATACCATTGCTGGGTCATCGATTTCTCGAACGGCAGGAGCCCAGGACTGACCAATGATCCCTCGCAGGACTGGAGCATCTACGGTCCGCTCGTCAAGGGCCACTCAACGGCCCTCTACATGACCTCCGAGGACACGCACCACTGGACGGCGGTCGGTTATGTCCCCTTGGGTAAGCCGGGAATGTTCGACGACGGGGACCGGCTCCAGGTGAACGTCTTCCACCACCAGGGCAGGTTCTACATGTTCTACGAGGGGTGCACGTCAAACGTCGAGAAGTACGGGCAGGCCCGGGCGGGTATCGGGTGCGTGGTCGCGGACGACCCGGCTGGACCGTGGGAATACGCCTCGGAGGAACTGATCCTGAGTGCACGCGCTGACGAAGGGGAGAGCTTCGACAGCTGGATCATCACTAACCCCAGGCACGTTTACCTGAACGGCAGGTGGTTCATGTACTACAAGGGCTTGCGGGGTGTGGGGATTCCTACAAAGAACGGGGTTGCGGTCGCGGAATCGATTGCCGGCCCTTACACGAGGTTCGAGGGCAACCCGATCCTCAACGGCCACGGCCACTTCTGCTGGCGCTACAAACACGGCATGCTCATGATCCCGCACCATGATGGCTGGATTCACTGGTCGGAGGACGGCATCCATTTCGCGCCGATCTTCCGCGATAGCGAGAGGATTTTCCGATTCGGTTCGCTCTACGTCCCCAACGATCCCCTGTTTGGCCGGCCGGTAGCCGCGGACAGCGGTACTCGATTCTGGGGATTCGACAATCCCCTCGTGAACCCGGGTGAGATTCCGATTAGGATGGACGTGGTGCGCATCGAATGGGGGTTCGGCGAAGCCGATCCATCACAAGCTTGAGAGATCGGCTGCCGATCTTCCTGCCAAGACTCCACTCCTGGGGTCGCCGGGTCGCGTCCGATGCGTTCGGCGTGGCGGGACCATTCTCGTCATTAGCGGTCACGGGGCTTTCGAAACTAACGAGACCCTGCCGGCCTCCGGTACCCATCCGGTCGCTGTTCTGCGCACGGACGCGAACGAAGACGGTGTCGGCGTCGCTGAAGTGGTGATCCACACGTCCCGAGTATTCCCACAGGTCTAGCGAGGTCCCTGTCGTATCCCTCTGGTTGAGGTTGCCTAGGTCAGTGCCGAGATCGACCGGCATCGGGACAGTCTGGTCCAGATAGTGCACGAATCCTTGGTCCAGCCGACTCTGAGGAATCAAGTTGCCGGGGAAAGGGTCCCGTACCGCATTTCCGTCCGGCCCTTGGCGGGTCGAGGACGGATCGAAGATCTGGCGCGGCGAATTGCTCAGGTCTCCCTGGCGGTTCGCCGCCGTCGGCACTTGGTAGTTGCCGTTCGCTGGCGCGCGGTTCGTGAATCCTTGGAAGGCTCCGAAGTAGAAGGTCTTGTTGCGGACCAGCGGTCCCCCGACCGTGCCGCCAAACATGTTCTGGGACAAGGCCGCCCGTTCCTCGAGGAAGGTGTTCCGGGCGTCTACGTTGTCGTTGCGGAGGAACCACCAGAGCCGGGCGTTGATGTCGTTTGTGCCGCCCTTGCGAACTACGTTGATCACCCCGCCTGTAACCCCTGCAAATCCGGCTAGGTCGTTGTGCGACTGGACCTTGAACTCCTGAATCGCGTCGATGATCGGCGGAACGGCGTAGGTGCTCGTCATGGTCCTTTGGTTCTTCACACCGTCGGTCAGAAACAGGTTGGTGCGATTGTTCTGGCCGTTGATTGACGGAAAGCTGAAGGTTCCGACCGAGGTGCTCCCGAATCCCCCGCGGCTCTGGGCAACGTTGACAGGCGATGCCCCAGGCGAGAGCATGAGCAGCTGGGTGAAGCTGCGCCCGTTGAGCGGCAAGTCGACCACTTGCTGCTCTGTCATCGCCGTACCCAGTTCGGAGGAGGAGGGCTGCACCTGCGCGCCGAACGCTTCGACGGTCACGGACTCGGTCACCGCCCCGACCTCGAGCACGATGTCGAAAGTGGCGGTCTGGTCGACCGTTAGCACGAACGGCTCGATGGCTGCCGTTCGGAAGCCGTGTGCGCTGGCTTCGATCGTGTAGTATCCCGGCGGGATATTCACGTAGACGTAGCGTCCGACCGCATTGGTCTCCGACCGGTGTTCGATCCCAGTCTCGACGCTGGTGAGGACCACTTGTGTGCCTGGGACAATGGCACCCTGCGGGTCCGTTACGGTCCCGTTCACGGCCGAGCTGGATGCTTGGCCGTACGCTGGCGTGTTGATTGTGGCGACTAGGAGTGCCGCCAACGCCGCCGCGGCGCACCCTCGCAAGACAGCTGAGAACTGCGAAGCGGATCAATCTTCATCGTGACCCCTCCTGATTGTGTTACTGACGGAAAGCCGACTCCCGGCTTCCTACTTCGCTGGTGCCCACCGCCCGCGGGTACAGTGTATCCAACAGACGGAAGCGCCTGCGATCAACCAACAACTAACTCTCTATGAGCTCTTTACGGGGTAGGGCATGTGCTGACATTCAGCCGCTGTGTGTCCTTGGCGTTGCACTGTCAGCAATCCCGGGACCGCTGGTCGGCCAGGGCATGGCCGGGGCCGGCAAGCGGGACTTGCCCTCGATGCCGCTGCCAGCTGACCTGACCCCGCCAAGGTTGGAATTCGTGGATGTGGCATCCCAGGCTGGACTCACGGCTGACTGGCCCGCAAGCGAGCCCTCCTACATGCGCTATCTCCCTGAGACAACCGGAGGGGGTATTGCGCTCGTGGATCTGAACAACGACGGCCTGCTCGACGTCTTCCTTGTCGGGACTGGCGGGCACGGCGCAGATCCTGTGGCGCTGCCGCACGGGGTGTTCTTGAATCGGGGTGCGTTGCGCTTCGAACGCGCCACCGGAGGCTTTGCCGTCGGGCCTACTGGCTGGGGCCAGGGGGTCTGTGCCGGAGACGCCGACGGAGACGGCCACACCGACCTGTTCGTTACGCACTGGGGCAGGGACGTCTTGCTGCGCAACTTGGCTGGAGAGGGCTTCCGAGATGAAGCCGTTGACAGGGGCGTGTCCGGTCCGGCCGGGCGCTGGAGCACCGGCTGCAGCTTCTTGGACTTCGACAGGGACGGGGACCTGGACCTGTTTGTCGCCCACTACGTGGACTTCGACCCGGCAAGCACCCCGCTGCCGGGCGCTGCGCCGCAGTGCGAATGGCGCGGGGCAGGAATACCGTGCGGCCCTCGTGGCCTGGCTGCCGAGTCGATGTCGCTGTTCGAGAATAGGGACGGCCTGTTCCGAGACGTGACCGACGAGGCCGGCGTGAAGACGGCACGGCGTCATCACGGCCTTGGCGTCGCGGCGGCCGACTATGACGGGGATGGCTGGACGGACGTGTTCGTGGCGTGCGATTCCACGGCGAACCTCTACTTCCGGAACACGGGAAACGGCTCCTTTGTCGAGACAGCCCTGCTTGCCGGAGCTGCGTATGACGAAGACGGCCGCGAGCAGGCCGGTATGGGCGTCGCGGTGGCGGACGCAGACGGGGACGGATCCTTGGACGTGTTTCAGACCAACTTTGCAGCGGACACCAACACCCTGTACCGAAATCGGGGCGACGGCCGGTTCCGCGACAGCACTGTGCGTTCAGGTCTGGGGACTGTCGCTCGGTATGTGGGCTGGGGCTCAGAGTTCCTCGATGTCGACCACGACGGCTGGCCGGACATTCTGGTCGCGAACGGCCATGTCGCACCCGGTGTCGAGAGCGGGGGAAACGGGGAGACGTTTGCCCAGCCCCGCCAGCTGTTCTGGAATCTGGGCGGCGGTAACTATCACCCTCTCTCGGATGTTGCCGGCCCCGGGATCGCCGCCAGCCATCCGTCGAGGGGTTCGGCGGTCGGAGATCTCGACAACGACGGCGATCTGGAGATCGTGGTCGCGAACATTGGACAGGCGCCGTCTCTGCTGCATAACCGTGCGGAAGGGCAGGGGAATTGGCTTGTCGTTCGCGTGCTCTCACCCTCGGGTGGCAACGCGATCGGAGCGCGAGTCGCCGTCACGGTCGCCGGCAGGACTCTTGTGTCTGAGGTCCGTAGCGGCGGCAGCTATCTCTCTCAGGGTGACTTCCGGCTGCATTTTGGATTGGGTGATGCCGAGTCCGCCACGGTATCTGTGCGCTGGCCCTCGGGCATTGAGGCCACGGTCGAGGCAGTGCCCGCTCGGACATTCTTGGAAATGGACGAGTCCGTTGGCATTGCGGGTGGCACGGCACCGTTCGCCAAGTTGAATCTCGAGTGAGACCGGAAACCTCAAGTGAGACTGGAAACGCAGCATTCGGACAACCAGGAGCGGAGGAGCCGACCATATAGCACGAGCTTAAGCCGTGCGTCATCGAACTGCCGCACCACACCTGCGAGCTCAGCGTCGCCGAATTGGGGGCCGGAATCACCACGAATGCTCCGTTCGAGGACTTGGTGAGGGCTGTTCTCCGGCCGGTCAGGACTCACCATCTAGTGCCGTGGAATCGAAGTACTGCTATGAGGGCTGCCACCAAGTCCGGGCGGGCTCGCCGAGATGGCGGCCAACAGCTGCGGCATCTCACCGCTGCCGAGTCCCGGCAACGGATTGGCGAACTGAGTGCTCTCTGGGCTGCTGCGATGAGTTCCGGCGGTGCCGTGGGCCGTCGGCCCGTCTTGCTTGGCGAGCCGGTCACTTCATAACTGCTGCCCACACCGCGTCGACAGATGGCCCTCCGGCTCAGGAGATGGCTTCAAAGAGCCTCCCATCATCGGAGAACGCTGAGGAGTTCGACCCCTCCGCGCTGGATGGCGAGTTGGGCCCGGATTCGGTCGTCCGCCAAGGGACTGACTGGCTGGGCCGGGAAGCTAGGGGCCACTGGTCCGAGCGGGACCTTGCTGAGGGTTGGGCCCAGTGAGGAGGGTCCGGCCTTCGCTTCCATACCTTGATGTTGCCGCTCGGCCGGCTCATAGACTGCATGATCGGAAGTGCAGACCTCCACATCAGATCCACTTGCGCGAGTCTGGCCTCCGTCAGCGCGGCGGCAGGCCCCTTAATCGAGGGGCACTCGTCTTCGAACCTCGCTGTGCAGTGAGTCGCAAGCGCCCTTGCTGACCCTCGCACGGGCTTCCTCCCCCGGAGTTCCGAGAGGCGCGGAGGTCCCTCCTCTTACCGCTTTTCTGTCCGGGCAAGGCTTGCCACGACCTGCGCACGCTCTGAGATGCGGATCCACTGAATCCGACGCCCACAGCGCTGTCTCCCCATTACGTCCAGCGAAGAGCGCCGCAGCGGCGCTGCGGCCGCCCCGCTGCGAAACGGTCGTCAATCGTGCCGCTAGAAGATGAACTTCAATCCCAGTTGGAACTGTCGGGCACGCCGCTGCGTCGCCGTCACGACTCCGAAGTTGCTGCTACTGAGATTCTGTACCGGGATTGCGAAGTCCGCGTGGTTGAACGCGTTGAATGCCTCGGCCCGGAATTGCAGCTTCATGCCCTCCCGTCCAGGCAAGGGAAAGTCGCGGAAGAGGGACAGGTCGAAGTTCGTCACCCCATCAGAGCGCAAGGCGTGTCGGCCCGAGTTGCCAAACGTGAACGGTGCGGGTGCGCTGAATGCGTCTGTATTGAACCAGCGCGACGGAGTGGGATTGCTCAGGTGAGGCTCCCCGACCTGGTCGGCCCGCATGTAGCCGTTCCGGTTGCGCGTGTTGGCAATGTCGCCACTGACATTGATGTGGTACGGCCGCCCAGAATAGAGATTGGCGATGCCGTTGATCTGCCAGTTCCCCACGATGTAGTCGGCAACCTTACTGCCGGTCGACTTCATTCCGGGACCGACCGGAATCCGGTAGACCCAGTTGAAGTTAAAGATGTGGGTCAGGTCGTGACCCGCCACGCCCTTGTCACGGACGTGATCATACGGTGTCTGGGTGGAGCACCCCTCGACGTTGTACCAGCCGTCGCAGGCGAGGTTGATCGTCTTGGACCACGTGTAGTTCACCATGTAGGTGAAGGCGCGCGAGCGTTTCGTCAACTGGAACTGGAAGGCGTTGTAGTTGGCCCTTCCAACGCTGCGCTGCCAGAACGTCGGCACGATGAACGGGTACGGGCTACGGTCAGCCGGATCCCCGGGCCCCGGCGTCAGCGCCGTGTTGTAGAAGTGGTCGAGCGGCGCCCGGCGATTCGCTGATCCGACGTAATTCGTGGAGATCAGCGTGTCGTCCGTGAGCTGGTGCTGGAGGCCAAAGTTCCACTGCATCGAGTACTGGTTCTTAACGCTCGGGTCCGCGTACCATGCCACACGGTCGAACGGTGTCGGCCCCGGCAGCAGGCCGGCCGGGAAGGGGTTCTTTGCCGAGACCCCGGGGATCGGCCTTCCGCTCGTCGGTGTGTTCAGGTTGCCGGACTGCTGCTGGCCGACGTCGGGCCAGGTGTGCCCCTGGGCCTGCATCATCTGGTTCATCCCGGCCCAGCTGTCATAGAAGATGCCACCTGACATTCGCACCGCGGTCCGTTGACTCACCCGATAGGCGATTCCGACTCGCGGTTGCCAGTTGTCTGTCCAATCCTCGATCAGCCGCTGCGTGGGTGAAACGCGCACCTCATCGGGCAAGCTGCCGTCCGGGGTCGGTATGCAAGGTGCCGCCTTGAGGGCGGCGCACGAGTCGGGCTGTGCCTGGATCACGTATAGGCCCCCATGGACGCGCTCGAAGTCCGGAGTCCCCGCAAAAATGCCCTTGTCGTCGTACGAGCCGACCCTCGGACTCCACGTCCGGTCGTAGCGCAAGCCGATGTTCATGGTCAGCTTGGGGGTGACCTTCCAGTTGTCCTGCAGGTAGAACCCTCCGATCGCGCCCCGGTGCAGGCGTTTGAAGAAGTCCCGCCGTCCCGCGTTGTTTGGCACATTGAGCAGCCATGAAGCAAGCGGACTACCACCGGTGTTGGTCTGAGGATCCGCCGTATTGGCCGGTACGAACTGGACGTTGTGGTCGTTCGTGATGCCAAAGTGCCGATTCGTGCTGTACTCGGCACCAAACTTCAGTTGGTGGTTACCCATGATCTTGGTGAAGTTCCCTTTGTACGAGTAGATGTCGGACGTGCGGTTGTTTGCGACTCGCTCTCCCCCGCTGAAGAACTGGCCAACGTTGACGCTCGGTGTCAGAGCGAGGTCGCTCCTGAAGCTACAGCAGAACAGCGGCTCAAAGCCGAAGCTCGTGGGATCCACGTCACTCGCGAACTCGCTGCCCGTGTCGCGGTTGATGAGCGTCCGACCGAACTGGAACTGAAGGATGCTGGTCGGGCTGAACGTGTGGACCCAGCTGGCCCCAATATTCAATGTCCGCACATTGACGAGGCTACCCAGCCCCTGCCGCCCTGCGGATCCCGTCTGGCCGAGGTCCGACCAGCTCATGCGTCCCCATACCATGTCCCGCGCACTGAAGTTGTGATCTCCGCGGACGTTGAACTCGTCTTGGTCCAGGGATGAGTTCGTCGTGTCGAGTTGGTTGCGGTCGGCAACGCCCGTAGCGATGGGCTTGGGGATCGTTGTCTGGGCGTAATTGACGAATCCGGCATCGAGCCGACTCTGCGGAATCATATTGTTTGCGAACGGGTCCCGCACGAAAGTACCCGTCGCGGCGTCCTCGCGGGTGGACTGCGGGTCGTAGATTTGGGCCGGCCAGTCGCTGTGGTCTCCGGCCAAGTTCGCGTCCGTCGGAACGCGGTAGAGGCGGTTTGCAGGTGTCCGTCTCTTGAAACCCTGCCAAGCGAAGAAATAGAACGTCTTGTTCCGAACGGCCGGGCCTCCGACGGTGGCTCCATACATGTTCTGCGAGAGAGGCACCACGTTCCTGCGGAAGAAGTTCCTGGCGTCGAAGTTGTCGTTGCGCATGAACTCCCACAGCGTGCCGTGCACTTGGTTGGTGCCCGACTTGGTGACAACGTTGACGATGCCACCCGTTCCCTGTCCGAACTCCGCTTGGTCGTTATGGGTCTGAACCTTGAATTCTTGGATCGCGTCGATGATCGGTGGCGTGGCGTAGGTGCTGACCATCGAACCGTGGTTGATCACCCCGTCGGTGAGGAAGAAGTTGCTTCGATTGCTCTGGCCGTTCATCGCCGGAAACGCGAACTCGCCGATGGCCGAACTGCCAAAGCCTCCCCGATTCTGCGACGTGCTGATTGGCGACGCGCCCGGGGTGAGAGTCAGCAGCTGGGTAAAGTTGCGGCCATTGAGCGGCAGGTCCACCACTTGGTTCTCGGCCATGACAGACCCCAGTTCGGCAGTCGAGCTCTGCACCTCGGCACCGACAGCCTCCACTGTCACGGTCTCCGCCACCGCGCCGATCTCGAGGGCGAAGTCGAGGGTCGCGGTTTGGTTCACCGCGAGCGTGAACGGCTGGAGCGAGCTTGTGCGGAATCCGTCCTTGCTCGCCGACAGAATGTAGGTCCCCGGCGTGATGCTGACGAACGTGTATACGCCGACCGAGTTGCTCGCACTTCGACGCTCAACCCCGGTCTCGACGTTCTGCAGGACTAGTTCGGACTCGGGCACGACCGCGCCGGTTGCGTCCCGTACCGTACCGTTGACGGTGGCAGTGGACACTTGGGCCCACGAGTGGCTGGGCGCTACCATCAAGCACGCCACTCCGAGAGCCAGCGCGATTCCGATTCCCAATGCAAAATGCAATTTCATCTGGTTCCTTCCCTGACCGACGTCTGCCGAACGCGGGCATCAGACCCCATTCAAGTCAAGGCGACCTCCGCCTGACGATCCAGTACTGCCCTCGGGCGGGTCCAGTGTACAGGTGCCCTCCGGTAGTGTCAATCGCGTTTGATGGGTGGTACGAGATGGTATCGGCCCGAAGGGCCAGACGGCAGATGCAGGCCGACGCACCGGACTGCAGGTAGGCGGCTACAGTCGGCTGGATTGTTGTTAGGGCGCTCGAACTGGTCCCGTCCTCAGCGCTCAGCTCGAATCACTGGGATCTCCGATTCTCTTGGCAGGACAGCTCTTCTGATTGGCTGAACATCATTGGAAGAACTGCGGAAATGTAATGCCCAGCAGTGCCGATCTCGCCGCCCGCCCTGACCAATTGCCTAGGCCGAAGTTCCAGCCTAGACCGGCCATCCACGGCCTCTGACACCGGCCTCACTGCTCCATAGCGGGCGGCCTCGATTGCCTTTCGTTCGGCCTGGGATGCGATCCGACATCACACTGGCAGGGCCTTCACCAGCCCACGCGCAGGTTCTGGATGGGAACGCGGAACTGAACCGCTCAGCATATGCAGTGCGTGAATCTTCCGAGAACTGCAGGAACATCGCGCGAAACCATCCCTGACTCCGACCTGTTCGGCCAAGTGCGGTCCTGGCCCCTTCCGCCCCCACCCTAGCCCTCACCGTCCCCCGCCTCGGTCGGCTTGCCGGAGCCTGCGCCCGCCCCGTCCCCGGCCTCCTTCCCGCTTGTCTGCGGCGTGTTCGCCACTGGGAACATCCGCCACAGCTCGAACACCCTCCGCTGCAGGGCCGTCGCCTCCGTCAACCGCGTCACCAGCGGCCCCTCCGGATCCTTGCCCACCCGGCACTCGTTGCGTGTGCGCGTCCCCATCTCCGCCATCAAGGTCTGCAAACTGTGCAGCGGCAAGCCCCCCTTGCTTGTGCCGCGCCCCTTCTTCTTGCGCAACTCTTCGGGCGGCTTCGCCGCCGCCACCGGGTCCCGCTCCGCCTGCCAGCCCTCCAGGTCCTCGTGCTGGTGCAGCAGCTCGGCCAGCGCCACCCGCAGGTGCCACTCCACGTAGTACGCCAGCAGGCACAGCAGCAAGTGCGCCCGCACCCGTCCCTCCAGCCGGTGGTAGATCGGCCGCACGTGCAGGTCCACCGACTTCAGGCAGCGGAAGGCCTTCTCCACCCGCCCGAGCTGCTTGTAGCTGCGCACCGCCTCCTCGGCCGCCATCTCCGTCTGGCTCGTGCGCACGATGTACAAGCCGTCCAGCTGCCGCTCGCGCCGGATGCTCGCCGCATTCCGTGAGTATTCCAGCCGGTTGTCCTCGATCGTCGTCTCGAAGTGCTTCGCCATCTTGTGCCTCCCCACCTGGCGGCCGACCTTGAGCGCGATCTGGTCCTTCTTCAGCGGCGTCTTCGTGCGCCGCCGAACCTCGCGCTGAATGCGCGCCAAGCCCTCCTCGGTGGCCTGCAGCAGCCGTTCGCGGCGCTTGCCCCGGCGCTGCGCCAGCAGCGGGTTGTAGCACACCACCAGCCGCTCGCCGGGGAACAGCGACGAGCGGATGGTGGCCAGGTTGCGCTCGTCGAAGAGGCTCGGCTGCAAGCAGCCGTTGCGCACCAGCCGGCGCAGGTCTCCGTGGCGCAAGGCCGAGATCCACCCCAGCCCGGGATGGCGGCGCAGGTCTTGGATGCGCGCATTGGTGAGCATGCCGCGGTCGCCCACGAGCACCAGCTGGCGCAGGCCGAAGCGCTCGCGCAGGGTCTCGACCTGGTCCGGGACGGTGCTGGGGTCGGCGGTGTTGCCGGCATAGGCCTGCACGGCAATCGGGCGCCCGTGGCGGTCGGCGAGCACGCCGTAGACCACCGAGCGCGTGCCGCGCTTGCGGTCGCGGTTGTAGCCGAACCGGGCCAGCGGGCAGTGGCTGCCCTCGTAGTAGCTGGAGGTGACGTCATACAGGACTTGGGCCTGCTCGCCGAGGTGGCGCTTGGCGAGGCGGCGCTGGATGGCGGGCTGGCGGTCGAGGAGCCAGTCCAGGGCTGCGTAGAGGTGTTCCTGACTGGCGTGCTGCAGGTCGAGTTCCTCGGCCAGGGTGGTCTGGTGCCACAGGCGGGCGGTGGCGAGCTTGGAGGCGGGGCGCAGCAGGCGCTGGGCGATCATGGCCAGCACGCAGCGGCGCTGGGGGGAGTTGCTGCGGTCGAGCAGGGCGGGCAGCTTGAGCTTGCGGAAGGCGGCCAGGATCAGTTCGACATGGCCGTGGGGACGGCTGCGGACGATGGTGAAGAGCTCGTCGGCGCTGACGAGGGGTTCGTTGCGCAGGAGCTTGCGGAGGGCACGGACCTTTTGGTCGGGCCAGGAGGAGAGGTTGGCGATGGTGCGCTTGCGGACGCGCTTGCCCTCACGCCAGCCTTCGCGCAGGAGGACGGCGGGGGGCGATTTGCGGTTGGGGACGATGTCCACATACATGGGAACATTATGGCACCTGCGGGGGAGTGGAGTCAAGAGGGGAGGCGGGGAGGAATCGGGAACAATGGGCTTGAAACCGGGCGTACAGGGGGCAGAAGAGAGCATTATGGGAGCTTCCGAGCTAGCGGGGTGGGGAATCGGGCCAAGTCTGGCGAGGGTGTCTGGCCAGCGTTTACATGGGAACATATTTGCAAAGGTGAGCCGGACTGAAGGGGCTGGGGTAGCGGAACCGGGAAGGAGGTCCAGACGGCGAGGGGAACGACGTTCCGTCAATCGATCGCGGGAGCCGGAAGGTGGAGCGCAGGAAGGCTCCGGGGGGGGCCGATCCCGGCAGTCGCTGTTGCAGATTCCTGGGACGTTCGCATCATATTGCTGGCAGTTGCCCGAAAAGGTGTCCGGCATGATAGGTTCAGGTCCGTACTTGGCGCACACGCGATGCGGACGGATGCCGGGATCTCAGTCACCAACCGGGCCGCAGCTGCAGCCAATCTGCAGCGCTTGGATGGGACCGCAAGAGGGCTAAGAACACACTGCCAAGGCTCCTGGACCTAGCTCAAGACGCTGGAACTTCGGCCTAGGAGTGTCGCCATCATCGGAGACCTGTGTCCCAGCCCTTGGTGACGAACTACCGCCGCCGCGGCAAGCCCACCCCGGGGTACTATCCCTGCGAGCTGCTCACCCGCTCGGTTGGGTGCGAGACCTGTACGGTTCGCATCCCTGAATCGCAACTGCCGCAAGCGCGTGCGCAAGCCGAAGAATGCCAAGGCTGAGACGGTTGCGTCGCGGATCTCATCGAGGCCAAAGCCGAAGTTTGTCAGCTCTGCATATGGGATCACCCTTGCCCGTGGCAACATCGATGGTCCCCGCGATCCTGTTAGACGAGGTCTGCGATTGCAACGAGACCGATCTCGAGACCACCACCACAGTGATCGCAATGGCTGCAAATCAGGGAACAATGGCCAACCAGAGCCGGAGTGAGGGGCCGAACACCTAATGGACTGCCCCGAGAATCAATGCCAACCGCTGGGCCGCGGCGATCGCAATGGTCCGGAGGGGCTAGGCCTGTGCGCGCCCGGCGAATCGGTCCGAGACCCCTGAGAATCGGATGATCGGATGTAGGATATCTGGTGAGCCGTCAATCGGCTGGATCCGCTAGCCGGACTCGTTCACATGCCGAAGGCAAGGGGCACATGGACAGGAAACGTCTATTGGGGCCTGCCGACACTGGCGATCTGCCTCGGAATCAACTCACTGGGCCAGCTTCCGGCGGACTGCGAGCCGCCTCCAGGTGCGCGCGAGGCCATGCGCCAAGGGATCTCGGCAGACCTGCTCAACGCCCTTGGAGCCTATTTTGCCCAGCAGGGAGAGCCAGCTTGCGCGGTAGCGGCATTTCGGGGCGCATTGCGCCTCGACTCGGAGTCTGACGAGACACAGTTCAACCTCGGGCTTGCACTGATCCAGAGCGGAGACCCTCGCGCCGCGACGAACCATCTTCAGGAGCTCACTAGGCGATCACCCGGCTTTTTCCAGGGCAGGATGGCCTTCGGCACTGCCCTCGCCGAGCTGGGCCAGTTCGAGGCTGCCGCGGACGAGTTCGAGTCGGCCCAGAGGCTAGATCCGCAGTCGGTCGATGCCGCGGCCGCACTCGCGGATGCATTGCGGGCTGCAGGCAGGCCGGAGGCCGCGATCCCCCACCTGCGCAAGGTGGCGGAGTTCCGGCCGTACGACTTGGACCTCCAGCTGAATCTAGGGGTCGCCTACGCCGAAGCAGGGCTCCTCGACCGGGCCACCGAGGTGCTCGAAGGCGCGACGAGTATGCACTCGCGGTCCGCCGTTGCCCACTTCAATCTCGGCACTTTCTATGCGCGTCAGCAACGCTACGAAGCTGCCGAGCGGGCGCTGCTGACGGCACTTGAGATCGAACCGGGCAACGAGCCGGCCCGGTTGGCGCTCGCAAAGGTGCTAGTCCGTTTGCACAGGTACGAAGAGGCATTGGACAACGCCACGCAATACCTTGCGAACCGTCCGCGGCCCTTCGAGGAATTCGATGCCCGCCACGTCGAAGGCGTCGCACTCCGGCAGCTGGGTCGGCTGCAAGAAGCGGAGCGGGCGCTGAAAAGGGCCAATGAACTCAATCCCGACCACGCCGACGTGCACTACAACCTCGGGTTCGTATTGATGCGGCGCGATGAACTGGAGAGCGCCCGCCTACACCTGGAGAAGGCGAAGGAACTGAACCCGGACAACTCAGACATCCGGTTTCAACTTGCCAACGCCCTGCGGCGGTTGCGGGAGAACGAGGCGGCCAGACTCGAATTCGAGGAGTTCGAGCGGCAAAAGCAGTCCGGCCAGCACCAGAACGAAGCGTCGATGGTCGCAAACCAGGCGAATGAGCGGCTCCAGCTGGGCGATGCGCGGGGCGCAGCGGAGCTCTACCAGGAGGCGCTAGACTTGGGCGGCGGCACGGCGGAAGTCTACTACAACCTTTCGCTTGCATTGGGCCAGATCGGTCGCAGCGAGGAGAAGCGATCCGCGTTGGAGCAGGCGATCGCGCTCAAGCCGGACATGTACCAGGCACACAACGACTTGGGCCTGGAGTACCTGGGAACCGGACACATCCCAGAGGCCCGGACCGCATTCGCCAAGGCATTGGACCTGAATCCCGACTTCGCCGAGGCGGCCAACAATCTCGGCTTTCTGGTGGCCCAGCAGGGTCATCTGGACGAGGCAGTCGGGCTCTTCAGGAGGGCGATCGCCCTCAAGGAGGACTACGCGAGGGCATACCTCAACTTGGGCCTTGTGATGGCCGATCAAGGCAAGCTCGCCGATGCCGAGAGCACGATCAGGACGGCCTTGACATTGGCCCCTCAGGATGCGCGGATCCGGACATCGCTCGGTATGGCGCTGGCGCGTTTGGGGCGCTCCGGTGAAGCGATCGAAACTTTTCGCGCGGTCGTCGCGAGCACTCCGAATTCCGCCGAGGCTCACATGAACTTGGGCATTGCACTGGCCGACCAGTACGATCTCGAGGCGGCGTTGGCGTCGTTCGCAATGGCCGTGGATCTGGCTCCGACATCTCCGTCGGCACGCTACAACAAGGGCCGAGTGCTCTACGACCTTGGCCGACACGACGAGGCCTGGAAAGACCTCGAACTCGCTGGTGCCATACCGGAGGCCATGTACCTGCTGGCGTTGATCGAGAAACAACGGGGAAGCCAAGAGCGGTCTCGCGAGTTGCTGACCCGCTTGGTGGAGGCGGATCCACGCGATGCCGACGCGCTCTACCAGCTAGGCCTCAACTATTCGCGATCCGGAGATCCTTTGACTGCGGCGCAGTACTGGGAGAGAGCGGTTGCGGTTGACCAGAACCACGGACAAGCTCTCTACAATCTGGCTCGAGCCCTGCGGCATGTGGATCCGGAAGAGGCCCAGAAGTACGAGGCAAGATTCCGCCGGCACCGGGAGGAGCGACGCATCACCGACCAAGTTGAGACGCTCGGGAACTTCGCCTTGGCATCCGCCAACGCCCGGGACTGGCCTCAGGCCATCGAGCAACTTCGGGAGGCGATCGAGATGTGTGGCAAGTGCCCGAGCCGGGCCGTTCTACACAAGAATCTTGGCCTCATTTATGCGCGCTCAGGGGAATTGGAACGGGCCGAATCCGCACTCCGGTCGGCGTCCGAGATGCTCCCCGATGACACGGACATCGAGAGATCCCTAGAGCTGATCAGCGGCTATCGGCAGCAGTGAGACTCGGCGTGTAAGGAGCAGTCTCGCTTCCGGCAAGACATAGGTACTATCCAGCCGTCGGATGGCTCGGGACAATCGCCTGAGCCCTGCACGGCACCGGAAGTGCTTCGAGGGTCTTCGCGACGATGGCTGAGACTATCTCTCCAACAGGGCTTCCGCGCGCATTCTGGGTTGGGTGATGGAAGGCCGCGGCGGGAATCGTGCGCCGGCCTTATGGCATTGAGACCACTGCCGAGGCTGTGCGCGGTGGGAGGGGCTTGGTTACGGGCGAACCCGTTGGAGGTGTGGACGCCAGCGTGTTCCTTGCGACCTCCTCCGCTGTTTGATAGGCTCGGGGCGCTCACGGAGCAAGGGCTATACGTGTATCTGAATTGCCCAGTTCGCCGGCTGGCGGCGGTCTTGGTTGCGGCTGTCGGTCCCCTCTGCGCGATCGGTGCGGAACCGCACAGCGAACTGGTAGACCGCTACTGCATCGCATGCCACAGCGAGTCGCTGCGGACGGCGGGACTCGCGTTGGACGAGCTGGCGGCTAGGCCGATAGATGAGGACCGCAGCGCTTGGGAAACCGTTGTCCGTAAGCTGCGCGGCCGCCACATGCCCCCCGTCGGCCTTCCCCGTCCAGATGAGGCCACGTACGGATCCGCGGTCGTGTGGCTTGAGGAGCAGCTGGACGCTGCAGCGGCCCGGAACCCGGATCCGGGCCGGACCGAGACCTTCCGGCGCCTGACCCGCACCGAGTACCGGAACGCAATCCGAGACCTGCTGGGGTTGGATGTGGATTTGTCGACCATTCTGCCGCGCGACGAGTCCAGCTCGGGGTTCGACAACATAACCGTCGGTGACCTCTCGCCAGCGTTGCTGGAGGCCTACGTGGCCGCCGCCGACAGCATCTCGCGCTTAGCGCTGGGACGCCCCGTGCCGTCGCCGGAGGTCCGGACCGTCAAGATGAGGCCCGACTTGACCCAAGAGTGGCCCGTTGAGGGATTGCCGCTCGGGACACGAGGCGGAACGTTGGTGAAGCACACCTTCCCCTTGGACGGAGGGTACGAGATCATCGTGCGTCTTGCTCGTGACCGCGACGAGCAGATCGAGGGACTTCGTGTGCCGCACAAGCTCGACCTGCTACTGGACGGCGAGAGGATCCGCCTGTTCGATGTCGTGCCGCCTCGGCGTGTCGGCGATCACGACGACGTCGACCAGCACCTACGTGTGCGCCTCCCGGTCCGGTCCGGGACGCGGGAGATAGCGGCGACGTTCGTGAAGCAGCCTTGGAGCGTGCTCGAGACGGACCGGCTGCCGTACCAGGCCCACTTCAACGTGTACCGGCATCCCCGCGTCCAGCCCGCGGTGTACGAGGTCACGATCATGGGACCGTACGGGCCCACCGGTCCCGGTAACACCGCGAGCCGCGAGCGCATCCTGACTTGCGGCCCCGAATCCGACGATGGGCCGGAGGGCTGTGCCAAGGAGATCCTGGCGAAGCTCATGCGCCACGCGTTTCGGCGGGAAGTCTCTGCTTCTGACCTTGAGGGGCCACTGGAGTTCTTCCGGGACGGCCTTGCCCAAGGTGGTTTTGAGGCGGGGATTGAGATGGCGCTGTCGTCGATTCTGATAAGCCCCGACTTCTTGTTCCGCATCGAGCGTGACCCGCCAGGGGTTGCCCCGGGTACGCCGTATCGGCTCAGCGATGGCGAGATCGCATCACGCCTGTCGTTCTTCCTCTGGAGCAGCATCCCAGACGAGGAGTTGCTGGACGCCGCGAGATCAGGCCAGCTACGGAATCCTGAGATCTTGGCGGGCCAGGTTCGCAAGATGCTCGCGGACACGCGCTCATCGGCGCTCCTGACCAACTTTGCCGCGCAGTGGCTGCACCTGCGCAACTTGGATGCGGCGGAGCGGGACATGCGGCTCTTTCCCAGCTTCGACGACAACCTCCGCCAGGCGATGCGGCGTGAGACGGAGCTGTTTCTCGAGAGCGCCATCCGCGACGACCGCAGTGTGCTGGACCTGCTCTCGGCGGACCACACGTTCCTGAACGAGCGGCTCGCGCGGCATTACGGTATCCCGCACGTATACGGCAGTTGGTTTCGAAGGGTTGACTTGGGGCAGGGCAGTCGCCGAGGGGGATTGCTCCGCCACGCGAGCATCCTGACCGTCACCTCCTACAGCACGAGGACTTCGCCTGTGATCCGCGGCCACTGGATACTGGAGAACCTGCTAGGAGTCCCGCCTCCGCCTCCGCCTTCCGAAGTGGCGGCGCTCGAGGACCAGCCGATTGCGGCTGGATTGTCAGTTCGAGAGCGGCTCGAACGCCACCGCGCTGACCCCGCATGCGCGAGCTGCCACGCGCTGATGGACCCCGTAGGCTTCGCTCTGGACAACTATGACGCGGTTGGGCGTTGGCGGACAACTGACGGCGATGCTCCGGTGGATGCCGTAGGGAATTTCCCCGGCGGGCCGACCTTCGAAGGCCCAGATGGCCTCGAAAAGGCGATTTTGGAGCGGTCCGACCTGTTTGTGAGCGCCCTGGCGGAGAAGCTCCTGACGTATGCTCTAGGCAGGGTTGTCGGGCCGCTTGACGCACCGGCTGTTCGGAGGATCGTTCGGGAGGCGAGCGAAGACAAGTTCCGCTTTTCCTCGCTCATACTCGCGGTGGTCAAGAGTGACCCATTCCAGATGAGGAGAACGCAATGATCGTCACCAAGAAGACACTGCCCCGGCGCACCGTATTGCGCGGGATCGGCACGTCTGTGGCCCTGCCACTGCTGGATGCGATGGTTCCGGCCATGACCGCACTTGCGGCCACGGCGGCCACCCCGGTGCGGCGCCTCGGATACATCTATGTTCCGATGGGGTCCGACGTCAAGCGCTGGACTCCGCCGCGCCAGGATTCGCTCGCCGAGCTCTCGCCGATCCTCCGGCCCATCGAGCCCCACAAGGACCATGTCACGGTCTTGACCAACATGGAGCTGCGCAACGCCTATCCCGGCACGCACGCAACCTCCAACTCGGCCTACCTGAGCTGCGCCAAGGCCAAACTGACAGAGAGCACTGACTACTACTTGGGCACGACCGTCGACCAGATTGCCGCAAGGGAGATTGGCCAGGATACGCCTATCCCGTCACTCGAGCTCGGCATGGACATGCTCGATGTTGTCGGACAGTGTGACGACGGATTTGCCTGCGTCTACCAGAACAACCTCTCGTGGTCTTCCCCGACGACTCCGCTGCCCTATGAGGCGCACCCGCGCAACGTCTTCAACCGGCTCTTCGGTGAGGGCACGCCAGAGCAGCGCGCCCGGGCGCTGCGAAAGAAGGCCAGCATGCTCGACCGCTTGCGGGGAGACATAGCCCGTCTCCGGCGAGAGCTCGGCACTGGCGACCTGTTGAAGGTTGAGCAGTATCTCGACAGTGTGCGGGAGGTCGAGAGACGCATCCAGATCGCCGAGGACGGCATCGAGGACGCGCCGCAGCCTGACATCGAGCGGCCCGCCGGAGTTCCGGCGAAGTACGCCGATCATGTGCGCCTGATGTTTGACCTGCAGGTGCTGGCGATGCAGGCCGACCTGACGCGCATCATTACGTTCCAGCTCGCGCGGGAAGGCAGCACGCGCAGCTATCCCGAGGTTGGCGTGACGGAGCCGCACCATCCTCTGACCCACCACGGCAACAATCCGGAAATGGTGGCGAAGGTAGCCAAGATCAACGAGTACCACGTCTCACTGTTCGCGTACCTCCTCGACCGTCTCAAGTCCACACAGGACGGGGACGGCTCGCTGCTCGACCACTGCATGTACCTCTACGGGAGCGGAATGGGCGATCCCAACAAGCACGACCACGTCAACCTTCCGATCATGGTCGCCGGCGGCGGTGCTGGCCGGCTCAAGGGCGGCCGTCACATCCGCTACGAGCGGGGTACGCCTCTGGCCAATCTTCACCTGACATTGCTGGAAAAGGTTGGCGTGCGGATGGACTCTTTTGCGGACAGCCATGGCAAGGTGGAGGAGCTGCTCTCTATATGACCGCGATCAAGCCCCGCGGCGGCTTTGATTCCAGCCTGCGACTCTTGGCCTGCGCCGTTGGCCTGCTTACCGTCGCCAATGGGGCCATGGCTGGGGAGGGCGCCCTGCCGGACGCGGCTCAAGCTGGCAACAGCCAGATGGTGCGAACGCTGCTGGCAGGCGGGGCCGACGCGAATTCGGTCCAGCGAGATGGCACGACGGCGCTGCATTGGGCAGCTAGAAACAACGACGCGTCCACTGCGGCTGCGGTCCTCAAGGCCGGAGCAGATGCCAATGCGCGCAATCGGTATGGGGTCACCCCGCTGAGCTTGGCCTGCACGAACGGCAGTGCGAGCCTTGTGAGCTTGCTCTTGGAGGCGGGCGCCGATCCAAACGCTGCACTGCCTGGTGGCGAGACTCCGCTGATGACTGCAGCTCGCACTGGGCGGTTGGCCCCTGTTCGGGCTCTACTTGTCGCAGGCGCCGACCCGCATGCCACCGTCCAAGGGATGGGCCGCCAAGAAGGGGCGGGGGCGAACTATTACCTAGCCCGACTCAGAGACCCGACGATACACGACTTCCGCCCAGCTTCGGACCAGACTGCCTTGGTCTGGGCGGCGGCAGAGGGTCATGCAGAAGTGATCTCGGAGCTCATCGAGTTTGGTGCGGAGCATCGATTCGCGCTCCAGTCGGGCTTCACGCCGCTGCTGTTGGCAGTGCGTGGCGGCCATGTCGATGTGGTCAGGGCGTTGCTGGAGGCCGGTGGGGATGTGAACGAGCGGATTGCTCCCGGCGTTGAATGGCGCCATCCGGGCTACGACGCGAAGCTGCGGCCCAGTGCCACACCCTTGCACGTAGCGGTCGAGAACGGGCACTTTGAGCTGGGTGCCTATCTCCTCGAGGCAGGAGCGGACCCCAGTGCGGCTGACCGCGAAGGATATACGGCGCTTCATGCTGTACCCGCCGCGCGTCGTGTGCCTCTGGGGGATGCCGATCCTGTGCCCAAGCCCACCGGCACTATGTCCAGTCTGGATTTCGTGAGAGTGCTGGTTGCCGCGGGAGCAGATCCGAACGCTCGGCTGAGTGGCACGGGCATCGTGAACCGGGGTGCTGTTGTGCTCGGTCCGACTGCCTTGCTTGGGGCCGTTCAGACTGGCGACGTTGAGCTTGCGAAAGTCTTGGTGGAGGTCGGTGCCGACCCACTGGCGAAGGACAACCAAGGCCGGACGGCAGTCATGTTGGCCGGGTCTAGGACCGGTCAGGCGATAGAGGTAAACGAGCTGATCGACTTGTTGCTCGGCTGGGGTGTAGACATCGACGCTGTCGACAAGAACGGCGAAACTGCGATGCATGCCGCCGCGTACCGGGACCGCCCCGAGACCATCAAGTTGCTCGCCCAGCGGGGGGCCAGCGTGAGTGTCTGGAACCGCCCGAATCGGCACGGATCGACTCCGCTACTAATTGCCGCCGGATACCGAGGATCCGCCAGTTTTCGTCCTCAGCCGCGTGCGGAGGCGGCAATTCGCGGAGTCATGGCCGAGAGCGGCATCGACCCGCCGGCTGTGGTTACACCGCCGGTTCAGCCGCCTCAAGCCGGGTATTGAGGCGCGCCCGTCCACGAGGATTCCCAGTCCTCTCCGTCTGGCCAACCGGTCCAAGCCTCGGGAGCAAGGGCGTGCGGGACATGGCGGACCTCCTAGTAGTCATCGATGTCATTCCCGAAGGTGTTGGTCCAGTCTGGGTAGCGAACCACTACCGCGCGATCACAGACCTTGTTCTCGGGGATGTGACCGATCTTCGATGTACCTTCATCCCGAGGGTTGCACCGATCTATACCATCAACCAGTGGTTGGACACAGAGGAGCAGATCGAGCATTTGGTTCAGGAGTACCAAGTGCCACAGACCAGCCAGCTTCCACCAAAGGAAAGAGAGGTTCACGAAAAACGGCTTCCGACCGTAGTGTGGCCCTGAATCGTTCAGTATGTTCTCAAGGGGGGCACTGCCTTAGCAATTGCCTATAACTTGATGACCAAGACACTCTAGTCCGAACATGGCTCGCTGTAGGCGGTCCAGTCACGGATCCTTGGCATCTTCGCCAGTATTGGCATCGGGGCTGGGATGATGCGACGCGACCAAAGCGGTCAACGGCTGGCCGCCAACATTGAACGCGCCAAGCCAATATGCACGCCGAGCGTCAGTGCGTCGTAGTGGTTAAAGAAGGTTTCGAAGCGAAAGCGCTGCCGCACTCCGTTATCGTCTGCAAGCACTAGTTCCGACTCCCCGAGGCGTCCACCCCAGTAATCTGGCTTGCAATAGGCCGCTACCTGCTTGAACAGTTCGTCCTCCTGTACGCCATTGAAGTGCCGTGCGAAGGCCGGCGACCGAACGAAATGTTCCCGGCGCGTTGCTAGCTCAGGGTTGTCGCACACCGGCTCTACGCTCGGATACCGAGTGATCAAGCCTACGATTGGACGTCCCCGAGACGCGGATTCCACCAGCCGATAGAAGGTGGTGGTGATCGAGTTGCCGAACAATCTGTGCAACTCCAGAACGGTGTCGATGGACGGCTCTCGCGAGCGCGCTTCGTCATGAAAACGGTCGCCCAAGAAGAGTAATCTGGCGGCTGCGAAATTGGCCTCGTTCTCGATCAGCCGACGACACTCCGGCGAAAGAGTGTGCCGGTTGTCACCGAAGGCAGCATTGCCGTGCCATGGGATCAGCGTATGCCCGATCTCATGTGCCTCGCTCCAGCGATGCTTCTTGTCGGGCAGTTTTGGATCGAGGAAGATGCTTCGCCACTTCGACAGGTATAACGCGCTGAGATCGAACCTGCGAATCGCCTCGATGAGCAAGAGCTGACGCCTGTAGACGTGCATTGTGGAGACCATGATCTTGGAAACGGCCTCCAGCGAGAACTCCTTGTCATCGGTCGGATAGAAGCGGAGCTCAAGCCCGAGTAGCCGCCGCACCGTGGCTAGGTTCAATGGCGGCTCGGGGTTGCCGAGCTTTCGCAGAACAAGTTCCACTCGCTCGGCGATGTCCGTGCCAGGCTTCCGAGCGATGAAGTGGTTGCGGATCACAGCCCATCTTACGATACGGCACTTCAAGGGCGTACAGGAGGACGAACTGTTCAAGCAGATTGCAAAACCCGGAGGAACCTGAAACCTGAATCCGGAGCAAGACGAACGCCCAGTCCGGGCCAAGGCGGACACTCGGGCCGATCGCGCCAAAGACTTGGGATCTATCCTCATGGGATAGCGGACGGCGTTGCGATGCGAGGAACGAGGACTCCACTTCTCCACGTATCAAACACGAATGAAGAACGATGGCAAGAGTAAGAACAGCCATGAAGAGAATTCTCGAAATCTTGCGGCTGAGCGATGACCAAGGTCTGTCGCAGTTCGAGGCGCTGATCGCACAGAAGTTGAATGCAGGTCAGTCGCGAACGGCTGCCCGTGGTCTGTACGATCTTGCCTTCTTGGCAGAGCGATATGGAGATGCGCTCTCATACGACCAGATCCGGCGTTCGGAAGCCCTCTCAAGAGACTTCGAGCTGTTAGCGGTAAGGTGCGAACCTGCATTCTCCGATGACAAGACCCTGTCTAGGATTGCAACCGCCGCAGACCGGGTGCTGGCCTTTCGCATTGCCGTCTTGGACCAGATGCAGCATCGCGGACTTGGCCGCATTGGGGAAGTTGAGCAGGCGATTCCGGAAGGGAAGACGATGGCGGAGGTCTTGGCAGAGCACAAGGCCTGGCACGACACCCATGGCAGGAAGGGCCAAAGGGCCGTGTTGAGGGGCTTCGACTTCACGGGCCGACACCTCTGCGGCCTCAACCTTGACCGGGTAATCCTCATCCGACCGAACTTCACTGGAACGGATCTTCGAGACTCATCTCTGCCGGGGGCAGTCCTGCGCAACCCAATCTTCGATGGCACGGACTTGACAGGCGTGGATGCGACGGGTATCGAAATCCGTGGAATCACCATGCGGAAGACTCGCATGGGGCCCACGACTCTGGGGATCGCAGAGACCCTAGCAGGGGAACACCGGCGTGTCCATCCTATGCAGTCCTTCAGCTACACGCCCCAACGAGTCCCTGCACGCGACCGCGATTACGGTCCATCCCGATAGGACAGGGTAGGGAACCTCGGGGAAGAGCCTTGGCCCCGCCGGCAGAGTGAAGGCCCAGTCACTTCGGAGTATTTCCCTGGCACTCCTGAAGGGTGACATCGCTGACCGGTGTCGCAATAGCCGGCTGGGACCGGACACCTGCGGAGGGTGAGGATTCCAGCGCTGCGCACTCGCTTCTCTCGCCCAACTTGACAGCGGTTGCGTCCGACTTGGAGAATCGCACTACGATCGGAGGGCTAGACTCTCGGATGGTCGTGGCGACAATGCTGGATTCGAACGCGGACGGGACCGGAGAAGGGCGGGTGTTCGAGGTCGAGCGGTAGCATTGCGACCAAGTGTGGACTGACATGTCGAGAGGGATTCCCAAGCCCATGCGGACACCGGTCTGCCGGGCAATCGGCATCGATTATCCGGTCCTACAGGCCGGCATGGGAATGGTCGCGCAAGCCCGATTGGCTGCTGCTGTTTCCGAAGCGGGCGGATTGGGCGTGATCGGCACTGGCCTCAGCATGAAGCCCGACGAACTGCGTGAGCAGATCCGTGCGGTCCGCAGCGAAACCGGCAAACCGTTCGGTGTCGACATCCTGTTCGCCACGGTCCGTGCCAAGGGAAGCTGCGTCCTCACATACACCGAGAATGTCAGCAGACTCATCGATGTGACGCTGGAGGAACGAGTCGCGGTCTTGGTGTCGGGGCTGGGGAGCCCAGAGGCCGCCGTGCCTGATGCACACGACCGGGGAATCTACGTCATGTCCGTGATTGGGGCAGAGCGCCACGCGCGGAAGGCCGTCGCAGCTGGCGTCGATGCCGTAATCGCTTCCGGCCGGGACGGAGGCGGCCATGTCGGTTCCGTTGGGACGGCGGCGTTAGTGCCGGCCGTCGTGACCGCCGTGGACGTGCCCGTGGTGGCAGCTGGGGGTCTAGCTGATGGCCGCGGTTTGGCAGCCGCGTTGATGTGGGGGGCGCAGGGTGTTTGGCTCGGGACTCGCTTCATCGCCACCAAGGAGGCCGCTGCGCACACGAAATACAAGGCGAGGATAGCCGTGAGCGATACTTCGGCAACGACGGTGACCAAGGCTCACAGCGGCAAGCCTTGCCGCGTGATCCGCAACTCGTTCACGAACTTCTGGTCGGAGAGGGAGGATCAGATTCAGCCGTATCCGAGGCAGGCCCTTGAGGTCGGAAACCCCGCTTCGGTAAGAGGGCGGCTCGAGGGTGATGACGAGTGGGGAGTGCTGCCTGCGGGCCAGAGTGTGGGGCTGGTCGGCTCGGTCCCACCCGCGGGCAAGGTTGTTCACCAGACTGTCCGGGAAGCTCGGGCCGCAATCGCGGCAGGCTCGCATTGCTGAGGAACGCTCCCTTCCCGAGTGACCTCAGGTTGAGGAGGATCTGTGAGGAGTCCATTAGGTGAGGCGCTCCGCGTGGATTCCTTCCGCTGACCTTGCAGATTGCAAGCGCTGGAGAGGATTCGCCGAACTGCGCCGCCTTGGCAAGTCTAATCCGTCCCGAGATCCGCCGGCGTGCCCATCCGCTAGCCGCCCGTACCAATATCGACTTCAGGTTTGCGGTGGCTCCCGGTGGCCGGCCTTGCCGTTCTCAACGGACGCTGCAATGCTGTCTCTGGACAGACGTGGGCCCTTCCACGAGCAAGACCAGATCGTAGGTGACGGGCACGCAGTGTTCCCGATCAGGCTTTAGGACCTGTCAACTTCGTGCGGTACGCACGGACACGAACTTCAGGCGTCGCGTGGCTACGATGTAGCGGTGCACTCCTTGCGGCCCATAGAGGTCATCCTCCGTCCGCCCCCGATGATCCCGAGGATCCGATGAAGGTATCCCGCGCCATCGCAAAGATGCTCAGGGAGGAGGGCGTGGAACGCCTTTTCGCCTATCCGATCAATCCGGTCATTGAGAGCTGTGCCGAGGAGGGTATCCGCCCAGTCGTGGTCCGTCAGGAGCGGACAGGTCTTCATATGGCCGAGGCGGTCGGTCGTCTCAGTTCGGGACGGAGGGTCGGGGTCTTCAGCATGCAGCACGGTCCCGGAACCGAGAACGCATTCGGCGGAATCGCCCAAGCGTACAGCGAGTCCGTTCCCCTGGTGGTGCTGCCGGCGGGCTACGGGCGGGCCCGGACAAACGTCCCGCCTAGCTTCAGCTCGCTCGTCAACTTCCAGCACGTCACCAAGTCCGTGGAGCAGGTCACTCTGGCTTCCGAAGTTCCGAACGCGATCCGGCGAGCCTTCACACAGGCAAAGAACGGGCGGCCGGGGCCATGCCTGGTCGAGCTGCCATGGGACCTGCTGCTGGAGGATTTCCCGGGAGACCTGCACTACGGCCGGTCGATCCGCACGCGCTGCGGTCCTGACCCGGACGCCGTGCGCGAGGCCGCCAGGATTCTCGTCGCCGCCACCCGTCCAGTCATCTACGCAGGGCAGGGCGTTCACTACGGTCGGGCTTGGCCAGAGCTCCGAGAACTCGCCGAACTGTTGGAGGCTCCCGTCACCACCAGTATCGAGGGCAAGAGTGCGTTTCCCGAGACGCACCCGCTGTCTCTGCAGTCGGGAGGACGCGCGTACTCGAAGGAACTGGACGAGTTCCTCGCGAGGGCCGACGCGGTGTTTGGCATCGGAGCGAGCTTCACGCAGACCGTATTCGGAATCCCTTGGCCGAAGTACCTTGGCAAGCCGGCCGTGGTCCAATCCACCATTGACACCGCGGATCTGCACAAGGATGCGGTGATCGACGTGGGTCTGGTCGGCGATTCCCGGCTCGTGCTGACTTCTCTGATCGAGGAGATTCGGAGCTTGCTTCCAGAGCCGCGAGGGCGACTCGCCTCCGTCGCGGCCGAGATCTCAACGCTGCACGGCGCCTGGCGCGGGCTCTGGAGCAAGAAGCTCGGTTCCGCGAGCGTCCCGATCAACCCCTACCGCGTCATCCGCGACCTTGAGGCGACCGTTGGCGTTGGCAACACGATAATCACCCACGATGCCGGTAGCCCTCGGGACCAGCTGACCCCGTTCTGGCGGACATCGACGCCGCTGAGCTACATCGGATGGGGGAAGACTACCCAGCTGGGCATGGGATTGGGGCTCGCCATGGGCGCCAAGCTCGAATGTCCGGACAAACTGTGCATCAACTGGTGGGGCGACGCGGCGATCGGCTTCACGGGAATGGACTTCGAGACCGCGGTCCGGGAGCGAATACCGATCCTCTCCATCCTCTCGAACAACTTCTCGATGGCGATCGAGATCCCAGTGATGCCTGTCGCGACCGATCGGTACCGCAGCACCGATATATCTGGGAACTACGCCGATCTCGCGAATGCGCTGGGTGGGTACGGGGAGCGGGTGACCGACCCCGAGGAGATCGTCCCCGCGATCCGACGCGGAATCGCGAAGACGGAGGAGGGAGTCCCGGCCCTGCTGGAGTTCATCACTTCCAAGGAGCTGGAAATCTCAAGATTCTGACGCCCCGGCCGTGAAGGGAAGAGTTCGGGCCGGACATCACCATCGGCGGCGGGCCAATCCTCGGGGCGAGTCTCCCAGTTCCGGATCGCAGCGTGCGATGTTTGCCACCGCGGCTGGAGGCGCCACAGGTACACGACCGGACCGGTGTGCCAGAGCGGGAGCCGCGATCAAGACAGCCCGGCAATGCTCATCTGTGGGTATCGGTCGATGTGCGTCCGCGATGGGCGCTCACGCGCGTGAGCGGCAGCAGAGGTTTCCGAACGGGAACCGCCGGCCTTCGGGCCAGCCGGCCCCCACCGGTTGCCGAGGTCCGAACAGACTCCCCTCAGCGGCCTCCCGGAGTCTCATACGCAAAAGGCGGGCACCCGGAGAGGTGCCCGCCAAACGGTTGGTATGTCTGAGAACTGGTCTAGAAGACCCACTTCAGGCCGAATTGAATCCGGCGCGGCTCGCCCGCCGTGTTGATCGTTCCTGCGGCCGGCCTACCGATGGAGGTGTTCGGCCGTCCGAAGACGGGTGTATTGGTGAAGTTGAAGGACTCGAACCGGAACTGGATGTAGTCGCCCTCCCAAGGCAGGGCAAACCTGCGCGCTAGGGAGAAGTCGACCGCCGTCGTTCCGGGTCCCCATATCAGGTTGCGGCCGGCGTTGTCGATAACCCCTGGCTTGCCGGGCACGATCGCGTCGGTGTTGAACCAGCGGTCGATCGTTCGCTGGCCCACTGGCAGGTTAATGTCCCCGGCCACATCGCCGCGGTTTGCGCCACCCACGTTGGTGGTGTTCTGGTTGAACGAGTGGCTATCCGGCGTCCCTCCGAGAAAGTTCAGGATTCCGCCGATCTGCCAGCCCCCGAAGATCCATGAGCCGGGGCCTGACTCCAGCCGGCCTTTTCCTGGCCCGAACGGAAGCTCGTAGACAATGCTTGTGACGTATGCCAAGCGCCGGTCTAGGGAAGCGTTTCCCCGTTCGATGGACTGGTCGTAGGTGAACCGCTGTTGGGAGGTCGTGCCCGTGGTCAGGTTCTCGTTGATGACGTCGATGTTGTGGGCCCAGGTGAAGGAGCTCAGAAACGTCAGCCCGCCCGTGAATCGCTTCTCGCCCTTGATCGTCAGCGAGTTGTAGTTCTGGTTCAGGTAGTTTCCTCCGCGCATGTTCACATTGTTGAAGTAGTCGCGGTTGCGGCGCCTCTGGTGTTGGATCACCGGATCCGGGGTCATCGGACGGTTGATGTTCATCGCACTCGGAATCTGGTTCGTCGCTGTTCCGTTGTAGCCAATCGTCAGCAGGGTGTTGCCGGGCAGCTCGCGCTGAAGGTCGAAGAACCACTGTCCCGCGTAGAATTGCGGCCACGTGCCGTCCACAACCGTGTTTACGCTCAAGCTGCGGCGCGGAAGGCCGGAGCGGCTGGCCACGGGAAACCCTTCTTGGACGATGAAGTTGCTGACATCGCGCCCCTGCGGGAATGTCAGCTCGTTCGAGAACGGCGGGCCCGTAAAGAAGCGTGCAGCCTGACCCTGCACGATGTCGTGCTCGCCGAAGAAGATGCCAGCGCCCGCTCGCACGACAGTCCTGTCGTTGATCCGATAGGCGATCCCCAAGCGAGGTGCGAAATTGTTCAGGTCCGGGTCGCCTCCGGTGTCGGATCCGTCGGTCGGTCGCCTGAAGAACTGCAGGAAGTCGTCCCCGGTGAATCCCCCCCGGTTCGCCGGAAGGCGCTCTTCCGGGCTAATGGTGCGACCATTGATCTCCGAGATGAAGTTGCCGATCGTGGTGTTGAGGGTGTGGCTGTCCGGATCGGGGAAGTGAGGCAGTCCGAAGATCTCGTAGCGCAGGCCGAGATTCAGGGTGAGGCGAGAGGTCACCTTGTAGTCGTCCTGCACGAAGAAACCGTAGTAGTTGGCCACGTACTCCTCTCCGTTCGGCCATCCCCAAACACCGTTGGATGCCCAACCCAGGACCATGTCCGCGACCGAGTTCCCGGTCGCTCCGCGGCTTGCGGGACTCTGAGGTGTCTCCGAAGTGAAGACGCCGTTGAAATCGAACCGGCCGCGGCGGAACCGTGAGGGCGACCGTGGGATCTGCGTCCGACGGTACTCAACCCCGAACTTGATCGTGTGGCTGCCCTTGACGATCGTGAAGTTGTCCGAGATCTGGAGGTTGTCCATCTTGTTGACGTTCGGCCAAAACGCCCGCGGACCGAGGTCCCGGAAACCAGAAGGCCGGGACAGCGCGTAGCCGTGGTTCAGGCCGTCGTCGAGCGTGTCGCCCGGGGCACCCTTGACGCCGAACTGTTCGTTCATCGGCTCGGTGATCGGGATGTCGAAACGGGTCGGGAAGAAGGTGTAGCCGAAGCGCAACTCGTTGAACATAGTGGGCCCAAACGTGGTGTTGAGCGCCGAGGCCCAGTTGTCACCCGGAAGATCGATCGTCTGCCCGACGCCACCCACCGCCGGCAGCGGCAGCGGTCCGTTCTGGAGCACGAACTCGTCGCGGATCGAGTACCGGGCGAACCAACGGTTCGCGTCGTTGATGTTGTAATCGATGCGGAGGTCGTACTGATTGTGGTCTATCGTGTCCGACGGCGAGTAGAAGTAGTTGTTGCGCAGGTTCTCCCTGCCGGGAATGTTCGGCGCCGGATAGTTGGCCAGCAGCGCCATCGACACAGGATCGAAGCGTGTCGCGGGGATCATGAAATTCGGGAACGCTGAGCGCGTGCCCTCGTTCAGCGTCCCGGGATCGTAGATCCGGCGGTCCGGATCGGGCTGCATCGAGAAGTCGCCGCCTAGCGCCGACTGGCTCGGAACGGAGCTGGTGAAACTCTGGCCCGCTCGATTCTTGGTGCCTTGAAAGCTGAAGAATCCGAAGAGCTTGTTGCGGATGAAGGGTCCTCCGAAGGTGCCTCCGTACTGGTTGCGCCGCAGCGTGGGCTTGGCCGCACCGGTCCGATTGGCCATGAAGTTCGTGCCATCAAGCTTGTCGTTACGGATGAACTCGAACAGCGAGCCGTGGAACTCGTTCGTGCCCGTCTTGGTGCTAACTAGCACCTTGGCGCCCATCCGATAGCCGTACTCGGCAGAGGTGTTGTTCGTCACCACCTTGAACTCGCCGACGGCATCGACCGATGGCTTCGTCGCCTGCGCCTGGAAGCCAAGAGCTCCGCCAGAATTGCGCGACGAGTTGTCGGCGCCGTCCAGCAGCACGTTGGTCTGTGCCGCGTGCATCCCGACGGCCAAGATGCCGCCTTCGCCACCCATCACGCCGTCGTGCCTAGTGCCCTTGCCCATCTCGCGGGACGGCAGCACGCCGACGGTGAACTTTGCCAGCTCTAGGTAATTGCGCCCATTGAGCGGCATCTCGAGGATCCGCTTGGAGTCGATGACTTGGCCGACCTCGGTCTTCTCCGACTGGATCAAGATTGCCGCTGCGCTGACCTCGACCGTCTCCGTGACTGAGCCGACCGACATTGCACAGTCGATGCGCATGGTCTGCTGAACTTCTAGACGGACCTCTGAGAACTCCTTGCTGGCGAAGCCGTCCGATGAGCACACCACGGAATAGAGCCCTTGATTGAGGCCGGGCACAGAGAAGAAGCCCACCTCATTCGTGGTTACGTCACTCTGCGTACCGGTCTCGAGGTTCGCAACGGCGACTTGGGCCCCTGGAATCACCGCACCGGTGTCATCCGTGACAGTTCCCTGGATCGTTCCGCTGGTCTGCGCGAATCCAAGACCCAGAGACAGGATTCCCGCCACGAGTAGGCGGAGAGTTAGATTTGTCAATTAAGTACCCCCTGTATCAGACGGGTTCGCACGCCCCGACGAAAACGAACCCCAAACTACGTTTATCGTACCGCCTTAGCCACAAACGGTCAAAGTTGCTCGGACCTACGGACCTAGTGTCCGTCGCGTGCCAAAGCACGGAAGCGGTCGGCCGCCGATCTGGCAAGCTCCCCAAGGCCAAGCTGCCTGTATACTCTGGCCAGCGCGTAGTGGATTCGAGGGTCGTCCGGGCGCTCCCGGCGGGCCGTTTCCAGAACCACCCTTGCAGGGCTCAGTTCGGTCATCTTTGCAAGCACGATGCCGAGCTCAACGAGCGTGCTGACATGCCGAGGGTCGGCTGCGGCCGCGGCCCGCAGCGCTGCTCTAGCTGCCCTAAGGTTGCCCAGGTCGTGAAGCATGCTTCCAAGGTGATAGTGTGGCCATGGTGATTTCGCGTTACTGCGTTCGTTGAGCGCGATGGCCGCTCTGTATTCTGCCTCTGCGGCCTCCACCTGCCCAAGGCCTTCCAGACATTGCCCGAGCAAATCGTGCGCCTCCGGGAGGTTCGGTGCCCGCTCAAGCGCGCTGCGGAGTTGCTCCGCGCCCGCAAGAAACCGCTGTCCCTCGTAATGCAGTCTTGCGAGAGCGAGTCGATAGCGGGGCTGCTGAGGCTCAGAGTCGACAAGAGTCTCCAGTTCTGCCCTGGCCCAATGGCTGCGGCCTAGGCGCAGGTGGGCAGAGGCGAGCAGAAAGCGTGCCTCGGCGTCCAGTCGGACGGCTCGGTCGGCGCGCTTGAGCGCCGCCGCAGCGGGAAGATAGTGTTGCGCCTGAAAGTGGGCAATGCCAAGCGCCCTCTGGAGACCGGCGACGTAAGGGTTGCGCTGGGATTCAGAGAACAGGGAGGCCTCGACCGTTCGCCAGTCACCGCGCAGAATTGCGTCCTGCACCGTTGTCGAGACTCCCGCGGGGATTCCGAGGGTGCTCGGGTCGATCGAAAGCTCCGTTGGGGGCAGCGAGGCCTGCGCTGCACATAGCGGCGCCCAAACCAGCCCCACTGCGGCCGACACAGCACGGGCAAGATGGACCCTCATGGGGAGGCCGCTCCTCCGCAGTCCTGAGGCAAGGCGGGATTGATGCTTCGCAGCCCAATGCAAGCCGCGGCCGCATCTTCAGGCCGACCAAGGGCCCGTAGGACCAGCATCAGCGGCTCGTACGGGCTGACGAACCATGGATCGGCCTCGATTGCCCGCCCCAGCGCCACTGCGGCCCCGGCGACGTCTCCGACGGCGAGGCGTAGGCGTCCGATCTCGAACCAAGCACTCGCGTAACCCGGGTAAGCATCCGTTGCTGTCGCCAGCAGGGACAGGATGTCCTGAACGCTCGCGTCTCCTTGCTCTTGCATCAGATGCACTGCCGCGTGAAAGCTCTCTACGGCTTGGGATGGCGCGGTGAGGTGCGTGACGCTGATGGTCTCGCCCTCATTCTTTCCCGACCGCCGCAGGGATATGCCCGGGATCCGTGGGTCCAGCGGAAGGTCGCCTAGCCGGGCCCGGGCGGTGTCGTAGCCAGGAGCCCTCGTTTCGAGTTCACAGTCGGCACCGTCCTCAGGCACATCAAGAACGGCCGTTCCGGTGGAGCCTACCGGAATCGGCTGGCTGTCCCGGCCGCCGCCGCAGAGGACTTGGACCATTGTTGCGTCCGGCACCGGTAGCCCATCGTCGGTGACCAGCTTTAGCTGCAGCGGCTCTGCTTGTACCGATGCGGCGACTGCCATCAACGCGAGGAGCGCCCGGAGCAGCATGAGCGATCCGATCATACTGGGGCCGTGCGGGTCCGAGAGCAGCTCTGCGCCATCCTGCTGATGCCAGCATCGATGGCTCTTGCCCAGCGCTTCGAAGATGTCACGGCCGCATCGGGCATAGCGTTCCTCCATCAATCGTCTCCCACGCCGCGAAAGTACCTGCCAGAGACGATGGGCGGAGGCGTTGCACTCTTGGATGCCAATCTCGACGGAAGACTGGACATTTTCTTTGTTAACGGTGCCCACTTGGCCTTTCCGCATCCGGAGGGCAGCGAGCCGGACAAGTCGAACCCACGCTTCTGGAACCGGCTGTACCTCAACCAGGGAGGCTTGCGGTTCAGGGACGCGACGGAGCAGTTCGGATTGCAGGGACGAGGGTACGGAATGGGAGCGGCCGTGGGGGACGTGGACAACGACGGCGACCCCGACCTTCTCGTCACGCAGGCGGCGACGGGCGACATTCCCGCGGCGACCCTCTACCTAAACGAGGCGGGGCGTGCGTTTCGCGACGTGACCGTGCCGTCAGGCATCTCGGCGCGAGGCTGGGCCACCAGTGCTGGCTTCTTTGATGCGGACAACGACGGGGATCTCGACCTCATGATCCTGCGCTACATGCGCTGGAGATTCGATGTCGACCGCCGCTGCGGCATGGAAGCCACCTACGGCCGGTCCTACTGCCATCCGGACCTGTTCCCGCCGGAATCAAGCCTCTTCTATCGCAACGAGGGGGACGGAACATTCTCGGACTCTAGTGAGACATCCGGGATTGCCAGCCATCCAGGCAAGGGCCTCGGGCTTGCCTTCGCGGATTACGACCTCGACGGATTGACCGACATCGTGGTTGCCAATGACTCCCACCCGCAGTTCCTGTTCCGGAACCTTGGTGACGGACGCTTTGCCGAAGCGGGCCTTGATTCGGGAATCGCCTACGACGACCACGGCGACGAGTTCGCGGGCATGGGCGCACTCTTCGAGGACTTGGACGATGACGGGTTGCCGGACGTCCTCGTGACTACCCTCTCCCAAGAGCGATACGCCCTATTCTTCAATGCCGGGAGCGGGCTTTTCGACTACTCGACCGCAGTGTCCGGTCTGGGAGCGGCGACGCAGCTCTTGGCCGGCTGGGGCCTGGCTGCCCTTGATGCTGACGCGGACGGCCGCAGGGAGGTCTTCTTCGCCAACGGGCACGTGATGGACAACATCGAGCTGTCCCAGCCGCACGTCCGCTATCGTCAGCCACCGCTTCTGCTCACTTCTGACGGGCGCCAACTGCGAGACGTGTCCGCGTCGGCGGGTCAGATCTTCGAGCGGTCTTGGGCCAGCCGCGGGCTCGCGATCGGAGATCTGGACGATGACGGGCTGCCGGATCTGGTTGTCTCAAACCTCAACGGTCGGCCGTACGTCGCTCGCAGCGCGTCCAGTGCGGGGAACTCTTGGTTGGGTGTGCGCGTGCGAGGATGCAGCAGCTCACGAGACGGTCTCGGCGTCCGCCTGACGCTCGAAGCGCCCTCCGGTGTGCGCCAGCACAGGACGGTTACGCGCTCCGGGAGCTATCTCTCGGCAAGGGATCCGCGCGTGTTTTTCGGCCTCGGTTCCTACCAGGGCCCCGCGAGGCTCACAGTGGACTGGCCTAGCGGGGCTGTCACTGAGATTCGGGACATTGGTCCCGGAATGGTGCACGAAGTCGCAGAGAGCGCCCCCTGCCCGGGGTGGTGAACGCCATGGGGTGCCTCGGGCGGCCCGGCCATCTTGAAGTCTCGGGGGCTCTCGCCGAGTGACTGCGCCGGATCTCTGTACGGGACTTGTCTGGCCTCGTGATTGGGCGCAGGCACCCCGCTGATAGACTCAGGTTCGCGGTTCGCCGCCCGCACATCACCATGAGAGCTCTCCTGCGAACAGTAGGCCTTGCCGTAGTGGCTACCGCTGCGGCCGTCCCGGCCCCGCCTCCGAACGTGATCGTCGTCTTGGTCGACGATCTCGGCTGGATGGACCTTGGATGCCAAGGCTCGGACTTCTACCAGACGCCGAACATCGACCGGCTGGCCGCCAGCGGCATGCGGTTCACGGACGGCTACGCGTCATGCGCAGTTTGCTCTCCGACGCGGGCGGCGCTGATGACTGGGCGCGCACCGGCCCGCTTGGGCATCACGGATTGGATCCGTGCCGAATTCCAGCTCGCCAACCGCCAGTGGCCAAACATTCGGAACATGTTCGGGTATCACCGGCCCGCCGCGGCGGATCGGCCGCTGCTCACGCCGGTCAACGAGCTGCGGCTGCCGCATCGTGAGATCACGCTGGCGGAGCTCCTCAAGCCGCTCGGGTACACCAGCGCGTACATCGGGAAGTGGCACTTGGGGGGCCGCGGCCACCTGCCGACGGACCAGGGCTTCGATGAGAACTACGGTGGCTGGGACTACGGCCAGCCTCCCTCGTACTTCGACCCGTATGTGGAGTCCCCCAGACTGCCGATGGGAATCCCAACGCTGACGCCCCGCGAGCCCGGGGAATACCTCACTGACCGTGAGGCGGACGAGGCTGTTGCCTTCATCGACCGGAACCGGGACCGCCCCTTCCTTCTCTATCTCGCCCACTACGCCGTTCACACTCCGATCCAGGCCAAGGAGGGCCTGATCGAGAGCTACCGAGCCGCGCAAGACGGGAAGGGGCAGGATGATCCGGTCTACGCGGCAATGGTCCACAGCGTCGATGACGCCATGGGGAGGCTGTTCGACGCATTGCGGCGCAACGGGCTGGCAGACAGCACCATGATCGTGTTTACGGGGGACAACGGAGGTTTGGACCGCAATGGCCGACCCACCGAGAACGCGCCGCTCCGCAGTGGCAAGGGCTACGCCTACGAGGGCGGCTTACGCACACCTTGGATCGTGAGCTGGCCCGGCGTGACAACGCCCGGCTCAGTCTCCGCTGAGCCCATCGCCAGCATCGACCTCTTGCCGACCATCGCTGCGGCAGTGGGCACGAGGCCGCCGGTGGACCGTCCGATCGACGGAGTGGACCTCTCGCCGGTCCTGCGCGGCGGATCGCTTGACGAGCGCGTGCTCGTGTGGCACTTCCCCCACTATCGGCACGGTCCCGGCCACGACCCCTATTCGGTGATCCGCAAGGGTGACTGGAAGCTGATCCGTTTCTATGATCCGCCCAAGGTCGAGCTTTACAACCTGTCCCGGGACCTCGGCGAGAGCCGGGATTTGGCCGAAGCCGAGGCAGGCCGCGCCAACGATCTGCAGGGCCTGCTCGACGAGCGGTTGGACCGACTGGGAGCCCGGATGCCGGGCCGCCCTGAATAGGCGACCGGTATCCGCGCAGGGCTTCCCGAGGCTCGCCGTCGTTGCGCTCAGGCCGGGGCGGCGTTTCCGAGCAGTTCCAAGAACTTGGCCGTCGACGCCATCCCCATCCGGAAGTTTCGCAGGCTGAACTTCTCGTTCGGAGCATGCAGGGCGTCGTCCGGTAGTCCGTAGCCCATCAGCGCGGTGGGAATCTTCAGGTGCTCTTGGAAGTCGCCGACAACAGGTATTGTGCCGCCCGAGCGGACAAACACCGTCTCCCGTCCCCAGACCTCAGAGAGCGCCCGAGCGGCAGTACGAATGACCGGATGGTCGGGGGACGCCAGCGTGGCCGGTGCCGAATGCACTTCGCGCACCTCGACCGAGATCCCGGGCGGCGAGTTCTCGGCGGCAAACTTCCGCATCTGGGCGAGAACTGTTGCCGGATCTTGGCAGGCGACGAGTCTCGCGCTGACCTTCGCGGTCGCCGCTGCTGGGATCACAGTCTTGGCTCCGGGCCCGGTAAACCCGCCGGCGATGCCGTGGACCTCGAATGTTGGTCGTGCACCCAGACGCTCAAACACGTTGAAGCCCGGCTCGCCCGTCAGTGTGGTTGCCCCTACCTCGCCGCTGCGATACTCATCCTCGTCAAACGGCAGGCTCGCCCAGCTGTTGCGTTCAGCCTCAGACGGTTCTTGGACAGTGTCGTAGAAGCCAGGTATCCGGACCCGGCCTTCTGAATCCTTGCACTTCGCCAGCAGCTCGACGAGCCCGAAGACCGCGCTGGGAGCCACGCCGCCGAAGAGTCCGGAGTGGAGGTCGCGCCGGGCCCCCCGTGCCGCCCATTCTGTGTAGATCAGGCCACGCAGCCCCGTGCAGATCGTCGGCGTGTCTGGCATGTACATGGCTGTGTCCGACACAAGCGCCGCGTCGGACCGCAGTCGCTCCCTGTGTGAGGGGACGTATGCGCTGATCGTCTCGCCCCCGACCTCCTCCTCGCCCTCGACCAGGAACTTGACGTTCACCGGAAGCCGACCGTGCGCTTCCATCAGCACTTGCAGGGCCTTGATGTTCGCGAGGACTTGGCCCTTGTCGTCGGACGCGCCGCGTGCGTAGACTTGGCCGTTGCGGATCGTTGGCTCAAACGGCGGCGAGAGCCACTCATCGAGGGGGTCCGCGGGCTGCACGTCGTAGTGGCCGTAGCAGAGGATGGTGGGCTTGCCAGGCGCTCCCAGCCACTCGCCGTAGACGAGCGGGTGACCGCTGCCCTCGATCACCTCGACGCCCTCAAGGCCCGCCTGCAGCATCTGCTCCCGCACAAAGCGCGCGGCTCGAATGATGTCCTGCTTGTGTTTGGGGAGCGTGCTGACGCTTGGGATGCGGAGGAATTCGAGGAGTTCGGCCCGGAAGTGTCGCATTCCCCGGTCCAAGCACTGCGCTACATCAGGCATACGTACTCAGCATAGTTTGGCGATCCGTCCTGGAGGGCTGCCCTTCTAGGGCCGGGCTCTGCCGGGCGGCCGTGCCACCATGGGACGCAGAGGCCATGAGGACTGCGATCATCGGCTTGCCGCAGGTCGGCAAGACCTCGCTCTTCAAAATCCTCACCGGAGTCGGGGCCGAAGGCCGCGTCGGAACCACGAAGGTGCAGCTGGGCGTCGCGAAGGTGCCCGACGATCGCCTCACGGCCCTTGCTGGCTTGTTCAGACCGCGCAAGACAACGCCGGTGACACTCGAGTATGCCGACATGCCCGGGCTCTCTCGAGAAGCCCTGAACGAACCCAGCTATATCGGCAGCTTGCGAACGGTCGATGCGTTTGCGCACGTGCTTCGGCTGTTCGAGGACGAAACTGTCATGCATGTCGAGGGGGCTCTCAATCCGGCCCGAGACTGGGCCACCATCGAATTCGAGCTGATGCTGAACGACCTCCAGGTTGTGGAGAACCGTCTCCAGCGCTTGGAGAAGGACCTCAAGCGGATGCGCGATCCGCAGCTGTCCGCGGAGCGCGACGTGCTGCTTGAGTGCCGCGACTGTTTGGAACGGGATCGCCCCTTGAGGGAACTGTCGGTCTCGCCCGAGCAGTCCAAGCTCTTGCGTGGGTTCCAGTTCCTGTCCGCCAAGCCGATTCTTGCAGTCTTGAACCTTGGCGAGGACCAGACCGAGGAGATGCCGGCCATCCTCTCCAAATACGACGCCGAACTGACTAGCGGTCGCAGGGGCGTGGGTGTCACCGCTGTCTGCGGGAGCATTGAGTCTGAGCTTGTCGAACTGGAGCCCGACGAGCGCGAGGAATACTTGGCAAGCTACGCGCTCGCTGAGTCCGGCATGTCCCGGCTGGTATCCGCCACGTATGGCCTGCTTGGCCTCATATCTTTCCTGACGGTGGGAGACCGGGAATGCCGGGCGTGGCCGATCCGCAGGGGAGCCACGGCGCTCACCGCCGCTGGAGCGGTCCACACCGACTTTGCGAAACGCTTCATCCGCGCCGAGACGATCCAGTGGCGGGCTCTGGTGGAGAGTGGGGGGTTTTCAGAGGCCCGCGCCGCTGGCGTCCTGCGGCTGGAGGGTAAGGGCTACCTTGTCGAAGACGGCGATGTGCTCGTCTTCCGGCACGGCTAACGGGCCGGAATCGTCACTCCCCCGCCTGACCGCGAGGGTCGCGCACGAATCCTTCGCGGTTGGGCATCTTGACGTCCGGAAGTGTCTCGCGGTTCAGCTCGAAGTCTTCCTCGATGATGCCGTTCAGGTGCAGGACGTATGCCGTCACGGCATACACGTGATCGTCGCTCAGTGTGCCTGGCTCCTCAAAGGGCATGGCCCTCCGGGTGTAGTCGAATAGCGTGGTCGCGTATGGCCAGAAACTGCCGACGGTCTTGATCGGACGGGCCTCCTTGAGCTGTTCTGGAACGCCAATGAGCGCCGCATGGTCCCCGCCGACGCCCAGATCGCCGTGGCATTCCTTGCAGCGCACTTCGTAGACTTGGGCACCTTCGGCTGCGGTCCCGCCGCCCTCGGGAAGTTCGCGGCCTTCGGGGCCGATGGTGATGTCCACGCGCCGGGCTTCATCAGCCGTCAGCGGACGCCCCAGCCCGTAGGTTTGGGCCCCGAGCGCTTGGGCCGCGAGCAACGAAACAAGCAGAATTGGCACTGTTCTACGCTTCTGCACTGGTCACGCTCCCGTCGGCGGCGACGCGCCAGCCCTTGATGCGATTGCAGTGGTAGGCCGACTTCGTGCCGCGCTCCTCGATCAGCTGAGCGCGTGTCGGCTGGATGTAGCCGGTCTCGTCGCGGCAGCGGGACAGAAGGACGGTCTCGGCACCGTCCCACTCCCACGGCAACCGGAAGCGGGTGAAGGCTCGGGAGTACACGGGGGCCTGCAGTTCGGCGTCTGACCAGCTGCTTCCCCCGTCGGTCGAGACCTCCACGCGCGCGATCTTGCCTCTGCCGGACCACGCAAGGCCGGATATCTCTACGAAGCCCGGCGACCCGATCGAATGCCCGCCCGAGGGCCGCGTGATCACCGACTTTGCGTCCATCTCGAACGTGAATATCCAAGCCGAGCCGTCTTCCATCAGCTCGGTGTACTTCGATGTCTCGTCCTTGACGTATTGCGGTCCCTCGGTCAGCTTGATGCGCCGGAGCCACTTTACGTTCGTGTTTCCCTCCCAGCCCGGAAGGATCAGCCGCAGCGGATAGCCCTGCTCCGGGCGAATCGCCTCGCCATTTTGCCCGTACGCCACCAGCCCATCGTCCATCGCCTTCTCAAGCGTGATGCTGCGCTGCATGAGACACGCGTCCGCACCTTCGGCCAGTATCCAGCCGGCTTCCGGTCGGACACCTGCTTCTTCGAGCAGGATGCGAAGCGGCACGCCGGTCCATTCGCTGCAGCTCGCCAGTCCGTGACTCAGCGAGACGTTGGGGGCACCGGCGGGACTCCATTCGCCCCCGCTGTTGCCGGAGCACTCGACAAAGTGCACTCTGGAGACGGATGGCAGCCGCTTGATGTCGTCCAAGCTGAAGGCCATCGGTCGTTCCACCAATCCATGGATCATCAGCTCGTGGTTGGCTGGGTCGATCTCCGGGACGCCGGCGTGGTGGCGCTCGAAGTGCAGCGCTGACGGGGTGATGATTCCGTATGTCTCGTCGAGCGGCGTTCTCGACGATGCGGCCTCCGGGGTCTGAGTCGTGCGGACACCTCGGGTCGCATTCTCGAATGGGCTGCGCTGACCGTACCGGCGGACCGGTGAGCCGAGAGTGCCGGTCGAAGCAATGTCAGCGGCGGATTCCGGAGCGGGGGCTTGGCAGGCGCTCCAAGCGGCGCCGGCCAGTGCGCTGGACCCGAGGAATGCCCGCCTTGTAGGGGATCTCCGTTGCATGCGTCGCTTGATTCTAACCTGCCGAACGGTAAGCCGCGGCTACCGTTTCCTGAATTCCTGTCGCACGGTAAGGCACGACGACCCCGGCCGAAAGTGAGGCACTGAGGCACTCGCGAACCAGCTGCCAGCCCCGGTCCGAGGCTCTTTCATGATCTGCCGGACGCGGCCGATGGTCCGGGGGTTGGCACGGCCCTGGCCCACCAGGGCACGGTCGCGCTACATTCCGTCGGGATCGGGACAGCCGAGAGGTGGGCCTGGAGGGGCACTTCGCAATGTGGGACGGCCCGCTGGCGACGGCCTCAAGTGCCAAGCCTGACTGGGCCGATTCGTGTCAGGGTCGTACCGGGGAAAGGCCCATCCCCCCACTGGCTCGGGAGATCAATGGACGTCAGGTGCGTCGGAACTCCAGATCCTGACCACCTTCGGTCCGCTTGCGTGTGCAACGGCATCCATCAGCCGCACCAACACGAAGTGGCGGACAAGGCTATGGCCGACGGACTCGAAGTGCGAGAAGACACTCTCCAGCCTCCGCGCACAGTCCTTCTCGGTCATCGCTCCAGATTCGGCCAACTCCTCTTGCAGGATTCGTGCCAGCTGGTCCAACGCGGGCCCTAGTTCATCGTCAATCTCCTCTTCGAACGCCAGCTGGCACTCCACGACCTGCTGTTCCGTCCAGCCGAGAAAACTTGCAAGGTCCGGCAGCTTCCTCTTCGGAGACGCGAGCGTACGGTAGTCGATGACAGTTCGGCTCTCTTGAGGAAGCACCTTGTATCGATCCCAGGCGCTCGCGGCTGTCAGGTCTATCAACCCCGGACCCATGAACGACGCAGCTTGGAGCGGCTCGACAAGGCCTGAAGGGTGCAGCACAGCGGCGATCCGCCGGACGCAAGGTGCGAACATATCCCAGAACTTTTCGCCACCGTAGAGTTCCCTCGCTGTCCCGAGGATATGGGCCATCTCTGGGCTGAGCGCAGGCGTCGTCCCCCTCTCTTGCGCCACGTCAATGAGCGCCCGTAGCACCTTTGCGGAGTCCCTTATCGTCAGTTCGTCCGTGCCTTCGATCTCGCCGGGTGGCAGATCCAGTGGGACTTCAGTTGGAGCGCCTTCGTCGCTCGGGAACCAGTCCGGGTCCTCGCCCGGTCCTGTGCCCGTGCCGGTTGCGCTGACGTCTACGAAGAACTGCCAAAGGCAGGAGACCAGATCCCCGACCGAGCGTGGCCCGATCCCCTTTACCCGAAGCAGGTCGGCGACCGTCAGTTCGTTGGTCCCGGCGAACAGGTCGGCGTCGCGGAGGGCGTTAAATGTGCGCTGGCTGATTGGGAGAAGGGGGAGTATCGTCCGGTCGAAGCCCTCTGGGCAGACAACCCATCCTCGGGGCAGCCTGCCGCCCTTCGAGACGATCCTGACGGCCGGCTCGAGCTCGACTATGTAGCACTCCGCATCGAACTTGGTGATGTTGAGGATGGGCTCGGCCATGGTGGCTACATTATCGGGTATTGCGGAGTCAGGTGCCCCTCCGATTCGCACTGGCCGCCTCGGTTGGCCCAGCGTCGCAAGTGGCTTGGCGCCACCGGTTCGCATCGAGGTGTCGGCGGAGTCGTTTCCGCTAGCGGCACGGCTGGCGTTCCGGGGAGCCGGCGGCCGAGCGCATAGAATGGGCCACAAGCACAGAATGCCCTGCAAAACCCTCCATCGACTTCCCCGGTATCTTGCGGTGTCCGCTCTTGTGCTGCCGGGACTGCTCCAGGCTGCAACGCGCCCCTTCGTGATGGGCACGAGAGGTGTGGTCGTTTCAGGCCACCACCAGGCCAGCGACGCGGGTCTCGACATCCTCAAGAAGGGCGGCAACGCCATCGACGCGGGCGTCGCGACCGTCTTTGCGCAGGCGGTCCTCGAGTTCGACCGATTCGGCATCGGCGGTGAAGTGCCGATCCTGATCCACAGCGCGGAGCGCAGCCGGGTCTTCGCCGTCAATGGCCAGGGGCAGGCCGCGCGTAGGGCGACCTTGGCTTGGTTCCGCGAGCGACAGATCGAGGCCATCCCCGGAGATTGCTTCTTGGCGGCCCCCGTCCCGGCCGTCGTCGGATCGCTGATTGAGGCTCTCCGTGAGTTCGGGACGATGACCCTCTCCGAGGTGCTGGCGCCCGCGATCCGGCTCGCCGAGCACGGCTTCGCCGTATTCCCCAGCTACCGGCGGAACCTGCAGCGCGTCGAAGGTCGCATGCGGTCGGAATGGCCCACCTCCGCACGCGTGTTCTTGCCCGGAGGACGCTTGCCAGAGGTCGGCGACGTGCTCGTCCAAGCGGACTTGGCGCGCACCCTGGGCCGTTTGGCAGAGGCCGAACGCTCCGCTGCCGAGCAGGGCCGTGAGGCCGGGCTGCAGGCGGCTCACGACCTGTTCTACCGGGGAGAGATGGCCGCCGAGATGGTGGCTTTCCAGAAGGGTTTCCCCTGCTTGGACGGCAACGGAGTTCAGTCGCCAGGGTTGCTCGAGACCGACGACTTCGCGGCATTCCGCGCGGTGGTCGAGGAGCCAGAGCGCACCACGTACCGCGGTGTTGATGTGTACAAGGTCGGCTTCTGGTCGCAGGGGCCCGTGCTGCTTCAGGCCCTCAACCTGCTGGAAGGCTATGACCTGCGCGCTCTTGGGCACAACACCGCTCCGTACCTTCACTTGCTGGCCGAGGCGATGAAGCTGGCATTCGCCGACCGCGAGTGGTACTACGCCGACCCGGACTTTGTCGGCGTACCTGAAGAGGGCCTGCTTTCCAAGGAGTACGCCGCAGAGCGGCGCAAGCTCATCGACCGAGAGAGGCCTTCGCTAAAGCTCCGGCCCGGGAACCCGTACCCCTTCCAGCCCCGCCTGGTCGCCCACAGCCCGATTCCCGACGCCGTGGAGTTCCGGCCCGATCCGCCCGGGACGACCGGTACGCGGGTCGCGGACGAGCAGGGGAATGTCTTCTCCGCAACACCGAGCGGCGGCTGGTTCACCGCGTCCCCCATCGTGGACGGGCTCGGATTCGTGCTCGGCACGCGTCTGCAGAGCTTCTTCCTCGACGAGACGCGGGCAAACAGGCTAGAGCCGGGAAAGCGTCCCCGCACGACGCTGACGCCCACGCTGGCGATGCGGGACGGCAAGCCATTCCTTGCATGGGGCACGCCGGGCGGAGATGTGCAGGACCAAGTGAACCTGCAGTTCCTCCTTAACGTGATCGAGTTCGGGATGGACATCCAGTCCGCTGTCGACGCCCCGTTCATGCAGATCCTGGACTTTCCGCCGTCCTTTTTCCCTCGGGAGACCCGTCCGGGCGTCATGCGAATCGAGGACCGCATCGAGCAGGAAACGGTGAACGACCTTACTAGCTTGGGCCACACTGTCGTCTCTGCCGGGGCGTGGTCTATCGGTGACGCGACCGCGATCATGATCGATCCTGGGCGGGGCGTCTTCTACGGTGCAGCCGGCCCTCGCCGCGACAAGTCCTACGCGCTGGCCTGGTAGCTGGTCGTTCGGCGCGCTGGCCCGGGCGTTGCGAGGCGCGGTGATACGATGGAACTCTCCCCGCTTGGTGCGCTGCGGTCTTGGCGCGCCACGGTCCCTCCATGCGCTGGAGCCGACTGTTCCTGCCCACTTTGCGCGAGGCTCCGGCCGACGCTGAGGTGGCCAGCCACAAGCTGCTGCTGAGGGCGGGCTACATCCGGCAGCTCTCGGCAGGCCTGTACTGCTACCTGTTCTTGGCGCAGCGGAGCCTGCGGAAGATTGAGCGCATCATCCGTGAGGAGATGGACGCGATAGGCGCGCAGGAGATCTACACACCCGAGCTTCACCCGGCCGAGATCTGGAAGGAGAGCGGACGGTGGGAGGCCATCGGCGATGACATGTTCCGGCTGAAGGACCGCTGGGGCCGCGAGCACTGCCTCGGGATGACCGAGGAAGAAGTCGTGACATTCCTCGCCCGTGGGGAACTGCGGAGCTACAAGCAGCTGCCTCAGATCTGGTACCAGATCCAGGCCAAGTTCCGGGACGAGCCGCGGCCCAAGTCCGGCCTGATGCGCGTAAGGCGCTTCACGATGAAGGACTCCTACACGTTCGACATCGATCGGGCCGGCTTGGACGAGGCCTACCAGAAGCACTATCGGGCGTACTGCCGGATCTTCGGCCGCTGCGGTCTGGAATTCGTGCCGGTCGACGCGCACTCGGGTCCGATGGGCGGAAGTGAGTCGTGCGAGTTCATGGTCCCCTCCCCAGCAGGTGAGGACTGGCTCGTGGAGTGCCGCGAATCGGGCTACAGGGCCAACTTGGAGAAGGCGGTGACCGTGGCCCGCCCCCCAGAGCGGCCCGACCCGGACGGCAACGGTCCGCCCGAGGAGTTCGCCACGCCGGGGAGGCGGACGATCGAAGAGGTCTCCGAGTTTGACGGCCTTCCCGCCACGTCGCACATCAAGTCGCTCGTCATGGTGGCGAATGGTGAGCCTGTCATGGTCCTTCTGCGCGGCGACCACCATCTCAGCGCCGTCAAGCTTGCCGAGCAGACACAGGACCCGCGCGTGCGCCCGGCCCACCCAGAGGAGGTGCGGGACTGGATCGGGGCGCCGGTCGGCTTTGTGGGCCCAGTGGGCTGCCAGGGCGTTGAAGTGCTCGCGGACAACGCCCTCGCGGACCGCCGAAACATGGTCGCGGGAGCGAACAGGGCCGACCGGCACCTGCGCAATGTCACACCCGGAAGAGACTTCTCGGCACGATACGTGGACCTGCGCGAGGCGGAGGACGGCGACTTGGACGTGGAATCCGGCATGCCCGTGCGGAGGCGCAAGGCCATCGAGGTGGGCCACATCTTCAAGCTGGGCTACAAGTACTCCGAGTCGATGGGTCTTCGCGTCCTGGACCGGCGGGGCCGCTCCATTGCGCCGATCATGGGCTCCTACGGGATCGGGGTCGAGCGCATCCTGACTGGTTCCGTGGAGCAGAACCATGACGGGCGGGGGATGTCGCTGCCGGTCTCCATTGCCCCGTTTGAGGCCGTCGTCACCCCGGTCAACCTGAAGCACGCCGCCCAGCGGGCGGCGGCCGAGAGGATCTACTCGGACCTCTCGGCTGCGGGTGTGGACGTGCTCCTTGACGACCGTCCCGAGCGCGCCGGCGTCAAGTTCAAGGATGCCGACCTGATCGGCGTGCCGTTCCGGGCCACGGTCGGGAGGCGTGTCGGGGAGGGCATCGCAGAGATCACCACCCGCAGAACAGGAGCGACAGAAAATGTTACAATAGAGCGGGCCGCGACGGTGTTGCAGCGATTGATCCGCGATGCCGTGCCCGCGGCCGGAGAGACGAATGGCCCGCCGTAGGCGCGCGAAACCGAATGGCCCGTCCAATCGTCCGACAGGTGGGAAGAAGCGCGTGAGCAGGCAGGGAAATCCGTCGGCCAAGCGGGGGTCCGGCGGGCGGCGGCTGCAGTTGCGCCTCGGCGCCCTCTCCCGTGTGCTGCGGTTCGTCCAGACGCCGTTGGGGACGGCATTGGTGGGCGTGTTCCTGATCTCGTCCGCCGTCGGCGGGGTCGTCTACAACCATTACTACTGGAAGTTCCGTGGTGTCATCGAGCGCCGCATGGACGGCGGTGCCTTCGACAAGACGGCCCGCTTCTTGGCCGTGCCAAGGGTTATTTCCGTCGGGGATCCCGTGACAGTTTCGGCGATTGCGAGGAACTTGCGGTCGGCCGGCTACACCACCGGTCTTGACAATCCCGTCGGGTGGTATGTCAGGGAGGATTCCTCCATCGAGATCCATCCCGGGAGCCTCTCCCATTTCGATCCCTTGGTGGCCCGTATCGAGGTGGAAGACGGTAATGTGGCAAGGATCATCGCCCCCGAGTATGGTCAGGAGCTGAATGCCTACAAGCTCGAGCCGGAGCTGATCACCAACCAGTATGACCAGGAGCGGTCCAAGCGGCGACTGTTCAGGTTCGAGGACTTCCCGACACACCTAGTCGAAGCGGTGATCGCGATCGAGGACCACCGCTTCTACCGCCACTCGGGGATCGACTTCTTGCGAACGGCGGGGGCAGCCTTTGAGGGTTTGGCGAACTGGCGACGCCCTAGGGGCACATCGACGCTGTCCCAGCAGCTGGCGCGCAACTTCTTCCTCACGAGGGAGGTGACGATTCGCCGGAAGCTGGCCGAGGCGATGATCGCCGTGCAGCTCGAGTCCCGCCTGACCAAAGAGGAGATCTTCGAGAACTACGCCAATCAGATATTCATGGGCCACCAGTCCAGTTTCAATATCCACGGTTTCGGCGAGGCAGCGCGGGCGTTCTTCGACAAGGACGTGCGTGACATCACGCTGGCGGAGGCCGCTCTGCTGGCGGGCCTCCCGCAGGGACCGAGCTATCTGAACCCCTACCGCTATCCGGACCGCGCGAAGCAGCGTCGCGGCCAAGTCTTGGCGGCCATGCTGCGGGAGGGCTTCATCGGCGAGCAACAGTGGGTCGACGCCGGCACCACCGAGATCGAGCTCGCCCGGGGGCACGTGGAGTCCAGGGATGCGCCCTACTACATTGACCTGGTCAACCGCAGCCTGAGCGGCCGTTTCGAGGCCAAGGACTTGGAGAGGAACAACTACTGGGTGTTCACGACGCTGGACAAGCGCTTGCAGGAGATCGCAGTCGGAGCGGTGCGCGATGGCATGCAGCTGGTGGATGAGCGGGTCGCAAGGCAGTCGCGGTTCCGGGGCAAGCAGCCTCCTCGTGCGCAGGTGGCATTGGTGGCGATGGACCCCAAGACCGGTGAGATCAAGGCCGTCGTGGGGGGCCGGGACTACGGAGGCAGCCAGCTGAACAGGGCGCTGGCGAAACGTCAGCCGGGGTCCGTATTCAAGCCCTTCGTCTATGCGGCAGCCTTTGACACGGCGCTCGACGCGGAGCGGCGCACGCTGATCGAGCGAGGATATGGGGATTCGCTGCCTGAGTATGCGCAGGCCAGCTACCCCCCGCCGCCCGGACTGCTTACTCCGGCCACGCTGGTGATCGACGAGCCTACGGAATTCGTCTACAGCGACTTCCAGGATCCGTACGCACCCTCCAACCACTTGGACCACTACTTCGGTCGAATCAGCCTGCGCCTCGGGCTCATGAAGTCGATCAACGTTGCCACGGTCAAGGTCGGCGAGATGGCCGGGTACCAGCGTGTGCTCGATCTGGCCAAGCGCGCGGGGATGGGAACAGACCTGCTGCCGGTGCCGTCGATGTGCCTCGGCACGTTCGAGGTAACGCCTGTCGAGGTCGCGGCCGCCTACACTGCGTTCGCCAACGCAGGCGTTCGCGTTGAGCCGAGATTCGTGAGATATGTGCGGGACGACCAAGGCACGACTCTCTACGAGAGCAAGGTCGAGGAGAATGCCGTCATCGACAGGCGGGTCGCGTATCTGGTAACGCACATCATGCAGGACGTCATCCGGCACGGTTCAGGAATCCGTGCGCGCGTGCGCTACGGAATCACCGACGCGGCGGGCAAGACCGGGACGGACGACGACGGCTGGTTCGCGGGATTCTCGAACGACCTGATCTGCGTCGTGTGGGTTGGGTTCGACGACAACACCGACCTTGCGCTGGAAGGGGCCCATTCGGCCTTGCCGATATGGGCCATGTTCATGCAGAGGGTCAGGGAGCTGGCCACTTACGCGAGTCCCGGGCCGCTGCCCGAGCCTGAAGGTGTGGTGCGCGTTCCAAAGGATCCGGTCCACCAGGTGTTGGCCGAGGAGTCCTGCAAGCAGTGCCGGGAAGAGGCGTACATCGCCGGCACGCAGCCGGACACTTTGCACATGGCGAGCTTCATTGCCGCAAAGGAGCGTCACGAGCGCGCAGGGCGGGACACCACTGCGTTCGACTCCCCGATCTTGGTGCGGCGGCGTTCTAGCGGTTTCGCGGCAGAGTCGGGGCCATAGAGGCTCGGGCGACCGAACCGGGAACGGTCACCAATTGGGCGGGCGCTGGTAGCCTGGCGGCCTCTCGGGCTGTACTGTCTTGGCCCGGACAGGTGGAGCGTGAGCCTCCCCGTCAGGGACGCCATGCCGAGGGATCAGCAGCCTCGGCTCCCGGTCGATCTTGCCGATTGGCCGCGCGCTCTCGGGCAGTGCGATGCCGGGGTCGATTGGCCAGACCGGCCCGTCGCCCACCTCGCTGCGTGCCTGTTCCAGCATGGCCGCCAGGTTGGCGACGATTTCGGGCTGCGTCGCGGAGAGGTCGCGGCTCTCTGCAATGTCTTCTTCTAGGTTGTAGAGCTCTCCTGTGGTGTGCAGCTTCCAAGGGCCGCTGCGAACGGCTCGCAGTTCGTAGCCCCGGTAGAAGAAGAATCGGTCATACGGCGAATCCCGGGCCGTGCCGCCCATCAGCACGGGCGAGAGGTCGTGGCCGTCGACCCGCCCGGCGGGGTGGTCCGCCCCAGCGAGCGAAGCGAATGTCGGGAGGATGTCCATGGTGGACGCCGTTCGCGGATACTCGGAACCGGCCGGGACTGTTCCTGGCCAGTAGGCGATCGTCGGCACGCGGACGCCGCCCTCATAGGTGGAGCCCTTGCGGCCCCTGAGGGGGCCGGCACTGCCCCGCGCCGGCCCGTTGTCCGATGTGAACAGGACGAGAGTGTTCTCGTCGATGCCGTGCTCGCGGAGCTTGTCCAGGATCTGACCGACGCTCCAGTCAAGCTCTTCAATGCAGTCGCCGAGGATTCCGTTGGAGGATGCCCCGGTGAACTCCGGACCGGCCCAGAGCGGGACGTGCACCATCGAATGGGGGACATAGAGGAAGAACGGGCCGTCCCGGTGACGATCGATGAACTCCAAGGCATGCTCGGTGTAGGTCTGTGTGAGGAAGGACTGGTCCTCCGGCACCTCTTGCACGACCTCGCCGTTCCTTAGCAGCGGGAGCGGCGGGTGGTTGCGGGGATTCAGGGGCATGAACGGGCTCATGTCATTGGAATACGGCAGACCGAAGAAGTAATCGAAGCCGTGCCGGTTGGGCAGGAACTCCGGCTGGTCCCCCAAGTGCCACTTTCCGACGATTCCGGTGGCATAGCCGCTCTGTTTGAGAACTTCCGCGACGGTGACTTCGGCGTCGTGGATTCCCTGCGGGTCCCCTGGCATCAGCACCGGGTGCCAGAATCCTGTCTGCAAGCCGTTGCGGATCGGGTAGCAGCCGGTCAGCAGGGCGGCCCGCGAAGGTGTGCACACTGGATGCGCGTAGAAGCTCGTCAGCTTCATGCCCCCGCTCGCCATCGAGTCGATGCGTGGAGTGCGGTTGACCTCAGAACCGAATGCCCCCACGTCTCCGTAGCCCATGTCGTCGATGAACACGACAACGAAATTGGGTTGATCGAGGGGTGGCCGCAGTGCGGCGGGATCCCCGCCGACGCAGCCCGCCATGGCTGCGAGGCCTACTGTGATCAACGGGTATCGCCACATCGCACTGTCATCTTCCCACCCCCCGAGCCGCGCTGGCAAACGGGAGGGTGCTTGGTCTGCAGGACGCTCCAAACGCCGCCAGTCGGGCGGTTCGCTCAGTCCTCGCTCCTCTTGCCGGTCAGCAGGGCGTAGGCTTCGCGCTTGTGCATGCCGAGCTCCTTCGCGGCGGTCTTGATAGCTTCCATGCGCTCGCTGCCGGCCTCCTGCAATTCCCGTACTCGGTCCGGGAGTGATCCCTGTGGGGCATCGGAGAGGTTGCTGCCCGGCGCGACGAGTACCACCATCTCGCCTCGCACGGCAGACCGTTCCGCTAAGGCCCGCCGGATCTCCGTCGCCGTTCCTCGGAGGAATTCCTCGTGCAGTTTGGTCATCTCGCGAGCTACCACGACCTCGCTGCCCGGGAAGGTCGACTGAATGTCGTCAAGCGTTGCCAAGATGCGGTGGGGTGCTTCGAACAGTACGAGCGTTGCGCGCGTCCCCTGCAACTCTTGAAGGGCCGCCAGACGCTTGCCCCGGCGCCTCGGGAGGAATCCGCGGAACAGAAATGCGTCCGTCGGAAGCCCGGATGCGGCCAGTGCCGTCACCGCGGCGCAGGGCCCGGGAACCGGTACGACTCGGATGCCGGCGGCCACCGTGGTCCGCACGACGCGATATCCGGGGTCCGAGATCGTTGGCGTGCCCGCGTCCGTGACCAGAGCGAAGGACTCTCCTCCTAGGATGCGGCTGCAAATCTCGGACGCTCTCGCCTTCTCGTTGTGGTCGTGGCAGCTCAAGAGCGGCGTACGGATGCCGTAGTTCCGCAGCAGCAACTTGGTGCGGCGCGTGTCCTCGCACGCTATGGCGTCAACTTCTCGCAGCGTCCGCAGCGCCCTTTGAGTAATGTCTTCGAGGTTGCCCAAAGGCGTCGAGACCATGAACAGGACTCCGGCTTCCATCCGATTCACCTTAGTCCCGCGGGCTGCGCGGACCGCCGACGCCCGGGCCAGTCTCTCGGGTACCGATGCTTGCTGACCGCGGCATTCCTCGAGGGGCCCGTAAGGCGGCCCGTCCTTCGGCCATCCCGACGGTCGCCGCCCGCTGCCGCTGGCGATGGGCGTTCAAGGGCTCTCGCCCGCTACCTCTCTCAGGTAAACGACAATCTCCGCTACCTCGCCCGGCGAGTAGGTGTCCTCGAGATCGTCTGGCATGCCCGAGCGCTCCACAACGGCCTGGCCGAGAATGTCGGCCTTGCGCACCGATCTCAGAGGGGGTGGCACAGCTGCGGAGTCGTGGACACGGACCGACACTTCGGTCTCTTCGGCGAGCACTCCCCGCACTGTCTCTCCGGAGCGAAGCCGCAGTTCCACCTGTTCAAAACCGAACGCGATCGAACGGTTCGGATCTAGGATGTCGAGAGTCAGATCTTCGGCGGATCGCGATCGTGCCGCAAGAGCGAGGTTCGGGCCGACGGCCGTTCCCAGCGCGCCGATCCGGTGGCAGATCCCGCACCGGCGTTGCCGCGTCAGGTCGAAGAACAGGCCCCTCCCGCGCAGCGCGTGGGCGGAGAGAGTGCGTGGGGCGGCCGGTTCCTCTGCGAGTCCTGTGCTGATCACGGCATCCGAGCCCGAGGGCGGATCGGTAGAGAGGCTCAACACGTATGCCGTCACCGCCCAGATCGCCGTGTCCGGAATCACGCCTCTCCATCCCGGCATGCTAGTGCCCGGCAATCCCTCGGCGGTGATGCGGAAAAGGTCGTGGGGATCCCAAGCTCTGGAGCGGAGGGCCGGGCCGCGAGCCGCCGCCCCCTCCGAGCCGTGACAGTAGCCGACTGCACAGCTCTGTGCGAAGTGCTTGGCCCCGTCCGAGATCAGTCCGGGGTCGGAAACGTCGATCGCCTCCGCGTAGAGCCAGGCTGACGAAATGGCCAAGAGTCCAGCGGCGGCCCTGATCATTCGGAGCCCTCCGGCAGGGCAAATGCGAAGATCGACGATCCCGAGGGAAAGTCCGCCGCCTCGGGCCAAAGCTGCGTCGTGAGGCCCGCAAGCGCGGATCCCCAGCCGCTCGGCGTGGCGATGAACTGTCGGCCATCGACCGCGTAGCTCACGGCCGAGCCTCGGTGGCCCGAGCCGGTCCGGAAGCCCCACAACTCCCGTCCGGTGTCCGCGTCAAGCGCGAAGAATCGCCCCGTTGCGTCTCCGGTAAATACCAGCCCCCCGGCTGTGGCGAGCTGGGATGCCAAGAGAGGGTACTTGTGCTCGTAGCGCCATTTTCGCTCGCCCGTCACAGGGTCGTAAGCCGACAAGTGCGAGTGGGCGGGCCCGCTGCGGGGGTGCTCCATCTCGAACTCGCCGCCAAAGAATGGCATTCCTTCGCGGGGCTCCTCGAGGCGCACCGTGACCGTCTGGCACCATTCCAGGCCGGTCGAATAGAACCATCCGGTGGCGGGCGAGTAGGCGCCGTGGTTCCAGCTCCTTCCGCCCCCGATCGCCGGGCAGATGAAAGTGCGCTCGCCCACCGGCGGCTCGTTGCGCCCGAGAAGCTCGCCTGAAGGCCCTATCCCGTCGATCCAGTTCGAGTTCTCGACCAGCGGCCAAGCGCCAAGGAACTCGCCGCTCCCGCGGTCCAGCAGCCACACATACCCCGACTTGGACGGGTTGAGCAGCGTCTTGCGGACCTCCCCGTCCACCTCCAGGTCAAGCAGCACGATCTCGTATGCCGAGTCGTAGTCCCAGACGTCGTGCGGAATCTGCTGGTAGTGCCACTGAAGATGTCCCGTGTCGGGATCGAGAGCGACAATTGAGTCCGTGTAGAGGTTGTCCCCCTCGCGGTCCTCACCGTAGAAGTCCGCCGCAGGGTTGCCGACCGCCCAATAGAGCAGGTCCAGTTCAGCGTCGTACGTGCCCGTGATCCAGGTCGAGCCGCCCCCATACCGCCAGGAGTCGCCCTCCCAACTGTCGTGACCCGGCTCTCCCGGTGCCGGGATGGTCCAGAATCGCCACCTGTGGCGCCCGGTCATTGCGTCGTACGCGTTAAGGTAGCCTCGGTGCGCCGAGTCTCCGCCGGTCACGCCCGTGATGACCAGATCTTTGACCACGAGGGGCGCTGCAGTTATGTTGCAGCCGCACTGGGCCGCATTCTCTACCTCGACCCGCCAGACCTCTTCGCCGGTCTCTCGATCCAGCGCCACGACATGGTTATCCAGAGTTCCCATGTAAACCAGGCCGTAGGCCACGGCGACGCCCCGGTTCCAGGTTCCGTAAGTCCCGGGGATCGCCTCCGGTTCGGGGTAGTCGTAGCGCCACAGCATTTCACCGGTGGCGGCATCGAGGGCGAACACGTGGTTCCAGGCCGACGACACGTACATCACGCCGTCCACCACGAGCGGGGCGGCCTGCAGCCCGCCGTCCGGAATGCCGGTCTCAAAGGCCCACACGGGCCGCAGCTCGCTGATGTTGGCGCGGTTGATCTGGTCCAGCGTGGTGTAGCGCCATGCGTCGTACGACCCGTAGTACGTCAGCCAATTGGAGGGCTCGCCGGTGGCAGCTTCGAGTCGATTGGAGTTCACCTCGGCTGCAGCTAGGGCCGCGACGCCTGCCAAGGCCAGCAACACCAGCATCGCCACTGGCAGTGGGTTCCGGGGATGCCCGCTGGCATCGCACTGCTGAAGCAGGAATCGCCGCCGTTCCGGGCTGCCGGGCACCTTCTGGATCATTACTCCTGCGCCGAGAATCACCGCGTGCGGCCGAAGTCCGACTCCCGCTCGCAGCGCCACTTCCATTATGGACCGCCGCCACGTGCGGCCAGCGGCGGGTTAGCATGTGGATTGGGAACCCGCCGATCCCGGACGGGCGCCCAAGCTAGGCGCGATGCGAATCCGAGTGCGGCGGGGCGGTCTCATCACGGTCTGGGTCTTGGCGCCACTGCTGGTAGCCGGGCTGGCTTGGAAGGGCCTCTCGGCGCCCGCTGGCCCGGCGGTTGGGAGTGACTCTTCGCTAGAGGTGTCATTCGAAGAGCAGGCCCGGCCGTTCTTGGCCAAGCACTGCCTTCCGTGCCACAGCGCGGACACAGCAATGTCCGGTGTCCGAATCGACGGACTCAACGGGCGGCTGGAGGAGCATCACCTGCGGCTGTGGGAGGTCGTCCGGTCGCGCATCAGCGATGGTTCTATGCCTCCCGAGGGGGCGGCCCAGCCCTCGCCTGAGGAGAGAGGCCGCATGGCTGAGTGGATCGGTCGTGCGCTCGACGTTGCTCGGTCCAGGCCAGACCTCAAGAACGGCGTTGTGCGGCGGCTGACCGTCCCTCAGTACAGGAACTCGCTGCGAGAGCTGCTCCATCTTGAGGGAGACCTGACTGACACGCTGCCTCCGGATGCGGTCTCCAAGGACGGATTCGTGAATAACGCGGCGACCTTGGACCTGTCGCCGCTGCAGATGGAGGCGTACCTGGACATTGCGGGAGAGGCGCTCGGAAGGGCCATTGTCAACCCTGACGAGCGACCCGCGGTCCAGTCCTTCCGCGTGGACTTGGGCAAGTCCATCAATCCTGACCCGCTTGACGAGCGGCTCATCCTCGGGGCCAACAGCCAGCTTCTGGAGAACGCTGACTACGTGGTTACCGAACCGGCCCTGAAGAAGCCCTTCGCGTTCCGCCCGGACCCGGTGCGCACCAAGTTCCGTTTCATCGAGGGCTACAAAGGCAATGCCACGGTGCGCGGCTGGCGCGACTTCGACAGCATCTACCACGCCATCTTCGCGGGCATGCGCGGCAGCAAGGGCTATCCCAAGGGGAACCCATTCGACTTGGTCGCCGAGGGCCTTCTGCTGCGGCCCGCGATCCCCAATGATGCGCTCTTCGGGCTCGACGGGACGTACGGTCCAAAGTCGAACTTCAAGGTCTCCGTGCGCCAGTTGCCCGACCACGGTCGCTTTCGGGTTACCGTGACGGCCGCGAAGTACCCGGACGGACTGCTGCTGGATCCCGGAATCCGCTCAAGGGACCCCCTCGCCCCGAACGCACTCGCACTGCCTTCTCCAACTTCCGAGTCCATCCTGCACATCCCTCAGGCTGGGATCTTCCAAGTGGACGCCTATGAGGCGGGAGCGCAGCGCACCATGCCCGCACCTGACGCGACGCGTCTGCGGGATGGACTGGCCGGGCCGTGGCCAGCCGCGAGCGCACCTCCAGGACTGCTGCGAGGCGGGGCCACCTTGGTCGGCTCGCCGATAAGCACAGCGGTCAGGTTGGCGGGCGACGAAGCGGCTGCGGTGATCGATGCCGACGACATCCCCGACGTCGGCGAGGGGGACTTCACGGTGGCGGCTTGGATCTTTCCCAGGCAGCGCCGGGCGGCCGGCCTTGTATCGCGCGGAGCACGCGAGTACACGCACGGGTGGTTCTTGGATCTAGCTGACAACAGAGGGACGCTGCGGCTTGAGACCACCGGGCCGGACCGCGAGAGCAACGGTAGGATCGTGTCCCCTCAAGGCGTCGTCCGGGCCAAGGCTTGGCAACATGTAGCGGCGATTGTCCGCAGGGAAGGGCAGTCCACGCTCTACGTGAATGGGTATGCGGTTGCGAAGGGCGAGATCGGTCCAGACGGGTTGGACAACCCCGAGATTTCGCTCCAGCTGGGGAGGGTGGCGGACGCGCTGCCCTTGGTCGGGTCGGTGGCTGATGCTCGCGTATATCGCCGTGCCATCTCCGAGGCCGAGCTCCAAGCACTGCTGGAGAACGGTCGGGAATTTGCCGTGCCGCCGCCAGACCAGCCCCGCTCACTTACGGTGCGGCTCGGCACCCGGGAATTCTCGGGACTGTTGCTGCAGCCTGCATTCCTTGCCGTCAGGCTGTCACAAGGGCCCCTGCGCCTGAGCGCGGACTACGCCGGTGTCCGGGCGTTGGAGAAGCTGGTCCTGACTCCGCTGGCTACTGACGACCCGACGGCGGCAGCTTTCCGTGCGTTCGAACGGCGCTCGCCACTGCTTGGCGTCCACCTCGGCTTGCGCCGCGACTGCGGCAGCACGCTTGCTCCAGTGGGGCCCCCGTTTGCGGTCTCTAGCCCGACACCCTCGCGATTCGTGTTCGAGGGTGCGATCCGGGATTTCCCGAGCCCCGACGTCGAGAAGGACAACGTCAATTACCTGGCCGGGATCCGTGAGATTGGCGTACGCAGCGAATACACCGACGGCCGCGACATGCCGCGTCTGCTGGTCCAGTCGGTCCAGTTCGAGGGGCCGTACTACGAAGTGTGGCCGCCGAAGACGCACACGGCGATCTTTGCCGAATCTGACCGCAAGTCCAATACGCAGGCGTACGCGAGTCAAATCTTGGCGTCCTTCGCCACGCGCGCCTACCGTCGGCCGGCATCGGACGGTGAGGTGACCGCCCTGATGGCTGTGTTCCGCGGTTCGCTCCGGTCCGGCGCCGGATTCCGCGGGAGCATCAAGGACGCGCTGCAGGTGGCGCTGACGTCGCCGCAGTTCCTGTTTCTCGCCGAACGCAGCGAGACGCCCGATGCTGAGCCGCTGGACGGATTCGAACTGGCGTCGAAGCTGTCGTACTTCTTGTGGAACGGTCCGCCTGACCGGCAGTTGTTGGATCTGGCCTCCTCCGGCCTGCTCCGCGAGCGGCTCGATGCGCAAGTCCGGCGCATGGCCCGCGATTCCCGTTTTGGGCGGTTTCTCGACGAGTTCGCGGCGCAATGGCTCAGTCTGGACCGCTTCGACGTACTGGAGCCGGACAGGGAGCGGTTCCCGGACTTGACCACCCACGTGCGCACCCAGCTGCGGAGCGAGCCGGTCCATTTCGTGGGTCACCTGATGCGGGAGAACCTGCCCGTTCGAAACCTAATCCGCTCAGACTTCCTCGTCGCGAACGAGGTCGTCGCCAGCTACTATGGCCTGAACGAGAGCCCTGATTCGGGCTTCGGGTTTGTGCCTGTCACCCACGCTCGACGGGAGCTCGGGGGACTACTGTCGCAGGCGGCCATCATGGCTGGCCTGTCCGACGGGCGCGAGTCCAATCCGGTCAAGCGCGGCGCTTGGCTGGCCCGCAAGATCGTGGCCGAGCCTCCAGACGACCCGCCGCCCAACGTGCCCGACCTCGACGAGAGCACGGAAGGCCTGCCGCTGCGGGAGCGCCTCGAACAGCACCGCAGCATGCCGGGCTGCGTCCAATGCCACCTCAAGATCGACCCTTGGGGGGTCGCGCTCGAGCAGTTCGACGCGTCCGGACGGTTCAAGCGGGAGCCGGTGGACGCGACTTCGACGCTCCCCGACGGATCAAGCGTGGACGGTATCGAGGGACTGCGGCGCTATCTCAGCGAGGACCGAGTCGACCAGGTCGCCTTCAGCGTCCTGAAGCACTTGGCGACCTACGCCGTCGGTCGCGATCTCACCTTCAATGAGATAAACTACTTGAAAACAGACGGTCTCAGGCTCAAGGCGGAAGACTACCGCATGCAGGACATGCTGCGATACGTCGCGGGCAGCAAAATGTTCTTGGAGAAGTAAGGCGGTTGCCGTTGCCGCTTGAGGGATGGAATCGATGCGGAGATTGTTGAGGATTGACAGGCGAGCGTTCCTGCAAGGGATCGGCGGGGTTTCTTTGGCGTTGCCGGTCTTGGACGCTATGGGCGCGGAGGTGAGCGACGCCATCCCACGAAGGTTCTGTGCGCTGTACACGGCCAATGGGATGTCCCTCCCCAGACCGCAGAACGCCATCGATGAGTGGAGCTGGTTTCCGACTGTCGAAGAAGAGGGCGAATTCGTCTTCGGGAAGTCAACGGAACCGCTGCAGCCGTTCCGGGAAAAGCTCAGCTTCATGGGCGGCCTGTTCCACCCCAGCGGCCCCAAGGCAGACCCCCACACATGCTCGGACATGTGGCTGACCGGAGCGCCGCTGCACAATCCCAAGCCCGGCACGTACAATTCCGTCGCGCTGGACCAGACCGTCGCCCGACACACGAAGCAGTTCTGCCGGCAGCCGTCCTTGGTGCTCTCGATCGATGCCGGAACCGGCTTTCTGTCGCGCACCGGGACGATCTCCTACAACTTGGAGGGACGCCCGATCCCCGCCGAGAACAATCCTCGCCGAGTCTTCAACAGGCTCTTCCGAGGCGATCGCGAGGAGATGGGCTCCGAGCGGTCGCGCCTCAGGCGCCGCATCAAGCTCGTCGACGCTGTTGCCGATAGCGCCCGCTCCTTGGACCAAATGCTAGGCAGGTCCGACCGCCAGCGGATGGACGAGTACCTGACCTCCCTCAATGAGGTCGAATCGAGGATGATCGCCTCCGAGCGCTGGATCGACGTGCCGCTCAAGCAGCAGGATCATTCGCATCTCAACCTCGACGCGACGTCGGAGGGCGATCCGGCGGAATACTACCGAACGATGTTCGACCTGATCGCCTTGGCGTTTGATGCAGACATCACCCGGTCCGTAGCGTTCATGCTGAACCGCGAGGACGGCATGGGCATCAGCGACACGTTCCCGCTGAAGCTTGGCTTGTCGGCCACCCACCACAAGCTCTCGCACGCCACGGACAAGCAGGGCCAACTGGACTTCGCGCGCTACGACCTGTTCCTGAGCGAGCAGCTTGCGCACTTCTTTGGCCGCTTGGAGGGCTACCGCGACCGGCAGGGTACGCTGCTGGACAACACCATCGTGCTCTACGGCAGCGGTGCGAGCACGACGCACACGCCTCGCAACCTGCCCACCATGGTGGCGGGCGGTGTCGGCATGGGACTGCGCCACGGGGCATACTGGCGCAACGGCGAGACGAGGATGTCGAACATGTACCTCAGCATCCTCCGCAGCCTCGGCATCGAGGCGGAGGGTTTCGCGGACAGCACGGGAACGCTGACAGGTTCAATCTTCACGAAGGGGTAGGGTAGGGGCGCTCCCCACGCTTCGCCGGCCCGCCGAGGCCTAGGCGGCGTCGGCGGATCAGATCTCCAGCCTGTGTGCCGCTTGCACGATGTGCTCGCAGGCCCGAACGGTGTTCGCCATCATGGTCAGCGTCGGGTTGACGGACCCGAGGCTCGGAAACGCTGCGCCGTCGGTGACGAACAGGTTCTTGACGTCGTGGGCCTGGCAATGGGCGTTCAGGACGGAGCTCTTGGGATCGGCCCCCATTCTTGCAGTGCCGACTTCGTGGATTCCGTCGCCCGGGACTTTCGGAGTGTCCGCCGTTCGAATGTCCACTGCGCCAGCTGCTTCGAGCATTGCAGCGCCCTCTTCGACGCTGTCGGCGAACAGGGCGAGTTCGTTGTCGCTCCATCGCATGTGAATGCGGAGGACCGGGATTCCCCACGCGTCGACCACACTGGGGTCTAGCTCGACATAGTTTTCAAAGGTCGGCAGGCACTCGCTGAACGCGTGAACACCCACCTGCCAGAAGGCATCCTTGTGCACGGCGCGCTTGAAGCTCCTCCCGAAGCCCGGTGCCGCGGTGGCGAAGCGGGGGCTCGCGCCACCTTGGTAGCTGAAGCCGCGGAACACGCCATTCGTGTGAGAGCGATCGACGTTCCGGAAGCGAGGGATGAAGATTCCATTGGGGCGCCTCGGTGGACCGTGCCAAGGGCGGGCCCTTCCCAGTTTGGGCAGACGGCCGCTGACGGTAGCGCCGTACATGTGATCCATCAAGTAGCGCCCGAGCATGCCGCTGGAGTTACCCAAACCCCAGGGGGCGGAATTGAGCAGGATGCGCGTCGACTCCAGGGTGGAAGCACACAGCACGACCACCTTGGATTTGATCTCCCGGGGTCTGCGCGTCAGACGGTCGAGGTACGCTACGCCGGATGCGAGGCCGGTAGCCCTATCGGTGGTCACATGGGACACGACGGCGTCCGGGACGACCGTCAGGAGCCCCGTCTGGCTGGCCGCGGCAAGCGTGGTGAACGGGCTTGAGAAGTAGGAGTAGGTCGCGCACCCGCGATTGCACGGGCCGCAGTAGTGACAAGCGGCCCGGCCATGCAGCGGCGATGTCAGAACCGCTGACCGGCCGATCGTGACCCGCCTTCCGAATGAGCGCTCGACGGACTCCTTGAGGACTCGCTCACCACAGTTGAACTCCATTGGGGGCAGGAACTCGCCGTCCGGGAAGTGCGACAGGCCCTCGGCCCGTCCGCTGATTCCGATGAAGCGCTCCACCTTGGCGTAGTACGGGGCCATTTCGGCGTGATTGACCGGCCAGTCGACGCCAATCCCGTCACGGCTGGCCGCCTTGAAGTCCAGATCGCTGAGGCGGTAGCTCTGGCGGCCCCAGACCAGCGAGCGTCCGCCCACGGCCCGCACCCGCACCCACACGAACGGTTTGGTCGGCGGCGTCGTGAAGGGATTCTCAACATCGTTCGCGAACCAACGGTAGTTGACCTCCGAACATGCTCCCTGCTTGGCCTGCATCAGCCTGCTGCGCGCAATCTCGGGCGACGCAACGCCATTGGGCCTGTTGTCCCGGTACTTGAGCTCATACGGCGGGACGTGCTCGCCGAACTGGTCGGGCGTGGTCAGAGGCCCGGCATCGAGGACCACCACGCGCAATCCGGCCTCTGCCAGCTCCTTGGCTGCCCAGCCGCCGGTGGCGCCTGACCCGACAATGATCGCGTCAGGAGGGTTTCTGTGGAACTCGTTGAGGCGGGCGTCCGATTGCATTCTGCTTGCCGTGACGACCCGTGGGGAAGAAGCCCAGCGAGTGCGGGCACATTCTCGCACTGTCTACTACTCCGGCCCGGCCCTCCTGTGCCTCACCCCCAATGTAGGTGCCCTCGCGGAGGCCAAGTCAGCCAACCTCCTGACGCATTCGGGCCGCAGCTTGCCCAAGACGTAGGAGTCCGTTAATCTAGCAGCGGCATGCGATTCCGTATCTTGACTGCTGTTTGGCTGCTGCCTTGGGCCTTAGCCGCCCAAGACTTGAACAAACTCGGTGTGCCCAACCCGCCCAAGCCCGACATCCCATACCTGATTCATGGGAGTCGGCTGGTGGAGCTGGAACAAGGCGAAGCCTCCGAGGAGGTGAAGAAGAACGAACTGCGCTACTGGGTTGCCGGAGGCGCCGCTAACGCGAAGACCCCCTTGGCCGCCCCTGAGTTCCTATTCGACTCTGCGGAGATCGATCCGCGCGACCTCAAGCTGTATGGCTTCGAGGTCGTCAAAGGCCGCAGGGAGATCCTGTTTCGCAAGAAGAAGAAGGTCGTCGCAGAGCCGTACTTCCTGCAGCTGGAAGGGATCGAGGCAAGGGTTGTGAGGATCCGGATAAACGCCAGTCTGGCACCGGGAGAGTATTGCCTGACTCCGGACGGTCGGGACACGGTGTTCACATTCGCCGTATTCTAGATTGGGCCCCGACAAGCTGGATTGTCCAACCGATCGCACCGGGGCGGAACCGTGGGAAACCGGCACGGCAGAGTGTGCTCCTGCGATCCTCTGGGCGAGGAGTGTCCGTGTTCAGTCAAGAGACGATCGGGGCTACCTTAGTATCAGGGGGTATAGAGAGTCGTGTCCATTCGGACGGGTACACTCTCGAGAGTTGGGGTTTGTGAGTGTTTGATGGTACCTGCTGGTGTCTTAGGGCCGATTGATTCCTATCAGCGACACTCATGGCCGAACCCATCTGTATGCTTCCGGGATCGCGATCAACTATAGTGCCCAGAAATCCGCGTATACGTGGCTGAGCGAAGGAATCCTGGTAACCGATGCAGACGGAGTGCACTAGGTGATCCGCGGAATCATGAACTGTCGGCGGTTCAGCTATTCCAGAACGCCAATCCTATCTACAGGGGTAGGAATGCGCGTTGCCACTCCACTGCTGATCTGGACCACTAGCTGGACTGTGACTCTGAGGACCCTGCTCACTGCCTTCAATCTCAGGTCGTTCCGCTCAGGAGGCGGGGGACCGTGAGCGGTAGCGGGGAACAGCGCTGGCTGCAGAGATTCGACAGCTTCGGAAGGGCCCTCGCCCAACTCACTCCGGCCTGTGAGCGCGGGCGTTACGACGATTTGGAGCGCGCCGGTCTGATCAAGACCTTCGAATTCTGTTTCGAACTCTCTTGGAAGGTCCTCAACGATCTTCTCTACTACGACGGGCATGACGTGAAGGTGCCGAGGGCCGTCATTCGGAAGAGCTTCGAGGTTGATTACATCGATGAGAGCGACTGCGAGACCCTGCCCCATGGCTTGGAAACGCGCAACTTGTTGAGCCAGGCATACGTGAGCGAGATGGCTCTGGAGGCAGAGACGCTGATTAAGCGGCAGTTTTTCCCCGTCCTCCTGCGGCTCTACCGAACTCTGGAGGCCAGACGAACGCCATGACGGATGGCCTCAAGGAAAGGCACCGCGACGCGATCATCGCCGAGATCGCAGCCAACGACCGCGTGGAACGGGCCGTGCTGTTCGGATCTAGGGCAGCCGGCACCTACTCCGTGACGTCCGATGTGGACATTGCACTGTTCGGTGATCAGCTCACGCTGAAGGATCAGCTTCGGCTCGCCGCGGCCATAGACGAGATACCGATGGCGCAGGCGGTCGATCTGGTGCTGTACGCATTGATCGCTAGCCGGACGCTGCAGGAACACATTCGAGACCAAGGAATCGAGTTGTACAGGCAGACGACAGCAAGGCCTAGTCTTGCTGTGGCTGCACCTGCGTGATCGTTCGAGCGTGCTGCGGAGATAGGGCTGCGGATCTAGCTAGGCCGCCGGGCCTCGGGGGGAATGCCCGATTCCTGTGCCTGGCGCAGAGCGCGGGCTTGGGGGTCTCGAAGCTGGCGGGATCCACGAGCGACAGGATCCGCCGTTCGACTCGGACGCCTGCCCGCTCGTCCCTCACCTCATAGGAATGGGCTCGTGCGCACTGGATGATCAGTCCCGGGCTGCAGGTCCACTCGGCCCGTGCGATGCTCGATGGTCGCCGACCGCTTCCGACGTGGCCCTTTGTGAGCAAGGCGAGCGGAACGATCTCATAGCCGTTGGATCTCGTCCCGAAGGTACGCGATTGACTCGTTCACGATCTTCTCCGCCCCGGGCGAGAAGTCAAAGACCTCCATTGACACCCAGCCCTGATACCCTCGCTGTGCAGCTTCCCTCAGCACTGGCTGGAAGTCGTATCCTCCCGAAGGCCGCGGGTAGCTGCCGTCGAGCTCATTGACGTGGATATGCCGGATTTTCGGCCAGTGGCGGGCGACGAGCACCGCGTGGGGTTCAGTTTCCTCAATGGCGTTGTGGGAGTCAAACATCGTCTGCACCATCGGGCTGCCAATCTCGTCCACGATTTCTGCCGCGCGGTCGAGCGAAATGATGACGTCGCACTGGTCCGTGGGCAGTGCTTCGACGCACAACGTGACGCCTGCGGCCTCCAGTTCATCGACAATCGATCGCACTCCGTCGATATAGTTCGCCTCGGCCGCTTCCCGCGTCAGCCCGCCGGTTGTCCGGCGCTGCATCGGGGAGCCAAATACCATCACTCCCCCGCGTGCTCCGTTCGGCCTCAGGTCTGCGCAGAGTTCCACGAGGCCGCGCACATAATCCCAGCTCCGGGCTCGAACGGCGGCGTCGGGAGTCGTCACGTGTAGACCCTCCGGCCCGACAGTGAGCCAGTGTAATCCGACGAACGATAGGCCTTCCGAGACGATGATGTCCCGGACTTCTCGGCGGCGCCCTCGTGGGAGCCGTGTGGCGTCCTGCATCAACGTGAACGGCGCGATTTCGATGCCGTCCCAGCCGGCGCGCTTAATCGAGCGGCAGGTCTCGGCGAATCCCGTGTCGGTGTACAACTCGTTGCAAACTGAGAGCTTGAAGTGCGCTGAGGCGGCCACTTGTCCACTCTACAGCAGGCGTCCGGAACGCCCAGCACCCGGAAGGCTCTCCGAGCCGATGCGATCGACACTGGTCCAGCACCGCTTGCTCCAGAGCGTTATCTTCCTACGATCACCAACGGCCCGATAGTCCCAATTCTGGGAGGCCTTGAGCACATTCTCCTGACCCGGGAGTATTGCCGGATACCCTTCCGTTACGCAAAGGACGTCGCAGCCGGGTGAGGCAAGAGCAGCTTGGATGAGGCCTCCCCTAGGGCCCGAAGGTCCCGCCCAAGCGGTGTTCCAAGTGCCGACTCGGACGGTAGTTGGATTGCTGTTCCCGTGCAATCTAATCTCTCGCCTCGTGTTCAACGCACTCCAACGCCCCGGTGTCCGGAATCCATCGGCGGAACTGCTGACGGCGACGTTCCGAGGTCTGGCCTCTGCCGGGCAACTGCCACCCGACCCTGCTCAGGTGCGTACTGGCAAGACTCAGGCATTACGCACCTCGACTACTGTCAGCAGGTGCTTGGCACGAGACCTCGCGACATAGCGGTTCGCACTTGCTTTGGCGCCGTTGTCGTTACCGGCCGGCGCCTCGATGGTCACCACGGCGTCCGCCTCCAACCCCTTGAACCGCCTCCAAGACGTTATTAGCACTCCCTTTCCCTCGTTCCACTCCCTAAGGTCTTGTGTTAGCGGAACGGTGCCGAAGCGGGCCGGCAGTCTTGCGGCGCTCACCGAGGGGACTAGGACTGCGACCTGAGATCTCGCCAGCCCACCCTGAGCATGCTGGCAGAGTTGTCGCACTTGCCGTCCGGCCTCCCGAAACGCATCATTGATCGTCCTGACCCGAACCACCGAGGGCTCGTCTCCGAGCGGCGCGTCGTCCAAGACGCGGTTCTCGTATCCTGCGAGCGAGGCGCAATGCGCGGCGATGCGTACAGTATTCCTGCAGTTGACGGACAGCTCGTACGGTTTGCCGAATTCTTCTGGCAGTGCAGGATCGTCCACGTACAGGTTCTGCTTCGGGTCGTAGAAGACGTAGTAGCAGGCGTCGCTGAGGGGACACCGGAAGACCGCCTCGAGGCTCGTCCACCAGAGCTCGTGAAAGTCCTGCCCCTCATCGACCACCACCGTGTCGAATCTGTGCTCCGGGCCCAGCAAGACGCATGCCTCGAGCAGTGCCTCCGCGGCTTGGACGTCCCAGAAGTCTTGGTCGGACGGATCCCCCCGCTCCCACAGCGGCACGTCGGCCATCCGGCAGAGGCGGTTGACTAGGCTGTGATAGTTCAGGACGACGAGATCGTCGGCGAACGACTCGGGCACGGCGGCCTTGAGCCAGTCTTGCAGCGGTCGGTTGTAGCACAGCAGCAAGGTGCGGCGTCCCGCCCTGGCTTCCCGCTGAGCCTTTGCCAGAGCCAGCATCGTCTTGCCGGACCCGGCCACGCCTCGGATCGCCGCCTTAGGCTGGTTGGCCAGAAAGTCGAGGAGCCGATGCTGCTGCTCGGTCAGTCGGCGGAGCCGTGCCTCCTGATCTTCGATCTTGCGCCATACAACGGGGACGAGCTCGTATCTGGGGTACAGCGCTTCCCGAACGGACTCGACTTCCCCGTCAAGGAGAGCGCGGTGGTGCGTCCGCTGGAAACTCCTGAAGACCCGCCTCACTGAGATATCGCAGACTCGCAGCCTCTGGGCGTCAAGTACTAGCTCGGGCTGGATGCTCGGCGGCAGCCTCCCTGAGACCCGGCAGTCTGGAAACGCCACCGCCGCGCCGTAAGTGAACGGCAAGTCACCGCCGGAACGCCTGAATCGTCGCTTTACCAGATTGATGATCTGGTGCATGGACTGCGTTGCTTGGGCGAATGGATCCTTGTTCAGGATCCGGAGTTCGCCTCGGACGTCGCGGACCCATTGCTGGCCGTCAAATACCAGCGATCCGCCCTTGACCTCCACGAAGAGCACGCCTCTCTCACGGTCGAGCAGCAAGAAATCGCACTCGCCCTCATGGATCGTGCCGCGACGATCCCTGGCGAGCCAGTTGAAGCTGTGATAGATCTCGACGCGACGCGGCAGCCTCTCGATCAGCACACGGGCCACTGCGCGCTCGCCGGGGTTCTTGATCTCTTCAGGATTGAGTGCTGGGAACAACCTGCCCATGATTCTCTAGTCTGCGACCCGTACCGCCAGACGAGCATAGCCGAGTCAAGTCCTTCCTCTCCCGGTCATCGGAATTGGCGAAGACAGCCAGATCCTTGCCGTCGGCCCGTCTCGGCAAGGCCATGTCGCGGCAACACTCTCTCCTCGCTTGGAGTGGATGATGAGTGCCGGACGCCCGGAACGGCGGTTGAGCAGAACCGATACCCGCGAACTGTCCGGCCGAACCATGCCGATGCCAGAGGGATCGACGCTTAGGCACGGACAGCCGCTGGCGGACGCGGTTGCGCTGTCGGCGTCAAATACGCCTCCCGTTTCGAGCCCCTGAACCACTCCGCAGCGGATCCGTGGCTCTCCGGCGAGAGATCGGATTCCACGACAGGATCCGAAACCGGCAGTTGCCGGCATAGAGTCCCCGAATCCTATCCAACGGATTCGGGACGCAATGATGGCCAGTTCCCGCCGGCGCGACCGCGCTGCATGCATCGCGGCGCTTCAATGCACCCACTCGCAACGACGCGTAAGCCCCTCGCTGCCAGCAAGGATCTGGCCGGGTAGATCTGTACTGCGAGGCTGTGGTCCGCCGAGCGGCTCGCGTCCCATCAGGAAGGCGGCGGGCTGGGCTATTGTCTCCCGTATCTTGTCCGGGTTGCTCACCACGACTGGCGACACCGAGCAACACGCTGCAGTCCTAGAGTTCCGTCTGGGACCGCAAAGGAGGGGCCCTGCCTAGCGACCTAGGAATTGATTGCGGAGTTTGGTTGGACGGTCGTTCGCTGGCTTGCACTAGGGGAGCTATCGTCATTGCGGGCACCCAGCCGATCCGCCCAGTATCACGACCGGCGGTTGCAGTTCGCCACCAGCAGCGAACGCCTCTTGAAACCGACTATGGCCGATCAACTCTGGTAGCTAGGCGCGTAATCTAATGGTCAACTCACGGTCGAGAAAGACGCCGATCCTGAGGGTGCCGATCCTTACGGTATCGTGTCGCGGCGAGCTTGCAGGTCTCAAGGAAACTCGAACGCCACGCTAATGGTCACGTCGGTCTCAACGGGCCGACCGTTAAGTTGTGTCGGATCGTACCGCCACTGCAGCACGGCATCCATTGCTGCGGCTACCAGCCGTTCGTCAATGATCGAATTGAGCGTGGACAGGCCGGCGAGACGACCGTGTGTCCCGATGACACCCTCCAACAGGACGGTGCCGCCAACGCGTTCGCGCTCTGCGTCGGGTGGGTAGACCGGTGGCACGTGGTGAACGAGCCTCGCCCTCTGAATATTCCCGCCGACCCGGATCCTCGTGCGCGGCCGGCTCGAAGGACCGGGTTCCTCTTGCGGTGGTGGCCCCGAGACCACGATAGCCTCCACGATGGGTTGGATTCTCAGTGTGACTTCCACTTGATGGTCGTCAGTGAGGTCGAGACCCTGGACATGCGGCGCGAAGCCGGGGGGCCCACGAACTTCGATTTCGCACGACGCCGACGGAACAAGACCCCGGACTTGGAACGATCCGTCTGCACCGGCTGTCGTGACTTCAAACGCCGCCCGCTCCGAATCAGCAACGAGCACAGATGCGTGCGGAATGCGGGATCCGCTCGGGTCTTGAACGAACCCGGAGAGCACCACTTCCTCTTGCCACCGGCATGAAAGGGCTGTCAGTAGCACCGCCAGTACAGGTACCAGAGCCCTCACCAGCAGGCTCGGAGCGGCCGCAGGCGGCATGCCCGACTGCCATGGCAATGCGCGGAATCTGAGGAGGCGACGCGGGTGGGCAGATGCAAGCGATCCTCTGATCGTGGCCTGCATCGTCTCGCCGTCTAGGATCCCCAGCCTCTCCAACAGAACGGCTAACCCTTGATTCGGGCCCACCGTAGAGCGGTCTGCACCTCTCGTCCCTCGCTGTCGGTCTGCACGGGAGGCCTCAACGTGAGGTGCGTGTCGCTGAGCTCGTAGAAACGCTGAGCGTCTATTCCCGTGCCTGCGGGATTCTCGCTGCCGATTCGATGATGGACGACAAACCCTTGGTCCCGATGGACTGAGAATGGGCCGAAGTAACTGGCGTAGGTACGGGTCGCCATCAGAGCTTCCTGGGGCGTGGGCCGGTCTCCGGCATATCGGGTCCTGCCTGGGCGCATCAGATGCACCGACATGTGGCCGGAGGGCGCGTAAATGATGTAAGCCTTGTCGTACTGGTTGATCGGTACGGGCTCGCCTTCCGCAGTCCGGCGAGTAACCGATTCGATTCGATACACCCCGAAGAGCCTCTTGTGGGTCTCTGTCAGTTCCGACTCGGGCAAGTCCGGAAGCCTTTCCCATGTCAGGGATACCTTTGAGCCGTCTTCCCGGGGCGGAGTCTGGAGGGTCAACGTGTTCTCGCTGAACGTGTAGAAGCGCTGGTAGTCCGAACCGGCTCCGCGCGGGTCAAGGCTTCCCACGAGATGGTGGGTCACATATCCTTCGTCTGCGTTGATGCTGAACGGGCCGAAGTACGAGGTGTAAGTGCCGATCAAGGCAAGCGCTTCGTCCGGTGTGGGCCCGCCTTCTGAGTACGGTTGTCGATCCGGGCTCATGATCGTCACTCCCATGTGCCCGCTAACGTCGTAGATGAGGTAGCCGAGTCGGTCGGAGATCGGCGGAGCAAGCGGATTGCCGTCGCCGTCGAGTCGCTTTATGCGAACAAGGGACCAGGCTCCCGCGAAGTGCTGGCGCGAAACCTGTACGGGTTCGGTCGAAGTCGACCCTTCCGAGTCGGTGCCAACAGGCGGACCGGATATGCCGCATCCAAGGACCACGAGGATGGCTCCCGTGGCGGCAATCAGGGGTGCGTACAACCGCGTCATGGCCATTGGTTACAACGCCGGTCGGCTGCCATGTCCCGAGTCGCGACAGTATCCGAGCGCGTGCGCAAGTCTACCAAGACTCAAGCTGCGAGGGGAAACAGGCACCTGATCTGTTCCGAATCCTGATCGTGAACGATTCCGAGCACTCTCCGAGAGGGCCAAGAACTTGCGACAGGCCAAACCGACCACCAATCCGGGGTGCTGCGAATCGCTAGGCAGACGGCGCCGTTCGTGTTGGTCCCGAGCGCGCCGATCGCCACATCGTTGGATCGCTGCGCGACGAGACTGGGGGACGACTAAACCGACGGCAGTCCAAGAATCTGCGCAGCATTGTCGTGATAAACCTTCTTGAGGATCTCGTCGGGTAGGCCGATGCCATAGATCTTCCATCGGCCTTGCGGGGGAGTGGGTGCGGGCGAGTAGTCGAAGTACTCGTCTAGGGTCTCCAGGAATCGGAAGTAGCAGCGGAACATTTCCGGTGCCAAGTCTTGCTGCGGTACGGATGATCCGTTCGGAGATGCGTCGGTCCCAAACATGACGCGATCCGCGTACTCCTCAAAGAACTTCCGCGCTCGTCGCGGCTGGCGGCCGAGTTCGCCGAGTCGGGCTCCGATTTCCACGTGCAGGTTGGGGTACGTGTCCAGCCACGAAGAGACCTCGTCAAGGTTCTCCGGACGATTTGCCACGTGGAGACCAACGAATGTGGTGTTGGAGTGCCGCTCGATGACCCGGTTGCGGGCGGCGAGCAATTCCTCCTTTGGCGGGAAGTCCTGACCGTAGAACGACCAGTCAGGGTGATTGCCCAGCTCCTCCCAGCGTTCGTTGTATCGATCGGTCGGAATGAAGAATGCATCCGGGTCGGCGACGTGGATGAAGACGGGGAACCCGAGCTGGCCGGCGGCGTCCCACATCGGGTCGAAACGTGGGTCGTCGATCTTGACCAGTGGGCCCTTCTGACGCGCTTCCCGCGCGGACTCTTGAAGGCCTCCTTCGCGCAGGTATAGACCGAGCGTCTTCAAGATCTTCAGCCCCACGGCCCCCTGCTCCTTGGCTCGTGCCAGCTCTTCGGCCTGCCAGTCTGGGTAACCTGGCTCGTTGATCTGGGAATAGGTCGGCACCGTGCAGGTGATCAGTCGGCCCGGGTGTTGCTGGACCATCTCGGAGACGGTCTGCTGCAGCTCCTCCCCGGACCCGCCGGTCAGGTTGACCAGTGTCCGCAGGTTGAGCTCTTCCATCCACCGGGCGATCTGGTCCAGTCGCGCAGCAGCGGTTCCTTGCAGCACATCGTCCGGTCCTGGCGTTCGCCTGAACACCGACGAGACATGGGTATGCATGTCGATCGCCGGATAGCGCGCCGACGCGACCACGTTCTCCTCGACCACGAGCATGCTCTTCGGCTGGAAGTCGGCTAGGGACAGCTGGGTAGCGGGTGCGGTTTGTTCGCCGACTCCCGGTTGCGGCTGCGAGCAGCCCGATGAGAGCGCGCCAATGGCGGCTCCCGCTCGAAGGAAGGAGCGTCGAGATTGGGACATGAGAGTTGCCTCCTGAAACGTCCGGATGCCTTCTGGGTGGCGGTCGAGTGCCGATCGTAGGACCGAGCGATCCAACGTCGCAGACTGCCTACTGCGCTGCTCTTGGAACGGGGTGACCGTGTGGCCAACCGGATCCTGTCCGATGATCGATCCCCGACAGCCTTCCAAGGGGCCGTTCGGGGGAAGATTGTACAACTTGGCTTGCGGCGATAGGGCGCCAGCGTGCTCACTCTGTCGGCCCAGATACCGACAAGAGACCAGATGGGACTGTGAGGTCAGTTAGATCGCCCCTAGCCGGAGGCGCTCTTCGATGGGACTTGCCAGTGGCTTCACGTAGTCGATGAACTCTGGGGTCACATCCGACCCGGAAGGAGCAATCCACGTATCCGGCACGAGTCGCTCCGCGCTTGCAACGGATGCCAGCGGTGTTAGGAACGTCTTGCAGAGGTAGGGGTCAGATGAGACGCGCCGCAGTGCAACCATCACTCCACTGCGTCCGGCGACGGCGGCCTCGACGGCAGCCGTCCCGCAGCGGTGGGACTCCGTGGCGTCGATGGGCGAAACCGCAAACGAGCATGACCGCCCAAGCAGTCCCGGCTTCTCTGACCGCGATCGTATGCCCGTCATGGTGGAAATCGCCTGTGCCAACACGTGTCCGAGATTCTGTGCCAGCTCGTGCTGGGTGCTCCCGGCCTGGTCCAGCGCTGCGCCGAATGGAAGTCCTTTCGGGTCGCGCAGGCCCTCGCAGGCGACAACGACGGCTCGGCCTAGCCGTCCGACTCGACTCGCCACATCCTGACAGATGGTCTCGATTGTCGGCGGGCGTTCCGGGAGATAGATCAGGTGGGGGGCATCGTCTGCGTCCTGCCGGGCCAGAGCTGTTGCTCCGGCCACCCAGCCCGCATTGCGTCCGATGGTCTCGACGATCGTTACGGGAGAGCGCAGGGCCCGGTTGTCATCTCCTATGTCGCGAGTGGCCAACGCATAGAATCTCGCTGCCGATCCGAACCCGGGTGAGTGATCAGTGACCATCAGATCGTTGTCGACGGTCTTGGGCACGCCGATGACGCGTAGGTCGGGATACTCTTGATCGGCTAGGTGAGAGAGCATCCACGCCGTTCCCATCGAGCCGTTGCCTCCGGTGTAGAAGAGGCAATCGATGCGCTTTCGACGAAGTTCGACCAGCAGCCTCTCGGCTGCGGCGTCGCTGAGTCTCATCCGGCTCGACCCGATCGCGGAACCGGGAGCGGTGCGTAGAGTCTGGACCTCCATAACGGTTGCTCCTGACAGGTCGATCCAGTCGCCGGCAATGAGGCCCTCCACTCCGAAACGCGCCCCAAACAAGGAACCTCTCCCGGGAGCATCGGTCCACGCTTCGATGATTCCGGCAAGGCTAGCGTTCAGGACTGCGGTTGGTCCTCCGCTATGAACGACTAGTGCGCGTGATTCGTAGGGCATATGGTCGAGAGATCAGCCCGTAAGCAACTGGATTCCGGAGCCGCAATCCGTCACCGGCATTCGTTATCCCCCGCGGGCCTAAGGCTCCCCTCGAGTCTCGCAAGTTAGCACGGTGGCCCGTGTCGACTCGGATGTCAACCAAGTTCTCCGGCGCGACTGCGAGGTGCTCGCAGCACCTCGGGCTGTTCGAGCGGTCATGATCGACTCCCGATCCGGCTGGCGACGGAGCCGCTCGGGTGATTCTCCCCTCTTGTGGGGCGGCTCGCCAACAATGGGAGCCAATTCGGCGTGCCCCGCCCGCCGTGCCCGACGAGACCAAGGGCCCAAGGCGTGGGATGCCGTCAGATGTCCGCATCGACGAACGAGCACCGCCGCCAGAATGACCGGCCTCTCGGATCTGCGGTACGCCCGGATCACTGCCATCGGATTGGTACACTTCGGCCTTCAATCTCGGCCTGTAATCGGAGCCTCTCGGGTCCGATCTTGTCGACCTACGAGGGCAAGAGTGTGATGTCTAGCGCACAGAAACGACTGTTCGGCGCTTTGGGCCATGGCGCAGTGAAGCATGGCTGGCGGAACACGCTCGCCGAGATCTTCCAGCAACCCGAGCTTTGGCGGCACACTGCCGAGTCCTCCGCGTCGCTCGCACGTCGGCGTCTGGAGCAGGTTCGGCGGAACGATGTCCTCGTGTTGACCGGATCGGGAAGCTCGCACTATGTCGGCGAGTGCATTGCCCCGGCGATCCAGCGACGTACCGGACGCACCGTCCAAGCCCTCGGAAGCGGCGAGTTGCTGCTCGCCAGCAGAGAGTTGCTTCCCCTGCGGCGCCCGCTCATGCTCGTCTCGTTCGCGCGTTCTGGGAACAGCCCCGAGAGCGCCGCCCTGATTTCGTCTTGCCTCGAGCAGGAGCCCTCAATCGAGCACGTTGTGGTGACCTGCAACCAAAGCGGCAAGGTGGCACGGCAGTGGGGGACTGGGTTGGAGCAGCGCGTCACCGTTGATGTTCTCGATCCAAGAACATGCGACAAGAGCCTGGTCATGACGAGCAGCTTCACCAATCTGGCACTGGCGGGGTTGGTCTTGGGCTACGCGGATTCCCAGAAGACCTATCTTCGGCATGCTGAGACGCTGGCTGGCGTCGGACTGGATCTGTTCGAAGGCTGGCTGGACCGGCTTGAATCGATTGCCCGGCAGCCGTTCGCCCGGATGATTGCGCTGGGAAGCGGGGGGCAGTTCGGGACGGCTCGGGAGTCCGCCTTGAAGATGCTGGAGATGACCGACGGACGTGTATCCACGCAGGCGGAATCCTGGCTGGGTTTCCGGCACGGGCCGATGTGCGCTTTCCGCCATGACTGTCTTCTCTTGCTGTTCGTTTCCCAAGAACCAGCGAAGCGAGCATATCAACTCGACGTGCTGCGGGAAGTCCGGGACAAGGGCCTCGGCGGGACGGTTGTGGCCGTCGGGCGGCAGATTCCTCGCGAACTGCTGTCGGACGGTGACTTGCTGGTGGATCCGCCGGGTTTGGCGGAACTGCCCGACGAGTGGGCAGCGATCGGGGGAACTGTAGTGGGGCAACTCTTGGGGTTCTTCCGATGCCTGGAAGAGGGCCTCCAGCCCGACCAGCCCTCGGGTAGCGGCGCAATCAGCAGGGTCGTTCCCGAGTTCCAGCTCCATCAGGCCTGACGCATGAAGGTCTTGGTTGCGGGGGAGTTGAATCCCGATCTTGTCCTGGCTTCCCTCACTGCGGCGCCGGAGCCGGGACGCGAAGTCGTTGCGCACGAATTCGCGCTGAGGCTGGGAAGCTCCTCGGCGATCTGCGCTTCTGGTTTGGCCAAGCTGGGCAACGATGTTGCATTCGTTTGCAAGGCGGGCGACGACGTGTTCGGAAGGTTCTGTGTGGAACGGCTGATCGACGCTGGCGTTAGGGTCAGCTTGGTCCGCACGGATCCGACTTTGCAAACAGGCCTCACCGTCTCGATCAGCGACCGGGACCGTGCCCTCATCACCTACCCTGGCGCCATGGACTTGTTGCGCGCCACTGATGTCGCTGACAGCGTGCTAGCCGACTTCCGTCACCTTCACATTTCCGCCTATTTCCTGCAGCGAGGGCTGAGACCCGGACTGCCCGGCCTCTTCCGACGGGCCCGATCTCTCGGATTGACCACGTCGTTCGATCCCGGACACGATCCATACAACGAGTGGGGGGAAGAGATCCGTGAAGTCTTCCGCGAAACAAGCGTTCTGCTCCTGAACGAGGGAGAGTTGGAACGGATTACCGGTAGCGGGGACATCGAGCGAGCACTGGGCCAGGTCACAAGCGATTCCACGCTTGCGGTCGTCAAGCTGGGTGCCCGCGGCTCCGCAGCACTCGGTGTGGGTGGTGCGATCTATCGCGTTCCGGCGATGGAGGTTGACGTTCTGGACACGACGGGGGCGGGAGACTCCTTCAACGCCGGATTCCTGCACGCTTGGCTGCGCGGCTGGAGCCTCGCCACGGCACTGCGTTGCGGAGTGGTGTGCGGAAGCCTATCGACACGTGGTCTGGGAGGGTGTGAAGCGCAGCCTGACGCTAGCGAACTGCGGGAACACGTCATCCGGTTTCAGCGGGCGGCCCCATGAGCCAGCCGCACTGATCCTTCCCGCGCTTGCCCGTCCGTGCCAGCATTCCCACACTTCCTTCGTTGCCAGGGTCCCCTGCGTCGCTGGTCGGGGATAGAATGTAGCCGCTTTCGACGAGGAGACTTCAAAGGAGCTGCAACATGGCCGACCGCCTTTATCGACGTGACTTTCTTGAGGTATCGGGTGCTGCCCTGGCGGCTTCGACTGCGGCTGCGCAATCGGCAGGGGCACAGCGGCTCACGCGGCCCGTGCGGCTCGGATTTGTAGGGGTCGGGGATCGCGGTTCGTATCACCTCGACATCGCTCTTGGGATGGACGGCGTTGAAATCCCGGCCGTATGCGACATCAACCCTGCGGTTCTGCACCGCGCCAAGACCTGGATTGAGGAGGCGGGAAAGCCCTCGCCGCGACTCTATGGCAAGACCCGAACCGACTTCGAGCGCATGTGCGAGCAGGAGGACCTCGACTGCATCATCTGCTCGACCTCTTGGAAGTGGCACGCTCCAATCCTGCTGGCGGCCATGCGCAACGGAAAGAACGCCGTATCGGAAGTGCCCTTGATCCAGACCTTGGACGAGGCTTGGGAGATTGTCGAGACGTACGAAAAGACCGGTAAGTGGGCGACGCTGGGATTCAAGGGTGTGCATTCGACGCTGACGAACATGGTGCACCACGGCGTGCTGGGAGACATCATTCACGCCGAGAGCGGGTACGTGCACGATCTGCGACTGGTGAAGTTCGATCCCGAGCGCGAGCCGTGGCGGCTGCAGCACTCGGTGGATCGCAACGGTAATCTGTACCCCGACCACCCGACCTGCCGCTTGATGCCGGTGATGGACATCAACCACAGCGACCGCTTCGATTTCCTCGTTTCGATGAGTTCGAAGGCGGTGATGCTCAACCGCTACGCTGACTTGTTCTACGGCCCGGACCATCCCTACGCGACGAAGGAGATGAAGCAGGGAGACTACAACTGCACGCTGCTGCGGACGGTCGGGGGCAAGCTATACACGCTGAACTTTGACACGAACACCCCGCATCCGCGGGAATTCACGCGCATTCAAGGGACGAAGGGCGTGCTGTTCTATAGCCGCGGCATCGGTCAGTTCATATACGTGGACGGGGTGAGCCCTGACCACCAGTGGGAACCATCGGAGAAATACATGGAGGAGTATCGGCACCCGGTAGAGAAGGCGTACACACCGCGCCCGCGGACGGAGATCCGTGGGCACGGCGGCGGGCAGAGGACGACGCCATTGAGCTGGCATCGGCTGTTCGAGGCTCTGGTGGAGCAGCGGGTGACGGATTTCGACGTGTACGATTCGGTCACGTCGAGCGTAATCTCGCCGCTCAGCGAGATGTCGGTGGCCAACCGGAGTGAGCCCGTGGAGTTTCCCGACTTCACGAAAGGGAAATGGAAGGAGCGGCTTCCGGTCGAAGAGGCGTACGAACGCGCAACTGGGTAGTGGGAGGCAGTGGCCGATGGGGGCTGCGCTGCGCCACTGCCGGCCTCCGCGACGCCTCAGGCAGTGATCGGTTCAAACGGTAGCCGCCGGGCAGGGGATGGATTGGCGCGCTATTCTCTGCAACGGGCGGATCAGGAGAGGATTTGATGAGCCTACACAAGGATGGATTCGTCTGCCGCGATGCCCCCCGCTTCGCTGCTGCGGCGAGCGCTGGAATCGCTTCGTCTGCTGCCGCGCACGCACAGGCCAGTACCGCCACGCCTGTTCGGTTGGGCTTCGTAGGCATCGGAGGGCGAGGCTCCTACCACCTCGACGCCGCCTTGGGCATCGAGGGAGTCGAGGTTCCGGCCTTGTGGGAGATCCGGGCGGACCGCCTCGAGCGGGCCGCGGCTTGGGTCGAACATTCCGGGCGGCCCGCACCGAGGCTTTACGGCCGCGGCGAGCGGGATTTCGAACGGCTCTGCGCTGAGGAGGACCTCGATTGCGTGATCTGTTCGACATCTTGGCGCTGGCACGCCCAGGTTTGCCTCGCCGCCAATCGTCACGGCAAGCACGCTGTCAGCGAAGTCCCGATCGTCCTGACGGTGGACGAGGCCTGGAGCTTGGTCGAAGCCTTCGAGCAGACCGGGAAGTGGTCGACACTGGCGCTGGAGCAGGTGCTCCTCGAAGTCAGCGACGGCATGTACCTGACGCTGCTCAACATGATCCGCCAAGGCGTGCTTGGGGACATCCTGCATGCCGAGAGTGGATATGTGCACGACTTGCGCCGGGTGAAATTCCCGGGTGGCAGCGAGCCTTGGCGATTGCAGCACGCCATCGATCGCAACGGCAACCTGTACCCTGACCACCCGATGAACCGGATCATGCCGGCAATGAACATCAACCGCGGGGACCGTTTCGCACAGCTCGTCTCGGTCAGCTCCCGCGCCGTGACTCTGAACGAGTACGCAGCGTCCCGGTACGGCAGCGAACATCCCCTGGCCGCCCGCGAGATGGCGCAGGGTGACTACAACGCCACGCTGATCCGGACCGTGGACGGCAAGCTGGTGACGCTGAACTTCGATACCAACACGCCCCACCCACGGGAGTTCACTCGGATCCAGGGAACGGACGGTGTGTTCTTCGATGGCCGCGGCATGGGCGGGCCCAGAATCTATCTCGACGGAATCAGTCAAGAGAGCCACCAGTGGGAGGACGCGGCCCCCAAGATGGCGGAGTACCGTCACCCGCTGCTTGACAATTACGCCCCGCCGGAGCGGCCTGCGCTGCGTGGGCATGGAGGTCAAAGCATGAAGACTCCGCTGACCTGGCATCTGCTGATCCAAGCGCTCCAGTCCGGGACGGCCCCCTACTTTGACGTCTACGACTCGGTGACCTCGAGCGTAATTTCGCCGCTCAGCGAACGATCGGTCGCCAGCGGCAGCCGGCCCGTGGAGTTTCCGGACTTTACCCGCGGACAGTGGAAGACGCGCCCGCCGATCCAGTTCCCTAGACCAACGGCCGTCGCAGTTGGCTGACGTGCAACGAGCCAACCTGCGGATCAAGACAGAAAGGAGAAGCAGCCATGGACGAGCACTTGGACCGACGGAGCTTTCTGGGAGCGGCCGCGGCCGGCATGGCTGTTAGTGCCGAAGCCGCTAGGGCGCAGACGATTACGCAGGGGTCGATCGACGGTCGCCCCATCCGCATCGGTTTCGTCGGGGTAGGAGATCGAGGCTCCTACCATCTCGACGCGGCTCTCGGAATCGATGGCGTCGAGATTCCCGCCCTCTGCGACATTGATGCCGCGTACTTGTACCGCGCGAAGCGCTGGGTGGAGGCGGCGGGCAAGCCATCGCCAAGGCTGTACGGCAACAGTAAGACCGATTTCGAGCGCCTGTGCGGGGAAGAAGAACTCGACTGCGTGATCTGCTCAACCTCCTGGAAGTGGCACGCTCCCGTCCTGCTGGCCGCCATGCGCAATGGCAAGCACGCGGTAAGCGAGGTGCCGATCGTCCTGACGCTCGATGAAGCTTGGGAGATCGTCGAGACCTGGGAAACGACCGGCCGCTGGGGCACGCTGGGGCTGGAGGGATTTCGCAGCCTGTCGGTGGCGAACATGGTCTGGGAAGGTCTGCTCGGTGATGTGATTCACGCGGAGGCGGGCTACGTGCATGACCTACGGCTGGTGAAGTTCGATCCCGAGCGGGAGCCGTGGCGGCTTGCGCATTCGATGAGCAGGAACGGCAATCTGTACCCGGATCACCCGATGAGCGCGATCATGCCAGCGCTCGACATAAACCACGGCGACCGCTTCGAATCTCTGGTGTCGATGAGCTCGAAGGCAGTCTGCCTGAACCGATTCGCTGGCCACTACTACGGCGAGGAGCACCCGCTCTCGTCACTGGAGATGAAGCAGGGGGACTTCAACGCGACGCTGATCCGCACGGCAGACGGCAAGTTGGTCACGCTGAACTTCGACACCAACACCCCGCACCCGCGGTCTTTCTATCGCCTGCAGGGCACGAAAGGAGTCTATTTTGGCGACCGCTACACACCCACGCGCAACGCGCTGCTCTACCTCGACGGAGTCAGTCCGCAGGAGCACAGGTGGGAGCCAGCCGGGCCGTGGCTGGAACGGTACCAGCACGCCATTGAGAGAGACTACAATCCTCAGCCGCGGGACTCGATTCGGGGACATGGCAGCAGACCAAGCCGGACGCCGCTGGAATGGCATCGTCTGGTGCTCGCCTTGAACGAGGGACGAGTGCCGGACTGGGACGTGTATGATTCGGTCACTAGCAGTGCGATTTCGGCTCTCAGTGAGCAGTCCGTCGCAAGCGGATCCCGACCCGTGCAGGTCCCGGATTTCACCCGCGGCAGATGGAAGGACCGGCCCCGCTTGGTATTGGCCTAGCTGCGCCAGTGCAGCGGCAACGACTTGTCGTTGCCAAGACTCATCAACGAAGCGTCGGCGCCGGTGTCGCAAAGGGTCGCGGCCCGGAGATGCCTCCCGGAACTGCGGCGATCACCAAGAACAAGGGCAGGACGTCAAGAGTCCCGTGGAGAAACCGCTCGTCCAGGACTTGCCTGTGACGACGACCCGGGTGTGGCGATTCTTGGAGCGGCCGATCTTAAGGGTGCCACCGCTCTCCGGGCCCGATTATGGGTGAGCTGAGTGGGGCCTGTACTCATTGTCGGCAGAGCGCCAGAATGCGGTCACGGATAGAACTCGATCGAAGGACCGGGAGCGGGTGCCCTGCGCGAATAAGGCACCGGTTGAGTCGAAAGAGGTGCACATGAGACTGTCTGCCAAGGGGCCGATTGCGCTCGCGCTGGTTGCGCAATTCCTCGGCCTTGCCGCTGCCGCGGATCTGCCTTGGAGGATGCGCGAGGAGGATCGCTCGTACCATCGGCGCCTCGCACCCCGAATCCGGGCGGCGATGGCGCGGGGCCAGGCCCCACGGCCCCCGGACACGGCCACGATCGAAAGGCTGCGCGCGAGAGCGGAGAAGCTGCGCTCCGATCTATCGGGCCTGCCGCCGGATTCCTACGGGTTGCCGCCGCCGGATGTCGAGATCTGGGAACGCGCCGCCTCGCTGCCAATGGACAACGATGAGTGGTTGCTAGCGGAGATTGTTCCCCATATTGAACGCTGTCTCGCCTGGGGGCAGGCGATTGCACACGAATACGAGAAGGATCCTAGGCTCTTCACGAGGCTTCGAGGATCGTTCGTGTTGGGGTATCGGTCCGGCGTGGATCGGACCGCGCAGTTCTACGCGATTCAGTTGCCGCCTAATTTCGACCCGACCCGCCCCAGGCCATACAGGCTCAACGTCTTCCTGCACGGAAGGAGCGGATGGAACATCGAACCATACTGGCTGGTGGAAGCGATGGCGGGCTCGTACCTAGATGGTGAAGAAGCCATCGCAGAATCCTCTGAGGATTACACGCACGACGGCGAGGAAGCCATGATCGTCATTCGCCCATTCGCCAGGTACAACGGCGGATACCGGGATGCGTCGGAGATGGAAGTCTGGGCAGCGATTCAGGATGTTTCCCGGCGCTATCGAATCGACACCGACCGAATCGTGCTGAGCGGGTTCTCCATGGGTGGCGGCGGCACTATGCGAGTCGGGATGCGCAGCCCTGGTCGGTTTGCCGGCATCGCGCCTCTGGCGATGGCCATCTTCGCCTACGCCCGACCGCAGGAGAGTCCGGACTACCGGGCGCCCTTCGCTCCACTGGCTCCTGAGGAGGTCGGACGGTCGTTGCTGGCGATGCGCGACACCGGAGCCTTGGCCGCCAACGGGAAGGGATTGCCAATCCTGATGGGCGTGGGTACGAAGGATCGACTCTCCGTTCATCACAGGGCCTTCGAAACGTTGTTCGATGAGGCGAACGTGGGCTTTGAGTCCTACTACGTCGGTGGTGTGGGGCATCAAGGGGCAGCCGTGCAAACCGGCAGCTACCACCGCTTCATCCGCTCCGGACGGCGAGAGCCTGACCCGACGGAGGTGCATTTCACGACTCTCCACTTGGGTCACAGCGAACGTGCCTGGCTGCGAATCGAGGGCATGGAGCATCACTACAAGGCGGCCCGAGTCTCCGGTCTTGCGGATCCGGCGGCTGGTCTGATCAAGATCGATACGCAAGGGGTGACGAGGCTGTCCATCGAACCGGCCGCTCGACTGATCCCCGCAGCCGGGAAAACGACTGTCGTGCTCGATGGCGATTCGCTGGTGACGCCCTCATTGGCCTCGGGCCGAACTACCTTTCAACTGGCTGACGGGACATGGCGAATTGCGGGCGAAGATCGGGCCCTGAGGAAGCGGCCGGGCCTCACTGGTCCCCTCAGCGATGCGTTCACGAAACCATTCTTGTGCGTGCGCTCGACGGGCACTCCATGGAATCCCGACGTAGACGAGTGGGCGGCAACCCAGCTTAGGGGGTTGCAGGAACGCTGGGTGCGTAATGAGCGTGGGTTGCTGCCCGTAAAGGATGACCGCGAGGTGACGGAACAGGACGTCCAAGACTACAGCCTCGTGCTCTTTGGCGATCCGGGCTCGAACCGGCTATTGGAGAGGCTCCTGCCGAAGATGCAAGGGCTTGGCGTTCAATGGACGAGGGACGCGATCAGAATTGGCTCCAAGACGTTCCCAGCGGCCAGTCATGCGCCAGTTTTCATTTGCCCCAATCCTGAATCGCTGGACCACTATATCGTCGTGAACGCAGTCCTACCTCAGCGAAGGATCCAAAGGAGCAGCGCAAAGACGCAGATCAGCTTCGAACCCCCGATTGGTGACTTCGCTGTCATGAAAGTAGCTGAGGGCGCCGACGGCAGCAAGGACCCGGTGTTGGGAGGCTTCTTCAATGAGTCCTGGCAATTGGAGATGAAGTAGGTGCCAATGTGTGACTCCCACGCCCCTAAGCGTGGTTCAAAGGCCTTCGGCGGGGAGGTGCGCGACCTACAATCAGGCGGGCAGAGCCATGCTGCGGATCCTACACACGCGCAGGGAGATTCTCCAATCCGTCGGATGGGCGGGTGCCGCTTGCGTTCAGGGCTGTCAACTAGGCTCGCTCAGGTCCTTTGCCGACGTCACCGCCTTGCCGTCAAAGGGTCGCGGTTCGTTGCGGTGTGCCGGAACGAAGGCATACGTCCGATCGCGGGTGCCAATACCACCATGATTGACGCCGAAGGGATGACCGTTACGCCCGGCTTCATCGATGCCCACTCGCGTCCTTCCGGGGCCGGCGTAGATGAGCTCTTGCTGGTAAACGTCGACCCGTGCAGCGTGAGGGCGATCCAATCGGCCCTGCAAGCGCGAGTGGAGGCCACGCCCCTTGGTGAATGGGTCATCGGCTTCAAGTACGACGACACAAAGCTTGACGAGGGACGTCCGATCAACCGTCTTGACCTCGACGAGGTCGCCCCCGACCATCCGGTCGAGGTTTGCCAACGCGGTGGGCATACGGCGGTCTACAACAGCAAGGCGTTCCAGCTGGCTGGAATCACCGCACAGACTCCGGACCCGCGTGGGGGAAGATTCTATCGCGAGTCCGGCGAGCTAACCGGGCTCGTCGCCGATTGAGGAGATCGAGGCTGTGCAATCGTTCGTGGGCGGAGAGCCGGTTCACTCCAAGATCTGAATCAAGGGAGGCAGAGATTATGTTCCGAAAGAGCTTGGGATCCTGTCGGGCGGCCGTGATTGCGTTGCCACTATTGCTTGGCGTGCTCGCCAGCCAGGGGTGCGAGTCGCCGCCATCTACCAGCGCCGTTGTGTTCGAGGGCGCCCGGCTGATCGTGGGCGACGGCGGCCCGCCCATCGAGAACGCTACATTTGTCGTCGATGGCGGTCAGTTCGTCCAAATCGGCCCTTCAGGCGAGGTGGACGAGTGGGCCGGCGCGCCGCGCGTGGACCTGACCGGAATGACAGTCATGCCCGCCATCATCGATACGCATACTCACCTCAATCAGGAACGCGACGCGCTCATCGAAGATCTGCGGGCTAGGGCGCGATTCGGCGTGAGTGCCGCAATGAGTCTTGGACGAGATACGCGCGACCTGACAATCCGCGAGGAAGAGATTCCTGGCGCGGCCCGTTTTCGCTCCGCAGGCGTAGGGATTACCTCGCCCGAACCCGGACGTTCGGAAATCCCCTACTGGGTGGGCACCGAGGAAGAAGCCCGTCAGGCTGTCCGGGATGAAGCAGCACGGAAGGTGGACATCATCAAGATCTGGGTCGATGATCGCGGCGGGCAGTACGAGAAGCTGTCACCTGAGTTATACGGCGCGATCATCGACGAGGCCCACAAGAACGGCATTCGTGTAACGGCCCATATTTTCGCCCTCGAAGACACGAAAGCACTGTTGAGGGCCGGAATCGATGCCTTCGCGCACGGTGTGAGAGACACGGACGTTGACGAAGAGGTCATCGAGCTTTTTGGGGAACGCCCACACGTCGTCTTGGTGCCAAACCTTCCCAATCGGGGCGTGGCGACGGACATGAGCTGGCTGAGCGGCATGCTTCCGCCCGACGAACTGGAAGAGTTGCAAGAGGGCGCTGTCGACAACCCCGAAGCGCAGGCTGCTCATGCCATCCAGGCGAGGAACTTGGCGAGACTGAGCGCCGAGGGCGTCACAATCGCGTTGGGGACTGACGGCAACACGCCATGGGCACCGCACGTGGAGATGGAAGACATGGTGGCTGCCGGCATGACTCCGTCTCAGGTGATAGTGGCCGCAACTCGCAATGGAGCGGATCTGCTTGGCCTCGCTGACACCGGCACTCTCGAGTTTGGCAAGCGCGCGGACTTCCTAGTGCTGAAGGCTAATCCGCTCGACGATATCACCAATACACGCAAGATCGTTAGCGTCTACCTGAATGGGGAAGAAGTAGGCCGTTCTCCCCTGGGGCAATGAAGACTTCATGAGCGGGCCGGCCGCGAACCCGAGTTGGATCTGATTCGAATCGATGTTTGAGCTTCCCCTGAGCGCCACCCTACTGCTTCTGGGCGCTCCGCTCTTCTGGGTGGTCTACACCTTGATCTTCCTACGGGCGACCCGGAAGTGGAAGGATGACACCGACAGTCGCGAGGGCCGTTCTTGAACCCCACAATCGCCTTTTCTCTCGTCCTCTATTACGTGGCCGTATTGGGTGTTGGCCTCTGGGCGGCACGCAAGGGCGCTGATACCGACCTTGAGGGCTACCTATTGGGTGGCCGGAAGGTGGGTCCACTGATCACGGCGCTGACGCTCCAGAGCACATCGATGAGCGGCTTCATGTTTCTGGGTGCGGGCGCCCTCGCCTACACGCAGGGATACTGGGCGCTATGGTACGCGGCCGGCGATATCGGCGGCGGTGTGGTCAACCTTTCCGCAATCGGCCGACGGATGCGGAAGCTCTCGCAGCTCACCGGATCGCTGACGCCGATCGAGTATCTCGAGAAACGATATCCTTCACCCGCCGTCAGACTGTTCGCGGGAAGCCTGACTGTCTTCCTGCTCGGCTCCTACGTGCTCGCGCAATTCATCGCTGGCGGGAAGGGCATGGCGTTGGTGACCGGGATGCCATACTCCTTGGCTCTCTTGGTGGCGGTCGGTGTCATCCTCGCCTACACATTCGTGGGCGGCTACTTGGCGGTCGCCTATACCGATTTCGTTCAGAGCATCGTCATGCTCGTCGGCGTCCTCTCGATCCTCATCGCCGCACTGACGGAAGTAGGCGGCCTGTCCGCTGCAAATGGAGCCATCGCCGAACTGGACCCTTCGTTGCTCTCCATCTGGGGACGAGATCTGGGCTACCAAGGCCAATTCGGAATTGCATTGGGCGCTGTGCTCATCTTCTCCGTTGGCTATATGGGGTGGCCCCACGTGGTGGCCCGCCACATGGCGATGCGTCGTCCGGCCACGGCACGATTGGCGGGCGCCTACGCAACCGGCTGGAACTTGCTCTTCGTTCCGGCACCTTACTTGCTGGGGATCTTATCGATCGTCATTGTGCCCGAATTGACCGATCCAGAGGTGGCGATCTTCCAATCAGCCCAGAAGCTCCTCCCGGCAGCGGCCACGGGGATCGTCATGGCGGCCATCATGGCGGCCATCATGTCGACAGCGGACTCGCTGCTGTTGCAGACGGGATCGATCGCGGCACGAGATCTCTATGAGCGATTCATCGATCCGAACGCTTCCGAGCGCCAGATGGTCCGGGTGGCGCGTTGGCTGGTTCTGGCGATCGGGGTGCTCGGCTACTGCGTAGCCGTGATCCAACCTCCGACGGTGTTTGGAATCGTAGTGTTCGTCACATCCGTGCTGGGGAGCGCGTTCTTGCCGGCGTACGTCTGCGCCGTGTGGTGGAAGCGGGCCAATGCACCTGGTGCGCTGGCATCGATGTTGACCGGCGCGGGAGTGGCGTTCTTGTGGCAGTGGGCTGGCTTGGACTCGGCGACCGGACTTCATGCCATGCTGGCAGGCCTTCTGAGTTCGTCCACGAGCATGATCCTTGTCAGTCTGGCAACTCAGAGAGTGGCGCCCACGCCACCGAAGATCATCCGGCTCATGAATGAGGCGGCACAGTGAGATCTAGAGAACGCGCTAGCAAACGGGCGGCGCGGAAGTGGCTCCGTTATCGGCACTGACCTCCCAATCAGATCGCATCAGCCGCGTCGAATGCCGTGCCCTGCCGGAAATGGACGCCCGCGGAGGACGGGCTCTACAGACCCTTCGATTCCAGCTCGAGCGGCCGGTTGCCTGCCGTTGCATGAACCATGGCGCGACGTCGCCCGATCCGGCCGTTGAGCCCTAGCCTTTGGCTCGTCTGGTCGGCAACCGCGGTTGCAAAGGCCACCTGCACCCGAAAGCGCTAGTGCGCACCATCTACCTACAGCAGCTCCATCGGAGCACGGGGTGTGGTCTCATTCGCACTTTGCGGTGTTCGGCGCTTGGGTCGCAAGAATGCGCCGCCCGGTGCGGTCTTTTCGGGAGCACACCCCGGCATCCACCTCCTCCTGGGTTGTGTGCAGGAGGCAATAGCGGGTGCCCACCGGTGCTTGGCCATATTTTGCGCAGGCAGGCCCTCTCCGGTGTCCTTCGAAGGCTGAGGAGAGAACAGATGATGATGACTCCCTCCTGGGACTCGTTGCTTGACATTGCCCGGCAGTCCTGCCACCCCAGCGACAGCGCCTTAGACAGGTTGCAGCTACCGCAGAACAAACCGTCTGCCAAACCACAGACAGCCCAACTTGCCGCGCAATATCGCCCGCCTGACCAACATCTCGATCTCGATCATCCGCTGCCAGCCCGGATTCCGCTAGGTGCCCGAGGCCAACCGCCATTTCGCGGCCTCCAGCAGGAGGCTCTCGACTTGCTGCTGGCCCCGCCCCAGCGCTAGCCCATGCGCCTGTCCCGCCAGCTTGCAGTGCAACGCCTAGCCAGGCGTCGCGCCTCCACTGTGTCCGCGATTGCCACCAACCCGTCCACGCTGCTCGGTTCCCCTGCCCAGCTCCCTCGTGACAGGCCCTCTGGGCCGCGCCCAGCGACTCCGCAAGGCGCGAGAGCAGGAATCAGCTTCCATGAGGTGCCTCAAGCCTCAACAATAAGATGGGTCTGGGCCTCTCGGCCGCATTCCTCCAGCGGAGTTTAGGCCGACGTATGATCAGAATCAGCCGTCTGGACCGTCGATGCCGCACTCAGCGAGAACTGTCTCCGGCGAACCAAGGGTAGTTCAATCTCAACATCGACCGCTGGCCGGACACATCGGAGAGCGCGTGACGGCCGTGGTAAAGATGAACCGGTATCTGGGGGAGTTGGGGTACGACGCCTGACAGCGACCGCTCGGCCTGCAGGGTGGATGTGGCGCAATCATCGGAGCTTTGGAATCTCCAGAAGGAGCGATAGAGATGTTGAACCGCCTGAGACTTGAGAATTTCAAGGCATGGCGGGAGGCTGATCTGAAGTTCGGCAAAGTGACCGGATTTTTCGGAAGAAACAGCGCCGGAAAGAGCAGCCTACTGCATCTTCTCCTATTGCTTAAGCAGACTAGGAATGCCACAGACCGCGGCATTGTCCTCGATTTTGGAGGGCCAAAGGATATGGTGAGCCTAGGGAAATTTGCAGATGTGGTCCACCAGCGTAAGGAGGATCAAGCAATACGATGGATCCTCGATTGGAAACTGCCCAAGACACTCAAGATCCAGAATCAACTGGAGCCTTCAGCTGGCGTACAGTTCGCAGATGATAGCCTTCAGACGCAATGCGAAGTGCGTTTCGAAGATTCGCGCCTGTGGTCGAGCGAGCTAGCATACCGATTTGACAATGTGGATTTCCGATTGAAATCTAAGCCGACACTGAGGCCGGAATTTGAGCTGGTAACCGACGCGCCGAATTTCGAGTTCGTACGTAACCAAGGCCGTACTTGGCCGCTTCCGCAGCCGGTCAAGACTTACCTGTTCCCCAGTCAAGCTAAGAGCTGCTTTCAGAACGCGGATTTCCTCGGCGACTTTGAACTTGCGTACGAGAAGCTGATGGATTCCATCCACTACCTCGGACCCCTGCGCGAGTATCCGCAACGAGAGTATCACTGGGCAGGATCGAGCCCGGACGACGTCGGGCAGCGGGGTGAGCGCACGATGGATGCACTGCTCGCGGCCACCGTTCGTAATGAGACGCGGAGTCTTGGATACAGGAAGCGGCGCAAGACATTTCAGGAGATGATCGCCTACTGGCTGCGCAAGCTGGGGCTGATTCATGAATTTCGGATCGCGGAGATCGCCCCCGGAACAAATCTGTACCGAGCGGAGGTCCAGATGTCCTCGTCAAATGTGACGACGTCACTGACCGACGTCGGATTCGGAGTATCCCAAGTCCTGCCGGTGCTGGTACTCCTCTACTACGTCCCGGAGGGTTCGACGGTGTTGATGGAGCAGCCGGAAATCCGCCTCCATCCCGCCGTGCAGCGTGGTTTGGCAGACGTTATGCTGAGTGTTGCCCGCGAGCGAGACGTCCAGATTGTCGTGGAGAGCCACAGCGAGCACTTGATGCGGCGTCTGCAACGCCGTGTGGCTGAAGAGGAGGCATCCTCCGAAGACGTGAAGCTGTACTCCGTTTCCTCGAATCAAGGCAGGGCGCATGTTGCCGATTTGGCCCTGAACGAATGGGGCGAGATCGAGAACTGGCCGGAGAAGTTCTTCGGGGACGAAATGGGTGAGATCGCAGCGATCACCGCCGCTTCTTTGAAAAGAAGGATGAAGCAATCGGGGTGACGCCATTCGTCGTGGATACCAATGTTGCGATAGTCGCTAACGGGCGTGAAGCCCATGCCGACTCGCGATGTCGATTGACCTGCATCAAACGACTGGAATCCATAGTCGCAGGCGAGGTCGTCGCCATCGACGATAGGAACTCTATTCTGGAGGAATATAAAAAGCATTTAAGCTTCTCGGGGATGCCGGGCGTTGGCGACAAATTCTTCAAGCATGTGTTCAACTCCCAATTTCAGGAAAATCGAGTGCGAAGGGTAGCAGTAGCACCCTCGGCGGATGATCGTCGGGGCTTTGAGGAGCTACCGGAAAATACGTTCGACCGCTCGGACCGAAAGTTCTTGGCAGTCGCGGTCGTCACGAAGGCAGTCATTCTGAATGCGACCGATAGCGATTGGGACGAGCACGAGGCGTTGATGAACAGGCTGGGGGTGAAAGTCAGGCAGCTCTGTCCGCAGTACGCCTTGTCGAGGGCTCGACGCGAGCAATGATCGTAGAGAGAGGTTCCAGAGCGCCGTTGAGCGCGAAATACCCCAGAACGCCGTACTGGCCGTGGTCGCCAGCCATAGGCCGGGGCGACGATGTTCACCCGAATCCGGGTCGATTCGTGGGCGAATCCGTGGTGGTGACGGAGAAGCTGGACGGCGGCAACACGCTCCTCCATGCCGGCAAGGTCTACGCGCGTAGTGTGTCGGCCCCTTCCCACGGCAAGTGGATGGCGATGGTAAAGAAACACCACGCTTGGAAAGTGAAGGAACCGGACGTCTATCTCTACGGCGAGAACATCTACGGGGTCCACAGCATTGCTTATGGCCCCGTGGCTGAACAGGAGACGTTCTATGCCTTCGCGCTCCGGAACGGGGATGGCGTGTTCGCAGCCTTTGCGGAGGTCGAGGCGTACGCGAACCGCCGGGAGATTCCAGTTGTGCCGGTCCTGTTCAGGGGCTGCTTCCGATCGGTCGCCGAGATACGCGCGTTTATGAAGCACGCCCATGGCGAGCCTTCGGTGTTGGGCGGTGAGCGGGAGGGCGTCGTATTGCGTTTGGCGCGAGAATTCTCGGCTGCGGAATTCCGGGACAAGGTCTGCAAGAGCGTCCGCTTAGGCCATGTACAGACGGATGAACATTGGACCAGAAAATGGAGGCCGATCCCGATCGCACGGCGTGGCGGATGAGCCGTCCCACCAAGTCGCGCAGGTCCGCCAGCGCTGCCAGAGACTGGCGCGGCACTTCGCGCAGGGAGCGGTGCCCCACGCAAGCCACCCGGTGCCCGGCCAGCGGATGGAACCGGTAATGGACGGTGACCTACCCCACCGCCCATGTCGGGATTGTGTGGCCATCCTGCCTTGGATCCGCCCACCTTGCCTCGCACCTGCTGGCCTGCCTCCAGCGCCTGCTGCCGCTGCTGTCCACCTACACCATTCTGCAGCAGCTCACTTGGCACGCGCGCCAAGAGCTGGAGCCGATCGCATGCACGCTTGAGACCCGGCTGTCCCACGCCGCGCTGTGGTGCCTGTCCCGCCTACTGCAGGACTTCGATGCGGCGAACGAGCGCTTGCAGGAGCTGGATGACTTGGTGGGGCATGCGCTGGAGCCTTGGGAGCGCGAGCTGGACCTCCTGCAGATGATTCCGGCCGTTGCGCGCAGCAGCACCCATGCGATCTTGGCGGAGTTGGGCCCCGAGCCCGCGATAGTGTTCCCGGACGCAGCCAGCCTTGCGGCTTGGGCCGGCGTCTGTCCGGGCCAACGAGAGTGCCAGCAAACGTCGTTCCGGTCGTGTCCGCGCGGGGAATGCGTCCCTGCGGGCTACCCTGACGGAGTGCGCCTTGGGAGCGGCGCGCACCCGCGACTCGCAGTTCCACGGCTACCACGACAAAATTAAGGCGCGCATCGGCCATAAGCGCGCGACCCTGGCGACCGCGCACAAACTGCTGCGTGTGATTAACGCGATTCTGCGGGACGATCATCCCTACCGCGCCCCCAACGTCGACTACAAGAGCCTGCTGGTGAGGCCCGACGCATCCCGCTGGCTCCGCATGCTGAGCAAGTACAACTACTTGGACGAGGCAAGGGCAGCCGCCTAGGGCAGAGCCGGGCAGGCTACACACAACAGCGCAGGTCCTCTCACCCACCGTCGTCGGGCCCAAGGCCACAGATTGGGGCTGCCTTGGGACGGCACCAACCGGAGGCCCGAACGTCACACTGCTGTCGCAAGCAAAGCGCGCCACAGCGGCAGGAGGATTGCGTCCGGCCAAGCGAGTGTTTCATGGCAAATGCTGAATCCGCCTACCTGCGGAGTAACACGCTGTGATCGGGCGCCGTGCCTGTGCCAGAATGGGGCTTGGACATTACAATGAGTTCCCGAATCCACAGGAGAGACTTTGGTCGTCTGGCTGTCGGAACCAGCGGCGCATTTGCTCTCCACTCGACCCTTCGCGGCCATGAGCAGCTGAATTCCACGGTCGAGGGCGTTCGATTGGGCGTACAGACATACAGCTTCCGCGACCGGCCCTTGGACGCCACAATCGAGGCCTTCAAGGTCTTGGGCATCGGTACTTGCGAACTCTGGAGCGGCCACATCGAGCCGCTGCGGGAGACTCGCAGGTCAGAGAACGGACGGGCAAAGCTGCGTGCCTTCCGGCTTGAGACGCCTCTGAGCCACTTCGAGAAGATCGGCATGCTCTTTCACGAGGCCGGCATCGACCTTCACGCGTACAACTACAGCTTCCGCGACGACTTCACGGACGACGAGATCGCCCGCGGCTTCGAGATCGCCAAGGCCTTGGGCGCCAAGGTCATCACCGCTTCTGGAACCGTTAGCGTAGCTGCCCGGGTGAGTCCTCACGCAATGCGCTACGACATGCTGGTTGGCATGCACAATCACTCCCGTATTCGGGAGAATGAGTTCGCGACTCCTGACGACTTCGCGGCGGCTTCTGACGGCCACAGCCACATCGGGGTCAACCTCGACATCGGACACTTTGTCGCGGCCGGATTCGATCCCGTCGAGTACATCCGCCAGCACCATGAGCGGATCGTGACTCTGCACATCAAAGACCGGAAGAAGGAACAAGGCGAGAACATGCCGTTCGGCGAGGGTGACACGCCGATCGCCGATGTGTTGACCTTGCTAAGCGAGAACGGCTATGACATTCCGGCCAACATCGAGTATGAGTACAAGGGGGCGGACACTGTGGCCGAAGTTCGCAAGTGCATCGACTACTGCAAGCAGGCCTTGGGCGCCTAGCTTCGGCGTAGGGTCCGCTGGGAAGGCGGGCGAATGAGAGTGTCAGCCATCCTGCCTGCGGCGGGGCATGGCACACGGATGGGCCGCGAAGCGGCGCGGCGCCACGGCGGCGACCGCAAGCAGTTCATCAGGCTGGGCGGTGTCCCCGTCTTGGCGTTGACCGTTCGGAAGTTCTTGGCGGTATCGAGCGTCCGGGAGATCTTGGTCGCTGTGCCCGAAGGTAGTCAGCGAGTTGTCGAGGGCATGCTGGCTGATGTTGGAGGCCACACGCCGATTCGAGTCTTGGTCGGAGGGCCCACGCGCCAAGAGTCCGTGCGGCGCTGCTTGGCCGCTGTCTCGCCCGGGACCGACCTGGTGGCCGTGCATGATGCCGTCCGGCCTTTTGTCCCAGTGGATCTGATCAAGCGGGCAATCGCTGAGACGGAGCGCCACGGCGCCGTCATCTTGGGCATGCCGGCCGATGAAACGGTCAAGCAGGTCAGCCAGCGGGTCGTCCGCGCCACCCTCCCGCGGGAGCGGATCATGATGGCCCAGACCCCCCAAGTCTTCAGCCTCAACCTGCTGAGGAAGGCATTCGCTGTTGCGTCTAGGGAGGACTTCAAGGCCACCGACGAGGCGAGCCTGGTCGAACACATCAACGAGGATGTGCATGTCCTGCTCGGCAGCGAGCGGAACATTAAGATCACCCGGCCCCATCATCTTCCGATCGCCAAGCTCTACTACGAAGAGGAGCGACGTGAATCCGCCGCCGTTTGCGGTCCTTGAGCCGCCTGAGTTCAGGGTTGGGATAGGGTACGACTGTCACCGCCTTGTGCCCGACCGGCCGCTCATGCTCGGCGGTGTCGAGATCGAGTCAGACAAGGGCCTGCTGGGCCATTCTGACGCGGACGTCGTTCTGCACGCCATAACCGACGCGCTGCTCGGCGCGGTTGGCCAGGGCGACATCGGCGAACTTTTCCCGCCGTCCGACCCGCAGTGGAAGGACGCTCCCAGCAGCGTGTTTGTCCGCCATGCCGTGGAGCTGGTCCAGGGCTACGGCTGGCGAGTTGTGAACTTGGATATCGTCGTGGTCATCGAGCGCCCTAGGATCCTGCCGCACCGGGATAGCATCCGCAACAGCATCCGGAACCTGCTGGGCATCGATGTTGGCGCGGTCGGCCTGAAGGCCAAGACCGGGGAGGGAATCGGGCCGGTCGGGACGGGAGAGCTCGCAGAATCTCATGCGGTCGTGCTGCTGATGCGCCGGGAGAAACCGAAGCTGATGTGAGCCAGCGCGCTGTGGACTGCGGCTTCCCGGTGCCGGTGCGGTGGATATGGCCGCACGGCGGCCCCGTCGATCCGCGCGAGCGAATATAATTTGAGCGACCTTGAGACACCTCTTCCCCAACTCGTTCTTCCTGCTCGCAGGGCTAGCGATTGCCTCGCCTGCCAGAGGCGCGGTCGAGTTTAACCGCGACATACGGCCGATCCTCTCAGAGAACTGCTTCGCCTGCCATGGCCCTGACGAGGCCAAGCGGATGACCGCCCTGAGGCTCGACACCGAGGAAGGAGCCAACGTTTCCCTGGCAGGGGACAAGCGGGCCATCGTCCCCGGAGAGCCGGAGAGCAGCGAGCTCTACCTGCGGATCTCGGCAGTTGATGAGGGGCGCCGGATGCCGCCGGCTGCCTTCGGGCATGATCGACTTTCTGACAGGGAGATCGGACTCCTGAGGGAATGGATCCAGGATGGAGCGGTCTGGCAAGGGCACTGGGCATTCCTTAAGCCTGACCGACCTGCGATCCCACCTGACCGGCATTCGGGCTGGCCCGTCAATCCCGTCGACAGCTTCATCTTGCGCCGAATGCAGGCCGAAGGCATGGAGCCTTCCCCGCCGGCTTCCAAGGAGACGCTGGTTCGGAGGGTTGCGCTGGACATCACAGGACTGCCCCCTGATTTGGCAGATGTCGACGCGTTCCTGGCAGACAGCTCGCCGGATGCCTACGAGACGTTGGTCGACCGCCTGCTGGCCTCATCGAGCTATGGGGAGCGCATGGCCGTGCGCTGGTTGGACGCCGCCCGCTATGCCGATACCAACGGGTATCAGACCGATGCCGAACGCTACATGTGGCGCTGGCGGGACTGGGTGATCGATGCCTTCGCGGCGAACAAGCCCTTCGACGAGTTCACCGTGGAGCAGATCGCTGGCGACATGCTCCCGGGAGCGGATCTGCAGCAGGTCATCGCGACGGGCTTCAACCGCAACCACCGGGGCAACGGCGAAGGCGGGATCGTGGACGCAGAATACGCGGTCGAGTATGTGGTGGACCGCGTCGACACCACCTCAACGGTCTGGCTCGGGCTGACGCTTGGCTGTGCCCGCTGTCACGACCACAAATACGACCCCTTCACCCAGAAGGAATACTACGAGCTGTTCGCCTACTTCAACAACGTGCCGGAGAAGGGCAAGGCGTTCAAGTACGGTAATTCGCCCCCCTTCGTCAAGGCCCCCACGCAGGAGCAGTCGGAGTCGTTGGCGGAGATGGACAGCGAATTGCGTCGGCTGCGGGCCCAGCGCAACGAGTTGGAGAAGGGTCTGGCAGCCGCCCGCCAAGCGTGGGAGACGGCGACTTCGCAGGGCCGCGAAGCATTGGACTGGGCTGACGGTCGAGACCTTGTGATGGCGTTTCCCGAGCCCGACGAGAAATGGAAGGACGTGCCCCGACGCTTCGACGGCGGTGACTTCGAAGAGCTCGGGGATGCAGCGAACTTTGGGTTCTACGACCGGTTCAGCGTTGCCGCTTGGATTCGGGCGGACAGCGCCGATGGCGCAATCATCTCCAAGACCCGAAACGTGCCCGGCGAGGAAGACACGCAAGGAAATCCTGGATGGGGCTTCTACATCAAGGATGGCCGGCTGCAAGTCAACATGATCACCCGCTGGCTGGACGACTGCCTACGGCTCGAGAGCCAGGAGGAAATCTCCCTTGGCGAGTGGCACCACGTGGCCTTCACCTATGACGGCACGCGGTTGGCTTCTGGCTTGCGGATTTATCTGGACGGCAGGCCAGTCCCGCTGAAGATCATTCGGGACGAGATGAATCAAGAGTTCCGATCCAAAGAGCCGCTGAGGATCGGTCGAGGCCTCGGCCTTGACTACCGGGGAGAGCTGCGGCGCCTGCTCGTCTACGGCCGGGCCCTCACGGAGGACGAGGTAGCCGTGCTGGCCGTGCGCGGAAGTTTGCCCGAGCTTGCCACTGTTGCTCCCCGCGACCGCAGCGGGCCCGAGGCCCTCAAGCTCTCGCTGGCGTTCAGGGACTCCTTCGGGCCGGCCGAACTTACGTCCCTGACGGCGCGCATCCGAGATCTCGAACGGCGGCGCCAAGAGGCCCACGATGCCGTCCCAACCGTGATGGTAATGGCTGAAATGGCCCCCCGGAAGAAGACGTACAGATTGGATCGCGGGGCATACGATGCACCGGCGGAGGAAGTGCTGCCAGGGCTACCGGCGGCCTTGTCACAAGCAGATCCGTCGGATCGGCTGGGCTTTGCCCGCTGGTTGGTGTCGCCGGAGAATCCCCTGACGGCGCGGGTCACTGTGAACCGGATTTGGCAAATGCTGTGGGGCCGGGGCATCGTCCGCACGGTGGAGGACTTCGGTTCGCAAGGTGAGTGGCCGACGCATCCCGATCTGTTGGACTGGCTTGCGGTCGACTTCATGGAGTCGGGATGGGACGTGAAGGATTTGGTCAAGACCATCGTCATGAGCGCCGCGTACCGCCAGTCATCCCGGTTTGCCGGTGAGTCCACCGCACCGGACCCGGACAACGCTCTCTACTCGCGCGGGCCGCGCCTGCGGCTCCCCGCTGAGTCGGTGCGCGACCTGAGCCTAGCGATTTCCGGCCTTCTAGTGGACCGCGTTGGCGGGCCCTCCGTGCGCCCGTATCAGCCGCCCGGGCTCTGGACGGAGTTGGCAGGAGGCCAGGATTACGAGGTGGGGCCCGGCGCGGAACTCTACCGGCGCAGCTTGTACACGTTCTGGAAGCGGGCCGTTCCGCCTCCGTCGTTGATGATCTTCGACTCGGCCGGGCGGGAGGTGTGCACTGTCACGAGCGTCCGCACCAACACGCCTCTGCAGGCCCTGAATCGCATGAACGACGCCGCTTACTTGGAGACCTCTCGCGCCTTGGTCCAGCGGGTAATGCGCGAGGTAGGGCCCGGGCATGACCAGCGCTTGGCGCGCCTGTTCCGCTTGGCGACTTCGCGGCATCCGAAGCCTGCAGAAGCTCAAGTGCTCGCGTCCGGCTTCCATTACCACCTCGACCGGTACCGGACCGACACTGACGCAGCCGTGGAGTTGCTCGGAGCGGAGGAAGCCGACCTTCTGGACGCGAGCCGTCGGCCCGAGTTGGCGGCCTACACGATGATGGCCAGCCTAGTCCTCAACTTGGATGAGGCCATCACGCGGGAGTAGGAGTAGGGGACCGGGCCGGTTGCCCTGTGGCGTCCGACCCCAAACGTCCCGACCCCGCCGTATAATGGTCGCAACCTCGTGCCGATGAACTCACGTCAGCCCGCAGCCTCGCAGATCACTCGTCGCTACTTGTTCGGCAAGGGAGCCTACGGGTTGGGCATCGCGGCATTGGCAAGGCTCCTCGGAGAGGAGATTCCGGCTCAGAGGCAGGAGGGACGGTTCCCCCACTTCTCCCCAAGGGTCAAGAGGGTCGTCTACCTGTTCCAGTCGGGAGCACCGTCCCAGATCGACACGCTGGACTACAAGCCGGGACTCGCTGCTCTGACCGGCCAAGATCTTCCGGACTCCGTCCGCCAAGGACAGCGGCTGACGGCGATGACCGCCACGCAGTCCTCATTCCCGATTGCGCCGTCGATATTTGAGTTCCGCCAACACGGGCAGACGGGCGCTTGGATCAGCGAGCTGATGCCGCACACGGCGGGGATCGCGGACAAGCTGTGCATCGTCAGGTCGATGCACACGGAGGCCATCAACCACGACCCCGCGGTCACGTTTTTCCAAACGGGCGCGCAGCTCGCGGGTCGACCGTCGATCGGAGCTTGGGTCTCGTACGGGCTGGGCAGCCTGAATCGTGACCTTCCGGGCTTCGTAGTGATGGTGTCGTCCGGTTCTGGCCGTAATGGCCAGCCCCTCTACGACCGCTTGTGGGGCAGCGGTTTTCTCCCGACCCGCTATCAGGGGGTCAAGTTCAGGTCCAACGGCGATCCCGTGCTGTACCTCTCCGATCCCGGGGGGATTGACCGCGCCGGGCGGCGGCGATACCTAGACGATCTGGGGAGGCTGAACCAGCTGAAGTACGACGACTTCGGGGATCCCGAGATCCTTACGAGGATCTCGCAGTATGAGATGGCCTTCAGGATGCAGTCCTCCGTGCCCGAGCTCATCGATCTTTCTGGTGAGCCCGACTCAACCTTCGACCTTTATGGGCCTGAGTCGCGCAAGCCCGGAACGTTTGCCGCTAACTGCCTGCTGGCGCGCCGCCTGTTGGAGCGCGACGTGCGATTCGTCCAGCTATTCCACCGCGGTTGGGACCAGCACACGGACCTTCCCGAACAGATCCGCAAGCAGTGCGCAGATACTGACCAGCCCTCTGCGGCCCTCGTGCAGGACCTTGAGCAGCGGGGCCTGCTTGACGACACTCTGGTCGTCTGGGGCGGTGAGTTCGGCCGGACGGTCTACAGCCAAGGCAAGCTGACAGCCGACAACTACGGCAGGGACCACCATCCCCGATGCTTTTCCGTGTGGATGGCAGGCGGCGGGATTCGCCCGGGGGTCGTGGGACAGACGGACGAATTCAGCTACAACATCGTGGAGGATCCGGTGCACGTGCATGACCTGCACGCGACCATCCTGCACCTGATGGGAATCGATCACGAGAAACTCACGTTCAAGTATCAAGGTCGCAACTTCCGCCTGACCGACGTGCACGGCAGGCTTGTGAAGAAGGCTCTGGCCTGAGGGCCAGCCGATCGAGCATAGCTCGCCGCGCCATCCGCCATGAATCTGTCGGCTGTATTGCTCCTCGTCGCAGGCTTCTTGGCCCTTCACCAGGACTTCTGGCTGTGGGGCGACGCAACGCTGGTGATGGGATTCCTGCCTGCCGGGCTGGCGTACCACGTTGTCTATTCCTTGTGTACTGCGGGGCTCTGGGCGGTGGTCTGCCGCTGGGGCTGGCCTAGTGATCTGGGCCGGCCCGGAAGCCATGCTCCGGAAGACGGGAAGGGGCAGTGACCCAGCTCGCCGTCATCTGCGTCTACCTGTGCGCTTTGATTGCGCTCGCCGTGCTCGGGAGTCGCGCGTTTCGCGGCACTTCCCAGGACTACTTTGTCGCGAGCCGCTCGATCGGGCCGGCCGTGCTGATGCTGTCCGTCTTCGGAACGGCCATGACCGCCTTCTCGCTCGTCGGAAGCACCGGCGAAGCCTACAGGACCGGCATCGGCGTGTACGGGCTGATGGCCTCGTCGTCGGGTGTGCTGCATTCGGCGGTGTTCTTCTTCGTAGGTTTGAGGATGTGGTCAATCGGGGCGAGACACGGCTACACCACGCAGATCCAGTTCTTCCGCGAGCGATTCGAGAGCGGGGCACTGGGTCTGATGCTCTTCCCGGTGCTGGCGGGCCTAGTCGTGCCCTACGTGCTGATTGGATTGCTGGGCGCCGGAAGTGTGGTGGGTGTCCTTACCGAAGGCGCGTTTCCCGGCCTGTTCGCTTCGACTGGCGGTGCCGTGCCGCCGTGGCTGACCGGCCTGGTGATCACGGCCATCGTTTCGATTTACGTGTTCGCAGGCGGGTTGCGTGCCGCTGCTTGGGCCAACTCGCTGCAGGCTGGCATCTTCCTCGTCACCGGCATCGCAACGTTCTTGGTAATCGCGCCGAAACTTGGCGGAGTACAGGCGGCCACCGAAGCTGTCCTTGCGGCCAGTCCGGAGAGGTTGGTCCGAGAGGGCAGCATCGGCCAGCTGCAGTTCCTTAGCTATTGCCTGATCCCGCTGTCGATCGGCATGTTCCCCCACGTCTACCAGCACTGGCTGACGGCCCGCTCGGCGGCCTCGTTCAAGCCGATGCTGGTGTTGCACCCCGTCTGCACGATGCTCGTTTGGCTGCCATGTGTCCTGATCGGGGTTTGGGCTGTGGGGGCGACGCTGTCGGACGGCTCGGCGATCGTGCCTGCCGGCGCACCTCCCAACGGAGAGCTGGGCCTCATGGTCCGGACACTGACTACGCCTCTGTTGGGAGGGTTGCTGGGAGCGGGGATTCTCGCTGCGATCATGTCCTCGCTGGACTCCCAACTGCTCGCGATCGGATCGATGTTCACCAACGATGTCGCCGTCAAGGTTCTGGGTCGCGACCGGCTCGGGGACCGGGAGAGGGTCTTGCTCGGGCGTTCTATCGTCTTGGTTGTGGCATTGGCGGCGTACCTCTGCTCGCTGGGCGAACCCCGGAGCGTCTTCACGCTCGGGGTATGGTGCTTCAGCGCCTATTCCTCGCTGTTTCCCATCGCAGTGGCCGCGATCTACTGGAAGCGCGCCACAAGGCACGGTGCCATGGCTGCAGTGGCGGCGACGGTGATCGTTGGGGGACTGTTGTTCCGGGAGGGCGCCTATGGGGCGGACCCGGCCTACCTGTTTCACGGCATGTTGCCGGTCGTTCCGATGGTTGCCGCTTCGACCGCGGCACTCGTGTTCGGATCCCTTGCGACTTCTCCGCCGTCCCGCCACACATTGGTGCGGTTCTTCCCTGAGTGACGATGGACGTGCCAGACCGTCGTGGGCTTGAGCCGCTCGACCGGTCCGGGCGGGGACACCAAGTGCCCAATCGCGATGGACAGGGCCGGAGACGCGGGTGCTGCCGGTGACGGGAGTGGGACACTGTCCTTGAGGAAGGGTGTTGGACAACGGTGCGGGTCACGTACATCACCGCTGGAGCGGCCGGAACGATCTGCGGCAACTGCTTAGCCGACAATGCGCTAGCCGCGTCGCTCAGAAACAAGGGGCACGACGTGGTCCTGCTCCCCGCCTACACCCCCCTGCTGACGGACGAGCGGGATGTGAGTCACCGGCGCGTCGTACTCAGCGGAATGAACCTGTACCTGCAGTCCAAGCATCGGTTCTTCCGGTCCAGCGGTTGGCTGGACCCGCTGCTTGACCATCCACGGGTCCTGCGGTGGGTTTCTAGGGTTGCAGTCGACACCGATCCGGCCGAACTCGGCGCGATGACCCGCGACACTTTCCTCGGGGAGGACGGTCCGTATGCCCGCGAGTTTGCCAAGGCGATCGACCTGCTGCGCGAGCTCGAACCGGACGTGGTGCATCTGACCAACTCGATGCTGGTGTCTCTTGCCGCTCCGGTGAAGCGCGAGTTGGGCGTGCCTGTCGTGTGCTCGATTCAAGGCGAGGCGGATTTCATCCAAGCGCTTCCGGTTTCGTACCGGACTGAGAGCGCCGCAATCCTTCGGCGTCACGCGCGGCATGTCGATCGTTGGGTCGCGCCTTGCCATGATCAGATCGACTCGATGTCGCAGATTCTGGGGGACCTTGGTTCTGGGGCCGAACGGATCTTTCCGGGAATCACTCTGGACGGCCATCGAAGGACGGCCGGCGCCGACAGCGAGGGCTTTGTCGTCGGATTCTTGGCCCGCGTGTCGGAAGAGAAGGGCCTCGGCATGCTCGCGGATGCCGTCAGGCGGCTTAGGGAGACGCATCCTGGCAGGATGATCGAGCTGCGTGTGGCGGGCTGGCGCGCGGCCGGTAAGCAGCCGTTCATCGATGCTCTCCGGCGGCGCTACGGCTTCGAGGACCTCGGGTACCTTTCGCGCCAGGAGAAGCTGGAATTCTTGGCCGGGCTGGACGCATTTTCGGTGCCGACGACCTACCGGGCGTCCAAAGGGCTCTATGTGCTCGAAGCTATGGCCGCGGCGGTCCCCGTCGTGCAGCCGCGTGTCGGGGTCTTCCCGGAGTTGGTCCGCGCTACTCAGGGAGGGCTCGAGTGCCGCCCCGGAGACAGCCGAGATCTGGCTACGAAGCTGGAGGCACTGATGGAGAACCCCGAGATGGCTCGCGAGCTAGGCAGGGCAGGGCAGCAGGCCGTTCGCTCGCGGTTCACAGCGGGACACCGAGCCGACGAGACCTTGAGGCTCTACGATCGCGTGCTGGAGTCCGCCGCGGAATAGCCTGCGAGTCGGGTCAGTGGCAGGCCCGGACCGTCCCCTTGGCAGGGCACGAGCCGCGCCGATGAGTGGACGGCGTTTCGGTCAGAAGATGGTCGTCAGGTCGGAGAAACGCCGAACCATCCGGAAGCGCGGGTGGTCTTGCGGGACGGCCTGCACCTCCAAGGTCCACGTGTTCTTGTTCGGGATCAGGACGGCGCCGAGACCCGCTGCCAAGGCCGGATTGACGTCGGACTTCGGGCTGTTGCCGATCATCCATGTGCTTTCTGGGGGTGTGTGCAGATCTGCCACCAGCCGCAAGTAACGCGCCGCGTCCTTCTCCGGCAGGTACTCGATGTGCTCGAAGTGCCCAGCCAAGCCGGACCGCTCGATCTTGGCTCTCTGCTCGGTGGCGTCGCCCTTGGTCACGAGCGCGAGTCGGCTGCGTCGTCCTAGCTCGTCGAGGGTCTCTGGCACTTGCGGGTACGGCTCGATCCGGTGCTCTCTGACGGCGTCCACCAGCCCCTTTATGCGCAGTCTCTCCTCGGCTGTGGCGGACCGTCCCTTCGCTGTCTCGAAGCACTCGACGAGGTTGAGGCCGAAGTTGGCTGTCCCGTACCCATGTTTCTCGATGTTCCGCATCTCGATCTCGTCCAGCTGCCGCCGCGCCGATTTGAGGTGCTGCTCGGGCACGCCAAGAATCTCGAAGAACTCGGCTATTGCTATCTCGAAGAAGACGTTGTTGTCCCACAGGGTGTCGTCGGCGTCGAATAGCAGCCAAGGCATCTGCGCCATCAGTCCAGTATCTCCGCTTGAGGCTCCTGGGGCCTGTTGCGTCCCGACCATGCATTGGGACCCACCAAAGCAGACGGGGACGTGACGCGGTTGACAGAAGAAATGCTGTCAATTAGCATGAGCCCGGCGCGCGGGGGCTCTGATCCGCGTCGACCAGCACGAAGTCAGTCATGAGGACTTGGCATTCGCGAGTAGCGGCCGCGCCAGCCTTGGCCGCTTTGGCGTCGGCGTCGGACAAGGCCAGACACCTTCGAGGGAGATCACCGGCACTGTGTCCGACCAGACCGTCGCCGTGATGCTGGGTGCCCACATCGAGATCACCTACACCGATACCGGCGAATTGGCCCGGCGGATCGAGTCGACCAAAGTTGGGCGTTCCTCTGCCTCCCTTCCGCGGCCCAGATCATCTAGCCGGCTCGGCCAGCCTACTGCCCTGGAATTGCCGCTTTGGGCTTGACGAGGCCATCACCGTGACTGGATTTCCCCACCCGAACTCTCCCCGCTCTGCGATCCGTGATGGCATTCGTCGTCCCCTACACTTCGCGTGCGTCGCTTCAGTGCCGAAGATGTCCGGTCCACGGACTAACGCTTGGGCATCTTCGCTGGCCTCCAATTGCTGCCGAAGACATCCGCCCCGTCCTTGTCCTCCCCATGGACGACGCTCGCCACGCACCGGCGTCTGTCCGGCTCGCCTGCCGACATCCGGTGGTCGATGGCCTGATCGGCGACACGGCCAATCTCGACTTCACCATGTTGTCGCGCAGGGGGCGACAGGACCTTGCCCAGGTTCGTCACTTTGTGAATATCAAGCCGTGCTATCTGAGCACAGATCCCCCAGGGGCGTGTAGTAGAGCTGAAGGTCCCAAGAGGTTTGGCGGCTGAGTTCTTGCACTCCGGAGAGACGGTATTGGGACACCGGTAGGCGGAAATGGAAACAGGACTGAGGTATGAGGTGGGATCGACCTACTGCCCTGCAGTGCCCCGGATCGCTTCGAATCCGGCTGGCTGTCATCGGCCTTAGAAACACTTGGCACTTCGGTTTGTGACGTTTCTGACCTCCCGGACCGCATGCGGGGGCGGTATAGCCAGGGCTGCAGGCCGGCCGCCTTTGCGCTATCGCGTCACGATTGGGTTGGCCGGGGTAGCGTTCATAGTGCTCTGACGACCAGGGCGAGAGCGCCGACTCGCCCGGACGCGGTTGGATTCCACTGATTGGACACTGTGGCTGGGGTGTTCACGTCAGGGCATGCCGACGTGAGGCTGTACGGTCAGATTGCCGCAGTAACGGCTGTAACGGACGCATATGGACACATGTAGAGATCCTGCAGTGCAGAGTGTTCGTCGTTGATGAGAAGTCCAGCCTCCCTGATGACCTCGGCCCGGTAGCACGGCAGCCACTGGCGGTACTCGGCTGCACGTCCCGCACGGATGCCGCCACTGCTGCCCCCGGGCCTCGCCGGAGCCGCCCTGCAACCCCGTCATACTGTGCCGTTTTCCCGGGCTTGAGAGCCGATTTCCGGCTGCTTGCGACCGTTTCCGGCCTGTTCCAGCGTGGTTGGGCACTCTGGAATGGTACTGTATTACGTGCTAATCGACATACAATGCGGACATGCCCCGACGCACCCCCGACCTGCTCTCCAATGCCCTCGCCGGACCGCAGCCGCTCACCTTCCCGCAGCTCCAGAAGGCCCTCCACGGAGCTTCCCGCACCACCACCTTCCGCTACCTCCGCCAAGTCGGCTACCTGCGCAGCTACAACTGCAACGGCCGCTTCTACACCCGCCTCGACCCGCAGCGCTTCGACAGCTTCGGCCTGCTCTCGATCGGCACTGCCCGCTTCTCCCGCGACCGCACCCTCACCCGCACCGTCCCCCGCCTCGTGCGGGAGTCCGAAGCCGGCTGGACGGACAAGGAACTCCGCTCCCTGCTGCACGTCCCCGTGCGGCCCTTCCTGCTCTCCGCCCTGCGCGCGGAACTCGTCCAGCGCGAGACCCTGCACGGCGTCTTCGTGTACTTCGCCGCGGACGTCCAAGTCGCCGGGCGCCAGCGCGAGCACCGCCTCCGGCGCATGCCCCGCAGCGTCGATCTTGATTCCGCGGTGGTCATCGAGGTGCTGCTGGCCGTCATCCGCCACCCCGCTGCCAGCCCGGTCCAGCTGGCACGCCACCTGCAGGGCCACTCCCCGCCCATCGAGCTGTCCGACATCCTCGCCGTGATCGACCGATTCGAGCTTGCCGAGGCCGTGGAAAAAGGGGGGCCTGCGCACTGCTGAGCGAACTCCGGCGGCACGCGGGAGCCCCCGGCTGGCCGGCCGAGCGCATCGAGCGCGCCCTGCAGGGCCCGCTCGAGCTGCCGCAGCTCGACTTCCCGACCGAGGACCGCAACTGCTCCGAGTGCGACGCACCCCTGCGCATTGTCAAGAGCAGCACGCGCATCCTCACCACCCTCGCCGCCGGCACCTTCCGGGCGCGCCAACTCCCGCTGCGCTGCCCGCGCTGCACGTCGGCGCCCCGCGCCTCCGGGCAGCTGGCCGCCCTGGCGCCTCCCGGACAGCGCTACGGGTACGACCTCATCGTGTGGGTCGGACTGCAGCGCTACCACCACCTGCGCCAGCGGAGCGAGATCCGCGAGCGCCTCGCCCAGCGCGGTATCCGACTCTCCGACGGTTCCGTGTCCGCGCTCTGCGACCGCTTCCTGCACCTGCTCGGATGTCTGCACCGGAGCTGCGCCCCGGCCCTTAGGGCCGCTATGCGGCACGGCTACCCCCTGCATCTCGACGCCACCTGCGAGCAAGGCCGCGGCGGGCTGTTCCTGTGCCTCGACGGCTGGCGCGGGTGGGTGCTGCACGCCGTCCGCATACGCTCGGAGAACGCCGCCGAACTGCAGCCCGCCCTGCAGGCAACGCTCGACGACTTCGGCCCGCCGCTGGCCTTCGTGCGCGACTTGGGCAGCGCCATGGCCAAGGCCGTCGCCGCCTGCCGGACTTCCCCCACACCCGAGCTGGTGTGCCACTTCCACTTCCTTGCCGCCGTCGGAGGCCGCCTGCTGGACGCCGACCATGCCACACTGCGGCGCGACCTGGCCCGCTGGAAGGTGCGCAGCGGCCTGCGCGACCTGCTGCGCAGCGCACGCCGGCCGGGACTCGCCGCGGGCGGCTCCGAACGCGGGACGGACTTGGCGGCCCTGCTGTACTGGACCTTGGAAGGCGACGGCGGGCGGCAGCAGCGGCCTCCCTTCGGACTGCCCCACCTGGACTTCTACCGGCGCTGCCGGCAGTTTGGCAAGCGCGCCGGCGAGCGCCTGCCGCAACCGCGCTCCCGCGCCGAGCGCCGCATCCTGCAGCGGGCCTCGGATGTGCTCGAGCCCGTTCGGGAGAGCGCCTTCGGCCTGACGGCCGCCGCCCAGCGCCTGGAGCGCAGCCAGGCGGTGTTCACAGCACTGCGCGAGCTCTTGCGCCTACGCCACGACGAGCTGCGCGGGCGGCCACCGCACGAGCCCCTGACCGCCGCAGCCGGTGCCGCCCTGCTGGAGTCGCTCGCCGAGCAAGTCGGGCGGCACCGCCGCCAGCTGCGCCGGCGAGTGCGGGCGCATCGACGCCAGGGCACCGACGGCGGGCACTGTCCGGAAGCGATCGTGCTCGACTACCTCGACCGCTACTGGGACCACCTCTTCGGGCATCCCCTGGCGCGGGACAGCGAGGGCCGCGTCGTGGCGGTTGTGGAGCGCACGAACAACCCGGCCGAGCACTTCTTCTCCCAAACCAAGCGCGAGCTGCGGCGCCGGCTGGGCCGTGCGCACTTGGCACGCGACATGCAGGATCAGCCGGCGCAGGTAGCCCTCACCGCAAACCTCCACGATCCGGACTACGTCAGGATCGTGTGCGGCACTCTGGACGGACTGCCCCGAGCGTTTGCCGAGCTGGTGCGATCCGGACAGGCCACGGCCCGTCCCGCTCTCGACCGCTACGCCCGGAACTCCGCTCTGCGCCGCCGCGTCAGCCAGTGGTCAAAGGAGTCCGGCAACTGCACAGCACCCTCGCAGCCTACCTCCAGCTCACCTCGCTGAACCCGCCTGCAGTCGCCGCTCCCAACCAAATCATGACGCGATAGCCTTTGCGATCCGCACTGCCCCCGACGTCGGTCGGACATCCCGGCTGTTCGTGATCAGTGTCCCGGCTGTTCGAGTCCCCGCCGCGCCTTGGTCCTAGTTGCTTCTCAAGCGCCCCCTGCAGGGTGCCCGGCTCGGAGACATTGCCCGGCAACACAGCAGCGACGTAGCCTATTCAGCGTCCGCGCCACCGTCACCAGCGGCAGTCGTTGCGCTTCTTCTTGGAAAAGCTCACGATCTCTGCTCCAAATCACCGGGCGTAGCCCAGACGCTTCCGGCGCAGGAAGAACTGACAGATGTAGACGTTACTCAGCAACGAGGAGGCTGGAGCGTTCTGTGGCGTCCGATTGCTCCCTCGATGTGATCGGTTCGTGCGGCGACTCCCCGCTACCCGATCACCCCGTTTCACGGCTGTTCCAAGCGACAGTCTGATCCGGCCCAGAATCCACCCATCGCACTTGCGCCGCACGGTCATGCCCAAAACGCCGCATGCTTAGAGTGGTCGGTATAGGTGCCACTGACCCTTGTGTTGCTGGTTCCCACGAGAACGGCGCTCGACCCACAAGTGCGTCTCTGCTTGCGGAACACGCCGACGGATTGCCTCAATAGCACAAGGAGATGCCGTCACGTACCACCCCTCGCCAAGCACTTCTCCTGTTGGTGGACCGATCCAAATCCAACCATCCTTCCAGTAGGTTGATTCGACCATTACGCTCCCCTTGTCATCAAGCCATCGAAAAGGACTCTCTGTCGACGGCAACCAGCCAAGCGCTCTAGCAAAGTTGGAATTGATCGCTACCCAACGGTATGCCGGTCCGGCGAGCTGACGATCATTGTTAAACACGATCAGCTGATTGGGGTCCTGTCCCCGACCGTCTAGATAAGATTCGTACGTCAGATCGACTTCTGAATCCATGTCTCGCTTCACTATCGAATGATCCCCAATCGCAACAACCCCCCGATATCGCCGCTCACACGGCCACTCCCAATCCGGTCGGACAAACCAAGTTCGCTCACCTATCAGAGGTAGACTGCCAACCGCATCTGGATAGCACCTCCACTCCTTGGTCCCGCCTCCTTGGTACCATGCGTCCTCCCTGACTTTGCGAGAAGACCATTCTCCTGTAGTAAACTCTACGGGACGTTCGGATGGCTGAAGGACTTCCAGATAGGAGTCGTAGATCGGCAACACGCGATCATACGCGTCCTCATCTGTAAGTGACCCTTGCCCAGACGATACTCGCCGGCCTACGACAACCATGGCGGCCTCTCGACCAATGATTGCGCGAGGCCTGATCCAATCTCTGACGGAGAGCTGCCTTCTCCACCGTATCAAACGATCATCGCTAGTCCATGGATACTCTTCCTCTAATGCCCAGTACACGCGGTTGAATTCAGAGTACAGCTCATCTATATCTTGTCTGGCGTCTGTGAGGGACACGATCAACGAACCATAAAGGTGCCAGGCGGCCCTTGCATCTCCGCCGAGCACAAATCTGGTATCGTTACGAGGGCTGGCAGCGTCTGCAAGAAAGATTACAGGTTGCGCTGGCACGGTTGTGATGTTTTCCCACCCCCAATCTTGATAGTCACAGATCCGCTTAGCGACACTCCGAACAGCGAGCGACTCCGAGTGACCTAATCGCTCAACAACCCTTCTAAGGTTTGCCAGGTTCGGCGACCCTCGAGTTAAACCTATGTGAATCGCGGCTAGAATGTTCTCAAGCTGCATTGACTTCCACCACGGCTGTGTAGTCAGCAACGCCAAAAGCCCTCCTCCGCCCGCGGATACGTATCTCGTCAACACCCGCCTCGCCGCCACCGCAACATCTACGACCGGGATCGCAAGCAATTGACATACAAACCGGCACAGTGTCTGATTGACTGACCAAGAAGGTGCATCACCTAACAGTGCCTCATAGGGTCTTACTGTAGGGTGTGCTCCTAGTATTTGTTTGATGTAGTCGTTGACAGCGTCCAGAGCCGCAACGCACGGCCAATCCACTTCTAGCACCTCCAGTATGTCGCGGATATCGTAAAGCGCTTCCGAAGACCAAAGCTTACCAGACTTGAGATCCGCCCAAAACTGCTGCTTAGCCCGGTCGAGTCCTTCAGCGTGATCGAATTGCTTAAGTCTACGATAGACCATCACCTTTTGCGCGCCATCGACACGCCGATGCCACGATCCTTCGCTCGCGCCGCTGATGGCTCGCTCAATCACTTCCTTTGCACGCTTCCTCTTACCCAAACGCAGGAGAACGTCCGCTTCCCGTACCAGCCGTTCGACTTTCCGATACTCCGGCGGAGGGAAGTTCGCAACAAGTCTGTCGAGATGTTCCTGATCTCTCACTTTTGCTTTCCCAATAGCTGCCCACCAATCAAAGTCGCTGTTGTCCTCGGGATTGGGATTCCACTGGTGCGAACAATCCGGATCACTAAGACGCTCCGCAACCTGAACCTGTGTCTCCACATCCCCGGCCTTCAATCGGTAGAGCGTACTTGTCCGCGACGAATCGTCGCGTCCCGGCCGTAATCCTCGTGCCAGTGTAATCGGTCCACTTCCTCGAAGCCGAATCGCGTCTTCAAGAGCCCGCACAACGGTTGCCCGATGAGACGGTAGAGCATTAGTCCGTACATAGGACACCATCCGCCGCGCAGCATCGTTCTGCTGTTGGCGTGGAAACGCCGTCAGGACCGCCACGGCTGTGTGGGAGGTGTCGTCCGGTGCGATAAGCGAGTAGAGTTCACCATAGATTGCGATTAGGAGTTCCGGATCCGCTCGTCCTTCAACACCGCCGCCAATCAGCGCCTTGAGCGTGTCCGACACACTCAGTACGTCTCGATCTATATATTCCGTAGCCAGCTGCCACGCCCTCGAATCTCCGAGGCAAGTGATTAACTGTAAAGCCGTTACAGCTCCATCTGGCCCACCTTGTCCGCCAGAGACTTCGATGGCACGTGAGAATCGATCCAGCACAGCCAACCGTTCCGGTGCCACCCGTGTGATTGAGCGAGCCAGCCAGTTCGCCACATCGGCCATGTGGTAGTCCTTGTGACTGCTCGCCCCTGCGGACACTGAACCGGCTCGCTGAATCCAGTGTTGTGACCTAGAGCAGTCGCCCATCCTGTGAAGAAACATGGCAATTTTCAAACACGCATCTTGCCTCTGAGTGGGGTCTTCGTCGTCGACATCAGCTGTGGAAGACAGCCCAAGACTCACAGCCTGATCCCGACACATAACCTCTTCCTCATAAAACAGAAGCGCAAATTGCCTTCGGTGATCCGGCGTGAATTGAGTCGCAGTCGGGCCTGTGAATAGTTCTATCACTACATCTCGTAACACACAGATACCACTACCCCCCATTACCTTGGCAAGTTCAGATATCTGTTCATAGACGGAGTTGCGTAATTCTTCCAACGCAAAGGACTGGGTTGGGTTTACCATACGAGTGTGAACTGGTCTATTGTGGAACAGCAAGAGTGATCGGAACATCGCATGTCGATCACCCCTAATCTGACCTCTCTCAGCTAACACAAAGAGAGACCCAAGTCGCTTAGCCGTGCGTTCCACTCTGAGACGTACCTCAAGATGCTCGTTTGTCGTGACCGGATCCACTCCTTGAGACGCACCAACGAGTTCCTTAAGTGATTGCAATCGGACTGTGTAGATTACATTCGATGAATCCCACCAGTAATCTTGACCTAGTTCAAATCCGGACTGAGGCAGACGGAACACAATCTCCTTTGCACTCGCTGTGTCTCCTTTCTCGTTGAGATACCAAGCATATTCTAGGTCTGTATCGTGGTCTCTTTCGGCTAAGCCGTAGGCTTGTCGTAGAGAGTCCATACGTACCGTCTGTGGAGCTGATTTAACCAACTGAAGAAGGGCACGAAAATGCCAAGTGGCAGATCCGAGTAGTTGTATCGACTTGACGAGTCTCTGGCAGCACGGTAAATCGTATCCAACGGAGAGTGCAACCTTCAAAACATTGAATAGCAGTCGCGCTTTTACTGTCAAAGGACTGGGCCGGTGAGGAGTGTGAGTTGATGTGAACACCAATCCACGAATCTCGTGACTCACGAGGCTAAGATCTTCGAATAAGGCAGCCACGTGGCTCCAAGAAGTCAACACCGAGAGTTGATCACTGAAATGGTCGGTTTTGATAGGTTCACCCGCATTGATCAGGGTAAGTGGCTTCGCTTGAAGATAGAGTTCGCGAGCCGCATTCCGTAGCTCTGAAGTGTTCTGACGGTGTGAGTACCTCCACATCGTTCCAGCAAATTCAAGAGCGATGTTGTCATCGACTAAGAGTCGCCCCTCGGAGCGAATCTGGGAGAGTGCGAGGATGGGCTTATCGAGATTCAAGAGGGCACGAGCAAGCTCGATCGCTTCAAGGCGAGACGCTCTTTGAATCAGCTCATAGTCTAGTAGGATCAGTCTGAGGGTGTGGGCCCAATTCTCCATTGTGGCAGCGGCGGTGTAACCGGCCAAAACGATTGGACGTACTTGAGTGTACGGAACGAATTGGGACATTCCGTGTCGCAACCAGCTGGACGACATCTGAGTGAGTGCATCAGCATGCCTATTGGCTCGCACGAGGTATAGGATTCGAGCGCGGCCAACGGGATCGAGGGAGGAACGTCCAATTGATCGATCCGCAAGGATCGAGTAGAAACTCCGTTCGTCGGTGACGGGATCGCTTGTGGGAAGTCGGGAACGGGTCTCGGTTCTCAGAAATGCAATCAGGCTGTCATGTATGAATCTCAATTGCCCATTGCGAACCTGAACGAATGGTGCAAGCGTTCGTTGATAGATGTCTTGGATTTCGTTCTTTTCAGGCCATGTGGCGAACCATTCGATGGGTAGCGTTGGCGCTGCTCTACACAGTAATCCGAGAAGCTGCCTTCTTTTGGGGTCTTGAAGGGGTACTGCCAGTCGTTCGTGATAATACTCATCGATGCTGCCTGTGAACGGACCGGCGAGTCCGACCGTCCGTTTCACACTTGTGTCATCTGTTCGTTTGAACAGTGACAGGAGATACGTTAGGATCAGAGGATTCCCTAGCGAGGCCGCATAAAGCGCGTCACGCTCCTTTCCTGTCGTTGACTTGCCGATCCGTGAAACAAGCGTGTGGACCTCTTGCCGACTCAAGCCAGTCACTTCAAGCCTCGTGCTGTCGCGGTTAACGGTTCTTACAACGGAGGCGGGCAGGTTGCCCGGAAGGAATGCCTGCGGCTGTCCGCTTAGGATAATCAAGAATCCTCTAGGGATGTCATCCGGGTGGGGAAGTTCACGTAGAACTGGCGTTTGAAGGCCGACTTCTCGCATGGCGTGGTCTATGCCATCGATTAGCAAAATGGTCTTATGGCCATCCAAAAGGTAGCGTCCGTGTGCACTCGACATACACTCTCGGAGCGCAGCACGGCCTTGGGCGACAGTTGCAACCCCGAGGCTTCGACGCACATCGTGAAAACGGTCTAGACGCATCACGACATCTTCAAAGAATGTCAGAGCCTCGGCCCGGTCGCGGTTGCCCGGTGTACCGGGCAAGAATGCGTAGTATGGGACGAAGAGCGGATATGAAGAGTTGGTGAGAACAGATTGAACGAGCGTCGATTTCCCGACACCAGCTGCGCCCACTATAGCAAGGTATCCACCTTTCGTGTTGTCAACTATGGTCTTTAATTGAACCGCCGCCGCGTGGTTTTGTTCGTACGGTAGTTCGGGGTCTGGAAAGTGCTGAAGTAAGTCGAAGTGAGTTGGGTGTAGCCCGATCGCAGAAAGGAGGTAATTTCGTGTTATCGTGCCGGAAGTAGGGTGGTTCGTGAGCCAAGTGGCAATGGCCTTGTGAAGTCGATCGAACTGCTCATAGTAGGAGCTCTGGCTATAAGTCAGTCGTCCCGGAAGCAGGATTGGAGATTGGCTGAAAGCGAGTTCGCAATGTCTGACAAATTCCGAGAAGTCGGATTTCGAGAGGCCTACGTGATTCGCGATGTGGCACCATACCTGACACGCATCCTGTGAGCGCGTCGCATCTGGGCCGAGTGCCCAGTACTTGGCCACGAAGTCGTCGACGCTGAGAGAGGGGAATGGCTGTCGATGGTGTTTGTTGACTGAGGCCGACCGGTTGGTGTGAAGTCGCACGAAGATCTGTCGGTCGGGCCACTGTTGGCGTAGGACCTTCCATCCTTTTGCGAGATCTCGAAGGAGCCCTGATGCGCCTACTAGGTCACCCCAGTTGATGGCCGACGGTCGTTCGGACCATTTAATCGCATTCGCTTCAATCCGTTGCTTCCATATAAGCACGAAGTCATCAACGCGACCCGCCTTAGGATCCGCTAGGCGAACGCCTTGGAATAGGGAAGTTCCATTCCGAAAATCGTCTCGAAGGAAAGTGAGGATTCGCTCTGTGCAGACTTTGTCTTGGTAGCCGAATCCCCACCGCGCCCATCGTTCACCCATTGCGGGTGCCTCCCGCTCTTGCGAGTGTTGCATTGATCCGCTCATGATGGAGTAGCGTCGTTATAGATCACTTATTCAACTGTCTGCCGGTTCATGGTCAAGACCTGAGTGGATTCGAACGTATCCTGAGCGCACGATAGCGACTCATCAAGTCTGTCGGACACTGAGGCGGTCGCAGGTGAGATCCGGTCGAGTGGTGTGAGAGCTTCTCGTACGCGAGATATCTGGCGGATAGGCCGGAGGGCCGTCTCGGCAGCAGGTGGAGGGCATGAGATTGGGGTGGGAAGGTTATGGGAAGTCATCGATGCACATTGTAACAACTGCGTCGGTAGGCGCCGATAGCAACGATGTGCTCGATTAATGCAACGAGTTATTGAGGACCGTACCGCAGAGCTAATCGCCGGTTCCGTTGGTCTTGGAGTGGAACGTGAGCCGACGGTGAGCGGCACAGGTATTCAAGCGGCGCAAGTCGCTCCCACGGTTGGGCTACCTACCGAAGTACGGAGGACAACAGTGCCGCGCTCGACTCTGCGGAAAGCTGCTCGGAGTGCTACTGGTCGAGAATTCGATGCACCAGTCTAGCAGTGTTCTCCGTTCGAGGTGCGATTCTGGGGCCGTAGTGCTCTCACTGCGCTTGGCGGAAGTCGACATTCGTTCGGAACTAGGTGCGACGGTAGATCGTACTGGAGATCTGCTTCAAGACTCCCCTCCTGGATTGCCGGCGCATCTCGAACGAGAAGTCTGATACTCGCCGCAAGCGGAAGCCGGAGGTCACTGCCTGCTGGCGTGAATAGTCCAGATGCGTTAGCGCCTGTGGCCTCCAGGCGGGACAGCGGGGTAGGGTTGACAGGGGAAGCAACTCCCCCTAGCATGAGTTCGGCGCGCAGGAGACCGGATACGCGTCGCCGAACTGGAGTGGTAGCTATGAGTACTTGGCATTTGCGAATTGGAGCCGCGACGATGCTTGCGGCCTTGGCGGCGGCGTCGGGTATGGCCCAGACATCCACGGGACAGATCGCCGGCACCGTGCTCGATCAGACTGGCGCCGTAATACCGGGGGCCGGCATCGAGATCACCAATACCGAGACCGGCGAACTGGCGCGCCGAATCGAGTCGAATGAGGTCGGGCGCTTTTCCGCACCGCTGCTGCGGCCCGGTACCTACGACGTGGCAACCGAGCTGGAAGGGTTCAAGCAATACGTGCAGTCCGCCGTCCAATTGCGTGTTGACCAAACGGTCGACCTTCGACTGGTCTTGGAACCGGGCACGGTCACTGAGCAGGTCACCGTTGAGGCGATGGCGGTCCAGTTGGAAGAGACGACCCACAGCATCGGGCAAGTGGTCGGCGAGACCACGATCCAGAAGTTGCCGCTGAACGGGCGAAACTATCTGGACCTCGGCAACCTGACCGCTGGAACCGTGCCAAACGCCCGCTCGCGCGACAAGACGTACTCGGCATACGGGAATCGCGGCTATCAGAACGCCTACCTGCTCGATGGTGCCCGCAATGTGAACTACCTGCGCGGGCTCGACAACAGGCAGCGCGACGCGATGCGACCGTCCTTGGAGGCGGTCGAGGAGTTCAAGGTCAACACCAGCAATTTCTCCGCGGAGTACGGCGCTTCGGCCGGCGCGGTCGTCAATGTCGTCACAAAGAGCGGCACCAACGAGTACCACGGCTCCGCCTTTTGGTTCCTCCGCAACGACAACCTCGACGCGCGCGACTACTTTGCACCGCCGACAACTGTCGATCCGCTCTACATCCAGCACCAGGCCGGAGGCTCGTTGGGCGGACCCATCGTGTCCAATCGCGTCTTCTGGCATGCGGCCTACCAGCGCACGCACACCACGCAGGGCACTACCTTGACGGCCAACGTGCCTCAGCCGGCCGAACGGGCGGGCCAGTTCGGCAGCCGCAACGTCTTTGACCCTTACACGACGCGCGCGAATCCCGGCGGCGACGGCTTCGTCCGTGACCAGTTCCCGAACAACGAGATCCCGGCGTCCCGCATGGATTCTGTCGGGCGGGACCTGATCGGGCGGTATCCGGATCCCGTCTTTGACCGGGCCACCCGCAATTTCGTCCGGGCTCCCAACAACGGAGTCCGAACCGACAATGTCACGGCCAGAGGCGACATTCGCGTCAGCGACATGGACAGCATGTTCGGTCGCTACTCCTTCAACCTCCCGGACTTCGCACAGAACGCGGTCTTCGAGACGCCCGCCGGTAATCCGGTCGTCCGCGAGGGCGACGCGCTGAGCGTAGGTTACGGGTACACGCGGACGTTTTCCGCGAGCATCGTAAACGAGTTCCGCTTCGCGTGGAACAGGATCGTTGTAGACCAGGACGGCCTCACGCCCCGCGAGGAGATCATCACAGGTGCGCTGCATCCTGACGTCACCAGCGGCACTCCCACGTTCGCCTTGGCCGGCCTCACATCGATCGGAGTTGCCCCGCCCGGCTTCGGAAACTTGCCGTTGCTGAAGTCCTCCGCCGTCTGGAACTTCTCCGACAACCTGTCGATCGTAAAGGGCCGACACACGACCAAGCTGGGCTTCGATTACCAGATGATCCGGGCCAAGACATCGGCAACGCTTGTGGGCCGCGGGAGCTTCAGATTCAACGGCGTGTTCACTCAGAACCCGCAAGGCCGGCCGGGTACTGGCTCGTCAGTGGCGGACCTGCTGCTGGGCCTTCCCAACAGCATCACGACAGGGACCCGCGCCACAGCGCGGGAACAGCAGCAGAACCTGTACTGGTACTTCCAGGACGATTGGCGCGTCAGTTCGCGGCTCACCCTGAATCTTGGAGTGCGCTATGAGCTGACCCAGCCGTTCATTGAGTTGGACAACCGCATGGCGAACTTCATACTTGAGCCGGAGGACTCCCTGTTCGGACAGCTGATCCTGGCCGGTGACAGCAGGAAGCCCCGCAGTCTGCTGAACACGGACATGAACAACATCGCCCCGCGATTCGGATTCGCCTACCGCGTTGTTGAAGGCCTTGTTATCCGCGGCGGTTACGGCGTCTTCTACGGTCAAGACGAGGGGACCGGAGTGAACCGCCGGATGACGAACAACCCTCCGTTCTTCGGATTCGGGGGAATCTCGCTGCCAAGTGACCAATTGAATCCCTCCAGCACGATCCCGCTCAGCGGCTCGTTGCCGGCTCGGCCGGATCCGATCGCTCCGGGGGACTTCGTCCTCAACCCAAGATCGACGGCACGCTTGCGGAGCTGGTACCACACGCTCGACATGCCGACTGTCCAGCAGTGGAACCTGAGCATCCAGAAGCAGCTCCCGGGGAACGTCATGTGGGAGGTCAACTACGTGGGCAACACGGGCAGACAGCTGTACGCGTCCTACGAGGGCAACCAGCCCACCCCGGGCGCGGGATCGCCGAACAACCGACGGCCCCACGGCGAGTACACCCGGGCGCGGATCTTCAGGACTGAACCGTGGGCGACGAGCGACTACCACGGCGTTTCGACACGCTTGGAGAAGCGCTTCAGCGGCGGCCTGTCGTTTCTCACCGCGTTCACGCACGGGCGGTCCCTGGACACCGCCAGCAACCTTGGCAACTGTGACGGCTGCGGGCCATCCGGAGACTACGGAGGCGTTCAGAACAGCCGCGATCTTGAAGCGAACCGCGGTCCGTCGAACCACAACATCCCGAACCGCTTCGTCTTCAGCGGCGTCTACAGCTTGCCGTTCAATGAAGGGGCCCTAAAGCACTTGTTCGGGGGATGGGACGTGTCGGGAATTGTGACGTTCTCAGATGGCATCCCGTTCACGCCGGCGCTGAACTTCGACAACGCCAACACTGGAACGACTTCCCGGCCAGACCGCATCCGCGACGGAACCCTCTCGAACCCGACGATCGACCGCTTTTTCGACATCGACGCTTTCGCATTCCCGCCGAGGTACACCTTTGGGAACTCGGGCCGAAACATCCTCTACGGGCCCGGAACCAATATGGTCAACTTCGCCTTGCACCGGAACTTCCCGATTCCGATGAACGAGACCTCCAAGATTGAGTTCCGGTTCGAGGCCTTCAACTTCTTCAATCGCCCGCACTTCGGCCTGCCCGGCCTCTCCATCGGGAACAGGAACGCTGGAGTCATAGGCGGAACGTCTCAGGACAATCGGCAGCTGCAGTTCGGGCTCAGGCTGCTGTTCTGACTGCGAGGAGGGGAAGGGACCGGGATTGTCCGGAGGCCGGTTGGCAGCCGGTGGGTTGACCGGTCTGGAGGCTTCTCCGGCGGCTATGGCGTTCCCCAGCGGAAGACCGTCGGTCCGACTCAGGGCCTTCGTCTCATGCTGATCCCCCCAATTCGTTAGGAGGGGGGTTCGCCGGAATAGCGAGGCCCAGCCGACAAGTAGGGCCCGTCACTGCGACTCCAAGGAATCTAAAAGCGGGTCACGCGTATCAATAGGCGCTTGTGTTTCGCTTGAATTGCGGGCCGCGCCTTCCGGGGGCTAGGCTGACGCCGACTTGCTGGATGTGCGTGTAGAATGACGGTCCGCAGCCCTTCAGGACGTGTGGCTCAATTCCAAGCCTGACCTGAGCGGACCCGTACCCATAGCGCACAGAGTGATAGATACTCGGGTGCTCCTACTGGCCGCTCTCTACCCGGGCAGCGACGGAACCTCGTGCCCAACGCCTTTCGGCATCACAGTAGCTCGCACGGCTCGGGGCACGGGTCGGCCAAGTAATCCTCGAAGCTGTGCCCAACGCCTTTCGGCATCACAGTAGCTCGCACAACTCGCCCGGGGACCGAAGGCAACACAGGACCTCACCGAGTGCCCAACGCCTTTCGGCATCACAGTAGCTCGCACGTCATCACGGCGGCGGGCATGTCCTTGCCGTTGAGGTGCCCAACGCCTTTCGGCATCACAGTAGCTCGCACCGGACCGCAAGCCACGCAATCGATCTCGGCTGGCAGTGCCCAACGCCTTTCGGCATCACAGTAGCTCGCACAGGGGCTGGGCCGGCGACCTGCGCTCCCTAACCGCGTGCCCAACGCCTTTCGGCATCACAGTAGCTCGCACCGCTGGCAACGTGTACTCAGCACGCTCCAGCATCACAATGAAGCTCATTCCTATATGAAGCATCACAGAAACGATATCACCATGGCTCTAATGCTCTCCATTTCCAGATCGATCCTCACCGTCTCTGCATGAAAGCATGTGGATAGACACCTTGCAGGTGACTATTCAAGTACCCCCTACACGCACCTAACCGACCCGGTGTCCAACCTCCCGAAGGATGACGGTCCAGCATGATCCGCTGCAGCGTTGGTCGTTCAAGCACGCCGAGTCGGCAAAATGCGAGATAGACATTGGCTTGCGTTGTTGAATCTTCACCTCCTTTGCCGTCCACCCCCCATATGCTTGATTCCCGAGACTACAGAATCCGAACCCGCTCACGACGCAGTTGCCACGAACGCTCCTTGAGGGCACTGTGAGTGACTCTGATTCCCTTTACACATTGGGGGCAAAGTGGAATGAAGAGTACCTCGTCCTCCTGTTCGACCCAGCGTTCCGTCAACTCCCAGCGAAGTCGTTCGAGACCGGAAGCCGACAACCAGCATCGAAAAACAGAGTATTGGATGCGCTCCCCATGCCCTTCAAGCACCTTTGCCACCCGTCGAAAACGTTTCGGATCTCGAATGTCATAGCAGACCAAGTACCAATGCCGAGTACCCTTGGGCGGAACGGCACCGGGGGTCATCGTAGCCTCGATTGGGCGAACAGCCCCTCCTATCCCGACCACTCTTTCTCCAGCAGCCGAACTTCCAACTCAATTGCCTTCCGGTAGGGCAGTGAGTATCGCGTGGCCGGGTGCTTCCAAGTGACGTCGAGTCGGCGCTCGAACAACTTGATTACTTGTGTTCTGACTTTGTGTGACAGGCGCACGCCGAGATCTGAGCAATCAAAATCACTCAGACACCAAGTATTCCGGTTGACCGCGCCGAGAATCGGGACGTCGCACAACGGTACGCGAAACAGTTCCATCAGGTCCAAGGTCAGCGGTGGTGCAGATGAGCGATCGGTGTGGTAGAAACCAAGATGCGGGTCGAGCCCGCAGGCCACTACAGCATTGGAGATTCTCGCCAGAAGGAGCGCGTAGGAGTAGTTCAATAGAGCGTTGAACGGATCTTGAGCCGGTCGTCGCGTCCTTCGATGAGAAGCGAACTCTGGGGGCAGTATCAGCCTCCTCAATCCACGATGATACGCTCGACCAGCCGCCCCCTCGATCCCTCTGATCGAGTCCACGTCGGACTGCCGATTAAGACGATCAGTTGCGGTTCGAAGTTCCCGAAGGAAGGGCTCCACGTTAGTGCGGAGTTGCTGCTTGCCCCTCGACGCTCGCAGCAGGTAACGGTATTGGTTCCAGATCCGGGCCGAGACGAGGGTACGAACGAGCCTAAGACGGGTATCGGAATCCAGCAGCGCCACATATTGGCGGATCCGACGCGTGGGATTGCCGACGGGTATGGTCAGGGAACTAAGATAGCGTCCGGTCCCGGTCAGCCAGTGCACCCCCACACCACGCTCCACGCAGAGCCGGATGGCTTGGGACGTGAGTTGGACGTTACCGTGCAACACGACTGAGTGCACCTGAGCAATCGGGAGGTCTGTTGCGCTCCCATCGCGCGCTCGAACCCTAAGACACAGTGCAGCCCTGCCGATCCGCGATCCCGGTTCGGTGACGTGCACAACCTGACGGTCATCTTCCGGAGGGGCAGGCAACTTTCGATTCTCGAGCGGCCTTTCTTCGTCCGGCAAGCAGACTTTGGAGAGACTGCAATGCTTGCAGAGATTCTCATTCTCGGCCACAGGCGGCCGTCGTGAGGATGTGCTGAGTTTCCTCGCCTCGCCGATGGCGGTCCGCACCTCATTCCTGAGCTCCTCCGTGATGGCTAACCGAACCCAGGCACTATCGGCTGCGTAGTGGATGCGTGCCTGATGCACGGAGATCTCTAGCGAATCCTCCAGTAGCATAGCGTAGGCAGCGACCTGCAGCACATCCGATGGCCACCCGACGAGACCGGTGTCGGTTCGCTTGGCCCTGCCACGCTTCACCTCGACCGGTATCAATCTCCCCCGCTCTGATCGAATGAAATCGACCCTTCCGCGCAGCCCCAATCGGGACGACTCGACTTGAATCGAGTCTCCGTGCTGCTTCTCTAGGCCAGAATGAAGCTCGCGGCCCGCATAGACCCTAGCGTTTGCGACCCTCTGCCCTTCAACGTTCTCGAGATAGAACAGGCGAGGGCAGTAGGCGAGAGCGTGAAGTGCCATCACGGGTAGGGGCTCAACTGAGTGTCCGTGCGAAGTGGTCGCACTCGTGGACGCAAGTCCTTGATCTGTCACGCTCCCGGCCTCACCTGGACATAGTCATCCGGTGTCAGAGCGCGCCGAACAAGATTGAATCGCTCCAGTCTAGTCTTGGGCGGATTCTGGTAGTCGACCCAAACGGGAAGGGTCAGCGATCCTGTCTCGTCCGGGTGAAGCACGACACCGCCTCGTGGAGCGGAATCGCAGGTTGCGATCTCGTCGACTAGGAAAGTACTCTCGCCAAGTGAGAGCGCCCCATAGCGCTGCAAACTCTCGGGACGCTCCAGTGCGTCCCGGACGCACTCCGAAAGGTCGCAAGCCGCGTCGCCTTGCCGTACTGCGATCCACGCGCGAAGTCCAAGGATGAGCTCCTGATAGTCGGGCCGGTAGCCCGTTCTTCCGTGCCTCCGGTCGCTGACGGGGTCGCGACGGAGCTTTCGCAGGACCCGGGACGGCTCGCGAAGGCGATCCACCATGATCGCAAGTTCGGTCTCCCGGTAGTCGAAGCGCGCTCGGTCCGAAATACCACAGAGTGAGAGCAGCATTCCGAACACCGTCGAAGGAGGTGGGACCGGATAGGTGTCCTGATAGTCTCTGGACAGGTACGGACGAAACGAGACGACTGGCACGGACGCTCTGACAACAACGGTGTCCATTCTTAGAGCTCTAGATCGTTTCGGAGCCTCAACTCGATTTCTCGGAAGGCGTCCTTCGTGCCCTCCGTATATTTAACCCCTTTGGCAGTGAGGCGGTCCTGTAGCGCAAGAGCCGCAGTGCCACCAACCACCACTTCAGTGCCGTCGATGTCTTGGGAACAGATCCGGGAGAGAAGCGAACGGGCAGAGATCGCGCCATGCTCATCCTGCTCAAAGCAGTACATCAGCCGAGGAGCTGGGTCATGCGTCCATCGCAGTACGACCGCATCAGGCGAGAAGTCGTAGAGATACCGGCTGTGGTTGCCTGCCACGCGGCGAAGATCGCGAATACTCTCTAGGGCATCGATAGCTCGAGTTCGATCCCAAAGAGCCCCGGGTGTGAGGGCGAACGAGTACTGATATCGGGTCGCGTGAATCTCTGTTCCGTAAGGAATCGGATTGTCGTTACCCGATGACTGCGCGCCGACTGCCGCTGCATTGAATACGACGTCGCCGGGCCAAGGGCGAGTGCTAAGCGCACGGGTGATCTCGAGTCTACCTCGACGCTTCACAGTGTCTTTCTTGGGGAGCATGAATCCGAGCAGGTCGTCGTCCACGTGCGACTGCCAGTTCTTGAACTCTGGGTCCTGCCATTCGCTGCCGCCGTCGGTTATACGACGGTTTACGTCCTTGCCAGCATCGGCGAGCGCCTCCCTAATGGCGTAGCGAATCGCCTCTGCGCTCACGGTGGTGAAGAGGCCGTCATCCTTGATGACCTTTTGTAAGGTCGTCACGTTACCTGCAGACTCACCCCGATTGTTGGAAGCGATTCCGTGAGGTGTCAGAACAGTGCCAAAGAGATGGTGGGCCATGGTGGATCTCCGCTCCGGTTTGATTTCAGTTAATGCTGGTGTCAGTCGCTGTGTCGACTGTCCATTGCGTCTTCGTCCTCTTCGGACTCTGCTTTTCGCTGGTAGGTCACCAGGGAGAACAGTGCAAGATCCCGAGCCCGGCGCCACGTAGTGGGTGAATCGATGAATTCCCAGATGGCCTGAGCGCTTTCTCGAAGAGTCCTGCTGCCTCCGGCGTCGGCGAAGAATGCCGTCAACGCCGTCCGTAACGTCGATCGCGTGTTGGATCTCGAAAACACCCGCCGGGAGGACTCCAGAAAGTCCTGCCAACGTTCTTGTCGCGATCTTGTCCCTCGCGTGGCGTATTGCGCCTCTTGGCGGAAACGCCGTGCCATTGCCTCATGGATGGCGTCCCGGAAGACTCGGTCGAGTTCTTGATCGGCGTACATTCGCAACTCCTTCGCGATCGCAGTGAGGGCTGTTCGTTCGTAGCCGATGAGTCGGAACCACGCTCGTTCCTCTGACTCGTTCGTCTTTCGCAGCTGTTTCACTTCCTCGCGATCGTCCTTTGGGATATCGAACAGGGCGTGGTACCAGTAGTGGCCGTGAACGAGGTTGGCAGAGATCCTCGCTCGTGGCGTCGGCACTGAGATGAAGTCGCCTTTCCCGTCGTTCTTGGCTCGATAGCGATTTGGCAGGTGTCGAAGGACCTTCTCATACCTCGCCAGTTCCTCCGATCCGGGATTCAATCGGCAGAAGTGCGAGCGGACAGACTGTTTGTTCCACGCTACACGACCGACTCTCAATACCTCGATTCCCCTGAGCGGGAGACGGGACGCAACTTGCGTCCGGTACGCAACGGCAACGCGCAGCCCGGCGTCCTCAAGACTTCTCACTTCCGCTTCCTTCCACCCGATGCGGACGAAGTGTCGCACCCGCGCGAACTTAGCTAGGTCAGCGACATCGGGCACGACAACGACCCAGGACAATTGCTGAGATCTCAGGAAGAAGCAGCCGATCGGCGCGAAAAAAAGGGGTATGGCCCGGGCTGTCGAACCCGTCCAAGACCGCTCACCGCCGTGCCTAGCGGTTACACCCGGCAGGATGTACTGCGCCAAGTGGACCCGTGGCCTCGGCCTTCCGTTTCGGGAAAAGAGCTTGCCGGAGAAATCGGAGACGTACTTGAGCTTATCCTTGGGCTCCACAAAACGAACTTCTACCGAGTGGTCCTGCTCAAACGGGATCCACTGGCGGGTCGGTGGCTTCGTCTTCCGTTGAGTTGTTGGGTGCTGGAGAAACGTCGACAGGATGCCGCAATTCTCGAGCAATCGTTCCCGATAGTCATCCTTGGCGGAGCCCGGGTGGACCACCGGAAGATAGAGTACTCCCAAGCCGTCCTCGGTTGTGCGCTGCCGAGCCTGCCAAGCAAACTTGATAAGGTTAGTGAGTGCGTCCCGGCTCGGTACAGAGTCGGGCCAGCGAAGCCTTACCGAATCGTGATCGAAGTATGCCTCGAGCGGCTTCAGATCGACTCCTTCCCTCTCTGCCGCATTGATAGTAGCGGCCATCGCCCCGAGCCCGCATCGCTCAAACGTCGTAAGGCCGGGAGCGGTGACAGACCACGTCAGTTTCGCCATTTCGCTCCCCTCACCGGGTCATAGTCGATGCTCCCCGCCGGTGCCACGATCGTCCCCCTAAGGCGGGGCCAGTGCCCGACCTCGTAGTGCCTTGGCAAGAGCATGGGGATCGTGAGCCGGACCAGCTCGGGTCTCGTGATGCGGTTCCTCGGCTGCCGAATGTCCTCTTCACGAACCACAGCCGCTGACACCGTGCCCTCGCGCAGCATTCCCGGCTTGGTTCCGGCAAGGTCATGCGGGCTTAGCAAAGGCATGAGGCGGTCATTATACGGTCCGTCCCGCATCCCGGCCAGCGCCCGCGCCAGATCGCCCTGCGATAACTTCCGGCCATCGAGAGCCGCGAGCTTGCCGTCCGCCACTAACAGTGCCTCCCTATTGTAAGGACGCGCGTCCGGAGGCTTGACGATGAGCGCGGGGCAGGCTGTCCGCGGCTCGCGAGCGCTTCGGTTCAGGCGGCCCAGCCGCTGCACGAGCGCGGGAAACGGGGCCAGTTCGGAGACCAAAAGGGAGGCGCTGAGGTCGAGCGACATCTCGCAAACCTGCGTGGAGGCTACAAACGCTGGGCCGGGGCTCCGAAAAAGGTCCAGCACCTCCCCCTGGACACGTACCCGGTCCTCGTACCGGAATCGGCTGTGGTATAGCCGAGCGACCGCGTCCCAATTTGCACTAAACCGGTCAAATGCCGCGACGGCGCGCCTGACGGTATTGGCGACATACAAGACTTTGCCACCCCGCTCGAGGGTGCCCTCAACCCACTCGGCAATATCTCCGGGTTGCACACGTTCGATCCGATAGCGCACCGCATCCTCCATGGCGGACTCTCCGGTGATCGGCTGGAGGGGGTTTCCGCACGCACGTTCGATCGCAGCCCTGCGAGCGTCGGACAGGCTCGCCGTCATTACGAGGCACTGCGCTCGCGTCCAACGCAAGAACGCCAGAAACGCGCCGAATAGTTGGTCGTCGTAGCTATGCACTTCGTCGAACACGAAAGCCGCTTGGGCCAGGACGGGGGCCGAAGCGAGGGCACGACGCCAACAAGCGAGCAGCGAAAGCACCGAGTCCACCGTACACGCCACCACTTTCGTTCCCCAGAGGTCCAGCACGTCGGCGATCCAAAGCGAATCCTCCTCATTCGGTCCGCCGTTATCGAGGATGTGCTCAATGTCGGCCGATGCGCGGCCGTGCATAAGCGCGCGCTCGAGGTCGGTCTGGGCGAGGAGGTAGTCTTGAAACCCGGCTGATGTCGTACCGGTCGTGGGATAGCAGAACACTAGGCGACGGCCGATGGCGTGCCGTCGGGCCCACATGTAGGCGGCTAGGGTCTTCCCATTCCCGCATCCCGCTTCAACGAGAGTCACGCGCTCGTCCGAGGCCGCCACCCTTTCCTGAAACTGATAGGGCGGCCGACCTCCGAGGCGCGCATTAACGATCCGGTCCACTTCGTCCGCACGGAGGCCCTTCCGCAGAACGGTCTTGGCCCATGCGGCTCCGCTCTCTTGCCCGCTAATCCGTGTGGATGCCACAGTATCTGCTGCGACGAGGACCGCCTTGCAGCAAGCAACGAGCGACACAAGGGGCTGCTGCGGTCGGGCGCTCACGGTGTCGTGGACGGACAGGAGATATTCAAAGAGCAGGTTCTCCCACACGTGTCTTGAGAGACTGCGCCTCCCAGGCTGGGGAACGGCCCCGGCTGGGGCACAACTCGCCAGTTCCTGCCAGAGGCTGTATAGGGAGGGATGATCGAGGTACACGACCTCGTCGCGAGGAGCCCGCGCCGTCAGTGCCGAAGGCGGAGTGCGTACGTGGTGACCCATAACTGCGGCCAGCACCGCCGTCCGACCGCGAGAGTCGGGAAGCGCGTCGTGAATCCAAGAACCTAGGCCGAGTGGATCCATGCAGACGGCGACGGAGAGCCACTCATGCCAGAACGGATGACGCTGGTGCCCGCCTTCGTGCATCTGAGCTTGGAAGGACTCTCCTGCTTTCCCAAGGTCGTGAATCAAAGCGGCGACGCGGAGCAGAGGCTCGAGTCGAGCCTCATCGGCTTGGTCCAATCCGAAGAACGCCGCGAGCCGAGATCCGACCGCCTCGACAATCGCACTTGCACAATCCGCCACTTCCATGGAGTGGTCGGTAAGCGTAATGGATTTGTCCTGTGCCAAGTCATGGGACTTGGCAAGTAGCACTGCATATGGATGAACGTTAGGCATGTTCCGAACGAATCGGCAAGAAGATCCCGGCACCCATCTTCCGCTTGCCACCGAGCCCATGCTGTTGGACAATCACGGAGTCCGCCTCGTTCAGGCTTGACAGCCGTACCGAATAGCCAACAATCGTGTAACCCTTGACGGCCATTACGCGGCGCTTCTCTACGCCGATTCGAGACTCCCGCACAGTCAAGGCTTCGAGTTGCCGCGAGCATGCCTCTGCAAACGCGTCCGGCTCATCAGCGAACCCCTTGATCGTGACGAACCGCGAGAAAATCTGTCGAGCAGGCCGTATAGCACGAATCTCGGGAACTCCCACACGCACAGTTCGACCGCCAATGTGCAGCTGTTTCCCTGCCAGTGGTATGGCTTGCCGGATATCGTCGGCCGGCAACCGCATCACGAGTCGGCTGGACTGGGAAAGGGCGAGCGCGCCGTTCCCTAAGGGTGTGCCGCGTACCGGATGGACACCCCAGCCAGAAACCGCGTGAAAAAGTGCAAGTCTCTTACATATAGCGGAAAAAAGGAAGTACCCATGGTCCATGGGTAGGACGCTGCCAGTGAGTCGGAAGGCGAGGTCAACGAAGTGCAGTTTCATGTCCCGAACCCGTTCGCTTCCCGAGCGATGCGGGGAATGCGCCTAGCGAGCACGTTTGCGGATCGTTTCATCAGATCTCCGATCTCGTGGCGGAGTTGACAGAAACACCGACACTCTCCATCGTTCTTAGTCCTCCACGATAACAGGCCTTACACAGCCGCATCGCTCTACCCCATTCCTGTCGCGGACCGAAGGCCACACGGGCGTGTACTGATGGGAATCAGTCTTCGGACTCCGAATTCCGGTCATCGCAAGGTCCCTCGAAGGTCGATTGTGTCGACATTGGGAAGCTATAGATAGAAGAACATACTCAAGATCAGCTCATTCGAAGTCCTCAGATTTCGTGATATGACCAAGTCTGTCGTGTAGAACACAGGATTCGCCTCATTGCCAATGGATTGCGTGATTCTGAAGGTCTCGGCATCGGGAATCCGAACACACGAGTAATCGGCGAAACGTCCCAGAACAATCACAAGCTCCAGTTTGGCCTCAGCCTCCTGTTCTGACGGCGGGGAGAGATCGGGACCGGGATCGTCCGAGGACCGGTTGGCAGCAGTTGGTCTGACCGGACATGGAGGCGTTCCCCGCGACGACGGCACTCGGCACTCCACCGCGAAACGTCGACCCGACCCCGGGCCCTCTCCTCCTCTCGCTGCCCCTGCCGAGTTGGGAAGAGGGATGCCGGAGTAGCGAGGCGTAGCAGGTCAGAGGGGAGTGTCATGGCCGCCACCAAGGGCCGGCAGGCGCGTCACGCGTAGCAACAGGTACGAGTGCTTGGCTTCGATCGCAGGTCGCGCTCTCAGGGGCAGGAGCCAACATCGAATTGCTTGACGCGTCTACGCTTGCTACCCCTCGGTCCTTCAGACCGTGCGACACAATGCTAAACCTGCCTTGAGCGGATGCGCGCTGATCGCGCGCTGCGCCACTCGGCAAGTTGCCCTAGGATTGCAGGTGGCCCTGTATTTAAGGCAGCGTTTATCATGGGCCTCGCGCGAACGCGGGTGTTATGCATGTTCGCATGCATGGAATCTGGCTAGCGGCTGCTGGTCAAAATCAGATCGTCCCTAGGCGCGGGCCAATTGGCCCGGAGCGTCGGCCGACAAGAGTCGAGAGTCAGTAGAAGAGGTACTTCCGCCACTTTTCCTGGTGGTTGCCGATCTGGCGCATCAGAGTCCGGCTTGTGTGCAGGGTGAAGGGCTTGGGGGGTGTGCGGAGCTGCATCGAGGCTTCGGAAGGAAGTCGGTCCCCCTTCCGGTTGTTGCAGCGCAGGCACGATGCGACCAAGTTCTCCCAAGTGTTGGTCCCGCCCCGGGATCTCGGTACGACATGGTCCAGCGTCAGGTCGGCCGCCCCGAATCGCCGATTGCAGTACTGGCACGTGTACTGGTCGCGAATCAGGATGTTCTTGCGCGAGATGGCCCGCACTTGGCGTGGAATCCGCCGGTATTCGAGCAAGCGGATGACAGATGGTACGGCGAGACTCAGCGACGGCGAATGGATTCGGCCGTCGCCGGCCTCTTCGGTAGTGGCCACCCCTTTGACGACCAGCACCAGCGCTCGCCGGACTGCGCAGACGTGGACGGGCTCGTAGCTGGCGTTCAGGACCAAGACCGGCCGGTGCAGAGGGCTTGGGACTGCTGGACCGGCCATCAGCGCGGTCTCCGTGCGTGGGCCGCGCCGCCAGATGCAGATCTTTGCCCTACGGCCGCGCTGTGGCGAAACCGAGTGCGCCAGCCAGCGCGCAGGGCAAGCGTGTCCGGCCTTGTCGCCCCCGGACTGCCATTAGCGACGAAGAAGGCTCACCTCACGACGTGAATTCTGGCCGACAGTGGGCTTGGCTCACGGGCTTGGCCCCGTAGCCGTGCTTCGTCAGGAGATTTGCGCGCAGCGCTCCAAGTCCTAGGGCGCCCATCGAGTGGCCGTACCTTCACAAATAGCAGATTTTCAATCCTCGGGCCGATCCGTTGTTCATGTGCGCCTCATATTCGTCGCTCCTCGGGAACGGTCGCGACCAGATCGACGGGTCTTGTCGGTACTTGGGATGCGCCTTCGATGCCGAACGCTGCGATAGACTCAACGGTAGTGAAGCAGCAACGCACGTTATACGAGAAGGTCTGGGACGCACATGTCGTCTCGCACGAGCCGGGCTCCCCCGCCATTCTCTATATTGACCTCCACCTCGTGCACGAGGTCACGTCCCCTCAGGCCTTCCAAGGACTGCGGGACAGGGGAATCGGCGTGCGCCGGCCCGACCGGACGCAGGCCACGATGGACCACAGCATCCCAACTCGGGATCAGGCCCTTCCGATCCTGGACGCCATAGCCGCCAAGCAGGTCGAACAGCTGCGCATCAACTGTCGGGAGTTTGGCGTCCCTCTGGCGGATTTGGGGGACCAGGCCCAGGGCATTGTGCACGTGATCGGCCCCGAACTGGGCCTGACTCGGCCCGGAATAACGGTCGTCTGCGGCGACAGCCACACATCGACCCACGGTGCGTTTGGAGCGCTCGCATTCGGGATCGGCACCACCGAGGTCGAGCATGTGCTGGCGACGCAATGCCTTCTCCAGAACCGGTCGAAGACCTGCGAAGTGCGTTTCAGCGGACTTCCGGCCGCCGGTGTCACGGCAAAGGATCTGATCCTTGCGCTGATCTCCAAGATCGGTATCGGCGGCGGCACGGGCTATGTCTTCGAGTACACGGGGGAGGCCATCCGAGCACTTTCGATGGAAGGCCGGATGACGGTCTGCAACATGTCCATTGAGGGCGGTGCCCGGGCCGGCATGGTCGCGCCGGACGACGCGACATTTGAATTCCTGGCGGACAAGCCCCGGTCGCCGAAGGGGGCTGACTGGGATGCCGCAGTGGCGCGCTGGAGGGATCTGCCGACCGACGAAGGCGCGGTCTACGACCGGGTCGTCCGTCTGGACGCGTCGCGGCTGGAGCCTATGGTCACTTGGGGCACGAATCCCGGAATGGGAGTGGCCATCAGCCAACCCGTGCCGGAGCCCAATGGCGATCTGGGCGTGCGCAAGGCCCTCGATTACATGAGCATCGAGCCGGGTAAGCCGCTGTTGGGCCAGCCTGTGGACGTGGTGTTCATCGGCAGCTGCACGAATTCAAGAATCTCAGACCTTCGCGAGGCGGCGCGACTCCTCCAAGGTCGCAAGGTCAGCCCGGGAGTGCGCATGCTGGTCGTACCTGGCTCGGAGCGGGTGCGCGCACAGGCCGAGGCAGAGGGGCTTGCCGAAGTGTTCCGCCAGGCAGGGGCTGACTGGCGGGCAGCAGGCTGCAGCATGTGCATTGCCATGAACGGCGATCAGCTCAATGCGGGCCAGTACTGCGTCTCCACCAGCAACCGCAATTTCGAGGGCCGTCAGGGAAAGGGGGGCAGGACATTCCTAGCCAGCCCGCTGACGGCAGCGGCTTCGGCGATTCAAGGCGCGGTCGCAGATCCCCGCCGATTCGTGTAGAAGGAGCACGATAGAGTCATGCAACCTGTCTCCCGTTTCCGCGGCAAGGTCGTGCCGCTCCCGGTCACCGACGTCGACACGGACCAGATCATTCCGGCCCGCTTCCTCAAGACGATCGAGAAGCTCGGCTTGGGCGGGAACCTCTTCAACGATTGGCGCTTCCTGCCGGACGGCAGCCCAAACCGGAAATTCGTCCTCAACCAGCCCCGCGCGGAGGGTGCCAGCATCTTACTGGCGGGCGACAATTTCGGATGCGGAAGCTCGAGGGAGCACGCGCCGTGGGCGCTGCTCGGATTCGGCTTTCGGGCCGTGGTCAGCACCTCGTTCGCGGACATCTTCCGCAATAATTGCCTCAAGAATGGCCTCTTGCCGATCGAAGTGGATGGGGCGACGCACTCTCGCCTGTTCCAACTTGCCGAAGAAGACCATGCGCTGGAGCTGACCGTGGATCTTGCGAGCCAGGAACTGCGTCTGCCGGACGGCTCGACCGTCCGGTTCCCTATCGATCATTTCTCGAAGCAATGCCTGCTCGAAGGGGGCGACCAGCTGAGCTACATTCAGCAGCGCATGGACGTGATCGTCGCCTACGAGAGGTCATCGCCCAACCTGCTCAGCACAGTGGCGTAGCTGGGCCACTTCGGCCCAGGCAGCATCCACGGTACCGGCGAGCCCGTTTCGCTACGCCCGGACTGCAGGATAGCGGTGCCTGAGACTGCGGGGCTGACATCGGTAGCTGTGGCCCTGATGCTCTTTCACATATTGATTCCGGGGCAGGCGGACTCTGCCTTGCGGGCATCGTAGACCTTCTTCTGACTCCGTTGCGTGGTATGACTTGAGCCGCTCCACCGGCGCCGTCGTGCGCCTCGCGGGACGCACCGCTCGTGTGCGAGTTTGTCTGCTCCTGCACACATATCACCCGCACAGATCAGGAATGAGGGCGGGGGAGTGCGGGGGCGAGTCCCATGTCCTCCGGCGGCCCAGTTGTCGCTGCTTGCTAGCTGGGCCTCCAAGGAGGTGATACGCTCTTCGGCCGTCCGCAGTGTCTCTTCGGCCGCCCGGCGCGCTTCCCCTGCTGCGATCAGCTCGGCTTGGCGTTCTGTGGTCCAGGGGTAGTCCCTGGCGGTGGTTACGTTCCGCACCCGCAGACCTGCCCTAGCCGTGCGTCTGGGAGGGCCTCGAGACGGCCATGCGGGGCGGTCACTTCGGGGGTCCGAGGGTCCGAAGGGATTAGGGCTGCTGGACTGCAGACAGGAGCTGGAGCTGATCGCTAAGCGATTGACATCACTGCCAGCGGGCTACTCGAGCTGGACACTGTGGATACTGGCCCAACGGGTTGTTGCCCTGGGAGCGTGAAGTCCATCAGCCGTGAGACGGCCAACCGGGCACCAAGAGAACGGAATCATCAGGCGCACGGAGGAACATTGGGTGATCCAGCCTGCGGCGGGCGAGGAGCTCGCGACTGCCACGGAGGAGGTCTTGGAGACCTACGAGCGGCCGTCTGCCCTCCTACCCGGTCGTCCGCCTTAATGAGCAGCCAGTTCGACTGATGGGGGGCCGCGGTGCCAGTTCCGGCCACCCAAGAGCATCTCAAGCGGGTCGACTGCGAGTTCGAGCGGGCGGGCATCCCGGCGGCGCTAATCTCCTTTCATGGCGGGGTGCTGTCCGGTTGGAGGCGGGCGACAGCTGGACAGCGTCGCGCCACGACGGACTGGTTACACGAGGTCGGGCCCTGTCAGAGGGGCGCCACACCGGGTGTGCTCGCGTCGCGCTCGTGCTCGACAACCCCACCATGCAAACTCGACGGGCATGCTGCAAGACCCTCACCCAACGGACCCGCCATGGCGGACCACTATGTGGCGCGGGTCCGCCCTCGGCCCGTTCGTCTCCGGCGCGTGAGGATGAGGACTAGGCCAAGCGCTGCGAGCCCGATCGCAACAAGCTGAGTCGTGCTCAGCACTCCGGCCACAAGCGCTGGGCGTGCCCCCTCGTCGCGGAAAGGCTCCACCACCACCCGGAAGGTCGAGTAGAGGACGAGATAGCTTCCCACGACCGAACCGGGCGCGTGCGGACGCAAGAACATCCAGAGCAGCAAGGCTCCCAGGAGTGCCAGGCCGGCCGCTTCATATAGCTGCGTCGGGTGCAGGGCCACATGTAGCGGCACGCCTGTGAATTCGTGCGCAGCCGGATTCGTGAATGTGACCGCCCAAGCGACAGATGTCTCTCGACCCCAGCAGCACCCGGCGGCGAAACATCCCATGCGTCCGATTGCATGACCGATCGCGAGGCCCGGCACCAACAGATCCGCCGTCGCCAGCCAGTGCATTCCATGGCGCTTGGTGTACCAGTAGGCCACGGCTAGGGCTGTCAGCAGCCCACCGTAGAACACGCCGCCAGACCGCAGGACCTGCAGAGAAAAGAGGCGTCCCGGATCGGCTGCGTAGTACCGCCACCCATCAGCTATGAGGAACAGCTTGGCCCCAACGATTGCCGACAAGAGAAGGACGATCGCCAAGCTGCCGACCCGTTCGGCGTCAATGCCGGAGCGGCGCGCTAGGCGAGTGGACAGGGACAGGGCGGCGAGGAAACCGAGTGCGATCAGGACTCCATAGGTGGGAAGCGAGAACGATCCGATCTCGAGCAGTCTCGGAAACATCAGGACGCAAGGCCCGTTCGGGAGGCCCGTCCACTGGAGGGTTGGTGATCGCCGCGGAATGACTCAGCCAGCATCAGGGCTACCCCAACCGTGATCGCGGAATCGGCCACGTTGAACGATGGCCAGTGAAGGTTCCCCACATAGAAGTCCAAGAAATCCGTCACGTACCCTTGGGTCCAGCGGTCCGCGAGGTTCCCGGCCGCCCCGGCGAGGATCATGCTCAAGGCCGACCGGGTCAGGACGCCGGATTGGCCGGATCGGAGCACCATTGTCAGGATGAGCGCCACCGCCGCCAATGATGCTGCGGGAAGGGCAAAGTTCCGGACCCAAGGCGCGGAGTCGGCGAACAGGCTGAAGGCGATGCCGGTGTTGCGTGCGTGGACGAGATTGAAGAACCCGTCCACCACCGGGTACGAGCCGCCATGAGGCAACCAGTCTGCGACGGCGCGCTTGGTGAGCTGGTCGAGCGCAAGGATTCCCGTGCCCATGGCTGCCATCAGCCAGCCGGCCGGGCCCCAGGCGCAGCAGCGCCACGAGGAACCTCTGCCTAGGCTGTCTGACGCCACGTCTGGCAACTCTCCACTGAGGCCAGTCTACATGACCTGTCGATCTAGGCTTCCTCCTGCCACGGCAGCCAGTTGTCCCTCCAGGAGGACCCGCGTCTCTGCTCTTGAGCCCGTAGGCAGGCCGCCGCTGCGGATGTCCGCACAGCTAGGTCACGGTCGTGGGCAGGGAGCCGTGCTGCGCTCCGGACGATTCGGTGCTATGGTGTCTGATGTGCAGAGTACAGCCTCCGAATTGGCGGCGAAGTCCTGCGTGCCGTGCGCGGGCGGCGTCCCCCCGCTGGCCGGCGACGAGCTTGATGAGTTCGCGGCTCAGCTTCCGGACTGGACGGTTGCAAGCGGGCACCACTTGGAGCGGGAGTTTGGATTTCCCAACTTCGTTCAGGCGTTGGCGTTCACGAACAAGGTCGGGGACCTGGCAGAGCTTGAGGGGCACCATCCGGACATCTACTTGGCATGGGGGCGTGTCGCCATAAAGATCTGGACCCACAAGGTAGACGGGCTGACCGAGTCCGATTTTGTGCTGGCGGCAAAGATCGACCGGTTGGAGAGGTAGCTGAGAAAGGACGGCACCCGTAGCTCGGTTCGGGCGCGCGGATGAGCGAAGCAAAGAGGGCGGCTCGGGCCAGTTTGCTGGCGTTCCTCACGATAGCCGCCTGCGGCCTGCTCGGCGGTAAGTACGGACTCCGGATCGGGACGAACGGGAACCTGATCGAGCTTGCGCCGCTGAGCGACCATCTTCGGAGTGTTGCCCAGGCGACGCGCGTCTTCGAGAAGCGCTTCGCCGGCACGGTCGACTGGGACGACGCGTTCTACAAGGGCGCGATCCCCGGCATGCTGGCCACGCTCGACCCGCACTCAGCTTTCTTGGACGCTCGCACATTCCGCAACATGCGCGAGCAGGAGCAGGGCAGCTACGCCGGCATTGGCGTGCAGATCACCACCTTCGGAGCGCGCAAGATCATCGAGTTCCCGTTTCCGGGCACGCCGGCATTCTTGGCGGGGATCCGCCCGGGCGATGCCATCGAGTCCGTGGATGGCGATTCGGTATCGGGCCTGACCATCCACCAGCTTGCCTCCCGTCTCAAGGGCACTCCAGGGACGACCGTTCGCTTGGGCCTCCGACGAGAGGCCGACGGCAGCGAGTACGAGGTTGACCTTGTTCGTCGCATGATCCCGCGGCCCACGATCCCCACGCAGATCCACTTTGAAGACGGTGTTGGATACCTGCGGCTGACCAGTTTCGGAGAGCGGACGCCGCGTGAATTGGAGGATGCGCTGCGCCAAATGGAGTGGCAGGGCCTGAACGGGCTGGTTCTGGACCTCAGGGACAACAAGGGAGGGCTGCTGTCCGCCGGAGTCAAGGTCGCAAGTCGGTTCCTCGACGAGGGCCAGAGTGTGGTGTCCCACCGCGGGCGAGCGTCTCCTGAGCGAAGCTATAGTGCCCAAGGGGCGCACTCGAACATGGGCTATCCCATGGTCGTTCTCGTGAACTGCGGTTCCGCATCTGCCTCGGAGATCGTCGCAGCTGCGCTTCAGGATCACGACCGTGCCTTAATCGCCGGAACGAACACGTTCGGCAAGGGGCTGGTGCAGTCGGTATTCTCCCTGCCGGAGTCCGCAGGCATGGTGCTGACCACCGCTCGATACTACTCGCCCAGCGGTCGCCTGATCCAGAGGCCCTATGACCGATTGGCGCCCACCGAGTACTTCAACGAGCCCTGCAGTTCGCAGTTCCGGCCCGACCAGCGGGAGGCCCGCTTGACCGACGGGGGCCGCAAGATGTACGAGCACGGGGGAATTGCCCCGGACGTAGTCCTCGACGATGGCGGCGAGAGCCGCCTGCAGCGCTCGGTGGCGTCGTATCGCCTTGTGGAGCGCTTCGTCTCAACGCTCCGCAGGGAGGGGCACGCAATGCTGCGAGGCGAGACGCCCTCGCCAGAGATGTTCGAGCGCTTCCTCGCACACCTTCGCCGGTTCCGCGTTATGTCGTCCGCGGAGGATCTCTCGGCCACGGACCGTCAGGCGATGCTGCGATCCTTGGCCGTCCAGATGCACGTTGAGTACTTCGACTACGACGAGGGCCAGAAGATGCAGGCAACCTACGACCCTGTCGTGCTTCGCGCACGCTCCCTGCTTCAGGACGCCGTGCGTCTCATGGAGCGCCCGCCGAGCCGGCTGTCGGCGACGGGTGACGGGGACGAGCCTATCGCGGCTTGTAGGACTTGCTGAAACCGTTTCGCGAGTTCGTCACGGTGAAGCTGCCGTCGGGCTGCACATCAGCCCGCAGCCAGTGGCCCTCGCAGCCATCAGTCTCGCCGAGATTGGCTATGAGCCGCTCGTCCGGGTTGTGGCTGTCCCCGCCTTCTACCGACCGGTGCACCTGCCAAAGGTCTTGTAGCGAAGGAACGGAGGTCAGCAGTTCGTAGGTTGCCGGGCTGCCGCCCTTTCTCGGTCCGTTGTTCATGACCGCGACCGCGGGCTTGATGCTGCGCACGTGTGCCGGTGCGCCCGACATGTGCATGCCGTGGTGCGTCACTTGGTACAGGTCGATTTCGCCGAAGAGGTTTACCGGGCAGGCCGTCTCGTTCTCGAAGTTCCAGCTCAAGTCCCCCAGATCCAGGAATTTGAAGTCGCCGACGCGAATCAGGAATCCGACACTCTTGCCGTTCTCCCCCCTGTCGACCGCTTTCGAGGTCGCGTCCCTGCAGTGCGGATTGGGGCCGTTGTTGCCGATGGGAGCCTCTAGGAAGCGGCTTCTTGCCGCCACGATCAGGAAATCACTGCTGGCCAGCGGCAGCCGCTGACCGGGCTCAACGCGCATCCGGCGGTCTCCGGCCGTCGCTACGTAGCTCTGCCAGAGCTGGTCCGCACGCTCGTTCCAGCCGATCTCGACACTGTCGCCGTGGTCGACGAATCTGCCGATCTCAATTCGCTCTGCCAGCGCCGCAAGCCCGCCGGTGTGGTCGCGGTGGAAGTGCGACGAGATGAAGTAGTCGAGGCGTGACGCGCCAACTTCCCCCTGAAGCACGCGAACAATCCTGTCCGCGTCGCGGCCCTCGAAGCCCGGCCATCCCGCGTCCATCAGGACCGTCTCTCCTTCCGGAGTGACGATCAGCGTTGCCGCCCCTCCCTCCACGTCGACCCAGTAGATCCTGAGGTCGGGCTGGCCGGCCAGAGGCCAGGCCAGCGCGGCTGCCAAGAGTGCCGCGCCCCACGCTTTTCTCATACCGGACCATCATAGGTCGGGGGTCCAGCGCGTTTCTCGGCGCCTATACTGGGCGCATGCCAGGCAGACGAGCCTTTCTTGCCACTGCGAGCGCTCCGCTGCTCATGCCGCAGGTCGCAGCCGGTGCCAACGACCGGGTGTCCGTAGCGCTCATCGGGGCCGGTGGACGCGGCCGTCGCGTTATGGGTGCGTTCCGGGAGCTCGGATCCCCGATACCGGCCGTGTGCGACGTTTACGAGCCGAACTTGGCCAAAGGCTTGGAGGAGGCCGGTGAGGGCTCCCAAGCGTACCGTGACTATCGCGAAGTGCTGGATCGGCAGGACGTTGACGCAGTGCTCATCGCCACGCCCGACCACTGGCACGTGCCAATGATGCTGGACGCTGTTTCGGCCGGCAAGGACGTGTACTGCGAGAAGCCCATGTCGCACTCGATCTCCGAAGGCGTGCGGGCGATCCGCGGCGTCAGGGCCACCGACCGTGTTGTGCAAATAGGTATGCAGCGCCGCAGCACACCCTGGATCATCGAAATGCAGCGCTCGGTCGCGGAAGGTGCCATCGGGAAGATAACGATGGCGCGCGCCGAGTGGAATTGGGCGATTTCAAGGCCTCTCGACAATTCCGAGCTGCCCGGCGAACTGGACGAGCAGCGGTTCTTGGGTGGAGCGGCGCGGTCGCTGGAACCGATGATGTTCCGAAGGTGGCGCTATTTCTGGGCGTTCTCCGGCGGGAACATGACGGACCAAGGGACTCACTTGATGGACGTCATCCAGTGGTTCGCGGGAGTTGGCGCGCCGCGCTCCGCGGTGTGCCAAGGCACGGTGATCGGCATGCACGGGTCGCAGACTCCCGACAGCTTCATTGCCGCGTTTGACTACGGGGACTTCTTGGCCAGCTGGAACCTGAACTACAACAACGACTTCCGCAACGGCTGGCGGATCGAACTGCTGGGCGATCAGGGCACTGTCGTGCTTGACGGGGGCGGGTACCGCCTGTACGCTGCGCCCTGGAGGCAGAATCAGGAACCCGTCAAGTTCCATGAGGATCGCCTTCCGACGATCCCTCACGTGCGGAACTTCCTAGAGTGCGTGCGGTCCAGGCAGGACCCGAACGCTCCGGTCGAGGTAGGCCACAGGGCTGTGTGCGGACCCCATCTGGCGAACATCGCCTATCACCGCCGCTCGGCGGCCTTCCTGAATCCGGAGGCCACAGAGGTCTACTAGCCGGCCCGCCGCCGCAGGGCCCTCCGGCGCTGGCAGCCCCGCCTCTGGCCGAGGGTGCGCCGTGCGCTAAACTTGGGGTGCAGGAGGTTCATCCACAAGTATGTCCATGTCTGGAATGGCCCTGTCGGCCGCAGGCGTCGCTCTGCTGTTCGCTGGTCCGGTATTCGCTGATAACCACGAGAGTGGCGACGCAGCCAAGGGCAAGGAGGCGTTCCAGCAGCGCTGCCTTGTCTGCCATTTTGAGGACAGCGCAGACAAGAAGATCGGGCCTGGCTTGGCCGGGGTCAAGGATGGCAAGCTGCCCAGCGGCAAGGACACCACCAGTGAGAACGTCCTGGAGAATCTGAACAAGGGCGGCAACGGCATGCCGGCGTTCGAGCAAATGCTCAGCGAAGAAGAGAAGGCCAACATCGTGGCCTACGTGCTGACTTTGTAGCGAGGTCCGCCTGCGCTGGGCAGCGCAGGCGCAATGGGTCGGCACCGTTTCCAGCTGTCGGCCTGCGCGGGGCTTGGAGGGTTGTGCGGCAGGAGCAAATATGGACATTCACGACATCGAGAAGAGGGTCACTGAGATCATCTGCGAGCAGCTGAGCGTGGAGGAGTCGCAAGTGGTCCCAGAGGCGAAGTTCCAGGAGTCTCTTAACGCGGACTCGCTCGACATCGTCGAGCTGATCATGGCCTTCGAAGAGGGCTTCGACATCGAGATTCCAGACGAGCAGGCCGAGGGCATCCGCACGGTCGGCGACGCAATCAGCTACATCGCCGCCACGCAGGATCAGGCTAGCGACTAGCCGGGCCTGCAGCGGGGGATCTGTTGGCACGGAGGGTCGTCGTAACGGGCGTTGGTCTCGTCTCTCCGGTTGGCGTGGGCACAGAGCGGTGCTGGTCGGCGATTCGCTCCGGCAAGAACGGCATCGGCCCCATCACGCGCTTTGACGCGAGTGGGTACGCCTGCCGGATCGCGGGAGAAGTCAAGGGCTTCGACCCGCGGGACTTCGTCACTGCCAAAGACGTGCGCAAGATGGCGCGGTTCATCTTCTTCGCGATCGCGGCGAGCGAGTTCGCGATGCAGATGTCCGGGCTTGAGGTGACCCCGTCCCTTTCGCCCCGGGTCGGCGTTTATGTCGGCAGCGGAATCGGCGGCTTCGACATCATTGAGCGCGAACACGCCAAGCTGCTCAAGTCCGGGCCTCGTCGCGTGACGCCCTTCTTCATACCTGCCACGATCGTCAACCTCGCCGCAGGAAATGTCTCGATCCGGTGGAACGCCAAAGGCCCGAACTCCGCCACAGCGACTGCCTGCACCAGCGGGGCCCACGCGATCGGCGATTCCTACCGCCTGATCCAGCACGGATACGCGGATGCCATGATCTGCGGCGGTGCCGAGGCGGCGATCACGCCGATGAGCATCGCGGGTTTCGCGGCCATGCGGGCGCTGTCGACGCGCAACGACGCCCCGGAGACCGCCTCGCGCCCATGGGACGCGGAGCGGGACGGCTTCGTCGTTGGCGAAGGCGCGGGGATCTTGGTCCTGGAGGAGTACGAGAGTGCGCGACGCAGGGACGCCCCGATCATCGCCGAGATGGTGGGCTACGGCATGAGTGGGGACGCGCACCACATCACATCCCCGGCCCAGAACGGCGAGGGAGCCGAACAGGTCATGCGCAACGCCATTGAGGACTCGGGAATCGGTGTCGGTGACATAGACTATGTCAACTCCCATGGCACGTCTACCCCCGTCGGTGATGTCATCGAGTCCCGGGCGCTGGAGCGCCTGTTCGGCCGGCACGTCGCCCGCGTTGCGGTCAGCTCCACGAAGTCCATGACCGGACACTTGCTGGGCGGGGCCGGCGGGCTTGAGGCAGGGATCTCGGCATTGGCGGTTAGAGATCAGGTCGCGCCGCCGACGATCAACCTTCAGACGCCGGGCCCTGGCTGCAATCTAGACTACGTGCCAGGGCGGTCGCGCGAAATGGGGATTGAGTACGCCCTCAGCAATTCGTTCGGCTTCGGCGGAACGAACGGTGCGCTCGTGTTCCGGCGCTACAGCGGGTAGGGCCCGCAACCTCGCCATGAAGATCTTTGTTTGCGTGAAGCAGGTCATGTCCCGCGACGCTGCAGTGCGCATCGGGGGGGACGGCTCGTGGGTGAGGGACGACGGCGTAGCGTTCGAGACGAACGAGCCGGACACCTTCGCGCTCGAGGAGGGACTGCGTCTGAGGGAGAAGCACGGCGGGGAAGTCGTTGCCGTGACGGCTGGCCCGGCGCGTGCGGCGTCAACCCTGCGCGAGGCACTGGCAAAAGGGGCAGATCGGGCCATCCACATCGAGGACGACCGATTCGCCCGGGCAGACACGCATACCACCGCCGCGGCTCTCGCGGCAGCGATCGGCCGCGAGCCGCACGACCTCATCCTTACCGGGCTGCAGTCCGACGACGCGGGCTTCGGGCAGACGGGGGTGATCTTGGCCGAGATGCTCGGGCTCCCGCATGCGACGATCATCATGAAGATCGAGGCGTCGGGAGCCCAGTTCCGCTGCAAGCGGGAACTTGAAGCCGGCTGGTTCCAGACCGTGACATTGCCACAGCCCGCTCTCCTGACGATTCAGAGCGGCATCAACAAGGTCCGCTACGCGACGCTAATGGGAATCAAGAAGGCCCGCCGGAAGCCCGTCAGACGCTATGCCTCGGCCGATCTTGGGATCGACATGGAGCCTCGCCAAGAAGTGCTGCGGTTGTACCAGCCCCAACAAGGCAAGCAGACGGAGTTCTTGGAGGGGAGCGCGCGCGAGGTCACCGACCAGCTGCTCAGCAAGCTTCGCTTCGAGGCGCGCGTGATATGAGCGTTCTTGTCGTCACCGAACACCACCGCGGCACTTGGCACCGCATTTCCATGGAGGCCGTGGCCGCCGGCCAGCAGGCAGCCCAGGCGATGCAGTGTTCCTTGGCGGCGGCCGTGGTCGGTTCCGATGTGGGTGGGCTGGCCAGCGATCTGGCCCACAAGCGCGTATCAGAGGTAGTTGCGATCGATCATCCGCAACTGGCGGCCTATTCGGCGGACGGATTCGCCGCCGCGCTCGGCAAGTTGATCGACGACCTGCGGCCCAGGCTGGTCCTGTTCCCGCACACGTACCAAGTGCGCGACTTGGCCCCTAAGCTCGCAGCGTCGATAGGCACGGCGTTCGTGAGCGATGCGGTCGGAATGCGCTTCGAGGGTGGCGAGCCGATCTTCGTGCGCCAGATGTTCCAGGGAAAGCTCCACGCGGACGTGGCGCCCCGCGGTGCCCCGCCACACATCGCATCCGTGCAGTCCGGAGCGTTTCGGGCCGAGTCCGCCGCGGATGGCGACGAACCTGCCCCGGTCCGTCGCTTGGCGATTTCGCTCGGGGAACGTGATGTGCGCAGCCAGACCGGGCAGCCGTACCAGGATGCTAAGGATGCGGTGGATTTGAGCGCGGCCAAGATCATCGTCTCGGTGGGCCGCGGCATCCGCGAGCCAGGCAACATCCCGCTGGCGGAGGCGCTGGCCCGCGCCTTGGGTGGCGAACTGGCGGCTTCCAGACCGATTTGCGACAGCGGGTGGCTTCCTCTCGATCGCCAGATCGGGAGTTCCGGCCAGACCGTCACTCCGGACCTTTACCTTGCGCTCGGGATCTCGGGCGCGATCCAGCATGTCGTCGGCATGAAGGGATCCAAGACGATTGTTGCGGTGAACAAAGACCGTGGCGCCCCGATCTTCGAGATTGCCGACTACGGGATTGTCGCCGACCTCTTCGACGTCGTGCCGAAGCTGATCGAGGCGCTTGGCGACTCCGACTGACCGCACTGCGATTCTGCGGCCGGAGGTCGCCGGTCGTTCGGCTACCGCCCTCAGGCGTCGCGCTTGCCGAAGATCGCCGTACCCACGCGGACGTGGGTGGCACCCTCGTCGATTGCGACCTCCAAGTCGTGGCTCATTCCCATGGATAGGCCGCTTAGGCCGTGTTCCGCGGCGAGCTCGCGCAGGTGCCGGAAGTACGGCCTCGATCGGGCGGGATCGGAGTTCCACGGCGGCATGGTCATAAGTCCGCGCAGCTTCAGGCTGGGGGCTGCCCGGATCGCTCCGATGATCTCGGCCACGGCCTGCGGGGCTGCGCCCCCCTTGGTCGGCTCGCGACTCAGCTTGACCTCGACGAACACGTCCAGAGGCTTCGGGGATCGGCCAAGCCGACGTGCCAGCTTGATGCTGTCGATCGTATGGATGGCGTCGAAGAGGGCTGCGGCCTTGTTGCTCTTGTTGCTCTGCAGCTTGCCGATGAAGTGAAACCGGGCGTGCTCGAGATCCCCGAGCGCGGCGTCCTTGGCGGCAAATTCCTGAACGTAATTCTCCCCGAAATCGCGCTGTCCGGCCTCGTACGCGGCAATGATGTCGTTCGCCGGCTTGCGCTTGGAGACCGCGACGAGCTTGACCGAGCCCGGAGTGCGCCCGGAGCGTTCCTCCGCCGCGCGGATCCGCTCCCGAACCGCCGCCAGCCGGTCGGCGACTCTCAACGGTGCGCCTTTCTGGGAGCGGACGCGGTAGGTGGCCGATGCAGCGGGGGGAGTACTGGCATTGCGGCGGGCCGTCCCCGGCCGCAGGGCCGGTCAAGAGATGACATCGGTGATCACGTGACCGTGGACATCGGTCAGGCGACGGTCAATCCCATTGTGGCGGTAGGTCAGCCGGGTGTGGTCGATCCCGAGCAAGTGCAGCACAGTCGCGTGGAGATCGTAGCTGTGGATGGGATTGTCCATCGCCTTGTACGACCACTCGTCGCTGGCACCGTAGACCGAGCCGCCCTTGACGCCGCCGCCCGCCAGCCATGAAGTGAACGTGAACGGATTGTGGTCCCGACCCTTCGCTCCTTGGCTGCAGGGCATCCGCCCGAACTCCGTCGTCCAGTAGACGATCGTGTCCTCCAATAGGCCCAGAGATCCCAAGTCGTGGATCAACGCGGCCGCGGGCTGGTCCATGGAGCGGCCCATCATGCCATGGTCCGTAAGCAGGTCCTCGTGGCTGTCCCAATTGCGGCGCGGAAAACCGTTGTCCGCACCGCTCCAAACCTGCACGAAGCGGACGCCCCGCTCCAGAAGCCGGCGGGCCGTCAGGCAGCGCAGGCCGAAGTCCGCGGTGATCGGATCGTCCAGGCCGTAGAGCTGCCTAGTGGCCCGCGACTCCCCGCCCACGTCCAAGACCTCGGGCGCCGTCGCTTGGAGCCGCGCGGCCATCTCGTAGGCCTCGATGCGTGCTTCGAGGCGGCTGTCGCCTGGACGGTCGGCCATGTGGACGCGATTGAGCCGCTCCAGCACCTTCAGGCCGGCCTGCTCGCTCCCCGGTGTGACGAAGTCGGCCGACCGCGGCGGAAAGAGGTCGTGAATGGCATTCTCGCGTCCAGCCCGAATCATCGTGCCCTGATGCTGGGCGGGCAAGAATCCGGCGGAGTGGTTGCTGGGGCCGTTCGGCGCGAATCCGCGGGCGTCCGGGAGAACGACGAAGGATGGGAGCTGGTCCGTGAGGCTGCCCAATCCGTACGAGATCCAAGCCCCCATGCTGGGAAAGCCTGGCACGGTGAAGCCCGTGTTCTGCATGAAGGTGGCCGGCCCGTGCACGTTGGACTTCGAGACCATTGACGGGAAAAAGGCCATCCGGTCGACGCATCCCGCCAGATGGGGGACAAGGCTGCTCATCCACTTGCCGGACTCTCCGTGCTGGGCCCAATCCCAAGGGCTCGGCATCACGGGCCCGGGGCTGCTCTGGAAGAGCTCAACCTTTCCTCCGGGGTCGAACGGCTGCCCGCTGCGCTCGATCAGGAGCGGCTTGTAGTCGAACATGTCGCACTGGCTTGCAGCCCCGGACATAAAGAGCTGGACGACCCGTCTGGCCTTGGCCGCATGGTGCAGGCCTTCGCTCTGACCGCCGGATGCTCCCGAATCGCGCCTGAGCAGGTGAGCTAGAGCGATCCATCCGAGGCCGCCGCCCCAAGCCTGGAGCAGGCGACGCCTGGTCGGTGCAACGTTGTCGGTCGGCATGTGTCTAGTCCACAAACAGGAATTCATTGCTGTTGATTATCAGTCTGGCGACATTCTCCAGGCCGTGCTGCTGTCCGTGGGAAGCCAGCAGCGAAGTCTCCTCATCGGACGCACCCCGTCCCAACGCCAGGCGGATCCCGCGCTCCACCTGAGACGCGAGATCGGGCGCGGCCTCTCGCATGCGGTCGGCGAAGTGCCGAGAGCTCTCGATGACCAAAGGGTCGTTGAGCAGCGCAAGCGCCTGCACGGCGGTTAGCGTGCTGCTGCGCCGGGGCACGAGCAATGATGGATCGGCGCAGTCCAAGCTCTCCATGAAGGGGTCCTGAACGCTGCGGACTAGGAAGCGGTACACACTGCGTCGGCGCGCAGCGGGGCTCGCGACGTCGAATTCGGCATAGTCGTAGACAGGTGAATGGTCGTCCTTGAACACGAACTGCTCGGCGGACGGTCCTCCCATTGAGAGGTCCATCTGGCCCGAGATGGCGAGCAGGGTGTCTCTGACGGCCTCTGCGTCGAGCCTATTGCGATTCATGCGCCACAGCCAGCGGTTCCCGGCATCGGTCGCACGTTGGTCTGAGTGCTCCGATGATGCCTGCCGATAGGTGGCACTCAGCAAGATCTTGCGGTGCAGCCGCTTCAGCGAACCCCCTCCATCGCGGACCTCGGCCGCCAGCCAATCGAGAAGTTCAGGATGCGTCGGGGCGGATCCCATTCGACCGAAGTCATTGGGCGAGTCGGCCAAGCCCCGCCCGAAATGGTAGTGCCAAACGCGGTTTGCGATAGACCGCCAAGTCAGGGGATTGCGCGAATCGCTGATCCAGGCTGCCAGCGCGGCCCTGCCTGAACCCTCGTCGCTCCGCGGATCGGTCGCGAAACGGGCGGGCAGTCCCGCGACTGCGCTTACTGCACCAGGAAGGGCGCGCTCTAGGGGTGCCTCGACGCTACCTTTGGCGAGCAGGTGAACGGGCCTGGGGCTCCAGGCCGGAGTGAACGTTCCGTACGGCTCGAAATACGTCGACGCGCTGTAGACGGTGCGCCGACCGGGCAGCGCGGCAAGCTGCTCATCAAGGCTCTCAATCTCCCGCGTGAGCGCCTCGTGCTCCTCCTGTGTCGGACCGGGGAGCCGGGCCAGCGCGAGCTCGTTGCGCCTCGTCTTGACCTGAACGCTCTCTTTGGCTAAGGCCGTGCGCAAGGCGATGCTCTCGTCCGTGTCCACCTCCCCGACTTTCGGAAGCGAGTCAGCGATCTGCTGCGAAATCTCCTCGCTGCGCTTGTCCAGACGAGAGATCTCATCGCTCGTCGCCTCTGCCATCTGGGCCTCGATCCGTGCGAGCGCCTCATGGGCTCTCCGCATTTTCCGCCAGACATCCCGGCCCTTGGCGTGAACCTCCGGATCGTCGAAGAACGGCTGGTCCGCCCGGTCGACTCCGGCGAACACGGCCTGCAGTGCGTAGTAGTCGGCCTGGAGGATCGGGTCGAACTTGTGGTCGTGGCATCGGGCGCAGTGCACCGTGAGGCTTGTGAACGTGGACATGGTCGCCGCGACCATGTCGTCGCGGTCGAGGAGGCGAGCCAGCTGCTTGTCCTTCGTTCCCTCGCGCAGTTCCGCGTGCCCCACGTAGTCCCAAGGGCCGGCCGCCACGAATCCAGTGGCTATCAGTCCCTCCGGATCCGCGGGCCAGAGCACGTCGCCAGCGATCTGCTCGCGGATGAAGCGGGCATAGGGCTTGTCCCCGTTGAAGCTCCGGATCACGTAGTCGCGGTATGGCCAGGCGTTTCTTCGCGCCTTGTCCTTGTCGTATCCGTGGGACTCGCCATAGTGAACGACGTCAAGCCAATGGCGGCCCCAGCGTTCCCCGTAGCGCGGCGACGCCAGCATGCCGTCCACCAGCCGCTCGTAGGCCTCTGTGGAGGAGTCCTCCACGAAAGAGCGCACCTGCTCCGGACTCGGCGGCAGACCCAGCAGGTTGTAGCTGAGGCGTCGGATCAGGGTTGTGCGATCCGCCTCCGGAGCTGGCCGGAGTCCCATCTCGGAGTGTTTCGCCGCGACAAATCTGTCGATCTCGTTGCGGCTCCAGCCACTGCCGTCGGCAGGAACCGACGGCCTCTTCAGCGGCACGAACGACCACCAAGCGTTAGCCGGGTCTTCGCCGGCCGAATCCACGCCCGGCGCCCCGGCCTTGATCCAGCCGGCGACTGCGTCGACTTCTTGATCGGAAAGAGGGTCGCCGACCGGCGGCATAGTGGGGCGGGGACCTGAGATCCGCTGTAGCAGTAGGCTTGCCGTCGGGTTGCCCGGCACTACGGCCGGACCGCTGCTGCCACCCCGGAGAGCGTCTCCAAGGCTGGCCAGCGACAGGCCGGCCTGACCGCCTCCGGCGTAATGGCAGGCTACGCAGCGTCCGGCCAGGATCGTCTGCACGGTCCGGGCGGACTCGGGAACGGCGGCGGCCACCGATCCAGACAACGTCAGCAGGGCACTCAGGGCGCGTACGCCCGAAGGAGACAGCACCGCGCGATTCAATCTCAGGCAGCTGGGCAGGACGTTCAATGCACGTTCATCTTACCGAAGCGCAGCGTACGCCAGCCACCGATCTTCCGGTGCGGTATGCGTCCAGATGTCCGGTTCAGCGCTTGTCGGGCAGGTGAATGACAACCTCACCGGCACGAGACCAGCCCAACAGCTCGCGGGCTCGCCTTTCTACCCCGATGCCACCATACCCGAGCTCTTCGATCTCCCGCTGCAGGGCTGCGTTCTCCGTTTCCAGCTCGTCAATCTGCTCTTCCAGATGGGCTTCCGCGCTCAGCGTCTTCTGAAACTCGTAAAAAGGGCCGAAGCCGACCATGTGCATCAATGCTAGGGCGATGCCGACGGTGGGCAGGCCGAAGAGCCAGATTGCCAACGGTGAGATGTGCTTCCTATCGGGCGTGCTTCGCCCCGAAGCAGCGCTGGTTCGGCCGCGCAAGCGCCGTAGTGGTTGGCTGTCGGACGACATACTTGACTGAAATCGTAGCACAAGTTCTGTCATTACCGTTCTGAAATGGTGTCGGTTCGTCGCCTTCCCTCCGACCGAAGACGCATCGGAGGCTGAGAGCGCACGTGGCCCCAGATCGGTGAGATCGTTCGGTCGGGAGGCCGTCGGGATCAGGCCTAGGAGATGCCGATGCCACGAACCGGTAGGCTTGGGCTAGGGGAGTTGCTATAGTCCGGGGCGATGCGACGCAGCGGTTCGATCATGGGGCGCAGAGCCTTCTTGGGTGCAGTTGCCACGGCGGCTTCGGTCCCGCGGACACCGATCATGGCCGCCGATCGCCGGTTCTTCACCGCACTGGTGCCGGGGAGCATCGGGGTGAGGGCGAATCAGGCCGAGGCCATACGGATGGCGGCCGAGCACGGGTTCGCGTCCGTGCAGCCGTTCCCGGCTGCCTTGGCCGAGGATGGGGCCGAGGGCCATGTGCAAGCCTTGCGAGAGCAGGGCTTGAGGTGGGCAGCAGCGGGATTGCCGGTCAACTTTCGCGGAGATGAGGCCGCATTCGAGCAAGACTTGGCGGCGCTGCTGGGGACAGCGTCCGCCTTGCAGTCCGCAGGTGTGGATCGCGTTGGCACCTGGCTCCGGCCTTCCAGTGATTCGCTGACGTACATGCAGAACTTTCGCCAGACGGCTCGGCGCCTCCGTGCGGCTGCGGCCGTGCTGCAGGATCACGGCCTGCGGCTCGGCCTCGAGTACGTTGGCACAAAGCGAAACTGGACGGCGGGGCGCCACTCGGCCGTCCACACTCTGGCTGGCACCTTGGAGCTGATCTCGGAGATTGGCCTGCCGAACGTTGGGCTAGTGCTGGATTCTTGGCATTGGTGGACCTCAAGGGAGACCGGTGAGGACATCCGGGGCCTTTCGGGCAGTGATGTGGTATCGGCGGACCTCAATGACGCCCCGGCCGGCGTTCCCCGCGACGATCAGTACGACAACCAGCGAGAGCTGCCCCTCGCAACGGGCGTGATCGACGTCGGGGAGTTCCTCAGAGCCTTGGTTGACATCGGTTACGACGGTCCGATTCGCGCCGAGCCGTTCAACAAGACTCTGAACCAGATGGAGGACGAACAAGCCTGCCGCCTCGCCGTTGAGGCCCTGAACAGAGCATTCGCGATTGTCGACGGTTAGCCGTCGACCATGGCGTCCCACGCCATTCAGGACCGCTCCCGCAAAGGCCCCCAGGCACCGGCGTGAACATTGGCTCTCGCTTCCGGGCTGAGGACGCTGCCCTCTAGAACGGCGATTGCGGGCCCCGCGGTCAGCTCGCCCTGTGGGACGATAGATATTGCAGGGTGGATGAGCTCGTTTAGGCTTCTTGGGGTCTCGGCTGCGTGCTGTGTTGCTTTGTTGGGACCAGCCGTGGCCGGAGGCCAGCCCCGGGTTGTGTGTGCTGCGTACGCAACCCCTGTTCCGGCGCACGCGTCCGGTGTTGCCACGCAGGTTGCTGACATCCTCCTTGAATGCCGGGCGCCGGGTGTCTCAGATCCCGGCAGACAGCCCGACCTGGTCCTTTCGCTGGCCGTGACTCTGAACGTGGCTGTGACGAGCCGCACACGGCCATTGGGCGGTGCGATCGTCTCGGAGGCAGTCGCCGAAGTCAACGCTATCTGCGGGCCGGCTGGATTGCCGGGTCTGGAGTCGGACCCTTGCCGGACGCCGCCGGGCTCGGTCCACGAGCCGAGGTTCGGACTGCGGACGGGCGTCGCCACGCTGGAATGGCCGAACCTCCGTGTACCGTTTCCGGGCAGTCTCTCGCCGGGAGCCACCGGGCTGAGAAACCCGCGGGTCTCGTCGGTGCTACTAAGGGGAATCCGGGCCAGAGCGTCGCAGGTGGGCTTGCTTCCGGGCGGCACTCATCCCGGTCCGCCAATCACCGCATCGCTGTCGGTCGTCTCCGCACCGCCCGTTGTGCTCCGCAACGCAGTCCTGGAGGTGGCCCGACCGATGCCGGGGTTAGTATTCGCCTTCACGCCTACCCCTACTCCTCCAGAGTGTCGGGTGGGGGGGCTCCTCGGCGAAGCCAGCGTGCACATATCAGAAGGATTCTCCTCATCCTTCCGGTCTGGGTCCGAGGCAGATCCTGGCGCTGCCACACGGGTGATTCTGGATTTCGCCGACATTCCCGAAGGGGTCGGCCTGAGCCTTCCACCAAGGCCCGCTTGCGACGGGGAGGGCGGAGCAGACGGCCCGACGTTGGCTTTGGTCGAGGGGCATGACGGGCAAGGGGCTGGCGGAACTCCACTACCGGCCGACGGGGAGCCGCGCTCAGTGGCGGTCGACGGCGGACGGGCGCGTGCCGTCTACGAGGTGGTCTCTGATTCGCCGGACTCGGTCCAGAGTTGCCGTATCTCGGCCATGTTTGATGCCGTATCCGCCGACGCATTCCAAGCAAGCGCAACGGTCTTGGCGAGCCTTGGGCCCCGCAGCAGCGGTCTGCCACCGGCAGAAGATGGCCCGATTGAGCGGTATGCGGCGCCCATGTCCCAGGTAAGGCAAGCGCTAGAGTTCTCGGCCTGCAGGTCTGCCCTGGTGTTTCCCTTCGTTACCAATCAGGCGGGCTTTGACACGGGCCTAGCCATCAGCCACGATCCAGTTGCTTCCTACCCGGGAACGTCCGGTCCCTGTAGCCTCCACTACTACGGTGTAGGTGCCGAGGGTCAGGACGAACTGCTTGTCCAGACGACTACTCCGATCGCCTACGGCGAACAGCTCGTGTTTACGCTGTCCGCCGGAAACGCCGACCGCAATATCGCCGCCATGGATCAGTTTCAGGGCTACGTGATCGCCGACTGCAGGTTCCCCGGGGCCCGGGGCTACGTGTTCATGTCTGACGGCTTCGGGAGCATCGCTGACCTGGCCATGGGCTATGTGGCTCCCTCGATACCCATCGACTCGGCTGGCCGGCGCTTGGCTGGTCAGGGGCTGTCGCCATGACCAGAACCGCGGGTCTTGGCAAAAGGCTGCCCGAGCAATGACAGTGAACCGCGCGCTGCCGGCCTTGCGGCTGGCCGCACTGGCGATGGCGACGGCTCCATCCCTCCTAGCTCAGGATGGCGCGCCGCGGCCTAGCCAGAACTTGGGCACGATCTCATGTGCCCTGACTGCCGAGGCGCGGTTGGTGCGCTTAGAGGGCACGCGGGAGCGCGTGGGAGACCTGACGCTCGCATGCCGGAACCTCGGCGGGGAGGCACGTTTGAATCCGAGAGGGTCGCTGATTGCAGACCTGAGCGTCACTCTGAACGCCAGTGTGGCCAATGCGGCCCATGGAACGCCGGTCGTGACTGTCAACGAGGGAACGTGTGCGCCGGACGCCTCCGGAGCGGACGACTCCTACCCTTGCGCAACGATCGGCGGGACAGTTTTGGGACCGCTGGCTGGCAGTCCCGACCCGAACCATTCTGGGCGGGTGCATTGGCGTCGCTTCGCGTTCCCCATCCCAGGGGCCGCTATCCCAGCGGCAGACAGGCCCGCCACTCCTGTCGCTGATTGCAGGGGCCTGGAGGGGATGGAAGGGGGCTGCCATCCGCCGCAAACCGTCATCCGCATTAAGAACTTGACGGTCCGCGCCTCTGACTTCGCCTCCGGAGCCTTGGCTGGAAGCGCCAGGATGCCGATTCAAGCCTCGATATCGCTCAGCATCGATGGCGCAGTCCACGAATTGGGCCAATCGGTCGTCCGGATTGCGACGGCCGTCCCGGGGATGGCCGTGACGGCCGCGATTCCTCGGCCCGAGAGGCTCTGCGGGGTTGGCGAGGCGGTGGCCGAGGTTACTGTGACCGAGGGGTATGCAGGCGCGTTCGAGGCCGCACGTCAGGTTCCCGACGAGTCCGGCAGCTCCGCTGGGGCCGCGCGCCTGCTGATTCGCATGAACGGGATTCCCGAGGCAGTCTCGGTGCGGGCACCGACCGCAGCAGCCTGCCATACCGCCGACAACCAGGCGCCGCTGCGCTTGGGCTTGGTCGACGGTGCTTCGGAACACGGCGGCGGAGGTGTTCTGGCTCCCTCACAGCTGCCTGAATTGGAGGTGCCGACCGGCGCCGATGGGATCGTACGGGTCCTCTACGAAGTGCTTGAAGCGGATCCCCTCAGCCAGCAGGAATGCACGATTCCGTTGAACCTCGCGGCTGTGGCCTCAGCTGATGCCGCTGTCGGCCCGACGACCGTCTCGGTTGACGCCAGCATGGCTCCTCAGGAGCCGCAGCAGGGGCAAACCGGCCCCAGCGACGGCTCCAGATTCTCGGCGGTTGCTCGTGGGAGTGGCGTGACCATGAGTCTGCCCGGCTGCGGTACGACTTTGCTGTTCCCGTTCGTCACCAACCAGACCACCTTCGACACAGCCCTAGTGATCGTCAACACCTCCTCCGACCCGCTCGGGACCCGACACCAGTCTGGCAGGTGCCGCTTGGAGTTCCACGGGACCGGGGGTGGTGAAGAGGTCCCGGGCACGATCCTGAGGTCCATCCCAATCCGCGCGGGGCAGCAGGTCAGCTACCGGCTCTCCAGCGGCAACGAGCGGGAGGGATTGCAGGCCCTTCCCGGCTTTCAGGGGTATGTCGTGGCGAAGTGTACGTTCCAGCATGCCCAAGGCTTCGCCTTCCTCACCGAGCAGATCGGCGGGGCCTCGGTGTTGGCGCAGGGATATCTGGCACAGATCCTTGCGGGTCGCTAGCGAATCTGGGATGTAAATTGGTGGTGATGGATGCTGGGACGACCACCGGTCGCATTGGGGTCCGCGGGCCAACGCCGCAGGCCGCCGCCGTGCAGGCAGTCAGCAGGAGAGTCGAGGCGGAGGGTACCGTGCTCGCGACTGTGCGTCACGAGATTTCCAAGGTCATCGTCGGCCAAGAGGCCCTGATTGATGGGCTGCTGCTGGCGCTGCTGTGCAACAACCATGTCCTGATCGAAGGCGTTCCCGGTCTCGCGAAGACGCTCTCTGTCACGACTCTGGCAAGGGTCCTCCAAGCGTCGTTTCAGCGCATCCAGTTCACCCCCGACCTGCTACCCGCCGATCTCATCGGGACGATGATCTTCTCGCCGCAGGACGGTGGATTCAGCACCAAGAAAGGGCCGATCTTCGCCAACGTCGTATTGGCCGACGAGATCAACCGGGCTCCGGCCAAGGTGCAGAGTGCGCTCTTGGAGGCGATGCAGGAGCGGCAGGTCACCATCGGAGCAGCCAGCTACCCGCTTGAGGACCCGTTCTTGGTTCTCGCGACGCAGAATCCGATTGAACAGGAGGGCACTTATCCGCTTCCGGAGGCTCAAGTCGACCGCTTCATGCTAAAGCTGCGGGTCGGGTACCCGTCGCGAAAGCAGGAGCTCGAGATTCTGCGGCGCATGGCACGATCGACGGTCGACCATCAAGTCCGGCCCGTCCTCTCACCGGTGGACGTTTTGCGGCTGCGCGAACTCGCCGACAGCGTCTACATGGACGCCAAGATCGAGGAGTATATCGTCGATCTGATCGAAGCGACCCGGAATCCCGAGCGGTACAAGCTTGAGATCCAAGACTGGATCCGTCACGGAGCGTCCCCTAGGGCAACGATCTACTTGGCTATGGCTTCCAGGGCGTACGCGATGCTGCGGGGTCGAGGCTACGTGACGCCCCAAGATGTCAAATCCGTGGCCATGGACGTCCTTCGCCACCGGATCATGGTCACGTACGAAGCCGAGGCTGAGGAGTTGACCGCCGAGGACATTGTCCAGCGGGTCCTCGATGGCGTGGAAGTGCCGTAGCGCGCTATCCGGAGGGCGGCGAGCGAACGAGCTCCCCTGCCAGCCTCGCCGCCTCCCATATCGCTGACCTGCCGACCTCCCGACCGGCAGGCGTCGAGGTGCGCGCCTCGACCAAAAATCGGCGGTAGCATCGCTACCGATGTCCCCAACAACCGCGCGTTCCTTGGTCACAACAGCAGCCACAGGCTCCGGCGGCGCCAATTTGGCATCAGCGAAGGCCGGCGGAGACTCCGAGTGCCGGGCTGATGGCAGCTGACGGTGAATTCGCCGAGCGCCAGTCGTCCGCTGCCCTGAACTTGCCTGCCGCTAGCCCTACGGTGGAGCGACTGGGCGAGCAGATGCCATGTTCGGGCCACGCTGGGGCATCATGTAGGCTTGACTGCCAGCCATGACCCCGTCTGTGAACTTCGAGCCCCTTGTTCCCTTGGACTTCTTGGAGCGGAGCGCATCCGTGTATCCCGACAAGCCGGCGGTGATCCACGGAGGGACGACGTACACGTATGCCCAGTACAGTGAGCGCACGCGACGCCTGGCTGCGGGGCTTCAAGAGCTGGGGGTCGGACGGGGAGACCGCGTCGCGATCCTCGCCCCGAACATTCCCGCCATGCTGGACGCGAAGTTCGGGCCCATGCGCATCGGCGCGGCATTGGTGCCGATCAATGTTCGCCTCTCACCCAGAGAGATCGCCTACATCCTGCGGCACTCGGGCGCCAAGGCCCTGATATTCGACACGGAATACGCCGATGCGGTCCGCGCGCTTCGGGACTCGGTTCCCAACCTTGGTGCGTTCGTGCAGGTCGCGGATGTAGCGCCGATGGCTAGGGACATCCCCGGGCCGGAATACGAGGAGTTCTTGACGGCTTCGGATCTCGCTCGCTTTTCAGAAGTGCGCATTGACGAGGGAGAAGCGATCAGCGTGAATTACACGTCTGGGACGACGGGATTCCCCAAGGGGGTTGTCTTCCACGCTAGGGGGGCGTGGGTCAACGCATTGGGAGAGGCCTTGGAGACCGGATTGAGTTGGCGGTCCGTGTACCTCTGGACCCTGCCGCTGTTCCACTGCAATGGCTGGTGCTTCCCTTGGGCCATTGCCGCCGTTGGCGGAACGAGCGTGTGCTTGCGCAAGGTTGTGCCAGGCGACGTCTACCGTCTCATTGAAGAGCACGGAGTGACTCATCTTTGCTGCGCTCCCACCGTCCTGACGTCGCTGTACGCCAGCCCGGAAGCCGAGGGCAGGGACCTCAGCGGCGTCACGATCACAACAGCCGGCGCCGCTCCCGCCCCCCTTGTGATCCGCACGATGGAGGGCATGGGTGCGAGGGTGCATCACGTGTACGGCCTGACGGAGACGTATGGGCCCTACACCATCTGTGCCGACCAGCCTGGGTGGGACACCTTGGATCCAGAGAGCCGCGCCCGGGTGAAGGCCCGGCAAGGCGTGGCCTACGGCGTGGCGGGCACGGGACTGCGAGTGGTAGACGAGCACATGAAGGACGTGCCGCCAGACGGGAAGACGATGGGCGAGGTCGTGATGCGCGGGAACATGGTGATGACCGGCTATTTCAACGACGAGAACGCCACGGCTGACGCGTTCCGAGGTGGCTGGTTCCATTCCGGCGATCTCGCCGTGCGCCACTCCGATGGTTATGTGGAGCTGAAAGACCGCTCCAAGGACATCATCATCTCGGGAGGAGAGAACGTTTCCAGCCAAGAGGTCGAGAAGGTCCTGATGGAGCATCCGGACGTGCTGGAGGTGTGCGTGGTCGGGATCCCCCACGAGAAGTGGGGCGAGGTACCAAAAGCCTTCGTGGTACCGCGCGACGGCGCCACCGTAACGGAGCGTGAGGTGATTGACCATGCCCGCGAGCGCCTCGCCCACTACAAGTGCCCGAAGCAGGTGGAATTCGGGGACCTGCCGAAGACCGCCACCGGAAAGATCCAGAAGTTTGTGTTGCGAGACCGCGAGTGGAAGGGTCGCGATCGTCAGATCGCAGGTTAGGGCCCGGGCGCTTCACCACTGGTTTTGACGGACAGCGTAGAGCCTAGTTCTCAGGAACGTCGGTCAAGTCCGCGTGGCACCGCTGAAGCCACAATCCAGTTGCCCAGCCACGGGACGGATTCGCGGGAACTAACGTAAACGCCCTGCAGCACGGCGGGCCGGTCGTACCCGTGCGGGATTGTGACCTAGCGTAGCCGCGAGTGCCCGCACGGGGAGCATCGAGGGTGCCTTCGTTGCACCATTCGGGCAGGGTGGTGAACTCGAGGTTGGCGGAGTCGCGGACGAGGTTGCGGTCGGTCCAGTAGGCGCTTGTTCATGGCACGTGTAGTGCGGTTGGAGCGGGAGGAGAGCCCGCAATCCTGTGATCGAACGCGGGACACTATGAATGATGTAGCCCAAAGCCGTCAGAATGGGTATCAACAGGTCCTGTTGGTTTCGAGTGCAAGTGCCAGCCGGACAGCAGTCAGCAGCAATGTCGATTTCACTGCGAATGGCCACGATTGACGAACGATTCAGAGGACCGAAGATGTATACCCTGCTGGGCAGGCAGATGCGGATGTTCCGCTGGTGCGTCGCGCTGTTTCTGGCGGCAGCCAGTCCGACGGCCGCCCAAACCTCGGGTGCAATCGAGGGCGTCGTCGTAGACGGCCAAGACTTGGCCGTGTCTGGAGCGACGGTCACGATTCACGGGGAATCGCTCATCGCTCCCCTGGCCACCGTAACCCTCGTCGACGGTTCGTACCGGTTCCGGGCCCTCAGGCGAGGATCCTATGACCTCACGTTCGAGTCTCCGGGATTCCAAACGGTCGTTCGTGAGGGCGTGATCGTGGAAGGCAACAGGGTGATCCGGATTGACACGGTCTTCGAGGTTGCCGCCGTGCAGGAGACGATCATCGTCACGGGCGCGGCGCCCGTGGTGGACATCAAGACGACGGCTTTGGTAAACGACTTCGGACTGGCGGAGTTGCAGCAAGTGCCGTCCGCAACGGATGTGTGGGCCGTGCTAGCGCAGACGGCGGGGGTCCGCATGCGCGGTTTCGATGTTGGCGGATCGCACAAGAGCCAGCAGACCGGCTACGAGAGCTTCGGCGTGCGGAACCAAAACCGGATTCTCGCCGACGGTGTGGACACGACGGAGGGCATCGGGGGCACTGGGTTCTACTTCGACTACTACTCGATCGAGGAGTTTACGACCACGGCAGCCGGCGCCGACGTGGAGATGACTGCTCCGGGCTCGCTCGTCATGATGACCATGAAGAGCGGCGGCAACGACTTTCACGGCATGTTCCACGGCGACTACGAGGACGGACGCTTCGTGGGTGACAACACCAACGCGGGTCTGGAGGCTCGCGGGTACACCGGCAACCCGAACTTGCTGTTCTTCGAGACCCACGCTGATATCGGCGGGCCGATCGTGCGCGACCGCGCTTGGTTCTACGCGTTCTACAACCACTTCCGCATCGACAAGGCGGTGTCTGGAGTCGACCGATCCGTGGCAACCGATCTGGGCGACTTCGATGGGTTCGGAGGCAAGGCGACAGTGCGCCTGAGCGACCGGGACCAGCTGATCGGCTACGCGCAGTGGGGGTTGAAGGAGAAGCCGAAGCGCGGGTTGTCTGCGGATGTTGGTCCCGACTCAGTGCTGGCCCAAGCGAGCTGGAGCTGGGCGTACAAGGCGGAGTGGCAGCGGGTCTGGAACAGCCGCACGTTCATGACCGTCGCCGCCAAGCACTTCGGGTTTGGCTGGCCCATGGTGCCACAGGTCGATCCGAGCCAGCAGCCGCCCCGACTGGACACAGCGACTGGCCGGCTGAGCGGCGCCGGCTGGTTCCCTACTGCCAATGGCTCGCCGCCGTTCACCTTCGTCCGCTGGAAACCGCAGGTCACCACAAGCATGAACCACTACGTGGCGGACTTCGGGGGAAGCCACGACATCAAGGTGGGCTACGAGTTCCAGATCGACAGCAGCCGCTTCGGTTCGAACGCCAATTCCGGGCACGTCCGCTATCTGGACGACAGCGCGAACGAGCGCCCATTCAACGTCGACCGGATCATGCTCTTCAGCATGCCGGCAGAAGGGGAAGTCCCGTCCGACAACCGCAACCGGCACCACGCCGCGTTCTTCCAGGACACGTGGCGGCCGGTGGGCTGGCTGTCATTGAATCTGGGTGTGCGGTTCGAGCAGCAGCGCACCTACTTCCTCGATGCGGAGTCCAGCCCCTTCTTGGCCGACTTCTTCCCCAGTGGCACTGTCGCGGGCCGGACGAACGTGGTCTGGAACACCTGGGCCCCGCGATTGGGCGTGGCATTTGCTCCGCTCCGGGGCACTGTGCTTAAGGGGCACTTCGGTCGTTATTTCCTGAATCTCGCTGATTCTCACGCAAACGTTAATCCGGCCAGCACGGCCTGGGTCCGGTACACCTTCCTCGATCCGAACGCCAACGGGCTCTACGACGGCCCTGACGAGCTGGGTACCAAGCTGGACGAACTCGGTGCCACTGGCATGGAACTCGGCTCAGAGGGGACGCCAATCGATCCCAAGCTGTCCACCGAATACGTCGACGAGATCAACATCTCGCTCGAGCGCGAATTGGTCGCGAACACCTCCATCCGTGCCTCCTACGTGCGCAAGGACCTGAACGGCGACAGCGGAACTTGGAACAGGCCGCAGCAGGCCGCGCTGCTCGCCGGACGCGGCATCGCGTGCTCGAGCGACCCCAACTGGGATTGCCCGCTCAACGCGATCACCGGCGCACCGATGAACGTCCAGCGCGTACCGGACGAAGTCGCGGATCTTGTCGACAACCAAATCGCCACCCTTCCTGGGATGGAGGCTACCTACGACACCGTCCAAGTGGCAGCGAACCGGCGCTTCAGCGACGGTTTCCTGCTGCAAGCCAGCTTCGACTATCAGTGGCGCAACGAGTTCCGCGCAGCCGCCGGCGAATCACGCAGTCCACTCTTTGCCGATCCGCTGGTCGTCGGCTCCGGGGGACATGGGCGGATTTGGCAGAATCACAGCCTTGATGTGGATGCCCGGCAGGCGACGACCAACTGGGGTGGCCGGCTGCTCGTTCGCTACACGCTGCCGTATTCCGTTGGGCTGTCAGCGAATGTGCGCCATCAGAGCGGCTGGCCATATGCTCTGATCCAAAGAGTCGACATCCCGGGCACGGGCACTAACCAGCCGGTATTTCTCACCAACCTAGCCGAGAACCGCTCCGATAACGTGACAGTAGCCGATGTCCGCCTCGACAAGGCGTTCTCCCTAGGTGCCGACGCCAAGAACAGGCTAACCCTGATGGTTGACTTGTACAACGTCTTCAACTCGAGTGCGGTCACGAACTTCTCCCTTCGAACTGGGGACGACAAGCGCGTCATCGCGGCGCTCGATCCGATCGCGATGAAGATCGGCGTCCGATTCGAGTTCTGACACGTCGGCGGGTGGTTGGTTTGCCCGGAGTTCGCGCCGAGGGCCGGTTTGGAGGGGCGGCCTTGGCAACCACGTACAGAACCGTGTGGGGACCGGCCCGGAATGGTCCCTAGGGCCGGCAGCAATGCCGGATGGCGTGACGGAGGCGGACAGCGCCCCTCGATTCTCCGCGGCGGTACGCCTGCGCTCTGCGCAGCCACCGGCCTGGGTGCCTAGGAGACGCTTCCGTACTTCGGTGGAATTGACGTACCAACTCGAGAATGGCGTCGAGGGGAGGCCGGACTAGAGCTTGACGTTCGTCCTCCAGCCGCGGCACAGCGGTTTCGGGAAGACGTTCTGCGGCGGCCCGCCTCCGTTCGGCTCACGGACGCGCGCATTGGCGGTGATCCGCATTCTGAGTAGGTCCAGCCCCTCTGCCCGTGTCGCGACCACGTGCGGCAGGTCTGCTTGGGATTCTGTGCCGGACTCGCTTGCCTCTTGTTGCTACATGGCGCGACCTCCGTTTCATCGAGGCGGGCCCGTGTCACCGCGGGTGCACCGGCGGCGGAGCGGGGCTCATTTGGCTCTTCGTCCTCGCCCCGCAGAAGGCGGAGCAAAGTGAGGCTCTACTTGCACCGCGAAGGTCAGTGTGCATACCGGTGAGGGGTGTCTACCCCGCCATCACTTGTCGCCCCGATCACTGCCCGCCTCCAACCGCTAGCGTCCCGAAACCGTCGGCGCCGTTGCGGCTCCGGGACGGTGCCCACACGCCTTCAGACGGCCACTGGGACAACCAGCCCACAACTCATCTCGCCGTGGCCCATGATGGCTGTGGATCGTCGCTATCTTGAAGGGGCGGGGTATCCGTCGGTCCCCCGGTCGAGGGAGCAGGCCATCTGGCCGACCTCACTGCGCTGGCTCTTATGGACGTTGACGTCAAGGATTTCACCCGGAGCATCGCGAGGAAGGTCCGGCTAATCGAGATCCACACCAAGAAGGCCGTGACCGAGGTTCTGGCCGGCGAGTACAGCAGCGTATTCAAGGGGACGGGCATCGAATTCGAGGAGGTGCGCGAGTACGCGCCTGGAGACGAGATCCGCAGCATTGATTGGAACGTCACCGCCCGAATGGGCCGGCCGTTCGTCAAGCGCTACGTCGAAGAGCGCCAGCTCACCGTATGGTTGCTCGTGGACCTGTCCGCTTCCGGCCGGTTCGGGAGTCGTAGCCAGCTCAAGAATGACGCCGCGGCGGAGTTCTGCGCGCTATTGGCCTTCGCCGCCATCCGGAACAACGACAAGGTCGGGATGATCGTCTTTACCGATAGGGTGGAGCTGTCGATCGCCCCAGCGAAGGGTCGCCGGCACGTGCTGCGACTGATCCGCGAGCTGCTCCGCTTCCGGCCGATGGGTGTCGGCACTGACCTCACCGCAGGGCTCGAGTACCTCGGCAAAGTGACCCACAAGCGCGGGGTGGTCTTCTTGGTTTCGGACTTCCTGACCCCGGTTCCGCTGGCCGAGATCGCCGGAAAGGAACTGCGCATTCTGGCCCGTAGGCACGACCTGATCGCCGTGGCAATTGGCGACGCCCGCGAGAACGAACTGCCGGACGCAGGATTGTTCGAGCTTGAGGATCCGGAGACGGGGGAGCGGCTATTGCTGGACACGTCCAGCCGTCGCGTTCGCGAAGAGTACGCGCGGCGTGCGTCTAACCGAATCGAGAACCGCCGCGCACTATTCCAATCGAGCGGCATTGACGAGGTTGAAATTGAGGCGGGGCGCGACTACGTGCGCGACCTGCGCGCGCTGTTTCGCAAGCGGAGCAAGCGGCGGTGATGGCCGGCTTCCGAACGCTCGGATCCCTTTGGACCTCTCCTGCGGTCGCGGTGGCAGGTCTTGTGCTGTGCCTGCAGGGGTGCGGTCCGCCGGGTGAAGGGGAGGCGACTACGGATGGGATATCAGATCAGGTGGAACAGGGTTCTCTTCGGCTGGAGCTGCGTCTGGATAGGAAGGCCATCACAACCGCAGACCAATTGCAGCTCAGGTTGCTGGCGGAGGCGGCCGAGGGCGAGCCGGTGGAGTTCCCGTCGGCCAACCGCGAGGACGATTTCGGGCCGTTTGGTGTAGTCCGAGAGGCGGAGATCCCGTCTCGCCTCCTCGAGGGCGGCACCGTGCTGCATGGTCGAGAATACTGGCTGCAGCCCTTCCTCCCGGGTGACTACGAGCTGCCAAGCCTAAGCGTGCGCTTTGGTGATTCCCGTTCGCTGAGCACCAACCCCCTGACTGTTCCGGTCACGAGCAGCCTGATCGAGGGGGACTCAGAGCTGCAGGACATAGCCGGCCCGCTGGATGTGCCCGTGCCGTGGTGGCAATGGACCGTCGGCGGGGTTGCGGTTGTCGCGCTGGGCGCGCTCCTGCTGTATTGGATTCGCCAACGGCGTCGCGCGACGGGCCCAGCGCCTGCCCCGCCGCACGAGATCGCACTCGCCTCCCTTGACGCCCTGGTGAGCACTTCGCTGCTCGCGGATGGGGATGTGGACGCATTCTACAGACGGCTTTCCCAGATCGTGAGGCACTACATCGAGGGCCGCTTCGGCCTGCACGCCCCCGAGCGCACGACAGAGGAGTTCCTCCGCGAGATTTCCGGGCTTCCGGTGATCTCCACAGCGCACCAAGCCCTGCTTCGCGACTTCCTGCAAAGCGCCGACATGGTCAAGTTCGCCAAGTTCGTCCCCGCCCGCGACGAGACCAGCGGAGCGGTGAAGGCCGCTCGGAACTTCATCCGGCAGACCATCCCGCTCGATGTGGCTTCAGCCTCCGACGGAGGCGATACGCCGAAAGCGCCGCAAGGCCGAGGCCCTAGAGCAGCCGTCTGAGGATCTTTCCCGCCGGGGAGCGTGGAATCCGATTCACGAATTCCACATCTCGGATCTGCTTGTAGCCTGCCACTTGGGCCCGGACGTGCCGCTGGATGGCCACCGCTTCAAGCGACTGTCCGGGGTGCAGTGCGACGAACGCCTTAGGGCTCTCGGCCCCGTGAGTGTCCCGCACCCCCACGACTGCGACGTCGCACACTTGCGGGAGCTCCAGGATCACAGACTCAAGCTCGGCGGGGAGGACTTGGAAGCCCTTGTGCTTGATCATCTCGCGCTTGCGGTCCACCAAGTGGACGCGGCCCAGTTCGTCAATCTTCCCCACGTCACCTGTGTAGAACCACCCGTTGCGCAGCGCCCGGGCATTCTCCTCGGGAGCATTGTGATACCCCAGCATGACGTTGGGCCCCCTAAGCGCAACCTCCCCGACCTGGCCAGTTGCGAGCTGGTGCTGCCCCTTGTCCAGGTCAAAGATGGCCGCGTCCATGCCGCGAACCGGCAATCCCGCGGTCTCGGCCACGTCCCAGGCCGCGCGTTCGGGGTTCGTCGTCGCAATGCCCGCGGTCTCCGTCATGCCGTATCCCTGGCGGACGGTGACGCCGGTGATCTCCACGAAGCGGTGCACGGCCGGGAGAGGGACGGGGGCTGCGCCGATGTTGATCCAGCGCAGGGCCGACATGTCCCGACTGGCCAAATCGTCCCGCGAGAGCATGTCAAGGAGCACTGGCGGAACGAGCGGCAGGCTTGTGATGCCCTGTCGCTCCAGCGTGTCCAAGCAGTCGTCCATGCTGAACCGCCTGCGGAGGTGAATGCAGCCTCCGGCCGCCAAGATGACGTTCAGCACTACGTTGAATCCGTAGATGTGGTACAGCGGTAGGAATACATAGGTACGGCCGCGCTCCTCGAACATCGATGCCCGGGAGAAGAGGAGCTGGCGGATTGATGCCACCAGATTGCCCTGCGTGAGTTCCACTCCCTTGGAGAAGCCGGTCGTGCCGCTGGAGTAGGGAAGGAAGGCCACGTCCGAGTCCCGGTCGATCGTGCAGTCAGGGTGAGCGTCTGACGCCGAGGCCCAGAAGTCCGGCCGGAGTTCGACCACATGGCAGTCTCCAATGGCATCTCTGCATTCTTGGAGCCTCGGAAGCAGGCTCCGCTCGGCGAAGACCAACGACGCCCCGGAAGTGAGGATCTGGTGGGTGAGCTCACGGCTCTTGTAGCTTGAATTGAACGGCGTCAATACCGCGCCGCTGGCGAGCGTGCCATAGGCCGCGGTAACGAAGTCGAAGGAGTTCGGGCTGAAGACCCCCACAACCGTCCCGGGGCCTGCGCCGAAGGCCAGTAGTGCGTTGGCGAACTGATTGGCCCGACGGCAGTTCTCAGCGAACGAGAGCACCTGCCCCTCCTCGTCGACTAGGAACGCCCGGTTGCCGTATGCCTGGGCGCTCTGCTGAACTATCGAAGGGACTGTTGCAGACGGTCCCGCAATCGTCCGAAGCGGTCCTAACGATTCGGGTGGGCGATCAGGCATCGGTGCTTCCCCCGTCTATCGCGCCGCCCATGCCCGCCCGCTAAAGGGGAGTGGCAATCAACAACTCTATCGCCTGTCGGGTCTTCAGCCAATTCGGGCCGGCAACGTCCGAACTGCTTCCTCCGGTCATCGAGAAGGGCAAGTCCGCGATCGCCCGAGGGGCGCTCCCACTGGCCGTGCCGCCTTGGGCAGCATCGCAAGGGCCGAGAGTTGCGACAAGAGAAGTCGGGGGCTAGAGGCAGGGCAGTGTGGGGTGACAGATGACGGCGTCCGGTGGCTAGCAGCATCGAATCATCCGACTCCCGCTCTCGAACGCATTGTCGCGCCGGGGGTCAGAGCGACCCTACACCGTCATGAGGGATCCCCGCGGGGCCGTTATCCCGAAGCAAGCCACTCTTCGAACCAAGACTCGAATTCCCTTCTCTCCTGGGTGTGCCCTTGGCTCAATGGGAACGGCATGGTTGCTCGGCCCCAGCCGCGACGGCTGGCGGCCCATTTCAGCACCCATGGGTAGGGTAGGCGCTGCAGCCGCCGAAGGAACTCGTCCAATCGTTTCGCGGCAGTCTTGAATCTCGCTCCCCCCGTAGGGTCTTCGAACAGCGGTGCGAGAACTTCTGGAACAACGCCTGCGGGTCCCGAAATCGCCCCATCCGCAAAGCCCACTTGCAGCGATTCCGCAAGGCGCATGTCGTGCCCCTGGAGGCGAGCTCCTGGAATCCGTTCCCTCGTCACCTGACGGAGCATCGCCAGCGTACCGCTGGAATCCTTGATTCCAACGATGTGTTCCTCGTCCTTCAGCAGGTCCGCTGCCGTCGACGGGCTTATCGGGCTGACGAAGCCGGCCAAATTGTAGACGAGCGTTGGACCGCCGATCGCAGTTGCAGCCTCGCGGAAGAACTGCCTCAGCTCGGGCTGCCCGTACCGAAAGAAGTGAGGTGGCGGCAGCAGGACCGCGTCGGCACCTGCAGCCAACGCGTGTTGGGCGAGCTTGGCCGATTCTTCGAGCCTGGCGGCGCCGACACCTGCGACCAGAGAGGCACGGCCACGAACCACGGGGACCAAGACTTCAACGAGTTCTTGCCGCTCTGCGATCGACATGTCGAAGTACTCGCCCGTCCCGCCGCACGGCACGAGGCCAGCAGCGCCGTTGGACAGAGCAAACTCCGCGTTTCGCTCGACCGCGCCAAAGTCCACCGACCCATCTCCGTTGCGGTGGGTCAGGAGCGCAGCGTACAGGCCTCGAATTGGCGTCTCCATGCCCAGCGATTCTAGGTGATTCGTTGGCGCGATGGTCTGGTGGAAGGGCCGGACCGATGCAAAATTCGTCCGCGTCGTTCGGTTGCAACAGTCTCAAGTCCAGAACGGCCAGCCTCGGTCTCTCCTGGGTCTCCTGCCCAGCGCCAGAGACCGACCTGACGACCACCGAACGCCCTCTTATGTAGGAAGGCATGGCCACTGGCGGTGGAGGCGGCGGGAAAGGGGGCCCGGCGAAGGGAGAAGTTCCAAGTGATTGGCGGTCGTGCCCCAGATGTCGGAGACCACTTCGGACAGTTCTTCGGGTATTGCCCTGCGCCTTGCCCAGTCTTCGCTGCCCAAGCCGCCAGGCCGGCATGACCGGATGTGTCGAGGCCGGGGCCGGGGCTCCGCGGCAGTCTGGGATTATGATCAAGAGTCGGGGGTTCAAATGGCACCGTCTCGCAGGGAATTGCTCGGTACTGGAATCCGCGCTCTGACTGTACCCATGTTCATGGCTTCCACCGCAAGTTCTTACTCGATATCTGAGGTCGAGGGTCGATTGGCCAAGGGCTCCGGGATTGAAGGTGTGAGCAAGCAGGATCTTCCTACGCCATGTCTGTTGCTCGACTTGGATGCGCTTGAGGCGAACATCCGAAAGATGGCGTCCCATGCAAAGGCCGCGGGCTTGGATCTGCGGCCTCATGGCAAGACCCACAAGTGCTCGGAGATTGCCAAGCGCCAGGTGGGGGCGGGCGCCCTTGGGCTCTGCGTGGCCACGATTCGAGAGGCGGAAGCCATGGCCGATGCTGGCATCGGGGGCCTGCTGCTGACATCGGAGGCCGTCGGCCCCAACAAGATCCACCGTCTCATCCGGCTCGCGGGTCGGAAGCCCGACACAATGGCCGTGGTGGACCATGAGGACAATGCCCGAGAACTGGACGAAGCCGCCTCTGACGCTGGCGTCCGGCTCCGTGTGCTCGTGGACGTGGATCCGTTGGGAAGACGAACTGGCGTCCCGCCAGGGCCAGGTGCGGTGAGGTTGGCCGAGACAGTCGACCGACTCGGCAACCTTGATCTCCGGGGAGTTCACGGGTACTGCGGGGCGTCCTCGCACGTGGCCGGATTTGAGGCTCGGAAAGCGCACTCGGAGCGCTACATGGGGCCTGTGCTCGAGACGTACAACTCCATGCGTCGCAAAGGGCTTCCGGTGGAGATCATGTCGGGCGCCAGCACCGGAACGTACAACATTGACTCCGATCTGGAAGGCATGACCGAGCTGCAGGTTGGGTCTTACGCCGTGATGGACGTGGACTACCGGCGCATCGGAGGCGTCTCGGGCGATGTGTACGACGACTTCCGCCCCGCTCTTCATGTGCTCGCAACCGTGGTCAGCAAGAACCACGACGACATTGCAACCGTAGATGCCGGACTCAAGGCACTCGCCACGGATCGCAGCTTCGGGCCTGACGTTGCCAGTCCGCAGGGACTGTCCTACGCCTTCCGGGGCGACGAGCACGGTGCCCTGACCCTAGAGGATCCCAACGCCCGGCTGAGCCTAGGGGACAAGGTCGAACTCTTGGTCCCCCACTGCGACCCCAATGTCAACCTCTACGATCGAATGTACTGCGTGAGGGGAGACGCCGTGCGGCAAGTCTGGAAGGTTGACGCACGAGGGCACGTCTGATACAGATGGGCGTGACCGGTCTCGGTCAGGCGCCGCCGGCGCCCGTACCGAAGTTGTTCGGTGACCTGCTGCACAACTACGGTCGCGTCGAGCGCTTCTATCCCCACCCTCCCTCGTTTGAGGCGGCGGTCGCCGCTTCGCGCCATGTGCGAATGGACCGGGGGCACCGCAAGCTCCTGGTCGACGCGCTGGCCTCTCAGAACCCGACGGCGGCTGCGCAGTCGAGCCTTTCAATGCTTGCCTCCGACGGAACCGTTGCGGTCGTCACCGGCCAGCAGGTCGGACTCCTTGGAGGACCGGCCTTCACCCTCTACAAGGCCCTGACAGCAGTCCGGTGTGCAGCCGAGCTGACACGTGGCGGAACACCAGCCGTCCCGGTATTCTGGCTCGCGACCGAAGACCACGATCTCGAAGAGGTCGACCATGCTTGGGTATGGCGCCCCGACGGTCCTCCTGTTCGCGTGCGTGCTGCGACGGATGGCCCGCAGGGCGCCGCCGTGGGTCAGATATCCATCCGTGACGCCGGACTGAGCGAATTCGAAGTCTGTAGCGAGAGAGGCTGGCACGCAGCAGCCGCGAACGACCTGGCCAAGCAGCACTACTCGTCGCCGACCGATCTGGGGCGGTCCTTCCGCGGCCTCTACGGCTCGCTGCTGGAACACACGGGTCTCCTATTCCTCTGCCCGCTGGCCCCGGCAATAAGGGAACTCGCCCGGCCAATACTCCGCGACGCGATCCTGCAGACATCGCAGCTCGCTGCAGCCCTGCTCCGTCGCGGCGCCAGCCTGCGGGCCGCCGGGTACCACGAGCAGGTCCGCTATCAGGATTCGAGTTCTCTGCTGATGCTCTTTGAGGGGGCCGAGCGGGTGGCGCTGCGCTCAAAGAACGGGGCATTCGCCTCCAAGTCGCATTCGTACTCGAGTGCCGATCTGCTCGCCCGTTTGGAGGATTCTCCCACAGACGTTTCTCCGAGCGCACTGTTGCGTCCCGTCGTGCAGGACTACCTGCTGCCCACGACTGCCCTGATCGTAGGGCCGTCCGAGGCGTCCTACCTCGCGCAGTCTGCTGTGCTGTACCGGCGGCTGGTCGAGAGAATGCCAGCCGTGCTCCCGCGCGCGTCATTCACCGTGGTGGATCGTGCGTCCCGGAAGTTGGCCGCGAAGTACGGCCTCACGGCCGCCGACTGCTTCGGCCCGCGCAGTGCTTTGGAGGCTGCAATTTCCAAGCGGCTCGTGCCTGAGGGCGTGCACTCAATCCTTGACAGAGAGCGGGTGTCTATCGAACGGTCACTGGCAGCGATGGAGTCGGCTGTCGGAAGTTTCGATCCCACGTTGGCGGAGGGCTTCCGCAAGTCAAGGAGCAAGATTGGCTATCAGCTCGACAAGACGACTGCCAAAGTGGGCCGCGAGGCACTGCGCCGCGATGCGGCCGCCAGCCGTCAGGCCTCTAGGCTGGCCCATTGGATGCGCCCGGGCGGAAACATGCAGGAACGCGTCTACTGCGTGCTCTCGATGATTGCGAGGTTCGGCACCGAGTTTCCTGATGCGGTCTACCATGCTATAGAGCCAGGCTGGGGGGATCACGCGTTGCTAGCCGTTTGACGCTACATGGTTCAGCTGGCCAGCCCGTGTAGCGCTCTCGAGACATCGCCCTGAGCGGTCGGATCCAAGCGCAGCAGGGGCAGCCGCGGCGTGCCTCCGTACGAGCCCCGCATGTCCAATGCGCTCTTCATGGCCGGCACTCCGTGTCGCTTGAGAAGCGCGGACAGCGGGGCCGCCCGGGCCACCAATTCCGTTGCGGCGGAGGTCTCCCGAGTGCGGACCGCCTCCTCAATCGACAGCGCGTAGAACGGCACGATCGACGCTAGGGAAAGGACAGCAGCGCACGCTGAACCCCTAAGGCAAGGGACGGCCAGTTCGAGGTCGGCCACCAATATTGAGAACGCTGCGCCGCAAGCCTCGGAGACAGCAACAACAAGGTCCGCTGAATCCGAGTGGACCAGAGCTCCGGTAATGCGAGGGTGGGACGCAAGGGAACCGACAGCCTCCGGCGCCAAGCATTCACTGCCCCGTCCCAGCCGGACGCGGATCAGAACCGGAACGTCCGCAGTGTCTGCGACTGACCGGAAGAACAGCTCCGATGTTCCGGGCTGAGATGCCAGCGATTCCAGCCTCGGGGCATCCAGTACGGCTGCCACGCAGCCGCACGCTACGGCTCGGCGTAGCAGGACGCGTGCCTGTGCCACTCCGCATTCCGATATCCCTGCCAAGACCTGAGCGCCATCGCCGCAGCGCTCCGTAACGCGTGCCCAGACCGCCACTCGCTCCTCGGCAGACAGGAGCATGCTCTCGCCCCAGCGGTCACCCACCAGTACTCCTGAGAGTTTCGTCCGGCGCAGCATTGCCAGATTGTGGTCCAGTTTGGCCCAGTAGATCTCGCCGCGATGGTCAAATGGAGTGGACAGCGGCGCATAGATGCCCCGAAATCGTGTCCCCGTCAAACGCCCATTCTATCGAGGCGCTGCGAAGCAGATGCGTTGGGCTGGCCGGCACTTCCGTGTGCGCGAGCACGCCTTCGGCAGCCCGTTAGCCGAGGTTGTGTGTTAGCCTTCTTTCAGACTGCCAGCGTTTGGTGGATGGGAGGTCAATGCAATGAGAGTTAGCGTCGTGGCACGCTGGGTTGCCTGTCTGTTAATGGCGACCGTGACTGTCTGGGCTCAGGGCCAGGGAGGCGGTGCCGGCGGAAGCTCCAGTTCCGGAACCGGCAGGGGGTCCGGTTCAGGGCAGAGTTCGGGCGGTCAGTCCCAGCAGAACCGATCCCAGGAAACCTTAAACAATCCGAGCAACCAGCGCAACGATCCCTTCGGAAACCAGCAGAGCGACCCATTCGCAAACCAAATGCGGCCCCTGTACCTCAGTGGCAAGGTGGTCACGGACGATGGGATTCCGCCGAGCGAGCCCGTCGTCATTAAGCGGTACTGCAACGGCAACGGGTACCCCGAGGACTACACCGACTCCAAGGGGCGCTTCAGTTTTCAGGTGGGAGGGGACCTGTCCCTGATGACGACTGACGCCAGCGTGGCCGGGAACCGTGTCGGTTCCGGCCTCATGGGGGGCGGAATGAACATCCCGTGCGTGCGGCAAATCGGCATCGGTCGGTACGACCTGACCACTTCGGTGCTGCGCGCTGAGCTTCCGGGGTACCGGTCCGACGATCTGCAGCTCGGGATGTACAGTTCCATGGGCAACAACGATGTGGGAGTGATCGTCATGCACCGCCTTGACGGGCTGCGTGGAGACGTCGTGAGCGCCCTGACGCTACAGGCCCCCAAGCCCGCGCTGAAGGCATACGAGAGCGGGCTGCGGGAAATGCGCAAGGCGAAGCCCAACCTCAAGAAGGCCACGGCTCAGTTCGACAAGGCAGTCAAGGCCTACCCGCAGTTCGCTGCCGCTTGGGCGTCGATGGGCGAAGCTAAGCTGCGCGCCAAGGACGAGCGAGGCGCTTGGGATGCCCTTCAGAAGGCGGTTGAGAACGACCCGAAATACCTGAAGCCCTACGAGTCTCTGATCCAGATGGCGACCGCGAGACAGGACTGGGAGAGTCTGGATTCCCTCGGCGGCGCCTATCTTGAGATCAATCCGAACGCGACCAACGTGCGTTTCCTGACCGCGGTGGCCGCGCTGAACTCTGGCAAGGCCGAGAGAGCGGAAGAGATGGTTCTGTCCATCCAAGCTCGGGAAGATGGCGCGAAGTACCCGCAGACCAACCAGATCATGGGGATGATCCACGAGAAGCGGGCCGACTTCGAGAAGGCGGCAGGGTTCTACCGATCGTTCCTGAAGACGACGATGCAGCCGGAGTCCGGCAATGTGAAGGACCTTCAGCGGAAGCTGCACGAGTGGCAGATGCTGGGCGTGATCGCTGAGGAACCGGCCCCATAGGCCCAATCTGGCGCTCGCGTCATGCCGACGCACGCACCCAGCCGTGGGCGGCATTGTCGGGATTGATTCCTCGCCTGCGGTAGCCAGCCTTCATTCGCGCGACTCCGTCTGCCAGATGGGTGCGTCGCGACTCCTCCGGATCGATCCCGTACAGCGCTGCCGCGTTGAGCCCGAAAATGCGCCGTTTGTCCTCTTGCGAGAGCTTGCTGTAGCCGAAGCGCTCGCAGATCTCGTCGCTGATCTGAAAGCGCTTGAATGCCTCAATGCACCACTGGGGGGATCCCCACCAGATGCAGTCTGTGCCCCACAGCACGCGGTCCGAGCCATAGTGCTGGATGTTCTTCCCCATCAGGTGCATGCACATTACCGGATGGGCGATCGCAAGGGTGCCGAAGGCGCTGCCAATCTCGCAGTACACGTTGTCGATGCCGGGATTCCTCCTCTTGATGCCCATCAGGACGTCGTGCCAGGCGAAGTCGCCCGTCGTGGGGTCGAAGAAGGCGGGATCCTCGAAGCTGGGCTCGGTCGGCCCGTGCTTCAAGGCTGAGTGGTACACGACAAAGGTGATGTCGGGATTGTCCAGGGCAGCCCGCTCGATGTCGCGGGGATTCGCGAGATGGCCAAAGCGTCGCGACTGGGACGCGTAGCCCTTGTGCACGCTGACGGTCGTTTGGCCCAGTTCCCGCGCCACCTCGTAGAAGTAGGCGGTGTCTTCATCGTCGAGCTGAAAGCCATGTCCCGTCCGCGCTGGGTCGAAGTGGCAGTAGAGTTTCCAAGAAGAGGTGCCGTACTCTTGGACTTCCCGCGTCATCTGATCCTTGAGTGCGACGCGGTCTTGCCGGTTAGCGACGGCATCCCAGTAGTGGTTGGGCGCGCAGTTGCTTTGTGACAGGGCCCGCAGCGATCCGGCCATTCGGTTGATCTCATCACGGCGACTGGCCATCGCCCAGCTCGGCAGGACGCCGCCTCCCCTGACCGCGCGACGGTCGACGGGATCACCGGCCGCTGTCGCAGCGGCAATTGCTTCACGCTCCTCGGATGGGCTTCGTTCCCGCCCGGGGACGCCGGATATGACCAACATGTCCGTCTCGGAGTCCAACAGCATCTCCTTGAAGAACGTGCTGAAGCTGTACCCTTCCACACCTCCCGGAAGGTCGAAGCCCATGCTGCGCATGAACTCAGACTGCCGGAAGTTCAAAGCGTAGCCCTCAGTGAAGTGGGCCTGCACGTCGAAGATGAAGTACTCGCCCTGGGGCCTGAGATCTTGGTGCGCCGCCAGCTCGAACATCTCCTCTTCGCGAACTTCCCAGTACGCTTGGCCATATGCCTCGTTGGCCGCCCAGAATGCGGTTGCGAGGCCCATCGGAGACCTCAGAAATGCCCGTCGGTCCATCCCGGTCCGCTTCGCGTTCTCGGTCGCCAGCTCTGTGATGCGGTGTTCCCACCGCTGCTGGGTGGAGTTCTGCCGGCGCGGCCAGATCTCTTCGTTTGAGACGACTTGGGTCGGGATCGGCGAGTCCACACCGGCGGCGCGGTCCCGCTGCCACTTTCGGATCCACATCGGAGGTCCGCTACCGCCAAGGGATGGCTGGGGCGGGGAAGGGTGCCGGGATGGCCCGGCCCGGCGCAAGTATCATAGTACGGACGTTCCCCGCCAGCGCCGCGTCGCACGCAACCCGCGACCACGCTGATTCACGCCATGCGAGCTACGATTTCTGGAGTCGGATGTTTCGTCCCGCCCAGAATCCTGAGCAACAAAGACCTCGAGAAGATGGTCGACACGTCGGAGGAGTGGATCACAACGCGCACGGGCATCACCGAGCGCCGCATTGCGGACAAGGGCGTTGCCACCTCGCACCTCGCTACCGAGGCGGCCAAAGAGCTTCTGGCCAAGACCGGAGTCCCCGCGTCGGAAGTTGAGGCAATCATCGTCTGCACCGTCACGCCGGACATGATGTTTCCCGCAACGGCCTGCTTGGTCCAAGACCGGATCGGTGCACGCGGCGCTTGGGGCTTTGACTTGGTCGCGGCTTGTTCCGGTTTGCTCTACGGTCTGTCCACGGCAGCGCAGCTGGTGGCTTCCGGGGCGCACCGCAAGGTTGTGGTCATCGGTGCAGACACGATGTCCAGGATCATCGATTACCAGGACCGCGCGACCTGCGTGCTCTTCGGCGACGGCGCCGGGGCGTTTCTTGTGGAACCCTCCAATGGAAACGAGGGCGGTCTCGTAGACTTTGTCAACGAGATCGACGGCTCAGGCGGGAAGTTCCTGTGCATGCCTGCCGGGGGAAGCGCACAGCCGGCTTCTCACGAGACAGTCGATCAGCGACTGCACTTCGTGCACCAGGACGGACGCAACGTCTATAGGTATGCGGTGGGCAAGATGTACCAGTTGTGCAAGCAGTTGCTGGAGCGGAACGGATACACGGCCGACGACGTGGACCTGCTTATCCCGCACCAGGCAAACCGGCGCATCATCACGGCGGTGGCGAATCGGATGGGCCTGCCGCTGGAGCGCACCCTGATCAACATCGACCGATACGGCAACACGACTGGGGGCACAATCCCGATTGCAACGAGGGATGCCATTGAAGAAGGTCGGCTGAAGAAGGGTGATCTGGTATTGATGGCCGCCGTGGGAGCGGGCTTCACCGCTGGGGCCTCCCTCTGGCGCTGGTCGTTCTAGCGAAAGCCCTGTTTAGGTCCGACTCTCAGGGGCGCTCGTCCTGTAGCGGCAACCCAGACGCTCCTGCTGCATGCATTCGGCAAGGGGTCTGGCCTTGATCGCGAGTCTTTCGAAGGGCTGCCTCGTCTAGCATGATTGCACCGTGGGAGCCTCCTCCCCATTCCGGCCAGCTAGGCGCGGTAGGACTAATCCGTTTGTCCCCGGTCAGGGGCAGATTCCGCCATACCTTGCGGGTCGGGAAGCGGAGCAACGCCTCGTCAAGAACCTTCTTGACCGACTGGTGAGGGGATCGGGTCCGGGAAGAGACGTAGTCTTGTTCGGTCCAAGAGGAAACGGCAAGACCGTTCTGTTGGAATGGTCACTCCGAGAGGCCCAGGGCCGCAAGATCGCAACGATCGATTTCTTTGGCGGAGAGTTTCGGTCACGAGATGAACTGATTCCTGGTCTATCTGTCGTGCCAGGCAGGATGTGGCTAGTGAGTTTGGTGTCCGCACTTGGTGTCGGCTTCAAGTTTCGCGACGAAACCTCTGGCCGAATATCGGAAGTCCTCGCCCGCAGAGCCGGCAAGGGTCCGCTCGTGATTGCGATAGATGAGGCACACGTGCTGCGGATTGAACTAGGACACGCCCTGATCAACGCAGTTCATGGCTTGCGACGGAAGGGATTGCCGATCTTGCTCATGCTAGTAGGAACGCCAGACTTGCCCCGGCACCTGAATGCTATGGCGGCGTCGTTCTGGGACAGAAGCGCGAAGCTTCGGATCGGCCGTCTGAGCCTTGAGGCCGCGGCAGAAGCGATTCGGATCCCCATGGAACAGCACGGCTACTCGATAGCGCCAGATACGCTGGACCAAGTTGTTCGTGAGAGCGAGGCGTACCCATTCTTCGTACAGCTGTGGGGTGGGCTGCTGTGGGACGGGTTACATGAATCGCCTGGGCCGATTACCTGCGCCAATGTAGACGACGTAAGAGGGCAGTTCAAAGATGAGAGGGACGAGTACTACCTCAATCGATACGAAGAACTGCGTCGAGTCGGCCTCGCAAGAGTTGCTGCGACCGTCTCCAGTGTGTACCTTGACGCAGACAGGGCCACTCCCCACCAAGTTGAAGTAACGATCCGTACCGCTCTGGAGGCAATGGGGCAGCAGCGGGACAAGCCGTCGGTCGCAGGCGCTCTCGAGCAGCTGCACGAGCTGGGGTATGTCTGGTCAGTCACCCAAGAGTCTCGCCATTACTTTGAGCCCGGGATACCTAGCTTGATGCAGTTCGTTGCACGCAGCGAACGCTTAGACGCAGGGATGGAGGCAGCCTGAATCTCATCGTCCTCGACCGACTCAGGGTGTATACTGCCGCAGCCATCACTGGGGCACGGGAAGCCAAGATGGCTCTAGGATCAGTCGGCTTAAATCGCCAAAGACTGGATCTTGAAGCGCTGAGGCCCACACCCGCAGCAGTGTTCGCTCGGGCCACCGGAGGACCAAGGACGCAGTTCTCAACTGATTCGACGTCACGCTGTCATCTGTGCGCTGCGACCGGTCAGTTCGCTTGTCCGACACCACCCCTCTTTGAATGGTTGCCTTGGCCCGCCGTGACCTCGTTCTCCGGCAGCAAGGAGCGGCCCCCGCTTGTATGCCAGACCGCCGTGCGGTTGGTCCGATGGCCCGTCATCAGCGCGGCGCCCGTAGGCGAGCAGCGGACTGCTTGGTAGTCGGCCAAGCGAACCAAGTCTTCGTGGAGTCGATCGAGGTTGGGTGCCCTCAGCAAAGGATTGCCGTGGCAATTCAGATCCCCACAGCCCTGATCGTCGGCAATGACCAGCACTTCGTTGGGACGGCCATCGGCGGTCGCGGCGCTTCCCGCCGCTGAATCGGCCACGAGAGCGATCAACGCGAAGGCAATCGTCGTCCTCCTTCCCATTTGTCACCGTGAGCACCGTCACTTTACGGGAACGCTTCGCACCGATTGGCGGCAGCTCAAGATGGTGGGACGCAATCAGCCAACAATCTTCACCGCTCCGGAACGGCGACCGCTCAGATGCCAGACATACGTCGAACCGCCCGCACATCTCTTTTCGGTCCCTTTTCTTGCCCGACCGACCGGAACTGACGAGAATCGCTGCCCGAACAGGCCTATCATGAGGACGCCCTGCCTCAGGAGGGCTTGGCGTTGAGGGTGGAGTGACCGTGCTCCAAGGAATAGTCAGGAACAGAGGGTTGTCATTATGAACCACACCAAGAAAACTGTATGGATTGCAGTCGTCGCATTCGTCGCAGTGGGGGCTTCGAGCCTGTTCGGTCAGGCCGATACCGCACAGATCTCGGGATTCGTCCGGGACGCGACCGAGTCTGTGATTCCGGGAGCCGCCGTCACCATCACAAACGAAGCGACGCAGCTGACTCGCGAAGTCGAGACGAACGAGTCCGGCTACTACGTGGCGTTGGCGCTACCGCCGGGGTACTACACAGTGGCAGCGGAGGCCGAAGGCTTCAAGCGGACCCTCAGGACGCAGAACAAGCTCGACTCCAACATCGCCATGCAGGTCGACCTGCAGCTGCAGCTGGGCGAGGTGACCGAGTCCATCGAGGTCGCCGCGGAGGCCATTCAGCTGCAGTCGGAGACCGCCACGGTCGGCCGTCTGGTCGAGGAGACGCAGATCAAGAACATCGTCCTCAACGGCCGCAACCCGCTGTTCCTCGCGCTGCTCAAGCCGGGTGTCACGTCGCGCTCCTCCATCGGGGGCTTCAGTTTCGGCCTGACCAGCGGGAACCTCTCCATCAACGGGTCGCGCCGACAGGACAACATTGTCTCGTTCGACGGGGCCGTGAACATGCGGACCCGCTCGAACGGCACAAGCATCGGCACGGCGGACTTGGAGACGGTGCAGGAAATCCAGGTCCTTACGGCCAACTACAACGCCGAGTACGGACGCGGGATGGCCGGCCAGATCCGCTTCGTGACCAAGAGCGGCAGCTCCGAGTTCCACGGAAGCCTCTACGAGTACTTCCGCAACAACGCGCTCGACGCGAATACCTGGTCGAGGAACCGCGCCGGACAGGAGCGGCAGGCGGAGCGCTTCAATCAATTCGGGTACGTCCTCTCCGGGCCGGTCGTGCTGGGCCGGTTCAACCGCAACCGCAACAAGATGTTCTGGCTGTGGAGCCAGGAATGGGTCACGCGCCGCCGGGAGCGGACCTCGATCATCACCGTCCCGTCGCTACCCATGCGCAGCGGGGACTTCTCCGAACTGCTGTCGGCTGACAACACCTTCTTCGGCAGGGTGCGTAACGTGATCGACCCCGACACCGGCGAACCGTTCGCCAACAACCTCATCCCGAGGTCGAGGCTGAGCCGCAACGGGAGCGGCTTCCTCGCGGCCTACCCGGATCCGGTCCCCGGCTTCCTGCAGGGCACTAACAACTTCATCCAGACGCGCCCGCAACCGGCGGACCAGCGCAAGGACACGATCTCGATCGACTACAACATGGCGCCCAACCAAAACCTGCGCTTCCGCCTCCAGAACTACAACTACTTCGAGCCGGAGGCCTTCCGCGGCGGCACGGACCGCGCCACGCGGACGATCGATCGCCCGAATCGCACCTACACCGCGAACCACATTTGGACTGTCTCGCCCACTCTGATCAACGAGTTCTTGGCCTCGATTAGCTACGACCGGGTCTACCTCGAGGTCCCGGTCACGTCGCGCCTAGACCGCGGGACGTACGGCATCGACTACCCGTACATCTACCCGGAGCGGAAGGAAATCCCGATCAAGATCCCGACCATCAACATCCAGAACATGGGGCGCGTGGACGGAGGTCCCTATCCCGCCTTCTCGTCAGGGCCGATCTACCAGATCTCGAACAACCTCACCAAGATCGTGGGCAATCACTCGATCAAGTTCGGCGGACGCTTCGAGAGGGCCGGCCAGAACGACTTCGACCAGATCAATGTGGCGGGCGTGCCGGGCGGCACGAACAACCAGAACGGCCGGTTCGTCTTTGACGACCGGCGTCTGGGAACTCCCTCGACGGGCGTGGCGGTCGCGAACGCGGCGCTGGGCCTATTCTCCACCTATGCCGAGATCGGCCAGCGGGCCTACACCCCTTACCGGGGGATCATGGGCGAGTTCTTCGTCCAGGACTCCTGGAAGGCCACGCCGGACCTGCGCATCGAGCTGGGCGTGCGGTACTCGGTCATGACGCCCTACTTCTACAGCCTGTGGCGCAACATGGCGGTGTTCGACCCGGACAGCTACGACCCGTCCCGGGCGGCGGTCATGGACTCCAGGACCGGCAACGTAATCAGCGGGGACCGTTACAACGGCGTCCGGATCCCCGGCAAGGGCTGGCCGGATGCGGCGCTCGGCCGAGTGGCCATCGCCGACAGCGGGGAGTTCGACCACCTGTTCACTGGCGGAACGAAGTACTGGGGCCAAGTCCAGACAAAGGAGTTCCAGCCGCGCTTTGGGATCGCCTACAAGCTCTCAGACCGCGACGTGCTGCGAGCAGGCCTCGGGCGCTATCTGGCGCGGCCGGGAGTCGCCGACAACGTCTTCCTCGGCGGCAACCCTCCGTTCCAGCCGATGGTCTCGGTGTCCGCCGGGTTGGCTGACAACCCCGGAGCGGGCGAAGCCACGGGCTTCCCCCAGTTCTTCATGACTCAGGATCCGGTCTACCGAATTCCCGCATCGTACATGTGGAACATCTCGTTCCAGAGGGAGGTCGGCTTCAAGACCCTTCTGGAGGTCGGCTACGTGGGGCGCACGGCGACCCACATGGAGCGCGTCCGGGACATCAACCAGCTGCCCTTGGGGACCCTGCTGAGGCCCGAACTGGACGGAGTCAACCCGAACTACCTGCGCCAGTATAAGGGCTTCGCCAACATCATCCTCGGCGAGAACGCGGCGCGGTCCGAGTACAACGGCTTGCAGTTCAATCTAACCCGCAGGTTCAGCGACGGCCTGAGCTTTGGAGCCGCCTACACTTACTCCTCATCGTGGGACAACGCCGACAATCGCCGAGATCGCATCTGGAATAGCGCGGACGATACCAACTTTTGGGGCCCTGCGGACTACGACGTTCGGCACGCCTTGGTAGTGAACTGGGTCTACGAGGTGCCCCTCATGCGGAACTCCAGCAACCGCGTGGCCAAGGCGGTGGTCGGCGGCTGGACGGTCTCCGGTGTGATGCAGTACCAGACAGGATTCCCGAGAACGGTGGGCCGCAACAGCGACTACGCCGGGATCGGCGACAACTCGTTCCAGCCGTGGGAGGTCGGCGGCGATCCAACGTTGCCGCGCGGCGAGCGCGGTTTCTCCCAGGGCCGCGGCGATTCCGTGTACTTCTTCCAGACTACGGACTCGGGCGGGAATCCCCTGTTTACGGCCCCGGCCGCGGGAACATTCGCGCGGACCCAGCACAGGAACCAGTACATCCGGCAACCCAACCGGCACAGCTGGAATCTCGGAATCTTCAAGGACTTCGCGGTAACCGAGGGCCAGACAGTGACCCTGCGCTGCGAGATGTTCAACTTCCCGAACCACCCGAACTTCTCGAGCGTGAACACAAACCCGGTCAGCGCCGCATTCGGCAAAGTGACTTCGAAGACTTCGAATCGCAACCTCCAGCTCAGTCTGCGCTACTCGTTCTAGACCACTTCGGAAGGCGCGGTCTGCACCCGCAGGCCGCGCCCGACACCGGCACAGATCCTTTCGTACGGACCGACGCCCCGCCGCATACCATTGCATAACGGCAGGCGAGGATTGCCCTGGCCATGATGGTGTGAGTTCGAACTGCACTGGCCGTACTAGCGACCGCCTCCGCCGCACCGGCGGCAGACTGGCTGGAGTTCCGAGGCCCGAACGGATCAGGCTTCGTCGTGGCGGCCGAGCGCCAGGTCACGTGCGGGAACGGCGAGGCGGCGGTGTGGAGTACGCCCCTGACGTCCGGCCACTCCGCTCTCGTCTTGGCCGGCGGCGGCATCTTCCTGATGGCCGCCGACGGGGAGAGCCTACTGACGATCTGCCTCCGCAGGCGTGACGGAGCAGTCCTCTGGCGGCCGGTCGCGCCACGGAGCCGGGAACCGAGAATCAACCGCCTCATCCCGCGTCCCCGAGCCCAGCCAGCGACGGGGCAACGTCTACGAGTTCTTCCCGGACTACGGGCTGCTGGCCTACGACGCGGGAGGCTGCCTCTTGCGGCAGCGGGAGGCAGCTGGAATCCGGCTCATTGGATCCCGCTCGGTGGGATCGGCGCACCTCTTGCGCTCCGATCCCGTTGTGTCGGGCGCCCAACCGAGGCCATGATCCTCGGATCAATTCAGCGCCTGTGCGATCCTGAGGCGTAGCCCCTGCACCGCTTGGGATCGCCTAAGGACACCCTGCCTCAAGTCCGATCAACGTGTACGACGTCCTCACATTCTTGGGCTTCATGATCCTGATTCTGGTCAGTGGCGTCTTCGCGACCAACATCTACTGCCGGATGGCCTATGACTGGTGCACCGAGTGCGGCGCGATGAACGCCAAACGCCGGGACTAGTGCCGGAAGTGCTCGGCTGCGATGATCCCACAGGCACGGAAGGGGTGATGGTCAGGACAATCCCTACTAGAGTGGTAGGGATTAGCCGTGGATGTCTCGGTAAAGGGTGAGTATGCCCTCCGTGCCGTGTTCGAGCTGAGCCGTCGCGGCCAGCCCGAGCCCGTCAAGAACTATGGCTTCTGAGAAGCAGATGATGAGGACAGATCCGGTCATCGCCGCACGGAACAGTCGCGGTCGGTTGACACTCAGCTGTGGGGCTTCTGGCCGATGAGGGTCACCGAGCAAACTTGCGGCACCGGCGTTGGGGCTCGATCTCTCGAATCGCAGCAGATTGGATGCTAGTCAACTGTTTCCGTGCCTCGCGACCTCGGCCCACCTGAGACGGATCAGGGAGAATGGGCTAGGAGGATCAATGGCATTGGAGGGCGTACGTGACGAAGAGGAGACCTTTAAGACTTGGGACGACGTGAAGTACTTCGCAAGGGGAAAGGACCTTTCCGTTCGCATGTGGCGATGCACGCCTCGAATGCGTGTCTCGGAGGACAAGTTCATCCAAACCGAAGACAGGGAGCGGGTCTATGTGAGTGACCGGGGCTGGTCCAAGCTCTGCAGCCTACTTGGCTGCGACTTCCGGACGATCCAGCGAATCAACTCGCCTGGCCTAGCCACAAAGGTCCTCAATGACGCTTGGAACCGAGATCGAGAGAGTATGTTGTCCCGGCGGGTCGTGGTCGATGGATGGACAGTTGTTGGAATCGTCGGGAGTCGCTACCAGCAATTCGGGCACGGTCGGCTGGTGGAGCTCCTTGAGACGACGATGCGTGAGAAGCGCACGGCTGCTTGGTCAAAGGCCGAACGAGGCTGGAATTCCATCATGGACAAGGGGCCCATCGCCCGTTCCGTCGGAACGGAGCTGCGAATCAACCTCCCGCTCCAGGAGTGTGAGCACCGCACTAAGATCGCGGGCGACGGCGGGGATGTGGCCGACGTCAGCTGGCTCGGGATCGAGGCTCGCAACGGACTCGGCGGTGAGTGCTCGGTGTCCGTGAGAAAGACGGTCTTCCGGATGATCTGTGCGAACGGCCTCGTGCGGCCAGCAGCAGACACTCGGCATCGGGTCGCCCACACCGGGGACGAAGCCGGCCTCGACCGCCGGGTCCGGCGGATTCTTGGAACGGCCGGAGACGACATCAGCGAGGATCAGGAGTGGCTCGAGGCTTTGGGTAACAAGGTGTTCGACACAGGCGTGCTAGCAGCCGACAGAGAGGGCATTAGGCTGCTGAGACAGGTCTTGGACGACGTCCCGGGTGGGAACACTTGGAGTCGCCGACTGACAGGTAGCAAGGACCTGGGACGAGTCGCACGGACGCTCGGGGCACTGCCGGTGGAGATGGCGGGCCACTTGTCGGGGGCTGTATGGCATTCGCCCTACCGAGACATGGCGACCTGGTGGGACTTTGTCAACGTCTTCACCGAGGCCGCGCAGCAGTGTGGTTCCCTGCAGAAGCAACTGCGCATCGAAGAACGGGCCGGACGCTTAGCAGACCGGCTCCTGAAGCTCGAACCTCGGCGTGCATCTCACGCGCCGTAGCGGCTACTCCAGCCACTAACCCTAGCCTTGAAGAGGCTCTCACGCTCCGTCTGAGCACGGGTTCTGCCCGTTCCCGGCGGTCTACGCTAGATCAGAATTCGGGGGCAGGTTTCAATTCGCCCGAGTCTTACGGACTGGGCGGTCGGCGGTCTCCCGATTGAGCCATGGGAAATGCGAGAGCCGGTCCGCCAGATCGAGGCCAGACGGTCGTGCCGATTCCGTTCTGCTCAACGCCTAACTCTAGACGGCGCCGTCTGGCATGTCCTCTGGGTGTGCAATCCTGATGTGTAGGCGGGGCTCCTGACGAGATCAGCCAGCGCCGACTTCCCACCACAGGTCCAAACGCCGTGTACGAGGTTCTCTCCTTTCTGGGTTTCATGGTCCTGATATTGGTCAGTGGGGTGTTCGCGACGAACATCTACTGCCGCATAGCCTACAACTGGTGCACCGAGTGCGGCGCGATGAACGCCAAACGCCGGGATCAGTGCCGGAAGTGCTCGGCTGTGATGACGTCACAGGCAGGGAGGGGTTGAAAGTCAGGACATGCGCGCAATCCCTACTAGAATGGTAGGGATTCGCCGTGGACGTTTCGGTAAAGGGTGAGTATGCCCTCCGTGCCGTGTTCGAGCTGAGCCGTCGTGGCCAGCCCGAACCTGTCAAGATCGCAAAGATTGCCGAGAGCCAGCAGATCCCGCCTAAGTTCCTCGAACTGATACTGGCGCAACTCAAACAGGGCGGCTTCTTGGGATCTCGCCGTGGGGTCGAGGGGGGCTACTTCCTAGCGCGGCGACCGGACGAGATCACGGTAGGTGACATCCTTCGCCAGGTCGACGGCTCATTCCAGCCGTCGAAGCGGCCATTCGCCAACGAGTCGGAAGATTCCCCGTTTCCGGAAATGTGGGCCCGAGTAGAGCGGGCCCTATCCAGCGTGATCGATCGCACGACCTTCGCGGAACTGGTCGAACGCTGGCGGCAGAAGCGTTCCCAGGCCGTGCGGAACTGGCAGATCTGAAATGGCCCGCATCTTTCCCGATAACTCCCAGTCGATCGGCGGCACACCGCTGGTGAGCCTATCGAGGCTGGCATCGGGCACGAAGGCGACCGTGCTCGGGAAAGTCGAGGGGCGCAATCCGGCCTACTCCGTGAAGTGCCGAATCGGCGCGTCCATGATCTGGGACGCAGAGCGGAGCGGAACGCTGAAGCCGGGTATGGAACTCGTCGAGGCCACGAGCGGCAACACGGGTATTGCATTGGCCTTCGTGGCCGCCGCCAGAGGATACAAGCTGCGGATTGCCATGCCCTCCAACTACAGCGCCGAGCGCAGGCGCGTATTGAACCTGCTCGGGGCCAGCCTTGAGCTAACGCCCGAGAATGAGGGAATGTACGGCGCGGTTCAGCACGCGCGCGAGCTGGTCCGGGCCAATCCGGGTCGCTACCTGATGCTGGAGCAGTTTCAGAATCCGGCAAACCCGCGCATCCACTACGAGACAACTGGCCCGGAGATCTGGGACGACACCGACGGCCAAGTCGATGCATTGGTCGCCGGGGTCGGCACTGGTGGCACCATCAGCGGCATATCACGCTACTTCAAGCGGAAGCGCGGTCGGGACATCGTCAGCGTTGGGGTGGAACCGGACTGCAGCCCGGTGATTCGGCAGTACTTGGCCGGAGAGCCGTTGACGCCAGGTATCACGGCGATTCAAGGTATCGGGGCGGGATTCATCCCGGACACTCTGGACCTCGAGATGGTTGACCGGATCGAGAGCGTCTCTGACGACGAGGCCATTGAATACGCCCGGAGGCTTGCCCGGAAGGAGGGCCTGCTGAGCGGAATCTCGTGTGGTGCGGCCGCCGCGGTTGCTTGCCGATTGGCTCGGGAACGGGAGTTCGAGGGCAAGACCATAGTGGTGATCCTCCCTGACGGGGGCGAACGCTATCTCAGCAGCCCTCTTTTTAGCGGATTGGCCTGAGGATCGGTTCAGTCGTGAGTCTGGTGCAGATCCAGGCTCATCCCAGCCGACAGCGCCCAAGGCGTCTGCCTCCTTGGTTGAGAAAGCCGACGAGGGACTACGGCGCCGTCCATGACCTGAAAGTCCAGCTTCGGAATCGCGGCTTGCATACCGTCTGCGAGTCTGCTCGCTGCCCGAACATGCACGAGTGCTTCGCTCGGGGGACGGCCACATTCATGATCCTCGGCAATACTTGCACGCGGACTTGCGGCTTCTGTTCCGTTCCTCAGGGGACTCCCGGGCCACTCGCTTCGGACGAACCGCGGCACGTCGCCCGGATGGCGCGCAGGATGCGCCTTCGCCATGTCGTTATCACCAGCGTCAACCGGGATGAGCTCCCGGACGGAGGTTCCGCGCACTTCGCCGCCACTGTCTTGGCGGTGCGGCGGGAGCTTCCGGAGGCCGTGGTGGAGGTCTTGGTGCCCGATTTCTTGGGCGACATGGAAGCGGTCGCGCGCGTGCTGGACGCTGGCTGCGCGATATTCAACCACAACATGGAGACCGTGGCCCGACTCTACCGCCGAGTGCGGCCTCAAGCAGAGTACAGGCGGTCCTTGGATGTCCTCGATTTCGCGCGGCGGCACTCTCCGACTGTGCTTACGAAGTCGGGAGTCATGGTAGGGCTGGGAGAGTCGCTTGACGAGGTTCGCGAGCTCTTGCAGGATCTGCGGTCCTCCGGCACGGCCGTCGCCACGATAGGCCAATACCTCCAGCCCCGTCGGAGACGTCTTCCGGTGGAGCGCTACCTGCACCCCGATGAGTTTGATGAGCTGCGCGACTATGGGTTGTCGATCGGCTTCCGGGCTGTCTTCAGCGGTCCGTTTGTGCGCAGTTCGTACATGGCCGACGATTTCGGACCGATGGCTGCTCTTAGGGGATGAACCGGCCTTTCAGGAACCTCGAGTCGGGGGCTCTCGCCGTGGGAGGGGCCATCCTCTCAGGCGTCCTGCAGGTCTTGGTGTTTCCGCGTTGGTCGCTCGCCTGGCTCGCGCCGTTCTGCTTGGTCCCTTTGCTCCTTTCGGTCAAGGAACATCGCGCACGCGACCGTTTGCTGCTTGGGTGGCTGGCAGGGTCCGTCTTCTTCGCCGGGACCTGCTACTGGATCTACCCGGTCATGAGGGACTACGCCAGCATCTCTCCACCGATCGCCGCCTTTCTTTTCGTGCTCTTCTTCTTGGTGAAGGGGGTCCAGTGTGGGGCGTTCGCTCTCCTCGGCGGGCCTCTCCTCCAACGGGCATGGGCCGTTCCAGGCCTTGCCACACTCTGGGTTGCGCTGGAGGGCAGCCACCAGTACGTGTTCTTCACTTGGACACTGCTCGGCAACGCCGCTGTCGAACTCCCGCTGAGCCATATAGCAAGGCTGGCGCCGTGGACAGGTGTCTATGGCCCGTCGTTGGTCTTCGCGCTGGCAAATGCCGCCGTCGCAGTGGCCTTCGTGCGCAAGTCACCGAAGCCGCTTATTGCGCTAGTCCCCCTTCTGGGACTGCTGGCGGTTCCGTCACTTCCATCAGACGGCGAAGCGGAGCACACCGCTCGGCTCGTCCAGCCGAACGTCCATCCCGACGTCGTTCGGGCAGGTTGGGTCCAAGAACATGGAACGAACCATCTCTTGAAAATGTTGGAAATCTCAAGGGCCCCGTCTGGAGAGCGCCGCCCTCTGCTGCTTGTTTGGCCGGAATACCCGGTCAGCGCTTACTACTTTGACGATGCGGCCGCACGCGCATACTTTGAGCGGGTAGCCGTGGAGTCTGGTTCGGCCTTCATCTTCAACACGATTTCGTTCGTGGATGGAGACCGGTCTCAGCCTCGCAACTCGTCCGTCACGCTAGGGCGCGACGGGGGTCTGCTGGCCGACTACTCCAAGGTGAACTTGGTGCCGTTCGGTGAGTTTGTTCCATGGCCGTTCCACTACTTCGTCACGAAGATCACGCTTCAAGCAGGAATGTTTCGCCCAGGAGAAGTGATCTCGACCGCCTCGATTGATGGGCACGGCGTTGGCACGTTCATCTGCTACGAGTCCGTATTTGGGGGGTTTGTCCGGGAGTTTACCGCCGCAGGGGCGCAGCTGCTGGTCAACATCTCCAATGACAGCTGGTACGGACGCAGCGCTGCGCGCGAGCAGCATCTGCTCATTGCCCGAATGCGGGCCATCGAGAATGACCGGTGGATCCTGCGCGCCACCAACGACGGAATCACGGCCGCCATCAGTCCAGCCGGTAGGGTGGTGAGTCAGTTGCCCTCGTACGTCCAGGACTACATCGATGTGCCCTTCGGTTTTCGGTCGACGACCACCGCGTTCGTGCGGCATGGCGAGTGGCTGTGGTGGGTGTGTCTGCTTGCTGCAGGAGTTCAGGTTACATATCCCCGCGTGGTCGGCAATCGAGCGTCGAAACGGCCAAGAGGCAAGGGTCGGCTGAGGACGGTTCGGAGGTCCCAGTGAGCAAGAGCCGCGGCCAAGGCAGGAATCCCGCATCAGCCTGGGCGCCTTCCCTTAAGGCACGCCAACCCAGCCAAGGAGAGGGCCATCCGGGTGTGGGGAGAACAAGCGACGCGCCGGACGCTGTACCGCTATGCGGCGGTGGATCTGACACGCATCGACGGGCTCAGCGCGCACCGCGCGAACGATCTTGACCGAGTTCGGCGCGGACTTGTCGGCGTTCCCCAGCGAGAAGCACTTCGTGAGCTGGCTGGGGCTGGCGCCACGCCACGCGGTTTCGGGAGGCAAGACTCTCGCGGGCAAGAAGCACGGGCCCGGCATGGGAGCGACGCGCATCGCGAATGTGCTGCGCATGGCGGCGACGTCACTGAGCCGCTCCAGCCGTGCGCTCGGGGCGACATTGCGACGCAAGACACGCCACGAGGGAATGAAGGTGGCAATCTTCGCGACGGCGCGCAAACTCACGATCTCGGTCTACCGGATGCTCATGTGGGGCCAGGACTACGTTGACGAGGGCCAGGAGGCCTACGAGGAGCGCCACCGCAAGCGCACCTTGAGCTACATCAAGAGAACCGCCAAAGAACTCGGTTACGTCGTCCTCCCAATGACCGCCACTCCCGAGGCCATCCCCACATCGCCGGGCTAGGGTGTTTCACATCAGTGGAGCCCCCGGGCCCGGCCCGGATCATTCAATTTGAAACAGCGCGTCGGCTGAGCTGGAGTAAAAGTACGGTTCCGGTAGACACGCCCCGTTTGTCATTGGTGCTCTCCATGCCCCGACATCAGTCTGGGGCCGGGCCGGCGATCATTCACTAGCGAGGTTTCTTCGGAAGCTCTCCTCCAAGCCAGCATTCACAGCCCGTGCCACCCCGGGCCGGAACCCGTGCCTCGAGCGTTCCTCGCAACAGTCTGGGCGGAGCGCCGCAGTCCCGTGCGGACGGCTGGGTGGGGATGTTTGTGTTCCGAGGCCCCTGAATCGCCCGATTGTGTTTCAAGCCAGATGGACGGCAACGGAGCCAGCGAGGTCGGTTCGACTCAGTCAATCCACGGTACCCGCGGTTTAATCTGCTGCTCACCACGCCGAGCATCCACCGGGCACGCCACCGCAACAGTAACGCCGCAGTTCACGGCGACAGCCAAGTGTGTCAGAGCGGGTTTCGCCACCGAAGCCCTGGGAACCGGCTGAAATCGGAATCGTTCGAGTGGACCTCGGCCTGGTACTCCATGGCCAGCGCCGCAATGTGCGCGTCCGTGACGAGGTTGGCACCGACGCCGGCTGCACCGAGATTTCGCTGGAGGTGCGCCAAGTGCACTGTACCGGGGTTGACCGGTGTGACATGAGAGTACTGGAACCAGTCCTGCACGTGCGCCATGGCGTCCTTTACGGAGAGGGGCGACGTTAGCGCTCTTGGATGCGTCATCAGTCGCACGAACCCCGTTAGGACGACCCACGGCACACCTACTCTCTCCGCGCCGTTGAGCAAGCCTTCCCACCAGCGTCTGGCTGCCTCGTGGTGGGGCGCACTATCGTTGTAGGCATAGATCAATAGGTTGACGTCCGGCACGATCACTGCCCGCCCTCCGTGGCGAAGTCCTCGACCTCCAACTGATCGTTGAGCTGGTTGAGCCTCAGGGGATCGACGCCCGGGACCAGCCCGCTACGATTGGGGACAATCCGGTACGGGGGCAGGTCTGGTCCTTGTGATCCGGGTGCCATGCCTCTTCGCAAGACATCGTTCACAACCTGTTTGAACGGCCTGCCCTGCAGTCGACTCTGCATCTTGAGGAAGTCCGCCACATCGTCGTCCAGTGTCAGGGTCGTTCTCATTTAGACATCATGATGTGCGTTCACTGTGATGTCAAGATGTTCACTCGGGCGGCTGAGTCCTTGGAACCTTAGTTCCCGGGCGCCGGCAGGGTCCGTTCCTGCCATCAAAGCCAATGGGTTCTGAACAAGCGTGGCAAGAGGGCGCCTTTGGATTCGGGCGGATCTATGACAGGCCGGACGAGACACTCGGAGTTCTCCCCGGAGCGGACACTTGGGGCGGCGACTCGCACGAATCCGTTAGGGCTGGGGGTCGCTTCGAAGCCTTGCTTAACCTGGCGCCGCCGTGGAACGAGCTGGAAGCGCCGGGCTCAAACAATCGAAAGACGAAGAGTGCGCTCCCCGCCCGATGGCTCGCCATCCACGGGGCTCCCGGGCCGGTGAAGCCTCCGACCGCACCGCCCATTCCCGAAGCGGTCTTGATGTACTGTATGCCATCCAGCTCGAATGTCACCGGTGCCCCTCGGATACCGGAGCCCGTTTGGAACGACCATAGTTCTTCCCCGCTGCCCGAATCGAATGCAATGGATCTTCTGCGCCCTCCGCCGTCCTTCATTGCTCCACATGACCAATGACGAGGTAGCCGGCGATCTGCTCCGGACTCCGCTGCAGCGGCTTCCCCCGGATGACCGACCAGAGCTTGGCTGTCAACTTCCCCGGAATCTCCGAGGCCCTCTGCCGACGGCCCCGCGCCTTCCCCTGGGCCTAGGCCGCCCGATAGCCCTTCCTGCCCTTAGCGTTGCGCGCCAACTCGCGACTGATCGTCCCGGGACTCCGCTGCAACTCTTTGATGATCCTGCGAATCGACCAGCCGCTCCCCAGCAGCCCCTCGATCGTGCACTTATCCTCCAATGTCAAGTGATAGCAACCAACTGGCATCCAAATCTCCCGCCCTTGGCCCGGCTGAATCCGCCATGCTGCATCATGTGGCCGCAACCTGCAACAGTACTGCGTCTTGTGTGTTGTACCTCGGACTGCAACGGGCCAGTTATTCCTGTCAGAGCGGTTGCGCCAGCTTGCCGGCTTTGACGACTCCGCCCTGCATTACGGCCAGAAATTTCGAGCGATTCTCCAGCAGCCGGATGTTTCCGAGTACGTCGCCCTCAACAACGAGTAGATCCGCCACCTTACCCTCTTCGAGAGTGCCGATCTCATCTCCGCGACCCATGATCTCGGCACCCGTCCTGGTGGCGCACTTGAGCGCCTCGAGCGGGGTGAAACCAACGTAGCTCACGAAGAACGAAATCTCCTTGGCGTAAGTGCCGTGGGGCGTCCATGCGAATCCGAAATCGCCGCCTAGGCCCACACGTCCGCCCGCCTTGAGGATTCGCCTGGCGCTCTCGGCGCCAGCTTCGAGAGTCTCTTGGTGGCCATCGATGACTTCTTGTGGCATTTCGAACTTCTTGCCGTTGTTGACCGACGACTGCTCGAACCACAGCGCCGGGACGACCGGCGTGTCACTCGAGACGATCATCTCGATCGCCTCGTCGTCGACAAACGTCCCGTGCTCAAGGGTGTCGTAGCCGGCCCGCAGCGCGTTCTTCACGCCTTGGAGCGCGCGGCAGTGCCCGGTGACCTTGAGACCGTGGTTGTGCGCCATGTCAACGACAGCGTGCATCTCTTCGAACGTCATCGAGAGCGTGTGGTGGTCGTTGACGTTGGGCGCGGCGGCGTCTCCAGTCGGGTAGGTCTTTACCCACTCGACGCCGTCCTTGACGAGCTTGCGAACCGCCGCACGCGCATCCTCGGCTCCGTTGACGATCAGCACCAGGCCTTCCATGCCGATCTTGCGGTATTCCGGATTCCAGTCCATGATTCCGCCCGCACCGCAAATCTCCCGCCCCGAAGCCGCAAGGCGCGGACCAGGAACCATGTCTTCTTCGATCGCCTGCTTGAGCCAAACGTCGATGTTGAACAGGCTTCCGCCGCTCCGCGCCGCCGTATAGCCGGCCTCGAGCGCCGTCTGGACGTTCTTCACCGCCCGGATCGTCACATACTCGACTGGATATCGGATGTCGAGGTCCTGTAGCTCGCGCACGTTAAAGTACGTCGGGTGGAAGTGGGCCTCGACGAGCCCGGGCATGATCGTTCCGCCGCCGGCGTCGATGATTCGGGTATTGGGCGGCGTGTCAGGCGCACCCACTTCCGGACCGGCGTAGGCGATCTTGCCATCTTCAATGACGACGGCGCCGTCGCGTATCGCCGCCGCGCCGGTTCCGTCGACGAGCTGGCCGTTTCGGACGAGCGTCCAGCCGTGAGCTAGCTTCATCGCGAAGAGCATCATAACAGCGGCCGCTCATCTCGGCAGAGAGATGTTCCCAACTGCAAGGACACGACTGTCGGACGCCTGACCACGCTCGCCGAGACCGGGCACATCGGCTCTCCCGCGCACGACGGTTGGACGGGCCGGCTCGGTGCGAATCGTTTGCCCTCTAGACCGCGCCGTTGGCTATCCTCGTAGGCAGAATGAGGCCTACGTTCGCCGCCGCTGCCCCCGTGCTCGCGATGTGGTCGATCGGCTGCTCGACTCCGCCGGAGACGGCGGCGTCAGCCGATCCGCTCAACATCCTGCTGATTACGTCCGACGATCTGGGACTGCAACTAGGTTGCTATGGCGAGACTCGCATCGAGACGCCGCACCTCGACGGCCTGGCGTCCGAGGGCGTTCGCTTCGAGACGGCGTACGTCGCCCAGGCGTCTTGCAGCCCATCGCGCAGCGCCATGTTCACCGGCCTCTATGTCCATGCAACGGGCCAGTACGGGTTGGCGAATCGCGGCTTCCAGATGCATCGGGAGATGTTCGACCGAACGCTGCCGAACTTGCTCAAGCGCCAGGGATACCGCACCGGAATCATCGGCAAGCTGCACGTCAACCCCGAGCAGACGTTTGAATTCGACATTCGCGAGACGAACTACAACGAAGCTCGCAGAGTCGGTTTGGTCGCCGAGCGCGCAAGCCGGTTCATTGCCGATCCGACAGGTGGCCCCTTCTTCCTGATGGTCAACTACACTGATCCGCATGTCGGGCGTCGCGAGGACGGCAGCCGCTATTTCCCGCCGCAAGTCGACGGCTTCCCGGAAAATCCGGTCGAGCCGAGCGACAAGACGCTACTCAGCTTCCAGCGCATTGACACGCCCGAACAGCGGCAGCGAACGGCCGACTACTTGAGCGCGGTCAGACGTCTAGACGACGGCGTCGGGCTGCTGCTGGCGGCTCTTGGAAGAGCCGGGCACGGCGACGACACGCTGGTCCTGTTCGTCTCCGATCATGGCCCTCCTTTTGCGCGGGGGAAGACGACGGCCTACGAGGCAGGTCTGCGCATTCCGTATATCGTCCGCTGGCCCGGCCTCGACTTTCGCGGCGACAGCCCTGCCATGGTCTCCACGGTCGACTTGGTTCCGACCATTCTCGAAGCCGCGCAAGCGCCGATCCCCGATGATCTCCACGGCCGGTCGCTGCGACCGTTGCTTGGCGGCGAACCGAGCGTAGATTGGCGCCGGTATTTGGTCGGCGAGTTCCACTACCATGGCGTGCAGCCCTTCTATCCCCGCCGGGCGATCCGAGACGAGCGGTATCAACTGATTCACAATCTGCGAGCGGCGGAGGCCAAGCCCTCCACCGCCATCGACGGCGACCCGGCATACTCGCTCTCTCAGCAGGGTCGGTTTGCTGGGACTGACGTACGGCGCGCGTTCGATACTTTCGCGGCTCCTCCCGAGTACGAGCTATATGATCTCGCGGCGGACCCGGAGCAGTTCCACAATCTGGCTGGAGAGCCCGGTCTGGCCGAAGAGCAGCGGCGGTTGACGGAGGCGCTGCGGGTTTGGCAGGCCGAGACCGAAGATCCGTTCCGCGACCCCGAGTTCGTTCAACGTATTCTCGAGACTGCGGGTCCGGCGGCCGACGCCCGCATGCGCTGAAGCACAGCCTGGACCGTGTCTGGGAAACTCCCGCTCAGGGCTGTTGGCGCCCAAACCTACCGGGCGTTTGTCACGACGGCTTCGATCCCGAGACGGTGGAATTGCGACCGAGCCTTATCGCGGAGCGCACCAGACAACGGTCGGTATACTCTTGGCATGCGGTGCGCTGCGGCCGCTCTTCTTGTCCTTGCAAGTTGCGCCTCCGGTCCTAGCGAGCGGGAATTGGCCCCGCCCGATCCGCTGGCGGATGCCGGCGTTTTCTCTCGGACGAACTTGGTCGCTTGGTGCATCGTGCCGTTTGACGCGGCGAAACGCGGCCCTGCCGAGCGCGCAGCGATGCTTGGGCGCCTGAGGCTGCGAGCGGTCGCCTACGACTATCGAGACGAGCATATCCCGAGCTTCGACGACGAGATCGCAGCATTGCGCGAGAACGACATCGAGCTGTCGGCCTGGTGGTGCGGCGGTGTCGACCCGCGCGATCCGTTGGGCGGGTCCGTCGGTCTCGCTCTTGACACTCTGCGCCGCAATCAAGCTTCGAGCGATTTGTGGGTCTCCATGCGCGAACAGGCATTCGACGGGCTGTCCCAACCCGAAAAGCTGACTCTGGCGGCCCAAGGCGTCGATGCGATCGCGTCGGAAGCGGGCAAGCTCGATGGCCGCGTCGGCCTCTACAATCACGGCGGTTGGTACGGAGAGCCGGAAAACCAGATGGCCGTCTTGGACAAAGCTGAGGCGCACAACGTAGGGCTGGTCTACAATTTTCATCACGGCCACGAGCAGCTTGATCGCTTGGGCGTTCTGTTTCCGCTGATGGTGCCGCACCTGCTGTGCGTGAACTTGAACGGCATGACTTCCGGCGGCGCAAAGATCGCGCCGCTAGGCTCCGGCACCCGGGACCACGAGATGATCGAGATAATTCTGGCCTCCGGTTACGAAGGACCAATCGGCATCTTGGACCACCGCAACGACCTAGACGCAGAGGACTCGTTACGCGAGAACTTGGAAGGGCTTGCTGGCCTAGTATCGAGAATCCCTTGGGACTGAGAGCGCCGAATAGGACCTAGCCTTGAACAGGCTCCACAGTATTTGAATTGCTCCTGTTGGCGGTCGGGGTCGTCAGACTCCCTGTTTCAAGGACACAAGACGATCCGGTTCCTGTTGCTCAACATTTTTCTCGACAGCCCGAAGGCCCACGTCGCGGTTCGCTTCGTGACGGGAGGGTATTCGGAATTTGATTTGTCCGGCATTGCGGACCTGGAGAAGTACAGTATCTATCTCAGATGCGATGAAACGTACTCCCCGATAGTTATTGAGGTTGCCGCACTGGCAGTGTTTGATGACTTCGCTGGCTTCAAGGAAGAGGTGTTGTCAAATAATGCAGAGGTCAAAGACGGTCGGCTGGACTACAGCACTATCTACGGAGAAACGCTGACCATGTTCACCGAGCCGGACCGAATCCCCCTGATAAACGGTAATGAAATTGACTACCATCCGGACATCGTCTATAGAAGCCCCTTCATCAAGTCCAACCACGGAAGTGGGATCATCAACATCACCGTTGGAGAGCAGACAGCAGAACTGGACTTCAATTGAGGGGAGTGTGACCATGGCGAACTCCCTCTAGACCATCGCACAACTTCGCAGCCCGTCCGCAATTGACCTGCGCGAGAGTACTCGCTTGGCTCTTGACAATCTCAAGCTCATCTACCTGTTCAGCAGCTTGGATCTGGTTCTTGTCGCACTACTTCGACACCAGGTCGCACTATCGTGGGCCTTCGAGAAAGGCATACCGGTGTGCGACCAGGGGGCCCGACGCCGGGGCCCGCACGGGTTCTCCAAGGACAGCTGCCCGCCGTGCCGACAGATGATCGTGGGCCTGGTGCTGACGAGAAAGGCATACCGGTGTGCAGTGAGATGTGGCCGGACAAGGTGGCGGACGTGACGGCGATGGTACTGCGGGCCAAGCACGTGCAGCGGCGCTTCGGCACCGGTTAGGTTTGCTCGGTGGCAAACCGGGGCGTGATTAGCAGGGTCACGACGGAGGCGATCGGGACGCGTGGCTGAATCTACATTCTGGGGTGCCGGGACGGAGAATGTCACACCGGTGAGAGAAGACCTCGCGCCATGCGGCGAGGACCGCAACTCAGGCCCAGTCGCCGGCCCTGCTGTCAGAAGTGACTGTGCGGATTCACCTGCCAAGACGAAGCAATTCCCCGCCCCTGTTCGCGCACCAAGCCACATTGGAGTGTAGGAGTCGGACGGACGGGCCGCGTCCGGTCGCAAACGCATGCCGGAATCCTGCTCGAACGAGAAGGCACGTCCGACCTCATCGAAGTGAGAAGCTGCAGTTCAGTCCACCCTCGGAATGCCTCGTGGCACTCCCCTTCGTGTCGGAAGACGGTTCCAACGAGAAGTCTCCGTAAGGTGCCGCGAGAGCTCGCCTGGGCGATAGGTCTTGGACCGAACGAGACGTCCCGAGCACCTTCAGGGCAAGCGGCGGGAAACCGGCTGGCGGACGGCCAGGCACAACAGCAGATGCAGCGTCGCCTTCCCGCCCAACCGCTTGAGCCCGTAGCGCCAGCCGCTCCGAAGGTTCTTCGCCAACGCATGGCTCTTCGGTGGGCACCGCCCTTGGCCCAGTCTATTCGGCAGGCACCGTCGGAATGGAATGGCCGGTCGAGGCGCGACGGCCACGTGACGTGGCCCCCAAGTCTGTCCGTCGGCGGATCCTCCAGCCGACCGCTCGACCAGTGAATGGACTGGGATAGGATCAGAGTCCGGCCCCGAGAGGGAATGATTTCCGCTGCAACCAGGCGCCGTCTGCCGATCGGCATACAGACGTCTCGCGAGGTCCGCGAGGAAGGCCACTACTATGTGGACAAGATCGGTTTTCCCCTGCAGCTCGTAACAGAAGGCAAGCGTGCGGCCCCGTCGATTCGGCAAGAGTCTCCTCGTCGACACGCTGAAGGAACTGTTCAAGGGCAGCCGGGAACTGTTCAAGGGGCTGGATGCCCACCGCTGCTGGGACTGGTCGGTGCGGCATCCCGTCGTCCGGCTTGACTTCAGCGGGGGCAATTTCAACCAGCCGGGAGGACTTCGAGCAAGTCTGTCGGATCAACTCGGCACCTTGGAACGGGCCGCCGCCACCGAACGCTCTTCGGAGACGGCGCCCAGGCAGGCGCTCCCTCTGGAACCAGACGCTTGATGTCCCAGGGTCTCGACCCAATCATCGTGAATCGGGACCTAGCCCCCTTCCTTTCAGGTATATGCAAATATCCGCCGCAACCTCAAGCACTTCCTTCGGTGCACGCACCTCTTCGCCAATCCGTAGGCGCAATGCCGTGACGAGAGGAACCAGCGTATCCGACTTTTCCCGGTCGTCCAATAGAACTTGTTCGATAGCACGCTCGGCGATGCCGCCCGCGACGAGCTCGCGCACGCAATCTGTGATTCCACTGATCATAATCGTGTCCCGGGAGTTGAACAGCGCATATGCAGAACGGAAGGCATCAAGGCCAGCGAGATGCCGTCCTTGGGCCAACAGCGCCCTGATGCGCGTCCGCGCAATATACCATCGGAAGCGGATCGGACACTTGAAGGTCATGGCATCCAATCTTCGGTCGACTTCTTCGCAGACTTTTAGGGCTGTCTCATGACGACTTAGCTTGACTAGCAACTCACTTTTTCTAATCAATGCTTCCGCAGCAATGGTTTCGTATCGCGGGAAATTACTTGCATGTGTGTGCTCGATAATCTCGTCCATAGCGACGATCTGTCTCTCGGTATCTCCCAGCGCATCGTAAAACTCTTCTCTATACATCGACAACTCTATCGCTATCGATAACTCTATCGCTCCTGACAGACTCCCTGCATACTGCTCTTTACAGGACCGCTCTACCACCTGTTCGAATCTAGCAAGTGATGCTCGCGCACTTCGGAGTACGCCCTCTGAAATCGGTTCGTTGGTCAATACCTTGGCGACCTTCACCAGAATGTCGGGTTCGTCGCTGCCCGCGTAACGCTCGACCACTTGGTCGAATATTGCACGAGCTGTATCGCCATCACCGAGCTGCTTTAGCTGCTGCCCTTTAAGGATCAGCGCCTCGGCCACTTGGACTTGAACTTTGGGGTCATCGCTCGGATCGAAGCGCTCGACCACTTCGTCATACACCAAAACTGCCGCTTCAGGATCACTGAACCTAGCATACATGGATCCCTTTCCAACCATTGCACGGGCGACTTCAGCTTCGATTTCTGGCGTATCGGGACCTGAGAATAGTCTTGCGACATCTTCGAAGGCCCTCCGCGCCCCCGTGCGGTCACCTAAATCTGTCTTCAAGGCCGCTAGCACCATTAGAGACTGAGCAACCTGTACGCGAATCGCAGGCACGGATCCCGTCCCAAAACGCCTGCCGACTTCCTCTAGGGCCGAGATCGCCGCGCTGGTATCCTCCAGCTCCACAAGGACAGTCCCCTTTTGGAAAAGCGCCTTCGCAACTTGCAATTGAATATCTGCTGCCTCGCTGCCACCAAAACGCTCGATCAGCCTCTCGTTGGTCTCGATAGCCGCCTTGTAGTCGCCCAACTCCTGTTGAACGGCTCCTTGCGCGACCAGCACTTCGGCTATTATAGCTTGGAACATAGGCGAATCATTTGTGCCAAAGTATTCGACCAGTTTCTGGCAGATCGTGGCCAGATTGTTGGAATCGCCTCGGAGTCCTTGCTCAGCTACAGTTAACTGCATTATCGTAACGAACGCGCGGAATGCTATGGAAACGAATTCTGACTCTCCTTCCGACGCGACTCTTTGCTCGACAAGAGCTACTAGCTTGTCTGCCACCTTGAAGTATCTGCCGAGGTCTTCTTCTCCCGACGCTGCTCTCATCTCCTGACAAAATCTCTCTACAGTTTTCAGGAAGACCCGTGGCTTCCCGCCCCCGACCTGCTCTTGGTTGGCTAAGGCAGCGCGGATTTCGGGCATGTCGTTCAGCGCCCGCTCGACTCCGTCGTGAATGGCCTTCGATCGCGAATCCTCAGCGATCAGCGTCTTGAACCAATCGGCCATTTCCGCTTTGCCGTAGAACACCGACATGAACTGAATCAGATGCCGAACCACGGCAGCCTCGTCGCGTTCCCGACGCAGCTTGTAATACATGCAGTAGAGACGCTCCGCGGCGGAGTAGAGACGCTTTCTCCCGCCCCCTTCCACAATTACCGCACCCCGGGCGACTAGGCGTCCGAGGGTAGCCGATACGAGGCGAATACCCCTGCGGGCCCTTGCTGCGATTTCGGCAGGTTTCGAAGGCCTCCATAAATCGATCACGGCAAGGTAAACTCGCCGCTCGGTGTTGGGTAGGACTTCGATGTGGCTGCGGAAGTACTCGCTGTACTCGTCAATCAGTGCCGCTAGCTCCTCCATCAGCAGGCTGAGCGACCGGTGCCGAGCGAAACCAGCCACCATCACGATGAGCCGAGGACTGCCGCCGGTCAGAATCTCCAGCGGCCTGATCTGGCGCTCGTTCACATCGTCGCCGCTCGCAGCTCGCCAGAGACGGCCGCATTCCTCGGTGGTCAACGGTTGTAGCTCTAGTGTCCGGAACAACTCAAAGAACGGCTGTTCCGCATCATCAAGGCCCTTGAAGCGACTGGTGGCTGACGCGAGCAGAGTAACCTTGGGTTCCGACTGGAGCACTTGTCGAAGCCTCCACCCGGAATCCTCGCCCTGGGTTTCGCACAGCGCCTGAAGGTTCTCGACCATGAGGACCAACTGCCTGTCCAGCTGGTCCGCCACCTCTAGGACTGCAACCCGAGCGTGCTCCTCAAGCGCCTGCTCACGCCAGCGCGCACAAAGACTCGCGTGCGTGGCTCGCAGTTCCTGTCCGAGCCCAGGATTGCTCGCCGTAACCTCCCTCGCGAGTTGAAACAGTGTCTCGAGCCATAGGTCGGCAAGATCGGAGATTTCGTGGCTCTCTTCAATCACTCGGACTGGCAGCAATTGCTTCGCGAGTTGACTGTTTGTACGCAATTCCGCAGCGACACGTGCCAGCAGCATGGTCTTGCCGCGCCCTCGCGGGGCGACTACTAGGACGTGCTGGCACGATTGCGAATTGACATTCCCGCGCAAGACCTCGAGCACGATGCCGAGCTCGATGTCTCGGACTACGAACTGATCGATCACCTCTCTGTCGGACTGGAGCATGCCGGGATTGAATTTGCGCATGGTCCGGGTGGGTGATTCCGTCATGTCAGTCGCACCCATGGAGAATCGTGAGAACTCCTCCCCTCAAGAGGAGTGTGGTGATCGCGGAACCGTGCTTCCCACCAGTCCCTGAGCAAGTGCGAAGGAAAGCGATGGCCGCCGTCTCGCACTTCCAGATAGCCGTCATGCTCCAAGATTTCAATAACGTCGGCGATGTTCCCGGCAGCGTCGTCGACGTGGAGAGCGGAATAGGACCGTTCGAGACAGCGCCGCGCTCCCGCCGTGAAGACCCCTTGGGTGGCGGCCTCGGCAAGGATCTCCATCGCGATCGAGTAGGCGCTGGCGTCTCCTAAGCCCTCCTTGAGCCGCGTTTCATAGTGGATGAGGTCATTCTGCCCTGAGGGACCAAGTAGCCCGGTCCGATATACCTCTCGGACATCCTCCCTCGTCACAGAGTTCCGGCCTTGCCTCATGGCGAATTCCTGGAGACGCGCAAAGAAGGACTGTACATGGTGAGGGATGCCCATGCCGAGCGACTTGTATACGCCGCCTGCAACGCCCGGCTCGAAAAATAAGCCGGAACTCTCCGCGAGGCGCTCAAAGCACCGGATGCTGGTACTGCGATCCCAAGGCCCTAAGCGAAACGTATAGAGATGGTTGATGCGGTCCGATATTCCGAGCCTGTTCACTAGGGGCTGAAGCCCGATGCTGCCCGACACGACGAGGACAGGGGAACACTCTCCGAGGGTGTGAAGGACTCCGCGCATCCAGCTCAGGAATTGGTCGACACGTCGTGGGGTCTTGTCTTCCACCAGCATCCGCTTCAGAAATATCGGCAGCTCGTCGAGGACAAGGAGAACCGGGGGACCCAGTGCCGCAGTCACCGAGTAGCCGCTCCCCGTAACGCCGCCAGCTTCCGGGATTGAGGCCGGCCCGGATCTTGACGCGATAACTGTGCGCCCCGACTTCCTGGACCTTGTCACTGAACCAACGACCCATCGTTGTGACAAAGCGTGACCTAGCGGGGCGAATCGGGTATGCAGCCTGAGCGATCTCTGCAATCGCGTCCTCCGGGCAGCTCGCACCCTCCACGTCGGCAAAGAGAAAGATCCAGCCGTCGGCCTCAAGGCGGCGCCCGAGTTCCCGGGCGACGCTGGTCTTACCCATTCGGCGCTGACCGGTAAGCAACACGTGGTTATGTTGTCGAACCAGCTTTTCCAGAACTTTCAACTCCGATTCGCGATCGAAGAAGTCGTCGCCGCCTACCCAGCGGCCGGTGGAAGATCTCATGGGTCGGGCCCTAAGGACGATGCAGTCGCAATTCAACGGTATTATACAGCGATTCTGCTGTCAACTAAACCGCTGTCAGCAGATTCGCTGACTGAGTATGCCTACTGCGGCTCCTCGCCCAGCCGGACTCCCTGTCTGCTAGGGGTGCTGGCACCCTGTGCTGCGCCAACTCATCTGGGACCATCGCCTCGACCGCTGTCGCTCGTGCGCACCTGCCGCCAAGGACTGCCATGGGCCAACCGGCGCCGCAATGCAGTCTTCTCTATCGCGACCGCCCCACCGGCGCCGAGATCGCCAGCACCCGCCCCGACCTCCGCAGCCGCACCTTCAAGGACCGTGCCAAGCGCACTCGCCAGTCGCGCGGCAGCTTCTGGCTGGCACCGTCCCGTGCCTGCCAGCTCTTCACCGAACGCGCCATCGGAGTATCCACCCTCCGGGTTCCATGGACTGGAACGCCCTGCTGATCCGACGCGGCGCCCGGCCCTCTCCACAACCTGCCTTCCCCAACACGCCGAAACAAACCTAAACCTGAGCGTTTGTCTCAACGTGAAAAACCATGCCCTCCGCCAGACTGAATCAATCCGCGAAGTCCATGCCTGAGAATAAGGTGAAAAGGCACTCGCCTAGCATGCGATGGATGGCGAAACCATCGTTCCGCACAGCACTCCCCGACTACCGCAATTGTGTTCGCGGACGCGTACGACGCTGCGAAGACTGTCTTTGGCTGGCGGCGACCGGCTGTGCCTGCCGGCCAGACACTTCCACCTGCTGATTGACAGGTAAGCGACTGGCGTATGCTGGCCCTCACCTGTGAATTGAACAACCACCGTCTGCAAGGCGGTGGCTTGAGAGGGTGTCAAGTGGAAATAGACTGTAGCCGTGGACCAGATCTCCCTCCTGTTCCTCGACGAATTGCGCCACCATCCTGTCCGTCTGGCTCCCCGAACTCACCGTCTGGCCCTCCCGGCCCAGAAGTGCCTCCCCCAGAACGGCTTCCTCATGTGCGGGAACCCCTGAAGGAGGATGCGCGAACTGATCCCCTTCAGCCACTGCGAGACTGTGGTGATGTCCTGAGACGGCCGATAGCGGACGGAGACGCGGATGTAGACCGAGGAGAACGAAAGGGCTCGGCATGGCAACGACGACTTGGTGAACCTCCCGAGTAGATTCGACAGTGTGCAGCGCGCTCATCATCTCCTCGGGCGGCTGTCAACCAACGGGGAGTTTTGGGGCTATCTGCGGGCAGGAGCCGGGAGAGGGGCGGATAGTTCCCCTTTCCCGGTCTCGGTACTGTTCCGGTCGATCCTCGGCGCCAAGTGTCCGCTGCACCGTTCCTTCGTCGCGCCTTTGACCGCTCCGGGCCGATGCGGAGCGGACAACGCATAGGAGGAAAGTGGATCTGGGCGGCCGTGGCAGCCGCGAGCGCGCTGGGCGCGAGCCGCGGTCGATCCAGCCAGGCCTCGCACGCCATCCCTAGCGGGCAAGGACCAGGCCTTCCGCCCAGCCACGCAAGAGCCGGAAGAGCGAATGATCCCAATCCGGCTCGGTGCCGTGGTACACTTTGCGCGGCAAGGCCGATCGGCCCCCCAAGGCGATTTTCGGCAGCAAGACTGCCATGGGAGGATCTCTCCGAGCATGGCCTCCTCCATCTTGATCCGTCGTGTTTCGAGGGCGGTCGTATCGCAGGGCTTCTTGTTGGTCTTGTGCCTGGCGGGCGCCGCGGAAACCGATCCCGGCGTCGCCGATCATGCAGCGCTGAAGGCCGATGCCGAAGCGGTATTCCGTGATCGCATCACGCCGTTCATCAAGGACTATTGCCTGCCCTGCCACCAGAACAAGCGACCGACGCAGGCGGGGGTCAATTTTTCCCCGGCGCTCAAGGCTCCTGGTCACGCCGCCTTCAACGATCAGTGGAAGAGAGCGGTCGCTAGGGTGAATGCGCATGACATGCCGCCGAAAGGCGCGCCCCAGCCGACCGAGGTGGAGCGACGGTTGTTTGGCGAGTGGCTTCCCAAGCTCAAGTACCTCAGCGAGAAGAATCCGGGACGTTTCGTCATCCGGCGGTTGACGAAGACCCAATACGGCAACACCCTGCGGGACCTGTTCGGTGTCGAGCCGTCGATTGCCGATGGGCTGCCGAACGAAGTCAGCGGCGAGGGGTATCTCAATTCGCTGTCGCCCCTCCAGATCGAGCAGTATCTGACGATCGCAGATCGGGTGTTGGATCAGGTCTTAGCGCCGGAAGACGCCCCGCCGACCGAAGTCCAGAGGCGGTTGTTCGGCGACGCCGGCGGGTCGGCGACGGGTGCCCGAGAATCGGCGCGAGACATCGCACGGTCTCTTGCGCGGAAAGCCTATCGTCGCCCGCCGACTGAGGCGGAGCTAGATGTCCTGGTGGCGGCGTTCGACTTGGGCAGGGAAAACGACCTCAGTTACCAGCAGTCGTTGCAGCTGATGCTTAAGGCGATCCTCGTTTCTCCTCAGTTTCTTTTCATCACCCCGGCTGGAGAAGTCGCTTCGGAGACGGGGATCGTGCCGCTGGACGACTACCAACTCGCTGCACGTTTGTCTTATCTGCTATGGGCCACAATGCCCGACGAGGAACTGACGGCGCTGGCTGACAGCGGAACACTGCATGAGTCGGAGGTTCTCGAGGCGCAAGTAAGACGGTTGCTGCAGGATACTCGCTCGCGCGCACTGTTTGACGGGTTCGGTGCCCAGTGGCTCGGAGTCGGCGGCTTGGAGAGTCAGGTCTTCGATCCTGACATGTTTCCGCAGATGACCGCGGAGATGCGCAAGGCAATGTACGATGAGGCCCGCCTGTTCTTCGAGAGCATCATGCGTGAGAACAAGAGCGTCATCCGTTTCGTCGACGGCGATTACACGTATCTCAACGGGACCTTGGCCTCGATCTATGGTCTGGAAGAAACGGTCAGTGGACCCGAAATGCGGAGGGTCCAACTGAGCGATGGCAATCGCGGGGGGGTTCTGGGGATGCCGGGCGTTCTGGCTGCAACGTCCTTCCCTAACCGCAGCAGCACGGTCAAGCGCGGTGTGTGGGTGCTGGAACAAGTCCTTGGAGAAAATGTGCCGACTGCCCCTCCCAACGTTCCGGCCCTGGAAGAACAGGATCAGGGCATCGCAGCGAACTTGACCCTGCGTGAGCGCACAGTGCTGCACCGCACGAATCCCGTCTGCGCCAACTGTCATCAACTACTCGACCCGATAGGGTTTGGTTTGGAGAACTTCGATGCTATCGGGCGATGGCGCGATGAGGACGATAACGGCGCGGCGATTGATGCGGCGGGCGAGCTTCCGGGGGGAGTACGTTTCTCGGGTCCTGAAGATCTGAAAATGATCATCGCCGGACGAGCTGACGATCTTGCCCGCAATCTGGTGGAGAAGCTACTAGCCTATGCCTTGGGCCGACGGTTGGAAGGCTACGACGAGATCGTCGTGGACAAACTGATGCAGGATATCGCCGGTGACGGATACCGCATGCAGACGCTGATCAAGGCGGTCGTCACCAGTTATCCCTTCACGCATCGTCGAATCGAAGAGGAGAGGAGTTCCGATGAGAAAAAGCGCGCTGATTGACCGTCGAGCCTGCCTGAGGGGCTTGGGCGTCTCACTCGCCCTGCCGCTCATGGAGTCCATGGGATGGGCCGACACCGCGAAGGGTAAGGCTTACAGACCACCGGTCCGTCTCGGTTTCATGTACATGCCTCATGGCGTGATCATGGATCAATTCTGGCCTGAGGATGCCGAGAGCTTTCTTTCGTCACCGCCGCCGGCGCTCGCATCGTTGCGTCCAGTACTCGATCAATGTCTGGTGATGAAGGGGATTTCCGGCGTGCCCATCGCTCCCTTCAACGGGGCACCGCACGCGTTGGAGCTGTCCACGTGGCTCACGGCGACATTGCCGGCTGCCGACAAGCGGGCGGAGATCTACATTGCGATCTCCGCGGATCAGATTGCCGCCAACCACGTGGGAGCATTCACCCCGCTGCCGTCGTTGGAACTGGCCACGATGCCCCAGAACTGGAAGGAAAACCAAGAGGGCCTGAACGAAGGGTACTATTCGCACTGCAGCTATCGCTCACCGACTCAGGTGGTCCCTGCCGAGATCAATCCGCGAAACGTGTTCAATCGCCTGTTCCGGAAGCAGGAACAGAATGGCGACGGGAGCCAGTCGGCGCGAGTGAACGCGCTGGATCGAAGCCTGTTGGATATCGTTCTGGGCGGCGCGAGGGACTTGCGGCAGACGCTGCCCAGTTCCGACCAGCGGAAACTGGATGAATACCTGGACAGCGTACGCTCCGTGGAACGACGGATTGCCGCCATCGAGTATCGCCAGAAGGAGGCGGCGCTCGAAAAGGCCGGCGTCCGGGCGAGCAAGCGTCACGATACCGATTCGCCGCCGATCGAGATCAAGATCCCGGAAGGCGACAAGCGGAGCGAGTACATGCAGGTAATGTGCGACCTGAACGTACTGGCATTCCAGACCGACACGACTCGGGTCTCCACCTACATTGGCTCGAGACCGAACGGCGCCTCTTACCCGGAGCTTGGGTTTAGCGATCAGCATCACTCGCAAACCCATCACATGAACGATCCGGAGAAGGTCGGCAAGGTCGCCAAGATCACGGAATTCAACGTCGCGCAGTTCGCCTACATGGTGAAGAAGATGCACAGCCTCCGCGAGGCCGACGGTACGTTGCTCGACAACTGCATCATGATGTGGGGGTCCGGCCTTGAGGACGGGAATGAGCATACGCGGGAGAATCTTCCGTTTGTTCTCGCTGGTAGGGGAGGCGGTTCCATCAACACGGGACGCTTCCTGCCGGATGTCCAGGGAAACCAGGGAGATCTGCTGACCACGTTACTCGCGTGCGCTGGCGTTCCGATCGACCGCCCGGTTGGGATCGCGACGAAGCAGATCGAGGAGATCAAAGCTTAGACGCTCCACGGAGGTGGGAGGTCGCTGAGCCGACTTGAAACTGGGCCAGCGAGGGGCGACAGGGGGACCTACTTGACACTTAGCCGAAGGCAGTTCTTTCGTAGCACACTTGCTTGTGGGGCAAGCGCGGCAGTCAAGGCCACAGCCACAACCCAGTCGGAACCTGCGGGCTTCTTCACGCTCGGCCAACGCGACGGCCACTGGTGGTTGATCACGCCCGACGGCGAGCCCTTCTTCACCATCGGGCTGAACCACATCGATCCGGCGACCCTGCGCTACCCGGAGAACATCCGGATCTGGCGGGAGAAGTACGGCGGCAGCACGCTGCGCTGGATCGAAGAGTCCGTCGCGCCGAATCTGAAGCGCTGGGGCTTCAATTCCGTCGGTTGGGTGCAGGAGGTTTCAGTTCGGAACTGGGCGCACTCGCGCTCGTTCACCCTCGATGAGTACAGGGCTCTGGACATGCCGTACTGTCACCTGTTGCCCTTCATCGAATCCCATCAGTGGGAGCAGCATACGCGGCACTTCGACTTCGGAAGCTCTGGCTGGGAGGAGTGGTGCGACTACGTTGCTCGGGCGCACTGCGCGGAGCTGAGCGAGGAGCGCAATCTGATCGGCTACTTCTACAGTGACTGCCCGACCTGGATTCACGAACGGCCCGGGAACGAGTGGCGCGGCCCGATTTTCGATCCGCAGCGACTGAAGACCGAAGCGGGGAGGAACGAGCTGACCGTGCTGGCGCGTCAGTATTACGAAACGACTCATGACGCTATCCGCCGGTACGACAAGCATCATCTGATTCTTGGAGACCGCTACGAGGCCAACCAGCCGATTGCTGACGAGGTCGTCGACGCGGCTCTGCCGTATGTCGATGTGTTGTCATTCCAGGATTTCCGCCATCCGCGTACTCATCTGCCTGAGTGGCACAAGAAGACCGGCAAGCCCGTACTGCTGGCCGACGCAGCGAAGATGAAGTGGAATACCGAGCCCGGAGAGTTCACGCGAAACGAAGGCGGGTGGTACGCGGAGATTCTTGCCGGGTTGTACGAGAGTCCAGGTTGCATCGGTTTCCATCTTTGTGGCGCCTACCAGCGCAACCGGGCCCGCCGCTATGGTCTGCTGGACGAGCAGGAAGACCCTGACGCTGAGAACGTGGCTCTCATCCGAGCCGCGAACGAGAAGCTCGCCCGACACATGTCTGCGCGCTTCTGAGAAGCGCAAGTGTGTTCGGTTGAGTCTTGACCAGTCCCCCATTTGGCAGATCCACCACTCTTCGGGGAGTGTTGCAGCCTCAAGGATCCCTCATGCTGGCTCGATGCGCGTCAGGCGTGCCACGATGTGAAGCTCATCGAGCGGTGGTCCCCAGACTATCGACGCCTTCGCTGGCCGACCACCCTGGAGTTCACTTGCTGGTGGGACCGATAAGCTGACGCGGCATGCTCCGAGTTAGGCCGGCATCCCGAAGAGAGAATGCCGGCTGATCCTCCAAGCGCTGCCCCACTGGTTGGCCCAATGGCTACTACGTTGGCGGGTGGACGCCACAAATCGTATCCGCTCACTCGGTCGAGATCAACCGCGTGGGCCCGCGCTGCAGACTCGATGCCACCGTGGCACAGATGCCGAGTGAATGCCCGACTACCCCTCGCTTCTTACTTGGCGCCCAGCCGGCACCGTGCTACAGCCGATTCTGAGACCGCATTCTATCCAAGCCTTTCCCGCTCGCGCATGCGATAATTGGAGCGAAGGCACTCAAGCCATGATCCTAGAGGAACTGGAGCGCGAGTTTGACCGGGTGCAGGCCCGGGCACGAGTGATTCGGGGGTATCTTTGACGCTCCGGCAAGGCGTCGCGATCTTGAGGCTCTAGAGCGAAAGATAGCCGAACCTGCTTTTTGGAGCAATCCCTCCAAGAGCCAGCCAGTCCTACGCGAACGCAAGCGCCTAGATCGGGTTGTACGGACCGATAGTGAGATCGGGTCCGCCCTGTCAGACTTGGAGGCTTTCCTCGAACTAGGCCGTGAAGGTGAGCCGGTCGAAGAGGAGTGCGCGGCCGAGCTACAGTCTCTCGCCACCAGACTAGAGGAAATCGAGGCCGAGTCGCTGCTCAGCGGTGAGCACGACTCCGCCAACGCCATCGTCACGCTCAATGCGGGAGCGGGCGGCACGGAGGCTCAGGACTGGGCGCAGATGCTGCAGCGAATGTACCTAAGATGGGCCGAACGGAAGGGCTTCAAGCGTGAGATCTCTGACACTGTCTACGGCGAGGAGGCAGGTATCAAGTCGGCGACGATAATGCTCAAGGGCGAGAACGCCTACGGCCTCATGCGATCAGAAGTCGGTGTGCACCGATTGGTCCGCATCTCCCCGTTCGACTCCAACGCGCGTCGGCACACGTCCTTCGCCTCGGTCTACGTGTATCCGGAGATCGACGACCAGATCGAGATTGACATCCGCACGGAAGACCTGCGCGTCGACACCTTTCGCGCCAGCGGGGCCGGCGGCCAGCACGTCAACATGACGGATTCGGCAGTGCGAATCACCCACCTGCCGACCAACACGGTCGTCCAGTGCCAGAACGAGCGCTCCCAGCACAAGAATCGGGCCACCGCCATGACCATGCTGCGTGCGCGGCTGTATGCGCTGGAGCTTGCCAAGAAGCGATCCGAAGCCGACAGGATCGAGGCTAGCAAGCTTAACATCGACTTCGGAAGCCAGATCCGCAATTATGTGCTGGCCCCGTACCGCTTGGTCAAGGACCTGCGCACGTCGGTGGAGATTGGCAATGTGGACCGCGTCCTGGACGGCGATCTAGACAAGCTGATGCACGCCTACCTCGTGTATCAGCGGACCAGAAATCCGACGGGGACAGGCACCCGCTGATCGCTGAGCCAGCGTACCGCCTAGGGTTGCGCAAGGGGTGCCCGGACGCATCTAATGGTCACATGCGCATCTTCGCAACAGCATGCATCGTAGCCTTGGCCGCCTTGGCGGGCGCCCAAGCGAGAGTAGTCAGCCTTGAGGTCACCTCCCGTGAGCCCGTCCTTGCCGGACAGTCCTTTGGGCTTGCCGGACCTTATGAGCGACTGACCGGGACCGTAAGATTCGCCGTGGACCCGGCTAATCGAGCCAACAGGATCATCACCGACATCGACCTGGCACCCAGGAACACCAGCGGTGAGGTGGAGTTCTCCTCGGAGTTCTTCCTACTGCGGCCCGCAGATGTGTCCCGGGGGAACGGGGCACTCGTGTACGAAGTGTCCAATCGCGGGCGCAAGGGCGCGCTGAGCTTCTTCAACTTTGCCGCCGGAAGCCTTGACCCTCGCCAAGAGCGTCACTTCGGCGACGCTTTCCTCCTTGAGCAAGGTTTCTCCGTCCTGTGGCTGGGATGGCAGTTTGATCCGCCGAGGACTCCAGGGCTGATCCGCCTCACTACGCCAGTCGCCTCCCGCGACGGAGAACCGGTGACTGGGATCGTGCGCAGCGACTTCGTGGTCAGAGACCGCGTGTATGCCAATTCCTTGGCAGATCGCAACCACATCCCCTATCCAGTGGCGGATCCCCAAGCGCCCGAGAATCGCATGACCGTCCGCGACAGGGTGGAGGCCGAGCGCGTCGAGATTCCACGTGATCAGTGGCGCTTTGCCCGAATGGCCGAGGGAAAGCCCGTGCCAGACTCCGGCTCGGTATACCTCGAGGGCGGTTTCGAGCCAGGGCGCATCTATGAGGTGGTCTACGTATCGAAGAACCCTCCCTTGGTCGGCCTCGGACCTGCGGCCGTGCGCGACATGGTCTCACACATCAAGTACGAAGGCGATCCTGACCTTGGTGTCGATCCGGACGGGATCGACCGCACCATTGCATTCGGCATCTCCCAGAGTGGCAGGTTTCTCCGGACGTTCATGTACTACGGCTTCAACGAGGATGAGCGAGCGCGTCCTGCCTTCGACGGCGTCATGTCACATGTCGCCGGCGGCGGGCGTGGCAGCTTCAACCACCGCTTCGCGCAGCCGTCGCGGGATGCCCACCCCTTCCTGAACTTCCTCTACCCAACGGACATATTTCCGTTCACCGACGTTGCGCAGAAGGATCCTGAGACTGGTCGCGAGGACGGCATCTTGGCCCACGGCCTGAAGCCCGAGTTCTGGCCCAAGGTCTTCTACACCAATTCGTCGTACGAGTATTGGGGCAGGGCAGCCTCGCTGATCCACACCGACATCGCCGCGACTCGCGACATCGAACTGCTCGACAACGTCCGTGTCTTCCTGTTCGCTGCCACCCAGCACGGTCCGGCCGGATTCCCGCCGTCAGTCTCGATCGGACAGCAACCCGCAAACCCCCTCGACTTCCGGTGGACGATGCGCGCGCTCCTCCTCGCGATGAGCGACTGGACGAGCGGTAAGGGAGAGCCGCCTTCCAGCCGCTACCCGCTTTTGGCCGACCGCACGCTCGTAAGGGCGGAGGATCTGCGCTTTCCCGCCATCCCCGGGGTCAACACTTCGACGCGAGTCCATGAAGCCTACCGGGCTGACTACGGGCCGCGATTCGTCAGCGAAGGGATCGTGGACCAAGAGCCCCCGAAGGTCGGCTCGGCGTTTCCGGTCTTGGTGCCCGCCGTGGATCCGGACGGCAATGATGTGGCCGGCGTCCGCATGCCCGAGCTGCAAGTGCCGCTGGCGACCTACACGGGCTGGAACCTCTTCAACGCCAAATCGGGCCCTGTTGACGAGATCTCGAGCATGGTGGGATCGTACATACCGTTTGCGCGGACAAGTGCTGAGCGCTTGGCAGCGAAGGATCCCCGCCCTTCGATCGAGGAGCGGTACGCGAGCCGGGAAGAGTATTTGGGGCGGGTCGCCCAGGCGGGGATGGGTCTGATCGACTCTGGCCTACTACTGGATCAGGATCTGGGCCGGGTGATCGCCGCCGCCTCGCGGCACTGGGATCACCTGATGGGGGGCTCCCCGAAATCCGGCTCCGACCGCTGATCGCCACCCGGGACGAGCTACGCGCCCGCGAGCAGCGTTTGCCGTTGCTATTGCCCGGACCCGCAGCTGGTGGATTGTTGCCGCGCCGACCACAGCCCCGGCGCCGTCAGTTCGTGGGCGGACAGCTTGGCCTTCATCAGGCCTGCTTCGCAGTGCCGATGTCGCCGGTCGAGGAAGTGCAGAACCTCGTGAACGGCCACCCTCGCCAGAGAGCGGCCTAAGGCCTCACCGGCGCCAGGGCGTCCCGCATGGCGGTACAGCGAGCCGCGGAAGACAACAAGGCGCGGCTGGATGCGGCCGCCCTCGCGGTATGCGAGGGCCAGCACATCTTCCAAGCCGGAAGGCGGCTCGTCTAGGATCGTCATCGCAATCTCGGACCATCCCCCAGCGCAGTTCCCGAACTGTGGCCCGTCCACACGGTCGCCGACCAGTCTCAGTAATTCCTTGGTCATTGCACCGCGCACCGGCACGGCCAACAGAGAGTCCTGATCCTCCACGCAGACGGTCAAGGGTGCGCCGACACCCAGCGGGAGCACCAGCATGGCCATCGCTGCGGGGAAAATCTTCATCAAACCTTAATATTCCTTAATGATTCTGCAATAATCCGACCCCCAAGTCAAGCGAGTTTGGCCGAACCGCGGAAATCAATAGGGGATTGCCTGCTCAAGGGCAGGGCAGGGGGCGGGACGGGGCCGGAATGGAGTCTTTACTGACCCGCCGAGAAGCGGTTCGCCCGCTTCCACGTCAGCCAAGCGATGCCTAGAACGACGCTCAGGGGTGCGATCGACAAGACGGCGATGCCCCGTTGGAGCGCGCCGACCGCGCGGTCCTTCTGCATGGCTGCGGTCTCGCGGCACATGGAGCAGCCTTGCGCAGCGGTTTGTGGGGCTAGGGCCAGCGTCGCGAGCATTCCGATCGCCAAGGCCACGCTGGCCGCCCGCGCCGATCTCCTGGCGACAGGCACACGACTGGTCAAGGCCGCAGATCCACCAGCCGGAAGCTGTCCGGGAAGAAGTATCCGCACATGATCAGTATGCAGGCCAGAGCCGGGAGCACGACGATCCATCGCAGCAATCGGTTGTCGAACTGCAGGTGCATGAACGTCGCCATGATCATGCCCGCCTTGACCGCCGACAGCGCGAGCAGAATCGCGAGCATCACTAACAGCCCCGCGATCTGGAAGTAGGCCAGTACCACCTCGATGGCCGTTAGCACTAGCAGGCCGATCCAGATCTTCAGGAACAGCGGCATGTGCGCGTCCGTGAACTCGGGGTCTTCCGGCAGCACAAATGTCGGGGCCTTGCCTGCTCCAGCGGCGGCAGGGGCCCCGGCCACCACGGGATAGAAGCGCCAGGCGATGTAACCGAAGCAGGTCACGCCCATCAGCGCGGCGAACAGTGCGAGGAAGAGATTGTCGAGGGTGGCCGTGATCGAGCCTTGCGCGACCAGCCCCCCGAACGTCGCAAAGCCCCACACTCCCAGCGCCAGGCAGAACAGGTATCCGATTAGGGAAATCAGCATGACGGGCCCTCCACTCCTCAGTCCACGCTCGTGGAAAGCAGATAGATCAGCGGGAAGACGAACATCCAGACCAAGTCCACGAAGTGCCAGTACAGTCCGGCAACTTCGACGTCTTCAGGCAGCCACTTACCGCGACGGTAGCCCAGCGCCACAATGGCGAGGTACGCGACCCCGGTGATGACGTGGAACATGTGCAGGCCTGTGATCAGGAAGAACGTGCTGCCGAACAGGGGCGTACCGTACTCGTTCGCCCATGGGTACATGCCCTCGTCGACCATTAGGTGCATCCACTCATAGCTGTGGAGGAGCACGAAGATCGATCCGAAGATTGCAGTCCACCAGATCCACTTCACGGCCTTGCGCCGGGCACCGTGGTGTGCCGCCGACACTGCAAATACCATCGTCAGGCTGCTCGTCAGCAGCACAAGCGTCATCACCGTCGAGAACACGATCGACGGGAAGAAGTGGAACGGCGTGGGCCAGTCGTTGGCCACCCGGACATAGCTGTACGACAGCAGCAGGGCTGAAAACGTCAGCGAGTCCGACATGATGAACAGCCACATCCCCAGCTTCTTGTGGCCGACTGCGAGCGGTGTGCCGCCCCCTTGCCATGTCGGCTGGGCTACCGTGGCCGCATGTGCGTCCGACATCCGCTTACCTCCAGATCAACAGCAGCCCGAGGATGTAGATCCACAGGGCGTCCAAGAAATGCCAGTACAGCGCCGTCGCTTCCACGACAGCCCTGCGGGTCGGCCATGGGCTACTCGTGCGCAGGCGGACCCAAATGTAGGCCATCACCGCGATCCCGCCCAGCAGGTGCAGGCCATGCCCGGCCGTCAGCACGTAGTAGAACGAGCTGGCCGGGTTCGACGCGAGATAGATTCCGCGCCCGGCGAGCGATTGCCACCCCAGAAGTTGGAACGCGACGAATGCCGCTCCCAGAACGGCGGAGACATTCACCCATTTCCTCAGGCCGTCCCCAGGGCCGTCCTCCAGCGCCTGCTTGGCCCGCTCGATCGTGACGCTCGACAGGAGCAGCACGAGTGTGCTCACGTACAGCACTGGAGGCAGTGAGAAGGGCTGCCAGTCGTTCGAGAGCCCCTGCCGAACGATCATGGCGCTTGTGAGGGCCGCAAAGAACATCAGGATGCCGCCCATGCCGATCCAGACGCCGAGCTTGTAGCGCTGGACGATCCGGTTCCCGCCGGATGGGCGCTGCCATCCGCCCGGGTCGTCGGGCGGGTGGGCAGCAAAGCCCCCGTCGCCAGTCGCTCGCTCCGCAGGGAGCGCGCTGGGTGTCAGAACGGCCGGCATCTCACCTAGTCACCGCTGGCCGCGGACTGTTCCCCGTAGACCGCTTTGTCATCGTTGCACTGCATCGCGAAGTCCCGTTTGGCGTCGCGTAGGCTGAAGTCGTATGCGCCTCGGTACACGTGGGGAACCTTGCCGCCGAAGTTGTCGTGCGGGGGCGGGGAGGAGATGGCCCACTCCAGCGTCGTGGCCTCCCAAGGATTCGGATCCGTGCACACCTTGCCGGCGTAAATGCCCTTGACGAAGTTATAGAGGAAGAGGAATTGCGCCAGCACAGTCAGCAGCGCCGCCACAGTTATGAAGAGGTGCAACTGCGCAGCCCCGCCCTCCACGAGGAAGTCAACGCCCGTGATCTCCGCATAGCGCCTCGGATGCGGGAGCATGCCCAGATAGTGCATTGGGCCGAAAATGGCGTACACGCCAATGAAAGTCAGCCAGAAGTGGATCTTGCTCAGGCGCTCGTCCATCATCCTTCCGAACATCTTCGGGAACCAGAACGTTAGGCCTGCAAACATGCCGAAGATGGCCGCGACGCCCATGATCAGGTGGAAGTGGGCGACGACGAAGTACGTGTCGTGGAAGTAGAGGTCAATCGTGGGTTGGCCAAGGAAAATGCCCGAGATGCCGCCGGAGACGAACAGCGACACGAACCCGATCGAGTACAGCATTGGCGACGTGAACCGGATCTTGCCGCCCCACATCGTTCCGATCCAGTTGAATGTCTTGATGGCCGAGGGCACGCCGATGCACATGGTGAGTATCGAAAAGACGAACGCGGAGTAGGGGCTCATGCCGCTTACGAACATGTGGTGGCCCCAGACCACGAAGCCTAGCAACCCGATCGCCACGACGGCGTAGACCATCGCCCGGTAGCCGAAGACGGTCTTTCGCGCGAATGTTGACAGCACGTGCGACGTGACACCCATTCCAGGAAGGATGGCGATGTACACCTCAGGGTGGCCGAAGAACCAGAACAGGTGCTGCCAGAGGATCGGTGACCCGCCCGAGTGGTCAATCTGCTTGTCGCTCACGACGAGACCCCCCGGAACGAAGAAGCTCGTCCCGACATTCCGGTCCATCAGCAGCAGCACTCCAGCCGCCAGCAGCACTCCGAATGCGAGCAGGCCCAAGATCGCCGTGATGAACCAGGTCCAGCACGTCAGCGGCAGGCGCATCATCGTGAGTCCCTTCGCGCGCAAGTCCAGGATCGTGACGATGAAGTTGAGGGCCGCCAGCAGGGACGCGATGCAGAACACCGCGATCGACGCAAGCCATAGGTCTTGGCCGATGCCCTGCACGGTCGCCTCTGGTACAGCGCTAAGCGGCGGATATCCGGTCCATCCGGTCTGCGGAGCCCCGCCTTCGACGACGAAAGCTGCCATTAGCAGCAGGAACGAAACGAAGGTCGTCCAGAACGACAGCATGTTCAGTCGCGGGAAGGCCATGTCCGCCGCTCCGATCTGGATTGGCAGGAAGTAGTTTCCGAAGCCGCCCTGCGGCGCAGTGGTGAGGACCATGAACACCATCACCGTGCCGTGCATGGTGAGCATCGCGAGGTAGAACTCAGGGGTCATCACCCCCTCTGGGGCTCCGACCGGAAACAGGGTTCCCAGCGTCGGGTACGAGCACTCCGGACAGATCAGCCGCAGCCTCACGAGGAGGCTGAGAGCCATTCCCACGAACACCGCTACAACGGCCAGCAGGAGGTACTGGATGCCGATCACTTTGTGGTCGACCGAGAAAATGTACTTCGACCAGAAGCCCTTCGGCTCCGGGTGCCGGTGCACCTCGGTGTATTCCGCAACCTCTGGGGAAACTTCAACTTCAGTCATGGCTCAGTCGAATCCTCCATGCCATCGTGTGCCAGCACGGTCAGAACAGGTAGGAGGCCTGCTCGGCAAGCCAGTCTTCGTACTCCTGCTCGGTAACGACGTGCAAGAAGCTGCGCATCTTGTAGTGGCCCAACCCGCACAGCTCCGAGCAGACGATCTCGAAGCGGCCTTGCTTCGTGGGCGTGAAGCGCAGCTTTCCGACAAGTCCCGGGACGGTGTCGAGCTTGATTCGCAGCTCGGGCACGAAGAAGTTGTGCAGCACGTCCTTGGATTTCAGCACGACCTCGACTTCCCGGTTCACCGGGACGAACATCTCCGGCACCATGATGTCGTCTGAACCACCAGGGCCCGAGCGGTCCAAGCCCACCGGGTTGCCCGCCGCGTCGTCGATCAGGTTGATGTCGGTGGGGCCGAACTGGGAGTCCTCGCCGGCGTAGCGCATGTTCCAGACGAACTGCTGTCCCGTGACCTCGACGATCAGTCGGCCTTTGGCCGGTTCCATCGACTTCTGCTCGATGAAGCGCGTCTCTGCCCACACCGAGTACCCAAAAAACGTCAACCCGACGAAGATGACCGTCGCCGCGGTTGTCCAAAGAATCTCAAGCTTGTTGTTCCCGTGGGAGTCGGATGCTGGTCCCGCGGACTTCCGCCCGAACAGCCAAACCGTGTATCCGAGCGCGAATTGGGCAACGAGGAATATGACGCCTGTCCCGGCCAGCGTCCACATGAACGCCTCATCGATCTCGTCGCCGAGGGCGGTGATCGACTCCGGCATCCACCAGGTCTGCGTGAAGAACGGCACGGCCATTGCTAGCGTGACGCCCCAGACTACGATCGCGATCAGAAAGCCCATGATAGGTTCAGCCTCGGATTTTCGGAATGCGCGGAATTAACCCGTCCCACGGGCAGGTCGCCACTCCATGCCGAAGGCGTATTGTACCAATCCCGGCCGCCTCGCCCACCAAAGGCCGCCGATCAGCGGCCGCCTTTTTCCTGCACTCCTGCGAGTTTGCGGAGTTCGGCCTCAACAGCCCGCGCTCCGCGGTGGCGATACATGTGGCTCAGGCGCTGCTCCTCTGCCGAGACCGGCAGGGAATCAGCCAGGCCTGATTGTTCGAGCGCTTCCCGACTGGGCACCCAGACTGAGCCGTCCTCGAGTCCTGCACTGCGCAGGAACGCAGTCATTCCCCCAAGTTCCCGTGCCCCGCCCGCCGGGGGGAACTCGATCCGAAAGCGCGACTCGGGACGGGTCTCCAGCCGGGTACCGGCGGCCATCCTGTGCGGTCCGCCGAGCGGTGCTGAGCCCAAGGAGTAGACGACGCCCGCCGCGTCCTCGGCGAGCCAGCCGATGTCGAGGTGCCGCACGGCTTGGTCCCCGCGGTTGCGGAGGTCGAATTCGGGGGCGCTCCAGAGGGTCTCAATTCCCGTGGCCGCGGCACCGTCCGCGATGACTGGCGCCCCAGGGATGTCCAAGAACGCGACTTGGACCCTGCGCGGGTCGGCGGCAGGACCGGCCGTGGCGGGTCCGTTGCCAGCCAGCCGCACGCTGAGCCGGGGCCGTGCGGCCTGCCTGTGCAGGCTGTCCTGCATCGCAGCCGCCAGTTCCGGCAAGCCGCCGGATTCCAGCTTCGCGAGGAAGAAAGCCCGGTCTCGCCGCGCCTCCGCTTCCAGAACTCTTAGCCTGCCAGCGGCGCCGAGCCGATCCGGCCCTGCCGAGGTCATTGACGCGAACAGCACCGAGTCTGGCTCAATTACAACCGCCGCGCCCGAGGGCAGGGGTAGTGGCCGCAACAGTCGCACGTTTATCGGGATGGTCAGCCCCTCGCCCCGGGGCGTGTGCTGGCTCGGAACTGTGACCGCCGCGCGGCCGCCGAAGACACGATCTCCCGCCTCGATTCGCAAGGCCAGCGCCCGGATCGTTTCTTGGCCAACGTTCTCGAGGCGGACCGTGCCCGACAGGTTGATTACCAATAGCCCGCCGCGTGGCTCGAAGTCGCTAGCGGAGAAGTCGCTGGCCATTGCGCGCAACGGCACGCCTTCGGGGATCGTGACGGCAACGTCGACCTCTTGTGCCTTCGCCGCTAGGGCGATTGTGCCCGCCAATGCGGCGGCGCAGATCCAGCGTGGAGCTCGAGCCGACGGTAGGAGGTCCGTCATGGTCAGTAGTACTCCGTGATGCTTAATGTCCCGGACGCGGGATCGTAGGCCCGGAAACTCAGTTCTCCGGCCGCTCCGACTTGGGCGTCTGCGGCGTCAAGGCCGAGCAAGGCTTCGTCCCACATTGCTTGCATTCCTTGTCCCGCTGAGGGCACTTCAGGTGCCGGGGATCGCATCGGCGGGGCCGTGAACAACAGGGCCAATGCCACCGCGGCCACGCAAGCCGCAGTGGCCGCCAGCCACCGATCCCGCAGTCGTCGCGCGGGACGCGTTGTGCGGGCGGCCGCCCGTACATTGCGAGTGAGGGCCTTGAAGTCCACAGTCGGCGCGTCACGGAGTGCCGCCATGTCATGCCGGGCCCTTTCGTACTCTGCGGCGGACTGGCGGCACGCAGCACACTTCGAAAGGTGGCGATCCGTCAGAAAACGCCTCCAGCGCCCTAGCTCTCCGCCAGCGTGCAGGGCGAGGACCTGCTCTGAAGCGTGACGAGGCTTGGCCATCAGCGGGGGTTCTCCTTTTCGTAGCGCTTGAACTTGACCCTCGCATTCGCGATGTGCGAGCGCACGGTTGCAGGCGAGCAACCCATGATCTTGGCGACCTCACCGGCCGGGAATTGCTCAACATCGCGAAGCAGCAGGGCAGTGCGCTCGCGCTGGGTGAGCCGCTTCAGGCCCCTATTGAGCCAGCGACGGGTCTCGCTCCGGATCGCGCCGTGCTCGGGGCTTTCGGTCTTGGCGGCCGGGATGGTCGCGAGTTGATCAAAGCCCACCCGGCCTTTGCGTCGCATGAAGTCGAGTGCAGTGTTTACGGCGATTCGATTCAGCCACTGCGCAACCTTCCGGCTGTCTTTGAGCTGGCCCTTGCGCCTAAGGGCCTTCAGCAGCGAGTCCTGCGTAAGGTCTTGGGCGTCGGGGACGTTGCGAACGATCCCGTATATCAGCCGAAACATCCTTCGGGCGTGAGTCTCGAGCGCCTCGTCATCAGGCACCGGCACTAGCGCCTCCTGGGCGAGTCGGCTGGCCGGTACCAAGACCGTCGCACCGCATGCTATGGCCGCTCCCACGTGCAACCCCGTCCAGCAATACAAGACGCCGGACGGGCCGATTCCGTGCAATTCGGCCTAGAGCGCTCCGGACTTGTGAGCGTTCCCCAATCGCTGGCACTTGACCTCAGGATGCCACTCGCACAGTCGAGGACATGCTGGCCACCCCAGTGCCCACCCCCGCTGCGCCCCGGCACGATGACCTGATTGTCAATGCCATCGGCCCGGTGGCCGCTTGCGCCGGCGCAGACGCGGCGAACCAACGAATCGACACTACCCCGTTGCTAAACTCGGCTCGACGGATCGGCGATGAATCTAGCGGGGCGGATATCTAGGCTACGTGGCGAGGGGGCCTTCGAGGTACTAGTCCGAGCTCGAGCCCTTGAGGCGACGGGGCGCGACGTTGTCCACATGGAGATCGGGGAGCCAGACTTTCCGACACCGGCAAACATCGTCGCAGCCGGCCGAAAAGCTATCGCCGACGGTTTTACGAAGTATGGACCCACACAGGGCGAGCCGGAACTCCGGCAGGCGGTGGCCGAGCACGTCTCGGCCACACGCGGCATTCCCGTTAGTGAGACCCAGGTCGTAGTGACACCGGGTGCTAAGCCCATCCTGTTCTATTCGATGCTCGCGCTGCTCGAACCCGGCGACGAGGCCATGTATCCCGACCCTGGATTCCCGATCTACGAAGGTGTCATAGGTGCCAGCGGTGCCACCCCGGTGCCCATGCCGTTGCTCGAGTCTCGTGGATTCTCCATTGACTTGGACCGTTTCGCCGACGCGCTGTCGGATCGAACACGCCTGATCATCCTCAACTCGCCGCAGAACCCGACGGGCGGCACGATTCCCCCGGCGGACCTCCAAGCGATCGCGGACCTGGTGGCCGACCGAGACTTGGTCGTGCTCTCAGACGAGATCTACAACCTGATCGCGTTCGACGAGAAGCCCACCTCGATTGCCTCAATCGATGGCATGGCTGATAAGACGATCATTCTGGACGGATTCTCCAAGGCCTACTCGATGACCGGCTGGCGAATCGGATATGGGGTCTTTCCCCAGTGGATAGTCGACGCGATCTGCCTGCTGCAAGTCAGCGCTACTTCCCACACGGCTACGTTCACGCAGCGTGCCGCGATTGAAGCTCTGCGTGGCCCCCAAGACAGCGTGCAACGCATGGTCGAGGAATTCCGCCGCCGGCGGGACGTGATCGTCAATGGGCTGAATTCGATCCCCGGAATCCGCTGCGCCCGGCCGGGCGGGGCATTCTACGCCTTCCCCAACGTCCAAGGGACCGGCATGTCCTCCTCCGAACTGGCCGAGCGGATCCTCCAGGACGCTGGGGTGGCATGCTTGGCAGGGGAGGCCTTTGGTGCCTGTGGCGAGGGCTACCTTCGATTCAGCTACGCGACGGCCCTCGACCGGATCGAGGTCGCTATTGGTCGGATCCGCCGGCTGCTGACGAGATCCTGAGTCGGCCCGCGCTGAGGCAGGGTCGAAGGGCAGATCCGCAGCAGCTCAGTGCCGCTCGGCAGAAATATTGAACGACTGCAGATAGCTTGCGGTTGTGCAGCGGCCCGACCGGGCTCGCCAACCACCAAAGGTGCCCTCAAGGTCGCTGTGGCCCGGCGATGAACTCTCCCATTGGGATGTGTTCGGACTCCATGGCCGACCCGTCTAGCATGGATCTCGATGAGCCGGGACGGCCCATGCAGACCGTTGCAACAGAGTTTCAGATGTTTAGGCGTCCTAGAGACCCTCATATTGTTGAAATCGTTTAACTAGACAGACCCTTTGGATTTCAAATTATGGTATTTTGAACATATGTCGATGGGAACAAGAAGAACCGCTACGCCTCTGGAATTCGCCTCGGTCGATGGGCTGCTCCATGTGCACCAACTTCCTTTCTACGAGCGCTTGAACTCCGTTCTGGTGAAAGCGGGGTTTGACGACTTCGTTGAGGAGGCCTGCCGTGACTGCTATCCGGCAGACGTCGGTCGGCGCTCCATGCCCCCGACCGTGTACTTCCGCGCCCTTCTGCTAGCGTTCCTGCTTGGAATCGAGTCCGAACGCGGAATCGCGCTCCAGGCCGGAGACAGCCTTAGCGTCCGGAAGTTCCTCGGGTACGCTCTGACGACGCCGACCCCAAGCCGATCCGCGCTGGCGAGAGCCCGTCGGCGCATCCCGTTGGCGATCCAACGGAGGGTGTTCGCTTGGGTGTTGGAGCGGCTCGCGGAATCTGACACAACTCTTCGCCTACCGGCGCTGGCTCGCGGAAGCGCCGTAAGCGCCGCTCGGGCCGCTGGTGTGTCGGCGGGTCGGGCCCGTGTGGGCGGTTATGCAACGTTTGTGAAGGAGCTCGCGTCGTGCGGGCCGGTGGGTGGGAGCGTGTCCTGATCGTTGTCGGGATCCCCCTTTTCGGCATGGGTTGCTACTATGTGCCTCGCCGATGGGTCGCTTTCTGTTAGCCGTCGTATGCGTCGCCGCGGGGCTGCTCATGCTTGGCTTGCCCGGCGGCTCTGGACAATTCTCAGAGCCTGAGTGGGCCGAAAGGCGGGCAATGATGGTTCGCGACCAGATTGAAGCGCGTGGCGTACGCTCGAAGAAGGTCCTCGATGCCCTTCGGGCCGTGCCCCGGGAGCGGTTCGTCCCTGACCGAGTGCGAAGGTACGCGACTGATGACAGGCCGTTGTCGATCGGGTTCAATCAGACAATCTCGCAGCCGTACATCGTGGCCTACATGACGGAACTCCTGCGGATCGACCGCCGCCACAAAGTGCTCGAGATCGGGACTGGATCGGGTTACCAAGCGGCTGTGCTCGCCACGCTCAGCGACCACGTGTACAGCATCGAGATCGTCCCGCAACTGGCGGAGCGTGCCCGCAGGACGTTGGCCGATCTCGGATTCGAGACCGTGCACCTGCGGACTGGTGACGGATACCAGGGCTGGCCGGAGCACGCTCCATACGATCGGATCATCCTGACGGCTGCGCCGCCTGAGCTGCCGCAGGCCTTGGTGGAACAGCTGGCGGCGGGGGGCAGGCTAGTAGCCCCGATAGGTTCGACGCCTAACAACCAGAGCCTGGATCTGGTTACCAAGGACCGGGATGGTCGAGTTCGCCGGCGTTCTCAGTTGCCCGTCCGATTCGTCCCGATGGTTCCGGGTGCCTCGCGGGCCAACTAGCCTGACGTGCGTTCTCAAGCCAGACGACCGAGCATCGGTGCTGAGACGGAGGTAACCGCACTCGCGGGGATGGGTAGGCGAAGCGGTCCTATTCTGCGTTGGACAGTCCGAGGTCGAACCTCAGCTGGATTCCCAAGACTAGCTGGTCCATTCATTGTACGCCCTTGAGACGAGATTATTCAGTACTTTCTTGTGATCCTTTAGATCGGATTCCTTTAGTCGAATACGGTATTTCTTCCTAGTGCGTTCAAGGGTGCTAAAACCTGATTTTTCTATCAAAGAGTCGACTTTGTCGGATCTATCTAGACGAAATCCAACAATTAACGAAGCCTTTCTCGGCGTAAACGTCACAAAATTACAAGGCCGACCATCCTTGTACAATCCAATGTAGAACTTGTTGTAGTTGAGATCAATGCTCTCTGGATCAAAACCAGATCGCTTCTCAAGACGACTAATTATCTGATGCACCCTATCAACCATGCTGACAGTTTCTTCTGTCGCACGGGATACCCAATATTCTCGATCTACAGGATCAGACACTTCATCTTCTTCAACTAGTCCTCGGCTCACCGCATCCAGTACCCTGACGAAAACCAGTGCCAAATATTCTTCTACTTGGACTGCTTCCATTTTGATGGCGATAAGTGGTATTGTCCCATTGAATAGAGAAATTACGTTAAGAAATCGACCCGTGACTTCTTCAGCAACTATGACTGCTGTATGGTCATATTGAGGGTATCGCTTCCTTTCAATATCCCAGTATTCTATCGTTCGAATGATGTGCGTTTCATCTGTTGCGCCAAGCTGAATCTCCACTTCGTAGCGCTCATTGGACTCAGGATCTTGAAGCAGGATGTCGAGTCGGCCACCGCTTGGCTGCCTGCGTTCACTTCCTCGCAGCTCCAATTCGCCGAGCCCAAGAATGCTTGGATCCTTCTCAATCCTCTCCTGAACCCAGCGTTCTCGATAGTCAGGGTGGGCCTTAAGGGAGATTCTCTTGTGCTTTCGATACTCCATCTGAGGGATTCCTCTTGATTCTGTAGTTTCTCCAAGTCATCCATGACGAATCACTCGTCCGACTGGCCAACCCTTGCTGTGTAGGGGGCGTGGATGGGCGTTCGTCCTAAGGTGGTGGACGAGGACCATCATAGACCACTTACGAATGGGGTATCAGTGCCGTACGGTGTACGTCCGAGAACTCAAGGTTGATCTGGGCCAGACATTCAGTTCTCGCCAATCCCTGGGGCTGACAGCAGTCGGTCGGTATCTGTCGGAATCCGTGTAGGCCCGCTGTACTTCTTGGTCTCGCTACCCGCCCGGGGCGCTGTTCTCCCACCCGCTCGGCGAACGAAGCCATCACCTTGACGCGTGCCCGTCGGCTGCCGAGTCAATGAGGGGCTCAGGAGCCTGTCTCGCCTGACAGCTCGGAGGTGCGCGGTCGTGCCCCAACGATTGCCCTCCCAACGGTTCGCCCTTGCGCCCGTGACTCGGATACCGCCGACGCACATGGGTTGGCATGTAGTTAAGACGAGCGCAGCACTGGTAGGCCATCTTCAGATACTTAAGAGAGACTTCTCAACGGTCGAGTGCTGAAGCCGCCTACTTGGCTCCTGACAGGCTGAGTCACCTTCGCGGAGAATCGCCGACACGACCTCCCTGCGCTCGGCACTCATCTCCCACGGCAACCGTGGGCGCGGGTCCGTGGGTGGCTGGCCGCGGTTGCGTGCGCATGCCTCCAGCCGCCGTGCACCCCCGTGTAGGCGCTCAGCCCAGCCATGCGCACCGCCTCGATCATGCCCAGCAGCAGACCGGCCGTCTTGGCTCCGTTCGGCCCGCCGGGACCGAAGCTGAGATTGCGCGAGATCACCGGGTACTCTCCGAGAGACTGTTCTTCATCGGCGCGAGGATCACCCAAGAACGCGCACAGCCCGCGCTCATGCACCAGCGGCGACACCACGGCCTTGCCCTTGGCGTTCATCCGGGCCAGGTCCGCACCGTCACGCGTGAGACCCGCGCCAAGCCTCTCCCATTCCCGGGTCAGGCCGACCACACCAGTACAGCGCGCAGGTCCACTTCCCGATGCTGCGTCGTGATCGCCTGAAACCCAACAGCCACAGGCTTATCTGGAAGTGTCCAGTCCTGCCATCAGCGAAGACCCTCACAGCCACCCTTGACACCCAAGCGGCCCAGGCGCACATGCTTGCGCTGTGCCAAGTAAATTGCCCGACCTCCGCCCACTCAACCCACTCACCTCCGCCCAGCAAGCACCATCTCCCTGACCTCCCATGCCCCCCGGGCTGAGTGCTTACCCCCCGGCGAGAGGCGATGGCTCTTGGGCACGTACCTGGCTTCGCTGGGAGGCGGCCCTGAAGGAGCCGCTACCAATACTGTGAAGCGTTCCTCCAAAGGAGACCAGCTGAGCGAGTTCGCATCCGAATCCGAATCCGCTACATTGACACTGTCTCAGATCCCGCATCTCGGGAGATGACAGTGGGACCGGCTCAGGTGTGCAATGCCGCAAGAAGTAGAGCGGGAAACGGAAGCCTAGTGGTGGACGGTTCCCGCGCCGTCAGCTTAAGGGTTGCTGGGTCCGGTTCCGCGGCCATGTTGTTGACAACGCTGAGTTTGTCCGTCGCGGACTTGAACGCCGGCCAGATCAGCTTCAATCGAGACATTCGTCCGATCCTCTCCGAGAATTGCTTCGAGTGTCACGGCCCCGCTGCGCGAAAGCCGACGGCCGACCTGCATTTGCACAGGCCCAGCAGGGTCATTCTCCCCGGGAATTCCCAGGCCAGCCTTCTGATCGAGCGAGTCGGGGCAACCGAGCCTGACAGGCGGATGCCGCCGCCCTCCACCGGAAAGAGACTCTCCGAGGAGCAGGTCGAATTGCTGAAGCGATGGATCGACTCCGGGGCCTCTTACGAGGAGCACTGGGCCTTTGTGCCACCAACGCGTCCGACGGTGCCATCGACGCGCGACAGGGAGCGGGCAGGCAATCCGATCGACGCCTTTGTTATCAAGCGCCTCGAGGATGAGGGGTTGCGGCCATCGCCGACGGCCGACCGTCGAACCCTGATCAGGCGGGCAAGTCTCGATGTGACCGGTTTGCCCCCGGAACCAAGCGAACTCAGGGGCTTTCTCGCCGACAAGAGCCCGCAAGCCTACGAACGACTTGTCGAGCGCCTGCTTGAGTCGCCGCACTACGGCGAAAGAATGGCCCAGGAGTGGTTGGACGCCGCTCGCTACGCGGACACCACAGGATTCGCCGCGGACCACGCTCGGACGATGTGGCACTACCGCGATTGGGTCGTCTCGGCATTCAATTCGAACATGCCGTTCGATCAGTTCACGATCGAACAGCTGGCTGGCGACCTGCTGGCCGGCGCGACCCAATCCCAAAGGATCGCTACGGGATTCCACCGAAACTCGATGCAGGCCCTTGGCAACAACCCGCGCAAGGAGGAATTCCGCGTCAAGGGCATCGTCGACCGGCTTGACACGACCGGGCGCGTCTGGCTTGGGATGACGGTCGCTTGCGCCGAATGCCACGACCACAAGTACGATCCGATCAGCCAGCAGGAGTACTACCAGCTGTTTGCAATCTTCAACAACATTCCGCACTACGGGAAAGCGTTTGGCGTGCATGGCCCGCGCTTGCTGGTGGACCTCGAGGACGCGGCGCTGCCGATCATCGAATCGGATTGGGCGGGCACGGACCCCGCCACGCTTAAAGCTAGGCTGGCCTCGGAGGGGTTGCTAACGGCTCAGGTGATGGTCGAGATGGCCACGCCGCGGCAGACACACATTCATGTTCGCGGGAATTTCGAGAACAAGGGGAAACAGGTTGTGCCCGGCGTCCCCAGCATTCTGGGTCGCATCCCGGACGGGGTCAGCGTCGATCGTCTCAGCTTCGCCAGATGGCTGGTCGACGGTCAAAACCCGCTTGTGGCCCGCGTGTTTGTCAATAGGCTCTGGCAGCAGTTCTTCGGGACCGGTCTCGTCCGTACGGTGGAAGACTTCGGGAATCAAGGTGAATTGCCCAGTCATGCGAGTTTGCTGGACTGGCTGGCGGTGGAATTCGTCGAGAGCGGATGGGACGTTCGGCAGATGGTGAAGCTGATCGTGACCTCGGCGACCTATCGGCAGAGCTCGAAGGCAAACGAGGAACTCCTGTCCAAGGACTTCTACAATCGACTGCTTGCGCGCGGGCCGAGGCGGCGGCTTCCTGCTGAACAGGTCCGCGACAACATGCTGGCGGTCAGCGGCTTGCTCAGTCGCAAGGTTGGGGGTTCCAGCGTCTATCCGGTCCAGCCGAGTCACATCGGCCAGTTCCGCGACAAGACAGCAGGGGAGTGGGAGACCAGTGAAGGAGAGGATCGTTATCGGCGCGGGATCTATACGTACTGGCAACGCATGTACCCCTACCCAAGCTTTGCCCTCTTCGATGCCCCGTCCCGGGAACGTTCCTCCGTTCGGCGGAATCTAAGCAACACCCCGCTCCAAGCGCTGGTCCTGCTGAATGATCCGGTCTCGTTCGACGCCGCGAGGGCGTTCGGAGGGCGAATCCTTCTGGAGAGCGAGTCCGGAACGGATCCAGGACGAATTGAGTATGCCTACGAGACGGCGCTGGCTCGTCTGCCCACCCCCGATGAATCCCAAATGTTCCAAGCATTCGTTCACAAGCAGCGCGAGCGGTTCGCGAGCGAACCCGATTTGGCGGACGCCGTTATCGATGACCGCAGAGCCATCCATGCGTCCCTTCCCGCGGTCGAGCAGGCGACTTGGACCATGGTCGCTTCGACGATCTTCGCGCTGGACGAAACGATAAGCAAGCAATGAACTATCGACAGGCGAGCTTGGAACTAACGCGACGCCATCTGCTGTCGAACGGGGCGGCGGGGATCGGGAGTCTCGCCTTGGCGTCCCTGCTCGATCCCGGCCTGCTGTCCGGCCAGCAGGCTAGGCAAGGCTTCCGGCGCTACGCGCCGCGCGCCAAGCGCGTCATCTCCCTGTTTATGTCGGGAGGGCCGTCGCATCTAGACCTGTTCGATCCAAAGCCGTTGCTCACCGAACGCGACGGCGAGCCGATTCCGAAGTCGGTCATCAAAGACCACCAGTTCGCCATGATCAAGGAGGCGGAGCCGAAGATCAAGGGATCTCCATGGAAGTTCTCCAAGCACGGAGACTCGGGCCTTGATGTGTCCGATTTGCTGCCGCACACCGCGAGCGTCGCAGACGAGCTGTGCCTGATTCGATCGCTACACACGGAAACGTTCAATCACGGGCCGGCGATCTCCTTCCTCACCACGGGCAGCGCGCGCTACGGCCGCCCGACGCTCGGTGCCTGGCTGTCCTACGGACTGGGCAGCGAGGTTAGCGACTTGCCGGCATTCGTGGTCCTAGCTTCGGGCTTCAAGCTGCAACCGCTTCTGGATAGCTACTGGTCGAGCGGCTTTCTTCCAAGCCAGCATCAGGGTGTCGAGTTCCGTTCCCGGGGCGACCCCGTGCTGTTCCTTTCGAACCCGGGCGGCGTCAGCGATGCGGCCCGCCGAGAGCAACTGGACCTGCTCAAGCGGCTAAACACCAGTCAGCTCTCGGAATTCAACGACCCCGAGATCGCAACTCGGATCGCGGGGTTCGAGCTTGCCTATCGGATGCAGTCCAGCGTTCCCGAGCTGATGGACATTTCCACCGAGTCCAATGCCACTCACGAACTGTACGGAACGGAGCCGGGAAGCCCGTTGTCGTTCGCCAATAACTGCTTGCTCGCGCGCCGGCTGGCCGAGAGAGGCGTGCGGTTCATTCAGCTGTTCGACATGGGATGGGACCAGCACGCCAACATGGCAACGGATCTCGTGCGCCAGTGCCGCGGCGTCGACCAGCCAATCGCGGCGCTGATCAAGGACCTCAAGCAGCGTGGCCTGCTCGATGAGACCTTGGTGACTTGGGGTGGCGAGTTCGGTCGCACGCCCATATCTCAAGGGGACGGCGAGGACTATGGACGGGACCATCATCCTCATGGGTTCTGCATGTGGCTCGCGGGCGGGGGCATCAAGCCGGGAATGACTTTCGGGGCCACCGACGAGTTCGGATACCACTCCCAAGAGGATCGCGTCAGCCTGTTCGACTTGAACGCCACCATTCTCCATTGCCTAGGCATTGACCATGAGCGGTTGACCTATCGCTTCCAAGGTCGGGACTTCCGGCTGACCGACGTGGATGGCCGGGCCATCGAGGCCATCATGCTGTAGCAAAGATCAACCGGAGGAGGTCTTCCCCGCGTGTCCGCAGGGAAAGGCGAAGTGCCGTCCGCCGTTACGGGGTGGCTGCGCTCCATCGCTCGGGTTTCAGCCTGAAACGGCGAATGTCCCACGTTGCCGGACGATCCAGGCACAAGTCGGCCATGGTTTTTCCGACAACGCCACAGAACTTGAACCCGTGGCCCGAGAAGCCTGCTGCCACGAAGACGTCGCTTTCGCTGGGATGCCGGTCGAGAATGAAGTCGCCGTCTGGGGTGTTGGTAAACATGCACGCGGCCATCTTTCGGGTCCGTCCGGCTGCTTGGGGAAAGTATGCCGCGACAGCTTCGCGCAACGCGTCCTCGTCTTCTGGGTGACATTCGCGGTCCAGCTTCGAGGGGCGCTCCACCTGCTGGCGCAGGTGGTGGTACTTGGCGATCTTGAAGCCTTCGCCAAGGTGGTCCGGGTATCCGTAGTAACGGCCGAGCGGCGACAGCAATCTGAACACCGGGAAGCAATCGGGCTCGAACGCCCGCCTGTCCAGAGGCGCCGTCCACAGCATCACCTGTCTCTCGGGTCGACAGAGCCGCCGCAACTCGGCGCTTAGCGTCCCGATCCACGGGCCTGCGGTGATGACCAACCGCTTGGCCTCGAAGTCCCCGTGGTCGGAACTGACTCGGATCCCGTTCCGCACTCGCCTCCAGCCTGACACCCGGATGTACGTCCGGATTTCGGCACCCCACGAACGTGCAGCCGCCGCGTGAGCCTCGATCGCAACCTCCGACAAGAGGTAGCCGCTGCGGGGCTGATAGATCGCGCGCATGCCCGCGGGCAGCCGGTAACCGGGAAACCTCCTGCCGATTTCCTTCCTACCAAGCCTTTCGTAATCGATTCCGTGAAGGTCGCACGACTTGGCGGAACCCTGGACTATCCATGACCCCTCCGGACCAATATCGAGCCCTCCAGTAGTGTGCAGGACGATCCTGCCTGTCACCTCCTCCAATTCCCGCCAGTACTGATAGGCGATGCGCAGCAACGGGACATACTCGGAGCCCTTGTCGTAGGCCAATCGAAAAATCCGAGTCGATCCGTGGGACGAGCCGAAAGGGTGAGGGATGCCGAACTGTTCCAGTCCCAGTACGCTGGCGCCGCCACGCGCGAGATGGAATAGCGTCGCGCTTCCCATCCCCCCGACTCCGATGACGATCGCGTCGTACATTCTCAGTTTCAGAATGACATAGCGCCCCGTTGGAGATCGACTGGAACGCTTCCGGAATCTTCGATCACGCCGTTGGACACAGACCACATCGAGCGAGCAAATCGACCCGAGTGGCGGATGCCGACTGCGGTTCGAAGTGCGGCGGTCATCACGCCCCTTCAAGCAATCCGCCGCCCACAGTCCGCGAGTATGATGGTTCGCACGCTCCGTCCTGCGACCACGTGTGCACCTTGGATGGTCCAGTGAGCGGCACCCGGACGTCGCGCCGGAGGCTCCTCAAGGCAGCCGCCCTCGAATGGGGTGTCAGTGCCCTAGGGTGAACGTCCCAGAACTCAAGGTTGATCTGGGCCAGACATACGGTTTTCGCTGACCGCTGGGGCTGACAGTAGTCGGTCGGTATCTGTCAGAGTTGGTGTAGGCCCGCTGCACCTCTCGGTTGCGCTATCCGCCCGCGGCCCTGTTTGTTGACCCGATCGGCGAGCGAATCCATCACCTAGACGCGTGCCCGTCGGCTGCCCAGTCACTGAGTGGCACGGGAGTCTGTCTCGCTTGGCAGCTTGGAGGTGCGCGGTCGTTCCCCGACGATTCCTCTCCCAACCGTACGCCCTTGGGCCTGTGACTCGGATGCGGTCGAGGCACATCGGTTGGCATGTGGTTAGGGGGAGCCCAGCACTGGTAGGCCATCCTCAGACACCTAAGAGCGACTTCTCAAAGGTTGAGGGCTGAAGCCGCCCATCTGGCTACTGACAGCCTGAGTCAGGCACGCGACGAATCGCTAACGCGGCCACCTCAGGCGCCGCCTCTACGGCCCAATCGCGCCTCCAATCCGCAGTATCTAGGATCACCTACCCGGTGCGCTCGGCTCAGTCTTCACCTGCGTCTTGCAAGGGCCGCACTGACGTTAGCCGACACGCGAGGATCAGGCTTGGAATGGCGGGCGGCAAGCGCGATGCCGGTCAGAACTGCCGCCAAGCCGGCGACTAGGCGGACTGGCACAGACTCCCCGAAGTAGGCCGAGCTCAAGACCACACCGCTGATGGGGGTGATGAAAGAGAACGCGATCACACTACTCGGCGTGTGGCGTCGGATTAGGTACACCCAAGCCAGCTGGGCCGCGAACCCGATTACCAGGCCCTGGAAGAGCAGGGCAGCCCAGGTCATCCAGTCCTGCTCAGTTCGCTGCATTGGATCCGGGATTAGCAGCCATCCCACTAGGAAGATCGGGAGGGCGCCGAGCAGCGTCCAGAAGACGGCCCTCACGTACTCGACCTTCAGGGACAGCTGCCGGGTGTAGACCATGCGGACCGACAGGAGGGTCGCGGCCGTCAGTACGAGCGAGTTGCCTAGGACGGGATTCGGGGCCAGCCGGCTCTCAGTGCGGGCGGCGAGTATCCAGGCCACGCCGGCGAAGGCGACCGCCAGGCCGACCACGCGTCGCAGTGTGAGCCGGTCGGCCGCGACAGTGAACGAAGAGATCAAGCTCGTAGTGATCGGATATGTGTTGAATAGGATGGCTAGTAGGACCGGCGAAGTGTAGTCGGCCCCGAACTGGTTGGCAGCGATCTGTACGCCGAAGATCACCGCTAGGACGGTCAGAGGCAGAATCTCTCGGCGCTGGGGCCGAAGGCGGATTCCCCTCAGGGCCGCATAGCAGGCTACCCCAATGGTCGCAAACGATATTCGCCAAAACGCCCCAATCAGTGGGGGCATCGAGAGCAGCACGACCTTCATCGCGACCGGGTTGAGGCCGCGGATAATCGTGATTAGCACGCACGCCACGACCGACGTGAGGCCCAGAGGCTGGGATACTCTCGGCTGTTGCCGGGCCATGCCTCACCCGGGCGTCGGCAGATTGTCCGGCGAAGCGGTCGCCGGCGCCATCAGGCCGCTCTCAGGCCTTGCTCCATTGGTCGCGAAGGAATCGCGTGCCGTCTAGGGCAATGTCGTCCATCGAGTCGGCCAAGTCCCGCCAAATCGCAGTCGCGGCCGAGAGCTCAGGAATGTGCGAGTTGAAGGACTCGATCGTCAGCCAACGGTCGTAGCCGATGCCCTTGATCGCGGCCATCACGCCGGCCCAGTCGACGTGTCCGGAGCCGGGCGTGCCGCGGTCGTTCTCGCAGGTGTGCACGTGCATCAGGTGCTTCCCGCACGTCGTGTAGGCCTCGGCGACATCCTTGTCCTCGATGTTCTGGTGAAAGGTGTCCAGCAGGATCCCGATCCGATCGCAGCCGACCTCGTCGACAAACCGGTACGCATCTAGGGCAGTGTTCAGGAAGTAGGTCTCGAAGCGGTTCAGGGGCTCGACGGCCATGGTGACGCCCGCATCCTCGAGGTCGTCGCCGAGCATCTGGTGCATCTCGACGCACCACTTCCATTCGTCCTCTGTGCGGCGATGCCCGGGAAGGTAGCCGACCGGCGAGTGAGTCGGGCCCGCGATCTGGTCGGCACCGGCATCAGCGGCGGTGCGGATTACGTTCTTCCAGTGCTCGAGCGTTCTCTTGCGTACTGCGGGATCGGGACTAATCGGGTTTATGCCCTCGGGATTGATCGAGCAGAAGTGCACATTCATGGCGTGCGCTTCGCAGGTCCGTCGAACTGCGGTGGTGTCGAGGTCCGACGGCACAAAGACCGGGATCTCGATTCCGTCCACCCCGACTTCCTTCAGTGCGTCGAACGGATACTTGTCAGGCTCGAAGGATCCCGACCAGATCAGTGTGTTGACTCCGAACTTCATGCGTGTTGCCTCCCGGTCGCGAGCCTGCCATTATCCCAGAGCGCACGCGCCCGGTGCGCGGGATGAGACGGACGGTTCTCCGGGCAGCAGTGCGGACGTCCTGCGGGGCTCATCGGTCGTGATGGCGGCCCGCGGCCGGTGTCCAGCCCCGGGCCGAGACTACGCCTCCATTGAGTCCCAAGGCCGACAGGCCGCCGAAGAAGCGCGCGTGCTCGACCTTCATGCACTGGTCCATGACCACTTCGAGCCCAGCGTCCAGAGCTCGCTGCGCCGCCCGCTCGTGCACTATTCCGAACTGCATCCACACAACCTTGGCCCGAATGGCGATCGCTTCGTCAACGATCGCAGGGACATGCTCGGCCGGCCTGAATATGTCCACCACGTCAACCTCTCCAGGTATCGATGTCAGCGAGGGGAAGCACTCACGGTCCAAGATCGTCCGAGCGCCGGGATTCACAGGGATGATGTCGTACCCGCGGTTGGAGAGGTATACGGCTACGAAGTGGCTCGGGCGCAGGGGATTGGCCGAGACGCCGACCATGGCGACCCTTCGATGACTCTTGAGGATCGCCAAGCGGGCCTGAGGCCCGGCTGAGAGGTGGCTCCAGGATTGTCCCGACTGTTCGCCGACAGTGCCGCCGCCCCAGCTGCAAACGAGTCCGGCCATTCGCTCGCCCTTCGTCGTGCCCTCCGCCGCAATCGTAGCAGCCCGACTGACCGCGCCGAGGCTGCCAGAACGCGACCTTAGAGGACGCGCCGGACGTTCCCGATTCGCAGCGTCACCTTGACCCTGTCGAAGTACTCCAGCAGCGGAATTGCGTATTTTCGGCTGACTCCTGCCAGCCTCTTGAACTTTGGCACATTGATCATTGCACCCTTCATGGGCACCAGCCGGCTCCGAAGGCCTTCAATTGCAGTGCTGTGAAACACGAACTCGGAACTCACCCTCACCAGCACGCCTTCTCGCAACAGCGCGGCCAGAATCCTCTCCGTTCGGCGGGCATCCGTCGGGAGCGTTGGCAGGAACTCCTTCAGGGTCGGGACGTGCAAGCCTGCTTCCTCGAACGCCTCGATCAGCCTCTTGCGAGCCTCGGCCTCGTCGCGGTCCAGCCGGATAGTGTGGTTCGCGGCGCGCACCAGTTCGCCGTCGGTCGTGAGCGTGCCGGCAGCCTCTAGTCGGCCCAGGATCAGTTCTGCAAAGAATGGCGGCGCGCCGCTGAACTCGCCGCTGCGAAGCTCCTCGGCAGGCACACCGGGCTCCAGCGGGTTTCGTTGGTGGTACCGCTCCACGGCTGCCGTGGTCCTGCCCTCTGACTGCCGGATCCGCTGCTCTGAGCAGATCCAGACAGGCGACCGCCGTGCGACGCAGAGATTGTGGCTCGCCCGGGCTATGCGCGCACACTCCAATTCGCGCCGTCCGGTGAGGGCCGTCAGGTCCTTGCCGCCGATCCCGAATGGCCTAGACTCGCAAAGGGCCAGCAGGACCTCTTCCTCGCTTCCCGTGCGCATCGAATCCAGGATCTGCAGCGTCCCGTCATCCTTGCGGTGGCGCTTCGAGTGCGCGTCGAGAACCGTTCCGCCCGCGATAGTGACAAGTGGGGAGAACTGCCGGAGGATAAATCGGTCGCGATGGACCGCCGTTAGTGGGTTGGCTAGCCGGATCTGGACGTAGCCGGACTCTCCCGGAGCTAGCGCTGCTCGCCGGCCGGACGCATTCAGTAGGTAGACGCGCGCTGTCGTTTCCGCCGTTCCCAAGTGCACGTGCACCGGCGCTGTGTGCTTGAGTGGTCTTGCACTCCCGAGCAGCTCGATGTGGGCATCGAACTGCTCAGTCGGAGCGAGTGCGCCCGGAGATGCGATGCACATCCCCCGCTGAATCTCGGCCTTGGCGATGCCCCCGAGGTTCGCCGCAGTGCGCTGTCCCGCCGTCGCCTCTTGCACGGACTCGTCGTGCACTTGCAGCTTGCGGATGCGGGCGGTACGGTTCCCTGGCAGGATCTCCACTACGTCGTCCACGCTAAGCCGTCCGCTGGCGAGGGTGCCCGTGACGACAGTTCCGAAACCTCGCATGGTGAATGACCGATCGATCGGAAGCCGCAGCAGACCTTCGGAGGAGTGCGGTGCCACTCGCCTCGCGACTTTGACCAAGGCCGCTTTCAGTTCCGCGAGCCCCTCGCCAGTCGCGCTGCTGACGGGAAGCATCGGCGCGTTCGCCAAGAATGAACCCTCCACGAATTCCTCGACCTCGAGCTTCACGAGCTCAAGGATTTCCCAATCGACGAGATCCACCTTGGTCAAGACGATCAGACCGAGCTTTACACCGAGAAGGCGGCAGATCTCGAAGTGCTCGCGAGTCTGGGGCATGACCGACTCATCTGCCGCCACCACGAGAATCACAACGTCGATACCCCCCGCGCCGGCGAGCATGTTCTTGACAAACCGCTCGTGGCCCGGCACGTCCACGAACCCTATCCGCAGGCCAGGCTCGGGCCGCAAGCTCGCGAATCCTAGGTCGATCGTGATGCCGCGCCGCTTTTCTTCTTCCCACCGATCCGTGTCCGTTCCGGTGAGCGCGCGCACGAGTGAGGTCTTGCCATGGTCGATGTGACCGCTCGTTCCGACGATGACGTTGTGTGTCTCGGCTGCCATCCCGGGCTCGCTTCAATGTAGCTTGCGGCTTACGCCACGATCACAAAGCGCGATGGGCTTCAGAGTGTGCTCGAGCGTCGTGCCGAGGTCGTCCCCAAATCAGCGTTGGCCTCCGCAGTGTCGCCTCGGCGCGGGCTAGGATTGGGGCTGCGGCCTCAGGTGCCCCACGATCGACGCAGGTTCGGCTGTGGCGCCGACTTCGTCCTCGGGGCTGATTCCGGGCCGCGATCGGCCACCGTCAGGGATCGGTGGAGATCGGCAGTCAAGGCGCACACCCGGCGGCGATTGCTGTCGATTGACGATGGCAAGATCCGATTTCAGTAGCTGGACTAGTGGCACGACGGTCGCCAGAGGGTCCTTCAGCTCAGAGCGGAGGAGTTCATCCGGCACTCCCTGATGCATCCGGTGCCACCCCGCGTCAGCATCGCCTTCGTAACCGTTCCATTAGGGGTAGTATCGGACGAGCGTACCGATTGGTCGCGGCACGCACGTGACATCGAGACGTCGGGCGGTCGGACGGTTGAGATCTGGGTCATTGGTCCTCCGGTTACCGAAGCGCACACCGCTGCGGGAGTGGATGTCAGTGCTTTCAGGTGGAGGGGTGAACATTTTCGGCAGATCCCCCATAGTGGGCCTTGGTCGGTGGCCTGCAGATGGCAGCAACCGTTCAGAACGCGCACTTTGATCTGCGCGGATCTAAGTGCTAACCCTAGGCGGGACTTGGCTGGCGCTGCTGGGATGGCAACCGGGAGCTCTGCGCGAGCGCGAGCGCGACCGCTGGATCGACTGGTCGCTGCAGCAGAAGCTGCGCCGCTTGGATCTGACCGCCCAGAACGTTCGGTTCGTCATTCTGCCCGGCGCTGCAGGGCGGAAGAACCTAGAGTCGAGGGTCTTGGACCTGAGCCTGTGCCGCTTGTCGGCCGACATCTTGGGCGAACATGGGTATCCGGCGCTGCTCGCGAAAACACTCGTGGATCGGGCGCTCCACAAGGGCACGTGCTACCGCGCCGAGAACTGGCGAGCCCGAGCAAGTGCTGGTGTACGCCTTGGCCCGCTTGAGCCAGCCCGACGGGGAGCCCCCCACCGCCGCTATCCGCTGGCCAGCCTGCTGCGCTTGACCACGAGTGCGCACATGGCCGGCTACCGCGACGGTGACGGCCTAGTCGCACTGTGCCGCCCTGCTCAGCCAGCAGCAGCGGGAGGCCATCGGCCGCTTGTTCAACAGTAGGCGGCACCGTTGTGCCGCTCCGGTGCTGAGCACGTTCTGCCTTGCCGTACGTTCGATTACTTCCTTACCCACACGAGCCACACATGTGATCTGTGGATCATGACCTCACACGTGCAATGGACAACGTGCTCGCATGTGGCTGTCTACTTCGACAGTTGGTGAGATCGGTGGTCGCCTAGGGACTCCCTTGGCTGACTCTGGCCAGCCCCTTGCCGATCTCCAGCTAGGTCGCCAGAAGTGGCTAGGCAGATTCACGGACCGGGCCCTCCATCTGGTGGCGGGCCAGGAGGGCGTCAAGGAATGGGGGGCCCCACCGGAAGCTGGTAGGAAGAGCCGACGAGGACAGGCTGACCTTGGACGAGGACACGCTTCACGAAGGCAATCTCCGGGGCCGCGCCCGGGAGCATGTAGTACCAGTACGCTTCACCAAAGACGTCCACCATGCGGACAACATCCCTGGGACCGAAAGCCTGCTGGAGGAAGCTCGCAAACGGGATGGAGTACTCCACACCGCTGAATAGGACATCGTTCGAAGCGACGTCGATTGCGACCACGTGGCTCCCCGGGCTCTGCCACCGGGAGCCGCGAGAGAGTATCGGTGCGGCAAAGTGTCCCCACTCCTCGACCTCGAAGGCAGCGCAGCGAACGAAGGCCCTGAGGTTGGACGGGGTCTGATTCGCGTCGAGTGTGGCGGCATTGACCTGCGCTTCATGACACGTGCCGGGGAGATCTGGCTCGATGATTCCAGCAGCCACCACGGCGGCCTGTCCGTGCCAGTCGATCTCCACAAGGTAAGTTGTCTTCGGCTCGAGCGTCCCGGTCTCCCAGTTGGTGAAGTAGTAGTGGACCCAACCCGAGTCGAAGTCCTTCGTGACGCGGTGAAGCTCGCGCAGACGATCGGCGTCCACGCTTGGCGGAATGTCGTGGAGCGCTTGCCCGGGAATGGCCTCCCGGGTCGCGTCGGGAGGGTACGCGACCAACTGCGACCGTACTGCCTCCCGTTCCAGAAGCCGGACGAAGACATAGGAGTTCTCGTCGTCCCAGCGGGGATCCTCGTGGAATGACCGATAGGCCTCTTCCGGCCCTCGCTCCGAGATGTACTCCGCCGCGCAATTAACCAGAGCCCGGAGATCCCGCCGCGTTCGAACCGCACGGGCCGCGATGTAGTCGTCTTCGCATCGGGGCTCTTGCGCCGCCGGGCCAAGGGATGGGTAGTATCCAGAGCCCACCAACACTGGCACGCCCTGGGACACGACCCGCTTGAGCATGCCGACCTTCCTCTCCTGACGCAAGGTGACAGGATTGACGTGGTTGTAGTAGATGTACGATTCACCGAAGGAGTCTGCGATCCAGAGCACATCGCGACCGCCGAATCGATCTAGGACCCTCCCGCTTTCGCCCCACTCGTGCCGAATCCTGCCCCCGATGCTAAGCCGGTTAGACGTCATGAGCTGGTTGCCCATCATGTCCATGACGTAGACATAGCTGGAGCCGTCCCGCCATCGCGGATCGTCCTGCAGTTCGTGCTTCGCGAAGTAACCCTTCGCCTCGACCATCAGCGCAGCGCAGCGAACAAACTCCTGCAGGGTCTTGTCCGTGGGCGCGGCCGAGAGCTGACCGGCATTGACCCTCTCAGGCTCGCACGTGCCCGGAAGGTCGTTCGCGTAGTAGCCAGCACCAACGACGGCTCGCTCGCCGTTCCAGTCGATCTCGACTAGGTAGGAGCGCTTTGGCTCATCGCGGCCGGTCGTGAAGTTGGTGAAGGCATAGTAGATCCACCCCGCATCCACGACGGAGAGAATCCGATGCGCCTCGGCATAGTAGTCGGTGCCGAACGTGTCGACCACAGGTCCGCGGAAATTCCCCTCGATATGTCGCTGGGGCGGGAACACGTAGGTGATCGTGTCGTTGCCGGTTTCGCCCACTCCGGTGACGAAGATGTAGATGGGGCCGTAGTACCAGCGCTCATCTTCAACAAAGGCCCGATGGGCTTCCTCGGTTCCATGCACGCGCACGTACTCGGCCGCGCACTCCACGAACGCCTGAATGTCGTCCGTATTAGATATGGCCTTGGCCGAGATGCGGCGATCCGAGCACTCGGTCCCGGAGGCTGCCGCTACGGGCAGGACAGCTGAGAGCAGGAAGGCGACGATAGCTCCGATTCCCATGCGTGCTTGCGGTTCCCCAAGTCCCATGGATGTGCGCAACACGATACCAGATCGGCGACCGCTTCAAACACGGTCACTCGCGATACGCCGATGCCAAGCGATCTGGGAGCCGCTCCCACGCGGACGAGTCATGCATGCCTGTCCAAGCACCGCCACAAACACGTCGGGGGAACTTGAAGCCCGACTACGTCGCTTTGCCAATCGCCAGGCGCATGCGGTCAGCTGCCGGGGCGCCCCAAGGCGTGTTGGTTGTGGGCGCGACCACGAACAGAACCTTCATCAGAGCGACCTCTTTCCGGTGCCGATTCACGCGTCCGATGTAATCGGCAGAGCCCTCGGACCACACGAGGGTTTGAGGAATCCCCTTGTTGTCGGTCGTGCACTGGATTGGGAGCATCGCGCCGCGGATCTCGTCTTCCACCCGCGATTGGACTCTGATACGATGCTAGGCGATTTTCTACCGGCCTCGAACCTCATGCCGCCAAGCACGGGAATGGCCGAATCGGCGCCGGGACTGGTCAGCCCGGCTGGCCGGCCCAGTTTGCAGTCCGACCTAGTGCGGGTCACGCACGGCAGCTACAGGAGAACCCCGCGGCAGGGCCAAGTGGAATGACAAAGAGACACCCATCGCTGTTCGCTTTCATTCTCGTTCTCGGGTTTGGGCCGCTGGCCGCGCAGGTCAACGAAGAAGCGGCCGACGCCGACAGACTCCAGTACTTGGATGTCTTCGAATTGGAAGTTGCCGATGATCCCCGCATATCACCCGACGGCAACCGCGTCGTGTATGTCCGGCGCGGCTTCGACATCATGACGGACAGCGGGCGCTCCGCACTTTGGGTGGTCGACGCGGACGGCTCGACTCACCGCGCGATTACGGACGGAAGTGGTGCGGTGAGCTCACCACGATGGTCTCCCGACGGCAACCGCCTTTTGTACGTGGGCTCGGATGGTGGCACGAAACAGCTGTTTGTGCGCTGGATGGACACTGGCCAGACGGCGGAACTCACCAACGTGACCGAGTCCCCCGATAACATCGCTTGGTCGCCCGACGGACGCTGGATCGCGATGACGATGTTCGTGCCGGAACAGGCTCCCGACTTTGCGAAGATGCCGTCCAAGCCCGAGGGAGCCGAGTGGACGACGCCGACACGGGTGATCTCGAAGCTCCGCTACCGGGCGGACGGACGCGGATATCTCCCGGACGGACACACGCACATCTTCGTTCTTCCCGCGGATGGGGGTACCCCGCGCCAGCTGACGAGCGGTTCGTACGACCACGCCGGCGGACTGTCTTGGTCACCCGACTCCCGCTCGATCGTCTTCAGTGCCAACCGAGACAAACCTGACTTCGATGTCCGCAACAGCGAAGTCTTCGAGATATCCGTCGAGACGAAGAGACTTCGCAAGCTTACGAACCGCTTTGGCCCCGACGCGGGCCCGGCCGTATCGCCCGACGGTTCCCGGATCGCATATACGGGCTTCGACGATCGCCATCAGGGCTACCAAATCTCCCGCCTGTACGTCATGGACCGGGACGGTGGCGGCGTCCGCCGCGTCGGCGACCTCGACCGTGGCGTGGGCAACCTCAACTGGGCCGCGGATGGTCGTTCTCTCTTCATCCAGTACGACGACCAGGGCACGACTAGGGTCGCGAACATCACCCTCGAAGGTGATGTCACCGACCTTGCCGCGGACGTGGGCGGCGTCGATCTGGGGCGGCCCTATAGTGGCGGCTCGTACACCGTGGCCCGTGACGGGAGCTTTGCCTTCACTGCTAATTCGCCGACGCGCCCCGCTGATGTAGCCATCGGCCGGGTGGAGACCGAACCGCGCCGGATTACTGGCCTCAACGAGGATCTTCTTGCTCACAAGAAGCTTGCCGCGGTCGAAGAGATCTGGTGGGAGTCTTCGCACGACGGCCGTCCCGTGCACGGCTGGATCGCCAAGCCTCCGGACTTCGATCCCGCTCGCAAGTACCCGCTCGTTCTCGAGATCCACGGCGGCCCGTTTGCGAACTACGGCCCCCGCTTCGCGGCCGAGGTCCAGTTCTATGCGGCCGCGGGCTACGTCGTCTTCTACGCCAACCCGCGCGGCAGCACAAGCTATGGCGAGGAGTTCGGCAACCTGATCCACCACGCTTATCCCGGCTACGACTACGACGACCTCATGTCGGGTGTGGATGCCATGGTCGACCAAGGCTACATCGACGAGGACAACCTGATGGTCACTGGCGGCAGCGGCGGCGGAGTGCTTACGGCGTGGATCGTTGGGAAGACCGACCGCTTTCGCGCGGCGGTATCACAGAAGCCCGTCATCGACTGGATCAGCTTTTCGCTCACCTCGGACGGGTACGCAACTTACTACCAGTACTGGTTCCCCGGACCGGTCTGGGAGGACGGCATGCTGGAGCACTACTGGGCCCGCTCGCCTCTCTCCTTGGTCGGCAACGTCACGACCCCGACGATGCTGATCACCGGGGAACAGGACCTGCGTACGCCGATGGGAGAGACCGAGCAGTTCTACCAAGCGCTGCAGATCCGGAAGGTGCCCACGCAGATGGTGCGGATACAGGACGCCTATCACGGCATCGCGAGCAGCAGTCCGTCCAACCTGATTGCCAAGGTCGCGAACATCTTGGAGTGGTTCGAACGCTACCGGACGGGGAGTCCTGTGAGTGACTGAGGCGGGCAGTTAGACGTCGTCCGCCGATCCCAGCACCTCGACTTGCAGACGGATCTAGTCCCGGTCCCGCACGGGCATGTGGTTAGCTCCCGAGTTGTCTACCCAACCTGATTCGATGGACGTTGGACCGCGCCAATGAACTCGAACTCGGAGTCAAAGCGTGCTGGTTCCGGGCCATGATGAGCTCCGCGCGCCCCGGCCCTCATAACTGTCTCGATCTCGGAGGGCCATTGCCGGGAACAGGTTTCCGAGACGCGGGTGCGACCTGATTGTCCATCGATTGGTCTTGGCAGACGAATTCAAACTCTGCTCTCGACCTCTCGGCCCGCTGGCGGAGGTCGCGGCTGGGCTGTGAAGCTCTGGCCGCTTGTCAGCAGTGACTCGGCGATCCGTGCCAGGCGGGCGGCCAGCGCCACGGTCACCACGCTTCAGTCCTTGCTCTTGACTAGGCGTCGCAGCCAGATCCCCAGCCCGTCCGCGCGCTGGGCCAGAGTCTCTAGGCTCAAGCGAGCGTAATGCACCAGCAGTGTCCGCAGGCAGCGGTTGCCGCGCTTGCTGACGCCTCGCAGGCGCTGCCCGCCGCCCGTCGATTGCTCCGCCGAGTCAGTCCGAGCCAAGCAGCTATGTCGTGCCCCTTCTCGAAGGCCTTCCCGTCCCCCACCGTCGTCGCCAGTGCCGTCGCCGTCTGTGTCCCGATGCCCGGCACTTCCGGTCGCCGCCCCCAGGTCTCGCACTGTTGCGCTTCCGCCACCAGTTCGCGATCGATGGCATGGATCCTCTCGCTCAGCTCCTCCCATTCGACCAGCAACGACCATCTCCCTGACCTCCCATGCCGCCCGGACTGGGTGCTTTCTTCCAGGGATTCTGGCCGGTTCGGCTCATCCCGAAGGCAGCGTGCTATCTCCTCGAACGATGCCCGCAGCCTGCTGGTCACACTGTGGGTGATCGCCAGCACGAGACTCGTTTGCCAACTGGACCGCTAAGCTCTCGCAACGCCGTCCATCACTGTGGAACGGCTGGTCTTCGCGCCCCGACGGAGCTTCGGATCGATCAGCCACGTGTAGACTGACCACCAGTTGCTGGCCAGCGCGTTCGTCCCCGCCATTACCTGCGTGCGCTTCAAGTCCTTTGTAAGGGGAAGTCGAACACCTCACAGACCCGCCGTCCCAGGTCACTGCGGCTGGAGAGACGTTCCCGGTCCAAGAGTGCGCTGGTCGTGGCGAGGCTTTCTTGGCGATCAGGGTATCAGGGTCGCGTTGGATCTCAGACTGCGTTCGCATTACCCGCCACAGTCACACAAGGAGTCCCCCGTTCGCCCAGAAACCTGTTGGCCTACTCGGCAGAGCTAGGCTTGCCGAAGAGCTTGCGAAACGGGGTTGGGGTAGACCGGAGGAGTCTAGGGGCTAAGGTGTCTACGGCTTGGGCGGAAGGCGCGCAGTCATTCTGGCGGCGGATTGGCCTTGAGTGATTCGCCGTTGCCGGCCACGGGGACGGCGGGCCCGATCTGTGCAGGTGCGACCGCGCGAGCCAATTGAACCGTATCCAGACCGCGTGGATTCGGACCGCTGGGCCAGAATGTAGGCAGTCCGACGAATGATGGCGGTCCGATCAATCCTGCTGCTTGTAGTTGCCGTTGGCGCGCTTGCGCAGCCGGTGGAGATCGTAAACACTCACGGCGGCGTGTCCGTGGGAGTCGCGGACGAGAATCGCCTGCGCATTTGGTGGGCTGGAACTGAGCCTCACTCCAACGAGGGCATCGTCGTAAGCAGGAGTCCGGTGCGCCTCTTGGTCGAGGCCCAGTCGCCGGTAGGCGCTAGCGCGGATGTGGAGGTTCGTCTGCCGCTGGGTCTGCCGTTTGCCGTCAAGACGGACCGTGGGGACATCAATGTCACCGGAATGGTCCGCCGCGCAAGCCTTCAGTCTGCGAGGGGCTCGCTGTCAGTCGAGGTACCGCTCGAGATCACGGTGATTGGCGTGGAGTCCACCAAGCAGCCCCTGGTCGTCGACACGCCACGTGGGCGCGCAATGCCCTTGCGCGCGCAGCAGATCGGCCCTCGCCTGCGAGTCTGGAAGCTCACAAATAACGTGGCCTCTCGCGACCTCGTTTACGGGCACCTCACGGCACAGTTGCACTCACCCAGCGAGCTTCGCGTCCGGGACTGGAAGATCCCGCGGGACTGGCCGCTCAAGCCTCACACGGACGCCGAACGCATCGCGGACGCCCTTATGCTTCGCGGTTCGCGGCGAGGGCGTTCGTTCAGCCCGCCGCCCGAGGCCCGGCGGGCGCCGCGCCCGTCAGCCAGCGAGAATGCGCCGACGGGAACGGTTGTCTTCAGCTCCGAGGTGCGAATGGTCAGCATGACCGTAGCGGTGAGCGACGCCGGTGGGCGTCCAATGATCGGCCTCAGTCACGAAGACTTCGTTGTAGAGGAAGACGGTGCGCGACAGGACATTCAAGTCGTCGACCCCGAGGACTCCCCGTTCAATCTGGCCGTCCTGCTGGACCTGAGCGGCAGCACCTCGGTCGATCTGGAGCACATGCGGGGCGCCACGCTGCGCTTGGTCGAGTTGGCCGGAGCGAACGACCGCGTCGCGCTGTACGCGATGGCCGGCAGCATGTTTCACCGGCTGGTGCCGCTGACGTCGGACCGGGACCTGCTCGTGAGGCGGCTGATGCGACTGCCCCAGCCAATCGGCGGATCGCCAATTTGGGACGTTGTGATGATCGCGTTCGAGGACCAGCTCGCTGAGCGTGCGGGAGAGCGGAATGCCTTGGTGGTGATCAGCGACGGGATAGACAATCGCATCAGCGGCCAGTCCGTCCCGTCCCGGCTGAGTGCGGCAAAGCTGATCCGTGCGGCCGGTGAGATGGACACCCGAATCTACCCAGTGTTCCTCCTCTCGGGCGAGCGGTTCGGAAGGAGCTGGTCCAGTACGGCGCGCAAACGCCTTGAAGCCCTAACGAAGGCGACCGGAGGCAGGCTGTTCACGGCCCGCTCCGTGGCGGACGTCGAGCCAGTGCTGCCCGAACTCGCCAAGGAGCTGCGGAGCGTCTACGAGATCGCGTACTACCCGGCCAATCAGCAGTTCGACGGGAGTTGGAGGCGGGTGTCGATCAAGGTGGGCTCGCGCGGAGCACGAGTGCGGGCGAGGCCGGGCTACTTCGCCGACTGACGGAGGCCGGTCCGCAGCCGGCTGTCCTAGCGCACCAGTCGAGGGCCGTGGCGTCCGGTGCTAGACTGTTGCGGCTATGGCGTCGCGCCGTCATTTCCTCTCGACTCTCGCCGGGGCCGCCGCGGCTGGCAGCCCGGCTTGGGCCCAGTCCGCCGGCAGCCTCGAGATCACGTCAGTGGAGGCCGTTCCTGTGCGGCTCTGGTCCCGTTCGTCTCAGGGTCGCCTGCCCGAGTTCGATGGCCCCTACGACCCGGCGCGCTGGCGGTACAGCGGTCCCTTCTCCCAGTTGGCGAGCGCCATCGTGGTGGTCATCAAGACTGACCAAGGCATCACCGGCTTCGGGCTAGGAGCGGGTGGGGCGGCGGCCGCGGAGATCATTCACGGGCACCTGCGCCACCTCTTGGTGGGCAGCGACCCGCGCAATGTCGAGCTGCTCTGGGACCAGATGTACACTTCCGGCATCTATTACGGTCGCCGGGGCATATTCGTCATGGCGCTCAGCGGAGTCGACAATGCGCTGTGGGACATCGTCGGCAAGCACGCCGAGACCCCGGTCTATAGGTTGCTAGGCGGCCCGACGCAGGCCAGCGTTCCGGGCTACATCACCAACGCCGATCCGACGGTTGGCCTGGACCTCGGATTCGAGCACTTCAAGGTGCCCGTCCGTGACGGCGTGCAGGCCGGCCGGGCCGGGATGGACCGCACAGAGCGCAGTCTCGCGACCGTGCGACAAGCGATCGGCCCGGATCGCGGGCTGATGATCGACTGCGGCTGCCGCTGGGATGATGTCGGGTACACGCTGGAGATGGCTAAGCGCCTCGAGCCAGTCGGGCTGTACTTCATCGAGGAGCCCCTCTCGCCTGACAATATCCTCGGCTACCAGCGGCTTGTGGACGAGGTTGACAGCACGCTGATCGTCAGCGGCGAGCACGAGTACACGCAATACGGCTACAAGATGCTCCTGCACCACAACGGCACGGAAATCCTCCAGCCCGACATCAGCTGGTGCGGAGGCGTGACTGCTGTTCGAAAGATCGCGATGATGGGCGCTGAGCGCGGCCTGCCGATCATTCCGCACCGGGGCAGCAGTCTATTCGGCATGCCGATTGTGCTGACAGCTGACGCCCCGCTAGCCGAGAGCTTCGGCACGGGCGATGACGCTACCGATCTGATGCTCGCCATGTCATCGCCGTACAAGGATGGCCACTACTTCCCGACCGATAGGCCCGGTTTCGGGACGGAGCTCACCGAGAGGATGGTACATGAACATGCGGGAAGCAGCGCCCTTTAGACCCGAGCCAACTCGGCGCCAGATACTTGGCCTGCTTGGAGGTGTGTGGGGGACACGCATGCTCGGGCAGACCAGCCCGGCCATGCGGGGGATCTTCCCGATCGTTGCGACCCCTTACAAGTCGGGAGGAGAGGTCGACTTCGACACGCTGGCAGAGGAAGTCCGCTACCTGGACCGAACCGGCGTCCACGGCATCGTTTGGCCGCAGCTGGCCAGCGAGTATGCCCTGCTGACTTTCGAGGAGCGCATCCGCGGCGCAGAGGTGATCGTGGATGCCGCGGCCGGATTGCGCCCCAAGGTCGTGATCGGTGTGCAGGCCGAGGACACTGAGACGGCCGTGCGCTATGCGAGCCACGCCAAGTCCCTGCAGCCGGACGCGGTCATCGCCTTGCCCCCGAGGCGAGGTAGGCAGACGGAGTTCGACTTGGATGCCGTCGCGGAGTACTACGGGGCCGTGGCGAAAGCCGCGGGCCTGCCCATGTTCATGCAGGCCATCGGCAACATGGACATTGACTTCGTCGCCCGAATGGTGCGCGACATTCCGGAAATGCAGTACGTCAAGGACGAGGCTGGTCACACGCTGACCCGCCTGACGCAATTCAGCGACCTGTCTGAGACGGACAGGCCTGTTGCCTTCACGGGCGGCCACGGGCGGACTCTGATCGAAGAGATGGCCCGAGGGTCATCGGGATCGATGCCTGCCGCATCGTGGCCGGACCTGTATGTGCGCACTTGGGACCTGTGGCACGCCGGCCATCGTTCGGAGGCGATCGACATGTTCTCCAAAGCGCTGCTGCTGATCACACGCGCCAGCGCCCATGGCCTGCCAGCCCTTTCCTACGTGCTGCACTTGAGGGGAGTCTTCCCGAACTGGAACGTCCGCAATCCCGACGCACGGCCGCTTGACCGCCACGCGATGGACGAACTCCGCAGGACGCTTGAGTTCGTCACGCCGTACCTGTTGGCGTGACGCTCGGCCGCCGTCGGGCGAGGCCCGCTGGCCGGCTTCCTTGTGGGATGATGGGCGCCATGTTGCGAGCCCGCTGGCCGCTGGCCTTTTTTTGCGCGATTGCGGCAAGTCCCTGCTTCGGTGGCGGACCGTCTGAGGAGATTCCCTTCCAGAAGCACGTAATCGACTTAGGGCGCAGCGAGACCTGCGCCGTGGTCGACCTTAATGGCGACGGCATTCTGGACATCGTCTCCGGCGAGAACTGGTTCCGCGGCCCGGACTTTCAGCGACGGAAGTTCCGCTCCATCCGATTCTGGAACAACTACATCGACAACTTTAGCGACCTGCCGTTCGATGTCGACCGCGACGGGCACGTCGATGTCGTCAGCGTGGCTTGGGTCGAGCAGAAGATCGCTTGGTGGCGCAACCCGGGCTGGGCTCAAGGGGACTGGCCCGAATCTCGCGTCCACACCGGAGCGTCCGTTGAATTCGCCCTACTGGTCGACCTGGATGGGGATGGCGAGGCGAGGGAAGTGCTGCCGCAGTTCGGGGGAAGGTCGGCTTCAACGACAGCTTGGTTCGAGCCTGTCGGAGACGGGTCGGCCTGGACTGGGCACGTCGTTCAGGCAGCGGCCGACGGCCACGGGATCGGGGCAGGGGATGTCAACGGAGACGGTCGCGTCGACGTGCTGACGCCGAAGGGATGGCTCGAGGCCCCGGCCGATCCGCGCCAGACTCCGTGGAAGATGCACGCGGAGTTCAACCTCGACCAGCACATCGGTTTTCTGCATGTCTTGGATGTTGACGGAGACGGACTGAACGATATCGTGACGACGCACGCCCACAGCTATGGCATCTTCTGGCTCAAGCAGATGCGAGGTTCCGACGGCTCTCGCACATGGAAGCGGAACGCGATCGATGATGCTTGGTCCCAGCCGCATGCTTCGACGCTTGCGGACCTCACGGGCGACGGCCGGCCCGAGCTCATTACAGGCAAGCGGCTCTTTGCGCACAACGGCAAGGACGATGGCGGGCGCGAGCCGCTCGGGCTCTACTGGTACGAGTACGTGGACACGGGGCCCCGCTGGGAATGGGTGCGGCACATAGTCCACTACGGTGGCCGAGTGGGCGGAGGCATGCAGATCCCGGTCGTCGACATCGACGACGATGGCGACCTCGACATCGTGGTCGGCGGTAAGGGTGGCGTGTACCTCTTCGAGAACCTTTCGAAATAGACCCGGCGTCGCCAGAGGGACTGCCGTCCGCGCCTCCAGCGCCGTTAGAGCAGTCGGCTCGAACGCGGCCCATGTCGCACTTCCGGCGTCGTGGGGAACTTCAGCCTTGTCGGCTCCAGTCCTAGCCGATCGCCTCGAGCACGGCGTCATCGAACGAGAAGTCGGGCTTCCGCCGAGTCCGACGATTCGTGCTCTTGTACCACTGCCAGGCGTTCCGCAGTCCCGCCGCCAGCGTCCTCGGCTCGAAGCTGAGCTCACGCCGGGCCCTTGACGTTTTCAGAGTGATGGGCGGCATGTCGAAGTACTGGCCGAAGTAGAAGGGAGGGGAGAAGACACTGCCACCCATGCGCTCGATGGCCGCTCTGGGAACGTAGCGCAAGTCGGGCTCGATCCCGGCGGCCCGCCCCAGCGCCATCACCAGGTCGTCCTGGCGGACGGCGTTCGAGTGTGCGACGTTGTACGCCCGTCCTGGAGATGCCGGACTGGCTGCTGCGCGCAGTGCGCAATCCGCCAAGTCCCAAACGTGCACCAGCTGCATCAGGCGGCTGCCATCTCCCGGAATGAGGATCGGCCGGCCCTTCACCAATCGGTCCCAGAAGAACGCTTCTCTGTAGAACGGATTGTGTGGCCCGTAGACGAAGGGCGGGCGCAGGGTCGTTGCCTCGAGGCCCGTCGACGAGTGCAGCTCAAACAAGGCGCGCTCCGAATCCGCCTTATTGCGGCAGTACTCTTCCGGGTAGTCCGGCCCGGCTAGCGGCGAGCTTTCGCGCCGATCAAGGCCGGAGCCGTAGGCGGCGCAGCTGGACATGAACACGTACCGGGTACGGCTCGGCGTCCCGGCGGCCGCCGCGCCGGCGACCTGCTGCCCTGTAGTTCCTCTTTCCCAGTCGTAGACGTTGTCGAACACTATGTCGAAGCCTTGGCGGAGAACGTTTGCCAGCGCCTGAGTGTCATTGCGGTCGCAGCGGATTTCCCTCGTCTCGCGCTTGAACGGATTTCGCGATCCGCGGTGCAGGATGGTGACGTCGTCACCTCGATCGAGCAGGCGGCGCACCAAGGCTCGGCCGATGAAGAGAGTTCCGCCGATCACCAGGACGCGGTTCATCTCTAGGCTCTGTCCGGCCGCTACGCCTTTGCAGGCCGTGGGCTGACCCGCAGGGCGATGCCCAGCTCGGTGAGGTTGCGTGCAGGCACGGTGTTGGGGGCTTGGCACATCAGGTCAGTGCCGCGGGCAGTCTTGGGGAAGGGAATTACGTCGCGAATTGTTGTCTCCGCCGCGAGCAGCATGATCAGCCTGTCCAGACCGAGAGCGATTCCGCCGTGGGGCGGCGTGCCGTACTGCAGTGCCTCCAGAAAGAAGCCGAACCGGTGGCGGGCCTCCTCGGGCGTGAAGCCGATTGCCTCGAAGACGCTCGACTGGATGTCTTGCCGGTGGATTCGTATCGAGCCCGAGCCGAGCTCCACTCCGTTGAGAACTAGGTCATAGGCCTTCGAACGGCACGCTCCAGGGTCCGTTACGAGCTTGCCGACGTCGTCCGCGTGCGGCGAAGTGAAAGGATGGTGCGCCGGGCTCCAGGACGCTTGATCGGAATCCCACTCGAACATCGGAAAGTCCGTCACCCAGAGGAATCGCAGATCGTTCTCATCGAGCAGGCCGTGCCGATCGGCAAAGCCGTGCGCGATTCGCCTGCTGATCGTCCCAGCCGACTCGAGAACGGTCTGGTCCGGCCGCGGCCCAGACGGGACGGCCAGCCCCGTGACCAGCACGACAAAGTCGCCGTCTTCGGCGTCCAATCGCTCCCTCACGGCTGCCATCTCCTCGGGCAGCTTTCGGGAGAGCCCCCGGAAGTCGTCGAAGATCCGCAGGCCAAGTTCGGCCGCCGGAGCGCGGAACTGCTCGCGCTCTCGTCGCGTGAGGTGCCCCACTCGGGGCATGCGGATCGCGACGAGCGGTCCGCCGAGCGGCAGATCGCCCGGAGCGATCAGGTCTGTCACCACCGCCATCGGGGGAAGGCGCAAGTCCGGCTTGTCCGAGCCGTAGCGCTGCAGGGCCTTCCCGTAGCTCATGCGCGGAAGCGGCAGCGAAGGCGGGGCAACGCCCGCCGCTTTGCACACCCTGTGGATCAGGCGCTCGACGACCTCAAGGACGCTGTCTTCCCGCGCGAAGGACATCTCCAGGTCGATCTGAGTGAATTCCGGCTGGCGGTCCGCCCGCAGATCCTCATCCCGAAAGCAGCGCACGACCTGGAAGTATCGGTCGTAGCCCGCCACCATCAGCAGTTGCTTGAAGATCTGTGGGGACTGCGGAAGGGCGTACATCGTGCCGGGCTGAATGCGGCTCGGCACTAGGAAGTCCCGTGCGCCCTCGGGCGTCGAGCGGGTCATGAAGGGCGTCTCGATTTCGAGGAAGCCCTGATCGCTCAGCGATGTCCGGACGGCGGCGGTGATCGCATGTCGGAGCTGGACGTTGCGCTGCATTTGCGGGCGGCGAAGGTCGAGATAGCGGTACTTCAGCCGGGTGTCTTCACCGACCGACGCGCTGTCCTCCTCGTCGAGCTGGAAGGGAGGGTTCAGCGCGACGTTCAGCACCCGGACGTCTTCGGCCACAAGTTCGACCTTGCCGGTCGCGAGATTTGGGTTGTAGGTGTCCTCTGATCTGTGCACGATGCGTCCCCGCACCGCGATTACGTATTCGTTGCGCAGCGTCTCGGCCTTGGCATGGGCCATAGGCTGGGTCTCGACGTTGAAGACGATCTGGGCGACACCGGTCCGGTCTCGCAAGTGCAGGAACAGCAGACCCCCCAAGTCCCGCTTCCGGTGCACCCAGCCCATGAGAGTCGCCTCGGCGCCGATGTGGCGCTCGCGGATCGCTCCGCAGTAGTGGGTACGCTCCAAGCTGCCCAGGGGCTCTGGTTCCGGAGCTGTGGCCTGACGGTGTGGCATCACTTCTCGTCTCGGTACTGGCGTGACAGAGCGACGTAGCGGGCGGCGTTCTCCCGCGTGCGCTCGACCTCTCCGTCCGTGACAGTCCGCTTGATCTTGGCAGGCACGCCTGCAACCAGGCTGCGCGGCGGCACTTGGTGGCCGCCTCGCACAACCGCCCCGGCGGCTACGATCGAACCCGCGCCGATCCGGGCCTTGCTGAGGATGGTCGAGCCCATTCCGATCAGGCAATCGTCTTCCACTTCGCAGCCGTGCACCGTGCAGGAGTGGCCCACCACTACACGGTCCCCGATGGTCAAAGGCGCGTCGTCGTCCTCGTGCAGGCAACTGTTGTCTTGGACGCTCGTCTCCTCTCCGACCACCACAGGCGACGTGTCCCCGCGGATCGTGACATTGCACCAGACGCTGGAGCGCGCCCCGATCGAGATATCCCCGATCAGCTCCGCGCTGCGGTCGATGTAGGCGCTGGCCTCTATCGAAGGAGACGCGCCCCGAAAGCTTCGGATCATGGCACCGAGGGAAGCGGCCGCGCAAGCCGGGGCCGCGGGCAAGGATCAGATCAGCCCGAAAGTGCAGTGGGCGACCTTGGTCCAAACATATCACAGGGCCATGCAGCACAGCGGCCCTCACCCCAAGTTCAAGCCCCGGACTAAGTGGGCTCGGGCGGCCCCTTCGGTATACTTCTCCCTTTGCTGCGGCTGCGCCGAGGCAGCCCGCTAGCAGACCGCACAGTCGGCAAGGCTCTCTCGTGCCGGAACAGGTCGTCAGGCAGCGCTCCCGGGGTTTCATCTGCGTCAATGCGCATCCGTTGGGCTGCGCTCAGGTCGTCGAGTCCCAGATCGCCAGCACACGTCTCGCTTTGGAGGGGACCCAGGCAGCGGACCTACGAAATGTACTGGTGATCGGAGCGTCGACTGGCTACGGGCTGGCGACCCGGATTGCGGCTGGCTGGGGACTGGGCTGCCGCACTCTTGGAGTTTTCTTCGAGAAGCCGCCATCGCGGCGTCGGACTGCGAGTGCAGGCTATTACAACTCGGTTGCCCTTCACGCTGCCGCCAGCCGGGATGGCATGTGGGCCCGAAGCGTCAACGGGGACGCCTTCTCCGACGGCGTGAAGGATCAGGTTTGCCGAATCGTGGCCGGCGACATGGGCGGACAGGTGGACCTCGTCGTGTACAGTGTCGCGGCCCCGAGGCGGTCCAATCCCCGCACGGGAACCGTGCACACCTCAAGTCTGAAGCCCATTGGCCGGTCGTATAGCGGGAAGACGATCGACCTAGGCCGATCCTCTGTGACCAACGCGACCGTTCCGCCCGCGCGCCAGACCGAGATCGACGACACAGTTGCCGTCATGGGCGGGCAGGACTGGCGCTGGTGGATCGAGGCGTTGCTCGCCCGGGGGCTCTTGGCTTCTGGGGCACGCACCGTCTCGTACAGCTACGAGGGGCCAGAGTTGACATGGCCCATCTACAAGCACGGCACGATTGGTGCCGCTAAGCGCGACTTGAGGGCGACCGCCGACCTACTCAACAGCACGCTTGCTCACCGTGTGGGTGGGGGGGCCTGGATCTCGGTCAACAAGGCGGTGGTTACGCAGGCGTCATCGGCTATCCCCGTCGTACCGCTCTATGTCAGCCTGCTGTACCGCGTGATGAAGAGCATCGGCATTCACGAGAGCTGCATCGACCAGGCGAACCGCCTGTTCGCGGGTCACCTGTGCAGGCCGGGCGGGCCCCGCGTCGACAGCCGACGCATGATCCGCCTGGACGACCTCGAGATGAGACAGGATGTTCAGGCGGCAGTATCTGAGAGTTGGCCCCGCGTAGACACGGAATCGCTCAACGATCTCACCGACTTTGCAGGCTTCCGCCGAGACTTCAACCAGCTCTTCGGATTTGACGTGCCCGGGGTGGATTATGCCAAGGCGGTCGAGACGCAACTGACGGTGCCAGCGGTACGCTGAAGAGCATGGCGTCCAGCAGCACCAAGCAGCACCAAGAGCTCGCCGCCCAGCGCGGGCCGGTTACCGTGGCCGTGGTGACCGTCAGCGACAGCCGGACGCCTAAGACTGACGCCAACGCAGCCTACTTGTCCGAGGCCATCCAAGAGTCAGGGAACGTGCTGCATTCAATTCGCATCGTCCCCGACGAGCCTTCGCTCGTATCGGCTGCCCTTGACGAGCTATGCGCTTCCACGGCGGTTCAGGTGATCCTGTTCAACGGCGGGACTGGCATCTCTAGGAGGGATCGGACTTACGATGTCCTGAGCACCCGCTTTGAGAAAGAACTGACCGGTTTCGGCGAGATCTTTCGGATGCTGAGCTACGAGGAGATCGGCGCAGCTGCCATGCTCTCGAGGGCATCGGCAGGCGTAATCGAGGGAACGGTGGTCGTTTCCATGCCCGGTTCTCCGGGGGCCGTTCGTCTGGCCTGGAAGAGCCTACTGGGTCCCGAACTCACCCACATGGCTTGGGAAATGGTGCGGGACTGACACAGGGGAGAGGCCCTCCAGTGTCTGGAATGGTGGCACTCGCGCGCGTGGTGGCGGGCCTGGCTGCGTTGGCTATAGGCCTAGCCTGCCAGGATGCGCCGACCCGCTCGGCGAAGGACATCGAGGGCGCCGTGGCCAGCTATCTCGCCTCACGCACGGACCTCAACCTAGGCGAGGTGCATGTCAAGGCGACGCGAATCCGGTATGACGGCGACCGTGCCGTGGCGTCGGTGTCGATAGCCGCTGCCGGCGATCCGCAGGCCGTGATGACCATGCTCTACGAACTGCAGCTGGGACCATTGGGATGGGAGGTCACCCCACCGGCCACAAGGTCCCCGGAGGACGGGTTCGCCACCGGTGAGAGCTTGCCTCCTGGCCACCCGCCGCTCCCGGCTCCGCGTGAGGAACTCCCGCCCGGCCATCCGCCCCTAAATGGCGACGGCCGGTAACGCCGTCGCTACAATCGAGGCTTCCATGGTTCACGATCGCTCCAGCGCTCTCTTCGAGCGAGCGCAGCGCGTCATCCCGGGTGGGGTCAACTCTCCCGCCCGAGCCTTCCGCGCTGTAGGCCGGGAACCCGTCTTCATCCGAAATGGAGAAGGCTGCCGCATCTGGGACTGCGACGGCAACGAGTACATCGACTTCGTCGGGTCTTGGGGGCCGCTGCTGCTCGGCCATCGCCACCCCGTGGTAGTGGAAGCTCTCCGGGAAGTGCTCGAGGTAGGCACGAGCTTCGGGGCCCCAACCGAGGCCGAGGTCGAGCTAGCCGAACTGATCGTGGATCTTGTGCCGTCGGTCGAGACTGTCCGTCTGGTGAATTCCGGGACGGAGGCGACGATGAGTGCCCTGCGGGTCGCGCGGGGCTTCACCGGCCGCGACGTGACGGTGAAGTTTGTGGGCAACTACCACGGCCATGTCGACTCGCTGCTGGTTCGTGCGGGCTCCGGACTGGCCACGCTCGGCATCTCGGACTCCGGCGGCGTTCCTGCGGCCTTTGCCGGCACTACCCTGCCGTTAGAGTTCAACGATATAGGGGCCGTTGAGCGGGCCTTCGACCGTCGCGGGACCGAGATTGCATCGGTCATAGTCGAGCCCGTTGCCGGGAACATGGGCTGCGTCCCGCCACGCCCCGGCTTCCTTCAGGCCTTGAGGGATCTCTGCACGAAGCACGGCGCGGTCTTGATCTTCGACGAGGTGATGACGGGCTTCCGGGTGGCGCTTGGTGGGGCGCAGAGCCTGTACGGTGTCATGCCGGATCTGACTACGCTCGGTAAGGTGATCGGCAGCGGTTTGCCGGTGGGGGCTTTCGGCGGTCGCCGGGAAATCATGGAGCGGGTCGCCCCACTTGGGGCCGTCTACCAGGCGGGGACACTGTCGGGGAACCCGCTGGCAGTTGCTGGAGGATTGGCCGCGTTGCGGCACCTAAGGGAGAATCCAGGAATCTACGACCGGCTGGAGACCGCAGCCGCGCGCCTTCAGGCTGGGGTGGTCGGCGCGGCCGATGCGGCGGGCGTCGAGATCACCAGCAACCGCGTGGGAGCCATGCTCACGTTCTTCTTCACCGGCAGGGAAGTCCGCTGCTGGGAGGATGCTGCCGCCTGTGACACAGGAGCATTCGCTAGGTATTTTCGGGAGATGCTGGGGCGGGGAATCTACCTGCCGTGCTCCCAGTACGAAGCTCTCTTCGTGGCGAGCAGCCATGGCAACGGCGACATCGATCGTGCCGTCGCTTGCGCGGCCGACGCGTTCGCCAGCATGGCACGATAGCTCCCGGGCCGGCCCCGTCAGATCCCAAAGGGACGTGCGTCCCGAACCACGATCCGCCCGCTGCGGCGGCCCCTCCATTCGTTCACCTCTAGCGAGCCGGCCAAGTCGAAGCGGCCCACCATCGACCAGCCGGCCGTGTGGAATTCGGATTCGTCCAAGAGCCCGAGCCGCTTGGCCCAGTTCGGCGGAGGATTCCACCACACCGCCTCAAAGCGGGCACGTTCCGTGACGACGGTCAGCAACAGGTGTCCGTTCTTCAAGACGCGACCCTTGGCCAGCTGGCAGTCGCGGATGCCGAAGAGTGGGGCGCGGAGCCCTTGGCCCCACGGTGCCAGTCGCGTCAGTGCCTCGGCGGACTGCAACAGCATCCCCATCCGCAGCCAAGAGGCTGGCAGGCGCGCGTCGATGACGTGGGTTGGCTCCGTCGGGAATCCGCCGGTCCCCTTGCGTGCCTCGAAACGCTCGTTCATGAATTGCCGGAATGCTTCTACGCTCTTAGGCTCAAGCCCGACGCCGCAGGCGGCGGCGTGGCCGCCTCCGGAGGCCAGAATCCCGGCCTCCTTCGCCTCGTTGACAGCGAGGCCGAGGTCGAAGCCGAGCGAGCTCCTGCCAGATCCGGCAAGGCTGCCATCCTCGCGCACTGCGAGCGCGATCGCAGGCCAGCCAAACTCCCGCACCACACTCGACGCCAGCAGCCCGACGGTCCCGGGCGTTGCCACATCGGTGACGTGCACGTTGACCGGACCAAGGACGAGTTTGGCGCGGCATTCGTCGCTGTCAAGCTCGCGTCGGGCCCGCTGGCCGAGCTGGACACGTCGGCGGTTGAGCTCGTCTAGCCGGACGGCCATCTCTTCCGCCCTCTCCGGGTTTGCCTCGCGGAGGCAGCGAGACGCTAGGTCGGATTCGCCCATTCGAGAGCCGGCATTCAGCCGTGGTCCGATTCGCCAGCCGAAGTCGTCGATCGAGTGCCTCTCCCCAACCCCGGCGCACTCTGCAACGCTCGCGATCCCTAGGCTTACGGCGTCGGGGTCGTCCATCAGGCGCAAGCCGGCGCGCAGCAGCGATCGATTGAAGGGGGTATTGACGGGCATGACGTCACATGCCGTGCCGAGGGCGGCCAAGAGAGTGATGCGTTTCCGTACGGCTAGCGTGGCGCCCGCATCGAGACCCGCGTGGCGCAGAATCGCCCTCGCCAGGAACCAGGTGAGCCCGGCCGCGCAAAGCGTGCCCTGCTCGCCCGGATCCGGTGACCGGGTCACCCAAGGGTTTACGAGCACTGCCGTTTCCGGAGGCTGGTCGCTGTGCGGTGGATGGTGGTCAACCACGACTGGGGCGACTCCCCTCTCGCTGCTGATTTCGTCGATTAGCGGCCCTGCCGCCGTGCCGCAGTCGAGCACGGCTAGGTGGGAGACACCCGCCTCGGCCAGACTGGCCATGCAGCGCTCGTTCGGCCCGAATCCTTCCCTGTTTCTCCGGGGCACCGTCACGAATGGATCCCCATCACCGGGAAACACGGCCCTCAGGGCCTCGATCAGGATCGCCTGAGACGTGGCTCCGTCGACGTCGTAGTCGCAGAGGATTCCGATCCGGCCAAGCCCAGACGCGCTCAGCAGGCGCTTCGCGGCCCGTTCGACGCCATCGGGTTGCCCAATCGCGCGAGTGCACTCGCCCAGCGTGCGTGTTCTCAGGCAGTCCACCGTGTCAAGGTCCCAGTCGCGCGTAGCCAGCGCCATCGCAATCGGGCGCGGCAGGTCGAGCGACCGAGCGATCTCCGTGGCTCGGCGGTCCAACTCCGGCGTATCCACGGGCCAGGCCCAGGCGAAGGTCTTCATCGCGGTGAACGGCCGAGCCAATCGTCGTCGCTGAGGATGCCTTCAAGCGCTCCTAGGCTCCGGGCGACCTTACGGGAAGGATCCACGCCCCGGCGGCCGCGTTCCCTGATCGGGCCGCCGCGCTGCCTCACTTCGGCTTGGCTCCAGCCGCCCCGGATGCGCGGCCTGCCGCACTGTGCAGGCGGCGGGCAATCCCGATTTCTCTTTCCGGGCGAAGAAGAGGGAAGAGGATCACGTCCCGGATCGTTGGGGAGTCCGTGAGCAGCATCACGAGCCGGTCAATGCCGATACCCTCTCCCGCTGTCGGAGGCAGGCCGTAGCACATGGCGCGGACGTAGTCCTCGTCGACCACGTGGGCCTCGGCATCCCCAGCAGCCCGTGCGGCGGCCTGCTCCTCGAATCGCCGCAGTTGCTCTAACGGGTCATTCAGCTCAGAGTAACCGTTGGCTATCTCCATTCCCCCGCAATACACTTCGAAGCGTTCAACCCAGTCCGGGTCGTCGGACTTCTGCTTTGACAGAGGGGACGCTTCCAGCGGATAGCCGTGGACCGCAGTCGGTTGGATCACTCGCGGTTCGCAGGCCGCCTCGAACAGGCGCAGGAGCGCTAGGCCTGGGGAGATTCCCTCCGGAAGGTCGACCTCCGTACCGTGACGGGACGCGAGCGCTGCGCCAAGCTGGCGGAGGCAGCTGATGTCGTGAAGATCGTCGACCCCTGCCCTCGTTCGCGGGTCGGGCCAATACTCCGATACTGCCTCGTGCATCGTGAGACGCTGAAGCCTCGAGAAGTCGATCCGGTGTTCTCCGAACCTGGCCGTGTGGCCACCGTCCAGGGCCGCTTCTGCGGACGCCCGCAGCAGTTCCTCGGTGAATCCCATCAGCACGTTGTAGTCGCTATAGGCCTCATAGAACTCGAGCATGGTGAACTCGGGGTTGTGCTGCTTGGAGATTCCCTCGTTACGGAAGTTTCGATTGATCTCGTAGACACGGTCCAGCCCGCCGACCGTGAGCCGCTTTAGGTACAGCTCCGGTGCGATGCGCAGGTACAGATCGACGTCCAGCGTGTTGTGGTGCGTCTTGAACGGCCGCGCGTGGGCGCCGCCATAGAGAGGCTGCATCATCGGTGTCTCGACTTCGATGTAGCCTCGTTCCACGAAACGCTCGCGCAGCGCCCGGATGATGCGGTCGCGCGTGACGAACGTGTCCCGTACGGCATCGTTGGCGATGAGGTCCACGGCGCGCTGCCGGTAGCGAATCTCCACGTCTTGGAGGCCGTGGAACTTCTCCGGGGGCGGCAAGATCCCCTTGGCAAGGAATTGCAGGGCGCTGGCACGAACGGTCAGCTCGTCTGTCCTCGTCCGGAAAACGCGCCCTTCGACCCCTATGGTGTCGCCGGCGTCCAGCAGCTTGTACAGCTCGAAGTCGCGTTCCTCGACCTCGTCTTTTCGCACGTAGATTTGGATGCGGACTCCGTCCTGCCTCATGGTGGCAAAGCCCGCTCGGCCCTGCCTGCGCTTTGTGACGAGGCGTCCGCAGATTCTGGCGGCCGGCCGGTCTCGTTCTAGGGTGTTGCCGTCAAGCGGGTCGAATGCCTCGCGGAGCTCCGCCACCGTCTGCGTGAATTCGAAGCGGTGCGGGTAGGGCTCGAAACCGAGCTCCTTGATGCGAGCGATCTTTGCGTACCGCTGCTGGAAGATTCTCTCGGCCGGGGACACGATATCGGCTCGTGGGGGGAGCCGGAAACCCCATCGTAGCCCAGTGAGGCGTGCGTTCAGGCCCTGCGGCGAACAGACCATTTGGGCCTGCGGCGCGCCAGCCATTCCTGCGACGAGAGGGTATTGCGCGGCAGCTCCTCTCTGGGGCTGTGCGGGGTCGACCTCCAGTGCGCGCCGCATTGCCCCAAGGACTGCACCAGATCGCTATCACATCAATCGAGCCGTCGCTTCGCGGTCATGGCAGGTGTCGGGGCCTGCATGGTGGGTGCGACGGGTCCCGGAGCAGCTGTCTGCGAATCCGTCGCGGGCGCGGATGCGATCGGTCGGCAGGGGCACGTCGCTTGCGAACACGGACTGTGGACCATGGGCTCGAGGTGGGTGCCCGAGGGCTGCCATGACAGTGCTCGTCTCAAGGGCCTGATCGAGGAGCTGGCCACCGATGGGAGCTTTGGTGCGGCTCGTAGGAGAGATCCCGAAAGGGGGCCCGATGGGCCTCGTTCGAGCCGATGTTCGCGGTTCTGCTGATCCGTGCCCAGAAAGCCGGTTGGGAGCCCGCGCCGGCATGCTCCCGGCCTTGGGAGTCTAGGTCGGCCAACGGCCACCGTGAGCCGAGGAGCGTGACAAGGCGCAAGATCGCCACCGGATTGCGACGGGGAACACATGTCTGCTCGGTATGGAGCGTCTACACCCCTTCGGATCGGCCCGGCGCTCTCGCCGGCCGCCCGTAGGTCGCAACCGTCGTCCGTACCCCGCTTGCCGATAGGCCTCCGTCTCTGGTCCGAACTCTCAGGGCACTTGCCGATGGAACCTGGCCCGCACTTCCAACACTGGTCTTTGGCCCCAAGGGACGAGGCCTGCTCTGCTCTCGTCCGGCTGCCCCCTTGGCCGCGTCAAGGTCTAAGCTAGCCCTGTCAGAACGACAGCCGCGCGGAGAGATTGAACGTACGCCCGTCGTTGAGCGTGTTGGTGATCCGTCCGAAGTTTCCCCCGCTCACTTCGTTCCCCGGATTGGCGAATTGTGGGGTGTTGAAGAGATTGATGGACGCGAGGCGAAACAGCAGGCGGACTTTTCCTCGCAGGGTCCACTCACGAGAAACAGCGACGTTGATGTTGCGGATGCCGTCCTTGCGCTGTGTGTTGCGGCCGATGCTCCCGGCTGCCTCAATGGGTCCGACATACGCGAATGCCGAGCGTGGCAGGAGTGTCGCAGATGTGTCCGGGTGATCGATGGCCCGCCCGAGTACCGATGGATCAACCACGTGCGGGCGGTCTGCGGACGCGCCGTCCACGTTGCCGAATCCAGGCGCGTCGGAGCCGGTAAGGATAGTGAACGGTGTGCCGGTCTTGAGAAGTACGATCGCTGACACGCTCCAGCCGCCAAGCACACGGGCACCGAGCCGCCAGGGCAACGGACTGCTCGGAAGGCGGTAGGAGAACCGAGCCGTGGCCGCATGCGACTGGTCGAACTCGCTCAAGGCCTTCACGTCGGAGTGCACTTCGTGCTCTGACTGGCTCTGCCCGCTCAAACCGTCAAGGTAGGTCGCATTGTTCGCGTAGTGCGCTCCAAGGTCGATCGCCTTGCTCAGCCAGTAGGAGAACTCTCCGGACAGACCATTCCACTCGCGAATGCCCACGGTCACCCGGCCGGCATCGAAGTATGCGCGCGAGCCGTTCAGGATGTGCCGGATTTGGAAGTGACGGCCGTCCGGTCGTCGCTTGTTGACAGTGCTCGTCGTGAGGGTAATCCCCTGTACGGGCCGGGCACGGTTGAGCATCCAAACCGACAGCAGGCGGTGGGTTCGGCTGCCCACGTAGCCGAGTTGCGCGAACACCGAGCGGGAGAGGGCCACCTCCCAGCTCGCGTTGTACTGGTGCGAATAGGGTAATACCAGATCCGGGTCGAAGCGGTTCAGGGAGCTTCGCACAGGGGGATCCAGGCCGTCAGTCGCGATTCCCGCCAGCGGATCGATCAGGTCGGGATCGACGAGCGTGACCAGGATGTTGCCGGGCGGATTGTAGCGTTCCTGGGTGTAGGTGGCGGTGAAGATCTCCCCGAACGAGAGTCCGTACCCGACCCGGATCACGCCCATTCCCGGCGAGCGGTAGGCGATGCCGACCTGTGGGGCGATGTTGTTCCAGTCGCTTCGGTATGGCAGCCGGGAGAGGCCATTCACCTCGGTGGGGCGGGTTGTCGGCTCATAACGCAAGCCGAAGGAGAGAGTCAGGTCGGGCCGCAGCTTCCAGGTGTCACCGAGACCGAGATTCATGCGCCACAGCCGGAAGCCACGGTGTGTCGAGCCGATGGACTGCATGAACCTAGTCGGAGTGCCCATCCGGATGTTGGTCACCGTGTCGCGGCCAAAGTTGGCGTCGAAGGCCCAGAATCCACCGTGGACTGAGCTCTCGACGCCGTTGAGGTGCTCCCGGCTCCCGCTCGCGCCAAAGACGAGCCGGTGCCGCCCCCGCTCTACCGAGACCTGTCCGGCTAACCGGAAAAAGTTCTGTGCGCGATCGAAGGGGACGGCAGGCGAGCCCAACGGTTGCAGCTGACGACCGGTCCAGATCATTGGGCCGATCGCGGACTCTTCCTGAGTGAGGACGGAGGTGGCCCGACGAAACGCGATCGACAGGTCGGCGGCAACCTGCGGGGACCAAGTGTGGCTCCACGTGGCGCGGGCATCGTGGGAACCGGTAGTGGTATCGGGATTCTGGCCCTTCACCAGCTGGAACGCGTCGACTCGCTGGCGCATGAAGCGGTAGTTCAGGGCCACGCGGCTGCCGGTTCCCAGCGGCAGGTCTAGACGTCCACCGGCGGTGTCGTTGTCGATTGACTGTGGCGCATTCGTGTTGTGCGCCCTCGGATCAATGTCGGAGCGGTTCGGCACCTCGTTCGGGAACGAGTCGAGTATCCGGGCGACGAAGGCGCGGACCGCTGGGTCGGTCGCCAACGGCTCCCGTTCGTCAGGTCTTGGCATCAGGATGTTTCCGTTGACGTTTCCCCGTCTGCGCTGGCTTCCGGCATCGATGGCCAGTCCTATGGCCCGAGGCAGTGGAACCGAGACCCTCACCCCATAGTTGTTCGATCTCGCCGGCTGGACCTTGCCAACTTGGAAGAAGGATCGAGCGGAAAACACGCTGTTGCCGTGGGTCTCATGGATCTCCCCGTGCCAGCGCCGGGCGCCGGGCGCGGCCAGATGGATCGGTCGCTGGACCGGCATGCCGAACTCGGTTCCGAAGTAGCCATTCGAGACCTCGAATTCGCGCACGATGGTCGCGGCGGTTCCCATGCGCACATTGATCTCCTTGAGGACGTTGTTGTCCACAAGGGTGAGCTGAACATTCTCGTTGCGCCGGCTCTCGCCGGCTTCGGTGTCAACCTCACCGAGGAGATTCAGTTCGGTGCGTGCCTGTTGGCGCTCCTGATCGACCTGGCCCGACAGCGAAACCCCGTCTTCGCGGATGGAAACGAGCCCGTCCGGGGGTTCAGCCAGCGTCTCGGTCGAGGACTCGCTCCCATCGGGGGGTTCACGCTGAGCGAGCGCCGCTTCGCCTGCAAACAGGACCAACGCAAGCACCAGACCGGCCGAATGCCACAGCCACCCAAGGGTCACTCCGCGAGGCGGCGTCGTGGTCTGGTGGCCAGATCCCATCGGACATCGAGCAGCGGCCTGAGGGGACGGGACTCGCACGGTCGAGGCTCTCAGAGCTTTCGCCCCTTAACTGTAGGGCGAACAACAGTTGCACGACGGATCAGATGAGGATCCAGTAGGGAGGCGGAGACCGCGCTGGTTCCAGTGCGAGACGCCACGGATGAGCGGGAGCCGCCGTCGAACGTGCAAGCAGTGCGAACTCCAGATCGAGACCGAAGGTGCGCATTAGGGCCGCGGAATTGCAGCCTCCCGAGTTGCGCCGACGGCAGACACAAAGCCTGGGCGGTTTGGAGGCTTGGCTGGCGTACGTGCTCCAGGCAATCCAGAGCGAGGTCCGAATGCTTGCAGTGGCTGCCGGTCAGCAGGTTGGGGGCCTCATCAAGAGCCGGGCCCGACGCACGTTGCGGTGGCACGAGGCGACATAGGGTATCGAAGCGTTCTTCCGGATGTTCAAGGGCGGCCTGCGCACCGAGTTTCGCCGTCTGCGGACGGCGTAACCGCCGTGGGAATGCCTGGCGTTCGACGTCCTCGCGGATTGGCAGACGATCCGCTCGCGCGCTATGCGCCGCACACGCCGGTGGAAGAGTTGCTGATGGGTGAGGGGATGCGGGTGACTTGGGTAGCAGCGCAAGAAGATGCTACCGCCCTAGTAGCAGAGGCGCCCAAAGCTGGGCGGCATCTGGAGTTGGGTAGTCCTGCCAAGGCCCACGACCGGTTCGCGGCAGTCCAGTTGTCGGCCCCTGCAGGGCAACGACCTGCTCTGGCAGACTTGCGTGGAATTGTCGCGAACAGTGGACGCAGTTCAGGCCCTGCGGACGAAAGGCATCGAGTTCTGATGGGGAGGAGCGAGGTCGATCGAGCGGCATGCGGGGGCCTCACTGGGGCTAGCGCCGGACCCGCGCCCGTCGCTCGGTCGCCCCAATCAGCGCAGCTTCCGCCATGCGCCGGCCATAGGCCTCCGCGACTGCTCTCGAACCGAAGGCTTGGCTTGGGTCTGCGGCGGCTGCCACCCACTCATCCGCTCGCATCGAGGCCGCGAAGGTCCGGAGCAGGGCTGGAATCGGCGCGACCACCAGTAGACTACGGGTCCTCTCAGCGATGGAGGAGTCACGGTTCGTCAAGCGCACCGGAGTGCGAATCCTCAGTGAGATCACACTGATGCAGCGCTAGGTCGAGGAGTTCGGAGATTGTGCTAATCTGCATTCCGTTCTGAGTCGCGGGCTTCGTAGCGTACCCATGTGAAAAGCTGAACTAGGCGGTACGGAGGCCGCACGGGTCAGTGTGCGCCGGGCGGTATCGCCCCCATTCCGCCACGCAATCAGGCGGTCACGGGCCTGACGCTCGGCAAACAGGACCCGTTTGCGGATGGCAAGGACCAAGGCGCTTCCGCGAATCACCTCGTTTCAGCCGGACTATCCCTCAGCGGCTCACGTGAGCGGGAGGCGCGGCGCAGACCGTCGTCTGCGTCTGCACCAGCAGGTCCTTGAGGAGATTGACGATCGCCCGCGAATCAGCAAGCGTCTCTCGATTGTGGCCCAGCAGATGGCTGCACTGGGGCGAAGCACCATCGTCAAGGGCTGCAGTGGCCAAGCGAACAGGGGGTGGCGCAGAACACCGCTCGGCGGACATCACGGGATGCACTACTACCTGTGGTGGTCGCCCCAGGGGACTCGGCAGACCCGCAGGTTCGCGAGCCTAGAGAAGAACTCTATCCTGCTTCGCGCTGTCCGTCATCACGACGACCATCGGCCGCTCAATGCCGGCAGGCTGATGGACTACTACACGCTGGAATGGCAGGATCTTGACGGGGACTCCGCCAGCTGCTTTCAGACTCCGTGGACAGACGTTCAGGAACTGTTTGCCTTGGAGGACAGACCCGTGCGGCTGGTCTACGGCTATCCCGGATCGGGAAAGACGGTGGCGCTCTGGAAGGCAGTCGAAGCTCGAGCATCGGGCCGCACCATCTACCTGTCTTGGTCGCGAGCTCTCGTCCGGCAGGCTCGGGCCCGGTTCTCTGCGTTCGCTCCTCCCGGTTCGGCTGTTGATGCCCGAGACTTCACCACCTTCCTCGGCGAGCTTTGCGGCACTGATGTGCGACGCCAGTCGCTCACAGCCAGCCGAGCGGCGTTCAGGAATGCCTTTGAGTGGTGGAAGATCAGCGACCATCTGGGACCGTGGAAGAAGCGGATGGACGCGTTGCATGCCGAACTGCGCGCGGTCCTGTTCGGATGCGCCGTCCCGGGCATGTTCAAGTGCTCAGACGACGGGTTACGGCTCAGTGACGAGGCGTACTTGTCTGCCGGCACGACTTCTGTCGGGCGCGACGCCGGCTTGCAGGTGCTTGCATCGATCCGCCGTGCAGGCTGGAGGGCGTGGTACGAACATGTATTTCCCGAGATCGCGGCAGCCAAGAGTGCGATGGAGCGACTGCGAAGCGGCTTTCTGCCAGACGGGCCGGTCGGTTTTGACCGCATCGTCGTCGACGAGGTTCAGGACCTGACCTTGCTCGAATCGGCGGTCATCGCCCAGTACTGCCGAGCCCTGGCTGCCAAGAGGGGCCGTGCGCCGTGGCTGCTGATGGCCTTCGACGATGGCCAGACCGTCCGACCGTCCGGATTCCACGCGGGCCGGCTCAATGCGTTGCTCCACGATTGGCTGACGGTTCCTGAGGAGTTCAATCTCGAGCGCAATGTGCGCAGTCCCGGAGTGATCGCGAGGGTCGTTGAACGCGCATCCATCCTGTACACCGTGATCCGAAAGGGTTCTCGCCCGGTCGATCAGCGTCGGCAGCTGGTGGATCGTGGCGGCGCAGCCCGAGTCGATTCGAGGATCATCTACACCGAGCTCGGGGACAGGGCGCAGGCGCAACGGTTGCTGGCCAGACTCGGCGACGTCGATGACGTGGCGGTAGTGACCCCAGAAGGCGTCGTGCCTGACTGGGTGCCGACGGAGTCTCGCGATGCGATTCTTACTCCGGAAGATGCAAAGGGACTCGAATACGCGTCAGTTTGCGTTCTTGACCTATGCCGGGTGCTCAAGGGTCTGCGGCGGAGTGTGGATGAGCAGGATCCGCTGGAAATCCAACAGCGGCGGACCGCCATTGACCGCCTGCGCGTGGCTCTCAGCCGTGCAACTGAGAACCTCATTCTGATCGACGTAGCACCCGATGACCGAGGGCGAGAGCTCTGCTTGCAGTTGCTGGGGTCTGCGGAGCGATTCGCCGCCAGCGACCTCCTCGAGCTCTTCGATGACGCCGATTCTCCGCCGGACGAGAGGGTCTATACGCGGACCGGTGACGCGAAGGCGTTGATGGAAGTCAATCTGCGGCGTGCCTGGCATAGAGCACTGCAGGCTCTCCGGCTTCTTCGCGGCAGGCGAGACAGCGTCCTCGTCGACGATAAGGCCGTTCAATCCGAAGTCTGCCTGACCGTGCTGTCCGTTGCTTCCCGGAGGTTGACCGAGGACGACCTGGAATCCGAACTGCGCACCAACATCGGTGAAACCGCGCATAACGTGGCGGTGAAGTGGGGGAACTCGAGGCAGGCAACTGCAGTGAAAGCGCTGGTCTCGTGGACACGAGATCCCACGGGTCCGCCCTTGGACCTGCTTGAGTCCGGCTTGGCGTTGGGCGAGCCCGACCGGGCTTGGTTCGAGGATGCCTTGGCACCGGTCCACCAAGCTCTGCGGCAAGCCGTTCGACGCTGCGCGGCCGACCCTCTTTACGCTCCGCGCATGGGCCGCAAGATCGACGGCTGTTTAAGACTTGCGGGCGTCATGGGCGACGTGGGAAAGGAGGTCCAGCGCCTGCGGGAGATCGCAGCGGAGGCCCTCGCGGGAGAATCCGAGTTTCGCGACGCGAGCAAGATGCTGTCGCTTGTCAAGGAACCTGACCCGAGGACGGTTGGGCTGGTCGCGGAGGGCCTCGGTCGGTACGCGCAGGCTGGCGCAGCATTTGAAGATGCCGCCATGCCCGAGGCTGCTCTGCGCAATTGGCGCTTGGCAGGGAACTTCGAGAAGGCGTTGCAGCTTGCCGATGGCCAGACGAGGAAGGACCTGCAGTGGTTGATTGCTACGGAAGAGCATATGCGCGTGCGGCCGGTCGAGTTGCAGGAGCGAATCTCGCCGTCGGAGCGATCGCGGCTAACCAGGGCAACGCGCATGCCGGCGAGGAGGAGACCCGCTCGGGGAGGCGGCAAGAGCCAACGGTGAACTAGGCGATTGGACCACGAGGGGAGGGTGGAGATGCCGAGAGCAAAGAACAGGCACTACCGTCAGATGCGGATTGACGAGCTGAGCAATGCGATTTCGAACCTTGAGAATCGGCGTAAGCAAGGGAGTTTCGAGAGTGCCCTGTCGCTTGCCGAAGGCCAAGCGAAGGCTGACTTGCAATGGATGATCAAGACCGAATCGCTCATGAAGCGCCGTCCGGTAGGCATTCAGGATCGCCTGACGAACGCTGAGAGAAAGAGACTTGGTCAGGCGATGCGCCTGCCACGCCCGAGAAAGAAGCGCTTGGACTAACCCCGGCAACAGCCGTGGCGCAATTCACCGCCCGGCCTCCCGCGACGTAAGGGCTCGTGCGGAGTGTGAGGGTTCCCGTTCGAGCGGGTCGAGAGGGGGGTGTTGCCGAGCGATCGATTGGGAGTAGGTTCCCAGTTGGGTCCAGTCGGCCTCCATCCATGCCCAGGCAATCGTGCGATTTGAGCTCAAGCGCTCAATATCAGTCTCCCGAAAATCGGGACCCAGCGCCGATTCCTAGCCCGACCCAGGGCACCGATCCAGACTTGGCTCTGCCCCTGGGAGACTGGCAAACGGGATCGGAAATGGCCATGGCGGGGCATCGCCGCGCGACCTGCTCCGCGGCTCATTGCGGGGCGTGTGTCGTTGTGCGAGGGGCGCTCACAGCCCGTGGCGACCGAGCGTTGCCTCCAGAGCGGTGAGGCGTGCCTCGGCTCGCCTCCGCGCCTCGGCCTCCTCATCGGCTCTCTCTTCGGCCTGGCGTCGTACCGCAGCCTCCCGACGACGTGCCGCAGCCTCCTCCTCGGCCCGCTCCTCGGCCCGACGACGTGCCGCGGTCGCCTCCTCCAGCTGTGCCCCCCATTCCGCGGACCAAGGGTAGTCCTTCCCGCTCCGCAGGTCTCGTACCCGCAAGAACGCCCCTTCCGGCCGGAACGACACCCCCAGCACCTCGCTCCGCACCGATTCCGCCTCCCGAGCCAGCTCCGGGTCTGGCCCCAACTGATGGTATTCCGACCCCTTCAGCTCATAACCCACCAGACGCGGACCCGTCCGCGCCTGATCGGGCTGGAATACGAAATACTCCCGAATCCGGATCCGCTCGTACAGTTCCTTCTTGTCGCGCCGGTTGCGCACCTCGCTTGAGGGCGATACCACCTCCAATGCGAAGTCCGGCGGCTTGCCCTCTTCCCACACCTTGTACGTGCTCCGGTCTCCTAGGTCGTGCCCCAGCACCACGATCAAGTCTGGCGCCACGAACTTGCCGACCCGCCGTCCCAGCACGCGACGCTCGTCGGCCTCCCCCCGCGCGTAGTACAGGAACATGTCCCCTTCCACGACCACATTGGGAACGCCGCGGAAATGCTCCCGCAGGCTATTGCGCAGTTCCACCACCGCGTTGGCTTGCAAGGGGTTGTCAGGCAAGAAGTGACCGTCCGAATCGGGGTACTCTATGGGCTCGGGAATCGCTGGAGGCGGCACCGACACGGGTGCCGAGACGGGCACGACGCGCTGCTCGATGCTGCCCTCGTCCGTCATGCGGGCCATGCGGGTGGGACCGTCCCGCGCCGGCTCAGCGTAGCACGGCGCGGGCATTCACGGCCGGTGTTGGGCGTCACATTATTTGGACGTGAAACGGACCGTTCTCGTCGGATTAGCAGGACGCAGAATTGGGCCGATGGTCGAATAATCCGGGAATACCAGACGGGCACCCACTTTACCGCCCTATCCTAGCGAGATGCTCAGCATCATCCCGTCTCTGGGCAGGCTGCTGCCGAAGGGGAGGGTTGAAGGGCCGCTGGGAAGCACGTGCCGAGCCGAATCCGGGCAGCCAACACTCACTACCACTCCACCCGCCGGGTAGTTTGGTAGCGCCTCTTTGGTAGCATCGCTACCGCTACCCCATCGATGCTCACGTAATCCGACGAGATCGGTGCATGCTGTTCGTCATCCGCGATCACAGAATCCGACGCGTCCGCGATCATTTTTTGTGAAGTTCAACAGCCGGGCTGCCGAGATCGGACGCCAACCTCCCGAACCACCGAGAGCTTTTTGTCGCTGAGGTACGCGTAGCGGTTCACCCAATACCCATGGCTGCCGGCGTTGCGCGCCACTTGGAGGCGCTTCCGGAAGTCCTCCAAGGGTCCGTACCCGTGCGCCAAGACGTACACGAGTGTGTCTCCCGCGTCGCGCTGGGCTTGGCGGATTTTGCGGGCTTGGGCACTTGGCCCGACAGGATGCGGAACGTCTGGGGGCGGATAGGAATAGGCCTCCACGCTGCCGAAAGGGCTCCCAGTCCGGCCGTGGGCACCGCTTCAGACTTGGCTGTGGCCCTCGGAGACTGGCAAACGGGATCGGAAATGGCTGTGGCGGGGCATCGCCGCGCGACCTGCTCCGCGGCTCATTGCGGGGCGTGTGTCGTTGAGTGAGGGGCGCTCACAGCCCGTGGCGACCGAGCGTTGCCTCCAGAGCGGCGAGGCGTGCCTCGGCTCGTCTCCGCGCCTCGGCCTCCTCATCGGCTCTCTCTTCGGCCTGGCGTCGTACCTCAGCCTCCCGACGACGTGCCGCAGCCTCCCGACGACGTGCCGCAGCCTCCTCATCGGCCCGCTCCTCGGCCCGACGACGTGCCGCGGTCGCCTCCTCCAGCTGTGCTCCCCATTCCGCGGACCAAGGGTAGTCCTTCCCGCTCTGCAGGTCCCGTACCCGCAAGAACGCCCCTTCCGGCCGGAACGACACCCCCAGCACCTCGCTCCGCACTGATTCCGTCTCCCGAGCCAGCTCCGGGTCTGGCCCCAACTGACGGTATCCCGACCCCTTCAGCTCATAACCCACCAGACGCGGACCCGTCCGCGCCTGATCGGGCTGGAATACGAAATACTCCCGAATCCGGATCCGCTCGTACAGTTTCTTCTTGTCGCGCCGGTTGCGCACCTCGCTTGAGGGCGATACCACCTCCAATGCGAAGTCCGGCGGCTTGCCCTCTTCCCACAGCTTGTACGTGCTCCGGTCTCCTAGGTCGTGCCCCAGCACCACGATCAAGTCTGGCGCCACGAACTTGCCGACCCGCCGTCCCAGCACGCGACGCTCGTCGGCCTCCCCCCGCGCGTAGTACAGGAACATGTCCCCTTCCACGACCACATTGGGAACGCCGCGGAAATGCTCCCGCAGGCTATTGCGCAGTTCCACCACCGCGTTGGGTTGCAAGGGATTGTCAGGCAAGAAGTGGCCGTCCGAATCGGGGTACTCAAGGGGCTCGGGAACCGCTGGCGGCGGCACCGACACAGTTGCCGGGACGGACACGACGCGCTGCTCGATGCTGCCCTCGTCCGTCATGCGGGCCCTGCGGGTGGGACCGTCCCTCGCCGGCTCAGCGTAGCACGGCGCGGCCATTCACGGCCGGGCTGCCGAGATCAGACGCCAACCTCCCGAATCACCGAGAGCTTCTCGTCGCTGAGGTATGCGTAGCGGTTCACCCAATACCCATGGCTGCCGGCGTCGCGCGCCACTTGGAGGCGCTTCCGGAAGTCCTCCAAAGGTCCGTACCCATGCGCTAGGACGTACACGGGTGTGTCTCCCGCGTCGCGCTGGGCTTGGCGAATCTTGCGGGCTTGGGCACTTGGCCCGACTGGATGCGGAACGTCTGGGGGCGGATAGGAATAGGCTTCCACGCTGCCGAGCCCACTGTCGTCGGCGATGTCGAGCAGGTTCACGAGCGCCCCGGCCAGCAGTTCGCTCGAGAGCCCGGGATTAGCCTGCAGGATCTGGTCGCCGTAGAAGCGCAGCATCATGGGCCAGTGCATCGTATAGAGCTTGCAGCTGATGGCGCTGGAGTGCCGCGCCACCCGCCGAAAGTCCATCCCCGAGACGATCGTCCAAGGGGGTGGGAAGGCGTTTGGGAGAAGCTCGACAGACTGGCCTCCGGCCTCGTCCATCGTCTCCCGGAAGCCTCGGATCATCTCCTCCACCAAGGCAGCCTTGAACCGCAGCCAAGCACCAACACCTGGAAAGTCGGAAAGGAGGCGCAACAGGTGGTACCGCCCGCCGTCCCCGTCTAGCGCCCAAGGTTCGAGGTCTGCGTCCGTGAGTCCTCCGTGGAGCTTGCGGTACAGCCCGCCGACGTCGCGACGCATGCGCTCAAACGGAAAGCCCATCCGCTCTGCCTCCCTCTCAGCTTGGTATCCGAAGTCCAGGAAGGCGGAGTCGAGGAAGTACGGAGGGTACTCGGGCCAGTCGATCCGCAGCCCGTCCAAATCCGGATAGTTCTGGAGCAGGTCCCGAATGAGGGCGTGCTCGTAGGCCAGGATGTGCGGGCTGGCAAGGCTTCCGTTTTTTGCGAGGCGTCGCTCCGGAATCGTGCCGTCCGGCAGCCGGGCCCTGTCCGAGTCGACGGGCCCGCCGAATTGCACTCGGTACCCCGGAGGGATTGCCGCCTGCACTTGGAAGTAGACCTTGATGCCTGTGTCGTGGGCAGCCCCGATGAAGTCTCGAAGGATATGCCCCTGCTCGCGCGTCAGGTCGGTCGGTGCGGACGGGCGATAGCGGAGGCCCGCGTAGAGCCGGAGGTCGGGTGTGAAGCTCGGCGCGGTGGTCACCCACACCTCGCGTTTGCCGAACAGGGGCCTGTCCAACAGGCGAACACTGCCGGCGTCTGCGTCGGCCGGGGGCTCTCGCTGACCCGTCGTACGGTCTGCCTCCTGCATCAGGTAGGGAGAGGTCGCGACGGCATTGGCGCCGATGTCTGAGAGGTTGCCCAGAACACCGTCAATGCCTTCGCTCTGGATGTATTCCGGCAGGACGGTGACGCCCAACAGCTTGGCCATGGCCCGAGAGTACAACACCGACCGCTCCTGCCCGGATCGTACCCTCAGGTGCTACAATTCCCCTAGCTGGACAGGAGTGGGCCTGTGGCGCAGTTGGGAGCGCGCCTCCATGGCATGGAGGAGGTCGAGGGTTCGAATCCCTCCAGGTCCACCAAGCCCTGCAGGCTGCGCCATCCGCTGGATCCAGAGCTCTGCTGACGGCGCGCCACGCTCCGGCGCGAGAGTGCGCGGATGACCATGGGCGAGCCACGGGATCGTCGCCAGTTCCTGAAGGGGGCCAGTTACGCCCTCGCGCTCCCGTTGCTTCCGTCCTTGCCGGGTGCGCCGACGAAGGGGGACATCTCGCGGCGGCGTGTGCGAAGGCTCGTGTGCGTCGGAACGCAGCTCGGGTTCTTCAAGCCGGAGTTCTTCGCTGCCAAGGAACGGCCCCGCCTATTGGCCCCCTTGGACGGTGCCGGCCTTGCGAACGACTTCACGACCCTGTCCGGACTTGACCACAAGGGGCCGACCGGGAATGGCCACGAACTGGTCTACACCCTCTACACCGGCCACGTTGTGCGCAGCATCTCGCTCGACCAGTTCGTCGCCCCCGTGCTCGGAAGAGACACGCGTTACCAGTCGCTCCAGCTGTGCTGTGGTTCGGCCCAGCAGAAGGCCTCGCTCTCCTTCTCCGCCACTGGCGCTCCGTTGCCGGTGACATTGAGGCCTAGCACTCTCTACGCCCGGGTGTTCGGCGCGGGGTCCGTCGAGCTGAAGCGGCAGGCCTACATTCTGGAATCGGGACGCAGCCTGCTCGACGAACTCTCAGGCGAAGCCAAGGCTCTCAGTGGCCGCGCTGCTCCGTTGGACAGGCGGAGACTCGACGAGTACTTAACATCAATGCGCTCCGTGGAGGGCAGGCTGCAGCGGCGGCGCGACTGGCTGGACAGGCCTTTCCCCAATGCCCCGGAATCCCTGCGCCTGCCTGTCGAGGAGAACGTCGACGGATCGTTCCTCCTCCAGAACGAGGACCTTATGTGGGACTTGATGGCGCTCGCCATCCAGAACGACTCGACCCGCGTCATCTCACTCACCATCCCAATCACCGACAGGGCTCTGATGGTGGACGGCAGGCTCATGGGCGAGGGCTACCACCGCTTGTCCCACCACGGAAACCGTGCGGACAAGATCGAAGGGCTGCTGCAGATTGAGGAACGGCACATGCGCGGGGCGGCGCGATTCCTCAGGTCGCTCAAGGCTACTCCGGACGTCGGCGGCGGCAACATGCTGGACTCCACCGTCACGCTGATCGGGAGCGCGATGGGAGACGCCGCCGCCCACAGGCGCACGAACTTTCCGCTGCTCGTCGCCGGCGGAGGATTCTCGCACCGTCGACATGTTCCGTGCGGTGACGGCGGCCCGGATAACACAATGGCCTGCGACCTCTTCGTCACTGTGCTCCAGCAGTTAGGCTTCGAAGTCGACCGATTCAGCACCAGCGAGTCCGACCTCAACGGCGTCTTGACGTGAGCGTGCCGCTTCCGTCGGCCGCGATGTCAGCGCTGTTGCTCTTCGCGGTGGCCGTATGCCAGCAGGGTATTGCGGGCGACGGCGGCTTCGCGGTCGCCTACTGCCTCGGCTGCCACGGCGCCTCGCAGCCGCAAGCGGGCTTTGTCGCGGAGATGACGGCGCTTGATCCCGGCGATTCGGGCTCGCGCGAGCGTTGGTCTCTCGCTGCCGGTCTCGTCTCGGCGGGCCTGATGCCTCCGCCCGGCGCCTCTCAGCCGTCAGCATCCGAGAGGGAGCGGTTTGCGGAAGCGGTTCAGGAGCGGCTGAACCCTGTCGCGGCCGAGACCGAGGGCGGGGGCTTGTCCCGGAGGCTGAATCGGATCGAGTACCTCAACACCCTGCGCGACCTGTTCGGTATTCGTGAGATCCGGCTGCCGGTGACGTTCCCTGACGACAGCCCGTCGGAGAGGTTCGACACCATGTCCGGCGGGCTTGACCTCACGCCCGGGCATCTCGATGCGTACCACGAAGTGGCGGTCGACATCGCGGACAGGATGGTGCCGCTGCCGGGGAGGCCTATCGTCAGATCGTCAGCCGACCGGACGAACGTTGGCCAAGACCCGTCCCGGACAAAGTTCTGGACGCGTGACGGCGACGATACCGGCCTGTACTTCACCGGGGTCAATATTGCGGGATGGTCCGGCGCGCTGTGGGACCGAGGATTCGTTGCACCGTCGTCAGGCGTCTATCGCGTGCACATGAGAGTGAGCGCCGAAGCCGCGAGTGGGGCCGATGGGCAGCCATTGCGGCTGGGATTCTATGCTTTCAACCCGTCCGACTACGACTTGCCCAAGCGGGCCCTGCGGGCAAGGCTGCCGCGTGTCGGAGAACTGGTAGTCACCCACACGGAACCGGTGGGCATGGCTGCCGAACTGCACCTTGAGAAGGGCGAGACCTTCCACGTGTACTTGGAGAACAGGTTTGTCGGCCGATACCCGGAAGTCCTGAGGCGGGACCTTGGCTTTACCGAAGACCTGCGGAGGCTGCTCGCCAAGTACCTCGAAGCGGCGTATGGCGCGCCCGAGCCCACCGTTCGCTTCGAGCACATGGAGGTCAGCGGACCACACGGCCCGCTGCCGCGCCAGCGGGACTTCCTGATGGGCAGGGAACACCCGTCACTTCGGGCGTACGCGGAGACCGCCCTCCTACCTCTCGCCGAGAGGGCGTTTCGACGGCCGCTCTCCGGCGCGGAGCAAGAAGCCCTCATCGCCGATGCGCTCGAGCACATGGAGAGCGCACTGGCGCCCGAGCACGGCATTCACTACGGAATCCGCAGGATCCTGCTGTCCCCGCAGTTCCTGTTCCGAGCGCCCCCGGGGGGCATGTCGGCCTCGTACGCACTCGCCGGCAGCCTTTCGTACTTTCTCTGGAGCACGATGCCGGACGCTGAGCTGCTGGAACTGGCGGCAAACGGTACGCTATCTGCCCCCGATGTCGTTCGCGCACAGATCGAGCGGATGGTGCGAGATCCGCGTGCGGCCGAATTCGTGAGGCACTTCACCGGCCAGTGGCTGGCCAACCGCAAGGCCTCGGCGGTCATGGTGTGCGATGTCCGCCATGTGTGGAGCGAGCTGATCCGTTATGGGATGGTCCGTTCCGCCGAGATGTTCTTCGGCGAGATCCTGCGCAGCAATCTCTCGATCCGCAACTTCATCGACTCCGACTTCACGTACGCAAACGAGCCGATGCGCATCGCTTGGGGCATTCCCGGAAGTGAGGTGGACCTGAGGAGGCTGGAGGCCGACCAGCGGCAGAGCCTCATATGGCCGGAGCCCGAGAGGCTGGATCTGGCCTCTCTCGAGCCTGGCACACCCTCGAACGTGGAGCTCCGTGGCGGGGTGCTCGGACTCTCCGGTGTCTTTGCGGCTACGGCCGACGGCGTTGAGAGCTCGCCCATCCTCAGGGGCGTTTGGGTGCTGGAAAACCTTCTGGGAAGGCCTCCTCCGCCTCCGCCCAGCGATGTGCCGGCATTGGTAGCCGATACGACCGGGGCCCGAACCGTCCGGGAGACACTGGCAGCGCACCAGAGTGTCGGCTCTTGCGCGGTGTGCCATTCCCAGATCGATCCGATCGGGCTGGCTCTCGAGAACTACGACGCGGCGGGTGGCTGGCGCGATACCTACTACTCCTCCGAAGACGGAGCCGGGCTTCCGGTGGATGCCCGCGCCGAGCTGGCCGATGGCACGAAGCTGGACGGGGCCCAGGGCCTGAAGGACTATCTCTTGGCCCGTCCCCAAGAGTTCACTAGAACCCTTGCGGGACTGCTGCTCGAATACGCCACGGGCCACACGCCGTCCGCGGCCGACCGTGCCCTGCTTCGAGAGATAGTGCAAGCCGAGCCGGAAGGCGGATATGGCCTCCGTGACTTAATCGCCGAAATTGTCGTAAGCGAGGGCTTCTCGGCCAGCCGGTAGCGTTACCGTCGCGGGCGACGCCCGCACGGAAGGCCCTTGCCGCGGTCCTGAGCGCGATATATTGAGGTCCCGGCCAACGGCTAGCGGCTCTTCCGGGCCGCGGTCGGCCGAGAATCGACTCTGAAGTGATGCGTATATCTGCCGCTGCCATTGCCTCTACGCTCGCCCTGGTGGCGGGCTGCGCCTCGGAGGGGCCCCGTCCCGGGCCCAACATCGTCGTAATCCTCGCCGACGACTTCGGAGTTGGAGACATCCAGGCCCACTACCCGGAGAACAAGATTGCCACGCCATACCTCGACCGGCTGGTCGCCGACGGCATCAGCTTCACAGACGCCCACAGCCCGTCCGCGGTCTGCACTCCGACGCGCTATGGGCTGCTGACGGGCCGCTACAGCTGGCGGACTCGCTTGCAGGAATGGGTGCTGGCAGCATACGAGCCACCGCTCATCGATGCAGACCGCCCGACGCTTCCTTCTGCGCTGCGCGAGCACGGGTACTCGACCGCGCTGATCGGCAAGTGGCACCTCGGCTGGGAGTGGCCCGGCCCTCAGGAAAGCCGGATGACCGACGTTCGCAATGGGCAGAAGACCTTGGACTGGCATCTCGACCAGCCTGTGCAAAGCGGCCCGACCACGCGCGGTTTCGATTCGTACTTTGGCGTGGACCTGCCGAACATGCCCCCGTTCTCCTTCATCGAGAACGACATGGTTGTCCCGCTCCCGACGGAGCACTACGTCCATGACCCTGCCGACGGCGTCGTGCTGCCGCGCGGATTCGTCGGCAGCCCAATCGCGCCCGGCTGGAGTTTCCGGGACATCGTCCCCGCCCTGACCGACCGGGCCGTCCAAGCGGTGCACGACTTGGCCGCTGGCGACCGTCCATTCTTCCTGCTGTACTCGATGACATCGCCGCACGAGCCGATCTCTCCATCCGAGGCATTTCGCGGGAAGAGCGGCATCGCGCCAATCGCGGACTTCGTCATGGAGACGGATTGGTCCGCAGGTCAGGTCATTCAGGCGGTCGACGACGCTGGGATTGCGGACAACACGATTGTGATGTTCACCGCAGACAACGGGCACTCGCATTACACGGGCTGGGAAGAGCTCGTGGCAGCGGGGCACATGCCCAGCGGAGAATTCCGAGGCCACAAGGGCGACATCTGGGAGGGAGGACACCGGGTCCCGCTTCTGGTGCGATGGCCCGGGAGATTCCAGGCGGGCACTGCCAGCGACCAACTCGTGAGCCTGACGGACGTATTCGCCACGTGCATGGAGTTGATCGGGCAAGGGTTGCCCTCCGATGCCGCCGAGGACAGCGTCAGCTTCCTCCATGCGGCGCTTGGCCGCGTCTCGACCGAAGCCAGGACATCGCTTGTGAGTCATTCCAACCACGGGGAATTCGCCTACCGGGACGGTCCGTGGAAGCTGGTCTTCCGCAACGCGTCCGCCAACTTGGAAGAATCCCGGGGGCAGGCCACAGTGCCCGAGCTCTACAACCTCGAGGCGGACCCCTCTGAGACGACGAATGTTCTGCACGAACATCCAGACGTCGCCACAGCGTTGCGTGAGCAGTTCGACCAAATCATCGATCGCGGAGCCAGTCGCCAAGACGTTAACGGGCGGAACGACACTGCTGTCTCGTACGTTCAAACGCAGGTTGTGCGCTGGAGTCCGCCCGCAGACTGACTGCCTGGTGTGGTCCCGCCCGTGAGGGCCGCGCATACTGTCCGAAGAACGCTCACGCCTCGGGGCTCCTGTTCTTTGCCGAGCGGCCGGATCGGGATGATCGCGTCAGGGCCGGTGCTTGCCGATTCGTGCGACCCGGCCCAGAGAACCCTGCGACTTGGACCTCGGGCATCCTCGATCAACGGGGCCCAAGCTCCTCTTGGCGATGGCCGATCAGGCCGAGAGACGCCGGTCGCTGTCCTACCTGAAGGATCGTGATTGGCGGTCCAGCCACCTGTGCGTTAATCTGTACGGGATGGAAATGCCGCTGTGGACCGCCGTCGCATTGGTCGGTTGTGTTCTGGTCTTGGTCCAGGCCCTGTACTTCCGTCGAGTCGTTCTCCAGATCTACAAGCGGCTTGACGTTCGCTTCGACCAGCTGCTGGCACGGTTCGACGCCATCTGCAGGCAATTGGACGAGATCCGCGTCCGGTTGGCGGGGGTCGGTCCCCGGGCCCGTTCGGTGAGAACGGCAAAGAAGACAGGTTGCCTGTCGCTCCAGCAGGTCTCTCCGATAGAGGCGATGCGGGTAAGAAGGATGATCAATCGGGACTTGCGGCCACCCCGGCAAGGAGGATCCAAGCGCTTCCGTTGGAAGCGCTGAGCACTTGCGCGGGCCTCTAAGGACTTTCTTCCGCGGTCGTGGCCGCTAGCCCTCCTCGCCACACCGTTGGACACCCAAGGCACGGCGCCCTAAGAGTCGTTGCCGCTCAGCGGAAGCTGACCAATTCGGGGTTAGCTGCGAAATGGGGCATCTCGTTAAACGCGTCCAATGACACTCTGGAGCCGCTGAACAGGAAGCTTGTCAGCGAACAGTTCCGGACTCGCCAATTGATCGCAAGTGCGGCCTTCGGGGGTGCCCCTAGGCAGGACTGAACGGCCACCCCGATCGGCCCGCCGGAAGTGAAGGCGACAACCGTGGCTCCCCTATTGTGACCTGCTCGGATGCGTGATAGCGCGGCGTTGGCCCTTGACCGAAAGTCGCTCCACTGCTCGAGCCCCGGATGGGAGATCTCACCCCGGGACCATCTTCCGGCAAGGTTCTCGAACATTCGCTGAAAGTGGCGGTTGCGGTCCGGAGCCGAGGCTGAGGCCACCCACCTCTCCCAGAGCAGGGCGAAGTCCGATTCTGCGCGGGCCAACTGGGGGCCAATTGTGCGCACCAAGTCCTGAGCGGCATACTCGTTCAGGCCAGGCTCCACAGTGGCGCGGGGAAAGGCCGCTCCGGCCGCGCGGAACGCCCCTCGCACCGCATCGAACGTTTCGCGCTGCCGGCGCAGAGTCCCATGGAACGCCGCATCGACCCTCAAGCCGCACTCACGCCAATGGCGGCCGAGGGCCCGACCCTGCTCCCAGCCCAGCGCCGTGAGCCGGTCGGGCTGTTCGCTGAATGCCTCCGCTTGGCCGTGGCGAACTAGGACAAGCCTGCTCATTGCTCCGAATCTCCCTAGCGTGCGAGCCAGCGCGCAGCCGAAACTCGGGCCCCGGAGGTCGCGCACTCGCCTGACCGGAACATTATGCTGCTTCCGGCGGAGCGTAGACCCGACACACGTCCCGCTCGGTCACGCGAAACGCCCACAGCGGGGGCGCCCTTTGAGACGTCTTCGGGGACGCGGCCCATAAAGAGAGAACGGATCCTGCCTCGGGCCGGCCGCGGTCGGTGATGTCCCTCTTGCCGAGTCCCCGAGACTCTGGGTGCCAGCCCGAAACGTCAGGACCGTTCGCTCGGGTCAGTCCGGGCCAACGACAGTGGCTTTCTGCAGCACGTATCATCACCACAGGCATGGCTGTTCTGAGGGCGATCAATGCGGTATCGTTCCTTGTCGCGGCGGCACTCGTCTCGGACGCCGCACCGCTGCTCCGGATGCCGCTGGGGCTGGACGCGTTCATGCCGGTTCCGGCGGCGAATCCTCTGACCCCGGAGAAGGCGGAACTTGGACGCAGGCTGTTCCGGGACCCTATCCTTTCCGCGGACCGATCAATCTCGTGCGCGAGCTGCCATGACCCTGAGAGGTCGTTCACGGACGATCGGCCCACAGCAGTCGGAGTCTACGGTCGCGTGGGGCCCCGCCGGGTTCCGAAACTGCTCAATCGAGGGTATGGGCGAAGCTTCTTCTGGGACGGCCGCATCCCCATCCTTGAGGACCAGGTCCTCCAACCAGTCATCAACTCCTTGGAAATGGACTTAGAACTGTCGGAGGCCGTCAGCCGCCTCGCTGAGGATCCCAGCTACCGCTCGGAGTTCCGGAAGACCTTCGGGCGGGAACCGAACCAAGAGGATCTGGCGCGAGCGCTGGCCTCGTATGTCCGCACGATCCTCTCGGGGGCCTCGCCGTACGACCGATATCTGGCGGGTGACGCCGACGCTCTCGACGTCACGGAGCGGATGGGTCTCGAACTGTTCCGCGGAAAGGGAAACTGTGTGACTTGTCACCTCGGCCCGAACCTGACCGACGAGAGGTTTCACAACACCGGGGTCGGGTACAAGGACGGCCGCTTCGAGGACGATGGCCGGTTCTTGGTGTCGGGACGTGATACCGACCGCGGCGCCTTCAAGACGCCTACGCTCCGCAACGCGGCCCAGACGGCGCCCTACATGCACGACGGGAGTATCGCCACCCTCGAGGACGTCATCGATGACTACGACAAGGGCGGGACTCCGAACCCGTACTTGGACCGCGAGATTCGCAAGCTGGGCCTAACCGATGCAGAGAAGGCAGCGCTGGCGGCCTTCATGAGATCCCTAACCGGAAAGGTGCAACAGGGGCTTCGGCCGTAAGGACCCGGAGTCAAAGTTGGCGGCCTGCGCGCAGCCACCGAGGGCGCCACTCACTTGTCGTCCGCCACGATCTTCGCCCTAAGCTCGCCAAACTCCTGCAGATGCCGCCGCTCCGCGGATGGGTCCCCGAGCTTGCGGCTGACCCGGGCCAGTTGGTAGTTGATCTTCATCCGCTGCTGCTCGCCTGGCGCATTCTCCAGCGCCGTCTCCAGTACCGCCCTGGCTTCACCGAAGCGCTCGAGGTCAAGCAAGGCTTGTCCGAGTGCTTCCAGCGCGGACGGGAGTGGCGGGTCGGCACCGACCGCCGACTCCAGATGGGGCAGTGACTCGTCGGCGAGGCCGAGCTTTAGGAGGGCCTCGCCGCAACGAAGGTGCAATCCTGCGTTAGTAGGTTGGATATCGAGCGCCTGCCTGTAGGCGTCGACCGCCGCCCTAGGCCTGCCGCGTCCCAGTTCAAGGTCGCCCAGAGCCCGCCACGCGTCAGGGAGCCGGGGATTGCTCCCAAGAGCTTTGCGATAGGCGGCCATGGCCTCGTCGGATCGCCCGTTCAGGTCATGGTCCTCGGCAGTCGCCAAGTGGGCGTACGGCGACTCGGGTGCACTATCCAGCAAGTTTGCCTGAGATCGCAGGGCGAGCTGGGAGTAAGCCTTGCCGACCAGGTAGAGCAGTTCCGGGTCCTTGGGTGCCGTCTCAAGGGCGGCCAGAAGGTGACGCAGCGCCGCGTCGGGATCTCCCGCTTCCAGATGGGCCTTGCCCAGCCATGCGCGCACCTGCCACTTGCCGGGGCTCTCGATCAGCGCCGCGTCGAGCCGATGTACGGCTTTTGCCGCCTGTCCCAGCACGAGTAGGTCGTAGCCGAGCAGCTCGTTGGCCCCTGGAATCTCGGGCTTGAGGTCGAGAGCGAGCTGAAGGGAGTTGGCGGCTGCCGTGAGGTCCCCGCCTTCGTGTAGCACCAACCCCAGATAGAGGTGTGCCTCAGCGAGTGTCGGCGCTGCCTTGACCGCTGCTTCCAGTTCCTGGCGCGCCTCCTCCAGGCGACCGGCTTCTCTCGCCGCCACTCCTTTGCGCACATGATCGATGACCGGCCCGGGCACTTGGGCGGCCAGCGATGCCGCCATCACCACTGATGCGATGTATCTCGTCATCACCGATTAGGCTCTCGGACCGTTACCAGACGGTCCGCCTGGACATTCTCCAAGACTTGCCGAACACCGCTCGGCCAGCGGACCACTACCTTGGAAGCGATCGATTCCGTACCCAGTCCAAAGTGGATGCGCGGGTCATTCGCAGACAGGTACCCTCCCGCGGTGGTTGCGTAGCGCGCTTGAGAGCCCCCGGAACTCATCCAAACTCTGACGCTCGCCCCCTGTCCGTCACGGACGCTCGTCCGACCGACCAGTCGAATCTGCAGCCAATGGTCCTCGCCCGCAGACCCGTTCGAATAAAGTACCTTCGGCTTGTCGTTAAGCACTCCCAAGACAATGTCGATGTCTCCGTCGTTGTCCAAGTCGCCGAAGGCTGCGCCCCTTCCGGCGATGTTGGCTTGGAACACGGGGCCTGCCGAGTCCCCGATGTCCACAAAGCGGCCCGCATGGTTTAGCGCGATCAGAGGTGGCTGCAGGTACTCGAGTCCAGGCTCCATCAATTCGACGTTGTCCAGCACGTGGCTCTGCGCAGCGAACAAATCCTTCCATCCGTCGTGGTCGAAGTCCGCGAACTTGACGCTCCAGCCAGACAGTCGGGCAGTAATCTCGGCAAGGCCCGTCTGTCGGGTCACGTATCCGAAGGTGCCGTTGCCCTCGTTCCGGAACAGGGGATAGAGCTCCTTTGCCAGCGCCGTGGCCACCACGTCAGGCCGTCCGTCGTTGTCGTAGTCCTCAAAGTCAACCCCCATTCCGGCGAAGGCCCCGCCGTCTTCGTTGTAGGCGAGGCCTGCGGGGAGCGCTTCCTCAGTGAAGCCGTCCGGGCCCCGGTTCAGGAACAGTTGCTGTGCCGTCGAATCGTTGGCGACGATCACGTCTGGCAGGCCGTCTGCGTCCGCGTCGTTGAACGCGACGCCAAGCGCCTTCCCCGGAGAATGCGCAATTCCCCATTCCCGGGAGACGTCCGAAAACGTGCCGTCGCCCTCATTGCGGAGAAGGACGCTCGCCACCGCCGGGAATTCCCGCGGCGAGCAGTAGACCGGAATCCTCTCGCCGCAGCTCCTGCTTGTTTCGAGGCTCCATTCCAGGTAGCGCGTCACGAAGAGGTCCAGGTCACCGTCTAGGTCCGCATCAAAGAACCCCGCGCTAGCCGACCACCCCGGAACATTGGCCCGGGCAGCTTCCGTCCGGTCTTCGAACGTACGGCCGTCTACATTGCGGTACAGGATGGTCCCGCCGTAGCCAGTGATGAACACGTCCGCGTACCCGTCGTTGTCGTAGTCTCCTGTGGCGACGCCCATTCCGTAGATGCGTTTACTCCGGGCGGTGACCCCCGCCTGGTGGGTCACATCCTCGAACTGCAGGCCCTTCCGGCTGCGGTAAAGCCGATCGTGAAGCTCCGGTTGTGACCGCTCGACGGACACCCCGCGGTCTGCGCTCGAGAAAGCGCCTCCGTTGACGAAGAATATGTCGAGGAATCCGTCATTGTCGAAATCCAACACCGCCACTCCGCCTCCCATGGTCTCGACGAGGTGCTTCTCAGGCGTAGGGCTGGCATGGTGCCGGAAGCCGATCCCAGACTCCCGGCTGCGGTCCTCGAAGCGCAGTTCCGAAGCCACGAGTCCCGTCAGACCTGTGCCCAGAGCACAGGTCCAAACTAGAGGCCAATTGCGGAGCGTCACGGCTAGGCGACCGATTTCCTTAGGCTAGGGTAGTACGCGACTGTCATGAGAGGGTGGAGCCGGTGAGGCCGCGACGGGGGGCAATTGCGGCACTGATCGCGGCCGCCCTGTGCTTCGGCGCGGATCCGGCTCGGTCCGAGGCTCCGTTCGAGGCCCTTTACCGGGAGGCCTACGAGAGACGGCTACAGGAGCTCGGGCCGGAGCATCCCGACACTGTTGCGGGCCTCGTGCGCTTGGGAGCGCTCTTGGCCGCCCATGGCCGAGGCCAAGCCGCAGAGCCCGTTCTTCGACAGGCGCTGGAGACCCACGACGCGAACGTCCCGGCCAACTTGGCCACCTTGCTAGAGCTGGCCGACGCTTTGTCAGCGATCGGGCGGAACTCCGAAGCAGAACAACTCTATGGCCGTTCCTTGAAGCTCGCCCCGTCGGGCCCCGAGAGCGCGACGACACTCCTGAAGATTGCCCGCATCAGGGTAGTTGGCGGAGACGCCGACGGGGCGCGGCAGGCTTACGTCGAGGCGCTGGAACGATTCGGGACGGTCACCCAGTTGTCGGTCAATGAGCTGAGAGCTCGCGCCACAGCAATGAACGATCTAGGGCTTCTGCTCGAGGCTGAGGGCGACTTGCGAGCAGCTGAGGAAGCGTACCGAAACTCCGCATCCGCCCACGAACTCACATTCGGCGTAGGGCACCCAGCCACCGCCGCCGTCCGCGCAAACTTGGCCAACACGTTGGCGCTGCGCGGCGAGGGGGCCGATGCGGCGGCACTGCTGGAGCAGTCTCTGACCGTCATGCGAGTCGCTGTCGGGCCTCGCCATAGGGAGGCGGCGAGGCTCCTAAACCGCCTCGGCGAGGTTTACGAGACCTTGGGCCGCTTCGACGAGGCAGAGGAGCATTACCTCCGTGCATTGGCAGCTTGGCCAGATCCGTCAACGTCGCGCGGTTTGGTCTTGGCGGACTTGGGCCGATTGTCAGGGGTGCGCGGCGACGCCGGAGCTGCCCAGCAGTCTCTATCCGAGGCGGTCCGACTGCTCGAGAGCGCCGGAGATGCGTTTGCGGTTGACCTTGCTGAGGCGCTTCAGTCCTACGGATCCGCACTTCGGGCGTTAGGTCGATTGGACGATTCCGAGTCGATCCTGACGAGGGCTCTCTCGATCCGCGAGCGCAGGTTGGGAGGCTCCCATCCTGATGTAGCCCTGTCTCTGGTAGGGCTGGGAGGTGTGCTGCATCTCCAAGGCGAGCTCGCTCGGGCAGAGCCTCTGTATCGACGGGCGCTCGAACTCCAAGAACGGACGCTTGGCCTTGATCACGCGGAAGTGGGGGAGACCCTCTATAACTTGGCCCACCTGCAGCGTGCCATTGGCGATTCCGATGGCGCTATCGAGTCGTTCCAGCGATCGGCCAGAATCCTGTCCATCGCATACGGGCCCGATGACCCGTTCGTGGGCGAGATCCGCGCGGTGCTACGCTCCCTGCGCTAACCCGCCAGTCAGGCGGGACCGGCGGACGGACCGCGTTAATGGGACCCGTCTCATTGAGTCCGTTTCCTGAGTGCGCGGACCGCCGATCCGGTTGGGCTCGCATGGCCGGAGACGCGCGCGGCCGACCAGCAGGCTCTCGCAAGCACGTTGGGTGGGGGTCCCGGACTTGGACAAGTGACAAGTGTTAAGATTATTTCGAACCTGTCCTACTGGAGGGCAGTCGGTCTTAGGGGGGTTGAGGATGATAAGGAAAATTACTCTTTTTTCTGCTGCATTAGCCGTGCTGCTGGGGGTGGCTGTGCACCCAGCGCTTGCGCAAGATCTGCGCGGCAAGATCGCCGGCACGGTGGCCGACGCGTCCGGCGCAGTGATCCCCGGAGCGAATGTCACGCTATCGAACGACAACACAAACGTCTCTTCGAGTACCCAGACCAGCGCTGCGGGGCAGTACCTTTTTGATTTCCTGCTGCCCGGCACCTACACCATCACCGTCGAGTCGGAAGGCTTCCGCTCGTTTCGGCAGCAGAACATTCTCGTCCAGACGCGTGCCGACATAACTGTCGACGCCTCGTTGGAGCTCGGCGCGGTCACCGAGACTGTCACGGTCGAGGAAGCGCCGGTCGCCGTGCAGTTCACCACCACCACCATGGAGACCACGCTCGACACCAAGATGTCGCAGGAACTGCCACTCCTCAACCGCAATCCTTACATGCTCGCGGCCCTTGACCCTGCCGTGAACTACCGGGGCGGTGCCGAGAACGCGCCCTACCACCACTGGGCAATGAGCCAGCTGGACGTAGGCGGCAACACGGCCATGCGCAACAACGTGCTCATGGACGGCGTGCCCCAGCTCGTCGGTGCGAAGGGCGTGTACACGCCGCCGATGGACGCTGTCTCAGAAGTGAATGTCCAGCAAAACGCTACGGACGCCGAGTACGGGCACAGCGCCGGCGGAGTTGTCTCCGTGCAGATGAAGAGCGGCACTAACGACTGGCACGGCACCGCCTACTACTTCGGGCGCAACCCGGTCCTGAACGCACGGCCCAATGCACTGACATCGCAGAAGAGCGTTGTGAAGCGCAGCGTTTGGGGAGTCAGCTCCGGCAATCCGATCGTCAAGAACAAGGTGTTCAACTACTTTGCCTACGAAGCCCAGGACGTCCGCTCTCCCGCCACGGTCAATCTGACCCTCCCGCGGCCGGGCGAGAGGGGCGGTGACTTCTCCAGCAGTCTCAACCGCCGGGGATCCCTGCGTCAGATCTATGACCCGCTCACGACCGATCCGGACGGCGACAACCGGTCGCAGTTCCCGAACAATCAGATTCCCGCGAGCCGCTTCGATCAGACGTCGCTGCGCGTACTCGACAAGACCTGGGAGCCGAACAACCCCGGCGACAACGCGTCCGGAGCTAACAACTTCCGCCTCGTGTTCCCGATCACGTTCGACTACTGGAACCTCACGAACCGGACGGACTACAACGTCAGCGACAACGTCAAGGTTTTCGGGCGAATCAGCCGCTTTCACACGACCCAGAGCGAGCCGGACTACTCCGGCTCGGTAGCGCAGCGCCGGCAGGGTAGCGCCCGCAACAGCGTTCAGGCCTCCGGCGACGTAGTCTGGACGGTCTCGCCGTCAACCGTATTCAACATGCGTGGCTCGTGGTCGAAGATCACCGACTCGTTCTACACGCCCCAGGCCCAGATCGGAGAGGCCGGATTGGCGGAGCTGTGGCCGAACAACCAGTGGTATGCATCCCACGTGCGCGACATCCCGGCCGTCCACTTCCCCGAAATCCGCGTCGACGCCGACGCGGGGACGTCCTTCGGCCGTTCCGGCTTCTGGTTCCAAGAGCCCTCGACGTGGAACTTGGAGGCCAAGGTCTCGAAGCAGATGGGCCGGCACTACGTCAAGATCGGCGCCCAGTACCGCAAGCAGCTTGTGCTGGCGGCACGACCGCGCGGCATGCGGTTCCGCTTCAACGCAAACCCCACTGCGGACACCGCAAACAGCCCCAACACCGGCGAGTTGGGCCACGCGTGGGCTTCAATGCTGCTCGGTGTCATGCGGGACGGCAACTGGTCTCGCGCCAGGACCGTTGCGGTCAACCGTCCGCGTATCGACGTATTCGGCTTCTTCATTCAAGACGACTTCAAGCTGAATTCGCGCGTCACCCTGAATTTGGGCCTGCGCTACGAGTACGAGACCCCGATGCGCGATCCCGAGTTCCGGCTTTCCCGTTACCTCGACTTCGGCCAAGCGATCCCCGAGGTTGCCTCGGCCATGCAGCCCGTGCCAGACAGCATCCTGGCCATGCGCACTACCCCGCTCGACATTCGTGGAGGTTGGGTGTTCACCGACTCGGGCAATCCCTACGCGTGGAACGCCCAGACCAATCTCTTCCTGCCGCGCGCGGGGCTGGCCATCCGGCTCAACTCCCGCACGGCCCTGCGGATCGGCTACTCGAGATACGCCACGCCACCAATCCAGGAGAAGGGCGGAGGGGCCTCCGATGCCGGCCTAGACATCCTCGGCAGCACGCCCTATCCGGGCTATGAAATCGAGGGGAGCCCTCTCTCGTCGATCAATGGTACGCCTCGCGCATTCTTTGCCGACCCGTTCCCCAGCGGCGGTGCCCACCCGAACCCGCTGCCGGAGCCCTTCGGACAGCGGTTCGGGCGCTTTGCCACCTTGGGATCCAATGAGGCGCGATGGTTCCATCAGGACTGGTCGGCGGGCGTGAATGACCGCTTCAACTTCTCGATGCAGCGGGAGATGTTCAACCGGATCGTCGTCGACGCGACGTTCTTCATGAACTTCGGCAGCAACCAGCCCTTCGACCGGCGTCACAACCTGCTTGACCCGCGCATCGGCTTCCAGCACGGAACAGCGATCAACCGGGCCACGCCGAACCCCTTCTACGGACTGCCGCAGGAGATCATGCCGGGGCCGCTGGCAAGCCGCAGGAACATTCGCGTCAGGGACTTGCTGACGCCGTATCCGCACTTCCTCAGCGACGGGATCAGGGAGCACGTGTTCCCAGGCCGCAGCGAGTGGTACCGGTCGCTGCAGCTCCAACTGCAGAGGCCCTTTGCCAACGGTTTCAACTTCATCATGGGATACAACTTCCACCGGGCGCAGAATCAGGACTTCTACGACCAAGTGGACGAGGTCGATCGGGTGTTCACCTACCAGGACGACATCCGGGGACGGCACAAGTTCACCTTGGCCGGCATATACGAGCTGCCGATCGGCCGCAACAAGCCGGTGGGTGCGAACTTCAGCGGGCTGGCAGACAAGATCCTTGGCGGCTGGCAGCTCAGCTGGCTCTACACCTACGTCGGCGGCGAGCTGCTCCGGTTCGGCGGCCTGCAGGTCAGTGGCGACCCGGCCATCTCCAACCCGACCAGAGAGAGGATGTTCAACACGGATGTCTTCTCGAACCTCGCGCCGTTCACGAGACGGTCTAACCCGTGGAGCTATGCTGGCGTTCACGGGCCCCGTTTCTCGAACATCGACATGGTGTTCGCAAAGCGAACGCATATCTCGGAGAGGGTCGAATTCGAGTTCCGCATGGAGTCCTACAACCTGACCAACAGCTTCATGGGAGCGAATCCGACCACTGACGTCAACAGCGGTAACTTCGGCCGCGTCGCGAGCAAGGTGCGCACGCACTTCGGCCGCGAGTGGCAGTACAGCGGCCGCTTCATCTGGTAGATTCCGCGACGGGACCTGAATCTCCGGGGGCGGGGCCGAAAGGTCCCGCCCCTCTCGCGTTTAGCTTTGCGGCCGCGCGTTACGGCCCGAATGCCGGAACTTCGAGGGACCAGACCTCGTTCTTCGCCTCCTCGTGCGAAAAGGCGAGCATGTTTCCGTCCGGGCTGACACGCACAGGCCCAGGACGCTTCCACGGCGCCTCTAGGAGGACGGGCTCCCAACCGCCCACGGTGGCCACCCACAGGCTGGACCCGCTGGCAGACTCAGCGCTGATCAGCAGCCTTTCGTCGTTTGCGATCCATTCCACACCCGAAATGTCGCCGTACTGCGAGCGCAGGATGGCGGTTGAACTGTTCCTGTCAGCATCCACCACTTCCACCGACTGCGTCATGCCGTCCTGCCCAGTTGCGAGCACGAAGGCAAGGCGGTCCGTTCCCGAGGCGCGACGGAGCGAGCGGATGATCGCCTTTCCGGCGGGTGGGTGGTAGACACCTTCCTCCACGCCCGACGCCAAGGAGTGCACTCGGAGCGAGAATCGCTCCGAGCTGGTCCTCTGCGCGAAGAAGATGCGTGTGCCGTCTGCCGACCAATCACCGTGCAGACCTTGATAGTCGCCTGTCCGCTCGACGATCGCCTGCGTGGTCTCGCCGGTTTCCAGGTCCAATACGAAGAGCCCGGAACGGCCTTGGGCGTCCCCGCCGCTCAGGAGCAGGGAACTGCCATCGGGCGACCAGCGGATCCGCTCAATGAACGCAAGGCGTGGCGTGTGCAGCGTCTCGTTCCCCGATTCCACGTCGCGCACCGTGACCGCACGGTGCTCCTGCCCGTAGTTCTCCGTTCCGACGCGGGACAGATAGGCGAGGAATCGTCCCTCGGGTGACCACTCGGGATTGCGGTTGCCCCCGGCGAACCTGCTCGCAAGCGCACTCGCTCCGCTTTCGAGCATGCCCGTTGACGCGTCGAAGTGACCCAAGTAGACATCGGTGCGGCCAGCTCTTAGCCCGTAGAACAGGATCCAGTCACTCGTGAACGCCATAGGCAGCGCCCGGCCGAGCCTGCGCGCGACGAGCTTGGCATCGCCAGTGCGCCGACCATCCCTGACCGGCACGATCCATGCGTCCATCGTGCCCTGACGATCGCTGCCGAACACGACCGACTTGCCGTCGGGTGTCCAGAGGGGAAACAGGTCGTTGGCGGGGCTGTCCGTGAGCACGCCGTGGATCGACCCGTCCACCGCCAGCAGGTGAATGTCCCGGGCGGCCGACTCACCGGATGGAATTGAGTCATACACCACGAAACGCCCGTCGGGCGACACGTCGATCTTCTTGGGGTAGAACCAGTCCAGAGACCGCAGGACGCGCGCCGACCCGTCGGCAGTCGACACCATTGCGATCTGGCTGACGTTGTCGCGGCGAAACAGAAGTGTGAGAATCTGGTTGTCCTCGGGCAAGAACGCGGTGGGCTGGACGAATCCGGCCTCGCGATTCCGGAAGAGCGTGCGCGGCGCTGAACCATCCATTGCCACGATCCTCAGCTCGTAGAACCCGTCCTCGTTGAACCATGCGTATGCGATCTGCTGGCTGTCGCGGGAAAAGACCGAGAAGTAGGCGAACTGCCCCGGAGGCGGTCCTCCCGCACTGCTGGTAAGCGCACGGCTCGTACCTGTCGCTAAGTCCCGGACGGCGAGGTTTCCCGCAGTGTCTACGAAAGAAAGGTAGCGGCCGTCAGGCGAGGGGGCGCCGAGCGTATTCGTTCTCTCGTCGGCCCAGACCTGCCGCTTGAGCGCACCCATTGATTCGTCGGCTGCGGCCCAAGTGAGGGCGCTTGAGAGCAGGACCAATGGCAGGACGGCCGATCCTGCGTATCCGCGTCGCGAAGCGTTCAGTGCGTACTCCGTCGGCTCCCGGCTATGGAACGGGCAGCCCCGAAGTACCATGATTCCTACGATACGTTGCTGCCAAGCTGATGGACGGGATTCGAACTCTGATCTGGACATTGCCGCTGATTGCATGGGCCTCGCTGCGGCTGTTGGCGCAGCCGCTGGATGTCTTCGACCACCCTCCTGGTTCATATCTCGGAGCGGGTGCCTGTGCAGCTTGCCATGCTGAGCAGTTCGCCCAGCAGTCGAGCAGCGGCCACGCCCTGTCATTGCACCGAATCGAAGACCATCCCACTGCGGCGTCGTTCGCACCAGCGGGCGTGTTGGCTCGTGCCGGTGGCGCCAAGTACACGTATCGACTTGTCGCGGACGGTCTCCATGTCAAGGTGTCGGCGGGCGAAAAAGAGAGCAGATCCCGCCTAGAGTGGGCGTTCGGGGCGGGAGAGCAGGCCGTTACCTTTGTCGGACAGGTAGACGAGAACCGTTATGTAGAGCACCATTTCAGCTACTATTCGGCAACCGGTGGGATGGGGACTACGCCGGGGCACAGCGAAGGTGCTCCCAGAGGACCTGAGGATGCGCTGGGCGTGTACTACGGAACGTTCGGGGCGCAGCCTTCGATCATGCGCTGCTTCCAGTGCCACTCGACCGGGCCACTCGCGCTCGGAGAGGCGTTCTCGCTGCAGCCAAACGAACTAGGCGTTCGCTGCGAGGCGTGCCACGGGCCTGGACGGCCGCACGTCGAGGCGGTGGCGTCCGGCGAGTTAGAGCGGGCCAGCGCCGCCATCGCGAATCCGGCCCGGCTCAGATCGGGCCAGCTGCTAGAGCGCTGCGGCGCCTGCCACAGACCGCCTGCTTCTCCGGGGAAAGTAATCGACTGGAGCGATCCTTGGAATGTCCGTCACCAGCCCGTATACCTCTCGCGGAGCGCCTGTGTCCAGGCCCGCGGCCAGCCGCTGTCGTGCATGCGGTGCCACGACCCGCACGCGCCACTCTCCACGGAGGCCGCTCGTGACAACGCACGCTGCCTGGACTGCCACCACGCCGGCCGACGGCCAGCCACGGTTTGCCGTCAGGACGTGAGTCGGTCGTGCTCGTCGTGCCACATGCCGCCTGTTAGGCCGCAAGACGAGCTGCGGTTCACGAACCATTGGATCGGCGTCTACGATGCCGACAACCCGCTGAGGCCGCGAGAGCCAAGCGAGGATGGCTCGCCTTGAGTCGCGGCCACTCGCCGTGCCGTTCCCCCGGCCCTCGTGGGGCGGGAAGGCGACGTGCCCGTCGAAGGCGTTCATGTTCTCTGGCTCAGATAGGCCCGTCGCGGAAGTCAGGTCGTACGACGTGCGGCGCACGCCGCGGTCTACCGCAGGTTCAGGCAGAAGCTGGCTGGTGACGGCTCGGAGACCCATGAGTCGGCACATGGTCTTGGCTTCCCAGCCCTGCGTCAGGATCCCGCCGAGACCACGTTCTTGATCCGCTGCCCCGCACGTTCCACGGTGTCCACCTGCTGGCGCAATTGTGCGACCTGATCCGTCTTGGTCGGTTTGTGGTCGGCTTTGTTGAGCGGACCGTTCTCGGTCCCACCGGTCGCGGTCCCGGCGGTCGTTTGCTCGGCGGCCACGGCCACCACGAACACCTCCGAATCGATGTGTAACCTTCGTTCCTCGTCGCAGAGTTCGTCGACGTAAGTGCCCTAACGGTCGAACGCACTCCTGATCAGGGTAGCCGTCTCAGTTCGATTGGCGAGGGTGAGCATCACCGGGGCGTGCCGCCCCTCCGCTCTTCCCAATACCCGCTCGTGCACCATGCCTTGATCCGCTCACGAATCTAGGTGATGAGCGGAATCTCACGGAGCACGCTGGATTCGTCCAACGCGGCGGCGTCTCTGAACGCCACCACGGAGGCCGCAGGCCTTCCACCCTCTTCGAGGTTGAACAGGCGTGTCGTCCGGTCGCACCGTGAATGCCGGGTCGGATCCTCCTCAGGACAATTGCCGATCAAGCGGTCGATGGCCGGGCCGGGCACTTTCCGGCCTCCGGCGGAATCAGAGTTTCAAGTCAGTCGATCAGATCCGGAATTACGTAATGAACCGTATTCCAGACGAGCGGAGGGTCGACTTCGAAGTAGCCATGCACGGGCTGATCGCGCGTGCCTTCCATCCGCCGACAAGGGATGTCCGGATTCTGCCCGCCTCGCGCTTTGGCCCACATCCGACGCAGTCTTTCCAACGATCTCTACCGACTTGAGGACCGATAGCTGCGTTGGGCCTTCCCGCACGAAGTCGTCGAGAGACATACCTCTCGCGAAGGACACCGCGTCGCGCGCGGCGAGCAGCATTGCCAGCATGCACGCAGCGCCACTATGCGGCATGGATCACCCGCGCGGACTCCAAGATCGCCTTTCTGCGAATGTAGTTGCGGCTCTCCTCGATAGCCGTGCGGCTGACCAGATCGACCCTACGCGCGAGCAGGTTGGCCAGTTCCCTCTGCATTGCGGCGATGCCGAACAGGCCGGGTGTCCGCTCTGACTTGAACCGGACCAACACGTCGATATCGCTGTCCGGCCCGAAGTCCTCGCGCAGTACGGAACCGAATAGCGCCAGTTCCGCCACCTGCCAGCGGTCGCAGAAGACCTTGATGGCACCCATGGGTACACCGATCTTGGCCGCCAGTCGTTCGCGGTCGCGGATGCCTCCAGTGTCCGCTCGCACCGAGGACTCCATTACGCCAACTCCACGCTCTTGAGGCTGTCTATGCCTTGGTAGTCAACGAACTTGACGGCTGAGCGCCTATGCGTACGCGGCTCGGACGGGGGCGATGCCGTGCCCCGGTAGTATTCCATCCGCGTCAAGTCGACCCCCGCCTTGAGACTCTTCTCCAACTTGGCCCAGCGGTCGTTCACACCAGCCATCGGGAAGAACACTCCTCGCCGGAACACTCGGTGTACGGAGTAGGCGGGGTCCAGCATCTGGAGTTCGATCGTCTCGGCACTGCCGGACGCGACAGTTCCGGTTTCGCTGTTGCAGTAGTCGAACAGTTGCACCGAGACGCGGAACTTGCCCTCGTCCTCGCCGTCAGACAGGCGCTCGGTCACAGCAACGTCCGGTTGGTCGATGAGCCAGCATCTCTCGTAGCTTGCCCCCTTCTTCCGGAGGTGGTCGGTCAGCAGGTTGGCATTCATCTGCGCCCAAAGAAACGTCACCCCCGGCCATTTCGTCATCCTTGGACGCCTCCGGGTCGAACTGGAAGGCAGCGCAAGCGATGACGGCGGCTCGTGGGACCAACCGCCAGGCTTGTTTGATCGCCTGCTCTCCTTGGCTGGCTCCGGAGCATCCGTCCGGGCCGTTTAGGCTCCTTCCGAATCGGACCACGGTCCCGCTAGTCTAAGCCGAATCTCCGGCGATTCGGATGGGCGGGACTCGCACGTGCACGAACGGCCACAACGGCAGACCGTAAGGCCCGGATTGAATCTTGGCGATGTCTTGCCGTGATTCGTGGCGTGGGAATTCCGTCCATCAGGCGATTCGCACACCCGAGGGTCAGCCCGCGCCGCGAGTACTATCTCAAGGCCGTTTCTCGGAACGTAGAGCTTGAGCTGGCCCCGGTAGCCCGCTGCAGAGGCGACAATTAGTGGGGAATCGCGTTGTCATGAACCGCAGGGAAGTGCTCAAGAGCCTCGCCGCATCCGGCTCCATCGCCTCGGCAACACTATGGCGTCCCGAGAGGCTGGCAGCCGCGGATCAATCTGTCGCGTCGGACATTGTCAGGTTTGGCGCGGACATCGAGCCGCTCGTACGACTGATCGAGGACACCGCGCGCAGCGAATGCGTCGAAGTCATAGCTCGTCGGCTCAGGACGGGGCTCTCGTACCGGGAACTCTTGTCGGCCCTCTTCTTGGCCGGAATCAGGAACGTCAGTCCCCAGCCGCCAGGGTTCAAGTTCCATTGCGTCTTTGTGCTGCACTCCGTGAACCAACTGAGCCTTGACGCGCCCGAAGACGAACGCCTGCTGCCGCTGCTTTGGGCACTTGACTACTTCAAGGAATCGCAGCAGCGCGACCTCGACCAGGATGACTTCCGCCTGCGCGCGCCTAAGGCGCCGCTGCCAGGGGCCACTAAGGCATGGGGAGAATTCCATGCCGCGATGGAGTCGTGGGACGAGGAGCGAGCGGACCGCGCCATCACGGCGCTGGCCCGCATCAAGGGGAGCCACGAAGTCATCGAGGGACTGTGGCGATACGGCGCGAGGGACTACCGCAACATCGGGCACAAGGCCATCTTCACCGCCAATACTTGGCGCACACTGCAGGCAATCGGCTGGCGTCATGCGGAGCCGGCTTTGCGGTCATTGATCTTGGGACTGCTCGACTTCGGCCCGGACCGCCGCATGAACGGCTATGGATTCGAGGATCAGACCCACCACGAAAATGCGGCACGGGCCAAGGGCGTCCTGCCGACCCTTCCGCCTGACTGGATTTCTGCGGGATCGAGCGACCCACGCGCGGCCCGCGGCGTGCTGGAGACCGTTAGGAGCGACGCGCCGGTTGCCGCGAGCACTGAAGTGGCGAAGCTTCTGGCGCGCGGTCAGGTCAACTCGCAGGACGTTTGGGATGGAATTCATCTCGCCGCCGGCGACCTGATGTTGAGACTGCCAGGGATACTGGGCGTGCACTGCGTGACTTCCGCAAACGCCCTGCACTACGGCTTCCGGATGTCGAGTGATGCCGAAACGCGCCTGTACCTCCTGCTGCAGGCTGTCGGGTGGATTGGCCAGTTCGCCCGCTACATGTCACGGGACGACGAGATCCGGAGCTTGGATCTCGCAAAGCTGGAACGGGCCGACGTGCCCGAGAATGCAGTGGACTCCACGGTCGGAATCCTCGAGGAGCTCAGGGCGAACGCCGATCATGCCGCCAGGCGGGCCATGGGCTACGCGCTCGACCACCCGGATCTGACCGAATTCTTCCGGAGAGCCCGCAGCATGCTGTTTCGAAAGGTCGAGGAATCGCACCGCTTCAAGTACGCAGCGGCTATCTTCGAGGACCTGTCACTGGTCAGCCCGGCGTGGCGCCCCCACATGCTTGCCGCTGCAACGTACTACCTGCAGGGTCCCGCTCACCCGGACTCCAAAGTTGTCGTGCGCGCGCGGGAGGCTTTGGGAACGGCCTGACGCCGCCTTTGGAGCGGACCTACGCCAGCAGGGGAGCAATCACCTTGCCTCCCACGTCCGTGAGCCGGAAGTCCCGGCCGCGGTACCGGAAGGTTAGCCGCTCGTGGTCAATTCCGAGGAGGTGGAGAATCGTCGCCTGTACATCGTGGACGTGGACGGCATCCTTTACCGGCTGGAAGCCCACCTCGTCCGTTTCGCCGATGCTCTGGCCTGGCTTCGTGCCGCCGCCTGCGAACCACATTGTGAAGGCGTCGATGTGGTGATTGCGCCCGACCGTGTCGCGCACTTCGCCCATCGGAGTGCGGCCAAACTCGCCTCCCCAGACCACAAGCGTCTCGTCCAGCAGGCCGCGCTGCTTGAGATCGATGATCAATGCCTTGCACGCTTGGTCCGCCGTAAGGCAAACCTCGTCAAGGTCCTTGTCAAGGCTCTCGCCAGGGCCGCCGTGGTGGTCCCAGCTCGAGTGGTACAACTGCACGAACCGCACCCCCCGCTCGACCAGTCGCCTCGCTAGCAGGCAATTGTTCGCGAACGACCTCTCCCCCGGCTTGGCGCCATAAAGGTCTAGGGTCGCTTGGGTCTCCGTCGAAAAGTCAATCAGTTCCGGCCCGCTCGTCTGCATCCGGTGGGCCATCTCGTAGGCCGCGACTCGCGTCTCAATCTCCGGATCGCCCACAGCCTCCATGTTGAGCCTGTTCAAGTCCACGATTGCGTCGACGGTGGCCGACTGGCGGTCGCCCTCGAAGCCCCCAGGGCTTGTCATGTTCAGGATCGGGGCACCCCCACCCAAGAACGGCACGCCCTGATGGGCCGTCGGCAAGAAACCGCTGGTCCAGTTCATGGCTCCGCCGCGCGGTCCGCGCGGCCCGGACTGCAGCACCACGAAGCCCGGCAGGTCCTTGGCCTCGCTGCCGACTCCGTAGCTCACCCACGCGCCCATGCTCGGCCGCCCGAAGAAGGGAGTCCCGGTGTTCATGAAGATCTTGGCCGGAGCGTGGTTGAAATTCTCCGTGTGCACCGCCCGCAGGAAAGTCAGGTCATCGACCACCTGCGCCGTGTGTGGAAGGCACTCGGATACCCACTGCCCGGACTCGCCATGCTGCGCGAACTTGCGGCGAGTCCCGAGAAGCTTCGGAGGGTCCTTGGTAAACGACTCCATGAAGGCGAATCGCTTTCCCTCGAGCATCGACGGCGGGAGTTCCTTCCCGCTGAGCTTCTGGAGTTCGGGCTTGGGCTGGAAGAGCTCGAACTGGCTGGGCGCCCCGGCCATGAATAGGTAGATGACGCTCTTCGCGCGCGGCCTGTGGTGCATGCCGCCCGCACTCTCAGACCGCTGCCCAAAGAGCGAGTCTCCCACGAACAACGAGGTTAGGCCGACCTTTCCGATGCCAATTCCGCAGTCTTGGAACAGCTGCCGCCGGGTGCGCCTGATCAATTGCTCCCCATTCGGATGCATGGACATTGCCTCCCTCGCTATTGACGCGTCACGAATTCGTCCAAGTTGAGCATGACCCTGGCTGCTGCCGTCCATGCCGCCCCGCGCGCCGAATCGGCCCCGCTACGCTCAAGAGCTCCGGGGTCACTGGCAAAAGAGTCCGCCATCCGGCCGAGCAAGAGCTCCAGACGTTCCCTCTCCGCCTCACGGGGAAGCCGCGACAGGCAGACCTCGAAGGCGTGGCGGATCCGTTCCTCGCGGAGTGGCGAGTGCTCTCTAACGCGCCGGGCGAGCGCTAGGGCAAACTCTGTCTGCGACGCGTCGTTGAGCAGGGTCAGGGCTTGCAGCGGGGTGTTGGAACGGTTGCGTCGCGTGACGGTCTCTTGAGCGATCGGGGCATCGAACAGTATCAGGCCCGGATGCGCTGCCGACCGGATAAAGTAGGTGTACATGCCGCGCCGGTAGCGGTTCGGGCCGGTGTCCGCCGTCCAGTTTCGGTCCACCTGCGTGAACTGGCCGGCCCCCTCGGGCTGGGGAGGATAGACGCTTGGACCACCGATCGCGCGTGTCAGGAGGCCGGACGCGCTCAATGCTGCGTCCCGGATGATCTCCGCTTCTAGCCGGAATCGGTTCTGCCGCGCCAGCAGCCGGTTTCCCGGGTCCACTTCGGCCGCGTCAGCCCTGTAATTCGAGCTCTGCCGGTATGTCGCGGAGTTGACGATCTGCCGGTGCATGTGCTTGAAGTCCCAGCCGCTGGCGACAAACTCGGAGGCAAGCCAGTCGAGCAGTTCGGGATGGCTGGGTTGGTTGCCTTGGCTTCCGAAGTCGTTCTCGGTCTCCACTAGGCCTATTCCGAAGTACCGCTGCCAGACGCGGTTCATGGTCACTCTTGGTGTCAGCGGATTGTCCGCCGACACGAGCCACCTCGCTAGACCGAGCCGGTTTTTCGGCAAGTCTGGCGCCATGCCAGGCAGCACGGCCGGCGTGCCCGGCCTGACCGGGTCGCCCCGGCGCGTGAAGTCACCCTGAACGTGGAGATACGACTCTCGCGGCTCCGGCAAGTCGCGCATGACCATCGTCCAAGTAATGTCCGGAAGGGATTCTTGTGCCCCTTTGATCTCGTCCTGCTTAGCCTTGTACTCCGGTACATGCTCTGAGAAGAGCCTCTCTAGGACCGCCTGTTGGACCGACGAGCGTTCTTCACGGGCTGTGTGGACGATCAGTTCTGCGCGCCGCAGCGCCTCCTCGTCAACACCGGGAAGGTTCCCGTCCCAAGAGGCTTCCAGATCCCGGCCCAGTTGGGCCAGTTCTTGTTCGAGCTTCCGGACCTGCTCGCTCACCCTGTCCCGCTCGGCGAGCAGCTGCTGCGGCGCGAGCTCCAAGATGGGCTCCATCATCCGGCTTCGCCCCTCTGTCTCGCCCAGATTCCCCCCGAGCTCGTCGACGTTGTTGAAGAACGCGAATATCTGGTAGAAGTCACGCTGCGAAATCGGATCGAACTTGTGGTCGTGGCACCGGGCGCACTCCAAGGTCAGCCCGAGGAACGCGGCGCCAGTCGTGCGGACTCTGTCTACGACCGCCTCCACGCGGTACTGCTCGAAGTCGATGCCCCCTTCTTGGTTGACCATCGTGTTCCGGTGGAAGCCGGTTGCAACGAGCTGGTCTCGGGTCGGGTTCGGCAGCAGGTCGCCCGCCACTTGTTCGACAACGAAGCGGTCGAAGGGCATATTCTCGTTCAGAGCCCGGATCACCCAGTCGCGATACGGCCAGATCGAGCGCGGCCCGTCGATCGAGTAGCCGTTGGTGTCGGCGTAGCGGGCTATGTCCATCCAATGGCGTCCCCAGCGCTCCCCGTAGTGAGGAGACTCGAGCAGTCGGTCGACCAGCCGCGAGTAAGCGCCCGGACTGTCGTCCTCCACGAACTTGCGCACGTCTTCAGGGGAGGGCAGCAACCCGGTCAGGTCTAGGGTCACCCTGCGGACCAGGGTGCGGCGGTCGGCGTGCGAGGAAGGTTCAAGGCCCTCCCTCGCCAATCGGGCAAGAATGAACAAGTCGATGGCGTTACGGGCCCAGCCAGACTGCTCAGCTTCTGGCGGTTCGGGGCGTTTGACGAGCTGCAGGGACCAGAGTCTGGCCGGACCGACAGGATCCGCAGGCTGGCCCCACTCGGCGCCAGCCAGCACCCAAGCTCTAAGCGCCTCGACCTCTGCGGGCTCCAGCGGGCCTCCCGGCGGCATCTTGAGGGCGCCCTCCCGCGCAACGGCACCCAATAAGACACTGTCCTCGGCGTTGCCGGGAACGACCGCTGGCCCGCGCGACCCTCCCTGAAGGATCGAGTCGCGTGATGTAAGCGCGAGTCCTCCGCTCCGCACTGATTCGTTGTGGCACGCTTGGCACTGGTTTGCCAGCACGGGGCGGACCCGCTCCTCGAAGAATCTGACCTGATCGTTTTGGGCGGCGCTCGCTTGGAGTGCGAGGAACGCCGCAAGGCATGCGCTTTGCCGGATCATTCTCGCCAACATTCTATAGCGATCAGTTCAAGTAGCCGGCGATTAGGCGGGCGGCTTGGTCTGCGTCCTCCAGGTCGAGCCCCGTGACTCCGACCACGTACTTGTCTTTCTGGAAGACCATGGTCGGAACGTCTCCATCCATGCCGAAGAAGCCCCCGAAGCTCGGGATGAACTTGGGGTCCGTGAGGGCGTCGCGATAGTCCATCGAGAGGAACATTGCTTGGTCCGCGTTACGGCGTTCCGTGAAGAATACGCTGTATTCCTTTCCGTCCTTGGCGTAGGCGGCGAAGTTGCCCCCCGGCATGAAGTCCTTTCCGCCCAGCTGATCCTCGACCACGCGCGCGCTGACCAAGCCGTCCTTATGGAACTTGTGCGTCTCGTCACGGATCTGTTCGGCAGGCTTCTTCTCCGGAGCGGCTGCGGTCTCGGATGGGGGCTCGCCCGACGAGCACGTCCAGAGTCCGAGAACTGCGATTAGGATTGCTGGCAAGGCGTAGCGGCGCATCAGGTACCTCGACGTCAATGTTCGCACGGAAGCGGCCCCGGTCGGGAACGACGCCAGCAGTTTGATGTAATGTTTGGGCGAGGATGTGTCGGCGGTCTAGCCGACTCAGGAAGAAGAGTGGCCAGCCAAGCGCAGTTGGACATGCTGCGGACTGACGTGGACGCTTGGAACTTCTGGCGGGCAAGAAACCCTCAGGCGGAGATTGACCTGCGCGACGCTGACTTGAATGGGACGGACTTGCGGCTGGCCCACCTTCAGGGTGCCGATCTCCGAGGCGCCACGCTGGTGTTGGCCCAACTGACCGGCGCCGACCTGCACGGTGCGAATCTGCGAGGCGCCAATCTCGTTGGCGCAAGGCTGATCGGGGCGGACATCGATGGATGCGATCTCCGGGGCGCAGATCTGCGCACCGCCGAGGACCTCACGCGCGAGCAGCTCCAGTCAACCCGTGGAGATGCGGAGACCGTTCTCCCCGATCTTGTCGAGCGGCCCTCGCACTGGAGCGGCGGCTAGCGGTTAGATCTGCGAGACGACCGCATCCGCCATATCTGAACACGACGTCCTCCCGCCGAGGTCCGGAGTCCGGCACGACGGGTCCCGAAGTGCGAGTTCAACCGCCGTGCGGACCGCGTCGCCTTCCGCTTCGCGGCCAAGCCAGTCCATCATCATCGCCGCCGAGAGAATCGTCGCGATCGGGTTGGCGATCCCCCGGCCAGCGATGTCGGGAGCGCTCCCGTGTGCGGGCTGGAACACGCCGTAATCGTCTCCGATGTCTGCGGAGGGCGCCATCCCCATGCCGCCGACGATGCCGGCCGTTAGGTCGGAGAGGATGTCGCCGAACATGTTCTCGGTGACGATCACATCGAATCTCTGCGGTTCCAGAACGAGGTACAGGGCCGCCGCGTCGACGTAGACGCGGCTGGTCTCGATTCCGGGATACTCTTCCGCCACCGCGTCGAAGACGGTCCTGAAGAACGCCATGGCAGGTAGAACGTTCGCCTTGTCGACCAGCGTCACGTGACCTCTGCGGTGCCCCGCAGCCTCAAAGGCTGCCCGGATAATGCGCTCGGCCCCCCGGCGTGATATGCGCATCGCATTGTCAACGTAGGCGGCTTGCGGATCGTATCGGCCCTTCCGATCCCAGAACAGCCCTTCAGTGTTCTCGCGGTAGATGACCAGGTCGATCGACGCTCGCTCGGCGCCACGCAGCGGCGTCAGGTCTGGGTGCTGCAGCCGCACCGGTCGGATTCCTTGGTACAGGTCAAGCCGCTCCCGGATGTCCAGCTGGGGTGTCATCTCCGTCCCGTCGGGCCAGCGCACATCCGGCAGTCCCATGGCGCCGAGCAAGACTGCGTCGAACTCCCGGGCCCGTTCCAAGGTCGCTTCGGACAGGGGGTCGCCGGACTCCAGGAATTCCCCCGCTCCGACCGAGAGCGTCTCGAACGCGAGCACGAGGTCGTCGGAGCGTGCCTCAACCGCACGCAACACGTGCACAGCGGCGGTGGTGACCTCCAGCCCGATGCCGTCCCCGGGCATCAGGGCGATTCGCAGTTCGCTCAATGCGCAGTTCCTCCCACCCGCTATCCTAGACCGCATGGCAGTTGGGCTCCCAGACGTGGAGTCGGCAGTGGCAGAGCTCTGCGACGGTCGCGGCTATCTGCTGCTGGAGGACTGCTTCTCGGAAGCCTCGGTGATGGAGGCACGCGACCGCATCTACGCCCTAGTGCGTGAAGAGCCTGGCCGCACCTCGCACTTCTACGGGGACGAGGTCAACGCTACGCAGGCGCGTGTCTGGAACTTGCCCGCCAAAGGGAAGGTGTTCCGGGACCTGTGCGCGGATTCGGACATCCTCTCGCTGATGCGGCCGATCCTCGGCCAAGACCTGATGCTGAGTTCCTTTGCGGCCAACGTGCTGCACCCCGGAGCGCAGGCCCAAGAACCGCACGTGGACTACCCGTACTGGGACCTTCACGCCCGGCATCGTTGGCCGAGCACGCTTAACGCGAGCTTCTTCCTAGCTGTCGAGACCGTCATTCCCTTGGATGAATTCACCGTCGAGAACGGTGCCACGGCGATTGTTCCCGAGAGCCAGAGTCTGGCGAGGTGGCCCGACGCTGCCGAGTTTGCGGAGAGGTCCGTGCGGGTCTGCATGCGGCCGGGAAGCCTGCTGATGTTCCCGGCGCTCCTCTGGCACGCTGGTCAAGAGAACCGATCCTCGGAGTCAAGGGCCGCTCTGCTCGGTTCCTACACGGTGAAGTCTGTCAAGCCGATCGAGGACTGGAGCCGGTGCATCGAGAGGCAGGTGGCCGAGGAGTATTCCGAAGAGATGCAGCAGTTGCTGGGCTTGCACTACCCGTATCCCGCCGTGATGGACCGGCTCCCCGCGCGAAGCTCGGAAGGGGCCCGCAGCAAGCAGTCGATCTTGGGGCAGGGAGCCGATCGCGAGAGGGAGGCGGTACGGTGAAGTCGATGACAAGGCGGGAGTGGCTCGCCGCTTCGGCAGCCATAGGGGCCTCTGCCTGCGCCCCCGGCCCATCTCCGCGCCGGCCGAATATCCTGCTGGCCTACACAGACGACCAGTCCTATCCGCACGCCTCGATCCTCGGCGACCCGGTCGTCAAGACGCCGGCGTTCGACAGGGTGGCACGCGAGGGTGTGATCCTGACACACTCCTTCACGGCCTGTCCCTCCTGCACGCCGTCGCGCTCGGCGCTATTGACGGGGAGGCACATATGGAGGATTGGGGAGGCAGGCGTTCTGTACGGCACACTGCCGACCGAGTACCCCCTATTCACCCACCTGCTCGAGGACGCCGGGTACCACGTCGGATTCTGTGGCAAACCATGGGCCCCAGGCGATTGGAGAGCGGATGGTCTGCAGCGCCACCCGTTTGGGGCGGAATTCGCGGAGAGGCTTGAGCCAGATCCCCCCGCTGGCGTGGATATCCGCGACTATGCCTCGAACTTCGAAGACTTCTTGGCAGCCCGTCCGAACGGGGCGCCGTTCTTTTTCTTCTTCGGGGCGACGGAGCCGCACAGGGACTACGACCCAGGCATTGGGGAGCGGAGCGGTCTGGATCCGTCGGCCGTGCGTGTCCCTCCCTACCTTCCCGACGCTCCGGAAGTCCGTGCCGAACTGCTCGACTATTACTTCGAGATCGAGCACTTTGATCGGCACCTCGGCAGGATGCTCGATCGGCTGGAGGCGCTCGGCGAGCTCGACAACACACTGGTGGTGGTGACATCGGATAACGGCATGCCCTTCACCCGTTCCAAGGCCACGCTCTATGACAGCGGCACGCGCATGCCGACCGCCGTTCGCTGGGGCAGCCAAATCTCGCCCGGGCGCCGGGTTGACGACCTCGTAAGCCACACCGATCTGGCACCGACGTTTCTCGACGCGGCGGGCCTAAGTCCCCTCAGCGGCCACGACGGCTCAAGTCTAGTCCCCCTGCTATTGGCCGAGGCGAGTGGCAGGGTCGATCCCAGCCGGGACAGCGTCCTGACAGGAATGGAGCGGCACACGTGGTGCCGGCCGGCGGGGGCCACGTATCCCATGCGGTCGATTCGCACGCATGAGTACCTGTACATTCGCAACTACGAGCCGGACCGCTGGCCGACGGGGGGACCGGAGTTCATCTCGTCCAACAAGGCGCCACACGGCGATGTCGACGACGGGCCGTTCAAGGACTTCATGCTTCGCCCCGGAACGCGTGAGCAGTTCCCGGTCGAGTATAGGCTTGCATTCGGCAAGCGGCCTGCCGAGGAGCTCTATGACTGCCGGGCTGACCCCCACCAAATGGTCAACCTCGCCAGCGACCCGGTATACGAGTCGTTGCGCGAGGGGCTGGCCACGCGGCTTGAGCAAGAGCTGAGGGCCGGTGGGGATCCCCGCGTGGAGGGGTTGGACCCGTGGCAAGGGTATGCCTACCGCCAAGTGGACGGTTTTGGCGCAACCTTCAACCGCCTGTTGCCGGCTGACGAGCGCGAGGCGGCCAAGAGCAGGGGCAAGCACGCAGTCGGCCATGCCCGTCCAGACCCCTAGACCGCTGCGTCGGGGCCGTCTGGAGCCCAGCTGGGGCGTGTCGCCAGGTGCCGGTTCGATGCGCCCGGACGCGTTGCCGCGTTCGGGCGTATGATTCTAGGCACTGCGATGAGAGCCTCAACGACTAGGCGCACGTTCCTTAAGGCTGCCGCCGCCCTCTCCGGCGGTCTGGGCACTCCGCTTAAGGCGGTCCAGACTGGAGCCTCCGCGGACTGGCGGCATTATGGCGGGACGCTGGGGGCGACGCGCTACTCCAGTCTGGACCAGATCAACCGTTCCAATGTCGGAGACTTGCGGGTTGCGTGGATTCATGCCACGGGTGACAGCCAGGCCCGCCCTGCCACGAAGATAGAGTGCACGCCTCTGGTGGTGGACGGCCAAATGTACATCACCACGGCTCAGGTTCAGGTCCGGGCGCTGGACGCCGCGACCGGTGACCTCCTTTGGAAGTTCGACCCATTCGAGGGTATTCGGATGCGACGCTCCAAGGGCATCAATCGGGGGGTTGCCTACTGGCAGGACGGCACGGATCGGCGGATCTTCATGTCGGGCTCGGGCCAGGACCTGATGTACTGCCTGGACGCGGACACCGGCAAGCTCGTTTCTGGCTTTGCTGACGGCGGAATCTTGGACCTGAAGCAAGGGCTGGACCGGGAGCTGGCCGAGTCCACGCGCTGTTTCTACGCGACCCCGGGCGTGGTGTTCGAAGACCTGCTGATCGTGGGTGGCGGGTCCGGCAGCGAGGGGCCCGCTCCGGCAGCGCCAGGGCACATTCGCGCCTACGATGTGCGCACCGGAAAGCGCCGCTGGATCTTCCACACGATTCCGCACCCCGGCGAATTCGGATACGACACCTGGGGCAAGGACAGCTGGAAGCTCGCCGGCGGCGCCAATAACTGGGGTGGCATGAGCGTCGACAGCGACAGGGGCCTTCTGTTCGTTCCGACCGGCTCGCCGACCTACGACTTCTACGGTGCCGACCGCCCCGGAAGCAATCTGTTCGGGAACTCTCTGGTCGCCCTTGACGCGCGAACGGGAGAGCGCAAGTGGCACTTCCAGACGGTCCATCACGACCTTTGGGACTACGACTTGCCCGCCCAGCCGGTGCTTGCGCGGCGGCGCCGCGGCGATGGCTGGCAAGATATCGTCGTTCAGATCTCGAAGCAGGCGTTCTGGTACATCTTTGACCGGCAGACCGGCGAACCTGTGTGGGAGATTGAGGAGCGTCCCGTGCCGGCCTCAGAGATGGAAGGCGAGCACGTGTACCCGACCCAGCCCTTTCCCACCAAGCCGCAGCCCTTTGCCCGGCAGGGTTTCGACGACGACGCCTTTGTAACCGACATTTCTACAGAAGCCCGGGAGTCCGTCATGCGGCGCCTCAGGGATCTCAAGCGCGGCGCGCTGTACACCCCGCCGAGCCGGACCGGCACGGTCTACAACCCGGGTACGGTTGGCGGCACGATTTGGGGGGGAGCGAGCCACGATCCGGAAGCGGGTGTGATGTTCATCAATACGAACAACTGGCCCAAGTACTTCACGCTGATCGATGCTCCCGAGGGAGTCGGGTACCCATACATGCATGGTGGTTATCCGTTCCTTGTAGACCACGAGAAGTACTCCGCGGCGAAGCCACCATGGGGCGAACTGTTGTGCTTGGACTTGGGCAGCGGCGAGTACCGTTGGCGTCGGCCCATCGGGGAGTACGCCGAGCTTACTGCCAGGGGAATCACGGGCACCGGCACGTTCAACGTCGGCGGTTCAGTCGCCACAAAGGGCGGCCTTCTGTTCTTGGGCGCCACGCAGGACGAGAAGTTCCGGGCCTTTGACACGAGTTCTGGTGAGATCCTCTTCGAACATAAGCTCTCGGCGGGAGGATACGCCACGCCTTGCACCTACGAAGTGGACGGCAAGCAGTACGTCGTGATCGCGGCCGGTGGGGGCGGCCGGGACATCGGCACCGGGGGGCATCGCTCCGGCGACGAGTTCGTGGCGTTCAGCCTTGGCTAGTACTTGGCCTCCGGCCTGACCTGACCTCCGACCGGACGCAATGTCCTTGTGTCCGATCGGCTGGCTATCGGCGTCTGGAGTCAGTCAAGTGTCGCCGGGCGCTGCTCGGCTTAACGAATCAAAGGGTAGGTAAGGCCCCCGGGCGCCGCCCGCGCCCGCGCGGAGCCCTCGCAGGGTAGGTCTCCGAACGGATCCGGCCGGACCCGTCCGTGAAGACGAATTCGGCGCCCCCGTCTGGCTGCAGCTTGTAGTGCACCGAGTGGTCCTGGCCGCGAAGACCGAACTCCAATCGGTAGGCGCCTGCTCCCAATCTGTTGAATCCGGTGATCGCCGCACCCCGGATTGGTCGCGTGAACGGTCTTACGGCTCTGGCCCTCGGTTGTACCGCGACTTGGCCGTTCCGCAGTGCAATCCGACCCCGGAACCCTCCGTTCACTCGCGGATACTCCTTGGTCGCATGGTAGTGGTACGAACCGTCAGGCCCTGCATGGCCATTCAGCCAGTCCAGATCCCGAGCCTCCGATCCGTCGGCCTCGACGTAGCCGAACATCGGAAATCCGTCCAGAGCCCAAGCCAGCGGCAAGTCCGTTCCGGTACGGTCTGAGAGATGAATGGGGGCGACGTGATAGTGATAGTCGTCGGCTCTGCCGGCGTGGCCTCCGAAGGTGTCGAGTTCTCCGGCGAGATACGTGTCCGTGCGCCCGTCCTGCTTGATGGGATTGAAGATCGGGATTCCGTTCGTCGCTACGGCGATCGCGCCGCGGAACAGTGTTTCTCTTGCTGAAACTGGTGTGGTGGAGAAGCGCGGGCGCAGGGTGAACCGGAACGCGTTGTCGCCGGTGTAGGGTTGTGGAATCGGGACCTGCCCGTTCCACGCCCGGATACCGACCATCATCGGATGGCGCGGCAGGCCGGTGGACTCTACGTAGAAGTAGTCGTCGTCCCACCGCACCCTCACGTCATCTTGGAACGGCCGGAACGAGCGGGCCACATAATCCGGATCGGATGCGAGTTCGTTTGTGGATTGTTCCGTCGCTGCCGCGGTCAGCATGGCCAAGAGCAAGACTGCTGCGAGCCTAGGCCTGGTCATTGGGACTCGACCCGCCCGGGACGCCGTCGGCGCTCCGGCCGCCGGCCTTCACGAGGCCGCGGACGGGCTCTCCTGCTTGGGCCTTCAAGGAAGTCCTCGGACTGGAGCCTTGCAAGCGCCTCCTCACCCAGCCCCTCCCGGAGGTGGGCCATCAGCTCGACCTGCAACCCTGCTGCAAGCTCCCGATGTTCGGAAGCAATATCGCGGGCCTCGCGGGGATCCGCACGCACGTCGAACAGGGCGGCCCTTCCTTCCGCCCATGAATAGAACAACTTGAAGTTCTCTCGAACGATCGCGGCCTGCGGGCCGGGCTCTCGACCGCGGGCTTCGGCGAAGAAGAACACCATCCGGTCAACGGGGCGATCGATTCCGGACTCGCAGCCATTCAGGAGCGTCGGCCTCCAGCTGCCCCCCTCCACTCCGGGTGGATGCGACGAATCCGGGCCTGCGAAGTCAAGGACTGTCGGCAGCAAGTCGTACCCAACGACGGGAGTGTCGCAATAGGAGTCCTGCTCGATCCCCGGCCCGCGCACGAGTAGAGGCACGCGCAATCCCCCCTCCGTGACATTCGTCTTGCCTCCGCGGAGGTAGCGCGTCGGTCCACCGTTGTCCGACATGTAGATCACATAGGTGTTGTCTCGAATTCCTAGCTCGTCGATCTTTGCCAACGTCATGCCAACAGCCCGGTCGAAGTCCTCGGCCATGGCTGCTCGAGTCGGGTCTCGATGGAGTCGCCCTTGCGGTCGAGCTTGCCACCGCTTGAGGGTCTCAGGCAGAGACTGGTTGCTGCCGTGCACGGCGTAGTGCCACAGCTGCAGATAGAACGGACGACCGTCTTCGACGCTGTCTTGCATGAAACGGTTGCCTTTCTGCGTCAGATCGAACATGCGCTTCGGATCCCGGGGGTCGGGGGACTCGCCGTCCCGGTTCTGAGTGATCCGGCCGTCGTCCCGGTCGAATCCCAGTTCTCTCTGCGATCTGCTGAGCTGCCACTTCCCGAATGTCGCGGTCGCATAAGAGGAGTTGGACTGCTTGAGGGCATTGGCCAGCGAATGGCGTGAATCCGCCTGCAGGCGGGCGGCAGTGCGCTTGTCGGGAGCGTTGAGGCTCGTGGTGGTCATCCCAAAGGTGATGGCGTACCGCGACGGCTCGCACTTCGGTGCCGCTGCATACGCGCGTGAGAACGTCATGCCTTCCCGGGCAAGGCGATCGATGTTCGGCGTCCGATGGAAATCGCTGCCGGATTCCGGCACACTACGGATCATCCGCCTGGAGAGGCCGTTCCATGCCTGGTCGTCGGCGAGGATGAAGACGAAATTGGGAGGGGCGGCACCCGCAGTCAGGACCGCAACCAGCGGCAGCCAGATTCGCATCTTCACTAGCAGTCTCCATTGCATTTCGCCCGGACACGGAACGAGTAGGCAGTGCGTCCGTTTCCAGTCTCTACCTCGTCCAAGCGGGTCTGAACGAGCTCGACCATTACAGCTTCTGGCGACACAGTGACACGCACATGCCCGGGCCCACCGACCACGTCGGCACGCTCATACAGGCCATTGATGTCGCGTGGCGCACCATATCGGTCGAGCCCGGGCTGCGGAACTAGCAGGTATACGATGCCGTCGAGCTCTTCCTTCGCAAAAACGTGGTCATGGCCGTGGAAAACGATGTCCACGCCAGTCTCGACGAGCATCTGATGAATCGGTTTGCCCCAGCCCGGTCGGCGATCTTCGAACTCCTGTGCGCCGCGCAGGGAGCGGCCTCCCCACTCGAACAGCCCGGCGGCGGCGGCTCCGCCCCGAGCCGCTTGATTCATGCCGCCTACGAGATGGTGCACGAGGACAAACTTGAACCGCGCCTTGCTTGAACGCAAGGTCCGCGCAAGCCAGCGAAACTGATTCTCGCCCAGCGTGCGGGCCCAGAAGTCACCGCCCTGCCGAATACGAGGCGTTTCCCAGAACGGATCCAGCACCACGAAGAGGGCGTCGCCCCATTCCCAGGAATAGTAGTTCCCTCGGCCGGGGAACCCGTCTGAGGGCGTCGCGAAGTACGAGTCGCGCTGCTCGCGTGCCCATTCGCCCATGGCACCCCATCTCAGTCCCTCGCCGTCATGGTTACCTGATACGAGAAAGACGGGCGCGTCAGTCCCGATCAACCCTAAGTAGTACCGCTGAGCAAGGTATTGCGGCAAAGCGTTCCGGTAGTCTGTGCGTCTCTTGTCTGTCATGAAGGTGTCGCCCAGATCGATATGGAAGTCCGGGTCAGCAGCCTTGGCATTCCGCAAAGAGGCCTCGTAGAGGCGTGTATCGGTCCGACCGTCTAGGTGAGAGTCGGATTGAACTGTGAACACGAAAGTCTCGCCTTCCGCCCGACCGGTCCTGAATCTGAACTCATTCGTTGCCTCAAAGTCATCCGTTGCCGTGGACCTGCCTCTCCATCGATAGAAATACTGGGCGTTGGGGGCTAGGTTCTCGAGTATCACCTCAGTCGGTAGGCCCGGCACGAGGCTGACAAGATCCGTACGCTTGCTGTATCCGCCTGGCGTGTCGCCGAACTCGAAGTACCCCTCAAGCGGCGAATAGGCGACGATGCTCGCTGTAACCGAAGAACCGGTCGGGTTTCCGAGGACAATGTCGAACTGCCTGTGGGGCACTTCCGTCCGGAACGTATCCGGTGGTCCGCGTCGAGCGCCCCTGCCGGCTTGCTCGGCGCGCCGATTGGATTGCGCCTGGAGGTAGCTCGCCGACATGGACTGGTGAGACGGTATTGGAACTGGCGCATTGGCGATGGACCAGCCCACAAGAACGAGACCGCAACGGGCTATGATTGACCGGAACGCCCTGCTCGCGCTCCAGCTTCCGAGAAAGAGCCTCCAAACGCCCGGCAACGGTGATCGAGTTGGGGCGTAGTGGCTCTCGCGACGGGTCGCGGCATACCCCGCGTCGTTGCGGCTGGCGGGCGCCCTGATCTCGGCTGCGAGGCAACCGGGTCCGTCCTGCCGTCCGGGCCGGAACATTGGCTCTTCCCTCCGCATGCTGTCTATCGTTGGTCTTTGACGGGCCGTAGTCAATGGGCGGGTGCATGTGCAGGGATCATTTGCACGAGTCTTTACACGAAGATGCGGGGCCTCGCCGTGTTGGCTCGTACTGGACTTTCCAGTCCGTTGGGGAGTCGTCCGAGACCGTTGCCAGCTTGATGCTGGAGTACTGCCCGTTGGCAAGCGTGGCCGAGTGGCTTGGCGAACTGGAGGAAGGAGGGTCCACGCCGCCTTGAGGGTCGTGCTCCGCCGACAGGCGAGCGCCAACAAGCGGTCGAGACGCTGCCGTTTCGGGGCGATGAGTGGGCAGGTGTGCCCCACAGTGGGAGGCAGTCCGAAGCCCTTTCTTGAAGGCGGCCCCATGCCTGGCGAAGACGGCTACGGGGCGTCTAGGACGGCAGTTGAAGCCGGCGCAAGAAAGGAGGGGACGCTACGAGAACGTTCAGCGAGCCAAGAATCCGGGTCGATTCAGACTTGGTGGGCTACTTGTACATCCGTGCCAAGGGCGATCAGAATGGGGCTGCTTGCCTAGAACTTCTTCTCCGAATCGATCAGGATCGTCACCGGCCCCTGATTCGTTGACTTAACTTCCATCATCGCCCGAAAGACCCCTGTGGAGACCTCTACGCCCATGTCCTGAAGCTCAGAGACATAGGCTTCGTAGAGCTCTTCTGCAGGTCCGGGAGGCGCAGCACGGTCAAAGCTCGGCCGTAGGCCTCTCCGCACATCTCCGAACAGAGTGAATTGAGAGATCGCCAGCACGGCCCCGCCGACATCCCTCACGGACCGGGTCATGCGATGGTCCTCGCCCTCGAACACGCGCAGGCCGGCGGTCTTTCCGGCCAGATACGCTGCGTCGCGTCGAGTGTCGCCCTTGGCTACGGCCACGAGGACCAGCAGTCCGCGGTCAATGCGGCCCCTTACGGTCCCGCCCACCGAGACACTTGCCGAAGTGACACGCTGGACCACGGCCCGCACGGACCGACCATTCTAGCCACTGGGCCACCGCTGGCCCTCCCTAGAGCGGTCGGATATCCTAGTGCCGTGCGAGTCCCGATCATCGCGATCGTCGCTGTTGGCGGGCTGCTGGGCCAAGTGGACCAGCGGCGGCTTGAGCTGGCAGGATCCGAGCCCCAGAACTGGCTGACCTACAACGGGACCTACTTCAGCCAACACTACAGCCAGCTCGACGGGATTGACCTGTCCAACGTTGCGGATCTGGAACTGCGATGGGTGTACCAAGCAGAGTCGACCGACAAGTTCCAGGCGACTCCGCTAGTTGTCGATGGCGTCATGTACGTCACCGAGCCTCCTGACAAGCTGGTGGCACTCGATCCCGCCTCCGGGCGCGAATTCTGGGTCTACCACCACGAGCTCCCCGAGCGAATCTACCCGTGTTGCGGGAGAGTCAACCGGGGCGCCGCAATCCTCGGAGACACCTTGTACTGGGGCACGCTGGACGCCAAGCTCGTCGCGGTGGACGCCGCGACCGGTCGCAAGGTGTGGGAGACCACGGTGGTCGAGGACTACGAGAGGGGCTATGCCCTGACAGTGGCCCCACTGGTCGTCAACGGCAAGGTCATCGTGGGTACGGCGGGCGGCGAATTCGGCATCCGAGGTTACTTGGCGGCCTACGACGCAGCCACCGGCGAAGAGGCTTGGCGGTTCTATACGATTCCCGCCCCCGGCGAGCCCGGTCACGAGACGTGGGAGAACGATGCGTGGAAGACAGGTGGCGGCTCGATCTGGCTCACCGGTTCCTACGATCCAGATCTGAACCTGACGTACTGGGGAGTGGGGAATCCCGCGCCGGACTGGAACCCTGACGTTCGCCCCGGAGACAACCTCTACACGGATTCGGTTGTAGCGCTGGACGCAGACACGGGAAAGTTAAAGTGGCACTTTCAGTTTACCCCCCACGACGAGTGGGACTGGGATGCCGTTCAGATTCCCGTCCTGGTCGATTTGGATTGGGATGGGGAACCCCGCAAGCTCATGTTGTGGGCCAACAGGAACGGCTTCTACTACGTGCTGGACCGCGAGACCGGCGAATTCCTGCTCGGCAGGCCATTCGTCAAGCAGACCTGGGCGGCCGGATTGGACGAGAACGGTCGACCGGTCAAGATCCCGGGCCGGGGCCCTAGCCGGGAAGGCACGAAGACTTGGCCTGGCGTCCAAGGTGGCACGAACTGGTACGCGCCGTCCTTCAGCCCCAGTACGGGGCACTTCTACCTGTCCGTTTGGGAAGGCTACTACTCCATCTACTACAAGTGGGACCAGGACTACGAGCCCGGGATGCGCTATTTGGGCGGTACGCCCCGCGGTCCCGTCTCGTCGACGCGCCGCACCAGGTTCATGACGTACACCGAGGAGGACGGGTATGGGGCGGTCAGGGCTCTCAACCCGCTCACCGGCAAGGTGGTCTGGGAGTTCGCCATGACCGATGTCACCGACTCTGGCCTGCTGTCAACCGCGAGCGACATCCTCTTCTCCGGCAGCAGGGAAGGGCACTTCTATGCCCTCGACGCAACAACGGGAAAGCTGCTTTGGCAGCGGTATTTGGGCGGCCAGATCGCCGCCTCCCCGATCACTTACAAGCTTGGAGGGACACAGTATGTCACCGTTGCATCTGGCCACGCACTTTTTGCGTTCGCCCTGCCCGAATGATCTGGCGGGCCGCGCGATGCTGACGAGAAAAAAGCCCCGAACCTGGTTGCTTGCGACGCTGGCTGCCGTCGGGATCGGAGCATCCTGCACGGCGGTGAAGGAGGACGGACCGGTCGTGCAGCACGTGTACTTTGGCACTGGAGCAAGCCACGTGTATGTGGCAACGTTCGACGACACTACCGGCGAGCTAGGAGAGCCTGGCCAAGCGGCAGCGATTGGGAGGCCCGGCTTCTTGACGTTCCATCCGTCCAAGGATGTGCTCTACGCCGTCGGTCGCGAGCGGGAGGGTGATTCTGGCTGGCGCGGCGAGGCCGCAGCATTTCAGGTCGACCCGATTACGGGTGCCCTGACCGAGTTGAACCGATCTGCCACAAACGGGGCTGGCGCCGCTCACGTAGCAGTGCACCCGGAGGGCACTGCGATCGCCGCCTGCAACTACGGCGATGGCAACACGGTCACCCTCCGCCTTGGACCGGACGGCTCCCTCGGCGGGGTCGTCTCGGACGTGTCGCACGAGGGCTCCAGCGTCCATCCCACTAGGCAAGGCGAGCCGCATCCTCACTCAGTCAACTTCACCCCGGACGGCGAGTACCTGATCGTCCCCGATCTGGGGACGGACGAGCTTGTCAGCTACAAGTTTCATGCCGAATCGGCGGTGATTGAGCGCGTCCCCGATCCCCAGATCCGAGTGCCTCCGGGATCCGGTCCAAGGCACATGGCATTCCACCCCAACGGCCGCTGGGCATACGTGATCAACGAACTTGCCTCCACGGTCTCGGTGTTCGAGTACGACGCCTCGTCGGGGGCCATGAACGACCGGCAGGTCATCCGTACACTCCCGGAAGACTACGAGGGTCCGTCGAACACGACTGCTGAGGTCCTCGTGCACCCGAACGGCCGGTTCCTCTACGGATCAAACCGTGGCAGCAACACCATCGCAGTCTTCTCGATCGACCAGTCGGACGGGAAAATTGCGGCGGTAGAGCACGTACCGACCGGGGGCGACTGGCCTCGTAATTTCCGGCTCAGCCCTTCAGGGCGCTTCCTTCTGGCCGCCAACCAGCGCTCGGACAGCGTGCACGTGTTCCGGGTGGACCCGGCCGACGGCCGACTCGAGCCGACCGGCGGTAGCGTGACTGTGCCGTCCCCCATGTGCGTACGCTTCGCTCCCACGAGATAGGCTCGCGCCGCCCGCTGCGCTCGCCGTGAGGCGCGCTCAGGTCCTCACCCGAAGCATCAGATAACTGCCCCCGATGGTAAAGAGCAGGCATGGGGCCCAAGCAGCGATCGAGGGTTGGAGTTGCCCCGAGTGGCCGAGTTGCTCAGCCAGTGCGCTTGATGCATAGAAGGCTAGGATCAGCCCGAGCGCAACGCACACTGAGCGCAGACTGCGACCGCCCCCGTAGCGAAGGGCGAAGGGCACGGTCGTCAGTGCCATGGCGAAGCAGAACAGTGGAAAGGCCAGCTTCTTGTGCATGCTGACCCTCAGGCGTACGGTGTCGAACCCGCTCTGCGTGAGGTCGCTGATATAGGCCTGAAGCTGGGCAAGGTTCATCTGCTGGTGGCGGCGGTCGCGCTTGAGGAAATACGAAGGCGGCTCAACAATGTCCCGGAACGATCTCGCATCGAACGTCTCGAAGTGCTCGGTTTGGATGCCGGCCAAGTTCCGCGACCAGCCGTTCTCGAAAACCCATTCTTCTTCCGCCGCATCCCAGCGGGCTCGCTCCGCCTGAATGTGCCTCTTGAGCTCGAACGGCTCGCGGCGAAGGTCGAAGACACCGATGCCCGAGAACGTGTTCGTACCGGGGTCAAACGCACGGTGGTAGAAGATGCGGTCGCTGAGACCGAATGTCCACTGGCGGTCGGGGCGCAGGTAAGTCCGGGGCGGCCTGCCCTTGATTTCGTCCCTCAGGGCGTCCTGCCGCTGGTTGGCGGCGGGAAGGTATGTCTCCTCCAGCATGAAGAGCGCCCCGCTGAGAATTCCGGCGACCGCCAGCACGGGGACTGCGAGCCGATAGAGGCTCACGCCGCAGCTGCGAAACGCCGTCAGTTCGTGGCGGATGGCCATGATGCCAAAGCAGATCAGGGCTGCCACCATCACAGCTAGCGGTGCTGTGTTGTACACCAGGAATGGCGTCAGGTAGTAGATGTACGGCACGAAGCGGTCAACCTTGTCCCGCTCCAGCATGTCGCCAAGCAATTCGAAGAAGCTGAAGATGTACCAGATCGCGATGAACACTACCAGGAACACCGCCAAGTAGTAGAGAAAGCTGCGCAGCACGTAGCGGTCGACGACGGGGAGCGGGGCGCGGATTGGGCTGCGCGTCTTGTACGCCGAGCCATTCAGTCCACGGACTGCGCCGACCGGAAGTCTACGTATGCCTGCGACGACCCGGGCGAGGGTCGTGTGTGCTGCCCCGGCCCTCGGCCGACCGTCGGAATTCCACAGCAGCACCAGCCCGGCTGCGGCAAAGACAATCGTCGCGGTCCACGCTGCGACCTCCGCGGGCAGCGCCCCCCTTTCGGCGAGCGCTGTGGCCCCGAGCGAGACCATCCAGTAGCCGAAGCACAGGCCCATCGCCGCAAGTACACCCGTGGCACGGCCCGCGCCTTGGACGGAGATCGCGAGCGGCAGTCCGAGCAAGGGGAGCAGCCAGCATGCGAAGGGCAGTGAGAACCGGTCGTGGAGGAGGACGGTAGCTGCCGGGTTGCCCGCCTCCAGCGCGGTCGCCGCCAGCTCCATCGTGCGCATCGATTCATAGCGCTGCACCATCGGATCGAACCTGTTCGGTGGAGCCTCCAAGACTTGGTCCGCCGCCTGCGAACGGAAGGCCAGGTACTTTTCGGGATCCTTGGACATCTCGTAGGTGGTTGTGAGCGGGAATCTGACTTGGACACGGCCCTGCTGGGGCCTGGGCAGCACGAACGCCTCGGTGCCCAGAGTGATGCGCGGCCCGTCAACGGCCGTGTTGAATCCCGCGATCGATCCCCGTACGGCGGGCGGTCTCATGTCGGCCAGAAATATGCCCTTCCAGTGGATGCCCTCGCCGGGCATGACGTCCTGAACCCAGATCACGCGGTCCGGGTAGTCTTCCAAGAACACCCGTGGTACGACCTCGGTGCCAGCCAGCTGTATTCGCAGTTCCGCCGCAGTCCGGTCCTGTTCGCGAAACGACCACGGGGACAGCCAGAGTGTCGTGACCGCACAGGCCACCGCACCGACCGTGGCCACCATCGAGACCGGCACGGCCAGAGCTCTCGAACGGATCCCGGACGCGACCATAGCCAACACTTCGTGGTCGCTCGACAGGCGTCCCACGGCCACTAGCGTGCCCGTCAGCACGCCCATGGGGATCGTGAACGGGAATGCCTGTGGGACAGCCAGCAGCAGAAGCTTCAGCATGTCCCCGGGCGGCACTTGGCGGCCAACCAAGAGCTCCATGACAGGCTCTACCCGGTTCAGGAACAGGACCAGCGTGAACAGGCCGACCGCAACCCCTGAAGACAGGGCCACTTCGCGGAACACGTACCGGTGCAGGATTCCCACGCTTCGATCTTGGCCCCGCCCGAACCGTCATTATCGCCGCTTGGATGCCGGGGCCCCGTGGTAGAATAAGCATGTACTGGGGCGCTATCGTCTAAGGGTTAGGACAGGGCCCTCTCAAGGCTCAGATCGGGGTTCGAATCCCCGTAGCGCTACCACGGGTGCCGCAGTCCGCTCTCGGTGCATTGAGGGTCTGCGACATTCACTAGCCGCGCCGAAGGCCTCTTAGGCGGGGCATCCGCATGCTCGGGCTCTCCAGGCAGTCACTGGGCTTGTGGGCAGGCCTTGCGTCTTTTTTTCTGATCCTGCTGCTCCCGGCGCCTGCTGGCATGGGGGATGCTGCGAACAAGACCGCCGCGGTCGCGGCGTTGATGATCTGCTGGTGGGTAACCGAGGCCGTCAACATCGGCGTGACCGGCTTGGTGCCGCTAGCGGCAATTCCGCTGCTAGGAGTGGAGTCCAGCCAGGCGGTCTCGGCGAGGTACGCCAACCACCTGATCTTCCTGTTCATCGGCGGCTTCATCATCGCTCAGGCCATGGAGCGCTGGAACTTGCACCGCCGGATCGCCCTGAACATCATTGTGCGGTTCGGATCCCGCCCTCGGCCAATCGTGCTCGGCTTCATGGTCGCTACGGCTGTCCTGTCTATGTGGATCTCGAACACGGCGACGACGATGATGATGCTGCCGATGGCTATGGCCGTCGTCAATCAGCTCGTCCCCTCGGCGAAGGTGCGCGGGGTGGCGGACGGACAGCCCTCGGAGCAGGTCGCCCGTGACACGTTCGGTTCGGTCTTGCTGCTCGGGATCGCCTATGCGGCCAGCATCGGTGGCATCGGAACGGTCGTGGGCTCTCCGACCACGGTGGCGTTCCTGGGATTCGCGGACGAGGCGCTCCCCGATCTTCCCCAGATCACCTTCGCGCAATGGTCGATGGTCGCATTGCCGATCGTAGCCGTATTCCTGCCGGTCACTTGGGTGTACCTGTGCCGATTCGGGGCACGTGCCCCTTTGTCCGCAGTTCGTTTCGAGAGCAGCCAGGACGTGGTCCGCTCCGAGCTCGCCTCGATGGGCCCCATGTCAGTCCCGCAGAAGCGTGTACTCGCCATCGCCTCCGCTACCGGAACGCTGTGGATCCTCCGGGCCCCGCTGCAGATTGGCGGGGTCCTCATTCCAGGATGGTCCAGCCTCTTTCCGCAGCCGGACGCGATCCACGACTCTACCGTTGCCATGGCGATGGCGCTCCTTCTGTTCGGGGTCCCCTCGGGCGCTTCCCGTGAGGATGGTACACAGAGGCTGCTCGCTTGGCGCCAAGTAGCCCGCGGCACGCCGTGGGGAATCGTCTTCCTCATCGGCGGCGGGTTTGCCCTCGCCGGTGCGATCACTGGCAGTGGGCTTGCCGGGTGGGTGGGCCAGTCCTTGGGAGCGCTGGCTGGCTTGCCGGAGTGGCTGCTGGTGGTCTGCGTTTGCGTCTTGGTGACCACAATGACGGAGACGACATCGAACGTTGCCACGGTCCTGATGCTCTCGCCGGTGGTGACGGCAATGTGTGCCGAGCTTGGAGTGCATCCCTACCTGCTTTTGCTGCCGATGGCGGTCACGGCCTCGTTTGCTTTCGCCCTCCCCGTGGCAACACCGCCGAACGCGATCATCTTCTCGAGTCGATGGATCACAATCCCGCAGATGGCCCGGGCGGGAGTGGCGCTCGATGTGATTGGGCTGCTCATCGTCCCGCTGGCCGTGTATGCACTGGGAACAGCTGCGCTGGGCATTTAGCGTTGGCTCCAACGCGGGGGCGGCACGGATCGTTGGATCAATCTCCGTGCGCTAGACTGAGGTTTCGGCCAGGTAGCTCAGTCGGTAGAGCGCGGCCCTGAAAAGGCCGGCGTCGGCGGTTCGATTCCGTCCCTGGCCACCAATCTAAGTTGCCCCTAACCGGATCTGTACTGCTTGGTCGGCGGTAGGCAGGCTTCAGTTACGATTCCTGCCCGGGCTGTTACCCGACTTGGCGGGTGGCCTACAGAACTGTCGGGTCCGATTGGCGAGGAAGTCAGCCACGGTCCGTCGAATAGGCCAGCCGGACCAGGGGCGGGGGCGTCCTCCGACCGTCGCGAACGTATCTCCGTCCGGTCCTCAGTGGTGGATCGCCCTGCCTTCGACGGCCAATGAGGCCTCCTTGAGCACCTCCGCAAGAGTGGGGTGCGCATGGCTGGATCTGGCGACATCCTCGCTCGTGGCGCCAAACTCGATCGCCACGGCTGCCTCTGCGATCAGGTCACCTGCCCGCGGACCGATCACGTGCACTCCGAGGATTCGGTCGGTTTCCCCGTGGGCGAGGACCTTTGCGAAGCCCGCCGTGTCGTCGATCGCATGCGCCCTACCGTTCGCCGCGAACGGGAACCGGCCCTTCCGGTACGGTATGCCTGCCTTGCCGAGCTGTTCCTCAGTCTTGCCGACCGAGGCAATCTCGGGATGGGTGTAGACCACCCCAGGGATAGCGTCGTAGTTGACGTGGCCATATCCGGTGGCGATGCGCTCGACACAGGCTATTCCCTCCTCTTCAGCCTTGTGGGCCAGCATCGGCCCTCGAATGACGTCGCCGATCGCATACACCCCTTCCGCCGACGTCTGGAACGACTCGTCAACTTCGATCCTGCCTCGGCTGTCCAGCCGCACTCCTGCAAGCTCCAAGTTCAGCCCTTGCGTGTTCGCTTGCCTGCCGACCGACACCAGCACGCGGTCGCACTCGAATGGTTCGTTCCCTTCGGTCTCAACCGTGCACACCGGGCCATTTCGTCGGGCGGCGGTCACACGGCTACCCAGCCGGAATCGCAAGCCCTGCTTCGCGAACATGGTTCGTGCGGCCCTAGCGATTTCCGCGTCCATCCCGGGCAGGATGCGGTCGAGATATTCGAATACGGTCACTTGCGAACCCAGCCTGCGCCACACCGAACCGAGCTCCAGCCCGATGTATCCGGCGCCGATGACCGCGAGGCGCGTCGGGACCTTGGGATACGAAAGGGCTTCCGTGCTTGTTCCGATTCGATCTCCGTCCAGCGCAATCCCCGGCAGGCTTGCAGGTCGACTCCCCGTCGCGATGATGATGTGGGCGGCCGCGACTTCAATGAACTCGCCGCTGCCGCTCACTTCCAAGCGACCCGGAGACCGGAAGCGTGCCGTTCCCGTATAGCGGGTGACCCGGTTCTTTCTGAGCAGGCCTGCAACTCCGGCGCTCAGCTGGGTCACGGCGACATCCTTCCGGTGCAACATGCGACGCAGGTCGAGGCCGACACCGTCGACTAGAACGCCATGCTGCTTTAGTCCGGCCAAGGTCCGCTCGTAGATCTCAGAGGACTCGAGCAGGGCCTTGCTGGGAATGCACCCAATCCGCAGGCATGTCCCTCCAAGCATCGGCTCGCGTTCGATGCAGGCTGCGTCGAGGCCCAGCTGAGCGGCGCGGATTGCCGCACAATACCCGCCTGGCCCGGCGCCGATCACGACCAAATCGTGGCTGTTCATCTTCCTCTGCGCCTCGGAAGGGCTGGTGGACAGTTGCCGATGTCGGCGAGGCTCCGCTCCATCACACCTGTAGCCATATCCTTTCGGGTTGTTCCACCAGATCCTTCACCCGCTTGAGAAACGTCACCGCTTCCCTCCCGTCGACAATCCTGTGGTCATACGTCAGGGCGATGTACATCATTGGCCGGACTGCGACCTGGCCGTCGATTGCCACCGCACGATCTTGGATGGCGTGCATGCCAAGGATGCCGCTCTGGGGAGGGTTGACGATCGGCGTCGAGAGCATGGAGCCATAGATGCCCCCGTTGGAGATCGTGAACGTGCCTCCGCGGAGTTCCGACAGTTCGAGCTTGTTGCGCCGAGCACGGTCGGCGAAGTCCGCTATCGCCTTCTCGACCTGCGCAAACGTCATGGTTTCGGCGTTCCGCATCACCGGAACGACCAGTCCACGCCCGCCTCCGACCGCAATGCCGATGTCCTGATACTCCCGGTAGACGATGTTGTCGCCATCGAGCCGCGCGTTGATGGCGGGAACGGTCCGCAGGGCATCCACTACGGCCCTGACAAAGAATGACATGAACCCGAGCTTGATGTCGTGGCGTTTCTGGAAGGCTGTTCCATAGGTGTGCCGGAGCCGGATCACCTCGCTCATGTCTACCTCATTGAAGGTTGTGAGCAGGGCCGCCTCGTGCTGGGCCCGGACCAGGTTCTGGGCGACTACCTTCCGCAGCGGCGTCATCGGAACGACCCTCTCACCGCGCGGACCATCCTCGGACGGCCCCGCGACCGGTGGCGCCGCTCCCGGCCTAGGTTGCTCACGCGGAGGTTCCTGCGCCGGCTTGGACGGTCGGGATCGGTCCCCGACGCTCCGCGCTGAGGCCGGTTGCGTCGGCGTCTTCTTGGGCGGAAGGTGACCGACGGACCGGAGGGCATCCTCCTTGAGCACTCGGCCTCCGGGACCGCTCGCCACAGCGGCAGCTGGGGGCATCCCCCTTTGGGCCAAAATGCGGCGGGCTGCCGGCATGACCCGCCGTTCCGGGCCTTGGACGGCCGCTTCGCGGTCCGATCGTACCTGACCTGCCGGCGCTGGCTCCGTTCGCTGTTCCCGCTCTGGCGGCGACGCTCCCGGCTCCAACAGGCCTATGACATCTCCGGGGGACGCATCATCGCCTTCCTTTCTGAGGATCTTGACCAAGGTGCCCTCGATCGGCGCGGGCAGCTCCATCGCCGCCTTGTCGGTCTCAATCTCCACCAAGACCTCGTCCAGCGCGACCCAGGAACCCTCAGGCTTGCGCCATGCTCCCAAGCGGACCTCCGTGATCGACTCGCCGGCCTCGGGTATCACCAGTTCAACTGCCATTGCCGATGCTCCAACCCTAACCAACGGCCACTGCGCGCTCAACGAGCCGCTTCTGCTCCCTCTTGTGCGCACGAGGCGAGCCTGTGGCAGGGCTGGCGGACTCGCGCCGGCACACCACATCGGTGAACGCTCCTCCGAAATGCATCTGCAGGTGGCGCCAAGCTCCCATGTTGCGCGGCTCCTCTTGGATCCAGTAGAGGCGGGCACCCGTGAACGGCTCCACGGCGGCCTGCAAGACATCGCTGCTCAGCGGGTAGAGTTGCTCCAAGCGGACGATTGCCAAGTCATCCGCGCCGGACGAGTCGCGCGCTGCCGCGAGCTCGTAGTAAATCTTTCCGCTGCAGGCTAGGACGCGCTTGACCTTCCTGTTGCTCTTGACCGGATCCACCAGGACTCGCTCAAACGTGCCTGTTGCAAGTTCTTCCATTTCAGAGACGACGTGCGGGTGGCGCAGGAGGCTTTTTGGTGCCATCACGATCAGCGGCTTCCTCCAAGGTCGAAGGATCTGCCGGCGCAGCAGGTGGAAGTACTGGGCCGCCGTGGTCGGGCAGACCACCTGAATGTTGTCCTCGGCCGCCAGCTGCAGGAATCGTTCCAGCCTCGCGCTGGAGTGTTCCGGCCCCTGTCCCTCGAACCCGTGCGGAAGCAGCATAACCAGCCCGCTCCACAGGCGCCACTTGTCCTCCCCGCTGGTAATGAACTGGTCGATAATCACTTGGGCCGAATTCGCGAAGTCGCCGAATTGCGCCTCCCAGAGGGTCAGGCCATCCGGCCACTCCATGCTGTACCCGTACTCGAATCCGAGGGGGCCTCCTTCTGAGAGCGGGCTGTTGTGGATCTCGAAGTCGGCTTGGCGGGGAGAGAGGTGCTGCAACGGGACGTGGCGACCCCCGGTCTTGAAGTCGCTTAGCACGGCGTGGCGGTGCGAGAACGTTCCCCGCTCGCAATCCTGCCCCGTGAGGCGAATGCGGTGCCCCGCGACGAGCAGTGTGCCCAACGCGACCGCCTCTGCGGCGGCCCAGTCGACTGGGCGCTGTCCCCTGGCCATCTCGGTGCGCGCTTTCAGGATGCGCTCAAGGCGCGGATGCGGGCTAAAGCTGTCGGGTGTCCGCCCAAGGCGGTCGAGGATTGCCGCCAGCAGCCGTCTTGTCCGCACACCGGTCTCCACTTCGGCGACCTGATCGTCCGTGCCGGTGTTGAATCCAGTCCAGTCTCCCGCGACCTGCTCTCCGACATCAATGTAGTGGTCGTGCTTCGCCGATGCCAGCTCCTTTTCCAACTGCTGGCGCCTCTCCTTGGCAATCCGATCAGCGGCCTCCCGGCTTACGCCACCTTGGCTGAGAAGGTGCTCGAGATACCCCTCTCGGACGGGCTTGTGGGCTGAGATCAGCTTGTACATCAGCGGCTGCGTATACCTAGGATCGTCGGTCTCGTTATGCCCTCGCCTGCGGTAGCCGTACATGTCGATCACCACGTCCCGGCGGAACTGCCTGCGGAAGTCCACCGCCAAACGCACCGCTTGCGCCACGGCCTCCGGGTCTTCGCCGTTTACGTGCAGGATGGGAATCTGGAGCATCTTGGCCACAGCCGCGGCATAGTTGCTAGAGCGCCCTTGGGCGGGATTGGTCGTGAATCCAATCTGGTTGTTCACGATGATGTGGATCGTGCCGCCGACCGCGTAACCGGGCAGCTGGCTCATGTTCAGTGTCTCTTGGACGATGCCTTCGCCTGCGAACGCCGCGTCGCCGTGCAACAGGATGCAGAGACCTCGCGTGCGGTTGCGATCTCCCCGCCGGTCCTGTCGCGCCCGCGTGCGCCCGACCGCGACGGGATTCACGTACTCCAAGTGGCTCGGGTTGAAGCAGAGCGACAATCGCACGTGTTCGCCTTGGGAGCTGCGCCACCAGCTTCGGTAGCCCAAGTGGTACTTCACGTCGCCCCCGCCGCTGCTGTACTTCTCCCGGTCCACGTCAGCGAACTCGCGGAAGATCTCTCTGGCGCTCTTCCCGAGAATGTTCGCCAACACGTTCAGTCGGCCCCTGTGCGCCATTCCGATTACCAGGTCATTGACGCCGTGATGGCTAGCCCGCTCGATCAAGAGGTCGAGCAGCGGGATCAGGGTCTCGCAGCCCTCCAGGGAAAAGCTCTTGGCGCCGACGAATTTCTTCTGGATGAAGTCCTCGAAGATCGTCGCGTCTGTCAGGCGCGTCAGGATTCGCAACTGCCGGGCCTCGCTCAGCTGCACACGGTTGGCGACGGATTCCATACTCTCTTGGATCCACTCGCGAACGCCCGAGTCGTCGATGTGCATGAACTGCGCGCCGACGGATCGGGTATAGGTTTCCTTGAGTCGCTCGATCACGGCCCTGGGCGTGTCGAGCGAGCAGCCAGACAGGGTCGCCGACGAGATCTTCCGGTCGAGGTCCTCCTCTCGCAGCCCGAAGAAAGACGGATCCAGCTCGGGCGAAGCTTGCACTTGGCGCATGCCCAGCGGATCGATGCGCGCCTCCATGTGGCCTCGGGCGCGGTATGCGCTGACAATCTTGTCTACGCAGTGTTGCAGGGCTGCTTCCCCGACTCCATCGCTGGCGCGGCGGGTGGCTCTTATAGGTGCGCTGTCGGCAGGTTGACGTTCGGCCTTGGCGGGTTCCGAAACGGCTCTCCGAGGCACGGGTGGTTGGACTTGGGGCCTCGCTTGCCGGCTCGGGGCAGGGCGGGCCGAGCCTTGCCCGTCCTGTCGCCCCGTGTGTCGTTCCGGCACGGCGAGGGAGTCGAAGTACCTGCGCCATTCGTCAGAGACCGCTGAAGGATCACGCAGGTATTCCGCGTAGAGACCTTCCGCGAACGCTAGGTTGATCTCCGCGGGCCAGCTCGCGTCACCGGAGATGGCATTGCTGCCTGAGGGACTAGGCACTGGCTATGAGCATATCCGACTTGGCAATCGTCTCAGCGTTGATCTGGCAATCGGAGCAGGAACATCTGCCTCGTTCCGTCCTCCGTCATCCCAGGGATCAGCAGTGCGTCCCCCGTCCGGTTCCATCGCGGGGCAGGGTCGCACCGAAGGTCCCCCGAGACCCGACCGTATAGGTCGAAGCCTCCGGCACGGTACGTCGTGCCGCTTCGGCGGTTGTGGACCACGTAGTGCATCTCCCCGTCTCGCTTGTAGCCATTCGCAAGCCAGTCCAAATCGGGCGACAGTGCGATGTCCCCCTCGGGGTCCGGGAACAGATCCGCCTCGCCGATCAGCCCCACCATGCGCTGCGAGTCCACGTCGAAGACAGCTTGGCGCCGGGCGATGGACCCGATCATCAGAGATCCGGCGTCCCATTCAGGATGGCCTCCGATGTGTGTTTCCAGCCGTCGAAGGCCGCTTCCGTCGGCAGCGACGGTGAATGCTGCATTGAGGCGCCCAGGCCGGCGGAAGTTCGCGCGGGCGAAGAAGAACAGCGTATTCCCGCTCCTGCTCCACAGAGTGTGGTTGATGAATAAGGCCATGGAGTCGATCTCGGGGCGCTCCCTCCGCAAGGCATCGGCGAGCTGGCGGAACGAGACCACCAAGCGCTTCGTTCCGGTCTCCGAATCCACAACGAACACTCCGTCGTCTTCCGGAGCGCTGACGCCCTCGGTCCAGTCCCACGCCTGCGGATAACCCGTCACCGGCCGCAATCGCGCCATCCGCGCGTAGTTGATCGCAGCAAAGCGCCGACCGTCCAACGACATACCCCCGTTTGCGACCGGTGTGTCCGGGAACCGGTACTCTCGGATCCGGCGCCCTTCCGCAACGTCGTACAAGGCGGTGAACACCTTTCCGGTTTGCGGGTCGCGGTCGTTGAAGAAGAACTGGCTCTCGGGGCTGGCAGGGTTCCAGAACAGCATGGTCCCCTGCTGCACGTTCCAGGCTCTGGTTGTGTCCACGGCACGGACCGCATATCCATCGGCAGTGTCGAGCACGATGACGTCGGCAGCGTCGTCGGGCCCCGGCATCCGGTCCACAAAGTCCGTCCGGAGAGCCACGATGTATCTGCCGCTCTCGTTCCACGGGATCGTGCCCACGTGGCCGATGTATCCAAAGAAGTGGTTCTTTGGACCAAAGGTGATCTGCTCGCGCTCGAGGGTCACGCCAGCAGGCGGCAGCTCTGGCTGAAAGGGTCCGCTGCAGCTGAGGGCAGCTGCGGCCAAGCTGCACGCTAGCAGTCGCAAAGCAGGAGCGGGTCCCCGAAGTGGAGCGTGATCTGGGCTTCGGTGCATCGGGCTAGGCATAAGGATACTGCGGGTGCGAAGGGCTGCTTGAAGTGCTACGCGCGCCCAACTCCGATCCAAGGTGGCCGCTCTTACACCGGAACCGGCGTGGAGTATTGTACGGAGGGATGACGCGTCATCCATCAGGCACGAAATCGTCCTGGGCATTGGCCGCGGACATCTTTTCGTTGGCTGATTCCAGGGAGGCCGGTGGCGTAGGTTCTGTCGTCAACGCCTCCGTAGCGCCAGAGGCGATCATGACCCACGCTGCGGCAGATGCGCGCCGAATCAGGGATGCGACGGTTGCATCGTCGGGAGGATCGTGGAATGCCGTTCGGGATCGGCGATCGGCAGAGCTCAGCGATCTGTCGGCCTGTGATCAACACCTCTCCCGCCCGCCCCGAATCAGCAGACCAGAGGCCGAATTGAGCGGACTGGCTAGGTGGTGGATGGGATCGTATACAAGAGCATGCCAATGTTGTAGGCCCTGGCCGACTTCCGCCTGTCACCTAGCGGGGAGGGAACGCGTCACCAGCGGGCGAGTCGCCGAAAGCCAGCAAGTCCGCCTTCCTGACTCATTCCGGCAATGCAATCTCTGGTCCGTACCGGACAGGCGATGTACGTGGACACGTCCAGCTGTGCGGCCGCGCGTCCCGTTGCGCGCAGATTACCGCTCGATGCAGGTCCGACTTTGAGCCGAGTGGAGAAGCTCGCAGTGACGCACCCCTGCTCGGACCGGGAACTCGCGGCCATGATGGCCGACATCGAGTCTGAACTGGTTGAGCGGAAGCAGTCGCTTCGAATGACCCGCGGGACGAGACAAGGGCCCATCGAGAAGATCCGGCAGGCTGTCTGCGCGTTCGCCAACGACCTCCCAGTCCATCGCTGCCCCGGAGTGGTATTCGTAGGAGTGCGTGACGATGGGACACCCTCGCGTATTGAAGTCACGGACCGCCTGCTCCAGCGGCTGGCGGATATCAAGACCGATGGCAATACACTGCCCCCTCCGGCAATGTCAGTCACAAAGCGAACGCTTGCCGGATGCGACGTAGCGGTCGTTTCAGTCCAGCCATCTGACGCGCCTCCGGTTCGCGCGCGCGGCCAAATCTGGATCCGAGTTGGGCCCCGGAGGGCGATTGCCAATGCGCAAGATGAACGTATTTTGAACGAGAGGCGGCGCCATCGGGATTCCCCATTCGATGTGCGGTCTGTCTACAGCGCAACGCTGTCGGATCTTGACATCCGGAAGTTCGAGGAAGAGTATCTGCCGCGAGCCGTGGACCGGGAACTGCTCGCCACGAACGACAGGACTACGGAGGAACGTCTAGCGGCATCAAAGATGATCAGATCAGTAGACCAGCCAACTCCTACAGTTGTTGGGTTGCTGATTCTTGGCGTCAGGCCGCAGGACTTTATTCCCGGTGCGTATATTCAGTTTCTTCGCATCGCGGGCACGGAAATATCCGATGAAATCGTGGATGAAGCACGATGTGGAGGCCCGATCACCGATCAACTGGCGCGCCTGAACGACAAACTCAACGCCCACAACCGGACCCAGGTCGACTTTACGTCCGCCCGGCGCGAAGAGCGGCGCACTACCTATCCGGCAGCGTCGCTACGACAGATATCCTACAACGCAGTCATGCACCGAAAGTATGAGGCGACGAACGCACCAGTCCGAGTCAGCTGGTTCGACGACCGCGTCGAAATCATCAGTCCTGGTGGTCCGTACGGAGCTGTGACTGCGGGAAACTTCGGCTAGCCATGGGTCGCCGACTATCGGAACCGGGGCCTAGCCGAATCGATGCGGGTGCTCGGTCTCGTGCAGCGGTCTACCGCGTCAGTTTTCAGTTGGGCTGACGGGCGTTGAGGACTTCTGAGCAGTCTCGAGAGCAGAAGCCGGGGGCACGGAGGGAGGACTCTTGGCGTCCGTTTCCCAAGCTCGGATCCGGCGTTGCAGCTGAGAGTCAGGCCGGGGGCGATCCAGGGCGGCTGCGCTCCAATCAACGTCTGATGTGGCGAGTTCGGCGAAGGCGCGGGGCAGGTCCTCGAGGGTCCCGCAGAGTATCTGGACGTACTGCGGGTCGAGCAGGTTCACCGTGAGGGCGGCTTGCGCGGGCTGGTCCTGCATGGCCCGACCGAGGTTGGCATGCCCCAGGCGCCGACGCAGGCGGCGCTTGCCGCCGGCGAAGAAGTGCTCGGCAGGATTGTTGGTGCGCTCGACAACCGCCACGGGGCGTCCGCTCTCGTCGTGTGCGACGGGATGTCCGAAGAGCTGGTCGCGATAGCGGTCCAGATAGCGGAGCACGACGGATTCCGCCGAGGTGCCCGCCTTGTCGGCTTGCTGCATGCGCTGGCGGAGCTGCCCGCGGAATCGGGTGACCCGGCTGGCGACCGATTCCAGCAGCGCGACGCTTTCGGATGGGGAGGGCGGCGGGCCGGGCTTGCGTCCGCGCAATTCGTCGTGGCGCAGGCGCAGGATGCTGCGCAGTTCGCCGAACAGCGCTTGGCGGGTCTGGATGCGGGCGGCAATGGCGGGCAGGCCAAGGTTGTCCCAGGACAGTGGCTCGAGCAGGTCCCGGACCTGCTCGAGCGTGCCCTGCTCAAGCTGTGAGCGGGGACGGGGCAGGCGCCTGCGGGCCAACTCGTCGAACTGGCGGCAGCGCTGGTAGAGCTCCCAGTGGGACAGGGAGAAGGGATAGGGCGGTTGCTTGCGGCCGTCCCCCTGCAGGGTCCACAGCAGCAGGGCCGGGAGATCCACCTGGCGAGCGTCTGCGGCGGGCTGGCGGGCCTGGGCCCGCAGCGGTCGCAGCAGGCTGCGCAGTCCGGAGCGGATGCGCAGCTGGGTCAAGGCACGGTTAAGGGCGGAGTGGTCCGCATCGAGCAGCTTGCGACCGACGGCGGCAAGGAAATGGAAGTGGCACACGAGCTCGGCGCTGCCGGGCTGCAGGCAGCTGGCGACAGCCTTGGCGATGGCGCTGCCGAGGTCGCGCATGCAGGCGACCGGCTGGCCGAACACGGCTAGGGTCGTTTCGATGGCGGGGCGCATTTCGGCGGCATTCTCGGAACGGATGCGGACGGCGTGCAGCACCCAGCGGCGCCATCCGTCCAGGCACAGGAACAGTCCGCCCCTGCCCTTGTCGCAGGTGGCGTCGAGGTGCAGGGGATAGCCATGCGGCATGGCGGCGCGCAGGGCGGGAGCGCGGTGCCGGTGCAGGGCCTGCAGCAGAAGCAGGAAGCGGTCGCAGATGGCGGACAGGGAGCCTGTGGAGACGGCGATGCCGCGGGCCGCGAGGTCGGCGGCGATTTCCCGGCGCTGGCGCATGTGGTGGTAGCGCTGCAGCCCGACCCAGACGATCAGGTCGTAGCCGAAGCGCTGGCCGGGCGGGGCCAGCTCGGCGAGCTGCTGGGAGAGGAGTGGCGGAGCGGGGCAGCGCGGGCACTGCAGCCGGACTTCCCGGGCTAGCAGCGTGCCGGTGGCGAGCGTGGCGAGCGAGCGCGTCTTGGTCTTCTGGACGCGCAGTTCGCCGCTGCAGCCGGGGCAGTGGCGGACGGAGGGGAAGAAGTCAATCACCGGCAGGCCTTGGCGTGCCTGCAGGGCGCGGCGGATGCGCTGCTTGGGCCAGGCGGGTGTCGGGGGGCGGGACTCCAGCAGGATCAGCAGGCTGCAGGCCCCCCTTTTTCGGCGACCTGTTCGAGGTCGAAGCGCTGCAGGACGGCCGTGATGTGATGCAGGCGGATGGGCGGGGAGTGGCCCCGCAAGCGGCGTGCCAGCTGAGCCGGCGACGAGTTCGGGTTGCGGATCAGGGCCACTAGGACCTCGATCACCAGCGAGGGGTCCAGGTCGGCGGCGAGGCCGGCGCGGGCCTCGCGGCTGCGGCGGGCGTGGCGCTGCCGCTCGGCAACTTGCGGATCGGCGGACAGGTAGAGGTAGACGCCATCGCTGCGCTCGCGGAGGATGCGCTTGTTCTGCACGGCGGACAGCAGGCAGGCGTGGGAGGGCACGTGCAGCAGGGAGCGGAGTTCCTTGTGGGTCCAGCCGGCCTCGGCCTCTTGGACAAGGCGGGTGACCGTGGCGGTCAGGCTGCCGTCGCGGGAGAAGCAGGCGGAGTCGAGGCGGAACAGGCCGAAGTGGTCGAAGCGCCGGGGATCGGCGTGGGTGTAGAAGCGGCCGTTGTGGTTGTAGCTGCGCAGGTAGGGAACGCCGCGCAGGTAGCGGGAGGTGGTGGCGGGGGAGGCCCCGTCGAGGGCGGCCTGGAGCTGCGGGAAGGTGAGCGGGGCCGGGCCGGCCAGGGCATCGATGAGCATCTTGGGGGAGCGTGCGGGCATCAGGATGAAGTATAGATGCCAACCTGTTTGACTATCCATACTCCCTCACATGAGGGGCTGCAACCCTCCGGAAACCGGTCCGATCCAGCGGGAATCAGGCCAAATGGCCACTCGGGCACAGCCAAGATGCGAGAGTATGCACAGTGAGTGAGGGACTGCCGATGGGACGCGAGCAGCCCAAGCGGCAGGCGTGGGGAATCGGCCGCAGTGTTGGTCCGGCTAGGCCAGTCGCTCGAAAACAAGCAAGCTCAGTTGCAAACAGTAGCGTGAAGGGTCGCAGTTGCATTCATTCGAGGCAATTCCAGTTCATGCGTGCCTTCATGTGCTTCTTCAGGCACAGGACACCTTCCGCCTCTCAGTCGATGCCCTCCAATCCTCTAGGCAACGAACCTGTCCAGTCTGACCTGCCGCCCAACCGATTCCTGACGCGGTAGGCAGCGGTTTGGTATGGGAATCAGCGTCGCTCGAAGAGCAATGCTGGACAACGGACAGCCAGAACCCAGTTTCCGTACTGAGGCCAATTGGATTCACTGCATCCTGCGAGCTCGGCGATGAGCGCATCCACCCTGACATTCTTCAACAACAAGGGAGGAGTGGGAAGGACAGCACTCGTGTACCACGTTGCATGGATGCTCGCCGAATTGGACTATGTCGTCCTGGCTGTAGATCTGGACCCCCAGGCCAACCTCACAGCCGCATTTCTGGACGAAGGGGAGCTAGTCGACCTGTGGGAAGGACCTCCCCAGGACGCAACAACAATCTATAGATGCGTCGAGCCGTTATCGAAAGTCGGCGGTATTCGAAGGCCCGTGCTCCGCAGAGTCTCCAGTGGTCTGTACCTCCTTCCGGGAGACCTCGCCCTTGCCGGCTTCGAAGATCTGCTCTCCAGAGAGTGGCCCGACTGTCTAGGCAGCTCGCCCTGTCGCGCATTCCGTTCGATCACATCTTTCTGGCGGGTGATACGCCTGGGCATTGAGGAAGCGGAGGCGGACATCGTCCTTGTGGATGTCGGACCCACCTTGGGAGCGATCAATCGATCAGCCCTGATCGCCACGGACTACGTCGTATTTCCTTTGGGCGCCGATCTCTTCTCCCTGCAGGGACTTCGGAGTTTGGGTCCGGCCCTCCGTAGGTGGCGAGGAGACTGGACTATCCGACGTGACCACTGGGTGTCGCCCGAATTCGAACTCCCGGGCGGTTACATGCGGCCGATCGGCTATTTCATGCAACAACCCGCCATACGCCTGAGTCGACCGGTGAGAGCCGATGATCGCTGGTTCAGGCGGATGCCTGGCGAATACGTCAGGAGCGTTGTCGGCGGAACGTCGGCCTTGGACAATCTCACACCTGAGAACGATCCGAATCTCGTAGGAATCATCAAGCACTTCCGCAGTCTGATCGACCTCGCGCAGGAGGCCCGCAAACCGATCTTCTCTCTGACGCCCGCAGATGGCGCTATCGGGGCCCATGCCGTTGCGGCGAATGCCGCATACGCGGATTTCAAGGAACTGGCGGAAGAGCTGTTGCGCCGAATGCAGCCGGGCCAAAGGTAGTCATTGCAGTCTGGCCAATATGCGTAGTGGTCGACTTACCTGTGCCCCACAGGCCGCCGCACTGTTGGACGGCGCGGACGCGGACAGCGAATCGGCTGGGCGCTCGCCATCGAGTTCAAGGCTTACCTCGAGTTCACGCGCATCGACAGGAGACGCCACCCACCTGCGCGTGACCGCATGCGAGAGGGCCTCCTTGGGAAGCCGGAGTGACTTAGCAGCCGCGGGAGCGGAAAGGTTGCATCATCGACCGAGCGCGCTCCTCGTCCGAGGAAGACTGAGCCCTCTTCGACCTCGTTTGGCCGATCGAGCACCCAGAAGGCGCCCAAGGACAACGGCAACCGCAGGCGCGCCGACCTAGTCCGGTCCGTTGCAACCGCTCTGGTCGCTCCCTCGCAGTTGACTCCCTTGCCCTAGCCGCTGTCGGGCGTAATTTGGGCATCGGTGCCTGGGGCTACGAAGGGCTACGAATCGGGATACTGCGGGCTTAGAGGATCCTGATTCCCTATTAACCTCATCCCGGTAGACAACCGAAAGCGGTGGGATCTTCGCTGGAGTTCGCCAACGGACCACAACATATAGGGGTTCATGATTCTCTATCTACAGCCAGTTGTGGTTTAAGGTGCCCGATGGCACTACGCTTTGTGGGCGGCCGGTCGAGGCTGGCTGGGCCTCAGATCTGCTTCCGGTGCAGTTGCGGCTCCACCCCCACGGCTTTCGCGATCTCGACCGCTTCCCGGCCCGGCGTCGTGTCTTGGCAATTCTCGATCAGCCGTCCATCGACTGTCCGCACGCGGGTCGTGACACGATCCCAGTGCGCCAGCTTGTTCCGGATCGTGAACCAGCTGTCGCAAATCCCCGCCATGGCCAGCTTGCAACGCAGCAGGTGCACAGCGTGGCAGGCCAGCACGGCCACGAACAGGTGCGCGCGGATCCTCTCCCGCTTGCGATGCCAGACGGGTCTCAGGCCCATCTCCGATTTCAATGCCCGGAACGTCGCTTCGATTTCCGCCAGCCGCCAGTACGTGCGCACGATCTCCTCGAGGTCCCAGTCCGTGCAGCTGGTGCGCAACTCGTAGGTGCCCACGCGGTCGTCCCGCTCGACTCCCTTCCCGTTGAGCTGCCACGTAACCGCCACAGCGTGCCCCTTCTTGGCCACTTCGCTGCCCTTGGCTCCGGCCTGCACCTGCACCTCGTACTGCGATGCGACCCGCTTGTGCTTCTCCTTCAGGCGACCCACCTTCTCGACCACCCGTGCGTACTTCTTCAGGCAACCCTTCCGCTGCAGGCCCGTGTGCAGACCTTGCAATTCCTTCTGGAATCGCTCCCGGGCACGCTCCTGGATCGCCTCTTGCTTGGCGTGGCGTGCCTCCGTCCACACGCACACCAGCTTCTCCCGCGCGCCGGACTTGGAGACCTCCCAAGCCTTGGCCTGCACTCCCCCGCGCGTCTCGAAGCACGCCGGCTCGCCCGCTTCGGGCAGCGCGGCGCGCTTGCCGCGCTGCACGGTGATCCAGTCGTAGCCGCGCTTGCGCAGCCAGTCGAGATTGGCCTCGGAGCAGATGCCGGCATCCATGATCACCAGCGGCAGGGGCCCGGCGCCGGCCGGGGAGCGGGCTTCGAGGCGTTCGATGGCCGCCTTGAGGGTGGCCGGTTCGGAGACGTTGCCGGGCAACACCTCGGAGCAGCGCGGGAAGCCGGCCTCGTCGATCGACAGCGCCAGGGTGACCAGCGGGCAGTCGTTGCGCCTCTGCTTCGAGCGGCCGAACTGGCGGTCCCCGCGGGCCTTGCCGAAGGTGTGCACATTGGTCAGGTCATAGAAGGCCAGGGCCCGGCGCGGGCTTTCGAAAAGCGTGCGCTGGCGGTTGGCAAGGCCGCTCTCGAGGCCGGCGCGGCACTGCCAGAGGCGGTCCCCGATGCGGTAGAGGGCATTCAGGGAGGGCGGCAAGGGCAAGGCGCTCACCGCCGACCGAGCGGGTGGGGGGATGGTCGAAGGATCGCAGCAGGACCGTGGCGACAGGCTCGCCACCGGGAGAAACGTCGGCGGAAGCAGTCTCGCGGCGGCGCTGGAGCCGGCGGGCGGCGTCTTTGGCCAGGGCGAGCAGTTCCCGGTCCGGTTCGAAGAGAGGCGGCGTCCCATCATCGATGCACTGGACAAGGAAGGCGAACTCTTGCCAGCAGTGCTTGGGGAGCGGGAAGTCGGCGCCGAGATTGAGGAGGTTGATCTGGCGGACGCTGGAGCCGGAGCGGACGGATTTGCAGAGGCGGTGGGAGAAGCGGGGGCCGCGCTTGGAAGAGCCGGTCTGGGTGCGGCGGACAAACATGCTGCTAGGGACCAGTGTGGCATGCCGGGTAGCGAAGATGGCGCGAACACAAGGCGTCCCGAAAAGAAGATGGCCCTACATTCGGGAATGTTCAATCATCATCTGACACACAAGAGCAACATCTTCAATGCATAGCTCCAGATTACACGTGATTCATAGAATTCATGATCACAGGTGGCGGATCGTGATTGCCGCTAGTGAAATCGGTGCTCACCTAGGGGTCCCCTACCCTGTCTCTGACCAAGCGCTTGGCGAACTCCAGTTCGGTTATCTGGTGGCGGGTGGGGCCCCTCAGGCGATGGAAGTGACCGTAGGCAAGAGACGCTGGGGTGGCTGGCGGCAGCGCGCGCGGCCGGGCTCCTTGCGTGGCGGTCTTACTGCGGGCAGGGGCCCTCCCCTATGCGCCGCTTTGCACGCAACGCGCGTGCCGCGCCGTCCGGGGCGGCCAGTTCGGCCTAGGCCACGCTGGAGAGAAGGATCGGCCGTGGCAGCGGCAGCGCCGTCACCACCGCCTGCAGCAGCCTCGGGAGCATGGCCGCCAGGTCGTAGCGGCGGTTGAATTGGTACTGGAACTCCGCCAGGTAGCGCGCCGCGTAGTGCGCCTCGAAGTAAGGAGGGCCATCTGGCTTGGCTGAGATTCACCCACGCAACGGGTATCGGACGCAACGCCGTTCAGCTGATCGCCATGGATGGTCGCTCCTGAACGCTTCCAAAACGGCGGTGGCCTGCCTTAGACCCCCTGGCGGGCATGACGTTGTCTGGCACTACTTGGATGCCGTTCTCGAGGACGGCCGGTTCTAGGTGTCCCAAGCGGTTTACGAAGGCAAACCGGTCCTGTGCGTGTGCGTGACCAACGGAAGAACGTGCGAGCGGGACATCGATGCCTTCGCCGAGTTCCTAGCCTCGGTCACGGTGCGATCACGATGGTCGAACAGATCGGAGCGGGAATGAGTCGCCTCGACCATTTTCCGGGCCACGAGTGCCAGGCCTTCGCGCCCCGAACCCCTCCCGCGACCAGGCGTCGGAGTTGTGGGGGATTCCGGAACGTTCCGGCGTACTCCACAGACACCCCGCCCTGTGTCGAATCGCTAGCCCCTGAACGGGGCAGGATCGATTGACCAGCCGGCGCGAGAGCATGGTATGCTCGGCGAACCGCGGGCCCGGGTGACGCGCGTCCGCTGGAACGATACTTCGGAGTGAAGATTTTGCGAATAGCGCTTGCAGTCGTCGCGGGCTACGCCGTGATGTTCGCTGCCTCTATAGCTGGTATCGTCTTCCTTTGGGCTCTTCTGGGAGCCGAAGGCGCGTTCCGCGCCGAGAGCACAGTGGCGAGCCCTATATGGAGTGTTGCGAATTGTGTGTTCGGCTTTGGTGCAAGCGTCGCCGGCGGCTTTGTCGCCGTGCGGGTCGCAAAGCAGAAGACGCACCTTCCTGAAGTGGTGCTGGCCGTCCTAGTGCTTGCGTTGGGCTTGGTCATGGCCGTCAATCAGCTTGGATCCGAGCCTCCGCCGCTCCCGGAAGGGAAGGCCGTCGGCGACCTGACCTTTGTCGAAGCAGGCGGAGTGGCTGTTTCCCCCACTTGGTACAATTTCTCGATCCCCTGGATCGGAGCAGTCGGCGTGATGCTGGGGGCCAGTTTCAGGCGCTTCGCAGGCTGATTGCGGCCCTCGGGCGAAGAGCTTTCACCCTTTGGCTGTGGGTGCGCTCGCAGTTGACGTTGCGGACAAGCACCTTCCCGGACCGTGGCCCGGATGGTCTTCCGGTTGGCAAGGCCGGTTAGGCGAGACGCGCCGAATGTGGCGGTGGACGAGGGTAGCCGAATCGCGCATGGGGCCTCTTGAACCACCCACCGATCCAGTCAGAGGAGCAAGGGCTTGCAGGTCTCCCTGCGTGAGGACGCCAGAGGGTGCTACGAACCAAATCAGCTAACCGAAGATCCCACCCCTTCCGGTTGTCTACTTGGATGAGGTTAATAGGGAATCAGGTAGAGGATTGAGGGAAACGCCACTCGCGCCCAACTCCGCGCTGCGTTGACCGCTCTCTCGTTCGAACTGCCGTGGAGTATCGTACGGACGTATGTGGCACCACTTGAAAGGCATCAAATGGTCTTGGGCATTGGCTGCGGGATTGTTCGCTACGACTGCATGCAACGACGCTCGTAGTCCAAGGTCTGCGGCCGCCCCCTCCACGGCTCAAGAGGCAATGATGTCCCACTTTGCGGCGGAAGCTCGCCGAATCACGGACCGGGCCGTTGAGGAGACTTCGTCACGAGAAGCCTGGGACGCCGTTCGGGACCGGCGATTGGCGGACCTCCGGGAGATGCTGGGCTTGGGCTCCCACCTGTCCAGGACGCCCCTGAACCCGCAGGTCAGAGGCCGAATAGAGCGGGCCGGCTACGTGGTGGAGAGGATTGCGTTTGAGAGTCTGCCAAAGGTCTACGTCACAGCCAACCTCTACCTGCCCATTGGCGGGGAGGGCCCCGTTCCTGCCGTCATCTACGTCTGCGGCCACGCCTACTCTCCCCATGGCGCGAAGACGTCCTACCAGCGCCACGGGCACACGTTGGCCAAGCACGGCTACGCCAGTCTCGTTATCGACCCGCTGCAGATCGCCGAGACCGCCGCCCTGCACCACGGCGTGTACAACCAGGAGATGTACGAGTGGTACACCCGCGCGTACAGCCCGGCCGGGCTGGAGGTCTGGAATGTAATTCGGGCGCTGGACTATCTCGAGACGCGCCCTGAAGTCGACAGCGAGCGCTTTGCGATCACGGGCAGGTCCGGCGGTGCCGCGATGAGCTGGTTCTCGGCCGCTGTCGAGCCCCGGATCAAGGCGGCCATCCCGATCATGGGCATCGCCACCTACGCCGCCGCCGTGGCGAACGACACGCAGCGGCTGCACTGCGATTGCATGTTTCCGGTTAACTTCCGCATGCAGGACTTGATCCATCTCGGAGCGCTCATCTCGCCAAGGCCGCTATTCACAGCACATGGCCGAACGGACCGGCTCTTCCCAGTCGAGGGGTATGAGGAATTCTCCTCGGCTATGGGTGCGCTCTACGCGGCGCAAGGAACGCCCGACCGGTTCCGGAATCTGGAGGTCGACAGCGGCCACGAGGATTCGGATCTGCTTCGGGCCGAGGCGGTGAAGTGGCTGGACCGCTGGATTCTGCGTCGTGAGCCACGTGAAATCGACACGGCATTCGACCCGATCGACCCGGCTGATCTCTCCGTGTTCGGGGGCAGTCCGCCCGCCGATGCCCGAAACCACTTCGCGCACGAGTTCTTCATACCGGATCCCGAGCCGACCCGGTGGAAAGGGCCAGCAGATTGGGAGGCCAGGCGCGCGGAGGTACTCACGGCGCTCCGCGGCCAAGTCTTCCAGGCGGTTCCTGAAAGGATCCCGGCTCCCGAGACGTTCGCCGGCTCGCTCGATCCCCCGCAAGGGTTCGAGCCGCTGGCTTACCGCTATCCGGGCGATGTGCCGGTCGAGGCAGTTCTGAGGGTCCCCGAGTCACCTGATGGGCCGGCACTGTTGCACGTGGCGGCTCCAGGGGAGGGTCCCGTCGCGGCTGCGCAGCTATTGCGGAACATCCGCAGGTTCGGCTCGAACCCGGTCATGATCGTGTTCCCGCCGGGGACGGGGCTGGCGACTTGGCCCAAGTCCGGCTGGAAGTCCTTGCTGCGCAATGCGATGCACGCTGGGCGCACGGTGGACACTGTCCGCATTGCCGCCGTGCTCGCCGCTGCGCAGATCTTGCGAGAGCGGGCAGGGGACTGGCCTGTCACGGTGAGCGGGATCGGTCCGGCCGCCGGATGGGCGCTGTATTCGGCCGTGCTCGACTCCGAGATCTCCCACGCCATCTTGGTCCGCGCGCCGGATTCCCACTTGGACGGGCCGGTCGTCTTGGGTGCCATGCGCCACGCAGACTTACCGGGTATCGCCGCGTTGCTGGCCCCTCGGCGCCTCACCTTTTACGGGCGGATGCCAGCAGCATTCGAGCCGACGCAGGACGTGTACGAAGGCCTCGGGGTCGGCGACCGTCTGGCTGTCTCAATGAGCATCGGTGCCGCTCTCAATGGTCGGTTCGGCCACGGCTTTTCGCTGGGCTTGTGACCCGACCGTAGGACGACCCAACTCTGCCGCCGGTTCGCTAGTTGTCTCAGAGGTGCTGGGTTAGCGACTGCCGTCAGCTGAGCGGATGCGGCGCAGGAGGCGAGTCATGGACGCTACCCGGTCCGGTTCCGATGTGAATCGGTTGCGGCGCTCCCCGAGGTCTTCCCGGAGGTTGTAGAGCTGGCCGTAGGGAATGCTACGGTCGGTCTCGAAGGGGTGCCAGATGCCGTCGGCGGCACTGCGGCCGCCGCCGCCTTGGAACAGCAGCAGCTTCCAGTCTCCCTGGCGAATCCCGTAGCCGCCGAAATAGCCGTTGTGCACCAGCGACTCTCGCGTGGGCCCTGTTGACTCTTGGTCGAGCAGCGGCCCGAGGAAGCTGAAGCTGTCGGGCCCGGCACCGGGCGGCAGTTCGCGGCCCAGAAGGTCCGCCAGTGTTGCCAGCGTGTCTGTTAGGGCTACCAGCGCGTCGGATCGCGACCCGGCATTGATCCGGCCTGGCCAGCGCGCCAGCAGGGGGACCCTTTGGCCGCCCTCGTACGCTTCGGTCTTCTGCCCGCGGAGCGGGCCGTTCACCTGATGGCCGGACAGGTTGCGCAGAACCGCGCCATTGTCGCTCGAGAAGAGGACGAGCGTGTCGTCGGAGAGGCCAAGCTCGTCGAGTGTGTCAAGAATGCGACCGACCGACCAGTCCAGCTCGAGCACGAAGTCACCGTACGGGCCGATGCCGCTTGAGCCGCGGAAGCGCTCGTTGGGAATGATCGGACCGTGTGTGTTGCGATGGGCGAAGTACAGGAAGAACGGCCGCCCCGCTTGCGCCCTGATCCAGCCTTCGGCCTCTTCCGTCAGCTTCATGGCCAGCTGCCGATGGTCATACAGAGCACCCAGACCTCCTGAGAAGTAGTGCCGCGGCGGAAAGCCGAAACGCTGCAGGTACGACACGCGCCCGATCCAACGCTGGTCCCGGTGCAGCCGCAGCGGAGAATCCGGGGAGAGGCCCACGACGCGGTGGTTCTCGATCAGGACATGCGGCTGCTGTCCCACATGGGGTATGCCGAAGTAATAGTCGAATCCCACCTCGAGCGGTCCCGGCGCGATCTCGCCGTTGTAGTCCACGCCTGCATCCGACCAGTTGGCTGAGCCTGGGCGACCGTAGCCCAAGTGCCACTTGCCCACGATTCCGGTCCGGTAGCCCTCGTCCTTGAGGAGCATCGGCAGAGTGTAGCGGCCCTCCTCGATCAGCAGCGGGTCGTCCGACCAGACGTTGGACGTTCCTGCCCATGTGCGCCAGCTGTAGCGGCCGGTCATCAGGCCGTACCGTGTCGGCGTGCACACGGGGTGTGGGGAGTGGGCGTCGGTGAAAAGCTTGCCCTCCCGCGCCAAGCGGTCGATGTTGGGGGTCTTGTAGAGGTCGGCTCCGTAGGCGCTGAGGTCCCCGTAGCCTAGGTCGTCGGCAAGGATGAGGACGATATTGGCGGGTCGCTGGCCCGGCAGCACCGCTGGTGCACTCAAGCCCGTCAACAGCGCTGCCAGGGACCAGCGCGCACGTCGCACGGTTCGCATCAGTCGACCCCCTTAGAGTCTTGGGAGTTATGGGAACCGGGCGGCACGGCCCCCTCTTGGGCCCAGCGCCACGCTTCACGCGCCCGCTGGCGGCTTCGCTTCAAATGGTGGGCACGCCCAGACTCGAACTGGGGACCTCCTGCGTGTGAAGCAGGCGCTCTAACCGACTGAGCTACGTGCCCGCCCGGAACTCCAACTTGCCCGGCCAAGGCGCGCGCGAAGCATGGAACTGGCCTCGCCCACCTCACGATTGTACAGTCACGCGACCGTCCTGGCCGGCCATGTGCGGAGCCTCGCACTGGCCGATCCTAGTAGCCGAGATACACCGTCTTGAAGTCTGTGTAGAAGTCTAGGGCGACCGGCCCCTGCTCCTTTGGCCCGAAGCTGGATTCCTTCGATCCGCCGAAGGGGAGCTGGTACTCCACTCCGGCGCTCGGAAGGTTGACCGTGATCAGCCCAGCCTCGATGCCGTTGATGTACTCGAAGATGCGCGAGACATCGCGAGTCTGGATCGAAGCTGACAGCCCGAATTCGGTTTTGTTGGCGATGCGCATGCAGTCTTCGAAGTCCGAGGCACGCATCACTCCCAGCACTGGCCCGAATACCTCCTCTTGGGCGATGCGCATGTCCTCGGTCACTCCGCTGAATACCGTGGGCTCGAAGAAGAAGCCCTTGGCCAGCGCTCCCTCGGTCAGTACGCGTCCCCCGCATTCCAGTCTGGCTCCCTCACGCTCGGCCAGCCGGCAGTATCGGTCGTTGGTGTCCAGCTGGGCTTGGTCAATGGCCGGGCCGACGTCCACTCCGGGCTCCAGCCCATTGCCGACGCGCAGGGCTCTCGTTGCAGCGACGACCCGCTCCAAGAACTCGTCGTGGACGCCGTCTTCGACGATGACCCTGCTGGTTGCCGTGCACTTCTGCCCAGTCGAGAACATTGCCGCGTTGACCGTGTTCGCTACGGCCTTGTCCAAGTCGGCGTCCGCCAGCACGATTGTGGGGTTCTTGCCGCCCATTTCGAGCTGGATGCGCATGCGCCTTGCGGACGCCTTTGCGTGAATTGTCTGACCCACCGGGACCGAACCCGTGAACGAGATGGCCTTGACGGGACCGGCTTCCACCATCGCGTCCCCGACCTCTGAGCCGGAGCCGCAGATGAGGTTGACCACCCCTCGTGGGATTCCGGCCTTGTGGCAGGCTTCAGCAAGCCTCCAGCCACATAAGGGCGCTGCTGTCGCGGGCTTGAATAGGACGGTGTTGCCCGCCACCAGTGCCGGTGCCAGCTTCCAGGCGGGAATGGCGCTGGGAAAGTTCCAAGGGTTGATCTGCGCCACCACGCCCAGTGGGCGGCGCACGGCGTACATGAAGACTCGGTCACGCTCCGAGGGAACTTGAATCCCGGGAATCCGGGAAGCCTCCGCGGCAAAATACCGGAAGATGTTGACGGAGCGCATCGTCTCGCCCTTCGCCTCCGGCAGGGTCTTGCCCTCTTCGCGGGTCATTTCCTGGGCGAGTTCGTCCAGATTCCGTTCCAAGATGTCGGCGACCTTGTACAGGTAGGCGCCGCGGGCAGGGGAGGCTAGCGCTGCCCACGCCGGGAACGCTTTTTGGGCCGCCTCAGCGGCTGAATCGACATCCGCCCTGCTGGCCTTGTGGAAGGTTCCTACGCAGTCGTCCGAATCGGCTGGATTAATGTTTCGGAACTGGCGGTTGGACGAGATCCACTCACCGTCGATGTAGTTCGGGTAGGAGTTGGGCTTGCTCATTTTGGGGGTCAGTCTGCCGAACTGCCGGGGCTCTCAGGCCGTCCGGAGTCGCGAAGTTCCATCATTGCATGCGACCCGCCTGCTGCCTCTTGGTTTGCGGTGCGGTCCAAAGGGACAGACCGGGCGTCCCCCGACTTGGCGACGGGGCTGTTCACCAATCCTCCGCCCCCGAAATGCGGGAGCCCCAAGGCAATGACGACCCTGCGTCCCGCGGAGACGGCGGGCCCCCCACTCGAGCGGGGATTCAGGCCCGACGCCTCCGATCGGCCAGAAAGGCATCGCGGCTCGATTCGGACTCGAAGAAAAAGGTCGTCCCCTCGACGTTGGCCCTGACGGCATCCTTTGGATCGACGAATGTACCTGTGTGCGGATCCCTTTCTAGGCGGCCTGGGCGCGCCTTCTTCGACGAGCGGCTGCCCTCCGAGCCATTGCTGGGCTTGGTGGCCGCCCCGGCCATCTTCCGCGCCATCAGCCGCGTGATCTCACGGATCAGGTTGCGGACGAGCGCAAGGCCAATCACGCCAAGGACCAAGAACAGAAGGTTTCGCACAGGGTCCCCTTGCCATGGCGGCACCGTGCCGGGGACGGCACCGTGCCGCTATCCTTCGAATCTCCCGCCGGGCCCAAGACCCGGGCCGGCACGCCTACTTCCTGCTGCTCCTGCGCCTCTTGGGCTGCTCGAAGGTCGTCTCAAGCGTGCCGCTCAAGCTCTGCACCATCGCCTGGGCACTGGCAGCGTACGGACCCTGAGGGTCGAGATCGAGGTACTTCTGGTATGCCTCGACTGTCCCTGGCGCCGGAACGACTGTGCCGTCTTCCTTCATCTGGGCGGTACCGACCAGCACGGTTGCAAGCTGGTAGTACGCGTTGGCGAAATCGGGTTGGACCTCGGTCGCCTTCGTGAAGGCGCTAATGGCACCTTCCGTGTTGCCGGTGTTGACCATGGTGGCACCTAGGTTGAAGTAGTACGTGCCGGCGTTCTCAGGAGCCAGCTGCGCGGCAGTTTCCAACTCCGCGGCACCCTCTTCGACTCGCTGGAGCCGGATCAGAAGCAGGCCCAAGTTGTTGTGGTAGGCCGGGTCGGGCTCGATCGAGATCGCCCTGCGATACGCGGCGATGGCTTCCTCGCCGACCGCCTCACGCGCATCGCCAACCTTCGTGGTGACCATCCCGCTGAGGGCCTCCGCCAGATTCCCCCAAATGACGTGCTGCTCCGGATCGATCTCCGCCGCGACCTTGAACTGCTGGACGGCGATGTCAAAGTCCTTCAGCCGCTTGGCCTCCATGGCCGCGTTGAAGGCTTCATTCAGCTTCTTGTTCTTGCTGATCTGCTGCTCTCGCGCCTTGAGCTGCCTCTCGTACTCCTTGCGCTGGTCGTCGGACATTCCGGCCAGCTGCTCCTTGGTAGGACCTCCAGCCGCTTGGTTCGCAGCCGCCTCGCGCTGGATCTCCCGGAGGTCGAAGTCCAGAGGCTTGTCGTCGCCTAGCTTGAGGGGATATCCACCGACGCTGTACACCTGCTTGCCGTCGATCTCAAGCCTGACGTTGTAGTTCCCCAACGGCAGTCCGGCGTGGAAGTAGTTCCCACGTTTGTTGGTCTTGACCTTGTAGTTGCCGCGTACGCCAATACGCTCGATGTACACCATCGCATCGCGGAGTCCTTGGCCATCATGGTTGATGACCTTGCCCCGAAGGGAGCCAGTCTGGGCCATGGCGCTGGTTGCGAGCAGCGTCAGGACGAGGGCTGCGTAGATGCAGGTGCGCAGTCTGTTGCTTGTCATGGTATGTCGCTCCTGTGCTGGGTGGCTTCTCAGCCGAGATCTATGATTAGCCTACAGCATTGCGCGAGATGGAAGGGTCAGGTTGCAGTAGCAGAAGGCACCCTAGCCCCCGAATCCGGTCCCATGCAGCCTGAGGGCCGCACTTCCCCGGTGCCTTCGCCCAGCCCAGAGTTGGATCCCGAGAGGTTTCGCCAGGCGGGCCGGGCACTGATCGACTGGATCGCTGACTATCTCGCTCACCCGGAGGCCGTTTCCGTCCTCCCGAATGTCAGCCCGGGCGAGCTGGCCGACAAGCTTCCCGCGCGCCCTCCCGCGCATCCCAGTCCGCAGAGCGAAATCCTGGCCGACTTCGAGCGCGTCGTGTTCCCGCACCTCGTCCACTGGAACCATCCGGGCTTCATGGCCTACTTCGCAGCTGGCGGGTCCGCCCCGGGCGTGTTGGCGGACGCACTGGCGGCTGCGGTCAACAATGTCGGGCTGTTGTGGAAGTCTTCTCCGGCCTTGGCCGAGCTGGAAGGGCGCACGTTGGAGTGGCTGGTGGAGGCCGCGGGACTGCCGGGAGACTGGTTCGGGATGATCCACGACACGGCCAGCACGGCAACCCTCCACGCGATGATCGCCGCCAGAGAGAGAGCCGCCGTGGCGGCGGCCGATGCCGGCTCATGCCTCGACCTCAACCGTCTCGTCACCTACACGTCGGAGCAGGCGCATTCATCGGTGGAGAAGGCCATGGCCGCGCTTGGGCACGGCAGCCGGCGCTGCCGCAAGATTCCCTGCGACGGGCGTTACGCCATGCGACCGGACGCTCTCGACCGAGCCATCACTGCCGACAGGAATGCCGGGCTGACTCCGCTCGCGGTGACGGCCACGATCGGGACGACAGCTTCTACAGCGGTCGACCCGGTTCCCGCGATCGCAGACATTGCGGCGTCGCACGGTCTCTGGCTGCATGTCGACGCGGCCTACGCCGGAGCGGCCGCCATTCTCCCCGAGATGCGCCACCATTTCGCGGGCTGCGAACTGGCCGACTCGTTCGTGGTCAACCCCCACAAGTGGCTATTTGTCCAAATGGACTGCAGCGTGCTCTACACCGCCGACCCGCGTTGGTTGCGGAGCGCGTTCTCGCTGGTCCCGGAGTACCTCGCGAGCCAAGAGCACTCACGGGCAATCAACTACATGGAATGCGCCATCCCGCTCGGCCGACGATTCCGCGCCCTAAAGCTGTGGTACGTCCTGCGATCCTTCGGCATCGAAGGCATCAGCTCGGTCCTGCGGGAGCACATACGGCTCGCGGGCCTGCTGGCGGACTGGATCGAGGACTCCAAGGAGTTCGAGCTGGCGGCGCCTGTTGAGTTCGCGCTGGTGTGCCTGCGCTATCGGCCGGGCGGCTGCGATGGCGTCCGTGCGGATGCGGCCAGCCGTGCCTTGCTGGAGGCGGTCAACGCCACCGGCAAGTTCTTCCTTTCCCACGCGGAGCTTCGCGGAAGATACGCGATCCGCGTATCGATCGGGAACATCCGAACGGGTGAGGCGCACGTGCGCCGCTTGTGGGAACTGTTGAACTCATTGGCGGGTCAGGCGGTCGCTGATCGCCTCTCTGGCCGTCCGTAGTTGTACAATTTGTGGCGGTCTAAGGAATATGTGCTGGCGTAACGCTTCACTAATTGCGATTGCAGTGATCTTGGTCGGTCACGTCCCGCATGGGCTGCGGGCGTCGACTGCGGAAGCAGATTCCCTTGAGCGGGAAGGGAAGCCAGCAGAGGCGCGCCAAGTCCTTCGGGATTGGCTTCAGGATAGTCCGGACCAAGCTGCAGCCCAGACGGCTTGGGCCGAGTTCTTGGACCGTTATGGCGACCCGCTGGCCGTGGAGGCCTACGCAGGGGCGACAGATGCTGCGAGTTCCGCAGGCTCCGACATGGCCTCCGAGCTGCGCAGACGAGCCGCCGTCACCGCGCTCGTCCACGGTGACGCCGAGTCTGCGCGTTCCGCATTGGAGGCGCTTGATGCCGCCGGTGAGGGGAGTGCTGGCGTACGTGCGCTGTTGGCGCCCGCGCCTCAGACCGAATCCGTGGAATACCTCGACGTACCCGGCACTCGTGATTCGTTCAGCCGGATGGCCGCTCTCTCGACAGACCTGTCCACCGAGGAGATCCTGCCATTCCTCGGACGGACCATCTTCACGGGCGGGTACCATGCCAGCCGCGGAGGCGGCACGTTCGAGCCGACCGAGTACCTGCGCCTGCTGAAGCAGTACCTGACCCAAGCCCGCGAGTTGGAAGAGTACGCCGGCCCTGACCGCGTCATCGAGATAAGCGTTTGCGAGTCAGAGGACACGGCCAAGCTGCTGCGCATCATCGGCTACCGATTGCGGGGCGAGTGCGGGCCGGATGTCGTGCTGGAGACCGTAAACCCGTCCAGAGCCTTCTTGGCCATCGACTCGGCGTTTCCCCTGACGGACTTGGAACTCGCGTTCCGCCGAGCAGAGCCGTTCCGCTACCAATTCGGCCCGACGCGCCTTCCGGTAATGTTCGGGCGCGAGTACTGGCAGGGTGCTGCGCGCAGGGAGCGGGACGACTTCCTGGACACATTCATTGATGAGCCCGTGCTCGCGCGCCTTTACGTTGCGATGTACAACCTTCACCAGCCGACAGCGGAGGCGTTGCGAGCCGCCGTGGCCGTGGACAGGCTCTCGGACTACGCACCCGTCCTGGACTTCTTTGGCGCCATGTTCGAGGTGCGCGATGGCGTGGCGGTGACGCCTGGCGGTGAACGCTCGCGGTCAGCCTGGGAGCGCCTCACGGGCGTTCGCGTGCAGCAGGGGGGACGGTTCTTCCAGCAGCTGATCGAGAAGGACGATGGCTGGATGGCTGCCTACTACGACTCGGTCGCGCGGGTGCAAAGCTCTGCGGCGCGCGCGTACTTCCACGAGCCGGGCCGTATCGAGCGCTTCTACCAGGCCGTTCGGGGCCGGGTCACGAGCCCGGGCCCGGCGAGGCCCATTTTCCGGGCGAGTGCCGACTTGCTGCTCGTGACGGCCAGACTGGCCTTCCTGCCGTCCGGTGCCCCACGCATCCCTGGAGGCATCGAGCCTTGGAGAGACCTCTTCGTCACCCACCCCCACGGGAAGTACGACGGGAAGCTGACTGAGTCCGCCACGCGCTGGACGAACGCCGATGACGTGGTTGAGGCGATGTTCGCGCTGTCTCGGAAGGCGATCGAAAACGAGCCACTGCGCATGTTCCTCGCCATCTCCGACCTTGACCGCAAGCGACGCACCCCTTTAGCGAGCTCCACGGTGGAGCGGCTGATCCGGGCGTTCCCCGATCACGGCGAGCAGTTTGCGATCTACGGCGATTCTCCTGACATCGCCGAGGAGACGATCACGGCGCACCTTGACACGATGGCGCGGCTTGACCGCATCGGCAATGACCTGCGCCGCGCCAATGCGGTGGGCACCCTCCAAGCTCAGCTGGCAATCTGGCAGGTCCTCCGCCGCAACGGCTCAATCCCACCGGAACGCGCGGACGCATCGATGCTGGCCCTGCTGTCGGCAACGACTTCCGCCACCGACGCCCAGGGGGTCTTTGAGGCGGGGCGCGACGGCGTGCTTACGCTGTTGGAGGCGGCCGGCGGTGACGCGTCCACGCCACAAGAATCCCTGTTAGACTTGCTCGTCGGCGATGCTCCGACACAAGGCCGAGAAGAGCGCGAAGAGGTATTGGCCCGTGTCAACCAGCTCTTGGCGCTGCAGCGCCTGGTTCCCCTCGAGACACTGTTTGACCTGGCCGACCACCTGGAGCGAGTCTCCCGCGGCGAGGCCTTCAACGTCGCGATGGCGAATCGGCTAGCCGAGAGCATTTCCGACATCCGGCTCCCGCGATCGCTGCTGTCCGTCGAGGAGTCCAACGCGATGGCGCGTGGCCATTGGGTGGAGCGCCACATCCAGGCCCAGCAGAGGCTCAACCTGCGGCGCGCCGTGGACCGAGCCCAGGGCAACCCGAGGAGGCTGCTGTCAATCCGCGGCGAGCTTGCCCCGATGCTGCGGGACTCCCTGGTCGGAATCGTTTACGCGCTCTACGCCCCGCCGGGGGCGGAACTCATCCGCGCGAATCCGCTATTCGTCCGGAGCCACGACTTCTTGGGGCCCGAGGGCCGGTTTGCGTGGGCGCGTACGCGCCTGCAGTCCACCGGTTGGCCCAGCAGCGGCGGCGGCAGGCTGGTGGGCTCGCTGGTATCCCTGCCGTACGAGCTCGCATCCGCCGAGCAGAATTTCATGATTCCAACGGAGCGGCAGGCCCTAATCTGGCAGGACCTGGCGCCGCAGATGCTGCTCGGTGCCACCCTGCCTCGGTGGTGGAGCGTCACACCTGCCGACCTGCACTACGTCGGGCTGCACCTCCGCATGGCAGAGTCCTTGCTGGGGCAGGCCGCGCTAGACGGACAGGTGGCCGATACGCTGCTCGCCCGGCTCGGCGACAGGCTGGAGCCGTCGCGGGTCTGGAAGATCCGCGAGCGCTTCCGGCAGGGAAGGGTCAGGCAGGCGATCGAGATCGTCACGCCGGCCGAACTGTTCGCGCTGGCCCACGGACTTAGGGAAGCCGAGACCGATCTGGTCAATCGTTTCGGCCAACCGTTCGTGAGCAGGATCCTCGATTTGGAGCGTTCGGATCCCCAACGATTCAGCGAGGAGAGTTCGAGCCGACTGTTCGGGATGCCCCACCCGCGCTTGGCGCATTCCTACCAGTTGGAACTGCTCAACCTGCCGTTGTTTCCGACCCTGATGGGCTATTCCAGCCGAATCTTGGCCGAGACCTGGGAGTCGAACAACCTGTTCTGGGCGTCTCTCGCAGACGAACTGCACATCGCCCCTGCGGAGATGAGCCTGCTGATCCCCGACTGGACCAAGCGCACATTGGAGCGCATCTTTGCCACGCACCTCGATGACTGGCCGGCCCTGTGGCGGTCACTGCGCATCGTTGCGGACCAGGTTCGCGACGCCAATCGCCAGACTGCCAGCGGTAGTGCGCCGTCTGGGCCGCGTGTGGCCAGCGTGCGAGAAGGACCGTGATACAGGAGACTGTGAACATGTTGCGAAACACCGACAGGCGATGGGGCCGAGCGGTCACCGGGCGGGCGGCCTTCTGCGCCGCAGCCGTGTGGGTCCTGTTTGTGCCCGCCACGGCGCTCTGCCAAGCAACGGCGGACCTCCCTAGATCCGAGGCGATCTTCGAGGTCGAGGTGGACCTCGTAATGCTCAACGTCGCTGTCACGGACCAACGTGGCCGGTATGTGCAGGGACTGAGCCCTCAGGACTTCAGGATCACCGAGGATGGCTTGCCCCAGTCGATTGCCTCGTTCGGTGCCGGCAATGTAGCTCCCAGGAGAGTGGCTCGCACTGGAGTGCGGCCGGGCACAACGCCGGGCGACATCGAGTTCATGATTCCCGAGGCTATCTCGGACCAGCTGGTCGGCACCAACGTGTTCGTGCTGTTCGACACCAGCAACTTCATGTACCGCAGCTTGGTGTACGCCGAGGATGCCATTGCGGACTTCATCCGCGGGCTGGACGGCGCGGACTCCGTGGCGGTCTACTCATTCAGCCGCAACCTGACGCGTCATGCGTCGCTGTCGGACGATCACGACGACGCTCTGCGGGGCTTGCGGCGCTCCGTGGCCGGAGACGAGACGGCGCTCTACAACTGCCTCTTGCTGACCTTGCGCGACGCGGCCGAAGTCAGCGGCCGCAAGGTGATCATCGTGTTCTCCAACGGCCCGGACAATGCTTCCGCCGTCTCCCCGGACGACGTCGGCGCGATCGCTGAGGACGAGGGGGTGCCGATCTACGTCATCAGCACGCGCGCACTCAACCGCGATCCGATATCCAGCAACGCATTCCGCAGGATTACGCAGCGCACAGGAGGGAAGGCCTACTTCGCCAAGACTTGGCAGCGGCAGTCGGAGGCGTTTGTGGAGATCCGGGAGGAACTGGCTAGTTCCTACACCGTGACGTATTACCCTCAAGCGAACCCCAACCGCGGTTGGCGAAGCATTCAGGTCGAGCTGCTCAGCCCCGAGCACCGTCGGTACCGTGTGCGCACCCGCGCGGGATACCGGCCCAAGCTCTAAGACCGTCAGACCGGATGTCCATCCGGGTCATCCGCCGGCTGCAGGCCCAAGGCCACAAGGCGTACTGGGTAGGGGGCTGCGTCCGCGATGAGCTGCTCGGCAGGCGCGTCAAGGACCGTGACGTTGCGACGGATGCCCTCCCGACGGATGTGCGCAGGCTCTTCCCAGGTTCCCGGTCCTTGGGCGAGCGGTTCGGGGTGGTAATCGTCCGGCACGGAGGCACCGTCACCGAAGTGGCCACTTTCCGCCGGGAGAGCGGCTACCGCGACGGCCGCAGGCCGGACAGGGTGGTCTTCACGGCCGATCCGAAGGAGGACGTGCGTCGGCGGGACTTCACGGTTAACGCAATCCTGCACGATCCGGTCGCGGATGTGCACATCGATCACGAGGGCGGAATGGCCGATCTTGGCCGACGATTGATTCGTACGGTGGGGTCCCCCCACGATCGGTTCGGCGAGGACCGGCTGCGGATGCTGCGAGCTGTTCGGCTCGCGGCCCGCCTTGGATTTCGGATCGAAGAAGGCACGATGGAAGGCATCCGCGCCTGGGCCCGAACAATCACCAGCGTTGCCGCCGAGCGAGTGCGGGACGAGCTGAGCCGGATTCTGACGGAGGAAAGGCCCCGGCAGGGGTTCGAGCTGCTCGAACAGGGAGGGCTGCTGGAGCGACTGTTGCCGGAAGTCCGGGCAATGCGAGGTGTAGAGCAGCCGCCACAGTTCCACCCTGAAGGTGACGTATGGACACACACGATGATCATGTTGCAAGGCCTGCGCGAACCGTCGGCGCCGCTGGCCTGGGGGGTCTTGCTGCATGACGTCGGCAAGCCCGCGACGTTCAACAAGACCGACCGCATACGCTTCCATGGGCATGCTCGGGTCGGCGTGGGCATCGCCCGCCGAATCTGCAGGCGCCTCCGATTCTCCAACGCTTGGACAGAACGAGTCTTGGCGCTGGTCGCAAACCACATGCGATTCCTTGACGTGCAGCGCATGAAACGTTCCACTCTCCGCAGATTCGCAGCGCTGCCGCACTTCGACGACCATTTGGAGCTGCATCGGCAGGACTGCCTTTCGAGCGGCGCAAGCCTCGATCGGTACGACCACGCGTCCGAGCACTTCCGCCGTCTCCAGGATGAGGGTCCGGGCGAGCGCCTGCTGACCGGGCACGACCTAAAGAAGGCAGGGTACGTTCCCGGTCCGATCTTCGGCCAGATCCTCTCTGAGGTGGAGGCCCTACGACTGGACGGGTCGCTGACGAGTAGGGATGACGCGCTGCGGTTCGTGAGCGATCAGTATCCGTTGCAGGTTGGCGATCGTTCGAGGAGCTGATGTGAAACATCCGGCCCGATGACATGCTGATGGCTTACAGAGTGGCTAGGGAGGTGGATTCTGGGGCCGAATGTCAAAACGGGTATTGGAGCGGCCGCGGAAGCCACTCTGGCATGCGGTGCTAATCGGGTCGTTTCGATGAATAACCTCAAGTAATGCGTGAACTAAGCGAATGCGTACAACCGCATTAGCCACACAGAACATTCTTCAACATTCTTTCCGGACCCAAGAGAGACTTCGATTGCGGCCCCGCTATGACAATCGGCCAGGGGGCCCGACCAAGCGCTGATCGAACCACTCCGCGAGATCTTCGTAACTCAATTCACCGGAAGCTACAGCTGTGATGGTCTCCGCGATTACCTCGTCGCTCTCGATGAATTCATAGCCGCTTCGCTGCACCAACAATTCCACTAGGTAGAGAGCCGTTCGTTTGTTGCCGTCCGCAAATCCGTGATTCGAGACGATCCCGTGCACCAGCGCGGCAGCCTTCTGGTGAATGTGTAGGTGGTAGCCATGGTACGGGCGAGCAAGTGCGGAACGAACTGCATGCTCGCTTACGATCCCTGGAGCCCCGCCGTCTCGGAGTGCCTCCTCATGGCCGCGAAGTGCTTCGGCCCACGTGACACGGTAATGGCGCCTACCGACTTGCCAGCACCTCCATGGCTTTTCGGCGTTTCACCGATGTCTCCTTGATGATCCGCTCGGAGGTCGGGCTTACAGTGCGGCCCGCATCGGACGGAAATCCAGTGTGAGCTCCCAGATGTTGGCGACTTTGCTTCACGAACTGGTTGGGATGTGTCCTCGCGGACGGCTGCGGTTTCCGATTCCTAGTCATGTTGCGACCCTTATGGCCCACTCAGCTGAAACTGGGTACGTATCATATCAAGCCCAACTGAGACATCCACAGCCCTTTGCGGCTCGCACCCCGGGGAGCGTAAGCCACACGGTCAAGTTGCGGTGAACCGGAGCACCGAAAGAGCCCGGGCTTGGTACCCCGCTCCGCAGTTGAACCTATGTCCCTATGTCCCGCAGTCACCGGCTCATTGGGGCCGTCACGGGAGCGTTGACCGGGGCGGGTTGAGTGGCTCGGTGGCATTTGGCCCGGCCAACAGTGGCCGAGATGTCGGTCGGAGCCCTTTATCTCCGTAGTCTCTCTTGAACGCACGCTGCAATCCGCCACAAGCGCTCATCCTGCGTCAGCTGCGGATCAATGGGCCATCCCCCCAAGAAGCGGGCCATCTCATGGAGCGACTCCCGCAGCGCCCCCGCGAAGCCCACGGCAAGCGAAGTTCGCGTGTGTCCCCTGTGTTGGCGGCAACCAAGCCCGGGTGCGCTGTGAAGATCACGCTGCCGCCCGATGACCACCAGCCGGGCTGAACTACGGTGAGACCTTCGACATACCCGTCGCCACTCCGGAGAAGGTTCGGCGGGCGTTCTTCAGCCGCGTCGTGGTGGAGCGCCAGAGGCTTGGCGAATAGCCACTTCCGGCATTGGAGTCAGCCATTGCGCTTCTTGAGAAGGGAGTCCACGGAGTACTCGCCAGATCCGTGCGCCCAAAGGTACAGGAAGACGAAGCAATACAGGGCCGCTAGCTCGCCCCTGTTCAGCAGTGGCCAGAAGCCGTCGCTCGCGTGGCCGATGAAGTAGGCTGCTGCCATCAGACCTGAACACAGGAACGCAGCCCAGCGGGTCTGGAAGCCAACCAGCACCAACGCGCCGCAGACCAGCTCGATCACCGCCGCGGTGGTCGGCATCGCACCTTCCCTGGGGCCGGCTCCTCCGAAGCCGAACAGCTTCTGGTAGCCGTGCGGCATGATCAGGAACCCGGTCATGATCCGAAGCAGCGCGTGGGTACAAGTTTGCCAGTTCATAGCGATTCCTCCATAGGTTTGCCTACCCGGTCCGGACTCGCCCTACAGTCCTAGCAGGCGGTCCACTCTCCCGCCCAAGTCTGCTAGGTAGGCCCCACACCGACTGCAGATGGACTGGCGGACGTTTTCCGGGCATTGCCCTCCGGTGAGGGCCCCGGTGGTTAGCCGCGAGCTGTCTCGCTAGACCCGAGCTCTCCGGCTTGGTGCTGCCGGGACTCTAGGGCCTGCGGCCGGGCAGCGCTCGGCCGCTACGCGAAGACGGGCCTGCTGGGCATGGGCCCCGGTCGCCCTTGTTCGTACCGCACCAAACGCCCCAAAACGTCGCAGGCCCGCCAGAGCACGGTGTTTCCCGGCAGCGGCCGGCGCTTCGAGGGCCGGAAGCCGGACGTCATCGCCAGCCATACCACCCAGGTCCGGATGTCGCGCGGCGGCGCGCGGTCCCGCGTGGTCGGCCGCCACAGCTCTTGCGCCTGCACCCTGATCCACAGGACCGTGATCTCGTCCCAGGTCAACACTTCGTCCACCGGCGTTTGAGGCGCCTCGCGAGCGTAGCGCGCCAGCGCTGAGACCTGCCAGGCCGTGACGGCATCGAACGCCAGGCCCTGGCCAAGTGTTGGGGCCGTCGATAGGCTGCGGTCCTCGATGCGCGTGTGGGACTCTAGCACCTTGAAGAACTCCTCGATGCCCCAGCGCCCTTCGTACCAGCGCACGATGCGCTTCGCCCAGCGCTTGCTCAACGCGCCTGCCGTGCTCAGCAGGAACCACTCCAGCGGCTCCTCTCTCGGCTGCGCGTTGGTCTGCTCGACATGCACTAGCCAAGCCTCCACTCCGCCCTCGACCTGCTCCCGGCTCCGCTCCGGCGGCCGCAGCTCCACCGGGCCAATGCTCACCCGGGTCTCGACCCGGTGCCGCTTGCGGGCCCGCTTGCCCACCTGCGAGGTCAGCCGAAGTTCACACCGGAAGCGCACCCTTTGCTGAAGGTCGGCTTGCATCGGGATCGAGCGCAGCATCGGCGACGCCAGGCTCGGGTCTCCCACCTTGACCCTGCGCCGCCGCCCCACGTTCACGCGCACCACCAGTTCCACGCCCTTCTCGCTGGCCCGCTCGCGCCGCTCCCGCTCCCGAAACAGGTCGTAGATCTCGCTCTCCCGGTCGCCCACCACCACGATGCGCTGGCCCGGGCAAGCCCGGCCGAGCTCGAAACCCTGCCGGAGCCCCCACAACAAGCACCGGCTCTCCTGCTCGCACTCGTCCGGCGGCTCCTGCAGCGGCTGATCCCAGGTCTCCAGCCCGCTCACCCCTAGCGGCCGGAGGTCCTGCGTGTAGGCCACCGACGCATGCACTGGCAGCCCTGGCGAACTACGGCTGCGCTTCTTCAGCGGTCCCCGACCGCTCGTGCGCTCGCGCGGCCCGGTGTACTTCAGCGTGGTCGTGTCCTGCACCAGCAGCACCGTGCCGCCCAGCAACTGGCAGCGGTCCACCATGGCCTCCCAGTGCGGGGCCGGAATGTGCTCCATGGTTACCCTCCAATTGCGCAGGAAGCGGTAGGCGACCCGCGGGGCCTTGTCCCGCGGCAAGATCGTCGGTAGGCACTGGCCCGGCCTCTGCTGCCAAGACCCGCCGTTGGCCTTGCGGCGTTCCCGCAGGTGCCGGTCCGGCAGGTCCGAGCGCTCGTACTCGCTGCCGGATCAGTCCGCCCCCTCGCTGTCGAACCCCAGCCTCGGGCTGGCTCACAACAACTGGCGCGCCGATAGGGGCTCGACATACGCGCTGCCACTCCGGAGAAGGTTCGGCGGGCGTTCTTCAGCCCCGTTGCGGTGCAGCGCAAGAGGCGTGGCGGATAGCCACTTCCGGCCCTCGAGTCAGCCCTTACGCTTCTTGATGAGGGAGTCCACCGAGTACTCGCCAGATCCGTGCGCCCAAAGGTACAGGAAGACGAAACAATACAGGGCCGCTAGCTCGCCCCTGTTCAGCAGTGGCCAGAAACCGCCGCTCGCGTGGCCGATGAAGTAGGCTGCTGCCATCAGACCTGAACACAGGAATGCGGCCCAGCGAGTCTGGAAGCCAACCAGCACCAATGCGCCGCAGACCAGCTCGATCACCGCCGCGGTGGTCGGCATCGCACCTTCCCTGGGGCCGGCTCCTCCGAAGCCGAACAGCTTCTGGTAGCCGTGCGGCATGATCAGGAACCCGGTCATGATCCGAAGCAGCGCGTGGGTACAAGTTTGCCAATTCATAGCGATTCCTCCATAGGTTTGCCTACCCGGTCCGGACACGCCCTACAGTCCTAGCAGGCGGTCCACTCTCCCGCCCAAGTCTGCTAGGTAGGCCCGATCCCCACCCTGCAGCTCGACGGTTGCCTCCGCAGTGTACCCAACATCGCTAAGAGCGCCTCGGACGGCCGGCCAGTCGACATCGCCCTCGCCGAGGTTCACGAATCCCAGACGGCGCGAGTAGTCCTTGAGGTGGACCTTCACGATCCGGCTGCCCAATACCCTGATCCAATGCTCGGGAACGCCGTAGTGCACGATGTTGCCGACATCAAAGTAGCCTTGGACCAGCGGATGGTTGAAGTCGTCAATGAACTGGCGAAAGTCTCGCGCGGTGAGAAGGAATTTGTTCCAGACATTCTCGATCCCCAGCATCACGTCGTGATTCTCGGCGAGCGGAATGAGCTTACGGATCTCTGCAACGGAGCGTTCCCAAGCCTGCTCGTACGTGGTGTCTGAACGCACGACTGCCGGCACCAGCAGCACAGCGTCTGCCCCGTACAGCTCCGCTTGGCTCAGGGACGCGCGAATGCCCCGCACGCAAGCCTCAACCTCACTGGGATCCGGGGATGAGAGCGGAGTGCGCCAGTGGGTCTGGTTCATCACCGAGTGGATTCGCAGCCCTGCGGCCTGGGCCGCGTCGTGGATCTGTTGGGCCTCCGCTTCCGTCTGGACGGCCCGTGCCTCCATCGACTCGAAGCCCACTTCGACGGCAAGTTTGAAGCGGTCTACAAGGCTGAGGTCCTTGGGGAGCATGCTGTCGATGATCGCCCTCTCGATCCCCTCGCCAGCTGCCCTTAGGGGAAGTGCCGAGGCCAAGGCTGCCATCAGAAGTTCGCGTCGTCGCATTCCTCGTAGGGTCGGGCATCGTGCTCTGCCATGTCAAGCCGTCCTAGCGCGGGACCGGCTCAGAGCGGACCCTCCTACCTCGGCTTGCGACAATAGGCTCCGTCGAGGAATCAACTATGCCTGCGCTATCTAGACGATCCCTGGTTACAGGGGGGCTGGTGGCCGCCACCGCCATCGCGCAGGAACGGGCCGATCGGCCGAGGGTGGGTCTTGTCGGTTTGGGGAATCGGAGCCGGCGGCATTTGGATGCTCTGTCGGAAGTGGGCGGCGTGCAAGTCGCAGCCCTCAGCGACATTCAGGGGGACCGCATGCGCTCGGCGGCCACTGGACCAGCCACCGGTGCCGAACTCTATACCGATTACCGGGAACTGATCGCGGACCGGCGTGTGGAGGCAGTAGTCGTGGCGGTTCCGAACTATCTGCACGCCGAGGTGGCGATTGCGGCTATGCGGGCGGGCAAGCATGTGCTCGTTGAGAAGCCCATCGGAATCACCTACGAGGAGGCCCGAAGAGTGGCCGAGACTGCCCGCGAGACCGGCATGGTGCTGGCGGTCGGGATGCAGCGCTACTTCAACAACCACTACCGCGCGATCATCGATGCGGTGCGTTCGGGCGTCATTGGCGCGCCGCACATGTTCGTGCTTGACGAGTATCGCGGGGACTGGAATCCGCGGACATGGCGATGGACCGACCCCGATTCCGGCCGGTCTGTGCCTTGGCGCCACCGCAGGTCCTTGGCGGGGTCCAGCCTGCTGGAGTTCTCGATCCACTCCTACGCCTTCCTGTACGAAATGATCAACTCGCCGTTGACATATTGCGCCGCCACCGGCGGGGCGGTGCAATGGCCGGAAAGGACGACCGAGGACAATATCGCCGTCATTGCCGAGTTCGGGGACGTACGGCTTCAGCACGCCTTTTCGTGCTCGGCTCCGGGGGCGCGGTGGAACCTGACCATCACGGGTGCCTCGGGCTCGCTGCAGTACGACTTCCGCGGGAAGGCAACCGTTCGCGCGCCGGGCACTGCCGAAACAAACCTTCTCTCGGAGCCGCCTCCGGCAGGGCAGGGAAGTCTGGAGGCACAGATGTACCAAGACTTCTTCCGCGCGGTACGGGAGCGGGACGAACCCTTGCTGAACGCGGAATTCTCGATCGAGGCCAGCAAGATCGCCTATGGCGCTTGGTTGAGCATCGACGAGCGGCGAATCGTCACCGACCGGGACTTCCTGTGACGGGCGGCCCGGTCACGGGCTGACGTTGGCGCTCCACGCCGCCAGTTCTTCCGCCAGTTCCGCCAGCACTGCCGGAAATCTCTCGCCCACATTGCGCGTCTCCCCGAGGTCGGCGCTGAGGTCGTAGAGTTCTGGCTGTTGCCCGGCGTGTCTCACGAGCTTCCAAGGGCCACGACGTGCGGCGGACGAGGAGCGCATGCGCCAGAAGAGTGTGCGCGGAGCGAGGGGTTGCCGCAAGAACAGAGCTGGCGAAAGATCCGTCCCATCGAGGTGGGCGCTGGCCTCGATTCCCGCCAGTGCCGCAAGGCTCGGGTAAATGTCGAAAGTTGCTGCCAGCTGATCCGTGACGCCAGGCTCGATCCTGCCTGGCCACCACGCGATTGCTGGCACGCGGTGCCCGCCCTCGTACATTTCGGTCTTCTGGCCGCGCAGCGGTCCGTTCTCTGAGATGTTGTGGTAGCCGCCCTGATAGGTCCGATACCCCCCGTTATCGGAAGTGAAGAACACCAGCGTCTGCTCCGAGAGCCCGTTTGAATCAATGGCCGAGAGTATTTCTCCGACGCTCGCGTCCACAGCTTCTACCATGCTGTTCACGTAGCCCGAGACGTCGAGCCCTTCGAGCTCCCCGAGCTTGGACAGATTGTGGTAGTCGCCGCCCTCGACGCGATACGCGGGATCCTCCGGGCCCTGCCACGGGAAGTGGATTGCCAGATGGGCAACGTAAAGGAAGAACGGCTCTTGCCGATTGGCCTCGATGAAGTCCACGCTGTGCGATGTGATCAGATCCACGCTATAGCCGGATTCCATCTCGATCTCGGAGTTGTGCCACCAATCCCGGCGCCCGGAACGGTCGATGTGCGAGTGATGGTCGCCATCTCCGCTGCCGAGCCCCCGAAATTCTGAAAATCCTTGATCCGGCGGCATGTACGGAGGGTGATAACCGAGGTGCCACTTGCCGAACATGCCCGTGGCATAGCCTGCCTCGCGGAGGGCTTCCGCGATGGTGCGGGCCGAATGGGGCAGGCCAATGTCGTAGTCATCGACACCCGAAAGCGCGCTCTCGAATTGCTCGCCGAACCTCTGCGGATAACGTCCCGTCAGCAGTGCCGCGCGGGTCGGTGTGCACATGGGGCCGTTGGAGTGGAAGTCCGTGAAGCGCAATCCCGCGGCCGCCATCCGGTCCAGGTGCGGTGTCTGATTCCGATCGCTGCCGTAGGCCGCGATGTCCGCGTATCCGAGATCATCGGCGAGTATCACGACAAAGTTAGGAAGGCGGCCGTTGTCGGTGGAACACGCCGTCGAGAGGGAGGCCAGGGCCAGAACACAGCAGAGGCGCATGCTGGGCAGTGTATACGGTGCCGGCCCACCCGAGGCTTCCGGCGACAGGTCGCTTCCAGGGCGGCGGAACTGAGAGGGAAAGGCGATCCTCGCGATTCTGTATACTCTCGCAGTATTCTCGCAAGCGAGACATCCGGCTGGGATGAAGCTCCAAGAACAGCCTGCGAAGGGCCTGCCTGAGGCATTCGCGGAAGACCGCCTTTACCGTATCGCCCGCACGATCGGGGACTTCATCCCCGACGCCATGACCATGGCCATCGTCTTGATGGTCCTGCTGGCCGGCGCGGCGCTGTTGATGGGAAACACCGTCCTCGAAGTGATGGATGCCTACTACGTCGGGCTGTGGATGCTGTTGCCCTTCACGATGCAGATGACCCTGATCCTTGTGCTCGGGTCAGCGCTAGCGTCGACGCGGTTCTTCGGACGCATGATCCATGTGCTGTCTCGGCTGCCCCGAAGCGAGGGCCAGACCATCGCCCTGTCGATGGCGACAACCTGCTGCCTGGCGTACTGTTTTTGGGGCCTGAGCCTCGCCCTGGCCCCGCTGGTAGCAGTCAGCTATGCCCGCCAGTCCGAGCGCAAGGGCTTCCCTGTCGATTTCCCGTTCCTGCTGTCGTGCAACGCCGCCGCAGGGGCGATCTGGCAGTTCGGTTTCTCGGCGAGCGCTCCCTTGCTCATGAACACGCCTGGACATTTCTTGGAGGAAGAAACTGGGCTGATGCCGCTGTCCACGACGATCTGGGCACCCGCCACGATCGTCTTCTTGGGGATCTACCTCACGAGTGTGTTCATCCTTGCCAGACTGCTGATGCCCAAGACCGCCCGCCCGATATCCTTGTTCCCCGAGTCTAGGAAGCTAGCGGACGCTACGCTCGACGCGGCTGCCAAGCCGTCGGCCGTACCTATTCGGTCTGACCGGTTTGCCGAGCGACTGGAGGCCAGCAAGTGGCCCTGCGCCGTGCTGACCGCCAGCCTTATCGGCTGGCTCGCCTACCACTTCGGCATCAAGGGAGGGGGACTGCAGCTCAATTCCCTGATCACCATCCTGCTGACGCTCGGTTTGCTCCTCCACGGGAGCGTGCTCAGTTTCACGCGGGCGCTTCCGAGAGCGGTGGTCACCGCCTGGCCGGTCATCGTCCTCTACCACTTGTACGCGGGCGTTGCGGGCCTCCTTCAGCACACCTCGATCGGGACTGACTTCGCCGAGTACTTCGCGTCGATCTCCACTGAGCACAGCTTCCCGCTGCTTACACTCCTCGCCGCCGCCGTCGTCTCCGTCTTCGTGCCGTCCAGCGGCGGGCAGTGGGTGATTCAGGGCTTCATCACGACCAAGGCCTCCGTGGCTGTGGGAGTCACTGCCCAGCGGGGGCTGCTTGCGCTCAGCGTCGGCGACCATGTCGGCAATTTGGTCTCGCCCTTCTGGGCGGTGATCGCCGCCGGCATTGCCCGCATGGACTTCCGGACCTACATCGGATACAACTACGTCTGGGTCCTCTTCTGGGTCGGGCTCGGAGCATTGTGCTTCACGTACCTGCCCGCCTGAGACTTCCCATGCACCCGAGGCGGAAGCCGGGGCTCGCTGCACAGGCGCCCTCACGCGAGTGGAAAGGCAGCGGAACCCGCTCCCAGTCCGTTTCTTACATGAGACTCCGGCCAGCCCACGTCTGCCGGAGGCAGGGCTGGCGGAGTTGGCTGGTGTTCAGCCCCGAAGTCTGAGCCTGCTTCCACTGGCGCCCGGACTGCCCGTCCGGGGATTGGCGGACGACGGAACAGGGGACCGAAGGCCGTCAGCGGGTCCGCACCTCGCGGAGGGGCAGACGTCCGACCCGAGACCAATTGGCCGGGAATGTTGACGGGCTTCAAGGGGTCGTGGGTCGAACCACCGGAAGCCCGTGCGAGCTTGGCGCACAGCCTTGGATGGGCCGGGGTCGGGGGCACGACCGACAAAGTGGCGGAATTCGCCCTCACTGTCGGACAAATCGGGTGCAAACGCATAAATATGCCATAATGGTGCTATGAGGACCACTCTTGACTTGCCCGAGGAGCTCATGCTTGCCGTCAGGGTCCGCGCGGCCGAGAAGAACCGGAAACTCAAGGACGTGGTCGCCGAACTGCTGTGGCTCGGCCTAGCCTCGGCATCGGCGGCCAGGCTGGCCGTCCGCAACCGGGTTCGATTGCCGCTGGTGGAATGCGCGCAACCTGCCGTGCCCGGTCAGGAGCTCACCCCGGATCGCGTTGCGACCGTCTTGGCGGATCGGGAGGCATCGGACCTTGCTGCTGTGTGATTCCAACGTCTGGCTCGCCATGGTTCTGTCAGGCCACCAGAACCACAGTGCGGCAGCGGAGTGGCTTGACACTGTCGACTCGCCGAACGCGGTCTGCTTCTGCAGGGCAACCCAGCGGTCCCTGCTTCGGCTCCTCACGACCGCGGCGGTCATGGGGCGATTCGGCAGCCCGCCCCTCACGGGCGGGCAGGCGTGGCAAGTCTACGCGCACCTCCTCACCGATGACCGAATCGCCCTGCAGACCGAGGAGCCGCCCCGGCTGGAGGCACGTTGGAAGGCGCTCACAGCGAACGACACAGCTTCGCCCAAAGCCTTGATGGATGCCTACTTGGCTGCCTTTGCACTTGCGGGAGGCCACACTCTTGTGACGACAGACAAGGCCTACCGGGCCTTCGCGGGGCTGGACTTCGTCTTGCTCGGGCGAGAGGGGACTTGACGAGTACCTGGAAGAGAGCCAGCTAGCTGCTTGAGAAGAGATCCCCGATCTGTGTCCGCGACTGTAGTACGACGCCTCGGTTCGATCGGGGTGCGCTCGACGGCTCGCCGCTGGCCCAGCTGGCTTTGAAGCCTTATCGCACTGCCGGCGGACCATGCCTGCGCAACGTCGCACAGTGACGAGCTGGCTTGGGAGCTCGGCACGCCGAGGTAGCCGTGTCCGGGCACATGACTTTGGGCTCGCCGACGTGCCCAATGACGCATCGCCGAGGTTATCGTCTCGGGTCGGGCGATGGCCGGGGCCTGTGGTAGCCTTGCCAACGTATGGGAGCTGAGAAGAAGGGCAAGATCTCGCGGAGAGGCTTTCTCGCAGGCTCGTCGTCGGCCGCCGCGGCGGGCGCAGCGGCTGGTTTGGGGGGCTGCTCGGCAGCTGTAGCACCAGCCGTTTCGGGTGGCATTTGGGAACGTCCGCCCAACCAGCGGGACAAGGGCAACCGGCTGAACCTGATCTTCCTCAACACGGACACCTTCCGCGCCGACAATCTTCAGGCCTACGGCGGCAACGGACTCGTCCGCTGCCCACGCCTCGACACGTTCTCGGAAGATTGCGTCATCTTTGAGGACTGCTACCCCGAAGGCATGCCGACCATTCCTATCCGGCGTGTGCTCATGACCGGTCGGAGGATCGTCCCCTACCACTACTTCCACCAGCACGAGCCCGTGCAGACGCCAGGCTGGCACGAGCTCTACTACGAGGACCAGACCGTGTCCGAGACCCTCTTGGAGGCTGGCTACCAGACCGCTCTGTTCGCAGACATCCCGCACCTCCAGAGGCCCGGCAAGAACTTTCACCGCGGGTACAACTACTACGAATGGTCGCGCGGCCACGAGGTCGACTATTACGAGCAGGCCCCAGCAACGATCAGCGACGACGACATAGTGCCGATGCACTATCCCCGGGACTATTGGGCCCGCTGGTGCGAAATGGACCCCGGCCGCCCCGACTTCATGAGGCAGTTCTTGGCCAACCGTTCGCGGTACGAGAACGAGTGCGAGGCAATCATCGAAGTGACCGCGAAGAACGTGATCAACTGGCTGCGCCGCAACCACGACAAGACTCCGTTCTTCCTGCACTTGGAGGCGTTCGACCCCCATGAGCCTTGGGATCCCCCGAAGCGTTTCCTTGACGAGTACATGCCGAATGCCAGCGGTCCGACTTGGTGGGAGCCGCCCTACTCGGATATCGAAGTGCCGCAGTCGGGCATCGACCGGCTGCGCGCAAACTACGCCGGCGAGTCCATGTGCGTGGACTATTGGATCGGCGAGATCCTCGCGGCAGTCGACGAGCTTGGCCTGTACGACAACTCCGTCGTGGCGTTCTTCTCCGACCACGGGTCTCTTCTCGGCGAACAGGGGGAGTTCCTCAAGGGAAACCGCCGGATCCGCCGGCAGGTGACCCACAACCCCTTCCTCGTGAGGCTGCCCGGAAAAGAGAAGGCCGGAACGCGGGCTTCGGGCTTCATCCATCACCCCGACGTCATGCCGACTCTGTTCAGCCTTCTCGAATTGGACCCGCCACCTCGGGCGACCGGCCAGAATCTCTGGGGACTTGCGAGCGGCGAACCGAGCCCGCACGATGGACTTGTCCAAGCCTACGGCTGGATCGGCGCCATCCGCACCAAGGAGTGGCAGTTCTCGAAAGTGATCGATCGAGGGCGCCTCGGCTTCGACTACGATCCCCAGCTCTACAACCGGGCCGACGATCCGGACGAACTCGACAACGTAGCGGCGGACCACCCGGATGTGGTGGCGGAACTGGGAGGGCAGATCGACGCGTACCTAGAGTCGGGTGCCGAGCTGACAACGGGGCACTTCCACGCCCGCGAGGATTCTAGGCCGACCCCGGCAATGTCATGACAGCGAGCGGTCGGTGCAGAGGAGGAGTAATGGAGGCCAGAAAATGAGACAAGACGATGCTTCCCACTACCATCCGGAGGTGCTGCGGCTCTTCGATGCGTACGTGCACGGCGCCCTTAGCCGACGCGCCTTCTTGGACAAGGCCGCTCCGTTCACGGCCGGAGCAAGCACAGCGGCCGTGCTGGCCAGCCTGAGTCCGGACTACGCGCTCGCCGAGCAGGTGTCCCCAGACGATGCGCGGATCCGAACTGAACGTGTCGAATACCAGTCCCCCGATGGGCACGGCACGATCAAGGCCTACACGGCGCGTCCGGCGTCCGGCCCGGCCAAGCTGCCTGGCGTGGTTGTGGTCCACGAGAACCGAGGGCTCAATCCGTACATCGAGGATGTCGTTAGAAGGCTCGGCGTGGCGGGATATCTGGCGCTTGGCCCAGACGGACTCACGCCGAAGGGAGGATACCCCGGCAATGACGACGATGGGAGGCGACTGCAGGCCGAACTCGACCGCGACAAGCTGGTCAACGATTTTGCTGCGGCTGTTGCTCACCTTCAGGGCCACTCGGCGTGCACGGGCAAGGTCGGCGTGGTGGGCTTCTGCTTCGGCGGGTTCGTGGTGAACGCGCTCGCCGTGCGCATTCCGGACTTGGCGGCTGGGGTCGCGTTCTACGGCAGGCAGCCGCCGGCGGACGCCGTGCCCCGCATCCAGGCACCGCTGCTTCTGCACTATGCCGAGCTCGACCGTCGAATCAATGCGGGCTGGCCTCCGTTCGAGGAGGCGCTGCGCGCAAACGGCAAGAGCTATGAGGCGCACATGTATCCGGAGGCCAACCACGGATTCCACAACGACACCACGCCGCGCTTCGACGAAGCTGCGGCTACGCTGGCTTGGCAGCGGTCATTGGACTTCTTCGCGGCCAACCTGCGCTGATTCGGGACGATCTTCCCCAGTCCCGCACAGCCTTGGTCGCCCCTTGGCCAGTCGGGGCGCTGGTACACTGGGCTTCGGCTGGGAATGCGATTCGCGAACCGTCCTGCCCTGTGCAGCGCTTCCTTCCTCCTCGCCGCCACCGCGTCGCTAGGGGCCGACAGCGAGGGACTTGACCACTTCGAGCGGTACGTGCGCCCGCTGCTGGTCGAGAACTGCTTCGCCTGCCACGGGGCGGGCACACCCGAGCCCCAAGGCGGGCTGCGACTGGATTCGCGGGAAGCGATCCTTGAGGGCGGGAAGACAGGTCCCGCGGTCATTCCCGGGCGACCGGGCGAAAGCCGACTTCTGCAGGTCCTCACAGCGGACTCGGGGGTCCGCATGCCTCCCACTGGAAGGCTGCCAGCCGCACAGGTGGCCCACGTCGCAAAGTGGATTCGGATGGGGATCCCGTTCCCCGGGGATCCCGCATCCGACGAGGCTCCAGCCGCCCTTGATGCTGAGGGGCTTTGGTCGCTGCGTCCACCTGTGAACGCAGAGCCTCCGCCATCCGAGGGCGGGTGGGCACGCACGGCCATTGACCGTTTCATCGAAGCCCGCCTGGGCGCGCACGGTCTGAAGCCTTCGCCTGAGGCGTCTCCGGCCACTCTCCTGCGCCGGCTGCATCTCGATCTCACAGGCATCCCTCCCAGCCGGTCGCAGATCGAGGGGTTCGCGGCGGACTCGGGCAATTCGGCCTACGAAGCCCGGGTCGACGCTCTCTTGGAGTCGAACCGGTTCGGGGAACGCTGGGCGCGTCACTGGCTCGACGTGGCCCGCTATTCGGACGAGGGCTCTCAGGCGCGTCCGTTCCCAATTGCGTGGACGTACCGCGACTGGGTGATCAGCGCCTTCAACGACGACATGCCCTACGACAGGTTCGTGATGCTGCAGATCGCGGCGGACCTGCTCGGCGCGGACCGCCGGCACCTCGCGGCGCTCGGATTGCTGACAGTCGGGCTTAACGGTCCGCGGCCCACGGACGTACCCGAAAACGTGGACGACCGGATCGACGTGATCACTCGAGGCTTTCTCGGGCTGAGCGTGTCTTGCGCCCGCTGCCACGACCACAAGTTCGATCCGATCCCCCAAGTGGACTACTACTCGCTCTACGGTGTACTGCTCAATGCGCCGGTCTCAGTCGATCCCGTGCCCATCGATGCCGCGGGGGAACGGCCCGACAGCTCCTTCTTCGGTGCCAAGCTCGCCATGAGGCGCGAGTGGCTTGACACGTACCGGCGCCAGCGGCTCGAGGACCACCTGCGCGAGTTCCGCAAGCCCGAAGTGCTTGCCCGGTACCTTGATGCCGCCTGGCAGGGGCGCGGCATGTCGAACCGGCAGCTTGAGCAGCTGTCCAAGGAGCGAAGCCTGAACCTCTACCTGCTCGAGCGCTGGCGTGCCTACCTGTCGGGTCTCGTCGGCCCGTCGGTCGCCGCCTTCCGCGGGCTGGACGACCCCGGAGGCGCCGGTCGCATCGGCCGCCGCATGGCCGAGGCGGACAGCCCGTACCGCTGGCCCGATCCCGAGCGAGAGGCATTGCGTCTCGCCCTGCGCGGCACTGGCTCGCCAACCGACGTCCCGCTGGAGGATTTCTGGTGGGTGCAAAACGAGGGCGACAGCAACGTGATGAAGGCCCTCAGGTGGCAGTACCACAACGTGATGTTCGACTGGAGCCTGCGCGGCGGGCCAAGGCACGCGAGCGTCGTCCGCGAGCCCGCCAAGCTGCTACCGGCACACGTCTTCGTGCGGGGCAACCAGCACGACAAGGGTCCCGAGGTACCTAGGCAGTTCCTGTCGGCACTTCCGGGCCACGAACCCTTCCGGTCCGGTAGCGGGCGGTTGGAGCTGGCTCGGGCAATCGCGTCGCCCCAGAACCCACTCACCGCGCGGGTCATGGTCAACCGGGTGTGGGGTCGCTTGTTTGGCGAGGGGATCGTAAGGACGCCCAGCGACTTCGGTCGGCGCGGCGACCGTCCTTCGCATCCGGGGCTGCTCGATCACCTCACCGACGAGTTCATTGCGGGCGGATGGTCCATCAAGGGGCTCGTCAAGCGGATCGTGATGTCGAAGGCCTACCGGCAGGAAAGTCGCGCGAATGCGGCCGGCGCGGCCGAGGACCCCGCCAATCGGCTCTTGTGGCGGCAGAACCGCTTCCGTATGGACTTTGAGGCGCTGCGCGACTCCATGCTATTCGTCGCGGGAAGGCTGGACGATTCCAGTGGGGGCCCTCCGTTCGACCTACGCGCCGTACCGTCCTCGGGCCGCAGGACTGTGTATGCGTACGTCTCCAGAGAGCAGCCGTCGGCACTCATGCGTACCTTTGACTTCTCGAACCCCGAGGAACACACGCCGCGGAGGCAGGTCACCACCGTCCCGCAGCAGGCCCTATTCCTCATGAACGGGGGTTTTGTCGCCGAGCAGGCCAGGGCTTTGGCGGACTCATGTGACTCCGCCCCCGAGTGCGTCGAGCGGATCCACTGGCAGGTCTTGGGGCGACAGCCCACTGCCGCGGAGCGGAGCGCTGCCCAAGAGTTTCTTGCCCAAGCGGAACCGACCCCGGACCCGGTGCCGCCGCAGTCGGCGTGGTCGCATGGCACGGCGCGGGTCGATCCCGCCACCGGTGCCGCCGCTGACTTTCGGGAATTCCGGTACAGGGTGGGTGATCGCCTCCAAGCGTCCCAGATGCGCGCCACTGCGGGGTTTGGGCGTGCGAGCGTGACGGCCGAAGGCGGGTATCCTGGCGACGGTCTCGGTGCTGCCACAGTCCGGCGCTGGACCGCGCCGGCGGCGATGCGCGTGTCTGTGAAGGGCACACTGAGCCACGCGCTCGGCTCTCAGGGGCGGCGGTTCGACTATTCCAACGGGGTTCGCGGCTGGCTGATCTCGAGCCGCCAGGGTTTGCTGGGCAGTTGGACCGTCCGAGGCGCGAAAGCCGAAACATCTTTCCAGGACCTGCATGTCGCGGATGGCGAATGGTTCGACTTCGCAGTAGACTCTAGGGGGGACTACGAGTCGGACGCATTCAGTTGGGCTCCTGTCGTTGAGGAGCTCGGGGAGCCGTCCTCGAGCGGACCGGACGCCCAGCTCAGGGTATGGATTGCGAAGGACGGCTTTCCCGAGCCTCGGGAGTCGTCCCTCAGCCCGCTACAGCAGTATGCGCAGACTCTGCTGATGACGAATGAATTCGCATTCAGGGAATAGGTGACGACCGTGGCCGAAACGGTGACGCGAGAGCGCCAGCGGGCCAGCGCCTGCCTCCGGATCCGGTCACCTTGGTCGCCAGCACTGCTCTCCTGCTTGCTGTGCCTGTCGGCAGCGGCGGCTCGAAGCGCTACGCAGGACAGCGACGCTAGGGCTGCCTTCAGCCCGATTGCCGAGCGCTACTGCACCGCCTGCCACGGTCCCGGAGCCGCAACTGCAGGTCTCGACTTGACCGACCTCGCTGCGTCGCCCATTCCCTCGAATTCTGGACGTTGGGAGCAGGTAGTCAAGAAGCTGCGAGGGCGGCAGATGCCGCCTAAGGGAGTTCCGCGGCCCGAAGACGCCACATACCGCAGGCTTGTGGCGGGCCTGTCGGGCGCTTTGGACGAGGCAGCGGCGCAGGATCCGAAACCGGGCCGGACGGATGCCTTCCGGAGGCTGAACCGCACCGAGTACCGGAACGCCATAAGGGACCTGCTGGCCATGGACGTGCGGGTGGAGTCCCTTTTGCCCGCCGACGAAGCAAGTCACGGCTTTGACAACATCACCGTGGCGGACCTGCCCCCACTCCTGTTGGAACGCTATGTCTCCGCGGCCGAGAGGATTAGCAGGATCGCCGTGGGCCGCGCCGGTGCCGTGCCCGATGCCACGACAGCTAGGGTGCCGCCGGACCTGACGCAGGAAGGGCACATCCCAGGGTTGCCGGTCGGCACGCGCGGGGGAACGGTTGTGCGGCACACATTCCCAGCTACGGGCGAATACGAGATCAGCGCACGACTGGCGCGCGACCGCGACGAGGATGTCGAGGGGCTGACCCGTCCCCACGAAATGGAGTTCCTGATCGACGGCCGACGCGTAGCTCTCTTCGATGTCAAGCCCGCGCCGAGAGGGGACGACGAGCGCAATGTAGACAAGCACCTGCGCAAGCGCCTGTCCGTGACTGCAGGTGAGCGTGATGTTGCAGTGACGTTCCTGAAGGACTCTTCCGCCCTCTTGGAGACGCAGCGGCAGCCCTATCTCGCGCGTTTCAACTACTACCGGCATCCGCGCACGCAGCCAGCCCTCTACTCGCTGACGATTGTCGGGCCCTTTTCGGCGCAGCGCCCGGGCCGCACGGCAAGCCGCGATCGGATCTTCACCTGCCGCCCGGAGTCGCCGTCGTTTGAGGAGCCCTGCGCGCGCGAGATCATCGCCCTCCTTGCGCGGCGGGCCTACCGCAGGCCCGTAGGGCCGGCTGACCTCGCCGGGCCGCTGCGGTTCTTCAATGCGGGGAGGGAAGAGGGTGGCTTCGAGGTCGGGATCGAGCGCTCGCTCGCCGCAATCCTGGTTAGCCCGCATTTCCTGTTCCGAGTCGAACGTCAGCCTGAGCGCGTGGCAACTGGCGAAGCCTATCGGCTGGATGCCTGGGAGCTTGCATCGAGGCTTTCCTTCTTCTTATGGAGCAGTCTCCCCGACGAGCAACTGCTGTCGGCCGCAGAGGCCGGACACCTGTTGGAGGATGGTGAACTCGAGAGGCACGTCGGCAGGATGCTCCAGGATCCGCGGTCCGACTCACTGGTCACCAACTTCGCTGCCCAGTGGCTGCACATACGCAATCTGGACGCGATTCGGCCCGACATGCGCCGCTTCCCTGACTTCGACCACAACCTCCGCCTGGCCTTCCGCGAAGAGACGGAGCGGCTGTTGGCGAGCGTCATCCGGGAAGACCGCAGCATTCTGGACCTGCTTCGGCCCGGTTTCACCCACCTCAACGAGAGGTTGGCCAAGCACTACGGGTTCCGCGACGTCTACGGCAGCCACTTTCGCCGCGTAGCGCTCGCGAGTGACAGCGTCCGAGGCGGACTCCTGCGCCACGGGAGTGTGCTGACCGTTACTTCGTACGCCACGCGCACGTCGCCGGTCATCCGCGGCAAGTGGATCTTGGAGAACATCCTTGGGATGCCTCCGCCACCCCCGCCCGAGAATGTGCCGGAGCTCAAGGAGACCACCGCCAGCGGCAAGCTCTCTGTCCGCCAGAGGTTGGCCGAGCACCGCGCGGATCCGGCCTGCGCCGGCTGCCACGCGCCAATGGACCCGCTGGGCTTCGCGCTCGAGAACTACGACGCGGTGGGCCGCTGGCGGGACTTCGACGGCGACGGTCCGATCGATCCCAGCGCAGAACTCGTCGACGGCACCACGATTGACGGGGCCGAGGGCTTGGAGCGCGCGCTGCTCGAGCGGCCCGAACTCTTCGCCATCGCCCTGACCGAGAAGCTCCTAACTTTTGCGTTGGGCCGGGGAGTGGAGCCCTACGACGCACCGGCGGTCCGCCGCATCGTTGCGGATGCGGCCGCTGGCGGTTACCGCTTTTCTTCGCTTATCCTAGGCATAGCCCGAAGCGTACCGTTCCGAATGAGGGAGGCACGATGATCATTCGAAAGCTCGCACTGCCGAGGCGAACGTTCCTGCAAGGCAGTGGGGCCAGTTTGGCGCTGCCATTGCTCGATGCGATGGTTCCATCCATGACGGCGCAGGCACGGACACCCGCCAGCGCTCCGCGCCGGCTGGGCTTCGTCTACATGCCCATGGGATGCGACCACAGCCGCTGGACGCCGCCGGGCGATGAGGACCTCAGGGAACTGTCCCCGATCCTGTCTTCCTTGGAGCCGGTCGTCGACTACGTCACCGTGCTGACAAACATGGAGTTGAGGAACTCATACCCGGGGACCCACGCTACGTCGAACGCAGGCTTCCTGAGTGCCGCGAAGGCGAAGTGGACGGAGAGTACGGACTACTATCTGGGAACGACGGCAGATCAGATAGCGGCCAAGCGTATTGGGCAGCAGACACGCCTTCCGTCCCTCGAGCTGGCTATGGACTTGATGTCCATGGTCGGGCAGTGCGACAACGGCTTTGCGTGCGTGTACCAGAACAACCTCTCCTGGTCCTCGCCCAATACCCCGCTCCCTGCTGAGGCCCATCCGAGGATCGTCTTCGAGCGGCTATTCGGCGAGGGAGGCACGCCTGAGCAGCGGGCGCAGGCGCTGCGTCGCAAGGCGAGCCTGCTGGACTTGGTGATGGAGGAAGCGAGCCGCTTGGATGCCGGGTTGGGGGCGGGTGACCGTACCCGCCTGTCCCAGTATTTGGACTCGATCCGGGAGGTAGAGCGTCGCATCCAGAAGGCCGAGTCCGAGACGCAAGACCGCGAATTGCCTGATCTGGACCGGCCGGTGGGCGTTCCAGAGCAATATGCCGACCACGCGCGCCTGATGTTTGACCTGCAAGCGTTGGCATTGCAGGCTGACATCACCCGTGTAATCACATTCCAGCTGGCCCGGGAGACCAGCACTCGCACCTACCCAGAAGCGGGCGTGCCGGAGCCGCACCATCCGCTGACGCACCACGGCAATAATCCCGAGAAGATCGCCAAGGTAGCGAAGATCAACACGTTTCACGTCTCGCTCTTCGCAGGTTTTCTCCAGAAACTGGCCGCGACCCCCGACGGGGACGGGTCGCTCTTGGACCACACAACCTGCCTGTACGGCAGCGGAATGGGCAATCCGAATGTCCACGACCACACGAACCTTCCGATCGTAGTGGCCGGCGGACCCAGGTCTCGCAGGTCCCACGGACGGCACATCCGCTACCCCGAGCCCACGCCGCTGGCGAACCTCCATCTGACGCTGTTGGACCGCGTCGGCGTGCACTTGGACCAGTTCGGGGACAGCAGCGGGCGCATCGGGGAGCTGGCGGAGCCGTTGACAATCTAGGGGGTCGAGCAGGTGTTGCGCGGGATTGGATTCACCCTGTGCCTTGTGGCGACAGGTTCGCTGGCAACAGCCGCCTCACTTCCGGAAGTGGCCATGCAGGGCAGCGGCGCTGCTGTCCGGTCGTTGCTCGGGGGCGGGGTGGATCCCGACACGGCTGGACCTGACGGGATGACGGCCCTGCATTGGGCCGCTCGCAACGGCGACCTCGGGATGGTCGAAGATCTGCTCGCTGCGGGAGCTGCCGCCGACGTGCCGAGCCGCTACGGCGTCACGCCCATGTCGTTGGCGTGCACCAGCCGATCGGGTCCGATTGTCCGATTGCTTCTGGCTAGGGGCGCAGATCCCAACCGGGCGCTTAGGGGAGGCGAGACACCTCTGATGACGGCTGCTCGGGCTGGAGCGCTCGAAGTGGCGGAGGCGTTGATTGCGGGTAGTGCCGACGTCAACCAGCGCGAGGAGACGAGCGGGCAGACGGCGCTAATGTGGGCCTCGGCCGAGGGCCACGCGGACGTTGCCCTAGCACTGATCACGGCCGGGGCAGACATTGACGCCCGCCTGGCCACGGGCTTCACCCCCCTCCTGTTCGCAGCGCGGGAAGGAAGGCTTGACGTGCTGCCAGTCCTGCTGCGGGCTGGGGCTGACCCGAACGACACGATCCGGCCGCCACCCGTCATGCCGAGCAAGGCGCGTGGATACAAAGGAGCACCGCCCTTTGGGGCGAGCGCGCTGCTGATTGCGGTGGAGAATGCGCATTTCGAGTTCGCTGTCGCACTGCTGGATGCCGGTGCCGATCCCAATGCGGCCGTGCCCGGCTACACGCCCCTACATGCGTTAGCTCGAGTGCGCAATCCCGGAGTCGGGGACAACGATCCACCCCCGGACGGGTCCGGTTCAGTGAAGAGCCTGGAGTTTGTGAGGGAGATGGTGGCGCGAGGCGCGGACTTGGAAGCTCGCATGCCCAAGCACATCAATCTCGGCAACACGAGGCTCAACAAGCGCGGTGCCACCCCGTTCTTTCTCGCGGCACAGAGCGCGGACGCGGACCTGATGCGGGTCTACGCAGAAGTCGGGGCGGACGTCAAGGCCACGAACGCCGACGGCAGCACCGCGCTGATGGCCGCGGCCGGCTTGGGCACGCGGTCCCCGGGCGAGGATGCCGGCACGGAGGACGAAGTTCTTGAGGCGGTGGAGCTAGCCTTGGATCTCGGGCACGACATCAACGCCGTCGACGACAACGGAGAAACCGCGATGCATGGCGCCGCCTACAAGAACCTGCCGCGTGTTGTGGAGTTCTTGGCCGGGAAGGGAGCGGACATCTCGATCTGGAACAGGTCCAACAAGTTCGGATGGACGCCTCTCGCGATTGCGACGGGGTATCGCTTTGGAAACTTCAAGCCATCCGACGTGACCGTGGCCGCGATCAAGCGTGTGATGCTGGCGGCGGGCATTCCGCCGCCTGAGAAGGTCTTGGCGACGACCAAGCAGATCTATTAGCCGTCCGGCGCTATGATGTGGCCGTGCGCCCCATGATGCTTGCCGAGCGATGGTCGACGCGATGAGAGTTCGGGACGTGAGCCTGTCACGCCGGCAGGTCCTCCGTGACGCGACGATGGGCTTCGGATCGTGCGCCTTGGCGGCCTTGCTGGCCGAGGACCTCGGGGGCTCAACGGGCGGCTACGATCCGGCGAATCCGCTCGCGCCGCGGGAGCCGCCCCTACCGGCGAAAGCGAAGCGGGTGGTGCACATCTTCATGAATGGTGGCCCCTCTCAGGTGGACACCTTCGACCCGAAGCCAGCGCTGGCCAAGTTCGCAGGAAAGCCGCTCCCGATCAACCTCAGGACCGAGCGACGCACGGGCGCGGCATTCCCGTCTCCGTTCCGGTTCCAGCGGCACGGCCGGAGCGGCATCGAAGTCAGCGAGATCTTCCCCGAGGTTGGCAAGCATGCCGACGACCTCTGCGTGGTCCGATCAATGCACACGGAGGTCCCCAATCACGGGCCTTCCCTGATGATGATGAACACCGGAACCACCCAGCTGTCCCGACCCAGCTTGGGATCTTGGCTGACGTACGGACTGGGCAGCGAGAATCGCAACCTTCCCGGGTTTGTCGTACTCTGCCCAGGGGGCTATCCGGTCTGGGGTGCTAAGAACTGGCGCTCGGCTTTTCTCCCCGGCGCCTACCAGGGGACCCACATCGACACGAGCAAGGAGACGGCCGAAGAGCTGGTCGAGAACGTAAGGAGCAGATTCGCGAGCCGAGCGACGCAGCGGCGCCAGCTGGATCTGCTCGCAAGGCTCAATCAGGCCTATGCGGACAGTCGCGAAGAAGACTCCTTGCTTGAGGCCCGGGCGCAGTCCTTTGAGCTCGCATACCGCATGCAGGCCGAGGCCACCGACGTCTTCGACGTTGCCTCCGAACCGGCGGCAACACGCGAGATGTACGGTGACACGCAACATGGGCGCCAAATGCTGATGGCCCGCAGGTTGCTTGAGCGGGGTGTGCGCTTCGTGCAGGTCTGGCATGGTGCGGGCCAGCCGTGGGACTCCCACAGCGAAGTGGAGGCCAACCATCGCCGCCTGGCCGGCGAATGCGACAGGCCGATCGCCGCACTGCTGACCGACCTCAAGCGGCTAGGCATGCTCGACGACACGCTTGTCGTATGGGGCGGGGAATTCGGGCGGACGCCCGTAGTGGAGTTGACCTCGTTCGGCTCCAACGAGGGCCGCAACGGCAGGGATCACAACTCCTACGGTTTCTCGATGTGGCTCGCCGGGGGCGGTGTCAAGGGCGGATACGTGCACGGAGCGACGGACGAGTTCGGCTTCCGGGCGGAGCGGGATCCCGTCCATGTTCACGATCTGCACGCGACGCTGCTGCACCTGCTGGGCTTCGACCACGAGCGTTTCACCTTCCGCTATGCCGGGCGTGACTTCCGCTTGACAGACGTGCACGGGAGGGTCGTCACCGACCTGATCGCGTGAGAACGCCCCCGCGGGGGCCAGTTCACTTGTCCCGCGCCGTGGCTGCCAAGCCGTCCGGTCGCCCTTGACGTCTCGGGGGCTCGGTCTCGGGCTTTCGTGCGGCGGCCTTAGAGCCAGGTTGTGCGGTGCAAGCGTGGTCCGGAGTTAGCGGCGGGGTCGGATAAGATGGAGCTAGGCCCCATACGAGGGCTTGGTGGCGGTAGTAGTGGCTCGGTTTCGTCGCAAGGATCTAAAGCGGGATCGCTTTGTCGAGGAGGTCACCGAAGGTGTAGGCTTCGTCGCGAGGCACCGCAACAAGTTCGTCGCCGGAGGCCTGTCGGCGGTCGTGGCGGTTGTCGGTGGCGTGGGCTATTGGACCTATGCCCGGCAGCGGGGCATCGACTCCACGGCCGCGCTTCTCAAGGCCACCGCCCTATACGGGGGAGTAGTGAGCGAGGAGGACTTTCCGGGAGTCCCCACATTCCGCACGGCCCCGGAGCGGGTTGACAAAGTGACGAGGGCACTCGACCAGGTAAGCCTAGACTTCCCGGGAAGCGCCGCGGCCGCTGGCGCCGCCTACTATTCCGGTCTCCTTGACAGGGAGGATGGCAACCTGATCGAGGCCCGATCGCACTTCGAGCAGGCAATGCGCGGCAGGGGCAGGGAGTACCCGGCGCTCGCGAGGCTGGCGCTTGGCCAGATGCTGCTCGACGAGGGCGACGCTGAAGCCGCTAGGGAGCACTTCCAAGCCGTCGCAGAGAGTCCGACGCGCACGGTTTCGCGGGAGCGTGCCGAGATCGAGGTTGCGCGGACGTGGATGTCGAGCGATCCGGCTAAGGCCCGAGAGATTCTCACGGCGATCCGCGAGCGCGATGCGGCCGCGGGACCGCTGGTTGCCGAACTCCTCGATGCGCTGGAGGAGGGGGGCTGAGCGTTCCGCTCGATGCTCTCCCGGCTCCGCTTTCCTGAGGACCAATCCCGTCTTCGTCGCCACCCGGAGCGGGCGGCTTCGGATGGCTACAGGGGCCCTTTCCAGCGGGACCGCGACCGCATCGTGCACTCGCGGGCGTTCCGCAGGCTTGCAGGCAAGACTCAGGTCACGGCGCTGCCCGGATCGAACCACTTGCGGACCCGTCTGACGCACACGATCGAGGTTGCTCAGGTCTCTAGGACGATCGCGGGCGTCCTCGGCCTAGGTGTCGACTTGGTCGAGGTGCTGGCCTTGGCCCACGACCTCGGCCATCCGGCGTTCGGGCATCAGGGCGAGGCCACGTTGGACCAGGAAATGCGGCGGTTCGGGGAACGGTTCGACCACAACTCCCACGCCCTGCGGATCGTCGAGTACTTCGAGCAGCGCTACGCGGCGTTCCCTGGCCTGAACCTGACCTTCGAAGTGCGGGAAGGGCTACTGAAGCATTCCCGTGAATTGGACCCGGAGGAGCCGGCGCATCAGGAGTACTTCCCGGATTCTCGGCCGACCTTGGAGGCCCAGCTGATCGATCCCGCTGACGAGATCGCGTATCTCAGCTCCGACCTCGAGGACGCGGTGCGCTGCGGGTTCCTCGAAATCGACGCGATCTGCCACGCCGTGCCGGCGTTCGGGGCTGTCTATGAGCGATTGCGGGCGGAGCATCCGCGGGCCGAACCGGGCCGCATATTGAGCGACGCGCAGAGCCGGCTCTTCGGACTGCTGGCGCGGGGGCTGATCCATGGCACGCTCGAGCGGGCTGAGGCGGCCGGCGTCCGAGACTGGCGGGACGTCCGACAGTGCCGGCGGCGGATCGCCGGCTGTACGGAGGATGCGCAGGCGACCGTAGCAAGCCTCCGAGAGCTGCTGTTTGCTTCCTACTACATTCCCGCCGCCGCCGAATCCGACAGGCAGGGCCACTGCGCCAGGCTGAGCGAGCTCTTTCGGTTCTACGTGCGCTGCCCGGAGGCCCTGCCGGCGCACTACGCGGCCCAAGTCGGGCACCGGTCGGCTCATCAGGTCGCTTGTGATTACGTAGCCGGAATGGCGGACGAGTTCCTGTTGCGCACCCACGCTGAAGTGCTCGGGCGCGGAGGTAGCGATGCGACGCGGATTGAGGCGGCCTGAGTTTGCGTGGCCGCGGGCCGTCCAGCTAGCACTGCTGACGGTCTTTGCCCTGATCCCGTCCGTGCCGATGCCCGTGGTCGATTGCCCGTGCGACCACACTCGCCCCGAATCGATGCGCGAGCGGGTTTGTAGCCTTTGCGGCACTGCGGAGCGCGCGCAAAGCCGCGTCTATTTCCTCAAGGACATCAACCCGCACAAGCCGAGCCGCTACTTGGCCCTGCCGAAAGCGCACGATGCCGGCTTCCAGTCAACGGCCCACCTCCCGCCGGATCTTCGCTCCGACCTCTGGCGAGGGGCCGCCGAGCGGGCCGAGCAACTCTACCCGGGAGCTTGGGGTGTTGCGCAGAACAGCCACTACTTCCGGACTCAGTGCCATGCCCACCTGCACATTGGTCCCCTGAGCCCGGAGGTTGACGACACTGGCGGCCAACTGTACTCCCGCTTTGAGGACTTTCCGAACGTTGGCCCTGAAAGGGGAGTGTGGATGCACCCTAAGCAGGGTGGGTACTGCGTGCACCTCGACCGCGACTTGGCCGAGATCGTGCTGGTTCGCTGATCGCCTCAGGCCGGCAGAGAAAGCCGTGCCAAGAGGTTAGAGCCGCTCCGCCCTTTGACAGCCGCAGACGACCCGACACACCACCTAACCACGGCTCCAGCCAAACGGACAGCACGCAGTGCGCACCAAGCGTTCGTGCCGCCGACGGAAGGCGGCGCTCGTCTTGCGCTGCGGTTACCGGCCTCAGGTTGACGTCCTGAGTGGGGCCGGTCCAGCGGAAGAGAGCTCTGGCAGAACGACCGATCGGTCCGTCGAGGTGATGACGGGCTGGCCATGGTTGCCGACCGGACCGAGACCCGAGCCCTTTCCGCCGCTCGGGTGTTCAGCGACTCCACCAGCAGCGCGTCCCGCCCTATCGGAAGGACTCATAGTGCTGACCACCCTTCAGTTGCCTCCCCGACCGATCCCTAGCACACGTCTGCGGTGGACAACTTGACCCGGCTGGCCCAACTTGGGCCGCACTCGCTTTCCATGGTTTCGAGTCAATCCCGGCCGGGACGCACGGCGGGATCGATTCGGAAGCCCCGCGCAGGACCGTCGAGGATAGCGACCGCCCTGATCGCGTGGCCTGCCCGCTGCCCGGTCGAGCTTCGCGACGTCCACGCCGCCGCCAGGCTCACCGGACCAGGCGCACGTCTACGAACGACGCACCTCTCACAAGTCCCCCGTATTCCACCAGGCCTTCCAGCCGCGCTGGCCCCGCCTCCAGGTCGATTCCGGAGAAGCTGCACAAAGCGCTGCCCGCGGCAACATCCTTGACCGCCTTGATTTCCCCCACGGCCAGTCGTGCTCGCCCTGAAGACGGGAGCGGTCCGGCGAATCGGAGCACGAAGTCGTACTGGCCGGCTTCTTCGATCACGACCGGCCAATAGCCCAGCGCGTCCTCGCGGGCCCGATCATCGTACTCTCCGCGCCAGTCAAATCGGGAGAGCGTCGAGCGCGGCTCGTGGTGCGATCCAAGATGGATCCGAATCGGCTCGAATCCGCCTGAAGTGACGTCGCGAAACCAATCGTGGTAGCCCCGGCGCATCTCTTCCACGAGCTCCGGATGCTCCTGCGCCAGATCGTTCGTCTCTCCCGGGTCGACAGACATGTCGTATAGCTGAAACGTCGCCCCAGGGGGCATCGGGTCGGTGGCTTGGCCCTGCGGCTGCACGATCTTCCAACGCTGGGTCCGCGCAGAGGCGTTTCGGTTCAGCTGCGGGATGTCACCCCGGTGATTCTGGAGGTAGATCGTCCGGTCCGGCCACTCCTGCTCCGCCGTCGATCCAGACAGCAGGGGCCAAAGGCTGACGCCGTCGAAGGGTTCGTCGGGGCCTGGGACACCGGCGGCCTCGAGCAGCGTAGGCACGACGTCAATGTGAGCCGCGATCCGATCAACCTTCCTTCCTGCCTCGACCGTTCCCGGCCAGCGGAACAGGAAAGGAACACGAGTGCCGCCGTCATGCGTGCTACCCTTGCGTCCCCGCAAGCCGGCAGTGAACGTTTGCTGCGTCGGACCGTTGTCCGTCAGGAAGACGACGATTGTGCTCTCGGCGAGCCCGAGCTCGTCCAACTCCTCGAGCAGACGGTTGAGGTTCTGGTCGAATTCCTCGATCATGCCGTAGACCCTGGCTGTGCGTTCGGGAAGGCCCATTCCTCGGTATGGCTCGATCCACTCCTCGTCGACGTCGAACGGTCCATGCGGCACGTTGGTCGCCAGATAGCCCAAGAACGGCCGGTCACGGTTGGCCCGCACAAAGCTGATCAGCGCGTCCGTGAAGATTCCCGTACAGTAGCCCTCGTACTTCCGTGACACTCCATTGAGCTCGAGAACGGGGTCCCAATAGGTGTTTCCGGGCGGTCCCGCAGGCTGGCCCAAGCCCCCGCCGCGGTGGACCAGGGATTCCTGGAAACCTTGGTCCATAGGTCGGAGGGGGAAATTGTCGCCGAGGTGCCACTTGCCGAAGATGCCGGTCGCATAGCCACCGGACGCCAGCAGTTCGGCGAGAGTCGTGGCCGCAGGGTCAAGCAGCGTCCGCCCGAGATACGTGTCCACCACTCGGGAGCGATACCCGTGGCGCCCCGTCAGCAGCGCCGCCCGGGTAGGCGCGCACTTCGGCTCGACATAGAATTGCGTGAACTCAGTGCTTTCTGCGGCTAGCCGGTCGAGCGTTGGTGTGCGAATGTACGGGTTGCCGTGGAAGCCCACCTGTGCCCATCCTTGGTCGTCCGTCATTATCAGGATGATGTTGGGCCTTGGGGGCCCCGAGTCCGCGCATCCGGCCGACGCCAGCGCTCCCGCAAGGAGTGCCGCAAGTGCCCATCCGACCTCAATTCTTCTCGCCGTCACTGCGAGGATTCTAGCGAATACGAAGCCGTCCCGAGCCAATGACGCTTGAGGTTCGCGGCGCTGTGCCGCAAGAAGCGCTAGGAGCTTGCTGTTCTCCGGGCAATCGGGGAGTCGTCCAAGTTCTCCAAGCTCGAAGCCCCCATGTCAGGGCAGCGCTTGGGGAAATGCGTGACGTGCCCGACGCCCAGTCAACGGCCCGAGACGGGTTGAGCGTCAATCACCGCCAAAGGTTGCGTGACCACTCGCGTCCTCGAAGCTGCTCCGTCTGTCCGAAGGCACTGCGGATTCGGTCTCCGCGAGGCGTCCGGCCAGAGATGGCCATTAGGGAGGCATGCGCGGCTTCAGCTGGCCACTGAGGTCGAACCGGCGCGCGTCCGGTACGGGGCGAACTTGCCTTGGGACACTGACGCGAGCTATCGACGAGCCGCGCGGACCAAGCGAGACCGGTTCAGGGGCGTTCCCACTGGCCCGAATCCGCCGAACGGAACATGGCATCGATTACTCGCATACCCGTGATCGAATCCTCCAGCGGGAACTCCAATGCGTCACCGCGGCGGATTGCCCGAGAGACTACCTCACCTTGGGCGGTGTACTGGTCGGTGGTCGGCAGTTCCTCGACGATGCGACCGGCGTCGCCCAGCACCTTACCGTCGTCTACGAACAGCCTGCATGGCCGGTCCACTGGGGCGTTGAAGGGGATTTCAATCTCGATCCTCTTGCGTGTTCCGAACGCGTGGATGCGCTGATAGGGCGTCAATTGCGTGGAGCAGGAGAACGTGGCATGGCCGGCCGGGAATTCCAGGATTCCCGATGTGAGCCGATCAATCTGCCACCGAGGGTCCCAGTCGATCAAGCCGGCCACACGAATGGGCTCAGCCCCGAATAAGAACCTTGCGGCGGTGATCGGGTAGCAACCAATGTCATACAGGCCCCCACCTCCGAATCCGGCAATGTTGCGAATGTTCTCGGGATCGAGGTTCGTGTAGCTGAAGAACCCTTGAACTGCCCGCAACTCGCCGATCTCACCGCTTCGCACCAGATCCCGCGCCCGCAGCCACTGCGGGTGGTAGCGCACCATGAAGGCTTCCTGTATCAAGACTCCCGCGCGGTCTCTAGCTCGGACCAGTTCCATCACCTCCGACGCATTCAGCGACACAGGCTTTTCGCAGAGCACGTGCTTTCCCGCATCCGCAGCCCGCGCCGAGAGCGGGACGTGAAGATGGTTCGGCAGGGGGTTGTAGACGGCTTCAATCTCCGGATCTGCCAACAGCTCGTCGTAGGAGCCGTAGGCTCGCGGAATTCCGAGCTGCGCGGCAGCCTCTTGGGCGCGCGCAAGGCTGCGCGAGGCAATTGCAAGGACTTCGCAAGAGGGCCCTCGCTGCATCGCCGGGATGACCTTCTCCAAGCCAATCTTTGCCGTGCTGAGCACACCCCAGCGCACTGGCGCTGGAGAATCGTCGTGCGCGCGATGGTCCTTCGGGCCCGCGCTGGTCACGCTGCCTACATGTATCCGCCGGTCTTGGCTCCGGCAGCCGCGAGATCGGCCTGCATGTCGCTTCGGATCGCGCGGAATCCGTTGAGCAAGACCGACATGTCCGTGCCGCACACTAGGAAGCGGGCACCATGCTCTCGGGCTCGCTTGAGCATTCCTGTGCTTCCGAAATGGACACCGGGAGCCACCCCGGCTTGGTTGCATGCCTCGACCATGCGGTCGAATGCATCCCAGAACTTAGGGTGCTCGAAGTCACCGGGAATCCCGAGTGAGACCGACAGGTCGAACGGTCCCACCATCGTGGCGTCCACACCCGGCACCGCCACGATCTCCTCGATGTCGTCAACGCAAGACTGCGTCTCCATCTGGATGACGACCATGGATTCTCGGTTGGCCGACTCCATTTCGGCCGCAGCGCCTTGGAAGTCAAGGTCGGTCACGATGCTGCGCAGCCCGTATCCGCGGCGACCGAGCGGGGGGAACTTCATTGCCGCAACGATCTTGCGGACTTCCGCGACCGATTCGGTCCGGGGATTGATGATGCCCATCGCCCCCACGTCCAGCATGCGGGCCAAGAAGAAGTACTCCGATTGCGGAACGCGAACCAGCGGGACGACGCCGGTGGACTTGGCGACGCGCACGAACGACTGTACGTCGTCGAATCCTGTCCGGGAATGCTCGCTGTCGATGAAGAAGAAGTCTAGGCCTGCGGCCTCGATTGCAATTACGATCTCTGGGTTGAAGCAGTCCGTCACGCAAGTGCCCAACACAGACCCGCCTGCCTGCAGGGTCGCTTTGATCGCGTTCTGCTTCACGGGATCACCTCTGAGCCAATCTAGACTGCCCGGCCCAAAGCACTGCGGCCCAAATTGTAGCGTGGCGGGAGCGACGAGACTCGAACTCGCGACCTCCGGCGTGACAGGCCGGCGTTCTAACCAACTGAACTACGCCCCCGGGAATCGGGTGGGCACTCATGCAGACGCAAGGAGCCCCAACTGATCTGAGAATAGCACAAGCGGAGCGCGATCCATGCCTGCGGCGAGCGCGCGATCGGGCCGCATCGCAGCGACCGCTTGGCAGGTACGCCGGACCTCTGGACGCGTCCCTTCCAAGCTCCACGTCAGGCGCGTCTAGGTGCAATGGCGCGAAGCACAGTCTGCCCGATATGCCGCTTGCCGAGGCAGCGTCTACTCTCCTCGCCCCATGGGTCGGCCAATGCTCAACACCGCACTGGTCCTTTCGTTGGTCGGCCTCACCATCGCCGGTGCGCCAAGACCAGCCGTTGACGGCCGGGGCTTCTCGCCGGCGTGTCAGGAAGGTCCGCGCAGATCGCGAGGTGTAGGGAACTCCAACAGTATCGTCTTCGCCGAGTCCTCCCCGCGGTAGGTTCGGGTTACGCTGTCGCCTACCACAACCTCCACTCTCCAGTCGGCGATGACGCGCTCGAGATCCGGTGGCGGCGCGTCAGGCGGATAGTCCTCAACCGGATACTCTTCGAATAGCCTCTGCAGGAAGGGAACGATCACCGCCGTGTACCGATCGAGGTCGGACTGGTGCCGGAACCAAACTTCTCTCAGAAGGACAGTTGGCGCGGGGTACGGCCTCTTGTCGCTCGTTTCCCAGACGTCCGCCATCCATATCGCCTCGGGAGGAAAGACATAGTGCACAGAATCCCGCGTCCCGGCACGCAGCAGAGTGTGCAGGGTCATCTGCACGTTCCTGAGCGTGCAGAACATGAAGTCGCCTCCGGTGAAGACGACCCGACCGGCGTCGACTAGGATCGTGTGTTCTTGCCCCTCGCTGACGAGGGCAATATCGGGCTTGCGATCTGCTCCGTACCAGTTCGGGTACTCGTCGCTAACCCAGAAGACCACGGTTCGCCCGCTGTCCTTTGACTCTTGTACCCAACGGTCGATTCCCGCCTTCGCGACCGCCGTGTGGTCGAAGCCATCGCGGTTTGCGTGGCCGACGAAGAGCAAGTCCTCACCGCTGATCGTGTGGACTTCGCTGTGATGAACGGCTTTGATCGGCGCTAGTTCTGTCCCCCGAACCGTGATCTTGTAACGTCTCTCCGCCGCCGCAGTCCGGACCAGAAGCTCCGTCGTGCCCTCAGCGATCGCCCGAGCGAGGCCCGTGCGATGCTCCACTATCAGGATGCTCGGATCGTCGGACTCGAACTCGAACGTTTCGGCAGATTCCAATGCGCCGCTCCGTTCGCGCGACATCGGCGCGTACCGAACCGTCTCGCCGGGCCTCAGATCGAAGTACTCCGGGATCAACTCGATTTGCCCGGGCCTGTCGGACGCACATCCGATTGCCCCCGCAATCGCGAGCGCCGAGCCCATGACTCCGGCCAATGGCCCATTGAGCACGAAACCTGCAAGCCGGTCGCCGGTCTGCACCGAACTGCGTAACGTCACACGCCGGGCATGGCCCGCTTGAGTGGCTTTAGCAGGCCGGCCAATATGGCTGCCACAGCGATGCACATCAGCCCCAGCAGAGCGAAAAACTGCGAGTGTGGCCAGCGTGTCCAGTACACGCCGATCGCGGTCAGTTTGTTTCCGACCGCCGTGGCGACGAACCAACCCCCCATCATCATCCCGCGGAGGCGGAAGGGCGCTACTTTTGACACCAGGGAGAGGCCCATCGGGGATAGCAGCAGCTCCCCCAGGGTTACGATGCCGTACGAGGAAATCAGCCATGCGGGCGAGACCTTGTAGGCGTAGGGGTCCGTGCCGGTCACTGACGCCTCTCCGATGCTTGCGGCCGAGTACAGGACGAAGAACGACAGGCCGGTCAGCAGCATTCCTATCGTCATCTTGGCCAGCGTGGACGGCTCCATGCCGCGTCGCCCTAACCAGTCCCAGAGGTTGACGAGAGGGAATGAGAGTATCAGAATCCATGCAGGGTTGATCGCATTGGAGATGATTCCCGAAACGTTCCAGTCGGTGTTGTCATTTGCAAAGTACGTCAGCGTCGATCCATTCTGGTGGAAGGCCATCCAGAAGACGACCACGATCGCGAATACGACCAGCAGTGCTCCGACGCGACGGCCCTCCGAGACTGAGGCCAGTTCTGCGCTCTCGGCTGCGGCGCTCTGTCCGGCTACCTGTGGCCCGTCTACGACGCGCACGTGCTCTCGCCACCAGTAGAGCGTCAGCAGCGAGATCACCATTCCGACTCCGGCGACGGCGAAGGCCGGGTGGTAGCCGGCCTTTGTCTTGATCACCTCCATGGCGACCGGGCCAAATAATGCCCCGACGTTGATCCCGAAGTAGAAGATCACGAAGGCGCGGTCCTTTAGAGGGCTGCCGTCCGGATACAGGTTCCCGACCATGGTGGAAACGTTTGGCTTGAAGAGGCCGTTTCCCACGACGAGGCAGCCCAGCGCTGCATACACGATGTTGATCGAGTGGAACGAGAGCAGGAAGTGTCCCGCGACGAAGAAGACGGCCCCGATGAGTGTCGTGCGCAGGTAGCCGAGATAGCGATCGGCCAGAAGGCCGCCAATCAACGGGCTGGCGTAGACGAATGTCAGGTACCACGAGTACAGGCTCGTGGCCTCCGCTGCCGTCCACCCGAAGCCTTGGGCGCTGTCCCGGAGGTAAAGGGTGAACATCGAGAGCATTGAGTAGAAGCTGAACCGCTCCCAAGCCTCGGACGCGAACAGGACGTAGAGCCCTTTGGGGTGTCTCAATGTTTTTGGCGATTCCGTCCTGTCCATACCGGTCCTGATCACAGCCGTGCGGCTGCCGGATCCGCGCTGCGGCAGCCTTGGCCCTTCAGCGCAGCCTTTGAATTGTACTTGCCGCGAGCCGGCCTTCCGGTTTTCGGATGCCGGGCGCGGTATCGCAGTGAGGACAATCGATCCCAAGAGGATCCAAGGCGCTACTCATGTTCTTGGCCCCACTCCCACGAATCCTGCCGATGCCGGGTTTGGCCTCGATTCACCAGACCCGCCCCGGCTGTGGGAAGATATCTGTCGGCGGCCGGCGGCCGTGCCCGTCCGGGGCGGGCCGCCGCAGCGATAGATGCCCGCCAGTCACAATCGTACCGAGGCCGGGTTGCTGGCGCGGACCTTCAGGTCGTTTCGGTACAGGAACTTCCGCTGGATGTGGTTCGGGGCCTTCACCTCGACCACGGGCTTCTTCGTAGCGCAGATAGCCGAGAGCTGGTACATCTACGAGCGCACTTCCTCCGAAGGCCTTCTGGGGCTCACCGCCTTTCTTAACGGCCTTCCGATCCTTTTGTTCTCCGTCGTTGGCGGGGTTCTGGCCGACCGCATGGACCGGCGCTATCTGCTAATCGGTTCTCAAGTGCTGCAGATGACCGCGTCGCTGGGTCTCGCGGTTGCCTTCTGGACTGAACGCATCGAGGTCTGGCACATTCTCGCCGCTGCGTTCTTGGCAGGTCTAGGCCAGGCCTTCGGGGGTCCTGCATATCAGGCACTCACGCCCTCGCTGGTGCCAAAGCGCCACCTGTCGAACGCCATCGCCCTGCTGTCGATCCAGTTCAACCTCGCAGGAACGCTAGGCCGTCCCATCGGCGGCGTCGTGTTCAAGTATCTCGGACCTGCGATTTGCTTCTTGGTGAATGCAGCGAGCTTTTTCGCCGTGATCGTCTCGCTGCTGCTGCTGCGGATTTCGCAGGCAACCGGCGGAACTCATCCCAACATGCTCCGCAGCCTCCTAGAGGGCCTTGGGGCCATACGGGCGAGCATCGTCCTGAAGTCTTTGATGGCGCTGGCGGTGGTGACCGCTTTCTGCGGCGTGCCGATCAACCTGTTGCTGCCGGTGTTCGCCAGCGACGTGTATGGCATGGACGCGAGCGGCTACGGCAGCGTTGGATCCGTATTGGGTGCGGGCGCTGTGATTGGGGCGCTGTGGGTTGCCAGCACGGGCAATGCACCCCGCAAAGGACGCAGGGCGCTTGTCATGCAGTCACTGCTTGGGCTGTCCGTGGCAGGCTTCGCCATGGCTGGCACGCTATGGCTGGCTATGCCGCTGCTGCTCTTTGCGGGGGGCGCGATCCTAGCGGTGTTCACGATGGTCACGACGCTGGTCCAGCTCAACCTCGAAGAGGAGATGCGCGGACGCATCATGAGCGTTCACAATACCGCCTTCCGCGGCGTCATGCCGCTCAGCAACCTCAGCTGCGGCCTGGCAGCCGAGAAGTTCGGCGCGCGAACAGTGCTCGTCTTGAATGGTGCGATCTTGGTCGCCGTTTCGATGCTCTACACTCTCACGCGGAACGCTGTCGCAGGACTCTGATGTCTTGGGGGACCCGGTACTGAGCACACCTGTCCGCTACAATTTGCCCCATGGCAGCGCGAGCAGTACCTGTGGACGAGCTTAGGGCCAGCCTTGGTGCCGAGATTGCCGTCAGCGAATGGTTCGAGATCGGCCAAGACCGCATTGACGGCTTCGCCGACACCACTGAGGACCACCAGTGGATTCACGTGGACACTGAGCGCGCCGCTGCCGAGTCTCCCTTCAAGACCACCATCGGGCATGGGTTCCTGAGCTTGTCGATGCTCGCGCCCATCATGATGCGGACGATCCGGGTGGCGGGCGACTTCAGGCACGGCATCAACTACGGCCTCAACCGGGTGAGATTCCCGACGCCAGTTCCGGCCGGCAGCCGCATTCGAGGCCACATCTCCCTTAAGGAGCTCGACGAGCACCATTGGGGAGTCCAGACGGTGTGGGGTGTAACCGTAGAGGTCGAGGACAACCCCAAGCCTTGCGTTGTCGCCGAGTGGGTAACTCGTTCCTATCGCTAGGGCAGGGTGCTCGGCCGCTAGCGCTTCCAGCGCTCTAGACAGGGCTCAGGTCACGCATGTTCGGGCCGGCCTTGACATCGACTACCAGCGGCACGTCCAGTTCGGCTACTGACTCCATCTCGTTCCTCAGCAGTTCCGACACTGTCGAGACTTCCTCGGAGGGGGCCTCGACCAAGAGCGAATCGTGGATCTGCAGCACAATCTTGGAGCGTAGCCGCGCTGTTGTCAGCGCGGCGCTCGTGGCGAGCATGGCCGCCTTGATAAGGTCTGCAGCACTGCCCTGGATGGGAGAGTTGACCGCGATGCGCTGAGCGAAGCTCCTGGCAGTATGGTTTCGGCTGTTCAGGTTCGGGACTGGCCTACGCCGCCCAAAGAGCGTTTCGCTGTAGCCGGTCTTGCGCGTCCGCTCGACCACGGACTCTGTGAATTCCTTAACACCGGTGTAGCGCGCAAAGTAACGCGCGATGTAGTCCTTGGCGGCCTTTTGGGGAATCCGGAGCTGGCGCGCAAGCCCGAAGGCGCTCAGCCCGTAGATGATCCCGAAATTCACCGCCTTTGCTCGGGACCGTTCGTCTGGCCCGACGGCTGATGGCGGGATTCCGAGTACTTCCGACGCAGTGCGGCGGTGCAGGTCGTCCCCGTTCTTGAACGCTTCTACGAGCGTCGGGTCCCGCGAGAGGTGCGCCAACACGCGGAGCTCGACTTGTGAATAGTCGGCGGAGACGAACGCCGAGCCAGGAGCCGCGACGAATGCGCACCGGATCTCGCGCCCGAGAGCCGTCCTCGTCGGGAGGTTCTGCAGGTTGGGGTTCTTGGAGGACAGGCGGCCCGTAGCGGACCCCGTCTGGTCGAATGTTGTGTGCAGACGATTGTCGGCGTCGGCCATGGCAGGAAGGGCGTCGACATAGGTGTTCTTCAGCTTCGTTCGTTTCCGCCACTCGAGGACGAGGCCGGGGATCGGGTGCTTTGTCTTCAGCCTCTCAAGGACATCGGACGCTGTCGATGGGGCCTTGGACTTTCCCCGCTTCTGCGGTGTAGGAAGTCCCAACTCCTGATACAGCACTTCTCCCAGCTGCTTCGGCGACCCAATCTTGAATTCCCGACCGGCCAGGTCGAAGACTTCCGATTGCAGTTTCTCTATGCCGTCGGCCAGTCGAGCAGACAAGTTCGAGAGGGCCGCTGGATCGATCTGGATCCCGGTGGCTTCCATGGACGCCAGTACTGGGGCAAGCGGCAGTTCGATGTCTTCGTAGACCGTTCGGAGCTCTAGGCGGTCCATCTCGCCGTGCAAGGAGTCTCGGAGCGCCCTCGTGGCGGCGGCCGCATCTCCAGCCCCTTCGGGCGGGGCCGTACCCAGCCTCCTTCGCACAGCCTTGGGGAGCGAATAGTCCGTGCGGCTGGAATCGGCGAGGAACGCCATCAGCATCGTGTCGTCAGCGGCCCGGCGGAGGGAGATGCCTTCCTCGGCCAACGCCTGTATTGCGGCCTTGCAGTCGTGTACCCAAACTTCTCTCTCCCCAGCTTCGAACAGCTCCCTGCATTCCTCCGCGAGCATCGGGGGAACTCGCACTGCCGTGTCCTTCGAAGCGGAGAGGCCGACCTCGATTCCGGCACTGTCGCTGCCGCTCCGCTGGACGGAACGCACGGCGACTGCCAGCGGCCCTGCACTAGATGCGAGCCACTCCCGGATCTGGTCGGCGGAAGTCAATTCCCTCACGGTCGCGGCTTTGCTGGCGGCCGGCGTCGGCCGCAGCTTGTTTGCCAAGCTGACGAACTCAAGCTCCCGGTAGCATTCCAGGAGGGCGTCGCGGTCGAGGGGCCCTCGCTTCGCGGTCCGTAGGTCAAGGGTGACCTTTCCCGAAGTGTCTAGCGTTGCCAGCCGCTTGCTAAGGCGGATTTGGTCGGCGTGGTTGAGCAGGCTCTCGCGATAGGATTTCCGTCGCACTTCGACCGCATGGTCGATGATCTCCTCCACCGTCCCGTACTTGGCGATGAGCTTCCGGGCACCTATCTTTCCGATCCCTGGCGCACCCGGAATGTTGTCGACTGGGTCTCCCATCAGCGCGAGGAAGTCTGTGACGTGCTCGGGCCTTACACCCAATCGTCGTTCCACGCCGGAGGCGTCGTACTCGACTCGCTTGCGGTCGTCCAGCAACGACACCTTGTCGCCCACGACCTGCATCAGGTCCTTGTCCATGCTCACGACGCAGACAGCGATACCGCTCTCCACCGCCTGGTGCGCCAGAAGGGCGATCGTGTCGTCCGCCTCGTAGCCGTCCTCAGAGACGATTGCGATGTTGAGCGCTCCCAAGAGGCGCTTGATGTAGGGAAGCTGGGTCCGCAGGTCTTCCGGGAACTCGTCCCGGTTGGCCTTGTACTCGGGAAACTCGCGCTCACGGAACGTGGGGCCGGCCCCTTCCCACACCGCAATGACGTGTGTCGGATCGTAGTCCTTGAGCATCCGCTGGAGCGAGTTGTGGAAGACGTACGCAGCCTCCGTGGGAATGCCGCCAGATGTACGCATTCCCGACACAGCGGTCCGGGCGCGACCGTGGTAGGCCCGGAAGATCAGGCCAAATGTATCCAGCAGGAACAGTCGCGGCTTGGCAGCTCCCATGAGCGATTCAGTGTAAGCGATAGCGGATCCGGCCGGGCGGGAGTGCGGTTCGGAACGCCGCGCGCGCACCACTTCGACCGATCAGTGCCATACTAGAAAAACCCGCCGTTTGGGGGCGCTCATGATCAAGCCGACCGAGAAAATCTGGCACAACGGAAGGTTAATTCCTTGGGATGAGGCCAAGGTGCACGTACTTACGCACGCGCTGCACTACGGTACCAGCGTGTTCGAGGGCATCCGCTGCTACGACACCAGGAACGGACCCGCGATGTTTCGGCTGCGGGAGCACGTCCGGCGGATGTTCGAGTCCGCCAAGATCTACAGGTTCGGGGATATTGGGTTTTCCCAGGAGGAGTTTGCACAGGCCTGCGTTGACGTCTCAGCAGTCAACGGGATGTCGTCCTGCTACGTGAGGCCGATCGTGTTTCGCGGCTACGGCGACGTGGGCGTGCGTTCCCTCAATAACCCCATCGAGTGCTACATCGCATGCTGGGAGTGGGGCCGCTACCTCGGCGCGGAGGCGCTCGAGCAGGGCGTGGACGTCTGTGTGTCGTCGTGGACGAGGATCGCTCCGAATACGCTTCCTGCCATCGCAAAGGTTGCTGCGAACTACATGAATTCGCAGCTGATCCTGATGGAGGCCAACCAGCACGGCTACACCGAGGGCATCGCGCTCGACACGCAGGGCTATGTTTCTGAGGGCAGCGGAGAAAACGTGTTCCTGATCCGGGACGGGATCATCTACACGCCCCCGCTGGGCACCTCCGTGCTCCCGGGCATCACGCGAGATGCCATCATTTGCATCGCGGGCGAACTCGGCTATCCGCTGAGGGAGCAGGCAATACCGCGCGAGTGGCTGTACATTGCCGACGAGCTCTTCTTCACAGGTACAGCGGCCGAAGTGACTCCGATCCGCTCAGTGGACAGGATCGCTGTCGGAGCAGGTCGCCGAGGCCCGATCACCGAGCACTTGCAGTCGGAGTTTCTGGCCATTACCTCCGGAGATGCTGCCGATCGCTTCGGGTGGCTGTCGTACTTGCCCACACCGGCCGCGGCTGTCGCCTAGCAGGCGGGATCGCCACTTGCTCGCAGACTCTGGTGGCACTCGACCGTTGTCCGGCGTTCCTGGCGGAGGCCTGACTTCGGGGGAACGGCCGGGTGGCGTACGGCCAACCGGCAACGAGGGCCAGCTGCCCCGTATCGAAGACGGTCCGCTGCGGGGCCCGCCCAAACGTCCGGTACCCGCTCAACGGCCATGGCTCAACCTCTTGCTGTTCGTGGCCACCGTGGCCACGACGACCCGGATCTTCTCGCCCGTCTACTCGGCGTGCCTGATGGCGATTCTCACGGCGCACGAGTTCGGGCACTACTTGGCCGCCCGGTACCACGGCGTTCCCGCCTCGCTTCCATACTTCATTCCGGCGCCGTTCTTGTTCGGAACGATGGGTGCCTTGATCCGCATGTCCCCGTTGATCCCGAACCGTAGGGCTTTGTTTGATATCGGGGCCGCAGGCCCGCTCGCCGGCGTCGTGCTGGCAATCCCGATCACCCTGATTGGCGTGATGCTCTCAGAGCGCGTGCCTCAGGATCCCGACATTCCCGGCATCCTGCTGGGGGATCCGCTGCTGTTCAAGTTCTTTGAGCGGCTTGTGTTTGGAACCGGAGAGGAAGGCATGGTCCTGATGCTGCACGATGTGGGCTTTGCGGGCTGGGTTGGCTTGTTCGTCACGGCGCTGAACCTGATTCCGATCGGGCAACTGGACGGCGGCCACGTGGCCTACGCCGTCTTCGGTCGGCACAGCGTCCGTGTGGCGTGGGTCGCTTTCGCCTCGCTACTGGCCTTCAGCATCGCCAACGGGGCTCAGTACGCGCTGCTGCTGGTGCTTCTCTTCCTGACCGGGATCCGTCACCGCCCCACGCTGCAGGACTCGCTGCCGATCGGGGCCGCCCGAGTCCGGGCCGCGATCGTGCTTCTGATCGTGTTTGTGCTCTGCTTCATCCCGATTCCTATCGTGATACCGGGCTGAGCGGCCGACAGGGTGCGGTCAGGGCACTGTGGCAACAGCTTTGCCACAGACCTGTCGGTTCGCGAGGGCGCGAATCCCTTCGGGAACGTCCTCGAATCCGAAGGTTGCTCCGATCGGGGGATCGATCCCGCCCGTCGCGAACAACTCCATCAGCTTGGAGTGCAGCGATTCCATGTAGCCGGGATTCTCTTCGCAGTGGCGCCCCCAGAAGACTCCGACCAGCGACATGTTCTTCAGCAGGGCACGGTTGGCCGGCAAGGAAGGAATCCGGCCGCTCGCGAAACCCACCACTAGCAGCCGGCCCTCCGGCGCTATAACCTTGGTCGAGAGGTCAAAGATGTCTCCGCCGACCGGATCGTAGATCACGTCGGCGCCAAACTTGCCAGCGATCCGTTTCACGTCGTCGATCCAGCCCGCATCCCCGTAGCCGAGAACGTGGTCGGCGCCTTGCTGACGGCAGAACTCAAGCTTCTCGGCGCTGCCGGCTGTCGCGATGATGCGGGCTCCCATGGCCTTGCCGAGCTGAATGGCGGCTGTTCCCACGCCGCTGGCACCGGCGTGCACCAGAAGCCACTCGCCGCCCTGCAGTTTCGCGCGGTGCTCGAGCGCGAACAGGGAGGTCTGGAAGACCACTTCCATGGCTGCTGCCGTCTCGAACGACATTTCCTCCGGAATCGCGAACACCCGTGAGGCATGGACCTTCGTGATTTCTGCGAACCCCCCTCCCCGCGTAAGCGACGCCACTCGCTGGCCCTCCTGAAGGCCATGGACTCCAGGCCCGATCCGCTCGATGGTGCCTGCAACCTCGGCGCCGATTGTGAACGGGAACGCCGGTCGGGCCTGATACTTGCCCTGGCACTGGAGCAGATCGAAGAAGTTCAGCCCACAGGCCCGATTGCGGACCAACACCTCTCCCTCTGCCGGAGCGGGCGTCTCTAGTTCGACGAGCCGCATCTCCTCCGGCTCGCCGTAGTGTGTGACCTGCCAAGCCCTCATCGGCTGTAGCCTACCAAAGGGGCCCCGCCCGGCCACCGCTACTTGTTCGTGATGATCTGGTCGATCAGGCCGTATTCCTTGGCCTGCCCCGCGTCCAGGATAAAGTCCCGCTCGATGTCCTGCTCGATCCGCTTGACGTCCTGGCCGGTGTGGGCAGCCAGCAGGCCGTTGAGGCTCTCGCGCATTCGCAGGATTTCCCTTGCATGGATGTCGATGTCGGTTGCCTGCCCCGCCAAGCCCGTCAGCGATGGCTGATGCAGGAGGAACCGCGAGTTCGGCAGGGCGAAGCGCTTTCCTTTGGCCCCTGCTGACATGATCACCGCGGCCATCGAGGCGGCTTGCCCGATGCACACAGTGGTGATGTCCGGCTTCACGAACTGCATGGTGTCGTAGATCGCCATCCCGGCCGTAATGGATCCTCCGGGTGAGTTGATGTAGAGCCAGATGTCACGGTCTGGAGATTCAGCCTCCAAGAACAGGAGCTGAGCCGTGACTAGGTTCGCGACCGCGTCGTCGATCGGGAAGCCCACGAATATGATGTTGTCCTTCAGCAGGCGCGAGAAGATGTCGTAAGCGCGCTCTCCCCTGACGGTCTGCTCGACCACCATGGGCACCAAGTTCGCACTGGGCTGGCCTGCGACCATGACCGGTCCTCCTCACTCCCCGGCCTGGTTCTGGCCGGCCCTTTCTGCTGGAGGCCCATCGGCGCTCGCGTTGCTCTCCGGCGGCCCGCTTCCCTCCGAACTCGCCGCCTCGTCGTCAATTGCGTCCACGCCCGGGAGGCCCTCGGTGATGACGAAGGCAATCGCCTTCTCTCGGCGCAGAAGGGTCTGAGCCCTGTAACGCTCGCCGGAACGCTCGAACGCCTCGGCGGCTTCGCGGGGCTCCATGTCATTCTCTTCCGCGTATTCGGCCAGCACGTCGTGCAGTTCCGAGGCCGACACCGAGATGTCTTCGACAGTGGCGATCCGGTCCAGCACCTGATCGCTGGCCAACCGCCTGTGCAGCCGCTGCAGGTGGAGTTGGATCATCTCTTGGGGCGGGTCTCCAGAGTGCTCCTTGGCCCAGTCCCTCGCGAAGGCCTCCACTGCGCGCCGCATCTGCTCCGTAAAGAACCTTTCGGGGAGTTGCAGGGTATTCGGATGGCCCGTTACCAGCGCCGTCTCTACCGCTGCTCGCGTCTTCATCTCGGCAATGGAGTCGGCCTGAGCCTGCATTCCCTCCCGGATGCGCTCTTTCAGGTCATCAAGCGTCTTGAGGTCCTCGTCAACGTCCCGCGCCAGTTCGTCGTCTAGGTCTGGCAATTCTCGCCGGACTAGGCGCTCGAGGGTGATTTCGACCCGGCTGGGCCGGTCGGCCAGCCCCGAGGCACCGAAATCTTGAGGACGCGAAGTCTCGGCGGAGACGGTCTCTCCGGGCTCCGCGCCGACGAGCAGCTCGTCGATTGCCGGAGTTGACATGTCCTGGTTGCCCAATTCGAAACCAAGCTCCGACTGCTCCGACCTCTCGGACTTGTCGTCCAGCGGCGTTATTGCCATCGATACGACTACCAAGTCGCCGACCGCTGCGGGCCTAGGATCGATGTTGTGGAACGAGGCCTGCCGCTCTCGCAGGGCCGAGAGCCCTCGCTCCACGTCTTCGTCGGTGACCTTGTCAGGCTCGAACCGCACCTTGAGGTTGAGGTACTCTCCAAGTTCAAAGTCGGGGAACACCTCGAACTCGGCCCGCACGACGAGCGGCTTGCCCGGCCTGTATCGACACTCCCTCACGTCCGGGCCCCAAGCTACGCGCAGGTCTCTCCGCCCGAGGTAGATAGCCGCGTGCGTATGTGCAAAGGTCCCCGAGAGGGCCTCCTCGATCTCCCGGCCAAGATGGGCGTTCAGCACCGCCAATGGTGCCTTGCCTCTGCGAAACCCCGGAAGCTTGATGCTCCTCGCCTGGCTTGAGACAAGACGGTCCCGCTCGGCCTCGACGAGTTCCCAAGGGACTTCGATCGTCGCTGACCGGAGTGTTGCTTGAGGACTCTCAGGCGAAGTCGCCCCTTCAACTGGCACGGCCCTCGCCAAACCGCCATTTTACCCCAGCGCCCCCACGCTCTTGACTCCCTCGGCGCCACGTTGCTGCAGTGCCGGGCAGCGCTGGTAGACTCGCCGTGTGGGCAGGCGCCCCAAGCTGGGCCAGCACTTCCTGCGGGACCGGGCCGTTCTGGCGCGGATCGCGAAGGCTGCCGTAGAGAGCGGCGACACGGCACTCGAGATCGGGCCGGGGCAGGGAGCCCTCACCAAGCACTTGGTGCGACGTGTCAACAGGGTCATCGCCCTTGAAGTAGACCCTGCCTTGGCGGCGGCCCTGCGACGCGCCTGCGGCGCCCCGCCCAATCTGCGCATCGTTAGAGGAGACGTCCTGCAAGCCGATCTCGCCGGGCTTGTGGCTCCCGTCCGCCGCTCCCATGCCGTTCTTGTGGGGAACCTTCCGTACTACATCACCTCGCCCATCTTGCGGGCGGCGTTCGCCGCCAAGCACGCCTTTCGGCGGGCGACCTTCCTGATGCAGAGAGAGGTGGCCGAGCGTGCCGTGGCCTGCGACGGCAAGCGATTCGGCCTGCTGAGCTGCCTCTGCCAGCTTCACAGCGAGCCGCGCCTGCTGTTCCGCGTGCCGTCCCGAGCATTCTCGCCGCCGCCGGCCGTGGAGTCGGCCCTTGTCCGATTCGAGCTGCGCTCCGGCTGCCCGCCCACTGGACTGCTTGCCTTTCTGCGAGCTTGCCTCGCCTCGCCGCGGAAGACGCTTCGAAACAATCTCGCCGGTCGCTACCCTGCCGGACTGGTCGCCATGCATGCAAGTGCCGGCAAGCGTGCCCAGCAGATCGGCCTTGACGGTCTGGTGAGGATGTGGGAGTCCCTCGAGAGGGCCGAACCGTCGGGTGCACCAGCGGTCGGGGCCTGCCGGCAGTAGGTTGCGGGATTCGGCCGGTCCGTCGTTCCCGAGTAACACAAAGCCTGTCTGCGCGGTCGGATCCGGTGGCAAACTCCCATCCGGTGTGTTTCAATGTGAGTAGGCGCAGAGGAAGAAGAGGAAGCGGTGCTGGGAGAGCTCAGGTGGACGGTGGTTCTGCTCGGTTGCGCGGCTGGCACCGTGGGGTTAGACGCACAGCTAATTGACCGCACCGCGCAGCGCGGCAGATTGGCGGTACCCCGCGGAGAGTTGTCGCTCGAGAAGCGGGGCGACATCTTCATGGCCCGCAAGATGTACCGCGAGGCCGGAGACACATACCGGGATGCGATCATTCAGGAACCCGATTCGGCGCGTTTGGTCAACAAGCTTGGAATCTCATACCACCAGCTGCTGCTGCTGGGTAGTGCGCGCAAGCAGTACGAACGCGCGTGGAAGATCGACAACACCTACAGCCAGGCCCTCAATAACCTCGGCACAGTGCACCACGCCCAAGGCAGTTACCGGAAGGCCATCCGAACCTACAAGCGGGCTCTGAAGGTCTCCCCTTACTCGGCGTCAATCCACAGCAATCTGGGCACGTCCTACTTTGCGAAGCGTCGCTACAAGGACGCGTCGCAGGCCTACCTCCGCGCCCTGGAGCTCGATCCCGAGGTGTTCGAGACACGTGGAACGTTCGGGACGCTGCTGCAGGAGCGCTCCGTGGCAAACCTCGGAAAGTACTACTATTTCATGGCCAAGGCATACGCGGGCGTCGAGGCTTGGGAGCGCGCAATACTCTATCTGCGCAAGGCGATGGAAGAGGGCTACGGCAACAGACGCAAGGTAGCATCCGATCCCGCATTCGTCGGCATGCATGAGCTGCCCGACTTCCAGCGGATTGCTTTTCCCGAGACCTTGGCGGCGGCCGGACAGGACCGGGTGCAGCGCTGACCGCCAGCTAGTCCGGCCACGGTTACGATAGCGGATTGAAGTCCCGCATCGAGTCCGTCCCCGAGACCGGCACTGGTGACGGCCGTTCCCCCGACGCTTGGCGGTGGGCCTACGCCGCCGTGCTGGCGCACTTGGCCGCTTGGGTCGCGGGCCTCTGGCTCTTGACTCGAGCCTTCGGTGACGGCCAATGAGCGGCCTGGACTGGCTCGTGCTTGTGGCCTCGCTTGTTCTCATCGTCACCTACAGCCTCCGCCGTTCCGGGGAGGACCGATCCGTCCACGCCTACGTGGCCGCCGGCAAGCGGATGCGGTGGTGGGTCATCGGTCTCTCGATCATGGCCACGCAGGCCAGCGCGATAACCTTCATTGGCACGACCAGTCAAGGCTACTCGGACGGCATGCGTTTCGTGCAGTTCTACTTCGGGCTTCCGATCGCAATGGTCCTCATCGCTGCGGTCGCTGCGCCGGCGTTCCATCGCACCGGTGTCCGAACTGCGTACGAGTACCTAGAGCAGCGCTTTGACGCCAGGACGCGCACCCTCGCCAGCGCTGTGTTCCTTGTCCAGCGAGGTCTAGGGGTGGGCCTCGCCCTCTACGCCCCCGCCGTGGCGCTGGCCGTGATCCTAGGCCTGCCTGAACGCGTGACGATCTTGGTGATGGTTGCACTCGTGACTGCCTACACGGTCCTGGGCGGCATCCGCTCGGTGATGCGCGCCGACGCCGTCCAAATGGGCGTGATGTTCGGGGGGATCGCCGTCGCATTCGTCTGCGCTATACGGGGGCTGCCAGACGGCGTGTCGCTGCGTGACGCGCTGTCGTTGGCCGGGATGGCGGGCAAGCTGGAAGCGGTGGATCCTGGGTTCGACTGGAACAGCCGGTACACGCTTTGGTCGGGCTTGGTTGGAGCCACGTTCCTCTCGCTCGCCTACTTCGGAACGGACCAGTCGCAAGTCCAGCGCTACCTTACGGCGCGATCGCTGTACCACAGCCGTGTCAGCCTGATGTTCAATGCTGTCCTGAAGGTTCCACTGCAGGCCTTCATCCTGCTTGCAGGCGTGGCCGTGTTCGCGTTTTTCCTGTTCGAGCCGCCGCCACCCCTGTTCCACCCCGCCGAGCGGGAGCGCGTGGAGCGGGAGCATCCAGCTGATGCCGCCCGAATCGGCTCGACATTCGCGGAGGCCTTCGAAGAGCGCCGTGCAGCTGCGGCGAGGTTCGTGGCCTCGCGCGGGTCTCCGGCGTCCCGAGGCGACTTCCTCGCCGCCGACCGTCGCTTGGCTTCGGTGCGGGACGAAGCAGTCTCGCTCGCCGAGAGAGACTCGGGGCAGGGTACTTATAGCGACACGAACTATGTGTTTCTGACCTTCGTCCTGGGCCACCTGCCGTGGGGTTTGGTCGGTCTGATCATGGCGGGTGTGTTCGCGGCGGCGATGTCGACGATCTCTTCGGAGCTCAACTCTCTGGCAACATCCACTGTTGTGGACCACTACGCCCGCTACGTGCGGCCGGGCATCGGCGAGGCGGAAACGGTTGCGGCTCTTCGCTGGGCAACGCTCGGGTGGGCCGTCTACGCCGGTGTGTTCGCCACGTTCGGCGGTCGCCTCGGCTCTCTGATCGAGGCCGTGAACTTCGTCGGGTCGCTGTTCTATGGTCCAATGCTCGGTGTCTTCGCGGCTGCTTTCCTATTCCCGCGGATTACGGCAGTCGGGGCGTTCTGGGGCACCGTGGTCGGACTGGCCAGTGTCTGGGTCACCAGGCTCGCCATCCCGGGACTGGCCTTCCTCTGGCTGAACCCTCTGGGCTGTCTCGCTACACTGCTGGCTGCGTGGTTCTTCTCGCTGGGATCTGGAGTCGGAGCTCGGCCCGGGAGACCGACAAGGGAGGTGAGTGCATGAGGAAGCTAGCACTGCTGGTGTGCTTGGGTGCAGCGTCGACGGCTCTTGCGGCAGACAGGCCAAACGTGCTGTTTATCGCGGTCGATGATCTCAATGACTGGATCGAGCCGCTGGGAGGTCACCCGCAGGCAAAGACCCCGAACTTCGCGCGCTTGGCGCGTCAGGCGACCCTGTTCGCGCGGGCCTACACCGCCTCGCCGTCGTGCAACCCCTCAAGGGCAGCGCTGATGACCGGGGTAGCTCCATACCGCTCCGGCGTATATAGCAACCGCCAAGCATGGCGGCCGGCGATGCCGGATGCGGTCACGATCCCTCAGGCATTCAGGCGCAACGGATACTGGGCAGGCGGCTCCGGAAAGATCTACCACGGCGTTTACCCGGACCCCGCCTCGTGGGACGAATACTGGCCGTCAAAGCGGGTCCAGCGCGAGGGGGATCCAGTTCCTGAGGTCAGGCCTGCCAACGGGATCCAAGGGACCGGGAATTTCGACTGGGGCCCGCTGAGCGTCTCATCGGAGGAAATGTCGGACGCCAAAGTCGTCGACTGGGTCATCCAGCGCCTGCGCGCTTCGCACGAGAAGCCCTTCTTCTTGGCCTGCGGGATATTCCGCCCGCACCTTCCGTGGTACGTGCCAGAGCGCTACTTTCGCCGATTTCCCCTTGCGTCCATCCAGCTGCCACCGATGTTTGACGGGGATTTGGCCGACGTTCCGGAGGCGGGTGTCCGCATGGCGCGGCCGGACCGCGACCACGCAAGCGTCGTCGAGCACGGCCAGTGGAAGCGCGCCGTGCAGGCTTACTTGGCGTCGATCACGTTCGTTGACGAATTGCTCGGCCGCCTGCTGGACGCCGTCGACGAGAGCGGCCATGCCGACAGCACCATCATCGTGCTGTGGGGGGACCACGGGTGGCACTTGGGCGAAAAGCGCCATTGGCGAAAGTTCGCGCTGTGGGAAGAGGCCACGCGAGTTCCGTTGTTCTTTGCCGCTCCACCCGGCACGCCCGGCCTGCCCGAGGGGACCAAGCCCGGAGTCATTTCGCACCGCCCGGTCAGCCTAATGGATGTGTACCCGACACTATTGGACCTGGCAGGGCTCGGCTCCGGCGAGGGCTTGGACGGACGCAGCCTTGTGCCTCTGCTGAGAGATCCCGAAGCGGCCTGGACTCCTGCTGTGACAACCTACAGGCGAATGAACCATGCGGTCCGCTCGGACGACTTCCGGTACATCCGCTATGCCGACGGCAGTGAGGAGCTGTACGACCACCGGGTCGATCCGATGGAGTGGACCAACTTGGCGGGCGACGAGAAGTACGCCGGAACAAAGGAGAGCTTGGCTCGTTGGTTGCCGACCGTGAATGTGCCCGAGGCGCCGGAACAGCCTTCGGACCGCCGGACGAATGAAGTGGCCGTTCCTGACTGATGCGGTGCGCCTGCGTGTCTGCTAATCCGCTAACCTAGAGCCTATGCGCACTAATTGCATTCTCACAGTTGCGTTTCTGCTGGCCGTGGCGCTGGCCACGGGGGCCGAATCGGAGAAGCCCGTCAACTGGGGGGACGGGCTGCCGGAGCCCTTCCACACCGAATCGGCGACCAATCGGCCCAACGTTGTTGAACGGCCAGACGGGGCAAACCTGTCGCTGCCGGAAGGCTTCAAGGTGGAGGAGTACCTGTCCGGGGACTTCGTTCGGCCGCGCTACATGTTGCTGGGGCCTAGCGAAGAACTCGTTTTCACCGACTCCGGCTCGCGGAATCAGCCCGACGGCGCGGTCTACGTCAGCCAAGGGCAGGGTAAGACCAAGAAGTTGATCGAGGGCCTGGACCGGCCCTACGGCCTCGCCCTGCATGACGGCTGGCTCTACGTCGCCGAGCCCGCGTCCGTCAAGCGGTACCGGTACGACGCGAAGGAGATGGCCGCGGGGGAAGGCGAGGAGATAATCTCGTATGCCGGGCACGGCCGAGGGCACTGGACCCGCTCGCTGCTCTTCAACGAAGACCACAGCAAGCTCTACGTCACTGTCGGTTCGGGCTCGAACATCGACCTTGGGGAGGATCCGGTGCGCGCCGCGCTGCACCGTTACAACCCGGACGGCAGCGGTCATGAGGTTGTTGCCACCGGCCTCCGCAACATCATCGGCCTGACTTGGCGGCCGGGCTCGGAGGATCTCTGGGCCGCCGTGCAGGAGCGGGACGGCCTGGGCGACGATCTGGCCAGCGACTTTTTGGTCAAGATCCAGGAAGGCGGCTTCTACGGCTGGCCGATTGCCTACAACGGTCCTCACGAGGAGCCCCGCCACAAGGGAGAGGACCCTGAGAAGGTCAAGACCACGATCTATCCAGATGTGCTGCTGGGGGCACACGTGGCCGTGTTGGACATCCGCTTCTACACGGGCACGCAGTTTCCCGAGCGGTACCGCGGTGGAATGTTCCTGGCGTTCCACGGTTCGTGGAACCGTTCCGAGCGCGTGGGGTACAGCGTCACGTTCATCCCGTTCAAGGACGGACGCCCCCAGTCTGGCCCGCAGGACTTCTTGGGCGGCTGGATGATGGGTCCGGACGTCAGGGAGGTGTGGGGGCGCCCCGTAGGCCTGCTGCAGCTCAAGGACGGCTCGATGCTTGTTAGCGACGACGGCGGCCGCAGGATCTGGCGCATCAGCTACGGCGAATAGCGCTGGGGCACGGTCGCGGGCTAGGCAATTCGGTCAAGATGGGACTGCTGGACAGGTTCCGCCCCCAGTGGCGGCATTCGGACCCGGATGTAAGGGTCGCTGCAATCGCGTCGATTGACGATCCGGCGACGCTGACGGAGATCGCCATTCGCGACCCTGAGTGGTTTGTGCGGCACGAAGCGTTCGCGGCCCTGCGAGCAATAGTGCCGGACGAGTCCCACTACGCTCGCTTGCTCCGGTCCTGTCAGGACGAAGAGATTCGGCGAAAGGCAGTCAAGGTTGTCACGGACGAGGATGAGCTCCGGCGGGTGGCCGCCGAGGACCAGTACCGCTACGTGCGAGACGCGGCACAGCACAGGCTGGAGGAGATTCAGTCCGGAGTGTGGGCCAAGCCGCAGTCTTGAGGTTCCGGTTAGCGTTTCCCATCCGGCCTTAGTCGGGCAGTGGCCCCCCGTCAGGACGTGCTTCGCTCGCGTCAGGGCCCCGGTCCTGTACCGATGAAGCGGTCGCCCTCTGAGCGGCTGGTCGACAGTGCCACAGGCGGCGCTGCAGTCGACCGAGGGTCAACGCCGCTGGAATTGGCGCCCGCTCGGGCGAAGGAAGCGTTCGCAATCCTGCTGGTGACGCACTTTGCGGTCGACTGCTTCTCTTCCACTCTGCCGACCATCCAGCCGATTCTCTTGGACCGGTATGGCCTCAGCCTGGCTCAGGCCGGGATGCTCGGGGCCTGCTGGCTCCTTGCTTCGGCAGTCCTGCAACTCCCGTTCGGGCTGCTGAGCGACCGAATCCGCAGCCGTCACTTCACGACTCTGGCGCCTCTGGTTGCGGCTGTGTGCCTCAGCACGGTCTCCCTGGCTCCAACGCTCGTCGGCGTAGCCTGCCTGCTGGTCGCCGGCGGAATCGGCGTGTCGGCATTCCATCCCCACAGCACAAGCCGGGCAGGGCACCTCGGCGGTGAACGCCGTGGTCTTGCCACGGCGGTGTTCATCACAGCCGGGACGGCCGGCTTGGGGGTCGGACCGCTGTACTTGGCGTCCGCGATCGAGCGGTTCGGCTTTGAGCGACTCTGGGTCGCGGCGCTGCCTGTGGTCGCATTGACCCCCCTGTTGCTTTGGCGCCTGCCGCCCGAGCGCGTCAGCGAGCGGGCCGGGGCCCGGGCAGTGGACTGGCCCCTGCTTCGGTCCCGCTGGCGTCCTCTGCTAATGCACTACGCGCTGGTCGTGCTTCGTTCGATCGCTCAGGTCGGACTGGCCCAATACCTCTCGCTGTACATGGTCCAAGTGCGGGGGGCCGACTTCCGCTCGGCGAGCGTCGCTCTGGCCGTGTACTTTCTCAGCACATCCAGCGGCGCCTTCTTGGGCGGTGCCACCGCCGACCGGATCGGCGGTAGAAGAGTCATCATCTTGTCGTGCGCGGTCTCAGGGCCGCTGATGGCCGCATTCTTGGCGACCGATGGATGGATGTCGGTCGCTCTGCTCTTCGTAGCGGGCACGTGCTTGCTCGCACCTATACCCGTGAATGTCGTGATGGCCGGGGAGCTCGTGCCGTCGCAGGCAGGCACTGCGGCCGCGCTCATGATGGGATTTGGTTGGGGGCTGGCCGGCATCGCTTTCGTACCGCTTGCCGGAGTCATGGCCGACTGGATAGGTCTTGCTCCCGTGCTGTGGGTGTTCACGCTGCTCCCGGCCGCGGGCCTGCCGATCGCCTCGGCGCTTCCGCGGAGCCGATCTGCCAGGGCTGTGCTGCAGAAGGATCCCGTGAAATGACCTCGGCATGTGCCCGATGGCCAGATCAGCGCCAAGTGCCGTCTTCGTGGACGCTCCTGCGGCTGGATGTCGCCCGAATCGGCCCCACCGGTGCTAGTCGGCCCGCGTATCAGGATGCATGTCGGGCCGTTGTTTGCGGGCCGGTGCCATTCTGCCGTTCTCGGCGTGGATCGCCTGTGCTTCGCCAACTCGATTTCGTCCAAGGCCGACCCGTGCGAGGGGCGTCGCGACCGCATGCTATCCTTCGAATTGAAGGCGCGGGGCCCGCGCGATTGGGTCCGGGGAGGGCGTGAGCTGCTCGCCGACGTGGTCTCAAGGAGCAAGTTTCATGGCCAGAGTGTGCGTTGTGACCGGCAAGCGTCCCATGTCGGGAAACAATGTTTCCCACGCGAATAACAAGACGCGCCGCCGCTTCCTCCCAAATCTGCAGCGCAAGCGCTTCTGGTCGCCGCGGCGGAAGCGTTGGGTTAGGCTCCGCGTTAGCGCGAAGGCGATCAAGATCATGAATCGACGCGGCGTTGACCGAGTCTTGGACGACCTCGAGAAGAAGGGCGTCAAGTTCTGACGCGGCCGAACCTGCCGCGCTGATCAGCCCTACCGTCGTTGTTCACAGATTGATTGCTTTCGCGAAAACCACGGCCTTCACGGCGAACAGCCTCTGCAGGATCGAGGGCGTCAGCGGCTGGTCTGTGCGAATCAGGGCCACGGCCTCGGCAGGTCCGCCCGCCTCGGGCAGGGGCCCCCTTCCAAGCGCAAAGTCCGAGATGTTGATCTCCCGCTCACCGAGAGCGGTTCCGATTCGCCCGATAACACCCGGAACGTCCCTGTTGCGGGTGTACAGCAAGTGGCCGCTCAGCAGCGCCTCGACATAGATTCCGTCGATCCTCAGCAGTCGGGGCGACCCGTCCGGGAACACCGCGCCTTCCACCTCTCGGTCGACCTGCTCCGTCTTTAGCGCGAGTTTCAGCGAATTGGTGAAGTGCGTCCGGCCGCGCCGCACTTCGCTGACTCCTATGGCCCGGTCGCGGGCGATGCGCGCAGCGTTGATCAGGTTCGCCTTGCGCGAGAGGAAACGGTTGAGCACGCCGCACAGCGCGGAGTTGCGGATCATGGCCGCATCGGTCTCGCCAAACTCCCCCATGTAGGTCAGCTTGACGCGCACCGGCCTGCCCGGAGCGGTCTGGGCCACGACCGAGCCGAGCCGCTCGGCCAACTGCAGGAACGGGGAGAGCCTGCTGAACTGCTCGGCGCTCACCGACGGCATGTTCACGGCGTTCACGACCACCCCTTCCCTGAGGAAGTCGCGCACTTGCCTGGCGATGTTGATGCCAACCTTAACCTGGGCCTCGGCCGTGGAGCCTCCGATGTGTGGCGTGGCGACGACTGCCGGGTGCGCCAAGAGCCCTGACTGAGCGGGAGGTTCCGTCTCGTGCACGTCCAAGGCGGCCCCGGTGACATGCCCTGACTGCAGCGCACGCTCCAGCGCGCCCGACCTGATCAGTTCGCCCCGCGCACAATTGACGATCCGCACGCCGGGCTTCATCTTCGCGATCGTGTCGTCGTCAAACAGACCGGCAGTGGAGGGATTCAGGGATAGGTGCAGGCTGATGTAGTCCGACCGCTCGAGCAGGGGCTCGAACTCGAGGAGCTCGACGCCGCAATCCCGGGCAGCGTCGATTGAGACGAACGGGTCGTACGCCACGATTTGCATGCCGAACGGCTTGGCCCGCTGGGCCACCTCGCGGCCGATGCTTCCCAAGCCGACGATGCCCAAGGTCTTTCCCTGCACCTCGCTGCCCTTGAATCGCTTGCGCTCCCACTGGCCCGACTTCGTGGACTGGTTCGCAAGTGGGATAGAGCGGGCGAGCGAGAGCATGAGGGCCATCGTGTGCTCGGCCACGGCAGTGGCGTTCCCTCCCGGCGTGTTCATCACCACGACGCCCCTAGCTGTCGCGCTATCGCAGTCGATGTTGTCAACGCCGACACCTGCGCGCCCGATCACGCGCAGACGCGGAGCGCGTTCCAGCACGGCGTCCGTGACCTTGACCGAACTCCTCACAATCAAGGCCTGGGCATGCTCCAGATGGCCGAGGTAGGACACAGGGTCGGACACCACGACATCCAGCGCGTCTACGGCCTTCAGGATCTCGATCGCGGCGGGATCGACGGCATCCGCAACGAGCACCCTCATGACTGGCTTCCCCTCGCGCTGGCGGTCCGGGCGTCGATAAACACGGACTGGGCGGCGCGGACCCCCCGGCCCAACCGGACCTCGTGGCCGAGAGACTGCAGTATCACTTCCAGCTCGGCGATTGTCCCGAAGAGGTCGTGGAAGTCGAAGTAGCCGAGATGGGCGAGGCGGAAGATTCGGCCCTTCATCGATCCTTGGCCATTGGCCACGACCGAGCTGAATCCCTGTTTGAATGCCTGGACGATCTGGGTCGAGCTGAGCCCCTCCGGAGCCCGGATCGCCGTCACGGCCCCCGCCGGGATTGCGTCCTTGGCGAATAGTTCGAGGCCGAGCTCTGTGGCCGCGTGCCGCGTCGCCCGCGCCAGCAGCTGGGCGTTCTCGATCAGTCGCTCGCGCCCGATCCCGCGGATGTGCCGCAGGACTGCTCCCATTCCCAAGATCAGTGAGGAGGCGGGCGTCCAGGGCGAATCGCCGCGCGGTCCGGCCTCGATGTGCTTGTGCAGGTTGAAGTAGAAGTTCGGGCACGTTGCCGTGTCAAACCGGGATGCAGCCCTCGCGCTGACCGAGCAGAAGGAGAGCCCCGGAGGAATCATTAGCGCCTTCTGCGACCCGCCGATGACGACATCTAGCCCCCAGCCGTCGATGTCGATGACGCTGCTTCCGAGACCCGTGATGGCGTCCACCACCAAGATCGCACCCGTGTTGGCCACGAGAGGCCCCATGGTTTGAAGGTCGTGCGAAACCCCCGTGGAGGTCTCGGTTGCCTGCAGGAACACGCCCTTGGCAAGTGGGTGCCTGCGGAGGCTGGCTTCCAAGTCCTCCGGGTGCACGGCCTCCCCGTAGGGCTTCCGCACAACGACCGGTCTCAGCCCATAGGCGGTGGTGATCTGCTCCCAGCGCTCGCCGAACTTGCCGGCGGCGCAGACGATCACCTCTTCCCCCGGAGAAAACAGGTTGGAGACGGCCGCCTCCATGGCGCCGCTTCCCGAGGAGGCGAACAGAGCTATGCCGTTCCGGGTTCCCATGAAGTAGTGAAGGTCCTCGATGACCCCTCGGTACACATCCCGGAACTGCTTCGTGCGGTGGTGGAGGTCCGCCGCGGCCATAGCCCGGACGGCTTCGGGGAGCAGAGGGGTCGGACCTGGCGTCAGCAGTCGGGTCTTGCGAACATACATAGGAAGAAGTGTTTGGTGCGTGGGGACTTGTTGCCGCCCATTCGGCTGGGAGTTGCTGCTGCGGTGAGGACCGGCCACTCCCGATGGGTTAGGCCGACCTGCTGCACGCCTGCCGGTTTCTTGGCGCTAGTGGCCCCATCCGGTAGTTTAGCCGAGCACCGGACGGCTGCCCGGCCTTGGACTCGGCCTCACGGCTCTCTGGGCAAGACCTCGATTCCGTCTTGGACCTGATCGCTGGGATAGGCAATTACGCGGTCTCCCTCGGTCAGGCCCTCCAGCACTTGTGCTTCCATCGCCGTTCGTTCCCCGATCCGCACTTCCGTCAGGCGAGCCGTGTCGTCATCGCCGAGCCTGTACACCGCCCATGCCTCGCGGCTGCGGAAGAGGCTGCTGGTCGGAACCTTCGACACGTTCTCCGCCTGCCACACTACCACGCGGATCTCGACGCGGTATCCGTCTCCCAAAGCCTCCCAAGCAGCCTCGGGATCTACGAAGTCGACGATCACGTTGACCCGCTGCTCTTCCACGCCAAGGGCAGAGATCTTCGTGAAGCCGAATGGTTCGACCCTTCGGACCGTGCCGTGGAGACTATGGTCGCCACCCCACTGCTCAATCAGTACGGCATCGCCCTCCGAGATCCTCACGGCGTCCATGGAGAGCATGTCGGAGACGATCTCCAGCTTGTTGGGGTCGCCGATCTCGATGAGGGGCTCTCCGGCCGGCACGGACGCCTCGCTTTCGCGCAACCGTCGCAGCACGACCCCGTCCACGGGCGACCGCACCAGCACTGCATCCCCGGCACCCGGCGCGCCGCTGCTCGCCTCAATGAGACCGGTCCGCGATTGCTCAAGTTCCGCTTCGGCGACGGCGATCGCGGCCTCTGCCGACCGCACTGCCTCGTTCGCCTCCACCAATCGCTGGCGGCTGGCATCCAGCCTTTGGTCCGCCAGCAGACCGTTCTCGTGGAGTCTCTCGTGGCGCTCAAGTTGCGAGGCCGCGTAGACGCGCTCCGCGATTGCGCGATCACGCTCCACGTGCGCGTGCTTGACAGCGGACTCGGCGCTCGTCACGGCGGCCTCCGCCTGTGCCCGGCTGCGCTTGTTGAGGAACTGTGGCTGTGTGGGCTGCAGACGCGCAAGGACGGTGCTGTGGGCCCTCACGGGGTCGCCCGACTCCAGCTCGATGCGCAGAATCCGGGCCGCCAGGGGTGCTGAGATGACGTACCGGTCGCGGACTCGCGTCTGGCCTTCCTCGTCGAGGGTGACCTGGAGCGGTCCGTTCACGACTCTCGCCGTCTCCACCTCGGCAGGCCGGGGCTGGAACGCGACGTAGAATCCGGCGGCGACTGCCGCCAGAACCAGCCAAACCAGAATCCTAGTCGGGCGAATCTTCATCGCGCGTTCACTCCTTTGCCTTCAGGACCTCGAGCAGGTCCAGATGATCGAGCTTGCGCCGGACGATCAGCCCTGAGATGGCCGTCGCGCCCAGTATCGTCAGGGCGCACCAAGCGTAGGTCTGCGGGTTCGCCGTGAATGGCAGCGCGTAGAGTTCCGTCTGCAAGGCCTTCACGACCAGCGAAGAGAGGCCGTACCCAGCCAGCAGCCCTAACGGTAGCGCAAGCAGCGCGAGGACGCCAAGCTCGCCCAGCAGGATCGCAGAGATTTCCCTGCGCGTGAATCCCATCACGCGCAGGCTGGCGAGTTCCCGGCTGCGCTCGGCCAGCGACACCCGTGCCGCGTTGTAAACCACTCCGAAGGCGATGATGGACGCGAACACAACGTTGAAGAAGATCATCGTGCCCAAGTTCTGGCCGAAGGTCTCGTTGAACGACTCGACGACTGCCGCCTTCAGCCCCATGCCGGCGATCGCTGGTGTCAGCTTGACCTTTCGCAGCAGCCCCGCCAGCTGGGCGGTGTCCACCGTAAGGTACCCGGCGGAGAGCGTGGGGCCCTCCCGGAGCAGGCGCCTCAGAGCGTTGATCTCCATGTAGGCCGCCAGGCCCATGAACTGCTGCACGACGCCTCGGACCGGCACCTGCCGGACGGGGCGCTTCCCCACCAGCACCTCAAGCGAGACGGTGTCTCCCGCCTGCACGTCCAGGATTTCGGCGAGACCTGAGGTCAGCACAAGCCCGTTCTCGGGCAGGTGGACGCTTTCCATCGTGCGCACGTCGATGACGCGGTGCAGGTGCGCCGCGGCGGGGAGTCCTGTAATCGCAAGCTGGCGCTCCCTGTGAGAGGACCGCAGACGGGCCGGCACGGACCGCACGGGCTCGGCGAGGATCACGCCGGGCATCCGATGCAGTTCGTGGATCGCACCTGGAGAGACAGGCTCGGCGAACGTCAGTTGCACGTCGTGCCGTTGGGCTTTGGCGAACTGCACGTCGAGCATCAGATCGATGGAGTCGATCATGAATATCCCGAGGATCAGTATGCCCAGGGAACAGGCAATTCCCCCTACAGTGATCGCCGAGCGGCCGGGCTGGCGTTCGATGTTCCGCAGGATGATGCGCGCCGCCTGGGAAAGCAGCGCTTGGAGGCCGAGGCGCTCGGCGAGGCTCGGCCGGTACTTCGCGGGAGGCAGGGGGCGCATTGCCTCCGCCGGCTGGAGCCGGACGGCCTGCCGGACGGCCGAGTTGGCTCCTAGGATCGCGGCAACGACGCCGAGCAGGACAGCTCCGGCGACCACTCTGGCATCCAAGTGGTACTCCAAGGACGGGAATCGGTAGAACTGGTTGTATAAGGCCATCAGGGAGTGCCCCAGCGCCGCCCCTAGGGCAGTGCCCAAAATGGTTCCTCCAACACTGATGGCCAATGCCCACCAGGTGTAGTGCGCTGCGATCGAGCGGTTTGGATAGCCCAGAGCTTTGAGCGTGGCGACCTGTTCGCGCTGCACCGCGACGATCCGGTGCAGGACTACGTGCAGCAGGAACACGGCCACCGCGAGGAACACGGCCGGAATGGCGAAGCCGGCCACTTGGATGCCTTGGAGCTCATTCTCGACCGACCAGTGCGAGAGCTGCAGCGCACGGGGGATCGCTCCCCATCCCCCGTACGGCTCGAGAAGGGCGTCCAGGGTCGCGATCACTTCCTCAGGCCGGGTCTGTGGCATCAGCAGGAGGCTCACGTCGTTGAACCCGCCCTCCATGTCAAAGGCCGCGGCCAAGGCCCTGCGCTCCATCCAGAAGACCCCGAAGCGCCGATCGTCCGGAATCAGTTCGCCCGGCCGGATGGAGTAGATGTATTCCGGAGAGAGGCCTACGCCCACGATCTCCAGGTCGCGGAGGCGACCGTTGAGCACGACCCGCACCGAATCACCGATCTCCAATTCGTTCGCCTCGACGAAGTTCTCGGATGCGACCACCTCATTGGCCCGACCCGCCTCGATGAATCTGCCCTTCACGAGCGCGATGTCGTTGACGCTCGGCCGCCGGTCCATCGGGACTGAGACGAGGCGTGCGGTGGCCGGCTCTTTCACGCCAGCGACCTGCATCTGCACGTCGACGACCACTCGAGCCTCGGCTTGGGAGACCCCCGGAATCGCGGCGATCTGGTTGCGCAGTGCCAGCGGCGCACGCTTCAGGGATGCGAACACATGGCCGAACCGCTGGCGCTCGTAATACTCGCTGCGCGTGGTCTGCAGCGAGTCGAATGCGCTGAGGTACATGATGAACATCAGTACGCCGACGCCGATGACCATGCTGATCGCGAGCGCTTGGCCCTTGATCTTCCAGAGGTCCCTGTAGAGCTTTCGGTTCAGCGCGAGCATGGGCTACCAGCGCAGATCGCGCGCGGGCGTCTTGGTGGGATTGCGACTCTCATCGGTGATGCGGCCGTCCAGCAGGTGGACGACCCGGTCCGCCATCGAGGCGACGGCGGCATTGTGCGTAATGACGGCGGTCGCCGTGCCCAGGTCCCGATTGATTCGCTCGATCGCCTCAAGCACGACGATCCCGGTGCGGATGTCCAGTGCGCCGGTCGGCTCGTCGCAGAGCAAGACGTCAGGCCGCTTGGCGATGGCGCGGGCGATGGCCACCCGCTGCTGCTCGCCACCCGACAGCTGTGCCGGGAAGTGGTCCATCCGCTCCTCCAGCCCAACCAGCCGCAGCGCTTCAGGCGGCGCCATCGGGTCATTGGTGATCTCCGTCACCAGGGCCACGTTCTCGCGGGCGGTGAGGCTTGGGATCAGGTTGTAGAACTGGAAGACGAAGCCAACGTGGTTACGACGGTACTGCGTGCGCACCGAGTCGCCGGCACCGCTGAGATTGCCGCCTCGGTATCGGACACTGCCCGAAGTGGGGGTGTCGAGCCCCCCCAGAATGTTCAGCAGCGTCGACTTCCCGCTGCCCGACGGTCCCAGCAGCACGAGGAACTCGGATGCCTGCAATCGCAGGTCGACTCCCCGCAGCGCGTGGACCTGCACCTCGCCCATGTCATAGGTCTTGGTTAGTCCCCGGGCCTCGAAGACCGGCTGCATGGTCCTTTCTGGCCCGCTCATTTCGCGTTCCGGAGCGTCTCGTGCACGCGGGCCACGTGCCACATGTAGTTGCGGTCCAGCCCAAGCGCAACGGCGTGGGCCATATGCTCTCCCGCCAGCATCTCATCGCCGGCGGCTTCGTGGTACAGGCCGACGTACAGGTGGGCATGAAACGCTGCTCCCGGGCCACTCCCATCGGCGGCCTCGAACACCTCATCCGGGCCTGCCTCGTCCGCGAACAGCCTCAGGATCTCGGCCATCGGAACGCGACTGTCAGTGCGCACCGGCATCAGGCCGGCCCTCGCCACCTCCAGACCCTCTGTCGCGGCGACGCACAGGAAGTGCCACACCGAATTCTCGACGTCTTGGGGATTGACGCTTCGGTGCACCTCGAACTGCCGCGCTCCGTCGCGGTAGCGGCCAGCGTAGTAGTGGGCAATGCCCCTCTGCCATAGGTGTGGATCCAGTTGCGGGTCTGCCGCTGCCGCCGCGTCGAAGGCCTCAATGGCCCCACGCGGGTCGCCGAGCTTGAACTTGGCACCCCCGAGGGCCATCAGAACGCGAGGATTCTCCGGGAGGCTCCGGGCCAAGGTTGCGAAGTCCTCAGAGGCGCCGCTAAGGTCCCCGGTGCGTTCCCGTGCAAGCGCTCGGATCCACAGCGCCCCCTCCCTTTGGTCCCCGTCGCCCTCAAGGACTCCGGTGGCAATCTCTATCGCGCTGTGCGGGTCTCCGGACCGCAGCGCGTCAGTGGCCGCCTCAAGGCTGGACTGCGCCCCTGCGGAAGGCTGGAAACCGAGCAGCAGCGCCGCCGCCAGGGTTGCGCGGCCGACCTGTGCCGCGTGGCGGTGGAACTGCCGTGCTCGGGCCGTTCCCGGCTGCCACCAAGCTTGCCGTTGGTGGGCACCCTCAACTGTCGCGGGCTCGGAGTGTTTCGACGGCGGCCGGAGGCGTGCCCCACGGGAGGCCTGAGGGTGGGATTCGTTCCGCAATCTCCTCTGTAGGCCCGGACCAGGCATCCTCAATATAATCGTTGCTTGCCCTCACCGTGCAGCCAATGACCGATCTCGATCCCAGCGCGGTCCGCTTGACGTCCTTGGTGGAGGCCTGCCACGCGCGTCTCGCAGGCCAATTGCGCGCCCGGGAGCGGTTCTTCGCATTGTCAGTGGGTTTGAGCGGCCTGTGCGGCCTGCTTGTGCTGGGCACTCGCTACGTGCCCGTCCCGATGGCCGTGCTGGTGGTCTGCCTTGGCGCTTGGGCCGCTTGGCAGCGAATGCACAAGCACCTCCCGGACCGCTACTCTGTAGCTCAGTTGGCCGACTTGCGAGCGGGGTTGGCTGACGCCCTCGCGACCGCCTACCACTTCAGGAACGCTTCGCGTAGTGGGCGCAACGGTGTGATCCGGGTCCAAAGGGAAGCCGCCGAGCATGCGAGCCGAGGTGCCAGCCCCGAGCAGCTGTTCCCGGCCGTGCCACAGCTCACACGCAGGATCGCCGCTTGGCTGGTGGGGGCGGCGCTCGTGTTGGCGGCAGTACGGGTGGCCGTCCAGGAGAACGTCACCTTCGAGCCGCCCCTGCCTTCGATCTTGCTGGCCGCCATCTTCGGCAGCGCGCCTCCGGTCGCGGGGCAGCCGCCAACTCAGCCGGCGGCCTTGGTGGATCCTTCCAACGACACGAGTCTCCCTGCCGACGAGGCCCCCGCTCCGCGCGCCGAGGCCGGGCAGGACACAGAGCCTCCCAGCTTGGCGGACGAACAGGACCATGCGCAGACGGCTGCTGCTGAGGAGCCCCCGGAAGTCGAGGGCCTGATTCCGATTCCGCTGGATGAGGAGGCCGGCACTAGTGGGGCGGAGGACACGGAGGCGGGCTCCGACGGGCAGCAGGGTCCCTCAGACGATGGCGAGCAGGCGATGTCGCCCCCGCCCGACGGCGAATGGGACGAGCAGGCGCAGAGCCTACTGGACAAGCTCAAGCAGGCCTTCGAAAACATGTTGCAGACGCTTGACATGGCGTCCGTCGACTCGTCTGAGGCAGACTCTTCCGCCGAACCGGGCAGCGGGTCCTCGGACCAGCCGTCCGCGGCCGACGCGTCGGCCGAGTCCCAGGCCTCAGAGCTTGACCCGGCCGGACAGTCGGCCGACGCTTCCATGGAAGGTGGCGAACCTGGTGCGGAGGCTGGAGAGAGCGCGTCGGCCGGAGCCACGACCGGCGAGGACACCGACGGCCAAACCAGCGGCGGGGAGAACGCATCCGCGGCCGGATCCAGCGATGGGGACAAGACCTTGGCGGAGGCCAGGCAGCTCGAGGCCTTCGGGACTCTGGAGGAACTCTACATGGAGCGGGCCGAGAACATTGTTGGTGAAGTGACCATCGAGACCAGGCTCGCCGAGCAGTCTGCCAGCGTGCCCTACACGCAGACCGACGTTCCCAGCGGCGAAGGTTCTGGAGTCGTGACCCGCGACGAGGTGCCAGCCGCCTACCGCACCTACGTGCGGAACTATTTCGAAGCCTTGAGGGAGGACTCCCGCTGAGTGCCAGTCAAAGACCCGGCCGCAATGTCCGCAAACGACCAGATCGCTCTCGTGCGCACGCAGGTCCACAGCGTCGTCGTCGGCCACGAGAGCGTGGTGAACGGCGTCCTCAACGCGCTCTTGGCCGGTGGCCACGTACTCTTGGAGGGCGTTCCAGGGCTGGGAAAGACGACCCTGCTGAAGACTTTGGGCAGGGCACTGCACCTGGACTACTCCCGCATCCAGTTCACGCCGGATCTGATGCCCGCCGACATTCTCGGCAGCCTCGTGATGGAGACGACGGACACGGGAACCAAGTCGCTGCGCTTCGAGCGCGGGCCCATCTTCACCCACCTCCTGCTGGCCGACGAGATCAATAGGGCCACGCCACGCACGCAGTCCGCCCTCTTGGAGGCCATGCAGGAGAAGACGGTCACCAGCGGCACGACCACATACTCGCTTGAAGCGCCATTCCTGGTGATGGCCACACAGAACCCACTGGAGATGGAGGGCACGTACCCCCTCCCGGAGGCGCAGCTGGACAGGTTCCTGCTCAAGCTGCTCGTGGAGTACCCCGAGCGGGAGGAGCTAACCGCGATCGTGGAACGCACGGCCGAGGCCGAGGCCCCCCAGATCAGCGCCGTGCTGGACCGGGACCAGATCCTCGGCTTGCGCCGTGCGGCCGGGCGCGTCTTGGTGGCGCCCCACGTGCGCGACTATGCCATCAGCCTGGTGTTAGCGACGCAGCCCCGTCCGGGCCGGCCGAATGCGCTCGCGCGGCGCTACGTCCGCTACGGAAGCTCCCCGCGGGGCGCGCAGGCGCTCGTGTTGTGCGGACGCGTGCGGGCGCTGATGCATGGCCGCCTGCACGTAAGCATCGACGACATCCGGGCGTTGGCGCTGCCGGCGCTGCGCCACAGGATCATCCTCAACTTCGACGCGCACGCGGACAGCCGCAGCGAAGACGACATCCTGCTGGAGATCTTGGACCAGATCGCCGTGCCAGCCTGAGCTAGGCGAGCCTGGCGGCTGCCCTCGCTGGACGGCGACTTGGCTGCCGGTGCTACTTGCGTTGCCTTCGGCGGTCGGGTATTATGAGAGCGGTTGCCGCACCGGATTTGGCCGGGCGCCGCGCAACGCGTCGCAGTTATCGCCGGGCCATGTACGTGCCTGTCTGATTCCACGAGGGACGCCGAGCGAAGCATCGATTACTGGACGGGTGGCCGAGCGGTTAAAGGCAACAGACTGTAAATCTGTCGGGCTACGCCCTACGAAGGTTCGAATCCTTCCCCGTCCACCACGTCAAGCTTGAAGCAGACAAGCGTAGCGGAACGGCAGCCTAGTTGACGAGGAGAGGGAGCGATGGCGAAGCAGAAGTTTGACCGTTCGAAGCCGCACGTGAATGTGGGCACGATCGGGCACATAGATCACGGCAAGACGACGCTGACGGCGGCGATCACGCGGGTGTTGGCCAAGCACGATCCGAGCAACGAGGTGCGCTCGTTCGATTCGATCGACAACGCGCCGGAGGAGCGCGAGCGGGGCATCACGATCGCGACGGCGCACGTGGAGTACCAGACGGCGAACCGGCACTACGCGCACGTGGACTGTCCGGGGCACGCGGACTACATCAAGAACATGATCACGGGCGCGGCGCAGATGGACGGGGCGATCCTGGTCGTGGCGGCGACGGACGGTCCGATGCCGCAGACGCGCGAGCACATCCTGCTGGCGCGGCAGGTGGGGGTGCCGTACATCGTGGTGGCGCTGAACAAGGTGGACATGGTGGACGACGAGGAGCTCTTGGAGCTGGTGGACCTGGAGGTGCGCGAGCTGCTGTCGGAGTACGACTTTCCGGGGGACGACGTGCCGGTGGTGCAGGTGTCGGCGCTGCGGGCGCTGGACGGGGCGGCGGACGCGGAGCAGGGAGTGGACGAGCTGATGGAGGCGGTGGACGCGTACATTCCGACGCCGGAGCGGGACGTGGACAAGCCGTTCCTGATGCCGATCGAGGACATTTTCTCGATATCGGGCCGGGGGACGGTGGTGACGGGGCGCATCGAGCGGGGGCAGGTGCGCGTCGGGCAGGAGATGGAGTTTTTGGGGATCCGGGAGACGCACCGGAAGGTGATCACGGGCGTGGAGATGTTCAAGAAGCTGCTGGACACGGGGCAGGCGGGGGACAACGTGGGCCTGCTTGTGCGCGGATTGGGCAAGGACGAGGTGGAGCGCGGGCAGGTGGTGGCGAAGCCGGGGACGATCACGCCGCACACGAAGTTCCGGGGGCAGGTGTACGTGCTGAAGAAGAACGAGGGGGGGCGGCACACGCCGTTCTTCAGCGGGTACCGGCCGCAGTTCTACTTCCGGACGACGGACGTGACGGGGGTGGCGCGGCTGCCGGAGGGCACGGAGATGGTGATGCCCGGGGACAACGTGGAGTTGGAGGTGGAGCTGATCCAGCCGATCGCGATGGAGCAGGGGCTGCGCTTCGCCATCCGCGAGGGCGGGCGCACGATCGGCGCCGGCACCGTCTCGAGCATCATCGAGTGAGGCCGCCCACCGGGACGGCACGGGTACTGCAAGGAGGAAAGCATGCCGAGGGAAACGATCACGCTGCAGTGCACTGTCACCAAGGACAGGAACTACACCACGACGAAGAACAAGCGCAAGAATCCGGGACGGCTGGAACTGATGAAGTACTCGCCGCGGTTGCGCCGGCACACGTTGCACCGGGAGATGAAGTAGAATTGAAGGGTAGTTCGGGTGTCGAGGGGCGTCGGTTAACGGTAAACCAGCGGTCTCCAAAACCGCCAATGGGGGTTCGATTCCCTCCGCCCCTGCCACCTTGGCGTCCTGGGCCGGGCGGACCGTCCAGAGACGGGAGGTAACCAGTCGCATGGCAAGAGCGTCTCGGAAAATTCCCCAGCCGAGTCTCCGAATTCGCACGCGGAACTACCTTGACGGGGTGATGCGTGAGTTGCGCTTGGTGACTTGGCCGGGCCGGGCCCAGGTGCGCGCTACCACGCTCGTCGTACTGGTCACGGTCTTCGCCTTCGCGGTCTTCTTCGGCGTCGTCGACTATTTCCTGGCCTGGGGGCAGCGCTTGGTCTATCAGGGCTTGGGTCAGGCGGGCTGAAGATGGCTGAACCGAAAGGGCAGGCGGCAGCACCGGGCGCCGGTGCCGAGGATGCGGGGGCCAACCTGGAGTGGTACATCATTCACACCTATTCCCGCTATGAGAACAAGGTCAAGCAGAGCCTCCTTTCACGTGTCGAGGCTCTCGGGATGGACGACCGCGTCGGCGAGATCCTGATCCCCACAGAGGACGTGGTGGAGATGCGCAACGGCAAGAAGGTCACCACCAAACGCTTGCTATACCCGGGCTACGTGCTCGCCCAGCTGGACTTGGACGACGATCTCTGGCATGCCGTAAAGAACACCCCACGCGTCACCGGGTTCGTGGGCGGCGGACATGCGCCGACCCCGCTGACGAGCGACGAGGTCAACCAGATTCTCTACCGGCAGCAGACGTCCGAGGAGCACCCGCGTCCCACCGTGCGCTTCGCGCGCAACGACCGAGTCAGTATCGTCGACGGGCCATTCAACGGTTTCAGCGGGACGGTGGAAGAGGTCAACGCCGAGCGGAACACGCTCAAGGTCATGGTCACCATCTTTGGGCGGGGCACTCCGGTGGAGCTGGAGTATTTCCAGGTCCGGAGGGCACGTTAGCGGCGGGCGTGTCCCGCCAGGAGGGCCTGAGCAATGGCACGAGTCTTGAGGAAGAAGCCGGTCGTGAAGCAGATCAAGCTGCAGGTGATGGCCGGGAAGGCCACGCCGGCGGCCCCGGTTGGCCCGGCGCTTGGGCAGGCGGGCCTGAACATCATGCAGTTCTGCAAGGAGTTCAACGCCCGCACGTCGACCCCCGATCTCGAGGGGCTCAGCGTGCCCGTGGTAATCACGGTCTATCAGGACCGCACGCACGACTTCATCACAAAGACCCCCCCGGCGGCGGTTCTGATCAAGCGCCACGCAAACCTGGCCAAGGGCTCGGGCGAGCCGAACCGCCTAAAGGTCGGCTCGATCACCGTCTCTCAGCTGGAGGAGATCGCGCGGCAGAAGATGCCGGACCTGAATTGCCACACCGTCGAACAGGCCATGGCTTGCGTTCGCGGAACGGCCAACAGCATGGGCGTGCGCGTGGTAGACTGAAGGGACCGGCCCGTGGGAGGCACCCGGCATGCGTGCCGGAGCCGATTGGACCAAGGTGGTACATGGCAGGGAAGAAGTATCGCGCGTTCAAGCAGAACCTTGAGGATCGGCCGTACTCGCTCGGGGAGGCAATCCCGATCCTGCAGAAGAACAGGATCTCGAAGTTCGACGAGACCGTGGAAGTGCACCTCAACTTGGGCGTGGATCCGCGGCACGCCGACCAGATGGTGCGCGGCACGGTGGTCCTTCCGCACGGGCTCGGCGTGTCCAAGACCGTTCTCGTGATCGCCTCCGGCGAGAGGCTGGCTGAGGCCGAGAGTGCGGGTGCGGACTATTTCGGCGGTGAGGAGTACGTGCAGCGGATCCAGAAGGAGGGCTGGCTCGGCTTCGACGCGGTCGTGGCCACGCCAGACATGATGCGCGTGGTTTCGCGCGTCGGGCGCATCCTCGGGCCCCGGGGCCTCATGCCCAATCCCAAGACCGGCACCGTGACATTCGACGTGGCTAACGCTGTGCGCGAGGTCAAGGCGGGCAAGGTGGAGTTTCGCGTGGACCGCGGAGCGGTGATCCACGCCCCAGTGGGCAAGCTCGCGTTCCCGGTGGAGCAGCTCGAGGAGAATGCCGGCACTCTCATTGGGGCCGTCCTCAAGGCGCGCCCGCCGGCCGCCAAGGGCCGCTACTTGGAGAAGGCCTGGATCTGCTCCACGATGAGCCCGTCGCTGGCGCTCAACGTGATGGACTTCTTGCGATAGCGGGGAACTGATGAAGACGAAGGCTCAGAAGGAGCAGTTCTTGGCCGACCTGCGGCGCGAGTTCGACGCGAATCCCGCCATGGTGGTGTGCAAGTTCGAAGGCCTCAACGTGGCCGATGACCAGGCATTGCGCTCCGCTGTTCGTGCTCAAGGCGGCACCTACCGGGTAGTGGCCAACCGATTGGCGCACTTGGCGGCGAAGGGGACTGCGTACGAGACTACGCTGGAGGGCCAGCGTGGGATGACGGCGCTGGCATTCCTGGGCGACGACCCCGTGGCCACGCTGAAGGCGCTGGTCGAGTTCGCCAAGCGAGAGAAGAAGTTCTCGTACACGTCGGGCGTGGTCGATGGTCGAGCCCTCGACCTTGACGGGCTCGACGAGCTGTCGCGGCTGCCGGACTTGGAAGGGCTTCAGGTGCGCCTGCTGTACCTGATCAGTTCGTCCGCGCAGCGGCTCGTGAGCGTGCTCAACGCTCCGGGACGGGACGTTGCCGCCGTGCTGCAGCAGGCGGTGGAGAAGCAGAAATTCGACGGCTAGCCCGTACCGGGCGGCGCTCCGCGCATGGCGGAGCGGACAGGTTCATTTGCAATCACGCGAGGGGGTGAGTACCATGGCAGACATCGGAGCGATCGCGGAATCCATCAAGGGGCTGACTTTGATGGAGGCCGCGCAATTGGTCAAGAGGCTCGAGGACGAGCTAGGGGTCTCCGCGGCCGCGGCCGTGGCGGCCGTCCCGGCCGCAGCGGCGGCAGCCGAGGAGGAGGAGCCGCCGGAGCAGACCGAGTTCACGGTGGTCCTCACCAGCTTCGGGACCCAGAAGATCAAGGTGATCAAGACCGTTCGCGAAATCACAGGTCTCGGCCTGAAGGAGGCCAAGCAGCTGGTGGACGCGGCGCCGAAGGCGGTAAAGGAGAACATCCCGAAGGAAGAGGCCGACCAGATCGGCGCCAAGCTCAGCGACGTCGGCGCCGAGTTCGAGGTGAAGTAGGTCTGTGGGGGGCCGCCGCTCGCGAATGACGCCAGCCGCAAGCGGGCGTCGCGCGGCGAGAGCGCGGCAGGCCCACAGCTGGGTCAGGGCGAGTCTCCGCCCTGGCGTCGCACTTACAGGAACGGGGCCGGGCGCAGTCTCCGGATTCCGATCGCAGAGCCGCCGGCGTGCGGCGGTGGGTGCCGGGCCAATGCCCGGCACGCTTGACGTGCTGTCCAGCACAGCAGGGAAGGGGCCCCTTTGAACGAATCGATGTCACAAGATGCAGCTGAGGCGCTGGTGGGCAACCGGCGTGACTTCTCCAAGATCCTCTCCGCGATCGCCATTCCCGACCTGCTCGAGATGCAGCAAGAGTCGTATCGCAGGTTCCTGCAGATGGACCGGCTCCCGGAAGAACGCGAGGACTTGGGGCTTCAGGCGGTGTTCAAGTCGGTGTTTCCGATCTCGGACTTCCGCGAGATGAGCAAGCTCGACTTCGTTTCCTACACGATCGGCGATTGGGCGTGCAAGTGCGGTGCCCAAACGGGGCTGCACCACCTGCGCACCATCTGCCGCAGTGTGGGGTGCCGCAAGGTCATCCGCACCGACCCGAAGGGCCCTCCCGAGATCCTTTGCGAGCACTGCGGGCGCCGAACGGCCAACAGCGTCACGTTCTGCGTCCGGTGCGGCGATCCGGTAGGACCCAAGCTGAAGTTCGACACCGAGGAGTGCAAGCGTCGCGGGATCACCTATGGAGCCCCGCTGCGAGTGACCATCAAGCTGACCGTCTACGAGAAGGACGGTCCCGGGGGCCAGAAGGCGATCCGCGACATCAAGGAGCAGGAGGTCTTCTTCGGGGAGATCCCGCTGATGACGGAGGACGGCACGTTCATCGTCAGCGGGACGGAGCGAGTAATCGTCTCCCAGCTGCACCGCTCGCCCGGGGTGTTCTTCGAGTCGGGCAAGGTCCGCAACTACTACTTGGGCAAGATCATTCCGTCGCGCGGCAGCTGGATCGAGTTCGAATACGACACGAAGAACCTGCTGCAGGTGCGCATCGACCGCAAGCGAAAGTTCTTGGGAACCGTCTTCCTGCGCGCGCTCGGCCTTGAGACGGACGCTGAAATCCTGAGCCGGTTCTACAGGGTGGACAAGATCCGCCTCGACGACGCCGGCAACCTGTCCCGACCCGTGAACGACAGCCTCGTGGGCACGGCGCTCTCGCGCCCCGTGCAGGTCGGGCGCATGCTGGCCAAGAAGGGCCGCAAGGTGAACCCCCGCCTCGCAAAGATGCTCCGCGAGGCGGGAATCCAGGAAGTGCCGTGGGATGCCGCGGATCTCGCCAACGCGGTGTTCGCGGACGATGTCTTTTCCGAGGACACCGGCGAGATCATCAAGGGCTGCGAGGCCAACCAGTTCATCACCCCGACGGCGATCGGGCGACTTGCCAAGGCCGGAATCAGCGAGTTCGGTGCGGTGTTCCCGGAGTCGGACCCCGTGGGGCCCGTGCTGTCGCACACGCTGCGGAAGGACTCGGTGAAGACCGGCGAGCACGCGCTGCTCGCGATATACCGCAACCTGCGGCCCGGAGATCCGCCCACGCGCGAGACAGCCACCAAGCTGTTCCGGGAGCTCTTCTTCGAGAGCCGCAAGTACGACTTCTCCAAGGTCGGCCGCATGAAGTTCAACATCAAGCTTCACGGGGAGGCGGAAGCCACACCGCTGACCAAGCGGGTGCTGGACGCGGACGATTTCTTCGAGACGATCTCCTACCTGCTGAAGCTGCGCCGCAAGATCGGCACCACCGATGACATCGACCACTTAGGCAACCGGCGCGTGCGTTCGGTCGGCGAGCTCCTTGAGAACCAGTTCCGCATCGGGCTGATACGCATGGAGCGGGCCATGCGGGACCGCATGACTTCGTACCAGGACATGTCCAGCGCCATGCCGCATGACCTCATCAACGCCAAACCCGTGATGGCGGCCGTGCGAGAGTTCTTTGGCTCTTCGCAGCTGTCCCAGTTCATGGACCAGATCAATCCGCTGTCGGAGATCACTCACAAGCGGAGGCTGTCGTCCCTCGGCCCCGGCGGCCTTTCGCGCGAGCGGGCCGGTTTCGACGTGCGGGACGTCCATGCCACGCATTACGGCCGCATCTGCCCCATCGAGACGGCGGAGGGTGCCAACATCGGCCTGATCAGCTCGCTGTCGTGCTTCGCTCGAATCAACGAGTTCGGCTTCATCGAGAGCCCTTACCGCAAGGTCGAGAACGGGCGCATCGTGGAAGAGGTCCGCGTGACCTACGGCGGGGACACTGCGCTCCGGCCCGGCCAGCTGCTGCGGCGCTCTGCGGCCGACGAGGCCAACGCTGCCCTGGCCCCCGGCCAAGAGGAGGCGCTCTGGGAGACCCACTGCTCCTACCTCACCGCGTGGGAGGAAGACAGGCACGTGATCGCGCCAGCCAACCTTCCCGTGGACAAGGACGGCGTCATCACCCGGGAATTCGCCAACTGCCGTGTAGCGGGCGACTTCCAGCTCAAGCGCCGGGCGGAAATCGAGTACATGGACGTGAGCCCCAAGCAGCTCGTCTCGGTTGCGGCCAGCCTGATCCCGTTCCTCGAGAACGACGATGCGAACCGCGCTCTGATGGGCTCCAACATGCAGCGTCAGGCCGTTCCCCTGTTGCGCGCCGATGCCCCAATCGTCGGCACGGGAATGGAGCGCATCACAGCCCGCGACTCCGGGGCGGTCGTGCTGTGCAAGCGCAGCGGCGTGGTGGACTCGGTGGATTCCGAGCGGATCATCGTGCGGGTCGAGGGCTCGGGCCACGAGGAGCAGATGTCGCGCGAGGTTGGCGCGGACATCTATCCGCTCGTCAAGTTCCGTCGCTCGAACCAGAACACCTGCATCAACCAGAAGCCGATCGTCACCGTGGGGGACCGCGTAGCGAAGGGCCAGGTCCTAGCCGACGGGCCCTGCACGGACGACGGCGAGCTGGCTCTGGGGCGCAACGTCCTCGCGGCGTTCATGCCGTGGCGCGGGTACAACTTCGAGGACGCCATCCTTGTCAGCGAGAACCTCGTCAAGGACGACTACTACACCTCCCTGCACATAGAAGAGTTGCGGGTCGAGGCGCGCGACACGAAGCTCGGTCCGGAAGAGATCACCCGCGATATTCCCAACATTTCCGAGGGCTTCCTGACGAATCTCGATGAGAGCGGCATTGTGCGCATCGGCGCGTCGGTCGGGCCTGACGACATCCTGGTGGGCAAGGTCGTGCCTCGCGGCGAGGTGCAGCTCACGCCAGAGGAGAAACTCCTGAGGGCGATCTTCGGCGACAAGGCGGACGACGTTAAGGACGCGTCCCTGCGCTGCCCTGCGGGCGTTTCGGGAATCGTAGTCGGAGCAAAGGTCTTCTCTCGCAAGGGCGTAGAGAAGGACGAGCGCGCGAAGGCCATAGAGCTCGCTGAGATCGAGCGCCTGGACCGGAACCTCGACGACGAGAAGCGGATCCTGTTCGACGAGCGCTGCGAGCGCCTGCTTGAGCTGTTGAGCGGTCGCGAGGTGCTTGACGACCTGGACGACGATCGCACCAATCAGAGGCTGGCCTCAGCGGGCGAGACGATCGACCGCTACCATTTCGACCGCATGCGCGCGAAGGACATCAAGCGCCTGAGCCTGTCCGAACCGATCGGCGCCGACATGGCCGACCAGATCGACCAGATCGAGCAGATGACGATCCGGCAGATTGAGGTGCTCCAGAAGCTGCGGGACGAACAGGCCGTAAAGCTACAGCAGGGCGACGACCTGTCTCCCGGCGTGCTGAAAGCGGTCTCCGTCTCGATCGCCATGAAGCGAAAGCTGTCGGCCGGCGACAAGATGGCCGGTCGCCACGGCAACAAGGGAGTCATCGCCCGGGTGCTGCCTGAGGAGGACATGCCGTTCCTCCCGGACGGAACGCCGGTTGAGATTGTCCTCAATCCCCTCGGTGTGCCGTCGCGGATGAACGTGGGGCAAATCTTGGAGACCCACCTCGGGTGGGCTGGGCGTGCGCTAGGCGTGAAGTTTGCCTCTCCCGTCTTCGAGGGGCCGGGCGAGGGACTGATCAAAGAGCACCTCCAGGCTGCGGGTCTGCCCGAATCCGGCAAGACCGAACTGTACGACGGCATGACTGGTCAGGCCTTCGAGCAGGAGGTGACGGTCGGCGTAATCTACATGCTCAAGCTCAACCATCTGGTCGACGACAAGATCCACGCGCGGTCCATCGGCCCCTATTCGCTGGTGACCCAGCAGCCGCTTGGCGGCAAGGCCCAATTCGGCGGCCAGCGCTTCGGCGAGATGGAGGTCTGGGCGCTCGAGGCATACGGGGCGGCGCACGTGCTCCGCGAGCTGCTGACCGTCAAGTCGGACGATGTGGCCGGTAGGTCGAAGATCTACGAGTCGATCGTAAAAGGCGAGTCCGCGATGACTCCCGGTCTGCCGGAGTCCTTCAACGTCCTGGTTCGCGAACTTCAGGCGCTGTGCCTTGACGTCGAGCTGATCAGCACGAACCGCAGCGGTTCCGCGGAGGATCCGAGCGCAGGAGCGTTCGAACTGGACGAAGACGGGACGGCGCCCCCGCCCGGAGAGTTCGATGTCGGAGCGGACCCGGGCGGGCCCTTTGGCTACGGCGCAGAGCACTCGCGGCGTGTCACGCCGCTCCCCGAGTTCGATTCGATCCGCATCGGACTGGCTTCTCCAGAGAAGATGCGCGGTTGGTCTTTCGGGGAGGTCATTAAGCCGGAGACCATCAACTACCGGACCTTCAAGCCAGAGCGGGGCGGGCTCTTCTGCACGGCCATCTTCGGCCCAGAGAAGGACTGGGAGTGCCTTTGCGGCAAGTACAAGCGCATGAAGCACCGCGGGGTCATCTGCGAGAAGTGCGGCACGGAGGTTACCCAGAGCCGCGTGCGGCGCGAGCGGCTGGGCCATATCGAACTGGCCGCGCCGTGCTCGCACGTGTGGTACTTCAAGGTCCTGCCGAGCCATCTATCGCTCCTGCTCGACATCAAGGTCACCGATTTGGAGCGGGTCCTGTACTACGAGGCATTCGTGGTGGTCGAGTCGGACGACCCCGACCGTCTTGCGCCGGGAACCGTGTTCTCCGGCGTCGAGAAGGAGGAGGAGCGCCGAACGATCCCGCACACCAGACTGATGGGCGCAGAGGGCATCAAGGAGCTGCTCAAGCGCATCGAGGTGGACGCGCTGGCCGCGAAGCTGCGGGACGGGATGAAGAACGAGACCTCGGTGCAGAAGCGCCGCAGGTCCGCTCAGCGGCTCCGGGTCGTGGAGGCCTTCCGCAAGTCCGGCAACAAGCCAGAGTGGATGATCCTGGACGTGCTTCCGATCATCCCGCCAGAGCTGCGGCCTCTCGTGCCTCTGGATGGCGGCCGCTTTGCGACTTCGGACCTCAACGACCTCTACCGCAGGGTCATCAACCGCAACAACCGCCTCAAGCGCCTGCTGGAGCAGCGTGCGCCGGACGTCATCGTGCGCAACGAGAAGCGCATGCTTCAGGAGGCCGTCGACGCGCTGTTGGACAACGGCCGTCGCGGCCATGAGCTGCGCGGGGCCAACAAGCGCCCGCTGAAGTCCTTGGCGAACACGCTCAAGGGCAAGAGCGGCCGGTTCCGCCAGAATCTGCTCGGCAAGCGGGTCGATTATTCCGGACGGTCCGTGATCGTCGTCGGCCCGGAGCTCAAGCTCCACCAGTGCGGGCTTCCCAAGAAGATGGCGCTGGAGCTGTACAAGCCCTTCATCTACCAGCGGCTCGAGCAGCGCGGCCATTGCACGACGATCAAGCAGGCCAAAGAGATGGTCGAGCAGCAGGACTCCGTCGTATGGGACATCTTGGACGGAGTCATCCACGAGCACGCCGTGCTGCTCAACCGTGCGCCGACCCTGCATCGGCTCGGTATCCAGGCCTTTGAGCCCGTGTTGGTCGAGGGCAAGGCCATCAAGATCCACCCGCTCGTCTGCACGGCGTTCAACGCCGACTTCGACGGGGACCAGATGGGCGTCCACGTCCCGCTGTCTCCCGAGGCCCAGATCGAGGCGCTGGTGCTGATGCTCAGTTCCAACAACATACTGTCTCCGGCCAACGGGTTGCCTATCGCGACTCCGTCTCAGGACATGGTGCTCGGGGTCTACTACCTGACGCAGTCCGCCCCCGGCTCGAAGGGCGAAGGGCGGTCCTTCGGGAGCGTCCGCGAACTGCTGCTGGCCTACGACGCCGGTGAAGTCGAGACCCGCACGCCGGTCAGCATCCACCACAGCGGATCCGTGATCGACCTGACCCCAGCGAACGATGGCCGCGGCGACAGCCAGGACATCCGCCACACTGCGCCGGTCCTCTACGCGAGTCAGAGCTTGGAGACTACGGTGGGACGCGTGCTGCTGAACGATCGCCTCCCTGACGAGATGCCGTTCGTCAACGGCCACCTGAAGAAGCGGGGTCTCAACGATCTGGTGGCGTACTGCTGCCTGCGGTTTGGCCGTGAGATGACGGTCCAAATGCTCGACCAGATAAAGGAGGTCGGGTTCCTTTACGCGACAGTCTCCGGGATGTCGATCGGCATTGACGACATGATCGTGCCAGAGATGAAGGAGGAGCTGGTAGGAGAGTCCCAGAAGGACGTGATGAAGGTCGAGCAGCAGTACCTCGATGGGGCCATCACGCACGGCGAGCGCTACAACAAGATCATTGAGATCTGGTCCAAGCTGACGGATGCAGTCTCGGAGAAGATGTTCTCCGGAATGCGCGCTTCCATGGGGGTCTCCGGAAAGCTCAACCCGATCTTCGCGATGGCGGACTCCGGGGCAAGGGGCTCAGAGACGCAGATCCGGCAGCTGTCGGGAATGCGCGGGCTGATGGCCAAGCCGAGCGGGGAGATCATTGAGACCCCGATCACGGCCAACTTCCGCGAGGGGCTGAATGTGCTGCAGTACTTCATCTCCACGCACGGCGCCCGCAAGGGACTTGCGGACACTGCGCTCAAGACAGCAAACTCCGGCTACCTGACGCGACGGCTTGTCGACGTTGCCCAGGACGTGATCGTGTCTGACCACGACTGCGGGTCGACCGACGGCATCACCGTCACGGCCCTCATCGAGGCTGGAGAGATCCGCGAGGCGCTTCGCGACCGCATCGTCGGTCGCGTGATGGCCGATGACGCAACCGACTACGAGGGAATCGCGCTGGCAAAGGCCGGGCAGGAGGTCGACGAGGAGCTGGCGACCGCGATCGAGGCCTCCGGCATCGACAGGGTCAAGATCCGCTCGGTGCTCACCTGCAAGACGCAGGTGGGGGTCTGCCAGCTTTGCTACGGGCGGAATCTTGCCACGGGCCGGCTGGTCGAGCGAGGAGAGGCCGTGGGCATCATCGCCGCGCAGTCCATCGGCGAGCCCGGCACGCAGCTCACGATGCGCACGTTCCACGTTGGCGGAACGGCGACCCGCGTGGGCCAGGAGTCCCGTCAGACAGCCAAGTCGGCTGGATTCGCCAAGTACCGCGACGTGAACATCGTCCGAGACAAGGCAGGGACGCTGGTGGCCATGAGCCGAAACGGGACAATTGCCGTGGTTGACCAAAAGGGCAGGGAACGCGAGCGTTATCCGGTCATGTACGGGGCGAAGCTGCACGTGGACGACGGCGAGGCCGTCGCCCGGGGCGACCGTCTGCTGGAATGGGATCCGTTCACCTTCTCGATCCTGACCGAGTCGGCGGGACAGTGCCGCTTCCACGACCTTCTTGAGGGCGTCACCCTTCAGGAGCAGGTCGACGAGGTCACCGGCATGTCGCAGCGGGTGGTCACAGACGCCCCTGACGGGCATCGCACCGGCGAGCCGCGAATCGAGATCTTGGACGACGCTGGCAAGCGGGTGCGGCGCTACCTCATCCCGACCAACGCGCACCTGATGGTCGAGGACGGCGATCCAGTCACGGCGGGCGAAGTGCTCGCGAAGATTCCGCGGGCGACGACCAAGACGAAGGACATCACCGGAGGGCTCCCGCGCGTTGTAGAGCTGTTCGAAGCGCGGCGTCCGAAGGAGCCGGAACCGGCGATCATTTCCGAAATCGACGGAACGGTGAGCTACGGGGCCCTGAGCCGGGGTCATCGGAAGATCACCGTGTCCGGCGGTGGCCGCGTGAAGAAGGACTACAAGATCCCGAGGGGTGCTCACATCAATGTTCAGGAGGGCGAGAGCATCCGGGCTGGCGAGGCCCTGATGGACGGCCCACGGGATCCGCAGGACATACTCAAGATCCTGGGCGAGAGCGCGCTGCGGCGCTACCTCGTTAACGAGATCCAGGATGTCTACCGGGTCCAGGGCGTCAGCATCAACGACAAGCACCTCGAGGTCATCGTTAGGCAGATGATGCGCTGGGTGAAGGTTGAGGATGTCGGGGACACCGATTTCCTAGTGGACGAGGTGGTCGACAAATTCCGTTTCCGGCGCACGAACGACGAGGCAGTCAAAGACGGGAAGAGGCCGGCCGAGGGGCGCCCGCTGCTGATGGGCATCCGCAAAGCCGCGGTGTCGACCGAGTCGTTCATCTCGGCGGCTTCTTTCGAGACGACGACCAAGGTGCTCACGGAGGCCGCCGTGGCCGGGAAGATCGATGAGCTGCGCGGCCTGAAGGAGAATGTCATCGTCGGGCGGCTGATCCCGGCCGGGACGGGCCTGAAGGCGCACCAGAGGGTGCGGATCGCTGGCGAGGACCAGCCGGAGAGAATGGTCCCCGAAATGGAGTACCTGCCGGAGTCCGGGTATGCCGACGACGCGGCGAAGCTCTACGAGGGGGATTTCGGCGCGGGTTTCCCTGAGCTGACGCTTCCGCCATTGGGGCCGTTCCGTACGGAGTGACTTGCGGCGGGCTTCGCGGGGGGATTCGCCGAGACACTGGAAACGGACATGGGCAGCGGCCCGAGAGACCGGGCCGCCGCTCACTCGTAGCGCAGGACTTCCGCAGGGTCGACGCGGGCCGCGCTGTCCGACGGGTATAGCGTGATCGCAAAGCTGATCAGGATCGCGGCCAAGGCCACGTAGAGGCCGTCCAGCGGTTGTGGCGCGAATGGGACGTAAGCCAGTCCGTAAACTTCGGAATCGAGCGGAATGAGTCTGTAACGATCGCAAAGCCAGCACGCCAGATGCCCCAGTCCCAGGCCGGCCAGCGTTCCGACGGCACCGATTGCTAGGCCTTGCCACATGAAGATTCGCCGTATCTGGGCGCGATTGGCCCCGATCGACTTCAGGATGGCGATATCCTTCGTCTTCTCGACGACCATCATCACCAGCGAAATCAGGATGTTCAGGGCGGCGACCAGCATGATCATGCTGATGATCAGGGCGGTGGCCAGCTTCTCGGTCTCAAGTGCGTTGAACAGGACTCGGTTGCGCTCCATCCAAGTGCTCGTCACGAAACCCTCGCCTGCCTCCCGCTGAATCGCGGTGGCGACGGCGTCGGACTCGTCGAGGTCGTCCAGGCGGAACTCGAGGGTGTTCACCACGTTTCCGAGCGACAGCGCGCGCTGGGCTTCACGGAGAAGGCAAATGCTCCAGAGGTTGTCGAGCTCAAAGAACCCCGTCTCGAAGATGCCGACCACCTGAAACCTCTTGAAGGCGGGGATCTTGCCTAGGGGAGTCATCTCGCCCTGCGGGTTCATTACGGTCACGATCGTCGACACGCGGGCCCCCAAGCCATCAGCCAGCCTCCGGCCCAGAATGATGCCGGGCAGTTCTCCCTGCGATCGGGTGAGGCCGTCCGCGGATCCGTCCACTACCTTGGACAGCAGGCCGGAGACGAGGCTCTCGGCCGCTGGGTCGACTCCCTTGAGAAAGCAGCCCTTTCCCCGCAGAGGGGTCGTGATCATCATCTCGCCATAGAGCGCTGGTGCCACGGCGGTCACGTGCTCGATCGCGGAGGTTCTCTCGGCCAGCTCTTCGTACTGCGCGATGCCGAATTCCGGCTGGGCCTCGAGGAGGTTGATGTGCGAGCTGGCACCGATCAGGTGGTCCCGCAGGCTCTCCTGAAAGCCGTTGCTGATCGCCATTGCGATGACCAGCGCCGCCACGCCCGCGCACACGCCGCCCACTGAGAGAACCGTGACGATGGAGAAAAAGCGCTCCTTGCGCTTCGCGCGCAGATAGCGCTGAGCCACTTGAATCTCGAATCGCAAGGGTGGCCGGGGGTCCTGACTCCATTGTGCCCCAGCGGACCGCTTGAGCAGCGCGGTCCTCCCGCAGAGGGCGCCCCAGCCCGGGGGTCCAGAAAGACAAGCAGAACTCCGGCCAATTCAGGCCGGTGGTCCGTAGAGTGGCCCGGGGCCTCCTGACCGGCGGTCAGTGCGCCGCTGGCGTACTGGCTGGCCGGCCCAGCCCGCACTCGCTGTGAATCGCGGACACGGACGTGCGCAAGTCGGTGGCGTTCACCACGATCGCGATCGTCAGCTCGCTGGAGCCTTGGGCGATCGCGATGATGTTGACGTTGCGCTCCGAGAGGGCCGTAAACAGGCGGCCGGCCAGTCCTGGCGTTCCGCGCATGCCTTCGCCGACGGCCGCCAGCAGCCCCACGCTGTGGTCGACTGCGATCGGCAGCATGTACCCGTGGGCGAGTTCGATCGCCAGTTCCTCGCGCAGGCCCGCCACTACGGGCTCCACGTCGCCGCTCCGCACCAGCATGCAGAAGTTCTGGCGAAAGCTGGAGCGGGTCATGAGAAGCACCTCGACCTGCGCCCGTGCAGCGACGGCTAGGGCGCGGGCCATGAGCTGAGCTCCGGACAGCGAAAGGCCGGTTGCCTCGATCGAGACCAGCGCGACCTGTGACAGGGACGTGATGGCGCGCACTCCGGGTCTTTCTGTGTGGCGGCCCGTGATGCGGGTTCCGGGCCCGGCGGGCCGAAAGCTGTTGCGGATGCGCACTGGAATGCGACGGTCGGCCAAGGGTGCCAACGTTCGCGGGTGCAAGACCTTGGCGCCGTTGTAGGCGAGTTCCGCAGCCTCGTTGTAGGTGACCTCGCGGAGCAGGCGCGCCTCAGGAGCGATCCTAGGGTCGCAGCTTAGGATCCCGTCCACATCCGTCCAGATCCAGAGCTCGTCGGCCTGCAGCGAAGCGGCGATTATTGCCGCTGAGAAGTCCGATCCGCCGCGTCCAAGCGTCGTCGGCGTGCCATCGCGGGCCGCGGCACCGTATCCGGTGATCACAGGCACGGACCCTTCGGTCAGCAGTGGTCCTAGCACGGCGCCGCAGTTCTCCGCTGTCTCCTCCAAGAAGGGCTTGGCGCCGCCTGCCGTCGCGTCTGTGACGATCAGGGCTGATCCTGCCACGTTCGCGGCGGGAATGCCTGACTCCCGGAGGGTCTCGGCCAGCAGAAGCGCCGATAGCCGTTCCCCGGTCGGTGCAGCGTCGTCCACCGCCCGAGGCGGACGCTCCCGCAGCAGGAGCATACCGCGCGCGACGCGGGCGAGTCGGTCCAGGATGCCTTCGATTTGCGCCAGCACCCTCGTCGCCCGACCGGGCGGCACGAGTGCTCGACATGCCGTTTCGTGCGTGCTTCGCAGTCGCCCAATGCCTTCCTCGACCTCGGCGACGTTGCCGCGTTCGGCCGCTTCAAGGGTGGACAGGATCAGGTCGGTGACCCGGGACATTGCCGAGACGACCACGGCGAGCCGATGGGTACCCGCGCGCCGCGCGACCAACTCTGCCGCCCCCCGGATGGCGCCGGCAGAGCCGACGCTCGTGCCGCCGAACTTCATCACGAGTAGGGGGCGCGGCATGGATGGCGTTGGTCTCGGTGCAAGTCGTCAGGGCGCCCGAATTGGTGCCCTCCGGTCCGTTGGCTAGTTTGCCGGCTCCCGGATCTCTCGCTGCAGGTGGACTCCGTACTTCTTGAGCTCGTCCTCGTAGTACGTGCGGTGCAGCGCCTGCCATTCCTCGCTGCCCTCGGGGATCTCGCGTTTCTGAGACGTGATCTTCTCTTTGGCCAAGCGGTCGCTGCGGGCTTCCAGCATCAAGATGTCGGTCAGGTGGCGCTGGATTTCGAGCCTGGTGTCGTTCCAGCCGCGGTTGAGCCTTGTCCCCGGTATTCGCGGTAGCCGGGAGGCCATCTTGTGGGAGATTTCCAAGATCTTGTCCCTCGAGAGCTTTGCCTCGCGCGAGCCTCGGCCTCCGGCCGCGGAAATCACGTTGCGCTCCGCTAGGATCTTTCGCTTGACCCGATTGAACATGTCTTGGTACGAGACGTCTTGGTGGCGCATGTACTCGCTGTACTGGGACAGAAGGGCCCGCGCCTCCGCGTTAATCTCGTCTTCGAGGCTGAGTTCGTCCAAGACCAGTTCCTCGAAGTGCAGAGCGACTTGGTCTTTGTGGCGGATGGAGCACGAACGCGCTGCGAGGCGCTTCGTGATCTCCTTGGCTAGGAACGTTACGAACGGCGCTGGGATCAGCATCGCTCCAGTCAATTTTAGACGATCGGCGCTCGAGAGTCCATTCGCCGGTCGCGGGCACCGCACGCTGCCCGCACTGTCCTGCGGATGCGGTCGGTGAGAGGACTCGTTCTCGGCAGGGCAAGCCCAGGCAAAGAGGAGCCAATGGGCTGAGACCCAGCAGAGGGGATTGGCGTACTAGCCCTCTGCCCGGTCGAGGCGCGGTCTGCCGGCCCGGGCCAGTGCGGCATCCGGTGCTGGCGCAGGATGCGGCGTTCCGGTTCCCATCCTGAATGGGAAGTACCCGTCGATAACATTCGAACCATGGCGTAGATCACAGCATGGCTTGAGATCAGTGAAGCTTCATGCTATCCAGCCGTTCGAAATGAGATGGGGTGTGCCGGGAGCTGTGCCTTCAGACCGTGGAACGCTTGCGGACGGATGCGGGCATGGTGGTCTCTCAAGAGCAGAGCTTGCTGCTGCGGATGTTGCTGGGTGCTGGCTCAGCCCGCTCGGTCGTTGCGGTAGGGTGCGGACGAGGAATTGCCCGAGATCGGCCGTCCGTTCAGGGAAGGAACCGGGCTTGCAGGGGCATCGATGTGCAGTTGCGGCCACATGGCAGGAAACTGAGTGGCCCCGGTTGACCTGCCGCAAACCAGCGGGGTTGATCATGCGGATCGCCAGCCGCTGGTCCGCAGCCGCCGCGGACATCCTCCGAACCGATTCGGAGCGCGCTTCATCGTGTGCACGTCCTTGCGCACCGCCGCACACTCCGTACAGACCTTAGGCCCCAAGTGTGCCCATCTCCACAAACTGAGGCGTAGCGCCGCGGCTCGCTTCCTGCACGCAGGCGTGGACATTGTCACAATCAGCCGCTGGAGGGGCCACGCCAACCCCGCCACGGCCAGAGACTCCACGGAAACGGACCGGACCGCACTCCACCTCATGTGATGGGCCGGGGTCGGTGCCGACCGCTCCGAATCTGCGTCGACAACTCGCGATCGCTCTCGGGAATACCCCAAACTGCAAGCGGTTCCTCGCCAGGGAAGGCCAAGAATGGCACTCAGTCTCGGCATCTCGTCATATAATGGCGTCGTGCTACGCACAGGCGAGGTAAACGGACCACGAATAAAGGGTCTCTCGACGGAAGCGCGCCCCGCACCGCACCTGCTCTCGGCGCTCTTGCTCGGGATGGCTCTGGCAGCGACGGTTGGCGCGACCGACCTGCCCGTGACGGTGAGGGTGTTCGAAGACCTCGCTGAGGAATCGTGGCTTGACCCGCTGGGCGAGCCCACAACCGTGTACTTGGAACGCGGCTTCGCTTTCGTACGCATTCCGGCCAAGTTCAGCCGAAACGCTCTCGCTTTGGACCGCTCCACTCCGTTCTCGCTCGAAGCGACCATGGTGAAGACCTTGGACCGTGGCGAATACCAGTTCCGGCTTCGATCAAAAGGGCTTGCCGTATTCCTCCTGGACGGCAAGCCGCTGCTTCAAACCCAGGCCCAGACAAGGAACACCGCGTCGCACGATGCGTTGCCCGAGCACTCAGAGTCCAACGGAGTCATTCGGGCCGCTCCTCCGGCCCACCAGGATGTTGTTGGGACCGTCTATCTTGACGCAGGGGAGCATCGCTTCCGACTGATCGCTGTGGTCGGCGGCAATGGCCTCGCCCCATTCCCAGGGGAACTGTCGGTCAGCATGGCGCGCCCGGGAGAGATCGACCGGGTGATCGGCGGAGCCGAAGCGCCCCTGCTCACAGATGCCGACTGGCAGGAATTCGCGGCCTCGTCTGCTCTGCGGCACTATCGCGACGACGTAGCCCGCAGGAGGGCTTCTGATGACGCAGTGGAGGAGGCTTGGGCGGAACGCCATCGGAGCATCCGGGCCTGGATGCAGTCGAGACCCGGTCCGCGTGTGCCGAAGGGCGGCAACGGCGACTGGGTCCGGAATGACGTAGATCGCTTCGTCAACGCCGGCTTGGCAAAGGCATCGCTGAAGCCCAACCCGCTTGTGGCCGACCTGGAATTTCTGCGGCGGCTCGCGCTTGACACCACGGGCGTCGTGCCGTCCGCTGAGCTGGTGCGGTGGTACCTGGCCCAGCCCGATGAGACGCGGCGGACCCTCGCGATCGAACGCTTTCTGGACAGCCCCGACTGGGCCGACTCTTGGGTCCCGTACTGGCAGGATGTCCTAGCCGAGAACCCCGGGATCCTCAAGCCTGATCTAAACAACACGGGACCCTTCCGCTGGTACCTTCACCAAGCCTTCGCGGACGGCTATCCGTTCGACCGGGTCGTCGTCGAGCTAATCGAGATGGAAGGAAGCTTGTACCAGGGAGCCCCGTCCGGTTTCGGCATGGCCAGCCTGAATGATGCCCCGATGGCGGCCAAGGCCGACATCCTCTCCCAGGCGTTCCTAGCGAACAAGCTGTCCTGCGCACGCTGCCACGACGCCCCCTTCCATCCGTTCCGCCAGAAAGACCTGTTCGGCATGGCCGCCATGCTCGAGGGCGATGCACTGGTGCTTCCCGAATCGAGCACCGTGCCGGTGCGCGAGGGCGGTCGGCAGCCTTACGTTGAGATCACGTTGAAGCCCGGGGCATCAATTGACCCGCACTGGCCGTTTGGAGGGATCGGCGTCTCCGGAGCCGTTGCCGACACGCCACGAAACACCTCCGTCGAGGCCCGTCACCTGCTGGCCTCGATGATGGTCCATCCGGCCAACCAGCGCTTCGCAAGGGTGGTCTCAAACCGTGTCTGGGCCCGGTTCATGGGCCGTGGCATCGTCGAACCGCTCGACGACTGGGCGGATGCGGAGCCTTCCAATCCGGACCTGCTGGACTATCTCGCGCGGGAGTTCGTCCTGTGCGGCTACGACCTCAAGCACCTCAGCGGCATGATCCTCCGCTCGCACTCCTACCAGCGGCGTCCTGTCACTGTTGCCCCGGGGGCTTCAAGCCACGAGGGAAGGCTGTTCGCCGGTCCCATGCGGCGGCAGATGTCGGCGGAGCAGTTGGTGGACTCGCTGCATGCCGTGGCAGGAAAAGGGCTCGACTCGGAGGAGCTCAACCTGAATCCGCTCGGGAACCGTCCCTTGCGGCAGTTCCTCAACATGGGCACTCCCCGGAGGGCATGGGAGATGACGGCCCTGTCCAACGAGCGCGACCGCCCGAGCCTAGCGCTGCCGCGCGCCCAGGCGATCGTTGACATGCTGTCGGCGTACGGTTGGCGGCAGTCGCGCCAGAGCCCGGCGTCTGCACGGGACGATTCACCTTCCCCCATGCAGTCGCTCGCCCTGGCGAACGGCTCCACGGGGGTCCGGGTCACCAGACTGTCCGACGACAGCTTCTTCACCCGCCTCGCGCTTCATGACCTTCCGCTCGAAGCGATGGTGGACGAGGCCTTCCTAAGATGCCTGACGCGCCTGCCCGGTCCGGCGGAGAGGGAGGCCATGATCGACCTCCTGGGCCCGCACTTCGAGGACCGAGTGGTGGCCCCCGAAGGCGACCACCTCGATTCCGGCACGGACAGCAAGACTGACCGCAGAGTTTCTTGGGGGAATCACTTCGATCCCGAGAGCAGCCGCATTCGCATGGACGAGGAGCGGAAGGTCCGGATGGGGGACCCCCCGACAGCCCTCCTGACGACCGAGTTCCGCGAACGGTTCGAGGACATGGTCTGGGCGCTGGTCAACACGCCGGAGTTCTCCATCATTCCGTAACCGGAGGAATGCACAATGCAACCGACAAGGCGCGACGTCTGCAGGGGGGGCCTGTTCGGCTTGGCCGGATCCCAGCTTGCCGTTTCCGAGCCCCGCGAGATCCTCGAGCCCGTGCAGGGCAGGGCCGACGCGTGCATCTATGTCTGGCTCGGAGGCGGTGCCGGCCACATCGACACCTTCGATCCCAAGAGGAGAGGCGACGGCAAGGACACGCCCGGCTCGTACTATGACGCGATTCCGACTGCTGCCCGGGACATCCAGGTCTGTGAGCACTTGCCGGGCCTCGCAGCCCGCATGGACCGCTGCGCGCTACTGCGCACGGTCAGCCATGACTTGAACAGCCAGCACGGCGCGGCATCGAACCTCATGCACACCGGCCGCAAGCCGAGTGGCACCATCATCTATCCGTCGGTCGGGTCGCTCGTGTCGCATGAGCTCGGGAGCAAGTCCGATGACGTCCCCGCGTACGTCGTGATGGGCTACCCCAACATCATGCGCGATCCCGGTTTCCTTGGGGCGCGCTGCGGATACGTCTACCTGACTCAGATCGAGACCGGCCCTACCGGACTCAGCCCGGCACCTGACGTCGGCAGCCAGCGGCAAAAAAGGAGGGAACTCCTCCTCGGACGGCTGCGCGCCGACTATCTGGCCCGGAACGATGACGACGCTCTTGTCCGGACAAAGGCAGAGGTTAGCGAGCAAGGCTTCCGCATGGCCGGGAAGCGGTTCATGGACGTGTTTCGTCTGAACCGGGAGCGGTCGAGTCTCCGGGAATCGTACGGCAGCGACTTCGGCCAGCGCTGCCTGCTGGCCAGGCGCCTCATCCAGGCCGGAGTGCGCTTCGTCGAGGTCTCGTTCAACCTCAACTTCCTCAACGGGACAGGTTGGGACGTGCACCAGGACGGTATTCTGAAGCAGCACCTGCTGATCCAAGATCTCGACCGCGCGCTGTCGACCCTGCTGGACGATCTCCGGCAGCACGGCCTCTTCGACCGCACCCTGATCGTTGTCTCCACCGAATTTGGCCGGCCCGCCGAATTCGACGCCTACGGAGGCAGGGGCCATCAGGCCCATGCCTTCAGCACGCTATTCGCCGGCGGTGCCGTGCGGGGTGGGGTGGTGGTCGGAACTACCGACGAGGTCGGCGACAAGATCGTCGACCGGCAGACCAGCGTGCCGGACTACTTCGCCACGATATTCGCTGCGATGGGTATCGACCCGGCGAAGAATCTCTACGCCAACAACCGCCCCGTGCCGATCACAGACCACGGACAGCCCGTGGACCAAATCCTCTCGTAGGCAAGGCGTTCGTGCGCCGCGATTGAACCTGCTCGCCTATGGCAGCGTCACGGCGGGAGCATCGAGGTTCTCGCGGGTGGTCGTGACCTTGTAGTCAGGGTGCTGCCGTGCCCAAGTGACCGGATAGTCGTCACCGGGCGAACCGAGGGCAGCCAGTCGCAGGACGGTCTTGGCCCAGTCGAGGCCCAAGTCGCTCCTGCAGTACAGCCGGACCCGCCGCGCCGACATGCACTGCCTCATTCCGAGTGTCCAAGCCTCGTGCGGGAAGTTCTCCAGGTCTCCGCCAACGCCGGCCCGGATCGCGTTGATCGTGCGCGTGACCTCGTTCAGCGCGACGCGGCGGGTCACGGACTCCGAGACGCCGGGCTCTGGCTCGTTGAAAGCGATGTGGCCGTGGATTCCGACGCCGCCGAAGCACGTGTCGACTCCTCCAACTTGTGCCATGCGCCGGTCGATCTCTTCCAAGTTCGTGCCGTCCGGGAACAGCACGTTCCCTAGCTGGGGGCGCAGCCGTGGTGCGAGCGAGCCGAGCCAGTCCATGGCCGCGCCGCGAAAGCTGAGCGGGTGGCTGGGCGGAACGGCTGCACCTGAGGAGTCGGCATACTCATCCATGAAGAACAAAGTGGCATCCCCTAGCGAGAGGTCCTCTCGAGTGAGGATTTCACCGAGAACACGGTACTGTCCTACGGGTCCCCACGGGAGGATCAGGGCCAGGTGACCACCGGCCTCGGCGCCACGGCGTACTACTGCGGCGATGGACTCGGCGAAGTGCAAGTGAAGCTCATCAATGTCAGCGACGGCGCGCAGGTGCGGCCGGGCGCGCTCAATGAGCTGCGTCTGACTGAGTGCATTGAGCCGGCGGATTTCGGCGGCACGCCGAATCGATACGGATTTCCCGGCCGCTTGCATATTGCCTAGTACAGTATGGGGCGGCGGGATCCATGGGCGCTGAAGGGCACAGCAGCCAACCTTGGTACCACGGGATTACCCGGCACCAATGGACGGTGCTGGTGATCGCCTCGCTCGGATGGATCTTCGATACGTTCGAAGGCCAAGTCTACGTATCGAGCATGAACGAGGCCATGCCCGACCTGCTGCCTGGAATGGATGGTCTCGACTCCTCTGAGCGGGCAGGAAGGCTGGCCTACTTCAACAACATCGCTTTCGGAGCGTTCCTCTTGGGCGGAGCGGCCGGCGGCGTGGCGTTCGGGATCTTGGGCGATCGAATTGGGCGGGTCAAGGCGCTGATCCTGACGATTGCGACTTATTCGGCGTTCACCTTCGTCTCGGCCTTCTCGACCGAATGGTGGCACTTGGTGAGCTTCCGGTTCTTGGTCGCGATGGGAGTCGGGGGAGAATGGGCGGTCGCGGCCTCGCTGGTGGCGGAAGTGTTCCCGAAGAGAGCCCGCGCTTGGTCGCTGGCGATCTTCCACGCTTCCAGCGTGTTCGGCACGTGGCTCGCTGTGGCCGTCGGTGCCTACATCGTGGCCGGGCGGGAGTTCGAGATCCACTTCGCCGGATTGGGTACGGTGGCCAGTTGGCGTGTTGGCTTCGCGGCGGGTGCGCTCCCGGCGCTGCTGATCCTGGTAATCCGCTGGAAGCTCCGCGTCGAGACTGAGGCGTGGAGCAGGTCCCGGCTGTCCGGGAAGGAGCGGGCAGGGCGGGCGCTCGAGCTGTTCCGGCCGGCCTTGCGACGACGGACGCTCGTGGGAATCTCGCTCGCCGCCATCGGGCTCGCGACGTTCTGGGGCGTCCACATCTACGGCAAGGATCTTCTCAGGGCCGAGATGGAGAAGCAGATCGCCGCCCAAGCACCTGCTGGATCGGTCGGCGGAGCCACGTCGGGCGATCTCTTCGCCCGCCTGAAGCGGTGGGAGATGCTGGGCATGCTGCTGGCATCTACCGGAGGGGGCGCCGGCCTGCTGGCTTTTGGCGCGTTTGCGGAGGGCATCGGTCGCCGCCGGGCATTCGTGCTGTATCATCTGGTCGGCCTCGCGACGGCACTCGCATTGTTCCAGTGGGTCTCCGCGCCAATTGCGGTGCTGATCGCGCTGCCGGTGTTCGGGTTCTTCACCCTCGGCATGCACGCCGGATACGCGGTCTACTTCCCGGAACTGTTTCCAACGAGGGTGCGGAGCACGGGGGCCGGACTCTGCTTCAATTTCGCCCGGATCGTCGCCGCGCCCGTTCTCTTCCTGTCTGGCTGGCTGCAGAGGCACGGTGGCATGACGCTCCGGGGTTCCGCATCTCTGCTCAGCCTCCTCTTCCTTCTGGGTGCTGCGGTCATCGCCGCGGGCCCCGAGACGAAAGGCACCGACCTGCCAGAGTAGGGACGGCGCCGACGCCGTCCGCGTAGAGCAAGAGAGTTGGCGTCGGTGCGGGCGGATATCACGAGATGGACATTGCGGGAGGAGCGTGGTGGTGAGGAATGCCCAGCCCTCGGCCGTGCAGTCCGAATCTGCAGGACTGCTCCTCAATGGCCTGATGGCCTTGCACAACCAGATGTGGCACAACTGGATGTTGGATGCGCAGAACCAGGGCGCCGAATCTGTCGGCATCCGGGAGTTCAGCAGCCGCGTGACGGTCGATGGCCGCGTCGAGTGTGTGATGGTGAATGTCGGCGACGGTCCGACCTTGGCCCGCGACCATTGAACGGCAGCAGATGGGCCAGTTGCCCGGACTAGGCAGTCGCGAGCATGGAGTCGCGGACGCGTTCTTCGGGGATGCGAATCCCCAAGCCGGGGCCGTCCGGAACCTTGACGCTCACTCCGTCTATCTCGATCCCGTCCGCGAACAGATCCCCGAGAAATTGCGGCCCGTTCAGCTCGGGAGGGAGGAGCAGGTCGAGGGTCGAGTACAGGTGGATTGACGCGATCAGGCTGATTCCCGCATCGGTGAGCCCGCTGCCCAGCAGGCCAAGGCCGTGAGCCTCCGAGACAACCGCGCTCTTCGCGCAGTTGGTCACTCCTCCGCTCTTAGACACCTTGAGCACGACGAGGTCCGCAGCCCGCATCTCCGCGACTCTGGCCACGTCGAAGGATGAGAAGCAGCCTTCGTCGATGGCTATAGGGTAAGGGCTCCGCTCCTTCGCACGCCGCAGGCCCATCCAGTCCTCGCTGCGAACCGGCTGCTCGAAGCACCGGATGCCGGGCAAATCCCGGATCGCGGATAGGAAGCGCTCCAAGTGGATCGGCTGGTAGGACTGATTTGCATCCAGCCAAACGTCGATGTCAGGCCTAGCCTTCAGGATCGACTCTAGCCGCTGTGTATCCAGCTTCGCGTCGCCACTGACCTTGACCTTGAAGCACCGGCAACTTGGCCAACGGCGCACCTCTTCGGCCATGGCCTCGGGCGAATCGATGCTGACGGCGTAACAGAGCTCTACGGTGTCCCGCAGTTTACCGCCGAGCAGGCGATGCAGCGGGACTCCGGCGACTTGGCCGGCCAGATCCATGAGCGCCATCTCTAGGGCGCTCTTAGCGAATGGCGCGCCATTGCTGACCGCAGGGCGCACTGTCTGGTCCATGCGGCGCTTGACGGCATTCCACGCAAACGGGCTGTTGCCGATCGCGAGAGGCGCGAGGTGATTTCGGAGCGTCCCGACCACGGACTCGACCGTCTCGTATGACCACGCCGGGATGGTGTTGGTCATGCCCCAGCCCACGTTCCCGTCCCCGGTTTCGGCCCGTACTAGGACGTATCGCCCGAGATCGCCCTCCCCGGCTACAGTTCCGACACCGATCCGGAAGGTTGACCGGAAGGGAATGCCGACCGGGATGACTTCCACCTTGCGGACCAGCGGATCTCCGTCCACTGGCGAAGCTGGGACAGCTGGGGCAGCGGCGAGTCCGGTTCCGGCAATCAGGCGCGTGGCGAAGTTTCTTCGGGTGGAATGCTGCATTGCGGGGGCAGACCGGGCATGCGACGGTCCTAGCCTAGGCCGATTGTACTGCGTATCCTAGCGGACCTCCGCTCTCTGCCCGCGGCGAGAGCCCGTGCGGCGCGGCGCCAACTTGCCACTCGCCTAGCCACGATTCGGGAGCCGGGCCGTCAAAAGCTATTCGGAGGAATGCCAATGATCCCTTGGCCGGTGATTCGGTAGTGGCGCACGGAAGCGGTCTCCTCGAGGTTTTGGCGCACACCGTCAATTTCGATGTTCGTGTTTCCCACGTTGCCAGTCGTGAGGTACGCTGCCTCGGCCACGTGGAAACGGATTGGGCTGCCGGGCTGCACCATCGTCGATCTGGGCGCTGCGGAATCGACCTTCCAGCGAACCCACACCGGGGCGGCTGCGCCGACAAGAACCCGTGCGAGCCGACCAGATCCCCAGTTTGGCGTCACGACGGGGGTCTGGGGCGCACGCGACTCGGACGCAAGCCCTTCCGGCTGTTCCGGAAGTGTAGTGACAGCCCCGGCCTGCAGTGCGGGCGCGTCACCAGGCTCCTGCGCCGTCGCTTCCGACGCAACGGAGATCTCCGGCGGTGCAACCGATTCTTCCTCACGGTGGTTCTCGCTCATCAGCCACCAGCCGACCGAGCCCGCGACTGTCAGGCCCAGTGCTGCCAATACTTGGCCGTTTCTCTTGCGAAATGCCGACCCGCGGCGTCGTAGCTTCCCGACTGCCAGTCTTGCGGCCCCTTGGGGACGTTCGTGCACGCTGGGCTGCTCGCGGTCCCGCCATGCTTGCGGAGCCTCGAGCACAGCCTTCATCTCGTTCTCAAGCTCGGCGGTCTCGCCGGGCGAGAAGCCTATCGCCGCAGCGTACTGGCGCAGGAAGCTCAGTGCGAAGAACGCGCTCGGGAACGGGCTGGTATCTTCATTCTCGAGGGCTCGGAGCATCTGTTCGTGAATCTTGGTCTGGTCCGCAACCTCGGCAATCGTGGTGTTCGACTCTTGCCGCTGATCTCGGAGCCGCTGCCCCAGGCCGTTCTTGGCGGCCCTCTGCGATGGCCGTCGCATTGACTGATCTCGAGGAAGACCCAGCATGCCCAGCCGTATATTAGCTCATTTGACGGGTTCAGCGGTCGCAGGAAAACACATGCAATCCGGATTGTTCCCGCCTTGCGGCGCGAGGCGCCGCAAGGCCATCGGTCAGTCGGTTCCGCACAGAATGAGTCCCACGGGGGCGGGGCAGCACGATACTGTCTTGCGGCTTGGCATGGAGAGGTTCTCGACGGCTTGGTGGGCTTCCGGATGAGCCCCGCCAGTATTCCGCCGTGCCGCTGCCCGCCGGAGCGTGCGAGAGTCGGCGTGCTTTGGCTCCGGCGGCTCACCTGCCAGGCGCTGATTCTTGCAAGTACCGCTAGTTGGGCGTCCGGTGGAGGCCAGCAAACTAGCCTTGAGCGGCCACCGCAAGAATACCTGCGATCCGGGCAGAGGGCGCTTGATTGGACGCGCCGGTTCGTCGCGTTGGGTGAGCGCCCGGCTGGGTCCGCAGCATTGCGAATGCAGGCGGACCTGATCGCGAGATCCGTGAGGGCCCTGCCTTGCGATGTGAGCGTTGACGAGTTCACGGCCTCGACGCCCCTAGGCGACATTCCGATGCGCAACATCGTTGCGAAGTTTGGGCCTCTTGGGGCCGAAGGGGTGATCGTCCTGTCGGGCCACTACGACACGAAGGCTCTGCCCGGCTTCGTCGGCGCGAACGACGGCGGTTCGTCAGCCGCCCTGCTGATGGTGCTGGCGGAACGGATTGCCAGGCACTCGGCCATCCGTTTGCCCGTTTGGATCGTCTTCTTCGACGGTGAGGAGAGTGTCCTGGAGTGGCGCGAAGGGGATCACACATATGGCAGCCGAAGGCTTGCCCGTGCTTGGAAGGCCGACGGAACGGCAGCGCGGATCCGGATGCTGATCAATGTGGACATGATCGGGGACGCGTCCCTAAACATCCTCCGAGAGGGGTATTCCGATGCGCGCGTGCGCCGGGAGGTCTGGGGAATCGCCCGCAGTCTGGGCTACCAATACTCCTTCTCCGACGAGATCGGATATGTGGAGGACGACCATCTTCCGTTCCTCGAGGCAGGGATTCCCTCGTTGAATCTGATCGACTTCGACTACGGTCCCGGAAACTCCTACTGGCACACGACAGAGGACTCCATCGACCGGCTCTCCGCGGCCAGCTTCGGAATCGTCCTGCACGTTCTGGAAGAGGTGCTCCGCCGGGCCAACGCCCTGTGAACCCGCGGAACGGGCGAAGTGGACTCTCGGATGCAACCAGGGAGCATGGGGGAACGGCTTGCCGGGCCTGCCGCACATCAATTCAGGAATTCTCGGGCCGGCGCCCCGAGCGTCGCGGCCCAGCTTTTTGGACGGGCAGGGAAGGACGTTGGGCCAAAACGGTTACGCACGTGACTGAGACCGTGCCTTTCCCACCAATGCGACAGAGGGGGGCGATAGAATGGCGTCTGGGCGAAATGGCCTGTCGGTCCAGAATAATCCTTGTCGCCTTCGTGTCGGTCGCGGTGTTGTCGGCCGCGCCCGGCGGAACGGATCCGGTGTCAGCGCAGGCTGCGCCGACCGATCAGGATTCCGAGTCCGGCTTGCCGCGCCCTGTAGGGGATGAGCAGGGCACTCCTGACACTTTGGGGGATTCCGGCGAGAGGACGCGGCTCAACCTGCTCGGGGAGGTGGACTCCGAAGGTGGCGAAGGCCGGCGGAACGAGAATGTGCGGCTCACGCTTATCGACAACAACGTACTGAAGGAACTGCTGCGCAGGATGGGTGCAACTGCCACGATCATCGACGCGTTCAAGCCCGAGCAGTCCTTCTTCGGCCTAGAGTATGGGGGTTCGCCGCAGCCGGGTCTGCACGTGCCGCCCCAACCAGGGGCAGGGGTCCATGGCCAGCTGTACTGGGGGCACCAGAACAGCGCCTTGGCGGCACGATCGTTCTTTCAGGTAGGCGACGTCCTGCCAGCTCGCACGAATGACTACGGAGTGCGGGTCGGCCTGCCTGTTTCCCGCCGCTCCACACTATCGCTGCAACTTAGCCAACGCCGGCTCCTCGGACAGGTCAATGGGAATGTGCTGGTTCCCGCTGCCGACGAGCGCGAGCCCACTGCCCTTGATCCTGCCAAGCGAGCAGTGGCCGAACGAGTGCTGGGGGCCTACCCGCGCGAACTCCCGAACCGAACCGACATCAACGCCCGGGCTTTGAACACCAACGCTCCCCAGAAAATTCACAATGACCGTGCCAGCGCAGTGCTGGACAATTCCTTAGGAAACGGGCGGTTGACGGCAAAATATAATGTAACACTTCAACATGTCGAGGCCTTCCAGCTGGTGGGCGGCCAGAACCCCGACACCACCACCAAGAATCACGGTGCGGCGCTGACTTGGAGCCGGTCCTGGGGCTCCGGGTCCACGCTGGACGTTTCTACCGCGTTCGATCGCACGGGATCGCTGCTGGTGCCGGAGGAAACCTCACTGGGGCCCTTCTACCTCTTCAGCCGCATCTTGCAGTCGATAGGCCCGAGTAGCAGCATGCCCATCGACCGGGCGCAGAATGTCTTCCGGCACGGTGCCCGATTCGCGCGCATTTTAGGGCGTCACAACGTCACGGTCGGAGGAGAGGTATCCCGCAAGCAGGTCAACGGATTCGAGAGCGCCGATCACCGAGGCACATTCAGCTTTCGCGCGGATTTTGGCCGCAATGCAGTTGAGAATCTGCTGGAGGGGACTCCCAGCTCGTTCCGATTCGCGGTCGGGAACGCCCACCGCGGGTTCCGCAACTGGCAGTCAGTCCTCTATGCCCACGACACATGGCAAGTGCGCCCGGACCTGACCGTCGATCTGGGGCTGCGGTTCGAACCGGTTGGTAGGCCATACGAGGTTGATCGGCTGACTGCGATCGGGTACGACGCGGACAGGAACAATCTGGCCCCGTCGGTTGGTCTGGCCTATCGCGCACCTGGGGCCTTTGGCGTCATACGGGCGGCCTACGGAATCCACTACGGCCAGATCTTCAACGCGACCTTCATGCAGGCACGCTTCAACACCCCGGGCGTGCTGCAGGTCGTCGTCAACGCTCCGGATCTCTTGGACCCGCTCAGGGACTTCACCCAGTCCGACCTGGATCCGACCGCTCGCAGCTTGCACTACCGGCTCGACGATGAACTCTCAACCCCGTATTCCCACCAGTACAATTTCTCGTGGGCTCTGCAGCCGCGCCGCGATTGGACGGTCGAGTTGGGCTATGTCGGCAGCCGCTCGCACCGCCTGCTGAACCAGCGGTACACAAACCGGGCCCAGCCCGTGGCGGGAATCCCTCAGACCACCCGCACGATCAATCGGCGCCGCCCGGACGAGCGCTACTTTGACGTCCTGCACACAGTGAACGGGTCGATCGGCTACTTTGACGCCGCAAAGGTCACCTTGCGCGTTCCGGAGTGGGCGGGGCTCTCGCTCGAGACCGCCTATTGGTGGAGCAAGGCCATCGATCTGGCCTCCGACTACACGAACACGGCGACGGGCAGGGACGGGCGGCGGGCGCGAAGTCCCAGCGAGTTCGACGTGTGGGGGCTCATGAAGGGTCCGAGCCAGTTCGACCAGCCGCACTCGTACCTCGCCAGGCTGAGCTACAGCGTCCGGATGGGAAGTCGCTGGCCTAGGCATCTGCGCATGCTGCTGGGTGGTTGGCAGAGCAGCTCGGTTATTCTCTGGAAGGCGGGTACGCCATTCAGCGTGCGCTCGGGCTCCGACTCGCCCGGAGTGGGGAACGTGGACGGAGCTGGCAGCGACCGGCCAAACTTGGTGGACACCTCCATTCTCGGCCACACGATAAACCATCCCGACACATCGCGCGAGGCCCTGCCGCGAAGTGCGTTTGCCTTCATCGGGCCCACGGACCCAGCCGGCAACTTGGGCCGCAATACACTCCGCAAGGACAGTGTCTGGAATATAAACATGGCCCTGTCCAAGCGCATGGCCATCTCCGGCGACCGCTCGGTCCTGGTGCGGGCAGAGTCGCTGAACTTCCTGAACCATCCGCAGTTCGAGGAGCCCGACATCAATCTCGCCTCGCGCACCTTCGGGGCGATAACCAACACGCTCAACGACGGCAGGGCGTTCCGATTCACGCTCCAGCTCGAATTCTGACCCAGCGGGCTTCCGCTCTTCTTGGCTGCCGCCGTCGTTGCGCTGCTGTGTGGGAGGACTCAGAAGCCGGAGACCAGCACAGAAAAGACTCCGCGCCAAGACTCGCCCGGGGCAATCACTGGGAGGTGCGCAAACTTACCATTGTGCGCCAGGTTGAAGGCGTTTGTGATGCCGGACATCGGCTCGAAGCAGATGAATTCGCGGCCATGGCCCTGAGGGGCATACACGACAGCCGCCGGATAGCCTGTGCCGTAGACGACCTCCAAGCGCTCCCGGTGCCCCGCAACGCTGAAGCGGGCGGTCCCTGTTGAGCCGGACCGCAGGTCGCCAAAGACGTGGTCCAGCGCTTCGCCGCTCAACCGCAGCGCCGACGGATTCGCGAAAACCTCGCCGATCGGAGTGCGCTCTCCGGTCGGGATGAAGCGCGCGTCGAGGTTCCAGACCGAATTCGCGGCCAAGCACACCCGCCAGCTGTCCCGCGCACTGTCGTGCAGCCGAAAGTATGGATGGAAGCCAACCGACACGGGCATTGGCGAGCGGCCGGTGTTGCGGATCGCGGTGCGCACCTCCAGCCGTCGTGCGCCAAGGCGGAAGCTGAGATCGATGCGGTGCTCGAATGGGAACTGCGCCATGAGATCCGCGTGCGCGCCGAACTCGAGACGCGTCTGGGCAATGGCCGTGCTGTCGGTGGCATCCAACCGCTCAACGCTCCAGTGCGGGCACCTCCAGAGAAGGCCGTGGATCGGCTGCCCAAAGTCGTCTGTGAGGTAATTCCCAAGGCCCCGGTCGAGCTCAAACCGGGTTCCGTTAGCGTAGAAGGAGTGCTCGTCCAAGCGGTTGGCCCAAGGGGCCAGAAAGGGCGTACCGCAGAACTCGGGCGCGGAGTCGACAGCGAACTCGCCGGGAGATGGATACGGGAACCAGATCGCATTCTTCCCGTTCACAGTGAGTTCGAAGACGTTGCATCCCAAACCGGGCAAGAGCGAGGCACAGGTCTCGCCGGGCCCCCGTAGGCGAATGACGCTGAGGCCATCGATCGATGACGCCTGGGCGGAACAGGTCTGGCTTTGGACCATCCCGGCCAGAATAGCGCAGGTCCCCGCTTTCACTCCCCGGGCAGTTCGCGAAGATCCGTGTCCCCTTGGCAGCACATGCACAGGCCGGGTTCGTGCGTGGTTATGTGGCAGATGACGCAGTAGTACGTCACTCGGTGCAAGACGCCATCCTTCACCGTGAAGATTCTCTCGACCAGGAACTGGCCGTCCTCTGCACGCCGACCGCGGACCTCCCAAGTTCGTTCGCGCAGCTGCGGGTCTCGCATGGTCGCTTCGAGACCCTCGTCCAGATCCAGGGACAGAGTGCCGGCCTCGGTGAGCAGCCTCAGTGGCTCACCCTCCGTCGGCGTGGCAAGCGTGCCGCGCGCTACCTCGGCAGCCGAGCCTGCAGCCGCCAGCAAGAGAATTGCGCAGGAGGCGCGTGCGGCCCTGTAGAAAAGTTCCGATAACATGGATTATGTCAACTCATGCAATTGCAGACACCGAGGGCCGCCCGAGGGCGCGCCACCGTGCCTAGCTTATCACCGGGATCGCTTCCGCGGCGTCCGGGGACCGGCTACCAGTCGACGACCGCGCCGTCGAAGGCGTCGTAGGGCTCGGGGTTTCGCCAGTCATGGTCGATCTTGTCGGCGATCGCCTCGTCGTCGATCTCGATACCGAGGCCGGGCTTGGTGGGCAATGGCACATAGCCGTTGTCGAACTCCAGAGGCTCCTTGAGGTACCCCTCTCCGAGCGAGCGGAACTCTTGGCACATGAAGTTCGGGATCGTCGCGTCGAGGTGAACGCAGACCGCCGTCGCGATGGGCCCCAGCGGGTTGTGCGGCGCGACCGCGGCGTAGTAGGACTCGGCCATTCCGGCGATCAGCCGGGCTTCCATGATCCCCCCGCAGTGGGAGAGGTCGGGCTGCAGGATCGACGCGGCCCCTTTCTCGAGCACCTCCCGAAAGCCCCACTTCGTGAATACCCGCTCGCCCGTCGCGATCGGCAGATGGGTACCGCGCGCAATCTCAGCCATGATGTCGTGGTTCTGGCAGTTGATCGGTTCTTCGATGAACATGGGCTGGTACGGCTCAAGAGCCTTGATGAGCAGCCTTGCCGTCTGCGGGCTGATCGCGCCGTGAAAGTCGATCCCTATGTCGACTTCGTCGCCTCCGGCCTCTCGCAGAGCCCGGAAGCGCTCCGCGGCCTTCTCGATAAAGGCCTTGTTCTCAACAATCCGCGCTGGACGCTCCTTGAACGGACCGACCTTGAACGCCGTGAATCCTTTGGCCATGTCATCTCGTATCGTGTCCGGGGTAGCTCCCCCTTTGTACAGCCTCACTCGATCCCGCGTCGGGCCTCCAAGCAGAGAGTAGACTGGCACACCGAGCGCTTGTCCGGTGATATCCCACATCGCCTGCTCCACTCCGCTCAGCGCGCTCGTCAGGACGGGCCCGCCCCGATAGAACGAATGGCGGTAGATCGCCTGCCAGTGGTGCTGGATCCGTCGTGGGTCTTTCCCGATGAGGTACCGTTCCATCTCCCGGACCGCTTCGGCGCAGGTTTTTGCCCGCCCCTCTACGATTGGTTCCCCCAACCCCACGAGGCCAGCGTCGGTATGCATCTTGAGGAAGAGCCAGCGAGGCTTAACTAGAAACGTCTCCAACTTTGTGATCCTTAGCGAGGCCTCTGGCGGGACCGGCGCCGCTGACGCCGCTTGGGCGAGAGCCGCTGACGCCGCGAACCCCGCGGCAGCACCCTGCAGAACGGACCGGCGCTTCAAGTCGTCTGGCATTTCGAATACATTAGACCATCACGGAGGTAACTGCTCGCCGGGCGAAGCACCGTTATCACTGTCTCCGCTCGCTTGTTGCCGGGCTCGCGCAATATAGCGCAGGAGCCCGACACGTCCACTGCCACGGCCCAGGGAATCACAAGCTGCCTCTCGGTGGCCCCGCCGGCGCCTCTGCCCGTGCCCGCCACCGTCGTGATGATGCCCGCAGGGTTTACTAGGCGCACTCGGTGGCTCTCGGAGGCCACGATGAACAAGGAAGCTGCCCGCGCCGTCTACGGCCGCGCGGGCAGGTACAGCAAGCTGTGCGCCGACTGCTGGGCCCAGGCGGCAAGAACAACCTCCCCGTTGCCGGCAACGGTGTCGATGGCGCTAGGTTGGTGCGCCGACTAATCCGGGCCCGACTGGAGGAATCCCGAAGGTTGGTCTCCGGGTTCAATGGCGTCTGAACCTGCCCACCGCTCTCAGCCGGGCCCGCGGTGCGTGGACTCGTGACAGACGTGTGGCCGGACTCCTCACTCCGCCGTGAGGGGCTCGCCGAGGACTGCCCTACTCCGCGAGGACCTCTGCGGACCTCGCCACAACAGCGCACAGTCACGCGCAGCCCTCCTGGCCTTGACCCCTCAGATTCCGACCCCCAAGCCACAAACTCGGACAGCGCCAGCTAGTTCATGACCAGAACTTCGAATCCCGCCCTGCTAGCGTAACCGGCCCCCGTCTGTAGGAAACCGCGTTTCGGCGTCCCAAGGCAACTGTGGGCTCCCGACCTTTATCTTAGATTGGGAGCCCTGTCTGCCACATTCCAGCTATTCCCCAGTCAGCTGCGACACGCCGATACTGGGCTCAGTAAGCGAAGACCCTCTCGGCAATGGAATCAACCACGTAGAACCTGCCGTTCGCGAAGGTGATTCCGCGCGGGGCATAATTGTCCGAGTCCAGATCAAATTCGGCAGCCGGAACACGCTGCCCGGACGCTCCATATGCATAGACCTTATCGTCGGACCTGTCGACCACATACAGTCTGTCATTTGCGAACACGATCCCAGTGGCGTGAGAATTCTCCAAGTCCACATCGAACTCCGCAGAGGGAACTCTCTGCCCGGTCGTGTCGTATGCGAAGACCCTCCTGTTCTCATCGATCACATGAAACCTGCCGTTACCAAATGTGATCCCTTCTGGGTTGTCGTTGTTCGGGTCAAGATCGAAGTCGGCAGTGGGAACTCGCTGCCCTGAGGCACTGTACGTTAAGACTCTATCCCCTACGGTATCAACCACATGCAAGCGTCCGGCGGCGAACGTGAATGTGATTCCAGTCCCAAACGCGAAAGGAACATTCAGGTCGAATTCCGCAGCCGGAACTCGCTGCCCTGAGGCATCGTACACGTAGATTCTGTCGTCATTATAGTCAACCACATAGAAGCGACCTAGACCGAACGCGATCCCTAGCGGGTCAGAATTGGCCGGATCCAAGTCGAAACCCGAGGTTGTGGGGTCTGCTCCACCGCCGTTGCCCGGAGTATTGGGCTGGCTTGGGGTGACGCTCCCGCCGACCGACCCAGCCGCGTGCACGGTATAGCTGCCGGTGGAGCCCGGATGAGACGACAGAATCTTGAGCATATGCGTGCCGCTGCGGAGGAGGACCGTATCGATGCGAAAGTTGTTCCCCTCGCCTGAGTCGTCGTCCCACGCGATCAACTCGCCGTCCGGATCGTACAATTCACTGCCCGTATCGACGCCACCACTTGTGTAGATGGACACTTGGATTGGCTCCGTCACGTCGAGCCAGAAGAAGTCCTCTTCCCCGTACCTCAAGATCGAGCCCTCTTGCGGCGACGGTCCATCCATTTGCAGCGGTATCGCTGGCCCAAGCCGCTGGGCGTGAATGTTGTAGCTGCCGGTCCGGGTCGTTGAGTAGGAATGTGCCACCTTAAGGTAGTAAGTGCCTTGCCGCGGGAGGAGCGTTTCGATGCGGAAGTTGTCTCCGTCGCCCCCATCGTCCCTCCCCGCGATGGCGCGACCGTCCGGGTCGAACAAGAGACCCGCCGAATCGAAGCCGCCGCTGGTGTAGATGGCCGCCGGTGTTGGCCCGGACACATTGAGCCGGTACCAGTCCACTTCGCCACCCGTCGAGATCGAGCCCTCCTGCGGCGGGCCATACAGCCGCAGCTCTGTCGGCGCCCCGAGCCGCTGGGCGTGAATGTTGTAGCTGCCGGTGGCGGTCGATGAAAAGGGCGCCACCTTGAGGTAATAGGTGCCCCGCCGTGCGAGAGGCGTTTCGATACGGAAGTTGAGTCCGTCGCCCCCATCATCGTCCTCTGCGATGACGCGCCCGTCCGGGTCGAGCAAGATGCCTTCGGTGTCGAGGTCGGCGCTGGTGTAGATGGCCGCCACTGTTGGCCCGGACACATCAAGCCGGTACCAGTCCACTTCGTCATCCGTCGAGATCGAGCCCTCCTGCGGCGGGCTGTCCAGCCGCAGCTCTGTCAGCGCCCCGAGCCGCTGGGCGTGAATGTTGTAGCTGCCGGTCCGGGTCGTTGAGTAGGAATGTGCCACCTTGAGGTAGTAAGTGCCGCGCCGCGGGAGGAGCGTTTCGATGCGGAAGTTGAGTCCGTCGCCCCCATCGTCGTCCCGTTCCACGACGCGCCCGTCCGGGTCGAGCAAGACGCCTTGGGTGTCGAAGTCACCGCTCGTGTGAATGGCCGCGAGCGTCGGCTGCGTCACGTCGAGTCGAAAGAAGTCCACCTCGCCGCCCGTTGAGATCGCGCCCTCCTCAGACGGGCCGTCCAGCGGCAACGCTGTCGGCGACTCCCGAACCCGTTCCGCGTGGAGAAGGTAGTTGCCAGTGAAGGCATAGAATAATGGGACTCCAAAGAATCCTTCGCCCGCCCGCACCATAAGGTAATAAGTGCCACGACGTGGCAGCAGCGTTTCGATGCGGAAGTTGCCCCTCTGGCCGCTGCCGTCGTCCCGCATCATTTCGCGCCCGTCGGCATCGAACAGGACACCTAGAGTGTCGACGTCGCCGCCTGTGTAAATCGAGGTCAAGGTTGGCTCTGTCACATCAATACGGAAGTAGTCGTGATCGCCCCTAACTCCGAGCGTTCCCTCGTGCGGCAATCCATCCAGCGCCACCGGCTCAAGCCAGGTGTTCGGTGCCAGCTGCCATGCGGGTTGAGTGTCGGAGATGGATGCCGCGTGACCTAGGCTGGTCAGCGCCACCGTTGCGAGCCCGAGCCAGTGCCAGAGCCGAGGGGAAGTAAGTTCTTGGATCATGTTTGTTTCCTTTCGGACCTGAATACTCGCGACGAGATCGTGATCAGCAGAATCTCCACCAATTGACGCTACTCAAGCACATCTGTCTGAAATCTATGTGACAGTTCTCTAATCACACCTAACGTTATTCTGAAATCTAAAAAAAAGAGATTCTCGGCATTTCCGCTGTGGACATCGGGGGCCAAAACAACTCGTACTTGGCACGGGCGGCGCTAGTCCAGCAACGCGTCGACGTGCGCCCGACCAAGCACGGCGTGGAACTGCTGCACCACGGCGGGCGCGCCGCCTTGGACGTGCGCTGCCGCAGGGGCGGCTACAAGACCAGCCACGAGCACCACCCGCAGACACCACCCGGAGTTCGTGGACTGGCCTCCAGAGCAGCATCCAGCGCTGTGCAGCCAAGGAGGTGGTGCCGCGCACCGGAGAGGTGGAATCAAGATGTTCGACGAGCGTGAGTTGTCCGCGGACAAGCGGGGAAGCGGCCGGACGCGCAATTGCATCTGCTACCTGCGGCATTCTGTGCGAGACCGCGCACCCGGAACGTTTACTTCGGCCCGCTCAAGAAGGGCCTGACCGTGCGCCGAGGCACCGGTCGTGCCGTCATGGCGGTGGCCCAAAAGATCCGGCGCATCATCTGCGCGATGCTGCGCGACGGGGCGTCCTACGTCGATCCGGAGGTTGGCGCCAGCTACCGCCGCCATCGGCCCGTCGATCATAGCCCGACCGCGCCGCTGGACCGCACTGGGATTGCCCAGGCTTCCGCGACGATCACCCGACGTCTATCCGCGGCACGACTGTGCTTTCAGAGGAAACCCGGGGAGTCAGAATCGTGTCGTGCGCCCTTCTTGGGACATCGGACTGCTCACCGTGTGGTACCGGGGTCCGAGACCCCGGCCCCGCAAGTCTGTTGAGGTCGGCCCGTACCGCCTCCCGTCACTCCACGACCCGCAGCAGACGGAGGCCGATGCCCCGGTCCAGCTTTGGAGGCCGGGCGAAACTCGTGATACTCAGACCTACAGAAACCCCTCCGCCGCCAGAGTCGCTCGTGCTGAAGTTCCTCGGAGCATGGCCCCGGTATTCGACTTTGCATCCCACGCGGGTCATGCCTGCGTTACCGCGCTTGCCGATCCCGCAGTGACCGCGCCGTACGCGAAACTTCCCCTTGGCCGGTCCTGTCGGGTCCGATTGCGCCTCCTTGGTGTAGCTTCCGAACCAATCGCCCACCCACTCGGCCACGTTGCCCAGCGTGTCGTACAGCCCGTATCCATTCGGGGTCTTACCGCCCACCGGATGCGTCTGCCCTCCGCCGTTGGAGCGGGTCCAAGCAATATCCTTCACCGGGCCGTACCGGTCCACCTTTTCTAGGCCGCCGCGAGCGGCGTACTCCCACTCGGCTTCGGTGGGTAGCCGGTACAGGTCGGCCCCGGCTTGGTCGTTCAGTTTCTCGATGAACGTTTGCGTGTCGTTCCATGAGATGTTCTCCACTGGACAGCGTCCGCCGCAAAGGTGGAAGTGGGACGGGTTGATCCCCATGACCGCCTGCCACTCTGCCTGCGTCACCTCGTACCTGCCGATGTAGAACGGCCTGGTAATCGTGACTTCGTGGGCTGGCCTCGCAAAGGGGTCCTTGTTTCCGCGACCGGACACGCCCATCCTGAACGTACCGGCTGGGACAAGCACGAACTCCATACCTATCTCGTTCTTCCATTCCTGCGGTGTCTGGTCTGCTCCGCTCGCCGCGACTGGCGATAGCAGTGACATCGCCACGGTCGCGCCCCCGAGCCAGCGCCAGAGACGAGCGGAAGTGAATTCTTGAAGCATGTTTGTCTCCTTTCAGGCCTCCTGAATCCTCGCGAAGGCACACGAGTACTCAAGCACGGTAGCCTGAACAACATCTGACGGTTGCCGGACTCTCGCTAACACTCTTCTGAACTCCTCAGAAAAGGAATAAACAGTCGGCACTGCACATGCGCAGCAGCCGCCAGGGCAGCTACAGACCAGCCATGAGCCCTACCCCAAGTCCAACAGGCAGTAGCTAGCTGCTCCTCCCGAGCGCATCAAGCTCTGGACAGCCAAGCAGGTGGGGCCGCCCACCGGAGAAGTGGTTGCAAGATGCTTGACGAACATGAGTATCAACAGCCAAGGCGTGCGAACTCATGACAGACGCGTCGCGGGACTCGAGCCGCTCGAGTTCCCCGCCTGCGCACTCCGGAACGAGAGGCTCGCCGAGGGCTTTCCAACTCTGCGAGGACCCCTGCGGAACTCACCACAGCCCCGCATAGTCACGCGCTGCCCTGCTGGCCTTGGCCCCTCAGATTCCGTCCCGGGGCCAAGGAATGCGGACAGCCACAGTTAGTCCATGACGGGGACCCTGTGAATCCAGTGGAAACACAGACTGCCATGACTTCAGCGACCGACCGCAAGCCAATCTGGTGATGTCTCTAGCATCGAACCATTCGACTGATCCATCCAAACCCTCATGAACGGCTAGCCGTTCGCCCCGACGGCATGAAACACGTCTTGAGGTGAGGCCAGCGGCAGCCCTCCGGGCAGTCGCCCGCCGCTGACACCCGTGCTCCTATACCGGGTGGCGAAAGCGGGGCATGGTCGAATTTTCTATTGGTGGGTTCTTCCCCGGAATCCAAACTGCCCCTGCGGCCCCGTGTCGAGCCCCGCATTGTTCCCGCTGGCCCTCCCCGGGAAGCGTGGACGCATGGCAAATAGTGCCCCGCCCCCCGGGCGGGTGTCCAGTTCCGGGACCGCTACCCGCTTCCGCCGGAAAGGAGTATAACCGATGCAGAACGATCACTTCGTACCGGACACGATGCATGTCGCCGTGCCCGGCGCGGCCGGCATCGATGTCCACAAGATGCAACTGACCGCGGCCGTGCGCCTCTACGGGCCGGACGGCGACGACGCGCAGGCTTCCATCCGCATCTTCGGAACCGACCCCCCGGCCCTCAAGGAGTTCACTGACTGGCTCAACAGTCATGGCGTGACCTCTGCCGTCATGGAGGGCACAGGCGTGTACTGGATTGCGCCCTTCCGGGCGCTGGAGGACGCGGGAATCTACCCGCAACTGGTCCATGCCCAGCACGTGCGTCAGATCAAAGGCCGCAAGACGGACATCCAGGATGCGGTGTGGCTGGCCCGCGTGTGCCAGTTCGGCTTGGTTCGGCCCAGCTGCGTGCCTCCGCGCGAGTTCTCCGAACTGCGCCAGCAGTGCCGATGCCGGCGCAAGGTCGTCGCCGACCGCGCCCGCACGCGCAACCGTCGGAGAGGAGACCGGTAGCGGCCCCCGAATGCAGTATCCTCTCAGCAGCTGCAGGTCCGGCCACGGAGAAGCGACGTGAATGGCGATCCGGTTAGGGATCTGCCAAGCTGCTATTTCGAACAGTCCGGAGCAGGTTCGGAATCCGTCGCTCAAGGCCATCCCTACTCGCGGGACCTGGGTTCGAAGTCGTCTATGGGCACTTCCGAAGGGCTCGGGAAGGACCTCAGCCGTTCTCAGGCTTGGGCATTCGGTAGCCGACCCGAGGCTCGGTGAAGATGTACGTCGGGCTGCCGGCGTCATCGCCCAGCTTGCGCCGGAGCCGCCTCACGAAGGCGTGCACCACCCGCGTGTCGCCCTTGTTCCGCGACCGCCACACCCGCCGCAGTAGGTTGTCGTACGTCACTACGCGCCCAGCTTTGGCCGCCAGTTCGCTTAGCAGGTCATACTCGGTGGCAGTGAGCTTCAGCCTTCGCCCAGCCAGCGTCGCCCGGCGCGCCTCGCGGTCAATGGCCAATTCCCTCATTCGGTACGTCCAGGGCTTCTGGACCCGCCGCAGGACCGCCCGAATCCTCGCCAGCAGTTCCGTTGGAGAGAACGGCTTGACGACATAGTCGGCCGCACCCATCTCGAAGGCTGTGGCGATCGTCTCGTCCCGGCCGTATGCAGAAACGAATATCACCGGCCGGTCGCGCAGCGCGGGCAGGCTCCGCATCAGTTCGATGCCATCCGTTCCCGGCAGCATCAGGTCAAGCAGAACCAAGTCGGGCGCGGTTTCCTCCAGCACGTCGGCCACCTCCTCGGGGGCTCCTGTCGCCAGCGCTTCATAGCCAGCGTGCTCTAGGATGCGCCTAACGGAATCTAAGGCGTGAGGGTCGTCGTCCACCACCAGGACGCGAGTTCGTCTCGTATCCCCCCGGTGCTTGGCCGGGCTCAGCGCTACGACTTCACCGGCCTCCTCCGCCACCGGGACGGTGAAGGTGAACCGCGCCCCTAGGCCCTCGCCGTCGCTTTCCCCCCAAATGCGCCCCCCGTGAGCCTCCACTAGGCCCTTGCAGATCGCCAGTCCCAATCCCTCTCCTACGCCTCGTCGTGAGCCCTCCCTGCCGCTCCGGGAAAACTTTCGGAATAGGTGCGGCAGCCGGTCGCGCGGAACACCCCGCCCCTTGTCGGCCACCGAGAGTTCCACGTGCTCTTCCTCCAAGGCCGCAGCCACTCGGATGACGGACCCCGTGGGCGAGTGCCGCGCCGCGTTGGTCAGCAGGTTTCCCAGCACCTGCGCGATGCGCCGCCGGTCTGCCTGAACTCGCGGCAGGTCCGGCGGCAGGTCGATACGCACGGCATTGGTGTAGCTTCCGCTCCGGAAGGTCTTCCTAGCGTGTTCCACCAAGACCGCCACCTCCGTGGGCTTAGGGTCCACCGACAGCGTCCCGGTCTCGATCCGCGCCGCGTCCAAGAGGTCGCCGATGAGGACGCCCATGTGGTCCGCCTGCTCGTCGACGATGCGAAACAACAGCTGCGTCTTGGCCGGGTCCGGAGCCGCCGAACCGACTAGCGCCATTGCCGCGCAGCCCTTGATCGAGATCAAAGGGGCTTGCAGCTCGTGGCTCACCATAGCTAGGAACTCGGTACGCAGTCGCTCCATCTCTTCCCGCGGCGTTAGGTCCTGCAAGGTCACCACCAGCGACTCGACGGCGCCTCCCGCGCTGCGAATCGCCGTGGCGTTCACCAACGCCCTCGCTGTCTTCCCGCCGGGCACCTGTAGAACGATCTCCTCGGCTCGCACTGTGTCCGCCTCGCGCAGAACTCGTTTCAGGAGGCCTTCCCCCAGCACGAGTTCTCGCCCGTCGGCGCGCCGCACGCTCAGCACCTCCAGCAGCTCCTCCGCTGAGCGGCCGGGCACGCGCAGGCCCCCGACAATCCGCAGCACCTCGCGGTTGGACGACACGGCCCGCCCGCTCCGCGCGTCGAACACCACCACTCCGACGGGTGACGTGTCGATCAGCGCTTCAAGGTATGAACGCGCCCGCTGCTCATCCCGGTGCTTGCGCGCATTAGCGACAGCCGCCCCCGCCTGCGACGCAAACAGAGCCAGCACATCCTCGTCCTCTCCCGTGAACCCCTGGCCGGTCTCCTTGTCGCCCAGAAAGAAGTTGCCGACATGCACGCCCTGATGATTGATCGGCGCCCCCAAGAAACTACGTGCCAGCGTGGAGTCGCCCGGGAAGCCTACAGCACTGAGGTAGGACCCCAAGTCGCGCAGGCGCAGCGGCCGCGAGATCTGGCGCAGGTACTCCCATATCGCCAGACCGTGGGGATGATCCAAGAACCGTTGGTGTTCCTCGGGACCCAAGCCGTCCGTGATGAAGTCCTCCATCTGTCCCTCGGCGCCTATGGTCACGATTCCGCTGCAACCGGCGCCGGTCAGCGCGCGGGCGCTTGCCACGATCTCGCCCAGAACCGTTTCGAGTTCGAGGCTCGCGCTGACGCGTAGGCTTGCCGCGCTCAGCGTCGAGAGGCGGTCCCGCAGTGCCTGGTTCTCCTGCTTCAGCCTGTCTAGCTCGCCCAAGTTCACACCCTACCGAGATTGTGGCGACACCCAATTCGACCTTGCCACTCGCGGGCCTGACTCAACGACCGGACTCGCGACCTGCCTAGCCTGCACGGGATCATTCTAGGACTACTGTGCGCCAGGCAAATCATGGCGGAGAGAGCACTGACGCTCCATCACACCTAACACAGTAGAGGTGATCGTGGAGAATGGTCGTCGTGCACATCGGGTTTCGGACGCTGCAGCCGACCACTGTCCAGTGGTTTCGCCACGCGCTGCGGTCCGGCACGATTTCGAGCGCGGAGCTGGCGCGCTAACTGGGTGTTCTGGACGACTCGACCAATGCGCGGCGTGCCCGGTGCGCGGCCTCGGCCGTGGCTGGGGCGGAAGTGCCCTGCCCCCTTGGGGACTTGGGAAGGGTGCGCCTGTGCTTGGCAGGGACGCCCCGGTGGACACGGTGCTGGACGGACTGGCTGGCCGCCGAACACCGTTTGGGACGGCACTTGGCCTCGGGCGCACGGCCGGCATTTGGCAACCGTGCTGGGGCCAGGACCTTGGGGTTGTCAGTTTCGTGGCAGCGGCCCTGCGGCTGCCCCCACGCGACCGGCTGCTGGGCGGGGATGGGTTGCAGCGCCATCCCAACACTCACACGCTCGTGGCGAATGACCGCTGACCCATCCGCAAGGGAGTGCAACCCCGTCACCGTAATTGAGGGCTTTCGAGTAAACCACGCCCTACCCTATCGGCCGTGACGGCCCGTGGCGGATTCCCGATCTGTTCCCGAGCGGCGCTCAGGGTCGGGTGTGGCCGAACCCAGTTGGAGGGAAACTCGTATTGCGGCTTGGCGCAGAGCCTCCGGGGAGCCATCGCGAATGATTGATGGCGCGTCTGGCCCCGGACTGACCTCGCGGCATGAGCAAAGAGGGAGTGGCTGCCAAGCCCGTCTACCATTCATCGTGCGCCCGTTGGCATGTCTGAACCCCGAATGGTCCACGACGGAACGACCCGGCGGCCCGTCAGTACGCCGCTGGCGAGGTGGACAGCCTCTCGGTCTAGGCACCCCGGCTCGGACGAGCGCATACCAGTGACCTCAGCAGCGGTAGAGGTTCGGAATGGCTGGAGTTCTGCAACCGGGTGCTTCTGCGCAGCCGCCGCGCTACCGCGACTAGGTCGGCGATGTTCCTGTCGCTTTGGGTGGCTGCAGATACAAAGAGTCGCGCGCCGGTGCCGGGCCGTGAGCACTTCGTCGCGAGGAACCTCGTGGCGCGGGTCCGCCACGCTCGCATTGCTTGCGAAGGCGTGCACACCCCCGAGTGGCCACGTCTGGCTGGGTTCGATCGCGCATTGCCGGGCGAGCCGCATCGTCATGCAGGCAGCCTCGTGTTGTCCAAGGAACGCGAGGACGCCCCAGCAGGCGTTCGGCCTGGACCCGGCCATCCCCGAGGCGGGCCGCGCTGCGAGACACCTGTAGATGAGCGTCAGGAGATCCTGAACGCTGCACCTCTAGGTCAGAGACGAGCCACAAGGTGTGCTGCACTTCGTGCCGTAATTCCCCGCTGCCATCTCCAGCCAGAGCCTCCCCCTTGAATGCAAAGCCGTCTGGAATCTCCGAACGTGACCCGGAGCCTGTAGGCCTACGCCAGCCTCTATGGTCCCTTCCTCCTTGTCCGCGTCCCTCTTGTCCCACGCCCCCTGCGCTCCGCCAGCATTGCCAGGCCTCTTCAGTGCATCGGGCCTCTCCGCCACCCCTGCCGGCCCAAGCTGGCCCTCGCGTGTTCCCGGTCGGCGTGCGCCTCGCCGAAGGGGATCTTGGTGTTGCTGCTGCTTTCCTCTGTCGCACATGCCGTCGCCGATACCGGGGGGAGGCAACCGGTGCCTGCGTCGCTCTCTGTGCTTACGGCGGGTCGGCCTCCGCATTGCCTGTCGCGAGGTCTGCTCGGCATGCACACTTGGCACTGCGGCCTGCACGCTCGCTAAACCACCCGCCCACCGCGGCCAGCTTCCATCGCGTTGCATCAGTCTCAAGCGTCACCTCTGCGAACTCCGCCGACTGCCACTGGCTGGACCTACGGGTGCTAGGCGGGTTTCGCACTTGCACGGAAACACCGCCTTTCTACGGCGCCCCTGAACTCCCGATAGGGGCGGCGCGGGGGCCGGGGTGCCCCGGAGTGGGAAGCAGTCCTCAATCCGAGCTGGAACACGGCCCTGGGCCTCGCTAAGACGGCCCGGCGTGCAGGATTGCACCAGAGGCCACCATCAGTCCGAACGGAACGGCCCAAGCGTGTTCGGTGAGGCACGATTCAAGGCCAATTGAGACGTGGTTACCGACGCGAGTTACGCCCTTCAGTGCACCTTGCAAGACAGCACGGCGCCTGATGTGCACAGTCCCTTGGGAGTTACCGTTGGGAACCCGCTGGTCCGTCCACCCATTGGCACGAAGTTGCAATATGTATAATGCAGGTTCCGCTCATGTCTCAGTGGCTGCGCACCGGGCACATACGCCTCGTCCCTTCGCCACCGGCGGCGCGCTGAGCGCGCCAGCCCATCCCTTCCCGACAGAGTAGAGGGTAATAACGCAATGCACCAAGCGACCATCATCGGACATCGCGGCGCAAGGGGGCACGTTGAGAACACCTTACCCAGCTTTGAACTGGCGATCGAGAGCGGCGCCGACGGAGTCGAGCTTGACGTGCGCAGGTCAGGCGACGGAAAGCTTGTGGTCGTCCACGACTCGGTGGTTGGAACGCATGGCGTTGCCTCGGCCCCCTATGATCGCTTTCGGGACTTGGGGAACGGCTACGAAGTGCCGCTCTTCGAAGACGTGCTCAAGGCATTGGCGGGACGCGCCTTCCTCGACATTGAGCTCAAGGAGACCGGCTTCGAGGCTGAGGCGGTCGACCTGATCAAGCGCCACGCCGATGTGGGCAACTCGGTGGTCACCGGCTTTCACACCCAGATGCTGAACAAGGTCCACCAACTCCTGCCCGACATTCAGCTGGGATTCATATTCAACCGCACCCAGGACGAGGAGAAGCGGCACAACTGTCCGGTCGACTTTGTGATCCCGCAGTTCCGCCTAGCGTCGCGTGAGTTCATCGAGGACATCCACGACGAGGGGCTTCAGGTGTTTGCGTGGACCGTAAACTCCGAGGCGCAGATGCGCCGCCTGCTGGCTCTGTCGGTCGACGGGATGATCACTGACGAGCCGGGACTGCTCAAGCGCGTGTTGGGGGGGTAGCCGCCAGCGCGGCGCTGCTAGCTCCGCTCGGATGCGCGGTTACGTGTTCTCCTCCGGTGGCGGGCTCTCGACGTAAGGGCGGCCATACTCTTCGATGGCTCCCTCCTCATGCAGCGCCTCGATCCTCTTTACCGTGTACTTCATGCGGCGCAGGATGTCGCGTGTGTGCTCCCCGCGCCTTGGCGCTTCCCCCGAAACGTATCCTGGGGCTTCGGAGAGCTTAGGGAAGACCCCGACCTGTTCGTAAATCTCGCCATCCTTTCCACGCACCGGTGTGATCATGCCTCGGCGGGTCGCGGCTGGATCCTGCACCGCGCGCGGGATCTCCCGCACCTCGGACACGCACGCGTCTGATTCGGCGAACACCTCCATCCATTCCTCGGCTTGCTTCTTCTGGAACGTGCGGGTCAGTTCCGCTTTCAGAACTTCTTGGGCGTGGCCTTCGGCGTACTGGTCAGCGATCAGGTCAGGCCGCTCAATCGCGTTGCACAGATCCGCCCAGAATCTTGGCTCGAGGGCGGCCACCGATATGTACCTCCCGTTGCGCACGGGGTAGATGTTGTAGCAGGCGTACCTTCCAAACAGCCTCTCGTGGCCGCGCTTGGGCCGGAGCTTTGTGGCGCTGTAATTCGCAACCTGCGCGGGCATCATTCCTAGCAGCGCGTCGAACATCGAGATGTCCACCAATTGCCCGATCCGCTTCTTGTGCCGGTGCTGGATCGCCAGCAGGATACCGATCACTGCCGGAAGGGCGCCGGCAGCGACATCGGCCAGCTGGACTCCGGGAAGGAGCGGCACGCCGGAAGAGTCCGACAGCAGCTCGAGCATGCCCGACAGCGCCATGTAGTTTAGGTCGTGTCCCGCGCGGTCGGCATACGGGCCCGTCTGGCCGAAGCCGGTCAGCGCGGCGTAGATCAGCCGGGGATTGGTCTTCCTCAACTCCTCAAATCCCAGACCGAGCCGATCCATCACACCCGGCCTGAATCCGTCGAGGACGACGTCGGCGCGCTTGACCAAAGCTAGGAAGACCTCTTTGCCCCCGTCCTTGCTCAGGTCGATTGCGATGCTCTGCTTTCCCCGGTTGATGGTGAAGAATGTGGCGCCCATGCCCTGAAGTTGGGGCACGTACTCGCGCATATAGTCCCCTTCCCCGGGCTTCTCCACCTTGATCACGTCGGCGCCGAAGCTCGCGAGGATGTGACTGGCGTACGGCCCCGGCAGCAGCCGACTCAAATCGAGCACCCTGATGCCGTCCAGCGGCCGCTTGCCAGAGCTGACGGGCTGCTTCTCGGCCTTGGCGAGCTTCTCTTTGGTCGTTGTCCTCCGGGTGGTTTTTTTGGGCGCACGCTTGATCTTCGGTCCCGGGAGGGGCTTCCGCTTGACTGGTGGGCGCACGATTGGAGCGCCTGGCAGTGGGGCCTTCGCTAAGGGTCCCAAGACTGGCTTTGCCTTGGCCTCTGGCTGGGTCTTCGCTTTTTCCTTCCCGCTGGGCTTGGCCTTCGCCTTCCCCGTCGGCTTGGCCTTCGCCTTGCCCGTCGGCTTGGCTTTCGCCTTGCCCGTCGGCTTGGCTTTCGCCTTGCCCGTCGGCTTGGCTTTCGCCTTGCCCGTCGGCTTGGCTTTCGCCTTGCCTGTCGGCTTGGCCTTCGCCTTGCCTGTCGGCTTCGGCGTGGCTGCCTTTCCGGCGGAGGACTTGGGTCTCGCCTTAGCCTTCGACTGCGGCTTGGCCGCAGCTGGGGCCTTCTCCGGCTTCCCAGCCGGCTTCTTCTTCGCGCCGTCAGCGGATGGGGCGGCCAGACCTACATCTTCAGAGGCTTTGCTTACGGTCTTCTTCGCAGGCTTCGCGCTGTTCGCTTTGTCTCCCTTGGCTGCCATCGAAGCTTCAAGCTCCATCGTGGCTGGTCCCGCGGTTGCTCTAGAGCCCGGACCCAACTACCGACGAAGTTAGCTGGCCCTCACCAAACCGCCCATGATCGAGCCGGAACTGCCACCGGACCCACTCCTACATTGGAGAAGCGGCACCTCCCTGCCTGAAACCATCGATTCTACCATAGCGCGCGGGCAACGTCCGCAAGGTCGAAGAGACGGTCGCTTCCGAATCCCGTGAGATTCCGCCAACATCCTCCGGACGCCCTGCGAAGCCTGACTGCGTGCCCTCTGCTGAGCAGGCGCAAGGCCATGCACGCAGGTAGCCTAGCGCCTTGCGGCGGTGGGAACCTCTTTCTGTCGGGCGGTGTCTACTTATTCAAGGGCGTACCCGCTTGGCTCAAAGTCTCTAGAGTGTTAGTCTGGGCGCGCACCTGTCCGGCGAACGATCGGCCATGAACGCAAAGGCTCGAGAAGATCCCGATGCCGATCTCGTCCGGGGCCTGAAGGAGCGTCGGTCCAAGAGCTACGAACTGCTGTTGGAGCGGTACCAAACCGCGATCTACACCTACACTTGCCGGCTGCTCGGGGAGAGTGCAGAAGCGGAGGATGTCACGCAGGACGTATTCGTGAAGGTCTTCCGGAAGGTCGGCGGATTCCGCGGCGCGTCAACATTCAAGACCTGGCTCTACAGGATTGCTACGAACGAAGCATCCAATCGGCGACGGTGGTACTCCAGGCACCGCTGGCGGGAAATCAATGAGTCGGCGCTGCACGGATTCGGTCGCGACCTCGCCCGAGAGGTCCGCTCCCCGGGAGCAACACCGTTCGACCACGTCTGCGAGCTTGAGGGTCGCGAGACTGTCAGGCGGGCGCTGCTGGAGATCAACCCTCGGTTCCGGCCGGTCGTCGTACTCCGCGATCTTGAGGGTTTCACCTACGCCGAGATTGCGTCGATGCTCGGGATTCCGTTGGGAACCGTCAAGTCGAGAATCCTGCGCGGTCGTGAGGCGCTGAAGCGTCAGCTGCTCCGCCGGGCTGCCGGGCCCGCCGCCGTGCGTGCGAGGTGATGAGTGCCAATGACCTGCAGGTGGGTGCGTCGCCGGCTCGACAGTTATGTCGAGGCCGCACTTGGACCGGTCGAGACTGGGCTGCTGCGCTGGCATCTGGGTCGTTGCCGGGAGTGCCTTGAGGAATACGAGCGCGTGGAAGCGGTTGGAGACATTCTCGTCTCGTTGCCTCAGCTTCGGCCGCCCCCGGCGCTCAGGCTGCGCATCCTGAGCGCAATCTCGAAGGACCACAACCGAGCCGGGCACCGGGTCGCGCTGGCGTGGGCTCGGCTGACAGTGGGGAATCTGCTGCGCCCCGTGCTCGTTCCCGTTCTGGGCGGGCTGTCGATGGCCTTGGTCATCCTTCCCCTGCTCCTGTCGGTGTTCTGGGTTGAGCCGGTCGCCCATGCGGAGGATGTGCCCCTGCGCATTCTCGCCAGCCCCGTCTCGAGGGCTCCGAAGATCCGGGCTCCGTCTCCCTACCCCGTGGCGGAGGATGTCACAGTTGTCGCGCACATTGACGCGCGTGGCGTTGTCTACGACTACCTGATTGCGGGCGGACCTCCGATTGACGCAAGAGCACTCAGCGAGCTCGCCAACACTCTGCTGACCAGTCAGTTTGAGCCGGCGGAGCACTTCGGCCAGCCTTGCAAGGGAACGACGGTCATCCTCTTCCAGCGGATTGACACTCGCATGTAGCGGCGTCGCGCCTGTCCAGCCCGTGCCTGTGGCGGAGAGGGTCAGGCTGGACTCGGTCTGGCTGTACACTCAGATTCTGGCAGGTGAATGCAACCGCGCCGCCGGTTCGAGCGTCAAAGGCCATGTATGTCGGGCCTGACGAGTCTAAGCGCGGGGTTGGCCGGCCCATTGACCCGTCGCGGCAGGGTCTGCCTGAGTCACACGGTGAAGCGATCCCGAGCTGCAGAATTCGAGCTTGTGCGCCGTGCGAGGGACGGCGACGAGGACGCGTTTGCCGAGATCGTTCAGCAGCACCAGAGCATGGTCTTCAGCGTCGCAATGCGGTTCGTAAGGCGGCCGATGGACGCGGAGGATGTGGCACAGCAGGTATTCACGAAGGTCTTCTTCGCGCTGAAGAAGTTCAACATGCGGTCGTCGCTCTCGACCTGGATATACAGGATCGCGACCAACGAGTCCTACGACTACCTGCGCCGGCTCAGGAGCCGGCGGGTGGTCTATCAGGGAGATCTGGGCGAAGAAGCGGCAGAGTTTCTCGAGACCTCGTCGAGATCGGTGGATCGCCGGCCCAAGGCCGACGCCCAGGCGGCAAGGAGGGACCTGCTCGTCCGCCTTCTGGAGCACGTCTCAGAGGATGATCGGCTGCTGTTGTTCCGCAAGGAGGTCGAAGGGCTGACCATTCGGGAACTCTCGCGCGAGACGGGGGTCAACGAGAACACGATCAAGGTGCGACTGTTCCGCGCCCGGAAGAAGCTGGTTAAGGCGGCCAAGCAACGCGGCTGGGGCACGACGGGACGGGTTTCGTAAGATACGGCATGGCGACCGGAGTCAGGGGAATCAGTGATGGATAAGTTCTTGTTCGAGCATCTGGAGCTGTACTTGGCGGGCCAGCTCGGCGACCGCCAGCGGCGCGAGTTCGAGGAGCGCTTGGAAGCGAATCCGGCCGACCGCCGGGAGATTGAGGGCATGGCGGACGTCTCCGGCATGTTCGAGAGCTTCCGGCTTCCGGCTGGCTCGGAGCCGGGCCCGTTGCCAGGCTTCCACGTCAGGGTCCTGCGCCACATCCGCGACCGGCGGCCGGTATCCTTCTGGGATGTGATTTGCCGGCCGCTAGTCCTGAGGCGTGCCGCCTTGGCGGCCTGCGGGTGGTTGTTTGCCGTTGCCGCGGCAGGTCTGTATCAGGCTTCAGCCAAGCCGGTGCCCGACCAGATTGCGCGGTCCGTGCTTGCGCAGGCGCCCGAAAGCGCTGACTACTGCAATGTACGGCTTGGGTGTGACATCGAGCTTAATCGCAGCACGATGCTGGCCGTGGTGATCGAGGCGGGAGCGGGACGCTGGTGACGAGTTCGGGCGCCGCACCGACCGCAAAGGCAGTTGGCGTGATGGCGGTCATCTTCGTGAGCGGTGTCGCCACTGGATTCTTGGCCTCCAAGCTGGTGGACTTCCTCGCTCCGCAGCGCGGCATGCAGTTTCGCATCGAGGCCACTGTGCAGGACCTGGCGGAGAGGCTCACGCTGAACCCGAGCCAGATTGAGGACATTCAGGCGATTCTCGACGACCTCATCATGGAGGAGGCAGAGCTGCTCGGCGAGCTCAAGTGGAACCAGATGGAGGCCCATGAGCGAATCTTGCGGTTCTTGACCCCGGAGCAGGCCGATCGATTCAGGAGCTTGGTCCAAGACACGGGAGAGACCGAATGATAGTGCGGTCAGTCGCCCAGAGCGCGCAGTTCTCCCGGTCAAAGATGGCCAAAGCCAGTCTCGCCTCTGGGAACCAGTTGTTCGCCGGCCTGAACTGCTTCCTGCCCGGACAGGTCCACGAGCTGCACGCCCACGCGGGCCAAGACAAGCTGTACATGGTGTTGGATGGTTGCGGAGACGTGACTGTGGGCGACCGCCGCGACCGAGTCGGGCCGGGCGACCTGGTATTGGCGCGCGAAGGCGAGCCGCACGCGCTGGAGAATCCGGGCCCTGAAAACCTCGTCGTTCTGACGGTCATGGCACCACCTCCGGCACCACGCCGCCGCGGCAAGACAGGGTCGGGCGGCGCTTAGGTCGCGTCGGACCTCGCCTATCGGCGCTCCCCTGCCGCCCTTTCCTTCGTACGGCCCTATGCCCCGCTGCCAGCCTCTGGCGCGGAACTCATCTGGACACCGCCACCGCCCATCTGCTCGATTTCGATGAAGTCTACCTTCCGCTGCTGGTCCATTGCCAGATTGGCAAGCATCACCGCGACTGAGTCCCGAAGGCCCACTTCGATGTCCGCCCGGGGGCGCCCACCAGTCGCCACATCAGTGAGGAAGCTGGACAGTTCGGCATACTCGGGATCCACGTCCTCTGCCGGCCTGAGGATGCCCTTGTTGTACGCCCAGGTCCGCGCAAAAAACAGCTCCTTCTCGACGAAGCCTACCTCGTTCGGATCCACGGCCTCGGGATCGATCGGGAAACCGTCTCCCTGTTCGGCCGTGTCCATGCCGACCGTTGCTCCGGCGACCCAGTTCTCCCCGTCATTCTCCTGCTGGGCCTGATCCTCCATCTTCACCTTCATCACGTCCCGGTACAGCATGCCGTCGCCGTAAGGGATGAGGGTCAGCTCAATGGCCCCGTCCGTGCCGAGAATGGTCTCGCGGCAGCCGTCGCCGGGAACGCGCCTTCCGGCGATGTGACGGTTGGTCATGATCGAGCTGTACTGCAGCTTCTGTCCGCCGGCGTACTCGAACACCAGGTTGATGTTGTCGTAGATGTCGCGGCCGTCCCTCCAATAGTCGAGCCCACCGACCCCCATGACCGATCTCGGGTGCTGGTCCAAGATCCAGTCGGCGACATCCACTTGGTGCGACATCAGCTCCGCGCAAAGGCCGCCCGAGTACTTTCGGTACAGGCGCCAGTTGAACTGGTCCTCGAACTCTTGCGAGGCCTTGCGTCGCCAGTTTGTGTTGCGGTGCCACTGTGCCTGAATGTGGGTGACCCTCCCGATCGCACCGCTGTCGATGAGCTGCTTGGCACGCTGGTACAGCTTGCTGTAGCGTCGCTGGAGGCCAACCTGGATGATCTGGTTCGGCCGCTCCTCGTGCAGGGCGCGCAGGGCGTGAACCTCCTCCGGCGTGAACACTAGGGACTTCTCGCAGAAGATGTGCTTGCCGGCCTCGAGCGCCGCCTTCATGACAGGGAAATGGAGGTACAGCGGCACGGTGATCAGGACGGCTTCGATCGAGTCGTCCTGCAGCAGGTCGTTGTAGTCGGTGTACCCCTTGGGGGCGTTATCGAACACCTCCAAGGCCCGCCTTAGGTTCTTCTCGTAGATGTCACACAGGGCGACGCACTCTCCGTGCTGCATGTGGACCAGATGGCGCTCCAGCAGGCGCCGTCCGCGGCTGCCCGGGCCGATCATGGCGTAGCGGACGACCCGATCCGCAGCTTTGCTGGTCCGTACGAACGGGCCGTGCGCCAATGTGGCAGCCGCGACGCCTAGACCTGTCGCACCCTTGGCGAACTCTCTTCGGTCGATTTCGGTCCGGCCGTCTCCGGATTGCGTTTCGTGCGGGGGGCTGTCTTGCATGGGACTCTCGGTCTGCATCTGAAGCCGAGTTTAGCGCTTGGGGCTGCCAGTCGCAACCTGCGCACTCAGCGTCGGTGCCACGGCCGGGCTATGGCCGCTGCGAATGCCGCGATCTGGCTGTCAAGGACGCTCCCCTGCCCGGACTCCTCACCGGGGACGGTGGTCCCGTAGTGGGCCGGCAGGTGGTTTCTCTCAAAGGACCAGCGCACCTCCCCGGAGGGTCGATGACTGAACCTCACCGCGTCGTCGGCCGCTGCAGGGACGCGCTCGCAGCGGCCCCTCGCATAGCCCACGTTGCAGCAATCCATAAGAAGCTCGGCGTCCGGAAGTATGGGATTCAGAGGTTCCGCGCGGCACTTTCCGGAGTGCGGCCGGCCGAGAGGGGGGCGGAACCGCCCTCGCCATGCGAGCCAATCCATGGGTGTCGTGGGCTCGAAGCAGGGGCACGCCAAGCGCTCCAGTGTACACGCGACCGGATCCAGTCCGTTGGTATCCTGCACCTATGGATCGGATCGGAGCTCTCCGGCAGCTGCTTGAGGCGCAACCGTCCAACGTGTTCGCCCGCTATGGCCTTGCGCAGGAGTACGCCAAGCGAGGCGAGGATGGCCGTGCTATGGAAGAACTTGCGCACGTGCTGGGGTTGGATCCGGACTACCAAGCCGCTTACTTTCACGCAGGAAAGGCATTGGAGCGGTTACGCCGCCCAGCGGAGGCAAGGGACATGTACGAGAGGGGCATCGAAGCTTCCTTCCGTACCGGGGATGTCCATGCCCGAGCCGAACTGGAGGAAGCTCTTGCCGCTGTCTCCGGCTGAGTGTCTCTGCCGCTGAATGGCCTCACCAGAATGTTCCGCCGTGGCAGGCTAGGCCCCACCGTCCGGGCCGGGTGCCGGCCGGAATCCCGAGCGGTGGTCTTAGGGCTGCTTTGCTTGGCCTGCGTCTTTCCCGCCGCATCGAGCACGGACGACCTCGCCCTTCTTGCCGCCGTGGACGCCGCAGCCGGCGACGAGGGCCGCCTAGTCAGCATGATTGCCGACCGTGCCGGGGGAAGGCAGCGGTATGGCCGGGACGGGTCCCTAGTGCTGGAGTTCGGGCCGGGTGCGCCGACCACGCTCATCGTGACCGCGGGTGATGAGCCAGGGTTGGTTGTCTCGGGAATTGACGCCGAGGGCTACCTCCGCGTGCACCCGCTCGCGTCGGGACGCAGTGCCGAAGAGATGGCGAGGCACTTCGCAGGCCAGCATGTGCGGGTCTCCACGCATTCTGACGGGATCGTGGCAGGGGTGATCGCTGCTCCGTCAGTGCACTTCCGCTCCGGCGGCTATTTGGGCGGCCAAGATCTCTTCGTCGATGTAGGAGCGGCGAGCTCGGCCGATGCGAAGCTCGCGGGCTTGGGAGTGCTGGACCGGGTCACCCTCGAGAAGCGAGTGGCAACCTTGGCCGGTGGGTGGCTGTCCAGCCCTTGGATCTCCTCTCGCGTCGGCCCGGCCGTTGTGCTCGGCCTCGCAGAGCAATTGGCCGACGTCGAGCTGAACAGCGGTGTGGCGCTTGCCATCGCTGCCCAGCAAGAAGCTGGCAACGCTGGGCTCACGCGCGTCGTGAACTCGCTCCAGCCGCGCACGCTTGTGCTGCTCGCGCCGGCTCGAGGAGTGACAGCGTCTGTCGCGCCGTGCTCTGTGCGAGCCGAATCCGAGGCGCTCGGGAGGCGGCTCTCGAAGATTGCGGGTTCGTTCGGGTTGGAGGTGACTTGGCGGTCCAGCCACTCCCTGTCTCTGGGGCCGTTCAGCGCTGGGGATCCGTGGAGCGCCGCAAGCGCCTGCGCCGTCCTTACTCCTGGAGCGCGCCACCCAGGTTCGGCCGCGGAGGCCGTCCAGCCGTCCGATGTCGCGAGGTTACGGGATGTGTTGGCGGCCGCCATTGGTGCACGGGCCGCTTCGGGCCAGCCCAAGACTGGCGCTGTTGTACCCGTCACGGCGGCGGTGAGGCGGCCGCCCAAGACTCTTGACGCTCGCTTGGAGCGGCTGCTGTCCGTCATTGGAGTCAGCGGAAACGAGGGCCCAGTCCGCGACCTCATCCGGAGCTGGCTCCCGGAGTACGCGACGGGCCACGCTGAAGTGGATGGCGCGGGCAACCTTGTGGTGCGCATCGGCGGCAGACGTGCACCGGCAGCCGCCTTTATCGCGCACATGGACGAAATCGGATTTCGGGTGACCGCCGTCCGGGCGAATGGCTCGCTGGCAGCCGTGCCGGTGGGTGGAGGAATCCAGAGGCTGTTTGCCGGGCACCCGAGCCTGATCCTAGGTGACAGCGGCGCTGTAGATGCCGTGATGCCGACCGAGCGGACGCTCGACATAGGCGCCAGCTCCAGTGCCGAGGTCGAAGCTGCGGGCGTCGGGCCGGGCGCCACCGCGACGGCCTTCAGGCGCTACCGGCACTTGCTGGGCAGTCGCGTCAGCGGCCGTTCGCTCGACGACCGGATCGGCTGTGCATTGCTGCTGGAGGCGCTTGCCCGTATGCGGGGCGCCGCACTCCGGGCTCGTCGATCTGTCGACTTCGTGTTCAGCGCCAACGAGGAGACCGGGCTGCAAGGAGCTCGCCACTACGCCGAAGAGCACATGCCGGTCCACGTCTACGCCATCGACACCTTCGTCACTTCAGATAGCCCACTCGAGTCGCGCCACATGGCATTCGCCCGCTTGGGGTCTGGAGCGGTCGTGCGGGCCGTAGATGAGAGCGGCCTCGCTACCCGCGACGAGGTCGATCGGGTCCTTCGCATCGCCCGGCGCAATTCGATCCCGGTGCAGGTGGGTGTCACCGCGGGCGGAAACGACAGCTCGGTGTTCCGGTCGCTGGATTCGGCGAGCATCCCGATCGGGTTCCCGCTGCGCTATGCGCACGCCCCGGTGGAAGTGGCCGACCTGCGCGACGCGGCGGCCGTCGCGGACTTGGTAGAAGCGCTGGCCCGGGAAGCGCTCGCGGGCCGATGAGCGCGCTACTCGAACGCTGCGGGGTCAATCCCTGGGATCAGGCGCGCGGCATTCCTCCAATAGATGTGGGCCAGCGTGTCGTCGGGTAGGCCGAGTCCGTAGAGGTTCCAGTGGGCGTGGTACCTGCGGTAATACTCGAAGTATTCGTCGCGGGTCTCCAAAACGCGCCAGTAGTATGGAAACTCGCTCGGGACATAGGAGTCCTTGCCGAATAGCACTCTGTCCTTGTACTTGTTCAGGAAGGCCCTGCCGCTGTAGGGAACCCGACCCAGTTCATAGAGGACGGCAGCGATGTCCACGTAGACGTTGTTGAGGCGGTCCAGCAGCGCGGACAGCACCCCGAGGTTGTTGCCCTGCCAGCCCATGTGGGCGAGGATGAAATTCGTTCCGGGGTGCCGGGCCAGCATGCGGTCCCGCTCCTCGATCAGCCGCTCGAAGCTCGGCGGGGCAGTCCGCTTGCGTCGCGGTCTGAGCTTGAGCTCGAGCCAGCGCTCGTTGTGCGCGTCGTGATCTGCCCAGAACTCGGCCGGATCGGCTACGTGGATCAGGACCGGAATGCCCAAGCGGGAGCAGGTCTGGAAGATCGGGTCCATCTCCTCCGAGTCCACGGGGACACGGCCACCGCGCTGGTCGGTCACCGACATGCCGAAGTTCTTGAAGATCTTCAGGCCTTGCGCCCCTGAGGCCACGTCCTCTTCCAGCCGGCGCGCCGCTCTCTGCCCCCAGCCGCGAGATCCGATCCCCCCAAAGTCCGGATTGGCAAACACAGCGAAGCGACCGGGATGGCCGCCCTTGAAGGCCTTCACGGCCTGCAGCAGGCGAGTTCCCGATCCACCGCTCAGGTTCACCAGAACGGCTAAGTTGAGGTCGTCCATTTCCTTGACGATCTCGTCGATGCGCTGTGGCGACGTGGTAGGCCGATGGTGGCTGTGGACATCGATCACCGGGAACTTTGCCCGCGCCACCAATCGTTGCGGGGCGACCAGTGTGGATCGGGGCTTCCAGTCCTCGACGGCCAACTCTTGGGCTAGCCCGCCAGACCCGCCAGCCAGCGGGCTGCAAAGCAGCATCCCGACTGCCGCAGCACAGCCCCCCAGAGGGCCGCAGCGGTAGAAACCTGTGACTGGGAGGCGCTGGCCCGGCAAGCCGCCGGAGCTATTGCTCACTCCTGGTCAGCCCTTGGGCAGCCAAGGATGACGGCTCCGGGACGACGCCGGGCGATCGGTGGAGGGGCTCCAGGCACCCTCTCCGACGGCGCTCTCGGCGGCCAGCATGGCATCAATGTCGTACCGGCCTGCGGCCCCGAAGAGATCTTCGGGCGGCATTGGTTGGCCCTCAGGGATGATTTCCACGCGCACGGCGCCGGAGCGGATCTCCTCCATCGAGATCTTGGTGGGTTTGCGGAGCGCCGTCTTGATGGCGGGGCGCTGCCCACTCTGGAGCTGCCGGGCCCGACGGGCCGCGGCCAGAACGAATCGGTACACGCTGCGATCCTCGTCGTCTGGGATGACCCACTTCTGATCGGGCTCCTTGGTGGCTTCGTCTTCGCGCGCGACACCGTCTGTCGCTTCTTCGGTCATGTGAGTACCTCCACGTCCGGCCTTGAACTCACGCCGAACTCTTCCAGGATCGGTAGGATGCGCGGCATCATCCGCGAGAGTCTCGCCCGTGCCGCCACTAGGATCGATTGCAGCACGGCCACGGCCTCGTCCAAGTCTTCGTTGATCACGACGTGGTCGAACTGCATGCACCGCCCGATCTCGGCCGCCGCCTGGCCCAGCCGAGTCCGCAAAGATCCCTCGTCCTCTGTCGAGCGGCTCCTCAGCCGACTCTCATGCACCTGCCGTGACGGCGGCAGCACAAAGACCGTCACCGCTTCAGGGACCCTACCTATCAATGATGACGCACCTTGCACGTCAATGTCCAGCAGAATGTCGCGTCCGCGCCGGCGTGCGCTGTCCAGTGCCGACTTTGGCGTTCCGTAGCGGTTACCAAACACGCCCGCCCACTCCAGAAGTTCACCCCTCTCGATCATGCCCGTGAACTCGTCCTCGGTCACGAAACGATAGTCCCGGCCGTCGGCTTCCATCCGCCTTCGTGGCCGAGTCGTGACCGAAACTGCGAAGTCGACGGAAGGCTCCAAGGCCAGCAGCCGTTTGACCAGCGTTGTCTTGCCGGCACCTGACGGGGCCGAAATGACTAACGCTACAGGCACGGGGCGTGCACTCGCGATCCGAAGCGGCGCGCGTGCCCGAGATTCTATCGCAGGCTTGCGTCGGCCGGCCGCACGCGCATCAGGCGGCGATCGACTGCAGCTCCACCAAGTGCCGGTACAGCTTGCACGTCTCGAGAAGAGAAGTGTGAGATCCCGTGTCGACGATCCGGCCTCCATCTAGGACGACGATGCGGTCGGCCGACCGCACGGTCGAGAGACGATGGGCGCTCACGATCACAGTCCGCCCTCGGATGAGGTTCGTGAGGGCGCGCTGCACCAACATCTCGGCGTCGCTGTCCAGGTGGGATGTGGCTTCGTCGAGGAGCAGGATCGGAGCGTCCTTGAGCAGAGCCCTGGCGATGGCGATTCGCTGTCTCTGTCCCCCGCTCAGTCGCAGTCCTCCTTCTCCTAGGGGCGTCTGGAACCCTTGCGGAAGCTTGCCGATGAAGTCGATCGCGTAGGCCGCCGTCGCTGCAGCCCGCACATTGTTGCGGCTGGCTCCCGGCTGGCCGTAAGCGATGTTGCCATGGACCGTGTCGTCGAACAGGATGGTGTCCTGCGTGACGATTGCGATCTGGCGCCGCAGCGATTCGATGGTGACGGAGCGCAGGTCGTGCCCGTCGATTCGTATGGCGCCATGCGTGGGGTCGAAGAATCGCGGCAGCAGGCTCATGAGGGTAGTCTTCCCTGCCCCGCTGGGCCCGACGAGCGCGACGACTTCCCGAGCCCTGACGCGAAGGGTGACCGAGTCCAGCGCCGCGTCGCGGGCGCCGGGATAGGCGAAGCGGACATTGTCGAGCTCGATCGAGTGCTGGATCTCCGCGAGATCCTCGGCTCTTGGGGTGTCCGCCACTTCGACTGGGTGGTCCATGTAGGCAAACGCCCGCTGGATCGCGCCGAGGGCTTGCTGGAAGATGTTGTGGATTCCGATCAGGCGCTTTACGGGCTGCAACAGCATGACCAAGGCGACGATGAAGCTGACTACTTCCCCGGCGGTCATCTCACCCGCCAAGATGCGCATGCGGACGTACACGAGCAGACCGAGGATCATCGCTGCCCCGAGCACCTCAATCAGGGGGGACACGACAGCCTGCTGCTTGACCATGCTCATGCTTTCGCGCAGGAGCCGGTTCGCCCGTCGACGGAACCGTGACACTTCGATGCGCTCCGCTTGGAAGGCCTTCACCAGGCGATTCCCAGCAATCGTCTCCTGCATGAGTTTGACCAGTTGGGCTAGGTAGTCCTGGACGGTCGTGGACGTCCTACGGAGCCGTCTGCCGATGCGGGATGCGGGCAGAAGGACGATCGGCACCAGTAGTGAGCAGCCGGCAGTGAGCAGCGCGTCGTGCTGCAGCAGTACAAGCAGCAGAGCGGCGGTCGTGAACAGTTGGCGCATGAGGTCGGCCAGGAAGTGCGAGCATGCCGACTGGATCTTTTCGATGTCGCTGACGAGGGAGGAGATCAGCTCACCGGTGTGCCGGTCTTGGAAGAAGGCGGGCGACTGGTGGAGCACCGACTCATACATCGCGTTGCGCAAGTCTCGCACGGCGGCATAACCAGCGAAGTTGACCAGATAGCTAGCGGCGTAGTCGCACAGTCCTTTGCCCACGGAGATCAGCGCAAAGACTGCGCAGAAGGCCCCGAAGCCTGTCGCCCCTGAGACGGGCAGCACGTCTTCCAGGCTCAGGCTGCGGTCAGTGAACGGGATCTCGATGAGATCAATCGGGCCGCTGACCGGGGAAGGGTTCAGGAACCGGTCCAGCAACGGTTCCAGCAGCAGGGCGAAGAGACCGTAGCAGGCCCCGACAACGGCCATGAGGGCTACTGCCGCCGCGATGCGCAGGGAATATGGGCGTACGAACCCCAACAGGCGCGCTAGGTCGCGCATGGGCTCCGCCCATGATGCCACACGGCGGCAACCCGGCGACCGCAGGTAAATGGGAAGATGACCTGCCCCGAATCAGGTCCTGTGCGCCGGTGATCGCCCGTCCCGGCAGGCCTCTCGCAGGTAGGGCCGGATTGGCATTGGCGTTCGGCTAGCGGCCAGGACCAGAGGCCTGTCTGACGCTCTCGGCCCCAGAGGCCAGAGCCGCCGCGTATACGCCAATGTCCGCACTGTAGGAGATCAGGTTGTAGCCCGTCTCCATCCATTCCCGGGCCTGTTCCGGGCTGCCAGGCTGGATTCCTGCGAACTGCCCCCTCGCACGTGCCGCGGCTGCTACCCGGCGCAGCGCGGCGAGGAAGTCCGGATGGTGCAGTTGTCCAACGATGCCCATCGATTGCGTCAGGTCCATGTGCCCGACCCACAGGCAGTCAACGCCCTCAACGTCCGCTATCTCGTCGAGGCACTCCAGCGCCGCGACGCTCTCGATCTGGCAGATCAGCACGTTCCGCCGATTGGCCTCGGCCATGTATCGGACGGAGTCCGGCTTGATGTAGTCGTTGTGGGCGCAGCCCAGTCCGAGTCCCCGATTGCCCTCCGGCGCGTACCGCATGGCCTCATTCAGCAGGCGGGCCTGTTCGGCGGAGCGGACGTTTGGAGCCATGATCCCGTGCGCTCCGGCATCCATCACTCGGGAAACGAAGTGGTACTCAGAGGCCGGAATCCGGACAACCGGGCTGATCTCAGTCGCCTTGAATGCGGCGATCATCCTGGCCACCTGCGGAAGTTCGATCGGACCGTGCTCCATGTCGATCAGCACGAAGTCAAGGCCCGCTGCCTCGCAGATCTTGGCGACACCGGGAATGTCGAATTCCATCAGCATATGGCCGACCGGGACCGGCCCACCCGACATCGGTTGGCGAATACGGCTTGGCTTCACAGTTGCCTCCAGCGGGCGAGCTTGGCCTGCACACCCGGCCGCAGTGCCGCCGTGTCGTCGGCGAGGCATGCCGGGACCTCCCCCGTCGCCACTTGCAGTATGTTCCGGCAGCAGTCCCTGCTGTTGCCGTCCATACCCTGTTTCGTCCAGGCCATGCCGTGCGGCGAAACGATGACGTTCTTCATCGCCAGCAGCGGATTGTCCGGCGATGGCGGCTCGATCTCGAATACGTCGATCCCGGCTCCCGCGATGCGACCGTCCCGCAGGGCGCCGATCAGGGCGGCCTCGTCGACAATCGGGCCCCTTGCCGTGTTGACGAAGTATGCCGTCGGCTTCATGCGGGCGAACTGCGGAGCGCCAATCAGGTGGCGCGTGCCATCCCCCAAGAAAGCGTTGACGGTAACGAAGTCGCCCTCTGCCATGGCCGTATCGAGGTCGACCAGCTCGACCCCCAAGCCCGCCGCCCGCGACGGCGGGCAGTAGGGGTCGTGCGCCAGCAGGCGACCGAACCCGATGCCCTTGGCGATGCGGAACATCTCGGAGCCGATGCGCCCAAGCCCCACGGACGAGAGCGCCTGACCCTTGACGTCGATTCCCGAAAGGGGCATCCCGGTGCGCCACCGCCCCGCCCGGGTCCTTCTGTCCAAGTCCGGGATCCGCTTCGCCAGCGCAAACATGAGGGCGATCTGGGCCTCGGCGACCGACCGGGTGATCGCCTCGGGAGTCAGGGCGACGAGCACGTCGGCAGCGGTCGCGGAGGGGACGTCAATTGTGTCGAACCCGACACCCCACCGCGAGATGCACGCGAGTCGCCGGACACCTGTGAAGCTCGACTCGTCGAATCGCATTCCAAGCGCCATGATCGCGTCGTGCCGGTCGATAACGCCCGCCTCGGCGACGCCCCTGCTCGGCTGCGGCATAACTTCCCAACGGATGTCCCGCCTAGGACTGAGAATCTCCTCCAGCCAAGGACCAAGCAGCGGGTTGAGCTTATCCCCCCAGCCCGGATCGATCCCGATTGAGAAACCTTGTGTCATGAACTCGCCCTCCGGGACTCGCAGGTCCGCCCGGCCTTGCCCGCAATGGCTGCCAAGCGTGGCTTAAGGCCGATCCTGCGTGAGCTTGCGACAGCTTGGAGCCGACGCACAAGATTGTACTCCGCCGGCCGACGCGGGCCTGCGACCTGCACTCGAGGCAGGAAGAGGCTTGTGCTATGTTGGCGAGACCGCCCGTCCCCGAGAATGGAGCAGTCCCGCCCGCCGGTCGAGTTCACAGTCCGGGCCGTTCTGATTGGACTGCTCATCGGGACGATTCTGACGGCCGCCAACACCTATCTCGGCCTATACGCCGGCATGACGGTTTCGGGCAGCATACCCGCTGCCATTGTCTCTATGGGGATCCTGCGGGGTCTCCTGCGGCGCGGAACGGTCCACGAGAACAACATAGTCCAGACAGTCGCGTCGGCGGGAGAGTCGGTGGCCGCCGGCATCATATTCACGGTTCCGGCGATGGTCATTGCTGGCGTATGGGACGGATTCCCGTTTTGGGAGGTCTCGCTGATCGGCCTGCTAGGGGGTCTTCTCGGCGTGCTGTTCATGATCCCGCTGCGACGATCCCTGATCGTAGACCAGGAGGGCCTCGTATACCCAGAGGGCGTGGCGTGCGCGAAAGTCCTGCAGGCGGGCCAAGTCGGCGGAGGCCCGATGCGCGCCGTCGTGTCGTCGCTCGGGGCCGGTTTGGCGTTTAAGGCACTTGTAGGCTTGGTCGGGGTCTTGCGGGGAACGGCCGAGTACGCGTGGGGCGTGGGACGCACCGTTGTCTACGCGGGTACGGATGTCTCGCTGGCCCTGGTGGGCGTCGGTGTGATCGTTGGCCTCGAGATCAGTGCTGCCTGCCTTGGTGGCGGCGTCATCGCTTGGCTCGTCGCCATCCCAGCCTACCTGTGGCAGAACCCGATGCCGGAAGCCGAGCCGGTCGACGCCGCGTGGGGCGTTTGGAGCGGGCAGGTGCGCTACATGGGCGTCGGGGCAATGATCGTCGGCGGACTGGCGTCGATGTGGAACATCCGGCGCGGCATCGTGACGGCCATGCGCAGGCTTGGCCGCGGCTTGGAGCGCGCCCAGCAGGCGGCCAAGCGCACAGACCGGGATCTCCCGAACTCGGTCGTCGGTCCGGTCTTTCTGGCCGCTGCCGCCGGCACATTCGTGCTCTACAACGCCGTGACCGGGTCGCCTTGGGTGGCGCTTGCCGCAGGGGTGGCGATGCTGGCGGCATCCTTTTTCTTCGTGGCGGTGTCGAGCTACATCTGCGGGCTGGTCGGGTCGTCCAACAACCCCATCTCGGGCATGACCATCTGCGCGCTGATGTTCTCGTCCGGCATCCTGCTGATCCTCGGCATGTCGGGCGCGTCGGGAATGCTTGGCGCGCTGGGCGTCGCCAGCATCGTCTGCTGCGCGGCGGCGACCGCCGGCGACACTTCCCAAGACCTCAAGACGGGCCATTTGGTTGGTGCCACGCCGCGCCTGCAGCAGTTGGGCCAGTTTGCCGGCATCCTCGCGCCCGTGTTCTCGATCGCGCCAGTGCTCGCCCTGCTCCACCGGGCCTATGGCATCGGCACGGACGGCCCGGATGCCCTCCTCGCCCCGCAGGCGACGCTGTTCGCATCGATAGTCGAAGGCCTGTTCTCGAGCGCGCAGATCCCTTGGGGCATGGTCGGCCTAGGGGCGCTTGTGGCATTGGGCATCGTCGTGTTGGACGGGTTCTTGGAGCGCAGCGGCAGCCGCTTCCGGGCACACGTAATGCCGGTTGCCGTCGGGATCTACCTCCCGCTGGCCCTGATGGTCCCCGTGTTCCTCGGCGGTGTCGTGGCCGAAGCACTCCGGCGGCGCAGCGCACGAGGCGGTCAGGGCGGCCTGTTGATCGCGTCCGGCCTGATTGCGGGCGAGGCCGTTGCAGGCATCCTCATCGCCATTCCCAGGACTATGTTCGCCGGCATCCAACTGCCCGTGCCTGTCCTTGACAGCCTCCCGGTGTCGCTGGCCGCCCTAGCGGGGGCCACCGTCCTCATCTACCACTTCGCGGCGCGGCTGTTCCGGAACGGCTCTTAGCTCGGTGCGGACCGGCCAGATCCACCCCGAGTTTTCCACCAACATTCCACAATTCCTGTGGATAACCTTGCAAATCCAGTGAGTCTTGGCCTCTAGCCCCCTCTTGGGCTACGAGTTCGGGGCTCGAGCGAAGGTGCGGCGCTTCGCGCGAAGAGCCAAGTATTCGCGGGCCTCCTTTGTGAGCCGGCGGCGCTCTTTCCTGTCGAAGATGGCTTTGCGGGCGATGCGCCAAGCGACTCTAGGGCGGAAGTAATACTCGTCGTAGAACCGCTCGACCCACTCTAGGATCTCCTTTTGGCCCAAGTCTGGGTAGCGGATGTTCGGCAGCTGGTGGCCAGCGTGGTCCGTCATGGGATCGTCAGTCAGCCAGCCCTGGGCAACGGCCTCGTCGTGGAACGTCGTGCCGGGGTAAGGGTGTGCGACGGATACCTGGATCGTCTCGGTGTCAAGGCGCTTGGCGAATTCCAGTGACCTGCGGATCGACTCCCGCGTCTCTCCCGGCAGGCCGACGATGAAGTCTCCGTGGATCGTCAGGCCGGCGCGGTGCGCGTCCTTGGTGAACTGCAGGGCGCGCTCGACGGTGGCGCCCTTCTTGATGTTCTTGAGAATCTGCGGATCCCCCGACTCGTAGCCCACGATCAGCAGCCTGCAGCCCGCGGCCCTCATGGCCCGGAGCGTCTCATAATCCGCGTGAACCCGGGAGGTGCACGACCATGTGAAATCGAGCGGCTTGAGCTTTTCGCAGAGCTCGAGTACCCGGTCCTTGCGGATGTTGAACGTGTCGTCGTCGAAGAAAATCTCCTGCAATTCCGGGAAGTTGTCGATCGTCCAGCGAACCTCCGCCGCCACGTCGTCGGCTGAGCGCGTGCGCCACCGGTGGCCGGAGATGGTCTGGGGCCACAGGCAGAAGGTGCACAAGGCCGGACAGCCGCGCTCGGTGTAGAGGGCGACATAGGGGTGTCGCAGGAATGGCACGTTGTAGCGGGAGATATCCAAGCAGCGTTTGTACACCGGTGTGACCCAAGGCAACGAGTCCAAGTCCTTGATTGGCGGGCCGTCTGGATTGTGCACGACGACACCATCCGGGCCGCGGAAGCTAACGCCGGGGAGCTCGTGGGCGGGCTTGCCGTTGGCGAAATCGACCACCTGGAAGTCGAACTCCTTGCGCACCACGAAGTCGATCGCCGGGCAGGCCTCAAGGCTGGCCCGCGGACGGGCCCCGACGTGAGGGCCGACGAAGCAGATGGAAATGCCGGGGTGCGCGGCTTTGATCGCCTCGGCGAGCGCGCAATCGTTGGCGAAGCCCGGCGTTGAGGTGAACAGCACGAGTAGCTCGTAATCGGCCGCCATTGCCGCCACCTGCTTGGGCGTGATCTTGTGCGGTGGGGCGTCGACGACCTGGCTGCCCGGAAGCAATCCGGCCGGGTAGCAGAGCCAGACCGGGTACCAGTACGATTCGATCTCCCGCGTCGCCGGCCAGCGGGAACTGGCCCCGCCATCGAAGTTGTCGTATGAGGGCGGGTTCAGCAGAAGCGTACGTCTGGGCATGCTGCGCGATCGCCGCGATCGGTGCGCGGACGGTTTCCAATGTAGCGCGGGCGGCCTGGCACCGTCCGCACTAGGCCTTCGGGTGGGCGGAGTCGTAGACCCTCGCCAAGTCTTGCATGGAGAGCTGCGTGTAGCGCTGGGTCGTAGACAGGCTGGCGTGCCCCAGCAGTTCCTGGATCGCCCTGAGGTCGGCCCCTTCCGAGAGAAGGTGGGTCGCGAATGCGTGGCGCAGCGAGTGCGGGTGCAGGCTGGGATCGCCGTTGAACGCTTTGGAGTACCGCTTGACGACCAGCGCGATGCTGCGCGTCGAGAGACGGCGCAGCCGGCCGCCCCAGCGGTGCAGCAGCAGGGCGGTCTCGCTTTCCGGAGGTCTCAGCTTGGCACGCACGTGAAGGTAGCGATCCAATGCCTCGGCCGCCTTCCGGCCGTAGGGTACCTGGCGCACCTTGCGGCCCTTGCCGCGCACTCGGATCCAGCGCTCGGCCTGGTCGATGTCCTGAAGGTTGAGGCCCGCCAGTTCGCTGACGCGCAGGCCGGCCCCATAGAGCAGTTCGAAGATGAGCCTGTCCCGCTTGATCCTGTCTTCCGCCTTGGCGGTCTTGCCGTCCCCACGGACGCTGTCGACCAGCCGGCTCGCATCCTCCGCCGGCAGGACGGCGGGGAGCTTGCTGGACAGCTTCGGCGCGGCGACTTGACGTGCCGGGTTGCTCGGAAGGCCCTCGTCCTGCATCAGGTAGTCGAAGAGCGCCCGTAACGCGGCCAGCCTGCGGGCTAGCGTGGAATTGGCCAGGCCACGAGCGTGTTCGGCGGCCATGAACTGGCGGACGTCATCAGGTGTGACCTCACCCATTTCCTGCCGGTCGGGCCGGCACGCCGCCATGTGGCCCGCGAATGCCGTGATGTCCTTCCCGTAGCTCTCGATGGTGTTCGCAGACGCATTCCTGGCCCGCAGGCTTTCTAGGAAGCGGCCCGCCGCCGCGAGCACAGCCCCGTCAGGCGGCTCTCGGGTGGGCATTCAGGAACCTCTCCAGTGCCGCCAGGCCAAGCTGGCACTGGTGCATGCGGCGCTCCCGCTTTCTGCGGCGGAATCGGCGCAGGAGCTCCGGGGACGGCCGCGGAAGCAGGTCGAACGTGATGTTGGCCGGCTGGTAGTTGCGTGGGCTCGCTCCGCAAATGTAGCGGCACAGCGAGCCGTGGGCAGTCTCGTCGGGCCAGGCCAGCGGCTGCAGGCCGAGGGCCAGACGGGCCGCATTGCGGCCAGCCATCAGTCCCGTGGCGATCGACTCGACATAGCCCTCCACGCCGGAGATCTGTCCGGCGAAGAAGATGTTGGGCCGCTGGCGCCACTGCAACGTCCTGCGGAGGAGGGCCGGCGCGTTGATGTAGGTGTTGCGGTGGATCTGCCCGTAGCGCAGGAACTCGGCGCGCTCCAGCCCCGGAATCATGCGCAGCACTCGACGCTGCTCGCCGTACTTGAGGTGGTTCTGGAAACCGACCAAGTTGTAGGATCCCGATCTGGCGTCCTCCTGCCTGAGCTGCACGACCGCGTACGCGGATTGGCCGGTCCGGGGGTCGCGCAGCCCGACCGGTCGCATTGGCCCGAACCTAAGGGTGTGGGGTCCTCGCTTGGCGATCTCTTCGATGGGCAGGCAGCCCTCGAAGTAGTTCGGGTTGTCGAAGTCGTGCGATTGGTGCTGGGACGCGCCGAGCAGGGCTTCGACGAAGCGCTCATACTGTTCGCGGCTGAGCGGGCAGTTCACGTAGTCGGCGCTGCCGTCCAGCGAGTTCCCATAGCGGGAAGCGCGGTAGGCGACCGTCATGTCGACTGACTCCGCGTCCACTATGGGGCTGATCGCGTCGTAGAAGAACAAACGGTCCTGCCCGGTTTGGCTGGCGATCGACGCAGCCAGCGAATCGCTCGTCAACGGCCCCGTTGCGATGATCCAGACCTGCATGGGGTCGTCGGGCAGCCCGGTCACCTCGCCGCGTCGCACGTTGATCAGCGGCTCCGCCTCGACCATGTCTGTAACGGCTTCGGCGAAGTGCCCGCGGTCGACGGTCAGCGCCGTGCCGCCTGGGATGCGCGCCTTGGCCGCAGCCCGCATGCAGCCCGAGCCCATGCGGCGCAATTCCTCCTTCAGGAGCCAAGGGGCGCTGCCAGGCGTTTCCGTCTTCAGGGAATTGCTGCAGACCAGTTCGCCGATCAGGTCCGTCTGGTGGGCGGGCGTGCGGGCGACCGGCCGCATTTCGTGCAGCACGCACGCCAGACCGACGCTTGCGAGCTGCATGGCCGCCTCGGGGCCCGCCAGCCCCGCTCCGACCACGTGGACTGGCTCATGCATTCCAAGGACCCGCGCTGCCGGCGCCGAAAGGCTCCCCCGGAAGGTCGCTGCAGGGCCACGCCCTGTGACGCTTCATGGGGTGATTGGCACGGCCGACCGCGCCACGGCCGGAAGGGGGATTTGCCGCTCACCTTCGCAGGGAGCAGCGGCTTGGCGGCTTGGCACTGGCGAGTGAGACGCTAGGAGTCCTTGCCGGCCTTCGCTGTTCCGGCTGGGGCTTCCGCGACGTCATCGCCCTTCAGGGAGGACTTGAACTGCCGAATCCCCTGCCCCAAGCCGCTGGCCAGCTCAGGGATTTTCTTGCCACCGAAGATCAGCAGGGCGATCATGAGGATGATCAGCAGCTCTTGCATTCCCAGAGGTCCTAGGAATAGGGCAGTTAGCGGTTCGAACGTAGGCATGCCGGTCTACCCCCTATTTTAACAGAGACAGGCGGCCCGCAGGCGAACGGGCTCGCATCATTGGGTCCACGGGCCGTTTCGGCGGTCCCGGTCGCGCATGTAGACCTCGAACTTCTTGCGCGCTTGGCGGAGTTGCCACTGCCGGTGGCGCGCTTGGAGATCTTTCAGCAGACCGCCCATCTCCGGTATGCCGCCGCGCCGGCGCACCAAGTAGTAGCCCAGCGCCATGCCCGCTAGGTGGACCGTGAATGCAGTGCCGGACGGATTGCCGCCCCTGGCAAAATCCTGCACTGCTCCCAGCAGGTTGATTGCAGCGTACGCGACGGCAACGACCCAGGCCGGCACGGGCAGGATGAACGAGATGAGAATCGGCGTCCGCGGGTAGGTGACGGCGAAGGCCGTGACAACGGCCAGTACGGCTCCGGACGCCCCCACTGTCGCCACGGCACCTGATCCGGTCAGGGTGCGCAGGGCGACGTCGGCCAGCGCAGCACCGATCCCGGACGCGAAGTAGAACGTCAGGAATCTCCGGTCGCCCCAGTCGCGCGCGAGCGTTCCCCCGAACATCCAGAGCGCGAACAAGTTCAGGCCGACGTGCCAGAGGCCGCCAGGGTCGTGAAGGAACATGTAGCTGGCGGGCTGCCACAGGGCGCCCTTCAGGAACGTATGCGGCGTAAGGCTCAGCCAGCGGAACAGGTGCGCGGCGGGGCCCAGCCCAGCTGCGATCCCGGCGGCGAAGGCGAACCACACCAGAAAGTTCGCCCAGAGCAGCTTCTTGATCGACCTTGGCGTCGGGGGCATCATCCCGAATCCGGATGAGAACGCAGGCCGCCGATAGGAGTAGCGCATGGGCTAGTTCCGAGTCTAGCCGAACGGATCAAGGTCTCCAGTCGCCAAGGCCCATGCGATGGCGGCCGTGGAGGCGACCTCGCGGCCTAGTTCGAGGGCGGTCTCGGAGCTCGCGTTGCCGTCGAGTCCTCGCTTGTAGACGCCCTGACCGATGGCCGCGGACCGGAACATCGAGAACGAAAGGTAGAAGGCCCAGTGCTCTGAGGGGTCGCGGCCGCTGGCCGAGATGTAGGACTCCAGTTGCGCACGGAGCCCAGGTATGCCGGTCTTGGCCGGGTCGTTCCCGGCCAAAGTCGAGTGCCGCCGGGAGGGCAGGTAGTGAGTCATGAGGTTGTAGGCCAGGTCTGCAACCGGATCGCCGAGCGTGGAGAGCTCCCAGTCAATCACGGCGCTGATGCGCGGCTCGGAAGGGTGCAGGATCATGTTCCCAAGCCGGTAGTCCCCGTGAACGATGCGCGTCTCCTCCCGGTCAGGGATGTGTCTAGGAAGCCACTCCATCAGCAGGTTCATCTCCGCAAGATCGGCCGTGCGTGAGGCCTGGTACTGGCGCGACCAGCGGCTGATCTGGCGGGCGTAGTAGTTCCCCGCCCACCCAAACCTCTCCAGACCGACAGCGCCTGGCTCGATCGAGTGCAGCGCTGCCAGCACCTCGCAGGCTTGCCGATAGACGGCGCCCCGCTCGCTGGGGGGCATTCCGGGCAGCGTGGGGTCGTGGTAGACCCGCCCCGGGACATATTCCATGACGATGAAGGGCGTTCCGATGACCTCACTGTCTTCGCAGAGCAGGAGCATGCGGCACACGGGCACGGCCGTGTCTCGCAATGCCCTCATTACGCGGTGCTCGCGCTCGACCGCGTGTGCCGACGGCAGCAGCTTGCCGGGCGGTTTCTTGCGCAGCACGTAACGTCCCACCCTGTGTTGCAGCAGGAACGTTGGGTTGGACTGCCCGCCTTCGAACTGCAGGACAGAGAACGGCGGCTCGAATCCGTCTAGGTGTTCGGAGAGATAGGACCCGAGCGCTTCTTGGTCAAAGCGGTGCGCTGGTCGGACGGGAGTTGTGAGAGGCTGCGGGCTCATGCCGCGGGAGAGTGCAGCGATTGTAGCCGACGATCCGGCGGAATCTCCAAGTTCCCCTTCGTGATACGGTTGGGAGCTGTCTCGCAGGGGAGGGTGTATGAGCTTCAGCCTAGAAGACAAGGTCGCCTTGGTGACCGGTGGTGGCCGCGGCATCGGCAGGGAGATCGCGCGGAGATTCGTGCAGGCCGGTGCGGACGTGGTCATCGCCAGCCGAAACCTCGAGAACCTAAGTCGCACTGCCAGGGAATTCTCGGGCCTTGGCGGCCGGATCGCCGCCGTTCAGTGCCACATCGGCAGGGCGGACCAGGTCGAGGCCGCCGTGGCCACCACCGAACGGCTATTTGGCACTGTCGACGTGATGGTGAACAACGGCGCGACCAACATCGAGCAGGGCCCGTCCCTGCAGGTCACAGATGCGGCCCTGATGAAAATGGTCGAGATCAACGTCCTATCGGCCGTCCGCTTCCTGCGCCTGACGGTGCCCAAGATGATCGAGAAGGGTGGAGGTTCCATCATCAACATTGCGTCCATTGCCGGGCTTCGGCCTCAGCGGGAAGGCCTCCTCTACAGCTTCACGAAGGCCGGCCTGATCATGATGACCCGCACGTGGGCCGACGAGTGGGGCCAGCACGGCGTCCGGGTCAACGCCATCGCGCCGGGCTTGGTTCGGACCGACTTCAGCTCGTACTTCTGGAAGGGTCTTGAGGGTGGCCGCGGATTCCCGGCCGGCCAGCCCATCCGGCGTCTGGGGGAGACCAGAGATGTCGGCGGGATGGCCCTATACCTAGCCTGCGACGAGTCATCTTGGGTGACAGGGCAGACGATGGTCGTGGATGGCGGGGCTACGGCGCGCTAGCCCCCGTTCGCGGTGACGGCCCATCCTGACGATCGCACACAGTTAACACGGAAGGTCAGTTTTTCACCGGTGGAGCCGCCCCTGCTGGCGGATTGAGGGACACCCTTGGGGACGGACATCCACAAATGGATAGATCGCTAGCCGCCAGGCCAACATCTGTTCGCGGTGTGCTGGCGTAGCTGCGGAGCTCCGAAACCGTCAGGTCGAGGGGAGCCCGCCGGGCCCTGCGGTCGCCGTCTGCCCGTCGTTCACGGCAGCAAAGGCCGTTGCTCGACTCCCTCAAGCCTTCCGGGAAGTGGCCAGCCACCGCTAGCTTGACCGAGGATCGCGGGCACGACTGTCACTCCACTCCGAAGCTGTAGATCTTTCCTAGTGAGCCCTTGCTCGACTGCAGATTCTGGCCTGGAGGAACGAACCCGTACTCGCCGGGTCCCAGCTCCGTCAGTTCGATCCGGTACAGGCGCGAAGCGACCTTCTCGGCATCGAAGAAGACGAAGTTCTTGTCTGCCGTACCGGCCTTCACGATACCGGCCGTCAGGACTCGGAACTCACGCTGGTTCTCTTTCTGCCGCATGCTTACGCACTGGTACTCGTTGGCCGAAGTGCCTTCCGGCACAACGATAAACAACTCTAGGGGCATCGATACCTGATAGCGGCTGTTGCGGCCCCTCACCACCCCGTTTTGATGGCCACCGGCCAGCCCTCTGGTGACAACGCCCATGATCTTGCCCCTGACCTTCCACGTGACGACTTCCGGTTCTAGGTGGGTGACCCTCCCCTCGACCTTGGTGTAAAGGCCCAGTTCCTCAGGAATCTCCGCCGGCCAGTTCGGATCCGTAGCGCCCGGGGCGGCACCGACTACGGTCGGGCCAGTGCCAGCGCCGGGATTCATCATCGTCTTGATTATTTCCGAGCTCACGCCCGCCTTCTTGAGTGCTAGCAGCTGATCGATGGTCAAGTCGAAAGGCGTCGCGTCTTGTCTCAGCTTTTCGATGATGACGTCTTCGCCCAAGCCGGCCTCCACCAATGCGACGACATCTTCAACCTGCAATTGCCCTAGTCGCTCCGTCAGCGAGTCCTGCGCTTGACCCGCGAGAAGTCCAGGCAACAAGACGGCAATCCACGCCGTCCAAACGAATCGACTCATCGTAGACCTCCCTCTTAGGCTCATCATTGACCTCCCTTGTAGGCGGTTAGGCGAGCTGCGGGTCAATCCGACCTTGCGCTCAAGCACTCGCCATCACAATTTGCCTCATGGCGTCCCCTCGGCGAACAGGGTGTAGGTGCCAGCGGAGCCCGATGACGAGAACACCTGCAAGAGGTAGTCCCCGGGGCGAAACAAGACCGCTGAAATGCGAAAGTTCACGAACCCCGTGCCCCCATCGTCGTTCGATGCGACCTCACGGCCGTCGGGGTCGTCCAGCTTGGCTGCGGTGTCAAGGCCGCCTCCGGAGTAGATCGCTGCCGCCGTCGGCGCAGGTACCGCAATTCGAAAGTAATCCGCTCTACGTGGAGCGTCGATGGCACCCCCCTGAGGCGGATCGCCCAATGTCATCGGGACTGGATTGAGCGTTGTTCCCTCCACATGCAACTCGTAGCTCCCCACAGAGGAAGCTCCCATCACCAGGTAGTAGTCACCGGGCCAGATGAGAGTGCTAAGGCGGAAGTCCTCTTGCTCGCCCACGGCCCCGGTGAGCACGCGCCCGCCCGGGCCGAACAGGAGACCCGCTGTGTGCAGACCCCCGGTTGTGTAGAAGACCACCTCGGCCAACTCGTGAACGTTCACGTGGTAGATGTTGACGTCGTCTGGTCCTTCGCTCTCGCCCGTCCGCGGCAATGCGGTCAGCGACGGCAGTCCGGGGAGCGCGGGTCTCCCTTCGGCCCACAACGTGTAGGTAGCCGCAGAGAGTTCGAACGGGACCGTCACCTGCAGGAAGTACTCGCCGGGCCGAAGGACCGATAAGGTCTCGAAGTTGCTGCCCTCTTCTCCGTCGTCGTCATTAGACGCGATCTGTCGGCCCTCCGAATCGAGGATCGTGCCGACGGTGTCGACGGATCCCGTCGTGTATACGACAGCCTCGGCCAGTTCTGTCACCTCGAAACGGAAGTAGTCCTGATCCTCACTTGTGCCGATTACCCCTTCGTGTGGCGACCCGTCTGATTCCAGTGGTGTCACCCAGGCGGGCATGCCTTGGGATTGCTCTGTCAACGTTGACGCGTGAGCAAAGCTGACCACCGTCAGACTCGCGAGTACGAAACGCGCCGGTCCTCGAGCCCGTCCTGATAGTGGTCCTCGACGTCCTTGCTGCTTCCGGGTCTCCTTGACAGACTTAGTGCTCCAACCTTCCCGGGGCCCGCAATCCGATACACAGCTGGCCACCTCTCCGAATGCTGAGGCGTGGTCCGCCACTTTCGCGGCTTGATCGATGCCTGCGTTCCTTCCGGGCCTCCCAGTCGAGCCCTGCAGCACGAGGCGGTTCGGAGACCAACCGGGGTGGATCCGACCAAGAACATTCATCGTGCCTCAGATTACATGGGAGGTCAGAAATCACGCTGAACAATCTGGGTATTTTGACGATTTTTCTCTGAACATAATCAGCGCGGGAGGAAACTCCCGGCATTCCCGCCGCACGGGTGAGCCGAGACCGGTCCCGGCATCCGGAAATTGAGCCAACGCGGGCCGCGGCTCGCCGCTCACCGAGTCGGCACGCTCTCAGTGTTCTCTCGATCCCGGAACGGTGCGGCCGTCCAGCTACTTGGAGGTCATATACACGCTCCTGCTAGGCGAAGAGCGTGTCCGTCAGCCCCAGCCAGCGCAGCAGTTCGAACGACTCCGCAGTCCTGCGCTACAGCCGCGACGAATCCGGTCCCAGCACGACTCCCACCTCGCCGCGGGCCACCATCAGCGACAGCCTAACGACCCCGCTGGTCTGCCGGACCCCAGGTCCGCTGCCCCCGAAATCCCCGTCGACGCTCTAGATGCGCTCTCACGGCTAGGCCCATTTGCCGCGCCAAGTCCCGCAGCCCGGTGTGTAGGCAGGTCGACGTACTTCCGCACCTCCGCCGCCGTCTACACCACGGCCAGCCGGTCAACGTGCCGAACTCGGATCACTTGCCCCGTCAGCCTCATTCGCGGCCTACCTCTCGACGACCTCGACCATCAGCCGTGACCGCTCCTGCACAAGGGACTCACACACCTCCAACGCCAGACCGGTCCTCCACGCAACACTCGCGCTCGTGGCCGTTCAGCCAAGCGAGTAGCGCTGCTTGGCGGTCCATCTGCGAGCGCGTCCCGACAAGGGCCCAGCAGCGTCTTGGCCAGATCTCGCAACGCACCGTAGTCGCTGTCACAAGGCTGTAGACCAAGCCGCCCTCGACCGGCGGGGCCTCTTCAATCGGTCGATCCGGCCAGCAGTATTCGACACTGACCTTCGATAACTTCGCCCCAGAGCGGCAAAGCGCCTTCATGGGCCCGATTTGCCGAGAGTTCCCGCACGACTTGGTCGTGCAGACGGTGCCCCGAGCGATCGATTCGGGCTTCCTTGGGCCCTGATTCGCGAACTGCATTAGCTTGATCTGCTCGTGCCCGAGAAGGACCTTGGCGGCGAGCTCTGGCTGGAGCCAAATCCGCCTGCCTACCCATTGTGCGAGTATCGCTCCGGGAACGGCATTAAGGGGCCTCTCCTTATACTGGCTCGCCCGGCATGGCTTCTACGAGTGGGTCGAGCTCGCGGAGACGCTCATCCGGCGCTTCCGCTGCCCGCGCACCGGACGCGAGGTCAGCCTGCTGCCGGTGTGCCTACTCCCCCAGTGCTGCGGCCGGGTGAAGTCCATGCAGGACACCGCCGCGAAGGTGGAGGGCCTGCGGCCGGAGCATGGCCGGCGGACACGAAGGCGTTTCCCGCAGTTCCATCTCTCCGAATCGCCGCGCCCCGAGATTGAGCTGCGCGGCGGGTGCCGATGCTGAATCGGGAGCGGGGTATCGAGCTGCCGGTTCGGGACTAACCTGCGGGCGGAATGCTGAGGAAGCCGCCCAGCTACTACTGCGAATTGAAGATTCCCACGAACCCCGCCATGGGTTGTGCCTGCGTCCACAACCTGATGCGCGAGCGCCGCGCGCCCTTGCGTCCGGTCTAGGCGCGGTGGGAGATCCCGCTGCCGGGGCATCATGAGACGTTCTGTAGAATGAGGTCAAATGGCTGGCCTGCCAGCCGGATGGGCCGCAAGCCTCGGGGCGGCCCGCGGGGAAACCGATGGGACGTCACCTGCTGCTGGTCCTGAAGACCCTGCGTAGAAACAAGCGGAGAACTTTCCTTACTGTCGTCAGCACATCGCTGTCCGTTTGCCTCGTTGGAATGCTAGTGGCGGTGTACGCGGCCCTGTACGCCCGCGACGTGTCGGAGGAGTCGGCCCAACGGCTTGTGACCCGGCACAAGGTGTCGCTTGGGCAGACGATGCCGCTGTACTACCGCTCTCGCATCGCGGCGATCGAGGGCGTGCGGAACGTAGTCCCCATGAACTGGTTCGGCGGCACGTACATCGACAGCCGTCCGGAGAACATGTTCGCCCGTTTTGCGGTTGACCAAGAAGAGATCTTCAACATCTACTCCGAGCTCAAGGTTCCGGCCGATCAGTTGGAGGCCTTCCAGCGCGACCGACAGGCAATCGCCATCGGCTCCAGCGTCGCAGAGCGGACCGGTCTCAGGCTCGGCCAGCGCATCACTCTGGTGGGTGACATATACCAGTTCGACCCGGAGCTGACCGTGCGGGCAATCTTCGAGGGGCCGGACGACTTCCAGTCCTTCTTCCACCTAAAGTACCTGGAAGAGGGCCTGCGGGACCAGCCGGGGGGCGGGTCGCACGCAGGTGTGTTTGCACTGCGCCTGCGATCGGCGGATGATGCCTCGCGTGTGGCGATGGAGGTCGACGAGATGTTCCGGAATGCGCCGGAGCCGACCAAGACGGAGACCGAGGCTGCTTTCCAGCTCTCCTTCATCACCCAGCTTGGCAACGTGAAGCTGTTCCTGCTCGCGATCGCCGCAGCGATCGTGTTCACCATGCTGATGGTCTCGGCCAACACAGTGGCCATGTCGGTGCGAGAGCGCATCCGGGAGATCGGCGTCCTGAAGACCCTCGGCTTCGACTCGGCCTCGGTGCTCGGCCTGATCTTGGCCGAGGCCTTGCTGATCTCGATCGTCGGCGGCATCTTGGGAACCGTGTTGGTGCCGGGCGTAGGTGCGCTGGCCGTTCAGGTCATGGGACCGTTCATCCCTACGCTCGTGCTTCCCACATGGGGCATTGCCGTATGCATGTTGACGGCGTTGGCAGTCGGCCTTTGCAGTTCCGCAGTGCCCGCGACGGTTGCCTCCCGGACGAACATCGTGGATGCGCTGAGGCACGCAGGCTGAGGGGGCTGCGCGCACATGCTGGTTCCGGTTTCCTACAACATTCGCAACTTGGTCGTAAGGCGGACCACGACGCTGATGACTGCCCTAGGCGTCGGCTTGACCGTCTCGGTGCTGGTCGGGATCGGGACGCTGGTGGAGGGGCTGCGGACGTCGCTTGAGGTCGGAGGGGATCCGCTGAACCTGATTGTCATGCGCCAAGGGTCCACTGCCGAGCTGGTGAGCGTGGTTAGCAAAGAGGACTTTGAGCAGCTGAAGTTCGCTCCCGGCATCGCCACAGGCGGCGGTGAGCCTCTCATCTCCCACGAAGTGCTCACCGTAGTCAACCTTCCCCTCCGTGCAGATCCCGAATCGGTCTCCAACATAACGCTGCGGGGCCTATCGCCGGTCGGTACGCGGATGCGGCCGGGCGTACGGCTGGCCGAGGGGCGCTGGTTCGAGACGGGCAGGCGGGAGGTTACGGTGGGCAAGGCGGTGAACGCCAAGCGCGCGGGGACATCGGTCGGCGACATGCTGTACTTCGGCCGTGGAGACTGGGAAGTGGTGGGTGTCTTCGAGACAGATCAGGGTGCCTTCAACAGCGAGATCTGGGCTGACGGGAACCTGGCGGCTGCCGATCTCGGCCGGGGCAGCATGCGCAGCAGCATTCTGGTCCGAGCTCAGGACGAAGCTGCCGCCAAGGCTCTGACGAGCCTCGTCGCCGATGACCAGCGCCTGACGCTGGAAGCCGAGCGGGAGAGCGAGTACTACGCCAAGCAAATGGTCTCGGCAGGTCCCGTGCAGGGCCTCGGCGCGCTGATTGCCGTGATCATGGCGGTCGGGAGCTGCTTCGCGGCGATGAACACAATGTTCGCCGCTGTGGCGAACCGGGCCCGGGAGGTGGGGATCCTACGGTTGCTGGGGTTTTCGAGGGTAAGCATACTGACGAGCTTCATGCTCGAGTCCTTGCTGCTGTCCCTCGCCGGAGGTCTGCTGGGATGCCTGATGGTGGCGCCGCTGCATGGATTTGAGGGCCGTATCGGGAACTTCACGACCTTCGCGGAGACCTCCTTCCAGTTCCAGCTCACCCCGCAGTATGTGGTCGGGGGCATGGTCTTCGCCGCCGTTATGGGTGTCGTCGGTGGCTTCATCCCGTCTTGGCTTGCCGCCCGCAAGAGTGTGCTGGGCTCGCTTGGAGCCGTGTAGCGGACCAAGATGTCTGACGAAGCGAGACTGGATCGCGAGCTCGAGGGGCTCAGGATCGACCGTTCTGCGGCGCGGCGTGGGCGGCGCGGGAAGCTCTCAACTGTCTGGATCGTCATCGGCGTGTCGTTGGTGGTGGTGCTGGCCGGATGGCGCATCGCCGCCCTGCTCGGCGGATCCTGGGAAGTCGAGACCCTACGGGTCTCGGCTCCCCGGGCTGGCTCGACCGGTCGGGCCGTCGTGCTGCAGGCGGCTGGATATGTCGTGCCGCACTACCGGATCGAGGTGGCGTCCAAGGTCGTGGGCAGGGTCAAGTGGATGGGTGTCGAGAAGGGCGACAAGGTCATGTCCGGCGACCCAATCGTGCGTCTGGAGGACGACGAGTACCAAGCACGCCTCCACGAGTCGATCGGCTCGCTGGAGTCCTCTGTGGCCCGGCTCAAGGAGCTGGAGGCAGGATCGAGGCCGGAAGAGGTGCGAAGAGCGCGCGCGAATCTCTCGGAGGCTAGGGCCCAGCTGCGCAGCGCAACCTTGGATCTGGAGCGGACGACCGGCCTCTGGAAGCAGGCCATCGCCTCAAAGGAGGACTTTGACAGGGCTCAGCATGAGCGCGATGCACTTGCCGAGCGCGTGGAATCGCTCGCACGCACACTAGAGCTCCTTGAGATCGGTCCTCGCATCGAGCACATCGAAGCGGCGGCCGCAGAGGTCAAGCGCGCCGAAGGGATCGTCGCCTACAACCGGACACTCGTGGACGCGACTGTCATCCGTGCGCCCGTGACCGGGACCGTGCTGGAGCGGAACGTCGAGGTCGGAGAGCTCGTGACGACCGGCTTCGTCGGAGATCGGGGGGCCAAGGGATACGTGGTGGCAATGGCCGACCTGCAGGACATTCAGGTCGAGCTTGACATCAGTCAGGACGACTTCTCACGCGTGTTCATGAGCCAGGCGGCGATTGTGGCGACGGACGCCTACCGGGACCGAGAGTATCAGGGCAGGGTTGTCGAGATCTCTCCGGAGGCCGACCGCCAAAAGGCGACCGTGCAGGTCAAGGTGCAGATCCTGCAGCCGGACGAGCTGATACGTCCCGAGATGAACGCCAACGTTGCCTTCCTCGGGCCAGAGGAGGGTCAGCGCTCCGCCGCTGGTGCCGAGCGTTCCACCCCCCTGGTGACCATCCCTGCCTCAGCGATCCGCGACGATGGCAGTGTCTTCCTGCTGATCGACGGCAAGGCTGTGCGACGTGAAGTTCGCGTAGCCCGTCGGACGTCCGCCGGGGCGGAGATCGAGACCGGCCTGAGCGGCGGTGAGGAGGTCATCCTCGATCCTCCTGAAGGCTTGCAGGACGGCCAGAGCGTGGAAAGGCGGGAGGCATGAGCGCCAGTTTCGCGGTAGAGCTCCGGGGAGTCCTCAAGGAGTATGTTCGTGCGGAGTACTCTGTCCGGGCACTTGACAACATTTCGCTCGACATCAAGGCCGGGGAGTTCTTCTGCCTAATGGGGCCCTCCGGTTCCGGTAAGTCGACACTGTTGCACTTGGTCGCCGGAATTGACAAGCCCACCGATGGGCGAGTGAGCGTGCTCGGGCAGGATCTGAGCGAGCTGACGGACCGTGAGTTGGCCCGCTGGCGCAGCGAGAACATAGGCTATGTGTTCCAAACGTTCAACCTTATACCTGTCCTGACGGCGCTGGAGAACGTCGAGCTTCCGCTGCTGCTCACTGGCCTGCGCCGCAAGGACAGGCTGCAGCGCGCCCGGACGGCCCTGGGAGTCGTTGGCTTGGCGGACCGCTTGGACCACCGGCCGCAGCAGCTCTCCGGCGGGCAAGAACAGCGGGTCGCGATCGCCCGCGCCTTGGTCACCGACCCTTCGATCATCCTCGCGGACGAGCCCACGGGCGAGCTTGACGCGGCGGCCGCTGACGACGTGCTCTCGATCCTGAAGATTCTCAACGAGCGCCACGGAAAGACAATCATCATGGTGACCCACGATCCCAGAGCCAGGAGCTACGCACGCAAGGGCAGCTACTTGGACAAGGGCCTCTTGGGACCCATGCCGGGCGAAGCCTAGGCCTTGCGCAGCGGGCGCCAGGGAACGCCCAACTCGTAATCCGTCCTATCGCGGCGTAATTGACTATGGCTGCCAGGCATCGCGTCCTCGCCCTGCTGTTCGCGCTGATGTTCATCACCTATCTGGACCGAGTCTGCTTCAGCACGACCGCGAGTTCGGTCGGTGCCGACCTAGGTCTCTCTCTGTCGCAGGTCGGGTTTGCTGGCTCTGCCTTTGTCGTCGGGTACGTGATCTTCGAAATCCCGGGTGGGTGGCTGGCGGACCGGTTCGGGGCCCGGCTGATGCTAACTCGCATCGTGGTCTGGTGGTCAGCGTTCACGGCTCTCACAGGCGCGGCTTGGAGTTTTGGTTCGCTGGTTGCCATCCGCTTCCTGTTCGGCTGCGGGGAGGCCGGCGCGTTTCCAGGGGCCACCTCGGCCATCGCGAGGTGGTTCCCGCGCGACGAGCTCGGCAGGGCACAGTCGGTCGTCATGTTCGGCAGCAGGGTCGGGTTCGCCCTGACATCGTGGATCGTGATCGCGCTGATGTCCCCGTTGGGATGGCGTGGCGTTTACTGGGTGTTTGCGGTCCTAGGCATCGTGTGGGCTGCGGTCTGGAGCGCATGGTTCCGGGACACTCCTGATGTCCACCGGGCGGTTGGACAGGAAGAGCTGGCTCGGATCCGCGAACAGCGCATTGCGCGCGGCCGAGCGGGAAGGGCCCCTTGGGCGGCGCTGCTTACGAACCGCAGCGTGCTGGCGCTCTGCGGGATGTACTCGGGGTACACATGGGGCCTTTACTTCTACATCCAGTGGCTGCCCACATATCTGGAGCAGGCCAGGGGCTTGGACCTTCCGGAGATCGGTCCGACGGCGGCCGCAGTGCTGGTGTCGGGGGCAGTTGCGAGCTTGGCAGGCGGCTGGATCAGTGACCGCCTCGTGCCGTCGCTCGGGGTCCGGGCGGCCCGACGTCTGCCCGCCATGGGCGGGTTTGTGGGAGCTGCCGCGTTCCTTGCCCTCGCGGCCACTGTCTCTGACAACGTGCTCGCGCTCGTCTTCCTTGGCTTGAGCTTTGGTTCTGCGGAGCTGATACTGGCCGTTACCTGGGCTACCTGCCTTGACATCGGGGGACCGGCCTCTGGGGTGGTGTCGGGCACGATGAACTCGCTTGGCCAAGTAAGCGGAGCGTTGGCGCCGTGGCTGACGGGCGTGATGGTCGAGCGGTCGGGCAGCTGGGAGCCTCCGCTGTTGGTCTCCGCCGCCTATTATGTGCTGAGCGCCCTGCTTTGGCTGGCCATCGACCCGAGCCAGCGCCTGCGAGTCCCCAATGAAACTGAATCGCCCCAGATTTGAGGATGCGCCGTACACGAGGCCTCCCGATGAGACGGACGTCAACCTACGCGCTCACATGGACGCGATTCCCGACGACCGGCTGGACGCGGTCGACCTCGCGTGGAGTGACGACCGGCTGCGCGCCTGGGACGGGAACTTCCGGAGCGACGGGTTCTTGATGCTCGTCTGCTGCGACCGCGAAGTCGGGATCGAGGAATACAGGCGCGTATTGGCTGAGTTCCTGCGGTTTCGGGGCGCACTCTTCGAGTTCGACTCAGGAGTAGACTGAGGACAGGGATCCGCTAGTCAGGGCCTTGGCCATCGACCTTGCCGCCCCGCGCGTTCCGGCGCGAGAAAGAACATGAACTTCCCTGCCCGTCACTTCCTTGGCGTCCGGTCCGCAGCCGCGTTGGGGGTGGCTTTCTTCATCTGTGCCGGACTTGCGGGGCAGATCTATGATCCCGTGCAGTGGAGGCTGGAGTTCGGACAGGACAGGATTCCGCCCGGCTCGACCGCGACGGCCCGGCTGATCGCAACCGTCGAGGACGGATGGCACATCTACTCGACGACAACCCGAGAGGGGATACCGCTTGCGATCGGGATGGAGCCGACGGCAGCCTTGGCGGGCTGGAGGGCCTATCAGCCGACCCCCGAGGTCGTATTCGACCCTAACTTCCAGGCCGAGGTCGAGTGGTACACGCACAGGGCCGAGTTCTGGGTAGAGTTCGAATTGGCTGACGGTCCGGTTGGCCCGACCGAGATTCAGGCCTTGGTGCGTTATGGCGCCTGTGACGATCGCCAGTGCCTTCCGCCGAAGCGCAAGAGCGCGGTCGCGAAAGTCGTGCTGGACCCGGCGGCGACGCCGATGGCGGCCGCACTGCCAGACGGCTACGGCCCGGTTCAGGTCAATGAAGTAGGGCGGCCCCGCCAGAGCCGGCCAACCGGCCCGGCAACGGAGGTTGCCGCGGTGGCTGCGTTTGAGGCGGAGTCCCAAGGGTTGCTGGGCTTTGCCATGTTGGCTCTCGGATTCGGCTTGGTTGCGATCCTGACGCCCTGCGTCTTTCCCATGATCCCGATCTATATGGGCTCGTTCATTGGATCGGAAGAACGGCCGTGGGGCTCGATCGTCCGGCAGGCCAGCACATTTTGTCTGGGTGTCATTCTGCTCTTCACGGCGATCGGTGCCGGCCTGAGCGCCGCACTCGGGCCCTTCGGGCTAAGCCAGGTCGGGTCCAATCCTTGGGCAAACCTGCTCATCGCCGTCGTTCTGTTCGGCTTCGCCCTGAGCATGCTTGGAGCATTTGAAATCACCATGCCCAGCTCGTGGACTACCGGAGCGAGCCAGCGGTCCGCCGGAGCGGGTCTCCTGCCGACGCTTATGCTCAGCCTAGTGTTCACCCTAGCCTCCTTCGCATGCACGGGGCCGTTCGTGGGATCCCTCTTGGCCGGCTCGATTGCGTCGGGCGGAGGACCATACCTGATCCTCGGAATGGCGCTGTTTGCGACCGGACTCTCTGCCCCGTTCTTCGCGTTGGGACTGTTTCCCGCGTTGGTGGGACGGCTGCCGCGGAGCGGCGCCTGGCTTAGTGTCACGAAGCGGACCGCAGGGTTAGTGATCGTCGCCGTTGGCTTGAAGTACCTCGCGAACGTGGACCAGGTTCTCGGCTGGGCATTGCTTCCCAGGGAGCGGTTCCTAGCATTGTGGGTCGTTCTTTTCGCCGCCGGCGGGCTCTATCTGTGGGGCGTCGTGCGATTTGACGACGATGGGCCAGCGCAGGGCATCGGCCTGTCGCGCTTCGCCGTCGGCGCAGTGTTTCTGGCGTTCGCAGTCAGCCTGTTCCCCGGGATGTATGGGGCGTCCCTCGGCGAGCTCGAGGCGCACGTGCCCGAGACTCGTTCCGGCATCGCGCCAGAGGCCGGCGGCTTGGAGTGGATCAAGGATGACTTCGAAGGGGCGTTCGCGCTGGCTAGCGGCTCGGGGCGGCGTCTGCTGGTGAGCTTCACGGGATACGCCTGCTCGAACTGCAAGTGGATGAAGGCGAACATGTTCACGAGAGCCGAGATCGCGGGGGCACTGGAAGACACTGTGCTCGTCGAACTCTACACGGACGGATTCGACGAAGCCAGCGAGAGACACCAGGAGCTGCAGGTTGAGCGCTTCCGCTCTTCGAGCATTCCGTTCTATGCGATCATCCGCCCAGACGGTTCGATCGCAGCCACATTCTCCGGGCAGACACGGGACGTATCGGAGTTCAAGGCCTTCGTCGAGACGGCCGGCTGATCGCCCGCATGCGGTGCTCGTCGGCGGCGGATGGGCCAAGACTGGCCGACGGGCTGGCCGTCCGTGCGTCGGCGCTGGCTTGGCGAGAGGCATCGCTGCGGATCGCGGTCGTCGCGGCATTCCTGCCATTGGCCTTCGTGCCCGGGCGGTCGGCCGAACCGGTCAATCCCGGTCAGAGGCTGTTCGACAGCTACTGCTCAGCCTGCCACCAATACGACGATCAGGGCATGGGCGAAGCTCCACCGCTCGACGGGAGCCCATGGGTCGTAGGGCCGCCTGAGCGGCTGGTCCTGATCATCCTGCACGGAGTCAAGGGGAGGATCGAGGTCCGCGGCCGGGTCTACGACCGAGAGATGCCGGGTTTTGCGGGATCCCTGGACGATGGCGAGATCGCCGCCCTGGCCAGCTATGCTCGCAAACGCTTCGGGGCCAGCCGTCCAGCGGTGGAGCCGGTAGACGTTGGGAGGATTCGGCGGCGGCATCTGGACCGAACTGGATACTGGGATGCCGCGGCGCTGCTCTGGAGCATTCCGGACGAATAACGCGCGACGAACCGACGCGCGTCGCCGGCGTCGGCCCCAACCTTCCACGCCCGTGGGCAGGCTGTCCCGCCCAAGGGCCGCGTTCGGTCGTTCCCCTGATGCCGAGTGGCAGGTCTAGCCAACTTGGCTACCAATGCTGGCCCCGAATTCGGAACGTCAGTCGGCGTATTTTCTGCCTAGGCCAAACTCATGGCCGACTCGCACGACCTTTCCGTCTTGGACGTGAACCTCAATAAACTTCGAGCCGCTGACCGGCTCGCCGGTCTCGTCCCTGAGCGTTGCCGCCAGCTTCTTGGTCTTGACATCAAAAACATCCGGCGTATGGCTCCAGGCATACTTCCCGTCGAGACTGAAGGCCACCCATCCGTGGCCCCCTTGCGACAGATCTACGTGGCCCTTTGGTGCAGGGGGCATCTTGGTTGTGTCAAAGATGAAGAGCTTCTGTCCTCGCTGGTCGCTGATCCAGAGCTCACTCTCATCCGGCGTAAGGCCGGCACCATGCGTACGGTGGGGGATCTTCTCATCGCCGGCAAAGAGTCTGTGGATGGCCTTGCCGCTCTTGAGGTCCACAACGTCGAATCCGACGTGGTTACCTAGGCACACGTAGGCGTAACGCTCCCGGGAATCGATCGTGAACGGGAAGATGCCGCGCTCGCCGACATCCTTGACTTGCATCACGAGCCTCTCGTCGGCCGTATCGAAGACTGAGAGGGTGGTCGTTGTGCCGAGGTAGAGTCTGGTCCCCGAGAGATTCACGATGCTGTTGTGGGCCTGGGGCCCGACCGTGATTCGCTTCAGGATTTCGCCCGTCTCGCCGTTCACGACTAGAAGTCCGGCGTCCTCGCCCTTGTACCACCATCCGGTCGGCACATAGATCTTCTTGCCGTCCAGCGTCACCGACGAGCGGTCGCAACCGACGTCATAGACTTTTTCCCAGACGGTCTTCTCGGTTTCGAGGTCAAATCGCCCAAGGCGATGGTTGGTCGACGAGTAGTAGGCGCTCCGCATGGCGAGGTTGCCCGCGAAGCCCCGGAGCCCTTCCTCGAACACCGGCATGTCGATGCGCCGGACGAACTTGTGCCCGTCGTCGATGTCGAAAACCAGAATGCCAGCCTTGGATCGGCCTTCTTTCTGGGCACCGTCCGGCATGCTGAGGTACAGGTACCTCCGGACGTCACCGGCGTCGGACGCCGATACCGCAGGGACAGCCAAGCAGGACAGGAGGGCGAGACTCAGCAACCGCATGGTCAGAGTTTCGCAGGTGCGGCGATGCTCCGTCAAGGTCGTTGGGACGGGACGTTCCGGGCCGCAGGCCCTCAGGACTCGCCGTCTGAGGCCGCATCCGGCAGGGGATTGCGGGCGAATATGTACTCCTCCACGGGATTTCCGTCCCGAAGGTGCTCTGTAATGATCCGCGCGAGCACGTCGCCGCTTGCGGAGTGGTACCAAGTTCCGTCGGGGTAGACCACCGCGATGGGTCCGTTCGCGCACACGCGCAGGCAGTTGACCTTCGAACGAAAGACGCAGCCGTTGCCGCGTGAGAGGCCCAGGTCGTCAAGGCGGCCCTTGAGCAGCTTCCACGCTGGCAAAGTGACGTCACGGGGGGCGCACTTGGGCTTGGACTGGTCAGCGCACAGCAAGATGTGGCGGCTATACGGGCCGGTAGGTATGCGAAGCTTGCGGGCCATCAGGCGATTCCCAGAAGTCGGTGCATGGCCGTGGTGAGGCGCTCGACATCGCTGTGTGCCCTCCCCGCGAGGTTGTCGTTCTCGAACGGGTCAGCTTGGATGTCAAACAGCATGGGCTCCGTTCCCGCATCTCCAGCGGGGTACGCCGCCAGTCCCGAACCGCCCGGGGCCCGGCCGCCTGCATATCCTCGGACCAGCTTTAGCCGCCCGTCGGTGATGCAGCGCCACGGGTCGAGTCCGCTCAGCAGGAACTCCCTGTGGTCGGTCGACGAGCCGTCGAGAAGGGGCCTCAGGGTGCGGCTGTCCATCGACTGTGGCACGGGGACTCCTGCATAGTCCAGAAACGTTGCCGCCAGATCCATCAAGCTCACCAGGGAATCGGTCATTGCGCCGGAGCGGACGCCTGGTCCTGCGATTACCAACGGGATCCCGACTGACCCCTGTTGCGGCAGCCGCTTCATCCAGAGATTGTGGTCGCCAAGCATCTCGCCATGGTCGCTCGTGAACACGACAAGCGTCCTCTCCAGTTCGCCCCGGGCCTCGACCTCCGCGATAAGCTGGCCCATCCAAGAGTCGATGTTCTCGATCATGGCCGCGTAGTTTCGGCGAATCTCGACGTGCTTTCCGGGGCTGAACTCTGTGGAGCGGTTCGGTTGGGGAAACTCCGTGTCGCGGTAGAGGCCGTCCATCCGAGAAGTTATGTCCATCGGTTCGTGCGGGCCGGCGAAATTGACCACTAGGTGCCAAGGCCTGTCGGCAGGCGCTCCGCGCAGCAGCCGCAAGCCATGTTCCGCGATCCAGTTGTCGCAGTAGGACTCCTCGGGGAGCGGTGTCGGGAAGGTGGCCGCGAACGTTCCCACTTCCCGCCGCTTCAGAAAGTCAGCTAGGTGGGTCGCCACACGACCAGCGTCGTGCAGGTGGGCGGTGTAGGGATCACAGGGCTCGTCCATGCCCCAGCGGATGGCGTCCCACTTGCCTGCGCTGTCGATGCCGTCGGAGAATCCCCACTCGGGAAGCAGGTGTTGCCCTTCCCTGCCCCAGCTTGGCTCTGGCTTGTGCAGGTCGAACTTGCCGCAACCCATGACGTGGTAGCCCGCTCGGCTAAGAAGGCTGTAGTAGGTGACTTGGTCCAGCGGGTAGTTTCGGGAATTGTCCGGTACGCCGCACCTGTCGTACTCGACGCCCGCGGCCAGACACGCCCGGGACGGTGCGCAAAGTGGAGATGCGCAGTAACAGTTCGCGAACTGAACACCGCGGGCTGCGAGGGCGGAGAGGTTCGGGGTACGGACTCCAAGGTTGGGGTTCAGGCCCGTCCAGTCGTACCGCAGCTGGTCTGGAACGACCAAGAGGATGTTGGGCTGTCCAGCAAGCGCGGTGTCCCCACCTTCTTGGCAGCCAGCTGCGATGGCAGCCGTGGCCGTCGCCATCCAGTCGCGACGGGTGAGTCTCGGCATTGAGAGTAGTCTACCCCGGCGTTGGCGTCTGGCCACCAGAGGCTGCATACGGGACACGAGTTGGGCCAAGGCGTATTGCAGTGATGGTGGGAGATCGCCGCTGCACCTCTAAACGGAGACGATGTGCATCCGGTGCTTGGGTGTCGGTTGCCGGCACGCACACTCCCATGGGCGGATCGACCCGATTCGTGCTCGCCGCAACGCTCCTGGGGGCGGCTCAGGTGCAATGCTGTGTACTTAAGGACCTGGACTACATCTGGCCTCCAGTGGTGCCGTCGGCGAGACAGTGGCCCGCCGTGCCGGACCCTGTACTTGCTGATCTTCCTCTTGACGCCGCAGGGCTTCACCTGTCCGCGGCTCTGCTCCGCACGCTCTTCGAGAATCTCTTCAATCACTGCTGTTGAACGCCACACTATTTGATCGTCAGAGGGCCGGTTCTCGTCGGATTGGCAGGGCGCCGGAATCGGGATGATGTTCGAATAATCCGGGAATACCAGACGGCTACCAACTTTACCGCCCTATCGAGTGGGGAGGCTCAGCATCATCCCGTCTCCGGACAGGCTGCCGACGCTGCCGGGTAGGGTTGGCGGGCCGCTCGAAGGCCTGCGCCGAGCCGAATGCGGGCAGGTACGCTCCTGCCCCCGCTCGCAGCGATTCATCCGGCCCCCAGCTGCCCGCGGATTCCGCTGGCCAAGCGGCGCACTTCCCATCAGGGACCCCGTTCCGGCATGCTGTGGTGCGAGGAGGCCGCCTCGTTGCAAGAAAGGCAAACCGGAGCATGCGTCGCCCGCCGTGTCGTATTGGAGCAGTTCCGTGAGCGGGGCGGTCACTGCGGGCTTTGCTGTGAAACAGGTGGCGCGTTGGCACACTCACCCCTTACCCACGGGCTGCGCCACCTCGGGGGTATCCAGACAGCGACGCCTACCACCAGCGTGAAGAATCGCACCGAGCTCAGAGGCAGCCCCGAATCACGGCCAATGGCTGCGGGTCTGGGACCCCTCAGCGCCTGGCACTCGTAGGCGTCGACGCCCTCTCGGACGACGCTCCGGCTATAGCCTGTCTCATGCGTTCGGGGTCTGCGGCCGACCGCTCATGAGAGTTTTTTTCGAGCGGTTTGCGTCCGCCACCGAGTTTGCGGACCCGGTCGGTCTCAGAGTCCCCGGACAGCAACTGCTTGCGGCCCTTGGCCACGGTGGCCGGGGCCATCCCCAGCTGCGCTGCGACCCGCAGGTCGCCGCCGTGTCCGTGGCGCAGGGACTCCAGACCAGCGTAGAGTCGGCGCTGGCGCTCGTCGAGCACACTCACCAGCGTCGCGGTGGCCAGCTGGATCTGTTCCCAACCGCTGGCGGGCACCAACGGCCCCGGGGTCTCTGCCGCCAGCAGAACCCGCCGAGCCCGCAACTACTGCCGCTGCCGCCGCTGGGACGGGGAACAATACAGGAACCGGCGCTCGACTCTCTCCCGCTCCAATCTACCGCTGCGAACCAGCTTGCGCAACGCATTCTGGACATCCACCTGCACGAGTTGACCCAACTCGCGGGCGAAGAGTCCCGCCGACGATCGCTTGACCAAGGATTCGGCGGTGGCGAGCAGGGTGCCGGCGGTCGAGAAACGGATCTCCCCGTACGACCACAAGCCATGCTCGTCGTAGCTGGCCAGTTCGTCGAGAGTGTAGTACTGGCCGCCATGGGAATAGCTCGAGCGGCAGCCAGCGGCCACCAGCTTGCGGCAGACGGTCCGTCGGCTGGCCGTGCCGAAGGCGAGAATGATTTCACCCAGCGTGGCGACGGTCTTCTCGCGCAGCAGTGCGTTGACTGTCCTGGCGGAGAAGGATTCGATTCTCAAGGGCACCTCCCATACGGCATCAAGATGCCACAATGACCATAGGTATGCCATATAAGCGGTCGCGGGCTGACAAGCCAGCGGACATCGTACCGAAATGCGGTCACAAAGGACCAAAGCGGCCCCATATGCGGGTCGCGAGAGACAGGCCAGCAGTACTGCTGCCCCTCGAGAAGGCCCCTCTATGGCAACTAGGATGTCAAATTCGATAAATTATTTCTGCGCTGCCCCTAAGTCGGGGAGGCGCAGGTCGAGCAAGATCCGACGTGTGTTACGCTATACTAGCGTGGTCTGCAAGAGGGCGCTGGTCAGCTTGGCGGGGGCTCTTCTCCCACTCACGGTTGGACTTTGTATGGATATTACATGCAGATCCTGTTCAGACTCTTGTTGCCAATGGGCTTTCGCTGCACAGGTGGCTGTGGTTAACGGTGAGCCCTCGATCGAGGTATACAGCCGAGAAGTATTCGAGCGCTATGGATTTGATCCTGTTCCGTGCCGAGAAGTTCGTGACAACGAACGAGCATATTACCGCTGTGCTGAGAAAGCATTCTTCGAGTGCTTGAATCGCAATTGCTGTGAGTTCAAAACACACAGTAAGAGATCGTTCAACCTTCTGAAGCCAGAGAAAGCACTAGAACCTAGATTCTACGAGAGCCTGAATGAGACTCTCGACAAGATCAGGTTCAACGAGGAGTGGCAAGAGCACAGTGATCGTGGAGTGGGTGGATCTGAGCAGATCAGACTGCATCCCGGACAAGTCATCATTCTGCGGAAGGTCAATGGACGATGGGAGGAAATTCAAGAGAAGCACCAATAGAATCTTGGCACGTATCGTGACTATTGGAGGTATTTTCCTATGTCTGGGAGTTCTAGATTCCGCAGAGGCAAGTTGCCCAGAGGGCTATGAGAGAAAGACAGACTGCTCCAATCAAGATGAACATCGGGCTCGATGCAATAGAACGTACTGGTCGGCTAATACTGCGGCAAACAGGGCGTATGCTTGATGCATCGCCAGCTGCTCTACAGCAGATGACAAGGGAGAGTGTGGGGGGAAGTGCACTAAAGCTAGGGGCGGTGCTGAGACAGCGGCAGCAGTGGCATGGGCACGCTGCAGGGCAAATCCTCCGCCCTGTCGCTTCAGGTGCGTAAAGGATCCAACCCACCCCAAATGGTGGTGCTCGCAGTGGCCCTACTGCGTGTACTCACCAGACTAGTTAAGACTCTGATAACGGGACCAGCGCCATCAGCCGAGGAAGCGCAGCAGGGTGCCCCGCCCTCCGCTAGACCGGCCCGTCCCGTCAGCCACCTCCGGCTCCCTCCCCACGGGCAGGAGGAGAGCCTCTTGTTGCCCTAGGAACCGTTGGAGTGCAGGCCTTCTCGGGCCAAGTCGTAGGCGCTCTGAATTCCTGCCCCAGTTCGGCCGGGTGCGGATTCTTATCAAAGTGAACGCTGATTCTGATCGAAAACGAATTGCGCCAGGGGAAGCCCTGAAGAGGAGGATGCAATGAGCTGAAACCTTTTGAAGCGAGCCTGCGGGTTCAACTCCCGCCCGGCAAAGGCGCAGCCCGCCAGCCGGGAGCGAGTGTTGCGTGGCACGTGGCAACGCGTGTCGCGAAGCGTACACAGCGGGTGGTGAAGCGACGCCATTAAATCTCGAAATCGACAATGCCGACGCCTTCGTGGTTTCGTTAGCGGGGGCAGCACCGGGGGTGCCGATATGGGCGAGGCGCAAACGGGTCGACCGGGATCGAAGAACGATCGCAGAGCCACGGGAGGGCACGCCAGGGAACCTGGGAGGCCCCGTACTGTCCACGTGAGATGGCCGGATGGACCACTGGCCGAAAGAAAGGGTCCGGGCCCACCCCCTGCCTGTGGGGGGCTGGGAGCGAATCAGCAGGAAAGCGTGGTACCGGCTGGCGAATCAATAAGCCGAGGGGACGCGTGCGCCGTGGTAAGGCGCTTTCTTTTAGTGGGTGCGAAACCCACGCGACAACTGTCGCTCCGGTTGGTAGCAGCCAGGGCGGGTCATGGAGGTAACAACATGGGCTGAAGCACTCTGGTAAAGGGCCGCCTAGGGCGGTTCAGCGAACCTGCGGGCCAGAACGAGACGTGAACGCCGAGCAGGCCTCGAAAAGGCTAATGCGGAAGCCGACCCTCCGCTTCTCAGGGGAAGGCCGATGGCGGGTCGGGAAGTGAGCGACACAGGCACCGACCCGTTTCCGCCGGGGTACTGGCGCTAGCACGCAGGGAAGAGGAAGAAAGCAGCAACACGGGAAGCCCTGTCGGTGGCGCGCACGCGCTAACCGGGAACCCGCGAGGGCCAGCTTGGGCCGGCAGGGTGGCGGAGAGGCCCGCAGTAGCGGAGAAGCCGGGTAATGCCGGCGGAGCGAAGGGGCCTCAGTTCGGGAACAGCGCAGGAAAGGGGGAAAGGACGATGGAGACTGGCGTTGACCTACAAGCTCCTGATTCGGTTCGGAGACTCCAGACGGCGCTACATGCGAAAGCGAAGGGAGACCCGGGGTGCCGGTTCCACACGCTGAGCGACAAGGTGTGGCGAGAGGACGTGCTGCGTACCGCGTGGCGGGCGGTCCGCCGGAACGGCGGGGCCTGCGGCGAGGACGGGGAGACGTTCGAGCACATCCGGGAGCAGGGCGTGGACCGGTGGCTGGGGGCACTGGCGAAAGAGCTGCGGGAGAATACCTACCGGCCGGGAGCGGTGCGGCAGGTGCTGATCCCGAAGAAGCAGCCGGGGAAGTTCCGTCCGCTGGGCATACCGTGCATCCGGGACAGAGTGGCGCAGACAGCGGCGATGCTGGTGCTGACGCCGATCTTTGAAGCGGACCTGCAAGCGGAGCAATACGCCTATCGGGCAGGCCGGAGCGCGCAAGATGCAGTGCGTCACGTGCACCGGCTAGTGAACACGGGCCATCAGGAGATCGTGGACGGGGATTTGAGCAACTACTACGGAGAAATCCCGCATGCCGAACTGATGCGGTCCATCGCGCGGCGCGTAAGCGACGGGCGGATGCTGGGCTGGATCAAGCGGTGGCTGGAAATGGCCGTGGTGGAAGAGGACGGCAAGGGCGGCAAGCGCCGCACGAACCGTGCGCGCCGGGAGAGGAAAGGGACACCGCAAGGCGCCCCGATCTCCCCGCTGCTCAGCAACATCTACATGCGACGCTTCCTGCTGGGCTGGGAACTGCTGGGCTACGCTCGGCGGTTCAGCGCGGAGATAGTGAACTACGCGGATGACTGTGCGCCACGAAGGCGCGCGAGGAGGGCGGAAGCCCTCCGCGCAGCCGTGCTGCGCAAGAGATGGAGGGAGGTCCTCCGCAGCCGCCGTGCAGGCGGAGGCTGCAAACCACCTACTGCTGCTGCGTTTAAGAGACGTGGTGGTGAGCGAGCTAGGAAAAGGCAGGACGTAGATTCTGTCAGGTATGGATCGTGGAGCCGAACGCAAGTGAACCGCTGATGAGGTGTCGAAAGCGTAGGAACGACGTCAAAACCGGAGGGAAGTCGTTACTCCGGGATCAGGCCGGGGGGTACCTGCTTACTGCCCGGTCGGCGTCCGGCATAAAGGCGGCGGGAACTCGATCCGGGCTCTTGCGTGGAACGTGGGAACTTGTCGTGCTGATGACAAGGGAGACTCGCAAGCGGCAGAACCGTGAGCGATTGAGTACCAATGCGGCGCACAGGGACGGAGTGGCCAGTAGTAGTGACGAAGGTCCTGTAATGGGGCCGGAGCGAAGGGGCCACCTCAACCGGTGTGGGAGGCTGGGGCAACCGGAATCGGGAGGACCCCGGTCTCGCATGCAACCCGTCGGCCGCCGTCCTGGCGACCGCCGGGCATCGGTTGAGAGGAGCCACATGCGCGGAGACGTGCACGTGTGGTTCTGAGGGGGCCTGGGGGTGAGATTCCCCCGGGCTACCCGACTCGTGGTCTGCGGGAAGGCCCCGGCGGCAGCGATGCTGGTCGCGGTCGAGCGCATCATGGGGAAGCTGCGGTTGCCGCTGAACGCGACGAAAACCCGCTGCCTGCGGACGCCGGAGGAGCCGTTTGAGTTCCTCGGCTACCGCATCGGACGCAACTACAGCCCGCGCACAGGCCGCGCCTACATCGGCACGCGCCCGAGCGCAGCGAGCGTCCGCAGCATATGCCGCAAGATCAGCGAACTCACGGCAGCGCGGCACGGACTGCTGGAGCCGGAGGTGGTGGTGGCAAGACTGAACCGAGTCATGCTCGGCTGGTCGAACTACTTCCAGCTTGGCCAGGTGAGTCCGGCGTACCGCGCCGTGGACGCGCATGCCATCAAGCGGCTGCGCCAATGGCTATGTCGGAAACACAAGGTGAGGGCCGGGAAGTACGTGCGCTACCCGGAAGTCAAGCTCAGGGACGACCTGGGCCTGACCCGCCTTGTCCTGCGGACGGCTAGTCTCCCGTGGGCGAAGGCATGATCTCGTCCGAGAGCCGGAAGCGGGAAATCCGCACATCCGGTTCGATGAGCGGGGAGAGGAAACGTGGCTACGCACGAGGAACAGTGAGACACCTACAGAGGGCGAAAGCCGTAGGAAGACCCGAAAACAGTTTCTACCTCGTCGCTAAGGCGCGCGCGCCTCTCCTCGACTCTACGGTGCGGGGAGTCGTAGCGCGCTGATAGTACCGGTGAAGACGGGGAACCGCGACCGGCGGGACCCGGCGGAGGGAAGCGGCGCGTCTCATAGGAAGAACCATGGGAGGGAAACGTGGAGGAAACACTGAGTTCCGCAAACACGTGCACGAAACAAGCATGGATAGCCGAGCAGGCGAGGGAGCACCCCCAGCGGGTGTTCACGTCGCTGCATCACCTGATCGATCTGGACTGGATGCGCGAGGCCTACCGCCGGACGCGGAAAGACGGAGCGCCGGGAGTGGACGGCGTGACGGCAGCCGAGTATGAGCAGGATCTGGACGCCAACTTAGAGGCGTTGCGGGGCCGCATGCTCGCCGGCAGCTACCACGCGCCGCCAGTGCGCAGGCACTACATTCCGAAGCCGGACGGCCGCAAGCGGCCGCTCGGCATCCCGACGTTCGAGGACAAGGTGGCACAGCGGGCAGTGGTGATGCTGCTGGAGCCGATCTACGAGGCCGACTTCCTGCCGTGCTCGCACGGCTTTCGGCCGGGACGGTCGGCCCACGACGCGCTGGAAGCACTGCGCACAGGGATAGCGCTAAGAGGGTGCAGGTGGGTGATCGATGCGGATGTCGCTGGATATTTTGACAGCATTCCGCACTGCCACCTGCGCAGCTTTCTCGACCTTAGGGTAGGCGCAGGAATAACTTGTCAGTCTGGTGAGGGGGAGATGGTGTAGTTCCACTTGGGGATGTGCAGGTTGGGCGTAATGTTGATTGTGGCCATTTGCTCGTCGCTGATGCGTGTGCCGATCTTGTATTGCTTGGTGTTGAGTTGGGAAGTGACTTGCAGGCCCGTGCGGGTCGAGGTGGTGGCGATGTAATTGAGGATGTGGTCGAGGGACTTGAGCGGGCGACCGGACCAATTGCGGCTGATCTCGCTGAACAGCCTATGTTCTATAGGATTCCATTTCTTATGCGGAGCGGCGCATAAGAAATGGAATGCGCCCTTGGCCGTTATGCGCCCTTGCCTGCAGTTTCCGCCGGCAGAACAGCAGTTTCGCCAGATTCAAGGGCGCATAACGCCACTCGCTCACAGAGACCGCAGGAATTCCATCAGGCGCTGGTCGTCTTTCCATGACGGTGCTGGCTCCGCTTCGGACGGTGCACAGCAAGCGATCGCTCGAGCCTTCGTTTCAAGGTCGATTTCTGCGTAGATGTTGGTGGTGGCCAAGCTGGCGTGACCGAGCCAGGCGCGGATCGTGTTGATGTCCACACCGGCCCGCAGCAGGTGACAGGCCGTGGTGTGGCGAATGGTGTGGGGAGTGACGCGCTTGGCTTCCAGCGACCGCACTTGGGTCGCGGCGCGGGCGGCGCAACGCCGGACTAACTTGAGGATGCCGGAGCGCGTGATCGGCCTGTCAAGTCGGTTCAGGAAGACCGCGTCCTCGGCCGACCGGTTGGCCACCAGTTCCCCCAGCGCCCGTGCTGTGCTGTCCCACAGCGGGCACTGGCGCGTCTTGCCTCCTTTGCCCTGCAGCACGGCCATTGGCTGGCTCGCACTGCCATTGGCTAGCCGCAAGTTCCCGACCGTCAGGTGCACCGCCTCGGACACCCTGGCGCCGGAGTTGTACAGGAAGCTGAGCAAGGCCCACTCGCGCCGGCCCTGCCGGGTGCCACGGTCCGGCACCGCCAGCAGGGCATCCATCTCAACTTTCTCCAGATAGCCGATCGGTGCTGGCACAGCCTTCTTGAGTGGGATAGCGCAGATCCGGCTGCACCATTCGACGTGCTCAGGGCTGCCCATTGCTACGTAGCGTGCGAACGAGCGGATCGCGGCGAGGCGCTGGTTGCGGGTCTGCGGGGAACAACCGCGACGCGATTCCAGATCCCCGAGGAACTCGCGTACGCACTCGGCGTTCAGGTCATCGAGGGCCAAGCGGTCGATCGGCTGCCGGGCCCGGGCAGCGGCGAATGGGAGCAACAGCGCGAGTGCGTCACGATAGCTGTGCACGGTGTTCCGGGAAAGGCCTCGCTCAAGGCTGTGCTCCTGCAGGAAGCGTCGCAGCCAAGTGCCGAGAGTAGACTTAGCAGGCATGCTGGCCTCCCTTGTCCCCGACCGCGTAGCGCTCGAAGCGTTCGCAAGCCTCCCGCAGCAGGTCCGCTGTCATGCGCAGATAAACCTGGGTCCCGGCTACGCTGGTGTGGCCCAAGTAGGTGGACAGCACCGGCAGCAGGCGCTGCACGTCCTTGCCGTCCCGGTACCACGCTGTCAGCCTCTCGACGGCGAAGGTGTGCCTCAAGTCGTGGAGCCGCGGTTGGCAGGGTAGGTCTTCCGAGCCGACACCAGCCTTCCGGCGCAGTTGGGCGAAGGCCTCATTGAGAGTGCTGGGGGCCAGAGGCGTCCCGTCTCGGTTGACAAGGAAAGTAGCGTTCCCGGACCGGGAAGCGCCCCCCGCCATCCGGCGCACGGCATACGCTTCCAAGGCTCGCACGAGTGGCGGTGCCAGCGGGACGAGCCGCGACTTGAAGAACTTGGTCCGGCGCACTGTCAGCAGGGCTTCCCCCAGAGCAACGTCGGTCAGGCGAAGCCGCTGCGCCTCCCCGCGCCGCATGCCGGTCCCGTAGAGCAGCAACACCAACGTGCGGAGCGTGTGGGGTTCGAGTTGATTCACCCGCTTGCGGTAGGTTGAGGTGGCTTCCAGCAGACGGCGCACCTCATCGGGTGAATAGATGTACGGCGGCTTGGGCGGAAACCGTCGCGGCGGCTGTGCCGAGAGCGGCGAACGGGTCGCCAGACCCCGGGCGATCGCGTAGCGGTAGAAGCCGGCCAGGGTGCGGTGCTTCATGTAGCAGTAGTTAGTGGGCGGCCCATCGCCTGCGATGAACGCCGCGGCTTGCTCGCTGCTCACCGTGTCGCTGTCGATGGCCTCGCCGACGCTGCGACCGAAACGGCGCAGCAAGCTCGCCTGAGACGAGAAGATCGCGCCTCGTTCCCGCTGCCAGTCAATGAATCGATCAATCGCTGTGCGGATCGTCATGCCGACACCTCCCACGCAAAGTCGAAATCCGCCACTTGGCGCAAGCTGGCCAGATCGACCTTGGCGTAAGCCGCCGTGGAATCCGGGTGGGCGTGCCCGAGGTGGTCCCCGATCGCCTTCATCGAGAAGCCCTCGTCGAGCAAGCGCTGGGCGCAAGCGTGCCGAAGCGCGTGCGCCCCGCACTGTGGAGATGGGATGCCGAGCTGCCGCATGCGCCTGGCAACGACTGCTGACACTCCACTGGGAGCAAGTGGCCCGATGGGGGCCACAAGCGTAAGGAAGACCTCGCGCCAGGCACCCCGGGGGCGAGCCTCTCGCAGGTACCTCAGGACGGCGCTGCCAACCTCGCGGGAAAGCGGATACCGATCGCTTCGGCTGGCCTTGGACCGTCGCACGGTCAGCGTGCACGTCTCCCAGTCAATGTCGTCGAGCCGTAATCGGCTGACTTCGCTGGCGCGGAAGCCGTAGCGGGAGAGCAGGAGCAGCAGTGCGTGGTCGCGCAAGTTCCCGGCAGCTGCTTCAATCAGGCGCTGGACATCGTCCCAGGAGGGGCCGAGAGGCAGCCCCTCGCCCGCATAGACGCGCGGCGGAACGATGCCGGCAGCCAAGCCCTCAGTGCACCATGCCTGTTGCTCGGCGAAGCGGAAGAACGAGCGCAGGGCCATCGCGTAGGTGCGGACCGAATTCCGCGACCAGCCGTCGCGCCCCATCTTGCTGGCTAGGGCGCGGTCCACGCATGCCAGCTTGACCTGTTCCAGCGTGCGATGCTCGGCCGTCAAGCCTTGCAGGAATTCCTCGACGACCCGCACGCGGAAGCGGACGGTCTCCTCTGACCAGCCTCGTTCGCGCCGCATGTGGTCCGCGAACGTGGCGATCCGGTCGGCATGCGGGCTGGCCTCGCCCTGTGGAACGTCGATCAGGCGATCGACGAAACGCAGCCAGTCGGCCACCGGACAGACGATGCGACGGACCGCTCGCTCGGTTTGGCCGCCGCGACGGCCAGGGTGCTCGCGGACCCAGCGCCCCGCCGCCGCCTCGAGGTCTTGCATCTGGATCCGGCCCGGCTGCGCGAGATCCAAGAACTGGACGGCTGCCAGCTGAGCAATCGCGATCCTCTGCAACGTATAGGGCTTGGCTCCCTGCTCGGCACGGTGGGAGAGGTAGCTGAGCCGGGACCGGGCGAGCGGTGCCGTGCTGTATCGCCGTACCGTCTCGTCCCGCGAAAAGAGCTGTTTGAACATGATAGGACCTCCTTGCAGAAGAAAAGTGATCCAATCATGATCCTCAACTGAACTCCGTTATGCGCCCTTGAATCTGGCGAAACTGCTGTTCTGCCGGCGGAAACTGCAGGCAAGGGCGCATAACGGCCAAGGGCGCATTCCATTTCGAGCACCCTGATGGATAGTGGGCGACAGTGACGTGGATCCGGTGGACGTTGCAGAAGGAGTGCTGCAGGCAGTACTTCCAAGCACGCGTTCGGTAAGTGTTGCTGCCGCCGCAATCGGCGAGGATCACGAGCGAGGAGGCATCGGGATAGCGTGCGCGGCCGTGGCAGCGCCACCAGGCATCGAGGTTGTCGACCGCGAAGGAGGGCGTGTCGCTTGAGATGCCGACCCGCACGAAGCCGCGGTTGGCGAGCGTGTCGTAGATGCCGTGGGGTACGGCGAGGCCCTCGGCGTGGGAGCGGAAGTCGTGGTCGTTGACAGCCACAGGCTCGGCTTCCCAGGCGAGCCCGGGATTGCGGAAGTTGCCGATCAGCTCTTTCTTCTTGGTGTCAATGCTGAGCACGGGGGTGTTGTTTCGGGCACAGCGTTGCCGCAACTGGGCAATGAACTCGAACTGCGAGTTGCGTTCGGCGGGGGAAGTGGAGGGCAGGCACTTGCGGTTGACCCGCAGGCTGTAGCCCATCTTGCGCAGCAATCTCGCGACGGTGCGTGGCGAGACCGGCAGGTTGAGTTCATCCGTCAGGTGGTCCGCAAGGTTGCGGGTGGTGCGCCGGACCCAGCGCAGACCGGAGCATGGGTCGCCCGCCGTGTCGTGTTGGAGCAGTTCCGCGAGGTGGGCGGTCACTGCGGGCTTTTTTTTTCGAGCGGTTTGCGTCCGCCACCGGGTTTGCGGACCCGCTCGGTCTCGAAGTCCCCGGACAGCAACTGCTTGCGGCCCTTGGCCACGGTGGCCGTAGCCATCCCCAGCTGCGCTGCGACCCGCAGGTCGCCGCCGTGTCCGTGGCGCAGGGACTCCAGACCAGCGTAGAGTCGGCGCTGGCGCTCGTCGAGCACACTCACCAGTGTCGCGGTGGCCAGCTGGATCTGTTCCCCGCCGCTGGCGGGCACCAGCGGCCCCGGGGTCTCTCCCGCCAACAGAACCCGCCGAGCCCGCAACTGCTGCCGCTGCCGCTGCCGGGACGGGGAACAATACAGGAACCGGCGCTCGACTCTCTCCCGCTGCAAGCGACCGCTGCGGACCAGCTTGCGCAACGCATTCTGGACATCCACCTGCACGAGTTGACCCAACTCGCGGGCGAAGAGTCCCGCAGGCGATCGCTTGACCAAGGATTCGGCGGTGGCGAGCAGCGTGCCGGCGGTCGAGAAACGGATCTCCCCGTGCGACCACAAGCCATGCTCGTCGTAGCTGGCCAGTTCGTCGAGAGTGTAGTACTGGCCGCAATGGGAATAGCTCGAGCGGCAGCCAGCAGCCACCAGCTTGCGGCAGACGGTCCGTCGGCTGGCCGTGCCGAAGGCGAGCATGATCTCAGCCAGCGTGGCGACGGTCTTCTCGCGCAGCAGTGCGATGACCGTCCCGGCGGAGAAGGATTCGGTTCTCAAGGGCACCTCCCATACGGCATCAAGATGACACCATAGTCATCACTATGCCATATAAGCGGTCGCGGGCTGTCAAGCCAGCGGACATCATACCGGAATGCGGTCACAAAGGACCAAAATGGGCCCATGTGCGGGTTGCGAGAGACAGGCCAGCAGTACCGTTACCCCTTCGAGAAGGCCTGTTTATGGCAACTAGGAGATCAAACTCGATAAGTTATTTCTGCGCTGCCCCTTAGGATGAAGGATGGCGTGATTCGACGCCTGATTGACAAGTGGCTGAAGGCGGGGGTGCTGGAGGACGGCACCGTGCGCCGAGCGGACACGGGGACACCGCAGGGCGGGGTGGTTTCGCCCCTGATGGCGAACATATACCTGCACTACGTGCTGGACCTGTGGTTTGCGACGGTAGCGGTCCCACGCCTGAAGGGGGCATGCGCCCTCGTACGGTTCGCGGACGACTGTGCGCCACGAAGGCGCGCGAGGAGGGCGGAAGCCCTCCGCGCAGCCGTGCTGCGCAAGAGATGGAGGGAGGTCCTCCGCAGCCGCCGTGCAGGCGGAGGCTGCAAACCACCTACTGCTGCTGCGTTTAAGAGACGTGGTGGTGAGCGAGCTAGGAAAAGGCAGGACGTAGATTCTGTCAGGTATGGATCGTGGAGCCGAACGCAAGTGAACCGCTGATGAGGTGTCGAAAGCGTAGGAACGACGTCAAAACCGGAGGGAAGTCGTTACTCCGGGATCAGGCCGGGGGGTACCTGCTTACTGCCCGGTCGGCGTCCGGCATAAAGGCGGCGGGAACTCGATCCGGGCTCTTGCGTGGAACGTGGGAACTTGTCGTGCTGATGACAAGGGAGACTCGCAAGCGGCAGAACCGTGAGCGATTGAGTACCAATGCGGCGCACAGGGACGGAGTGGCCAGTAGTAGTGACGAAGGTCCTGTAATGGGGCCGGAGCGAAGGGGCCACCTCAACCGGTGTGGGAGGCTGGGGCAACCGGAATCGGGAGGACCCCGGTCTCGCATGCAACCCGTCGGCCGCCGTCCTGGCGACCGCCGGGCATCGGTTGAGAGGAGCCACATGCGCGGAGACGTGCACGTGTGGTTCTGAGGGGGCCTGGGGGTGAGATTCCCCCGGGCTACCCGACTCGTGCTGACCTTCTCCGACGCGCGCAGCGGCCAGCGAACGCTGGCGGTCTTGGCCAAGCGCCTAGGGCGCTACGGGCTGACGCTGCACGCCACCAAGACCAAGTACGTCGATTTCCGGCCGCCGGGAGGCGGTGGGCAAGGCGGGCAGACCGCCAGCTTCGAGTTTCTGGGCTTCACGCATGTGTGGGGCCGGTCGAGGCGGGGCAGGTGGGTAGTCCGGCGATTCACAGCGAAGAAGCGGCTCGCACGAGCGCTGCGGGCGGTGAATGAGTGGTGCAAGCAGCACCGCCACGAGCCGCTGGAGCAGCAGCGGGCGCGGCTGGCACGCGTGATCGTCGGGCACTGCAACTACTACGGTCTAACGGGGAATGGGAAGCGACTGGGACAGTTCCGCTACCGGGTGGTGCACATCTGGCGGAGGTGGCTTTCACGCCGCAGCCGGAAGAGCAACCTCAACTGGGACCGAATGCGGGAACTGCTACGCAAGCACCCGTTGCCAGAAGCCCGGGTCGCGCGATCGATCTATGCCGCCGGAGCGAAACTTCCGTGAGAGGAACCGAGTGCGTTAGCCGCGCACGCTCTGGTTCTGTGAGGGGTGGGGCTCGGAAACGACCCCACCTACTCGGCCATGAGTCCGAAGGCTCTTGAGTAGGTCGGAGCGTGCTGCGCGTCCTGCAGCGTCGTGACCAGCCGATACAGACGATCGCCCGATTCCGGGATCGTGTACTCGATGCCCCGCACGGGCATGCCGGCATACGTGGTTCGGAACGAGCCATCCCCCAGCACCTGCTGTACCGGCAACGCGGTCGTCGATTACGTCCTCCGCAGCAGACTGGCCCCCGTCCGCACCGCAAACCGCCACAGTTTCAGCCCGATGTAGCCCCGGTCGGCCAGAAGCAGCATGCCGGGTTCCAAGCGCGCATGCAATCGTGCCGCCTGATCCCGCTCGGACTGCCGGTACGGCCCGTGCCCCCATGCGAAGGCCACCCGTGTCCCCAACTCCACCAGGGCCATCAGGCGTGTCTGGGGAAACGCCGTCTCTCCCCACGCCGCACCTGGCTACCCGTATTTCTTGCGGTTGCGCTCCTCGTCCGGCACGTCCAACGTCGTGCCGTCGTAGGCCACCAAGCGCAGCCCTTTGTACCAAGCTCCTCGGGTCGTGCCCTCGGCCAGCACCCTCACGCTGTGCTTGCGCTGAACCTGCAGAGGCCTCGAACCCGGACTTGTCCGTGCCCGCGATATCGCTGCCTTGCGCGCGATCCGCACGCGCGTCTCGGCGCGCAGCCAGCGCAACCCCTCCGCCAGACAGCGCGGCACTTTGTGCGCCGACACGGACCGGAACAGGGCCTGTGCGATCACGTAGTAGACCACTGCTTCGGCCGGGAACAGCCGCCTTCGCCAACTGCTGCGCTCACACTCCGCCAGCGCCGCCCTGACCGCAGCGGCCGGGAACACCCTCGCAATCACTCCCACGCTGAGGTAGTCTGACAGCCGCGCTCCCCCCGGAAGGTCGGCTCGCGTTAGGGCCATGGCATAACCTCCGCCGCTGCTGCAGCACGTGCCAAGACACCACGAAATCCCTTAAGCAAACAGGATTGGGCTTAGGTGGTATCAGTCGGCCCGTTGATCACAGCCAGGGCCTTGACGCAGACTGGGCTGCCCCGCCGTGCATTCTCCCCACGGCGCCCTTGAGCGCTGGTCGGCGGCCGCGGCAACTCGCTGGAGTTCGCCGGCTCCGCTACTCCGTGCGCTCGATGTAAGGTCCGAGTGGGCAACGCGGCCGGCTCTACGGTGGGATGCTCTAGCGTGGGGGGTGGGGCGAGATTCGCCGCTAGCCGCAACCGATCTTGGCGTCGCAAGGTCCCGCTTGCTCTGGCGGTATGCGTAGCTCTCCTGCGCAGGGCGGCCTCGCAGCCGAAGCCTCCGGCTAGATCCTCGACATCGATGTTCTGAAGAACGGCGGATCCACATGCGCCCGGCCGACCGGCTTGCAGTTGTGAGGGATCGTGTGTCCGAGCGGCTGTGCATTGCCCCGTAGCCCGTGGCTCGTCCGGCGGGATCCGGTAAAGCCCGGCGGTGAGCCGGGAATCCTTGGGGCTCTGTCCGCGGCCTGCCGTCGGCAGTCTGGACGTGGACCGGAGTAGGATTCGGCAGTCCTCTGCCTACAGCGGTCCGCATCCGAGTTGATGAGCCAGCGGCGGCATCTACTGCGTGAAGACGCTCGCGTGAACCAGACTCTCGTCCACAAAGAGCGCCTGCCCTGTCACCTCCGACCCTTGGAGTCGGCGCTCGACGCCGATCCCGACCCCGGGTGCGGGTTGCGAGGCCGTCTGACCGAACCGCCGGATCAGCCGCAGGACGAACGAAGCCGACGGAAATCCGCCTTTGGCGGGCCGCTCGAAGAGGTACGAACGGACAAGTGCCTCCCAGTGCACGGCGAACAGGTGCGGCGCACCGAAGACTTCGACAGCCACGATTCGGCTCCCGTGGGCGACTGCAAAGCCACACTGTTCCGGGAGAGGGCCGATCCGGATCAGTTCCTTGACAATGCCGGACCACGATTCGTCCCGCCGGCGCACCTCGTGCAAGTCCTCTGCGGCAGACGTCGCCGAGGACACCCGGTTGCTCGCGAGCACTTCTTCGACCGTGCTCCACACTGCCCCTTGGTCTCCGTGCCGACTGCCGTCGCGCGCCAGCGATTCATTCACTCCCACGGTGGTCTCGCGCCGCACCTGCCTTGGGGCGTAAGCGGAACTGCGCCTATGCGACCGCTTTCGACCCCACCTTCCTCTCTCAAGGCAGGAAACGGGAATCTTGAGTTTTGTGGCCGCAGGTACGAGGACCGTCACGTTGGCGGTCCGGTTCTGCAAGCCGCCGATGAAGTGCTCGCCCTCGACGACGAGGATCGGAACGCTCGTGGGGTTTTGCGCCATCAGGGTCGGAACGGCCGCGCCGTCCAACTCGTCGATGACGAGGCCCGAACCGGGCCCGGTAGCGATCTTGGGCAGCGGGTTGCCCGCCAAGTAGATGGGCATGAACGATATTCCGGCCCTGGTGATGGGCAGGCCGACTGCCGCCCTCTCGAGTGCTTGTAGCGTCATTTCGTGGTGTCCTCCTTCCGGCCGCAGCCGGTCATGTAATTGTCTAATTCACAATAACACACTTATTGTCACGCTGTCAATAACCTTGTACAATCATTTCGGCATGCCCGGTTCACCGCTCCCCGCATACAATCCGCGCGACTATCCTCCCGTGGCCGTCACGGTCGACATGGCGGTCTTCACGATTCATGACGATACGCTGCGGGTCTTGCTCGTCGAGCGCGGGGAGGAGCCATTCAAGGGGGCCTGGGCGCTGCCGGGAGGCTTCGTCCGGCCGGACGAAGATCTCAATGCGGCCGCTGCGCGGGAGCTCAGGGAGGAGACCGGCGTGACGGAGGAGGATGCGTACCTCGAGCAGCTTCGCAGCTACGGCTCCCCCCAACGCGATCCGCGGATGCGGGTCATCACCGTCGCATACTGGGCCGCATGCCCGAACTTGGCGCCTCCTACGGGGGGCGGCGACGCGGCCCGGGCAGATCTGGTGCCTGTGTCAAAGGTCGAGGACCGATCGATTGACCTCGCGTTCGACCACACCGAGATCTTGGGCGACGCCCTGGAGCGCCTCAGGTCGAAGATGGAGTACACGGCAGTGGGTGCCCGGTTCTGCCGCCCGAGATTCACGATCAGCGAGCTGCGGAGAGTGTACGAGGCTGCTTGGAACACGACTCTGGATCCGGGGAACTTCCAGCGCAATGTCCGCAGAAGCAGCTCGTTCAAGAAAGCCCTGTCCGGGCACCCGCCGCGAGGGCACCGAGTCGGCCGGCCTGCTTCGCTGTGGTCGATCCGGGGGAAACTGAGCTCCCCGGGACGGCCGCTCGCCACTAGGCGGGGACCCCGCGCGAAGAACCGGGGCTGAAGCTGGTATGGCGTTCTGTGTCGGCTGGCAACTAAGACCGCACAAACGTGGACGCTCCAAGACGTGGAGTGAGCGCCCCTCGAGTCTGAGGGATTGTTACGGGCGAGGGGCTGCTTGCACCACACGCCCGTTTTTGCCCCGCCGGGGTCGCTCCTAACGGTTCCACAAGGCAGCTGCTGGCAAGCTTGCCACTGGGTCCGTCCCGGCCGGAATCGGTCTGCCAGACAAGCCACCATCAAGAACGCTCTTCATTAGGCTGGGTCGTTCGGATGGACCAGTCGAGGCTGTGTCTCCCGCCAAGGGGGCGGACGTCGGTCCCCGGAGACCCGATGCAGTCGACAACGAGATGGCATGGTGACTCGTCGGAAGTAGGATTGTGAGCGCTGAAAGGAAGTCTGGGCTATGAGCCAGCTCGCATTCAAGTGCTAACGTTCGGTCCGGTCTCTCGGTTGACGGACGGACGTGACGTGCAAGAGGGGTACTCGCCCCTAGATACCGCGCTACGGCTGTGGGGCATGGGCTGTGATGTTCTGGAGTTGCTCCTCCAATGCCCGCACTCTACTCTCCGCGACCCGCAACTCACCTTGTGCGATCCGGCGACCACGCTCCGCCGTATCCAGCGCACCGTCGAACTCTTCCCCAGTCTGCGGGTCGTTGAACACCAGCAAGGTCGCCCCGTCCCGGCTCTGCGTGCTCAGGTCCAGCCCTAGCACTCGGCTGCGCAGCTGCCTGGCCCTGCCCGTGCGCTCCACGGGCTCCACCGGTTTATACCGTCTCCCGCTGGCGGCATAGCCCTCAAGCGGCCTCCCCATCAACGACCCTACCGGATCGAGCCGCCAGTATTCCTGAACGCCAATTCTGGCGTACTCGCTGGCCTTGTGCCGGGCATCGTTCTCTGCAGTCGATGGCGACGCCACTTCCAGCACGAAATCGGGCGCCTTGCCTTCCTCCCAGACCTTGAATGTGCTGCGGTCCCCGTCGCATCCCACCGCGAACACCACCTGCACGTCCGGCTGCAGCCAGGCCGCTTTGTCGCCGCGCTGGTAATACACAACCAGTTCCATTGCTACGAGCACGTCCTCGCGCTTCCGGAAGTGGTGGTGCAACGCCGCCGTGGCCAGTCTGACGGCCTCCCCATGCCAGACGCTTTGTGCGATCCAACGCCGTTCCGGGTACTCGACGTCGTCCGGCTCCCGCGATCCCACTACGACAGCCGGAGAAGCCCGGGCCGGGAGTGCTGTCGCCTTGGTGGCCGAAACCGACATGTTGGACGCGAGGTCGGGCGAACTCGCTAGCCGCATCATACAATTCTCATCCCCAGACACGGCGACGCGACCCGGACCCCCAGCAACGCTTCGCCACAGGCCGACGAGAGCGGTGCCTCAAGACTGAGACTGCGGCTCATGCGGTCGATAAGGGCGAACGGCGTGGAGGTCGTGCGCTTCTCCCTCACATCAGGGTTGCTTCTTGCCCGCGCGTGCGCGCCCCCGCCTCGAGAACGACACCCTGGCGTGAATGGCTGGGACATCTTGAGCCTGCTGTTCGGCGCATTGGTGCTCAGAGCAGCGCTGGTCGTCAATGCAGACCAGAAGGGTCTCAACGAAGGAATCGTCCGGGTCGGCCATATCCGTGCTGCCCTCAACGCTACGAGCTGCTTCGGTTTGTCGCAAACCTCTGTCGCGACTGCGGATCGTCGATCTTGGATTCACGCACTCTGGCCGCCACACCGCAGACCGATTGCACTGCGAAACGGGGGGCCGGCGGATGCTGGGTCCGCAGAATGCGGCAAGGACTAATCGTGCGGACGCATGGGCACGCGATCGAGAGCCCTTCCGGGGCTCGTGCGCCGGGACGGAATCGGCGGACCTTCGCTCTGCCATCGCCGTCCGTTGTGGCGGGTCCTGCTTAGAATGGGGCCGTGCGAGCTCGAATCGCGTCCATCGCAGCGATCCTAGTGACGTTCCCGGCGCTATCCCAAGAGCGCCCGAACGTGCTGTTCATCGCGGTCGACGACCTCAACGACTGGGTGGGCTGCCTCGGTGGCCACCCGCAGGCCCTTACGCCCAACATTGACGCCTTGGCGTCGACCGGCGTCCTGTTCTCCAATGCGCACTGCGCCGCCCCCCTCTGCAATCCGTCCAGGACGGCGCTGCTGTTCGGCAAACATCCCACGACCACCGGCGTCTTCGGCAACATGGACGACTGGCGAACGTTCGACTCCCTGAGGGAGTCCGAGTCGCTGCCCCAACTCTTCCGCCGAAACGGCTACTACACGGCGGCCGCCGGGAAGATCTTCCACGCGAATCATGGGGGCTGGCGAGGCGCCCTGACGCACGAGGAAGGGGCGCCCTACGCGGGGCGTACTGGGTTTGGTCAGCCCGACGCATGGGAGGACCGATTCCCGGCGAAGTCGATCCAGCTGCCAATGGCACCCGTTCTGATCGACACCCACCGCAATGGGATCAACCATCACTGGGACTGGGGACCGATCGATTTTCGGGATGATGACACCGAGGATGGGAAGGCGTCACGCTGGGCCGAGCGCCAGCTCAAGTTGGAGCATGGCAAACCGTTCTTCTTGGCGGTGGGCATCTACAGGCCCCACGATCCGCAATACTCCCCCAGCCAGTACTTCGACGCGCACCCATTGGAATCCGTCGAGCTGCCCCGGATCCTCAACAGCGACTTGGACGACATCCCCGAGATCGCCCATCGCCACGTGCGCTCCGCCAACAGCTACGAGGCGATGATCCGCAGGCACAACGCCCTGCAGTCGGCCACCCGCGGATACCTCGCCGCAGTGACATTCGCCGATGCGATGATCGGCCGAGTCCTGCAGGCCCTCGACGCAAGCCCCTACAGGGACTCGACGATCGTTGTACTCTTCTCGGACCACGGCTATCACATCGGGGAGAAGAAGAAGTACCACAAGAGCACACTCTGGGAAGAGGCGACCCGTGTTCCCTTGATCATCCGCGTACCCGGAATCTCGCCGGGCCGGGTGTCGCGCCGTGCCGTCAGCCTAGTGGACATCTATCCGACGCTCGCTGAGCTGGCATCGCTCGCACCGCGAGGCGCGCTTGACGGGGAGAGTTTGGTCCCGCTTCTAGAGGATCCAGCGGGCCCGCGGGGCGCACCGGCGCTGACGACGCTTCACGGGCGCCACCATTCCGTGCGGACGGATCGCTGGAGGTATATCCGCTATTCCGACGGCACAGAGGAACTCTACGACCACCTCGCCGATTCAATGGAGTGGGTCAATCTGGCGGGCTCGGCCGAGCATCAGGAGCAGCTCTCCCAGTTGTCCGCGTCGCTCGACCGGATGCTAGGGGCGGCGGGCCGAATCGACTCCGACTCGGGCGAAAGGCCTCAGTGACAGCCGCCCGGACCGCGTGGCACGTCATCATCGCCGCGCCGCCGCCCACTGCGCCTTGAGAGCTTGGCAGCGACGATCGCGACTGCCAGGATCGCGCCGATGGCGAGGATGTCCCAAGCACCGCGCCACGCTACGGCCAAGGTCGCTACCAGCGATAGCAGCAGCAGGGCGGCAACCGCCCGGATCAGCAGTTTGCGGAGCGTCCAGTCGCCCTCTTCTGAGGGCCAGGACGAATCCACGGCTTCCGGAGGGTGGTCCGTCCAATCTTCCGCGAGAGTCCCTGTCGGGCGATCGCGGTACACGGTCTGCCCCAAGTCGCTCGACCGCTCGTCTGGTCAGTACTCGTCGCCCGTGTAGAGTTCCGAGACGAAGGCTTCGTACCCGTTGTACATCAGGGTCGGGCGCATAGTGTATCCGACCTGTCCGCCGGGACCCAGTGCCAAGAACCTCTCGTGAGCCTGCGACCAGCGAGGGTGCGGCTTAGTCGGATTCACGTTCGAGTACCATCCGTACTCGGTCGGGATCGCCTTGTTCCAAAGGGTCGGCGGGCGCTTCTTGGTGACCGCGATCTCAACGATCGACTTGATGTTCTTCAACCCGTACTTCCAAGGGATGATCGCCCGGATCGGGGCACCGTTCTGTTTAGGGAGCGGCTTTCCGTAAAGGCCAGTGCAGAACAGCGCCAGCTCGTTCATGGCCTCTGCCATGGTGAGCGCCTCCTCGTACGGCCAGTCGTAGTGCGGCTGAGACACGATTCCAGGCATTTCGCGGGGGCGGTACGCCGTTACCATACGCACGTAGCGCGCATCGGCTTTCGGGTCGGCTTCCTTGAGCAGCGCTGACATCGGGAAGCCTGTCCAAGGCACGGCCATGGACCACGCCTCAACACAACGGAAGCGGTACAGGCGCTCTTCCAGCGGGAACCGGCTTACCAAGTCGTCGATGTCATAGGTCTTGGGATTGTTGACTTGGCCAGTCACCTTGACCTTCCACGGCTCGACCTTGAACTGGCCAACGCGGTGCTGGACCTCTTGTTTGTCGAGTGTGAATTCGTAGAAGTTGTTGTAGCCAGTTGCGATTGCCTCTGCCGTGAGCGGACGATCCAACGTGTATCTCGTGTTGCGAGTGGCCGGGTAGAGTCCCGTTTCCGCACCCGATACCGACGCTCCGATTCCCGCCAGTGAGAGCGTCTTCACGAACTCGCGACGTCCTCGAAAGACGGATTCCGGCGTCACCTTACTCTTCGGAATCTCCCAGCCTCGGGGAATCTTGATCAACATTTGCGCCTCCCAGCGGTGCGGGTTGCAGCGGCTCTCAAGCCTAGGGGCCGCAAACTCAGCCTATCACAGGGACTCACAGATCGGCCTTCGCAGGGCGAGCGTTCGGCTCTATCCCGACAGCGGGTGACCAATGCGTGGCTGTCGATCCGAGACCGTTTCCGGCTGTCGGCCGTGCCACCCAGTGAGTACGGGGTCACCGTGCACCCTTCACGCACGCGTCGACGCCATTGAGACGAAGCGGGCCGATTTCGATCTGGCTCCATCCTGCCGCTGACTCTCCGGTGGCTCAACGTGAGGACTCGGCGTGAGGAGAGTCCCGACAGCGTCGACCGCTTCCCGGTGTCAGCGGAGAAGCCCAGGGGTGGCCATTGGAATTGGACCCTGCGAATCACGAGTGTAGGTTGAGCTGCGCCGCTTGGACCGGCCCAAGTGCCGGCCGCAGCGCTGCTAGACCCTCGGGCTTCCTCGAGGCCTCACGTCAGGACCGAAGGGCAAGCCTCTCCACCGCCCGCTTCCAGCCCGAACTCAGCTAGGAACGAGAGCCCCCGGACTGCGCGACCTAGCACAGCCAAGTTTCTCAGTCTTCTCGGCGCCGACGCCTTCGAGTGCTAGCTTGGGTGGCCCTCAGGGTCGGTCGGCGTCTGACGTCAGGGCCGATGTTGGCGGTGATGCCCTCGGGCCTTCAAGCGGATTCGGTAGAGGCTCTGGTCCACGGTCACATAAAGGGAGTTCGCGTCCTCGCCAAGGCCGAATTCTACGTTGCTTGGCAGGCCGCTCGGGGGGACCGGCGGCTCCTCCAGCGACTTGGCTTCGCCCTCGGTCAGCGGTGTCTCCTCGGCGTGCACGCCCTTGCCTGTCGGCAGGAAGCCAACCTTCTTGCCACGCGGGTCCAGAACCAGGACACCCGGACTCGACGGCTCGCGCACTGTGAGGTAGAGGTTTCCCTTGTCGTCGACCGTCATCCCGTCGCACCCGAACTCCGGCCCGAAGTCGTGGTGCAAGCGGCGTTCCCCCGAGACCCGGCCATCGGCCCCCATGGGAAACGCGTAGATCCGCATGGGGCCCCGGTTCCCTGGCTCAACGCCAGGCATCCCGTCTCCGCCATTGTTGGTCTCTGCCACGAAGAGCGTCTTGCCATCCGGGCTCAGCGCCAGTCCGTTCGGCTTCGTGACCTCACGAGTGATCTCTTCTACCTGCCCGTCGGGAGTTGTCCGGTAGACGGCACGGTGGTCGAGTTCCCGCGGCTCGTGACCCGTATAGCGCGGGTCCGTGAAGTACAGGTTCCCGCTGCCATCTACGGTAATGTCGTTCGGAGAGTTGAAGCGCTTCCCTTCGAATCTGTCGACGACCAGCGTGCGGACTTTCGCGCCCACGTCCCAGCGGGATATCCGGCGGCCCCCGTAGTCCGCCCCTTCCGCGGCGTAGAGCATTCCGTCGGGTCCGAAGATCAGGCCGTTGGACTTGTGGCTGTCCGGCGCAAACAGCTCGACTTCCCCAGTTCGAGGATCGTACCGATAGATGCGACCCGGATTCCGGCCGCGGCGAATATCGGAGAAGTAAACGGATCCGTCAGGTGCGACAGCGGGCCCTTCGGTCAACCCTCCCGCCCCCTCCTCAGGACGCGTGAAAAGGATCTCGAATCTGGCGTCGGGGGACACAATCGCATCACCCTCTGGAGGTGGGAGGCCTTCCACAGCCAAGGCCGGGACACATGCCGCGAGAATCGCCGAGAGCGCTAGGATCGTCAGGTTCGGTCTCACATCGACTCCGTTCTGAATCTGTACACCGTCGATGTGGAATAGACCTCTCCGGGCCGCAGAATCGTCGAGGGAAAGTCCGGATGGTTGGGAGAGTCGGGGTAGTGCTGGGTCTCGAGGCAGAATCCGCTGTGGCGCTCATACGCGACGCCTCCCTTGCCGACATGGTGCCCGTCTAGGAAGTTCCCGCTGTAGAACTGCACACCCGGCTCTTCCGTCAGCACTTCCATGACCCTGCCGGTCCCGGCCTCGGTAACCCGGGCGGCCAGGGACAGTCCCGGTGCGTCACGATTCAGGACGTAGTTGTGGTCGTAGCCTGAGCCGAAACCCAGCTGCTCGCTCTCCTCGCCGATTCGAGCGCCAATCGATGTCGGCTCGCGAAAGTCGAGCGGTGTGCCATCCAGGGGCGCCAGTTCGCCAGTGGGGATCAGAGTCTCGTCGATGGGCGTGTAACGGTCCGCGTTGATCATCATCAAGTGGCCCAGTGTCGGGCTGGCTCCTGCGTCGGCGAGGTTGAAGTAGGAGTGATTCGTAAGGTTGACGACTGTCGCCTTGTCCGTTTGCGCCTCGTAGTCAATGCGGAGCTCGTTTGCGTCCGTCCAGGTATAAGTCACTTCTGCCGCCAGGGTGCCCGGGTAGCCCTCTTCGCCGTCCCTGCTGGTATAGGTCAGCACGACTCCGTCTCCGGCCTCGGTCTGGCTGCCCTCCCAAACGACCTTGTCGAAGCCCTTGACGCCCCCATGGAGCGAGTTCGGGCCATTGTTCACCGGCAGCTCGTACTGCACGCCGTCGATCTCGAACTTCCCGCCTGCGATCCTGTTGGCGTACCGGCCCGTGATCGCGCCGAAGTATGGCGTGTCCGTCACGTACTCGTCCAGCGTGTCAAACCCTAGAACAACGTCGCCGAGGTTGCCGTCGCGGTCGGGCACATTGAGGCTGACAACGATCCCGCCGTACTCAATGATTCCGACGCTCGCGCCAGAGGCGTTCGTCAGTGTGAATAGCTGCACGGGTTGGCCGTCGACCGATCCGAACTCCGCGGTCTGGATCGAACGCTGGGTGGTGGGTGCGGTGTCTACCTCGCCTGGTGCGCATGCGATGCCATACAGACCCGTAGCGAGGACTGCCGCTGCGAGCATGCGGTTATGTGATTTTTCCATTATGCGAAGAAGCTCCCGCCCCAGTGTATCCCCGCGCCCGCGCTCGAGGCCTTTCTCGAAATGTCCGACATAGCCCTGGTCACCGGAGCGACCGGATTCATAGGCAACCACGTCGCCCGACATCTGGCCGATAGGGGCATGTCCTTGCGCCTCTTGGTAAGGCCGTCGAGCGACCGCACCCGACTTTCCGGTATCGACGCCGAAGTGGTCGTAGGAACTGTATGCGACACAACTGTGATGCGTCGGGCTGCTCAGGGGTGTAGCGTGATCTATCACGTCGCCGCTGATTACCGTCTGTGGGCCCGCAATCCCGACGAGCTGTATTCGACGAACGTAGACGGCACCCGCAATGTACTCGAAGCCGCCAGAATTGCCGGCGTGCAGCGGCTAGTGCACACGAGTTCGGTGGGTACGATCGCCCCGGACCCGAAAGGAGCACCCGTCACAGAGCGGTCTCCGAGTTCATTGGAGGCGATGACCGGCCACTACAAGCGGTCGAAGTACCTGGCGGAGCAAGAAGCCATGCGCTACGCACGGGCGGGCCTTCCCGTGACCATCGTCAGTCCAACCGCACCAGTCGGTGAGCGGGACTTTCGACCCACTCCCACCGGCCGGATCATTCTCGATTTCCTGCAGGGCAGGATGCCGGCATTCGTCGATACCGGGCTCAATCTCGTCGATGTCAGGGACGTTGCCCGCGGGCACTGGCTGGCGGCCACTGCCGGCCGAGTGGGCGAGCGGTACTTGCTTGGAGCCGAGAACCTCTCGCTGAAGGCCATCCTTGAGGCGTGTGCGGAGATCAGTGGGCTTCCGGCTCCCAGGCTTCGGTTGCCCTACCCGGCCGCGTGGCTAGCGGGGGCCTTCAGTGCGGGGGTCGCCGCTATCCGCAGAACGGCCCCCTCGATACCGATGGAGGGCGTGCGCATGGCGAGACGACCCATGTACGCGGACTGCGACAAGGCCCGCCGGGAGATCGGCTACTTGCCGGGACCCGTTCGGCCGGCGCTGCAGCGCGCCGTCGCATGGTTCCGCGACTCGCTGGCCCTTACGGACTACTGAACCCGTCGGCGCGGGACGTACGAGCCACCCTCGAATTTCTCGAAGACATAATCCACCGCCGGGTGACGGATCGGCTCCGAGCTCAAGTCTCTCGTGAGATTCCGCTCTGCAACGTAGGTCTCGTGGGAAGCACCGTGGACTAGGACCCTATACCATGGGCGGTCTTTCGGCGGCCGCGACAGCGCCACGCGGTCGTACCATGCGTCGCTGCCGGTGAAGACCGGATCCACGTCGAACACGACGCCCCGGTAGCGGAAGAGCTTGTGGAAGACGAGTTCTCCGATCCGGAAGCGGGCCACGCGCACACTCCCGCTGTCAGCGTCAAACACGGGACGCGCCATCCGGGGCCGTCATGATCATCCATCCGCCCCTTCCGCTTGGGATGTGGAGGGAGCGCCGCCCTGCGCTGCCCGCAGCATCAGCCCTTCGAGCGCCTTGTTGAAGGGTCCGGGATTCTCGATCTCGGTGCCTTCGGCCAAGGTCGCATAGCCGTAGAGAAGTTCAGCGTAATCGCGGATCGCAGGGTCGCTGCTGTCCCTCTCGAATCGCTGCTGCAGGGCCTGCACCACTTGGTGGGAACCGTTCATCTCCAAGATTCGCTTCTGTCGAGGCCTCGCAAAGTCCTGCGAGCGCTCTCGCAGCATGCGCTCCATTTGCGGGCTCAGGTCGTGCTCGTCCACCGTCAGACAGGCTGGGGATGTGGTCAGGCGGCTTGACAGCCGCACCTGCTTGACGCTGTCTTCCAGATGCTTCTCCATCTCCTTGAAGAGGGACGTGTATTGCTGTTCTTGGGCTCTGCGGTCCTCCTTGGCGTCTGTAGCCGCATCCGCCGTGTCAATGTCCAAGTCGCCCTTCGCGACCGAGCGCAAAGGCTTGCCGTCGAACTCTGAAAGGCCGACCACCACGAACTCGTCGATCGGATCGGTCAAGAACAGGACTTCGTACTCCTTGTTGATGAACGCCTCGATCACCGGAGAGTTGGCCACAATCGCGCGCGACTCGCCAGTGATGTAGTAGATCGATGTCTGGCCCGGCTTCATGCGGGCCACATAGTCCTTCAGGGACGTGAGCTCGTCCGGGTCGTTGGACGATTCGAACAGCAGCAGCGGAACGATGCGGTCCTTCTGGTCCGGATCCGTCGAGATGCCCTCCTTGATCGCCCGACCGAATTTGCCCCACAGGTCTCCGTACTTCTCGCCGTCCTCCCGCTGGAGCTTGGCCAAGGCATCCAGCACCTTCTTGGCGACAAACTTCCGGATTCTAACCAGATGGCGGTTCTCCTGGAGCGTTTGCCGCGATATGTTGAGCGGAATATCGGAGGAGTCGACGACTCCGCGCACGAACCGCAAGAAGTGCGGTAGAAGCTCCTCGCATCTCTCCGTGACCATCACTCGGCGGGCATACAGCTGCAGGCCGAAGTCCGAGCCGAACACAAACAGGTCCGGCGGTGCTTCGGATGGGATGAACAGGACGGACTCGTACTCCGAGGCTCCTTCCGCCTTGAAGCGGATGTGCAGGCTGGGATCGTTCCAGTCGCCGGCGATGTGCTTGTAGAACTCGCTGTACTCCTCCTCGGTGACCTCGGACTCCGGACGCGTCCAGATGGGCTTCATCGAATTTAGAGTCTTGTCCTCGTAAGCCGTCTTGCCGTCCGCACCGACAATGCCCTCCGCTTCCGTACCCTCCTTCTGCTGCCGGCGCACTCTTTGGCGGATCGGGTAAGAGATGTAGTTCGAGTAGCGCCTGACGATGCCGGCGAGCGTCCAGTCGTTGGTGTAGTCCTCGGTCCCGGAGTCCTTGTTGGCCGGCTTGAGGCGAAGCGTGACGCGCGTGCCCGTAGAGCGGCGGTCGCCGGGTTCCAGCGAATAGCTTCCGTCGGCGCTGGACTTCCAAAGCGTGGACTCTCGCGTACCCGCCCTGCACGTTTCCATCCGGACTTCGTCGGCCACCATAAAGGCCGAGTAGAACCCAACGCCGAATCGCCCGATCATCTCGAGCGTCTCGTCGGCCCCCTTGGCCTTCGCGACCCGCTCGAGCATTTCTTGGGTGCCAGACCGGGCGATGGAGCCGATGTTGGCAATAACCTCTTCCCGCGTCATGCCGATGCCGTTGTCCTCGATGGTCAGCAGGCGCTGGTCGGGATCGGCTTGGATGCGGATCTCCGGCTCGTGACCCTCGGGCGTCAGCGTCTCGTCGGTCAGCGAGTCGAACCGGAGCTTGTCCAACGCGTCTGAGGCATTCGAGATCAGTTCGCGCAGGAAAATCTCCTTTTCCGTGTAGAGGGAGTGGATCATGAGGTCGAGCAGCTGCTTTGTCTCGGCCTCGAACTGTCGGATCTCAGGTGTGGCTTCCATATTCGTGTTGTCGGCGGGTGTCTACGGTGGCGGATGGTGCCCGCTCTGCTAAACGCCCCTACCTTGAATCTATTGGGCTGCGGCGGATGCCGTCAAGTAGAGCATGGAAGCCATGAGAGCAATCCCTTTAGATGCGCCGTGCCTTCCATCGGATCAGGCCGAGTCTTCCCGTTGTCGCGTGCCTGCCTGCCGGTCTAGAATTCCCTGAGCAGGGCCATTCTTGCCTTGAGGTGCCGAGGTGGTCCACCGGTCCGCCGACCTAGCAGGATGGGTCTTGCAGCCCGGTCCGCACTAGCCCCACGGCCGTACAGGAGAGCCGCGCTGGCTTGACAGTCCCGGCCGATCTGTACAGTCTGTTCTCAACCGGCCACCAGGGACGCCGACGCCGCGGACCAGGCAATGACCGGCGCTGTGTGCAATCCGCGCGTCCGCGCCGCCTATGGGTCCCGAACACCGCCGCTGGCACTGGCTCTCCGCCCAGTGCGACGTGCTCTCCAAGTTCGCGTCACGTGTGCATCGGGCTCCGTCTGCGACGCCTGTCCGCTAGTCCGCTTGAGATCTGAGGTCCACTACGCGCGGGACCTCAGTCGTTTCGACGTCAGCTCGCGGGTGCTCGCCGGAGGCCCGCCGCGAAACCTGGCCGCACTGGCCAACGCGGCCATCTCGTTGATGCGTTGGGTGAAGGTCTATCCCAGCGCGCCCAGTACGAACCGGCACCTTGCGGCTCGCAGCGAGCAAGCTCTGCAGTTGGGCGTGGAGCCGAATTGCCACTAGCTGTTAGCGGATAGGGGGGAGAGCCTGCGGCCGCTCACTGACACCGCAAGACTCCGAGGCTAAGGCAGACTGGCGACTGTTCAGGCCCGCCCATGGCCTACTGATTCCCGGACTCGGACAATTCCACGTCCAGTATGGCCGCGGAATTCCACGAAGGCGACCCTACGCCTGACCTTACCCATGCCGCCCTCCTTGGCGGCGCCGCGAGGATCTCGCTGTCGTCGCGGTCGGCGCCGAGAGCTTCCGCACCTCAGCGCATGCCAAGACGGCCCGACTTGCTGGGACGAAGACTGCGAGGATGTGATACCGGATGTAACCGGCGATCGGCCATTCGAAGAGGTTCGTGCACTACCGGGACGGCAATCACGCCCAGATGTACGAGTCTCACCGCACGCGTCCCTTTCCAGAGTGAATACGCCTACGTAGCGTCTCGTCCATCTTGGACCGCAGCCGTTCGCGCGCCTTCGCATGTTCGGCGGAATCGATCAAGTTCCGCTGCTCTACGAGGAATCCCCCATTGCGCACTGCCCCAGCTTCTGCCGCGTAATCGTAGAGTTCCTCCGCCAGCACATTGCGGGTGAGCCAATCGATCCAGCGCGTATAGCGCCTGGTCGCTGTTCGAATTGAGTATCCCATGATCTCCGGCGCACTAGGCTTGAACGGCCGAGAGAATTGGCTGAGCACGAGGTCGCGGCCAGCGGCGCTCGGATCGCGTAAGACGGGTGCAAAGCTGCGTCCGTCGAGGCCATCCGGCGGCGTGAGACCAGCTACCTCCGCGAGGGTCGGATAGATGTCGACGTACTCGGTCAGGGCGTCTGTGTCGACACCCGGCTTGGCCATCCCGGGCAGCCGGACCATCAGCGGGACGCGCGTGTCAAGCTCGAAGTTCGTGTCCTTGCACCAGTGTCCGGCCTCGCCCAGCGAATAACCGTGATCGCCCCACAGCACGACGATCGTGTCGTTTCGCAAGCCCAACCGATCAAGCGCGCGCAAGAGCTTTCCGACCTGAGCATCGACATAGCTAACGCAGGCGTAGTAGCCGTGGCGCAACTCGCGTGCCTGCTCAAGCGAAACGCGCTCATCTTTCGGGACGTGGCGATAACCTCCCAGCTCAAGGTGATCGGGATACGCCAAGTCGGGCGCCCCGATCGTGCGCGTGCCCAAAACACCAGCCTCAAACACATTCGGGTCGTAGAAGTCCCAATAGGCCTTGGGCGCGTTGAACGGGAGGTGAGGCTTGAAGAAGCCCACGGCAAGAAAGAACGGTTGCTCTGAGCGGCTCAGTTTCTTCAGGGTCTTGACGGCGAGCCTGGCCAGCTTGCCGTCCGTGTATCCCTCATCCGGTACGTCAGCCTTCTCGAAGGCCGTGCCTTTGCCGCGGTTGCTTCCGTTCTTGGGGAAGGCGTAGTTGTTCCAGCCGTCGAGATGGAGGATCTCGGGGACGGACCAGGACTGTGGATCCAGTTCCTTGGGATTGCCACTGAATACCTTGCCGAGACCTTCGGTGTGGTACCCGTTGTCCTTGAATAATTGTGGCAGCGTGACCAGATCTGGATGATTCTCGCGAAAGCGGTTGCGGTTGTGCCAAACGCCGGTGTTGTCGGGTAGGCGTCCAGTTAGGACCGCTGTTCGCGAAGGGCCGCAGACGGCCTGCATGCAGTACGCGCGGTTGAACTGGCGGGCGGTGCTGGACAGGCGATCGATGTTGGGCGTCTTTGCAATGGGGTCGCCATAACAGCCGAGCGACGGTCTGAGGTCGTCGATGGAAATAAACAGAACGTTTGGCTTGTCGGCTGCGAGCACACCCAAGGGCACGAGCAGCATGGCGACGAGCGTTTTATAGAAGGTGGTCTCGGACATCGGGATCGATCAGCTAGTGGGACTTGGGGTCCACGAAGAAGTAGTTAGGATACTTCCAGCCACGCCTGCGGGCCCCCGGCTTCGAGTCGATCTGCGCCTCGGCCTTGAGGCGCTCGAGATTACGGTCGTCAAGCAAGGGATCGTTCGTCTCCTTCCGCCACCTCGCGAGTTCCCGTTGCAGTTGGCGCAAGACGGCCGCATGGGCCGGATCGTCCGATAGGTTGCGGAACTCGAATGGATCCGCATCCAGGTCGTAGAGCTCGAAGCGGGGCGGACGTTCCATGGTCCGGTAGGCTTCGCGAACGTCGGGCGGGGCCGACTCGATCGCGGCGGGCAATCCACCCTCGATGTGGTGCAGCGTGAAGTCGTACCCCGGGTTGATCTCACCTGGCATCAGATTCTCGATCAGCTTGTAGCGGTCGTTCCGCACGGAGCGCTGCGGAAAGAAGTTCACTTTCGCGGCATGGGCATGGTACTCGGCGAACAGGTAGCGCCGCCACGGAGGTTTCTCTCCTTCGATCAACTCAATCAGAGACGCCCCCGGAAGACCGGGCGGAAGCTGAGTCTCTGCCGCCTCAAGGAACGTCGGCATTAGGTCGATGGCGGAAACAAGTTCGCTACGCTCTTGCCCAGCTTTCCCACGCCCGGGCCAGCGGACGATCAGCGGAACGCGCAGACCTCCTTCGTAGCAGGTCCTCTTGCCCCGGATGAAGTCCGCACCGTGGTCACCCAAGTAGACGACCAACGTATTGTCGGCCTTGCCTGAGCGACCGAGTTCTACCAGTAGGTCTCCCACCAGCACGTCGAGGCGCTCGATGCTGTTGTAGTAATCGGCGCTGAGCTGACGCAGGTTCGTTCCGCGGAGACCCAGATAGGCCAGCGGTTGCACGTCGGAAGCACTGAGCGGCCTCTCAGGCAGCCCCCCGACCTGCCGCAGCCAAGGGCGGTGTGCCTCCGGGTAGTTAACGCTCAAGAAGAACGGCTGGTCGGAGTCACCGATGAAAGCCGCCGCTTGCTTAGCGTATTCTTCCAGATTCTCGCGTTGGAAGTTAGCCTTCGGAATCGCCCTGAGGTCGAAAGGGAAAGCGGATTCAGGGTTCACATGCAGCTTGCCGATGAGCCCCGTCCGATAGCCTGCCTGCTTGAGGCTCCGCGCGATGTTCGGGGTATCCGCGCGGTACATGCGGAATCCCCACGTCGCAAGGCCGAGCTGCCCGTTCTGATGGGGATAGAGACCAGTCAGGAAGCTCGCTCGCGATGGGCTGCAGCCAGCTTGGGCAACGAAGGCTCGGTCGAAGCGAACGCCTTCGGCGGCGAGCTGGTCGAGGTTCGGAGTGCGTGCGTAGGGATCGCCGTAAGCTCCAAGCTCCGGACCGTTGTCCTCAGAGACAATCAGCAGGATATTGGGCCGGGCAGCTGCCGAGCAGAGCGGCGCCGCCACGACGAGCATGGCAATCGCGAGGGCTAGCAGGCCGAGTCGAGCCATATCCGACCAGTCATTGAGCACCCCCACCAAACCGGCTAGCCGAATCGTCGCTTGCGGGTGCGGGCCAAGTCTACCAGAACGGAGAGGTTAGAAGCGGGCGACGCGGACTTCCCGACTACGCTACCTTGTGGCAATGACGCTGATGGACAGGATTCGAAATCTGACTTGTGTGCTGGCCGCTGCCCCGGTCCTCACCCTGGCGGCTGCGGACACGCCGGACAAGTTGCCGGTCGTGGAGTGGACCGCTCGCGATGCGCCCGATTTTCGCTACCAGTTCCTCGAGAAGGTGCGGACGACCAAGCTCCTGCACGCGACGCCCGAGTCGGGGACGTTCAGCCACCACGGGTATCTCGCATATCACAAGAGGGTCCTATTCGCGAACTGGGACAGCCACGCGCGCGACGAGAACTCTTCGGGCCAGCACGGCATGTTCCGTTTCTCGACCGACGAGGGAGAGACTTGGTCCGATCCGAGGCGCTTGTTCCCACCGCTCGCCGAGAACGTCCCTTGGTCCGAAGAGAATCGATTGAAGCCCTTTCAGACCTCTCAAGGCTTCGTCGGAATCGACGGTCAGCTCTACGCGGTTACGAACGTCGACAGGGCATTGAGGGGGAAAGTCCACCGATTCAACGAGGTCTCGCGCTCTCGCGTCGGGCTTCTCGCCCGCGCTGTGCATACGGACGGAACGTTGGGCAAGATCTTCTGGCTGGCAGAGGCGGCACCCCGCCCGGAGCCGGGCTTTGCTACGTACCCGGTGGGCGACCGATCGGTCGTCGAGAGGATCAAAGCCTACTTCGAGCAGCCGGACCACTTGCCCCAACTCGTTTTCGGACCGAGAGCGCACCCGGATTCAGACGACGGCCACCGTATGACCGAGCCGACTCAGCCTTGGCAGCTCAAGAGCGGTGTCTGGGTGCGACTCTATCGCGATGTCGGCAGCGTTCATGGAACGAACCGAAGACAGGTCGAGCAGTCTAAGAGCCGTCGGAACTACGCCGCCTATTCGTACGATGACGGAAAAACTTGGACCACGCCGACGCGCACCAACTTTCCCGATTCATGCGCACGATCCAACTCCGGCAAGCTGCCGGATGGCCAAGTCTACGTCATCAACAACGTGTTGCCTTTGTCGCCCAAGCAAGGAGGCCGGTCGATGCTAGCCGTCTCGCTGTCTCGAGACGGTCTCAAGTTTGACCGATCGGCCGTGATTCGGTTCGTGGCCCCTGATAAGCGGTACGAAGGCAGAGCGAAGTCGATTGGATACCAATATCCTCATTCAGTCGTGGTCGGGGAATACCTTTGGGTGATCTATTCCGTAAACAAAGAAGACGTCGAAGTGGCTCGGATTCCGCTCTCAGAACTCTATGACCTTTGAAACGGTGTATCTGTTTCAGTGTCTTGCGGCGCTAGTACTGTGAGGCGCGACTCAAAGATCAGCCTAGATTGCGCCCTCCGGACGGGTCGCCATTCCGTTCATCACTCTTGGCTTGTCTCAGGTGGGGCGGCACCGAAGCAGTGTCTTGGAAGTGCGGTGTCGTGAGGAGAGGCGACGAGCTTCCCAACACCTTGCGCGCTTGGCGGCCCAGAATAATCCCGGGGCGCTCCACGCGGGATCTGATCGTGGCCCCTGCCGAGGTGGTCAACGGGAAAGAGGCCATCGGCCATATCTTGGCCACGGCCTCGAGCGATGGCGGCGATACTTGAGCAGAGCCTGTCCCGATCGTCGATGACCGCCGGTACGTAGGAGGCCATTCCTTCTCTCGAGTAGCTGGCGGTTCGAAGGGTGAAGAGCGCCGCACGATGGATCTCGCAGTCCGCCCGAGCCTTGGCGCAGCAGCGAAGCCCAACAGAACAGGCAGTGGCGGTTCCGGTCGTGGGCCCTACGTTCTGATCTCAGTCCGCAATAGTGGAAGCCGGCGCCGCGGAGCAGGGATCGGTCGACGGTGTGGGCGGCCTCGATCTGCGCGCTGTCGGCGTGGGCCCCACCGCCATCACCGCCCAGCTCTATCGATACGGGGTCAAGGACGTTTCCGGTTGGGAGTAGGACGGCTACGCCGACCTGCGCGGGCGCGGGTTGGCTTTCCGCCTGGAGCGCGAGTGGACGAAGCTCAAGACGTGTCGGACCACGCACGCGGTGTGCTCCGCGCTTACCTTGCTGTCGGCCGATCGCTTCGCGCCGAGGCAGCTGGCGGCTTGGACCCGGCAGCACTGGCACATCCCGAGACCGGCGAAATTGCGGGGTACTTCACCTATGGCCAAGAGCGTTCTCGGATCCGCCAGTCGGATTTGCCCCCCAATCTGGCGGCTCTGACGAGCGTGGCCGTCCCGCTGTTGAGCCGCCGCGCCAACCTGTCCCCTGCGTCAATTGGCACTCAGACCTCGCTCGCAGGAAGCCCAGGACATGGTCCCAACCACGTTGACGGGCTAACGATGTACCGCGCCGCCAGCGAACTGTCTGCCCGGCTGCGGGATGGACGCAGCCACCGCTGCGGCGATGCTCGTAGCGCCGTTCCCTGCCTTTCTTCTCTGCAAGCAATGGCCACGCCGGGCCCACCCTGCTAGCCCAGCAAGCCAACGGAAATACCACAGTTGCCGCCCATACGCAATGAGTTCGAACAAAGGAACGGGCGTCAGTACCTCAGGCCGAAGATTGACCTCTGCTGCTGCGGCTTGCTAGGTTAGGAGTTCGCCCACCGAGGGGCACACGCATGAGCAGACATACCACACTCAAGGGAAACCCATTCGACCTGCTGGGCGAGGGGCTGGCTCCAGGCGACGCCGCTCCGGCGTTCACACTGACGGGGAACGACCTCAGCGCCGTTACGCTGGATGACACCAGCGGCGTCCGGATCTTCAACGTCGTTCCATCCCTCGACACACCGGTCTGCGATGCACAGATCCGGCGCTTCAATGACGAGGCCACCGGCCTGGATGGGGTGTCGGTGTACTGCGTCAGCTGCGATTTGCCATTCGCCCAGAAGCGGTGGTGCGGCGCCGCCGGAGTGGACCGGATCACCACTCTCTCCGACTACAAGGACGGAAACTTCGGCAGCGCATGGGGCACGATGATCGATGCTCTCCGGATCCAATCGAGGGCCGTCTTCGTGGTGAATCCTCACAACACCATCGTCCATGCCGAGTACGTGCCGGAAGTTACAGAGCACCCGAACTACGACGCGGCCCTTCAGGCCGCCAGCGGCGCGGCCTGAGGCCCCCGATACGGCGCCCGGCTCCATAACCGGTCCGTTTGCCAGGCTCTGCTTGGCCGGAGCCGCCCGCCGCTTGGCCTGACCAGCCGGAAGCGGGCGATACCTACCCGTCGCGGTACAGGCGAATGATGGCTCTGGGCGGACTCGATTGTGTTGGCGGTTTCCGGCCTTGGCGATCCGACCTGTGTCAGGCGGGCAGGTTGGTGCGGAAGAAGCGAAGCCAGTTCTCGCTCATGATGCCGTCAATGTCGCCATCTCGGTAACCGCGCCGCGCGAGGATCCCTTCAAGAGCGTGCAGATCGTAGATTGTCTCCAGATCCACTGGCGTCTGCTCGGTGCCGAAGCCGCCGTCAAGGTCGCTGCCGATGGCGACGTGCCGGGAATTGCCGATTACGGAGCAAATGTGGTCGACATGGTCCGCTACAGACTCCATAGTCGCGCGGGGCCGCCCTGGCTGCCCCCGAACATAGCCAGGAACGAGCATCCACTCGTCCATGACCACGCCGACCACGCCGTCCCGCGCAGCTACGGCTCGGATCTGGCCGTCCGATAGCTGTCGGTCGTGCTCCACCAATGCGCGGCAGTTTCCGTGGCTGACGAACACCGGGCGGGAATACAGGTCTAGGGCCTGGTCGAACGCAGTGTCCGCGGTGTGCACTAGGTCGAGGATCAGCCCCAGACGGTCGAACTCCGCCAACAGTTCCCTGCCCCTCGAGGTCAGCGGACCGTCGCCGCCGGTGCCCATTGCGTACGCGCTAGGCCCGTAGTGCGCAAGGCAAGCGGTGCGCAGTCCGTTAGCGAACCACCAAGCGGCCTGCCCCGGATCCACGATTGGGTCGCAGCCCTCCATGCTCAGGATGATTCCAAGAGGGGCGTCCGGCGCGTCCCAGATCGCATCCAAGTCGGCTCTGCGATTGACGAAGCGAAGATGTCCGGACTGCTCGAGCAGCCGATAATAGGCCAGTTGTCCTTGGCCTGCGGCGCACGCGATCGTCTGGTTAGCGAAGTCGAGATCTTCCCGCAAGATAACTTCCCCGTGCCCCCGGCTGCCGACATCCCCGATGATGCCTTCCATCTGGGGCATCTCTGAAGGGAGCGCCCGGCAAAGCACGGTTGCTAGGCAAACGCGTACGTTGGCGCGCCGCATCTCCGGGATGCTGACTGTGCAGCGTCCGCGCAAGGCACTGCTCATGCCGGCTTCGAGGGCACGCATCTCTTCGACATCCAAGAGCTGGTCCCTGTCGAACGACAGCGCATTCCACGCAATGTCCAGATGCGCGTCGATGATTGGTCTCACTAGAAGGTCACCTCGCCTGTGGGATCGTGTTCCACCAAGCGGTCAGGGACGTGCGAAGGCGCCGGACGATTGCTGGCCGCTCGGCGGCGACGTTCACAGTCTCGTCGAAACCCTCGCGAAAGTCGTACAGCTCGACCTGCCCCCCGTCCGCGTTCATCAGCAGCTTCCACTCGCCGTCGCGCACAGCGAGGCCCGGGCTGCGGTCGGACTCGAGCCAGGGCCGCAAGTAGCTTGGGTCCCGGCCGTATTCCCAGAACAGCGCTCCCGACCGAAGGGCCTCTGCCCCACGGAACACGGCGCTCATGTCGAGTCCGTCGAGGCTGCGGGCCGCACCGCCGATGCCGGCCAGTTCACAGAAGGTCGGAAAGAGGTCCAGCGCGCTGATCACAGTCCTGGAGTTGGTCCTGCCCTTGGGCACGGTCCCCGTCCATCGTACGATCAGAGGCTGCCGAATCCCGCCCTCGTAAAGGCTCCACTTGCGGCCCCGCAGGCCAGCCGTGCTACCCGGCGGGTCGTAACCCTCGTCGTAGTAGCGCTTCCAGGCGGTTGGCCCGTTGTCGCTGGCCAGCGCAAGGATCGTGCGCTCGCCAAGACCGAGTTCATCGATCGCTCCGAACAGCCTTCCCAGCTGCCGGTCCATCTCGTCGATGACGGCGAAGTACTCCTGTCGGTAAGGATTGGCGGAGAATCGCTCGAACTTGGAGAGCAGATCGGGCTTGGGGTAGAACCGGTCGTGGACGTCATTGAGCCAAACGTGCAGATAGAAAGGCCGCTCCCGATTGCGCCGGACGAAGTCGATCGCCCGATCGACGTAGATTCCGGTCATCTCGTGCTTGTCCACTTGGACGACTTTGCCCTGGCCGAGCTTTCTGCTCTGGTTTGAGAGGCCTCCTGGGGGGAGGATTCGATCTCCGAGCCCCTCGAAGGACACGAGCGACTCCTGAAAGCCGTAAGCCTGGGGCAGCGGGGCGTCGTCGACGTCCCGACCGCCGCCCATGTGCCACTTGCCGAAGTGGGCGGTCGCGTACCCGGAGTCCTGGAAGGTCCTAGCTACGGCCGGAGCGGCCGGGTCCAAGTAGTCCCTCATCCCCCGCTCTCTGTTGCGGCGCCGTGAGTTCAGGAAGGAGTGGATGAGATGCCGGGACGGGTGCTGACCGGTGGTGATTCCCACGCGCGAAGGGGAGCAGATCGGAGATGCTACGTAGAACTGCTCAAACCGCACACCCTGCGCCGCGAGCGCGTCGATGTTCGGCGTTGTGATGGCCTTGTTCCCATAACAGCTGAGGTCGCCGTAGCCCAAGTCGTCGATGAGCACGAGCACGACGTTGGGCCGCTCGTCGGCGACTGCGGTGGTCGCCAACGTCGTCAGCAGGATGAGGGCGCGGACCGGCATTGCTCGGCAACTACTTAGAGCGGCGCTGAGCGCATTGCGCATCATAACGCGGTACTGCTAGGGAGCGGCATCTGATGCCGTACCCTTAGACAGGCGGCCGTCGGCTGCCCTGATCCACGCATGAACCGTCGCCAAGCCATCGCCACTGCCGCGGCCACCGCGGCTTCTTATTCCCGGATTCTCGGGGCCAACGACCGGGTCCATCTGGGCGCCATCGGAACAGGCAATCGGGGAGGGCCAGTCTGGAAAGAAGCCCTGCGGCAGCCGGACGTCGAGCCGGCCGCCGTATGCGATGTTTACGAGCCGCACTTGGAGAGTGCCTTGAGCGCGGCCGGCGGACGGGCCAAGGCCTACCGCGATTTCCGCGACATGCTCCAGCACCGCCCGTTGGACGCCGTGTTGATAGCCACCCCCGACCACTGGCACGCGATCCAGACTATCCAAGCGTGCAAGGCCGGATTGGACGTGTACGTAGAGAAACCCCTTTCCCTCACTGTCGTGGAGGGTCGGGCGATGGTGTCGGCAGCGCGGAAACATGGGCGTGTCGTCCAAACCGGCAGCCAGCAGCGCTCCGGACCGCACTACGCCGAGGCGGTGCAGCTCCTGCGCGAGGGCGAGGTCGGCACGGTCCACCACGTGGAGGCTGGCCTAGAGCGGAATTCGATGCCTGGCTTCGGAACTCCGCCCGACGGTCAGGCACCGGCGAATCTCAATTACGACATGTGGCTCGGACCTGCCCAGAGCAGGCCATACAACCCGCTGCGCGGCATGTACCACTTCCGGTGGTTCTGGGACTACTCCGGGGGCCAGATGACGAATTGGGGCGCGCACAACATCGACATTGGCCGCTGGGGCATGGGGTGCGATGCCCCGCTGAGCGTGTCTGGCTGTGGCGGCCGGTACGCGATACGCGACGGAGGCGAGACGCCGGATGTGCAGCAGGTGCTCTACGAAATCGAGGGCGGTGTGCTGACGTGGTCCGTTCGCGAGATGAACGGCACGCGCGGGGCGTACCTGACGTTCCACGGGACCAAGGGGGACCTTGAGGTCTCCAGGCGGGGATATGCGATTCGTGGTCAGCAGTGGCAGGGCAACCCGCCCGCGATGGTCCAAGACCGTGACGTGCGTCCTGAGAACGCTTCGCGGCAGTTAACCGCGCTCCATATCAGGAACTTCCTCGACTGCGTCAAGAGCCGGGAGCGCCCGAACGCCGACGTGGAAATCGGCCATCTCACGGCGGTCTTTTGCCACTTGGGGAACATCGCGACAAGGTTGGGCCGCACATTGCGCTGGGACGCGGCCGCGGAGAGAGTCAAGGGTGACCAAGAAGCGAATTCGGCCCTGTCGAAGCCCTACCGTAGCCCCTGGACGCTTGATGCCTGAGCTTGGCGGCCCCGACCGTTCTCAGCCCGAGATCTTGTACAGCTGCGAATGTGTTCGGATCAGGAGGCTGCCCTTGGCGATTGCCGGTGTGGCCATGCACATTTCCCCGAGGGGATTGCTGTGCAAGAACCTGTACTCGGGTCCGGCTTCGACAACATAGGTCGTACCGTCCTCGTCCAGGCAGAAGATGTGCCCGCCGTAGGCCCACGGTGAGGCGGTGAAGTTCCCTGACTCCCGGGAGATGCGCTGCTTGCCGTAGACCTCCTCACCGGTCCGAGCGTCGTGGCAGGTCAGAAATCCCCGATCAAACAGGGTGTAATAGAGTCCCATGTAGACCAGCCCGGATGGATGATAGGGGCCGCCCTGCGGCACACTCCACACGATGTAGTTGTTCGAAGTCTGGCCTTCCGGAAGGGTGATGTCGCCGGATGCCCCTGGCTTGATGGCGTAGATCGGCCGCTCTTGGCTGTTGTGGTATCCGGAAGTCACGTACAGTAGGCCGCCGCTTGCGAAAGGTGTCGGAATGGCGAGAGACGAAAGTCTGCTCAGCTCCCAGAGGGACGTCCCGTCGGTGTCGTAGGACCGGATCTTGTTGCGGCCCATGGTAATGATCTCCGTCCGCATCTCGTTGTGCCACACGATAGGGGTCGACCATCCGGTCGGCTCGCCGCGCGGAACCCTCCAGATTTCGCGTCCTGTGGCCTTGTCCAATGCCACCAAGTACGACTGGTCCTCGTTGTCGTTGGTGATGTAGAGGCGTCCCTCGTGGAGCGCGGGGGAAGATGCCGTCCCGTAGCCCCATCGTGTCCGGACCGGGCGCCAACGTTTGGACCAGACCACTTGGCCGTCTAGGTCGAGGCACCAAGTCCCCAGATCGCCGACGTGGGCGAATATGTGCGTGCCGTCCGTGACGCACGTTTCCGAGGCGTAGGTGTTCTTGCGGTGGCGGCCCACCTCTGGCACGCCCCGGTGAAGTTCCGAGACCCATAGCGCCTTCCCTGTCCCGAGGTCTAGGCAGTGCGCCAGCCAACGGTGCTCCTCGTCGGGCTTGGGACTCTCGACGGCACCTTCATAGAACCCCCCTTTCGGGGTGGCGTGTCCGCCCGCAGACTCGGCGGAAGTCAGCACGACCTTCTCGCCGGACACGATCGGCGAGGACCACCCGCTTCCGCCGACCTTCGTCTGCCAGGCCACGTTGGTCGCCGCGTCCCACCTGTGCGGCAATCCCGCCTCGTCGGCCGGTACGCCTGTGGAACCGGGCCCGCGGAATTGGGGCCAGTCGGCTTGGACAGTTCGTGGCCAGAACGGAGCCGCGGCGGCTGCAGCAAGAAGTCTCCGTCGGGTCAGCATCTGTGTTGGGAGTGGTCTGCCGGGCTCTCGTCCGACCGCGACCGCCACTCTACTGTAACGATTCAGGCAGCGGTCTTCCACCGGCCGCCATGGTCGGTCAGCGGGCTCCGACCGAAGCAACCTGCTGGTAGAAGGCGATTCCGGAAATGCCTAGGAAGAATAGGAAGCACGCGATCTGGCCCACCTGCATCAGCAGCGGCGGCCGCAGGGCTGCGGGCATAAGGTTGCGGTTGACCTGCAGTGCGTGCAGGGCTGTGGCGCTAAGCCCGAGATTCCGTAGCGCTCCCGTGACGATTGCCAGGAACAGCGGGTCAGGCGTCAGCCGGAGGGCGATCAAGCCCCAGAGGAAGTAAAGCCCCATGATCGTGTAGTAGATCGTCTTGACCTCGTTGCCGCCCATGTGCCGGACGTGCCGGCTTCCGGTCCAGATCACTTCGGTCCAGCGACGGATGATGTTGTCGATATCCGAGATCTGGCCCGGCGCGAGCACTATGAAGCCGCAGAGCAGTGTCAGGAACCAAAAGACTTCCCCCGACCGGTCCGCGATTCCACGGGCCGTCATGGCTGCGGCGGTGTGCCCTTGGACTTCCGCGCCGGCGATGTACTCCAGCGACAGCATTGACGGCAGCGCCATCCCTACTATGCAGGCCCAGAACCAGACGCCGAGCTGGTCCCGCAAGAGGTGGCGCATCCAGCCGCGCCAGCGCCGCAGGGACTCGTCGCTGATCGGGAACACCTTGCCCACGTGGGCCAGTTCGACCTTCTTTCCTCCGACCATGCTGGGAAGGGCACCCACCAGCGGGCCCATGCCCCAGCCTTTGTCGCGGGCGTAGTTCGAGAAGGCGGTGTTGCTCATTCCGCCGGTTCCGGCGATCGCGGCGAAGGCTGCCAGTGTGGCCCAGTCGATCTCCTGATCCGGGAATGAGCCGAACTTCACGAATCCGGTGAACACCGCCGTCCAAGTGTCCCGGCTCACGAGGAATAGCGAGATGAAGCCGAGGTAGCCGAAGACCAGGACGATCTTGGTGACCATGACTTTCTCCACGGTGTTGTAGATCTTGCCGCCGAAGATCAGCGGCACGAAGGCGAGGGAAAAGACCGCATACGAGACCCACCGCAGCACATCTTGGTGTTCCTCTCCGGGCAGGTCCCCGAGAAAAGCAGCCACCAGCGGGACGGCCGCGTTCGAAGCAAGGTACGGCCAGATCCCGCCGAGGTCGAGCAGCAGGTAGAAGAACACCCAGAATCGCGGCCCGGGATTCGTTCGGAAGAAGCCGACCAGAATCGGCTCCCCGGTGTAGAGCGTGTACCTCATCATCGACAGGTTGTGGCTCACCTGCAGCAGGATGCTCAGCGTTGCGATCCACATGAGCTGCCCGCCGTAACGGGCTGTCACGATTGGGCCGAAGAGCCATTCCCCGCCCCCGATGGCGCTCCCCGCGAGGAGCAGGCCAGGCCCGATCAGCAGTCTCCACTGCCTCCAGCCGAACTCAGGAGCACTGGGGAGGCGGCCGCCCTCCCAAGCTGGGAAGTGCCGCGCCGCCTTGCCGCGCACTTCTGCGGAGTTGTCGGCGGGCATGGCGAGAATTCTACCCCAGCGTGCAGCCGGAAACGGTCAGGCCACGGGCAGGCCGACGGTGCGTCCGTCCGCGACGGTATCGACGCGGACCTGAAGGAGCTTGGGTGCGCCGGAGACTGACCGCGAAAGGTCAATTTGGACAAAGTTAGTGGTGAGGGCGCGGCTGGCGGCCTGTTCCGTACCGAGCGCCACCGCCGAGACTGTTCGGCCAAGAAGCCCTTCTCGGAACTTGAAGTTCTTGCGCCGGATCAGCTCTCTCAGAATGCGGCTTCGCTGCCGCTTCACCGCCTTAGGGATCTGACGGCCGAGCGTCGCCGCTTCGGTCCCGTCACGGGGCGAGTACGGGAAGACGTGCAGGTAAGTCAATGGCAGCCGCTCCACCAGCAAACGGGTCTCCTCAAACTCGGACTCGGTCTCTCCAGGGAAGCCGACCATCACATCCGCGCCGATCGCGGCGTCGGGCATGGCTGCGCGGGCGTGCCTGACCCTTGATGCGTAGTCCCCGGACCGGTAGCAGCGTCGCATGCGGCCCAGTACAGCGTCGGAGCCGGACTGCAGGGGGACATGGACGTGATCCGCGATCCTTGGAGAGGAGGCAACCAGATCCAGGAGGTCTTTCGACCAATCCATCGGTTCCACTGAACTGAGGCGGACCCGGCGCACTTCGGTTTCCGTAAGGATTCGGCGCACTAGTGCAGCCAGCCGTGGCCGACCGTTCAAGTCCCGGCCCCACCTGCCGAGATTGATTCCCGTCAGCACCACTTCCGGGTACCGCCGCTGCATCCTCCGGATCTCGCGGACGACAGACTCACCGGGCGCGCTGCGGCTGCGACCCCGGACGGCCGGGATCACGCAGAACGCGCAGCGGTTGTCGCAGCCGTCCTGAACCTTTACATTCGGACGGCTGCGGCCCAATTGAGCACTTGCCGAGGCGCTGTCGAGTACTTGCCGAGTTCGGATGTCTCCGACGATTACCCCTCCCTTTTGGACTTGGCCGTGGTACGGGACGTTTGCTGGCTTCGTGCCCTCTATCTGCACGAGTGGCGGAGCGACCAGCCCGCCGAGCCGGTGCTTGTGGGAATTGCCGACGACGATGTCCACGCCCTCGATCGCCTTCAGTGCGTGTGGGTCCCGCTGGGCATAGCAGCCGGTGACTACGATCGTCGAGTCCGGGTTGGAGCGGCGGATCCTCCGGATTGTGCTTCGGGCATCCCGGTCTGCCTCCGCAGTGACCGTGCACGTGTTCACCACAACCAAGTCTGCGGTCAGGTGGTCGTGGCTCTGGCGGAGGCCGCGCGATTCCAGATCTGCTGCAATTGCGGCGCCGTCCGACTGCGACGTGCGGCAGCCAAAGTTCTTGACGCTGAAGAGCCGTCCCATAGATCAGCACCATTACAGCACCAACGAGAAGATCCCAGACCCGCCCAGACTGGACTCGCGGTCGCGGCCGGTCCGCGCTTGTTCTCGCTCTGGCACCGGTCCCGCTGGACTACCCAAACATAGGAGGGCCAGGCCACCCTGTGGTGGCCTAGCCCGTTGCGTGGCCCGCGCCGGGGGAGTCTCCCGACCGGTCAGGCTCCAATGTGGAAGGGTGACATTGTGCGGGTCACAGCCACGACCGTTGGACGGTTGACACTCGAGCCCCCAAAGCTCGAGATTCGGTTCTCGCGCGTTCCCCCTTCACCCGGGTGCTGGATCGAGACCAGCATCAGATCCTGTCGCGGGTTCATGATTACGGAGGCACACTCGGCTCCGACCACCCCGCTGAAGATCTGCCTGTTGAAGCCTCTCTCCGCACCCTCGGTGGGAACGAAGAAAATCCCGTCGTTGATTCCAATCGTGCGGGGCTGGCCATCCGTCGCGATCAGCAGGTTGCCCTGCCTGTCGAAGGAGAGGTTGTCCGGATTGGCGATCTTGCTGACCATGGATGTGTCGAACCCGGCGAAGAAGGCGCCTTGGGACGGATCGGACGGGTCGCCGCACAGCATGAATATCTCCCAGCTGAAGCTCCGGGCTCCGTTGTCGCCGGCGGCTTCGGTGATCTCCACGATGTGGCCCATCGGATTCGGTGCTCTGGGATTCGCCGCCGTCTCGTCGCCGGCTTGGCGGCGCGTATTGTTCGTCAGCGCCACATAGACCTTCCCGGTCACGGGGTTGGCCTCGATGTCCTCCGGCCTGTCCATCTGGGTTGCTCCCAGCAGGTCCGCGGCTTGCCTTGCGAACAAGAGCACGTCTGCCTGGCTCTCGAAACCGTTGGTCGCGTTGAGCGGGCCATTCTCATAGGTCAGGGGCAGCCACTCGCCGCTGCCGTCGGCGTTGAACTTGGCTACGTAGAGAGTTCCGCTGTCCAGCAGGCGCATCTTGGCCTTGCGGTCCGACTCCTCATACGTGCCGTCGGACACGAACTTGTACACGTATCTCAAACCGTGCGTCGTCGCCCGAGTAGACGACGGCGTTGCCCGCGGCCGACAGCGTCGTTGCGGCGGCCTCGTGCTTGAAACGACCCAGCGCGGTCCGCTTTGCGGGCATTGCGTGGGGTCGGTATGGATCGATCTCGACAATCCACCCGAATCGATTGATCTCGTTGGGCTCGTATGCCAGGTCGAAGCGACGATGGTACCGCCACCAAGGCCGACGACCTCCAGTCTCGCGCACCCCGAAGCGTGCGTTGGCCGCCTCTGCCATTTCGTTGCGGACTGCGTAGTTGTTGGCAAAGTACTGATCAAAGTTTTCCTCCGCTGTCAGGTAGGTTCCCCAAGGAGTGATGCCGCCGCCGCAGTTGTTGAAGGTGCCTCGTACCCGCGTGCCGGCTTGGTCCGCCGTAGTGCGCAGGAGTGCGTGTCCCGCCACTGGCCCGGTGATCGCGATCGGTGTCTCGCCGTGGACCCGCCGATTGAATGCGCTGTGCGGGTAGTGCCTGTAGCTGGGCCCTTGGTCCCCGCTGCTGCGGACGGCCAACAGGAATGACACTCCGTGGGCCGCGATCTCGTAGTCCACTTGCCGCTTGGTAGCGGTATCGGCGGAATAGTTGGAGAACATCAGGCCAGGATTGGTGTATTCATGGTTCACTCCCACGATCCCGGAGCCGTGGACGTAGTCGAACCAAGCCAAGAAGTCGCAGTTGTACCCGACTTGCTGGCGCTGGGCCGCGGGGTCAAGATCATCCGGGTCGAACGCCGGCGCACTGGCCGTCAATGGCTGCCCCCATGCGGCGAGCGGAGACCACTTATAGCCATCGGGAACGCTGATCTCATCGGCACTGCTTCCGCTGATTGGCGAGAAACTCAACGAACTGTCGCGTGAGCTGCCTTTCAGATTTGCGATTGCTCCCATACAGAAGACCGGCGCGATTGCTCCCCTGCGGAGCACTTCACGACGACCTATGCGTTTGGCGAGGATCTCGTCAAAGGTCTCGCTGCACGAGCGGCGGGGCTCCTGCCCCTCGAAACCAAAGTCTCCGTTGCGGATTCGTGATTGTCGTTTCATATCCCTCCCTTTTCGTTGAAGGGCCGTAGCCCAAGACTTGAAGGTATCTGTCGAGTGTTGTCGTGCGGTTACGAGAGATTGACGATTTGATTACGGCAGTATTGCTGTCTTGTTACGCGTTTATCGCAGGATCTGTACAGGTGTGTCACGTCAGGGTTGTCAGGCCACCCCTCCCATCTGCAGAATCGGCTGAGCCACCCCGGCCGTGGCGACGCGAAGGGTGGGCCGAGGTCGGAACGGGCACGCAACCGTCCGCGCCCGCGGTGTGGGGGAGGCTGTGCAAGATCTCGAAGTCTTGGTGGGACTTCTCGGCTTCGTCGTATGCGGCTCCCTTGTTCACCTAGCTCGCCGATCAGCCTTGGGCCGGTTCACGCCCGTGGTGATGTTCCGCCACATCGACCACTCCAGCGGCCCTTTCAAAGGCTTTGGCTGAAGCGCGCACACTTCAGCCGATCAGAGACTCAGGCCGTTGTTCGGGTCGCAGCGTCCGTTCCCACTCGAACGCCCCAGTGGTGCTGTACATCTCGTTGCCCACATGGCCTGCCGTCAATGTCACTCAGCCTGGCCCCTACACAGTTCGTGTTCCCTCTTGCCTAGCAAGCGCTTCGGCAGAATGACTGATGCACTTCCTGCCCAGAGCGGTTCGGCACTGTTTAGGTAGCCGACGTTCACGACTAGCCGGCGACCTCGGATACCATGGCGCCGCTGGCCCGGACCGGAGAGCGGAGGCTAGCAGTGCCCGATCGGCGGCTTCGCTCCTATCTCTCCCCGACGAGACTTCAGTCCGGCGGGCCAGCGCCGCGCTCAGCCCCTCGAAACGATGCTCAGTGATTGGGCCTCTGAGTCTGTGTCCTCGCTAGAGGTTTGGCCGCCATTTCTTGTGTTCGGTCACTTGTTCGGCCTCCCCTGATCCCTTGACAATGTAAATCTAGGGGCTTGGCATGACCAGAAGTAGCGGGGCCGACCCGATTCCCTGTGCCAGTCGGCGGCCTCGAAGAGAAACGGCCAGGCCGTGCTGTCCGCCTGACCGTGCGCCAGAATTGCAGGGCTTGGGAGTCCGGGCTAGACCGTCTGGCGCGACTCGGTGCTTGTCGTGAGAATTGACCGCTGGGTCTTGGCCACGCCCGATTGCCCGACGAGCTACGCGCAGTTGTCGTTTGCGACCTCCTGACCCTCTGCAGAAGCGTAAGAAACAGAAACCTACAGAATCTTTGGTTGATTGTTATACGCTCATAACATGAATCTGCTTGAGATCAAGTCTATCGATGAACGAATTCCGAACAGCGCCCCCGCGTGGACGCCCCTTCGCATTCTGGGCGTCGACTGGACGCGCACGACCTCGGCTTGGAAGCCACGTCTTGCGGTCGAGCACCATCGATGGCATGCGGAGAGCCAGCGGACTCCGGATTCCTGGTACGAGAGATCTGAGGAGAGTTTGACAACCCTAAAGGGCAGTGCGATCATAAAGGGCACTCGTGGGCCCAAGATCAATACTTGGTCGGGCGCTGGAAAGTCGTGGGCTGGCATTTTTCACGGGGGGTCCAGCCCAGCGATCATCGGAGGGTAATCATGAGTAGACCCGTTTCCAGGATTGGGAAGTGGTCAATCATCACAATCGCCGCCACCTTGCTGTTTGCGGTGCCGTCGCATGCCCAGGTCCTGTACGGCTCTCTCGTCGGGACAGTGTCTGACGGCACGGGAGCGGTTGTCCCAGGCGCCGAGGTTTCGGCAATCAACATAGCGACCGGGTTGGAGCTCGCGACGTCCACAGGCGGCGACGGGCTGTTTCGAATCGTCAACGTCCAACCGGGGACGTACGACCTGACGGTCGGATCCGACGGTTTTCGGACGCACACGGAGGCGGGCGTCACGGTGACGGCCAACGCGGTAGCACGTGTCGATGTCGAACTGGTGTTGGGTCAGGTGACAGAACAGGTGACGGTGGAGGCTACGTTGGCGCAGCTCCAGACCGAGAAGGCCGACACGCGATCCGAGATCACGCAGGAAGCCATCACGAGCTTTCCCCTGCCGAACTTCCGCAACTACCAGAGCCTGGTGAATCTTGTCCCGGGTGCGACTCCGGCTCGCTTCCAGAATTCGATTCTCGACACGCCCGCGAGAGCGTTGAGTACCAACGTCAACGGCACCAACAGGAACAACAACGTCACGCGCATTGACGGCGCGGCGAGCATCAATGTCTGGCTCCCGCACCATGCCGGCTACATTGCCCCCGCCGAGACCATCGAGGCTGTGACAATCACAACCGGATCGGGCGACGCGGAGCAAGGGCTCTCGGGCGGGGCCTCAACGACGGTCGTAACAAAGTCAGGGACCAACGAGTTCCACGGCTCGGCGTTTTGGTTCTACGACAACGACAGTCTTAGGGCTCGCAACTACTTCGCCGCCGATAAGCCCGACAGCGTGTTCAAGAACTACGGCGCAACGCTTGGTGGCCCCCTAGCGAGGAACAAGGTTTTCTTCTTCTTCAGCTATGACAATACTTCGCAGAATGTGGCTGGAAACCGAACCGGCGACGAAGTTCCGACTATGGATCAACGAATGGGTGACTTCAGTGCCTATGGGGATGACATCTACAATCCCTATACTGGGAACGCAGATGGTACCGGACGGGTTCTCTTTCCGAATAAGATGATACCGATGAGTTTGCAGTCGCCTATATCTAGGCGGATTCAGGATTATATCCCGGAGCCGAACCAGCCCGGAACCAGCAACAACTTTCACTCCCAGGGCGCACCGCCTTTTGATCGGGCGTACTATGATGCGAAGCTCAATTTCAACGTCAGTGCGAAATACTCGAATTGGATCAAGTATGGTTTCATGGATGCCCCGGTCTCGGGAACGCCTATCTTCGGTGAAGCGGGCGGTCCGGCCCCTGGAGGCAGTCCGGGCAATGCCGAGACGTACGTGAATCTCGCGACCTTTGGGCACACGTACACCTTTACGCCGACGCTCCTCTACGATGGCGTGTTCGGTTATTGGAGGCAGGACCAGTTCGTGAATCCCACAGACTTAGGTGTTGACTTCAACTTGGGCATTCCAGGCTTGGGTGGGCCGGATCCACGCCAAGTAGGCTTCCCGCGCATCCAACCAGGCCCCTATACCCGGCTTGGAGCGCCCGGTTGGCAACCCTTGTCGCGTGTCGAAGAGAACTGGACAACCAGCCAGAACTTCACATGGATCCGCGGATCGCACCAAGTGCGCTTCGGGTTCGACGGCATCTTGCTGAAGCTGGCGCACTGGCAGCCCGAACTGGGCGGAGGCCCCAGAGGAACGATCGACTTCAGTGGCGACGTCACCGCGCTGAATGGTGGCGCGGCGCCAGGTCAGTTCAACCACTATGCGTCCTTCCTGCTCGGAGAAACTTCCAGAATGCGGAAGGCGATCCAACACGTGCTAGCGACTGGCAACGAGTGGCAGTTTGCGTCGTATGTGACGGACCGCTGGGCAGTCTCACCACGCCTGACGGTGAATCTGGGCCTGCGTTATGAGTACTACCCGCTCATGTCGAGAGCCGGGGGCAAGGGGATTGAGCGCTACGACCCCGAGACCAACCAGATGTATCTGGGAGGTCGAGGTGGAGTTCCAAAGGATGCTGGGATTCAGGTCAGCAGTGGCCTTTTCTCCCCCCGTGGCGGAATTGCGTATCGCGTGGACGATAAGACGGTCCTGCGGACTGGGTTCGGCCTCAACTACAGCCCAATGCCGTTCTCGCGACCGATGCGCGGACAATACCCAATTACCGTGGCCTTGGACTTCCAGAGGCCTGGTACATTCCAGTTGTTCCGGAGATCGTTGGGGGCGGATTTCGATGGACGACTGCGGGACGGTATCCCACCCGTCGTGGGCCCAGACTTAGACCAAGGAGTCATCGACGTTCCGCTCACGGCCGGATTTCGGAGTCCCTATGAGGGAACGTTGAACCGTGGCTACATCGCATCGTGGAACTTCACAATCGAACGCCGCCTTCCGGGTGACGTGATCACGTCAGTCGGCTATGTGGCAACGGCGTCCCGGGACATGCTCGCCGACCAAGACATCAACGCGTCCCGGCCGGGAGAAGGCAACGCTGGACGCCCGTACGCTGCAAGGACCGGGCGGCGGGTCAACATCAACATGTGGGACAGCTACCTCAATTCCGACTACCACTCCTTGCAGGTAGCCATCAACCGCAGCTTTAGGACGGGGGTCCAGCTGAAGGGTGCCTACACGTGGTCGAAGGCTCTCAACATGGCGGACGACGAGGGTTGGGCCGGCGTGGGATGGGATCATCCCGACGTTTTTGATCGCAACCGGGCCCGTGCGGGATACGACCGTACGCACATGTTTCAGATGGGTTTTGTGTACGGCCTTCCGTTCCTGCAGAACAACAACACCGCCGCCGGCAAGGTCCTTGGCGGCTGGGAGGTTAGCGGTATCGCAGCAATGTTCACTGGAACGCCACAGACCATCTTCGCGTCAGGAGCGTCCCTGAATGCGGCCAGCGCTTCGCAGACCGCCGATCAAGTCGGCGAGGTGCGGAAGCTTGGTGGAGTTGGCCCCGGGCAGCACTACTACGATCCGTCTGCGTTCGCTCCTGTCACAGAACAGCGATTCGGTACGACAGGCCGGAACATCCTTGACGCTCCAGGCGTGACGAACCTAGACCTGAGCATCCTCAAGAAGTTTGACATTGACGAAGAGAAGGAGGGGCAGTTCCGAGTAGAATTCTACAACCTCACGAACACGCCGCAGTTCGCGAGATTCGAGCGAAGCGTGAACCGCGCTAACTTCATGCAGATCACGTCGGCTTCGAACCAGCGGGTCATCAGGGTAGCCCTGCGATTCCAGTTCTAGGACCGTCGCGATCAGTCCCAACCGAGGGCCTCTCTTCGGAGGGGCCCTCTCTTTTTTGGCACAGAGTCGACATCGCGCCGCGTTTACTGCCATAGCGTCGGCCCCGCACCCGGAAGTCCAGTTGCAAGTGCGCGCGTCTCAAGGCGGTTGACACTCGTCGGTCGGGCACAGGCTAGGCTCCGACGGTAGATTGGGACAGTCGCGTCGGTACGCAGGTCGGTCGCTGATTGGGGCTCGACTAGTCTGCGAGGCTGCGACGGGGCGTAACCGAGCCGAACGAACGGGTGAATGGTGGTCGGGGCTCTTGGGGGCAGTTGCTGATAGTCAACCCTTGTCCCAGGAGCGAAACGCCGCCTCAGCGGCCTAAGGCCTCAGAGTGACCGGCGTCGCCGCGGTGCCGCGGCCATAGCCGTCCGTCCAACGATGCTCCTGTTCCGGAGCGCAACCAAGGTGGCGGCTGATCGAGCCGGAGCTGACCGCGCCGGCTGGATCGGAGTTCTCACAGGCGGACCCTTGCCCACTTCTTGCCAAACTTGAGGATGAGCTCACCGACACCGCTAGGTATGGAATACGTCATCTCTCGGTGCTTGGTCCCGTTCACGGCGACCGCGTTAGCCCTGAGCATGCGGTTTGCTTCCGCCCCCGAACGCGCCAAGCCTATGGCTCGGAGCAGTTTGTCAATACGGATCTGACTCTCTCCCCGCATCTCGACGGGCATCGGACACTCCGCCATGGTCTCCGGGACTTTCTTCTGCTGGACCACGCGTCTAAAGGTCTTCCGTCCGGACTGAGCACCGGCCTGTCCGTGGAAGTCCGCCACAATTCGGCCAGCGAGATCATGCTTGACCTCCATCGGGTGCATCGACCCATTCTCGACTCCGCGCCGGAGTCCTAGGATTTCGGCCATCGAAAGGTCCGTCAGCAACTCGTAGTAGCGGAACATCAGCGCATCGGAAATCTGCATGACCTTTCGGTACATCACCTCGGCTGGTTCACTGACCCCGATGTAGTTTCCGAGGGACTTAGACATTTTCTGGACCCCATCAAGGCCCTCCAGTATCGGCACTGTCGCCACGATCTGACGCCGCTGTCCGTGTGTCGCCTGTAATTCCCGGCCCAGCAACAGGTTGAACGTCTGGTCTGTGCCACCCAATTCGATGTCAGCCCTTAGGGCTACCGAGTCCTGCGCTTGCGTCAGCGGGTACAGGAACTCGTGCAGTCCGATAGGCTTGCCCTGCCGGTAGCGACTTGAGAAGTCCTCTCGCTCCAACATTTGCGCCACGGTCGCGTGCGAACTGAGCTGGATCATCCCCAACGTTCCCAGTTCGAGCAGCCACTCGCTATTGAGGCGCACCTCAGTCTTGTCCTTGTCCAGAATCGTGAAGACTTGTTCTTTGTAGGTCTCAGCGTTCTTCAAGATCTGCTCTCGGGTCATCGGCGGTCGCGCTGCGTTGCGGCCGCTCGGATCTCCGATCAGTCCGGTGATGTCCCCAATGACAAATACCGCTCGGTGGCCCAAGTCTTGGAAGTGCCGCATCTTGCGGATCAGGACCGTGTGCCCGAGGTGCAGGTCGGGAGCGGTTGGGTCGAAGCCGGCCTTGACTCGCAGGGGGCGGCCGGTCTTGTGCGAGTCCTTTAGGCGCGCACGAAGTTCACCCTCGCTGATGATCTGGGCGAAGCCCTTCCGCAGGTACTCCAGCTGTTGGTCTATGCTCATTTGATTCTGAGCACGCGCCTACCTTCTATGCGGAAGTTCTCGCTCAGCACCAGCCGTATCGCCTCGGTGTAGATGCGGTGCTCCTGCTCCAGTATGCGGGCCGACAGCGTGTGCACGCTGTCGGAGTCCAGGACGGGCACTGTCGATTGGACGATGATTGGCCCGGCGTCCAGCCACTCGTCCACGAAGTGCACCGTGCAGCCCGTGTGCTTCACGCCATGCTCGAGCGCCTGCAGTTGGGCCTCTAAGCCCGGAAACGAAGGCAGGAGCGACGGGTGGATATTCAGGATCCGCTGCGGATACTCGTTTACGAAGTATGCGCTCAGCAACCTCATGAAACCTGCTAGGCAAATGAGATCCACGCGGGCATCCCGGAGTTCTCCAACAACGAGCCTGTCATACGCCTCACGCTCCATGGCCTTTGAGGGGACGCAGATAGCTCGGTGGCCCCGCTCGTGGGCTCTTTGGAGGCCCTTGGCCATCGGATTGTTGCTGATCACGACGGCGACCTCGGCGTCGATCTTGCCGCACTCAATGCTGTCAGCAATGGCCTCGTAATTGGATCCGCGGCCGGACAGGAGTATGCCTAGTCGTTTCATGGCTCCAGAACGACCCCCTTGGTCCCTGACTCGACCACACCGATGCCCACAGCCTGCTCGCCCACATCCGTCAGGGCCCGGATCGCGGTAGAAGCGGCCCCGCGCGGAACGCACGCGACCAGTCCGATGCCCATGTTGAACGTCCGGTACATCTCGTCCGGCTCGACGGATCCAATCTCACTAAGGACCTGGAATACCGGGGGAGCCTTCCACCGGTTCGTCCAAATCTTGGCTTGGAGGCCTCTCGGCAGGACTCTGGGCACGTTTCCTGGGATCCCTCCACCCGTGATGTGCGCGGCACCCAGCAGCAGACTGGAATCCTTGAGGGTCCGAAGGGCCTTGAGGTAGCTGCGATGGACCTTCAGCAGTTCCTCTCCGACCGTACATCCAAGCCCGCTGGGGCGCGTGTCGACCGTGCATCCGCCGATTTCGAAGAAGATCTTCCGGGCCAGGGAGTAGCCGTTCGTGTGGAGCCCGGAGGATGGAAGACCGATGAGGTCGCTCCCGGCACGAACACCGTCTCCAAGCAGCAGGTCATTGCGCTCCGCAGCTCCAACGATGAAGCCTGCAAGATCATACTCTCCATCCCTGTACATACCGGGCATTTCGGCGGTCTCGCCGCCGATCAGCGAGATTCCGTTCTGGATGCAGGCATCGCTGAGGCCCCGCACGACGGCAGCCGCAACTCCAGGCTCCAAACGGCCGGTGGCAAAGTAGTCCAGAAAGTACAGCGGCGTGGCCCCTTGCACGGCGATGTCGTTGACGCAGTGATTCACCAAACACTGGCCAACCGTGTCGTGGCGCCCTGCCATGAACGCGACCTTGAGCTTCGTGCCTACACCGTCTGCCGAGCTGACCAGCACCGGATGGCTGAGCCGCTGGCCAGCGAGGGAATAGGTGGCGCCGAACGATCCGACACCGGCCAGAACGTTGCTGTCGAAGGTGCGCCGGGCGAGTTTGCCGATGTTCTCGGTGACCCGGTCCGCTGCCTCGATGTCCACGCCGGCGTCGGCGTAAGTAAGGGGGCTGATCGACATTGGCAAGGGCCATTATCGCAAGACCGCAATATCGCCGGTACCAGCACAGAGTCTGCTGAGCGGCCCCACCGGTCAGACGCGACCCTAGGGGTCGAGCGCTAGGTCCTATCGCGCGGGCCCACCCGCGTTGCGTGTCGCCAGGCAAACCAAGAGCAGTGAGCTTGCGACAGGAAGTGGAACTGGATTTCGGGACCCGTCGGCTAGAATGAGAACAATGGCTGACGGTTTGCGTAGTGGGGCTGCTCTGCTGCTGTCGGCCTGCCTCTACGCCTGGTTCGGCGCATCCGGCGCGGTCGCTCACGAGGGCAGAATTGCCATCATGTCCGCCGCCAGCCTTAACCCGGGAGTATCCGTTGCTCCCGGTTCCTTGGCCGTTCTGCGCGGACAGTTCTCTACCCGCACTGTGAGGTCCGAAGATAGTCTGCCAACGGCTGAGCTAGCGGGCTACTCCGTGGAAGTCGAGGGCTCCGGTGGGGCGGAGGTTCCCGCCCTGCTGATTGCGGTCGAGCCCACGCAGTTGGTGATCCTCGTCCCCGACTTGCCAGCGGGAACGGCGCACCTGCGTGTGCTTCGGCATGGTCTCGAAGTTGAGGACGGCGAGTTCGGTGTCCAGCTGGTGAGCCCTGGCCTGTTCTCTGCAGCCGGCACGGGAGGCGGCCTGGCAGATGCACGGGCCCTGCGCATGGACTTGTCCGATGGTTCCGAGACTGCCGAGAATGTCTCGTTCTTCAATCGGAACCGCTCGGCGCACGAGGCCATCCCGCTGGGTCTGGGCGTGGCAGGAACGGAGGTTTACTTGAGCGTGCGGGCAACGGGCCTGCGGGATGCGACGGAGGTGTCCGCAACAATTGGAGGCCTGTCCGTTCCGGCTCTGCTCGAGGAGTCTGAGGGCCTCGACCCGGGCATTGATCGCGTCCGTATCGGGCCGCTTCCCTCCGCGTTGGCCCAGCGGCAGCTGGTGGACGTACAAGTTCTCGCAGACGGTAGCGCGTCCAACCTCGTCCAGGTCGCATTCTCACCCTCTAACGGTGCCGTGGTCACGTTCAGCAATCAGATCGTCCGCCTCTTTCAAGGGCACTGCCAAGTCTGTCATCGCCCGGGAGAGGTCGCGCCCTTCTCGCTCATGGAGTACGAGGAGGCTAGGGACTGGGCACAGCCAATCAAGTTCGCAATCCAGTCCGGCTACATGCCGCCTTGGAAGCCGGTGGCGGGCCACGGCGAGTTCCAGCACGAGCGGGGCCTCGATCAGGCCGAGATTGACCTCATCGCTCGCTGGGTCGACGCCGGAGCACCGCAGGGCGATCCGGAAGACCTGCCAGAACCGCTCGAGTTCAACGAGGACTGGGTGCTTGGTACGCCGGATCTGGTCTTAGAGACTCCAGCCTACGCACCGGATCCCGGCGGGGAAGACGACTACCGCTGCTTCAGCGTACTCGTGCCCCCCGAAATCACAGAGGTCAAGAGCATTACGGCCTTCGAGGTACGGCCTAGCAATCGCAAGATCGTGCACCACCTGATCCTCTACGGCGATCCCGGGGGCGAGTCGGCGGGACTGGAGGCCGCATCCGAGGACGGACTGCCTGGATACGAGTGCTTTGGGAGCGCCGGAATCAGCACCCGCAGATTCAACCCTATTGAGGACTCCTACATTCTCGGCGGGTGGGCGCCAGGCTACACTCCCAACCACCTTCCCGACGGAAGTGGACTCGTGCTTCGCCCGGGAGCACGCATCGCCATTCAGGTCCACTACCACCCGGATGGGAGCGACCAGACCGATGCAACTCGTATCGGTCTCCATTTTTCGGAAGAACGCACCGACAAGAATCTGCTCGTTCTCGCAGCGATCAACTCTTCTTTCTTGATTCCTGCGGGAGCGGAACGGCACGAAGTTCGTGCCGAGTTCAATCTCGACGGATTGGGCCGATCACTAGGAATACCTGGACTGCGTGGCCTATTGACATTGCTTGGGTTCTTTCCAGCGAACATAATCGCTGTCTTGCCGCATATGCATACACTTGGTCGCGAAATCCGTACGGATAAGGTGTCGCCGGATGGAGAGGTGACGCCGATGATCTACATTGACGACTGGGACTTTGACTGGCAGGACATGTACATGTACGTAGAGCCAGTCCAGCTGAATGCTGAAGATCGGCTAGAGGTCGTGGCATACTATGACAATTCAGCAAGCAACCCCAATAATCCAAATGATCCGCCCATTGATGTTCGCTGGGGGGACCGCACGGTGGACGAGATGTGCATTGTATTCTTCTTGGTAGAAGTACCTAGCCTCAATCTTAGTTTCGGGACTTCGCAGTGAACGCAACGAACTGACTAGCTTCTACTGCAATTTGAGTCTGCGGCTTGACATTTGGTGTCCGCTGGCTGCCTGACGTTCCAAGTGTGGCGGTATGCAAGTGAACGTGGACGAATCGGAACACGACTCGCAGCAATGTCCCCGACTCTGGCCCCGTAGCCCCCCGATCTCTCGTTGCCGGTCTAGATCCCGGCGGCAGACTTTCCCCTTCGGGAAGCTAGGTACACCGACGGTCGAGACTCCCATCACAGTTGTGTGCCACTTCCCCGTTGTTCGCCACAACGCAGGTGTTACCTGACCACCATCACCGCATCCGGTGGTCACCGAACTGGTGAAGGACCCAACCCGCCGTGCGCCCGAATCCTCCTCACTGGCGCGAGATCGTGCGATCGAGGATTGCCTTGCCCGAAGCCTTGGAAGTTGAGGAGGAGGATTCGGAGCCCACTCAGCAGCAGTGCCGACTGAGGCGGCATAGCAAGAGCTTGGACTTCATGCGCTTCCTTATCGTCGCCCGCCCGGGTCAAGGGCACGCCTGCCGACAGAGCGACACTGCCGTCTAGCAGCTGGAACCGATGACGACACGCAGCGCCGGTGATCCTGATATGCGTCGTCCCTGCTGTTCGCGACCTTGTTCGGGGTGAGACCGGCGCCCCTAGATCGCAACCTGCGGTCCAAACCGTGCGCCGGACCGCACAGTAGTTCGAGGTGGCCTGCTCGGCCCAAACGGTTCATCGTCCGCACGGGTGATGACAATGCAGTTCTGCGCGGTCGTTCCCTGCCCGTCTAGCCGGTCTGTAGGCGGGCGCCGCGCTCCCGCGCTCGCGTGGGTTGCGAATGGGTACTATCTATGTCAGTAACTAGAGGAGCGACCGATGTTTGAACAACCGAACGATCAAGCGAGCGGCGCCGGGCGCCCAAGATGGCACGGCTACTCGCAGCTAGCCTTGATCCTAGTCTTCATCTCAACTGCGCTGTACTTCGCGCGGGCGCCAAGTCGCGTTGACCGCGGCGCGGTTTCCAGCGCTCCAACCGAAGACGACCGCCCCTTTGTAACGGTGATTCGCCCGACGCCGACTGAACATGAGCTGTCCGTCGAGCTGACCGGTTCGGTCACCTTAGAGGAAAAGGCTTCTGTCGTGTCGGAGGTAGTGGGGCGCGTCGTGTGGGTGTCTCCGACGTTCAGTAATGGAGGTTCAGTCGCTGCGGACGAGACCTTCATTAGGATCGATCCCGCCAAGTTCGAGCTGCAGGTCGAGGCGGCCACCATGGCAGTTCGCGAGGCGGAGGCTCGTGTGTGGGCACAAAAGGCCCGGGGCGAGGAGGACGCGAGAAAGTTCGCGCTCGAGAATCCTGGAGTCGAGGTGTCCGAATGGGTCCGCCGGCTACCCAAGATCGCCGAGGCGGAAGCCGAGCTGGAAAGGACGAGAGCGGAGCTAAGGCTGGCGGAGCTGCGTCTGGAAGACACAACCATTTCCTTCCCGTTCGACGGGCGGGTGATGACTTCTGATGTTGAGGTCGGCGAACTTGTGGGGCCGGTGGACCTAGTTGGGCGAACGTCGTTAGGCGTCGTGTACAGGCCCTCCGCGCTTCAGGTGGACGTGCCGATCGACCAGCGGGAATTGGACTCCTTGGGTCGCGTGATTGGCCGGACCGCAAACGTGTCAGGCGAGACGGGAACTTGGAGAGCGAGGGTCGCGCGCGTATCGTCGGTGGTCGCTCCTAGGACTCGGCTGGCGTCGATCTTCCTGAAGTTCTCCGGATCCGCGCGCCCAGGCTCGCTGCCGGTGCCAGGCGAGTTTGTGGAGGTGGAGATCGAAGGGCCCACCTACCGGGACGTCTTCATGCTGCCAGAAGCCGCACGGCAAGAGAACAACAGCGTTTGGCTCGTCCGGGCAGGGTCACTCCGGCGATTCGAGCCGGAAGAGGTTCGACAGACCGCCGAGGCCTGGATCGTAAGGGCATTCGACGTGGGCGAGGGCCTGGTTGTCGGCAGACTTCCAGGGGCTCGAGAAGGGCTAGCCGTTACGGCGGCGGACTGAGGGGGGTACTCCAATGGGCACCACGGAACCTGCCAGGCAGCCGGATTCGCACGCGTCTGCGAAGAATGGGCTAGTCTCCTACTTCTCAGGGAACGGCGTAGCAGCGAACCTTCTCATGTTGCTCTGCGTCGTCGCCGGGATCGTCTCTGGGCTCCAGATCGCCGTTCAGAACTATCCGGAGATCGACCTCCGAACCGTCACTGTGCGCGTGCTCGCTCCCGGCTCGTCATCGCAGGAGGTGGAGGAAGACATCAATCGCCGCGTCGAAGAGAGCGTCATCGGTCTTCCTGGGGTCGAGCGGGTGGTTGCGACCGCGACCGAAGACGTGGGCCTCGTCCACGTCGAGGTTGCAACGTTTGCCGATTCGGCCACTGTGCTGCGAGACGTTCGGAACGCCGTGGACAGCATCGCGCGTTTTCCGCCGCCCAATGCCGAGAGGCCAGAGGTGAAGCTTCTGCGCCTCGACATTGAGGTGATGACTCTTGCCTTGAGCTCGGCAGTGGTCGGAGAGGACGATCTGCGACGCGCGGCTGAGGAGGTCCGCAGCGAGCTGTTAGAACTGCCGTCGGTCTCACAAGTGAAGCTAATGGGTACACGCGCCCGCGAGATTTCCATCGAGCTCAGCGAGGAGGATTTGCGCCGCAACGATCTGTCTCTAGGCCAAGTCGCCAACGCGGTCCAGAGGGCTTCCCTGAACCTCACGTTCGGTGAGTTGCGCACTGAATCGGGTGGCGTAGTGCTGCACACCGCTGCGAAGCGCACGGTTGGCGAGGAGTTCGAGGGCATTCCTCTTATCACGCGGCTGGACGGCACCATTGTCTCGCTCGGCGAACTGGCGGAGATTCGCGACGCTTTTGTAGACGACCAGGTCGTGTCCAGAGTGAGTGGCACACCGGCGGTCTTCGTTCGGGTTGAAGCCACCGACCGTCAGTCAATCGTTCAGATGGCTGACAACATCAGGAATTGGCTGGCGGACTACGAGCTGCCGCAGGGCGTGGCGATTAGCATCTGGAGCGATACGTCCACCCCGGCCCTCGGCCGGCTCTCGGGGATTCTGAGGAACGGACTGATTGGCGCCGTGCTGGTCTTTGTGCTCCTTATCTTGGTGTTCGACCTTCGTGAAGGGTTTTGGATCGCCATTGGGATCCCGTTCTCATTCGTCGCTGCTCTGGCCTTCTTCGAGCCGGCGGGCCTGACGGTGAACTTGGGGACGATGATTGCTTTCTTCCTGATGATCGGCCTCGTGGTGGACGACGCGTTGGTCGTAGGCGAGAGCATCGCAGCCGAACGGGACAGAGGCAATAGCGGTGTGGCGGCGGCTGTGGCCGGCGTCAGGGCGGTGGCGGGACCGATCACCATCGGCGCGTGCACGACTGTTCTTGCCTTCCTACCGTTCCTGTTTGTCACGTCGCCCAGCTATCAACTGGTGAACGTGTTCCCCTATGTAGCGTTCTTCGTCCTGGCTGTTTCGCTCGTCGAGGCCTTCCTGATCCTCCCCGCCCATCTGTCGCACGAGAGGCGGTGGAGCCTGTGGCCACTGACCGCGATTCAGGCCCAAGTCGGGTCATGGATTGACCAAATCCGGGAGCGAACGGTCGTGCCAGCGGTTTCGTGGTCCGTCCGGCACAATCGTTCGACCCTCGTAATGGGAACGGTTCTGGTGCTGTTCTCCCTGGCGCTCGTCCGAACGGAAGCCGTTCGTGTGATCCTGTACGACGAGAGGATGAACGTACCCGACAACGTTCAAGTCGACCTGCACATGCCGATCGGCACGCCCTTTGCGACGACGCTGGCCGCAGCAGAGGATGTTGCAGACGCCGCCTACAGAATGAGCGAGCGGCTGCCGGGGGAATCGATCAGTGGCGCCAGTCTCATCGTCGGCCACCTCGTGTCCGGCCGGTCATCCGAGAGCGGCCCGAGTCACAGTCATCTGGCCGCGGTGAGACTTCACCTGAATGGGCGGCCCGAGCGCGAGGCGTCTCCTGAAGAAATCGAACGGACGTGGCGAGAGGAAATCGGAGAAGTCTCGCAGTTTGACAAGGTCGAGTTCCAGACGTCCCTTATTCGGACCAGGCCAACAGTTGCATATGCTCTGAAACACGATGACCCCGACGTTCTGTCGGCCGCCGCCTCTGAGATGAAGTCGTACCTGACGACCATACCGGGCGTCTTTCAAGTCTCTGACAGTCTCGCACTGGGTAAGCGCCACCTTCAAATTGGCCTGACACCCGCGGGAGAAGCCGCCGGACTTACCGCGGGCGCGGTCGGCTTGCAGTTGCGTGCGAATTTCCACGGCATCGAGGCACAGCGAATCCAGCGTGGCCACGAAGAGGTCAAGGTCATGGTGAGGTATCCGCCCGAACGGCGAAGGAATCTCCGAGAACTGGCCAGCGAGCGCGTCCGACGCGTAGGAGGAGGCGAAGCGCCATTGGCCACTGTGGCCACCCTGACCGAGAAGCGCGAACAGGCGACTCTGACCCGAGTTGACGGCAAGCGGGCCGCCTTGGTGACAGGGCGGGCCGACGCGGCGGTGATCACACCAATTCAGGCGCGTCGACGAGTCGCCCAAGACTTCATTCCGGGATTGCTGGCTAGACATCCCGGTTTGCAGGTTGAGGTAGAAGGAGGTGTGCGCGACGAACAGGCCATGTCCGAGACCATGGGCGTGCTGGTTCCCGTAGTGCTGATAGCGATGTATCTTCTCATGGCGGCATTCCTACGGAGCTATTGGAAGCCTTTGGTTGCCGTAGCCGGATTCCCGCTGGCCTTTGCGGGGGCGGTACTGGGGCACTGGTTCCTAGGATGGGACCTTACGGCGATGTCGTTGTTCGGCATGATCGCAGTATTTGGCGTGATTGTCAACGATGCTCTAGTGCTCTTGGACCGCTATAACACCATCCGGATCGAACATCCGATGGTGCCAGCAATCGCCGCTGCTTCGGCAGCGACGCGGGATCGATTCCGAGCGGTTTTCCTGACGAGCGCTACCACAATCCTAGGGTTGTCACCGTTGCTTTATGAGCGTAGCGATGACCTCATGTTTCTCGTGCCTTTCGTAGTCAGCATGATTGGCGGCGTAGTACTATCTGGAGTATTCATACTCTTTGTTCTTCCGACGTTGGTGATGATCGCCGAAGGTCGAAAGGAGCAAGGAGAGGGAGCCTTGTCCGGCGCGTAATCGTTCAACTGACGAGTGGACGGATATGTCGCCTTGTCGGTTGAGGATCGTCTGCTAGTCACGAGAAAGCGGCTTTTGGGGTATGTTGAGCGGGCCACATTCCGTGCTGAACTCCGGCCTTCGTGTAGTGAGAATTCGGAATCGGCTTGGGTTGCGGATTCCCACGCTCCAGACCCACCTTGCCACGATCAGAGAGTGGTCGAATGGATTGGGCGTGCCTGAAAACACTCTCAGACGCCCGTTCACCGGTGATGGATCACTCCCGTCCGCGGTTCGTGACTTGGACTGACAAGCGAGATGCCTGCGGATTCTTCGACGAAGCGTTCCCAGCCGAGGGCGGGTCCCCCTCCCTTTAGAACAGGTCTGGTGCGGGCGGCCCGACTCGGCGACAATTGGACTCTCGACGAGATGCTGCAAAGGGAACAGAGCGACCCTGCCGGGGTCTCCAGTGAAGAGGCCGTTGCGGAGACGTTCGACCGTTGGGTGACGGACGGCATGGCGGCAGGCATGGAGAGGCGTCATCGCCGCTTGGCAGAGCGCATGCTAGATCGCGTCGCGATCTCTAGCGATGGATGCCTGCTGGACGTTGGTTGTGGCAACGGATGGCTGGCTCGCTTAATCGTGGACCGTGTGCCCGAAGCCGCGGTCGTCGGCATTGACGTGTCAAGAGAGATGGTCCACCAGGCTAGGCTCGACTGCGCGGATCTTGCGAACGTGATGTTTGCTCCCGGCGCGGCCGAGGAAATCCCATGGGCTGAGGAGTACTTCACTCACGTGATGAGCATTGAGTCCGCCTACTACTGGCGGGATCCCGCTAGAGCGGCCCTCGAGATCTTTCGGGTCGCTAAGCCCGGGGGGACCTTCCACATCCTCATCAACTACTACGAGGAGAATCGGTTCTCTGCCGGGTGGGACACCGAGACCGGCCTGACGCTTCACCGGTTGAGCGCGGCCGATTGGGTGGACCTGTTCGCCTCGGCGGGTTTCGAGGACCTCACCTCGGACCAGATTCCCGACGATTCGCCGATCTCGCCAGGCAAGTCGCCAGAAGCGAAGGCCCGCCGTCAAGGCTTGCAGGACATTGGGGCCTTGTATGTGACGGGTCGAAGGTCCAAGGCCAAGGGGTCGGCGGACCCGCAGGCGCGGGTTGATCCGGGCCTGTTCCGGATTCTTCGATGACCACTTCGGGCCGGGAGGGGAGGCAGAGGTGGCACTTGCGCGGTACAGTAGGGCAATCTTGAGACTGGTCACGTGTGCTTCTCTGGCGGGCGCAATGGCCTGCGGGCCGAGCGGCGGCCCTCCGGACTCAACTGCCGTGGACTACTCTGCCAAGCTCGCCGATTACGTTACAGTGCGGCTGTCCCCCGATTTGGAGGGGCTCTCGGAGTCGCAGCGCGAGATGCTGCCCCTGCTGAAAGAAGCCTCCCGTGTGATGGACGACCTGTTCTGGCGCCAGGCGTACGGCGACAAGGCGGCGCTCCTCGCTGGGATTGAAGACCCGTCAGCCCGGAGGTTTGCGGAGATCAACTACGGGCCGTGGGACCGCCTCGACGACAACCGCCCCTTCCTGCCCGGTTTCGGGGCCAAGCCGCCCGGCGCTAACTTCTATCCGGCCGGGATGAGCGAGGAAGAGTTTGACCGGGCAGCCGATGCGGATCCTGACCTCCGCAGCTTGTACACACTGGTCAAGCGCGATGCCGGAGGTGGGCTTCGGGCCGTGCCCTATCACGTCGAGTTCAGAGACGAGCTTGCGCGGGCCGCAGGCCTGCTCCGCGACGCGGCCGCCCTCGCTGAGGACCCCGGATTCCGAAAGTACCTTCAGATGCGGGCTGACGCGATGGAGTCGGGCGACTACCAGCCGAGCGACTTCGCTTGGATGGAGATGCAGGACAACCAGATCGACCTAGTCATCGGACCCATCGAGACGTACGAGGACGCGCTCTTCGGCACCAAGGCCGCCTTTGAGGCATACGTGCTGATCAAGGACAGGGATTGGAGCGACCGGCTGGCAAAGTACTCGGCGATGCTGCCGGACATGCAGCGGGGCTTGCCCGTGCCGGATCGCTACAAGGCCGAGACGCCGGGCGGAAATTCCCAGCTGAACGCGTACGATGTCCTGTACTACGCCGGCGACTGCAATGCGGGCGCAAAGACGATAGCCATCAACCTGCCGAACGACGAGGAAGTCCAACTCTCGATGGGGTCGCGTCGCCTTCAGCTGAAAAACGCGATGCGCGCCAAGTTCGATCACATACTCCTGCCGATCGCGGATAGTCTGATCGCCCCCGAGCAGCGCGGGATGATCGCCTTCGACGCCTTCTTCGCGAACACGATGTTCCACGAGGTGGCGCACGGGCTCGGGATCAAGAACACGCTGGATGGCGGAGGCACGGTACGGGAGGCGCTCAAGGAAAGGGCCTCCGCGCTCGAGGAGGCCAAGGCGGACATTGTCGGTCTGCACCTGATCGGAAGGCTTGCGGAGGCCGGCGAGGCGCCCAGCGGCGAGCCAGAACGGAATTACGTGACCTTCCTTGCGGGCATATTCCGTTCGGTGCGCTTCGGGGCATCCAGCGCTCATGGGCGTGCCAACACTCTCGCATTCAACTACTTCAAGCAACGGGAGGCCTTCGAACGAGACGCGGCAACAGGGCAGTACCGCATCAATCCGGACCGCATGCGTGCCGCGATCGACGAACTGGCCGGGAACATTCTGCAGCTGCAGGGTGAAGGGGACTATCCAGGAGCGGTCGCCTTCCTCGAATCGCACGCCTCCATGGGCGAGACCCTTCGGGAGGACCTCTTCAGACTCGAGATGGCGGACATTCCGGTCGACATCGTGTTCGACCAGTCACTCTCAGACCAATAGGCATCCAAGCCATTCCATGCTTCTGCAGTGGGCGCGCTGCGTGCCGGGCAGCCTCGAATGGCAGACTTAGAATTTGAGAGAACTGGTCGTCATGCGACGGGGGACAGGTCGATCATGCCAAGCAGGATCCGGATCGCTGAGGGGCTGCTCGTAGCGGCTGCATTCCTGGCCGTCGCATTGCTTGCGACGTATCCCCTCGCCCTTTCGTGGAGAACGGCGCTGCCTGCGGGTGCGGGGGATCTTTGGCAGAACTATTGGAACTTCTGGTGGTGGAAACAGTGCCTTCTGCAGGGAATGCAGCCATTGCACAGTCCGCTGCTCTTCCATCCGACTGGTACGGACCTGATCTTTCACACCCATTCGCCCTTCAACCAAGCGCTGGCGATGCCCATCAATCTGCTCTTTGGTCAGGCGGCGGCCTACAACTTCTGCCTGATCTTCGCGCTCGCCGCGACGGGTCTGGGCACCTACCTGCTGGTTCGGGAGATCACCGGTGACAGGCCCTCGGCACTGATCGCGGGGTTGGTCTTTGCAACGTTTCCCAACCTGGTTGAGCAGACGCTTGAACATCTCAACCTCTTTTCGGTCCAGTTCATTCCGTTCGCGCTGCTATACCTCGTGCGCTGGGCGAGATCGCACCAGAGGAGCGACGCCCTGCGCTTGGGCGCGTGCTTCGGTCTGACCGCGCTCTGCGGGTGGCACTTGGGGCTGAAGCTGGCGATGGTCTGTGCGCCGGCTCTGGCATGGATCTGCTGGCGACAGCGATCCGTGGTGGGGCGGCTGGTGAGACAGGTCGGCTGGGCGGCGGGTCTGGCCCTGCTGATCGTACTGCCGATACTCCTTCCGCTCGCTGGCGCCATTGCTGGAGGAGCCGACTACCAAGTCAAGCCTCCGGTCCCTCGGGGAATCGACGCCAGCTTCTTGCTCACGCCGCCGTACGCCAACCCCCTATTCGCTGGCGCTGTCGCCGACCGCTACATTGACCGTGCCTACCAAGCGGCGGGATTCGTCTGCTACTTGGGATTCTCTACGTTGGGCCTCGCCGCGCTCGGTTCGTGGAGCCGGTGGCGTCAGGCTTGGCCGTGGCTCCTCCTATTCGCATCCGGGCTCGTACTGGCACTTGGGACGGACCCCTATTGGGACGGGACCCGCCTAGAGGTCGGCTTCCTCCCCTTCGCGCTGTTGCGAGAGATCCCCTTGCTGGAGTCACTGCGGGTGGCGAACCGGTTCATGCTGGTGGCCGGACTCGGCTTGGCCGTACTGGCGGGTCTTGGGTGGTCGTCGCTTAGGGGCTTTCCTCGGTGGATGACTCCGTTGGCCGCGGTCCTGATCTTCGCGGAGTACTCGTGGCTGCCCTACCCCGTCCGCACGGTGAACCAGTCGCCGCTGCTAGCGGAGCTTGCAGGCGGTTCCGGTGCCGTGCTGGACATCCCCTTCCACCAGCGCAGCCGGACCGTGCACAACATGGCGGCACAAACCCTACACGGTAGGCCCATCGGGGGCGGATACCTAGCAACGTATCCACCTGCTGTGGAACGGCAAATCGCCAACGAGCCTGCGCTTGCGACGCTGGCCGGCGTACCCCCGCCCGACGCTAAGGTCGACGTGGGCCGACTCCGCGAGCTCGGGTTCGGGGCCGTCGTGATCCACAAGTACCGGGCCGACAGCTTTGGCCAGACAAGCCAGCGCGAGGCCGACCCGTCAGACATTCTCGAGTGGAAGAGAGTGCGAATTCTGGGCGGAATCCCCGACGCGACCATAGCTGCGATCCGCAAGCAGCTCGACGCTGCCTTGGGAGGCGCCGCTTCGGAGGATCGGTTGATCGCGGTCTACCTGCTCTGAGGGCCGCGGACGCAGCCGAACTCTCCCAGGCTCATCGGACGTGTACCAGTGCCTCGATCCACTGTCGGAGATCATGGCCTCGGAATGAAACGTCGCCGGTGATCAGGTGCGTTCCACCTATGTCTCCGGGTGGCGTGACGGTGAAGCGGACGCGACCTTCTTGGAGCGGTGCCACGCCAAGGTCAGCGAACATTGGCTCTCCCTGCCAGCCAGCAGGAAGGTTCAGCCGGATTCGGAAGCTCTCCTCCTCGGGCAGGTGGTTCAGGACCACGCCGTAGAGGTCGAACGGTTCTCCAGGGGCGGTGTCGAGTCCGTATGGGTAGAAGCGCGACCATTGCTCGTCCACGCCGAAGTTCGGTTCTTCCCAAGGAACCAACTCGGCGATCACGCGCTTCTTCTCATTCAGCACCTCGCGCATTGTGGCGATCTGTTGGCGGTCGTATCTGAAGACCTCCTCAATGTGCTGGTTGACGAGCCAGTAGTCGTCTTCCAAGCGGTCGATTTGGTCCAAGCACCGAAAGTGCCCGAACCCAGCGTGCAGCAAGTGCCGGTTGAGCAGGCAGTAGTCGTCCAATCCCGACGGGCTGAACGAGTCCCCGATGAAGAAGTACCGCTCGCCGTTCTCCCTGCGAACTCGCAGGCCCCCGTGATAGATGGCCTGACCGGGAAAGTATGTGTACTCGAACTCGAACTCGTGCCAGTGGAGGGTCTCGCCTTCGTCCAACGCGCTGACTGGCCGTATCGGCCGGTGTGTCATTGCCGGCATACGGTAGGCGTGCGGGTTCTCCAAGATGTCGGCGATTTCCCTGCCGGCGTAGACTGGCACGCCGGCCTCCTTCGCCATCTGCTGCACGAAGTCCGTGTGGTCGTCGTGGAAGTGGGTCACAAAGATTCCCTCCAGGCGCGAGAACACCCTGCGGCGTTGCAGCCGCCGGACCGTGTCGAAGGCCGACTGGCTGCCACAGTCGATCAGGAATGCAGCTCCCGTGTCCGAGACCAGCAGTCGGGAAGTGCCGAACTTGTGCCACCAGCGGGGAGGTGTCTGGCGAAGCTCAAATGCCATCGGCATCCAGTCGACCTCCGTTGGCCCAAGGATGCGCCGGGCTCTTGCCAGCAGGTTCGCTTCTCCCCAGTACCAGCGCAGGGCGTCTGTTCGGAAGTACGCCCTGAAGAGCTCCTCGATGCGCTCTGCAAGTCGGCCCAGCTCTGCTTCGGGATCCCGGATGAGGGGCCCCCGGGCCGGCACGATCAGGTCTGGCTTGGCCTGCAGCACGCGTCGCAAGCTACGCAGGAGGTCCGCTGACCGGGCAGCGTACCCGTGGTAACCGCGGGTCTCGGTCTCTTCGATGGAATCCTGCAGGCTGTACAGGTCAAAGATCCGCCCTTGGGAGTAGGCCAAGTCTCCCGTGAACGCGACGCGCGTTCGGCCGAGGTCCACAAGATAGGACACCGATCCGCGTGTGAATCCCGGTGTGTCTATGATGTCGATCACGAGATCGCGCCATTTGATCGAGCGTCCACCTATGGCCGGGAACTGCACGGGAATGTTGCGCGCCAGGATCTTGGTGGATTGCTGCGCGTAGTCGTGGAATCGAGTTCCCCGGAACTCGCTCCAGAAGGCCTCCGCATTCTCTATCAGCGGGAGTTCGGCGGCCGGCGCGACCACGGGGACTCCGTCGCCGACCAGCTGAAGGCCGGCCCATGCAACGTCGCGCCTATGGTGGGTCCAGAAGATCCTCTCGACTTGCTGCCAGTCTCCAACTGGATCTCCGTAGAACACGATGCGGGCCCCGTCCCGGGTGACGGACGCACCGTTCGTTCCGCCGACGCTGACCACTTCCAGACCCGGAACGGTGTCGAGCAGGCCGCATCCTCCGAGCAGAAGTGCGGTGGCTGCCAATCCCGCGAGGGAAGCGGGGCACGGACTTCGTAGCCCGGTTGGCGCCCCGAGGGCCAGGGAAGGTTTCGTGAGGCCCCTCAGGCACGATCTGCGGAGGGTCATCGGACCGATCGTAGCAACATCGCCGCGACGTCTGGCTGGCAGCAGGCGCCCGCATACGATGGTTGGCAGACCGCGATGCCGCACCGCCCGACGCCGCGAGAGACGAAGCTGCCCCCGCCTGGGCTCGCTCGCGGCCAAGATGGCCGGCTGCGTTGCTGGTGGTGCGGCGATGATCCGCTCTACCTGCGCTACCACGACCGCGAATGGGGCGTTCCGACAATCTCGGACGAAAGATTGTTCGAGAAGATCTGCCTTGAGGGATTCCAGTCTGGCCTTTCGTGGCTGACAATTCTCCGGAAGCGAGAGGGTTTCCGCGATGCCTTCCGGCAGTTCGACTTCCGTGAGGTCGCGGAGTTCACGCCATCGGACGTCGAGCGGCTCGTAGGCAATGCCGCGATCGTGCGCCACCGAGCCAAGATCTCGTCGACTGTCAACAATGCGCGCCGGGCCTGCGAGTTGGCCCGAGAGTACGGCTCGCTCGCGGCCTATTTCTGGCAATGGGAGCCGCCTTCTGAGTCGCGGCCCGAGGTCATCGATCACGAGACTCTCAACCGCCTGAGCTGGACGGCACGGTCGGCGGCGCTTGCGAAGGACCTGAAGAAACGTGGGTGGAGCTTCGTGGGCCCGACCACCGCATACGCCTTCATGCAGGCGATGGGGCTTGTTAATGACCACATCGAGGGCTGCTGGCGTCGCCCAGAGGTCGATGTTCTGCGGGCTTCTCTCTGGCTTCCATCGGGCGGCGACCCGATAGTTCGGCGATGATGACGGGGCCATGCGCAGACGAGGGTTCATGGGTGCGGCGGCATCGCAGGCCGCAGCTTCCCAATCGCATTCACAAACGGCCGACCCGATCGAGCGGGACCGCCAAGCGGCGCTCGAAGCCCTAAAGCCCACCAAGGCGGAGCTCGAGCGAGGCTTGGCCATCCATCGGGAATCGCTGGTCTTCGACGCCTACGGCTTCGCCCCGCGCGCGGCACCAGACGGGACCGCGACCCGCGCCCTCATCGAACAGGGAGCATCGCGCGAGGAACTCCAGGACTTGCGCGAGGACGCCACCATGACCGGGGCCGTCTCGCTAGTGCGCGAAAGGCAGGAGTTTGTCCGGGCGTGGCGCGCGTCCGGCGTCACCTGCATCTTTCAGAACTGTGGCGAGGAGAGCAGCGATCCGCTACGCCTGATCAAGAGACTCGCCCGGTTCAGCTACCTGACCGATCACCTGCGGGGCGTCTTGCGGCGCGCCGTCACCCCCGAAGATGTGGAACGGGCGCACCGTGACGGGCTGGGCTGCCTGTACTTCACAGGCAACGGCGTTCCCCTGACACAGCGATGGGTCTCAGTCGAGGATGAATTGCGCTACGTGCGCATCTTCTTCCAGCTTGGGATTCGCATGATGCACGTGACGTACAACCGCCGGAATCGTCTCGGTGACGGCTGTGCCGAGGCCGCAAACGGCGGGCTCAGTGACTTCGGACGGGCCGCCGTCGCCGAAATGAACCGCGTAGGGGTCATCGTCGACGTCGCCCATTCCGGCTGGCAGACAAGCCTCGAAGCGGCAATGCACTCGAGTCGGCCCGTCGTGGCCAGTCACACTACGTGCGGCGGTCTTTACCGCCACATCAGGTCCAAGCCGGACGAGGTGATGCGTGCAATCGCCGACACAGACGGCTATGTCGGCATCTGCTGCATACCACGATTCCTGCGGCGCAGCGGCGACATCCAGGCCCTCTTGGACCACATTGACTACGCCATTCGGACACTGGGGCCGCGGCACGTGGCGATCGGCACGGACGTGGCCTATCGATCCCGGTACACGCAGCGAGAGCAGGATCGGGTCCCTGAGACCCGCGCTGGCCGCACGCGGTTCGCCGCCCTATGGCCGGAAGATGATTTCGCGCAAACGCCGAGTATGGTGCGTAGCCTTGCTTGGACCAACTGGCCACTGTTCACGGTAGGGTTGGTGCAGCGCGGGCACGACTCGACCGTGATTCGCCAGGTGCTCGGGGAGAATGTGCTGCGTGTGGCCCGGGCCGCGCTGGCCTAGAGACCTCGTGTCTCCAGGGAAAGTGAGCTCAGTCTTGGTTGAGCTCCGGGTCAATCGGGCTGTTGCCCCTACTCGCCTTTGAATCTCGGCTTGCGCTTCTCTAGGAAGGCCCGGATCCCTTCACGGCCGTCGTGGCCCCGGACAGCATCGGCGATCGCCCGGGATTCGATCTCCATTTGCGCCTCGAGGGGACGGCTGAAGCCCTCCTGCAGTAGACGCTTGGCGGCGCCAAAGGCCGATGTCGGCCCTGATGCGAACCTTGCCGCGAGCCTCTCGGATTGGGGCCCGAGCTCTGAGTCCGGCACAACCGAGGAGATCAGCCCCCATTCCAGAGCTTCGTCCGCGGTCAGCACGCGATTGGTGAGCGTGAGCTCCATTGCCCGGCGGAGTCCGACGAGCCGTGGCAGGAAGTAACTCGAAGACCCGTCCGGCGTGAGCCCGGCCCGCGTGTAGGCCATCGTGAACTTTGCAGACCGAGCGGCGATGACCATGTCACACGAGATGGCTAGGCTGAAACCACCGCCGGCCGCGAATCCGTGGACTGCGCAGACGGTGGGCGCGGATTGCCGGACAAGCCGGGATATCGCCGCATGCAGGAACGTGGTCGTTTCCTTCAGGTAGGCGGGCAGGTCCCCCTGCCGTGAGGAAAAGGTCTTCAGATCCCCGCCTCCCGAGAACATGGGCCCGCGTGAACGAATGAGCACTGCTCGGACATCCGGATCTTCGTCGCACCGGATTGCGACCGCCATCAGTTCGCGGGCGGTCTTCGAGTTGATCGAGTTGGCACGGTCGGGCCGGTTCAGGACAACGTGCCCTACGCCATCCTTCACCGAGAAGGCAACTGCGGGCTGAGGCATGGCCCGAGTTTAGCGAATCCCCCCCATCGCGGCAGGCCTCGCGGACATTCCCGACCGGCCGGTCCGGACCTGTCACGGGCCAGCGTTCCGGAGTTCTCACGCCTCGCCGTAACGCTTGCGTCCAGACTCCCCAAAGTTCTCATCGGCACAGTGGTTGCATTCCCTGGTCCCGCCACCCGGCGGAGGAGCCGCCCTCTGAAGGTCCGGGGCGCTATCCAGCTCGATCCCGAGAGGGCTCGAGCCTTCGCAAACCTACCGTCCTGCCAAGCCGCCGAGTGCTCTGCGGTCGCCGCTAGGCGTTTCTCGCTGCTACCGGGACGAGATGAAGCACCCCTTAGGTGCGCCGCTGCGTCGCTAGAAGACGCCGGACTCGCTACAGCGTGCGTCTTCCATCGTGTTTCCACCAACTGCTTCTAGACGGCCTTCATGGCCGCTATTGGGCCGCAAGCGTTGCCCTTAGGCGCGATTGGGCAAGGGCTCGACATGACAGGGGATACGCTCGAATTGCGCTATAGAGTGCACAATCCGCACCATTCAGCAGCCGTTGTTATACTGATTCGAGATTCATGAATCCGAACGAACTCTCCACTGTAATCGCGGAAGCCATCCGAAGAAAAGGCAGCAATCCGACTCGCGCTGCTCGAGAGGGCGGCTTGCCCGTCAATTCGCTTCGCTACATCTTGGAAGGCCGCTCTCCGAGCGCGAGACGCCTCGCCGAGGCTTGCGATGCACTTGACTTGGAGTTCTACGTCGGTCCCCGTCGGGCCGAACCGTCCGGTCCGGTCTCGGCTCAGAGGCTGGCCGATGAGTTGGAGCGCTTGGCTTGGGAGGCGCGCAGGCTTTCGCTGCGTGACGAGGAACAGGAGCCTGAGCTGCCCTACGTGTCAGCTCCGCGGTATGAGGTGCTCGCTGCTGCCGGCAGTGGCGCTGAGGTGGTCGACGAAACCGTCAAGGAATTCCTAGCCTTCAATCGCGAATGGGTGCGCGACCAGCGCCTCGAGGCCAGCAGCCTAGCGGTCATTGACGTGCAGGGCGATTCTATGGAGCCGACACTCCATGAAGGCGACAGCGTACTTCTCGACATGCGCCCTCCAGACTTGCGGGACGGCTCGATCTATACGTTGCGGCGCGATTCGGAACTCCTCGTGAAGAGGCTCCGCCGCCAAGGATCGAACTGGCTCATCGTGAGCGACAATGTCGACTATCCCGTTGAGCCTCTGGATGCCGCCGTCCACGTCGTCGGAAGGGTAGTCTGGGTGGGCCGCACACTGGCCTAGCGTGCGTCCGAACAGATCGTCCGCGACGATTGACCTGCGGTTGCACCGAGCGTCGCCCCTCGGCGGCGGATAGGCTGTCGCGCCTGGAGGTGCGACAGAACGTGCCGACGCCTACCCTCTTGGACGGTGGTGGTGGAGCCGATCCAGCCCCATCTTCAGCCCATCACATGGACACCCGGTGTCCGCCGATGAAAACTGCCTCGATCTCGCGCAGGTTGCGGATGTCGTCCAGCGGGTTTTCGCCCAGCAGGATCATGTCCGCATACTTCCCTTCGGCGAGTGTGCCGAAGCTCTCGTCGATCCCTAGGGCCTCGGACGCGTTCTTCGAGAAGGCGACGATCACCTGCATTGGTGTCAGGCCCGCCTCGACCATCAGTTCGGCCTCCAAGTGCTCGAAGTAGCCCGCAAACCGCCCAGGTGGGCCGGTGTCCGTGCCGAAGCCGATCTTGACGCCAGCGTCGGCGAGTTTCTTGAGGTTGCCTAAGGCCATCCGGAAGTTCTGCCGATTGATCTGCTGCTCCGGATCGGATCTCTGCGTGTCGCGCAGCGTCGTGCGCAAGCCGCTGACCACATTGGCAGAGACTCCTTTGGAGAAGAACCTGTCGTTGAGCCACTTCGGTGAATCGGCGTACACATAGGTGGACAGTTCGCGCGTGAGCGTCGGCGCGTACGTGATTTCCTTGGCCCGCATCTTGCTTGCTAGGTCGTCGTCCACTTCCGTGTCGCGAACGCTGTGCGCCATCAGATTGAGCCCGGCATCGGCCAAGAGCTTCGCGTCTTGGAGGTCGTAAAGGTGCGCCGTAGAGACCAGTCCTCTGCTGGCGGCTTCCTCGATGATGGCGCGGAACACATTCGGAGGGAGCTTCTCGAATGCGCCGTGATGGGCGTCGATCCACATCTTGACCAGGTCGGCACCGGCGTCGGCGAGCCTCTTCACATGCGCGCGAGCGGCAACAACCGAGCTGACTTCGATGGCAAGGCCCTTGACTCCTGGGGCCGTTGTCGGGTACCCGTCCCGTGTCGTGAAGCCTTGAAGAGCGGTCACCACGCGTGTCAATCCCGGAAGCCTGCCAGCGCGGATCGCGTCGCGGATGGGAACGACAAGGTTCATGTCGGTCCCAAGGCTGGTCGTGGTTGTCACCCCATAGGAGGCGTAGGTCCGAAGGTTGTCGAGCACGTTTTCGCGTGTGTAGTTCTCTTGGGCTTGGACCAGCCCCTTGGTCAGCCCTACGTGACCGTGGAGGTTGATGATGCCAGGAACGAGCGTCTTTCCCCGGGCATCGATCTGATCGCCGCCGTCTGGCAGCGCGACGCTGTCCCCATGTCCGATCGCCGCGATTCGCCCGTCTTTGACCACTACCGAGGCGCCGTGGACCGGGGCCCCTCCCGCCCCGTCGATGAGCGTCACGTCCTGGATGATCAGGGCATCCTGGGCCCCTGCGAGCGCGGGCAGCGCGAGCGCTAGGCAAACGGTGCGAGGCGTCATTGCGGGGGGATTCTACCACGGCCGACGGGCTGGTCTCTCGCAATAGGGGCGAGTGTCCCGACTCGCGACACATGGGCACGTCCGTTTTCCCTAGCGCAATGGCTGCCGGCCGCCACTGCGGGGACGGCCAACCATTTGGAGCGAGCGCCACTTGTCGCCCAACGCCGCACCAAAGTGCTGGTAAGCTAGCGATCAGTCCTGTGGCCCGGCGGCTCCGCCCGGTCACGTCCGACTCTCACCGCCATGCTGATCGATCCAAGAAAATGCGTCGCCTGCGCGAACTGTGTGCCTGTGTGCCCGATGGGTGCGATCTACGTTGACACGGAAATCCAGCGCGCCACGATCAACCAGGACGAGTGCGTCGAGTGTGGGACCTGCTTCCGGGGCATGAGCCAAGAGCACCTCAATCCGACCATGGTCCGCACGGTTCGCAAGCTGGCCCGGATGTTCCGGTTCCGGTTTGAGCCTGAGCCCGACGTATGCCCGACCGCAGCATTCGTTATGAACGATCTGGAGATGCCCCGGCTGATCCGCCAGATCTTCTCGGATCCGGTCGTTGAGCACAAGTCCACCGGCATAAAGGGCAGGGGTACGGAGGAGGTCAAGACGAACGACGTGAATCCGCGCGTCACTGAGGGGGAGGTCGGCTACACGATCGAGTTCGGACGACCTGGCGTCGGTGTGCGATTCCGGGACATCGAGGAGATGGCTATGGAGCTCGCGCGAATCGGAGTGCACTTCGAGGCCAAGAATCCCATAACGCACCTGATGACTGACACTGCCACGGGGAAGCTCCGGGACGACATCCTCGGCGAGAAGATCCTTTCCGCGATCATCGAGATCAAGACGACTCTGGATCGTGTCGAGGAAGTGCTGGAAACGGTCGAGCGGGTCAACCTGCGGATCGACACCGTCACGGCGGTAGGCATCTCGACCCGCTGCGATGGTCGCGGCGACGAAACGCGTCTGGCGGGACTCTTGGAAGAGTTGGGCTACGGCGCTGAACGCGCCAAGACAAACATGGGACTGGGACGGTCAACCAACCTGCAAGCCGCATGACGAACACCCTGCACCGCTATGGCAAGTCCGAGTCATTCCGGGACGACTTCATCCTTTTCTGCATCCCGTCGCCGGGCCGAAACGACCAGGGCGCGGTCGAAAAGCAGAAGGCTTTCCTAAGGATCTGTGCCAAGCACGGCCCTGTCAACATGGGAAACGGCAACCGCGGGAGCTTCCGGCCGGAGCGCCACCTTGACCCGACCTCGCACTGGAAGCGTGACCTCGACCCCGACTGGGAAGGAGTGATCTCTGGCGTTTCCAAGCCAGGGACGGTCGCAGCCGTCTTCGACACGCGTGATAAGGCAGAGGCGTGCCTGCGGGATGTCAAGGAGGCCGACCTCGGCCTCTCGGTCAACATGAGCACGTCCGTGTCGGGTGCCAAAGAGGTCGCCGAGGCGTGCGAAATCGCCCGGCATAGCGTCGAGTATTCTCTGGGTTTTGCCGACCCTCACGACCATCTTCCCAATAGCCAAGTGTTGGGACTGTCGACGATGTGCGGGCACGGAATGGTGTCGTTCAACATGGCACGGAAGATGCTGGACATGGTCAGGGAGGGCCGCCGAACGCCGCGGCAGGCAGTCGCGACCCTAGCCCGATTCTGCCCGTGCGGCGTATATAACCCGGCCAGGGCAAGGCGTTTGCTCCAAGAAGCCCGCAAGCAGTCCGGATAGTGTCTCATCGTGCCCGTTGACATCGCGCGGCCTGAGTGGTAGGTTGCAGGCGGGATGCCCTCTGACCTCCCCCGTCGCGAAGCCCTGCGCCAGCTAGGTGCGTTCCTGGCCGCATCGCCGCTCTTGCACGCGGCGGACAAGCCCGAACTGACGGACTCCACGCAGCTCGCGAACGTCTTCGATTTCCGAGACTTGGCGAGGAAGTTGATCGATCCGGTCGCCTTTGACTACATGGACGAGGGGGGCAAGGATGAGGTCTCCCTGGTGGAGAACAGGCTGGCCTTCCGGCGGATCATCCTGCGGCCGAGGTTCCTGACGGACGTCCACAAGATCGATGTCTCCACGGAGCTGCTTGGCAAGGCACTGGACTCTCCGATCTATGTCTGCCCAGCCGGCGGAAAGAACTGCTTCTATCGCAACGGTGAGGAGGAGACAGCGCGCGGCGCGGCCAACGCCGGCGCAATGTACATCAGCAATGGCGGCGTCGAGTCCTTTCTGGCCAGCGCCGATGCCCCGTCCCACTGGTGGCAATACACCACCGGCGGGCAGTTCCGCACCGAGGACAGCATGCTCGACTTCGTTGAGCGCCTCGAGGACTCGAACTGCACCGGTATCTGCTTCACCGTCGACAACATGCTGGTCTCCCACCGCGAGCGCTCGATTCACAACGGCCTCGTGCGGACTTGGTGCAACCTCGGCGAAGTGCCACGCGATTCTGAGGGGAACATCGTACGCAAGCCCGGCGACCGCACGTGGGTAACCGGGGAGTACCCGGGCAGGCTCTACCCGTCGCCCACTTGGGACACGGTCCGCCAGCTCCGCGACATGACCGACCTGCGCATCATGCTGAAGGGACTGATGATCGCGGAGGACGTGGAGAAGTCGGTCGAGATTGGCGTTGACACGGTCGTAGTCTCGAACCACGGAGCGCGGCAGTTGGACCACACCGGTTCGACGATCGAGGCACTCCCCGAATGCGTTCAGGCGGCCAGTGGGAAGATTCCAGTGTTGGTGGACGGCGGCTTCCGGCGCGGAACGGACGTGCTCAAGGCGCTGGCGCTGGGGGCCACGGCCGTAGGGATCGCACGGCCCTACCTCTGGGGTCTGGCCTGTTTCGGGCGCGAGGGCGTGGCCCGCGTCCTGCTTTTGCTCAAGACGGAGCTCGCCTTGGACATGGGCATGTCGGGTGTTGCCGGCATCCGGGAGATCGACAGCTCGCTGGTGCGGGTAAGGAACTGGTCCTATGAAGGAGGATTGCAGCTATGACGAGACGAGAGTTTGAGCGGATGGCAGGAGTGGGACTGGCCGCTACCCTGTCCGTGTGGAGGGCGAGGGCCGATGACGCGGCCTCTTACGAGGTCCGGCGCCGGAAGCGAGTCGAGAAGCTCTTCCAGTCGCCCGAGGGCCATCCCAACGGCCTCGAGGCGACCCCTGACGGTCTGTGGGTCGGCGAGCAGGTGACAGACCGCGCGTACCTATTGGACATTGAAACCGGCCGAGCCCTGACGTCGTACGAGACCCAGTCATCGAACACCAGCGGCATCGCTGCAGGAGGGGGCCACGTCTTCATGGGGGCGAACGGTCCCGCCCATCTGCGGCCCCGACGGCCGCACGATGTTGCCAAGGGCGGCAGGATCGTGAAGCTGAGCGCCGCAACAGGCGAACACATCAGCAACTACCAGACCCCGGACGGTGGGGGTGTGCACGGGCTCCTGTGGGCCAAGGACGCACTTTGGATCACGCAGTTCAGGCCGCTGAAGATCGTGAAGGCAGACGCGGACCTGAACACGTTTCACGACTTTGACCTTCCGCTGAGCCGGCCCCACGGGCTGGGTTGGGATGGCGAAGGAATCTGGTGCATGTTCTCCAACGACTACCGCATATTGAAGTTCGACATCCGCACGGGCAAAGTGCTGGACGCTGTACAGCTGGACCGCAACGACCCCGACCCGCATGGGATGACGTGGTGGCAGGGGGCGCTGTACTACTGCGACGCCGGCATCGCTCCTGGGCACAAGGACAATCTGAGCAAGCATGCGGGATCGATCTGCCGGATCGAGATCTAGCTCCCCCCGTGCCCGGTGCGCGGCAGGCCTGCTGGCCATGGCCGCGATCGGCGCGCCCCAGGACCGTATTGTCAAGCCGAGCGAAGGGGATTGGATCCCGAGCGGAAGCGTTGAGGTCATAGCACGGTCGGCACAAGGCCGGCTGTCGTTGGACGGCAAGCCGTTGGAGGCTGACTCGCCGTTCCCGGGAGTCCTCAGCGCGCGCTTCTCGGCCCGGCCCGGCCACCACGTACTGGTTCTGGAGTCGCCCGACGGCCGGATCGACGTCTCATTCTTCACGGGCGAGGAGCAGCCTGATGGCGGCCCGCGCCCGTACGTCAGCCATCCGCCGGCCTCCATTGCGTGCGCTCATTGCCACGGGGTCAGCCGGCGCGGCCGATTCCGGTTCAGCGGAGGCTGCCAGTCCTGCCACGCCGAGGAGGCTTTCATCCAAGTGCATAGCCATCCGCCTCACGAGCTTGCAAGCTGCGGCATGTGCCACGATGCCCACGGATCGGCGGAGACGAAGCTGCTAGTCCTGCCTCAGGAGAAGGCCTGCGTACAGTGCCACAATTGAGGGCTCGGAAAGACGACGTGACGTGCCATTTCGATTGACCCGCTGCCATGCGGGGCGGTAGCTTCACTCGCTTGGCCGTGACATGTCAGGGCGATCGGCGCATTCTCTGCCCGGAAACGCCCGCGCCCCTCGCGTCGGCGCGCGCCAAGACCCGGGTGTCTTGGCGCTAAGAGCCGTACCCCTGTGGCCCGCCGATCTTCGGCATTGGAAGACACGCGGCGCAGGCTCGGCCTTTTGGCCGACCCTTGTTGCGTGTTGCGGCACACCGCTGGGAAGCAAGACAGGGATTATCGGAAGAAGAACTCGACCAGAACCATGGGGATCGCCGGAATATAGGTCACGAGCAGAAGGACAGCCAGGAGCACTCCCACAAATGCGACGTTGACCCGGCTGACATCCCAGACTTGGGCTTTGGCGATGGAGCAGGCCGTCAGCAGTACGCTGGCGACGGGCGGAGTCTGCTGGCCGATGCCGAGATTGAGCGCCAAGACGAGGCCGAAGTGGACGGGGTCAATCCCCGCTTGCTGGACGAGTGGCATGACGATCGGAACGACTAGGATGATCGCGGCAGCGGAGTGCAAGAAGAGCCCGATGGCAAGGAAGAAGAAGTTCAGCAGGAGCAGCACGGCCCACTGGCTGTCCGTGAAGGCCAGCAACTGGGCCGCGAACCGCTGGGGCACTTGGGCGGATGTCAGGTACTCGCCTAGCAGCGCGGAGGTGGAAACCAGAAGCATCACCACCGCAGTCTGGATGCCTCCCTCGACGATCGCCCGGCGCAGCGCCTTCCAATCCAGTTCCCGGTACACTCCGGCCCCAATCACGGTGGCGGCCACCACAGCGAGGCCGGCGCCCTCGGTGGCCGTCACCCATCCCGAGAAGATCCCGCCCAGAATGATCACCGGGAGAAGCAGCGCCCAGACGGCATCGCGGAATGTGCTCCGCACGCGTGCCCAAGCGAATGCCGCGTCCGCCGGGAAGCCACGCCGGACTGCCATCCTGTACGCGACCACCATCAGCAGCAGGCCGCCTAACAGGCCCGGGATGATGCCTGCTACGAACATCTCGACCACTGACGCGCCGGCCATCACTGCGTAGAGGATCATGGGGATCGAGGGCGGAATAATGATCGCCAGCGTGGATGCCGAGGAAGAGACGGCTGCGGCGAACTCCTTGCTGTAGCCCGCTTTCTTCATCGAAGGGATCAGCACTGAACCTAGGGCCGCCACATCCGCAACTGCCGACCCAGAGATCTCGGCAAAGAACAGGGATGTCCCGATCGTCACCATTGCCAGTCCACCCCTGACGAATCCGATCAGCGCAGAGGTCAGCGCGATCAGCCGTCGTGAGATCCCGCACGCGTTCATCACCGCGCCTGCCAGGATGAACAGCGGTACGGCAATCAGCGAGAACTTCACTGAGCCGTCGAAAAGGGTCAAGGGCACGTTCGGCAGGTCTCGGGCGCCCGTCTCGAGAGCCATCGCTGCCACCGAAGCGCAGCCGAGGGCGACCGCAATCGGAACGTCGGCGAGGATCAGAGCGAGGAGGCCCACCACGACCCAGAACAGGGTCATCCCTCGGTTCGCTCCTTCCACACTTCGGCACAGGCGCAGACTTCGGCCGCGATAAAGAGAACGGCTCCGATCGGAACGGCCGAGTAGACCACCGCGGAAGGCAGCCATGGCAAGCTGACGAGGAAGGTGCCGCCCAAGGCCGTCAGAAGCTTCCAGCCCATCCACGCCACGAGTGCGAAGAATGCGATCACAACTGTCTCGCGCAGCCAGAAGAGTGCGCGTCGAGCATTGCGCGGAGCCGCTTGGACTAGGTTGGGCAGGCCAAGGTGGGCCCGCCGGATCGCCGCAAGGCCGGCGCCGTAGTACGTCAGCCAAGCCAGCAAGATCGCGGCGACTTCGTCGTACCAGACAAGGGAGAATCCCGCCTTGCGGCTCGCCACGCCCGCGACGACGAGCACGGCGAGGGAGAGCGTGATGCCGATCACTACGCCCTCCAGTACGCGGGCCAATGCCGATCGCAGGCGTGTCAGCACAAGGTTTCCCGGGTCACGGCCCCTGCGAGGCGAGGTCGAGGGCGGTGGCGATCAGTGCTCTGCCCTCCGGAACATGCCGCGAGAACTCTTCGAACAGCGGTTCCCCGGCCCGAAGGAACGAGTCGCGGTCGCACTCGTTGACGGCGATACCCGACGAGCGCAGGCTCGCCAGCAGGTCGCTGTCCAAGACTGCGGCCCTCTCGTACACAAACGACTGCACTTCCTGCGCAGTGGTCCGAAGCACGTCGCGGACGGGCCGCGGCAGCGCCTGCCAGCGGTCACGGCCCGCCAAGAGGTAGGCGGGGGTGTAGACGTGCCCGGACAGGGTGAGGAACTGCTGCACCTCGTGGAAGCGCTGGCTATGAATCTGGCTCAGCGGGTTCTCCTGTCCGTCGATCACGCCGGTCTGCAGGGCAATAAACGTCTCGGCCAGCGACATCGGCGTAGGGTTTGCACCGAACGTCTGGAACAGGCGTACCCTCCATCGCCCGCGAGGAGTGCGCAGCTTGATTCCGCTAAGGTCCGCGGGCCGAATGATCGGGCGGGCGTCGTTGGTTATGTGTCGGAAGCCGTTTTCCCATACAGCCAGCAGCTCAAAACCCCGCGCGGCCGCGTCCGGGGCCAAACGCGGCCATACGACGGCCTCTTCGATGCGAGCCATGTGGGCGCGGTCCCGGACGAGATAGGGCATCTCGAAGATTCCGAACGACTCGACCGCCGACGACATGATTGTCGACGGCACTGAAAAGTCCACCGTGCCGAGCTTGAGCTTGATCAGCAGGGTCTCGTCGTCGCCTAGCTGGCTGGAACCGTAGACGGTCACCTGCCCCAGCCCACCAAGCCGCTCGTTCGCCCGGCGGGCGAACTCATCCGCGGAGATCGCCGTCAGTGAGCCGGGTGACGCTACGTGTCCCAGCCGCAGGTCTAGCTGTCCGTCGTGGGTGCTGCAGGTGGCCAGGCCTAGCGCAAGGGCAGCCGCCCCCAACGGGGCGTTCTTCACCACGGCATGGTGCGGCCTGTGTGCCTGCGGCCCTTGGCCATGGTCGCCTCGCTTGCTCCAGCACCAATCCTAACGCCTTCTTCGTACATCTGCGTCACGTCGTTCTCCCGGACCGTGTTCAGGAAGGCAAGCTTGTTCTGCTTGCAGGCGTTAAGCACCTTGGAGCGAGCCTCGCGCATGCGGGGGTGCAGTAGGCGGTTTGGCCCGTGCCCGTCCGGAAGGTCCAACGACAGCCCCATGTCGCCAGGCCCCCATTCCGCGAACCCGATTCCCGGCACGGCAGCGACCTTCTCGGCATTCTCCAAGGCATACCTGTCCTCGATCTTGAGCCCCAGCAGGAACTCGCCATCCGGGTTGAGCGGCCACGGATCCGCCTTGCGCTGGTATTCTCCGCGGGACACTCCCCAAATCTCGGCGGGGTAGCCTTGGCTGCCGTTGCCCAGCAATCCTTCTCCGAGTTCGGGAACGACCGGCTTGGCGTTGGGGTAGCGAGCGGCGCGCACCATCCACTTGACGGCATCGGGTTCGCGGGCGTGGCACAGAAGGATGCCGTGCACCCCGCAGAGCAGAGTCTGCTGGACGACCCAGAAGTTTGCGCGCATGTGGACCTCGTCGATTCCGAGCACGGGCAGCGTGGCGATCACCGCCGGTGTCCGGTGCCCGCTGCGTGTGGGGCCGCCGTCCACCAGCCCCTTCATGAACCCTCTCAGCGCAGTGAAGTCCAAAGAGCCGTGCTCCATCTCGTAGTTGATGTAGTCGTACGGTGTTCCGGCGAGTTGCTTTCCCTCGTCGTAGCCACCTCGGCCTCCTGTGTAGAAGATCATGTGGCCATCCTCGAGGAGCTCGATGGCGCGGTTGATGCGCCGCGGCTTGGCGCCAGTGGCTGCGGAGGCCGCGGCCACCGGGGCCAGCAGCGGTGCCGCGAGGAATTGCTTGCGAGTCATATGGGCAAGATAGCGAGCATTAGGGTCCGGCGTCAAGGGCTGGCTGCACTCTCACGCGAGACCCAGTCACAGGCTTCTTACATCCCCGGTCCCTTGAGCCATCGAGTCGCAGCAGCCTGTGGGCGACGTTCGCCGCTGCTTTCGCTGTCTTGGGCCGGGTTCGCCCGACGATCGTGCCTCACCGCGCTGGGACAGTCGCGAGACCGCGCGGGCAAGCTGCCCATCCAGAGTGCCAACCGGCCTGTGAAGGATGGTCGGGGCGCCGAGATTTGAACTCGGGACCTCTTGCTCCCGAAGCAAGCGCGCTACCAGCCTGCGCTACGCCCCGACACCATCACCATACCCCAACTGCAGGGTTCTCTCCTCAATCCCGAGCGCCGGAACCGTTCGGAATGTGCCTCTGGTCAGGCCTGTGCCTCGTCGGGTTCGCCGGCCTCGGCGGAGGTCTCGGCCTCTGCCGTGCGCCCCGGGACGCTGATCTCGTCCACCAACTCGCGGCCTTGGTGGTACAGCTCCCGCCCAAACTCGGTAGCCTGCCTACGCTTGTCGGCGGCGAATTCGCGGCCTTTATCGACGGCGTCCACAAGGGACCTGCGGGTCTGCTCGCCCGACCTCGGGGCCAACAGCAGGGCACTGGCGAACCCTACGGTCAGTCCCGCGATGAACCAGGCGACATTCCCTTCACTGCTGTGCTTAGCCATTGCTCGCTCCGTCTATTGAGTATACCCGTCGCCGGGATGCTGGTCACATGAGCGCGAGTGCAGCCGCTCCCGTGACCCCGGCGGCGTCGCCCAGGGCGGAGGGCCGAACCTCGAATCGTTCGGCGGCCGCTCCCAAGAGCACCTGCCTCGCCGATGCTGCCAGGGCACTTCCAAACAGGTGTAGGCGCTTGGCGACGGACCCCCCGATCACCACGACCGAGGGATCCAGCACACTACAGACCGCCCCAATCGCCGTGCCAACACCCTTCCCGTATGCCTGCCACGCGCCTTTTGCGTCCCGGTCCCCGCCTTCAGCTAGGTCACCGATCTCCCGCGCCGTTGGGGCATGGGTGCCCCCGCCAAGGCTCGACTTGTACAGCTCCTTGACCCGCTCTCCTGACCCGACCTCGTCGTAGGTCAGGGGCCCTACCCGGCAGTAGGCAACCTCTCCTGCATTGTTGGTCGCGCCAGAGTAGACCTTGCCCTGGATCACAATCCCGCACCCGAATCCCGTACCGAGCGTCACGCCCAGCACTGAGTCGTGGCCGAGACCGGCGCCCCGCACCGCCTCGCCGAGCGTGAAGCAGGCTGCGTCGTTCTCCAAGGCCAATGGGGCTCCGATCTCCCGGCGGCAGAACGCTCCCATGTCGAAGCCAGCCAGGTTCGGCAGGGAGTCCTCGTCGCAGATGATCTGGTTCTTGAGATCAAGCGGCCCCGAACTGCCCATGCCGACGACGTTCGGGGCCCCTTCCACACCGGCCTCGATCTTTGCTTGCTTCACTACCCGCCGAATGTTCATCAGCGTCACGGCCCGCCTCATCCGAGCCATCGTAGGGAGCTTGGCCACCTTGCCAAGGCGCGCGCCGTCCAATGCGAACGCCGCGGCGGCTACTTTAGTGCCGCCAAGGTCGATCCCGATAACGAAGTTGGCTCGCATTGTGTCTATTCTGACGGGTTCTCAATGGCGGCTGGCAGTCGCTCTGACTCGCCTGAACGGGTGGTGACCGCGAAGGGCAGTTGGACCACTGCAGCCCGCACCCGACCGAAGCTGGAGCCCGCCCTCGCCCCCGGATGCGAGAGCCTAGCACATGGTCGGCCATGGGCGCCGGCGACCGTCCGAGGTGCCCGCGGGCGCCGGGTCACTGGCGTGCCGGCGACCGCCGTGCTTGCATTCGCCGCCATGGCGGCACAATGATGATAGGTCTCTGATGTCGAAGCCTCGGATGTGCCCACACTGCCGGGCGTTCGTTGACAGCCAAGCGAAGTCGTGTGACTATTGCGGGAACGACCTGCCGGTCAGCGCGGGCAAGCGACTCTTGCGGGAGGAGCGCTCACGGCGCACTGGGGGGCAGATCGGGTTCACGACGACGATCCTCCTACTGATCAACGCCGGCCTATTCGCCGTGTCGTGGATCCTGACGGCACGCTTGGCGGGCGGCAGCGACCTGCTCGGGAGCATCGACGGCTCAGTGCTCCACTTGCTGGGCGGCAAGTTCCGGCCCTCAATTCTGCTCCATGGCGAGTGGTGGCGGCTGATCACGGCCAACTTTCTGCACGGCGGCTTGATGCATATTGCATTCAACACGATGTCCCTCTTCAACTTGGGCACAGTTGCAGAGGAAGTCTTCGGAACGGCTAGATTCTTAGTCCTGTACCTCGTCACGGGGGCGTGCGGATTCGTTGCGAGCACTTTCTGGTCGTCCTCGCTGTCGATAGGCGCATCCGCGTCGATCTGCGGGCTCCTAGGGGCTATGTACGCGTACGGCCGGATCAGCTTCAACCCACATCTCCAGGCCATAGGGAAGCGCTGGATCATATTCATCGCCATCTTCGGATTCCTGTTCCCGGCGATCGACAATGCCGCCCACTTCGGCGGGCTGCTGGCTGGCTTCGGCCTTGCATACGTTTGCGGAACGCCGGGTCACGACAAGCGCCGCGAGGACTTGTGGCGAGGGCTGGCCGTTGCTCTGTGTGTCGTGACGCTCTACGCTTTCGCGCAGGCCTACGGCAGTTTCTCGGCGGCCACGAGCTGAGGCTCTCCCGGGAGATTCGGGCTGCTGTTCCCCGCTCAGACTCGGGCTCTACGTCGGCACGAGTTCCGTGCCGGCTGGCTCCCCGGCCACGAGCCTTCCGACGATGGCGTCAGCTCGTCCGTCGGCGATAACGACCCGTTGCACACCGGAGCGCAGCGCACCCGTCGAGGCCCGCAGTTTCGCCTCCATCCCGCCCTTTGCCACCCCGTCCTCGATGAGCCGGTTTGCCTGTGCCGCATTGATGCTTGGTATCAGTCCTCCCCGCGAGTCGAGCACACCGCCGACGTCGGTCAGGAACAGCAGCAGGTCGACGCCCAGTCCCCCAGCGCATGCGGAGGCCATCTGGTCAGCGTTCACGTTGAAGATGGCAGAGCCCTCCCCGCCGGCAACGCAGGCCACAACTGGCAGGTACCCGCGCTCGGTTAGCAGCTCCAGCAAGGCAGGGTCCACGTCCTCGACGCTGCCGACCAGCCCTAGATCGGGGGACATTTGGGTGGCTTTCACTGTTCCGGAATCAATACCGGTCAGGCCCACGGCCTTGGCCCCCGCGTCTTGGAACTCGGCGACGAGCTGCCGATTCACGGAACCGGCCAGTATCCGCAGAACGGCGTCCATGATCTCCGGCGGCGTTACGCGCAATCCGTTGCGAAACTCGCTCTTGTGGTCCAGTCCAGCCAGATATCGGCTCAGGCGCTTGCCTCCACCATGCACGACGACGACTTGATGACCTTCGTCAAGAAGCCGACAGATCTGCGTGGCCAGGGCGCCGCGTGTTTTGGTGGACTCGAGCAGGGTGCCGCCCAGCTTGACCAGCAGCTTCATTCTTGGCCGCGGCCACCGGTCAGCCCGGCAGTTTCGGGATATCCCAATTGCAAGTTCATGTTCTGCACGGCCTGGCCGGCAGCCCCCTTCACCAGGTTATCGATGGCGGCCACCACGACCACCCGACGGCTCTCGGGATCCACCCGGAATCCGATGTCGCAACAGTTCGTGCCTTGGACGCCTCGCAGGTCAGGGAGGCGCCCCTTCGGGAAGATGCGCACAAATGGCTCGCCGCTGTACTCCTTCGCGTAGATCCGGTGCAGGTCTTCCCATTCCATGGATTCGGCCGTCCGCACGTAGATGGTCTCCAGAATGCCTCGGTGCAGCGGGAGAAGCTGTGCTGTGAATCCGAGCTCGTTCTCGTCCAGATCCGTCGTGTATAGGATCTCTGGGACATGGCGGTGGTTCAGCACGCTGTACGCGGAGAAGTTCTCGGTCACCTCACAGAAGTGGGTCTTGAGGCTCGGCTTGCGTCCGGCACCGCTGACGCCCGACTTGGCGTCGCAGATCACGCCGGGAGGTCGGTCCAGGATCGCCGCCACGATCAGCGGACGAATGCTGAGGCTGGCAGCCGTCGGGTAGCAGCCAGGGTTGGCAACGAGCCGGGAGATGCGGACCATCTCTCGGAAGAACTCTGGCAGGCCGTACGAAGCCTCGCCCAGCAATTCCGGGCAGCTATGCTCGACGCCGTACCAGCGACGGTAGTCAGAAACTGATCGAAGGCGGAACGCCGCGCTGAGATCGACGCATCGAATGCCAGCATCAAGGATCCGGGGGACGGCCTCCATGGCGACCTCCAGCGACGTAGCAAGGAATACGACGTCGAGCCCTTCCCCCTCCATCGCCGAAGTGTCGAATGGAATGCGCGGTGTGTTCTCGCCTACGGGCAGCTCGGAGTCCGAAACGGCCCGATGCTCCAGCAGCACGGGCTCCGCATGCGGATGTGCCTTCAGGATGCGGATCAGTTCCGCACCGCTGTAGCCCGTAAACCCTAAGATGCCCGCCCTCGCCCGTCTTGCCATCCGCGACCTGCCTTGGATCCCTGATCATAATCTGAGCGCCGCTGCGTGCGTCGATAGCGTCAGGGATGCGCTGTTCTTGACCCTACACGTCGCAGAGCCTGACGGCGTGCGCCAGCGAATCGAGCGGGTCGCGAGTGGGAATGAACTCGTGTCCCACGTAGCCCTCGTACCCGATCTCTACGAGCGCCTCCATCACCGACGGATAGTGGATCTCCTGCATTAGGTGCAGTTCGTTCCTGCCGGGGTTGCCGGCAGTGTGGACGTGCCCGATCAGGTCTCCAAGCTCTCGTATCCGCCGAATCACGTCGCCGTTCATGATCTGGACGTGGTAGATGTCGAACAGCAGTTTCGCTCGCGGCGAGTTCACCTCGCGGATGATGTCGGCGCAGTAGTCGATGTCGTCGCCCTGATAGCCCGGGTGGCCCTTCATGGGATGCGTGTCGTCGCGTGTGTTGAGCATCTCCAAGCAAACGGTGACCCCCTTCTCCTCGCCGTAGGCGGCCAGTTGCTTCAGCCCCTCGACAGTGTTACGGGCACCCTCTTCGAGAGAGATCTCACCGCTCTGCGGATCTTCGGCATCGTTCCACTTGTAGCCATTGAACGCGATCACGCTCGGGATGTCTTGCTCGGCGCAGGCGTCCATCACCGCCATCGTCGCATCGATGGCCATCTGCTGGTACCGCGGGTTGTTGAGGCCGCGCATGAATGGAGGGCCTTCTACCCCATTGCTGGCAATCGCGCAGGTCAGCCCGTGCGTCCGGACCGTGGGCCACTGCTCCGGGCTGAGCAATTCGACGCTCAGCGCCCCGAGATCGGCCGCGTGCCCCGCGAGCGTGGCAAGGTCCCATGCCCACTCCGAGCTCTCGAACGGCCAGAAGCAGACGGAATGACGGATCCTGCCGTTCACCGCGCGTGTCCACGCATCGGGCGCCTCCGTGTCGGCAGTGCCCGAACATGAGGCAAGCGACGCAGCCGCGGCAGCCGTCCCGTAGCGAATCGCTCCGCGGCGTGTTGGGCGGTAGGGGCTGTCTTGACGGTCCATCTTGGCTCCTTGTGACTACAGCTAGCTAACCGCTGTTGCGGTCAACCGCTCTGATCAGTCTGACTGGATTGCTGCCCGGATTGCAACCGTTGGCGTCGACAGGGTCCGTCGGCCTAGGGCGGCCCGCAGCGGCGACCGGGACCAATTGGTCCTCACTTGGCGTCGCAAGTCGGGCTCAGTAGCGTGGATTCCACGACCTCTTGGGGCCGTCGAAATCCGGATGCCAGTCGAATGGCAGCAAGTGCGGGTTCCCACCACACGGGCTCGTCAGGATGTTCAGGATGAGATGGATCGCATCGTCCCCGCCACATCCGTCCGATTACCGCCCAGACGCGTCCTCAAACGCGAGACCCACCGAATTACGCTTTGGGACGAGGGTCGGTGAGTGCAACGCGCTCTGGCTGACGATGCGCGGCGGGTCCACGATGTACAGGTCTTTGAACCCGTGACCGAGTGGCGCTTGCCCCGGCTGATCCGCATTCTCCAGCAGCAGCCGGGCGGCCAGAATCAGCAGTGACCTCACCGTCGGCGTGACCGAGGTATCCGGTAAGACTCTTGGCGCATCCGAACCCCGAGACGAAAGGGCGTGTCGCACCCTTGCCGCCCGAACCAGATGGGAGAAGTGCACTGCCCTGCCGGGCGGAGCGAAGCGCTACTCGTCTTCGCTGAGTTCGACGATGCGGTTCACGGGGACATCCGGAAGGACTTGCGTGTGGCCGGTGGGCCAGTCGATCCTGATCGTCACCGCGCTGTCGGAAGTTCCCAAGCCGAAGTGGGCCGGACGGAGCGTCGAGGTGGCATAGCCGGTCGCGCTCTTGATCCAACGATTCTGGCCCTGAATGTGGACCCTAGCGCCGAGCGCGTCACGATGTGACAAATTTCCCCTTAGCCTGACACCGACCCAGTTTCCCGGCGGCTCGGACGTGTTGCGGAAGAGTCGGGCCGGCTCCCCAAGTGCGCTGGCCACAACGTCTAGGCGGCCGTCTCCGTCGAAGTCGGCGGCGGCGATTCCGCGATAGGTCGAAGGGGGCCCAAATTCCAACGGTTCGCCGAACCGGTTGCCGAGATTCGCAAAGAGAGTGTTGCGCTGTCGATACTCGTACGGCTCGAAGTGCTCTACGAGGTCATTCACGTGAGAGTTGGCGGTCACAAGGTCCAGATCGCCGTCATTGTCTAGATCCGCCAGTGCGTTGCCCCAGCCGGCGTAGGGACTGGAGGCTTTGGCAAGGCCGCTGCGGACGGTCACGTCCCGGAAGGATGCTCCCTCCTCGGCTTCGAACAAAGGGAACGTCTCTCCGCTGAGGGCAGTGACGGCAACGTCCCTTGCGCCATCACCATTGAAGTCGCCGGTGTCCACGCCCATCGAGGCAACAGGGCGGCCGTGATCCAGCAGCGCAACCCCGCCCAGCAGCGCGTCCTCTACAAAGTCCCGGCCATCTTGGTTCAGGTACAAGAAGTTCGGCAGATTGTCATTGGTCACGAACACGTCGGTATAGCCGTCACCGTCGAAGTCCGCGAAGGCGACGCTCATTCCCCTGCCTCGATGTTGGGTGATGCCCGTCTCGGCAGTGACATCCCGGAAGCGCCCGCTTCCAAGGTTCCGGTAGAGGCGGTTGGGGATCGGCGTCAGATACTTTGGATGGCAGTAGACCCGGAGGTCACGGGCCCGGTCGCCACAATAGCGGTCGAATTCGAGGGTCCAGTCCGCGTAGTTGACGACAAACAGGTCAAGGAGGGAGTCGCCGTCGTAGTCGAACCATCCGGCCGCCACCGCCCAGTCCGTTGAAGAGACCCCGGCGGTGTCGGTGATGTCTTCGAACGTGCCGTCGCCACGGTTGCGATAGAGGTAGCTTCGGAAGACTCCAGCCACAAAGATGTCGGTGTCGCCGTCGTTGTCGAAGTCGGCAACAGCCGCGCCCATTGAGTATCCTTCGCCCGTAACGCCAGCCGATTCGGACACATCTGCGAAGTGCATGTCCCCCAAGTTTCGAAAGAGGCGATTAGCATCACCCGGACCCCGCTTCTCCAGCGACACGCCGGATGCCCCGTTGGTGAAGAAGATATCTAGGCGCCCGTCGCGGTCGAAGTCGAACACGGCAAGGCCGCCGGCCATTGTTTCGATCATGCGTTTGCTGGGAGTCGGGCTGTTCTCCAGCTTGAACACCGGTCCGGGGGGTGCCGGAATCTCCTTCAGGCTGATCTCGGCGACAACGGTCGGGCACAGCAGCCCGCATGTGACAGCGCAGATGGTCCATGTCCCCGCAACCCGCACGAAGCATCAGGGTACCGCCAAGGGCAACCGCACATGACGATGGCCGGCACTGCAGTCTCGTGCGCGGCGTTGGCCGGGCTCACACGCGCAAGCTAGGTGCCCAGGCCCGGCTCGCCCGCGTCCGTGCCCTGTCCTACGGATCCGTTCAGGATGGTGGCGGCGGAGCCTGCGCCGCGCAGGCTCTCCTGCCGACGGCATTTGGGTAGAGGAAGCGGTCGTCGTTGCGAGCACGGCTTCGGACCGAGGCCGGAACTGCCCGTAGGAGGTTCGGAGGTGACATGCGGCGACAGGGAGCCGAGGGTCCGTAGGACTTGGGCCGTCGCATCCACGTGTGCCACCGACGTGAGCCAATCAGCGGGGAGCCAACCAGTGAACACAATCCGTCATGCTATATTCAAGCCGCTGACTTGGGGAGATGTTGGCGCAGTTGCGAGGGAGGCCTCTCAGGGATTAGCAGTGTGCTAGCGCCGCAGAACGAACTTCAGGGAAGAGATGCCGAGAACGTTCCAGTCTTGGGAATCCGGTTAACGATTCGGATACAGAGGTTTTCGAAGCCATCATCCAGTGCCGTACCATTCATCAGGCCAACACTGCCGAATGGAAGGGTAGAGACGCTGTCTAGGCTCCTGAACGAGACGCAGTCCTGAGTGGATTATGAGCCGATACTTGCCGCATCTAGGTATATATTTCTTGGCATTTGAGCGGACTTTTTCCGTTTGTAAAAGCTCGAGAACCGTGCGTGCATGCCAACTAATAGTTATCGTGTTTGTCGGTGCTTTCTTGACCCATTCTGGATCCTACAGTGTCTTATTATCTGCGGATAATCCGTCGATGATTGCGAGAAGAGCCTCTGTGGCCATGTCAGAACAGCGATTCGCGGATGCTGCTGTCCTCTATGCCGAGCTTTCCGCGTCTTACCCAAACGAGCCGACCCTGAAGGCAAACCTAGGCATGGCTCTGCACTTAAGTGCTCAAGATGAAGAGGCCGTTAAACACCTGAGGCCGGCGGCGTCTGGTATGCCTGACTCCTTCCCTGCGAACTTTTTTCTCGGTGCCAGTCTTGTGCGACTCGGTCGATACGACGAGGCTCTGGCTCCGCTCCGGAGGGCCGTTGACATAGATTCTGGCCATCCGTTTGCGCGGTCGATGCTGGCGGACGCACATGAGGCAACCGGCTCGTATCGTGACGCTGTGAAGCAGTGGCGTCGTTTGCGCGAACTAATGCCAGAGAATCCGTTTCCCTACGCCGGCCTAGTGCGTTGCCATGAGGAGCTTGCCGGCGATGCGTTCGATGTCCTGAAGAACCGGGATTCAGAGTCTCAGGAAGTATTGTTGATTCTGGCACACTCGCGATTGGCATCGGCACAGTACCCTAGTGCCTTGTACCTGTTTCGGCGAGCACTGGAGGTTGGACCAGCGGCAGGCGATATTCATCTGGCAGTTGCAGACCTGTACGAATACTCCGGTAGAAGCGAGTGGGCTGCTGTGGAGCGAGCAAAGGCGCGTGAACTCTCGCAACATGACTGTGGGCAACCTCAGAGTCCTGTGTGCATGTTCTTGGCCGGACAATACCAAGCTCTAACGGACGCCGATGAATCCTCAACAGACGATGCCCTTTATTGGGCAGCAAGGTCCCACGCACATCTGGCCGAATCTGCCTTTCGCAAGTTAGGAGGTCTGCCAGAGTCCTTTGAGCAACTGCAATTGATCGCGGACCTTCTCGGGGGACAGGGCCAGTACGCCAAGGCGGTCGATGCATCTCGCAGAGCGCTCCAGATACGCCCCGGCGATCCTGTTCTGGAGCGCCAGCTCGCCGAGTTCCTGTACCGATCCGGGAATAATTCCGAGGCCCGGCCGCTGTTGGCAAGGCTAGCCGAGTCAGATCCCAATGATTCGAAGTGGGCGGCGATGCTGGGAGGACTCTTGGTGCGCGAACAGCAGTTCAAGGACTCGATCCCATACTTGGAGCGGGCCGTCGCAATGCCCGACGTAGCTCTGTCAACAAGGCTGAGCTTGGGACGATCTTATCTTGCCGTAGATCGTCCAGCCGATGCTGTTCCCCATCTGGAGGCATCACTGCCATTGGACACGGACGGGAGCGTCCACTACCAGCTTGCCCAAGCCTACCAGAGAACGGGGATGCGTGAAGAAGCCAGAATCGCACTGAATCGATATCGCGAACTCGACCAAGAAACACGGCTTCGTACTGAAGCTTCGGCATCCCTTGAAGTTACGCCACCCTAGTTACGTTCTCGCTCTCTTTGAATTGTTCCTCGATCGCAAGAATACAGATCCTCTAGAGTACACTTCTCAATATCCCTAACTTCCGGTTTGTTCTGGCATCTGTCCCGATGACGTGCTAGAATGCAACCAAGGAGGAAAACAATGCAAGTCTTGAATACCCGCACAGTGGCAATCCTCTTAGGTACATTGCTTGCCGGGATGATGCTCGGTTCCGAAGAAGTGGAAACAGTCGAATCCGATGACTCAGAATGGGCGATGTTTGGGCAGCGAGTCGCAGTCGTGGACTCAAGCCAGAATGGTCTGCAGAGCAGCGATCCGCCGTTGGTTATAGAGGGCACATCGTTTCTCTACAACAAGAGGACCGGTCAGGTCTTTCGTGTGTTCTTGGGATGTGGTGAAGTGCTCGGCCCGAATGGCTGCCTAGAGGAGTTACCGGTAGTTGGCCAGAACGAACCTCCAACGGCCCCGCCCAGCACGTCTTCGGTCTATAGTCCGAACCTGATTCGCCGCTAAGTCCGGCTGATTGGACGCACTGGTTGGCCTTGGGGATCGTTCCGAGGAGTGCGGTGGTGACATTCCCGACTGATCACAAGATTGGGGCTTCGTCACGGCACGCTTGATCGTCTTGGACCACAGATAGTCTTCGCCAACCGACTACGGGCACAGACGGCTTGTGGTCCGCCCGAGGAACTGATGCTGCTGTCTTGAGGATTCCGCAGAGTCTACGGCTAAGGCCGGCAAGGCAGCCGGAGTGGATTCGGCGAGAGTGGGACTAGAGTCCGCTCTGATCTCTTTGCCACGGCGGCCCGTCGGGAAAGTCGCGAGGCTGGATCACCTCAAGCTTGGTCCACTCATATAGGAGGGAGCTTGCATTTCTGGCAAGCGTATGGTCGGGGCTGCGGTCTAGGAACTCCTCGAATTCCCGGGCAGCCTCCTCGAACTCGGTGCGCCAACTGTGGACCATGGCCATCATGTAGTGCGCCGTCGTCCAAGTCTCGACCTCGCCCAGATCCTTCATTTTCTTGACGATCGCCTCGACGTCATCCCCTTTTCGCAAGTTGACGGCTGCCAAGGCACCGTAGAAGCGGACTCTTGCGGACGTTGGCGAGATATCCAAGTAGGACTTGGTTAGGGACTCGACTTCTGGCCAGACCTCTTCCTCGAGGGCCACCTTGAGCAGAGACTCGTGTGGGGCGAGAAGCATGGGGTCCTCATCGATTGCCTTGCGAAACGCCGTCTTGGCCTGTTCCCGGCTGCCGAGCGCCATGAGCGCTTCTCCCAGTGCCGCCCAAGCCGTTGCGTATTGCGGGTGAATTCTCACGGCTTCAGCGAGGTGACCTGCCGCGGCATCATAGTTGGGCTTGGCCTTGCGGAGCGCTCTGAGGCCCTTTTGGTAGGCCTTTCGCGCGGCCGGCGATGCGAGGAGCGTGTTGACGTGGACTGTTGGGCTGGGTTCTGGACCCAGACTCTCCAGAATCACCGTCCCCAGATCGTGCCGACGCCACCGTGTCAGTGCTCTCAGTTCCACACGGCCCAGTGCATGACCGGGAATCATTAGATCAAGCCAGCACGTATTCAGAGAGAACGCCCATGAGCCAGAGGCTCTAAAAGGGCCTCCCACCGACGCATCTCCCATGCTCAGCGCCGAATAGCAGCTCGTGAGGTTGATCCTGAACCGACCCCTACGGTCGGTGACCCCCATTGGATAGGACGCTCCACCGCAGTTGAGGCGCACCTCCGCGTCGGCGGCAGGCCGGCCATTCGCCATCTGGAGTTGGCCGCTAACGGGAAACGCCGGAACTGGCACGCCACGAATCCTTCCCGCCCACAGATTGGTCGAGTCTGGACCTTGGCCTTGGCGAGCTTGGATCCCCTGATTCCGGTAGGAACCCCGTCGCTGGCTCCCGGATCTCGCGGAACGCCCATACGTGTTGGGGGAGCTTCGGTATGTGTTCGGGCTGCTTCCGTAGGTATTGGCGGAATTGCCGTAGTCGATGTCGTTGGTTCGGTAGGAGCGGCTCTGTGGTGTCGAACTGCTGGAAGACGAGGTCTTGGAGGAACTGCTCGGCGTGCGGTAGGAGACTGAGGACTGACCGTACGAGTTCCTGGACGATCCGTAAGTGTTGGCAGATCCGCCGTAAGAGCTGTTGGACGATCGCTGCACCGACGTGGTGGTGGCCCTTGTCGGCCCGGAGTTGTAGCTTCCTGAAGAGTGTTGCGTGCCCGTCGAGCCACTGTACCCGGAGTAGTCGCCGAAGGAGGAACCGCTGTTGTAGTCGCTCGAGTCGTCTGGCTCCTGCGCGCCGAGCGGCTGGGCGGCTACCAGCATCGCGACCATCGCGGCTCCAAAGGCCGTCAATTGCAAGTTCCGCACAGTTCCTCCGTCCTTGTCTTGCGAGCCGTAAGGCCCTCACTTGTCCATGCGGCCAGACTCTCCCCCGCCATCCTACCAGCGTTCCGCAAGGCTTCGTTCGCTGGCCAGCGTCGATCACGGTCGAAGGCCGAAGAGATCGTCGGGTTGGTGCCTTCAGCACGTTGCTTGCTACCGCGTCCGATACCCGTGGCGCGCAGCCGGTTCGCCAATCGCGAGTTTGGCGCCGTCGTCTTTCCTTCAGTGATTCGAATGCCGAAGAACTCCGCCGGGCCTTCCCTCGACCCTCTTCCGCCCGAGCAATGCGAACTCTGCGCACAGGTTGCCCACCGCGGCCGAAGCTGGTCTGTTGGGGCGATTGGTTCGAAGGTCAATTCTTGCTGGACCCTACCCGACGGAACCTTTGACGCAGCAACCGCGCGAATGGTTCCATGCCGCAAATGTTCGCCTGACCCAAGAACACACACCCTACGGCCCCACTTTGGGGCGGCCAACCGGGCCTCCCCAATCCTCCGACTGCTTGCGCGACTCGAGTCGGCATGTGATGCGACGCTTGGAGCACGGCAAACCCGAAGGCCAAGTTCGGCCTGTGTTCGCTGCGATATATTGGTCCCACCTCAGCATGAGCACTCGCAACAACTACCCAAAGCTCCACAACGCGGCATGGCCGGGGGTCGTCGGCAAGGGCGGTCCGGGAGCGGAACCTCCCATCGATCTCGACACCATGATCGACCTCACCGCCAATGCGGCGGTCGACGGCAGAAAGTTCGACGGGGTCGACCTCTTCCTGTCCGAGCCGCACATCAGCATCGACATCGGGGATGACGACCTCAAGCGGTGGGCGGACAAGCTGGCCGCCCGCGACTTGGTCTTCGGATCGGTCGTCGCGCCGGTATGGGAACCGACCGGCGGGGGGCCTGCCATCGATTCTGGAGCCGGTCGCCAAGCCTTCCTCAGCGCCGTTCGCAAGGCCTGCGGGATCGCCCAGAAGCTGACAGGCTGGGGCATGCGCCCTTCGGGCGTCGTGCGCATCGACTCAGCCAGCGGTGTCGAGGACTGGGCCAAGGACCCGGCTGGCAATACCGCCACCTTGATCGACACGTTCCGGCAGGCAGCCGACATCGCAGGTGACCACGGTGAGCGGCTCTCGGCAGAAGGAGAGATCTGCTGGGGAGGGATGCACAGCTGGCGACACATGCTGGACGTCCTCGAGGGTGTGAACGACGACCGGCTGGGGTTCCAGGCCGACATGGCCCACACGCTGCTCTACACGATGGGATACAACTCGCCCGAGCACTCGCTGCTGCCCGAGGGCTTCGACTGGTCGGACGGGTCGCAGCTCGACGACGCCCTCCGGCGACTGACCGGCGCACTCAGGCCTTGGACTAACGACTTCCACGTGGCCCAGAACGACGGAACGGTTTTCGGCAGCGGGAGCCATGACCGAACCGGGCGGCACTGCCAAGCCACGGATCCGAACGGCAAGTTGGACATCACCCGACACGCGGGCTACTGGCTGCGGGACTCCGATGGCGAGCTCACCAAGGCGTGCCGGCACATCTGCTGGGACGGGTGCATGTTCCCGAACGCGGTGATGATGGACCCCCAGACATGGAACGATATCCTCGCCGTCATGGTCAGTGTTCAGGACGCGCACGGCTGGTCTGAGTAGCGTGCTTCCAGTTACGCTTCGGTGGGGCTGACCGCACCTCTGTACAGCAGCCAGGTGCCCAGCATCTGGACCACGTGGTACAGATCGTTGTGGTTGAACGACTCGTGTGGCGCAATTCCGAGCGCCTGTATTCCGGCGGCTGCGAAACTCACTAGGACTCCTGCCGCTACTGTCAGCGCACTGCTGTCGCCCCTGCGGCGCCACGAGTGCAGGTGAACCCCCAGTACGAACAGAAACGCGAGCGAGTAGTCCGCGATGGCCACCAAGAATGCAGGATCCACCATCGCCCAAGCGAGGTAGCCGGCAACCTTGACGCTCGCAACAATCCGAATGGCTGTCAACGACGAGACGGGCAAGTGTCCAGCAGCGGTGGCGAGCACTGCCCCAAACGACGCCACCCCAATGGACGCCATCGTGACCCGCCATAGGGTCGCCGCCACCGCTTCCGGCATCCACGGCAGGAAGCCGTGGTATGTCCCACCCGCAAATGCGGCCAATGCGCACGATGCCAGCGCCGTTGCCCACCATGTCCGGCTCGCACGCGGCCCGCGACGCAGCATTCTCACCGCCAAGGTTGCGCTAAGTCCCCCGAGCAGGTAGTCGGTGAGGAGCGTCATTGGCTCATGAACCGGAATCAAGGTTGCCTCCGCGGTAGGGTCTGTCGCGCATGCGGCACGACGTTGCCTACCCTTGCCGCCCAAACCGTCGTGACAACCGTGCGAGGATCGGCCTCACACGATTAGCCCCGGCCGAAAGGACCGTACCAGGCGCGTCGCTAAGGATCGTAGCAAGCGCATGGCAAGATACGAGTTGCGGGACCGTCCGGTGGCCACATCCGAATTCCAACTGGGCCGGAAGGCCCTCGCCGCCATCGCGGCGGCTTCGTTGGCCGTGATCTTGGCCCTCGCCTGGCTAGGGGGCTGGAGCCCTGGACTTGCACAGCACGAGCAGCTGGTGGAGTGGATGCGCCGCGAGGGCGTCGCCGGTCCTTTGGTTTGCATCGGCGTACAGTTCCTGCAGGTCGTGATCTTTGCGATTCCGGGTGAGATCACTCAGTTTGCCGCCGGCTACGTGTTCGGTGCCACGCTTGGCTTCGCATATTCGATTGTGGGCATCATGGCGGGTTCCGCTTTCAACTTTGCGTTTGCCAAGGCCCTCGGACGTCCCGCCGTCGAGCGCATAGTGGGCGCGGGCAGGCTGGCACGGATTGACGCGTCGATGCGGTCCCGGAGCGGCTCCGTAGCTGTGATCGCACTATTCCTGATGCCGGGAGCACCCAAGGACGCCATGGCCTATGCGGCGGGCCTCAGCGCTCTGGGGATCGGGCGATTCCTCATCCTGAGCGTTCCTGCCAGAATGCCGGCTTTGCTTGCCAGCACGGTGATGGGATCACAGCTGTACAGCCGCAACATCGTCACGGTCATCTGGATAGGGGCAGGTGCCGGCCTAGCCATCGCAGCGGCCGCCTATTACCGCTGGAAGCGCAAGAACTGATGATCCGCAGGATGAACGCCCGGGACATCCCTGCTGCGATGTGCCTGAAAGAAGCCGCTGGCTGGAACCAGACTACGAATGACTGGGAACGGGTGCTGCGCCTCGACCGAGAAGCCTGCTTTGTGGACGAGCGCGACGGACGTGTCATCGGCACGACCTCCGCAGTTCGCCTCGGGGCAGACCTTGGGTGGGTCGGGATGGTCTTGGTCCTGCCTCGCATGCGGCGGCGCGGGATTGCGCGCGGACTGCTGCAGCATGCGCTCTCAGGCTGTCGTTCCGGTCGAGGATCCCCCCGCATCTGGGGGCTGGACGCTACCGACATGGCGAGGCCCTTATACGAGCAGTCGGGGTTTCAGGCCCAAGAGGTGATCGAGCGCTGGCAGCGTCCGACCGAGGGCGCAACCGCGGCGGACCGCCCGGACCAGCCGGAGCGCGGACATTGGCCTGGTTCAATGCAAGCGATCGACCGCAGGGCCTACGGGTGCGACCGCTCGGCACTCCTGCTGGACCTGTGGAGCGATCCGACCGTCGAAGCTGTCACGGACCGCTCCGGATTCGCCTTCGGTCGTCCCGGATCGTCCGCGTGGTTCTTGGGCCCCTGCGTAGGACTCGAGCCGCGACCGATGGAGGCCATGGTCCGTGGGCTAATCTCGCGGCACGGGCATGAGCGGATATTCTGGGACTTGCTGGCTTCTAGCACTAACGCCCGGGAAATGGCTCGGCGCAACGGGTTTCGACCGGTCCGGCGCCTAACCCGGATGCTGCTCGCAGAAGATCCGGCCCGACGATGTCCCTCGGATGCGGACCTAGTCTTCGCCACGCCGGGCTTCGAGTTCGCCTAAGTCATGACCTTCCAGCCAGAGCCATCCGCAGCACCGCTCGAGCGGACCCGCCCCTCCCGTCCGTTCCGTGCGCACGGCGATCCCGCAACAGCGTCGTTTCAACGCACCAAGGCTATCTGGCGCCTCCCGAGCGAGCGGGTGACATTGGGAGTGTCCACTCTGGTCTGTGTCCGGCTCGGTGCGGCACTGGAGTCTAGGGGCCGCCACCCCTCGCCGTCGGCCCAGGCGGAGTTGGCCGCGGAAGTGGAGGAACAGGGCGCCGCGCTTCTAGAGGTGCGGCCCTTCCCTGCCCACAGAGTGCGTGGGATTCCGTCTACGGAGGACGAGATCTCCCGAATCACGCCAATCCTCCGTAGGGTGGCCAAGGCTTCCCGCTGCCCGATCAGCGTGGTCTGCTGGAATGCCGATGCGGCCCGTAAAGCCGTCGATCTGGGTGCATCAATCATTCATGACCCGACGGGTCTTACATACGACAAGGAAATGGCCGCCGCGGTCAACGAGTCGGGAGCGGCCTTGGTGATTGGGCACATGCGCGGAACGCCTTCGCAGTGGTCGCGCTTAGCGCCGCTGACCAAGCTGCCCGAGACGGTGAGGACTGAGTTCCGCGCCTCCCTGCTGCGCGCCGACAAGGCTCGGATCGAGCGCCTTCGCATCGTGCTGGACCCGGGACTTGAGCACGGCAAGCGCGGCCACGAGAACTTCAATCTCTTGCGGACGATGCGCCGGCTGGGCCCGCCGGCCCAAGGCCTGCAGGCAACCTTGGCTGGGCGGAGCTTTCTGGTGGAGTCCATCAGGGCCACTGAAGAGGAGCGCAACGCCGGCTTAGCTGTGGCCGCCACGCTGGCGCTACAGTCTGGCGCCCACATCCTCACCGTGGCCGACTACGAGGCCGTGCGGCACGTCGTGCGGGCCGTGGACCGAATCTACAGGCTTGACGACGACTGGGCGGCCCTCAGTGAGCTGGAGCCTCGCATGCACCGACCAGCCGGCCTCTGAGCGTCTCGCAGGTGGCCTCGTCAAGCTTGGCCCTGTTCTTGCGGACGTAGAAGGTGTCCATTGCCACTCCGCCCTGCGTGTGGCAGAGCACGACGTCGATGTCGCAGCCGGCCGCGGGGAAAACCGAGGATAGGTCGTGCAGGAGCTTATTGCGGTCGCGAGTGTAGACACTGAAGATGGTTGAGCGGGCCGATGTGCGGTTGTCATAGGTGACCAGCGGCGGTTCGTCGCTCGTTGGGCGCTTCTTCGACTTGCGCGGAGGGATGAAGACCAAGTCTTCCGGGTCAAGGCGGCCCACCGCCAGACGCGCCAGACGACGCTCCATCTCCTGCAGGCCTCGGGGTCCAAACTGCAGCAGGTCGCCGCCGGGTGTGGGGATGATGCGGAACTTGTCCAAGATCAGGCCATCGATCTGGGAATACGCCTCGGCGCTGACGATGTGGCCCCCCGATGCGGTGATGCCGGCGCACAGGCTGGCAAAAAGCGCGGGGCGATCGGCACACAGCACGACGATCTCGGTCTGGGTTCCCAAGCGCTGGCATTCTACCTTCGCTGCGCCAGCCACCAGGCCAGACGCCAAGGCGGCGTGCCTGCGCACGGCCTCCGCCGTGTGGGTGCGCACGTAACGCTCGGGAAACCCCCGCACGAAGCTTGCCAAGCCCTCACGTTCGTCGTCATCGCCAATGCGGCCGATGTAGTCGGCCACGGTAGCGCTTCGGATGCGCTTGTCCCCGTGATCGCGCTTGAAGACCCCCCTGGTTCCGCGGTGGAGCCGCCACAGGAGCTGCTTGCGCCATTGCAGGGCAGCCGACGGGTTCACGGCGACCATGTCTGCGTAGGTCATGACCGTGAGCATGTTCAGACGCTCCAGCGTGGCAACACGCTCCTTGAAGGCCTCCAGAACCGAAGGTTCGCCAAGATCCTGCTTAGTCATCACGGTGGACATGGCGAGGTGGTCCCGGATCAGGTGATCCACAGTCTTGCGTTCGATCTCGTCGTCCAGGCCCAGCCGCTGCATGCCGGCGTTGGCCATCTCGGCGCTGGATTGCGCATGGGGCTTGCCCTTCACTGCCTTCCCCAGGTCGTGGTAGAGCAGTGCCAGGCAGACTAGCTCGGGAGCGCGCACTTCGGCCAGCAGTTCGGCGAATCGGCGGTCGATGCCGTCCGTCTGGCGCGCCAGGTCCTTCAGGACGCGCACGGCCACGATTGTGTGCTCGTCCACCGTGTAGCGGTGGTAGAAGTCGTGGATCACCAAACAGTCGGCCTGCTCGAATTCTGGAATCAGGCAGAAGAGGAAACCGGACTCCCGCATGGTGGAGAGCGCCAGCACCGTGTGTGGTAACCGAAAGATCTCGCGCAACCGGGCCCAGTGGCCCGAGTTGGACTCGATGTGCCGGCGCAACGCCGGCAGCTCCGCCCGGAGTCGCCTCTCGGTCAGCGATGCGAGTCTGAGCCCGTGGCGGGCCTGAAACTCGAACAGCCGCAGAGCACACTCGGGGCTGTGCTTGATGGCATACGGATCCTTGAAGTAGATCTGACCCTTGGTGACCGCGAACTCTCGGTTCGAGAGCCTCGACTTGCGCTTGCGAAGGATCGACAGGAGCGTGTTGGTCGGTCGGGATGCCACCTCCATCGAGTGCAGGGCCAGCCTGTGGACAGAACGAGTCCGGCGATAGAAGGTGCGCATCATGTCGGTGACGCCGGAGCCCCGGAACGCCTTGCCGTCGGCTTCGCTAGCGATGGAGTCCTGCATGCCGAATGTCAGGATGTTGCGGTCCCGCCCGTACAGGTAGTGCAGGTAGCAGCGGACCGCGAACAGCAGGCGTCTGGCCTCGTCGATCTCACCCGCCACTTCGTCGGGTAGGAACTCGCCACAGGCCGGGATCCGCGATTGTGAGACGTTCTCTAGCTGGGCCACCCAGCACGAAAACTGCAGATCGCGCAGGCCCCCTGGCCCCTCCTTGACGTTGGGCTCGAGGTGGTACATCGTGTCCTCGTAGGACTTGTGCCGCGCCCGGGCCTTGGATGTGAGAGCCCGCATCAGGGAGCGCTGCTCGCGCAAGTAGAAGCGCGGGAGGGTACCCTCTTGCAGTTCGCGCAGGAAAGCCTCGTCACCTGCGACGAATCGCGTGTCCAGAAGGCTGATGTGCAGCTCGGTGTTGTCGCGCGCCAGGCTTGTGCAGTCCCGCGGTGTGCGAACGGACTGGGAGACCTGCAGTTTGGCGTCCCACAGAGACGCGATCAGTTGACCGATCTCGTTGTCGCTCTTCTCCACGTCCCGCAGGCTTGAGAACAGCAGCAGCAGATCTACGTCCGAGGACGGGAAGAGTTCCCCCCGGCCATAGCCCCCTACAGCGACAGCGGCCACGCCCGGCCTGCTGCCGAAGACCCTTTCGAAGCGGTCTCGCAGGAGGTCGTCAACCGTGCTCGTCCGTGCTTCGACGGCCCGCAGACCATCGGCGTCCGCGAAGAATCCTTCGCGGACGCTCTCGATCCGCCGCCGTTCCCGGCGCGTCAGCAGCGCCATCGCGCGTCGCCCCGCAGGGCCATGGAATCAACAGAGCCGGGCCGGCTCTGTGCCGGCCCGGCGGATCGTTCCCCGTTCGTCTGGGTTGGTTGGTCAGACATGCCTCTAGATGGCGTCGTCACCCTCCTCGCCGCTACGGATTCGGATCGCGGTGTTGACATCGGAGACGAAGACCTTCCCGTCCCCGATCTTGCCCGTCCGGGCGGCCTTGATGATCGTCTTCACGACCTCGTCCAGCCGGTCGTCCGGGACGATCGTCTCAAGCTTGACCTTGGGCAGCAAGTCGACCTCGTACTCCTGCCCTCGGTAGACCTCTTTGTGGCCTTTCTGGCGGCCGTGGCCGCGAACGTCGTAGATCGTCAGGCGGTCGTGGCCGCCGCTCTTGAGTGCCTCGCGCACGTCGTCCAGCTTGAAGGGCTGGATGATCGCTTCGATCTTCTTCATCTCTCAAATCCTCCCTTTACAAAGGCTAGTTATAGGCTTCTTCGCCGTGCTGCGAGATGTCGAGGCCGATAGACTCGTCACCGGCGGTCACACGAACGCCCACAAGCGCGTCGACGATCTTCAGGATAACGAAGGTCGCCACCGCCGAGAATACCCACGTCAGCGCCGAACCTAGGGCGTTGTTGACGAACTGGCCGGTGTTACCCTCCAGCAGTCCGGTTGCCCCGCCGATCGCTTCGCGAGCGAACAGGCCGGTCAGAAGTGCGCCGACCGTGCCCCCGACACCGTGCACGCCAAAGGCGTCCAGACTGTCGTCATACTTGAACTTCGCCTTCACGACGGCGACGGCGAAGTAGCACACAATCCCAGCCACCAGCCCGATCAGGATCGAGTCCATCGCGTTTACGAAGCCCGACGCCGGGGTGACTGCCACCAGGCCCGCGACCGCTCCTGTGATGCCTCCGAGCACACTTGGTTTGCCGTCCCGGAGCCACTCCACGATCAGCCATCCCACGACCGCCGCAGCTGCGGCGAAGTGGGTGTTGACGAAGGCCGCCGCGGCCAGACCGTCGGCTGCCAGAGCGCTACCGGCGTTGAAGCCGAACCAGCCGACCCAAAGCAGGCAGGCCCCGATGAAGGCCAGCGTAAGGTTGTGCGGCCGCATCGCCTCCGACGGGAAGCCCCGCCGCTTGCCGATGTACAGGGCGATCACGAGGGCCGCCACGCCGGACGACATGTGCACAACGGTCCCGCCCGCAAAGTCGAGGCACGGGATCGCACCGTCCCCGCTCATGAAGCCGCCGCCCCACACCATGTGGACCATGGGGAAGTACACCACCGTGCCCCACAGCGCCATGAACAGGAGCATGGCCGAGAACTTCATGCGCTCGGCAAACGCTCCGCTGATAAGAGCCGGCGTAATGATTGCGAACATCAGCTGGAACACCATGAACGTCAGGTGCGGAATGGACCCGTTGGGCTCCATGCCCACCCCGTCCAGGAACAAGTACTCCAAGCCTCCGATGAACGCGTTGCCCTCCGCAAATGCCAGGCTGTACCCGTACACTGCCCAGAGCAGTGTCATGAGCGCCATCATCGCGAAGGACTGCATCAGCGTCCCCAGCACATTCCTCTTCCTGACCAGTCCGCCGTAGAATAGGGCCAAGCCGGGGCCGGTCATCATCAGCACCAGGGCGGAACTCGTCAGGATCCAGGCGTTGTCGCCTGTGTCGATTCCGTCTTGGGCAGCCACTGTCGCCGGCAGGGCCATGGCGGCGACCAGCAGCAAGCAAGTTCTCATGAGTCTCCTCATATTGCGTCTCCTCTCGATTTGCTCCGGACCTGCCGTCGATGTGCCCTCGGGAATCGGGGGCTCCTCACCAGTCGGGTGCTCGTAGGGCCAAGGCAGGGCCTGAGTCCAGTTGCGTCCAGGGTGATTGCGTGGCGTTCGCCGGGCTTATTGGCATTTTGCTAAGCCTGACGCGCGATCCTGGCAGAATATTGACGGGATAGGAATTTCTTATTGGCACCGGTCAGCGCGGCTGACCGCTCAGGCTGAGACGTCGACCATGTTGATCGGCGGAATGTGGACGTGCGCGACGCTGGGCGACTTGCCGAGGAAGGTTTGCGCCATTTCCAGCGCCTGGTCCACAGACTCCGCGCATTCCCAGCCCATCATCTTGGCGGCCTGCTTGTCTTCGGCGCCGACGACGATGACCTGGCCGCAGTGCTGCGCACCATTCTCGGCCCAGTACCACATGTACAGGGGGTGCACGCCGTGGTACCCGTAGCCATTCTGGTACATGTCCCTGTACTCCGGCGCATGTGCGAATTCCGCCTCGAAGCGCCGCTCTAGGATCGCCGCGTCTGAGGAATCCCAGAGGCAGCGGTGGAAGAGCTCGTGATAGGCAGAGTGATGCGACGGGCTGAACTCGTTGTAGAGCGGGTGTGTGAGGATGAACACGCCGTCCTTGCGCACGATCGGCGCCCCCCGGTACATGTTGAAGAAGTAGCCCAATGTCAGGCAACGGACGAGGATGGGATTCATCGGCGCGTGCACGTTGTACGGACAGATGAACGGCACGCCGAAGATGGCGGCGTCGGCCTGTCCGTCCACGGGTACGCAGTACTGCTGGTAGTTGTAGGCCAACGTGCGCGCGTGGACGGCGTCCGTCGCGCCCGCATGGACCGCGATCAGCTCGTAGGGTGCGGGGATCGCGAAAAGAACCTTTCGCTTGACTGCCCTAGGCAGCGCGCTGAGGCCCACTTGGACAGTCCGGAATGTGGCCCTGTCTAGGGGGTTCCACTCATCTTCCGGCTTCACGAAGAAAGCCATGCGCGGATCGAACATGCGGTTGTTCACCACCGTTTCGATGTGAAAGACGTTCAGCTTCTCGTTGACGATCCTGCCCATCCGATTGCAAGAGTCGGTCAGCGGCGAGTGGGTGTGATCGAAGTAGGAATCCGACTCGCGGATGGTCTGAGGGTTGTGGTGCGCCCGAAGCGAAGCGTAGTCGCAGAGACCCACGCCGACCGACTTGTTCCCACCGTCCATGGGCACCAGATTGATGTTGACGTAGATCAACAGGTCAGACTCGGCCGCCCGGCGGTTGATGCGCACCTGTTCTCCCTGTTCGGTGTCCCCGAGATGCACGATGCCCTTTGGGTCCTCACCGTCGTGGCAGTAGAGCCGGTGGGGAAAGTAAGAGTCGAAGATTGGCTTCCCAACGCAGCGCCGGATCTCGAACGGCTCCATGCGGCGGTGGAACGAGTTGGCGATCACGATCTCCACGTCGAGCACGCCCGCCCGCCCGAGCATGTCGAGCAAGACTGTCAGGACGGACTGTCGGAGGTCGGGCCGCTGCATCATCGGCAGCGGCAGCGAAATATCGTCGATCGCGATCGTCACTTTCATCCCGGGCTGCAGCTGGGAGCGCAACGGCTGGGCTTGCAGCGGATTGGCCAAGGCGTAGCGGATCGCGGCTTCGCGGTCGGGCAGGCCGGGTATCGACGGCTTTGGGTAGATCACGCGCGTTCCTGGCGGGAGCTTTGCACGGATGAGGTCTTCGCCGTACCAGAGCAGACGCTCCGCAGAGGAGCTTCGCAGTTCCCTCACGCAACCCGCGGCGGAAACTAGGGCCTTGCGGCCGACGGCGTTGGGCGCTGGATCCCCGAAGACGCTCGGGTCGGCCGATGGTGGACCGTTCTGCGCGCCGTTCATAGCAACCTCGGGGTTAAGTGTAGACGGATCCGATCCTAGTGCCCGGCTGCTAGCCTAGCCCGCCCTGGGCCTGAGCGGACCGTTGAAGGTCGAGGATAGGCCAGCCTCTCGAGAGGGCGAAGCGTCTCAGCCGTCGGTCCGGGTTGGTGGCTATGGCCGTTCCTACCGCCCGGAGCATGGGGAGATCTGAGTAACTGTCGGAGTAGGCGCGCGCGACACGCATGTCCAGACCGTGACCGGCCGCGTACTCTCGCAGCACACAGGCCTTGGCCTCCCCGGCCAGCAGAGGCGGCTCGATCTCCCCGGTCGCGATCCCGTCCCGAAACACCAGCCGATTGCCCAGCATGTCGTCAAACCCGAGGTCCGCCGCGGTCGGCGCGAGCAGGATGTCGATGCCACCTGTGACCAGAACGGTGCGAAAGCCTGCTGCCCGGTCCATCGCAACGCGCTCGCGAGCGTAGTGGCACTCCTCCCGCTTGACCTGCTGCTCCAACAGGCGTGTGGATTGGGCCTTGAGCCAATCGCGCGAGAGGCCGCGGTAGAGACGGAAGAAGACCACGTTGAATAGGTGCCGCGAGCAGAGGTCCAGCAGGAGCCAAAGCGGCACGCCCAAAAGTGCCTCGGAGTACCGCCACGCGGCCTGCAGTCGGTTCGGGTGCTGCCTCGCCAGCCAGGCGTAGCGCGAGACGACGTTTCCGGATGCCAGCGTGCCGTCGAAGTCGTAGAAGGCTGCGCGCGGGCTGCCCGAGGCCTGGCCTCCGACCACTACCCGTGCCCGAGACGCATCAGCCACGCAAGGGCAAAGATCGCCACGAGGAAATAGCCGAAGCAATACAGCCCGTAGTAGACCCGCTCGCGGTCGTTGGATCGTCCGACGAGCCCCATGACCGTTGACGCGAACAGCGCGAACAAGAGCGAGACCTCCAGATGACTGGGCGTGTACATCAGGGCCTTGCCTCCGATGATGCTACGACGGACGAGTGCTCATAGGCGTCCACGATCGCCAGCAAGTTCAGAAATCCCGCGCACACGATGAACTTGGTCCCGTAGTCGTGGCCAGCCCCGGGCAGGATTTCCTGCTCGTAACCCAACGCTATGGTCACGAAGTAGAGCGACCCGCTGCAGAGATCGCCAATGTAACCCCCGTACGTCATGATCGTAGTGAAGAGGTCGCCCGACATAGGCGTGAACATGCGACCGTTCATCGCCAGACCGGTCAGGAACATGCCGGCGATCGCCGCCAGCAGGATGGCACCATGGATCGGACGGCGGAGGTAGAAGTGGCCAGCCCCGGGCACCAGCCATGCCAACACTACGGTTGGGATCCACTTGAAGCTCCGCACGCGCTCGGGCACGCTTCGCGCGCCCGGTTGTGGTTTGGCTGCCATCGAACCGGTCCGGCTAGCACCCATCGTCGCTGACCCTCTGCAGAGGCGCGATTGTCTGGGCGTAAGAACGATTATAAGGCTCCGAGCCCGACAGGCGCGTTCCGCCCGCCGGACTGCAGGCGCGGCCATATCGCCCGTATCGCTTGGCAGTTGCATTGTTGGCGAGGTTAGGCGTTCCCCGGGGATTCCGGACCGATGGACGGCGAATCCGCTCGACCGCAACAGGCGGGGCCGGTCATCGGTGCACCCGGGTGCGTACGAAGGGCCGGCCCAAGCCGCCAGGGCAATCCATCCTCCGCGTCACACGGGCCTGCCTTGACGACGAATGGCCTACACTGGCCCGCGTCAGCTGGCCAACAGGCGCTGGTAGGCGGCCCAAGTCTCGTCGGCGCAGCGCCGCCAAGTGAATGCCTTGGCGCGCTCGAGCCCCTTGGCGGTGAGTTCCGCTCGCAAGGCCGCGCTGGCAAGGACCCGCCCAAGGCCGTCTGCGATTGCGTCCACGTGTAGGGGGTCCACGAGCAAGGCAGCATCTCCGGCGACTTCCGGAAGCGCTGAGGCGTCGGAGGTGATCACGGGCAGACCGCTCGCCATGGCCTCGATCACCGGCAGGCCGAAGCCTTCGTCCAGAGATGGGAACAGCAGACACTCCGCGCCGCGGTAGAGGCAGGAACGCACCTTGTCCCCCACATGGCCCGGCAGCCGGATCCTGGATCGCGCGGGGCTGCGCTCGATGCGGCTGAGAATATCCGGGCCGCCGTACCCGATCGAGCCCGCGAGCACTAGCTGCCGTCCTGCCCCCGCCGCCTCGAAGGCCTCCACGAGCCGCCCGACGTTCTTCCTCGCTTGAATCGTACCCATGTGCAGCACGAACGGCGGCGTGATGTTTAGGTCTTCCAGTGTGGACCGGGCTTCGGTCGGGGCCGGGGCGTCGAGTACCTCGACGCCGTGATGGACCACGGTCACTTTGGCGCGGGGGCAGCCCAGCAATTCTTCCACTAGGCGTGCAGTGTGTTCCGAGATCGCGACGATGTGGTTGGCACGGCGCGCCGTTTCCACAGCCAGCTTCGCGAACCGCTCTCGGAATCCGCGCGTTGAGTAGTCGCCCGTCATTGCGAACAAGTCGTGGAACGTGGCCACCATGAGCGCGTCAGCAGACGGCGGCAGGCGTTGATTCAGCCCGTGAAACAGCGCCACCGGGCCGACGGCCGGGTGCCCGGGGAAGCCCTCGCCCAGCCGGCGGGTGACGTTTCGCGGCAGGCGTGACCGAAACGACCGTAGGTAGCGGTTGCTACGCAGGTGCCAGACGAACGGATGGTCGGGATGCGACCGTGCGAGTTCGGTGGTCAGGTTGCGGGCGTAGACCGCAACGCCCGTAGGTGGCCTGTCGAAGCAGTTACCGGCATCGATTCCGATTGCTTTAGCCGATCGGCCCGGCCCCAACGACAACGGTCAGCCTCCCCTCAAGGCGTCGATCTCGGCGTTCACGCTCGCGAGGACGGCTGCCGGGGCATCGGATGTCGCGGCAGGGACGACCCGAACTGGACCGCTGCCGCAAGGGGTCCAGCGCTGGACGAACTTCGCAGACGGGGCACCGGAGAAGACTTCGATGAGTGGTGTGCCCAGGGCTGCCGCCAGGTGGGCTGCCGCCGAATCGTACCCGACATACAGGTCGGCGCACGCGATCCAGTCGCCGAAGCCGGACAGGCTCCCTTTCCATGTCATCAGGGCTGCCGGGCCATCGGAGCCCCCGAGAGATCCCGGCAGGCGGCCGACCGTTCCCCGGAAATTGCCGGCACGGGCGTCGGTCAACCGTTCCTCGTCCGGTCCGAACCCGTAGTCCAGCGCGATCCTGAAGCCCTTCCGCAGCAGCATGTCCAGCAGGCCGTCTTCGAACTGGTCGCCGAGCCGCTTGGAGTCTCTTCCCCCAGTGCCGAAGCTGACAGCTGCCAACGGGCCGCCGGCGGGCTTGAGGACCCGGTTGTGCGGGGGCGGTTGAGCCGAGCTGTGGCGAGCGATCTCACCCCATTGTCGGCGGCCCCAAGCAGCGGCCAGGGCGCCCAGCGCCTGATCGCCGTTCCCGCCCCACATGCGACTCTCGAAGAACTGATAGTGGCGGTCGGCCGCGATCGGCAGCAGCCCGAGCTGGGTCAGGCGAGAGTCGGGATCGATCACGAGCCACTCGCCGTCCGAGCAGCCGCGAGTGCTCGCTGATATCAGGGACCGTAGGCCAGACCACGATTTCAGGCGGTCGCCAAGCAGGGCGTGGCGGTCGTACCCGATGTCTAGGTGCCGGAACGGCAGGCCTCGTACGATCAAATCGGCGTTCTTTGCGGGACCTGCAAAATCGACTTCGGCCTGAGGGAAAGCCGCGCGGGCCGCGTGGAGGATCTGCCGAGTGACGGCCAGATCGGCCCCGAGCGTAACCCGCGAGAGGACAATGATCTTCTTGAAGGACTTGGTCGCAGCCGCGTCGGTTCGCGCCGGCCGGCTGATCGCGGCGTACCGATCGCGGAGGGCTTGGGCGTTCTTGTAGCCCAGCTTGACAAGGCCCTTGGCCACCGGACTGCCTTCGGCGTATAGGGCTTCAGTGAAGAAGCTGACGTACCTGGCACAGCCCGCTCGGCTGAACTGGTCGCCCCACGGTTCGACCAAGCGGGAGAAAACTGCCGTCGTTGCTCTCAGAGCCGTGCCGGGGTCTGGCGAAAACGCCCTTCTAGCCAACTCCTGGGAGCAATCGCGAAACTCGGTCGAGCTCGAGTCTCGCCGCGCGAGCTCCCGTACCAGATCTTCGACCGCCACCGGATCCCAGCATGGCGAATGCGTGGCGTTGTCGGCAACACGATCGCGCACGGCTATAATCAGTCCCCCCGATAGAACCGGGCCAGACCATGAAAGCATCCCGAATCCACCAGTGTGGCGGACCCGAAGTGATCCGCTACGAAGACGCACCTGAGCCCCGCCCGCGGCCCGACGAGGTGCTGCTTAGAGTAGGAGCGTGTTCCCTGAACCACCTCGACTTGTGGGTGCGCAAGGGGCTTCCGACTTTGCGGTTGAAGTTCCCGTGGATCCTCGGCAGCGATGCAGCCGGGGAGATCGTTGACGTCGGCGAGCTTTGCGATCGGTCCAAGATCGGCCAGCGGGTATTGGTGGCTCCGGGGCGCACCCTGCGCTCGACCCCGGAGACCGCCCATGGCCGGGACAACGCCGCTCCCGACTACGGCCTCTTCGGGGCCGTCTACCCAGGGCTTAACGCCGAGTATGTGGCCGTGCCAGAAGCGAACGCGATCGCCATCCCGGGGGACATGACCTATGAGGAAGCTGCCTCCGTGCCGCTTGTGTTCCTGACTGCGTGGCACATGCTGGTCGGGGTCGCGAAGATCCGCATGCTGGAGGAAGTCTTGGTGATCGGCGGTTCCAGCGGCGTCGGCATGGCCGCAATCCAAATCGCCAAGCTCTTCCACTGCCGCGTCATCGCGACCGCCGGCGGGCCCGCCAAGCTCGAGAAGGCGAAGGATCTGGGGGCGGACGAGGTGATCGACCACTATGAGCAGTCGATCAAGGATGAGGTGCGCGGCCTGACGGGGCGGCGCGGGGTCGATCTGGTGTTCGAGCACGTGGGGGCGGCGACCTTCGGCCACTCAGCGGCATCCTTGGCCCGATACGGCAGGATCGTCACATGTGGCGCCACCACCGGTTTCGAGACGACGCTGAACTTGGGCCACCTGTTCTCGAAACACCTCAGCGTGCACGGTTCCTACATGGGTACGATGGGCGAGCTCTACGACCTACTGCAGTTCTTTGCACGTGGCCTCTTGCGACCGGTGGTGGACAGCAGCTTCCCACTGAGCGACGTCCGCGGGGCCCACGAGCGCATGGCCGCCGGCAAACACTTCGGAAAGATCGTGATCGTGCCGGACTGATAATCCGCCTGCCTTCGAGGCAGCGCCGTCCCGCCCCTCGCTGGCAAGTGAGCGGAAGCGATGCCCGACTCCGCGCGGGGATATACTTGGACTTCGGCGCTTGGCTTGCGGCGCGGCGGGCACTGCCTAGCCTTTTCGTCCTCCCTCCCCACCACCATGGTCCGCGTTCGCTTTGCGCCTTCCCCAACCGGATTCCTGCACATCGGGGGAGCCCGGACCTACGTTTTCAACTGGCTGTTCGCGCGGTCAGAGGGCGGTCAGGTCCTGCTGCGCGTAGACGACACCGACGTCGGGCGCAACACGGAAGCGTCGCTGCGGTCCATCATGGACGGCCTCGCGTGGCTTGACCTGCCTTGGGACGAACGCCACTTCCAGTCCGAGCGCCGCTCGCTGCACGTGCAGGCCGCCGAAGCCCTGCTGGCCAGCGGGAACGCCTATCGCGACTTCACAAAGGACCTGGGACGCCGAGAGGAGGCGGGTGCCGGTGCCCCTTGGCTCTTCAATCCGGGCATGCGCGAAATGAGCATCGAGGAGAGTGCCCGCAGGGCATCCGCTGGAGAGCCATTCGTCGTGCGCTTCCGCGTTCCGCGCGAGCTCCCAGGCGGTGTGGCGTTCCGGGACCTTGTCCTGAGGAAGCAATTCCGCAGGTACGCCGACATCGAAGACTTCGCACTGCTGCGCAGCAACGGCCAGCCAACCTACCACTTGGCTTCAAGCGTCGATGACCGCGACCTGCAGATCACACACGTGATCCGCGGCCAGGACCACTTGGCAAATACGTTCAAGCACATCCTGCTGCTCAAGGGCTTGGGCAGCGCCCCGCCAAGGTTTGGCCATCTGCCGCTGCTGCTCGGACCGGACGGATCCAAGCTCTCCAAGCGTCGCCACGGGGCCTTGGTCAGCGTCTCGAACTACCGCGAGATGGGCTTCCTGCCCGTCGGATTCGTCAACTATCTCAGCCTTCTAGGCTGGTCCCCCAAGGACAACCGGGAAGTGCTCTCGGTAGGTGCGATGCTTGCCGCGTTCCGAATCGGGAATGTCCTCAGGACCAATGCAACGGTGCGCTTCGGGAGCGGCAAGCAAGCGTCTGACGTCGATCCCAAGGCCGTCTGGCTCAATGGCCAACACCTGCGGAAGATGCCAGTCGAAGAGCTCGTTCCCCATGTCGAAGGGGCACTGCGGTCCTCCGGCCTTTGGACCGACGACCTTGGCGGGAGCCGGAAGGAGTGGTTTGTCGCCGCGCTTGCCGATCTGCGCTCGCGGATGAATCTGCTTTCAGAGTTTGGCACTCGCTGCAGGGCCTACTTCTCGGACGATTTCGAGGTGCAGGGCAAGGCCCGAGCCAACCTGGCGAAGGACGGCGTGAGAGCAATGCTGCGCACGCTGGCCGACCGACTGGAAGTCGAAGGCGCGTTTGACGAGGCGACCGTCGAGGCCGAGATTCGCGGGCTCGCTGCGGAGCTCGGCGTGAAGGCCGGCCTGCTGATCAATGGGTCGAGGGCCGCGCTCACCGGCCAGCCGGTTGGGCCAAGCGCATTCCGGGTGTTCACGATCTTGGGCCGGGACCGCGCGGTGCGTCGGCTGCGGGCGGCGTGATGGCGCGCCAAGGGGACCGGAACATGCTGATTCTTGGAATTGGCGGGTGGGTGCACGACGGGGCCGCTGCCATCATGCGGGACGGGACCATCGTCGCGGCCATCGAAGAGGACAAACTGTCCCGCGAGGCCCACCGCGGTGGACTGCCCGAGCGGGCCGTGGAGGCCTGCCTTCGGCTGGCCTCGGCCGAGCCCGGGGACGTGGACTGTGTCTCCTTGGTGCGCCCGCTGGACGGGCCGCAGGACCGCACATTCCACATTCGGCTGCGGTCCCTGCTGCCCAACGCTCGCGTAGTCGTGACCGACCATCACGATGCGCACGCGGCCAGCGCCTATTACGCCTCCCCATTCGAATCGGCGCGGGTCCTGACGCTGGACCGGCAAGGTGACATGCGCTGCGGTGCCCTCTGGAACGGCCGCGGTAACGCCTTGGAGCCGCTGGAGGACCTCTACGCGCCCGACTCGCCGGCGGTCGTGTACAGCCGGGTGACTGAACTGCTCGGATTCCGGTCAGGGCGGGAGGAGCACAAGGTGCAGTGGCTCTCGATGGGGGGCGAGCCGACATACAAGGGTCTTTTCCAGGAAATGATGGGAGGCATCCAAGCTAGGCTCCCGACGCTCGACCACAGCTATTTCGATCCGTCGCGGCCCTCTCACGGGGCCTTCGGCGACAAGTTCTACCGGGCGATCGGCATCGCTCCTTGGGACCCGATTCCCGAAACGATGCGCCCAGACTTGGCCGCGAGCGTCCACGCCGCCGTGACCGAAGCAGTCCTGCGCTTGGCGGGCACGGGCGAGAACCTCTGCTTGGCAGGGGGAGTCGCAATGAACGCCTTGATCGTTGAGGCTCTCGAGCGCAGCGGCAACTTCCGCGAGGTCTTTGTCCAGCCGGCCGCCGGGAATGCGGGGACCGCCGTTGGCGGTGTATACCACGCTTGGCACCGGGTGTTCAAGCGGACCGAGCGGGTACCCATGCAGGATCTGTTCCTCGGCCCGGCGCACGGGTCTGAGGAGATCAGCCAGGTACTCGAAAACTGCAAGCTCAACTTTCGATATTTGCTGACAGACGCCGAGCTCGTAGGGGCAGCCGTTGAGCGCTTGGCTGACGACCAGATCCTGGCTTGGTTCCAGGGCCGCACCGAGTTCGGGCCTAGAGCCCTTGGCAACCGGAGCATTCTGGCATCCCCGCTGAACCCCTACTCCACGGAAAACCTCAACGTTTACATCAAGCGGCGGGAGAAGTTCCGAAAATTCGCCGCGTCGGTTCCAGTCGAGGCGCTGGACGAGTACTTCGAGACCAGCGCGGCCTCGCGCTACCTTGCGACGGTCTCCAGGGTAAAGGCCGCGCACCGACAGACCTTCAGGTCTGCACTGCTGGACGGAGAGCGGATCCGGCTCCACGTCGTCAGCCGGGAGGACAATCGGCTCTACTGGGAACTGCTGCGCGAGGCCGGCCGCGCAACCGGGCTCCCGGTGCTCTACAACACATCGTTCAACCTGTTCGGCGAGCCGCTGGTCAGCGACCCGCGCGCGGCCGTGCGCAGTTTCTACTCGTCCGGGATCGACGCTCTGTTCGTCGGCAACTTCCTGCTGGAGAAGTAACCACCGCCGCCGGGCGTCTCGATGCGCAGGCGGTCCCCTGCCCGCACCCGAAACGTGCCCTTGGATGGCAGTTCACGGCCGTTCAGGGTATTGCGCCCGGGAAGGCCTGACCGCCCACCCCTAGCGCCTCTTGGGCGAAGCCGCCGCCGCTCGCTCAGGATGGCGGCAGAGACATCCGTCAGGAATTCGTACTCCCGCACGACGCCGTCGCCCCCACGCCAGCGTCCGTCGCCGCCACTGCCCCTGCGCAGCGAGTAGGCACTTATGCGGACGGGGTACTGCTGTTCGAGGGCCTCGATGGGCGTGTTCAGGCTGTTGGTCATGTGCGTGTGGACGCCGCTGAGCCCGTCTCCGCCCAGCCACGCGCCCATGCCTCCGGCAATGGTCTCGTAGTAGCTGAAGGGTTTGTCGTCGACCGACCCCACCCCTCCGAAGCTGACGTTGTTCATCGTCCCAGAGCTGCTGGCTGGGATCCGCTCAGGCACGGCCTGCTCTAGGGCTCCCAGGACGGTGTCGACGATCCTCTGCGAGGTCTCCACATTGCCAGCGGCCGTGCTCGCGGGCAGCCGCGCGTCGCACAGCGAACCGGGCCGCGTCAGGATGCGAATGGGCCGGAGCGTGCCGGCATTGTAGGGGGCATCCGGTGCGACCATGCAGCGGAAACAGTACATGACTGCAGCGGTCGTGACTGCCCGATTGGCATTGATTCCGCCCTCGACCTGTGTAGCCGAATCGCGAAAGTCCAAGACGACGTCGGAGCCACAAATGCTCAGGCGGCAGCGGATGGCCACGGGCCCAGAGCCGAAGCCGTCGTCGTCCATGTGGTCCGTGAACTCGCAGTCGCAGTCGGGAATGCTCTCCAACCTGGTGCGCATGACCCGCTCGGCATAGTCCTGCAGGTCGGCCATTTGGGCGGCAACCGTCTCGGCACCGTGTCTGGCCACGATCTGCCGCAGGCGCCGCTCCCCGACCCGGTGGGCCGCGACTTGGGCGCCGAGATCGCCCAACCGCTCGTCGGGTGTGCGGACGTTCGCCAAGATCAGGGACAGCAGGTCACGGTCGTACTCGCCGTCCCTGACCAAGCACACCGGCGGGATCCGCAGGCCTTCCTGGTATGTCTCCCGTGCCAGCGGCATTGAGCCGGGGACCATACCGCCGACATCCGCATGGTGGGCTCTTGTGGCCAGATAGAAGCTGGGCCGGGATCCGCGACCGAGGTGCACGGCCGAGACCGACGTTATGTCCGGCAGGTGCGTACCTCCCCGAAAGGGGTCGTTGAGGAAGTAGATCTCTCCCGGCTGGGGTTCAAATTCGTTGGTGACGGCAGAGACCGAGGCCGGCATCGCGCCAAGATGGGCGGGCATGTGGTCACCCATTGCGACCGTCTTGCCTTCCGCGTCGTAGACGGCGCATGAATAGTCGCGGCGTTCCTTGATGTTGGCCGAGAATGAGGTCCGGCACAGGACGATGCCCATCTCCTCCGCAACGGAGACGAACAGGTTGCGAAAGACCTCCAGCTCCAGCTTCATGGGTCCGAGACGGGCGTCTTGCCCCGCCACCAGGACGCCAGAACCGAACCGGTGACATTCATCAGCGTCCCGAAAATGCCGGGCGCCAGCGCGGCTGCCGAGCTCTTGAGGACGTTTGTGGCAAGACCCACAGCCATGCCGCCGTTCTGCATCCCCACCTCGAAAGCCACGGTGCGACGGTCGGTCTCGCTAAGGCGGCAAAGCCCCGCGGCAGAATAGCCAAACACGTAGCCGGCAACGTTGTGGACCAAAGCCGCAGCGACGAGTGCAGCTCCGCTTGCGAGGAGCTCGTCGCGCGAAGCCGCGGCGATGATCGCCAGGATGAAACAGATGCCCGCCATCGATATTGTGGGGAGGACCCGGTTAAGGATGTCCTTGCGCGAGGCCAAGAGCCGATTGCACACCAGCCCCAGGCCGACCGGAAGGATGATGAGCTCCACGATGGCCCACATCATGTCGAGGAAGTCGATTTCGATGTACCTTCCTGCGAGGAGTCGCATCGCCAGAGGAGTCATCAGGGGAGCGGCCATTGTCGAGCAGGCAGTCATGGTCACGGACAGCGCGACGTTGCCTCTTGCAAGGAAAGCCATGACGTTCGAGGCGACACCTCCGGAGCAAGAACCGATCAGCACGATTCCGGCTGCGACCTCGTCCGGAAAATCGAGGCTCGCCGCAATCCCCCAACCGAGCAGAGGCATGACGCTGAACTGCAGGACCATGCCCGCGAGGACAGCCCGGGGCATTCGGAGCGCCCGCGAGAAATCCGCAACACTGAGGGTTGCGCCCATTCCCAGCATGATCAGCTGGATCAGCGGGGTGATCAGCGTGGCAAGCTGAAAGCTGCCCCAAGAGATGAAGTGTGCTGGGTAATACAGTGCCCAGCAGGTCATGGTGAAGACCCAGAACGCGAACGAGAGGATCCGGAGCTTGGGGTGGAGCTGAAATCTCACGGCCAGCAGGGCCAGACCCAATATGACGAGACCGCCGGCGGCCGCATTGCCGCCCTCCCGCGAAAGCGCCCAGCCTCCGGTCACGGCCAACAGTCCCAATACCAGCAAGGCTGTGCCGATGCGTTGCACGAATGCGGCATGGTAGCACAGCGAGAACGGCCCAGATCGCGACAGCGACCGTTCACCTCGCGAGTTGGGCTCCTAACGTGTAGCGTCGCTCTGGTTGTCGTGCTTGGGGCTTGCGGCTCCCGAACCAAGAAGGTCAAGCTGCCGCCTCCGATCAACCCGCGGATCGGATGGACGCAGGTAGGTATGGCGAGCTGGTACGGCCACCCTTACCATGGCCGGCAGGCCGCGAACGGCGAGATCTACGACATGAACCAGATGACGGCCGCGCACAAGCGGCTTCCGTTCGACACTTGGCTCGAGGTGCGGAACCTGTCGAACGGTCGCAAGACCCAAGTGCGCATTACGGACCGCGGGCCATTCGTCGGGAATCGCATCATAGACCTGTCCAGGGCGGCCGCCGCCGAGATCGGCATGATCGCCCCTGGCACGGCGAAGGTCCGGCTCAAGAGGATCCGGCCACCGAGGAGCCCAACGCCGCAGCGGAGGGGCAGCAGCCAGCGGGACTCACGACGTTTTGACATCCAGCTGGGGGCATTCTCCAAACGCTCGAGCGCCAAGGCACTGGCCAAGAAGGTCCGGGCTAACGGCCATCGCGTCTCGATTTCGCGGTCGCGATCGGGCGGTCGCGTGGTGTATCAAGTGGTGGCAATTGGAGGTCGTCAGCCGGAGGCAAGCGCAAGGCTCGAACAGTTGCGCAATCAGGGATTCGACGGCTTCCTGCGCCCGAGAGGGAGATAGCGATAAAGAGCCCTGATCCACCTGACACCGGACCTAGGGGCAGTGCCAGACCCCTTACTCCCAATGTCCTAATTGCCCGGGTTGCCCCATTCGGTTTCCCAAGTGGCAGATTCCCTCAGTGAGCGTTGATCCTATGCATCTGCACTCTGAGACGGTCTTGTTATCGGACAGGATCGGTCAGACGTGGCCGCCGTTCTTGCCAATGCCCTCAGCGGCTACGGCCGACCGTCGGGAGTGAATCAGACTTCGCATGCCCCCTTCTGACCGATTCTCCGAAGCTGAGCTTGCAACTCTGCGATGCGCCGCTCGGCAGTCTAGCGCGATTGCCCGGTCGCCTTACGGGCCCGGGCATCGCGGCGACTCTGCTCCTTGGCCACCCGTGCTGACTCTTCGGCTGCCCGGCGTGCTAGCTCGGCCGCGATCACCTCGGTGTGCCGATCCGCGTGTCCTTCCTCGTGGTTCGCGGTTCATGAATCTTGACCCGGCAGCCGTTACCGACACGCCCATACGCTCGCTGCGCAATTCCAGGCCACCTCCGGGGCCCAAGACCCCGGGCAGATCCACATCCTTCCTACCCCACAGCGCGTATAGGTCCTTCTTCTCCGACCGGTTGCGGATCCGGCTTGATGAAGAGATCACCTCCAATGCGAAGTCTGGCGGCTTGCCCTCCGCCCACAACTTGTACGTCGGCCGCCTGCCCAAGTCATGATCGAGAACCACGAAGACGTCCGACGCAACGCTCCTGCGGATATCCGACGGGTCCTTGTAGATGAACATCTTGCCTTCAACCACCACGTCGCGAACGCCGTGGAAGTGAGCCCGAAAATCCCAACGCAGACCGATGATCGCCTCGGCTTAGAGGGCGTTCTCTGGCACGAAGCGACCGTGCGAGTCCGAGATGTGCAGGGCCGTAATGGCGGCGGGGGCCGCCTGCTGCCGGATACCTTCCGCGTCGGCCACGCCGGTTGGGCCAGTGCCCTGCCCCGCCTCGCGGATGTGGACAGCATGGCTGCGCAGTCGTGCCCATGGCAGGTGGCGGCTGGTTCGAGACGAGCACCCGCACATGAGGTCGTTCGCAGCGGATCAGCCTTCAAGGCACCAGTGCCAACATGCACTAGGGCGGCGATGTCGTCGCCGTACAAACCTAATCTGGCGTCAGGCAGGAGAGCGGTCGTGAAATGGCTCTCTGCAACTTCTTTCGCTCGGCGGTCGTCGGGTCGGAGTGGTAGAACATATATCTGTTAGTAGAGAGACGACACTTGGCACTAAGCATCAAGAATGTCGAAGCTGAGCAGCTTGCGAGGGACCTTGCGAAGGAACGCGGTACTACCCTAACTGGCGCGATCATTGGCGCTCTCGAAGACGCTCTACGGCGCACGCGCGCCCGGAAGATGGCACCTTCGATGCGGAAAGCCATCTTGGAGATCTCAGACCGTTGCGCGGCGCTACCCGACGTCGACACGAGACCGGCCGACGAAATTCTCGGATACGACGGACGCGGGGGATTCCGCTGATCTTCGTCGATTTATCGGCGGTGCTTGCTGTCCTCTTCAACGGATCGGAGCGGGACGTCTTCGCCTATGCTCTCTCTTCTGCCGGCGTCCGGCTTGTGAGCAGCGTGAACCTTCTCAAAGTCGCCGTGGTCTACCGGGTCATCTCAGCGGTAGCACGGCCAGCCAGAGGAAACAGGCTGGCACGTGCACTTTGCCCGCTGGTGGCGGTCCTGCCACTTCAGATTGCGGGCCAGCCACTAGGCATTGATAATCGTTGCTACCACTCGTAGACTGGAAACCGGACGCTGCTGTGAACAACACAACTGAATCACGCCGACAGATCGATAGGCTGGCCGCTGGGTGGTCGGCGGTGGGAGATGGCGTCGGGGAGTGGTGAACTGCGGTTCGGTTCGGTCCCTTGTTGGCTGGCTCTCGTCGGCCCAGTGGTGCTATTGCGTACCGCAATCTAGGCCCGGATATACCTAGCCCAGCGTTCAGCCAAGCGGGCGACGGTCGAATTCCTAGTCTCTCAGGAAGCCAATGAACTCTTGGCCAAGGCAAGGGGAGTCTTCGCCCGATCGGGCGGCAAGGGTCCCGGGCATCTCAAGGATCTTCCGAATTGCGTGGTATCCGGTGCCGCGGAGGATCCGCAATGGGAGGAAGCCGCGGACATCAACAGGTATCTGAACCATTGCGAGTTTGTCGCCGTCTCGATAAGATCGGGGGCGCTAGACGAGGAGATGTACAAGAACGGCAGCCGATCTCAGTATGTCCAAGCATGGTTCCGTTACAAGGAGTTCGTTTAGCACGCCCGTACCAAGAAGTCCCACCTGTCGAGGTTCGAACACTTCGAGGCTGTGGCAGCGAAGTGGTCGACCTGACATTCCTTAGGAGACGGGTCGCAGCGGCCCCAGTTCTCACTTGGTGCCGGGTGCCAAGGAGAGATCATGCACTGAGTCACTCTGGCCGTGTTGGTGGTGTTGATGGCACGACGGTCGCGCGGCCATAAGATGCAGGAGAGAGTTGGCACGAAAGTCTGCGATGACCGGCCAATCATGGATGTGTCTTGAGATTCCCTGACCGTGGGAAGCAAGGTAGCCATCCTTCGTTAGGATGTTCACTTAGGACCTTGAGGCCCCTGAGGGCTGCCTTCCCATCAAGAATTCTCAGTCAGTGCAAGCGGTTGAGGCTGGTTCGTTCGAATCAGTCGTGGCCGTCCGCATGCCACGACGCCTAGAGCGCAACTACGCCACAATAAGCGTATTCGACTAAGAGTAGGGCTCGGCCAGCCATTCGCCTCGAAGCTAGCCATCGCGCCCCCCCAGGACGGTTCTCTTCTATGTGCGGGGCGAGTGCGCCTACTGCATCAGCTGGCCGTCGTTGCCCAGCAAGCCCTGCATGTCTTTGGAGGTGCCTCAGGAACATGTCCGGTGTCGAGCGTCTTGCACCGATCCTTTCGCCAAGTTCTACTTGCCGAGAGCTTCCAGCGGCTGCCCTCCGGACGCCGCCGAAAGCAGTCCCGAGCAAGCCCGCGGACTGAGATTCGAGGGGCACTTCAAGTCACCCCGCTACGCCTCGTGCCGTCCTACTGCAGCCCGCCGCTACCTCGGGATGAATGTCCGCGCACGGGCTGGCAAAGTCTGGCGTAAAGCCGACACACAGGTCGCTGACCGCCTACGATCGATGCGGTGACTAGGAATCGGCCTAGCCGAGCTAGGACCCGTTGATCGGGGTCCCGCCACAGCCCAATTGCCAAAGTCCCCTCGAACGGTAGAGATCGGAACTGCGGGTGCCCGCCGGACCACCTGAGTGCCACAGACACGGATTTTGCTGTTCCCGGCTTGGCTCCGCTGGTGGTCACAACTGGCAGGCCCCCGACGCTCGGGTCTACCGAGTATTTCCCACATCTTGGGGGCCCCGAAGCCCTCGCGCTCCACCTTGTACGGCTTGATCGGAACTGTCGCCGGGTACGGATCGCCGGGGTTCTCTCGCAGATCTGCCCCGCCAGCAGTTCGTGGCCATGCTGGTTGCCGGACCCTGTCACCACCTGCAATTACCACACAAGTCGCTCCGTGACTGTGACCTAGAGCACTCACAGTTCCGGACTCGGGCCTAACAACAGTAGCCAAGACCATGGTCAATGAGGCGGACGCGTGCACTTCGCCTCCGTCCCGAACAGGTGGGGGCACATGCTTGTCAGCCAATGGAGTGTCCAAAGGGACGCTCAGCGATGGCTCCCGCTGCTTCCTTGAGCAGCACTGCGTAGGAACCACGTCTGGGTGAGTGAGACTCTCCATGCCAAACGTGCACACCGGCCAAGGGTGCCGCCAGCAATACTCTGGAATACTTTGGGCTGTACCGACTGTTCCCGGGACATGGCAAACGGGGCCCCAATTTCGTCGATGCCGCGTAAGTGCCCAAGAGCCAACCTGTCAGTTGGTCGCTGTGGTGGACGCTCAGTCGAGTTCTGGTGCGGACTCAAGCGTATGCGAAGATGACTTGAACGGGATTAATGAGGAGTCGCACGGCAGATGGGGCAGCTACTGACCACACCACGGTGGGGGACGCCTCTCCCGCAGACAGGTTTTTCAAACAGCCGATCCTGAATTCGCCCTACGAGTACCCGGCTCAGCACTGGGATCTGGATGCCAACCGTCAGCCGACCGAGAAGATTCTGAACTACCGACGGCCTGCCTCGTTCATCTCGCCCATACCGAAGCCAAGGCAACAGAGGAGACGCAGGATCGAACAGGCTACGCTGTTTTCAGAACAACAGGCAGATCTGGCCCAAACTATCAATCGGGTCCGCGCAGCGGTCGACCGCTGGCGTAGCATTCCAGATTCATCCGATTGGAGAGTAACTCCCGAGACAGCGCGGCTGCTGCGGTACTGGCGGTCTCATCCGTTCTCCAAGATCCGACCCTTCTTCTGCCAGATCGAGGCAGCAGAGACCATAATCTGGCTTACCGAGGTTGCTCCCTTGTGGAAAGAGGGGCGGGAACTGCGCAAGCACGTAGAAGACGCCAGCCAAGATGCCAATCCCGGCCTTTCGCGGCTAGCGCTCAAGATGGCGACGGGTACGGGCAAGACGACTGTCATGGCCATGCTGATCGCATGGCAGACCATCAACGCTGTGCGGAGGCCGCTGAGCAAGAAGTTCACAAAGGGATTCCTAGTGGTGACCCCAGGGATCACCATTCGAGATCGGCTGCGAGTGCTTCAACCCAACGATCCGGATAGCTACTACAGGGACCGGGAGCTCGTTCCCGGCGACATGATCCCGGACTTATCGCGGGCAACGATCGTCATAACGAACTACCACGCCTTTAAGCGTCGTGAGCGACTGAAGCTCGCCAAGGGTAGTCGCGCACTCCTCCAAGGGCGGCGTCCCGCCCTCGACATTGCAGAATCCACCGGCCAGATGATCCGGCGGATCATGCCTGGGCTGATGGGTGCCAAGCAGGTCATGGTCCTAAACGACGAGGCTCATCACTGCTACCAAGGACGGCTTCGCAACGATGACGAGCCTACGCTGAGGGGCGACGACAAGAAGGAAGCCAAGAAAAACTCGGAGGCTGCCCGACTCTGGATCTCGGGGCTGGAGTCGGTGAATCAAAGAATCGGGGTAAGCCGTGTGATCGATCTTTCGGCCACACCTTTCTTTCTGCATGGATCGGGCTACCCGGAGGGTACTCTGTTCCCGTGGACGATCAGTGATTTTTCACTCATGGATGCAATTGAGTCCGGGATCGTAAAGCTCCCCCGCGTGCCAGTTGCGGATAACGTTCCTGGGACGGACATGCCTCGGTTCCGGAACCTGTGGGAGCACATTGGACGTCAGATGCCCAAGAAGGGCCGCGGTAGGACTAGAACGCTTGATCCACTCAGTCTGCCATTGGACCTGAAATCGGCCCTTGACGCTCTCTACGGTCATTACAAGACGGCCTTCGAGCTCTGGCAAGAGGCCCAAATCAGTGTTCCGCCGTGCTTCATCGTCGTTTGCAATAACACCTCGACTTCGAAGCTTCTGTACGACTACGTCTCGGGCTTCGAGCGCAAAGCAGAAGATGGCTCGTCCATGATCGAGAACGGACGACTGCCGCTGTTCCGTAACTTCGATCAGAATCAACAACGACTTCCACGTCCTCGGACGCTCCTAATAGACAGCCAGCAGCTTGAATCCGGGGATGCACTCGACGCAAAGTTCCGAAAGATGGCTTCCGACGAAATCGAGAGGTTTCGCCGCGAAAGGATCGCTCGTACGGGGGACCGGCGCGCTGGCGACAACATCACCGACCAAGATCTCCTTCGCGAGGTCATGAACACCGTAGGGAAATCAGGCCGACTTGGAGATTCAATCCGATGTGTCGTGTCCGTCTCGATGCTAACAGAGGGCTGGGACGCAAACACCGTGACGCATGTGCTTGGCGTAAGAGCATTCGGAACGCAGTTGTTGTGCGAGCAGGCGGTCGGGCGGGCACTCCGTCGGCAATCCTACGACTTAAACGAGGAGGGTCGGTTCGATGTCGAGTACGCGGACGTGTTCGGTATCCCATTTGATTTCACGGCACAACCTGTAATCGCAGAGCCACGGCGTCCCAAAGAGAGCATTTCCGTACACGCTGTGAGTCCCGAGCGTGACAAATCTGAGATCTGTTTTCCAAGGGTCATTGGGTACCGAATCGAGCTGCCAAAGGAGCGCCTCACTGCGGATTTTACTGAAGACTCGAAGCTCACCTTGACGCCTGAACTTGTTGGACCGTCTGTCACAAAGAACCAAGGCATCGTGGGAGAGGGTGTGAATCTGACGCTTGATCATCTTGAGAGTCGACTAGCGACAGTGACATATCATCTGACCAAGCACCTACTCTATTCCAAGTGGCGCGACGCAGGAGAGACACCGAAGCTGTACCTTTTTGGCCAGCTCAAGCAGATCGCCCGCAAGTGGATCGACTCGTGTCTGCAGTGTAGTGGCGGCACACATCCCGGCCAGCTTCTCTATCGAGAGATCGCCGACATCGCGTGTGAGCGCATCAGGGCGGCCATCCTAGCTACAACAGGCGGGCGACACGTGAAGGCGCTGCTCGATCCCTACAACCCTATCGGATCCACGGCCCACGTCCGCTTCCAGACGACGAAGACCCATCGATACAGAACTGACGCGCGTCTCTGTCACATCAATTGGGCCATTCTCGACAGCACTTGGGAGGGGGAGTTCTGCCGGGTGGTAGAACAGCATCCAAAGGTTCTGAAATACGTCAAGAATCACAACCTAGGCTTCGAAGTTCCCTACCTGCACGGTTCGGAGAAGCGAACATACATTCCCGACTTCATCGTATCAGTAGACGACGGACAAGGCGGGGACAATCCGCTGCACCTAATCATTGAGATCAAGGGCTATCGCCGGGATGACGCCAAGGATAAGAAGGCTACGATGGAAGCCTTTTGGGTGCCGGGCGTCAACCGTCTTGTGGACCACGGACGATGGGTGTTCGCCGAGTTCCGGGACGTTTTCAACTTAAGGCACGATCTCGCGTCTGTGATAAAGGCCCGGTTCGACCATACGGTGCGTGCCGCTACAGGGGATCCCGAGGCCAAAGCCGCTAGCGTGCTGATCCAAGCGGGCGGCACAGAACCGGCGGCTAAGTTGATTCCGCGTCGGCGACCTTGGTGATGGTCATTGTAGACACGAGCGTGTGGATCAACCACCTGCAGCGGCCAAACCCAGTGCTGATTGACCTCTTAGAGCGGTCTAGGGTCTTAATGCACCCAATGGTCCTCGGTGAACTTGCCTGTGGCAGGATAAGAGGTCGAGCCGAGTACTTGGACCGGTGGCGCCACTTGCCATGGCTTGCAGCCCAAGAGCATGATGTTGTAGTCGCGTGGATCGAGTCCAACACAATCGCTGGCTCTGGTATCGGATTCATCGATGCCCATCTGCTCCACGCGGTTGTGGACCGTAAAGGGACGAGGCTCTGGACGTCCGACCGGTCACTTCGTTCCCTCGCCATACGTTTTGGCGTGGTGTTTCAGGAAGGCGAAGCATAGGAGATAGACATGCCACGCATGACCGCCCCGAAGAAGATCAAGACTCTGAGGCATCGTGAGGCCAACCGCAAGAACATCCCGACAGCAGAGCACAGCGCCGTGTTGGGAGACGACGAGCGAAGTCCTGTACAGATCGCATATCAACGACGAAATCGCGATCTGGACCCGCAACTGGTGTGGCGCGGTAAGGACGAGCAGGATCGCGAGGATTTGATCGCTCAAGCGCCTCCACTTTTCATTCAAGAAAAAGTGCATCCAAAGGTTTTGATCGACGACCTACTCATGCATTCCAAGCATGCCAAGCCAACCAAGGAACGAGTAGATCTCTTCGCCGATTTCAATGGGCTGGACTCCAAAGCTGACCTGACGGACTTTTACGAGCATGACGCCAACTGGTCCAACCGGATGATCCTTGGCGACAGCCTACATGTCATGGCATCGCTCGCCGAGCGGGAAGACATCCGGGGTAGGGTACAGTGCATTTTCATGGATCCCCCTTACGGAATCAAGTTCAACTCCAATTTTCAGTGGTCTACGACGAGCCGAGACGTGAAGGACGGCAAGCAAGAGCACATTACCCGTGAACCCGAGCAAGTCAAAGCATTTCGAGACACATGGAGGGACGGGATTCACTCATACCTCGCGTACCTCCGCGATCGCCTCACTGCAGCTCGAGACTTACTCTCCGACAGCGGGTCGGTCTTCGTACAAATCGGGGATGAGAATGTACACCGTTTGCGAGCACTCATGGACGAAGTGTTTGGGGATGAGAACTTTGTGGCGCAGATAACTGTTCGTGTCAAGAGCCCGCTTTCAGTGTCGGACCTTGCTCGCACTACCGATTTCGTCGTTTGGTATTCGCGGGACCGGGGCGCTATGAAGTTCCGTCAGCTACGAGTTGCTAAGAAACTACGCAGTCATCCCGAGTTTTCGCGTGCTTTGCTTCCGGATGGATCTACGATTCCACGCAGGGCAGTTGCAAAACTAGCGAATCCTGACCAAGCGCGATTCTTTACAGCACAGAATCTCGGCTCTTCTGGCTACACCCCCTCCTGTATGTTCAAAGCACGAGTACATGGTCGAACGTTCAAGCATCCTCGTGGGAAGAGCTGGAAGACGAATCCAGATGGTATGCGCCGACTCAAGCGCGCAGGCCGGCTTCAACCATTGAGGACGAGTTTGCGGTGGCGTTACTTCTTCGACGATGCCGAGAGCGAGGTGATCACAGACATCTGGTCTGATACTTTCGCCGCTCCAGACAAAACGTACGTCGTCCAGACAAGTACCATGGTAATTCAGCGGTGCATTCTCATGACCACAGACCCTGGCGATCTAGTCGTTGACCCCACTTGCGGCTCGGGAACCACCGCCTACGTCGCGGAGCAGTGGGGTCGGCGTTGGATTACGATTGACACTTCTCGCGTGGCCCTTGCCCTTGCACGAGCACGAATCATGGGTGCACGATACCCCTATTACCTCCTCGCTGACAGTACCAAGGGTCAACGCAAGGAGGCTGATATCACTCGCTCAGTACCATCCGAGCTTCCCACTTGGTGTCGTGTTCGACTTGGATTCGTTTACCACCGTGTCCCCCACGTCACCCTGAAACAAATCGCACACAATGCGGAGATCGACGTTATATGGGATGAGTATCAGAAGAGATTGAAGCCTCTTCAAGAGAGATTGAACACGTCGGTTGGAGCTAGTTGGATGGAATGGGAAGTCCCCCGGAATCCGGATGAATCGTGGTCGGACGAAGCTCAGGATCTTCACCGTAGATGGTGGAGGATCCGCAGGGATCTCCAGAAGGAGATCGACTCATCAATTGCAGCCAATGCGCCGTTTGAATTCCTGTACGATAAGCCCTACGAAGACAAGAGGGTCGTCCGGGTCGCCGGTCCTTTCACTGTTGAGAGTCTCTTGCCGCACCGAGTGATCACTGTAGGTGCTGACGACGAATTGATTGGCTTGGGACGAAGTTCGCGGTCTGCTTCAGAGGTACGACAGGACTTCGCTGGGATGATTCTCGATCAGCTGCGTACCGCAGGCATCCAGCAGGCCAAGAAGGCGGACCGAATTAGGCTGAATGCACTAACTGGGTGGCCAGGCAAGCAGGTTTGCGCTGTGGGTCAGTATGTCAAGGGGAATCAAGTCCGGAGGGCAGGTATATTGATTGGACCTGAGTTCGGGACGGTATCCCGACCAGACTTGGCAGCTGCTGCGAGGGAATCAGCTGAAGCTGGCTTCGACACCCTGATCGCCTGCGCATTCAATTATGATGCCCAGTCGACGGACTTCGCTAGGCTTGGGCGAGTTCCGATCATTAAAGCTCGTATGAACGCCGACTTGCACATGGCCGACCAACTAAAGAACACGGGTAAGGGGAACATGTTCGTCGTCTTCGGCGAACCTGACGTCGAAATTCGCCAAATAGGCTCCGGACGGCTGCAAGTAGAGATTAAGGGTGTTGATATCTTTCATCCGAGTACTGGTGAGATCCGGTCCGATGACACCGATGGGATCGCCTGCTGGTTCATTGACACAGACTACAACGAAGAGAGCTTTTTCGTGCGTCACGCTTACTTTCTAGGTAGTAGAAATCCGTACAAGGCTTTGGAGAGAACTCTAAAGTCTGAGATCAACGAAGATACTTGGGCGACGCTTTGTAGGAGCGTATCTCGGCCGTTCTCAAGACCGAAGTCCAACCGAATTGCTGTTAAAGTTATCAATCACTTGGGGGACGAGTCGATGAGAATTATCCGCGTGTAGATTGCGGTTTATTTCCCCCTTAGTTTGTGCAAATTCTGGATATGATCGACCACGAAGTAGCGACTAGTGTTTAAGTAGAAGTGGCGAACGTTCCTGCTATGGTGGTCGCGCTGAGCGTTGTGCCATTAACAGGAGTAGAGTTTGCTAACCAGTGGTTCATCATACAGAGTTTTCGGTCTGGTCGATTTGTATAGCCGTGTAGCGTCGCGAAGACGATAATGCTTGTTTCAGCTCAGGAACTCCACATGTGCTATCCTTGATGCCCCTAGAGCGAGAAAACTGAGCAGAACTGTAGGTGCGCCGGACTACAGACGTGACGGAGACAGGAATCTCGCTGTTCGTGGTCTAGCTCCTGTGGTTGCCTGGAGTGGCGGGCTTCCAGCTGCTTGATTCACTCGCCCGACAGTTCCCACATCTTGGGCGCCTTGAATCCCTCGCGACCGACCTGATACGGTACTACCGCATCTGCCGGCTGCAGGGCACGGAAGTCTAAGATCTTCTGGAACATCTGCGTCGCAATGTCGGGATGCTCTCCGATCACGTCATGCTCTTCGAACGGATCTTTGGAGATCCGGAAAAGCAAGCGCTTGCGGATGGTGTCGTCTGCCGTCTCGTCCGTAACGACCGGGCCCAGCACCACCAGCTTCCAATCGTTGGTCATGTAGCTGATCTGCTCGGTGTCCGGTCCGGTCTGGCCGATGTAGTTGAACAGCTCCCGCTCCAGCGTCCGGCTATTTCCTTTCCACACATCGAGAACGTCTAGGCCATCAAGGGGCTTGCCCCCGTGCTCCCGTATCCCAGCCACCCGCATCAACGTCGGAAGAATGTCGATGTTCGCTATGGGCTCCTCAATCTTCTGCCCGACGGGGATCGTCCCCGGCCATCGCACGGCGGCGGCAACGCGGATGCCCCCTTCGAAGACAGTCGCCTTCCCGCCGCGGAGGGGCGTGTTCTCGCCGACGCCCGAGACACCTCCGTTGTCGGAACTGAAAAGGACGAGCGTACGCTCGGAAATACCGCTATCGTCGATCGTGTTGAGGATCTTTCCTACCGCTTGGTCCAGTGCATGGACCATGGCTCCCAGTATTCTCCGGTTCGCATCATGCCGATTGCGCGCAGCCGTGATTTGGCGGTCCACGTCGGGCTCGAAGCGTCCCCTGGCTGGCGTGAGGTCCGCGTAGCCCGGAAGGTCCTCCGGCTTCGCCTGAAACGGGCTGTGCGGCGCGTTGAAGGGCACGTAGCACAGGAACGGCGTGTCGTCCGATGCGTGTGCGCGGATGAACTTCGCGGCGCGCTCCGCGATCAGGTCGGTCGCATAGCCCTCCTCAAAGCTGGGCTCAAAGCCCTCGTGCCAGTCGAGCTCGCCTTCCCTCTCGTGCGTGAAGTAGTCGATCGCGCCATTGTAGTGGCCGTAGAACTCGGTGAAGCCCCGGCGGAGCGGATGGTGCTTCTTGGCCGTGTGGCCAAGGTGCCACTTGCCGAAGATCCCGCGATGCTCGTACCCTGCGTCGCCCAGAACGTCCGCGAGAGTACGCTCTGACGTGTCCATGCCCCCGGTGCGCCAAGGCGGGTAGACTGCCCGCATAGCGCCAAAGCGGATTGGGTAACGTCCAGTCATCAGCCCGGCCCGCGTCGGCGAGCACACAGGCGCCACATAGTAGCGCGCCAATTCGGCACCCTCGACGGCGATGCGGTCGATGTTCGGGGTCGCAACGCTGCCGCCATGGAAGCTGACGTCGTTCCAGCCAAGGTCGTCCGCCAGGATGATCACGATGTTCGGGCCCGGTGCTTCGGGCGCCGCATTCGAGGCATCTCTCAACGAGCATGAGACTGAGAGAGATCCGACCGCGAGCAGCGCGAGAGTCTGTCTCCAGTGCGGTCGCCTTGGGAGCATCCGCGCTGCGGGAGGGAGGCTGTAGCCCGTTGCAGGCAAGCTCGTGCGCATTGGAATCACTGCGTCGCCAGCCCTACAGTGCCGGACCCGCTCCACGAGCCTACCAGCCTTGGAGGCGCTTGGGCGTCAATGCGTTGGCACTAGACGGGGCAGTTCTTGCGGAGGCATCGGTGGGGCACGCTATCGACGGCGGCTCGGCGGGCTGTCGACCGCGCGCGGTGGCCATGCGCGGTGCACAGCAATCCGAGGTTGTTCAGGCCGGTGGCGGGAGCGTCCATCGTGCGCGCTATGCCCCGCTAGCCATCGCTGTATTCCCGGGAGCAGAGCCAGCTGCACCCGCGATTGACTCCCTGGTAGGTCGAGCGTGGGGCCTGCGGGTTGGCCCCGGGAGAGGTGTGAGAGTGTCCGGGCCTACCAGTTCACCGGCCTCTCAGACGTTGCCGGTCATACCACTGAGTCCGGAGCCCTCTAAGGAAACTGCTCAACAGGGGCGTGACGGCCGAAGCCGAGAGGAACGCAGTCCGAGTACGGGAAGGTCCCGAGAGACGCCGGTCCTGCGGGCATCGTCTAGTCATTCCAAGACCCTGCCTTCATCGGTTCTTCAGTTGGTACGACTTGAGACCGTAGCCGCCCGCACCGCCGGCGAAGAACAAGCCGAGTCCCTGCAAGAGCTTTACGTACAGGTCTGCTTGATCTGGCAACAGCCGCAAAGTCAAGAACACAAACATCCCGATCCCTAGCACGGCATAGAAGAGTCGGAACCAGCGATCCGTACGGAGTTGTCGCACCCTGTCTCTCTCGGTCGCGCGCGAAGGCACTGTCTATGATCTGCGTAACATGTCCAGGCTCCATCTTCTCGTAGATCGGATGGACGGCGGGGCCGGACCTCATCATCGCTGCAAACCCCTTGACGAGAGCAGTTCGCTCTCGGGTCGGCTTGATGCGGTCGCTGCGCTAGTCTGAACGCTCTTTGCCTGTCAAGGCCTCCGCTTTGGGACCATCGCTCACTGCAAGTACGCGTCAACTAGCCCAGCGGTCTTGTCAAGAGTGTCCTCGAAGTGAGCCAGAATTCCTGAGTCTGTGTCCTGCAGTCGATCTTTGACCGTAAGGTAGACCAGAACCGCCCCTACCAACTCCCTATCATCGCGCCCCTCCTCGGGCTCGTCATCTAGAAGGGCAGCTAGTGCTTGGAGAGTTTCGGGGCGCAGGCTATCAAAGAAGGAGTACCACGCGTCCGAATCTCCCTCGGAACGCTCAGCCGGCGGGTGGGCCTCCCTTTGGTCTTCCCGAACGCCAACGGTCTCGTTACGTGACACTGCCAAGACTAGACCTCAAAGTGGAGGCGAGTCGTGGCGTTGGAACCAGTGATTCGGTCCGCCCGGCTCAAGTGTATGATGCATCATCGGCGGGGTTGGCTTGCGCCCAGCCCCGGCTCGGGGAAGGCTCTTCTAGAGTCCCGACGCACCGCCAAGACGCAGGCAGCGGAGGTGGAAGCACACGGGCGAGGTGCTCAGAGTGCGACCGTGGCGTGTGGGGAGGGTGATAGACTGCGGCTTGCCGCGCGAAAGGCCCGCCGCCCTCACTGTCGCTGGCTCAGATCCCTCCGGCGGCGCGGGACTGCAGGCAGACCTGAAGACGTTCCACCAGTTCGGCGTGTACGGGATGGCCGTGCCCGCTGTGCTGACCTCGCAGAATACCCTTGGTGTGGAAGCCGTGCTTCCGCTTGAGCCTGCATTTGTCCGCTCGCAGCTGGACTGCATCCAGCGTGACATTCCGCCCAAGGTCGCAAAGACTGGCGCCCTAGGCAGTGCGGAGATTGTTTGGGAGGTCGCCAGCTGGGCGCGCGACGCCAGCGTCCCGTTGGTCGTGGATCCTGTGATTATGAGCACTTCGGGCCAGCCGCTGAACTCCGAGGACGGGCTGGAAGTCTTGGTGCGGAGCCTCTTGCCCCAAACCCTTATGGTGACGCCAAACCTGCACGAGGCCGGTGAAATGGCCGGAATGACTGTGCAGTCCTTTGCAGACATGCGCCGGGCCGCCGGGCGCATTGCGGACTTTGGGCCTCAATGGGTCCTTGTGACGGGCGGCCACCTGAGCGGAGACGCCGTTGACGTCTTGTGGTCTGACGGTCAAGTGCGACTCTTCCGGGAGGCTCGTGTCGCTGGTCCAGGTCATCACGGGACCGGATGTGCGTACTCGGCAGCAATTGCGGCCCTGCTTTCGTTGGGCCGGACACCTCCGGAGGCAGTCCGCGCAGCCAAGACGTACGTGACCGAAGCCATCCGACGTGCCCCCGAGTTGGGCCGCGGCAACCATCCGGTCGACCACCACGCCCCCGCAAAGCGGTCCGGGATGCTCCGTTCTGGCAGGCCGGACCTCTGACGCCAAACAGCCTGGCTCTGCGATGATCGAACCTAGGGGCCCAGTGGTGTCGGCAGCGCGCAGCAAAGGCTGGATTCTCGCTCTGGCGACGGCCGTCGTGTTCCCGGCTGCGGCACTACACCTCACGTGTGTGGCCGTCATGGGCCCCGGGACGTGGGGCTCCGGCCTTGATGAGAGGCCGCCGGACTTTGCGGAGCCCGGCCCGGCCGCTCAGCAGTATCGCTTGGAGCTGGATGCCGCCATGGAAGCACCTGCCGGAGCTGAGCGCTCGACTGCCGGACCGGTGCCCGAGGGACTGGACGGCGAATTGCAGTGGAGCCACGGGCTCGAGGGCCAGTCTCTGTATCTTGTGCGGTCCGACGAGGACGGGACCGTCACCCAACGCCTGTACGTTCGGGCCGGCGAGGGGCGTGTCGAGGAGGTAGCCCTGCCGCCCGGAGACATCGTCGAGCGGCCCCAATGGACCCGCGAGGGTATCGCCTACGTGCGCTGGAATCCGTGGGCGATCTCGCCAGTGAAAAAGCTCCGCCGCTACTTCGCGAGCTGGTTCTCCCCCTCGCTGAGGCCAGAGGCGAGCGTGTACCTGCAATCGAGAGGGCAGCTCGGATGGCGCTACGTCATGCCGGGCCATTCACTGACGGTCTCGCCTGACGGGCGCAGGGCTGCTTTGCTCCGGTCCGGCGCGCTGCTTGCCGGCTACTACAGCATCCATGTTTGGGAGGTCGGAAGTCCTTTGGCCTTGGGCTTGTTTAGCCTTAGAGAGCGAGGCGAGGAAGGTGCTCGGTCGTTCCGCCTCCGCTGGTCGCAAGACTCTTCAGCCCTCTTCGTCGCAGGTCGCACTGGGGGCTTTGATCGGAGAGCTTCTCGGTCTCCCGGCGAGGCCGCAGGGATTCCCTTGGCGTTGGTCTACTTCCCTACCAGCCGAGCCCTTTGGGATCTCAGCGGGATTGGCCCAAGAGGCTGAATTGCCCCCGATCGTGGTGGCGTCCCGCTTGGCGCTGGCGGTGGTTCTCCCCGCGTTGTGGGCCTGCGTCGGCGATGTCTCGACCCACCGGTTCCGTTACGCGAACGCTCAGCCCGCCCAGCATCCGCGAAGCCTCTCCATGGACTACTTCGAGAGTGCACTAGAAGTTCGCACGGGGGGCCGGATTCAAGTCGAAAACTACTTTGGCGGCACGTTGGGGAGGGAGCGCGAATTGATGGACCTAGTCACGCTGAACGTGTTGCAGGGTACACGCGGCGGATTCTTCTTCGATGTCAATCCGAAGTACAACATCTTCCTGCTGCCATTCTTGGTTGACGGCTGGGACCAGGCCCTTCGCTTGGTGAACAGTCAGTTCACGGAGCGCGTGAACCTGGAGAGCCGGCGCAACGGCTATCACGTTCCCGCCTGCGGGATCTCGCAGGGCTTTCGGGCCCACACCACGAGTGTACGGCCGATCACAGGACCCGAAGACTTCCGCGGGCTTAAGCTGCGCGTCCCGCCCCAAGAGCCAAACGTGATCCTGACGGAGGCCCTTGGCGCGATTCCGCAGGAGATTCCATTCACTGAGGTGTACCAAGCGGCTAAGACGGGCGTCATTGACGGACAGGACAACGCGCCGTCGAACCTGTGGGAGACGCGCATCCACGAGGTGCAGGAATTCCTCAGCCTGTCCAACTACATGGCTGGCCCAGACCCGCTAATCGTGAACCTTGACTGGTACGAGTCGTTGCCCTCGGACCTGCAGGTGGTCTTTGACGAGGTCGCCCGCGAGGCAATCGCCTACAGCGACCAGATGAACGAAGAAAGCGAGGTGGCATACATCGAGAAGCTGTCGGATGTGCTCGTGACGAACCGGATCGAGGGCGATGCACTGGAGCGGTTCCGTCAGGCGGCATTGCCAGTCTACGACGTGCTGGTGGAGAGGGGTTACTTCACTTGGGATGACATCCAGGAAGCGCAGCGCGCGGCGAGGGGCGAGTGAGCGCGGCTTCTGTTGAGCGCTTCCAGCGCAAACTGACGGCAATTCTCGAGGCCCTCCTCGCTGGCACCCTTCTGGGAATGATGCTCGTTGTCGTCGTCTTGGTCGTGATGCGCTACGGGTTCGAGTCCGGGCTCGTCGGGGCCAACGAAACTGCCACGATGGCGTTTGTCTACGTCTCCTCGCTCGGGGCGGCGGTGGCGGTCGGGAAGGACGAGCACGTCAGGGTAGATCTGCTTACGGGCCACCTTGGAGATCGCGGACGCGTCAGGCTGCAGGCTCTCACGGCCCTGCTGGTGGGCTTGCTGAACTTGGCGCTGGTATTCACCAGCATCGTCTGGATCCTGAAGACCGGGCACATTCCGATGCCGGTCACGCAAGTGCCGCGCGCTGTCGTGCAAGCCAGCATTCCTATCGGGTGCGGGCTTGCCTCGATCTACAGTGGCGCACGATTGGCGAGCCTTTGGAGGGGGGTCTGGGGCAGTTGATCGCCCTGCTGCTCCTCAGCCTTCTGGCTCTCATCGCCCTAGGAGTGCCCATCGCCTATTCGCTGGGTCTCTCCGTCCTGCTCTACGTGGTGCTTAGCGACGGGCTGCTGCTGCTGAGCCTGCCCGTGCGTCTGATGGCCGGTTTCGACTCGTACGCCCTCATGAGCCTACCGCTGTTCATCCTCATGGGGCAGTTGATGAACGCTTCGCGCATCACGGCCAGGCTGATCGACTTCAGCATGCTGCTGGCCGGGCGCTTTCGGGGAGGCCTAGGTCTGGTCAACGTGCTCGCCAGCATGCTCTTCGGGGGAATCTCGGGTTCCTCGGCGTCAGACACTGCCTCAATCGGGTCGGTTCTCATTCCGGAGATGGAGCGCCGGGGTTACCGCAAGGAAGTTGCCTCAGGCATCACGGTGGCCTCTTCGACGATGGGCATGGTGATACCGCCGAGTATCCCGATGGTGCTGTACGGAGTGGTCGCGCAGCAGTCTATCGGCCGGCTCTTCTTGGCGGGCGTCCTGCCGGGAGTGATGGTTGGAGTGTTTCAGCTTGGTCTCGTCAGGATGCTCGCGGCTCATTCGCCAGCCGACAGCCGGCAGATCTCAGTCCGGGAGGCCACTCGTCGCACCGTACGATCGCTCCCCGTGCTTGCCATGCCGTTCGTTGTGGTCGGAGCAGTCGTGACCGGGATCGCAACCGCGACAGAGTCGGCGGCCTTGGGGGCGCTCTACGCGGCTCTCGCGGGATTCCTGCTGACGAGGGCGCTGACAGCGCATAGGCTTTGGAACGGTCTCAGGTCAACCGCCATCACAAGTTCGAAGATCATGATTGTGATAGCTCTGTCTCAGGCGTACACGTGGATACTCGCCTTGGAGCGCGTGCCTGAGGCGCTTGCGGCCTACGTCGTCGATCTGGGCCTGAGTTCCACCGGCACACTCCTGCTGATCAATCTGTTCGTGCTGGCGGCAGGCACGGTGATCGACGTCAGCCCCGCGATACTGCTGCTGACGCCCGTCTTTGCCCCAGCACTAGAGGGGCTCGGAGTTTCTCCGGTCCTGTTCGGTGTGCTTCTCGTGGCGGGGCTGGCCGTGGGTGCGTGCACGCCGCCCGTCGGGACCTGCCTCAACGTGTGTGCTGCAGTCGCCGACTTGGACATCGCGACCATCTTCGGGGGCGCCGCGCCATTTCTCTTGGCGAATGCGGCGATGCTAGTCTTGGTCACGGTATTCCCACAAATCGCTCTTTGGCTGCCCGAGCGATTGATGCCCTGACTCGCAATGCCCGTACTGAGTGAGAGCGCGGAGAGACCGTCATCCTTAGGTATGTCCGCCCAATCGCTCGCCCGTGCCGCGCAGGCCGTCGAACCCGCCAATCGAGGATGGTTCACGAGCTGTGCTCTCATGTTCGCCCTGCTGGCGGCCTCGCCAGGTCGAGGGGCCGAGACGGTACACGAACTTGACAGCCCGAGGCAGGCTGGGCCAACCCAAGTACGCGTTTTCTCGCCGGACCGGACGGAAGGCGGCCGGGAGCTGCCGCTCTTGCTGGTGCTTCCGGTGGAGGCCGGCACGGAGGATCGCTGGGGAGATCCGGCTGCCGAAGTGCGCCGGCTCGACTTGGCCAACCGACACCGGCTGCTGGTCGCCCTGCCCACGTTCTCTGCCCTGCCTTGGTATGCCGATCACCCGACCGACCCCAACCTCCAGCAGGAGAGCTACATCTTCGAGGACCTTCTTCCAATGCTCGCGCGGCGTCACCAAGCCGACGTCGCTTCAGGAGCTACGCTGCTGGTCGGCTTCTCGAAGTCCGGGTGGGGGGCGTGGTCGCTGTTGCTAAGGCACCCAGACCGGTTCGATCGAGCAGCGGCGTGGGACGCGCCGCTCATGCAGTCGAAGCCCGACCGATTCGGGATGGGCCCAATCTTCGGCACGCTCGAGAACTTCAGCCGGTACAGGATCGCCGATCTTGTCCGCCAGCGGGCAGGATTCCTACGGGGAAAGACCAGGCTTGTGCTCACCGGCTACTTCGACTCGTTCCGATCTCACCATCAGCGCATGCACACCCTGCTGCTGGAGCTGGGGATTCCGCACACCTACCGGGACGGTCCCAAGCGCCCTCACCATTGGGAGTCGGGCTGGCTGGAGGAAGCCGTACGTCTCCTCGTGCTGCGGCCGGATCCCGATGGGCCGCCCTGACCGAGAAGACCGCATCAGTGAATCGGCGAGAAGCCAGACCACTTAGAAGCGGTACGGAGCTACTTCACCGCATCTCGGACGAAAGTTGTGAGAATGCGCTGGCTCGGAAAGTCCGAAAGAGAGACAAGCTTGTTCGCGAGGGCAATGGGGATCAGCGAGTTGTCATACATGCTGCACCGAAGCTCGGCAATCAATGCGAGAATCACTTCCAGATGCGGAATATCGCTTGCTCGGGGTTCACCTAGGTACGTTACTGCCGGTACTGTCACGACATGCATCTCGCCACTCGGGGCCTTGAACAGCACTTTCTGACCATAGTAGGTGTTCGATCCGTAAACGATCTCAGCTGCACCTGGTTCGACGTGTCTTCGTATGTACCTGTCGCCGACGACCAAATACGAACTAGGGTCCAAGTGCTGGGAAATCTCCGCAGTGTGCTCGACGAAAGCACCACTCTTTTCAAGGCCAGCAATCCTTATGGTTGGTCCCTTAGTTCCGTCGGGGCTCTGCAAGAAATGCCCGACAAGATCCCGCATGGGTCGACAAAGCGGAGCCACGAGTCCGAAAAACGCCAACGGCCCATCCTTTAGAAAGAGAATGCTCTTCATCAAATCGGGCCTGATGTGCTCGACGATGTTGTAGATTACATGCACTAACACGAGCTGTTCTAGCATTGTCATCACATATGCGATTATACCCCCTGCGCCGAAGTCTTCATCGATTCGCTCATGCAACCGGAATATATCAGTCAAGTAGATCTGCCCGCCACAGCTCGGGCAGACCTTCTCAGCAGGTTCGCCATAAGAAAACCTCGTAGCACCGTAGCCACACCCCATCGGACAGTGCTCAACGATCTGAGAACGACGGTCGTGAGAGTCCCGCTTCCATAGCCTGAACAGGAACCACTCAAGACTCGTAATCAGCTTGTCTCCACTTCCCCGATCCGTCGTGAAGAAGTCGTAGATCGTGCTGCGAATGCTGGTTGATAGTGACGACTGATCGCGACGCCGGATGGCCTTCGTTGGTAGTACTAAGGAATAACGCTCAATCCTCTTCAGACGGGCAAGATCCTCCGGTGCGATGAACTTCTTCTCGCCCAAGGATCGGAGATCGGCGAGCTCAAATAGCAGAGGTCCAAAGGTAAAAAACGCGATGGTAGCTGACGGGTGTTCTTCCCGCACATAGGTTTCTGTGTAGCCTCCGTCTACTGCTATGACCGCAGTTACCTCGGATGTATTTACTTTTCCCAACACCTGAACCATGGAGTGCAGTGACTCGCCCTCTGGGGCAGAAGGGAGTGTACAGCCTTGCAAATAGGCCCGAACACTAGTGTTCTTGATAATCTGGGAATGGGCTATCTTGCTCGCACGTTCAATTGGCTTCCGTCCCTTCGATCCATAGCCCATAGACTATTCCTACACCGAGAATCTGTCGATTTGAACGGGCACGATGAATGCGTTCGAGTAGGTCTTCATGCGGATGAACCCTTTATCAGTTGCCCGACGAAGGCTGTCGGTAAAGTCCTCGAAGTCGTAGTACTTGGCGATCTCGCGGAGCTCGTCTTGGTTGTTGAGATGTGAGACGAACCAGTTCTGAGTGTTCTTTAACACATTGGCTGAAATCGAGCTGACCTCTTGAGTGGCGTACGCGAGGCCGAGTCGCAACTTCGCTCCCTCCTTCGCGATGCGATTGTAGATGATCGTGAGATCGGAGTCGGTCTTTTTCGGAAAGAGGTTGTGTGCCTCCTCGAAATACATCTGTATGAAATTTGTTGGCATGTTCTGGATAAAACAGTCCATCGCATTCCGAAATATACTTCCGCACAGACGGTCGGAATAGATGCGTTGTATGGACGGATCGCCCTGCGACAGGTCGATGATGGCGATCTTTCCCTTTCTAAGAAGTTGGACTATCTCCTCCTCGTAGGACATCGTTCGGATCGGAGTGTGAAGCTCGCGAAGGGGAATGAGTTTTCTGAATCCAGCCTCGCTTGCTGTCTGCGTTTCGGGAGCGCTCTTTCGAGTGAGAACACGCATGAGATTCTTGAGGTCGTCGTCCGCCCACTCACGATTCTTCCTTTCCTTATACTTCGTAAATGTCGACTCACTCTTGTAGTTGTCCCAGACCCAGCTGAACCAGCGACCTGCCTCAACCGGTGTTACGCCCAGTCTCGGATTGAGCCCCGTCGCTGTATCCACTGCCGAAGTGCCGATAAACTTGATCTTGTGCTTTGCGGGGACACGGAAGCCAGCGGCCGCTAGAATGGCTTGGTAGCAAGCCACTCGGCGTCCATACCGTGTTGTAGCGCTCCAATCTCTGGGATCAGGTTCGTCCCAGTTGACATTCAAAAACGCCTTGGTGTAGTTCGCTCCATCATCTTGGAGATGAGCGCGGATCATACCGAATCCTTCGGAGGCCTGTTGGTAGAAATTCAGCTTCATAACTTCGAAGTCGGATTTCTCTAGGATACTGTACCGAGTGACATCCTTCTTGTAGAGTTCGTAGATTGCCGTTCCGTCGTCTTGGAGATTGGGATTTGCGTACTCTCCGTTCACATCGAAGATGATCTGGCCCACAGGCTGGATTGGCATTCCGTCTAGCGTGGCTCCCGGTCGCGCGAGATCTGCGGTCGCTTGGATGATCTTCTTGACAGTGTTTGACTTCCCCGTACGGGTCATCCCGAAAAGCGCAGTCCGCTTTCCCAGATAGTCGAGAGCCGACACGTAGAGCGGGACCGAAGCACCTAGGGAATGGCGGCGACTCGAAGCGTAGCGGATTTCGCCAATCCGCTGATCCCCCGGACCGCCAGGAAGACTGTTTCCTTCGCGGAAGTTGACAATGTACTCAAGCAATTTTCCAGAAGGCTTGAATACCGAGTAGTTGTTCGGACCGTAGAAGTTGTCCACATCGGCCCCGAAGCATGTCGCGCCGTCCCCGTCGCGATAAAACGACCCAAGCACCCTGCATATCAGGCCTGAGAACTGGAACTCGTAGCGCGTGTAGCTGTCGAGTGAACCTGTTGCAGGCGTCGGCTCTTGGCTCTCCTTGTAGTGATCCACCATCGCTGCGACGACATCGGAGTCGGTCGGGAGCGCTGTCGGGCCGAGGACACGAAGCAACACGACCTCCGGATTATCCTCATCACCATCGAAGATCGCCGCCAGGAACGCACCGGCCGGGATACCGCCAACCTTCTCTTTCCAATGGTCGTTCGACAAGATCTTCATCTTGTTGAAGTCAAAGTAGAACGGTCGTCCGATAAACGTGTCGTCGTCCCGGACAACATCAAAAACGTTGACCGTTGCCAGTTGCTTAAGCTGTTCGTGGATCGACATCCACTCCTATCCTCCCGTCTGCCATGTGATCGCCGGACTCCATCGGATTCGGGTTAGCGTAGGAAGCCGATGACGCGGACACCCGGCTGGTGACAAGATGAGGATGCGGTCTGTCTTGGTCGCCTGTCCGCGACCCTGCTTCCAGATTCGGCTAACCTTATGGTGGCTCGGAAGGGGGTCGGCGACAATCCCCCGAAGCTGCCAGCCCAATGGTTGGGCAGCCCCTTCCCAAACCTGTCCTGCCAGATTTGTCACCTTGCCAGTTGCGCGCTGCTGAACATCGCCCATCATGAGGCAAAGGTAGCCATCTTCGCGCACGATCGGGGCTAGTTGCTGAAGCACGGTGGTCATGAAAGCAAGGTATTTTGGAAGCGAAGTCGTTGCGACCAGTGCTCCATCCACCGCTTTTGGGTCCTTGCCGAGCATCCAAAGCCGAACCCAATTGTACTTCCCGTATTTTATAACACCGAGATAAGGAGGCGACGTGAAGACGAGTTTCGCCGACCGCTCGTGAATGGTTGATGGGACAGGCTCGCGGGCGTCGTGCGGCCACGCATTTCCTCTTTGCGCGGTGGTGTTGGGCAGGCACATTCGGTCGAGCTTACGGTCGAGTAGGTCGAAGACGTCCACGTCGGGCGGCACGAGGTGATGCTCTTTGATGTAGCGCCGGACATAGCCCGGAGACATTGCGAACGTGTTCGGCATGCTGATGGACAAGCCACGCGGTGGCTTGCCGGGCCTGAAGTTGGCGTGCATCACTCCCAACAGTAGCGCCATCAGGAATCGGTCGTCCCGACGGGTAAGGGAGAGGATCGCGCGGAGGCCGAGGAGCTGTTCGAGTACCCGGTCGGAATAGAGCATCCGGATTTCAGGGGGTGCCGAGCTTGCGTCACCGGAAACGCAGCGCTTGCGCAGAACGCTCAGGCGAGCACGTGCCTCTTCGGTGCTGGGCGCGTTCACCTTAGCTGCTGTTAGGACATGTGCCAGCGGATTTGCGTCCGAGCCCATGCCAATACGCCCCATCCGACAGGCCTCTAAGGGAGCTGTTCCCCGACCGCAAAATGGATCGTAGACGACATCACCAACGTCCGTGAGCCATCGGATGAACACGTAGGGCACCTTCGGCGGGAACATTGCAAAGTAGGAACAAAGAGAATGCAGGGGATGCCCCCAGCGCGGGGGGGCGCGGTGCCAGCGCGCTGCGAGACGTTTCAGGTTCGGCGGTTTCCCGAGTCCTACCCGACGGCCGGTCATACTTACTCGGTCATTCCAGCAGACACGGCTCTTTGCAGCGTCAGCCCGTGTCCTAGTCCGAGTTGCCACGGAACTGAATCCGTCGAAGCTGGTTCCTCCAAGCCCTCGGCGGAACGCTCTGTGAACCTGCGGCAGCGCACGCTCCGGTCAGGACACTCCCCTGTAAGTCGCCACAGCACTTCGCGCGCAGCCGCTCGCAGATCTTGCTGGCTCAGCCTGAGGTGGGTGTTCAGCTTCTGACTGTGCAACGTAACGTCGATCCGATTCCCGAGGCGCCACGACTTCGCCTCGGTTTCTGGGCTGACAACCGCTCGGCCAAGCCGTGACTGCCGGGATGGGTTGAGGTTGGCTGTAGTAACCATCAAGAGACAACGTGAGGCGGTGTACCAAGCCTCACCTGACGGAAGAGTCTTCCATGGGACTGATGTCCTGCTCTGGTATCTGAGGCTCACGATACCGCACTGATCGTTCCGGCGACCCATCAACTATGAGGAGCCTCGCCGGATACAACCACTCCTCGTCAGGTCCAACAGAATCTTGTAGCGATTCCACGGAACCGGGACCATTGACCTCGGCCAGCTCCATTCGAATACGATCCAAGTCTTTCCTCGTCAGCTGTGTAATTCGTGTTCGAAACAACCACTCAGGCCACGCCCGTTCCATCGGTCCAAACCGCCAATCGTACTGAGTGTCCTGAGCGGGCGGTCCAATGCCTTTACGATCTTGACCGCAGGTGGCCATTCTCGTGAGTGATGTCTCGGCGTCGGAACAATCGAAAGCACAGCGCCAAGGCTTGGACTGAAGAATTTTGTGAGCTAAGTCGAAACTCCGAACCTGTCGGCGGCAGATCATCCACCGAACGTGCCAACTCGGAACGAGTGTGCAACCAAGTTGGTCTTCGGCGAACGGCTGCGAACAGTGCCAGTGCTCGGAACACTGTGCGGTGTTAGAGTGGTTATAGAGCAAGTAAAGGGGCAGAGCGTGTAGCTGCCGCGCAAACCGCTCGAGCTTGTCCAGCTGCCTGGTGCACTTTCGCCCGCTGCTCAACATTCGGTAGTTGTCCTCCGGGTACAGCTTCTTGGCTTGGAGCGCTAAGCGGGACCAGCGACCGGTATGATGTCGCACGACAACGAAGAGGTCTGCACCACAGCGAGATTCGGCATGTTTCGTAGTGGGTCGGAGCCAGAACCCTCTAGACCGCTCGTGTGGAAGCATGTCCAGCACAAGCAGGTCCGTCAGCGTTTCTTCACCAAAACGGGCCCGGAGCTGATTGGCACGGCGGAGCATGGTCCAAGTGCGCTGAGCGACGTATTCCGCAGGAGTAATGTTCACAGTCAGGACCAAACGAAGGAAGGGCCTTGAGCTTCAATCTAACCCCATTCTACCACATTGGACTGTGCTACTAGCGCAAAGACGCGTTCTCCGCGCCAACTTCCGGTGTACTCATCGACCTAGTCCTCACACCCGCTCCGGGCACGGTCCGCACGCATTGAGCCAAGCTTACCCGACGAGGTGGTCCAGTCGAACCCGCACCGGCCTGACCCAACGCTTGCTTCCGATCGACTTGTGCCCTGCTTTGACGACCGCGATCAACTCAGAATCGCACACCGCTTGGATCCGATGCTCACGCCGCACGAAATCGGCACCTGTGTGCCCCCCGGAACCCCAGTTTCTGGCGCGCCAATTCAGTCAGTCCTCGGACCGGCCGAGCCAGCGGACGCGAATCACCAGCTTGATCGGGGACGCCCCTAGGAAGTTCAGGAAGTCTGGCGAATCGACGTTGTTGTTCGCAAACTGGTAGTTTGGCCGGTTCGTCAGATTGTCCACGCCAGGCCGCAAGGCCCAACGGTGGCCCAGGAATGACAACTCTCGCTCGGCATGTACGTTGATGCTGAAGTATCTCGGCAGTCGCCAGCCATTTGCCGGACCGACCAGCTTGGCACTCTCGTCATGGACGCTGAAGGGGAAGCCATCGCGCCACTCGGCGAAATAGACGAGTGATGTCTTCTTGCCGATCCGAAACGAGGCCCAGGAAACCAGCCGGTGAGGGACGTCCCAAGAGAGGCGCCCTGCCATGTCGGTGGAGAAGATCGTGTTGTTTGTGTCCGCAGCGAGCGCGGCGTTAGACCAGGACCGCGAGTACGTATAGCTCGCGAACCAGCGGTGGGACCCCGGAAGGGGCGTGCTCATGGCGATCTCGGCAGAGTCGTAGATCTCGCTGCGGACATTCTCCAGCCGGAATTGAGTGGTGTCGCCACTGCCGCCGGATAGCGGGTATCGGGACGGGCCCGCAAAGCTTGGAAGGTGGGCATAGCCGTCCCTGAGCCTCTTCCGCAAGTAGTTGAACTGCAGATCCGTGCTCCCTGCCAAGCTCTGTCGCCAGCCGATGCTCATGTTCTGCGTGGTGGGGATCGCCAACAGCGCCCTGTCAAACGAGAACCGTCGGATGTCCGGCGGTCCAGTTGGCGTTTCGCCATCGGGCAAGTAGTCCCTCAGGACCGACAACTGGTCGAGGTGCCGGGTGAAGATTCGGAAATTGGTGGCGGCCGGTATCCAGCCCGCCCCGGCCACGAGCCGGGACCTGTCGAGCCCCGGGGGCTTGAAGGCCAAGCTGATCCTGGGAGTAACGGCTCCTTTCGCCACGATCCGGTCCCGGTCCCACCGCACCCCGAACTCCGCCACAAGCCGCGGCCCCAGTTCCCATCTGTCCTGCGCGTAGGCCCCGGCCTCCAAGTTGGACTCCCGGAACCTGCCACTCCCTAGGAATGACAGCGTGCTGGACAGCCTTCCATCAGCCCGGTAGTACTCGATCGGGCTCCTGCGGATGTCCTGAAAGTACCCCGCATGGCTGAGGCTGACACCTGATTTGAGCTGATGCTGCCCGAACCATTGCCTGAGCAAGAAGAGATTGGCCCGAAACTCGTAACGGCTGCTGGTCCGGTGGGTGGCGATGGGGTAATTCCCCGTGCGCCCGGAAGAGGTGATCCTGTACGGATCGCTGCCCTGTGGCAATCCCCGGTAGTCGGACCGATAGGCGGCCACTCCGAAGTCCAGAACGCTCTCTGTGGACAGCGCGACCTGATCCTTGACGTTGAAGAAGAACCTTCCCGCTCGCTTGTCTAACGTGGTCGCCATTGGATCGAGGGGCGACAGGCCAGACTTCGGCGCGTCTAGGTGGTCCACGACGATGCCGGAGCTCAGCGTGTGCGAGGCCCCCAGCCTCACCTGCGCGCGGAGGCTGTTGCTGACCGACCAAGAGCGATTCCGGTCCTCTCCGACGGGCAATTCGCGCACCAGGTTTTCCTCAAACAGCACGTCTAGGCCGTTGAACACCCAGGCCCGGTTCCCGAGCAGTGGGCCGGAGAGACTATGCCTCGGCCTCCAGTCCCGAAAGCGCAATCCTCGTTCGAAGTCCACGCCCGGGACAAAGTTCGTGAACCTGTGCCAGAACGCGTCGTGACCTGTGCGGGTCCTGAGGACCATCGCTCCGCCGGTACCCTTCCCGAACTCCGCCGAGTAGCGACCTGCGAGAAGGTCGACCGACTGGACCGACTCGACTCCAAGCGCCATCTCGAGTGCTCCCGAAGCTGGATCCGAGAGGCTGAATCCGTCCAGCGTCCAGTTCGTCTCGTAGGCTGGGCTGCCGTGAAAATGGACGGCTCCGTACGGGCTCCTCAGGACTCCGGGCAGGACTGCGGTGGCCCCTTGGATTCGCTGCTTGGTTGAGCGCGTGGTGGGAATTGCGTCGATTTCACGCTCGGTCAGGGCTTGTGACTGAGCCATCTGCTCAGCCACCAGCTGTTCGTTCGCATAGACATCGACGGATGTTCCGCCATCGAGGCTGCGGGCCAGTTCCACGTTGACGAGATTGACGCCTTCGACCAGGTCGGCTGGTTTGCCTTCGATCGGAAAGAAGCCTTCGTGGGTGACTCTGACCAGGTATGCTCCAGCGCGATCAAGGGTAATGCGGAAGGTGCCCCTGGAGGTTGACTGAGTCGCGACTGCAACATTGGTGCTCTCGCGGCTCTCGAAGACGACGCGGACCCCATCGACCGGGTCTCCGTCCCTGTCTGTCACCGATCCCAGGACCAGGACTTGGCCTGGAAGGCCGAGCACTGAACAGGCGAGTGCGCCGAGCGTCCGGGCGAGCCGGTAGTACGCTGCCCGTGCCACCCACCGGCTTCTTGTTCGTTCGCAGTGACGGACCACTTGGGCCTCCGCCCACACATACTGGCACGGTGGCCATCGATACCGCCTGCGACCTGTGCGCTGCAGATCAGGCCAACCGAGGGTACGCCCAGCCTGCTGCTGACCAGCAACCGAGGCAGCCGCGCTAGGATCCCCTCATTGGCTTGTCCCAGGATCCACGGCCTCGCCAAGACGGGACTGGCGAACTACCGTGCGGACTGCCTCGACGACCAATTCCGGCTGATCGTGGTGGATGAAGTGGCCGGCGCTGTCGGCAATCCGCCACTCGCTCGCTGTCGAGAGTCTAGCGAGGTCTTCCTGGAGCTCCAACCAAAACCCCGCTCTCCTGCGTCCCTCGCTCAGTACGTAAAGGGGCTTGTTGCCGAGGCTTGGGGGGCTTTCCGCGACCTCTTGCAGGCTCGTCCGAAGGGCCGCCATCTCCGCTGCTGCCGTACGCAGGGACTTCGTCGTCTTCATGAGGGCCCTCTCGGCTCTACGAACAGATTCCTCCCGGGAGGCCGGGTCTCCGGCGGGCAGCGGAAACAAGAATCGGGGGATTCCCGTTGGGGCCAAGATCGCCACCGTGCGTCTGATCGACGCAATCCTGTCAAGGTCGATCGACTGATGAGCCAGTCTTGGGTGCGCAGAGTCCACCAGCACCATACCGGCGACTTCGTCGGGATGTCGACTGGCGTACAGCTGCATCAGCAAGCCCCCAAAGGAATGGCCGACCAGGACGAACGGAGGGGCGATACCGCTGTTTCGCAGCAGCAGGTGCAGCTCCCGTACGATGTTGCCGGCGGACCGAGGTGCTGGAGACGGCTCGCTCCACGCGTAGCCGGCCCGGTCATACGAACAGGCGGTGGCAAAGCTGGCGACCTCGCCTGAGACTGACGTCCAAGTGAGGGAACTGCCAGGAAGTCCCGCCTCGAATACGACCGTTGGGGTGCCCGACCCTTCGCAACGGAGGTGAAGCCGCTGGCCACCCACGTCGACCTTCATGCCCGGAGCGGCCAGTTCTCGGGCGGTGGCGCTCGAGAGCGCCCATTGCAGCAGTGTCCCGCAGAGCAGTACGACCACCAGTGCGGATCCGCCCCACAGACAGATTCTGCCAATGACTTTGGCCATGACTACTCAGGCGGCGAAGTGCACTCCGGGGCCGAGGTTGACCGGTCGGGCGCGACCGTTGGGCCGACTTCCGTGCACCAGTCATCCCTCATTTCATGTGCCGTCGGGAGGGTGCCTTTCCATTTCCCCGATTCTGGTGCCGCGGTCGTGCGTAGTACGGGTCGCCTGTTGACGGAACCCCCTCCCACTGCTGGCAACGGGCCAGATGGCGCTCGGCACTGGGTGACTGGCAGCAGGTTGCAGTAGCCAGAAAGGCGATGCTGAGCCACGCCGAGACGGCGACCACGGCAGGGGCTAGAACATCCGGTCAATCGCGGAATAGCCCATTAGCAGCGCCATCAGCACCGCCGACACCCACAGCAGCAAGGTCACCCAGCCCTTGGGCAAGATGCTGGTCGGCATGCGCCGGTAGCGCAGGAAAAGGGCGAAGCCCCCAATCACCGGCAGCATGATTGCTTGGGCGATGCCGCCTATCTTGACCATGAGAACCGGCTCCCGGATCCACATGAAATACAGGCAGGGAACGGTCAGCAACAGCACGACGAACAGTCGGATCGCGCGGAGACGCTTGGTGTAGTCGGATCTGTCGAACAAACCGAGCATCCCGACAAAGTCGGCCCAGACCCGGCAGTGCGCAGCGGTGGAGGCGAACACCGTCGAGTACAGGACGGCGAAGGCTCCAACCATGAAGAGCCCAAGCGACCAGCCGCCGAGCGTCTCGGTGTAGATGGTGGACAGTACGCGCACCATCTCGGATCCCTCCGGCACCAGGCCCATGCCCTTCAGGACTCCGGCGCCGAGAAAGTAGAAAGCGATCGTGGCGAACGTGTAAATCACCATCGAGAAGATCACGTCGTGCCCCATCACGCGGATCCAGCCCAGGGCCCGACCCGTCCACGCTCTTGAGTCCTCCCTCCGGCCGGCGTATTGCGCGTAGCCCTTCTCGATGCACCAGTAGGGGTACATCACCAGCTCGGTGGCCCCGACCCCGGTGATCCCGAATGCCGCGACAGCGGTCGCCATCCCCCCTTCAGGCGGACGGAATGTCAGGCCGGTCGCGACTGCGTCCCAATCAAAGTACTGCGGAAGCTTGAACAGCAGGAAGCAACAGCTGACGGTCAGCGCGGTGAAGCTGACCACGAGGCCCATCGCGACCTTCTCGACGATCACGTATTTCCCAGCGATCAGCAGCAGCACCGTAAGCCCGGCCAGGATCCAGACGAAGGCTGTAATCGGAACGCTCGGCATCGTCCGGTTCAGGATCTCCGCAATTCCTCCGAGCATCGCGCCGACCTGGAACAGCGTGAACGTGACCATCGCGGCCCACATCCACACCAGCCAGGACACTCTCCAGCGCGGGCCGGGAACCTCGTTGAATGCCTCCAGCGTGGTCCGGCCCGTGCCGATCGCGTAGCGGCCCAGCTCGTTCTGAACGACCGTCTTCACTAGGCAGCTAAGGATGATCAGCCACAGCAGGACGTAGCCGTTCTCGGCACCCAGCACGGTGGTGGCGATCAGCTCGCCAGAGCCCACGATCGAGCTCGCAAGGATCAGGCCCGGACCAATCAGCCGGACTATTCCCGAAAGTGCGCTTGGCGCCGTGGCGACATTCTCGGGATTGAGGCGGTAGGGGTCCCGCGCGGCGCTCGCAGCCATGTTGACTCGCAATGCTAGCACAGGCCACTTGGACCATTTGCTCCGGTTTCCCGACGGCGAACAGCGGTCCGCGGGGATCCGTGCCGGTGGGCAGGCAGCCCATCTGGTGCGGACTTCGGTTCGGGGGCTGCCTCAGCTCCGGCCCGAAAGACGGCCTTGCGGGCCCGTCAGGTCACTGTGCGTCTCGGTGGACAGGTTGGTCTAGGACCATCTGCGACGGAAAATCTGCGCCCTTCTTGCCCCCGCGGCTGCGGAGGCGCTTGTTCTGCGACCTGCCTCGAGGCGCGTTCACGGGGAT